>NZ_FNFM01000024.1 GCF_900101095.1 Actinopolyspora mzabensis
CGTCCGATCTCGACGTGTTCGAGGACGCCGAGGGCGTCGGGCACCAGCACGGCCGCGGAGTAGTAGGCACTGACGAGGTAGGAGATGATGGCCTTGTCGTCGATCCCCATGAACCGTACCGACAGGCCGGGTTGATATTCGTCGGGTATGCCGGTCTGGTGCAGCCCGACCACACCCTGGTTCTGCTCGCCGGTGCGCATCAGCATTATCGAGCTCGTGCGGGTGTCACTGACGTGCAGTTTGTTGCACGGAAAAATGGGAACTCCGCGCCAGGAGGGAACTTTGTTGCCGTTGATGTCGATACTTTGGGGATAGACACCCCGTCGGTTGCATTCCCTGCCGAACGCGGCGATAGCGCGGGGATGCGCCAAGAAGAATTCGGAGTCCTTCCACACCAGCGCCAACAGTTCGTCGAGGTCGTCGGGGGTTGGCGGGCCGGTCCGAGTGTGAATCCGCTGCGACAGATCCGCATTGTGCAACAACCCGAACTCACGATTATTGACCAGCTCCTCCTCCTGCCGCTCCCGCAACGCCTCAATCGTCAACCGCAACTGCTGCTCAGTCTGATTCATCGGCTGGTTGTACAAATCAGCCACCCGACTGTGCACCCGCAACACCGTCTGCGCCACACTCAACTCATACTCCCGCGGCGCCACCTCATAATCCACATACGTCCCCGCCAACAACGGCTCACCCCAATGACCCGACACCACATCAATCGCCGCCTCACCGTGTTTGTTGTGTGGTGGGATCGGCTGGGACTCGGTTCGTCGTAGGTGTCGGGACAGGTTCTCGAAGCGTTCGGTGATCTCCCGCGCCTCCTGCCGGGACAGGGTGAGCACAGTGCAGGGGGTGATGGCCTTGACGGTGTGTGGCCAGCGGACCTCGTCGTCGGCGAGGATTCGTTGCCCGAGGTGTTCCCCGTCTGCGAGTACGTCGAGGACGCTGTCGTCACCGTACTCACCGGGGCCGATCTTGTTGGCCTTACCGTGCGCCAACAGCACCACCCGATCAGCGGTCTCCCCCTGTTCGGTGATCAGTTGACCGGGGGCGTAGTGGTGTTGCGTGAACCGGTCGGCCAACACGGCCAGGGTCGACTCGTCGTCGAACCCGCGCAGCAACGGCAACTCCCGCAACTCCTGCGGAATCACCCGCACCTGCGCACCCGTGTTGGTAAACGTCAACCGCCCATCACCCAGCTGATACGTCAACCGCCGGTTGACGCGGTAG
>NZ_FNFM01000023.1 GCF_900101095.1 Actinopolyspora mzabensis
AAAGCATGGGGGCTGGTATGGGGCGGTGCCACGCGGGTACGGGAATATCAACCCGTTGTCCTGTCGACTACGCCTGACGGCCTCGCCTTAGGATCCGACTCACCCAGGGCGGAACAACCTGGCCCTGGAACCCTTGGTCTTCCGGCGGGACAGATTCTCACTGCCCATGCACTACTCATGCCTGCATTCTCACTCCCACACCCTCCACCACAGGTTTCCACCGCGGCTTCACTGGCGTGCGGGACGCTCCCCTACCCACAACAGCAACGCTGCTGTGTCACGGCTTCGGCGGTGTACTTACAAGCCCCGCTACATTATCGGCGCAGGATCACTTGACCAGTGAGCTGTTACGCACTCTTTCAAGGATGGCTGCTTCTAAGCCAACCTCCTGGTTGTCTCGGCAATCCCACATCCTTTTCCACTCAGCACACACTTCGGGGCCTTAGCCGGTGATCTGGGCTGTTTCCCTCTCGACCGTGGAGCTTTTCCCCCACGGACTCACTGCCACGCTGCTAACGTTGATGCCATTCGGAGTTTAGTTGACGTCAGTACCCCCACCGGGGCCATCAGCCATCCAGTCGCTCTACCTGCACCAAGCACCACGCGACGCTGCACCTAAATGCATTTCGGGGAGAACCAGCTATCTCCGAGTTTGATTGGCCTTTCACCCCTACCCACAGCTCATCCCCCAGGTTTTCAACCCTGGTGGGTTCGGGCCTCCACACGGTCTTACCCGCGCTTCACCCTGGCCACGGGTAGCTCACTCGGTTTCGGGTCTAGAGCACGCGACTACACTCGCCCTATTCAGACTCGCTTTCGCTCCGGCTCCCCCACACGGGTTAACCTCGCCACGCACCACTAACTCGCAGGCTCATTCTTCAAAAGGCACGCCATCACACACCACCAGGGCATGCTCTGACGGTTTAACAGCGCACGGTTTCAGGAACTCTTTCACTCCCCTCCCGGGGTACTTTTCACCAGTCCCTCACGGTACACATCCACTATCGGTCACCAGACGTATTCAGGCTTACCAGGCGGTCCTGGCCGATTCACACGAGATTACACGAGTCCCGCGCTACTCGGGACCACGCCCCACCAGCCTGTGCAGTGCCTTCACCTACGGGGGTCTCACCCACTCCGCCAGTGCCTTCCAACACCTTCAGCTAACACCACACAACCAGCGCCACCACGGTGGTGATGACCAGGCGCTCCCACAACCCCGCCCACGCAACACCCACCGGCTTGACACGCAGACGGTTTAGCCATCCTCCCCGTTCGCTCACCACTACTCAGGGAATCACATCTTGTTTTCTCTTCCTGCGGGTACTGAGATGTTTCAGTTCCCCGCGTGCCCCCCGGCGCCCTAATCTCTTCAGACACCGGTGACCGGGCATCACCCCGGCCAGGTTACCCCATTCGGACACCCTGGGATCACAGCTCGGTTGACAACTCCCCCAGGCCTATCGCGGCCTCCCACGTCCTTCATCAGCATCTGGTGCCCAGGCATCCACCGTACGCCTACAACCACGACACACACCCAACACAACGCCCAGCAAACACACCAAAACAAGCAAGCAAAAAAAGATACTCGCCACCACTATACAGTTCTCAACCAGCCACCAGACCACACCACACCAGCAGAAACACCCGTTTCCACCCAGCGGGGTGTGCCCCTAGAGAACCCAACAGTGCCGTACACGCGCCAC
>NZ_FNFM01000009.1:0-73693 GCF_900101095.1 Actinopolyspora mzabensis
GTGCTGGAGCGGGTGGCCTACGACCTGGCCGGTGGTCGGGCCACGGCGCGGCAGTGCGCGGAGACGGCGGTGGTGCTGGAGCGGGTGGCGCGGCAGCTGCGGGAGCACGCGGCGGCGGTGTCGTTCGGTGGTGGGGCCGTGGACGGTGTGGTCGATGCGGGTGTGCTGGGTGATGAGGGTGGTGGTGCCCGGTGATGGTGGGTTCGGTGTGGCCGGTGGGGACGGCGTTGGTGCTGGCCGGGGCAGCGGTGGTGTTGCGGTGCTGGTCGCGGCGGGGCGCCTGGCGTCCGCGTCATGCCGGGGGCAGTGGTCCGGCGGCCCACGGGGTGGCGGCGTTGCGGTTGCGGCCGTATTTCCGGGAGGAGCGGCCCACGGTGGAGTTGATCGGGTGGCCGCTGGTTGATCCGGATGAGCGGCCGCGGCTGTTCGCCCCGGCGGTACCGGGGCCGGTGGCGCCGTCGGTGGTTCCCGCGGCTGCCGAGGCTGGTGCGGCGGCTGGTACCGCGACCGGTACCGGACTCGCTGCCGGGGTCGGGGAGCCCGGGAGTGTCGAGAGCGGCCTGGGCAGCGCGGCCGAGCAGCCGGACCTGGTTGTCATGGGCAGAGTGTTGGCCGGGCTGCGGCGGCTCCAGAACCCCTGATCTCCTGAGCTCTGCCACTCCGACTTCTTCGCATCACCGCCTTGGCGCGGCCCGCAGTCATGGTCCGGGTGTCCCGACCAGCCCCGACACAGTGGCGGGACACCCGGACCGCCCCGACCTGGACCTCGTCAATTTCTCGCTTCGCTTCTATCGGTGCGTGCACCACGTGGCTTGAACTGGGGTGAGGGCACATTGGCTGGCGCCTATCTGGCAGCCATGGTCTTCCCGGCAACAAACCAAGCAGCGCTGCCATGCTCGTTGGTGCCGACTCAGGGAGATGGTCGGGTTGCATCTAGCCGGTCCTCGTGCTTTGTCGGGCTCTCGCGCTCGGGGCTGTGATCTTCTGTGATCGCCGCGATACGGTTCCTCCGTACCGCGAATCGGGAACTAGCATGGTGGCGAATGACTTTGAATGGTCCGCAAAACGTGCAGCGGCGGTTGTAACATCGCAGTTCGCAGAGGGTGCTCTCCACGTGGGTGGAGGTGGACCGGAATGCACCTGCGGCGGACCCTGGATCGCCATGTGCTCTCCACGGGGGTGGAGGCGGAGCCTGAGCTCCGGAGTGGTCAGAACGCGAGGGGATCTGAGTAGTCCTGCCGATGTCACTGTTCGGGTGAGGTCCGAGTCTGGCGGCATGTCCCAGGAGAGGAGCGCTGTAGGGGGACGCGGGGCGGCCGGAGCCGGTCGGTTCCGGCTGGCGACCGAGACGGCGGGGACGATTGTGGTCGTGGCCGCACCGGTCCTGCTGGTGGTGAGCATGGCCGGGTTCTACCTCGCGGCCGGTGTCGCGACCGGCTGGGACTACGAGGCCACCGAAGCGAGCTGGATCCTGCTCGGGGGATTCGGTTTCTACGTGTGGGCGATCATGCTCCTCGGAGCGCCGTTGTCGTTCCTGCTGTGCGGGGTGACCCGGCGTACTTCGTTGCCGGAGCGAATCGCGGTGCGCAGAGCGGTGCTCTTCGCCGCTGCGGCGGGGCTGCTCGTTCCCGAACTCATGCTGCTGGCCGCCGGATTTATGTAGGAATTCCGAAAACCCCGTTCGGCGGCGATTTCTCGCGAAATCGCCATATGGCTCCGGAGGTTGCGGCTGTCGCGTGGTTCAGTGCTCCCTCAGCTGGACTCGGTTTCCGGTGTGGTTTCCGGGAAGGCCGTGTTGATGGCACGGGCGCAGTCGAGAACGGCCAGGTCGGCCAGCAGCCAGCCACGGTGCGGTGGGGGAGTGGTGGGAGCTTCTTTCAACTGCTGAGTGAGCGCCAGGAAGGCCCCGGCGTCGGTGGGGTCCAGCTTCTCCGTCGAGGCCACGAGATCGCGCCACTGCTGCTCGGTCTCGTCGGTGAGTTCGATCCTTCGTATCCAACCGAGTAGCGCCGTCACGCTAGCCGAAGCCGACTCCGGGACACGGTCGAGTTGCCCCAGCCGCTCCCGTGCCGCGTCGAGTTCCTCGGTCGGGGCCATCTTCTCCTCCTCACCGACTTCGCTGTCTGGTCGCACCGGGGATGGTAAATCCCTGGTGGGCGCCGCTTCGTGGTGTGCGAGGTTCTGGTCCTCCCGTTTCTCTGATCGAGATCTCTGGTTCGGGGGCGGGATCTCCTGTGGTCGTCGCGGTACGGTTTCTCCGTACTTCTAATCTGAGACGATCGTGACGACGACCTCCGAATTCCTGCGGACAGCTCGTGCGTCCGTTGTCGTGAGGGGCGGCTCTGATTCGGCTCAGGCGGGACGGTGGTGCACGTACTCGATGATCGAACCGTCCGGATGTCGTACCGTCACCCCATTTCCCACCGGTGCTCGGAACGGCTGCTGCACCAGTTCCGCACCTTCCGCGCGCAGTCGGGTCAGGTAGGGCTCGATGTCCGGCACGAGCAGCGTCCCGACCGTGGCCCGGAACGGTTGCAGCGCTTCCGCCGAACCGCCGATGAGCAGGAAGCCTCCCACGGCGGTCAGCGTCAGGTTCTTCTCCGGATAGGGCATGACCATGTCCCGCCGAAGTCCCAACACCCTCTCATACCACGAGGTGGTCGCTTCGAGATCGGCGATATCCACGAAGACTCTCACGAACGTTCTCGGCTGCTGAAGGGTGCGGGAATCCGTGAGTTCACGCCAGAGTTGATCGAGCAAGAGGATTCCTTCCGTCGGCTTCCGGTTCGGACACCCCGAGCCTCCTGCCGCGAACCGGAGTCAGCCAGCGGCCGATTCGTACTGTTACCGACACTGACAGGCTCATGGAACGTGGAGGAGTGATGTCCACGACGACGATCCGAGGCGAACTCGGTGCGTTCCTGCGGGCCGCACGCGCTCAGCTCACCCCTGCCGATCTCGGACTGAACGTGCACGGCAGTCGCCGGGTCCGTGGCCTGCGACGCGAAGAAGTCGCCGCCGTCTCCGGGGTCGGGTTGTCGTGGTACACCTGGCTGGAACAAGGCAGGGTCGCCACCTCGCGGCAGGTGCTCGATGCGTTGGCGAGCACGTTGCGGCTGGGTGAACAGCAACACCGGCACGTGCTCGCATTAGGTGGATTCCAGCCTGGACTCCAGGAAAGTACCGATTCCGCCCGGCTTTCGGCGTTGCTGGCCGAGTGGTCGCGGAGCCCGGCGCTGCTGCTCGATCACCGGTTCGACGTGCACGCGGTCAACGAGGTGCACCACACGGTCTGGCAGTCGAACCCCGAGGTGCTGGAAGGAACGAACCTGCTGCTCGCGATGGCGACCGAGCCGGATTGGCGCGACGTCCTCGTCGACGAGCGGGAAGTGCTGTACGAACTCTTCCTGCGCTTCCGAGCTCAGGCGGACCTGCACCCAACCGACCCGAGATGCCACGAGGTGCTGCGAACGCTGCGGAACAGCCGCCCCGACCTGGCTCACTACTGGGAGTGCCGCGACGTCCGCGATTCCGGGACATGGCCGGTGCTCGTCACAGATGGGAGCGGAGGCAGGCCGCGATTCGACTTCACGCTGCTGCGTACCGATGGGACGTCCGGCTCGCTGCTCGTGCAGGTGCCGGGTAACGATGAAACCCGGGAGTGGGTGCGCGGGCGAACTTCACCGGGCGAGGTTCAAAACGTGCGGCGTCGGTTGTAACGTCGCAGGCCGCAGAGGGGTGCTCTCCACGCGCGTGGAGGTGGACCGACGCCGTCAACCGCCTCGACGCCCACTTGGCCGTGCTCTCCACGTGCGTGGAGGTGGGCCGTCGCCGTGCTCAATCTGCACGTTCCGACCGACGTGCTCTCCACGTGCCGTGGAGATGAGTGGTGGCCGCTCAGTGAAGTGGGAACCGCCTCAGCCGCCAGCCTCCTCCCGGAGCAACCGGAGTGCCGCCCGGTGCGCCCGGTGCAGTGGGGTGGCGTCCTGCCGCAGCGTCGCGCGCACCACGGCTCCCTCCAGCAGCAGGAACCACTCCTCGGCCACGTCGGACGGATCGGGGCACCCGGCCGCCTCGGCGATCTCCGTCAGCCACGTGCGGATTCCGTCCTTGTTCCGCTCGATGATCTCGCGGCCGGGGTGCTCGGGATCGGTCAGCTCCACCCCGGCGTTGACGAATCCGCAACCCCGGAACCCGTCCGCCACGGTCCACTCCTCGTAACCGTCGAACACCGCCGAGAGTCGCTGCTCGGCCGTCTCGCTTGCCGCCGACACGCGTGCCAGGGTTTCCCGCCAGCGCCGGTCCCGCTCGGCCAGGTGTTCGGCCACCAGCCCGTCCTTCGAGCCGAAGTGCGCGTACAGCGTCACCTTGGTCACCCCGGCCCGCGCCGCGAGTGTGTTGACCCCCACAGCCCGGATGCCGGACTCGTAGAACAGCCGCGATGCCGTGTCCAGGATGCGTTGTCTGGCAGAACCGGGTTCGCTGGTTCCTGGCCCACTCTGTTTCGTCTCCACCATCAGTTGTCACTATACAAACCGGTATGTAGGGTACGGCTGCCGGTAACCCCCGGCAGCGATCCGAGACGGAGGTAGTTCGATGAGTACCAGGCCCGCGGCAGTCGCGTTCGACGTGCTGGAGACCCTGCTGGATGTGCACGCCCTGCACACCCGCTTCACCGACATCGGCCAGCCGGCCGAGATGCTGCACCCCTGGTTCCTGCGCTTCCAGCGCGACGCGCTGGCGCTGGCGCTGAGTGGCGAGCTCGCCTCGTTCCCCGCGGTAGCCCGCCAGTCACTGCGAACCGAGAGCGAACACACCGCGAGCGAGGCCGACATCGAGCACGTGCTCGACGGCTTCGCCAACCTGCCCGCCCACCCGGACGCCGAACCCGCGCTGCGCAAGCTCTCCGAAGCCGGCGTACGCGTCGGCTGCCTGACCGTCGGCAGTCCGGAGAACACCGCGAGGTTCCTGGCCAACGTCGGTCTGGAGCAGTACGTCGACCAGGTGGTCACGGCCGACCAGGCGGGCATCTGGAAGCCCTCGCCCACCGTCTACCGGGCCACCGCCTATCAGCTGGAAGTAGCCCCCCGGGACATGGCGCTGGTCGCGGTGCACGCCTGGGACTGCCACGGCGCCAAGCGCGCGGGCTGCACCTCGGGCTGGTGCTCCCGGCTGGAGGGCGAACCGGGTGACGTCTTCGACGCGCCCGACGTTACCGGTGACGACCTCGTCACCGTCGCGGATCGGTTGCTGGCGCTGCCCACCCGGTGACGGACCCATTCCGGCGCCGCTCACGGCGGCCGGGCGGTGTGTGATTCGCCCGGCCGCGTGGCGCTGAGCCGTTGTCGGCGGGTTCCTGCCGGAAGCCTCGCCGTCACGAAGTCCAACTCCCGGATACTGCCGGTTCGTCCCCCAATAGGATGCTGTTGTTCGACGTAACTCGGCCGTCAGACGAGGAGGGGGCGAATGTCGGCAGGCGAAGGCTCGGAATTCCCGGCGTTTCCCGGGGCAGCCACGGCGTCTCACTGGGTGCTCACGGCGTTCCACGGGCGCGCGGGGGACCACAACGATCGTGCCATGGCCGGGGCGCGGGTCCTGGGCACCGAACTCGCCCGCCACATGCGGGCCGGGCTGACGCGGATCGGCCAGTCGCGTCCGGCGCTGAACGCGGGCTGGGAGACCGAACTCACCGCGGCACTACCGGAGCTGCGCAGGCTCGCCGACCGCTACGAGAGTCTGTTGGCAGCGGGAGCCAGGCCGGTCACGGCCGTGAACCGCTGCGCGGTCGCCCTGGCCACGCTGCCGGTGGTCGCCCGGCACCGGCCCGATGCCTGCGTGGTCTGGCTGGACGCGCATCCCGACCTGCACACCCCGACCACCTCGGACAGCGGCTATCTGGGTGGCATGGTGCTGGCCGGTGCCAGTGGGATGTGGGACTCCGGGCTCGGCGGGGAGCTGTCGCCGGGCAACATCGTGCTCGGCGGGGTGCGCGACATCGACGAGCCGGAACAGCGGTTGCTGTCCGAGGGCGCCATCAGTGCCGTGTCCGCCGGTGAGGACCTGGTGGACCGCCTCCGCGCCGCGATCGCGGGCAGGCCGGTGTACTTCCACCTCGACTGCGACGTGCTCGAACCGGGGCTGCTGGGCACCGACTACCGGGTGCCGGGCGGGCTCACGCTCGAAGGGCTGCGTGCGGTGGCCGGGATGCTCGCCGAGCACGAGACGGTCGGGGTGGAGCTCGGCGAGTTCGAGACGATCCAGCCCACCGGGGAGACCGACACGCAGGCGGCTCAGCGGTTGATCGAGGCAGTCTCGCCGCTGTTGGACAACACGCGCGGCTGACCCCAGCGGCCCTCCCGAGCGCCCCGAACGCTCGGGAGGGCCGGTCTTCGCTCCCTCGGAAGCCGTGGTGGTGTTCCGGCGGAGCCGTCGTTCCCGTACGGGACCGGTCACCCGGGTGTCACGGGCGGACCAGCACCTTGAGCGCCTCGCGCTCGTGCATGGCCCGGTAGCCCTCGGCCACGTCGTCGAGCCCGACCGTCTTGTCGAACACCAGGCCGGGTTGGACTCTGCCCTCCAACACGTCGGGCAGCAGCTCCGGGATGTAGTTGCGCGCCGGTGCCACTCCGCCGCTGATGGTGACGTTGCGGAAGAACGCCTCCGCCGACTGCGGGATGTTCGCGTAGGTCGGCGCGCCGACCCGGCCGATCGATCCGCCGTCGCGCACCACGCCCACGGCGGTGGCCAGCGAGTCGTCCGTGCCGACGCACTCCAGTACGTGTGGGGCGCCGTGCCCGCCGGTGAGCTCGCGCACCCGTTCGATGCCTTCGGCGCCGCGTTCCGGCACCACGTCGGTGGCGCCGAACCGCTTGGCCAGGTCGGTTCGGGGGGTGTGCCTGCCCATGATGACGATCCGGCCGGCGCCGAGGCGGGCGGAGGCGAGCACGCCGGACAGGCCGACCGCGCCGTCGCCGACCACGACCACGGTGGAGCCCTGCCGCACCGAGGCGGACACGGCGGCGTGATGTCCGGTGCTGAACACGTCGGAGAGGGTGAGCAGCGAGGCGCTCAACGCCTCGTCGGCCCCGCCGGGCAGCCGGACCAGGGTTCCTTCCGCGCGCGGCACGCGCACGGCCTCGCCCTGGCCGCCGTCCACCCCGTCGGAGCCCCACATCCCGCCGTTGACGCAGGAGGTGTGCAGCCCGTCGTCGCAGAACTCGCAGTTGCCGTCGGAGAAGGTGAACGGCGAGACCACCACCTCGCCGCGCTGCAGCGAGTTCACGTCGGAGCCGGTCTCCTCGACCACGCCGAGGAACTCGTGGCCGATTCGCTGTGGTTCGGCGGCCGATCCGTCCTCGGAACCGAGCCCGACGCCCCGGTAGGGCCACAGGTCGCTGCCGCAGATGCAGGCGTGGGTCACCCGCACGATCGCGTCGGTGCTCTCCCGCAGCGCGGGGTCGGGGACCTCGCCGACGCGGATGTCCTTCGGGCCGTGGAGCAGTGTTGCCTTCAAGTCTGTGAACTCCGGATGACGTGGGTTTTCGTTTTCAGGATTCGTCGCCGAGGGGTGTGCTCAGCGCAGGTCGACCAGCATCTTGCCGGTGTTCTCGCCGCGCATCATGCCGAGGAACGCCTCGGGTGCCTTGTCCAGGCCGTGCAGCACGGTCTCCTCGTGGTGGATCCGGCCCTGGCGCAGCCAGCCGCCGACCTCGGCCATGAACTCCGGGTACTTGTCGAAGTGGTCGATGACGATGAAGCCGCGCGCGGTGAGCCGTTTGCTGACCATCTGGAACATGCCGCGCGGTCCCGGCTGCGCGTCGACCTCGTTGTACTGCGAGATCGCGCCGCACATGGCGATGCGGCCGAAGTCGTTCATGGTGTGGATCGCGGCTTCCAGATGCTCGCCGCCCACGTTGTCGAAGTAGACGTCGATGCCGTCCGGTGCGGCTTCGGCCAGCTGTTGGTGCACCGGTCCCCGCTTGTAGTTGAAGGCCGCGTCGAATCCGAGGTCCTCGGTGAGGTGGCGGACCTTCTCGTCCGAACCGGCGCTGCCGATGACCCGGCGTGCGCCGTGCAGCTTGGCGAGCTGTCCGGCGATGGAGCCGACCGCGCCCGCGGCGCCGGAGACGAACACGACGTCGGTCTCGTGCAGCCCGGTGATCTCGAACAGTCCGGTGTAGGCGGTCAGCCCCGGTGCGCCGAGTACGCCGAGGAACGCGTTGGGTTCGGCCAGTTCCTGGTCCAATCGCCTCGCTGCCGCCGCGTCGAGCACGGCGTACTCGCGCCAGCCGAGCACGTGCATCACGAGGTCGCCGGGCTGAAAGCCCTCGGCCTCGGAGGCGACCACCTCGCCGACCGCCGCGCCGGTCAAGGGCTCACCGATCTGGAAGGGGGCCACGTAGGAGGGGCGGTCGTCCATCTGGCCGCGCATGGCCGGGTCGACGCTCATCACCAGGTTGCGCACCAGCAGTTGCCCGGCCGCCGGTTCGCCCACCGGCACGGTGGCGGTCTCGAAGGTCCTGTCGGTGGGCCACCCGCTGGGGCGTTCGGCGAGCCGTACTTCTCGTGCTGTCTCGGGCAGTGACAACTGCTTGTTCTCCCGGGGTCGTGGTTCGGTCGGGATCTCGTCCGCTTCATCCCACGGGCGAGCCCAATTTTCATTGTACACAACTCAAATTGCCAAGTTTGTATTGCGCGCAATTGATATTGTGTTCGCGGATACCGGGGCGAACCGTTCCCGGGACACGAGGCTTCCGTAGGAAGGGACGTCGTGATCGGCTGGAGTGCGAGCGGCTCGCCGGGACCGTGCGGTTTCGCCCCGTCCGCCGTTCGCCACCGAGCGGGGGGCGCCACGCGGCGGCACGATCGAACGTGGCGTGGACGAACCGCCGGTGAGCACCGGCTGAACCGACCGGAACGAGCGACTACAGGAGAGGACCCCACCCGTGGACCACGTTTCACTCGGTAGGACCGGAGTCAAGGTCAGCCCGCTGTGCCTGGGTGCCATGAACTTCGGCGCCTGGGGCAACCCGGATCACGACGACTCGATCCGAATCATCCACCGCGCGCTGGACGCGGGCATCAACTTCATCGACACCGCCGATGTGTACTCGCACGGCGAGTCGGAGGAGATCGTCGGCAAGGCCCTCGCCGACGGCCGCAGGGACCACGTCGTGCTGGCCACCAAGGCGCACGCCCCGATGGGCGAGGACCCCAACCAGCGCGGCAACTCGCGCCGCTGGATCGTCCGCGAGGTGGAGAACAGCCTGCGCAGGCTGGATACCGACCACATCGATCTCTACCAGATCCACCGGCCCGACCCCGACACCCACATCGACGAGACGCTGGGCGCACTGACCGACCTGATCCGGGACGGCAAGATCCGCTACGCGGGCTGCTCGACCTTCCCGGCCCACCGAATCGTGGAGTCGCACTGGGTGGCCGAACAGCGCATGCGGGAGCGGTTCGTCACCGAGCAACCGCCCTACTCGATCCTGACCAGGGGAATCGAGGCCGACGTGCTGCCGGTCGCCCGGGAGTACGGCATGGGTGTGCTCCCGTGGAGCCCGCTGTCCGGTGGTTGGCTGTCCGGCAAGTACCGGCGGGGACAGGACGCGCCGAACACCCACCGGGCCAACTTCATGCCCGACCGGTTCGACCCGAGCAAGCCCGACAACGTGCGCAAGCTCGACGCCGTCGAGGAGCTGGCGCGACTGGCCGCCGATTCGGGGATCACGCTGGTGGACCTGGCGCTGGCGTTCGTGCTCAGCCACCCGACGGTGACCGCGCCGATCATCGGTCCGCGCACCATGGAACAGCTCGAGTCCCAGCTCGGCGCGGCGGACATTCGCCTCGAGGCGGCGACGCTGGACCGCATCGACGAGATCGTGCCGCCCGGAACCACGCTCAACCCGGCCGATGTCGGTTGGACCCCGCCGGATCTGGAGCGCAAGGAGCTGCGCCGCAGGCGGTGATAACCCTGGGGCAGGAGCGGCTCGGCCGCCGTAGTGGCTCGGGTGGCACTGCGCCGAGGGGGCGGCGATTTCGCGAGAAATCGACGCCGCCACGAAGTCCGGGACGGAAAACCCCTCGCGGGGGTGTCGAGTGCCGGTGCGGATCGGAACGGTGGAAAGTCGTGGACCGATGGAAAGCCTCGGGCCGGTGGGAGTCCGCTCACTCCCGCCGGTCGATCTCCTCGGCGGCCTTGTCCAGGGCGGAGGTTACGTTGCTCAGCGCGCCGTGCAGCTCGCTGAGCTGCTGTTCGTCCAACCCTGTCGCGCGGAGGATCCGCCGGGGGATGTCACCGGCCCGCTCGCGCAGCGCGATGCCCTCCTCGGTGGGTTGCACCACCACCGAACGCTCGTCGGCCGGACTGCGTTCCCGGCGTACGAACCCCGCCTTCTCCAGTCGTTTGAGCAGCGGGGACAGCGTTCCGGAGTCCAGCCGCAGTGATTGGCCCAGCTCCTTGACGCTGCGCTCACCGTGCTCCCACACGGCCAGCATCACCAGGTACTGCGGATAGGTCAGTCCGAGCTCGGCCAGCACCGGCCGGTACAGCGTGTCGAACGCGCGCGAGGTGGCGTGCAGCACGAAGCACAGCTGGCGCTCCAATCGCAGCAGCTGTTCGGAATCCGCGGGTGGCATCGGCTCGTCCCCCGGTTCCCGCGCTTCGTCCGTTCGGTCCGACACGGTGCGCAGCATAGCAGTCGGTTGTGCACAATCAAATGACGTTACGTCGTGCTCCGTTCGCGGGGCGTCGTCCCGGCCCCACCCCGAAGCGGGTGCCGCGGAGCGACACCCCGGACCGGAGCCGAGCGTGACCTACCGGCGTCCGCTAGCCAAGCCCAGCAGCAGCAGCGCCCAGACCTCCTCGAATTGCGCGTCGAGCTCCGGATCGTCCCACTCCGAGGCGTGTGCGGGATTGTGGAACCGCGCGGTGGCCGTAAGTACACCCCTCGCGGCGCGATGCGGCTCCTCGACCTCGAACTCGCCGTGGGAGACACCGTCCGAGATGATCGAAGCGATCATCCCGACCAGCGTCTCCAGGTGCGTCCTGACCACCTCCCGCGACTCGGTGGCCAGCGCGTGGTAGGTCGCGAACAGCTCCGGGTCCTCCCGCGCCATCCGACGTTTGGTCGTGCTCAGCTGTTCCAGCCAGCTCCGGAGCCGTTCGGTGGTCGAGCCGTCGGCGGTGGTCAGCGGCCACAGTCGTGCGTTGACCCGCTCCAGCCAGCGCTCCGCCACGGCGTCGCGCAGCGCGGCCTTGTTGGGGAAGTGCCGGTACACGCTGCCGTGGCTGACCCCCAGGCTTCGGGCCACGTCCACCACGGTCGTCTTGCCGGGGCCGAAGCGGCGGAGGGTGTCCTCCGCCGCTTCCAGGATCCGTTCGGGGGTGAGTGCTTCGGTCACGAGGAGCCGTCCTCGGAGTCCCGCTCGCTGTCGAGCAGCGCCATGCCGCCCTCGTCGTAACGCTGTCCGGCCACGGCCCCCGGCGGTACCGCGCGCTCGATCGCGGCCAGCTCGTCGTTGGAGAGCTCGAAGTCCAGGGCGCCCAGCGCCTCGGTGAGCCGGTCGCGGCGACGGGCGCCGATCAGCGGCACGATGTCCGAGCCCTGCGCCAGCACCCAGGCGATCGCCACCTGCGCGACCTCGACGCCCTTCTCCCGCGCGATCGAGCGCAGCTGTTCGACGAGTTCCAGGTTGCGCTCCAGGTTCTCGCCCCGGAACCGGGGAAAGTGGGTTCGCGGGTCCCCCTGGTTGCTCTCGGAGCTCCAGTGCCCGGAGATCAGCCCCCGCGAGAGCACGCCGTAGGCGGTGACGCCGATGCCGAGTTCCCGGCAGGTCGGCAGGATCGACCGCTCGATGCTCCGCGAGATCAGCGAGTACTCGATCTGCAGGTCCACGATCGGGTGCACCGCGGCGGCCCGGCGGATGGTCTCGGAGCCCACCTCGGACAGTCCGATGTGGCGGACGTAGCCCGCCTCGACCATCTCCGAGATCGCGCCGATGGTGTCCTCGATCGGCACGTTGGGGTCGAGCCTCGCCGGTCGGTAGACGTCGACGTGGTCGGTGCCCAGCCGTTGCAGGGTCTGCGCCAGCGAGTTCTTCACCCCGGCGGGGCTGCCGTCGAAGCCGACGATCCCGCCGTCCGGATCGCGCATCGCGCCGAACTTGACGCTGATCTCCAGCGAGTCGCGGTCGTGCCGCCGCAGCGCCTCCCGCAGCAGCAGCTCGTTGTGCCCGCTGCCGTAGAAGTCGCCGGTGTCCAGCAGGTTGATCCCCGCTTCGACGGCGGCGTCGATGGTGGCGTGGCTCTCCCGCGTGTCGGCGGGGCCGTAGAAGTCCGACATCCCCATCAGGCCGAGGCCGAGAGTCGAGACCTCGGGACCGGCGTTGCCGAGTACGTGTCGTTTCATGCCTTCGACTATCATCCAAGCGATGACAGATGTCAATATCTGTCAGTACATATTCGTGATGTCATGAGGTTCACGGCTCGGTCAGCACCACCGGTCCGTCCTCGGTGACGGCCACCGTGTGCTCGCAGTGGGCGGCCCGGCCCCCGTCGGCGGTTCGGAGCGTCCAGCCGTCCGGATCGGTGCGGTAGTGGTCCCGGCCGCTCGGCAGCAGCATCGGCTCGATCGCCAGGACCAGCCCGGCGCGCAGCCGGAACCCCCGGCCGGGGCGCCCCTCGTTCGGCACGTGCGGCGCTTCGTGCATGGCGCGCCCTATGCCGTGGCCTCCGTGGTCGGCGAGCAGTCCGTATCCCTCCTCCCGTGCCGGTGCTCCGATGGCGTGTGCGACGTCGCCGAGCTTCGCGTCCGCGACCGCTGCCTCGATGCCGCGTCGCAGTGCGGCCTCGGTCGAGTCGATCAGCCGCTGGTCGGCGGGGCTCGCCGATCCGACCGTGAAGCTGATCGCGGCATCGCCGCACCATCCGTCCACGAAGGCGCCGCAGTCGATGCTGACCAGGTCGCCGTCTGCCAGTTCCGTGTCGTCGGGGATGCCGTGCACGACCGCGTCGTTGACGCTCGCGCAGATCACCCCGGGAAACGGCGTCGGTGCCCCGGAGGGCTGGTATCCCCGGAACGCCGGTACCGCCCCGGCTTCGTCGATGACCGCCTCGGCGGTGCGGTCCAACTCCAGCGGAGTGGTGCCCACCCGAGCGTTTCGGCGGACCTCCCGCAGGGCCTGTCCCACCACTCTCCCGGCCGCCCGCATGCTCGCGATCTGTCCGGGGGTCTTCAGCTCGATCACGTTGTCTCCTCGCGCCGCATGATTTCCAATAACAATACCGGTATTATTATTGGTTGCATGGTACGAGTGCCCCTCAGCTCCGACGAGATGGACCGGGGACGCAGGCTCGGTGCGATGATCCGCGCCGCTCGCGGGCCGGAGAGCATGAGCCGCACGGCCGAGAAGGCCGGGATCTCGGTCGAGACGCTGCGCAAGATCGAGACCGGGCGCATCCCGACGCCCGCCTTCTTCACCATCGCCGCACTGGCCGGAGTGCTGGACATTTCCCTCGATCGGCTGGCGCTGCACACGGACACCGCGCCGGATGACCCACCGCACGACGAGCCCGGGCGGGCCGACGCCTCCTGACCGGACGTTGGTGTCACGATCGTGCCTGAGCTGGCCGAAGGCGCGCCGGAGTTGGCCGAAGGACGGCTCCGGCGGGCGCTTTCGACGACCGGTGCCGAGATGCCCGAACAGCCCCGGCCCGGCCCGACTACAGCTCCGACTCGCTCCACGCGTCGACGACGACCTCGTCACCCAGCGAGAGCTTCCCCGTTCGCAGCACCGCGAACTTGCTTCCCAGGAACACCCCGGTTCGGGTGGCCGAGGTCCGGTACTGGGCCAGTGTCCTTATCGGTTCGGGACCCGCCTTGACGCCGGACCGCTGATCGACCCTGGTGACCCCGCAGCGTTTCGCGGGTTTGGCGTAGCCCAGTTCGGTCCCGCCGATGGTGACCCGTCGTGCCAGGTCCTCCGTGTGGGGCCGTCGCCAACCGGAGATCACGATGTTCGGTCGGAACCGGTCCATCGGCAGCCCGGACTCGCCCCTCGCTGCCAGCCTGCCGTTCAACTCCTCCAGAGTGGATTCCGACAGGAGCAGCAGCGGGCAGCTGTCTGCGTAGGCGGAACTCCCCGGCGTCAGGCCGTCCGTGGTGCGGTCGTGCTCCGGCGGTACGCACACCAGTCGACAGTGGGCACCGAGCACCTCGGAGAACCACTCCGCCGCTTCCTCGCCCTGGTCGATCCCCCGGTAGCTCGCGCCGTGCAGCGTCACGTCGCGCCGCGGCGGATCGGTGTCCACCTCGAGGAGCAGCTCCTCGACCCCGTCGCAGCGAAGCGTGAGCCGCTCACCGCCGTGGTCGATCTCGGGACGGACCCTCGCCAGCGACGGACTCCCGCGCTGCGTCCGGAACACCCCGTCCCCGTCGGTGACCATGAAAGCGCGGTCGTGTCGGAGTCCGGCCGGGGTCAGATCGATGTCACTCACCGAGTTACCGGCGCATCCCTTGACCGGATACCGGACCAGCTCCGAAACCTGGGCCATCGCGCCGAGTCTAGGGTCGGTGGCACCGAACCACAACTCCCCGTCAGCCCGGCCGGTCCGATTCGTCCAACCGCTGCCTGGCGATCCCAGGCCGCTGCCCGGCGTCCGGCGGCGGCACCACGGTGATCCCCGCATCGGTGAGCATGCTCAGGTCCAACCGCCACTCGCGGGTGGAACGCCGGTGCCACAGTTCGAACATCCCCTCGATGTGTTCCTCGGCGTCGTCTCGGCTCCACCCGTTGACGGCACACAGGTGGTCCAGCGCGGTCTCCGCCAGACCGCGCACGCGGGCCAGCCCGAAGTGCGTGGCGGTGTGGCAGGCGTCGCACAGGCAGATCAACCGCCGCAGCGCCTGCACCGCTTCGGTCTCGTCGTAGGACCACCGCTCGTGCGCCTCCAACCTGCGGGGAATCGAACGATCCTCCCGCGCCCCGCAGATCTCGCACGCGGCCCCGGCACGACGCACGATCATCCGTCGCAGTCGTTCCCAGTCCCCGGCGGTGACGCACGAGCGCACGTTGGTGAACCAGCAGGACGAGGGAACGAGGTCCACGAACAGGCCGGTGCCGAACCCCCTGTCCTCGCCGGGAAGCAGCTCCGGTACTTCCGGCAGCGCCTCCCAGCGAGTCAACGCCGACATTCCCTCGCGGGGTGCGTACCAGCGCTTCTCCCGCGGGTCCCAACGAGCTCCCAGCGCTTTTGCCTCGTTCTTCTCCGCGTAGGGCACGTCGAGCCAGTGGCGTTCCGGCACGGCTCACACCCCCGAAACGGTGCTCGGTTCCGTACTTCCACGTACCGGCCAGGAGTCCGCCTCCTCGCGCACCCGCTCGGCACGCTGCCGCAGTCGCCGCTGTTCGGCCGGTTCCGAGGCCCTGCCCGCCTGTTTGTCCAGGTAATCCGCGAAGTTCCTGGTCTGCGCCCGGTACCAGCCGACCTGGTTGTCGTGCAGCTGCTCCAGAGGAACCTCGCCGACCTGCTCGGGGTAGCTCTTGGCCAGTCGCCAGGCCAGTCGCGCGGCGGCGAGCGCGTCCCCGTCCGAGGTGTGCGCCCCGTCGGCACGCACCCCGTGGTGCTCGCACAGCGCCCCGAGCGTCCGCTTGCCCTTGCGGTACCGGTCGAGCTGCCGGTCGATGCAGAACGGATCGACGACCGGGCCGGCGATCGGCAGGTCACGTCCGTGGTGCCTGCGCAGTTCCGCGTGCAGCACGGAGAGGTCGAAGCTCGCGTTGAACGCGATCAACGGGGTGCTCGGTCGCCACGATTCCGAGAGCGTCGTCGCCAACTCGTCCACCACCGCTGCCGCGGCCCTGCCGTGGGTGCGCGCGTGCTCGGTGGTGATGCCGTGCACCTCGCTGGACTCCTCCGGGATCTCGATACCGGGGTCCGCGAGCCAGTTGCTGGAGACGGGATCGCGCCCCGGCACGATCGAGATCAGCGTCGCGGTCACGATGCGGTCCGTGTCCGTGTCGACGCCCGTGGTCTCCAGGTCGAAGGCGAGCAACGGGCCGTCGGCCCAGCAAACACCGGAATCGTCCATGATTCGAAAGTACCCGCCCTGCCACGTGGTGTGTCCAGCCGTGGGTGTCCGACCGCGGCTAAGGTCCCGGTCACGCGCAAAGGTGCCGGTCACGCGGAAAGGTGCCGCGCACGGCGCGGGCCGTGCGCGGCACCGGTGCATTCTGCGGCAGGTCCGGGAGTCCCGTCTCACCCTCGGTGCGGGGGTGGGCACCTCGGTCGACGGCGGGAGCTCTCGGCGCCGGGGCGGGGCGGTCCCGGAGGGCGGCCCGCTACCGGTTCCCTCACTCCTCGAAGAAGTCGATGACCTCACCGAGCACGCTGATGTCGGTCAGGAAACCGAGGTGGGTCTGGCCGACTACGTGGTTGTTGTCCGCTCCCAACACCCGGGTGTTGGTGTAGGGGATGATGACTCCGTCGGTGGGGGAGTACCAGGTGGCGTAGTCGGAGTCGCCGGGAGTCCAGTCACCGGAGTTGAGCCGCTCCTCGAAGTCCGAACCGGGCGACATCTCCCGGCAGGAGGCGTAGATCAGGCACGCGCTCGCGGATGTGGTGCCCTGGTTCGCTCCGGCCAGTGAGGCCCAGTTCGCCACGTCGGTGTGGCCGCCGAGCTCCTTCATGTACCAGCGGGTGACGAGGCCGCCCATCGAGTGGTTGACGATGTCGACCTTGTTCGCACCGGTCTCGGCGAGCACGTTGTCCACGTACGAGGCGAGTTCGGCCGCGCTCTGCTTGTTCGACTGGGTCCAGTCGTACTCGAAGGCGTGCAGCTCGGAGCTGGAGTAGCCGCTCAGCCTGAACTGCGCCTCGGCGGTCGTCCAGTTGGAGGCGCTGCCGGTGTAGCCGTGCACGAACACCACCGGGTTCGGACCGGCCGCGTTGGCCACCCCGAAGGAACCGAACGCCGCCATCGCGGCAGTCGCCAGCAGTACGCCGAGTATCCTGCGCATGAGTCCTCCTCTGTGATCTCGGACAGGACGCGACGAGTCTGTGACGGACGGCGGGGCGGACACATCGGTGAAATCACCAGTGTTCCGGCGCTCCCGCCGAGAACCGGTGTGTCGGGCGCGAACCGCGTTGTCGATTTTCGTCCTGTTGCGTCTTTTCGTGGTGTTACTCGCGGTTCACACTGTGGCCATGTCGATCGGGATCACCGCGGATACCGGGTCGCCGATCCGGTTGCACGGCAGTAGCTCGGTGCTGGCCGCGCTGCGTCGCACGGCCGATCGACAAGTGCGCGGCGGAGCCGCGATGGTGGTCGAAGGTGCCCACGGCAGCGGCAAATCGGTGCTGCTCGAACAGTTGTCCGCCGAGGCGGGACTGCCCACATTGGACCTGATCGGTCTCCGTGCGGAGCGGGACATCCCGTTCGCCGGGCTGAACCGGATTTCCCCGCCCCGAGGCAGCCCACCTCTTCCCGAATTCCCGACCGACGAGGCCGAACCCGTGGTGTGGCAACGGCTGTGGCGGGAGCTGGGGCGGTTGCTCGAGCACGGTCCGCTGCTGTTGCGGGTGGACGATGCCCACCTGCTCGATCCGCCCTCGCTGCGGGTGCTCGCACTGCTGGCACGCAGGATCGAACGGCTCCCGGTGTTGCTGGTGCTGACATCCGAGCCCCTTCACGAGGACCCCGGCCAACCGTTGGAGGGGATACCCAGTTCGCGGCTGGCACCCCTGGACTTCTCCGACGGCATGCGACTGCTGCACGGGCACGCCCGGTTCCCGCCGTCCCCCGAAGTGGCCGAGGAGCTCGTCGCGAGCTCCGAGGGGAATCCGCTCGCGCTGGTGGAGTCGGCGCGCGCCCTCACCGCGCGACAGTCGAGCGGACTCGCCCCACCACCTCTCGTACCACCGCACGACGGAAGGTTCCGCGGCGAGCTCCGGCGTCGACTGTGGAGCCTGCCCGATCTCGCGCGTGAACTGGTCATGCTGACCGTGGTGGACGACAGGCTCGACCACGAGGACGTGCTGGCCGCCGCACCACTCGCCGCGGCGGACCCGCACGCCTGGTCGACCGCCGCACGATCGGGCCTGGTCGAGCTGGGGGAGAGTGGGCCCCGACCGGCCGGAGAACTCGGGCGGCGCTGCCTGGAGATCGACGCCTGCCCCGGTGAACTGCGGCGTGCCCGGTTGTCGCTCGCCCGGGGATTCCAAGAAGCCCGGGGACTCGAAGATGGCGGTCACCACCCCCGCGCGCTCCGACACCGCGCCGAGTTGAACGCGGACTCCCCGGAACGGCTCGCGACCGAGCTGGAACGCACCGCCCGCGAAGCCGAGAGGGACGGGGAGTACGAGAGGGCTTCGCGGCTGTACGAGCGGGCGGCCGCGTTGAGCCGCCACGACGAGTCCAAGGGGCTCCGGATCCTCGCGGCGGGGCACGACGCCTGGACCGGGGGCGATCCGCGACGTGCTCTGGCGATGACCCGCCGAGCCCGCCCGCTCGTGCGCTCCGCCGGGCCGCGTGGCACGCGCGCCCTGCTGCATGGCGGTGTGGAACTGTGCGACGGCAAACCGGCCACGGCGGTACGCGAACTCACCGAGGCGTCGAGCGCGCTGCTCGACACCGATCGCGAACTCGCGATCACCGCGTTGATGCTGGCGGGCGACGCCTGCTGCGTCACGGGCGACTACCGCGAGTACTGCGAACTCGCCTCCCGAGCCGAGTGGCTGCGAAGACCCGACGACTCCCACGACACCGCGCTGATACTGCGCAACTTCACCGCGATGTCGGCGACCTTCCGGGGGCAGCACGAGGTCGCCGCCCCCGCCCTGCGGGAGGTGATCCGACTCGCCGACCGGGCCACCGAACCCGCACCGCTCGTCCTCGCGGGGCACGCGGCGTTCACCCTGGGCGATCCCGCCGTCTGCTACCGGCTGGCCACCCGGGCGCAGCGCACCGCCGAGGAGAAGGGTGAAACGGTGCAACTGCCCTGGGCCTCGGTCTACGTTTCGCTGTCGGCGCTGCTGCTGGAGCGTTACGTCGAGGCCGAGAGCAGCGCGCTGGAAGGAGTTCGGCTCTCCCGTGCGCTGGGCCAGCGCAACCGGATGATCGACCACCTCGCGCTGCTGGCGCTGGTGGCGGCGCTGCGCGGTGAGCCGGAGACCGTGGAGATCCGACTCGCGCAGGCCACCGAGCACGGGCTGCTCAGCCGAGGGCTGGGCAGGCCGGATGCCTTCTGCTCCTGGGCCGCGGCGTGCGCGGAGCTCGCGCACGGCCGCCCGGTGCGGGCCGTTCACCGGCTGCGGCTGATGGACTCCGGTATCGGTGGCTTCAACCCGGCGGTGCGGGTGCTGGCTGCCCCGCACTTCGTGGAGGCAGCCGTCTCCTGCGGCGAGCGCGACGACGCCGTGCGGCTGCTCGGTGCCTTCGACCACTGGGTGAGCTCCACCCGCAGCACCCCCCGAATGGCGCTTTCCCACCGCTGCCACGCGCTGCTGGCAGAGCGGGCCGCCGACGCCGACGAGCGGTTCCGCGCTGCCATCGAGTCGCACCGCGAGAGCGGCGGGGCGCTCGAACTGGCGCGGACGGAACTGCTCTACGCCGGCAGGCTGCGGCGTGCGCGCAAACCCGCCGCGGCCCGTGAACTGCTCGACGAGGCGGGCACCATCTTCGACGAGTACGGTGCCGAACCCTGGTCCCGGCGGGCACGTGCCGAGCTGCGCGCCACCGGGCGCTCGGTACCCACCCGTTCACCGGGGGCGGTGAACGAACTCACCGCGCGGCAGACCGAGATCTCCCGGCTCGTGGCGGAGGGCGCGACGAACCGGGAGATAGCCGAGCTGCTCTACGTCAGCGACCGCACCGTCGAACACCACCTGCGCAACGTCTTCGTCAAGCTCGGAGTGCGTTCCCGGACGGAACTGGCCAAGCTGTTGCGGTGACCTGTTGCTGTCGCGGTGACCTGTCGAGGGTTCGAGTCCGGCGAGCACGCGTACCCCGAGCGGCTGTCGGTTCGAACGCCGTGATTCTCGGCGGGTGGTTCGGGTTTCCCGCCGAGCTGTTCGGGTACCGGTCTGGAGGACGCGCACCAGCGAAACTCCTCGGAGAGCAATGACTGAACAAGAACCGGAAGAGGACCGGCCCCGTACGGACAGCAAGGGCCGACACGCCCCGCTGCGGGAGGACGAGGTCGAACGCGCCTTCGACACCATCGTCGCCCGGGGCAGGCCGAGACTGTTCCGGACCATGCCCGAGTTGCTGGCGAGCGGCACCATCGCCGGAGTCGAGATCTCGCTCGGGGTGCTCGCCTTCCTCTACGTCGAACAGGCCACCGGCAGCCAACTGTTGGCCGGGCTCGCCTTCGGAGTCGGGTTCATCGCGCTGCTGCTGGGCAACAGCGAGCTCTTCACCGAGGGGTTTCTGGTGCCCATCGCCGTGGTACTGGCCCGCGAGGCGGGCTGGTGGCGGCTGGCCCGATTCTGGTTGGCGACGCTGGGGGGCAACCTGCTGGGTGGCTGGGTGAGCATGTGGATGGTGGTGCGCGCCTTCCCCGGGCTGCAGTCGATGGCGATCGAGACCGGCGAGAAGTTCGCCGAATCCGGTTTCGAGCTGCGCACCTTCCTGCTGGCCGTGCTGGCGGGCAGCACGATGACGCTGTTGACCAGAATGCGCATCGGCACCGGCGACGACGTCGCCCGAGTGCTGGCCTCGCTGGCCACA
This sequence comes from Actinopolyspora mzabensis, assembly GCF_900101095.1. GTDB lineage: Bacteria > Actinomycetota > Actinomycetes > Mycobacteriales > Pseudonocardiaceae > Actinopolyspora > Actinopolyspora mzabensis. Next base: position 20,736 of record NZ_FNFM01000009.1, read on the forward strand.
GCGTTCCTGGTGGCGGGCCTGAGCATGTACCACTCCGTGCTGGACACGCTTTTCATCTTCGGCGGTATTCACGCCGGCGCGGATTACGGCTACCTTTCCTGGCTCGCGTTCTTCGGGTGGACCGTCCTCGGTAACGCTGTCGGCGGGATCGGGCTGACGACCTTCCTGCGGCTGGTTCGCAGCCACGAGCGGCTGTACGAGTGGCGCCGCACCGCCCCCGCCAGCCACCGTCCGTGAGCAGGGTTGATGAGCAGGGCCGAAGCGATGTGGGCCTCGGAGACGTGTCGTGCACGGTGTCTCATGATCGTTCTCGGTACAGGTGATTATTTGACATGACAATTAAGATGGAGCCATGACAAGTGCGAGTGTAAAGCTCACTCCGCAGGGAAGAGTGTCAATCGTCTCCCAGCTGCGGCACGAACTCGGCTGGGGGCCGGAAACTGATCTGGTCGAATACAGCGAAGGAAGTAGAGTCATCATAGAGCCGCGCGCTGACATGGTGCGACGCATTCAGGACATGGCGCTCGGCGCACGAACGGAATCGGGCTCAGTGGTCGACGATCTGCTCGCCACCCGTCGGTCCGAGGCGGCGATCGAGTTTCACGAGATCGAGGGCGAGCACTGATGGTCGTCCTCGACGCGTCGGCGTTGTTGGCGCTGACCTACCGTGAAGACGGCCACGAACACGTGACGGAACAGTTGGCCGCAGGCGCCGTGATCTCGGCGGTGAACTGGTCGGAGGTCTCGCAAAAGCTCGCGTTCCAGAGCGGAAACGCCGAACAGATCGGCGAGATGCTCTTGGCCACGGGACTGCGGATCGAACCGTTCGGCGCCGACGACGCGCGCAGGGCCGCGCGGCTGTATCCGCACACCCGAGCGGCCGGCCTGAGCTTGGGAGAGCGTTCCTGCCTGGCCCTTGCCGCCCGCTTCGGCCGTGTGGCGCTCACCGCCGACCGTGCCTGGAAAGCAATCGACGGTCTCGTCCTGGACGAGGAACTCATCCAGGTGGACCTCATCCGCGGTTGATCACGGTCCGGATCTTCCTCCGACTCCGCAAGTAGCCGTTCCCGATCTCTCCGATCCGCCCCAGCCCGCTCCGGTTCATCGCTCGGTGTCCGAATCCCCTTCGGAGCGCTCCTCGGGCTCGGCCTGCTCCTGCTGTTCCTCCTGCGCCGCCCGTTCCTCCTGGCTGGCCTGTGCTGCCTGGGTGGTCTGTGCTTCCTGCTCCTCCTGTTCCTCTCGTGCCTGTTGTTGGCTCGCCCGGCGCTGTGCCTCCCGGTAGCCGTAAGCGGCACGGCGCACCGTGGCATCGTCCTCCAGCCCCGAGCCGAGCGCGCCCGCCGCAACCCCCATCGAGGTGGCAGCCAATGCCAACCCCACGTAGTTGCCGACTCCGACGCTTCCGCCCACGCTGCTGCTCAGCAGTTCGGAATCGATCAGGAACAGGCTCCCCGTCAGGTTGGCCGCGAACAGCACCACGTACAGACAGCCCACCCCGGCAACGATCGTCAGCACGGTGGAGGAGTTGTACAGCATCCGCTGCTCCCGGTCGGCGGTGTAGCGCGGGTGCTCCCAGAGCTTGTGCGTGAGGATCAGCCACGTCGTCATCAGCGCCACCGCCAGCACCACGATCACGCTGCGGCGCCACAACCCCAGCATGTCCGCGATCTGCCAGACCGTGCTCGAGGTCAGCCCGAACACGGAAGTGGCCAGCGCCGCGGCGAGTGCCCCGGACATGCCAAGCACCAACCGCCACGGCGTGTTGCTGCGCACCATCCCGGTCAGCAACCGCAGCCTGCCGCGCCGCTTCGTCGCGCGGTACCGCACCGCGATCGAATCGCTGTCGGCACGTTCCCGTCTGATGGGAGCCAGTAACTCGGTCAGTTGGCTGTACAGCCCGCTGTCCCTCCGGCCGCTGGCCCCGGTGAGCTCGCCCAGCACGCTTATCAGCAGTTGTCTCGCCCTGCGGTGCGGTTGGAACCCGCCGAGGGCGGGAAGTGAGATCACCCCGACCTGCTCGTGTTCCTCCCCGATGTCGGCAAGCACCGGTCGGCTCTCCCGCCGCAGGGGCAGGTCGGTCACTCCGACCGCGTAGTCCCAGCCGTGCAGCCGCCGTTGCCGTTCGGTCGCGTCGAGGATCTCCTTACCGTTGCTGCGGCCCGCCGCGACCGGATCGCGGACCACCTCGATCGACCATTCGGCCTCCTCGAGGCGTTCCGTCAGATACCGTGGCAGGCTCTCGGCCAGCGAGTCGGCGACGTAGCTGGGGAAATCCGGATCGCTGACCAACCCCAGTGAAACCACTGCGCGTTCCTTCCCGGCGATGATGAGAGTTCGTCGGCTCGCTTTTCTTAGCTGGTCGGGTGGCGGAACCTCTGGCACGGCTCTCGCTGCGGGTGCCCCGACATCGGGTAGCGATACACGACGTCGGGGCCGTCTCCCGAGAGCCGCACCGGAGAACCCGCACTCGGTCCTACTGCGAGGGTGGTGGGAGCTCGACTCTGCGTGGAGGCCGCGATTTCGCGGGAAATCGACACCGTCCAGCGCGGGGCCGTCTCCCGAGCCGGTTACGCGGCCAGGGGCCCGGCTGTTCGCATCCCTCAGTCGTGTTCGATGCCCTTGCCGGTCGTCGACCGGGTGCCGTGTGCGGTCGGTCGTCCCTTGCCGCGGGGCGGTTCCGGAGTCACCTCCGAACCCGAACGGCTGTGGCTCGGCACGTCGGAGGGCTCCTCCTCGGGGCCCGGAGTGGGCTCCACGCCCTCTCGTAGCTCGTTCAGCCTGCCGGTCAGCTGTTCGATCACCGGAACACGGGCCGCGTGTGCCCGCTCGTGTTCCAGCAGGGTGTTCAACTCGTCCTCGGTCAGCGAGCGGATGCGATGTCCCAGGGTCGAGAGCGGCATCTCGTCGTAGTCCGGTATCGGTAGTTGTGCCGTCACTGGATCTCCTTCTCGTTCGCTCGTGCGAACAGCTCGAGGTACGTGCTCAGGCGGGCACGACCGGTGCCACATAACCGTCGTCGGCGGTGGTCCAGTCGGCGCTGCGTGACCAGCCCGCGGCGAGCAGCTCGTCGTCGGCCTCTGTCGGTTCCGAGACCGTCGGTGGCAGCTCCAGCTCCGTCACCTCGGCTCCCCGGTCGTCGCGCACCGTCAGGACGGGGTTGTCGTCCTCGGTCGCCGTGATGAAGTGAGCGGTGTTGGCCATTCCCGTTCCTTCCGGTGGTGCCTTGCGGATCGTGGTGGAGGGTTACCCCGTGGGCGCTCCGACTACGCATCCGAGAAGTCGGCGATGATCGCCGGGAACGGGACGTGCGCGAACGATGTCGGTGGGCGGGAGCGGGCGAGCGGGATCTCCTTCCGCGTGCGAGTTGCCGGTGCCTGGCGTATGCAGGGCTTTCCGGCCGGAAGGAATCGAGGTGGCGCGAATGGTGCTCGCTGCCGGGGAGACGACCGGCTATCTGGGGCCGATCGTGGCGCTGCTGTGCGCCGCGGGACTGATCGGTTACCTCAGCGTCCGGCTGCGGATCGTGCCCATCGTGGGGTTCCTGCTGGCCGGGGTGTTGATCGGGCCGCATCAACTGGGGCTGGTCTCGGATTCCGAGGTGGTCCGCGCGGCGGCCGACATCGGTGTGATGCTGCTGCTGTTCACCATCGGCATCGAGTTCTCGCTGGACCGCATGGCCTCGATAAGGCGTTACGTGCTGCTCGGCGGCGGGCTGCAGGTCGTGCTCACCGTCGGGCTCACCGCGGCGGTGTCGCTGCTCTTCGGTGTCGAATGGCGCCCCGCGCTGCTCACGGGGCTGCTCGTGGCGCTGTCCTCCACCGCGATCGTGCTCAAGGTGCTGTCCGCCTCGGGACGCACCACGACGACTGTGGGTGGAACCTCGATCGCGACGCTGATCTTCCAGGACTTGGCCGTGGTGGTCATGGTGCTGCTCGTACCGCTGCTCGGCCGGGACTCCGGTGGCGGGTTGCTGGAGCTGCTGCGCGCGCTGGGCACCGCGCTCGCGGTGCTGGTGGTGGTGCTGGTGGTGGCGCGCAAGGTGATGCCGCCACTGCTGGAACGCGTGGCACGGACCTGCTCGCCCGAGGTCTTCCTGCTGGCCGTGGTGGCCATCGGCCTCGGAACGGCCTGGCTGACCTCGCTGGCCGGGGTGAGCGTGGCACTCGGCGCCTTCCTGGCCGGGCTCGTGGTCAGCGAGTCCAAGCACAGTTCACACGCGCTCGGCGAGGTGCTGCCGCTGCAGATCCTGTTCAGCGCCACGTTCTTCGTCTCCATCGGGATGCTGGTGGATCTGCGTGCCGTACTGCGGATGTGGTGGTTGATCCTGCTGCTGGCCTGCGCGGTCGTGCTGCTCAAGTTGATCACCGGCGGAGTCGCGCTGTTGGCGCTGCGGGTCGGGCTGCCCACGGCGGTGGCGGGTGGCTTCCTGCTCGCCCAGGTCGGCGAGTTCTCGTTCGTGCTGCAGCGGGCGGGGCGTGCGGCCGGGGTGGAGCCGTTGGGGATGGGACCCGACGGCGAGCAGGTACTGGTGGCCGTGACGGTGATGTTGATGATCCTCACCCCCGCGCTGGCCGCTCTCGGCGAGCGGCTCGCCGAGGCACTGCGGCGGCGCCGTCCCACCGGTGAAACAGCGGCGGCTGAGCCGGAGCGTGCGGCGGGAGGGCATGTGCTCGTCTCCGGGTGGGGAGGGGTCGCCGCCGCGCTGACCACCGAGTTGCGTGCGCGCGACATCCCGGTGGTGGTGATCACGCTCGGTCCCGAGCTGGCCGCGGACGCCGAGCAGCGTGCCGACCGGGTGGTGCGAGGCGATTCCACGCACGGCAACGTGCTGCACGAGGCCGGACTGGCGACGGCGCGGTTGGTGGTCATCTGCGAGAACTCGGGTGAACAGGCCGCCCGGATCGCCGCCGTGGTCGCGCGGTTCGCACCGGAGACGTCGATCGTGGTGCGTCCGACCGATCGCGCCGGTGCGGAGGAACTCGTGCCCGCCGGGGTGGACCGGATCGTCGACACGGTCGATGCCGTGGCCCACCCGCTGACGGACACCGTGCTGCGGCGTCTCGGGCGGCTCGATTCCGCCGGTTACCCGGATCCGAACACCCCGGTGGATTTTCGGGTCGATCCGACCACGGCCTGTCCGCACGCAACCGAGATCGAGCCGGTACTGCCGTCCTCGGCGGGCTGTACCGAGTGCCTGCGGCTCGGCGAGCGCGACTGGGTTCACCTGCGGACGTGCCTGCACTGCGGCAACGTGGGGTGCTGCGACTCCTCGCCGCACCGGCACGCCAGTGCGCACGCCGACACGTGCACGCATCCGATCGTGGCTTCGGCGGAACCGGACGAGCACTGGGCGTGGTGCTATTTGGACCGGGCCAGACTGGAGCGTTCCTCGACACGGTGAGTCCGTTCACCGGCGCCGGGGCCCGCGCCGGCATCGGAATCCTGCCCAGCCGCGGTGAGACACCGGGCGGTGCCTACTCGGGCGGTGCTCGCTCGGGGTGCCCGCGCCCGCTTGCTCGCCCTCCCGCTTCGAAGTCGTGGTTCATATCGCTACGCAAAGCGGGTGAGTTTGCGCGGGGCTGTTGCCCTCGAGCCGGTGAGTGATCACGCTGAGGGAGTGAGCGCAGATCGTGCGGAGGTGGTTACGTCCGCCTCGGGTGCGGCGCCCCGGCACGGCGCCGGTGTCCGGCACGGCACCGCGCCGCCCGCCACCGACTACCGTGCTCGGGGAGCCGTGTCCGCCCGAACGGTCGTGTTGGAGCGACTGGTCTCCGCACTCGTTCGGGAAGAGCTGCTCGATCCCGAACGCGCCGCCCGGCGCGGCGTCCGCATCCCGCTGAGCCGGGTAACCGCCACGGGCAGGCTCGCTCCCGACGGGCCGATCACGATCTCGGAGGGCACCGACGAGTCACGTACGGTGCACGATCCCGCGGAACTGCTCGACGTGCTGCTGCGGCTGGAGCTGCTGGTGGGAGATCCGGAGGCGTGGCTGGGGCTCCGCGTCGATCTCGGGGAGAGCGTGGCGGGGTTGGTGCGGGCGCTGCGTGCCGAACGGGCGCGTGCCCGCGAGCTCCGCGACTCGGCCTCCGCTGTGGACCTCCGAAGCCGACCGTTCACCGCGCTCGTCGGAGCGCTGCGTACGCGTCACGGCTCCGACGATTCCCTGCTGGGCGCCTTCGAGCAGTGGGTGATCGACGGGCACCCGATGCAGCCCGTGGCCAAGGTCAGGATCGGTCTCGGTGCGGACGACGAGCGCCGGTACGCGCCCGAGTTCGGGGTCGGATTCGACCTGCGGTTGGTGGCCGTGGCCCGAGACGCGGTCTCCGGCGCCGACCACACCGGTGAGCTCGACGGGGCCGGGGCGATGTGGCGCGAGCTGCGCACCGCCTTTCCGCGAGCGACCGAGGAAGCAGAGTCGGAGCTGCTCGGCCGGGGTTACTCCCCGGCGTCGTACACGTTGATCCCGGTACACCCGCACCAGCTGCGGTTCGCGATCCCGGACCTGCACGGGAGCTCCCTCGCCAACGGAACCGCTGTGGTGCTCGACACCACCGTTCCGGCACGCCCGCTGATGTCGCTGCGCACGCTGGAGGTGCGTGAGCCGGCTCGCCCGCCGGGGTTGCAGGTCAAAACCGCCGTCGAGGTACGGCTGACCGGCGCGGTACGCGGAGTCTCCCCCGGGGCGGTGCACAACGGGCCGGAACTGTCCGCGCTGTTCGACCGCATCGTGGCCCGGGACCCCGACCTGTCACCGGTCGACGAGCACGGTCGACCGCGTTTCACGGTGTGCCGGGAACTCGCAGCCGCGGGACACCGGCCCGCCGACTCGACAGGGGACGCGCAGCGTGACGGGGCACGTGCTCGATCACTGGCGGCGGTGCTGCGCGAGCACCCGGGTGCGTCGATGGCCACCGGGGAGGTGGCGCTGCCGGTGGCGGCACTGCTCGCCCGTTCCCCGCTGACCGGCAACAACGTGCTCGCCGACGTGCTGACCGAACTGAACCCCCGCCTCCGGGACGGGCGGGGTGCCGGCGCGGAGTCCTCGCTCGACACCGCGCGTCGCTGGCTGCGGCTGCACCTGGGGCTGGGGATGTTCCCGCTGCTCGCGCTGCTGGTGCGTTACGGCATCGCGCTGGAACCGCATCCGCAGAACACCGTGCTGGTGCTGCGCGACGGCCTGCCGCACCGGCTGTTCGTGCGGGACATCGGCGGGGTTCGGGTGTTGTCCGAGCGGCTGCGACGACGTGGGCACGAGTTCGATCCGCACCGGGGATCCGCGCTGCCGGGCACCGATGCCGCGGCGTTGCGTGACAAGCTGTACTTCCCGCTGTTCGGGAATCAGCTCGGTGAGCTCGTGGCCGCCGCTGCCGCCGCCACCGGCTGTGCGGAACGACCGCTGTGGCGGGTGGTGCGGCACAGCGCGGCGGGGGTCTTCGACCGGTTGCGAACCAGGGCTGTCGACGGGGACGAGGCCGCGGACTGCGACTCCGACGCAGAGGCGTTGCTGGAGCGGCCGTGGCGGCTCAAGACGATGCTGGGGATGCGCCTGGCCGGGCTGGTCACCGAGCAGCGCTACGTTTCCGCTCCGAACCCGCTTTCGGCGACATGACCACCGGGGTAGCGTTCACCGGCGAGTTCCTCCCGGGTGATTCGGACTCGTTCGACGCCGACGAGCGAGCCATGCTGCGCGAACTCCGCGCCGAGGACGCCGAGTTGGCCGAGGAGTGGGTGGCGGAACTACCGGTCGCGCGACGGGACACCGCCCACCACGCGCTTGCCGCGCTGTTGCGGGAACAGCTGCTGCCCGGCGCTGTGGACGTTTTCCGAGCACCTCTTTCCGGAACCGACGAGGTGTCGAATGTGTCGATGGCACACCGGCTGGGGCTGTCCAGCGGTGCCGTCGGGGCGCTGCGAATCCGGTGGTGTTCTCGCGACGGCGAGCTGGTGTTGGTGCGGCTGAACGGCGGTACGCTCGTCACGGTGTGCTCGGGGGAGCCCCCGTTCGGGTTGCATCGGGTCCACGGGCCGGTGCTGTTCGACGGCGGTGTCGCGGTCGTCGAGCTGGCACGTCCGGGGCAGTTGATCGGGGTGCTGCGGCCCGAGGCCGCGACCGAGACCGAGGCCGACGGTTGGCGCAGACTGCGGAACGAACTCGCCGACTCCGCCCGAAACCTGGCGCTCTCCCGTGCGACGGTCCGGCGCAGGTCAACGCTCGTGTCGCTTCGGGGCGCCGGTCTCGGCAGCACCGGTCTGCTGCCCGCGCTGGCGTTCCGGCACTCCGCCAGTGAGGTCACGCTCGAACTGGACGCGCTGACCGCCGAGGGGCACAACACACATCCCTGCGGCAAGGTGCGGGGCGGCTTCTCCCCCGCCGATTCCACGCGCTACACCGCCGAATCCGGGCGAGTGGTCGAGCTGCGTTTCGCGGCGGTGTGGCGTGGTTTCGTGCGGTCCACGCCGGACGAAACCGGACGCTCGGTCGGCGAGCTGCTCGCCGAGCACTTTCCGGCACTGGCGGCCGGATCTCGCAGGGAGTTGCTCCGACGGTGTGTTGAGCCGTCGGATTACCTGCTGATTCCGGTGCATCCCTGGCAGGCGCGCAACGTCGTGCCGCGCGAGTACTCCGCCGAGCTCGCCTCGGGCGCGCTGCTGCTGCTCGACGAGCCGCGACTTTCGTGCAGACCCACCCTCTCGGTGCGAACCCTGGTGACCGATCGTCCCGGCAGGCACGGACGGCGGCTGACCGTCAAAACAGCGCTGGACGTGCTGTTGACCTCGGCCAGGCGAACCATCGCGCCGGAGAGCACCCGGGACGGGCCCGTGCTCGGCACGTTGTTGCGGAAACTGTTCGCCGAGGACCGGGTTCTGGCGAGTGGCGCGGGGATCGTCCCCGATCTCGCAGGGGTTGCCTTCGAGCCCTCGGAAGGCGGCTCGGCCTCGCCCGGGCGCAGGCGTGGCCTGTCCGCGTTGCTGCGCCAGGACCCCGCCGACTCGCTCCACGAGGGTGAACAGGCCGTTACCGCCGCGACCCTGCTGGCACCCTCCCCGGTCTCGGGAGAGCCGTTGCTGGTGGAGCTGGTGGACACGATGGCACTGCACGGCCACGTGACACGCGCCGAAGCGAGCCGGTGGTTCCTGCGGGACTACGCCGAATCGTTGCTCGCCGCCACGTTGCCGCTGCTGTCGTGCTACGGCATCGCCGTGGAGGCACATCTGCAGAACACCCTGGTTGTGGTGCGGCACTCCCGCCCGGTCCGGCTGCTGCTGCGAGACTTCGCCGGGGTGCGGGTGCATCCGGGTCGGCTGCGGGCAGCGGGCTACGAGGTGCCGACGACGCGGCCGGGAGTCACGAGCACCGAGGACCCGGCGGTGCTGCGTGCCAAGATGTGCCACGCCACGCTGCAGGCGAACCTGGCAGAGGTGGTGGTGCTGCTTCAGCGCTCGTGCGCCCTGCCGGGGCCGGTGGCGTGGCGGATCGTGCGGGAAGCGGTTTCGGCAGTGGCCGCACGGGTCGGGCAGCGGGGTGGGGCCGCGCTCACCGCGGATCTCGCGGCGCTGTTCGCTCCGGAGCTGCCGCAGAAAGCGCTGGCCACCATGCGGCTGCGTCCCGACCAGGGGGATATCTACCTGCCGCAGCCCAACCCGATGTCCGGCCCGTTGCCCGCATGAAGCTCCGTTTCGGCCGAGTGGCTCACTGCTCCACCTTCTTGAGGACGAGGTGTGCGGGCTCGGTCCACGGTGAGTCGATGTTCCAGGCGGGGGCTGGTCCACGGCCCATGACCCTGGTCAGGACGTAGTCGACCTCTCGTGGTTCCACGGGGGTGAAGTTCCGGTAGTTCGCACGGAGCAGAGCTCCGGTGACCGGCCCGGCCTCCGCGATGCGTTCGTTGATGTCGGGAGTCAGGATTCCGCGGTCCGACAGTCCATCCACTATGGAGCATTCGCAGAAGTAGGCCAGGGTGCCGATCTCGCCGGGACTGCGTACCGTGGCGTCGCCGATCCGCTGTTCCAGCAGGTTCCCGACCCTGGCGTAGTCCGCCGGTGTCGCCCAGTTGGTCGTGATCGTGGCGCGTTGCCAGGGCATCCCGGTTTCCATCGCGACCCTGGCCTGGTTGGCGAACATCGCGGTTCCCAGGGCCACCGCCACAGTCGCGGCAAGCACCGGAATCGCCCGCCGGTTTCGGGCGGCCACCGCCGTGGCGGCTCCGATAACACCGGCGAGGAACATCGTGAGCCCCAGCATGCTCGGAACGTAGTACCAGTGGTACGGGGGAACCCCGAGCATGGTGTAGGCGTAGAAGTGCGCGACCCCGCCCACTCCCATGAGTGCCCAGGGGTGCAGCCTGTGCGCCGCGGTGTTGCGCAGCAGTCGTGTCACCAGCCAAACCGGCAGCGCGAGCGCTCCGAGCGCCACAGTGCTCAGCGCAGCGATGGTCGCGGCGGGATACACCTCGTAGTAGAGCCCCAGTCCGTTGCCGAAGCTCCAGCTGCCCCAGGCTTCTTGCATCTGCTTGAGTACCAGCGTGTCGGGTACGGCCGAGCCGAACGCCAACCAGCTGAAGCCGAACCACGGCAGTGAGACGAGGCAGGCGGGCACCAGCCAGCGCCAGAATTTCCGCCACAGTGCGGGGCGACCCAGCAGCAGCACCACGACGAAGACACCCAGGTCCAGTCTGGTCAACGCGAGCAGTCCGGCCGCCACGCCGAACAACACCCGGTTGTGGGTGGTGGCTCCCAGCAGTAGCAGCCCCAGCAGCGCGGAAGCCAGCGTCATCTCCAACCCGACCGAGGAGAGCAGGAACGGGTTGCTCAGCACGAGCAGGGTGCCCAGGATCACGGTCAGGCGCGAGAAACCGCTGTGTCGTGCGGAGCGGTGCAGTGCCACGGCCAGCACGGCGTTGGCGATTACGAAAAGCGTGCCCAGCGCCAGCACGGGCTGCCGCAGCAGGAAGGTCAGCGCCGCCAGTACCAGCACGTTCAGCGGGGAGGTGGCGGTGTTGGAGAATTCCTGCTGGATCATTCCCCAGTGGCCGTGAAAGGCCACGTTACGTGCGAAGTCGATGGTGATGTAGGCGTCGTCCGTGAGTCCGCCTCGCACGAGCATGAACACGAGCCCGGCGAGTAGCGCTGCACCACCGGCCACCAACGCGGTTTCCCGTTTTCCCGATTGGTTCGGTATCGCGCCACTGGAAAATAACTGAGAAGATTCCTCGTCCCGCGTCGCCTCGGTGACCGCCACTGTTACCCCTCTCACCGCAAGAACAGTGTGAGTAGTCGTTTTTGATTCCGTCTCGGGTTTCAGGGCTATAATATAGAACTTGCTCAGGTGCTCGGTCGCCGCCCGTGCGAGCAGGCGAGCGCCGTGAGTCGTTCGCTACGTGCTGTGACCACGTCTCGGGTGAACTGCGATTTCTCGCGCCTCCGCCTCACGTGCCAGCCTGCCTGGAGTACTTGTTCCGAACGAACCTCTGTTGGCGGTTCGCAGTGTCGCGTCGCTGATCGGTACCGTCCTCGGCCAGTGTCAAGCACCATAGCGCGTGTCGCTCCAACACGCTCGATCGTTTTTCCGGTGGGAGTCGTCGGTCGATCATTTCTCGCGCCGGGCGAGCACATTGGTGCGGAAACGCCGCGTGTCACCGGAGGCAGTGACGATGCGGCTCTGCACCGAGGCGGAGCGTGGTGATCGTCGTGGCGGCCAGCAGCCGCACTGCACGTCCTCGGTGTTCCTGGCGAGTCGCGCGGCGAAGCCCTCGGCGGGCGAGGCCTCCAACGTGCGGAACGAGGTCACGATCTTTTCGAGCACTTCGGGGTGGTCGAGGCACGACGGCCTGATCACGCCGGGTGGGGCCACTCATCGCCGTGCCGACGGTCTCGCCGAGTACCACTGGGGGCACTTCGGGCGACTCCTCCGCGGGAGCGCGTTCCAGGATGCGCTTCGGGTGTTGTCGACGGTCTCCCGGTTCCACGGGGCGAGCACTTCCTCCTTGGAAATGAAGTGGTTGGAGAATGTTCGTGGGGCTACGTCGGCACTGGCGCACAACAGCGAGCTCGCCGGTTCGGTGGCCGACGCTTCGGGCGGGGTTCGCCCCGGTTGCCAGTGTCACCGTGACGGATGGGTGCGGTTCCCGGGATTCAGTCAGGAGGCTGGTCTCGGCGAGAGGGGAGTACCGGCTGTAAGGCCTTCCCGAGGGGGCGGTCATCGTAATGGCCTCAGTTGCGGGGTTGGTGCCCGCCGTGAGCAGGTCGCGAACTCGCCGGGGACGTGGTGAGTGGTGCGATTTCCTGCCGGTCGGGAGTCCGCCGGCGGGGAGTCCGCCGGCCGCAGCGCTTGGTGGCCGTAGTGCCCGGCGGTCGGCACGAGCGGTGCCGGGAACCGTTCCGGATCGCGGGTCGGGTGTCCGTTCGGCTCAGGGCGTCCGGTCGCACCGGTTGCTGAGTGAGTACTCACTCAGTACAGTGGGGGTGTGAGCACACCGGAATCCCGCCGCCGTGCCCCGGCGATGAGCTCGGAACAGCGGCGTACCGAAATCGTTCGGGCCACGTTGCCCCTGCTCGCCGAGCAGGGCGCGAACGTGACCACCCGAGCCATCGCCCAAGCGGCGGATGTGGCGGAAGGGACGGTTTTCCGGGTCTTCACGGACAAGGGCGAGTTGCTTCGTGCCTGTCTCGCGGAGGCGTTCCGCACCGACGAGGTGTGTGCCCGGATAAGGGAGATATCAACGACCCAGTCACTCGAGGCCAGACTGACCGAAGGGGCGGCGCTGGTGCTCGATCACTTCGACAGACTGGGTGAACTGAAGCGCAATCTGGCAGCTTCCGACTACGATCTGCACCAACGCGAGACCCACGACGCGAAACGGGCCGCGCGACACGAGCCGCCACGTTTCGTGCTCGAACTGACCGATGCGTTCGTCGAGTTGATAGTTCCCGACGAGCAACGGCTGCGGGTTCCCGTGGAAGACGTCGCGGCCATGTTGCTCGGTCTGTTGCTGAGCGCGCGGTTCGACGGCAACTCGGACGAGGAGGCGCGCGCCAAACTGGCCCCGCGCATCGACGTGCTGCTGCACGGTGCACTGGCGGCCTAGCAGCCCCGCGGGCTCAGTCCCGACATCTCGAACCCCCGACATCGACCGGCCCGAACCGGTGAGAGGGAAACAATGGCAAGACCGCCCATCGAGGTCGAACACGTAACCAAGGACTTCGGAAAGTTCAAGGCTCTCGACGACGTGAGCCTGCGAGTCCCCCAGGGCAACGTCCTGGGGCTGCTGGGGCACAACGGCGCGGGCAAGACCACGCTGGTCAACATCCTCAGCACGCTGGCACCACCGACCGCCGGAACGGCGCACGTCGCGGGCTACGACGTCGTCCGGCAGCGCAGGCAGGTCTGCGCCCGCATCGGGTTGACCGGCCAGTTCGCCGCCGTCGACGAACAGTTGTCCGGACTGGACAATCTGGTGCTGATCGCCAGGCTGCTGGGGGCGAGCAAGCGTGCCGCCAAGCAGCGGGCGGAAGAGCTGCTGACCCTGTTCGAGCTGACCGAGGCGGCCAAGCGGCCGGCCCGGACGTACTCCGGCGGTATGCGGCGCAGACTGGATCTGGCGGCCAGCCTCGTCGGTCATCCTGACGTGATCTTCCTCGACGAGCCGACCACCGGGCTGGATCCGACCAGTCGGATGGGGCTGTGGCGGATCGTGGAGAACCTGGTCGACGACGGCACCACAGTGCTGCTCACCACGCAGTACCTCGACGAGGCAGACCGGCTCGCCGACTCCATCACCGTGCTCTCCAGCGGCAAGGTCGTCGCTTCCGGAACCGCCGAGGAACTGAAGGCCGAGGTGGGCCAGCGGACCGCCACCGCCACGCTCACCGACGCCGCCGATTCCGCCCGCGCCCTCGAAGCGCTCGGCCGTGCCGGCCTCAGCCCGGTGCACGACGAACAGCGCAACGCCATCACCACCCCGGTCAACGCCTCGCACGAACTCGCGGTGGTGGTCCGCGCGCTGGACGAGGCCGGCATCGAGGTCAGCGGTCTCGGCCTCGGTGAGCCGACGCTGGACGACGTCTACCTGACCCTTGCCCACCACTCCGCCGAACCGGCTGCCTGAGCGACGGGAAGTCCAGATGACCAGTACACTCACCGCTCCGCGAACCGGAGAACAAGAGTCCACACCGGACCGCAGCAACTGGCACGGCGCAGGGGTGTGGACCCAGATCGTGGTTCTGACCGGCAGATCCTTACGTGCGGTCCTGAAAGATCCCCGAATAGTCGTCTTCAGCCTGCTACAACCGCTGATCATGCTGACCCTGTTCAGCCAGGTCTTCGGCAAGGCGTTGCTGTCGAGCATCCAGACCGGCAGCTACATCAACTACCTGATGCCCGCCATCCTGGTCACCACCGGTATCGGTGCCTCACTGCAATCCGGTGTGGGGCTGATCACCGACATGAAGAACGGTGTGCTCGGCCGATTCCGCTCACTGCCCATCCGGATGGGCTCGGTACTGCTGGCACGCAGCCTCGCCGACCTGTTCCGCACGGCGGTGCAACTGCTGATCCTGCTGGGGGCCGCCGCCGTACTGTTCGGTTTCTCCCCGCAGGGCGGTTTCCTCGGTACCTTCAGCGCGTGGCTGCTCGCGCTGTTGGTGAGCTGGTCGTTGACCTGGGTCTTCCTCGCGATCGCCTCGTGGGTCCGCAAGGAGGAGGTCATGCAGAGCGTCGGCTTCCTGGCCATGTTCCCGCTGATGTTCGCCTCCAGCGCGTTCGTCCCGCTGAAAGCGCTGCCCGACTGGCTGAGCATCGTCGCACGCATCAACCCGCTGACCTACGCGGTCGACGCCTCCCGGGACCTGTCACTGGCGATGCCGGTGGGAACCGGCGTGTTCTCCGCGGTGGGCACCAGCGCGGTTCTGCTGCTCGTAGGTGCCTTCTTCGCGGTGAAGGGATTCCGCCGCCCGCTGTGACACACCCCGACCGAGGCGCGACGAGGCGAGCATGCACTTCGCGTTGCTCGGGCCGCCGGCTGTCGGGCACGGCGATCCACGCTCGTGCTGGTGGAGGAGCTGGTCGCAGGTGGCCACCGGGCAAGCTATGTGACCGGACCGAAGCGGTACCCGTCGTTCGAGCGGCGGGTACCGAGCCCGTCTCCGGTTCACCGCGGATACCCGACCCGCCGCCACCGACGCCCCGACAGCGCCGGTGGTGGCGGTGTCGCGAATGGAGCGTTTCCTCGCCCACGTGCGGCAGAGGATCCCGGACATGCTGGAGCGGTTCGAGAGGACGTCCCGGACGGGATGTGCTCCGAGACCGATGATCCGTGGCACCTCGTGTGCCTCCAGAACCGGCTGCTTCCGAAATGGCTGCTCCCGAAACGCGACCACCCGCCCGGAAGCGGTTGGCCCGAGCGGGTGGTCGATCCGTGTCACGCCTGTCGGAACGGCTACCTCACATCGGGGTGAGCGTCAGCGTGGCGGAACTCGCCTGCGTGTCCTGGATGTAGGACGCGAAACCGGCCACGTCGTCGAAAGCGAAGCCGTAAGCCTTGCCGTCGACCGTGTTGGCGTGCATCGCCTTCGCGTAGTGGTTCGTCACCGAGTGGTTGTAGAAGCCGGCCGGGTTGGAGGCGGGCTGCGAGGTGACGCTGTGCAGGTTGGACCGGTTGAGTCCGGCGGCCAGGATCGCCGCCACCGGGCCTCTCGGGGCCGCACCCGCCGCGAGCGCACCGTCGCAGAACAGCACGTCACGGGTGCTCGGCCGGTCGAAAGCACCGACGTCTCCGTCGAAGACGAACCGATCACCGGAGACCGAGCCGTGGTAGACACCGGTGCCGATGTCCACGGTCATCGTGCTCGAACGGTACTTCTCCCACACCTGGTCGATGTAGGGGTCGAAGTAGGTGCTGGAGAAGTTGCCCAGGTCCAGAGCGTGGCCGGGAGCGACGATCCGGTAGTCGCCCTGCTGCAGGTTCTCGAAACCGGGGGTGGAGGTGACGCTGGAGAAGATCCGGTCCCGGCCGCCCGACTCCAGCGTGCCGGTGGTCTGGTCCGAGGCGCCCACGAGCCTGATGGAGGAGGGCACGCTGAACATGTCCACCATCGTGGTGTTGCAGTACATGCCGGTCTCGTTGAGCGTGAACTCGAAGGTGTCGTGCAGCACCGTGTTACTCGGATCGCTGGGCACCCAGCCTGCCGGGTACTGCAGCGCCGGTTGACCGGTGCCGCTCTCGACCACCTTGAACTTGAGCTCGCCGCCCAGGGCGAAATAGATGCGTCCCGACATGGCGGGCAGGCTGAGCTGCGTGTCGCCGCTGCTGTTCAGCGGAATTCCGTAGTGGGCGTAACCGTCCGAACCGTTGTCGGAGAACGAGATCGGCACCCTCCGGCCGTCGGGGGTGACCCGAACCTGCTGACCCGAGTGGTCGACTCCGACGATGTAGAGCGAGATCGAGGTGTTCGCGAAGTTGCCGGTGTGGTTGGCGATCGTCAGTGGCAGTGGCACGGCCGCGGCGGTGGTTCGTGGCCGTGCCGCCGCGATGGCGCCGCTACCCAGTACCGGTGCCGCCAGCGCCGCAGTGGAAAGTCCCCCCAGGAATGTTCTCCTGCTGAACAAGGTGCCTCCTTCGGTCGGGCCGCGGTAACGGCCCTCATGCGGTCCAGACCAGTGTGCTGCCGCCAGAACCGATCCAGCATTACGTCGATCCGGCGCTGTCGATGGCACGTCCGGCAGAGCCGAAAAGTGCCACCCGAACGTCCCCGAGGGGACAACGGTCTCCCTCAGCTGCTGCTTTCCTCCGAAAGTCGTGCCGCTGTGGGCAGCCCGTTCCTCGCGGCGGGGTGAATCCGTTGTCCGCCTGCCGGGCGATTTCGGCGAGTACCACTCGACTGCCTTCGCTCGTAGCTCCGGCTCGGCGATTTCGCGAGAAATTGACGCCGCCCGTGCGGATCCCGGAATCGTCGTGGTCAGTCCCACCCGACGAACTCGGTGCCCCTCCACCCCGGAAAATCCGGTGGGTTCTCAGCCGTGCGCTCGGCGGATCGCCTGCTTGTCCACCTTGCCGGTGGCACCACGCGGCAGTTCGTCCACGAGATCGATCCTTTTCGGAACCTTGTAGCCGCCGAGTCGTTCGGCGATGAACTCGGCGAGCTCGCCGGTTTCGGCGGGGCGCTCGGTGCCGACGACGACCGCTGCCCTGCCCACTTCGCCCCAGACGGGGTCCGGTACCCCGACCACGGCGGCTTCCACCACCGCGGGATGCTCGTGCAGCACCGACTCGATCTCCGCCGGATACACGTTCTCCCCACCGGAGATGAACATGTCCTTTATCCGGCCCACGATGCGGTGAAAACCGGCCTCGTCGACGGTGGCGAGATCGCCGGAACGGAACCAGCCGTCCTCGGTGAAGGCGTTCGCGGTGTCGGCGGGGCGCTGCCAGTATCCGGCCACCACGTTCGGTCCCGTCACGAGGATCTCCCCCGGCTCGCCGACCGAAGGCGTCGTACCGTCGGTCCGTTCGAGGCGTACGTCGCTGAAGAACGCCGGTTTGCCCGCGTAGCCGATTCGCTCGGCACTCTCGGCGGCACTCAGCAGTAGAACGCCGGGAGAAGCTTCGGTCATGCCGTAACCCTGCATGAAGGCCAACCCTCGTGCACTGTAGCGGCGGATGAGCTCCGCGGGGACCGGAGCGCCACCGCACAGCAGGAAACGCAGGCTCGACAGGTCCGCGTCCGGCCAGCGCGCAGCACGACTCAACGCGTCGAACATGGTCGGAACACCGAACATCAGCGTGATCCGGAGCCGTTCGATCAGATCGAAGGTGGTATCGACGTCGAATCTCTCCTCCAACACCACCGTCCCGCCCTTGAGCAGCGTGGGCAGGCAGGTCATCCCCAGTGCCGCGCTGTGGAACAGCGGAGCGTTGAGCAGGGTGACCTCGGTGCTGGTGATGTCCACGTCGACCAGCACGTTGAGCGCGTTCCAGATGGCGTTGCCGTGGCTCATCCTCGCGCCTTTCGGGCGCCCGGTGGTGCCTGAGGTGTAGAGGACCAGCGCCGTTTCCTCGGGCGCGACCGGTTCGTCCCGGAAGTCGCTCGGCGCGGCCGAGATCAGGGTCTCGAGATCTTCCTCCCCGCTGTTGTCCTCGGTGGTGGTGATCAGCAGCAGCTCGGGAATGCGCTCCCGGAGCGATCGGGCCGTTTCGGTGTGTCGCCCGTCGTGCACGAGCACTTCGGCGCCGCAGTCGTGCAGGGTGAACGTCAGTTCCGCCGCTGCGAGCCTGGTGTTCAGCGGCACGAAGACGGCCCCCAACGTTCCCGCCGCGAACAGCGTCTCCAACAACGCCGGGTGGTTCGGGCCGAGATAGGCGATGCGGTCGCCTCTGCCCACTCCTCGCTGGTGCAGGCCGTTGGCCAGGGCATGCACGCGTCCGCACCACTCACGGTAAGTGCGGGTGCCTCCCCGGTGGATCACGGCTGCCTTGTCCGGCGTGGCGCGGGCGCGTCTGACCGGCCAGGAACCCAGTCCCTGATTGCGCATACGTGTGCACCTCTCCCGAGCGTGGGGCCGAGCACGAGCCGGCCGGAGTCAGCCGGGTGAACTCCGGCCGAATCGTCGTGGGGGTGGGCTCGTCGTCATGCCTCCTGCTCGTACGAGCCGAGGCCCGGCCGGTAGGTCTTGTCGTCGAGGAACTGCTTGAGCCCCTGCTGCTTGCCCCGCTCGGGATCGTGGCCGGTCGCGGCGTCCAGTTTGGCGTACAGATAGTCCTCGGCCTGGTCCCACGAGAGCTGCTGTGCCTTCTTGAAACCGACCTTGGCCGCACGCAACACGTGGGTGTTCATCCCCGCCAGTCGGGTCGCCACTTCCACGGTGCGCGGGCGCAGTCGCTCGGCGGGAACCGCTTCGTTGACCAGGCGCATCCGCTCCGCGCGACGGCCGTCGAAGGTTTCCCCGGTCATGATGAACCACAGCGCGTCCCGGGAAGGCACGGTTTCCGCCAGTGCCCGGGAGACCAGTCCACCGGGCGGAATGCCCCAGTTGACCTCGGACAGGCCGAACGTCGCGTCCTCGGCGGCTATCGCCAGGTCACAGCACACCAGCGGGGTGAACGCGCCGCCGAAGCACCATCCGTTGACCATCGCGACGGTGGGTTTGGCGAAGTGGATCAGGCGCCGCCACTGCCACTCGGCGCTCTCCCGGCGGGCCCGGTTCTCCACGTGCGGTGGTGCCTCCTCCACTTCCCGGAAGTACTCCTTGAGATCCATGCCCGCCGACCAGGCCTGGCCGTTTCCGGTCAACACCACCACGCGGACCCGCTCGTCGGCTTCGAGTTGTTCCAGTGCCCGGATCATCTCGCGGTTGAGCGTCGGGTTCATGGCGTTGCGTTTTTCGGGCCGGTCGAACGTGAGCCAGCCGGTTCCGGAGTCGTCGACCTCGACCCCGACGGTTTCGTACCGGTTCGTGGTGGATCCGTTCATGGTGGACAACTCGAACGCTCCTCGTGCGAGTGGCGGATGGGGCCCGCTCCCGCGGGGTGAGCACGGGTCCCTGTCGAGCCAACGGCGGAATTAATCAGGTATCCTGATAATGCACAAGAGCTGTTGCTGCCGCAAGACTCCGTTCGGGCCGCTTTGAGCACCCGGAGTCGGGGCTTCGTCCACCGGGCGGTGGGTCAGGATCCCGAAGCGGGGGTGTCTCCGGACTCGGTTCGTTGTTGCACCAGCGGGGTCAGCGCCGCGTAGCCTCTGTCGAGGCACTCCCGGAAGACCAGGCGCTCCCCGGGGTTCATCGAGTCCAGCACGCGTCGTTCCAGTGAGTCGATCATGGGCGCGCAGGTGGTGACCAGTTCCCGGCCCCGCGTGGTCAGGCTGATCAGCAGGGCACGGCGGTTGGTCTCGTCGCGCCTGCGTCGCACCAGCTCGTGCCGTTCCAACCACTGCACCATCTCGTGCATGGTCTGCGGAGTCACGAAGGAGCGCCGGGCAAGTTGGGCGGAGGAGAGCTCGCCGCGCTGTTCCAGCACGGTCAGCGCGGTGTACTGCAGCGTGGTCAGGCCGTGGGGGCGCAAGGCGTCGTCCATCAGCGCGCGGACGACCATTTCCAGCCGCTTGACCAGGTAAAGCGTCAGCGGCGCGTCGGTGTCGGACGACTCCGAGCCGTCCGCGTCCTCGGCATAGTCGGTCACGCGGTCCTCCTGCCACCTCGTCGTGGTGATTCGCTCTTGCCTCGTCCGCGGAGGCGTTGAGCGTCGTGTTCATCTGGAATCAGGGATGCTGATATTTGCGACTCGTTGTGGAACGACTCGTTCGTCCGGTCCGAAGTTCTGTGAGTGGTCGGCTCTTGCGTAATCGCGGAGCAGATGGTGCGGTTACCCGCGCCGTATGCTCCGCGCTCCTTCGACCTGACCGTTTCGCCGGCCGGGAGCCCGGGTGACGCGGACTGCACAGCCGGGCACTCCGCAGTGGGGAAACGCCCCACCTTCGTCGAGTCGCTGCTCCGGGTACGGAATGCCGCTCGTCGCTGTTCAGGATTCCGCGAGGTGAGGCGGGAAACCACCGGTGGCGATCGGGCCCCAGTTCTCGATCTCGATGCGGAGCAGTGACTTGTGCTGCCGGGCCATGGCTTCGCGGTACTCGTCCCAGTCGGGGTGCTCACCCGAGATGCAGCGAAAGTAGTCGACGAGGCCGTCCAGCGCCTCGGGCATGTCCAGCACCCGGGCGCGGCCGTCGACCTGCACGTACGGTCCGTCCCACTCGTCGGAGAGGACGCAGATCGACACTCGTGGGTCGCGACGCGCGTTGCGGGTCTTGGCGCGGGCCGGGTAGGTGGAGACCACGATCCGACCCTGCGGGTCGATACCGCAGGTCACCGGGGACATCTGCGGGCCGCCTCCGGCGCGGGTGGTCGACAGCAGGCCGCGATGACGTGGACGGAGGAATTCGAGCAGTGCTTCCCGCTCGACGCGTTCGGCCGTGGCGATTCGTGGCATGAATCCAGCATCTCACGCGGAAGTCTTACCCGAGACCGTCCTGTTCGGACCGGACAGGACTCCGCTGGTCGCCTGATCGGGTGGGAATGGGGTTATCGCCGCCGCATGCGGGGAAATGGCGATATTCTGGGAATACGGTTCTGGCCAGTACCGTTCGGTACGCGGTCATTGCCTGCGCGGTAGCCGTGCGGAGTGGTTCGTGGAAACGGTGCTGGCCGCGTGTCGTTCCGTGCGGTGGGACGGTTTCGAACCAGGTGCGATCCCGCAGCTCGGTGTCCGAATCGTCGGCTACTCGCTCGCGGCAGCGCTCGCTGTGGGCAGCACACTCCACTAGGCTTGATCGATGACATCGGTAAGGCAGTTCCAAGTCACCTTCGACTGCGCGGAACCCGAGCGCGTCGCCCGTTTCTGGTGCGAAGTATTGGGGTACGTCGTACCACCGCCACCCGAGGGGTCCGCCACCTGGGACGATTTCAATCGTTCGCTGCCGTCAGAACATCAGGGCTCAGCATTCGCCTGCATCGATCCCTCCGGTACGGGGCCGCGGCTGTTCTTCCAGCGCGTTCCCGAGGGCAAGGTCGTCAAGAATCGAGTACATCTCGATGTGCGGGTCGGGACCGGGCTAGTGGGTGAAGAGCGCCTCGCCACACTCGAGGCCGAGTGCGCACGACTGATCGAGCTCGGCGCGACTCGTGTGCGACTGCTGCCCGCCGATGGAAACGACGAGTCGTGCATCGTGATGCAGGACCTCGAGGGCAACGAGTTCTGTCTCGACTGATGACCCGTGTGGCGGGCGATCCCGACCACTCGAGCGGGGTTAGGGTTGCCCGGCGGGATGCACTCGCGACCGCGAGTTGATTCACTCGCCGGTGACGAATCGCGCTTGTTGCGGAGCAGCAGTCTTTCGTTTTTGAAGAGCCGGCTTTCGACCGGACGGGAGCCGGCCGCTCGGCAACGGGTATCCCGCCACACATCAGTGCGAAGAGCCCGAAAAGTGGGGGTAAAGTGGGGACCGATCTTGGTCGAGATCCCTGCTCACCCGTGGCGCTGGGTTGATGCGCCCTCGGCAGGATTCGAACCTGCGACACCCGCTTTAGGAGGACTGCCGACACCGCATGCAGGCGTTTGACCTGCATCGATGGTTGTTCCATGTGTCGCTGTCGTTCCAACTGTCTCGCCCGATTCACCTACTTCATGCCCACGGTCATGCCCAGAACAGGCCAAGCATTGATGCCAGAGCCGGAGTAGTACTCGAACGGTATCTTCCGCTAAGTCAACGCTCGTGGAACAAACTTCGTCGGATTACTCGTTGGTCTGTGTCTGCTCATCTGATTCGGGGGAGCCGGTGCCTTCTGCATCGTCGGGTGTCGTGTCATCGACTGGTACGAGCTTGCCCCAGCGGCCTTCGTGCCCGTCGCCAGAATTAGTCTCGCGCACCGTCCATCCTTTCGGGTACATCGATGCCACGGGGGTGTCGTGATCGAGCCGTACCCACACTTCCCCAAAGGCGTGATCGTGGAATTGCATTCCGGCGAAGTCAGTGTGGTGGTGGAACTCTGAGCCCCCGAAGTCGGCGATGTTGTGAAACTGCGCTCCCAAGAAGATGACGCCGCCGTGGAACCGCGACTTTCGGAAGTCTGTTAAGCCGTAGAAGTGTGTCTCGGTGAAGTTGGCGGTTCGGACAGAGCAGTTGCGGAAGTTCCAACGCCCGAGCGTAGCCCCGGTCAGGTCGAGTTCCATACCTGTGCCGTGTTCACCTCCCCAGAAGGCGCGGTTTGTAGGCTGGCCGTGTTCATCCCAGTGGGGGCTTTGGTGGTGGGCGAGTAGCCGTTGGGCGGTCAGCCGTACCTGACCTTCCTGCTGGTGTTGCTCGGCCCCATCCAGGGAAAGCCCGGCAGCCTCGGCCAAGGTGGGGGCGAGGTCAAGCAGCAGTGGCTGGTTGTCGTCATCCTGTCTTGTTGTATCCGTTATGGAGCGTTCGGAGGTGTTTTCCTGATGTTGTTTGAGCCCGGGCGGGGCGTAGGGCATGCGGAGGTAGGCGCACCACAGGTCGACGATGGTTTGGCGGTAGGTGGGGTTGTTCTGCCCGAGTCGGGATAAGGCATAGAGCCCGGCCAGTCGTACTGGAGCCTTGTCCGAAGCCAGTTGTTCGGCGGCAGCGGTGTAGAGCTCGGTGGCCCGCTGTTCGGCAGCGTCGGATTCGGTGTGGCGCTGGGTGTGCTCGGCCAGCCACTGCTTGCGTGAGGTCAGCACCAACGCCACCACTCCGACCAGTCCGGCGCCCAGGGTCAGTGCGGTGCGCACCGCGTCGATGCGAGCCTTGGGCTCGTCCTTGGGCAGGGAATGCTCAGCCAAGCCCATCAACCACCACAGCGCCAGAGCGACCACGCCTGCGATCACCAGCGCGATGAGTACCACCCACCACCAGCGCAGCGGTCGCACCGCTGGACGTCGCTTTTCCGCGCTGTGCCGCTGACGACGCCACGTGAGCATCCTAGCTACCACGATCATGGCCAGCAGCACGGTGCCGAGCAGGGTGGCCAATCCTGGACCGCGGAAGATGCCCCAGATGGCCAGGCTGTGGCCGAGTCGGTTTGCCAGAGTTGCCCAAGGGATCGGCAACCACGTCAGCACTCCGCCAGCCAACAGCACCACCACTGCCAGCAGCGCCCATGTGGAGTCCCGCAACCACCGCCAAGCTCGCCTGGTCACTATCCTCACTCGAACATGATCACACCGAAGCTTCAGGTAGCGGGATCGATCCCGAAAAATCGCGTGGAGGTTGGTGTGAAGTTACGGCCTTATGGAGCGGTGGTGAGGCAAGGGGGCGATAGCGTCGTCAGCGACCGCGCAACGCTCGTTTGACCTCGGTGGCGTGCGCGTCGAGTTCGCCGATGAGGTTCCGAACGGACTTTTCGTGTGAGCCGAGAGCTTTGACGAGCCACCTCATCGCTCGCGTGTGACTGGAGAGTGTGTCTTCGGCCGAGCTTTCCTTTTCGTGCGGTGGCCAGTTCTCGCCTTCGATCGTTCCAGCTACGTGCACGACTTCCTTGCCGTTTCCCTCCGGCTGTCCGTCCCATCCGTCGCCAGTCGGATCGACCGGTTCGATCCACCTGGTTCCTTCCTTGTCCTCCATGAGTGCCCAGGCCGCGATCGGTGTGTAGAAGGTTTGGTCATCTTGCTCGTTACGCAGGTAATAGCCTGGTTCGGCGGAGATGAGCTGGATGATCTCAGAAGTCATGATCCACAGAGTATCGATCAGAGTGCTACCGGGCCAACGTTACTGGTTGCCTCAGTGCCTCTTCCGCGTTCCAGCGGAAAGAGCTTATCGGAGGCAGTGGTTGTTCACGTCGACCTTCTGCCTTTCCGGGGACCGTTCACGGAGGCGTTGAGGCAGGTACCCCGTTTATCCTGGATAGATCTTCGTCTCGTCCACCAAGAGCCAGCCGTCGGTAATTATCTTGCCCAGTTCAGCGCCCGAGCGCCAAAGTTATTACCGCTGCTACTGCTGAAATCATCGCTCCGAGTGCTGAGAAGCTGGTAGCCACGCCGTGAAATCCAGAGCACAGCCGCCGGAACAGGCGTCCCCAGGAGCTTTTTCGTGCCAGCATCTTGAATTTCTGCCAGCGGTGCTCTCGAAGGTGACACCCCATGAGGATGCCGCTGGCGTTGTTGTGGCAGAAGTTCTTGCCTCTGGTCTCGGCGCAACACCATACCGGAGCTTGAAAGAGTGCGTAGAAGAACGTCGCCGCTGAGAGCAGCACCAGTACGCCCGCTCCCAATGTCGCGCTGAACCAGCCGTACAGGAGGACCAAGGCCACCGCGTATCCCCAGTATTTGCGCACTACCTTCACGGCATGGACAGTAATCGCGGGGTGATCATCCTTTGCAGGTCTGAACGGGTGATCATGATCAAACGAATGGTTGGAACGATCTGGATCGTGCGGGCCTTTCGCTTCGTACCTGTCGCACCCGCTCTGAGCTGAGCTCTTCCGTTTGCCACGTGCATGTGTGCTCCATGTGTGGATGATCGCTACCGAGTCGGCTGTGAAGGCTTCGTCCGTTTCTCCGCTGCGTGTGCGGGGGTTTCGGTGGTTGTTCGTGGGGCGGGTGTTGTCGTCGTTCGGGGACAGCTTGGTGCCGTTGACGGTGGCGTTCGCGGCGTTGGAGCTGACCGGTTCGGCGGTGGGACTGGGCGGGGTGCTGCTGGCGAACCGGTTGCCGGTGGTGGTGGCGACGCTGGCCGGGGGAGTGCTGGGGGACGTGTTCGACCGACGGTGGGTGATGGTGGCCGCCGACGTGTGGCGCATGGCCTCCCAGGCGGTGTGCGGGGCGCTGCTGCTGGCCGGTCAGCTTCCACTTTGGGCGCTGATCGTGCTGCAGGGCTGCGCAGGGGTGGGCACCGCGGTGTTCACCCCGGCGGCCACCGGACTGCTCCCCGCGCTGGTGCCGGAGAACCTGCTGCGGCAGGCCAACGCGCTTCTCGGGCTGGCGGCCAATGTGAACAAGGTGGCCGCGATCAGCGTGGCGGGCCTGCTGGTGGCCGGGCTCGGCTCGGGGTGGGCATTGCTGGCCGATGCGGCCACGTTCACCATCAGCGCGCTCTCGCTGCTGCTGATCGGCCCCGTGACCACGCTCGCCGGGAAGCGGGAGCGTCGGGGCGTGCTGGCCGAGATGTGGGGCGGCTGGCGACACGTGACGGCCACCCCGTGGCTGCGGACTCTGCTGGGCTACACCGCCCTGTTGCAGGCGCTGGTGATCGGCCCGCACATGCTGCTGGGACCGTTGCTGGCGCGGCAGCACTACCACGGTGCGGCCTCGTGGGCGGTGATCGGAGCGGTTCAGGCGATCGGCTCGATCACAGGCAGCGCGCTGGCGCTGCGGCTGCGCCCGTCACGCCCGCTCGTGGCGGCGGTGGCCGCCTCGCTGCTAATGCTGCCGTATCTGGCGCTGTTCGCCGCTGCCGCTCCGCTGTGGCTGGTCAGCCTGGCCGCACTCGGGTTCGGGCTGCAAGGTTCGTACTACCTGGCCACTCAGGCCTGGCTGCTGCAGCGGCACGTGCCCGACCTGCAGCTTGCCCGCGTGGCGTCCTGCTTCCAGCTCGGCAACCTGGTCCTCGTGCCGCTGAGCCTGGCCGCCGTCGGCCCGCTGGCCGAGCACGTCGACGCCCGTCTGCTGCTGGCCACCGCGGTGGTGTGGGCGCTGGCCAGCACCCTGGTGGCACTGGCCGCACCCCCTCTTCGGAGTCATACCAGCGTGATTAGCATAGGGGTGTGATTCGCATAACATATTGGTTTGTGTAACCTGAGAAGATTCAGGTGTCTCAGGGCTGTGTCACCGCGATCAGTCTTAAGGCCACGTCTACACCAAATGAGACGTAGCCTTAGGGGACACAGTCCGGTCGCTTTGATCGGCGAAATCTTCTATTTTATCATAGGTGGTGCCAACATTGGCCAGCAGGTACACCGAGCAAACTATCAAATTCCTTTTCGGTTCGGCGCGACACTGTGCCTATCCTGGATGCACGACGCCGTTGGTCTTTGAGGACCGTGGTCGCAGGACCGTTGCGGTGCAGATTGCGCATATTCGCTCCGCTAAATCTGGAGGGCCGCGGCACGACCCCAGCTACGATCGAGCCAAGCTCAACAGTGACGAGAATTTGTTGCTGTTGTGTAATGGTCCCCATCACGATCACGTCGACAAACACGAAGACCTCTATACTATTAGCGAACTGCTTGAATGGAAAAGTCGGCAGATCGCTCAAGGGGGAGGATGTTCGGTCACTGATATAGAGATCGATCCGCTGGTCCGTAAGCTCGATGAGTTCATCGCTTCTCTTAAGGAGGTCAACTTTGTAGTTGAACTACGCGGTGGAGTTGGCTCCAATGGTTCCGGACTGATCGCTACAGCACTCGAAGCGCCAGTCAAGAGTGAGGAAGTAAACAGTGATGGCGCTAAGTATATCGGTATTCGCGCCGAGAATCACGGGCTGTTGCCTATCGGAGTGGAAGTGGCAGGGCTAGAGTTCGACGTAGGCCAGGTGGCGTATGTCCCTTACCACCTCTCTAATCGATTTACTCGGTACCCTGTTCCATGTTCCTTGGGGCAGCGTGAATCCGGAGAGTGGTTCGCCCATCAAGACGAAATTCGAGATGTTATGATTGCTCTCTGTCGTAAAATTCGTTGTATTCCGACTAGGTTTCGCGCTTTCGTTCGAATCGGCACCGGTGTCGCTGAGTTTAGCTCGTGGGCTTCGATAGCCATTTTGCCGATCTGGAATTCCGATATCACCGAGGATGATCTTCAGGTTATATTTGCGTCATGAAGGGCGCCTGAAAAATTTATCGGATAAAGAAAATCGTGATTTTTCTTTGTTGTGTGGTGTATCTAGTATGGCACCTATAAAGAAAAGATAGCTCTCCTTTAGATTTGATGGATCTATATTCAGCCGGGCTCCGGGGCCATGTCGACGAAGCGGCTGTAGTGCAGCTGGTGGGCCACTGTGACCACCCCGGTCGGTCCGGAACGCTGCTTGGCCAGGATCAGGTCGGCCTCGCCGACGCGGGCGGTGTCGCGCTCGAAGGCGTCCGGCCGGTGCAGCAACACCACCAGGTCGGCGTCCTGCTCGATCGAGCCGCTCTCCCGCAGATCCCCGAGTTCGGGCTTTTTGTCCAGGCGCTGTTCCGGCCCTCGGTTGAGCTGCGAGAGCGCCACCACGGGCACCTCCAGTTCCTTGGCCAGCAGTTTGAGGTTCCGGGAGAACTCGGAGACTTCCTGCTGGCGGGACTCGACCCGCCTGCCCGAGGTCATCAGCTGCAGGTAGTCCACGATCACCAGGTCCAGCTGCCCGCGCTGTTTCAGCCTGCGCGCCCTGGCGCGGATCTCCATCATGGTCATGTTCGGCGCGTCCGAGATCACCAGCGGTGCGTCCTGCACGTCGCCGGTGCGCCGCGCGGTCGCGCTCCAGTCCGCTTCGGACATGTAGCCGCCCCGCATCCGGTCCAGCCGCACCTTCGCCTCGGCCGAGACCAGCCGCATCATCAGCTCCCCGTGCCCCATCTCCAAGCTGAACAGCGCCGTCCCACGGCGGTGCCGGATCGCGGCTGAGCGGGCGATGTCCAGCGCCAGCGCGGACTTGCCCAGTCCCGGCCTGGCCGCCACGACGGCGAGCTGTCCCGGCTGCAGCCCGTTGGTGAGCCGGTCGAGCTCGGTGAACCCGGTGGGGATGCCGGAGCGCCCGTCGTTGCGCTGGATCCGTTCCAGCTCGGACAGCAGCGGGTCGGCCAGGTCCTGCAGGAAGTACATGTCCTCGGTGCGGCTGCGCCCGATCGAGGAGAACCGCTCCTGCGCCCGGTCGAGCAGCTCGGCGGCCTCGCCCTGCCCGCCGTAGCCCTGCTGCAGGATGCCGCTGGCCTCCTCGATGATGCGGCGCCGCTGCGCCCGGTCGGCCACGATCTCGGCGTAGAACGTCGCGTTCGCCGCGGTCGGCACCGCCTCCAGCAGCGTGTGCAGGTACGTCCCGGTGTCGGAGTTTCGGGTGATCTGCGTGAGTTCGCCGGACTGCTCCAGCGCGTCGCGCACGGTGACCGCGTCGGCGGGCTCGCCCCGGCCGAACAGCTCCACGACGTGGCGGAAGATCACCCCGTGGTCGGGGCGGTAGAACTCCCCGGCCCGCACGACCTCGATCACGTCGGCGATGGCGTCGCGGCTGAGCATCATCGCGCCGAGCACGGACTGCTCGGCCTCGATGTCCTGCGGCGGCATCGGGGCGTGCGGCCCGTGGAGCTCTTCTTCGGTGGTGTTCACGGTGACGGACATGACGACTCCTCGGTGAAAGGAGCCCGGCCGGGAGGCGTTCCCCGGCCGGGCTGGGACTACGGACGAGTTGGGGCTACGGGCTTGTTGGGATTACGGGCGGGGTGGGATCAGGTGTGGCGGATGGGCAGGTCCCGCAGCCCCACTTCCCGGCCGCACCGGCGCAGGTAGTCCACCGAGTAGCGCGCCGCCCGGCGCTTGATCGTGCCGTTGTCGTAGCTGGACAGCGCCGCGTGGAACCCGTCGGCGATGTAGCGCATGCCGTGGAGCCACAGGTCCCGGTGGTTGCTGTCGAGCTGCTCGACGGTGTAGTTGCGCTTGATGTTGGGCACCACGGCGACGCCGTTCTCGTCGAGCTCGGCTATGCCATCGAGCATCTCGGTATAGGAGTCGGCACCGAGCACGTAGTCGGTCTCGACGATGTCGAAGCCCACCCGGCGCGCACGGCGGTACTTCTCCAGGTGCTGTTCGAAGGTGATCGAACCCTTCTTGCGCCCCCACTGCCGGATCCGCTCGGCGTCGTTGATGGTCTCGACGGTGCCGATGAACCCGATTGCGCCGTGCTCGCGCAGCAGCTCCATCGCCCTGGTGGAGTCGATGGCGTAGGTGAAGGCGTGGAAGGCGGCGTTGCCGAACCCGTAGCGGCGGTAGGTCCGCATCAGGTTCAGCATCATCTCCAGCTCGCGGTCCTCGTCGGGCTGGCAACCGGTGGTGATGTTGACGCTGACCAGTTCACCGCGGTCCCAGCCACGGCGGTCGTAGTCGGCCGCCAACTGCGCCACGTGCCGCTCGATGTAGTCCTTCGGCGGAGGGGTGAAGCTCTTGACCGCGCCGCGCGAGCAGCCCAGGCAACCTCCCGCGCAGGTGGAGTACGGCGAGATGATCGCCGCGGTGGGCAGTTCGGTGAAGTCCGGCGCGACGCGGCTGTAGTAGTGGTTGCTGGCCGCGAAGATCCTGGCGTGCACCAGCACCTCGGCCAGCGTCCCTCCGGTGGAGCGGTTCACCAGCCGCGCCCGGTTGTCCTGTTCGCGGGTGAACAGGATCGGCGAGGCCGCGCGGTAGTCGGGGACGCAGATCGTCTGGTAGTTCGACTTGCTCTGCTCCCCATCGGTGTAGACGAGGGTGTAGGTGCGGTTGTCCAGCGGTTCCGTGGTGTCGCAGCCGAGGAAGCCGATCAGCAGCGACAGCAGCTGGGTCCGGCTGAGCGCGGTGTCCGGGTCCTCCCGATCGCTGTCGTCGAGCGGGGTGAACCCGGCGATGTAGTCCAGGCCCTCGGTGAGGAACCGGTTGAGTCGTCCGTACAGCTCGTCCGGGGTTTCCGTCGGGTTCGGCTCGTTCGAGCCGGGTCGGTTGAGGTCGACGAGCGGCAGATTCCTGTCCAGAGACAATGGGGTCTCCACTTCCTTCGGGTCGTGGGAACCCGGCCGGGACGCCACGCTTGCCAGGCCGATACGTCCCGGCCGGGTCTGGTCCGAGCGGACCCGGCGCCGCACCTCGTCGTGCGAGGCGCGGCTCCGTGCTCACTCGGCCGTTCTCCCCGCTCGGGTGTGACCGCTCGTCCGCCGTCCATGCCTGAGTCGATCCGAGCGGCCTCGGCCGCGCTTGTCGCGGTACATCGCGCGGTCGGCCTGCTCCAGCACGCCTTCGAGCGTGTCGGCCGGTCCGGCAGTGATCGCCGCTCCGATGCTCGCGCTTACCCGCACGGTGGTTCCCTCGATCAGCATCGGTTCGGCGAGCCGTTCGGCCAGCGCGTGCTGCAGCTCCTCGACCCGTTGCCAGTGCGAGGGCGTGTCCGGCAGCGTGCCGAGCCAGCAGGCGAACTCGTCGCCGGACAACCGCACGGCGAGCCGCCCCGGGCGCCGGCTCTCGCGCATCCGTCGGGCCACCTCGCGCAGCACCTGGTCGCCGAAGCGGTGTCCGTGGGTGTCGTTGAGCTCCTTGAAACCGTCCAGGTCGAGCAGCAGCACGGCCACGCACCGGCCGTTGCCCGCGCCGTCGCGCTGGAAGGCCTCCCGCAGGGCGAGGCGGTTGCCGAGTCCGGTCAGCGGGTCGGTGCGCAGCTCGCGGTGTAATCGCGAGGCGTAGCGGCCGGTGCACCACCAGCCGGTGGCGGTCAGTCCCAGTGCGAGGGCGGTGAGCATTCCGTTCCTCGTCGAACCGTCGCGGAGTCGCACGGTGTTCTCCTTTCGAGTGGGGTGGATGAATCCGGGTCACCGGGTGCTTGGCGGCTTCGTGGTGACTCGGACCGTCCCGGCCGTGGTTCGGCCGGAAGTCCTCGGTGCGTCGGTCGTGGTGGCTAGGCTGGGCGCATGGAGCTCGACAACAACTCGGTGGTGAACCTGCCCGGTGTGGACGACCGGGAGATGGATCGGCTGATCGCGCTGCGTGCGGCGTGCAACGTGGTCGGTCCTCCGAGCGAGTTCGCGGCGGTCGATCTGTTCGTGCACGAGTTCCGCGGCTGGCTGGCGCAGTCCACCGGGGACTCCGACAAGCTCTTCCGGCGCTACGTCCTGCTGCTGGTCACCGAGGGGCGTTCCGGGGTGGCCGACAGGGACGCGGCGAAGCTGCGCAAGACGATCGACGACATCTACCGCAAGGTCTGATCAGATCCGCTTCAACGCGGCGCGTACCTGGGTCATCGCGAGCCCGGTGTCCCGCATCAGCGCTTCCACAGTTGACTCGGTGCCCGCCTCGATCGCCTCCCGCACCGTCGCGTCGATGTCCTCGGCCGTCGGCCCGGACCGCCGTCGCGGGTCGGTTTCCGCCGGTTTCTTCGCCGCGTTCAGTGCCGGTGCCGGCTCGGCCGCCGAATCCGGATCGAGCCTGGTCGGCGTCACCGGCTGCTCGGCGGGGTTCTCCAGCAGCAGCGCCCGCGCCCGGATCTTGCGCGAGGTCATCATGTAGCCGAGCCCGTGCGTCGAACTGCCGTCGGGGAACTCGGCGGGCAGGTCCTTCAGGTGCTCCGGCATCGGATCACCGGTGTCGATCATGTTCCCGGAGCCCTTCTCGGTGATCCGCAGTCCCACGATCGTTCCCGCTTTGACCTGGTCGCGTAGCGCGGTCGAGTTGCCCAGCTGCTTCACCGAGGGCACCTGGGTAGCGAGGATCAGGCAGACGCCGAACTTGGCGCCCTCCTGCGTAATCTGCTCGCACATCCGCACGATGTCGCGGTTGTCGGTCTCGTCGTCGCTCATCAGCAGCTTGTGCGCCTCGTCGATAACCACGGGCACCAGCGGCATCTCCGGGGACGGCTCCAGCGAGCCGCCGCCCTGCCGCTCCACGACGGGACGCCGCCGCTCGATCAGCCGCAGCGTGTAGCGCAGCACCTCGCGGGCCTGCTCCGGTGTGCCCGCGAACAGGTTGGCGCGCTCGCGCCACTGCGGCAGGGAGGCACCGCCACCCCCGTCGATCACCAGCGGATACACCCGGTCCGACATGCTGGCCTCGGTCAGCACCACGTCCAGCACCTTGGTCTTGCCCGAACGCGTCACCCCGGAGATGAGCGCGTGCAGGGCGCCGGCTCCCGGGTTCCACAGCTTGAAGTGCAGCGGCTCGCCGTCGGCGGCGATCATCAGCGGGAACTTTCCGGTCTCGGGGTCGAGTCCCGGCTCGTTCCAGTGGTTCTTCTGCTGCAACGGGTCGCTGGTGAGCACGGTCAGCCGCGACTTGCGGACCGATTCGCCGTGCATCGCCTCCACGAACACCCGACCGTCGGGCAGGTCGTAGACCGACAGGATCGACTTCCGCGCCTGCAGCGTGGTGTGCCAGTGCTCCCCGATGGCCAGGGTCACCGTGGCCTTCCAGCCGTAGGCGAACCCGGTGATCCCCTCCAGGGCGGAGCCGGGGAGTGGTTTGCCGTTGGCGGCGATGTGCTCGTTCCACAGCTTCAGCCGCCGATCCGCCGTGCCGGGCGCCACCGGCAGCGTTTCCCTGGGCTGCGGTGGTGCGGCGAGTTCGGCGGTCACGTCCGGCTCCGGTTCCGCGTGCCGCACCCACCAGGGGATCGACAGGGCCGCGCCGAACGCCCACATCAGCCCAGCCGTCACACCGTTCGCACCGGTCAGCGCGAGGGCCGCTTGCCAGCTGGCGGAGCTTCCCGCCGCGACGCAGACGTACAGCCGGTCCCAGCGGGACGCTTTACGGTGCACGTAGCCGTACATCCCGGCCGAGGCGGTCCAGCCCGCCGCAACCGGCAGCAGCGCCTCCGGCGGGTCCAGCGCCGCCGCGACGGCCCCGACCCCGTGGGTGGCG
The DNA here is from genome assembly GCF_900101095.1 of Actinopolyspora mzabensis. Classification (GTDB taxonomy): domain Bacteria; phylum Actinomycetota; class Actinomycetes; order Mycobacteriales; family Pseudonocardiaceae; genus Actinopolyspora; species Actinopolyspora mzabensis. The sequence goes on from NZ_FNFM01000009.1 coordinate 53,777, forward strand.
CCGATCGCCGCGAACGGCATCGCTTGGTGGCGCCAGCGCCCGAGCAGCCGCCGGAGTTCGTTAACCACCTGCGGTGTTACGGGAATTCGCGGCTCCTCCGGCGCGGTGTCCGACTCGGTCTCCCGCCGCTCGATCTCGGCGGGAGGGTGTTTGGTGGGGGTGGTCATCCCGTCTCCTTCCGCTGGGCTTTCCGGACCCGCACCCCGCCCCGGCGGCTGCCGGGGCGGGACACGCACCCGACAGCTCAGTACTGGTCGTACCAGCCCTTCTCGGCGACGTTGCCGCTTCCACCCGCGGCGGCCATCGCGTCCGCCACCCCGCCGTGCCTGCCCTCGACGTGCTTGTGCAGTCGGTCGGCCATCGGTGCGGCGGTGTCGAGCAGGTCGGCCAGTTCGTTGATCTGGTTCAGCGTCTCGGCGTCCAGGCTGTTGGCGGTGAGCACGTCGCCGAGGTTGGTCACCTCCTCGTGCGCCAGGGTGAGCAGCTTCGCCAGCGACTGCAGCGATTGGACGGTGTCGCTGTAGCCCTCGCCGGTCGCGGCGACCGTGTTGTTGGCGGGCATGAGTTCGGCCATGGTGTTGGTGATTCCTTTCGATTCCTCGGTTTCTTCCTCGTGCTTGTCGGCGCGTTCCGCGTCGACGTAGATCCGGTTGGGTTGTTGCTCGCCGTTGGCGTGCCGCGAACCACCGGACGACTGGAAGCTGCCGGGTGGCGGAGTTCCTGCTCCCGGCGTGGGGCCTGCGCCGTGCGAGTCATCGGCGGCGCCGGAGTCGTGCCACCAGGCGCAGTCCGGGCACCACCCATCCTGGTCGAGCTCGTAGGGCTCGGTCAGTCGGGCGCACCATGCGCAGCGGCGGGGAACGGTGCTGCGCACGTGGGGGGTGCGCCAGCACGTGCGGCACAGGGGACGTCCGGTGTGGATAACGCGCAGCTCGGTCCAGGGGTAGCGGGCGCGGCAAGCCGCGCACTGCCCGGTGGCTCCGCAGGCGGCGCCGCTTTCGGCGGGGCTGGCGCAGTCGGGGCAGGCGCCGGTCTGGTCGAGCTGTTCGGCGCGGACCCAGTAGCCGCAGTTGCGGCACTTGGCCAGCTCCACCCGAGGCCGCGGTGTCTCGCGGCGCCACTGCCGCCAGGCTTCGCGGTAGTGGGCACCCCGGCGTCCGGCTTCGAGCCCGACCCGGTATCCCGAGCGGCCACCGGAGACGGCCCCGGAGTAGACGCCGACCGCGCCCGCACCGAGCGCGGCCACCGCTCCGGCGGTGATCCAGCCGGCGGCGTAGACCCACCACAGCAGGTGGCGCGGCCCGGTGGACACGGCGGCGTGCCACCGGGACTTGGCCGACCTGAGGCGTTCCTGCCGTGCTCGTTCCCTGGCCGCCCCGCGTTCCTCGGCGCGGCGGCGGGCCTCGTCCCAGCGGGCCCTCGTGCGTGCGGCGCTCTGCTCGGCGGCGTGGGTGATCCCGGCCGCCAGCACCATCGCCAGAAGCAGCATCCCCATCACTGACCTCCGATCAGCCTGCCGATGCTGTTCGCACCGACCTGCGAGATCGCTTCGGTCAGCCCGGAGCCCGCCTCGGCCAGCGGGCCGACACCGGCCAGGAACAGCACCGGCAGCACGACCAGACAGATCAGCGCCGTCTTGTCGGCCTTCCGGTCGATGCCGATGTCGTAGACGGTCAGCACGATGAGCAGCAGGGTCGCCGCTCCTACGACGATGCTGCTGTTGACCGGAACGATGCCGACGATCTCGTTGATGCGGGCGGCCAGCCACGCGCCGAGCGCGGTGTCCGCCAGCGAGCACCCGCCGATGAAGACCAGCGAGGATTTCAGCCACCAGGGGTTGGCCTTCTTGCGCTTCCAAAGGATCGCGACCAGTCCGAAGGCCACGATCATGATCGCCCAGGACAAGATTCCTCCTCGGGGAGTTCAGACCGCCAGCACGGTGATCAGCACGGCTACGGCGGTGGTCAGCAGGAGTCGGGAAGGCCGGCGAGCCAGCCAGAGCAGCGCGTATCCCACGGCGGTGATCACCAGGGACACCCAGCCGAACCACTGCCCGGCGGCCCGCAGCGCGGGGATGTCGCCGGACCACTCGGCGCGTCGCGCGCGGGTGTGGATGTCGCGGAGGGACGGTGGACGAGCCCGCCACACCGAGCCGTCCAGGGCCGCACGGGCGCTGCTGCCGGCCTCCGAGGTCCAGGCGGCGGCCGCCTTCCGCAGCTTCACCACGGAGACGTGCGCGGGTTTCCCGCCGTCCGAGTGCGGTTCGACTCGACTACTCGTCGTGTTCGAACCCTGCCGGTCGCTCGGGAACGGCAGCACCTCGCCGCCCTCGGTTTCCGCGTCCTGTTCGGCGGGTTCCCCACGCGCGCGTGCGCGATCGCGCTCGGGCTCGCGCTCACGCCCCCGATTGGGACCTTCTTCCGAAGGGTTCGCGGTGGCCGAATCGGGGCTCTCCCACGGATCCGGGATCGGCATCAGCGGTCACCACCTTCGGCGTCGATCCGCTGGGCCTCCTCGCCCAGATGCCGGGCGTAGTGCTCGAACAGCCGGTCACGTTCCGTTTCCGGCAGCAGCGAGATCGCACCCCGCAGGCACATCAGCGCGTTGCCCAACCGCGCCGAATCGGTGCCGCTCTGGTTGAGCTTGCTGTCGTAGAGCGCCGCGCTCGCCGCGTTCGGCTCGCCACGGTCGAGCACCCGCCGCACGTGCTCGGCGATCTCCTCGTACTTCCCGCGCGCCGTCCGGGCCGGAGCGCGGGAGTGGGTGACGGCGCTGAGCAGCGCGTCCTGCGCGGCCCGGAACCGCTCCACCGGGGTGCTCGCCTTGCGCGCCCGGTCCGCGTGGTGTGCGCTGCGGCGTCGCATCGAGCGCACCCGCTTCGGCTCACGCTTCGTCGTCGCCATGTTCGTCCACCTCCGCACCGCGTGCGCGCATCGCGTCGAGTTCCACTTCGTCGGCGCACTGCCAGATGTCCATCTGATCGTCGGCCTGCCAGCGGCCTTCGCACTGCCAGGCGGTCGCGGCTATCGGCCGCCCGGCCGGGCCACGGCGGGTGTGCAGATCCCGCCGCGCCCGTTCGATCTGTTCCTGGCTGAACTGTTCGGTCATGCCGCGACCTCCGCCCTGCCATCGCCGCCGCGACCGCGCAGTGCGCGCAGCACCTCCTGCGCCGTGGTGGCGCGGATACCGAGGTGCCGCTGCACGGCCCGCCGGCTCGGCCGCGGGTTCAGCTCGCCCGCCTCGATCGCCCGCCGGGTCCGAGCCACCAGTTCGGACAGTTCGTCGGTGGTTCCCGAACCGGACCCTGTCGAGGTCGCCGAGTCGGACGCTGTCGAGCTCGCCGAGTCGGTTTTCGCTGTTCCCGCCGGTTCCGAAGGGGCGGGTTCACCGGAGAGCCACCGGCCGATCTCGGCGGCCAGCTGCTCGCTCGGATCGGTTTCCTCGGACCGCTGGGAACCGTTCGGCGGCAGGCCGGGAACCACCGCGTCCCGCAGCCGCCGCGCCCCGAGCGGGCCGCGTCCGAGCGTGACCGTGCCGGGGGCGTGCCGGAGCCGGATCGAACCGTCCGCACCGAGCTCGCCGACCGATCGGCGGACGGCGGCCCGCTCCATCCGAACCCTGCGACGCTGCGAGATCCGGGCCGTGCGGGCGGCTTCCCGCTCGGCGCGGGAACGGCGGGTGCGCATCGGAGCGGCGGTGATCAGCTGGTGCGCGACCACGCCGCCGACCGAGACCAGCGCCATGACCAGCCCGGTCACCACACCGGAGGCGCCGAAGCCGTGCAGGAAGTTCAGCGCGGCGTTGACCGCGGCGAACGTCCACACCCCGGTGTGCAGCCACCCCGTCGGGCGTCCCTGGCGGCGGGCCAGGTGCACCGAGAACGCGAACGCCCACATCGCGCCCTCGCTGAACAGCGGCAGCACGCCACCGAGCGGCCCGTAGATGTCCACCCCGTAGGCGGCCATCGCCGACCAGGCCAGCAGCGCGGGAACCACCACGATCACGCTCATCAGCAGCTCGGTCGGGTGCGCGCCGATCCAACCGCCCGCCGAGGCGAGCCGTTGTCTGCGCTCGGCGGCACGACGCCGGCTGCGCTGTTCCCGCTCGGCCCGCTCCTCGCGGGCCCGCCGTGCGGCGTCCTCGGCCACGGCACGCCGGGTCTCGGCACGCACCGACTCGGCCTCGGCCCTGACGCGTTCCGCCTCGCCCCTGGCCGCTGCTCGTGCGGCGCGCGGATCCGTGAAGCGAGTGCTCATGCCGCTTCACCTCCGATCTCGGTGAGGCGGCCCCGCTGCCGCAGCTTCCGGAAGATCCTGCTCAGCCGCTGGAAGTCGGGCTGGCCGACTCCGCCCCAGCCGCCGTAGCGCTCGCCGCGCAGCAGCGCGCCCGCCAGGCACTCGTCGGCCACAGGGCAGCCCCGGCACTGCTCGGCGATGCGTTCGCGCTCGGCCCGGATGAGCCGTTCCCCGCTGTCCTCGTCGGCGTTCGGGAAGAACACGTCCACCGGGACCTCGGCGCAGTTGCGCCGTTCGTCGTCGCTGACCTTCAGGTGCAGCTCCCAGCCGTCGGCCTCGGCGAACCGGGCGGCACGTTCGAGCTGTTCGCGCTGGAAGTGGGTGATCCTGTTGTTCGGCATCACGCGGCCTCCGTCCGCACGAGATCGACGAGTGCGCCACCGAGGGCGGAATTGACGAGGCCGCAGAGCTGTTCGAGTGATTCCTTGGCGGTCTCGGTGTCCGGCACGGCGAGCGGGGAGTAGGCCGGTTCGGGCAGCCGGTCGGTGGACACGGGGATGTCGAGCCGCAGAATGTTGGTCACCCGCGTCGGACCGCTGATCCAACCGCTCCCGCGGCTTCGCAGCCCGCGCACGATCTCGGACGGCAGCTTCGTGGCGAGGTCGACGCGGAGCGCCGTCGTGCCGTCCTCCTCGCGCAGGAGCGCCGCGTCGAGGACCCGGTCGTGCGTGACGAGGTAGCCCGGCGTCATCACCGGTGGCCGCGCGATCCGCCAGGCGGAGGCGGCGAACTCCACGGGATCCGCGGTGGGCTCGTCCCCGTCGAGGAAGGCGGCGGTGTTGCGCCGCAGATACGCCTCGAAACGGGATTCGGAGTCGCTGGCGTGGTCGCGGTCGTAGCGATCGTCGGGGTAAATGAGAAGTGTTGAACGCACGGTTGTCTCCCGATAGCTGGGTTGAGGTGGACCGTCCGGGGCGACGGGTGCTTGGCGGCTTCGATCGCCCCGGCCGTGAATCGCTTACTGCGAGATGGGCTTCGCGGGCACGTAGCCCGAGGAACTCATCACCGGGCAGAGCGGCTCACCATCGCGGTGACTCCACTCCGGAAGTCCCTCGGCCGTGAGCTGCGGAGTCGCTTTGGTGGGCGGAGTGTTGATCGCTTCCTCTTCGCACTCCGGGCAGATCCACTTCGCGGCCATGTTCAACCTTTCCTTCCTGGAAAACTGGGGTGGAGGCTCAGAGACGGCGGGTGCTTGGCGGCTTCGGCCGTCTCCGAGGAGGTCAGAGTCCGAGGAGGTGCTTCCCGGACTCGGTGAGTACAGCTCGCGCGCGGGCTCCGCCGATCGCGGAACCGCCCGGTTCGAGCAACCCGTCGTGCGCCAGGTGGTGAGCCGTGACCTGGTCACAGCAGCAGGCTCCGTCCACGAACAGGTCGGGTTCGCTGCCCTGGCTCATCTCGACCCGGCCCTCGGCGACCGCGCGCAGCGTCGCGCGTTCCCGGTGGTTGAGCTCAGCGCTCGTGCGGGACACTGGAATCACTCCTTCCGGTTTCCTGATCGGTTGGGGTGGACGGCTCGGGGCGGTGGGTGCTTGGCGGCTTCGGCCGCCCCGAGTCGGGATCTGCGTTGCTCGGGTGGCAGTGCGGGCAGCGCGCCCAGCGGCCGTCCGAGCGTTCGACCGTCCGGCTGGGCTCGTCGCAGCTCCCGCACCACTCCGGCCGTTGCGGTGGTGCGGTGTCCGCGACGGGTTCCGGCAGATCGTCGAGCCGTGCGGTGAGCACGGCGGCCGGTGACTTCACGCCCTCCGGGTTCGCGCCGAGGTAGTGCGCGAGCCGTTGACTGGACCAGCCCGCGGCCAGCGCCTGGACCACTTTCGGTGCGATCCGCTCGCGCTGTCGCGGCGTCAGCGGCCACGAACCCCCGAGCCCGTCGAGCACGGCGTCGATGTCGGTTTCCGCCTCCTCGTGTTTCCCGGATTCCGCCGCGCGCGAGCCGGTGGAGGGTTCCAGGACGGTTCCGGGTGGTTCGGGCGGCACAGCTGTGCCGGGGGTGGGGTGGCGTGGCTGTGCCACCCCTGGGGCGGCAGCGGTGCCACCGGTGGCGTTCTGCCGGGGGTGGCGTTTCGCCGGGGGTGTGGACAATTGTTGTCCCATCAGGAGGGTGTAGCGGTTGGCCTCCCTTCCGCCGCGCTTGTCGATGTGCAGCTGCCCCTGGTCGGAGAGCTTGCGCAGGATGCGTTGCACCGTGCGCTCGTCCAACCGGGTCTTGCGGGCGAGCGTGCTGATCGAGGGGAAGGCGTTCGCGCCGTCGTCGGCGGCGTTGTCGGCGATCGCCAGCAACATCAGCAGCTCCGTTCCCTTGGTCGGGGAGTTGTCCCAGACCCACGTCATGACCTTGATGCTCATTCGGTCCTCGGGTTCACACGAGTGCGGTCAGCAGGGCGGCGACGAACAACCACAGCCAGTGCCAGGACTGGTCGAGCACGTAGGCACCGGTTCCCAGCGACGGGTTGTCGTCCTTGCCCTCCCTCGGGGAGCCGAGCGCGTAGAAGCCGCCCTGTCCCACCGCTCCCGCGAGTCGCCGCAACGTCCATCGGCGGTCGGCCCAGTAGTGGGTGAGCGCCGAGACCAGCTGGCCCACCGCGAACCCGGCGGGGGTTATCGGGAGCCCGAGCAGAGTCCACAACAGGCCGACGAACCCCGCGGTCACCGCGGTGTAGCCGGCGACGTGGTTCGCGCAGGCCAGCTGCCCTTGCCTGCCCGGAAGTCCTTTGCTGCTCGCCTGGTGCGAGGTCTGCACCCAGTGGTCGGCCACGTGGTGGGCCACCAGCAGCGCCGGAAGGGTCGCCGCGAACGTCAGCGCCGTCTCCGCGTCGGCCGCGATCATGCCGCTGCCTCCGGCACGTAGTCGGCGGCGTCGATCACGGACTGGTTCGCCACCGCTGCCTCGGTCATCTCGTTGACGGCGCGCATCGGAACGAAGACACGGGCGCGGATGCGCACGGCCGGGAACTCGCCGGCGTTGATGGCCCGGTAGAGCGATACCGGTGAGATGCCGAAGATCCTGGCCGCCTGCGGAACGCTGTAGTACTGCCGTTCCGGCGGACGGGTGGTCCGAGTGTTCACCGTTGGCTTCATGTGTTGCGTCTCCTTCCTGTGAAGCAACCACATGCACAAGGTGCACCAGGTGCATATTGTTTGTCAACGAGGGTGCGCCGCCTCGATGTGATGAACTAGGGGGGTAGGTGCTGTTTACGGCGACGGAGGCCGAGTTGACCTCGAACGAAGCACGCCCGATGTATCGGCGGCTCGCCGACGATCTTCGCGGTCAGATCACCAGGGGCGATCTACCGGTTGGTGGTGAGCTTCCGTCGACCTCTCGCTTGATGGAGAGCTACGGGGTCTCGATCACCGTCGTACGTGCTGCCGTTCGCGAGCTCCGCAGCGAGGGAGTGGTCGTTGGACAGCCAGGCAAGGGGGTCTACGTTCAGCGGGTACCCGAATCCCCTGCTGACAGCGATGACTACGCCGAGATCAAACAGCAGATCGACACTCTGCGCGACGCTCTCCAGGATGCCGTTCAGGAACTCGATCAACGGCTGTCCCGCTTGGAACAGAGCGTCGATCAGGATCGACCGAACGAGTGATGGCAGTCAATCGGTCGTGTAGTTCCGAGGTACGAGCCTCCAGCTCCCTGCGAAGCTGATCCAACTCCGCGGCTATTTCCCGCCGCTGTTCCGTGGTCAAGTTCAAAGCGGACTCCAAAGTGGCTTCACTAACGTCGATGTCTTGAGTTTCTCTTCTGGTGACACCGGACAACAGGGCACACTCGGGGGCACACTTGTGCACTCGGGAGCTTCCGGGGAGTAGTGACTGATGGCAGCGAACGAGCGACTCGCGTCATTGATGCGAGAAGCCGGCTTTCTCGCGCCGGACGGCTCGATCGGCCGGAAAGTCCTCGCACGGGCGGTGACTCGTGAGGCTCACAGCAGGGGAATCGATCGCTCGTACAACCACACCTACGTGAAGCGGTGGCTCGACGGGGTAGTTCCTCGCGACCAGCGGACACGGGAGTGCGTGGCTGCGGCTCTGGCGACGAGGCTCGGTCGAGGTGTGACGCCCGAGGAGATCGGTTTCGGCCGTGGTGAGTCCGTCTCCGCAGATCTGGGGCTGCGGTACGAGGAAGAGGTTTCCAAAGGAATCGAGGCCGTCACACGGTTGTGGCAGGTCGACCTGGAAGAAGTCCGTGGGATCGTCGACGCAGGGACGAACTCGGCCGCCTGGAACGAGGTCTCGCTGAACTGGTTGGTCGGGCACCGGTCCCCGTGGCGTGGAAGTTCTGCCAGTCCCACAAAGGTCGGCTCCGCCGACATAGAGCGGCTGCGTAGCACCACGGACCTCTTCGCTCGGATGGACAACCAGTACGGCGGTGGTCATGCCCGGCGCTCACTGATCGAGTTTCTTCGCAACGATGTAAGTTCGCTGCTGAAAGGCAGCTACACGATGGAGAGTGGCCGACAGCTCTTCTCCGCGGCCGCTGAGTCGACGTTGCTGGCGGCGTGGATGTCCTACGACGCCGGAGTCCACGGATTGGCACAGCGGTACTTCATCCAGGCGCTACGGCTGGCTGAGGAAGGCGAGGACCGGTGGCTCGCCGGAAGCGTGCTCGACGCGATGAGCCATCAGGCCACGTTCCTCGGCCGGTTCAAGGAAGCCGCCAATCTCGCGCGTGCCGCACGGATGGGAACGAGCGGCACCGCCACGCCGACGTTGACCGCGCACTTCCACATGATGGAGGCGAGAGCGTTCGCGCGGTTGGGGGATGCTTCGGCCTGTGATTCGGCGATGTCGGCCGCTGTGACGGAGTTCGAGCGCCGAATCCCTGGAGAGGGACCGGACTTCCTAGACTACTTCGACGACGCCGAGCTCGCCGCGGAGTTCGGGCACTGCAATCGCGATCTCGGCCGTGCCGTGGATGCGAGTACGTACGCCACGCAGTCGCTCGGCGAAGCCAACGGTGAGTACCTGCGCAGCGACTTCTTCGCGACGATGGTGCTGGCCGATGCCTTCCTCGACCAGGGCGAGGCCGAGAGGGCGTGCGAGGTGGCGTTGCGGGCGCTCGACATCGGGGAACGGTTGAAGTCGGCACGCTGCGGGGTCTACGTGGCCGAGTTCCGACAGCGGCTGGACAAGTTGGGCGACAGTCCGGTGGTGCGCGATTTCAAGGAACAGGCGGCCGAGACCTCGCTGTGGACGCCGGGTCAGTAGGGTGCCCAGTCCCGGCGGCTAGCTCCGGTTCGCATGTCGTCGACGCGGTTGTGGACCTCGGCGGCGCTGCGTGCGTCGTCGCCGGCTTTCTGGCTGAGCCAGATGGTCATGAGCACTTCCCGGATGGCGGCCAGATCGTGGTAGCCGGGCCATTCGAGCAGGTCGTAGCCGTAGATGCCGACGAAGGTCTCGTACTCCTCGCGGGTGTGCCAGCCGAACCGGTCGTAGTACATGGCCGTTTGGATCAGGTCCCATTCGCGAGGACCGGTGGCGAAGCCGTCCAGGTCGATGAGTACGGCGTGGCCATCGGATGCCCTGATGACGTTGCCGATGCTCGCGTCGCCGTGTACCGGGCCGCGTGGCAGCACGAACTCCAGTTCGTTCCACTTGCGTCGGGCGTCGGCGAGCCCTTCGTGGAGGAACGCGAGGTCGTCGTCGGAGACGCCGCGGACCTTGGCCAAGCGGGTGTCGGCGCGAACGAACGGGTCGAGTTCGGGAAGTTCCAGCGTCTCTGGAGGATCGAGCCTGTGCAGGTCGCGGATCAGCGTGGCGACCTGGCCGATGTCGCCGTACTCCTCGTGTTCCGACACCGACTCCCACACGGTCGCCACACGACCGTCGACCACGATGGGCTGTTCGACGTCGAGAGCACGCGTAGCCGGATAGCCGGCCGATTCGAGCCACCGCGCCACCCTCACCTCCTTGGCGGCCGCGTCGGCATACCGCGAGGTCCGGGCGATCCGCACGATCACCGGCTCCCGCAACCGGAACACGGCGTTCTCCCCGATCCTGACCAGCTCGGCTCCGGCCGAGTCCAGGCTCGCGCGCTGGCACACCTGCTCCAGAGTCTGAGCGGCGCTCTCGTGAGTGAGCGGTTCGACGGTCTCGGCTGCCTCGCCCTGGCTACGCGTCATACCTCGACCGTATCGTCACTGCAGATCGGAATATGCGTCATGCTGACTGTATGGAGCAGCATGTCGAGTACCGGGGACAGATGGAAATGCAGGTCGCAGTCCTGCCAGCCCGGGCTGTTTACCTGATAAAGGAAGGAAGCACCGAAGGTTTCAGACGAGCAGTCCAAGAGGCAAGTACTCGATGGGGTGGACTTACTGAGCCAATTATCGAGGTATCGCCGGATGGGAATGTGGAATCTGGCTATCGTGACGTCGTAGATGTGTCTAGAGTTGTTGGAGCAGTAAATGTTGATCTGCTCGAAGAGCAGGCCCAAGAAGCAGCCTCTCAGTTGGATCTTAAACACGTCTCTATTAATTGCGTGGATCGAAGTGGGATAACAAGATTCACTTGTCATCCGAGCAGTACAGCTAGAAACGAGTCTAGTTCAGCCCATGTGCTAGCACACCAGAGTGGAAACCTTTGGGAGATTGCTGCTGCTGGAGATTTGACTGACAAAGCATTTGAACAGGCGCAAGAATCCCGTTTTTTTGTTCGTCGCCGTAACACAGTTGACGAGATTGGTCGTGCTCAGGTCGGAATTGGCAGCACGTTGTTGCAACAAACCGAATCTCAAGCAGGACAGTATCACGTCAAGGGGTTACCTGGACAAATGCCAGCCGTGGTGTGGCTTACAGAGCGCGATAATTTTGATGACTGCATCGATTTCTGGAATGTACGTGCTTTGCGTCCCTCGGGGTTTAATGAACCTCCGATGGTTCTTTTGCCTGTCGATGAATTAGAAGATTGGGTCGATTTTAATTGTCAACTACAATCGACCTTGTTTCGGCCGATGCTTTGCAATATCGATGTGATCGTTATTAGCAACGGGGTGGATGTCGATCAATTGGAATACGCAGCTCGTTGGTTGGGATTGAATCCATCCGTAGAAAATATAGAAGTAAGAGAGGAGTGGCCACCTCCAGAGCCACGACAACCTCCGTTTATGTGTAAATTTAATATTGATGTTAGCCAGTTTGTTGGGTTCGAGCGTGAATATGGAAGCATCTATCCGGTAGATGCCCAAGTGTTTCGATCTAATAGTAGAGTGCGTTTTCGTTCGCCTGTGAGATTCTCTGGCGGAGGTCGTTCGCTTCTCCTGTTGTCTGGACAACCATTTGATGGGATTCCGCGACGTTCTATTGCAGCATCCTTGGTAATACGCAACGCTACTTGGCAAGGCGATAGTATTCAAATCGCCACGAATGCGCAAAATAATTACAATTTGAACTTTTCAGTTCCTTCTGTTGAGCAGGTTCGTGATAAGATACTGGAATCTTCGGTTTACGACTATGAGCTTTCTGATAAAGGAAAAATTGGAAGAGGCATCCAGTCTTCCAGTAAACTATCTTCCCTGCTGAAGGGGGGTGTATATGAGGCACTGTCAGAGCTAGTTACTCCTCGATCAAAAACCCTCATGAAAGAAATCAAATCCTGCTTCGACGATAGTGAAATTACTGATAAAATGCGTGATCTTGCATCGCGTTGGGGTGGCAGAACAGAGCGTATATTTCGTCCTGCTACTCAGTTCGAGAAAGTACAGAAAGATATAAGACCCAAGGTTGCAGAAGAACTATGTGCACTAGGGTGGGCAGAGCGAGGCCTGAAAGTTTCTTGCCCTACCTGTAATATACATAGTTTTGTTCCTATTAATAAAGCGGATTCTGTGGCATCCTGTCCCGGGTGCTCATCCGTTGCAAGATATGAGACAGTCCCGTCGGGACCTCTGGTGTTCTATCGGCTCGATAGCTTCATTGATCTAGCTGTGGATCAAGGTGTATTCCCGCACCTGATGGTTATTGCCGCTTTGGAGAAATCTGAACCATTGTCTTCTTTCTTGCCAGGAGTAAATTTATTTTTTGATGAATTTGGTGGTTACGTTGAAGTTGATCTTTTTGGAGTTAGTGGAGGCAAAGTGATGGCTGGCGAAGTCAAAACAAGTGTATCTGAATTTACGAATGAGCGAATTGAGCGCGATGTCGATCTTAGTAAGAATCTAGGTGTAGATGTGCATATTTTGGCATCGGTAGATGTAGTTTCTGAAGATGTTCGCGGTTTTGCGCAGGGTCTATGCGAATCGGCAGGCATCGAACTTTATGTTCTGGATAAAAGTCAGCTTCGTCCTGAGTGAGGTTGGAAAATTAGCGTCAGAAAATGAGAAAGACAGTCAGGTGGAGAAAAATCATGGTTTACGTAGCGCGTTACTCATAGCCGATGGGCAGAAGGTGAAACCGGGGCAACAGCGTCAGGATGTGCTCGATGACCAAGCGCACGAGTGGTTGGCCTTGCGGGAGAGGGGCTGATCAGTAGGTAGACACCCGGCTTGCGGATGGGCTCGGTAGGTGTTGTGGTCGTAGCTTCGGTCGGCGACCAAGATTCGGGGCTTATGGCGTAGTAGCCCCTTCAACCTTGAGACTGGTCTGAGCTTGTCGTTTAACCTGCGCGTTGGTATTTCGCGGTGATGTTGGGGTTCTTGTGGTGATTTTCCTGGGTCGTAGCGGGCAGCAGGGCGTCGGTTCGTGGTTCCGGGTGGGCGCCCTGGTCCGGGGTGGTTGGATTCTGGCGCGCGGGCGGGACAGGCACCTTTCCCACGGAGGTTGCGGAACCCGCGGATGCTGGCTGGGCTGAGGGGCGCTGCGAGCGTGAGGCGCAGTGCCAAGGCTGGGGGTGGTCTTCGGCCAGCCTGCGGGCGAATCGCAGCTGGGTATGGCAGGCGATGATCATCCAGGTCCAACGGTCGGCAGCCGTGGGATCATGGAGCTTCGGGGCGCTCCAGCGCAGGGTTTGTTTGAACAGGTGGAAGGTGTGCTCCAGGTCGAGCCGGCGGACGAAGGCCTGCCAACACTGGTTGACCTCGGCCGCGGAGAGCCCCGTGGCCGAGGACCACAGCCAGACTGGTTTGGGATCTCGATCGCCGGGCAGGGTGCTCAGCCTCCAGCCGGATCACGCCACCTTCGAGCCCCTAGTGGGCCAGCCGGGCCGAGCGATGGGTTCGCCGGGGATGCATACGATCCCATGAGCAGGCTCGAACACAGCCATACCGCAGGGTCTGGTTGTGGTCGTGGTGTCTGGCTGGTGCCAGCTGGTCGGATCGGCGAAGCGGAAATGGCCGCCATGTTTCGGTGGACGGCCGTTCGTACGGGGCAGGCGCGGTGGTGCGGGCCGGTGAAGGACTCAAATCCGAACGCAGTCGCCCGAGCAGCCCCACCGGGAGGTCAGCCAGGAGTAAAGCAAGTCGGGCTAGATCGTAGCCGGCGTCGACGATCACCAGCATGTCCGGATCCTCGAGTTGTTGTTTACCTGTGGTCAGCAACCGGCTGACGATATCATGGATCTGTTCAGTGGTGACCATGGCACCGATCATCATCGGGGCCCAGACGAACCGCATCGAGCATCGCCGTCCACCAAGAAGACACAGGCAGGTATCTTCGGGGTGAAGGGATTCTTGGAGCGGGGGAGATTACATTTTATCCTGGCGATCTCTCTGGGAGTTCAGACAGTGCCGAGGGTAATCTTTGCTATAAGCTGTCCAGTCATGCTTGACTGTTGTACCCTCGGCACAGCCTGATCGGATCACACACAGATTGATGCGGTAATGTTAAATTTCAGCCTGATGCGGGGCTACCAGTTCAAAGTTCGCTGACTGCCAGACGGACCCGTATCGCTCCGGCCCATGTCAAAGCGTCAGCCTCATCGTTTGTCACGGTTACAGCGCAGACTTGCTGGGCCGCGTGCAGAACTTCCGTTGCTTCCGCAGATTCCAGGACTTGATCATAGAGCTTTCGGCCATACTGATAGGCAGAGTCTGGATCAGAGGCGGTTTCCCTCGTCGTTGCGTCGATTAGCACTGCGTCACCAGTGGCAGTGATTGTCCAGTCTTCAGGGGTGCCGGGTTCGTTACGGGCAACCTTATTGAGAAGGGTAACTACCTGCTCAAGTCGAGGATATTGGTCCATAACGACAGCATAGTAAATCAGTCTGACATCCCATACCATCTCATCAACCCGTGCAGTCGACGTTTTCGTTTGCACACGGTTTTCGACTCGTACAAACCCTTCCGAGCGCAGGGTCTCTTGAGTTAGACTGGTCCGCCTCTGATAGTCACCGCCTTCGTATAGGGTCCATTCTGCGAGTTTTCGCCGCTGCGGCCGGCCCTCTCGCTCTCCTCATCCCCGGTCCCTTCTTGGCCCAGCTCGAACGGGCCGAGCCTTCCAGGTATTGCAGTTATATTCTCAGGTCGACACTTCGAGTACAAGGCCATGCATGGTCAGTGAGTTGCCCTGGAGTTCTGATCGGCAACCGTCGCACGTCGACCGCGGGCGACGTCGATGAGTCCTTCCTGCCGGAGCAGCGTGATCGCCCGCTGCACGGTGCCAGTGGAGAGACCGTGGGTGGTGGCGAGGTCGGTGACGGTGGGGAGTTCGTCGCCGGGGGAGTAGGTACCGGTGGTGATGGCGTCGCGGAGTTCGGCGGCGAGGTGTTCGTAGGGGCTGCGGGGCTGGCGGTTGGCGGGCTCGGGTCTGGGGACGGTGTCGGCGATGGTGTTGGCCGCTTTGCGGTCGGCTTCGGTGACCCAGCCGGCGTAGGTGTTCAGCGTGGTCACGCCGCCGTCGACGTGGCCGAGGCGACCTGCCACGGTGCGCAGGTCGGTGCCGTTGGCCAGCAATTCGGTCGCGGAGTAGTGCCGTAGCGCGTGCAGTCGGGTGCTGCGCAGTTCGAGGCGTTGGGCCAGGCGTCGGTAGCGCTGGCTGACGCTGCGGGGCAGCAGCGGAGCGGATCCGTCGGGTTCGGTGCTGAAGACGAACGCGTTGTCGTCGAACCCCGTGCCGAGGGCGGCGCAGTTCGACCGCGCCTGCTCACGGTGGTCCCGCAGCAGCTCGACGGTGTGGGTGTCCAGCGCGATGCGGCGACGCTGCCGCGTCTTGGTGCTCTTCTCCCGGGCACGCTCGCGCGTCTTCGAGTAGCTGCGTTCGATGGACAGCATCCCTGTTGCGAGATCTACATCGCCCCACCGCAGCGCGCACAGCTCACCCCGGCGGCACCCGGTGACCATGGTCAGCCACAGCAGCAGACACCACTGTGGATCCTCCGACGCCTCGCGCAGCAGGCTCGCGGCCTCGGCGGCCGACGGTGGGTCGGGTTCGCTGCGTTCGAACGACGGCGGCTGGGCGATTTCGGCCTGGTTGACCGAGAGGTAGCGCCAGCGCACCGCCCGGTCGAAGGCGGAGCGGAAGATGAAGTGAATCTTGCGCACGGTGTTCGCGGCCAGCGGGGTGCATTCGTGGTCTCTCGCGCGTTTCCCGCCGCACAGGTCCTTGCAGTCCCGCAGCCGGGCGTAGAAGCGCTCCAAGAGCTCTGCGTCGATTTTCGCCGCGGCCGTGGTGCCGAAGGTCGGTTCGATGTAGAGCCGGATCAGGTCCTGGTAGCGCTCGCGGGTGCTGTCCTCGTGCCGCGCGACCTCCAGCCACTGCTCCAGCACCTGCGAGATCGTGACGTTGCTGCGCGGGTGCCGCTTCTCGTCGACCTGCTTCTGCAGTCGGGTCAGCGCCTTCTCGGCCTCGCGGTAGCTGCCGTGGGTCTCCTTGAGGTAGTGCTGCTTGCCCGTCAGCGGATCGACACCGGCATAGACCCGGACGCGGAAGCCGTCGCCACGTTCCTCGATGTTGCCGCGCGAGCGGCGCTTACGAGTCGCCATGGACATCAAGTCTAGGGCAACTTATGCCCACAACCATGCCCACGAACTTCGAACTCTCAACCTCGAAAAGTCGTTTTCGCTGGTCAAACTGTGCGCCCTCGGCAGGATTCGAACCTGCGACACCCGCTTTAGGAGAGCGGTGCTCTATCCCCTGAGCTACGAGGGCCTGTTCGGTTGTAAGCCGGGTCGGTACGTGCCGATCCGCACCAAAGGATACCGGCCCGGTGGGCGTCCCCGACAGCGGCCCCGGTAGTGGCTGTTCTCCGGGTGAACGACACCCGCTGCCGATCTTTTCGGAACGGTGTACGCGTATGGTCGACTTTCCGCTACCGTGTGCGAGACGACGGCACTGGGGTGACCATGACCAACGAGTACCACGGCGACGCACAGCACGTGGTGCAGGCCGCTCGAGTGGAGAGTTTCGAGCAGCACCTGCACTTCCACCGGGCAGAGACCAAGCCTCCCGAGCGCCCGATGAGCATCCCGGCCGAGCCGACGTTGCTGGTCGATCGGGAGTACGAGCATCACACGCTGCACCGCGTCCTCGAACGCTCCTCCGCCGCGAACGGTTCGTCCGACTCCGGTTCCGGTGCCGTCCTGATCGCGCTGTGCGGTCTCAGCGGCATCGGCAAGAGTACGCTCGCGCGGAGTTTCGCCTGGCAGGTGCACGAGCGTTTCGAGGACGGCTTCTGCTACACCGACTGGCACGGCCACCCGGTATCCGGCTCCGCCGAGCTGGCGCGCTCGTGCCTGCGCAAGCTGGGGACGGCCGAACGAGAGCTACCGAGCACTGATCAGGATGCGCTGCAGTTGCTGCGTGACCGCACCCGTGGCCGCAGGATGGGGTTCGTCTTCGACGGACTGGTTCACCCGCGGCAGCTGCTCAAGCTGCGGCTCGCGGCTCCGGAGAGCATGATCCTGTTCACCAGCCAGCACGGCGCGGCCGAATTCTCCTCCGACGGGGTGAGTTCGATCGACCTCGAACCGCTTTCCCGGGACCACGCGATCGAGCTGCTCACACGAATCACCGACACGGACCTGGCCGGTACGGACCCGGACGTCGAACGGCTCGTCGAACGCTGCGGGCACACCCCGTTGGCGCTGGAGTTCGTGGGCAGAAAGATCAGGCGACTCAAGCACTGGACACCGCGCCGCGCGGCCGAGTGGCTCGCCGACCCCGCTCACGGCCGTGAGATGCTGCTCGACAACCCCGAAGTGCGGGACACCCTGGAACTCGCGGTCACCGACCTTCCGGCCGAGCAGGCCGAACTCTACCGGCTGCTCGGCGCGATTCCCTGCCGCACGTTCGACACCGCCACGATCGCCGCGCTGCTCGACACCGATTCCACCCACGCGGCGGATCTGCTCTACGAACTGCACGCGGCCAACCTGGTCCGTGAGTCCGAGCCGGAACGCTTCCACCTGCACGATCTGGTGCGGCTCCACGCGAGCGAACACGCCGGAGCGCTCGATCCGCGGGATACCGAGCGGGCACACCGCCGCCTGGTCACGCGCTACCGCCGAATGGGCGCCCACGCCGATCGGGCGGTAATGGAGCCGAGCAGGCTGCGTGTGGCGGGTGACGAGCACTTGGTTGCCTCCGAGGGGAACCCCTTCACCAAACCCGCCGCGCTGCGCTGGCTGGAGACCGAGTTCGCCAACATCCTCGCGCTGGTCCACCACGCGAGCCGACGCGGTGACCACGAAACCGTACTCGCGCTCTGTGACGGTGCACTGTGGACGCTGCACAACCACCACAAGCACTACGAGGAGACACTGCGAGCCTTCGAGTTGGCGATCGATGCGGCGGATCGGCGGGACGACCGGTCGGCGGGTGCGCGGATGCGGATCCTGCGTACCAGGGTGCTCATGGAGTGCCACCGGTTCGCCGAGGCGCACGCACAGGCCCTCGAAGCGCGGGAGACAGCCGCGAGTACCGGCCACCGTCAGGTGCTCGCCGCTGCCTACGAGTTCCACGGTCGGGTTTACCTGGAGCAGGAGCGCTACGCGCCCGCCGTCGGACTGTTCCGCTCCGCTTGGGAGATCAGCGAGCGACTGGGAAAACCCCGGGGTATGGCTCTGGTGGAGCACTTCCTGGCACAGGCACACAGTGGACTCGGCGAGCAGGAGAAAGCCCTGGAGTTCCTGGAGACCGCGGCGGCGCGGCTGGCGGACTTCCCGAACGACTGGCGCACCTCCGCCAAGGTGAAGCTGACCACCGGAGTGGTCCGACAACGCATGGGACTGCACCGGCAGGCCGTCGAGCAACTGGAACGAGCCGTTGCCGAACTGAGCTCCCACCAGTCCGACGAGGACGACGAGAAGTTGCTGTTCGAGCTGGCCGCGCCGTTCGAGTATCTGGTCCCTTCGCTGCGCGAGCTCGGTGAGCCGGACCGAGCTGAGAAGTGCCTGCGGGAGGCCGTCGCGATCTACGAACGCGCGGGCAGCCCGAAAGCCGAGAGACTACGAGCCGGAACGGCGTGATCGGAGCTTTTCGTTCGTTGCCAGTGGTGTGCTCAGCGGGCGAGCGATCGCGAGGTGAACGGAGCAACCCGCCGCACGTCCGGCCGACTCACTCGGGGACGAACGGATCCACCGGGGGAGCGGTGGCCCGCCACGAGGGCTCGGGAAGGTCCAGCAGTTCGTAGACGACGCGCCGCAACTCGCCCGCCGCCCGGTCGTGATTGGCGAAGGTCTCGGCTGCCAGTTTCTCGTACCCGGGAACCGGGGAAGCCGCCGTGATCTGCTCCTTCAGCTCCGCCGTGCCCGTCAGGTGGCGGGCTCGTTTCCCCAGCTCGTACCTCGGGGTGTTCGTGAGGATCTCCTGAGCTCCGAAACTGCCCAGCAGCAGTCGTTTGCCCAGGGTCGCAGCGTAGAGTCCCAAGGACCCGTGATCGGCCACCACGGTGTCCGCCGCGACCAGGGTGGCCTTCCAGCCCCGGTCCGGCGGTATCAGCACCAGCCCGGCTTCCCTGGCCCGCCGCGTCCACTGCTCGATCTGCCAGGGACCGTGCAGGTCCCAGACGTTCGGATGCAGCACCAGCGCGATCGTGTGGGTCTCGGCGGGTAGGGCTCCCACCAGTTCCGCGGCAAGCTCGGGGCGGCGGGCGAACAGTGCTCGTTCGCCCCAGGTGGAGGTGAGCACGACGAGTTCACGGTCGCCGATTCCCAGCGCATCCCGGTAACTTTTCCGGGCCGGAAGGCTGGCCCGCAGCCGGTCGAAGCAGGGATCGCCGACCACGCCTGCCCGCTCCCG
The DNA here is from genome assembly GCF_900101095.1 of Actinopolyspora mzabensis. Taxonomy (GTDB): domain Bacteria; phylum Actinomycetota; class Actinomycetes; order Mycobacteriales; family Pseudonocardiaceae; genus Actinopolyspora; species Actinopolyspora mzabensis. The sequence continues at coordinate 73,179 of NZ_FNFM01000009.1, forward strand.
CAACCGCGGGCTTTGCCTGCCGAGCAGGGATAGCTGATCCTGGTGCGTCAGGCAGACCGCGGCGGGAATCGGCTCCCCGTCCCGCAGCAGTTGATCGGGTGAGAGCCCGGCCACCTCCGAGGTGAACCCGCTCGCGGTGGGACGGTGCTTGTGGTGGCCAGCCCCGTGGGAGAGCGTGAGTACCGGCATGTCGAGTTCGTGCAGCGCACCGTTGCCGCTGGGGGAGATCGCCAGATCGAATTCCGCGGTGCTCGCCCGCTGCCACGGGACCACGCGCATCCCGGCCCGCCGGAAGTGGGCGGACAGGTCGCTGTCGAACGCCGATCCCTCGGCACGGGTGAACCGGGTCTCCACGCGGAAGTCGTCGGCGAGCACGGGCAGCACGTCACCGAGCCGGTCCAACGCGGTCAGATTGCGTACGAGCCCCAGCACCCGGCGCCGCACCGGAACAGTGCCCCACGGCTCCCGGCTCCCGGCTCCCGGCTCCCGGCTCCCGGCTCCCGGCTCCCGGCTCC
>NZ_FNFM01000009.1:73708-275416 GCF_900101095.1 Actinopolyspora mzabensis
CGGCTCCCGGCTCCCGGCTCCCGGCTCCCGGCTCCCGGCTCCCGGCTCCCGGCTCCATGCCCGGATTGTATCCGACGGCAGGCGGGACGAACCGTTCTCGCCGGAGCGTTCCGGCTCGTCCGTCAAGCCCATGAGCTCCGATCCTACCGCCGCGCGGCCTCTCGCCGGTGGCGTGCCGCTCGCGGCTCATTCGGCGGGCAGGGGCTCCCGGCGCTCCGGGCCGTCGACCTCCACGCGGTTACGCCCGCCGTGCTTGGCGCGGTAGAGCGCGACGTCGGCAGCCGTGAACAGTTCGTCCAGCCTGGCCGGACCGGCCGCCGCGCCGATGCTCACGGTGGGTGGTTGCTCTACCTCGCCGAGAACCTGCCGCCAGCCGTGCCGGTCCACCGCCGCTCGGATGCGTTCGGCCACGGCGGGGCCCGCCGTGCGTGACTCCCCGGAGTAGGCGGCCAGCACCACCACGAACTCGTCACCGGCCCAACGGCAGATCAGGTCCTCGGCGCGGCATTCGGCGCGCAGCAGCGAAGCCACCTCCCGCAGCGCGGCGTCGCCCATCGAGTGTCCCGCTCCGTCGTTGACGTCCTTGAACCAGTCCACGTCCAGCAACAGCAGCCACGGGATGCCGCCCTGGGAGGCGCTGCGCTCCAGCAGCGTCGGTGCGTACCGTTCCAGCCCCAACCGGTTGGCCAGTCCGGTGAGCGGGTCACGCAGTGCCGCGGCCTCGGCCGCGTTGGCCTTGCGCTGGGCGTGCACCGCGATGCGGCGTTGCTCGAGTGCCTGGCCCAGTCCCTCCTGCAGCACCTGGATGTTTTCGTTGGCCGCACGTACCGCTCGCCGCAGCGCGGTGGCCTCGCCCACGTGGTCGCCGAGACGTTGGCACACCGACGCCAGGTCGGTGGAGATGCGGTTGACCAGCATGGTTTCTCTGACCGTCTCCGCCTGGTGCAGCGCACGGCTGCCCAACGTCCTCGCCTGTTCCAGCTGGTTCTGCCGCCTGCACACCTCGGCGAGCGTCCAGTTGGCGAGGGACTGCGCGTACATGTCCCCGGCGGTCTCGGCCTCCGCCAGCGCCGAGTTGGCGCGCTGCTGCGCGACCTCGAGTTCCTCCAGCGCCACCAGCACCCGGCCGCTGCTGGCCAGTGCGCGGCGATGCACCGCCCCCTGCGTTTCCAGCCGGAACACCTCGTCGAACCGGAGCAGGGAGTCGGACAGGTGGCGTTCCACCGACACCCCGGAGACGAGCACCCGTGCCGCGAGTGTGCCCCCCTCCCGCAGCAGGCAGTGCGCTAGCGTGGCCGGTTCGTCCACCTCCCGTGCGATCCGCACCGCCCTGCTGAGCAGTTCGAGCGCGGGGGCGCTGTGCCCTTCGAGCAGGTAGCCGAGCATGCTCAGCGCGTGGGCGGTCTCCGCGTCGCGGTGCTTCTCCGCGTCGAGTTCGGTCCAGGCGTCCGCGGCGAGTTCGAGGGCCAGCGAGATCCGTCCCAACCGCCAGGCGAGGATAGCCCGGTTCACGAGGACGATGGGGCGGTTCCACTCACTGCTGACCAGGTTCGGTGCGCTGGCCACCGAATCGTCGAAGGCCGCCTCGCACTGTTCGATCAGGCCGGAGTCGAGCAGCAGCCGTACCTGACGGTCCTGCTCGGGTATCCGGCCCGCCAACAGCGGATCGTCCTCTTCCACGGCGTCCTCGCACTCGCAGATCGCGGCGCTGCGGGTTCTCACCGAACCCGCGAGGGTCGGGCACCCGGAGTCTCCGCTTCGACTACCTGCTCTTCGAGTAACAGGCTACCGGGTGAAATCGTGACGATACTTGCCGTCGTGTACAACGTCCTCCAACCGCAGCCTGTTGCGCCAGCCGTGCCGTTCCAGGTCAGGGGTTTCGGCGAGCTCGCGAACCGGCCCGATGCACAGCCACGCGACGGGCCGGACCCCTGACGGGATGTCCAGCAGTCTGCGCAGGAATTCCTCCCGGTAGAAGCTTACCCATCCCACGCCGAGTCCTTCGGCCGTGGCCGCCAGCCACAGGTTCTGGATCGCCAGGCACACCGAGTACAGCCCGGCGTCGGCGATGGCGTGTCTGCCGAGCACGTCCGGGGAACCGCGTTCCGGGTCGTAGGTGACCGTTATGCCGAGTGAGGACTCCACGATGCCCTCGACCTTGATCTTGGAGAAGGTCCGGGCACGTTCCCCGCTGAGCTCGGCCGCGAACACGCTTCGCTCCGCCAGCACGTGCTCGCGGAAGGCGCGCCGCGTGGCCTCGTCACGTACGAGTACGAAGTCCCACGGCTGGGAGAGTCCCACACTCGGTGCGCTGTGCGCGGCCCCCAGGACGCGGTACAGCACCTCGGAGTCGATCGTCTCGCCGGTGAACTCGGAGCGTACGTCGCGGCGCCGGTTGATCACGTCGTAGAGGTCGGATACCGGCTGTCGGGATTCGGGTCGGCCGGATCGGTCTGCCGTTGTCATCCCGGCTATCCTGCCGTGTCCGCGGGTACGATTCCCAGTGCCCCGCGACGGGAATGACTCCGCACACCCTCGTCGCCCGCCGCGCCGATCCGGCGTGCGGCCTCACTGCCGCTGGGGGGTGCTCCGTTGTGACGCCCGTCATAGAACCCCGACTCGCCGGTGATGACGCCCCCACTTCTCAGTTCTCTCTCAGGGCTTCGGGTAAGACTGGGGGACATGCGCATACTCGTCGTCGACGACGACCGTGCCGTTCGGGAGTCATTGCGAAGATCTCTCGAATTCAACGGTTACCAGGTGGAACTGGCCTCGGACGGTCAGCAGGCCCTGGACTCGCTCGCCGCCGCCCGACCGGACGCGATGGTCCTCGACGTCATGATGCCCAAGGTGGACGGTCTGGAGGTCGCGCGCAGGCTGCGGGGAACCGGCGACGACCTGCCGATCCTGGTACTCACCGCGCGCGAGGCCGTTTCGGATCGTGTGGCGGGCCTGGACGCGGGGGCGGACGACTACCTGCCCAAACCCTTCGCGCTGGAGGAACTGCTCGCCCGGCTGCGAGCGCTGTTGCGCAGGGCGAGCCCACCGGATCCCGACGAGGGTGTCCCGGAGTCGCTGCGGTTCGCCGATCTGGAACTGGACCCCGGAACCCGAGAGGTCCGGCGGGGGAGCCGTGAGATCAGCCTGACGCGCACCGAGTTCGCGCTGCTCGAACTGCTCATGGCACACCCCAAGCAGGTACTCACTCGCAGCAGGCTGCTCGAGGACGTCTGGGGCTACGATTTCCCGACCACGGGCAACGCCCTGGAGGTCTACATCGGGTACCTGCGCCGCAAGACGGAGGCATCGGGGGAACCGAGATTGATTCACACCGTCCGCGGCGTCGGCTACGTGCTACGGGAGACTCCACCGTGACCACACCGGCCCCGCCACCTTCCGAACTGACCGGGTCGCCCGTATCCGAGGGGCAGACCGGCAGATGGCAGCGGGCTTCGCTGCGCAACAGGGTGACGCTGCTGGCCGCCGTCTGCGTGGCGGGGGCCGTCGCGCTGGTCTCGATCGGCGCGTTTCTGACGGTTCGGGACAGTCTTTACGAGCAGGTGGACCAGAACCTGCGGGAACGCGCCAGCCAGGCGGTCTCCGGCCCGCAGGTGCTGGAACCCAATCTGCGTTCGGTTCCCGCCGCCTTCTACGCGGCGGCCAACTTACGAATCTGCCTGGTCACCGCCGACGGCAGGGCACTGACCGGGCCCGGCAAACCTCCGCCGTGGGGGCCGGCGGAGTTGGCCGTGGCGCGTGGTCTCACGGACTCCTCGCTGCGTACCGACGACGCCACCGAAAGCAGGGTGGTGGCACTGCCCGCCGGGAACGATCGTGCCCTGGTCATGTCGCAGTCACTGGCCTCGACCAAGGCCACGTTGGCCCAGCTCAGCGTGGTACTCGTCGTGATCGGTGGTGCGGGCATCCTGCTTGCCGCCGCAGCGGGCACCGCCGTGGCTCGCACGGCGCTGCGGCCGGTGCAACGGCTCACCGCGGCCACCGAACGTATCGCTCGAACGGGTGATCTGCGTCCGATCCCGGTGAGCGGCGACGACGAGCTGGCACGGTTGACCACCAGCTTCAACAAGATGCTCGGGGCACTGGCCGAGTCCCAGGAGCAGCAGCGAAGGCTGGTCGCCGATGCGGGCCACGAACTGCGTACCCCGCTCACCTCGTTGCGCACGAATCTCGAACTGCTCATCGCCTCCGACCGGCCGGGAAGTCCCCAACTGTCCGATGAGGATCGTGCCGAGATGCTCGGTGACGTGCAGGCACAGATCACCGAGCTGTCCGCGCTGGTGGGGGATCTCGTGGAGCTGGCTCGGGAGGACGCGCCGAACGCGGTGCACGAACCGCTCGAACTCGTCGACGTCGTGGAGCGGGCGCTGAGCCGGGCCCGGCGGCGTGCCTCCGAGGTGGAGTTCGACGTTCGCCTGGGGCAGTGGTCGATGCTCGGTGACGCCACCGCGTTGGAACGTGCGGTGCTGAACCTGCTGGACAACGCCGCCAAGTGGAGTCCGGCAGGGGGAATCGTGCGGGTGGAGTCCCGCCAGCTGGACGCCGGATTCGCGGTCTTCGAGGTCGCCGACAGCGGGCCGGGCATCCCGGAGGAGGACCGCAGGCACGTTTTCGAGCGGTTCTACCGTTCCACCGAGGCCAGACCGTTGCGCGGCTCAGGACTGGGGCTGGCGATCGTCAAGCAGGTGGCCGAGCGGCACGGCGGAAGCGTGGCCGCGGGCGAGGCGCCGGAGGGCGGAGCGATGATCTCGATGTATCTGCCCGGCCACGTCGATCCCGAGCAGGCCGAGTCCCAGCGGCCCGCGCGTTCGAGCTGAGGCGACTCCGCTGTTCGCCCGGGCTGCTCAAGGGCGGCTCGCGAACGGCGGTAGGGGTGCGAGCCCTTCCGTTCCTGCGCTGTTCCGGTTTTCCGTGCTGCTCGTCGGGTGGTTTCCGACGTGTCGGCGCGCCCGGTGGGGCGGTGCTGGCTTTGTGTGGTTTCAGTGCTGCTTCGTGTAGGGTATTGTTGGTTTGTGTTTACTTGACGAGTCAAGTTCGCGTGGTTTCGTGATGATTTCGACTGCGGCACTCGCGTCGGATTCGCGGCGAACACGGCGGGGTTGGAGTGGTGATGCTGGCACGTCAGCGTCAGGACATGATACTGGACGAAGTTCGTAGGACCGGCGCTGTGCAGGTGAGTGACCTCGTGCAGCGTCTCGGCGTGTCCGACATGACCATTCGCAGGGACCTCGACACCCTGGCGGCACGAGGTGCGGTCGAGAAGGTCTACGGCGGTGCCACCTCCGTGCTGGACCGCAGCACCGACGAGCCCGGCTTCGAAGCCAAATCGGTGTACCAACCCGCGGAGAAGGAAGCCATAGCCGACCGGGCCGCACGGCTCGTCCGCCCGGGATCGGCCATCGGGCTCTCCGCGGGCACCACCACCTGGACCCTGGCACGTCACCTCGACGACGTGGCCGATCTGACCGTGGTGACCAATTCCGTGCGCATCGCCGATGTGCTCCAGCAGCGTGGGCGTGCCGACCGCACCGTGATCCTGACCGGTGGGGTACGTACCCCCTCCGACGCGCTCGTCGGTCCGGTGGCCGTGCGGGCGCTGCACTCGCTGCACCTGGACCTGGTCTTCCTGGGAGTGCACGGGATGAGCACCCGTGCCGGTTTCACCACACCCAACCTCGACGAGAGCGAGACCAACCGCGCGCTCGCGCGGGCGGCCAACCGGCTGGTCGTGATAGCGGATCACGCCAAGTGGTCCACGGTCGGTATCTCCACCATCGTCGGCCTCGAGGAGGCGGACGTGCTGATCAGTGACGACGGATTGCCGGAGGAAGCGCGTCGGGTGCTCGGAGAGCGGATCGCGGAGCTGTCGATCGCTCCCGTCTCCGGTGAGCGGGGCGAACCGGCCGATTTCACGTATGAGGACACTATGCGGGCGGAGAGTGAGCAGTGAGGCGAACCGCGCGGCAGCTGGCCGACGGGCGGGAAATCATCTACTTCGACTCGGAGGAAACGGCGCCGGAACGAACCGCCGAGGACCTCCGCGAACTCGACGGGCCACCCACGGCACCGGAGATGCGGCGTGATCCGTTGACCGGCGAGTGGATCGCCATGGCAGCACATCGACAGAGCCGCACCTACAAGCCGCCTGCCGATCTGTGCCCGCTGTGCCCCAGTGAGCCGGGCAAACCCAGCGAGATCCCGGAGAGCGACTACGAGGTCGCCGTGTTCGAGAACCGGTTCCCCTCGTTCGCGGCGCCGGAGGAACAGCCCGGGGTATCCGATGGCGGAGTGCTGGACACGGATTCACTGGTCCAACGGGCTCCGGCCAGTGGCAGGTGCGAGGTCGTGTGCTTCACGTCCGAGCACCGCAGCTCGTTCGCAGCGCTGACCCCACGACAGGCGCGCACCGTCGTGGACGCCTGGGCCGACCGCACGGCGGAACTCGCCCAGGTGGAAGGCGTGGAGCAGGTGTTCTGCTTCGAGAACCGGGGCGAGGAGATCGGGGTGACGCTGCATCATCCGCACGGCCAGATCTACGGGTATCCCTTCGTCACCCCCAAGACCAGCCAGCTGCTGCGAAACGCCGAGGAACATCACCGAACCCACGGCAGCCACCTGCTCGGGGACGTGCTCGCCGCCGAGCGCTCCTCCGGGCAACGCGTGATCCGTGAATCCGAACACTGGACGGTGTTCGTGCCCCCCGCTGCTCGCTGGCCCGTGGAACTCGTGGTCGTCCCGCACCGCCGGGCTCCCGATCTGGCGGCTCTCACCGCCGAGGAGCGCGATGATCTCGCCGAGGTCTATCTTGACACCCTGCGCAGGCTGGACCGTCTCTACGACAGGCCGCTGCCCTACATCGCGGCTTGGCAGCAGGCACCCTTTCGGTTCGGCAGGGAACTCTCCTGGCTGCACCTGAACCTGTTCTCGGTGCTGCGCGCACCGGACAAGCTCAAGTACCTGGCCGGTTCGGAGTCCGGGATGGGAGTCTGGATCAGCGACGTGACCCCGGAGCAGGTCGCGGAGCGCCTTCGCGAGGTGTCCTGATCGGCCTGCCCACCCCCGGGAAGGCGGAACAGATTCATCGTTCGCTTCCAAGCCTGATCTCAGGCGACTCTCAGTCGGATAGCGCAGAGTGGAGACATGAGCGAAAATCACCCTGGTTCTCCCGACGAAAGTCGGGACCGTCCCGACACGCCGACAGAGCACGGTTCGGCTCGGCCGGAGTCCGGTGAGCAAGGCGTCGCCGGTGCCGGTTCGACGGGAGCGGCGGAACCCGGAGAAGCCCCGGAAAGCTCCCAAGGGCCGCCGCCGGAGTCGACGCAGCGAGTCGAGGCATCCGGAGCCGTCCCGGAGAGCACCGAGGAGTCGAGCACGGGGCAACCGGGAGCCCCACGGCCCGGAACCGACCACCCCACCTCCACCGGTTCCACAACCGGCACGGAAAACGCTGCCCCCGCCGGCCCGTACGGTGCCTCGGAGCAGCAACCATGGAGCCAGTACTCCGGTACGGACCCCCAGCAGCCCCACGGTCTGGGCAATCCGCCACAGCAGTACTCGGGCCAGCAGTACCCCGGCCAACCGGAACAGCACTACCCGGGCCAGTACTCCCCCCAGTCCGGGCAGCCGATGCAGCCGGGACAGTACCCCGGCCAGTACGCGGGCCAGGCCGGTGCTGCCGCGGGCGGAGCGCAGCAGCCCGGGCAGTACGGCGCGCAGCAACCGCCACCCCAGACCGATCCGCAGCACCCCTATGCGGCCCAGCAGCACCCTTACGCGACCCAGCAGTACCCCTACGCCACGCAGCAGTACCCCCAGCCACCGGTCGAGGAGCCACCGAGATCCGGGCGTGGCGGTGCCCGTGGGCGCCTGCTGGTGGGTATGACCGCGTTAGCCCTGGTAGCCGGCCTGGTGGGAGGCGCCGGGGGGACCTACGCCGTTCACCAGATCACCGGTGGCAACGGTGTGGTCACTTCGCTCGACCAGCAGGCACCCGCCTCGGAGAACAGCAGCAGCGCGCCCTCGGGGTCGGTGCAGTCCGTCGCCGACACGGTGCTGCCGAGCGTGGTGCAGATCCAGGTGCAGACCGCTCGGGGTGCTTCGGGCTCCGGCTCGGGAATCATCATAAGCGAGGACGGCTACATCCTCACGAACAATCACGTCGTGGAGGGCGCCTCCCAAGCGGGTGGTGGTCTCGTCGGGCGCTTCAACGACGGACAGGTCAGTCAGCTCAATGTGGTCGGTACCGCACCGTGGTCCGATCTCGCCGTGGTCAAAGCCGATGTCACCGGTCTGACCCCGGCGGAGTTGGGCAATTCCGGGGATCTGGACGTCGGCTCCGGAGTGGTCGCGATCGGCTCCCCGTACGGGCTTTCCGGGACCGTGACCAGCGGTATCATCAGCGCCAAGGATCGTCCGGTCCGCGCGGGCGGCCAGAGCGGAACCCAGGCCACGGTGCTCAACGCGCTGCAGACCGACGCCGCGATCAATCCCGGCAACTCGGGTGGGCCGCTCGTCGACATGAACGGCCGGGTCATCGGCATCAACTCCGCCATCTACAGTCCCAGCTCCTCCAGCGGACAGGCCGGATCGGTGGGGCTCGGTTTCGCGATCCCGATCGACCACGCCCGCAGGATCGGCAAGCAGCTCATCGAGGACGGATCGGCCGCTCGTACCACGCTCGGTGTGCAGGTGAGGGTCGGCGGAAACGCCAACGGCGGTCTCGTCATGGAGGTTCCCTCGGGCGGACCGGCGGCCGAGGCCGGTGTAAAGAGCGGCGACGTCATTACCAAGGTGAACGATCGCACGATCACCAGTGGGGACGAGCTGATCGCGGCCATCCGTTCCTACGCTCCGGGCGATACCGTCACGCTGACCATCACCAACAAGCAGGGCGGCAACAAGCACACGGTCGAAGCGACGCTGACCGGCCAGGAGTAGTGAGCCCTCCGGTGGTGGTGCGCCGTCGTGGACTCACCGGAGTCGTGGACTCACCGGAGTCGTGGACTCACCGGAGTCGTCGAGTACCGGAGCCGTCGAGTACCCGGAGGCATCCGAGCAGCAACGCCGTACTCCCCGATGATCAGGAGCAGCCATGAACGGTCGATACGGCCGTGTCGTAGATCACCCGCTTCGCGAGGTGAAGACCTCGGATCCACTGGATCCGGACGACGATCCGTCGGCCGCTACGGTGAGCGATATGGAACGCAACGCGCAGCGGTTGGGACGAGCGCTGGTGGTCGTTGTCGACGACCGGGTCGCGCAGAGTGAGCAGGAGGACACCACCGGTCCGTTGGTGACCGAGCTGTTGGAGGAGGCGGGATTCATCGTCGACGGCAGCGTCGCCGTCGCCGGTGAGACCGTGGAGATCAGGAACGCGTTGAACACGGCCGTGATCGGCGGCGTGGACATGGTCATCACCGTCGGCGGTACCGGGGTATCGCCGCGCGACGTCACGCCGGACGCCACGTCCGGCGTGCTGGATCGGCCGGTTCCCGGCATCGCCGAGGCGCTGCGTGCCTCCGGACTGGCGGCGGGAGCGGTCGACGCCGGGGTTTCCCGTGGGCTGGTGGGCGTGTCCGGCAGCACGCTGGTGGTCAACCTGGCCGGTTCGCGCGCGGCCATCCGGGACGGTATGGCGACGCTGACCCCGCTGGTCACGCACGTGATCGAGCAGCTTTCCGGCATCGACGGCATCTGAGAGTGTTGCCACGCCGCGGCTACGGGCCGCGGCGAAACAGACCACCACCGGCCGTCGCGGTGAACGAAGCACACTCCCGGAACACCACACGAGCTCCCAGTGGCGGAGCACCGGAGGTGTGCACGGGGGTGGCTCCGTGGCGGCGGGTGATGACGAGCGGGACAATGGCGTCGTGAGCCAGCAGGAATATCCGACCGGGCGAGCACCGGCTCCGCGGCGCCGATCCCGTTCGATCGACGAGATCTTCGGCGACGTACTGCCGGAAACCACGGCGGACGAGCGGGACGCTTCCGAGAGCGGGGATTCGAACTCCTGGTACGTCGAGAACAGGCCGCCCCATCACGACTCCTGACTTTTTCGGGTGAGCTCGGCGGGTCGCTTCGTAGGTGCTCGAGTGGCGGAACCTCTCGCACGGTTCTCGTTGCGGGTGCCCCTACATCGGGTAGGTACTGCACAACGTCGGTGCCGTCCTCGCCAGAGCGGCACGGGAGAACCCGCGGCGGTGCCGATTGCGGAAGTGGTGGGAATCCTGATTGAGCGCCCCGTCCGCGCGGCGATCTCGCGACAGAGTCACGGAGCACGAAGCCGCGCCGCCGTAGTGGCGCGGTGATCCGCTGGAAATCGACGGCGGTTGAGCCGCGCGTGGCAGTGGTCGGCCAGGGCGATTCAGCGCAGGGTCATCGTCACCGGCTAGCGCAGGGTCATCGTCACCGATTCGTGTAGCGCCGCCGCTGCCACGTCGGCGGCGCGGCGGTGTTCGAGCCCGACGACCACAACCGTCTCGCCCTCGTTGTTCCTGCCGGAGGGGTGAACCGCCACGACGGTCGCCCGCTCGGCGAGTATCCGGGTGTTTCCGCTCCGGCTGCCGACTATGTCCACGTGTAGGCCGGGGTGAAGCAGTTCGGCCACCGCCTCGTCGGCTGCTCGGATCGCCACCGCGGCCTCGGTTTCGTCGCCCGTGGTCAGTTCGGTGAGCGGATCGTCCAACAGGCTCAGATCGGTCAGTGGTTCGCCGCGGCGTGCCGCGCGTGCCATGATCTCGCCGGTGGCTCGTTCCCGCCGACGCAGCGCTCGTTCCGGCACCAGCCGTTTTGGCATCCGGACTCCGGTGACGTCCTGTGGGCCGAGTCGAGTCCCCGGAGCGAGGTCGCGGGAGGCGGTCAGTACCGTCTTCGTTCTCGAAGCGCTCCCGGAGTGTGCGGGCAGGGCGTACCACCCCGCCGTCAGCAGCAGCACGACCGCCAGGGCACGACGGAGCAACACGAGTTGTCTGCCCCGTATCCGCATCCTCTCGCGCAGCCGTTCCCGCACGCCTCGCAGTAGTCGTCGGTCAAGCCGTCGGTCGGTGGCACTCTCCCGCAATTCGATCTCCCGCTCGTTTCGTGGTGATTCTCGTCACCACGAGTCTGGAGCGGGGTCGGGGGTTCCGAACAATCCCGATCGGATCCGCTGTGGAGCGTCGATCCGGATGTGGACGGCAGCGTGTGGGGCGGAACCGAGCCCGCCGGTGCGGTCTCCCGCTGTCCGCCCGCGGCTCGCGCGGACAGCGGACGTACCTCGGCTCCGAGCGGGGAGCGGCTCCGTCAGTTCGTAGCAGCGGAGGTCTGCGTCTGGGCTCCGGAGGAGCTCGATTCCGAGGATCCACCGGAACTCCCGCCCGACGACTCGGAACTCCCGGAGCTACCCGAACCGGAGCTGTCGGAGGAACCGTTGCCCGAGCCGGAGTTCGTACCCGTCGAGGTACCGGACTCGCTGGAGGAATTCGACCCGCGGCTGTCGTTGCGGTAGAACCCGCTGCCCTTGAAGACGACGCCCACCGCGTTGAACTTCTTCCGCAGCCTGCCCGAGCACTCCGGGCAATCGGTGAGCGAGTCCTCGCTCAACGACTGGAAGGTCTCGAAATCGTGCCCGCAGGAGGTGCAGGCGTACTGGTAAGTGGGCACGGGTCTCATACCTCCGGAATCGGACGGCGACGCATCGACACGCCGCGCTCGGTGGCACACGCGGTGCCGGTCCCCGGACAACGACATTGGCACTCGAATGGGGCGAGTGCCAATACGATAATGCTGCACGGCTGGACACCGACGCAATCGGGGCTGCGTCACAATGCGACGCCGATAATGTCACGCCCTCCGAGGTGTGCCGCGAGCCGGCCGTAACCGAAATCACGCCGGCAGGCGGGTGAAGCCGGAAGCGGGGGTTATGACTCCGGTGACACGCACGTCGTGTGCCTCGGCGGGCAGTTCCGCCACGAACTCCGAATCCCGAACCACCGCCGTGAGCTCGGCCGAGTCGTCGGCCAGTGGCAACGACCGGTCGTAGAAACCGGCACCCTTGCCCAAGCGTACCCCCCGGCGGTCCACGGCCAGGGCGGGAACCAGCGCCGCGCCCGCCTCGGAGATCGCGCTCGTCCCCAGGCGGGGCGTGCTCGGTTCCAGCAATCCGTAGGTCGCACGATGCAGCGAGTCCGGCCCCTCGTAGGCCGCCCACTCCAACGGGTTCCTGCCCGCCATGACGGGCAGCAACACGCGGTGCCCCCGCGCCACGAGGCTGTCGAGCAGTTCCGGCGAACCGGGCTCGGACCCCACCGGCACATAGGCGCAGACGGTTGTGATCCGTGTCTCGGCCAACCAGTCGATTATCGCCGTTCGTAGCGCCTGAGCCTCCTCGGCACGGATTCGTTCGGTGAGCGCCTCACGTTCCGAAGCCAGCCCGCGTCGCCATTGTTCTTTCCGGTTCAGTTCGTCTGCAGAGAGCGTCACAACGACGAAGGGTAGTCAATATCGCTAGGCTCGCGGTCATGAGTAGCCCGACAAGCTCGCAGGCGGCTGCGGCCTTCCGCACCGCGATCGTGCCAGCGGCGGGGCTGGGAACTCGCTTTCTCCCGGCCACGAAATCCGTGCCCAAGGAATTGTTGCCGGTGGTCGACACCCCGGGGATCGAACTGGTGGCGGAGGAGGCCGCCGAGGCCGGTGCCGACCGTCTGGTCGTCGTCACCGCTCCGGACAAGAGCTCGGTGGTCGAACACTTCCGCTCCCAGCCGGAACTGGAAGCCACTCTCGAGGCCAGGGGCAAGCAGCGACTGCTTCGCAAGGTGCGTCGCGCCCCGGAGCTCATCACGGCCGATTCCGCCATTCAGGACAAGGCCTTGGGGCTGGGGCACGCCGTGGCCTGTGCCGAGCCGAACCTCGGCGCCGACGAGGACGCCGTCGCGGTACTGCTCCCGGACGATCTGGTCTATCCAGCAGCCGACGAGAGCGGTGTGCTGACCAGGATGTCCGAGGTGCGTGCCCGTTACGGCGGAAGTGTGTTGTGTGCCTTCGACGTGCCGCCCGAACGGACCTCCTCCTACGGTGTCTTCGACGTCTCCGACACAGAGGACTCCGATGTCAAACGTGTCCGCGGCATGGTGGAGAAGCCCCAACCAGCCGACGCCCCCTCCAATCTCGCGGCCGCGGGCCGCTATCTGCTCGACCGCCAGGTGTTCGAGGCGTTGCGGCGCATCGAACCGGGTGCCGGCGGTGAACTGCAACTGACCGATGCCGTAGCGTTGCTGATCGCTGAGGGGCACCCGGTCCACGTCGTGGTCCATCGCGGGACGCGGCACGATCTGGGAAATCCCGGCGGTTTCCTGAAAGCCGCGGTCGATTTCGCGCTACAGGACTCCGAGTACGGGGATGACCTGCGAGAGTGGCTGGGCGAACGGCTGAACCGGAGCTGAGCTCCGTACGCCGCTGTCCCGTGCGCGTACCGGGCAACAGTGTCTTCGCCGAAGAGGTCGAGCCATGAGATCAGTGGATGAACAGCTGGCACGGGTACTCGCGGCCGCCGTGCGGCCTTCACCTGTTCGGGTGGCAATAGCGGAGGCACAGGGGTTGTTGTGTGCCGAGGAAGTCGTGGCGGAGCGGGCGTTGCCGGGTGCCGACCAGGCCGCTGTGGACGGCTACGCGGTTCGCAGCGTCGATGTTCGCCACGCCGGGAGTGAACCGGTGGAGCTGCCCGTCGTGGGTGAGGTGACCGCCGGTTCACGACAGCCCCGTCGACTGCAGCCGGGACAGACGGTTCACGTCACCACCGGGGCCCCGCTGCCGACGCTGGCCGACGCGGTGGTGCCGGTCTCGGATACGGACCAGCATCCCGCCAAGGTCACTATCTGGCGTTCGGTGCCATCGGCGGCCTTCGTCCGTCGCGAGGGTGAGGACGTGCGCTCCGGTGACGCCGCGGTACGCCGGGGCACGGCGATCGGTCCCGCCCAGGTCGGCCTGTTGGCCGCGGTCGGCAGGAGCAAAGTGCTGGTGCATCCCCGACCGCGGATATCGATCATCTCGTGGGGGCCGGAACTGGTCGATGTGGACCGTAATCCCGGTGCGGGACAGGTTTACGACGTGAACTCCTACGCGTTGGCCGCGGCCGCCAAGGACGCCGGTGCCGAGGTGACCAGGGTGGGCATTGTCGATTCCGACCCCCGGCGCCTGCGCGAGGTGGTGGAGGGCAGGCTGCTGCTTTCCGAGATCGTGATCATCGCCGGTGGTGCGGGTGGCTCCGCGGCAGAGGAGGTCCGCTCCTGTTTGACGGAGCTCGGCGAGCTCGACACCACGCGAGTGGCCATGCACCCCGGTTCCACCCAGGGGTTCGGACGGCTGGGACCCGACAGAGTGCCCACTTTCCTGCTCCCCGCCAACCCCGTGAGCGCCCTCGTGGTCTTCGAAGTGCTGATAAGGCCGCTGTTGCGCTCGGCGCTGGGCAAGGCGAATCCGCATCGTCGTTCCATAACCGCGGAGCTGGTCTCGCCGGTTTCGTCCACGAAGGGGCGACGCGGTTTCGTGCGGGGCAGACTGCTGCGCGACGCCGAGGGCGGTTCCTACCTGGTGCAGCCGGTCGGTGGTTCCGACGAGCATCTGCTGGCTTCGCTGGCCGAGGCCAATTGCCTGATGATGCTCGACGAGGATGTCACTCAAGCCGTTGCGGGCGAGTGGCTCCGGGTGAGTTTCCTGTCACAGCGGTCCTGAGAACGGTGCTCCGCGTCCGCTTGCCGTGGCGGGGGGCTTTCGAGGCAGCGTTTCCAGTGATGGGAGCCGGTGTTCGTTATGGCGGGAGCCGTCCCCGAATTCGAGCTCGCCGAGGGCAGACATCCCGGTTGGCCCGCCAGGGTCGGGCCGGTGGTGGTGTCGGCAGGCAGGGTGGCGTTGCGCCCGCCCCGGCTGCGCGACGCCGCCGCTTGGAGCGAGGTGCGGCTGCGGGACCGGGACTACCTGCGGCGCTGGGAACCCACCGGTGGTGACTGGAACCAGCGCAACACCAGCACGGCCTGGTTCGGACAGTGGAACGCGTTGCGCAGGATGGCCAGGCGCGGCCACGTGCTGCCGTTCGTCATAACGCTGGACGGGGCGTTGGCGGGGCAGCTCACCATCGGGAACATCATCCGGGGCGCGTTGCGTTCCGGATGGATCGGCTACTGGGTGTCGCAACGGAACGCGGGATCGGGAGTGGCCACCGCCGCCGTGGCGCTGGCCGTGGACCACTGCTTCGGCCCGACCGGACTCCACCGGTTGGAAGCGACCGTGCGACCGGAGAACTCTCCCAGTGTTCGGGTGCTGGAGAAGTCGGGGTTCCGACGCGAGGGGCTGTTCGAGCGCTATCTCGACGTGGCCGGAGCATGGCGCGACCACTGGGTTTACGCGCTGACCCGGGAAGAGGTCCCCGAAGGGGCGGTGGCCGCACTGATTCGAGCGGGGCGTGCCGAGCGCCCCTGACGTAGCCGTTCCGGTTCGGCTGCCGGGATCTTGGGGGAGCCTTCGGTCCGTTCCGGCCGTTGCGAGGGGTCGATGATTCCGCCGAACGCGCCCTCTGATGATGTTGTGTATTGACGATCACACAAACTCATTAGGGCTCACTGGTTCTTTCGGGTGAAATCCATCGACAAAATTTGATCACTGCGTGTCGTATCTTGCCCCGTTTGCGGGATTTTCGTGCTTGCTTGGAGCGAACCGCGCTCGGCGTGGCTCCAAGACAGGTATGAGGGTTCTGGATAACGTGGACAGTGCAGGTGTGTGCCGCCGTTTGCCAGGGGGAGGTGGCAAGGTGTGCTCAGCGCACTGATTTTCGTGGGGTTGGCAGCGGCTTGGCTCATCGTTCTGGTGCCCATGTTCGTCCGCCGCGGCCGGCGAGTCCCACGTACGACGGATACCGCGCTGAACTCGAGAGTGGTTCGGCGCGGCGGCCAGGCCCGGCCCGGGGCGGGTGGAGCGAGCGGCAGTGGAAACAAGGAGGCGCTCACGATGCCTGACAACACAGCAGGCAAGTCCCGTTCATCGGCCGCGCGGGACGACTCGGACGAAACCGACGTCGACGACGAGTTCGACGCCGCCGGAAGCGAGTACTGGCGTGGTCCGGACAGCGAGGAGGCCGGATCGGGACGGCGTTATCGCCCCGGTCGTGGTGGTTTCGATCCGGACGCCGCCGCACTGGCGGCGCGCACCAAGTACGCGCGCAGACAGCGGATCGTGCTCGCCATGCTCGCGGTGGCCGTAGTGACCGCCGTGCTCGCCGGGTTGTCCTGGTCGACGCTGTGGTGGGTGCACGGCCTCACCGATCTGCTGCTGATCGGATACCTGGGGTATCTGCGTAAGCAGGTGCGCATCGAGGAGGACGTGCGCAGTCGCAGGCTCGCGAGACTCTCCGGGGAGTCGGACGAGCGTACCGACGCGCGGGGCAAGGAACCCGAGGGGCCCGCTCACGCCGCGGCCGAATCCGGTTACGTGGCCGAGGAGCCCGTTCCGGAGGAGGAGAGGCATCCGGGGGCGCGACCGGACGTCTCCCGCCCCGGGGACACCGAGGTGCTCGACATCGACGACGAGGATCCCGAGTTCGACGAACTCGACGACCGGTTGTGGCAGCCGTACCGCCGTGCGGTGGGAGAATAACGTCGAACGGCGGATGGGTGGGGGGTGTGCCCATCCGCCTGGGACGGTTGCTATGCTAGTCGCGCACTCGGTCGGAAGGCTGGGAGCGCCGGGGCTGTAGCGCAGTTGGTAGCGCGTCTCGTTCGCATCGAGAAGGTCCGGGGTTCGATTCCCCGCAGCTCCACCGGGTTGGCCATTGTGCGAACCATCCTTTCGAGGCCGTTTCCGCCAGTAAGGCGGGGGCGGCCTCGTTTTTTTGTCGCGGAGGCGGGCTGCGGCGGAGCGGGATCGTCCGGTGGTCCCCATGTTTACCGGCCCTGATACTTCGACGAGCGCCTCGCCGCGTTGCTGCTCCGGATGACCGGTACGCGGCTTCGCGTCGAACTCGACGTGGCCGCGCCCCCTCGTCCCCGCATCTCGCCCAGCAGAACTCGTTGACGTCCTGAAGCATCATGAGGGGGAACCTTGGGACGGTGCCGAGCCGGCACGGCATCTTCCTCCGAACCGCCCACAGGAGCATCAGGTGCTGACCAACCACCTAGCCGAAACTCCGGTCGACGAACCGTTCCAGGCGTACGCCCGGCGAGCGTGAGCCACAACCCGGGCTCGCACCGCCGTCGACGCCGGGGCGGCCCGCTCCCCGACGCCGGCCACGTGAGCAGCGCCGGCTCGAGGAGGCAGCGTCGGCTCGAGGAGGCAGCTCCGAAAGACTCGAGCGCAGCGGTCTGCTGGACCCGTCCGACGACGAAACGACGTGAGGTGCAACCGTGTCCGAGCAACGTATCGAGTTCTTCTTCGATCCGGTCTGTCCGTTCTGCTGGGTGACCGCGCGTTGGGTGCGCAGCGTCGCGGCCCAGCGTCCGCTGCTGGTGAACTGGCGCCCGCTGTCGCTGAAGGTGCTCAACGAGCCGATCGGCTACGAGGGGAAACCCGCTGCCTATCCGGAGGCGCACCAGCGCGGGTTGGAGATGCTGCGCGTGGTGGCGGCGGCCCGTGCCGAGCACGGTGTGGAGGTGCTCGGTGAGCTGTATCGCGCGCTGGGTGAGGCGGTCTGGAACGTCGCACCCCCGGAAGAGGAGAGTTTCGAGGCGGTACTGGCCAGCACGGCCGCGGGGCGCGACCTGGAAGCCGTGCTCGAGGAGGTGGGCCTGCCACGGGGGCTCGCCGACGCCGCGCACGATCCGTCGTGGGATGCGGGCCTGCGCAGTGAGACGGAGGAGGCCGTGCAGCGCGCCGGTGGTGGTGTTGGCACGCCGATCCTGTCGTTCGATCCGCCGGACGGCCCTGCCCTGTTCGGTCCGGTCATCGACAGCGCTCCGGACGACACCGAGGCGGTGCGGCTTTGGGACGCGGTCGAGACGCTCACCCGGTGGCCGGGATTCGCCGAGCTCAAACGCAGTCTGCGCAGCTTCCCCGAGACTCCGCTGAGCAGCCGCATCGCCGGTCGGGAAACCCGGGTGCGCTGATCATCGGCGAAGTGTCGGGGTCCGTGTGCGGCAGGCCGTGTCGGGGTTCCGCTACCGCTCGTGGTGGATCCGAAGCGCACGACGCACGCCCTGTAGCTCCCACCGACTATTCGAGCTGATCACAATCCGCCTGGCACGAATGCGACGCCAGCCCTGCCTGCTCACCGGTTACCTCGCCAGGACCAGACTGGGCCCCCATCGCCACGACCCCAATCTCCAACCACCTCTAGCCGCACGGCGAGGTACCCAAGTAGCATACCGACTGGACGGTATGCGACTTGGTGTGCGACGTCCGAACTTGGGCGACCTTCATGCTGGAGCGAGTGCGGTCGCTACGAAAATCCGACTACGACAGGGAGTTGCCGATGGCAGTCGATCCCGCGGGGGACGATCTCGCACGCGTGCTGGACGAAGTCCCGGACGGCCCTTTCGTGATGCTCAACCTGCTGCGGTTCGCCCCGGACGGCCGCTCCTCGTACGAGGAGTACTCGCGGCGGGCGAGGCCCTTGCTGCAGCGTTACGGGGGTGAGGTCCTCTACGTTGGCGATGGCACGACGCCCTTGGTGGCCGAGGAAGGGCAGGACTGGGACGCGGTGTTGCTCGTCCGGTATCCCGATCGGGAGGCGTTCAGCCGGATGGTCGCGGATCCCGACTACCAGGAGATCACCGGTTTGCGCGCCCGCGGGCTCGTCGAGGCCGTGCTCCAGCCGACTCTCCCCTGGGGCTCGCGTAGCGAGTCCTGACGAGCTCGGTCTGCGGGGAGCGTGGGGGCGACCGCCAGGGTGAGCCACCGTATCGCAAGGCAGGCCCCCGGCAGGTGCCAGGGACTCGTCGACTCTGCTGGTCACTGACGGGACAGGGCGGCGACGCACCCGTTTTCGACTCTGCTGCTCCTCGACAGCGCAACATCGTCGAACGTGGCATCAACCCGGCAAACCGAGCCACTCGCTTGACGCCGGAAACGGTGTCCGCACTATCGGTGCGGCAAGGAAACCAGAATGAACCACACGAGATCGCGCATCAGAGCAGGGCGGACTGTCGGGCTCTGCCACTGGGGGCGACGATTGGTGGATTCCCGACGATGAGAACTGCGCGCCACGTACGATTCGGCGCACACGGAACTCGAAGACATGCCTGATGAGGCTGTGGAATACTTCCAGAAGATCAGCGAGCTCGGCGACGAGTGGACGCGTTCCAGTGCTGATCTCTCGGACGCGGCCACGAGTGATGACGACCCTTCGAACTGGCAGGTTCGCCGATGAATCCTGGACATTTTCTCCACCTGCACTACATGTGGGTGTCACCACCACTTGAAGCCAAGATCAGGTATGACCTGGTGCGTGGTGGTGTGCCGTCGATCCTCGCCGCTGTGATCTCGGGTTTCGTAGTGCTGTTTCTAGATGGCGACCTGATGATCGCGAAACTGTTTCTCGGGATCGGCGCTCTGTGCCTGCTCACGGCGGGGAGCTATCTTCCGGCTGGACGTCGAAGCCTGTCCGCCGGATATGTCAATTTGACCATCGCGGCTCAAGTGCGTCGTCCCCTGTTGGCGTTGGTAATCATAACGGCAGTGCTCATGGGGATCGCATACCTACCGCTGGTTATTCACGCGACCGAGCCGACCGACGTGTCCACAGTGTCGCTCGTTGTAGCCATGCTGGTTCCCGTGGTCATTCTGTTCTTGGTGGTGATGAACTACCTGATCGTCCGGCGTTCGTTGCCGCCGGCTCCCGCGATCCTTCACAGATACGGTTTGTCCGGAGAGATCCTGGGGCCGCCGACTCAGTCCGGCCCGCCTGCCGGTCCTCCTCGGAGATGGGGACCTCCGCAAGCCTGACCAGCACGTTTCGCAGTGGACAGTGCCTGCCCCCCGATGCCACTCCTCGGGTATCACTGGCGGGGCAGGTTCTCCTTCACCGGCATCGCTACCAGGTGGTGAGCACCTGTCGAGCGCGGCGGTGAGCGCGTCGCCTCCCGCCTTGCCGGTGGTGGCTCGGCGCAGCACATCGCCGACTCCGCCGAGCTCACGTTGGTTGCTCATCGGGGTGCGGCCTCGGAAGACCGTCCACGTTGTGTTCGACCGCCTCGCATGACGGGTTGCTCGATGAACCGCCAGCTCAGCGCAGCAGCCACGATGGTCAACACCAGGGCCAGCGGCCCGGCCACCGCACCCAGCTCGGGCCGTAGCCACAGGGTCAGCGGGTAGTTCCACAGGTAGGCCCCGTAGGAGACGAGGCCGAGTGCCGCGAGCCCCCGGGTCAGCAACGCGCGGTCGGCCAGCTCCCGCCAGTGTGACCAGAACAGCAGCAGCGCTGCCGTGAGGATGGCGATCGTCGGGCCGACCAGCAGGTAGGTCAGCACGTGACCGCGCAGTGGCAGGAGCGACAGCACCGCAAGGCCCGCGAGGGCGAGCGGTACCAACTTGGCGGACATCCACCCCGAGTCACCGCGGAGTCGGGTGGCAGCGCCGATCACGAAGCACACGAACCAAGATGTGGGCAGTCCGTAGGCGTTGTCGGGGTAGGGCCACAGCCACACCAGCGTCGCCACGCAACCGGCCAGCACGATAACCGCGGTGCTCACGAGCGTGGCCGTGACGCTGCGACGTCTCCAGGCCAGTGCCAGCAGCGCGGGCCATACCAGGTAGAACTGCTCCTCTGTGGCCAGTGTCCAACAGTGGAACGCGGCGCCCCCCAAGTGGATAACCGGCAGGTTGCCGGTGAACGTCAGCAGCACCGCGACGGTCCGGGGCAGGCTGCCGCTCTCGTCCAGCGGGTCGACGGTCGCCGTCACCGCGACGAACACGACGACCATCGCGAGCAACGCGGGCAACAGCCTCCGGGCCCTGCGCATATAGAATCGCCGGTAGTCGATCCTGCCGCCGGTGGTCAACTCCTTGGTCAGCACCCCGGTGATCAGGTAACCGCTCAAGGTGAAGAACATCACGATCCCGACCACGCCCGCACCGGGGAAGATGTCGGGGAACGCGTGGCGCAGCATGACGAGCAGCACCGCGAGACCCCGCAGTACGTTGAGCCCGACGATCTGTCCGCCTCGTGTGCTCCCTCCGTCCCTTACCCGGTTCACCCGACTGCCGCTACGGTCGCTTCATCGTCGACCAGGGCCGATCGGATGAGCCGGTCCAACAGCTCCGGGTAGGTCAGGCCCTCGGCAGCGAACATCTTGGGCACCTGGGACTCGGCTGTCATGCCGGGCATCGTGTTCACCTCGTTGAGTACGAAACCGTCGGAGGTCAGGAAGAAGTCGATGCGAGCGAGCCCGCGGCAGCCGAGGGCGTCGTACACTCGCAGCGCCGAATCGGTCAGTTCCTCGACCTCTGCTTCGGTGAGCCGAGCCGGGATCTCGAACGCGGCACTTCCGTCGTACTTGGTGGTGGTGTCGAACAGGCCGTCGTCGACCAGAATCTCGAGCGGCGGTCCGACCCGGCGCCCGTGTTCCGGATCGTCGATCACGGTGACGTCCACCTCGCGGCCGGTCACCACGTGCTCCACGAGTACCCGCTCGTCCAGTTCCAACGCTGCCCGCAGTGCCGGTTCGAGTTCCGCCGCGTGCTGCACCAGGCGCACCCCGAAGCTCGAGCCCGCTGCGATCGGCTTGACCACCACGGGGCGGTCGAAGACTACTGTGGACAGATCGTTCCGGGTGACGAGTCCGCCCGGCGCGGTCCGCACGCCGACGGCCTCGGCCACGCGCTTCGTCATCCACTTGTCCATCGCGAGCGCACCGGCACGTACCGGCGCGCCGACATAGGGGACACCTGCCAGCTCGCACAAGGCGGCGAGGGTGCCGTCCTCGCCTCGTGGTCCGTGCAACAGCGGCAGCACCACGTCGCACTCCGAGAGAACCCCGAGCACGGCGGCGAGGCTGTCGGCCGTCGAGCTGCCGAGTGGCTGCTCGTCCGGGCCCAGCCACCTGCCGTCGCGGAGGATGGTCAACGCCACCGCCTCGTACCCGGCGGGGTCGAGCGCCGCGTGTACCGAGGCCGCGGATGCCAGGGAGACCTCGTGTTCGCTGTTCTGTCCGCCGCCGATCACGGCCACCCGTAACCGTCCACTCATCGAATGCTCCTCCGAATCCGGTGACCGATACCGGTCACGATCTCGTGCGGGATGGTGCCCGCCCAGTGCGCCCAGTCGTCGACGGTCGGTTCGCCGTCGTCACCCGGACCGAACACCACCGCCTCGGTGCCGGGCTCGACCGGATCGTCCCCCAGATCCACCACGACCTGATCCATCGAGATCACCCCAGCTACCGGGCACCGTCTGCCCGCGACCAGGACCCGAGCCCCCTCCGATGTGTCCCGACGCAGCCCGTCGGCGTAGCCGATCGGTAACAACGCCAGATTGGTCGCACGGTCGGTCACGTGGGTGTGTCCGTAGCCGACCCCGGTTTCGGCGGGCACCCGCCGCACCTGGACCACGGGTGCGGTCAGCCGCAACGCGGAGCGCAGCCGTGTGCTGCCGGACGGGTCGATGCCCACCAGCCCGGCCCCGATCCGAACCAGGTCCAGGTGCGTGTCGGGGTCGGTCAGCGTGGCGGCCGTGGCAGCCAAGTGGCGCGTGGAGGGGCGGAGCCCGGCCTGCCCGGCAGTTTCCACTCCGCGGAGCATCGCCCGCAGCCCGGTCGTGTTCGCCGGGTGGCCCGGTTCGGCTGCCCTGGCCAGGTGGCCCATCACCCCCACGACCGTGATGTGCCCGGCGCTCTCGGCTCGTCTGGCGGTCCTCACCAGGTCCGGCCACTCCTCCGGGGCGGCCCCGTCGCGGGCCATTCCCGTGTCGAGCTGGAGGTGGACCCGGGCCCGGTAACCGGCTCGTGCGGCGGCCTCGACCACGGCCGCGAGGTGTCTTCCGCTGGGCACGGCCAGATCGATCCGGTGCCTGCAAGCGGTCGTCACGTCGGCCTCCACCGGGTTCAGCCAGCTCAGCACAGGTGCCTCCACTCCGGTGCCACGCACGGCCAGGGCCTCCGCGATCGACGTGGCACCGAGCCACGTGGCGCCGCCAGCGAGCGCGGTCCTGGCCACCGCGTGCAGCCCGTGTCCGAACCCGTCGGCTTTCACCACGGCCATCACTTCGCCGTGTGCCTGCCGGACGAACCGACGGGTGTTGGCGGCCACGGCGGCCAGGTCGATCTCCAGGGTGGGCTCCTGGACTCCGGTGGCGTTTCGGGGTCTCCTGGGATGGATCGTGGGAGCTTTCATGCTGGAGCCTTCGCTTCGACCGGTCCGTAGACGGCGTGTTCTCTTTCGGTCAGCAACGCCCAGTACCGATCTCCGTAGGACCAGTGCCACCACTCGGTGGGGTAGTTGACCAGTCCCGCGCCCTTGAGCGCACGGGCCAGTATCGTCCGGTTGTGCCGCGCCGTTCGGTCGACCTCGGCGTCGAACCAACACGCGCCGTCGCTGTGCTCCGGGGTGGCGTCGACCGCCGTCCCCATCCACAGTTCCTCGCCCCCGTCGTCGACCAGCGTCAGATCGACCGCCGCTCCGGCCACGTGCGGAGCCACCGCTATGGGGGCGACGAACCGGCTGGAGAGCCGGTCCAGTTCGGCCTCGTCGGCGTCGGGATGCAGCACACGTAACTCGCTGGTGTAGTCCTCGATGATGGCCTGCTGATCGCTCGCACCCCGGTGTCCCTCCAGGACCCGCAGGTCCACACCGGACGGCAGTGCGCCCCTGGCGTCGTACAACCGATTGGCGAGCCCCGATCGCACCACGACTCCCGACGCGAAGTCCAACGGCACCAGCGGCTCACCGTTGTCGCGCACACCGATCGCTCGGACTCGCTGGTCGGATAGCAAGATCGTCATGCCGTCGACACTATGAATACACCGCGTGTCGCCACATCGTCCGGAAGTACGAGCAGCAGCGACGAACGGTCGGTTTTCCGGCCGTTCTGATGGGTCGATCGGTCGAGCGCCGCGCCCCTCCCCACCGGAGGTGACGCTCGAACCGTCGGGGGCGCTCCAGCTACTCCGCCGGTGCCGGTGATCCTCGCCGATGTGGAAGGGGCCGGCCATCGGCCTGCACCTCCCATCCGTACCGCCAGGGTGGTGCTCCGTTCGGCAGGCACAGGCTGCCCGTGCCGGGCGAATACCGGCACCGCTCCGTTTTCTACCGCCTACGGCAACACGATCAGTGTCTTTCCGCGTGTCCCGATTTGCTCCGTACCGGATACGGGAGTGCACTGGGTGTATGGGGAATGGCGGTGTGCCGGTACACGAAAAGCCATGCCCGGCTGGTCGGTTGGTGTCGGAGCCGACCCCGCCGGGGCCGACGCGCTCGGGCCGATCGCGGTTCGTGAGTCGCGGCAGAGCGGCTCGTCCGAGCCCCGGGCGGTGCCGCTCCGGTGCGGATCGCCGGCTCGTCGACCAGGTCGTATGAGAGCGAGCGTGTAGCGGGTACTTCGCCGTTGCCTGAAACCCAACGAGGACGGCGCGTACATGCTCGCCAGGGATCGAGCTCGTGCAGCGGGACCCGTCGCAGGTAGTGGGACCCGTCGCGGGGCTCGCCGGGTGAGCGTGCGGAATACGCCCCTCGAAACCGCCACGAGGAGGCACCAGCAGTGACGCAGGAAAAACCCAAACCCCCGACGACAACCGATGCCGGAATCCCGGTCGAAAGCGACGAGCACTCGTTGACGGTGGGCCCGAACGGGCCGATCCTGCTGCAGGACAACTACCTCATCGAGCAGATGGCGCAGTTCAACCGGGAGCGGATCCCGGAACGCCAGCCGCACGCCAAGGGTAACGGGGCGTTCGGTGAGTTCGTCGTGACCAACGATGTCAGCGCCTACACGAAGGCATCCCTGTTCCAGCCGGGTACTCGCACCGAGATGATGATCCGGTTCTCCACGGTCGCCGGTGAGCGCGGCAGTCCGGATACCTGGCGTGATCCGCGTGGCTTCTCCGCGAAGTTCTACACCAGCGACGGCAACTACGACATGGTCGGCAACAACACGCCGGTGTTCTTCGTCCGCGATCCGATGAAGTTCCAGCACTTCATCCGCTCGCAGAAGCGGCGTGCGGACACCAACTCGCGCGACAAGGACATGCAGTGGGACTTCTGGACGCTCTCTCCCGAGTCGGCGCACCAGGTCACCTGGCTCATGGGTGACCGGGGGATCCCGAAGACCTGGCGACACATGAACGGTTACTCCAGCCACACCTACATGTGGATCAACGCGCGGGACGAGAAGTTCTGGGTCAAGTACCACTTCAAGACCGACCAGGGCATCGACTTCCTCACCCAGGAGGAGGCCGATCGGCTGGCGGGCGAGGACAGCGACTACCACCAGCGGGACCTGTTCCAGTCGATCGAGAGTGGGAACTATCCCAGTTGGACGCTGTACATGCAGATCATGCCGTTCGCGGAGGCCGAGACCTATCGGTTCAACCCGTTCGACCTGACCAAGGTCTGGCCGCACGGTGACTATCCGCTCATCGAGGTGGGGCGGATGAAGCTCACCCGGAACCCGACCGATCACCACACCGAGATCGAGCAGGCCGCCTTCGAGCCGAACAATCTCGTCCCGGGGATCGGTCCGAGCCCGGACAAGATGCTGCTGGCCCGGTTGTTCTCCTACGCCGACGCCCACCGGGCGCGGCTGGGCGCCAACTACAAGCAGATCCCGGTCAACTCGGCCGAGGTGCCCGTCCACAGCTACAGCAAGGACGGCAACATGCGGGTCAACAAGATCTCGGACCCGGTGTACGCACCGAATTCCTACGGTGGCCCCGAGGCGGACACCGCCAGGTTCGGCGGGTACTCCGGTTGGCACACCAGCGGGGACATGGTGCACGAGCCCTACACCCCTCGTCGGGACGACGACGACTTCGGGCAGGCGGGCACGCTGGTGCGCGAGGTGATGGACGACGCCGCGCGGGAGCGGCTGGTCAACAACGTCTCGGGGCACCTGCTCGGCGGCGTCACCGAGCCGATCCTGCAGCGCGCCTTCGAGTACTGGCGCAACGTCGACGAGGACATCGGCAAGCGCATCGAGCGGGCGGTCCGCAACCACAACGGCTGACCGTTCGGGTCCACCCGCCGCATCTCCTCGCCCGGGGTGCCCCGGCCGGGGCACCCCGGGTTGTGCGCGGCGCGTACCGCCGGCCGCGTGCCCGGCGATTTCGCGAGAAATCGACGTTCCCCGTGCCACTTCGACCCCCGCCCGGGCGCGGCGCCGTCCGCGAGTGAGGTGTCACTCCACCGGGAGCACCCCGGCGTAGCGCAGCAGGTCGACGATGCCGAACTCGCTGCCCGCACCACCGATCGCTGGTTCCCAGCGCGGGAACACCGACAGGTACGAGCTCGGATCAGCCTGCAGCAGGCCGACCAGTGTCTCGGCTACTATGCGACCGCCGACGGGCCCGAGCTGCCTTCCCCCGCGCAGTACCTCGGCCTCCTTCAGCAGGTAGTACCAGAGGTATATCGGCCCTTCGCTCTCCAGCTCCTCGTCGCTGAGCGGGAGCTCACCGATCTTGCGGGCCACGTCCTGTCCCGAGGGGAGCTGTTGTGTCTCGCTGCGCAGCAGGTTGCGCACCACGAGTGAGCGCAGCTGTGCCGGCAGCGCACCGTCGACCGCGCCCGGAACGGCACGGATGGGCAGATCCAGCAGCCGCGTGTTGATCGCGGCCTCGAACCGCTTGGCCTGTGTGGCGCGCAGTTCCTCGTCAGCCTGGAAGAAGTAGCGCCAGTCCACCGTGTCCTCCGGCGATACCGGTCCGCCGTTCAGATCCGTTCTGGGAACACCGGGGGCGTCCGGATCCTCCGGGAAGATCGGTGCGAAGAAGGAGTCGTTGACCCGGTAGTGCGAGCGGATGGTGGCGTGCCCGAATCGGAAGCCGGCCACCGCGAATTCCACCGGGATGAACGGATCACCGCTCGGGTCGAAGAATCGCAGCCCGTTCTCGGCTATGTCGTTCATCAGGTCCTCGCCGACCACCAGCGGGAGGAACTGGTTGCGTACGATCCACTGGAAATGCCAGCGCACCAGCTGTTGTGCGGTGGCGAGCAGGTCGTCGTAGTAATTGCTCAGCGTCAGCAGTTCGGTGGTCGACCGGCCTTCCTCCGGCCGTTCGGGCGCGTCGGGAAAGAGCTGACCGAAGACATCGGTGATCTCCCCGGCTCGTAGCTCGTCCACGATCCGGTTGTGGAACTTCGCGAAGGCCAGGTGCAGCTGCGACAAGATCAGGTTCTCGTCGTTGCGCGGATCGCCGATCAACGCCACGCCCTCCGGAGTTCGGGCGTGATCGTGACCTCCTTCGCCGATCGCGAGCTTGGTCTGCTGTGACTCACCGTCGTAGAGGAATTCGTCGACGACCGGACCGCCGCCGTACAGATGGTCCAGATCGAGGCGTGGTGAGCGGAAACTGCGCAGGGCGTCGGGGTCGATCCGTTGTTCCAGGCTGCTGGTCGGATCGAACGTGATGTTGTGGTCGATGAACTGTCCGAGAAAGGTGAACCCCGAGTCGAGGGCCGGATTCTGCTGTTCGTCGGTCGTGGTTCCGGAATCCATTTTCCCACCGGGTAGGCCGAACTCCTCGGCCAGTGATTGCCCGGTGGCCCTCCTTGGTTCGATCGTCGGAAACATTCTGCCGAATCTGCCGGTAACCGCACCGGTTCGTGCCGCCGACTGTCCCCGGTTCCGCGATCCGTGTACCGTCATGAACGAACTCCCGATCTGGTTTTCATGCGGCGAACATCGCAAAAGGATCGAATGCCTTGCGCCCCCCATGAACAGGCCTTCGGTCGTTCCCGATGTGCCTGCGACGCCTCCTCGCGAATGCGTGCGCGAAGAGATGGTTCTCGCTGGAAAAGACCCGGTTCCCAAGCGGATCTGTTATCGAGAGTAGTGGGCTTCACTCGGCAGTGACAATCAACTACTCGGTAAGCCACTCGAATGGAGCAAGATGTTTGTTCGTTCGGACGATGCGTGCTCAGTCTTGTGGTAGGAAGTCGCTTCCGAGGGCCGCGGGTGAAAGATCCCGCAGGGCGTGGGGTCGTTCCGGTGTGCGGTGTTGCTCGCCCCGTTGCGGGGTGGGGCTCGAGTTCGACCAGTCCCGCCGGTCTGCTCCCGGGTCGGGCGCTCGATCGCTCGCGAGGGGCGGGCTCTCGCGAGGGGCGGGCTCTCGCGGGTGGGCGCACGAGGGCTCCCGTGAAGTTCGGGCGGTGAAACCCGGTTTCGCGGTGCGAACCCTTCGGGGATTCGACCACGATTTTTTCGGTGGGGCGGTGGAGCGGGCCGAGCGGGTGATTCACCTGGTGAGAATGCCTTCAATCCCTATTCGGGAGCCTTGTTCTCGCTTTCCTGTGGGTTCGGCCACAACGCTTCGGGTTGTCCGTGGCCCGGAGTCGGCTAGCTTGGTTCCCGAAGCACGCGGTGAAACGAAACAAGAAAGCGAATCAATTGCGACGGCGGTGTCGTCGATCCGGATGATCTTTTTTGGCGATCCGGTTCGGTCGGGAATGCGGCGTGCCTTCCCATCGACAGCGTCGACGTGCAGGGAGACCAACATGACCGCTGACACGTCCGACCGGCAGGGCGGGGACGAATCCGTCAGTTCCGTCGAGCTGGAGAACCAGGTTTTCGGCGACAATCCGACCGAGGTCCGTGACACGGACCACTACACTCGCGAGTACGTCGGTGGGATGGTAGAGAAATGGGACGAGCTGATCGACTGGAAGAAGCGTTCCGAAAGTGAGGGGAACTTCTTCGTCGACCAGCTCAGATCCCGGGGCGTACGTACCGTACTGGACGCGGCCACCGGCACCGGTTTCCACTCGGTGCGGTTGCTCGAGGAGGGCTTCGACACCGTCAGCGCCGACGGCAGTCCGCAGATGCTCGCCAGGGCTTTCCGGAACGGCATGGACTACGGTGGCCACGTACTCCGTGTGGTCAACGCGGATTGGCGTTGGCTCAATCGTGACGTGCACGGCGAATTCGACGCCATTATCTGTCTGGGAAACTCGTTCACGCATCTGTTCTCCGAGCACGACCGGCGCAAGACCCTCGCCGAGTTCTACGCGATGCTCAGCCACGACGGAGTGCTGATCATCGATCAGCGGAATTACGACGCGGTGCTGGACAACGGATCCGGTTCGAACAGAACATACTACTACTGCGGTGAGCAGGTCTCGGCGAAACCGGATCACGTGGACGAGGGATTGGCCCGCTACAAGTACACTTTCCCCGATGAAAGTGAATACTTTCTCAACATGTACCCGATTCGGAAGAACTACCTGCGCGGCCTGATGCGCGATGTCGGCTTCCAGCGAATCGACACCTTCGGTGACTTCCAGGATACCTACGGTGACGACGAGCCCGACTACTTCATCCACGTAGCGGAGAAGTCCTACCGGGATTTCGGCGAGCTGAACGACGACTAACGGTCGGCACGGTAGCTTCTGACGAATCTCGTTCGCATGGCGTGCGTGGCTACGGGGCGTCTTCGGAGTCGTGACGAGCGGTTCCGGAGACCCCGTGCCCCTCAATCCCGTGCCCGTCAACCCCGCGCGGGGGAGCGCATGTCCGCTTCGATCCGGTCGGCCGTGGTGCGGAGACGAGGGACGATCTCGTTGCGAACCTCCTCCTCCGACGAGCTGTTGGAGTGCAGTGAGACATTGACCGCGGCGAGTACCTCCCCCTCCGGCCCACGTAGCGGTACGGCGACACCGCGCAGACCGGTTTCGAGTTCGTCATCGCAGATCACATACCCCTGCCCGCGTATCGATGCGAGTTCGGTACGTAGGTTCTCCCGCCTGGTGACCGTTCGGGCCGTCACGGGTTTCAGGCGCATTCCGCCGAGCCGGGCCTCCAGGACTTCGGGAGGCAGGCCCGCCAGCAGAACCTTGCCCATCGACGTCGCGTGAGCCGGGAATCTCGTGCCGACCGGGATCTCCACCGAGAGCAACCTGGGGCTGGCGATCTGTGCGATGTAGCGGATCTCGTGGCCCTCCAGCAGCGCCATCGAACTCATCTCCTGCAGTTCGTCGGTCAGCCGCCGCAGATGTGGTTCCGCGGTGCGGGGCAGTGATTGGTTCGACAGGTACGCGTATCCGAATTCGAGTACCCGCGACGTCAGGGCGAAGTGCCGGTCGTCGTGGCGCACATAGCCCAGGTCGACGAGAGTCAGCAGCAGCCGCCGGGCTCCCGCACGATCCAGTCCCGCCGAATTGGCGATCTCGGTCAGCGTCAGCTCGGGGTGTTCCGGTGTGAACGCGCGTAGCACCGACATCGCCCGCTCGACCGCCCTGATGAAGTGCTCGCCGCGTTCCTCCGTCATTCCCACCTCGTCCGTGTCCGGTACTCGACCCGCCATTCTACGAGCTCATCACGGGGTGTTCCGCCGGTTGGGGCAGCGGGGCGCCGCGCCCAGTGAGCCTCCGGGCGGGCTCATCACTCCGCGGCCGGGGCCCCGTGGTGGCTCCCCGTTCGCGCGGTTCCCGTGCTCTTCACCGGGAACGTGTCACCGTTCGCAGCAGCCCGGGCGCCAGCCGCGAGAGCAGCAGCCCCACCCTGGCCTCCGGCGTGATCGGTGCCACGGCTCGGTCGCGGCGTACCGCCCGCAGGATCTCCGCGGCGGCGGCCTCGGGGGTGAAGGCGCGACGACGGTAGAGGCGTCCCGCCCGTTCCCGCTTGCGTCGTTGTTGCTCGGGCGAGCTGCCCACGAAGGTCGTCGTGTCGGTTATCGCCGAGCTGACCACGCCGGGGCACACCGCGGTGACCCCGATGCCGTGCGCGGACAGCTCGCCCCGCAGTCGCTCGGAGAGGGCGAGTACGGCGGCCTTGGAGCTCGCGTAGGCAGCCAGCCCCGGTACCGGCAGGTAGGCCGCAGCCGACGACACGTTGACGATCCGGCCACCCTCACCGCGTTCGATCAGCTGTTCGGCGAACGCCCGGCAACCGTGGATCACGCCCCACAGGTTCACGTCCAGCACCCGTTGCCAGTCGGCCTCCGTGGTGTCCATGAAGGAGCCGGACATGCCGATCCCGGCGTTGTTGATCACTATGTCCGCCGTGCCGTGCTCCTCCCGGACCCGTTCGGCCAGTTCCCGCACCGAGGAGCCCCTCGCCACGTCCACCCCGTACCCCGTGGCCACGGCGCCCTGGTCGCGTAGTCGTGCCGCGGTCAGCCGCGCCGCCGATTCGTCCACATCGGCCGCCACGATCTCGGCACCCGCCGCGGCGAAGGCGTGCGCGGTGGCACGGCCGATCCCGCTTCCCGCTCCGGTGACCACGACGAGTCGATCCGCGAAACTCCGCCGATCGACGTCGGTTCGGGCCCTGCGCAGTTCCCGGGTCTGCTCCCCGCCCTCCGTGTGCCGGACGAACTCCTCGGTGACGTGAGCGATCCGGTCCGGGGCGCTGTGGGGCAGCCAGTGCCCGCCTCGCAGGTACCGCACCCGCAGGTCCTCGACCCAGCGGTCGATCTCGGTCTGCATGGGGGTTCCGACGAAGGCATCGCCCGTGGGGGCGAGTACCTGCACCGGTACCGAGGTGGCACGCGGGTTCGGAGCTCGGAATCGTCGCCGGGTGTTCCTGCGGTAGAGCGCGAGCCCGGCCACCCCGTCGGCGGTTCGCGCCGTGATGTGCCGGGCGCTGGGATCCAGCAGCCGTATCACCCGCCGCATGAGGCCGGTGCGCCAGGCCAGCTCGGGTATCGCGGGCAGCTGGAAGAAACCGATGTAGCCGGAGTGCGTGAGCTGGCGCAGCAGGTCGCGGAGCCCTCGCGGCGTGGGGCGGCGCAGTTTGCTCCGCATCCACTCGCCCGCGTGGTCGAGGGAGGGGCCCGAGATCGTGGTGAAGGAGCGGATTCGCTCCCGCAGCCGGGGGTCGGTGACGGCTTGCCACGCCTGGATCGATCCCCAGTCGTGGGCCAGCAGGTGTACGGGTCGTTCGGGACTGACCTCGTCCACGACCCGTTCCAGGTCGGCGGCGAGCCGGTCGAGGTCGTAGGCGTCGTTCCGGCGGGGCCTGTCCGATTCGCCCGCGCCCCGCACGTCGTAGGTGACCACGTGGTATCGCTCGGCGAGCCGGGGGACCACCTCGTCCCAGACGTGCCGGTCGTCGGGATAGCCGTGTACGCACACGATGCACGGGCGCGCACGCTCGCCGTGCTCGCGCACCGCGAGTCGGATTCCGTCGCTGGTGTGTACTCGCGGACTCGCCGTCATGATCACGTCCTCGCCGGGGTTTCCGAAGCCGTCGACCCGCCCGGGGCGGGCAGCCGAACGGATCGGAAGTCGCTCCGTCCGGCCCGATCGGCGAAGTAACTGTTACCACGAGTAACAGTAGATTGTCGAACACCGAAAGGTACCGACGAACCGTCGCGAAGCGCCGACTCACGTCCCGGCCACCCTTCCGGGGAACCTCGCTACCCGGTCTCGGGAGTTGGCGGGGCGAGAGGTTCCCGCCAGGCGGACCCCACGTGAAGCCGAGGTGACGAAGTCCCGCTATCCCTGGTCGGGTGGGGGCAGGAGTGTGCCGGCGGTTCGGCTGATCGTGTCCAGCGCGGTGGCGATGGCCGGCCGATCACGGCTGCCGAGTCTGTTGGTCGCGAGGATGCGGCGTGCCGGTGCCGGCTCACCGCGCAGCGGGATGCGGGTGACGGGCCAGTCGTGGTGCAGCCGGGCGAGCCTGGGAACGAGGATGATGCCGAAGTTGTTGGCCACCAGAGCCGTTCCGGTCTCCCACTCGTCGGCGTAGTGCGCGATGTCCGGGGTGAATCCGGCCGCCATGCAGGCGGTGCGCACCAGGTGGTGGTAGGTGCTGCCCGGTCGTCCCAGTATCCACGACTCGTCGGCCGCGTCGGCGAGTGTGACCGTTCGGCGGTGGGTCAGGTGGTGGTGCTCGGGAACGACCAGGTCGAGCGGATCGTCGAGCAGCGGGTGCTGGTCGAACCGGGTGTCCGACGCGGGCGGCGTGTCGTCGGTGGCTATCAGCAGTGCCAGATCGGCGTCCCCGGCCAGCAGCAGATCGAAGCAGCGGGCCGGTTCGGCCTCGATCACCCGGACCCGCAGGTGCGGGTAGTGGTCCCGCAGCGCGGCGGCAGCCGGGGGGAGCAGGTGGGTCGCCGCGGTGGAGAAGCCGCACACCGTGAACGAGCCCTCGGGTTCGTCGGTGGCGGCGGCCAGCTCCGCTCGGGCGCGCTCGGCCTGTGCGGACAGCACCTCGGCGTGGCGCAGCACGGTCGTGGCGGCGGCGGTCAACCGGATACCGCGCCCCGACTGGGTGATCAGCTCCACGCCGAGCTCGGTGGCCAGCTGACGCAGCTGGTGCGAAACCGCCGAGGGCGTGTAGTGCAACGCCTGGGCCGCGGCGGTGACCGTGCCGTGGTGGGCCACCAGCTGCAGCACCCGCAACTTCGGATCGATCATGTAATCATTTTGCACGATCATATGCGAAAACGTTTGCTTCTCTGCAGCAGTTGTCGTGGACAGACTGGTGGCGTGCTGTTCCGGAGATTTCTCGACGAAGACGGTTCCAATCCCCGACTCACCACGGGCGGGCTTGCCACCGGTCGTGCCCACGAGGTGCGTACCGCGGTCTACCTGCTGGTCGTGCTAACCGCGGGGGCCTATCTGCCCAGCCCGTTGTATCCCGACTACCAGCAGGCCTTCGGATTCGGTGATCTCACGATGACGTCGGTCTACGCCACTTTCGCACTCGTCAGCGCGCCAGCCCTGCTGCTGTTCGGTCCGGCTTCGGACGCGCTGGGCCCCCGAACGGTACTGCGCGCGGGCGTGCTGGCCGCCGCGCTCGGTTCGTGCTGCTTCGCGCTCGCCTCCGGCCCGGCCTGGCTGCTGGTGGGGCGCGCCGCCCAGGGAACAGCACTGGGAGCCGTGACCGGGGCTACCAGCGCACTGCTCGTCGAACGGGCCGCGAACAGGGACAGGTTACGCGCGTCCACATTGGCCAGCATGGGCTTCGTGGCGGGTACCGCGGCCGGGCCGCTCGCCGCCGGAGTGCTGGCCCAGTACGCACCCGCGCCCCGGCTCTCGCCCTATCTGGTGCACCTGCTGCTGCTGGCTGGCGGCTGGTATCTGGTATCGGCACTGCCCGCCGTCAACTCCCGGGCGCGTCGCTGGCGCCCGACCCGCCCGCGGATACCGGCGGGGATACGCGCCTCGTTCACCACGGCCGCCGCCTCCGGCTTCCTCGCCTGGACCGGTGCGGGGCTCTTCCTGGCGGTCGTGCCGGTCGTGCTCGGTCGCCGGGCGGGGATCGAGAACCCGGCGATCACGGGTGCGTTGCTCTGCGCCGTGCTCACCTGCTCGGTGCTGATCCAACCGCTGGTGACCCGCCTCGGCCCTCGCCTGGCGCAGCTGCTCGGGCACGGCGCGTTGCTCGGGGGACTCGTGCTGCTGGCGTTGACCGGCGGTGGCTCGCTGTCGGTGACCGCGATCGCGGCGGTGGCGACCGGAGTCGGACACGGGCTCACCTACAGCGGCGCCGGGGCCACCATCGACGCGGTCGCTCCCGAACGGCAGCGCGCGGCGGTCACCTCCGCGCTCTACATCGCCTTCTACGCCGGGGCCGGGCTGCCGGCGGTGGCGGTGGGGCTGCTGACCCGTTGGCACGACATGGCCACGGCCGTGTCCTGGCTGGGTGCCCTCGCCGCTTCGCTCGTGCCGCTCGTCGTGGCGGCGCTGCTGCTGTCCGATCGTCACCGGCGGGTATCGCGCACCGGGTTCCAGGGGCGAGGCCCCGCCACGTACCAGCCGTTCCGCGAGTCCCGGCGTTTCGGTCGACGCAACGTTTCCGAACGCCGGGATCGGCCCGAACCGGCCGCCCCCGACCCCAGCCGCTCGGCATCCGAGTCCGGCCGCTCGGGGAGTGAGCTCAGCCGCTCGGGATGAACCATCGTGCACAGGCCCGCGCCTCCCGGCCGTACCGCGTGCGAGCGGGATCAGCCGCGGGCCTGGCGAATCCCTCGCAGCAGTCCAGAGATACGTTCGGTGGCCTCGGCCTGATCGCCTTCCGACAGCCCAGAACCCATCCCGACCGCGACCGCCCCGTTCGCTATCCAGTCGGGAGCCCGATCCACCGAGACGCCGCCGGTGGGAACCAGCGGGGCCTGCGGCAACGCCGCGAGCACGTCCCGCATGCTCTCCGGGGTCCACCTGCTGGCGGGGAAAAGCTTGATCGCATCGGCCCCCGACTCCAGCGCCCGCACCAGCTCGCTCGGAGTGTCGACCCCGGGCAGCACCGCCGCACCGTAGCGGTGGCCGGTGGAGATCACCTCCTCGTGCAGCGACGGTGCGACCAGGAATCGCGCCCCGGCGTCGACGGCGAGCCGTGCGGAGGTGGCGTCCAGCACTGTTCCCGCCCCCAACAGCGCGTTCGGGTACTCGTCGCGAAGCTCACGCAGCACCGTCGTGGCCCCCGGCGTGGTGAGCGAGACCTCCAGCACCTCCAGCCCCGCGTGCAGGCAGGCCGCGGCGCGTTGCCGTGCCGATTGCGAGTCGGTGGCCCGGACGATCCCCACCACCCCGTGCTCGGCGATGGTGCTTGCTATCTGCCAGCGGTACATTCCTCTTCTCCCTACGAACATTGCGCCGGGTCGGTTTCCGTGGGTGGTTTCGTGGCGGAACCTCTCGCACGGCTCCCGCCACGGGTGCCCCGACATCGGGTAGTCACACACCACGTCGGGGCCGTCCTCGCGAGAGCCGCGCGGCAGAACCCGCTGCGGTGTGAGCTGCGAGGGTAGTGG
Source organism: Actinopolyspora mzabensis (assembly GCF_900101095.1). Lineage (GTDB taxonomy): Bacteria > Actinomycetota > Actinomycetes > Mycobacteriales > Pseudonocardiaceae > Actinopolyspora > Actinopolyspora mzabensis. The sequence goes on from NZ_FNFM01000009.1 coordinate 109,525, forward strand.
GAGCTCGGTCCGGTGGCGAAGCGACGCGGCGACTTCGCGAGAAATCGAGGCGCACCGGGCCGGGTCGACTCCGCACCGCGCGCTCGAACGGCGTCAGCGCGCGGTTACCTGCTCCTCGCCCACGGCCAGATCCCGCAGCCGCGAGTCGGGGAGGCCGTCCATGTCACCGGGGATCTGCACCACGCTGCCCGCCACGGTGGCCGCTTCGGATAGCGCCCCGGGCACCGGGATTCCCCGCAGGTGTGCGGACAGGAATCCCGCGTTGAACGCGTCACCGGCGCCCACCGGATCCACCGCGGGCACCTCCGCCGCCCGCTGGAACCACTCCCGCTCACCGTCGGTGGCCCAGGCCCCGCGCGAGCCCAGTTTGAGCACCACCAGCCGGGCACCCCGTTCGAGCAGCCATCCGGCGGTGGCACGTTCGCCGCTGCACCCGCTGATCTCCTCGGCCTCGTCCAGCCCGGCCAGTACCAGGTCGGCGTGCTCGGTGAGTGGGCGCAGCAGCTCGACCCACCGCTCGATCCCGGCGAGTTTGCGTCGGATGTTGGGATCCAGACTCACCGGAACCCCGGCATCCCGCGCCGCCCTTACCGCCCGTTCGGTGGCCGCTCTCGCGTCCTCGGACAGCGCGGCGGTGATACCGGTCAGGTGCAGCAGACCGGCCCCACCGATCCACTCCTCGTCCACGTCCCCCTCGCGCAGCGCGCTTCCGGCGGAGCCGCTCCGGTAGTAGCAGACCTCGATGGGGCGGTGCGCGTGCGCGTCGCGTACCAGCAGGCCGGTGGGCAGCGACTCGTCCACCACCGCCCGTGAGACGTCGACTCCTTCGCCTCGCAGGGTGCGCAGCGCGGAACGGCCGAACGGATCGTCGCCGACCCGCCCGAACCACCCCACGCGGTGGCCCAGCCGCGCCAGCCCCACCGCCGTGTTCGACTCCGCACCGGCGATCGAACGCCGGAACCCTGTCGCGTGCTCCAGCGGTTGCCCCTGCTGCGCCAGCAGCAGCCCCATCGTCTCACCGAAGGTGATCACCTCGGGGGTCAAGCGTCCTCCTCGGTCCGGAACGGGTGCACGCGGTTGCCCCGGACATCGGGATCGAAGCGGAACAACGCGCCCGCGTGTGGGTCCTCCCGGTTCTCGATGCCCTGCCGGGAGGTGGTGATGTAGAGGGTGTCCAGGTCGGCTCCGCCGAACGCGCAGGCGGTCACCTGGGGAGTGGGCAGTTCGACCCTGGTGAGCAGTTCGCCCGCCGGGTTGTAGCGATGCACCGCCCCGCCCTGCCAGAGCGCGACCCACAGGCAGCCGGCGGCGTCCAGCGTCAATCCGTCCGGGGCACCGAGCTCGTTCGGAATCCGAACCACGGGGCGTCTGTCGTGCAGCTCGCCGGTATCCCGCGTGACGTCGAACCGGTCGATGCGCCTGGTCGGGGTGTCCACGTAGTACGCCGTTCCACCGTCGGGAGTCCACACCAGACCGTTGGAGATGGTCACCCCGTCCAGCACCCGTTCGGTACTCAGGTCGCGGTGCAGTCGCCATAACGCCCCCTGTCCGGGGGATTCGTCGTAGGCCATCGACCCCGCGTAGAACCGGCCGAGGGCGTCGCACCCCCCGTCGTTCATGCGCACCGAGGGGTCGCTCCACAACTCGGGCAGTGACTCCGGTGTCTCGTTGCCGGGCCGCAGCAGGGCGAATCCCCGCTCCAGCGCCAGCACCAGACCGCCGCCCGCCACCGGTCGTGCCACGGCGGCGACGGTTCCGACCTTGGTGCGGGCCACGGTGCCGCCCGGCACCATGCTCAGCAGGTCACCCGCGAGCATGTCCACCCAGTGCAGCTGCCCGGTGTCCTCGTCCCAGACCGGACCCTCGCCGTGCTCGGCGCAGTTCTCGGTCGCCTGTTCGGCCCGGTGTACGGCAACGTTCGAATCGCTGTGCAAGCCGAAGCATCCTTTCGTGCCGGGGTCTGCCGAGCCGGACAGTGCTGTCCGGTTCGGACACTGCCGCTGTTTCCGCTCAGAATTCCTGATCCCGCCGCTCGTTCGCGGTGTCACCCGTCGGTGCCGTGTTGAACACGGCCCGCAGGTCCCGCTCGGTGGTTCGCAGATGCCTCCGCATCGCCTCGGCCGCCCCGCCGGGATCGTGTTGCCGGACGCGGTCGAGCACCTCGCGGTGCTGTTCGGCGGCGTCGGTGTGCGCCCCGCCCAGCTTCCGGTGGCCCCGGTAGCTGGCGATCATGCTGTCGCGCAGGCTGCCCGCCAGCGCCTCGATGAGCAGCGCCAGCATCCGGTTGCCCGAGGCGCGCGCCAGCAGTTCGTGGAACCGCAGGTCGGCATCGTGGTACTCGGCGGCGTCCTCGGCCCGCTCCATGGCCCGGATCGCCAGTTCCATCGCGGAGACGTCGCTCGAGCCGGCGTTGTTGGCGGCGAGCGTGCTGGTCTGTACTTCCAGGCCGTGCCTGACTTCGAGTAGCTCGAAGGCCGAACCGGGGTTCCAGCGCAACAGGATGTTGAAGAAGTCCCCGATCTGGTCCCCGCTGGGTGCGGTGACGCGGGGACGTCTTCCCTTGCGGATCTCCACCAGGCCCCGTGCCTGCAGCGACCGGATCGCCTCGCGCACGGTCAGCCTGCTGACACCCAGCCGGGTCGCCAGCTCGGACTCGGAGGGAAGCAGCTCGCCCACCCCGAACCGTTCGAAGATCAGTTCTTCGAGTTCGGTCGCGGCGTCCCGATTCGCCGGGCGCTCCGGTTCGTCGGTCTCGCTCATCCGTGTCCTCGGTCGCTCGTTGCGCGGCATCCGCCGAGTATCCCCGGCGTCTGGATCGAGAACCTATCAGATACGTTCTTGCCTCGATAGGCGTCATCCGTGTCGGATGATCCGACGAATACCCAGCTCATGCCAATCACGTAGACCGATGATCGGGTCGTGATTGCTCCGGATGTGGTGTTGACGTGGAGTAACCTGTCATACAGGATTTCTCGCTCGGTGCTCGTCCGGAAGAGGGATGAGCACTCCGGCAAGCGTGAAACCTCGGACTCCCACGAGCGAAACCAGACAGGCGAAACCAGACAGGCGAAACGGAGTGGACATGCGAATCACGGGACTGGAGACCTTCCCGGTGCCACCTCGCTGGCTGTTTCTCAGGATCTCCACCGACGAGGGACTCGTCGGCTGGGGCGAACCGGTGGTCGAGGGGCGTGCCCACACCGTCGCGGCGGCCGTCGACGAGCTGTCCGAGCTGCTGGTGGGACGCGACCCGCTGGCCATCGAGGATCACTGGCAGGTGATGACCAAGGGCGGTTTCTACCGGGGTGGTCCGGTGCTCTCCAGCGCCGTGGCCGGTATCGACCAGGCGCTCTGGGACATCGCGGGCAAGAGCTACGGCGTTCCCGTCCACCGGTTGCTCGGCGGTCCGGTGCGCGAGCGGGTCCGGGTCTACCAGTGGATCGGTGGTGACGAGCCCTCGGACGTGGCCGAGGCAGCCGCGGAGCAGGTCGAGGCCGGTTTCACCGCCGTGAAGATGAACGGCAGCGGCAGGCTGCGCCACATCGACACGCCCGCCGAGCTGGACGCGGTGGTCAGCCGGGTCGCCGCGGTGCGCGAGGTGCTCGGCGACGCGCGTGACGTGGCGGTGGACTTCCACGGCCGGTTCTCCACCGCGATGAGCCGTCGGGTGCTGCCCCGGTTGGAGCCGTTGTCCCCGCTGTTCGTCGAGGAGCCGGTGTTACCCGAGAACACCGCCAAGGTCCGCGAGGTCGTCACCTCCACTTCCATTCCCATCGCGCTGGGGGAGCGGTTGTTCTCCCGCTGGGACTTCCGCGATGTGCTGACCTCCGGCATCGCGGTCGCGCAGCCCGACCTGTCGCACGCGGGCGGGATCTCGGAGGTGCGCCGCATCGCGGCGATGGCCGAGGCGCACGACGTGACGCTGGCACCGCACTGTCCACTCGGACCGCTCGCGCTGGCGGCCAGTCTGCAGGTCGCCTTCGCGACCCCGAACTTCCTGATCCAGGAGCAGAGCCGGGGGATCCACTACAACGTGGACTCGGACCTGCTGGACTACCTGGTGGATCCCAGCCCGTTCCGGTTCGACGAGGGGCACGTCGCCGCGCCGCAGGCCCCCGGCCTGGGCGTCGAGATCGACGAGGCGAAGGTGCGCGAGGCCGCCGAGCGTGGTCACCGCTGGCGTTCGCCGGTCTGGCGGGACTCGGACGGCGCTTTCGCCGAGTGGTGAGCCGGGTCGTCGGTGGCGGTTCGCTCCTCGGCCGCGAGGATGCACACCGTCATCGGCCGTCGTGGCCGGAGAAGCGAAAAGCCCGCCCGGCGGTACCGAGCGGGACTTCACGGCAGCGGTTCAGCCGTCGAGACGGCCGCTTTTGATCGCGTCGACGAAGGCGGTGAAGCGATGCGGGGAGACCGCGAGGACGGGGCTGTCGGTGCCGAGTTTGCTGTCCCGGAGGAGAGCGGTCCCCGGTAGGTTCTGGGCGACCTCGACGCAGTTACCGCCACTGTTCGATCGTGACGACTTTCGCCACGTCGCACGCGAGAGATCCACTGTGCCAGCCTCCTAGGTCTGTGCCGTGTGCGCCTCCCGAATGCTACGTATCAGCTCCAGGGAGACCGGGGCTGGTAGGGCTGTGGATCGAAGTTCGTCGCCGACGTACTTCAGAGCTTCCACATCGTTGGGGTCATCCACGGTGTGCCCTCCCAACGGAGTGTCGAGGAATCCGACAGCTTCGTTGTTGTCGAACGAGAGCAACGCGAACGAGCCGGAAGGGCTGGCGTGTGCTCCGGCGTTGTAGGGGAGCACTTGAACAATTACGTTCGGAAGTTCACACCAGCGCATCACTTGGTCCAATTGCCCTGTCATGAGGGCGGGGCCGCCGACTTCGCGACGTAGAGCTGCTTCGCTGATGACGGCTCGGAGGCGGAGTGGATTCGGTTCAGTAAGCCGTTTCTGACGTTCCGCTCTGGCCTGTACCCGTCGCGAGATATCCACGGGGTTCGTCGTGTACCTACCCGCGCGGTGCACCTCGTAAGCGTATGCCTCGGTTTGAAGTAGACCGGGGATCAAGTCGAGTTCGAAGTTGACAGCCTCGGTAGCGAAGCTCTCGAAGTCCACGAACGGCTCGAACCAACTCGGTACGCGGTAACTCTCCCACCAGCCACGCTGTTCGGCTTGCTGGCGGGTCTCGTCCAACTGTCTGCGAACGTCTTGATCTGCTTCGTAGAGATCGAGCAAGCTCATGAGCTCGTGACGTTTGATCTTGGAGCGTCCCGCTTCGATATGTCGGATCTTCGAGTCCGAACACCCGAGAGCGCTGCTTGCGTCCGCCACGTCGAACTCCGCCGACTGGCGGAGTTTCGTAAGCCATGAGCCGAGCTGCCGACGCCTCGCGGATGACATGTCCAACAGCGTAGTTATGACAAGCTGCTGGAGATCATCGCCCATTCAGATGAATGCATTGATGACACTATCAACGATATATTCTGACATTGTCATGATGTTGTCGTATGGATAGCAGAGTCAGGATCGATACAGCAGTGATTGAGTCAGAACCCGGCACTACAAGTGCTCTGCCGTTGGGCCGTGAAGCTCGGCCGTGCGGTTGTACTCGTGCGTTCTTCGAGTCGATCAGCGAGTTCGTCGCTTTGTGAACCACTCGTCCGGTAGCGACCACCGGACGAGTAGCCCTTCCCGCGTACAGCCGGCAAGCATCACGCGGGGGTGGCTCCGTCAGCCGTTTACTACTGATGTGGAGCGTTGTTGATGCTATCGCTTGTGGTGGGGCGTGTGTCTGCGCGTCTGGAACCTTCGCACCTCGGCTGCCTGGTGGGGGTGGTGTGAGGTGGGTGCGTTGTTTCCGCGCAGCCTGGTGTTTGTGGTGCTGGCGGCGACGGAGGCCGATCACCGGTGTGGCCAGGCACCTCGGTTGCACGCGATCGGGCATCATCCGGGTGAGTACACGGCGGCGTGGGTGCTGTCGCTGTGTCAGGTTTATCTGGGGTTGGGTGAGATCACGCCGCTCGGCGAGCCGGAGGCCGATTCGGAGCTGTGTTCGCAGTGTTGTTCCATGATCGCGTGGTCGGGTCTGCGGGGGGCGGGTGGTGCGCCATGCCGTCGCTGGCTGAGCCGCCCGTGCCGCCGCCTCGGTTCGTCACCGGCACCGGTTCGGGCGAGATTCATGCCACCGCCCCGTACAAACACGCCGAGTCCGCCCGTGCGGGTCGGGGGATGGTGGCGTGTTTCTGCGGGCAGGCGATTGAGCTGGCCCCGCACCCGCCGGAGCGCATTCTGGGCGGGTGGCACCACTACTGCCCGGTGTGTTTGCAGTACGTGATCGGCGGCAGCGAGGCCCACCCGCCCAGCCCGCGGCACCGTTACGAGCCGTGGCTGTGCGAGTTGGCCCACCTCGACACCGACAACCCCACCGAGAAAACCCCCGCCAGCCCGTGTCCAGCAGGGACCGGGCACCATGATCTCCCAGCCGTGGCCTGACCGTCCCTTTCGGACCCGGGCGTGTGCCGTGAAAACCCCCGACACCTCCGGCACGCGCCCGCCCGGCCCCGCACACCGCCGTGCGGGACCACCAACACCCCACCGTCGATTTCTCGAGAAATCGCGGCGGCGCCGTCAATTTCTCGCGAAATGTGCACCGCCCAGCAGTGCACACCCCTAGACCGGTGCCGCGCCGGAGTTCTCCCCTCCTGGGACAACACAGTCCCGTCCGGCGCGGCACCACCCCGGCCGGGAGCAGGGGCCGCTCCCACCCCGCACCGGCCGGGACTCACCCCACCCGGAACTTCCGCGACGTCCCGGTGAAGGCCGTGATCGCCCCGGTTACGGCCTTGGCGGCGCCGTGGTGCACCACGCGGTACTCGCCCTCGGCGGCGTCCGGTGGGATCGTCCAGCTGACGGTCACGGTTGAGGCCGTTACCCCGCGACGTGCCCAGTGGAACCGGGTCGACCAGTCACCGTCGTCGGCCACGGTCACCCAGCCGTCGGCTGAGCGGCGCTGCACCAGCAGGTAGCTGCCGTCGCGGTGCAGGTCGTTGTTGGGGTGTGCCGAGGCGAACACCACCCGCGCCGTCCCACCGCGCCGGTAGTGCTCCTGTGGCTGTTCCAGCACCTCGCCGAACTCCCGGCCCACGGGTGGGGAGTCGAACACCACGCCCGGCTGCAGCCGAACCCTGCCCCCTTCGGGGTTGCCCGCGGGGGACGGTCCCGGTTCGCTGTCCCGGTCGGCGGCCATGTCGGCCGCGAGCCTGGCGAACTCCTGCTGGTAGGCGGGCAGCGACCACCTTCCGAACATGGTGTGGCCGCCCTCGTAGGCCTGCTGGTCGTACTCCTCGGGAGTGGTCAGGTATCCGGCGTAGTCGTTGGCGTAGCCCGCCACCACGACGTCGGTCGACTCCACACCGAGTTCGGCGGCCACTGTGCGGCGCAGCCGCAGCCCGCCGACGATGCTGACCTCCTGCGGAATCCCGACCAGGTACAGCGTGCCGATCCGCACCAGCTGGATCGGCAGTATCCGCGGTACCCAGCCCATCGACCCCACCGGCAACAGGATCTCTTTGGGTGCCTGCCGGTCCCGCAGCCGCGGCGACGCCCGGTACAGTGCACGGCTGATCGTGCCGAAGAACGGGTTGTTGCCCGTCCCCTCCTCGAAGAAGGACGGCCCCGGCCCGTCCTCGGCCCCGGCCGCGAACGAGGCACCCAGCGCCGCAGCGCAGGTCCGGTGCGAACTTCCGTCGCCGGTGAACTCCTGCCCGACCACCGTGTCCGACATGTCGACGTAGGACGTTCGGTGGTCGATGCCGCCCTCCACTGCGGTGTTGGCCTCCCGCAGCAGCCGCGCCGCCGCGGTGTACTGCCGATCGCCGATGATCCGGGTGTTGGCGAACTCGTCGTCCGTGGGGCCGGTGCCGGGGCGCAGTTCCAGGTTCGGCGACATGTCGGCGGCGTTGGACTGCGCGAACGCGGCGACGAACCCGGGGTCGCCCGCGCGGTAGTCCACCCCCGTGATCTCGCGTTCCCACCGGTAGGCGGCGTACCCCTTGTTGTCGCCGCTGATGAGCGTGTTGTCCGGGCTGAGGCTGGTGGCGTGGGTGGCGAACCAGTTGATCGCGCCCACGGCCCTCCCGCCGCGTTCGAAACGCAGCAGCACCGTGGCCGGGTCCGTGGCGTCGGGGAAGTGGCTCCGGTCCGCCGCCGGATTGCGTTCGAACGCCGCGCGGGAGCGGTTCACGCTGGCGTTGGTCAGCTCGCCGCGTGCGACGCGGAGGTTGCCGGGAGCCAGGTCGGCGTCGGCGCGTTCGATCGATTCGGTGATGCCCGCTACCAGCGCTTCGAAGGTGCCGGGCTGGAATCCCAGCGTGGTGACGTTGTAGAGGGTGTGGCAGGAGAAGCCACCCGGTCCGGCGTGGGTGTGGGTGGCCGTCAGCAGCACGTTGTGCTCGCCGTAACGCGTGCCGTGCGCGTGTGCCAGGCGTTCGAGTACGGCGCGGCGCACGGCTCCGAAGATCATCCCCGCGTCCACCGTCACCACCGCCACCCTTCGTTCGGGTGCGATTCGTTCGGCGAAGACGAAGGCGCGGGCGCGTTGCCGTTGGTGGATTCCGGTGGTGCGCTGTTCCAGCCGGGCGTAGCCCATCATGCCGTTCTCGGCGGGTTGGCCGGTCACGTCGCCGATGCCGCGACCGAGCAGGTAACGCTCCCGCTCGGACTCGCTCGCCGCGGCGGTGCGCCCCGCGGCGGCTGCCGTCAGCAGCGCGCCCAGTCCGCCCCGCAGTACCGGGCGTCTGCCTAGCGTGTTTCCGCCGTCCATTGCCCACCTCCGCGCGGGTGATGACGGACATCACGGTAGTGCCGCGATCACCAGGAAGTGAATATTTCTCGCTTAATGTCCCTCAAAGGGAGGACGCTAAGAAAATCTTTCTCTATATTTGGAGTTCAAGCGGAAAATATTGCCCATTACTCGTGATTTGGGGTATGAATTCCGCAAGGCGAGGTAGTCACGGCCCACAGGAGGCTGCACATGACCGCACAGCGACTCGCACCGGTCGAGCACGACGCCGCTCCGGAGGCTCTCGCTCCGAACGTCGTGGAGGAACTCCGCTCGCGGGTGACAGGTGATCTGCTCGACGTGGTCGTCGATCTCGACTCCGGTGAGGGATGCCGCGTGAGCGACCTGCGGGACGGCACCCGGTATCTCGACATGACGATGTACTTCAGCTCCGCGCCGCTCGGCCACGGTCACCCCGGTCTGCGTACCCCCGAGTTCGAGGCGGCCCTGGTGCGGGCGGGCAGGGTCAAACCGGCCAACCCGGACTTCGCCACGATGGAGCAGGCCCGGTTCGTCGAGACCCTGCGGCGCGTGTTCGGAGATCCCGAGCTGCCGTGGCTGTTCTTCATCGAGGGTGGCGGGCCGGCGGTGGAGAACGCCCTCAAGGTGGCCTTCGACTGGAAGACCAAGCACAACGCGCGGCGCGGCGTGCCGATGCGCGGCTCTCGCGCGATGCACCTGCGGTGGGCTTTCCACGGGCGGACCGGTTACACGATGTCGCTGACCAACACCGACCCCAGGAAGGTACGCGACTACCCCGCCTTCGACTGGCCCAGGATCCCGAGCCCCGCGGTGGAACCGGGGCCGCGGTGGGACACGGCCGAGCTGCTGCCCGCCGAGCGGGAGGCGCTGGACGCGGCGGAGGCCGCGCTGACCCGCTACGGCAACGAGATCGCCTGCTTCGTCTACGAGCCCATCCAGGGTGAGGGCGGCGACCGGCATCTGCGTCCGGCCTTCCTGCGCGAGATGCAGCGGCTCTGCCAGGAGCACCACGTGCTCACCGTGGCTGACGAAGTGCAGAGCGGCGGAGGCATCACCGGCCACCCCTGGGCGCACCAGGCACTGGGCCTCGAACCCGATCTGGTCGCCTTCGGCAAGCGGCTGCAGGTGTGCGGCGTCATGGGCGGTAGGCGAGTGGACGACATCGAGGACAACGCCTTCCGCGAGCCCAGCAGGATCAGCTCGACCTGGGGCGGTTCCCTGGTGGACATGGTGCGAGCCACCAGGATCCTCGAAGTGATCGAGTCGGAGAACCTGCTGGACCACGCGTCGCGGATGGGAGAGCTACTGCTGTCCGAACTGCGTGAACTGGCCGCGGAATACCCGAACCTGGTCACCGCTCCCCGAGGCCGTGGTCTGATGGCCGCGCTGGACTTCCCGGACGGCACACTGCGGGACCGGGCGGCAGCCCTGGCCAGACAGCGCCACCACACCGTCTTCCTGCCCTCCGGGCCGCGTTCGTTGCGGTGGCGGCCCGCGCTGTCGGTGCGCCCGGACGAGCTCACCGACGCCGTGGCGGCGCTGCGTGCGACCCTGCGGGAGCTTTCCGCGGAGTGAGCGGCCACCGCGGCACCCGTGCGTGCCGGGCAGGTCAGATCCAGCCCTCCTCCCACGCCCTGCGGGCCGCTTCGTGCCTGGTCTCGGCACCCAGCTTGCTCATCGCGGCCGAGAGGTAGTTGCGAACCGTTCCCGGAGCCAGGTGCACCCGCTCGGCGATGGTGTTGATCGAAGCCCCGTGCTGGGTGTGCCGCAGCAGCTCGATCTCGCGCTCACCGAGCGGGCAGTCCCCCTCGGTGAGCGCGCTGGCGGCGATCTCGGAGTCGACGTAGCGCCCGCCGTTGTGCACGTCGCGGAGAATGGCCGCGAGTTTGCTCGCCGGTGTCGTCTTGGGGACGAAACCGCGCGCCCCCGCGCTCAGCGCGCGCTTGAGCACCCCCGGCCTGGCGTGCCTGGTGACCAGTACCACCGGGGTCGCCGTGTCTCGTGCGATCTCGGCGGTGGCCTCGACACCGTCCAGTTCGGGCATCTCCAGATCCAGCACGACCACGTCGGGACGCTCCCGCGAGACGGCCTCGATCGCCTCGGTGCCGTTGCTGGCCTGCGCGAGAACCTCGATGTCGCTTTCCAGGTCGAGCAGTGCCGCCATGGCGCCACGGATCAGGTCCTCGTCGTCGGCCAGCACGACCCCGATCATGTCTCACTGCCTCCCGGGCTCCGGTGCGTGACCGGCCAGTTCGAACCACTCACCACGTCGTTCGGCCGTGACACTGCCGTGCATCGGATCGAAGCGATCCCGCAGGCCGGCGATACCCGACCCGGCTTCGTGGTCCGCTCCGTCCCCGGCTCCATCGTTGCACAGGGTCACCGATATGCCGTCGGTGTCGTCGATACGCAACTCGCACCGCCGGGCACCGCTGTGCCGGAGGATGTTGGTGGTGCCCTCGCGCACCATGGCCGCGAACAGCGACTGCAGCGGCGGCGGTACCGAACTGCTGCTGCCCTCGACGCTCGTTTCGATGCTCGCCGCCCGCAGGATCCGTACCGCGTTGTTCAACTCGGTGGACAGATCACTGCGCCGGTAACCGTGCACGACCTCACGGGTCTCCCGCAGCGCCCGCCGGGCCGTCTCGGCGATCTCGGATGCCTGGGCGCGCGCGGCGGCACCGTCGCTGTCGATCATGCGTTCGGTCAGTTCGCCCTTCAGCGCGATCACCTGCAGATGATGCCCCTGCACGTCGTGCAGTTCGCTCGCGAACCTGAGCCGTTCCCGCGCCACTGCCAGTTCCGCCTCCGTGCCACGCGCCCGGTCCAGCTCGCACACCACGTCCCAGATCCAACCCTGCACCAGCAGCACGAACACCGTCATCGCCACCAGGAACACCGAGTAGCCCACCGTCACCGGGACGAACTCCTCGTTACCCCGCACGACCACGCTCGTGCTCGCCACCCCGGCCGTCAGCACCGTACAGCCGCAGCCCATCCACCAGCGGTATTCGCGTCGTGACCCCGTCACGATCGCCGCGGCGAACAGAGCGGGCAGCAGCGAGAACAGCAGGAAGGCGGGGATCTCCCGCGCGGTCACGTAACCCAGCACGAGCAGCGACGCGGCGAAATCCGTCGTGATCCGCACGGGCTCCGGGACGCCCGCCCCCATCCCGCGCATGATCATTCCGCACGCCCGGGTTCCCTCCACCGCGATGACCAGCACCACCGCCAACAGCACCGCCAGCTCGACGTTGCTGTAGAGACCCGCCACCCGGCCGTGCGCCAGGTTGACGATCGCGAGCAGACAGTAGATCGGCGCGGTCGGCATCACCATCCACCAGGTGTAGCGGTGCACCCGGCGCACCCGTGACGCGCTGTTGTCGGAAGCACTGGAGTTCACGGGGGCAGCATCCCCGATCCGGTCCGGGACACACACACCGCGGGGGCGGTTCGACCGTGGATGTCACGTGCCTCGATGACGGATGTCACCCCCTCGGCGACCACGGTCACGAACACCGGTGATCGCTGTTCCTACCGCACCGTCCCCGCAGGCAGCAGGCTCGGGTCATGTTCGAAGAAGTCGTCGACGTCGACGGGGTGCGCTGCTCCTACGGTTCCTACGAGGCCGTGCGCGGCGTGCGGTTCGACATCCGCGCCGGTGAACTGTTCGCGTTGCTCGGCACCAACGGTGCGGGAAAGACCACACTGCTGGAAACCGTCGAAGGACTCCGCCCGGCCACGCGAGGCCGCGTAAGGGTGTTCGGCAAGGACCCGTGGCAGCGACGGTCCGAGGTGCGTCCCCGCACCGGGATCATGCTGCAGCACAGCGGATTCGCCGGGGAACTCACCGTGCTGGAGACGGTTCGACTGTGGCGGGCCATGGTTCCGAACGCGAAGGACCCGCGTGCCGCCCTGGAAACGGTCGGGCTGCGGCACCGCGAGCGAGTTCGCGTCAAGCTGCTCTCCGGCGGGGAGCGCCGTCGACTGGACCTGGCGCTGGCCACACTGGCCCGTCCCGAACTGCTGTTCCTCGACGAACCCACCACCGGGCTCGATCCGGAGTCGCGCCGGGCCAGTTGGGAACTGGTCGCCGGACTGCTGGCCGAGGGAACCACCGTGCTGCTGACCACCCACTACTTGGAGGAGGCCGAGCGGTTGGCCCACCGGCTGGCGATCATGCACCGCGGCGAGATCGCGCTGTCGGGAACGTTGTCCGAGGTGCTGGCCGCCGAGAGCGCCCGCATCCGGTTCTCCGTCGCCGCGCGAGCTCCCGGACTTCCGGTACTGGCGGGCGAGGTGGAGCGGGACGGCGCGGGCCGGGTGGACATCCGCACCGCCTCGTTGCAGTCCGACCTGCACCGGGTGCTCGACTGGTCGCGGGAACACGGGATCCACCTGAGCGGCCTGCGAGCCAGGCAGGCATCCCTGGAGGACGTCTTCCACGCGGTCCGCGAGAGCGACGGTCGGCCCGGTCGGGGAACGCAACAGGAGGTGAAGTTCCGATGAGTACACCGCTGGGGACACCACGTGCCGCGGTACCGGCGCTGCTGCGGGCCGAACTCAACCTGTTGCTGCGCAACCGCACGGTCGCGGTGACGGCAACGCTGCTGCCCGTGCTGCTGGGGCTGCTGCTGACCAGGACCTCCGGGCCCTCGATGGCGGTGCCCGCGCTGGCGATGCAGGTTCTTACGATTCTCGGGTTCACCGTGTACCTGACAGTGACCACCACCCTGACCAGCAGGCGCCAGGAGCACTACCTCAAGCGGCTCTGCTGCGCCGCGCCCTCCCCGGCGACCGTGCTCAACTCGCTGGTGCTCGTGCCCGCGCTGCTTGCCGTGGCGCAGCTCGCCGTGGTGCTCGCGATCGGCCTGCGGCTGCTGGCCCCGCTGCGAGTGGAGGTGCTGTTCCTGCTGTTGGCGGTACTGGCGGGCACGATCTGCTGCGCCGTCATGGGGGTGGCCACCACCGGTTACACCTCGAGCGCGGAGCACGCCCAGATCACTACGCTGCCGTTCCTGCTGTTGCTGCTCGGCGGTGGGGCGGGATCCGCCGTGGTGGGCCAGGCCGCCCAGCCGCTGCGGCTCACTCCGGGGGGCGCCGTCACCGATCTGGTGCGGTGCGCCGTGGCCCCGGGGGACGGTGTGTTCGCCGCGACGCTGACTGATCTGGCGGTGCTGGCCGGGTGGACACTGCTGGCCCTGCTGGTGGCGCGGCGCACCTTCCGCTGGGAACCGCGCAGCTGAGCGGAATTCTCCTGCCGGGTGTCGGTTCGTTCGCGGCCGGGCCGCTCAACGCCACGAGGGGAGCCAGAGCTCGGCCGCCCAGCGCGCCTCCGTGATCGTGAAACCGTTCAGGACCGGCCACAGCCACACGAAGTTGGCCACCACAAGTCCGACGTAAAGCGCGATCACCAGCAGACCGGTCTTGCGGCGTTCGGCGCTCGCGTTCGAACGCCCCATGATCTCGCCGAGCACCAGCACTATCCCCAACACCAGGAAGGGTGCCAGCGGTGTGGCGTAGAAGTAGTACATCTGCCTGTCGAGGTTGACGAACCAGGGCAGGTAACCGGCGCAGTAGCCGACCAGCACCGCGGCGTAGCGCCAGTCCAGCCGCCCGACGGCACGCCACACCGCCCAACCGGCGACCGGCAACGCCGTCCACCACAGTGCCGGGGTCCCCAGCAGCATCGTGGCCTGCACGCACTCGTCCTGACCACAGCCGGGCATCCCGGACTCGTAGTAGTAGAGCATCGGCCGCATGCCCATCGGCCACGCCCACGGCTTCGACTCCCACGGGTGCGGATCGTCGCCGGTGACCAGATGAGTGTGGAACTCCAGCACGTTGAAGTGGTAGTACAGCAACGATCGCGCCATGTCGGGCAGGAAGCCGAAGCCGACGTCGTCCGCGATGGCCGCCGCGTGTCGATCGGTGGCCGTCTCGCTCGCGTACCAGCCGGCCCAGGTGGCGAAGTAGACCACCAACGGCAGCACGAACAGCGAGGCGAACGCGGGCAGGGCGTCCCGCCACAACGCACCGCGCCACGGGCGGGCCACTCCGGCGCTCCGCCGGGCCAGTGCGTCCCAGGCGAGGCTCAGCAGGCTCAGCGCCAGCACGAAGTAGATGCCGCTCCACTTCACCCCGCACGCCAGCCCCAGCAGGGCACCCGCGCCGAACCGCCACCAGCGGAATCCCAACCTGGGGCCCAGTTCCGAGTCCCCGATTCGCTGTTCGGTGACGACCAGCGCCAGGCGGGCGCGCATTCGGTCGCGATCCACCAGCAGACAGGCGAACGCGGCGAGCACCAGCACGGCGTGGAAGATGTCCAGCATGCCCACGCGCGCCTGCACGTGGCTGAGCCCGTCGCAGATCAGCAGGATTCCCGCCAGCGCGCCCAGCAGGGTGGAGCGCGTCATGCGGCGTGTGATGCGCACCAGCAGCAGCACCATCAGCGTGCCCGCGACGGCTGCGCTGAACCGCCAGCCCAACGGGGTGTAGCCGAACAGCCACTCGCCGACCGCTATCAGGTGTTTTCCCACCGGCGGATGGGCCACCAGCTCGTAGCCGGGATTGTCCTCGAAGCCTCCGTTGCGCAGCATCTGCCACGCCTGCGGGACGTAGTGCTTCTCGTCGAAGACGGGGGAGCCCTCGTCAGTCGCCTGCCCCAGTCGCCAGAAGCGGACCACACTCGCCAGCAGGGTGACCACCAGGGTCACGATCCATCCGCGCAGGCGATCCGTCGGTTCCCTCGGCCACAACAGTTTCGCCCGGTCGTGTTCACCGGGATACCGGACCGGCGGGGCTTCGCCGTCGCGAACGGCTTCGTCGTGGGCGCTGCTGCCACCGGAGCTCGGCACGAGGACGTTCACACTGAAATCGTATGGTGGTTCTCGTGACTGGCGAATCCGGATCGGGCACATTGTTGCTGGCGGCCACCCCGCTCGGCGACGCGCGCGACGCGTCCCCGAGGCTGACCGAAGCGTTGGCCACGGCCGACCTCATAGCCGCCGAGGACACCAGGCGGGTCCGTGCGCTGGCCGGTTCGCTGCGGGTGACTCCCGCCGGGCGGGTGCTGAGCTATTACGACGCGGTGGAGGAGAGCAGGCAGCCCACGCTGCTGGAGGCGCTGCGCGGTGGTTCGACCGTGTTGTTGGTCACCGACGCGGGGATGCCCAGTGTCTCCGACCCCGGTTACCGGCTGGTCGCGGCGTGCGCCTCGGAGGGGCTCCCCGTGAGCTGCCTGCCCGGCCCGAGCGCGGTGACCACCGCCTTGGCGCTGTCCGGGCTTCCCAGCGACCGGTTCTGCTTCGAGGGATTCCCGCCGCGCAAGCCCGGGCCGCGCAGACGCTGGCTGGCCGGACTGGTGGCCGAGCAGCGCACCGCCGTGTTCTTCGAGGCACCGCATCGCATAGCCGACACGCTCGACGACGCGGTCACCGTGCTCGGCTCACGGCGACGTGCCGCGGTGTGTCGGGAGCTGACCAAGACCTACGAACAGGTTCGTCGTGGTGAGCTGGGTGAACTCGCCGAGTGGGCACGGGACGGTGTGCGCGGCGAGATCACCGTGGTGCTCGCCGGGGCGGAAACCGCGGCACCGGAGGACCCCGCCGAACTCGTGGCCCAGGTCGAGCAGCGTGCGGCCAGCGGGATGCGGCTCAAGGACGCGGTCGCCGAGATAGCGGAGATGGGCGGAGTGCGCAAGAAGGACCTCTACGACGCGGTGCTGGCGGCCCGCGGCTGAGGGCGGTTTCCCGCTCCTCGCCACTCGTGAGTCGGCCCCGTGCGTGAGGCGCCGACTCACGTGTCGGTACCCGGTCACACGCGAGTGGTGTCGTGGCCCCTCAGCGGGGGCCGTACTCCCTGTCCCCGGCGTCTCCCAGGCCGGGGACGATGAACCCCGACTCGTTGAGCCGTTCGTCCACACTCGCCGTGACCACCCGGACCGGAAGTTCCGAATCGGACAGTCGGTCGATGCCCTCCGGCGCGGCCAGCGTGCAGATCGCGGTGACGTCCCGGGCGCCCCGCTGGTGCAGCAGTCCGATCGTGTGGACCATCGAGCCGCCGGTGGCCAGCATCGGATCGAGCACGATCACCGGACGTGCCGAGAGGTCGTCCGGCAGTGACTCCATGTACGGGGTCGGTCGCAACGTCTCCTCGTCCCGGGCGAGACCGACGAACCCCATCTGTGCCTCGGGTATCAGGCGGTGCGCCTGGTCGGCCATGCCCAGTCCGGCGCGCAGCACCGGAACCAGCAGTGGCGGATCGGCGAGCCGGTACCCCTTGGTGCGCGCCACCGGCGTGTGAATGAACTCCTCGGTGAGCTCGGCGTCCCTGATGGCCTCGTAGAGCAGCATCAGGGTGAGCTCCTGCAACGCTGCCCGGAACGCCGCGTTGTCGGTTCGCGCGTCACGCATGGTGGAAAGTCTTGCCTGCGTAAGAGGGTGATCGATGACCCGCACATCCATGGCTTCCACGGTATCGGCAAGCTCGTCGAAGTCTTCCGTTCGCCCTTGGCGCGGGTTCGTGGAGCGAGCCCCCTCGGGCGTCCGGTTCGAGTTCGTGCCATCGCGGCTCGCGGACGGGGTGGGCGGGGAAGCCGCGCGTGGATCCGTGGGCGGTCCGGTGTGGATCGATCTGTTCCGTCTGTTCCGGGCAGAGCCGTGTTGGTTCCCGATTTTCCCTGTGGTGGGCCGCGCGTCCGAACGGGTGAAAGATTGGTCCATACCTTGACCAGTCTTGGTCTAGACCACACGGTATTGGTCATCCCGTACCGACCCACCGGGAGTGATCGATGTCTCTGAGTTCACGTTCGGCGTGGCGATTATCAGCCCTGGCGGCCGGAGCCGCGATGTTCACCGGGCTGCTGGCCGTCCCGGCCACTGCCACCAGCGTTGCCGGTTCCACCGAGCAGGGTGCGGATCGAGCGGCCACGGCCGCCGAAACGACCGCCCAAAGTGGATCCCGCAAGGTCGGCTACTTCACACAGTGGTCGATCTACGACCGACAATTCTACATCAACGATCTGGTCACCTCCGGCACCGCCGAGAAACTGACCCACATCAATTACGCGTTCGGAAACCTGGATGCCTCCGGGCAGTGCTTCACCGGTAACCAGGCCGGGGAGGCCGACGCGTGGGCCGACTACCAGAAGCGGTTCTCCGCGGCCAACTCCGTCGACGGCGTCGCCGACACCTGGGACCAGCCGCTGGCGGGCAATCTCAACCAGCTGGCCGAGCTCAAGGAGATGTACCCCCACCTCAAGGTCTACATCTCGCTGGGCGGCTGGTCGTGGTCGGACGACTTCCACACCGCGGCCGCGACGCAGCAGTCCCGTGCGCAGCACGTGAAGTCCTGCATCGACATGTGGCTGCGGGGTAACCTGCCGAAGCTCGGCGGTTCGCCGCAGGGCGGCGAGGGTGTCGCGGCGGGCATCTTCGACGGCGTCGACATCGACTGGGAGTGGCCCGCCTCCGAGGGCGGCCCCGGCACCATCGTGGATCCGGCCGACAAGCAGAACTACACCGCCCTGTTGCGGGAGTGGCGCAGCCAGCTCGACGGGCTGGAGGCCGAGACCGGCGAGAGCTACGATCTGACCGCTTTCCTGCCCGCCTCACCGGAGAAGATCGACGCGGGCTTCGAGGTGGACAAGATCTTCGACTCGCTGAGCTTCGCCACCGTGCAGGGCTACGACCTGCACGGCGCCTACGAGGAGACCACCAACCACCAGTCAGCGCTGTACAGCCCCACGGGCGACCCCTCGCCCGAGAGGTTCAGCGTCGACAAGGCGATCGACACCTACCTGGCTCGGGGGGCTCCGGCGAACGAGCTGGTGCTCGGAGTCCCGTTCTACGGGCGAGGATGGACCGGAGTGCCGGACCGGAACAACGGTCTGTTCCAGACCTCCACGGGCCCGGCTCCCGCGACGTACGAAGCGGGTTACGAGGACTACAAGGTGCTCAAGGACAAGGTCGGGCAGTACACGGTGCACCGCGACGAGCAGGCGGGCTTCGCCTGGTTGTACGACGGCGACACGTTCTGGACCTTCGACGATCCCACGGAGATAGCCAGGAAGATGGACTACGTCAACAGCAACGCTCTGGGCGGCGCCATGATCTGGTCGCTGGACGGCGACACCGCCGACGGTGAGCTGATGACCGCCATCGACCAGAACCTGAACTGATCCCCTCCCAGGCATGGGCCACGTGGCGGGCCCATGGGCCGCCCCGGCGATCCCCGTCGCCGGGGCGGACTTCCGCTGCCGAAATCGTGTTGACTACCGGTTGTGACCGCGTGTCCGGCCGATCGGGCCGTCCGAACCTCGCTAACCCGGCGTACGCGCGTTGTTGACGTGCGGTTCGCACTGCCGGTGGGGTCCTTTTCCGGGAACGCATGGCAAGCTGTGCGTGTGGTATCACGACATAACGCTGTCCGATGCGCTCTGCTGGCCGCGACGGTGGGCGGGACCGTGTATCGCAGCCTGCGCACCCTTCGGAAGGCGCGAGCCATTCTGCCGTTGGAGCGGCAACCGGCGAGTACCGTCCTGCCGCCCACCGTGACCGTGGTGGTTCCCGCTCGTAACGAGGAGGACGTGCTGGACAACTGCCTGCGCGGTATCCGCGAGCAGACCTACGGCTCCGCACGTGACCCGGACGACGAGGAACCGGCCCTGCGGGTCGTGGTGGTCGACGACGGATCCACCGACGGTACCAGCGAGATCGCTGCCCGCCACGCGGCCGAGGACCCCCGAGTGCGGGTCGTACGCAGCGATGGGCCGCCCGCGGGGTGGACCGGCAAGGTGCACGCGATGCACGTCGGTGTCGAGGCAGCGGGCGAGCCCGAGGCGGGCGAGTGGCTGATGTTCGTCGACGCCGACACCGTGCTCGCCCCCGAACTGCTGGCGAAGCTGTTGGCCACCGCGGAACACGCGGAAGCCGATCTGGTTTCCACACCGGGTGGGCCGCCCGAGAACCACTCGGCGAGCTGGCCGATACTCATGCCTGCCGGGCTGCAGATGATCGGCGAGAACGCCGATCCGGTCGGCAAGGGAAGCAAGGCGTTCGCCATCGGCCACTGCATCCTGCTGCGCCGCTCGCACTACGAGAAGATCGGCGGCTGGGCGGCGCTGTCCGGGCGTCGCAACGAGGACATCGCCATCGCCACCACCGTTCGCGATCACGGCGGGGTCACCAGGGTGGTCGAGGGGCTCTCTTACGCGACCACCAGCGGTATGGATCCCTTCCGACAGGGGTGGGACTCCTTCCGCAAGAGCTTCGTGGCGGGCACCAACGGTTCGCTTCCGCTGTTGCTCGGTATCGGGCTCGGCCAGATCTCGCTCTCACTGGCCTCCCCGGCGATCGTCGCGGCGGGGGTGCGTGGCCGAAATCCGGCGTTGATCGCGCTCGGCTCGCTCGGTTGGGCCGCGCAGAGCACGACGCATGCCCGTACCGCACGGGTCATGCACGCGGGCCCCTGGTTGGCACCGGCCGCGCCGTTCACCAACGCGGTCTTCGGCGGCATCATGCTGCACGGTGCGCTCGAGGTGGCGCGGGGAGTGACCAGCTGGAAGGGACGCGCCGCGAAGTTCTGATCCGACGATTCCGCGCGAAATCCACAACGTGCTCGTCCCGTTCCGGAAGGGGCGAAAGCGGTACTCAGCTCATCAGGTTCGCCGCCACGGTGGCGCCGAGTTCCCAGCACGCGTCCAACCCCGTCGAGTCGGGCTCTCCGGTGAGGTCCACCGGTTCGGCCACCTGCTGCCACCCCAGGCCTGTGGTGATCGAACGAGCAGCTCGGAGAGCGCCCTCGGTTCCCTCGTTGCCGTGCACGTAGATCCCGAACGGCCTGCCGCCGGTGGCGTCCAGGCACGGGTAGTAGATCTGGTCGAAGAAGTGCTTGAGCGCGCCGGACATGTAACCGAGGTTGGCCGGGGTCCCCAGCAGATACCCGTCGGCCGCGAGCACGTCGGCGGCAGTGGCGGACAGCGCGGCCCTGCGCACCACCTCGACATCCTCGATCTCGTCGGTGGTCGCCCCCTCGACGACCTTCTCGAACATCGCCTGCATCCCCGGTGAAGGAGTGTGGTGCACGATCAGCAGTCGGGCCATGCCGTCAGTCTAGGATTCCGGTGCCGCCTCGGGGCCGAGGCGGCCGGGGCGGACTTCCCGGGGCGGATACGCCGGTCCGCGGCAATCGCGCTCCGGTCCTGGAATGCTTTTCTCCTCCGGTCCGCTCGCACGGCGTGGGGGCCCGCGGCATCGGAGATTTCGGCCGCGTAGTTCGCCGGTTTCGTGACCACGGCACCGCTGTCTTTGCCATGATCGGGAACCGTGGCACGTTCCCGGCGAACCCCGGACATTCCCCGGGTGCTCAGCAACAGGGCGATCACGATCGGCGCCCTCGTGGTCGTCGGGATCACGCTGCTCTCGACGACCCTGCTGGTGGTCGTGCTGCGGGACGCGCCACCCAAGGTGATCCTCGAAGCCGTACGCACCTCGGCGAGCATCGGAGTGGGCACGGGCGGAGCCGCCGCTCTCTGGCTGGCGGCCCGCCGACAGCGCAGCACCGAGGTCAGCATCCTGCGGCGGGATCACGACGCCACCGAGACCCGGGTCACCGAACTCTACGGCAGGGCCGCCGAGCAGCTCAGCGCCGACAAGGCACCGGTGCGGCTGGCCGGGATCTTCGCGCTGGAACGGCTGGGCCAGACCTATCCGACGCACCGGCAGACGATCGTCGACCTCATCTGCGCCTACCTCCGTATGCCGCCGGACGCGTCCGAGGGGCAGGAGAGTTCCGAACACGGCGGTCCCCAGGAGTTCGAGGTTCGGCAGGCCGCGCAGCAGGTGCTGGTGACCCACCTGCGCCCCGCGGCGGAACCTACCGACGACTCCCTGTTCTGGCCGGACATCGCGTTGAACCTGTCCGGTGCCGTGCTGCACACCTTCACCTTCTCCCGGTGCCGGGTGCGTTCCGCCACCTTCGCCGATGCCAGTTTCCACGGTCCGGCCGTGTTCCGGGGAACGTTGTTCGAGCAGCACGCCGATTTCCGTGGAGTGCGGTTCAGCGGCCTCGGGGATTTCCGTCGCGTCGGCTTCGAGGGCGAGGGCGTGACCTTCCGCGGGGCCTCCTTCGAGGGTGAGGTGGACTTCGGCACGCACACCACGGCCGTGCTCTCCGGCGCGATGACCCGGCTCGACAACGGTACGCGGCGCAAATGGCCCGAGGAGTGGTCCGAACGCCCCTCGTCCGAGCGAACCGGTTGGGCCGAGCTCGTGGCACGAAGAAGCTGAGCGAGTCCTACGGCGGCGGTTCGATTGGTCCGAACGGGGAACCGAACTCTTCTCCGAGACGTCCCATCGGTGATGGCCCCGCAGGGTACGTGGCCATCGGTTCGACATCGCTCGGATCGAAGAGAGTGATCGGCAGGGGAGTGAAGAAGGATGTCCTATCCGGATGGATCCGAACTGATGAGTTGTTCCGCGGAACACTCTCCGAGGCGAGTGGCGTGCGGGAATCCCGGTGCCGTCGCGGTCGGACGGTCGGAAGGCGTGGCTTGGGGGTCACGTGACGCGGCTTGGTGGTCGCGTGGGGCCGTCACGGCGGTCACGGGTAACCACGACGAGTACGACATTCGCACGAGATCATCCGTTCGCGTGCGTCCTGACCGGTACGTGAGCCTTCCGGCGGGGACCTCCGCACGGCTTGGTGGTCGCGCGGCCCCGCCCTAGGTGAGCCGATTCCGGTCCCGCGCACGATTCGGGAGGGTGCACGACTCTTCCTGCGGAGGGGACCCCACCACGGTTCCCGAACTGTGGCGGCCGCGCTTTCAGCCGCCGACCAACGAACGGACCTCCGAGGTGAGTTCGGCGAGCAGCTCCCGCGCGCGTTCGCGCGCGGTTGTCAGCCCGGACACCTCGTCCGGCCCCTCGACGTGAACGATCGTCTGCAGATAGCACTTGAGCTTCGGTTCCGTCCCGGAAGGACGGACCACCACCCTCGGCTTCCCGGTCTCCTCGTCGCCCGCACCCCGCAGAATCAGCACATCGGCCTCGGGCAGCAGGTCACGCGTTTCCACCGGGGTTCCCACCAGTTCGGTCGGCGGGTTCCGCCGCAGCAGTCGCATCGTGTCCGCCATGACCTGCGGATCCGTCATGCGTACCGTGATCTGCCCCGTCTCGTGCACCCCGTGCTCGATCTCCAGCTCGGCCAGCCGTTCCGACAGTGTCGTGCCGGCACGTGCCAGCGTGGCCGCGAGACCGCAGGCCACCACCGCCGTGGCGATGCCGTCCTTGTCCCGCACGTGATCCGGGTCGACACAGTGCCCGAGCGCTTCCTCGTAGGCGTATACCAGCCCGCCGCCGCTCCCGTCGCCCGCGCGCATCAGCCACTTGAAGCCGGTCAGCGTCTCGTCGTAACGAGCCCCGTGCGCGTGTGCCACCGACTCCAGCATGGAAGAGGAGACGATCGTGGTGGCCACCAGCGGATCCGCGCCGGCTTTTCTCTCGGTTGCGGCCAGTACGTGGTCACCGAGCAGCACTCCGGTCTCGTCGCCCCGCAGCATCCGCCACCCGCCCTCCGAGGTGGGAACGCCCAGCGCGCACCTGTCCGCGTCCGGATCCAGCGCCACTGCGAGGTCCGCGTCGATGTCGCGGGCCAGTTCGAGTACGGCGTCGGTGGCGCCCGGCTCCTCCGGATTGGGAAACTCCACGGTCGGGAAGTCCGGATCGGGCTCCCGCTGTGCCGTGACGAAGTGCGTGTCGGTGAAACCGGCAGTCCGCAACGCCCGTTCCAGCGGTGCGGCCCCCACACCGTGCAGCGCCGTCGCGGCCACCCGCAGTCCTCCGGCACCGCCGGCAAGCTCGACCACTCGTTCGAGGTATTCGGGCAGCGCACGCTCGTAGTGGCGCCAGCCGCGCTCCCGCGGCACGGTGGCGGCGGCCCCCACCTCGGAGATCGCGTGTTCGATCTCGGCGTCGTACGGTGCCACCAGCGGGTCACCGCCCGCCAGGTAGACCTTGTAGCCGTTGTCGGTGGGCGGGTTGTGCGAGGCGGTCAGCTGCACTCCCGCGACCGCTTCCAGCGCCCGCGTCGCGCGGGCCAGTACCGGGGTGGGCAGCGGTTCCGGCAGTAGCCGCACGTCGAAACCGGCCGCGCACAGCACCTCGGCGGTGTCCACGGCGAACCGGTGGGAACCGTGCCTGGCGTCGTGGCCGATGACCACGGTGCCCGCCGTGCCGCGCCCACGGAGCCAACCGGCCAGCCCGGCGGTCGTGCGGATCACCACCGCGCGGTTCATCCCGTTCGGACCCGCCCGCAGCGGCGCGCGGATCCCTGCGGTGCCGAAGGCGGGCGGGCCCGCCACGCGGTCCGCGAGCTCTGCCGCGGCGTCCGCGTCCCCGGCCTCCGCGCGCCGCGTCAGCTCGGTCAGTTCCGCCCGGTCGGTCTCGTCGACCTCGCCCGCCAGCCACTCCCGCGCGGTTTCCCGGACTCGTTGGTCCCGGGGCATCACGATCACCTCCGGCGACGTGCGTCGATCGGGCCGGAGAGCTCGCTCAGGCGCGCTCGGCCAGCGAGCGCAACAGCTTGCCCATCCTGTCCGCGGCGGCCCTGCCCGCCTCCAGCACTTCCTGGTGGTTCAGCGGCTCCCCGGTCATACCGGCCGCGAGGTTGGTGACCAGCGACAGCCCGAACACTTCGGCACCTCCCGCGCGTGCGGCGATCGCTTCCTGCACTGTGGACATGCCCACCAGCTCGGCACCCAGCGTGCGCAGCATCCGGATCTCGGCGGGCGTCTCGAAGTGCGGTCCCGGCATGCACGCGTAGACACCCTCGGCCAGCGAGGGGTCGATCGAGGTCGCGATCTCGCGCAGCCGCGTCGCGTACAGGTCGGTGAGGTCGACGAACCTGGCCCCCACCAGCGGGGAGCGGGCCGTCATGTTCAGGTGGTCGCTGATGAGCACCGGCTGCCCCACGCTCATGTCCTCGCGCAGCCCGCCCGCCGCGTTGGTCAGCACCACCGTGCGACAGCCCGCCGCCACGGCGGTCCGCACCCCGTGGACGACCTTTTCCACCCCTCGGCCCTCGTAGAGGTGGGTTCTGCCGAGCAGCACCAGAACCCGCTTGTTCCCGATCCGCACCGAGCGGACCTTGCCGGTGTGTCCCACCGCCGAGGGGGCGTCGAAACCGGGCAGTTCGGACATGTCGAGTTCGCTCTCGGGCGAGCCCAGCTCCTCGGCCGCGGGCTGCCATCCCGAACCGAGCACCACCGCCAGGTCGTGCCCGGCGACTCCGGTCAGCTCGGCAAGGGTGGCCGCCGCGTTGCTCGCCACGGCCGCCGGATCGGGCGACTCCGATGTGCTGGAAGACGTCACGGTCGGTCAGCCTAACCAACCAGCCCGGCACGAGTCTCTCGCCCGTGCCGGAGGTCGCTCGAGAAGTTCGGCCCGTGCGGGCCCGGCACTCCGGCACTCCAGTGCGGCGAACTCTCGTCGTGGCCCTGAGAGCCGGGCTGTCCGGCGAGCGTTCAGTTCCGTGTCCGGAACCGGTTCGCGGTTCGTTCCAGCAGCTGTTCCGCTTCTCGTGCCGATCCGGAAGTGGTCACTCGCACGATCCACAGATCACCGTCGATCCGCATCGCCCGAGCCGCCACGTGACGCAGCAGTGGATCCTGCTCCGCCGGGATCTCGTCGTAGGACCTGATGATCACGTTGTAGCGCAGCCGCAGCTCTCTCGTGCCGCGCGACTGGTTGCCCGCGACGTAGTTCCTGGACCGCATCTCGAAGGTGTTGTTCGCGCCGCGCTGTCTCTCCTTGAGGGCGGTTGTGTAGCCCTCGGTCGTGTAGCCGCGCTCGTAGTAGCCCCCGAACCGTTGCACCGCCAGCTCCGTACCCCCGCCGGGGGAGACGAATCGATCGGTCATGCTGCGGGTCGGTGTCTGACTGCTGTACTCCTGGTAGTGGGTCCAACCTCTGGGCACGGGCATGGTGTAGTAGCCGCCGCCACCGTCGTTGGAATGTTCGAGCGTTCCGCTGTTTTCCACCAGCTCCACCGGTTCCTGCCGCTGGAGGGTCTCGGGTCCCGGGTCCTCGTGGTTGGGGAGCACCTGTTCCCCCGCGAGTATCCGGGTTCCCACGAACGACGCTCCCGCTGCCGGGACGAACAGCAGTACCGCCGCCAGCGTCAGCAGCAACACACCCAGCGGTGAGCGACTCCTCCGTTGTGGCGGCGGCTCGCTGGGGGTGAACGGCAGTGGTCCCGGATCAGCGGCGAGCGGCGCCGAGCCCGGTTCGTTCGCTCCCCCGCCCCCCGAAGCGGTGAAGCCGCGGGAGAACCCGCCGCTGTACTGCGGACCGTTGCTGTACTGGGAACCGCCGGCGGAGGTTTCCCGCGCGCCCCATCCGGAACCCGAGGCCTGCTCCGCGGGCCACGAGTTCTCGGACCGCCCACCACGTTCCGAATCGGAGCTCTCCGGCAGCGGTGTCCGCACCGTCGCCGACTCCTCGGGTACCAGTCCCGCGAACGGCTCCGTCCCGGGCTCCGGCAACAGCGGCTGCACGAGACCGCGCACCTCGCGCAGCGACATGCGTCGCCGCGGCTCCTTGACCAGCAGGGCGGTGATGACCTCACCGATCGGGCCCGGTCTGGCGGTGCTGGGGACGGGACCGTTGACCACCGAGTTGATGGTGGCGACCGGATTGTCGTCGGTGTCGTACGGCGGCACGCCCTCGGCGGCCGCGAACAGGGCCGCGCCCAGGCCCCAGAGGTCGGCCGCGGCGGTGACGGTCTCACCGGCCGCCACCTCCGGAGCGATGAACGCCGGAGTACCCAGCATGATCCCGGTGCGGGTGAGCGTGGGCTCGGCCACGTTGCGGGAGATGCCGAAGTCGCTGAGCTTGATCCGCCCGTCCGCGGCCAGCAGGACGTTGCCCGGCTTCACGTCCCGGTGCACCACACCGGCCTGGTGCGCGGTCTCCAACGCGGAGGCGACCGAGTCGATCACCACGGCGAGTTGGCTGTCGTCGAGCGGGCCGTGGTCGGCGATGATGCTCGCCAGGCTGTGCGAGGGCACCAGCTCCATCACCACGAACGGCTCATCGCCCTCGCGGGCGACGTCGTAGAGCGTGACCACGTTGGGATGGGTCACCACCGCCGTGGCGCGCGCCTCCCGCAGCGTGCGTTCGCGGATCTCCGCGGCCTCGGCCTCCGGGATGCCCGGTGGTAGCCGCACAGCCTTGATGGCGACCGGCCTGCGCAGCAGTTCGTCCATGCCGGACCAAACCGAGCCCATCGCGCCGCCGCCGATCCTGGCGCGCATTCGGTACCGGTCGGCGATCAGTCGACCGATACTGCTTTCTTCCGGTTCCTCCTTGGGCACGCCCCGATTGTCCAACAGCCCGCCACACCCGCTCCACAAGGTGTTCGGGCGACTCCAGCGGCGTGGTACCGGGCGAAGCGGTCCGGCACCGCCGTGCCGCACGACTTCCGGGAGTGAACGGACAGCGCCGCCGAATTACCCTCGCCCGTGTTCCCTGCGTGTTACGGACAGTGAAGTTTCCCACGTGATCGGCTTCTCCGGAAGCCGGTCGCGCGGCCGGTTCGTCGCCGAAACCGGCGGAAACGCCGTGACGGGACGCGAAACACCCTGCTCCGTGAGCCGGAACGATCGGGTGTTTCGGGCGATCGTGGGCTAAGTTTGACGGTGATCGGGTCATCGTGGCTGGTCCGGACGGCACAGCCGTGCCGTCGCCCGGGGTTCGTGCCCGGCCCGCCACCACGAGTGCAGGCGATGACGGAAGCACCGGTGTGCGGACCGTGTCGCGGCGCCGCCGGCCCGGAACGCCACGGCAGACCCGCAACGCCACAGCAGACCCGCAACGCCACAGCAGACCCGCAACGCCGCAGCAGGGGAGGGATTCGTGCTCGCGCTGGTGACCTCGCACCTGCTGGTGGCGTTCCTGCTGCCTCCGGTCGCGATGCGCCACACCCGCGCCGCCTACCTCGTGGCCGCGCTGCCGCCCGCCGCGGCGTTGTGCTGGGCACTGGCGCACACGGCGGCGGTGCTGGCCGGTGATCAGCCCGTCGAGCGGGTGACCTGGTCGGCGACGCTGGGGCTGGAGTTCGTGTTCCGACTCGACGCCCTGGCACTGGTGATGACGCTGCTGGTGTCGGGGATCGGCGTGCTCGTCCTGCTGTACTCCAGGTGGTACTTCGAGACCCCGAGCGGCGACGCGAAACGTTCCGCCCCACTGTTGCTGGCCTTCGCGGGCGCCATGTTCGGGCTGGTGCTGGCCGACCACCTGCTCACCCTCTACATCTTCTGGGAACTGACCACGATCT
Source organism: Actinopolyspora mzabensis (assembly GCF_900101095.1). Taxonomy (GTDB): domain Bacteria; phylum Actinomycetota; class Actinomycetes; order Mycobacteriales; family Pseudonocardiaceae; genus Actinopolyspora; species Actinopolyspora mzabensis. The sequence continues at coordinate 137,682 of NZ_FNFM01000009.1, forward strand.
GCTCGTTCCTGCTCGTCGGCCAGTCCGGGGTGAGCAGGGAATCCCGCCGGGCCTCGCTGCAGGCACTGCTGGTGACCACCCTGGGCGGCCTGGTGATGCTGCTGGGGTTCATCGTGCTCGGCGAGTCGAGCGGCACCTACCGGATCTCGCAACTGGCGGCCGAACCGCCCGCCGGTTCCGCGGCCGCCGTCGCCACCGGGCTGATCCTGGTCGGGGCGTTCACCAAGTCGGCGCAGGTTCCGTTCCACAACTGGCTGCCCGCCGCGATGGTGGCCCCCACCCCGATCAGCGCCTACCTGCACGCCGCCTCCATGGTCAAAGCGGGCGTCTTCCTGGTCGGAAGGCTCACCCCGGTGCTGTCCGAAGTGTCCTACCTGCCCGTGGTGACCGCGATGTTCGGGTTGCTCACCATGTTCGTCGGCGGTTGGCGCGCGCTGCGGGAGTACGACCTCAAACTGCTGCTGGCCTACGGCACGGTCAGCCAGCTGGGGTTCCTGATGGTGCTGGCGGGCTCCGGGAGCTACACCGGAGAGTTGGCCCTGGCGGGCATGCTGCTGGCCCACGGCGCCTTCAAAGCCACGCTGTTCCTGGTCATCGGTATCGTCGATCACCAGACCGGCACCAGGGACATCCGCGAACTCTCCGGGGTCGGTCGCCGTCTTCCCTGGGTGGCCACGGTGGCGGTGCTGGCCGCCATGTCCATGGCCGGGGTGCCTCCGATGATCGGCTTCGTGGCCAAGGAAGCCGCTTTCGAGGCCTATCTCGGCGGCGGATCCGTGGCGGTGGTCGAGGCCGGGATCGTACTGGGCTCCGTGCTGACGGTGGCCTACACCGCACGACTGCTGGTCGGCGGTTTCGCGTCCAAGCGCGGCACGATGCCCACCGAGGTCCACCCCACGCCCGCCGGGATGCTGCTCCCACCCGCCGTCACCGCGCTGCTGTGCCTGGCGCTCGGAGTCGCCTACCCGCTGACCGACGAACTCGCCGCCACCTACGCCGAACGAGCGGTGGGCGGCTCCGGTGACTACCACCTGGGGCTCTGGCACGGCTTCAAGCTCCCGCTGTTGTTCTCCCTGATCACACTGCTCGGTGGCCTGGCGCTCGCCGCCTGCAACCCCGAACTGAACCGGCTGCGTGACCGGTTGCCGAGGCCGCTGCAGGCCCAACGCGGCTACGAACGCGTCATGGGCTCGCTGGAACGGCTCGCCGTCGGGGTGACCGGCCGGGTGCAGGTCGGTTCACTGCCCACCTACCTCGGGATCATCCTGCTCACGGTGCTGATCGTTCCCGGCTCGGTGCTGTTGCTCAGGGTCACCCCGATCGAACAACTGCGCTGGTGGGACAACGTGCTGCAACTGCCGCTGGCGCTGGTCATCCTGATCGCCGCGGCGGGTGTGCTCCGCGCCACACGACGGATCACCGCGGTGCTGCTCGTGGGAGTGATCGGCTACGCCATCGGCGGGATGTTCATCGTCGGAGGCGGCCCCGACCTCGCGCTGACCCAGTTCCTGGTGGAGACGCTGACGCTGATCGCGTTCGTGCTGGTGCTGCGCCGGTTGCCCGCCCGCTTCACCGAGACCCCGTCCTCGCGTCGAGTGCGGCTGCCGAAGGTGCTGATCTCGTTGGCGGGCGGGGTGTTCGTCGGGTTCGCCGCGCTGATCTTCAGCTCGGCCCGCGACACCCCCTCGGCGGTGAGCAGGGAGTACCTGGAACGCGCGGAGGAGGGCACCTCCGCCACCAACGTGGTCAACGCGATCATCATCGACTTCCGCGCCTTCGACACCGTGGGCGAACTCTCGGTACTGGCCGTGGCGGCCACCGGAGTGGCCAGCCTGGTGCTCAGTGCCGGATCCGCACGTCGTAGGAAACACGCCAGGTCCGACCGGGAATCCCGCTTCACGGCCGGGCGGCTGCCCGGCGAAGGCGGCGGAAAGGGGCGAACATGACCGATCCCCGAGCATCCGACGGACGGGAGGAAACGGCCGTGGGTGCCTGGTTCCACTCCGACGCTCCGGCCGAGCGCTGGCTGCTCTCCGGTTACAGCCGGGATCCCCGGGAGCGAACCATCCTGCTGGAACTCGTCGCTCGCGTGGTGTTCCCGACAGTGATCGTCTTCTCGGTGTACCTGCTGTTCGCCGGGCACTACCGTTCCGGCGGTGGATTCAGCGGCGGTCTGGTGGCGGGTCAGGCATTCGTGCTGCGCTACCTCGCGGGCGGCAGACTGGACGACAGCTCCACGGTGTCCATGCGCCCACCGGTGCTGATCGGGATCGGGTTGACGATCGCCGTGCTCACCGGTCTGGTGCCGGTGCTGTTCGGTGGTGTGGTGCTGGAGAGCGCGAGCTTCACCTTCGCCGTCCCGCTGCTCGGCAAGATCAAGGTGGTCAGCAGCCTGTTCCTGGACATCGGTGTCTATCTGCTGATCCTCGGGGTGGTGCTCGACCTGCTGCGCACGCTCGGCTCGGGTATCGAGGCCGACATCGTCGAGCTGGGAGGTGGATCCCGATGAACACCGTGAACCTGACGATGGCGATCGTGCTCGGTGGGCTCTACGCCACCGGGTTCTACCTGCTGCTGCAGCGTTCCCTGATGCGTGTACTGCTGGGCATCGTGATCCTCGGGCACGGTGCCAACCTGCTGTTGCAACTGGCCGGTGGCAGTCAGGCCGGCCGCCCCCCGATGCTCGGCGATACCCCGATCGGACGGATGGCCGATCCGTTGCCGCAGGCCATGGCCCTCACGGCCATCGTCATCACCTTCGCGTTGACCACGTTCCTGCTAGCCCTCGCCTACCGCGCCTGGCAGCTGCTCGGGCACGACGAGGTGCAGGACGACGTGGAGGACCGCAGGATCCGCAGGTTGGAGGCCGAGCTGGCCGAAGCGGACGAGGACACCGAGCGGGAACTGGATTCGGAGGCCACCCGGTGAGCGAACTGGTAGCCGTCCCGGTGCTGCTTCCGCTGGCCGCGGCCGGACTGTCCATGGCGTTCGGACGGTTCGCCGACGTGCAACGCCTGCTCGGGCTGCTGGTGCTCGGCGTGATCGTCGTGGACGCGGCGGTGCTGCTGTACTTCGCCGACGTGCACGGCCCACTGGTGCTGCACCTCGGCGGTTGGGCCGCCCCGGTGGGGATCGCGCTCGTGGCCGACCGGCTGGCCGCGCTGCTGCTGCTGATCAGCGTGGTCGTGATGTTCGCGGTGCTGCTGTACTCCATCGGCCAGCGCATCACCGACTACGGACGCGGAGCCGCCAGCACCACCTTCCACCCCATCTACCTGGTGCTGTGCTCGGGAGTGTCACTGGCCTATCTGACCGGTGACCTGTTCAACCTGTTCGTGGCGTTCGAGATCATGCTCGCCTCCTCCTACGTGCTGATCAACCGGCGCACCACCGCGAGCCGGGTGCGGGCCGGAATGACCTACACGATCGTGAGCCTGTCCTCCTCGGTGCTGTTCCTGACCATGATCGGGTTGGTATACGCCGCCACCGGCACGGTGAACCTGGCCGACCTCGCGCTGGAGATGGGGCAACTGCCGCCCGCGCCGGTGCGTGCGCTGGCGCTGCTCATGGTCATCGTGTTCGGCGTCAAGTCGGCCATGGTTCCGCTGCACTTCTGGCTACCGGACAGCTATCCCAACGCGCCCGCGCCGATCACGGCCATCCTCGCCGCGTTGCTGACCAAGGTCGGCATCTACGCCATGATCCGCACCCAGATCGTGGTCTTCGAACGCGAACCGAGCTGGCCGCTGATGCTCACCCTGGCCATGGCGACGATGATCATCGGCGCGCTCGGCGCGCTCGCCCAGAACGACCTCAACCGGATGCTCTCGTTTTTGCTCGTGAGCCACATCGGGTTCATGTTGTTCGGGCTCGGCGTCTACGACATTGCCGGACTGACCGGGGTGATCCTCTACATCGTGCACCACATCACGGTGCAGGCCACGCTGTTCCTGGTCAGCGGTCTGATCACCCGCTACACCGGAACGGTCGCGCTGAGCAGGATGGGCGGCCTGGCCAAGATATCCCCGCTGGTGGCCGTGCTGTTCGCCGTGCCCGCGTTGAGCCTGGCCGGGGTACCGCCGTTCTCCGGTTTCGTCGCCAAGCTCGCGCTGCTGCGCTCCGGGATCGGGGTCGGCACCGTGTGGGGCTACGTGGCCACCGGTGTCGTGGTGCTGACCAGTCTGCTCACGCTCTACGCCGTAGCCAGGGTGTGGACTCGGGCCTTCTGGGGGCAGGTGCGTGAGCCGGAGGGCGATCCGGATCCCACCGACGAACTCGTCGTGGGTACGGGGGACACCTCGCCGGGGATGGTGCAGGCCACCGGAGTGCTGGTGCTGTCCACCGTGCTCGTCGCGGCACTCGCCGGACCGCTCGCCGAGATCAGCCAGCGTGCCGCCACCGACCTGATCACCGGGGAGGCGTACCGCACGGCGGTGCTGGGAGGTGGTTCCGGTGGTTGATCCCGAACCGCGCCACCGGCAACGGCGCACCCGCGGTGAGCACGTGGTCAGCAGGCGGTATCCGATCGGGCGAGCCGTGCGCAGGCTGCCGATGCTGGGCTGGCTGGTCCTGGTCTGGCTGCTGCTCTGGGGAACCTACGATCCCGGCACGGCCTTCTTCGGGATCGTGGTTGGGGTGCTCGTCATCTGGTTCTTCCCGGCACCGCCGATCGCCACCGACATCCGGCTGCGTCCGCTGCGCCTCGGTCAGCTCGTGCTCTTCCTGGCGTGGGATCTGGTGGTCTCCACCGGGCGAGTGGCTTTCGAAGCGATCGTGCGGGGACCACGAGTGCGGGCGTCGATCGTGGCGGTGACGCTGGTCACCGACTCGGACCACCTGATGGCCATGGTGGCCAACGCGGTTTCGCTCGCCCCCGGCAATTTCGTGTTGCAGATCGATCGGGCCAACCGGATCTGTTACGTATACGCGCTCGGTGCGGGAGAACACGCCACCGAGCGGGTGCGGCGTGAGGTGCTCGGCTGGGAACGCCGGGTGGTTCACGCCGTGGGAACGGGTGAGCAAGTGCGGATGGTGGATCGGAATCATCGGTCGGAGGTCGGATGATGGGCGTGGTGTTCGCTATCACATTCGGTTTGTTGTGTCTGGCCGGATTGCTTTCTCTGGTGCGTTTGCTGCTCGGACGGGGCACTTTGGATCGCATAGTGGCGCTGGACGTGTTCATCACGCTGATCGTGGCCGCCACATGTGTGGGGATGGGCAGGAACGAGGACGGATCGAATGTCGCGCTGGCCGCGGCATTCGCCCTGCTGGCGTTTATCGGTTCGGTCAGTGCCGCTCGTCTCGTCGAGAAGAAGGAGTCACATCGATGAGCTGGCTGGATCTGTTCTCGGCGGTATGTCTGATAGCCGGTGCCGTGTCCTGTCTGTTCGGTGCGATAGGATTGTTGACTTTTCCCGATGTCGCCGCCCGGCTGCAGGCGGCTACCAAGCCGCAAACCCTCGGCCTCGTGTTGATACTGCTCGGCAGTGCGGTGCATCTGGAAGTGCGATACGCCTCAGGGCTCATTCTGGTCGGGTTGTTCCAGGCCATCACGGCACCGGTGTTGGCCCAGCTCGTCGGGCGTGCCGCCTACCGGGCGGGCAGTGTTCGCCGGGACACCCTCGACGCCGATCACCTTGCGCGACGGATCGAACACGAACGCGGTCGAACTTTGTGACCGGCGACATTTTTCGTGTTTCAACTGCATATCGTTTGGCGCTGGAGTTTCACATTCGCCGGAACAGTCTTTACCGTGGTTCGCTGTGATATGCGGTCCGCGCTGGGGAAGCCACCACAGTGGCCGAACGCGTCCGTTGCGATCTTTGGTTGCTTACGGCGCAGATGGCAATTGTGTCGATATGCGCTGGAAAGGTGACGTACAGTAATGAAACAGCATCTGAAAGAACACACCAATCCCCCGGTGTTCATCACCTCGGGGATCCTGGTGATCGCTTTCGTGCTTTGGGGCGTGCTCGCACCTGCGAATCTGAACACGGTCTCAAGCAATGTGAATAGCTTCATCACCACCAACTTCGAGTGGCTCTACATCCTCTCGGCCACGTTCTTCGTGGTCTTCGTGCTGGCGATCATGGTCAGCCGTTTCGGCACGATCCGGATCGGTCCGCCCGATTCCCGGCCGGAGTACAGCAATCTCGCCTGGTTCGCGATGCTGTTCACCGCCGGTATGGGGATCGGCCTGGTATTCTACGCCGTGGCCGAGCCGGTCTGGCACTTCGGGAACCCGCCGGTCGGTGAGCCGGGAACCCAGGCCGCCGCGCAACGTGCGATGAACTTCACGTTCTTCCACTGGGGCCTGCACCCGTGGGCGATCTACATCGTGCTCGGGCTCGCACTGGGCTACTTCGCCTTCCGCAAGGGCCTGCCGCTGCGTCCGGCCGCCGCCTTCTACCCGCTGATCGGCAACTGGATCTACCGCTGGCCGGGCCACATCGTCGACGTGCTCGCGGTGTTCGGCACGCTGTTCGGCCTGGCGACCTCGCTGGGGCTGGGCGGTAACCAGGTCGGCGCCGGGCTCAACGCGGTGTTCGGCATCGAGAACACCACGATGCTGCAGGTCATCGTCATCCTGGCGATCACCGCCGTGGCCGTGGTCTCGGTCATGTTCGGCATCGACAAGGGCATCCGGAACCTCTCGCTGATCAACCTGTGGTTGGCGTTCACCCTGATGCTGTTCGTGTTCTTCTTCGGTCCCACACTGGACCTGCTGAACATGCTGGCCAGCAACGTCGGCTACTACTTCCAGCACCTGCCGGAGCTGAGCTTCCAGACCTTCCCGAACAACGGCAACGGTCGCGCTCAGGAGTGGCAGGCCGGCTGGACGCTGTTCTACTGGGGCTGGTGGATCGCCTGGTCGCCGTTCGTGGGCATGTTCATCGCCCGGATCTCCTACGGCCGGACGATCCGCAACTTCATCGGCGGCGCCATGTTCGCCCCGGTCGGTGCCTCCTTCGTTTGGCTGAGCATCTTCGGCAACTCCGGTCTGCGTAGCGTGCTCTCCGGTAGCGAGGACGGTCAGGCACTCGTCGACGCCGGGTTCAACAAGGCGATGTTCGTGCTGCTGGACCAGCTTCCGGTAGCCGACATCGTCTCGATCCTCGCCTCCGTGCTCGCGGTGATCGTGGTCGTGCTGTTCTTCGCCACCTCCTCCGACTCCGGTTCGCTGGTGGTCGACATCCTCACCAACGGCGGCGACCCGAACCCGAAATGGCAGCAGCGACTGTTCTGGGCGATCTCCGAGGGCGTCATCGCCTGCGTGCTGCTCGCCGCCGGTGCGGCCAGCGGCGCCGACGCGCTGAGCGCGTTGCAGACAGCCTCGATCGTGACCGGGCTGCCGTTCTGCATCGTGCTGCTGCTGATGTGCCTGGGTATCGCCAAGGCGCTCAGCCAGGAGCGGCCCAACCTGGCCGTGCAGCGCGAGCCAAGCCCGGTGGAGGGCATCCGGAGCAGTGCTGCCAGGACGCGCACGGGCGCGAGCACCGGTGGTGGTTCCGGTTCGGACGGCTCCGTCAAGAAGGACTCCGACTCCTGAGCTGACTGAGCTCGTTCGCTGAAACGACGGGGCTTCCCGGCCACACCGGTCGGGAAGCCCCTCTTTCATGTTTGGAACGGTTTGTCCGGGTGGTCGGGTAGCCGTCACGTGAGTCGGCGTCTTGGGAGTGTGGGGCCGGCTATTGAGTAGCGACCTACGCGGCGAGCGGCTCGGCCTTGCGATGCGACCGACTCACGCACCGGGACCAGGCGCGCTGCTCACCCGCATAGTCGCGCTCCGGCTGCGGTGTCGGGGGTGGCGATTTCGCGAGAAATTGACGTCGCCTCGGGGAACCGTGTGGCGGCGTTCGCAGTGCTGATTCCCGGTCAGGTTGGCTTTCGCACCGGTAGGAAGTTCGAGGCTTTACACGTTCGAGTGACTGCTAGTGGTTGCTCTGCTCCGATCTGGGTGTTTTTTCACGGAAAAGTCACTCATGGTGCTCAATATGATGCAATGGTCACACCGACGAGTGGCCACGGTTGGAGGTTCGGTTGTCTGTTGCGTGTGCTGTCCGAAGGCGCCCCACGGAAGCAGGCGATCGTGTGACCCGAGCCACGCGACGCCGGTCGGCCCCGATGCGCCTCTTCCTCGCATCGGTTTTCGGTTCCGCGGTCCTCCTCGCGGGGCATTCCGGAGCCGCCGTGGCGGCCGAACCCCACGTCCGTCCACTGGTGGCCGAGTCCACCGCATCCGAACTCCCGAGTCGCTCCTCGCTCGGCGTCGTGTCGCGTGAGGACAGTCACACTTGGGCACAGTCGGAGGGGAACTCCCCATCCGACGATTCCGACGGCGGGCAGGACCGCAGAACCGTGATAGGCGCGTTCGGTGTGGTTCTCGTCGCCGGCGTGCTGTTGCTCCGTCGCAAGCGCGGCAAGCAGTCGCTCGTGGTTCGGTGGCGCAAACGCAGCTGAACCCCCGCTTAACGGAACTCACGGTCTGTTTTGCGTGAATTTTCCGTCACTTGGACTAGACCTGAGCGAAATCCTGTGGGAGTTTCACAGTCGACGGTTCGCGTGGCGAACCGACGACACTGTGACGTTGTCGGAATTCGCCTCTCGACTTCGGGCACTCGCCCGGAGAAGTGGGTCGGCGCCGGGAAGCCCCCCGACCGGTGCCGATCCACCCGACACCCCGGTCCACAGTGCGCATCCCCGTGGTGCCGCTCGCTCGTCGATGGCCGGGTGACTGTTTCGTCCGGTCTTCGGTTCCCCTGAACTCCTCCACCCGTTCGGCGCGTCGAAGTGACCGGTGAGCTATCCGGGGCGCGTCCGAGGCGGCCACGAGTGCTCGTATCCTGCACTATGGGTCGCAAATGAGTACCGAATCCCCGCACGACAGCGGTCACGACACGGTTCCTCCGGCGAGGGGACGGCTCGGTTCCACCGAGCCGGAACCGTCGACGGGTGACCCGGGCACCGCTTCGGCGTGGCGTGCCGCGGTGGACGAGTACCGAGCCGAGCTGTTGGACCTGTCGCACGGGCTCCACGCCGACCCGGAGATCAGTTTCGCCGAGTACCGCGCCGCCGAAACCGTCGCCGGGACACTCGCCGCGCACGGCTTCCGCGTCCAGCGACCGGTGGCCGAGCTCGACACCGCCTTCATCGCCGATTACGGCTCGGGGGAGTTCGTCGTCGGGCTTTGTGCCGAGTACGACGCGCTGCCCGAGGTCGGCCACGCTTGCGGGCACAACATCATCGCGGCTGCCGCGGTCGGTGCGGCGTTGACACTGGCCGAGCACGCCGAACGACTCGGAATCACCGTGCGCGTGCTCGGTACACCCGCCGAGGAGATCGGCGGGGGCAAGGTCACGATGCTGGAGGCGGGGGTGTTCGATCCGCTGGCGGCCGCTCTGATGATCCATCCCAGTCCGACGGAGGTGTGTGCGCCGCGTTCGCTGGCCATCACCGATCTGCGAGTCCACTACACCGGGCGTGCGGCGCACGCGGCAGCGGCCCCGGAACTGGGGGTCAACGCCGCCGACGCGCTCACGGTGACCCAGGTGGCCGTGGGGCTGCTGCGGCAGCACCTGGAAGCCGGTCAGATGGTGCACGGGATAGTGACCTCCGGAGGGGCGGCGCCGAACATCGTGCCCGAGCGGGCCGCGGCCGAGTACAACCTGCGAGCGGCCGACCCGGAATCGTTGGCCCGGTTGGAGGACCGGATACGTGCCTGTTTCGAGGCTGGGGGCACCGCCACCGGCTGTTCGACGGAAGTGGTGCGTGTCTCGCCCGTCTACACCCAGCTGTCCTCCGACGAGTGGCTCACCGAGGCATACCGCCGCACCGTGGTCGACCTCGGCCGTGATCCGGTCGCGCGTGCGGTGGAACGCGACGACGTGATCGGCAGTACCGACATGGGCAACGTGAGTCTCCGGGTACCGGCCGTGCATCCGATGATCGCCCTGGAGTGTGGGGATGCGGTCAATCACCAGGCGGAGTTCGCGGCGGCGTGCGCCTCACCCTCGGCCGACCGGGCCGTCCTCGACGGTGCCGCCGCCCTCGCCCGCACCGCGGCGGCTGCCGCCCTCGACGGAGACCAGCGAGAGCGCTTGCTGGCCGCCGTCCGCAATCGAACCGCTTCCGGGTTTCGACGGTCGTCGAACCGATTCCTCGCGTCGGGAGGCGTGACGTGACCGCGTTGAATTCGCTAGGTCCCAACACCCACGGTGGTAACTCCGTGGTCGAGCACCCATCCGCAGACCCGCTCGCCGAGGAGGACGCCGCGCGGGCCCTCGGTGACTCCGGGGACAGCTCCCTCCGGGCGGACTCCACGACCGCGCTCGTCTCCAGCGGGCCGGAACGCACCACGAGCGGGACCATCGGTCCCGTGCGATCCGGGGTTGCGGATCCGGGACAAGGGCGCGGACCCGCCTGGCTGGACGAGTGGATGGCCGACAATTCCGAGCTCGTCGTGGCCTGGCGAAGGGAGCTGCACTCCCACCCCGAACTCTCGCGCGCCGAACACCGCACTACGAGGCTGTTGGCCGAGCAGCTCGAAGCGCTCGGTCTCCGCCCTCGCAGACTGCCGGTGGGGACGGGGCTGATCTGCGACATCGGGCAGGAGACCCATGTGGCCCGCACGATCGCGCTGCGTGCCGACATCGACGCGCTACCGCTCACCGAATCCACCGGTCTGCCGTTCGCCTCCACCACCGAGGGCGCGGCGCACTGCTGCGGCCACGACGCGCACACCGCCGTGCTGTTGGGGACCGCGATGGCACTGGCCTCGGCCCCCGGCGCGCTGCCCGGCCGAGTCCGGTTGATCTTCCAGCCCGCCGAGGAGGTCATGCCCGGTGGCGCGCTGGACGTGCTCGCCGCTGGTGGGCTCGACGGTGTCGACCGGATCTTCGGGTTGCACTGCGACCCGCGGTTGCCCGCGGGCACGGTCGGAACTCGTATCGGAGCTCTCACCTCGGCCAGTGACCCGGTGGAGGTGCGGCTGACCTCGCCGGGTGGCCACACTTCCCGGCCGCACCTGACCGCCGATCTGGTGCACGCGCTGGGGACGTTGATAACCGGGCTGCCGACGTTGCTCTCGCGCAGGGTGGATCCGCGCACCGGGACCGTGCTTGCCTGGGGCGCGGTGCGTTCCGGCGAGGCACTCAACGCGATCCCGCAGGAGGGGACCCTGCGTGGCACGCTACGCACCGCCGACCGTGACACCTGGGCCGAGCTCGGCCCGTTGGTCCAGGAGTTGGTCCAGGGACTGCTGGCCCCGCTCGGGGTCGGTTACGACCTGCAGCACCGTCGCGGTGTGCCGCCGGTGGTCAACGACGCCGAGAGCACCCGGCTGCTGCGATCGGCCATCGGGGAGGCGTTGGGGGAGCAGGCGCAGAGCGGTACACCGCAGTCCTCCGGCGGCGAGGACTTCGGGTGGTATCTGGAGCACGTGCCCGGCTCGTTCGCACGTCTCGGGGTGGCGGGTGAGGGGAGGCCGGCCAACGACTTGCACCAACCGGACTTCGTGCTGGACGAGCGCGCGCTGTTGGTGGGGGTTCGGACGATGGTCCACACCGCGTTGACCGCGTTGCGGGAGTAGCCGTTCCCCGGGCCGGTTCGCGGGCCGGGCCGACTTCCCAGCCGCGGAGTGCCAACCGCGAAATCCCGGTCGTGGAGTCCTCTCACGAAGTCTTCGTTCCGAATTCCCCGCTACACCGGCCGCGGCCGGGAGGAAGCGTGGTCTCACTCGTTCGGGGTGTATCACCGCGTGCCGTTCGTTCCTCTTGTCGGTATGAGCGAACGCACGGAACGAGTCCTGTCCCGAGATCGGTGCGATTCCGATCTGCTCGGAGCCGTACGGGCCGCCGGGGCGCTGCCCCGGAGTCGGCTACTTGCCCGGTTCGGGCGGCGGCGACTGAGCGCCGCGTTGGCCCGGGGCACGGTGGCCGCGCAGTGGCCGGGGATCCTGGTGCCCGCCGAGTCGTTGCACCAGCCACGCACCCGTGCGCTGGCCGCCCTGTTGTGGGGAGCGCCCGGGGCGGTGCTGTCGGGGCCGACCGCGCTCGCGGTGCACGGTTGTGCTCCCGTTCCCGCCGCGACTTACCTCACCGTTGTCCACGACAGGCGACCGCCGAGGGGGAGCGGGCTCGTGGTCCGGCAGAGCCGGGTGCGCGAGTCCGAGGTGGTGGAGCTGGACGGCCTGCGCACCCAGGTGCTCGACGTCGTGCTGACCGAGGTGCTTTGCACGGCCGGTGACGAGACGTTCGCCTCGGCATGTCTGCGGCGGACGCTGTCGGTGGTTACGCCTGCCGCGGCGCGCGAGCTCGTCGAGTTGGTGCGGTGGCGTATCGCCACCAGGGCGGATCGGCGTGGCACGCGCCGTGCGCTGGCGCTGCTCGCGGCCTGCCATCCAGTCGACGACCGGGCAGTGCGCGAAGGAGGCGGCAGCGAAGGGGCCGACGTCGAGGAGTCGGAGCGCTCAGCGAGCCGGACCGGTGTTGCTGCAGGGCAGCGTGCGCAGTTTGGTCACGTAGTCGTTCGGCGCTCCGGCCCGCTCGGCGGCCTCGGCGATCAGTCCCAGATAACGCGCGGAGGGCAGACCGCCCTCGTAGGCGTCGAGCACGTACAGCCAGGCGAGTGTGGGGCCGTCCAAGGTGTGGATCCGTAGCCGCAGTTTCTTGTGCAGCCCCAGGTCCGAGCCCTCCCAACGGTCGAGTTCCTGTTCGTCCTCGGAACTGACGTCGTAGAGCACGGTGAACACCTGCGCGTCCGATTCCTCGACGATCGTCGCGAGTGCCCCTTCCCAGCCCACGTCCTCACCGCCGAAGGTGAGCCGCCAGCCCATCAACCAGCCTGTGCCCGTCATGGGCGAGTGGGGAGCGCGTTGCAGCATCTGGGTCGGATCCATGTTGGATCCGTAAGCGGCGTATAGCGGCACGGGTCACAGGATAACCACGCCTCGATCTGTTGTCCCCTCTCGCTGAACGTACTCGGTTCACTACTTCGTGTGCTCGTGAGACACGTGATTTCCGGCGGGTACCGGTGGGTCGCGCGAGCGGGGTGGCGGCGTACCGTTGGGCCGGCGGTTGCGAGCCCGGGGCGAGGGGTGCGAAATGGTCTCTACCAATTCCGGGCGAGGGCGATTTCCTCCCGCACGGCTCCCTCTCACACGGCCGCGAGCACACCCCAGTGCCGTGACCGTCGCGTGGTCTCGGAGAACGGTTCGGAGCGCCAGCGGCGCGAACCCGGCAACGCGGTGCTCTGAACGTGCCTACTCGATGTCGATCCTCCCGGAACGAGAACCGGTGGGAGGTTCCGCCGAGCAAGTACCCCGGCCAACCCGGGGTGACAAAGTCCTACGAGGAGGTAGAGCGAAGTGTCCCGCATCGTAATCATGGGAGGCGGGCCCGCGGGCTACGAGGCCGCCCTCGTGGCCGCCCAGAACGGGGCTGACGTCACGCTGGTCGAAGCCGAGGGACTGGGCGGCGCCTGTGTGCTCTACGACTGCGTGCCGTCGAAGACCTTCATAGCCTCCGGGGGCGCTCGCTCTTCCATCCGTGATGTGCAGGAACTCGGCATCAGGGTCAAGGAGGGTGCCGCGGACGTGGACACGGCCGTGGTGCACGGCAGGGTCAAGGGGCTCGCGCTGGCCCAGTCTGCCGACATCCGTTCCCGGGTCCACCGGGAAGGGGTTCGGATCCTGGGGGGCCGCGCGCGGTTCGTCGACGAGACACCGGGGCTGGCGCAGCACCGTATTCGGGTCGACCTCAGCGACGGCGGACAGGAGGAGCTCGTCGCCGACTCCGTACTGATCTCCACGGGCGCGACACCGCGCGTGCTGCCGGGAGCGCAGCCCGACGGCGAACGCATCCTGACCTGGCGACAGCTCTACGACCTGCCCGAACTTCCCGAACACCTCGCTGTGGTCGGTTCCGGCGTCACCGGTGTCGAGTTCGCATCCGCCTACGCCGAGATGGGTGTGAAGGTGACGCTGGTCTCCAGCCGCGACCGGGTGCTGCCGCACGAGGACGCCGATGCCGCCGCCGTGCTGGAGGAGGTGTTCTCCGAGCGGGGAGCCAGCGTGGTCAAGCACGCCCGGGCCGATCGCATCGACCGCACCGACTCCGGGGTGCTGATCCACCTCAATGACGGGCGTCGGATCGAGGCCAGCCACGCGTTGATGACCGTGGGATCGGTGCCCAACACCGCCGACATCGGGCTGGACCGCATCGGTATCGAACCGGACCGTGCGGGCTACATCCCGGTGGATCGCGTGTCCCGAACCAGTGCGACCGGCGTCTACGCGGCCGGGGACTGCACCGGCGTGCTGCTGTTGGCCTCGGTGGCCGCTATGCAGGGGCGAATCGCGATGTGGCACGCACTGGGCGAGGGGGTCACCCCGATCAAGCTCAAGACGGTGGCCGCCAACGTCTTCACCCACCCCGAGATCGCCACCGTCGGGATCAGCCAGCAGGCGATCGAGTCCGGCGAGGTTCCCGCCCGGAGCGTGGTGCTGCCGCTTTCCGGTAATCCCCGCGCCAAGATGGAGGGGGTCCGGCGCGGCTTCCTCAAGGTCTTCTGTCGTCCGGCGACGGGTGTGGTCGTCGGTGGTGTGGTCGTGGCCCCCAACGCCAGTGAGCTGATCCTGCCGTTGGCGCTGTCGGTGCAGAACCAGATCACCGTGGAGGACCTGGCCAACACCTTCTCGGTGTACCCGGCGCTTTCCGGGTCGTTGACCGAGGCGGGGAGGCAGCTCATGCGCCACGACGATCTGGATTAGTGAGAGTCGGTGCCACGTTCTGCGTAGCTGGTTGCGTGGCGGAACCTCTCGCGGGCTCTCGCTCCGGGGAGGCCCGACATCGAGTAGGTACTACGCCACGTCGGGCCTTCCTCGCGAGAGCACCACGAGAGAACCCGCGGCGGTGCGAGGTGCGTGCGGGGTTCGTGAGGGGGCGCGCTGCGTGGGGGCGGTGCCGGTTGCCGGGGTGGTGGTTCGGTGCTGGTGCGCCGGTGTTGGTTTCCGGTCATCGAGGTTTCCGGTCATCGAGGTTTCCGGTCGTCGGTGTGCGGGGCCGGGGCGGCTTGCGGGACATTGGTGTCGTGACTGAGCTTCCCGCGCTGATCTACGACGGTGACTGCGGGTTCTGCACCCGCAGCGTGCGCCTGGCCGACCGGCTTCCGGTTCGGGTCGATTCCGTGCCCTGGCAGGAGGCGAACCTGGAGTGGCTGGGGGTGCCCGAACAGCGGGCGCGGCAGGAGGTCGTGTTCGTCGACGAGTACCACCGACTCCACGGCGGGGCCGCCGCGGTGGCGGCTCTGCTGCGGCACTGCCGGGGGCCGTGGCGGCTGGTCGGCTCCGTGCTCGCCGCGCCGGTGATCCGCTCGGTGGCGGATGTGGTTTACCGCCTCGTGGCGAACAACCGGCACCGGATGCCGGGTGAGACTCCTGCCTGTCAGCTGCCGCCCGAGAGCCGTCCCGGCAAGCCGGACCGAGGTTCCGGCCGCTGAACCCGCCGCTCTCCGGAGTCCGTCGCTCGCCCAAACCGGTCGATTGCGGATTTTCTTCGCGTAACGGTTCGACATCCATCCCGGATCTCGCCGCGGCGTTCCGAATGGTTTCGTGCCTGGTCGTTACCGGTTTCGGTATCGAGAGTCCCCGTTCGCGGGCGCCGAAAACCCCGAGTCCGCTGTCACCCTTTCGTGGATAATCATTCGGGACTGTCGCTGCCGAGTGTCCCGCGGGCAGGCGGGTAGGAGAGAGTGAAGGTGTTTCGGAGAAGACGTGGCGGCGTGGTCCCCGACCCGGAGCAGGACGACCGGCAGCCGGGCAACTCGCCGTTGGCGATCTTCGGCGTGCTCGGTGTGGTGTTCCTGATCGTGCTGGTGGCCGTGGTGGCCGAGCCGGGAAAGCTGTTGGCGGGTGGTGGTGCCGACTCGGAGACCACCGCGGTCCCCGAGATGCGTGACGGCGTTCCGCAGCCCGGATTCGACCCGGTAGCCCTGTTGGAGCGCAACCCGCTCAACTCTAAAAACGCCTCGCTGGAGCCCGCCGACTGTCGCCTGCCGGAACTCGCCGAGTCCGAGGCCGGGATGCGGTCCTACTACGAGGCCGCCGTGCGCTGCCTGAACACTCTCTGGCGTCCCGTCGTCGTCGGGGCGGACCTGAGCTGGGCACCCCCCGAGGTGAGCCTGCGGTCTCGCACGAGCGACTGCAGCGAGACCGAGGGCAGCAGCCGCCCCACCGCCTTCTACTGCGACGGCACCATCCACATGCCCCGCCAGTGGGTGCTCTCCGACATCGGCGCCAGGGAACCCGCCCACCTGATACTGCTGGCGCACGAGTACGGCCACCACGTGCAGCAGCGTGCCGGGATGCTGCGCGCTTCCACCGTTCGCCAGCAGGAATCCGAGGTGCGGAGTCCGGAGTGGCTCCGGATCTCGCGCCGTCTCGAACTGCAGGCCGACTGCTATTCGGGGATGTTCATGGCGGCCGCCGCCGAGGGCGGCACGCTGCGTGATCGCGTCGCGGAGCGGTTCGTCTCGGCGACGGGAAGCGCCGAGCTCGGCGACACCCACGGTTCACCGGAGAATCAGCGGGACTGGAAGCTGACCGGGTTCCGGGAACGCACCACCGCGGCCTGCGACACGTGGAACGTCCCCGCCGAGCGGGTGCGCTGACGCCGTCCCCGCGTTCCGGCCGGTCTCGGCTGTCCGGCGTTCGCCCCGGAGTTCGGTTACGCTTTGTCCGTCCGTTCGCACGGAGCGTGTGATTACCGCTCCGGTAGGAACGGAGCTGGGATCCCGGATGGGGGGATTCCGGGCAGGGGGATTCCGGGCAGACACCACACGGCCCTCCGGGCGAGGAGGATCGATGGCCGAGAACGCTGCGCGCACACGAACACACTGGCGTTACCGCCGGGGGCTCGGGGGCGAGATGCTCGCCGAGGTGCTGGGGACCTTCATCCTGTTGTTGCTCGGCTGCGGCGCCGTCGCGGTGGCCGTGGCCGCGCTGCCCGAATCGGGCCGACAGGTGACCGACTTCGGCCCGGCCAACTGGCTGATCATCATCTGGGGCTGGGGATTCGGGGTGGTCTTCGGCGTCTACGCCGCGGGTGGCGTCAGCGGGGCGCACATCAACCCCGCTGTGACCCTCGCGTTCGCCGTACGGCGGGCCTTCCCCTGGTACAAGGTGGTGCCCTACTGGTTCGCTCAGGTCGTGGGGGCGTTTCTGGCGGCGGCGCTGGTCTACGCGGTCTACGCGCCGGCCATCGACTCCCTCAACGCATCCGAGGGACTGGCCCGCTCCGAGTCGCTGAACACCTTCTCCATCTTCGCCACCTTCCCCGCCGAGTACTTCGGTGGCAGCTGGTGGGGGCCATTGCTGGACCAAGTGGTCGGTACGGGGATTCTGGTGTGCCTGATCTGCGCGCTGATCGACACGCGCAACATGGCCCCCTCCGCCAACATGGGGCCGTTCCTGATCGGGATGGTCGTCACCGTGATCGGGCTGACCTTCGGGCCGGGCGCGGGCTACGCCATCAACCCGGCACGCGACTTCGGTCCGCGGTTGTGGACCTTCGTGGCGGGCTGGGACGAAATAGCCTTCCCCGGCAGCTACGAGTGGTTCTCGTGGTACTTCTGGATCCCCATAGTGGGGCCGCTCATCGGCGGCGTGATCGGCGCGGTCGTCTACGACCTGTTCGTCGGCCACGTGCTGGCCGAGCGGGCGAAGCCCGAGGTGGGACGCGTCCCCGAGTGATCACCGCCGGCCGGGAGACCTACTCGTCCGAGCGTTCCAGCAGCGAGAGCAGCGGTGCCGCCTTGGTCAGGCACTCCCGCCACTCCGCGCTCGCGTCCGAGTCGGCGGTGATCCCGCCGCCCACCCCGAAGGCCACCTCACCGGCCGAGCACTCCAGCGTCCGGATGGCCACGTTGAGCTCGGTGCCGCCCACGGGCGAGGCCATTCCCACCGCACCGCAGTAGACCTCCCGGGGATCGGACTCCAGCTCGGAGATGATCTCGAGCGCACGCACCTTCGGAGCGCCGGTGACCGAGGCGGGCGGGAAGGTGGCCCGCAGCAGCTCGGCGTCGCCGGTATCCGGGGGCAACTCCGCCCGCACCTCGGAAACCAGGTGCCACACTCCGGGATGTGCCTCGACGCGCAGCAGTTTCGGCGTGGTCACGGTGCCGGTGCGGGCGACCCGCCCCAGATCGTTGCGGGACATGTCCACGATCATCACGTTCTCGGCGATGTCCTTGCGTGACTCGCGCAGCACATCCGCATTGTGGTCGTCCTCGGGACCCCGGCGCGGCGTGGTCCCCTTGATCGGGCTGCTCCGCACCACCCTGCCGTGGCGCGCCAGGAACAGCTCCGGCGAGAGGGAGGCCACCGCGCCCCATTCCCCGGCCACGTAGGCGGCTCTGGCCGGACCGAACCGTGCGCTGCCGGTGGCGAACAGCTCCAGCGGGCTGCCGGTGAACGGGACCGCGAACCGGCTGCAGATATTGGCCTGGAAGATCTCGCCGTCCGCGATCTCCTCCACGCAGCGTCGCACCGACTTGCGGTGCCGATCGGCGTCGGGCACCACGACCGTTCCCGCTCCCGCGGTGTTCCCGGCCTCCCGGCCCGCCGCTTCCGCGACGATCCCAGCGAGTTCCACTGCCCGCGCGTGCGACTCCCGCTCGGTGAGCGTCTCGAACCACCACTGCCCCCACCGGTCGCGCCGCAACACGTCATCCGTCCAGCCCCACGCCGCCACCGGTAAGCGTCGCCTCCCGGAGCGGGCTGCGGCCGAATCGGTCAGCTCATAGCCCAGATAGCCGATCCAGCCTCCGCCGACGGCGTCCTCCGGAACCCCGGGTTCGCGGGTAACCGCCGGCTGCCGATCGAGTACGTCGAACGCGGTGGCCGACTCGACCGGACGCACCCGGACCGAGGGAACCAGGACGGTGCTCCCGCCGAACCAGTTGCCCGTCAGCGCCGCTGGGGGTGGCAGCCCACGATCGCTGGCACGCTGCTCGAGGGCACGCAGCACCTCGGTGGCTGCGGCATCACCCTCGAGGGACCGGACGACTAATCGCACACCGCCAGTATGCAACCGTGCCGAGCAGCCGTCCCGGCCTCACCCGAATCGGGTAATTTCGGTCACCGCTGTCGGCGAGTCGAGCTCCTCGTTCGCAGGTCACCGGTTCGACAGGCCCACCGCGACGAACCGGCCGGCGGTTTGCGACTACAGTCCTCGGTGTGCGCTTGGTACTGGCTTCCGCTTCGCCCGCCCGCCTGTCCGTGCTCCGCGCCGCGGGGGTGGAGCCGGTGGTGCGGGTCTCCGGGGTCGACGAGCACGCGGTGACAGCCTCGCTGCCCGATCCCTCGCCCGCCGAGGTCGTCACCGCCCTCGCTCACGCGAAGGCTTCGGCCGTGGTGGATCAGGTGGCAGCCGAGTTCCCGGACGCCGTGATCGTGGGCTGCGACTCGATGTTGTGGACCCCCGGCGAGCACGCGGCCGAACTCGTGGGCAAACCCGAGACCCCGGAGTTGGCCGCCGAGCGGTGGGAGCGGATGGCCGGGGGCACCGGCAGTCTACTGACCGGCCACGCGCTGCTGCGGTTGCGGAACGGCACGACGGTGGCCGAACACAGCGATCACCTCGCCACGACCGTCCGGTTCGGTCAGCCGTCCCGGGCCGAACTGGACAGCTACATCGCCACCGGTGAGCCCATGAAGGTGGCGGGCGGGTTCACCCTGGACGGATTCGGCGGCTGGTTCATCACCGGAGTGGACGGCGACCCCGCCAGCGTGCTCGGCATCAGTCTCTCGCTGACCAGGTCGTTGCTGGCCGAGGTCGGCGTCAGCGTGGTTTCACTGTGGAACGAACCGAGCGCCGAGCGTAACGGTGTTGCCGTTTCGGAGTGACCGCGGCTACATCCGGCGCGTTCGCGGAACAAATCACGATCGCCGGACCGTTCACCCCTACCGGCATGACACCGCAACGACTCCGCCGCGCCGCGCGGTACCTCACCAAACGCCTGCACGTCGATCTGCGACGGCAGGCCAGTTGTGTTTGTCGCCCGTGATTCCTCCGGGCGGAGTCCTTTCCCGCCGACTGCGGTGATCGTTGCCCCCGAACGCGCGATCCCGTTCGACTCCTCCCGCGCCGATTCCGTTCTCGTGCCCGTTCCACGGCCGCCCCGTTCACGGCGGTCGAATCCGTGAGTCTCCGGGAGACAACCGTGTCCGATGTCGAATCCCCGCGCCCCGCTCGTTTCCGGTTACGTTTCAATCCCAAGCTGTTCGCGCTGGCGGTGCTCGCCTCGCTGGTGCTCGGAGCCCTGCTCGGTTGGGTGGCAGACTCGACCGGAGCGGAGTGGCTCGTCACCACGCTGGACACCATCGGGTCCACTTTCACCAAGCTGCTGACCTTCACGGTGCTGCCGCTGATCTTCACCGCGATCGTGCTCGGCATCACCAGTCTTCGCTCCGTGGGCGGCGGCCGGACCGCTGCCCGCCTCGGCGGCAAGACGGCCGTGTGGTTCGCCGCCACCTCGTTGATCGCGGTACTGATCGGCATCGGGGTGGCCAACCTGCTGCGCCCCGGACAGGGACTCGACATCTCGCCGGACCGGCAGCGCGTCGAAGAGGTCAACGACATGAGCGGCGGCTCGTGGCTGGATCTCGTCACGGGGCTCGTGCCCGAGCACCTGGTCGGTGCTTTCGCGAACGGGGAGACGCTGCAGGTCGTGTTCGTCTCCCTGCTCGTGGGAGCGGCGGCCTACAGCCTGGGGGACAAGGCCGGTCCCTTCGTGGAGTTCAACCGGGCCGTGTTCGAGATCATCCAGCGTGTGCTGGGATGGATCATCCGGCTCGCTCCGCTCGGAACCCTCGGGCTGATCGGCAACGCGGTGGCCAGCTACGGCAACGAGTTCTTCGTTCCGCTGCTCAAGCTGACGGGCGCCACCTACCTGGGTTGCGCGTTGGTGCTGTTCGCCGTCTACCCGCTGTTGCTTTGGTTCGTGGCCAGGGTCAGCCCCGCGAAGTTCTTCGGCAAGGCGTGGACGGTGCTCCAGTTCGCCTTCGTCTCCCGCTCCTCCGGCGCGAGCCTGCCGCTGAGCCGCCAGACCGCGATCAACCTCGGGGTGGAACGCTCCTACGCGAGTTTCGCGGTGCCGCTGGCGACCACCACGAAGATGGACGGCTGCGCCGCCGTCTACCCGGCGGTGGGATCCATCTTCATCGCCAACCTGTTCGGCTTCCAGATGGGGCCGGTGCAGTACCTGACCATCGTGGCCGTCGCCGTGTTCGGCGCGATCGCGACCGCCGGGGTGACCGGCTGGTTCACCATGCTGACGCTGACCGTGGGGGCGCTGGACTTCCCACCCGCCATGATCGCAACCGGAATAGCCATCGCCTACGCGGTGGACCCGATCATGGACATGATGCGCACGATGACCAATGTGGCCGGTCAGATCACCGTACCCACGGTGGTCGCGCGTACCGAGGGGCTCCTGGACGACGAGGTACTGCGCGCACCCAGCGCGCCGCCGCTGTTCAACGGCCCGGAGGAGTCGGAGCCCGCCGACGCGCGGGGCTCCGGCACGGGTGAGCCCGTTCCGGCCCGATCCTGATCGAAGTTTTCCGGTCGGGTGAGGGAGCTACTCGCCCGGGGGAACCTCCCGCTGGTGGTCGAGTTGGTGACGTGGCTTTCGACGTTTCGGAACCGAAAAAGACCTAGGCCACTCGACAACACGGCCGGAACGCACCGGTGATGGTCCGTCGTGTTCCCGCTTCCCGGCCGATTGTGTAGCGTAACTCTCCGAGAGCACGCTTGACCGGGAACCTCACCCCGAAGGGTGTGGTGCTCGGAGCGGAACGGTTTCCGAGGTCAGTCGGTCCCGGCATGCCGGGCGGGGCCGGCGGCGGAACGTCCGGCCCCGCTCGCCCGCGGTGATGATCCGTGCGTGGTTGCGACGGGCACCTACCCGGGTGAGGTGTCGAGCTCTTAGACTCTTGAGCGGTCCACGCTGTCGTGACAGGAGGTACGAGGTGCCCGAGCAGGACTCGACCACGCGTAATCGGATACGCAAGGTGCTGGTCGCGAATCGGGGTGAGATCGCGGTCCGCGTGGTGCGGGCGTGTGCGGATGCGGGCATCGGTAGCGTGGCGGTCTACGCGGAGCCCGACTCGGAGGCGCCGTTCGTCCGGCTCGCGGACGAGGCGTTCGCGCTCGGGGGAACCACGGCGGCCGAGAGCTACCTCGACATCGCCAAGGTCGTCGAAGCCGCCCGGCGCAGCGGCGCCGACGCGGTGCATCCCGGCTACGGTTTCCTTTCGGAGAACGCCGATTTCGCGCAGGCGGTGCTGGACGCGGGGCTGACCTGGATCGGCCCGTCGCCGCGCGCGATCCGGGATCTGGGGGACAAGGTCACGGCTCGGCACATCGCCACCAAGGCGGGCGCACCGCTGGTGCCGGGGACACAGGACCCGGTCTCCGGTTCCGACGAGGTCGTCGAGTTCGCCGAGGAGCACGGTCTGCCGGTGGCGGTCAAGGCCGCGTTCGGCGGTGGTGGTCGTGGCCTCAAGGTGGCCCGCACCATCGAGGAGATTCCCGAGCTGTACGACTCGGCGGTTCGGGAGGCCGAGGGGGCCTTCGGCCGTGGCGAGTGCTTCGTGGAACGCTACCTCGATCGGCCGCGCCACGTGGAGGCGCAGGTGGTGGCCGACCAGCACGGCAACGTGATCGTGGTGGGCACCAGGGACTGCTCGTTGCAGCGCAGGCACCAGAAGCTGGTGGAGGAGGCTCCCGCCCCGTTCCTGACCGACGACCAGCGGGAACGCATCCACGCCGCCGCCAAGGCGATCTGCTCCGAGGCGGGGTACCACGGTGCGGGAACCGTGGAGTTCCTGGTCGGCGAGGACGGCACGATCTCGTTCCTGGAGGTCAACACCAGGCTGCAGGTCGAGCACCCCGTCTCCGAGGAGACCACCGGCATCGACCTGGTGCGGCAGCAGTTCCTGATCGCCGAGGGCGAGCCGCTGGAGTTCACCGCGGACCCACCGGCGCGGGGGCACTCCATCGAGTTCCGCATCAACGGTGAGGACGCGGGCAGGAACTTCCTGCCCACCCCGGGTACGGTCACCCGGTTCGTGCCGCCGGCGGGCCCGGGGGTGAGGGTGGACGCGGGTGTGGAGACCGACAGCGTCATCGGCGGCCAGTTCGACTCGCTGCTGGCCAAGGTGATCGTCACCGGCGCCGACCGCGCCGAGGCGTTGCAGCGTTCCCGCCGCGCGTTGGACGAGATGGTCGTGGAAGGTATCGCCACGGTACTGCCGTTCCACCGGGTGGTGCTGCGCGATCCCTCCTTCACCGGCGTCGACGGTTTCACCGTGCACACCCGCTGGATCGAGACGGAGTTCGACAACACCATCGAACCCCACACGGGCGGCACCGACACGGGTGAGAGCGAGCAGCGCCAGCGCATCACCGTCGAGGTCGGTGGCAGGCGACTGGAGGTCTCCCTGCCCGCCGGTCTGGGGGCGAGCGTGGGGGGTGCCGACCCCGCACCGGCCGCCAAGCCCCGTAAACGGCGTTCCGCCGCTTCGGGAGCCGCCCCTTCGGGTGACGCCGTGACCGCCCCCATGCAGGGCACGGTGGTCACCGTCGCCGTCGAGGACGGCCAGCACGTCGAAGTGGGCGATAAGCTGGTGGTGCTGGAGGCGATGAAGATGGAGAATCCGGTCACCGCGCACAAGAGCGGAACGGTCACCGGCCTCAAGGCGCAGCCCGGTGACTCCATCAGCCAGGAGACGACGCTCTGCGAGATCAAGGACTGAGCATGTTCTCCGAGCGGGGCGGTCGGGGGCTCGGCCCGTGGGCCGTCCCGCCCCTCCTCGGTCGAGGAGGGCCGACATCGCACGGGAACCGTGCCACGTCGGTCCTTCCTCGCGAGAGCACCGCGTGGGAGAATCCGCCGCATCGCCGATCGCGCGGGCGGTCGGTCGGCACTGCCGTGCCGGGAACACCACTACCTCCGGGCGACAACACGAGCGGAAAAGCTGGGTGAGCACCGTTGGCCGAGCGGGGCGATGGGGTTCGTATCGGTGATCAGGACCGCGACCGGGTGATCGCCCTGCTCGGCGAGCACTTTTCAGCCGGAAGGCTGGAGATCGACGAGTTCGACGAGCGGTGTAAGCGGGCGGCCCGGGCGCGGTTCCGTGCCGACGTGGCGGTGCTGTTCGCCGATCTGCCCGATCCCCATCCGGAGTTGCTGGTGCCCCGCGACACCGGTCCGGCGGCCGAACCGGAGCGGGAAGGCGCGTCGCGCGTGCCGCGTGCTCGGCGTGGCGCGTTGCTCGGGATCTCCGTCGCGGTAGCACTGCTCGGCCTGCTGGTGGTCACCAGACAGTTCTGGGCGCTGCTGCCGATGGTCGGTTTCGTTTTCGTCTGGTTCGGCACGCGTAGGTGACCTGGCAGCTCTGCCGGGGTGGTGCCCGCGACCGGATTCGCCGCGAGGACGGCCCGTAGCCCGGACCGGAGTTCCGGGTGGAGTGCGTGGCGTACACCGGCGGTGTCCGGTGGGTTACGCTGGCGACATGCGCAGCCGGATGACCGCTGCACGGTGTTTGCTCGCCGGATTGGGCGGTGTGCTGTTCCTGCTCGGTGGATGTGCGGTGTTGCCCACTCGTGAGGCCGCCGACAACGCGCCGATTCCGCCCGAGCCGATCCCGTTACCCGAGCGCGAGAGCGGTTCGCTGCCGCCGCGCCCCACTGAACTCTCGCTGCGGGGGCTGAACCCCTGCGGGCTGCTGACAGCGCGGCAGCGTGCCGCGCTCGGCTTCGACCGCGACCCGTTGCCGGGGGTCGAGGAGGGGTTCGACAACGCTTCCACCTGCAGCTACCGGAACAGCCGGGCCAAGGTGGGGGCCCGGTTCGCGCTGGTCACCGGTGAGGACATGAATGTCTGGACCAGCGACACCGCACAGGTCAGGGCCACCCCGGTGGTGCTCGACGATTTTCCGGCCCTGGTGATTCGTACCCCCGGGCTGCGACTGGCCTGCAACGTGGCCGTGGACGTGGCGGAGGGACAGCATCTGGACGTGCTGTACCGCGACGACGGTGCCGATCGTCCGGCCACTTTGGATCAGCTGTGCGCGGGCGCGCGTCGGGTGGCCACGGCCGCGGTGCGAACGCTGCGGGGGCCGGTCGGCACCGACTCCCCCGGCGCCGACGACTGACCGCGTCACCGTCCGGCGCGGCGACTTCTCGCGAAATCGCCGGTCCGGCAGCGCCGACGAGTAGCCGTGCGAGAGGTTCCGCCACCCGCACCGCCACCCGCACCGCCACCCGCACCGCCTCGCGAACCGAGTGAGCACTACTCCGGACACGGTTCGTGTCTGGAGTAATCCGCTATCGGACTACTGCCTATCTCCCGCCCGAGCCACTAGAGTGGGCTGGCGGATTTCCGAGAGTGGAGGCGATCGTGCCGAATGGTTCCGAACTGGACGGTGTGAGCGATTCGCCCTCCGCCACCGAGGCGGTGGGGGCCGGATCGGTGCGTGTCGAGCCGTCAGCCATCCCGAACCTGATCAGCTCGTTGCAGTCCTCGCTGGACGCCGTGGGTGTGCAGATCGAGCACGCCATCACGGAACTCCGGATTTACCCCTGGGCCGGGGATCCGGTCAGCACCGGGGCAGCCGCGAAGTTCAACGAGCACTCGGTCGGCGGTGATCGGGCCGCGTTGACCGCGTTGTACGGGTACCGCGATCGGTTGCAGTCCGCCTCCGACGCCTTGCGCGCCGTGGAACGCCGCTACTCGGAGACCGAGGACGCCAACACGTCCCGGATGCGGACGGGCTGCTGACCGCTCGAGTTCCCGTGGGAGGCCGTCGATGAGTGACCACCGTTGGCAGGGCTACACCCATGCCGAGCTCTTCGAGCTGCTGCACCAGGGCCCCGGTCCCTCGGCTTCGGGGGCTTCCGCGCATCGGTGGCGTGAGCTGGAGACCGCCTTCCGGGAGATCGACGACGGCATGGCCGCCACGCTGAAGGCAGTGGCCGCGGACTGGGAGGGCGAGGCCTCCGACAGTGTCCGGCGTGGACTGCTCCCGCTGCGGGAGTGGGCCGACGAGGTCACGCTGGCCGCGACACGGATGCGGCAGTGCTCCGAGCACCAGGCCGAGCTCGTCGCCAGGGCGCGGGCCGAGATGCCGCCTCCGGTCCGGGTGACGGCCGAGGAACCGAACGCCTTCACCTCGACCCTGGTTCACCTGTTCGGCGGGCAGACCGACTACGAGCTGCGCGAGCAGCAGCAGCACGCAGCCGAGCAGCGCGCGTTCGACGTCATGCGCCGCTACCAGGCGGCTTCCGAGGCCAACACCACCTCGCTGGCCTCGTTCGAGACACCGCCACAGGTGGTGGTCGACGCTCCCTCCGGGAGCTCTCCGGGCGGCGGCGGGGCCGGCCGTGGCGACATCACGATCTCCTGGACCAGGTCGTACCCGGAGGGCGCCGGCACCGGCGGGAGCGGTGCTGGTCCGGGCAGGAGCGGTGCGGGCGGTGGTAATGCCACTCCGAGCTCCGCTCGTCCCGCGGAGGGCAGCACCAGAGGTGGTTCGCTCCGCTCCGGTTCGCGCAACGGCTCCGCCTCGGGCACCCACGGCGTGGCCGCACCGCGAACCTCCCGCGCCGGCTGGGAGGAGGAACGCGACCTCTCGGTCGAGGCCACCGAGTCCGAGGGGGGAACCGGACCGTTCGACGAACACCGGGTCTCCGCTCGTCCGGTCATCGGCGGTGAACCCTAGTGACCGGAGTTCTCGGCGCGAGTGATCCCGACGAGCCGGTATCGTTGTCGGACCTGGAATTCGACGTGCTGCTGGAACACCTGGGCATCGCAGATCCGCCGCTGGTGCTCAGGGTTCCCTCCCCGGGCAGAACCCACCAGCGGCGCCGCGAGCTGTGTGAAGTGGCCTGGCGTTCGATGACCGAACGCGGGCTGTGCCACGGGAACACCCCGATCGATTCGCTGCGGCGGATGATGTCGGTGCTCGAAGCACCCACCCGCGAGGTGGACGGCCGCTGTTGGGCGGGCCGCAGTGTCCGGATGCTGGCCGCCGCGAGTGGGGAGGGCGACGCCTCCGAAGCGGTGCTGGCGGTCAAGGAGGAACAGCGGCTGTGGCTGCGTCCGGCCGCCCCAACCGGACTCGCCCGTGAGGCGCTGTCCGTGCTGCCCGAGGTCGCCGCGGGAAGTGGACGTTCGGTCAGCCTGCCGAGCGCGGCTTTGGAAGCGGCGGCTTCCGAAGCGGGTGATGATCTCCCGGCACTGCGCGCCGCGCTGTGCGCACGCGGGGTGCGGGCCGACGAGGCCGAGATGCTGGTGGGCATGCTGGACGGAGTGCAAGCCAGCGGCCAGTTCGGCGCCGCGGTCCGGCGGAAGCCCGCGGGGCGGTACCGCGTCGAGCACGTGGTCGGTTTCTTCGACTCCCGCGCGGGCCGTTATCTCCAGTTGCGGCGTGACACCTCGTCCGGCGAGCCGTGGAGCACCGTCGCGCCCGTGGACCGGCGTGGGCTGGTGAATCGGGTCGCGGAGCTCGCGGCGGAACCGCTGCCCCGCTGATCGGCACCGTCCCGCTGACCGGTCCACTCGGCAGAGCTGTCCTGCCGCCCGAGCTGTGCTGCCTACCCGAGCGGTGCTGCCCGCGCCGCGCTCGCGTGTACCCACCGGACGGGAAGCGGCCGGAGGGCACCCGCCCCGGCGGCGGTGGCCCGAAAGTTCGGGCGTCGGAACGGTTCAGGCGCACGAACCGCTCAGACGCACGAACCACCGGGCAACCGCCTGCCGGTCCGGTGCTTCAACTCACCGGTTCCACGATGCCTTCCCGTGCCTCCGGAGCCGCCACCCGAGTGGCGTCGGCGGCCTGGTCGTCCGGCTGGCTCTGCGACTCGCGTTCGGCGGCCACCCGCGCCGAGTAACGTTCGACCTCACTGCTGCGCCGCTGTTCGTCCCAGCCGAGCTCGGCGCCGATCAGCCCGGCCACCTGCTCGGCGCAGTCAACACCGCGGTGCGGGTACTCGAAGGAGATGCGGGTGCGCCTGGTCAGTACGTCCTCCAGGTGCAGCGCCCCCTCGTAGCGCACCGCGCAGACGACCTCGGCCCGCAGGTAGTTGGGGGCCTCGTCGATCGGCTTCAGCAGCTCGGGGTCGCTGTCGCCGAGCGCGAGCACCTCGTGGATCATCGAACCGTAGCGGTCCAGCAGGTGCCGCACGCGGTAGGGGTGCAGCCCGTGGGCCGCCGCGAGCTGGTCGGCCTGGTTCACCAGCGCGTGGTAGCCGTCGGCTCCCAGCAGCGGGACCTTGTCGGTGATCGAGGAGGCCATGCGGCCGGACACGTCGTTGCCGATCGCGTCCACCGCGTCCTTGGCCATCACCCGGTAGGTGGTGTACTTGCCGCCCGCGATCGCCACCAGCCCCGGGGCGACCCGGGAGACCTCGTGTTCCCGGGAGAGCTTCGAGGTGTCGTCGTTCTCGCCTGCCAGCAGCGGACGCAGCCCGGCGTAGACACCCTCGATGTCCGCGTGCGTCAGCGGGGTGGCGAGCACGCTGTTGACGTGCTCCAGGACGTAGTCGATGTCGCGCTTGGTGGCGGCGGGGTGCGCCAGGTCCAGGTTCCAGTCCGTGTCCGTGGTGCCGATGATCCAGTGGTTGCCCCACGGGATCACGAACAGCACTGACTTCTCGGTCCGCAGGATCAACCCGCTGTCCGAGACGATCTTCTCGCGCGGGACCACCACGTGCACGCCCTTGCTCGCGCGCACCCGGAAGTGCCCACGCCCCCCGGACAGGCGCTGCAGCTCGTCGGTCCACACACCCGTCGCGTTGATGAACGCCTGGGCACGGACCTCGGTCTCCCTGCCGTCCTCGACGTCGCGCAGTCGCGCGCCCGCGATCCGGTCCGCCTCGTGCAGGAACTCCACCACCTGGGTGGAGGTGCGCACCACCGCGCCGTAGCGGGCCGCGGTGCGCGCCACGGTCATGGTGTGCCTGGCGTCATCGACCTGCGCGTCGTAGTAGCGGATACCGCCGACCATCGCGTCCTGCTTGAGGGCGGGCACCATCCGCCGCGCCCCGGCGCGCGTCAGATGCTTCTGTCCCGGGACCGACCGTGCGCCGCCCATGCGGTCGTAGAGCAGCAGCCCGGCGGCCGTGTAGGGGCGTTCCCACACCCGGTGGGTCAGCGGGTAGAGGAAGCTGACGGGTTTCACCAGGTGCGGGGCGAGCCGGTTGAGCATCATCTCCCGCTCGTGCAGCGCCTCCCGCACCAGGGAGAACTCGAGCTGCTCCAGGTACCGCAGCCCACCGTGGAACAGCTTGCTGGAGCGGCTGGAGGTGCCAGCCGCCAGGTCGCGGGCCTCCACCAGCGCCACCCGCAGTCCCCGGGTGGCCGCGTCGAGCGCGACCCCGGCTCCGGTGATACCGCCACCGATGACGACGACGTCGAACTCCTCGCTGCCGAGGCGCCGCCAGTTCTCCTCGTGCTCCTCGGGGCCGAGCTTGCCCTGTGGCTGCCCGGTGCCTTCCGGTTTGTCGCTGGCCACCAGCGTCCTCCTCGCTCGTTTCGCAGCCCACCGCCCCTGGGCGGAACGCCTCATCGCCAGTACGTCCGACAGCGCTCATCATGCCGGATCGACACGCCCCGCGCGTGGTGCGTGACCGACAGTGGCGGGTTCGCGAGGTCGGGCCGGGGTTATCCGGCTCGCTGTACCGTCGCTCCCCGCTCTCGCAGCACTTCGACCTCGGCTTCCGGGGTTCTCGAATCCACGATCACGGTGTCGAAGTGTTCGGCGGGTGTTACCGCGTGCAGTGCGCGCCTGTTGAACTTGGTGTGGTCGACGTAGAGCACGCGGCGACTCGCCGAGGCGAGCATGGCCTTTTTGAGCTGCACCATTTCCTGTTGCGGATAAAAACAGACACCGTCGGTGACTGCTGAGACGGACATGATCGCGAGATCCACTCGCATACCGCGGAGCGCGTCCAGCGCCATGCCCCCTACGAAGGCGTCCGCCCAGGGCAGAAAGTCGCCTCCGACGCAGATCAGATGGATTCCCTGTTGCCCGGCGAGTTCGTCGAACACTCCCCGGTGGTTGGTCACCACGGTCAGCGGAGCTCGTTCCGGCAGCAGCCGTGCCAGGTAGACCCCGGTCGTCGAATCGTCGAGCACCAGCGCCTGGCCGGGCTCGACCAGCTCGACGGCCGCCTTGGCGAGTTCGGTCTTCTCCGCCTCGTTCTGCTGCATCCGGTACTCGGACGCGGCCTCGTACAGCAGTGAGGAGGCGGCGGAGACGTATCCCCGGTTGCGGTGCACCAGCCCCTGGGACTCCAGCTCGGCCAGATCCCGGTAGACGGTCATCGCGCTGGCTTCCACTGTCGCGATCAGGTCGTCGATGCGCAGGGTTCCCTCGGCCATGACCAGCTCGGTGATCTTGCGCCTGCGGTCCTGTTGCCGTCCGGAAGGTCGCCTGCCCTGCGTGGCCATCGTCATTCCTCTCGCACCACTCCTGTTTCACGGACAGGTGCCATCCTCCACCGCCGCCGGAACCCCTGTCCGTCATCCGGACGGGGTTCGCGTGATCGGGAAGTGCTCCCGGACGTCACAAGTAAACCATCTGAACCGATAAAAACATCAAGGTGAGGTTATTGCAATGTTTCTTTTCACAGGTCTAGTGTGACCCAATCTTCCATACCGAGAAACCCGGGTTTCAGCCGGAGGTGGTAACCGATATGCGGTGGTACACGACACACGAACGTTCGCCTCGGTCGGGACCGAGTAGCGCCCCGACGAGTAGCGCACTGCCCGGTCCGATCGATGTGCCGCTGGGAGGCGCGAGATGAGCGCGGGCGCGATCTTCCTCTTCGAACTGCTGGGCACGGCGACGCTGACCCTGCTCGGCTGCGGTGTGGTCGCGAACGTGACGTTGCGCGACACCCTGGGCAACAGCGGCGGATGGCTGCTGGTCAACTTCGGTTGGGGCTTCGCCGTCTTCGCCGGTGCGAGCATCGCGGCCCCCGCCGGGGCGCACATCAACCCGGCCGTGACCTTCGGGCTGGCGGTCAACGGGCAACTCGACTGGTCGCTGGTGCCGGTTTACCTGTCCGCACAGCTCGTCGGCGGCGCGCTGGGTGCCGCGGTCTGCTGGGCCGCCTACAAGCTGCAGTTCGACAGCCACGACGACCCGGCCAACACCCTGGGCATCTTCGCGACCGGCCCCACGGTGCGCAACGCGCCCTGGAACCTGGTCACCGAGATCATCGGCACCTTCGTGCTGGTGTTCTGGATCCTGCTCAGCCCCGGTGCCAGCTCGGGACCCGACGGTATTCCGGAGTTCGGCAACGCCGCGCTCGGCTACGCGGCCGTGGCCTTCATCGTCATCGGCATCGGCAGTTCGCTCGGCGGGCCCACCGGATACGCCATCAACCCCGCCCGCGACCTCGGTCCCCGCATCGCCTACGCCCTGCTGCCGATCAAGGGCAAGGGCGGCGCGGACTGGGCCTACTCCTGGGTGCCGATCCTCGGGCCGATCATCGGCGGTTCCGCGGCGGGAGCCCTCGCCCTGGCCATGCCCACAGGATGACCGGGTCCTGGGCGGCTGAGCGGGCCCTGAGTGGCTCACTTGGGGCCTGCCCGGCCGAGCGCTGACCGGACCCCTGACCGGCCGATTCCCGAGTGGCCGGGTGCGGTCCGCCGTCCGACAGTCGGCCCGAACGCTGTTCGCGCCCCGACCGAGCCCTGCCCATCGCTGCCAGAACGGGCATTCTCGAAGCCGACACCCTCACATCACCAACCACACGCGTCGATCGGAAGGTAGCGACATGGCCTCCTACATCGCAGCCATCGACCAGGGGACGACCTCGACCCGATGCATCGTCTTCGACCATGCCGGCCAGGTGGTCTCCGTAGACCAGGTGGAACACCAGCAGATCCTGCCCAGGGCGGGTTGGGTCGAGCACGACCCGATGGAAGTCTGGACCAACACGCGACAGGTGTGTGCCGGTGCGCTGGCCAAGGCCGACCTGGTGCTGTCCGAGATAGCCGCCGTCGGCATCACCAACCAGCGCGAGACCACCGTGGTCTGGGACCGCCACACCGGTGAACCCGTCTACAACGCCATCGTCTGGCAGGACACCCGTACCGACGCCATCGTCAACGAACTGGCACGGGGCGAGGGCGGCCAGAACAGGTACCAGTCCCGGACCGGTCTGCCGCTGGCCACCTACTTCGCGGGCCCCAAGATCCGCTGGATCCTGGACAACGTGGACGGGGCGCGGGAACGCGCCGAACGCGGTGAACTGATGTTCGGCACCATGGACACCTGGGTGCTGTGGAACTCCACCGGAGGCACCGAGGGCGGCCTGCACATCACCGACCCCACCAACGCCTCCCGCACCATGCTGATGGACCTGCGTACGCTGAGCTGGGACCCCGACATCTGCGCGGAGTTCGGCGTCCCCATGTCCATGCTTCCGGAGATCCGTTCCTCCTCCGAGATCTACGGCCACTTCCGCGAGCGGGGCGTACTCGGCGGGCTGCCGATCGCGGGAATCCTCGGTGACCAGCAGGCGGCGACGTTCGGACAGGCGTGCCTGACCCCCGGCGAGGCCAAGAACACCTACGGCACCGGTAACTTCCTGCTGCTCAACACCGGCACCGAGCCCGTGCTCAGCGAGAACGGGCTTGTCACCACCGTCGGCTACAAGATCGACGACCAGCCCACGGTCTACTGCCTGGAAGGCTCGATCGCCGTAACCGGTTCGCTGGTGCAGTGGATGCGCGACAACCTCGGCATGATCGGCAGCGCTCCCGAGATCGAACAGGTCGCGGCCTCGGTGGAGGACAACGGCGGCGCCTACTTCGTGCCCGCCTTCTCCGGGCTGTTCGCGCCGCACTGGCGCTCGGACGCTCGTGGCGTGATCGCCGGGCTGACCAGGTTCGTCAACCGCGGCCACCTCGCACGCGCGGTGCTCGAGGCCACCGCCTTCCAGACCCGTGAGGTCGCCGAGGCGATGAACGCGGACTCGGGTGTGGAGCTCAAGGCGCTCAAGGTCGACGGCGGAATGGTCAACAACGAACTGCTGATGCAGTTCCAGGCCGACATCCTCGACGTGCCCGTCATCCGTCCGAAGGTCAACGAGACCACCGCGCTCGGTGCGGCCTACGCCGCCGGGCTGGCCGTCGGATTCTGGTCCGGTGAGAAGGACATCCGAGCGAACTGGGCCAAGGACAAGGAGTGGGACCCGAAGATGTCCAAGCAGGTCCGGGAGCAGCAGTACGCCGAGTGGCAGAAGGCCGTGACCAAGACCTTCGGCTGGGTCGAGGATTGATTTCCCGGCGGAAGTGATCGTTCTCGTCGGGCCGTCTCGGCGCCCACCGGAGGCGGCCCGGCGGGGAGGTCCGCAGTGATGCGGGACCGTCGCCGGACGGGCTGGTTTCCGACCCGGGGCGGGACGATGGGTAACGTATCCGACTCGTGAGCGTCGAGGGCGAGTCCCGACTGTTGACCGACATCAGTACCGAACTGCGCGCGGCGGGCTGCGTGTTCGCCGAGGACGAGGCCGAACTGCTGCTCCTGGCCGCCGGGACGCGTGCGGAGCTGACCGATATGACCCGGCGCAGGGTGGCGGGGTTGCCGCTGGAGGTCGTGCTCGGCTGGGCGGAGTTCCGCGGCACCCGGTTCGTGGTGGAACCCGGCGTGTTCGTCCCCCGACGGCGCAGTGAGTTCCTGGCCGAGCAGGCGATCTCGCTGGCGCGTCCCGGCGCCGTGGTGGTCGAGTTGTGCTGCGGTTCCGCTGCGCTCGTCGCGACCGTGGCCCGCGCTGTCGAAGGGATCGAACCGCACGCCTGCGACATCGACCCCAACTGCGTGCGCTGCGCGCGCCGCAACCTCGCGGAGCTCGGCGGCACGGTTCACCAGGGAGATCTCTACGAGCCGCTGCCCGGGGAACTGCGCGGTCGGGTCGAGCTGCTGCTGGCCAACGCGCCCTACGTGCCCACCGACGAGATCGCCTCGATGCCACCGGAGGCACGCGAGCACGAGCCCGCGGTGGCGCTGGACGGCGGGGCGGACGGGCTCGACGTGCATCGCGCGATCGCCGCCGAAGCTCCGAAGTGGTTGGCGCCGGGCGGGCGGCTGCTGCTGGAGACCAGCGGGCGGCAGGCCGAACGCTCGGCAGCCGGCTGCGTCGAGCACGGACTGGATGTCCGGGTGGTCCGCTGCGAGGAGACCGATGCCACCGTCGTCGTGGCGACCGCACCCGAGTCCTGACCCCGGTTGGCCCGGCGATTTCGCGGGAAATCGAGGGTGGCGCCGCTGAGTCCCGCACGGGCGAGTCCCGGCTACGGCGTTCCGGAGTCGCGCGGATGGCAGCATTGGGGAAGCGAGCCGATTCGGCCGCCCCGGCGACCGCTCCGGCCGTTTATCCCAGCGAAGCGGCGCACGAACGAGAGGCGCGGGACATGAACGAGCAGTACTCACCGAACTTCAAGCACGGACCGAACACGGTGTGCCCGAACTGCGGCGGATTCCAGAAGGTCAGCGAACCCCGCCTCTACATGATCCGGGCCACCGAGGAGACCCACGCCGGGATGACACTGGGGGAGTGGCGGACCTGCCCCCAATGCCAGGGAGACGGACATACACCCGGCCTCCGCCCTCCGGTTTAGTGAGAGGTCGTCGGGTCGTTTCTCGTGGGTGGTTTCGTGGCGGAACCTCGCGCACGGCTCTCGCTGCGGATCCGGCGACATCGGGTAGCGACCTACACAACGTCTCCGGCGTCCTCGCGAGAGCCGCACGGGAGAACCCGCGGCGGTGCCGACTGCGAGGGTGGTCGGGGGCACCCTGCGTGAGTGGTTGGGGTTCGGCTCCGTGACTCCATGCGCTGCTCAGTCGCACTGCCCCGTACCGACGAGCGGCCCCGCGATTTCGCGAGAAATCGAGGGAAACCGGAGCCGTGCTGCCTCGCCGTTCCGGAAATTTCGCGAGAAATCGACGCCATCCCGGGGGCCGCGCAGCCGCACCGGCCCGGCGATTTCGCGAGAGATCGACGTCGAACGGACGGACTCACATCGGCAGGGCGGAGGCGCGCCAGGCGTTCGGGCCGGGCCGCATCGGCCGCCTGCCACCGGGGTAGCGCAGCGCAGAGCCCGGGTCGCCCCACATCGACATGCGTTCGGGCCGTTCGGTCCCACCGCCGGAGCTCGCCGCCGCGATCCCGGCCAGCGCCGCGGTCAACGCGGCCACCTCCACGTCGTCGGGCCTGCCCCGCTCCACCCGCAGCACGGGTTGCTGGGCACCACCCGTCTCGGAAGCGGGTGACTCACCGGACTCGGCAACGGGCTCGTCGCTCAAGGTGCACCTTCCATCGGCGGGTCTGCGTGCCGGAGAGGCCAGCATAACGACGCCCGGCACGCGGTGGACAGTGCTCGCGGCACGAGCGCCGCGAGCACCACGACCGGTCCCGCGCTCACAGCGGGATGTTGCCGTGTTTCTTCGCGGGCAGCGAGTCCTTCTTGTTCCGCAGCATCCGCAGCGACCGCGCCAGGTGGCCCCGGGTGTGGGAGGGCGGGATCACCGAGTCCACGTAACCGCGCTCGGCCGCCTCGTACGGGTTGCACAGGGTGTCCTCGTACTCCTGCTGCAGCTGCGCACGCACCGTCTCGACGTCGTCGCCACGCTCGGCGGCCTCCGAGAGCTGCCTGCGGTAGAGGATGTTGGTCGCGCCCTGCGCGCCCATCACCGCGATCTCCGCGGTGGGCCAGGCCAGGTTGATGTCGGCGCCCAGGTGCTTGGACCCCATCACGTCGTAGGCACCGCCGTAGGCCTTGCGGGTGATGACGGTGGCCAGCGGGACGGTGGCCTCGGCATAGGCGTAGAGCAGTTTCGCGCCGCGCCTGATGATGCCGTTCCACTCCTGGTCCGTGCCGGGAAGGAAACCGGGCACGTCCACGAAGGTGACCACCGGAATGTTGAACGAGTCGCAGGTGCGGACGAACCGCGCGGCCTTCTCGCTGGCCTCGATGTCCAGTGTCCCCGCCATCTGGGTGGGCTGGTTGGCGACCACTCCGACGCTGTGGCCCTCGATGCGGCCGTAACCGACCACGATGTTGGGTGCGAACAGCGCGGAGACCTCGCAGAAGTCGCCGTCGTCGAGCACCCGCGTGATCGCTTCGTGGATGTCGTAGGGCTGGTTCGGCGAGTCCGGCACCAGCGTGTCCAGTTCCCGGTCGGACTCGGTGAGGTTGTCGGCGACCGTCCCGCTCTCGGCGGGCGCGTCCGACACCGGCGGCTCGGCCAGGTTGTTCGAGGGCATGTAGGACAACAGTTCCTGCACGTAGGCGATCGCGTCGTCCTCGTCGGAGGCCATGTAGTGCGCGTTGCCCGACTTCGAGTTGTGCGAGTACGCCCCGCCGAGCTCCTCGAAGGTCACGTCCTCACCGGTGACGGTCTTGATCACGTCGGGGCCGGTGATGAACATGTGCGAGGTCTGGTCGACCATCACCGTGAAGTCGGTGATCGCGGGTGAGTACACCGCACCGCCCGCGCACGGCCCCATGATCAGCGAGATCTG
Organism: Actinopolyspora mzabensis; assembly: GCF_900101095.1. GTDB lineage: Bacteria > Actinomycetota > Actinomycetes > Mycobacteriales > Pseudonocardiaceae > Actinopolyspora > Actinopolyspora mzabensis. The sequence goes on from NZ_FNFM01000009.1 coordinate 174,278, forward strand.
CGGGATCACCCCGGAGGCGTGGGTGTTGCGTTTGAAGATCTCGGCGTAGAGCCCCAGCGCGGCCACGCCTTCCTGGATGCGGGCCCCACCGGAGTCGTTGATCCCGATCAACGGGCAGCCGGTCTTGAGCGCCAGGTCCATCACCTTGACGATCTTCTCGCCGAACACCTCGCCCAGCGAACCACCGAAGACGGTGAAGTCCTGCGAGAACACGCACACCTGCCGACCGTCCACTGTGCCGTAACCGGTCACCACACCGTCGCCGTACGGCCGGGACTGCTCCATCCCGAAGTTCGTGGAGCGGTGGCGGGCGTGCTCGTCCAACTCGATGAACGAGCCCTCGTCCAGCAGCATGTCGATCCGCTCGCGGGCGGTGTACTTGCCCTTGGCGTGCTGTTTCTCCACCGCACGTTCGGAACCGGCGTGTACCGCCTCGTAATTGCGCCGATACAGATCGGCCAACTTCCCGGCCGTGGTGTGAATGTCCGGTTCACCGACAGACGGCTCACCAATCGGTTCGGTCGCACTGCTCATGCCCGGCAGCCTAGCCAGCCGAACTCGGCCACCACGAAGAGGTCTCGGGTGACGAGTATCACCTTTCCGGTGGGTGGGGGCGCGCTGCTGCTCCTTCCGGGAGTGACGGATGTGCCGTGGCGTTCGGGGCGGCTCACCGGGCCGTGGCGGCCCGTGGCGCGACCCGGTGATGTCGCGCCGTGCGTCGCCCACAGCGGGTGACCGCTCACCACTCGGGCCGCCTTCGGCATAACCTGGGCACATGACCACCCCGTCCCCGCTGGATGCCGACGTGCTGCGTGCTCGTCTGCTCGACGACGGCCCGTACCGGGCACTCGACGTGGTGACCGTGACCGGTTCGACCAACACCGATCTGGTCGCCGCGGCCAACGCCGGTTCTACCGACCGCACCGTGCTCGTCGCGGAGGAACAGCAGGCGGGCAGGGGAAGGATGCGCCGCTCGTGGGTCTCACCGCGCTACTACGGGCTGCACGTGAGCGTGCTGCTGCGTCCCGTGGTGGCGGCGCGTACCGCGCTGTCCTGGATCCCGCTGTTGGCTGGCACCGCGCTGGCCGAGACGGTGCGGGAGGAAACCGGGCTGGCCGCCGAGTTGAAGTGGCCCAACGACCTGCTCCTGGGGGGCGACCGCAAGGCGGCGGGCATTCTGGCCGAGGCGGTGAGCACTTTGGACGGTATGGCGGTGGTGCTGGGCATCGGTGTCAACGTGCACCACGACGCGGCGAGCCTGCCCGAGAGCGCGGGTGGGCTGCCCGCCACCTCCATCGCCGCCGAAGGGGGCAAGGTCGACCGCACCGAGCTGCTGGCCGGTCTGCTGGAGCGGTTGTCCGGTATCGAGCTGCGCTGGCGCGACACCGTGTCCGAGGAGGTCCTGGACGGGGGTGTGCTGGAACGCTATCGGCCGCTGTGCGGCACGATCGGCCGCTGGGTGCGTGTCGAACTCGGTGGTGGCCGGATACTCGAAGGTGAGGCCCGCGACGTGGACACCCAGGGCAGGCTCGTGGTCCGCGACCGCGACGGGACGCGCACGCCGGTCTCCGCGGGGGACGTGGTGCACCTGCGTCCGGCGCAGCGTTGAGAGACCTCGGAGTTGCGATCCCGCTGCTGTGATCCCTCTGCTGTGACCACGGTGTTGCGACCCCGGTATCGAGGCATCGGTGTTGCGGCATCGATGCTGGGCGGCCGGTACGGCTGCTCAGGTGGCCGGGCCGTCGGTGTGCTCCGACGTGGCACGATCCCGCCCCGAACCGGTCCATGCGCGCTTCGCGGGGCGTGCTCGGGAGCTTCCGGACAGGCGCGGGAACCGGTCGAGGTTCCGGTACGGTGAGCGTGGCTCGCCGCTGATCCGAAGGGGGACTACAGGTGGCATATCCCGATGATCAGCTCGGTGAGGGCGAGCAGGTGCTGGTGCACCGGCATCCCCACTGGAAACTGCTGGTGGGGCCGGTATTCGCGTTGCTGGTGGTCCTGGTCGGCTTCGGCGTGCTCGTGCTGTTCACCGAGTCGCTCGCCTGGCGCATCCCGTTGCTCGCCGTGGGCGGGATCGTGGGGGTCGTGCTGCTGCTCTGGCTGGTGCTGACTCCGCTGCTGCGCTGGCGCACCACCCACTTCGTGGTCACCAACCACCGGCTGATGATCCGCGAGGGAGTCTTCACTCGTTCCGGGGTGCACATCCCGCTCGGGCGGATCAACAGCGTCCGGTCCCGTCGGGGGCTGCTGGACCGGATGCTCGGCAGCGGAACGCTGATAGTTGAGTCCGCCTCGGACGAACCTCTGGAGTTCGACGACATCCCGGAGGTGAACCGGGTGCAGTCGCTGTTGTACGGCGCTGTCGAGGGCGAGCCCCACGAGCAGTACCCGGACGATCGTTGACGGATCGTTCTCCTCGGTGGAGGGGATGATTCCGGGGCTCTCCCGCCGATGCTCCGTAACGAGTAGCGTCCTACACCCGTTGGGAGCAACGAGAAGCGGTGCGATCCGTGACCTGTGGAAGGAGACTTGTTGATGGGTGTACGTGCGCTGGGTCTGCCGGAGGCCACTCGTTCCCCGAACACGCCGGAACTCCCCGAACGGGTGACCATCTGGGAGGTGGGGCCTCGTGACGGGCTGCAGAACGAGAGCGGGGTGATCCCCTCCGCCGTCAAGCTCGAGTTCCTCAACCGGCTCAACGCCGCCGGACTGCCGGTCATCGAGACCACGAGCTTCGTGCACCCCGACTGGGTTCCGCAGCTGGCCGACGCGGGTGAGGTCCTCAACGGGCTCTCCCCCAAACCCGGCGTGCGCTACCCGGTGCTGGTGCCCAACCAGCGCGGCCTCGACCGCGCCAGGGAGGCAGCGGTCTCCGACATCGCGATCTTCGCCTCCGCCACTGAGAGCTTCGCCCAGCGCAACCTCAACCGGAGCTTCGAGGAACAGTTCGAGATGTTCCGCCCGGTCGTGCGCGGTGCGGCGTCCTCCGGCATGCGGGTCCGCGGCTACCTCTCGATGGTCTTCGGTGATCCGTGGCAGGGGGCCGTGCCGGTCGATCAGGTGGTCGACGCGGGCAAGCGGCTGTTGGGGATGGGCTGCGACCAGCTCTCGCTCGGCGACACCATCGGTGTGGCCACACCCGGCCAGGTCGAGAGCGTGCTGCGCGGTTTCCAGGAGGCCGACATCACCCCGGACCGGCTGGCCGTGCACTTCCACGACACCTATGGGCAGGCACTGGCCAATACCTACGCCGCGCTGCGGCTGGGGATCAGCACCGTCGACTCCTCGGCGGGCGGGCTGGGCGGCTGCCCCTACGCGGGCTCCGCCACCGGCAATCTGGCCACCGAGGACCTGGTCTGGATGCTCTCGGGACTGGGAATCGAGCACGGCGTCGACCTGGAGCTGCTCGTGGACACCAGCACCTGGATGGCCGAGCAGCTCGGCAAACCGAGCCCCTCGCCGGTGGTCAAGGCAATGGCGCGATGACGACCTCGGAAACCGCGTACTTCCCGGCCACGAGCGCGCGCACCCTGCGGGGGCAGCCGCTGTTGGCCTGGGAAGGTGCCGGTGAGTGGCTGGCCGTTTCCTCCGGCTCGTACGGCGGCGGTCTCGGACTTCGCCGCTGGGTGCTCAACGCCACCGTCCCCAGTGGATACGACCGCCCCGACCCGGCAGCGCACATCGCCGAGATGGCCGGGGAGCTGGAGCTCGAAGGGCCGGGCACCGGACTGCTGACCGCGGTGGACGTGCGGCACGAGGTGACCGCCACCGAAGCCGGTGTGCGGGCGAGCGTGACCACCGGGGTGGGATATCCGATCTGGGCGGCGCACGACGCCGCCGACACCTCGCACCTGGAGCGGGACCCCACACCGGGAACCATCAACGCGGTGTGCTTCCTCCCGGTGCGGGTGAGCGAGTCCGCACTGGTCAACCTGGTCGCCACCGTCGCCGAGGCGAAGGCGCAGGCCCTGGCGGAGGCCGGGGTGCCCGGCACCGGCACCTGCACCGACGCGACCGTGCTGCTGTGTCCGCCCGACGGTGAGCCCGAACCCTACGGCGGGCCGCGTTCCGTGCTCGGCGCACCGCTGGCCCGTGTGATCCACCGGGCGGTGACCGAGGGGCTGCGCGTGACCAACCCGCGACACCGGTGAGCACGCGTTCGGGCGAACCACACCGCGAGGGGCTCGCCCGGGCAGAACCGGCGCGACCTCCGACGCGTCCCACCGACGGTGGGGGCGGCGGACCGCAGTGGGAGGAAGGTGAGTGGCGTTGACCGACCATCGGGCGCAGGTCGAGGAGATGATCGCCGATTACCGGCGCAGCAGTCAGCGGCTTTCCGAGGTGGACGACGAACTCGCCACGATCGAGGAGACCGTCGGCGACGAGCGCGGGGAGGTCTCGGTCACCGTGGGCTCCGGGGGAGCGTTGCGGCGGGTGTGGTTGGCCGAACAGGTCTACCGCACGTACTCCCCGGACGAACTCGGCGGGCTCCTCGTGCGACTGTCCGCGACCGCCACCGCGCGGATCGCCGAACGCACCGACGCGGTGCTCGCGACGGTGCTCCCCGCCGGAGCCGATCCCGCCGCCCTGCGCGCTGACTCCGCGGCGTCGTCCGATTCCGCGGCGTCGTCCGGCGCCGCGCCCCCCGTCACCGGGGTGTCGGTGCCGTACGGAGCCACCGTTGCGGACAATGGACCGGAGACTTCGGCAGCGGAGCCAGAGCAGGAGGAGTCGCTCGAACCCCGCAGTTGGCTGCGGGACGTCGGAGCGGCGGAACGGAACCGGTGATGACAGGTTTCCAAAGTGACCTCGGGAAACTCACCGAGCACGCCGGGGAGTTCACCGAGCACGCGGAGCAAGCCAGGCGGATCCGCCACGAGCTGCGCACCGCCCTGGAGGCGTCCGGCGAGTGCTGGGGCTCCGACGAGGCGGGAGCCAGGTTCGCCGAGCTGCACCTTCCCGGCGCCGAGCGCGCGTTGCGCGGGCTCGAACGGTTGCCGGACGAGCTGGCGGAGATGGGAACGAAGCTGTCGGAGGTGGCCGATACCTACCGCCGCACCGACGAGGCGGCGGCCGAACGACTGGACGGGATCGATGCCGGGCCGGAACGGGAGTGATCGGATTGGGGATCGAACTTCCCGTCGAACTGCGCGGGGTGGCCGAGCGCACCGGCGCGCACTGGCCGGAGGCCGATGAGGACGCCATGCGCGAGGCGGCGGCCGCCTGGCGTCGTGCCGCCGAATCGCTGGACAGGTTGGCCGCCACCTCCGACGCCTCGGCGGGTGGGGCGCTAGCCGCGATCGAGGGCGAGACGGCGCGGGCCGCGAGCAGCCGGTGGCGGGAGTTCGTCGAGCCGGACACCGGTCGGCTGCCGGGTAGCGCACGGGAGTGCGCGGCCGCGGCCGATCGGCTGGATCACGCCGCGGACCAGGTGGGGGCCGCCAAGGTGCGCATCGTGCGGGAACTGGTCGCGCTCGCCAAGCGGACCGACGCGGCCGAGCGCGCCGCCGCGGCGGGGAACCCCTCCGCCGCGTTGCGGGCCGAGTCCGCCGTGGGGGAGACGGCCGGCAACATCGCCGAGCTGAACCGGACTCTGGTCGGGGCGGTGGACAGTTCGAGCGGGGTCACCATCGATTCGAGCGCATCACCGGGATCGGCATCGCCCGACTCCGCACCGCTCGGCCTTACCGACGCGAACGACGAACCGGCCACCGGCGTCGGGGCGGTCGCGAATCGGGTGACGGACGTGAGTTCGGTGGAGGACGCCGTTGCGGGGGCGGGCGTCGTGGGTGAAGGCGCTCTCGGCGCAGCCGGGGCTGTCGAGGAAGAAGGTGCTGTCGGGGAGGCAGACGCCGGCGGTGAAGCGATTGATCGAGCGGCTTCGTTGCCGGACCGGTCGGCGGCTGCGATCGACGAGACCGTCCCACCGGGCCGAGGATCCGAGCAGCACGAGGAAACCGGCACTCCCCGCAGTCGGATCTCGGAACTCCTCTCACCCGACATGCCGGGCTCGGACGAGCGCGGTCCAGCAGTGGGATCCGGTGCCACCGGAGTGCCACCACACGCGAATCCGGCCGAAGAGGCTGCCGACCGGGAGCTGACCGGACCCGTCGCACCGGAAACGGTTCGGCGCGCCGCCGCCGGCCCGGCGGGTGGACCGGATGCCGGGACCGGACCGATACCCGTAGTGGAGCCCGACCCGCACTCTGCCGGCGGCCCAACGGCCTCGGGTGCTGGTGGCGAACGCACGGACGCCGGGCGGGATCCGATCACCGCGCCGCAGGCCGTGCACCAGGCCTGGGCCTCACCCGCCGCCGCGCCGCCTCCCGCGCCGCCGGGTTCGGCCGCGCCGCCGCTCGCCGGTCCCGCACCACAACCCGGTGCCGTTCCGCAGGGGCCCGCCGGGCAGCCGGGGATGACGGGACAGCCCGGCCCCGCTGGGCAGCCCAATCCCGCTGGCCAGCCCGGAGCCACTGCGCAGCCGCAGCGCCCCGGTCCTCCGCCACCCCCGGGCGCTCCCGGAGGGGGCAGGGGAGTCGGACAGCCGGAACCCGGGCAGGCAGCTCCGCGCCCCGGACCTCCGGCACGGGGCGGTTACCAGCCGACCGGGGTGGCCCATCCGGGCGCGGCGCCACCGGCGGGACGTAATCCGTTCGCTCCCGGCGGCGGGATGTCCCAACAGCCCCCGCCACCACCGCACCCTGCGCAGCAGCCTCCACCGCAGCAATCTCCGCAGCCGCAATCTCCACAGCAGCAGCCGGGCGAGGGGCGACGTCCGTTGCGGGAGAACCAGCGGGATCCCGCCGTCGTGGCTTTCGTGTTGCACCAGTTCCCGCTGGGGCACATGCCGGTGGCCGAGACCCGGCCGAGCAGGCAGTGGTCCCCTTCCGGGCAACCGTCCGAACGGGACACCCGCACGGTTCCGCCGCAGTCGCATCCGCGTGCGGACCTCGTCGAGGAGTTCGTCGTTGCCGCGCTCACGCGCTCCGTCGCACGCCGGGACGTGCCGGGAGTAGCGGAGGAAGCGGCCCGCACGATCCCGGCGGAGCTGCTGGTCGGCTACGAACCGCTCGGTCCGGAAACCGAGGTCGGCGAGTTCGAGTGGGAACGGCGCTACCTGCTTCCCGGACCGGACGGGAACCGCACGCACGCCTACGACTGGCCGGTGCGGCACGGTTTCGCGGACAACGGTGTCGAGGAGCCCGCTCCCGAGGTGTTGCCGCCGGGCACGATGCTCGATCGGCTGGGTGACGAGCGGGGGATCGTGCTGGCTCCCGAGGGGACCGCGTTCGCCGATCGTTCGCTACCTCCGGAGTTCCGGGAGCGGGCCTATCGGCGTTACCGGGTGGTGCACCCGTTGCCGGTGTGGCTCACCCGAACCGTCGCCTGGTTCGAGCAACCCGGCACCGGACTGCGCTACCGCACGACGCACCCGATCACCGAACTGCTCGCCCTGGGACTACTGGCCGATCCGGCTGTCGAATCCGAAATGGAGACTGGGGCCCAACACGGGGATGTCTCCGGACAGGAAGTTTCGTCCGGTGGTGTCGATGTTGCCGGGCGGAACGACACGTCCGAACAGGACGAAGCGGCTGACTCCGAAACGACGGAACGGACGGTGCGGATCCATAGTGAGGACACGGGCGTCGAGGTGAGGTCGATGACGGCTTCCGCCGAGACGCCCCGCTGATGCTCGCCGCTGTGTCGACGCTGGAACAGTTCTTCCGCGTTCCCAGCGCCGAACTCCCACCACCCACGCCACTCGCACCGCCGCGGGTTCTCGCGTGCGGCGTCGATTTCTCGCGAAATCGTCGTGCCGGTGGGGGAGGTGTGGCTCGGGCGGTGCCAATTTCTCGCGAAATCGCCGCGACGTTGCGCCGGGGACTCCGGTGCGTGAGGCGGATGCATTGCAAGGCCGGGTCGCCTCGCAGCGTAGGTCGCTACTCAAGAGCGGCCCAACGCAGCAAGGCGCCGCCTCACGTGCCGGCTACCCGACCACGCACGCAACTACAGCTGTGAACTCCAAGGAGGCCGTGTGAATTCCGAATCCGTGCTGGGATGGCTGGAGGCGATGGGAGTGCCGTCGCAGGTGGTTTCCGTCGCGGCCGAGCGCGACGACGCCTGGTGCCTGCTGCGGGACGACTCCGAGGGGAAGCCGGTCTGGGACGTGTTCTGGCGCGAGCAGGGCAACCGCTACGACTGGGCGCGGTTCTCGGCCGAGCGGGTGGCCTGTTTCTACCTGTTCGGGCGGTTGACCTGGACCCAGGCGCTGCGGGGCGCGGTCGGCCCGCTCGACTCCGGCAGCACGCCGCCCAGGGGAGTCCCGCTCCCCGGTGGCTCTGTCGATCCCGGCAGTGGCCCCTCCGAATCCGCCAGCGGTTCTTCGGGTTCTGGCAGCGCTTCTTCGGGTTCCGGCAGCGGCTCCCCCGAGGCGAGCAACGGCCCGGCGACCCCCGCCACCGGCAGCACCCCGGCCGTTCCCGGCTCCGGGAGTCCCGATTCCGGAAATCCCGCTGCTGACCCCGTGGCCGGGAGCCCCCTGGAGCGTGAGTCGGGCACTCATGCGGCCACCGGCACCGAATCCGATGCCGGGGCTTCCCACCGGGATACTTCCGGAACCGAGCAGGGCAACGCCGGGTCGGAACGGCGCACCTCGGGCGGCTGAGCACTCCCCACCCGCGCGGCGATTTCGCGAGAAATTGACGCCCAGGCCGGCCGACGCGCCTCCTCCTGGAACGGTGCCGAAAACGAGTGTACGATCGTCCGCTCCGCTCGGTAGACTCTTGACCATGACCGTTGCCGCACCACCCCGACCCACCCCGGTCGAGCGGCGGGCTCGCGTGGCCGTTGCCGCGCTGTTCTTCACCAACGGAGCGCTGTTCGCCAACCTGCTGCCGAGATTTCCGCAGATCAAGGCGGATCTCGGGCTCGGCAACACCGCCTACGGGCTGGTGGTCGTGGCATTCCCGGTGGGGGCCGTCGCGGCCGGGTTGGCCGCCGGCGCGGTCGTCCGTCGGCTGGGGTCGGCACGGGCAGCGGTGCTCGGGACCCTGCTGACCGCGACGGGAATCCTCGGGGCCGGTCTGGCGAATTCGGTGGGATTCCTGGTGGCGGTGTTGTTCCTCGCCGGAGCGCTGGACGCGTTGGTCGACGTCGCGCAGAACGCCCACGGATTGCGGGTGCAGCGCCGTTACGGGCGTTCCATCATCAATTCCTTCCACGCCCTCTGGTCCGGCGGCGCCGTCGTCGGCGGTTCCATGGCCGCCGCCGCGATGGCCCTCGGGCTCGGGCGGGGGCACCATCTGGCGATCTCGGGGGTGGTGTTCGCGGGCGCGGCCTGCTTCGCCTGGTGGTTCTGCCTGCCCGGTATCGACAACGAGGCGGAGTCGGAGCGCGAAAGCGACGGCGGCACCGAACAGGTGAGGCGCGGGCCGGATGCGCGCATCGCGTTCGTGCTGGTCGCTCTGGTCGTCATCGCCGTGGCGGGAACCGTCGTGGAGGACGCGGGCAACTCCTGGGCCACCCTCTACCTGTCGGACTCGCTGCACGCCCCGGCGGCGCTGGCGGCGCAGGGCTACGTGGCGCTGGTGGCCGCGCAGTTCGTCGGCCGCATCCTCGGTGACCGGCTCGTGGGCCGGTTCGGGCAGCGCAGCGTGGCCCGCGCCGGTGGTCTGATCACCGCCGTCGGTATGGGGCTGGCGTTGGCCGCGCCCACGGTTCCCGGCACGATCCTCGGCTTCGCCGCCGCCGGGTTCGGGGTGGCGACGCTGGTGCCCGCCGCGATGCACGAGGCGGACGAGCTGCCCGGGCTCAAGCCGGGGTCGGGGCTGACCGTCGTCTCCTGGCTCATGCGACTGGGCTTTCTGCTGTCCCCACCGCTGGTCGGCATGGCCGCCGATGCGGCGGGGCTCCGGGTGGGGCTGCTGGTGGTGCCGCTGGCCGGAGTGCTCGTGCTGCTGTTCGCCGGAGTGTTGAGCAACCGGCACAACTGAGCGTTGTCGGTGCGCGGTTACTGACAGGGCACTGTGGACCGCTTCAGAGCGTACGATCGTACGCATGCCGAGTGACTACTTCGCGGACGATCCGCGCACGAATCTCGAACGCATGGCTGCCGGTGATAACTACATAGCCGACGACCCCGAGTTCGGCCGCATGCAGCAGCGTGCGGTGCGGCTGGCCGCCCGCTACCAGGCCGCCTACGTCGAGGATCCGGACGCGGCGCGGCCGATCCTCGCCGAACTGCTCGGCTCGTTGGGGGAGGAGGCGCACCTTCGGCCACCGCTGCACGTGGACTACGGCAGCAACATCACGATCGGGGCGCGCAGCTTCGTCAACTACAACCTCACCGCGCTGGACGTCGCCTCGATCACCATCGGTGAGGACTGCCAGCTCGGTCCGGGAGTGCAGCTGCTCACCCCGACGCACCCGCTGGAACCGCAATCCCGGCGCGACAAGCTGGAGGCGGCGAGCCCGATCACCATCGGCGACAACGTGTGGCTCGGCGGCGGCTGCATCGTGCTGCCCGGCGTGACCATCGGCGAGAACTCCGTCATCGGTGCCGGTGCGGTGGTGACCAGGGACGTGCCCGCCGACGTCGTCGCCGTCGGCAATCCGGCCCGCGAGGTCCGGAACCTCTAGGATGCTCAGTGTCATGGCTACCGGACACACCGACCCGCGGCGCCGCGAGCGCATCATCGACGCCACCCTCGACCTGATCGCCGAGGAGGGGATCGCCAACGTCTCCCACCGCCGGATCGCCACCCGGGCGGGGGTGCCGCTGGGATCGATGACCTACCACTTCGGCGGGCTGGAGGAGCTGCTCCGGGAGGCGTTCGGCCGGTTCGCCGAGCGGATCGTCGCCCTGTTCGACAGCTACCTCGCCGCGCCGAACGACCGGGAGCGGGCCAGGGACGCGGTGACCGACCTCATCCACGAGCTGTCCGAGGACGATCAGCGCTACCTGGTGCTCACCCAGGAGCTCTACACCCTGGCCGCCCGGCAACCCGCCTACCGGGAGCTGACCAAGGAGTGGATGCGCCGTAGCCGGGTCCACCTGGAGAGGCACTTCGACCCGGACACGGCCCGCCAGCTCGACGCCCTCATCGAGGGAATGACCCTGCACCGCGCCCTGACTCCCGAACCCCACGACCGCGCCCTCACCCGCGAGGCGGTCACCCGCATCACCACGAGAGACCCGGCGCAGCGCTGACCCGCGCTGATCCCGGTGCCTTGGCTCCGCTGTCCTGCTCCCGCTGCCCCTGTGCCCCTGTGCCCTGCGGCGCGGCGATTTCGCGAGAAATTGACGGAGCTGGAGCCGCACAGCCGCACTGGCGCGGCGATTTCGTGGGAAATTTACGCTCACCGATCATGAGCCGGGGCTTCGCTTCGGGATCCGGGCTCTCGGAGGCGCCGTCAGCCGCTTCGCCTCGATGCGGAACCGGTGCGGGATCCGTCGTCCGGTTTCGGGAACCTGCTCCCGTCGTTGTGCTCGGCTTCGAGCCGTTCGACCTCGCTGCGCAGTGCGTGCTCCGTGAGCTCGTAGAGGCTCGCGGTGTGTGCCACGCGCCCGTCGAGCGCGCCCACCGCGTTCTTGGCCCGATCAAGGGTGTCCGGCGCTACGAAGGACTCCACCTTCAGGTTCTCGATGCTCCGTGCCCTCACCTCACGCCCGACCTCGGCCGCCACCAATATCACGGTCAGCACGCCGATCGTCCACAGAATCCATTTCTCGACACCGAGAAACAGCAGCAACAGGAACATCGCCACCGCGAACACGGTGGCGACTCCTCTCGGGGGCGTCCGTTTCACCGCGTCCCGACCTCCACGTCGTCATCGCCCGGTCGTATGTCCGGGCGACAACCTACCGGTGTTTCGCCGCTACTTGCGCAGCGATTGCGGCACCGAATCCTTGCCGCCGATGAAGGTGGCGGTGGTCGGCCGGGAACGCAGCGGAACCAGCCGGAAGATCTCGTGGTCGAACGGTCGCTCGTTCGGGCTCCGGAGCTGCTGGATGCGCTTGTCGTTCGAGTCCCAGTGCAGCACTCGATCGATTCGCGGCTGTGCCACGTCATCGGCCGACCACGACTCCTCGACGAGATCCTCACCGCCGTCCTGCTCGGACTCGTAGCGCAGCACCGCCGCCCACCAGTGCGGCGGGTCCAGCCGCACCCGCAGCCACTTCCGCGTGGTCCATGCCCACAACTGGGTGGTCACCGGCGCCCGCTCGGGCATGACCTCCAGATGGAAGCCGTCGTTGTCCGACCACGCCGCCGTCCAGTCCTCGGCCATCCGGTGCAGCCCAGCCCAGCCGTCATCCAGGCGACGACGTCCGCTGCCGTGCAGCGTCCACGAAGTCCTCATACGTGCTCCTCACGCAGCCGTTCGGCCAACTCCGTCATCCCGGCCGGGCGCTGCCAGTCGGGATCGCTGACGCTGACGGTGCCGCACCCCGCGGTGGTCCTCCCACCGATGCCGACCAGCCCGTCGTGGATGTCGGTCAGCGCCGCCTCCAGCAGCAACCGGTTCGTTCCGGTGCGGTTTTCTGGAGTAGCAGCCGAGTTCGACACCCCGGCCGGTTCCGGCTCGTCGAGCGGTTCGAGCTCGTCGATACGCAGCCGGAACCGTCCCGCCGTCACCACCTCGTCGGTGTAGAGCAGCTTCGGCCGTGCTCCGCCGGTGAACCTGTCAATCGCCACGTGCTGCCGCCGTTCCGCGACGTGATCGGTCACGGTGCTGTCGTGCACCGCGATCCTGGCTCGGCGGGTGTGCGCTTCCTTGCCGCTGAATCCGAAGATCCGGCACGGCCTGCACCGCCCGCAATCCCCGCCCGTGCACGCCGCAGCGCCTACCACGCGGCAGATGTACTCCACGCGGGAGCGCAGCACTCCCTTGAGGCTGGTTCCGGGAACCAGGAACTCGTCCTCGTCGCGCCGGAGCGCTTGACTGATCAGCTTGCCGCTCTCCGAATCCGTCTCGGGCTCTCCCGCGCCGATGTGCAGGCCGTCTTCGATGCGCAGTTCCACGTCGATCAGCCGGTCGTCCGGAGCCTCGCTCGTGCACGGCTCCGCGGTCGGGTAGTCCTCCGGTGAGGTGAGTCCGATCCAGTCCAGCAGGTCCTTGCTGTTGTCGAGGTCGTAGACGCGGTGTCCGAGTCCGACCACCTGGCACTTTCCGGCTCCGTGACTGGCCCCGCGCCCGATGCTCGGCCGCCACTCCCGCAACGCCCGCAGGAACGTATCGAGGCGCTCGTCCGGGTGCTCCCAGCGCAGCACCACGTCGAACTCGGTCCCGGCGGCCAGCAGCTCGGTGTGGTGCAACTCGGTGTTGGCCGCCGCCCCGCGTTTCCGGTCGATCGAGGTGCGCTTGGCCGTCGAGGTTTCCTTCTCAACACGCAGCAGCGTGCCCAGCACTCCGACCGGTGAGGCGGCGCGCCGCTCGTTCGGTTCCGGAGCTGGGCCGAACAACTCCGGCAGATCTCCGGTTTGGTGCAACTCGGTGTAGTGGGAGCAGTGCTCCCGCAGGCTGCCCGCCACGGTCGAGCCGGGGAGATGAACGTTGTTGTTGTGGTCCCGGCGCAGTTCCACGGTGTTCTGCGGTGCGTCGAGTGCTTCAGGCGCGGTCACCCCGCCGGGAGTGAGCATCCGCAGCCGGAGGCTGAACAGCGCGCTTTTCATCGGTTCTGCTCCATGTACCTCAAGATCTGCTCGTAGATTTCCGCGTCCTTGACCGTCAGCACCGCTTGGATGGCCTGGTGGATTCGATCGTCGTACTCGGTCGACCGGAGCGCATCGTCGAACTGGGAATCGTCGGCATTGTCCAGCCGGATTTCTTCGAGCCGTGCCTGGAATCGGGAAACCAGCTCCGGATGAGCCCGCAGTGCGGCTGCGTGCCCGGTAAAGGAGCTGATTCCCCACGGCGGTTCGCAACGGTAGAGCGCCCCGAACCCCTCGCGGCGGCGCAGGCCGATTCCGCGTGTCATCAGCCTGCGTCGGGCGGTATCGGTTGGAGGTTCCGCGCACCTCACCCGGTAGGTCGAACCGGCCGCGACCACCCGCTCGACGGGTTTGGGCAGCCCGCTGGCCGCGTGCCACCCACCGGCCTCCTCCCATCGGGTCCAAGAGCCGGTGATCTCCACTTCGGACACGTCCAGCTGTTCGGACAGCTCGTCCGGATCCGGCGTCGCACTCGGCATGCCGAACTCGTCCACGAACGCGCCGGGTGAGGCGAGCCGCAGCACGACCTCCTCGCCGTAGAGCTCCACCGGTTCGGGAAACGCCTCGGTGTCCACCTCGACAGTGGCCTCACCACGCAGGCTGCGCCGCGATCCCAGCAACAGCGATTCGATGGCCGTGCCCTCGGGGTACAACGCCCGCACCGCGTCCCCGTAGACCCAGCCGCGCAGCAGCAGGCCGTCCTGCACTGCCCGCTGGCTGTAGAGGCTGCCGTCCAGCGCCACCCCATCGGTGGACAGCGCGACCATGGTGCGGTCGACGCTCGGAACCTTGCCGTACGGCTGTCCCTTGCTTTCCTCCAGCTGACTGCCACATCTGTCGTTCGGGCAGTGGCTCGCTTTCTCACCGCGAGCCTGGTCCCACCACAGGGTGTGGCATTCGTCGGTGGGCTCGTACTTGTGCGTCAGCATCGACAGCGGGACGGGTTTGCTCGACGCGTAGTGCAGCGGCCCGAAGGAGCCCTCCCCCTCGAAGACCCGCTCGAACTCCGGGGAAGTGTTGGCCTCGGTGCCGTGCTCCCGCAGCCACACCGCCGCCAGCGCTCCGCGCAGCACCGAGCCGGGCACGTGGTTGTGGCTGTCCTGCCGGGAGTCGGCGCGCGGGTTCTTGCCCGCCACCATCGGCTCTTCGAGACGCACTGTCACCAATGCGTGTTGGGTCATGCCTGCTTCAACTCCAGGAATTCCGCTACGGATCGCTCGTCCAGTTCGACGTTGGTGCAGCTGATGCCGACCCAACCCAGGCCGCGCCGGGTCTCCGCACCGAGCGAGTGGATGGCCTGCCCGGTCACGGCCAGCACCAGTCGGTGTTTGCGCAGCGTTTCCCCACTCAGGTGGCCGCGCGATTCGACGCGGAACTCGGCGCGCTCGGCCCAGGTCTGCTCGCTGACCGCCAGCATGTCCTCGCTCGCGCTGTGGGTATTCGGGTCGATCCGTACCCGCGCCGCGGGCTGTGGCGCGGGCCAGCTGGAGGTACCGGGCTTCGCGCTTTTCCAGCGCCACGGGGACTCGTGGCGGTAGGAGCCGAACACCTCACCGACGATCGCCGCTTCCTCGCCGAGCAGCCGCCTGGCGGTGGCGCGCATGACGCCCTTCAGGCTGGTGTTGGGCAGCCGTTCGCTGTCGGGGACGGAAGAGTCCACTCCTGAGCGGGCGTGCCCGGTCGATACCCGGAACGGTCCGTGGAAGGTTATCTCGAATTCCACCGTGGATTTCATGACCACTCCTTCCACCAGCGCACCATGCCCACCGCGTCCTCGAGCGGGATGGAATCGGAATCGAACCTCGCCACGAGTTCCTCGCGGCCCAGCCGCTTGGCCTGTTGGTGGAGCCGCTGTTGATCGTTCGTGCGGGCGAGTTTCGCCAGGTTGGCGAGTGCGGAGCCGCCGAGCTTCGACAGTTCCGTCAGGTCGCCCCAGCAGTGCTCCAGCGTTTCCGGAGTGATGCCGCCGCGTCCGACCGGGTGCGGCCCGTCATTGGTGATGTCCTGCCAGCCCAGCGAGGCCCTGCTGCTTCGGTAGTCGCGCTTGGTCTCCTGCAGCAGCTCCTCGGCCAGGTCCGAGGCCGTCGCCAGCGGGCTCGAATGGTGGTGGAACACCATGCCCACGGACTGCGTGGGCACCTTGATGGTCCCCAGCCCGGCATCTTTGAGCGTTTTCCGTAGTGATTCGTTGAACTTCCGCTGCATCTCCAGGGCGAACCGCCACGCGCGGTGCGCGGGCAGGCTGACCAGCACGTCGTCGCCACCGACGAGGTGCGCCACGAGCGGCAGCGTCTTGATTCCGGAGTCGCTCTCAGCGTCGGGGTTGGCGACCGCTTCGATTCCTCGCAGCAGGGCGCACCAGGTCGCGTCATCGATGGCCTTGGCCATGTCGAACTCGCCGCCACGACCGCGAGACCGCTGCTTGTGCAGCTCCTTGCCGAACTGGCTGATCGCGTCGCCGTCGGCGTACACGGTCGCCAGGTGCGTGTTGTCGCCCCGTTCGCCGAACTTCTCGACCAGCTCGGGGAACTTGTCCGGAATTCGCGCAGCGGTGTTGTGCTGCTTATCCCAGAGGTCCAGCAGGTCCCGTTCAGTACCCGGGGTCCGCTCCGCCTTGTCACTGGATGGGCTTCCCGCGTTGTCATACCGGAGCAGGCAGTCCGGGCACAGCGCTTCCTGCTTGCGTTTTTCCTTCGCCCCGGTCCAGCGGTGGCCGTTGGCGGGCCACGTCTGACACCAGTCGCACTGCTTGCCCAGCGGCCATTCGGAGACGGCGGCGGGCCAGTCCCGCTCCCAGCACGCGGGGGCACCGTCGTGGGCGGCCAGCCAGTCCTCGCCCCGCCGCAGCGTGCTGCGCAGCGAAGCTCCCGGTAACCACTCGCGCAGGTGACCCACCACGAGCCGCTCAACCCGGTGCCGCGTCTCCTCATCCTCGGCCCGCAGCCGCAGCGGCACCACGCCGTCCACGTGGCCCGCCTCGGCGCACCGCTCCGCGTGGTCCTCCCAACCCGTCAACAGCGAGTCGATCGTCTCGGATTCGGTGGCCCGTCTGATCATGGCGGAGGCACCCCGTCGTCCGGCGAGATCCGGGACCCGGCTCAACCACGACTGGATGCGCACCACCGCCACATCCAGATAGTCACTCATCGCCGCTTGCCTTTCGGGTGGTTCTTCCGGTTCGCGTTGTCCCGTGTGCCGCTCCGCCGGTTACTCGGAGGCCACATCTGGTTCGGCAGCTTTTCGGACTTTTCCTCGTCGCCGCCCTGGGCGTTGGGAATGATCGGCAGTTCCTGGTTCTGCTCGTCGATGTCCGGCAGTGCCAGCAGCGGGTATCCGATCCGGGGGTTCGCGGTTTTGGAGCTCAGCTCCGTACCGCTGGTCCGCTTCCAGAACTCGTAACCCCGGTCGAAGTTCTCGGAGTCCTGCTGGTTCCAGTACGCGCCCGGCGGGTACCAAACCGAGTTCGGATTCACGGTGTTCGGTGACAGCGCCTTTCTCAGTTGCGGCCAGAGTTCGTGAGCTGCCGGTGCCTGTTGGCGCATCCAGCTCTGGAACTCCGCCCGGAACCGCTCCGGGCTCGGGTCCACCGGTTCTTGTGCCGCGCCGTACCGTGCCCCGGAACGGCGGATCTCACTGGCGTGCTCGTCGAGCTCGAACGTGCAGGAGCCGAGCCCGAGCGGGCGACCGCCGCCGACGTGCTGCCACAGTTCTCCGCCCAGCACCGAGCTCGGAGACAGGCAGGCCAGCAGGCCACCGAGCTGGACCTCGTCGACATCGGTGAAGGCGATGGTGACGGTGAAGCGGGTTCCGGTCGGGAACAGCTTCGCCTCGCTGGTCATGTCGCTGTTGAGTTGGTGTTTCCGTGCCTCGGCTCGACTCGGCTTTCCCCCGTTCTCGGTTGGGGTGTGCCAGTAGTGCTTGCGGCCTCGGAGATCGCGCGGCTGATCACCTTGGTCGGCGGCCGAGCCCCACTCTCGCAGTGGCGGGTCCACCGCCGCGTTGCCTCGAACCTTGGCGTCGTTGACCAGGTAGAACTGCCCGGCGCCGGGACGTGGGATGCCCATCGGCGGCAGCGTCACTGACCACGGGGTCACTTCGTCCAGCGCCACCGCGTCGCCGACGCGGACGTGGCCTCGGTAGGAGCGCTGCTGTGCTTTCTCGCTGTCCTTGCCCGCCGTGTCCGCGGAACCGAACAACCGGCAGCTCGGGCACAGCTCCTCGTGGTCACGGCAGGGCAGCAGTTCGGGCCTCACTCGGTCTCCGGCGGGGTACTTACCGGCGTGACGGCCGAGCATGCCCAGTCGCAGACTGTCGATCTCGCCGTTGGACTTCGTGGTCACCCACACCGGCTGGCCAGGGCGCAGTCGTTTAGAGGCCAGGTGTCGCCTGCCCAGCTCGTACCTGGTGCCCTGCTCGGCCTTGCGACCTTTCGGGACGTGGGTGAAGGTGACCTCGGTGAAGGGGTCCTGTTCGTCCCGCTTGCCCTGCTGGGCGGTGCGCAGCTCGTCGGCGTTCTCGACGGCGCTGCGGAAGTCGTCCCAAACCTCTTGTTGAAGCTGTTGTTTGGGGGATTCGCCGGTGAAGCTGCGGATGTGCGCGTAGTAGGGCTGGTGCTGCTTGCGGGCACTCGCGTCGCTGAGTAGCACCACCCACTCACCTTCGGAGTGGTGGTGGGCTCGTACTGGCCTTCCGCTTTCGTCGTCGAAATCCACCTTCAGCCGGTCACCGGAGGTCAGCGGCTCTTCCTCGCGGTGGAGTCGCGCTAGTTCCTCCTGGCGCAGTCGGGCTTCGGTAGATCCCTTGTCGCACACTCGCAGCACCGGTGGGGTGTCCTCGCTGTCGTGCCGCTCCACGATCGCCATGTGCCGCTTGCCGGATTTCTCCGTGGAGGCGGGATCGCGGTATCCGGGAACGAAGTCCTCGTCGAACACCCGCAGGCAGCTGCCGGTCAGGGTCTCGTGCAGCGAGCGCAGGGCTCCCTTCAGCGAGGAGCCGGGGATGATCGGGGTGCCGTCGGGTCTGCGCGGCAGGTCGGGCTCCGCTCGCTTCGTGTCGTTCATCTCGCGGATCAGCAGCGGGGTTCGCGCGTGGAGCGTGAGCACCAGCTTCCCCGAGAGCAACTCGCCCTGTCCGAGGTGGCCGTGTGGTTCACAGCGATGTGGTCCGGCTTTCGGGAACGGAACGAAGGTGTAGGGGTTCACGAAGGTGTCGTTCAAGCACTGCCTCCCCAGGCTGCGCGAATCGAATGCGCGTTCGGCAGAACACCAGCGGTGATCACTGCGGTAGGTTACCGAACGATCATCGTTCGTGAGGGGGATTCATGGTCAAATTCTGGCGTCGTCAGTCACTGCGAAGCGGTGAGACCCAGATCTTCACCGCGAACGCGCTGGTCGTGGTGGCCGCCTCGCTGATCACCGCCTCGCTGGCGCTGGTGCTGGAGGACCTGTTCCCGAAGGATCCGGACGATGGCTACGTCGTGCTGACGCGCTGGGCAGTGGGGATCTTGGCGCTGTGCGCGCTGCTGTCCGGGCTGGCCTGGCGCGCGTGGCTGCACCGGAGGCTGGGCACGCTGTTCTACGTCCACCTGCTCGACGAGTCGATGCCGAACTGGCACGAGCGCTCGCTGCGCGCCGCGCGAAGCAGCCGGATGTCGATGCGCTCGGTGGTTCGCTGGGTGGATCTCAAGCAGCGCACCAGCGGCGGGGTGATCGACGTCGTGCAACCGTGTCACGAGATCGGCGCGGTGATCGAGGAGGCGATCAACAACGATCGCGACGACACCGGCTACACCGTGGCACCGAACATGCTCTGGCCGATGGCGCTGACGGTCGGTGCCTACCTGCCGCACCCTGACAGCCTGCGGCTGCTCGAACTGCTGCCGAACAACACCGAGCAGCAGTTCGCGCTCACCGCACGACCCCGCAGCCGCACCAGTGCGGCGTTGAGCCGACTCGACGGGCGGTCGCACGGTCGGGGCAGGGTAGGGGTCTGGTTGGCTTTCGGAGATGCCAGCAAGCACTTCTCCAAGGAGGGGTTCCGGCGGTTCGGTGTGGACGAGCTGCACCTGATCAGTTACCGGGGTGGAATGCCCGAGTCGAGTGGTCCCCCCGATTACTCGGCCGATGAGCTGGGGCACCTGGGTAGCGAGATCGCCGAGCACCTGGCGCGTATCAAGGCGGAAGCCGGGGAGCGGGAGCTCGTCATGATCGCGATGGCGCCCAAGGCGGTCGTGCTCGCCGTGGGGTGGCACCTCTCGCAGCACGAGTGCCGGTTCTTCCACGGCACGCACCTGATGCACTTCGACCGGGACAGCTACAGCTACATCCCGATGCGGGTCCGGGAGTCGCAGCCCACGACCCCGCCGTTGCCCTCCGAGGTGGATTCTGCTGCACCGGCCGACGAGTCCGGCCGGAAATCCGAGCAGCCGAGCGAGGAGCTCGAAGTGCATTCCGCCGAGCCGGAGACCGAAACCGTTCGCGACGGTTGACCGAGGCCGTGTCCCCCTTGGCCCGAGCCGCCCGACGCGGCGATTTCGTGGGAAATCTACGCCTTGCCCCGGATGAGGAAGGAGTGCCGAGTCAGCCGATGCCGCCTCACCGAGTGGTTCTCAACGCGCGCTCGCGCTGCTAACATCCCAGCGCAGTGAGTGTAGGCCCCGCGCACGCGGGGATGGACCCTCCATGTACCTCTCGGCGCACTCGGGGAGTTCGTAGGCCCCGCGCACGCGGGGATGGACCGCATGTGCAGGCTCTCCCGCACCGGCCGGATCGGTAGGCCCCGCGGGGGGCAAACCATCGCTTCGCCGCCACCCCGGTGGCGGCGGCGATTTCCCGTGAAACGCAGATCTGTGAGCCGACGATTACGCCGCACTTGGTCGCGGCTGGCGAACTAGCGGTTCGAACATCATGAAGCCCGGTGACTGTGTCCGGCAGTCACCGGGCTGCACTGTTATTCCCCATCCTTCATTGGCCGAGTGCCGACCACCCTCGAACAACCAGGCAACAGGCGTCTTACCGCCGCGAACCGCGTTCCATTCCGTGAGGGGTATTCGAGTGCGTCGGATGGCTTTTCGTGATGCGGCTGGACCACGGGATATGGCCCGAGGTCTGGAAAGAACCGGGAGAAGTGGGACGCGAGCGTGTACAGCTGCTGGTCACAGCATCGAAGATGAGTATGTGCTCGCTCTAGAGCTGGCTGAGTCAGCAGCCTGGCAAGCTGTGATGTTCGAACTTCCCCGGCTCTTCCGCAATCCCCGCTGCGATCGAATCAACGACTCACGACACTGGACCGGTGTCGGCCATGGTACGCGGAGTCCTCTCGGGGAGGGTTGTCCCATGCTCTGCAGCGCCGCTGTTGTGCCGTGCGAACACCAGCGTGAGAGCTCCCATCGTGAGTGCTCCCAGCGGTATTAACGGCAACAGTAGGATGCACAACATACTCGACGGAACACCACCGATCAGCATCGATGCTGCCAGGATAAGCATCCCTGTCAGCAGTGCGGCACCGAGGAAAAATTTCTCACGCATCCGATTCATCCTGTAGGCCCTAAGAAAACAGAACGATCCCTGATGACGTTAACGCGGTTAGAGCCGATACGCAAGCTAGCGCGACGATCGCCTTGCTGTGCCCGTTTTTGTCTCGTAAATACAATACGATTATGGCGGCGAGACACAAAAGGTTGACGAGGAGCAGCGTGGACACGGCGGACACGACGATCAGCGGCCTTTCGGGGGAACGTTTCCGTGTTTAGAATACTGTACAGATTTGCCAGACGTTCCGAGCGGCGAACGCGTAGATCGCCGAAGCAACCGCCCAGGTACACGTTGAGGCTGGCCTCTGTCCAGTCGGTGCGGTCGAGATATTTCTCTGCATGCCTTTGTCGGCGACAAGCGGTGGATCGTTGCTCGTTCCGAGGCTGGGGTGTCGTAAGGGACGGCCGTCCCAGCTCGCGCCGTTCTGGGGTCTCAGTGGTTGGTGGTGGCAGCAGTGGCCGCGCCGGTTCCGACAATCGAGAAGAGTGTTACCCCGTCGATGCGGAAGCAAACAACTTGCCAAACGAGATTTACTCCAATTTGGATGATATTGGAACCCGCTGAATTTTATTGCGAGATCAATGCTCGCAGTGTCCGCTCGGGCGGAGCAAGACGCTGTGTTGATTATCACGATGATTCATTTTCGTTTGACGGCGTCCAAGCGGGAACAAGATTCAGCCAAATCCGTAGAAACAGGATCCGGGTGGAGTAATTGCGATCCGCTGCTCGCTCGAACAAGTTGATACATTCCCCTGGAAGGATGAGTTGCGCATCACCCGTAACTCGGATGTTGAGCCTCAGGTGGATCTTCTCACCGATGGCGGTACTCCTAGCTACTTCCCACGTTCCGCTGCTCTGCCACTGGGCGATATCCGCAAAGCTCTTGTCGAGTTCGTCTCCACCGGCAAACGTCCTGCGGGAGTCGATTGGGCGTGTTTCGACAGGCTGTGAGGAACCGACGAGTACTCCCTGGAGCGCATGTTCGGTGCGGCCGGTGAGATAGGCCCAGCGCACGCAGCAGCGTGGACAGTAAAGCGCCTCCGGAGTGCTGTTCCGGAGGCGCTGTGTTCGTTCACTGGGGTTCAGTCGAAGCGGTCGGTCTTGACCGCGTTGATGAACGTGTCCCACTGCTGGCCGGTGGCGGTGAAGTATCCGGCCGAGCGGTTCTTGGTGTCGCGCACGGCGGCGCCGTCGTGGGTGCGGCCGACTTCGATGCAGGCGGACTGTTGTCCGGAATAGCTCGATTTGCGCCAGTCTTCGGGAAGTAATGTCACTACTGTGCCTCCATTTTGTCGGCGTATCGGGCGATGGTGTCCAGGGATTCGGTGGGGCTCATCGCTGTCTGCCGGAGGGTATCGGCTGCGTGTATGTAGTCTCGGATGTCGTCTTCGTCGTAGAGGAACGCTGATGATCGGAAGTGTTCCAGGTTGATGATGGGGGCTGCTTTGGGGAATTCGAACAGGATGAAGGCGCCTTCGAGGGTGAGGTGCCATTCGTTGAGGTCGCTGGGCACGACCTGAACGGTGATGTTCGGTTGTTCGGCCATCGCGATGATGTGGCGTAGCTGGTGTCCCATGACCGAGTGGCCGCCGATGAGACGTTGCAGTACGTGCTCGTCGATGAGTGTGTCGAATCGAGGTGCACCGGGGCGAAGCAGTACGTCGCGTCGGCCTACGCGGGTGGTGACGCGCATGTCGAGTTCCTCGGTGGGCAGACCGGCCATGACGGTGCGTGCGTAGTCCGCTGTCTGTAGCAGGCCGGGTACGAGCATGGGGGCGACTTCGAGGATGTGGGTCGCGGTGCGTTCGAACTCGATCAGTGTGGTCAGCTCTTTGTGGGTGCTCTTCGCTCCGGCGGCGAGCCAGTTGGGTTCTGCCGCGTCGCGGGCCATATCGATCAGGCGATCCCGCAACGCGCCGTCGCCTCCGGCAGCGGTAACAATGCTCGCGACATCTTCAGATGAGGGAACCCGTTCGCCGGTCTCGTAGCGAGACAGTGATGCGTTCGAGACTGTTGCCAGACTGGAAAGCTTTCGCTGACTCAGTGCTGCATTCTCTCGCACTTCTCGCAGCTCAGCGCCAAGAGCACGAGCTTTCGGAGTCTTTCGTGCGTTTCCAGTCATGCTGCGATCGTACGGATGGCGGAGCTGCCTCAACGATCACCCGAACGGGGAATTGATGAACTGTTACCGCATCGGCAAAGTATTGCGGTAACACGGAATCAATCTTGTTGGGAGGTATCGCCGTGCCAACCAGTTATGAGGTGCGTTATCCGGGTGTTCGGGTGCGGTGTGGTGACGAGTCGGGGTGGTCGTCGTCGTTGCTGGTGTGGATCTCGCGGTGGACGCCGGAGGTGATTCGGATCGAGACGCCGACGGTGTTCCACCGGACGGTGTGGACAGTGAACCAAGCTTCCCACCTGCGGGATGTGCTGACTGCGGCGATTCAGACTGGGGGTGAGCGGTCGTGACCAGTTATGCGGGCAGGTTGGGCATGTGGCTGGCCCACGAGCAGTGGAAGCTGGAACAGGCTTCCTACGACATCCCGGCGCGGCAGGCCACCCCGAGGCAGTGCGCCGAACTCGCCGGGGTGCTGCAGCGATTGTCGGATGAGCTGCGTGACTACGCCGCCGGACTGGCCTTCGGCGGCGGAAACCCGCCGGAATCGGGGTCGATCGACCCGCCGGACGAGTTCCGCAGGCGGGGTGATGCGGAGTGAGCACCCATCCGGCGATGCTGCTTTCCACCGCCGTGGTGCTGGCCGCCACCGCGATCGTGCTGGGCGGCTGGGGCAACCGGGTCAGCTACCGGCCCCGCCATGCCGGTGGCAGCGGCCCGGCCGCCAGGCGCCTGGCCGCACTCCGACTGGAGTCGTATTTCCGCGACGAACGCCCCACCACCGAGCTGATCGGCTGGCCGCTGTGCGACCCGGACGAGCATCCGCACCTGTTCCGCCTTGACCCACCGGCCCCCGTGGCACCGTCTTTGGAACCGGCACCGGCAGCGCCGCATCATCTCGCCAGCCCGACCACCGTGAATACCGCTCCCGCCATTTCCGCAGCCTCCCCTGAATCCGCATCGGCATCGGAACACTCCGAGCTGGCACTCATGCGCCGCGTTCTCGACGGGTTGCACCGCCTCTAGACACCTCAGCACCATTCTGATCTTCCGTCCCCCGCAGTCCACTCCCCGTGAAGACCGGCCCGGAACCGTGCACTCGGCCAACCCCCGACAACCGCCGAGACACACCCCGGGCCATCGGTGGCGGGGCGACAATTTCCCACGAAATGTACGCACCGCCACCACCAAACCCCGCCCGGCCGGGCCTCCCTCCCCGCTCCCACCTGGCCGGGCGGGGACCCCCACACAGCAGACAACAATGGTGGGAACCGCTACCGAACTCATCGCCAATCCAGCCTCCGGAGTGGCTCGCCCGAAGCTGTGGTGTCCGAAAAGGAGTAACCACGTGGTTCTCACAACGCCTTCACACCGCTAGAATCCCAGCGCAGTGAGTGTAGGCCCCGCGCACGCGGGGATAGACCGACGAAGGCCGACTTTCCGGTTCCCGGTCCTGCGTAGGCCCCGCGCACGCGGGGATAGACCCTTGCCGTTGTGGGGGTTGAGGTGGCTCATGATGTAGGCCCCACGCACGCGGGGACGTGCTGCGGACTTACGCAGTGATCGGCGCGCGGGTAGTGCTCATTCCCATGGAACAGCGAGCGCTACCCGGCGATGCCTCGCTGCTCCAGTGCGCCGCTCGCGCACTGCGCATCCAGCATCCCCGGCGCACCCAGCGCGGCACCGCCGCCGATCAGCTGCCCGTAACCCCGCCCGGCAAGCCACCCCCGGAAACCAATCGGCCCCTCAGCCGTCAAGCGCGCGCAGCGCGGCCCGGTGCAGTGCGCCGTTGGAACTCAGCGCGTTGCCGCCGTCGAAGCGCGGCTCGCCGGACAGGTCGGTGAAGCCGCCCCCGGCCTCCTCGACGATCACCTGTGCCGCCGCGAGGTCCCAGGGGTTGCCCAGCGGCTCGGCCGCCAGATCTATCACTCCCTCGGCCACCAGGCAGTGGTGCCAGAAGTCCCCGAACGCGCGGCTCTCCCAGCAGCTGTCCACCAGCCGCAGGTAGTCCGCGCGCCGCTCCAGCTCGCTCCAGCTGCCCAGATTCGTGGTGGAGACGTAGGCATCGCCCAGCTCGGCCACCCCGGACACCGAGATCCGCTCCGCCTCACCCTCGACACCGACCCGCCGATAAGAACCCTCACCAGCTGTTGCCCACCAGCGCCGCCCCAACGCCGGAGCGCTGATCACACCGACCACCGGCGAGCCGTTCTCGACCAGCGCCAGCAGCGTCGCCCACGCGGGCACCCCGCGCAGGAAGTTCTTGGTCCCGTCGATCGGGTCGATGATCCAGCTGCGCCCGGCCGTGGCACTTCCGCCGCGCTCCTCGCCCACCACCACGTCGTCCGGGCGGTGCTCGGCCAGCTCCGCGCGCACCGCGTCCTCCACGGCCACGTCCGCGTCGGTCACCGGAGTCCGGTCGGGCTTGCTGGTGGTCCGCAGGTCGGCCGCCTGGAACCGGGCGGTGGTGATCTCGTCGGCACGGTCGGCCAGCCGCTGCGCCAGCTCGTGATCGGTAACTGCGCTCACGCCCGCAGCCTATAGACCACTGCCGCCGCGACCGCCCGGCGGTGCCCACCGGCTGCTCCGACCAGCGGAGCGCCGAGTCCCGCGAAATCGCCGCGCCCGTGAGGGGAACACCCCGCGCTCGGTGCACGCGCGGCGACACACCGGCTCGGGGGCTCCGAGTGCAACTAGGCTGGGACCCGTGAGCGTAGTGCTGCTGGCCGAGGATGACCCAGCCATCGCGATGCCACTGTCCAGGGCGCTGCAGCGGGAAGGCTACTCGGTGCGGGTGCTGGAGGACGGCAACGCGACGTTGCGGGAGACCTGCGCGGGAGGTGTCGACCTACTGGTACTCGATCTCGGGCTTCCCGGGATGGACGGGCTCGAGGTGTGTCGCAGGCTCCGCGCCCGCGGCAGGGGAACACCGGTGCTCATGCTCACCGCGCGCACCGACGAGGTGGACTTCGTCGTGGGGCTGGACGCGGGCGCCGACGACTACGTGGCCAAGCCGTTCCGGTTGGCCGAGCTGATGGCGCGCATCCGCGCGCTGCTGCGGCGCAACTCGCCCGAGACGCTGGAGGCCGGTGGCGTCCGGCTGGAACTCACCGCCCGGCGGGTGCTGGTCGACGACGAGGAGGTGCAGCTGGCCAACAAGGAGTTCGAGCTGTTACGCGTGCTCATGTGGCACGCGGGGGAAGTGGTCACGCGCGAGGAGATCCTGGAGCAGGTCTGGCCCGAACCCAGCCGCAAGGGCAGCAAGACGCTGGACATGCACATCTCCTGGCTGCGCCGCAAGCTCGGCGACGGCCACTACCGGGCCGCCGAGCAGCGGATCGCCACCGTGCGCGGCGTCGGTTTCCGGTTCAACACCGACTGAGCCCGCGAACAATCTGATCCCGCGAACAACCGGGGAACCGGACGTCCCGCGTCGCCAGCCCCGTGGCCTCGGCTGGTTCCGGCGCGGAATCACCCCGACAACCCGATCGGAAAAGCCCAACCAATGCGTAAACGACTGCTGCAGGCGACCCTGCTGGCCGTCGCCGTCACCGCGTTCGTGCTCGGTATCCCGCTCGTGGTCAGCGCGCTGAAGCTGGTCGAGGACATCACGCGCGGGGACCTGTCCGGCAGGGCGCAGCAGATCGCCACCCGCCTCGACGAGCAGGTCGCCGCAGGTGAACCGATCGAGCTGTCCAACGTCCGGCTGGTGGTGCCCGACGACGCCAGGCTGACCGTCCGGATCAGCGACCGCACCTACACGTACGGCACGGACCCCGGCGAGGACCCGCTGGTCGAGACGGTGTCCATGGTGCAGAGCGGCACCGTGCGGTTGGCGGTGCCCAGCTCCCCGGTGCGCACCCAGCAGATCCAGGTCGCGGGCGGGATCTCGCTGTTGGCGGTGCTGTCGGCGGCCACCGGGGGTTTCGTCGCCATCGTCACGGCGCGCAGGCTCGCCGACCCGCTGCGCCACGTGGCCGACCGGGCCACCCGGCTCGGCGCGGGGGACTTCCGGCCCGACCTCAAGCGGCACGGCGTGCCCGAGCTCGACCGGGTCGCCGATGCGCTCGACGCCTCCGGAGCAGCGCTCTCGCAGCTCATGCAGCGGGAACGCGAGCTGGTCGGCGACGTCTCCCACCAGTTGCGCAGCAGGCTAACCGCGCTGCAGCTGCGGCTGGAGGCGCTGGCCGAGACCGAGGACGAGGAGACCGCCGAGGAGGCGGGCGCCGCGCTGGAGCAGGCCGAACGACTCTCCGGGGTGCTGGACGACCTGCTCGCCGCCGCCACCGCAGCCCGGGCGCGCGACGCCGAACCGCTCGACGTCTCCGCCGAGCTCTCCGGGGTGGCCGAGGAGTGGCGCGAGCAGTTCCGCTCCCAGGGGCGCACCCTGCGGCAGCGGATCGAGAAGGGCCTGCTGGCCAGGGCCACCCCGGCGCGGCTGCGCGAGGCGCTGGGGGTGCTGCTGGACAACGCGCTGCGGCACGGCGAGGGAACCGTCACGCTGTCCGCCAAGTACGGCAGCGGCACCGTGCTGGTGCAGGTGGCCGACAGCGGCGGCGGGGTTCCCGAGGAGTTGGCGCCGCACGTGTTCACCCGAGGTTTCTCCGGCGGCGGTTCCACCGGGGTCGGTCTGGCGCTGGCCCGCGCGCTCGTCGAGGCCGACAGCGGTCGGCTGGAGCTGAGCCGCCCGGCCACCTTCGAGATCTACCTGCCGGTGGCCCGGGCCGACGACGTGCTCGGGGTTCCCTGGAAGACCGACTCCACCCCGCGTTGACGTCGGCCCCCGCGGGCGCCGACGGCTCGGGCGGTGACAGCTCGGACAGTGACCGCTCCGGCGGCAGCCAGCCGGGCGGCGACCGGCTCATCCGGGCGGGTTCCGCCGGAGTTGCCGAAGGGCCTGGCGCGGGCCGGGACCGGGGCCGCGTCGTGGCGGGGCTTCGCAGCACCAGGACCTCGCAGCACCGGGAACTCGTCGTGCGACGCCGGGGCTGCCGTGCCGGCGCTGCCGGTGAGCGGCAGCCCGCGCCACGAGCTCTCCTCTCGTTCGGCCGGAGGGAGATCGTCCCGCCTCCGGCCTCGCCGCGCGCCGAGAACCCCCACTCGACGGCGGTCCGGGTGTAATCACGCTGTCACATGCTGTTGACCTTCCGTGTGAGGGCGGTTACTTTTTCGGAATACCGAACTTGGTTCGGTATATCAGACAACGAGGATCTCGGTCATCCGAAACCGGACTTG
Organism: Actinopolyspora mzabensis; assembly: GCF_900101095.1. GTDB lineage: Bacteria > Actinomycetota > Actinomycetes > Mycobacteriales > Pseudonocardiaceae > Actinopolyspora > Actinopolyspora mzabensis. The sequence continues at coordinate 202,873 of NZ_FNFM01000009.1, forward strand.
GAGCCCGCATGTCCCGATTACACTCGGCGGTCGGCCTGGCCACAGCCGTACTGCTGGGCGGCGCGCTGCTGCCATCGGCTCTCGCGGACACCGCCGAAAGCTCACCGATCGACTACTCGCTGCAGGTGGATGCGGCGGGAGAGACCAAGTCGATCCCCGACACCATGCACGGAGTCTTCTTCGAGGACATCAACGACGCCGCCGACGGCGGCATCTACGCGGAGCTGGTGCGCAACCGTTCCTTCGAGTACGACACCGTGGACAACCCCTCCTACACCCCGATGACCGGCTGGAGCACCACCTCGGTCGGCGGCGCCGAAGGCTCCGCCGAGGTGGTCGACGACGCCCAGCGGCTCAACGAGAACAACCGCCGCTACCTGCGCCTGCGACCGAACGCCCGAGGTCGCGCCGCCTACGGGGTCACCAACGCCGGATACCACTCCGGAATGTCGCTGGAACGAGGCGAGAAGTACGACTTCTCGATCTGGGCCCGCAGCGACCGACCCGGCGGAACCCCGCTGACCGTGACCGCCACCGACGGTTCCGGCTCACCGGTCGGCCGCACCATGCGGCTCCGGGTCCGGGGTGATCAGTGGACCGAGTACAGCGGGACCTTCGTCGCGAACGACAACACCAACACCGGTGGGCTGCGCGTGCTCGGACACGGTTCGGGAACCGTGCGGCTGGACATGGTCTCGCTCTTCCCCCGCGACACGTTCAAGGGCGAACCCAACGGGCTGCGCGAGGACCTCGCCAGCAAGATCGAAGCGCTCAACCCCGGCTTCGTGCGGTTCCCCGGCGGATGCCTGGTCAACACCGGCAGCCACGAGTCCTACCAGGCCCCCGACTGGGAACGTCGCCGCTCCTACCAGTGGAAGGACACCGTCGGGCCGGTCGAACAACGCCCCACCAACGCCAACTTCTGGGGCTACAACCAGTCCTACGGCCTCGGGTTCTACGAGTACTTCCGGTTCGCCGAGAACATCGGCGCGATGCCGCTGCCGGTGGTGCCCGCCCTGGTGACCGGCTGCGGTGAGGACGAGGCCACCCACGATCCGCAGCTGTTGCGGCGCCACATCCAGGACACCCTCGACCTGATCCAGTTCGCCAACGGGTCGGTCGACACCGAGTGGGGCGGCAAGCGAGCCGCCATGGGCCACCCCGAACCCTTCGGGCTCACGCACCTGGCCGTGGGCAACGAGGAGAACCTCCCCGAGGACTTCTACGAGCACTTCGAGAAGTTCCGCGACGCCATCGAGCAGCGCTACCCCGGGATCACCGTGGTCGCCAACTCGGGCCCCGACGACAGCGGAGCCACCTTCGAACGTGCTTGGGAGCTCGCCCGCGAGCAGAACGCGGCGATGGTTGACGAGCACTACTACAACAACCCGCGGTGGTTCCTGGCGAACAACCGGCGCTACGACTCCTACGACCGCTCGGGACCGAAGGTCTCGTTGACCGAGTACGCCTCGGAGGGCAACAGGTTCTACAACGCGCTGGTCGAGGCGTCCTTCATGACCGGGCTGGAACGCAACGCCGACGTGGTGCGGATGAGCTCCTACGCCCCGCTGCTGGCCCACGAGGACGATCCGCAGTGGACTCCGGACATGATCTGGTTCGACAACCACCGGTCGTGGGGCTCGGCGAGCTACGAGGCCCAGAAGCTGTTCGGCAACAACGTCGGTGACCAGGTGGTGCCCAGCGAGGCCTCCTCGACGCCGGTCGAGGAGAAACCGATCAGCGGTGCGGTGGGGCTGTCCACCTGGAACACCAGCGCCGCCTACGACGACGTGCGGGTGACCTCCGCCGACGGCGAGACCCTGCTGGCCGACGACTTCTCCGGCGACGCCTCGAAGTGGAGCGGGCTCACCGGCACCGGCGACTGGTCGATCGAGAACGGTGCCTACGTGCAGTCGGACGCCTCGGTGCAGAACACCATGGTCACGGCGGGTGACGAGAGCTGGAGCGACTACGACCTGAACCTGACCGCCACCAAGCGCGCGGGCAGCGAAGGGTTCCTCGTCGCCTTCGGCGTCAAGGGCACCGGCGACTACTACTGGTGGAACCTGGGCGGCTGGAACAACACCCGCTCGGCGGTGCAGCGAACCACCGCGGGCAGCTCGCAGACCGTGCTGTCCAAGGACACCACCATCGAGACCGGCCGGGAGTACGACATCCGGGTCGAGGTCCGGGGCCGGCAGGTGACGCTGTTCCTCGACGACGAGAAGTGGGGCAGCTTCACCGACGAGCAGAACGCCGAACCGTTCCGCCAAGTGGTCACCAGGGACGAGGAGACCGGTGAGCTGATCGTCAAGGTCGTCAACGCCCAGAACAACCGGGCACGTACCCAGCTGGACATCACCGGTGCCTCGCGGCTGGCGAACACGGCGCGGCTGACCACGCTGCAGGGCGACCCCCAGGCGGTCAACACCGCCGAGTCGCGACCGATCAAACCCGAGAAGTCGGTGGTCCGGGGCGTGGACGAGAACTTCAGCCACACCTTCCCGCCCAACTCGATCACCGTCATGCGGATCAAGACCCAAGGCAACTGATTACGAGGTTTCCGCTCGGCTCGTCCGTGGGCTCGGGTGGCGGAACCTCTCGCACGGCTCTCGCTCCGGGAGGCCCGACATCGGGTAGTTACTACACAACGTCGGGCCTTCCTCACGAGAGCCGCACGGGAGAACCCGCGGTCAGTTGAGCCGCGTACGTGGTCGTTTCGGCGCTCCGAGCGCCGAAAGCACTGCGCCCGCCGAGCGAGCACCGCGAAAAGAGCGCGCGGGAAACTTCGATGAGGAGTACGACATGACGCAGAACAATTTGAATCGCCGTTCGCTGCTGCGCGGCGGTGGAGCGGCCGCGGCGGGAGCGGCGGCGGTGCCGCTGCTCGGCACCTCGGCGAGCGCGGCGACACAGCGGCCCGGTAACGGACACGGTCACGACCCCGCTCGGAGCTCCGGCGTACTGACCACCCGCGACCCGTTGATCGAGCAGCGCGCCGATCCGCTCATCACCTACCCGCACCGCGGGATGTACTACATGACCGGCTCGGTGCCGGAGTACGACCGCATCGTGGTGCGCGGAGCCCCCACCATCGAGGGGCTGGCCCACACCGGGGAGCGCACCGTCTGGCGCCGCCCCGAGTCCGGGCGGATGGGCGGCCACATCTGGGCGCCGGAGCTGCACCGGATCGACGGCCGCTGGTACATCTACTTCGCCGCCGGTGACTCCGACGACGTGTTCCGCATCCGGATGTACGTGCTCGAATCCCGCGCCGAGGACCCCCGCGAGGACGCGTGGGAGCTGCGCGGTCAGATCACCACGGCCTGGGACACCTTCGCGCTCGACGCGACCACCTTCGAACACGCGGGGACCCGGTACTACGCGTGGGCGCAGGCGGAACCGGGCATCGACACCAACAGCAACCTCTACATCGCCGAGATGGCCTCCCCGGTGGCGATCAAGGGCGATCCGGTCCGGATCGCGGTACCCACCGCCGACTGGGAAACCCGTGGTTTCAAGGTCAACGAGGGCGCGTACGTGCTGGTCCGCAACGGACGGGTCTTCATGACCTTCTCGGCCAGCGCCACCGACGCCAACTACTGCGTGGGGCTGCTGACCGCCGACGCCGGCGCGAATCTGCTCGATCCCGCTTCCTGGACCAAGTCGCCCCAGCCGTTGATGGAGACGAACGAGGCCAACAGCAGGTACGGCCCCGGGCACAACTCCTTCACGGTGGCCGAGGACGGCGAGACCGACGTGCTCGTGTACCACGCGCGGTCCTACCAGGGGATCGAGGGCGATCCGCTGTACGACCCGAACCGCCACACCAGGGTGCAGCGGTTGAACTGGTACCCGGACGGCACGCCCGCACTCGGGATACCGATCGCCGGGGGCGAGTCGGTGGTGCGGCTCTCGCCGCTGGACAGCCCGGAGTCCTTCGTGCGGCACGGCCAGGGCGGCCGGTTGGTCGTCGAGCGCGTCACCGATCGGATCGAGCGGAGCCAGTTCCGCATTGTGCCCGGCTTCCTGGACCCCGGCAGGGTGGCGCTGCGGTGCGTCGATCTCCCCGACCACCACGTCCGGGTGAGTGACGGCTCGCCCGTGGTGGAGCCCTACGCCGACAGCGACGAGTACGGCCGGGCCAGCGGGTTCATCCGCGACGAGGGGCTCGCCGACCGCGACGGCGTGTCCTTCCGGCTCTCGCACGAGCCGCACAGCTACCTCGCGCACCGCGAGGGCAGGCTCGTCGTGGAACGGCCCCGGAGCCGTGCGGACCGGGAGCGGGCGACCTTTCGGCTTCGCTGAGTCGCCCACCACGGTGCCGTGAGCCCTCGTCCGGCACCGTGGTCGGGTTCCCGCGATCCACGCGCGAAACCGCCCCCCGCGTGCGTGGATCCCCGGGTGGATCCCTCGGTGGGGTCCACCCGGTTCCGGGGCGGTCTCATCCGGCGGCCGGACGCGAGATGTCGTGCTCTGCGGTCGATCCGTGGGAGGCGCTGTTCGCGCCGTCGCCGTGTTCCCCGGCGGCGAGGTCGGCAGCCGCTCGCTCGGTCTCGTTCCGCTCAACGGTGGTTCGCTCACCGGTGGCTCGCTCAAGGGGGAAGTGTTCGACGTTGGAGAGCCTCGCGGAGTGTTCGGCGGGGTGCTCGGTGGTCTCCGTCGCCCGGGTGGGAAAGACCCAGCGGCGGAATGCCCACCAGCGGAACGCCATGCCCAGCAGCACGCCGAGTATCTGCCCCGAGGTGAAGTCGGCGATCTCCTCGACCAGCGGTGTGGTGTAGGGAGTCTGCAGGTGCAGCAGGTATCTGGATACCCACAGCGGCGCGGCGTAGAGCCCGACCGCGATGCCGCTGAACAGGAAGTACAGGCTGGCCTCGTGGTGGCGTTCCTTCCCGCCGCGAGTACGGAACGCCCACTCCCGATTGAGGACGTAGGAGACGATCGTGGCCACCAGCACGGCCACGACCTTGGCCGTGACCGGCTTCGGGGCCAGCACGGTCCACTTGAGCGCGAAGAAGATCACCGTGTCGATGACGAAGGTGCTCGCGCCCACCATCGCGAACTTCAACAGCTCGCGATATCGCAGCGCCAGCTGCCGTACCGGACGGGGGAGTTGGGTGAGCACCTCGTCGACTACCGACACCCGACGAGTCTACGGAGCGGTGCCACCGCACCCCCGCCGTACCTGCGACTCCCCTTCGGTCGAGTGTCACACCTCATAACCGCGGCGCCTCCGGGGCGGCGATTTCGCGCGAAATCGCCGCCCCGACCGGGGGTTGGAGCCACGCGGATCAGTCCCCGGTCCCGACGTAGAGCAGCCCGCCGAGGAAGTTCTCCGGATCGAATCCGGGTGGGTCCTCGGTGGCCGAGTCCGCCGGCTCTCGTTCCCCCGGGCCCTCGGAGGGTTCCGGCGCTCGCGACTCCGGTTCCTCGGTGGATTCGGGCGGTTCCGGGCCGGTGATGCCCTCGTGCTCCGCGGTCGGTGGTGCCGGGGTGCTCGCGCCGGTTCCCGGGACGTCGAGGGAGGGTGGCTTCCCGTGCGGGGAACCGCCCGACTGCTCCGCCCCGTTTCCGGCCGGTCCCTCGGGCTCGGCGTCCTGTTTCGGCTCCGACTCCGCACTCGGTTCCGAACGCTCGCGGTGTTCGGACTCCGAGTTCGTGGATCCCCGCCCCTGCTCGGTTGGCTGCGACTCGTCGTCCCCCGAACCGGGATCCTCCGACCCGCTCGGCCGTCGCTCGGTGCTCGTCGAGTCGTCCGACAGCTCCCCGTGCTCCGACAGGTCCAAGGGTTCGGGCAAGTCCCAGTGTTCGGGGAGATCCCAGTAGTCCGGCAGTCGGGACCACCACGGTTCCAGGGTGACCCGCTCGCTGTCGCGGGCCTCGGCCAGCTCGGCGCTGACCGTGAGCCGAGTCGGACGCAACCACTCGGTCGGCGACTCGTCGAGCAGCCCCGCCTCGGACAGCGGGCGTGCGGACAGCCAGCGGGAGTCGCACAGCCACAGCACGAACTCGGCGGTCTCGGCGGGGCGCAGGCGCTCCGAGCAGCGCACCGTCGAACCCGCGCGCTCGCATTCCGAGGGGATCGTCACCGCGCGGGTGTCCTCCGGCAGTTCGAACACCACCCGTGCCGTTCCGGTGGTGTCCCCGGTGTTGCGGGCGTGTGCGCGCACCCGTGAGCCGCTCCAGGGAAACACCCCGCTCCAGCCGTCCGTCGTGAGCGTTATGCCCGGTTCGGTCCGTGGCTTCACCCGGACACGCACCTCGGCCAGCGAGAGCGAGAGCCCGCCCGCGCTCGTGATGTTCACCGCGACCTCGCCGCTGCGCGCGGTGCTGTCCGCACGAACCCGGAAGTCCAGTCGCAGCTCCTCGCCGGGCCGCAACCCGCGTTCGGTGGTGCAGGTCATGGAGCGCTCCTCGGAAGCGCAACCGAGGCCGGGATCCGTTCCGTTCGAACCGGAGACCGCGGGCTCGACCGGGAGCGCCCCGCCCGCGCTGTTCCCGACGCTCGCCGGAACCACCGCGTTGCGCGCGCTCGCCGAACGTGCCGTCACCCACGCAGGTTCGGTGCTCGCGGCCTCGTTCCCCGATCGTTCGGCCGCGTCCGAGGCGCCGGGGACACGGGCGCTGATTCCTCTCGGCAGCGCGAGAAGCACCGTGATCTGCTCGGAGATTCCTGAACCGTTGTTGCCGATCGTCAGGGGCAGCTCGGCGGGATCACCACCCGCGATCAGCCGCACCGGTTGTCCCGGGCCGGATGCCACGAGGTTCGGCTCCCCCGGCTCCGGCGCCGACGGGGGAGGCTGCTCGGAAGGTTGGCTCGGTTCCGGGGAGGGGCGTGGCGGAGGGCTTGGCTCGGAGGGTTGCCGTGGTTGGCGGGACGGTTGCTCCGGTGCGGGCGGCTCGGGGCGCGGCGTGGGCTGTTCCGAGGTGGGAGGCGCCGCGGCCGCGGGAGTCGGTGGTTGCCCACCCGAAGCCAGGCCGAGAGCCACCGCGACGACCATCGCGGCGGCCGAGGCGGTCGTGCCGACGATCTGCCGGGGCAGCGAGCTCGCCGCCCCCGAGGCGCCGGCGGCACCAGTACTGCCCGCGCCCCCGGCGGCGAGTCCGGCCGCCGCGGCCGTGCCCGAGTTGCCCGCCAGATACCCGGCCGCGCTGGTGCCGAGGACGAACGGCGCGACCACCAGCCGCAGACCGCCGTTGACGTCGCCCAGTTCGGCGGCCAGCGCGCGACAGTTCGTGCAGGAGTCCAGGTGCGTGTCCACCTGGGCGGACTCCCGTTTGGACAGCCCGCCCCTGGTCCACTGGCCCAGCCGATCGGCGGTTGCCCGGCACTGCTGCGACCCCGCTTCGTCGGAGTCCAGCTGCCCGAGGTGAACCTGCAGGTACGCCTGGCGTAACCCTTCGCGCGCCCGGTAGGCCAGCGCCGAGACCCCGTTGGAGGTCAGCCCCAGGATCGGGGCCACCTCGGACGGTGACTCGCCCTCGATCTCCAGGTGCCACAACACCGTCTGCCAGCGTTCGGGCAGCCTGTTGAACGCCTGCGCGGCCAGTGAGCGTTCCAGACCGGCAACCGCCGTGTCGGTGAACGGCACGCTGACGTCCGCGCCGTCCTCGGCACCCACGTCGGCCGAGTACCGCACTCTGCGCTCCTTGCGGGTGCGGTCGTAGGCCGTGCGGCGGACCGCCGTGAGGAGGTAAGCCCGGAAGGCCGTGTTCGGGCCCTGGCCGGAACGCAGTCCGGTGAGTACTTTCGCGAACGCCTCGGAAACGAGGTCGTCCGCCTCCGACGAGTCGTTGGCCACCTGGCGAGCCATGCTGTGGGCCGCGGCACTGTGGCGTTCGTAGAGCACTCCGTACGCCGCGGTGGAACCTCCGCGAACGGCTTCGATCAGCTCGTTGTCGCCCGCGTCCTCGAACTCGTTCGGATCCGTTTCCAAACCCGGCGCTCCCCTCGGTGCGTGTCGATGACGAGCCGCGGTGTGTCCGCGACGTGCCGCAGTGTGTTCGCGGTGTGATCGGTACTGTACTCAGCGGTGATTGTGATCGAGCTCTCCGGGTGAACACTATTCGAACCACCGTCACGGAGCGCTCCCCGAGACGTCCCCACGGCGGGGAGTCACCGGCAGGGGAGGAAGGATGGAACATTCGAAGGAGCAATCACCCGAACAACCGAGATGCGGTGGGGAAACGAACGACCCCCGAACGTCGCAACCGCACGCTTCGAATTCGGGACAGCACGGTGCACGGGCGATCCCGCCCGGTCGTGCGATGAGCGTCGCCGATGCGCCGGAACGTCGTCGCGCGTTGCGGTCCCGGTGGCGTGGCGCCACGTTGGCCTCCGGCTGGCCGTTTCCCGGCGACTGGGCCTGCCCGGCGGTCGACCGGGTGTGCGAGGCCGTGATAAGTGGGGACGATCCGGGGAACGCGGTCGACGAACTCGCGGCGCAACGGGCGGACTCCGGGATCGGACTGGACGAGACGCTGCGGGACCTCGGAGTGCTGCACGCCGTGCTCTCGCGTGAGGACACCGGCAGCGCTTTGATCGGCGAGGAGTGCGACGACGTGCCCGCTTCGTTGCTGCGCCGCGCCGCACTGGCCTGGGCCGATGTCGTCGCGGGCCGTTCGGCGAGCCGGGAGGTCACCGACGCGCTGACCGGGCTGAGTACGCTTTCCTACCTGCGGATGCGGCTGCACGAGGTGTACCGCGAGACCAGTGCGGCCGAAACCGGGTCGCCAACGTCTCCCGGAAGGGACAGCTACGCGCTGCTCGTCGTCACGCTCCGATTGCCGGGGGACGACGACCGGTGGGCCCGGCTGATGGCGCTGGTGCTGGCCGCCGATGTGCTGCGGGAAGTGTTCGACGCCGGCGAAACCGTGTCACTGCTGCGCGAGTCCACCCCCGTGGTGCTCACGCGTGCCGACCCGAGGCTGACGGAACGCTGTTTCCGCGCCGAAGCCGCGATCAACGAGCGCGTGCTGGCCGATCCGGAGTTCGCGCGAGCCCTGGACGATTCGGGTAGTGCCGTGCGAATTCGCCGTTCGCCGCTGCCGACCGAGTACGCGCGGGCCTGCGAACTGCTCGACTCGCTCCGTTGAGCGGCTGATCGAGGGGGCGGGCCGGTCACGGGGAGCCGGTGTGGTTGCCCGCTCGGTGGGGCCCGGCGCGGCGGTCGCTCGCGGTGCGCGAGGAGGTACGCGAATGCCGTCGTGCCTCCGATCGGGGAGTTGCGGTGGGGATACCGCCGCTCGGCCCGATCCCCCGAACGGGTAGGCTATTCGGGCTGTGGACCACCGCACTGCAACTCCCGTCGTCGGCATGGTCGGTGCCGGTCAACTCGCGCGCATGACACATCAGGCCGCCATCGGCCTGGGGCAGTCGCTGAAGGTGCTGGCGGCCTCCCCGGACGAATCGGCCGGGCTGGTCGCGCCGAACATCGAGATCGGCTCGCACACCGACCTCGCCGCGCTGCGCACGTTCGCCGAAGGCTGCGACGCCGTCACGTTCGACCACGAACACGTCCCCAACGAGCACCTGCGGGCGCTCGCCGCCGAGGGCGTGGCGGTGCATCCCGGGCCGGACGCGTTGCTGCACGCCCAGGACAAGCTCGTGATGCGGCGCAAGCTGCGTGACCTCGAACTTCCGGTGCCCCCGTTCGCGGAGGTCGGCAGTGTCACCGACGTGCTGGAGTTCGGCGCCGCACACGGTTGGCCCTGCGTGCTCAAGACCGCGCGCGGCGGGTACGACGGCAAGGGCGTGTGGGTGCTGGACACGCCGGACGGCGCGCGCCGCACCACCGCCGAACTGCTCGATGCCGGGGCGCCGCTGATGGTGGAGCAGCGGGTGGCGCTGCGCAGGGAACTCGCGGTGCTCGTCGCGCGCTCGCCGTTCGGGCAGGGCGGTGCCTGGCCGGTGGTGGAGACCGTGCAGTCCGAGGGCATCTGCGTGCGGGTGCTCGCCCCCGCCCCCGACGCATCCGAGGAGCTGACGCAGCGGGCGCAGGACATCGCGCTGCGCATCGCCGACGAGCTGGGGATGGTCGGGGTGCTCGCGGTGGAGATGTTCGAGACCGTGGACGGCCTGGTGATCAACGAGCTGGCGATGCGGCCGCACAACTCCGGACACTTCAGCATCGACGGCTCGCGGACCTCGCAGTTCGAGCAGCACCTGCGGGCGGTGCTGGACTACCCGCTGGGTACCACCGAGCTGACCGCGCCCGCCGTCGCGATGGGCAACATCCTGGCCGCTCCCACCGAGCCGCGGATGAGCGTGGACGAACGGGTGCATCACCTGTTCGCGCGTTTTCCCGGGGCCAAGCTGCACCTCTACGGCAAGACCGAGCGGCCCGGACGCAAGGTCGGCCACGTCAACATGCTCGGCGAGCGGATGGACGAGGTGAGCGAGCGGGCGCGGCTGGCCGCGCACTGGCTGGCGCACGCCGAGTGGCCCGATGGTTACTCCATCCACTGAACCCGGTCGATGGCGGGCCGGTCTTCGTAACTGGTCGCTTGGCGGAACCTCCGGCGCGGCTCTCGCTGCGGGTGCCCCGACAATCGGGTAGCCGACCTACACAACGTCGGGGCCGTTCTCGCGAGAGCCGCACCGGAGAACCCGCGGCGGTGCCGATGGCGTAAGTGGTGGGAGTGCGGCCCGCGGGAGTGGTTGGGTTCAACACTGGTGCCCTCGCCAGGCCGCCCGGCGATTTCGTGGGAAATCGACGCCCGGGCTGAGTGATGGCGGCATCGGTTTGGCGCTGGGAGTGTCGAAGAGATCCCGGCCCCGGTCGTCGTTCGAGCGGAAGGAATCAGCCGTGCCGCTTCCGCCGGAGTTCGTGGAGTGCTTCGGTACCTTCGCGCAGTAGGTTGCTCAGGCCCTCCTCGGTGGTGACGAGTTCAGCGCCCGAACCCTGCCCACCGAGTTCCATTTCCACCACGTCGCCGCACACCGCGTAGCGGATCGGACCGTCGTCCACCTTGATCCACGTGCCCATGCTGACCCCGTTCATCACGGCTCCCTTCGTGTTCACTGTGCTTGAATTCAAGCAATTTGATTTCAAAAGAAACAAGGGGTTGGTGGGGCTCGATCGGGTGAGAAAACGCGAGTGCGATGATCCTTGCTCGGGAGGTTCAAAGATGATCACGTCGTCGTCTCCCGCGGTCGTCCGGTACTACCTAGCGCTTCGCTTGGGACAGTTGCGCGGCGAAGCGGGATTGACCAAGCAGCAGGTGGCCGGTCGTATCGGGCGCACGGGGCAGACGGTCGCCAACATCGAGAACGCCGTCAACGCTCCTACGCAGAGCGATCTTGAGAAACTGCTCCAGATTTACGGGGCTGCCGATGAGTTCGTCGAGCTAAGTGAACTGTTGCCCGTAGCACGACGAAGCGTGCCGAAGCGGCAGGCTCCGGTTCCGGAGGACTACGACCTCCGCTTGAACCTGGAAGTCGGCATGGCCGAACTGGACATTCTCAGCGGTTCGTTGGTTCCGGGGCTGCTGCAGATCCCCTGCTACGCCGCCGCTGTTTTCCGTGCCAATCCGAACCTTTCCGACGAAGAGATAGAGCAGCTCGTAGCGGCCCGGATGGACCGCAAGAAGATATTCACCAGGGAGGAAAGGCCCGTTCGGCTATACGTGGTCATGGACGAGAGCGTGCTGTACCGGTCTCGTGGTGATGCCACCGTGATGTGCGATCAACTCGATTACCTGCTGGATGTGGCCCGAACTTCCGAAGTGGATCTCCAGGTGCTCCCGCTGGATGCGGGATCGTACCGCGGAGAAGGGACCTCGTGGACGATCATGAACTTTCCCGAGCCGTTGCGGGGGCATCCCGGACTCGTTCATCTGGATCTGCTCGGTGAAGCCCGCTATATCGACGACAGTTACATGGTGGAGCAGTACCAGCGGGCCTGGCGTCACATCATCGCTACCGCGATATCGCCGGAACGCTCCCTGGAGATGATTCGGGAAGCGAAAGGAAAGTATGTTTCCCCAGACTGAACATCGATTCATTGGGTGGCGGAAGTCCAGTCACAGCGATCCGGAACGTGACTGCGTGGAGGTGGCCGGATCTTCCGAGGTGGTGGGGGTTCGGGACAGCAAGCGGGGTGATTTCTCGCCCGTACTGGTGTTCGACCCATTACGGTGGCGCGATTTCGTGGTAGCCCTGCGAGATGGTTGAGCTCTCCGCGTGACTTTCATTCGGTCCGGCGGCCGTGCTGCTCTTTCCGTGGTAACCGGATCCGATGAGATCCCAGTCTGAACCGATCCGATGTGCCGAACGTGGTTTTCCGTCCGATTCGGACTTGTTAGAACCACCGACGGTTGTCGAGCGTTACGGGACGTCACTTCGAGTGTCGGTCCTCCCGCGATGTCAGTGGCCGCGCCCCTGATCCGGGGGCGGTTCACTCCGGCGACTCGTGCCCGTGCTCGACCGACATCGGTGAAACACCGCGTCTGCCGAGAACTACAGGAGTCGAGGATGTTCGGACCCACCAGGACCGCCCGCGCGACGAAACGGTTCGCGCTCGTCGCCGTCACCACGCTGGCCGCCACGCTGCTGGGTGCGGGACCGGCCGCGGGGCAGGCACAAGCCGCCCCGCTGCCACCGGACCAGGGCTGGCGCTCCTGCGGCAGCCTGCTGATCAACAAGGCCTCGGTGGACAACAGGGGCGACATGTTCAAGGTCAACATGGTTCCGTCGCACGCCCTGCGCGTCCCCCACCCCTCGGTCGGGGCCGCGTGGGGCGACCTGCGGAACTGCGTGAGCTTCCCGAACTGGGACACCCTGCGCCAGCAGTTCGACTGCCACGCCGCCTTCGGACGCAAGGAGCCGGAGTGGAACATGGAGTCCGACCGTTTCTCCAACCCCGACTGGAAGACGGACAACCCGACGCAGCACAAGTGCAACTGGGGCAGCAGTAACGGTGGCGGTTCCTCCTGATCGAAGTTCGCTGTTCATACGTGCCGTAGTGCCCACTCGGCGGAACCTCCCGCGGGAGTCAGCCGCGCAGGTGGGTGCTTCGGCAGGGCCGCGAGGCTGTCTCGTGCCCCGCGTCCCACGCTTCGACCTCGGGTCCCGAAGGCCCGGGGTCCCGAAGGCACGGGGTGGAAGCGCTCCTCTGGAGCCCCCGGTGCGTCAGGAACGCGCCCGACGGCCCACGAACCAGACCGTCCCCACCACCAGCGCGCACCCCAGCAGCTGCCACCACGTGGGTGACTCCCCGAGCAGCAGCACTCCCCACAGCACGGCCAGCACCGGTTGCAGCAGCAACAGGGTGCTGCCGACACTGCTCGGCACCCGCGGCAGTGCCGACCCCACCACCAGCAGGCCGGTGACCTGTGACGAGAGTGCGAGCGCGGCCAGCCACCCCAGGGCGGGCCAGCCTACCGCCAGTTCCACGCCCTGCCACGGCCCGCCGAGCAGCAGCGCGGTGGCGGCTGCCGAAACGGAGGCGAGGCAGACCGGCGAGAAGCGGTGCCTGCCGTGTCGCGTGCCGCTCAGTCGCAGCATGAAGAGATAGCCGCCGTAGGCCACTCCCGAGGCGGCTCCCAGCAGCGCGCCGTAGGCGGGGGCATCGCCGAACGCTCGGCTGTCCGCCACACCGCCCACCAACGCCACCCCCGCGAGCATCACCGGCGTGGCCAGCAGGAAACCCACCGAGAGCCGTTCGCGGGTGATCAGCAGCGCGAGCAGCGGCGCCGCGAGCACCTGCACGTTGTTGAGCACCGTGGCGATGCCGGTGCCGATGTTGACGATGGACTCGCCCCACAACACCAGGTCCAGCCCCAGGAAGAATCCCGCCAGCAGATCCAGCGCCTGCCACCGGAAACCCCGGCCGCCGAGCCTGCGCCGTTCGAGTAACGCCAGCGGCAGCAAAACCGGCAGAGCGAGCAGGCAGCGGTAGAACGCGGCCGTACCGGCGGCGGTGCCGGACAGCTGCATGAACAGTGCGGAGCCCGACAGGATCGTGGCGCCGAGCGTCAGTACCAGTCGCGCGTCGGGAGCGGTAGTGCGTCCGGTAGCGGGCGGTTCGGTCTCGGGGGCGGTCATGACTCCAACGATGCTGGTTGAAAATATTCAGCACAATCGAATGTTTCTGGCCGGAATTCGGTAGCATCGCTTCCGTGTTCAATGTGGAACGACTTCGTGCGTTGCACGCCGTCGCAGCGCACGGCTCCGTGGCGCTGGCAGCCTCGGCGCTGCACGTGACTCCCTCCGGCGTTTCGCAGCAGCTCGCCAAGCTGGAACGTGAGGCAGGACACCAGCTGTTGGAGCAGCACGGTCGCGGCGTACGTCTCACGGCAGCGGGGCACGTGCTCTCCAAGCACGCCTCGGAGATCCTCTCCAGGATGTCGGAGGCGCAGTCCGATCTCGACGGCCTCAGCGAGGAGATCCTCGGCCCGCTGCGGATCGGCTCGATCTCCACCGTGCTGCGGGCGGTGGTTCCCGGCGCGCTGAGTGCGCTGCACCGCAGGCACCCCCGGCTGGAGGTGACGCTGCGCGAGGGCGAGGCCGAGGAGACCCTGCCCGCCCTGGTGGGGCGCGATCTCGACCTGGCGGTGCTGGAGAGCTGGGATCGGCTGCCCACGCAGCTGCCCGCCGAGGTCAGCTATCGCAGGTTGTGCACCGACACCGCCGACGTCGCGCTGCCGGAGCAGCACCGGCTCGCCCACCGGACCTCGGTCTCGCTGCACGAACTGGCCGACACTCCCTGGGTGAGCTGGGCCACCGGGACCGCCTGCCACGAGTGGTTGGTGCAGACCCTGCGGGCTCAGGAGTTCGAGCCGCGCATCACCTGCAACGTCGCGGGGTATCCCACCCAGCTCGAACTGGTGGGCGCCAATCTCGCGGCGGCCCTGGTGCCCAGACTGGCCCGAGATTCGGTACCCAGCGGAGTCGCGGTGGTGCGAACCAGGCCGGTGCTGCAGCGGCAGGTGCTCGCCGTCTGGCGCACCGACTCCGAGCGCCCGGCGATCCGTGCCTGCGTCGACGCGCTGGCGACCGTCACCGAGCAGCAGACCCTGGTGGCGCCGCAGGAACACCAGTAGCAGCGCCGACTCGGGTTTCCACCGCCCGACCGAGCTCGTATCCGGGCATCTAGGCTCAGCGGGAAACCGATTTCGACGACCTCGGGGAGGAAGCGTTGGTGGAGTCCGACGAGCGGACACCGCTGGTGGGCCTGGTGATGGGCAGCGATTCGGACTGGTCGGTGATGCGCGAAGCGGGGGAGGCGTTGCGCGAGTTCGACGTCCCCTACGAGGTGGGCGTGTACTCGGCGCACCGCACTCCGCAGCGGATGCTGGACTACGCGGGCGGCGCGGCCGAGCGCGGGGTCCGGGTGGTCATCGCCGGTGCGGGCGGTGCGGCACACCTTCCCGGCATGGTCGCCTCGGCCACGGTGCTGCCGGTGATCGGTGTTCCGGTGCCGCTGAAGTACCTGGACGGCATGGACTCGCTGCTGTCCATCGTGCAGATGCCCGCCGGTATACCGGTGGCGACCGTCTCCGTCGGTGGCGCCCGCAACGCCGGGCTGCTCGCGGTGCGCACGCTGGCCGCCGATTCGGGAGAGCTCGGCGCGCGGCTGCGCGACCGGATGAGCCGGTTCCAGAGCGAGCTGGAGACCAAGGTGCTGGACAAGGACTCCGCGCTGCGCGAGCGGGTCGCGGGCGGGGAGTAGGAGAAGCAGCGCCGTGCGGAACCGGCAAGCCCCTGCTCAGCCGAGCTCGTTGACGAGCACCGCTTCCTGGGCCGTGCCGATCGGGCTGTAGGTGTCGAACAGCCGCGCTCGCGCCACCCCGATGCCGCTGGTCTCGACGTCCCGCCGGATCTCCATGCCGAGCCATTCGCCCGCCAGTTCGCGGTGCAGGTAGCAGGTGATGTCGGTGTTGATCCAGGGGCCGAACAGTTCGCCGATCGGGCTGGCCGCGCTGATGCAGTCCACCAGGGTGGCGGTGTGCACCAGTGGGGTCATCGGCTCGTTCGGCAACAGCGGCACCGGCATCCGCATCCACACCCTGCTGGCGTCCGGGCTGCTCTGGTCGTCGATCCACCGCACGTCGACCACGTCGTGCACTCCCCAGCGCAACCCGAGTTCGGGAGGGATCAGCGATCCGTCGGCGATACCGTCCGGGCCGGTGAACGGCGGAACCGACGTGGAGTTCGGCCCGTCCAGCTCGCTACGCCGCAGCAATTGGGCGGTCGCCCGGGTGAGCGTCTCCTCGCCCCTGGTCAGTTCCGCCTCGATCACTTGGAGGCGTTTGCCCGACCGCAGGGTGCGGGTCGAGACCGCCACGTGTTCGCGGGGAACCGGGCGCATCAGGTCGAAGGTCATCCGGGCCACGAACATTTCGGGATCCGCTGCCGCGCGCTCGATGGCGCGTGCCAGCAGTCCCGCCACCGGACCACCGCCGGTCAGTTCGCCCCAGGGGTTTCCCGCGGCCTCGGTCGGGATGAATCCGGTTCCGTCGGTCTCGAACAGCGTCCGCCTCGCATCTGGCACACCCTGATGCTACTTGCGAGTAAAGCAAATTGCGAGACGTGTCCGATCCGGTTTTGTCGTCCCGTCAGTCCTCGGCGCCCAGTTCCACCGTGATCTTCTCGTCGGAGCGCCGTTTTTCCAGCAGCTCGGTGTTCCCGCCTTCGGGCAGCCCGGTCAGTTGCACCAGCGAGGCCCGCGCGGCCAGCACGGCCAACAGGCTGTCCACCGCACCCTCCGGGAGCGTCCAGTCCAGTGTGGAAAGCACCCGGTCCTGCTCGCCGATACCCGAGCTCGCGGCACTCCGCCGCGCCGACTCGATCACTTCGTCCACGGTGGAGTCGAACAGCGCGGGAGTGTCACCGGGGACGGGCAGTAGCGGACTGAACTCGTCGCCGCGGACCCGCACCTCGGACGCGTAGTCCAACACCTTGTCGTCGAGCCCAGACACGGAGCCACCGAGCGCGTCCAGCCCCACCGCGACGACGGTGTGCGCTCCGCTGCCCTCGGACACCCGTTGTCCGGGGACGAAAGCCGCCTCGGACCCCGCCGGGGAGTCCGTCACGCGGGCACCACACCACCAGGCTCCGAGCAGGATCCCCGCGGTCTGCCAGTGGGCGGGCAGCCGAACGGCCACCGACATACCCGGTTCGAGGTCGAGTTCCTCGGTCAGCCAGTTGGCCGTTTTCGCGGCCCAGTTGCCCACCGTGGCGCGGGAGAGCTCGATCCTGCCTCCCGCGGCCTCGTCGTAGTGCGTGATCAGCGGGCGCGCGGATCCGTTGGTAAGCAGGGGTGACAGCAGGCTCGCGGTGACGCTCATTGGGGCAGGTTAACCCACCGGGGCAGTGCCCACTCGATGTCTCCTCCGCCCGGTAGGGGAGTCACGCGCTGTTCGTCACCCCGGCCCGGGAATCCGCTGTCAGTAGACGCAGGGAATCCCCTCCGTGGTGATCTCCCGTTTCGGCGAGTCCACCGGAGCGCTCGACGCGGCCCGCACGCCGTCCAGTCTTACCAGCGGATCCCCGGTCATCCGATGCGTCGGTTCCGTCGAGCCGGGTCGGGACTCGGCAGAAGCGGCGGGTGAGTGTGGCGAACCGGCGGGTGACTGTGGCGAACCGGCGGGTGACCGGGGCGAGCCGGGCCGCGAGCCGGTCGGACTCGGCCGGGACGACGCACCGGGCGAACCGCTGTTCGAGTCCGAAGTGGCCTCGGCGACGTCGTGGCCGAAGCCCGCGACGAACTCGTGCACCCGTTCCTCGTCGACGCTGACGACACTGCGCCCCGCGGAGTTGCGCGCTGTGGTGTCCTCCACCGGGATGGTCACGAAACCGATGTCGCCGGAGGCCAGTGACTGCATCCTGCGCACGAAGTCCAGCACTCGCCAGTCGCTGTCCAGCACCACCGACTTGCGGGCCGCGGTCATCAGGTCCCGGAGCTTGCCGGTGTTCGTCAGGGTTCCGCTGGAGAGCACCTTGTCCGCGACGGCGGCCATGAACACCTGCTGGCGCACGATCCGATCCAGATCACCGTTGGGCAGGCCGTGTCGCTGCCGGACGAACGCCAGCGCGTCCCCACCCGAGATCGTCTGCTCTCCCGCGGGGAACTCGGCGCCGGAGTTCTTGTCGCTGGTCGCGCGTTTCAGGCAGACTCTCACCCCACCGAGGGCCTTGGTGACCTCGTAGAACCCCAGCAGGTTCACCTCGGCGTAGTGATCCACCCCGACGCCCGTCAACGACTCCACGGCGCCGACCAACGCGCGGATTCCCGCCCGCTTGGACAGTTTCTCGATCTCCGCCGCCGTGTGATCACCGGTGGCGCGCAGCTCGTCCTCCCTGGCGGTCTTGGTCAGCCCGTAAATCCCGTTGATCTTTTCGGCCTCCCCGGAGCGACGTACCGCGGTGTCGCGGGGGATCGAGACGGCGGTCGAGGCCGTCCCGTCGTCGGGCACCCGCAGCAGGATGATCGTGTCCGTGTTCAGCCCACTGGCCGACTCGGTGCGCAGCATGTCCAACACCTCGTCCGGCAGCGGGTTGCCCTGGGCATCGGTGCGACTGTCACTGCCCACGAGCAGGATGTCGGTCGCGGTGTCCTCCGGCATCTGCCGGGGCGAGTCACCGATTCGCAGATCGACCTTGTTGGACCGGTCCTCCAGCACTCCCAGCGCGGTCCAGCCCAAGCCGGTCCCCGCCAGGGTCACCACCGAGGCGAGTACCAGCAGGGAGCGCATCGTGACCCGGGCCGTACCTCGCAGCACACGGCTGCCGCGACTACCGGCGGTGCTCCTTCCCCCGTCCGAGACGACGGCCGGGGGAGTATCCGAAGCCGCTGCCTTCCCGCGGGTGTCCGAAACGTCCTCCGGCTCGTCCTCCGGGAGTGTCGAGTCCGACTCCGCGTTACCGGATGCCGCGTCCTCGTCGCGCGGTCCCTCCGACGACGTCGCGTGCGTGTCGGGCTCGTCCACTTGGGTCCTCCTGAAAAGCGGCCTTTTCCCTTCGGTGGTCACTGCGGGACCGCGACACGCCACATCGCGCTCGTGGGAGTGGCACACCTCGAACTCCGGACCAACGTGTGGAGCCGGGAGTCCAAGGTTAACGTGCGAAGGCCGAGTTCATGTGAGGATATTTCGATTATCGGTGCCGTGTCGCCGCTGCTCCAGCGATCGCAGTGGCCACGGTGGCCGCGCGAAACCGCTCGGTCAGTTCACGCAGCGAACCCCTCCCGCCGTGATCGGCTGCTTACCGGTGCTCGGGTCGGTTTCCGAATCCTGCGCCTGCGCCGTGCCGTCCAACCGCACCGCGCCTTCGCCGGCGAACTCGCGGGTGCCGGGGCCGGCGTAGTCGTCCCCCAGATACACCGAGACGCTCCCGGCCGGCACGTCCTCGCTCGCTTCGACCGGCACGCCCCCCAGGTCGGAGGCGGCCAGCTTCGCGGCCTGCTCGGTGTCCGAGGCGTAGCGCACCACCGAGTCCGACATCATGCTCTCCGCGTTGGCCGCGGCGCCGCTGTCGAAGCCCTCCGCCGCGAGGTCCTGCAGGACACGTCCGGCCAGGCCGGACACTCCCGAGGCGTTGTAGACGTTGACCTCGGTCTCGGCGCGCAGCTCTTGAGCCTGCTCGGCATCCCGCTGCGCCTGTTCGCGTTTCCGCTGGGACAGCAGCAGGTTGTCGACGAACCGTTTCACCTCATCGGGCTCGGCGTCCAGCCCGGAGCTGGGGCCGTTCATCTCCACGGGAATGGTGTAGAACTCGATGTCGCCGGCGGCCATGCCCTGCATCTGCTTCGCGAAGGACAGCACGTCCCAGTTCTTGTCCAGTGTGATCGAGTCCTGCAACGCTTTGATCAGCTCGTTCAGCTTGCCGGGGTTGCTGAGCATGCCCGCCGAGAGCATCTTCTTGGCCAGGCCCGACATGAAAACCTGCTGGCGCACGATCCGATCGAGATCGCCCCTGGGCAGGCCGTGTCGTTGCCGGACGAACGCCAGCGCGTCCCCCTTGGAGAGGGTGTGCACCCCTGCGGAGAAGTCGGCACCGGAGTACGGGTCGTCCACCGGGTTCTTCAGGCACACCTTGACACCACCCACCACTTCGGTGAGCTTGTAGAAACCGAGCAGGTTCACTTCCGCGTAGTGTTCGATCGTCACACCGGCGAAGTCCTCGATGGTCTCCATCAGGAACTCCTTGCCCGCCTTCTCGGACAACCTGCTCAGTTTCTTCTCGTCGGTAATCCCCTGCGCCTCCAGCTCCTCCCGCTTCGCCACGCGCTTCCGGTTCAACGCGGAGTTGAGCTTGTTCTCGCCGAACTCGCCCATGTCGACCATGGTGTCGCGCGGGAAGGAGACCGCGCGGGCGCGTTTGCCGTTGTCGGGAATCCGCAGCAGGATCATCGTGTCGGTCAGGTGCCCGCCCCCCTGGCTGGCGCGGAGTTCGCGCAGCACCTCGTCCGGCAGCGGGTTGCCCTGGGCGTCGGTGCGGCTGTCGTTGCCGATCAGCAGGATGTCGGTGGCGCCGTCCGGCGAGTCGCGCTCGTTGTTGATGTCGATGTTGCCCCGCAGGCCGGAATCGAGCTGACTCACCTTGCCCCAGCCGTATCCGGTGGTGCTCAGCACGATGAGCGAGAGCAGCAGCACCAGAATCCGGGGAGCGATCCGGGCACGGCCCCCGCGCCCACCTCCCCGGCCCCCGCGCCGGTCCCACACGTCGGTCGGTGGCGGGGGCTGTCGGGGGTCACGCGGTCGGCCCTGTTGTTCCTGTCGGCTACCCTGCGTGTTTCTCGTCTCGTGCTGCCGTCCCGGTCGTGCGGCAGCGCGTCCGCCGGGCTCGGGCCGCCCGCGGTCGGCGCGGTCACCGGTGTCGTGGAGGCGGCGGGAATCGGGCCTTCCGGCGGGCCCGTTCGGGCCACCCGCTCGTCGTGGCCGGTTGTTCACGCCGAATCCCCCTTGAGCTCCTGAGCGGGGCGGTGCCGTCGGTGGAACTTCGCCGCCCTTGCTGCTGTGTGTAGGTTAACGCTGATCACGGCAGTACGTGGTTCGTAGCGGGAAAAAGTGGCCTAACCTCGATCGGGGGACGCATAGCGTTCACGTTGGGTTGCGTATCAGCTGAGTTCGCCCGCCGCGCCGCATGGCAGACTCGAACGGCCGCCGCGGCCCTCGGGATCGTGCCGCGGAAGTAACACCGTGATGGGAAAGGTGCCATGAAAGTCCTGGTCACCGGCGGAGCCGGTTTCATCGGTTCGCACTACGTGCGGCAGCTGCTCACGGGCGGGTACCCGGCTTTCGACGGTGCCGAGGTGGTCGTGCTGGACAAGCTCACCTACGCGGGCAACCTCGAGAACCTGGCCGAAGTGGCCGATCACCCCCGGCTGCGGTTCGTTCGGGGCGACGTCCGCGATCCGGAGCTGCTCGCGGAGTGGATGCCGGGTACCGATGTGGTGGTGCACTTCGCCGCCGAATCCCACGTGGATCGTTCCATCACGGCGGGTGGCGACTTCGTGCTGACCAACGTCGTCGGAACCGAGAACCTGCTGCGCGCGGCGGTCTCGGCCGAGGTCACCAGGTTCGTGCACGTCTCCACCGACGAGGTCTACGGCTCCATAGCCGAGGGATCCTGGTCGGAGGACCATCCGCTGGAACCGAACTCGCCGTACTCCGCCTCCAAAGCCGGAGCGGACATGCTGGCCAGGGCCTACCATCGAACCCACGAACTGCCGGTCTGCATCACGCGGTGCTCCAACAACTACGGTCCTCACCAGTACCCCGAGAAAATGATCCCCCTGTTCGTGACCAACCTGCTGGACGGCAAGGAGGTCCCGCTCTACGGCGACGGTGGCCACGTCCGCGACTGGTTGCACGTGGCCGACCACTGCCGTGGGATACAACTGGTAGCCGAATCGGGCGAGCCGGGCGAGGTCTACAACATCGGCGGCGGTACCGAGCTGAGCAATTCCGAGCTGACTTCCATGCTGCTCGAAGCAGTGGGTGCGGACTGGTCGATGGTGCGGCCGGTAACCGACCGCAAGGGGCACGACCGCCGCTACTCGTTGCGCCACGACAAGATCAGCGCGGAGCTCGGCTACGGTCCCACGGTTTCGCTGCGGGAGGGGCTCGCCGAGACCGTGGAGTGGTATCGACGCAACCGTGCCTGGTGGGAACCGCTCAAGCACGCCTGAGTGCCGGGCACACCCTCACCGTGCCCCGTCGGCACCCGTGTCGGGAAGCGCCCATGCGGGTAAGCAGCGCGCCTGTCCCCGGTGCGTGAGTCGGATGCATTGCAAGGCCGGGCCGCTCGCCGCGTAGGTCGCTACTCAAGAGCCGGCCCAACGCTGCAAGGCGCCGACTCACGTGACGGCTACCAGACCACGTAACCAGGTCCAGTCATGAATTCCGAATGGCGAGGAGAAAATCGATGCCGCCCTCTGCTTTGCTGATCCCGGGAGGACGTGGCCAGCTCGGCGCCGATCTGGCGGCCGCCCGAGGGGCGGCGGGGCTGGTGCACGCCCCGGGCTCCGCGGAACTCGACATCACCGACTCCGGGATGCTCACCGACGCGGTCGACTCGTTCGCCGACGCCGCGAGTGACGCGGGGCTGCGGCCGGTGGTCATCAACCTGGCTGCCTACACCGCGGTGGACGACGCCGAGTCCGACCGCGCGACGGCGGAGCGGGTCAACACGCGCGGTCCCGCCGAGCTCGCCGGGCTGTGCCGTGAGCGCGGGATGCCGCTGCTGCACGTGTCCACCGACTACGTCTTCGCCGGTGATGCCGTCGAGCCCTACGAACCGACCGACGAGACCGGCCCGCGCAGCGTGTACGGCAGCACCAAGCTGGCGGGTGAACAGGCCGTGCTGGCCGCCCATTCCCGCGCGTGGGTGGTGCGCACCGCGTGGCTCTACGGCGCGCGGGGAGCGAACTTCGTCAGCGCGATGGCCCGGTTGTGCGCCGAACGCGAGACCGTCTCGGTTGCCGAGGACCAGATCGGCTCGCCGACCTGGACCGCCGACCTGGCGGGTGGGCTGTTGGAACTGGCCGACTCGGTCGCGCGCCGGGACGAGCCCGCGGCACGTGTGTTGCACTGCACCAACACCGGCAGCGTGAGCCGTTACGAGTTCGCCAGGGCGATCTTCGAGGAGCTGGGCGCCGACCCCGACCGAGTGCGTCCGGTCGCCACGGCCGATGTGCCCCGCCCGGCGCCCAGACCCGCGTACTCGGTGTTGTCCGACCGGCAGTGGGCCGAGGGCGGCCTCACTCCGCTGCGGCACTGGCGGGAAGCGCTGCGCGTGGCTTTCGAGCGGCACGGTGCCGTCTGGGGCGCGAGCTGAGTTCCGGCCACGCTCCTCTCCAAGGCTGCCCGTGCTTTCCAGTGCTGCCCGTGCGCTGCACTGCGGAGCGCGCTCAGCAGAGCGGAGCACCCGCCAGCGGGGTGCTGAGCCGCAGCAGGCCCGGCAGTGCCGCCAGCAGGCAGAATCGCGCCACCCGGCCGGTGGCGGCGCTGGGCAGCCACACCAGCCACGGAACTCGCAGCATCCCGGCCGCGAGCACGACGGCGGCGAACGGTGGCACGCCGACCAGGCCGCTGAGCAGCACCGTGCTCGCCCCGCCGACGGGGTGTCGCTCGCACAGCTCGCCCAGTCGGCGTGGCCATCGCCACCCCTCGCGGCCACCGTCGCGCTTCAGCAGTTTCGGCAGCCGCAAGGCACCCCGAGCGGCGAGGTAGTGCACCGCCTTGCCCAACAGCTGTCCCACCGCCGCCACCGGGCCCAGCACCCACCACGGCGGGCCGGGCTGGGTCAGCACCACCGAAACCAGGTACACCTCGGCACTGAACACCGGCACCACGGCGGTGCCCGCGCTCATCGCGAACACGCTCAGCGCCCAGAGCACCTTTCCCCCGCGAAGCGAATCTCCCCGGTGTCGCGGAACCGCGCGAGCACTCAGGGTGTACTGCTGATCACCACTGGTGATCCTATCCGCTCCGAAGTCACGGCGGGGCCGAATGGCGTGAAAGTCGCCCGCGAGTGTCCTGCTCGGAACTGGCGCGGCCGAGCGGTGGGAGGTTCCGCCGGTCGAGCTGTCGGCCCCGAGCTGGCGGGCGCCGGAGGCGGCGCCACCTCGTCAGGACCGTGCCAGCCGATAGGCCCGCATCGTTGCCTCGGCGCATCCTTGCCAGGTGAATCCGGCGGCGTGGCCGCGTGCCGCTTCCCGGGACTCGTGGTCCCCGGTTGACTCTACGGCCCGACGCAGTGCCGCGCGCAGTGCCGTGGCACGGCCGTACGGAAACAGGTGGGCGTGCCCCGCCGTCACTTCGCGCAGCGCGGCGATGTCGCTGCACACCACGGGAACCCCGGCGGCCATCGCCTCCAGGACCGGCAGCCCGAATCCCTCGTCGCGCGACGGGAGTACCAGCGCGGTGGCACCCGCCACCACGCTGCGCAGCACCTCGTCCGGCAGGTAGCCGGTGCGCATCACCCGCTCGAGCGAGCGCGCTTCTCCCGTCCCCGTACCGCTCGGACCCGCCATGACGAGCGGCGGCAGTGTGGGATCCAGCGCTTCCAGCAGTGTGGACAGTCCCTTGCGCGGGCCGTCGTCGCCAACGAAGAGCAGATAGTCCGCCGGCAGGCCGTACTGTCGCCGCAGTGCCGGGTCCGGCGGTCGCGCCTCGAACCACTCCGGATCCACTCCCAGCGGGGTCACCACCGTGCGCCGCGCACTGATCCCGAAACGTGCCACGACCCGCTCGGCGACCGCCGAGCTCGGGGTGCACACCACCTTCGCTCGCCGTACGGAGCGGGCCACCGACCGCTCTCGCACTGCACCGCTCGTACCGCTCGCGGATGTGTCGAGGAAGTCGAGATCGTGGATCGTGACGACCCCCGGAGTGCGTGCCGTGGCGGGCTGCACGAAGTTCGTGCCGTGCACCACGTCACCGCGCACACCCAGCGGTTCGATCGGTGGGAACTCCGAACGCGACCAGCACGCCGCCAGCATCCTCGCGGGAAGCGGTGGACCACACGTCCGGGTTCCCGCCGGGGCCGCACCGCGCAGTGCGTACCAGCCGCGGGTGGTCAGTCCCAGCAGCCGCACCCGTGTTTCGGGGAGTTCGGCCAGTGCCTCGCTCAGGCGGGCGGTGTAGCGTCCGATCCCGGTGCGCGTTCCCAACAGCGGGGTTCCGTCCAGCACTATCCGCACGTCAGGGGTTTCCCTTGCCACGCAGCCGTTGCCCGGCGAGTCGGCGCAGTCTGCCCGCCGCACGTTTGGTGACCTCGCGTACCCCGCCCTGGTCCAGGTACTCGCGCAGCAGTCCGACATCCTCGCGCAGCGCCGCCGTCCTCGACTTCCGGGGTGTTCGCGTCAGCGGAGCACTGGCCGGTAGGCGGTCCGGAGCCGGACGCGGAGCGCGGCAGAACTCCGTCAGCGGTCGCAGTGCCGTCTCCCAGGTGAACCGCTCCCGCACCTCGGCGATCCGTTCCTTGCACTCCTGGATGAACGGCTCGTCGTAGAGCACCCGTTCCATGGCTTCCGCCAGGGCATTCGGATCCTCGGCGGGGACCACCACGCCGAGCCGTTCGTCCCGCACCAGGTCGGCGAACGAGTCGCCGTCGGTGGTGACCACCGGCAGCCCTGCCCAGAGGTAGTCCAGCATCCTGGTGCGGAACGCGAAGGTGGTCTCGACGTGTTCGAAGTGCGTGGTGACTCCGCAGTCGGCGTCCAGCAGGTAGTTCTGGCGTTGTTCGTACGGCACCCAGGTCTCGTTGAAGAAGACGTGCTTGTCGGTGAGTCCCAACCGGTCGGACAGTTCCCTGGTCCGGTCCGACATGCCCATCTCCGGGACGTCGGGGTTGGGGTGCCGCATCCCGAGGAAGAACAACCGCAGTTCGGGGTGGTGTTCCGACAGCCGGTGCACCGCGTGCAGCAGGGTGAGCGGATCGAACCAGCTGTACACCCCACCCGCCCACAGCACGATCTTGTCCGCGGGCCCGATGCCCTCCCGTTGCCCGCGCATGCCCGGGCCGGTGCGACTCGGTGGCCGGTTCGGCAGTCCGAACGGCACCACCGAGATCATCGAGCGCATGGTCGGGTCGTCGTCGTAGACCGAGGGTGTGATTCTGCCCAGTGCGGCGAGGTGGCCCAGCCAGAAGTGTCGTTGCCGCTGCGAGGCGCAGAGGAAGAAGTCGCCGCGGCGCAGCTGCTTGTTGAGCACCTCGGTGGTGCCGCGCAGGTCCGCGTCCCTGCGCTGCTCGTCGGTGTCCCTGCCCTGCTCCAGCAGTTCCAGGTGCATCGGGTCGTAGATGTCGCAGATCACGATCGTGCCGGAGTCCTGCCGTCGCAGCGCGGGCACCATCTCCAGCACGTGCCCCTGCACCACCACGATGTCCGCCCAGTCCACGTGCGACGGCAGCTCGCGGGGTGCGGCGCGCAGCACCGCGAAGTCCGCATCGGAGGGAGTGACCTCGGCGTTGACGCTGATCAGTCGCACCTCGTGCTCCACGGCGAGCGCTTCCGCCGTGTGCCATGCCCGGATGGCGGGCCCGGCCATCCGTTCGGTGATCGCGTCCCCGGTCAACACCGCGATCCGGCGCGAGCCCCCGAAGACGGTTTCCAGCTCGAAGGCCTCCACCAGCGCGTCGTGCGCCGCGAGGTAACGCGGTAGCGGATAGGCGGGTTCCATCGCTTTGCGCAGCAGCGGAACCAGGTCGGCGTCCGAGCGGACCCGCTCGCGCTGTTCGACCTCGCGGGCGCGTGCGAACTCGGGCAGCAGGTCGACGAACCGGTCGATGGCGAGCACCCCGGCCAGGACCTGTCGGTCCACGGGTACGGGTGTTTCGTCCTCGCGCGGATCGGCGGGCCTGCGGTCCAGCTCCAGCTGGTGCGGGTCCAGTTCGCCACGGGCGGTCGACCTGCGCACGCTCAACGCGAGCGCGGCGGGCAGCGCACGCGCCAGGGTCGCCTCGGAGACGTTCTTGTACAACGCGGCCAGGGCGTTGCGCTCCAGCAGGTAGTGCTCGCGTGCCGAACTCACCGCGGTCATAGATTCGTGGTGCCGGTGGTAGGCCACCGAGGTCGGCTCGTAGCGCACCCGCCAGCCGCGCAGGTTCAACCGCCACCCCAGGTCCACGTCCTCGTAGAACATGAAGAACCGCTCGTCGAACCCACCGAGTGCTCGGAAGAGCTCGGTGCGTACGAACAGCGAGGAACCGGTGCCGAACAACACGTCGCGGGCGCCGTCGTGACTGCCGTCGTCGAGCTCGCCAGCGTGGCGCTTGTAGCCCATGCCGAACCAGGTAAGCCCGCCGTCGACGAAGTCGATCCGGCTGCCCTGCCAATCCAGCACCTTGCCCGCCACGGCTCCCACCGTCGGTGCGGCACGCAGTACCTCGACCGCCGCGCGCGACCACCCCGGGTCCGGTACCGCGTCGTTGTTCAGGAACGCCAGCACGGTGCCGCTCGCTTCCCGGGCCCCCAGGTTGCAGCCGCCCGCGAATCCCAGGTTCTCCCGGGACGTCAGCAGTTTCACCCCGTCGAGAGCACCGAGCCGTTCCGCGTTCTCGGTCGAACTCTCGTTGTCCACGCAGATGAGTTCGAGTTTGTCGGGTGGGTAGTCCAACTCTCGCGCCGCGTTCAGACAGGTGATGGTGCTGTCGGTGCCGTAGTAGTTGACGGTGATCACCGACACCATCGGCAGCTCGGCACTGTTCCCGGGGTCAGCCACGCCACCAGACTGCCCTATCGGGTGAGTACCGCTTCGCGCAGGCACCCGGTGTCGGGTGTCCGCTGTCCGGAATGATCCGTTCTGCCCAACACGGCCTCACTCGTCTGGTGTCATGTCGCTGTGAACCGCTCCGTAGTATCCGTACGAGTTCGGAGCACGACCGGGTGAAAGGACGAGGGGAAAAGTGAGCACACCTTCCGATCCGGACGAGATGCTGGCCGGTTTCCGGCAGCAGATCCAGGACAAGATGCAGCAGGCGCAGCGCATCCAGGACGCGGCCTCGGCGGTCTCGGGCGAGGCGAGCAGTGGGGACGGTTCGGTGCGGGTGACCGTCGACCAGAACGGCAACATGTCCGATCTGCGGCTGGAGGACGGTGCGCTGCGACAGCGTCCCGAGCAGCTGTCCGAGACGATCCTGACCACGGTGCGTTCGGCCCAGGCGCAGCTCACGGATCGGATGCGGGAAGCGATGGAACCCGTGCTGGGGCAGGACAGCGAGACGATGGATTCGGTGTTGTCCGGGATGCGCGACCGGTTTCCGGTGGAACCGGAGCAGGGGGACGCCGCGTCCACTCGTGGCGGCCAGGACTCCGACGACGAGCAGTTCGACGAGTACGACTGGCTGAACCAGCGCAGGAGGTGAACCTTGGGAGAACAGCGTTTCGACGTCAACACCGACGAGATCCGCGCGCACGCGCAGCACCTGCAGCAGGTGACCGACCGGATCGGCACGGCGCAGGGTGCTGCCGGTGAGGTCTCGCTGAACGGCACGGACGCGTACGGGATCCTGTGCAGCCCCATCCTCACCCCGTTGATCGGTGCGATCGAGGTGCAGTGCATGGCGACCATCGCGACCGCCAACGCGGCGGTGGAGGCCACGGCCGCCGGGATCGAGGGAGCGGCGGAGACCTACGACGCCGTGGATCAGCACGTCTCCGAACTACTGGAGTCGGTGCGCAACGAATTGGGGGAGATCTGACGTGAGCCAGGACAATCCGCTGGTCGAGGCGGAGCCGGATTCCCAGATGTGGGAGGACGGCCTCATGGTCGTCGATTTCGCCGTCGATTCCTGGCGCGCGGTAAAGAATGAGGACTGGGGCGAAGCCGCCATCACCGGCGGCGCCGCCGCTGTGGACGCTCTCGCCACCGTGGCCAATCCGTTCGACGCGCTGTTGACCTCCACCTTCGCCTGGATGATGGAACACGTCTGGCCGCTACCGGACATGCTGGACTCGCTGGCGGGCAACCACGACCAGGTGCAGGCCAACGCCCACACCT
The DNA here is from genome assembly GCF_900101095.1 of Actinopolyspora mzabensis. GTDB lineage: Bacteria > Actinomycetota > Actinomycetes > Mycobacteriales > Pseudonocardiaceae > Actinopolyspora > Actinopolyspora mzabensis. Next base: position 231,826 of record NZ_FNFM01000009.1, read on the forward strand.
GGGCCAACATCTCGGACGAGTTGCAGCAGGCAGCGACGGAGATGCAACAGGCGGTCGACACCGACACGGCAGGCTGGCAGGGACCGGCCGCCGAGTCGTACCGGATGTTCGGCTCCGGCGAGGCCAAGCTCATCGAGGGAGCCGCGGAATCGGCCAGGGCGGTTGGCGCGGCGGTTTCCGGTGCGGGAACGGCCATCCTGATCGTCCGCACCACCGTGCGGGACATGATCGCCTCGGCCATGTCCGAACTGGTCACCTATCTGGTGCGGTCCTCGGCGGCGGCCGGTCTCTCGCTCGGTGCGCTCACCCCGCTGCTCATCGCCGACGGCATCCGGATCGTCGCGAAGTGGGCCAGCAGGGTCTCCGAATGGCTGGACAAGATCGTCCGGGCCTTCCGGCAGCTGGCTGAGCTCGTGGGCAAGGTAAAACCACTGCTGACCAAGGTGGACGAGTTGCTGCAGCCGAACTCGCGGATCGGGAAGGGTATCCAGAACTGGGCGAGCAACCGCTCACTGTCCGATCTGACCCGTGGGCAGGAGATCGCTCGCAACACCGCCGCGATCGGTGCCACGGCCGACGACCAGGACTACGCGGATCACGAGATGGGCAAGCACGATCACACCGACGGTGCGTGAGCCGTGAAGTTTTCGTAGCTCGCGGAGCAGCTATCGGGCCGGTCCTGGGAGAAATCGTGCGTGTTGTTCGTGATGTGTTGCTGGTGCCGATCGGGGTGCTGTTGTTTCTGGCCGCGTTCTTCGTCGTACTGCCGTACTTCGGAACCGGTGCGGCGGGGGCCGAGGTCTCGGCGCGCGGTACCGCTGTCGCGCAGCAGTGCCGCTTCGCGGGGCCGATCGCGAAGTCGAGTGCCCCGAAGCGGGAGAACGTGATCGGCTTCGGATGGATCTGCCGAGCTCGGGTTCACTGGAACGACGGCGGTGTGGAGACGCGCGAAGTGAGCGGTTCGCAACTGACCGGGGACGATGTCGGGAACAGGGTGGACGTTGTCGAGCGGCGGATCGACTACTCCAAGGGCAGCGACACGCGTCCGCAGATCTACCGTGCCGACTTCGAACCACAGGTGCTCTTGGCGTGGGGTTCGGTCCTGGCCACGTGTCTGTTGGGATTCGTGTTCGCCGCTCTCGGGATTTCCGGGCTGTCCCGGATTTTCTCGGGGGAGAGCGTTCCGGTCGAGTGAGTAAAGTTCGTTCGGTTCGATCGCCGAAGAACGGGAGAGGAAGAGTTCGGCGTGCGTGTTGTTCGTTTCATTCGTGACGTGTTGCTGGTGCCGGTCGGGGTGGCACTGTTCCTCTCGGGGATCCTCGTGGTGATCCCGTTCTTCGGTTTCGGGGTTGTCGGTTCGGAAGTGACGGCTCGTGGCACGGCTGTGGCGCAGCAGTGCCGGTTCGACGGTCCGATCACGGAGTCGGACGCTCCGGAGCGGGGCAACATCGTCGGTTTCGGTTACATCTGTCAGGCGCGGGTGACCTGGCGGGACGGCACGACGGAGATGTGGGAGGTCTCGGGTTCGCAGCTCAAGCCCGGCGATGTCGGTGAGGAAGTCGCGGTGGTCCGGCGGGCCATCAGAAGCGGTGGTGCCGGTACCACCAGCACTCGTCCGGAGGTGTTCCGGGCCGATTACGAGCCGAACATATGGCTCGGGGTGCCCGTGATGCTGGCCGTGATGCTGTTCGGATTCATGGTGGGAGTGCCCGCCTGTGTCCGGCTTTACCAGATGTTCAGCGGGAAAGAGTCCGTCGAAACCTGATCTCCCGGCCGGGAAGGCGGGCCTACGTCCCTCACTTCCCGGCCCAGCTCCGCCAGAGACGACGGCGATCGACGGCACAGACCTCGGTGATCCTGCGTCGCTGCCGCAGAGTCGTCGGCGCCCGCGCGGCCACTTCGGCCAGCACTCCCAGCCGCAGCGGCACCCGGAAGTTCGCTGCGTCCGGGACTCGCCGCTGCCGCAGTCCGCGCCAGGGCAGCGTGAGGGTGATCGCGCCGAACCGCAGCAGTTCCCGCAGGGCGACCTCCACAGGCGCACAGCGCAGCAGCGTCAGCAGCCGGTTGCGCTCGTTCCAGCGGTGGAACCGTGCCGATCCGGGATCGGAGGACGAACCGTGCGAGTGCTCGCAGCTCGCGGCCGTCCGCGTGATCCCGTACCCGGCCAGCCGCAGGCGCCAGGAGGTGTCGGTGTCCTCGTAGTAGCAGAAGTAGTCGGCCGGGATGCCGCCGACCGTCGAGAGCGCCGAGGTGCGCAGCAGGGCCGCCCCGCCGCAGAACCCGAACACTTCCTCACCCGTACCGGCGTTGTCCGCTGGCACGATGCCGTCCCCCGCCACGGTGTCGGCGCCGTGCCCCGTGCCGGTCAGCCGAACACCACTGGAGAGCGGCCCCCGCCGGTTCCACATCCGACTCGTCGCCGCACCGACACCCGGATCGTGGTCCAACGAATCCTCCAATGTGGCCAGCCAATCCGGTGCCGGTGCGGCGTCGTCATTGAGCCAGCCGAAGTAGGGTGTCCGCACCAGCCCGAAGGCAGCAGCGAGACCGCCCGCGTAGCCGAGGTTGCGGGGTAGTCGGAGAACCTCGGGAGTCGAAGGGTGCCGGGCCAGCAGTTCGCTCGTGCCGTCGTCGGAGGCGTTGTCCACCACCAGCAGCCGGTGGTTCCGTTGCCGGGCGAGCGCGTCCAGACACGCTCCGATGTGCTCGGCACCGCGCCAGGTCACCACCACGATCGTGCTGCGGGCCTGCTCCACGGTCACGTCCGTAGCCTATCGCCTCACCCCGATCGCGGATGTGGTTGTCTGGCGGGCAGCGGTCGGTGAAACGTGTGGACTGGGGGTGGCTGTGCCGAAGCTGGTTGTCGTGGCCGAGCAGTTGCTCGCACCGGTACCGGGTGGCACGGGGCGCTACACCCGTGAGTTGCTGCGCGCGTTGGCGGCCACGGCTCCGCCCGGCTGGGAAGTGAGTACGGTCGTCAGCTCCGGCGGTGATCCGGCCCGCGCCGAGGTCGAGGGAGTGGGCGGCCCGGAGGTGTTGCCACTGCCGAGAAGGGCGTTGACCCTGGCCTGGCAGTACTGCCGGTGGCCCCGCGTCTCCGCCGATTCGGTGCACGCCCCCACGCCGCTGTTCCCGCCGGTCGCGCCCGGCCGTGGGTTGGTCGTGACCGTGCACGACACGGTTCCCTGGAGCCATCCCGAGACACTCACCGCACGCGGCGCGGTCTGGCACCGGCGAGCCGTGGCCAGGGCGGCGCGAAAGGCGGACTCGCTGGTGGTGCCCACCGAGGCGGTCGCCGCCGACCTGCGGCGACACGTCCCGAGCGCCACGCGGATCGAGGTGATCGGCGAAGGGGTCGGCACCGCCGTGCTCTCCCCCGGCACAGCGAAGACGGGGCACCCAGCGGAGACGGGGCACCCAGCGGAGACGGGCGAGTCAGCGGAGGAGAGGGCACGTCGGCTGCGGCTGCCACCGAGATACCTGCTCGCCGTGGGCACGATCGAGCCCCGCAAGGGCTACGAGTGGTTGATCCGCGCGTTGGCCGAGCCGGAAGCTCCGGAGGTCCCACTGCTGGTGGTGGGCGCGCCCGGCTGGGGCGACGTCTCGTTGTCGGATCTCGCGGCTCGCCACGGGCTCCCACCCGGCAGGCTCCGGTATCTCGGTCCCGTCGCGGACAGCGACCTGGCTGTGCTGCTGCGTCGCTCGGCCGCCCTCGTGGCCCCCAGCATGGCTGAAGGATTCGGGCTGCCCGTGCTGGAGGCGATGGCGGCCGGAACCCCGGTGGTGCATTCCGACGCTCCCGCGCTCGTGGAACTCGCGGACGGGGCGGGCGTCGCGGTGCCCAGATCGGACGCGACCGCGCTGGCGTCGGCGCTGCGCGAGGTGCTCGCCGATCCACGTCTGGCGGCAGGGATGATCGAAGCCGGCGGCTCTCGGGCGAGCCGGTTCGACTGGCACGACACCGCCCGCCGCGTCTGGCGCCTGCACACCGGTGCTGCGGACGCGGCTAACCACTCTCCGCGCCCCGACGCTCGGTGAGCGATCCCCCCAACGGGTGGGAGCGCTGTCACATTTCGGGCTTGGCGGCGGTGGATTTCACCATCCCGCCACGAGGGCCGATGCCTACCTCCTAGGCTGCTCGCGTGCACCGAGGAGATCCACACGTGCTTGTCGACGCCACCGCCGTGCCCGCGGACCGAGGCGGCGTCGGCAGATACATCGATTCCCTGCTCGCCGCGCTGGACACCGCCGGAACACCGATGAGCGTGGCCTGCCAGCCACGCGACGCCGAGCTCTACGGCAGGATCGCGCCGCACACCCGGATAGTGCCCGCCGCGGACTCGGTCGTCACCCGCACCGCCCGGCTCTCCTGGGAGCAGACCACGCTGCCGAGGCTCGCGAGGCGGCTGAACGCCCGTGTGGTGCACTCCCCGCACTACACCGTTCCGCTGGCCAACACCAGCGCTTCGGTGGTGACGCTGCACGACGCCACGTTCTTCTCCGACGCGCCGCTGCACTCGCCGGTCAAGGCACGGTTCTTCCGGGCGTGGACCCGGGCGGCGCTGCGCCGCGCCACGGTTTGCGTGGTGCCCAGCAGAGCTACCTCCAACGAGCTCATCCGCACAGCCGGAGCCAACGCCACGCGGCTGCGGGTGATGTATCACGGGGTGGACCCGGAGCGGTTCCACCCGCCGGCACCTGAGGAGGTCACCGCCGTGCGGCGTTCCCTCGGGCTCGGCGACCAGCCCTATGTGGCCTTTCTGGGGGCGTTGGAGCCGCGCAAGAACGTTCCGGCGCTGATCCGCGGTTTCGCCCGGGCGGTCGCCGACCGTCGCGATTCCCCCGCTCTGGTGCTGGCCGGGCAGACCGGGTGGGACACCGATGTGGAAAACGCGCTCGAATCGGTACCGCACCGTGTTCGGGTGATTCGTGCCGGTTATCAACCGTTCGATCGGTTGGCCGGTTTGCTCGGGGGAGCCGCCCTGGTGGCTTATCCGAGCCTCGGGGAGGGGTTCGGTCTTCCGGTGCTGGAAGCGATGGCCTGCGGCGCGGCCGTGCTCACCACCCGAAGGCTCAGTCTGCCGGAGGTGGGCGGAGACGCGGTGGCCTACTGCGGTGTGGCGGAACGAGGGATCGCGCATGGAATCGGCGAGCTGCTCGACGATCCGGTGCGGCGTTCCGAACTGTCCAGCGCGGCCCAGCAGCGTGCCAAGGAGTTCACCTGGGCCGACTGCGCGGACAGGCATCGCGCCGCCTACGAGCACGCCGAGTATCTGCACCGGCGCAACCGGTGGCACCGCTGTCTGCGGTGAAACCGCTCCGGGCGAGGCGGCGTGCGGCGTCGCCGTAACTCGGCCGCCTCCGGGCGGGGCGTCGCGGTTGGCGGCTCCCGGGGCCGCTCGGTTCCGCGCCATGCGTGAGAATGACGACGTGCGCGACTCCCAAAGTTACGGCGAGGGGCTCGCCGTCGTCACCGTCACCTATTCGCCCGGCAACGCGCTGGACCGTTTTCTGGAGACCCTGCCCAAGGCCACCGATCGGCAACTCAGCGTGATCCTCGCCGACAACGGTTCCACCGACGGCTCCCCGGAACGCGCCGCGCTGCGCCCCGGCGTGGAGCTCGCGAGTATGGGCGCCAACCTGGGTTACGGTTCGGCCGCGAACCGCGGTATCGCCGAGTTGGGCGACGACATCGGTTGGGTGGTCGTCGCCAATCCCGACGTCGAGTGGAGCGCCGGCAGTCTCGACGAGCTGCTGGCGGCCACCGAACGCTGGCCGCGCGGCGGTGCGTTCGGCCCGTTGATCCGGGAACCGGACGGCAGCGTCTACCCCTCGGCCCGAGCGCTGCCGTCACTGGGACGAGGAGCCGGGCACGCCCTGCTGGGCGGGATATGGCCCGACAATCCGTTCAGCCGCGCCTACCGGCAGTCCACCGACAGCTCCGCCGAGCGCACGGCCGGATGGTTGTCCGGCTCCTGCCTGTTGCTGCGGCGAGCCGCGCTGGACTCGGTGACCGGTTTCGATCCGCGCTACTTCATGTACTTCGAGGACGTCGACCTCGGCGACCGGTTGGGCCGCGCGGGCTGGCTCAACGTGTACGTGCCGGACAGTGAGGTGACCCACATCGGTGGGCACGCCACGGCCCGTTCCTCGGGGCGGATGCTGCACGAACACCATCGCAGTGCATACCGCTACCTCGCCGACCGGAATCCCGGGCCGACCCGCGCACCGTTGCGGGTCGCGTTGCGGGCCGCGCTGGGCGCACGTGCCCGGTTCGTCGCGCGCAACTCCGACCGCTAGTAGCAGAGCGTTCCACGTCAGCTGCTGGGATGGTTCCGTGGCGGAATCTCTCGCACGGCTCTCGCTGCGGGTCCGGCGACATCGGGTAGGTACACAACGTCTCCGGCGTCTTCGCGAGAGCCGTGCGGGAGAACCCGCGGCGGTGCCGGTGGTGAGAGTGGTTGGAACTCGACCTGCGGGAGTGCTCGGGGTTCGGCTTCGGGGTTTCCCGCGCTTCTCAGTCGCATGGTCGTTTCCCGACGACGTTCTCGTGCACCGCGAGTTCGCGAGAAATTGACGCCCGCACCGCCGCACCGGCCCGGCGATTTCGCGAGAAATCGACACCGCTGCGGGGAATCCCGCAGCGGTGCCGACAGCGGAAGTGGTCGGGGTTCGGCCCGGGAGTTGAAGGGCTCCACCCCCCGGTGAGCTCTTCTCCCGCGCAGAGTGGGTCTGCCGGGACGCCGAGTCAGTCGAACCGCTGTGGACTGTGCCGGGGATCGTGCCGGTAGGCGGCGTTGTCGATCCGGTGCGGTGTGGTGGGTACGTCGGCGTCGTAGGTGGGCCAGGCCCGCTGTTCGGTCGACGGCTGCTCGGCTGTGGAGTGCTCGGCCGGGGGGTGCTGCTCCGGCCGTTGGGGCTCCGAGCGCCGCGCGCTCTCCTGCTCCCCTTGGCGGGGACGCTGCTCCCACTGGTTGGGCTGTTCCCCTCGGGGGTTCTGCTGTTCCTGCTGATTGCTCCGCTGCTCCCGCTGGGAGGACTGTCCCGTCGAGTCCGGGAGGAGCTGCGTGGAGTTCGGATCCTCCCGCTCCACGTCACGCATCGAGTCGCGCGGGATGCGCACGGTCTGCGCCGCGTCCATCGGCGAGGTAGCGCTGTCCGGTGTGACGACGAACGCACCCCGTGCCCGCGCACGAGCAAGTGATTCGTCGGCTCGGTTGCGGGGGTCCATTGGTCCCTCTCAATGCTGGCCGGTGGATTTTCAGCCGCAGCGTGGCCCGTCCGTCCGGTGGATTAGCCGGTCCCGAGTCGGCCGACCTCACGGCTCGACCCCGTGGTGGCAGGTCCATCGTGACAGAGTGTTCGACACCGCGTGGTTTCGCATTGGCGGACCGTGCCGACCAGGGGCGCCATACCAGGTGGGTGCTGCTACTGCCAGAGTATTCCTCATGGATTCCTACGTCAGGGTGATGAGTTGGTCGAATTCGACGACGGTGTGAAGTGGCCGGGTCGTAGGCGACGATCACCCGTGCGAGTCGAAACGAGCGGACCCTCGGTCCGGGGAGGTGCATGGCGATGACGAGTCCCGACGACCACGCGCCGACCAGCGGTGCGGAGGCCGTGGTGCTCGTGGGTGGCCGAGGCACGCGGTTGCGGCCGCTGACCCTGTCCGCCCCCAAACCGATGCTGCCCACTGCCGGAGTGCCGTTCCTGACCCACCTGCTCTCGCGGATCCGCGCCGCGGGGGTCACCAGGGTGATACTCAGCACCTCCTACCGGGCCGAGACCTTCACCGAGTACTTCGGTGACGGTTCCGGCATGGGGCTGGAGCTGGAGTACGTGGTGGAGCACGAGCCGCTGGACACCGCCGGTGCGATCCGCAACGTGGCGGACCGGCTGCGGGAACCCGATGTGCTGGTGTTCAACGGGGACATCCTCTCCGGCGTGGACCTGCCCGCGCTGCTGGGCGAGCACCGCGCGGATGCGGCCGACGTCACACTGCACCTGGTCAGGGTGGACGATCCCGGCCGGTTCGGCTGTGTGCCCACCGACGAGGACGGCAGGGTGACCGCTTTCCTGGAGAAGACGCCGAATCCTCCGGTGGACCAGGTCAACGCGGGGTGTTACGTCTTCCGTCGTGAGGTGATCGACGGGATTCCCGGGGACCGTCCCGTCTCGGTGGAGCGCGAGACGTTCCCGGGACTGCTGGAGTCCGGAGCGCGGTTGCACGGGTACGTGGACTCCAGCTACTGGCTGGATCTGGGCACGCCCGCCGCTTTCGCGCGCGGCTCGGCGGATCTGGTCCGGGGCGTCGCTCCCACGGAGGCGCTCGACGGCCGGGTGGGGGAGTCGCTGGTGCTGCCCGGTGCCTCGATCGCCGAGAGCGCCTCACTGGGGGGAGGTACCACGGTCGGTGCGGACTGCGTCGTGTCCGAACGGGCAGCGCTTTCGGGGGCCACGCTGTTCGACGGGGCCAGGGTTGAGGCCGGTGCCGAGATCGCCGACAGCGTCGTGGGAGCGGGGGCCGTTATCGGGGCGGGCACGGTGCTGCGTGGTGCCGTGGTCGCCGACGGTGCCGTGGTCGGCGCGGGCTGCGAACTGCTCGAAGGCGTGCGCGTCTGGCCCGGCGTGGAACTGCCCGCCGGTGGGGTGCGCTTCTCGCACGACTGCTGAGGGAGCGGATGTCGGAGGAAGAAGCGCGGTTCGCGCGAAATCTTGCACTGACCGAACTGCAGCCGGTGGGCGGTGGCCCGCTGAGCATGGACGAGATCGTCGAGGCAGTGCGCGCGGTCCGTGAGGAAGCTCCGGGACAGGAAAACGGTCCGAAATGAGCATTTCGCCGAGCAGCGGGTGATCGTATCGACACCGACCTCGTCGGAACGGGAGTGGACGGAGAACCTGGGCTACGAGTGGGTGGGGTGGCCCCGCCCCCCAGGGCCGGCACCGGGCGGTTTACGAAACTCCCCGGCTGAGAGACGAGCCCGGCTCGGTGAACGAGCGATGCGCCACGGGTGAGCCGGCGATTTCGCGAGAAATCTACGGACAGCCCTCAGCCGCGCAGGCTGTGCGGGAAGACCCGCCCCTGCTGGTGGTCGAAGGTCAGCACCGCGCCCTGGCGCCCTCGGAGTCGCGGGCGGCGCCCGCGCCGCTCACTCCCCTCGGAACCGCAGCGGGTTGTCGAGGTCGAGGAAGGTCCGGGCGAGTTTGTTGGTCTCGGCGCCGTTGCCGCGCACCGAGTGCAGGATGCCGTTGTAGACGAGGTCCCACAGCTCGCGGTTCATCTGAAGGTTGTGTAGCGGAGCGTACGTGCTGTTTCCGTGTTCGTCCGTGAGCTCAAGATAACGTGATGCTCCACCGGTCGTGATCTTCACCGTGGTGAGCTCGTAGGTGCCGACGAATCCGCTCTTCCCGTAGCGCAGCCAGTCCGCGCCAGCGGAAATGCGGATGGCTCTCCCCATGAACAGGAACGGTATCGGTGAAAGAACGACGAACAGCCACAGCCACCACGTCGTCATCCAACTGAATCCAGTGTCCCTGATGCAGAAGAAGACGAACATGATGGTCGCCATGATCGCACCGAGTGTCACGGAGTAACCCCGTGTGGGACGGAACCATTCGAGTACGGGGCCGTATCCGTCGGGTGGTTGAGGTACTTGGTGCTCACCTCCGGGACGTTTGTCCTCGGCACGCTTCCAATCCGGTTCGAGCGGCGCGCGTGGTGGCCGTGGTTCTCCGGTCCTGGGGTCGGGTTTGGGCGGCAGTCCGGCTGTGTGGCTCATGGGTGCTCGTTTCAGAAGATGTCACCGACGAAGTCGCCGACCGCGCCCGCGGCGTCGCTGATCGCCAACGGTCCTCCCCAGCCTGCCGAAAGTGAATCAGTGGGCAGGGTGTCACTCTGAATTGCGAAATCGACAGGGTGCTGCTACTCAGAAGGATCGGTTTCCTGCCGAGCATCACAGTAGGCTGGCGGCACGACGTGATCCGTGCCGCCATGCGCGGGATCATTCCTCGAGTCGATGTTCTTCCCGTGATGTGCTCATTCACTCTCACCTGTCAGACGACGGATCGCGGCTCGGCGTCGCGCTTCCTCGTCCTCGTTCAGGCGTAGTTGCTCCATCCGGCCGCAGGCCAGTGACATGCAGGTGTCGCAGGTGGGCATCAGCCAGTCCACCTCGGTCGGGTCGATCAGTTCGACGTCCTCGCCGCACAGCGTCGTTCGTCGCTGCCCCGGTCTGGGGCGTAGTTCCGGCGACAGCGCGTGCCGCCAGCCCGCCACCGGCTGCCACCACACCACCGGTCCCCGCCAGCGCAGCGTTTCCTCGGGAAGCGTCATGGTCGTTCCTTTCCTCGCTTTTCGTGAGTGAGGCCGACTCGATAGCTGTTCGCTGGGAAAAGTTCCAGACTCGTCAGCTCCGGTCGACACTTTGGCACATTACTAGGCACATGTGCCGGTGTAAGTGCCACAAGTAGGTGAATTTCAGTGGGCGAACATGATGCTGGGAAACTGGAGCCGGAAGTGGGTGAGCACACGGAGGTTCGCTGGTGGCCGACAGATCAGATCCGTCCGCGTTGCGCTGGTTGATAGGCAACGAGCTACGCCTCGCGCGTATCGCTTCGGGCAGGACTCAGAGCGCTGCCGCCAAGGCGCTCGGGTGCACCCACTCGAAGATCAACTATCTGGAGATCGGCCGTAACCAGCAACATCCCGAGGAAGTGACCACGTTGCTGCGGTTCTACGCAGCCGACGAGGCGCAGATCGACCGGTTGGCTTCACTCTCCGGCAGAGCCGATCAGGGAACCTGGTGGGCCGCCTTCTCGGACGTGGTGCCGGACTGGATGAAGACATTCGTCGGGCTGGAGGGGCTGGCCACACGGGAGTTCATGTACGAACCGCTGGCGCTGCCGGGACTGGTGCAGACTCCGGATTACGCGCAGGCCCTGTTGGCCGATAACCTTCGAGTGAGCGCTATCGACGCCGAACGCGTCGTCAAGCTCCGGATGGAGCGTCAGCAGCGACTCTTCGACGGGAACTCGCCGCTCGACTTCCAGACGGTCATAGAGGAGTCGGTGCTCGACCGACTCGTCGGTGGGGCGGAAGTGATGGCCTCGCAACTGCGGCACTTGCTCGAACTCGCAAGCCGGGACAACGTGACCATGCACGTGATGCCGTTGTCCGTGCCGGTACACGACGGTCTCGATGGTGAGTTCAGCGTGCTCGACTTCGAGGAAGCGAAGTCGGTGGGCTACATCGAGTACCCGAACGGTGCGGTCTACATCCAGGACGAGAATCAGGTAGCGGCTTACGGAAAAGCCGCTGAGAGGCTCTGTTCGGTTGCGCTCACCCAAGAGGAGTCGATCGACGAGATCGCGAAACGAGCGCGAGCGTTGAGCTGACTACGGAAGGAATGCGATGGATCGGTTAACCTGGCGTACTTCCAGTTACACCAGCAACGGCGCGAACTGCGTCGAGGTGGGACTGGGCGGCGACGCGGTGGCCGTGCGGGACTCGAAGGCTCCCGAGCACGGGACGCTGCGTTTCACCGAGGCGCGGTGGCTCGACTTCCTGGGAACACTGCGCGGTGCGGTGAACGACCGCTGAGGTAGTACCCGGCCGCAGCCCCGGTCGGCCGTCAATTTCTCGCGAAATCGCCGCCCAGCCGGGAGGATGCGGCCGTCACCAGCGGCGTTGGATCGTCGTCGTCCGCGGTTTTCCCGGTGCTTACCCGCGCAGGCTGTGCAGGAAGGCCCGCCACTGGTGTTGGTCGAAGGTCAGCACCGCGCCTTGGCGGTCCTTGGAGTCGCGGGCGGTGACCGCGCCGGGCAGCGCCGAGACCTCGACGCACGCGCCGTTGTTGCCGCTGTAGCTGGATACCCGCCAGTCGAGACGGCGGTCCTTGCCGGGGTTCTTGCCGGTCATCGTTCACCTCTCGCTCGGCGGTTCGGTGTGCGGCGGCAGGGAAGCGTCGGGAACCGCGCCGCTCACTATCCCCGGAAGCGCAAGGGGTCGTCGAGTTCGAGTGAATCGCGGGTGGATTGGCTGATCGTGGCCCCGTTGACATGCACCGAGTGCAGGATGCCGTTGTAGACGAGGTCCCACAGCTCGGTGTTCCGCTGCGGATCGTCGAGATAGGAGGAGAACTCGTTGCCGTGGACGTCGACGAGCCGCAGCGACTGGTGCAGCTTCGTTCCGGTTACTTCGACCAAGGCGAGCTGATAGGTCAGCACGAAGTCCCCGTTCTCGTGGGCCAACCAGTCGACCCCGGCGGACAGGCTCGGATTGTGCTTCCGTAGCCCGGAAATCAACGCCCAAGAGCCCAGTGTGACCCAGAAAACCAGCACTCGTGGCAGATCGACCCCGCCCATGAAGACACCGATCACGAAGATGACGGACACCAGGGTCAATCTGGCCAGCAGGGAGCGTAACCGGGAGTGGTGGAACCACTCGACCATCGGAGACGCCTCGTGCGGCGGCCGTGGTGCGTTGTGCTGCTTACCCCGCTTGGTCGCCGCGTTCCGGTTTCGGTCTCTGACCAGCGGTGCGTGCGGTGGACGAGGCTGCCCGGTGCGCGGGTCGGGGCAGGGCGGCAGTGTGGCCGGGTGGCTCATGGGTGCTCGTTCCGGTCGGCGTGTTCCGGGCCTCGGGGATCGGACCAGCGTTCGGATATCGGATCCGCCCCGGACGGCCGTCAATTTCTCGCGAAATCGCCGCCCAGCCGGGAGGACGCGGCCGTCACCAGCGGCGTGAGATCGCCACCGCCGGGCAGCGAACCCAGCGGCCACCAGCGCAGGTCCACCGACTCCTCGCTGCGGCGCGGCACGGCCCCGGAGGGCGCGCGCACCACGAACCGCACGTCGAAGTGGCGGGTCGGTTTGCCCAACGAGCAGGTGACCGGGTGCACGTCCAGGTGCACCGGGTCGGGATTAACCACCAGCCCCTCGACGCCGGACTCCTCGGTGGCCTCCCGCAACGCCGCGGCGGCCAGCGTCTCGTCCGCGGGCTCGCAGTGCCCGCCCAGCTGCAACCACCGGCCGACCCTGGGGTGCAGCGTCAGCATGGTGTGCTCGCCGCTGTCGTCCAACACCAGCGCCGAACAGGTCACGTGGCCCGGTTCGCACTCCCGCAGGCAGGCGTCGCCGCGCGCCCGCAGCAGGCCCACGAAGGCGTGCCGCAGCGCCTCCTGCCCCGGATCGGGCGCTCCACCGGCCACTGTGGGCGGTGTCCAGTCCTCCAGCGTGTGCAACGCGTCGGTGTGCGGCCCGTTCAAAGTTCCACCAAACCCTCTTCCGGATCGCGCGGCTCTCGCGGCCCCTCGGGCGGCTCGGCCGGGTACCCCACTGCCACCGCCCCCAGCGGCTCCCAGTGCTCGGGCAGTTCCAGCGTGTGCCGCACCACCTCGGGGCAGAACAGCGTGGAGGAGACCCAGCAGGAGCCGATGTCCTCGGCGGCCAGCGAGACCAGCAGGTTCTGCACGGCGGCCCCGCCCGCGACCACGAACATCGAGCGTTCGGCGTCGGTGCGGCGCTCGTCCGGGTAGTCGTGCGCGCCGTCCCGGAGCAGGAACGGCACCACCAGCTCCGGCGCGTCGTAGAGCAGGTTCCCCCTCCCGACGCGGCGGCGGGCCCGCTCCTCGGAGAGCCCGTCCGCGCGGAGGTCCTCCAGCCACGCGGTCCGCATCGCGTCCAGCAGCTTGCCGCGCAGTGCGCGGTCCCGCAGCCACACGAACCGCACCGGTCGGGTGTGGTGCGGGGCGGGCGCGGTCAACGCCGCACCCACCGCCCGGCGCAGCGCCTCGGCGTCCACCGGTGTGTCGGCGAACTCGCGCACCGAGCGGCGCAGCAGCACCGCCTCGCCGCGTCCCTGCGCGATCGCCTCGGCGGTTCCCAGCCGGAACAGGTCCTCCTCGACGGTGCGCACCAGGTCACCCGCTCGTGAACCGTCGTCGCGCTCGTCTATCCCGCGCACCACCGCCACCGGGGTTCTGCCCAGCTTGCCCTTGACCAGGTCGGCGGCGCCCGCGATCTCGTCCGCCACCGCCACCTCGGTGACCTCCAGCGCGTTGCCGAGCGAGTCCGTGCTGCCCGCGTAGCGGTGCAGCACCGCCACGCCCGCCGAACCGATCGCCACGTCGGTCTGGCCGAGCCGCCAGGCTCGCCCCATCGTGTCGGTGATCACCACGGCCACCCGGATCCCGGCCCGCTCGGCCAGCTCGGCGCGCAACCGCTCCGCCGTGGTGTCGGGATCGCGGGGCAGCAGCGCGATCTGGTCGGTGGCCACGTTGGACGCGTCCACCCCGGATGCCGCCTGCACTATGCCGAGCTTGTTCTGCGTGATCAGCGTCCTGCCCTTGCGGGCCAGCACGTGCTCGGCCTCGGCCAGCACCTGTTCGCGCCGCAGCGCGTCCCGCTCCTCGGGATCCGACGGAGTGTCCATGACCCGGCCCTCGATCTTGGACACGATCTTGCTGGTGATCACCAGGACGTCGTCGTCGCGCAGCCAGGGCGCCGCCGCCAGCAACGCCCCCGCGAGATCGTCGCCCGCCGCGAACTCCGGCAGTCCCGCAACGGGCTGGACCCGCAGTTCCTCGTCGGCGGCGTGGTCGTTCATGCGCTCACCTCCGGAGCGGCCACCCCGCCGATGTCGAGGGCCACCCGCGCCATCTCCGCGCTCGCCGCGGTGTCCGACATGAGCAGCGGCACCGAACGGGTCGCCACACCCGGCACCTGGGCGGTGTCGGTGCTGTGGACCAGCCAGGCGTCCAGGATGCCCTCCCCGGAGGTGGAGCGGGAACCGTAGTGCTCGCCCACCGCCTGGGCGGTGCTGCTCACCCCGATCGCGCGCAGGCAGGCGTCGGCCATGCCGCGCACCGCCCCGCCGCTGATGATCGGGGAGAGCCCGACCACGGCCGCCGTGGTCTCGCGCAGCGCCGCACGTACCCCCGGCACGGCCAGCATCGTCCCGATGCTGACCACCGGGTTGGACGGCGCCACCAGCACGATGTCGGCCTCGTTGATCGCCTCGATGGCCCCTTCGTGGGCGGTCGCCTCGTCCGCGCCGACCGGAACGATCGCGCTGGCCTCGGGCTTGGCGCCGTAGCGCACCCACCACTCCTGGAAGTGCACCGCTCGGGCACCCGAGCCGGAAGGGTCCTCGATCGCCACGTGCGTCTCGACGCGGTCGTCGGTCACCGGCAGCAGCCGCACGCCCGGCCGCCACCGGTCGCACAGCGCCTCGGTGATCTCCGAGAGCGGATACCCGGCCCGCAGCATCCTGGTGCGGATCAGGTGGGTGGCGATGTCGCGGTCACCCAGGCCGAACCAGGTGGGTTCGGCCTCGTAGGCGGCCAGCTCCTCCGAGACCGACCAGGTCTCCGACGCGCGGCCCCACCCCTTGCCGGTGTCGATGCCACCGCCGAGGGTGTACATGCAGGTGTCCAGGTCCGGGCACACCCGCAGACCGTGCATCCAGACGTCGTCGGCGATGTTGACTATCGCGGAGACCTCGTGCGGTGCGGACCCCTCGGGCTCGCCGACCGGGGGCAGCCCCAGGGCCTGCTTGACGCCGAGCAGGAACTGCGCACCACCGACTCCGCCGACCAGTACTGCGACCTTCACGTCCCGAATCCTCCCACGGGCGGGGGCGGGGGCTGTCCCGCGGCTTGGTGGACCCCGCCCGCGACAACCGGTGCCGGGCGGAGCGCTGGGCCGCCCGGCGTGCTCGCCCGTGGCGGGTCACGCGACGAGCGTCACTCCCAGAACCGGAAGTACAGATTCCCGTACGCGTAGAGGCGGGTGTTGCCGCCGACCGCGTTGAACAGCGCTTCCGCCCCGCTGAAGAAGACGTAGCTCGCACCGGGGATCACGAACAGGATCAGTATGATCCCCAGCGGCGCCCACGGCCGGGCCTGTTCGCCGAAGTGCCGTGCCCTGGGCGAGAGCCAGGGCTCGATGGCGCCGTAGCCGTCCAGTCCGGGAACCGGCAGGATGTTGAGCACGAAGGCGATCACCTGCAGGAAGGCCAGGTAGGACAGCCCGGCGGCCAGTCCGAGCGGCATCTCGATCGTGGCGACCGAGGCGGTGAGACCGATACCCAGCAGCAGGTTCATCGTCGGGCCGGCCAGTGAGACGTTCGCCTCGTCCCGTTTGGACCGCAACGCCGCGTGGTTGATCCACACCGCGCCGCCGGGCAGCGGGATGCCGCCGATGAGCACGAACAGGATCGGCAGCAACAGGCTCAGCACCGGATCGGTGTAGCGCCTCGGGTCGAGGGTGAGATAGCCCTTCGCCCGCACCTCGCGGTCACCGCCGCGCAGCGCGGCGACGGCGTGCCCGAACTCGTGCAGGCACAGCGAGGTGGCCCAGCCACCGAGCACGAGGAGTACGACTCCGGTGATGATCAGCGCCCGGTTGTCCGAGGTGGCCAGCACTCCGCCGAGGACCGTGGCCCCCAGCAGGGCGAGGAACAGTGGGCTGATACGTGTCGGGGTGTTTCGCACCCCACCAGTCTCCCGGTCGCTCACCAAGCGTCGTCGCCGCATCGGTGGTATTCCTTGACTCGAGGATCTTGAGCGGTCCGAACGGGGGATCCCCGTTGGACTGTTCCGGTTACCCCGTTCTGCTCCTTCGGTCGATGGAACCGTCCCCCTACGGGATGGTCTCCGCTTGACCGTGGCGGGCTACACGGGTGTAATCACATTGGTGTTATTCACCGCTGGAAGATTGATCGGTTGACTCGGTGGGATGGGGAAACCGATCACCTGATCGGCGGTGCCGGGTGACGGGAGGCCCGGTAAGCGCACGGTCGGACGAACCGCGATGGCGTGATCGCGATTTCGTCCGGCGGCCGGTATTCCGGCCACACCGAACCGGTTGTCCGGTTCATCACGTCCCGTGAGTCCTGGGGAGGGCCGCGGGAACGGAAAAATTTAACGGGGGAGGTTCAAATGTTGCGGACCGAGCAGGAAGGTCTGACAGCGGGGGAGGACGCTCGCGTCGCCGAGCTCGACATTCTGGCCGGACTGATCGAGGCGGAGGAAGATCAGGACTGGCAGGAACGCGCGCTGTGCGCCCAAACCGATCCGGAGGCGTTCTTTCCGGAAAAAGGTGGTTCCACTCGCGAGGCGAAACGTATTTGCGCCGGATGTGAAGTACGTTCGGAATGTCTCGAATACGCCCTCGAGCACGACGAAAGGTTCGGTATTTGGGGAGGACTTTCCGAGCGGGAACGGCGCAGGCTCAAACGGCAGGCCAGTTGACCGAACTCTTCGGTTCCGTTCGTCGAGTGATCGGGTGGCGGGGCCTCCCGCGGGCTCTCACCTCGGCGGCCCCGACATCGAGTGGTCTTCTGCCTGTCTCGGGGGCGTCCGCACGGGGAGCACACGCGGGAGGACCCGCTGCGTTGCCGGTTTTCGGGGTGCTCGTTCGGCGCCGTCCCTCGGTGGACAACGCCATCCGCTGATCAACTCGCTCGCCAGTCGAGCCGTCCACTGCGGCAACGAATTCCTACTCGTCGGTAGGAGCATGTCCCCCAACGCGTGGCCGTCCATTACCGTCGTGCGGTGATCGGACCACGGCACGCGGGAGGACACGGTGGCCGCATTACGTTCCGCCGGGGAGACGAGCGGTGAACACCACCCGAGCACGGCACCGGTGCTGGCGGTGCTGGTGTGTCGTCGGGGTGCGGAGTGGTTGCCGGAGGTGCTGACGGCACTGCGGCGCCTGACGGTGTCGCCACGCCACTTCCTGGCGGTGGAGATCGGTTCGGCCGGGGAAGCCGGCGAATCGCTCGCGGCGGAGGCGGCGCCCGGAAGCTCGGCGCCCGGAAGCTCGGTGACCGACGGTGCCGCTACGGGGGAGATCGATCCGGACGGGGCTGATCCGGACGGGGCTGATCCGGATGGGACTGCCGTGGACGGTGCCGCGACCGGCGGTTCGGGGTTGCTGGACGGTGTGCTCACCGTCGGAAGCGACACCGGTTTCGGCGCGGCAGTGGCGCACGCCGTGGCCCACGCCGAGCAGCGCTGGGGCGATCCCGGCAGCTGGCTGTGGCTGCTGCGCGACGATGCCGCTCCCGAACCCGACTGCCTGGACACGCTGCTGCGGGTGGCCGACAACGATTCCTCGGCGGCCGTGCTCGGCCCGCTGGGGCTCGACCGGGACGACCCGCGGCTGATCGTCGACGCGGGACTGTCGATGGACACCTCGGGCCGGGTGCGCACCGGTCCACGATCACCGGGACTCGATCCGGCGCTCGGCCACCTCCCGGCCGATGCGGGCTCCGCGTTGCAGGTGTCCGAGGTGTTGGCGGTCTCGGGGGCGTGTGCGCTGGTACGGCGCGAGGTCTTCGACGAGCTCGGCGGGTTCGACGAGCAACTGCCACCGGGCTGCGCGGAAGTGGACCTGGGCTGGCGGGCCAACACCGCCGGACACCTCGTGCTGTGCGTGCCGGAGGCCCGCATGCGGCGCGCGGTGGCCTCAACCACCGGCGAGCGGGGTGAACCGCGCGACGAGGGTGCGGACTCCCGCACCGCCGCCACCACTCGGCGCCAGGGCGAGGTGCGCACCTACCTCGCCAATGTGGGCAACCGGGCCTACCGCTTCGGCGTACCGCGGCTGGTGCTGCTGGCGCTGCCCCGGAGTTTCGCCCGGCTCGTGACGGGACGACCACCGGAGGCGTTCGCGGAGCTCCTGGTAGGACTCCGGCTGCTCACGGGAAGGCTGCGGCTCCGGGACGCACGCCTCGGCCACGGCAGAGCCGCCACGGCGGGCAGCGGGCTCGACGGCCTGCTGACCGGCAGGGGCGATCGAATGCGTGACCTCGTGCTGAGCGGATACGCCAGGTTGGTGCGCAACCGGGTGCGGCACGACGCCCGGCTCGGCCTCGATCTGTCGAGTGCGTCGCCCGCCCGCGTTCCCGAGGTGCCGAACCCCGCCAAGCACGGGCCGGACGCGTTGCCGAGCGGAGCGCTGGGGCACGCGGGTACCCGCCGACGCTCCGCGATGGGGCTGCGCAGACCCACCGATCCGGTGGTGATCGCCGTGCCCGAGCACCATTCCGGCGCCGCACGGGACAACGAGACCGGTGCGGACGAGGCCGGCGACGGAATCGAAGCGCGGGTACGACCCACCCCCGCTCCCCGCGACGGAGCCGCCGGCACCGCATCGACCGCGGACGAGCTGCTGTTCGTGCCGGTCGACCGCCGGCGGGTGCTGCGCGAGCTGCTGCTGAACCCACCGCTCGTGCTGCTCGTCGGGCTGGTACTGCTGGCGCTGCTCGCGCACGGCCCGTTCGCCGAGACCTCCCGCCTGGGCGCGGAGCTGCACGGGGGCAGGCTGCTGCCCGCGGCGGGGTTGGAGCAGACGTGGTCGAGCTACCTCGCCGCGTGGCATCCGCTCCACGGTGGAACCGGAGCCCCTGCGCCGCCGACCCTGCTGGTGCTGGGGTTGTTGGGCGGGCTGCTCGCCCCGTTCGGCGGTCCGCCCACGGCGGTCGCACTGTTGCTGCTGGCACAGTTGCCCCTCGCCGGGCTGTCCGCCTACCTGGCGGGCCGTTCGATCCCGGTTCCCCGGAGTTGGCTGGCCCTGGCCGCCGCGGCCTACGCGCTGCTTCCGGTCGCGATGGCGGGGGTGGTGCAGGGACGTCTCGACGCGGTGCTGGCGCACGTACTGCTCCCGCCGTTGCTGGCGGGCCTCGCCGGATTGTTGGGACTGGTGCCGCGTCACGGGGGCGGGCGCCCCAACTGGTTGGGCACGGCGTGCCGCACCGCGCTCGCGGCGGCGGTGCTGGCCGCGTTCGCCCCGGGCGTGTACGTGCTGCTGGTGCTGCTCGCGGTGGTGGGATTCCTCTGCCCGCCCTTCGCCCCCGCGGGTGCGGTGCGCAGGCTGGCGGGGCTGGCCTCGTTCGTGCTGCTCCCCGTGGCCTGTCTGCTGCCGTGGCCGGTGGTGGCGCTGCGACATCCGGAGCTCCTGTGGCACGGGCCCGGCCTTCCGGTGACCGAGCATCCCGCCGGGCTCTCGCTGCTGGCATTGCACCCCGGCGACGGCGCGTGGGGCTGGCTCGCCGTTTCGCTGCCGGTGGGCGCGGCGCTGCTCCTGCTGTTCCGGGTGCCCGGTCGCGCGGCGTTGCCCGGTGTGGTGGTGGCCTGCTTCGGATGGGGCGCGAGTCTGCTCGTCGCACGGATCGCCCTGCCACCGCTGCTCGGCGGGACCGACCGTGTCGGGTGGGCCGGTGGAGCGTTGCTGCTGACGGCGTGCGGCCTGCTCTGGGTCGTGCTGGCCTGTGTCGCCGGACCACGAAGGTGGTCCACAGGGGTGGTCTCGTGGCGCCCGGTGGGAGCGGTCGCCGTCGTGGTGCTGCTGTCGCTGGCGCTCGGGACGCTTCTCACGGCACGGTCCGGGCCGCTGCGTCCGGCTCCCGAGACGTCGACCACGGCGGGCGACACCGGCTACTGGCTCACCCTGCGCCCCGACGCCGGAGCGCCGAGACTCACGCCCCGGCCGCGGCCCCGGTTCGGCAGTGCTTCGCTGGCGCCGGCTCCCGGGGCTGTCGCGGCCCTCTCACGTATCCAGGCCGATCTGCTGTCGGGCGAGGCGGAACGGGTGCGTTCCGGAGTGGCCGCAGCCGCTTCCAGGGGAGCGGGGCGCATCGCGCTTCCGGAGGGCGGCGACTCGACCGGATTCGTGGCACTCTCGGGCCGAACCGTCGCGGCCACCGGAGAGTCCGTGAACGGGCGGCGGGTGTTCCGGGTGCTGCTGCCCCACACCCCCGTGACGCTGCTCGGTCCCGCGCTGGCGCGCAACGCCCGTGAGGACGTCTCACCGCGCCCGCGAACCCGGCCGATAGGAATATCCACCCGGTTGCCGCACGTGACGATTCGGGTCTCCAAGGGAGGTCCCGGAAGGGTGCTGCTGCTCGCGGCCCAGCGGGAGTCCGGTTGGCGGGCGTACATCGACGGCTCGAGTGTGGGGCTCGCCACGGGTTGGGGAGAGCAGGTGGCCGTGCCGCTGCCCGAGACGGGTGGGCAGGTGAGGATCGGTTTCACCGCCGTGCCTCGCACCAGTCTGCTCGCGTGCCAGGCCGCCGCGGTCCTGTTCACGCTGATCGGTGCCTTCCCCGGCCGCGGTCGACGGCAGCGGGACGACTCCACGGAACACTGATACGGCGCGACCCCGCGCGGCGTCGATTTCCCACGAAATCGCCGCGCCCCATCGACGCAGGCCGAGTCCCGAGCACCCTCGCAGGGTGAACTCCGACCACCCTTGCCACCGGCACCGCCGCGGGTTCTCTCGTGGTGCTCTCGCGAGGACGCCCCCGACGTGGCGTAGTACCTACTCGATGTCGGGGGCCCCGCAGCGAGAGCCCGCGAGAGGTTCCGCCACGGAACCGTCCCGCCAAACCGAGGTGATACAGCCACAATCGGGTCAGTTGCCGTCGATCACTCCGGGATCGAGTCCGAGATAGCTGGCGATCTGCTCCACGAGCACGTCGTGTATCAGGTCGGTCATGTCCGTGCCGTTGCCCGCCCTGGCCTCGAGCGGACGTCGATACAGCACGATTCGCGCCCTGGTGGCGTTGCCGCGCCGATCGGTGCTCTCCGGCACGAGGCGCGCCAGTGGCACGTTGGAGTCCACGACCATGTCGTCGCCCCACACCACGGACTCGGGGGACGTCACATCGACTTCCGGTACTTCGTCGACCGCCACGTCGAGCTGGGTG
Source organism: Actinopolyspora mzabensis (assembly GCF_900101095.1). Taxonomy (GTDB): domain Bacteria; phylum Actinomycetota; class Actinomycetes; order Mycobacteriales; family Pseudonocardiaceae; genus Actinopolyspora; species Actinopolyspora mzabensis. Next base: position 253,538 of record NZ_FNFM01000009.1, read on the forward strand.
AGTTCGGTGTGCCACCGCTGCTCGATCGGTTCGAGAGCGTCGAGTACCAGCGCGTCGAAGCGCTGCGAGCGGCTCCGGGCGGCAGGAACCGAGGACGGGTAGAGCGGCCCGCGTAGGCCGCGGCCGTGTCGGTCCCGTCGCTTTCCGGTTCGCTGTCGAGCCTGCCGTGTGGTCACCACGCGCTGAGGATACTCCGCCCGAAACCGGATACGGAATCGCGCCCGAACCACTAGCTACCGAACGTGTTCGTGCGATACGTTTCGGATAATTCGTCCGCGTAGTTTCGCTGGAGTGCGCAACTTCACCAACAGGATGATCAATGCAGCGCAACGGATCGCCCTCTCCGGGTGAGCGCCGGATGGTAGTTCCCACATCGGGGTATTCCGGCAGGTTTTTCCGCGTGCCGTCGAGTACCGACGTGACAAGAGCGCTATGGTGCCAGGCGTGCGGAGCGTGAGGCGTTGCTCTCGAACCGGGTGCACCGACCCGGCGGTAGCGACGCTGACCTATGCCTATGCGGATTCGACCGCGGTGGTCGGCCCGCTGGCCACCTATGCCGAACCCCACAGCTACGACCTCTGCGAGGAACACGCCCTTCGGTTGACCGTCCCCAAGGGCTGGCACGTGGTGCGGCACGAGGGGGAGTTCAGCGCCGACCAGCCTTCCGGCGACGACCTCACCGCCCTCGCCGAGGCGGTTCGGGAGGCGGGCCGTTCCGAACCGGCCGATCCCCCCGGGTTCTACGGGGGCGGAAGTAAACGAGGCCATCTGCGTGCGCTGCCCGACCCGGGCAACGAGTAGCCCTCGGGGATCCCGTCGCTGTCACGTTCCCGTCTTTCCCGCCGAACCCCTGTGGCAGTCGGCGGACACCACGGCCGAGCCGTTCGCGGGTAAGCTGCGGCACGCAGGCAAAGGATGCCGTCAATACGGGAGAGTGCAGCGTGCGGGACCTGTCGGGGATCGTCAAGGCGTATGACATCCGGGGTTTGGTGGGCGATGATCTGAACACGGATGTGGCCCGCGAAGTCGGTGCCGCGTTCACGAGACTGGTCGGTGGACCCGCGGTGGTGGTGGGTCACGACATGCGGGATTCCTCTCCCGAGTTGGCGGCAGCGTTCTCCGAGGGAGTGACCGGGCAGGGAATCGATGTGATCCACATCGGCCTGGCCGGCACCGACATGCTCTACTTCGCCTCGGGCCACCTGGATCTTCCCGGCGCGATGTTCACCGCCAGCCACAACCCGGCCCAGTACAACGGGATCAAGTTGTGCCGCGCCGGAGCCGCCCCCGTCGGGCAGGACAGCGGGCTGTCCGAGATCAAGGAGCTCGTGGGCCACGGTGTGCCCGAGTTCCTCGGTGCGCAGGGCACGGTCACCGAGCGCGACATGCTCGGTGAGTACGCGCACTACCTGCGCGGGCTGGTCGACCTGACCACGATCCGACCGCTGAAGATCGTCGTCGACGCGGGCAACGGCATGGCCGGGCACACCGTCCCCAGCGTTTTCGACGGTCTCCCCGTCGAACTCGTGCCGATGTACTTCGAGCTCGACGGCACGTTCCCCAACCACGAGGCGAATCCGCTGGAGCCCGCCAACCTCGTGGACCTGCAGGCCAAGGTGCGCGAAGTCGGCGCGGACGCGGGGCTGGCCTTCGACGGCGACGCGGACCGGTGCTTCGTGGTCGACGCGGCGGGTGAGCCGGTCTCCCCCAGCGCGATCACCGCTCTGGTCGCCACGCGGGAACTGGCCAAGGAGCCGGGCTCCACCGTCATCCACAATCTGATCACCTCGAGGGCCGTGCCCGAGATCGTCATCGAACAGGGCGGCAAGCCCGTCCGCACCAGGGTCGGCCACTCCTTCATCAAGCAGACCATGGCCGAAACCGGCGCGATCTTCGGCGGGGAGCACTCGGCGCACTACTACTTCCGGGACTTCTGGCGCGCCGATTCGGGGATGCTGGCCGCGCTGCACGTCTTGGCGGCGCTGGGTGGTCAGTCAGGTTCGCTCGCGGAGCTGATGGCTGGCTACACCCGCTACGTGGCTTCCGGTGAGGTCAACTCGACGGTGGACGACCCCTCGGCCCGGATGCGTGCGGTGATCGAGGTGTTTCGTAACCGCAACGGTGCTCGTATCGACGAGCTCGACGGGCTTACCGTGGAGTTGTCGGACGGGTCGTGGTTCAACCTTCGCCCGTCCAACACCGAGCCGGTCCTCCGATTGAACGTGGAGGGCGTCGATTCGGCGAACATGGTCGCGTTGCGCGACGAGGTGCTGGCGGTACTGCGGAAGTAGAGCCGCCCGCTCCCGGCGGGGCGTGCGGCGTCCTCGCCGGTGCGTCTTGGTGTTCCGGCCGGTGGTGGGCCGTCCGGCCGATGATGCGGTGTGATTCCAGGGAGGAAGAGTGACTGTGGCGATCGATCCCCGACTGCGGGAGATCCTGGTGTGCCCGTGCCCCCGACACGCGCCGCTGCGGGACGGTCTGCCGGACGATCCGGACGCCGAATATCTGACCTGCACCTCCTGTGGGCGCGGTTTCCCCGTTCGGGAGGGAATTCCCGTTCTCCTGCTGGAGGAGGCCCTCCCCGCTTCCGGAGCCGACCCCGTCCCCGACGAGTCAGGGGAGGGGTGAGGACGGTGCTGGACGACAGCGTCCTCGAGGACCAGCAGCGACTCTTCGAGCTGGACACCGGAGGTCTGCTCCGTATGTCCGCCCTGGGGGGTGCGCAGGTTCGAGCGGCGGCCTCCGCCGCTTCGGAGGCGGGCGTGGACGATCTCGCCGGGGACAAGCCGCGTGCTCTGGTGTTGCTGTCCACCTCCGGTGTCGGGCCTGCCGCGTGTCGGTTGCTCGCGGCCCTGCTCGGCCCCTCCTGCCCGGTTCCCGTGGTGGTCACCGACGTCATGCCCACCTGGATCGGCCCGTTGGACGTGGTCTTCGCCTACGGGGCCGACGGTGGGGACACCTCGCTGGCCGAGTCGCTCGAACTGGCCGCCAGGCGCGGGGCGAGCGTGATTCTCGCCGCTCCGGACGAGGGCCCGCTGGCGGCCGCCGCGGCGGGGCGGGCGAGAACGATACCCCCCAGGATTCCGGTGCCCGAACCGCTGGGGCTGGCGCACGCCTTCACCGCGGGGGTGAGGGTTCTCACGGCGTTGGGACTGCTCGAGACCGACACCGACGTACTGGCCGACTCGTTGGACGAACAGGCGGAGCGCTCCCACCCCGGAAACGAGATCTCGGAGAATCCGGCCAAGTCACTGGCGTTGCGGCTGGCCGACCACATCCCGCTGCTGTGGGGAGTGGACGAGCCGTCCACGGCGGTCGCCCGGCACGGTTCCTTCGTCCTCGGGTGCTACGCGGGAATACCGTGTGACGTCACCGACTATCAGCAGGCGGTGCATCGTGCGGCGCTGCACCGCGCCGCCGCGACCGTCGGCAGCGAGGCGGATCTGTTCGCCGACCCCACGGAGGAGACCACGGCCGGGTGGCGCGTCGTGCTGCTGAGCACCCGTGCCGGTGAACGGGCACGGTTCACCGAGCAAACCGCCACAGCGGCGTTGCCCGGCGCCGACGTACTCGCCCCGAACGAGTCCCAGCAGGGGGACGGGGTCCGCGGTTCGCTGTCCCTCGCGGTCGGGTTCGACATGGCTGCGGTCTACATCGGACTGATTTCGGGCTCGTTGAACGGGAACGACAGACCGGTGTCGGCGGCGCGGTGAGGACCTGGGTGCTTCGGCGCCCGCATCCCCGGCCGATTCGCACGGAGGTTCCGTTGTGCTCCTGCGAAGCGCGGGCGGGACACCATTCGTTGTACTCCCGCCGGGCGGTATCGGTTCCGTCGGGGAAACGCGGTTAGACGAGGAAGCGAGAACGACTGTGGAGTTACTGCGCAACGCGGTACGCCCGTATGCTTGGGGGTCCCGGACCGCGATCGCGGAGCTGCTCGGCCGTCCCGTCCCCGCGCCACATCCCGAAGCCGAACTCTGGATGGGTGCCCATCCCGGAGATTCCTCGCGGTTGCTGTGTCAGGACGGATCGGAGATTTCGCTGGTGCGCTTGTTGGACGCGGAGCCGACCCATCAGCTGGGGCAGGCGTGCACCGGCATATGGGGCAATCGGCTGCCCTACCTGATGAAGGTGCTCGCCGCGGACGAGCCGTTGAGCCTGCAGGCCCACCCCTCCGCCGAGCAGGCGGCCGACGGGTTCGCCCGGGAGGAGGCGGACGGGGTTCCGCGCAGTGCGGCCGACCGCAACTACCCGGATCCCACCGCGAAACCCGAGTTGATCTGTGCGTTGACCGAGTTCCACGCGCTCGCGGGGTTCCGCGCCGCCGAAACCACCGTTCGGTTGCTGCACCAGCTCGACGTGCCGAGCCTGCGGGCGCACACCCGCCTGCTGGCCGACCAGCCGGATCGGGACGGGCTGCGCGCCTTGTTCACCACGTGGATCACTCTGCCGGAGGACACTCTCCGGGCGCTGATGCCGGATCTGTTGCGGGCGTGTGCCGAGCACGTGCGCTCCGAGGGGGAGTTCACCGAGGAATGCCGCACGGTTCTCGAACTGGGGGAGGACTACCCGAACGACGCCGGGGTGCTGGCGAGTCTGCTGCTGAACCGAATCGTGCTGCGGCCGGGGGAGGCCATCTATCTCGCGCCCGGGAACCTGCACGCCTATCTGCGCGGGACCGGCGTGGAGATACTGGCCAATTCGGACAACATCCTTCGGTGCGGCCTGACCCCCAAGCACGTCGACGTGGCCGAACTGCTCAGGGTGCTCGACTTCGAGAACGGTGAACTGCGAATACTCAACGGTGAGCGGCGCGACCCCAATCTGACGGTCTACCGCACCGAGGCCGACGAGTTCGAGTTGTCCAGAGTGGAATGGCAGCACGGCGACCGGTCCGGTGTCCTGCTCGACTCCGCCGGGCCGCAGATCCTGCTGTGCACCGAGGGCGGGGTCAGGTTGTCCCCCTATGCCGCGGGGGCCGGTACCAACGGGAACGGCAGCCACAGCGGTGGCTCCGGTAACGCTCGCGAGCTGGAGTTGTCGCGCGGGGACTCGGTCTGGCTCGCTGCTTCGGACCCCTGTGTGCTGGCGCAGCCGCTCGGTGCGGCTGGCGAAGGGGTGCAGTTGTTCCGAGCGGCACCCGGCGCTGTCTGAACGGGGTTCTCTGCTCGGGCGGACTCGGCGGGTGGGTTCGGCCGGAGCTCCCGTCCGCTCTCGGCAGCGGTGCCGGGCATCGAGCTGTCGCGTCCCGTGCCTCGACGTCTCGCGGTGCGCTCGAAACACGCTTCGGGCACACTCGCTCCTCGTGGGGCGGTACTCGCATAAAAGAGTATTTTTCACGAGCAATTAGTGGTGTCGTGCAACTTTTCTGGCGCTCGTGCTTCCTGATTCGCGCGGATCCGGCGGCTCGTTAGTAGATTGTGTTCTCAACCACGGTCGGCAGCGGTCTCGTGCCCGTTATCGTGCGGTGCCACCAGCAAGCATGATCCGAGGAGGCAGTGGTGCCAGGAAACGGAATCTGGCGGACCAAAACGGTCGAACAATCGATCCTGGACACCGATGAACCCGACACCAGACTACGGAAGAATCTCGGTACCTGGGATCTGATCGTTTTCGGTGTTTCGGTGGTAATCGGTGCGGGGATCTTCACGCTCACCGCACAGGTAGCGGGTGACACCTCCGGGCCCGCCGTCTCGCTCGCCTTCGTGCTCGCCGCGATCGCCTGCGCCCTCGCGGCACTGTGCTACGCCGAATTCGCCTCCACCGTCCCGGTGGCAGGCAGCGCCTACACGTACTCCTACGCCACGTTCGGCGAGTTCTTAGCCTGGATAATCGGCTGGGACCTGATCCTGGAGTTCTCCATCGCGGCCTCGGCCGTCGCCAAGAGCTGGTCGTCTTACCTGCAGCAGGTCATGTCCGGCATGGGGATCTCCTTGGAGACCAAGCTTCCCCTGGGGCCGCTGCAGTTCGACTGGGGAGCCATGCTGCTCGTCGCGGTGCTGATCGCGGTGCTGATCACCGGAACCAAGCTCTCGGCCCGGGTCAGCATGGTGATCACGGCCATCAAGGTCGGCGTGGTGCTGTTCATCATCCTGGCCGGGATCGCCTACATCAAACCGGACAACTACACCCCGTTCATCCCGGAGGGGCAGAGCACATCCGAAGGCGGACCCGCCCTGCACCAGTCGCTGCTCTCGCTGCTGCTCGGTGGTGAGTCCAGCACGTTCGGCATCTACGGGCTGCTGGCGGGAGCCTCGGTGGTGTTCTTCGCCTTCATCGGCTTCGACGTGGTGGCCACCACGGCGGAGGAGACCCGCGATCCGCAGCGGAACGCGCCGCGCGGCATCCTCGGTTCGGTGGTGATCACCACCGTGCTGTACGTGGGAGTGTCGCTCGTGCTGACCGGCATGGTGCGCTACACCGAGCTGGCAACCGGCCCCGACGGGCAGAGCGCCACCCTCGCGACCGCCTTCGAGGTCAACGGGGTGAACTGGGCGGCCACACTGATCTCGGTGGGAGCACTGATCGGTCTCATCACCGTGGTGATGGTGCTGCTCCTCGGCCAGACCAGGGTGCTGTTCGCCATGGCCAGGGACGGCCTGCTGCCCCGCGGCCTGGCCAAGACCGACCCGCACCGTGGAACTCCGGTGCGCACCACCGTGCTGGTCGGTGCGGTGGTGTTCGTCGCTTCCGGTTTCTTCTCGTTCTCGAGCCTCGCCGAGATGGTCAACATCGGTACTCTGTTCGCGTTCGTCCTGGTTTCGGTCGGCGTGATCGTGCTGCGGCGCAAGCGTCCCGACCTGCCGCGCGGCTTCCGCGCGCCGCTGGTTCCGGCGGTTCCGATCCTGGCGGTGCTGGCCTGCCTGTGGCTGATGATCAACCTGACCGCGTTCACCTGGATCAGGTTCCTCGTGTGGATGCTCGCGGGTGTGATCATCTACGCCCTTTACAGCCGCACCCACTCGGTGCTCGGGCAGCGGGAGAGGGCCGACAACCTCCCCGACTGAGGGTTCGGAGGGATCGGCCGTGCCAGCTGCTTGGCGGGTTCTGGGGCGGAACCTCTGGCACGGCTCTCGCTGCGGGGAGGCCCGACATCGGGTAGCGATCTACCCAACGTCGGGCCTTCTTCGCGAGAGCCGCACCGGAGAACCCGCGGCGGTGCAGGCTGCGAGAGGGGTAGGGGTGCGGCGCTGCGCCGGTTGTCCGTCGATTTCTCGCGAAATCTACGCGAGGCGTGAGCACGGTGCAGCGATAATCGCTCCACGACCGACCCCGAAGCTCGACGAGCGCGGCTGACCGACGCGGCTCACTGGCTCGACGAGGGACGCAGGGCGGGGCCGCGTTCCCAGGGCGGCGTCATCCCGGGCAGGTCGATGATCTCCGGAGGTTCGGCCTGCGGGGGCGGAGCGGGCTGTTCCGTTCCGTCGGTTTCGGCGACGTGGTTCTCCTGCCCGGCCGGGTCCTGCGTCACGGGGAGCTCGGTGGCCACGGGGGCGAGCCTTTCTTCCCGCCTGCCGGTCTCCCCACCCGTGACGGGGTGCGAGTTCGCCCTCGTCGACGGCCCACCGGCGGGACGGTTCGCAGCGTGCCCCTCGGCAGCGTCCGTGCGATTGGTCTTGCCGTTCCGGGAGTTGCCCGCCGGATCGACCATCGTCGTGCGTAGCGGGAGGTTCGTGCCACGAGCCGGAACCTCCAGGGCCGCCGCCATCGACACGGCCCTGTCCCACTCGGGGTCGCCGCTGTACTCGGAGTGCCGCAACAGCCCGGCCGTCCAACGCCGATGTTCGAACGGTCCGCGCTGCGGATCGGGCAACCAGTGATCGTTGCCGAGAACCAGCGCGCCGGTGGGACCGCGCGCGGCGGCGGGCAGCGGCCCCTCGCTGCCGTCCGGGCGGAAACCCACCCCCAGCAGCTTGCCGTCGTGGACCTGCCGGTTCCACGTCCCGACCGCACCCCCGATCGGGTCAGTCCCTCGGCACAATGACCGCCACTGTCCGGCCAGCGACCCCGCGAGGGAGCGTTGCGCCTCGTGACCGAGAAAGCCGGGAAACCCGCGAGCGTAGGCCCACTGCAGCTGTGAACCGGCCGTCACCAGGCCGATCCGTTCGTGATCCTGTTCGTCGAGCCTGCCGAGCAACCTGGCCGCGGCGACGGAGACGAGCAGGCTGCCCTGGCTGTGGCCGGACAGCACCACGCGGGTGTTCGGGTCCGCCAGATGCTCACACGCCCGGTCGACCAGCTCGGGGATCACCTTCAGCGCGTAGCACGGTGGCACGATCGGATGAGAATCCCGCGGCCAGAACAGGGTCAGATCGCACAGCAGGCTCAACTGGCGTCCCGCGTTCGGGCGACGCACCGCCAGGTGAACCATCCGCAGCAGCGTCGCCGCCAGCGTCGCGAGTGCGCCCACCCCCAGCAGCAGCAACCAACGTCCCCAGAGGGGAGGTTCGGGCCCGACCAGACGCAGCACCAGCGCCAGGACCGTACCCAGCGTCAGGGCACCCGCCAGCAGCAGCACCAGCCGATGCCCGTGGCTGCGTTGCAGCTCGGCCCATTTCCACGCGCGTTCGGCGCTGCGTTGATCCGCGGGGCGCCCGGCGTGCAGCAGCTCCACCTCGGGGGAAACCCCGTTTGTGCGGATCGCGCGCCACCAGCGCAACCATGCCCACGGCACCACCACGAGCCCCGCGAGTACGAGCGCGGCCGTCGCCGTGCCCCACAGCAGCGTCACGGTGTCGTAGGAGACCGGCAGCAGCAGATCAGCGCCGAGCGCCTGACGCGCGCTCAACGTCAGACCCGCGCCGAAACCCGCCCCGAGCAGGCAGGCGATCAGCAGTACCGGCGCGGCGAACCAGCCACCGGCCCACGGGCGCAGCCTCACCGGGAGACGACGCCACGAGCGACGAGCCAGCAACGTGGCCGGCAGCAGCACTGCCCCGATGCAGCCGCACAGCGCAAGCAGGCCGAGGGTCAGCGAGTCGGTCACCGGCCCCGAGCCGGGGAGCGGGCCGGACAGGTGCGCCGGGAAGAGCGCTGTGAGCAGTACCAGTATCCCGCCCGTGCCCAGCAGCAGGATTCGCGCGTAGTGCCCCAGCAGCGGGGCTGCGGAACGCCGGAAACCGCTCTCGGTCTCTCCCGAACCGGTCGGATCGTCCAACAGCAACGTTCCCAGCACACACAGCGCTGTCACGGCCGCTGCCGCCAGCCAGCGTGGATCCGTGGCGGCGTTCGGTCCGCCGAGAGCCAGCAGCACCGTCGTGCACAGCGCGGCCACCGCGTGCAGTGTCCGCAGGGCGGGGGTGCTCGGATCGCGCACCACCCCGGTTCCGGGCAGTCTCGGCGCCTGCGCGCTGTGCCCGCTCCCGGAACCGCTCGGGTCCCGAACCTGCCAGGACATCGCGGACAGGCGGTACATGCCGAACACGGCGCCCACTACGAGGAGCAGGGCGGGGACCGAACGCAGCGGTTCGAACGCCCGCAGCCCGTCGGGAACGGCGCTCAGACACCCGCTCCCGGCACGTAGGCACTGGGCTGCCACCAGATCCAGGCTCAGCACGGTCAGCTGCGCGGTGAACAGCATCGTCAGCAGCAGCCCAGCCAGTCGCAGGCCCGCGCGGAGCAGTGCTCCCAGCGAGCGTGACCAGCGGCAGGACCGGTTGACCGGCGGCAGCATCCAGTGCGCCAGGTTCGCCAGCGCGAACGGGAACAGCAGCGCCCACAGCGCTTTGCCGCGCCCGGACGTCATGCCGCCCCAGACATAACCCTCCACCGAACGGGGGACGGTTCGTTCTCCCGCGGTGAGGTCGGGCCCCGGGATCGGGCGCAGCAGTCGGTCGGCGGGGCTGACGATCCGTCCGGTGCCGTCCCCGGCCACGTCCACCGAAGCCACCGAATCCGTCAGGTCGCGTGGTTTCGTTCCGAGGACGCCGTGTACCCGCAGCTCGACCACGCGAGTGTCCGGCCCGGGTACGTGCACTGTTCCTCCTGTGGGTCGGTGCGGTTCGGGGCCGTGCCCGCGTTCCTCGCGGAGTTCGCGAGTCCAGTCACGACGGACGAGCGGCTCCCGACTCGGTCCTGTGGGAGCTGATTCTCCCGGCTCGATTGTCTCTTCTCGACGGTCCTGCCGCGACCGTCCTCCCGAATCCTTTCGCCGACACTTTCCCGCCGTACCCGGAGCGGCCCGCGACCGGGTCGCCCCCGCGGTCGCCAAACCGGTGGCCGTGCTGCGTAGGGTTCGCACCATGGGGCGACTGATCGTGATCGAAGGGCTGGACGGCGCGGGGAAACAGACGCTGGCCGGCGCGTTGAGCGGCGAGCTGACGGCGAGAGGGCTGTCGGTGGGCCGCGCCGCCTTTCCGCGCTACGGCCAGGACGTGCACGCCGATCTCGTCGCCGAGGCGTTGCGGGGTGCGCACGGTGACCTGGCCGAGTCCGTGTACGGCATGGCCGTGCTCTACGCACTGGACCGGCAGCGGTCCGCGGAGTGGCTGCGAGCGCGGCTCGCCGAACACGACGTGCTGTTGCTCGACCGCTACGTGGCCTCCAACGCCGCCTACGGGGCAGCCCGGCTGTGGCAGCACGCCGACGGTGAGTTCGTCTCCTGGGCGTACCAACTCGAGGTCACCCGATTCGGGCTGCCGGAACCGGAACTGCAGATCCTGCTCCGGGTTCCAAGTGAGGTCGCCGCGGACCGGGCCGAACGCAGGGAACGATCCGGCACGGGGGACGGCAGGGACAGGTTCGAGTCGGACTCGGGACTGCAGGACCGTTGTGCGGCGGTTTATCTGGAACTCGCCGAGATGTCGTGGTGGTCGCCCTGGCACGTGGTGGACGACGCCGCCACCACGGATCCGGTGGGGCTGGCCGATCGTGTGATCGCGTAACCTACTCCACCGTAGTGCTCCGTTTGGCGGTACCATAGCCATCGCGCTGGGCAGTGATCCGACGACCTGCGGTGATGAATACCGGGTGGTGCTTGCCCCCGTGGTGCAAAGTGCAACCATGTGGGGCATGAAGTCACGCGTGCTCGTGGTGGACGACGACCCTGCCCTGGCGGAGATGTTGACCATCGTACTCCGCGGTGAAGGGTTCGATACCGCCGTCGTCAACGACGGCACCAAGGCGATGCCCGCGCTGCGTGAACTGAAACCCGATCTGGTGTTGCTCGACCTGATGCTGCCGGGCATGAACGGCATCGACGTGTGCAAGGCCATTCGCGCCGAGTCGATGGTTCCCGTCGTCATGCTCACCGCGAAGAGTGACACCGTGGACGTCGTCCTCGGGCTGGAGTCCGGTGCCGACGACTACATCGTCAAACCGTTCAAACCGAAGGAGCTGGTGGCCCGGCTGCGGGTACGGCTGCGCCGCACGGAGGCGGAACCCGCCGAGGTGCTCTCCATCGGTGACCTTACGGTCGACGTCCCCGGGCACGAGGTCACGCGCGACGGAGTTCCGATCTCGCTGACCCCCTTGGAGTTCGACCTGCTGGTCGCGCTCGCGCGCAAGCCCCGCCAGGTCTTCACCCGCGAGGTGTTACTGGAGCAGGTGTGGGGCTATCGGCACGCGGCCGACACGCGGCTGGTCAACGTACACGTACAGCGACTTCGGTCGAAGATCGAGAAGGATCCGGAGCACCCGGAGGTCGTGCTGACGGTTCGGGGCGTCGGGTACAAGGCCGGGCCGCCGTGATCGCCGAACACGATGATCGTCTCGACGCGGCAGGACGGGCGGGGTGAACGGTGAGCAGCCTCGTGCCGGTGCCGAGCGCTCCTTCGCGGTCCGTCTCCGGGAGGACGTCCGCAGGCGCTGGCACTGGTTCGAATCGACCTGGCGCCGCTCGATGCAGCTGCGTGTCGTCGTCAGCACCCTGGCGCTGTCCTCGGCCGTGGTCTTCGTGCTGGGGATGGTGCTGCAGACGCAGATCACCAACAGGCTGCTGCAGAACAAGGAGGACGCCGCGGTCCGGCAGGTCGAGCAGAACCTGCCGATCCTGGAGTACCAGCTGACGGCGGTCGATCCCAATTCCGGCGAGGTCGCCGAGCAGCTGGAAGCCGCACTGAACCAGCTGACCACCAGCGCCGCCGACAAGACCGGGACCGAATCGCTCGCCGGGAACTACGAGCCCGCCCTGGTGGACGGCCAAGCCATCACCGAGAACGGCGAACAACCTTCCGCGGGACCCATCGACAGCGTTCCGGAATCGCTGCGCAAGCTCGTCAAGAAGGACAATCTGGCCAGTAAGATCGACACCGTCAGACGAGACGGTGAAACGGTCACCATGCTCATCATCGGCAGCCCGGCCGGAACCGCCACCCGACCGTTGCAGGCCTATTTCCTGTTCCCGCTGGAGTCGGAGCGCAAAACACTGGGGCTGGTACAGAGCACGCTGCTGGTGGGCGGCCTGGTGCTGCTCGTGCTGCTCGGTGCCATCACCAATCTCGTCACCAGACAGGTGGTGCGTCCGGTTCGACAGGCCGCCCATACCGCAGAGCGGCTGGCCGGGGGCAATCTCGACGAGCGGATGCGGGTCATCGGCGAGGACGACATGGCCCGGCTCGCGGACTCGTTCAACGAGATGGCCGACAGCCTCAAGCAGCAGATTCAGCAGCTCGAGGAGTTCGGCCAACTCCAGCGGCGCTTCACCTCGGACGTCTCGCACGAGCTGCGTACTCCGCTGACGACCGTGCGGATGGCCGCGGACGTGTTGCACGCCTCCCGCGACGATCTGCCGGACGGTCTGGAGCGCTCCGCCGAACTGCTCGTCGACGAGCTCGACAGGTTCGAGTCGCTGCTCGGCGATCTGCTGGAGATATCCCGGCTCGACGCCGGGGTCGCCGACCTCTCCACCGAATCGCTCGACGTGCCGTACCTGGTGCGTCGCGTCATGGACTCGTTACTGCCCATCGCCGGCACCGGTGGAGTCGAGCTGCGTGGTGAGCTCCCCGCCGAGGAGGTGCACGTTCTCGCGGACGCCCGGCGGGTCGAACGCATCGTGCGAAACCTCGTCGCCAACGCCATCGACCACGCGGAGGGCAAACCGGTGGACATCAACTTCGCCGCGGACGACCGCGCGGTGGCGGTCACCGTGCGCGACTACGGTGTCGGACTGCGCCCCGGCGAGGCGGAACTCGTGTTCACCAGGTTCTGGCGCGCCGATCCATCGCGGGACCGACAGACCGGCGGGACGGGGCTCGGACTCTCCATCGCGGCCGAGGACGCTCGGCTGCACGGTGGCTGGCTCGACGCATGGGGTGAACCCGGCAAGGGCTCCTGCTTCCGACTCACCCTGCCGCGCGAGTCGGGAGACCGGGTCGACAAGAGCCCGCTGTCGCTGCCGAGCACCCGCAGCATCGCCGCCCCCGAGGCGCTGCTGGCCGTGGCGGGGGACGTGACGGACAACGATTCCGACTCCTCGAGCGAGGGGTCCGAGCAAGGTGACCATGGACCGGCCCGGAGCTCCGGTCCCGGCGAACAGGAGCAGTGATGAGGTTGCGACGGCGGCTCGTCCGAGCGGTGACTCTGCTGCTGGTGCTGTCCGTTCCGGTCACCGGCTGTGCCTCGATACCGGAGGAGACCAGCCCCGCCGTGATCCGCCAGGTCGAGGAGGGGCCCGAGACGAGCACCGAGGCCGAACCACCGCCCGAGAGCCTCAACGCCCTGGACCTGGTCCGCAGTTTCCTGGAGGCCACCGCCGAGCCCACCAACGGCTACGAGGCGGCCCGACTGCACCTGACCGAGCAAACGGCCGAATCATGGCAAGCTCCCTCGGAACTGTTCCTCGTCAACAGCGTCAACACCGTGCCGAAGTCGGAACCGGAAACCGCCGACTCCGTCAGGATCGTCGGTCTGGACGTGCACCAGCTCGGCAAAATCCGGCAGGACCAGTCCTACGTACCCGGGGAAAAGGACCTGAGCCTGCGGGTCAAGGTCAGGCAGCGTTCCGACGGGCAGTGGCGGATAGTCGATCCGCCGCGAAAGCTGCTGGTGGACAGCGTCGCCTTCAAGTCCCACTACCGAGCGGTATCGGTCTACTTCCTGGACCATCAGCGTGAAGGCGTGATCCCCGACATCCGGTGGGTGCGACAGAACCCGAAGAGCACACTGCCCTCGCGGGTCATCAGCCTGTTGCTGTCGGGACCGTCCGAGGGGTTCGATCTGGCGATGAAGACCGCCATACCGGAGGGCACCACCACGGCGAGCAACGTGAGCGAGACCGACAACGGCGCGCTGCTCGTCAATCTTCGCGACCTCGGCGAGCTGAGCGGTAAGAAGAAGCGGCTGATCGCCGCACAGGTGGTGCTGACGCTGCGCGGTGTCCGAACCGCGCGGGTGGAGCTGCAGCGCGAGGGCGCGTCGTTGCTGTCGAACACCGAGGTGCTGCGTCCTTCCGATGTGAGCGAGTACGAGCAGCAGAACGAGGTGCCCCGTGATGTGAAGCCGCTCGCGGTCGTCAACGAGCGGCTGCTGGTGTTCAGCGAGAACGCCCCTCAGACACCTGGCCCCGCGGGCAACGGGAGTTACCGGATCACTACCGCCGCTCGTTCCGACGACGGCTCCCGCGTGTCCGCCGTGGTGCGCAGCGGCGACAGCGGCGTCGAGCTGCGCGTGGGCGAGTACGGCGGTGAACTGCGCAGACTCGGGATCCGAGGCAGTTTCATGAGCAGGCCCACCTGGCGCAGTGGAACCGAGTTCTGGACCGTCGTCGACGGTGAGCGGGTGATGCGGGCGACCCGGGACGAGAACGGTTCCTGGTCGGTCAGCCGGATCGACGCGAGCGCGTTCCCGGGCGAGGGGAAGATCGAAGCCCTGCGGATCTCCCGCGGCGGTACCCGGCTCGCCGCCGTCGTGGACGGGCGAATAGTCGTCGCGGGTATAGCGGGCGGCGATTCGGAGGTGGCGCTGCAACAGCCCGTGACGCTGAGCGGGGGTACCGGGGACTCCGAGATCAAGGGGGTCGACTGGCTCACCGGCGACTCGCTGGTGGCCATCACCGCCAGGGACGGTCAGCCCGCGGTCAGGGTCGCCGTCGACGGTTTCAGCTGGGACTCCTACCGGTCCTCCAACCTGCGCAACCCCAAACGGGTGACCGTGGGGCCGGACCAACGGGTGATAGTCGCCGACGACTCCTATCTCTGGCAGGCCAAGGATCTGTCCGATTACTGGGAAGTGCTGCGGGAAATCCCGATCGGGGCGGCCTCGATCCCCTTCTACCCTGGCTGATCGAGCGAGCGGACCGCTCCGAGCGACTCGGAGCAGCGGGTACCGAGCCGCCCCGGGACGGTGTGAAACCGACACGCCGAGCCGTTGGTAGCTGGGTGCCCGGCCCGGCCCGCCCACCAGGCAACCTCGTTGGCGTGTCATTCGATCGACGCTCCTTCTCGGTCGTCCCCGCGGGGCTGGTGGATCTGCTGCTGCCGTTGCGCTGTGCGGGCTGCGGCCTGGCCGGATCCGTGCTGTGCGCCGAATGCGACCGGCGGTTCCGCGAGCTGCGCGTGATCCGCCCTCCCGCGTTGTTCCGGGAACCGCCGATTCACGCGTTGGCGCGTTATCGCGGTCGCGTGCGTACGACGCTGCTGGCCTACAAGGAGGGCGCTCGTCGTGACCTGGAAAGACCGCTGGGAGAGCACGTGGCCACCGCCGTCCGGGCGGTGCTCGCCTCCGGCTCGATCCACGAAACCGACTCGCTTCGGCTGGTGGCGGCTCCGTCGAGGGACGCGGCCGTGCGGCGCAGGGGCAGAGCGCACCTGACGCGGCTCGCCCGCCGCGCGGAGCGGAGGTTGCCCGGCGTGCGCACGGCCGACTGCCTTCGGCTGAGTCCGCGAGTGCGCGAATCGGTCGGGTTGGGCAGCGGACCGCGCTTCGAGAACCTGCGTGGTGGGGTACTGCCGCGCCCGGGCCGCCTGCCGCCGCCCGGTACGCCCGTGCTGCTGCTCGACGACGTGCTCACCACCGGTGCCACGGTGCTCAACTGCCGAAGAGCGCTGTCCGAGGTCGGAATCCCGGTGGTGGCCGTACTGGTGCTGGCGAGCGCCTGCCGGGAGTCCTGACCGACCCGTACCCGATCCTGCATCCGGAGCAGCCCGTTGCCCACCCGTGTTTCCCGCGAGGTGAACCAGATTCCGGCTCACCGGGAACCGATGGTTTGTCTCGTGCGTTTGCCGGGTATACGCGGATGACCGTACCGCCCGGCGCGGGCACGTGCGGACGTCCGGGTACAGGTCCGAAAGGGCGAGCACTGGCCATGGCCGTGCTACTGCTGTCGTCGGGACCGGCCCAGCGCCGGGCGGAGGTGTGTCATTGCGAACCCGGGAGCAGAGCAATTACTCAGGGTGTCCAATTGACTTCACCCGACTCGGGGGGTGTCACAACTCCGCAACGCGAGCTAACGTGCGTTCCCATCAAGCCGTTTTCCGGCAGTGGAATGAGGTGAGGCAGTGATGACCCTGACGCCGGAAACGAGCTGAGCACGCTCACTCCGGTGTCGCCGTGATCGTCATTCACGGAAGCACGCTGAGCAACGGAGGTCGTGAATGGACATCGTCGTCAAGGGCCGCAACGTCGAGGTGCCCACGCATTACCAGCAGCACGTCGACGAGAAGCTGAGCCGCCTCGACCGTTACGACAGGAAGGCCATGCGGGCCGACGTGGAGCTCCGGCACGAGCGTAATCCACGCCAGGCGAAGAACTGCCAGCGGGTCGAGATCACCCTCAAGGGACGCGGACCGGCGGTACGAGCAGAGGCCAGCGCGGTCGACTTCTACGCCGCCCTGGATGCCGCGTCGACGAAGCTGGAGAACCGGCTACGCAAGATGCACGACCGCCGGAAGGTGCACTACGGCCGGCGCAACCCTCGTTCGGTGGCGCAGGCCACCGCAGCGATGGCGGATCGTCCGGTCGCCGTCGCCGGTGCCGGAGGTACGACCGGCGGCCGCACACGCACGACACTCCTGGAACCGCCGACCGACCAGCTGCGAGACGACAGCGCGGAGGGGAACAGCACCGTGAGCGAGAGCGCCGTGAGCAATCAGCGGGCTTCCCGGACAACCGAACCTCCTGCGGGCGCCGGATTCCCGCAACAGCGTGAGGAAAGCAGTGACTACGAACCCGGGCGAATCGTCCGCGAGAAGGAGCACCCCGCCACCCCGATGACCGTGGACCAGGCCCTCTACGAGATGGAGTTGGTGGGACACGACTTCTACCTGTTCTTCGACGCGGAAGCCGACAAACCCAGCGTGGTTTACCGCCGTAAGGGATTCGACTACGGAGTGATCAGACTGGCCTGAGCCGGGTGGTCCCCGCGGCTACTCCAGCCGTACCGATTTGGTACGGACCATAACCATCGTGGTCGTCCACCGCGTACCGTGGTGCGCGGGGACGGCCACGTCTGTGGTTCGACGCGGCCCACGGGCGGCCAGATTCCCCCTGCCACCGCACGATCGGGTGTGGCGGGAACACACGTGCGTGCCGGAAACGTTCGTGCTCCGTGGCCACTTCCGGTGTTCGAGCAGTGAGCATCGGCCGACGGTGCCTGAGCGAACCGTGCGGGGGTGGGCTTCTAATACTATGGCCGTAAAGCGTCCGTGACGGGCGCGTCACGATCAGCAAGTGAGGTCGACCGGATGGTCCTGTCCCGACTGCTCCGCGCTGGCGAAGGTAAGATGCTCAAGCGCCTGCGTTCCATCGCGGCGCACATCAACGAGCTCGAAGACGACACGGTCGCGCTGTCCGATGACGAGCTGCGGGCCAAGACCGATGAGTTCAAGGGCCGTTACGCCGACGGCGAGCAGCTGGACAAGCTCCTGCCCGAGGCCTTCGCGGTCGCTCGTGAGGGAGCCAGGCGAACACTCGGCAATCGGCATTTCGACGTCCAGCTCATGGGCGGTGCCGCGCTGCACTTCGGTCAGATAGCCGAGATGAAAACCGGTGAGGGCAAGACGCTCACCTGCGTGCTGCCCGGCTATCTCAACGCGATCACGGGCAACAGCGTCCACGTCATCACGGTCAACGACTACCTGGCCAAACGTGACTCGGAGTGGATGGGCCGAATATATCGCTTCCTCGGTATGGAAGTCGCCGCGATCACGGCCGAGATGTCTCCCGAGCAGCGTAGGGACGCCTACAACTGTGACGTCATCTACGGAACCAACAACGAGTTCGGCTTCGACTACCTGCGCGACAACATGGCCTGGAGTCTGGCCGAGTGCGTACAGCGCGACCACAACTTCGCGATCGTCGACGAGGTCGACTCGATCCTCGTCGACGAGGCCAGGACCCCGCTGATCATCTCCGGTCCCGCCGACCAGTCCTCTCGCTGGTACCAGGAGTTCGCGCGACTGGCTCCGATGCTGACCCGGGACGAGCACTACGAGGTGGACGAGCGCAAGCGCACCGTCGGCGTCACCGAGGAAGGCGTCGACATCATCGAGGATCAGCTCGGGATCGACAACCTCTACGAGGCCGCGAACACCCCGCTGGTCGGATACCTCAACAACGCGCTCAAGGCCAAGGAACTCTACCGCAGGGACAAGGACTACATCGTCCGCAACGGTGAAGTGGCCATCGTCGACGAGTTCACCGGTCGCGTGCTGCACGGGCGTCGTTACAACGAGGGCATGCACCAGGCGATCGAGGCCAAGGAAGGCGTCGATATCCAGGCCGAGAACCAGACGCTGGCCACGATCACGCTGCAGAACTACTTCCGGCTCTACGACAAGCTCGCCGGTATGACCGGTACGGCCCAGACGGAGGCCGCCGAGTTCCAGAGCACCTACAAGCTCGGTGTGGTCTCGATTCCCACCAACGAGCCGATGATCCGGCAGGACCAGCCCGACCTGATCTACAAGAGCGAGGAGGCCAAGTTCGCCGCCGTCGCCGAGGACATCGAGGAACGGCACGGTAACGGACAGCCGGTGCTGGTCGGCACGACCAGCGTCGACCGCTCCGAGTACCTGGCGAAGCTGCTCACCAAGCGCGGTGTTCCCCACAGCGTGCTCAACGCCAAACACCACGAGTCCGAAGCGGGCATCATCGCCGAGGCGGGCCGCAGGGGCGCGGTAACCGTTGCCACCAACATGGCCGGTCGTGGTACCGACATCGTGCTCGGCGGCAACATCGATCACCTGGCCGACAGCGAACTGCGGAAGCGGGGTCTCGATCCGGTCGACAACCGGGAGGAGTACGAGGCCGAGTGGCCCGCGGTGGTCGACAAGATCAAGGAGCAGGCCGAGTCCGAGGCCGACGAGGTACGCGAGGCGGGCGGACTCTACGTGCTCGGCACCGAACGGCACGAGTCACGCCGGATCGACAACCAGCTGCGTGGTCGTTCCGGACGGCAGGGCGACCCCGGCGAGTCGCGGTTCTACCTTTCGCTCGGTGACGAGCTGATGCGCCGCTTCAACGCCAACATGGTCGAGACCGTCATGACTCGCCTGAAGGTCCCGGACGACGTTCCGATCGAGCACAAGATGGTCACCAGGGCCATCCGCAGCGCTCAGACCCAGGTCGAACAACAGAACATGGAGATCCGCAAGAACGTCCTCAAGTACGACGAGGTACTCAACCAGCAGCGCTCGGTGATCTACACCGAACGCAGGCGTGTGCTGGAGGGCGAGGATCTGCGCGAGCAGGTCGAGCACATGATCGAGGATGTGGTCAGCGCCTACGTGAAGGGCGCGACCTCCGAAGGATATTCGGAGGACTGGGATCTCCCGCAGCTCTGGACCGCCCTCAAGACCCTCTACCCGATCTCGATCCACTGGGAGGACATCGCCGAGGAGGACGGCGACCTCAGCAGCAAGAAGGTGAACGACGCGGTACTCGCCGATGCCAAACGTGCCTACGACGCACGGGAGGCCGAGATCGAGGAGATGGTCGGCGAAGGCGGCATGCGCGAGCTCGAACGCCGTGTCGTGCTCAGCGTGCTGGACCGCAAGTGGCGGGAGCACCTCTACGAGATGGATTACCTCAAGGAAGGTATCGGGCTGCGTGCGATGGCACAGCGGGATCCGTTGCTCGAATACCGACGTGAGGGCTTCGACATGTTCAACGCCATGTTGGAAGCACTCAAGGAGGAGTCCGTCGGTTACCTGTTCAACGTCCATGTCGAGGCCGCCGAACCGGAGGAGCCCGCGGAACCGTCGGTGCCGGTTTCGGTCAGCCAGAGCTCCGGTGGTGACGGTGCCGCTGCGGAGGACGGCCAGGCAGCCCAGCCCAGCTCCAAGAGTGGTAAGAAGTCCCGGGCCGCGGGGCCCGCGCTGAGCCAGCTGGGGGCGCAGCAGGAAGAGCAGTCGCAGGTTCCGGCAGCCCTGCGCGGCAACGGGGCCGGAAGGTCGGGACAGCAGCTCAGTTACTCGGGACCGTCGGAGAACGGCGGGGTCGAGACGAGCAACGGCGAATCCGATGACTCCGCTTCGGAGCAGCAGGGCACGAGGCGGGAACGTCGTGCCGCCGCCCGGGCCGAGTCCAAGAAGGGCAAGAAGCGCTGAGCGGGGTTCCCCGAACTTCGCCGAGCTGATGCTCGAATGGACGGGATCCCACGGTCCCCTACGTGGGATCCCGTCCCGAGCGGGGTAAGTCCACATGCACCTCCCGAGTTACATCAGCTTGAGCAGGGTGCACCACCACCCGGCATCCATTCGCTCCAGGCGGAGCGTCATGGCGCGGTGCCGGTTCGGTTCGCGGATGACCACGCAGACTTCCACGGTGCTGGAGTTGGTGGGGCAGGCGTGCACCGAGTTCATCCGCGTGCGGAAGTCCAGCGGTGTTTCGCGTCGAGTGAGGGTCGTCAGCAGGCCGGCCACCGGTCTGCTCAACCACCGGCGTATCTGGTGGAGCGGCCTTCGACCGGTCAGGACCTCCACCATGCTTCTGGCCGCGCCGTGAGCCAGTGCCGACGCCGAGTAGGACGGTGGGGTGCGGTTCTCGCCGTCGGCGAGCGCGGTGGTTCCTTCGCGCATGACGGTGCTCTCCTTTCCGGCGGTTTCACGGATTAGGAGTGCGTCGGCTCCGCCGCACGTTCACTCCGAACCGGGCAACCACCCGATGGGATGAGCGTGGCTGTTCGAGTGGGCGCGAGTTAGGTGGTCGGAATGACTTTGTCGGCGCTCGTGGTCGATTTCGGTGGGGTCCTGGACGATTTCGGGGAGCTTTCGTCGGGGCGGGCAGCCGGTTCCGATGCGGAGACGGCACCGGTTGTGCGGGCTGTGGAGTGGTTGCGCGACCGTGACGTGACCGTCGCTTTGTTGTCGAACGGGGACAGTCGCCCCACGACGATCGACTGCGATCGGTTGTTCGATGTGGTGGCCGTTTCGGCCGAGACCGGGTTTCGGAAGCCCGCCGCCGCGAGCTTTCGGCACGTACTCGGACAGCTGGGAGTGTCCGCAGAGCGGTGCGTCATCGTCGACGACGAGGCGCGCAACGTTGCCGCGGCCGTCGAGATGGGCATGGTGGGGATCGTGCATTCCGATGTCGAGTCGACGCTGCACGAACTTTCCGTGCTTTTCGAGTCGGAGTTAAGCGAACAGTCTCGATAATCCGGTGTCACCTGGTGTTTTGGTGGTTGGTGGGGGTGGGTGTGTGGGGTGGTGTGGTGGGGGTTTAGAGTGGTTGTTGTCAGCACGGCGGGGCCGGGCTGGAAATCACGGGAAATGGTGAGCCTGGGATGTGGTTCCGGGTTTGTTTGGGTGGTTTCTGGTGTTCGGTTCGTGGTGGTGGCTGGTTGTTTGAAGAACTGCATGTGGTGCCTGGTGCTTGCTGGCTCGGGATCTGGCCTTGGTGGGTTGGGTTTCGGTGTTGGTGGGTGGCCCCCCGGTGAGTGGGGGGTTGGTTGGGGTGCTACGGTGGATGCAGTCAACAGCAAAGGGCATTCGGGAGATCTGCTGG
>NZ_FNFM01000008.1 GCF_900101095.1 Actinopolyspora mzabensis
GCCGTCCCCACCGGCCACACCGAACCCACCATCACCGGGCACCACCACCCTCATCACCCAGCACACCCGCATCGACCACACCGTCCACGGCCCCACCACCGAACGACACCGCCGCCGCGTGCTCCCGCAGCTGCCGCGCCACCCGCTCCAGCACCACCGCCGTCTCCGCGCACTGCCGCGCCGTGGCCCGACCACCGGCCAGGTCGTAGGCCACCCGCTCCAGCACCCACTCCTCGTGCTTCAGCACGATCGCCAACCTCGCCCGCTCACCGGTCACGACCGCACCACCCTTCCGGCGCGCCGCTCGACCTCGGCCAACGACTCCAACCCGGCCAGCTCCCGAGTCCGCTCGTCGCAGTCGCGGCACGTGCCCCACAACCACGCCACCTCACCCGTCTCCGCCGACACCTCCACGCCGCACAACGTCGACACCACCACACCCTCCGGAAACTCCACCCCCGGCAGCGGCACCACATCCCCACTCGCATGCCGAGCACCACCACCCGGCACCCACACGAACGGATGCGACACGAGCGATCACTCCTTATCGAATAGTGCACTAACTTCCATTTGGTGCATGCACAGATTTTCAGTGCATGCACCAAATCCGCAATGCTTCGATCGAGTGACACTCAGAAACAACGCGGCAACTGACTAGGATCGGTGCATGGCCAGCACCGCTGATACCCCACGTTCTCGCCAACTCGGTGCCGAGCTGCGGCAAGCACGCAAAGCTTCCGGTATGACCACTCACCAGCTAGGACGGCAACTCGACCGCTCACACACCCACGTGTCACGGTGGGAAACCGGCAAGCTCACGCCGAGCGAAGCGGACACGAGCGCGGTGCTGGGAATCCTCGGTGTCACCGGTGAGGAGCGCGATCGACTGCTCAAACTGGCACGCGACGCGGGAGATCCGAACTGGGTCGCTCCCGGTGTCGATCGCCAGCTGGCGGCGCTGACCGAGTACGAACGGACAGCACGCACCATCGTCGATGTACAACCGCTACTGATCCCCGGACTGCTCCAAACCGCCGAATACGCCAGATCCATCATGATCGGCGCAGGCGCTACGCGTGGCGAAGCAGATCAGCGAGTCACCTTCCGTCTCGGCCGTCGAGACGTTCTCACCCAACGCGATCCGGTCGAACTCGTCGCCGTCATCGGCGAACACGCACTCCGCTACCCACCCTGCGAACCAGGCGTGATGTTGGAACAACTACGCCACCTGATCAGCTGGACAGAGCTACCCAATGTCTCCCTTGGTGCCATTCCCCTGGAACAGCGCTACACGCCAGCACTCGAAGGCCCTTTCATGCTCCTCGAATTCGAGCGAGCCAAACCAGTCGTCCATCTCGAACACTACCGTTCCAGCACCACCATCACCGACGCCAAAGACGTGGCCGACTACCAATCAGCAGCCGATAACCTCCGAAAGACCACCCTGAGCCCCGATACCACCACACGACTCATAACCAAGATCATCGAAGAACTGAAGGAGGCAACATGAGCCCAGCAACCCACTGGCACAAGTCCAGCTACAGCGGCAACCAAACCAACTGCGTCGAAGTCGGGCGGTTAACCCACGGCGCGGCCGTCCGCGACACCAAAAACCGCACAGCCGGACACCTCACCACCACCCAAGCACAGTGGACAGCCTTCATCACCGCCCTCAAAACCAACCGGTTCGAGTGAAGCCGAACACCACCGAAGCCGCCCCGACGGGAGCACATACGTCGGGGCGGTTTTCGCATCGGAAACCTCCACGCCGTGGAGAGCACGATCGTGGTCGACCCGCGCGTGGCTCGCTCCGTCGTTCGGGCCGCCCTCGACAACGACGACCTGTTACCCGGAACTCGACGGCAATACCTCGCAGCCTCGTCCGAACTGGTGCGCTGGATCCGCCCTGCCACCAGGCTCATTCGCTGCGCCCAATCCGTGCTCGCCGACCGCCCCAGGCTCTCGCCGATAACGGTGAAACGCTTTTTCAAGTGGGGCCGCGACGCGGGGCTGCTCTGGCGCGTGTTCCACCCACGGTTTTCCCACCGGCAGTGTCACCGGCCTCGCGGGGGGGCTACGTCATCCTCGGCGAAATCGGCCGGTGACCACCACTGATGGTGGGTGATCGTTACCACGATTTCTGCGTTGTCAGCAGTGTTGTAGTGTAGCCGAACGGGCGGGAATGGGTGGTGGTAGCGCCCATCCATTCTCGCCCGTGTGTATCAACTCAAAACGACTCTCGCCTGATCAAATCGGCCTCGGGAATTTCTCCCACGTGAATTCCTGCTCGGCGCGGGGCATCCGCATCAGTTTCAGCTCGTTACCCTTCCGGAAGTGGTTCCACGCCTGGATGATGACGTAGAGATTCACATGCTCCGCCCGCCGCGTGCCGCGTCCCGGCGCACGGATCAGCGCTTCCCGCAGCCGGAACACCGGATCGTGCTCGCCCACCGGGATCCCCGAGTTAAGCCGGTCAAAGAACACCTCAGCGTCCGGAACGCTACACGTCCGCAGCAGCCACGCCGCCATCCCCGCCTGCGCCTCGGTCAGCAGGTGCCGGGTGAGCGTGGTCTTGTTATCCAGAATGAACCGCACCGTCTCGATCACCTCCTGATGCGTCGTGGAGGTGACATCGATGTCGTCTGCGGTGAACTTGATCGAGCCCAGGTTGAGGTATTGGCCGTTCATCCAGGCGAAGACCCGCTTGTGCACCGAGGCCACCACCGAGGCTTTTGGCATCGTCTCGGTGCCACTGCCGTGCCGAATGGAGAGGTTGTCCGAGGTCGACCGTGCCCGCCCCGCATCGATGGTGCCCATCGCCTCGTCGGGGACGTTGTAGGCGATGTTCATCTCGACCGGGGTCTCGGTTGTGATGACCGCCTGGAACCGGTGCTGCCCATCAGTGAGCTGCCCCTCCACGTTGTACTTGACGGTCTCGCCGTTGTCCGGTTCCCACCGCCCTGCGTGGATGCTGCGGACCAGCGCCTGCACGCTCGCGTTGGCAATGCTGCGGTTCCGAGCCCGGTTTTCCAGGTCCATCGCGGCCCGTTCCGGCGTAATCGTCTCACGCCGGAAAACCACCCCCGGCCGTTTCCGTCCCACGGGGCTGTGCGGGGTAGCGCTCCGCACAGCCCCAGCTGTTGAGTTTTCCATGTCGCCATGATGCACCAGATCTCCGACAGGATGGAACAAGCCCCCCGTATCCCGAAAAAGGCACACGATAAATACCACTAGTCACCTGCGTGACCAGCGAAAAAGCACATCCCAAGCTCCCTTTGAGGGCGGGGAAGCAATGTTCCAAAAAATCCAAAACGGTGCATGTCACACAGGAACGGAACGCTCACAGTGGTCAAACCATGCCAGTCGAACGATCCGTTCGATCCGGCCGGATCGAACGGTCCGCTCGTCCTGACCGGGGCGAACACTGTGAACGGTTCGACGCACCACGTTTTCACCAGGTGATGGAGATACATGTCAGCCCGTCAGGGGCTTCATCGAATTGATGGAATATTCCAGTCAGCATCGGCTCCGAGGCGTTCCCGCGTCTGACACATGCACTGCCCAGAACCGAGCCTGTCGTCGTGCTCCGCCTCCGCACAGGCTCCGAAAAAGGGACGCGTCACTGCCTGAAACAGACAGCAACGCGCCCCAACCCATGTTCCGGAGGGGCTTCCCTTCACGCACGTCCCCCGAAGAGCGCTCGCACCCCTGAAGCGGAGAACTCAGGCTATGCCTGGCGGGTCTGCCCCGTCTTCACAGCCTCATGAAACACCGACCACTCGGCCTCATCAAACACCATGACGGCCCGTCGGGCTGGTTGGAATCCCACAGCCCCACAGCCGACCCTGCGTCTTTCCACTCGATACAGTTGTCATCGTTCGGCGTGCTACGGAATATTTTTCCATCCTTCAGCAGAAAACGTGTTTTGCGCCTCTATTGGGCCGAGTTGCATTACTATATTCCTGCCTCCATTAATTCTGCACACCGTATTTTTCAGCGACGTTCTTGATAAATTTGCACGTTTCTGTGTACCCCAATACCGCGCCGTTCAGTGCGGCATATGCATCGGCGAAGCATTGAAGGGAATCCTGGTCATCGACGTAGAGAGCGCCGGACGAATGTGGGACGTAGGCGAAGTCCTTGATACTCCCGTCAAACGTAGGATTGTGAAGTCTGTCCAGGTGGACGAAATTTTCGCACTGAACGGAAGTACGTGGGGCGACGCGCTACTTTCGTCTGGTTCCGCCACTGCTCATACGTTGCCGGGAGGTTCGGTAGCCGGGTCGTGGTCGGTGGCATCGGTAGCCAGCGGGGTGTGCACCTCGCGGTCGGCGTGCACCTCCGCCGTGTGTTTCCGGGACTCGATAACCCGCGCCACGGGCGCCGGATCGTCGATGGTTTCGGTGGCGCGCAGTGTCTCGACGAGTTCCACCACGAACGCACGGACGTCCTCGGTGGGCAGGAAGCGTACCCAGGGAAATACTTCGGGGACGACATCGACCAGTAAGGACAGCGCGGCCCCGTCCTGGCGCATCATGGCCGTGAACAGTGCGGTGGTTGCCGAGACGACCTCGTTCTCCTGCTCGGCCCGGGCAGCGGTGGTCAGCACCAGGCCCTCGTGGTCACGGCGGCGCAGCCACAGCTGACGGCTACGGCTCGCATCGATGTTGGCACCTGTGTCCTTGGGATGGTTGACCAGCTCGGAGAACCGAACCTCCAGAGCACGTTCCACAGTTTTAAACCAGTACGAAACTCGAAGAGGCGCAAGCAACCCCACAGGCATTCACGGACGCCTCCACCGCTGTAGAGAGCACCGCTCAGCGGGATATCCGGACTCTGCCACCACCTTCACGGAACCAACCCGGTGCTATCCGCCCTCCGAACTCGAAGTCGATGGACGCCAGTACAACATCCCCACCGCGAAGACCACGGCGAGACACGCGAGCACCCCGATGCCCCAGAAGTCGCCCTGCTCGCCCGAGTCGAACAGCGACGGTATGAGCAACATCAACGCGGCAGCCGACACGGCCATCCCGGCCAGGCTGACCACGAACAGCCACGTCTCCTTCATCATCCTCACCTTAACCGAAGCAGCCTGCGAGGAGAACGATCGACGCATCAACGACGGTGCGGAACTTCAGCTTCCTGGCGTCCCGAACAATCCCGCGAACGCAGTGCCGAAGTTCACCGCGAGACCTCAGAGCGCGGTGATGCGCAGCACGTCGATCAACAACATCCGCTCACCGACGGTGTACATGACGATACCGCCGTCGAAAGCGGCTTTCCACTGGTCACGACCTTTGTCATAGGTGCCGGTACGTGGCTCGACACGCAGCTCGTCCAGTCGCTTGTCCACTGCCTTCTGGAGTCGCGGCGGGAGATCGTTGTAAGTTCGATCGGCCTGTTCGCCCCAACGAATCGTGTAGCGAGCCGTCAATGCCGCAACCAAATCGGAGGGGTGGTGGGATCGCTCAAGTCGTCGATCCGTTC
The DNA here is from genome assembly GCF_900101095.1 of Actinopolyspora mzabensis. GTDB lineage: Bacteria > Actinomycetota > Actinomycetes > Mycobacteriales > Pseudonocardiaceae > Actinopolyspora > Actinopolyspora mzabensis. The sequence continues at coordinate 5,491 of NZ_FNFM01000008.1, forward strand.
CGAGAATCCGGTCTGGTCACCCTCCTCGAACAGGCGGCGCATCATTTCCCGGTCGTGCTCGGTCGGCGGATTCGCGGCACTGGTGGCGGTGGCCCACCACTCCGTGAACCGCTCCTCGGTGAACCCGTACTCCCGCTCCAGATCGAACTTCATGAGCTCATCCGACTCGCCGTACAACCGCAACGCCTCCCGAACATCGTCCGGGTCACGCTCGACCACCAAGGGCCCAGAATCCATCCGGAACACAGCACGAAGTATGCCAACACCACCAACCACACCGCACCCCTGACCAGCCAGAAATCATCCCTATCAGCCCCCGGCGACACGCAAGATCACCCGGTCGAGTTGCCAGGGGGACGTAGTGGGACTCCAACCCCGAGGGCAGAGTCGCACCACACGAAGTGACAACGGCCAGGAGGACTCTCCGCCACATCCGTGGCAGACCTGAGATCGACGGTACGTGCCCGCCGTCGATACCCGTACCGCCGTTCCGGGCAACGGCCGAGAACACCCGCGGCGCCTCGGGAAGTACCGCCGCCCCACGAGCAGGAACGCAAAAAGAAGACCCCGAAAAATTATCGCGTTTTCGGGCACGACCCTAGCCCAATCGCATGATTTCCGAGCAATCCCCTACTGCTTCCGGCCGGATTCCAATAATCTCTCCAACTGAAAGGCAACAGGCACTCACCCGAATATCGGAAACCACCCCAGGGAGGTCCGGAATTGAGTGGCGAACAGCAGCGTTGGATACTGGCTTTCGACGGATCCTGTGCGACATGTCGAGAAATCTCCGACGCAATAGCGGAAGCGTGTGACGGCAAGCTCGAAGTGCTGCCGTTGAACCATCCGCAGGTGCAGTACTGGCGGGAGACGAAGTTCGGTGAGCAACCCCCGCACTCCCCCACACTGCTGCGAATCGAGCGGACCGAGACGCGGGCCTGGACCGGCCCGACGATGACACTGCCGCTGCTGCGCAGGTTGGGCTTTCGCTCCACCACACGTGTGCTGCGCTCGCTCGGCGTGCTGCGCAGGCAGGCGAACGGTCATCCGCTGGAATCCACCGAGCCCAACACCCTGGGCCGGGCGGGCTTCCTGCGCCTCGGCGGCGGCGCGGCGCTGGCGACCGGAATCGTGCTCTTCGGCAAGACCTCCGCACTGGCCGAACAGCGCTGTGCCGCGGCGCAGCGCTGGGCCGAGACCAACGCGAACAACCTCCCCGCGCGGTACGACGAACTCGTCGGCTACCCGATGGCCTATCGGCGTGCGATCTACGCGAAATCCTCCCCCGAACGAAAGGCGCGCTTCTGGAGCGATCACCTCAAGCGTTACCGCACCGAGAATCCCGACCTTTCCACGGAACAACGAGAGGCACTGGACGAGGCCGAGGCGATCGCCGCCAATCCGGTGAATTTCATCCCGGAAAACGCCCCGACGCGTGCGGTGGAGAATGTCGATCGAAAAATGCGGAACGCTTTCGGGACGGACGAGGCCGGACGGGCGATCGCCACGCTCGGACCGGCGGAGCGCCGCGCCACCGAAACCGCACCAGTCGCCTGCGAATGCACCAACGAGAGCGAGTACTGCCCCGATCGGCACTACTGCCAGTACAAGTCCCAGAACTGCTCGTTCGTTGACAAGGGCTGCGGCTCGTTCTGGGCGTACGTGTGTAACGGCCTCTGCGAGTACGGCGGCTGAACCACCGCGCCCCACAACCGTTCCGAACCGCTGAAACTCATCGGCGCCGATGAGCACCCCACCGACCACGGCGCCACCAACGCGCCGCCACCAAACCGTGCCCCGGATCGGCCCGTAGCCCGGCCGCCGGGGCACGAACTCGTGTCCGGACGCACCCACACCTGCTCACGCGCTCGACAGCCCGGCCCTCCCCCGGACGGGTGCGCCGCGTCACTCCCCACCGCCCTGACAATCGGATACCCCTGGGGGTACATTCGGGTGCGAAGTCAGGGAGTCGAGCAGCGGAGAATCGCGAGTCAGGGAGGTGTCCGACGGTGGAGATGAGACCCGAACGCGTGGGCGATGCTCTCACCCGCCTGCGCCGCGCGCAGGGCCAGCTGGCCGGAGTGATCGAGTCGATCGAGGAGGGCGAGGACTGCACCCAGGTGCTGACCCAGCTCGCCGCCGTGTCCCGCGCCCTGGACCGGGCGGGCTTCAAGATCGTATCCAGCGGTATGCGCCACTGCCAGGCGGCTCGTGAGGATGGCGAGGAACCGCCCATGACCGAAGAGGAGCTGGAGCGCCTGTTCCTCGCGCTGGCCTGAGCGAGCGACACCCGCCTGAGCGAGCGACACCCGCCTGAGCGAGCGATGGCGGTCTGGGCCGGAGGCGCGGCCCTGACCCCACCCGCGGCGGCGTGTCCGCCGTGCTCTCGGAATCGCGGAGCGCAGGCCCCGCCGTGGTCCGCTCCCGGCCCGCATCCCGGACTCCCGCAGCCCCGGAATACAGCCACCGGGGGACCCGTTTAATCGTTATATACCCCCCGGGGTATTAGGAGTGAGCATGCCGGAAGAGTCGATCGAAGTGACCGTCGAGGACCTGGCCACCGCCCGTGACGCGGGTGCGGAAATCCTCGACGTGCGCTCTCCTGAGGAGTACGCACAGGGACACGTCCCCGGAGCGCGCAACGTCCCGCTGGAACAGCTGCTGCGGACACCCGGTGAGTTCCCGGACGGGGCACAGGTGATCTGCCAGTCGGGTGGCCGCAGCCTGCGGGCCGCCCACGCCCTGCGTGAAGCGGGGGTCAACGCGGTTTCGGTTTCCGGTGGAACGGCGGCATGGATCGAATCCGGCCGGGACACCGAAGGAGGTGTGGCGCAATGACACGAACCATGACGGAGCCGCCGGAGCAACGGCTGTCGGAGACACCCCACGTCGAGGTGATCGAAACCTCTTCCCTGGGGGACCGCAGCTATCTGGCTACCGACGGCGAGACGGCGGTGGTGGTGGATCCGCAGCGCGATGTGGATCGGATCCTCGCGCTGGCGGGCCGTCTGGAGGTGCGGATCGGGCTCGTACTGGAGACGCACATCCACAACGACTACGTGTCCGGCGGGCTGGAACTGGCCCGGCTCACCGGAGCCGAGTACGGGGTGGCCGCGGCGGACGAAGCACCGTTCGACCACCGTCCACTGCAGGACGGGGACGTCGTGGCGGTTTCCGAGAGCCTGCGGGTACGGGCGTTGGCCACTCCCGGCCACACCTTCCACCACCTGTCCTACCTGCTGGAGAACGACTCCGGCACCTTCGGCGCGTTCACCGGCGGTTCGCTGCTGTTCGGCACCACCGGCCGCACCGACCTGGTGGGGGAGCAGCACAGCGAGGAGCTCGCCCGACACCAGCACGCCTCGGCGCGGAAGCTGGCCGACGTGCTGCCGGACGGGGCGCGGATATGGCCCACGCACGGTTTCGGCAGCTTCTGCTCGGCCACCCAGGCGTCGGGCGACTCCAGCACCATCGAACAGGAGCGGGAGTTCAACCCCGCGCTGACGCTGTCCGAGGGCGAGTTCGTCGAGACCATCCTCTCCGGGCTGGACACCTACCCCGCCTACTACGCGCACATGGGTGTGCGGAACATCGCCGGTCCCGAACCACTGGACCTGCGCCGTCCCACCGAGGCGAGTCCGGACGAGTTGGCTCGGCGGCTGGAGCACGGCGAGTGGGTGGTGGACCTTCGCTCGCGGAAGGCCTACGTCCGCTCGCACCTGGCGGGCACGGTCGGTCTGGGGCTGGACGGGCCGATGGTGACCTGGCTGGGCTGGATGATCGACTGGGGCTCCCCGATCACGCTGCTGGGTGAGTCGCCCGAGCAGGTCGCGGAGGCACAGCGAGAGCTGGCCCGCATCGGCATCGACAAGTTCGCCGCGGCGGCCAGCGGACAGCCCGCCGAGCTGGCAGCCGATCCGGCGCAGCTGCGCGAGACCACCTCGGCGAGCTTCGCCGACCTCGCCGCCACGCGCTCCGGCGAGCACAACGGGATGCCGCCCGCGGACGTGGTGCTGGACGTGCGGACCAACAACGAGTTCAGCGGCTCTCACGTCACCGGCGCGGTGCACATTCCGCTGTACGAACTGCCGAAGCGGGTGAGCGAGGTTCCCGAGGGCACGGTGTGGGTGCACTGCGGCAGCGGTTACCGCGCCACGGCGGCGGCCTCGCTGCTGGAGTCGGACGGCCGCACGGCGGTGCTGATCGACGACAAGTTCGACGCGGCGGGCGAGGCGGGGCTCGAGCTGACCTCCTCCTGACGACCGGCGAATTCTCAGCCCCGCTTCCCCCGGAGCGGACGAGACCGGGCGGAGCCCGGCGGCGGGGCGCGGCGATGGCGCCCCGCCGGAGAACACGAGCAACGGAAGGGAACCAATTGTCCGGCGAAACCCCCGAACTCCTGCACACGGCACAACTGCGGGAGAGCCTGCGAACCCATCCCCGTACGAGGTTGATCGACGTCCGCTCCCCCGGCGAGTTCGACTCGGTCAACATTCCTGGTTCGCACAACGTTCCGATCGAGCTGCTACGCGAGCGGCAGTCCGAGCTCGGCAGTGCACACGACGATCCGGTGGTACTGGTGTGCGCCTCGGGTGCTCGGGCCGAGCAGGCCAGGACGCTGCTGGAACGGGCGGGCGGGCCCGGCGCCCGGGTGCTGCGCGGCGGCATCAACGAGTGGCAGCAGGAAGGCGGCGAGGTCAACCGGGGCAAGGGCGTCTGGCCGATGGAACGGCAGGTCCGGCTGGTCGCGGGATCGCTGGTGCTGAGTGGCGTGCTGGGCAGTCTCGCCTACCGGCCGCTGAAGTGGCTGGCGGGGTTCGTGGGCGCTGGCCTCACGTTCGCCGCGATCAGTGACACCTGCGCGATGGCTCGGCTGCTGGGCATGCTGCCGCACAACCGGAAGAGCGCGGTGGATCCGGACACCGCGCTGGCCGCTGTCACGGCCGCGGAGCCGGGCACGCCGCATGTGTGAGGCCGGAGCGCCCCTGGGCCGGATCTCCCCGGGCGGGTACGAGGCCGCGACGGACGGCCACTCGCGCGGGCGCGCGTCGCGAGGGGAAGCGAAATGATCGCGGCGATCGTGTTCGGGGTGGTCATCGGGCTGGCGATGGGGTTGCTCGGTGCCGGTGGTTCGATCCTGGCGGTTCCGGCGCTGGTCTACGGCGTCGGCCTATCGCTGCGAATCGCCATACCGGCTTCGCTGCTGATCGTGGCGATCTCGGCGGTCGGTGGGCTGCTGCCCAGGGCCCGGCGCGAGAAGGTGCTGTGGCCGGTGGCGCTGGTGTTCGGCGCGGCCGGTGTTCCGGCCGCGTTCGGGGGTGCCGCGCTCGGGAGGTTGCTGCCGGACCGCTGGCTGCTGGTGTCGTTCGCGGTGCTCATGGTGGTGGTCGCGGTTCGGATGCTCCGGGGCGGGGAAGCCGTGAGCGGCTCCTGTCGCACCGACACCGGCGGCGTCGAGTGGCGCAGCTGCCTGCCGAAATCGCTGCTGAGTGGTGCGGGTGTCGGGGCGTTGACCGGGCTGTTCGGGGTGGGCGGCGGTTTCGTGGTCGTGCCCGCCCTGACCCTGCTGCTCGGACTGGCCACGCAGCAGGCCGTCGCCACCTCGCTGCTGGTGGTGCTGATCAACTCGCTGGCCGGGCTGGCCGCGCACTCCGGCGTGATGGGCGAGATCGAGTATCCGGTGGTACTGGCGTTCGCGGCCACCGCGCTGGTTGTCTCGACACTGGCCGCGCGGCTGACCGCGCGACTGCGGGCGGAGACGATCCGGCACTGGTTCGGCTACGTGGTGCTGGTGATCGCGATCGGTGTGGGAGTGGCGGCGTTGAGCAATCCGGCTGCGCTGGGCGGTTGATGCCGGGGGCGTAGCCGGGGAACACGAGGGGTCTCCGACTCCGAACCGTGGTGTAACCACTGTGGGCCAGCACACCGCTTCCGATGCCCGCCAACCGGAAACCTCGGCAAAACCGGGAACGAAGATCACTCTTAAGGCCGTCGTTTTTCACTCTTTAGAGGGATACGCTTCCCGTTACTTCGCTTGATCCGACCCCGACGCCACTCGAGCGCGGAAGGGGTTCGCATGCTCGGCAGTACTCGTCCCTCCGAACCGTTCGCCGTGACGAACCGAGTCCCACCGGTCCTGGTGGGTCGTGCGGAAGAGCTCGAGACCGTCACGGAGCTGGTGCTGTCCCCACCCGCCGTGCTGCTGCTGGAGGGGGAAGCGGGCGTGGGAAAAACACGCCTGATCCGCGAGTCGCTGGAACGCCCCGAGATCGGGCGCACCATCCTGAACGGGGCGTGCCAGCCACTCCAGGACCCTTTCCCCTACGGGCCGGTGATCGACGCGTTACGCACCCTCGATCCGCTCCCCGAGCCCGAACACCTCAATCCCGTCACCGGTGCGCTGCGCAGCCTGCTTCCCGAACTGGGCGAGTTCCTACCGCCGCCCCCGGATCCCCTCGGTGACACCGCGGCGGAGCGACACCAGTTGTTCCGCGGCGTCCACGCGCTGCTCGATGCGAGCACTCCGGCCATCCTCGTGGTCGAAGACCTGCACTGGGCCGACGAGGGAACCAGGGAACTGCTGCGGTTCCTGATCACCGACCCGCCCGGCGAGCTGGCCCTGGTGCTGAGCTACCGCCGTGAGGAACTGGCCGGTGGCGTTCCACTGGGGAGGGCCTACCGACATCCACGCCGGGCGCGCAGCGCGGTGATGACGCTGCGTCCGTTGAGCATCGAGCAGGTGGGCACCCTGGCCGCGCACCTGCTGGGGACGGAGTCCGTCGAAGCGGGATTCGCGCGGGAACTGCACGAGCGGACCGCCGGACTTCCGCTCGTCGTGACCGAGACGCTGCCCACGCTGCGCGCGCAGCGCGAGCGAAGACCCTACTCGGCCGGAGAGCTGAAAACGCTCGAACAGCTCGACGTGCCGGTACTGCTGCGAGAGGCGATGACCGAGCGGTTGGGCGCACTGCCCGAGCCGGTGACGCGCCTGGTGCAGGCGGCGGCGGTACTGGGAACTCCGGCCGAGGCCGAGCTGCTGGGACGGCTCGCGGGTGTGCCCGACGCTGCGCACCGGATCGTTCGGGCGCTGCGCGCCAACGTGCTGTACGAGGACGAGAACCTGCGTTACGGATTCCGGCACTGCCTGGCACGCCAGGCGGTGCACGACACCCTCACCGGACCGGAACGCCGCGAACTGCACGAGCATGCCCTGCGTGTTTTGTCCGAGCAGGAGCGACCACCGCTGATCCGGCTCGCGGAACACAGCCTGGCCTGCGGCAGGGTCGCGGACTGGCTGCACTACGGAACGGCAGCGGCCGAGCGCGCGATCGAGAGGGGCGAGATTGCCACCGCCACGGAGCTGCTGTGCTCGCTGCTCGACGAACCCTCGCTGTCGACGGGCGACGTGGATCGGCTCGCGGTGCGCTTCGGGCGGGCCGCGCTCGACGGGCTGGGAGAGCACCCGGTGCCGGCCGCGTTGCGGCGGGTGCTGTCCGACCAGCGGCTCACCGAGACCGCGCGGGGCGAGGCGCGCCTCAGCCTGGGACTGCTGTTGCTGCGGCAGAGCGACCGCTCGGGGACGGCGCGCGGCGAGCTGGAACTGGCAGTGACGGAACTGCGGAAGCTGCCGGAACGGGCCGCGGTGGGCATGGCGGCGCTGGCGCAGGCCCACGTGGGAACCACGCCGTACGAGCGGTGTGCGGAATGGACCGACCTGGCGGAGGCCGTGCTCGACGAAACCGGCAGTGCTGCGGTGCGCTCGGAGTTGCTCGCCAGCGTGCTGCCCAGCCGGATGTTCGGCGGGGACTGCCCGGAGACGTGGCGCCACTTCGAACGGCTGCCCACCGCTACCGGGGCGGGTCCGGAACGTCCTCACCTCGCGCGGCTCCACGGCAACGTCGCCGACGCCTACACGTGGTTGGGTGAGTACTCGGCGGCCCGCGAACATCTGGCCGAGGCACGCGGGCTCGCTCGTGCGGCGGGCGGCGACCCGTATCTGGACAGCACTCTGCGCAGCACCGAGCTCCGGCTGCGCCGGATGACCGGCGCGTGGGAGGAACTGACGGAGAACGCGCGGCGGCTGCTGCGGGATCACGGACGACTGCGGCCGGTGGCGGTGGAGCTCGCCCTGGTACTGGGAATGGACGCCGTCACGCGGGGAGACTGGAAAACCGCCGAGCGGTGGCTCAGCGCGACCGGAGTGGACACTCCGGAGGACTCCTGCACTCCGGTGGTGATCGCGGCCGGGGCGACCAGGGTCCGGATGCGGCTGCTGCGCGGGGACTCGGGCGGGGCGGTGAACGCGGCGGATCACGCGGTACGGGTGGTGCGACGCAAGGGCATCTGGATCTGGGCGAACGAGCTGCTGCCCAACGCAGTGGCTGCCTACACCCGGGTCGACAGGGGGGCCGAGGCCGAACAGCTGATCGAGGAGTTCGCCGCCGCGACCGCGAATCGGCGGAGCCCGCTGGCCGTCCCGGCCACGGCGGCGGCGCGGGCGACCCGCTGCGAGGGCGCGGGGCAGTTCGCCGGGGCGGCCGAGTGGTGGGAAACGGCCAGGGCGGGCTATGCGGCGCTGCCGCAGCCGTACAGCGCTGCCCTGGCTCGACAACGTGTCGTCGCCCACCAACTCCACTCCGGGGACGATTCAGCCGCGACTCGGATGTCCGAAGTGCTCGATTCGTTCGAACGGCTGGGGGCCACCAGGGACGCCGCCCGCTGCAGACAACTGCTGCGCGAGAACGGGGTTCCACCACCGGCGTCGCGGCGGGGACGCCGGGGTTACGGTGCCGAGCTCTCGCCGCGGGAACGTGACGTGGCGAGACTGGTGGGGCTGGGAAACACCAACCGGGAGATAGCCTCGCTGCTGTTCCTGTCGCCGCGAACCGTGGAACAGCACGTGGCGAAGGTGATTCGGAAGTTGGGGGTAACCTCCCGCACCGAAGTCCGGACCGATTGACCGCGGAGTCTCCGGCTCGGTGGTCGTAGGTGGTTCCGTAGCGGAACCTCCGGCACGGCTCTCGCTCCGGGAAGCCCCGACGTCGGGTAGGTACGACGTCGGGTAGGTACGACGTCGGGTAGGTACGACGCCACGTCGGGGGCGTCCTCGCGATAGCACCCCGAGAGTACTCGCGGCGATGCCGATCGCAAGGGTGGTTGGAGTGCGGCCTACGGCAGTGGTGGGAGTTCGGCACCGTTGCGATCCCACGACGCGGTGATTTCGCGAGAAATCGACGGAGCCCCTGCCGCCCGGTGCGGGCCGAGGAGCAGCATCGGCTCTCACGACGATCCCCGTCGCACACCCGAGTAACCTCCCGCCGTGGGATGGGCGGGAGGTCCCCTTCGGTCGTGCCCGAGTGGGCCGGTGCTCAGGCGAAGCAGTACACCGTGCCGAAGTCGTAGCAGTCGATCGGGTGCGTGGCGGAGCCGGTGGCACCCTCGTCGTCGGTTACGGTCAGCGTGGCGGTGAACTGACCGCCGCCGTAGCTGTGACTGGCGGTGCTCCCGGTCGCGGTGGCACCGTCACCGAACTGCCAAGAGTACCCCACCACGGAACCGTCCGAGTCACCGGAGCCGGTGGCGTCGAAGTCGCAGCCCGCCGTGGTGCAGTTGACGGTGAACGAAGCCGTGGGAGCGCTGTTCTCCGGCGGCTGCGGGTCGCCACCGCTGCTCTCACCCACGTAGAGCAGCTTGTTGGGGGAACCGGCCCCGATACCGGAGATCTTTCCGGTGCTGGCGTTGTTCACCATGCTGTCGCGAACCTCGGCCGGACTCGCGGACGGGGTGTCGGCGAGCAGCAGCGCGGCGGCACCGACGACGTGGGGGGTGGCCATGGAGGTACCGCTGATCGTGTTGGTGTCGGTGTCGCTGCCGATCCAGGCGGAGGTGATGTTGCTGCCGGGCGCGTAGATGTCCAGGCAGTCACCGTAGTTGGAGTAACCGGCCTCACCGTCCCGACTGTTGGTGGCCCCGACCGTGATGGCGGCCTCCACCCTGGCGGGCGAGTAGTCGCAGGCGTCGGCCGAGGAATTCCCGGCGGCGATGCCGTAGGTGACCCCCGCGGCGATCGAGCTGTTCACCGCGTCGTCCACCGCGCTGCTGGCGGAGCCGCCCAGGCTCATGTTGGCCACGGCGGGACCGTCGGCGTTCTGGGTGACCCAGTCGATGCCGTCGATGACACCCGCGTAGGACCCGCTGCCCTGGCAGTCCAGCACGCGCACCCCGACCAGCTCGACGCTCTTGGCGACACCGTACTCGGCACCACCGACGGTGCCCGCCACGTGCGTGCCGTGACCGTTGCAGTCGTTGGCCACGGAGTCACCGTCGACGAAGTCGTAACCGCTGGAGGCACGACCGCCGAAGGTCTGGTGGCTGGTCCGGATACCGGTGTCGATCACGTAGGCCGTGACTCCCTCACCGCCGTTGGGGTAGGTGTAGGAGTCGTCCAGCGGAAGGTCGCGCTGGTCGAGCCGGTCGAGCCCGTACGAGGGCGGGTTGTCCTGGGTACCGAGTGCGTGCACGCGGCGGTTCTGCTCGACGTACTTGACGCTGGGATCAGCTGCCAGCCGCTCCGCCGCGGCTTCGTCCATCGCCGCGGAGTAGCCGCGCAACGCGGTTTCGTAGGTCCGCTGGACCTCGCCGCCGTAGCGTTGGCTGAGCTCGGTGGCGGCCGCGCTCACGCCGCCGGGCCCGTTGGCCGCGGCGTCCTCGAAGACGACGATGTACTCGCCTGCCACGGCCGACTCGGCATCGGCGTTCCTGATCTCGCCCGTCGCGGCCTGCGCGGGCAGTGCCGTGGCCAGACCGAAGGATGTCGCCACGGCGGCACCTAGGCACAGCCCCGCGAGCCTGCGCCGTTTCGTTGTCGGGTGCTGCATCGTTCCTCCTGCTGATCGCGCCGCTTTCGAGCGGCGGGAACGGTTTCCGTCCACCGCGCCCCCCGGAGTCTTCGGCACCCGACTCCGGTGAAGTGGCGGTGAACAGTGCCCAGAACGATCGGTTGACGATCGCCGAGGAACAATCCGTGAAACCGTAGGTACGGGTACTTACGGAACGTGGTTCGCCGTTCCCGCAATTCACCGACGGCCGAACCCCGATGGTGGTAACCAGCTCTCGTGTCCACCGCATTCGCGGCGGAAATCGGCACACCCCGGGGAATCGCGCGAAGATCCACATCGAAGCTGAGCGGAAACACGATCCACTCCGGACACCGGGGACTTTAATACCGTTGCCACAACACGAAACCCTTACTCCGCGGTAGTAACGAATCGATTCACAGCGTCGGCATCTTCTCCGTCCGCCTCACGAGGATTTCGCGGTGCGCACGGAATTGACAGTTTTCCCACCAACCAGGAAAACCGGGAAATACGGTACCGAAAATTCCGAGGAAAAATCGCAGGGCGCGCCCGATCCTCACCCGAAGGTGTAAAGCATTCGATGCTAGGTGAGTTCGCCGTACTCACCGAACCAGTAGGCCAATCTCCCCCGCCGCCCCACGGCCCGGAGCCTGCGCTCGGTCGCCGCGCGCTCGGCCCTGGTGGTCACGATCAGCAGTTGGTCACCGATCTCGATCCTGCTCTCGGGCTGCGGCACGAACACGGCTCCGCCACGGACCAACAGGGCGATCACGCTCGGCTCGGGCAGCTGCAACTCCATGACCGTGACGTAGTGCAGCCGTGAGCCCTCCGGGACGGAAACGGTCAGCAGTTCCGCGTCGAGCACGTCCAGCGGTGCCGACTCGACCCGCACCTCACGGGCTCCCTCCGGGGTGATGATTCCCAGCAGTCGTGCCACCGGACGCAGGCTCGGCCCCTGCACGAGTGTGAAGACAACGACCAGCACGAACACGATGTCGACCAGCCGGTCACTGCCCCGCACCCCGGCGACCACCGGGAAAGTGGCCAGCACGATGGGGACGGCTCCGCGCAACCCCGCCCAGGACAAGAAGGCGTGCTCGCGCCAGGGAACCCGGAACGGCAGCAGCGAGCCCGCCACCGCGAGCGGACGCCCCACCAGCAGCAGCACTGATCCGATCACGAGCGCGGCCAGTGCCTCTTGGTAGAGCTCGCTGGGATCGACCAGCAAACCCAGCAGCACGAACAGTCCGATCTGGGCCAGCCAGCCGAGTCCCTCGGCGAACGAGCGGGTGGCCGAACGGTGCGGCAGTCCGGTGTTGGCCAGCACCACCCCCGCCAGGTAGGCCGCGATGAAGCCGCTGGCCTGCGCCACTCCCGCGGCGGCGAACGCCAGCGCCCCCAGGCCGAATATGGCCAGCGGGTACAGCCCCGAGGCGGGCAGCGCTACTCGCGGCAGCGCGAGAGCCCCGATACTTCCGAGCAGCAGCCCGATCAGCGCGCCCACCCCGAGCTGGTAGAGCAACGAACCGGCCACGTGCCACGGGTTCAGCAGCAAGGGGGTGGAACTGAGCAGCACGACGAGGATCACCGTGGGCGCGTCGTTGAAACCGGACTCGGCTTCGAGCAGCCCGGCGGCGCGCCTGGGGATCGGCAGTACGCGCAGCACCGAGAAAACCGCCGCCGCGTCGGTGGAGGACACGATCGCGCCGAGCAACAGCGCCAGCTGCCAGTCGAGCCCCAGCAGCAGGTTGGCCGCCAACGCCGTGATCCCCGCACTGATTCCGACGCCGAGGGTGGCCAGCACACCCGCCGGAGCGAGCACTCTGGAGACATCGGACCACTTGGTGGTCAGCCCGCCCTCCACCAGGATGACGGCCAACGCGGCGGTGCCGAGGTTCTGGGCCAACTGCGGATCGTCGAGCTCGATCCCCAACCCGTCCTCCCCCAGGAGCATCCCCAGCACCAGGAACAGCAGCAGGCTGGGCAGCCCGATTCGGGCGGCGAACCTGGTGGCGACGATGCCTGCCAGCAGGACCAGACCGCCCGCGAAAAGGGCCAGGTAGAGCTCCTGCAGGCTCATCTCGTCCCCGATTCTCGTTCGGATGCCACCGCCCGAGGGTGGTGAGTGCCGGCACGCGTGGTTTCCCGCAACGGTGGGTCGGCCATCCAGTACACCAAGATCACCGGAAACGCGCGGCAGCGCCGGGACCGCCGTGGTGCGACGAGGCCCGTGGCCCCGGCGCTGCGGTAGGTGGCACCGCACACCGACACTACCCAAGAAAGCTACCGTACAGTAACATCACGCGGTATGACAGCCGATTTCGACTGGGTCGCCGACGCGATGAACAAAACCGTGCCCTGGGTTTCCACCGCGGGAGTGGAATTCGTGGCACTGGAGCGGCAACGAGTCGTGTGCTCGCTGCGCGACGTCCCGGAGCAGCGGAACCACGTGGGCGGCCCGCACGCGGCCGTGATGTTCGGACTCGCCGAGACCGCCTCCGGCGCGGTGACGCTGGCCGCCTTCACCCCGCTGCTGGAGCGTGCCACGCCGCTCGTTGCCCGCAGCGAGATCGCCTACCGCAAGCTCGCCCTGGGCGACCTGACCGCCGAAGCGGTACTCGGCCGTGCGATCGAGGAGGTGCGTGCCGAGCTAGACGGCGGAACCCGCCCCGAGTTCCCGGTGCACTGCACAATCCGGGACGGCGAGCAGAACACGACCGGTGAGATGACGGTGTACTGGACGCTGCGGCCGAACGACTCCTGAGCTCGAGCCCCAGCTGCTGCTCGCGACTCGAAATCCTCGGCGGCTGGTGGGTCAGTCCCACTCGCCCGGATCGGCCTCGAACAGGTCGGCCAACCGTTCGAGGAAGACCCGCTGGGCTGGCAGGATCCGGCTACCCGCGCGATCCAGGTCGAACCAGGCGACGCGGTCGAGCTCCGGGAACTCCCGGATCCGGCCCGAGCCCTTCGGCCACTCCATCGTGAAGGTGCCGGGCACCATCGAACGCGGATCGATCTCGCCCGGCACCGCCCAGACCGTGACGACCTTGCCACCCGACTGTCGCGCGCTGCCCAGCGACTCGAAACGTCCGTCGGGCGGCTCCATCCCCAACTCCTCGCGGAACTCCCGCCACGCCGCACTCCATGCGGTCTCGTCCGGGGTGTACTCCCCCTTGGGCACCGACCACGCTCCCCGATCACGGCTGCTCCACAGGGGCCCTCCCATGTGACCGAGCAGCACCTCGGCACCGCTCTCGCGTCTCCGGAAGACCAGTATCCCGGCGCTGGTTCTGACCACGACGTCAAATTCCCACGAAATCGCCGCGCCAGTGGGGCGGCACGGCGGGGGCGGACGTGGATTTCCCGCGAAATCGCTACCACTTCGACGCAGTGCCGAGCCCAGACCAACCTCGCAGGCCGCACTCCAACCATCCCCGCAGGGCGAACTTCGGCCACTCCCGCAGACCGGGTCGCCATCAGTCGCCCCCAAGGACTCTCGGCGAATTCCCAGCTCTGCCCCCGCCCACACCCAGTTGAACGGAACAGAGTCGGTACCGGTCCCACGGATGTCCCCGCATCCGGCAGGAACAGAGCCGACCTTTCCGTTAGAGGAGCCATGACCGCGAGTCCGACGAGCCCCGAGCGCTGCGGGGCGACGTTCCAGTTTCCCTACGAGGAGCCGGTCGAGCCGACCGAACGGGCCTCCCCGGGAGCCACCTCACCGATGCCGGCCCCGAACACGGTGGACATCGTCATCCCGGTCTACAACGAGGAGCGCGCACTGCGCGGCTGCGTCACGACGCTGCACGAACGACTGCGAAAAGGCTTCCCGTTTCCCTGGCGCATCACGATCGTGGACAACGCGAGCACCGACAGCACCCCCGAACTGGCCGAACAACTCTCGGAGGAGATCAAGGGGGTCGACTGCCTGCGACTCGAGCGCAAGGGACGCGGTCTCGCGCTACGCACGGCCTGGGGGAACACCGGCGCCGACATCGCGGTCTACATGGACGTGGACCTGTCCACCGGGCTGGACGGCCTGCTGCCGCTGGTCGCGCCGCTGGCCAGCGGTCACTCCGACATGGCGATCGGCAGCAGGCTCGCCCCCGCCGCTCGCACCGTGCGGGGACCGCGGCGCGAGCTGATCTCGCGTTGCTACAACAAGCTGATCAGGCTCACGCACGGCAGCCGCTTCAGCGACGCGCAGTGCGGTTTCAAGGCCGTCCGCACCGCCGCGCTGCGCCCGCTGCTGCACGCCACCAACGACGACGAGTGGTTCTTCGACACCGAACTGCTGCTGCTGGCCGAGTACAACGGCCTGCGGATCCACGAGGTTCCGGTCGACTGGATCGAGGACACCGACAGCAGGGTGAAGGTGTTCAACACCGCCGTGGACGATCTGCGCGGGCTCTGGCGGATCGCCCGCCGCAAGAGCACCGGCGCCGCCCGGGTCGCCGTTCCCGCGCGCGGCCCGGTCACCTCCGAACACCCCGACGCGATGCTGGCACCGGAGGCCAAACGCTCCCGGCTGTTCGGGCAGCTCGGCTACTTCGCGCTGATCGGGGTGTTCTCCACCATCGGACAGGCGGTGCTGTACTGGCTGCTGCGCCAGTGGTGGCCCGCGGTGGTGGCCAACTTCGTCTCGTTGCTGGTGCTGACGATCCTGAACACGGAGGCGAACCGGAGGTTGTCCTTCCGGGAATCCAAGACCGGTGCGGGCCGGGCCCACATCGGCGCGGGCGGGCTGTTCCTGCTCGGCTACCTGGTGACCTCGGCGGCCGTGCTGCTCTACGACTCCGCGGCGGGCAACGCCTCCCCCGCAGCGGAATCCGTGGTACTGGCATGCGCTTCCGTGCTGGTCACAGCGATTCGTTTCCTACTGCTGCGGATGACGGTGTTTCGCCGCGACGACTCCGGCTCACCACGGCAGGAAAGTGGTGAGACGAATTGAGTACCGAAACGACGGAGGACGGCACCCACATGGGTTCCACGCGGACCTCGGGAACCATCACCGAGGCGACCGGGGGAGGTGACCCCGGAATAGGTGATTCCGGAGTAGGCGAACAGGGCCCCACCGGCCACCGCGCCGCGAGCGGTTCACCGTGGCCGAGGCTCGCGCTGGCGGCGATCCTGGTGCTCGCGACCGGGTTGTACGGCTGGGCCATCGGCTCGCTGGGCTGGGGAAACACCTACTATTCGGCTGCGGTGAAGTCGATGGGCGAGAGCTGGGTGAACTTCCTGTTCGGCTCGTTCGACCCGGCAGGAGTCGTCACCGTCGACAAACCACCCGCCGCGCTCTGGCCACAGGTGATCAGCAGCAAGATCTTCGGCATGCAGGGCTGGGCGCTGATCCTGCCGCAGGTGGTCGAGGGCGTGCTCACCGTGCTGCTGCTGCACCGCACGGTACGGCGCTGGGCCGGTGAGAGCGCGGGGCTGATCGCTGCCCTGGTGCTGACGCTGACCCCCATCACGGTGGCGATCAACCGGGACAACAACCCGGACCCGCTGCTGATGCTGTTCCTGGTCGCGGCCGCCTACGCGCTGACCCGCGCCTTGCGGGCCACCCGCGACCGGAACGCCACGCTGTGGCTGTGCGGGGCGGCGGCGCTGATCGGCTGCGGCTTCCTCACGAAGATGCTGGCCGCCTGGATGGTCGTGCCCGCTTTCGTGGTGGTGTGGCTGATCGGCTCCCGGTTCGGCTGGGGGACGAAGCTGGCGCAGTTGGGGGCGGCGGCGGTGTCGCTGCTCGTGTCGTCGCTGTGGTGGGTCGCGATGGTCGGGCTCTGGCCGGGTGCGCACCCCTACATCGGTGGCAGTGAGGACGGCTCGGCGTGGAGCCTGGTCATCGGCTACAACGGCCTCGGCCGCATATTCGGCGGCGAGGGTCCCGGCGGTGGCGGAACCGGCGGCGGCACCACGAGCCCCGGCAGGGGTTACGGCAGCGGATCGACGAGCAGCGCGGGCGGATTCCCGGGCGGAGGCGGCCAGGGCGGTGGCCCCGGTGGCGGTTTCGCGGGGAGCGCCGGCCCACTGCGGCTTTTCAACGACCAACTGGCCGGCCAGATCAGTTGGCTGCTGC
The DNA here is from genome assembly GCF_900101095.1 of Actinopolyspora mzabensis. Taxonomy (GTDB): domain Bacteria; phylum Actinomycetota; class Actinomycetes; order Mycobacteriales; family Pseudonocardiaceae; genus Actinopolyspora; species Actinopolyspora mzabensis. Next base: position 22,426 of record NZ_FNFM01000008.1, read on the forward strand.
CGCTGTGCCTGATCGCGCTGCTGCTGGCCATGACGGTCGGCGTGCTGCGGCGCGGCGGTGACCGAACGGTGGGCGAACCGCTGCCCGCCTCCGGCTGGGCACTCTGGGGACTGTGGCTGCTGCTCTGCGGCGTGGTCTTCTCGTTCCAGCAGGGCACGATCCATCCCTACTACACGACACAGCTCGCGCCCGCCGTGGCAGCGCTGTGCGGCGGTCTGGTGGTGCTGCTGGTGCGCGCCCATCGGGCGGGCTCGCGCTGGGTACCCGCCGTGGGCCTACTCGGTGTGGTGGCGACCGTCTGCTGGGCGGCAGTGATCATCCGGCGCACTCCCGACTGGATGGGCTGGTTGGCCTGGGCGGTGCTCGGTGTCGGGGCGCTGGCCGTCGTGTTGCTGGCCGTGGGCTGGAAGTGGTCTCGGCTGTTGCCGCCGGCCGCCGCGTGCTCGATGGTGGCCGTGCTGCTGGCCCCGGGGGCCTGGGCGATCAGCGAGCCGACCGGTGGTTCCTCCGGAATGGGCGGTACGAATCCGACGGCCGGACCGTCGACGATGGGCGGCTTCGGTGGCGGTGGCTCCGGTGATGGCCCCGGTGATGGCCCCGGTGGTGGACGGGGTGGTGGCCGGGGTGGCAACGGCTCCGGCACCAACCCCTTCGGGAACGCACCTCCCGGAATGTCCGGGCAGGTGAACGGCTCGGGCAACGGGCAGTCCGGTAACGGCTCCGGTGGTCTCCCGAGAGGTGGCAGGTCGGGAGGCGGCGGGGGTGGCACCTCGCTGAACGACCGGCAACAGGCGATCCTGGACTACGCGATCCAGCATTCGGGCTCGGCTCGCATCAAGCTGGCGATCAGCGGCGGATCCATGTCCGCCTCGTCGTATATCCTGCACAGCGACGCCACAGTCATCGGAATGGGCGGTTTCACCGGCAGTGACAACGCTCCCTCGGTGGCACAGTTGGCGGAGTGGACCAACAACGGCGAACTGCGGTACGTCCTCGGTTCGGGCGGCGGCCGGGGCGGCGGTCCCGGTGGTGGCGGTTACTCCCAGCAACGGAGCGAGTGGATCGAGCAGAACTGCTCCGAGGTGAGCTCCTCCGAGTACCTGAGCGACAGTCAGAGCGTGACCGATAGTCAGAACAGCGACGACGGTGACGCTTCCGGATCCGGTTCGGGCGGATCGAGTCCGGGCACGGTTCGGTCGTCGACACTGTACGAGTGCGCGTGAAAGACCGAGCGGGAAGAACAGCATGGGCGAATCCGAAGCGGCCGTCGAACGGCGGATCCTGGTCGTCGAGGACGAATCGAGCATCCGCATTCTGTTGGAGTCGACGCTGCGGCTCGCGGGGTACACCGTCGGAGTCGCCGAGACCGGGCGGCAGGCACTCGTGGAAGCGCAACGTTTCCGCCCCGATCTGGTGGTGCTCGATGTGATGCTGCCCGATCTGGACGGATTCGCGGTGACCCGCGGGTTGCGGGCCGCCGGGGTGGCGACGCCCGTGTTGTTCCTCACCGCACGCACCGAGGTCGACGACCGCATCGAGGGATTGTCGGCCGGTGGCGACGACTACGTCACCAAACCGTTCAGCCTGGACGAGGTGTTGCTGCGCGTCCGGGCGATCCTCCGGCGCACCGGCCACGAGGCGGGCGGCGCTGGTGCGGCTGACTCCGACACCCTGCGCTACGCCGATCTGGAACTGGACCAGGCGGCGCACGAGGTTCACCGGGCTGGCGAGTACATCCAGCTCTCGCCCACCGAGTTCAACCTGCTGTCGTACCTGATGACGAACGCGACGCGGGTGGTGAGCAAGCCCCAGATCCTCGATCAGGTGTGGAACTACGACTTCGCCGGTGACGGCAGGATCGTGGAGACCTACGTGCGGTACCTGCGGCGCAAGATCGACCGGTTCGAGCCGCCGCTGATACACACCGTGCGCGGCGTCGGCTACTGCCTCCGGCTGCCGCGGGAGCACACCGGGACGGCGCCGTCGTGACCCGCGGGATGACAGTTCCGGGCTGGCTGCGTGCCCGTTCGTTGCGGCGCAGACTGCTGATCGGCGCGACCCTGCTCGCCACGATCGCCGTGCTGGCCTCGCAGGTGATCGGCGTGGTGGTGCTGCGCTCGTGGCTGCTGGGCAGAGTCGACGAACAGCTGGAGGACTTCCGGCCGCCCCGGCCGGAGGTGATAGGAGGTCCGGTACCGGGCGAACCCGACGGAGAGCGGCGACTGCCCTCCGATTTCCGGGTGTACTTCTACACCCCGAGCGGCGAGTTGCGTAAGTCGCTGGGCAGCGGACCCGAGAACGGTCCGGAACTGCGGCCGGGCGGAAGCATCTCCGAGTACCGGGAACCGACCACCGTGCCCGCAAGATCCGGCGGCGGCAGCTGGCGAGTACTGCGGCAGGACATCCCCGGGGAGGGGTCGGCGGTGGTCGCGCTGCCGCTGGACACGCTGCAAGGGGCCGTGTCGAAACTGCTCTGGCTGAACTCGGCGCTGCTGCTGGCCACCGTGGTGGGGCTGATCGCGGTCGGCCGGTGGGTAGTGCGCCTCGGGCTGCTGCCGTTGACCAGGATGGAACGAACGGCGGGCGCGATCGCCGAGGGGAACCTGGATCTGCGCCTGCGCGAGACCGATCCGCACACCGAGATCGGCAGGCTCGGTCGGGTGCTCAACACCATGATCGAACGACTGCGGGCCGCACTGCGGGAACGCGAGTCCTCCGAGGCGAGGCTGCGGCGGTTCGTCGCCGACGCGGGACACGAACTGCGCACACCGCTCACCTCGATGCGCGGCTTCGCGGAACTGGTGCTCAAGCACGAGAGCCTGCCCGTCGAACAACGGCACGAGGCGCATCGGATGATCGAGCAGAACGCGGAGCGCATGAGTCTGCTGGTGGAGGACCTGCTGCTGCTGGCGAAACTGGACCAGGAGCCGGTCTACCACCGGGAGGAGGTGGACCTGCTCTCGGTGACCGCCGACGCCATCAGCGGCACCGCGCACCGGGGGTCCTCCTCACGGGTGCGGCTGGATCCGCTGCGCCCGGACGCCACGGAACTGGAGTCCGTGCGGGTGATCGGGGACTCCCACCGGCTGCGTCAGGTCGTGGGCAATCTGGTCTCGAACGCGCTGTCGCACACCCCACCGGACACCGACATCCGGGTGCGGGTGGGCACGTCCCCGGCAAGCAGCGCGACCGGCGGACTGAACGGGCCGGAGCGGTGGGCATCCGGGCCGGAGCTGGCGACGGGCACGCCGAGCGCGATCGTGGACGTCACCGACTCGGGACCGGGGCTGACCTCCGAACAGGCGGGTCAGGTGTTCGACCGGTTCTACCGGGCCGACGCGGCCCGCACCAGGGAACACGGCGGGAGCGGGCTGGGCCTGGCGATAGCCGCGGCCATAGCGGGCAACCACGGCGGTCGGATCGAGCTGGACACCCACCCCGGGCGGGGAGCCACCTTCCGGCTGGTGCTGCCCGAGGCGGACTGACCCGCTCGTGCGCCGACTCCCGAGCGGGCTGCCGCGGGAGTCGGGCTCGGCCACGGCCAACTCGGGGCCGTGGCCGAGTTCCCGGACGAACCGGCCGGGGACCGCTCAGCCGAGCAGCTGTTCGCGGAGCGTCTTCTTTGAGAACTTGCCGGTGCTGGTCTTGGGCAGCTCGTCGACGAACCACACCTCGTCCGGCAGCCACCATTTCGCCACCCGCTGCCGCAGGTGGTCGAACACCTGTTCGGAGGTGAGCTGCTTTCCCTCCTCCGTGACCACGCAGGCCACCGGGCGCTCGGTCCACTTCGGATCCGGCTTGGCGATCACCGCGGCCTCGACCACGTCCTCGTGGGCCATGATGTGGTTCTCCAGCTCGACCGAGGAGATCCACTCGCCGCCGGACTTGACCAGGTCCTTGGTGCGGTCCACGAGCCGAACGAAACCGTGCTCGTCCATCGTCGCCACATCGCCGGTGCGCAGCCACCCGTCGGAGGTGAACGCGTCCCGCCCCTCGTCGCCGTAGTAGGACGAGGCGATCCAGGGCCCGGCCGCCTGCAGCTCACCGGGCGAGGCACCGTCCCACGGCTGTTCCCGCCCGGTGTCCATGTCCACGATGCGCAGGTCCACCAGTGGAACGGCCTGGCCCTGCGTGGCGCGCACCTCGATCAGCTGCTCGGCGTTCAACCCGTCGTGATGGCTGCGGGGGCTGGCCACCGAGGCCAGCGGACTGGTCTCGGTCATGCCCCACGCCTGGGTGATCGGGACGCCGATCGCCTCGCGCCACCCCTCCGACAGGGCCGTGGGAATGGCCGAGCCCCCGCCGACGACCACTCGCAGACTGGACAGGTCGTGATCGCCCAGCAACGGCAGCATCCCCATCCAGATGGTGGGCACGCCCGCGGTGGTGGTGACGCGGTGGCGCTCCAGCATGCTCACGAGCGCCTCGGGCTTCATCGCCGGGCCGGGGAACACGATCGAGGCACCCGCGAAGATCGCGGCGTATGGCAGCCCCCAGGCGTTGACGTGGAACATCGGCACCACGGGAAGTATGGTGTCCCGTTCGCTGAGCCCCACCGCGTCGACTGTCAGGCTGACCAGGGAGTGCAGCACGGTGGAGCGGTGCGAGTAGACCACGCCCTTGGGCTGGCCGGTGGTTCCGGAGGTGTAGCACATCGCGGCGGCCGAGTTCTCGTCGGCGACCTCGAAGCGACCGCGGAACGGCTCGGCGGCGGCGAGCAGCTCTTCGTAGTCCCTGATGCGGGGATCGTCCGGGAGCTCGGAGTCGGCGCCGTCGTCGAGGACCACGAAGTACCGCACGGTGGCCAGCTGGTCGGCCATCGGCCACAACATCGGAAGCAGCGAACGATCCACGAACACCACGTCGTCGGCGGCGTGCTCGGCGATGTAGGCGACCTGCTCGGCGAACAGCCTGATGTTGAGGGTGTGCAGCACGCGTCCGGTGCACGGCACACCGAAGTAGAGTTCGAGGTGACGCTGGGTGTTCCAGCCGAACGTGGCCACCCTGGCCCCTTCCGGGACCCCGAGTTGGTCGAGCACGGTGGCCAGCCGTCGGACGCGCGAGGCCCATTCCGCGTAGGTACTTTCGACTTCACCGCGCAGCGTGGTGGTGACGATTCGCTTGTCCTGGAACTGCCGCTCCGCCCGGTGGAAGATGTGCGGGAGGGTCAGCGGACGGTCCTGCATCAGTGCCTGCATATCGGGCTCTTTCGTTCTGGTGGGGTGCGAGCGCCCCGGGAGAGCCGGTACGGACCGAGCCCCGGTCGGCGTGACTGGTGACACAGTAGTATGTATCACCCATTCGGGGGTATTGGCACCAGGTCAGCGCGCCGTGATGTTCGCGGATCGTTGCGCGACGGGCACGATCATCGCGCTGCGGGCCCGGCTGTCGATTTCTCGCGAAATCGCCGCGCGCGGGATCAGAAGTCCTGCTCGGAGTCGTTGTCGTGCCGGGAGGGCCCGTGCAGCCGGTGCAGGTGCACCCGTCTGCTGAGCCGGATGGCGGGACGGATGGCGAGCTCGATGCTGCCGATCAGGAACAGCCAGGTCCCCTCGGTGGTGGTGGCCTCCCAGAAGAAGAGGATGCTGCCCACCATGAACCACAGCGCGACGAGGATGTCGTTGGCGATGCTGATCACTTCGTAGCGCTTGCGGATCAGCAGCTCTTCGTGACCGATCCGCAGTACCAGCGGCGTGGACGAGTGGGGATCGGACTCGTGCATTGCTTCAGCGTCCCATCCGGATCTCGGTTGCGCTCGCACCCCCGCTCGGGTCCGCTTCGGGAAGGAACCGCTGCCGCGGCGGCGGACGACTCGGAGTCGCCCCGCCGGGGCCCCGTGGCGACCGTCCACCATTGTGCCGGTTCCGGAAGGGGCGCTTTCGGAACTCCGGGGCACCGCCCCCGTGGCGAGGAGGCGGTGGCCGCACGTCTTCATCGGCCGGTCAGGCCACGCCCTCCGGGCTGGCTCCCTCGATGGAGACCCCCGAGGCGGTGATGCGTTCGATCTCGGCCAGATCGTCGGCGTCGAGCCGCAGCTCCGCGGCGGCGAGGCTCTTCTCGATGTTGCGGGAGCTCCGCGCCCCGACGATGGCGACGTGCACCCCCTCCTGCGCGAGCACCCATGCGATCGCGAGCTGGCTGACGTCGGCACCCTTGTCGGCGGCGAACCGAGTGAGCTGGTCGACCACCTCCAGGTTGCGCCGGAACGTCTCCCCCTTGAAGGCGGAGGACTGCGAGCGCCAGTCGTCGGCCTCGAAGGTGGTGTTCTGGCTCAGCCCGCCGGTCAGCAGTCCACTCGCGAGTGGGCTGTAGACGAGCACTCCGATGTCGTGCTGCCGCGCGTAGGGCAACGTCTCCCGTTCGATACCACGCCGGAACAGGTGGTAGGGCGGCTGCAGCGTCTCCACGGGTCGGGTGCGGTCGAAGTCGGCCAGCTGGGCGGCGTCGTAGTTGGACACACCCACGTGCCGGATCTTGCCCTCGTCGACGAGCTCCTGCAGCGCGGCCGCGGTCTCCTCGGCCGGAGTCTGCTCGTCGGGCCAGTGCACCTGGTAAAGATCGATGTGGTCGATGTCGAGCGCACGCAGGCTCTCGGTGACGCCCTGTCGCAGTGACGCGCGCCGGGCGTCCCTGGGACGTTCTCCGCCCGGGTTGATACCGCCCTTGGTCGCGATGACGAGACTCTCACGGTCCCGGTCCAGTTCGGAGCGCAACGCCCGCCCCAAGACCTCTTCTGACTTGCCGAAACCGTATGCCTGGGCGGTGTCGAAGAAATTGACACCGAGTTCCCGCGCGTGCCGAATGGCAGCGATGGCCTGTTCCTCGTCGAACGAGCCCCACTCACCACCCAATTGCCAGGTGCCGAAAGCGATTCGCGACACCGTCATACCCGTCTTGCCCAACACGGTCTGCTGCATACTTCCATGAGATCGAAAACTTCGGAAACACGCCACCCAGGCCGCGCCCCAGCCCGCCGCCCGGACTGCGCGCACCGGCGACGAAACCGAAAAACCACACTTCCGGGGTGAATCCGGCCGATTCACTGGCGAGTGCGCGCACGGGTTGAGCATGTTGATCACAGGTGTCCCGCTCGGGACCACATCCCCTCCCTCACACGGAACGAAAGGTGATGCTGCATGCTCATTCCCCACGGCGGCACGTCCCCGCACCACGCGTGCTCGCGCGGCAGTCGCCGAGCCCCACTCGCTCCGCGAGTGCGAGGAGTGCTGTTCTCGCTCCTGGCGGCTCTGCTGCTGGGCGGATCGGTCCAACCACTCGCGGCGGGCGCGGTGCCCGACACCGACCGGCCCTGCGACGTCGGAGTGTTCTGCGCCTGGCCGGAAACCGACTACGCGGGCAATGACCACTCCTTCGACCTGCGCAGCACGAACATGGAGGAATGCGTGCGGCTGCACGGAAACATCGAGGCACGTTCCTTCGCCAATCGAATGGACAGACCTGTCACGGTCTACCAGGACGCGCGATGCGCCACCAGCGCGGACTTCAGCACCTATCCCGGCGGAAGTTTCGTACCTCGCGCCCCGTACGTGGTGCGGGCGATCAAGGTCTGGACGCACTGATCGAAGTTTTCCGCTCGGATCGGCGGGGTGCTCGGTTGGCGGACCCTCCCACCGGCTCTCGCCGCGGGAAGGCCCGACATCGGGGGGCGGATCGAATCAGGCGGAGCGATGCTCCAGTCGGGAAATCAGTTCGGACAGTCGCCGGGCGGAGGCCTCCCAGGTGAATCCGGCCGCGTGCGCACGCGCCGCCGCGACCACGGAACCGCGTGGTTCGACGTTCTCGGTACGACGCACCGCCGTGGCGAAGTCCGCGGCCGAATCGGGGTCGAAAAACCACGCGTTACCACCACTGACCTCGCGGAAGATGGGAATGTCGCTGCACACCACCGGAGTTTCGGCGTTCATCGCCTCGATGACCGGCAGCCCGAATCCCTCGTCCCGCGAGGCGGTGACCAGCGCTGCGGCACGGCGCAACAGCAGTCGGTACGCGGACTCCTCGATGCCGTTGTGGAAAACCACCTCGGCATCCGAGGGGACGATCCGGCGCAGCTCACGTTCCCGACCGGGCGGTATCCGGCTGAGCAGGTGCAGTCGATAACCGGGCAAGCGGGCCATTCCCGCGAGCAGGGTCTCCACGTTCTTGTAGGGCATGAACGACCCCATGTAGAGCAGTTCCCGGCGGGGAGCGCCCGCGCCCGGCTCGGGCTCGTCCACCACGGCTTCCCCCGGCTCCACGGCGGACGACTCGGTGAGCCCGGTGGCCGTGTCCGTCCGGACGACCGATACGGGGGCGTCCCCCGGCGCATTGGGTACCACCGTCACCGACCGGACGGTCAGCCGGTGGCGGGCGATCAACCGCTTGGTCGTATCACTGACGGTCACCACCGCGTCGGCCCGATTGAGCAGCAGCCGCTGCGGCCACCACGCGTGGTGGAACAGCCACCAAACGACCCGAACCGGCAACGGCAGGAAACCGGGCGGACGGGGATCGCGGTAGTAGATCAGGTCGTGCAGCGTGAGCACGAGGACGTAGCGGCGCCGGAATCCACCGATCACCTGGAGCGGGCTGAACACCACTTCGGCACCCAGTCGTCGCAGGGTGCGCGAGAGCAGGAGTTCTCGGGGGGAGAACGGGCTGTTGATCAACCGGTAGGGGACGCCCTCCGGCAACAGCCGCAGCTGACGCCTGTCGTGAATCAGCATGGTGACCGGACGGAGGCGGTGCAGCGCTTCGATGATCCCCGCCCCGTAGCGGCTGATGCCGTCCGGGAAGTCGGTTCGTGTCCAGCGGGCGTCGACGAACACCCGCTTCGGCGCGGCGCCGTACTCCCCACCGGTGTGGGGCTCGGACTCGGGATCCGGGCCCGGGGTCATACGGCCCGGGGTCATACGGCATCGAGGAAGCGTCGGATCGAACGGGCCGCGTGCCGGGGGGCTTCGTAGTGCACCAGATGCCCCACCTCCTCGATGACCTCCAACTCGGCGTCCACGAGCGAATCACGCATCCGCCGCTGCCCGGCGAGCGGCGCTATCTCGTCGGTCTCCCCCGCTATCAGCAGCGTGCGGGTGGTCAGTTCGGTGGCGTGGTCCGCCACGGTCTCGGAGACCGAGGAACGATATGTCTCGGCGAGCAGCGCGGGGCTGTGGAACCGGCTGAAATGCCGCAGGTGGCTCTCGTGCGCGAAGCGCCGCACCCTCGGGTCCCGAGTGCGCAGCATCGCGTGACTGGCCCCCAGCACGATCCACCTGTTCGAGAGCAGTGCTCTGCCCAACCGCACGGGCAACAGCTCGCCGAGCCGGTAGTAGAGCGAGGTCAACCGGGCGAGCAGCGCCGCGGGGCCCTGCGAGGCGGGGGTGGATATGGGATTGAGCAGCACCAGTCCGCGTACCAGCTCCGGTGAGCCTGCCGCCACGGCGGCGGCCACCACGGACCCGAAGGAGTGCCCGAGCAGATCGACCCGTTCTCCGCGGTGATCGAGTTTTCGCAGCAGCTCGACCACGGCTCGGGCGTATCCGGCGGCGTCGTGCCGTCGCGTGCTCATCGGCCCCGAGTCGCCGAAGCCCGGCAGGTCGGGGATGAGGAGTTCCCGCTCCGGCAACGCCGCCGCCAGCGGTTCCAGCCCGTGATGGGTGCCGCGCAACCCGTGCAGCAGCAGCATGGGAGGACGTGAGCGCCCCGGGCTCCCGCCGGACGGGCCATCGGCCTCGGGACTCCCGATCTCAGGGGGTTCGGGCACGGCCGGGACGTATCGCCAGTAGTGCAGCGTGCTGCCGCTGACGTCCAGCCGCTCGCGGCTTCTGCGGCCACGTAGGGAGGTGACCGGGAGCTGTTCGTGATCGACTGCTGACATCGGCGGCTCGGAATCCCTTCGGATCATCCCTAGTGGCTCGGGCGGGACGTCCGGGGCGTCCCGCTGCCCGGTCGCGGTGACGGCACTCGTGACGGAACGCTCGACAGTGGAGTAACTGCTCAGCCCGCCAGCTCGGTGTGGATCTCGGCCGGATCGTCGGTGTGCACCGGGTCGATCAGGTGGTGGTAGACCGATTCGAACCGGCTGAGCACGGCTTCGATGTCGTGGGCCTCGGAGATGATGTGCTGGCTGAAGGCCCCCATGCTGTCGATGGTGGTGCGTTCGGTGACGACCTCGTCGATGGCCTTCGCGAGGGCGTGCACGTCGCGCGGCGGGTAGAGCCAGCCGTTGCGTCCCGGCCGCACCAGGTGCGGCAGGGCCATCGCGTTCGCCAGCACCACGGCGGTTCGGGCGGACATCGCCTCCATCGTCGCCAGGCTCTGCAGTTCGGCGATGCTCGGCATGCAGAACACGTCGGCGCGCGCGTAGGCGGCGAGCAGCTCCTCCTCGTCGACCAGCCCGGCGAAGCACACCCGGTCGGCGATACCGAGCTCCGCCGCGAGCTGTTCGAGCGACTCACGCCTACTGCCGTCACCGATGATCTCCAAGCGGGTCGGGGCGTCGGTGTGCAGCAGGGACATGGCCCGCAGCAGGTCGTCGATGTGCTTCTCCTCGTCGAGCCTGCCGACGAAGAGCACGGTGCGCACGGCCGGGTCGGGGTGCTGTTCCCGGTACTCGGCCGCGGCACTGCGATAGCGGTCGATGTCGATGCCGCACGAGATCGGCAGCGCCCGCTTGTCGAAACCGTGCTCTCGCAGCAGCCGTACGGCGCGGGGGGTCGGCGCTGTCACGGTGGCGGCCTTGCTGTAGTGCCTGACCAGGTTGCACCACAGCACGGCGGCGGCCGTGGACTGCAGGAAGCGGGGCAGCGGCAGATAACCGAAGATGTTCTCCGGCATGAAGTGATTGGTCGCCACCAGGGGAATCCGCATGCGGCGGGCGGTGTTGATCAGGCCGCGGCCGATGAAGAAGTGCGACTGGACGTGCACCACGTCCGGCCGGATCTCGTGCAGCAGGCGTTTGGCCTCGGTGGAGGCTCGCCAGGGCGGACAGACCCGTGTCGTCGGGTGTGCCGGCGTGCCGTAGGAAGCGACCCGGTGGACGGTGACGCCGTCCTCTGCCGCGGTGTACGAGCGACGGTCCGGGGCGTGGCAGATCACGTGGACCTCGTGGCCACGTGCGGCCAGTCCCGTGGCCAGGCGGTGGGCGAAACTGGCGGCACCGTTGACATCGGGCGGATACATGACTGCTCCGAGCACGATCCGCAGCGGCCGCCCACTGGGTTGCGAAGTCACTGCTACTCCCGTTACGAACTATCGACCGAGGTTACCCGTCGGTCACTGCCGTCGGGGGCCACGGTATGTGCGCCGCTGCCGCGGTTGTCCGGGTGGTAGCGCGCCAACGCGAAGACACCGGCGCAGGCCACGGCGGCGCACACCCCCTCGGCAACGGCGGTCCAGGGGCCGACGGCGTCGGCCTCCCCCAGCAAACCGATTCCCAGTCCGACCGCGACCAGCGGATCTATCACCGTGAGGCAGGCGACGACCAGATCCGGTGGACCACTGGCATAAGCGTGCTGCAACAGCCACCCACCTATCAGCACCGAGACCCCCATACCGAGCAGCAACCACAACTCGATGTCGGCGAGCTGGCCCGAGGTGACCTGCTGGGAAACCGCCCGCAGCAGTAGCGAGACCAGGCCGTAGGCGACGGCGCAGCCGGACGCGTAAGCGATGCAACGCATCGAGCCGCTGCTCAACAGCCCGATCAGCCCGATCGCGAGCACGGCCACTGTCACCAGCTCGATCGCCGTTCCCGCTGCCTGGGGACTCACGGATGTGGGGGTGGCGCTGCGTACCGCGAGGAAGACGAACGCGGACACCCCGGCTGTTATGGCCAGCGCGGCCAGCACCGAGGAGCGCGGCAGCTTGTCCAGGCCGAGTCCCGAGTCGCGGGAGTTCAGCAGCACGGTCAGCGGCAGCGCCAGCACTCCGAGCGGCTGCACGACGGTCAGCGGCGCCAAACCCAGTGACAGGGCGTGCAGCACCGTTCCGCCGCCCAGACAGATCAGTCCCAACAGCCAACGACTGTTTCCCACCAGCCGCAGCTGGCTGCGAACCCCCAGTTTGCGATCGGAGATCGTGGCATGTACCGCACCGTGTTGCAGGTGGGCACCGAAGGCGTTGCCGAGAGCCGCCACCGCCGCGAGTAACACCGCGATCGTGGTCATGCCGGATCACGTCCGCTCATGAGACCGCCGTTCATCGCGCCGATGTCGCAGTCTCGTTTCGAGTGTCCGGGATCGTTTCGGGTAACGGATGTGCCTCGAACCTCCCATGTGGCTCCTCCGGAACTGTATCGAGACCAATCTCGCCCACCGGGGCCTCACCGGCATCGGGGTTCTCCCCCGACTCTCCCGCATGTAGCCCCGACACGGTCGGGCGGATACCACGACCGGCCCATGCGCTCGCCCGCCGAGGGAAGCAACCCACCGTCCGGCGCGACCGCATCACCGCGGAGCCGACCGCGGCGCGACTCGGACCTCCCCGCGCACGACTGTAGAACACACCCGGTGGGATGCCGGGCCGCTTCGACGAATCGACGATGTTCGCCCCGGCGAACCGGATCGGACCGCACACCAGCGCATCGACGGCCGGAACGTGGGCGGCTCGACCACTCGATGAGATCGACTTTTCCCGTTGTGCAGTGAGTGACCCCACACGAACGGGTAACCAGGGGACACTGGGCGCTGTCGCCCGACGACCGGACGTGAGGTTCTACGGGCCGGAGCTTCCACCCACCACGACGAACCGAAGGGGTTTCGCAGCAGGTCAAGTACAGCGGAAATACGGCGTGATCTCGCCCGATCCGGGCATACGGAAGCAACCCCGCCGCGACCGACACGTCTTACGGGACAACAAGAACCGGGCAACGACGATCCCACCGCTACCCGGTGGGAACGGGAGGTGACCTTAATGGTCCCGCACCGATCGAACAAACTCGGTACTCGCGTGCTGGCCGTTTCGACCACTCTGCTCGCGGGCGCGCTACTCGGAGGATGCGGACAGCAACCGGCGAGTACTAACGGGGTGGCGGACTCGGCGGGCAACGCGCTCGAGCAGCAGTCGAGTTCGGGTACCACGACACCGACGAACGAGGCGACGGGCTCCGGGGGCGAGGGCTCGGAGAACGGCGAGGACTCGGGGAACCCGGCGGCTCCGGCGGATCACCGGGAAGCGAGCACCTCGACCGGCACTGGAACGGGAGACGGGAACGCGGACAAGGCACGGGCCGAGGACACCTCCACGGAGCAGGGTTCCGGGACCTCGCGCTGCCACACTTCGATGATGGCGGCCTCGTTGGAGGGCGGTCATCCGGGAGCGGGGCAGCGTTACGCGGAGCTGAAGCTGCGCAACACCACCGGTAGGACCTGCGTCGTGTACGGCTATCCCGGCCTGGAGTTCACCGGCTCCAACGGAGCGGCGCTGCCCACCGACGTGGAGTGGTCCGCGGCTCCAGAACCGTCGAACGTGCGGCTCGCGCCCGGCGAGACCACCTCGACGACGTTGCACTGGGGAGTCGTTCCCAGTGGCAGCGGCGCCGGGAGCGGCGATTGCGAGCCACTGCCCTCGGTGCTGCGGGTGACGCCTCCCGACGAGACCGAGATGTTCCACTTGCGGTGGGACTACGGCCGCGTCTGCGGTAACGGGCACGTCAGCGCCACGGCGTTTCACTGAGTGGAGTTGGTTACTGCCGGAACGTGTGCTGGGGTTGATCGTATGATCGAGTCGAAGCGGTGGGCACTCTCGGGCAACGAGGGCCGGTTGGCCGTGCACAGCTGGGTGGGCAACAAACCGGGTTGGATAGCGCTGTTCTCGCACGCCTATGCCGAGCACGCCGGACGTTACCGCCGGCTGGCCGAGAAGTTGGCCGCTTCGCGGGCCGTGGTGTGTGCCGCCGACATGGCCGGTCACGGCGATTCGGAGGGCGCGGCCGGGGTGGTGGAGGACGTGGAACGCCTCGTGGCCGATCTGGAGACGCTCCGGCTCCGAGCGACCGAGTGGTACCCGGGACTGCCCGTGGTCTCCATCGGGCACGGGCTCGGGGGAACGGTCGCGGTGCGGCACGCCCAGTCGTACCAGCAGCACTTGGTGGCGCTGGTGCTGTCGGCCCCGATCCTGGGGACCTACAACGCGCTGGACCTGCTGGCGGACGAGCACATCCCGCGTACCCCGATCGATCCGGCGAGCCTGTCGCGGGACCCGGAGGTCGGCCGGGAATACCTCGCGGATCCGCTGGTCTACCATGGCCCGTTTCCGCGGCACACGCTGACGGCCGTGGCGAAGATACTGCGAACGATTCGGAGCGGCCCCAGCCTGGCCGTGCCAACGCTGTGGCTGCACGGCGAGGAGGACGAGCTGGTTCCGGAGGCCGACAGCCGGGAGGGCATGGAACAGCTACGCGGCCCGGAGTTCCACGAACACGGTTACGCGGGTGCCCGGCACGATCTGTTCCACGAGACCAACACCGAGGAAGTACTACACGATGTGGTGACCTTCATCGGAAGAGAGCTAAATACCTGATTCCACCGCACGGGTGGATCTTCTGCCGAATAGTCACTCGGAAGCGTGAAGGACGCCCTCGAACGGGTTGCGGGTGGGGTCCGGACCAGGCAGCGTGAGTTTTCGGAGCGCATCGCCGCTTTCGAACCACGACTCGGTACCCGACCGCACGATCGAGGCGGAGTCAATGAACGACGTGCCAGCCGCGCAGGATCTGATCGGAAACGAAGTCTACGACCGGGACGGATCGCGTATCGGACGTGTAGGCAACATCTACGTGGACGACGCGACGCACCGGCCGGAATGGATCACGGTGCGTTCCGGACCACTGGGAGTACGGGAAAGCTTCGTACCGCTCGGTGATGCCGCCGCCGAGCGGGGATCGCTCAACGTCGATGTCTCCCGGGAGCAGGTGCGTACGGCTCCGCACGTGGAGGCGGAACACGGCCACCTGTCGGACGAGGACGGCAGACGGCTTCGCGAGCACTACGAACTCACCGGGGCGAGCGTTCCGGAACCACGTGGTTCCTCGGCACACCCCACGGCCGCACCGACACCGGAGCAACGCGAGCCCCACTCCGGCCCCCGCGCGGTACCGGCCGAGGCGATGACCACCTCGGACTTCGGCAGACACCACCGCCCGGACTCGGAACCACGACCGGGACATCTGATTCCCCGTCCCGAGGACGGCACGGGCGGCAAGCACCGCAAGGCCGATTGAACCGGTCCTTCCGGCCGATTCACCGGTGCCGCCCAGCCCATCGGACGATCGACAGCCCCGTGGTGGGAAGCGGGACAATGTCGGGCGTGACCGCTTATGAGTCCGGCATGGAACTGCTGATCACCGTGGTGGTGGCCGCCGAGGACGAGACGACGGCTCGTGATGCCTGCGCCGGCGTGGTCGAGCTCCTCGACGGCCACGTGGTCCGAACGACCGACTGCTCCGACGAGGAGCCGGGCTGCCGTTCGGTGACGATCAGCCGGAGAACGGCCGATCCGAGTACTGGTAACCCCGCGGCGACCCTGGCACGGGCGGTGCGGAGCACGCTGCACACGCTCGGCAGTGGATTCACCGGTAGTCGGGTCTCCTGCGAACCGCCGAGCGCGTGGACGGTCGTGGACGCTCCGGAACTGGTCGGCGAACTGGTACCCGGGGGTGAACGCCTGCTGCTGGAGGCCTGGCAGCTCGATTCCACTGCCCCGAACGCCGGCACCGGCGCACCGGACACCGCCGACCGGACCCTGCGCCAGGGCAACAGGCGCTCAGGGTGACAGGCGCTCAGGGTGATTCCGAACATCGGCCCGGTACGGCTCGTCGAAACCGGTACTGCCGGGGAATCGCGGTCCACTTCGCGCGGCTGGCACACCCGGACACGCCGATGGCCACCTGCGGACGGCCGGGCGCGCACGGAGCGCTAACTTGGTGATCGACATCGGTGCTCGGGCAGGACGACCGAACGGTCGGCAAGAGGCATCCGACAACGACCATCCCGGAGGGGGCTCGAAACAGATGGCAGGTGTGGAAGAGGTTCGTGCGGGGATCGCACTCGCCAACCAGAAGGCATCGGAAAGCGTGGCCGCGTTACAACAGGCCACCCTCTCGCTGGAGGAGGCACAGCAGGCGCTGGCGACGGCGACGCAGGGCAGTGGGCAGGAGGAGATCCAGCACGCCTACGGAATGCTGGCCGAGGCGGCGCAGAGCCTCAACGGTATCCAGGGCACCATCAACGCCAGCATCACCTCGGCCGAGAGCTACGCGGGACGGCTCTGACACCGTGTCGGCACTCGAAGAGCTCCAGCAGGCACTGCGGACGGTGTCGGATCACCTCGAACAGGCCCAGCGACAGCTGGTGACCTCGCGTACCGCGCTGCACCAGGCGGAATCGGCGCTGCGACGGCTGGATCCGGACAACCCGGAAACCGTGGTGCCGCAGGGGATGCACCGCGCCGACGATCAGATCGAACGCACCCTGTCCACGGTGGAGCAGGTGAACGAAACCGTTCGCCGGTTCGGCACCGGCTTGTAGCGCACCTCGTGCTGCGGCGTGTCCGCGTGCGTCGAACGACGACCGCGGACTCGCCGGGTTCGGGAGTCCGGTACCGCTCCCGATTCCGAGAGCACTTGCGATGCGGAGCGAGCGTTCCGCCGAGGACGAACGAACGTCCCGAGTGGAACTTCCCGAACGAGAGGTGGCTCGTGCCCCGTAGCGAGCTGGCCTCACCCGACATACCTACGAGGAACAGGTCACACTGCCGAACGAACAGTGTGATCGGTGGTACTTTGCTTACGGTCAGTGATGCGAGTACCGAGGTGGAGTGTGCGTAAACGCAACGAACGGCGCAACGCCATTCAGGCAGCCTTCGATCGACTGAGCGCCACCGCCGCCACGGCTCGCGGAGCGGCTGCCAACGAACTCACGCGTGTCAGGGCGGAAAGCGCCAAACGGGAACACGCGCTGCGCATCGCGCGGCACGGGGTTTCGGCCGCCGCGCGCGATCCGGAGGAGCTGGCGGGTTCGGAGCAGCCCGAGTTCCGCCGGGCGCTGGAAGAAGCGGTCGAGGAACGCACCGAGGTGTTCTCCGAGTGGACCGCGCGCGGGCCGGCACAGCTCGGCGAGCTGGTCACCGAGGCAGCCCCCGGCACCGCCTCGGCACCGTGGCGGGAATGGCTCGGCAGCATCGGCACGGCTGATGCCCGAATTCCCGCCCCCACGCTGTGGCGCTTCGGCACCGCCCATGCCCCGGACGCCCCGGAAGCCGCCGAGTTCCCGGCCGCTGTGCCGCTGCTCGACGAGTCGCACCTGCGGATCACCTGCCGCTCCGGAACGCTGGAAAGCGCCATCAGGGACACCGCGGAGTCGCTGGTGCAGAACCTGCTGCTGCGCATGCTGTCCTACTACGAACCCGGCCTGGTCCGGGTGCACGTCTGGGACACCGCACGGCTGACGGGCACGTTGCCCGGGCTGTTCCCGCTGACCCGCTCCGGCCTGCTCACCGCGCACGACCCGACCAGACTGGACGACCTGCTGGAGGAACTGGCCGAGCAGATCCGCCGGATCCACACCACGGCGCTGCTCGGTGGGCACACCTCGCTGAAGTCACTGGCCGCCGAGACGGGGCATCGCGGTGAGCCCTGGCGGGTGGCGGTGCTCTTCGGGGACGGCGAACCACTCAAGGAGGAGCAGCAACAGCAGCTGCAGCGTGTGGCACGCAACGGGCTCGCCTGCGGGATTCAGCTGATCGTGGTGGATCTGCCGATGACGGTCAACAACGCGCTGGAATCGGTGACGCTACTCGCCCCCGATCTGGCGCGCAGCAGCATGACCGGGCCGCACCTGGCGATCCGCCCGGACGAGGTGCCGCCCCGGGAACGCGTGAGCAGGGCCTGTTCCGCGATCTCGGAGACGTTCCAGTCCAGACGCGCCCGGGTGCGCACCTTCGACGACCTGCTCCCCGAACAGCTGTGGACGCAGGACTCCACCACCGGCCTGTCGGCCCCGGTGGGATTCTTCGAGGGTGAACCGGTGCGGATCTCACTCGGCGACACCAGCCCGCACACGCTGATCGGTGGGCCGAGCGGGTCGGGGAAGACGAACTTCCTGTACGGCGTGCTCGGCAGTCTGGCCGCGCGGTACAGCCCGGACGAGCTGGAGATGTACCTGCTCGACTTCAAGGAAGGCGTGTCGTTCGCGCAGTTCACTCCCGGGAACCGGGACCCGAGTTGGCTGCCGCACGCCCGGCTGGTGGGGGTCAACGTCAACACCGACCGCGAGTTCGGCTTGGCGCTGCTGCGTTTCCTCGCCACCGAGATGCGCAGGCGGGCCGACGCCGCCAAGGAGCAGGAAGTCACCAAGCTGGAGGAGCTGCGGCAGCGGGACCCGAAGGGAAGATGGCCACGCATAGTGGCGGTGATCGACGAGTTCCAGTACCTGTTCGCCGAACGCGACGCGGTCTCCAGCCAGGCCGCCACGCTGTTGGAGGACGTCGCGCGCCGCGGGCGCTCCCAAGGTATTCACCTGGTGCTGGCCAGTCAGGACGTTTCCGGTATCGAGGCGTTCTGGGGAAAGCCCGCCATTTTCGAGCAGTTCATCCTCCGGGTGGCGCTGCCGAAGGCACGCCGGGTGCTGGTGGACAACAACACCACCGCCCTGGAGCTGCCCCGCTGGCACGCGGTGGTCAACCACGAGTCCGGTGTGAAGCACGGCAACGAGGTCGTTCGGGTGCCGGACGCGACCGCTTCGGAAACGTTCGACTCGCTGCAGCACCGGCTCTGGGAACGGCACCTCTGGGAGACCGGCAGGCGCAACGCCCTCCCGCCCCGGCTGTTCGACGGTTCGCACCTGCCCGGCCTGCTCGGCACATCGGACTTCGAGGAACTGCGGCCGGTTGCGACCCGCCGCCCGAGGTTGCTGCTGGGGCAGGTGATCGATGTGCGGGGCACGGCCGCGGCGTTGTCGTTCGAGCGCTCTCCCGGCAGGAACCTGGCCGTGCTGGGCTCGGCCCACGCGGACGCCACGGCGGTGCTGGGGACGAGCGCGCTCTCCCTCGGTCGGCAGTTCTCCCCCGGCAGGGCGGAGTTCACGATCGCGACGCTGACCGAGGACACCTCCGAGGACGCCTGGGCCGTCGCGAGCACCCTGCGGGGTGCCGGACACACGGTCACTTTCATCGGTCCCGGCGAACTCGGCGAGGCGCTGCGAGGACTGTCCGATCTGGTCGACGAACGCAGCGGGTCCGGCGGGGCGAGCTCGGACACCGTGCCGCACTACCTGCTGTGCTACGCGGTGGACGCCGCGCAGTCGATGCTGGAGCGCAAGGACCCGGAGACCAGGGTCAGCGGACTGGACCAGCTGCGCAAAACGCTCAAGCAGGGACCGGAGTGCGGGGTACACACCATCGGCTGGTGGCGCAGCGCCCAACGGCTGCGCAACACGTTGGGAATGGGGCCCACCGACGACGTGGGGGCCTGGGTGGCGTTCGACGTGCAGGGCCAGGAGCTCGCGCCGCTGGCGGCCGGGCAGCTGATCACGTGGTCACCCCGGGTACACCGGGGCCTGTTCTTCGACCGTTCGGTGCATTCGCATCCCGAGGTGGTCCTGCCGTTCGACCTCTCCGAAGCGGTGGAGGGAGCCGCCGACGCCCCGGAGGAGATCACGGCGGAGCCGAACAACCTTCCCAGGCCGCGGGGGCCGGAGTCGGTTTCGTCCAACATCTCCGGAGAAGAGACGACCGATGACTGAGACGGCAGGCGATTCCGGGGGCCCCGAGACGCGGCACGGAACGGATACCGAGCGCTACAAGGAGATCGTCGCGCTGGCCACCGGCTCGGCGGAGCGGCTGCAAGAGCTCGAACGCGATCGTGTCGAACGGTTGGAGCGGGAACTGGCCGGGGAGCGCGACCTCGTCGAGCAGGCCGAGCAGCAGCAGGAGGAGGTCGAGGAAGGGGTCCGGCTGCGGTGGAACGCCGCCATGGAGGCGCTGTGGGAGGAACGCTGGCTGCGGGTGACGCAGCTGCCCGCACCGGACACCACGGCCGAGCCCGCCGGTGCGGAGGACGCGATCAGGTCCGTGCAGCGGGCCTACCTGGACCTCTACGAGGAGCTGGAGCAGGGGCGCTGGTCCGCGCCGAACTGGATCCCCACCGGCTGGATAAGTCGCCGGGAGAGGTAGGGCCGATCCGGTCTCGGGGAGCGCGCGGCACACGGTCGCGCTCCCCTGTTTCGCCCGACTCGCGCGCGTGGCCTCTGTTCAGGTGCACTCCTCTGCTGCCGGGGTGATCGCGTCGCGGTCGAACCACACCAGTCGCGACCGGATGCGGGTACCGAAACGAAAGTTGGGCAACGCCGCTTCCGGGCTTCGCAGGCTCATCCGCATGTCCCCCTCGACGGTCACTATCTCGGCTCTTTCGTCGAAGGCCATTCCCCAAGCCGCCACCCGGCCGTCGACCCGCTCGCCGTATTCCTGCACGATCACGAACACGTGAGGAGCGTGATCCGCGACGATGCCTCGCAGCAGCTCGGCGAATCGTGGCTCGTCACAGAGCGGCGGCACCTCCGACGGATCGGGAATCAGCGAGTCCAGCCAGTCGGCCTGCTCCTGCCGCCGCGACCTCCCGTCTTCGGTGGCCCCCTGCTGCGCGTGGTTCCGGGTTCCGCTCGCTTCGATCGACTGGTGGTTCATGGTCATCCGACCTTTCGATATCGCTTCGGGATCGACGGAGTTCCGACTGCCGATCAAAGGCACTCGCCTCACTGGAGTCGGCTGGCTGGGCAACTTCGGTTGGATGCGATTCGTGCTCTAACGTTCACCCTCAGCTACTGTAGCCATGTCAAAAATAATGCCGTGCATTATGCACAGCATGGAATGCATCAGATGGGTGAAAGTACGAACTGGTCACCGACCTCGAAAGGAGCCAACGTGCGGCCAACGGTTCGCAGTCGCCGACTCGGCAGCCGACTGAAGAGCTACCGGACCTCGAACGGCCTGTCGGGTACCGAGTTGGCTGATCGCGTCGGTATCCACCAGGCCACGTGGTCGAAGATCGAGGCGGGCAAGGCGAAACTGTCTCCACCCGTACTAGCGGCGACCGCCGAGGCATTGCACATCCCCGAAGAGTTCGTGGCCCAGTTGGACACACTTCGCAGAAAAGCCGAAGAACCGGGCTGGTGGCAGGACTACGGAGATATCCTCTCCGAAGCCGTGCAACTACTCATCGAACTGGAAGCCGACGCATCCTGGATAAGGACCTACGAAGGCGACCTCGTGCCGGGTCTGCTGCAGACCCGCGAATACGCCGAACGAGTGATCACAGCGGTGTCGCCGCACATCCGGGTAGCCGACATCGATCGTTACCTGGAGCTAAGGATGCGACGCCAACGACGTCTTTCCGATGGGGTGCGTCTTACGGCGGTCGTCGGGGAAGCCGCGATTCGCCAACGTATCGGCGGCCGAGCAGTCATGCGGGAGCAGCTCCGCCACCTCGAAAAAATGGTCGAAACCCACGATGTCACCATCCAGATCGTTCCGTTCACCGCGGACGCACACGCTGCCCTCGGTGAATCGTTCGCGATCATTCAGTGGCCAGACGAGACCACTCCCGAGGCCGTTTATGCTGATGGCGTGACTTCCTGGACCGTACACGAGCGCGACGGCGTGATACGTAGCTATGTCCACGCCCTGTCTTCGGTGCAGAGTCAGGCTCTTTCACCTCGCGAATCACTGGATCTCGTCCACAGCGTATTCGAGGAGCTGTCTTGAGCAATGCCCCGCGAACCGGATTACCGGGTCGGCAATGGCGAAAAAGCAGCTACAGCACCGGAACCGGCAACTGCCTGGAGATCGCGTCCTCGCCCGAGGGCTTCCGACTGGTGCGAGACACCAAGGACAGGGAGCGTGGCCCCCTCGCGCTGGATACCGGAAGCTGGCGGGCTTTCATCGACACCGTGAGAACCGGGCGCTTGGACCGCTGATCCCGAGCGGAGACCACTACCTCCGCTGACGACACCTAGAGCACCCAACAAGCGACTGATCCGCCTCAGACCGACCGGTCGGTACGATCGGGTCGAGCCCGTTTGCCACATGGCGACACGCCGGCAGTACGGGTAAAATTACGGTACTAAGCAGTTCCGCATATGGAGGTTCTCGTGACCGACTCATCCGTCCCGACCACGGGCGTGGAAATCCGGCTGGCATCCCGCCCGCAGGGGTGGCCCACCCACGACAACTTCGAGGTCGCGGAAACACCCGTCCCCCAGCCGGAGTCGGGACAGCTTCTGGTGCGCAACAAGGTGATGAGCGTCGACCCCTACATGCGGGGCCGAATGAGCGCGGCCAAGTCCTACGTCGCCCCCTTCGAGGTCGGCAAGCCGCTCGACGGCGGCGCCGTGGGCGAGGTCGTGGCCAGCGCATCGGAGAAGTTCGAGGCCGGCCAGCTCGTGCTGCACAGCCTCGGCTGGCGGGAGTACGCCCTGGTGGACGAGTCGCAGGCGACGACGGTCTCCGACGAGGCCCCGCCGAACGCCTACCTGAGCGTGCTCGGCATGCCCGGCCTGACGGCCTACGTGGGCCTGATGGACAAGGCCGAGTTCAGCGAGGGCGACACCGTGTTCGTCTCCGGCGCGGCGGGCGCCGTGGGCTCGCTGGTGGGGCAGCTCGCGAAGCTCGGCGGCGCCAAGCGCGTGATCGGCAGTGCCGGTTCGGCCGAGAAGGTCCGCCACCTCACCGAGGAGCTGGGCTTCGACGCGGCGTTCAACTACAAGGACGGCCCGGTGGCCGAGCAGCTGCGCCAGGCCGCTCCGGACGGCATCGACGTGTACTTCGACAACGTCGGCGGCGACCATCTGGAGGCCGCCATAGCTGCGATGAACGACTTCGGCCGTATCGCCGCCTGCGGCGCGATCTCGCAGTACAACGCCACCGAGGCGCAACCCGGTCCGCGCAACATGTTCCAGTTCGTGACCAAACGGCTGAGCATGCGGGGCTTCATCGTCAACGACCACGGTCACCGCAAGCGGGAGTTCTTCGAACACGTCGCCCCGCTGGTGCGCGACGGCAAGCTGCACTACGAAGAGACCACCGTGGACGGGCTGCGCAACGCCCCCGAGGCGTTCCTCGGCGTACTGCGCGGGGACAACACCGGAAAGATGATCGTCAACATCTGATCGGACCTCTCCGGTCGGACCGTCGGCGTGCTCGCTCGGCGGCCCCCTCCGCCCGCTCTCACTCCGAAGCCCGACATCGTTTGGCCGCACCGCCGGAACGGAACTGACGGGATCATGACCGAGTCACCGACCAGCACTTCCCCGCGCGCCACCTCGTTGCACGCGGCCAGGCGCGACGCCGAACTCGCGGAGTTGGCCGCCGGAGCACGTCCGGACGTGCTGGTCGTGGGCGGCGGGGTCACCGGCACCGCCGCCGCCCTCGACGCGACTCGCCGAGGGCTGTCGGTCGCGCTGATCGAGTCCGGCGACCTGGCGAACCACTCCCCCCGGTGGTCCGACGTCCTGCCGGACGGTCGTCCCCGCGACGGCCGTCCGGTGGCACTCGCCCGGGCACGCCGCGACGCCGTGGAGCGCGAAGTGCTGCTGCGCACCATCGCTCCGCACCTGGTGCGTACGGTGCCGTTGCTCGTGCCACTGGGCAGCGGAGTGCCGCGCGGCGTGGAGCTGGGGCTGCTAACCCGGTCGAACAGTGCGAACGCGATGCGCGTCGCGGCGGGCACCCCGGCGAGCACGCTTCCGGTGCCACGCCGGGTTCCCGCCGCCGAAGCACGCGCCCTGGTTCCCGGGCTGTCCGTACCGGGACTGCGGGGCGGCCTGCTGGAGTTCGGGGCCCAACTGCCGGACGAGGCGAGGCTGGCGGTGGCACTGGCGCGCACTGCCGCCGGACTCGGGGCACGCGTGCTCACCAGGGTCCGTGCCACCCGGCTGCACCGCGACGGTGCGGATGTGCTGGACCGGCTCGGGGATTCCGAGATCCGGTTGAAGGCCCGCGCGGTGATCAACGCGGCCGGTCCGCGCTCGGCCGAGCTGGTCGACCGCCCACCGCTGCGCATCTTTCGGACGCCGGGGATCGTGCTCGATGCCGCGGCCGTGGGGCTCACCGCGACCGGACTGACCGCACCGACGGCCGATGACTCCGGGCAAGCCGTGCGCTGCGTGCCACAACCGGGGAACCGACTGCTGGTCACGGCAGGCACCGTCGAACCCGACGGCACTCCCCCGGAAACCGCGGAACGACCGAAGCCGAGCGACGCCGAGGCGGGCGGGCTGCTCGCGGCAGCCGCCGAACTGCTCGGCCCGGCAGCGCGTGCCGCGGATCACCTGGACAGCCAGGTGGTGTCGCACGTGGTTCCCCGGCGAGCCCGTAGCCGACGGGGCGTCTCGCGAGGGGCAGGAGGAACCACGCGTGGGTCGGCCGACCCCCGAAGCCGGGAACATCACGTGCACACCTCACCCGCCGGGGTCATCAGCGTGCTGCGGGGTGCTCTCGCGCCGTACCGCACGGCCGCCGTCGAGGCCGTCGACAGGGCCGTGCGTGATTGCGGACTCCGCGCCGGGAACAGCCGCACGGCGAAGACACCGCTGGTGGGGGCAGCGGAGCGGGGGAAACTCGCCGAACTGGATGCGGAGCAACGGTTGATCGACCGCTACGGCACCGAGGCCGAACGCGTGTCGGCGATGACCGAGCTCGACCCGGCGCTGGGCGAACCGGTCGTTCCCGAGCTTTCGACCAGCGCCGCCGAGGTGGTGTGGGCGGTACGGCACGAGGGCGCGACGAACGCCGAGGACGTGCTCGACCGGAGGATGCCGCCCGGGCTGTCCTCCGAGGTCCGGGCGAGGGCGTTGCCCCGGGTGACCGACCTGGTGACCAGGGCGCTGCGTGGGGTGTACCACTGAGCTCACCTCGCCCGACCCGGAGATTTCGCGAGAAATCGAGGGAAATCGGGGCCGTGCGCCCCACCCTCGCGGAGATTTCGCGAGAAATCGCCACCTAGGTGCGCCGGACGACCCCGCGAAGCTTCATTCGAAGGAGTGAGCCAGCTCGCGAGAGCCGTACCGCCGGATTCACCGTCGCCATCCTCGTAGCAGGAGGAAACTCCTGCGAGCCTTGGACCCCGCCTGCGAGCGGGGTCTTCGTGCGTCCGGAGCGTTTTCGAACCTCGGAGTCCCACACGCGTCGTGGAGCTCTCCCGCAGCCTCGCCGGGGCCGGACCTTTCCGGCCGGTGACGGAGCGACGCGAAAGCTCCCAACCGCCGCGCTTCCACCGATAGGCTGATAATCCGAACCGAACTCGCGTGTGGTGCGTAGCCCCGTTCGGACGACACCGGTGCGCGGCACACGGCACGACACGCGTGACTGACGGCGGAACACCGTCGTCAACGACAACCGAAGGAGAATTCCGTGCCCGAAGGCGCGCTGGAGATCGACCGGATCTCCAAACGCTACGGGGACGTCGTGGCCCTCGACGAAATGTCACTCACCGTGCGAAGCGGCGAGATGCTGGGGTTCGTCGGCAGCAACGGCGCCGGGAAAACCACCACGATGCGGATCGCGCTGGGTGTGCTCGCGGCGGACTCGGGGGAGGTGCGCTACGACGACGCGCCCGTCGACCGGACGATACGCAGCCGGATCGGCTACATGCCGGAGGAACGCGGGCTCTACCCGAAGATGAAGGTGCTGGATCAGTTGCAGTACCTGGGCGAGCTGCACGGCATGGAACGCGCGGAGGCCAACCGCGCCGCGAACCGGTGGACCGAGCGGCTGGAGCTGTCCGAGCGTCGCGATGACCAGCTGCAGAAACTCAGTCTGGGAAACCAGCAGCGAGTGCAGCTGGCCGCCGCGCTGATCCACGACCCGGCCGTCCTGATCCTCGACGAGCCCTTCTCCGGCCTGGACCCCGTGGCCGTCGAAGTAATGAGCACCGTGCTGGGCGAGATGCGCGACCGCGGTGTGCCGGTGGTGTTCTCCAGTCACCAGCTCGAACTGGTACAGCGGCTGTGCGACCGGGTGGGAATCGTGCGCCGCGGCCGGATGATCGCCGACGGCACCGTCGAGGAACTGCGATCCAGCGGCCCAGTGCGGCTGAACGTGCACGCGCCGAAGGCACCGGACGACTGGGCCGAAGGTCTGCCCGGCGTGAAGGTCGAGAGCCATCAGAACGGACACACCACACTGCGGCTCGACGAGCAGGCCGACGATCAACAGGTGCTGCGTGCCGCGCTGGATACCGGCCCGGTGCACGAGTTCAGCAGAACCCGCCCCAGCCTGACCGAACTGTTCCGCGAAGCCGTAACCGAGGAGCCCGACGAGTGAAACGGACACTGCACACCGTATGGCTGGTCGCCAGACGCGAACTGCGGACCAGGGTGCAAACCCGGGCGTTCGTACTGGGAACGCTGTTCATGGCACTGCTGGTGCTGGCGTTCCCGGTGGTGACGCTCTTCGCGGGCGCTTCGAACGCACCCGAGGACGAGCTGAGTGCCTCGGACAGCACGACTCGGCTGGGGATCACCCAGTCCGCGAACGGGCTCGCCGACCCACTGGAGCGAAAGGCGGGGGTTGACCGGCCCGCCATCAGCGTCCGGAAGGTCGCCGACACCGAGACGGGCAAGAACCTGGTGCGCGAGGGCGAACTCGACGGGGTGGTCGCGGGAACCCCGACCGCGCCGGAGCTGTTCGTGGAACGGCACGTCTTCCCGCACCTGGAAAGAGCACTCACCACGATCACCTACAACAACCAGCTCGACGCCGAGATGTCGCGATCCGGTCTGGATCCCGAGGCGGTGCGCGACCGGGCCGGTCGGGGCGAAGTGGCGATCGTGTCGATGGGGGAATCGCAGGGCGCTGCGGACGGACCGATGGCCGGGATCTCCGACGCGGAGAAGGCACAGCGGCTGATCATCGCGATGATCTCCACCTTCCTGCTGTACATGTTCCTGATCATGACCGGCCAGATGATCTCGCAGGGCGTCGTGGAGGAGAAGTCCAGCAGGGTCGTGGAGGTGCTGCTGTCGACCATCCGCAGCACCGAGCTGATGGCCGGAAAGATCGTCGGTATCGGGCTCACCGGGCTGATCCAGTTCGCGGTGATCGGGGTACTCGGCTTCACCGCGGCCACCGCCACAGCCGTACTGACCCTGCCCACCTTCACCGTGGCGGGCCTGCTCGGTTGGGCGGTGCTGTGGTTCCTGCTGGGCTTCACGCTCTACGCGACGATGCTCGCGGCGGCCTCCTCACTGGTCTCACGCCAGGAGGATCTGCAGAGCGTGATCACCCCGGTGATCATGCTGCTGATCGTGCCGTTCTTCGTCGGGGTGTCGGTACTGCCGACCAATCCCGACGGCACCACCGGGACGGTGCTGTCCATGATTCCGGGCTTCTCGCCCATGCTGATGCCGATGCGGCTCGCGCTCGGCGGGGTGCCGCTGTGGCAGGGGGCGCTCTCGGTGGTGCTCTCACTGGTGGCGAGCGCGGCCGTGCTGTGGCTGGGCGGCCGGATCTACTCGAACGCGGTGCTGCGCACCGGAGCCAGGGTTCGGCTCAAGGACGCGCTGCGGGCTTCCTGACGACCTGCTGCGGGTGCGCGCGGGCATGAACGAGCGAACGGGCCGCCCGACCATCCGGGCGGCCCGTTCCGTGATGCACCGGAGCGCAACAGGATTCCGAGAAGGATTCAGCGCTCGTTCATCGGCACGTAGGCACGCTGTGCCTGGCCGGTGTAGACCTGACGCGGCCTGCTGATCTTGCGGGCGGGATCGTCCAACATCTCGCGCCAGTGGGCGATCCAGCCCGGCAGCCGCCCGAGGGCGAACAGCACGGTGAAGAACTTGGTGGGAAAGCCCATGGCCTTGTAGATCAGGCCGGTGTAGAAATCCACGTTCGGGTAGAGGTTGCGCTCGATGAAGTAGTCGTCGGAGAGCGCACGCTCCTCCAGCTTGAGCGCGATGTCCAGCAGCGGGTCGTTGGAGCCGAGCTTTTCCAGCACCTCGTCCGCGGTCTTCTTGATGATCCGGGCACGTGGGTCGTAGTTCTTGTAGACACGGTGTCCGAAGCCCATGAGCTTGACGCCGGGTTCCTTGTTCTTCACCCGGGACACGAAGGAGTCGACGTCTCCGCCGTCGGCGCGGATGCCCTCCAGCATGTCCAGCACCGCGCTGTTCGCGCCGCCGTGCAGTGGTCCGAACAGGGCGTTGATACCGGCCGAGATGCTGGCGAACAGATTCGCCTCGGAGGAGCCGACCATCCGAACGGTCGAGGTGGAGCAGTTCTGCTCGTGATCCGCGTGCAGGATGAACAGCAGGTCCAGCGCCCGGGCCATGGTCGGATCGACCTCGTACGGCTCCGCGGGGAAGCCGAACGTCATCCGCAGGAAGTTCTCCACCAGCCCGAGCGAGTTGTCGGGATAGAGGAACGGCTGCCCGGCGGACTTCTTGTACGCGTAGGCCGCGATCGTCGGCAGCTTGGCGAGCAACCGGTGGGTGGACAGCTCGACCTGCTGCCGGTCGAAGGGATTCAGGCTGTCCTGGTAGAAGGTGGACAGCGCCGAGACCGCCGAGGACAGCACCGGCATGGGGTGCGCGTCCCTGGGGAACCCGTCGAAGAACTTGCGCAGGTCCTCGTGCAGCAGCGTGTGCCTGCGGACCCGGTCGGCGAAGTCCTCGTACTGCTCCGCGGTGGGCAGCTCACCGTAGATCAGCAGATAGCTGACCTCGACGAAGTTCGACTTGTCCGCGAGCTCCTCGATGGGATAGCCCCGGTAGCGCAGAATCCCGGCATCGCCGTCGATGTAGGTGATGTCGGATTCGCAGGCCGCGGTGTTGACGAAGCCCGGATCGAGCGTCACCAAACCGGTTTTGGCCATCAACTTGTCCAAATTGACACCGGGCGCGCCTTCGGTGGGAGCGGTCACGCCCATTTCGTGCTCGCCGGCGTCGTAGCGCAGCGCGACGGTGCGTTTGGCGGTCGCGTCGTCGGGCATTCTCCGAACCTCTCGCGCTCAGTCTGGGGGGTACTGCCGCCGACCAGCGGTACGTCCCGACACCCGAAGCGCCGGGGTCACCCGTTCCCGATCGAGCGCACACGCCGGCCGGGATCACTCCGAACCGCCGCAGCACCACCCCATTGGGGTCCTGTCAGTAGTCACGCTAGACCGCGAAAGGCCTCTCACGCAGCAACGGTGTCTGCTGAAGCGGGAAGGTGGGACCACGATCACACTCGTTGTTCATCCCACCGAAGCACACGCGTCACACCTCGAGTTGTCGTCGTCACAGCCACCGGTTTCCGGGGAGGGGCAGGTGGGAGATGGCCGTTCACGCGAAGGAGGACAGCGGAAACGCGCGCCACGAGATCGGCCACGGCTCGACGAGCGACCCGCGAAAAGTGACCGACATCACTGAAAGCCTTCGGCGCTCCAGGGCTCACCCGACCGGGTTAACTGACACTCTTTCGGATTAGCGGGCCGCTTCTACGCACCGCAGCAAGGCCACGGAACCGGCAGGGGGCACCACCGCGAGAGAGCCGCCTCGGAAAACAACCCGCGAGGCGCCGCAGCGGCAACACGAAGTGTGATCAACACTGGGGAACGTGCTGCGAACACTTTTCACGAAAGTGTTTCGCAACTACCTGGCGTATTTGATGAATACCAAGAGTATTAACCACTTTGCACTTCCGTGTGACAGACAAACCCCGGAAACGCCACTAACTTCTTCATCGCGGCCGCAACATGAAAAACAATCGCCAAATTGAGCAAAGGAAAGCAACGTGGTCATTATCCAGTCGCTGATCGACCTCCTCGTGAACATCGACGTGCTCTGAAACGAGGACTCGCGTAGACGATCGGCACGCCAGAAGTGGCTGTGCTGGTTCCTCAGGTGAGTGAGGGGTGCCCCGGCTCCCAAGGGGCGCCCCTCTTTCACGTCTGTCCGAGGACTGCCGTCCCATCGGCTGCCAAGTGGCTCGCTTGGCGGAACCTCTCGCACGGCTCTCGCTCCGGTAGGCCCGACATCGGGTAGCGACCACCCACCCAACGGCGGGGCCGTCCTCGCGAGAGCCGCACGGGAGAACCCGCGGCGGGGCCGATTGCAGGCGGGGCCGATTGCGGGCGGGGCCGATTGCGGGCGGGGCCGGAGTTCGGCCCGCGGAAGTGGTGGGGGTTCAGCGTTGGGAACCGCTCGGGCCGCGGATTTCTCGCGAAATCACGGCGCCCACGCCGGTACGCGGTTCAGAGTTCGGAGGCGTAGGGCGGTTCGGCCCCCTGCCGGGAGACCGTCACACCGGCCGCCGCTGCCGCGAAGTTCAGTGCTGCGGTCCAGTCCTCCTCCGAAAGCCCGCGCACCGCCGCCGCGGACAACGCCCCCGCCCGCCGCAACCAGCACAGCAGCGCGGCCTGGATGGTGTCCCCCGCCCCGATCGTGTCCACCACCGACGTCTCGGCGGCGGCCACCTCGA
The DNA here is from genome assembly GCF_900101095.1 of Actinopolyspora mzabensis. Lineage (GTDB taxonomy): Bacteria > Actinomycetota > Actinomycetes > Mycobacteriales > Pseudonocardiaceae > Actinopolyspora > Actinopolyspora mzabensis. The sequence continues at coordinate 52,867 of NZ_FNFM01000008.1, forward strand.
CGAACCCGCCGTCCGCGGTCAACACCGCGATCCCGTCCGCGCCTCTGGTCAGCACCACCGCCGCCGGACCACGGGCGAGCCACTCCCGTAACGCCTCGAGCAGTCCCGGCGATTCGACCGCAGACTCCGAACCGGCCAGCCACGCGGCGTCCTCGACCGAGAGCTTCAACAGGTCCACCGAGGGTAGCCAGCTCAGGAATCGTCGCCGGTAGGCATCCGGATCCTCGATCAGATCCGCCCGGATGTTCGGGTCGAGCGCTGTGAACCGGCCCCGTTCGGATTCCCGGAACAGCACCCGCTCGTGCACCGAGGCTCCCGGTTCCAGAACCATCGCCAGCGTCCCGAAGGAGAGCGCCTCGACCTCCGCGGGCAGTTCACCGGGATCCGCGACGAGTGGCGCGGCGGTGCCCTCGGTGTGGAAGCCGTACCGGGCGGAGCCCCGATCGTCCAACTCCACCACGGCGAGCGTGGTCGGTTCCGCCCCCACCTGCACCTGGGTGGTGTCGGCACCGGCTTCGCGCAGTCGTTTCAGCAGTTCGGTACCGAATCGGTCACGGGACAGCCGGGTGAACATCCCCACCGGAGTCGCCAGCCTGCCCAACGCGATGGCGACGTTGTAGGGCCCACCGCCGAGCCGGGGGTGCAGCGGCGCGAGCTCGCCCCGGCGTGCCTCACCGGGAACCAGATCGACCAGGGCCTCACCGCAGATCAGGATCAATTTTCCTCCGTACCGTGTTCTTCCGTGCTCCGCACCGGATCGGCCTCCGAGGCGGACAGTCCTCCCACCAGGAAGTCCGAGAGCGCGTCGAAAGCGGCCGCGTCGGAGAGCCCCGTCCGCTCGGAGATCTCGCCGCGTTGGATGGCCGAGAGCGTGAGTCCGACCATCTCGGCCACCAGCGCGGAGTCGACCTCGCGGAAGACGCCCGTCCGCACCCCTTCGTGCACGTCCTGCCGGATCCGGTCGGCGGCGGCCCTGGCGTTGGACTCGTAACTGGCTCGGGTGGCCGGGTTGCTCGCCATGTCCGCGATGAACCGTCTGCTCGCGGGGGCCAGCTCGGCCGCTGCCGCCTTGAGGTACGTGCGCATCCGGGAGCGCGGATCGGTGCACTCGGCGACTCGTCGCTCGATGTTGGCGGTGGCTCGTTTGAAGAAGTGTCCCACCACGCGCACGGCGAGCTGTTCCTTGCTGTGCGCCAGCGTGTAGAGGGTGGACTTGGAGCAGTGCATGCGTCCGGCCAGCTCGTCCAACGTGAAGTGCGCGAACCCCTCGGCCAGGAACAGCTCGCACAGCCGGTCCAACAGTTCCGCCCGACGGGCCTGGACAGCCGGGGTTCGGGCGGGGTCACGCGGCTCGTGAACGGCTTCCGCCGGACGGGAATGAGTCATCGTTCGAGGCTGCCACAGGCTGGGGGGTGAACCGTCCTTCGGGACGGCAACAGGTCGAAACCGGTTTCGCTGCGTACTCGAGGGCAGTACTATACGCCATCAACAGTACTCTATTCAGTCCTTGAGTACTCCACAGAGTACTCAAGGTGCGAAAGCCGGGGGCTTCGATGCCAGTCGAACGAATTCTCGCCACCACCGAGGCAATCGACCTGCTCAACCTCACGAGGGACCTGGCCCGGAACGAACTGGCGCCGGAAGCGGCGCGCGCGGAGGAGAACGGGACTTTCCCCCGCGAGAAGTTCGAACTGCTCGGCGAAACCGGGCTGCTGAGCCTGCCGTACCCCGAGGAGTACGGCGGGGCGAACCAGCCCTACGAGATCTACCTCCAGGTACTGGAGGAGATCAGCAGTGCCTGGATGACCGTGGGAGTCGGCCTGTCGGTACACACCATGTCCTGCTATCCGCTGGTCGAGTTCGGCACGGACGAGCAACGTGAACGCTGGCTCGGCGAGATGCTCGGCGGTCGCACCCTGGGCGCCTACGCGCTGTCCGAGCCGCAGGCCGGTTCGGACGCGGCCGCACTGCGAACCCGCGCGGAGCGGGACGGAGCCGAGTACGCGATCAACGGCACCAAGTGCTGGATCACTCACGGCGGGGTGGCCGACTTCTACACCCTGATGACCAGAACCTCCGACACGGAGATCAGCTGCCTGCTGGTCGACGGGAACACGCCGGGACTCACCGCCGGGAAACCGGAGCACAAGATGGGGCTGACCGGCTCGCCCACCACGGAGCTCCTCCTCGACGACGTTCGCGTCGCGGAGCAGCGGCTCGTGGGGGGCGAGGGCAACGGACTGCGCATCGCGCTGCGCGCGCTCGATTCCGGAAGGCTGGGAATCGCGGCCTGCGCCGTGGGCCTGGCACAGGCGGCGCTCGACCTGGCGCTGGACTACGCGCGACAGCGCACCCAGTTCGGCCGGTCGATCATCGAATTCCAGGGGGTCGAGTTCATGATCGCCGACATGGAAGCCGCCGTGCAGTCGGCCCGGGCGACCTACCTGGACGCGGCACGGCGCCGCGACGCGGGTCGGTCCTTCGGCAGGCAGGCCTCGGTGGCCAAGCTGATCGCGACGGACGCCGCCATGAAGGTCACCACCGACGCCGTGCAGGTACTGGGAGGTGCCGGCTACACCAGGGACTTCCCCGCGGAACGCTACATGCGCGAGGCCAAGGTGCTACAGATCTTCGAGGGAACCAACCAGATCCAGCGGATGGTGATCGGACGCGAACTGGCGAAGGCATGAACCGACGCCCCGGCCCGGCGGGCGCATCCGCCGCGCACCTCGGACGCCCCTTCCGGAGACGAACCGGAGCCACTCGCCCCTACACCCACCCGAGCGGGCACCGGGACGCCTCAACCGATGGGCCGGAGCCCCCAACGCGCCGACCAGGTCTGCCCCTGCTCCAGCACGATCAGGTCGGTCCCGGAGTTCAACGCGTCGGGCGGACAGGTCATCGGCTCGATCGCGACCGCCCGGCCACGCTCCGGGAAATCGGCCGCCGTGTAGACCTGTACCCAGCCGAAAACCGGATCTGCCCACAGCTGCACGCCGTGACCGGCGGAATCGGTCACCGAGTGCCGCACCAACCCCACCGGGTCGTCCGGCAGCGGCACGGCCCCACCGAAAGCGGTGTCCAACCAAACCCCGGCGAGCTTCCTGCCGGTACGAAGATCCTGCTCCTCGCCCTCCAGCCTGCGGGGTGGCCGGTCGGGCAGCATCCGCTCGGGATCGATCGGCAGCACGCTGGAGGCGGACAGCCGCAGGGTGCAGTCGTCGGTGGCCGCGTTGCCGGCACGCGGGTAGGGATGCACGCCGAGGCCGAACGGGACGGAACGAGAGCCGAGGTTCTCCACGGTGTGCTGCACCGTCAGCCCGTGGTCGTCGACGGAGTACTCCACCGCCGTCAGCAGGGGAACCGGCCAGCCGGGCTGCACCGGGATCATCGCGTGCAGCACCACGGCGGCGGCGGTGTGCTCCCCCACCGTCCAGGGGGTGTGTCGCAGCAGGCCGTGGATGGCGTTGTGCCGATCCGGCTCGGTCAGGGCGAGCTGCTGCGTTTCGCCCTCCAGGCTCCAGCTGCCGTCGGCGACGCGGTTCGGCCACGGCGCCAGTACCGCTCCGGCGGCCGCGGGCGGTACCCGGTCTGCCTCGTAGGTCTCGCTGTAGGGAACCCCGTCGACCTCGAAAATACGCAGCGCGGCACCCACTTCGGTGATTACCGCCCGCACGCCACCGTGAACGATCTCGAACTGGTGGCCTGTAGCCGGGATGTGTTCGTTCACACGACCACTGTATGTCTTAGCCCATTAATCCCGTTAACCGTGCTGTCGCCTTGATCAACCGCATCCTCAGCCCGGGGGCACCCCATGAGGTGCGGGGTGCTGCACGAGCGGGACTCAGGAGCAGGAGCAGGAGCAGGCGGAGATTCCGCCCACCCGGGCATCCTGCCGAGGGGAAACCGAGCCCCCGGACGTCAGGGCGCGAGCCGCCGCACCTTCCAGGAGTCGTCCTCGCGGACGAACCGCAGCCGATCGTGCAACCTGTCCGGTTGCCCCTGCCAGAACTCCACGTACTCCGGCCGGATGCGCCAGCCACCCCAGTGCGGGGGAACCGGAACTCGCTCGGAATCGGCGAACCGACGTTCGATACCGGTCAGTTTGGATTCCAGCGCGGCACGCCCGGAGACCACACAGGACTGCGGCGAGGCCCACGCGCCGAGTTGCGAACCACGGGGCCGGTGGACCCAGTAGTCGGTGGTCTCCTCCTGTTTGACCTTCTCGACCGTACCGCGCACGTTCACCTGTCGCTGCAGCGAGAGCCAGGGGAAAGTAGCCGCGGCCACCCGGGTGGCACCGAGATCGTGACTCTTGGCCGAGGTGTAGTTGGTGAAGAACACCAGGCCACGTTCGTCGATTCCCTTGCACAGCACCGTGCGCGAAGAGGGCATCCCCGAGGCGTCGGCCGTGGCCAGCACCATCGCGTTCGGTTCCGCCAGCTCCGCCTGCACTGCTTCGTCGAACCACTGCCGAAGCTGCTCGTGCCAGGTGGTGGCAAGCGACGACTCCTGCAGCGGCTCGGCATCGTAGGACACGCGCATCCCGGACAACGTGGCCTTTGCCTGCGACATCCATTCCTCCTGATTAGACCGACGTCTCAAGCGACGCCACCGCTGGGTCAAATGTGCTCGCACTGAACTGCAATGGTGCGCGATACCTCGACCGCCCGCGCGCCAGGCGAAGCGACTCCCCGAACGACGGTAAACGGAAAACGAACCCGGACCGAACCGCTGTTCGATCCCGATCGATCCCGTAATCGATTCAGTCGGCTCTCGCAGTTCGGGGACGCTTCCGATATTCCCTCGAAGGCGAACCCCGGGCCGGGGATGGTGTGATCTTTTTCATTACTCCGCGTTTACGGGGCGCGACGATTGCCTTCCCCTACCGAGTGGGTGCACTGTTACCGCTACGACAACGGCCGCGTTCCGCGACCGTGTGCCACACCACCCCGCCACGTCCCCACCGCGGCCCGCACGGGTCGACGGCACAACCGGCGACGAAGGAGACGAGGCGACGATGCCGAATCCAGAGAACAACGAAACCACGCAACCCGCTGTCAGCCCAGGTCTAGAGGGCGTGGTGGCTTTCGAGACCGAGATCGCCGAACCGGACCGCGACGGTGGAGCGCTGCGCTATCGCGGCGTGGACCTCGAAGAGCTGGCGGGCCGGGTCTCGTTCGGCGACGTGTGGGCGCTGCTGGTCGACGGCCGCTTCGGAAACGGCCTCGGCGCGGCGAGCGACGACCGGCTTCCGGTGCGCAACGGCGACGTACGTGTCGACGTGCAGTCGGCACTGGCGATGGTCGCCCCGACAAACGGGTTCGCCCCGCTGCTGGACGTGACCGAGGAACAGGCACGTGACCAGCTGGCGCTGGCCTCGGAGCTGGCGCTGTCCTACGCCGCCCAGTCGGCCCGGGGCGACGAACTCCCCGCGGTACCGCGCTCCGAACTCGACGGGTGCACCACGGTCGCCGAACGATTCCTGACCTGCTGGCGCGGCGAGCCCGATCCGGCACACGTGAAGGCGCTGGACGCCTACTGGGTCTCCGCCGCCGAACACGGACTCAACGCCTCGACCTTCACCGCGCGCGTCATCGCCTCCACCGGCGCCGACGCCGCCGCGAGCCTCTCCGGAGCCGTGGGTGCCATGTCCGGGCCGCTGCACGGTGGTGCTCCCGCCCGGGTACTGCCGATGATCGAAGAGGTCGAACAGCGCGGCGACGCCCGCGCGGTGGTCGAGTCGATCCTGGACCGCGGTGACCGACTCATGGGCTTCGGACACCGCGTCTACCGCGCGGAGGACCCGCGCGCGAGGGTACTGCGCGAAACCTGCAAACAGCTCGGTTCGCCCCGCTTCGAGGTGGCCGCGGAACTGGAGCAGGCGGCACTGTCGGTGCTGGCCGAGCGGCGCCCCGATCGCCAGATCGCCACCAACGTGGAGTTCTGGGCCGCGGTGATCCTGGACTTCGCACAGGTCCCAACACCGATGATGCCCGCGATGTTCACCTGTGCGCGGCTGGCGGGCTGGTCCGCCCACGTGCTGGAGCAGAAGCGGACCGGGCGGCTGGTACGCCCCTCCGCCCGCTACGTCGGACCGGGCGCACGTGAGCCGCGCGAAATCGAGGGGTGGGACACGGTCTCCCCTCTCGCCTCCGTTTGAGGGAGCACAGCGGCAGTTGCTCCGGTGGCTGGTTAGCCGGCAAGTGAGTCGGCGCCTTGGGAGTGTTGGGCCGGCTCTTGAGTAGCGACCTACGCGGCGAGCGGCCCGGCCTCGCAATGCATCCGACTCACGCACCGGGGACACGCATCCTGCTCACCCGCATGGTCGCATCACGTCGGCGGTCCCCTGGGCATCGATTTCTTACTTCGTTTCAACCGGTGAGTGCATTGCGTGGCCCGGGACACGATCCGGGCGCCGCCCGCGCGAACGCGGCGTCCGGGTGCGGCAGAGTGTCGGTGTGCACCACGTCGAAGAGCTGACATTCACCAGTGCGCTGCTGAACTGGAAGTTCGCGTTCTGGTGGGATCTGCTGATCGTGCTGCTCGGGGGCACCTACGCTGCCGGGGTGGCACGGCTCCGACGCGGGAACCCGAGCCGGACCTGGCCCGCCCACCGCGGTTGGCTGTTCGCATCCGGGCTGGTGGGCCTGTTCGTGGCGACGAACAGCTTCGTCGCGGTGTACAGCCACGCGCTGTTCACCATGCACATGGTGCAGCACCTGATGCTGATCATGCTGGTTCCCGCCCTGCTCGTCCACGGCAAACCGCTACGGCTGTGGTCGGAACTGGACGAGTCCGGCCGGGTGGAACGAATCCTGCGCGGACGAGCGGTCGGCATGCTGACCCATCCGGCGTGGACCATGGTGCTGTACTCGGTGGTACTGGTCGCCACCCACCTGACACCGTTCATGCAGGTCATGCTGCTGAATCCGTGGCTGCACCATGCCGAGAGCGTGTTGTACCTGGTCACGGGCTACCTGACGTTCCTGCCGCTGCTGGGCACCGAACCGACTCGCTGGCAGCGCTTCCCCTACCCGCTGCGGGTGTTCAGCGCCCTGATGGGGATGGGGCCGGACACCGGTATCGGCGTGATCCTGATGATGGCCGATGATCCGCTGTTCCCCGCCTACGGGAGGATGCGCGACTGGTGGATCGACGACGGCACGCTGACCGTGCTCGCCGACCAACGGCTCGGCGGTGCGATCATGTGGTTCTTCGGTGACGCCCTGATGGCCGTGTTCACGCTGGTACTGGTGCGGCGGTGGATGCGGGTCAACGGATCGGAAGCCGGTTTCGGCGACTGGCTGGAGTCCGCCAGACGCAGCGCGCTCGTCGAAACCGCCAGCGAGGCCGAGCCCGGGGTGGCGAGCCTGCGGACCGCCGAGGACCTCGACGAGGACGAGCGGGCCAGGCAGGCGTACAACGCGATGCTCGCCGGGCTGGCCCGGCAGGACGAGCAGCGGAGCGGTCGACAGTAGCCACCCCGGCGACTCGCCTCGCGGCCCCGGCTCCACGCGACATCCCGCTCCGCGCTCACGGCGAGTGGCGGTGACGTCGAGCGGACACCGCGACCGGGTCGTCGGCACGGCTTCGCGACGCCCTATGCTGCCCAGCGGAAACAGCATCCCACCGCCGAAACCGGTGCCGTCCGCGATTCGCAGCCCACCACCCCGATCACGAGGTCAGTTCATGTCAGGTTCCGCACCTAGCGGCCGCACGGAAGGCGACGAGGCCGCACCGAGTCCTCCCGGGTTGATTCGCTGGGGACTGCTGGGCACGGGAACCGCCGTTGCGCTCACGGTCGTGCTGGTGCTCGCGGCGGGCAACGGCGTCTACGCGGTACTCGGCTACCCCGACCCGGGGGCGCTGACCAAACTGGGCGTCAACCTGCTGCGGCTCGTCTTCGACCTCGCCGGGGCGTGCTGCCTGGGCGGGCTGGTCTTCGCCGCGTTCTTCACCGTCCCGCAACGCGGCGGGATGATCTCTCCGGACGGCTACGCGGCGCTGCGGACCGCGGGCACGGCCGCGTGGCTCTGGGGCGGGGCCGGATTGCTGCTCACGGTGTTCGACGCGGCCGACTCGGCGGGACAGTCGATCACCGACAGCCTGACCCCCGGCGCGTGGCTGGGGCTGTTGGAGGCGCTGGACGTTCCTAAAGCGTGGCTGCTCTCCGCGCTGCTCGCGCTGGTACTGGCCGTCGCGTGCCGTTCGACGCTGCGGTGGCGCACCACGATCGGACTGACCGTGCTCGCGGGGCTGACGCTGCTACCTCCGGTGCTGGTCGGGCACGCCGCCTCCAACGGCGGGCACGACTTCGCCTCCGACAGCATGGCCTTCCACGTGGTGGCGGCCGCGTTGTGGCTGGGAGTGCTGTTCGCCGTGCTCGCCCACGCCCACCGGCGGGGTGCGAACCCGGAAACCGTGGCGCGGCGCTACCGGAAGCTCGCCGCGACGTGCTGGGGGATACTGGCGCTCTCCGGAGTAATCGGCTCGCTGATACTGGTACCGGCCCGGATGTGGCTGGGCACCCAGTACGGGGCACTGGTACTGGGCAAGATCGGGCTTCTGCTGCTGGTGGGGCTGGTTTCGGTGCCGTTGCGACGCCGGATCACCCGGTCCGCGCGGGATCGTCACCGGGGGATGCTGCGCCTGGCGGGTGCCGAAGTGGCGCTGCTGCTGGCCACGGTGGGCATCTCGATGGGAATGGCGCACGTGCCGCCGCCCAATCTGCTCGACCGGAACGCCACAGCCATGGACCTGCTCATCGGCTACGACCTCCCGGAGTTTCCGGGCTTCTGGCAGCTGGCCACCCAGTGGCGGTTCGACCTGCTGCTGGGCACGGCCGCCGTGGTGCTGGCGGTGAGCTACCTGGCGGGGGTGCGCAGGTTGCGTACGCACGGGCAGCACTGGCCGGTGGGACGCACGGTGAGCTGGCTGGCGGGTTGCCTGGCGGTGCTGGTGGCCAGCTCCTCCGGGGTGGGAAGCTACGCACCCGCCACCTTCGGGGTGCACATGACCGCCCACCTGCTGCTGAACATGCTGGGACCCGCCCTGCTCGTGCTGGGGACCCCGGTGAACCTGTGCCTGCGGGCGCTCCCGCGTGCGCGCCGGGGTGAACCGTACGGCCCGCGGGAATGGCTGCTGGGGATCGTGGACTCGCCCGTTTCGAGGTGGCTGAGTCATCCGGTGCTGGCCTCGCTGCTGCTGGTGGGCTCGCTCTACGCGCTGTACCCGACCGGCCTGTTCCAGCTGATCATGCAGGAGCACTGGGCTCATACGATCATGAACGTCTACTTCCTGGGTAGCGGATACCTGTGGTTCTGGTCGGTCCTCGGCCTCGACCGCACCCCCCGACGGGTACCGCAGCTGGCGCGACTGGGGGTGACGCTGGGCATGATGCCCGCCCTGGCCTTCTTCGGCGTGCTGGTGCTGAGCATGTCCGACCCGATCGCGGGCAACTACTACCGCACGCTGGATCTGCCCTGGTCGGTGGATCCGATGGCGGCTCAGCAGGCGGGGGCGCTGATCGGGTGGCTCGGCGGTGAGATTCCGCTGCTGCTGGTACTGATCGTGCTGCTCCGGCAGTGGCAGCGCGAGGAGGGCGACGATGACGACGCCGACTACCGGGGCATGCTCGCACGGCTGGAATCCACCAGAACGTGAGCGAATCCGGCAGGACCCCGGTGAACCAGCCGCCCCTGATGCATCACCCGGGCCTGGCTCGGCGGCGACCATCGAGAGGGATCGATCCGCTGTGGCCGGCCTCTCCCCTCGACTCGACGGCTCCATGCACTGCGACCCGCACGGGCGCGGCCCAACAGCGGTCCTGTGGGCGTCGATTTCGCGGGCGGTTTCAGGGGGTGTGGCACCGGCTCCGGCGATTTCTCGCGAAATCGCCGGGCCCTTGGTGCCCCCAAGGCCCCCACGCCCGCAGGGCGAACTCCCATCACCCTCGCAGTTGGCACCGCCGCGGGGTCTCCGGTGCGGCTCCCGCGAGGGAGGTCCGACGTCGGGTAGGTCGCTACCCGATGTCGGACCTCCCCGCAGCGAGAGCCGTGCCGGAGGGTCCGACACGGAACCCGCTACACAACGGAACAGGCGAACCTACTCTTCCGAGAGGGCCGCGGCCGGTTGGGCCTTGGCAGCCCGTCGGGCGGGCAGGACCGAGGCCAGCACCCCCGCGGGGATCGCGCAAGCGATCACCAGCAGCAGCCGCGCCCAGGGCACGGCGAACGAGACCGGCAGTCCGATGTTCTCGAACATCGCCGCCACCCCGCCGAAGGCGAACAGCACTCCTACCAGGGCTCCCAGCACGGTTCCGACCACGGCCAGCAGCACCGCCTCCAGCGCCAGGGTCCCCCGCAGCTGACCACGGGTCAGCCCGAGCGCGCGCAGCAGTGCGGACTCCCTGCCGCGTTCCAGCACCGACAGCCCGAGCGTGTTGGCGATACCGACCACCGCGATGATCACCGCGACCGCCAGCAGAGCGGTGACGATCAGCAGCAGCGTGTCGAGCACCTGGGTGAACTGCGCACGCTTCTGCACCGCTCCCCCGAGATCTATGGGTGTCGAGGTGCTCTCCTCGGCCAACGAGTTCAGCTCGCCGGTGTAGCTCGGCGTGTAGGTGTCGGAGGTGGCACGGGCCCAGATCTCGGTGGTATCGGTCTCGGCCCCCGTGGCGGCCAGATCGGAACGGGTCAGCAGGAACCCGGATCGGATCAGATCGGTGGACGCCAACCGGAACGTGGCGGAGCTCTCCCCGATGGGCAGCTCAACACGGTCCCCTTCCGACCAACCCCAGCTGTCGAGGATGTTGGAGGGCACCAGCGCTGTTCCCCGCTGAAGCTTCTCCGCACCATGCCGGGAGACCTCGGCGAGCTTCGCGGGGGCGATCCCCATTGCGCGGAAGGTCGCGGGAGGAATGTCCTCGCGGGAGGCTCCCTCGGGCATGCTCGTCTCCGGCCGCTCCATCTCGAAACTGGCGCCGGACAGGGCGGCGGTGGCGGCCGTGCCCTCCAGGGCCGCGAGGCGCTGCCCCACCCCTTCGGGAACCGGTTGGCCCCGCTCCTCGGCTACGATCTTCACGTCCACCGGGTAGCGCTGATCGATCTGCTCGTTGGCGCCGTTCCGCGCACTGGCGGTACCGGTGAGCAGCAGCACGATCAGCCCGACGCCGATCATCAGCGCGGTACTGGTGGAGGAGGCCCGGTAGGGATTGCGCACGGCATTGCCACTGGCGAGCGTGCCCGTGGGGCCGAGCGAACGCATCAGGTAGCCGAACGCCCTGGCGACCGCGGGAATGAGCGTGGGCGTGAACAGCAGCACTCCCACCACGGCCAGGAGTCCGCCGGGCACCGCCATGGTCATCGATCCGAGCAGGGCACCGCCGAGCAGGAAACCAGCGCCCGCCACGGTGAACACCACGGCGGACACCAATCGCGCTCGACCGATCCGACGGGAGGCCTGCTCGTCCGGCACGGGACGCAGCGCGGCGAGCGGCGCGACCCGCATCGCGCGTGCGGCGGGGGCCAGCGAGGCCAGGAAGGTCACCAGCAGTCCGGCCGCCACGGGCGCGGTCAGCGCCAGCGGGGTAATACCGAGCGCGCCGAAGTCGACCGGGGAGTCGGTCAGCCCCAGTGGCCAGCTCACCGTGGCCGAGACCAGCACGCCGAACACCGTGCCGATCACCGAGGTGACCAGCCCCACCAGCAGTGCCTCGAACAGCGCCGAGCGGCGGATCTGTCCCCGGGTGGCCCCGACGCACCGCAGCAGTGCGTACTGCCTGCTGCGCTGGGCGTGCAGCACCGAGAAGGTGTTGACGATGACGAACCCTGCCACGAACAGCGCGATCGCGCCGAACGGCAGCAGTACGGCGTTCAGTGCGACGGCCACTCTCCCGCTGAACAACTTCACCGCGTAGTCGGCCTGCTGCTGTCCGGTTCGGACCTTGACGTATTGGCCGGCGTCGAGCTTGCCGCGCAGCCGGTCGAGCACCGCCGAGGTATCGGCTCCGTCGGCCAGCAGCAGGTCGATCGCGCGGTATTCGGTTGTCCCGAGTTGGTTCAGCAGCCCCTGGGGGGCGAAGACCGTGATGCGGCTGCCACCCGTGAGCACGTTGCTCCCGATGTCGACCAGCCCCGAGACGGTGACCTCGCGCTTCGGCGGTGCCTTCTCGCTCTCTTCCTCCCGAGCCGAGACGTATCGCGGCTGCTGGAGGGTAAGGGTGTCTCCGGGAGAAAGATTCGCCGAGTCGGCGGCGCGCTCGCTGAGCACCACCTCGTCCGCGGCGTCCGCATAGCTGCCCTCAGCGAGCTCGTACCAGCGCAGTGCCTGTTGCTCGGGCAGCCGGTTCAGCTCCACCGAGTACCGCTCGCCCTTCCAGGAGGCATTGGCGTAGCTCTCGGTCCTGGGGACGGCCACGTCGACACCTTCGGTGTCCCGAACCTTCCGCAGGCGTTGCTGTCTTTTGTCGTTCTCGTTCCCCTCGGCGACCCTCGCCATTTGGTCGTCTACCACGACGTCGGCGGCCAGGTTGGGTGCTGCCACCATGTGCCGCACCGAGGACTGCATGGTGCCGGTGAACACGAGAGTGGCGGCGACGAATCCGACGCCCAGCACGATGGCGAGTCCGGCCGCCGTGAGCCGTCCGATGTTGTGTCGCAGTTGCAGCAGGGTGTTGCGCAGCACTGGCCCTCACCCACCCAACCGGCGCAGCGAGTCGAGCACCGCTTCCTGCGTGGGCTCCTCGATCCGGCCCGCGATGTTGCCGTCGGCCAGCAGCACCACGCTGTCCGCGTGGGACGCGGCGACCGGGTCGTGGGTGACCATCACCACGGTCTGGCCGAACTGGCGTACCGAGCCGCGCAGGAACTCCAGCAGGTTCGCGCCGGACTTCGAGTCCAGCGCACCGGTGGGTTCGTCGGCGAAGACGACCTCGGGGCGTGTTACCAGTGCGCGGGCCACCGCGACCCGCTGCTGCTGCCCGCCGGAGAGTTCGCTGGGCCGGTGGCGCAACCGCTGGTCGATGCCCAACGACTCGGTGAGTTCGTTCAGCCACTGCCGGTCGGGTTTGCGACCGGACAGCTCCAGCGGCAGCAGGATGTTCTGCTCCGCCGTCAGGGTGGGCAGCAGGTTGAACGACTGGAACAGGAAGCCGATCCTGTCACGTCGCGTGAGGGTGAGCTGCTTGTCCGAGAGACCGGTCAGGTCGGTCTCTCCCAGCATCACCCGACCCGAGGTAGGGGTGTCCAACCCGGCCAGGCAGTGCATCAGGGTGGACTTGCCGGAGCCGGAGGGCCCCATGATCGCGCTGAACCGTCCGCCCGCGAAGCCGATGTCGACGTTGTCCAGCGCGCGGACTCCTGCCTCACCACTACCGTAGACCTTGACCAGTGCCGATCCGCTGGTGGCGGGAGCGGGCTCCGATTCGGCGAGTTGGCCGGCGAAGCCGTGCTGTCCGTTGCCTCCGCCCTGTTCCGAAGGGGCGGCCGCGGGTTGCTGCGACCCGTTCGGGAAACTCACGTGATTCCCCCATCGTGGTAACTGGATTACGAAACTGACTCTAACGTGACACTCCGAACACGGGGTGCCACGCATAACGTTCGGAAGGTGTGCGAAGAAACGGCCCCGGGCGGTCGATTCCCACGGCCACCTCGGGCGGGGAGCAGCACCGAGAGCGCACGGCGAGGAACTCGGCGGATTCACTCGGAACGCGTTCCCCGGGCCGCTCCGCGGGCCTTGGCGACTCTCCGGTGTGCACTGTCCCCAGTAAACCGGCCGGACTCGTGAACCACTTCCGGGAAGACCCCCAGACACCCCGGAATCTCCCCGGAGGGAACCCCGACGCGGGCGCTCCCCGAAGCGGACATTCCGGGGAGAGGGCGGTTTCACGCGGGAGTGAACCGGCGCAACCGCAGACTGTTGGAGACGACGAACGCCGAGGACAGCGCCATGGCCGCACCCGCGATCAGCGGGTTGAGCAGTCCGCACACGGCCAGCGGCACGGCGGCCAGGTTGTAGCCGAACGCCCAAACCAGGTTCCCCCGGATGGTGCCGAGCGTCCGCCTGGCGAGTTTCACCGAGTCCGGCACCGCCGTCAGTTCCTCGCGCACCAGGATGAGGTCGGCCGCCGAGATGGCCACGTCGGTGCCCGCACCCACGGCGAGCCCCAGTTCCGCCGTCGCCAGGGCGGGCGCGTCGTTGACCCCGTCGCCGACCATCGCCACCCGGCGTCCTTCGGCGCGCAGTCCTTCGACCGCCTCGACCTTCTGGTCCGGGAGCACGTCGGCCACGACCTCGCCGATCCCCACCTCCTCGGCGACGGAACGGGCCGTGGCCTCGTTGTCACCGGTCAACAGCACGGTCCGCATCCCGAGCCGCCGCAGCTCGGCCACGGCGGCCGGGGCGGAGGACTTGACCGCGTCGGCGAGCCCGAGCACCGCCACCACGACCCCGTCCCGCGCGACGAGGACGGTGGTCCTCCCGCTGCGCTGCCACTCCGCGTGGTGTCGCCGCACGTCCTCCGGAACGGTGATCCCGTTGTCGGTGAACAGCTTCACCCTGCCTGCCAGCATGTGGTGCCCGTCCACCTCGCCGTGCGCGCCCAGGCCGGGATCGTTGCCGAATCCCTCGACAGCGGGCAGTTCCGCACCCTCCCCGAGTTCGGCGCGCGCGGCGGAGGTGATCGCGGCGGCGACCGCGTGCTCGGAGGCGTGCTCCAGTCCGCCCACCAGCCGAAGCACCTCGGAGCGCGGCACACCGGCGACGCAGTACACATCCCCGAGGGTCATGCTGCCGGTGGTGACCGTGCCGGTCTTGTCGAACACCACCGTGTCCACCGTCCTGGTGGCTTCCAGTGCCTGATACCCCTTGAGGAAGATGCCGAGCTGCGCGCCACGGCCGGAAGCGGCCATCAGGGCGGTCGGCGTGGCCAGCCCCAGCGCGCACGGACACGCTATGACCAGCACCGAGAGCGCGGCCGTGACGGAACGCTCGGCCGAACCGCCGAGCAGCAGCCAGCCCAGCAACGTCAGCACTGCCAGGCCGAGCACGGCGGGCACGAAGTAGGCCGAGATCCGGTCCGCCAACCGCTGGACGGCGGCCTTGCCGCTCTGCGCCTGCTCGACCAGCCGCATCATCCCCGCGAGCTGGGTGTCCCGGCCGACCCTGGTGGCCTCGGTGAGCAACCAGCCGGTGGTGACCGTGGTTCCTCCGGTGACCTCGTCGCCCTCGACGACCTCTGCGGGCACCGACTCCCCGGTCATCGAGCTGCGGTCCACGGCGGCGCCGCCCCGCACCACGCGCCCGTCGGTGGCGATGGTTCCGCCGGGGCGGGTGACGAACCGGTCCCCCACCCGCAGTCGTTCGACCGGGACTTCCCGATGCGTGCCGTCCTCGTCCTGCACCAGGGCGGTCTTTGCGCCGAGCCGGGCGAGGGCGCGCAACGCGCCGCCCGCCCTGCGCTGCGCCTTGGCCTCGAAGTAGCGCCCGGCAAGCACGAAGGTGGTCACGCCGGCCGCCACTTCCAGGTAAGCGGCTCCGTCGGTGTTGAGCAGCAGCCAGAGCCCGGAGGCATCGGCGGGCGCCCCGCTCGGCGCGAACATCGCGTAGAGCGACCACACGCTCGCCGCGGTGATCCCGATGGAGACCAGCGTGTCCATCGAGGAGGCACCGTGCCGGGCGTTGCGCAGCGCGGCGCGGTGGAACGGCCAGGCCGCCCAGCCCGCCACGGGAAGCGCGAGCGCGATGATCAACCACTGCCAACCGGGAAAGCGCGCCTCGGGCAGCACCGTGAACAGGATCGCCAGGTCGGCCAGCGGCACGAACAGCACGACCGAGACGACCAGCCTGCGCCACAGCTCGCGCAGCCTGGCTCGGGAATCGTCCGGGCTCTCCTCGGCGGGGCGCAGCACCTCGGCCTCGTACCCGGCCTTCGTGACCGTCTCGGTAAGCAGCTCGTCGGCGGCGCCCGCGGGGGCGGTGACGCTGGCACGGGCGGCGGCGTAGTTGACGCTGGCGTGCACCCCGTCGAGTTTGTTGAGCTTGCGCTCCACCCTGGTGGCGCACGCCGCGCAGGTCATACCGCTGACGGCCAGCTCGACACTCCGTTGTTGTTCGGCGGAGCTGCGCTGCTGTTCGGCGGACTCGGTTGAGGTGTCCGCGGACGTCGTCATCCGACCACCTTTCGTGCGGTTCACCGCGACGGGCGAAACTACCTCCAGCTTGAACCATGCCGTCCGTCACGTCTCACGCGCTCTCCCGATGCGCCACGGGAGGCGGAGCCGACTCGCTCGGCCCCTCGTCGAGCGCGTCCGTGGTGGTGTGCTCAGCCACCTCGCGTTCGGCACCGTCGCCGGGGGACCGGCTCCCGGCCGCGGGCACACCGTCCGAGCCGTGCAGCAGCGCCAGCACCGCCACCAGTACCAGCCCGAGCAACACCGGCAGGTGGGAAATCACCCGTTCGGGGCCGACGCGGCCGGTGATCAGATCCACCAGGCACATCGCCCCGAGCACCCCGGTGAAACTCGCCAGCACCGGCAGCTGGGCTGCCGCGTGCCCGGCACGCAGCGCTACCCAGGCCAACGCGACCGCCACCGCCGCGTTCCAAGCGCCGGTCTCGTGATCGAGGTGCGGCATCGTCGACCGGGCCCCGTCACCCACGCGAACTCCGACTCCGGTGAGCTGTAGCAGGGCCACCCCCAACTGCACCGCCGCCACCAGCGCCAGCAACCAGCGCAGGGCGGTTCGCGGTCGCCTCCCCGCCGCACCGCGCAACCGGTCCAGCAACCGGGGCCGCAGGGCGGGCAGCACGGTTTCGGTGACGTCGGGACCGGGCTCGGCGGGCATGATCCGCACCGCCCGGTGCAACTCCTCGAAACCCGCTCGGCGCCGTTCGCACGCGGCACAGCCGGCCAGGTGCTGCCGCACCAGTCGACGCTGCTCCTCGGTGGCCGCCCCGTCGAGCTCGGCGGAGAGGATCTCGACACTCGTCACGCAGTCCACACCGTGCTGGTCGTCGGTGACCTCCCGCTGGTTCCCGGCTCCCGCGCGGGGAGATCGGCGGGACACGCGTATCGTGCTGCACGGTAACGACGGTTCACGCCCGACTAGTCGGCACCGCCGCGGCTTACGTGGTCGAGTGAGCCGCACAACCGTGGCAGCGGGCGCGGGCCCGAAGTTCATTGGATATTGGGCGTGGACGACCAGGAACTCACACGCTGCGCGCTGGCGGCGAAGCAGGGGGACACCCACGCCGCGACCAGGTTCGTGCACGGCACGCAGCGGCAGGTCTGGCAGTTGCTGCGGCATCTGGCGGACGCGCACGTGGCGGAGGATCTCACCCAGGAGTGCTACCTGCGCGCGTTCCGCTCGCTGGCCACCTACCGCGGCCGCTCCTCGGCACGAACCTGGCTGCTGTCGATAGCTCGCAGGGTCGCAGCCGACCACATCCGGCACCGCGACCGCCGCCCGCGCACGGCCGACATCGCCGACTGGCAGCTCGCGGCGGAACTGGCCCAACCGCGAACCCTCTCCATACCGGAGGGATACGCGCTGCGCAGCGCGTTGGATACCCTCGACGAACGGCGCAGGGAGGCCTTCGTGCTGACGCAGCTGGTCGGGCTCAGCTACGAGGAAACCGCCGAAGTGGCGGGCTGCCGCACCGGCACCATCCGTTCCAGAGTGGCCCGGGCCCGCGCCGACCTGATCGACCGACTCCAGGAACATGATACGGGTCACAGCGCGGACTCCGGGGGATCATAGCGCTTTTCCGCTCGTAGCCGGGGCTGCGGTCGGCCGGGGACGGCCGTATCGAGCGGCTTCGCTCGGGTGACACCGGGCTCGTCGCGGTAGCCAAGGGGGCGACGGAGGCAGTAAGTTGCCCGCGGCTGGTTCACACCGGCGGCACGGTGGCGCGATCCGTCCGACCGCGCCGGCGGTGTGCGCCCAGCCGTGCTTGAGCCGGCAACGGCGCCGGTCATCTGGCCAACTTCGTGCATGTTCGCAAGCGGCCCCCGAACGGGCCGAAACCAACACAACAAGGACCGGAGGCGCCGGCATGACGCAGGCCGAAACCAACATCGACCCGACGACGCTGCGGCTGCCCGCTGAACTAGTACCGTCCGACGGACGGTTCGGATGCGGACCGTCGAAGGTCAGGCCGGAGCAGTTGACGCGGCTCGCGAACGAGGGTGCCGACGTGATGGGCACCTCGCACCGACAGAAACCGGTGAAGTCGCTCGTCGGACGCGTGCGGGAAGGTCTCCGCCAGCTCTTCTCCCTGCCGGAGGGCTACGAGGTGGTCCTCGGCGTCGGTGGCACCACCGCCTTCTGGGACGCCGCCACCCTGGGGCTGGTACGGCAGCGTGCGCTGCACCTGACCTACGGTGAGTTCTCCGAGAAGTTCGCGAAGGCGACCAAGTCCGCTCCGTTCCTGGACGACTCGATCGTCGTCAAGGCCGAACCGGGCGACGCCCCCGAGCCGGTGTCCGACCCGACGGCCGATTTGATCGCCTGGGCCCACAACGAGACCTCCACCGGCGTGATGCTGCCCCCGACTCGCCCCGCCGGGTCCGAGAACTCGCTGATCGCGGTGGATGCCACCTCCGGCGCTGGTGGCTTGCCGTTCAACCCGGCCGACGTCGACGTCTACTACTTCGCACCGCAGAAGTGCTTCGCCTCGGACGGCGGGCTGTGGATCGCGGCGATGAGCCCGGCCGCGCTGGAGCGCGTGGGCGAGATCGGCGGCTCGGACCGCTGGATCCCGGAGTTCCTGTCGCTGACCACCGCGCTGGACAACTCGCGCAAGGACCAGACCTACAACACCCCCGCCGTCGCCACGCTGTTCCTGCTGGCCGACCAGATCGAGTGGATGCTCGAGCAGGGCGGGCTGGACTGGTGCGTGCGGCGCACCGGTGAGTCCTCGCGCCGAGTGTGCTCGTGGGCCGAGTCCTCGGATTTCGCCTCCCCCTTCGTCGCCGACCCGGCCAAGCGCTCCCAGGTGGTCAACACGATCGACTTCGCCGACTCGATCGACGCGGACGCCGTGGCCAAGGCGCTGCGCGCGAACGGCATCGTCGACACCGAGCCCTATCGCAAGCTCGGCCGTAACCAGCTGCGCATCGGCACCTTCCCCGCCGTCGAGCCGGACGACGTCACCAAGCTGACGCAGGCGATCGACTGGATCGTGGGCAAGCTCGGCTGATTCGACGCGATTCCCGGGGTGGGCGGTGCACCGCCCACCCCGGGACCGGCTCCGGCGAGGTGACGGCGTCGCCGTCCGCCCCGATGCGCCGCGGCGATGCACCGCGCCGATGCCGAGGACTCACCGGCACGGTCCCGAGCGATACGCCCGAGCCCGCGGCGACGGAGCGCCCGCCGCGGCTCGCCCGGGTAATCGAGACCACACGATTTTTCGCGGAATCAGGGTATTTCCACGGATGCGGCGGGGTACGCCCGTTCGGCAGGATCATCGTTACGACACTCGGCGCGTCCGTCCCACGGAGACCCCCCGTCGAGTTATCGTTATAGCTTGGTGATCTAAAATCAGCGGGAGGCGCGGGGAGGCACTTATGCGAGCGCTGCGAGTGGTCGGGCTCGAAGAGGACGGTGAGACCGTCGTGTGTGAGGATCCCGACAACGGTGAACGCTTCGCGGTGCCCGCCGACGAGCGACTCCGCGCCGCGGCCCGGGGTGACCTCACCCGTCTCGGGCAGGTACAGATCGAGCTGGAAGCCCAGATGCGGCCGCGCGAGATCCAGACACGGGTTCGTGCGGGTGCTTCCGTCGAGGAAGTCGCCGCCGAGGCCGGAATTCCGCAGCAACGCGTGGAGCGCTACGCCTACCCGGTTTTACTGGAACGGGCCCAGGTCGCCGAGAAGGCCCAGCAGGCGCATCCGATCCGCGAGGACGGACCGGACGTGCAGACACTCGGCGAGATCATCTCGCAGACCTTCGGCATGCGGGGGCAGGACTACGGCGAGACCAGCTGGGACGCCTGGCGCGGCGAGGACGGCAAGTGGGTGGTCACGCTGCACTGGCAGGCCGGCCGTACGGAGAACACCGCACACTGGACGTTCCACCCCGGCGCGCAGGGGGGCACGATCGCCGCGCTGGACGAGGACGCGCTCGATCTGCTCGATCCCGCACCGAACCGGCCACTGCGCACGGTACGTCCGGTAACCGAACTCGCCAGGGAAGCACTCGAGCTGGACCACTCCGAGCCGGAAGCGGAGGAGACCCACCCCGACGATCGGGAGCCCACCACTCCGTTGCTGGGAGACGCGGCCGAGCAGAACAACCTCGGCCTCGCCGAGAGTACCGCCGGAACCGCCCACATCCCCGCCATGACGGCGGGGACACTACTCGGCTCCACCTCGCAGTCGAACGAGGCGGAGTTCGGAAGCGTGCTCCAGGGCTCCGAGACCGAGCAGTCCCCGGCAGTGCCGGACAACGGGGCCGAAGACGCGACGGCGGCGGACCCTGAGGACCTCGAGGACGACGCGGACACCAGGGAGGGACGCAAGAATCACCCGATCGTTCCCTCCTGGGAGGACGTGCTGCTCGGCGTGCGGTCGAACCGATGATCGAGAGCGAGACCGTGACCGGCGGACTACGTGCGGCGAGCGCCGGACGGCTGGTCGGTCGGCCGCGGGCGGGCGACTGCGAGTTCGGCGACGCCGGTTTCAGCGGCACCCGAGTCAGTGGCGGGAGGAGTCCTGTTCCGGACTCTGCTGCTCGTCGCCGGAGTTCCCGCCTCTCGATTCGAGGTGTCGTTGCCAGATACGGTCCCGCACTCCCGGCAGCGATCTGCCGATGAATCTGTTGCGGGGGCGTCCACCACCGGAGGAAACACCGTCCCCTGTGGACTTTCCACCGCCGGTGTCCGGGGAGAGCGCCCGCGCCACGAACCCCCCCGCGATGGAGACCGCGCCGATCGTTCCCGCTATCCATGCGACGTAGTCCATCGCCACCAGCAATACCCCGGTGAGCAGGGCCACGAGGATCGACAAGAGGCCGACCAGGAACAACACGCGCGCGGACGGTGACATGCCCTCGATTGTGCCCAACGGCCCAACGCGGAACCATGCTGACCGGGCCGAACCTTAGTTCCTCCGGATGGTGTAGGGCACGGGGAGGCCGACTCACCCCAGCAGACTCAGCGGCAGGATCACCCAGGACGCCGCGACACCGAGCGCGACTCCGAAAGCCACCCAGCGCCAGGTGGGTACGGCGCGCCCGAGCCAGACCGACGGGGCGAATCCGCCCGTCACGGCGAGATTGACCGCGACTCCGAGCAGCGGGTTCACCTCGGCCAAGCCCAGCGAAACCACCACCAGCACCAGGGCGATCAGCACCGCGATGAGGAGACTTACCGTCACGCCGGTGGGCCGGGCGGTGCGATCGACTGCTTCGCCCCGCGGGTCGGACCCCGCGACAATCCGCTGCCCACCGGGTTCGGGCACATTGCTCGGCTCACCGGTCAGCGGATCGAGATGCCGGACGGCACGGCCGCACTCCGCCGCCGCGCGCCCGGCGAGCAGCCGGCCACGACGCGCCGCCGCCCACAACGCCCGCTCGTCGAGGGGGTCCCCGCGGTTGATCCGCTCCATGACCTCGGCCCATTCGTACAGCGCCGCACAGAGCGTGGGGGAAAGCCCCAGGTGCTCCGGCTGCAGACCGAGCAGCCCGTCTCCCTCGACGAACCAGGGGCGCCCTCGGGCGACCCGGAGTTCCATGGTTTCCCCGACCATCGCGACGTCCCCCTACTGAGATTTTCCACCGGGGTGATGTTCTCCGGCAGGCCGGAACCGAGGATCACCCCCGCCGTCGGCACAGCCGCGGAATCTCCCGACGTGCTCCCGCGCGGGAGCGCGGAGCTGATTCGACCGCCTGCTCGACTCCCCGGGCCCCGACTCCTCGGTCCCCTCGCCCCGGCCGCGCGAACGGCCGCCCACGAGGGGGATGGCCGCACGATCCCCCGCTCGGGGGATGCGGCCTCACGAGTCGGAGCGCATGGCGTGGAACACGATCGCGGCCGAGGCGGCGACGTTCAGCGAATCCACCTCGCGGGACATCGGGATGCCGACGGTGAGATCGGAGGACCGCAGGGCCTCCTCACTCAACCCGGGGCCCTCCGACCCCATCAGCACCGCCACCTTGCCCTCGGAGAGCCCCGCTCGTCCCACCGGAACGGCATCGGGACGGGGAGCCAACGCGGCCACCCGGAAACCGTTGGCACCGAGGCGCTCCAGATCGCCGGGCCAGTCCGTGAGTCTGGCGAACGGGACACGCAGTACGTGCCCCATCGAGACCCGGACGCTGCGGCGATAGAGCGGATCGGAGCAGCCTCGTCCCAGCAGCACCCCGTCGAGGCCCAGCCCGGCGGCGTTGCGGAACATGGCTCCGAGGTTCTCGTGGTCGACTACTCCCTCGAGCACGGCCAGCTTGCTGGAACGGCGAATCAGCTCGGCCGGATCGGGTTCGGGAGCACGGTCCGCCACCGCGAGTACGCCACGGTTGAGGTGGAAGCCCACGATCCTGGCCAGCATGTCCGGCTCGACGATGTAGGCGGGGACGTCGAGCTCACGCAGCAGCGGTTCGAGGGTGTTTATCCGTTTGCGTTCCCCGAGCAACCCCCGGACGGGGTAGGGCGAGGCGAGCAGCCGCTCCACCACCAGCCTGCCCTCGCCGATCACCAGTCCGCGCCCGCCGGGGCGATCGGGACGACGATCGGCGGTAGTCAGATCGCGGAAGTCGTCGACCGCGGGGTCCTCCGCATCGGTTACTTCGATCAGCCTGGCCACACTTCGTATCCTCGCATCAGGGGGTGCCACCTTCGACGACGACCGTGGTCGTGGCCGGTGTGCTCGTGGCCGGTGCCGAGCCACCCGCCCCGGTGGGCACGAGGATCGTGACCGGGCTCACTTAGCCATGCGAACGAGACGGGCATAACCACCCGCCTTCACACGTTCGTGCTGAACGGGTGCGAGTTCCCGATCACGGAAGGCCGGCTCATGAGCGACCCGCGACCGAGTGACGCTCCACCGAGCGGCGCCAGGCAGCAGCACAGCCACCGCGACGACGGAACACCCCACACCGAGACGGAGACCGGCGTCGACAACTCCGGACTGCGCCGCAAGGCACGGTTCGCCCTCATCCTCGGGGGACTGACCGCGTTCGGCCCGTTGACCATCGACATGTACTTACCCGCCCTGCCGGAGCTCACCAGGGAGCTGGGAGCCACCTCGGCACAGGGACAACTCACGCTGACCGCCGTGCTGCTCGGGCTCGCCTTCGGGCAACTGGTCGCGGGAACGGTCAGTGACTCGGTCGGAAGGCGCAAGCCGCTGCTGGTCGGGCTGGGGGTGTACTTCGCCACCTCCGTGCTGTGCGCGCTTTCCGGCGACGTGTACGCGCTGACCGCGTTACGGTTCCTGCAGGGCTTCGGTGCGGCCGCGGGAATGGTCATCGCCCGCGCCTCGGTACGCGACCTCTACTCCGGAGTGGAGGCCTCCCGGTTCTTCTCGTCGCTGATGCTGGTCACCGGCCTGGCTCCCATTCTGGCGCCGGTCATCGGCGGGCAGGTACTCAACTTCACCAACTGGCGCGGGGTCTTCGTGGTGCTGGCGTCCTTCTCGGTGGTGCTGTTCCTGGTGACGGTAATGGCACTCCCCGAGACCAAACCGGGACGATGGCGCCAACCGCTGCGTCCCCGTTCCACAGCGCGCACCTTCGGCGGACTGCTGAGCAGCCCCTCCTTCCTGGGCAACGCCCTGGCGGCGGGACTGGCCATGGCCGCGATGTTCGCCTACGTCAGCGGTTCCTCGTACGTGCTGCAGGACATCTACGGGCTCTCCCCACAGGCGTACAGTCTGGCGTTCGGCAGCAACGCCCTGGGACTGGTCGCGGGCGGCCAGATCAACGCGCGGCTCGTCGGCAGGATCGCGACCGAGTCCCAGCTGTTGCTCTGCGCGCTGAGCGCGGCAGCGGTGGCCGGGTTGCTGCTGGTGGTCACCGTGGCCGTGGGGCTGCCACTGCCCTTCCTGCTCGGCGCGCTGTTCGTAATGATCTCCAGCCTCGGATTCGTGATGCCCAACACGACGATGCTCGTACTCGCCGAACGCCAGGAGGTTTCCGGAAGCGCCTCGGCACTGCTCGGGGTCCTGCAGTTCGTGGTGGGTGCGTTGGCGGCCCCGCTGGTGGGGCTCGGCGGAGTCGGTTCGGCAATGCCCATGTCACTGGTGATGTTCGGCGTGGTGCTCGCCTCGCTGACGGTCCACCTGACCCTGGGCAGACGGAGTACGAGCGCGGCGGCGCCCGCCGCGGGTTGACCGGCCGCGGCACTGACCGGCCGCGGCACTGACCGCTCCAGGGGCAGTACTCCGCCTTGCCGGGCACTCGCGATGGACCTCCGGCAGCAGCGAACACACAGCGTCTCCAGCCCTCTCCCTCGTTCGTCAGATCGTGCCACCATTTTGGCCGCTGGCATGGGCGGTCACCGGTGTGCCACTGTGAAATTCGGCGCTGACCAGCACGGAAGCTGCCGATGTGCACACCGTTGGATCGGGGTGACGCGGCATGGGAAAACAGAACGTAATCAGTCGGGCGTTCCGACCGGGCGATCGGCAGCGATACCGGGACAAAATGCAGCGCGGCCTGGACGCGCTGGCCCGGATGCTGGCTGAGGGCAACTTCTCCTTCCCCCACCAACAGATGGGGCTGGAGATGGAACTGAGCTTGGTGGACGGGGGCATGAGCCCCTCGATGTCCAACGCCGAGGTACTGGAGAAGATCGACGACCCCTCGTACACGACCGAACTGGGACAGCACAACCTGGAAATCAACGTCCGCCCGCGAGCGCTGGCCGGCCGGGGAGCCCTCGAACTGGAGGACGAGCTGCGCGCTTCGCTGTTGAACGCCGACAGCAAGGCCCAGGACATCGGGGCCAAACTCGTCATGATCGGAACGCTGCCGACGCTGCGGAGCTCCCACTTCGATCCGCGTTGGCTGTCGCACCCCGCGCGTTACAGCCTGCTCAACCAGCAGATCTGCGCGGCACGCGGCGAGGAGATACTGCTGCACATGTCGGGCACCCCGCTCGGCGATCAGGACCAGGAGCGGCTGCGCTCGCACGCGGATTCGATCCTGCCCTCCTCCGCATGCACCTCGGCGCAACTGCACCTGCAGGTGGCGCCGGAGGACTTCGCCGCGCACTGGAACGCGGCGCAGTGCCTGGCCGGAGTGCAGGTGGCAGTCGGGGCGAACTCACCGTTCCTGCTGGGCAAGGCACTCTGGCAGGAGACGCGTGTCCCGCTGTTCCAGCAGGCCACCGACAGCAGACCCGAGGAGCTGAAGAACCAGGGAGTGCGGCCCCGCGTGTGGTTCGGGGAGCGCTGGATCACCTCCATCTTCGACCTGTTCGAGGAGAACGTGCGCTACTTCCCCTCGCTGATGCCGGAGCCGGAGGAGGAGGACCCGGTGGCCGCGTTGAACTCCGGGCGCGCCCCGACGCTTTCGGAACTGCGACTGCACAACGGCACGATCTGGCGCTGGAACCGCCCGGTGTACGACCTGGTGGACGGGGTTCCGCACCTGCGGGTGGAGAACCGGGTGCTGCCCGCGGGACCGACAGTGGTAGACATGCTGGCCAACGCCGCGTTCTTCTACGGCGCACAACGCGCGCTGGCAGAACAGGACAGGCCGCTGTGGACCCAGATGTCGTTCGCCGCGGCGGAGGAGAACTTCTACAGCGGGGCCCGCCACGGGATGAACGCCCGCCTGTACTGGCCCGGCATGGGTTGGGTACCGGCCGACGAGTTGGTGCTGCGCAAGCTGCTTCCGATGGCCCACGAGGGGCTGGAGGCGTGCGGGGTCTCGGCAGCGGCCAGCCAACGCCACCTCGGCGTGCTGGAACAGCGCTGCAAGGCCCGGCAGACCGGCGCCGACTGGCAGCGCGAGACGGTGCTGCGCCTGCAGCGCAGCCGTGATCGCCAACCAGCCCTGGTGGAGATGCTGCGCCGCTACATCGCACTGGGTGACAGCGGCGAGCCCGTACACACCTGGCCGGTGGAATGAGCCCACACCGGTGGGGCCGGGAGCCGCCCGGGCCCACCGGGTTCCGTCCCGAAGTACCCACCCGAGCCGAGCGCGCCGAAACTATTGCTAGTAGTTTGCAACTGCGACAGACTTGCTACCGACACCCCATTGCGAAAGGGAGACGGTCAATGGCGCAGTACGTGCTGCCCGAGTTGGACTACGACTACTCGGCGCTCGAACCCGCGATCGCCGGTGAGATCAACGAGTTGCACCACAGCAAGCACCACGCGGCTTACGTCAAGGGAGCCAACGACACGATCGAGAAGATCGCCGAGGCGCGTGAGAAGGGGGACTACTCGTCGATCGTCGGGCTGGAGACCACGCTGGCGTTCAACCTCGCGGGCCACTCACTGCACCTCGTGTGGTGGAAGATCCTGAGCCCGGACGGCGGCGACAAGCCGACCGGTGAGCTCGCGGCGGCCATTGACCAGGACTTCGGTTCCTTCGACAACTTCCGGGCCCAGATGGAGGCCGTCTCCACCACGATCCAGGGCAACGGATGGGGCGTGCTCGCGTGGGACCCGGTCGGGCAGCGACTGATCACGCAACAGCTGCGCGATCACCACTCCAACCTGTCGATCGCCACCACCCCGCTGCTGGTGTTCGACATCTGGGAGCACGCCTACTACCTGCAGTACAAGAACGTGAAGGCCGACTACGTCAAGCAGCTCTGGAACGTGGTCGACTGGGAAGAGGTCTCCCGCCGGTTCGCCGATGCTCGGGCCGGCTACAACGGGCTGCGGCTGCCGCAGTCCTGATCCCCGGCACGCCCCGGACCGGTCTCGGACGAGGCGGGTGTCCGAAGAACTCGCGGCCCCGCACTCGACTCCCGCGAATCTCCGGCAGTGAATGCTCCGACAAGCCGAACTGCCGGAACTCGGGTTTCCCTCCCCCGGGAGGGAAACCCGAGTTTTTCTCTGCCTGGAGGCGGAGCGCTCCACTGCCACGGCTCCGTGGCGGGAGTTCGCCACCACGTCGAAGCGGCCCGGCGATTTCGTGGGAAATTTACGCACCCGGCGCCGCATCGCCGCCCCTGAGACTGCCGTCGGAAAGTCACCGTGGTCGCGGCAGCGTGGGTGTCTCGAGCGCGTGAGTCGGATGCATCGCCAGGCCGGGCCGCTCGCCGCCTAGGTCGCTACTCAAGAGCCGGCCCGACGCTCCCAAGGCGCCGACTCACGTGCCGGCCACCCGGCCAGGGCACCCCACACTCACCCGCGAACGAGAAGCCCCCGGCCCCACGGACCGGGGGCTTTCGGTCCCCGAACTGACTGCCGCTCCCACCACGAAGCGACATCGTTTAGGTTAGCCTAACCTGCTTTCTCCGGCAACCCCGCGGAGCCGCTCTCCCGGTCCGAGTTCCGTGCCAGCACGATGGCACCCATCAGGCTCGCCAGCACCACGGCGACACCGCCCAGCAACAACGGCGCTCTGCCGTTGAAGATCTCCGCCAACCAGCCGGAGAGCAGCCCTCCGACCGGTCTGCCCCCGAGGAACAGCATCATGTAGAGCCCCATGACCCTGCCTCGCATCTCCGGGTCCACGGAGAGCTGCACAGTGGAATTGGCCGCCGTGGTGCAGGTCATCACGGCGATCCCGACGGGGATCAGCGCCACCGCGAAGCTGCGGTAGGAGGGCATCAGCGAAGCCGTCGCCTCGAGGGCTCCGAACGCGGCTGCACCACCGAAGACCAGCCGCAACCGAGGCCGCCCACCTGCCCTCCGCGCGGCCAGCGAGGCACCGGTGAGCGTGCCCACCGCCAGTGCTGTGATCAGCAAGCCGTATCCGGCGGCATCCCGGTCGAACACGTTGCGCGCGATCACCGCGAAGGCGTTCTCGAAGTTCATCCCGAACGTGCTCACGCAGCAGACCAGCGCCAGCACCACGATCAGCCGTGGACTCCGCGAGACGTAGCGCAGTCCCGCCAGGAGACTGCCGCTCCCCTCCGTGTTTCCCGAGGTCCGGTGCAGCCTGCTCGGGTCCATCAACAACAGACCGGCCACCACGGCGCCCGTACTCAACCCGTTGAGCAAAAAGACCGGCCCCGTACCGATCAGGGTTATCAGCACACCGGCGATCGCGGGACCGACGATGCGGGCGAGATTGAAGGTCATCGAGTTGAGGGCGACCGCGTTGGGCAGTTCCCGGGCCCCCACCATCTCGACCACGAAGGACTGCCGCACCGGGGCGTCGACGGCCGAGAAGCACCCCAGCCCC
The DNA here is from genome assembly GCF_900101095.1 of Actinopolyspora mzabensis. Lineage (GTDB taxonomy): Bacteria > Actinomycetota > Actinomycetes > Mycobacteriales > Pseudonocardiaceae > Actinopolyspora > Actinopolyspora mzabensis. The sequence continues at coordinate 81,178 of NZ_FNFM01000008.1, forward strand.
AGTGCCAGCGCGTAGACGTGCCAGAGCTCGACCACACCGCCGACGTCGAGCAGCCCCAGCACCACGCCGCACAGCCCCATCCCGCTCTGCACCGCCAGCAGCAGTCGACGCTTGTCGACCCGGTCGGCGATCACTCCGGCGTAGAGCGTGAACAGCAGCGTGGGCAGGAACTGCAACGCGACCGCCACCCCCAGCGCGGCCGGCGACCCGTCGGAGAGCTCGAGCACGAGCCAGTCCTGCGCGGCGCGCTGCATCCAGGTACCGGTCAGCGAGACTACCTGCCCGGAGGCGTAGTAGCGGTAGTTGCGTTCCCGCAGCGAACGAAACATCCCGCCGCGCGCCCGCCCGGCAGTGGATTCATCCGATACGGATGAGCGACTGCTCCGCTCCGGCCTGTCGGACTCCTGCTGGGCGGATTTGGACATCTGCTGCGGTCAACCGTTCGGTTTGTCGGGGGTGTCGCTGCTCGTGTCGGCGCCGGACGCGCCGAGTGCTCGGCTCCACCGGTAACCAAGGCGGGAGGGCATCACCGGGCCATCCGCTCGAGGATGCGCGCCGCGCTGGAGAGCGTGTCGCGCTCCTGGTCCGTGAGTTCCGCCAGCCGCAGATCGAGCCACTGCTCCCGCACGGAGACCTCCTGCTCCATGCGCTGGTTGCCCGCCTCGGTCAGCTCCACGATGGCCTGCCGACCGTCGGTGGGGTGCTGCCGTCGGTACACGAGACCGAGATCCTCCAGCGCGGCGATGACCCTGGTCATGGAGGGAGGCTGCACCCCCTCGTGGGCGGCCAGTTCTCTGGGCGCCAAGGGGCCGTTCCGCCACAGGCAGGCCAGCGCCGACATCTGGGAGAGCGTCACACTGGACTCGGTCTGCGCACGCAACCGGCGGTTCAGGCGAACAATGGCGATGCGCAGTCTGCTCGCCAGAGTGCGCTCGCGTTCAGCCGTTTCAGACACCTCGTTAGTCTAGCAAAATAACGGACAATTCCGCCGCGACGCGGCAGTCCCACGAGGCTCCGGGTAAGCTGGTGACCCCCGCACCGCACCTCGTCGGCAGCGTCTGCGCCCCTCGACTCGCGGACGACGGAGCACGCGCCCGAACTCCCGGCGAAGGCGTCTCGCCCCCGAACGAATCCCGACCGAAGGAAGAGGACGACCGTGGCAGCGGACGACAACGACGCTCCCACCGGACCGCCCCGGATGCGCCCGGTCCCCTCCCTCCCGGCGAAACTCGCGGGCCCGACTCCGGTCGTGATCACCGGCACGGTGTGCTGGCTGGTGGCCGCCGTGGTGTTCGGCATGCTCGGCTGGACGGGCTCGGGTGTCGACGTACGGTTCTGGACCTGTGTTACCGGTGGTGCGCTGGGGATAATCGGCTACGGTGTCTTTCGCTGGCAGCGCTCGGCCTCGCGTCGCGGTTCCCGCGGTTCCTGGCAGGGACTCGCCGGACTCGACGGCTGACATCTTTCGGAACCCATAGCAGCACCTGCCGTACGTGGCCGGTTAGCCGTCACGTGAGTCGGCGCCTCGGGAGCGTTGGGCCGGCTCTTGAGTAGCGACCTACGCGGCGAGCGGCCCGGCCTCGCGATGCATCCGACTCACGCACCGGGGACACGCACGCTGCCTACCCGCATGGTCGCTTCCCGACGACGGTCTCCGGCGCGGCGATTTCGCGCGAAATCGACACCGCCCCGAGGGGGCGCACCCCGCGCCGGACGGGCAACTCAGCGGAGCAGCGTGGTGGCGTCCGGGTCGGCCAGCAGCGCCGCCAGGGTGAACCGGTCCTGCCAACGATCGACCGCCCAGGCCAGCGCCCGGGCCAACCCGTCCGAGCTTCGCTCGCTGTAGATCGCACCGGCGTTGTCGACCCACCAGTGCACCCGGTGCTCCCCTTCCGAAGTACGCACCCGCAGTCCGTCCCGCAGTTCGACCTCGCCGGGGGGCACGGGTATCCCGAGCAGTTCGCAGGCGCCCGGAACCCTGGCCACGTCCTGCCAGGACTGCGTGACGCCCTCCCCCAGAATCTCGACCACGCCCTGTTCGGAGGCCAGCGGCAGATCGAGCAGCTCGGCGAGCGCCTCGGCGTCGAACTCGTGCGAGTTTCCGCCCGCCACCACCAGAGCCGGTTCGAAGACCCCCAGCAACCACGGCTCGTCCAACACCACCGCGCGATCGGCGGAGACCACCGCCGAGCTGACCGACCGTACCGCTCGCGGCGGGTCGACATCGCCCGGATCGAGCCGCTCGCAGTCCACCGCCTCGGCCAACGCGCGGTGGGCACCCAGCGCCAGTCCCGCGCGCACCCGGCGCTCCGGGTCGGCGAGGCGCGCCACCAGGTCGGCGGCATCCGCGGTGTCGTGCACCGTCAGTTCGGCGCGTACCCCCACGAGCCGCAGGGTCCGTTCGTCGACACCGACATCGGGCACCGGATCGTAGAGCCCCGCGAGCTGTTCGGCGTCCGCGAGCCGCCATTGCCTGGGGGAACGCCCACCCAGCACGGCGAACCGGGCTATCCACCAGGGGGTGTAGCCGTCGGGCTCGCGCAGGGCACGGGCGGTTTCGGGGTCGGCGGTGAGCAGGCGCAGTGCCGCGGGCCAGGCGTTCTCGGCGACCAGATCCAGATCCCGCACCCCGACGAACCGGTGGGGCGGCCACTCGTCCCCGCGCAGGCGCTCCAGCTCACGCCACCAGACCTCGGCGTCGGCCACCCCCTCGTGGGGTGAGGTGGGTTCTTCCTCGATCAGCACGGCGAACGAGTCCAGCACCCCCACGGAACGGAGCCGCTCGGCGGAGCACCGCTCGACCACGTGACCCGCGACGGTCTGCAACGGCGCGTCGGGGCCGACGGCGTGCGGATCGAGCACTTCCAGCAGCGCCGCTTCCGGCAGCAACAGCTCGTCGGCACGGCGCACCTCACCGTCGGAGTCCGGCAGCGCCAACGCGCCCAGCCAGTCGCGGTGGCCCGTCTCGCCCACCAGCCGAAGCACCGGCTCGGCCAGCCGCATGGGATCGGCTCCGGCTCGGGCATCGGCCACGCTGTTGTGCACCGCCTCGACCAGGGCAGGCGCGTCCAGCAGTTCGGAAGCGCCCGCGTGGTGCGCGCCGAGGCGTTCCAGCAGCGGGTGCACCGCCTCGGCCGCCGCGATCCGCAGCCCGGTGACGTCCAGTTCGGCCAGTGCGGCCACGGCTTCCTCCGCGCCGTCGCCGGGCAGCAGCAGGTCCCGCACTCCGGTCACGGTTCGTCCGTCGGCCAGCGGAACCGGCAGCGCGGTGAGCTCTTCGCGTGCCGTGCGGTCGGTGCGCTCGATCGGCAGCAGCGCCTCGTACAACCGCCACCACCATGCCGCGGGCCTGTCGAGTCCGGTCACGGCTTCGACGATCTCGGCCGCTCCCATGCGGTGCACGCCCAGCGAACGCAGCGCGGTGGCGTGCGGGGACTCCGAGAGGTTCGCCCCGAGCAGGCCGGGCACCACTTCGGCGAGCAGCTCGACCAGTTCGGGGGCGAACGGGTCCAACACGGTCGCGCGGTGGGGCGCGATCACCGAACCGTCGGCGGCGGGCAACCAATCGGCCTCGCTCAACCGCTCGACGACGTCGCGGCGCAACCGTTCGTCGGTGTCCGACAGCGGAAAGCCGGGTTGCGGCACCAGGGCGGACCGTTCGAGCGGTTCCAACCGCGACAGCAGCGGCGGGTAGGCAGCGGCGGCGCGTTCCAGCACCACCCTCGTGGCGGGGGACTCCGATACCCGCCTGCGGTCCGGTTCCACGGGTACGCCCGCCAACAACCGGGCGGGCAGCGAGAGCCGTTCCTCGGTGGGGGTGGGGGCGTGCAGCACGTCGTTGCGCGACGGCAGCACGGTACCGTCCGCGGCCAGCTCCACCGCCCAGCAGATCCACCAACGCGAGTGCTCGCGCTGCTCCACCCCTATGCCGGTGAGCGTGGACTCCGGCCACTCACCGGTGGCGCGTTCGAGCAGCCAGTGCCGGGTGCTTTCGGGGGTGCGCACCACCACCCTGTCCTCGGTGGAATCCGTGCGGGACCAGTGCCGGTCACCGATGTCGACGTGGTGCAACGCGGGCAGCGCCAGCAGCAGGTCCACCACCTGCTCCGCCATGTCGTCCAGCAGCTTCTCGCCGTCGATGTCGGAGCGCAGGGGAAGCACGACTTCGGTGTCGAACCCTTCGGGGGGCCGCTCGCCGGTCGGCCAACCGAGCCGCAGCACCGGCACCTGACCGCCGCGGGAGACCAGTTCCGTCACGGCGGCGGGCGGCTCCGAACTCGACTCGGCCAGCGCCGCCACCTCGTCCCGGGTCCGGGCGGCCGAGAACTCCACCCCGCCAAGGGCCGTGGTCAGCCGGGGGGCGTCGGTGACGGCCAGGACCGCCGCGAAGCCCACCCCGAACCTGCCGACGGACGGCTCGGCGCGTTTGGGCGAGGCGCGCAACGCCGTCAGCCCCGAGACGCCCGACCCGTCGAGCGGCTGCCCGGTGTTGGCCACTCTGAGCTCGCCGTCGGCGAGCCGGACCGACAACCGTCCGGCAGTTCCGGCGGCGCGGGCCGCGTCCGAGGCGTTCTGGGCGAGCTCGACCAGCAGCCGGTCCCGATAGCCGCCCAGCCGGAGGTCCTCCTCGGCGTTGGCGTCCTCCCGGAACCGGGTGGGCGAGCCGCGCCAGGCATCCAGTACGGCGGCACGCAACGCCGCCGTGCCGAACGGATCGGACGAGTCGTCCGTGGCCACGTTGTCCGCTGAATCGCTCAACTTCGTCCTCTTGAACAGGCCGCTTTGCCGGGCTTTTCCCGCGGTTTCACTGTATCCTGCGAGGACACCCGCTCACCGGACGGCGATCAGCGGCTCGGGGCGAGGCCACCGCGACGAGCGGCCCCGCCGACCACGTTCGAAGAGCATCACGATCGAGTCGGCTTCACGTTCGAGCCCGGCGCGAGCGGATGACCGGTCCGTACCGCGGTTCGGGACGACCGCGGGAGCTTCCACGCGACCTCACCGAAGCGCTCACCGGACGGAATCGCCGCGGCCGACTCCACCTGGACGGATCCGAACGTCCCGCGGCGAGGTGGGGACTCCACCCGGGCTCACTCGCGGGGCAACCAGCGAGGAGTGGGACGCGCGGCTCGGCACCCGGTGCCGGAGAACATCCGGCCGGAGAACATCAGTCAGGGGGACGAGCATGCAATCACTGGTATCGATGTCGTTCGCGGATCCCACCGAGGTCCGCGAGTTCCCGCACGGCAGGCTGGAACTGTTCGACCTGCACGGTTCCGCCGTCGGAAGGTTCGTACTCGAACCCGGCTGGCATTGGTCGCGGGACGTGGCACCACTGGCGGGGACCGAGACCTGTCAGCAACGACATGTGGCCTACCTGCTCACCGGAAACCTGCACGTGGCCATGAACGACGGCCCCTACGGAGTGGTCAAGGCGGGCGAGGTGGTCCACATCGAACCGGGCCACGACGCCTGGACCGTGGGGGAGGAGATCGTCACGATCCTGGACTTCGCCGATGTCGCCACCTACGCGGTGGATTCGGCGGCGCTGCGAGCGGCGCACTGACGAGCCGAGGCCCTCGGAAATCGCCGAGGGCCTCCACCGGCGGAACGAGCGCGCCGCCCCGGACATCGGGACGGCGCGCTGCGCTGGTGCGCTCTTCCGCCGTTCGGCGGCGAAGCCCGCGAGGGACACTCACCGGGGTCCGAGCGGCCCACTGCGGGGTTCACCGCGGCGGTCCACCGAGGGGTTCACCGCGGAAAGGGCCCCGCCGGGCCGGTTCGCGCTCGCGGGCCGGTCCTCACTTCGCGTCCCGGGACTCGAAGTCGAGGGACGTGTCGTCGTAGACCACCTCTGCCACCGGAATGGTGGAGGAGGTGTCCACTTCGCCCTCGGAATGAGCTCCGCAGCCGAACTCCACGTGTACGACACGCCCGTCGGCGGGCGAGACCGAGTTGGCACACACCCCGAAAGCCGCTCGCATGGATCCGGCCAGTGGCAGGAAGAAGCCGCAACTGCCGCAGGGGCCGGGTGCCAGCCGGGCGGTCTCGGTGTCGGGGCCGAACTCACCGGACTCCCAGCGCTCGGCCGCGTCGAGTCGCCCCTCTCTGCTGAGCACCCGTTGCCTGCCGCCACCCACCTCGTAGGCGAGTTCCGTCACCGGATCGTCGTCGCCGGGCAGGGTGCCCTCCACGAGCCTGGGATCGTCCTGCCCGCTGGGCAGCAGATCCCCCGCCCCCAGGTCTCCGGGGCGGATCCGTTCGCTCCACGGCAGCCACTCCGGAGCCACCAGTGCCTCCGGCCCGGGCAGTAACACCACCTCGCTGACCGTCACCGGGTCGTCGGGGCCGGAGGTGGCCACGGTCACCGCCCACCGCCAGCCGACGTAGCCCTGGTACGTCGTCTCGAAGTAGTGCGTGGCCGCGTGCTCGGACTCGTACTCGACACCGACGTGCTCCCCGACGGCCTCCCCGTTCGTCTCCATGACGAGGACCGGTGAGCCGGTGGGGTCGGTGCCGATTACGGCCTCCTCCTCGGCGGCGGAACGCGCGGTCTCCACCGCCCCGGCGAGTTTCGGATCGGGTCGCCGCTCGCCCCCGGCAGCGGTGCTTGGCGCGGACGCCGTCTCGACGTCGCTGATCGGAGCAGGCATAGGCGTCACACTTCCGATTGTGCCGCACGTGTTTTGCGGTGTATCCGGGCGTGCCACGCTTTCGGGGTGCGAATTCGGAGCAGGCGGACTCGAATCGGACCTCACCGACGGCTCCCCCTCCGCGAGAGGGGAATCCGTGCCGGAGGACGCCGGAGTCGAACCGGCAGGCTGCTGCTGGTATGCCTCGTTCCGCTGGTGATCCTGATGATTTCTCGATGCGGAACGCCGCAGCAACCAGAACAGCACGGCTACCAGGGCCGCGAGGAGAGCGAACAGGGCTTGTGGCACGTGGGCAGCGTGCCACACCTGCGTGCCGATGTGATCCACGTTCTGCCGCATGATCCGTCCTTGTTCACCCAGGGTCTGGAAATTGACTCGGGGACACTCTACGAAAGCACCGGTAAACGCGGTGAATCGGTTCTGCGCGCGAAAAGCTTGACAACCGGGCGCGAGTCGGCCCGGGTCCGACTGCCGGACCGGTTCTTCGGCGAGGGCATCACCCTCACGGAGGACCGCGTCTGGCAGCTGACCTGGAAGTCCGGGACGGCGATACTGCGCGATCGTACCGATCTCGGTGAGATCCGTCGCGTCGATTACCGGGGAGAGGGCTGGGGGCTGTGCTCCTTCGCGGACAGGCTGGTGATGAGCGACGGCACGGACGAGCTGACCTTCCGTGATCCGGATTCGTTCGCCGAGCGCGGCAGCGTGTCGGTGCGGCTGGGCGGCGAGCCGGTGACGGAGCTGAACGAACTGGAGTGCGTGGACGGCTCGGTGTGGGCCAACGTCTGGCGCACGGACAGGATAGTGCGTATCGACCCGAACACCGGCCGGGTGACCGCCGTGGTGGACGCGAGCGGCCTGCTCACCACCGAGCAGGCCGACAGGGCCGGCGTGCTCAACGGGATAGCGGCCACGGAGGAGTCGGGGCGGTTCCTGCTCACCGGCAAGAACTGGCCGAAGATGTTCCGGGTCCGCTTCGTGCCGGTGGAGTGACCTCGTGTGCCGAGCGCTCGCCCCGGGGCGGAGGGCCGCGGACGCGCCGTGCGCGACCGGACCCAGATGCCCGGCGGGACCGAAGTGCGCGGCGGGGACCGAAGCGCGCGGCGGGGACCGAAGCGCGCGGCGGGGACCGAAGCGCGCGGCGGGGACCGAAGCGCGCGGCGGGGACCGGGCCGGGCGGAGCGTGCCGGGGGGGTCGTAAGGTCAGCGGCGTGCGCCGAGGACTGACAGCACTGCTCTTGCTGACCCCCTTGTTACTGGCGGGCTGTGCCGCACCGGACGAACCGGGCGTGACGTTCTACTCGCACGGCGAGTCCGTACGGGTATCGCCGGTGCAGTACTGCGAACGGCTCGCCAGAGAGTGCAGCGAGCCGGAGCCGGAGGCCGCTGGTGAGCTGCCGATGCCCGCCGGCTATCCGCTGCAGATCTCGGTTCCCGACGAGGTCTCCTCCGCGCCGTGGCAGGTGGTGTTCACCTACCTGAGTGACTCCGGGGAGCGGTTGCGAGGCCGCAGCGGCGTTATGAGCGGCGAGGACAAGCAACACGCGTACACCCTCAGACTGCCCGAGGACGGGGCACGGCTGGACCGGGTGGAGGTGCAGCGGTACGGCACGGTGAGTGTCAACCAGACCGGTCAACTGCAGTTCGTCATCGGCGGAACCTGGGTGGTGGGTAACTCACGAGAACAGGAACCGATAACGAGCTGAGCGCGATGCCCGGGCCCGTCGCCTCACCGTGACCGTCTCGCATCGGATGCCGTGCGGGGGCAGGAGCTTTCAGGAGCCGCCCGGATCGAGCTCGCGGGCCACGGCACGCACGACCCCACCGACCCGCTTGGCCACCTTCTTGTCCGGGTAACGCCCCTTGTCGAGCTCGGGCAGCACACTGGCTTCGAGCAGCTTGATCATGTCGTCGACCATGCCGTGCAACTCGTCGGCGGGGCGTCGACGGGCTTCCACCACCGAGGGGGGCGGATCGAGCAGTTGCACCCGGAGCGCCTGGGGACCACGGCGGCCCTGGGCCAGGTCGAAGTCGACCCGTTGCCCCGTCTTGAGCGCCTCAACCCCGGACGGCAGCGCGGAGGCCCGCACGTACACGTCCTCCCCACCGTCCTGGGTCACGAAGCCGAAGCCCTTGTTCGCGTCGTACCACTTGACCCTGCCGGTCGGCACAGTCCTCACCGTTCCCTGTCAGATACGTGTTCCCGGCCATGCGGCACTGCTACCGCGCGGTTCCGGGAAACGTTGTTACCTACATTCGATTGTTGCCACTGAGCGTCGGCGCCGATCGGAAACTGCTCCGGCACGACGAACGCGCCCCGGATACGCCACCTCCTCACGGCCACTGCGAGCCTGTTGCGGCGATTGCGTTCCAGGACGCGTCGAATTCAAGCGTACCTGCCCCTGAGCGCACGACAACGCCACAGGCTGCGTGGCGCCCGATCGGCGACCTCACGCCGTGGAGTTCCCCGGCACCCCGCGTAGCCGAAACCGGTGGACAGCCCCACCACGAAACGCCCCTCGGCCGGCTCGGCCCCTCGGTTGCGGGCCCTCGGTTGCGGCCCCTCGGTTGCGGGCCCTCGGTTGCGGCCACTCGGTGAGCGGGGACCGGCCGAGGGCGCGCGAGGAGCTTCAATAGGCTGGTCGCATGACAGCACCCGCACGCGGCGTCGTGATACCGGTGGCAGTGGGGATGTTCTGTGCCGGACTGGCGGTCATCCTGGTGATCTTCGGACTGTGGGCCGCGGGCTACGGTGATCTGCCCTGGTGGCTCAACGCGTGCGCGATGCTGTGTCCGCTGGGCCTGGGGGTCGCGCTGGTCTCGCTGTTGGTGCGGGGCACCCGGAGATCCTTGACGCGAAACTGACGCGTATCGAAAATACTCGGTGTTGCCCTCGTCACAACTCGTGAAGGTGAAACCATGAGCAGCACCGCGGCGGACCGAAACCCGGCACAGCGCACCGACTTCCACTCGCTGCGCGCGGGTGGCGTCAACTGGGACGCGTTACCACTGCGGCTGTTCGACAAGGGCAACGCGAAGTTCTGGAACCCGGCCGAGATCGACTTCAGTCGCGACGCCGCCGACTTCCGAGAACTCACCGAGCAGGAACAGCAGGGGGTAGCGCTGCTCTGCGCCCAGTTCATCGCGGGCGAGGAGGCGGTCACCGAGGATCTGCAGCCGTTCATCTCGGCGATGGGCTCCGAGGGACGGTTCGCCGACGAGATCTACCTCACGCAGTTCGCCTTCGAGGAGAGCAAGCACACCCAGGGGTTCAGACTCTGGCTGGACGCCGTCGGCCTCACCGAGGACCTGCATCCGTACGTGGCGGAGAACCCGGGTTACCGTGCGATCTTCTACGAGGCCCTGCCGGAGTCGCTGAACACGCTGCACCGGGACCCGAGCCCGGCCAACCAGGTGCGCGCCTCGGTTACCTACAACCACGTCGTGGAGGGAACACTGGCGCTGACCGGCTACTACGCCTGGAACAAGATCTGCAAGGAACGCGACATCCTGCCCGGCATGCGGGAACTGATCCGCCGGATCGGCGACGACGAACGCCGTCACATGGCCTGGGGAACGTTCACCTGCCGCCGACACGTGGCAGCGGACGAGCGCAACTGGGAGCTCGTGCAGCAGCGGATGGACGAGCTGTTGCCCTACGCGGTCGAGCAGATCCAGTGGCGCCCCGACTGGGCGGGCGACCAGGAACCGTTCGGTCTCGACCTCGACGAACTCTCCGCCTACGCCTCCGACCGAGCGGGCAGGCGACTTGGTGCGATCTCGGCGGCACGGGGGGTCGACGTGGCGAGCATCGACGTGGACGCCGCCCCGGAACGGTTGGAGGAGCAGTTCGGCGCGGAGGACGCCGCGGTGCTGGAGCGGATCGCCCCGGGCGAGGCGAACGGTTCGTGACGCCGACCGGGGCCCGTTTCGTCGATTTCGCGCGAAATCGACGGTCCGACAGCCGGGGCCGGTCGTAGCCGTTTCGTTACCGACCCCCCGAAACGATCTCGCTCTCGGCGACGATGTCGCGGACAGCGTGCACCGGCACGCTGTCCGTAATCGACAGAGAGGTTGCACAGATGTATCAGCAGCCGGGACAGGCTGCCCCGAAGAACGGCATGGGGATCACCGCTCTGGTGCTGGCGATAATCGGAATCCTGCTGGCGTGGATCCCGGTCATCGGTTTCTTCGGCTTCATCCTGGGGGCACTGGCGATCATCTTCGGGATCATCGGCGTGGTGCGCGGCCACAAGGGCGCTGCCACCAACCTGGTGATGAGCTACATCGGACTGGCACTGGGGGTGGCCGCGTTCATCGTTTCGATCGTCGTCTTCGTCAGCTTCACCAACGCGGTCAACGATCAACTCGACGAGATGAACAGCGGCCCGGGACAGAGCACTCAGGAGCAGGCGGCGCCCTCGTCGAGCGCGAGCTCCGACGGGCAGGGGCAGTCCTCCGGCGACGGCCAGGACGCTGCCGGCTCGGGCAAGGTGATCTACGAGGTCACGGGCTCGGGAGGCGCGAGCTCGATCACCTACGGCAAGGGCACCCAGACGAGTCAGCAGACCAACGCCGAACTGCCCTGGAGCAAGGAGACCGGGGAAGCCGACAACGTGCAGTTCTACTCGCTGTCCGCGCAGAACGGACAGAGCGGCGGCGACATCACCTGCAAGATCACCGTCGACGGCGAGGTCCTGGCCGAGAACACCAGCAACGGTCAGTACGCGGTGGTCACCTGCAACGGCAACACCGGATTCTGAGCGAGGTCATCCGAGCGCGCCGGCCGTCTACGAGATGAGCCGATCTCGTGCCTCGGGTGTCCTTCGACCGGTCGAAGGACACCCGAGGCAACCGCGCCGGGCGCACCGAAACGACCCGTCGGTCCGTCGATTTCTCGCGAAATCGCCGATGGTCCGGCCACAAGCCTGGTGGTCCGGCCTTCCACCACACTCACGACGTCGGAATGGTCATCGGCGACCGCTTCGTCGGATTGGAAACCGTTCTCGACCGGGTCGAGGAGCCGGACGCAGTGGCCCTCTCCGTGGAGTACCGGCTGGTTCCCGAATATCCGGCCCCGGCAACGATCGAGGACTGCTACCCCGGGCTCGTCTGGACCGCTTCCGGGGAACCACGGTCGTCTCGGTCGACCGTCCGAAGTGTGCGGTGGTAGTCACTCGGCATGCGTGACTTCGCCGGATTTCGTAGCTCGTTCGTCTGACAGAGCGCGCGGGTCGTGGACCGCGGCTCGACGCCACGGCACTCTGGTTGCCGGCACGAGAGCGTTGCCGCCCACTCGTCTTCCCGTCGCGAGCGGAGTACCTGCTGGGCGGTTTCCGGTGAGGGAGAAAGCGTGGTCGACAGCGGCGATTGGAAGATCCAGGACAGCGTGCACCGCGATGCCAAGGTCTTCCGGGAAGTCCTCGAAGGCGAGGACCGCACAGCGTTCGAACGGGAATTCCGGGGCGCACTGTGGGAAGTCACCGAGGACGGCTTGCTCCGGCGCAGGGACGAGCACGGCGTTCACCGGGAAACCGATTCGGGGCTGCGGGTGGACGGCTGCTGGCGAAGTACCGAGTCATCTGGTCGGAAGTAGCTGATGACGCTTAGCCCTGGCGGGGTGACCCCGGCGCACCGGCACGTTGCCCGCACCGGTAACCACCGGGGCCACACCGGTCACCGCCGACTCAACCGAGCCCGAGCATCTCCTTCGCCCGCTCCCGCATCTCGACCTTGCGGACCTTGCCGGTCACCGTCATGGGGAACTCGTCGACCACCCGCACGTAGCGCGGAATCTTGTAGTGCGCCAGTTCTCCGGTGCAGAACTCCCGCAGCGCCTCGGGGGTGAGTTCCTCTGCGCCCTCCCGCAGCCGGACCCAGACCATCAGCTCCTCGCCGTAGCGCTCGTCCGGCACTCCGATCACCTGGGCGTCCAAGATGTCCGGATGCGTGTACAGGAACTCCTCCACCTCGCGGGGATAGATGTTCTCACCGCCCCGGATGATCATGTCCTTGATGCGGCCGGTGACGCTGACGTAGCCGTACTCGTCCATCACGGCCAGATCGCCGGTGTGCATCCAGCGTGCGGAGTCGATCACCTCGGCGGTCTTGTCCGGCTCGTTCCAGTAGCCGAGCATCACCGAGTATCCGCGCGTGCACAGCTCACCCGACTCGCCACACGGCACGGTCAGTCCGGTGTCCGGATCGACGATCTTGACCTCCAGGTGCGGCCCCACCCTGCCCACGGTGGAGACCCGCCGGTGCAGCGAGTCGTCGGCCCTGGTCTGCACCGACACCGGCGAGGTCTCCGTCATCCCGTAGCAGATGGCGACCTCGCTCATCCCCATCCGCTCGATGACCTGCTTCATCACCTCCGCCGGGCAGGGCGAGCCCGCCATGATGCCGGTACGCAGCGAGGAGAGATCGTACTCCGCGAAGTCGGGCAGATCCAGCTCGGCGATGAACATCGTCGGCACGCCGTACAACGAGGTGCAGCGCTCGGCCTGAACCGCACCGAGCGCCGAGGGCGCGTCGAATCCCTCGGAGGGAATGATCATGGCGGCACCGTGGCTGGTGCAGGCCAGATTGCCCATGACCATCCCGAAGCAGTGGTAGAACGGCGGAACGATCGCCACCCGGTCCCGCTCGGTGTAGCCGCACAGTTCGCCGACGAAGAAACCGTTGTTGAGGATGTTGTGGTGCGACAGCGTCGCGCCCTTGGGGAAACCGGTCGTTCCGGAGGTGTACTGGATGTTGATCGGGTCGTCGGCGGACAGCTCCTCCTCGGTGCGACGCAGCCGTGCGGGATCGAGCGGATACCGGAACAGCTCGTCCCATTCCGGGCTTCCGAGGAAGACCACCCGCTCCAGATCGGGGCAACTCGGGCGGACCCGTCCGACCATGTCCACGTAGTCGGAGGTCTTGAACCGTTCCGCCGAGATCAGCATGCGGACCCCGGACTGGCCGAGCACGTACTCCAGCTCGTGCGCCCGGTAGGAGGGGTTGATGTTGACCAGGATCGCGCCGATCCGCGCGGTGGCGTACTGCACCAGTGTCCACTCGGCACGGTTCGGCGCCCAGACGCCGACCCGGTCTCCCTTGACCAGCCCGCTCTCCAGCAGACCGATGGCGAGCGCGTCCACCTCGGTGACGAACTCGCGGTAGGTCCAACGACGTCCGGTGGCGAACTCGACCATCGCGTCCCGTTCCGGGAACCGTTCCGCGGTGTGCAGCAGGTTGGCACCGATGGTCTCGCCGATTAGCGGGGCATCGGAGGTCCCCGAGGAATAGCTGGGGCTGGTGGTCGGAACAGCGGGTTCCGCGCGGTCGGTGTGCGACACGGCTACCTCCGATACTCCGTTCAGGGCAGTGGAACCGCATGATTGCGCACTGTCGCGACGGCGTCGAGGGGTCACGGGGTTTCGGTGCCGAGCACGTCGAAAAACCTGGACGACGAGCTCCTACCGGCCACTAGAATGCTGATCATGCGGAGCTACCTCGTCGACTCCTTCACCGACACCCCCTTCGGCGGCAATCCGGCGGCGGTCGTGCTGCTCGACGAACCCGCCGATCCGGCCTGGATGCAGGCGGTGGCGGCCGAGTTCAACCAGAGCGAGACCGCGTTCGTGGTCACCGGGGGCGACGAGCACGCAGCGAAACCACTGCGCTGGTTCAGCCCCACCACCGAAGTGGACCTCTGCGGGCACGCCACGCTCGCCGCGGCGCACGTGCTCGGCGGTTCGCAGCGGTTCAACACCCGCAGCGGTGAGCTGACCTGCACAGCTACCACCGACGGCACGGTGGAGATGGACTTCCCCGTGCGGCCGAACGAACCGGTCGACGTCCCCGTCGTGGCCGCGCTCGGCGACATCGCCCCCGAACGGGTGATCGCCGTGGCCCGCAGCAACACCGACCTGCTGGTTCACCTCGACGACGCGGGACTGGTGCGCGAGCTGCGCCCAGACCTGTCCGAAGTACTTCGAATCACCGAGCGCGGCGTGATCGTCACCGCCGCGAGCGACCGACCGGAGGTGGACTTCGTCAGCAGGTTCTTCGCCCCCGCCGTGGGGGCGCCCGAGGATCCGGTCACCGGATCGGCCCACTGCTCGCTGGCCCCGTGGTGGGCGGAGCGGCTGGGACGCACGGAGCTGGTGGGTGAACAGGCATCGGCACGCGGTGGAACGGTGCGGGCCAGGCTGGAGGGGCGACGGGTGGTGCTGGGAGGCCGGGCGGTGACCGTGCTGGATGGAACCCTCGCGGCGTGACGGCGCGGCGGGACGACACGGCGGAAGGGTCGGCTGCGCTGCGAACCGACCGCGAAACCGGAACTCCCCCGGAAAACTGGGGGATTCTCCCCGAACCGGCCCACACCGGGAGCTGGCATCGTGGTGTCATGCGACTGCTTCTCAACATCGTCTGGCTGGTGCTCAGCGGCTTCTGGATGGCGCTCGGCTACGTCTTCGCCGGGATACTGCTGTGCGTGACGATCATCGGCATCCCGTTCGGCATCGCCTCGTTCCGGATGGCCAACTTCGCGCTGTGGCCCTTCGGGCGGCAACTGGTCGACGAACGCGACTCGGGGGCGTTCTCGGCGATCGGCAACGTGCTGTGGATCATCCTGGCAGGCTGGTGGCTGGCGCTGGGACACATCTCCACGGGAGTGGCGATGTGCCTCACGATCATCGGAATCCCGCTGGGCATCGCCAGTTTCAAGCTCGTCCCCGTCTCGCTGGTGCCGTTCGGCAAGCGGATCGTGGACACCGATGACGCCCACGCGCTGGTGCCGCGTCGGTGACGGTGCGGCCCGCTCGACTCCCGGTCGACCTGTCGGCGAGTCGGCGGTCACCTCGCGTTGTCGAAAAGCCTCGGAGAGGTCGAACGAGCCCGATCGGCGCGGCAGCGCCGACACCTACCCCCGGTGTTCGGCACCGCCGCGACCTCCATCGGAGCAATGTGGCCTTCCTCTGGGCGACATCGTGCGGCCTCCGGCGTGCCGAGCGGGTGCCCGCTCGGGCTCGTGCCGCGCACGCCCGCCCGGGCGGAAGGCGCCGGTCCGAGGCGCCCGGTCGAGGACGAACGGTCCCCGATCAGTCGAAGGAGCCGGATCAGTCGAAGGGGTTGGCCACGCGCCCGGCCAGATCCGCCACGGAGTCGATGACCTTGGTGGGGCGGTACGGGAAGTGCTCGGCGGTGTCGCGGTCCGAGATTCCGGACAGCACCAGGATCGTCTGCAACCCCGACTCCAGTCCGGAGCGGACATCGGTGTCCATCCGGTCACCGATCATCAGGGTGTTCTCCGAATGGGCCTTGAGCTCCCGCAGTGCCGAACGCATCATCAGCGGGTTCGGTTTGCCGATGTAGTAGGGCTCGCGCCCGGTCACTCGCTCGATGAGCGCGGCGACCGCTCCCGTGGCGGGCAGCGTGCCCTCGCGGCTGGGGCCCTTCTCGTCCGGATTGGTCGCGATGAACCGGGCACCGCCCTCGACGAGTCGGATGGCCTTGGTGATCGCCTCGAAGCTGTAGGTGCGGGTCTCACCGAGCACCACGTAGTCGGGCTCGCGGTCGGTGAGCACGTAGCCGATGTCGTGCAGCGCGGTGGTGAGTCCGGACTCGCCCACCACGTAGGCCGAGCCGCCGGGGCGCTGCTGGTCCAGGAACTGCGCGGTGGCCAGCGCGGAGGTCCAGATCGACGACTCCGGCACGTCCAACCCGCTGCGCTGCAGCCGCGCCCGCAGGTCTCGCCTGGTGTAGACGGAGTTGTTGGTGAACACCATGAAGGGGAGCCCGTGCTGGTGCAGGTCGGCGAGGAACTCGTTCGCACCGGGAACCATGTGTTCCTCGTGCACCAGCACGCCGTCCATGTCCATCAGGTAGGTCCAGGGGGATATCTCAGTCACCCCTCGATCATCCACCGGAAACCGGGTGTATGGCCACTTCGGTGGCCTTGACCGCGAAAAAAACTTCGTCTTCGATCCGCAGTCCCAGCTCGGCGACGGCGGCGGGGGTGATGTCGGCGGCCAGGGCGGCCTCCGGGCCGTACGAGTCGGTCTCGCCGCGAAGCCTGATCACGTCGCCGAGCGGTTCCATACCGACCACCCGCACCGGGATCGCGTTGCGCGGGCTCCCCTCGGGAACCGAGGGGTAGACCGCCACCGCTTTCGGGGAGAACACGGCGGCGGCGGGCTCACCGGGGGTGGTCGGTTCGACCACGCTGCCGTGCAGTGCCCTGCCCCGCGGTGTCCGTACGGTCTCGCCGGTGGCGGTGCCGGTGATCAGGTTGAGACCGGCGATCCGCGCGGTGAACGCGGTCCTGGGTCGGGACAGCACCCGTTGGGTGCTGCCCCGCTCGACCACGGCACCCCGGTCGAGCACCAGGACCTGGTCGGCGAGCACCACCGCGTCGAGCACGTCGTGGGTCACGAGCACGCAGGGCCGTCGCTGCTGCCCCAGCACCCGGTGCAGCAGTCCCCGCATGGCGGGGGCCGCCGCCACGTCCAGGGCGGACAGCGGCTCGTCGAGCAGCAACAGCTCGGGGTCGGCGGCCAGTGCCCGTGCCAGCGCGACCCGCTGCGCCTGTCCGCCGGAGAGCTCGGCCGGTTTGCGGTCGCCGAGATCGCCGGTCTCGGTTCGCCGCAGCCATTCCAGTGCGGCGCGCCGTGCCGGTTTGGTGCGGACGCCGGAGGCGCGCATCCCGAATGCCACGTTGTCCAGCGCCGTGAGGTGCGGGAACAGCATCGCCCGCTGAGCGAGCAGCCCGACGCCGCGGCGGTGGGTGGGGACGTCGATCCGACGTCGGGTGTCCAGCCAGGTGTGGTTCGCGAGCCGGATCCTGCCGTGTTCCGGGCGGACGGATCCGGTCAGCGCGGTCAGCAGCGTGGACTTGCCCGCCCCGTTGGGGCCGAGCACGGCCAGCACTTCGCCGGGCGGTACCCCACAGGACAGTTCGAGGGTGAACTCGCCGCGCCGCAGCCGAACCTCGGCCGCCAGCCCGCCGTGCTCGCCCGCTTCTCCCCCCTCGGGCGGGTCGACCTGGGACGGCGCGGGGGCCTCCCCGGCACGCCGGGAACCGTCGGTAGCACGGTCAGGGCCGTCGGTACGGTCAGACACGTCCTTCCACCGCCTTCGGTCGGGCGACGAGGATGACCAACAGCGCGATGGCCACCAGCAGCAGCGACATCGCCACGGCGGCATCCACGTCGGCCTGCGCTTCGGTGTAGATGGCCAGCGGCAGCGTGCGGGTGGTGCCGCGCAGGCTTCCCGCGAAGGTGATGGTGGCCCCGAACTCGCCGAGGGCACGTGCGAAGGTCAGCACCAGACCGGACCCCAGTGGGGGAAGCAGCATGGGCAGTGTGACGCGCCGGAAGGTCAGCCACGGCCCGGCCCCCAGGGTGGCCGAGATCCGCTCGTACTCGCTTCCCGCCGCGCGCAGCGCTCCTTCCAGGCTCACCACCAGGAACGGCATGGCGACGAAGGTCTGCGCCAGCACCACGGCGGTGGTGGTGTACGGCAGGGTCAGTCCGAACCAGTCGCGCAGCAGTTCGCCGAGGGGACCGGTGCGGCCCAGCAGGTAGAGCAGTGCCAGGCCACCGACCACCGGCGGCAGCACCAGCGGCAGCAGCACGCACCCGCGCACGAGCCGCAGCCCGGGAAAGCGGGAACGTGCCAGCACCACGGCCAGTGGCCCGCCGAGCAGCAGCGCCAGCACGGTCGCGATCAGTGCGGTACGCACCGACAGCTCCAGCGCGGTCAGCGCCGCCGGGCTGGTGAGCAGGGCGGGCAGCCGAGCGGGGTCGATTCGGGCGAACAGGCCGAGTACCGGCAGTACGATCAGCGCCAGCGCCAGCAGGGCGGGCGACCACAGCGGCAGGGGCACCCCCACCGGCCGCTCCCCGCCCCGCGCGCCGGGAAGACGGATACGTCGTGCCACCGAGTCGCTCACGGTGCACCGAAGCCGTACTCGCCGAGGATCCGCCGTCCCCGCTCACCGCGTACGAATTCGACGAACCGGCCCGCGAGTTCCGGGTGCTCCGCCGCGGCCAGGCGGGCGATCGGGTACTCGTTGGTCACTTCGTCGGAGGCCGGGAAGTCGATCGCCTTCACCTCGTCACCGGCGGAACTCGCGTCGGTGACGTAGACGAGTCCGGCGTCGGCCTCGCCCGCGACGACCTTGTGCAGCACGTCCTTGACGTCGCTCTCCTCGCTGACCGGGTCGAGCCGCACTCCGGAGACGGATTCGACCTCTTCGGTCGCCGAACCGCACGGCACCCGCGGGGCGCAGACGACGAGCGAGGTTTCGGCGTTGGTGAGGTCGGCGAACGACTCGACTCCCGCCGGGTTGCCCGGGGGAACCACTATGGTCAGTTGGTTGGTGGCGAAGGTGCGGGGATCACCCGCCAGCGCGCCGGTCCGCCGCACCTTGCTCATCATGTCGGTGTTCGCGGAGGCGAACACGTCGCCGCCGCTGCCCTGCCTGATCTGCTCCGCGAGCAGCGAGGAGCCCTGGAAGTTGAACCGGATGTCGACGTCGGGGTTGCGCTTCGAGAACTCGTCGCCGATCTCGCGGAAGGATTCGGTCAGCGACGCGGCGGCCAGCACCGTCAGGGTGTTCCGCTCGCCCGAGGCGGCGCCGCAGCCGCTGAGCAGGGACAGCAGGACCACCAGCACCGCCGTCGGCGCCGCGCCGCGAGGCGTGCGGTTCATCGCCCACCTCCGGGGGTCTCGATCACCACGGCGGTGGACTTGACCACGGCCACCGCCAGCACTCCAGGGCGGAGCCCGAGATCGGTCACCGCTTCGGTGCTCAACAGCGAAACCACCCGCTGCGAGCCGCACTGGAGCTCCACCTGCGACATGACGGTGTCCGAGGTGACCTCGGTGACCAGCCCGACGAAACGGTTGCGCGCGGAACGCTCGATCCCGGAGGGGTCGCGGGCGGCTCTGGCTCTGGCGCGGGCGAATTCGGCCAGCACCGAGCCCTCCACCACCAGGCGCCCGGAACCGTCCGACTCGGCGGGCAGTTGCTGCGCGTCGACCCAACGTCGAACGGTGTCGTCGCTGACCCCGAGCAGTTCCGCTGCTTCGGAAACACGATATTGCGGCACGAAACACACGTTAAACTCGTGAATGCGGTTTGATCCAGCGGTTTTGTTCCGCTTCCACGGATCTAAAACAATTTCGTGTTTTTCTCCGAACTCCGCGCGGCCGCGGCCTTACCGATTGAGCCCACCGGCACAAAACCGGTTCGTGCGATCGAATTCGCCCCGACTTGGCGGTTACGCTGAGCGGTGTGACTTCCGTGGACCTGGGCATCCCGGTCGCCCGCCGGACGATCGACACGTCGGCGCGTCCGGATACGCCGTACCTGGTCGACCGCTTCGGACGGATCGCGACCGACCTGCGGGTGTCCCTGATAGACAAGTGCAATCTGCGCTGCACCTACTGCATGCCCGCCGAGGGTTTGCCGTGGATGAAGCGGTCCGAGATGCTCGACACCGGGGAGATGATCCGGCTCATCGAGCTCGCGGTGCGCGAACTCGGAGTTACCAACGTCCGCTTCACGGGTGGTGAACCGTTGCTGCGGCAGGACCTGGTGGACATCATCACCGCCACCAGCGAGTTGCCGCAGGCTCCCAAGACCTCGCTTACCACCAACGGCATCAACCTCGGCAGGTTCGCCGAGCAGCTGGCCACCGCCGGGCTGGACCGGGTGAACATCTCGCTGGACACCCTGGATCGGGAGACGTTCCACCGGCTGACGCGCCGGGACCGGTTCGACGACGTGCTGGACGGACTGCGTGCGGCCAAGGACTCCGGACTGGAACCGGTGAAGGTCAACGCCGTACTGCTGCGGAACACCAACGATCACGAGGCGTGCGATCTGCTACGGTTCTGCCTGGAACGGGGCTATCAGCTGCGGTTCATCGAACAGATGCCGCTGGATCCACAACACGGCTGGGACCGCGAGGAGATGATCACCGCGGACGAGATCCTGCGGATGCTGGGTGAGGAGTTCACCCTCACCCCGTACAGCGCCGAACGAGGTTCGGCTCCGGCCGAACGCTGGCTCGTCGACGGTGGGCCCGCCACGGTCGGAGTGATCGGCTCGGTCACCAGACCGTTCTGCGCCACGTGCGACCGCACCAGGTTGACGGCCGACGGACAGCTGCGCTCCTGCCTGTTCTCGCAGACCGAGACCGACCTGCGTGACCCCATGCGGGAGGGCGCCGACAACGAGGAACTCGCCCGACTGTGGCGGGAGACCATGTGGGCCAAGGCCGCCGGTCACGGCATGGACGAGGAGGGCTTCGCGCAGCCTTCCCGCCCGATGAGCTCGATCGGCGGTTAGAACTTTCCCAAGCGCTGCTCGCCCGATGGGCCGGGCGGCACCGACCGGCGCGCGTCCGGACACCCGGGTCGACAGGGCATCCGACGAGCCGATACGGCATCCCGAAAGGACTTCCGGCCGATGATGGACGACCGGCAAGAAGCACAGCTCGTCCCCCCGGAGCCCGTGGAATCACCGCCGGCGGGCTCCGCCGCGGCGGCGACGGTCGCGGTGCGGGTGCGGTACTTCGCGGGAGCGCGCGCGGCGGCCGGAATCGCGGAGGAGACGCTGCGGGTGAGCCCGAGCGCCGCTGCGAGGCCGGTGTCCGCGGCTGACGTGATCCGAGCCGTGCTGGCGGCGCACGAGGAACCGTTGGCCCGGGTCGTCCGAGCGTGCGGTTTCCTGCTCGACGGGGTGGCCGTGCGGGACGAGGCCGTGCCGGTTCCGGACGGAGCCGAGTTCGACGTGTTGCCGCCGTTCGCGGGCGGCTGAGCGGGTCCGCATCGTGCCGACTCCCCCGCCCCTCGACTTCGCACCAGCGGCTGTCGAGCACAGCCTGCGAACCCCCTGGCTGCGAACCCCCTGACTGGTAATCCCCGAGTGGGCCCCCGGCTGGGACAACAGCGACGTGGAACCGACACGCCGGAGGCCATGTCTCGGCGTGTCCGACTAGCTCTTTTGTGTGATTTTACCGGGATCTCACCGCCGAGTTTCCGACGCCACGTCTTCCGCATTCCACAACCGGGTGAGGGATCACCCGATGAACCGTTTTCGACCGCGCTTCGCGACCACCGAACAGCTGTGAGTGTCGGAACCGTCCGGCGCGCAACTTCCTTCCACACGGCGACAAAAAATGACAGAGTGGACCTACCACACTGGATCTGTGGAATCGAAACCGGGTCTGCAAAGGTGACTCAGGCCTCACCGCGAGTGATCGATATCGACTCGGAAACGGCTTGATAACAACGCCGTGCGCTGCACAAATACCCCTGATCGAGTGACCCCGAAACCATGTTACTGTGACTAGCGTCACATTCCATTAAGTTTCCGTTCGCTCGCGCGATTACGTACTGTTCCCATCGGTCGGCCCCGAACCGGCCGGAACAACGAAAAACCGGGAAGTCCGCAGCGCCGAGCTCTGCCCGGCGGGCTTCCTACCCCCGAACGAAACGAAACCGGGCAGGGACGGGAAACCACTGGAGTCCCCCGAAGCTCCACGGAATCCGGGTTCTCTTCGGAGCCGCCGGAAATCCCGCAGGCGCGGCAGGAGAGAGGGACATGGCTCGTTACAAGGGCAAGCATCGTAAGTCGTCGAATTTCACTCGCAACGCTGCCCGGGTGGCCGTCGCGGGTGCTGTGGTGGCCACGCCGCTCGCGGTGGCCGCTCCGGCCAGTGCCGCGGACTGGGACGAACTCGCCCAGTGCGAATCCAGCGGGGACTGGCACATCAACACCGGAAACGGTTTCTACGGCGGCCTGCAGTTCACCCCTTCGACGTGGTCGGCCTTCGGCGGTGACCAGTACGCGCCGAACGCCCACCAGGCCAGCCGTGCCGAGCAGATCGCCATCGCCAAGAAGGTACTGGCCCAGCAGGGTCCCGGTGCCTGGCCGGGCTGCACCGCCAAGACCAACTGGGTCAGCGGCAGCACGGACAGCGCGGGCACCGTCTCCGAGGACTCCGCCGCCCAGGAACAGGCAGCCGCGCCGCAGGAATCCGCCCCGAAGCAGGAGCAACCCGCCGAGACCGAGTCGGACTCCGGGCAGCAGTCCCAGCAGTCCACGGTGCGTTCGAACGGCGCCGACTACACCGTCCGCTCCGGCGACACGCTGAGCGAGATCGGCAAGCAGTTCGGCGTGAACTACCAGGACATCTACGAGCGCAACAGCGACGTCCTGGAGAGCGCCGACCTGATCTTCCCGGGTCAGCAGCTCGACATCCGCTGATGACGCGGTAGCCGAAACACGGCCGGGCTCCACAGCGGAGCCCGGCGCCCGGACGCGAACCGGTTCTCGGGATCGAGGGAGCGAGCACCGGCCCGGCTTTAGCCGGGAGCGCGGAAGCCGGGCAACCGAAGCTCGGGGCCTCGTCGCCTTCCCCCAGCGGCGGGGCCCCGTTCTTGTCCGTCGCACGGCCCCTCACTGGCTCACACGGCTCTTCGGAGGCGGTTGGACATCCTTTCGGCCGCGGCACCAGAATGGATCATGGTTCCGGGGCGAGCGAAGGGAACGCAGTGCTCGAAGCCGTACTCCGGGCGGTGGTTACACCCGCTTCGATGGCAGTGTTCGTGGTGCTGGCGCTACTGGGGGGTGCGCTGCACGGCAGGCTCGCACGAGCCGCCGGAACGCGAAAGATCCCGACCCTGGCCGCGACGACAGCACTGGCCGCCGGGACGGCGGTGACTCTCACCCCGCAGAGCGGACCTGAGTTCGGCCTGTCCGCGCGCCGGATCTTCGCCTGCCCACTCGGTTGGCCGGACAGCTCGGGACTGCTGGATCTGCCCATGCCGACCCAGAGCTCGTTGAACTCGCTGGTGCTGCTGCCGTTCGGGGTGTGCGCCGGGTTGGCCGTACGGGATCGGTTGCAAACGGCCGCTGTCGTGGCTGTGATACTGCTGTTGCCCGCCCTGGTGGAGGCCAGTCAGGGGTTCACGCTGTTCGTTCGGCACTGCAAGCACGCAGGACTGGTTCGACAACGTCAGCGGCGGACTGTTGGGGCTGGCACTGGTGCTGCTCGTGCGAGCGATCATCGGAGCGTTCCCCGGCGCGCGACGCCGCGACGGTTCGAGTACCGAACAAGGACGGTGAGCCCATGCGGGCGGCTCGATTTCTCGCGAAACCGCGGGCCGATGGGTCGGTGCGGTCCCGGCTGGCGTCGATTTCTCGCGAAATCGCCGCGCCGCTTCGACGCAGGTCGAGCTCCGAGCACCCTCGCAGGGCGAACTCCGACCACCCTCGCCACCGGCGCCGCCGCGGGTTCTCCGGTGCGGCTCTCGCGAGGAAGGCCCGACGTTGTGTAGGTCGCTACCCGATGTCGGGCCTCCCGCAGCGAGGGCCGTGCCAGAGGTTCCGCCACCCGCACCGCCACGCAAACCGAGCCGACGCGGTCCCCTCAAGGGCAGTTGACCCACTCTTCCTGCCCATCGTCGAAGACCTGCCGCTTCCACACCGGAAGCCGCCGCTTCACCTCGTCCACCAGCTCCGCGCAGGCGTCGAAGCCCTGCTTGCGGTGTTCGGCCGAGACCGCGCAGCCCAGCGCCACGTCCCCGATCCCCAGCATCCCGGTGCGGTGCTGCACCGCCAGCGCGCGCACTCCGTCCGAGCGGGAGAGCACGTCGGCCGCCACCTCCGAGATCACGTCCGCGGCCGAGGGATGACCGGTGTACTCCAACTCCTGGACCCCGCGCCCACCGTCGTGGTCGCGGACGGCGCCCGCGAAGGTGACCACGGCACCGGCCGCGCGATGCTCCACCAGCTCGGCGAGCCGGGCCACGTCGATGCTCTCCTCGGTCATTCCCGCGAGCACGACTCCGTCCGCACCGACACTCGCGACCGGGTTCGCCGTCGCGGGCTCGGCCGTAGCGCTCCCGGGGTTCGCGACAGCGGACAGCTCCGAGTCGCGGTGATGATCACCACCGCGCAGCTGCTCCAACGCGTGCTCCAGCACGCCGTCCAGCACCTGAAGACCGTCCCGCACGCCCCCGCGCGAGCCGGGGAGGTTGACGACGAGCGTGCCGCTCGCCACACCGGCCAGTCCGCGCGAGAGGATCGCGGTGGGAACCTCGGGGAGTCCGGCCTCGCGCAGGGCGTCCGCCAGGCCCGGTACGGGGAAGTCCAGCACCCGGGCGGTCATCTCGGGAGTTCGGTCGGTGGGGCTGATTCCCGTTCCGCCAGTGGTCAGCACGACCTCCACCCCTTCGGAGACGGCCGACCGCAGCGCTTCCCCCACGGGCTCGCCGTCGCCGACGACCTCCGCGTCGGGCACCCGGAAACCGCGCTGTCGCAGCCAGTCCACGATGAGGGGGCCGGTTCGGTCCTCGTAGACTCCCCGCGCCGCGCGGTTGGAGGCGGCGATCACTCGGGCGCTTCGTTGGGTCATGATTCTCTCCCCTGCTGCCTGCCGCTCTGCCGGGTGCTCCTCCCCGGTGCTGATTCCGACGCGGTGCTCATTCCGGGTGGTCCGGCCGGGTCCACACCCCGGTTTTACCGCCCTCCTTGCGCTCGACGCGCACCTCGTCGAGCACGGCGGCCGGATCCACCGCCTTGATCATGTCGTGCAGCGCCAGTCCGGCGCCGGTGACGGCGGTGAGGGCTTCCATCTCGACCCCGGTGCGATCGGTGGTACGGACGGTGGCGGTTATCCGCACCTCCCGCTCGGCGGTTTCGAGTTCGACCCGTACTCCGGCGATCGCGATGGGGTGGCACAGCGGCACGAGGTCCGGGGTGCGCTTGGCGGCCATGATGCCCGCGATGCGAGCCGTGGCGAGCGCGTCTCCCTTCGGAAGGTCGTCCCGTCGGAGCTGTTCGATCACGGCCGCCGTCGTACGCACCACCCCGGAGGCCACCGCGCTGCGGGCGCTGCTGTCCTTGTCGGCGACGTCGACCATCCGCGCGGCACCGGACTCGTCCACGTGGCTGAACTCGTGCTGTGTCGCCATGCGGCGAGCCTAGACGATCGGCACCGGCGCGACACAGGTGCGCGGCCGCCGCCGGCTACGGCGACGGCCGCACTGTGGGCCGGTAGCGCTTCGTCAGATATCGGCTTCCTCGTCGAGTTCCGCGAAGCTCGGCGCCACCGCGCCCACCACGGTGCCGCCGGTGGCACCGCCCTGCACTGCCGGGGTGACCGGCTCGCCGGAGACGGCGACCCTGCGGACGGCGTCCGCCACGGCGGGCGCGACCGTGGTGTCGAACACGCTGGGCACGATGAACGAGGCGTTCACCCGGTCATTTACGTCCACCACGTCGGCGATGGCGTTGGAAGCGGCCAGCATCATGTCGTCGGTGATGTCGTGCGCGTGCGCGTCCAGCAGCCCCCGGAAGAACCCGGGGAAGGCCAGCACGTTGTTGATCTGGTTCGGATAGTCGCTGCGGCCGGTGGCGACCACGGTGGCGTGTCGCTGCGCGACCAGCGGATCCACCTCGGGGTCGGGATTGGCCAGCGCGAACACGATCGCGTCGTCGTTCATGGCGGCCACGTCGTCCTCGCTGAGCAGGTTCGGCGCGGACACCCCGATGAACACGTCGGCACCCCGAACCGCGTCGCTCAGCGAGCCGGTGCGCCCCGCGGCGTTCGTCTGCTCCGCGATGGAGCGCAGGTGTTCGTCGGCGTCCTGCCGCTCGCTGTGCACGATGCCGTCGATATCGACCGCGATGATGTCGGCGGGGTCCTTCTTGCGCAGCAACCGGATGATCGCGGATCCCGCGGCACCCACGCCGCAGACCACCACCCGAGAGTCCGAGAGATCCTTGTCCACCACCCGCAGCGCGTTGCGCAGCGCCCCGAGCACGACGATGGCGGTGCCGTGCTGGTCGTCGTGGAAGACGGGGATGTCGAGCTTCTCCCGGAGCCTGGCCTCGATCTCGAAACAACGCGGCGCCGCGATGTCCTCGAGGTTGATGCCCCCGTAGACGGGAGCGAGCAGCTCCGCGGCCCGGATTATCTCCTCGGTGTCCTGGGTGTCCAGACACACCGGCCAGGCGTTGACCCCGGCGAACTTCTTGAACAGCGCGGCCTTGCCCTCCATCACGGGCAGGGCGGCCTCGGGGCCGATGTTGCCGAGTCCGAGGACGGCCGAGCCGTCGGTTAATACCGCGACGGAGCTGCGTTTGACGGTCAGTCGGCGCGCGTCCTCGGGATTCTTCGCGATGGCGGTGCACACCCGTGCCACACCCGGGGTGTAGGCACGGGAGAGGTCGTCACGATTGGCCAGTGCGACCTTCGAGTTGACCTCGATCTTGCCGCCGAGGTGCACCAGGAAGGTCCGATCGGAGACCTTGCGAACGTGCATGCCCGGCAACGCCTCGAGAACCTCGGTGATGTCCTCGGCGTGATCGGCGGACAACGAGTTGCAGGTGATGTCCACCACGATGCGGTCGGAGTGCGACTCCACCACGTCGAACGCGGTGATGACCGCCCCGGTACGACCGACCGCGGTGGTGAGATCACCGGCGGCGTTCGCCGAGGGCGGTGCCTCGACGCGAACGGTGATCGAATAGCCCGGACCTGGAACCGGCATGTAGCACCTCTGTCAGTGATGAGCTCTCGCGAAACCCTGTGGCAGCTCCGAGACTAGAACTCACCATCGCGGCACCACGGCGACCCCGTCCCAACGGGCCTCGTTCACCACCGGTCGACGCCCCGGCATCCCCGGTCAGCCGGCTTCTCACGGCGGCCCGCCCGCCGGGACCTCTCCCGGCCCCCGGCCGCGTGTGGGCGATCCGACACCGCGGCATCGGGGCGCGCGGGGCGGAGAACACGGGGCCGGGACACCGGCGTACACCATGGGTGGGCGGGGCGAGGACCGTTCGCGTGCGCGAGTACCGCTACGAGCTCTTGTTGATCCTGGTCTCGGGGTGGTGGTACGGCACGGCTCCCTCCGGCAGCGGGAAGGTGACCTCCCCGAACGGGGACATGGCGCCCTGCCGATCGGCCAGGAACTCGGTCACCGGGTGTCCGACCTCGTCGTGCGGCCACTCCGGGTCGATGCGCTCACGTTTGGACTTGCTCGCGTCGGCCACGCCAACCTCCTTCGGGTTTCCCGCCGCGTACGCCCGGTGATCACGGCCGGAACCGAGCTGCGAAAGGGTTTTCGAACTTTCCTGCTCGAGGCACAGTCTGCCTGATCCGGGGTGTTGCTCCCACCACCCCCGAACGGCGAGTGCCGTTTACCACACCCCACCGGGTAGCCATCCGCACGGGTATGTTGGAACGGATGCCCGTGGATCCAGCCGCGAACGAACCGCCCCCCGAAAGCACCGATTCGCTGGCCGAGCTACTGCGTGCCCGCGACGACCGGCAGCTGCTCGCGCTGCTGCGTTCGCGGCCGGACCTGGCGACCCCGCCTCCTACGGACTCCGCGGTACTCGCGGCACGCGCGACGGTGCGTTCCTCGGTCACGCGCGCCTGCGAGGATCTGGACTCGTTCAGCCTGAATGTGCTGGAGGCCCTGGTGCTGCTGGACGCCGACGAGCGAAGCGTGTCGCTGGAGCGGCTCACCGGTTTCTTCGGCGGCGAGGCCACTCGGGAACAGCTGCGGTCACGAGTCGATCCGCTGCGGGAGCGCGCCCTGGTGTGGGGGCCGGACGAGGCGCTCCGCACCGCGGTCACGGTGCGGGAAACCATCGGCGCCCACCCCGCGGGGCTGGGGGCCGAACTCGACGGACTGTCCGAACAACGCGCCCGCGAGGTCCTGGCGGAACTCGACGACGAGGAGCGCGGCGTCGTGAGCAAACTCGCGGGTGATTCCCCGATCGGGCGCACGGGGCAGGCCAAACCCGGCGCGGAGCGTTCGGACACCCCGATCGGTCGGCTGCTGCTTCGCGGTCTGCTGCTCCGGCGGGACGAGAACACCGTCGAACTTCCCCGCGAGCTCGGGCTCGCCGCACGAGGCGACCGCCCGATGGGAAACGTGGCGACGACGGAACCGGTGCCGGAACTCGACGAGCACGGCCAACAGCGCATCAACGGCACGGCCGCCGGTGAGGCGCTGGAGTTGAACCGCCACGTCGAGCTGTTGCTGGAGAGCTGGGGACAGGAGCCTCCGGACGTGCTGCGTTCCGGCGGAGTGGGGGTGCGTGACGTCCGCGAGCTGGCCAGGAAGCTGGAGAGCGACGAGACGCGCGCCGCGCTGGTGGTGGAGCTGGCCGTTGGGACCGGGCTGATCGACACCAGCCCCGATGAGGATCCGCAGTGGGTTCCGACGGTGCAGGCCGATGTGTGGTTGGCCGCCTCCCCGGAACACCGCTGGGCGCTGCTGGCCGGCTCCTGGCTGGAACTGCCCCGGTTGCCCGGGCTGATCGGTTCGCGTGACGCGCGGGATAGACTGCTTGGGCCCCTGTCCGAGGGACTGCGCCGTTCCTCGGCGCCCCGGGACCGGCGGCGCGTGCTGGAGTTGCTGGACGAACAGCCCGGCGGATGGGGATTCCGGCGGGAGGACGACGTGGCCGCCGTACTCGCCTGGCGCGCGCCGCGACGCGGCGGCTCGATGCGCGATGAACTTGTGGCCTGGACTCTTCGGGAGGCGAGGGCGCTGGGGATCGTCGCGCTCGGGGGACTTTCCTCGGCCGGGCGTGCGTTGCTGACCGGCGACGAGAGCGCTGCTGCCGGGGTGATGGCCGCGGCGATCCCGGAACCGGTCGATCACGTGCTGGTGCAGGCCGATCTGACCGTGGTGGCGCCGGGCAGGTTGGAACCGGAGCTGGCCACCGAGCTGAACCTGGTGGCCGACGTGGAGTCGGCGGGCAGCGCCACGGTGTACCGGGTGAGCGAGTCGAGCGTCCGGCGAGCGCTCGACGCCGGGCGCAGCAGCGAACAGCTGCGGGAACTGTTCGAACAGCGTTCCCGCACTCCGGTGCCGCAGGGGCTGACCTACCTCATCGACGACACGGCCCGCAGGCACGGCAAACTGCGCGCGGGAACGACTTCGTCCTTTCTGCGCTGCGACGATCCCGTGGTACTCACCGAGGTTCTCGGCAAGCAGCAGCTGGCCCACCTGGGGTTGCGCCGGATCGCCCCGACCGTGCTGATCAGTCCACTGCCGCTGGAGGAGCTCGTCGACGAGCTGCGCGGCAACGGGTACGCGCCGGTGGCGGAGAGCGCCGACGGCGGGGTGCTGGACCTGAGTCGGGGACCGCAGCGGATCAAGGGCCGGGGCAGGTACGGCGGAGCACGCGGCGAACCGAGCAATTCCACCCGCCCGGACGAGCAGCAGCTCACCGAACGGGTGCGCACCCTGCGGGCGGGGGATCAAGCAGCCGCCACCCGGGGCAACACCATCACCCCCGAGCGCGGCAGGCCCAGCGCGAACGCGACGCTGGAACTGCTGCGGGAGGCGGCGCGCCAGAGCCACAGCGTGTGGCTGGGTTTCGTGGACGCCCAGGGCGGGGCGACGCAGCGGATCGTGCGGCCGGTGAGCGTCGGCGGCGGCGTGTTGCAGGGATTCGACTCCACCCGCGATGAGCTGGGTGACTTCCCGCTGCACCGGATCACCTCGGTGGCGGTGGTCGAGCGGTGAGCAGCTCGTCCGAGGAGCCCGCGGCGGAACTCGCGTGATCGGACACGCCCCGGCCCGTGGTCGACACCTCCGCAGTGAGGGATCGCTCCGGCGGGGCACCGACGCGGCGAACCGAGCTCGCGGAACTCGGCTCACGTACCGGGATGTCCGGCCGGGCGGGCCGAACCACCGGCCACCGGGGAGGGCGAACCGATCAGCTCTGCGAGGTCGCCATCCGCTGCCGCATCGCGTGCTGCACGAGCGTGATCAGGGTGTTCTTGGTGGACTCCTTGTCCCTGGCGTCGCATCCCAGGATCGGCACGGATTCGTCGATGGTCAGCGCCTCCCGCACGTCCTCGAGGCGGTGGTGCAGCACCCCGTCGAAGGTGTTGACCGCCACCACGTAGGGCAGCTGACGATCGTCGAAGAAATCGATCGAGGCGAAGGCATCGGCGAGACGGCGGGTGTCCACGAGCACCACCGCGCCGATGGCGCCCCGGACCAAGTCGTCCCACATGAACCAGAAGCGGTGCTGGCCGGGGGTTCCGAACAGATACAGGATCAGCTCGGAATCCAACGAGACCCTGCCGAAGTCCATGGCGACCGTGGTGGTCACCTTGCCCGGCGTGGCCGTGAGGTCGTCGACCCCGACGCTGGCCTCGGTCATGACCGCTTCGGTGGTCAACGGGAGGATCTCGGAGACCGATCCGACCAGGGTCGTCTTGCCGACCCCGAAACCACCGGCGACCACGATCTTCGTCGAGGTCTTTCCACCACCGTCTCCACCGTTCATCGCGTGGGGATCAGAGCCTGCGAAGCCCACTGAGCACCCTTTCCAAGAACTCCATGGACGGCCGGTCGCCCACGACCATTCCACTATCGTGAATCTCGACCAGGCCGAGACTGGCCATATCGCCGATCAGCACTCGCACCACTCCCAGCGGAAGCCGTAGGTGCGCCGAGATCTCGGCGATCGAACGGGCATCCGTGCACAGGCCACAGATCGACCGGTGTTCCGGTGTGGCCTGAGCACTCTGCGTGCGACCTCGCTCGCTGGTCGAGACCAGGGTCTCGATCGCGAGTTCGTAGTCGCTCCGGGTACGCCCGCGTGTCCGGGCGTACGGCCGCATCAGCGAGCCTTCTTCCTCCGTGTCCTCGCCCGAGGTGCCGTCCTGTCCCGGGATGGAGGGCATCGAGGAGGAAATCGACGGCATGGACTGCGACAGCGGTGACATCGGCTGCGAAATGGACGGCATGGACATCGGGCCGCCGCCCGAAGCGTCCTTACCGCCGCGCGAACCCTGGCCGGAGGCGGCTTCGCCGTACTCCGAGCGGTAGTCGGAGCCGAAGAGATCCGCACCCGGCCCGCCGAAGAGTCCACGCTGGTACTCCTCGGTACTGGCGGCTTCGCCGCCACGCGGCGTGTGCTGCCCTCCGGCGCCCCCCTCCGGAGCTTCACCGAGGAAGTCCTGCTGCCAGTCGTCACCCATCCGTTGGCTGTAGAGCCGGAACAGGTCCCCGTCCCAGTTCGGGTTGGCCCCCTCGCTCATCATGAGCTCCCAACGTCAGCCTCGGCTGATCTCATCGACCCATACCCTGCAACTGAGCGCGCAGCTCAGGGGTGAGCTGTCGTCCGACACGCTCCACCAACAGGGTCATCTCGTAAGCCACCAGACCGATGTCGGCATTGGGCGCGGCCAACACCGCCAGGCAGGATCCGTCACTGATCGACATCAGGAACAGGTAGCCCTGTTCCATCTCGACGACCGTCTGGGTGACGTCACCCGCCTCGAAACAACGCGCGGCGCCTTGGGTAAGACTGACCAGCCCTGACGCGACGGCGGACAACTGCTCCGCACGGTCTCGGGGCAGACCCTGCGATCCTGCGAGCAACAGACCGTCCGCGGAGACCACGACAGAGTGCGCCACGCCGGGTACCCGACGCACGAAGTCGGTGATCAGCCAACTGAAGCTGTTGCTGCTCATGGGTTGTTGGGCGGACCCGGTCACTCCTGCTCCTCGGGACGGCTCGGAATCGAGCGGGACTGTTCGGTCGACTCTGGTTCGACCTTTGCGTGCCTACCACGTCGCACGCCTTGCTGGAAATTGGACATTCTGCCACGGACGGCCGAAGCCGACCGGGGCACTGCCGGTTTGCCAGGTGGCGGCGACTGGTGTTCTGTCGCCGAGCCCGGAACAAGATTCGACTTCGGTTTGCGCTTGGGCAATCCCGCCGAGGTTTGTTCCTGTTCCTGCTCGGTCTGCTGTACGAGGGCTTCGGCGGCCTCCCATCCGGCGTCGCCTGCACCCCATCCCGGGTCCTCGCCCGATTGACGGGCGTCGGCCACCCGGTTGCGTTGTTCGCGTGTGGCAGCCCTGCGGCCGGAGAAGGCGCGCATAGCGGTTTCCGAGCTGTTGGAACCGCCGCCGTCGGCCGCGGGTTCGGGCTCCGGTGCGGTGGCGGACCTGCCGGGTTCCTCGGGCGGTACCCGCCGTTCGTACCCCTCGGGCTGGGCGGGCCGCGAAGACGGCTCACGCTGCCCGGCCGAATCAGGAACGCTCGGTTGGGA
The DNA here is from genome assembly GCF_900101095.1 of Actinopolyspora mzabensis. GTDB lineage: Bacteria > Actinomycetota > Actinomycetes > Mycobacteriales > Pseudonocardiaceae > Actinopolyspora > Actinopolyspora mzabensis. The sequence continues at coordinate 113,936 of NZ_FNFM01000008.1, forward strand.
ACCATTCCGCGACTCGCCTCCGGTAACACCAGCATCGAGATCGCCACCAGACGATACCGTGTGGTTCATACCATTACGTCGCGAGTCACCGCCATGATCACCGGTGAACGTGGAACGTCCCGGCCAACCGATCGCGTCGTCGACCAGCTCGGAGTCGGAGGGCAGTTCGGAGTTGTTCTCCAGAGCGGAACGCCCCGTAGCAGCGGGTTCCGCGTCGTCCTCACGGAACCACTGCGAGAGCACCGCTTCGTAGATGGGCAGCCGTTCGGTCGGGGTGTCGTCCATCTCCGGCGCACCCGAGTCGGAACCGAGTCCGACAGCGGGTACCTGCTCGGTGATGCCGGTGTCCCCCATGGCTCCGGACGGCCCCGCGTCGGCGGGCTCGTCCTCCGACGCTGGGCCGGGCCAGGACATGTGCTCGGTCTTCTGCGACTCGAACGGACTGTGGAACAGGTCAGGAGAATCCCCCAGCCCCGGAGGCGCGGCGCACTGCCCCTCGTACTCGTCCTCGTGCTCGCCCGGAAAGTCCGATTCGGCCACTCGGGACGACTCGTCCGGGCCGGGCCAACCCACCGTGGGTTGGTCATCGCGGCGACGTTCCGGTTCGTCCGGATAACCACGCGATTCGGAATCGTTCTCCCAGCGCGGCACCTCGGTGACTCCGTAGGCGTCCCCCGAGGACAACCGCACCGAATAGTTCGGAGTCTCCGGCGGTTCCGAATCCGGTGACCAGGACTCCGGCTGTTCCGCCGGCCACGGGGTCCGCGTGGTCGATTCCGCCTCCAGCGCCGCCGGGCTGTCCGGGGCGGAGTCGCGTTCGTCGAGTTCCGGGGAGTTCGAGGGGAACTGCTGGTGATAGCCGTTGTTGGCCTGCGGTTGGTCGAACTGGGCCGCACGCTCGGCACCGCCGAACGCCGCGGCGAGCCCGGCGTTGGAGCCGGTCTCGCCCATGCCGTCCCGCGACTGCTCGCGCGGCATGTCGGGCATCGGCATGGGGCCGTTCGGGGTGAGCTGCACGATCAGCTCGCCCGGCAACCGGACGGTGGCGGTGGCGCCGCCCTCGAGGTCACCGTTGTTCTGCAGTTCGACCGTGACGTGGTGCCTACGCGCGAGCTGACCGACGACGTAGAGGCCCATTCGCCGCGAGACCGCCACGTCGATGTCCGGCGGGCGAACCAACCGGTCGTTGATCTCGTCGAGCTGCTCCGCGTCGACACCCACACCGCGGTCACGGATCTCCAGCACGAGCTCCTGCCTGCGATAGGCGGTGCGCACGGTGACCTCGGTGTCCGGGTTGGAGTAGACGGTGGCGTTCTCCAGCAGCTCCGCGATGAGGTGCACGATGTCGTTGACCACGCGCCCCTGCATCGCCAACTCGGGCGTCTCCCCGATGACCACCCGCGCGTACTGCTCCACCTCGGAGACGGAAGCGCCGATGACCTCGCTGAGCGGTACCGGGCGCACCGTCCGGCGGGTCAGATCGGTGCCGCCGAGAACGAGCAGGTTCTCGTTGTTGCGGCGCATCCGGGTGGCGAGGTGGTCCAGTTCGAACAGCTGGCTGAGCTGGTCCGGGTCCTGTTCGTCCTGTTCCAGCCGGTCGATCAGCGACAGTTGGCGCTGCACCAGCGTCTGGCTGCGACGTGCCAGGTTGACGAACAAGTCGTTGACGTTGTTGCGCAGCAGGGCCTGTTCGGAGGCCAGGCGCAGCGCCTGCGCGTGCACCGCGTCGAAGGAACGCGCCACCCTGCCGATCTCCTCGGTGGTGTGCACCGGGATCGGGTCGATGCGGCTGCGCTCGCCCAGGTCCGGATTGTCGTCCTCGAGGATGGACTCGACTGCCTCCGGGAGCCGGTTGTCGGCCACGTTCAGCGCGGAACGCCGCAGTGTGCGCAGCGGCAGCAGCAGTGAACGCGCCACTATGAGGGCGATGGCGAACGCCGCGATCAACACGAGGAGTACCAGCACCACCACGACATAGGTCTGGGTGCGAGCGGCGCCGGCGAGCTGGTCCGCCTCGTTCTGCAGCTGCTGCCGGAGTTCCGACTCAACCTGGTAGGTGAGGTTCACCGCCTGCGTCGCGGTACGCATCCACTCCTGGGCGTTTATATCGTCCAGCCCCTCACCCTGCTGAGCCTGCACGATGGCAGTTTCTTGCAGGTCACGAGCCTGGCCGACCGCGAGCCCCGAGACGGTGTCGTTGTAGCGCTGAACCTGGGCGTTGGTGGCGCGCTTGCGGAACTCCTCCAGCGCGGCCTCCATGCTCGCGTCGGTGGCGAGCAGCTGCCGCTGGCCACCGATGCCGAACTCGCCGCTCTCCAACGCCGAGAGCAGTCTGGCGCGTTTGACCGATTCCTGCTCCTTGACCCGGGACAGCGCGTTCGTAGCCCGGTAGAGCCGAACAACACCCTCGTTGTTGATCCTGGTGACGGCGCGCTCCCCGAGCGCGATCAGGTTGTCCAGGGAGGCACTGTAGGCACGCAGCGCGGCCTTGGCCGGGTAGGCGGTCTCGTCGGTGACCGAGCGCAGCGCCTGCAGCCGGTCCAACCGGTTGACCGCTTGCTCGTAGGAGGAGGCAACAGCGGTGTTGCCCCGCTGGTTGGCCTCGTCGATCGCCGAGCGGAACCGTTCGACCGCGGCGTCCACGGCGTCGCGCTGCTCGGTGAGCTGGGAACGTTCGCCACCGCGTCCGGCCGCGATATAGGCCACCGTGAGGTCGCGCTCGCGCTGTAACTCGTGCACGACCTCGGCGGATCTGGTGTCCAGAGTGACCTGCTGCCGCATCCGGAGCAGTTGCTGGGTCTGGTTGTAGTCGGAGACGACCTGCAGCGCACCGAACACCAGCGCTGCCAGCGCCGGAACGAGCAGAACCACCAGCAGCTTGGTACGCAGGCGCCAGTTGCGCATCCGCAGCCCACCCGAGGGCCGCTCCTCGGAGTGATCGTCGACCGGACCGCTGCTGCCGTTCGCAGCGGGTGCATCCCCCGGCGCACCCGTTTCACTCGCGGTCGCGGTTTCCGCACCCGTCATCAATGGGTGTGAACCCGCTGACCCCGTCCCGGTCGACCGATCGGGGCCTTTGTTTCCTCCGGCCACTCGTGGCTTCCTCATTCCGACAGTTACGGGCACGTGTCGTCTCCGCAGTGCGGACAGTCGACACCGAAAACACGGAAAGTGCAGCTCAGGGGATGGTCGTCACCCTGACATCCCGAACGCACCACCCTTGGAGCCGGGGCTGCGCGACTCCTACGGGCGGCCTCAGCGTACTGGCGCGCACCACGATCGGGAAAGTGGGGCGCTATACGTACCGTTATTCACACTATTGCCAGGATTAGACCTTTAGAGGGTAATCACCGGGTTAGATCGGCACAGCGAGCTACCTCTCACCCTTTACTGTGAGATAAAACACACCTGGGAGCGCGAGCGCCTGAGATCAATCGCACTTGTTATGCGAAAGAGATTCATTGTTCGCACTGTGTGTCCAAATAGCTCATTGAGTATCGCTCGTATGGTGGTGTAATTATTGAGCTGTTGACTCTTAGTACCGGAACCGTGAAAGTAATGAGCTGTTCGCCGTCCCGTTCAGATCACCCGAAAGAGCATTGCTGACCATGGTTCGACCTGTTACGCGCGGCGGCCCCAGCGGCCGCTCACTGTCCCGGAGAGCGCTGGCGCTCGCTGCCGGAATCGGCCTGTTCCTGACCTCCGGCTGCGGTCTGCTGAGCGGCTCGGAAGGCAACGAGGACACGAACTCCGGGATGACCACCATCAACCTGGGCACCATGCCCGCGGTTGACGTGGCGCCACTGCAACTGGCCAAGAACAAGGGCTACTTCGCCGAAGAGGGGCTGAAGATCAACACCAGCACCATCGCCGGTGGTGCGCAAGGAATCCCGAAGATCGCCAGTGGTGAGCTGGACGTCACCTTCGGCAACTGGGTCTCGTTCATCCGGGCCAAGCAGCAGGACAAGGTGGACGTCAAGGCCATCTCGGACGCCTACCAGGCCACCAAGGGCACCTTCCTGCTGATGCACATGCCGGACGGCTCGGTGCAGCAGCCCGCCGACCTCGAGGGCAAGAAGGTGGCCGTGAACACCCGGGCCAACCTCAACGAACTCACCGCGGTGAGCGCGCTGGAGACCCGAGGGGTCGACACCAGCAAGATCGAGTTCGTCACGATGGACTTCCCGGACATGCCCTCCGCACTGGAGCGGGGCGATGTCGCCGCGGCCTCGGTGATCGAACCCTTCATCTCCCGCGCCAACCAGCTCGGCGCGGAGACCCTGCTGGACCAGGCCTCCGGCCCGACCGCGAACATGCCGATCGCGGGTTACGCCGCCACCAGCCAGTGGGTCGAGCAGAACTCCGAAGCCGCCGCCAAGTTCCAGCGCGTGATGTCGAAGGCCCAGGCCGAGGCCAACGGGGATCGCAACACGGTCGAGGAACTGCTGCCGCAGTACACCAAGATCAAGCCCAAGACGGCCTCGCTGGTCACGATCGGCACCTACCCGTCGACACTCGAAGCCAGCAGGCTCAAGAGCGTCGTGAGCCTGATGGAGAACAACGGGGAGCTCCCGGCGAACCAGTTCGACATCAAGACGATGCTCTACCAGGCACCCGAGAGCAACGAGTGACCTGAGGACGAGCAACGAAGCCGGGCCGCCGAACGCGGCCCGGCATTTGCTTGCCGCTCGACTGATCGAGGTTTTCCGCCCGGGAGGGCGAGGCGTTCGCCGGGCCGAAGCTCCCGGCGGGAGCGACTCGTAACAGTGTCCCGGATCGACGGATCCCGGCCAAACCATCGGAACCAGTCAGGAAATCATGCGTAACACCTTACGCGCGCTGATCGGGGTCGCCGTCTTTCTCGTGATTTGCGAGATCGTCGGCCGTTCCGGTCTGGCGCCACAGCAGTATCTCCCACCTCCGTCCACCGTGCTGCAGGAACTCGTGCGGATGCTCGGCGAGCAGGACTTCCTGCGCGACGTGGTCGCCACCGTCCTGGCATGGCTGATCGCGCTGTTCTGCTGCGCTGTGATCGCCGTGCCCGGCGGGCTGTTGCTCGGCAGCGTGCCGTTGCTGCGCACCGCGGTGACGGCACTGATCGAATTCCTTCGCCCCGTACCCTCGGTCGCGCTGATCCCGCTGGTGGTGGTCGTGGCGGCGGGCAGTCCCGCGGGCAAGATCTTTCTAGCAGTCTACGCCGGTCTGTGGCCACTGTTGTTCAACACGATCTACGCCATCGGTGAGATCGACGACCAGTTGCTCGAGTCCGCCCGGGCGTTCCGGATCTCGCGAACGCAGGTGCTGCTGCGTGTGAAGCTGCCCAACGTGATCCCGTTCGTGTTCACCGGTCTGCGACTGTCCGCGAGCACCGCACTGATCGTGCTGATCAGCGCCGAGATGCTCATGGGCAGCAACGGGGGAATCGGCCACTACATCTACCTGGCCAGCAGCGGTGCGGGCCGGATGGATCAGGTACTGGCGGGAACCCTGGTCGCGGGCGTGTTCGGCTACCTGATCAACGCGGGCATGGCCGGCGCGCAACGGAAGTGGATCACCTGGGCCCCGGCGGGAGGAACATCATGAGCACCGAAGGAACCAGGGTCCGCGCTCGTGGTCGGCTGACCGGGGCCGCGCTGCAACTCACGGTACTGATCGTGTGCGTGCTGCTTTGGCAGCTGATCACCGTCGGCGGTGACAACACGTTCTTCCCCACCCCGTTCCAGATCGTCACCAGGACCTGGGAACTGTGGTTCAGCGGTGGGATCGGCACGCTCTTCCTGACCGAAGCCGCGTTCGACGACGTGCTGCCCAGCATCGGCAGGTTGCTGCTCGGATGGCTGATCGCCGGAGTCGGCGGAGTGGCTCTCGGCCTGGCGCTGGGGCGTTCGCGCAACGCGCTCGCCTACGTGGGGCCGCTGTTGTCCTTCGCGCGGTCCATCCCGCCCCCGGCGCTGCTGCCGGTGTTCATGGTGCTGTTCAGCATCGGCTTCAAAATGCAGCTGGCCACGATCGTCTTCGGCTGCGTGTGGCCGATCCTGCTCAACAGCGCCGACGGCGCGCGTTCGGTGGACGTCACCAAGACCGAGACCGCTCGCGCCTTCCGGATATCCCGTCCGCTCTGGTTCGGCTCGGTGGTGCTTCCCAGCGCCGTGCCGAAGATCTTCGCGGGTCTGCGGATCAGCCTCTCGCTGGCGCTGATCATGATGGTGATCTCGGAGCTGGTCGGAGCCAGCGACGGCCTGGGCCACGCGATGGTGCTGGCGCGCGACCAACTCGACTACGAACAGCTCTGGGGCGGAATCGTACTCATCGGCGTTCTCGGCTACGTGCTGAACGCGATCCTCTCGGCTGTCGAGAGCCGTGTCCTCAAGGCGGTGCCGCAATGACCAACACCCCGACAGTGGAGCAATCCGAACCGATAACCGACAGGAGCGACACCGTGCCGAAGATGCTGGAAGTCACGGGGTTGGGCCACACCTACGCGGGCAGTCAACAGCACACCGCGATCGGCGACGTGTCCTTCGACGTGGAGTCGGGCCAGTTGGCCTGCATCGTCGGCCCCTCGGGATGCGGCAAGTCGACGCTGCTGCGCTGCCTCGCCTCCCTGATCGCGCCGAGTCGCGGCGAGGTGCGGATGCACGGCGACCTGGTGCGAGGTGTGCCGGAGGACCTGGCTGTGGTCTTCCAGGACTACAGCCGCTCGCTTTTTCCGTGGATGAGTGTGCGCGGCAACATCGAGTTCCCGCTGCGCTCCCGCGGTATCGGCAAGTCCGAGCGCCGGGAACGGGCGGAACAGACGCTGCGATGGGTGGGACTGGCCGGTTCGGAACGCAAGTATCCCTGGCAGCTCTCCGGCGGCATGCAGCAGCGCGTTGCCATCGCCCGGGCACTGGCCTGCCGTCCCGCGCTGTTGCTGATGGACGAGCCGTTCGCCTCGGTGGACGCGCAGACCAGGTTCGAGCTCGAGGACCTGCTGCTGCAGGTGCGCAAGGAGCAGGACACGACGATTCTGCTGGTCACCCACGACATCGACGAGAGCGTGTACCTCAGCGACCGGGTGTTGGTGCTCTCGAAGTCCCCGGCCTCCATAGTGGCCGATCTGCCGGTCGAACTCGGTGAGGATCGCGACCAGATCAGTACGCGCGAATCGGAGACTTTCGTTCAGCTGCGTGGCGAGATAGCCAGGCTGTTGCGAAACCGCGAGCAGCAGGCCGACTCGGACGGTTCCGCGACCAACCGCGAACCGAGCACCGAGGCCGGGGAGACCGGCGAGACCGGCGACGAACGTGGTTCCGGGGAAGCTCCGCAAGCCCCGGCCGATCGAACCGGGGACACGACGCCGGATACCGACACGGACTCGACTTCGACGGCGGACTCGTCCGGTGAGGCCGAACCGGACTCCGGGGCGACCCTGGACTCCGAGACGGCACCGGAGCAGGCCGAGGAACGACCCCGGACGGAAGAATCCGCTCACGAGGAAGAACCGGACTCCCGCACGGAATCGGCCGAGGCCGGTGAGGCGGATTCGGGAACGGACGCGGCTTCCGAAACCGAGGCGAGTTCCAGGACCGCGGCGGTGTCGGAAACCGAGGGTGGGGAGTCCGAACCGGAATCGGCCGACTCCACGGCGGAATCGGCGGTGCGCGAGTCGCGCTGACCCGTCCCGGACACGAGGATCCGTCCGCCACCGAGCGGTGGCGGACGGATCCGGTCACCCGATGGCGCCCGAGAACGCGCCGCCGGTATCGAACGAGCCGCCGCGAGCTCGTTCGCGGGAGTGGTCCGACCCGGTACTTCAGCCCTTACCGTTGATTTCCTTCATGCACACCGTGCGGGCGGGCTCGGGGTAGATCGCGTAGTAGGAACCGGGAGCGCAGACGGCCTTGTCGGCCTTGTCGGCGACCTTGGTGACGTTCCGGGTGGCGTTTTCGGACTCGCAGTCGACCTTGGTGTCCAGGTGCTGCTTGTCCTGCATCCACAGACAGTCCCCGACGGTGACGTCCATGACCATGCAGTAGACGTCGCTCTCGATGGTCAGCACCTCGTAAGCCCGATTATCGGAGCAGCTCTCGTCGGTGAGGTGTTTGACGATCTTGTAGTCCGAGGCCTGGGACCCGCACGCGACCTTCTCCTCCTCGAAGCTCTGCAGGCTCGCGTCGACCAGGTCGATACAGTCACCCTTCTCGAGGTTCGGTCCCGTGAAGCCCGAGACCGCTTCGGTGATGTTCGACCGTAGCGGTCCGAGAGCGAACGTCCCGAGAACTCCGAGCAGCACCGCCACGCCGAGCGTGGTGAGTGTGATCACCAGCGGTTTACGCGCCTTGCCCTCCCCTGCTTCGGAGGTGGGCTGCTCTTCCTCGGCTTCGAGGGCGGGCTCCGCTGCTGCCCGCTGCTCTTCGGGCGGTTCCGCCGGATCGGGTGGTTGCGATGGAGTACTCACGCCGTCCTCTTCGATAGCTTTCACTCTTTCGGACGAAGAAGGTACTGGAGTCTGCGACATGCCGGGAGCTCGTTTTCCGGCGAACCGGACAAGTGTTGTGGCAATGGAATCTCACCGCAACAGGAGTTTTGTCCCCCGCACCGCCGCACGCGGAACGAACTCGCGAAGCCGTCGCGCTCCCCGTTTCCGCGGGAGCGGGCGCCGGTCCCACGAGAGATCGACATCCACTCCACCGGCCACCTCGACGGGTACCGTGGTGCGCGACACTGTGGCACGCTCCCTCGGCGGTGGAATACTCGACGGTCGGCAACCCGTTGCGTCGGTGGTGTCCCCGCCGCGCACACCAGCACCGATCCAGTTCAGCCAGGAGCGAGCACGTGACCGACGGACCGCTGATCGTCCAATCGGACAAGACCATCCTGCTGGAGGTAGATCACCCCGGGGCCGAGCAGGCCCGAACCGCGATCGCACCGTTCGCCGAATTGGAACGCGCACCGGAACACGTCCACACCTACCGGGTAACCCCGCTCGCGCTCTGGAACGCGCGGGCCGCGGGGCACGACCCCGAGCAGGTGGTCGACGCGTTGGTCAACAACTCCAGGTACCCGGTTCCGCAGCCGCTGCTCGTCGACATCGTCGAGACGATGGGGCGTTACGGCAGGCTGGAGCTGTCCAACGACCCGGCGCACGGCCTGGTGCTGACGGCGCGTGATCGTGCCGTGCTCGAAGAGGTGCTTCGCAGCAAGAAAGTCAAACCCATGGTGGGGTCACGCCTGGACGACGACACCGTGGTGGTGCATCCCAGCGAACGCGGCAGGCTCAAGCAGACCCTGCTCAAACTGGGATGGCCCGCCGAGGACCTGGCGGGTTACGTGGACGGCGAGGCCCACGCGATCTCGCTGCGGCAGCACGGCTGGCAACTGCGTGACTACCAGCGGCAGGCCGTGGACTCCTTCTGGGCAGGGGGCTCGGGAGTGGTGGTGCTGCCCTGCGGCGCCGGTAAGACGCTGGTCGGCGCGGCGGCCATGGCGGAGGCGGGGGCGACCACGCTGATCCTGGTCACCAACACGGTCGCCGGGCGACAGTGGAAGCGCGAGCTGGTGGAACGAACCTCGCTGACCGAGGACGAGATCGGCGAGTACTCCGGTGAGCAGAAGGAGATCCGGCCGGTCACCATCGCCACTTACCAGGTGATAACCCGCAAGTCCAAGGGCGAGTACCAGCACCTCGACCTGTTCGAGTCCCGGGACTGGGGCCTGATCGTCTACGACGAGGTGCACCTGCTTCCCGCGCCGGTGTTCCGAATGACCGCCGATCTCCAGTCCAGGCGTCGCCTCGGCCTGACCGCCACCCTCGTGCGGGAGGACGGACGGGAGAGCGACGTGTTCTCGCTGATCGGCCCCAAGCGGTTCGACGCGCCGTGGAAGGACATCGAGGCGCAGGGCTGGATCGCGCCCGCCGACTGCGTCGAGGTGCGCGTGACGCTGACCGAGAACGAACGCCTCGAGTACGCCACCGCCGAGGCCGAGGAACGCTACAAGGTGTGTGCCACCGCACGTACCAAGGCGTCGGTGGTACGGGCCATCCTGGATCAGCACCCCGGCGAGCCCGCGCTCGTCATCGGGGCCTACCTGGAACAACTGCACGAGCTGGGCCAGGAGCTGGACGCCCCGATCATCGAGGGCTCGACCAGGAACAGGGAGCGCGAGGCCCTCTACGACTCCTTCCGGCGCGGTGAGATCAACCGGCTGGTGGTATCCAAGGTCGCCAACTTCTCCATCGACCTCCCGGAGGCCTCGGTGGCCGTGCAGGTGTCCGGCACGTTCGGTTCACGGCAGGAGGAGGCCCAACGGCTGGGCAGACTGCTGCGGCCGAAGACGGAAGGTGGCCAGGCACACTTCTACTCGGTGGTTGCCAGGGACACCCTGGACACCGACTACGCTGCACACCGGCAACGCTTCCTCACCGAACAGGGCTATGCCTACCGGATAGTGGACTCCGAGGACCTGCTGGGCCCGACCGTTCCCGATGTGGACGGGTGAGAGGCGATTGCCCCGCTCCTGGGGGCGCGGGGTACGGCTCGTGGTGAGCCGGTCCCGCTTCGACGCCCGTAGTTGGACACCACCGCAGGCGGAGGATGCTGGAGGGCCAGGATGAGCACCGGGAACGACGCGACACCCACGATAGGCGGGGCTCACCGCTTCGTCGGGTTGGCCGAGAACCTGGAACGGTACGCGGGAACACCGTCCGAGGCGGAACCACCGAACGTGCACGGCCCCGATCGTGGCTACGGTCTGGTGTTTTTCCACCTGGAAAAATACCACCTCAGCTCCGTGATCAGTTCCGGGCTGCGTTTCCAACCGATCGGTGCCGAGCCCGCGCAGGAACTGGCGTGCACGGTCTACCGGGAACAGGCCGAGGCGGCCCGGTACCTGGTGGACATCTCGGCGGAGCTGTTGGTACGGAACGGGACTCACCTGGTGCCGGACCAGCTCGTGCCGAACGACAAACCGCTGCTGGCCGGGACCGAGTTCCACGCGCTGCTGGCGGGTGGGCACCCACTCTTCCCTCCCGAGTTCACCCGGTTCACCGACGCGCAGGGGGTGGAACAGCTGCAGGTGTTCACGCTGCTGCCGGTCACCCTGGGTGAACTGAACTTCGCGCTCGACCGGGGCGTCGCGGCGCTGCGGCAGCAGTGGGCACGCTTCGAGGTCGACGTCTTCGACATCGGCAGGCCGAGCGTGGCCTGACCCCGACCACACCGCCCGGCGGTGACCACCGCCGACGGTGTGGTGTTGACTCCAACCCCGTGCCCGGGTTGGTACGCACGTGCCAGGATCGAAGTCATGTGCTCCACCGATGACGAACTCGACCTGGCCGAGCTCGACGCGGTACGCGTCTACAGTCTGCCGATGCGTACGAGGTTTCGGGGAGTCACGACCAGACAGGGCGTGCTGCTCAGCGGGCCCGCGGGCTGGGGGGAGTTCTGCCCGTTCGAGGACTACTCGGACGTGGATTCCGCACCCTGGCTGCGCGCCGCCCTGGAGAGTTGCTTCGAGAGCTGGCCCGAGCCGCGGCGGGACGCCGTGCCGGTCAACTGCACCGTTCCGGCCGTGGATCCGGAGCGGGCGCACCGGATCGTGGCGGACTCCGGTTGTCGTACCGCGAAGGTCAAGGTGGCCGAAACGGGACAGCCGGAGTCGGCCGACATCGAACGGTTGGTGGCGGTGCGGGCCGCGCTGGGCAGCTCCGGGGCCGTCCGGGTGGACGCCAACGCCGCCTGGGACATCGACACGGCGGTGCGGCGGATACGAGAGCTCGACCGCGCCGCTTCCGGCCTGGAGTACGTCGAACAGCCCTGCCCCACGGTGCCGGAGCTGGCGGCCGTACGGCGGCGGGTGGACGTGCGCATCGCGGTGGATGAATCGATTCGGCGGGCGGCGGACCCGCTGCGGGTGGCGGTCGCGGAGGCGGCCGATGTGGCGGTGATCAAGGCGACCCCGCTGGGCGGGGTCCGACGCGCGCTCCGGGTGGCCGAGGCCTGCGGACTTCCCTGCGTGGTCTCCTCCGCGGTGGAGAGCAGCGTGGGGTTGGCCGCTCAGCTCGCCCTAGCCGGGGCACTCCCGGAGCTGCCCTTCGCCTGCGGTCTCGGCACGGTGGCCCTGCTGGAAGGCGACATGGTCAGCGACTCCCTGCTACCGGTGAACGGGTGGCTTCCGGTACCGCGACGCGCCCCCACCCCCTCCCCCGCACTGGTCGCCGCGGCCACGCCTCCGGCGGAGACGCAGCACCGCTGGCTGGACCGGTTGCGCCGGGTGCACGACGTCATGCCGCGTCACGATGTCGAGGAATCGGAATAACCGAATTTCCGGAAGCGGGTGAGATCCGCTCCGCGGAACTGACGAAACGCGCGAAAACGGCGGGAAAGGTCGAATTCCCGGCTCGGATACGACGAAACCGCCGCGCGTCTTCCGCCGTGTGCGATAACCTCTGGCAACCGCACGACGGCGACACCGGGATTTCGGCTTCCCCGAACATCGCTGTCGCGAGTTGTGGGTGTGGACGGTTCCGGGGCCGTGAACGGGCCGTTCGAAACGATTCGTGGTCCCGCTGGAGCGGCCCGACCCGCGATGGTCGGCGATCGTTCGAACCGGTTTTTCGACAATGAGCTCTAAAAGGAGCGAGGCGCATGACCATCGCAGCGGCCGGGCGTCGAGCCATGTCCGCGGTGAGTGAGGGGCAGGATCCGTCCGAAACGGTCGGTGAGGCCGCCGAGCGCGGCGACGACGGGTTCGCGATCGACCCGGGCGACTTCCTCTCCGCGCGGGAACAGGGCAGCTCGGCGGGTACCCGGATAGACCAGCAGAGCGCATCGATGGAGGAGATCGGTGCGATCGTCAGCAACACCACCCTGGAACGGGGTGACGGCGGGGAGTGGGTCAATGTGATCTGCCCCGTCGTGATCCCCAAGCGCAACGCGATCACCGCCCTCGCGATCCCGGTGCTGGGGCTGGCCTTCCTGGCGGTGCTCGGCCTGGTGGCGACCCGGTCGACCGGCGTGGGAACAGCCTGGTTCGGTCCGCAGATCTGGACGCTGCTGGTGATCCTGGCCGTGCTGCTCTGGGCACGGCGCAGCGTCGTCATGGTGCCGGAGGGGTGCCAGGCGATGATCACCAAGTTCAGCAAGCTCGACCGCACCGTGGGACCGGGCCGAACGGTGCTGCTCGATCCCCGCAAGAAGGTCAGCTACGTGCTGAACACCACGCGGGAGTACCCGTTCAACGCCCCCATCAGCGAGGCGCCCACTCGAGGTGGCATCAAGGCCTCGGTGGATCTGTTCCTGCAGTTCCGCATCGAGGACCCGACGCAGTTCATGTTCGCGCTCGGTGCCGTCTCCGGTTTCTCCGACAAGCTGACCAACGCCGTCAGCGAGGTCACCCGGAGTCTGATCTACCAACAGCGGGCGGAGGACATCTACGACCTCGTCGGGGAGAGCACCCAGGAACTGCTGGACAGCCTGAACGAGCAGTTCCTGCCCGCCGTACGGCTGACCAGCGCCAACATCACCCACGCCGAGCCGTCGAGCCAGCAGTACCGGGCCGACCTCGCGGCTCCGGAGATGGTGCGGATGGCCAAGGACGCATACACCTACGAGTACGAGCTCAGCCTGCGCAAGGAACAGGACGAGGGGGATCTGAACAAGGAACTGGCCTCGATGAACGAGAGCCTGTCCGGGATCAGGGCCGAGATCGCCAGTTACCAGGCGCAGATGGACACCGCACTGGAACGCGAGACCAACCGCGCCAAGGCACAGGCTCGACAGCGCTTCGTGGAGGCCGAGAGCACCGCCAACGCCAACTCCGCGCTGCTGGAGGCGCAGGCGCTGGACATTCGCGCGGTGAGCGCCGCGAACAATCCGGAGATCCTGGAATACCACTACGAGAAGGACGTGCTGGACAAGCTGGAGAGCCTGGCCGAGCACCTGCCGGTACTCGTCTCGCTCGGGGACCAGGAGGACCTCGACTACCCGGCCGCGGCGCGGCGGATGCTCGGCAACCACGAGGGCGCGGCGGGACTGTCCGAATCGGATGTGGCAGCGATCCGGGAGCGCACGGCAGCGATCCGGGAACGCATCAGCGGCCGTGAGGCCGAGATCGAGCAACTGCTGGCGGCGGGTGGGCACACCGAGTCACCCGGAACGGAGGCCACGGAGTCGGAATTCCCCGGCGCGGAGTCCGAAACCGCCGACATCGAGGTCGCCGGCACCGAAACCCCGGAGTCCGGGCTCGGGGAGCCCGGCACGACCGGCTCCGACGGGACGGAGACCGATACCGCGCTTCCCACCACTGGGGAGGACGCTCCGGCGCCCCCCGCGCCCGGAGCGGATCCGAACGGCACCGCCGGGACGACCACCGACGAGACTCCGGGCGGCGAGACTCCTGGCCGCGAGGCTCTGGGTGGCGACGCCGGAAGCGGCGACAACGGGAGCGGCGAACAACAGCAGGCAGGTGAGCTGTGATGTCCACCCAACAACGCGGTTTTTCCAAGATCACCGATGTGGTCGCGCCGTGGTCGAAGGTCCGTGAGCTCATTCGCGGTGGTGACGAGGGCAGACTCGTCCCCGTGGTGATCCCGAAGGACGGCCGGAGCGTCGGCTGGCTCGCGCTGCTGTTCGTGGCGCTCTACCTCGCGGGCACTGCGGTGTTCAGCGGCGGCCTGGTCGCCGTGGCCACGGGGAGCGCCGCCGCCGTGGCGCTGGTACTCGCCGCGATCGCGCTGTGGCGTGCTTCGATCGTGGAGATCGAGCAGGGCACCACCGGTATTCGCAGTCGCTACGGCGCGTTCACCGGAACCCTCTCCCCCGGTCGGCACTACCTGTGGTGGCCCTGGGACAAGGTGGAGTTCGTCGTCGACACCACCACCGAGATCCCGTACAACGCACCCGTCGCGGCCTGCCCCACCTCCGAGGACGTGCCGCTGAAGGCGATCGAGTTCTTCCTGAAGTTCCGCATCGACAATCCGATCGACTTCGTGCGCACCATCGGGGCGGGCAACTTCGACGTGGTGCTGTCCAGCGCGGTGCAGGACGCGATCCGGCAGCGCGGCAGGCAGGTGCACACCGAGGAGGCCTACGAGCTGCGCGGCAGCGACGTCGAGGACATGCAGGCGACGCTGAACCGGCAGCTCAACAAGTACGGGGTCAGCATCCTCGGCGCCAACATCCCGGACGTGCAGCTGCCGGACCAGTACCAGCAGCACCTCGCCACCCGGGAGCGGGTCGCCAAGGAGCTCAGTGCCTACGAACGGGAGTGGGAACTGACCCGCAAGCGGCGGATCGACAACCTGCTGATGGAGATCGAGCGCGCCAAGAAGACCCGCGACGCCAAGCTGGTCGAGGTGAAAGCGGCCCGCAACCAGGCTCGACGCGATGTCGCCAGGCAGCTGGAGGAGCAGGAGACCGAGGCGCAGCGGGCGCAGTGGGAGATCGAGGCGCGCGGCAGGGCGACGCTGACCGAGGCGCAGAACGAGGCGAAGTCCCGGCAGCGGCTTGGCCAGTCCTACCGCGACAACCGCGCGGTGCTGCACTACGAACTGGCTCGACGCAGGCTGGAGGTGGGCGCCAGGCTCGCCGAGCGGGCACCGCGTCCCGTGGTCGTGCGTGGTGGTGGGGGTGAGCAGTCGGGACTGTCCACCCTGCTGCTGTCGCAGCTGCTGCCGAAGCTGACTTCGGAGGCGTTCACGAACGGCTACTCCCACCAGGGCTCGGGTTCCGAGAGCGGCCGGGGCGAGAGCTATGCGGACGAGGCGATGCGTGCCCTCGGCACCGCCAACGGCATCGCGGACTCACTGCTCGGCGAGGACGGCTCCGGCCACCAGTAGGGCCTCGGAAACCAGCGATGACTGGTCGGTTCGGTCGGGTGCCTCCGGATGTTCCGGGCGGCCCGGCCGAACCCGGCCCGCGGCGGAAGCCCCCCCCCACGGACCGACAGCTCGACGGGTGCGCACCCCGTTCACTCCGCACGGCGGGCCCTCCTGCGGAGCAGGACGAACAACACGGTCAACGCAGCCAGCCCGGCGACCAGCGGAGCGACCCGCTTCAACACCGGCATACCGGCCGTGCCCAGCAGGTCCACGGCATCGTTCGAAGTGGACGACCCTCCCGTGGCGCCGGGGTGCACCGCCGATAACCGGGCGGTGGAGCGGGAGCTCTCCCCGCTCTCCACCTCGGTGACCTTCCAGCCGGGGCCGCTCCCGGCCGGTGCGGAGGCACCGCCGCTCGTTTCCCCGGTGGAGGGACCGGAGGCGGGACTCGCCGTGCTTCGGTCGCCGTCGTTCGACGCGGCGGGACCGGAACCGTTTCCGACAGGGCCGGCCGAGGCGGAAGCACCGGGCTGCCCCGCGCCCTGGTCGCGCGGGGTCTCCGAGGAGCTCGCCGTCGTGCTCGTTCCCTGGGTGCCCTGCTGCGCGGCGCTCTCGCCGGTGACCGTCTCCTTCCCCGTGGCTGGTTCCTGCCCGGCGAGTGGTTCCTGCCCCGCTGCCGCCACCGATTCGCCGCCGGTGAGCCTGCCCGCCAGGCACTCCGCGAACTGGTCGATGAGCTTCTGCGCGACATCGGAGATCAGCCCGCGGCCCAGCTGTGCGGGTTTGCCGGTTACCTTCAGCTCGGTGCCCACGTGCACCCTCGTGCTCGTTCCCTCCGAAGCGAGCCGGGCGGTGACGCTCGCCGAAGCCGTACCGTTGCCACGTGAATCCTTGCCGCTCGCCTCGATGACGGCGCGGCGCTCCTCGTGATCGACCTCGGTGAAACTGCCGTTGCCCTTGTACATCAGCGACACCGGCCCCAGCTTCACCTTCACCGAGCCGGCGAACTCCTCGCCCTCGGCGCTCTTCAGGGTGGCTCCCGGCATGCAGGGGGCCACCTGCTCGGGATCGAGCAACACCGGCCACGCGACATCGGCCGGAACCGGGACGGTGAATTCGTGTTCGAGTCGCACTGCTCCTCCTACTCGTATCACTTCCGGTTACGAACCGTTGGGGCCGCGCGCCGGGAGGGTGCCGAACCGTGGGGGCTCGGGTACCGGGATCCGGAGCCCCCACGTCGAACCGAACGGGTGCGCCTATCCACCGGCCGCTGTGGCCAGCGCCCTGCCGGTCAGTACCTCTGCGAGATGTTCGCGGTAGTCGGCCTCCGCGCTGGCGTCACTCCCAGCCTGGGTGCCTTCCGTGGCATGCGCGGCCGCTTGCCGGATCGCCTCCCCGCTCGGCGGGGAGCCGAGCAGGGCCTGCTCCACTCCGCGTGCCCGCACCGGCGTGGCCCCCATGTTCGTAAGGCCCACCCGTGCCTGCGCCACGGTTCCGTCCCGCACCAGCAGGGTGGCCGCCACTCCCACGATCGACCACGCCTGGGCGACCCGGTTGAACTTCTCGTAGTGCGCCCGCCAACCCGTGTACTTGGGCAGCCGCACCTCGACCAGTACTTCGTTGGCCTGCAGCGCGGTGGTGAAGTAGTCCACGAAGAACTCGGCGGCGGGCACGGTTCGCCTGCCACTCGGCCCGACGACCACCATCTCCGCGTCCATGGCCAGCACGGGCGCGGGCAGATCGCCCGCCGGGTCCGCGTGGGCCAACGAACCGCCGAAGGTGCCGCGGTGGCGCACCTGGGGATCGGCCACCGTGCGGGTGGCCAACGCCACCAGTTCGGCGTGCTGTCGCACCAGGTCGGAACGCATCACCTCGTGATGGCTGGTCATCGCCCCGATCACCAGCGCGTCACCGTCCTCGCGGACCCCCTTCGTCTCGGGAATCCCGCCGATGTCGACGACCAGACCGGGATCGGCCATCCGCATCCGCAGCACCGGCAACAGGCTCTGCCCGCCCGCCAGCACCTTGGCGTCGTCGCCGGCCCGGTCCAGCGTCCGTACCGCTTCCTCCACCGTGGACGGCGCCACGTACTCGAACTCGGCTGGAATCACCGTGCACCTCCACTCGCTCCGGTCGCGAAACCGCCACCGCTGTCGATCGATCCGAGTCCGCCGCCGGATTCCGAACCGGTCGAGGAACCGGCTCGCACACCGGCCAGCGCCCGCCAGACCCGCTGCGGCGAGCACGGCATCTGCACGTCGTTCACCCCGTAGTGGCGGAGCGCGTCGACCACGGCGTTGACCACCGCCGGCGTCGAGGCGATGGTGCCCGCCTCACCGACCCCCTTCACACCCAGCGGGTTCGAGGTGGCGTCGGTCTCGGTGCGGTCGGTGTGGAACTCCGGAAGGTCCACCGCCGAGGGCACCAGGTAGTCGGCGAGTGTGGCCGTGGTCAGCGTGCCGTCGTCGTCGTAGACGGCCTCCTCGTACAGGGCCTGGGCGATCCCCTGCGCGAGACCACCGTGTACCTGCCCCTCCACGATCATCGGGTTGACCACGCTGCCCACGTCGTCCACGCACACGTACGACCTGATCCGCACCCCACCGGTCCCGGTGTCCACCTCCACGGCACAGAGGTGCGTGCCGTGCGGGAACGAGAAGTTCTCCGGGTCGAAGTTCGCCTCCGCGTCCAGATTGGGCTCCACCCCCTCCGGCAGGTCGTGGGCGGTGAACGCGGCCAGCGCCACGTCGGTGATCGCCACGCCCTTGTCCGTGCCCCGCACGGCGAACCTGCCGTCGGAGAAGTCGAGGTCGTCCTCGGAGCACTCCAGCAGGTGCGCCGCGATCCGCCTGGCCTTGTCGATCACCTTGTCGGCGGCGTGCACGGCGGCGATACCGCCCACCGTGAGCGAACGGGACCCGTAGGTGTCCAGCCCGCGCGGTGAGCTCTGGGTGTCCCCGTGCAGCACCTCCACGTCGTCGAACGGCACGCCCAGCCGATCGGCGACGATCTGGCTCCACGAGGTCACGTGGCTCTGCCCGTGTGGTGAGGTCCCGGTGACCACCTCGACCTTGCCGGTGGGCAACACGCGGACCTGGGAGTTCTCCCAGCCACCCGCGCCGTAGGACAACGACCCCAGCACCCGGGAGGGAGCCAGCCCGCACATCTCGGTGAAGGTGGAGATCCCGATACCCAGCTGGACGGTGTCGTCGGACTGCCTGCGTCGCAGCTGCTCGTCGCGCAGCTGCTGATAGCCGAACATCTCCATCGCGCGGTCGGTGGCGACCTCGTAGTTGCCCGAGTCGTAGGTCAGCCCCGCGACGGTGGTGTACGGGAACTCGTCGTGGCCGATCCAGTTCCTGCGACGGATCTCCATCGGATCCATGTCGAGTTCCGCCGCGAGTTCGTCCATCATGCGCTCGATGGCGAAGGTCGCCTCCGGACGTCCCGCGCCGCGGTAGGCGTCGGTGGGCGTCTTGTTGGTGAACACGTTGGTGCAGCTGAACCGGTAGGCCGGGAACTTGTAGATCGCGTTGAACATCAGCGCGCCGAGTATGGGAATCCCCGGTGTGACCAGCCGCAGGTAGGCACCCATGTCGGCGAGCAGCTTCACGTCGAGACCGGTGACGGTGCCGTCCGAGCGCGCCGCCAGCGAGAGTCGCTGCACCTGGTCGCGCCCGTGGTGACCCGCCACCATGGTCTCCGAGCGGGACTCGGTCCACTTGACCGGCCGCCCGAGCTGCTCGGCGAGCAGGAAGGCCAGGATCTCCTCGGGCGTGACCTGGAGTTTGCCGCCGAATCCACCACCGACGTCGGGGGCGATCACCCGGATCTTCTGCTCGGGTGTTCCCAGCGTCATGGCCAGCATGGTGCGCAGGATGTGCGGAACCTGGGTGGCCGAGTACATCGTGTACTGCTCGCCGGTCGGATCGGCCAGCACCGAGCGGGGTTCCATGAAGGCCGGGATCAGCCGCTGCTGCCGGAAGGTTCGGTCCAGCCTGATGTCGGCCTCACGCAGCGCCGCGTCCACGTCACCGCCGGTCCCGGCCTCGGCCGAGTCGAAGGTCCACGTGGCGTTGCGGTTGGTGCCGAGGTCCTGGTGCACCAGCGGCGAGTCGTCCCGGGCGGCCGACTCGATGTCGAGCACCACGTCGAGGTCCTCGTAGTCGATGTCGATGGCGTCGAGCGCGTCGCGTGCCTCGGCGGCGCTGCGCGCGGCGACCATGGCCACCGCCTCGCCCGCGAAGTTGACGGTGTCCACCGCCATGGCGGGGGCGGGCGGAGCCTTCATGTCCGCGGTGACCGGCCAAGCGCACGGCAGGCTGCCCTGTCGTTGTGCGATGTCGGAACCGGTCACCACGGCCTGCACGCCGGGCATGCGCCGCGCTTCGGAGGTGTCGACCGAGGTGATTCGGGCGTGCGCGACCGGGCTGCGCAGCACCGCCATGTGCAGCATCCCCGGGACGGTCATGTTGTCCGTCCAGCGTGTCCTGCCGGTGACCAGGCGTGCGTCTTCCTTGCGCTTGCGGGAACGGCCGAGTTCCGACTCGGTGGGACTAACCGGTGTCGCGGTCATGACTGTCCTCCGGCTACCCGCTGTTGGGTGGTCTGTTCGGTCGAGGTTCGCGGGGCCGGGGCCTCGCCGGAGTGTTCCATCGCGGGGCCCGCACCCGCCCGCATCTGCTGGGAGGCATCGCGCACGGCGCGCACGATGTTCTGGTAGCCGGTGCAGCGGCAGAGGTTGCCCTCCAGCCCCTCGCGGATCTGCTCGTCGTCGGGCTCGGGATTCTCGGCGAGCAGGTCCAATGCCTGCATGATCATTCCCGGCGTGCAGAAACCGCACTGCAGGGCGTGGTTGTCGTGGAACGCCCGCTGCATCGGGTGCAGCTGCCCGTCGTGGGACAGGGACTCGACGGTGGTCACCTCGTGCCCGTCGGCCTGCACGGCCAGCACCGAGCAGGACTTCACGCTGTGCCCGTCCATATGGACCGTGCAGGCACCACAGTTGCTTGTGTCACAACCGACGACGGTGCCGACCTTGCCGAGCTGATCACGCAGGTACTGCACGAGCAGCGTTCTGGCCTGTACCTCGTCGGTATAGGTGGTTCCGTCGACCTCGACGGTTATGCGCGGCATCGGGCCTCCTTCACGGAGCCTGCCCGCATGGTGCGGACATGCATGGGGACGACGCCTCGAGGCCCCTTCGAGCGGTTCGGCCCACGGTAGTGGGAACGCTTCGCCGCGCGAGAACCAACGGTCGGCGAACCGTGGCGGCGCCCTCCACTAGCCGCCACTCCCACGCACGCTCCCCCGCGCACGGGGTAGCACCCGGCCCGCTTCGGCCGAGCGGCCCGAGCAACCGAACCACCGCGAAAGCACCCCTCGGCAGTGACTGCTGTCACACTTTCGAGGCTGCTACGCCCACAGCGGCGAGGCAACCCCCTTGCGACTCCCCGCAATGATCCCGAACAACACGCATCGCACCGGGGCAGCGACACACGATTTACGCGCCACGATCAGGTGAGACACCCGGGAAGAGCTGGTCAACAGACGATCAGGAGGCGCCTCCGCGCCTCGAACACCCGGACGACGCACAGCGCCCGCCCCTCCGGCCCAGCTCGCCGGACCCGACGATTTCGCGCGAAATCGACGCCACACCACCCCGCGCCGAACCCCCTTCGCACTCCCCTTCACACGGCTGAGTGACGGGGCTCCGCCCCGAGACCGCCCCCACACACCGGTGATCGAACGAGCTCCCCCAGCCCTGGTGAGTTCAGATCCGCAGTGCCGCCACCGTTTCCACCAGACCCTGCTCGTCGAGCCTACGAATCAGGTCGTCGGTGGTCATGGGCGGATTCCGGTAGGCATCGGCCATACGCTGGATCGCTCCGAAAACCTTGGCCTTGTCGAGACGGACCTGATCGGCAAGGAAAGCGTCGGCTGTCTTGGGCTCGATATCCCACCTCGCCAGTACATCCGAAGGGAAATCACCGAGGTTGTTCGTCACGATCACCTGGGCGCGAGCTTTGATGGCCGCAGCCAGCACGTGCCGAGCGTTCTTGTCGGGCAGTTCGACAACCTCGACCAGAGGTTCGTAGTCCTCGATCAGGCAGTCGCGAACAGACTCGATCATCAGCTGCCTGGTGCGCGAAAGTCTCTCACGATTCAATTCGGGCCGATTGATCATGAGGCTGTCGAACACCTCGTCAAGAATCGTATGCGTCCATTTGGCCTGAACCATCCCGCTTTGCGCGACTCGAATCAGCAGATCCCGCGGCACACTGCCGTAGAGCACGTTCGCGTCGTAGACAACGACGAAGGACACTCACACTCCCATGTCCTGGCTCAGTTGGGTGAGCTCATCGGCCGCCGAGCGCCGGTCGTGGTCATCACGGCGCATGTACTCCAACAACGACTCGACGTTCACCCGACGATGGGTACCGACCATGCGATAGTCGATCTTCCCGGCTTCCAACAACCCGATCAGATGCGGCCTGGACACGTTGAGCAGATTCGCGGCCTCCTGAGTGGTGAGTTCCTCGTTCGTCGGAACAATCGAGGTGCCGGCGCCCGCTGCCATGTAGGCGAGGATCCGTTCGAAGAGTCTCACCGCTGAACGCGGCACGACCAGGTCTTCCCGCTCGAATCCGTCGGCCGTTAGTCGCACGGTGGAGTGATCGTGCGTGTTCAGGTAGTGGCGTACCCGCGGTAACGCCGCCACCGCCGTTTCACGGTCGGCCTCACTCGGCTGCACGGAGTCGAGCATCGACTGCGACATCACGATCACACCCTTCCTGCGCTCGATACAGCCGTATTATCCGCAACAAACGAAACAAACGCAACGACATTTCCCTCCTTCCCGACGATTTCGCGCGAAATCGACGCCACACCACCCCGCGCCGAAACCCCTTCGCACTCCCCTTCACACGGCTGAGTGACGGGGCTCCGCCCCGAGACCGCCCCGACACACCGGTGATCGAATCCACGAGGCACGCATCTACCATCTACGCCCGTGACCACCTACGACGATCTCGATCATCCGGACACCTCCACCCTGCCACCACGTCAGCGGCGCATCCTGGCGGCGATCCGGGACTGGGTGGTCGAACACGGGTACTCACCGAGCACGCGCGAGATCGGTGACGCCGTGGGCCTGCGGTCGTCCTCCTCGGTCTCGAAACACCTGGCGAACCTGGAGTGGAAGGGCTTCCTGCGGCGCGGCACCACGGTCTCGCGACCGATCGACGTGCGCATGTTCCTGGGGGACTCCTCGACGAGGGAGCCGGGCGGCGATCGGGTAAGCGTCCCGGTGGTCGGCGACATCGCCGCGGGCACCCCGATCACCGCTGAGGAGCACGTGGCCGACGTACTCACGCTGCCCCGGGAGTTCGCCGCGCGCGGCACCGTGTTCGCGCTGCGGGTCCGGGGCGACTCGATGATCGACGCCGGGATCAACCACGACGACGTGGTCGTGGTGCGGCAGCAGCCCGAGGCGCACTCGGGTCAGATCGTCGCTGCGATGCTCGACGAGGAGGCCACGGTCAAGGTCTATCGCCGCCGTGGCGGCCACGTGCTGCTCGAACCGCGCAATCCGCTCCACGAGGTGATCGACGGCGACGACGCAGTGATTCTCGGCATCGTGGTGTCGGTGCTGCGCAGCGTCTAGAGCCGACCGGTGCTGCCGGACCTCGGGCGGCCCACCGGGGCTGCGAATCCGGCTGCCCCCACGACCTCGGCAGGACCGCAGGGGCCCGGCAGTCCCCACGGACTCCTACTGCTCGGCGGCCCGGGATCGTTCGGACAGCTCGGGAAGCTCCGGCTCGTGGTGGATGGCCCCCTCCAGCCGGGAGAGGCGCTGCCCGGTTCCGCCCCACCGGGAGGCGATCAGCTCGGCCGAGATGGACACGGCGGTCTCCTCCGGGGTGCGCGCTCCCAGGTCCAGCCCCAGCGGCGAGGACAACGCGGCCAGTTCGGAGTCGGTCACCCCTTCGGTACGCAGCCTTTCGAGCCGGTCGCGGTGGGTACGTCGCGAGCCCATCGCCCCGACGTAGGCCAACGGCTGCCGCAGCGCGACACGCAGCACCGGCACGTCGAACTTCGGGTCGTGGGTGAGCACCAGCACCGCGGTGCGGGAATCCAACCTGCCCGCCCGGGCCTCGGTCTCCAGGTAGCGGTGCGGCCAGTCCACCACGACCTCGTGCGCGTCGGGAAACCTGCTGGAGGTGGCGAACACCGGTCGGGCGTCGCACACGGTCACCCGGTACCCCAGGAAAGCTCCCACCCTGGTCATGGCGGCCGCGAAGTCGATGGCCCCGAACACCAGCATCCGGGGTGGCGGTTCGAACGAGTTGACGAACACCCGCAGCCCCTCGCCGCGCCGTTGCCCGTCCGGGCCGTACTCCAACACCCCGGTTCGGCCCGTGGCCAGCATCCCCCTGGCGTCGTCGACCACCGCGTCGTCGAGCCGGTCCGAGCCCAGCTCGCCCTCGCTGCGCTCGTGCCACACCAGGACCCGCCCGCCCACGCGGGACTCGTCCGGTGCCTCGATCACGGTCGCCACGGCCACCGGCTCACCCGCCGCCACCGAGTCGGCGAGCACATCGAAGCGGGGAAAGGTCTCGCGATCCACGCGTTCCACGAAGACGTCGATGATGCCGCCGCAGGTCAACCCCACCGCGAACGCGTCGTCGTCACTGACGCCGTAGCGGGACAGCGTCGGCGGATCACCGGCCAGCACCGAACCGGCCGTTTCGTAGACCGCGCCTTCCACGCAGCCGCCGGAAACGCTGCCCGCGACCTCGCCGCTCCCGTCGACCAGCATGGCCGCGCCGGGCGCGCGCGGCGCCGAGGAAAAGGTCGCCACGACGGTGCCCACCCCCACGGAGTTCCCGGACTCCCAGTGCCGTCGGAGCGCACCGAGTACGTCACGCACCACTCACCTCCACGAAATCGCCTGCGGGACGGCCCGCGGTGGCCGACTCCGAACAACTTCGCACCCGCTGCCACAGCTCCCGCAGCGCGGCGAGGCTGTGCCCGGCGACGAGCCCGTCCACATGCGGCAGCGCCGCCGCTATGCCGGACTGCACGGGGGCGTAGCCGTCGTGGCCCGCGTGCGGATTGGCCCACAACACCGCGTGTGCCAGCCTACGCAGCCTGATCATCTGCTCGGCGAGCTCGGCGGTGTCCCCGCGCTCCCAGCCGTCCGAGAACAGCACCACCACCGCCTGCCGAGCGGCCCCGCGCTGTCCCCACCGGTCCAGGAACGCGCGCAGCGTGCTTCCCAGTCGCGTGCCGCCGGAGAAGTCCGGCACCGCCCGGCCTGCCTCGGTCAGCGCGAACTCCGGATCGCGTTGCCGCAGCTGCCTGGTCACCCGGGTCAGCCTGGTGCCGAGGGTGAAAACCTCGGTGCTGGCGGGCGCCGCCCGCACCACCACGTGCGCGAAGCGCAGCAGCGCGTCGGCGTAGGGACTCATCGAGCCCGAGACGTCGAGCAACAGCACGACCTTGCGTGGCCGATCACCGCGTTTCCGCCGCACCAGGCGCACCGGTTCCCCACCGGTGCGGATCATGGCCCGCATGGTCGCGCCCGGGTCGAGTCGTCCGTCGCGTGCCCGGCGCCAACGCAGCGCGGGACGACGCGGCGGACGCGGATCCAGCCAGGAGATCATCCGCCGCAGGTGGGCGCGCTCCTCCTCGCCGAGTTCGGCCAGGTCACGGTGGTGCAGCACTTCCACGTCCCCGGCGGCCGCGAGCTGTTCGACCTCCGTCGACTCGGCCGACTCCGGCTCCTCGCCACCCAACGGCAGCGCACGGGAACGCACCTGGCTGCGCTGCTCCTGCCGGAGTTCGGTGGACTCGACCAGCCTGCCGAACCAGGCGTGGAACGCCGCGTCGAAACGGGGCAGGTCCTCGGGGTCCGAACACAGCGTCAGTCTGCCCGCCCAGTACAGCTGATCACGGTCGGCGAAGTCGACGTGCTCGGTGGCGTCCAGGAAGGAACGCACCCGCGCCGGGCCACACCGCATTCCGGAATGACGCAGCGCACGGGCGAATCCGACGAGCCCTTCGAGGGTGTGCTCCGCCTCGCGCATAGCCACATTGTGCACCTCGCGCGGCGATCACGGCCCGGTTCCGGCGCCGCGCGGGGGCAGGCCCCGACGTTCGGGAACCTCGATCAGGCGAAGACGATGGTGCTGTTGTCGGTGCGGATCACGCGGTCCTCGCTGTGCCACCGCACCGCGCGGGAAAGCACGGTGCGCTCCACGTCGGCACCGCGACGCCGGATGTCGGCGACGGTGTCGGCGTGGGTCACCCGCACCACGTCCTGCTCGATGATGGGCCCCTCGTCGAGGTCCTCGGTCACGTAGTGGGCGGTCGCCCCGACGAGTTTGACCCCGCGTTCCTTGGCCTTGGCGTAGGGGGTCGCCCCGATGAAGGCGGGCAGGAACGAGTGGTGGATGTTGATGATCGGCACCCCCAGGCTCGCGATGAACTCGCCGGACAGGATCCGCATGTACCGGGCCAGCACGACGAAGTCCACGTTGCCCCGCAGCAGCCGCAGGTGTTCGGCCTCGGCGGCGGCTCTGCCCATCTCACCCGTGGGCACGTGCACGAAGGGGATGCCGAAGGAGCGCACTTCGTCGGCGGTGTCGGTGTGGTTGGACACGACCATCGAGATGGTCACCGGCAGCTGACCCCGGCGGTGCCGCCACAGCAGATCGAGCAGGCAGTGGTCCTCTCTGGAGGCGAAGATCGCGACGCGGTTGGGCACCGACATGTCGCGGAGGGTGAAGTCGAGGTCGAACCCCTTGGCCAGTTCGCTTTCCAGCTCCCGCTCGATCGTGGGCAGCACGGCCTTGAGATTGTCGAGGCTGAACACCGTGCGCTGGTAGAACGCACCGCCCTGCGGATCGTCGGAGTACTGGTCCAACGAGACGATGTTCGCGCCGTGCCCGCTCAGTACCGCGCTGACCGCGGCGACGATACCGGTGCGGTCCTGGCCCTGCACGATCAGCGATGCGTGGTTCTCCGCCAGTGCGTGGTTCTGGGGCGAGGCGGGCGTAGCCGACATCGCCGGTTCGGTCGTCAAGTGGGCTTTCCCTCCGCCGGAACTCGGTGTCCGGTCCGATGTGGTCACCAGTTCGACCCGATCCGCGCGCCTCGATCCCGCCGTGGCGGGGCGCGTGGTGGTTTCCGTGCCGGATTGTGCCGGAACCGGCTCGGCTCGGCAGCGGGAGATCGGAGCGGGCGACGAGAGCCCGTACTTCCGATGACGCTCGCGCCCGTGTCGATCGCGGAGTCCGGGCGGCACAGCGCGGCGAACCGCCTCGCGCGAGCGGGAGAACCGGCTCTCAGTCGTTGCTGCTTCTCAGTCGTTGCCGCACCCCGCCCCCCGCTCCCCTCGGTGTCCGGTTCGGCGAGCCGGTTGCCGGCCGGCACGAGCGTGGTCACACGCGGACCGCGCGGCACTGGCGGCGCCGGAATCACCCCGCGCGAAGCCCGGCCGCACTTCGCGCGGGAGGCCGCCCGGGCACTGGCGTCACGTCGGGCCCCGGTACCACCACCCGGAGTATTGCCCGCCGGACATCGTGGGAATAGGTTTCGATTGAAACGATTCAAAAGTGGCTCGTGCCCCAACTACCACTGCCGAGGTAGGTCGTCTTGCACAACACCGGTTCCGGAGGAACGACGCCCCGCAGGGGATTCTGGTACCTCCTCGCGGCAGCAACCACCACTCTGCTGCTGGTCACGCCCTCCTCGGCGTCCGACCACCGACGTCCTCCGCACGCGGGTGGCGCGGAGTGGGTGGGCTCCTGGGCCGCGGCCGTGACTCCGCCGGACAGCCGCCCGGAGACCCAGCACTTCGAAAATCAGACGCTGCGCCAGGTCGTGCACCTGTCGGTGGGCGGTGACCGGTTCCGGCTGCGCCTGACGAACGTCCACGGCACGAAACCACTGTCCGTGGGAGCGGTGACGGTGACCCCGCGCCGGGGTGGCCGGGGAACCCCGAGCATCGACCCCGCGGCCGCGGTGCCGGTGACGTTCGACGGTCGGTCCGCCACCACGGTTCCGGCGGGCGCGGAGTGGGTCTCGGACCCGGTCGAACTGGAGGTGGCCGACAACAGCGACCTCGTGGTCAGCCTGCATCTTCCCGAATCCACCGGGCGGGCCTCGGTGCACTACGAAGGCAGGTCGACCACCTTCCTCGCGCCGGGCGACGCCACGAACGGTTCGGGGAGGAGCTACGAGCCCATCGGCACGGCACGCTACTTCCTGGACGGCATCGACGTCCGCAGCCGTTCGGCGGGTTCGGTGGTGTTCTTCGGCGACTCGATCACCGACGGCGTGAAGTCGACGGTCGACGCCAACCACCGCTACCCGGACGTGGTCGCGGACCGGCTGCTGCGACGTCCGGAACCGCGCGAACTCATCGGCGTCTACGAACAACTGATCGCCCGGGCGCACGAGGCCGGTATCCGCGTCGTGGGCGGAACGATCACACCGTTCGAGGGCGCACCGCGCTACAACGCCGCGGGTGAGGCCGATCGGCTTGCCGTCAACGAGTGGATCCGCGAGTCCGGAGCGTTCGACGCCGTGGTGGACTTCGACGCCGCGGTGCGGGATCCGGGGCATCCGAGCAGGCTGGCGCCTCGCTACGACACGGGTGACCACGTGCATCCGAACGACGCCGGGTTGGCGGCCATGGCCCGGGCCGTCGAGGCACGGGAACTGTACTGAGCGATCATTCCCGACGGGTTGGCGGGGTGATTCGGCGAGCGGGATGACTCGGTTGGCGGGGCCTCCACCTCACGAGAGGCACCGCCAACCGGGATCCCGGCAACAGGGGGAACTCGTTCCCGCCGGTGGGCACAAGCGCTTGCTTGCCCGTGGCACACGCCCGCGTCATGCCGGATCCCGGTCTGGCAGGGTTGCCGGTATGACTGGGCCCGAACACTTCAAGACCGCGCAACGCCTGCTGGCCGAAGCACCGGAGCAGCACGACCAGGACAAGGAACGCACCTACGTGGCCTATGCCCAGGCGCACGCCACGCTCGCGCACGCCGCGGCGACCGCCCAGGCGGGAGGACCGATCTTCAACGAGGACGGCGAGTTCGTGATCGGCGGAATGACCGAGCCGCAGGAAGCGGCCTGGAAAACCGTGCTCGATCCGGAAGGGACCGCAACGGAATAACCGGATCGAAAAACACGTCCGAAACACGGCGGTGTCGCCGGGATCGCCGACCGGCACCGTCGCGATTTCCGACGCGTTACGAATTCGTTGTGCCGGACTCCGGGAAAGCGATGGGGACGCCGAGTCCCGCCGCCGGACTACTGAATCAATTCATCGCCGGTACGGCACGCGGTGGTTCACTCCGATCCCGCTGTTACACTGACCCACCGTGTCCGACCCGACGGGAAATTCCGAGAAGACGACCAGGATCTGGTCCAGCGCGGCGGCTTTCCTCTTTTTCGGCGTGGCGCTGGCGATGGGAATTCTGCACATTCTCACCCCGCGGAATTACGCGACCGTCATAGGCCCGTTCCTGGTGTTCGGCTTCTGTTTCCTGACGCTCTGGCTGAGCGTGCAGAAGACCCGCTGAGTCCGCGATGTCGGGCACAACTCCGGTTCCCGCCCCGGACTCGTGGACCGCTTGGCTCGCGGGGCGCCCGAGACCTGAAAGCCCCGTACGAACTGACTCCCGCCCCGTGCTGCCGGAGGAGGTTCGACCTGCGACCGCCCGGCCTGCCGGTGACGGCCTTCCCGCACGGCGGAACGCCGTGAAGGTGGTGGCGATTTCGCGCGAAATCGCCACCACCCCGGCCATGACCGGTGCCGGCTCCGCGCCTTCGATCGTCTCCCGTCGGGCGCGAGGATTCAGGCGTGCTGGACGGCCGGTTCACTTTCCGTCGTGGGCTGCTCGCCGCTGTGCCCACCGCGCAGGGTGAGTGCCACGATCCCGGAGACCGCGCAACCCAGCCCGAGATACAGCGCCACCCAGTACCACCCGCCGTCGCCGAGAGCGACCAAGGCGGTCGCGATGAACGGGGTGAACCCGCCCGCGATCGCGCTCGCGACCTGGTAGCCCATCCCGGCACCGCTGTAGCGGTGCTCGGCGCCGAACATCTCGGTGAACAGCGGCTGCTGTACGCAGACGATCATGTCGTGAGCGACGTTGACCAGGATCACCGAGGTGATCAGGAGCAGAATCAGGGAGCCGGACTCGATCGCGAGGAAGTACGGCACGGTGGCGACGGCGCCCGCCCCGGCGCCGAACAGGAAGACCGGCTTGCGCCCGAACCGATCCGACAACCACGCGTACAGCGGGATGGTCGCGATACCGATGGCACCCACCACGAGGCCGATGTTGAGCATGAACCCGGAGCTGAAGTCGTGCTGTTCGGTGGCGTACGACAGGGCGAAGGTCGTGACGATGTACATCGTGAGCAGCTCACCGAGCCGCATGCCGAAGATCTGGAAGAACGCGGCCGGGTGCTTGCGCAGCGCGTCGAGCACGGGGAGCTTGCGGCCCCGGTCGGTCCGCTTGGCGACGTTCTCGGTGAACTCCTCGCTCTCCGGCACCCCGGCCCGGATCCACAGCGCCACTGCCACCAGCACCGCGCTGAGCAGGAACGGCACGCGCCATCCCCAGGTCTGGAACGCGGTGGCGCTGAGGACTGCCTGCAGGAGGCCGACCAGGCCCGTGGCGACGATCAGCGCCACCGAATACCCCACCTGGACACCGCTGCTGTAGAAGGCCCGCAGCTTGCGTGGGGCGTGCTCCACGGACATGAGCGCCGCACCGCTCCACTCACCACCGACCGCGATTCCCTGCAGGGCGCGAAGGAGCACCAGCAGCAACGGCGCGAGCCAGCCGATGCCATCGTAGGTGGGCAGCACGCCGATCAGCGCGGTGGCGGCACCCATGATCGAGACTGTCCAGACGAGGGTGCGGGTGCGTCCGACCTTGTCGCCGAAGTGGCCGAAAACGACACTCCCCAGCGGGCGGAAGACGAACCCGACGCCGAACGTGGCGAAAGCGGCCAGCGTACCCGCCACCGGACTGACGCCGGGGAAGAAAGCCTCGTTGAACACGATCGCGGCGACGATCCCGTAGACGAGGAAGTCGTACCACTCGACAACCGCCCCGATGAAGGCACCGAAGGCCGCTCGGGTCTGGTTGCCCCGGTTCGGCCGCTCCGCCGTACCCGTCATATGAACCTCCTGCTGTGCATATAACGCACTTCCGTGCGTTTGTTGCATAGATGGTTAACTGCCCATAACCGCTCGTCAAGAGATGAAGACGAATTCAGCAGAGCCGACAAATCTCAGCAGCAGTATGCACGGACGCGTATTTTCGCTACACTAGTCGTCATACGCACAAGTGAGCGCAATGCGCACAGGAGTGGGACATGAAGGCAGCTGCGTTGCTCGAGCCGGGAAACATCGGGCTTATCGACACCGCGGAGCCGAACTGCGGCACGGAGGACGTCGTCCTCCGCATGCTCGGGGTCGGCCTCTGCGGCACGGACATGGGAGTGGTCCGGGGCGAGCGAACAGCTCCCCGACACCCCTGGGTACTCGGTCACGAAGGGGTCGGCGAGATCGTGGCCGTCGGAGATTCCGTCGACAACAGCCACCTCGGCAGACGGGTCGCGCTCGAACCGAACTACTGCTGCCTACGCTGCCGCGAGTGCAAGAGCGGGTTCACCTCGGGATGCTCCGATCGCATCGCGGTCGGACTCGGCACTCCGGGGGTACTGTCCGAGTACGTCGCAGCACCGGCCGAGTTCGTCCACCCGGCGGCTGATCACGTGAACGTTCGCGACCTCGTCTGCGCCGAGCCGCTGACCGTGGCACGCTCGGCCGTGCGACGTTCGGGAGTCACCACCGACGACCGATGCCTGGTCGTGGGTGCCGGCTCGCAGGGCCTGTTCCTCTGCGTCTGGCTGGTCGCCGCGGGCATCACACCGTTCGTGCAGGAACCGCATCCGGGCAGGCACGAGCTGGCACTCTCGCTGGGCGCGCTCCCCATCGAGCGGGCCGACGGGCACGTGGACCACGTCTTCGAGACCTCCGGAGTACCTTCGGCCCTCGGAACGGCCTTACGGCACGCGGTGGCGGGCGCGACCGTCACGCTCATCGGGATGGGTGGCGAACCGCTCGGGCTCAGCGAGCGGCACGTGGTGAACCGGCAACTGTCGCTGGTCGGTTCCCTGATCTACGACCATCCCGACGACTTCGCCGACACCATCGACGCCCTCGGCGGGTTGGCCCCGCGCCGTGTACTGGGCGCGGAGTTCGGTCTCGCGGACACGGCCGCGGCATTCGACGCCGTCGCCGCGACCTCGGGAAAGGTGTGGGTCAACATCGATGGCGCCGCCTGAGCCCACCGCTTCACCCAGCCGCCGAGCTGACCAGGTCGGCCTCGATGAGCCGAACGGTGCGCAGGATCATGGGAACGTAGTCCCGTTCGACGAGCTCCGGCGTGGTCCGTCCGGCATGCACCGATACGTTGGCCGCGGCCACGACGCGCCCCGCGCGGTCGCGCACCGGCGCGGCCGCACCACGCAGCCCCTCCTCGATCTCCGAATCGACCAGTGCCCACCCCTGTGCTCGGGCCTTCTCGATCTCGGCGCGCAGCGTGTCCACGTCACCGACGGTGCGGCTGGTCTTCCGTTCCAGGTGCAGGTACGCGAGACGCTCCTCGAGCTCGGCTTCGGGCAGTCCGGCCAACAACACCCGCCCCATCGAGGTCGCGTACGCGTCGAAGCGCGTGCCGACGTCGATCTTCACGGCGGCCAGCCGGGTACTCGGCACCAGCGCGACGTAGACGATCTCGTTGCCCTCGAGCACAGCCAGCGCGGCGGTCTCGTTCAGCTCCCGCGCGAGCCACCGCAAATGCGGCTGCGCCAGTTCCGGAAGAGCCAGGCTCGACAGGTAGGAGTACCCGAGATCGAGCACCCGAGGGGTGAGCTCGAACGTGCGACCGTCGGACGAGACATAGCCGAGATCGGCGAGCGTGAGCAACAGCCGACGCGCCGTAGCTCGATCGAGGCCGGTCTCCCGCGAAACCTCACCGAGGGTCTGAACGGGACGTTCCGCATCGAACGTCCGAATGACCGCGAGCACCCGCGCGACGGACTGCACGAAATGCGGCCCGTACTCCTCGCGTCCGTTCACCACCGGTTCGGCCACACCCGGGACCTCCCACCTCGCACAGCTTGTGCGTACCACGCACAGTCTAGCCGTCGGTTCAGCCCGCTCACCACATGCCTTCGACCCCCAGAGGAGTGCACGTGAACAATCCTGTGCGCAAAACGATCGCGACCGTCTGCCTGTCCGGCATGCTGGACGACAAACTCCGCGCCAGTGCGGCCGCCGGTTTCGACGGGGTGGAGATCTTCGAGAACGACCTGGTCAACTCACATCTCTCCCCCGAAGGGATCCGCGACCGCTGCGCGGATCTCGGGCTGTCCATCGACATGTACCAACCGTTCCGCGACTTCGAAGCCCTGCCCGCCGAGCAGCACGAGACGAACCTGCGGCGGGCCGAGCGCAAGTTCGACCTGATGGAACGCCTCGGCACCGACACCATGCTGGTGTGCTCCACGCTGGCACCCCAGGCCATCGACGACGACGATCTGGCCGCCGAACAACTCCACGCCCTGGCCACACGCGCCGCGCCCCGGGGAATCCGCGTCGCCTACGAAGCTCTCGCATGGGGACGGTTCGTCAACACCTGGGAGCACTCGTGGCGAATCGTGCACCAGGCCGACCACCCCAAGCTCGGGGTGTGCCTGGACAGCTTCCACATCCTGTCCAAGGATCCCCGTCCCACGGGAATCGCCACCATCGATCCGGAGAAACTGTTCTTCCTGCAGCTGGCCGACGCCCCGCCACCGGACATGAACCTACTGCGGTTGAGCAGGCACCACCGACTGTTCCCCGGCCAGGGCAGCTTCGACCTGACTCACTTCGTGGACCAGGTACTGGCCACGGGATACACCGGGCCACTGTCGCTCGAGGTCTTCAACGACGTCTTTCGCCAGAGCGACCCGGGCCCCGCCGCCCTCGACGCCATGCGCTCACTGCTTTCCCTGGAGGACGGAGTGGCGGCCCACGGTCCACGCGGGCCGTACCGGGTCGGCATCACGGAGCCGACCCCCTCACCCGAGCTGTCCGGTTGGGCGTTCGCCGAACTCGACGTCGACGAACGCTCGGCAACGGAAATCACAACGACGTTGAGCGCGCTGGGTTTCGTACACACCGGACAACACAGGTCCAAGCCCGTGCAGCTGTGGCAGCACGGTGACTGCAACGTCGTGCTGAACCGGACATCGGAGAAGACCTCCGAATGGGGAACGGCCGAACTCGCCGGACTCGCGGTGGAAAGCCGCGCCCCCGACTCGTCCGCACAGCGTGCGCGGGAGCTACTCGCGCCGCGACTACCCACCCAACACGCGGACACAGAGGCCGAACTGCACACGAGCGCCACACCCGACGGCAAGCGGATCCACTTCTGCCGCACCGAGGGGGACGATCCGACGAGTTGGCGAACCGATTTCACGGCAACCGGCACCCCGCCCGCCGGAGCTCCGGTCCTCGTCGACATCGACCACATCGCGGTGGCGGAGCCGTTCGACCACTTCGCCGAGTCGATGCTGTTCTACCGCTCGGTGTTCGACCTGCGGCCCCAGGCGGAGACCGAGTACGCCGCCCCGTTCGGGCTGGTACGCAGCCAGGCCCTCGGGAACCGCTCCGGCCGGATTCGCATCGCCATGCACGCGGCCGTACTGCGCCGCGGCGAGTGGGCGCCCGAGGTCCCCGATCCCGAGCACATCTCGTTCGGAACCGACGACATCATCGGCGCCGCACGAAGCATGCGGGACAGCGGTGCGCCCATCCTGCGAATCCCGGAGAACTACTACGACGACCTCGACGCCCGCTACGTGCTCGACCCGGAGCTACTGTCCGAAATGCGCATGCTGAACATTCTCTACGATCGGGACGACCACGGTGAGTTCTTCCACTTCTGCACCGATCTGCTCGGCTCCCGGGTGTTCTTCGAGGTCGTGCAGCGCGTCGGCGACCACCGGGGCTACGGCGCGGCGAACACCCCCGTTCGCATGGCCGCCCATCGGCAGGCGCGGCTGCACCGAGCCACCTGATCGAAGTTCTCCGCTCGGATCCTCGGGTTGCTCGCTCGGCGGAATCTCTGGCACTGCTGTCGCCGCGGGGCGGAGCCACCGAGTAGGTGGAGCGATCTCTCTCGCCGGCACGAGGGGAAGGCGTCATTGAGCCGTGCGAATCACACTCTCCGCACCACGAGCCGCGATTTCTCGCGAAATCGCCGCGCCGGCACCGGGAGCGCCCCCGCACACGCACGGGTGAACCGTGCCGGTCGGGGCTCTCGGAAGGGATCAGGGAGCCCGCAAGGGATCAGGGCTCCCGGAAAGGATCGGCCTCGAACGGAGTGCGCAGTCCGCGCATGGCCGCATCGCTGTGATCGGCGCTCGGAGCGGGTTGCTCCGGTAGCTCCCGGGTGTGGGCCGGTTCGAGGAACTGAACCGTACTGACCGCCTCGGGAATGGGGGCGCGCCCGCGGGACGACGGCACCGGCCGGTTGGCCGTCTTGCCGTTGTGCTGCGGCCGAGCATGACGTGAGGGGGTTGTGATGCTGATAGTGCTCCTTCGAACCACCCGGCCGACGCAACGATGGCCGAGCGGTCTGCGAGATGAGGACGGGCGCAGTCGGCGGCCCGAAACACCGGTGGCTCCCCATCCGAGCGGATGAGGAGCCACCGGAGGAAAAGCTCTGCGAAAGAACTCAGAGCGCGCGGACGACGTCCGCCTGCGGACCCTTGCTGCCCTGGCTGGCTTCGTAGGTCACCTGCTGGTTCTCCTCCAGGGTGCGAAAGCCGGGGGCGTCAATGGCCGAGTAGTGCACGAAGATGTCCGGCCCGCCCTCGTCGGGGGCGATGAAGCCGAAGCCCTTTTCCGAGTTGAACCACTTCACGGTTCCCTGTGCCATGGCTGTCTCCTTACGGGAGCTGGTATGACGGGTGAACGCACCTCGCGAACACCCGGGCCGGAAGATCTCAGACGGCAACTACTCCAGCTACAACCAAAGACAGCAGCTCGCCCGCATCAACATCCTGCGAGCGTGCACAAACACGGACCCAGAAATACGACGACCAAGTGCGACTGTACACGTTCACCACAGCGGCCGCCACGCCCACCCTCGACTTCCCACGAAACCGGCGAGCGACAAATCACGTGATGTTTACCACATAGACGACTCGCGGGTGACCGTAGCCCGCGTCACCCGGGCGTGCTCGTCGTGCTGAGTCCGGTGTGCCCGGTCCTGGCGGACGCGGCAGCTGTCGGCGGCGGGTTCGACCCGCCGACCACTCATTCGTGCGAGAGCGTCGGGGCACTCCCGGTGCGTCGCCCATCTCCGCCAGCTCCACGACGAACACCGGACCGCCGGCGTCGCCCGGCAGGGCGATCTGAGCCATGACCTCCATCGAGACCACGCCGTAGAACTCGGTCCGGTCGCGGACGTACACCAGCGACACCTCGGGAGCCGGGACGGCCAACCGGGGATTCACGTCTCGAAGTCACGCAACCCGCCCGCGGCGTGAACGCGCTGGGTGTCCTCGCGGTATTTCAGCACCGCGCCGAGCGTCCGGGCGGCCGTCTCGGTGTCCAGCTCGGTTTTGCCCAGCGCGAGCAGCGCACTCGCCCAGTCGATGGACTCGGCCACCCCCGGTGGTTTGAGCAGTTCGAGCGAACGCATCCGGCGCACCGCACCGGCCACCTGCTCGGCCAGGCGCCGGTCCAACTCGGGGACCCTGCTGCGGAGAATGCTCACCTCGCGTTCCGGATCGGGGTGCTCCAACCAGTGGTAGAGGCAGCGCCGCTTCAGGGCGTCGTGGATCTCACGGGTGCGGTTGGAGGTCAACACCACCAGCGGCGGCTCCGCCGCGGCAACCACCCCGAACTCGGGGATGGTCACCGTGTAGTCCGAAAGGATCTCCAGCAGGAACGCCTCGAACTCGTCGTCGGCGCGGTCTATCTCGTCCACCAGCAGCACGCAGGGGGTCTCGCGCAGTGCTCGCAGCAGCGGACGGGCCAGCAGGAACCGCGAGGTGTACAGCGACGCCTCAGCCGCCTCGGCGTCGAGGCCGCCATCGGCGGCCGCCTCCAGCGTGCGCAGGTGCAACAGCTGTCTCGGAAAGTCCCACTCGTACAGTGCCTGGGACGCGTCGATCCCCTCGTGGCACTGCAGTCGGATCAGCTCGACCCCGTGAGCGGCCGAGAGCGCGTGCGCCAGCGCCGTCTTACCGGTGCCCGGTTCGCCCTCGCACAACAGCGGCCGGTGCATCCTGCCCGCGAGAAAGGCGGCGGTGGCGATGCCCTCGTCGGGCAGGTAGCCGGTCCCGCGCAGCGCTGCCGAAACGTCCTCCGGAGAGTTCATCCCACTGATTCTAGGACTTCGGGTATCCATACGATTCCGGTACGTGGCCGCTCCCGGAATGCGGGCTCGCCGGTGAAACACCGGCCGGACGAGCACGATATTCCGGGGCGGAGGTCGTGATCCGAGCACGGAATCGCGAAGGAGGAACCGTCACGGTTCGGCGGGGCATACTCGACGTGGCGGAACGAACTACAGCCGAGGTGGATCTTGAGCCGGTTCAGTGAATTCCCCGCGCATGTCGAGCACTACCTCGGCAGGATCCGCGGGGCGGACAGCCCGGAGGCGGGCTCACGGGAGCGGGGATACCACCTGGTGTACTGCGACCCGCCGCACGGCGGGCACATCTCGGTACTGACCAGCGGGCTGCGATCGCGTACCGCCGGAGCCCCGCTGCCGCACGAGCTGGTCTGCACCCTGCACCACGGCCAGGAGCTGTACGCGCGGCACCTCACCGGTGTCGTCGCGGAGCTGCTCGAGGAGTCGAACAGCCGCGTGGGGCCGGGAGCGCTGATCATGAACGATCGGGCACTGCTGCCGGACACCTCGATCAGCGGCGCCCTGGCGGCCCCGCACCCCTATCTGGGCGAGGACTTCGACGTGGTCCGCGACGGTTCGGGGGAGGCCGTGCTGCGCCTGATCACCCTGCTGCCGATCTCACGGGGAGAGAGCCAACTGGTGGCGCGCTACGGCAGCGACGTGCTCTACGACCGGTGGCAGGAGCAGGAGACCGATCTGCTCGACATATTTCGTCCCTCCGTGGCTTAGGGTTCGGCTGTTCCGGGCCGGGTGCGGGGGCGGCCGCCGAGCGAGCACCACGCCCACCCGATCGAAAACCTCGATCAGGGTCGTCTCGGGGTTGTCCCGTCCGGACTACGGGAGAGGTCAGGGCACTACCCGGAGGTCTCACACCGCTCGGACGGGTTCACTGAAGCCATGACGAACCAGGAACAGCTCGGACAATCGCCGACCGGGACGGGAGAGCGGGTCACGACGGGGCAGCCCCGCGAGCACCGCTTCCGCCGCAGCCGCGAGGAACGGATGATCGCGGGCGTCTGCGGCGGTGCCGCGGAACTGTTCGGCGTGGACGCCACGATCGTGCGCATCGTGCTGGTCGCCGCCACGCTGGTGGGATTCGGCACTGGACTGCTGATCTATCTGGCCTGCTGGCTGATAGTCCCGGAGGCGTGAGGTACCGGAACCGAACCACACCGGGGCGGAAACTCACCGCATGTCGGGAGCCTGGCGGACGAAGTCGTCGAGCACACCGTCCGCGAGGCGTACCGGCCCCTGCGGCAGGGTCTCGCCCTCGACGGTACGTACCGAAGTCGCGCGGTCGGCCAGCTCCGCTGCCCGGCGGAACTCCTCGGAAGCGGTCGCCGAATTCCCCGCCGCACGCGCCGACAGTCCGTCCAGGGTGGCCAGCAGGGCGTCACCCCAGAGATCAGTGGCCCGTAGCCAGGGCCGCACATCGGAGACGAAATCCTCCGGGGTGCCCTTCCGGATCTTCTCGGGGGCGTCGGCGACCGACCGCGCGTAACCGCGCAGCTCGGAGACGGCCCGCTTCCGGTTCGAGGCGTCGCCGTCCCACGCCTCGCGGAACTCGTCCAGTCGACGCCGCAACTCCGGTGCGGGCTCCAGCCACGGCTCCCCGTCCGGCAGCACGGCGGTGTGGTTGAGGTCGAAGAACACCATCAACGCGTCGACCGTCCCGCTGTCCGGGGACAGGCGCTGTTCATCACCCCGGAAACGATCCCCGGCCAGGTACTCGGCGGCCTGGTGCCAGGCCCGTCGCTCGTCGAAGGCGGTGCTGTTCCACGCGAAGTCCGCGGCCGAGATCTCGACCACCTTGCTCGCGGCGGCCTGGTTCATCGGATTGATCACCAGCCCGGCGAGGCGCAGCCCCATTCCCGGTTGCCGTTCGGCGTAGGGGCCGAGCATCATCAGCCCCTCGGTGGCGTCGTAGTCGTTGACCGGATAGTTGTCCCAGAGCACCGGTTTCCTGCCCCACACCTGCTCGGCCGAGGCGGCGTCGTCGACTGTGATGCCGTCCGGGATCACTCCCTCACCGGTCCACATCACCTCGACCACGGGGTCCAGTCGCTGACGAATCGCGGACTTGTACGGCGAGTTCTCGGTGTCGGAGTACTCGGTCGGCACCGTCTGCAGCGGCGTCGTCCCGGCATGCGCGTCGAGGAACTCACGCTGCAACCGGTTGAGCAGTCGCGCCTGCGCCACCCCCGCCGCACGGGCGGAGGGCGCACCGTACTCGGCGTGGTCCGACTCACAGTTCCACTCTGCGTAGTCGATGTCGTCGAACGGTATCGAGAAGCTGCGGATACCGATGTCGTACAACGACTGGAGTTTGTCCGTCAGCGCACGCCAGTCGGCCGGATCGGAGAAACAGATCGACTTACCGGGCGAGAGCGCGAACGTGAATTTGACGTGGTGCTGCATGGCCTGCTGCCGCAGCTCGTCCAACCGCCGCAATCGGTCGGCCGGGTAGGGGTCGCGCCAGCGGTCGCGGTGATACGGGTCGTCCTTCGGCGCGTAGACGTAGCTGTTCAGCTTGACGGAACCGTAGAACGCGAGCTGGTCCATCCGTTCGGCATGGGTCCACGGACTGCCGTAGAAGCCTTCGATCACTCCGCGAGTGGGCATTTCCGGCTCGTCCAGCACAGCGACCCCCGCGACCCGCCCGGGTGTGGCGAGCTGCCGCAGCGTCTGCACGGCGTAGTAGGCGCCCGCCGGGTCCATCCCGCCGAGCACGATGGCCGGGTTCTGACCCTCGCGCACCGATATCGCGTAGCCCTCGGATGCCAGTTTCTCGTCCCCGTCGGGAAAGTCCAGCTCGGTGTCCTGAAAGGTCTTGCGTATCGTGGGCGACCAACGGCTTCCCAGCCGAACCCGCAGGTCGGAGTCACCGATGGGACGACCGGGTTCCCGCACGACGACCTCCTCGGCGCCGGTGGCTCGCAGCACCCGAACCGCGAGGGTTCGGGTCCACGGCTCGACAGCGGGGTCGGCGACCACGACGACCTTGCCCGACACGCGCACGTCCCCACCGTTGGGAATCATGCTGCTCGGCTGCGGCACCACGTCGGGAAGTTCCCCGCCTTCGGAGGACGAAGCGGCCGTGCTCGTCCCGGGCCGGTCGGTCTCACCCGAGTTTGGAGGCCGCTCGCCGGTACAGCCCGCCAGCAGGAGAGCGAGCACGCACGACAACGACGCCGACACCGCCGAACGGCGGGAACGCCGGAAGCGGTTCACGGCGCCTCCTCGGATTCGGGGAAGGAACACTGCGGCCATGCTCGGCGGAAACCATCGAGCGGCAGCACAGAGTGAATCATGATGCCCCGGCCGGGTTCTAACCGGTGGCCCGTTTCGGGGGACGCGCGGCGCACCTTTACTCCCCCGGAAGCGTGAGATCCAGTCACTCGATCGAGCTGTCCACGTCAAGCGGCGACCACAGCTCACGCGGCTCGTACCCCCTGGGCGGCGGGACAGACAGCACGCCTTCCCGGACGGGACGGAGCGGCAAGGCCCGATCGAACACAACGGAGGGCCGCTCCCCTTCGGGAACGGCCCTCCGTAAGGCACATGCTCGGATGGTGCCGGTGGCCGTCGCCGTCGGTGACGGCGACAGCGGCGAGAACGTCCTAGTCGGACGTCACATCATGCCGCCCATGCCACCCATGCCGCCCATGCCGCCGGTCGGGTCACCGCCGCCGGCATCGCCGCCGCCGTTCTTCTCCGGCTTGTCGGCGACCACGGCCTCGGTCGTCAGGAACAGACCGGCGATCGAGGAAGCGTTCTGCATGGCGGAACGAGTCACCTTGGCCGGGTCGATGACGCCGGCCTGGATCAGGTCCTCGTACTCGCCGGTGGCCGCGTTGAGGCCGTGCCCGGGGGAGAGCCCCTTGACCTTCTCGACCACGACGCCGCCCTCGAGGCCGGAGTTGACCGCGATCTGCTTGAGCGGGCCCTCGACAGCGGTACGGACGCTGTTCGCACCGGTGGCCTCGTCGCCCTCCAGCTTGAGGTTGTCGAAGGCGGAAACGGCGGCCTGCAGCAGCGCCACACCACCGCCGGCGAGCACGCCCTCCTCCACGGCGGCCTTGGCGTTGCGCACCGCGTCCTCGATGCGGTGCTTGCGCTCCTTGAGCTCGACCTCGGTGGCGGCACCGGCCTTGATGACGGCC
The DNA here is from genome assembly GCF_900101095.1 of Actinopolyspora mzabensis. Classification (GTDB taxonomy): domain Bacteria; phylum Actinomycetota; class Actinomycetes; order Mycobacteriales; family Pseudonocardiaceae; genus Actinopolyspora; species Actinopolyspora mzabensis. Next base: position 155,419 of record NZ_FNFM01000008.1, read on the forward strand.
ACACCGCCGGCCAGCTTGGCCAGCCGCTCCTGCAGCTTCTCACGGTCGTAGTCGGAGTCCGAGCGCTCGATCTCGGCACGGATCTCATTGACCCTGCCGGAGATCTGCTCGTCGTCACCGACACCGTCGATGATGGTGGTCTCGTCCTTGCTGACCACGACCTTGCGGGCACGGCCCAGCATGGACAGGTCGGCACTGTCCAGCTTGAGGCCGACCTCCTCGCTGATGACCTGGCCACCGGTCAGGATGGCCATGTCCTGCAGCATCGCCTTGCGGCGGTCGCCGAAGCCCGGTGCCTTCACGGCCACGGACTTGAAGGTGCCGCGCATGTTGTTGACGATCAGGGTCGGCAGCGCCTCGCCCTCGATGTCCTCGGCGATGATCAGCAGCGGCTTGTTGGACTGCATGACCTTCTCCAGCAGCGGGAGAAGATCCTTGATGTTGGAGATCTTCGAGCTCAGCAGCAGGATGTAGGGGTCGTCCAGCGACGCCTCCATCCGCTCCTGGTCGGTCACGAAGTAGGGCGAGACGTAGCCCTTGTCGAAGCGCATGCCCTCGGTGAGCTCCAGCTCGAGCCCGAAGGTGTTGCTCTCCTCGACGGTGATGACGCCTTCCTTGCCGACCTTGTCCATCGCCTCCGCGATGAGCTCGCCGATCTGGGAGTCGCCTGCCGAGATCGCGGCGGTCGCGGCGATCTGCTCCTTGGTCTCGATCTCCGTGGCGTTCTTGAGCAGCTGCTCGGCCACGGCTTCGGTGGCCTTCTCGATGCCCCGCTTCAGAGCGGTGGGGCTGGCACCGGCCGCGACGTTGCGCAGGCCCTCGCGCACCAGCGCCTGGGCCAGGACGGTGGCGGTGGTGGTGCCGTCACCGGCGACGTCGTCGGTCTTCTTGGCGACCTCCTTGACCAGCTCGGCCCCGATCTTCTCCCAGGGGTCCTCGAGCTCGATCTCCTTGGCGATGGAGACGCCGTCGTTGGTGATGGTCGGCGCGCCCCACTTCTTTTCGAGCACGACGTTGCGGCCCTTGGGGCCGAGCGTCACCTTGACGGCGTCGGCGAGGGAGTTCATGCCGCGCTCAAGACCGCGGCGGGCGTCCTCGTCGAACGCGATCATCTTGGCCATTGCGGTGTGGTCCTCCAGCTTTTTGGACGCCGTGGGATCGGCGGATTCCACGGCAGGACTCGTGCTCGGCCAGGCTCGGTGCCCGCGACGGACGACCGGTCACCACGCGAATGCGCGGCTACGGCCTCACCGTCCCGACCTGGCACTCACCCCTACTGAGTGCCAGTATCGTGTTTAGCACTCACCGGCAGCGAGTGCAAGCCAGGGGGTGGAACGCTTTCGGGGAAAATGTCCGGCGCGGCCACAGCGGGCAGCCTGCAGCACCCGGCTCGGTCCGGGGTTCGGGGCCTGCTCCCGGCGAAGCGCATCCGGCGTGCACAGCGACGACTGCCCACTACTAGCCGAACGCGATGATTAAAATCACCACGATCACGGTGAACACCGAGATCGCCAGCACCGGAACCAGCCAGCGGGCGGTGCTGTCCGACTTCTTCGCGAAGGACGCGGACTGGGCGGGCATCGGCGGGCGCAACCGCACCGGTTCACCCGGCCCCTGCGGACCGCCGGGAGGCATCGGCTGTCCGGGGGCACCGACGGGCGGAGGCCCGGCGGGGGCTCCCCGACCGGCGGGCGTCCCCGGACCGCCCGCGCCGGGACGGGTTCCGGGTGGTGCCATTCCGCCGGGGGGTGTACCGGGCGGCGCCGTCGGTTGCGGCTGCGGAGAGTGCTGGGGCTGCGCTTGCGGGGGAACCGGCCCGGAGGACATCGGGTGCGGCCCGGAAGGTGGGGATTGCGTAGCCGAGGGCGGCGCCTCCGGAGGGGCCGGGCGCGGCGGCTGGTCGCCCTGCTTGCCCAACGGGCTCAACGCGTTCCTGGTGGCGGAGACGAGATCCTTGCAGTTGCCGTAGCGCTGCTCGGGCGTCTTGCCCATCCCCCTGCGCAGCACGTCGTCGATCGCGGGCGGCAGCACCACCCGGGAGGTGACCCGGGGAGGCTCCGACTGGAGATGCCCCTGGATGATCTCCTGCACCTCACCCTTGTAGGGAGCGCTGCCGGTCAGACAGGCGAACAGCATGCACGCCAGCGCGTAGAGATCGGTCCTGCCGTCCACTGACTCGCCGCGCAGGTGCTCCGGGGCCGCGTAGGTGGGCGAGCCGAGGAAATCACCGGTGCTCGTCCGATGCCCGGTGGCGCCGCGCCTGGTGAGCCCGAAGTCGGCCAGGTAGACGTGTTCGTGCGAGGCCTCCCTGGAGGTGACCAGGACGTTGGCCGGTTTGAGATCAAGGTGCACCAGACCCTGCTCGTGCAGGGTGTCGAGCGCCTCCGCCACCTGCCCCAGCAGTTCGACCGCGCGGTTGGGGGCGATCGGCCCCTCCGAGATGAGGCTGGCGAGGTCGGACCCGTCGACCAGCCGCATCGCGATGTAGAGCATCCCGTCGACTTCACCGAAGTCGTAGAGCGGAACGATGTTGGCGTGGTCGAGGGCCGAGGTGTTGCGCGCCTCGTCCACGAAACGTTCACGGAACTCACTGTCCCCGGTGATGTGCTCACCCATCACCTTCAGGGCGACCTTGCGCCCCAGACGGACATCGGTGGCGCGGTACATGACACTCATGCCACCGCGACCGAGAACTCCATCGATCTTGTAGTGGCCGAGACGGCGCCCGGTGAGGTCTTCCGACACGCCGATCAGCCTAACGTTCCGGCCGCACCACCGTCCGCCGGTGCGGCCGTCACACCATCCGAGTGGAGCAGTTCCCGGAGCCGCCCGCGCTTGCGGACGAGTGAGCCGGTTTCCCGCCGAGACGGCGTCGATTTCCCGCGAAATCGCCGGGCAGCTGGGCCAGGGCCAGGTCCCCGTGGGGCGGTATCTCATTCTGAGGCCGTCGATTTCCCACGAAATTTCCGCCCGGCAGGGCGATGCGAGGCCGGGCCGCTCGCCGCGTAGGTCGGCTACTCAAGAGTCGGCCCGACATTCCCAAGGCGCCGAACTCCGACCACTCCCGCAGACCGAGCCCCCCACCACTTACGGCAAAAGAGGCCACACGGTCCGGTCAGATCTTGTGGACACCGTCCGCCTGACTCCGCCCGTCCCGACCGGGCTTCACCTCGTACTCGACCCGGTCGCCCTCGTCGAGGGTGCGGAATCCGTCCATCTCGATCGCCGTGTAGTGCACGAAGACATCCGACCCGTTGTCGGTGGCGATGAATCCGTAGCCTTTTTCGGAGTTGAACCACTTGACCGTGCCGACCGCCACGGCGTCCTCCTTGAAATATGATGCGCGACGCCTGGGGGCGCCGATGTGGCAAGCGCTACGCTACCGCACGAAACGGGGAAATCGCGATCTCGATCGGAGCGATTCATGTGATCTTCCCCGGAGAACGAGCCGTCGGAAGCACCGAGCACGGCGACCACCACGGGAATTCCCGGTAGGATTTCGCGAAGTTCACCCGTATCGGGCCGCGAGCCACCGTGCGATCCCCCGAAAGATCGACCACGAACGAGTTCCGGAATCAGTGGCCGCTGGTCGAGTGCAACCAGGACGACAATCTGCGCGGATTGCGGGTCTGGGCCACCACCCGCCCCGGACCGGCGAAATCGAAAACCAGTCCCGCGCCGGTCCGAAGGGATTGTGCGCGGCCGGATTCCAATTGTCGTAATCGGGACTGCACGGTGTCCACATAGGCCACCAGGTGGCCGGTGTCGATCGTCACGAATTCACCCGCACGCAGATCGTGCACGTCCAGCGCCCCGCAGCAGGCCAGCACCAGTTGGCCCTGTCCGGTGGCGTGGGCGAGAAATCCGGGGCGCCCGCCGAACAGGGGCTGGAAACCCTGCCATCGGGTGTCCAGCCGCACCGTTCCCGCCGCTGCCAACCAGGACTCCCGCGCGATGCACCAGGCGTTGTTGCCGTCCAGCTCTATGGTGTGCACGTCGCCGGGAAGAGTGGGTGCCACATCGACCCAGCCACCCTGCGGCCCGGCCGAGTAGGCGGACTCGGGCATCGAGTCCCCCACCAGCGCCCTGATACCCCCTCGACGCGCGGCACGGGTACTCGCCACCCCGTAACTGGTGGCCATCGCCTCGCATCCGGTACGCGCCACCTCTCCCGCACCGAGCACGAGACGGGCCACGCCGAACGAGGACTGATGACGGGAACGAACCTGCACGCTCACCTCCCCAGCCGCGGCACGGCACTTCGCCGAGCACGATCACCCCGCCGAAGTCTGCCATGCGCACCGCACCCACCGGACGGACGCCGCGACGAACGCGTCTCGGGAACGGCGGACCGGAAACCCCGGCGGAAGCCGACCGTGGTGTGCCGGTGCCGACGAGCCGGGGGCGACATCGGGCGCGCGATGTCCGATGATCGGGGCGTGGGCCACACGACTGACACTTCGACCCTGCTGCCGGTGGACGAGTACCGCGAGCGGATCTCGAACCTGCTCGCCGCCACTCGGGTGCGAGACCGCGCCCTCGACGAGTGCCTGGGACTGGCGCTCGCCGAGGACGTGACGGCACCGATCCCGCTGCCGCCGTTCGACAACTCGGCGATGGACGGTTACGCCGTACGCGCCGCGGACGTGGCCGACGCGGATTCGCAGCACCCCGTGACACTGCCGGTGATCGCCGACATCCCGGCGGGACGGGTGGACGTCCCGCCGCTGGAAACGGGCACCGCACACCGGATCATGACCGGAGCACAGCTTCCCCCCGGTGCTGAGGCCGTTGTACCGGTGGAACTCACCGACGGCGGCACCGAACACGTCACCGTGCACCGCGCGGTGCCAGAGGGCAGCAACCTCCGTCGCGCGGGTGAGGACGTGGCCGCGGGCCAGGTCGTCCTCGAACGGGGCCAGACACTGGGAGCGGCCCAGCTGGGACTGGCCGCGGCCGTGGGCAGCGCCGAGCTGCCGGTTCGCCGCGCCCCGAGGGTGCTGGTGCTTTCCACCGGTTCCGAGCTGATCGAACCGGGCACGGAGTTGCTGCCCGGCCAGATCTACGAGTCGAACGGCACCATGCTCGCCGCCGCGGTGCGCCAGTGCGGCGGCGAGGCGAGGCTGCTGCGGTTCGTTCCCGACGATGTTTCGGAGCTGCACGCCGCGCTGGAACCCCACCTGGCCGAGACCGATCTGATCCTGACCTCCGGCGGGGTGAGCGCCGGCGCCTACGAAGTGGTCAAGGACGCGCTGGCGGACTCCGGAGTGCGGTTCGACAAGGTGGCCATCCAGCCGGGAATGCCGCAGGGATCGGGACACTACGAGGCGGCCGGGTACCGCGTGCCGGTGGTCACGCTGCCGGGGAACCCGGTCAGTTCGATCGTGTCCTTCGAGGTCTTCGTCCGTCCCGCACTGCGCCGCGCCGGTGGGCACCGCGCGACGCGGCGGCCGCATCGCCGGGTGACGCTCACCGAGACGCTGCGCTCACCGAGCGGGAAGCGGCAGTACCGCAGGGGCGGTTTCGACCCGGAAACCGACACCGTGACCACGCGTGGCGGGGCGGGCTCGCACCTGCTTTCCGGGATGGCCGCGGCCGACTGCCTGCTGGAGTTGCCGGAGGAGACCACCGAAGTAACCGCCGGAAGTACCGTCGACATCTGGCTACTGAGTGAGCGCTGACGGCCCCGCTCGCGTACGTGGCCGGTTAGCCGTCACGTGAGTCGGCGCCTTGGGAGTGTTGGGCCGGCTCTTGAGTAGCGACCTACGCGGCGAGCGGCCCGGCCTTGCAATGCATCCGACTCACGCACCGGGGACACCCGCGCTGCGCTTCTCATGGTCGCGTCTCGACGGGCGGCGCGGCGATCTCGCGAGAAATCGACGCCGCTTTGCCGACGCCACGGGCACGTCGCGTAGTGGTGGTGTCGGACCGGTGCAGCGAGGAACGGTCCTGTGAACTGGAAAGATCCGACGGTGTAACGGGCTCCCTACCGCCGGGGCGTAGCAGGTGACTAGCCTGACCGGGCATTCGCGGACCAATATCAGTCGGGAGTTGTCACTGTGCGTGGCCCATGGCGCGCTGCCCTGGCGGTGGCGCTGCACATCGGATTCTTAGCCGTACCGGCAGCACTGGTCCTCGGCATGGTGGGTATCACGGCCTACACGATTCGCTACGACCTCGGCGACGGGTTGCAGGCCGCATTCGCGGCCCTGCTGGTCGGGGGCTCGGTAGCGATGGTTCTCCGAGGAGTACTGCGTGCGGGACCCCGCCCCCCGCTCGGTGTGGTGGTGGAAGGCGAGGCACAGCCACAGCTGTGGCGCAGACTGCGAAAGGTCGCGGAGGCCGCCGAGGCGACCAGCCCGGACGAACTGCGCGTGACGTGCGAACCGACGCTGCGGATGCGGGAACGGACCCGGTTGTTGGGCCTGCTGCGCGGCGAATCGCACCTGGAGCTCGGCCTGCCGCTGCTGGCGGGTCTCACCGTGAGCGAACTGTCCGCGGTGCTGGCCGACGAGATCGGCAGCGGGCAGGGCGGTGGCCCGGACGCCCTGGCCGTCCGGATCCGCAATGCGGTGATCGAGGCGGAACGCGACATGGTCGGCGGCCCCACCAAGTGGCTGTTCAGCGGATACGCCGTGCTCTACAAGCGGTTCACGGCACCGCTGGCCCGTGGACGAGTGATGCGCGGGGATGCCGTGGCCGTACGTTTGGCGGGCAAACGCACCACGATGGCGGCGCTGCGCAAGCGGGTGGGACTGGAACTCGGCTGGGAGGACTACAGCGCCGAGTACCTGAGCATGGCCACCCGGGTGGGGCGAACCCCGGAGATACTGCCCGGCTTCCGCGCGTTCCTGGAACACCCGGAACGCAAGCAGGGACTCGCCGAACGGGCCAAGGAGAGCATCGCCACCGAGAAACCCGCGGATGCGGCTCGCCCCACGGTGGCGCAACGACTCGACGTGTTGAAACGGGCCAGTCACGAGCCCGACGAGACCGACGACCGTCCCGCGCTCGCGCTGATACGTGAACCTCGCCGCGACATTCCGGCGATCGAGGACCGACTGCTGGTGGAGGACCTCGGGGAACGTACTCCCTGGCCCGAACTGGCCAGGCTCGCGGGCAGGCACGACGTCGCGGTCAAGGCCGGTGAGCTGAGCTCGGCCGTCGAGCAGAGCGGGGTCTCCACGGAACCGACGCTGGTTGGGGTACTCACCGCCATTCACCGGGGGGAGACGGCCGATCTGATCAACCCCGCGCTCAATCCGGGGCTCGCGCCGGAGCTGGTGGACGAGGCGGTCGTGGACACCATGACCGAGCTGCTCGGTGCCGCTGTGGTGGACGCGCTGGTCAGGTCCGAACGGGCTCATCACGAGCTGGACTGGGGCGGCCCCTCCACTGTCCAGCTCACCGATGGCCGTGCCCTGGATCCCGACAAGCTGGTACGACCCGCCGTGCTCGATCCGCGGCTCGTGCCAGGGCTGCACCGCCACCTGGTGCATCTCGGGGTGCCGTTGGACCACGCGCAGCCCGCGGCCGAGGAGCCCGAGCCGAAGCTGTCGGGGATCGTGAGCCCGGTGCGCTACGCCGAGGAGTCCTACGACCTGCTGGTCACCGATCGCGGATTGCTGCTGCTGCCCGATCGGACCCGTTGGATGTACCGGTTGCTGGCCGGAGCGCTGACTCCGGTACGCCGCTCCGAGCACGAGCGGCTGGACCGGCTGGCGGCCACCCCGATGCACCGGCTGCGCGAGCTGGAGGGCGCCCAGTGGTTGGACAGCCGGGACGTGGCCACGGCCGAGCTCCACGAGGACGGTGCGGACTGGGAACTGACGCTGGACCTCTACCTGGACGAGTACGCGGTTTCGGAGGTTTCCGCACGCGCCGCGGAGTCCGGCGAATCGGACTCGCCGGACGACGAGGGGCTGACCAGAATCCGAATTCGCAGTATCCCGGATTCGGGTGCGCGCGGAGCGCCTTACTCGGGCTTGGGGGAACTCATGGGAGCGCGCATGACGACGGCCGAAAATAATCATCAATTCGAGTGAGGCAATCGCACCACGATGCACGCAAAGTCATTAAATCTGTGACGAAAGTCCTCCGTTCGCGGCTACGCAGTTCCCTATGAGTTCTATTACACTGGTATCAGCATCACAACCAGTCGATGGATTGCATCCAAAGACGTGTCGGGGCTTTCCGGCATGGTTTCCCACCACCCGGAGATGAGGCCCACCACCTCGAGATGAGGACCGCGGGTGCGTGTGCCGTCGGGGGGCACACGGATCCACCGGGGGGACCGTTCGGAGTCAGCGGGGAGACCCCGAGCGGTCGTGACTCCGGGACGACATCGGCGCATCGGGGGCGCTGATGTCGCCCCGGAGCTCACTTTCGTCCGAGCCCGTTTTCCGCACCGCGCATCGGCCGCGATCGGACCGGGGTGTCCGAGCCCCCTCGCCCGCGGTGGACCACGGTACGAACGTGACCGCGCCCACACCACGAAGCAGCAGTTCAGCGACCTACCCACCCCCTGTGCACAACCGGCGACCGGATATCAGCGATGCTGTAGCGGCGGCGACGCAACCGACACGTCGCAGCCCTATCCGTCGACGCAGGGGCGAGCCACCTCGATGAACAACGCGGATTCCGCACCGAACAACGGCCCGTTACACAAGCTGGCGCGGCTGGCCCGCGACACCGTCCCGCCGATGCACCCGGCGGGAAGACCGTTCGTACTGGCCTGCGCACTCGCCACCCTGCTGCTCCGCCGGCTCTGGCGCCCCGCCGGAACCGCGGCCGCGCTGCTCACCGCCTGGTGCGCCTGGTTCTTCCGGGAACCCCGCAGGGTTACCCCCACCGGGTCGGACAAAGCGGTCGCTCCGGCCGACGGCACGATCGCGGAGATCACGAAGGCGACTCCCCCCGCGGAGCTGGAGCTGCCCGACCGGGAGATGCTGCGGGTGAGCACCTTCTTGACGGTGTTCGACGTGCACGTCCAGCGCGCCCCGGCCGACGGCGAGATCACCAAACTGGCCTACCGCCCCGGAGCGTTCCTCTCCGCCGACCTGGACAAGGCGAGCGAGGACAACGAACGCAACTCGATGCTGCTGCGCACCACCGACGGAGCGGAACTCGCCGTGGTACAGATAGCCGGACTGGTGGCCCGGCGGATCGTGTGCTCGGTGAGCGAGGGCAGCACGGTCACCGCTGGCAGCACGTACGGTCTCATCCGGTTCGGCTCCCGGGTGGATCTGTATCTGCCGTCGAACAGCCGGGTTCTCGTCGAACCGGGCCAACGGGCGGTCGGCGGTGAGACCGTACTCGCCGAACTCACCACCGAGCAGGACGGTGTGCGGGCATGAGCGAGGCGCGCGCGAATCCTCCCGGTGTACGGTTCCTGCCGAACGCGATCACCGTGCTGGCCATGTGCGCCGGACTCTCCGCGGTGCAGTTCGCACTCAACCAGCAACTCGAGGGCGCCATCGCCGCGGTGGCGGTGGCCGCGCTGCTCGACGCACTGGACGGGCGGATCGCCCGGCTGCTCGACGCCACCACGAGGATGGGCGCGGAGCTGGACTCGCTGTCCGACGCGATGTCCTTCGGAGTGGCCCCCGCACTCACGCTCTACGCCTGGCAGCTGGCGGGCAATCGCGTGGGCTGGGTGGTGGCCCTGATCTTCGCGGTGTGCATGATCCTGCGACTGGCGCGGTTCAACACACTGCTCGACGACGGGAACCAGCTGCCGTTCAGCAAGGAGTTCTTCGTCGGCGTGCCCGCTCCGGCGGCGGGGCTGCTGGCGCTGTTGCCGCTCGTGATCACCGCGGCCGTGGGTGGCCCCGGCTGGTGGTCGAGCCAGCCGGTGGTCATGAGCTGGATGATCGCGGTCGCCGCGCTCGCGGTCAGCAGGGTTCCGACGCTCTCGCTGAAGACGGTCAAGGTACCGGCGAAGCTGATCGCCCCGCTGCTGGTCGTGGTCGCGGTACTGGCGGCGGGGATCGTGACCTACCCGCTGCTGTTTTTGACCGTGGTGCTCGTGGGCTATCTGGTACACGTTCCCTACGCCGCCTACCGGCACCACTGGTTGGCCAACCACCCCGAGGTCTGGGAGTTCCCACCTCGCGAGCGGCGGGCGATGCGACGCAGTCAACGCCGGCTCGGGCTGCGCCCACCGCTGCGGCGTCGGGTCGCGGGCGCGGCACGGCGGGTCCGGCTACCGCGTCGCGGCGGCGACCGGGACGGCGAGAACCGCCGCAGCTATCGCACCCTGGGCCTGCGCCACCGCTCCAAGTAACCACCCGGGTAACCACCCGGCCCGCATCCCGGAACCGGCTCGACAACCCGGTACCCGCCTCCGCCGTCCTCGGAAATCGTTGCATCCCGTCCGGATTCGTTCGATTCGAGTTCGGCGGGACAGCCTCGACACCGGCCGGCGAGGAATCGGACTCCAGAACTCGTGATCGGCGGATGCGCGGGCGTGACGCCGGGGCCATGCTTGCCACGATGCCGGATACGTCGGACACTCCGGAACCGGGCGGCTCCCGTTCCGCGACGGCCACTCGCAGCCTGCTGATCTCGGTGATCGGCGCGGCAACCTTCGCCGTGCTGGCGCTGTTCTGGGGCCTGGCCATCAGCTCCCCGATGATCGTGTTCGACGGGCTGTACTCATTCGTGAGCGTGCTGCTGTCGCTGGTTTCGGTGGCGGCGGTTCGCACGATCGAACGCGGTGCCGACGAGCGGTACCCGTTCGGAAGACACGCCTGGGAACCGCTGACCGTGATCCTCAAGGCGGTTTCGCTGGCAACGCTGTGCGGCTACGCGCTGATCGGCGCCATCGGCGACATCCTGGCGGGCGGCAAACCCCCGGAGACGGTCCCTGCCGTGCTGTACGCGCTGGTCGCCACGGTCGGTGCCGGGCTGATGACCCGTTACCTGCGGTCCCACCCGGACGGACTGGTGCGTGCCGAGGCCGCGCAGTGGTGGATGGACACGCTGCTCAGCGCCGGAGTGCTGCTGGGGTTCCTGCTGGCGCTCGGGCTGGAGCGAGCGGGCTACGCCGGGATCGCCGGATACGTCGACCCGGGAATGGTGATCCTGTTCTCCGTGCTGTTCCTGCGGATGCCGGTACGGCTGTTCACCCGCAGCCTGCGCGAGGTGCTCTCGATCTCGGTGGACCCGGCGCTCAGCGGCGGCATCGAAACGGCGGTGAACGGGATCGTCGAGCAGTACCGGTTCGACGAGGTCTTCACGCGGGTCACCAAGATCGGTGGCCAGTTGGACGTGGAGATCGACTTCGTGGTGGGCGTCCACTCCACGGCCCGCGAGGTCACCGAGTTCGACCGGATCCGACAGCAGATCTCGGACATCCTGGAGACGATGCCGCACGAGAAGTGGATGACCGTCTCGTTCACCGCTGAGCGTCACTGGGCGCGCTGACCCACGGCTCCCCCGTCGCAGCGGCGTCGATTTCTCGGGCGAAATCGCCGCGTCCTCGATGCAGTGCCGAACTCCCACCACCCCCGCAATCGGCAGCGCTCCTGGGGATGGTCACCATGCGACTGAGCAGCGCGGATGTCTCGAGCGCGTGAGTCGGATGCATCGCGAGGCGGGGCCGCTCGCCGCGCAGGTCGCTACTCGAGAGCCGGCCCAACTCGGCAAGGCGCCGACTCACGTGCCGGCTAACCGACCACCCGACCCCGGTCTCCGCAAGACATTACTGTCGTGGGGTGAGCGCATCCCTTTCACTACGTGCCCGGTTGTCCACCTCCGCCACCGACCATCGGCGCGGTGTACTGCGACTGCACCCGGAAGTGCTGGACGCGCTGGGGCTACGGGGCCTAGACGCGGTTCGGGTCTCCGGCGCGCGGGCCACGGTGGCGCTGGCCGCGACCGCCCCGGTCCGGGAGTCCACCGGGGTGGTGCTGGTCGACGACATCACCCTCACCAACGCGGGAGCGCGGGAGGGTGACCAGCTGGTGGTGACCCCGGAAGAGGTGCGCACCGCGCGCTCGCTGACCGTGTCGGGGTCGCGACTGGCGACCGCTTCGGTAACCCCGGAAACGCTGCGCCAGGCGCTGACGGGCAAGGTGCTGCTCGCCGGGGACACCGTGTCGCTGCTGCCGCAGGACCTGTCCGGAACCCCGTCAGTGACGACGAGCAGGGTGCGCAGCACCCTCTCGGCCGCGATCGGGGTCACCTGGACCAACGAGCTGGTGACCGTCTCGGCCACCGATCCTCCGGGGGCCGTGACCGTGCACCCGGCGACGATGGTGAACTGGCAGCGCGAGTCCCCCACGGCGACCTCGACCGGCACCGGGCGGGAGGCACCCGGCACGATCCCGGCCGCTACCGAGCGGGAAGACTCCCGAACCGGTCGCCCGGAGGAGGGTGAAGCGGCCGCGGACGAATCACCCGTTCCGTTGCCGCTCTCGGATCTGGTTGCCGGGCGGCAGGCGGCGAAACGCCTGGAGGAATGGCTGCGGCTGTCGTTCGAACAGCCCGAGCTGCTGGCACGGCTCGGCGCTCCCGCCAGGCTGGGGGTGCTGCTGGACGGCCCGCCCGGTGCGGGCAAGGCCACCCTGGTGCGTTCGGTGACCGCCGCGGTGGGAGCACATCTGATCGAACTCACGGGGCCCGGAACCGGAGCACTGGAGGCTGCCACGGCGGCGCAGCGGGTCCGCGAAGCGCTCCGTCGGGCACGCACGGCGGCCGCCGGGGACGGTGGCTGCGTACTGCTGCTCACCGATGTGGACGGTTTGCTGCCCGCCACCTCTCCCCCGCCACTTTCCACGGTGGTGCTCGACGAGCTGCGTGCCGCTGCCGCCGTGGCCGGATTGGCGATCGTGGCCACCAGTTCCGATTCGAGGCACGTCGACCCCCGGCTGCGCGATGCGGAGCTGCTGGACCGGGAACTGACCGTCGGGTTGGCCGACACCACGACCCGCACCGAGCTGCTGCGGATTCTGCTGCGGAACACCCCGCTCGACCCCGCGGTGGACCTGGGCGAACTGGCCGAACGAACTCCCGGCTTCGTCGCGGCCGACCTGGGAGCGCTGACCAGGGAGGCGGCGGTGCAGGCCGCGCTCCGGCACCGCGCCGAGCCGGGGGACGGCGCTCCGGGGGTGCGGCCCGAGGACTTCGAGCAGGCACTGTCGTCCGTCCGCCCCATCTCGATGTCCAGCACGGACACGTTGCGCACCGGCGAGATCGGGCTGGACGACGTGGGCGACATGTCGGAGGTGAAACAGGCGCTGCACGAGACGGTGCTCTGGCCACTGCGCTACCCGGACTCGTTCGCGAGGCTGGGGATCCGACCGGCGCGCGGAGTGCTGCTCCACGGCCCACCCGGTTGCGGCAAGACCTTCCTGGTGCGCGCCCTCGCCGGAACGGGCAGGCTCAACACGGTCGCGGTCAAGGGAGCGGAACTGCTGGACAAGTGGGTCGGCGAGTCGGAACGCGCGGTGCGTGACCTGTTCGCGCGCGCGGCGGACGCAGCACCGACCCTGGTTTTCCTGGACGAGATCGACGCGCTCGCACCGGTACGGGGGCAGTCCTCGGACTCCGGGGTGACCGACCGGGTGGTGGCGGCGCTGCTCACCGAGCTGGACGGGGTGGAGCCGATGCGCGACGTCGTGGTCATCGGCGCCACGAACCGACCGGAGCTGGTCGATCCGGCACTGCTGCGTCCGGGCAGGCTGGAACGTTCCGTGGGGGTTCCGCCGCCCGACGCGGCGGCACGAGCGGAGATCCTGCGCACGGCGGGTGCCAACACCCCGTTCGCGGCCGACGTGGATCTGGCGGCCCTCGCCGAGTCGTTGGAGGGCTACTCGGCGGCCGACTGCGCCTCGCTGATCCGAGAAGCCGCGCTGACCGCGCTGCGCGAGTCGCTGCACGCGGCCGAGGTGTCGGCCGCGCAGCTGGACTCGGCGCGGGAACGGGTACGCCCCTCACTCAGTCCGGCACAGCTCGCCGCCTTCGAGGCGTTCCGGTGATCCCGGCGGGGGCTTCCACATCTGGTCACCCAGCCACAACTGGTCACCCAGCCCCAACTGGTCACTCGGCGGAACCTCTCGCGGGCTCTCGCTCCGGGGAGGCCCGACATCGAGTCGGCGGAAGCGAGCGGGGACGGTGCCTCAGCCGATGCCGTCGTAGTTCTTGGTGACGATGACGATCACGCCGGGACTGGCGTCGGTGATGCCGTTGAACCTCGGCTTCAGCCTGGCATCCAGCCGCCGCGCCACGGTGCGCGCCTGTGCGCGTTCCTCGGTGTCCGGCCGGTAGTAGACGGTGGTTACCGGGATCCTGCCGCCCGCGTAGTTGTCCACCTCGACCACTCGGAAGCCGGCTCCCCTGAGGTCGCGCGCCGCGCGGTGCGCGAGGTTCTCGATCTTGCTGTTGTTGTAGACCCGCAGCGAGATCCGCTGCCGGGAGTCCCCCTCACTCGAGCTCCCCTCACCCGCGTCACCGTCGCCCGCCTTGCCGTCGTCCGAATTCCGGTTGTCCGATGAGGACTCGGACGTGGCCGACGAACCCCGGTCGGCGGCGCTCTCCGAGGGGCGGGAGCTCGACGATTCGGACGGCTCCGAGGACGCCGAGGTGTTCGGTTCGGAGGTCCCGGGGGGTTTCCCCGCGCTGCTCGTCGGCCCGCTGCTCGTCGAAGCCGGTGGCGGCGGTGCCGTACCGGTGGGCTCAGCCGAGGGCTCACCGTCACCGGTGAGCGCGGTGGCCACTCCGAAGAACAGGGCGAGCACGCCGACTCCGAGCAGCGTGAAACCGCCGATTCGGGCGGCGGAACGCCCGGTTGCGAACTCTCCGGAGGGCATTCAGTACTCCCGTTCGGGTTCTGGACGCGCGGTGCTCGTGCCGAGCCTGCCATCCGCGCGCTGCCTGCGCAGTCGTTTGATCAGCATCGGTTCGGCCCGCATCGCCGCCGGTTTGTCGAGCAGTTTCGCGATCAACCGATAGTACTCGTGGGGCTCGAGGGCGAACAGTTCCCGGACGGCACGCTCCTTGCTGTCCACCGCTTTCCACCACTGGCGTTCGAAAGCCAGCAGTTCACGCTCGCGGTCGGTCAGTTCGGTGCCGGAGGAAGCCTCCTCGGGCTCGGTTTCCTCGGCGGGTTCAGCGGGTTGTTCCGGTACTCGCTCGATGGGTTGCGTGATCGGCTCCACAGCCCGTAAGTGCCCGTATCGGCGGGGCTCCTCCGGCTGTGAATCGGGCCGCTCCGCCACCCGCGCCAGCAGCTCGCACTGCCGCGCGATCTCGTGTGCGGTCAACATCTGGGCGGCGTCCATCTCGCACCTCGCCTCACGATCGGCTCTCCGCACATGGTGAATCACGGAAGCGTGATTCCCACACTCGTATTACACCATGTCTCGATCAGTGCCGGGGGTCATCACACGTAAGGGTGATTTATCGGGATGGCAACGACTGTGGACCTCGCGCGAGGAAGCATCTCGACACAATGAGTCATCCCCGGCAGAGCCGGAAGGCTCGGGAACGAGCGTGCCCGGCACTCCGCCGCCTCAACCGGGAGGCGCCCGGCCGGATAGGCTTTCGCGCATGACTGTCCACCCCATCCGCATCGCGGGCGATCCGGTACTGCACACCGCGACACGCGAGGTCGATGCCTTCGACGACGAGCTGCGCACCCTGATCGACGACATGTTCGAGACCATGAACGCGGCCAACGGGGTGGGGCTGGCGGCCAACCAGATCGGGGTGGACCTCCGGTTGTTCGTCTACGACTGCCCGGACGACGAGGGCGTGAACCATCGGGGTGTGGTGGTCAACCCGCGGCTGGAGACCTCGGAGATACCGGTGACCATGCCCGATCCGGACGACGACTGGGAGGGCTGCCTGTCGGTCCCCGGCGAGTCGTTCCCCACCGGCCGGGCGGACTACGCGAAGGTAACCGGCTTCGACGGCAGCGGCACCGCCGTGAAGTTGGAGGGACACGGCCACTTGGCCAGGTGCTTCCAACACGAGACCGACCACCTCGACGGTTACCTGTACCTGAGCAGGCTGACCGGAAGGCACGCACGCGCGGCCAAGAAGATGCTCAAGCGCAACGGCTGGACCGAGCCGGGAAACTCGTGGCACCCGGCCACCGACGCGGACCCGTTCGCCGAGTAGCGGGCCTCCGTCTGCTCGGGTTTCCGCCGTGCTCGGTTGAGGGAACCTCTAGCGGGGTCCACGCTCCGGCGAGGTCCAGTGGCGAGCAGGTGACTCAGAACCGCGTGGTGTCCAGACGGAAACCGAACGGCTCGGGCAGCTCGATCCCGTCACCGAACGGGACCTGAACCAGGTGCCGGTAGTGCCCGGACGCGGGATCGGAGTACAACGACACGGTTGGTTCCCTGGAGTCGTAGCGGTCGACGAGCGGGTAGAGCGGCACTTCCGCACCGGCATACGCCCGGAGCTTGGTGATTCGGTCGGGCTCGGGGCACAAAGCGCGCTCACCTCCTGTGTCGGATTCGTGACGCATCGTATCCTCCCGACAGGAACCGCGGACCCGCGACTGGTCAACAGCTTACCGACTCGGGAACCACCCGGCCGGGGCAACGACACGCATTGCGCGCCGGGTCGAGGATGGCTAGTGTCTGCCGCCGACAACAGAAACCGCGGGAGCTCGCACCGGAAGCGGGCTGAGAGGGCGACTGGAGCGGATCTCCGGGGTCGCCGACCGCATGAACCTGACCGGGTAATACCGGCGTAGGGAGGAACGGGCATGGCCGACGTGTATCCGAACGAGTCCACAACGGACGGATCGGCCGCACCGAGCATCACCACCGGAGCGATCCGGGGCTCGCACAAGATCCACCACAGCACCGAGTCGGGACTGCGCGTGCCCGCGCGCCGGATCGAGCTGAGCAACGGTGAGCACCTCGACGTCTACGACACCTCCGGGCCCTACACCGACGACAGCGTCGGGATCGACGTGCACCAGGGCATCCACCCGCTGCGTCGCGGTTGGACGGACGGGCGCGAGCACCGCACCCAGCTGGAGTCCGCGCGGCAGGGTGTCGTCACCCGCGAGATGGAGTACATCGCGGCACGCGAGGACCTCTCCCCCGAGTTCGTCCGCTCGGAGGTCGCCGCGGGACGCGCGGTGATCCCGGTGAACCGCTGCCACCCGGAGACCGAACCGATGATCATCGGGAAGAACTTCCTGGTGAAGGTCAACGCCAACATCGGCAACTCCGCCGTCACCTCCTCGGTCGAGGAGGAGGTGGAGAAGATGGTCTGGGCGAGCCGCTGGGGCGCCGACACGATCATGGACCTGTCGACCGGCAGCCGCATCCACGAGACCAGGGAAGCCATCCTGCGCAACTCACCGGTGCCGATCGGCACGGTCCCGATCTACCAGGCGATGGAGAAGGTCGACAGCGACCCGGCCAAGCTGACCTGGGAGATCTACCGCGACACCGTGATCGAGCAGTGCGAGCAGGGCGTGGACTACATGACGGTGCACGCCGGGGTGCTGCTGCGCTACGTCCCGATGACGGCCCAACGGGTGACCGGCATCGTCTCGCGCGGCGGCTCGATCATGGCCGCCTGGTGCCTGGCACACCACCGGGAGAGCTTCCTGTACGAGCGGTTCTCCGAGCTGTGCGGGATCCTGCGCTCCTACGACGTCACGTTCTCGCTGGGCGACGGGCTGCGGCCCGGTTCGATCGCCGACGCCAACGACCGGGCCCAGTTCGCCGAGCTGGAGACCCTCGGCGAGCTCACCCACATCGCGCGGGAGCACGGCGTGCAGGTGATGATCGAGGGCCCGGGACACGTGCCGATGCACAAGATCGAGGAGAACGTCCGCCGCGAGGAGGAGCTGTGCGGCGAGGCCCCGTTCTACACCCTCGGGCCGCTGGCCACCGACATCGCTCCGGCGTACGACCACATCACCTCGGCCATCGGGGCGGCCGAGATCGGCAGGGCGGGCACCGCGATGCTGTGCTACGTCACCCCGAAGGAGCACCTGGGACTGCCGAACCGGGACGACGTCAAGACGGGTGTGATCGCGTACAAGATCGCGGCGCACTCGGCCGACCTCGCCAAGGGGCACCCCCGTGCGCAGGAACGGGACGACGAGCTGTCCAAGGCGCGCTTCGAGTTCCGCTGGAACGACCAGTTCAATCTCTCGCTGGACCCCGACACCGCGCGTGCCTACCACGACGAGACGTTGCCCGCTGAGCCCGCGAAGACGGCGCACTTCTGCTCCATGTGCGGGCCGAAGTTCTGCTCGATGAAGATCACGCAGGACGTGCGCGACTACGCCGCGAAGCACGGGCTGGACAGCGTGGAAGCCATCGACGCCGGGATGCGGGAGAAGTCCGAGGAGTTCGCCGCCTCCGGCGGGGAGGTCTATCTCCCGATGGCCGAGTAAGTCCCGCACTGTCCCGCGTGAAACCGTTCGGGGTGTTCCGACGTTCCGGGAACACCCCGAACGGTTCAATCGGGCAAGTACCGGACCGCTCCGGGTGTTTCCGGAACGGCAGCACGCCGGGTACGTGCGCACAGTGACGTACTCATACCGATTCTTCCGCCCGGAGTTGATCCACGAGGGCGTTCGACACGGCAGCCCCTCGGGTTGGCAACGGCCTGAATCCGCGATTGGGGACGCTCCTCGACCGGAGTTCACCTGAGGTCTGCAACGGCTGACGGACGAGTTCGGACAGGGTCTGCCCAGTCGAGCGGCCCTCGCGACGGGCCCGCTCCTCGACCGCGAGGTGAACATCGTCGTCCAACCGAAGTGTGGTGCGCATGGATCCGATGTTGGCGCATCGAACCGACGAACACGCACCAGGTGACTGTTGGCCCGCTCTTCCCGCTCGCGGAGCTCGCCGGACGACTCGCTCCGATTCCTCGGTCCACGGCTGTGCTGGACGTTGGTCCCGTGGGGCACACCGTGCGGTAACCGAGCCACCCCATCCACCCGGCCCACTCACAGCGCGGGAACTTCTACGATGAGTTCGATGGACTCCACACCCACGGGCACCGGAATCCGGCCCGCCAACGACACGGCCCCGCCCACGGCCCTGACGATCGCGGGGTCGGACTCGGGAGGCAGCGCGGGCATGCACGCCGACCTGCGCACCTTCTTCTCCTGCGGCGTGCACGGCATGACCGCGGTGACCGCGGTGACCGTGCAGAACACGCTCGGGGTCTCCGACATGGTCGAGATCCCGCCGGAGACGGTGGCGGCCCAGGTCGAGTCGGTCGCCTCCGACATCGGGGTGCACGCCGCCAAGACCGGGGTGCTGCCCTCCGCGGCGTGCATCGAGGCGGTGCTGGCCGCCTGCGACCGGCAGGGCATCGGGCGGGACGGCCGCACCCCGCTGGTGCTCGATCCGGTGGCCGCCTCGCGCAATGGCGAACCGCTGCTGCGGGCCGACGCGCTGGCGGCGCTGCGCGACGAGGCGTTCCCGCGGGCCACGCTGGTGACTCCGAACCTCGACGAGGTGCGGCTGTTGACCGGCATCGAGGTCCGCGACCGGGACCAGCTCTGGGAGGCGGCCAAGGCGATGCACGACTTCGGCCCCGAGTACGTGCTGATCAAGAGCGGGCACCTGCCCGAGGACCCGGAGTGCGTGGACCTGCTGTTCGACGGGCGGGAGGCGGTCACCCTGCCCGGACCCCGGTACTCCACGGTGCACACCCACGGCGCCGGTGACGCCTTCGCGTCCGCGATCACCGCCGCGCTGGCGCGCGGCGCGCCGATGGAGCGGGCGGTCCGGCTGGGCAAGCGGTTCGTCAGCCGCTCGGTACGGCACGCCTACCCGCTGGGCAGCGGGGTCGGTCCGGTCTCGACGTTCTGGCGGATCAGCAGTCGCTCGATCCAGTGAGTACCATCCCGTCCCGGCGGTTTCGGGCGCGGCGATTTCGCGAGAAATTGCCGAAAAGCCCTACGAACGAGTGATTTCGCTCGCTGTTCGGTAACCCTGATCGTGGGGTGTGTCGACGTATCCGACGAGGGACTGAATTACCACGGCAGAGTGGTTCGGGGACCCCTGCCCTGGTAACAGCCGATCGTCGGCATCGCCGTCGATACGTCAGTACGAGCACACACCAGGCGAAGCGTGGGGCGAATCCGGTGCTGAAACGACTACGGGCAGAGCTGTCCACCGAGGCGGGCGCGCCAGACCCGCGACAGCGGCAGTACACCACGGCAGTGCTGCTGGCCGTGGTGGTGGCGACCATCGCGGGTCGGCTGTCCGACGTCGGAGAACCGCTGATCATCGCGGGGATGACGGCGGTGCTCACCCTGATCTCCTCCGGCGGGCACTCGCTGCGCGCCGACCTGCGCATGTTCGCGAGATTCGCGCCCGCCATCACGGCGGTGCTGGCCGTCGGTCCGCTGCTGACGAACTCACCGGTGCTCGCGGGGGCCCTGGTGGCCACCGTGGTGTTCGGCTCGGGCATGCTGCCCGCGCTGGGGGAGCGTTACCGCACCTTCGGGCAGACCTTCGCCGCCGCGACGCTGCTTTCCACCACCACCGGGATCGGCGCGGGGGAACCGGCATGGCGGCTGGCCGCCGCCGCG
The DNA here is from genome assembly GCF_900101095.1 of Actinopolyspora mzabensis. Taxonomy (GTDB): domain Bacteria; phylum Actinomycetota; class Actinomycetes; order Mycobacteriales; family Pseudonocardiaceae; genus Actinopolyspora; species Actinopolyspora mzabensis. The sequence continues at coordinate 175,952 of NZ_FNFM01000008.1, forward strand.
GTGCTCGGCGCGCTGTTCGCGCTGCTGCTGCGGGTGCTGGTGGGCCTGACCGATCCGAGCAGGACGATCCGCGCGACCGTGGCGCGCACGTTGACCACCCCCGGTCCGGGCGTGGTCGAGGGCGCGGCCGACGCCTGGCGCGCCGACGGCAGGGTCGGCTGGCTGGGACAGGTGCTGGCCGGCGCCGCACGGTTCCGGGCCGCTCGCGAGGTACTGCTGGCGCAGGCGCAGCAGTCGCACGGTGAACAGCGGGAATGGCTCTACCGTATCGCCGCGCGGGCCGACGAGATCGCGGCCGAGCTGGCCGTGGCGGTCCGCTCGCGGGTGTGCACCGGTCTGAACGGACTGGCCCGCACCCGTCCGGAGGTGCTGGAAGGTGCGGCCAACCGGCAGGTGCCGGACGCGGTGCGCGGCATCAACGAAGGGTTCGACCGGGTGCGCCGCGCGGTGCTGCAGCGGGACCACACGGCGACCACTCCCGCGGCGCGCGGTGGCCGCAGGCAGCAGGCCGTGGGGGCGGTGCGAGCGCATCTGTCGCTGCGCTCCTCGCTGTTCCGACACGCGCTGCGCTGCACCCTGGCCGTGACGGTGGGCATGGTGATCGTGCTGCTGCTGCGGGACCCTTCCGCCTCCACCCTGCTGCTGAGCCTGTACGTGGTGCTGCAACCGGCGGCGCGGGACAGCATGAACGGGGCGCTGGAACGCACCGGTGGAGCGGTGCTGGGGGTGATCGTGCTGGCCGTGGTTATCGTGCTGCTGCCCTACGCCACGCTGCTGATACCGCTGTTCACAGCGGCGATGCTGCTGCGGGTGGAGCGGCTGCGCAACGACTACCGCGTGCTGCTGGGGGCGCTGATCGCCATCACCGTGCTCGCCCGGATCGTGGAGCTGGACGAGCGTTCGCTGGTCAACGCGACGATCAGCTTCGCGGCCAACACGGCGATCGGTGCCGCGATCGCGCTCAGCGTGGGATTCGTGAGCTACCTGGTGCTGCCGGGCAGCCTGGTGCCGGACGTGCGTGGGACGGTGCGCGCCACCGTCTGGTCGGTCTCGGAACTGCTGCGCAGCGTCCGCGCGGCCGGTCGCGGGGCCGAGCTGCGGGAGCCGCTGCGAGCGGCGCACGTGCTCGCGCTGCGGCGCACCCAGGACCTGCTCGGTCTACCGGCCAAACTGGACGGTTCCGACACGGTGGAGGAGGAGGCGGAGCGCAGCAGCAGGGCCGCGGCGGTGGCGCTGGACGCGCTGCGACAGGACCTGGCGACGTTGGCGTTCCGACCCGATTCCGAGCGGGCGCTGGCGGTACCGGCGCTGAGCGCGGTCGACGACCTGCTGGGCGGCAACACCACGGCACGGATACCCGACATCCCGTCCGGGCAGGCGCCCGCCACCGAGCTGCTGGCGAGTTCCCTGTTGGAGAACGCGCTGCACGCCAGGGCCGCGATCGACGAGACGTTCGGCTACAACGACCCGTGGAAGAGCTACACCATCTCGTTCGTGCGCCCGGAACGGCTGCGGATCCGTTGAGTCCGGCGTCGCACGGCCCGCCACCGTGAGCCGCGGAAACAACAGCTCCGTCGGACAAGTAACTCACCCCATCGGCCTGCCGGGGCTGGAGGCCTCGGCCCAGTAGCGACGCGGGATCCGGCCCGCCTGCACGGCCAGCCGCCCCGCCTCCACGCCGGAGCGCATCGCGGCGGCCATGCGTTCCGGATCGTGCGCGCGGGTGACGGCCGAAGCCAGCAGCACCGCGTCACACCCCAGTTCCATGGCGAACGCGGCGTCCGAGGCGGTGCCGATCCCGGCGTCGAGCACGATCGGCACCGCAGCACGGGAGCAGATCGAAGACCTGAGCGCACCGTCGGCACGGCGTATCGCCCCCGTCGTCAACTCACTCCGGGCAGCGATCAACCCGCTGCATGGCCACAACGACAGATCCCCCGTGTGGCACCGAGAGACGGCTACACACCCAGACGGTGCTGAACGGCCGCGCAGAAATCGGGAGTGGTCTTGGTCAATTTCACCAAGAAGGAAAACAGGTCTTCCGGAGGACAGCGGCGGTCGGCGACAAGCTCGTTCAGGCATCGCAGAGTCGGTCCTGGATGCAGATCGAGCTGATCGAGCAGGAATTCATCCGGGGTAACGACATCGATGTCGTAAGGCTCAGTCGACTCCGGGGGGAAGTCCTTGGTGTTGGCGGTGACGATGGCAGCGGCTCCGCTCCGGACCGCTGCCGCGAGCACATGGCGATCTTTCGAGTCGTTGGTCATGGACGGCACGAGTGACTCGTAGTCGGTGACGAGTGCGTCGCTGAACCTCGAGCGCATCACCTCTACCCGACGCCGCGCCTTGACCGCGGTCATCGAACCGATCCGCGGCAGGTTGCGCTCGACCTCTTCCAACACCTGGTCCGACCACAACGGCCTGTAGGTGTGCGCCTCGGCCAGCCGCAGCAACACGTCCGTGAGGTTGATGGGAACCAAGCAGCAGGCATCCAGGTAAACCGGAAAAGACACTATCAACGTGTCCGAACGAACTCGTCGATCTCGTCAGCCGTTCCGTCGTGAGCGGTGGTACGCGACTCCTCCGCCAGCGCCGCACGGCGTTCCTGCCTCGATCGGTGCTGGTACTCCAGGACATCGGCCAGCCGGACACGACGGTGACGACCACGCACTTCGTAGGCGATCTCGCCCTCACGAAGCAGTCTGGTCAGCGTCGGACGCGAGATGTTGAGCATCTCGGCCGCTTCCTGCGTGGTCAACTGAGTGTTGTGCGGTGCGACCGTGATAGCCAGACCTTGCGACATGGCCTCGGCCACGTCCCGCAAAACCGCATAAACCTCTTCGGGAAGGTCCACTCGCGTACCGTCCGGCCCGATCAGGCCGGCCTTTCCATCCCGCAGCGAAGACGTGTCCTCCAAGGCCGCAGCGAATCGCTTCAGACCGGCCTCGTCGATCTCCTCCGGGGGAAGCACGGTGTGCTGTTCCAGTGCTGCTGTCATCACGACTCCCTACAGCTCTCGATGACTCGCAATATCACCCTACAGGAAACAAACACAAAAAGCGAAAAAAGCGAAAAGCAAGAGCGGCCGTTACACCCTCACCCCATCGGCCTGCCGGGGCTGGAGGCCTCGGCCCAGTAGCGACGCGGGATCCGGCCCGCCTGCACGGCCAGCCGCCCCGCCTCCACGCCGGAGCGCATCGCGGCGGCCATGCGTTCCGGATCGTGCGCGCGGGTGACGGCCGAGGCCAACAGCACCGCGTCACACCCCAGTTCCATGGCGAACGCGGCGTCCGAGGCGGTGCCGATCCCGGCGTCGAGCACGATCGGCACCGCAGCTCGGGAGCAGATCATCTCGATGTTGTGCGGGTTGCGGATGCCCAGCCCCGTCCCGATCGGCGAACCCAGCGGCATCACAGCCGCGCAACCGAGCTGTTCCAGCCGCGTGGCGAGCGCGGGGTCGTCGTTGGTGTAGGCGAGCACCACGAAGCCCTGGTCGATCAGCTGCTCGGCGGCGTCGGTCAGCTCCACCGGATCGGGCAGCAGCGTTTCCTCATCGATCACGACTTCCAGCTTGATCCAGTTCGTGCCCAGGGCCTCACGTGCCAGCTGCGCGGTGAGCACCGCCTCGGCCGCGCTGCGGCAGCCTGCGGTGTTGGGCAGCGGAGCTATGCCGAGCCGATGCAGCAGATCGAACACCCCGGTGGTTCCACCGGCATCGGCGCGGCGCATCGCCACGGTGGTCAGCTCGGTACCGGAGGCGATCAGCGCCTGCTCCAGCGCGGTCAGGCTGGCCGAACCCCCCGTTCCGGTAATCAGCCGCGACCCGAATTCGTGTCCGGCTATGACCAGCGGATCGTCCATGCTCATCCTCCTTGCACGGCGGTGACGATCTCCACCGTCGCGGCCGTGCCGAGTTCGGTCTCCCGCCAGCGGTCACGGGGAACCACGGCGCCGTCCAGCGCCACGGCCACCCCGCGGGACGGGCTGCGGAAACGTTCCAGCGCGTCGGCGAGGGTCGCACCCCGCTCGAACTCGTAGCGCTCTCCGTTGATCGTGACGTTCATCGTCGAACTCCACTTCGCGTCGGATCGGCGGGTTCGGTCTCGGCGGGCACGTCGCCGCCCCGCAGCAGCGCGGTGACCGCGTCGGCGGTGATCGGCGCGTGCAGGAACCCGTTGCGGTGGTGCCCGGTGGCGACGAGCACCCCTGGTTCCAGCCAGCCGATCAGCGGCAGGTTGTCCGGTGTGCCGGGACGCAGCCCGGCCGTGGCCTCGGCCAGTTCGTACTCGCCGAGTCCTGCCACCAGCCGCTCGGCGTCGCCGATCAGGTCACGCACCCCGCTCACGGTGACCCGCGTGTCGAATCCGTTCTCGTACTGCGTGGCACCCACGACCAGGCCGTCCGGGCGCGGCACCAGGTAGACCGGCCTGCCGTGCACCGGGCCTCGGATGGTGTGTGCCGGGGGTGGCAGCGCGGTGCTCCTGCGACTCAGCCGCAGGATCTCGCCCTTGACGGGACGGACCAGCTCGGCCAGCCCCTCGTGGAGTTGCCCGGAGCCGCTGCCCGCCGCGATCACCACCGCGTCGCAGCGCAACTCGGAATCGGCGAGTTCCACCGCGCCGGGCCGGACGCGGCGGGCCGGTTCGGCGTGGAACTCCACCCCGGCTCGCCGCGCGGCCTCGCGCAACGCGGCGAGCGTGGTGCGGTTGTCGACCGAGAGGTCGCCCGGCACTTCCAGGCCGCCGTGCACGGCGGGGGCCAGCGAGGGTTCCAGCCTGCGCAGTGCCCTGCCGGAGTGCCTGGTCACCGTCCGGCCCAGCTTGGCCAAGTGCTCGGCGATCTCGTGCAGCTGCTCGCGGTCGGCGCTGTCGGCCCCGACGACGAGCGTGCCCCGCTCACCGAGCCCGGAGGGCGCGTCGGCGGCGCGGGCCAGTTCGGCGGCGAAGTCGGGCCAGCGGCGCAACGAGGCCGTGCCCAGTTCGAGCAGCTCCTCCTCGCCGAACCAGGTCTCGGCCAGCGGCGCCAGCATCCCGCCCGCGACGTGCGAGGCACCGCTCGCCGGTTCCGGGTCGACCAGCCGTACTCGGCAGCCCAGCGTGGCCAACCGCCACGCGCAGGACAGCCCGATCACACCGCCGCCAACCAGGGCGATGTCGTGATGTCGTTCCTTGGTCAATGCTCACTCCCTGCGCCGGCATGATCCGGATCAGGTTCGGCGGTCGGGGCTTCAGCCCCCTCTCAGTCCGTTCGGCCGGACTCCCGCGGGTACCCACCGCACAGCCTAGGCGATGAACTCCGCCCGCGTCAGGTAGCACCCGACGAGCCACCGGTCACCCTGGGTAGGACCATCCGCGCCCCGCTGGGGAATGTGACTGGCGCCACCTCCCACCGGGTGACCTACCCTGGACGCATGCCCGGAATGGACGGCTACGGAATGCGCGCCCGGCTGGATCAGGCGCGGCTGTACTTGTGCACCGACGCGCGCCGGGAACGCGGTGACCTCGCCGAGTTCGTGGACGAGGCGCTGGCGGGCGGTGTGGACATCATCCAGCTGCGGGACAAGGACGAATCCGGCGCTCCGCTGGAGGCCCGCGAGGAGCTGGCGGCGTTGCGGGTGCTGGCCGACTCCTGTGTCCGGCACGACGCGCTGCTGGCGGTCAACGATCGCGCGGACATCGCGCTCGCCGTGGACGCGGACGTGCTGCACCTGGGGCAGGACGACCTCCCGGTGGCCACCGCCCGCGGCATCGTCGGCGACCAGATGATCATCGGTCGTTCCACGCACGACGTGGTGCAGGCCGACTCGGCGGCCACCGAGCGCGGGGTGGACTACTTCTGCACCGGCCCGGTGTGGACCACTCCAACGAAGCCCGGCCGCGAGGCCGCCGGGACCGAGCTGGTGCGGCACGCCGCCGAGCACCACGGCCACGGCAGGCCGTGGTTCGCGATCGGCGGTATCGGCCCGGAGAACCTGGACGAGGTAATGGCGGCGGGCGCCGAGCGCGTGGTGGTGGTCCGCGCGATCACCGAGGCGGAGAATCCCAGGGAGGCCGCCGCGCAACTGCGCTCCCGCCTGGTCGGCTGACACCTGGTGGGCCGACAGCTGGTGGGCCGAGGCCGGGGCGAAGCGGTGGACGATCGGATCGGGTGTTTGCGCCCCGAGCCGGGACGATGCCACTTCCCGCCCGGCCGTATCTCCCGGCGATCGGCGGCACCACCCGGTGATTTCGCGAGAAATCGAGACCGCCCCCGCGGAGCACCACATCCCCGGAACAGGGGGGGTGACGATTTCGCGGGAAATCGACGGCGCCCCCTGGTGACGGCGACCCCCGCTGGGAGGGGGCCGGGGGCCGCCGTCCGGAGTCGTTCCCGTCGCTCGCACGTCGACGGGACCGATCACCGTCCGTTCGGTGGGCACTGCTCCGGTTCCCGCACCGCCACGCGGGCCGAGCGGCCAACCGCGAATCAGCCGGTCAGGAGGGAGACGTCGTAGCGCTGCAGTGCCTCGTTGACCGGCTGGAAGAAGGTGGTCCCACCGGAGGTGCAGTTGCCCCACCCCCCGGAGGTGATCCCCTGCGCCTGCTGCCCGGAGACGAACGAGCCACCGGAGTCGCCGGGTTCGGCGCAGACGTCGGTACGGGTGAGCCCTTCGACGATGCCCTCGGGATAGCGCACACTCTGGTGCTTGCCGACGATCGTGCCGCAGTGCCAGCCGGTGGTGGAGCCGGAGCGGCACACCGAGGAGCCCACCGGCGCCTCGGTGGAGCCCGCGATGTTGACGGTGCCACCACCGTAGTCGTTGACCAGCGGTTTGCCGGGTGCCGAGCTGCGCACGAAGGAGAAGTCGTCGCCGGGGAAGGAGGCCCCCGCCACCGACCCGTCGGGGCTGCTGGTGCCGTCCCCGGTGGTGGCGCAGTGCCCCGCGCTGAGGAAACCGCCCCGCACGGCGAACCCGATCGAGCAGCGGGTGTCGCCGCCCACGTAGTAGGGGTTGCCGCCGATCACGTCGGCGTAGAGTCGCGGCTCGCTCGGGGTCTCGGTGATTCGTACCGCCTCGGTGGGCACTCCGGTGGAGTCGAGGAACTCCCGCACCCGCTGCGCGCTGCCCCTCTCGGCGGTGAGTACCACCGAGTTGTCCGCGGTGTCCACGTAGTGCCCGTTCACTCCGGCCGGAGCGCCGCGCAGTGATTCGTCGAGGCGCTCGGCGATGCCTTCGAGGTACCGGGAGCTGTACTCGACCAGTTCGGCCCGTGCACCGGCGGCGCGAGCGTCGGCCAGCCGGGAGCGCTCGGTCACGCCGACCACCAGCCGCCCGCTCGCGGCGTCGTAGTGCGCGCCGCCGTAGGAGTTCCCCAGCGTGCGCCGCAGCGTGTGGCGGACCTGCTCGGCTATGCTCTCCCGGTACAGTCGCAGCCGGGATTCGCGTGCGCTGAGCCCGAGGTCGCGCTGCATCGCCTTGAGCAGCGAAGCGGCCCCGTCCGGTTCAGCGGTGTTCGTGTCCTCGACTGCCGAGGCGGCCGGTGCCGCGGTCGCGACGGTGGCCGTCGCCAACAACAGGGTCCCCACGAGGCGGCAGGCGATCCCTAACTTCACTGACGGCCTCCCTCGAAAGCGGGAAAATTTCCACGGTCGCGTGAGCGACGTTGGGCGATCACCGCGCCAACATTGATGCGCAACCTAGCAGATCTCACCGCGATATCGGAGAGGTATCAGCGGAATAACTCGTGTTGTGTTTTCGCAGCCACTTCGCGTGATCGAAATAACGGATGAAACGAACGAACCGGATTGCTCACTCGCCGGGTGCCGAGGGTCGAGCAGTCTGCCTGAGACGCGCGTCCGGTGTGGACTCGGCCGAGCCGGTCTCCGATGTCTCGCTGGTTTCGGACTCGTTGGTGCTCGTCGAATCCCCGGTGCTGCTGGGCTGCCGCTCGGCGGACTCCTCGGGCGTCGAGGTCTCGCTCGGGGCGGTGCTCGTGTCGGAGGGTTCGGAGAACTCGGCGGATTCGGAGGGTTCGGGCGTAGAGCTCGACTCGGAGGCGGGCACCCGTTCACCCGTTTCGGACGGCTCGGTCCGCGCCCCGGCACCGCCAGGTCGGAACATGCTTCCCACGGTGGTCCCGCCGGAGTCGCCGGAGACCGAGTCGCCGGTGATGCTCTCGTAACCGGTGATCAGCACCATGCACAGCACGAACGCCAGTCCGCTGGTGAGGGCGACCACGCGCCAGTTGAAGCCGCGTCGCTTGCCACCGGGGGATTCCCCCTCACCCGCCGCGCCCGCGCGGTTCACGACCGTGTTCCCGTTCCCGGCGCTCCCGCCGCCCGTGGCACCGCCGATGACGGTTGTCGGTTCCCGCGACGAGTCGCCGTCCCCCACGGGACGTATCCGCCTGGTGGCGTCCGGCACCACGAGTCGTCTGGTGGGCTCCGCGTCGGGCCGCTCGGTCGCCGGGGAGCCACCGGCGACGTCCTTCCCGGAACTGCCCGTCCCCGCGTTCGCCGTCCCCGCGTTCGGTCGGTGTTCGATCGGTTTGGTGGGCGCGTGCGGATCCACCCACCCGGACGCGTCCGCTGCTTGCGTCGTCCTGCGTCGGGCCGCTCGCCTCAGCGCCGCGTTGGCCGCCCTCTCCCTGGTCGACTCCAACGAGCGCTGGTAAACCGCCCCGCCGAGCGTGATCACCACACTGGTCAGTGCCGCCCCGGAAACCGTCCCGGCTATCCCGAGTTGACCACCGAGCACCGCCGCCGTGGCGGCGGCCAGCCCGGTGCCGGTCACCTGGGCGGGCGAAACACCGAGTTTGTCGAACGGCTTCGTCGAGCGCTTGGGCTCGGCCTTGTCGGACTCCTCCTCCCGCTGGATGTCCGGATCCTGCTGTTGGCTCATATCTCTCCCACGCACTCGTCACCTCGCACGTCCAACGGACGATCTCGGCGTGCTGCTCCCGGGAGAGCCCAGCTAGTGAGTACTCCCACTCGATGTAACGCACCGGGAAAACATCTTTCGGGCGAGCGATCAGCGCGGCCCGGGAGGCGAGCGCATCGTGAGACCCCGTCACGACCGGGGCCGGAGACCCGGCTCCTCCCGCGTTCACACCATCGGTGAGGATTCCCGCATGCCGTTGGTCACGAACGAGGACGCGCGTACGGCGCGGGAGGTCCTGGACGGGCTGGGCCCGGAAGGACCGGTGCGCACCCCGCTGCTTCCGGTACCCGAGGCCGAGCGGAGCGCTCCGTTGCTGCTCAAACCGGAGAGTCTGCAGCCTACCGGGGCCTTCAAGATCAGGGGCGCGCTGCATGCCACGGCGGTGCTGGACGAGCGGACCCGTGCCAGGGGGATAGTCGCCTACTCCAGCGGGAACCACGCGCGTGCCGTGGCCCACGCCGGGAAGGTGTTCGGTGTCCCGGCGACCGTGGTGGTGCCGCACACGGCCCCGGCGGCGAAAGTAGCGGCGGCGCGTGCGCTAGGGGCCGAGATCGTGCCGGTGGAGGTCTCGGAACGGGAATCGCGTGCCGAGGAGATCGCCGAGCGGCGCGGCGCGCGGCTGATCCCACCGTTCGACGACGCGGCCGTGGTCGCGGGGCAGGCCACGGTGGGGCTGGAGATCGCCGAGGACGTCGACGCGCTGGGGCTGCCCGAGGTGAGGGTACTGGTGCCGGTCAGCGGCGGCGGGTTGATCTCGGGAGTCGCCGCCGGGCTGGCGGCCTGTCGTGCCCGCGTGCGGCTGGTGGGGGTGGAACCGGAACTGGCCGCGGACGCCAGGGAGAGCTTCTACGCGGGCGAACGCCGCCACTGGTCGGTGGCGGCGCGCACCGGCACCCGGGCCGACGGGCTGACCGCGCAACCCTCCGAGTTCACCTTCGCCCACATCCGTGAGCTGGTCGACGACATCGTCACGGTCTCCGAGACCGAGATCGGCGAGGCGGTGGGTTTCCTCGCCGAGAGCTGCCGACTGGTCGCGGAGCCCAGCGGGGCGGTGACCACGGCCGCGCACCGCCACCGCCCGCGGGAGTCGGAGACGACCCCGACGGTGGCGGTGGTCAGTGGCGGAAACATCGACCGTGCGGCGCTGGTCAGTTCATTGGCGGATTGAGACTGGCGACGAACTTGTAGCGGTCTCCCCGGTAGATCGAGCGCACCCACTCCACCGGGGTGCCGTCCTGGTGAAAGGAGTGCCGGGACAGCAGCAGCATCGGCAGCCCCACGTCGGCACCGAGCAGTTCCGCCTCCTCCGGGCTGGCCAGCGCGGTCTCGATGGTCTCCTCCGCGCTGGCGAAGGAGATGCCGTACCGCTCGCGCAGCACCTGGTACAGCGAGGCCCCCGCCTCCACGAGCTGGGTCAGCCCCTTGAAGCGGCTCAGCGGCAGATGGGTGGTCTCGATGGCCATCGCCTCGTCGTCGGCCAACCGCAGCCTGCGCATCCGCAGCACCGGGCTGCCGGAACCGATGCCGAGCAGGTGGGCCAGTTCGCGCTCGGCGGGCTCCTCGTTCATCTCCAACAGCCGGGAGTCGGGCTGCCTGCCCTGGGCGCGCATGTCCTCGGTGTAGCTGCTCAGCTGCAACCGCTGGGCCACCTTGGGTTGCGCGGCGAACGTGCCCTTGCCCTGGACACGCAGCAGCCTGCCCTCCACCGTCAGTTCGGCCAGCGCCTGCCGGACCGTGGTGCGGGAGACGTCGAACTCGGCGGCCAGCGACCGCTCGGTCGGTATCGAGGACCCAGCGGGCATGGAGCGAAGCATGTCCAGCAGATGCTGCTTCAACCCCCAGTACTTGGGCTCGCGTTGGTTCTTGGTCGGCATGTCGGCCCCGCCGGGCACCGACGCTTCGAGCATGTTTCCTCCTACCGTCGCGCCTTCGAACGGGGCGATCAGCACTACCGATTCCAGCATGCCGGAGTTTCACGGCACAGTAGGAATCGCATCCCGCTTCCCCCTCGTCGATATGCGCGGGGTCACAGCTCGTGGTGCGGCCCCGCGATTCCGGTGGACAAGCAGGGCTGTCGGCCCGCCGGAGCTATCGGTAGCATTGGTCTAGACCGAAATTCTCGCACGACCACGAACGGACCACGACATGAGCGAGGACCCCGGAGCCGGGGCCGACGAGCAGGCTCAGCATCCCGGCAGGCACATGAGCGCCGAGATCGCCGAACAGCCCGCGGTGTTCGACGGCCTGCTCGGCAACCACCCCGAGCTGGCCGAGGTCGCCCGGCGCATCGCGGAACGCAGACCCCGCTTCGCGCTGCTGGCCGCACGCGGCTCCAGCGACCACGCGGCGCTGTACGCCAAGTACCTGGTCGAGGTACTGCTGCAGCTGCCCGCGGGGCTGGTCTCCCCGTCGACCACCACGCTCTACGACGCCCGGCCCGATCTGAGCGAAGTACTGCTGATCTCGGTCAGCCAGAGCGGCGGCTCCCCGGACATGCTGGAAGTCACCCAGGCCGCGCGTCGCAACGGAGCCACCACGGTGGCGGTGACCAACAACCCGGACTCGGCCCTGAACCACGCCGCAGAGCTCTCGGCGGACATCCGCGCGGGCACCGAACGAGCCGTGGCCGCCACGAAGACCTACAGCGCGACGCTGCTCACGCTGTACCTGCTGATCGACGCGATACGCGGCGGGCGGGCGGAACGAGCCGCCGAACTGCCCGAACTGGCCCGACGCGCGCTGGAGCCCTCGGACGAGTTGGACGAGGCGGTGCGGCGCTACCGCTTCGCCGACCGGATGCTGACCACCGGACGGGGCTACTCCTCGGCGACCGCCGCCGAGGCGGCGCTCAAGCTCGCCGAGACCAGCTACCTCTCGGCACGCGCCTACAGCGGCGCGGACCTGCTGCACGGCCCGGTCGCGGCCGTGGACTCCGAAACCGCCGTGCTCGCGCTGTGCAGCGCCGGTAAGGGCGGCTCGGCCATGAACGAGGTGCTGAGCACGGTGCACGAGCGGGGGGCCGACATCTGCGCGATCGGCTCGGCCGCGGCGAGCATGCCCTGCGCGCACAGCATCGGCCTGCCGGAAAGCCCCGAGGAGCTGGCACCACTGCTGGAGGTGTTGCCGGTGCAACGACTGGCCCTGGCGCTGGCACTGGAACGGGGGGCCGACCCGGACAGCCCACGCGGGCTGCACAAGGTCACCCGCACCCGGTGACACGCCGGAACGCCACGTGGCGGAACTCGCCGTGCCGAGCGAGGATCACGACGTCACGGATCCGTGGCCGCACAACACGACCTCGCGTACCCGCACCGGGGTCGCTCGGGTCCGCCCGGAGCACCTAGAAGCCCGCCTCACCGAGGGGGCGGGGGTGAGACGGGCACCGCCAGGCTACTCCGCTCGGCGCAGCGGGGATCACCGGGTTCGGAGGGGGACAGAATTGACCGATATCGACGACACGGCGGGTCGGCTGCTGCTCGGACTGGACGTGGGTGGCACTTCCAGTCGTGCCTTGCTCACCGACACGAGCGGACGAACGCTCGGGACGGGGCACGCGGGTGGCGGCAACCCCAACACCCACCCCCCGGAGCGGGCCGTCGAACAGGTCGCACGCGCGGTTCGCACGGCGCTGTCGGACACGCCCCCGGAACGCGTGAGCGCCGCGGTGCTGGGGATGGCCGGGATCAGCAAGCTCACCGACCCGGTGGTCTCCGGGGTGTTCGAGCAGGCTTGGCGGATGCTGGGACTGAGGTGCGCGATGCGGACCGTCAGCGACAGCGAGGTGGCCTTCGCCGCCGGTACCGCGGAACCCGACGGCACCGTGCTGATCGCGGGAACGGGTTCGATCACCGCCCGGATCGAGCGGCACCGCCTGGAACGCACGCTGGGTGGTTACGGCTGGCTGCTCGGCGACGAGGGCTCGGCGTTCTGGCTCGGCCGGGAGGCCGTGAGCTCGACGCTGCGCGCGCTCGACAGCGGCGAGGCGAAGCACGACCCGCTGGTGAGCTCGGTGCTCGACGAGCTGCTTCCGGCCTCGGCGACGGCGGCCGATCCCGAGCCGGTTCTGGTGCGCAGGCTCGTCGCGCTGCTCGGCAACGGCCCGCCGACGCGGTTGGCCGAACTGGCGCCGCTGGTGACCGCATCGGCAGCTGAGGGCGGCGGCAAGGCGGCGGAGATCCTGGCGAAAGGGGCTCGGATACTGGCCGCCGACGCGCTGTCGGTGCGCAAGGAGCCCGACGAGTCACCGATCGTGCTGGCGGGCAGTCTGCTCGCCGGGGAGGGAGTGTTCGACGAGGCGGTGCGTCGGGAGCTGCGCGCCCGGAGCACCGCGCCGCTGGCCAACGCGGGCTCCGGCGCGGCCGGAGCGGCGTGGTTGGCGGCCGAACCGCTGCTCGACGAGGAGCACGCGCGGTGGCTGCACGGCAGGCTGCTGGAGTCGGAACCCGGCTGACCGGCGGTCAGCGGCCGGGCTGGTGATCGCGCCCGGTTTCGCCGTCCTCGCGTGGGGAGCGGTCGCACACCCGGCCTTCGCACCGCCGAGCTCTAACGACCGGAGGTCCGGTGCACCGCCTCCTCCGGGCGGCGGGCATGCCGGATGCCGGGGTGGTCCGCCGGAAGCGTACGCCGCAGCACCCACCAACTGACCACGACGCACAGCACCACCAACGGCCAGGTCAGTACCACCTGGGCGATACTCAACGGCACCACGGCGTTGATCATCCAGAGCGGAACGAAGACCACCAGCCGCGTGACGTACTGCCCCACCCAGACCCAGCTGGCCCTGCTGTAGGCGCGCAACAGATCGGGATCGCGCCGCCACCGCGTGCGCTGCCCGAGCAACGTGCCCACCACCAGCCCGAGCAGCGGCCAACGCACCGCGATACTGATCATCCAGGCCAGTCCGCTGGCCGCGTTGGAAACCAGCCGAACGAGGTAGAAATCGACCGCCTGCCCGGTACGCAGCGCGATGATCGACCCCACCAGCACGGCGAGCAGGCTGAACAGCACGGCCAGCGGACGCGCACCGCTCAGGAGCCGCCAGACACCGATCACGACTCCCACCGCGACGGCGGAGATCCCGGCAACGGCGATGGACTCACCGCTGAGCACCCAACCCAGCCCGAAGGCCACCGGTGGCAGGCTCGCGTCGAGCGCACTGGCCCGACCTCCCAGCAGCCGCAGCAACGAGTCGCGCTCGGCCCCGCTCGCCTCCGTGCCGTGCCCGGTACTGTCGCTGTCCACGACTTAAGCCTGCCTTACCCACGCCGCCGCACGCACACATCGATCGACGTGTGGTGCCTTACACCGGTGCTCGAAAACCTCAGCCTTCCCGGACCGAGCGCAGTTGCTCCCCGAGCCGTGCGGCGATGCCCTGCTGGTCGGCTGGTGCGCAGAAGAGTGTCTCGCCTTCCTCCGAACGCCCGTAGCACATGGTGTAGCGACCGCGATCGGTGTCGAACCACGTCAGCGTGGGCATGCGGAACCGACTGCCGTCCTCGCCGGTTCCCGCCACCACGAAGTGTCCGAGACGGTACTTGTGCAGCCTCGTGATCTCTTCCACGTCGGAGGGCGACTCCGCACCGGCCGAGGCCACGCCTCCGGCGGAACGGTGCTCGGAGTCGCGGAGCAGCCGCAGCGGCACCCCGGTTTCGCGTCCCGATCCGGGAGGTGCGGGAGGAAGCAGCCGTGCGCAGACCTCGGGCAGCGTTTCCGGCGCCATGAAGTCGAGCTGGAGCCCGCGCCCGGTGATCACGCCCGCGACCCCCACTTCTCCGGTTGCCACGGCTCGCGCCGCCATCCGCTGCCCGTTTCGGACGTCGAGCAACCCGGCGGCCGCGATCGAGCACTCGGAACTGGAAATCAGGTAGAGCGCGTCGGCCACTTCCGGCTCGGGCCGACCGTCCACGGCCAACCCCGCCGTCTCCAGTTCACTCCAGACTCGCCGGACCACGTCCCCCCGTTCCGCCGGTGTATCGGCGATGGCGGGAATCTCGAACGGATAGCGCCGCACATCGAGCCGTAGGTGCTCGCCCAGCACGTCCAGCGCGGGCAACGAAAGAGTGATCGTGTCGACCATTCGGGGTTCCTAGTATGACTTTGTCGTCTCGGTTTCCGGGTACTCGCTCGGCGGAACCTCTCGCGGTGCGAACCGTGCGAGATGTTCCGCCGCGGGAGAACTCACGGTGGGGGAAGCCGGAGAATTCCGGTGTCAAAAGCCCGGGTAGCCGGACGGTCCCTCTCCGATGACCGGTGGTGCCACCAACCGGTCGGATCCGAAGTCGGTGCCGTAGAGATCGTCCGCCTGCACCAGGAACCTCGGCTGTTCCTCGTCGTCGTCACGGTTGTAGCCCTGTCCGCTGCGTAGCTCGTTCGTCCTGGGACGCTCGTCGCCGCTCTGCTCGGCAGGATCCTGCTGGAACTTGCCCTTGGCCGCGTAGTTGGAGTTCCCGGAGCCTGACCAGCCGCCGGAACCCATCGGGCCGAATCCTCCGTCGGGGCGCGGCTCGTACCTGGGCGGCTGGGCCGTCGGCGCGACCGAGGGCTCCGACGGCCGGTTACGGCCGTCCCGCTCCTCCGGAACAGCCGCGAAGGGTTGTGATTGGGGCTGCTGCGGTTGGGGCTGCGGCGGAGGTGGGGATGACGTTGCCGAAGAGGTGCCCTCCGGCACGGCCCGTGCCACGGCGGGAGCGGGGAACGGGGCGCTCGACGGCCCGACGCTCCCGTTCGCAGGGGGCGGTTGGGGCGGCCGTGCGGGCGGTCTCGGAGCGGGCTGTCCCTGCGGAGGCTGTCCCTGCGGAGGCTGTCCCTGCGGGGGTTGGCCCTGCGGAGACTGGCTCCGCGGAGGTGGGCCCTGCGGAGGTGGGGGCATCGGTTGCCGGGGAGGCTGCGGCACGGGGAACGGCCCGCTGGCCGGATTCGCCGGTGGCCGCACCGAAGCCTGCCCCCCGGGTGGAGTGTTTCCCCGGAGCGGCGGCTCACCGGGTGGCCGCGAAGCGGGGGGCGGTGAACCAGGCGGGAGTGAGCCGGGAGAAGGCGGGGCGGGTAACGGCCCGCTGGCGGGGCCGGCCTGCGGCGCCGGTTGCCCCCCGTTCTCACGCGGCGGCTGGGACGGCGGCACCGGTCCCCTCGGGCCGGGCTGCCGCGCTTCGGGAGGTGGGGGGTGTGATTCGGGTGCGGGCCCCGGTTCGGCGGGAGCCGTTCCCGCGCCGGAACCGGCGGATTCGGCCGGATACGCGGTGGCGGATCCCCCATCCGCGGCAGCGGGGGCGGATCCGGGACCGAGGGACTCGGAACGGGCGACGGCCCCGGATCCCTCAGGGGAACCGGAGACCACAGTGGACTCGGATTCGACGGTGGGGCCGGGTTCCAAGGTGGGGCCGGGTGCCAGCGTGGGGCCGGGTTCGACAACCGGACCGGACCGGGCGGCGGACGGCTCCGCCGCCCCGGCGGAAGCGTGCCGCCCGGAGTTCGCGGTTTCGTCGTACTCCTCCGTACCGATCTCGACCACGGACTCGGGTGGGAGGGCCTGTTCCGGCGACAGGCCGAGGATGTCCGCGGCGCTGCCCAACGGCCTGGTGGGGTGGTCGTCCTCGCGTTCGGACCGCGCGGATTCCCGCTCCGGAGCCGGGGAGACCGTGGGGTCCCCGGCTTCCAGCGAGCCGGTCATTCCGGCGTGCCTTCCCCGTGGTTGTTCCCGTTCCTCGGCGGAATCGCCGTGCCGGGGCGCGGATTCGTCCTGAGGGGGCGGTGCGGCGGCTGCCGCGGCAGGAGGTCCCGCCGGGAGCTGCCCCGCGGCGGACGACTCCGGTCCCGGTTCGTTCCCCGCTGTCGGCGCGGCGTGCTGTCCGGCATCGTGGCGCTGTTCGGCGGGGAGCGGTATGGCACCGCTGAACGTGCCGCTCGCGGTTCCGGAGCTCTCCTGATGTGGTGCTCGTTCGGGGGCGGCGTGGCGTCGTTGTTCCCCGTTGTTGACCGCGTGCGGCAGTGGCAGCGGGCCCGAGACGGGTTCGGCGCGTGCCGGTGCCCCCGCTCCCGAGCCGTCGAGTTCCCCGGCGAGGGCGGCGCCCGCGTTCTCGGTCTGCTCGGCCCACCCCCGCTTCCGATGTGGGGGGCTGGACCATTCGTACTCGAAACGCTCCAGCAGTCGGTCGAGGCGGCTGTACAGCGCGAGCGGATCGGACTGGGCCGCGGCGGTGGCGAATTCGGCGCGCAGGTCGAACCGAGTCGCGGACCCGAGAGCTCGGGAGGCCGAACCGGGCCCCGCGGGTCGGTGAGCGTGCGCGGAGTCGGATTCGTTCGGCTGCGCGGAGCCACGCCGCACCGGTTCAGCGGCGGAATCGGTTCCGCGCAACTCCTCGGGCGGCGTCGCCCCGGTGACGGGGGTACCCGATGGTACGGAGGCGGGCCACTGCTCCGACCGCGGAAACCCCGGCCGAACCTCGTGCCGCTCCATCGAACCGGGCATCGGTTCCCGCGGACTCGTCACGACTCCCCCAGAGCTTCGATGCTGTCGGCAGACACACTCGCTCCGACGTCAGCAGGCATGCTTCGCGTTCCCCATTCAAGTGATCGAGGTAGCACCACCGACCACTTCCGATCGTCGATATCCCCTTGATCGTCTCGTTACTCCCGCCGGAGGTTAGCAGCCGCGCCACGCGCGCGGGGGGTTTTGCTGTAACCGACGGAACACTGCACCGACTCAACGATACGAAACGGACTGTTCACCCGAACACAACCATCACTCGCAAGTAGGGCCCACGGCACACTGCGGCGTTAACTCCGACGAGCGACATGGGCGCCCCGCTCGCGCCCCACTCGTGGGGCGGTTCCTCATCCGGCTGCCGTCAATTTCCCACGAAATCGCCGCGCCGCTTCGACGCAGGCCTCGCTCCGACCACCCCGGCAGGCGGCACCGCCGCCCGACCTCGGGGCGGCGTCAATTTCCCACGAAACTTCCGCGCCCCTCGGAACCCTCGTCGGGAAGCAACCATGCGGCGTAAGCAGCGCGCGTATCCCCGGTGCGTGAGTCGGATGCATTGCAAGGCCGGGCCGCTCGCCGCGTAGGTCGCTACTCAAGAGCCGGCCCAACACTCCCAAGGCGCCGACTCACGTGCCGGCTACCCGACCACGCACGCGGAGCTCCGCCACAGCATCCACGTGCCGTTGGTCACTGAAGTGGTCACCGACGCTGGCGTAGGTGACCAACCGAGGTCCAATGTGTTTTCCGGCTACGGCACCGCGGGCGAAGACGAGAGAACACGAAAGGCGGTCCCGATGAGTGAGGAGTCAGCGACCTCGGGGAAATTCACGCCGGAGAACGAGTCCGGGAGCGGAGCTCGGAAGTGGCGGACGTTCGTGGCGCTGGGTGACAGCTTCACGGAGGGGCTGAACGATCCGGGTCCCGACCGGGCGACGTTCCGGGGCTGGGCCGACAGGCTGGCGGAGCGGCTGGCGACCGAGCACCCCGGGCTGCGCTACGCCAACACGGCGGTGCGGGGGAAGTTGCTCGACCAGATCCTGCGGGAGCAGTTGCCACACGCCGTGGAGATGCGGCCGGATCTCGCCGCGTTCACCGCCGGGGGCAACGACATGATCCGACCGTTCGCCGACCCGGACGAGTTGGCGAGCCGCTTCGAGAGCGCGGTGGCCGAACTGCGTGCGACGGGGGCGGACGTGCTGATCGGCACCGGCTTCGACACGCGGCGGACGGCGGTGATGCGGCTGGTACGCGGCAAGGTCGGCACCTACAACTCACACCTCTGGGCGATCGCGCGGCGACACGGCTGCTATGTCGTGGACCTCTGGTCGATGCGGGTGCTACAGGATGAGCGTGCCTGGAGCGAGGACAGACTGCACCTGTCCCGGGAGGGACACCACCGCGTGGCACTGCACGCCGCGGAGATCCTGGGGCTGCGAGTGGACGAGGACTGGCGACAACCGTGGCCGTCTCGGACGGAGCGTTCCTGGTCGGAACGGCGCGGCGAGGATCTGCGCTGGATCGGTGAACATCTGGGGCCGTGGGTCGGCCGCCGGTTGCGCGGCACGTCCTCGGGAGACGGCAGAGAGCCCAAGCGACCCTCGCCGCGCCCCCTCCAGAGCGCTTCGGAGCACAGCTGACCCTGCCGCGTCCGGAGCCGACGAAGCGCTACCGGTCACCGCCGGAACGGAGCGGCGACGGGTCGAACCGCCCGGCCCTCGGTGTGGGCCGGGCAGGAACGCGAGCGCGGACCCCGTGTCGTTGTGGAATCCCCCAGAACACGGAGTCCGCACCCACCCCCATGTCCTTCCCGGTTCCGAAGAAGCCGGGAATAACCTGACCCCTTTGTTGTGGGCGGTGGACAACTCGACGGGTCGAGCTCTCCGCACCGCCTCTTCTCGGCCGACTCACGCCCCCCGAGAGCCGCCTCGGTGCGATCGTGACCGGGACCGAAACGGTCGGTCGGAACGCACATTCACACGTTGGCAGGTATCACTAAGAGCACGCTAAACGCTGACTAAACGCCGGAGCAGCGCCGCACCTCGGCTTCCCCGGTGGGTGTCGCACCGAGGCGCAACCGTTCCCGCGGCTCCGCGGCGCGCGGCGAGCCGCCGGCCTCGAAAATGGACAGTGCCGTCTCCCATCGCCGCCGAGCCACCTGGTGATCCTCGCGCAGCGAGGCGACGTCACCCAACCCCAGATACGCCGCGGCCTGGCGCATGGTCGAGCCACAGCGCTGCGCCACTTCGAGCGCCTCCCCGTAGTAGCGTCGCGCGCTGTCGATCCTGTCCAGTTCGACACTCACTTCACCACAGTTGTTGAGCACCATGGCCAGAATTTCGAGATCGTCGGCTTCCCGGTAGCGTTTTTCGGCCTCGTGCAGGTACGTCAGCGCCTCCGCACGGTTGCCGATCACCTGCTCCACCTGGGCCAGATTGTTCAGTGCTCCCGCTTCCCGGTACCGGTCCCCCAGCGACCGGTAGGTCCGCAGCGCGTCCTCACAGTGCTGCCGCGCTTCCGGGTAGCGTCCCAGCCGGAACAGCGCGCTGGCCATGTTGACCTGCGTCATGGCCAGCTCGCCGCAGTCGGACAGCTTCGTCGCGAGCCGCTGGGACTCCGCGTAGTAGCTCAGGGCCACCTCGGGGCTGCCCGAGCGGGAGTGCACCACCCCGAGCCCGGCCAGCATCAGTACCGTGCCGGTCTCGTCGCCGATGCGGCGCGCCGATTCGAGTCCGCTGGTGTAGATGGTCACCCAGTCCTCCCAGGGGCACCGAACCATCAGGTAGTTGAACTGCAGGCGCACCAGCCACCAGGCCATCCGGTGCCATCGCCGGTCGGCTGCCGTTTCGATGGCGGCCACCAGGTTGGGCCACTCGGCGTCGAACCACTCCAGCGCATCGGCCCTGCCGGTGATCTCCGGAACCTCCCACTCCGTCGCCGAGAAGTCCAACTCGTCACGCGGTGGGCGCAGAAATCTCCTGGCATGGTCGGCGGCGGTGAGGTAGTGCTCCAGCAGCCCGCGCAGCGCGGTCTCCGATTCCTCCCCGGTCTCGTCTGCGGCGGCGAACACGAGTTCGCGCGCGTAGACCCGTAACAGGTCGTGCATCGCGAACCGGTCCGGCCTGGGTTCGCTGATGAGGTGGGCCAGTGTCAGTGCTCGCAGTCTGCGGCGGGCCGTCTCGGGCTCGGTGCCGCACAGCGCGGCCACCGCGTGCGCGGTGAAGGTGTGGCCGGGAACCAGCCCCAACAGCCGGAATGTCCACGCCTGGCTGGGGTGCAGGTTGCGGTAGGAGATGTCGAAGGCGCGGCGGACGCTGATGTCGGTGTCGTCGATGTCGAGCCCGGTGAGCCGGTTTTGCTCGTCGGTGAGCTCGCCGACGAGGTCGCCCACCGCGCGCCCTGGGTTGGCAGCCAGTCGCGCGGCGGCGATGCGCAACGCCAGCGGCAGCCCGCCGCACAGGGCGGCGAGTTTTCGCGCGGCCTGCGGCTCGGAGCGGGATCTGCCCGGCACACCTGCCCGGTCCAGCAGCTCCACGGCCGCGGTGGTGGGCAGGGTCTCCAGCGGCAGCGCCCTGGCCCCGCTGCGCACCACCAGACCGTCGAGTCGTTTCCTGCTGGTGACCAGCACGAACGATCCGTCGCTGCTGGGTAACAGCGGGCTCACCTGCTCGGCGTCCCTGGCGTCGTCGAGCAGGATGAGCACGCGGCGCCGCGCCAACTGCGAGCGGTACAGGGCTACCCGTTCGTTCAGGTCGATCGGTATGGCGTCGTCGGCGATGCCCAGGCTCTTGAGGAAACCGGTGAGCACCTCACCCGGTGGGAGCGGGGAACGCTCGTGGTCGAAGCCGCGCAGCGAGGCGTAGAGCTGGCCGTCCGGGAAGCGGTGCGCGACTCGGTGGGCCCAGGTGACCGCCAACGCGCTCTTGCCGATCCCGGCGATGCCGGTGATCGCGGCGAGCACGCTGGCCGATTCGCTGTCCTGTTCGGACAGCATCCGGTCCAGCGCCGCGGACTCGGTGGTCCTTCCGACGAAACCTGCCACCGGCGGGGGCAGCTCGGCCGGTCGTACCGGGGTCACGTCACAGGCGGGGGTGGCGGAGGCTGCGACGGCCCGGTTCGGGGCGGTCAGCGTCTCGTCGTCGCGCAGCAGTCGTTCGTACAGCGAGCGCAGTTCCGGCCCCGGATCGATGCCGAGTTCGTCGGCCAGCAGTTCCCGCAGCGTGTGATAGCAGGACTGGGCCCTGGCACGTTGTCCCGATCGGTAGTAGGCGAGCATCAACTGGCCGGTGAGCCGCTCGCGCAGTGGGTGCTTCTCGACCAGCTCGGACAGCTCGACGAGAATCCCGTGGTGTTCGCCCAGTTCCAGATCGGCCCCGATGCGCTCCTCCAGCGCCACCATGCGCAGTTCGTCCAGGTTGGGGGCGACCATGCGGTGCAGCCGCTCCGAGGAGATGTCGGAGAGCACCGGGCCACGCCACAGCCACAGTGCGCGGGAGAGCACTCGGGAACGTTCTCCGGGTTCGAGGTTTCCGGCCTGGTTGACAAGGGCTCGAGCCCGGTGCGCGTCGATCCGGTCGCTGTCCACCTGGAGCAGGTATCCGGGGGCACGGGTGACCAGCGCGGGGTTTTCCGGATCCGCGGTGCCTTCCTCGGGGGTGAACAGCTTGCGAATACGCGACACGTAGCCGTGGACGATGGTCCGCGCCGTGCGCGGTGGTTGCTCCCCCCAAAGGGTGTCGATCAAGCTGTCCATCGACACGACCTGGTTCGGTTCGAGCAGCAGGCAGGCCAACGCACTGCGCATCGCCGAGTTGCCCAACGGCTGCAGTTGCCCGCCGTAACGCACTTCGAGCGGCCCGAGTAGCCCGAACTCGTAGCCGCTCTTCGGGTGCTCGGCCGGGTTGTCGTGCGGTGGCATATCCCCCCGAAGCTCGATCCCACTTTCGCGTATATCTTTCCCGGTTCCGTGCCGGCGATCGCAGGGGTGTCGCCCCGCGAACGACCGGCCCGAAACCGACCCACGTTAACCACTAAAACCGACAAACGTGTTCGGATTCACCCGGCTTCACCCCAACAGACTAAGATCAACTTTCATATTTCGCCGAACATCACAATCTGTGAGCAAACTCCACCGTGCAATTGCACAGATCGCTACCAAGTGGCTGTGACGGGCCAGTAGAGTCGGGTGAGGATCAGAACGCGCGCAAGACCACTGTGGAGGTATCCCGGGTGTCGACGTCGTCCACGGTGGTGGATCGTGCCGTGGGGTGCTTGCTCGGTGCGGCGCTGGGCGACTCCCTCGGAGTTCCGGTCGAGTTCGAGGAGCACGGCGACATCCGTGCGCGCTACGGTCCCGACGGAGTAACCGAACCACCGGCGCAGGCACTGCTCGGCGACGCCGCGCAGATGCTGCTGTTCACCGGCGAGGGATACCTGCACGCCTGGGCTACCGGCAACAACGGCGGCCGGTGGCGGCCGGTGGAGGCGACGGGCGCCGCCTATCGCAGGTGGCTGCTGACCCAGCAGGAGGACAAACCGCACTACGGCGCGACCGGCCTGCTGGCCGAGCCGGAGCTCTACGTGAACCGCTCCCCTGGCCTGACCAGCCTGCGAGCGCTGCAGGAGGACCTGCTGGGAACCCCCGAGGAACCGATCAACAGTTCCAAGGGCTGCGGCGCGGTGGACCGCGCGGCCGGAGCCGGATTCGCACCCACCGTCGAGATGTCCTACACACTGGGCTGCCAGTTCGGCGCGCTGACCCACGGCGCTCCCGGGGGATGGGCTTCGGCGGGAGCCATGGCCGCGCTGATTCACCTGCTGGCGGTGCAGGGCAGGCGAATTCCGCATGCGGTGGACCAAGCGGCGGGCAGGGTGCTGCGGGAGGACGGCGAGACCGCCACGGGACTGGCCGACGCCGCGACCCTCGCCCGCATCGACGTGCGCACGGCATACGTCCAGCGGCTGGGACAGGGCTGGGTCGGCCCGGAGGCGCTGGCCATAGGGGCCTACTGCGCGCTGGCCCTGCCCAAGCGCGAACAGTTCCGCGACGCGCTGTGGCTGGCCGCCAACCACTCGGGGCACAGCGACACCACCGCGGCCATCACCGGAGCGATCCTGGGTGCCAGGCACGGCACCGCCGCGCTGCCGCGGGACTGGCTCAACCGGCTGGAGCTGGCCGACGTGATAGAGCGGATCGGCCATGACCTCGGCGCGTCCTGCGTGGGCGAGAAGTTCAACGACCGGCGGTACCTGAGCCTGGGTTGAGCGCCGCCCCGGCGACGTCGCACCGAGGACGACCACTCCCGCGGCTACGGGGCCGCTGCTCGCTCGGCCCCTCGGTTCACTCCTCCTCGGTCACCAGGGGATACACCCCGTTCTCGTCGTGCACCTCCCTGCCGGTGACCGGCGGGTTGAACACGCAGACCGTGCGCATGTCGGTCCTGGGGCGCACCTGATGCTTGTCGTGCTCGTCGAGCAGGTACAGCGAGCCCGGCCCGAGGGAATGCGTCTCCCCGGTGGCGTGCTCGGTGATCTCGCCCTCGCCCTCGTACACGAACACCGCCTCGATGTGGTTGGCGTACCAGAACTCGTTGACCGTGCCCGCGTACAGCGTGGTCTCGTGCACCGAGAACCCGGCCTTCTCCTTGGCGAGGATGATCCGTTTGCTGCGCCAGTTCTCGGTTTTGATGTCGGATTCGGTGTCCTCGACGTCGCGGACGGTACGAACGATCAACTCGTCTCCTCGGTGTTTCGGGGTTCTCGGGGCGGTTTCGGGGTTCTCGGCGCGGGTGCTTCAGGCCAGTACCGAGCGCACGGAGTCCTGAACGATCCGGAGGCCCCGCTCCAGCTCGTCCTCGGTGATCGTCAACGGGGGCATCACCTTGACCACCTCGTCGCTGGGACCGGAGGTCTCCAGGATCATCCCCCGGTCGAAGGCGGCCTTGGCTACCTTGCCCGCCATCTCGGGCTCGGCGAAACCGAGGCCGCGTGCTAGGCCACGCCCCTTGGCCAGCAGGCCGGGGTAGTCGGAGCCGAGTTCCAGCAGCGCCTCGCCGACGCGCTCGCCCTTGGCGAGGGTGGCGCGTTCCAGTTCGTCGTCGCTCCAGTACTGCCGCAGCGCCTCGGTGGCCGTGACCAGGGCCGGGTTGTTGCCGCGGAAGGTGCCGTTGTGCTCGCCGGGTTCCCAGACGTCGTGTTCCGGCTTGATCAGGGTCAGCGCCAGCGGACTCCCGTAACCGCCGATGGACTTGGACAGGCAGACGATGTCCGGCTCGATGCCCGCCTGCTCGAAGCTGAAGAACGGGCCGGTCCTGCCGCAGCCCATCTGCACGTCGTCGACGATGAGCAGGATGCCGTGCCGCTCGCACAGCTCGGACAGCCCGCGCAGCCACTCGGCGCGGGTGTCGTTGATGCCGCCCTCGCCCTGCAGGGTCTCCACGATCACCGCGGCGGGCGCGTTCAGGCCGCTGCCGCTGTCCTGCAACAACGACTCGAAGTAGAGGAAGTCGTCTACCTGGCCGTCGAAGTAGTTGTCGTAGGGCATCGGCGTGGCGTGCACCAGCGGGACGCCCGCCCCGCCGCGCTTCATCGAGTTGCCGGTGACCGAGAGCGAGCCCAGCGTCATGCCGTGGAAGGCGTTGGTGAAGCTGATGATCGACTCGCGTCCGGTGATCTTGCGTGCCAGCTTCAGCGCGGCCTCGACCGAGTTGGTGCCCGTGGGCCCGGGGAACTGCACCTTGTAGTTGAGCCCGCGCGGCCGGAACAGCTTCTCGTCGATGGTGCGCAGGAACTCGCCCCTGGCGACCGTGGCCTGGTCGAGCCCGTGGTGTATCCCGTCCCGCTCGATGTATTCGATCAGTTTGCGTTTGAGCAGCGGGTTGTTGTGCCCGTAGTTGAGCGCGCCCGCCCCCGCGAAGAAGTCGAGGTAGGCGTGCCCGTGCTCGTCGTAGATCCAGCTGCCCAGCGCACGATCGAAGACCGCGGGCCAGGTCCGGCTGTAGCTGCGGACCTCTGATTCCTGGGTTGCGAAGACGTCTTTCACGATCCTCCGTTCGGTCCGGTTCGAAGCGCTCGTGACGCCTCGGCCGCCGGGCCGGTTGGGTGTCGTGCCGTGCGTGCGCACGGCTGGATGGTTCGCGGCTCGGGTTTTCACCGCGAACCGGCTCGGGTGGGTGTGGTGTGGAACCTCACACGACGGACTCCGTGGGCGTGCCGGGTGCCGTGGCACCGGCGGTGGCGAACGGTCCGATGCGGTAGAGGTCCTCGCCGAAGTGGGAGTCCGGGAAGAGCTCGGCCGGGAACAGCGGGCTCACCTCGAGCGGAGCGCCGTGGTCGCGCGCCAGCGCGGAGAAGAGGTTGATCGAGGCCGCGTTGTCGGCGGTGATGGTGGTTTCCAGGTAGCGGATGCCGTTCCGCGCCGCCGTGTCGAGCAGTCGTTCCAGCAGCCGGCTCGCCACCCCGCGACCGCGCAGCTCCGCGTCGACGCCGATCTGCCACACCACGAGGGTGTTCACGGCGTCGGGTCGGACGTATCCGATCGCGAAGCCCACCACCCCGTCGTGCGAACGCGCCACCAACGAGGTGGTCGCGAAATCGCGGCACCACAGCAGGTATGCGTAGGGGGAGTTGACATCCAGCACCCCCGAATCACGCGTGATCCGGTACAGCTCCGGGCCGTCCGCGACGGTCGGAGTGTCGATCTCCACCCGCCCGGCTGACCCACTCACGCCATCGGGCCGTGCGCCACGATGGCCAGGATTTTCGCCGGTCATGTCTCACGAAACTAACCACGCACCGGTGAAATCGCCAGGCGAGAAAAGATCGACATTTCCACCACCAGGCGTGGAGCGAAATACCCCGTGACAAGCACAACAAATTTCTTGCGACCGCGGGGCATGGTCGCTGACGGCGAGCTCCGCTTATCCCGAAAAGATCAATGCAAGCGCTTTGAACTGCGAAAACAGCGAAAATATCCATTTTTCGCACTGGATACGATCATTGCCCCGTGCCGCGACCGATTTCCACGGTAACGAGACACCGAGAGTTCGGGAAAGATCAATTCTCGGCCCGAAACAACGCGGGCGGAAGTCCCAAAAATTGTGGTTCCGAACACATTTCCCCGCCGCCGGGAACGGCGACGGGGAAACCGAGTGGAGCTGTCGCGGGGAGGAAACCGCGTCACACGCCCGCGAGGGAGCCGATCCAGCTGCTGTAGCTGGTCACGTTGGTGTAGGCGGTACGCGAGGAGCGGTCGCTGGTGGAGGCCACTCCCACCTGCACGTACTCCCCGTCGGCGGCGGTGGCGAACATCGGGCCACCGGAGTCACCTCCCGCGGGGATACCGTCACCGCGGTAGGCGCAGATCGCGGTTCCGCCGCGGTAGTCGGAGCAGGAGGTGTCGGTCACGGTCACGTCGGCGACCTTCAGCCGCTGGGACTGGCACTCGATCTCGGGGCGGTCGGTGCAGGTGGCGCCCCAGCCGTAGGTCTGCACGGTCTCGCCGACCTCGGCGGCACCGGGGGCGCCGATCGGGGCGTACTCGACGTCGACCGAACTGCCCACATTGACCAGTGCCAGGTCGGCGCTGGGATGGACGTTCACCCCGCCCGGGACGGCGAACACCTCACGGCCCTGGGTCTGGTCGAGGCTGCCCACTCGGAAGCTGACCTGATTGGCGCCCTGGACACAGTGCTGCGCGGTGAGTATCCACTTCGGAGCGATCACCGAGGCGCTGCACGCCTGCCTGCCGTCGGCGAACATCCGCGCCGCCCACGGGGCATCGTCGGCGTAGCTACCGTCGATGATCATCGTCTCCGGGCCGGAGTCATCGGCGACCGGCGCGGAGACGGCTGCCTGGGCCGGAGCGGCCATGCCGACCGCGATCAGTGCGGCGGCGGCAGTCCGGGTGAGGATTCTTGCTAGTGACAAGCTGGGGCTCCTTTTGGGACAGCAGCTGTGTCGCTGCGTGATCAGGACACCCCTAAAGATCACTCGATCGAGTGGCGGAATCAACAATTTGGTCACTAATCGCCAACGAAGCATGTGACCTGGTAACGCTCGAAACCGGGCTGCCCTCGACCGTTCCGGGCCGACCCGGAAACGGATGGCCCCCACGAACCACGCACGTGTCCCCTGCACGTGCATCGGATGCGCGCTCGGCGCGGCGTCGATTTCTCGCGAAATCGACGCCCCGAGCGACCACCTGAGCCTCCCGAGCGCCGAGAACCTTTCTCAAGGAAGGTAGCCGAGCGCTCCTACGGCGTTGGCGGATGCGGTGGCGTCCTGCTGGGCGTTGATGTCGGGCTCCGGCCGCCACTGCGGCAGCGGGACCAGCCCGGGCTCCACGAGCGAGTAGCCGGGGAGCAGCTCGCGGATCCGCTCGATCTCACGAACGGCCAGCGGCGTGCGGGTGCCCTGGTAGGCCGACTCGCTGTGGCGCACCTGCTCCTCGGACATCGTCAGCGGTGTGCTGTGCGAGACGGCCAGATAGCTGCCCGGCACGCAGTTGTCCCGGTAGGCGGCCACGATCGCGGCTGGATCGTCGGCGTCCGGAATGTAGGGCAGGATCGACACGGCCAGTATCGCGACCGGGCGGGTGAAGTCGAGCAGCTCGGTGACCTCCGGCGCCGCCAGCAACGTTTCCGGCTCTCGGATGTCGGCGTGGGTGACGGTCACGTTGTCGACTCCGCGCAGCAGTTGCCTGGCGTGCGCCACGACCTCGGGCTCGACATCCACATAGGCGACTCGCGCGTCGGAGCGGCACCGGCGGGCTATTTCGTGCACATTCCCGACGGTCGGCATTCCCGACCCCAGATCGAGAAACTGATCGATTCCGCGATGACTAAGAAAACGGATCAATCGTCCGAGAAAGGCCCGCGTGGCACGTGCGTAAACCCGGGCTTCGGGGACCTCGGCAACCAGCCGGTCGACGGCCTGCCTGTCCACCGCGAAATTGGCCGTACCTCCGAGGTAATAATCGAACATGCGTGCGGCGTTGGGGCGCTGCATGTCCACGCCCCTGACCTGCAGATCTCCCGATATGCGCCTTAAGGGTCTTCTCGGTGGCTCATCATCGGCACCTTCGCGTTGTAACGCGTCCGGTGGACGAACATCCGTCATATCCGCCACGGTACAGCCGCGGGCGGCGATTGTGGAGCGGTGTCGCCGCCCGTGGCGAAAACATACCGCGAACATCGAGAAAAACTCCGTTGCGCTACTTTTCGGACACTATTCGTATTCGATCGAATCCGGATAGCACAACCGAACGGATCCGAACGGTTCGAGCGGTTTTTCGGATCCGTTCTCGGCCGGTCACAGTGGTGCCCGCACCACCGGCACGGACACCACCGGCGAGCTGAACAGCAGGCGCGCGTCGGAGCGGAAATCGTGTCAACCCACCGGAACGCGCAATGTGGCGGGC
Organism: Actinopolyspora mzabensis; assembly: GCF_900101095.1. Classification (GTDB taxonomy): domain Bacteria; phylum Actinomycetota; class Actinomycetes; order Mycobacteriales; family Pseudonocardiaceae; genus Actinopolyspora; species Actinopolyspora mzabensis. Next base: position 204,767 of record NZ_FNFM01000008.1, read on the forward strand.
TGTTCGGCCGAGGAACCGAACGCCACCTCGCCGCCGGAGCTCTCGTCGCGGTAACGACCGTCCACAGTGTCGACCACCAGCACCAGTCGGTGCCCCTCGGCCACCTGCCAGGAAGTGGGTCGCAGCGAGATGTCCACCCGGCTCCGCACCCCGGGGGAATCATTGCGAAGTGTTACCGGCTTGTGGCTGATGAGGCTCCCGTTGCCGAGCGGACCGACGTCGTAGAGGTAGGCGAACAGCGAGACGCTCTCGTCTTCCGGGGTGACGTTCACCCGCAGCCGCGGGGTGCCGGTGACGTTCACGCCGTCCGCGTAGGGCTCGGTCGCCCACACCGCCGCGTCGTCCCGGTCCACGAGCGGCACCGACACGCCGACCGGGATCCGGGCGTAGCCCTGCAGCGCGCCGCTGACCAGCACGAGGCCGCTGTTGGCCAGCGTGGGATCACCGCTGTCGATCGAGTGCCGCCATCCGGGGCCGCGCTCGGTGCTCAGCCCGCCGGTCTCGGGGGCGAACAGGTGGCGCCGGCCGGGTTCGGTGAGTTCGCGGGTGGTGGCGTGGTCGGTAACCGACCGCCAGTCCGGGTACCGCTTCCACTCGGAACCGTTCATCGGTTGGATCTCCACCGCGCTGTCGGCCATGCCCTCGTCCACCCCGCGCAGCTGCTGGTCGAACCAGCGGGCCGCGGTGTCCCAGATGTGGTTGGGCAGGCCCGCCGCCCCGAAGAGCTCGGCCGTGGCGTGGTCCCCGGGTGCGAGCATGAGCCGCTTGGGGCCGGTCAGGCCGCTGAACAGGTCGGTGATCTGCTTCGGTGGGAACAGCGAGTCCTGCCAGGAGTTGGCGAGCATAACCGCGGTGCCGTTGGCGTTGAGCTCGTCGAGCTTATTGATCGGGGAGCGCTCCTCCGCCAAGTGCAGCGCCTCCTCGGTGCGGTGCTCGCGGTAGGCGTTCTCCAGCTCGGTGAGGTCGGCGCCGAACCTCCCGGTGAGTTCGCCGACTCCCAGCAGCAGTTCCGCGCCGGAGGCGTTGACCGTGCGGTTGGGGTACAGCGAGGCGACGAGGTCGGCCCAGCCGCTCATGGCCGCTATCGCGTCCACCCTGGGGTCGGACGCGGCGGTCAGCGCGCTGATGCCCGCCCCGTAGGAGATTCCGGCCATGCCGACGTTCTCCTCCCCGGCGGAGGTGTTGGCCACGGCCCAGTCGATGACCTCGCTGGCGTCGGCGACGTCCTCCTCGCCCGCGACCTCGACCTCGCCGCCGGAGGCGTAGAACCCGCGAGCGGTGTAGCTGACGACCACGTAGCCCGACTCGTAGGCCAGCCGGGCGGCGGCCCCCACGTACTCGATGTTGGGGGTGGCCCAGCTGGCGGGCATCACCAGCAGCGGTCGTGGCTCGGCCGACTCGCCGGTGGGTTCGATGACTTTGGCTCGCAGCGTGATGCCACCCGACCCGGGGATGCTCGCCCGGTGCACGGTCACCCCGTTCGTCTCGGCCGTGGCGGCCGGGGCGAGCAGGGAACCGCACAGTGCGGCGATGAGGGTCGCGGCGGCTGTCGAGAGTATTCGGCGCACCGTTGCCTGGCCCTTCCGGCCGCGGCGGAGGGGCCGCCCCGGCCTTGTGGTGATCCATCACACAGGCCGGTCAGTAAACACCGTCCTACTGACGAGTAGCAACAGTCGGCGGCGAAGTGCCCCGAAACGGGCGTTCCGATTGCCCCGGTTCCTGGATCGGCCGGAGGAGCGGGGCACCGTGCGTGCTGGGTGAGCGGGCGCGCGGGAGGCGGTTCGCGGCGTGGGCCGCCGCTGCTTCGGGAGCGGCCCGACGCCGCGAGGCACCGACACGGCGCTCAGCTACCCGGCCACCCCCGCGAGGTGGCCGTCGGTGGGATCAGCCTCGGGACTTGTGGAAGACGAGGCGGTAAAGCAGCAGCAGGATCAGCGATCCGAGCACCGCCCAGCCGAAGCTGGCCAGGTTGAAGCCGGATATCCCGCCGCCGCCGAAGAAGGAGCTGCCCAGCCAGCCGCCGAGCAGGCCTCCGACTATGCCGATGACGATGGTCACGATGATGCCGCCGGGATCCTTGCCAGGCAGGATCAGCTTGGCCACTGCTCCAGCGATCAGACCGAACAGGATCCAACTGAGGATGCTCACGGCGAACTCCTTGTCGAGGGTGGGGTCTCTCCGCCTGTTCGATCACTACCCCGGTTGATAGTCACCCAAACGGAGCAGGCTCGATGGCACCACCGATCATCACAGTTCGGGTGCCGGTCCCGGAGGCCGGGGCCTGGCGTGTCGCCGATCGGTAGACCCGTCCCCACGGAGCCGAGCATCACCGCTGTCCCATCGCGCGGCGAGTTCGCGGGAAATCGACGGGGAGCCACCCCGCCCCGCGCGGCGAGTGGGGGAGGGAGCCGCGCGGGGCGGGACGGCGGACGGGTCCACGGCGGAGTGTCGGGGATCGTCGCCGTGGCCCGTGGTCAACGGGGTGGTTCGGTTGCCGTTCCGAGATCAGCGGCTGTCCCGGGAACGGAAGTGGCGCTGTGGATTCGCGGGGACGGACGAGGCTTCAGAGGCGGCGCAGTCCTTCGAGGACGCGGCCCAGCAGCGCCAGGTTCGGATCGGCGTCGGGTAAGGCGCCGACTGGCATCGGTGCCGGTTGGCACCGGGAAGTGTGGCGGTGGTGCGGGCCGGGGGCTTTGCGTACCGCCGCGTGGTGCGGCTTCGAGCTTCGGGATGCCGTTTGCCATGCGGCGAGAGCGGCCACGTCGGGAGTCGCCGGTGAATTCGATGTCGCCGGGATCGCGCCGTGGGATTCGTCGTAGTGCTCCCGGAAGGCGTGGTGAACACTCCCGCGGGATTCGAGCTGTTCGTCGGGGTCGGTTTCGGGCCAGCGGATCGGTTCGGGTTCGGATCGCGATTGTGTCGGCACGACAGCACCGGGCTCAGGGAGGTCGCTGGAACCAGTAGCCGTGCTCGCCGTGGCTACGGCCCGGAGCTTGGTGCCAGTGGAACCACTGGAATCACCGGCAATACCCGCGAGTTGGGCTTGCAGTTGTCGGACCGTCAACGTGCCCGGTCCGGCACCGCCGTGCCTGGTGTGCGGGCGCGGGGCGGGATCGGGGTGCTGCGGCCAGAGCGCCAGGAGTATCGCCAGCGCTACCAGCAGGATCGGCACGAGTAGCGGGTCAGACATCGGGATCGCCCTCGACGATGCGGTTTTCGGCTCCGTACCCCTCGGGAAGGGCGGATTTCGGCGGCCTGTCCCGCGAGTCGGCGTAGCGCCGCAGTGCGATCGACGTCTCGGAGAGTTCTTCCGCCAGTTCGCGGCAGCGATCGGTGCCGAAGCGCCCGCCGCCCATCGCGAAGGCCGCCTCGTCGCAGTGCCACTGGCAGAGCCGCAGGAACCCGGCCAACCGGATGTGGTCAGAGCTCATCGCGCTTCACCTTCGTTCGCGTCGTGGCGGGGCGGGGCACCGACCAGTTCGCGGGTGGCGCGGTCGCAGTCCGGGCAGGTCGGCCACAACCAGGGGATGTCGCCGGTGGCCGTGAGCACCTCCCGGCCGCACAGCGCGGACACGGTCAGCTCCGGCGGAAACTCCAGGGCGGGCGGCGGCACCGGATCCCTGCTCGCGTGCCGCTGTTCCTCAGCTGGAACCCAGGTGAAGGGGTGGGACATGGTTGCCTCCAAAATCAGAATCAGCGAAGCGGCGCTTTTGGTGCCACTGGTTCCAGAATTTGTCACCTTGTCACCAAACGATCAATGCCTCGATCAGGTGATACCTGTAGGAACCGCACGCTCACCTAGGATGTGGTGCATGGCTGGCACCAACGGCACGCCAAAGGCCAAAGCACTGGGCACTCGTCTCAGAGAGGCACGCAAAGCTGCTGGCTACACGGTTCGAGGACTGGCGGACCAACTTGAGCTCTCCCACAGCGCTATTTCCCGTTGGGAAACCGGCACGCGCTCACCGGAAACGGAAGACGTGGCTTCGATACTCGCCGCTACGGGCGTAAACGGCAGAGAACGCTCTGAACTGCTGGAAATGGCCCGTGGAACCGACGATCCACAGTGGCTCTCAGTACGAAGTGGCGACCGTGAGCGACAGATGGCTGCGTTGATCGACTTCGAATGCAACGCCAGCCACATCACCGATGTGGCTCCACTGCTGATACCTGGTCTGCTGCAAACAGCTGACTACGCCAGAGCCATCATGATCGCAGGCGAAGTTCCAAAGTCGGAAGTTGAAACTCGCGTGGTGGTACGCGTCGGACGCCGTGAAGCACTCACAAGGCGAAATCCAGCGCGCTTCCTCGCGCTGATCGGCGAAGCTGCTCTTCATCAGGAGATAGGTGGCAGCGAGGTCGTTCTCGACCAGCTCAAGTACCTACTGAGTGCTACTGAGATGCCCAACGTCGACCTGCGTATCGTGCCGGCTTCTGCAGGTTGGACCCCAGCGCTTGAAGGTCCGTTCGTGCTGATCGACTTCGACGCCGACTCACCGATCGTGCACCTGGAGAACAGGCGCGCAGCGCTTTTCTTCCATGAAGCGGACGATATAGCGGCATACCGTACTGCGGTGGATAAGGTGAAACAGGTTTCGATGACGGCAGCGGAGTCCACCGCGCTCATCGCAAACGTCATAACAGAGCTGGAGAAATCAGTATGAGCATGTCCCAGGAGCCAGTCGACTGGCGAAAGTCGAGCCGCAGCAGCACACAGACGAACTGCGTCGAGGTGGGTCGCACCGCCGACGGCGCGGCCGTCCGCGACAGCAAGGACCCCACGGCCGGTTACTTCACCACCACGCATCGGCAGTGGCGAACCTTCCTGCGAGCCCTGAAAACCGACCACTTCGACTGAGCGAGGCACAGCTACGAGCGCGGCACCCCTGTAATCGGACAGGGGTGCCGTTCCGGCCGCTGACACCACCCGTTCGGGCGTGGTGAGCTTCCCGCTCCGGACGTGAGACTCAAGTTCGACAGCGCGCTCAACGCAACGGAGCCTACTCATGAACACGCCGCACGAGCCCAACAATTGGCGGAAATCCACTCGTTCGCAGAACACCTCACATTGCGTCGAGATCGGTCGCACCACCGACGGCGCCGCCGTCCGCGACAGCAAAGACCGCGCAGCCGGACACATCACCACCACGCATCGGCAGTGGCACGATTTCCTGATAGCCGTGAAGGTCGATCAATTCAACTGAGCACATCTCGTGAATTTTTCCCCGGATTCATGACGGGTTCGAAAGATCATTCTCTGCCACCGCGATCACTTGTTGGTCGATAGCGAACTCTCCATCCACGATCAACCCCAAACTCGAAACGACCTCAGCGCCAAGGATTCCACTCATGAGCATTTCGCACGAGCCCAACAGTTGGCGGAAGTCCAGCCGCAGCAGCGCTACGCAGACCTGCGTCGAGGTGGGTCGTACCACCGAAGGCGCGGCCGTCCGCGACAGCAAGGACCGCACAGCGGGCTACTTCACCACCACCCACCAGCAGTGGCAGACCTTCCTGCAAGCACTGAAGGCCGACCACTTCGGCTGAGCGAGGCGCCGCGAGCGCCCCGCTTCCCCCAGCTGCGGGGCGGCGGGGCGTAAATTTCCCACGAAATCGCCGCGCCACCGCAGTGACTCCTCCGATGTCGTGGAGTACGGTTCAGCAACGCGTCGCGTAGTCGCTGTGGGTGAGAGGACTCAGTCAGCCGCGTCGGAATCCGGGGGCAACGGTGCGAGCGTGAGCAACCCGCAGCCGTAGGCCTTGGCGGGTCCGACGCCGTGCAGCAGTGCCCGCCGCAGCAGCTCCACCGAGGTAACTCGTAACCGTCCCTCGAATGTGGCGGTGTGCAGCACCACGGGTTTCGAACCCCGCTTCTTGGCGAAGGAGTGCCTTTCCCGTGCGGTGATCCGCACGTCTCCCGCGAACTCCGACACGTCGGCGGTACCCACACGAGCAGCCTCGGCCGTCACGGCGCCGCCGGTCGCATCGGTGGAATCAGCGCTCGCCGCGACACTGGAGTGTTCGATCGCGCTCGTTCCGGACGAAGCTCCCGGCACCGAGAATCCCCACTTCTCGGTGCGTTGCAGGAACCAGCCCAGCTGGGCCTCGGCGGTACGGTGAGCCGTCCGCGGCGAGCGCCCCAGCGAACCCTTACCCGAATCGTTCGGCTGGGTCGGTCTCGCGGCCTCGACCGCGTTCCGCACCGGATTCGCGGTCACCCGGAAGGTGAACTCCTCCCCCACCGCCAGCCGAGTCAGCAGCGGCTCGTACTCGCGCAGCTCGTAGTGCTCGCCTTCGGCGTGCGGCCAACCGGCCTGCTCGACCAGATGCGTCCAGTCCGGTTTGGACTCGGAGAGCACCAGCAGTTTCGGCCGGTGCGGGTTGTCGCTGTCCAGCCGCCACAGCGGGCGCTGCCGCTCGGGATCGTCGGCCAGTCCGCCCATGACCGCCCCGTGCAGCCTGCGGGGGTTGCCGAGCAGGTCACGGCTGCCCGAGCGCAGCGGGTTGATTCGGATGCGGGACAGGTAGCTCATCGGTTCACCACCCCAGCAGCGCGAACGGATCGCGCACACCAGGTGCTCGTCGCGTCACGGACAGCCACACGGTATCCGCGATCCACGACGGCGTGGGGTCGTCCGCGGAGATCGAGCGCTCGCACAGTGAGCATTCGCACGAATAAGCACTGTGGACGATTATGAGTCCAGTACCCATCCAGGCTCTACGGGCGTCGATTTCTCGCGAAATCGCCGCCGGAGTGCCGGGCACGAAACATCGCCGCGTCGAAGAGTGATCAGGGCGGAAGCCGCCACGGTGTGCTCACCCGCGCGCCCGAAACGGCGCGAGAAGCGCCCTGCGTCCTCGTGACGATCCGGTGGTTCCGCTGACACGGCGTGTGCCGACCCGGCAGGATGTGAGGCCGGGTATGGGACTCGTGAGTCGGAGTGGGGAGACAGCACGTGTCGATTACGACAAACTACGAGGGGCGATCAAAGATCTTATAGCGGCCAGAGATGAAGCTCTTGATCTGGAGCAACAGTCCCAGCACATCAATCCCGGTGAACTCACCGCGTTTGACGACACCACCGACAAAGCTCGCGAGGCGTTCCAACAGCGCATGACCGGTGATGAGGGGTCGCTGCGTAGCGCTGCTCGCGACATTCACAAAATACTGCAAGAGAAGATCGAGGCGTACAACGCGGTGCTGGCCGAGTACGGGTTGGCCGAGGAGAACGCCTCGGTGGCGCAGCGGGATACCGAGAGGCGGAGCTGAGACCGTGCGAAGTGCGTGGAGCAGGATGCGGCGTGGTGCTCTCGTCGCGGGCGGTGTGTTGCTGAGCGTGGTGCTGGCCGGGTGCTCCTCCGGTTCGGCGGAGCAGAACGGGGATTCGGCGGCCACCACCACGGGGAAGAGTCCGTCCTCGTCGGCGTCCTCATCCGATTCGGCGATCCCGAGCCCCAAGGACGCCACCGCAGTAGGGGTGTGCGAGCTCTTCCCCCAGGAAGCCGCGTCGAAACTCGGGGTCCAGCCGCAAGGTAGGAAATCGGAAAACGATATTTCCGATCCCGGATCATATCGCTGTACCTGGGAGAACGAAAACGCAACCACGACGGTTTCGCTATCGCCCACACAGGGGCGTTCGCTGGATACCTACTACGCGCGCGAGTCTGAGTACGTCGACTTCGAGCGGATAACGGTTCACGGGTATCCGGGAGTGCGGTCCAACAAGGTCAAGCCGATGGAGTCCGGGTCGTGCGGGATGCACGTCGCCGTGCAGAGCGATCAGCTCGTGCAGTCGTTCGCCACTGTCCCGTCGGATGACACCGGTAGTGCCGAGCCGTGTGCGCTGGCGAAGAAGACCCTCCGGCTCTCGTTGCCGTCCTGGCCCGCCGCTGAGTGAGTTGGTTCTGTCCGATGAGGCGTGACGGAGTGGTGTTCACAGCGCCTTCGCCGCGCTAGAATCCCAGCGCAGTGAGTGTAGGCCCCGCGCACGCGGGGATGGACCCACCGGCCCGCCGCCACATCCGCCAAATGGTGGGTAGGCCCCGCGCACGCGGGGATGGACCGCAGACCTTGAGCACTCCCACCTGCTTGGCCAGGTAGGCCCCGCGCACGGGGATGGACCGTAGCTCGTTTCGAGCGTGGAACTCATGCCGCCGTAGGCCCCGCGCACGCGGGGATAGACCCGCCGCGCGGCCTGCCTCGACGGCGCCGAGATCGTAGGCCCCGCGCATGCGGGGATCATCGACCAACCGTCTTGTCAGCGCTCCGGGATGTGTGGGGTACCACGGGAGTTCGGGGTCGTTGACCCGAACAGCTATCGAAGTCTCATCCACAGCGGACATACGAGTACACAAAAGAGCGCTGTGGACGGTTCGCGGTGAGGTACGGACTCAGCGCAGCGGCGTCAATTTCTCGCGAAATCGCCGGGCACCGGACAGCGGAGAGCCGGGCACCGAGCACCGAGCACCGAGCACCGAGCACCGGAGCACACGGGGATACCGAGCAAGAGAAGCGGACGACCACGGAGGTGCTCGCCCCGTACCCCCAGAACGGGGCGAGCACGCTGCCGCAGGTCAACTCCCCGGAAATATTTCGCGTTTCCACGGGGCGCTGGGCTCCGGAAGCTATGATCCCGGATCGGCGTTTGCTACTGTTGACAGTAGCATTATCACTGTAAACCATCACGGTGAAACACTGTCAACAGTCGTTTACGACGCTTGGACCTGGGGAAACTCACCAACAAACTGGCGGACGAGAAGAACGCTATGAGTGCCAACAAAGCCGGACGCGAAAACACTTTCGCGGGCAAGCTCGCCCATCTCATCGCCACGGTGCACCCACCGGACCGCGGCACCTACAGCTACCGCGAGATCGAGGCGGGAATCCGGCACCTGCCGGGCGCGATGTCGGCGCAGTACATCAGTCAGCTCAAAACCGGCACCCGAACCAATCCCAAGATCCACTACGTGGAGGCGCTGGCGGAGTTCTTCGGCGTGCCCGCCGGATACTTCTTCGACGACGAGGTCACCGAGCGCATCGACGCTCAGATCGCCGACCTGAAGACCTGGCGCGACACCGAGGCACGCGACATCGCCCAGCGCTTCGCCGGGCTGGACCGGCGGGACCGCAACACCGTCTCCAACCTCATCGACAGCCTCGACGCCTACAACGCGCGTCCCCGCCACCAACGCGCCCGCCGCAAGACCGACCGCGACCACACGGCGTAAGACGTAAGATGTGCCGATGTCGACCCGCGAGACCCGCTCCCCGGCCGAGCGCAAGCACCTGTTCGCCCGCGTCGTCACCGAGGTTCTCGCCCCCTGGGTGATCGTGCTGGCACTGCCGCTGGTGGTGGCCGGTCAGGCCACGGCGGAGTTCGGTGCCACCCTGCTGTGGGGAATGGTCGTGGCGCTGACCAGCAGCGTGCTGCCGATGGGGGTGGTGGTCTGGGGCAGTCGCACCGGCAGGTGGGACGGGCACCACGTCCGCGACCGCCAGGGCAGGCTGGTGCCGTTCACCGCCCTGATCGCGCTCAGCATGATCGGGCTGGCGCTGTTGATCGCGGGCCGTGCCCCGGAGAAACTGATCGCGCTGGACATCAGCATGATCATCAGCCTGTTGGTCACCGGCACCATCACGGTCTTCTGGAAGATCTCGATGCACACCGCCGTGGCAGCGGGTGCGGTAACGGTGCTGGCGCTGCTCTACGGCCCCGCGCTGTGGTGGGGGGCACTGGCGACACTGGCCGTCGCGTGGTCCCGGGTCGCCGTCGACGACCACACACCGGCCCAGGTCACCATCGGCGCGCTGACCGGAGCGGTCATCGGCGGCGGCTCGTTCGCGCTACTGCTCGGCGGGAACACCGCGCTCTGAGTGGTGTGGCTCGGCGAATCGGCGGTTCGACCGCTCGGCGAGCGCGAGTTCAGTCCATCCAGCCGCTCTGTTCGGGATGGCGCATGTCGTACTCGAACTGCTGCCAGGCATTCCATCCCACCACATCAGCAGCGCGAGCAGGATCAGGAACGCCCCCAGCACGACGAGCCACTTCGCGCGAGCACTCAAGCCGTGATCCCCTTCGGTTCGGTCGTCCTGCCGGGCACGACGTGCGCCTCGACATCGGTGTCATGTAGCGATCCCCACGGGAGTCCGAGCTGCCGATCGTTCCGAGATGTCCACGGTGGATACCCGCGACACATTTTCCGCATCTCTCGGGACAACTCGCGCGTCCGATCTATAACGTGAGCGCGACAGATCGAGCTCGCATCGCGCGGTGGGGGCACTCGGAGCGCGTCTCGGGGGAAGGCCAGCGCGGTCGACTACCACTGTGGCCACAACAACAGGGGGAAACATGTTCGGACGGAGCCGATGGGCTCCGGCTGTGGGAGCGATACTGGTCAGCCTGACGCTCGCTTCCTGCGCATCGACCGGAGCCGAGACCGAGCAACGGAAGTCGAGCGTCCAAGTACCGCAATACTTGAAGGCGCTGCCGTTCTCGAAACGACGGGAAGCGGTCGAGTCGACACGAATCGATCGGAAAATCCTGCCCATAGCACCTTGTGCACTGCACAAACCGAAGACGGCGAGCGATATCACCGGTTTGCCGAACCAGCGGATCGCGCCGGGCGACAAGATCAACGAATGCACGCTGCGTGTGTGGCGGGAGATGGAGACCTTCAGCCGGGACTGGGTCTTCGACATCACCGTGGGCGCCAAGTGGGCGCCGAAGGACCGGCAGGAGTCGAAGCTGGTCCGCACGAGCGACGGACGCTTCTATCAGCAAGCGATGATAGTGGGCGAGCACAAGACCCGGCAATGCAGCTATCTGCTTCCGATCACCGCGCACCGCGCGATAGAACTCGATGTCAATTCCTCCGTATACATCGTGAACGAAAAGCGGGAGAAGGAGTTCAAAAGCCACAACTGCGAGTTCGGGAAGAAGTATCTGAAGGCCGTCGCACCACTGTTCTTCGACCCCCCGATGCGTGACGAGCACCCGAGGGAGCCCACGTTGCTGCTCGGAACGCAGTCGCCGTGCGAGGCGATGAGCTGGGCGGTGAACAACCTGAAACCCGTCATCACTCCGGTGCGGGCAACCGAGATGGTTCGACACGACCCGGCTGACTGCACTCTGGAGGACTCGGGCGAGGACTTCTCGAGGCAGAAACGGGCCGCTGTGGAGTTCACCGTTTCCAGCCCACCCAGTGAGACGAGCCCGGATGAGAACTACAGCTCGATCACATTCGCCGGGCGCCCCGGATTCCTTCACGAAGATCCCCGGAACGGTACCTGCGAGCTGTCCGTTCCCTACCTGAAGCAGCCGCACGGGATCCAGGGCGATTTGGGCCCACTGACGCAGAACATCTCCGTCACCACCCAAAGCTGCGACCGGAGCCGGGAATTCGCCAAGATCGTGCTGGACAGGGCCGCCTCATGAAGACGAACGGATCGACCTTCCGCAGGCTGCTGGGGAGTGCGCTGGCGCTGCTACTCGGCGCCGTCACGGCCGGTTGCACCACCGAGGTCAGCGGCACGGCGCACACCTCGGTCTGTGCCACGCACCGGCTGTCGAACTGCCGGGACTTCACCCCGACGAAACCCGCGAACAACATAATGCGGGTCTGGATGAACCAGGGCGCACGGACCGCCGGTGCGATGTTGTGCTCGACACTGGACACCAACCGGCTGGACCGGCTCATGGGCGAGGGCAACGAGTACTACCGCTATCTCACCAGGGACCAGTCCAAAGCCTGCCGCATAACCACCGAGCAGTCCGGGCCGGACAACACGCAGCGGTTCTCGATCAGTTTGAAACTGTTCGCGCAGCCGATGCACGGCTACAAGATCGTCGACGGCAACAAGCGCACCACAGTGGCCGGGCATCCGGCCTGGGTCAATCATCAGGATCGGGGCGCGCGGCACTACGTCGAGTACACCATCGCCACCGGCACCATGGCGAACGCCGGGGGAGTGCTGTTCGTCAAGGCAGAAACGGACAGCGCGCGCGGCTTGTTGACCGACGAAGAACTCGACTACAGCCACATGAACTCCACCCACAAGGCCATCGCGAAGGCATACACCAAGGCCCTGTTCGGCTGACCCACACCGAAATGACCTCGCCGAGTGGTCGGTTCGTCTGTTGTCGCGACGTGCGCGGAGCCGTGCTTCGCGCCGTTCCTCTCGGGAGACGACAACTTCCACATCGAATCGGGCCGCTCGGAGATCCCGATCGGGAGAACTCGTGAACCATCCCCAGCCCCACTTCAACCCCAACAACGGAACTCCGCCGCCCGCACCCGGCGGTCCGCCACCCAACCAGCCACCGTTCGACCAGCAACAGCCCCACCAGCCACCGTTCAATCAGCCGCCACCGGGCCAACATCCACCGAGCCAGATACCACCCCACCAACCACCAGCCAACCAGCCACCGCAGGGTTGGTACGGCCCGCCGCCCCCGCAACAGCCCGGACTCCCCCATTACCCCCGGCCTGCCGGAACCGCCGCGGACGCCCGGCAGCAGCGGCGGAAACGGACCGGCCTGAAGATCACGCTGCTCACGCTCGGGGTGCTCGTGGTGCTCGGCGCCGGAGGGATCACCCTGTACGCCAACACGGCGGGAGCTGAGCGGGTGTTCGACCCCCGGGCCGTGGAAAAAGCCACCGAGCGGATCCTCACCGAGGAATACGCCTACCGGAACGTGAAACAGGTTTCCTGCCCAGCGGGGAAGAGGGTAAAGCCGGAGGCATCGTTCAGCTGCACCGTCGACCTCGGCGGCGGACGAGTGCTGCGAGCGCCGATTCTGGTGGTCGACACCGAGGGGAACTACCGCGTCCGCGAGCTGCACTACCCCCGGTAAGGCGCCCGAGCGGCGCCGTTTCGGTTCCGATCGCGGTTGTGGGCCGGGCCTCGCTCGGCCCACGTGCTGTTTTCCCGATGCAGCTTCCTGCGCCGGAAGACTCCGACGCCACGTGGTACTGCCGTACCGACCGGGAACACCACCCGGTCGCCCCCGTTGAACGAGCGGGTTCCCTACGCTGCCCGCATGGCGAACTATCTGCTCGTCATCGGCGACCGGCAAGCGCTCGACTGGGTGCTGCGGCAACAGCGGATGGCGTTTCCGGACTTCAAGCGCGCCGAAGTGCGCGCACTCGCCCCGGGCGACCGGCTTTACCTGTACACCACGCGCGGCTGCTTCGGAAACCCCACGCGGGACCGGGGCAGGGTGGTCACCACCGGCGAGGTGCGCTCCACCGTGGCCGAACTGGACGAACCGGTCGAGCTCGGGGGGCGCAGCTACCCGGTGGGCTGCGAGCTGCGTATCACCGAACTCCCGGCCTGGCCCGGTGGTGTGGAGCTTTCCCCGATCGTGGGTGAGCTGGAGCTGTTCGACGGGATGACGAAAAGCTGGAGCATCCGGCTACGCCGACCGCTGGTCGGGCTCTCCGCACGGGACGCGGGACTGCTCGACCGCTACCTGGCCGAGCACGATCGGTATCCACTGGACGAGATGATCGACGGGTACCGTCCACGGCGGCGCGCGTCCCGGGGCTGAAACCGAAACACCGCACCCCTCCGACCTCTGTCGAACCGTGATCCTCAACCGCGATGCGCGACTCGCCCGGCCGACATGGCAGGCTCTACTCCTCGGAATGGCTCCGACGCCGGCACTCCCGAGCCGGGCGGCGGGGCGCGCAGCCTTACAGGAGGAGCGAGAACGGATGAGAGGGGTCCAACGCAACGGACAGCCCGGGCAGCGGGACTACCGATTAGCGATCTACCCGAACCGGATCCGGCTGCCGCTGGTGATCCTGGGCGCGCTGGTATTCGTGCTCTTCGGGGTGTTCATCTGCTACCAGGCGGTCACCGCCATGAGTTCGGCCCCGCTCGCGGGGGTCTTCCTCGCGCTGAGCGCGCTGGCGATCGTGTTCTTCGGCGGCTGCCTGATCTACGGCGCCGTGCGGCTGGCCAAGCCGAAACCCGTGGTGGTGCTGGACAACGAGGGACTGTACGACCACGCCTCGTTCACCGGCGTGGGCTTCGTGCCCTGGCGGGAGATCTCCGGGGCCATGGCCGACAACGACGGCACCCAGCGCATGCTCAGCGTCACGCTGTTCGACCCCAGCACGGTGCTCGACCGCACCACGGGCTGGCGTGGCTTCCTGGTGCGCAGCAACGCCAGGATGATGGGGACACCGGTCAACATCTCGCAGAACATGGTCGCGATGCCGATCTCGCAGCTGGCGGCCGAGATCCGGCTGGCCGCCGAGAAGACCACCACCTGGCGCTGAGTCGAAACCCGAGGTCCTGCTCCAACGACTTCCGTCACGTGCCGCCCAACCTCCCCGGCACCACGAGGATTACGACGTTCGAGGGAACGATCCCACGCGGCAAAAAGTTGTGTTTACACAACGGCCGAGCGCGTCGCATATTCACCGTGGACCGAGAACGGACACGAACACGGAGCCGAATTGGCGCTCGACGACGCGACCAGCGCGCTGCTGGCTCGGATGACGGAACAGGGCTCGAAACCGCTGCAGGAGATGACCCCGGCCGAGGCGCGCGAGTTCATGGCTGCCCAACAACCCGCGGATGCGCCGCCCGCTCCGGAGATGCGCCACGTGGAGCTGGTCGAGTTACCGGTGGACGACGAGTCGATCCCGATCCGACTGCTCACACCGAACGAGTCACCGCGCGGGACGCTGGTCTACTACCACGGCGGCGGCTGGGTGCTCGGTGACGCGGCCCTTTTCGAACAGCTCGGACGCACCCTTGCCGCCCGCACCGGCTGCGCCGTCGCGTTGGTGGACTACCGGCTCGCGCCGGAACACCGCTACCCCACCGCCGTCGAGGACGCGCTGGCGGCGCTGCGTTGGGCCGACAAGCAGCGCGCCGCGCTGGGCAACGCGGAGATGCCGCTGCTGGTGGCGGGCGACAGCGCGGGCGGGAATCTCGCGGCGGTGGTCGCACGGCGCGCCACGCGTGAAGACGGCCCCGAAGTCGCGCTGCAGATACTCGTCTACCCGGTCACCGACCACGACTTCGACACCGCCTCGTACGTGGCGGCGGAGAATCAGCTGGTACTCACCCGGGAAGCGATGATGTGGTTCTGGGATCACTACCTGCCGGACCACGCGCGGCGCGGCGAGTTCGATGCCTCGCCGCTGCGTGCGGCCGAGCTGTCCGGACTACCGCCCGCCGTGGTGCTGACCGCGGAGCACGACGTGCTGCGCGACGAGGGCGACGCCTACGCCGAACGGCTGCGTCGAGCGGGCGTGCCGGTTCGGCACCACTGCTTCACCGGACAGACGCACGGCTTTCTCACCCAGCTCGACGTGCTTCCCGGCAGCGCGGCCGGAGTGGACTACATCGTCGAAGCGGTCGAGGAGTACCTCCCACGACGGTGGGAATGAAGCTGACGTCGAGGACCACACTCGCACGGGAGGCGGCAGTGTCCAAATCGGAGTCACCGGCACCGAACTCTCCGGAAGCCGAATCAGCCGAACCGGACGCGGTGGTGGTGGGAGCGGGTCTGGCCGGGCTCTACCAGCTTCACCGGCTGCGTGAGCTCGGACTACGGGTGCGGGTGTTCGAGAACGGTTCCGACGTGGGCGGCACCTGGTACTGGAACCGCTACCCCGGCGCGCGGTGCGACGTGGAGAGCATGTCCTACTCCTACTCGTTCTCGCCGGAACTGGAGCAGGAGTGGACCTGGACGGAGAAGTACGCGGCACAGCCCGAGATCCTGCGCTACATCGAGCACGTCGCCGACCGGTTCGACCTGCGGCGCGACATCACGTTCGACACCCGGATCACCGAGGCGCACTACGACGAGCACACGCACCGCTGGCTGGTGCGCACCCACACCGGTGAGTCGGTGTCGACACGGTTTCTGATCATGGCGACCGGCTGCCTCTCAGCGAGCAAACCACCGGAACTGCCCGGAATCGAACGGTTCGGCGGCGCGGTGCACCACACCGGTCGCTGGCCGCACGAGGGCGTGGACCTCGCCGGGCAACGGGTCGGGGTGATCGGCACCGGATCCTCCGGTATCCAGGCAATCCCGGAACTGGCCGAACAGGCAGCCGAACTCACGGTGTTCCAGCGCACCCCGAACTTCAGCATGCCCGCCTTCAACCGGCCGCTCCGCGAGACCGAGGTCACCGAACGGAAGGCGAACTACCGGCAGTGGCGCGCGGCGCAGCGCGACTCGCACGCCGGGGTGCCCCGACAACCCGCCGAACGCTCGGCGCTCGAAGACTCACCGGAGCAGCGCGAGGAAACCTACCGGCAGGGCTGGTGGGAGGGCAGCCTGTTCGGCATCCCGGCGAGCTACGCCGACATTCTCGTCGACCCGACCGCCAACGAGACCGCCGCCGAGTTCGTGCGCGCCAGGATCCGCGACAAGGTGCACGACCCGGACATCGCCGAGACGCTCTCGCCGCGCGAGTTCCCGATAGGAACCAAGCGGCCCTGCCTGGAAACCGGGTACTACGAGACGTTCAACCGGGAACACGTGCGCCTGGTCGACCTGCGGTCCACCCCGCTTACCGGGATCGTCGAAACCGGAGTGCGCACCACGCGGCGGGAGTACGAACTGGACACGCTGGTGTTCGCCACCGGGTTCGACGCCATGACCGGCGCGCTGGAGGCGGTCGACATCCGGGGCAGGGGCGGGCGCAAACTGCGGGAGTACTGGTCGGCCGGGCCACGGACCTACCTGGGGTTGGCCGTGTCTGGCTTTCCCAACCTGTTCACCGTGACCGGACCGACCAGCCCCTCGGTGCTGAGCAACATGATCGTGTCCATCGAGCAGCACGTGGACTGGATCACCGACTGCCTCTCGTACCTGGCAGCCAACGACCTCACCGAGATCGAGGCCACCGAGCGGGCCGAGCGGGAGTGGCTCGACCACGCCGCCGAAGCGGGCAACGCCACGCTCTACCCCACCGCCGACTCGTGGTACATCGGGGCCAACGTGCCGGGCAAACCCCGCGTGCTGCTGGCCTACGTGGGCGGGGTCGCCGCTTATCGGGAGTGGTGCGAACAGGTGGCCGACAGCGGGTATTCGGGTTTCTCGCTTCGCTAGTGGATGTTCCGGAGTGGGTTGCGTGGGTGGTCGCTTGGCGGAACCTCTCGCACGGCTCTCGCTGCGGGGAGGCCCGACATCGGGTAGCGACCTACACAACGTCGGGCCTTCCTCGCGAGAGCCGCACGGGAGAACCCGCGGTCGGTACTGCTGCGAGGATGGTGGGAGTTCGGCCCGCGGGAGTGGTTGGGGTTCGGCTTGAATACTTGGCAGGCGCGGCGATTTCGCGAGAAATCGACGGTGTTCGGATGGCGGGGTTTCAACCGAGGTCGGTGAGGTCGGTGTTGGCGCCGCAGAGCACCACGGCGAGGCGCTCGCCCTCGGCAGGGCGGTAGACCCCGGCGAACAGCGCGGCCAGCGCCGCCGCCGTGCCGTGTTCCACGACCAGCCGGTAGCGCTGCCACAGGTACTTCCGCGCCGCGACGATGTGCTCGTCGTCGACCAGCACCGAACGCACCCCCGTTCGCGTCGCCACCTCGTAGGCGATCTCGCCGAGGCGGGTGGCGCCGAGCGAGTCCTTGGCGACACCGGAGACCGCCACGTCGGTTGGGCCGCCCTCGGCCAGCGCGGTGTGCAGCGTCGGAATGCCGGTCGGTTCCACCCCCACCACCCGCGCACGGGATTCGAGCGCGGCGGCGACACCGGCCATCAGTCCGCCCCCGCCGACGGCCAACAGCACGGTGTCCAGTTCGCCGCCGGTCTGTTCGAGCAGTTCCGTGCCCAGCGTGCCGTTACCCGCGCACATCTCGGGCTGGTCGTAGGCGTGGCAGAACACCGCGCCGTTCTCCTCGACCTCCTTGACGGCGGCCCGGTAGGCATCGGCGTAGACCTCACCGACCGCCACGACCTCCGCACCCAGTTCCCGCAGCTTCGCCTGCTTGAAGGCCGGCGCGTTGGCAGGAACGTAGACCCGCGCGGGCACACCGTGCCGGGAAGCCGCGTGCGCCACGGCCATACCCGCGTTGCCGCCGGAGGCCGCGACCACACCGGCCTCGCCGATCCTGCCCTCGGCAAGGGCCGAAGCCACCCGGTAGTACGCGCCGCGCGCCTTGAACGAGCCGGTGTGCTGCAACTGTTCGAGCTTGAGCCGGACGCTCGCCGCGCCGGGAACCAGCTCTGGATCCAGGTCGAAGAGCGGGGTACGCCGCACGCTGTCCGCGATTCGCCGCCTTGCCTTCTCGACATCCGAATGAGTTGTCACTGTTCCAGCCTGCCCGGCCCCGACCGGAGATGCGCAGCGGGGCGGGACGGATATCGGTCCTCTCTCCGAAGTGATTCGGACAGACCACTCCAAGGCATGAGCACCACCGTCCGACGGCGACCACCTGGTACCGGCTTAATCGCGGCAAAACATCTCTCACCGGCCGGTTTCGGTGAGCTTCGGCAGCTCCTCGTCGTCATAAGATTGACCACGCATGAGCAAAAAAACCACCAGAGTAAGTCGAGTCATTTTTATCAATGAGACTGTCAACGCGGCAAAGAAAATCAGAGTAGCGCTCTTCGTGGGAACCCCGAGCCCTGTGAATGTACACACCAATGAACCGAGGAACATCAGCAAGAGCGCCCGAAGGAAGACGCCCGCCACGTGCGCCCCCCCAACGACGTCGCACTGATCGAGCAGAAGGATTGTCCAAACCTGCGTAGAAGAACAAAGCCGCTGTCGCGAAGGCGGACAAAGTTCCGAGCAATTGACTCGTCGTCGCCATAGCCTGCAGCTGCGCCGAATCGGAGGCTGCGGTGAACCACTCGTCGAGCGGGCTCCCGACACTTCCTCCTAAGAGGAGGACAACGAGCACCCAATCCAGGGAGGGTCGGTCCAGTAAGCTCCGCGAGCTCTTCATCAGCCACCGCCATCACGTCACGGGAGGATCTCTGTCCCTACCGAACTTGCTAAGTCCTCCCTGAGTTCTTTCGCCACGGCCATAATCGCATCGAAGGCCGACAACTCGGTGATCGAACGTACGGAACCGCTTCCCCTCACCTCCACGGAACGCTGCTGACTGAAGCGCTGCTTCAACAGATCCACGGCCCCGTCCTCGGAATTATTGCCCTCCTCGTCGAAGACCTGCGCTTTTGCCTTGTACAACTCCTCGAGATCCACACTGCGACATAAGAAGTCAACCACACGGAACAATTTGTTACGTTCCTCATGGTTTCTTTTCTTCGAACGTCCAGCCGTGAGCTTGATTTCGAATCGGAACTCCCCCGTCTCCCCGAGAGCGGCCAACTGTCCCAGCGGGCCGTCTGAAAGCCGAGAGGCCAGACTCGTGGGACCCGCTATCTCCAGACGGGACACTCCGCCAGCTTTGCGCACTCTTTCCCACTTGTCACGGTCTATGACCGGCTCAGCTATGATCTTTTCGCTAAAAACACCACTCCCATTGATCTACTTCGCTATCGCCTGGGGAGACGGCGAAGCACCAGCCGACCGCATTAAGCCGAAGACATTCCCGAAATCCAGAAAGGAAACGAAAGAGGATTCGATGACCTGCCACTCTTCCCCATCCACGGGAACCTCGGCCACCTCCCCCGTGCCCAGATGCTGCTGCCTTGGCACATCATCACGCCCCTTAGTCAGCACCAAGTGATCTATATTTTCGTGGGTGAATATTTTTCCTCTCAGTACATCGCCACCCTCTATCTCGTGCTCCACAGGCCCGTGAGTACTTTGATGTCCCCACTTAGTCAGTACACCTTCCCAATCGGCAGGTTCCACAGGACTTCGATCACTCGACCGGAGCACCCTCCAGAACGAAACCGTCCGCTGGATCGGATTGTTCGACATGACTCTCCCAAGAAGTCACCTTCTGAGTGAAATTAGCCATCATGTTATAACACAGCGCAACTCTGCTCCTTCAAAGAGCTAGCTTTACCCTGAAAGAGTGAACCTCTAGGGCAACAAAACTACGTATAGTAGTAATTGCTGGTTCATGTCGAACGGTAGCCGGTGCAAGACTGCTCCGTCGAACTAGTAACTTCATATGGCGAAACTACGTATCAGCGCGAAAAGCACGACACAGCTTTTCCGCGACGACACCTCGTGCTCATTATCAACTCGCCACTTCCTCCCAGGGTTACAGCAGGAGCTCGGCCAGCCTGCGCTGCTCCTGGCGCGCCGGGGATAGTCGGCGCGGTAACCCCACTTCAAACGCGCCGGTGTCAGATCAGTGCTGGTAGGGAATCAGACAAGCATCGATTTCGCGGCTCCACCGGGCATGTCGTCGGTGTCGTAGGTCCGGGCAGGAGGTTCGGCGCCGCGCTGGAACACAATGTGGTTTCGAAACGTTTCGCAGCCGGAGACACGATGTACCCGGAAGAGCACATTTCATGCACGATGGAGCCGGGCATCGCCGCCGGATGGGAGAATTATGACTGAGGAAGACCGCACACGAGTGATTCACGTGGATCGCGGCATCTCTGACGGGACTCGTACCGTGGTGCCGCCGATCCACCAGTCGGCGAACTTCCACTCCGAGGACCAGCGATCCTTCAGCGCGGCGGCGAACGAACCCCGCGGCCACGACTTCTACACCCGCTACGGAAACCCCAACCACACCCACGTGGCGAGTGTGCTCGCCGAACTGGAGAACGCCGAAGCCGCACTGGTCACCTCATCGGGGATGGGCGCGGTCACCACGAGTCTACTCGGACTCGTCTCGGCGGGTGACCACGTGATCGGCCAACAAAGCACCTACGGCGGAACGGCCTCGCTGCTGACGAACCTGCTACCGAGGTTCGGGGTGGAAACCACGCAGGTGGATCAGACCGATCCGGAGGCTTTCGAGCGGGCGATGACACCGCGAACCCGGCTCGTGCTGCTCGAAACTCCTAGCAACCCGCTGCTGCGGATCACCGACCTGCGCGCGGTGACCGAACTGGCCCGGCGGCACGGAGCACTGACCCTTGTGGACAACACCTTCGCCAGCCCGGTGAATCAGCGGCCGCTCGATCTCGGCGCGGACCTGGTGTGGCACAGCGCGACCAAGTACCTCAACGGCCACTCGGACGTCTCCGCCGGAATCGTGGCCGGCCCGGCCGAACTGGTGGACCGCATCTGGGAGACCGGGATAATCACCGGGACGACTCTCGGCCCGTTCGACGCGTGGCTACTGCTGCGCGGACTGCGCACGCTGCCGCTGCGGATGCGGCAGCACAACGAGAACGGGCAGGCCATCGCCGAGGCGCTGGAGACTCATCCGAGCGTGGCGGTGGTGCACTACCCGGGGTTGCGGAAACATCCGCAGCACGAGCTCGCGGCGGAACAGATGGACGGTTTCGGTGGAGTGGTGGCAGTGGAGTTCAACGGTGGTCACCAGGCCGCGAATACTTTTCTGGACCGGATGCGCTATCCCAGGCGTGCGGCCAGCCTCGGCGGTGTGGAGAGCTTGGCCGTGCATCCCAGCGCGATGTGGAGCGGAGTGCTCGACGAGCAGCAGCTGCGCGAGGCCGACATTCCGCCCGGTCTGGTCCGGCTGGCTGCCGGGGTGGAGGACAGCGCCGATCTCGTTAACGACGTGCTGGAAGCGGCCGAGGGGTTGTGAACGCTGAGCTGGGACGAGAACCGATTTCCGATTCCGTCTCGGCCGGCGAACCGGAACTCCGAGCGAGGTCAGATCCGCTTCTCGAACAGGACCACGGGAAACAGACCACGGATGACGTGCCTGCCCACCTCCTGGAAGCCGTGGGCGGCGTAGTAGGAACGCAGCACGTCGTTGGCCTCGGCGCAGTCGAGCCGAAAGGTGTCCAGGCCAGCGGCGCGGCCGATGTCGGCGGCGCTTTCCAGCAGGAAGGTGCCCATCCCGGTTCGGGCCATCGAGCGGTCGACCATGAGCCCATGGACGTAGACGGCGGGCGTGGGGTCCGCACCCCAGAAGTCGGGATCGGACCACAGCACCCGCATCGCCGCGACGACGCCGAGATCCGGCAGCCGCACGCGGTGCCACTCCGCGCGCTCGACCTCGCTCGCGATCCTGTCGAACGAGACCTCACCGCGCGGCCACTGCTCGATCCCCCGGTCGTACAGCCAGTCCTCCAGCTGCCTGCGAAGACGGTGTATCGGAGGGGCGTCCTCCGGGGCGGCGGTTTCGAGCTGCCACTGTCGCGTCTCGGTCACGCGGGTGAGGATAGTTCCGGTTCTCGGCCCTCCTCGATCCCCGCGAAGCCCGAGCCGAGATGTTCCTCGGTTTCCTCGACCATCTCAGCTTGGCACCACCACGATCTTGCCGACGTAGTCGCCCGCGCGGAACCGCCGCTGTGCCGAGTGGATCTCGTCGAGCGAGTAGCGCTCCGCGACGCGCGGACGCGGTTCGCCCGCACGCGCCGCCGCCACGAGTTCGGCGAAGTGCGCGCGGGTGTGCATCGAGGATCCGATCAAGCTGAGGTTGTGCAGGTACAACCGGCGCAGGTCGAATTCGATCACCGCCTGGGCGATGGCCCCGGCGACGACGCAGCGGCCGTCGTCCCGCAGCAGCGACAGCAGGCGTCCCAGCTGCGGGCCGCCGACGACGTCGGCCACCGCGTCGAGCCCCTCGGGAGCGAACTCCCGCACCCGGTCGGTGAGATCGGCGGCGTCCCGCAGCGCCACCCGGTTCGCCCCGACAGCACGGACCTCGGCCTCCTTGCCGCCGCTGGTGATCGCCAGCACTTCCGCTCCGCGAGCGGCGGCCAGCTGGACCACGGCCAGCCCCACCCCGCCGGAAGCTCCGGTGACCAGGATCTTCTCGCCCGAAGTCACTCCGGCGCGTTCCAACATGCCCATCGCGGTGCCGTAGGCGATCGGCAGCGCGGCCAGTTCCTCGTCCGACAGCGGCGAGTCGGTCACGTCGTGGGCCTGCCGGTCGGCGACGAGCACGTACTCGGCGAAACCACCGTCGTACTCACTGCCCAGCAGGCCGACGGGCGGGGCGTGGGGTCCTTCGTCCCGGTAGTCGGCCGGATCGACCAGTACCCGACGCCCGACGCGCTCGCTCGGCACTCCGGCGCCGCCTGATTCGACCACGCCCGCCACGTCACCGCCCTGTATCCGGGGGAACGAGATCGGCCCGCGCCATCCGGCGAGCGCGGTGGGGTCGCCGGGCAGGCCGTAGGCGCCCTCCCTGGTCCAGAGGTCGGTGTTGTTCAGGGCACCGGCACCTACCCGGACCAGCAGCTGCCCGGGGCCGGGCTCCGGGGTCGCCACGTCGTCGCGGTGTTCGAGCTTTTCGGGACCGCCGTGTCCAGTGAGCAGCACAGCGCGCATCGCACACCTCCAATATATAGACAGGTCTGTATATAAAACCTAGCATGTGACACGCGGAACTTCCGAGCGAAGACCGGCGCCAAGTCCTGCCCGGTGCTGTTCGACGAGAGCGTTCCACACCGGGGCCGAACTCCGACCGACGGGTGAACTGGTGGGCGGGTCCGTTCGCCACTCGTACCGGGCTCCGAACCTCACCGCCACGTACGGCCGCTGCCCGGCCCTGCCGTGAGCGTTCCTCGCGCGGCACTCGACCGACTCGGAGGCCGCCAGCGCCGAGCCATCCGACGAAACGCCCGGAGTACCCTGCGGGCACCGCCCAGGTGACATCCGAAAAGCAGAAGGAGATCGACTGTTGTCGAGGATCGACGCTCGTCTCGTCGAGCTCGGGATCGAGCTCCCCGTCGTGGTCCCGCCGCTCGCCGCCTACACGCCCGCGGTCGTCGACGGTGACCACGTCCACGTCTCCGGCCAGCTCCCCATGGTCGACGGGGCACTGCCGGAGACCGGCAAAGTCGGCGAAGGGGCCGACCTCGTGACGGCCGAGGACGCCAAGGGTTACGCCCGCCGGTGCGCCCTCAACGGGTTGGCCGCGGCGAAGAGCGTCATCGGATCGCTCGACCGGATCACCCGCGTCGTCAAGGTCGTGGGGTTCGTGGCCTCGGACCCGTCCTTCACCGGGCAAGCGGCCGTGATCAACGGGGCCTCCGAGGTTCTCGGGGAGATCTTCGGCGATGCGGGAGTTCACGCGCGTTCAGCGGTGGGGATGGCCGTACTGCCGTTCGACTCCCCCGTCGAGGTCGAGTTGATCTTGACTATCGAGTAGCTCCGGCTCCGAACGAGGGAAAGGCCAGGGGCACCGTGCGGGCGTCCGGCCTCCCCTCGGTTCGCGGCGCGAAGTTCGCTCGCCGTGGCCCGCCTTTTCCGACCTCCTTCAGCCGCCGCAACGGCCCGCGTGGCGGTTGACGTCGTCGGTCTGCCGTGGGACGTGAAGACGTCCCCGCGGTGCACGCCTCGAGTCGTGGGCAGCGCCGATCAGTCAATCGATCCGCGCCGCACCACCCGTAACGACGATGCCTCCCGTATCGGGCACCGTCACTCGCAGCAGGCTCGGACGCCCGACGTGATCACCCTGCCGGATCCGGAATCGGGCGGGCGGCTTCACCGCGCCGACAGCTCTCAGGTACGCCCCTGTCGCCGCCGCGGCGGCGCCCGTTGCAGGGTCTTCCGTGATATCGCCGACCGGGAAAAGGTTGCGTGCGGCGAACTCGCTCCCATCCAGTGGGTACAGCACGGTCACCGTGGCCGCCCAGCCACGTTCGTCCATCAGCTCTCGCATCCGCGACGGATCGAAGTCGAACGAGTCGAAGATGTCGCGGCTTCCCAGGACGATGACCGGATGGACGTTTCCGGCGAACGAAAGCCGAGGCGGACAGGTCGAATCGAGATCGGCCCGACCGAGACCGAGCAGCGACAGCAATCGGTCGACGATGTCGTCGCCCATCGGCGTCACCGAAGGTTCGACGCTGGTGAAGGAGGCGGTGATCTCGCCGCTGGCCGTCTCGGCGGTTTCGATGGCGACCTCGCCGACCGCCGTGTCGAACAGCAACCGGCCGGTGCCGTGGCGATCGGCGAGCGCCACGGCGGTGGCGACCGTCGCGTGGCCGCAGAACGGCACTTCCGCGTCGGGCGAGAAATAGCGGATGCTGACCCTCCTGGGGCCGTCGGCCTCCGCGGGCTCCCGGATGTCGAGCACGAACGCCGTTTCCGAGTAGCCGGTCTCTGCGGCGAGCGCGAGCATCGCGGTCTCGTCGAGCCCGGCCGCGTCGAGCACGACTCCGGCGGGATTTCCACCGTTCCGCGCGGAAGGGGCGGGGAAGGCGCTGAAGCGCAGCACGTCCGTCACGAGGACAGCATGCCCCGGATCAGCGCCTCGGTGTTCTCGATGTCAGGGATTTCACCAGCTATCGCCGAACCCGGCCCGTTCCGGCCGAAGCCTCGATGAGCAGCACGTTGCCACCGCCGCGTGCGCCCGGCCGCACAACGGCCAAGTCCTCTCGGAAGGCGATTTCGCGATCAGCCGATCTCGGACCGACTCCTCGAGCCCCGATACGAGCCCGGTGGGACACGCACCCCGCCCCGAGGAAGTCAGCACCGGGACAGCTCCGGGTTACTCCGAGCGCACGGCGGCCAGCACGTCCGGGGTGACCGGATCCCGGATGTCCTCGAAGTCGTGGTGGTTGTCGAGATACCGGGTCACGAACGGGCAGACGGCGGCGATCCGCATCCCGGCCGCCCGCGTCCGCCGCAGCGCGCCCGAGATCAGCTCGCTGCCCAAACCACGACCGGCGAAGTCGTCGCCGATCTCGGTGTGCACGAAGACCCGCTGCTCCCCGCGATCGAGATACCGCGTGAGCCCCGCCCGCACGCCGTCGACACTGATCTCGTAGCGATTCCGGGACGGCACGTCGACCACCGAAACCTCGGACGGCGGATTCTCGGCCGGTGTGCTGTCACGCTGTTCCTCGGACATTCCGCCACTATGCCGCACACTGGTGGCGAGCACGACCGGCACCACTACTTCGACGGCCAGGACGCGATGAGCAACCTCGATACCGCACCAACCGAGTTGACCTGCACCAACGCCGACGACCAGGCAGGGCGGGCGTGGCTGCTGCGGCCCCGCGAGGTCCCGCTGGGCGGGCCGCGGGCGATGACGGTGCGCCGCACGCTGCCGCAACGGGCGCGGTCGCTGATCGGGGCGTGGTGCTTCGTCGACCACTACGGCCCCGACGAGGTGTCCGGGGGCGGTGGCATGCGGGTGCCCGGACACCCGCACACCGGACTGCAGACCGTCTCGTGGTTGTTCAGCGGCGAGGTCGAGCACCGCGACACGCTCGGAACGCACGCCCTCGTGCGGCCGGGTGAGCTAAACCTGATGACGGCGGGCTCGGGCATCGCCCACTCCGAGTACTCCACATCGGACACCGAAGTGCTGCACGGGGCGCAGCTCTGGGTGGCGCTGCCCGAACGCCACCGGTTCACCGACGCGGCGTTCGACAACTACGCACCGCCGGTTCTGGAGCGGGACGGCGCGCGCGTGTCGGTCTTCCTGGGCAGCCTGCTCGGGCAGACCTCGCCGGTGCCGACCTACACCCCGCTGCTCGGTGCCGAGATCACGCTACCGCCCGGCGGGAGCCTGGATCTGGACATCGACCCCGCTTTCGAACACGGCGTGCTCGTCGACACCGGCGAGGTGACCGTGGCCGGGGTGGCCGCGAGCGCGGGCGAGCTGGTCTGCCAGGACGCCGGGCCGGAACGACTCACGTTGCGTGCGGGAGCGGCTGAGCGGGCACGGGTGCTGCTGCTCGGCGGGCAACCGCTCGGGGAGCGGATCGTGATGTGGTGGAACTTCATCGGGCGCAGCCACGAGGAGATCGCGGCGTTCCGCGAGCGGTGGCAGCACGAACGCGAGCAGCCGGATTCCGGGGAGGACCGGGATGCCCAGGCGTCGGGGCAGTACGGGGCGTCGCGGCAGTACGGCCAGTTCCCGACGCAGTGGGAGGCGACCCTGCCCGCTCCGGAGCTTCCCAACGCGCGGCTGAAGCCCCGCGAGTGAGTGGTTCGGCTCCGGTTGTGCGTGGTGATCACTTCCGGCGAGCCGCTCACCAGTAGGGACTACTGGGAGCCCGACGTACTACTGGGAGCCGAGGTCCGGAATGGTGATCGTGCCGTCCTCGGCGATCGGGAAGCCCGGGTTGTACGCGATCTCCCAGGCGTGCCCGTCGAGGTCGGTGAACACCCCGGCGTAACCACCGTAGAACGTCTCGGCGGCGGGCCGGGTCACCGTGGCGCCCGCCCGACGTGCGGTTTCCAGGACCTCGTCGACCTCCGATTCGGAACGAACGTTGTGCGCGAGGCAGACACCGCCGAACCCGCCGTCCCGCTCACCGGTGAGGCCGGTGTCCGCCGCGAGCTCGTCCCTGCCCCAGAGCACGAACGCGCCGCCGGGGGTGCGGAAGAAGACGGTCCGTTCGAGCTCCTGGCCCCGCCACCCCAACCGCTCGTAGAACTCCTTGGCACGCCGCACGTCTGTGACGCCGAGGGTGACCAGGCTGATCCGCTGTTCCATGCGGCGAATCTAGCGCGCGGAACCGACCATCGCCCGATGGTCGGGCCTGCCGCGAGTCGGCCGGGCCGGGGAAAGAGCCACGACAGTCGCGCGAGTAGCGGTGGTTGCCGAGATTTCGCGTGCCCGACACGAAATCGGCTCACACAGCGTGGAACAGTGCCTATTATCCGGGATGCGCGATCACGGAACCGGAACTCTCCTCGCGGAGCAGATCGACTACTACCGCGCGGCGGCCCCGGAGTACTTCCAAGGAGCACTCGACTTTCCCGGCCTGGACGAGTTCGAGCGGGCGCTGGCGGAGTTCGCGCCGAGCGGCGACGTGCTGGAACTGGCGTGCGGCCCGGGCACGTGGACCCCGGAGCTGGCGCGGCACGCGAGCACGCTGACCGCCGTCGACTCCTCCCCCGAGATGCTGCGCGTGGCGCGGGAAAGAACCCCCGACCAGCACGTCCGGTTCGAGCTGGGCGACCTGTTCGACTGGCGAGCGGAACGGCGTTACGACGTGGTGTTCTTCGGTTTCTGGATCTCGCACGTGCCGCTCGACCGCTTCGCGGATTTCTGGGCGCTGGTGGCCGGCTGCCTCGCGCCGGGTGGACGGGTGCTGTTCATCGACGACGCGCACCGCACTCCCGACGAGCTGATCGAGGGTGAGGGATCGTCGACCATCCGCCGCAGGCTGAGCGACGGCACCCAGCACCGGGCGGTGAAGGTGCCGCACGAACCCGCCGAGCTGCAGGACCGCCTCACCGGCCTCGGCTGGGACATCGAGGTGCGCCCCACCTCCGGGCCGTTCTACTGGGGTCACGGGCAACCGGTTCAGTCAGCGGCGTGACACGGTAAGGCCAGTGGGGATGGTTCGGCCGTTCGGCGCGCTGAGCGGGTGAAGGAGCACGAGTCCGTGCCCACTGCGGCTCGGCATCACCCGTACGGGGTTCACCGGGCCGATTGGCGGAGCGCCGCTTACTCACCTGGTCGTGCGACTCCAGGATGGTGAACCGGGCACGACCGGGAGCAGCGCCTCCCCTATTCCTGGTCGGAGCCGGTGGTGAGCGTGCCGCGCGCGAAGGTGCCGAGGATGCGCTGGTGGGTCTGGCGGGGCAGGTGCCGGTTGCCCGGCTCGCCGAACGGGGTGCCCGGCCGGACCGGGGCCTCGCCGAGCAGTTCGTCGATGCCGGTCCGGGTGACCATCAGCAGCCCGTGGGTGGCGCGAGTGCAGGTCACGGCCAGCCTGCCGAAGGCCGAGTTGAACTCGTCCAGCCGCGCGGCCCCGCTCAACGGGTGAATCGCGACCGTGAGGCGGTTCGTCTGCCCCTGCCACGAGTCCACCGTCGAGGCCACGACCTCGCTCTCGCGCAGCGAGTACTTCTTCCGCAGCCGCTCGGCGACATCGGTGGCGTCGTCCACCGCCTGGTTGCGCGTAGCCAGGATCGCGACCAGCGGATCGCCGGAATCCGCACCGGGACGTGCCGTGAGCGTGTTCCCCGTCGGAGCACCCGCGGCGTCGTACTCGGCGTGTTCGAGCGCGAACCCGGCGGCGAACAGCTCGTCGAGCAGCGATTCGACCGCTGCCAGCAGCGGCGGGTCCACATCGGCCGCCTCGGGCTCGGGCAGCCCGTCGACCTCGAGCAGCGTCGGCACGCCGGTACCGACCTGCCGCCAGATCGCGGCCGAATCGCCGGTGAGCTCCTCGGCGACCAGCGCCCTCTCCCCCGGCGCCGCCACGCAGTCGAGTTCATCCCACTCGGGGTAGAACGCCCGCCACAGCTCGAGGTGCCCGGCGGCGGGCCGCCATACCGCCGGTAGTTCGACGGCCCAGGTGCGCTCGTCACCCTCGTAGTCGGTGGGCCAGGCGCGGTACGGATTGAAACCCGGATCGCCCCGCCACGGGTTCGCGCCCACCTCCAGCGGCGGGAGCTGCCCCACGTCACCGACCCCGACCGTGATCGGGGCCGCCTTCGCAACCCTGTCGAACAGGTGGTGCGGCAGCTGCCACGCCTCGTCGACGAACAGCACGTCGAACACGGCCTCGCCGTTGTGACCGGGGCCGAGGTGCTCGGCCAGCCGGTCCAGCTCGCGGGGCGTGCCGAGCCGGTGCGCGGTCGAGATCACCACCTCGCACTCGGCCGGTATGTCCGAAGCCTTGGTGACCACGGTGGAGTGGGAACCCGCGTCCTCGGGCACCTCCCGGTACCGGTCCTTACCGACGAACAGGCAGACCCGATCCGCGCCGAGGAACCGCCCCAGCGCGGCCGCGAGCGGATGGATCTGCTTGTTCGTGAAGGCGGTGATGACCACGCGAGCGCACTCGGGCCGCTCGACGGCATCGGCCACCAGCTTCCGCAGGATGAAGGACTTGCCCGCACCCGCCGCGGCCTTGAGCAGCAGCCGATCCAGCTGGGCGGTGCCGGACAGCGTGTCGCGCAGCACCCGGATCGCCTCGTCCGCCACGGCGGCGTTGCCCGCCGCCGCCCGCTCGTGGTGCACGCGATCGGCGACGCTGTCCTCCGGTTGGCGGAACTCGACCGTCACGTCGTCACTCCAGCTCGCACGCGGTCACTCCAGCTCGTCGAGGGTCATACCGTCCGGCGGAAAGGTCACCGGCCGGGTGGTGGGGTCGCCGACCGGGGCGCCGGACGGGGCCACCTCGAACGCGTCGGAGTCCGCTATCGGCGGCCAGACCTCCGGGTTGAGCTCGCCGCGAGCGCGGCGCTCGGCTAGCCGGTCGGACCACTCGGCCTCGACGTCCTCGTGCGGACGGCAGCAGCGCTCGTGCGTCTCGGGGTCCTCGGCGTAGGAGCCCGCCTCGCACGCCGGTTCCGGCGCCGCGAGGTTGTCCACCCTGGGTCTGGCGACGCTGAGGGACGCGTTGCCCTTGTTCGTCGAGAACCACGCGAAATCGGCGACGAGCAGCCGGTCACCGACGGCCAGTTCGGGCACGTTCTCCGGTTTCCAGGCGAACCGGCGGGGCGTTTCGGGATCATCCACGTCGGACAACGGGCCGATCGACAATCCCGCGAACTTGAAGTTGCTCTTCTGGACCACGAGTTCGACGTCCGGGTGTTCCACGCTGGATTCGCCGTTGACGTGCAGCAGCACGATCCTGCTCCCGGCGCGGATCCGGCGGGAAGCCACGTCGAGCACCAGCGGCCGGACCGAGACCACCGTGGCGACGGCGACCTCGCGCGTGCCCACGTCGGTGGCCAGCTCCTCGGCGAACTGCGGGTTCGACAGCGCCCGCAGCTGACTACGACACTTGTCGTCGCTCTCGATGACTTCCACGAGCGCGTTGCGCCAGAAACGGTGCGTCCGGCCGAACCGGACCAGGTCGGAGGCGCGCATGGCGAGCCGTCGCCGCCAGACGGCCTGGGCGTCGGCCTCGATCTCGCGGTGCACCCGGCGCAGCAGCGAGTCCGGAACGGTGTGCAGCACGGTCAGGGCGCGGTCGAGGATGCCGCGCTTGTAGTCGAGCTCCTCGGTGACCAGCGTGGCGTACTCGCTCGCCGCCGAGTCGGGCCGCCCGGTGCGGGTCTGTTCCGGGCCGGAGCGCCCTGAGTCGGGCTGCTCCGGATCGGCATGCTCGGCATCCGCTCCGGTCAGTGCCTCGTGGATGGCGTCCGAACTCCCGCTCGTCAGCCGGGCGCCGGGGGTGTGCGGCGCGGCT
This sequence comes from Actinopolyspora mzabensis, assembly GCF_900101095.1. GTDB lineage: Bacteria > Actinomycetota > Actinomycetes > Mycobacteriales > Pseudonocardiaceae > Actinopolyspora > Actinopolyspora mzabensis. Next base: position 235,879 of record NZ_FNFM01000008.1, read on the forward strand.
TCGATCTCGTCCTCCAGCTCGCGCGGCTTCACCGGCCCCTCGGTCACGGTTTCGGCCCAGCGCACCAGGTAGTCCAGCCGGTAGGAGGCGACCGGTGGTCCGCCCGCCACCACGTGCCGCGCCAGTGACTCCCGCAGCACGATGATCGGCGACCGGAGGGTGAGCGCCCTGGCGCGGTCCTCCTCCAGCAGGAACGACACCGCGGTGCGCGCCGTCTCCGGCAGGGCGTGCGGAATCTCGGCGGGCTCGCCGTCGAAGGTCAGCGGAGTGCGGCCCATCAGCTCGTCGCGTCGCCAGCGCAGCCCGCTGAGCTCGATGCCCGCCAGGTTGTCGGCGATCGAGACGAGCACGTCGGCCGTCGACTGGTCCGGGAGGACGAGGTGAACCGGGCCGGGGCTCTCCTCGTCGAGACTGCGCTGCTCGGCCATCGCCTCGGACAGTTCCCGGCCCAGCAGGTGCATCACCTCGTGACGGGTCCACGCGGACTGCGGCTCGTCGAACACGGCGGTCCGCCACGGCTCGGGACCGTGCGCGGTGACGCGCCGCAGCGCGATCCCGTGTATGCCCAGCACCGCGGAGTCCGATTTGGCCAGTACGAGGTCGATGGTGCCCGGACGGCCCGCCTGGTCGACGCGCCGCTGGCCGGTGGGACGCGCGAGCCCGTCCAGCGTCGCGGACACGTTGGCGACCGCCGAGGCGGGCGCGTTGCCGGTCTCGCCCGTGCCGTCCACCAGGCCGACGAGTTGGGGCCGCGTGTCGGGCGGTATTCCCAGCTCCACCAGCAGGTCGGTCGGATCGTCCGAGGCGCGGAGCTCCTCGCGGCAGTAGGAGAACAGGGTGCAGCTGGTGCAGGAGGCGGGGTCGAACGTGGCCCGCAGGTGCGCGACGTACTCCGCGAGGTCCGCCGTTTCCTCGGGCGCCGACCGCGCGAACTCGCGCTGCCGCTCCGCCAGCCGCATCCGCACCTCGGCGCGGTGGTCGTCGAGCGCTTCGACCAGGGCCTCGGGCTGCAGGAAGGCGTTGCGCGGGACGGCGAGCACGCCGTGCGAGTGGACCGACATGCCGGTGGGCAGGGATGGAGAGGTGCGGGCGGACTCCGCCGCGAGGGCCACCCGCAGGAAGCCCTTCAGCAGTCTGGCGTCCTCGATCCGGGATCTCACCCGTTCGTAGTCCTTGGCGGCGCCGAGGATCAGCCAGGAACCGCCGTGGGCGTCCGGTTCCGGGGCGATCACGGCGAGGTCCGACTCCACCTCGGATTCGGCTAGAGTGGCCCGGTTCTCCGGGGGTGCCGCGCCGTCCTCGGGGTGCTCCACGGGTGCGGCGAACGGCAGCGCGAGGGAGTGCAGCAGCGTCACCGAGCCGTCGGAAACGGCCCTGGCGTGCGCGTCCGCCAGCAGGCCCGCGGTTTTGTCGGCGTCGTCGTGCGCGTCGGCCGTGACGATGTCGGTGGGGCGGTTCAGGCCGAGCCTGCCGACCGTGGTGGTCGCCAGCTCGCTCGCGAAGCGGTCCGTGCGCACCAGGTGCTCGAAGGTGACGGCGCGCATCCAGCGGGCGGCCGGGATGCGGCCCGACTCGTCGGGGTAACCGATCTCGGCCGCGAGTTGCCGCCGCGTGCGCCCCACCAGCAGCGGGTCGGTGCCGCGGAACCTGGCGCAGGCGACGTGCGCGGACGCGGCGACGTCGCTCGCCGCCGCCGCGAGCGAATTCTCCGCCATAACGGAACCCCCAGTGGCGTGCCGGAACGCTCAGCCGGGCACGAGGTGACAGGTCACGGCCCGTGAGTATAAGTGAGCCTGATCGAACGTTCGGTGGCGCGCCGCCCCAGCTTCGTTTCAGCGCAACCATCTTCACACCGATCAGGCTCAACAATTCCGCCTCAAACCCCAGCGAATTCGCGGATGCACCACCCGGAAAGACGAATTTGGAATAGCACGCCGAGCTCGGGCCAGTTACAGCAGTGTCCCCGCTGGGATGAGAACGCCGCTGCGAAGGCTCGTGATGAAACACTGCTCGGAAACCTGCCGAAGCAAGGAAAGCGATGCGGTAACCGGGTCACGAGTAAGGATTCAACGTGACATCACTACCCACACGCCGTACGAATACCCGTCGGATCCCGGTCGTCCTCAGTGCGCTCATACTGATCTTGGTCGACTTGGTCGCCGTGTTCCTGGTCGGTTCGGCGTTTCTGATGACCCTTACGGTCCGTGGGACGACGACGTCCTGACGGCTATCCAGGTCAGCGCTGCCCTCGGCGGTATGGTCGCGACGTTCGCAACGATGCTGGGGATACTCCCGGTCGCCATGCGCTCGTTGCGCTGGTGGTGGTTTCTTCCTCCTGCCGTACTGTTGGTGGCCGCGATCACTCGCTTCTGGTGGGTCAGCCTTTCGTATCCGCAGGGTTGAATGGACTCGAGACGAGCCCAGGGCACCGACCCATGGACCCGGACAAGGCACTCTGGGCCACGAACCGGGCACAAGAACCGCCGAAACGGGTGCCCCGGCACCGAACCCCAGGCGAGAACCGGAGCCGCTGCGAGGAATCACCCCTGACCTTCCGCTTACGAGGCGCTTGAGCAGCATCAACAATGCCAACGACCAACGAGGAGGACCACAAAACCGGCCAGCTCGGTCGTGACCACACTGATCAACGTTCATTCGGGTCACTGGGTGGGTCATGGCAACGAGCGTGATGCGGATCATCCCCGCGCCTGCGGGGAACACACCCGATGATTAGGAACCGGGCCACCCTGAAGCAGCGAAATGGCTTCAGTTCGTTTCAACCAGCCACCGGGCGAACCCAACTTCACGCCGCCGCACGAAACCGACAACCACCCGCTCCCCAGCACCACTTACTCCGGCTCGAGGAACTCGGTGACTGCCGTGTTCCAGTCGAAGGTGGCCAGGCCGTCGGTGCCGCGGCTGGTGAGGGCGTCCGGATCGAGCAGCCGGACACCGGCATCGGCCAGCAGGCGCGTACTGGCCGGGTAGGCGGGGTGCTGGCGCAGCACGGCTTTCACGCAGGGCGCGGCAGTAGTCGGTACGCCGCTGACCAGTAGCTCGTTGATCCGACTCACCGCCAGGGTGTCGCTGATACCGGCCGCGATCTTGTTGAGGCTGTTGAACGTCACCGGCGCGGCCAGCACGGCATCGGCCATGGGCAACGGCTCCCGCTCACTGGGCAACGGGGGCCGCACTCGGACGGGGTGACCGGTCCGCTCGGCCAACGCGTCGACGTCGACCCAGCTCGCGGCGGTCGGACTCAGCACCACGCACACCTCCCAGCCCGCCTCGTGCAGCAGCCCGACCGGTTCGGCCAGCTCGCGTACCGGCGGCGTGGCCGTGCCGATCAGATACACCACCGGCTTGTCCCGCTCGGTCATGGCAGCACCCCCGCACAGTTGGCCCGGCGGACGGAGTTCCGAGACGAGTGCCCCCGAGACCGCCGCGACTCGGCATACGACGAAACCGACGTGTCCACGTCGAGCCGGCCGACCTCGACCCGCCCGATGAACGGCAACACGTGCGACCTCGCACAACGACGGTAAGTCGCCTTCGTCGAGTACGCTTCGTCGAAATACCGCTTCGGCAGCCGCTCGACCGTCGCCCGCCTCAGCGACTCACGCCGCTCGTCCACATCGTGCAGCGGCGGAGGCGACACTTTCCCGGGCTCCGGATGCGCTCCCGACCCGGCCGGGACGACCTCGGCCAGACTGTGACGGCACTCGGTAATCGGATCGAAGCCCGCGGAGACCTTCACCCGAAGGGCCCCGCTCGAAAGCTTCTCGACGCCGCCACGAGATCGCTCAAGCCGGTTCGCGGCCTCAGCCATGGGAGCAAGCACACGCGATCTCGCACCACGATCGGGGGACAGACCGGGTCATAAGAACCGCCGAAGCGGGGGCCCTGAAGATGAAATCCCAGGTGAGAACCGGAGCCGCTGAGGGGACTCGAACCCCTGACCTTCCGCTTACAAGGCGGGCGCTCTGCCAACTGAGCTACAGCGGCGCGTGTGGATCAGCTCCACACCTCTCCATCGTAATCCCCACCCTTCCGCCGCCGGGGCACCGGGCCGGGCACCGCTTCCGGGAGCCCGTGGCGCGCCGAAGTGCGCACGGCTCGGGCGCGGTCCCGACTCCGAGGGGCCGACGGTCCCGCCCGCGATTCACCCACCCGACCACGTGACGGCGCGCGCTCCGCTGCGTCCCACGATGCGGTGACGGGCGACTTCCCGGAAAAATCCGGGCGTAGGCTCGGACGGCGGGGCACGGTTCACGAAACCCCACCGCACCACCGGAACGGGCACCACCCCGATCTTCTCCCCGGGGACCGATCGGCCCGAGAAGATCGGGCACGAGAACGAACCCGCGAGCGTGGGGCGGCGGCGTGAACCGAACGCCCCGAGTCGTACCGGACCTCGCGCCGAACCGCACCTCGGAGCGTGTCGGGGCGGACGAGCTCGCCGGACGAGCGGAGGACACCACCACACCGCGCACCCCTCCCGGGGAGACGACCGGGACCCGGCAACGGGATACGAAGTCCGAGCACGCGGGCGAACCACACGCCCCGACCCGAGCAGGGCACGGGGCCACGACAAGCCCGAACAGCAGCGGGTTCGGCCGACGACACGCCGAGTCACACCGGAGACCAGTGATGGACGCCACCTCGGGGGAGTGCAACGGTGCGTACGTGGCTGGCGATTCCAGGGGTGAACAGCACGAGCCGCGCTTCACGCGGAAGGTCATGCAAGGAGGAAAAGCGGCAGTGGGAATCACGCAGCGCGCACGTGGTGTGCTGCGGCGACGCGACCCTTCCGAAACCGTCGGGACTCGCAACGTCGTCTACGGCCCCGCCCTGCCCGACGACTCGACGGTCCACCTCGTACTCGAACTGGCGCTGCGCATCGGCGAGATCCAGATGGCCAGCGGCGTCGGCGCCTCCGACGTCAGCGCCACCATCACCAGCGTCACCGACGCCTACGGTCTGCCGCACTGCGAAGTGGACGTGATCTACACGTCCATCACCGTCTCCTGCTACCGGGGGACGGAGAACCTCCCGATCACCTCACTGCGCGTGGTGCGCAACCGCTCGCTGGACTACACCCGACTCGCCGAGGTGGAACACCTGATCCGCCGCATCGTCGCGGGCGAGATCACCACTTCGGACGCCTACGCCGAGCTGGAGACCATCGCCCGCGCCCCGCACCCCTTCCCCCGCGCCGTGGCGACCCTCGCCTGGGCGGGCATGGCGGCCGCGCTGTCGGTGCTGCTCGGCGGCGGCACCACCCCGCCGATGCTGCCGCTGGTGGCCGCGGCCTCCACCGCCCTGGTCGACCGGGTCGGACGGTTCCTCAACCAACGCGGCCTTCCGGTCTTCTTCCAGCAGACCGTGGGCGGGGCGCTGGCCACCAGCGTCGCGCTGGCCTGCTTCGCCACCAACATCCTGCCCACCGCCGCGCTCGCCGTGGCCGCGAACATCATCGTGCTGCTGTCCGGCATGACCGTGGTCGGCTCGATGCAGGACGCCATCACCGGCTACAACGTCACCGCCGCGGGCCGGATAGCCGAACTCGCGCTGACCTCGGCGGGGCTGATAGCGGGCGTGGTGCTCGCCCTCTACATGGCACTGCGCATCCTGGGCGCCGACGCCCTGGGCGGCGGGCTGAACGTGCAGGAACTCGGCGGCGGGGTGCTGCCGTTCCCGGGGTTGTTGGAACTGCCGTTGCAGGGTCTCGCGGGAGCCGCCACCTCCGCGTGCTTCGCGGTGGCCAGCTACTCCCCGCCCCGACCGTTGATCATGGCGGCGGGCGGCGGAGCCATCGCCGCCCTGGTCTTCCAGGTCATGGCCAAGATCGAGTTCAATCCGATCTTCGCCTCGGCCATCGCCACCACCCTCGTCGGCTTCATCGGCGGGGTCATCGCACGCCGACTCCGCATCCCGGTCCTGGTGGTGGCCGTCTCGGGTGTGGCGCCGCTGCTGCCCGGGCTGGCCACCTACCGCGCGCTGTACGAACTGTCGGTGCAGGGCAACCCGACGGGGCTGTCCACCCTGATGATCGCGGCGGCCACGGGCCTCGCGCTCGGTGCGGGCGTGGTGCTCGGTGAATTCCTCTCGCAGCCGGTACGTACCGGCTTGGGCAGGCTGGAGCGGCGGATGTCCGGCCCCCGCATGTCGGGGCCACTGCGTCCCACCAGCCGCAGACTGGACTGATCACCCGACCGCGAACCCCGAGTCGTGTCACCGAATCGGGCCCCTTTCGCGTCCCCTGTCGCCACGACGACCGGTTCGCGGCGAGCAGGTTTCGGAAAGTCCCGCCGCACGGGCTTCCTGCCCCGCGCGCACCCTGCGAGGATGATCGAACCCGACCAACCGCGTTGCGACGCTCGAACCACGCGAAGTGGATCACGATTGACTAGCCTCGACCACGGGTAACCGACTTCGGGAGCCACTTCCGGAACTCTTCGGCTCGACCGGGCGGTGGCGGAACCGGACGGTCCGGGGCACGAACGTCCGCGGCGGCGCGAGGCGCGTCGAGCGAACGGCCACGTGCCCTGTATCCCCGCGGAGGCGTCCGACTCGACAGCCGGTTCCGCTCGCGGTTACTCGGCCTGGGCGCGCGGGCCCCACAACCGAATCGCAAACGGACCATAGGAGGAAGACCGGTGAGTAAGGGCAGTGAGCCCAGGAAAGCTGACTTCGTCGTCGTCGCCAACCGGCTACCGGTCGACCTGGAACGCTTGGAGGACGGAACCCAGCGTTGGAAGCACAGCCCGGGCGGGCTGGTGACCGCGCTGGAGCCCTTCCTGCGTGCCCGGCAGGGGGCGTGGGTCGGCTGGCCCGGCGTGGCCGACGTGGAGGTGGAGGCCTTCGCGGACGGGGACATGTGGTTGCACCCGGTGCGGCTGTCGACCTCCGAGTTCCGGGAGTACTACGAGGGATTCTCCAACGCCACGCTGTGGCCGCTGTACCACGACGTGGTGGTCCCACCGGTGTTCGACCGGTCCTGGTGGGACGCCTACCAGCGGGTCAACCAACGGTTCGCCGAGGCGGCCGCCGAGGTCAGTGCCGAGGGCGCGACCGTGTGGATCCAGGACTACCAGTTGCAGCTGGTCCCGGCGATGCTGCGCGAGCTGCGCCCCGACCTGCGCATCGGGTTCTTCCTGCACATCCCGTTCCCGCCCGTGGAGCTGTTCATGCAGCTGCCGTGGCGGACCGAGATAGTGCGGGGGCTGCTCGGCGCGGATCTGGTGGGTTTCCACCGCCCCGGCGGTGCGCAGAACTTCATGTGGCTGGCCCGCCGACTGGGCGGTTTCGAACCCAGCCGCGCCCAGGTGGGAGTGCGTTCCCGTCCCGGCGTGGTGCAGGTGGGTGATCGGGTGGTGCGGGTCGGCGCGTTCCCCATCTCGATCGCCTCGGGGGAACTCGACCAGCTCGCCCGCACCAGGGAGGTGCAGCAGCGGGCCAAGGCCATCCGCTCCGAACTGGGCAATCCACGCCGCATCATGCTCGGTGTCGACCGGCTGGATTACACCAAGGGGATCGACGTGCGGCTCAACGCGATGTACGAGCTGCTGTCCGAAGGGCACGCCACCGTCGAGGACGTCGCGATGATCCAGGTGGCCACCCCCAGCCGGGAACGGGTGGAGCACTACAAGCAGATGCGCGAGGACATCGAGCGCAAGGTCGGCAGCATCAACGGCGAGTTCGGCCGAGTGGGTCACCCGGCCGTGCACTATTTGCACACTTCGGTGGACCGGAAGGACCTGGTCGCGTTCTACTGTGCGGCCGATGTCATGATCGTCACGCCGGTTCGTGACGGGATGAACCTCGTCTGCAAGGAGTACGTGGCCAGCCGCGGCGACCTCGGGGGTAGCCTCGTACTCAGTGAGTTCGCCGGATCGGCGGCCGAACTCACCAGCGCGCTACTGGTGAATCCGCACGATCTGGACGGGGTCAAGGACTCGATGCTCGCGGCCCTGAATATCGACCAGGCCGAGGGACGCCGTAGGATGCGCGCATTGCGTAGGCAAGTGCTCACGCACGACGTCGACCGTTGGGCACGGTCGTTCCTCGAGGCGCTGGGAGCTTCGCCGACGGAGTAGGAACCGGTCTACGGCGGACCTCGACACTACGGAAACCGGGTGGACGCATGGGCTACGGCACGGCTCGCGGGAGCTCCCCCGCCACGGCCGAGCGCTGGCGGCGCCCGGGGCGTGGGGGACGGACTCGCCACGAGGTGCCGTTAGGATCTGTGTCGATTCCGAAGCCAGGTACGGTGTGTCCGGCACGGCCGCCTCGGGGTATTCCGGCTGTCGAGCCGAACGACCGACGAGTCGGCGGGGCACGTGGCGTGATCGTCCGCTCGATGTGGACCGCGACGTCACTGAACGCCGACTCGGGCACCGGTTCACCGACCACCGGGCCGGGCTGTGGCACAGCTCCGGGGCCGGCGGCCCGACCACTTCAATAGCGATACACCGGTCGACCGGCGGCACGCGTAAGCGGCCACCACGAATCGTGGGGCCGACACCCGCTGCCCGCGTGTTCGACCCGCGTTCCGACCATCCCGAGACCTCAACAGGAGTGTGGCGTTGACCGCCGAAGCCCTCCCCGCCGAGCTTCGTCGCACGATCGTGCAGCTCGCGCGCACACCTCGCCTGCTGGTCGCCTGCGACTACGACGGCACATTGGCCCCGATCGTGGGGGATCCGAGTCAGGCCAAACCACTACCCGAATCGGTACACGCGATGCGTTCGCTGGCCGCGCTGCCCACCACGACCGCCGCGGTCATCTCGGGCAGGGCGCTGCGGGATCTCGCCACGCTGTCCCGGCTGCCCGCCGAGGTTCACCTGGTGGGCAGTCACGGTTCCGAGTTCGACGTCGGTTTCGTGCACGAACTCGATCCGGACACCACGCACCTGCGCACTCAGTTGCAGCGCGGCCTGCAGGAGATCACCGCCGGCCAGCCGGGGGTGACGCTGGAGGCGAAACCGGCCAGCGTGGCCGTGCACGTCCGCAGGGCGGACCCCGAAGTCAGCGAGCGTGTTTTCGGCGCTATCCGTTCCGGGCCGGCCACCTGGGAAGGCGTACAGGTCACCGAGGGCAAGTCGGTGATGGAACTCGCCGTGGTGGAGACCGACAAGGGCAACGCCTTCGAGGCGCTGCGGCACCAGGTCGGTTGCACCGGGGCGATCTTCCTCGGTGACGACGTCACCGACGAGAAGGTCTTCAGCAAACTGCACGGCCCGGACCTGGGCATCAAGGTCGGCGAGGGTGACACGTTGGCCCACTACCGGGTGCCGGACACACCCGGCGTGGCGACGGTGCTCGCCCTGCTCATGGAGGAACGCCGTACCTGGCTGTACGGGGAGCAGGCACCCGCCATCGAGCGGCTGTCGATGCTGGCCAACGAGCGCACGGTGGCGCTGCTGACGCCGGACGCCCGGGTCACGTGGATGTGCCACCCGGGTCCGGACTCCGCCGCCGTGTTCGCCGATCTGCTGGGTGGGCACGGCGCCGGGCACTTCTCGGTACTGCCCGCGCAGCCGCAGTCGCACCCGGAGAACGGCAACGGTGCGCCGCGCAGCACGCTGCCGCTGGGGCAGCGCTACGTCCCAGGCACCATGACCGTGGAAACCCGCTGGTCGCGGTTGTTGGTGACCGACTACCTGGAGCACGGCGGCGACTCCCACCGCACGGACCTGATCCGGGTGATCAGCGGCAGCACCAGGGCCGTGGTGGAGTTCGCTCCCCGCCCCGAGTTCGGTCAGGTTCCGGTGCGGATGACCGCCGAGGCGGAGGGGATCCGGGTGCACGGCACCTCCGAACCGATGGTGCTGTACTCGCCCTCGGTGAAGTGGCAGATCACTTCGGACGGCATGCACGAGAGCGCGCACACGGAGCTGACCCTGTCCGAGGATTCCCCGGTGGTGCTGGAACTGCGCTGCGGCACCGAAACGCTGGCGGGTTCCGATCTCGCCGAACCGGATCGGCGGTCGATCGCGAACCGGTACTGGTCGGAGTGGGTGAAGCAGCTGCGACTGCCGAAGGTGGAAACCGACCTGGTGGTGCGTTCGGCGCTGACGCTGCGAGGACTCTGCAACACCGACACCGGCGGGATCATGGCCGCTGCCACCACCTCCCTGCCGGAGGAGATCGGTGGGGTGCGCAACTGGGACTACCGCTACTGCTGGCTGCGGGACGGGGCGATGAGCGCCCGTGCGCTGGTCTCGCTGGGCTCCACCGAGGAGGCCGAGGCCTTCCTGGACTGGCTGCACCGGGTGATGGACACCCTGCCCGGCCCGGAACGACTGCACCCGCTGTACTCGCTGGCCGGTGGCACGCTCGGTCCGGAGGCCGTCATCGACAGCCTGCCGGGTTACGCCGGTTCCCGGCCGGTGCGGGTGGGCAACCTGGCCGATCAGCAGGTGCAGCTGGACGTGTTCGGGCCGGTGGTGGAGCTGGCCACGGACCTGGCGCTGGCGCACGGCAAGCTGCGCGACGCCGACTGGGAACTGGTCAAAGGCATGGCGGAGGCCGTGACCTGGCGCTGGTTCGAGCCGGACCACGGTATCTGGGAGGAACGCGACGTTCCCAGGCACCACGTCTACTCCAAGGTGATGTGCTGGGTCACGATCGACCGGGCGCTCAAGCTGGCGGCGCACTACGACCGGCCGCCCGAGCCGGGCTGGGCGCAGCTGCGCGAGCAGATCGCCGAGGATGTGCTCAAGAACGGCTGGCATCCGGACGTGCAGGCGTTCACCACCGCCTACGAGGGGTCGGATCTGGACGCGGCCTCGCTGTACGTGGGGCTTTCCGGGCTGATCGACCCGAGCGACGAGCGGTTCAGGGCCACCGTGACGGCGATCGAGTCGGAGCTGCGCAGCGGCTCGACGGTGTACCGCTACCGCCGGGACGACGGGCTGCCCGGCCACGAGGGCGGGTTCCACCTGTGCGCCACCTGGCTGATCGAGGCCTATCTGCTTACCGGCAGGCGCACCGAGGCGGAGGAGCTGTTCCAGCAGATCGTGGACAACGCGGGCCCCACCGGGCTGCTCTCCGAGGAGTACGACCCGATCGCGGAGCGCTCGCTGGGCAACCATCCGCAGGCGTACTCCCACCTCGGGCTGATCCGCTGCGCCCAGCTGCTGGACGAGTGAGCCGAGCGGCGACCGGCTGACCGAGGTTCACGCCGGTGCACACCGCCGGTGGCGGGACGGGTCTCACCGCGTTCCGCCACCGTTCGGCCGACGCGCCACCGTTCGGCCGACGCACAGTCGGGATTTTCGAGAACGTCACCGCTCCCGCACCGCACCGCCGATAGCGGAAATCACGCAGCGAAATTCCGAACGGGGCACGAATCACACGCGCGGACGCGATTTTTCGCCCGAACGGCGGACAACCGAGCCCCGTTACCGATACGCTACCGATCGGCCGGTGGTACTCGGGAATCGCTCAGGGGGCGTCGTTGAACATATTCGTGATCCTTCCGATCCTGATACTGCTGGTAGCACTGGTGGCGGTCGTGATCGCACTCGTGCTCCGGGGGCGGCGTTCGCGGCAGGGCGGTTCCGGACACGGCGAACGGAGCCCGAAGGACCCGTTCGACACCACCGACCAGGACGCGCTGCGCGGGGATCCGCGCTCGTTGACCGCGGGCGACATCGTGGAGATCCGGGGAATGTCCTACACGGTGCGGGGAACGCTGCGCCTGTCGGAGGGCAGCTGGCGCTGGGCGGAACACCTGCTGGACGACGCCAAGGGGACCCAGGTGTGGCTGGGAGTCGAGGAGGACCCCGACCTGGTCCTGACGCAGTGGACACCCGTGGAAACGGACGAGGTGCCGACGCCGGGACCCGTCAAACTGGGCTTCGGTGAGCGCGAGTTCCGCTCCGAGGAGTCCGGCACGGCGCGGTTCAGCAGCGAGGCCACCACCGGACTCGACGAGAGCGGCAGCGTGCGCTACTACGACTACGAAGCATCCGACGGCACGATGCTTGGTTTCGAGTCCTTCGACGGCGCCGATTGGGAAGCCACCCTGGGCGAGGAACTCACCCGCTACGACGTGCGTATCTATCCGGCTTCGGCCTGACGGGAGGAACCGGGCGAGGCGATGAAACCGAAATTCTGGTTCGTCATCGCGGGGATGACTGCGTTTCTGGCGCTGATCATCGCGATGGTCATGATCTTTTCGACCGGCACGGGGCCACGAGCCTACGTGGCGAAGAACTACACCCGGGCCGTCCAGCTGGACAAACCGGGGGACGACGACAACAAGGCCTACACCTCGAAACTCGAACCGTCCGCCGTGGCGGACGACATCACCGACACCTGGGAGCCGGTCTCGCAGTACGCGGAGGGCAGCGGCATCTACCTGCGCTACAGCGACGACGCCGTGATCGTCCGGCCGCGTAACCGAGGCTCGGTCATCCACGTGATGGAACTCGACGAGGCTTACAACCACTACCACCACGTCGTCGGCGGCGTCTGGGGCTGGGGCGGACCTCACGGGCAGACCTTCCGGGGCGGCGGACCGGGATCGGGCAAATGAGTACGGGGAACAACGGAACGAACGACAACAAGACCGGAAAGACGCTCGGGCTACTGGCGTTCTTCGGGATCGCGGGTCTGGTGCTCACCCTGATCGTCCTGGGAACAGGGGGAAAGGGCGGTTCGGCCTCGTTCTACGGTGAGGAGAGCAGCAGTTACATCCAGGGGCGGACCTACTCCGGAGCGCCCCTGGGCGGGTTCACCGAGGCCGAGTCCCGGCAGCTGTCCGAGGAACTCGCCGAGGAGGAGCAGCGCTACGGGGTCTGCTTCGGCTGGAAACTGATCGACGGCAGCGACGACTACCTGTCGTCCTCCTCGGACAGTTCTCCGTACGAGGAGTTGTCGGAGAGCGACTACGACCAGGGGTCCAGCCGCGGTCCGAACACCCCGGCCAGCACCTGCGAGGAGTGGGTCGAACTGCGGGCCACCGTCGCCTACACCTCGGCGACCAGCGAGCAGTGGAGCGCCGTCGAGTTGGAGGTGGCCCAGGACCCCGACTCGGATATGGACCTGCCGTACGACTCGGACTTCGCCGAGTTGGGCATCACGGCCGAACGATTCATCGAGGCACCGGTGGACACCACCGGCCAGGCCGCGATCGCGTTGCCGCTGCTGCTGACCCAGGAGGGCTCGCTGCCCGCCCGTTCGGCCGAGAGCAGGACCGAGACCCGCGCCGCGGAACCGCTGCCGAGTGCCGACACGGGGATGCCCGGACTGTGGCGCTGGGTGTGGCTGGTGATGCTCGGGCTCGTCACGGTGCTCGGACTCGTGCTCGGCACCGTGGGTCTCGTACGGCAGCGAGGCAGGAACGATTCGGACGGACCGCCGAGCGGTCCTCCCGGACAGGGCCCACCACCCGGGCAGGGACCACCATCCGGGCAACAACCTCCGCAACAGCCTCCACCCAACCAGTCCTCCGGTCCGCAGTGGCCACCACAGCAGTGACCCGACCCCGGTAACCCGAACACGGAAACCCGGCCAAGCCCCACGACAGCGGTGGCCGGTGATCCGTTCACATCACGACCCGAAAGGCGCAACAGTTGTTCCAGGAACTGCTCTTCGGCTTGTCCGCGGCGATCGCCTACGGCGTCGTCGGGGCCGTACTGATGGTCCTCGGCTACGTGCTGGTGGACCTGGCCACTCCGGGCAAGCTCCGCGACCTCATCTGGGTGCACCGCAACGCGAACGCGGCCATCCTGCTGGTCTCCGGGCTCATCGGTGTGGGCATCGTCCTCACCACCGCGATCGCGGCCAGCGCGAACGACCTGGTGTACGGACTGATCGGCACGCTGGCCTACGGGCTGCTCGGTCTGATCCTGATGGGCCTGTCCTTCCTGCTCATCGACGCGATCACGCCGGGAAGGCTCGGTGACGAGCTGTCCACCGAGACCGTCCACCCGGGCACTTGGGTCTCGGCCTCGTCGCACGTGGTGATCGCGACGATCATCGCCGCGGCGATCTGGTGACCCACCGCTCCCCATCGAGAAGCAGCGAAACACCATGAGCAGCACCGCACAGGACGACCACCTCGACGGGACGGTCGATTCCGTCCCGGAGGGACCGGTCGAGGAAACCGCGACGCCGGGACGGCACCGGTACCGTCGTCCCGGCATGGCGCGGTTCGCGGTGCTGCTCGCGGTGTTCGTCTGCTCGGCCTGCGGGCTGGTCTACGAGCTCGCGCTGGTCGCGCTCGGCAGTTACCTGATCGGCAACAGCGTGGGGCAGGCTTCCATCGTGCTGTCGCTGATGGTGTTCGCCATGGGCCTCGGCGCGTTGCTCGCCAAACCGCTGCAACGCTGGGCGGCGGTCTCGTTCGTCGCCGTGGAGCTGGTGCTGGCCCTGCTCGGCGGGGTCAGCGTGCTCGGGCTGTACGCCGCCTTCGCGTGGCTGAGCATGTACATGCCGATGCTGATCGTGACCTCGCTGGTGCTGGGCACGCTGATCGGCGCGGAGATTCCGCTGCTGATGGTGCTGCTGCAGCGGATCCGGCGGCAGGAGGCGGGCTCGGCGGTGGCCGACATGTTCGCCGCGGACTACGTGGGGGCCCTCATCGGTGGGTTGGCCTTCCCGTTCCTGCTGCTGCCGCTGCTGGGCCAGGTTCGGGGCGCTTTGCTGGTGGGCATGCTCAACGCGGCGGCCGGGCTGGGCCTGATCCTGACGGTGTACCGCGTCGAGCTGGGAAAGCGGCTCGTCGTGCTGCTGACGGTAGCGGTGATGTTGATCGGCGGGGTGCTGGGCGGCGCGTTCGCGCTGTCCGGCCGGTTCGAGACGACGGCGCGCCAGGCGCTCTACGACGATCCGGTGGTGCACGCGGAGCGGTCGAAGTACCAGGAGATCGTGCTCACCAGTTCCAGATCGCTGTCCGGCAGGACCGACACCCGGCTGTTCCTCAACGGCGATCTGCAGTTCAGCTCGGTGGACGAGCGCCGTTACCACGAGGCGCTGGTACACCCGGCCATGGTGGGCGATCCCTCCGAGGTGCTGATCCTGGGTGGCGGCGACGGCCTCGCGCTGCGCGAGGTGCTGCGCTATCCGGACGTGGAGCGGGTGACCCTGGTCGAACTGGACCCCGCGGTGCTGCGGTTGGGGCGCGAGGATCCGCGGCTGACCTCGCTGAACGAGCACGCCTTCGACGATCCCCGGGTGAACACCGTCTCGGCTGACGCGTTCAGCTGGCTGCGCGGCAACCAACGGCGCTACGACGCGGTGCTGGTGGACATGCCGGACCCGGACTCCACCGAGACCGCGAAGCTGTACTCCACGGAGTTCTACTCACTGGTGCGCCGCTCGATGGCCGAGGGGGCCAGGGTCAACGTGCAGGCCGGATCGCCGTACTTCGCGCCTGAGGCCTACTGGTGCGTCGAGGCGTCGATGCGGCAGGCGGGGCTGGCCACCGTGCCGTACTCCCGCCCCATTCCCAGCTTCGGCCAGTGGGGGTTCCAGCTGGGGGTTTCGGGGGACTCGACGCCCACCCCGCGACTGCCCGAGGACGTGCCGGAGTTGCGCACGTTGGACGCGCGGACACTGCGCGCGGCGACCGTGTTCCCGCCGGACCGGGACCGGATCGCCGATGTGGAACCGTCCACTCTGATGCATCCGAGGATCGTGCAGTACGAGCGGGGGGCCTGGCGGAACTACTGAGCGGGTTCCGCCGAGCGGTCTCCCGGGGCGCACCCGCGCGGAGAGCCTCATTCGAGCTGCGACGGGGCCGGGGGCGCGGGCGCCGGGGAGCCTTCCAGGGAGCGCAACAGCTCCGCCAGCCCACCGGCCACGGCCTCCCGCTGTTTGGTGTTCATCCCGGCCAGCAGCTCGCGCTCGGCTTCGAGATTGCGGGCGAAGGCCCTGTCGATGAGCTCCGCACCGTGGTCGGTGATCCGAACCCGCGCGCTGCGGCGGTCGTGCCGGTCCCGGATGCGTTCGAGGAGACCGCGCTCGGCCAGCTGTTTCACCCGTTTGGTGGTCGCCGCTCCGGAGGCGACCATCAGACTGTTCAGCCGCCCCGGGGTGACCGGCTCCCCACTGCGGCGCAGCGCGGAGAGCAGATCGAACTCGGCCCGGTTGAGTCCTTCGTCACCGAGGATGGTGTCCAGTCGTTGCCGTAGTACCGCGCCCGCGCGGAGCACCCGCCCGACGACCTCCATGCTGGAGGTGTCCAGCTCGGGTTGGATCTCCTTCCACTGCCCACGTGCGGCGCTGATGATGTCCGGCGTACGTTTCATACCACCATTACTTCACTAGTAAAACACTTGTGTATTACGATAGAACGTGTCTTCGTCAATACTGACACGTCATCTGCGTGAGACCATTCACATCAACCGGCATGTCCCCCTTGCGTGGCCTGCGCTGCGCGCGTTCCTGTCGGTACTGACACCGCTGCTGGTGCTGCTGGGACTCGACCGGCTGGATCTGGTCGCCGGAGCGGTGTTCGGCGCGTTGACCAGCGTCTACTGCCGTAGCGAGCCGTACCGCAACCAGACCCGCTCGCTGGCGGCGGTCGCCGCCGGAATGGTGGTCGCGGTGGGGCTGGGCGACGCGATCGCGCTGGCCGACGTGGCACCGTGGCAACACCGCCTGCTGGTGGTGACCGGCACCGCCGTGGTCGGAGCGCTGGCCACCGCCGCCACCACGGCCGTCAAACTCGGCGCTCCGGGCGGGCTGATCTTCTCGTTCGCCACCGGCGCCTGCGCGAACCTGCCCATCACCCCCGCCGAGGTCGCGCCCCAGCTGGCCGTCTGCGCCGTCAGCGGCGCGTTCGCCTGGCTCGTCTGCACCGCCGGGGCCGCAGCCGCCGGGTTGCGGCCGCAGCGCAGGGCGGTGGCGGCCGCTCTGGAGGCCACCGCCGCCTACCTGGCGAACCGCTCCGACGTGCTTGCCAGGCACCGGTCGGCGGTGGCCGTGGAGACGGCCTGGACACGCCTGGCGCTGGTGGGGGGACGGCAACGCGACACGGCGGCGCACCGGGCGCTGATCCAGACCACCGAGATCTGCGAGGTGCTGGGCAGCTCCGGGCGGGCGGCGAGCGAGACGATCCGCTCGCTGCGCGAGACGGCCGCCCGGATCCGCAGGGGGGAATCCCCCGCCGCCCCGGGCTACGCCCGCGAGGAATCGGCGGCCGTACCGGCGCTACCGCCCTCCCGGTGGTGCACGATCCGGGGAGTACTGCTGGCCGCGGTGCGGCCGGGCCGGGGATCCGGCAGCTGGTTGGTGCCGTTCGCGCTGCGGGTGGGCATCGCCGCGCTGCTGGCGGGCGTACTGGCCGACCTGCTCGACACCGGACACATCTACTGGGCCGGGGTCTCGGCCGTATCGGTCCTGCAGGCCACCAGCACCTCGCGCTCGGTACCGCGGATGCTGCAACGTGTCGCGGGAACGGTGGGAGGCGTGCTGATCGGACTGGTGCTGCTGTCGCTGCATCCGGCGGTGTGGGTGATCATCCTGCTGCTGGCCGGATTTCAGTGGGCCGTCGAGGCGACCATGCCCGTCAACTACGCGCTCGGGCTGTTGTTCGCCACCCCGGTGGCGCTGCTGGTCAGCGGGATGATGACCCAGGCCAGCCCGACCCAGTTGGCCAGCAGCAGGCTGTGGGCCACCCTGCTCGGTGCGGCGGTGGCCGTCCTGGTGGCCTGGCTCGCTCCGCACGGAGCCTGGCTGGCCAGGCTGCGAAACTCGCTGGCACTGGTCAAGGAGCTCACCGAACTGCCGCGCCCCGATCCGGAACGCCTGCGAAACGCGCTGGTCGAGCTGCACGACGCCTACGAGACCGCGGCCGGTGAGCTCCCGGACTCCCAGCTGCCCACCGAGGAACTGCTGGTGGTCTCCCGGCGCGCCTACAAACTGCTCGACCGGGGAGCCGTGACCGGTTCGGCGGGTGGGGACTCGGCACGGAGCGGGTCGGGGCGGAGCTGACCGGAGCCCTCCGACCCGACCGGCGGGCGGGAGCCGGTGCGACTCCGCCACCCCGCGCCGAAGGCCCGGTAACGGGACCGGTGGACACCGCGAACCGGTCAGGGCCCGAACCAGCGCTCCTCCACCGAACGGGGCGAGCCCGCGGTGGAACCGGTGAGGAGTTGAGTGTCGAGCAGCACCTCGCGCGGCTTCCCGGTCGATTCGCTCGCGTCCAGCAGCAACCTGCCCGCTGCCCTGCCCTTCTCCAGCACCGGCTGGCGCACGGTGGTCAGCTCTACCCGCTCGGCGTCGTCGATCCCGTCGAAGCCGGTGATGGTGATGTCCTGCGGCACCCGCCTGCCCTGCCTTCTGACCTCGGTCAGCGCACCCAGCGCGAGGATGTCGGAGGTGCAGATGATCGCGGTGATCTCCGGGTCGAGCTCCATGAGTCGGGCTGCGGCCGAACCACCCGACTCCGTGGTGTGGTCGAAGCGCTCGATGACCGGCACCTGCTCCCAGTCCACCCCGACCTCGGCGAACGCCTCGGACAACGCGGTGAGCCTGGCGCGCTGCACGTGGAAGTTGGCCCTGGACTGCCGCTCGGGGGAGGCCGGCCCGTCGTTGCGGGTCCGGGCCAACCGCATGCACACGACGCCGATCTTGCGGTGGCCGAGTTCGATGAGGTGCCTGGCCAGGTCCTTGATGGCGGCGCCGTCGTCGATTCCCACCCGGTCGATCTCGGGAAGGCTGGGTTGATCGCAGATCACGGTGGGGACGGGGCGTTCCATGACGGCGGCCAGATGCGGGTCGTCGTCGGGCACGGAGTACACCACGAAACCGTCCACCCCCGCGCTGTGCACCGAGGCCACGTCCTCGTGTTCCGGGTTCGCGGGTATCAGCAGCAGCCCGTGATCGGCGTCCTCGCAGGCCAACGCGAGTCCTTCGAGGAAACCGACGGCGGCCGGGTCCCGGAACGCGTAGGAGAGGTTCTCGGTGAGCAGCAGTCCGACCGCTCCCGCCTTGCGGGTGCGCAGCGAGCGTGCCACCGGGTCCGGCCCGGGATAACCGAGTCGGCGGGCGGTGTCGAGTACGCGTTTGCGCAGTTCCGGGGAAAGTTGGTCGGGACGGTTGTAGGCGTTGGAGACCGTAGTCCGGGAAACGCCGAGTTCCGCGGCGAGCGACGCCAGTGTCGCGGGTCGCCTCGAATTCGTAGACCGCACCATGCGGGAACCGTAACGGTTCAGTAAGTGTGGGTGAAGCTTAGATGACCCAGATCCCACAACCATTTTGCCGAAGTTCTGCGGAGACCCGTCGTGGGGGGTCGCTCGGCGGCACCTCTCACCCACTCCCGCCCCTGGTGACGGGGGTGCCGCGCCGTCTCCCGGCCCTTCGGACCCGGGAGAACGTGGGAGGCGAGCACGCTCCTGCCGGTTGGAACAACCACCCCCGGAACAACCGGTCGAGCGCGGGGAAAACGAATTCTTTCCGACATTCGGGGGTGACGGCACGATCCGCCGAAGGATAATTTGTCCAGACCAATCCTTCGGTGAAAGGTGTGTCACACATGGCCGAGGTCGCGTACGACGGCGCTTCACGTGTGTTCCCGGGCGCGAAACCGGTTCGCGCGGTGGACGAACTGGAACTGCGGATCGGTGACGGCGAGTTCCTGGTGCTCGTCGGCCCTTCCGGCTCGGGCAAATCCACGGCACTCCGGATGATCGCCGGACTGGAGGACATCGACGAGGGTGCCATCCACATCGGCGGGAACGACGTCACGAACGTTCCCCCCAAGTCACGGGACATCGCGATGGTCTTCCAGTCCTACGCGCTCTACCCGCACATGACGGTGGCCGAGAACATGGGCTTCGCGCTGCGGCTGCGCAAGACGAAGAAGGACGTCATCCGGGAGAAGGTCACCCAAGCCGCCGACATGCTCGACCTGCGCGAGTACCTGGACCGCAAGCCCCGGGAGCTGTCCGGCGGACAACGCCAGCGAGTCGCCATGGGCCGGGCGATCGTGCGGGATCCGAGCGTGTTCCTGATGGACGAACCGCTTTCCAACCTGGACGCGAAGCTGCGCGTGGAGACGAGGGCCAACATCGCCGCACTGCAGCGCCGACTCGGCACCACGACGGTCTACGTCACCCACGACCAGGTCGAGGCGATGACCATGGGGCACCGGGTCGCCGTGCTGGCCGACGGAAAGCTCCAGCAGGTCGACACCCCGCGCGAACTCTACGAGCGGCCCGCCAACTCCTTCGTCGCCGGGTTCATCGGCTCCCCGGCGATGAACCTGCGTGCGGCGCGACTCACCGAAGGGGGTGCGAGCTTCGACGGGCAGACCGTGCCGCTGCCCCGCGAGACGGTCTCGGCGGCCGCCGCGCGCGGCCTCGGGGAGGTCACGGTGGGCCTGCGCCCGGAGTCGTTACAGCTCGGCGCACCCGGTGGGGAGGGTACGGAGCTGACCGTCGAACTGGTGGAGGAGCTGGGCGCCGACGCGCTGGTGCACGCCCGGCCGGAGAGCGCCGGTTCCGACACGCGGCTGGTGGTGCGCATCGACGGTCGCGAGCCGCCCGAGCTGGGCGAACGGGTCTCGGTGACGGCCCGGGACCCGAACGAGCTGCACCTGTTCGACCCGAGCACGGGAGCCAGGTTGGCGGACTGAGAAGCCCGCGGCCGAACTCGCGTGCCCGCCCGGACCGGGAAGCACCGGGCACGCGTGGCCGCGCTCATGTCATTCGAACGGGTACTGGGTGGAAGATCTCCCACGACGGCGCGTAGACTCCAATTGACAATGATTTCCATTAGCGGTCGAGTCGGTTGACACGATCCGGCAAGCAGGAGTCTTCGTGAACACACCGCGTAGTTGCCATCTCGGGAGTGCCCGGCGAAGCCATCGCGCGGGCGGCGTAACGGCGTTAGCCGGACTGACGGCCGCTACGCTGCTGCTCGGCGCCTGCGGCAGCGGCACCGGCGGCACCTCGGAAAGCGGCAAACCCACCGTGGTGGCCTCCACGGACATGTGGGCGGGCGTGGCGAGGGCCGTCGCCGGTGACGAGGCCGAGGTCGAGTCGATCATCGACAGTGCAGCGGCCGACCCCCACTCGTACGAGAGCACCCCGCGCGACGCCGCCCGGCTCGACCGGGCCGACCTCGTCGTCTACAACGGCGGTGGCTACGACGCCTTCGTAAGCCAACTGCTCAGCGACGGCGACGGAACCACCGACGGCATCGAGGCGGTGAGCGTGGCCGACTCGAGTGACCACTCCGAATCCTCCGGCCACTCCGAATCCTCCGACCACTCCGGGAGCGAGTCGAGCTCCCCCGGCGCCGAATCCGCGCACCAGCACGGCGAGTCCGACCGGGGTCACGGGCATGCCGACTCCGGGCACGGGCACCAGCACTCCGGCAACGAACACGTCTGGTACGACCCGGAGACCGCGCGGCACGTCGCCGACCGCATCGCCACTCGACTCGGCGAGCTCCGCCCGGAGCGGGCCGAGAGATTCGAGCGCAACGCCACCGAGTTCGGCGGCAGGCTCGACGAGATCGAGCGAAGCATCACCGAGCTGCGGAACGAGCACCACGACACCGAGGTGATGACCACCGCCCCGGTGGCCGATCACCTGCTGGCGAACGCGGGACTGACCGACATCACACCCGACTCGTTCGTGCGCACGGTGGAATCGGGCAACGATCCGGCGGCGGCCACCGTGGCGGAGCTGCAGGAACTCGTCGGTTCGGGCAGGCCGGCCGTGCTGATCCACAACCCGCAGACCTCCTCCCCGCTGACGGAACGGATCACCGAGCGCGCCCGCAACAGCGGCGTCCCCGTGGTGGCGATGCAGGAGACGCTGCCCGACGACCGGACGTACACGGAGTGGCTGTCCGGCCGGGTGACCGCACTGGACACCGCGCTCGACGACAACACCGGGGGGCAGTAAGTGCAGCGACCGCAGCCCTCGACGGAGCCTGTCGAGCACCCCGCCGACGAGGCAGGACCCGCCGAAACCGCCCTCGGCGAGGAGCGGCCGCCCGCCGTACGACTGCGCGACGCGGCGCTGTCCTACGGCTCGCGCGAGCTGTGGCGGGGGCTGGACCTCGACGTGGCCCCCGGCGAGTTCCTCGCCGTGCTCGGCCCGAACGGTGCGGGCAAGACCAGCCTGCTGCGCGTGCTGCTGGGACTGGCACCGCTGAGCGGGGGCTCGGTAAGCATCGCGGGCGAACCCGCGCACCGGGGCAACGACCGGATCGGCTACATCCCGCAACAGCGCTCGCTGCAGAACAGCCTCACCATGCGCGGCAACGACCTGGTCGGGCTCGGGCTGGACGGACACCGCTGGGGCATCGGGCTGCGGCACCGCGCCACGCGGGCGCGCCGGGTGCGCGAGGCGCTGCGCGCCGTGGAGGCCACCGACTACGCCAAGACCCCGCTGGGGCTGCTCTCCGGCGGGGAGCAGCAACGGCTGCGGATCGCGCAGGCCATCGTGTCCGAACCGGACGTGCTGCTGTGCGACGAACCGCTGCTCTCGCTGGACCCCTCGCACCAGCGCCGGGTGAGTGAACTGATCGGCCGCCAGACCAGGACCACCGGCTCGGCGGCGCTGTTCGTGACCCACGAGATCAACCCGGTGCTGCCGCTGGTGGACCGGGTGCTGTACCTGGTCAACGGCGGATTCCGGATCGGCACCCCCGACGAGGTGATGAACTCGACGACGCTGTCCGAGCTGTACGGAACCGAGGTCGAGGTCGCGCGGGTCGGCGGGCGCCTCGTCGTGGCGGGAGCCGAGCACGAGCAGGACCACCACGTGCACGAGGGGGGCGAGGCATGAACCGGCTGCTGGACGCGCTGAGCAGGATATTCGACTTCGGACTCACCGGCGAGCTGCTCGGCTACCCCTTCGTGCAGCAGGCCCTGCTGGCCGCGGCGGTGCTGGGACTGGTCTCCGGCGTGCTGGCTCCGCTGGTGGTCACCCGGAAGATGTCCTTCGCGGTGCACGGCACCGCCGAGCTCGCGTTCACCGGAGCCGCCGCCGCGCTGCTGATCGGTGTCGGGGTGACGGTGGGTGCGCTGGCCGGGGCGGTGGTCGCGGCGCTGCTGCTCGGGCTGCTGGGGCAACGCGAGACCGAGCGCGACTCGGTGATCGGAGCGGTGCTCTCGTTCGGGCTGGGCCTGGGGGTGCTGCTGCTGTGGATGAATCCCGAACGCGCCTCGAACAAGTTCACCCTGCTGGTGGGACAGATCGTCGGGGTGAGGCCGGAAGAAAACATGCTGCTCGGGATGGCCTCGCTGATAGTGCTGCTGGTGACCGCCCTGCTGTACCGCCCGCTGCTGTTCGCCAGCGTCGACTCGGAGGTGGCAGCGGCGCGGGGCGTGCCGACCGGAGTGCTGACACCGGTGTTCGCGCTGCTGGTGGGGATCGCCACCGCGCTCGGGGTGCACGTGGTGGGGGCGCTGCTGGTGATGGCACTGATGGTCACCCCCGGTGCGGCGGCCATGCGGGTGACGGCCAGCCCGGTGAAGGCGACGCTGCTGTCGGTGGTCTTCGCCGAGGTCGCGGCCGTCGGGGGGATCCTGCTGTCACTGGCTCCGGGCGTACCGGTGAGTGTGTTCGTCACGGCCGTCTCGTTCGGCATCTACCTGGTGTGCCGGGTGGTCGGGGGCCTGCGTGTGAACCGGCTGACCAGGGGAAACGCCGCCGCCGCGGTGTGAAGGCATGGCACCGTGGAACCCGGTGAGGCTTTCTCGGGGGAAGCGCACACCAAAGAGGTGGCGGGGAGGAATCCCAGGAGATCGAGCCCGGAGAGAGGTTTCCGGTTTCCGCTGAGCGGTCGACTTGGAGATGCGTCCGCGGCGCGCGGGCTGGAGAGTGGGGAGGCGGCAGGTCGGTCTCGTGGGACGGTGCCGCGGGGAGGGAACAACGGCTTCGCACACCCGCCGTCCGCCCACACGAACGGGGCCGCACCCTGCTCGAACACGTCAGTGGAGGGGAGGCCCTCGGCCGAGAATCCGACCCGACTCGGCCGAAGGCTCGTGTGTCGGGGGATCCATGACTGAGCCGATCGTTGTAGGGGTAGATGGTTCCGGACGCAGTCTTCGGGCGCTGATCTGGGCTGCCCACGAAGCGGCGCTGCGGCACCGTCCACTCCGAATCGTCCACGTGTTGTACCGCTTTCCCCGGGACATACCGCTGTATCCATCCGGGTTCTGGGACTCGGCTCAAGAGCGGGGGGCGGAACTCGTGGGGGAAGCCGTGGCAACGGTCCAGGAGATATATCCGGACATGGCGGTGGCATGGGACCTGCCCTGGGGGCTACCGGCAGAGGTCCTTCGGAACGAGTCCGAGCGGGCACACGAGTTAGTGCTCGGTGCCAGAGGCGAGGGCGGGGTGGGCAACCTGTTGCTGGGGTCGGTGAGTCTGCAGGTCGTCGCGCACGCGGCCTGCCCGGTGATCGTGGTCAACCACATCGTCCCCGAGCAACGTCGGATCGTGGTGGGTGCCGATGGTTCGCCGGGCGCCGCGGCGGCTGCGGAGTACGCACTGGCGGAAGCGGCACTGCGTGGTTCCCGAGTGCGGGCACTGCACGCGTGGAGCGTGCCGCATTCCCGTCAACGCGCGATGCCCAGCGACTCCGGGGTGGAAGAGGCCGCTGAAGCACACCAAAACATCCTCGAGGAGCAACTGGCACCGCTGAGCCGGAAATACCCGGACGTTCAGCTCGAGGAGGAGGTGGTCCGGGACGAGCCGACCCGCGCCCTCGCCAGGGCTTCCGACTGGGCGGATCTCCTCGTGGTCGGGTCACGCGGCCTGGGTGGCTTCCACGGCCTGGCTCTCGGTTCGGTCAGTCACACTCTGCTGCACACCTCGGTGTGCCCCATCGCCGTGGTGCACCCGCGGCACCAGACCCCGGAATCGTGAACCGGTTGACCAGGGGAAACGCCGCCGCGGTGTGAGCGAGAACTCGGGACGGAACTCGGACGGTTGTTCGACATCGTGCGGTCGATCTCGCGTGCTCGGTCACCGCCCCGCCCGACGTACATTTCGCGCGAAATCACCGCGCCATCAGCGCCGACGAGGGCCGAACTCCAGCCACCCTCGCAGCTAGCACCGCTGCGGGTTCTCCCGTGCGGCTCTCGCGAGGAAGGCCCGACGTTGTGTAGTAACTACCCGATGTCGGGCCTCCCGGAGCGAGAGCCGTGCGAGAGGTTCCGCCACCCTCACCCTCACGAGCGCCCATCCCCCGAGAGGAACCCGATACTCGGCACCGCTCGTCGGGATGGTCACCATGCGGATCGCAGCGCATGGGTCCCCGGTGCGTGAGTCGGATGCATTGCAAGGCCGGGCCGCTCGCCGCGTAGGTCGCTACTCAAGAGCCGGCCCAACGCCGCAAGGCGCCGACTCACGTGCCGGCTACCCGACCACCCACCCGAGTTCTGCTGTGACTTCTAAACCGGGTTGCGTTTGAGGATCTGGCCGACCTGCTCGGCCATGTCCGGGGCGAGCATCGCGTACCTCCCGCCGGCCAGGAACCGCTCCGACAGTTCGAAGGTGACCACCTCGCCCTCGGCGAGCATGCGCCCCGTTCGCTCGGGGTCGGTGAGCACGTTGTTCGGGTGCGCGATGGTGAGGTCGGCGAAGGACGCTGCCAGGTAGGGGCTGGCGAACTGGGTGAACGAGTCCGCGATCATCCTCGTGGGTTCGCGGATCATCCCCGGCCGTGCGCTCGACTCCAGGTGCAGCGGCTCGTGGAAGTCGCTGCCGACGAACCGCGTGTTGTCGGCCCCGCCGTCCGGAGCCAGGGAGTAGGACCGCACGGTCCATTCCCGGTTCTCGCCCACCAGCGCGGGGATGTCCGCGCGGTGCTGGTAGGTCCTGCCCGGCTCCACCTTCCAGGTGTCGGTCACACCTGGCCGCAGCGACTCCGCCAACCGGCGAACCATCGCCAGCCCTCCGGTATGTCGCCAGTGGGTGTCGAGTTTGGTGAAGACCGGTTCGTCGCGGCGCCGGTCCAGCTCGCGCAGCGTGGGGCGCATGTCGATCGCCCCGGTGGCCTCGGGCACCCGTCGCCAGAACTCCGAGCGCAGCTTTCGCATGCAGTCACGCCCCACGTACTCGTCGGGCATGTGCTCGGAGTACACGGTGGACTTGTCGGGGGCGATGACCAGTCGGAACTCGCGGCCGGAGGCCTCCACCACCGAACGCCAGCGACGCAGCCCGGCGACGACGCGGTCCAGTTCCATGTCGGGCAGACACTTGTACGACACGTCGTGGCCCAGGAAGAGCCAGCCGTTCTTGCCTCGGACCACGTCGGGGAAGAGCTCGGGGTCCGGCTCGGTGGAACGTCGTTGCTCCCCGCCACCACCCCCGACCGGGGCTCCCCCGGGGTCGGAACCGCGTGGGGCGGGTTCGCCGAACACTCCCTCGCTGATGCCTTCGACAGCGGCGACCGCCTGGGAGCGGAACGCCAGGCGATCGCTCGCCCAGTCGTTCAGCCCGGTGAAGAACCCCCACCCTCCGGTGACGCTGGGGAAGGAGGCGAGTTCGCGGTTCTCGAGCCGCTCCGCCCGATTACCGAGGGTCCAGGACAGCACCGGCGCGGCGAAGAACAGCAGGGCGCAGGCCAGCGCGATGTACTGCTTGGCACCGTGCCGAGGGCGGTGCAGCGGGTGTTCCCTGGGCAGCCATGCCTCGTGCACGGCGGGCAGTTCCGCCGGAGCCGCCGACGGGGCGTCACGATCGGCCGTACGGGGAGCGCTGGACTGCTTGCCGGACACGTTCACACCGTAACGACCCGCCGGGCGGCTCGGTTGTCATTCCCGGAGGAAACCGGTTCGGACGCGGTCAGCGGTTGTCGGTGTCCCAGCTGAACACTCGGGTGGCGAGCGCGGTGAGCACCGCGGCGAAACCGAGCATGAGCAACCAGCTCGACCAGGCGGGGAACTGCGCGGGGAAACCGGCGATCGTGTGCCGGAAGGTGTCGACCAGCCGTGCCGGCGGCAACCAACCGAGCACGTCCCGCACTCCCTGCGGCATGGAACGCAGCGGAAGGATGGCGCCTCCGAGGAAGGCCATCAGGATCAGCACCAGGCTCAGCGTGTTGTTGGCGGCCTCGGCGCTGGGCAGCACCGCCGCGAGCACGAATCCGAGCGAGAGGAAGAACGCCACACCGGACACCGCCGACACGAGCAGCACGGGTATCCCGGCGAGCGTGACGTAGTCGAAGGCGGTGGCGAACGCGACGACCAGTACGACGTAGCCCAGCGCCACGAGTGCGCGCACCGGGACCAGCGAGAGCAGGAAGGTGATCTTGCGCAGTGGTGTGGTGCTGAGCAACCGCAGGGTTCTGCGCTGCCGCAGGTCCACTGTGGGCGAAACGGTTCCGAAGAAGGCCATCGAGCCGAGCATGAAGAACAGTGCCGTCGGCAGGAGCATCCTGATCGCGTCGGACTCGCTGGAGCGGTTGACGAAGTGGCCCACTGCGAGGAACAGCACCAGGAAGAACAGCGGCATCACGATCGCGGCGAACGCGGTCTTGCGGTCTCTGACCAGTTCTCGGGCGTTGGCCAACGCCAGCGTGCGGAAACTGTTGCCGGTCATCGGGGATCAACCGTCCTTCTCGTCGTCCAGGGTTCGTCCCGTCAGCACACGGAACACGCTGTCCAGACCGCCCGTGCGCCGGACCAGGTTCTGCGGTGCGGGAGTCATCGACATCAGCTCGTTGGTGACCTCCTCGGCGCGGGAGGTGTGCACGAGCACCCGGTTACCGTGCAGCTCGGTCTCCTCGACTCCGGGGATCGCGCGAACCGCCTCGATGTCGGGGGATCCCGCGCGTCGGAAGCTGACGACGTCGTGCGGGGCGTGCCGGGTGACGAGCTCGGCCGGGGCGCCGCAGGCGACGACCTTTCCACTGTCGACGACGGCCACGCGGTCGCAGAGGGATTCGGCTTCCTCCATGGAATGCGTGGACAGCAGCGCGGTCCCGCCACGATCGCGGTAGGCGAGCAGCACGTCCCAGAGATCGGCCCGCGCGTTCGGGTCGAGTCCGGTCGAGGGTTCGTCGAGCACGATCAGTTCGGGCCTGCTTATCAGGGCCGTGGCGACCAGCAGTCGTCTTTCCTGACCGCCGGAGAGCTTGTGCACCCGGTGGTCCGCCGAGGCGGTGAGCCCGACGCGCTCGATCACCGCCTCCGGTTCCTCCGGGTTCTCGTGGAACGAGGCCCAGAGTCGCAGCGTCTCGCGGACGGTGAGGTTCGGGAACAGTTCGGCCTGCTGCGGCTGCACCGCCACCAGCCGCCGGAGCCGTTCACGATCGTTCGACGGGTCCGAACCGAGCACTTCGACGGTTCCCGAGCTGCGCTCGCGCAGCCCCACGAGGATCTCCAGCATCGTGCTCTTGCCCGCCCCGTTGGGGCCGAGCACCCCGAACAGTTCGCCGGAACGGACCTCCAGGTCCAGTCCGTCGACGGCGAGCACGGAACCGTAGTACTTGGTCAGGCCGTGCACGGATATCGAAGTCGTCGCCGTGTGCGGCGGGTCTTCCTCGGACACCTGCTCGGTCGTCAAGACCTCTCCTCCTCGGCATGGTGGTCGACAATTCGGCGCAGGGCGGCCAGGTAGTCGTCGAAGGCTCGCCTGCCGGTCGCGGTGAGCGAGTACCACGTACGCGGTCTGCGCAGCACGTGTCCCTTGACGGCCGTGATGTACTCCGCCTCTTCGAGCGTGGCGAGGTGTTTGGCCAGCAGCGAGTCGCTGACTTCGATGCTGTCCCGCAGGAAGCGGAACTCCACCTGCTCGGCCTCGGCCAGCGCGGACACGATGGACAGCCGCACCGGGGTGTGGATCAGCTGGTCCAGTGCGTGGCGCGGATGACTCCCCGATTCGCTCATCGACGTAGCACCCACCATGCCGCCGACCAGCAGGGCAGCGCGGGCAGCAGCGCCACCAGGCACGGCCACAGCGACCCGTCGTCCCACAAGGTGCTGTTGACGACGCTGGTGAGGATCACCAGCGACACGTAGGCGAAAGTGACCCGGCGGGTGATGAGCGCGGTCGGCCTGCTCACCACCCGCTGCCGGTTCACGTACCAGAACAGCCCCGCCACGCAGGCCGCGTACAACCACGCGAACGCGGCGGCGAGCCAGCCCTCGGTCAGCGCCTGGCCGACGAAGAAACCGGTCGTGACGAGCCCGAGCAGGATCAGCATGTAACCGAACCAGCGGGAGCCGTCGCGGGCGAGCTCGCTCATACGTCCCGCCCGCCCGAGCGCTTCGGCCGGGGGCATCTCGTGCGATGAGCTCTGGTCCACAGTCACGTCTCCGTTCACTTGAACGGAAGGCTAGTACTTGAATGCGGTTCAAGCAACCGTTCGCGACGGAGACACCGCAGCGCGGTGCCGGATCGTCGCTACCCGAGGTCGGGCCGCCCGGAGCGCGAGCCGGCGGGAGGTTCCGCCGAGCGCGCGAGCCGACAGGCCCGACCGGAGAACTTCGATCAGTTCGAGCCGGCCGGCTCCCGGCCCGGCAGCCGGAAGGTGCGATCGGACTCGAACGGTCCGTGCACCGCCAGCGCACGCGGCCGATTCAGCACGTCGGCGGCGACCTCGCGGACGCTGTCCTGGTCGACGGCGTCCACCAGCGCCAGCGCCCGGTCGATGTCGATGACGTCACCGTCGAGCAGCCCGCGGCCGATCTTGGTCATCCTGGCGTTGGCCGTGTCGCTGCCGAGCACGAGGACCGCCTTGAGCTGCGCCTTGCCCACGGCGAGTTCCTCGTCGGTTATGCCGTGGGCGGCCACCTCGTCGAAGTTCTCGGCCAGCACCGCTATCAGCTCGTCGACGTGCTCCGGCGCGGTCGCCGCGAACGCGCCGAACAGGCCGGTGTCCGCGTAGTGCGCGCCGGAGGTCGACACGGTGTAGCACAAACCGCGCTGTTCCCGAACCCGCTGGAACAGCCGGGAGGAGAGCCCGCCGCCGAGCGCGCAGCTGAGCACACCGAGCGCGAATCGTCGTTCATCGGTGTTGGTCAGGCTCGAACATCCGAGGACGACACTCGCCTGCTGTGATTCCCGCTGCCGCACCAGCACACCGGGTTGTTCCGGGTACACGGCAGCACGGGTGCGCCCGGCAACGGGCTCGGCGGGCCTCTCGCACCAACCGCCGAAGGTCTCGGCCACCCGTGAGGCGATCAGCTCGTGATCGACGTTGCCCGCCACCGAGACCACCGTGTTCGACGGCACGTAACGTGCCCGGTAGAACTCCGAGACGTCCTCCCTGGACAGCGCGGCGATGGACTCGGCGGAGCCGAGCACCGGCCTGCCGAGCGGCGAGTCGCCCCACAGGGCGCGCTCGAAGGTGTCACTGACCGACTGCGCCGGGTTGTCGGCACGCCGGGCCAGTTCACTGTGGATCACCTGACGTTCGTTCTCGAAGGACTGCTCTCCGAGCGTGGACGAAGTGACCATGTCGCCGAGCAACTCCAGCGCGGTCGGCGCGTCGGCGTCGTGCACCTGGGCGAAGTAGCAGGTCTGCTCCTTCATGGTGACCGCGTTGGACTGCCCGCCGACCGCGTCCATCGCCCTGGCGATGTCCAGCGCCCCGCGGCGCTCGGTCCCCTTGAACAGCAGGTGTTCGAGGAAGTGGGTCGCACCGTTGACACCGGCGCTCTCGTCCCTGGAGCCGACTCCGACCCAAACGCCCACGCCGGCCGCACGAACCTCCGACACCTCCTCGGTCACCACACGCAGCCCGGAGGGGAACAGCGTCCGACGCACCACGCCGGTCCCCCCGGATCCTTCCACCAGTACCTCGGTCGGGTGTGCACTCATCCCGCTTCCTCGATTCGTCGACACGTTCACGACTTCCGGATCGCCGAGCTCTACCGGCGACCAACGACCCTTTCCATAAAACACGAATCGGCCCGAGCTTGAAACCACGAAACAACTAACGGTAAACAGCGATCACACTTCGTGGACGCCGTATCCGAAACCGTGAAACAAAATCCGTTTCCAATACTCTGCGAAAGCATTCAAACACGAAGGGTATCGCCGCTCGGAAACCGGGTTAAAATTTTAAATGTGACTTACGACACTATGCTTTGTAAGCGCTTGACAGTGCGGTTTTGTCTTCCTTGCGAGAGATGAGTCGTCGACTACCCCGAAAAGCGACACCCGACGATCAGAATGTGAACGAAACCGGGCACCATCGGGCTTCACGGTGGACACGAGAGCTCATATATCGGCATTTTGGTGGACGACAGTATCTTCCCGCTTCGCTAACTTGACTCGCGCAATTATCCGATTCCCAACAAAATGGGAGTGACTATGAACCGTATCGAGTCAGTCGCGAACGTCCAGGTGCCCGAGGCGCACGCCGGCGCGGTCAGAACGTTGGACACCACCGGATCCACCGCGCCCGTGCTCACGGCGGCCGCCATCACCGCCGCTGCTGTCGTGAGCTTCGCGGCCGGTGTCGCGTCCGACGCGGTGGAGAGCGGCTCGGGGTCCTACGCCGCCTCCACCGGTCAGGACCCGACCGGCATGTCCAGCGGGGAGCTGCTGCAACGGCGTACCGCTCTGCTGGGCTGAGTCGCCTTTCGGGGTACCCGCGAGGGTACCCCGTCTCTCCCCTCCCCGGAACAGCACGGCACACCGAGCAACACGCCCCCCGGACAGCACCAGAACGACACAACGCCGGTAGTGAAACGACCCGAAGGACCGACATTGGCACGCGAACGCGGACACGAGGACGCCGTCGACACGGAGGGGCTCGAGGCGACACTGGACAACGTCGAGCAGCTGACCGCGTTCGGAACCCTGATCTCGTCCCTGGAATACCTGGCCGCGGGCAAGAGCTTCGCCGACGACGACCTGCTGAGCTGGGACGTGGCACGAACCCGGCACAAGGCTCTCGCGGGACGGGTCGGTGATCTGCTCACCCCGCTGATGAAGTCCCCGGGGATCAACGTGGTCTTCGCCGCACGCGCCGCCGGCTCGGTCGTGCTGCTCGTACCGCGCGCACCGGCAGCGGCCAAGACGACCGCGACGGCGGTGCTGACCGCTTCGAACTACGCACTGCACCTCCGGACCCCGTACGGATCGGACGGTTCGGAGCACATATCGATGATCACCTACACCTCGCTGCTAGCGAGCAGACTGGCCCGTTCCGACGAGCGCGCCCAGCAGGCCTGCCTGCACTTCATCGCACTGCAGTCCTGCCTGTCCTACGGTGTCGCGGGTATCTCCAAACTGGTCTCGCCGGTCTGGCGCAACGGAACCGCCGTGCGCGACATCTTCCGCACCCACATGTACGGCCACAGCCGGGTCTACGAACTGCTCAAGAGCAAGCCCTGGGCGGCCCGCCTGCTGGCCTGGGTGACCATCACGGGTGAGACCGGCTTCCCGCTGGTGCTGATCGCACCGAAGCCGGTGGCGCGCGGGATCCTCGCATCGGGACTGAGCTTTCACGGCGGCAACGCGGTGTTCATGGGGCTGAACCGTTTCCTCTGGGCGTTCCTGGGTACCTACCCGGCGGTGGCCTACACCTCCAGGAACCTGGGGCCGATCCGTGGCCGGTCGAAATCACGACTCGTCGCCCGCCTGACCGGTTCCAAGAGGTGATCTCGTTGTCGGCCGAGGAAAGCGGAACCTCCCTGCGGGTGCGGGACCTGACTCGTCCCTACCGGGGCATCCTCTCCGTGGCGATCGCGCTCGGTGTCGTCGCCGCCCTCGCCTCGCTGGCGCAACCGATGGGGATCGGTTGGCTGGTCGACACCGTCGAACGCGGCGGTGGGCTGTGGTCACCGATCGCGCTGCTGGTCGGACTGTTCTGCCTGGACGCGTTCATCGGGGGGCTGCAGAGCTATCTCGTCGGGCGCGCCGGGGAATCGGTGGTGCGGGACGTCCGCTTCACCCTGACCGGGAAACTGCTGCGAGCAACCAGGCGAGAGCACGAGGAACGACCGAGCGGGGACCTGCACGCGCGGGTCGTCACCGACACCTCGCTGCTGAAGGCGGCCCTCACGCAGAGCCTGGCGACCATGGTGGTCAGCGCGCTGATGGTGGTCGGCGGCATCCTCATCATGGTGGTGCTGGACCCGCTGCTGCTCGGCCTGACGTTGCTCTGCCTGTCGGTCGCGGCAGTTGTCACCCTGCTGCTCGCCCGGAAGCTGCGCGGCGCGGCGCAGCTCAACCGCAGCCGAGTGGGAGCGCTGGGAGCCGATCTGAACCGTGCGCTGTCCGCGATAACGACGATCAAGGTATCCCGCGCCGAGGAACGCGAGCAGCGACGCCTGGGAACCAGAATGGACGAGGCGTACCGCACCGGCCTCGGCGTGACCAAGCTGAACGCCATGCTGGCCCCCACGGTCAGCGTGGGGCTGCAAGTCTCCTTCGCCGTGGTGTTCGCGGTGGGGATGAGCCGGGTCGCGACCGGCGGCATGAGCGTGGCCGAGTTCACCAGTTTCGTGCTCTACCTGTTCTACCTGATCACGCCGCTGGTGGCGGTCTCGACGGCACTGGGGCAGTTGCAGCAGGGGCTGGCCGCGATCACGCGGTTGGACGAGGTGCTGCGGATCCGGCAGGAGCGCGACTCCTCGGCCGGGAATTCCGAAGATGGCTCGGAGGCCGAGAGCTCCGGGACGAACACCTCGAACAGCCGGCCCGACACCGGCGACATCGACACCGGCGACACCGACACCGGCGACACCGACCCGAGCGCTCCCCGCACCGGTACAGCGGGCACGCTGGCGAGGTTCGAGGACGTGCGCTTCGGTTACGAGAGCGGGCCGGAAGTGCTGCACGGGCTGACCTTCGAGATACCGCGCAGCGGCCTCACCGCCCTCGTCGGCCCCTCCGGATCCGGGAAATCCACGATCCTCACGCTGCTGACGAGATTCGACCGCCCCGATTCGGGAACCGTCACCCTGGACGGAACCGACGTCGGCGAGCTGGAGCTGACCGGACTGCGCGGCCGGGTCGGATACGTGCAGCAGGATCCCGCGATCCTCTCCGGAACCGTCGAGGAGAACATCCGCTACGCCAATCCGGACGCGACTCGGGAGGAACTGGACGAGGCGGTTCGGCTGGCCGACCTGGGAGACGTGATCGCCGAGCTGCCGGACGGCATGAGCACCGAGGTGGGCCAGCACGGCAGCAAGCTCTCCGGTGGCCAACGACAGCGCGTGGCGATCGCGCGGATGCTGCTCACGAACCCGGACCTGCTGCTGCTGGACGAGGCCACGGCGCAGCTGGACTCCAACTCCGAGAGCGCCCTGCGCGACACCATTCACGGCGTGGCCGAGACCCGTGCCGTCGTGGCGATCGCCCATCGAATGTCCACTGTGATCGAGGCGGACAGGATCCTGGTGGTCGAGCGGGGCAGCATCCGCGCGCGAGGCACCCACGAGGAGCTCCTGGCCACCGACGAACTCTACCGGACGCTGGTCAGGACCGAGATCACCGACGACGAGCAACAGGCGAGCGATTCGTCGACCGAAGAACCGGGAACGCCGCGACTCATGAGTTCGAAAGGCGCTTGAATGGGCAAATCATCCGCATTGTGGGCGGGCGGAATCGGGCTGCTCGCCGGAATCGGCCTCGTCGGGGGGAGCTGCTACCAGGAGTTGATGCAGCGCAGGGACCGCGAGTGGTCCCACCCTCCCGGCGAACTCGTCGAGGTGAACGGGCATCTCCTCCACCTGCACCGCGAGGGCGAACGGGAACACGGTCCGACCGTGGTGTTCGAGAACGGTATGACCTGCCCCAGCCAGGAGTGGGAGTGGATCGCGCCGCGCATCGCCGAGCACACCGGGACACTGCGATACGACCGCCCCGGCAACGGCTTCAGCGAACCCACTCCCCACCCGCGCACGGCCGACCGGATGGTCGCCGAACTCGAAACCGCCATTGAACTGTCCGGGGCGCCGGGGCCGTACATCCTGGTCGGGCATTCCTTCGGCGGCCTGCTCGTGCGACACTTCGCCCACCGCAACCCGCAACGAACGGCCGGTGTGGTGCTGGTCGACGCGACACACCCGGAAGAACTCGAACGCTCCCCCCGACAGCAGCGCGGGCTGCCGTGGCTCGAACAGACCATGTACACGTGGTGGGCCAAGGCACGACTCGGCCTGCTGCGGCACGGCAGGATGGACAGTCCGCTGGACGAGCTCCCCCCGGCGGCGGCCGCCGCGGTCCGCGAGCGGATGAGCACCCCGGGAGCGTGGCGGGCGGCGCTGCGCGAGCTGCACGCCTGGCGGGACTCGATACAGCACGAGACGAGTGGGCTGTCGCTGCCCGGCGGATGCGCGCTGTCGGTGGTGACCGCGGGCAAGCAGATCAGCAACGATCCCGTGCACGGCCAGCTGCAGCGCGAACTCGCCGAGCTCTCCGGGGAATCCAGTCACACGGTCGTGGACGACGCCGACCACTACACGCTGGTGAGCTCGCCCGAGCACGCGGAACGGGTCGTACGGGCGATCGAGCTGGTGGCGCGGGCCAGCCGTGTGGGGGCCGGCGACGAAGCACCGGAACGAACCGCACCCACCGCCGAGAGAAGTGAGCCGTGATGACAGGGCGAACACTGCTGCGCACCGTACTGTACGGGGCTTTCGGTTCCTGGTTCGTCGGTACGATCCTGTGTCAGGATCCGTTCCGGCGTGAGGACCGGATCCGTCGGCTCGACCAGTTCAACCTGCTCTTCCCCGACTGGCGGTTCTTCGCACCGAACCCCGGAATTCACGACTACCACCTGCTCTACCGGGACACCCTGCCCTCGGGCGAGGTCACCTCCTGGTCGGAGATCGGCCACATCGAGGAGCGCAAACCACACCACATCGTGTGGCATCCGCATCG
This sequence comes from Actinopolyspora mzabensis, assembly GCF_900101095.1. Classification (GTDB taxonomy): domain Bacteria; phylum Actinomycetota; class Actinomycetes; order Mycobacteriales; family Pseudonocardiaceae; genus Actinopolyspora; species Actinopolyspora mzabensis. The sequence goes on from NZ_FNFM01000008.1 coordinate 271,656, forward strand.
CCGCCTGGAGAAGACGCTGTTCGACATCGTCGCGGAAATCCTGCGATTCAGCGGTGAGAGCGAGGCCAAGCGGGACATGGCCCTGACCGTTCCGTACCTCACCCTGCTCAACTACATCACCCATCGCTACCCGCACGCGCCGAACGCGCGGAGCACGCAGTTCCTCGTCGCCGCATCCGGGGGGTACGAACTCAGCGAGGAACCGACCATGCTCTTTCTCTCCGAGAGCCACCGGCTCGAGCAGGGACACCGTGAATCGGATGGAGAACCCGAACGAATTCACGCAGAGAGGATGAGAACGTGATCGTACTCATCGACAGACAGGGCGAAATCCCGGCGATCAGACTCAACGAGACGATCCGGGCCACCGTCGGTATCGAGCGTGTCGAGTATCCGGACGCGCACGAGGACTTCCTGGCCAAGGCCGAGCGGCTGCGTCCCAGGATCGGCGTGGTCAGTGCCGACCGGGCCGATCTCGACATCGAACGCTTCACCGCACGGGTGCCGGGCTGGAACGAGTCGGGGGGATTGATCGTGATCGCCTCCTCGGAGGAGCGGCAGGCGGCGGGATTCGCGCTGCGCTGCGGCGCCAGGGGTGCGCTGTCCTCCGAATCGACGGAGGAGGAGATCATCGCCGCGTTGTTCTCCGTCCGGGTGGGCCACCCGTTCGCCCCTCCGAAGCTGGTCACCGACATGCATTCGATGGTCGGGACGCTGCTGTGCGCCCCGGAGCGCACCAACACCGGATGCAGCCTGACCGAACGGGAGTGGGAAGTGCTCAAGTTGTTGGCGTTCGGCCACTCCAACGAGGGAATCGCCGGTCAGCTGTGCATCAGCACCGCGACCGTTCGATCCCACGTGCTGCACATCCTGCGTAAGATGCGGGTCCGCAACCGTTCACAGGCGGTCGCCCTCGCCTACGGGCTGTACAGCACGATCCCCCAGGAGCCGACCAGTCCGCTCGACGCGCAGGCGGTGTGACCATGACCGAATCCCGTTCCGGGGATACACCCACCCCTTACCTGATCTTCGACGGGGACTGCGGCTTCTGCAGCCGAACGATCGAACTACTGGGCAAGTGGGTCACTCACCCGGCCGTGGTGGCCAGCTGGCAGTCGCTCGATCTGGATCGGTTCGGTGTCACGCCGGAGCGGGCGAACCACGAGATCCTCTGGGTCGACACCGACGGCACGGTCTCCGGCGGTTCCGTCGCGTTCGGACGTTACTTCGCGGCGGTGGGGGGTCGTTTCCGGCCGCTGGCTCTGCTGCTGCTGCACCAACCGACCCGATGGGTCGCGGCGCGCCTCTACGAACTCGTCGCGCGCAACAGGCACCGCATGCCGGGGGGCACTGCCTCGTGCTCCCTCCCCCGGTGAGCGATGCCTCTCCGACGCACCACGAGAACGAACGGGCAACGAACTCAGCACACGAACCGGCCGGTACGGAGGCGACAACGGTGGTCGACAGGGCAGCGGTGATTGACAGGGGAGCCGAGGCGGAATTCGACGTCGTGGTCATCGGGGGCGGGCCCGCGGGGGCGAGCACCGCCGGGCTGCTCGCGCAGTCGGGGCACCGCGTGGCGGTACTCGAACGTGAGCGCTTCCCGCGCTATCACGTGGGGGAATCGTTGATCACCGGAATGCTGGACGTGATCGAACAGCTCGGGTTGACGGAGCGCCTCGACCGGATGGGATTCGAGCGCAAGTACGGCCTCAGCCTGGTGTGGGGGAAGGAACGCGGGCTCTGGGACATCAAGTTCGCCGAGGGGGGTCCCTACGAGTACTCCTACCACGTCCGGCGGGACGAGTTCGACGAACTGCTGCTGACCAGGGCCGCCGAGCTGGGGGCGACCGTGGAGTTCGAGGCCACGGTCAAAGGCCCCGTCGAATCGGGGGGCGAGGTCACCGGGGTGGAGTACACCGGTCCGGACGGCACCAGGCACGTCGTGGGGGCACGTTTCGTGGTCGACGCCTCCGGGCAGTCCAGGACCATCGCCCGGCACTACGCCGAGCAGCGATGGCACGAGGACCTGAAGAACCTCGCCATCTGGAACTACTTCACCAACTGCGGGCGCCTCCCAGACGACCAACGCGGCAACATCCTGGTGGAACGGGTCTCCGACCACGACGGCTGGTTCTGGGCGATCCCGCTCGATGAGGACCGGCTCAGCGTCGGCTACGTCTCCCCCACCGGACAGCTGCGGGACACCTCGCTGACACCGGACGAGCTTTTCACGGACCGCGTGCGGCGCACCGAGAGGTTGGCGGGACTGCTGAGCGAGGCGGAGCCGGTCAGCCGGTTCCGCACCGCCCGGGACTGGTCCTACGTGGCCGAACGGCTGCACGGTCCTGGCTGGGTGAGCGTGGGCGACGCGTCCGGATTCATAGACCCGCTGCTGTCCACCGGAGTGTGCCTCGGAATTCTGAGCGCGAGCCCGCTGTCACAGGCACTGGACACCGCGCTGCGTGATTCCGAAAGAACGGAGAGCGCACTGCGGTGGTACGAAAAAGGAATACGTGAGTTCCTGCTGGGGATGACCGAGTACGTTCGTTTCTTCTACGACGGACAACGGGACCGGGAGGATTACATGCAGCGGGCGGCGAAAATGGCCGACCCGGACACCTTCGTTTCCGACCGATCCGGATTCGCGGCCGTCATAGCCGGAACGACCGGACTCGCACCGGCCTTCGAAAACACGACGCCCACCGACCTGGTATCCCATTCGCACAACTGAAAAACACGGGGTTCGAGCGAGCACGAAACGGCTGTTTCGTGCTCGCTCGGACATCGATACGCACTGCATCGCCGGCTACGAAAATCAGCAATTTGGTGGTTGGTCCCGCCCCCGCGGGAATCTAACCTGAAACAGGTGGACATCGCAGGGTGTTCACAATTTGTTCGCCTTATTTCCTGAGGAGCAGACGGATGAACCGCATCGAGAACGCCGCAACTCAGCAGGTGACGGCTACCGCCGGGGCCATCGAGCCGATGGACAGCGTCGAGGGCGTCTCCCCCGTGCTGACGGCCGCCGTCGCCGCCGGTGCCGTCGCCGCCACGGCCGCGGCCTTCGCCGCGGGCAACATGGTCACCGACTACGTCGGCGCGGGCTACACCGCCAAGCACGACGGCAGTGAGCTCTCCGGCATGTCCGTGGGTGACCTCGTGAACTCGCGTCGCGAGGCCATGTCCCACTGAAGCAGGTCGACGGCTCCCTGAGTCGCGGGGTGAGGCAGCGCTTGCGGGGTTCGCCTCACCTCGCCCGTCTTTCGTACACTCCCGGTGTGAGCGCGCTCACCAAATCCGCACGAGAAGGGCATCGGCTGTGAGCCAGAGCAACAACAACGCGGTGATCGGGGGCGGCGCGGTACTGGGCGCCGTGGTGGGAGGATTCGTGGGGATCTTCCTCGGCAACCCCGCCATCGCGGCCGCGATCGGGCTGGCCGTCGGCATCGCGCTGGCCACCGCGATGCGCGCGGAGCGAAAGAACTGACGACGTCCCGGAAATCGGGGGCACGGATGCCTACCATGCCGTTGGCCGAACGACTGCTGCTGCTGACCGCCTGGGCGGACGAGGGCGGTACCGGCGGCGAGACGACCGAACTCACGTTGGCCGGTGCCGAACTGCTCGAACTCGTGCTCGCGGGTCGGGTGAACATCCGGAACGGCTCGATACGAACCACCGGAAGCGGCGAACGCCCCACCACCGTGCTCGAAGGGCTGGCCGAGGAGTTCGAGACGAACGAACCGATCGAGGCCGCGGACTGGATCGGCGGCAACGCGGGCCGAGTACGAGACGCCTGCCTGCGGAATTTGACGGATCGCGGTCTCGTCCACGAACAGCGCAAGCGGCGCTGGGGCTTCTGGCCCGTCCGGCAGTACGTCGTCGAACCCGGCGCGCAGCAGTCCACGCTCGACGAGCTGCGGGAGTTCGCGACCGGTTCGGACTCGGCTCGGAAGGTGGTGGCGCTGGCTGAACTGCTGCGCACCGCCGAGCGGCTGCACGACGTGCTGCCGGAGGCCGAGGCCCGCGAAGTGGCACGCCGCTTGGACGAGCACGACGGCGACACGGCGGTGCACGAGGCCATCGACAAGGCCGTGGAGCAGGTGCGGCTGGCGGTCCAGACCGCCACGACGGCGGGTGCCTTCGTCGCGGTGACCAACACCTGAGCCGCGTTCGCTCCCACCGGCACATGCCCGCCGCGCCATCGTGCGGCGGAGACCCGGTTCTATCGGTCCACTCTGGTTGGACCTCGCGTTCGGGACCGAGAACGACGAGCCGTAGCCGCTGTTTCGTCGCTCGGCGAGAATCCGGCAGTGCACGGAACGCCGCGCAGCTAGGCAGCTGTCGGGGAACTTCGAGGTCAGTCCGGCACCGAACTGTCCGGTTGTGAAGCAGGTTTCTCTCGTGTCGCGGAAGGCGACGCGAAAGTCCCGCCCGGCGGTACCGAGCGGGACTTCACGGCAGCGGTTCAGCCGTCGAGGCGGTCGCTTTTGATCGCCTCGACGAAGGCGGTGAAGCGATGCGGGGAGACCGCGAGGACGGGGCTGTCGGTGCCGAGTTTGCTGTCCCGGAGGAGAGCGGTCCCCGGTAGGTTCTGGGCGACCTCGACGCAGTTGCCACTGTCGGTGCTGCGACTCGACTTACGCCAGTGCGTTAACTCAGTCATAGTGAACCTTCGTGTTGCTTCAAGTAACCAGCCAGCATTTCCGACGTATCGAAGTAGTCCAGCGCTACCTCCGACAGGGCGCGGATGGTCGTCTTGAATGGTCTCACATCGGGTTCCTCGTCCAGCATGGCTCCGGCATTGCGCGTCTCGACGTGCACCGTGGTGTTGCCGTTCGACATGTCCAGCACTGAGAACATCCCATCCAGACCGACATGCATCCCGAGAGCAAGCGGAAGAACTCGGACGGAGATGTTCGCGCGCTCGTTGACCTTGATGATGTAGCGAAGCTGTTCGGCCGCAGTCTCCGCTCCACCAACAGGACGCAGCAGCACCGACTCGTCCATATAGACGACCAGTTCAACGGGAGAGGACCGTTCGAGAATGCCCTGCCGATGTTGTCGAACCGCTACCGCTTCGTCGATTTGTTCGTCACTCAGCCCGGCGGCTTCGTAGACAGCTCGGGTGTACGCCCGTGTTTGCAGCAGTCCCGGAACGACTGTGGGAGTCACGTACGTGATGCACGTGGCCTGCTGCTCCGCATAAATCAGTGACGCTAGCTGCGATGTGACTCCGGTGTGAACTTCCCACCACGCTGGCTCGTCCAGCTGACGAGCCATACGTTGCAGGCGGTCCTTCTCAGCCTTGGAAACCCCCAGAGCGACCAACAGCGCAGAGACGTCCGCTTCTGTGATTCCTTGCTCAGCCAACTCGATGCGGCCCACCTTGGCACGACTCAACCCGGCTATCTCCGCAGCCCTGTCCAGGGACAATCCTGCCCGCTTCCGGTGGGCGCGAAGGTCGGAACCCAGTGCTTGTGCCCGCGCTGCGTTGGCCATACGGCCAGCCTAGTTGGACTTTCCCACAACACGTGATCCCCCGAACGAGGCATTGAGAATGCCCACTGATCAATGAGAATCTCTCAGCGTGTGGTTGAACAGTACCCCTGAACATCTGTGGCACAACGGGATGTGCGGGTTCCGCTCCCCTTGTGGCGCAGTCGCTGCTTCCCGGCTTCCACGCATGGAACTCGTTTACGAGCACTGAGCGACGGCACCAAAACTGAACCTTCGACCACTCGTCCGGTGGCGGTAACCACCGGACGAGTAGCCCTTCCCGCGTCGTGTGCTTGGCGGCCTCGGACGCGGGGGTGGCTCCTTCATCCAGTCACTACTGAAGTGGAGCGTTGTTGATGCTATCGCCTTGTGCGACGTGTGTCGTTGCGCGTCTGGAACCTTCGCACCTCGGCTGCCTGGTGGGGGTGGTGTGAGATGGGTTCGTTGTTTCCGCGCAGCCTGGTGTTTGTGGTGTTGGCGGCGACGGAGGCCGATCACCGGTGTGGTCAGGTGCCTCGGTTGCACGCGATCGAGCGTCATCCGGGTGAGTACACGGCCTCGTGGGTGCTGTCGCTGTGTCACGTCTACCTGGGGCTGGGTGAGATCACGCCGCTCGGCGAGCCGGAGGCCGATCCGGAGCTGTGCGCGCAGTGTTGTTCCATGATCGCGTGGTCGGGTCTGCGGGGACGGGTGGTGCGCCATGCCGTCGCTGGTTGAGTCGTCCGCGCCGCCGCCCCGGTTCGTCACCGGCACCGGTTCGGGCGAGATTCATGCCACCGCGCCCTACAAGCGCGAGGCTAGCGCTGCGGCGGGCCGAGGCAGGGTGGCGTGTTTCTGCGGCCAGGCGATTGAGCTGGCCCCAGACCCGCCGGAGCGGATTCTGGGCGGGTGGCATCACTACTGCCGGGTGTGTTTGCAGTACGTGATCGGCGGCAGCGAGTCCCACCCACCCAGCCCGCGGAATCGTTACGAGCCGTGGCTGTGCGAGTTGGCCCATCTCGACACCGACAGCCCTACCGAGATGCCGCCGTCGGGGTGGCGCGACATCCCCTGTCACCAGCAGCGGCACGGCCGAACCGTGCTGCGGCTCAAACCCACCGCCTCCGGCATCGCCCTGCTGACACCCGCGCGGGGCGCGGTGTCACTGTTCACCCTCGCCGAGGCGACACAACTGCGCGAGGCGCTGGACGAGGCCATCGGTGCCAGAGCGGGGTGGTCCTCGTGACGCTGACCCTGCTGCTGCTGGCGCTGCGTCCCCTGCTCACCAAACGCCGTGTCTCCGGGAGGGGCCGTGTCCGAGGTGGAAACAACGATTCTTCTTCTGGCGCTGCTGACCCTGGTGTTGGCGCGGCTGGCCTGGGGACCGAATCACTGACCCGGTTTCCCCGGCACGGGTGGTTCGCCAGCGTGTTCGAATCGAAGTGGCACGCCTGCCCCACCAACACCGCAGTCCGAAACCACGGGGTGCGGGCGTTGTGCGGGCACCTGTCCCGACGCGGCCCCTACCGCGCTCGGGCCAGCAGCAGCCCGCCCGACGAGGACGGCCGGTCGGTCTGCGACGCCTGCCTGCACGCCATCGGATACCTGTCGCCCCGCCCACCACGGCTGCCCCGGATACCTCCGGCGTGGATCACCAACAACGATCCGGACCAGGGCTGGCCCACCACCGATCCCGACGAACCCAGCGGCAGTACCCCCGCACCCTCTCGGCCGCTGAACAGCAGGCACCGGAATACACCGCTGGCAGCCTGACCGTCCATTGCAGACCCGGGCGCGTGCCGTGAAACCCCCGACACCTCCGGCACGCGCCCGCCCCGGCCCCGCACACCGCCGTGCGGGGCCACCCACACCGTCAATTTCTCGAGAAATCACCGCCCCAGCACCGTCAATTTCCCACGAAATCGCCGCGAGGGAAGCAGTGCCCACCCTAGGCCGGTGCCGCGCCGGAGTTCTCCCTCCCCCGTCCGGCGCGGCACCACCCCGGCCGGGAGCAGGGGCCGCTCCCACCCCACCCCGGCCGGGGATCTCGCACCACACCCAATCCGTCGAACCGAAGCGGACCCATCGCCATGCCCCGACTCTCCCCAATCACCACGATCCTGCTGCGCGAATGCGCCGGAACCGGGCTGGCCGTAGCCGCCTTCACCTACAGCGGATGGATCACCACCATTACCATCGCCGACCAGCTCACGCATCTCGCCGAACCGGAACGACTTCAGGCCGGACTACACGCTTTCCTCTCCGCCCTGAACTGCCTCACCTGGTGGACAGGCGTGGGCGGACTACGCCTCGTCGGATGGCGACCCAACTGGCCCATCCGCATCGGCCTGACACTCATCACCCTCTCCGCGATCAAGACGATCGCCATGGGGGTGATAGCCCACTACGCATGACAAGAACATCACTCGGGCGGAAAACTGACCGATACATCGTCGAGCGCCGTCACAGCATTATCGCCGGAGCCATACGCCTTACTCACCGATTCCAGCTCAACCGGATACCGGATCGACGTCATCGCAGGCGACTCGCTCATTCAGATCTCTCCCGCTGACGCCGTGTGGGGTCAAAACACCACCACAGCAGCAATACGACGCCACCAGTACCGAACGTACGGATCCAGAACCACGGCGACTTCTTCGAGTCGCCGATCAGACTCATCAGCAACCGGAGAACGAACTGAATGCTGCTGACAGAGACCCACACGATCGCGACCACCAGGCGAACCGAACCAGCTCGTGGTGCGCGACACCGACGCGGCTACCCACTCTGAGTACGGTTGCGGTACCAGGTGAGAAAGGCATGGGTCAGTCGGTGCGCAGTTCGCGTAAGGCGCGACGTTCGCAGCGTATGCCACCGACGATAACCAGTGTCATGGACACTGCGAAAGCGATGGAGACCGGTACCGCACGGGTGAGTCCGCCGGGCAGCAACAGAAAGGGCGGTACGGCCGCGAGCAGTAGCGCTCCGGCGGATCCGAACCAGGGTGCCACGAGCTGGTGGACGCGATACCACACGGCGGAGTCCGTCAGAGTAGCTTTCGTACGTACCCCGCACGCGTGATTGGACCGAAGTCGGCCGCGATGGCCTCGCACAGCGATCGTGATGAGCAAGCTCCCGACTCCCAGCAGGGAAAGGGTGAGGACGATGAGTGACACTGGGTCGATGCCCTCGGGCGCGAGCGTGTTGTTGCTCATGGAGACACCCCCTTGCTGATCGGCTCAGCTGTTGACTCGGCGGTACGACGGTCATGAGACGAGAGGCGTGGACTCGATAGTGACAGCCGAGGGTCTCCCGGACGGAAGCAATAAAGCAGGAGCACGGCGAACATCATCGTGGAGAACACGGGGAGCCCGATCACGAGAGCGATAGATGTGTGCAGACCGAGCGCTAGTACGGCGGCGCATCGGCGCAGTCTGTGACCGGCGAACAATGTGCAGGCAACGAAAAACTCGATGGCTATCGTTCCCCATGTCGCCGCCAGGACGATCGGGGCGTGTGAGAGCAGCCATGTGACGCTCGGCTGTAGGAACTGGTTGGCGCCGAACGGCGGCATCGTCAACCAGTACCAGACTGCCGTTCCGTCCCGCCATTCCGGGACCTTGAGCTTTTCCACGCTCGACTGCAGATACAGCAGGCTGGTCTGAATCCAGATCAGCAACAGAGTCATATGCGAGACGACACGAGCAACCGGATGGTCCGGCCGGTGTTCTATGCCTCGATACCAGTGCCAACGGCGATCGTCGGTTAGACAGATCGGGATGAGTAAGAAGGTGATGACAGCCGCGACCTGGTCTCCACCGTCCATCACGTTGGTGGAGGAGTAGAATGAGAAGGAAACCCACCAGTGAAGAACTCCCGTGATACGTGGACGCCACCCAGCGGTCACTACGAGTAGAATCGCGACCGCGACCCAACGCGCTAATTCGAGATACTGCGTGGGCACGAGGCAAAACAGTCCGAAGTATCCGGATATTCCGTCGCACACCAGCCCGGTGGGGCGAGTCGCACTGACGTAGAACAAGTGCGTTGTCGGTGTCGCTACCAGAGCCAACAGCATGCCGGAGGCCAGCAGACTGCGTGCTATTCCGAGCAGAGGAGTGTGCACGGAGTGGTGCATCATGTGGGTCAGCTGTCGATGACGCCATTCATCGATCATCTCGATCAGCAGGTATCGTGCCGTTCTCACCGTCGCTCCGAGTGATGGCATTGCGCTTCAATGACGCGGAATTCAGCCGGCATCATTGTTTCAGTTCCCGCCCACGCCCACGGTACAGGCGATTGCTGCACGAGTGCGAGTTCTCCGCAGAAACGGAGGTCTTCACCAGAGGAACGTGTCGAAGTCTTGCTGCCATGAAAGTTTTTCAAGCATTGGGAAACATCACCGCTCTTGCACTCCTCCCATCCGGCCGACGAAGTGTTCTGCGTCAACGCATCGATTTCGTACTGTTCCGTACGAACGGTGCGGTCGAAGCCGAATAAGCTTTTCGGGGCGGCATTGGAGATAGCAGAAGTTTGCTCCCACCGATTCTGTCCGATCGGTTCCCATATCGTGATCGCCGGTTCCCTGGGGTCTCTGGTGAAAAACCCCCACCCCTGCGGGAGAACGTCGTGTACCATTGTGACGAAGCCCGATATCTGCGGTCGATCGATGAGGGCGTTCGGAACGAATAATGTGAGTAGCACGGCAGGCAGCAGGAATACTAGTAGTACACCCGCGTTAAAGACGTATTGAATCCGCCTCTGGAACAGGACTCGCCTGCTGCCTACGCCGCTCTCCAACCTATTATCGTCGTACTCATTCATCGGGCGAGATTCTCGGTAATGATCCTGATCGCACGGTCGCGTTCGACGGTACTAGCGTTACCCGCCGAAGTGGAGCTCGGCAAGTACATACCATTCCATGCAACCACCGCTTGGGTGAGCCCTGCCACGCTCGTGGCGGCGACGGCGTTCTGCACACCGACCCACGAGATCGCAGCGGCTGCCGCGACACATACCCAAACGGCACCGCATCGTGGTCGAACATCCGTGTTCTGCTGAGCTTGGGATCCGGCTGCGGTGCTGAACCATTTGCCTCCGTTGTTCAGCGCTTCTTCCACCTTAGGAGCCGAACCGCTGGTTAAACCGGCTGCTACGGAGTCGAACCTGTCCGGATCCTCAGCACGCAGTTCCGCGAGGAACTCATTGATCTGTTGGTTGTACTTGTCTCGGCTGAGATCCTCCGGAAGCTGAACCTCTACTTTCGCCGGTTCAGCGACAGAACCGACTCCAAAGAAGACGCCCTGAATGATCTCCTGAGAACTCGCGTTCGCAACACTGGGATGTGGTGCTTGCGCCGCATTGGCCATGGGGAGCAAGAGGGTAGCGCTGAGCGTGAGCCCAAGGAGCGTCACGACACTCTTTTTCCGTAAGAGGTACTTCATCGTGTCCCCCACACGTGTTGTTGCCGTCGAGGATTATACTGACCGACCAGCCGTTCGCGGATTCCCCAGGGAGACCACTTCGCGACTTTACGGCCAAGATCAGTTTCGTCCGAAATACTACACCGGCGACCATGTTGATTCCAGACACGAAGAAAAAAACTCGTGCTGCGCCATATGGCAAATATCACTTCTGTTTTTACTCCACACAGGGGTTGTGAGCCGGACTGCTCTTCTAAGACATCCTGAAGTGGGAATACGTTGGCATATCCGATCCCGATCCTCATCGCGCTCCGACCTTGTGCTGCTGTCGTTGCCCGACTAGCGGTCCCTACTTCTGAGGAATATCGGAGCAAAAGACTGGACCGAATGTGCGATCAAGCGCACCGCCGATCCACCCAACCATCGTGCGATGTTCGCTGTTGCAGAAACAGCACATTATTATCACCAAGCCCAAAACCAGCTTGGCCACGCCGAGCAGCAGTGCCGACTGACGGATGTCTTGATTCCGGAGTACTGGGGGTACGGACAGCGAGGGTGAACCGCACCCTGTTGGGCAACCGGCACGGGGAACTGACCGTGCAGCCACTAGGCCGTTCATCCGGGAGCGTGACCGTGACGCACCAGCCGTACTGCAATCGGTTCCTAGAAATAGCCGAAAAGTGGCAGCCGCGCCAGAGTTCCCGGCCAGATGACGAACGAAGAATCGCCACGACCGCCTACACACGCAGAAGAGCCCCCTGATCGGAATCAGAGGGCTCGTGCTATATTCCATCTGCCAAGAGAAATAAAGCAGTGCTGAGTCTAGCACGGAATAGGCTCCCTCCGCATGCGGTCCAGGCAGCGTGTGGGCAGGGTTACAAGTCCTGGCCACGGTTCACAGCCGTGCGGACCGCCGTCAGAGGGCGTGAAGTCCGCGCGTCAGGCAACGCACGATCTAGGCGAACCCGGCCGTGTCCTTGGTAAGCCCTGGCGCTCATGCTCGGGCACTATCGGCCCATCATCGCCGCTCTGCCCGTAACCCCCGGCTCGGCGCGGGTGTAACACCCCGCGCGGGGTGAAGCTCCGAAGTCACAATTCCGGTATACCGAGAAGCTTCACCTCCCCCTCGATCCCGGGAGAGGTGTGTCGTACACACGACACACCCGAGATCGAGGGGGGACTCGCAGCCTTACGGGTCCACGCGGTACCCGAGCCCCGGGGATCGCCTCCGGCTCGGAAGAAAAAACGGACGGCGGCCTGGCACCGGGGTCACCAGAGGCTCTCGGGGGTCACGGTTCAGAACTGGTAGTACAGGAACGGGCTGAAGGAGCCCGCCGCCACCAGCAGGCCGGAGTAGACGGTGCCCGCCGTCATCACGCCGACCCGGACGCCGGTGGCCGTGCGGCCGCGGGCCGACTCGATGTAGGTGCCGGTGGCGTCGTCGGCGGGCAGCAGCACCACCAGCAGGGCCACCAGCAGGAGCAGCGTGCGCTGGTTGGTCAGTGCCGCGTCGACCACCGCCGTCACCCCGCCGAGGTCGGGAAGCAGCATGTGGCCGAGCATCATCCCGGCGGTGCCCAGATCCGGCGCCCGAAACACCACCCAGCCGAACGTGACCAGCAGCATCGTCGCCGCTCGCCGGGCCGCGCGCGCTCCCGGCCGTACCGGCATCCGGTAGGCCCCGGTGGCCCGCTCGAGCACCAGCAGCATGCCGTGGAACAGTCCCCAGACCAGATACGTCCAGGCCGCGCCGTGCCAGAACCCGGTCAGCACGAAGATGATCGTCAGGTTCCGGTAGGTGCGGAACGTGCCGTCGCGGTTGCCGCCGAGCGGGATGTAGACGTAGTCGCGGAACCAGCGCGACAGCGACATGTGCCAGCGCTGCCAGAACTCCGTGACCGTCACCGAGGAGTACGGGCGGGCGAAGTTCTCGGGCAGCCGGAACCCCAGCATCCGCCCCAGCCCGATCGCCATGTCGGAGTACCCGGAGAAGTCGAAGTAGAGCTGCATCGTGTAGACGATCGCGCCGAGCCAGGCGATCGCGAACGTCATCTCCGACTCCGAAGTCGCGAAGCAGGCGTCGGCCACCGGGGCGAGGCTGTCGGCGATGACCACCTTCTTCGTCAGCCCCCAGGCGAACCGGGGGAAGCCCGCCGCCATGTCGTCGAGCCGGTGGGTACGCCGCTGCGGCAGCTGGTCGGCGATCTCGTGGTAGCGCACGATCGGCCCGGCCACCAGCTGCGGGAACATCGCGATGTAGGCCACGAAGGCCACCGGCTCCCGCAGCGCCGGGCGTTCACCACGGTAGATGTCCACCAGGTAGGAGATGTGGTGGAACGTGTAGAACGAGATCCCGATCGGCAGGACGACCTCGAACGTGGGCAGGTGACCGCCGAACCACCCCGCCAGTACCGCCGCCTGCTCACTCGCGAAACCCGCGTACTTCCACACCCCCAGCACTGCCAGGTTGAGCAACACGGCGGCGGTGAGCAGCAGTCTGCGGCGGCTGCCGTCCAGCCGCCACTCGTCGGGCTCCAGGTTCCGGCCCACGAAGAAGTTCCCGACGATGCAGCCGAGCAGCAGCATCGTGGTGCCGCCCGCACCGCTGGCGTAGAACACCAGGCTGGCCACCGCCACGACCGCGTTGCGCCAGGAACGCGGCGCCAGCAGCACGGCGAGCAGCACCGTGGGCAGGAAGTACCAGAGGAAAAGCGGAGTTGCGAACGACATGTGGGTCCGAGCTCGGTTCGGCGTGCAGCGCGGCTGCCGGCCTGCGGTCCGTCAGACTCTAACCGAGCCGCCTGCAGCACCGGCACGGAACCGGTGATTTCGGCGGTGAGACGACCGACACAACAGGCCGCGCCGCACCGCACCGAACCGGCGGCTCGTCGTCCACATCGGATCGAACGGCGAGCTCGGCCTCCATCCTCGGCATCGACACGCGATGGCCGAGGCGGGGCGTCAACTCAGCCTGCGCCTACGCGCGACCTCGGCGAGCACCACTCCGGCCGCGACCGAGGCGTTCAGCGACTCGACCCCGGAGCTCATCGGAATCGACACGGTCTGATCGCAGTTCTCCCTGGTCAACCGGGCCAGACCCCGCCCCTCGGAGCCCACCACGACCACTAGCGGATCGGTAGCCAGCTCCAGCTCGTCGGAGGTGACGTCGGAGTCGGCGTCCAGGCCGACCACCATCAGCCCCTCGGACTTGAGGTGCTTGAGCGTGCGGTTGAGGTTGGTGGCCTTGGCCAGCGGTATCCGAGCGGCGGTGCCCGCGCTGGATCGCCACGCCACCGCGGTCATCCCGGCGCTGCGCCGCTGTGGCAGCAGCACGCCGTGCGCGCCGAACGCAGCCGCCGAACGCACCACCGCCCCGAGGTTGCGGGGATCGGTCACCCCGTCCACGGCCACCAGCAGTGGCGGCAGCCCGGAGTTCCGGGCCGCGGTGAGCAGGTCGTCCGGCTCGGAGTACTCGTAGGGCGGGACGCGCAGCGCCAGTCCCTGGTGCAGCGCGCCGGAGGTCATCCGGTCGAGTTCGCCACGCGGCACCTCCACCACGGAGATCCCCTGGTCCGCGGCGAGCCGGACCGCCTCGGTCACCCGCTCGTCGGTGTCGATCCCCTCCGCCGCGTACAGCGCGGTGGTGGGCACCCCGGCGCGGACGCACTCCAGCACGGGATTGCGGCCCGCCACGAGCTCACCCGCGTCGTCGGACTCCTTGCGGCGCTTGTCCCGCTGCTGCTGCGCCTGCTTGCGCGCGTCGGCCTTGCGCTTGGCGGGGTGGTTGAACCTGTTCTCGGCCTTGGGGGTTGGTTTCTTGCCCTCGAGAGCCTTGCGGCGCTGGCCACCCGATCCGACGACCATGCCCTTCTTGGTGCTCGACTTGCGTACCGCGCCCCTGCGCTTGTCGTTTCCCGGCACGAGCTATCCGTCCTTCAAAGTCCACATCGGACCGTCGGGGGTGTCCTCGACGGCGATACCGCAGGCGTGCAACCGATCCCGAACCGCGTCGGCGGTGGCGAAATCGCGGTCGGCCCGTGCCTGACTGCGCTGTTCGAGCAGAGCGTCGACCAGCGCGGAAAGCGCCCGGTGCGCCTCGTCGGAAGCACCCTCCCGACCGGCCCAGTGCGGCGCCAGCGGATCGAGCCCGAAGACGTCGAGCATCGCACGTACCCGAGCCGCCCCCTCGCGGGCCGACTCGTCCGCACCGGCGTCCAGCGCGGCGTTGGCCTCCCGAACCACGTTGTGCACGGCCGCGATGGCCTGCGGCGTCCCCAGGTCGTCGTTCATGGCCGCTGCGAACTCGTCCGTCACTCCGGAGGGTGCGACCTCGCCGGTGCGCCGCACCACGCGGTGCAGGAACGACTCGATCCTGCGGAAGGTCGCGACCGCCTCCTCGAGCCCCTCGTCGGAGAACTCCACCGTGGACCGGTAATGCGGTACGACCAGATAATACCGCAGCTCAACGGGGCGGACCCGCTGCAGCAGCGCGGCGATGCCGAGCGTGTTGCCCAACGACTTCGACATCTTCTCGCCACTGGCGGTCACCCAGGAGTTATGCAGCCAATAACGGGCGAACCCGTCGCCCGCCGCGTTGGACTGCGCCAGTTCGTTCTCGTGGTGCGGGAAGACCAGATCCAGCCCGCCGCCGTGGATGTCGAACTCCTCCCCCAGGTAGTAGGTCGACATCGCCGAGCACTCCAGGTGCCACCCCGGCCGTCCCCGGCCCCACGGGGCCGGCCAACTCGGTTCACCCGGCTTCGCCGACTTCCACAGCGTGAAGTCCCTCGGGTCGCGCTTGCCCGCCGGAACCGCCTCCTCGGCCTGCTGCATCTCCTCGGGACGCTGCCCGGACAGCCTGCCGTAGGACTCCAGGAAGGAAGGCACCGAGAAGTACACGTCGCCGTCGGCCGCGTAGGCGTGGTCCCGATCGATCAACCGCTGCACCAGCTCGACCATCTGCGTGATGTGCCCGGTGGCCCTGGGGGTGGCCGAGGGCGGCAGACAACCGAGCCGGTCGTAGGCGTCCTCGAACGCGCGCTCGTGCGTGGCGGCCCACTCCCACCAGGGCCGTCCGGCCTCGGCGGCCTTGGCCAGGATCTTGTCGTCGATGTCGGTGACGTTGCGCACCAGCCGCACCTCGTAGCCGAGGTGGGTCAGCCAGCGCCGCAGCACGTCGAAGTTGAGCCCACTGCGCACGTGACCGACGTGCGGCAGGTCCTGAACCGTGGCCCCACACAGGTACAACGTCGCCAAGCCCTCCTGGCGGGGCTGGAACTCACGTGTGGTGCGGCTCGCGGTGTCATGCAGGTACAGGCTCACACCGTGATGATACGGGCAAGACCTGTGCGGATCACAAATCCGGTCGGGTTACAGCGACCACCGACGGGCTCACAGCGACACCCCGTGATCGGCGACGGCCCGCAGCAACGCGTCCGGCCGCTCGTCGGTCGGCGACGGCTCGACGTGCGCGAACCGGCAGCCCACCTCGGTGGCGGCACCGTCGGCCTCGACGCTGTCGCCGATCATCAGCGCCTCCTCCGGCTCGACGCCGAGCCGCTCGCAGGCACGCAGGAACAGCTTCGGATCGGGCTTGATCACACCTTCGACGTAGGACATCAACACCGAGTCGAAATGCCCGCCGATCCCTATGCGGTCCAGCGCGGGGCGGATGTCGAAGGCGATGTTGCTGATGACCGCGTTGCGGACGCCCGCCTCGTGCAGCCGCCGTACCACGGGGGCCGTATCGGGATAGGGCGTCCAGCAGTCCGGGTCGATCAGCCGTGAGTAGAGCGCCTCGGCCTGCGCCGGCTCGGTCAGGCCCGAACTGCGCAGCACCTCCAGGTAGACCTTGCGGTGCTGGTCCGGGTAGAGATCCCGCTCGTCCCACGCCTGCTGGTACTCCTGGGAGAGCTTGACCACCTGCTGCGTGGGGGCGGTCATCCGCCGCATCAGCTCGGTCTGGGCCTCCAGGTCCCACTGCTTCCCGGCCTCGTCGGTCACCTCGGCCAACCAGGACTCGTCCTGCTCCAGCCGGAACAGGGTGCCGGAAAAGTCGAAGAGCACTGCGCGCACGGTCACGGGTCCACAGTACTGGCGCGCACCACCTCATCGTCCCGCCGATGCGGTGAACATCACCACTTTTGTTCGGTCGGCGGCTCGGGTTGCCTGGCGGTGTGGTTGGCGGAACCTCTGGCACGACTCTCGCTGCGGGTGCCCCGACATCGGGTAGCGCGACCTACACAACGTCGGGGCCGTCCTCGCGAGAGCCGCACCGGAGAACCCGCGGCGGTGCGAGCTGCGAGGGTGGTCGGAGTGCGGCCTGCGTCGATGGCCCGGCGATTTCGCGAGAAATCGACGCCCCCGGGGGCTACCGTCGGGAAGCGACCATGAGCGACGCAGCGCGGGCGTCCCCGGTGCGTGAGTCGGATGCATTGCAAGGCCGGGCCGCTCGCCGCGTAGGTCGCTACTCAAGAGCCGGCCCAACACAGCAAGGCGCCGACTCACGTGCCGGCTACCCAGCCAGCTACGCAAGGGGACCGCTCAGAAGACCAAAGCGGTGGCGATGGCGGCGATTCCCTCTCCTCTTCCGGTGAGCCCGAGCCCGTCGGTGGTGGTGCCGGAAACCGAGACCTCACCACCGAGCGCCTCGCCGAGCACGGCACCGGCCTCCGCCCTGCGCTTGCCTATTCGGGGGGCGTTGCCGATCACCTGCACCGAGGCATTGCCGAGCCTGCGGCCCTCGCTCTCGAGCAGGCCACGCACGTGCGCCAGGAAATCGACACCGTGCGCCCCGGACCACCGTTGATCGTCGGTGCCGAACACCGAACCGAGGTCCCCCAGCCCCGCAGCGGACAGCACCGCGTCGCAGAGGGCGTGACTCGCGACGTCACCGTCGGAGTGTCCGGAACAGCCGTCGCAGTCCGGCCAGCGGAGTCCGGCCATCCAGCACGGCCGGCCCGCCACGATCGGATGAACGTCGACACCTTGACCGATCCGGGGTAGCCCGACCGGTGACGGCTCGGCACTCACGACTCGTCACCGCACCTTTCGGGAGTTGTCACTTCCCGTGTCATCCGGACTACCGGGAGTGTCCAACCGGGATTCGGGGAGTTCGGCGGGCGCGGTGGCCAGCACGGCCTCGGCCACCGCCAGATCGAAGGAAGTGGTCACTTTCAGGGCATGGGTGTGTCCCTCGACCGTTTCCACCGGATACCCCAGTCGTTCCACCAGACCGGCGTCGTCGGTGGCCACGTCTCCAGCCGCCGAGTAGGCCTCGCGGAGAACGTCGACGGTGAATCCCTGCGGGGTCTGCACCGCGCGGAGCGGCGAGCGGTCCACGGTCTCGGCCACCACACCGTCGTCGTCGACCCGTTTGATCGTGTCCGCCACGGGCAGCGTCGGCACCACGGCACGAGCGCCCCGTTCGACCGCGCCGACCACGTCGCGGATCACCCGAGCAGGAGTGAAAGCACGAGCGGCGTCGTGCACCAGCACGATCCCCGCCGAAGGCACCAACCGGTCCGCGGCACGTAACGCCGCACGAACGGAGTCGGTGCGCTCACCGCCCCCGGGAACGACGTGCGCCCGGTCACCGAGGTCTCGCACCTCGCGGCCCATCAGGTCGAGCTGGTCCGGTGCGGCGGCCACCACGACGTGCCCCACGCTTCCCGAATCCAACAACCCACGGACGGCGCGCGACAACAGGGACTGCCCGAGTACCCGAACCAGTGCTTTGGGAACACCGGCGCCGAGACGGGTGCCCCGCCCGGCAGCCGGGACCAGCGCTACAGTGTCCACAGCGCTCGGACAGTCGTCAGACCGTTGTCGCCAGGACTTCGTCCAGCAGACTCTCGGCCTTGCCCTCGTCGGTCCCCTCCGCCAGCGCCAACTCGCTGACCAGGATCTGCCGGGCCTTCATCAGCATCCGCTTCTCGCCCGCGGACAACCCGCGATCCTGCTCACGCCGCCAGAGATCACGCACCACTTCGGCCACCTTGTTCACGTCACCGGAGGCGAGCTTCTCGACGTTCGCCTTGTACCGACGCGACCAGTTGGTGGGCTCCTCAGTGTGATCAGAACGCAGCACGTCGAAAACGTGATCGAGACCCTCCTGGCCGACCACGTCTCGCACCCCGACGTGCTCGGCGTTCTCGGCGGGAAGACGAACGGTGAGGTTGTCTTTTTCGACCCGAAGTACGAGGTACTGTTTTTCTTCGCCCTTGATTACACGTGTCTCGACTGCCTCGATCAGCGCAGCGCCGTGACGCGGGTAGACGACGGTCTCTCCGACCTTGAAAACCATGTGTCCTCTGCCCCTTTCGCTGCGCCCAGTCTAGCATGGTCAGCAACGCGACTTCGACGGGCTCGACATCTTCGTTGCAGGTCAGGCGACGATTAGGGGGTTGACAACCCGACTCTCCCCGTGCATGCGCCCCGGCTTCCCAGGTGCGCAAGGCAGGGTTTCCGCGCCCGAGGACGACACCGCGAACGGGACACGGGGCACATCCGCCGGGGTGCGACCAACGTCGCCGACGACAACGGTTTAGGCTCATACCGGTTGTCCGGCAAGCAGGAAGGACGCTGCATCCGTGAGCCGCCCACAGCACAGCAAGGCAGTTCGCCAGCGGTTGGTACCCGCGGTCGTCGGCCTGGGCGCCGTCGCCGCGCTCTCCGGCTGCGCCACCGGCCAGCAGGCCGAGACCTCGCAGCAGGTCGCCTCCATCTACGGTGCGAGCGCCGAAACGAAGACCATGTTCGTCCGGGACGCGACCCTGACCTACCCGGAAGGGGAATCGGTCTACCCGGAGGGGTCGAACGCACCGATCGAGACCGTTCTGGTCAACGGTGGCGAGCAGCAGGACAGGCTGGTCGGTGTCAGCAGTAGCTACGCGAGCTCGGTCGAGATCAGCGGAACCCAACGGATTCCATCGGGAACCAGGCTCTACGCGGTCTCGGACACCGCGAATTCGGGCAAGGTCACCGCTGCCGAGGCCACCGGCGACGACCAGCGCGAGACGGTACGAATCTCCCTCCAAGGGCTGACACAGGGCATCCGCCCGGGGGTGACGATTCCGATCGAGTTCACCTTCGCCAAGGCGGGCGCGGTGACCCTGCAGGTGCCGATCGGCCCCAGCCCCGAGGACCGTCCGGAGTACGGCAGCCCGCACGGTGGCGGTGGCACGGGCACCGGCGGCGACTCGGGTCACTCCGGCGGGTCGGACGAATCGAGCGGATCCGGCGAGTCCGGCGACTCCGAGCAGTCCGGCGACTCCGAGCAGTCCGGCGGCGAGGGCAGCGACTCCGGCCAGAGCGACGGGAACTCCTCCGGCGAGTGAAGCTCGACACCACCGACGCGCGGCCCGCCGCCGCGCGTCGCGCGGGCCGTCCCGGACGTGTCGTGACCACCGGTTAGTCTGCCCACGTGGCTACCAAGAACGCGCGTGCCGGAAACGGCTATCGGTGCACCGAGTGTGGCCGCACGGTTACCAAGTGGGTCGGCCAGTGCCCGGATTGCGCGAACTGGGGCACCCTGGAGGAAGCCTCCGCTCAACCCGCCGCGCTGTCCAAAGTCGGCAGCTCCGAACCCGGCTCCCCCGCCCGCCCCATCGCCGAGGTGGATCTGGAGTCCGCCCGAGCGGTTCCCACCGGGATCGCCGAGCTGGACCGGGTACTCGGCGGCGGCATCGTGCCGGGGGCCGTCGTCCTGCTGGCGGGCGAGCCCGGTGTGGGAAAGTCCACACTCCTACTGGAGGCCGCGTACCGCTGGGCCGCGGGCGGTTCCGGTGGGCGTTCGCTGTACGTCACCGGCGAGGAGTCGGCGGGCCAGGTGAGGCTGCGCGCCGAACGCACCGACTCGCTGCACGACGAGCTCTACCTCGGCGCCGAGAGCGACCTCTCCGCCGTCGTCGGGCACGTGGAACAACTGCGCCCCGGACTGTTGATCGTGGACTCGATCCAGACGGTGCAGTCCGGCGAGGCCGAGGGAACACCGGGCGGAGTCACCCAGGTGCGGGCCGTGACCACCGCGCTGGTGGCGCTGGCCAAGGAACGCGGCCTGCCGGTGATCCTCGTGGGACACGTCACCAAGGACGGTGCGGTGGCCGGTCCACGGGTGCTGGAGCACCTGGTCGACGTGGTGCTGCAGTTCGAGGGGGACGAGCACTCCACCCTGCGGATGCTGCGCGGCGTCAAGAACCGGTTCGGCCCCGCCGACGAGGTCGGCTGCTTCGAACAGGGCGACGACGGTATCGCCGAGGTGACCGACCCTTCCGGCCTGTTCGTCAACGGGCGGCAGAACCTGGTGCCGGGCACCGCCGTGACGGTGGTCGTGGAGGGCAAACGTCCGCTGCTCGCCGAAGTGCAGGCGCTGGTCAGCCCCACCCAGATGAACATGCCGCGCAGGGCGGTGAGCGGGCTGGACTCGGCCCGGTTGTCGATGATGCTCGCGGTGCTCGACAAACGCGGCAACATCAAGACCGGTGACCAGGACGTCTACGCCGCTACGGTCGGCGGCATGAAGATCACCGAACCCGCGGTCGACCTGGCCATCGCGTTGGCAGTGGCATCCGCGAAACTGGACGTGCCGCCGCGCGCGAACACGATCGCGGTGGGCGAGGTCGGGCTCGCCGGTGAGGTGCGCCGGGTCAACGCGGTGGGGCGCAGGCTGGCCGAAGCCGCCCGGCTCGGATTCGAGTACGCGCTGGTGCCACCGGACAGCGGACCACCACCCGCCGGGATCAAGGCCGTCGAGGTCGGCGATCTGCGGGGCGCGCTGCGGGCGCTGCGGAGCAGCTGACCGACCCGGCCGACGTGTTCGCGGACACGGACGATCTCGGCGGGTATGCTCGACCGCGAGAGTCCGTGTGCGTGTACGCGGCGACAACTTCCCGCACAGCCGATCCCCGGGGTCGGTGTTACCGGTTCGAGGAGCTGCCCGATGACCGCGACCGACGAACTGCTGCGACGCAACAGCAAGCACGAGGAGAAGTGGGACGGCGAGGTCCCCGGAGCTCCCGAGCTGCGCACCGCGGTGGTCACCTGTATGGACTGCCGGATCGATCCCGTCCGCACCCTGGGGTTGGGCTCCGGCGAGGCACACGTGCTGCGCAACGCGGGCGGGATCGTCACCGACGACGTGCTCCGCTCGCTGTCGGTGAGCCAGCGCAAGCTCGGCACCACCGAGGTGATGCTGATGCACCACACCCGCTGCGGCATGGGAACGTTCGCCGAGGCCGACTTCAAGCAGGAGTTGGAGGACGAGACCGGGCAGCGGCCGAGCTGGTCGGTGGAGACCTTCACCGACACCGAGCGGGACCTGCGCCAGTCCGTCCGACGGGTGCTCAACAGCCCCTTCCTGACCGAGACCACGAGTGTGCGCGCGTTCGTGCACGACATCGACACCGACGAGCTGCACGAGGTCGACACCGCCTCATGAACCGGGGGCCGGAGTGGGTGGCGTAGGTGGTCGCTTGGCGGAACCTCTCGCACGGCTCTCGCGAGGAAGGCCCGACATCGAGTAAGCACTACGCCACGTCGGGCCTTCCTCGCGAGAGCCGCACGGGAGAACCCGCGGCGGTACCGATGGCCAGGGTGGTAGGAGCTCGGCCTGCGGGAGTGGTGGGGTTCGGCTTGGGTGCTCCGTAGGCGCGGCGATTTCGCGAGAAATCGCCGCCGCCCCCGCCGTGCGGTGGCCGACGGCGATTCGGCACCGGGCGGCGGTGCCGAGGTCCTGTCGCTCCCGAGGCGTGGATGGGTGGGGATCCGGGTCGTGGCACTATCGAGGGGCCATGACTAATCAGAACGCGTACCCGGCCGGATCCGTCGCGAAGACCGCCGCACCCGAGCGGACCAGCAGGATCAACACCGACGATCTGATCGAGTGGTTCGCCGCCGAGGCGCGCGACCTGCCGTGGCGCGGCCCCGAGGTCGACGGCTGGGGTGTGCTGGTCAGCGAGACCATGCTGCAGCAGACCCCGGTCGCCAGGGTCATGCCGATCTGGCGGGAGTGGATGGAGCGCTGGCCCAAGCCCTCCGACCTCGCGGCGACCAGCCAGGCCGAAGTACTGCGGGCCTGGGGCAAACTCGGATATCCACGTCGCGCGATGCGGCTGCACGAGGCGGCGAGCGCCATCGCCTCGGAACACGACGACATCGTTCCCTCCGATGTGGACACCCTGCTGGCGCTGCCCGGCGTGGGAACCTACACCGCCCGCGCGGTGGCCGCCTTCGCCTACGGCAAGCGGGCCCCGGTGGTGGACACCAACGTGCGCAGGGTCGTCGCGCGAGCCGTGCACGGGGAGGGCGACGCGGGCAATCCCTCACCCAACCGGGACCTGGCCGATGTGGACGCGCTGCTTCCCTCGGACGACAGCATGGCCGCCCGACTGTCGGCGGCACTGATGGAACTCGGGCAGACCGTGTGCACCGTGAAGTCGCCCGGCTGCGAGATCTGCCCCATCGTCGCGGACTGCGCCTGGCAGCACGCCGGCCGTCCCGCCTACGCGGGGCCGCCGAAGAAGGTGCAGCGCTTCGCCGGAACCGACCGCCAGGTGCGCGGGCTGCTGCTGGACGTGCTGCGGCGTTCGGAAGGGCCGGTGCAGCGCCCCGAGCTGGATGCGGTGTGGCACGACGCGGCCCAACGCGACCGGGCACTGGACTCACTGCTGGTGGACGGGCTGCTGGAGCAGACCGAGGACGGCAGGTTCGGACTGCCCGGCGAGGAATAACGCGAGGAGCGGGCAGCCGGAAGGGCGGTGAGCCGAAGGGTGTTCCGGTGAAGCCCCCTTCCGCGAGGCCCGCACGAACTACGATCCCCGTTCGTGGATGATCACGACTTCGTGCGGCGCACCCGGTGGTCCTACGACGCGGCCGCCGATACCTACACCGAGTGGATCCGGGGCGAGTTGGCCGCCAAGCCGCTGGACCGCGCGGTGCTCGACGGGTTCGCCGAGCTCGCGCGGAACGCGGACGGGCCGGTGCTGGACGTGGGATGCGGCCCGGGGCGCGTGACCGCCTACCTGGCCGAGCACGGTCTGGCCGTTTCCGGCACTGACCTGTCACCGGGGATGATCGCGGCGGCACGCCGGAGCCACCCGGAGCTGCGCTTCACCGAGGGCTCGATGCGGGCGCTGGATCACGGTGACGGCGAGCTCGGTGGCCTCGTGGCCTGGTACTCGATCATCCACGTTCCGGACGAGCACCTGCCGGAGGTGTTCACCGAGTTCCGTCGAGTGCTGGCGCCCGGCGGGTACGTCCAGCTCGCCTTCCAGGTCGGTGACGGGATCAAACACCGCACCGAGGCGGGCGGCCACGAGGTATCGCTGGATTTCCACCGGCGACGACCGGAACACGTCGCCGAGCTGCTGCACCGCGCCGGGCTGGTTCCGCGAGCACGGCTGCTGCGCGAACCCGACGAGGACGGCGACTTCCCGGAGGAAACCCAGCAGGCATTCCTCCTCGCCCGAAAGGCGAGCCGCTCCCCCGAGGAGTGAACGACTCGACGTCTCGATACCGGAGGACCGCCCCGCCAACCGGTTCGTGGAGGTGATCCGGCGGATCTCGAGTTGCCGAGGATCGCGCTGGGGGCCACGTTGGATCAGCAGCCGATCCGTTCACCAGGGGGGTTGATGAGCACCGAAGGGGTGGCCATCACCGCACGCGGTATCAGTGTGCGCGGACCGCTGGGGCCGGTCTTCAGCAATGTCGACGTCGAGATCCGCCCCGGGGAGCTGGCCACCGTGACGGGACCCTCCGGAACCGGCAGAACCGCACTGCTGCTGACGCTGTCCGGCAGGCTCCACCCGATAACGGGCGCGATCGAGGTGGACGGGCGGCCGCTGCCGAAGGGCGCGAAGCGAGCGCGCACCCTGATAG
This sequence comes from Actinopolyspora mzabensis, assembly GCF_900101095.1. Classification (GTDB taxonomy): domain Bacteria; phylum Actinomycetota; class Actinomycetes; order Mycobacteriales; family Pseudonocardiaceae; genus Actinopolyspora; species Actinopolyspora mzabensis. Next base: position 296,433 of record NZ_FNFM01000008.1, read on the forward strand.
CACCGGCACGGCTGCGGCCCGGGTTCGAGTTGGAGGGGCGCTGGCGCGTGCGGGAAGCCGTACGTGAACGACGGATCACCACCAAGGTGGACAACGACGACATCTCGGACGCGTTCGACCTGGTCGGCATAGACCCCGAGCCGGAAGCACTGATCGACTCGCTGCACCCCGGCGAACGGCTGCTGCTGGCCGTCGCGCTCGGCATGGCGGCACTGCCCGCAGGGCTGCTGGTCGATGACGTGGAACTCGGGCTCCCCGAAGCCGCGCGCACCAGGGTGTGGGCGGCGCTGGAAACCGTGGCCCGCACCGGAACCACGGTGGTGGCGAGCAACACCGATCCGCCCCGATTCGAAGCGGGCCCGGTGATCAGACTGCCCGGACCGAACGGGGAAACCCCCCACCGCGCCGGGGGGACCGCACCGGAAACCACCCTGCTCCCCGGTCAGGAACCGAACACGGTCGAATTCGACACCGAAACCACGCGAATCCTCGGTGCCGACGCGGTCACCGAACCCCACACCTTCGACACCGCGGCACTCTCGCGCGACCCGGCGCAGCTCGCGCTGTTCGAGGCGCCCGAACCGACGGCGCCACCGGAGCCCGACCCGAGCCACCCCGACCCGAGCCGTCCCGAGACGGCGGAATCCGAATCGACCGACTCCGACGCGATGGATTCCGACACCCCCGAGGCATCGCCCGAGGCGGAACCGACCGATTCGGACTCCGAGGACGACGGAGATCCGCGATGAAAACCGTCAAACTCGCGCTGCTGGAACTGCGCAGGTTCCGCGGCGGAAAGCTGCGCCCACTGGTGCTGGTGGCGCTGATCCTCGTGCCGCTGCTCTACGGCGCGCTGTACCTGTGGTCCAACTGGGACCCCTACGGCAGGCTGGACCGGGTCCCGGTGGCCGTGGTCAACAACGACCGCCCGGTGCGCGCCTCCGGGCAGTTCATCGACGCGGGCGAGCAGTTCACCGAGCAACTGCGCGCACGGGAACTGTTCGACTGGCACTTCGTGAGCTCCGGTGAGGCACGGCGCGGGCTCCGCGAGGGCGACTACTACTTCACGATCACCGTTCCCAGGGATTTCAGCGGCAAACTCGCCACCGCCACCCGCAGATTCCCGCAACGGGCCTCGCTGCGCATCACCAAGAACGACGCGAACGGCTACATCGCGGGAATCATGGCCGACACCGTCGAGGCCCGGCTGCAGAACCAGGTCAACGCGGCGGCGCACAGCGCCTACGCGCGGGCGCTGTACGACGAGGTGGACAAGGTACGCGAGAAACTGCGACTCGCGTCGCAGGCCGCCGGGCAACTGGTCGAGGGCACGGAACTCGGTGAACAGGGCACGGAAGGGCTGCGCAGCGGGCTCTCGGAAGCCGCCTCCTCGACGGGGGAGATCTCGCGGGGCGTCGGCGAACTCTCCGACGCGGCCGACCAGCTGGACCGACGGCTCACCGCACTGACCAACCTGACCGCCGAACGACTACCCACCGCAGTGAACGGCGCCGCCGAGGCCAGCGGCTCGGTGGTGCAGGGGCTTACCACGCTGGCCACCGCGACCGCCTTCATCTCCGACCGCGCCGAGCAGAGCGCGGCCAGCCTCCGGGAACTCGCCGACGAATACCCCGCGCTGGCCGGGGATCCGGCCTACCAGCGCGCGCTGCGCGACGCGAGCCAGCTGTCCGGAACCACCGAGAACGCGGACCAGCGTGCCAACGAAGTGCTGAGTCTGGCCCGCGAGGCCAACTCCGAGGCGGCGGCACTGCGCGGCAGCCTGGAAACCCTGCGGCAACGAACACTCGCGGTTACCGAGCCCGCCGACCAGCTCGCCTCGGGCACCACGCAACTGGCCAACGGCGCGGAGGCACTGCGCGGCAGCCTGAACAACCTCTCCGCCAGCAGCCGGACTCTGCAAACGGGTGCGGGACAGCTCAACGACGGGGCTCGGAAACTGTCGACCCTGGTCGACGACAGCCTGTCGCGGATTCCGCCCACCAACCCCCGGCAGGTGGCCGAGGCCGCCGAAGTACTCGGGTCCCCCACCAGGATCACCGAGCGCAACCTCAATCCCGCCCACGTCTACGGGCGGGGGCTGGCACCGTTCTTCTTCGCCATCGCGCTGTGGGTGTTCGGACTGTTCGCCTACCTGCTGCTCAAACCCGTCAACCTGCGGGCTCTGGCGGGCAGGACCCGCGCCGCCACGGTGGCGGTGGCCGGTTGGCTGCCCGCCACCGTGCTGGGGATGCTCGGCGCCGGGGTGCTGCTGACCGTGGTCGAGTTCGGTCTCGGGCTCGACCCGGTGCGGCTGTGGCCGACGATCGGCCTGCTGGCGCTCGCCACCGCCTCGTTCGTGGCGATCGATCAGCTGCTGCGCACCGCGTTCGGCGCGATCGGTGACGGGCTGTCGCTGGTGCTGCTGATAGTGCAGCTGACCGCATCGGGTGGGCTCTATCCGATGGAGACCACGCCGACGCCCTTCCAGGCGATACACCCCTACCTGCCGATGACCTACCTGGTGGACGGGCTGCGCGTGACGATCTCGGGCGGGTTGAACGAACACCTGGTCCGCGATCTCATCGTGCTCGGCGGTTTCCTGGTGATACCGCTGGTGCTGACCACGCTGGTGGTGTGGCGACAACGAACCTGGAGCGTAGCCCGACTCCACCCCGCCGTGGAGCTTTAGAGCCGCGAGGGGCTTCCGTAATTGGCCGGTTAGCCGTCACGTGAGTCGGCGCCTCGGGAGCGTTGGGCCGGCTCTTGAGTAGCGACCTACGCGGCGAGCGGCCCGGCCTTGCAATGCATCCGACTCACGCACCGGGGACACCCCCGCTGCTTACCCACATGGTCGTGTCCCGACGGGCGGTGCCGACTGCGAGGGTGCTTGGAGCGCGGCCTGCGAAGATGGTGGGGGTTCGGCCCTCGGGGGTGGTGGGAGCTCGGCCCGCGTCGAAGGGGTGTGGCGATTTCGCGAGAAATCGAGGCCCTGGAGGGCATCAGCGGCGGTCGCGAATCCGCCCCCACGGCTTGTACACGGCCAGGACGAACGCGACCAACAACCCCAGCGGGGACACGACAGGCGGAAAGATCAGCTGGTTGATCGCGAACGTGAACTGCTCCGAGGCGGTGATCCCCTGCCCGTACTCCACGGCCGCGGTCACGGTCGGCCCCAGCCCCAGCGGAACCAGCAGCACGAAAACCACGTTGATGACCAGCTTGACCGCGACCCACCAGTACCGCAGGAGCCCGTATTTCGTGCCGAGCCCGAGCACCACCCCGCTGAGCAGGCAAACCAGCCCCGCGACGAGCAGCGGGCGGATCGCGAAGAGCCCGAGCGCCTGGTGGGCCACGGCGGCGGTACGCGCGTCCTCGGTGAGCAGCGCGGTGAAAACGAGCACCGCGAGCACCACGTCGATGCCGATCCACGCCCCCGCCGAGACGATGTGCAGCACGAGGACGCCCTTCCTGGTACGCGTCCCGAGGCGCCACCGAGGAACAACGCCGGTTCGAGCGGTAATGCCACGAATGGGTGTAGTCATGACGCCCCCTTCACTGCCGCCTGCCCAACCGGCGACACGTCCGGACCTGCAAGACCGCTACGCCACAAAGATAGACGACTAACCATTAGGTTTCAAACGATTCTACAGCTAACAGTGCGGTAGGGTGTGGCCATGCCCGTACCGCCCTCCGGACCGCCGCTCGGTCTGCAGCTGGCCGAGATCGCCCGGACCGTGAGCCGGGCCTTCGACGAAGCGCTGAGCGCCGCTGGAGGAACCCGACCAACCTGGCTGATCCTGATGACGCTGCGGAACCGCCCCACGGCCAACCAGCGCGAACTCGCGGCGGCCGTGGGAATCCGCGGCGCGACGCTGACTCATCACCTGGACGCCATGGAGTCCGACGGCCTGCTCACCCGTCGCCGCGACCCCCACAACCGGCGAGTTCACCTGGTCGAGCTCACCGAACGCGGCGAAGAGGCCTTCCACAGCATGCGCGGCGCGGCGGTCGCGTTCGATCAGCGCCTGCGCACCGGCCTGGACGCCGAGGAAGTCGACCGGCTTCGCGAACTGCTAACCCGACTGCGGGACAACGTCACCGACGAGGACGGAGACACCGACCCCGCGACGGACCGGTGCTGACGGCGGAGGAGTCGTAGGGTGGAGTTATGGCCGTAGTCAAAATCAACGCTATCGAGGTTCCCGAAGGCAAAGGCGAGGAGCTGGAACGCCGCTTCGCGCAGCGCCACGGCGCCGTGGACGGCACGCCCGGATTCCTGGGATTCGAACTGCTGCGCCCGGTCAAGGGCGACAACCGCTACTTCGTCTACACCAAGTGGGAGTCCGAGGAGGCGTTTCGCGCCTGGGCCGACGGCCCGGCGAAAGAGGCGCACGAGAACGAGAGCAAGGACCCCGTCTCCAGCGGAGCGAATCTGCTCGAGTTCGAACTGATCGCCGAGTCCCACCCCGAGCGGTGAGCGAGTCGGGGCCCGTTCGCCGTCCACGAGGGCTGAGCGGCGCGCTCGGCGGCTCTCCGCTCGTGCGGCGTCGATCTCCCACGAAATCGCCGGGCGCTCGGGACGGCGGCACGGCCCTGCCGCCCGAGTTTCCAACGAAACCCTCGCCGCCGCGGAGCGCGCAGGCGGAACTCCGACCACCCTCGGGGTAGGCGTCAATTTCTCGCGAAATTGACTCCCTCGGACCCCCGTCGGAAAACGGCCGTGCGGTTAAGCAGCGCGGGTGTCCCCGGTGTGTGACTCGGATGCATTGCAAGGCCGGGCCGCTCGCCGCGTAGCTCGCTACTCAAGAGCCGGCCCAACACAGCAAGGCGCCGACTCACGTGACGGCTACCCGGCCACCCTGCCGAGCCACCTCACTCAAGACGGAATCGTGAGGTGGGCGAACACGGCCCGGTGATCGGTACCACCCACCTTGAAGGTGCGGTAGTCGTGCACGGCGGTGTCCCCGCTGACCAGCACGTGGTCGAGGGTGACCGGCGGTGCCCAGGGTCGTCCCAACTCGGGCCAGGTCGGGGCCAGCCCGTCACCGGTCAGCTCGGCGGCGTCCGAGTAGCCCCGCCCCAGCAGTTTCCGCAGCGGTGTGTGGTCCAGCGTCGCGTTGAAGTCACCGGACAGTATTCGGACCGGTTGGTCCCCACCGGTGGTCGGCGCGGGCAGTGTGGTTATCTCGCGCTTCCACGCACTCGTGGTGTCTCCCCCCACCGGCACCACCGGATGCGCCGCGACGTACTGCACGTCCCGCTGCCCGGGCAGATCGATCAGCGCGGAGGGCTGCCGCATGGTGGTGTTCGAAGCCAACGAGAGCTCACGCAGCGGATAGCGCGAGACGATCCCCGAACCGTCACCCTCGGGCTCCGGCGTGAGCACGCGATGCGGCAGCGTCTCGAACAAGCCGGCCCGGCGCAGCTCGTCCACCATGTCGGAGTTCAACTCCGGCATGCTCAGCACGTCCACGTCGTTCTGCCGCACCAGCCGCACCAGCTGCTCCGCGTCGGCCTCGCCGAAATACACGTTGGCGCTGAGCACGTTCAGCGAGTGTCCCTGCGCACCGCTGCCCGCCTGCTCGTCGGGAAACACCCGTGGCGCGACGCTGCCGGCGAGCACGGCGGTCACCACGGCCACCACCAGCGCGGTCAGCCAGCGCCGCAGCGCGAGGGTGAGCAGCAACAGCACTCCCCCACCCGCCGTGACGTAGGGGGTCAACGCGATCAGCGCCGAGGAGACCTGGCCACGTTCCAGCCCGCCGAACCTGCCCAGGGCTACCCCGCAGACGAACACGGTGAGCAGCAGTAACAGCAGCGTGACGACACGCCCCCCGGGAGCTCTCCGCCTACCCGGCGAATCCGGCTGTTCGGACATCGCTTCGTCCGCTACGAGATCACCCTGTCGCATGTCCGCCGACTCACGCCCCATACCGCCACACCTACCGGAAAACAACCAAGGGTAATCGAAGCTGTGTCGCACCTCACCGGCGCTGTGCGAAGATTGTGCGTCTTTTGTCAGTGGCTCGGTTCATGCTGGGGTGCCGAGAAGAGGAGGACGCATGACACTGACGGTCCGAGCCGAGGGCTTGGTCAAGCGATTCGGAACGACCAAGGCACTGGACGGGGTGCACCTGGCCGCCCCGGCGGGTTCGATACTGGGGGTGCTGGGGCCGAACGGCGCGGGCAAGACGACCAGCGTACGAATCCTGGCTACCCTGCTCCAGCCGGACGGTGGTCACGCCACTGTGGCCGGACACGACGTGCTGCGCGATCCGGTCGGGGTGCGCGGCAAGATCGGGCTGACCGGGCAGTACGCCTCGGTGGACGAGGAGCTCACCGGCACCGAGAACCTGGTGCTGATCGGTCGACTGCTGGAGATGACGCGTTCGAGCGCCAAGTCCCGCGCGAAGGAACTGCTGGAGCGCTTCGGACTCTCCGACGCGGCCAACCGGGCGATCAAGACCTACTCGGGCGGGATGCGCAGGCGGCTGGACCTGGCGGCGAGTCTGGTGGGACGCCCGGAAGTGCTGTACCTGGACGAGCCGACCACCGGGCTGGATCCGCGCAGCCGCAACCAGGTCTGGGACATGGTCGGCGCGCTGACCTCCGAGGGCGTGACGGTGCTGCTGACCACGCAGTACCTGGAGGAGGCCGACCAGCTGGCCGACCGGATCAGCGTGATCGACCACGGCAGGGTCGTCGCGGAGGGGCGCGCCGACGAGCTGAAACGCCACAGCGGAGGCCAGACCCTGCAGGTGCGGCTGAGCGACCCCGACGATGTCACCGCCACCGAGACCATCCTGCGGGAACTCACCGGGCAGGCCCCCACGGCGAACCACGAGACCGGGTTGCTGACCACCCCCGCCGAGGATCCGGTGCTCATGTCGGCGCTGGTGCGCGGGCTGGACGAGGCCGGGATCACCGCCGACGAGCTGTCGCTGCGGCTGCCCAGCCTCGACGAGGCGTTCCTGTCCATCACCGGGAAACCGGCCACCGCCGGGGACTCGGCGCGGGAAGGTGAAGCGGAGGACGACGCGGCATGAGCACGCCGACTGTCGAGCGGGCCGAACGGACCGACCCGCGGCCGCACGGCGCACCACGCCGCGTCGGTCCGATGCGCACGATGCGACACGGCCTGACGCTGGCCGGGCGCAGCGTCCGCAAGATCCGCAAGTCGCCGGAGGGGCTGCTGGACGTCACGCTGCAGCCGATCCTGTTCCTGGCGATGTTCGTCTACCTGCTCGGTGGCGCCATCGCCGGGGACACCGGGGAGTACCTGCAGCGGACCCTGCCGGGCGTGATGGCCATGAACATGGTCTTCGGCAGCCTCGGCACCGGGATGCAGTTGAACAACGACATCACCAAGGGCGTGTTCGACCGGTTCCGGAGTCTGCCGGTGGCGCGGTCGGCACCACTGATCGGGGCCGTACTGGGCGATGTGGTTCGCTATGTGGTCTCCATAGCGGTGCTGCTGATCGTGGCCACGTTGATGGGCTTTCGCATCGAGACCAACGTGGTCTCGGCGGCGGCGGCGATCGTGCTGGTCATCGGTTTCGCGCTGTGCGTGTGCTGGATCTCGGTGATGCTGGGGATGCTGGTCAAGAGCCAGCAGGCACTGCCCGGCGTGGCGATGTCGTTCATGTTCCCGCTGACCATGGGCAGCAACGTGTTCGCGCCGACCGAGACCATGCCGGGCTGGCTGCAGGCATGGGTGAGCGTGAACCCGGTGAGCAAACTGGCCGACACCGCCAGAGGACTGATGATCGGCGGGCCGGTGGCAGGACCGCTGTCGGCCACGCTGGTGTGGATGGTGGCGCTGGTGGTGGTGTTCTTCCCGCTCGCGCTCTGGGCCTATCGCAGCAGGGTTTGACCGGAAGGAGCCGTCCCGCTCGCCTCCGGTGGGTTCACTCGAGATCGCCGAACGGTCACCGGGACGGCTCCTCGCCCGTACTCTTTGCGCTATCAGCAAACGATTTTGTCGCAATGCCGTTGGTGAGGGCAGTTTGGTGTCGGAGGTGACCACGGTTCTCCGAGCCTCCGGGTCGCGGAGCCGCGGTGGTCACCAGCCCGCCCGAACGTCGCGACCGGATGCCGGGCTACCGGCAGCACGGTCCCCGACCGCCGAACCCTACGGCGAAGGCAACGGCGATGGAGGAACAGCACTGGGAAGCCAAGTACGACAGCACCGAACAGCTCTTCAGCGGCAACGTCAACGGAGTGCTCGTCAACGAAACGCGACCACGAACCGCTCCCCAGCCCGAAGGCACGCCGCACACCCACGACACCGTGCTCCGTGCGCGCCGCCTACGGTGATCGCTCGCCCCGAACTAGCATCGCTTCCTCGCGAAATCGACGCGCCACTGGAGGAGTGGCGCGGAGCTTCGCTCACCGCGCGCGGCTTCCGATCAACCGTGCACCAGCGGGAGCAGGTGCCTGCTGGTGGTGCTCACGGGCCAGAGGTGCTCCTGCCGGGGCTGCCAGGGACTGCGCCCCCGCAGACCGGTGGTGGCGAATCCGATGGCCTCGGTGCCGTAACGAGTGGTGATCTCGTCGAGCGCGTGACTGAGCCGCTCGTCCACGGTTCGAGCGGGCTCGCCCAGCGGCGTGGTCTGTTCGACGCCCCGCAGCGGGGCGGCCAGCAGACCGAGCTGGTGGTAGGAGTGTCCGGGTCGCGGCAGGGACCGCGCCAGCCGCACCGCCAGGTCCACCAGCACGGGGGTCGAGTAGGTCGGCCGGGGCAGTCCCTGGCTGACTTCCAGACTGGTGTGGCCGCAGGTGAGTTGCACGGTCAGCCGGTCGGCACGCCGCTGGTGCCGTCGTAGTTTGCGGGCGAGCTGGTGGGCGTGGCCCGCCGCGGCCGCCGCCAGCAGTTCTGGATCGCAGGTGGGAGTGCCGAGCTGCCGGGTGTGTCTGCACTGCTGCCGCGGCACGGACTCCGGCCGCAGCGGCCAGCACGAGGTGCCGCGGAGCTCGCGGACCGTTTTCTCCAACACGACAGAGTGAATTCGCCGCGCCCTTCCGGGGTCCATCTCGGACAGGCTCCCCGCGGTCGACACCCCATGCCCGGCGAGCCGATCCGCCAACCGGGACGCGATGCCCCACACCTCCTCCACCGGGGTCGAGTCCAGCAACAGCCGCTGCTCGGCGTCGGCCTCGGCGAGGTTGTGGATGCCACCGCCGGTGCGCTTGGCCTGCCGAGTGGCCAGATGCGCCAACGTGCGCGTGCTGCCGATGCCGATGGAGACGGGTACCCCTATCCAGGTGGCGATTTGCTCCCGCATCCGGTGGGCCAGCTCGGTGGCCCGCGCGGCGGGTAAGGTCAGGTAGCTCTCGTCGATGGAGTACGGCGTGGCGTCGGGGCTGTACTCCTCGACGACCGATTCGATCCGACTGGCCAGATCGCCGTACAGCGCGTAGTGCGCCGACCTGGGAACAGCGGCGCTGTAGCGGGGATCGCGCCGCAACCGGGACCATCGCTCCCCCTGCGGAATCCCCAACCGCTTCGCTTCCACGGACCTGGCTACGACGCACCCGTCGTTGTTGCCCAGCACCACGACAGGCCGGCCGCGCAGCTGCGGCTGCAGCAGTCGCTCGCCCGCGACGTACATCGCGTCCACATCGACCAGTGCGTACACCACAGCGCCCATCAACGCCCCTTCCGCCGTAGCACGTGGTGGATCACCACGGTGACCACTCCCCACACTCCGGTGCCGTCGACATCCACTGCCACCTCAGGAGGCACCGGTTCGAAGACCTGCCCGGCCGGTGGGTCGTGCTCCAAACGGCGCAGCAGGAAGTCGCCCGTGTCGTCGATCGCGATCACCAGATGCCCACGGCGGGGTGGGACCGAACGATCCACCAGCAGTTCATCACCCTCGGCGATTCCCTCTTCGGCCATGACTTCGCCGGATCCGCGGGCACGCCACAAGTACGTGGCCGCCGGACGCGGCATCAGCCAGGCGGTCAGGTCCACCCCGACGCCGTAGTCCTCCGCCGGACTGGCGAACCCCTCGGGTATCACCGGTCCGCGCGACCGACGCCCACCGGACTGCCCATCCGTCATATCGTCATTCGAACAGGAGTTCGAGATATATGCGAGATCGATTCCACCAGCTCTCGAATGAGCCGGGGCACATCACCCGATCGTGCGCGGGTTTCCCCTGATTCGAACTCCGTACCGGGTGTGAGCCCGGGCGTCGCCGACAACAAAACGGCGCCCCCGGAGCTCAGCGGCATCCGGGGGCGCCATTGCCGAGGACCACCACGAGACATCGATTTCTCGCGAAATCGCCGCGCGATGGGGCCGGGTCCGGATCGCGGGCCCGGCCCCACGCGCCGAGATCAGCCGAGGGCGATTCCGAGCGCCCAGGCTCCGAGGCCGTAGAGCGCGAGCGGGATGAGCACGATCGCGGTGAGGTTCAGCCACCAGCCCGCCTTGACCATCTGCGGGATGGTCACGTAGCCGGAGCCGAACACGATGGCGTTCGGCGGGGTCGCCACCGGCAGCATGAACGCGCAACTCGCCGCCACCGCCGCGGGCACCACGAGCAGCAGCGGATCCATGTCGAGCCCGAGCGCCACCCCGGCCAGAATCGGCAGGAAGGTCGCCGCGGTAGCGGTGTTGCTGGTCATCTCGGTCAAAAAGATCACCGCGGCCACCGTGACCAGTACCAGCAGGATCGTGGGGATCCAGCCGAGCGCGCCGACCCGGTTGCCGATGAAGGCGTCGAAACCGCTGGAACCGACCGCCGCCGCCAGGGAGAGCCCACCACCGAACAGCAGCAGCACACCCCACGGGAGCTTCAGCGCCGACGCCCAGTCCAGTGTGAACACTCCCCGCCGCGCGTCGACCGGGATCGCGAACAGCACCAGCGAGGCGAATATCGCGATACCCGCATCGGAGAGGCCGAGTCCCGGCAGCAGGCTCGTCAGCGGCTCACGCAGGATCCACAGCAGCGCGGTCAGCACGAACACCACGAGCACTACCCGTTCGCCCCGGTTCATCGGACCGAGCTTGGCGAGCTCGTTCCGGAACAGCTCACGACCACCCGGGATGTCGGTGATGGTCGTCGGATAGACCACCCTGGTCAGCAACAGCCAGCTGATGAGCAGCAGCACCGCCGCCAACGGCAGGCCGAAGATCATCCACTGCCCGAAGCCGATCCGGATCTCGTAGGTCTCGGACAGAAAACCGGCCATGAACAGGTTGGGCGGAGTACCGATCAGCGTCGCCAACGAACCGATGCTGGCCGCGTAGGCGATCGCCAGCATCAGGCAGGTCGCGAACCTTCCGGCGCCGTCGTCCGCGGATTCGTCCATCGCGCGCCGCACGGTTTCGTCGCCGGACTCGCCACGAAGGTGCTCGAACACCAGGGTCAGCACGGACATGCCGATCGGCAGCATGACGACGGTGGTCGCCGTATTACTGACCCACATGGACAGAAAGGCGGTGGCGAGCATGAATCCACCGACCACCCGCACCGGACGGGTGCCGACCGCCAGCACGGTCCGCAGCGCGATCCTGCGATGCAGTCCCCAACGCTGCATCGCCAACGCAAGCATGAAACCGCCCATGAATAGGAAGACGATGTCGTTGGCGTAGGGCGTGGTGGCCGCTTCCACATCCCCGACACCCAGCAGTGGGAACAGCGCGATCGGCAGCAGCGCGGTGGCGGCCAGCGGCAGTGCCTCGGTGACCCACCAGACCGCCATCAGCACTCCGACGGCCGCGACACCGCGTCCGGCGTCGGTGACTCCGTTCTCCCCGCCGGGAAGTACGAAGTAGACGGCGATCGCCAGCAGCGGCCCCAGGAACCGACCGATCCAGGCACGCCGGGAAACTCTGGTGGATTCGGTGGTCTCCCCTATTTCCGGGGTGACCGCTGGACCACCCGTATCACTGCCCTGATGCATCAACTCCGCCATTCCACGGGAAAACGTCGGCGCCGCTCGGCGGCATCGCCGAAAGCGACTCGGGAAAAGACGTTAATGGTATGCGAACAGCGGTGAAAGTGGGGTTCGTGGTGGGTGGTGGTAGTAGTGTGGCCCGGGCACCGTGGTGGTGTCCGGGCCACATTGTGGGGGGTTGGGTCGGCGGTGTCCGTGTCTCCCACACCCGTGGGGGTGCAGTACCTGGGGCGCTGGAGGGCTTAGCTGCCGGGTTCGGGATGGATGCCGGGCGTGTCTCCTCCGCTGTGGCCACCGACCCAAAAACTTGGGGGCCGACTGGGTCAGCCGGTATGTAGTTATCGGGGGTGGTGGCTGGGTTGGGAGCCGTATAGTGGTGGCGAGATCCGCGTGTGCTTGCGGGTGGTGCGTGTGTGGGCGATGGGGGGGTGTCGCCGTTCGGCGGGTTAGTACCCGTCCACTGAACACATTGCTGTGCGTACATGTCGGGCCTATCAACCCAGTCTTCTGCTGGGTGCCTTATCCCCACTCGAGGTGGGGTGGGAGACGTCATCTTGGGGTGGGCTTCCCGCTTAGATGCTTTCAGCGGTTATCCGTGCCGAACATGGCCAACCAGCCGTGCCCCTGGCGGGACAACTGGCACACTAGAGGTTCGTCCGTCCCGGTCCTCTCGTACTAGGGACAGCTCCCCGCACGTCTCCACACGCGCGCGGCGGATAGGGACCGAACTGTCTCACGACGTTCTAAACCCAGCTCGCGTGCCGCTT
>NZ_FNFM01000021.1 GCF_900101095.1 Actinopolyspora mzabensis
GCGGGGCAGTGTGTGTTTGGTGAGCTTTCGGTTCCGGTGGTCAGTAATGTCACCGGGCGGTTGTTGAGTCGTGAGGAGATGGCGTCGCCGGGGTATTGGGCGCGGCATGTGCGGCAGCCGGTGCGGTTCGCCGACGGTGTTGACACGGCGCTGGCTGCCGGGGTGGATGTGTTCGTGGAGTGCGGCCCGGACAACACCGCCAGTGCGATGGCGGCCCAATGCGTGCCCGAGGATCAGTCGGTGGCGTTGATTCCCACCCTGCGTCGTCGGTCCGGCCAGTCCGGTGTCGAGGATGAGGCGGAGTCGTTCGTGGCGGCGTTGGGCGCGTTGCACACGGCCGGGCATGCCCCGGACTGGGAGGCGTTCTACCACGGCACCGGGGCCAAACCCGTGCTGTTGCCGACGTATGCGTTCCAACGACAGCACTACTGGCTGGACACGACACCCAACCACGGAAACGATCGCGCACACTCCCCCGATGACGCGCTCTGGAACGCCCTAACCGCGGGACGAACCGAGCAGGTCGCCGATCTTCTCGAGCTCCCGGCTGAGTCGCGGGCCGGTCTGGAGTCACTCGTACCGCACGTGGCCGAGTGGTACCGCGATCGTGAAGCCGATACCGCGTTGTCCGAGTGGCTCTACGAGGAGCACTGGGAACCGGTGCGACCGACGACCGGCACTTCGAGTGCCCCGGAAGGCCGCTGGCTGCTGCTCGCCGCGAGCGAGGATGCCGTGGTCGATGCCACCGCTCGTGCTCTCGAAGCGGCGGGCGCCGATGTCGAGCACATCGCCGTGTCGAGTGACCCGGCACCCCTGGTGGCGCGACTCGAATCGCAACCGTGGGAGGGGGCGCTGCTGGTGGGAGCGTTCGCCCACCAGGAGCAGCACGATTTCCCGGCGCTCACCGCCGAACTGTCCCGCGTCGTCAACCTGGTCGAGGCGGTGCGACGAACTCCCACCACGACCAGGCTCTGGTGCGTGACACGCGGTGCGGTCTCGACCGGCGATGCCGACGCGGTGCACCATCCGCTCCAATCCCTGGTCTGGGGCTTCGGCCGTGTCGTCGGCCTGGAATACCCCGACCATCTCGGTGGTCTCGTCGATGTCCCGGAAAACCTCGACGCGACCGCACTCGCCGAACTCCCGTCGGTACTAGCGGCCCACGAGGACGAGGACCAGCTCGCGCTCCGCCCGAACCCGGCGGGTGGGGTCCGTCGCATGGTCCGGCGTGTCATTCGTACCCGACCGTCAAACCGCCGAAAAGACCTCGCGTTCGAGGGCGCGGTGCTGGTGACCGGGGGCACCGGTGGGTTGGGTGCCCGTACGGCGCGGTGGTTGGCGGAGTGTGCCCGGGGACCGTTGCATCTGGTGTTGGTCTCGCGTCGTGGTGGCGATGCGCCGGGTGTCGGCGCGTTGCGCACGGAGCTGGCGGAGTTGGGGGCGAAGGTCACCGTCGCGGGGTGCGATGTGGCTGATCGGGGTGAGCTCGCTCGGCTGTTGGGTGGATTGGACGAGCCGGTTCGTGCCGTCTTCCACGCGGCCGGGACGAGCGAACTGGTGCCGCTCTCCCAACTCGACGCCGAGACCATCGAGACCCAACTGGCCTCGAAGGTCGCCGGGACCGCGAACCTGCACGAGCTCCTCGACCCCGAGCCGCTGGAAGCGTTCGTCCTCTACGGCAGCATCGCCGGGTTCTGGGGTTCCGCGGAACAGGGCGCCTACGCCGCGGCCAACGCGTTCCTCGACGGTTTGAGCCGGTATCGGAACGACAGGGGAATGGCTGCCACGGTGCTGCACTGGGGCCCCTGGGCCGAGGGCGGCATGGTGACCGAGGAAGCCGACGCCCAGCTGCGGCGCCGAGGTCTGCAGCCGATGGCGCCGGAGGCGGCTTTCCGTGGCCTCGAACTCGCACTGCGCGGCGGTCGCCCCTCGCTCGTGGTCGCGAACGTCGACTGGTCCCGGTTCGCGCCGAGCTTCTCCTTCGCGCGGTCACGCCCGTTGCTGCACGGTGTGGCGGAAGCCGAGCTCGCGCTTACCGAGAACTCGTCCACCGGACAGCCCGGTGATGAGTCGCACCAGCACACGCGGCTGCGGGACGCGGCTCCGGAGGAACGGGCGGACGTGGCGCTGGACATCGTGCGTGAAGAGGTCGCGGCGGTGCTGGGAATGTCCGGCCCCGAGGCGATCGCCGTCGACCAATCCTTCCAGGAAATCGGTCTCGACTCGCTGTTGGCCGTCCAGGTCCAGCAGCGACTCTCCACGGTGGTGGATCAGAAGCTCTCGCCGAGCCTGCTGTTCGATCACCCCACGGCCCGTGCACTCGCCGAGTTCCTCCTGGAGCTCATCCACCCCCGACGCGATGAGCTCGCCGAGGCACGGGAAGCGATCGAGGTTCTGCAACGCGTCCCCGCCGAGCGGCTCGAACGGGAAGGGCTGATGAAACAGCTCGTCGGACTGGTCTTCCACACCGACGACGGGGCGGCGAACGAGGAGACATCGTCGGAGACCGGCACGGATGCCGGTGAGGAGCTGTTCGGTCGGCTCGATGCGCAGTTCTCGAAGCTGACAGATCTCGAATGAATTCGTACCGCAAGGGCGGCCGCGGTGAGTGGCCCGACGTCGTCCCTTGCCGCGGTCGGAAGGTGTCGTCATGCCGACGGAAAACGAACTGAAGTCCTACCTGGAACGTGCGAGCAAGGCACTCGACCTGACCACCGCGAAGCTCGAACGTGAACAGGCGCGCAACGATGCCCCGATCGCGGTGGTGTCGATGGCGTGCCGCTATCCGGGTGGGGTGGATTCTCCGGAGGGGTTGTGGGATCTCCTTGCCGCGGGTGGTGATGCGGTGTCGGGTTTTCCGGATCGTCCCGGTTGGGATGTGGCGGGGTTGTTCGATCCGGATCCGGATGTGGTGGGGGCGACGTATGCGCGTGGGGGTGGTTTCGTTCATGATGCGGGGTTGTTCGATGCGGGGTTTTTCGGGGTGAGTCCGCGGGAGGCGGAGCGGTTGGATCCGCAGCAGCGGTTGCTGTTGGAGACCTCGTGGGAGGTGATCGAACGGGCCGGTTTGCCCCCGTCGTCGCTGGACCGCAGCCTCACCGGCGTTTACGTCGGTTCGCAGGGCAGTGACTACCTGAACCGCCACTCCGCCCACCTCGAGCTTCTCGACGGCCACCTGGGCACCGGAAGTATGTCCAGCACGGCCTCCGGTCGGTTGGCTTACACGCTGGGGTTGCAGGGGCCCGCGATGACCGTCGACACGGCGTGCAGCTCGTCACTCGTAGCGCTGCACCTGGCGATGCAGGGATTGCGGCGTGGTGAGTGCGACCTCGCGCTGGCGGGCGGTGCGACGATCATGTCCACCCCCACGGCACTCGTCGAATTCAGTCGGCAGCGCGGGCTCGCTCCGGACGGTCGCTGCAAACCGTTCTCCGATGCGGCCGACGGCGCCGGTTGGTCGGAGGGCTGCGGCATGTTGTTGTTGGAGCGGCTCTCGGATGCGCGGGCCAACGAGCGCGATGTCCTCGCGGTGTTGCGGTCGAGTGCGCTCAATCAGGATGGTCGCAGTCAGGGGTTGACGGCGCCGAACGGTCCGGCGCAGGAGCGGGTGATTCGTTCGGCGCTCGATGCGGGTGGGCTCGGTCCGGAAGACGTGGACGCGGTGGAGGCGCACGGCACGGGCACCGCCCTGGGGGATCCGATGGAGGCCCATGCGTTGTTATCGACGTATGGGAAGGACCGTTCGGATCAGAACCCGTTGTATCTGGGGTCGGTGAAGTCGAACATCGGTCATCCGCAGGCTGCGGCTGGGGTGGCCGGGGTGATGAAGATGGTGTTGGCGCTGCGGCACGAGGAGCTGCCCAGGTCCTTGCACGCGGAGAATCCCAGCGGGCAGATCGACTGGTCGGCGGGGAACATGCGCCTGTTGGACGAGGCTGTGTCGTGGCCTGTGGAGTCGGGTCGGGTGCGTCGTGCGGGTGTGTCCTCGTTCGGGATTTCGGGCACGAACGCGCACGTGATCGTGGAGGAAGCACCATCTTCGGCGGAAGCGGAGGAAGCTCAGCGGGTCGGAAACGGTGCTGAGGGTTCGTTGTTGGATGTGGCGGTGCCGCTTGTGGTGTCTGGGGGTTCGGGGGCTGCGTTGCGTGCGAATGCGGGGCGGTTGGCGGAGTTTTTGGCTCGTGGTGTGGGTGTGTCGTTGGTGGATGTGGGGTTGTCGTTGGGGGTTGGTCGTGGGGTGTTTGGGTGTCGGGGTTCGGTGGTGGCGTCGTCGGTGGAACAGGCTGTTGGGGGGTTGCGTGCTCTTGCTGGGGGTGAGTCCGGTGTGGGTGTGAGTGTGTCGTCGGGTTCGGGCGTGTCGGCTGGTGGTGTGTCGTCGGGTTCGGGTGTGTCGTGGGGTTCTGTGGGTGTGTTGTTTGCGGGGCAGGGGTCGCAGCGTGTGGGGATGGCTCGTGGGTTGGCTGGGGTGGATGGGGTGTTTCGGGCTGATGTGGAGGAGTTGGCTTCGGCGTTTGAGGGGTTGTTGTCGCGGTCGTTGTTGTCGGTGATGTGGGGTGAGGAGTCTTCTGGGGGTGAGGAGTTCTCTGGGGGTGAGGACTCCTCTGGTGCTGGGGGTTCTGAGGTTGGGGGGTTGTTGGCGGGGACGGAGTTCGCGCAGCCTGCGTTGTTTGTGGTGGAGGTGGCGCTGTTCCGCCGGTTGTGGCGGTTGGGGGTTGCTCCGGGTGTGTTGCTGGGTCATTCGGTGGGTGAGTTGGTGGCGGTGTATGTGGCGGGTGGGTTGTCGTTG
>NZ_FNFM01000004.1 GCF_900101095.1 Actinopolyspora mzabensis
GTCGGTGTCGGTAGTGATCACCCGGTCTCGGTGCAGTCGATGACCACGACGAACACCACCGACATCAACGGCACGCTGCAGCAGATCGCCGAGTTGACCGCCTCGGGCTGTGACATCGTGCGTGTGGCGTGCCCGACCGCCGACGACGCGGCGGCGCTGCCCGCGATCGCCCAGAAGTCGAAGATCCCGGTGATCGCCGACATCCACTTCCAGCCGAAGTACGTCTTCGCGGCCATCGAGGCGGGCTGCGCCGCCGTGCGGGTCAATCCGGGCAACATCCGCAAGTTCGACGATCAGGTCAAGGAGATCTCCAAGGCGGCCAAGGACCACGGCACGCCGATCCGCATCGGCGTCAACGCGGGCTCGCTGGACAAGCGTCTGCTGGAGAAGTACGGCAAGGCCACACCGGAGGCGCTCGTCGAGTCGGCGTTGTGGGAGGCCTCGCTGTTCGCCGAGCACGACTTCCACGACGTCAAGATCTCGGTCAAGCACAACGATCCCGTGGTGATGGTGCGGGCCTACGAACTGCTGGCCGAGCAGTGCGACTACCCGCTGCACCTCGGTGTGACCGAGGCCGGTCCGGCGATGCAGGGCACGGTCAAGTCGGCCGTGGCCTTCGGTTCGCTGCTGCGGCAGGGCATCGGCGACACGATCCGCGTGTCGCTGTCCGCCCCGCCGGTCGAGGAGGTCAAGGTCGGCACCCAGATTCTGGAGTCGCTGAACCTGCGGCCGCGCAAGCTGGAGATCGTCTCCTGCCCGTCCTGCGGCCGGGCGCAGGTCGACGTCTACAAACTCGCCGACGAGGTCACCGCCGGTTTGGAGGGCATGGAGGTTCCCCTCCGCGTGGCCGTGATGGGCTGCGTGGTCAACGGTCCCGGTGAGGCCCGCGAGGCCGACCTCGGGGTGGCCTCGGGCAACGGCAAGGGGCAGATCTTCGTCAAGGGCGAGGTGATCAAGACCGTGCCGGAGAACCAGATCGTGGAAACCCTCATCGAGGAAGCCGGACGCCTGGCGGAGGGGATGGAGCAGGGTTCCGAGGAGTCACCTACCGTCACCGTCGGCTGAGCGGCGCGCTCCCCGTTCTCCGGCTGTCGGTGCTCTCCGGCTGTCGGTAAGCGGAAGCTCCTGTTGTTTCCGACGATTCGGTAATTACGAACAGGTTGATGGTTACGAACGGCTCGTCGTCGGCGAGCCGTTCCGCCTCGTCCCGCCAGGAGTCTCCTGTCGAACGGGGTTCCCTGCTCAGTCCGGTGGTCCTGCTCGAGAAGTTCCTTCGATCGGGTGATCTCGATGCGGAATACCTCACTTCCGGAATGTCTCGTGCGGCGTTGTCCCCCGGCTTTCTGGCACGCTTGAGCGGTGCTCAAGCTCGCGGGTGCGCGGTTGTTACAGGGACGGGACTTGGCAAGCGTTCGTTCCCTGCTGGAATCGGATCCCGTGGCCGCTTGCATGGTGCTTTCCCGGATCGAGGCCGCCGAGATCGACCCGGTCTATCTGAGTGGTGAGCTGTGGGGCTACGGCAGCGGCTTCGACGGCCTCTGCTACTCCGGCGCCAATCTCATACCGCTGCGCGGGGGCAGGGACGCGATGCGCGCGTTCGCCGATCGTGCGAGTCGGCGTCGGCGGGTGTGCTCCTCGCTCGTCGGGCCCGCCAGGCAGGTCATGTCGCTGTGGTCCGAGTTGTCCGCCCACTGGGGACCCGCCAGGGAGGTGCGCCCCGAGCAGCCGTTGTTGGCGCTGTCCGAACCCCCCGCGGGATGGGTGGATCCCGCGGTGCGCCAGGTTCGTTCCGAGGAGCTCGACAGTTATCTGCCCGCGGCGGTGTCCATGTTCGTCGAGGAGGTCGGCGTGGATCCCCGTAGCAACGGTGGTGCCGTTGCATACCGCGCGCGGATAGCCGATCTGATAGCCAGTGGTCGCGCGTTCGCCAGGTTCGAGGACGGTCAGGTGGTCTTCAAGGCGGAGATCGGTGCGATCTCCGGTACCGTCGGTCAGATCCAGGGGGTCTGGGTCCACCCCGATCGGCGTGGCAGTGGCCTGGGGGCCGCCGGTACGGCGGCCGTCGCCGACCATCTGGTGCGCGGGATGGGGCGCAGGGCAAGCCTTTACGTCAACGATTTCAACATCGCAGCCAGAGCGGCCTACCGAAAGGTCGGATTCCGGCGGGCCGGAACGTTCAGCACCGTACTGCTCTAGTCGAACTCTGTTGCGCCGGTTTTCTGCCGCGCTCGTTCGACAGGACCTCTCGTGCGGCTCTCGTCCGGCGAGCCCCGACTGCCTGGACGGGGGAACGGGTGTGAATCGAAACACTTCTTACTCGCTGTAATACGTTCGATGGATATTTTCCCCTGTTCAGCGACCCCGTCCGTGTCATGGTGCGCTCTGCGCAACACAGTACGCACGACACCTGTCCGGTTTCTTCGGCATACTGCGATCTGTGCGTACAGCTCGTGCTCTCAGCCTTCTGACGGGACTGCTCGTCACCCTGCCGCTGGCCTCCTGCGGCGTCTTCGACTCCGGCCCCTCGGCCGAGGACGCGGCGTCCGCCTACCTGCGTGACTTCGCCGCAGGCGACAACGCGGCCGCTGCCGGTCGTACCGACGCACCGGAAACCGCTAGAAAGTTCCTGGCCGAGACCAGGCGGAATCTCTCGCCGGAGAAGGTCGAGGCCTCCGTCACCGGGGTCGACTCCGGGGGCGGTGGCAGTCCCACCACCGCGAAGTTCCGCGTCTCGTGGAATTTCGGCTCCGACCGGGTGTGGAGCTACGACGGTGAGTTCGAGCTGCGCGAGAACGACAACGCCTGGAAGGTCCACTGGCAGCCCGCCGTGGTGCATCCCGAGCTCGGTTCGGGGCAGAGCCTGCACCACCAGCTGGACCCCGCCACTCCCGCGCCGGTCCTGGGCCGGGACGGTACTCGTCTGATGGGGCCCCAACGACTGGTTCGCGTCACAGTGGTGCGCAAGGAGGTGGACAACCTCCCCGAGGTCGCCGGATCACTGGCCCAGGGGCTGGAGCCGGTGGCCCCCGGCGTCACCAAGCGGGGAATAGTCGAGGGCGCCAAGGAGACGCCCGAGAACCAGGCCTACACCGTGGTCACATTGCGCCTGTCCGACTATCGGCGGGTCAAGTCCGCGATATACGAATTACCAGGTGTCCGGTTCCCGGACAGGACCGCCCTGGTGGCTTCGGAACAGGACTACGCCTCCCAGGTGCTGCCCGCCATCTCCAAGAACCGGAAAGATCGGTTGAACGGCAGCGACGGCTGGCGCGTCTTCACGGCCAACTCCTCCGGCGCCGAGCTGAAAACGCTGCACCAGGTCGAACCCGAGCCTACCGAGGCACTCCGGACCACCCTCAGCGACAAGGTGCAGCGGGCCGCCGAGAACGCGGTGAACCCGCTCGACAAGCCCGCCATGATCGTGGCGATGCGCCCCTCCAGCGGTGGTGTGCTGGCTGTGGCGCAGAACAGGGCCGCCGACGACAAGGGGGCACTGGCACTCACGGGGCAGTACCCGCCGGGCTCCACCTTCAAGATGGCGACCGCTCTCGCGGCTCTCGAAGCCGGAGAGGTCGACATCGGTACTGAGCTCGGTTGTCCCGCGGAGCGGACCTTCAACGGGAAGACGCTGCCCAACGCGCACCATTTCGACCTCGGCCGCGTGACGATGAAGAAGGCCTTCGCCGAGTCCTGCAACACCACCTTCGCCGGACTGGCCTCCCGGCTGCCCGCCTCGGCGTTGCCGACGGCCGCGAAGAAACTGGGTATCGGCGCCGACTTCGCGATCCCCGGCATAACCACCCTGACCGGAGAAGTGCCCTCCTCCGAGGAGGAGGTGACGCGGGCGGTCAACGGCATCGGCCAGGGCAAGGTGCTCGCCAGCCCGTTCGGGATGGCGCTGGCCAGCGCCTCGGTGGCCCATGGCTCCATGCCCACGCCCAAACTGCTCGAATCCGCCGACACGCGGGTGAACGAGCAGGCGAAACGCGCCCCCTCCGAACAGGCGTTGCGGAAACTCCGCGAGATGATGCGGGAGGTCGTGCGCTCCGGGACCGCCACCGAGCTGTCCGGTCTCGGCGAGGTGGCGGGTAAGACGGGAACAGCACAGTTCGGCGACGGCAGTCGGGCGCACGGGTGGTTCACCGGCTATCGGGGGGACCTGTCGTTCGCGGTGCTGGTGACCGACGCGGGGACCTCGGAGCGGGCGGTTCGGGTCTCGAAGGAGTTTCTCTCCGGGATCGGCTGATCCCGGTGTGTTAGGTTGTCGCGCACCGTGCCGTTCCGGGCGCGGTGCGAGATCACCGTGGACGGGAGTGGATGTGATCTACTTCGATTCTTCTGCCCTGCAGAAACTGATCGCCGCGGAGCCGGAGAGCAACGCGCTCAGCGTGTGGATCCGGAGCAACTGGGAACAGCCACGTGCCACCAGTGCGGTTTCCAGGGTCGACATACTCCGTAGTTTTCGTACGGCGGGGCCCGCGGCCGAGGATCTTGCCTCGATCGTGGTATCGAAGATCGAACAACTACCCGTCGGGCAGGACGTGCTCGACACGGCTAGCGAATTCGACTCGCCACTTAGCTCCACCGAGGCCATCCAGTTGGCATCCGCCTGCCGGGCGCGGGACGGACTGCACGCGTTCGTCTCCTACGACCCGGTGATGCTGCGTGCCGCCGAACGCGTCGGACTGGTGACCGTTTCACCGGGCAACGACGCACCCGGTGTGACCGGTTGAGCGGAGTCGTCCTCCCCGCTTTCGGTACGGCGCTGTGTGGTTGGTCATTTCGGGGCCACGTGGTCGACTGCGGGCGGTTGCGCGTGGCGCCGACGTTCTAGAGTGAGGACATGCCCGTACGAAGCCCGCTGCAACCAGGACAGCAAACCCCTCGCCGTCCGGTGCCGTCCGGTATCGAGCGTCCCGAGTACGTCGACAAACCGGCACCGCGGCGCAATACCGATCCCGACGTGCAGCCTCCCGAAGTGATCGATGCCATGCGGGTCGCCGGCAAGCTCGCGGCCCAGGCGTTGGAGGAGGCGGGCAAGGCGGTCCGTCCCGGTGTGACCACCGACCACGTGGACGCCGTGGTGCACGAGTTCTTCGTCGACAACGGGGTCTACCCCTCCACCCTCGGTTACCGCGGTTTTCCGAAGTCGTGCTGCACCTCGTTGAACGAGGTCATCTGCCACGGGATACCCGATTCCACGGTGATCGAGGACGGGGACATCGTCAACGTCGACGTGACCGGATACATCGGCGGTGTGCACGGTGACAACAACGCGACCTTCCTCGCGGGCGAGGTCTCCGAGGAGGCTCGGTTGCTCGTGGAGCGTACTCACGAGGCCACGATGCGCGCGATCCGAGCGGCGAAGCCGGGGCGGCAGCTGAACGTGATCGGACGAGTCATCGAGTCCTACGCCAAGCGTTTCGGTTACGGAGTCGTACGGGACTTCACCGGGCACGGCATCGGCCGCTCGTTCCACAGCGGTCTCGTGGTGCTGCACTACGACGAACCATCGGTACAGACGGTGATCGAACCCGGTATGACGTTCACCATCGAACCGATGATCACGCTCGGGACCCACGAGTACGACGTCTGGGACGACGGCTGGACGGTCACGACCAGTGACAAGAGCTGGACCGCGCAGTTCGAGCACACCATTCTGATCACCGAGGACGGCAACGAGATCCTCACTCGTCCCTGAACGCTACGGAAACAACGCAGATGCCCGGCCGGGGCGCGCTCACGTCGGGCACGCCCCCGTGTCGCGGGAGGGAGCGGAGTGTGAGCGAGGGCACTTCCGCGTGGCGGGTGGGCGTGCGGTGCCGTGGTCGTGGTGTATGAAATCCGACGTGAATTCACTGCTGGTTGCCGGGACGACCTCCGACGCGGGCAAGAGCGTACTCGCGGCCGCGCTCTGCCGTTGGTTGTCGCGTCGCGGTGCCCGGGTGGCGCCGTTCAAGGCGCAGAACATGTCCAACAACTCCGTCGTTACCACCTCGGGCGGCGAGATCGGACGTGCGCAGGCAGTACAGGCCATGGCTGCCGGTGTCGAGTCCGACGTTCGGTTCAACCCGGTGCTGTTGAAGCCGGGCAGTGATCGCACTTCCCAGGTCGTGGTGCTGGGTCGGGTGGCGGGGGAGGCCACCGCGCTGTCGTATCGCGAGCGCAAGGCCGAACTGCTGCACACGGTTACCGCGACGCTCTCCGAACTGCGCTCCGAGTACGACTACGTGATCTGCGAGGGGGCCGGGTCACCGGCCGAGATCAACCTGCGTGCCCAGGACATCGCCAACATGGGACTCGCCCGTGCCGCCGAGCTGCCCGTGCTGGTGGTCGGCGACATCGACAGGGGTGGGGTGTTCGCGCAGTTGTTCGGCACGCTCGCGCTGCTGGATCCGGCCGATCAGGCGCTCGTTTCCGGGTTCGTGGTCAACAAGTTTCGCGGTGAGCCCGAGCTGCTCACCCCGGGGTTGCGGGAACTCACCGAACTCACCGGTCGAAGCGTGCACGGTGTACTGCCGTGGTCGGAGGAGCTCTGGTTGGACGCCGAGGACTCGCTGTCGTACGTGGCCGACGGGGTGGTGGGTCGTCCCGCCCCACCGGTGGGCGAGCAGTGGCTGCGGGTGGCCGTGCCGCGACTGCCTCGCATATCCAATGCCACCGACGTCGAGGCACTGGCCGCCGAACCCGGTGTCTCGGTGCGCTTCGTGACCGAGCCCTCCCGGATCGCTGATGCCGATCTGGTGGTGCTTCCCGGTTCCAAGTCCACGGTCGGCGATCTCGACTGGCTCCGGCGAACCGGACTGGCCGAGGCGGTTCTCGGACACGCCGCCGCGGGACTGCCGGTGCTGGGGATCTGCGGTGGGTTCCAGATGCTGGGTGAGCGGATCGACGATCCCGTCGAGTCCGGCGCGGAGGTCGACGCTCTCGGACTGCTGGACATGGAGATCGAGTTCGAGACGACCAAGACGCTGGGCAATCCGGTGGGCACCGCTCTGGGGCAGCCGGTTTCCGGTTACGAGATCCACCACGGCAGCGTGCGGCGTCATCCCGAGAGCGAGCCGCTGATTCGACTTCCCGCCGGTGACGGGGAGGGAGCACTGCACGGCTCCGTCGCGGGCACGCACTGGCACGGCTTGTTCGAGAACGACGCGTTCCGTCGCGACTACCTGGCGCGCGTAGCCCGCGCCGCCGGGAGAACCGGCTTCCGGGTCGCCGCGGACACCTCGTTCGCGGAGCTGCGCCGCGACCAGTTGGACCTGCTCGGGGACATGGTCGAACACCACCTGGACACCGACGCGTTGCTTCGGTTGCTCGACAGTGGTGTCCCCGCCGGTCTACCGCGCGTCTCCAGCGGTCTGGTCTCGCCCTGAGCAGTGCGTTCCCGGCCGTGATCTCCGAATCGGTCTCAGGTGGTGTGCTGCTCGTCCCCCGATGTGAACTCGGCGAGTAGCTCGTCCAGGAAGCCGCCCGCCTCGGCCGCGGCCCGTTCGGGATGACCGTCGCGCACGGCTTCGAGCAGTTCGGTGTGGGAGACGTCGCGCTCCGGAGGAACCTCGGGATCGAAGGTGGTGGCCACGCTGGAGAGCACCGCTTCGCTGATGCCCTGGTAGAGCTGGATCAGCACCGGGTTGTGCGAGGCTTCCACCAGCCGCAGGTGGAATCGGCTGTCGGTGTGCACGACCCGCTCCGAGTCGCGTTCGGCGAGGGCGGTGTCCCGTTCCCGCAGCGCGATCTCCAGGTCCGCGACGTCGGCCTCGGTCCGGGCGTTCGCCGCCAATCGGGCGCTTTCCACTTCCAGGGCGCGCCGCACTTCGAGAACCTGTCGGAGTTCGGTGTCGCACAACCTGCTCACGGCTCCCGACAGCTCGCTCGTGGCGCGTACGAACGTGCCGTCTCCCTGCCGGACCTCCAGCAGTCCCGCATGGGCCAGGGCCCGCACCGCTTCGCGGACCGTGTTCCGCCCGACGCCGAGCGCGTTGACGAGTTCCGCTTCCGGTGGGATCCGTTGTCCGAGGGGCCACTCGCCGGATGCGACTAACTCACGCATCTGGGCGATGACCTGATCCACCAAACCGGTCCTCGTTGTCGTGACCAAGGGCACAGCGAGGTCCTTTCATCCAAACATCCTACGTTTGCGATACTAGTACGCGATGTCTTCCGAGTCGCGCACCGAAACCGTTCCCGATCGGTTGATCGTCCAGGATGCCAGTTCCGGGGCGGGCGAGGCCCGGAATGATGCGAGTTCGCAAGCCAACGAAAGTACCCCCGAGATCAACGGCCTTCCCGATCGGAACGCGGCCGCCGGTGGTGGACTGCTGTTGCTCGGGGTCGCCCTCGCCGCGGCGAACATGCGTCCGGCGGTGACCAGCCTCTCCTCGATACTCGGCGGGGTACGCGACGCGCTCGGTGCCAGTACGGTGTGGGCCGGCGTGCTCACCTCGGTGCCGACGCTGTGCTTCGGGGCCGCGGGCATAGCAGCACCGCTGTTGGCACGGCGCTGGGGGATGCGGAGTGTCGTCGGTGTCGCGCTGGGTGTGCTGACCGGGGCGATGCTGCTACGGGTGGTGGGCGGTACGGTCACCGTGCTCGCGGGCACCGTGGTCGCCTGCGCGGCCATCGCGATGTGCAACGTCCTCATCCCGGTGGTGGTCAAGGAGTCGTTCCCCAACCGGGTTGGTATGGCCACCGGCCTCTACACCACGGCGATGGCCGCGGGCGGCTCCGTGGGCTCGGCCTTCACCCCCTGGTTACGTGCCGAACTGGGTGGTTGGCGTCTCGCACTGGCCACTTGGGCGGTGCTCGCCCTCGCCGCCTTCGTCGTCTGGAACTCGGCGGGCGGTGGTGGCGCTCCCCGATCCGGAGCAGGGGCCCGGCAGCGAGCGGAAGCGACGGCGGAAGGTTCCTCGTTGCTGCGCAGTCCGCTGGCCTGGGCGGTTACCGGTTATTTCGCGATGCAGTCGCTGGTGGCCTACGTGGTCATGGGCTGGCTTCCCGAGGTGTTCAAATCAGCCGGTGCCGGCGCCGGCGCCGCCGGCGGACTGCTGGGCCTGGTGCTGCTGATCGGTGTTCCGATCAGCATGGTGTTGCCACCCCTGGCCACGAGGACGAGGGGGCAGTCGGTCTGGACGGTCTGTCTGGCGGCCACGGCCATCAGCGGTTTTCTCGGGGTGCTGTACGCGCCGATGAGCGCGCCGCTGCTCTGGGCGCTGTTGATCGGCGTGGGGATGAGCGCGTTCCCGCTGGCGCTGGTGCTCATATCGCTACGTACCAGCAGTGCGGCCGAGACGGGCAAGTTGTCGGGAATGGCGCAGAGCATCGGTTACCTGATCGCCTCCACCGGCCCCTTCCTGTTCGGAATGCTGCACGACGTCACCTCGAACTGGTCGGCCTCGCTGCTGGTGTTGATAGGAGCGCTCGCGGTGCAGGCCGTCCTCGGCGCGTTCGCAGGGCGCCCCCGAACCGTCTGATCCGGGGTCCCCGTCCCGGGGTTCCGGAAGGAGGCGAAGCCCGGACTCGTGCGAGCGATGGAGGCCGAGCGGCCCGGTGAGCACCGCGGTGCCCACCGGAACACGCCGCGCCCGCGGTCGTGCTCGCCCAATCAGTCCAGGGGAAGCCCGAGCAGTGCGTTCTCGACCAGCTCGGGCATCGCGGGGTGGATCCAGTATTGGCCGCGAGCCATGGTGCGCGCGTCGATACCGAACTCCATGGCCTGAATGAGCGGCTGAATCACGGTGGGTGCCTGCGGTCCGATGATGTGTGCGCCGAGCAGTTTCCCGGTCGAGGGGGCTGCGAGCAGTTTGGCGAAACCGCTGGTGTCCTCCATCGCCCACCCGTAGGCGATACCGCCGTAGTCCTGTGTGGCGGTGACATAACCGATGCCGTGTTCGGCAGCCTGCTGCTCGGTGAGTCCCACCGAGGCGATCTGTGGTTCGGAGAACACCGCGTGCGGTACGAAGCGGTGATCGGACTCGATCGGCGTGTCCGGGTGCAGCAGATTGTGCTGCACCACCCGCTCCTCATGGTTGGCGACGTGCTTGAGCTCGTGCTCACTGCTGACGTCGCCCAGTGCCCACACCCCTTCGACGGTGGTGCGCTGTGTGCTGTCCACTTTGACTTTTCCGTCCTCGGCGGTCTCGATTCCCGCCGCGGCGGTGTCGAGCAGGTCCGAGTTGGGGCGACGTCCCGTCGCCACCAGCAGCGTCCCGGCTTCGAGGGTCTCGGCTCCTTCCGGGCCGTCCATCCGGAGCCGCACACCTTCCCCGGAACCACTCACCTCGATCTCGCGCCGGTTCAGCCGCAGATCCCACTGCCTCGCGGCCAGTTCGGTGAACCGTTCCGAGATGTCGACGTCCTCGCTACGCAGCACCCGTCCGGAACGGCCGACCATGGTCACGCGCACGCCCAGCGCGGAGAAGATGTGCGCGAACTCCGCCCCGATGAAGCCCGTACCCATGATGATCATGCTTTCCGGAAGGCTTTCCAGCCGCATCACACTGTCGCTGGTGTGGTAATCGACGTCCTCGATGCCCGGGATTTCCGGAATCACCGGACGACCTCCCGCCGCGATCACCACTCGGTCGGCACTGATCGTGGTCGGCCCCTCGGCGGTCTCCACCCGGAGCTCCCGTGCCGCGGTGAACCGTGCGGTGCCCTCGTAAAGCGTCACGTTGGGGTTCTCGTCCCTGCGGAACCGCTTTCCGCTTTCGGAGATCGTGTCGATCCTGCCGAACACGCGGTCCCTGATCTCGCGCCACCGCACCTCGTCCAGCCGTACCCCGACTCCGAGGCGTTCTCCCGCGGTCGGGGAGTTCGCGACATCGGCGGTGTGCACGAACATCTTCGTCGGTATGCACCCCACGTTCAGGCAGGTGCCGCCGTAGGACGAGTGGCTTCCGACGCCCTTCTCCACGACCGCGACGTCCCAATCGGCGAATCGTTCGTCGAGGATCGCGTTACCCGAACCGGTGCCGATGATGATCAGATCGAAGTGTCGCACGTGCCCCATCCCGTCTCTGCTTCCTTATCGCCGCGTACAACCCGGGGCTCGTTCCGGAAATTCCTACGGTGTCCGGTGGCCGCGCGCCAACACCTCCCGCCGGGCGGCAGGGCCGAGTGCTCCCTTCGGCGACGAGTTTTGTTTCCTTGAACAGAAAATAGCCAATTGTTACGAGGCTGTTCTCTATCCGGAATACGCGGTGCGAACGCATTGATGACGCTGTGCGCAGGGGATATTCCGCGATTGCGTGGGTGTGCCGGATGTAACGTGACATGAAAGATGCTCGAAAAAGTGGGAGAAGAGCAAGTCGAACATTCCCGTGACGAAGGAATCCACGGGGTTCCGCGGGCCGAGGGGTCCGTGCGTTCGCGGTGAGTTGGAGTACGAATGCGGCTATCCTCGCGGCAGCGGGACCATCCCGTCGAGCTACGACAGAAGATCCCCTCCGCAGGCGGATCGGATTCCCAGTCTTCCGGGCCCGGAACCACCGGAGCGAGGCGCGACGGGCGCCGCGATGGTGCGCAGCGGCCCCACAGTGCTCGAGCCTTGCCTTGGGAGCGTCGCTACCGCTCGTTGGTGGCTGTCGGTGATGTGACCGCCACGGGGCTCGCGGTGGCGGGAGGCACGGTGGTCTCGGCGCCCGCCGAGCCGTGGCTGACGGTTCTGTTCGCGTCCGTCACCGCCGTCGCGTTGCTCACCGCCCTGGTCCCGGCCTGGGACCACCGAATCCTCGGGCAGGGAGCCGAGGAATTCCGCCGGTTGGGCAGGGCACTGCTCACCGCTGCCGTACTGCTGGCCTTCGGGGCGGTCGCCGCCGGTCTAGGGCAGTTGCGGGGGTGGATCTTCGCCGTTTTGCCCGCTGCTGCCGTGCTGTGTCTGTTACAGCGTTACGTGCTGCGCAAACTGCTGCATCGGAAACGAGCGCTGGGGCGCTGCATGCTTCCGGTCATCGCCGCGGGGGATCCCGAGGCACTGCGAGATCTGATCGCGCGTACCCGGAGGGAGTCCCACCTCGGTTGGCAGATCCGCGCGGTGTGCACCGCGGGGCGCTCGGGGAGCGGTGTGGCCGTCGACCAGATCGACTCCGTTCCGGTGGTGGGAAGTCTCGACGACATCGCCCGACAGGCGCGACTGGATGCCTACCGGGCGGTGATGATCAGTGCCGACCGGTACTGGACACGGCAACGGCTGCAGTGGCTGTCCTGGGAACTGGAGGGCACTGCCACCGAGATGGTGGTGGCTCCGGTACTGATGGACATCGCCGGCCCCAGAGTGCACGTGTCCGAAGTCCTCGGCATGCCGCTGTTGCGGCTGAGCGAGCCGGTGCTGACCGGGCCGCGCCTGTTCGTCAAGTCCGTTATGGACCGAACGGGGGCACTGCTGTTGCTGCTGACGCTGTCACCTCTGCTGCTCGTGATAGCCATCGGCATCAAGTTGAACAGTGCGGGGCCGGTGTTCTACCGGCAACGACGCGTCGGACACAACGGCCACGTGTTCACGATGTTGAAGTTCCGGACGATGGTCAGCGGCGCCGATTCCCCCTCTTCCGACGGTGACCTCACCGACGAGGGGGCCGGTCCGTTGTTCAAGTCGCGGTGCGATCCCCGGGTGACCGGTCTCGGCTCCGTGCTGCGGGGTTACTCCATGGACGAGTTGCCACAGCTGGTCAACGTTCTCCTCGGTGACATGTCACTGGTGGGGCCGAGGCCGCCGCTGCCCGCCGAGACAGAGTCCTACGAGCCGGAGATGCACCGTCGCTTCCTGGTGCGTCCGGGGATGACCGGACTGTGGCAGGTCAGCGGCAGGAGTGATCTCTCGTGGGCCGAGAGCGTGCGGCTGGATCTGCGTTACGTGGAGAACTGGTCACTGACGTTGGACTGGATGATCCTCTGGAAGACGGTGCGTGCCGTGATGACCAGGGAGGGGGCCTACTGACTGTGGACAGCCGGGCCGCTACCGCCTCTTGGGGTGACTATACGCAAATTTCCTAAAACCTTTAGGCTTCTGTATAGTCCCTTTAGGGATTCTGCGAGTGAGGGGTGGTTGTGCCGAGAGCGGGGCTGAGCGCGGAACGCATCATCGGTGAAGCGGCGGAGCTGGCCGACGAGGTCGGCTTCGAGCAGGTAACGGTCTCCGCGCTGGCCAGACGATTCGGCGTCAGGGTCGCGAGCCTGTACTCGCACCTGGACGGCTCGCACGATCTCAGGACCGGGATCGCGCTGCTCGCCCTGGAGGAACTCACCGATCGCGCCGCTACCGCACTGGCCGGGCGGGCGGGTAGGGCCGCCCTCCTCGCCTTCGCCGAG
Source organism: Actinopolyspora mzabensis (assembly GCF_900101095.1). Taxonomy (GTDB): domain Bacteria; phylum Actinomycetota; class Actinomycetes; order Mycobacteriales; family Pseudonocardiaceae; genus Actinopolyspora; species Actinopolyspora mzabensis. The sequence goes on from NZ_FNFM01000004.1 coordinate 13,306, forward strand.
GTCTACCGTGATTACGCCCGGCAACATCCCGGCCGCTACGCCGCGAGCCGATACCGGCTCGATCCGGAGACGGCGGCAGCGAGTGCCGGAGTCAGGCACGCGCGGCTCCTGCGCGCGGTCCTGCGGGGTTACGACCTCACCGGCGACGAGCAGACACACGCGGTTCGACTGCTGGGCAGCGTTTTCCACGGCTACGTCAGCCTGGAGCTGGAGGGTGGGTTCAGCCACAGCGCTCCCGACAGCGAGCGGTCCTGGGCGCGAATCGTGGAAGTCCTCGATGGCCTGCTGCGGAACTGGCCCGACCCCTCCCATTCCGACGCTTCCCGAACCGAGGCCTCCCAGCCCGAGGCCTCCCAGTAGGGGACTCGAACCCCGGCAGCGCTCGCGGATCCGAAACGTACCGGGAAACAACCTGCGGTTTCGGCCCGGCAACACGCGACAGGAAAAGGCCATGCACCACGAACACACCTTGATCGACACACCCCTCACCGCTGATCTGCTGCGCGGCGCGGTGGAGACGGAGCACACCGAACGGGGGTTGCTACCGCACCGGCTGCCCGCCAGGGCGCTCGCCCAGGGCGGTGACGGGCAACTCGCCATGGCCGAGAGCCAGCCCTCCGGTGTCCGGCTCGCCCTGCGCAGTCGAGCCACCACCGTCGAGCTGGACACCGTGCCGGCCAAGCGGACCTATCGTGGGGTGCCGCCTCGACCGGACGGAATCTACGACCTGCTCGTCGACGGCTCGCTGGTGGAGCAGGCCCACGTCAGCGGGGGTGACACCCTCGACATCGACATGACGACAGGTGACGTCCAGCGGTACCCCGGGCCGGTCGGAACCCTTCGCTTCACCGGACTGCCCGGACGTGTGAAGGACCTCGAGATCTGGTTACCGCACGACGAGACCACCGAACTCGTGGCCCTGCGCACCGACGCCCCTGTCGAGCCGTCCCCGGAATCGGGCCGTGCCGTCTGGTTGCACCACGGCAGCTCGATCAGCCACGGTTCCAACGCCGCGAGCCCCACCGCGACCTGGCCCGCGATCGCCGCGAACACCGCTGGTGCGGACCTGATCAATCTGGGACTGGGCGGCAGCGCGCTGCTCGATCCGTTCACGGCGCGAACGATGCGCGACACCCCGGCCGACCTGATCAGCCTCAAGCTCGGCATCAACCTGGTCAACGCCGATCTGATGCGGCTGCGCGCCTTCACACCCGCGGTGCACGGTTTCCTCGACACCATCCGGGAAGGGCACCCCGACGCTCCGCTGCTGGTCGTCTCACCCATCCACTGCCCGATCCACGAAGCCACCCCGGGCCCCAGCGCTCCCGACTTCACCGAGTCCGACCTCGGGCGGTTGCGCTTCCTCGCCACCGGGGACCCGGCGGAACGTGCGAACGGGAAGCTCACGCTGGAAACGATCCGAGCGGAACTGGCCGGGATCGTGGCGCAGCGGGCGGAGGAGGATCCGAGGTTGCACTACCTGGACGGACGCGAACTCTACGGCCCGACCGATTACGCCGAACTACCACTACCCGACGAGCTCCATCCGGATTCCGCCGCTCACCGTCGTATGGGTGAACGTTTCACCGGGTTCGCCTTCGCCCCCGAAGGGCCCTTCGCGGGGCACGACGACCAGCGGTCCCGGGCGCGGTGAGCTCGTCGATCGTTTCTCGTAGCGACTCGTGGTAGCGCTCCGGGGCGAACAGCGCGGCGGCCTCGCGACAGGCGTGCTCCGCGAGCTCCAACGCACCCGGCCAGTCGAGTAGCAGCCGTTCCACGCCGTCCGCGAGGGCCTCGGGGTCGTCGGCTCCGACGATGTGGCCGCGGCTGCCGTCACCGACGGTTTCGGGAAGTCCCTGGACGTCGGTGACCACCACCGGCAATCCGGCGAGCTGCGCCTCCACAGCGGTGTTGCCGAACGGCTCGAATCGGGAGGGCACCAGGGCGATGTCTGCTTCGGCGTAGTGGTGCCAGACATCGGAGTCGAAGCCGTGCAGCCGGACCGAGTCCGACAGCCCGTGCGCACGGACCAGGCGCTCGATCTCGCGTTCGAACCATTCGTAACCGTCGAAGGCGGAGCCGATCAGGTCCAGCGTGACCGGATGCCCCCGTTCCCGCAGCAGCGCGAGCGCCCGAACCGCCGTGTCCGTGCCCTTGCGCGGCGAAAGTCTGCCCACCAGGATGAGCCGGTGCGGCCGGGTGCTCGAGGTTTCCGCGCGGGGGTGTTCGGCGGGGCCCGCGACCCCGTTGTAGACCACACTTGTGCGGTCCCGCAGCCGGGGAATCGCGCGGTGCAGCACGTCCGCGGCGGCACGACTGTTTACCACGACGCGGCGGGAAGCGAGCAAGGGTAGCGTCAGCCCGACACGTATCGGTAACGGTTGGGTGTCCTCGGCTTCGTGCACGTGCGTCACCACCCGATGCCCGAGCGCGGCGGCCAGCAACGTCCAGGTGGGAACGGTGATCGTACTGATGTAGACGGCCGCGTAACGACGTCTCAGCACTCGAAGTACGGCGGGTAACGAGACGAGGCCGTCCCGCAGGAAACCGAGCAGGCCGGTGGGGTGCAGCACGCTTTTGCGCAGCACCGCCGTGGGGCAGTGGTGCACCCGTGCTCCGGTTCGTCGCAGCTGCGATACGAGCGGCCCCTCTCCGGGCAGTACCACCAGTACACGGTGTCCCGCCCCGGTCAGCGCTCGCACCGATTCGAGGAACACGCGGTCGGAACCGTACAACTCGGCGGAGGGGTGTACCAGCAGCAATTCGCTCGGCGAGTGGTCCCGAGGGGCGTGGGGCCGAAAGCGGTCGCGGACAAACCTCCGAAACATCGCCGCTGTCCTCCGGGCCGTAACGGGGCTTTCGAACGGCGAACGGGTCATCGCTGCTCCCATCGTGGCTGTCCCGGCGTCGCGGGAGGTGCGGAGGTCGAGGGGGGTCGACGCTGTCAGCGGTTGGCCGCGGGGTTCCCGTTGCCCGCGGGTTCCGTTTCCGTCCGGAGCGTCCCGGCCCAGGCCGCGAGCATCAGGAGCCACACGGCCGATGCGTTGGCGGGCGCACCGAGGGATTCGGCGAACACCGAGTTGGCCAGCATTCCCAAGGTGACCGAGATGATGAGGGTGCGGTCTGCTCGCGGTTCCGGTCGTAGCCGCTTGGCGCGCGTGGTGTTGACGAATATACCGATCACCAGCGCCGACCAGACGAGCAGTCCGAGCAGGCCGGTGTTCACGAGCAGGTTGATCACGGCGTTGTGACCGCCGCCGAGTCCCATCTCGTCGAGGAAGAGCCCGCGAGTGGCACTCAGGCCGTGGCCGTACAACGGCCGTTGGGCGAAGGCTTCGAGGGCGTAGCTCCACAGTTCGGTACGGGCGTTGAGGGTCAGCAGCCGCGACATCGAGTGCCCGCGAGTGAAGAATCCGGCGATGGCCGGGGCGGCGGCCAGTACCACGGTCAACACGCCGACGAAGAGGAAAGCCGTTATCTCCAGCCTGCGGGTTCCCCGCCACCTGATCCACAGCGCCACGACCGAACCGACGGCGGCGGCCAGTGCCGCGCTCCGCGTGTTCGTCGCGATCAGCCCGCCGGCACAGACGGTCAGCATGCCGAGATAGATCCCCAGCGGCCAGCGCGGACCGGTCCTGGTGTTGCGTCGGCCGATGACGTAGCTCGCGAGCACGATCACGGCGATCGCCAGTAGCTGCCCCGCGGCGACGGGGTGCAGGTGCAACCAGGTGAACCGATCCGGCTGGCTTTCCCTGCGCGGGAAGGGGACAAGCACTCCGAAGATCACCGATACCGTGATCAGCACGCTGTAGGCGTGTGCGAAGAAGTGCATGCTCGCGCGATCCGCGTGCCGCGCCGTCGTACGCGTCAGTGCCAGGATGACCGCCATCTGGCAGGACCGCACCAGAGCCATCTCGAAATACGGTGAGTACACTGTGGACAAAAAGAACACCGCGACGTAGGCATAAGCCGCGAGTGTCGTCCAGTGGGCCGTCACGAGCCTCGGCGTGGGGCGGAACCGCAGGAACAACCAGCAGGAGATCACTCCGTAGGTGGCGATCTCGAGCAGCACGAAAAGGTCCGGGTTGCCCGAAATGGACTGGTCCTGATCGCGGAGTCGGAATTCGTACTCGCTGGCTATGATGAACGCCAGTGCGCACACGGTCAGTCGGATCGCGTCCCGATCGGAGCGGAAACCGGATGCGTCGGTAAGGAAGTGGCGATAGTCGAGCACGGAAATCCTCGGCTTGGGTGTCTTGCGAAACGGGTTCTACCAGTCCCGCCCGAGGTGGCGGGAACCGGTCGCCCGGACAGCGTGTGCTCGCGAGGACGGAAACGAGTCGAGGAGCGCGTCTCGGAGGAGATCTGGTAACGAACTGATACCGCGAGCTTATACAGCGGTCACCGCGCCCGCACCATTGATTGCCGAACTACGGCGAACAGGCGCGATTCGATTGGACGGCGATGCGCATAGCGATGTTGGGTACGCGGGGTGTTCCCGCGCGATACGGTGGATTCGAGACCTGCGTGGAGGAGGTCGGGGCCCGGTTGGTTCGACTGGGCCACGAGGTCACCGTGTACTGCCGCAACGGCAACGACGAGGCCGAACGAAGTCCCGGGTACCGGGGAATGCGGTTGGTGCGGTTGCCCGCTCTCCGCAAGAAAACCCTGGAGACGTTGAGTCACACCGGGCTCTCGGTGGGCCACCTGCTGCGGAATCCACCGGATGTGGCCGTGGTTTTCAACGCCGCGAACGCGCCGTTCCTGCCCCTGCTGCGTGCTCGCGGGGTGCCGGTCGTCACCCATGTAGACGGCTTGGAGTGGAAACGTGCCAAGTGGGGGAGGTTCGGGTCCCGTTACTACAGGGCGGCCGAAGCGGCGGCGGTTCGCTGTTCCGACGCGCTCATCGCCGATTCCAGGGGGATCCAGGAGTACTACGCACAGCGGTTCGGCGTCGACACGGAATACATCCCCTACGGCGCTCCCGTCCTGGACACGGTCGGTGCCGACACCCTCTCCGAGCACGGGCTGCGGGCCGGGGAGTACCACCTGGTGGTGGCGCGTTTCGAACCGGAGAACCACGTGGACGTCGCGGTGGCCGGATATCTCCGGAGCGGTGCGGCGCATCCGCTGGTGATCGTGGGGGCGGCTCCTTACGCGGATTCCTATACCGCGCACGTCCGCAGGCTCGCGGCGCGCGGCTCCGGGGTGAGGCTGCTGGGGTCGATCTGGGATCAGCGGGGGCTCGACCAGCTCTACGCGAACGCGCTCACTTATGTTCACGGGCATTCGGTCGGTGGCACCAATCCCTCATTGCTGCGAGCGATGGGGGCCGCAACCGCGACCTCGGCCTACGACGTGCCGTTCAACCGGGAAGTGCTGGGGGAGCACGGGGTCTATTTCACCGATCCGGTTTCGTTGGCCGAATGCTTCGACCGTGCCGAGGAGTTCCCACAGGACACGATGGATCGTGGGCGCGCCCAGCTCGCCGCGCTGCGCGGAAACTACGACTGGGACGTCGTGGCTCGTGGCTACGCGGAACTCGCGGAACGATTGTGCGCCCGTCGAGTCTTCCCGGTAACGGGGAAGATGTCGCGGTTGTTCGGTCGCGCCGTGACCGGCCGTACCGAACCGCGACGGAGTCAACCGGACAGAAAGGAGTGAGATGTTACGTCGTAGCCGAAGAGTTGGCGCGGCTTTTGTCGGGATCCTCGGGCTGGGGCTGTTGACCGCTCCGGCGGGGGCGGCCGAGCAACAACCACAGCCGGTTACCGCCGGCGCGTTGCCCACCCCGCAGACGGACGGGATCGTGCTGTCGATGGCGATCGTGGGCGATACCGTCTACGCGGGCGGTCACTTCAGCAAGGCCCGTCCCGCCGGGGTCTCTCCGGGAGGCGCCGGTGAGGTCGACCGGGATAACCTGTTGGCCTTCGACATCCGGACCGGGCAGCTGCTCGACTGGTCCCCCTCGGTGACCTCCACAGCGTTCGAATCCAGCGCGGATCCCGGTCCGCTGTGCGACTCGCTCGGCGATGACCGCTGGCGATGCGACACGGTTTTCAACGTCACCGCCTCCCCCGACGAGAGCAGGGTTTACGTCGGGGGTGACTTCGACCGGATCAACGATCGGTGGCGTTCCAGAGTGGCTTCCTTCGACGCGGCCGACCGCACCCTGGTGAACGGGTTCGACCCGACGGTGGCAGGTCGCGTACGGGCTCTCTCGGTCACCGAGGACACCGTCTACATGGGAGGTGCTTTCGACAGTGTCGACGGCACCGATCGCACCAGGCTGGGCGCGGTGTCCACCGCAGGAGAGCTGTTGCCGTGGAACCCCACCGCCGACGCTACTGTCCACAGTATCTCGGCAGTGCCGGCACAGCAGCGCACGCTCATCGGCGGTGCCTTCGACAGTGTCAACGGGCAGGCCCACTCCGCACTGATGGCCGTCGACGACACCACCGGCGCGAACGTCTCCTGGCAGTGGGAGGCTCCCACTGCCGAGGACGTGGTCACCGACATCGACACCGACGGGAACGGCCGTGCCTACTTCGGCGCCTACAACTGGAACGCCGACGGCCCAGTTCGCTTCGAGGGCCGTGGTGCCGTGCGCATCGACAACGGTGCCACTGTCTGGATGGACGGGTGCTACGGCGACACCCAGTCGGTCGCCGTGTCCGGGGGCGTGGTCTACTCGGCGTCCCACACGCACTCCTGTGCCGCGCTCGGGGCGTTTCCCGAGGACGGGGTGATCGATTACCAGCGGTTGACCGCGGAGAGCACGGCCGTGGCCGGTACCGCGGCTGCCAACCCGAACCACGTGGAGGAGGGAGATCCCGTTCCCGCGTTGCTGCCCTGGTTGCCCAACACCGACGGTGGGCCGGCGGACAGCCCCTGGCAGAACGGGACGTGGACGATCGAGGCGAGTTCGGACTACGTCGTCGTCGGTGGTGAGTTCACCACCGTCAACGGCACGCAGCAGCAGTCGTTGACCAGGTTCGCGGCGCGTTCGGTGCCGGAAGCGGTCAACAACGGTCCCCAGGTGCCGTTCCGGGCCCCGGACGTACAGCGGCAGTGGCCCAGCGGAGACGTCACGATCGAGTGGACCGGAACCTGGGACGCCCAGAACCGCGCCATTCGTTACGAAGTGGTGCGGGTCGGTGCGTCCGAGCCGATCCACACGGTGACGAAGGAGTCCTGGCCGTGGTCGCGGCCCACCATGCGGTTCACCGATACCCAGGCTCCCGACGGTAGTACGGAGTACTGGATCAGAGCCGTCGACGCCGACGGGGCGGCCATCGGTTCGCCACGGGGCGGCACGGACTGGTGAGCGATTGTCACCGGCCCGATCCGCCCCCGGGCGGATCGGGCCGGTCCGCTCAACTCCCGCGGGCTCCGGGGTCGGTCAGCAGCCCCACATCCGGACGTCGGTACGCGGGCACGCCGAGTTCCTCTGCGACATCCTCCGGTAGCGGGCGTCCGGCCCTGAACCCCACCGCCCCGTCACGCAGCCGGAAGTCCCCGCCTTCCGGCGCGCGGAACGGGTGACGCTCGGTGCGCTTCGAAGTGCTGTGCTCGCCCTGTCCGGTTGCCTCGGTCAGTTCGGCCAGCGACTCGAACCGGCTGTTCTCGTCGTCACCGTGGTACCACTCCGCGAGGTAGGGCTCGTTGCCCCGCAGGTAGACGTTTCCGTCGCTGCGCGACACGAAAGCAGGGGTGCGCACGTCCGCTGCTTTGTCGCCGCCCATCCTGATGAACGGTTCGTCGCGAGCGGTTCCCGCGAAGAGGTTGTTCACGATCTCGGTGTCGGCTGTGATCCAGCTCTGGCCCAGTTGGTGGCTGTAGGGATCGGAGGAGGGCGGGCGCGGATCGTTGTAAATCCCCAGGGAACCGTGATTCCGCCAGAACGTGTTGTTGCGGAATCCGACGTGGTCGGCGCTGGAGATCTTCACACCGAACCGGTCGTTGTGCGAAACCAGGTTCGAGGCGAACAGGGCTCGCGAGGACACCTCGTAGTAGAAGCCGTGTTTGGCGTTGTCACGTGTGGTGTTGTGCACGACAGTCGCGTCGGTGCAGCCCAGGTCGCACCACCAACCGGTGCCGATGTTGTTCACGAACGAGTTGTGCTCGATCAGCGCGCCCCGGGTGCGGGTCATCTTCACGCCACCTGCCCCGATGGCGGGCCCGGAGAGGGCGAATCGCTCCCGGTTGTTTCGCACCACCCGGTTGTCCACAAGGCGTACGTCGTGCGCCTTGTTCGACATCAGCCCCACCAGACCGTTGTCGGCCATGATGTTGCCGTCCACTTCGGCGTTCGGGGCGAACACGGCCACCCCGCTGGATGCCGACCACGCGAACGCGTTGTCGCGCAGCACGACATCGGCGGCGTTGACCACCACCATCGCGCCTTTCCTGCCGTATTCCTGCCGGGAGGCGTAATGCGCGATCCCTACACCGAGCAGCCTGCTGCCCGCCGCGCGTGAGCCGTCGAACTGCAGCAGCCACGGATGCACACTCGCCTCGACGGTTTTGCCGGTCGGGTCGGAGCCCAACAGCAGGGTGTTGTCACCGGTGTCGACGTGGAAGGTACCCGGGCTGACCTCCTCGCGCTCGGCCACCTGGCGCAACGGTTCCCCGTCCAGGAAGACCATGTCCGGCAGGCCGGCGTTCGGATGCTGGGAATCGATTATCTTCGGCAGGAAGCAGTCCCGACAGTAACCCGGTGACCAGTCCCGGTGCAGCCATCCCCGTTCGGTGCGGGTCCAGTCCGCGACGACCTCACTGCCCTTCAACCACACCTGTTCACCGGGGAAGGATCTGATCCGCAACCGTTTCCGCACGATTCCCACACTCTCCCGGTACGTTCCCTCGCGGAGCACGATCGTCGAGGGTGAGCCTGCCCTGTCCACCGCCGCCCAGAGAGTGCGCAACGGTGCTTGCCTGGTGCCCGCGGCGTCGTCGGAGCCATCGGTGGCCACGAACAGCGCGTCCGGGGAGACCGGTGCGGTCGTGCCGGGAATCGTGGGGAGCGGGGAGGCGTCGGGGAGCGGATGCCTGCCCACCGGTTCCGCCGTTCCGGAATTGGTCCTTACCAGGATTCCCGCGAGTACGGCCGCGGCGCACAGCAGGATCGCTCCCGAGGCGATGACGAGTCGGTTTCGGTGTTTCTTCGTGCGCGGAACCAGCGGAAACATCTCGGGTTGGCCTCATCGGGTAGTCGTGTGCTGCTCGGTCAGCCGCCGGGACACTCGGGTACCGAGATCCGGTCACGGAGGGCAGTGCTGGACACGTGTGCGGTGTACGGGAAGTACACGATTCTGACTCCCACGGCTCCCAGCCTGCTCTCCAGGTCCTCGCCCCGTTCGGTGTCCTTCCAGTCATCACCCTTGACCAGGACGTGGAAACCGACCTTCCGCCATGCCAGGAACTTGTCCAGATGGGGGTCGGCCACCGCCTCGTCCACGTGCCGGACGCTCGCGACGATCTCGAGTCGTTCCTCGAACGGAACGACGGGATGCCTGGCTTTGGCGCGCAGTATCATCTCGTCGGTTGCGACACCGGCGACGAGCCGGTCGCAGATCGAACGCGCTCGCTGCAGAATCCGGAGGTGGCCGATGTGGAACATGTCGTAGGCACCGGGCGCGTATCCGATCACCGGCATGTTCACCTTCCCGAATCCGGGGGGCACAGTGCCCGCATCTCGCGGAACCATTTCGGTAGTGCCAGACAGGCGAAACAGAGGTGTGCCGCGAACAACATCGTGTACACCGTCATGAAAGGAATCCTGTCGCCCAAAAGAATGAAGCATAAGCACAGCACTCCGTAGTCGGTCGGTGCGACCAGTAATGACTTGGTGACTCCCGACGAGGTGGAATTCGTCGACGATGCGGAGGACGGTTTCGAATGTGCGCGCCGCAACTGGTCGTTGAGAATCATGGCGAAGAACAACACGCTTTCGGTCACCGCGAAACCGAGCGGAACCAACAACCACGCGTGCGCCGTGTCCCCGAACCGAAACGTCGAAAGCAGCACCGCCAGGTGCAGCGTGGGGATCTTCGTGCTGTCGACGATGTGGTCCAACCATTCCCCGGCCGGATTTCCGCCACCCCGCAGTCTGGCCAGCTGCCCGTCCGCGGAGTCGAGCGCGTAACCGAGCAGCAGGGTCAGCGCGACGATCACACCCAGTGGACGGGAAGGAGGAACGGTGGCCAACCCGAGGATTCCACCGAACGTGAACACCGCGCTCATGGTGGTTACCTGGTTGGGGGTGAACCCGGCCGGATACGCCGCGGCGGCGAGGTAACCGCCCGCCTTGCGGTTGATGAACCTGGAGTACGCGGGTGCTCCGCCGGCCGACTTCTGCGCTCCGGGGAGGCGGTGTAACGCTTCCCGAAACGCCGAGTCGGCCCGATCGTTCCCGGGCCGGGAACCACTCCGTAAGGCAGGTCCGCGCACAGGATCTCCTTCGTCGAAGGTACTCGTAGCTCTGTCCGAATGCATCACCCGGATCCGGGCGGGCTGTTATCGAATCGATGTTTCCGAGGAGCGTTCACTCGAGAAGTCGGAGAAATCGCCGGGTGCTCCGAGCGGGCGGAAACTTCGCGATTCGTCAGACTCTCGGACGTGTCCGGATACTCGTCAAGTGGGCGCCGTTCGTTACACCGTTATCGTAATCATGGTGTTCGCCTCGGGGAGTGACACCGTGACCCACACCCGGCGTAAGCTCTCCCGCGGAGCACGCCGACCGGCACGTTGTTCGGACACTTCGGACCGGTTGGACGAGATAATCGTCCGCTCGCGGGTCGGGGACCCGCGGAGGCTATCGTGATCGGTGTCGCCGTACCCGTGCCTGTCGGCGCGGTGACCAGCTCGATCGTGACCGTCTCCGGTGGCCGCTCACGCGTCGAATGGAGCTCGTATGAATGAACCCCTGCCCGCGCCGAACATTCTCGGCGCGTTATGGCGCTATCGATTGAGTTCGCTCGGGATCGTCCTCGGCACCGTGCTTGTCAGCGTCCTCGTCGCGCTAACCGTGGGTAGTGCCGGAGTGGCCGAGGCCCGCATCGTGCTCAAGGCCCCCGATTCGGCGCAGGCGCTGGGTTTCGAGGTCACCAGCGAATCGGGGTTCGTGCGCTATGTCAACCAGCGTGCGCTGTTCGTGACCTCCGATCGCACGCTGGGGGCCGCCCGGAAACGGCTCGGCGGGCAGGAGACGATCAAGGAACTGCGTGAGGCGGTCACCGCCAAGGCCTCCGACAACGGCGACTCGATTCTCGTGCGGGTCGACATCGGCGATGCCGAGCGGTCCACCGAGATCGCCAACGCCGTCGTGACCGCCTACCAGCGAGAGTCCAAGGCCGAGGTCTCCGCGGCGGCGGACGAGGCGTTGCAGGCGCTGCGCAACCGACGCGAGCAGTTGGTTGCCGACGTCGCCGAATCGGGTTCCGGCGTGGATGCCGCCTCCAGCCGCACCATCAGCGAGTTGGACCAGCGCATAACCGAGATCAGGATCGCCTCCGACCAGTTCGGCGATGGTGTGTCCTTTGTCGACAGGGCTGTTACCGACTCCTCGGGCGTCATCACCGCCCTGCTGCGTGACGCGCTCGTCGGATTCGCGGTGGGAGTGCTGTTGGCCGCGACGGTCGCCTGGGCGCGTGCCGATCGCAACCGTAGGGTGCGCGATGCCGCGGACCTCGCGCGGTTGTCCGACGAACCGCTGCTGGGCGAGGTGGAAGCGCTCGGCGAGGGAGAGACCGCTCGGTTGCACAACCTGGTGGTTCCGCCGCTCGGGTCCTACCGTCTCGTTTCCTCGGTACTGCGCAACACCGTCCGAGGTGGGTTGGTGGCTGTCACGGGAGTCTCCGCCGGGGACGGCGCCACCACGACGGTGCTGCAGGTGGCGGGAGCCGCCGCACGGGACGGTCTCCGGGTGCTGGTGGTGGACGCTGCTGTTCGGACCCGGGAACTCTCGCACAACGTCGCGTTGCAGAACGACTGGTACGGCATGGCCCCCATCGCCACCGGCGCGGCGACCGTGCACGCCTCCACCAGGGTCATCGAGGTGGGGCCCGGTATCGAGTTCCGCGTCATCCCGGCCGGGCGTGCCAGCGAGGGAGCTCCCGACTACTTCCGTTCCTCGCTGTTGCGCAGAGCGATGGTGGAGGCCCGGGGTGGTTACGATCTCGTGCTGGTCGATCTGCCGCCGCTGGAGTCCGCACCGGAGGTCAGTGCCCTGGTCCCCGCCGCGGACGGAGTCGTGCTCACCGTCCGCAAGGAACGTTCCGTCGCCGCGCTGCGCAGGGCACGGGAACGGATCGAGCTGCTGGGAGGCAAGATCGCCGGTTACGTTTTCACCTTCGCTTCCCAGAGCTCGCCGACTACGGCGCAGCCCACCGAACAGCAGGGCGAGGCGCAGGGGCGAGTTTCCGCTACAACCGTTCACCGGGGTGGACAGTGACCTCGTACCGAGCTCCCGGCTGGCTTCGTGGCCAGGTTCGGGACGGTGTGGCCGGAGTGGCGGCACAGGGGATCACCGCCGCCACCAGCCTGCTGGTCCAGTTGGTCGCGGCCGTTTCGCTGGGACTCTCCCAGTACGGTGTCTTCGCGGTGTTGCTCGCCATGCTCGTCGGAGCCAACGCGCTCTACATCGGCTTCGTCTGCGACAGCTTCACAGTTTTCGACCGGCACGAACCCCGCTATCGTGCGGCACTGGTCAGCGCGGCGTTGCTGGTGGCCGCGTTGTGCGTGTCGGGAGCGTTGCTCCTGGCACTGACGTTCTCCGGGGGTGGGATCCGCCTGGCCGTCCCGTACGCGCTGCTGGTGGGCTGCAAACTGGCCGCCGAAACCGTACGCAGACTGTTCGTGGTCCGGGTCTCCTTTCGCGCCCTGCTGCTCAACGACGTGGGTTCGCTTGCCGTCACCGCGTCGGCGCTGCCGGTACTGCTGGCGGTGAGTGGGGAACCCACTCCGGAGGTGCTGCTCGGAGCGATGTGCTGCGGCGCGTTCGCCGCGGTAGTACTCGGGCTGTGGCAGTTGCCCGGTTCCGAGTGGCGCGGTCTGCGCCCTGGGGGCGCCGAATTGCCGGGACTGGCCCGGTTCGCGGTGTGGCGCGCTTTGCAGTCCGGGTTGCGTCCGCTGACGTTGCTGGCAGCCAGGCTGTTGGTGGCCGCGTTGATTTCCACGGCGGCTGTGGGCGTGCTCGAACTCGCCCGGTTGGTGGTCGCTCCGGTACAGGTCGTGATCAACGGTTCGGGAAGCCTGCTGCTGGGCAAGTTGGCGGCACGTGAGCGGGGTGGTGATCGGCGTGATCCGCGTCTGATCGGAAAGGCCGCCTGGTCGCTGTGCGGTGGAACGGTCGTCGCGGGATTGCTGTCCGCGGTGCTGGCCCTGCTGCTCGCTCCTCCGCTGTTCGGCAGGAGTGTCGATGCCGGGGCCGTGTTCGGTTGGGTCGGCTACCTCGCCTGCTGGGGAGCGGGACTGCCCTATGCCACCGAGCTCGTAACCCGCCGCATGTCCCGTGCGGTGTTCCTCCCCCGGTTGGCTGACTCGGTCGTGGGGCTGGGCGTGGCCACCACGGCGCTGGCGCTCGACGCCCCGGTTGCCGTGCTGCCCTGGGCGCTGGCATTGGGCGGTGGGTATGCCGTGTACCGGCTGCGTACGTTGGTCCGGTCCGAACCGGTGCCCCTGGCTGCCGCGACGGAGCCGGGGAGCTCCCACGCCCGGTGAAGCGTCGACACCGGACGTGTGCGGCCCCGGTTCCTCACTCGGGGCCGCACTACGGTTGATCCGTGCCAATCGCACGCGAAGAACGGTTCAGTGCGCGTAGGTCGGTGCGATCACGGCACGCCCCAGGGTGTGGAAGGCGAGCATGAAGTTGACCACGGCCGGAGTGGCGGTGCTGTCGACACCGAGCTGCTCACTGTCGACGGCGTTCACCGCGAAGTAGTACCGGTGTGGACGGTCGCCCTCCGGGGGAGCCGCACCACCGAACGCCTGCTCGCCCACGTCGTTGCGCACGTGGAAGGCGCCCTTCGGTACGCCGGTACCGCTTCGGTCGCCCGCGCCGGTCGCCAGTTCGGTGACCGAGGCAGGGACGTCGACGAGCACCCAGTGCCAGAACCCACCTGGGATGGGGGCGTCCGGGTCGAAGCAGGTGATCACGAAGCTCTTCGTGCTCTCGGGGAAGCCGTGCCAGGAAAGCTGCGGCGAGATGTTGTCGCCACCGGCCCCCATACCGTCGTACGCGTGGGCCTTGGACATGGGTTGGCCATCGGTTACGTCCTTCGAGGTGACCGTGAACGACGGCACTTCGGGCAGCAGACTGTAGGGATCGGGATCGATGGGACGCTCCAGGCTCATTGCGTCTACCCTTCTCGTCGATCGGATTTCGGTACACCTCGGCCGGAATCGCCGTTCCTCGGTGACCGGCCGCTTCCACCGTAATCATCGCTCTTGCTTCGATCGTGGGCACTCCCGCCGAGTTCCCACCGCCCCGCTCCGGTTTCGGTGCTGCGCCGGAAACGCCATTTTGTAGCTCGATCAGGTGAGTCGCCGTCCAATGTCGGCCTGCTGCTGAGCTCTCGGCAGCCGGGTCGTAGACACTGGCCGCGACGGACCGGTTACGAACCACCATCAATGCGCGAAACCCGGTAATCGTTTTCCGTTGCCCCTCGGACCACGGTTCCGGAAGACGGTGACCGCTACAGGGAGCTTTGAATGCGACGAGGCTTGTGGCCCAACCTTCCGGCGGTACTGTTCGTGACTCTCGCGTTCTGGGGGGTGCTTCCCACGGCCACGGTTGCCACCGAGGAACCACCTTCCGAACCGAACACGGCATCGGCCACCCCGATCGTCGGAGGAAAACCCGCCGACATCGACCAGTACCCCTGGGTGGTCTATCTGGCCGACTCCCGGGGGGAGCAGTTCTGCGGTGGTGCGCTGATCGCCCCGGACAAGGTGCTGACCGCGGCGCACTGCGTGGTCGATCGCCGAGCTCCCCGGGTCAGCGTGGTGGCCGGACGGGCCGACAAGAACAGCCGGCAGGGCAGGGTGCTGGGAGTGACCGACAGCTGGGTTCACCCCGACTACAGCACTCCCTACCGGGGGGCCGACGTAGCGGTGCTGACACTTCGTGAAACAACATCACGTTCGGTGGTGAAGTTGGCCGCCCCGAGCGACGATGGCCTTTACGGCGACAACACCGAGGCGACCGTGCTGGGATGGGGAGCCCGTTCCGAAGAGGGACAGAATTCGGATGTCCTGCGCCGGGCGATGGTTCCGGTGGTCGGCGACGCCGAGTGCGCCAAGATCTACGATCGCCAGTTCGTGCCGAACGCGATGGTGTGCGCGGGGCATCCCGATGGGGGAGTGGACGCCTGCCAGGGTGATTCCGGCGGTCCACTGGTCGTCGGGAACAAGATCA
Source organism: Actinopolyspora mzabensis (assembly GCF_900101095.1). Lineage (GTDB taxonomy): Bacteria > Actinomycetota > Actinomycetes > Mycobacteriales > Pseudonocardiaceae > Actinopolyspora > Actinopolyspora mzabensis. The sequence goes on from NZ_FNFM01000004.1 coordinate 28,724, forward strand.
TCGGTATCGTTTCGTGGGGTGTGGGATGCGCACGCCCCGGAAAGCCGGGGGTCTACACCGAGGTGGCGGCCTATGCCGAGCGGATACGGGCCCGGTTCTGACTGGTGTTTCCCGGTGTGGCCCGCCGTACGCGGGTAGAGCCGCCGTACGCGGGTAGAGCGCGCCGGCGCGGTCAGCCGACGACCAGTCCCACGGAGATCCCGAGGAACGCGGCCGCGCTGACCACGTCGAGTGAGTTGCGGATGCTCGGTTTCCGTAGTCTGCCCGCCACTCGGGAGGCGCCGAGTACGATCGCCAGCTCCCACACGGCGGCCAGCGACAGGAAAACGAGCCCGAGCATCGTCAGCTGCAGGGCCGGACTGTTCGCGGATCCTACGAACTGCGGCAGAAAGGCCAGGCTGAACAGCAGCATCTTGGGATTGGTGATGTTGCTGAACAGCCCCCGCAGGTACGGGTTGGCATCCGGCGTCGCGGGAGCGTCGCCGAGCACCTCGGCGGTGTCGCCGTGCCGGGAGCGCCAGAGTCCGCGCAGGATGGTCACTGCCAGATAGATCAGGTAAGCCGCTCCCACCCACTTCAGCGTCGAGAGCACTTCCGGCCTGCTGGTGACGAGTGCTCCCAGGCCCGAGATCACCAAGGCCACCTGCACCAGGCTCGCGGTGTGTATGCCCGCCAGGGTGTACAGCCCCGGGCGTGTGCCGAACCTCATCGAGGTGCGAAGCAACAGGAACATGTCCACGCCGGGTGTGAGTACTACCGCCGTGCTGATGAGCACGAAGCCCGGCAGGGTTCCCGGATCCAGCAGCATGCCGTTCCTTTCCGCGCTTAACCGGGGCCGATTCGGGGCGTCGACCCGCGTTTCACCGACAAGAGGTCACTTGTGGGCGACAGGCTTCACACGTTCGAGGGAGATCATGGAGCCCGCCTGGTTGGTTGCCGGACTGCCCGGTTGGCATTTCAGGATTTATGCCGTGCAAAGTCCGACTAAGAAGCAACTTTTTCGACCGAAGTCGAGTATAACGAAAAAAATTACATGAGAGCTGTGAGTTGTCCCTCCTGTGTTCGGTGCAACAACAGCGGATACGTTTCGTCATGGATCCGCCACGCTCGGGTAGAACTGGAGGCCACTGTTGCGCGTTCACGGCGGCCCTTCCCGCGAGGGGGCCAACCGACCGTTGCGGCGTCGACTTCGGGTGCTCGTGTGCTGCCTGGTTCCGTTGTTGTGGGCCGTGCAGACCACCGATGTGGTTCGCGCGGAGCCGGTGGCCGATCGCGGTGACGTGCGGGCCAGAATCGTCGGCGGTACCGCGACCGCCCCGGAGGCCGCGCCCTGGGCCGTCGCGCTCACCGACTCCGCGGGGACCCACTTCTGCGGGGGTGCGCTGGTTTCCGCTCGCGAGGTCGTTACCGCGGCGCACTGCACGCTCGATCCGACGACCGGTGCGGCCAGGAGGCCCACCGACATCCGAGTCGTGCTCGACCGCCGCGATCTCCGAACTCGGAAAGGCGAGGTGATAGCCGTCGAAGAGGTGTGGCGGCACCCGCGGTACGAGCACTTCACCCGGGGTGACGACGTCGCCGTGCTGACCCTGCGGAGCAGGGCTTCCGCATCGCCGTTGAAACTGGTGGACGCCGGGGAGCGGGAGGGGTACCGGCCGGGCACCACCGGCACCGTTTACGGGTGGGGACGCACCGCCGAGTCGGAGCCGACCTCGCCGGTGCTGCGTTCGGTACGGGTCCCCGTGATGTCGAACTCCGGATGTTCCCGGGCGTACCCGGGCTTCGACTCCGACGCGATGTTCTGCGCGGGATATCCCGACGGAGGTAAGGACGCGTGCGGCGGCGACTCAGGGGGGCCGTTCGTGGTCGGCGGCAGCCTCGTCGGAGTGGTCTCCTACGGAAGCGGCTGCGCCCGCCCCGGCTACCCGGGGGTGTACACGCGGCTCTCCTCCTACACGACGAAGATTCGCGACGTCGCGGTAGCTCCCGTCCGGTGAATTCGCCCGCCGACGCGGAGTGGCCCGTTGCGGGAAAACCGGCCGGCACCACTCCGCTCCGGTGAGCGCGGGCACCTGCCCCACCGGACGGGCGTCTGCCCTCGTCGGGAGCGTCCCGGAGTGCGATCACCCGTCCGGGTGCGCGGATACGGAGGTCACGTTCCCGGTGGGGTCACCGCTTCTCCGGTCGGCGGAAGTCCCGGCGTTCGCGCCGGGAGGAAGTCAAGCCGACTCGATCTCGCTCAGCAGCTGTTCGCGTCGGCTCTCCCGGAGGAACGACGCCTCTACGGAGTTGCGCGCGAACTCCCGCAGTGCGGTCTCGCCGAACCCGAGCTCCCGCTCGATCGCCCGGAAGTTGTCACCCACATACCCACCGAAGTAGCTCGGGTCGTCCGAGTTGATCGTGGTGATTACACCGGCGTCGACCAGTCGGGGCAACGGATGCTCCCGAAGGTTCTCCACACCGCGCAGCCGCACGTTCGACAGCGGACACACCGTCAACGGAACACGGTCGCGCGCCAGCCTGCTGACCAGCTCGTGGTCGTCGAGAGCCCGAACGCCGTGGTCGACCCGCTCGACCCCCAGCACGTCCAGCGCCTGCCAGACGTAGTCCGCGGGTCCCTCCTCGCCCGCGTGGGCCACCAGCCGGAGCCCCGCCTGCCGGGCCCGGGAGAACACCGCCGCGAAGTCTCCCGGCGGATGCCCCAGCTCCGCGGAGTCGAGGCCGATGCCGATTATGCGCTGCCGATGCTCCAACAGCTCGTCCAGCATCCGAGCGGCCTCCTCGCTGCCCCGGTCGCGCAGGAAGCACGCGATCAGCTCGGTGCTGATCCCGAAGCGGCGCTCGCTGCTCGCCAACGATGCCTCCAGCCCGTCGAGCACCGTCTCCAGCGCCACCCCTCGCGTGGTGTGTGCCTGTGGGTCGAAAAAGATCTCGGCGTGGCGCACGCCCTGCGCCGCCGCCCTGGCGAGATAGTCATCGGCCAGCTCCGTGAAGTCCGCCGCGCTGCGCAGTACGTTCATCCCGGTGTAGTACAGATCCAGAAACGACTGCAGGTCACCGAACTCGTACTTCCCACGCAGCTCCTCGACCCCCGCGTACGGCAGCGTGAGTCCGTTGCGCTCGGCGAGGGCGAACGTCAGTTCCGGTTCCAGCGCACCCTCGATGTGGATGTGCAGCTCGGTCTTGGGCACCCGCAGTGCCGTCGAGGTTTCCGCGCTCAATGTTTCGTCCCTTCCTGTGGCGGCGAACCGAAGCAAGTAAACGTAACTGTTCCGTCCCGTTCCGCGCGGAGCCCACCGCCGGGACGTGGCGTTGCCGACTCCGCACGCCACGACCGCTCGGGATCACGCACCGGTGTGATAGGTACTGGAGGGTGACCCCGCATCCCCTCGCCACCGCGGTGCAGCGCGCCTACACGGCCGATCTCGCGCCGGAGGACTTCTACCGCATGCTGCGGCTGCGCGTGGACGTCTTCGTCGTCGAGCAGAACTGCCCCTATCCGGAACTCGACGGTCGTGACCTCGAAGGGGCAACCCGCCACTTCTGGATCGACTCCGCCGATTCCGGCGTGCTCGGATATCTGCGACTGCTCGAGGATCCCGACGGCTCCTTCCGGATCGGACGGGTGTGCACCTCCCCTTCCGCCCGCGGAATGGGGCTCGGCAAGAAACTGATGCGTGCCGCTGTCGCCGAGGTCCGCAAGTCGTACGCGGTGCTTTCCTCCCAGACCTACGCCGTGGGGTTCTACCGGTCTTTCGGGTTCGTCGAGTGCGGCGAGCCCTACGAGGAGGACGGGATACCGCACGTCGACATGTATCGGGACCCGACCGTGACGGGAGTAACGCGATAAGGCACGACGTTTGGTGCCCGAACGGGCTTCTGCGAGGATGCGACGTGGTCCAAGCAAGCAACGGTCAGGAAGCCGGTGTGAATCCGGCACGGCCGGCGCCACTGTGACCGGGGAGCGTTTTTCCCACGACTGGTCACCGGGAGTCCCCCGGGAAGGCCGGAGAAACGCGTCGATCCGGGAGTCAGGACACTGCCGTTGCTGCGTTCCGCAACCAGGGGCGTCCGAGACCCTAGGAAGGAATACCAGCGATGACCGCTGCCACATCGGCATCGTCCACCGTGCGCTACCCGTTCTCCGCGGTTGTCGGGCACGACGATCTGCGACTGGGGTTGTTGCTCAACGCGGTGTACCCGCGTATCGGCGGGGTGCTGGTGCGGGGCGAGAAGGGCACCGCGAAGTCGACCATCGTGCGTGCGCTCGCTGCCCTGCTGCCCGCTCTCGACGTCGTCGAGAACTGCCGCTTCGGTTGTGATCCCGCCGAGCCGGACGCCGACTGCCCCGACGGGCCGCACGACGAGGCGACGGCCGGTGCTCGGCGCCCCGCCCAGCTCGTGGAACTCCCGGTGGGCGCTTCCGAGGACCGCCTGGTCGGATCGCTGGACGTCGAACGTGCGTTGACCGAGGGGGTCCGCGCGTACCAGCCCGGGTTGCTGGCCGCGGCCAACCGCGGGGTGCTCTACGTCGACGAGGTCAACCTGCTGCACGATCATCTCGTCGATCTGTTGCTCGATGCCGCCGCAATGGGCCGCTCCCATGTGGAGCGCGAGGGGGTCTCGCTCTCGCACGCGGCGTCGTTCCTGCTGGTCGGCACCATGAACCCGGAAGAGGGTGAGCTGCGCCCCCAGCTGTTGGATCGTTTCGGGCTGACCGTGCAGGTGGCTGCCTCGCGAGAGGTCGACACGCGTACCGAGGTGGTACGTCGTCGACTCCGCTTCGAGGCCGATCCCGTCGGGTTCGCGAAGGAATGGGCGGAGGAGGACGCCGAGCTCGCGCGACGCATCGCCGACGCCCGCTCCCGCGTCGACTCCGTCCAGCTGCCGGACTCCGAGGTTCGCCGGATCGCCTCGGTGTGCGCTTCGTTCGAGGTGGACGGAATGCGCGCCGATCTGGTGCTGGCACGTGCCGCGGTCGCGCACGCCGCGTGGCGGGGAGTCGACGCCGTCGCCGCGGCGGACGTGGAAGCCGCGGCGAGGCTGGCGCTGCCGCATCGCCGACGGCGCGATCCGTTCGACGAGCCGGGGATGGACGAGCAGCAGTTGCAGCAGGCCCTGGCCGATGCCGAACAGGACGCGGCGCAGCAGCAGAACCCCCGCGCGGACTCGGTCACGTCCGGTTCGGACGGTGCTTCCGAGTCGGACGATTCCGAGCGCGGCCCCACTGACGGCCCCACCGACGGGCCTGCTGAGGGTCCCGACGACGAGGACGGTTCCGGGGGCGGTGTCGGCACCGGCGCTCCGGACGCGCCCCGGGGGCCCGACAACGCTCCTTCGGGAGGGGCCGAAGGGGCGCCGCCTTCCGGTGACGATGCCGCCGGTAACGGTGCCGACGGTTCGGACGGGAACAGCTCCGACGGTTCCGGCGAAGCCCCGCGCGAGCGGACTTCCGAGGCGTCGGACACTACGTTCCGGGCTCGCCTGCTGGAGATCCCCGGCCTCGGCGAAGGCGCGCCCGGACGGCGCTCGCGGTCGCGTTCCCGCACCGGCCAGGTCGTGCGCTCGTCCGCGGTGGACGGTCACGGTGTTCACCTGCCCGCCACGTTGGCCGCGGCGGCACCGCATCAGCGTTCCCGGGGCCGTTCCGGCCCAGGCCTGCGGCTGCACGCCACCGATCTGCGCCACTCGGTGCGCGAAGGACGTGAGGGCAATCTGGTGCTCTTCGCCGTGGACGCCTCGGGGTCGATGGCTGCCAGGGAGCGGATGTCCGCCGTCAGCGGTGCGGTCATCGCGCTGCTTCGCGACGCCTATCAACGCAGGGACAAAGTGGGAGTGGTGACCTTCCGCGGTGCGGATGGCGAGATCGCTCTGCCCCCGACCTCGTCGGTGGACACCGCTGCCACTCGGATGCGCAGGCTGCCGACCGGCGGCAAGACTCCGTTGGCGGGCGGGCTGCTCACGGCTCGCAAGGTGATCCGTACCGAGCGGATGCGTGATCCGCAGCGTCGCCCCCTGCTGGTCGTACTCACCGACGGTAAGGCCACTGTGGGCGTCGACGCCGCGGGCAACGCCGCCACTCGTAGCCGTCGCGCCGTGGACGACGCGATGCGTTCGGCCGCGCTGCTCAACGAGATGGGCGTGGCTTCCGTGGTGGTGGACTGCGAGAACGGGCCGGTGCGTCTCGGCATGGCAGACCGGCTGGCGCACGTGCTCGGAGCTCCCAACCTGCGGCTGGAGGAGCTCTCCGCCGACAACGTCGCCGGCGTGGTGCGCGCCGCACGGGAAGCCGGTGCGGTGCTCGCGTGACTCCGCTCCGTCGGGAGCGCACCGTCGCACACGGTGCGGAGGCGATTGCTGATACAATGCGTGGTGTCCACCTGACCCCCAGGGGTGGACCAAAGCGCCCTCGCGCTCCCGGCACCCCCAGGCCGGTTGAGTGCGAGGGCGTTCTCTCGGCGTCCGAGGCTCAAGCGCGGGCCAGGAACGAAGCGTGTTTCCCGCGAGCCGCCGAGGAGACCGGCGTCCGCTCGCCGTTCGGCCGCCGCGCACTCTCCGCACCTCACCGGGATACCCACTTCACCGGGATACCCACTTCACGTCCTCCCGCTGTAAACCTCCCGCGGTCTGGCCGTGGGAGCGAACGACCATCCTCGCTTGGAGAACCCGCTATGCCACAGGGACAACCGAACTCCGTGCCGAACGACGGGCTGACCACCAGGCAGCGTCGTAACCGCCCCCTGCTCGCGGTGCACACCGGTGACATGAAGGGGAAGTCCACCTCCGCGTTCGGAATGGCCTTGCGCGGCTGGAATCAGGGCTGGTCCATCGGGGTTTTCCAGTTCGTCAAGTCGGCCAAGTGGCGGGTGGGCGAGGAGTCGGCCTTCCGGGCACTCGGCAGGTTGCACGAGGAGACCGGCGAGGGTGGGCCGGTCGAGTGGCACAAGATGGGGGAGGGATGGTCCTGGACCCGCAAACGCTCCACCGAGCAGGATCACGCCGAGGCCGCGCTGGAGGGGTGGCACGAGATCGCCCGTCGCATCGAGCAGGGCAGGCACGACCTCTACGTGCTCGACGAGTTCACCTACCCGCTGCACTGGGGTTGGGTCGACGTGGCGGAAGTGGTGGAAACCCTGCGGCAGCGCCCGGGATTCCAGCATGTGGTGATCACCGGTAGGCGTGCTCCGCAGCAGTTGCTCGACGCCGCGGATCTGGCACTGGAGACCGGCAAGCTCAAACACCCGATGGATGCCGGGCAGAAGGGACAGAAGGGGATCGAGTGGTGAGCCGGCGGGTTTCGGCCACGGTCACCGGGGCAGCCCGTCCGCGTGTCGTGGTCGCGGCTCCGGGGTCCGGCCACGGCAAGACCACCGTCGCGACCGGACTGCTCGCGGCACTGCGCCAGCGTCTCGGCAGGGTGGCGGGCTTCAAGGTGGGGCCCGACTACATCGATCCCGGGTACCACGCCGTGGCCACCGGCGCACCGGGCCGCAACCTCGACCCCGTCCTGGTCGGGGAGGGTCGTGTCGCCCCGTTGTTCGCCCACGGTGCAGAGGGGGCGGACCTCTCCGTGGTCGAGGGCGTCATGGGGCTGTTCGACGGCAGGCTCGGTTCCGTGGACGAGGTTCCGTCCTACGGATCCACGGCTCATGTCGCCTCCCTGCTGGACGCTCCTGTGGTGCTCGTGGTGGATGCCAAGGGGCAGAGTCAGAGCGTAGCCGCGTTGTTGCACGGTTTCCGTGCTTTCCAACCGGGACTGCGGCTGGGAGGTGTGATCTTCAACAGGGTCGGCTCGGCACGGCACGAGGGGATCCTGCGGGAGGCCGCGCGCTCCGTGGGAATCAACGTGCTCGGAGTTCTCGCCCGTGCCGATGAGCTGCACGTCCCCTCGCGCCATCTCGGCCTCGTTACCGCCGCCGAGCGCGGCTCACGGGCCGATGAGGCGGTCGCGGGCATGGCGCGGATCGTGGCCTCGGGGGTCGATCTCGACGCGGTGGCCGCGCTCGCCGAGTCTGCCTCCGGAATGTCCGTCGAGCCGTGGCGCCCCGGAACCGCGATCGGCGACAGCGAGGTGACGGCGGGGTCGCCTAGGGTGGCGGTGGCGGGCGGACCGGCGTTCACCTTCGGCTACACCGAACACGTGGAGCTGCTGCGAGCGGCGGGTGCGGAGGTCACCGTGGTCGATCCGCTGCGGGACGAACGGTTGCCCGCGGGCACCAGCGGATTGATTCTGCCCGGCGGTTTCCCGGAACAGTACGTCGCGGAACTGTCCGCCAACGAAAAACTGCGCCACCACATCGCGAACCGTGTCGACGACGGCCTGCCGGTGCACGCCGAATGCGCGGGTCTGCTGTACCTGGCGCGGAGTCTGGACGGATATCCGCTGTGCGGCGTGGTGGACGCCGACGCACGGATGTCCCCGCGGCTCACGCTCGGCTACCGCGAGGCGGTGGCGGCGAGTGACTCGGTGCTGTTCGACGAGGGAAGCAGGGTGTCCGGGCACGAGTTCCACCGCACCGTGCTCACCCGGGCAGCCGGGGAGAATCCGGCGTGGTTCTGGCGCGACGACGGTGTGGTGACCGAGGGATTCGTGCGCGAGAGGCTGCACGCTTCCTACCTGCACACCCACCCGGTTGCTATACCGGGGGCGATCGCGCGGTTCGTGCGGGAGTGCTCCCGCTGACGGCACGGGCGGTGAACCCGGCCCCGAGCGCCGGAACCTCCGCCGGACGGGCGTGAGTCCCCGTCCTCGGGCTGTTGTCCGAGTGAAAACGTGCCGGGAGGCCCGTTGATCTCGTCGGATCGACTTCGAATTGCTCCCCGACCGTCCGGGCGGTGCCGCGTCGTTGCTCCACTGTGGAACCATTGTTCCCGTTCGCGTGCCGTGTGCGGCCGGAACGGTGCGCTCGGTGTCCACGGCAGTGTCGCGATACGGTCGATCGGTACGCGTCGTGGTTTTTTCACCGTCGCATCGAGGACCGGTGCGCGGTGTTTTCGAGAACCGAGTGCCGCTCGCCTGCGCCACGGATGACCGCGGGACGAGCGGAAACCCTCGTCGGGTCGCCGATGTCTGGTCCGCCTCGACACGGGAGAACGGCCGCACCGGGTGCGGCGCGCGTCGATTGTCCGCAGTGGTATTACTTGCACCGCGTTGGGCGGGAGAGGAGAACGATCGCATGACTTCGGGAACTCGCACCGGGCTGGTCTCTTTCGTAGGGGCGGGCCCCGGTGCGGTCGATCTGATGACACTGCGCGCCGCGCGTCGGATCTCCGAGGCGGACATCGTTCTCTGTAGCCCGAGTACGATTTCTCCCGAGGGGGTGCGGGAACACGCACGCGCCGACGTCGAGCTGCTCGACACCACCGCGATCGACAAGCGCGAGGTCCAGGAGATCTACCGGAGGGCGGAGCGGGAACGCCTGCGAGTGGTGCGGTTGCATTCCGGTGACGCCGCGGTCTGGAGTTCGCTACAGCAGCAGTACGACACCTGCGCGCGCATGGAACTGGAAGTGGAGATGGTGCCAGGGGTGGCCGGCCACACCGCTGCTGCCGCCGCGGTCGGCAGGGAACTCACCGGTGCGGAGCAAGAGTATCCCCTCATGGTCGCCAGGCCGGACGGTCAATCCAACACGCTTCCCGAGGCCTCGAAAGCGCGGGAGTTCGCCGAGAACGGTATGACCATGGCGCTGTCGGTTTCCGCGTCACGCACCGGTCAACTCGTGGAACGGTTGCGCACGGCCGGGTACGGTGACGACGTTCCCGTGGTCGTCGCCTACAAGGTCACGTGCTCGGACGAGTTGGTGCTGCGCAGCAGCGTCGGCGAGCTCGAGGGAATCGTCAAGAAGCACAGGCTCTGGCGGAACACGCTCTTCCTGGTCGGTGAGGCCCTGCGCTCGCAGGCCACACGTGCGCGATCCTATTCTTCCGGACGGCCGCCGGGGGAGGGGACGCGGAACGGTCGCCACGCGGAATCGAGCTCGGGATGGCGCGGTGGTTCCGGTGCTCGGTACTCCGCCGGACGGTGGGGCGCGGAGCGGAGTTCGGGAACCCGCGGTGCTTCCGGGGGCTCCGCGAGCGGTCCGGACGGGCCGTTGCCGCAGCTCCGTTCGGACGAACAGCGTGATGGTGCGCGTGCCGACGCCGATGTCGCCTGGTGGGCGGTTCGCGACTGGCAGCAGAACACCAGGGATGCTGTTCGGACCGGTGGTCGCGGCGGTGTTCGGCACTCGGTCGTGGCCGAGCAACAGTCCGCCGAGGGGAGCACGGTTCCCGAAGAAGACGTGGCCACCGAACAGGATGCCGCGGTGGCCGGGACCGGGAAGGACGAGGCCCCGACAGCGGACGGTTCCGCGGCGCCCGAGCCGGTGGCGGACGTCGAACCGGCGCCCACCGCTGACGAGCTGGTCCCGGGGGCGGCGGGAGACGGAGCGAGCGGTCCCGAGGGGAGGGAGCGCGACGACGTGCCGTCCGCATCGAACGACTCCGCCGGCGCTGCGGAACGGGAGACTGCCGAGGAGCCGGTCGCGTCCGAGGAGAATCCGCGGGAACGGCCCACTGCCGAAGGGGACGAACAGGTCGGGGTATCGAGTGCGGCGGCGACCGACGACGTCCCGGACCCGAAAACCGAGAAGAACGGGTCCGGTGCCGATACCTCTGCGAAGTCCGGCGCCAAGAGGTCGACGACCAAGTCCGGCGGTGGCAGGTCGAACACCGCGAAGAGCGGCACCAGAACCAGGTCGCAGCAGAAGAGCACGACGAACGGGAACAGGAGCGGTTCGTCGAGTACCGGTTCCGGGAAGCGACGCGCCGCCGAATAGGAAGTCGCCGAACAGGAAGTCACTGCGAGAATCCAACTCAACCTTCTAGTCGGACGGAGTGCGCGACGTGGCGGTCACGGTTATCGGAATCGACGGTGGACCGTTGCCCGAGGGTGCGGCCGAGGTGCTGAACTCAGCGGAACTGATCGTGGGAGCTCCCCCGCACTTGCGGGAGCACGCTCCGGAAGGGGTGCGAACGGTCGAGCTCGGTTCGTTCGGCCCCGCGTTGAGCGCGCTTTCCGCGTTGACCGCCGAGGAAACCGGTGTGGTGCTCGCCTCGGGGGACCCCGGGTTCTTCGGTGCCGTCCGCGCCCTGCGCGACAAGGGAGTGCGGTGCGCGGTGTTGCCCGCCTTGTCCAGCGTGCAACGACTGCTCGCGGGCATGGGGCGCTCCTGGGAGGACGCCAGTGTGATCAGCGCGCGTATCGGGGGACTGCACCGTGCGCTCAACATCTGTCGTGCGCGTTCGGCTGTGGTGGTGCTGACCGGCGGTGACACCGGACCGGCCCAACTCGCCTCCGGGCTGCGTGGCTGGCGCCGCACGATGATCGTCGGTGAGGACCTCGGTGGTGAGCACGAGCGTGTGACCACGATCGATCCGGAGGAGGCAGCGGAACGCAACTGGTTCGAACCCAACATCGTCTGTTGTGTGGACGATCCTGACGCCGTGCCCGGACGTAGTTGGCACAGCGGGGGCGAGCCCACACCTCCGGAGCGGTGGGCCCTTCCGGAAGCCGAGTTCTCCCATCGAGAGGGAACCGTCACTCCCAGCGAAGTTCGTGCGCTCGCGCTGGCTCGACTGACTCCCCGGCCCGGCACCCTGGTGTGGGACGTGGGTGCGGGATCGGGTTCGGTGGCGGTGGAATGCGCCAGGATGGGGGCCGCCTGCGTTGCGGTGGAGTCCGACGAGGCCCAGGTCGTACGGTTGGTTTCCAACGCTGCCGCCCACGGGGTGAACGTCCGCGTCGAGGAGGGCGCCGCGCCGGCGGTGTTGCGGAGGCTCGCCAAGCCGGATTCGATTTTCGTCGGGCTCGACGACGCGGAAGTGCTCACCGCCTGCGCCCATGTGGGGGCGCGGCGCGTCGTGCTCGCTTCGCACACGCTGGACCGGATCGCGGCGAACAGGGATGTGCTGCGCCACGCCGGTTACCGCGTCGAGGGAGTGCAGCTCTTCGCCAACCGGATGGTCACTTCCGATAGGGACGTTTCGGGGTTGGCGGCGGGTGAACCGGTGGTACTGCTCTCCGCCGAGCTTCCCAACGGGGATGCCGTGTGAGCGTCACCGGAGCGCTGGCGATCGGTATCGGTGCTTCCAGCGGAGTAACCGCTGCCGCCGTCACGGAAGCACTGTCCGCACTGGACGGATGTTTTTCCGGCGATTTCCCTGTCGTTCGGGCGGTGGCCACGATCGAGCGTGCGGCGGAGTCGGAGCAGCTGCGCGCCGGACTCCGGGAACACTCGCGGCGCTGGTCGCTCGCGGTCGAAGGGGAGCTGCCGATGCTGTGCTACTCGGCCGAAGCGCTCGCCGAAACGACCGTCCCCAACCCGAGCGATTCCGTGGGACAACGGGTCGGCACTCCCAGCGTCGCGGAAGCGGCCTGCCTGCGTGCCGCCACCGAGCTGGGGGAGGGCCCGGCTCGGATGGTGCTGCACAAGTTCGTCACCGCCGGGGTCACGCTCGCGGCGGCCAACCCCACGGGAGCCCCGCTGGCGTTGCGACCGGCCTTTCCCGGAAGAGTGCTCCGCCGGCTGCGTTGATCCTCGCGTGCGGAGATCCCGGGCCGGTCACCGTGCTCGCCTTTCGGCGCGCCGAGTGTTACAACCGCGCCAAGTCGGATACGCAACGGCCAAGTCGGATACGCAAAGTGAGTAATTTTTCCACTATTAGTCCGATTTGGCGATAGATCTTGACTATAACGAGTGAACCTACACTACAGTACTGCAAGCTATATGTGAGAAAACTTCGACTTGCGTGGTTGCCTCCAGCCTTACGGGTGAACCGACCGCGCCCACCACCGCACCGACTGGGGGTGTGCGGTGGTGTTTTCTTTCCGGGCGTGTTTTCGCTGTGCAACGTCGTACTTCCGCTCTCTCCGGAGCGTCGTTTCGCGGCTTCCGTGGATTCCTCGAGGATGTGACATTGTCAACAGTTCGTTCGAGCAAGCTCGTGGAATCTTGTTTCCGTTGCATGGAATCCGGTGTGCCCAGGTCAGATCCTCGTCAAGTGGGTACGGCCCGTTGCGCTGGGGCGGGGTGCCTAGGCTGGGCGTCATGGCACTGGTTGAACGCTCTCTACTCGGCCCCGGGCCGTCGAACACCTATCCGGAGGCCACCGCGGCTCTGGCAGCTCCGCTGCTCGGTCACCTGGACCCGGAGTTCCTGAAACTGCTCGACGACACCGGGGAACGACTGCGGTCGGTCTGGGGGACCCGAAACCTCCGTACGCTTCCGCTTTCCGGAACCGGCTCCATCGGCATGGAGGCGGCCTTCGTCAACTTCGTGCACCCGGGTGACGTGGTCGTCGTGGCCGTCAACGGTCTGTTCGGCGAACGCATGTGCGATGTCGCGAGCCGTTACGGAGCCGAGGTCGTGCGCGTCGACCACGACTGGGGAGAGCCCGTGGACGTCCAGCGCGTGCTGGACGCCCATCCCTCCCCGGCGCTGGTGGCAGCCGTGCACGCAGAGACCTCCACCGGTGTGCGCAGCGATATCGGTCGGCTCGGCGAGGCGTTGCGCGCCCGCGGCGACAACACCCTGCTGCTGGCGGACTGTGTGACCTCGATCGCTGGTGAACAGATCGACCTCGACGCCTGGAACGTCGACATCGCCTACGCCGGCACGCAGAAATGCCTCGGGGTGCCTCCCGGGCTCGCGCCGTTCACGGTCTCCGAACGCGCCTGGGAGCGCAGGGTCGAGAAGCCCACCACGTGGTACCTGGATCTCGGGCTCATCGGGAACTACGTGACCGGAGGCGCCTCCGGCGGACGTGCCTATCACCACACCGCGCCCACCGCGATGGTCGCCTCGCTGCACGCCGCGCTCGGGCGGGTGCTCGAGGAGGGAATGCCCGCCGTCGCCGAGCGCCACCGCGCGGCGGGCGAGGCGCTGCAGCAAGGCCTGCGGGGGATGGGGCTCGAACTGTTCGCCCCGGAGGGCAACAGGCTGCACCAGTTGACGAGCGTGTGGGTGCCCGAAGGGGTGGACTCCGCGGACGTGCGCAAGCAACTGCTGACCGACTACGGCATCGAGATCGGTGCCGGTGCCGGACCGTTCGCCAACAGCGTCTGGCGTATCGGCCTCATGGGCAACAACGCGCGGCTGGACCGGGTGGAGATGCTGCTCGGCGCGTTGCGCACCATCCTCGGCCGGTGATCGGTCCGGCCCACCCGTCCACGTGCCCGTGCCCGACCCCGTCACCCCGGCGGGGCCGGGCACGAGCACGTCCGGAATGTTCCCGAGCATGGAACTCCCACGGTGCGCAATCGCGCATCGGAGTGGCCGTGCTCGCGGGTGCGTTCTCGGCGCTCGGTGTTCCGATGGCTGGGATCGACGGGGGTATCGGAAATCACTTCGAACTTCTCGGGGATCCGACCCCGGCGGTCTTCATGGCACTATGGGTAGGCGCCGCGCTCTGGTGGAAGCTGTCCGGTCCCAAGCCGCACGAAGCCGTGCGTGCTCAACAGTGACGGATACCAGCGGCAGCAACAGTCTCGAACCGACCCCGCCGATGTCGCCGGGGGTGTGACCCGACAGGAACGACTACCCAGATGACCTCGTACAGCCAGCACCATTACTTCGCCGGACTCGATCTGCAGGACAGGCGGGTGGTGGTCGTCGGAGCCGGAACCGTGGCACAGCGCCGCGTCCCCAGGCTGCTCAAGGCCGGGGCAAGCGTGGTGGTGATATCGCCGGAGGCCACCCCCGCCGTGGATGCCATGGCCGATTCCGGAGAGCTGGTGTGGCACCGCAGGCGGTACACCGAGGGAGATCTGGACGGGGCCTGGTACGTGGTGGCCTGTACCTCCAGCTCCGAGGTCAACGAGCGGGTCGTCGCCGAGGCGGAGCGTGAGCGGATCTTCTGCGTGCGCGCGGACGAGGCGAGCAGGGGCACCGCGGTCACGCCCGCCGTCGCGGAACACGACGGGCTGCTGCTCGGAGTGTTGGCCGGCGGTGATCACCGGAGGTCGGCAGTGGTCAAGGAGACGCTGCTGGAGGCGCTGCGCACCGGACAGGTCGAGGAACGTGCCGAACCACCGGAGCCAGGTGTCGCCCTCGTCGGCGGTGGCCCGGGGGATCCCGATCTGATCACGGTTCGGGGCCGCCAGTTGTTGGGGAGGGCCGACGTGGTGATCACCGACCGGCTCGCGCCGCGCGAACTGCTGGAAGAGCTCTCTCCCGACGTCGAGGTGATAGACGCCTCCAAGATCCCTTACGGGCGAGCGGCGAACCAGGAAGTCATCAACAAACTGCTGATCGAACGTGCCACGGCGGGAAACTTCGTGGTGCGGCTGAAGGGCGGGGACCCCTACGTCTACGGACGCGGTTTCGAGGAACTGCTCGCCTGCGTCGAGGCGGGGGTGGCCGTGACTGCGGTACCCGGGATAACCAGTGCGTTCGCGGCGCCGGCGATCGGAGACGTGCCGGTGACCCATCGCGGGGTGGCACACGAGGTGGTCGTGGTCTCCGGCCACGTGGGGCCGCACGACGAGCAGTCCCTGGTGGACTGGCCCGCGCTGGCCCGGTTGAACGGGACGCTGGTGCTGATGATGGCCGTCAAACGGATCCGTGAGTTCGCCGACGTGCTGCTCGAACACGGCAGGAGTCCCGAAACACCGGTCGCGGTGGTCCAGGAAGGCACCATGCACGCGCAACGGACCCTGCGAAGCACCCTGGACGAGGTGGCCGACGAGGTCGAGAACTCAGAGGTCAGACCGCCCGCCGTGATCGTCGTCGGACCGGTGGCGGGGTTGGCTCCCGAACGCCGCACCCTGCCGGTTGGCTGAATCCTCCGAACGTCGGCGTCGATCTCGCGCGAGATCGACGCCGACGAGCCTCGGTGTCAGTCGCCGCCGGGGCCCTCCTCTAGGTCACCTTCCACCTGCAGGTAGACCTCACGCAGTCCCCGCAGCGTTTCGGGGTCCGGCTCCGCCCACAGTTCGCGGTCGGCAGCCTCCAGCAGCCGTTCGGCGATCCCGTGCAGTGCCCACGGGTTCGACTCGGTGAGGAACTTCTGGTTCTGCTCGTCGAAGACGTAGGTCTCGGCGAGCTTCTCGTACATCCAGTCGCCGACCACTCCGGTGGTCGCGTCGTAGCCGAACAGGTAGTCCACTGTGGCCGCGAGCTCGAAGGCACCCTTGTAGCCGTGCTGGCGCATCGCCGAGACCCAGCGGGGGTTGACCACACGGGAGCGGAACACCCGCGAGGTCTCCTCGTGCAGCGACCGCGTCTTGATCGAGTCCGGCCGCGAGCTGTCCCCGATGTAGGCGGCGGGAGACTCGCCGGTCAGCGCCCGCACCGTGGCCACCATCCCACCGTGGTATTGGAAGTAGTCGTCCGAGTCGGCGATGTCGTGCTCGCGCGTGTCGGTGTTCTTGGCCGCCACCGAGATCCTGCGGTAGGCGGTCTCCATGTCCGACCTCGCCTCGACACCGTCCAGCTCGCGACCGTAGGCGAAACCACCCCAGACCGTGTACACCTCCGCGAGATCCGAGTCGTCGCGCCAGTTGCGGCTGTCGATCAGCGACAGCATCCCAGCACCGTAGGCGCCCGGCTTCGAGCCGAAGATGCGCATCGTCGCGCGACGCTCGTCGCCGTGTTCGGCGACATCGGCCCTGGTGTGCGCCCGAACGTGGTTCCACTCGTCGGGCTCGTCCAGTTCCGCGACCATCCGGAAGGCGTCGTCGAGCAGGTTGACCACGTGCGGGAAGGCGTCCCGGAAGAATCCGCTGATCCGCACCGTGACGTCCACCCGCGGGCGCTCGAGCTCGTCGAGCGGAATCGTCTCCAACCCGTTCACCCGGCGCGAGGAGTCGTCCCAGGTGGGACGGACACCGATCAGCGCGAGTACCTCGGCGATGTCGTCACCGGAAGTGCGCATCGCACTGGTACCCCACACCGACAATCCCACTGAGCCGGGCCATCCCCCGTTGTCCTCGCGGTAGCGCTGCAGCAGCGACTCCGCGATGGCGTAACCGGTGTCCCAGGCCAGCCTGCTGGGGATGCCCTTCGGGTCCACCGAGTAGAAGTTCCTGCCGGTGGGCAGCACGTTGACCAGGCCGCGCAACGGGGAGCCGCTCGGCCCGGACGGGATGTAGCCGCCGTTCAGCGCGTGCAGTGTCGAGCCCATCTCGTCGGTGGTGGCCGCGAGTCGGGGGACGATCTCCGTGGCGGCGAACCGCAACACCTCGGGAACCCGTTCCGGAACCTCGCCCAGCACCGCGCGGCAGACTTCCTCGGCCTTCTCACCCCGCCAGCCGTGCTCCTCCATGGCCGTCACCAGCGAGTGTGCCCGCTCTTCGACGTCGTCCACCCGTTCCCGGGCCTCCGAACCGTCCTCGGCGAGTCCCAGCGCCTCTCGCAGTCCCGGCACCGCGGCCTGCTGACCACCCCACATCTGCCGCGCCCGCAGCATCGCCAGTACCAGGCCGACCCGGGCCTCCCCGGCGGGAGGATCCCCGAACACGTGCAGCCCCTCCCGGATCTGGGCGTCCTTCACCTCGCACAGCCAACCGTCGACCTGCATCAGCATGTCGTCGAACTCGGCGTCGTGCGGGCGCTCCGCCAAGCCCAGGTCGTGATCCAGCTTGGCGGCCTGCATCAGCGTCCAGATCTGGCTGCGGATGGCGGGCAGCTTGGCCGGGTCCATCGCCGTGATGTTGGCGTGCTCGTCGAGCAGCTGTTCCAGCCGCGCGATGTCGCCGTAGCTCTCGGCACGGGCCATGGGAGGAACCAGGTGGTCCACCAGGGTGGCGTGCACCCGGCGCTTGGCCTGCGTTCCCTCACCGGGGTCGTTGACCAGGAAGGGGTAGATCAGCGGCAGATCGGCGATCGCCGCGTCCGTGGCGCAGGCCGCCGACATGCCCGCGGTCTTGCCCGGGAGCCATTCCAGATTGCCGTGCTTGCCCAGGTGCACCAAGGCGTGCGCGTCGAAGTCGTCGACCAGCCAGCGGTAGGCGGCCAGATAGTGGTGACTCGGGGGCAGGTCCGGATCGTGGTAGATCGCGATCGGGTTCTCCCCGAAGCCACGTGGTGGCTGGATCATCAGCACGACATTGCCCGCCCTGATGGCGGCGAGCACGATTTCGCCCTCGGGGTCCTGCGAGTAGTCCACGAACAGCTCACCGGGCGGCGGCCCCCAGTGTTGTTCGATGTCGGCGCGCAACTGTTCGGGTAGCGAGTCGAACCACTGCCGGTACCGCCCGACGGGGATACGTACCGGGTTGCCGGCCAGCTGTTCCTCGCTCAGCCAGTCGCGGTCCTGTCCGCCTGCCGCGATCAGCGCGTGGATCAGCGCGTCACCGTCCTGCGCCTCGACACCGGGCAGCGCGTCCGGGCCCTCCGCCGGACCGATGTCGTAGCCCTGCTCGTGCAACGATCGCAGCATCCGTACCGCGGACACCGGAGTGTCCAGCCCCACGGCGTTGCCGACCCTGGCGTGTTTGGTGGGGTAGGCCGAGAGCATCAACGCAAGGCGCTTGCGTTCGGCGGGGATGTGTCCCAGCCTCCCGTGCCGAACCGCGATCCCCGCGACGCGCGCCGCGCGTTCGCTGTCGGCGACGTAGACCGGCAGTCCTTCCGAGTCGTTCTCCTTGAACGAGAACGGTACCGTTATCAGCCTGCCGTCGAACTCCGGAACCGCGACCTGGGTGGCCATGTCCAACGGGGACAGTCCCTCGTCGTTCTCCTCCCAAGCGGCGCGGCTGCTGGTCAGGCACAGGCCCTGCAGGATCGGGATGTCCAGTTGCGCCAGTGCGCCGACGTCCCACGCCTCGTCGTCACCACCGGCGGTGGCCACCGCGGGCTTGCTGCCCCCCGCGGCGAGCACAGTGACCACCAGGGCGTCCGCGCCGCGCAGCGTTTCGAGCAGTTCCGGGTCGGGGGTGCGCAGCGAGGCGCAGAACAGCGGCATCGCCTGTCCGCCGGCGTTCTCGATCGCGTCGCAGAGGGTGTGGGCGAACGCGGTGTTGCCCGCCATGTGGTGCGCCCGGTAGTACAGCACCGCCACGGTGGGACCCTCCAGCCGCCCGGGCGTGCGCTCCAGCCTGCCCCAGGTGGGAGTTTCCTCCGGTGGGGCGAAGCCGTGGCCGGTCAGCAGCACGGTGTCGGAGAGGAAGTGGAACAGCTGGGTCAGGTTCTCCGGTCCACCGTGGGCCAGGTAGGCGTGCGCCTCGGCGCACACTCCGCCCGGGACCGTCGAGCATTCCATGAGCTCGGCGTCCGGTTGTTGTTCACCGCCGAGTACGACCACCGGGCGTGGCCCCTGCAGCAGGACGTCGAGTCCTTCCTCCCACGCCCTGCGGCCGCCGAGCAGCCGCACCACGACGAGGTCGGTCCCGTCGAGCAGACCGGGGAGATCGTCCGCACCGACCCGGGCGGGGTTGGCGAGCCGGTAGTCGGCGCCGCTGGCCCGTGCGCTGAGCAGGTCGGTGTCGGAAGTGGACAGCAGCAGGATCATGCGATTGGCTCCTCGGCGTCGAGAACCGGGGGGACCGACCAGGACAGGACGCGCGATGCACGCGCGTTCGAACGGCGCATCAGTAACCTTCCCAGGGGTCCTCGCCCCTTTTCAGTGGCGGCGGTGGTCGGAGTCTCCTGGCTGCCGGATCATCGCTCGCTCCGGTCTTCCCATCTCCACGAGACAGTGACCGTCTACGGAGTTCGCTCCTCGGTGACAGTGGCGGGACCGCGCCGGACTCGCACCGGCTTCCTCCGTGATCCACCGCAGATACGCGCTCCAGTTTCGGGAACGTGCGGATCCCTCGTCAAGCTGCGGGCACACCCCGGCCCGCCATCGTGTCGCGGCGCACAGTGGTGCGGCCCGTAACATCGCCGGAGTGTCCGAGTACTACAGCGCCGACCGCGACAGAGCCGACGCGTGCCCTGGTGCGCTCCGGGTTCATCAGGCCGCGGACGGTGGGCTGGCGCGGGTCCGGGTTCCCGGTGGTCGACTGGAGCTCCGGCAGCTGCGCGCCCTGACGAAGGCCGCCGTCGAGTTGGGAAACTCCACGGTAGAGCTGACCTCGCGTGCGAACCTGCAGCTGCGCGGTGTCGAAGCTCCCGACGAGCTGGGACGACTGTTGGCCGAAGTCGGTCTGCTGCCTTCGCTGACCCACGAGCGGGTGCGCAACATCATCGCCGCTCCCTACGCGGGACTCGACGGTCGTGGCCGACTGGGCTCGGTGCGTTGGCTCGCCGCGGAGCTCGACGCCCTGCTGTGCGCCGAGCCCGCGCTGGCCGAACTCTCCGGCAGGTTCCTGTTCACCGTCGACGACGGCAGCGGTGATCTGGCGCGGTTGCGCGCCGACGTGGGGTTGCTGCCGGTGTCCTCCGACAGCGTCGCCGTGCTGCTGGCGGGGAGGGATTCGGGAGTGCGCGTCCCGCCCGGTGCGGCGCCCGCCGCCGCGGTCACGGCGGCGTGCGAGTTCCTCGCCACGCGGGAACGGCACGGTGCCACGGCGTGGCGAGTGGCCGAGTTGGACACGCTGGATGAGTTGATCGACGCGCTTCGTGATCGTGCGGGGCAGTGCTCGGGATCCGTTGCCGATGTCACATCGCGGTGGTCCGTCTCGTTCGCCGAATGGCCGAAATCCCAGGAAAGGCCCACTGTCGGTGAGCTGACTCGCTCCGAGGGGCGGGTGGCCCTGGGTGTGGGAGCGCCGCTGGGGCGCTTGTCCCCGGCGCAGCTGCGTTGCATCATACGAGCGGCCGAAGCCGCGTCGGGTACGGTCCGACTGACGCCCTGGCGGACGGTGGTCGTCCCCGGCGTCGCCGAAGAGGAGTGTTCGACGTGGCTCTCCGCACTGCACTCGTGCGGTCTGATCGTCGAAACAGCCTCGCCGTTCAACGGCGCGACCGCCTGTGCGGGGGAACCC
Organism: Actinopolyspora mzabensis; assembly: GCF_900101095.1. Taxonomy (GTDB): domain Bacteria; phylum Actinomycetota; class Actinomycetes; order Mycobacteriales; family Pseudonocardiaceae; genus Actinopolyspora; species Actinopolyspora mzabensis. The sequence goes on from NZ_FNFM01000004.1 coordinate 49,632, forward strand.
GGCTGCGCGAAGTCCCTGGCAGACGTCCACCGGGACGCCGCGCGTGGGCTGGCCTACGCCGAGGCGGTGGACGACGGAGGCACCGACGCCGGTGTCCTGCCGGTGCACTGGGCCGGTTGCTCGCGCCGCTGCGGGCTTCCGCGTGGTCCGGTGGTGGAAGTACTGGCGAGCCCCTCCGGCTACCGGGTCAGTTCCACCGCGGAGTCCGGGACCGACACCTGGGCCACGGCGGCGGGGACGGAGGAGGTGGCCGAGGCCGTCCGGCGTGCCCGACACGTCGGGCCGAGCACCCTCGAGCCCGGGAACGGACACGAGGACGACCAGCAGGAAACGGGTGACGAGGACAACCGGTGATCGAATACATCCGGGACGGCAAGGAGATCTACCGGCGCTCCTTCGCGACGATCCGCGCCGAAGCCGGGCTCGACGAGCTGCCGTCGGACGTCGCCGGTGTGGCCGTGCGCATGATCCACGCCTGCGGCATGGTCGACCTCGTCGACGATCTCGCCTTCTCGTCCGGAGTGGTCGGTGCCGCGCGCGAGGCGCTGGCCGCCGGTGCTCCGGTGTTGTGCGACGCGGAAATGGTGGCCGCGGGGGTGACGCGACGCAGGCTGCCCGCCGCCAACGAGATCCTGTGCACCCTGTCCGACCCGCGGGTCCCGGGCCTTGCCCGTCAGCTGGAAACCACCCGCAGCGCGGCAGCCATGGAGCTGTGGCGCGGCAGGCTCGACGGAGCCGTGGTCGCGATCGGCAACGCTCCCACCTGCCTGTTCCGATTGCTGGAGCTGATCGAGGAGGGCGCGGGAACACCGGCGGCGGTCCTGGGGATTCCGGTCGGGTTCATCGGTGCGGTCGAGTCCAAACAGGCGCTGGAGGAGCACCCCGGCTGCCCCGAGTACCTGGTGGTGCACGGCAGGCGCGGCGGTAGTGCGATGACGGTCGCCGCCATCAACGCGATCGCGAGCGAGGAAGAGTGAGCAGCCAACACAGCAACGACCCCGTGCCCGGCCGACTGTTCGGAGTGGGGCTGGGACCCGGTGATCCGGAACTGGTCACGGTCAAGGCGGCACGTCTGATCGGTGCGGCCGACGTGGTCGCCTATCACAGCGCCAGGCACGGCAACAGCATCGCCCGTTCGGTGGCCGAGCCCTATCTGCGTGGTGACCAGATCGAGGAGCCCCTGGTGTATCCCGTCACCACCGAGACCACCGATCACCCCGGGGGTTACCAGGGCGCGATCGACGAGTTCTACACCGAGATCGCGGGCAGGCTGGCCGCCCACCTCGCCGCGGGGCGCGACGTCGCGCTGCTGGGCGAAGGCGACCCGTTCTTCTACGGCTCCTACATGCACATGCACAAACGGCTCTCGGGTCGGTTCGACACCGAGGTCGTGCCGGGCGTCAACTCGGTCAGCGCCGCTTCGGCCGAACTGGGACGTCCCCTCGCCGAACGAGACGAGATCCTCACGGTGCTGCCCGGCACCCTGGAGCCGCACGCCCTGGCCGAGCGGTTGCGGGACACCGACGCCGCCGCTGTGCTCAAACTGGGACGGACCTTCGAGGGAGTGCGGGAGGCCTTCGAGAAGGCCGGCTGCCTCGACAGTGCCTACTACGTGGAACGTGCCAGCACAAGGCGCCAACGAGTCGAGAAGCTCGGCGACGTCGATCCCGAAAGCGTGCCCTACTTCTCACTGGCGCTGCTGCCCAGTCCGGTGGGGGAGGCCAGCGGCGCCACCGGGGCGAGCGAGGAAGTACGCAGCGGCACCGGTTCGGGGCCGGGCGGTCTGAGCGTGGTCGGACTGGGGCCTGCTGGTCGGGAGTGGACGACTCCCGAGGCGCAGGCGGCGCTCGGCGCCGCCGACGATCTCGTGGGCTACGGTCCCTACCTCGACCGGATTCCGAGCAATCCGCGTCAACGCAAGCACCCCTCGGACAATCGGGTCGAAGCCGAGCGGGCCGCGGCGGCTCTGGAACTCGCCGCCACCGGACGCGAGGTCGTCGTGGTCTCGTCCGGCGATCCGGGTGTCTTCGCCATGGCGAGCGCGGTGCTGGAAGCGGCCACCGATCCGGCCTACGAACACGTGAACGTCCGCGTGCTCCCAGGCCTCACCGCTGCGCAGGCGGTGGCCAGCAGAGCGGGAGCGCCGCTCGGCCACGACTACTGCGTGCTCTCGCTGTCCGATCGCCTCAAGCCGTGGAGCGTCATCGAACAGCGGCTGGAGGCCGCCGCGAGTGCCGATCTCGCGATGGCCGTCTACAACCCGGCCTCCGCGAGCAGACGTTGGCAGGTCGGTGCGGCCCGCGACACCCTGCTCCGGCACCGTGCTCCCGAGACACCGGTGGTGATCGGCAGGGACATCGGAGGTGCGGAGGAGGACGTTCGGATCGTCCGGCTCGACGAGCTGGATCCGGAACAGGTCGACATGCGGTGTCTGTTGCTGGTCGGCTCCTCCACCAGCAGGGTAGTCGAGCGTTCGGACGGTGCGACCGTGTTCACCCCACGCCGTTACCCGGCATGAGAACCGCGTTCCCGGAACCAGGTGAGTGCCTCCGCCACCGTGTGCACCACCGGTGCGGGCGGGAGGTCCGGCTGTCGCACGAGTACCACCGGCAGTCCCAGCCTTCGTGCGGCGTCCAGCTTCCCCTCGGTCATGCTGCCTCCGCTGTTCTTGCTCACGATTACCTCTATCCGGTGAGTTCGGAGCAGCTCCAACTCGGCGGCGGTGTCGAACGGTCCCCTGGCGGTAAGCGTGGTCATGTTCGGGGGAAGTGGTTGTTCGGGCTCCTCGACGGTGCGCACCAGGAACCAGATGTCCCGTGCGGCGGCGAAGCACCCCAGTTCCTGGCGCCCGGTGGTCAACAGCACGCGCCGCCCGAGCTCGCCGACCTTTTCGGCGGCCTCGGCCAGCGAGTCCACCTGGTGCCACTCGTCGGCCGGCCCCGGAGACCACGCCCTTCTCCGCAGCACCAGCAGTTCGGTTCCCGTGGTTTCGGTGGCCGATACCGCGTTCTCGGTCATCCGCGTGGCGAAGGGGTGGGTGGCGTCCACCACGGTCCCGATCCGTTCCGCGCGGAGATACTCGGCCAGTCCTTCCCGGCCGCCGAACCCGCCGATCCGGACCTCACCGACGGGCAGTTTCGGTTCGCGAACCCGGCCCGCGAGCGAGGAAACCACCGAAATTCCCAGCTGAGCGAGCTTTTCGGCCAGTCGCCTACCCTCGCCGGTGCCGCCCAGCACGAGGACACGCGGACTCATCGTTACCCCTCAAATCGAGTGCGGACCTCCGGTGGCGCCCCCGCGCTGGGGCCCGGAACATCGGTGGGACCGCGGTCTTCCGGGTTCCCGACGCGGACGGGCCGGACCGGTCGTAAGGTCGAGCTCGTCGCCGGTGAGCTCGGGCCGCCGAAAATCCCTGGTGCCTTCGGCGGCCGGGCTCGGTGACCGTGAACTCCGCAGTCAGGACGACCAATCGAACCCGTTGGAGTGCATTCTGCCGTGGCGAACGAAAGCGTCGAGCAGTCGGGTGGGCTCCGGTACGGCTGGACCACCGGGGCCTGCGCCCTGGCCGCCACCACAGCCGCTTACACGGCGTTGCTCACGGGTGACTTCCCGGATCCCGTACCGGTGCGGTTGCCAAAGGGGCACTGCCCGTCCTTCGCGCTCACCCGCGAGAGCTCCGGCCCGGGCTGGGCGTTCGCGGGAGTGGTCAAGGACGCCGGGGACGATCCGGACGTCACCCACGGTGCCGTCGTGCGTTCCCGTGTCACCCGTGGCGAGCAGGGCAGCGGGGTTACCTTCCGCGCGGGAGCCGGTGTCGGCACCGTCACCAAGCCCGGCCTGCCGCTGGCCGTCGGTGAGCCCGCGATCAACCCCGTTCCCCGCAGGTTGATCACCGAAGCGGTCACCGAGCTCGCCGGGAGACACGGAGACTCCGGGGACGTGGTGATCGAGATCTCGGTCGAGGACGGCGCGGAGCTGGCCGGACACACCTGGAATCCGAGGCTGGGGATCACGGGTGGCCTGTCGATCCTGGGCACCACGGGAGTGGTGATCCCGTACTCGTGCTCGGCGTGGATAGACAGCATTCGGCGGGGGGTGGACGTGGCCCGTGCCGAGGGGCTCGAACACGTGGCGGGCTGCACCGGCAGCACGTCGGAGCGCACGGTCGTCGAGCTCCACGGGCTCGCCGACGAGGCGCTGCTCGACATGGGCGACTTCGCGGGAGCGGTGCTGAAGTACCTGCGCAGACACCCGGTGGCCCGGCTCACGATCGCGGGCGGCATCGGCAAAATGGCGAAGCTCGCCGACGGCCACCTGGATCTGCACTCCAAGCGTTCCCAGGTCAACTTCGCGCAGCTGTCCCGGCTGGTGCGGCAGGAGGGCGGCAGCGCGGAGCTGGCCGAACGCGTGAGCGGTGCCAACACCGCTCTCGACGCGCTCCAGGGGAGCCTCGCCGAGGATTTCCCGCTGGGGGACGTCGTCGCTCGTCACGCACGCGAAGTGGCCCTGGAAACGCTGCGCGGATCAGCCGTGGAGGTCGAGGTGATCGTGATCGACCGGGGTGGCGGAATAGTGGGACGTACTTCTCCGAGGTTCTGACGGGAGTTCGCCCCCCGACACCGCCCGACGAATCGACGTCCGGCCTCCACGGCGAGGCCCCCACACCTCATGCACGGGTGATCACTCGCGACAACGGTTCGCCGAGTAGAGGTGGCTGTCCGGGAACTCACCCGCCGTGAGCACCTCGCCCACGACGATCACGGCGGTACGCTCGATCCCCGCCTGCCTGACCTGACCGGATATGTCCGACAGCGTGCCGCGCAGCACGACCTCGTCGTCCCTGCTCGCACCGGCGACCACGGCGACGGGGCATTCGGGCCCGTAGTTCGGCACCAACCGCTCCACTAGTTCCTCGACGCGGTTGACCGCCAGGTGCAGCACCATCGTCGCGCCGCTGTCGCCCAGCGTCTCGAGATCCTCGCCCTCCGGCATCGGGGTAGCTCGGGCAGCGATCCTGGTGAGCAACACGGTCTGACCGACACCGGGAACGGTGAGCTCTCGGTTCAGGGCTGCCGCCGCCGCGCTGAACGCGGGTACCCCCGGAACGATCTCGTAGTCCACACCGTGCGCGTCGAGTCTGCGCATCTGTTCGGCCACGGCGCTGAACACAGCCGGATCCCCGGAGTGCAGCCGTGCCACGTCCTGCCCCCGACGGTGGGCCGCCAGCATCTCGTCGACTATCCCGTCGAGCGTCATCCTGGCGGTGTCGACGAGTCGGGCTTCCGCCGGGCACTGTTCCAGAAGTTCTCGGGGAACCAGGCTGCCCGCGTACAGACACACCGGGCTGTTCGCGAGGGTGTCCCGGCCGCGCACGGTGATCAGGTCGGCCGCACCGGGGCCGGCACCGACGAAGTGAACCGTCATCGCTTCGTCACCGCCCACTGCGTCACCCGCATGGCGGGGCGCCAAGCGGTGAATCCACCGATCGGCGCGGCCTGTTCGATGCCGATGCGCACCAATTCGCCGCCCATCCTGCTGTACCAGTCGGACACTATCGACTCCGATTCCATCGTGACGGCGTTGACCACCAGTCGTCCGCCGGGGGCCAACGCCTCCATACAGGTCCGTAACACGTCGGGCGTGGTCACCCCGCCGCCGACGAACACCGCGTCCGGTCGTTCCAGTTCTCGTAGTGCTTCCGGAGCGGCTCCCCGAACGACGCTCAGCTCGGGAACCCCGAGTCGGGCGGCGTTGCGTACGACTCGTTCGGCACGCTCGGCGCCTCGTTCGATCGCGATCGCCCGACAGGACGGAGCGGCACGCATCCACTCGACGGCCACGCTGCCGGCTCCCGCGCCGACATCCCACAGCAGTCCACCGGGGAAGGGGCCCAACCGAGCCAGCGTGGTCACCCGCACATCCCGTTTGGTCAGCTGCCCGTCGTGCTCGAACGCCTCATCCGGCAGTCCCGGCGCGCCGGCGGTTCGGAAGCGCTCGAACGGGGGTTGCGTTTCCGCGTCGGTACGACATCGCACCGCGAGTACGTGGAGCGGCTCGGTGTTCTCCCGCAGCTCGGCCGCGCTCGTGGTCCGGTGCCGCTCGTGCGCGGCTCCCAGGTTCTGCAGCACCGTCAGTTCGCTGCGGCCGAAGCCGTGCTCGGTGAGCAGCTCGGCGACCTTCCCCGGCGTGGTCCCGTCGGAGCCCAGCACCAGGAGGCGTGCGTCCGGATCGAGCGCGGCCAGCACGTTCTCCACCGCTCTGCCGACCAGGTTGACCACCCTGGTCTCCTGCAGTGGCCATCCCAACCGGGAACACGCCAGTGACACCGAGGAGGGCTGCGGTATCACATCCAGCCGCTCCGGTCCCAGCATCCTGGCCAGGGTCGCACCGATTCCGTGGAACATGGGGTCCCCGCTCGCCAGTACGCAGACGGTGCTGTCCGCGTACTCGGCGAACAAGCCGGGCAGCGCGGGCAACAGCGGTGAGGGCCAGGCGATCCGACGGCCACTCGGCTCCGGCACCAGATCGAGCTGTCGTCGGCTGCCCAGCAGCACGTCGGCCCCGGCGATCGCTTGCCTGGCGGTCGGGGACAGCCCCGGCCAACCGTCGGCGCCGATACCCACCACCCGCACTCGCTCGGGCAGCGCCGTACTCGCCTCGTTCATGAGGATCCAGGTGCCTCGGCCGTCGTCACCCGGTTCGCGACGGCTCCTGCCACCACGTCCTCCGGGACCGCCCCGGACCGCACGTCCGCGCAGGGCGGTGGGGTCCACCCACCGCGGAAGAGGCATTCGGACACGTTCGCGGTCCTCCTTCTCCGGGCTCGTCGGGTCGCGGAACACGGTTCACCGCCGCGGACAGTCCCGTGACCGGCGGGAGTGGCTGAGTGTGCTCCGGAGGGACAGCCCTGTTCGGTGCCGCCGGCGGGTGTGTTGACCCCGGGGGCCGGATGCTCCGGACGTCGTGGGCCACTCCTACCGGGCTCCGCGCAGCGCTGCGCCTCACTTCGCTCGGCCGAGAGGGCAACCGAAGACACCGTGCCGCTCACCGGCCGACCGCGACGAGATGATTCTAGCCCACTTCGGGGGTGACGACGCTGCCGGTGAGCGGCCCGGTCCTCGTCAGGCCACGATCACGCGCAGTGCCCGTTCGCCCGCCCGCTCCGCCCTGAGCCCGGCCTTTTCCGCCACCACGGCTATCGAGTCGAGATCGTCGGGCTCTTCCTCGACACATGCCAGTGCACGCGCCAGCCGTCCCTTGTGGGCCTTGTTGTGATGGCTCACGGTCTTGCGCGAGCCATCCGCCAGTTCGGTGACCACACTTACCGCCACGGCACCGTGCGTTCTCGCAAGCGCGGCGTAGGCGCCGGAACGCAGATCCACCACCGGTGCCCGCTCGGCGGCCAGTACCGGCTCCAGCGCGGGACGCCACACGGTGCGCAGTGGGTCGAGCCCGGGCAGGGTCGAGTTCGCCGAGAGCCGGTACCCGGGTATCGGGTCCCCACCTCGGACCATGCCGAACAGCGCCGAGGCCACAGCCAACCGGTTGTCGGCACGGGACCGCTCGACCGCCGACATCGAACCGACTTCCAGTGCGTCGTAGAGCACTCCGGTGTAACGCTCCAGCGCCGGTGCGGTCGGAGAGTTCCACAGTGTGGCGTTGCGCGTGACCTCCCCCGACATTCGTTCGGACAGGCCGAGGGCCCGCAGGCTGGCGTCGGTGTCCGAGGCCAGTTCGGTCAGGGCCTCGGCCAGCCGTTCCCGTACCGGGTTGAGCTCCCCGAACGCCAGGGATTCGAGCCGCAGCGGCGCTCCGTCACCGCCGTTCGACTTGGTTTCGGACGGGGGAAGCAACACCAACACGTGAACTCGGGATCCTTTCCGTATGGGCCTGGGGTTCCGAGAGCCCGGGGCGAACCGGGCCGCGTGGGATCCACCGCAGCCTAGTAGTAGGACTTCGTCACCCCCGGAGTCGAGCGGGCAACCGCGCGGCCACGGCCCGTTCCGCGCTTCCTCAGCGCTCCTCGGGCGGCTGATCCTCCTCCGGGGCCGCGCAGGGAAAGTCCGGCACCCGCCGACGAACCAGGCTGTCCCAGCACGCTCGACAGGTCGGATACAGCAACCACTCCGTGGAACTGACCGGAGCGGGATCCAGCAACGAGCCGCACAGCGTCCGGACCTCCGACCAGCCCCACGCCCACGGCGGACGGTCGTTCCGGATCGCGTGGCGCCTCCCGTCCAGCTGCCGGGCCGGATGCCAGAACAGCGGTCCGTCGCCGTCTTCCGCGCTCATCACAGCTCCCATAGTGTGCTCGGTTCGCTCGAAGTGCGGAACAATTGAGCCACACCCACGCGTGGTGAGCGTGCGGAGAGCCGCCGCTGTGCTCCGATCGTGGGACCCGTGTCCCGCGCTTCGGAACTTTCCGCGCGGGAGCTCCCTTGCGGGAGGGGACTCGCCACTGACCGTGGTCCCGGCAGCTACGCTGCCCCGTAACACGCGAGGAGAACGCCGGGCGTAAAGGAGCGCGCAGCCGTGATCACGAGGATGTCCACGTTGTTCCTGCGTACCCTGCGGGAGGATCCGGCCGAGGCGGAGGTGCCGAGCCACCGTCTGCTCGTGCGCGCCGGATACGTACGTCGGGTGGCGCCGGGCATCTATTCCTGGCTGCCGTTGGGGTTGCGGGTGCTGCGCAACATCGAGCGGGCGGTACGGGAGGAAATGGACGCCATCGGTGCCCAGGAGATCCACCTGCCCGCACTGCTGCCGAAGGAACCCTACGAGGCCACCGGTCGCTGGACGGAGTACGGGCCGAACATGTTTCGGCTCAAGGACCGGAAGAACGGCGACTACCTGCTCGGGCCCACCCACGAGGAACTGTTCGCGCAGACGGTCAAGGGAGAGTACAACTCCTACCGCGACTTCCCCGTCATCCTCTACCAGATCCAGACGAAGTACCGCGACGAGGAACGCCCCCGCGCCGGGATTCTTCGCGGCAGAGAGTTCGTGATGAAGGACTCCTACTCCTTCGATCTCGACGACGAACAACTCCTGCGTTCCTACCAGCTTCACCGGCAGGCCTACGTGCGGCTGTTCGACCGGCTCGAGCTCGACTACACCGTGGTGTCGGCGACTTCCGGTGCCATGGGAGGGTCGGCCTCCGAGGAGTTCCTGGCGGAGTGCGCCACGGGCGAGGACACCTTCGTGCGCAGCAGTGAATCCGACTACGCGGCCAACGTCGAAGCCGTCACGACACCGGCGCCCGCCGAGGGGCGGATCGAGGATCATCCTCCCGCCGAGATTCACCACACCCCGGACACCCCGACCATCGAGACCCTGGTGGAGTTCCTCGACTCCGAGAGCGAGCAACGCACCTTCACCGCCGCGGACACGCTCAAGAACGTGCTGGTGAAGACCCGTGCTCCCGGAACCGAGGAGTGGGAACTGCTCGCGGTGGGAGTTCCCGGCGACCGCGAGGTCGACATGAAGCGGCTCGAGGCCGCCCTGGAGCCCCTGGAGGTGGCCCTGCTCGACGAGGCCGACTTCGAGGCGAACCCGTTCCTGGTCAAGGGATACGTCGGTCCGCTGGCACTGCGTGACAACGGGGTGCGCTACCTCGTCGATCCCCGGGTGGTCCGGGGCACCGCCTGGGCGACCGGCGCCGACAAACCCGACCACCACGTGGTCGATCTGGTCTGCGGCCGCGACTTCACCCCGGACGGGACGATCGAGGCGGCCGAGGTTCGGGAGGGGGATCCCTCGCCGGACGGCCGCGGCGTACTTCGCTCCGCCCGCGGGATCGAGATCGGGCACATCTTCCAGCTGGGGCGCAAGTACACCGACGCCGTCTCGCTGGACGCGCTCGGGCAGGACGGCAAGCCGAAGCGGGTCACCATGGGCTCCTACGGTGTGGGGGTCTCCCGACTGGTCGCGGCCATCGCCGAGCAGCACAACGACGAGCTCGGCCTGGTGTGGCCGAGGGAGGTCGCACCCGCCGACGTGCACGTGGTGATCGCGGGCAAGGACGAGAGCCTGGCCACCGAGGCCGAGCGGATCTCCACCGAGCTGGACGGTGCCGGTGTCCGCGTGATTCTCGACGACCGGAACGTCTCACCGGGGGTCAAGTTCGCCGATGCCGAGTTGGTCGGTGTTCCGACGATCCTCGTGGTCGGCAAGGGGTTGGCCAACGGTGTGGTCGAGGTCAAGGACCGGGCCAGCGGGGAGCGCACCGAGATCTCCACCGACCGGATCGTGGGGCATCTGGTCGGTCTGCTGCACGGCTGATCAGGGCGATGGGGTTCGCTCTGGCGAGAGCTCGTCGGGGCGGACCCCGCCCGTTCCCCATGGCGCGGGAGCCCCCGTGCAGTGGGCAGCGCGTAGTGGGGGTAGTGGGGAGAGCGTGTAATGGGCGGGGGCCCGATTCTCGACGTTGCCCGATCGAGCCTCCGCCGTTCAGCGCACCGTGCGTGCCGAGTCGACGATGCGGGGCACCACGTCCTCGCCCGGGGCGCTCGGTGAGGCGGCGGGGCGTTCGCTGTCCGCGCTCGCCACCAGCACGACGTAGTGTTCCTCGGCCTTCACCACCAGTGTCGCCATCGTGACCTTCGTGGGAAGGCACCCGGCCGCTTCGTTCGACGAGTTCCGCTCGTCCCCCAGCGTCACCGTGCCCGACAGCCGGACCGCGTCGAAGCCATCCACTGTGGTCTCACGTGGTTCCGCCGTTTCGAACGAGATCTCCGGAGCGACTCCGTTGGTGGCGTAGAAGTCGGTTCGGGCTTTCTCGTAGAAACTCTTGGCGGCATTCGACATCGTCGTTTCGGCGTCCACCCACGCGCTCACCACACGACCGGCTACCAGTGTGCGGTTGTCGCACCGGTAAGAGGGGCCGTCCACGAGGCCGTGGAAGGTTACGTTCCGAACACCGGAGATCGTGTAGCTCTGCTCGGCCGGTAGGACGTTCCAGCTCTGCGGTACGTCGTAGGCGAACTGGCTCCGCTCGTTGTAGCCCACCTGCCAGCCCTCGATCACCGGCTCCGGTGCCGGAGGCGCGGTCCAGGTGCTCGTCGAGGACCGCTCCTCGTCCGCGGCGACGTTGCCGCCGGACGGCGAGGAGGTGGTTCCGTAGTAGATGCTGATGGTGATCGCACTCGCCAACAACAGGACGGCGAGCGTGAGCCCCGTAACCACCATCCATCGGGTTCCCCGACGGTTCCCGCCACTGACGGGTTCGTCGAACGTGCCGAAGCCGCGGTAGATGGATTCCCGGGGCATCCCCGAGTGGCTGGAATCGGACTGCCAGCCGTACGGACTGGACCGGGAGTCCGTCGACCAACTCCCTGCGGAACCACCGGAATGGGGCGGCCACTGTGGATACTGCTGACCGCCTCGCGGGCCGAATCCTGATTGGCCGGACGTGTTGTCGTACGGCCCACGGGGTGGTTGCGTCACACCGGAAAGATTACCGGTCCCGGGCCCTGGGGAGGTCCGCCACCGTGGAGGGGACCGTCCGGTTCAGCCGCGGAGGAAACTCATCCGGATCCGCCGGGTCGGGTTGTCGGTGTTGGTGTCCACCAGACACACCGACTGCCACGTTCCCAGCGCCATGCGCCCCCCGAGCACCGGTACGGAGACGAACGGCGCCACGAAAGCGGGTAGCACGTGGTCACGTCCGTGGCCGTAGGAGCCGTGCCGATGTCGCCAGCGGTCGTCCGCCGGGAGCAGCTCGCGCAGCGCGGCTAGCAGGTCGTCGTCGCTGCCCGCCCCGGTTTCGATGACGGCGATTCCCGCCGTGGCGTGGGGGACCCACAGGTGCAGCAGACCCTCGTCCCCTTCGGCCCCGCGCAGGAACTTCTCGCACTCGGTGTTGAGATCGCGCACCACTTCGCGACCACCGGTGCGTATCTCGACCTCTTCGCTGTGCATGCCCGGCAGTCTAGGCCCTCCGACGACATCCGGTCGGGTGGAGTCGTCCCGGGTGGGCCGCTGACGTGCCGTGTCCGGCTAGGCCCTCCGACGACATCCGGTCGGGTGGAGTCGTCCCGGGTGGGCCGCTGACGTGCCGTGTCCGGCTAGGCCCTCCGACGACATCCGGTCGGGTGGAGTCGTCCCGGGTGGGCCGCTGACGTGCCGTGTCCGGAAGGCCGGAAGATTCTCGATGTGATCGTCACCGGTCCTCGTCGCGGTATCGTCTCGACGTGCGCGAGTCGTTCGGTGCGAGCTTCGAGGTCCCGACCGGTTATCTCGACACCGCGAGCATCGGGATTCCGCCCGTTTTCGCGGCCGACTCCGTGTCGGCGGTGATCGACAGGTGGCGTACCGGTCGACTCGCCGCCACCGAGTTCGACGAGTTCGTGGTTTCGGCGCGGCGGGACTTCGCTCGACTGGTGGGCGTTTCCCCGGAACGGGTGGCCACTGGAAGTTCGGTGGGACAACTGGTCGGATCGGTGGCGGCTGGCGTGCCCGACAACAGCAGCGTGCTGGTGGTCCGGCGGGAGTTCACGAGCGTGGTGTTTCCGTTCGCCGCACAGCACGACCGTGGCGTGCGGGTTACCGAGGTCGCCCCGGACCGGTTGTTCGACTCCCTGCCAGAGCACGACGTGGTCGCCGTCAGCGTGGTGCAGTCCGCCGACGGCGCGATGGTGGATCCCGACCGACTGCGCGCGTTCGCCGAGCGACACGGTGTCCGGGTGCTGCTCGACGTGAGTCACGCGGCGGGCTGGATGCCGTTGGAACTGCACTGGGCGGACTGGGTCGTGGGATGCGGCTACAAGTGGTTGCTCACGCCGCGCGGTGCGGCCTGGCTGGCGGTCGGTCCGAGTGCACCGTGGCCGCGTCCGCACGGCGCGAACTGGTACGCGGGGGAGGACCCGTGGCAGAGCATCTACGGTCTGCCGCTGCGGCTGGCGAGCGACGCGCGTGCGCTGGACTCCTCACCGGACTGGTTCGCACAGCTGGGAGCGGCGAGCTCGCTGCGCTGGTTGGTCGGACTCGACAGGGCCGCGATCCGCGAGCACTGCCTCGCGCTGGCCGGGGCGTTGTGCTCGGAGCTGGGCCTGGCCGAACCCGATTCGCCCATAGTCTCCTTCGAGGCGCCCGAAGCGCTGTCCCGGTTACGTGATGTCGGTGTTCGGTTCTCCGAACGGGACGGCAGGATCCGGGTGGCTTTCCACGTCTACAACACGGCGGAGGACGTTCGAATGCTCCTGGACGCGCTCCGGTCCGACCCCGCCTTCCCGGCGTAGTTGATGTGCTGTTCTCTGCCCGAGCGTTACCCGCTACGGTAGGTGCCCGTGTCGGATCACCACGGTGCACCCGAACAGATGACGGGGTCGCAGCAAAACTTCGAGCGCGGGGACACCGCGCCACTCAACGCTGTCCGCGGCGGCCACGGGGGGTCACCCGAACGAGCAACGCCGGCGTGGAACGGGGATGCTCGTTCGGAAGGGGCCGGCGAGGAGCGCACCCGACCGACGTTTCCCCCGCCCGAGCGGGCCAATCACGGGCAGCCCCAGCACCCCCGATCCCAGCCTTCGCACCCGCAGCACTCCCAGGGGGCCCAGCCTCCGGGCCCGGCGCCGTCCGGGCCGATACCGGGAGCCGGTCAGGTTTCCCCGCCGTCCGATCCGACACGGGGAAATGCCGGGTACGGCGCCTTCGGCGCAGAAGTGCCGAACGGCGCTCCCGGAGGCGGTTCATCCGCTTCCGGAGGCGGGATCACTCCGCTGGGGTGGGCGAAACGCGCGCTGCTGCTCTGCGCGGTTTCGGTGGTCTCCGGACTGCTGTGGGTGGTGATCAAACCGAGTGCGCCCCCGGCCCCCTCCGACGACTCCACCACGGATCCCGGAAAACCCCGGACCGCCTACGATTTCGCCCCCGGGCTCAGCGACGAACCCGCCAACTGCGCGGAGCATTCGACCGGCAAGATCTCGGACTTCTTCGCCGACCACCCCTGCGAACACCTCACCCGTGCGCTGTACACCACGCAGTTGGAGAACGGGGAGAAGGTGCTGACCTCGGTGGTTACCGTGCGCATGCCCGACGCCGAGAGCGCCGAGCAGCTGGAGCGCATGGCCACCCGAAACGCCACCGGCAACATCGAGGATCTCGTCACGGCGGGGCGCGACCTGCCGGAGAAGTACCCGAGCCTGTCACACGACTACGGATACGACTCGAAGCAGCGGCAGCGCTTGGTGGTCATCGGCGAGTCCTCCTATTTCGGGCGCAGTGACAGTGATGACGGCAGGCTCAAAAACGTCACCACCGAAGCCCTCAAACTCGGCGCGTACCAGGACAAAAACCCCGATTGACGGGTTCCTCACCCAGCTGCCGTACCGAGCTCGCGAGACCGAGGCGCGGGGCGTCGATTTCGCGTGAGATCGAGCCACGCCATGATCGGGGCGGAGCCCGTGGTCGATCGCCGGGGATCACCGCGTGCCGCCCCGGCAGCCGGCGCCGGCCACCCCGCTTGCCCGGATCGTTCGCCCTACTCCCGTCCCGGGAACGCGGGCGCGCTCGGTTCGATTCCCAACCGCAACCGCCACCGCGTCGCCCTGGTGGCGGCCTCGGTCAGGCAGGTCAGCGCCAGCTCGCTCAGCTGCCGGCTCTCCGAGCGCTCCAGCACCGCCAGCCATCCGACGGAGCAGTCCTGTTCCGCCGCGAGCAACGCGCGCAGTGCCGAGTTCTGGTCGGTGACGGCTTTCGGCGGACGGTACGCCGGTTCGGCCGAGGGTGGCGCCGCACCCGCGGCGCGCAGCAATCGTCGTGCGCGATCGCGATGCTCGCGATGTGTCGCAGCGGCCTCGTCGACCTCCGATCTCACCTTCGGTTCCTCGGTGAAGGCCGTTGCCAGTCCGTAGAGCCACACCGCGGCGTGCTCTGCCTCCAGCGCTTTCCGCGCCGCCTGTTCGCTCGATTCGGAGAGTTCCGTCGTACTCATGCCACGACCTCCCGCAGGCCCGCGCAGCCAGCCGAGACGCACCCCGCGAGCCCCGCTCGATAGCCGGACAGCTCGGGAACGGTTCGGGCCGCCTGGCGCTGTGCCTCTTGCAACGCCGTCCGCAGGCGCTCCGCGGCCTGCTCGGCCCCCGCGGCGTTGCCCTGCCGTTCGCTGGGGGCAGTGCTCGTCCTGGTGGATTCACCACCCGCCAACCGGTCGATCTCGCGCCGTAGCTTCCCGGCGTGTTCCTCGCGTGCGTCGGCGATGACCCGCGCGCTCCCGGCGATCTCGGGGTGGCTCTCGGCCGTGGCTCGTGCCAGCTCCGCGTCGGCTCGCGCCGTCTCGGCGAGCTCGAGCAGCGGGTCCGGGTCCGGTTCCGCGGAACCGGAACAGCTCAGCAGTGCCGGTGAGAGCGTGGCCAGCGCCGAAAGGCGCAGCAGGGTGCGTCGGTCCACGTTTCCGGCGGGGGCGTCGCGGCCGATCCGGGGAGGAAAATCCACGGTCACACATATTGCCAGTCGGTGGCGGGGATCGGTCGCCAGTGGTCCCGTGATCGTGTCGTTATCGCTTCGCCGTACGCCGCGCTCGGCAGCGGTTGGACGCGATACCCTGGAATACCACGGTCACCGTCGGTGCGTCCCGACCGTGGGGCTTCGCTGCCCCGCGAAGCGGTTGACGTCGGCACGAAGGAAAATCATCCGGCGTCGCCAGCACCGGACAATTTCAGCCGCCGCGAACTTTTTGGAGTGCAAACGTGTCCAGCCCGCCGCGGGACGAGATAGTCGCGCGCCTGACGCCCACCGTTTCGCAGGCCGTAGCGGAGGTGGGATACGACCTCGAGGAACTCGACGTGCAGCAAGCCGGTCGCCGGCGGCTGGTCAAAGTGATCATAGATGCCGACGACGGGGTGGCGCTCGATGACATCGCCGATGTCAGCAGAGCCCTGTCCAAGGTGCTCGACGAGCACGACCACGTGCTGGCGGGGCCATACAATCTCGAGGTCACCTCACCCGGTGTCGATCGTCCACTGACCAAACAGCGGCACTGGCATCGTGCTCGCAACAGGCTCGCCAGGATCAGAACGGTCGGCGGTGAGGAGCTGCTCGGCAGGGTCGGCCCCGCGGCAGAGCACGGTGTGCTGGTTCTGGCCGATGGTCGTGTTCGTCGGTTGATTTACGGTGACATCGAGCGCGCGGTGGTCGAGGTTGAGTTCCAGCAGCCACCGGCGGAGGAATTGGTCAAGCTCGATCGGGCTGCGGACGTTGCCGCGGACGACGGCGGCGACGGAAATGACACGGAGGAGTCGAGGTGAACGTCGACATCGCCGCGCTGCGGGCGATCGAACGCGACAAGGACATCCCATTCGAGACGGTCCTGCAGGCTATCGAGTCGGCCCTGCTGACGGCCTATCGCCACACGGAGGGGCATCAACCGCACGCCAGGGTCGAGGTGGACCGCAAGACCGGCGTGGTGCGTGTGATTGCTCACAGTCTCACTCCCGAGGGGGAGGTCGCCGAGGAATGGGACGACACGCCGGAAGGGTTCGGCAGGATCGCTGCCACCACAGCGCGCCAGGTGATCCTGCAGCGGCTGCGGGACGCCGAGCACGAGAAGACCTTCGGTGAGTTCTCCACCAAGGAGGGGGAGGTGCTGGGCGGAGTCATCCAGCGCGACGCCAGGGCCAATTCCCGCGGCATGATCGTTGTGGAGGTCGGTGACAGCGAGGGCGTCATCCCGGCGGCGGAGCAGGTGCCGGGAGAACGCTACGAGCACGGCAGCCGGATCAAGTCCTACGTGGTCGGCGTTTCACGCACGGTGCATGGTACGCAGATCACTCTCTCGCGTACCCATCCGAACCTGGTCCGCAGGCTGTTCGCCCTGGAGGTTCCCGAGATCGCCGACGGGACCGTGGAGATCCCCTCGGTGGCCAGGGAGGCCGGGCATCGCTCCAAGATCGCCGTACGGTCGACGGTCGAGGGGGTCAATGCCAAGGGGGCCTGTATCGGTCCGATGGGCGCCCGGGTGCGCAACGTGATGAACGAGCTCGGCCAGGAGAAGATCGACATCATCGATTACTCCGACGATCCGGCGACTTTCGTGGGTAACTCGCTTTCGCCCGCTAAGGTAGTCTCGGTGGAGGTCGTCGACGAACGAGCGAAGACGGCACGGGTGATCGTGCCGGATTTCCAGCTCTCGTTGGCGATCGGCAAAGAGGGGCAGAACGCCAGGTTGGCGGCTCGGCTCACGGGATGGCGCATCGACATTCGCAGTGATGCCGATCCGAGTTCGCCCGCCACGACCGCTGGGCATCCGGATGCCGAACCCCCGGGTGTGGAGGGGGTCGTCTCCCAGGTGAATGATCTGCCGACCGTGGGTTCGGCGGAGTGAGAACTACGGGTTAGAATCACAGGTGGCTCAGCGCGAGGGGAGCGAGAATTCGTACACGATCGACCGGTAACCGTGGAACTCACGAGCCGATCCGGACGTGTATCGGTTGTCGCACCCGGACGTGGGCTTCCGATCTGCTGCGGGTGGTGGCCGAGGATGGCCGTGGGGCCGTTCCCGATCCCGGGCGCAGGATTTCGGGACGGGGTGCGTGGTTGCACCCCGATCCCGCGTGTCTACGTTCGGCCGAACGGCGTCGGGCCTTTTCACGCGCATTGCGCGTGCGAGGACAACTCGACGGCACAACAGTGCAGGCCTATGTGGAGCAGGTTGCTCACGAGCAAGCCAACACGGGTTTTTCCCGTACCGGTCAGTTAAAGGAAGCAGGTCGACCCGTCATGAATCAGCCGTGAAGCTGAAGCCATGAACGCGCACCGGCAGTAGGACGAGGTCGAGCGGGTCTGCCGCCCGACCTCACCAGATGAGGAGAGCAGTGGCAGGTAAGGCCCGCGTGCACGAGCTCGCCAAGGAGCTCGGCGTTACAAGCAAGGACGTACTCAACAAACTCGCCGACCAGGGCGAGTATGTGAAGTCCGCGTCGTCGACGGTGGAAGCACCTGTGGCACGCAGGTTGCGCGACGCGTTCACCAAGGCGGACAAGTCCACCGCGGCCGCAGCGGACAACGGTAGTACCGCTACGCAGTCGAAGTCGGAGAACAAGACGAACGGGCAGGACACCAAGGCCCAGTCCGAGCAGAGCACGGCGCGCTCCGGTTCCGAGAAGACGGCCTCCCGGGTTCCCAAGCCCGGACCGAGGCCCAAGCCCGGACCGAAACCTGGCCCACCCGAGACGAAACCCGCGGCCCAGGCCGACTCGGAGCAGTCCGGCGGCGATGCCGACTCCCAACGTTCCCGGCCGCCCGCTGCCGAGTTCCAGGACGAGACCGGCTCCCGGGAGGAACAGGCCAAGGGAGCCGACTCGAGTGGCCAGGGCAACGGATCGCAGCAGGCTCCGGCCGACAAATCGAACAAGCAGGCCCGGGCGGCCTCCGGCCAGGACGGACCGGCGAAGAGCGAGCGCCAGGTGCCCAAGCCCGGACCGCGCAATGTGCCCAAGCCCGGACCGCGGTCTTCGGACGACCAACAACAGCAGCAGGCCGGCGGCGAAAGCAGCGACGGCAGCGTAGTGCCGCCCAAGCCGCAGGCTCCCAAGCCGGGACCGCGCTCGCCGCGGGTCGGCAACAACCCGTTCGGTGTCGGCAGCGGTTCCCCGGGACAGCGCGGCGGCTCCGGCGGAAAGCAGGGTGGCCAGGGTGGTTCCGGCGGCCAGCGTCAGTCCGGTCGAGGCGGTCAGGGACAGGGCGGTCAGCGTCCGGAGAAGCAGGGCGGCGGCCAGCGTTCCGAGAAGCAGGGCGGCGGCCAGCGCCCGGACAAGCAGGGCGGTCAGCAGCAGGGCTCGGGACAGGGCCAGCAGCAGACCCCCGCGGCCAAGAGCAACCAGCGCAGTGAAGGTGCTGCAAAGCCGAACCCCGGCATGATGCCGCCTCGCCCGAACCCGGGCATGATGCCCTCCCGGGCACCCAAGCCCGGTGGTGGCGCCGGCAGCGGTTCCGGTGGCGGCGGTCGTGGCGGTCCCGGTGGTGGCCGTGGTCGCGGTCGCGGTGGCAACGCTCCGGCCGGTGGCCCCAGTGGCCCCAGTGGCCCCGGTGGTGGCCGTGGTGGTCCGCCGAGCGGCGGCGCCCCCGGCGGCGGTCCCGGTGGGGGCCGTAGCGGCAGCGGCGGCGGTTTCCGGGGACGCCCCGGGGGCGGTCCGGGAGGCGGCCGTGGTGGCACGGCCGGTGCCTTCGGCAAGCCGGGCGGTCCGTCCCGGCGCGGGCGCAAGTCCAAGCGCCAGAAGCGCCAGGAGTACATGGACAACATGCAGGCGCCCTCGGTCGGCGGGGTGCGGCTGCCGCGGGGTAACGGCGAGCCGTTGCGGCTGCGCCGAGGTGCCTCGTTGACCGACTTCGCCGAGAAGATCAACGCCAACCCGGCTTCGCTGGTGCAGGCGATGTTCCATCTCGGTGAGATGGTCACCGCCACGCAGTCCGTCTCCGACGAGGTCCTCGAACTGCTCGGCCAGGAGATGAACTACAAGGTCGAGATGGTCAGCCCCGAGGACGAGGACCGGGAACTGCTCGAGTCCTTCGACCTCAGTTTCGGTGATCCGGGCAGCAGCAGCGACGAGCTGATGTCGCGTCCGCCGGTCGTGACCGTGATGGGGCACGTCGATCACGGTAAGACGAGGTTGCTGGACACCATCCGCAAGTCGAACGTCCAGGAGGGCGAGGCAGGCGGAATCACCCAGCACATCGGTGCTTATCAGGTGCAGACCGAGCTGGCTGGCCAGGACCGTCCGGTCACCTTCATCGACACACCCGGTCACGAGGCGTTCACCGCCATGCGTGCCCGGGGTGCGAAGTCCACCGACATCGCTGTGCTGGTCGTGGCCGCCGACGACGGCGTGATGCCGCAGACCGTCGAGGCGATCAACCACGCCCAGGCGGCGAGCGTGCCGATCGTGGTGGCGATCAACAAGGTCGATGTTCCGGGTGCCGATCCGGACCGCATCAAGCAGCAGCTCACCGAGTACAGCCTGGTCGCCGAGGAGTACGGCGGCGAGACCATGTTCGTGGAGATCTCCGCGAAGCACGGCCAGAACATCGAGGGGCTGCTCGAGTCGATCCTGCTCACCGCGGACGCCACCCTCGACCTGCGGGCCAATCCGAGCATGCAGGCCCAGGGCGTGGCGATCGAGGCGCATCTCGACCGCGGTCGCGGCCCGGTGGCTTCCGTGCTGGTGCAGCGCGGCACGCTGCGGATCGGGGACTCGATCGTGGCCGGTGGGGCGCACGGCCGGGTACGTCGGATGATCAACGAACACGATCAGGACGTCACCGAGGCCAAGCCGTCGCAACCGGTCCAGGTCGTAGGGTTCACCTCGGTTCCCGGCGCCGGTGACACCTTCCTCATGGTCAACGAGGACCGGGTGGCGAGGCAGATCGCGGATCGCCGTGCCGCCAGGATCCGCGAGGCGCAGAACGCAGCCAAGCGCAAGCGTGTGAGCCTCGAGGACCTGGACAAGGTCCTGCAGGAGACCAACCAGCTCAACCTGATCATCAAGGGCGACAACTCCGGTACCGTCGAGGCGCTGGAGGAGTCCCTGAACAAGATCGAGGTCGGGGACGAGGTCGAGCTGCGGGTGATTCACCGTGGTGTCGGCGGCATCAACGAGAGCGACATCAACCTCGCCACGGCGGAGAACACCATCGTTCTCGGGTTCAACGTCCGAGCAGAGGGCAAGGCGGCCGAGGTCGCCAACCGCGAAGGTGTGGAGATCCGGTACTACTCGGTCATCTACCGCGCCATCGAGGACATCGAGCAGGCCCTCAAGGGCATGCTCAAGCCCGAGTACGAAGAGGTGCAGCTCGGCAGGGCCGAGGTGCGCGAGGTGTTCAAGTCCTCCAAGGTCGGTACCATCGCCGGTTCCATGGTGCTCAACGGCATCGTGCGGCGTAACTCCAAGGCCCGGCTGTTGCGGGACAGCGTGGTCGTGGCGGAGAACCTCACGATCAGCTCGCTCAAGCGGTTCAAGGACGACTCCACCGAGGTCCGCGAGGGCTTCGAGTGCGGTATGACCCTGGGATCGTACTCGGACATCAAGGAGAGCGACATCATCGAGGCCTACGAGATGCAGGAGAAGCCGCGCATCTGAGACCTCTTCGGTGGGTGGGGACCGAGCGTTCGGTCCCCACCGTGCCGTGGGTCTCGTGCCGGCGTGGAATGCCGATGTACGTAGGTGCGCTCGAACTGGATGTGCTGCTCGGTGACGTTCAGTCGTTGAAGCAGAAACGTGCGGTGGTCCGGCCGCTGGTCTCGGAACTGCGGCGGCGCTTCGACGTCGCGGTCGCCGAGGTTGGTGGCAACGATCTCTACCGCCGCGCGGTCATAGGGGTCTCGGCCGTCTCCGGAGAGGCGGGGCAGGTTCGAGAGGTTCTGGAAGCGTGCGAGCGCGCGGTCGCCGGACATCCGGAACTGGAACTGCTTTCTACCCGGCAGCGCATGCTCGGCCCACAGGATTGAGCTTGTTCCCGCGAGCCGACATGTGCTCTGCTGCCCGTCAGGGGTGACGGGTTCCCCCTCGTGGGCACGGGGAGTGCCCTCGCGAGTTGTCGGACGAACACGACTATGGGGTCGTCCCGTGGGGGATCGACCGACAGAGGAGGTGCGCCGTGGCTGATTCGGCGCGCGCCCGCAGACTGGCCAAACGTATCGCGCAGATCGTGGCTTCCGGGCTGGAGCACGAGGTCAAGGACCCCAGGCTGGCCATGGTGACCATCACCGACGCGCGACTCACCGCCGACCTGCGGGACGCGACTGTTTACTACACGGTCTTCGGTGACGACACCGACGAGAGCGCCACAGCGGCGGCGCTGCACAGTGCCGCCGGCGTGCTGCGTTCCCGGGTGGGACAGCAGACCGGGGTCCGGTTCACACCGACGCTGACTTTCGTCCCCGATTCCGTCCCGGGTAACGCGCGTAGGTTGGACGAGGTCCTCACCCAGGCCAAGGAGGCCGACGCCGAGGTGGCGCGACTCGCTTCGTCCGCCACTCCGGCGGGGGAGCCGGACCCGTATCGCTCGTCCGAAGCGGAGACCGTCGAGGACGTCGGCCCCGCTACGGCCGGCGGCGAGGACGAGCAGGACTTCGGTGGTCGACGGGACTGAACCGGAGATCTCGTACGGGGCGCTTCTCGTGGGCCGGGGGTAGTTCCCGGGGGCGCTGCCGTGCTTCTTGTCGCGGACGTCGACTCACCGGTGCTGGAGCCCAGCGAGGAGTGCCCGTCGAATGGGAGCGTTCCCCCTAGGGGGAACCCCTCTCACTCGCGGTTACGGGCGCGGAAAGCTGCCACGTTCACCCGATTCGCACAGCGGGTCGAACAGAACTGTTTGGTCCGGTTGGCCGTAGTGTCCAAAAAGTAGTTCTCGCAGTCCGGGGCCGCGCACCGTCCCCATCGGTCGCTGCCGTGCCGCACCACTCCTTGCGCGAGTCCCCACGCGGCGACCGCTGCCATCTCCACTGCCGGCTCGGCGTCGACGTCCGCGACGTGGATGTGCCATCCCGCGCCGTGGTCGGACAGCCTCGGGCGTGGTGGATGGGCCGTAAGTAGTTCGTTCGCCTCCGCGAGCAGCGTCGACGCGTCGCCGTTACTGGCCGCCGCCAGCGCTCGTCGGATTCCCGCAGCGACCTCTCGCAGCACGCGCAGGTCGGACTCGGTGACTCGTTGTGCCCACCAGGGTTCGTGCCGCAGTGCTTCGCGCAGCGTCTCCGGGCTCGTCAGATCCGCGTTGGCGAGACGAACCGCACCCGCCGTGTAATCGGCATTGTCCATGACTGATCCTTACCGTAGCCTCTGTGTAAGGGTCGGTTCCCGTGTTTACAGCTTACTGGAGGTGTGGTGTCCGAGACCGATGAACGGGTTCCGGTGCGGCGGGTGCTCGCGCTGGCTCTCCCGGCGTTGGCCGTGCTGGCCGCGGAACCGCTGTACGTACTCGTCGACACAGCCGTGGTCGGGCACCTTGGCGCGATTCCGCTGGCAGGGTTGGCGCTGGGCGGGACGCTGTTCACGGTTGTCTCCAGTCAGCTGACTTTTCTCTCGTACGGCACCACGGCTCGAGCCGCGCGACTGCACGGGGCAGGACGACGTGCCGATGCCGTCTCGGAGGGTGTGCAGGCGACCTGGCTCGGTGCCGGGGTCGGTTTGGGCATCCTGCTGCTGGCGCAGTTGTTCGCCGGTCCGGTCGTGCGGTTGATGACCGGTGGCGGGGCCATCGCGGAGGTCGCGACAGGTTGGCTGCGCATCGCGTTGCTCGGGGCTCCGATGGTGCTGATCAGCCTCGCCGGGCACGGGTGGATGCGTGGGGTGCAGGACACGGTTCGGCCGTTGCGTTACGTGTTGGCGGGCAACGCTGTCTCGCTCGTACTCTGCCCCGTGCTGGTCTACCCGGTTGGCTGGGGAGTGGAGGGCTCCGCGGTGGCCAACGTGGTCGGCCAGACCATCGCGGCGAGCCTGTTCGTCCGTGCGCTGCTGACGGAACGGGGCACCACTCTCCGTCCGGACACCGCGATGATGCGCGCCCAGCTCTCGCTGGGCCGGGATCTGATCCTGCGCACCCTGGCCTTCCAGGCGTGCTTCCTGTCCGCCACTTCGGTGGCGGCACGGACCGGCGCGGACACCGCGGCTGCCCACCAGGTCGTCTGGCAGCTCTGGAGCTTTCTGGCGCTGGTACTCGACTCGTTGGCTATCGCCGCCCAGTCACTTGTGGGAGCGGCGCTGGGACGAGAGGCGGCGCGCGCGGCCAAGAGCATCGGAAAGCAGGTGAGCTGGTACGGACTCGGCTTCGGTGTGCTGCTCGGCGTGTTGTTCGCCGTGCTGTTCCCCGTGCTGCCGTCCGCCTTCACCAGCGATTCCTCGGTGCTGGCCGAGATCCCCTACGCCTGGTGGTTCTTCGTGGCCCTGCAGCCGGTCGCCGGGATCGTCTTCGCGTTGGACGGGGTGCTGCTCGGCGCGGGTGACGCCGCCTACCTGCGAACAGCGACGATGCTCAGTGCCGCGATCGGCTATCTCCCACTGATCTGGCTCTCGCTGGTCTTCGGCTGGGGGCTGGCGGGCATCTGGACCGGACTGAGCCTGTTCATGTTCGGTAGGTTGTTGACGCTGCTCTCCCGGGCGCGCTCGGATCGGTGGGCTGTCGTGGGAGCCAGGCGGGTTCCAGGCGAGGCCACGGCCCGCCAGCAGTAGCCGGTTTCGGTAGGTAGTGCCGGGAGCTGCTCAGTTGCCGTTCCAGAACCAGTCCGTGCCGCGCACGTCCTTCATGGCCGAGCGACGCTTCTCGGCGTCCAGCCGCTGCAGGTAGACGATCCCGTCCAGGTGGTCGGTCTCGTGCTGCAGACAGCGCGCCATCAGGTCGGCCCCCTCGACGGTGACCGGTTCGTTGCGCAGGTTCACCCCACGAACCACCGCGTGGGAGGCCCGATGCGTGGGGTAGCTCAGACCGGGGACGGACAAGCAGCCCTCCTCCCCGTCCTGCTCCCCCGAGGTCGACACCAGCTCCGGGTTGAGGACGTAGCCCTTCTCACCGTCGACGTTGTAGCTGAACGCCCGCAGGCTCACCCCGATCTGTGGCGCGGCCACACCGGCGCGCCCCGGTTCGGTCACGGTGTCCAGCAAGTCCGTGACCAGTGAAGTTATTCTGTCGTCGAAGACAGTGACCGGTTCCGCCACCGTGCGTAGCACCGGGTCGCCGAACCGTCGGATCGGCTTGATCGTCACCCTCAACCTCCTGCTCCTGCGCGCGCACCACGTTAGCGAGCCGTGTTTCAGAGGTGCACCTCGGGGCGTGTGTCCGGCGGGGGAGACCCGTTTCGGTCCGGTCGTCGATATCAGGCAGGATGGGGTGTCGTGCCGCGTCAGACCCGTACCTCTTCGCAGCAGACAGTTCCCGCCGGTTTGTTGGTCGTGGACAAACCGGCGGGGATGACCTCGCATGACGTCGTTTCCCGCGTTCGTCGCATCATGGGTACCCGCAAGGTCGGGCACGCCGGAACGCTCGATCCGATGGCCACCGGTGTGTTGGTGCTCGGTTTGGAGCGCGCCACCAAGCTGCTCGGCCACCTCGCGCTCGACACCAAGGCCTATCTGGCCACTGTCCGACTCGGTTCGGCGACCGATACCGAGGACGCGGACGGGGAAGAGGTCTCCACCGCCGACGCTTCCGGGGTCACCGAGTCCGCCGCGGCGGCCGCGATGGCCGAGTTGACCGGTGACATCGAGCAGGTTCCCAGCAAGGTCAGTGCGGTGAAGATCAACGGGCGCCGTGCCTACGAGCTCGCCCGCAGCGGCGAGGAGGTCGAGCTGAGCGCCCGGCCGGTCACCGTCTCGCGGTTCGACCTGCTCGCCACCCACTCCGCCGGTGAGGCTCTCGACCTCGACGTGATGGTGGAGTGCTCCTCCGGGACCTACGTTCGCGCGCTGGCACGCGATCTGGGGGAGCGGTTGGGTGTCGGGGGGCATCTGACCAGACTTCGCCGTACCCGGGTCGGTCCGTTCGGGCTGGTAACCGCCCACGGTCTCGAGTACCTGGAACAGCACCCCGAGCTGTCCATGGACCTCGATCAGGCCGTCGCCGCAGCTTTCCCGCGGCATCAGATCGACGCGGCAACCGCACGGGCACTATCGCACGGCAAATCCGTCGCCGGCGCGGACATTGCCGGCACCTACGCGGCGTTCGACCCCGAGGGGCACGCCCTCGCGCTGTTGCGGAATCAGGGGACGACGGCCAAACCGGTGTTGGTGCTGCGTCCGGCCGGGTGACGAGCGGCGACGCCTCGTCGTCCCGGGAGAGCTCGTCGTTTCCGGCGATGAACCGCCGCCTCGGAGGCCGCCGGTGTGTTGCTGCTCCCGCTCGGGCTCGTCACGAGGCTCTTCGCGGCGACACGCCCAGGTCCCGCCCGTGTGGCACGCACGGCTAGATAGGGTGGAAAGCCGTGCAGCGTTGGCGTGGCTTGGAGCAGCTTCCCAGTGGGTGGGGCCGGTGTGTGGTCACCATCGGAGTTTTCGACGGGATGCACCGGGGGCATCAGCAACTGATCGGGCAGGCGGTGCGGCGGGCGCGCCAGCGCGGTCTGCCGTGCGTACTGGTCACCTTCGACCCACATCCGGCGGAGGTGGTCCGCCCGGGCAGTCATCCCGCCCAGCTGACCACCCTGCAGCGCAGGGCCGAACTGGCAGAGAAACAGGGAGTCGACGTTTTCTGCGTGCTCCCGTTCACCGCGGAAATGTCGCGAATGCCCGCCGACGAATTCGTTCACGAGATCATCGTGGAGCGGCTGCACGCCGCGGTCGTCGTGGTGGGCAAGAACTTCACCTTCGGCCACAAGGCAGCGGGGGACATAAACCTGCTGCACACGCTCGGGCAGCGGTTCGGTTTCGAGGCCGAGTCCGCCGAACTGCTGGGCGGCCACACCGACGGGGTGGAACAGCACGAACCGCCGGTCACGTTCTCCTCGACCTTCGTGCGTTCCTGTGTCGACGCGGGTGACGTGGCCGCCGCTGCCGCCGCGCTGGGGCGCTATCACCGGCTGGAGGGGATCGTCGTTCGCGGCACCGGCCGAGGGGGGAGGGAACTCGGATACCCGACCGCCAATCTGTCCACCCCCGAGTTCGCGGCCATACCTGCCGACGGGGTCTACGCCTGTTGGTTCACACATCGGCAGCGTGGCGCGACGGAGCCGGAACAGACCCTGCCCGCCGCGGTCTCGGTCGGGAGCAATCCCACCTTCTCCGGCACCGAGCGCACCGTGGAGGCGTTCGTACTGGATGTCGATCGCGATTTCTACGGCGAGTACGCCGAGTTGGACTTCGTGGAGCGGTTGCGCGGAATGGTTCGCTTCGACTCGGCCGAAGAACTGGTCGCTCGGATGGCGCAGGACGTGGCCGAGACACGTGCTCTCCTCATGCCGCGGTGATCCGGTCCGCCGTACGGTTGACTAACCAGGCATTATGAAACATTTTTCGGATTCCGGCCCCGTGCATGTCGTCGGCCTGGCAATATTCGGAACTCGAGAGGGTTCATCGATCCGAACGGCAGCCGGGGGGAGCCAACGTGCAGGAACGCGAGGTCGTCCAGCGGAATCTGGCGTTGCAACGTCAGTGGTACGGCGAACCGCTGGGCGATCGGGTACGGCGACTGGTGGTCGCCTACCGCACTTCACAGGCTCAGTTGGCGGAAGTACTGGGGATCAGCGCACCGATGCTCAGCCAGGTGATGAGCGGCAGGCGTGCCAAGATCGGTAATCCCTCCGTGCTGGCCAGGCTCGTCATGCTGGAACGCAAGGTGTTCACCCCGGGGGTGGCAGCCGGGGAGTCCGAAGCGATGCAACAGGCACTCGAGGACGTCAAGGACTCCCGGCCCGCGCTCGGAAGGGACAGCATGCCCGTTCGGCAGGTGGGAAACGGTGAGGAAGCGGTGCGGCCCGCCCTGCGGCAGATCGCCCAGCCGCACGAGCTGGAATGGGCTGCCGACCTGCTGGACGGCTACCATCCCGCCCTGGCCGGGCTGTTGCGAAGAGCCGCTTCCGGCGAGACCAGGTCCGAGGACAGCAGACCCGCATGAGTGGTGGCCGCGAGTGGGGCACTGCCCGAGGTTCGGCCCGGGACTCGCCGTGGAGACGCCGTGACGGCGAACGTGGGACGCGTCCCGGTGCGGAACGCGACACCCCCGCTGGTGGACCTCGGGAGGATTCCTGATGCGTTTGTTCACCGCGTTCTGGCCCTCCGAAGCCGCCGTCGCCCACCTTGCCGCCGTGTTGCACGAAAACCGGCGCGGTAAGTGGTCGGGTGGAGCGGAGCGGACGCGCGGGTTCCGTCCGATCCCGCCCCGCCGGTGGCACATGACCCTGTGCTTTCACGGTGACGACGCCGATCCGGACACCGTGGCCGCCCGTTTACGGGCCGGGGTGGCCGAACTCCACGAGAGCGAACCGGAGTTCGCCGTGCCGCCGTTGTGCCTGGCCGGGGCCGGCACGTTTCGCGGCGCGCTCTGGGTGGGGGTCGCGCCGGAGAACGAGGTCGACAGCGGTGGGGTCGCACCCGTGCTGCGCAGGGTGGCCCTGCTGGCAGGAGCGGACGTGCGGCGTTTCCGCCCACACGTTACGGTCGCTCGCTGGTCGGGCGGTAGAGTGGAGCCCGATCGGCTCACCGATCGGTTGAACAGCTATGTGGGACCGGCCTGGTCGGCGGGCTCGCTCGACGTGGTCGCCAGTGAGCGGCACTCGGGAATGCTGACCTATCGGACGGTGTACCGGGTTCCGCTGAATCCTCGGTGACACGCCTCGCAGCGGGTATACCGCTTTTCGCCGGTCTCCCTGTTATGCTCGGTGGCAGCCTCCGGCTGCGGTCCGTGGCGGCCGGAGATCAGCCAGACGGGTGATTGCCAGCTTCGAGTGTTTGGCTTCAACCGAACGGTGACGATACGTAATCCGATG
Organism: Actinopolyspora mzabensis; assembly: GCF_900101095.1. Classification (GTDB taxonomy): domain Bacteria; phylum Actinomycetota; class Actinomycetes; order Mycobacteriales; family Pseudonocardiaceae; genus Actinopolyspora; species Actinopolyspora mzabensis. The sequence goes on from NZ_FNFM01000004.1 coordinate 78,034, forward strand.
TCGTGCCCAGCACGGTATCGGCGGCACGGGACACGAAAAACAAGGAGACTCACTCGTGGCGCTGTCCACTACCGACAAGCGGCAGATTCTGTCCGAGTACGGCCTGCACGAATCCGACACCGGATCGGCCGAGGCACAGGTCGCCCTGCTGACCCACCGGATCTCGGGGCTGACCGAGCACCTCAAGGAACACAAGCACGACCACCACTCGCGTCGTGGCTTGCTGCTGATGGTCGGCCGTCGCCGTCGGATGCTCAACTATCTGACGCGGGTCGACATCACGCGCTACCGCTCGCTGATTCAGCGACTGGGACTGCGCCGCTGACAGTTCGCCCGGGGGAGTGGCCGCGTTGCCACTCCCCTTGGTGTATGGAGTGGAACTCCACGAGCGACGTCCGGATCACGACCGGCAAGCGACACAGGGTTTCCAACACAGAGTCCACACCGCTGCCAAGCAGAGGCCTTCGCCGGTCCTCGGTAGTGGCCACAGGGGGTGCCGGAATGAACATCCCCTGGGCTTCGATCGATGACCGGCCCCGTCGGACCACGCTGCGTGCGGTCGTTGTGGTCTCTGCGTTCGGAGGAGCCCGCAATTTCTAGGAGCATGAGTTGACAGACTCGCAGTCATACGACGACGGGGTGTACGAAAGCACCGCCGTCCTGGACAACGGTGAATTCGGCCAACGCACCGTCCGTTTCGAGACCGGCAGGTTGGCCAAGTTGGCGGCGGGCAGCGTCACCGCTTACCTGGACGACGGCACCATGCTGTTGTCCGCCACCACCGCCTCCAAACAACCCAAGGACAGCCTCGACTTCTTCCCGTTGACGGTCGACGTCGAGGAGCGGATGTACGCGGCGGGCCGTATCCCGGGCTCCTTCTTCCGCAGGGAGGGCAGGCCCTCCACCGACGCGGTCCTGACCTGCAGGCTGATCGACCGCCCACTTCGCCCGAGCTTCGTCGAGGGGCTGCGCAACGAGGTGCAGGTCGTGGTCACGGTCATGAGCCTGAACCCCGAGGACTCCTACGACGTGCTGGCGATCAACGGGGCCTCGGCCTCCACCCAGCTGTCCGGACTCCCCTTCTCCGGCCCGGTCGGCGGCACCAGGATGTCGCTGATCGACGGCCAGTGGGTCGCCTTCCCGACCCACGAACAGCTCAAGCGGTCCGTGTTCAACATGGTCGTGGCCGGACGCATCGTCGGTGACGACGTGGCGATCATGATGGTCGAGGCCGAGGCCACCGAGGGGACCGACGAGCTGCTCGCCGAAGGTGCTCAGGCGCCCACCGAGGAAGTGGTCGCGGGTGGTCTGGAGGCGGCCAAGCCCTTCATCCGGGTGCTCTGCGAGGCGCAGCAGCGGTTGGCCGAGGCCGCCGGCGATGCCACCGAGGAGTACCCCGTCTACCCGGCCTACGCCGAGGACGCCTACACCGCCGTGGAGCAGGCCGTTTCCGGGGAGCTGGCCGAGGCGCTGGCCATCGGCGGCAAGCAGGAGCGGGAGCAGCGGCTCGACGAGCTGAAGGAAATCACGCTGCAGCGGGTCGGCGTCGAGGAGGGCGAGGCCTTCGCGGGCAGGGAGAAGGAGCTCGGTGCCGCGCTGAAGGCGTTGACCAAGAAACTGGTCCGCCAGCGCATCCTTCGGGACAAGGTCCGCATCGACGGCCGTGGCCTGACCGACATCCGCGGTCTCTCGGCCGAGGTGGGTGTGGTTCCCCGGGCACACGGCTCGGCGCTGTTCGAACGCGGCGAGACACAGATTCTCGGGGTGTCGACGCTGAACATGCTCCGGCTGGAGCAGACCATCGACAGCCTCGGACCGGACACCAGCAAGCGTTACATGCACCACTACAACTTCCCGCCCTACTCCACGGGCGAGACCGGTCGAGTGGGTACGCCGAAGCGGCGTGAGATCGGGCACGGTGCGCTCGCCGAACGCGCACTGGTCCCGGTACTGCCGGGCAGGGAAGAGTTCCCCTACGCGCTGCGGCAGGTTTCCGAGGCGCTGGGCTCCAACGGTTCCACCTCCATGGGTTCGGTCTGTGCCTCCACACTGTCGCTGCTGAACGCCGGTGTTCCGCTCAAGGCCCCGGTGGCGGGCATCGCCATGGGGCTGGTCTCCGACGAGGTGGACGGGCAGACCCACTACGTGGCGCTGACCGACATCCTCGGTGCCGAGGACGCCTACGGCGACATGGACTTCAAGGTCGCGGGCACCAAGGACTTCATCACGGCCCTGCAACTGGACACCAAGCTCGACGGCATCCCCTCCGAGGTGCTCGGGCAGGCGCTGGGACAGGCCAGGGACGCCCGGTTGGCCATCCTCGGCGTCATGGCCGAGGCGATCGGGTCTCCGGACGAGATGAGCCCGCACGCACCGCGGGTGACCTCGATCAACGTTCCGGTGGACAAGATCGGTGAGGTCATCGGCCCGAAGGGCAAGATGATCAATACGATCACCGAGGAGACCGGTGCCGAGATCACCATCGAGGACGACGGCACGATCTACGTCGGCGCTTCGGACGGCCCCTCCGCGGAGGCGGCCATCGATCGAATCAACTCGATCGCCAACCCACAGCTGCCCAAGATCGGTGAGCGTTTCCTCGGAACGGTGGTGAAGACCGCCGCGTTCGGTGCTTTCGTCTCCCTGATGCCGGGCAAGGACGGTCTCGTCCACATCTCGAAGCTCGGCAACGGCAAGCGCATCGGCAAGGTCGAGGACGTGGTCAACGTCGGCGACAAGCTCCGGGTGGAGATCGCCGACATCGACAGCAGGGGCAAGATCAGCCTGGTTCCGGTCGACGAGGAGTCCGAGTCGGTCAACGTCGACGAGGCCTCGGTGCAGCAGCCGTCAGAGGCGGAGTGAAGATCCTTCGGAACCGGCGTTCCCGGCAGGGAACGCCGACAGGCCGAACCTCGGTCAAAAGTTCCGAGTCGATGATGACGGTCCGTGCGACGTGACCCGGCCCGCCCGGAACTCTCCGGGCGGGCCGCACTCGTCGGTGGCCACTGCACGCCCCGTCCGCTCCTCGTCGCTCGCGGGGGACGGTGCGCCGGCCGGGGGGATGCGAGCAATATCGTGCCCGCAGGGGATCGTGCAGCTTTCGAAAGGAGTCGAGCCGGTGGAGCCGATCAGGGTCGGGGTACTCGGTGCGCGCGGGAAAATGGGGTCCGAGGCCGTTCGGGCCCTCGGGGAGGCAGCCGACACCGAACTGGTCACCGAGATCAATCGGGAGGATTCGCTGCGTGGATTGTCCGAGGCCGGGGTCCAGGTGGCGGTGGATCTGACCCATCCGGATTCGGTCATGGACAACCTGGCGTTCTGCGTGGAGCACGGTATCCACGCCGTGGTCGGCACGAGCGGTGTCGGTACCGAGGAGCTGAGCAGAATTCAGGGGTGGCTGGGTGAACAGCCGCGGATCGGCGTGCTCGTGGTCCCGAACTTCGCCATCGGGGCGGTGCTGGCCATGAAGTTCTCCGAGATCGCGGCGAGGTACTTCGACTCGGCCGAGATCGTCGAATCGCACCACCCCCGCAAGGCCGATGCCCCCTCCGGGACCGCGGCCCGGACCGCGCGGATGATCTCGCAGGCCAGGGCCGAGGCGGAACTGGGGCCCATGCCCGACGCGACCACCAGGGACCCGGGGGGCGCCCGGGGTGCGGAGATCGACGACGTCCACGTGCACGCGGTGCGCATGACCGGCCTGGTCGCGCATCAGGAAGTGCTGTTCGGCACCGAGGGGGAGACGCTGACGGTGCGGCACGACTCCTACGACCGGCGTTCCTTCATGCCGGGGCTGTTGCTCGCGGTGCGCGAGGTCGGCCGCCGCGAGGGAGTCACCGTGGGCCTGGATCCCCTGCTGGGGCTGTGATGTCCGAGGACGCGAAACGCCGTTCGTGGTCGCCGGGCGCGCGCGGAGCCGCGTTGCTGCTCGCGCTCGTGCTCGCGGTGTACCTGGTGCTGCTGGGACGGCGGGCGGTGACAATGCTGCTCAGCGGTGTTCCGGCGTTCGCGGTGCTCGGCGTGGCGGTTTTCGTGCTGCCGGTCCTCGGTGCCCTCCTGGTTATCGACCAGATCCGGTTCGGGATGCGTACGCAGCACCTCGCGGAGCGGATGAGTGACGAGGGGACGCTGCCGGACGTGTCGCATCTGCCGCTTCGTCCCTCGGGCCGAGTGCGGCGCGAGGCCGCCGACGAGTGGTTCGAGACCAAGCGCGCGGAACTGGAGCGGACCCCGAACGACTGGCGGGCGTGGTACGCCCTGGCGCAGGCCTATGATCTGGCGGGTGACCGGAACCGCGGCCGTCGTTCGATGCGCAGAGCCATCGAGCTGGAACGGCGGGATTCCGCGTGAACCGCACCCCGTTGAATCACTCGAAACGCAGCTCCAGAGTTCCGGTGACGCGAAGTTCGCGCAGTGGTCTGCCCCCCGCGTCCAGGGTCCGGACCGTTCCGTCCGGTTCCCAACCGACCCCGCGGTAGAAGGCCATGGACGCTTCGTCGGCCTCCGGGATCCATGCGATGCCTCGGGTGTTGCCCGCTTCTCGCAGCCGTTGGGCCAGCGTGCCGAGCAGTCTGCCACCGTGCCCCCGACGTCCCCAACGCGGCTCCACGAGCAGGCTGCTCACGAGCACGGTGTGGTTCGCGTCCTCCGGTACGGAGCCGTCCGCCGCGGCCGTTTCCGCTGCGGGAGCGGTACCGCCCACGCAGAAGCCGACCGTCCAGCTTCCCTCCGTGGCCAGCAGCACCGTCGTCGCGTTCTCCGCTACGGCCTCCGACCACTGCTGTTCGGTGGTGTCCTGGGTGAGCTCCTCCAACACACCGGGCGGCAGTAGCTCCGAGTAGGCGCTGCGCCAGGTGCCGAGCTGAATCCGGGCGATCTCTGCCGCGTCCGCGACTGTGGCGGTCCGTACCTCGGCGTCGGCCATGCCGAAAACCTAACGTGTCCACCCCGACGGGGTCAGTGGTGGTGGCCGAAACCCGATCGGCGCACGGATACCCGGCGCGTCGGTGCCCGCTGGCAGGATTGCCCGGTATGCGCACGATCGGTATCGCGGAGGCTCGACGGACAGTGCTGGCGGCCCAGGGATTCTCCGACCCTCCGGCAACCGGCACCTCGGACCGCGGGTTGCTGCGTCGCGTTCTGAAACGCACGAACCTGCTGCAGCTCGACTCGGTCAACGTGGCGGTGCGTGCCCACTACATGCCCCTGTTCAGCAGGATCGGCGGTTACGACAGGTCGGTGCTCGACGCCGCGGCCTGGCATCCGAACTCCCGGCGTCCTCGCATGCTCGTGGAGTACTGGGCGCACGAGGCCTCGTTGCTCCCGTTGGCCGATTGGCCGTTGCTGCGCTGGCGGATGCGGGAGTACGCCGACACCTCCCGGCGCCGTTACCGTCAGCTGTCGCAGCGCGCCCCCGGGCTGACCGACGAGGTGCGTACCGCCGTGAAGGAGAGCGGTCCGGTCAGCGCGGCGGAGTTGGAACGTGAGATCGGCGGAGCCAAGGTGGGAACCGGCACTTGGTGGAACCGTTCGGACACCAAACACGCCTGTGAACTCCTGTTCGCCGCCGGGGAGTTGACCACGGCCACCCGACGCGGTTTCCAACGCCACTACGATCTGGTCGAGCGCGTGCTGCCCCCGGAGATCCTGGCCCAGGACCCGCCGGAGGACGAGGCCGTGCGCGCGCTGGTCTCGCGTGCCGCCCGTGCGTTCGGCATCGCCACCGAACCGGATCTGCGGGACTACTACCGGCTGTCTCCGGAGCGTTCCCGCGCGGCGGTGAGCGAACTCGTCGAGCAGGGCGAGCTTCGCCCCGTCGCCGTCGAGGGGTGGTCGGAGCCGGCCTACCTGCATCGCGGTGCTCGTACGCCCCGTTCGGTCGGAGCTCGGGCACTGCTCTGCCCGTTCGATCCGCTGATCTGGTTCCGTCCCAGGGCCGAGCGACTGTTCGGCTTCCGGTACCGCATCGAGATCTACGTGCCCCGGCAGCAGCGGGAGTACGGGTACTACGTGTTTCCGTTCCTGCTGGACGATCGGATCGTGGCGCGGGTGGATCTCAAGGCGGATCGGCGGGCTGGTGTGTTGCGCGTTCCGGGGGCGTTCGCCGAACCGGAGGTGGACAGGGACCGCGTGGCCTCGGAGTTGGGCGTCGCCCTGCGGGAGATGGCCGACTGGCTCGGGTTGGACGAGGTGCTCGTCGGAGAGCGTGGTGATCTCGCCGCCGGATTGCGCCTCGTGGCGTGACCCTCGGACGGTCCGCTCCGTGCCCGTTGCCGCTACGCCGGCAGGAGTCGGTGGCCCACTGCTGCCCGTGGTCGGGCCACCGCGGCGAGACCGGAGGTGCTCGTACGAGGCGAGTTCGACGGAGCGCGGTCGACGAACCCCACCGGTGCTCAAACAGCCGAGGTCAACAGCGCTTGTCCACTGCCGGTGCGGCCGAACAGCTTCAGCTGGGGCGGCGTCGCCGGTGGTTCCGTGGCCACTTCCAGCTCGCTGGAGATGCTGCCGGTGGAGGAGGTGAGATCCACTTCCGCGGTGACCCCGTGCCCCACGGCGAACTGCAGCTCGCCGGAGCCGGTGATCAGTTCCACTTGCCCCGCCGCGCCCTCGGCCACCGTGATGTTGCCGCTGCCGGAACGCACCAGCAGGTCGTCGGCGACCCTGCCCAGCCACACGCTGCCGCTACCGGTCACCACTGATGAGGCCGCCGCTGTCGAGGAGATCTCGATCCGCCCGCTGCCGCTGCGCGCCTGTACACCCCCGCGCATGTTTCCCAGCCGGAGCAGCCCGGAGCCCGTCCGGACCGTGGCGGTGCCGTTCGCTTCCTCGGTGACCACCGATCCGGAACCGCTCTGCAGACTCATGCGGCCCGCACCGCCGGTGACCCGGATCGACCCGGGGCCGGTTCGGGTGTTGATCCGCGAGCCGCTCGGTGCGTGCACCAGCAACGAGAGAGGGACCGAACGCAGCGGCACCGTGGTCGGCGGATGAACGGCCACTCTGCTGTTGGTCATGTCGACGCGGGTCTGATTCACCGCCTCCGCGGCCGCGTTCAGCTCGCGATCGCCCTCGCGGCCACCGCTGTTGCCCCGCCCGTTGCCCGGTTTGATCCCGGTTTCGTTGAACTGCTCGCTGACCCAGTTCAGCAGTCCGCTGAGTCCGCCACGCCAGTCCGGGTAGCCGTGCTCCGGTTCGTGCCTCACTTCGACGTGCACCGATTCGGACTCCTCCAGCACGATCTCGACCGGTCCGACTCCGTTGCTCAGGTCCAGTTCTACCGGTCCCGTGACCCGGAAATCGTGGGTGCGCAGCAGTTCCCGGGGTGGTGGTGCCGAATGTTCGCTCAAGGTGTTGTTCTCCTTCGGTGAGCCCCTACGGGAGGACGCGGTGGACGGATTAACCGTTGACCCACCCCCTCAGTCGGGAGGATGCGGGCTCGTCCTGCCGGGATTCCCCGGAGTCTCCGGGCTGCTCGCTCCCGCTGCCACTCCAGGTGCCGGGGGGACGGGTTCCGTGCAACGCCCCCTGTACCGCCCTGGCGACCCAGGTGTTCAGGGAGACTCCCTGCGTGGAGGCCGCATGCTCGGCCTGGCCCTTGATCTCGTCCAGCAGGCGCAGCGTGATTCTGCTGATGTCACCGCTGTCGGCGCCGGGTGGTGGTTGCGGCGGTTCCTCCTCCGGAGGTTCCCGCCGCTGTTCCCCGGCTCCACTAACCACCGCGCGTACGTCCCTGCCCTCTAGGCGTACGTCGACCACGGGACCGTCCAGTTGCGTGGTCACCTCCGCGGCCAGATCCGACAGTGCGTTCATCAGGGTCAGCCGCATCGCGGGCTCCAGCGCCCCGGACAGCAGTGTCGCGGCGTGCCGGGTGTTCTCGTCACCCACCGAGGCTGCCGCGCTCAGGTCCTCACGGAGCTGGTTGATGTGTGAGCTCAGATCCATGACATCACCATGACGTCATTTTGATGTCACAGCAAGAGGTTCGTGGTGTCGCCATCCCGGTTCCGTGGGGCGTTCGGGTGTCGGCGGCGGAGCACGAGGGCCCCGAACACCACCGTGTACCGCGCCTCGAACCGGCGAACCCGGGTCGTTAGGGTGTTCGACGAGGGAAGTGGCCACGCCGATCGCCGGTGCGGGCCTCCCGGGGGAGTCATCGCCGGTGGCATCGCGCCGGCCGTATTACGCAGGAAAGGGGTTCGCCCGCCGTGACCGAGATCGTTCCACCGAAGGTACGGCTGATCGGCAAGACCGAGTTCTTCCCGCCCGAAGACGTGGACTGGTCGACCGATGCCGACGGGGGGCAGGCATTGGCGGAGTTCGCGGGTCGTGCCTGCTACCAGTCCTGGAGCAAACCGAATCCCGCCACCGCGACCAACGCCGGCTACCTGGACCACATCATGGAGGTCGGGCATCTCTCCGTGCTCGAGCACGGAACCGTGACCTTCTACATCAGCGGCGTCTCCCGCTCGTTGACCCACGAGTTGATCCGCCACCGGCATTTCTCCTACTCCCAGCTGTCGCAGCGTTACGTCCCGGAACGGGACGCGGGCATGGTCGAGCCCGACATAATCGCCGAGGACCCCGAGCTGCACGAGAAGTTCCTGGCCGCGACCAAGGCGGGCCTGGAGGCCTACGCGGATCTGCAACAGGCGCTGCAGGACAAGTTCGCCGACGAGCCCAAGGCGACGCTGCGCCGCAAGCAGGCCAGGCAGGCGGCCCGCGCCGTGCTGCCCAACGCCACCGAGACGCGCATCGTCGTCACCGGCAACTACCGCGCCTGGCGGCACTTCGTCGCGATGCGCGCCAGTGAGCACGCCGATGTGGAGATCCGCGGATTGGCGGTGGAGTGCCTCAGGCAGTTGCGGGGAGTGGCCCCCAACGTCTTCGGCGACTTCGACATCACCGAACTGCGGGATGGGACCGAGGTGGCTTCGAGTCCGTACGTGACCGAGGGCTGATACGCCTCGTGGCCTTCGACGATCCACTGGGGGCCGTGGATCACCTCCTCGCGCGGACCTCACCCGGATGTCCAGGCTAGAGTGCGGGCATGGGTGTGGCTAACGACGAACGTCAGCAATTGTGTGATCTGTTCGAGCGGCTGGGTCCGGAGGCGCCGACACTGTGTCACGGTTGGTCGACGCGTGATCTGGCCGTTCACCTGGTGGTGCGGGAACACCGCCCGGACGCGGCGGGCGGGAAGCTGTTGAAGGCGCTGGCCGATCGCGGGGAACGTGTTCGGGGTGAGCTGGCTCAACTTCAGTGGGAGGAGCTGGTCGACCGGGTACGTCAGGGACCGCCCAAGTGGAACCCGCTCGGTATCGGGGCTGTCAACGAGGGCGTGAACAGCGCCGAGTACTACGTGCATCACGAGGACGTCCGGCGGGCGCAACCGGGTTGGCAGCCGCGACCGGAGGACCCGGAGCGTGCGGAGGCCCTCTGGAAGGCGCTCTCCCGCACCGCCAGGTACTTCTACGGCCGCAGCCCCGTGGGCGTGGTGCTTCGTCGTCCGGACGGTCACGAGATTTCCGCGAAGAACGGGCCGCGGACGGTGCGCATCCTCGGTTCGTCCGAGGAGCTCCTGCTGCACGCCTTCGGCAGGAAACCCGCACAGGTCACCTTCGAGGGGAACGAGGCCGACGTGTTGGCGGTGGAGGATCTTCGCCGCAGTGTTTGAGCGAGTGGCTCCGGTGGGCCCGTCGGGCCCGCCGTGGCCGGGAGACGACCCAGTGAAGTGACGTGTCTCACTTTTCGGGGTTGTGAAAGAATCCGGGTGTTGTTCGCGCCGGGCGCGGAACAACGCCTCGCTGCGGTTCGAATCGTCGTGATGTTTCCGTCGCCCGGACGTTGCCGGGACACAGTTCCGAGACGGGCACGTCCGATGATGTCCTCGGAGGGTAGCGTCAGCAGTTATGACCGTCAGTCCCACAGCTACCGAAGGTCGTCCTTTCGGGCGCGTTCTCACCGCCATGGTTACCCCGTTCGACACGGACGGGAATCTCGACACGGCTCTCGCGCAACAGCTGGCCTGTTATCTGGTGGACCGGCTGGGTAACGACGGCCTGGTCGTCAACGGAACCACCGGCGAGAGCCCCACCACCACCGACGAGGAGAAGGAACGGCTGCTGCGCGCCGTCTCCGAGGCCGTCGGCGATCGTGCCACCGTGGTCGCGGGCGCGGGAACGAACGACACCGCGCACTCCGTGGAACTGGCACGCGCGGCCGAGAAGGCCGGGGCCCACGGGCTGCTCGTGGTCACCCCCTACTACTCCAAGCCGCCGCAGGAGGGGCTGTACTCGCACTTCACCACGGTCGCCGATGCCACCGAGCTCCCCGTGATGCTCTACGACATCCCACCGCGCTCGGTGGTTCCGATCCAGACCGAGACGCTCAAGCGGCTCGCCGAGCACCCCCGCATCAAGGCGGTCAAGGACTCCAAGCACGATCTGTTCGCGGGCAGCGATGTGATCGCCAATTCCGACCTCGTGTACTATTCCGGTGAGGATCCGCTGAACCTGCCCTGGCTGTCCACCGGGGCGGTCGGTTTCGTCAGCGTGGTTGGTCACGTGGTCGGTGACCGGCTGCGCCAGATGTTGGACGCGCACGAGTCCGGTGATGTCGCCACCGCCCGTGAGATCCATTACGGTTTGCTCCCGGTTTATCGGTCGATGAACTTCGTCGGCGGTGTGATCTTCTCCAAGACGGCGCTGCGCCTGTGTGGCTACGAGACGGGTCAGCCCCGGCTCCCGTTGCCGTCGGCCACGGACGAACAGGTGCGCATCATCGCCAGCGATCTGTGGGATGCTGGTCTGGTCCTGGTCAATCCCGATGCGGCAACCGAGGTGACATCGCGTTGACAGCACGCGCAACGTCGACCGAGAAACATCCCCTGGCACCGACGTCGGCGACCCCGGCCCCGCCTCCGCTGGAGCAGGGGGCGCTACGGGTGGTCGCCCTCGGCGGTATCGGTGAGGTCGGCAGGAACATGACCGTGTTCGAGTACGACGGTCGGTTGCTGGTGGTCGATTGCGGTGTGCTGTTCCCGGAGGACGATTCCCCCGGAGTGGATCTGATCCTGCCCGATTTCGGCCCGATCGAGAACCGTCTCGACGAGATCGAGGCGATCGTGCTCACGCACGGGCACGAGGACCACATCGGCGCTCTGCCCTTCCTGTTGCGGCAACGTCCGGAACTGCCCGTGATCGGTTCCGGCTTCACGCTCGCGCTGCTGTCCGCCAAGTGCCAGGAGCACCGGTTGACGCCACGGCTCGTCGAGGTCGAGGAGGGGCAGCGCAGCAGGCACGGCGAGTTCGACCTCGAGTTCTTCGCCGTCAACCACTCGATTCCGGACGCGCTGGCGGTGGCGATCCGTACCCCCGCCGGTACCGTGCTGCACACCGGTGACATCAAGTTGGACCAGCTGCCGCTGGACGGTCGGTTGACCGACCTCGCCGGATTCGCCCGGATGGGCAGTGAGGGGATCGACCTCTTCCTGGTGGACTCCACCAACGCCGAGGTGCCCGGGTTCGTCACCCCGGAACGTGAGATCGGTCCCGTGCTGGACTCGGTGATAGGACGTGCCACGCAACGCGTGATCGTGGCCTGCTTCGCCAGTCACGTACATCGGGTGCAGCAGGTGCTCGACGTAGCGGCCTCCTACGGACGCAAGGTCTGTCTGGTCGGGCGTTCCATGGTGCGCAACATGGGGATCGCCGCCGAACACGGCATCCTGCGGGTTCCGGAGGGTGCCCTGGTCGATCTGGACGAGGCGCTGCAGATGTCGTCCGACTCCGTGGTCTTCGTCTCCACCGGGTCGCAGGGGGAGCCGCTGTCGGCGCTGTCACGGATGGCCCGTGGCGAGCACAAGCAGATCAGCATCCAGCACGGCGACACGGTCATCCTTGCGAGCTCGATGATTCCGGGCAACGAGACCGCGGTCTTCGGCGTGGTCAACGGCCTGGTCCGGCTGGGGGCCGAGGTGGTCCATCAGGGGAGCGCCAAGGTGCACGTCTCCGGACATGCCTCGGCGGGCGAACTGCTCTATCTGTACAACGCGGTGCGGCCTGCCAACGTGATGCCGGTGCACGGGGAGTGGCGTCACCTGCGGGCCAATGCCGAGCTGGCCACACTCACCGGGGTCCAGGCCGACCGGGTGGTCATCGCCGAGGACGGCGTCGTGGTGGATCTGATCGACGGTGTCGCGAGCATCGCGGGGCGCGTCGAGGTCGGACACGTCTATGTGGACGGGCTCTCGGTCGGAGACGTCGGCGAGTCCACGTTGTCCGATCGTCTGGTACTCGGTGAGGGCGGCTTCATCTCCATCACGGTGGCGGTGGAAGCAGGTACGGGACGCGCGGTATCGCCTCCTACGGTCTCCGGTCGGGGCTTCTCGGACGACCCCAAGGCTCTCGACGAGGTGGTTCCGCTGGTGGAGATGGAACTCTCCCGAACCGAGGCCGAGGGCATCACCGACACGCACCGCATCGCGCAGACCGTGCGGCGTACGGTCGGCAAGTGGGTCGCCGACACCTACCGGCGTCGTCCGATGATCGTGCCCAACGTGCTCCCGGTCGGTTCCTGAACCGCGCTTTCCACTCGGGTCCAAGGTTTGCTCGTTCGGCGGAACCTCCCGACGGTTGTTGCGGTGGAAACCCACACCTCGATCGGGAGCACACCACCGGACGATACGTGGGAGGGGGCTTCGTTCCCTTCCACAACCGTGGGCCCAGGACTGCTGAGATGACACTTTCGGGTGGACAATCCCGGGTGTGTCTCCGGCTATCGTGGACACATTTTGTTTGCAACATCACTTTCGTGTGGTCATGTTGCCTCGATGGTGTGACTGCGCGCGCTCGTTCCCGGCTGCGATGCCAATGTGGAAAACAGCCGGTCGGCAGAAAGCTTGCGAGGAAACTTTCGTGTTTTCGTCCGCCCGGTTCGCTCCGCAGTAAAAGTAGATCGCAGATTGGGGTCCGATCGTGCGTAAGTCGCTTCGCCTTCTGACGGTGTCGGCAGCTGCCGCCGGTCTCATGGCCGTGGGGTCGCCCGCCATGGCCGACAGCAAAGACAATGACGGCATCAACATCCTCAACGACAACAACGTCAGCGTCCTGCCGATCCAGCTCTGCGGGAACAACGTCGGTGTGCTCGGCATCGCGGGCAACATCGGCTCCTCGCAGAACAGCAAGTGCGTCAACGCACCCATCGTGGACCACCCCACGGCTCGCTGAGCGGTTGGCCGGTCCCGGCGAGGTGTCCGAGGACCGGCCCACGCCGCGGAAACGTGTGGCGGGATTCCCGTAGCCGGCGAGTCGGTCTTCGGGTGCGCGAGTGAAGTGGGAGCCGTCGGGCACACCGAGCCGAACGAGTAGGACCGGCGACGTTTCCCAACGGGCGCTGTCGGGGTGGGCGCGCTCGGGAAAGCGATCGAACGGGAACCGGTACGGGTCGAAGTCACACCAGGGGAGGGGGAGCGCTCGGCGTCGCACATCGTGTGCGGCGCCGAGCGTTTTTCCGTGGCAGGGACCGGCTTTGGCAGGGGGTGATTTCGGCGGGAAGCGGTTCACCGTCGTGCGGAACATCCCGCCCGCTGCTCGAGCGCCTGCGGGGGATGTCCCCGGCGACACTTGTGGAGCCGGTGTCGGTTCGCAAGAATCCTGCCTAAGGCAATCGGCCGCGCACCAGGAACCATCGGCCCCGAGCCCGAGAGGAATTCCGCTCCGCAGGCCGGGGAGGAAGTCGAACGAGAGACGGAGCACCGATACCGTGTTCGGTATGGCCAGCGGCACGACGGGTAAGGGGCGGTCGAACGCGCGTGGCGGCGGGGAGCGTCGTGGTTCCTCCGGGGCGAACACGAAGAAGTCCACCTCCAACGGCTCCGGGAAGTCCACATCGAACGGTTCCGGCTCCAAGAGCACCAGGAGCGGGGGGACGCGATCCGGTCGATCCTCCGCCGGAAATGCCGCCACCGCCAAGCGCACCGCCAAGAACGGCTCACGGCGTTCCACCACCAACCGGGGGAACGGATCCAAGGGCGCCAACTCCCGCAACTCGCGGGGCGGGGGCGGGGGCTCCGAACTGGGCCGCAGTCTTGCCCGGACGACCGGAACCCTGTTGCGTACGTTGGGGCGCACCAGGGAGCTCGAACCCGCGCACCGGCGTGACGGAGTGGCTCTGATCCTGCTGGCCGTGGCGGTGGTCACCGCGGCGGGCGTGTGGTGGCAGGCGGGCGGTCCGGTCGGGCACTGGCTCGACTGGCTGCTGCGTTCGGTGGTGGGTTCGGCGGCACTCGCGCTTCCCCTCGTGCTGTTCGCGGTGGCGGTACTGCTCATGCGTACCGAGACCAATCCCGACGCGCGGCCGCGAATGGTGGTCGGAACGGCGCTGCTGCTGTTCGCGGGACTCGGTGTGCTGCACATCGTGACCGGGGCGCCCCGTCGGGCCGAGGAATGGCCGGAGGCTGGTGGGCTGCTCGGATACGCCGCGGGTGGCCCGTTGGCCAATGGGATGACCGGCGTCGTCGCGGTGCCGGTTCTCGTGTTGGTCTCGCTGTTCGCCGTGCTGTTGCTGACCGGAACCGCGGTACGCGACGTTCCCGAACGACTTCGTCAGCTCGCCCATCCCGAACACGGTGCCGCCGAACCGGCCGAGGAGGAGCTTACTCCGTCCGATGCGGGCAGTGCCGAGCTCCGTCGACCGGCCAGGCGCAGGCAGGCCGCCATGACCGGATCACCCTCACGGGAGGACTCCGAGGACGCCGTCGAGCGGGCCGGTACGGCCCAATCCGCCGCGACGCCGGAGCAGCCGCGGGCCGAATCGCGCACCGACACCTCGTCGAAGGCGGCCGAGGGCGGCGGAGCCGCATCGGTCCAGGCGACCGGGGCGACTCCGGAGGAGCCGCAGCAACTCACCATCAGCCGGACCGTGGAGGGGGATTACCACCTTCCGCCGCTCGACGTCCTGCAGGAAGGTGATCCAGCGAAACGGCACAGTACCGCCAACGACGCGATGATCGAGGCGATCAACGGGGTGCTGCGTCAGTTCAAGATCGACGCTGAGGTGACCGGATTCGTCCGCGGTCCCACGGTCACCCGCTACGAGGTCGAGTTGGGTCCCGGGGTCAAGGTCGAGAAGATCACGGCATTGACCAGGAACATCGCCTACGCGGTGGCCAACGACAACGTACGGTTGTTGGCCCCCATACCCGGCAAGTCCGCGGTTGGGATCGAGGTCCCCAACAGTGACCGCGAGATGGTGCGGCTCGGCGACGTGCTGCGTTCACCGACTGCGGCCAACGACACGCATCCACTGGTGATAGGGCTGGGCAAGGACATCGAGGGGCAGATGGTCACCGCCAATCTGTCCAAGATGCCCCATCTGCTCTGTGCCGGTTCGACCGGCTCCGGCAAGTCGAGCTTCGTCAACTCGATGCTGGTCTCGCTGTTGGCGAGGTCCACCCCGGACGAGGTCCGGATGATCCTGATCGATCCGAAGATGGTGGAGCTGACTCCCTACGAGGGGATTCCGCATCTGATCACCCCCATCATCACCGAGCCCAAGAAGGCGGCGTCCGCCCTCGGGTGGCTCGTCGAGGAGATGGAGCAGCGGTATCAGGACATGCAGGCCAACAGGGTCCGTCACATCGACGACTTCAACGCCAAGGTGCGTTCCGGTGAGATCACCACTCCTCCGGGAAGCGAACGCGAGTACCGTCCCTACCCGTACATCCTGGCGATCGTGGACGAGCTGGCCGACCTGATGATGACCGCACCCCGCGACGTGGAGGACGCGGTGGTTCGGATCACGCAGAAGGCGCGTGCGGCGGGCATCCATCTGGTGCTGGCCACCCAGCGTCCCTCTGTGGACGTGGTCACCGGTCTGATCAAGACCAATGTTCCGTCCCGATTGGCTTTCGCCACCTCCTCGCTCACCGATTCACGGGTGATCCTCGATCAACCGGGAGCGGAAAAGCTGATCGGTATGGGTGACGGTCTCTATCTGCCGATGGGAGGCGCACGCCCGGGCCGAGTGCAGGGCTCCTTCGTCAGTGACGAGGAGATACACCGCGTCGTGGGCTACACCAAGGAACAGGCGGAACCCGACTACGCGGACGGGGTCACGGTTGCCAAGGCGGGGCAGCAGAAGGAGGTGGACTCCGATATCGGCGACGATCTGGACGTATTGCTGCAGGCGGCGGAGCTGGTGGTCACCAGCCAGTTCGGGTCGACCTCGATGCTGCAACGGAAGCTGCGGGTCGGTTTCGCCAAGGCGGGCAGACTGATGGATCTGCTGGAGTCCAGAAGCGTCGTCGCCCCCTCGGAGGGCTCCAAGGCGCGTGAGGTGTTGGTCAAACCGGAGGACCTGGACAGTGCGCTGAATTCCATCCGGGGTGGTCCGCCCCCGGAGGAAACGGAATGAGCCGTCCGCGGTGCTCCGATACGCCGTGGCAACCCCGTTACCGGTGCCTTAGCGATCCGTCCCTCCGGGACTCGCCGGAGGAAGCCGGCGGTTCCCGGGAGCCGAGGGGCCCGTGCTTGGAAGGCCCGGTCGAACGGATCCGACGGTGTGCTCCCACCGCTCGGTCCGTTCGGCCGGGGGCTTTCCGCTGCGGCCTTCGGCCGTGTGGGGTGCGGGAGTCCTTCCGCCGCCGAGCGGCCGGCTTCCGAGTTCCGTTCCGGAACGAGCTCACTGTGGCGCGAGCTGTGCCTTCCGCAGTGCCTCAGCGGTGTTGGCGCTACTGGCGCCGAACTGCCGTACGGCGTGGTAGTACACATCGGCCGTGCGTTCGCACAGCGCGTCACCCGCGCAGCTGGAGTACATGTCCGCGCGGAAGTTGTCGTCGATGATCGCCCTGTTCCGTTCGGTGAACCGGTCCTGGAGCTTGTAGTTGCGGTACCCGAAGTCGTGCCGTTGGCAGCTCGGGGTGAAGTCGTAGCCGAGTGGAGCGTCCGGTGAGTACGAGCAGGAGTCCGAGGACCAGTCGAGTTGGTCGGGGTAGGGGCGTTCGGCGCGAATTTGTCCGAAATCGCCCAGTGTGACTTCGAAGAGATAGTGGTCGGTGGTTCGGCGAAGTTGCGAGTCGCCGATCGCCGCGTACGCGCTGGTACCGGTCAGCAGTGTCGCGAAACAGGCTGCCAGCAGCATTACCAGTACTCGCGGCCCGTTTCGAGTATTCCGTTCGAACACGGATCGTCCCCTAGCGACGGATGATCTGTAGTCGAATCAGTCCTATCGTTTCGGGCGGGCCAGCGCTTCGTGCGATCGGGCGTTATCGAATGACCCGGTCGGCCCCTTCCGCGTGTCGCGGTTGGTTCCGCTCGTCCAGTCGCAGCAACATGCGCGTATTGCCCAGCGTGTTCGGCTTGACGTAGGGCAGGTCCAGGAACTCGGCGACACCCTTGTCCGCGGAACGGCGCATCTCCGCGTAGACGGCGGGACTGACCGGTGTCCCGGTGATCGGTTCGAATCCGTGTTTGGCGAAGAACTCGGTCTCGAAGGTGAGCACGAACAGCTTCGGCAGTCCCAGTTCCGCCGCGAGTTCGACGAGACCGTGCACCAGCCGATGTCCCACTCCCTGGCCCCTAACACGTGGATCCACCGCCACGGTGCGCACCTCTCCCAGATCCTCCCAGAGTACGTGTAGTGCGCCGCAGGCGACGATGTCCTTCGGGTCCCGATCCGCGCGTTCGGCCACCCAGAACTCCTGCACGCTCTCGTAGAGGGTGACCAGATCCTTTTCGAGGAGTACCCGGCCGGCATACGTGTCCACGAGCCGTTTGATTTCCCGAACGTCGCCGATACGAGCACGGCGAATCGTTATCCTATTTTCCGCATAATCATGCATGAAGGTATTCTACTGCGATTTTCCGCTCCGGTGGACAGCCGGGGTTGAGGCCCGTCGGGATCTCGACCGGTTGCCGTACTCTCCGGGGAGGCGGGTTTCCCCACTCGTCGGCTCGTGGCCGAACGCTATGCTTGGTCCACCAGTGGCGGTCGGTTCGTCCGCCGCTCTGAAGCCACGGCCGTCGCGCCGCACCCGCCGTCGGTGCGAGTTCGTCCGGTCGACCGCCCCTGCGGTGGACGGTGCGACCGTTGTCGCAGATCCTGGGGGTGGCACGGCGCACGAGGTCCGTAGCGGACAGGATCGGTTCGAGGAGTTGCCATGACAGCGGACAGTGCGGCGTCGGACCGGCCTGTGTCCGGCCAGGGCGACGCCGATACCGAGCGAACGGTTCCGGTGATCAACATCGCCAACGCGCTGACCACTTCCCGGTTGCTGCTCGTTCCCGTCTTCCTGATCGTCCTGTTCTGGGCGGGTGGGCACGACTCGCTGTGGCGCTGGGTGGCCACGGCGGTGTTCGCCATCGCCTCGATCACCGATCGGATCGACGGCGACCTGGCTCGCCGCCGCGGGCTCATCACCGACTTCGGCAAGATCGCCGATCCGCTCGCGGACAAGGCGCTGACCGGAGCCGCGCTGATCGGACTGAGCGTGCTCGGTGATCTCGGATGGTGGGTTACCGGGATCATCATTTTCCGAGAGGCTTCGGTCACCCTGCTGCGATTCTGGGTCATCCGGCACGGTGTCATCCCCGCCAGCCCGGGTGGCAAGCTCAAGACGATTTTGCAGGCCCTGGCGATCGGCCTTTACCTGCTGCCGCTCGGTGACGCCGCCGATCCGCTGAAATGGGTGGTCATGGGGGCGGCCGTGCTGGCCACGGTGATCACGGGCGCCGACTACGCGGTGCGCGCGTTCCGGTTGCGCTCGTTGAGTCCGCGGTCGCGTGGAGTGCGCGCATGACTTTCCGCCCGGAGGAGCGGCGGGTGGCACACGAGGAGCTGGTCGGCGGCATTCTGGAATCGCTGCGGGCTCGTGATCTCACGATCGCCACCGCCGAGTCCCTGACGGCGGGGATGCTGAGCATGCTGCTGACCGACGTCAGCGGTGCCAGTTCGGTGGTGCGGGGCGGCCTCGTGGTGTATGCCACCGATCTGAAGAGTTCGCTCGCGGGCGTCAGCTCCGAGCTGTTGGCCGATGGCGGCGCGGTGCAGCCCGAGGTGGCCGAACAGCTCGCCCGTGGAGCTCGGCGACGCTGCGTGTCGGACTGGGGCGTCGGTCTCACCGGTGTGGCGGGGCCCGACTGGCAGGACGGGGTGCCGCCGGGCACGGTTCACCTGGGATTCGCCGGGCCACAAGGGTCCGTGATCCGGACGGAGCGGTTGAGTGGGGACCGTGGTTCGATCCGGTGCGGTGCCGCGCTGCGAGCCCTGGAACACTTGGAGGGGTTGTTGCGTTGAATCGGAAGAGAACTCGACGTTGCCGCCGGCAGTCACGCGCGCTGTCTCGCTTCATGGGACATTGGGGTCGTTGGCTCCGTCTTGTGGATGAGACTCGTTCGCCCTCGGCGGACTCGTGGTAAGCGAGCCGTGCGTTGGCGTCGCGTTGAGTAGTGTGGGGCGTTGACGCGTCGCGCAGGATGTAGGCGACGGAATGGAGGCGCGCGATGACCGTGTTGTTGCGGGAGGCGGTCGGAGAGCGACTGCGCCGCGCGCGGGCTGCTCAGTCCCGCACCCTGCGGGAGGTTTCGCGCGCAGCCCGGGTGAGTCTTGGTTATTTGTCCGAGGTGGAACGCGGTCGCAAGGAAGCGTCGAGTGAGCTGCTCGGCTCTATCTGCGACGCGCTCGATCTCCCATTGCCCGAGTTGCTCGTGACCGTGGCGGGTGACTTGGGCTCCTCGGAGACCGTGGTAGCGCCTTCGGTCGTGGAGCAGGCCACGCCTGCCGAGATCGAGGGGGACCGGTTGGTCTCCAGCCTGATCGACTCCGAACTGGCCGAGGCGGAGATGGCCGACGGGGAGGCCGAACCCGTACCGGCCGGTGCCGAAAGTGTTTCGGATTCGTTCGACGCGGACGAGGACTCCGAGTCGCAGGACTGGCGGCTGCAGC
The DNA here is from genome assembly GCF_900101095.1 of Actinopolyspora mzabensis. Lineage (GTDB taxonomy): Bacteria > Actinomycetota > Actinomycetes > Mycobacteriales > Pseudonocardiaceae > Actinopolyspora > Actinopolyspora mzabensis. The sequence goes on from NZ_FNFM01000004.1 coordinate 97,975, forward strand.
CGGTGCTCAGCCAGCGCATCAGCCCACCGGGACGCACTTCCAACGGGGTGGTAGTGGCCGCTTGAGGCTCCGTGACCGACCGAAACACCCGTGGATCTCCGAATTTTTGCCGGAGATCCACGGGTCTTGGTGGAAGCCGTTCGGCCGAGCTGACACTATGGGGGTAGACGCTGAGGTCGGTAAGCGTTTCCGGTCTGTTGTGCGTGGGGTCCCCCGGTGCGGTGAAGCGACTCCGCGGAGCAACCGGCAGCGGCGTCCCATCGGCGTGAATGCCCGATCAGGGCGCAACCGGTAGGACAGAAAGCAGGCGGAGGAGATGGCCAACCCTTTCGTGAAGTTCTGGAAGTACCTCATGGCGTCGTTCTCGTCCAAGGTCGACGAGCACGCCGATCCCAAGGTGCAGATCCAGCAGGCCATCGAGGAAGCTCAGCGGCAGCATCAGGCGCTGTCGCAGCAGGCCGCCTCGGTCATCGGCAACCAGCGACAGCTGGAGATGAAGCTCAACCGGCAGCTGAACGAGGTCGAGAAGCTGCAGGGATCGGCGCGCCAGGCCGTGACCATGGCCGATCAGGCTCGCGCCGAGGGAGACGAGACCAAGGCACAGCAGTACGAGGAGACCGCCCAGCAGCTGGCGGGCCAACTCGTCACGGCCGAACAAGGGGTGGAGGACCTCAAGAGCCTGCACGATCAGTCCCTGCAGGCTGCGGACCAGGCCAAGCAGGCCGTCGAGCGTAACGCCCAGGTGCTGCAGCAGAAGATCGCCGAGCGGACCAAGCTGCTCAGCCAGCTCGAGCAGGCCAAGATGCAGGAGCAGGTCGCGGGCTCGTTGCGGCAGATGAACGACATGGCCGCACCCGGCAACACGCCATCGCTCGACGAAGTGCGGGACAAGATCGAGCAGCGCTACACCACCGCGCTCGGCGAGGCCGACCTGGCGCAGAACAGTGTGCAGGGGCGGATGATGGAGGTTCAGCAGGCGGCCACGGACGCGGCGGGCGTCAATCGGCTCGCCCAGATCAGGGCGTCCATGGGGACCGGCGATCAGCAGCAGGTCACTGGTGGGACGACTCGGAGCGAGTCGACCCCCGCCCCGCAGCAGCAGCCGCAGTCGCAGCAGCAGAACCCACAGTCCGGCCAAGCGTGACCCACCGTGCGCGGGAGGGGTGACGGACTCGGGGAGTGGAGCGACTACGCGCTCCGGCAGCTGCGTGGACCGGTGCTCACCGGTGTTCGCCGCAGGATCGCGGCTTGGCGCGATCCGCGGGCACGCTTGCTCCGGAGACGGAGCAGGGCGAAGCGAACCGCTGTCGGCAGCGGAGTGACGACCGGCGTCTTCGGAGGTGGGTCCTACCTCGCCTACGCGCCGGAAACCATCGGGCTTCCGGCCGACTCCGCCGGGGACGTGCTGCTCGACCTGACCTCGCTCGGACTCGGTGGAATGGCGCTGGCCGCCGGGGTGGGGACCGTGGGGGCGATACGTCGCTACCGTAGGCTCAACCGGACGCCGCTACCGGAACCGCCGCCGGAACCGGTCAGTCTGCCTGCGCCTGAATCCGCCGCCCACGAGCCCATGCGGCGACTACGCGATGCGGAGCAGAGCCTGTATCTCTCGTTGAGTCGGCTCTCCGATCACGTCGGGCAGCTCGATGAGCCGGTGGCCGAGGCGCGTGGTACCGCCACCGGGGTGGCGGCGACGTTGCGTTCGGTGGCCGAGCGTCTCGTGGCTGTGGAGGCCACGGTCGAACACGCTCCGGAAGCGGAACGCACCCAGCTGCGCGCGGACGTTCGTCGGATGCGCGCCGAACTCGACGACGGCGTGGAACGGTACGGGGCTCTGGTGGCCGCGGCCGGACGCGCTGTGGCCGCAAGTGGGGGCGAGCAGCACGGGCATCAGTTGCGCGATGCCACGGACCGACTCGCGGGGCTGGCCTCGGCCCTGCGTGAACTCTCCGGTTACGAGTCCCCGGACACCGGTGACTCCGGCCCGCCGGAACAGCCCCCCGGGCGGCGTTCCCGGGGCGATTCCCCGCAGTGAAATCCGGTTGCCCGATTCCTGCTAACAGCCGGCCCGCTCCCGCTGCCGAAGCAGGTGGCCCGAAGCCCTCCCGAGTTGGTTTTCCGAACTGTTGTCGAATAGTAATCTTCACCGTTGGCTGTTGAGGTGATCTCGTGCGCCGCGTCGTGATGTCGCGATCCGCCCACTGGGCTGTCGGCCGGGAGAACACCGCGTTGGAACAACACGGCTCGGGACACGTTTCCCACGATTCCCGAACTGGAGGAGGATGTGGCTTTGTGGGCCGTGCGCGGCAACGGTCGCCAGCCGCCCGCCGGCGAGGACGTGGCAACCGAGGAGCGGCTCAGCTGGCCACGGACCATGGGGCTCGGGCTGCAGCACTTGTTCGCCATGTTCGGCGCGACTGTGCTGGTGCCCCGGCTGACCGGACTCCCGGTGGCGACGACGTTACTGGCCTCCGGAGTGGGAACTCTGCTGTTCCTGCTGCTGACCCGGAACCGCGTGCCCGCCTATCTGGGGGCCTCGGTGACCTTCGTGATGCCGCTGGGGATAGCTGCTGAGCGTTCCGGGGCGGGACCGGGCGGCATGGTGGGGGCCATCCTGGTGGTGGGGCTGTTGGTGACCGCTGTCGGGATCTCCGTCAAAGCGTTGGGAGTGCGACTGCTCGAGACGGTTATGCCCGCCGTCGTCACCGGGGGAGTCGTCGTGCTGGTGGGACTCGGTATGGCCACCCACTCGGTGGCGTTGTTCCGGGAAGCCGCGCGAAGCGTCCCGTCCTTCCGGCCGGTTCCGATGGCTGCCGTGGTTACCGCGTTGGTCATCGTGCTGTTGGCGGTCTTCGGCCGTGGACTGTTGAACCGTGGTTGTGTGCTGTTCGGGATCGCCGCCGGATGGTTCTACGCGTTCGCCGTCGGCGGGATCTACCAGATTCGACTCGAGGCGCTGCGCAGTGCCCCGTGGTTCGGGCTTCCCGAGCTGATCACCCCGCGGTTGCACATCTCGGTGATCCCGGTGGTGTTACCCCTGGTAGTTGTCCTCGCCGCGCAGCAGGTGGGAGTGGTCAAGGCCGTGGCGGCCTCCACCGATCGCGATCTCGACGGCAACGTGGGGGATGCGCTGATCGGTGGTGGTCTGGCCACGACGCTTTCCGGGGCCGTGGGCGGAAGCGGGTTGATCGGCTACGCCGAGAACACCGGAGTGATGGTCGCCAGCAGGGTGTTCTCCACCGCGGCCTGCGTGACCGCGGCTGTGGCTGCCGTGATGCTGGCCTTCTCGCCGAAGGTCGTGGCGCTGCTGGACACCGTGCCGATCGGTGTCGTCGGAGCGGCGACTATGGTGTTGTTGGGGATGGTCACACTGATAGGTGGTCGGATCTGGCTGCGTGCTCGCATCCGGTTCGCCGATCCGGCCAACCTGGTGATCGTGGTTGCCACCCTGTTCATCGGTGCGAGCAACCCCACGCTCTCGCTCGGCGGTTTCCGGCTGAGTGGCGTGGTCTGGGGATCATTGCTGCTCGTGCTGGTCCATCCCTTGCTGCGTGCCCTGGTCGACGCGATCCGGGGGCTGCCGCGTGCCTGAGTCCTCCCGTTCCGGGAATCCTCGAGCACTCGTTCGGAGGACGGCTTCCCGGAAGCGACCGCCGGCTCACGGTTGCCCGTTCCCGCGGGAACGGGCAGCGGCGAACGGGGCCCTTCAGTCCTCCGCGGCGTCGAGCTCGTCGTCCTCCGCCTCGTACGGTTCCGGATCGCGTTGCGGTCTACCCGCGCGGAGGGTGCGCGCCAGCAGCAGGTTGAACGCCAGGGCCACCTCCCGGGCCCCCGGTGTGCCCCATTGGTGCACGGGCACACAGGCTCCCTGGGCCTGCTGTACCGCCAGTCTGTCCGGTAGTGCTACCGGCATCACCAGTGGCCCGAATATCTCGCGTAACTCGTCGATCCTGAACTGGTGCTCGTGCGAGCGGGCACGAACCCGATTCACCACCACCCCGAGTGGTTGCAGGTCGGGATTGCTGGCCGTTCGTTCCGACTGCACCGCTTCGAATGCTCGTTGTACGCCGGAAACAGCGAATATGGTCGGCTCGGTGACCAGCAGCGCCCGGTCCGCGGCTATCAGCGCCGAACGTGTCAATCGTCCCAGCGAGGGTGGACAGTCCAACAGGATCAGTCGGTACGGCAGCTCTCCGTCGGCCGCCGCTTCGGTCAGCTCCGAGAGTGCTTCGGTCAGTCGAGTGAGGTGTTGTTCGTTGCCGTCCCAACCGTTGTGGATCTCGGCGTCCTCGGAGCCGACGAGCACGTCGACCTCCTCGCCCCAAGCGCTCGGTGCCACCGCGCGAGCCACCGTCTCGGGGCTCGGGTCGGCCAACACGTCGCTCAATCCGCGCTCGGTCTGCCCCGGCTCCAGCGAAGCCGTCGCGTTGCACTGTGGATCGAGATCCACCACGAGGGTGCGCGCGCCCTTGCGCATGGCCGCCGAAGCCAGCCCCAGCACCACTGTCGTCTTACCCACGCCGCCTTTGAGGCTCAGTACCGCCACCGTGTGCACGCCCGTAGCCTACGTATCGCGCGAGTCGTCCGGGTGAACTGATCCGTCGCGGACCGGTCCGGTGCAGTAGTGCCGAACGGCGAGATTACGCTTCCCCTATGAAGTCCGACGCCGTGTACCGGGTGCTGGAAGCCGAGTTGGTCGACGCACGTCGCCGTCGTGGCGGTGTGCCCGAGGTGCTGGATATCGGGGGCGGTAGCGGTGTCTGGGCGGTACCACTGGCGGTGTCGGGATGTTCGGTCACCGTGGTGGATCCCAGCCCCGACGCACTCGCCACGTTGCGTCGCAGGGCGGGCGAGGCGGGCGTGAGTGAGCGTGTGGCCGCGGTCCAGGGGGACACCGACGCACTGCGCGGAGCCGTCCCCGACGGAGGAGCCGATCTGGTCCTGGGGCACGGCCTGCTGGAGTACGTGGACGACGTCGGCGAGTCGCTGCGCGCGCTCGCCGCCACCGTTTCTCCCGGCGCCGCCGTCTCCGTGCTGGCCGCCAACAGGTACGCGGCCGTGCTCGCGCGAGCTCTGACCGGGCGGGTTCCCGAAGCGCTGCGGTTGTTCAACGATCCGAACGGTCGTCTCGACCATCCGGTGAGTGAGACGGTGCGGCGCCGTTTCGACACCGAGTCGCTACGGGACGTGCTCGTCTCCGTCGGTCTCGAGGTCGAGCTGGTGCAGGGCCAGAATGTGATTTCCGACCTCGTCCCCGGCTCGCTGCTGGAGGGATCCCATTCGAACGGCGATGCGCTGCGGGAACTGGAGATGGCAGCCGCGGCGCAACCGCCGCTGCGGGACATAGCCACCAGGCTGCACGCGTTGGCCCGTGTTCCCGGCGGTCACGCGGCGCAGTGAGGAATACCCCTACAGGATGATGTTGGGTGATTATTATGGCCTCGGGGACGGGACCGGGTAGTCGTCTCGTCGCTGGGGCCGTATCCTCGAGTGTGACGCCCCCAAAAAGCGTTCACCGGAGCTTCGTGAAACGAAGTGAGTGGGGCTCCGGTGACACGAACTAGTGTGCCGGAGGAGGAGCCATGCCACTCTCCGAGCACGAGCAGCGAATGCTCGATCAGATCGAGCGCGCGCTCTACGCCGAGGATCCCAAGTTCGCCTCCAACGTGCGTGGAGGGCGGTTGCATCGACCCTCCAGACGGCGCCGCCTACAGGGCGCCGCCGTGTTCGTGCTGGGGTTGATCCTACTGGTGCTCGGCGTGGTTATTCCGGTCACGGCAGCCGGGATACCCATTGTGAGCGTGGTCGGCTTCCTCGTGATGTTCGGCGGAGCAGTGATCATTCTGTTCGCCATGCGCGGTAGTGCGGAGGATCCGGAGTCGCAGTCGGGTGACGGCGGTGACGGTTCTTCCGGTGCGAAACGCAAGGCGGGGGAACGGAACTCCCTGACACAGCGAATGGAGGACCGTTTCCGGAAGCGCTTCGAGAGATAGTGCTCACGTGAGATTCGGGGACGGCGTTCGCCTCACCCGAGCAAAGCTGGGTACGCCCGGATCACCGCGTGATCCGGGCGTTTCCGTGTCCGGTCGTCGTTCGAACGATTTTCAGTCCCGACCCCTGGGCTTTCGACGTGTGGGCAGCCGCAGCACCGACTTCGGCAACAGGCGCTCCCGGAACCCGAGGGGTCTGGCCGCCCGCAGGCCCTCCTTCGCCCGGTGCAGGATCTCGAGCGATGATGTGGTCTCGCGCCGTCCCGGCGGGCCGTACCTTTCCCGTTCCACGGCGCTCGCCAGCTCGTGCCAGGCTCCCCGCTGTTCGGGGGGCATATCGTGCTTCCCGCTGATCCGGTCGGCGGTACGCCGCGGGGTTTCACCCGGTGGGGTGAGTTCCCCCCGGTCCGTGGCTTCGTCGAGCAATTCCCGCCAGGCATTCTCGGCAGCCCCGATACCTCCCGCGGCTATCAGGCTCGCTCGTCTTCCGCTCCGCAGTGCCCGTAGCGCGGCGGGCGTACCGGTGCTTCCCACCAGTACCACCAGTGTCGTGCCGCAGAGCAGCAGTATACCGATCGGTATGCCAGAACCCGTCGCAGCACCCGAATCCGCCCGCGGATCTTCCTGGCGTGGTGTGCCCTCGTTCCGCTGACTCGGGTTCGTCGTTCGCTCACTCGTGGCGGTGGTCTCCCCTTCGTCCTCCTGTCGGGGCGCAGTGGAATCGAGGTACGAGGGTGTGGAGCCACGGCCGTCCGACAGCGGAGTCGGATCGAAGGTCACCCAGCCGTGGCCGGGAAAGTGCGCCTCCACCCACGCGTGCGCGTCCTCGGTGGTGATCACGCGTTCGTCGCCCCTGGTCCGCCCCGAGGTGAATCCGACCGCGACACGGGAAGGAACGCCGATCTCCCGCAGCAGTACGGCCATGGCGGAGGCGAACTGCTCGCAGTACCCCCGTTTGCCCCGGAACAGGAAGTCCTCCAGCGCGCTGTGCGAGGAAGCGGGCGCGGTCCGCAGTTCGTAGCTGAAACCGTTCGTCGGATCGGTGAAATAGTTGTTCAACGCGAGGGCTTTGTCGAACCGGTTGTCGGCGTTCGCCGTTATGCGTCGTGCCAGCTCGCGCACCCGCTTCCCGGCACCACTGGTGGCGAGATAGGCCCGATCGACCGAGGAGCTTCCCGACGAGGCCCGTAGTTCCGCCCTGCTCGGGTCGGGGAGGACGGCCAGCTCGGTGTAGCTTTCCGTATCGTCGGTTTCCCGAGTGAAAACCATTCCGGAATCGGGATCGTAACGCCAGCCGTCGCCTATACCGGAGACCCGGCGGGGTACTCCGAACACCGGTAACCAGGCATCGCGGTAGCCCACCGGCTCGATCTCGATCGGCTTCGGGGTCGCCGTCGACCGTTCGGGCCCGGGGGGCATGGGCAGCCGGCCCTGGACCGGAACGCCCTCGGGGAGCCTGCCGAGCCGCCAGCCCCGCTCCGGGTCGAAGCGACTCAGCGTCATCGCACGCAGGTAGGTTTCCCTCGGTAACCCCTCTACCCGGAACAGCTCCACTTCCTCGTCGCGTGTCAGTTGCCCGCGCAACGAGGTGAACGGGCGCAGTCCGATCTCGCCGGTGTCCGGGGCCGTCGGGTTCCGGTCGGCGCCCGGGATCCTGCCCTGCGTCCCCACCCCAGTGAAGACCGCGCCCGCCAGCAAACCACCCACGCACGCCGTGGCCGTGACGGTGACGGCTTCGGAGATCCGCCGAGCGGAAACCCCGTCCTTCGTTCCCGCCCGCGGGAGTCCCACCCCGAGCGGGAGCAGGGCGGTGAACCCCAGGGCACTGAGTACGAAAACCCACCAGGGCAACATCCGGTCGGCCAGTGACGCGGGTATCGCGAACATGCACAGCAGCACCAGTCCGGCCACGGCCGGCGCGCGGCAGGTGACGGCGATCCGATCAACCAGGATCGTGACCGCTCCGATCCCCGAACAGATCAGAGCCACTATGGCGCTCTCCGCCGGAACGGGCGGTATCCCGGTACGGACCACTCCGACCGCTTCGCCGAGCAGGTGCGAGAACTCCTCGAAGGTCGTGGCGGTGGGAACCAGCCCGAGAACACCGTGCTCGCCGAACAGCGCCGTGAGCATCACGACCAGCGTGGCGAACTGCACCGGCACACCCCACCACGACTCACGTCTCATACGTAGCGCGATTCCGGTTCCGGCCACGGCCGTGGCCGTCATCACGGCGGGTGGGAACCACCGCCAGTCGGCGAGCACCACCGCGAAGGAGGTCGAGGTCAGCAGTACGGCGAGCAGGGCGAGTACACCGGTGGTGGTGCGACGGGCGGTCTCGCTCCGGTTCATCGGTCCATCCGTGCGATGTCCGGGGAAGCGGTCTGTTCGCAAAGGCTCTCCCACACGTGTGGTATCCGAGTCGTCGGTCCGTCGACCGTGGTGACCGTCCATCCCGCGCCACGCAGTCGTCGTGCCACAGCCGACTGGCCATCCCCCCGCCCGTCGGTGTTCCAACCCGCCACGTTCAGCAGCAGCGCCAGACTGCGTGCACCTGCGGGACGAAGTGAGGCCAGCTCATCGGCGCCCGTTAGGCTCGTGCGTCCCAGGACCGCCACCAGGTCCTGCCCCCGCGCCGGATCCGCACCACCGGTGAGGTCCCGCCTACCGGAGGGTTGCAGCGCCGCAAGTGCCTCCAGCAGGAGGGCCTCGTCCGTTTCGATCTCGAGCCGGCCGCTCCGACGATCCTCGCCCGGGATCGGTTCCCCGCCCGCCCCCACCAGTCGTAGTCGCCGGTTGTTGTCGTACAGGTGGGAGCATATGCTCGCCGCGGCGGAAATCGCCCATTCCAAACTGGAGTGTTTGTTCACCCCACGATGCGCGGCGGCCCGCTGGTCGAGCAGCACGGTCGTCCCACCTCGTTCCGGGCGCTCCTCGGTACGGACCATCAGCTCGTCGCGTCGTGCCGTCGTCTTCCAGTGCACCCTGCGGATGTCGTCACCCTGCCGGTACTCCCGCACGGTGCTGTCATCGGGTTCCCCACCGGTGCGGGTGCTGCCGGAACCGGAATCGCCGCTTCCGGTGCCGAATCCGGCAGGTAGCCCGGTCAGTTCGAATACGCGCGGCACGACGGTCAACCGGGTCGTGGTCAGGAGTTCCCTGTCGAAGGCCGAGAAGCCGAACGGATCTCCCGAGCGGCAGCGCAACGGCCCGATACGGTGCACTCCCCGGAGCTCGGCGTGGATCGCGTACTCCACCACCGTTCCGCTCCGTCCCGGAGAACGGTCGAGCACCCGGTACGCATCACCGCCCAGGGTGTTCGGAACGCCGTCGGTCAGCTCCGTCGCACCTACCGGCATGCTGGAGCGGGAGCTCAACCACAGCCGCACGGTGGTGGGGGTGTCGACCTCGGTCCGCCACGGTTCCAGCTCACGTCGTGCCGTGAGTCCCGTTCCGCCGCGTGCCGCGAGGGCAGCGGCGAGCAACGGCAGGGCTGCGAGAAACACCGCCACTCGGAGCAGGTCGCGTTCGTCGAGAACCAACGAACAGATCGCGGATGCGACGGCCGCGGCCAATAGGCACCGGCCGCGGATGGTCAAGCCGGACAACACGGGGTCACCGTCGCCGGAGTTGTTCGGTGCCGTGCGGTACCGGTACTCGATCCAGCAGTTGGCCGATCAGATCGGCTCCGCTCTGCCGCGCCGCCCGGGCCTCGCCGCTGAGTACCAGGCGGTGTGCGAGTACCGGCACGGCCACCGCCTGGATGTCGTCGGGAACGACGAACTCCCGCCCTTCGATGGCGGCCTGGGCCCGCGCGGCGTGGATCAGCTGCAGCGTGGCTCGGGGGGAGGCTCCCAGCCGCAGTTCCGCCAGATCACGAGTGGCCGCCACCAACTCGATCGCGTAACGGCGCACCTCGACCGCGACGTGGATTTCGCTCACCGCCGCCAGCAGCTCGGCCACTTCGGCGGCGTCGGTGACGGGCTCCAGCTTGTGCAGCGGATCGGAGGAGGCACGTTCGTCGACCATCGCCAACTCCGCCGTGGGATCCGGGTAGCCGATGGAGATCTTGCAGGTGAACCGATCACGCTGTGCTTCGGGGAGGGTGTAGGTGCCCTCCAGCTCGACCGGGTTCTGGGTGGCTATGACCATGAACGGGATCGCCAGCTCGTAGCTGTGCCCGTCCACGGTTACCTGGTTCTCCTCCATGCATTCCAGCAGCGCCGACTGGGTTTTCGGCGAGGCCCGGTTGATCTCGTCGCCGACCACGATGTTCGCGAAGACCGGTCCTTCCCGGAACTCGAACTTCTCGGTGCCTCGGTTGTAGATCGAGACCCCGGTTACGTCGCTCGGCAGCAGGTCCGGGGTGAACTGGATCCTGCTGGCGGTGCAGTTCACGGAACGTGCGAGTGCCTTGGCCAACGATGTTTTGCCGACCCCGGGCACGTCCTCCACGAGCAGATGTCCGCGCGCCAGCATTGTCACCATGGCGAGCCGGACCACCTCGGGCTTCCCGACCAGCACGCTTTCCACGTTGGTGGTGATGCGCCGCAGCGTGTCGTGCATCCACTCGATGGGGAGGTCGTGCGGGACGTCCGTCGTGTTTCCGCCCATCGTTCCCCGCGTCGTCCCGCTGCCGACCGTGGTGGGCGCGGCGCCGCTCGCTGTGTTCCTCTCCGACGTCAACAAACCTCCAGATACCGTTGCGCCCGGATCGTCACAGCCGGACGTGCTGCCACGGGTGAACCTGTGCCACTGCGGTCGGGGCGGCTGCGGACGTGCGCGGTGGTGCTGCCACGCACCTTGCCGGAAGTCTCTCAGACCCGATGTAAGTGGTGAGTGTGCGTACAACTCGCACCAACGAGGTCCGCGCCGTGTCCCGAAGCCCGCGTGACGACGGAGGGCTCTCGCCGGCGAGCCGCGCGGCAGCGGCGAACCCCGATCCGCTCCTCGCACGGAGCGCCGGGTGGCCCGGCGTTTCCGGTTGACGGCGAAAAGGGGTGGGGTAATGTGGCCCCGAGTGGGGAGTCCGATTTCGCCGTTCCGGCGGAATCGGACAGGCGGGGCGATCGAGCCGTGCGGGATGCGCGCCGGTGGTTCCGTGCGGGGTGGCTTCCGGGATTCCCGGGCGAATCGGCCCGGTTCCGGTCCGCAGGGGGTGGTTTCCGATGAGTCTCGTCGGTCGTGATCACGGGTTCGGAGACGTCGGAGAACGGTACTCGGCGGTGGTGCCGCACCGCGTTCCGCCTCGTGAGTTCCTGTCCTCGGGCGGTCTCCGGTGTGTTGCTCCGGTGATCGAGTCGGACGGCTCGGGGACGGCGGGGAGGACGCGATCGCTTCGCCCGGGGTCATGAAAGTTCATCGTAGCTCGCCGCCCCGCCCGGCATGATCCGATCGGAACAGGAAGGAAAGGCCAGCGTGCCAGACAGCCCCGAACCCGCTGCCGAGCCCGAGCGGGAATTCGCCGCGGGGAAGCCCGATCCGGAAACGGCACAGCAGCGGCATCTTCCCGTCCTGTTGGAACGAACCGTGGAGTTGTTCGAACCCGCGTTGCGGGAGCGCCGTACCACGGTCTTGGATGCCACGCTCGGGATGGGGGGCCACACCGAGGCGCTGTTGCGCGCGTTTCCCGGGGTGACCGTGATCGGCGTGGATCGTGACCCCGAGGCCCTCCGGCTGGCTCGGCAGCGTTTGGCGGACTACGGAGAGCGTGTTCGGCTGGTGCACGGGGTGGACGATCAACTGGAGGAAATCCTTACCGAACAGGGGGTGTCCGAACTCGACGGAGTCCTGTTCGACCTCGGGGTCTCCTCGTTGCAGCTCGACGAGTCCGAGCGCGGTTTCTCCTACGCCAGGGATGCGCCGTTGGACATGCGCATGGACACCACCACCGGTCGGACAGCCGCCGACGTGCTGAACACCGCTTCGCGTGCCGAACTCATCCGGATACTTCGGGAGTACGGCGAGGAGAAGTTCGCCGCCCGCATCGCGTCCGAAGTCGTGCGGGCTCGTGAGGTCGAGCCGTTCGGCAACAGCGCGCGGTTTGTCCGGTTGATCTACGACTGTGTTCCCGCCGCGGCCAGGCGAACCGGCGGCCACCCCGCCAAACGGACGTTCCAGGCGCTTCGTATCGAGGTCAACGGCGAGCTCGAGGTGCTGCGACGGGCTCTTCCCCAGGCCGTCGACGCGCTCAGCGGCGGTGGCCGCATCGTGGTGCTGTCCTACCACTCGCTTGAGGACCGGGCCGTCAAACGGGTCTTCGCCGAACGGGCCAAATCGCGTACCCCGGTCGACCTGCCGGTCGAACTGCCCGGGCACGGACCACAGCTGCGGCTGCTCACGCGTGGTGCCGAGTTCGCCGACGAGACGGAGGCGGCGAACAACCCCAGAGCGAGCTCGGTGCGGCTGCGCGCGGCCGAGCGGATCGAGGAGACGCCATGACGGCAGCCACACGGGGCGGTGGCCAGTCCGGCGGCAACGACCGCGGAAGGCGGCAACGCGCCGACAACCGTACCGATTCAAGGGGAACCACTCGTGCGAACCGGCGGACGCACGTCCGGTCCTCCTCGGGCGAGCGTGCCTACGAACGCAAGCAGGAACGTGGCCGCCGTTCCTCGGAACGAACCCCTTCCGCCGGAAAGCAGCGACGTTCGACGGTGAGCGGTGGTGCCACCGAATCGCACGAGCCCTCCGCACGAGAGGTGCTGCTCGGTTCCGGGCTTTTGCGCTCCGGCAGGAACACCCTGGTGTCCTTGACCGAGCGGATCGCCACCTCCCGGGTTCCGTTCGTGGGCACGGTGGTGGTCGTGCTCGTGACGGGAATCGTGGCAACGCTGTGGCTTTCCATCGCCGCGGTGGGCAACTCGTACCACATGCAGGAGTCCAAGCAGCGGGTCCAGGCCCTGTCCGAACGCAAGGAGGATCTGCTGCGGTCGGTGAGCAGGATGAGTTCGATCTCCGAGATCAGACGCCGCGCCGAGCGGATGAACATGGTTCCGGTGTCCGAGGTCGCGCATCTGGTGCGCAGGCCTGACGGATCGATCGAAGTCGTCGGTGAGCCGCGCCCGGCCGAGGCACCCGAATCCGCCCAGCAGGGGGAGAGTGGCGAGTCGAATGGGGGCGGGGAACGCGCCGGTGACGGTGACTCCTCCGGCCAAAGCCCACCGCAGCGGCGGGGAGAGTCTCCGGGCGGTTCCGAGCAGTCGTCGTCGAACGAAGCGTCGGTGGGGTGACAGGCATGGCTTCTCGTGATCGGCAGGGCGGCAAGCCCCGCCAGGGCGGCAATCGTTCGAGGCGGGCGCCGCGGCGTGGGACGGCCGCGAGCGGGGGCGCCAAGCTCGCTCGTGGCGGTGGTTCCGCTGGCAAGCGACGTGGTCCGCGCAAATCCCGCCTCGGAGTGGCCTCCAACAGGCGGCGGTTCGGTATCGGCCGGATGCTGCTGGTTCTGGCTCTGGTGTCCGCCGGGGTGAAACTGGTGGTGATACAGGGATTCGAGGCGAGCGCGCTGTCCGAACGGGCCGACGACCAGTTGCTCACCAAGACCACGATCCCGGCACAACGCGGTTCCATCCTGGACTCCGATGGCAGGGTGCTCGCCTTCAGCAGCGCGTCCCGCAAGCTCTACGCCAATCCGAAACTGCTGGATCAGCAGCAGCGTGCGGCTCGTGCGGACAATCCCGAAGCGCTGACCGGGCCGCAGAAGAAGCGGGAGATCGCCGCCTACATCGGCAAGGTGACCAACGGCAGGGTGAGTGAACGGGAAACCCTGCGAGCGTTGTTCTCGGACGAGCAGTTCCTCTACTTCGGCTCGTTGATCGACCCCGCGGTCGCTCGCAAGATCCACGACGAGTACCAGCAGATCGGTACCGAGTACAGAGCGGTCCGGCAGTATCCGGCCGGATCGGTGGGTGCCGGTATCGTCGGTTCCGCTTCCTGGCGCAAGGGCAAGAACAAGATCCTGGGAAACGTGGGTCTCGAGAGCTCGCTGGACGGAGCGCTCTCCGGGGAGGACGGTCTCCGGATCTCCCACACCGCCCACGGAAGCACCGGACTCGTCATTCCCGGCACCAAACGCACCATCCGACCGGCGGAGCCGGGCTCCGACGTGCGGCTGACCATCGACTCCGACCTGCAGTTCGTGCTCGACCGGAAACTCGACTCCTACGTTCGGGAGGTCAGCGCGGAAGGTGGAAGTGCGGTCGTGCTGGACTCACGTACCGGTGAGGTGCGCGCCCTGGCGAACTCCGACCCCTCGGTCGATCCCTCGCAGGGGAGCCGTGCCTCCCGCCACCTGAGCAATCCGGCGGTCACCACTCCCTACGAACCCGGTTCGGTGAACAAGGTCATCACCGCAGCCGGGGCCATCGAACACGGGATCATGCGCCCCGAGAGCGTACTGCGCGTGCCGTCGAAGATCGAGATGGGTGGTGCCACGGTCAGGGACGCCTGGCAACACGGCACCATCCCGCTCACGTTCACCGGAGTGCTCGCCAAGTCGTCCAACGTGGGAACCCTGATGACGGCGAAGCAACTGGGCAAGGAGCGTTTCGGTGAGTTGGTGAAGAAGTTCGGGCTGGGCGCCGAGACCGGCATAGCCCTTCCCGGGGAGAGTTCCGGGGTCGTTCCGCCGAGCAAGCAGTGGTCGGACACCCGGTTCGCCAATCTGCCGATCGGTCAGGGACTGTCCATGACCGTGTTGCAGATGGCCGGGATGTACCAGGCCATCGCCAACGACGGGGTACGTATCCCGCCGCGAGTGGTCGACTCGACCATCGGGGCGAACGGCCAAGAGCATCAGCGGGCCGATCCGGAGGGGGTTCGGGTCGTCAGCGAGCGAACCGCGGACACGGTCAAGAACATGCTGCGCGCGGTCGTGCAGGACGAGCAGGGCCAGCGCGGCACCGCGCCGCAGGCCGCGCTGGCCGGCTACCAGGTCTCCGGTAAGACGGGGACGGCGCAGCAGCCCGATCCCGAGTGCGACTGTTACAGCAACTCGCAGCACTGGGCGACCTTCGCGGGTATGCTGCCTGCCGACAATCCGAGGTACGTGATCGGAATCATGATCGACGATCCCGACAGGGGGCAGCTCACCGCCGCTCCGCTGTTCCACGACGTCGCGGCTGATCTGACCCGCCGGTACGACATCCCGCTGTCCGCCGAACCGGCTCCGGAGATGACACTGCGGGTGAGATAGCCACGCCGGTGTCCCGTATCGGGCCGCTCGGACCGGAGGAGCGCGCGAGCCGGGTGGAGGATTGCCGGGCTCCTTCGCGAGGAATGGGCAGCGTTTCACTCGAACGAGTGAAAACCGTTCGAGCAGGCGAGACCGCCTCGCGACGCACCTGCCTACCGTAAAGCTGCTCCGTGGAGCGGTACCGGTAACCTTTTTCCCGTGCCTTCCCCGGTTGCGAGTTCTCCGCCACGTCCCTCGCGTGTCGAGCCGGTACGTGTCGAGGAGTTAGCCGACTCGATCGGTGCCCGTGTAGTTCGTCCTGCCGAAACCCCGGAATCAGGGGCCGCCGCGCCCGTCGAGGTGACCGGAGTGACGCTGCGTGCCCAGCACGTACGGCCGGGTGACGTCTTCGCCGCGTTGCGAGGTGCCAGAACGCACGGTGCCGAGCACGCGGCCACCGCGCTGGACGCGGGCGCCCGGGCGGTCCTCACTGATGAGGAGGGTGCCGCTCACCCCGAGCTGCTGCGGCACCCTGCTGTGTCGCGCGGTGAGGTCGTGCTGCTGGTTCATCCGGATCCGCGCGGTGTGCTCGGTGAGCTCTCCGCCGAGGTCTACGGTCGTCCCGCCGACAGGTTGTCGGTTATCGGCGTGACGGGGACCTCGGGTAAGACGACCACGAGTTATCTGATCGAGTCGGCGCTGCGCTCGGCCGGGCTGGTAACCGGCCTGATCGGGACCGTGGAGACCAGGCTGGCCGGCTCCCGGGTGGAAAGCGCGTTCACCACCCCGGAGGCCCCCGACCTGCAGGCACTGCTGGCGGTGATGCTCGAAGGGGGAGTCACCCACGTGGTCATGGAGGTGTCCAGTCACGCCCTCGTGCTGGGCAGGGTTGCCGGGCTCGGGTTCGCCGTGGGCGGCTTCACCAACCTTTCCAGCGAACACCTGGACTTCCACCGCGACATGGAGGACTACTTCGCGGCCAAGGCGATGCTGTTCGACGGTCGTTGCGCTCGGGAGGTGGTGTGCACCGACACCGAGTGGGGCCGGAGGCTGGTCGGCTCGGAGACCGTCACGGTGGCCGCACAGGGCACCGCGGACTGGACGGCCACCGATGTGGTCACCAGCAACACCGGTGCGCAGCGGTTCACCCTCAACGCTCCCGACGGAACCCGCACCCGGGCCGAGCTGCGACTGCCGGGCTCGTTCAACATCGCCAACGCCCTGTTGGCCACCGCGATGACGCGAGCCGTCGGCGTCGAGTACGCCGACATCGCGAACGGACTCGGTGAGGTGGATGTTCCGGGACGCATGGAGCGTGTCGCGCTGGGACAGGACTTCGCGGCGGTGGTCGACTACTCCCACAAGCCGGGAGCCGTCGGCGCGGTTCTGGAGGCCGCACGCTCCCAGGCGGCGGGGAAGGTGATCGTCGTGCTCGGTTGTGGTGGCGACAGGGACACGGACAAACGTCCGGTCATGGGAGCCACGGCAGCCCGGCGGGCCGACGTTGTGATAGTGACCGATGACAACCCCCGTAGTGAGGATCCCGCGCTGATCCGTGCCGCCGTGCTCGAGGGAACCACTCGGGTCGCGAAATCCGAACGTGCCGAATCCCACGAGATCGGTGATCGGCGTGCGGCCATCGCGGAAGCGGTACGGCGCGCAGCGGGCGGTGACGTCGTCGTGGTCGCCGGTAAGGGGCACGAAACCGGCCAGGAAGTAGCGGGTGTGGTTCACCCGTTCTCCGATCGCGACGAACTCGCCGCGGCGCTGGGCGAACGACTCGGGAGTCTGCAAGGGACGGAAACCGTCCCCGCTGGTCGAATCCCCGACAACCAGCGGGGAAGTGACGAGGAGGCAAGGTGATCCGGCTCAGCCTCGACGAGGTAGCTGGGGCGGTCGGTGGCAGGCTGCACCGCGCCGATGGCAGCGAGGTCGTCACCGCGGCCGTCGAATTCGATTCCAGGAAGATTCGGCCCGGCGGGCTGTTCGTGGCGATGCCGGGCGAGCAGGTCGATGGTCACCGGTTCGCGGAGCAGGCGATCTCCGACGGTGCCGTCGCGGTACTGGCCGCCAGGGAGGTCGCGGCTCCCGCCGTGATCGTTCCCGCCGTCGGTTCGGCCGAGCGGTCCCGTGCGATGGCGCTCGCGGCCGACGAGGACGGCTCCGGAGCCGCGGTTCTGGTGGCCATGGCCCGGCTCGCCCGTTTGGTCGTGGACAAACTCGCGAAGCAACTCACGGTCGTGGGAGTGACCGGTTCGTCCGGCAAGACCTCGACCAAGGACCTGATCGCGCAACTGCTCGAGCGGATGGGCCCCACCGTGGCTCCCCCCGGTTCGTTCAACAACGAGCTCGGGCATCCGTGGACGGTGCTGCGCGCCGACGAACGAACCGAATACCTGGCGCTGGAGCTCTCCGCCCGCGGCATGGGGCACATCGCGGAACTCTGCGAGTCCGCGCCGCCCCGGATCGGGGCGGTGCTCAACGTCGGCAGTGCTCACCTCGGCGAGTTCGGCTCCAGGGAGGCCGTGGCGCAGGCCAAGGGCGAGCTCGTCGAGGCCCTGCCGAGCGCTGCCGAAGGCGGAGTGGCGGTACTCAACGCCGACGACCCGGTCGTTTCGGCCATGGCCGAGCGCACTCGGGCGCGGGTGCTGCGTTTCGGGCAGCACCCCCACGCCTCGGTACGAGCCGAGCACGTGGAGGTGGACGAGCTCGCGCGGCCGCGTTTCACTTTGATCACTCCCGAAGGCCACGCCCCCGTACGATTGCCGCTGCACGGGGAGCACCACGTCGGCAACGCGCTGGCCGCGGCTGCCGTGGCGTTCGAGCTCGGAGCCACGACCGAGGACATCGCCGAGTGGCTGAACGGGACCGAACAGCTGTCCGGAAAGCGGATGGAGGTCACCACCACCCCCGAGGGGGTGACCGTGATCAACGACGCCTACAACGCCAATCCCGAGTCCGTACGGGCCGCGTTGAAAGCACTGGCGGCCATGACGCACGACCGTCCCGGCAGGGGATGGGCGGTACTCGGCGCGCTCGGTGAACTGGGCGATACGAGCCCCGAGGAACACGACGAGATAGGACGCCTGGCCGTGCGGCTGAACATCGATCGCCTGGTGGTGGTGGGTGACCAGGCACGCGCCATGCATCAGGGAGCCGCGCTGGAAGGCTCCTGGGGAGAGGAATCGGTTCTGGTGCCCGATGTGGACGCTGCCCTCGCGTTGCTGCGCGAGCAGCTGCGGCCCGATGACGTCGTGCTGGTCAAGGCCTCGAACGCCGCGGCGCTGTGGCGGGTCGCCGAGGAGCTGGCTCCCGCGGTGCCCGGTTCGCAGGAGGGCTCCACCGGACGGGACGGTGGTACGGCGTGAAGCACATTCTGATCGCGGCCGCCGTCGGGCTGGTCGTCTCGATTCTGTTCACCCCGTACCTAATCCGGGTCTTTTCCAAGCAGGGGTTCGGTCAGGAGATCCGCGAGGAGGTGCAGAAGTCCCACTCGGCGAAGCGGGGAACACCCACCATGGGTGGGATGGCGATCCTCGTCGCCATGTGGGCGGGCTATCTGGCCACGCATCTCACCGTCTCCGAAGCGCTTCCCAGCGTCACGGCCCTGCTGGTGCTCGGCCTGACAACCGTGCTGGGTTTCGTCGGTTTCCTGGACGACTTCATCAAGATCCGCAAGCGCCGCAATCTCGGACTCAACAAAACGGCCAAGCTCGTGGGGCAGATGGTCGCCTCGGTGCTGTTCGCGATCCTGGCCCTGCAGTTCAGGGACCAGAGCGGCATCACACCCGCCTCCGCGCACCTGTCGTTCATCCGCGACATCAGCGTGGTCTCGTTCGGTGTCATCGGCTTCGTCATCTTCGCCTACGTCGCGATCAGCGGTTGGTCCAACGCGGTGAACTTCACCGACGGTATGGACGGACTCGCGGGTGGTACCGCGGCGATGGTGCTGGCCAGCTACGTGCTGATCGGGTTCTGGCAGTTCCGCAACTCCTGTGCGCTGTTGGACGACCCGGGTCCGGCCTGCTACCAGGTGCGTGACCCGCTCGACGTCGCGGTGGTGGCCGCCGCCGCGATGGGAGCCTGTGTGGGGTTCCTCTGGTGGAACGCCGCTCCTGCCAAGATCTTCATGGGAGACACCGGCTCGCTCGCGATCGGTGGACTCGTGGCCGGGCTCTCCATGACGACCCGAACGGAACTGCTGATGATCGTCATCGGCGGTCTGTTCGTGGTGGAGGCGCTCTCCGTCGTGCTGCAGATCGTGGTCTTCCGCACCTCGCGGCGCAGACTGTTCCGGATGGCCCCCTTCCATCACCACTTCGAACTCGCCGGGTGGGCGGAGACCACGGTTATCATTCGGTTCTGGATACTGGCAGCGATCAGCTGCCTGTTCGGTGTCGGGCTGTTCTACGCCGACTGGTTGGCACTGGTACCGAGCTGATGCCCGATGTGCCCGCCGAGAGACGTTCCTCCGGAGCGAGCAACCGCCGTGCTCCGGGGTACGTCCCGGCGGGCCGATGAACGACACGGCAGTCCACGAAGAGCTTTGGTGAGGTCATGAGCAAGGTGGGGACGCGGGTTCTGGTCGCCGGAGCGGGGGTTTCCGGCAGCTCGGCCGCCGAGGCGCTGCTGGCCGAGGGGGCGACTGTCATCGTGACGGACGCCTCGGAGGAGCGGCTTGCCGAGCTGGCCGGACCACGGATGCGGGGCGCCGAACTCCTCCCCGGACTCACCGAGCCCCCGAGCGATACCGACCTCGTGGTCACCAGTCCCGGCTGGCGCCCCGATTCACCGCTGCTGACGGCAGCTGCGGCCGCCGGAATCGAGGTGATCAGCGAGATCGAGCTCGCCTGGCGTCTCGACCGGGCCTCCGGCCGACCCGCCCGCTGGCTTGCCGTTACGGGGACCAACGGCAAGACCACCACCGTCGGAATGCTGGAGTCGGTGCTGCGTGCGGCGGGCATGGATGCTGTGGCCTGCGGCAACGTCGGGTTGCCCGCCGTGGATGCCGTCCGAGCGGGTCATCGGGTGCTGGCCGTGGAGCTGTCGAGTTTTCAACTGCACTGGTCGAACACCTTCGCACCCGAGACCGGGGTCATCCTCAACCTCGCCGAGGATCACCTGGACTGGCACGGCTCGCTGCAAGCCTACGGCGCTGCCAAGGGCAAGGTGTACGGCGGGAACTCGGTTTCGGTCTACAACGGGGACGACCCCGCCTCCCGTGAACTCGTCAACGAGCACTCCGTGGCGCGACGGGTCGGGATCACGCTGCGTGAGCCCGAAGCCGGTCAACTGGGAGTGCGGGACGAGGAACTGCTCGACCGCGCGTTCGGGCCGGACGGGGTTCCCGCATCGGCCGAAGCCGCACCGGTGTCGCTGGCCACGGTGGCCGATGTCCGGCAGGTGGGTGAGCACAATCTCGCCAACGCACTCGCCGCCTGCGCGTTGGCCAGGTCTTGCGGGGTGGCCGCGACCGCCTGTGCCGAAGGGCTCCGCGACTTCGCTCCCGGAGAGCATCGTTCCGTCGTGGTCGCCCGATCGGGGGGAATTGTCTACGTCGACGATTCCAAGGCGACGAACCCACACGCCGCCTCGGCCGCGCTCGGTGCGCACCGGGACGTGGTATGGATCGCGGGTGGACTCCTGAAGGGTGCCGAGGTCGACGAGCTGGTCCGGCAGCACGCCCACCGGTTGCGTGCTGCGGTGCTGATCGGTACTGATCAGGAGCCGATAGCCGAGGCGCTACGCCGTCACGCCCCGGATGTGCCGGTCGTCGGTATACCTCCGCGACGGGAAGCTGCCATGTCCGAGGCGGTGCGGTTGGCCAACGACCACGCGACGTCGGGAACCGCGGTCGTGCTGGCACCGGCCGCGGCGTCCATGGACATGTACACCGACTACGCCCATCGTGGGCGGGAATTCGCGGCCGCGGTACGTGCCGTCCAGGCGGAACCGGCCGAATATCCCAGGGGGTGAGGCAGCTGTGGCAGCCCGGAACACGAGTGGGACTCGTGGACGAGGCACACAGGGGGTCGCGGACGGTCTGCGCGGGCTCAGTTCCGCGCTGACTTCCTGGTTGACCAGACCACTGGCCTCGTTCCACCTGTTACTCGTGGTGTTCGGGCTGCTGACGGCTTTCGGGCTGGTGATGGTGCTGTCGGCCTCCAGCGTGGAGTCCTTCAGCCGCCAGGGCTCCTCCTACAGCGTCTTCCTGAAGCACCTGCTGCACTGCCTCGTCGGGGCGGTTTGCTGTTACGTGGCCATGCGAATGCCGGTGTGGATGCTGCGCCGGTTCAGCCACGTGTTCCTGTTGGTGTGCCTGGTGCTGCTGTCCTTGGTGCTGACCAGGTTGGGCTTCGCCAACAACGGTGCGCAGAGCTGGTTCCGGCTGGGGCCGGTCTCGTTCCAACCGGTGGAGCCCGCCAAGATCGCGCTCGCGCTCTGGGGCGCTCACGTACTCGTCACCAAGCGGGCCCTGCTCGGCCAGTACCGGCATCTGCTGGTACCGGTACTTCCCGCGGCGCTGTTGATGTTCGCCCTGGTGATGATGCAGCCCGATTTCGGCTCCACGGTGACTCTCGGCATCGTGCTGCTGGCGCTGCTGTGGTTCGCGGGTGCACCGTTGCGGTTGTTCAGCGCGCTGGTGCTCGGTGCCGTCACCGGTATGCTCGCCCTGATTTTCCTCTTCCGCTACCAGATAAGCCGGGTGACCTCGTTCTTCGGTTCCGGAAGCGGCAACGAAGACAAGAGTTTCCAGGCGACCCAGGCGCGGTTGGCGCTCGCCGACGGCGGCATGTTCGGTGAGGGAATCGGGCGCGGGTGGTCCAAGTGGCAGTACCTGCCCGAAGCGGACAACGACTTCATCTTCGCCGTGCTGGGTGAGGAACTGGGATTCGTGGGGTGCGCCTCGGTGCTGCTGTTGTTCGGTACCGTCGCCTACGTGGGGATGCGGATCGCCGCTCGCAACACCGATCCGTGGATCAAGCTGGTCTCGGCCACGCTCACCATGTGGCTGGTGGGACAGGCCGCGATCAACATCGGTTACGTGGTGGGACTGCTGCCGGTCACCGGACTGCCGCTACCGCTGATCTCCTCGGGGGGAAGTTCGGTGGTGATCACCATGGTCGTTTTCGGGCTGCTGGCCAACTTCGCCAGGCACGAACCCGAGGCCATCGCGGCGCTGCGCTCCCTCGGCCCGGGCAGGATCGGCAGGTTGCTCCGGTTGCCCACTCCCTCGCCCTACCGGCCTCCCGCCTCGCGTCGTCCCGCCGGGGCGGCCAACCCGCGCAGACCCCAGGCCGCCAAGCCGTCCGGCAAGAAGAACCGTTCCGAGGGGTCGAATTCCGCAAAACGGCGGGCGCCGAGCGGACAACGACGTTCCGGTGCCCCACGATGAGCCGGAAACCGTCGGAACGAGCGGTTTCCACCGACGGGAGCCGGGATCCCGTTCGACGGGCATGACAAGCTCGCGTGAAACGGATCCGGTGCTGTGAGTCACCGGACCGCCGCCACCGATCATCCCGAATCGCCACCCGGTCCAGCGGTGCGCGATCGAAAAACCAAGGAGGACTTCGTTGAACACGCAGCAACCGGGTGACCCGAGCGGTCGAGTTGGAGCACCGTCCCCCGCGGGGGAGGCTGGCGCCGGTTCGCCGCGACGTCGGGGACCCACGGTCGTCGTGGCGGGTGGTGGCACAGCAGGCCACATCGAACCCGCGATGGCGTTGGCCGATGCCGTCCGCAGGCTGCGTCCGGACGCAAGTGTGGTGGCTCTCGGGACGGAACGGGGACTGGAGACCGACATCGTGCCCGCACGCGGCTACCCGCTGGAACTGGTCCCCCCGGTGCCGATGCCGCGCAAGGCCAGCCCCGAGCTGCTCAGGATGCCCTCGAAGGTCCGCGATTCGGTACGCCGTACCCGTGAGGTGCTGGAACGGGTGGGGGCCGACGTGGTCGTCGGCTTCGGCGGCTATGTCTCCCTCTCCGCGTATCTGGGGGCCCGTGGTCGAGTTCCGATCGTCGTGCACGAGGCGAACGCGCGAGCCGGGCTGTCCAACAAGGTGGGAGCCCGGTTCGCGCGGGAAGTACTGGCGGCCGTGCCGGACAGCGGGTTACCCGGGGCACGTACCATCGGAATACCGCTGCGCGAGTCGATAACCACGTTGGACCGTGCCTCGCTGCGTGCGCAGGCTCGCGCGCACTACGGGCTGCGTCCCGACGCGCCGACCGTCCTGGTCTTCGGCGGTTCGCAGGGTGCGCAGACACTGAACACCGCGTTCTCGGGAGCCTCCGACGAGTTGGGCAGGGCCGGTATCGGCGTGCTGCACGCACACGGGCCCAAGAACACGGTGGCGGTGCGGGAGCTTCCCGGAGCTCCGCCCTACGTGCCGGTGCCCTACCTGGAGCGGATGGATCTGGCATACGCGGCGGCCGATCTGGTGGTTTGCCGCTCGGGTGCGATGACGGTGGCCGAGGTGTCCGCGGTGGGACTCCCCGCGGTGTTCGTGCCGCTGCCGCACGGCAACGGTGAACAGGCCCTCAACGCGCAACCCGTGGTCACCGCGGGAGGTGCGAAACTGATTTCCGACGCGGAACTGACACCGCAGCGCGTCATCGATGAGATACTGCCGTTGGCAGGTGATTCCGACGTGCTGGCACGAATGAACCGCGCGACGCTGGGAACCGGGCATCGCGAGGCGGATCGGGTGCTGGCAGAGACCACGCTGGAGGTGGCCGGGGCGTGAACGACGATCAGGATGGCAGGCAGTCGCGGGAGACACTTTCGGAGGGTTCTCCCGCCATCACCGACGATCTGCTGTCCCGGGTGCATCTGATCGGCATCGGTGGGGCGGGGATGAGTGGTATCGCCCGCATCCTGCTGGCCCGGGGGAGGAGGGTGTCGGGGTCGGACGCCCGTGATTCGAGAACCGTGCTCGCCTTGCGTACCCAGGGGGCCGCCGTCGCGATCGGACACGACGGGCCGAACCTGGACCAACTCGAATCGGGGCCGAGCGCCGTGGTGATCTCCACGGCCATCGAGGCCGAGAACCCGGAGCTGGCCGAGGCACGTCGCCGGGGCGTTCCGGTACTCGGCCGTGCCGAGGCGCTGGCCGCGCTGATGCGGGACCACCGGGTGGCATGTGTCACCGGCACGCACGGCAAGACCTCCACCACCTCCATGCTCACGGTGGCGCTGCAGCACTGCAGACTCGATCCGTCCTTCGCCATCGGCGGTGATCTCAACGATTCCGGGGCGAACGCGCATCACGGGGAGGGCGGGCTGTTCGTCGCCGAGGCGGACGAGAGCGACGGTTCCTTCCTGGTGTTCTCTCCCTCGGTGGCGGTGGTCACCAACGTGGAGCCGGACCATCTCGACCACCACGGCACTACCGAGGCCTACGTCGAGGTGTTCGAGAAGTTCGTGGAGCGGATCGAGCCGGGTGGAGTGCTCATCGCCGGAACCGACGATTCCGGCGCCGCCGCGCTGGCCGACCGGGCCGAGCGCGCGGGGATACGGGTACGCCGCTACGGCACTGCCGTGGAGGGGCCGGACGACGCTCGCATCGTCTCCTACGCGCCACGGCACGGTGGGGGGACGACGCAGCTGATCGTGGGCGGCAGTGGTTCCGTGGAACTCTACGTGTCGGTCCCCGGTGAGCACATGGCGGCGAACGCGGTCGCCGCGCTGCTGGCGGGGATCGAGCTCGGGGCCGAGACCGGCGAGTTGCTGGAGGGCCTGGCCGCGTTCGGCGGTGTTCGGCGTCGTTTCGAGTTCAAGGGAAGAGCCGACGGGGTGCGTGTTTACGACGACTACGCGCACCACCCCACCGAGGTGCGGGCTCAGCTGCGCGCCGCTCGTACCGAAGTGGATTCCGGCAGGATCGTCGTCGCCTTCCAGCCGCACCTGTTCTCCCGCACCGCCGCGTTCGCCGAGGAGTTCGGTGCGGCGCTGGCCGAGGCCGACGAAGTGGTGGTGCTCGACGTCTACGGCGCGCGTGAGCAACCGCAGCCGGGGGTGTCCGGCCGACTGATCGCGGATGTGGTGCCGTTGCCCCCCGAAAGGGTGCACTACGAGCCTTCGATCACCGAGGTCGCGCCGCGAACGGCGGAGTTGGCACGTCCCGGTGACATCGTGCTGACCATGGGTGCGGGTGACGTCACCATGCTGGGAGCGGAGATTCTGACCGAGATCGACAGTCGGGGCGGTGCCGCCGAGCCTGCCGCGGCGGAGACCCGAGACCGCTGACCGGCACACCCGGTTCCCGGGCCGGGCGAGCCCGGGAACCGGCGGTTCGCGCGTTCACGGTAGGCGCGTCTCCCCGAACGAACACAGCCCGCTGCCTGCCGGGAACCGGCGAGAGGTTCCGCCGAGCGGGGGACAGGAGAACCGCGTCAACAGAGTTCCACCGAATCCCCGGCGACCCCACCTCGCCCGGTCGATCGGCGTGCGCGGGACGGTACCCGAGTACGCGGGCGAGTTCCGCTGTGGATTCCGAACGAAGCACCATCGGACGAAGATCGTGGAGTCGTCATGGCGGATTCCGGAACGACACGGACACGTCAGCGCGGTCGCGCAGCCTCGAGAGCTCGGCGAGGGCGTGCAGCCGGTACCGAGTCCTCCGGTGTAGGGGTTCGAGGATGGATAACGCTGGGTTCGCTCGCCCTGTTGACCATCGGTGCGGTGGTGCTCTTTTTCACGCCGGTGCTGGGAGTGCGCTCCGTGCGGATCGAGGGAACCAGGGTGCTCGACTCCTCCCGCGTGCGGCAGGTGGCGGCGATCGAGCGCGGTACCCCGATGGTGCGGGTGGACCGTTCCGGGGTGCGGCGGCGGCTGAACGGTATTTCCAGGATCGATTCGGCCACCGTCCGGTTGTCACTGCCCGCCACGGTGGTCATCGGCGTCGAGGAACGTCGGGCGGTGATGTACACCGGGACCTCGAAGGGGTTCCGGCTGGTCGATGACGAGGGGGTCGGTTTCGCCACGGTCACCGAGCGGCCGAGCGAACTGCCCGAGCTCCGGCTGGGCTCGGAACAGCGGACGAAGCGCGTGCGGATGGCGGCTGTGACCGCCGTGACCGCTCTGGACGGAAAGACACTGGACCAGGTGAGAGTCGTACGTGTCGAGACCGGAACGGGAGCCCCGCGGGTGCGTATGTCGCTGCCGCGGGGACGCGCCGTCGAATGGGGCGGACCGGGCGAGTCCGAACGAAAGGCGGCGATTCTGCCCGTGCTGCTCACCCGCGCTGGTGAGGTCTACGACGTAACCAGTCCGGAGTTGCCCACCGTTTCTTGAACCGAGAACCGTCACGGCCGGTGATGCGGTGGCAGCCGTCTCCCGGGTGGTATCCCCCGTTCGGGTGGTGATCACCCCGGGAGGCGGAGCAGTGACGAGACCACCGGACTCGTTCCCGCGCACCGGGTGCTTCTCAACGGGTTCCCAAGTAGAGGTGGTACTCCGTGC
Organism: Actinopolyspora mzabensis; assembly: GCF_900101095.1. GTDB lineage: Bacteria > Actinomycetota > Actinomycetes > Mycobacteriales > Pseudonocardiaceae > Actinopolyspora > Actinopolyspora mzabensis. Next base: position 124,598 of record NZ_FNFM01000004.1, read on the forward strand.
GCAACGAGCCCAGCGTGACCGGAATCGTGTGCCGCCGTACCGTGCCGAAGACCTCCCGCATGGTCGTTTCCAGCTCGAGGGAGTGCGCCGCGGACCAGATCGCCACCACCCCGCCCGCCGCGAGTCTGCTGCGGCAGTCGGTCAGGAAGGCCGGTTCGTACACCGTCTCGTTGGCCTCGTGCACGAGATAACCGGGTCCGTTGTCCACATCGAGCAGTATCAGTTCCAGGGAACCGCTCGTGCGTTCGGCCAGGACCGCGGTGATATCCGAGGCGAACAGGTACACCCGTTCATCCGAACGGTCGTCGGCCAGTTCGGGAACCAGACCGCTCCGATACCATTCGATGACCGCCGGTTCCAGTTCCGCGACGGCAACCTCGCGCACGAGCGGTTCGGCCAGTACCTCGTGCAGGGTGTACCCGAGTCCGAGCCCGCCGATCAGCACCCGCGCCCCGTGCCGATTCCCCTCGGCCTCCGGGACGGGCAACGAGTCCAGCGCCGTGCGTGCCAGCAAGCGCTCGCTCTCGGTGTGGGCGGTGTCCATCACGAACACCCCGTTGACCCGTAGCTCGAGCGTGCCGTCCGCGCGCCGCAGCAACACCACCTCGCCCCGGGGCGAATCCACCGTGGCCACTCGTTCGACCGACACCTGTCCCACACCTTTCGTCGGGTGCGTCGACTCCGCGCTGTTTCGGCGCTCGGCGCGGCTCGGCGACCGTGCGGGTGTCGGCATCTGTTGCCCCGCCCCGCTTTTCCTCATCCGGCAGCACACAATATCGTTGACGAGGTCCACCGTTCGAAGGTCCGTGTGCATCCCGGATCAGCCGCCATGGACACCACGACTCGCGGATGCGTTCGCGGTACGGTGTGGACTGTGATCGTGACAAGCCGACGGGTCGGGTGTACTCGAGGTTTCGTGGTGTGGGGCGCGGAGCTTTCCGGGCGTCGTGCGGGCGTCCGTGGTCACGGCCGGTGAGTCGATGACACACGTGCGGCGGTAATCGGCGTGGCTGCTGGACTCCTGCCGTCCACGGTGCATAACGTCCGATCACTGCGGGTTGACGACGAGTCGGCCACGTAGTCGCACACCACACCGGACGCCCGACGGCGTCCACGACCCGAGACCTGTCACGGTCCACCCACAGCGAGCGCTTCAGCCACGACCAGGAAGGCGGATGACGATGACGCCCCCGCACAACTACCTAGCGGTGATTAAAGTCGTCGGCATCGGTGGCGGCGGTGTAAACGCCGTGAATCGGATGATCGAGGTCGGGCTCAAGGGTGTCGAGTTCATCGCGGTGAACACCGACGCGCAGGCCCTCCTGATGTCGGATGCCGACGTCAAGCTCGACATCGGCCGTGAGCTGACGCGCGGTTTGGGAGCGGGAGCCGCTCCCGATGTCGGGTATCAGGCGGCCGACGACCACAAGGACGAGATCGAGGAGGTGCTCAAGGGCGCCGACATGGTCTTCGTCACCGCGGGCGAGGGAGGGGGCACCGGTACCGGCGGCGCACCGGTGATCGCTTCGGTGGCCCGCAAGCTGGGGGCGTTGACCATCGGTGTCGTCACCAGGCCCTTCTCGTTCGAGGGCAAGCGCAGGGCCAGTCAGGCCGAACAGGGTATAAAGGATCTGCGCGACGAGTGCGACACCCTGATCGTCATTCCGAACGATCGGTTGTTGCAGCTCGGCGACATCGGCGTGAGCCTGATGGACGCCTTCCGCTCGGCTGACGAGGTGCTGCTCTCCGGTGTGCAGGGAATCACCGATCTGATCACCACCCCGGGGCTGATCAACCTCGACTTCGCAGACGTCAAAAGCGTCATGTCCGGGGCGGGAAGTGCGCTGATGGGCATCGGCTCCGCACGCGGTGAGGGCAGAGCGGTGGAAGCGGCACAGAAGGCGATCAACTCACCGTTGCTGGAAGCCAGCATGGAAGGCGCGCACGGGGTACTGCTCGCCATAGCCGGTGGTTCGGATCTCGGACTGTTCGAGATCAACGAATCGGCTTCGCTGGTGCAGGAGTCCGCCCACCCCGAGGCCAACATCATCTTCGGTACGGTCATCGACGATTCCCTGGGCGACGAGGTGCGGGTCACCGTGATCGCGGCCGGTTTCGACGCCGGGGCACCGACCCACAAGAAGCTGGATCCCGACAAGGTGGGTTCCACCGATGAGGGCGACCCCGAGGCGCCCGTGACGGCCGGCCAGGTGGTCGAGGGGCAGGCCGAACCCGCCAGCCGTGAAACACCGGTCGCCGCCGAGAGCGCGCCCAGCGCCTCGGCGCCCTACTCGACCGGCCCGCCCGAGGGGAACGCTGGCACCACACCGATCAGAAACGAGTCGTCCTCCCAACAGCCCGATCCGGAGAGCTCGAACGCCCCCGCCGCGGCCTCGTCCCCGGAAGCGGGCTCCTCCGAGCCGGGTAGGAATCCCAGCCACGAAGCCGGGGAACAGCGTCAGCCACAGCAGGGTGCTGGCGGTGCCGTCGGTACGGACGGTTCGACCATCGGAGGTGAGCAGCACTCCGGCACTGTGCCCGCCAGGCCCGCTGGTGGCTATCCCGGTTCCGGGAGCGGGTTCGGCGGTTCGCTGCTGGGACGTTCCAGGAACCAGAACGACGACGACAACGACGACGAGGTGGATATTCCGCCGTTCATGCGTAGGTGACACGACCCGTTCGCCCGTTCGGGGAGTGCGGGACAATGCACGGTGTCGGCGTTGTCGAACGGGACGCGCCGTGGCATGTTCGCAAGCACTCGCGGGAGGGCGCATCGTGCGGATCCGTCGTGTTGTCACGACTCGTGAAGGTGGTTACTCGAAACCGCCGTTCGACTCGTTCAACCTGGGGGGACGTGTCGGCGACGATCCGGAGCACCTGGCCGCGAACCGGGGAAAGCTCGCCGCCGGCATCGGGATAGCCGAACAACGTTTCGTCTGGATGGAACAGATCCACGGCAGGACCGCGGTCGTGGTGGACGCCCCACGCGCGGAACCCGTGGAGGGGGCCGACGCGTTGATCACCGCCGTTCCGCGGCTGCCGTTGGTCGTGCTGACCGCCGACTGCGTCCCCGTGCTGCTCGGTGATCCGGTCAGCGGTGTCGTGGCCGCGGTACACGCCGGGCGTGTGGGAGCACGGGTCGGTGTGCTCGTCAGCGCGCTGCGGCGGATGGTCGAGACCGGAGCACGGATCGACCGGGTCGAGGCGCTGCTCGGCCCCGCCGCGTGCGGTGGGTGCTACGAGGTTCCCGCCGAGATGCGTGACGAGGTGGAACGGCAATTGCCCGGCAGTGCCACCAAGACCCGGGGCGGCACTCCCGCACTGGACCTGCGAGCCGGCCTCTGGGAGCAACTCGCCGCCGCGGGCATCGCGCGGATCGGACAGGACCCGCGTTGCACACTGGAGAGTCCGGAGCTGTTCAGCCACCGGCGTGATTCGGGAAGCACTGGAAGGATCGCCGCGGTGGTCTGGTCCGAGCCGGAGGAGCAGCAGTGAACGACGAGACGACCGCCCCCGCCCGTAAGGCCGAAATAGCGGACTCGCTGGCCAGGGTCGGGGAACGCATCGAGCGGGCCTGCGGGAACGCGGGAAGGTCCGCCGGGGAAGTCGGGCTGTCCGCGGTCACCAAGACGTTTCCGGCCTCCGACGCGGCACTGTTGGCCGATCTCGGCGTGACCGATCTCGCGGAGAATCGGGACCAGGAGGCCGCGCCGAAGGTCCGCGAGTTCCGCCGGTTGCGCCCCCGAGCTCCCGTGCGTTGGCATATGGTCGGTCAGTTGCAACGCAACAAGGCGCGATCGGTGGTGCGTTGGGCCGACGTGGTCGAGTCGGTGGACAGTCGTCGTCTGGTCGAGGCGTTGCAACGGGCCGTGGGCGGTGCTCTCGAATCGGGTGAGCGTTCCGAGCCGTTGGACGCACTGCTTCAGGTCGACCTGGAGCAGCGTGCGGATCGGGGTGGTTGTTCACCGGAGGAGGTCCCTGAGCTGGCGGAGATGATTACACGGATGTGTGAGATTCGACTCTGCGGTGTTATGGCTGTCGCCCCGCTGAACGAGGATCCGGATGTGGCGTTTGCCACCCTTTCGGAAATTTCCGAGCGGCTTCGACGGGATTACTCCGAAGCTCGGGAGGTGTCGGCAGGAATGAGTGGTGATCTGGAGAGTGCGATAGCCCACGGTTCGACCCGAGTGCGTGTCGGAACGGCGTTGCTCGGGGGGCGCCCGTTAGTCTCGCCGTGAGCCGCCAAGCGGATCGAAGGCCTGCCGTCGCTGTACTTTTCGCGGAGGAAGGGGCTTGCCGATGAGTAAGCTACACAAGCTTAAGGCGTACTTCGGCATGGTCCCGGCCGAAGAAGTCGACGAGTACGACGAAGTGCCCGACGGATACGCCCCGGACTACGACGAGTACGACTCGTCGGAGGACAGGGCGCTCGCTTCGCGCCGACACCTCGGCACGCGCGGTGGCGGCCAGGAGGACGATCAAGAGGATGACCATGCCAGTGAGCCACGCTCGCGCATCGCGCGTACTCGGAGGCAGTGGGGGGTCGAGAGTCCGGTGCGCGGTTCGCTGGCAGTGGATCCCAACCTGGAACAGACTCCACGGTTGCGGGCGGTGACCGACACGGGCAGCCACTACAATTTGAGCAAGATCACAACCTTGCATCCGCGTAGCTACAGTGAGGCGCGGACCATCGGGGAGCAGTACCGCGACGGCACGCCGGTGATCATGAACCTGACCGAGATGGACGAGGCCGACGCCAAGCGGCTGGTCGACTTCGCCGCTGGTCTGGCCTTCGCGATGCGTGGCTCCATCGAGAAGGTCACCAGTCGTGTGTTCCTGCTCTCGCCCCCCAACGTCGACGTGGCGGCAGAGGACAAACGCCGCCTCGCCGAGGGGGCCTTTTTCAATTACGGGTGAGTGGTGGCAGAGTTGAGTTGTGGAACCGGCCCTGATCGTTCTTTACTATCTGCTGTTCTTCTTCTGGCTGCTGCTCATAGCGCGTATCGTGGTGGAGCTCGTTCGTGCGTTCGCCCGCGACTGGAGACCCGGTGGCGGGGTTGCGATCGCACTGGAGACCATCTACACAGTGACCGATCCACCCGTACGCTTGCTGCGTCGGGTGATCCCGACGGTCCGAATCGGCAACGTCGGGCTGGACTTGTCCATTATGGTGCTGCTGCTGGTCGTGTACATCTTGATGCGACTGGTTCAACCCGGGTAACGGGGAACCCGGTGACTCGCAGCCGAGGAGTGCGTGAGGTGATCTTGTGGGTTTGACCCCCGCCGACGTCCATAACGTGGCGTTCAGCAAACCTCCCATCGGAAAACGGGGCTACAACGAGGACGAGGTGGATGCCTTCCTCGATCTCGTCGAGGCCGAGCTCGCTCGGCTCGTGGAGGAAAACGGGGACTTGCGGAACCAGGTCGAGCAGTTGGAGTCCCAGCTGCAGTCGGCCCAGTCCGATCTCGACGAGGCGCGGAGTCAGCCCGCCTCGGCCGATTCGGGTGCCGCTGGTCCGTCGAGCTCCGCGGCTGCTTCCGAGGAGCCCCGTAGACTGCAACCCGTTCCCCCGCCCACTGCCGCTTCCGAGCAGACCTCGCCGGGCGGCGACCAGCACGTGCAGGCTGCCAAGGTGCTCGGCCTGGCGCAGGAGATGGCCGACCGGCTGACCGGTGAGGCCAAGACCGAGTCCGACGGGATGCTCTCCGAGGCGCGTACCAAGTCCGAACAGTTGCTCTCGGACGCACGGACCAAGGCCGACAGCATGGTCAACGACGCGCGCAGCCGAGCCGAAACGATGCTCAACGATGCGCGCAGCCGAGCCGAGACCCTGGAACGCCAGGCGCGTGAGAAGGCAGCGGGTCTGGAACGGGACGCGCAGCACAAGCACGCCGAAGTGATGGGCAACATCACGCAGGAGAAGAACGCACTCGAGAAGAAGATCGAAACGCTACGCACCTTCGAACGGGAGTACCGCTCCCGGTTGCAGACCTATCTGGAGTCGCAGCTACGTGAGCTGCAGGATCGTGGTTCGGCCGCTCCGGCGGAGAGCTCCGGCAACAGCAGGTCGAACTCCTCGGGGCAGCAGAGTGGCAGTTACAACTTCGGAGCACGTGCCGCGGAAGCGGGCTGAGGTTTTTCGGAGCGGGTGGCGCGTTTCGACGTGTCACCCGGCTCGTTGATCCAGGACGTACGGTCCTCGGATCCAGCTGAAAGCGTGAGTACTCGTGCTGTTGACAGTGCTGCTTCTCCTTCTGGCGGCAGCCGGTGTCCTGGTGTTCGCGGTGGCCGCGGGTTCGGCCCAGTGGGCCTGGCTTTCGGTGCTGCTGTGCGCCGTGGCGGCCGTCCTGTTGTTCTGGTCCCGTGCTCGCGACCGGAAACGGGGCCCCGCCGTGCCCCGCCACTCGGCACACGCCGTCGCGGACGACACCGCATCCGGTCCGGTGGTCGAGTCCGAACCCGAGCCGGACGAGTCCGGCACCACGCTCGGGGGCGACACGACCGGCCCACCCGCGGAAGCCGTCGAGCCGGATCCCGACACCGAGCCGTCCGAGCAGCGAACCGACGCCGCTGACGTACTGCTGGTCTGCGAGTCGGGCGCCGAGGTGTTCGTGATCGACGAGCGACCTCGCTACCACCTCGACGACTGCTCGTGGGTCGGTCAGCGAGCCACTCTGCCGCTGCCCGCGGGGGAGGCGCGTGAGCTCGGCTTCACCCCCTGCGCGGTGTGCTGCCCTGACACGGCGGTGGCCCGACTGGAACGGTCGAGCGCCTGAACCGATGGCTCCTCGCGGCCCGCACCGTGCTCGGGAGGCAGCCGGAGGCCGGTACCGCGCCGCGCTCCCGCCGAAACGCTTCCGGGAACCGGTAACCGAGTGCGCACCGCGCCCTGCGCTGATCGGGTGGCGTCGAACCGCTATGCTGAACCCAACGGCGTTGATCCGGCCATCACCGGGGAGCCTCCGGAAGAACGGATGCGAGCCCGTGGTGTTCGTTTCCCAGTAGAACCGGACGGGTAGGCCCGTCACAGCCGTGAACGAGAGGTCACGTGTCGTTTTCCGGTCACGTGGCAAGCGGGGTGGTACCGCGGTACGCGAGTGTGCGTTGTCCCGCAGCGAGCTCGCAGTGTCGTCCCTGCCCGAGCATCTCCGTCCGATGCTCGTGCGGCGTAACCACACGACACACTCGCGAGGAGCGCATCCGCGATGGCTTATCCGAAGGTACCGTTCAACGGCGCGGGTTCCGAGAGTTCCGAAGCCGCGCGCTCCACCGACGCGGTGGCCGCGCAGCCGTCCTTTCCCACGATCGAGCACGAGGTCCTGGACTTCTGGAAACGGGACGACACCTTCCGCGCCAGCGTCGCCAACCGTCCGTCCGGGCACAACGGTTCGAACGAGTTCGTCTTCTACGACGGGCCGCCGTTCGCGAACGGTCTGCCGCACTACGGGCACCTGCTCACCGGTTATGCCAAGGACGTGGTGCCTCGGTACAAGACCATGCGGGGCTACCGCGTCGAACGCAGATTCGGCTGGGACTGCCACGGTCTGCCCGCCGAGGTCGAGGCCGAGAAGCAGCTCGGCATCAGCGCCAAGTCCGAGATCGAGTCGATGGGTGTCGCCGAGTTCAACGAAGCCTGTCGTAGTTCGGTACTGAACTACACCGACGAGTGGCAGGACTACGTCACTCGGCAGGCGCGTTGGGTGGACTTCGCCAACGACTACAAGACGCTGGATCTCGACTACATGGAAAGCGTCATGTGGGCCTTCCGGACCCTCTGGGACAAGGGGTTGGTCTACAGCGGTTTCCGGGTGCTCTGGTACTGCTGGCGCTGCGAGACGCCGCTGTCCAACACCGAGACGCGGATGGACGACGTCTACCGGCAGCGGCAGGACCCCGCGGTCACCGTCGGAATGCGGCTGGACGCCCCGGGTGCCGTCTTTGACGGGGCGTTGGCTCTGGTCTGGACCACGACCCCCTGGACGCTGCCCTCCAACCTCGCCGCCGCGGTGCATCCCGAGATCGAGTACGTCCTGGTGCGGCCCGCCGACGGCGAGCGCTCCTATGTTCTGGCCGCCGACCGGCTGGATGCCTACACCAGGGAGCTCGGTGAGGACGCCGCCGAGCATGTCGTCGCCCGGTTCAGCGGTAGTGAGCTGCTGGGAAGCCGGTACGACCCGCCGTTCGACTTCTTCACGGGCAGGCAGAACGCGCACCGCGTCCTGGCCGCCGACTACGTCACCACCGATGACGGTACCGGGCTGGTGCACATCGCCCCCGCATTCGGTGAGGAGGACAAGGCGGTCACCGATGCCGCCGGGATCGAACCCGTCGTGCCGGTGGACGAGCACGGCAGGTTCACCTCGGAGGTCGCTCCCTACGAGGGGCAGCAGGTATTCGAGGCGAACAAGGCGATCATCAGGGATCTCAAGGCAGCGGGCTCGTTGCTGCGCCACGAGACCTACGACCACCCCTATCCGCACTGCTGGCGCTGTGACAACGCGCTGATCCAGCGTGCGGTGTCCTCCTGGTTCGTCGAAGTAAGCCGGTTCCGCGACCGGATGGTGGAGCTCAACCGGCAAATCGACTGGGTGCCCGAGCACATCAGGGACGGCCAGTTCGGCAAGTGGTTGGAGAACGCGCGGGACTGGAACATCTCCCGTAACCGCTACTGGGGCTCCCCGATCCCCGTGTGGGTCTCCGACGACCCGGAGTACCCCCGTACGGACGTGTACGGCTCGCTCGACGAGCTGGCGGCCGACTTCGGCGTGCGTCCCACCGATCTCCACCGCCCGAACATCGACCTGTTGACCCGTCCGAACCCGGACGACCCCACCGGCAGGGCCACCATGCGCCGGGTACCGGACGTGCTGGACTGCTGGTTCGAGTCGGGGGCCATGCCCTTCGCGCAGGTGCACTATCCGTTCGAGAACGCCGAATGGTTCGAACACCACTACCCGGGCGATTTCATCGTGGAGTACAGCGGGCAGACCCGCGGGTGGTTCTACACCCTGCACGTGCTCGCCACCGCGTTGTTCGACAGGCCCGCGTTCGCACACGTGCTCGCGCACGGGATCGTGCTCGGCCACGACGGGCTCAAGATGTCCAAGTCCAAGCGCAACTACCCGGACGTGCGCGAGGTCTTCGAGCGTGACGGATCCGACGCGATGCGATGGTTCCTGATGTCCAGCCCGATCCTGCGTGGCGGGGATCTCGTCGTCACCGAGAAGGGGATCCGGGACGCGGTCCGACAGGCTGTGCTGCCGCTGTGGAACTCCTGGTACTTCCTCGCGCTCTACGCCAACGCGGAGAACGTGGCGGGAACCCGGCGCACCGACAGCGGGCACGTGCTCGACCGCTACGTACTCGCCAAGACGCGCGAGCTCGTCGACGACACCAGGGAGGCGATGGACGCCTTCGACCTCTCCGGAGCGTGCGCGGCCGTGCGGGACTTCCTGGAGGTGCTGACCAACTGGTACGTCCGGCGGTCACGTGATCGTTTCTGGGCGGGTGATCAGGACGCCATCGACACGTTGCACACCGTTCTCGAGATCACCTGCCGAGTGGTCGCACCGCTGTTGCCGTTGACCGCCGAGGCGGTCTGGCGCGGCCTGACCGGCGGGCGTTCGGTGCACCTGGCGGACTGGCCGGAGGCCGAGGAACTGCCCGCCGACACCGAGTTGGTCTCCGCCATGGACAGCGTCCGGCAGGTGTGCTCGGCCGCGCTCGGGCTGCGCAAGTCGAACAAACTTCGCGTCCGGCTGCCGTTGCGCCGGTTGGTCGTGGCGTTGCCGCGCTCGGAGTCGCTGCTCCCCTTCCTCGAGCTCGTGCGGGACGAGGTCAACGTCAAGAATGTCGAGTTGACCTCGGATGTCGCCGCGCATGGGCACTTCGAGGTCTCGGTCAACGCTCGGGTGGCGGGTCCACGACTCGGGGGCGATGTGCAGAAGGCGATCAAGGCGGTCAAATCGGGTGAGTGGACTCGCACCTCGCAGGGTGGCGTGCTGGCAGCGGGGATCGAACTCCGCCCGGAGGAGTTCTCCGAACACCTGGTGTCGACCGACCCCGGTGCGGCCACCGCGTTGCCGAGCGGTGACGGACTGGTGGTACTGGACACCGAGGTGACGACCCAGCTCGCCACCGAGGGATTGGCCCGTGACGTCGTCAGGGTGGTTCAGCAGGCCAGGCGTGAGGCCGGTTTGGTCGTCTCGGACCGGATCGTGGCAACGATCGCCGCCCCGGAGCCGGTCCGTGCGGCCGTGGCGGAACACCACTCGTTCGTCGCGGGTGAGACGTTGGCCGACGAGATCGAGTCCGCCGATACGGCGGGTGACGGGGCGCTGGTCGGCACGGTCGGCGACGCCGATACCGAGATCGCGGTTTCGGTGGTCAAGTCCTGAGCGGACAGGCCGTTCCGCTCGTCGATCCGGAGATCGCGCTCCCGGCGGCCGGTGGTTCGGAGCGGAGTGGCGGGACCTCCCGAAGGCCCCGCCACTCGGTGGGTTCATCGATCAGGCCTCGTGCTCGGAGCGATCGACCGACCACTCGGTGTGGAAAACCCCGTCGAGATCGGTTCGGCGGTAGGTGTGCGCTCCGAAGTAGTCCCGCTGCCCCTGGATCAGGGCGGCGGGCAACCGCTGGGCGCGAACGGTGTCGTAGTAGGCCAACGACGTCGAGATCCCGGGTACCGGTACTCCGGCCGCAGTGGCGATGGCGACCACACGTCGCCACGAGTCCTGGGCCTCGCCGAGCGCCTCGCGGAAGTCGTCGTCGGCCAGCAGGCCGGCCCGGCCGGAGGTCTGGTCGTAGGCAGCTCGGATGCGATCCAAGAACTCCGCCCTGATGATGCAGCCGCCCCGCCAGATCGTGGCGATCGCACCGAGGTCGATGTCCCACTCGTAGGTCTCGCTGCCCGCCTGGATCTGATCGAAACCCTGGGCGTAAGCGATGATCTTGGAGGCGTAAAGGGCGCGTTCCACGTCGTCGACGAACCGTTCGGGATCGTCGACCACGGGCTCCGTCGAAGGACCGGGAAGCCCGGACGCCTCCTCGCGCAGGCGTGGTTGTCCCGAGATCGAGCGCGCGAACACCGCTTCGGCGATCCCGGTCACCGGGCTGGCCAGTTCCAGGGCGTTCTGGACGGTCCAGCGGCCGGTGCCCTTCTGCTCGGCCTGGTCCAGCACCACGTCGACGAACGGCAGGGAGGTACGGCTGTCCACGTGACCGAGCACCTCGGCGGTGATCTCGATCAGATAGGAGTTCAACCGGCCGGTGTTGAACCGGCGGAAGGTTTCGGCGATCTCGCCGGGTCCTAGCCCCAGAACCCTGCGCAGCAGGTCGTAGGTCTCCGCGATGAGCTGCATGTCGGCGTACTCGATGCCGTTGTGCACCATCTTGACGAAGTGACCGGCCCCGTCCGTCCCCACATGGGTGACGCACGGTGTGCCGTCCACGTTCGCGGCGATCGAGCGCAGAATGGGCTCCAGTTCACGGTAGGCCTCGGGCGAGCCTCCCGGCATGATGCTGGGACCGTGCAGCGCCCCCTCCTCACCCCCGGAAACTCCGGCCCCGACGAAATGCACTCCCCGGTCGGCCAGTGCCGCTTCCCGACGTCGGGTGTCGGCGAAGTTGGCGTTCCCGGCGTCGACGAGGATGTCTCCCGTGTCCAGCATCGGCAAGAGTTCGTCGATCACCGCGTCGGTGGGGTCTCCGGCCTTGACCATGATCACCAGGCGTCGGGGGCGTTCCAACGTGTCCACGAGTTCCCGCAGCGACCCGGTGGCCAGGAAATTTCCCTCATTCCCGAACCTGTTGATCAGCTCGTCGGTGCGTTCCCGATGCCGATTGTGCACGGCCACCCGCTGCCCGTTGCGGGCGAGATTGCGGGCCAGGTTCCTACCCATGACGGCCAGGCCCGTAACCCCGATGTTCGCCTTGTCGCTCATCTGTGCTCCGATCCGATGTCCCGATCCGCGACGCGAACCGGGGTGTCCGCTCGGGCAACATCATCAGTTGTCCCCGTGTTCCAACGGCATGCCTAGCGCACCGCCGTGGTTTTCGCAGCGCGGTGTTCGACGCACCGTCGCTTCGGGGCGGGGACGGAGCCCACCGCTGTCCCGGCCTGGCTGAACCCCTTCCCGTCCGGTCGGGGACAATGGGGGAGTGAGCGATGAGCACCACCCGAGCGACCCCTCCGGCCCCGCCCGCCCGGCGCCCGGATCGGCCACCGAACGTCGCGGTCCGCCGCGCCCCCGATTGTTGGTGCTGCTGTTCGGGATCGCCGTGGTCCTGATCGGTGCGGACACGATCACCAAGTCGTTGGCGGTGGCCGAGCTGGATGACCGAGAGCCGGTCAAGCTGTTCGGTGGGGCCCTGTACCTGGTGCTCTTCCGCAACCCGGGAGCCGCGTTCAACATCGGAACCGGGTTGACCTGGCTGCTGGCGCTACTGGCGATCGTGGTGATCGGTGTCATAATCTGGTTCGCCCCGAAGCTCCGTTCCACCGGTTGGGCGGTGGGGATCGGCCTGGTGCTGGGGGGTGCCTGCGGCAATCTCGTCGACCGGATATTCCGGGAACCCGCTCCGCTGCGCGGTCACGTGATCGACTTCCTGTCCGTGCTCGCACCGGACGGAAGTGTCTGGCCGGTGTTCAACCTGGCCGATTCCGGGATCGTGTGTGGTGGTGTGCTGATCGTGCTGCTGGCACTGCTGGGCTACGACTACGACGGAACCGTGCATCGGCGAGGAGCGGAACAGGGCACTGGCAGCGGCCACCGCGACGGTCCCACCGCCGGAGGCGGGCGACGTGAGGCCGCGGACGGTAATCCTTCCGAAGGGGGGACGACTTCGTCGGGTTCGGTCGAGGAACAGCGACGCGAGGACGGTGAGGAAAGCTCGTGAGTGAGTTGCGCACACTGCCCGTGCCCGACGGGCTCGACGGGATGCGGGTGGACTCCGGGTTGGCCAAGCTGCTGGGCGTCTCGCGCAACACCGTCGCGGCGCTGACCACCTCCGGAGACGTCGAATTGGACGGCGCGCCCGCCGGTAAGTCGGATCGGTTGCTGGCCGGCTCGTGGCTCGAGGTGCGGCTTCCCGGCGAGGAGACGTCCCCCGAGGTCGTCGCGGTGCCCGTGGCAGGCCTGACGATCGTGCACGAGGACGACGACATCGTGGTGGTCAACAAGCCCATAGGTGTGGCGGTTCACCCCAGCCCCGGCTGGGAGGGGCCGACGGTGCTGGGCGGGCTGGCCGCGGCGGGCATCAACCTCGCCGTTTCCGGCCCCCCGGAACGCCAGGGAGTGGTGCACCGCCTCGATGCGGGCACCACGGGGGTCATGGTGCTGGCGAAGTCGGAGCGTGCCTACTCCGCGTTGAAGCGTGCGTTCAAGGAACGCACGGTGGACAAGCACTACCACGCTCTGGTGCAGGGCCACCCCGATCCGAGTCGGGGGACGATCGACGCGCCCATAGACCGCCATCCCAGGGTCGATCACAAGTTCGCCGTGGTCACCGACGGCAAGCCCAGCGTCACCCACTACGAGACGGTGGAGGCGTTCCGGGCCGCTTCGCTGGTGGACGTGAAGCTCGAGACCGGCCGCACCCATCAGATAAGGGTGCACTTCTCGGCAGTGCGCCATCCCTGCGTCGGTGATCTGACCTACGGTGCCGATCCGACGCTCGCACGGCGGCTCGGCCTCACCAGACAGTGGTTGCACGCGTACTCGCTGTCCTTCGAGCACCCCGGTTACGGCGATCGGGTGACTTTCGACAGTGACTACCCGGCGGACCTGAGTGAAGCGTTGGAGCAACTGCGGGAACAGGACCACTGAGCTCAACCCGGGCGGTAGCCACGCGTTCCCGTCCGGTACAGACCGAGGCGGTGGGGCGGGGGCGCCCTCCGCCGCTCAGAGGTCGCTGATGTCCCAGACCAGCGAGTGGGGTCCCGGATCAGCGTGCGGTGACCACTCGACGCTTCGCAGTTCGGTTTCCTCCGGCAGCACGAACACGCTGTGCCCACCCCCCGTTTCCCCGGGCGAGACGCCGGAGCTGTGCGGCGGCCGGGAGGAAAGCGTCACCGAGGACTTGGACACGGTCGAGCCGTCCCTGGCCACCAGCAGCAAGTGCTGGTCCGGTGGCGAGTCGAACACGGTGGTGCCGCGGTTGGTCAGCTCGACGTGCACCACGATCGCCCGCTGTCCTTCCTCCAGGGTGTGCCCTGCGGCGCTGAACAGGAAATCGGCGGGATCGACCACTTCGACCAGCAGCACGCCGACCGGTTCGCCGTTGGGGCCGACGGTGTCCAGCTTGCTGCCGACCTTGCCCGCTCTGGGAACAGCGGGTGGGCGTGGTGTCGGACCGCCCGTAGCGCTCTGCTCGCTCCGGGGCCATGCACCGGAACCGGGAGGGCCCCACGTGTTGGGCGCCGAGGCGGGTTGTGGTGCCGGTGGCGTGGGGGAGGGCTGCGGTGGCCCCTGCCCCGGCTGTTGTTGCGGCGGCGGTGGTCCCTGGCCGGGGGAGGGGGGCGAGTGCGGAGCCATCGGCGGGTACGGCCCGTGCGGTTGGTAGGGGCCGCTCATGCCACCGGGGACCGCATAGCCCCCACTGTGCGGTCCCGAGTGCTGCGGAGGCGGTGGCGCACCGGTTCCGGAGGGAGGCGCCTGGTGGCCGCCGCCGGGGTGGCTCGGTTGGACTCCGACTGAGGCGAGCGCGTTGCGGATCCCGTTCGGGTCGCACTCCACACCGACCACCAGTGGCAAGCCGGTGGTGGACAGCGTGGCCAGCCTCGCGGCCACCTCACGCACGTCCATGTTCAGGTAGGCGGCGAGTTCGTGAACTGCGGCGCGACCTGTCTCGGCGACGGCGTTGAGCAGACGGACGTCCACGGGATCTGGGGCAGCCACGTCTTGTCACGCTACCCGCTCCGGTGAGCGTCGTGTTTCGTGGTGTCGATCCACTTCCGGGGTGTCGTTCGGCCGGATCCCTGGTTTCCCCCGTGCCGCTGGGCCGTCCACGAGCACGCCGGGGATGGTCCGACGACTGCGGAACGGACTGGATTAGGGTTGGGGAGCCGGGCCTGGTCCCCCTTTCGTCGTAACGCGAAGGACGTCGACCGCACCGGACTCAGAATCGACCATGCGAAACGTCGCTGCTGGTCACAGTATTGAATTGCGCCGTGTTGCTCCACGGGAGGGAAAGCCGCCGTGCCTACCGATTCGTTCGTTCATCTGCACGTGCACACCGAGTATTCGATGTTGGACGGCGCGGCGAAGATGGGGGCCCTGTTCTCCGAGGCGAAACGACTCGGGATGCCCGCGGTCGCGATGACCGACCACGGCAACATGTACGGTGCCGACGAGTTCTATCAGCAGGCCAAGAAGGCGGGCATCAAACCGATCATCGGTATCGAGGCCTATGTCGCGCCGCAGAGCCGTTACCACAAGAAACCGGTCTTCTGGGGGGAAGCCAAGCAGCGCAGCACCGACGAGTTCGGTGAAGGTGGTGACGTGTCGGGTGCCGGGGCCTACACCCACATGACCATGCTCGCGCGGAACTCGACCGGACTGCGCAACCTGTTCACCCTGTCCAGCCGTGCCTCCTTCGAAGGGCAGTACCGCAAACCCCGCATGGACCGCGAGTTGATCGCGGAGCACGCGGAGGGGATCATCGCCACGACCGGCTGTCCCTCCGGCGAGGTGCAGACCCGGCTGCGGCTGGGGCAGTACCGTGAAGCCCTGCAGGCGGCCTCGGACTACCGCGACATCTTCGGCGCCGAGAACTACTTCCTCGAGCTGATGGACCACGGGCTGGTCATCGAACGTTCCGTCCGCGAGAACCTGCTCAAGATCTCCAAGGAACTGGGGCTCCGTCCGCTGGCCACCAACGACAGCCACTACGTCACAGTCGACCAGGCCGAGTCGCACGGGGCGTTGCTGTGCGTGCAGTCGGGCAAGACCCTCAACGACGAGAACCGATTCCAGTTCAACGGCGACGGTTACTACCTCAAGTCCGCCGAGGAGATGCGCGAGTACTGGGACTCCGAGGTGCCCGGTGCCGCCGACAACACGCTCGTGGTCAGCGACCTGGTGGAGTCCTACGAGCAGGTCTGGACCTATGAGGACCGGATGCCGCGTGTCACCGTGGAGGCGGGGCGAACGGAACGGGACGCGCTGGCCGCCGAGGTGGAGTACTACCTGCCCACGCGTTTTCCGGACGGCATCGGCGAGGAGTACCGGGAGCGGATCGAACGCGAGATCGACGTGCTGGACACCAAGGGGTACTGCGCGTACTTCCTAGTGGTCGGTGACGTCACCCGTTGGGCGAAGTCGGAGAACATCCACGTCGGCCCCGGCCGTGGCTCGGCAGCCGGATCGTTGCTGGCCTACATCCTGCACATCACCGATCTCGACCCGATAGCCCACGGCCTGATTTTCGAGCGCTTCCTGAACCCGGAACGGGACTCCCCACCGGACATCGACCTCGACTTCGACGACCGCAGGCGCGACGAGGTGTTGCAGTACGCGATCGACAAGTACGGTCGGGACAAGGTCGCCCAGGTCATCACCTTCGGCAAGATCAAGACCAAGGCCGCCATCAAGGACGCCGCGCGGGTGCACCACGGTCAGCCCGGCTTCGCCATAGCGGACAAGATCTCCAAGGCGCTTCCCGCTCCCATAGCCGCCAAGGACATCCCGCTGGAAGGCATCGTCGATCCGGAGCACGAACGCTACGCCGAGGCCGCCGAGGTACGCGGGCTCATCGAGAACGACCAGTCCGTCTCGCAGATCTTCTCCACCGCACGTGGTCTGGAAGGGCTGATCCGCAACGCGGGAGTGCACGCCTGCGCGGTGATCCTGTCCTCGCAACCGCTGATGGGCACGGTTCCGCTGTGGATGCGCGACGACGGTTCCATCATCACCGGGTGGGACTATCCCAGCTGTGAGGCCATCGGCCTGCTCAAGATGGACTTTCTGGGGCTGTCCAACCTGACCATCCTCGGTGACGCCCTGCAGGCGGTGCGCGACAACCACGGGTTGGACATCGATCTGTCCACCCTGGCGCTCGACGATGCCAACACCTACGAGCTGCTCGCTCGCGGCGAGAGCCTGGGGGTCTTCCAGCTCGAAGGCGGTGGGATGCGCGAGCTGCTCAAGCGGCTGCGTCCCACGGAGTTCACCGACATCGTGGCGGCCAACGCCCTTTACCGGCCCGGCCCCATGGAAGTCAACGCTCACCTGGACTACGCCGATCGCAAGAACGGCCGCAAACCGATCGAGCCCATCCACCCCGAGCTGGAGGAACCGCTGCGCGACGTGCTGGCCGAGACCTACGGCCTGATCGTCTACCAGGAGCAGATCATGGCGATCGCGCAGCGGGTGGCCAACTACACCCTCGGACAAGCCGACATCCTGCGGCGGGCCATGGGCAAGAAGAAGAAGGAGGTCCTCGACGAGGAGTTCGTTCGCTTCCACGCCGGCATGTCCGAGAACGGCTACAGCGAGGAGGCGATCAACGCCCTGTGGACCACGGTGCTGCCCTTCGCCGGTTACGCGTTCAACAAGTCCCACGCCGCCGGGTACGCCCTGGTGGCCTACTGGACCGCCTATCTGAAGGCGAACTACCCGGCCGAGTACATGGCGGCACTGCTGACCGCCAACGGCGACAACAAGGACAAGATGGCGGTCTATCTCTCGGAGTGCCGTCGGATGCAGGTCCGGGTGCTCTCCCCGGACGTCAACGACTCCAGGGACACGTTCACCGCCGTCGGCTCCGACGTCCGGTTCGGGCTCAGCGCGGTCCGCAACGTCGGTGGCAACGTGGTCGGCTCGATATGTCGGGTTCGTGACGAACAGGGAAGATACGTCTCCTTCCGGGACTTCTTGGACAAGTCCGAGACGGTGGCCTGCAACAAACGTGTCGTGGAGTCGCTGATCAAGGCCGGCGCCTTCGATTCGCTGGGGCACACGCGAATGGGGCTGACCGAACAGCACGAATCCGCTGTCGACGCGGTCGTCGGGTTGAAACGGCAGCAGGCTGCCGGACAGTTCGACCTGTTCGGTCCCGCTTCGAGCGATGACGCGGCCTCGGAGAGCTCCCCGCTGGCCCATCTGACGTTCTCCTCCGAGGAATGGCCCCGCAAACAGCTGCTGGCCTACGAACGCGAGATGCTGGGGCTGTACGTCTCGGCGCATCCGCTGGACGGTGCCGAGAAACTCCTCGCTCCCTACCAGGACACCGGCATAGCCGAGCTGATCGGTGGGGAACGTTCCTCGTCCGGGGGGAGGGACGGCAAGGATCAGGTGCGGATCGCGGGGATGATCTCCGGCATCCAGCGCAGGCTCAACAAGAACGGTCAACCGTGGGCCATCGTGACGATGGAGGACATGGACGCCAGCGTGGAGGTGCTGTTCTTCCCCAAGGCGTACGAGATGTTCGCCGATACCCTCGTCGAGGACACCGCGATAGCGGTCAAGGGGCGTATCAACGAGCGGGAGGGTGCCATCAGCGTGTTCGCCTCGGACGCTGTTCCGGTGGACATCTCCGCGGCCGAGACCGACCCCGGCAGCAGCCCTCCGTTCGTGTTGCGGCTCAACGCCTCCAGGGTGGATCGAGGCATGGTCCACGAGCTCAAGCGCACGTTGCGCGCCCATTCCGGTGAGGTGCCGGTCCAGGTCAAGTTGCAGGGCAGTCGGGGCGAGATGCGACTGGCGCTTTCCAGTGAGTTCTTCGTCAACACCGACAACGGCTTGCAGGGTGAGCTCAAGGGGTTGTTGGGCGCCGGGTGTTTCGAGTCCCTGAGCTGATCGGGTGCCTGAGCTGATCGGGTGGTCCGCTCGGAGGGATCACCCGTGGGGACCCGTCGAGCGGATTACCTCTTGTCGGTGAAAATCGTTCGGACCTGCCGGGCGTGGTAGTGACAGATCAATTATTAACGGTGTTAACTGTGGGTGGACCGGTGTCTACCGCGAAGGGCTGTCATGACTTCGTCCCAGCAGTGTCCACGTGACTCCGTCTCGGTGCTCGACAACGAGTTCCTGCAGGATCCACACGTGCATTACGCGTGGCTGCGGGAATCCGATCCCACCAGGAGAGTGGTCACCGTGACCGGGATGCCGGTATGGCTGGTGACTCGCTACGCCGATGCCAAAGCAGCACTGACCGACCCCAGGCTCAGCAAGGACTACCGCGGGATGGGGCGGATAACGGAGCGCGAGGTCGAACGGGGCGCCCAGCGGGCCGACATCTCGGAATCCGTCCAGGCTCACATGCTCAACATGGATCCGCCCGATCACACACGACTGCGCAAGTTGGTGGTCAAGGCGTTCACCGCCCGTCGTGTCGAGGCGTTGCGCCCCAGGATCGAGCAGATAACGGGCGAACTGCTCGACGAGATGGCGGCGAACGAGCATGCCGGTGACTTCGGTATCGATCTGCTGGACGAGTTCGCCTTCCCCCTTCCCATCCGTGTGATCTGCGAACTGCTGGGCATCCCCGAGGACCGCAGGGACGAGTTCCGCGAGTGGTCCAACACGGTGGTTTCCGGACAGGAGCCGCAGGCCGCGGAACAGGCTGCCGCGGCCATGGCGGACTACCTGCTCGAGCTGGTCGAGGAGAAACGGCGGAACCCGATGGACGATCTGCTCACGGCGCTGATCGAAGCCAGTGACGACGCGGATCGGCTCAGCGGCGAGGAGCTGATCGCCATGGTGTTCCTGCTGCTGATCGCCGGACACGAGACCACGGTCAACCTCATCGGCAACGGGGTACTGGCATTGCTGCGCGATCCGGAGCAGTACCGGCTGCTGCGTGACGAACCGGAACGGGCCGCTTCGGTGGTCGAGGAGACGTTGCGGTTCGACGGCCCCGTGAATCTGGCGACCTTCCGGTACACCACGGAACCGGTGATGGTCGGAGACGTGGAGATCCCCGCGGAAGAGCTGGTGCTGGTAGCGCTGGGGTCTGCCAACCGGGACTCGGACAAGTTCGAAACGCCCGATCGGTTCGACCAGGACCGAGCCACCAGCGGCCACCTGGCTTTCGGGCACGGTATTCATTTCTGTGTCGGAGCCCCGTTGGCACGCCTGGAAGGGCAGATAGCGCTGCGACGGCTCACGGAGCGCTTTCCCACCATGGAGCTGGCCGTGCCGGAGGAACAGCTGGCTTACCGCCCCAGCACGTTGATGCGTGGACTGGAACGGTTGCCCGTCCGGCTTTCCTGATCGAAGTTTTTCGCTCGGGTTCTCGGCTCGCTCGACCGACCGGCCGTCCTCCGTTGTCGTTTCCGGTGGCGGGCCGAAACCCGTTCGGGCCGGTAGACCGACCGCGGCCCTTCGGCCCGAACGGGTAATCCGGTTCGTCACCGCACGACGATCACGGTGTACGGTCCAACTTCCCTGGTGGTGAACTCCGGACCTCGGAACAGCGCCGCGTCGAACAGCACCCGGTGGTTAAGCACGTTCGGCTGGGCGGGGAAAACGTCGCGTTTCAGCGTCAGCGAGAGCTGCCCCACCGGTGGGTTCGAATCCACTGCCGTGTCCTCGCCCTCGCGGGGCACCCCGGACTCCGAGCGATGCCGGAGTACGAACACGTCCGGAGAGCGGAACGGACTGTCGCGTAGCAACTGTGCCAGCTCGGCGCTGTCCGTGGCGTCGGCCCAGCGTGCTATTTCCGCGGCGCGCTTTTCGTACTCACCCAGCGGATTGGCGTAGTGTGGCGTTTCCTGCTGGAACATCCAGTACGGTTCGAACGAGCCCAGCTTGTAGTTCGTGCTCAGCACGACGTTCTGCTGCGGATTTCGGCCGGTCATCCCGGATATGGTCGAGATGAGTTCGTCCAGCCAGGAGTTGGGTTCGTTCGGGTTCCGCGCGCCGAGGGCATTGTGGCCGGTGGGGTAGTAGTCCTCGTACGCCTCCTGGACGCGGGACTCCAACCCGGTGTTGAGCTGGTACTGCGCCACCGAGAGCGAGCCGGTCATGGCCAGCACCACCGACAGCGCAGTCAGCTGCGGTAGATACCTCCCCGGAAGTCTTCCCCGCAGCCAGTGGAGCAGCTCGACCAGTCCGAGCACGCCGGCCACGACCAGGACGCACTCCAGGGTTACGCGGAGACGGAACGCCAGCAGCGTGGTCTCGGCGACCAGCGCCAGTGTGGACAACCCGAACCACACGTAAACGGTGACCGTCACCGTCAGCAACGCCGCCGCGAGCCGACTGCTCGTCGCGCGAAGTATCAACCACACGAGACCGCACAGGCACAGCACCCCGAACGGGGAGAACTCGGCGAACGGCAACGGCAGGTAGGCGCTTCCCGCCGGTAAGTAGTGCTGGGCCGCGCCGCTCTCGGAGAGTCCGCCCGCGAGCAGGAACGGAGCCCACACCACCAGAGCCAACAGGCCGCTGACCACTCCGATGGGAAGCAGCCGTAGGAACAGTTCCCACGCCGTGCGCCCGGGTGGAGCGCCGCCCGCGACTCGTGTCGCCCCGAGGACGAGGGCCATAACCACGGTCACCAGTACCGCGAATCCGAAGTTCAGCGTGTAGGTCATCGCCGCGAAACCGACGAAGATCCCCACACCGAGCAACACACCTCGGGGCGCGCGTTCTCGTTCGGAGAGGGCGTACCAGGCCAGCACAGCCATCGGAGCCAGCAAGGCGGCTGAGGGCCAAGCGTACGGTTCCATCACGCCGTGCCGCATACCGGCCAGCATCGTCACCAGCGCGGCCAGCAGCGCCTGCTCACGAGGTAGTACCAGGCTCCACAGCGTGAAGGCCACCACCACGACCACGGCCAGCCACGTCAGCGCGTAGGGTTTGTACGCGGCCCAGCCCTCCCAGCCGATCAGGTTCGCGAATCGTCCACCGAGCCAGAACCAGCCCCAGGGGTAGTAGGGGACGATGTCCGCGTAGTTCATGTCCGCGGGCACCAGGTTCTCCGCCATCCGGTTCAAGTACTGCAACCGGAACCCGTTGTCCACCGAGGAGCCCCCGTAGTAGAGCCGGGTGCGTTGCAGCGGCGTGGCAAGCAGCAGCGTGGTCAGCGCGGTGAGGGCGGTCCAGAGCCCGAGGAGGCGCAACCTCCCGTTTCCGATCCTTCTCCCGAGAGCCGGCGGCACCAGGAGCAGCAGCAGAAGTACGGTGGAACCGAGAACGGCAAGGGCTTCGGGGGCGTTACCGGGTTCGGAGATTCCCGGCTGAACGATGACGAACTGCAGCAATACACTGAGCACGACCGTGATTCCCGTGCCCAGCAAAAGTTCGAGGACCGTGCGACCGCCGGAAAGTCTCGGCATCGAGTCCGGGAAGCTCCGCTCCGTGTTGTCCGTTCCGATCGAGCTGGAACTCGGCAAGGTGCCACTCCCGGTCCTGAGAATTCGATGATGGATGTCACGCACAATAACGACAGTTGAACGTCTGTGCTCTCGTGACCCCGGACAGTAGTTGTCCGTGGCCGATTCACCGGTTCGTTCGGAGGAGGCTCGGTGTCGGAACAACCGGTCGAGGGACCGGAGGAGGGGTACGCGGCCGAACGTGATGCGGTCGCGCGGCGACAGCTACGAACACGGCTGCCGCGCCCCGGGGTGGTGTTCGGTGCGGATCTGTTGCCCGCCCTGAGCGTGTTGTCGCTGGTGACCTTGCTGGGATTTCCGCTCGGCTGGATCTGGGCCCGCCTGGCACCGCCACAGGAAAGCACCATGACCCGAGATGGTGAGCTGGTTCCGGTGCTTGTCGAGAGCTACCACGGATTCGACGGGCTGGCGGTTTTCCTGCTGCTGAGTTCTGCCTGTGGCGTGCTCGTCGCCGCGGCGGTCTGGCAGCTGCGTGGTCGCAGGGGGCCCGTGCTGCTCGTGGCGACGGCGCTGGGTTCGTTGTTGTCGGCCTGGCTGGGAATGCGGCTCGGCACTTCGTTCGCCGCCGGTATGTACCCGGTGCCGGACACGCTGCGTCCCGGGGATCTGGTGACTGTGGCGCCCCGGTTGGGCACGTGGGTCGCCTTGTTGGGGCAACCCCTGACCGGCGCGCTGACCTACGGGCTCCTCGTTTCGTGGAACGGCCTGGACGATCTCGGCAGGAGACGAGGTTGATCGGGTTGACAGCACCTCTGTTCCCGAGGTCCTTGCCCGGGCGAAGCAGGTGATTCCGGAGCGGAGACCTCGCCACGTCGGCCCGGTAGCAGGCGCTCCGTCAGCCCGGTAGCAGTCGCAGCGAACGCAGTGCGCGTTCCATCGTGTCCGGTGTCTCGGCCCCGTCGAACTCCTGGTCCGCCATGCCCACCAGAATCGCGGTGCCCTGCTGGTACGGCAGGGCCATCGCGCCGATGTAGGCGGACTCGGTGATGCACGTTTCCGTGGTTGCCGGAACGATCTCCGCACTGACGAAGGTGGCTGTCAGCTTTCCGTCGTCGAGTGTCACCTGCCGTGGTTCTTGCTGTTTCAGCCGTGGCGGCGTCCCGTCACTGGTGGTCCAGAGCATGTTCCCGAGCTTGTCGATGGTCTTTCTGCCTGCTTTGGCGTTGTCGGCCATCGTCGAGGAGGTCAGACCGATCAGGGCGCGGAACGATTGCGGTGCCCGGTCGCAGAAGCCCTCCATGTACAGCGAGTATCCGCTCAGGGTGACCGTCTCGGCCGAGGAGTTTCCCAGCCGGTTGACCGCGTCGGGGTGCGGCGTCCAGTCGCTGGGAACGTCGTATGCCACACCGGTCTCCCGAACCGGGACGGACTGCCAACCGGGAATCGCCGCGGGGACGGACCGCCGCGAGTCGGCGGTGGTGCTCGTGGAGCCAGCCGCGACGGATCCGTTTCCGTCACCCTCGTCATCGAGGTTGACCAGTACCAGTGTGGTGATGATGATGACCACGCTGGCTATCGCGGTCGAGACCACGGCGATGGTCGGGCCACGGCTCCGTTCGGGCGGAGCCGCCGATTCCCCCCGGGGCAGAGGCCATGACGGCGTGCCGTACCGGTTCGACGCCGCCTGCGGCGCTGCGGACGAGGCGCCGTGCCGGGAGTGACCGTACGGGGGTTGTTCGGCGGCGGGGGACCCGTCCCTGGGGACGGGTTGCCCGGTCAGCGGATCGTAGTAGCGCTGCGCGCCGCCGTCCGGTCCCGTCCAACTGTTGGACCCGCCAGGTAACGACATGGTTCGTGATCCTAGCGAGTACCGCGCATCGCGTGTCGGGTCCTCGCGTGATCGCGTCGGGAATCAGTTGGTTCCCGCGTGTTCGGCGAATTCGGACAGCTGGGCGGGAACGGCGCGCAGCCTCCGCACGAACTCGGTCTCCCGGTTGATCAGCGAGCGGATCTCGCGCATCCGTGCCACCGGGTCGGTCTCGGCGAGCAGGTCCTGGCGGTCGTCCGGTGCGAGAACGCAGTTCTCCGCCAGCGCGTAGGAGAGTGCCGCGAACTCGGTGCTCTCGTCGGGGGTGGTGGTGCCCTCCACCCGGAGTCCGGTCGCCAGGTAGCGCTCCTGGGCGGCTCGGGCCGAGGCCGACAGCCTCTCCCTGAGCTGTTCGGAGTCCTGCTGCGGAGTGCTGTCCGGCAACCACTCCACGCGGGCCATCAGATAGGGGGCCGCCTCGGTGTCCAGTTGCAACAGTCGGAAGCGGTCCCGACCGGTGGTGGTGATGTCGTAGCGCCCCTCGGGGAGCTGCTGCACCTCGTCGAGGTGCGCGGAGCACCCGACCTCGTACATCGCGTCGACGTTGTCCTCGCCGACCTCCCAGCCCTGGCGGATGCCGATCACACCGAACCTGCGGCCGGGTACGACTTCGTTGACCAGATCCATCACGAGTTGCCGGTAGCGTGCCTCGAAGATGTGCAGCGGTAGGGAACCGCCCGGCAACAGCACGTTACCCAGCGGAAACAACGGAAGCGTTTCAGTCACACCACCAACCTACTTGTACTGTCGTCGCGCTGACCAGCAGAGCCGCTCCAGCGGCACTCCGGGGTCATCCGGGCGGGCGCAGCACCGCGAACCTGTCCGTGATCTGCAGGTCGCGCGAGGTGAACCGGAAAAGCGCCGGTGGTCGACCCCCCGACGGGCCCGCTGCCACGGTCTCCCCCGTCGTCTCCAACGCGCCCCGTCGGGACAGCACACGTTGCAGGTTAGTGGCCGATACCCGGTATCCCAGGGCGGCCGAGTAGAGGTCACGCAGTTCGGAGACGGTGAATTTCGGCGGAGCCAGCGCGAAGCCGATGTTGGTGTAGGACAGTTTGGAGCGCAGGCGTTCCCGCCCCGCCAGCAGGATCTCCTCGTGGTCGAACGCCGTTTCCGGTAGTGCTTCGACGGGGTGCCAGGCGGTGTCGTCCGGCAGCTCCGGATCCGTGTCGCAGGGGATCAACCCGAGGAACGCGGTGACCACGATGCGCTTGTCCGGGACTCTGCCGGGGGAACTGAACACCGCCAGCTGCTCCACGTGTGTGAGCTCGCGCACGTCGACCTTTTCGGCGAGCTGTCTGCGGATGGAGGATTCCACCGTTTCGTCGGGGCCGAGCCTGCCGCCCGGAAGTGCCCAACGGTTCGGATGGGGTGGTCGGGCGCGTTGCCACAACAGTGCCTTCAGGGAGCCCTGCCGTACCTGCACGACTCCCGCCAGTACCTCGTGGCCCGTGATTTGGCTCGTATCGCGCTTCCGATGCCCCGGCGGCGTGTTAGTATTGGACACGTTTTCGATCCTAAGACGAAAACCCTGGTGGCGAAATCAGGAGTTCGACAACCCGGTGATCAACCGGGCCCGCGGGGAATCGGCGCGGTGGTTCGACCACTCGTGTCGGTGAGGAGGAGGACATGGCCGCGACAGCAGCCACCGCCGGTGGTTACGGCAACCCGGCCGAACTCGACACCGCAGAGCTGCGGCGCACCGAAGACGGTTACACGGGTGTTCCCGGTAACGCGGCGTGGGCGGCCGAGGTCCGTCGGCTGGCCGAGCAGCTGGACGCCGTACTGCTCGCGCACAACTACCAGCTGCCCGAGATCCAGGACGTCGCCGACCACACCGGCGATTCGTTGGCGCTCAGCAGGATCGCCGCCGAGAGCGCGGCGAGCACGATCGTCTTCTGCGGCGTGCACTTCATGGCCGAGACCGCCAAGATCCTCAGCCCGGACAAGACAGTGCTGATTCCCGACGAGCGGGCGGGGTGCTCACTGGCGGACTCGATCACCGCCGACGATCTTCGTGCCTGGAAGGCCGACTTCGTGCGAGCGGGTGAGCCCGAGCCGGTGGTGGTCTCATACGTCAACACCACGGCCGAGGTCAAGGCCGAAACCGATGTATGCTGCACCTCCTCGAACGCGGTCGAGGTAGTGCGCTCGATTCCGGAGGAACGTCCGGTGCTGTTCTGTCCGGATCAGTTCCTCGGCGCGCACGTGCAGCGGGAGACCGGTAGGCCGAACCTGCACGTCTGGGCGGGCGAGTGCCACGTGCACGCCGGAATCAACGGTGCCGAACTCGCCGAGCGTGCCGCCGCCGAGCCGGAGTCCGAGTTGTTCATCCACCCGGAGTGCGGTTGTGCCACCTCGGCGCTTTACCTGGCCGGGGACGGGACCGTGGACTCCGAGCGGGTCAGGATCCTGTCGACCGGTGGGATGCTCGACGCGGCGCACCGAACCGGTGCGTCCTCGGTGCTGGTCGCCACCGAGGTCGGGATGCTGCACCAGCTGCGCACGGCTGCTCCGGAGGTGGACTTCCGCCCGGTGAACGACCGGGCCTCCTGCAAGTACATGAAGATGATCACTCCTGCCGCGCTGTTGCGCTGCCTGACCGAGCAGGCCGACGAGGTCAACGTCGATACCGAAACGGCGCGGCGTGCTCGCTCGGCCGTGGAGCGGATGATCAGCATCGGCCGGCCCGGTGGTGGCGAATGACCTGGCACGCGGGTGCGGACCTGCTGATCGTCGGAACCGGTGTCGCCGGGTTGACCGCCGCGCTGCGCGCCCGGGAGTGCGGTCTGCGCGTGCTGGTGGTGTCCAAGGAAGCCGCCGGTGTCGGGAACACCGAATGGGCACAGGGCGGTATCGCCGTGGTCAGGTCGGAGGAGTGCGATCCCTCCGACAGCGTTCGACAGCACGTGCGGGACACCCTCGAGGCAGGTGCCGGGCTCTGTTCCACCTCGGCGGTGCGCACGATACTCGGGGACGGAGCGGACGCGGTGCGTCGGCTGTGCGCCGCGGGCGCGCGGTTCGACGGTGCGGCATCCGGGGCGCTCTCGCGTACGCGCGAGGGCGGACACAGCGCGTTCCGCGTGATTCACGCCGGTGGTGACGCGACCGGTGCCGAGGTGCAGCGTGCCCTGGTCGAGGCAGGCACCGAGGCGGGAATCCCGATTCTGGAGAACCACTGCGTGGTCGAGCTCTCGCACACCGAGTGGGGAGCGGTCGGTGGCGCGCTCGTACTCGACCACGCGGGCAGACCCGGTCTCGTACAGGCGCCCGCCGTGTTGCTGGCCACCGGTGGGCTCGGTCAGCTGTACCGGGCGACGACCAATCCGGAGGTCGCGACCGGGGACGGTGTGGCGCTCGGGCTGCGCGCCGGGGCCGCGGTCTCGGACCTGGAGTTCGTCCAGTTCCACCCGACCGTGCTGCACACCTCCGCCCCCGAGCGTGGGAGCCGACCGTTGATCACCGAGGCGGTTCGGGGCGAGGGAGCCGTGCTACTGGATTCCCGAGGTGAACCGGTGATGGCGGGCAGGCACCCGATGGGGGATCTGGCTCCCCGCGACGTCGTTTCCGCCGCGATCAACGAGAAACTCGCCGAGACCGGCTCGGAATCGGTCTACCTCGACGCGACCGGGCTCGGCGACGGATTCGTCGCGCGTTTCCCGACCGTGTACGCGGCGTGTCGGGACGCCGGGATCGATCCGTTGGTCGACCCCATTCCGGTCACCACGGCCGCGCACTACTCCTGCGGCGGGATCATGTGTGATGTCGACGGCAGAACCGGGGTGACGGGCCTGTACGTCGCGGGTGAGGTCGCCCGTACCGGGCTGCACGGTGCCAACAGGCTAGCCTCCAACAGCCTGTTGGAAGGACTGGTACTCGGTACCCGTTCCGCCGACGCCGCGCTGCGCGATCTCCGGTCGGGTTCGCTGCGCCGGGGTTCGGTGCTCACCGAACGCCCGCCCGCCGCCGCCGTGGTCGAGCGCTCCCGGCTGCAACAGCTCATGAGCGGATACGCCGGTATCGGACGGCACGCCGACGGGCTGCGACAGGCCGAGTCCGGGCTGGACGCCGCGGCCGTGGTGCGACCGTTGCGGACTCGTGCGGAAGTCGAGGACGCCGCTCTCGGGCTCACGGCCCACGCGCTGCTCGCCGCGGCGGCGGACCGGACCGAGTCCCGTGGCTGCCACCGGCGCTACGATCACCCCGAAACCGATGATCTGCGGTGGGGGCGCCCCAATCCGTTGCGGCTGGACGTGTCCGGCTGGTTGATCCGTTCCACTCCGGAGGAATCGAGGAAAGTGGCTTGAATCTCTCCGAGGACACCGTCCGAAACCTGCGTACCGCCGGACTGGATCCCGCGGAGAGCTCAGCTCTGGTGCGTGCGGCGCTGGCCGAGGATCTACGCTACGGCCCCGACCTCACCACGGGGGCCACCGTGCCCGCGGAGGCAGTGGCCTCGGCCGCGTTCAACACCCGAGAAGCCGGTGTGGTGGCCGGGCTGCCGTTCGTACTGGCCGTGCTGGACGAGACGATCGGGCCGGACGGCTACCAGGTGCTCTCGGCGGTCTCCGACGGCGGGGAAGTCGCCGCGGACGAGTGCGTGCTCGCGGTTCGCGCGCCGGTGGGCGGTCTGCTCACCGCCGAACGGACGGCGTTGAACCTGCTGTGCCACCTCTCCGGTGTGGCGACGGCTACGGCGGCCTGGGTCGCGGCGGTGCGCGACTCGGACTGCGTGATCCGGGACAGTCGCAAGACCGTGCCCGGAATCAGACTGCCGCAGAAGTACGCGGTGCGTTGCGGCGGTGGCAGCAACCATCGGCTCGGGCTCGGCGACGCCATGCTCGTCAAGGACAACCACGTGGCAGCCGCCGGTTCCGTGACCGCCGCACTGCGGGCGTGCCGGGAGTACGCGCCCGAACTGGAGCTCGAGGTCGAGGTGTCCGGTCTCGACGAACTCGACGAGGTGCTGCCCGAGAACCCGGCGTTGGTGCTGCTGGACAACTTCACGCCGCGGGACTGCGCCGAAGCGGTCCGACGTGCCGCGGAACTTTCCCCCCGAACCGGGCTGGAGGCTTCCGGGGGGCTCACCCTCGACCTCGCACCGACCTACGCCGCCACCGGAGTGCACTACCTGGCGGTCGGAGCGTTGACCCATTCGGCGGGCGTGCTGGACATCGGATTGGACATGTGAACCGGCTCCGACACCGGGTTCGGTCGGTGCTCCTATCGAACCCGGTCCCGCCGTAGCCTTCCGCTCAAGCCGTCTTGCTCGGGGCATTCTTGTGTACCGTGATCCCCGAGCGGTGCAACTCGAGCCGCGACGAAAGTGCGACCCACCCTTACTTGTGGCTGACCACGTTGACCACCCGGCCGTTGGGGTCGCGGACGAAGAACCGGCGCACTCCCCACTCCTCGTTCCGCAGCGGGTGCACGATCTCCGCACCGTTCTCCACCATCCGCGCGTGGACGGCGTCGACATCTTCCACCTCGACGCTCATGTCCGGTACGACCGGGGCCGTCTCGTCGTGGGTCATGAAGGTGACCTGGGCCGTGGGATTGCTGGGCGAGGCGAGTGTCATCACCCAACCGAGGTTCATGACCTCCTCGAACCCCATCAGACCGTAGAACTCTCGGCTCTCCTCCATGGCTTCCGATCGGATGTCGGGCATGGCGCGGCGGATGGACATCGGTCACTCCTGTTCGAACGAGGAAACACAGGCGTCCCAGATTCTCCGCCTAGGGACGACACCCCACATCGAACGCGGTAGGAACCGCCGCGAACGTACACCTCCGGGGCACGGCGTCCCCGCACCGGAGTTCCGGCACGGGAGCCCCGGCCCGAGAAGGAACCGCCCCGGTGATCAGAACTTCCGGTTGGCGAGTACCGGAATCTCCTCCCGCGCCTGCTCGGCGCGCTCCGGAGCGATGTCGGTGATCAGCACGTCGGGTTCGGCCTCGAGCTGGTCGTGTATCACCCCATAGGGGGTGACCACGGTGCTGTAGCCGATTCCGGTGGGGGCCTTGGCCGCCGGTTCGCGGCCGATGCTGCGTGGATCCGCCTGTCCGCAGGCCAGTATCCAGGAGGTGGAGTCCAGCGCCCTGGCCCGTGCCAACAGTTCCCACTGCTCTCGCTTGCCCGTTCCCGCGCCCCAGGAAGCCGCCGTGACCGTCACCGAGGCGCCAAGTTCCGCCAGTGTGGTGAAAAGCCCGGGGAAACGAATGTCGTAGCAGGTCGTGAAACCCACGGTGGCGCCGGGCAGCCGCACTGTCAGCGGTTGCTCCCCCTCGGCCACGTTGCGCGACTCGGTGAAGCCGAACGCGTCGTAGAGGTGGATCTTGTCGTAGCGTGCCCGCATGCCCGGTCCGGTCACCAGCAGTGTGTTGGTCACTCGGCCGTCCTCGGTGGGGGTGAACATTCCCGCGGTCACGGTGATGCCCGCGTCAGCGGCCAGCCTGCCGACCTCACCGGCCCACGGGCCGTCCAGCGGTTCCGCCAGCGGTGCCAGCGGGATTCCGAAGCAGGCCATGGTGGCTTCCGGAAAGACCGCGAGTTCCGCACCGGCCTCGGCGGCACGACGCACTCCTCCCGCCACGAGCTCCAGGTTGGCGTCCGGGTCCGGTGTGGACGCGATCTGGCACAGCGCGACGCGCACTTGGGCTCCTCCCGTTGTGGCCGGGCTACACTCGACATTCTCCCATGCGCTCACTGCCGTCGACGAGCGTGCGTCCGGGTAGGCAACGTCTCATCCTGTTGCCATTCTCTTGCAGTAGTTTCTAGGGTTGTTCCGTGCTGAACCGGCGTACACTGATCACTTCCTCCTTGGCCGCCTTCGCCGTGGCGGGGACCTCCTGCGCGGCTCCGGAGGGAAGCGGCGGCGATCCCCGGGCCATGCTGCTGGCCGACGGGTACGAACCGAGCAGCCTCAACCCACTGCTGGGCTATGCGCGTTCCGGGGCGGCCAAGTTCTACGACGGTTTGCTCGCCTTCGACGGCAACGGGCAACTGCATCCGGCACTGGCGGCGGAACAGCCCAGCCCCGCGGACGGCGCGCGTACCTGGACCGTGCGACTGCGCCGCGACGTCCGGTTCCACGACGGCAGTCCTTTCCGCGCACGTGACGTGGTGGCCACCTACCGCGCCGCCATCGATCCCGCGTACGCGGCCACGATCAGTTCCGGGCTGTCGATGCTCGAGGACGTGGAAGCCGTGGACGAGCACACCGTGCGCTTCCGGCTCAACATCCCCTACGCGGCCTGGCCCGCCCGTATGGTCATGGGAATCCTGCCCGAGTCCGCGCTGGCCGAAGCCGTGCCACAGAGTGAGTCCCCGATCAACACGCAGCCGGTGGGCACCGGCCCCTACCGACTCGCCGAGTGGCGGCGCGGCGAGCGAATGCTCTGGCGTGCCAACGAGAACTACTGGGGCGGTACGCCGCGGATTTCCGAGATCACCGTCGTTTTCGCCACCGACGACAACACCAGGGCGCAGCGCGTGCAGGCCGGAGAGTTCGACGGCACCGTACTTCCCCCGCTGCTGGCCGAGCGGGTGGGCAACGGTTCCTACCGCACCGTGCACCACGACACCGCCGACTACCGGGCCATCACGCTGCCTGCCGACCAACCCGTCACGGGTGACCTCGCCGTGCGGATGGCGCTCAACCTGGCGGCGAATCGTTCCGAGATGGTGGACAGCCTGCTCGGCGGGCACGGCGAACCCGCCTACACTCCCATCCCGGAGTCCATGGGGCGCTTCCACGAGCCCGACGCGAAGTTGGAGTTCGACCAGCGGCGCGCCCGTCGGATCCTCGACGAGGCGGGCTGGCGTGCTGGTTCGGACGGGATTCGCACCAAGGAGGGCACGCGGGCGAGTTTCACCGTGATGTACTTCGCCGATGACACCCTCCGCAAGAAGTTCGCCCAGGCGTTCGCCTCGGACGCCGGGAAGGTGGGAGTACGGGTCGAACTGGCAGGAGTGGACCGCGCCGAAGCCGCCGAACGAATCGGTACCGACGCGATAGTGCTCGGTGGCGGCAGCCCGCTGGATCCGGACCTGCAGATGTATTCCGGTCTGCACTCCTCGATGATCGGCACCGGTACGTACCGGAACCCGGCCAAGTACCGCAACGAGCGAGTGGACTCGGCGCTGGACGCCGGGAGGCGCACCGTCGAACCGGCCGAGCGGGCCAGGCACTACAAGGCGGCGCAGCGTGCCTACGTCGCGGACCCCGGCCTGGTCTATCTGGCGTTCATCCAGCACAGCTACGTCGTCCGCACCGGGGTCTGGGAGGGTTACGAACCCGTCGTGGAACCGCACACGCACGGCACCACATGGGGGCCGTGGTGGAACGTCGAGGACTGGACGCCGCAGAAGTGAGAACACGCTCGAGAGCGCCCGCGGGCCGGGCGCGAACCCGCGCGGTCGCCGGACTCGTCGTCCGCAGGCTCGTACTCGCCGTGCCGGTGCTGCTGCTCGTCTCGTTCGCGGTGTTCCTGCTCGCCGCGGCCTCGCCGTTCGACCCGATCCACCAGTACTACGGGGTGCAGATCTTCGACGCCTCGGCCGCGGACGTGGCCCGGGTACGACAACAGCTCGATCTCGACCGCCCGGTGCTCGTGCGGTTCTGGGACTGGTTGAGCGGAATCCTGTCCGGTGACCTCGGCACGTCCCGCTCGATGCGCGCACCGGTCGCGGACGTGCTGGCGAGGCGTCTGCCGTGGACGCTGCTGCTCACGTGCTGCGGCCTGGCTCTCGCCGTGGTCTTCTCACTGGTGATCGGAACCGTTGCCGCTTGGCGGCAGGGTGGCTGGACGGACCGGCTGATCACGGCCCTCGGCCACGCCCTGGAGGGAATTCCGCCCTTCGTGGTGGCGTTGTTGGCCATCGCCCTGTTCTCGCTCGGCCTCGGGTGGCTGCCGGTCGCCGGTCTCACGGACGCGGGCAGTTCGCTCGGCCCCGGGCAGGTCCTCGAGCACCTGGTGCTCCCCGCCGCGGTACTGGGGCTCTCGCAGGCCCCCTGGCTGGTACTGCACGTACGACAGTCGCTGCTGGCAGCGTTCACCGAGGATCACGTCACCGGTGCTCGAGCCCGAGGCCTCCGCGAACGTGTCGTGGTCGCGCGACACGCGTTGCCCACCGCGCTGCTGCCGTTCGTGACACTGATCGGTGCCCGTATCCCCGAGCTCGTGACCGGCGCCGTGCTGGTGGAGGAGGTCTTCTCCTGGCCGGGTGTGGCCTCCGCCGTGGTCACCGCGGCGAAAGCGGCGGACTATCCGCTGCTGGCGATCCTGACCCTGCTCGCCACGGCCGCCGTGCTGCTCGGCTCCCTCCTGGCCGACGTGGCAGCCGTACTACTCGATCCGAGAGTCTCCGCTGATGGTTGAGCTCGAACCCGACAGTGCCACCGTGGCTCGACCCCGCCCCTGGCGAAGCGCCACTCGTGCCCGTGCCGGCTCCGGCCGGGGTGCGGCCGGAGCAGTGCGCGCACGGCTCCGGCTCGTGACGGCGGTAACCGTGCTGTGCGTGCTCACCCTGGCCGCGTTGTCGGTTCCCGTCCTGTCCGCGGCGCCCGGCACCGTGGACTACCAGGCCATACGACTTCCCCCGGGGCCGGGACATCCGTTCGGCACGGACACCTCGGGACGCGACCTGTTCGTGCGCTCGCTGGCGGGCCTGCGGGTGTCACTGCTCGTGGCGGTGGTCAGCACGGTGGTGTCCACAGTGCTCGGCACCGTGGTGGGGGCGCTCTCCGGCGCGTCCGGCGGATGGGTGGACCGTCTGCTGATGCGCTTGGTGGACGCGGTCAACGCCGTACCGCACCTGTTGCTGGGCATCGTGATCGTCGCGCTCTACCAGGGAACGGTGCTCGCGGTGGTGCTGTCCATCGGCCTGACCCACTGGGCCACGGTCGCGCGTGTGGTGCGTTCCGAAGTGCTCGGGCTGCGTAACCGGCCCTACGTGGACGCGGCCGTTTCGGCCGGTGCCGGTCGGTGGTGGGTGCTGCGCAACCATCTGCTGCCTGCGATCGTGCCTCAAGCCGCACTGTCCGCGGTGCTGCTCGTGCCGCACGCGGTGTTCCACGAGACCGCGCTGAGCTTCCTCGGGCTGGGACTGCCCCCGCATCTGGCCAGCATCGGAAACATCCTCTCCGACGGCAGGGAGGGGGTGCTGCTCGGTGCCTGGTGGATCGTGGCGTTCCCGGCCGGGCTGCTCGTGGCCACCACGCTTTCGGTGTCCGGGATCGCCGCCGCCTGGCGGGACCGGACGATTCCCACTCGGCGTTCCGAACTGACGCTTTGAACGCCCCGCGAACCGAGCCGGACGGAGTGATCATCGGTGCAGCAGTCGCCACTGCTCTGGTTGGACGACATGTCGGTGCGTTTCGAACTGGGGCAAAGCCGTGGTTCCGAGCCCGTGTACGCCGTCACCGACGCCAGGCTACGACTGTTTCCCGGTCAGGTGCTGGCGCTGGTGGGTGAGTCCGGCTGCGGCAAGTCCGTACTCGCCTCCGCACTGCTCGGGCTGCTGCCCGCCAACGCGTGGTCACGTGGGCGCGCCCTGCTGAGTTCCGGAACGGACGAGGACGTCGAGTTGCTCGCGGCCCCCGAGAGCGTGCTCGCGCGTGGCGTCCGGGGGAGGCGAGTCGGTCTCGTCCCCCAGTCCGCCGCGACCCACCTCACCCCGGTGCGTACCGCACGTGCCCAACTCTCCGAGGCGTTCCGTGAGCTGCGTGGTCGTGTCGACCGTGCCGAGGTGGACGCGCTGGCCCGACGGGTCGGGTTGGATCCGCACGACCTCGATCACTATCCGCACGAGCTGTCCGGCGGGATGGCGCAACGCGTCGCCGTCGCCTCGGCGCTGGTGGCCGACCCCCCGGTGGTCATCGCGGACGAGCCCACCACGGGGCTGGACCGACCGTTGGTCGAGCGTGTCACGGATCTGCTCGGCGAACTCGCCGATCGCGAAAGAGGAGTGCTGTTGATCACTCATGACCTGGACGCCGCCGCGCGGGTGGCCACCCACGTGGCGGTGATGTACGCCAGTCGGGTGGTGGAGAGCGGGCCCGCGGCCGAAGTGTTCGGCGAGCCCTGGCACCCCTACACGAAACGGTTGCTGGCGGCTCTGCCGGAAGGGGGGTTTCAGCCCGTCCCCGGTCATCCGCCGGCACTGACGGAGTTGACCGAGCTCGAACGCGAATGGGGCTGCGTGTTCTGCCTGCGTTGCCCCGAAACACCCGGTGTGGCGCCTTGCAACGGTGAGCCGGAGCTCGTCGAGCACGGTCGCAGGTCCGTCGCGGCGCACCCGCCGTGCTGAGCGCCAGGGGAGTGGTCGCGGGATACGCCCGCGGCCCCGCCGTACTCGACGGAGTGGACGTGAGCGTTCCCCGGGGTTCGGTGCGCGGGCTCGCCGGACCGAGCGGTTGCGGCAAATCCACGCTGGCCAGGGTGCTGGCGCTGCTGCAGCGTCCGTGGTCGGGCACTGTCGAGCTGGACGGCCGCGAGATCCGGGGCGCCCGCTACTCGGTTCCCCGTGAGGCGCGCACCTCGGTGGGGATCGTTTTCCAGCAGCCCCGCCCCGCCGTGGACCCGCGTATGACGCTGTGCGAAATCGTCTCGGAGCCGCTGCGTGTCCGTGGTGTTCGGCAACTCCGGAGCGGCGTGGAAGAGTTGGCCGAGGTGACCGGTCTCGACGCGGAGCTGCTCGGCAGGATGCCGCACGAGGTCAGCGACGGCCAGTTGCAGCGGGCCTGCCTGGCACGTGCGCTCGCCCCGCGTCCTCGTTACCTGATCTGCGACGAGATGACCGGGATGCTGGACGCCTCCACCACTGCCGCGCTCGTCCGCGTCGTGATCGACCGGGTGACGGAGGAGGGCCTGGGTGTGCTGGCCATCAGTCACGACGAGTCGCTGTTGCGTGCCTGGGCCGGTAACGACGTCATCCGGTGGTAGGGCGGGGGAGTGTGGCAGGGTGAGGTGGTTGTCCGGTGCACGGTCGCCACGTGTCGTGGTGGCCGTAGGCGCTCGATTGGTTGTGGAGAGCACTGATGAGTGAACAGACCACGTTCATGCAATGGCGTGAACGAGCCAAAACCGAGATCCGTGACGAACACCCGCAGCTGCGCTGGCTGCTGATCACAGCCGGAGTGGTCGTGGTGCTCGGGATCGTGCTGGGGGCCGCTGTGCTGCTGCTCCTCTGAGCGTTCGAGGTGGGGCGTCGCGCGCGACGCCCCACCCGCGAACTCGGTCAGGCGCCCGCTTCGTTCAGCAGCATCGCCACCGCTTCGTCGTTGCGAGCGGTTTCCCGCTGGATGACTTCGTCCGGTGGATAGAAGCCGTCGATTCCTCCGCTGCTCGGATACATCTCGAACGTGAACGAGAGGATGCCGTGTTCGGCCCACATCCAGTCGTTCACACTGCCGTCGGTGACGTAGAGGTCACTCGACTGCATCGGTGTGTATCCGTTGCTGCCCGCCATCGCGTTGCCCAGTTCGGCGAACCTGCGGTACTGCTCTCGCGTCATGCCCGGTGCCGTCTCCGCGGTGGTGTAGCCGTACGGCCAGAGCAC
Organism: Actinopolyspora mzabensis; assembly: GCF_900101095.1. Classification (GTDB taxonomy): domain Bacteria; phylum Actinomycetota; class Actinomycetes; order Mycobacteriales; family Pseudonocardiaceae; genus Actinopolyspora; species Actinopolyspora mzabensis. The sequence continues at coordinate 161,307 of NZ_FNFM01000004.1, forward strand.
CAGCTCCGAGAAGCTGTGGAAATCGATGTGCGCGGTTATCCGCTGCTGTCCTCCCAGCTCCCGTGATTCGACGAAATCTTTTATCGAAGCGGTTTCCGGTGCGGAGAAGGGGGCCGGGCCACGGTAGGTCGGTTGACTCGGGTCTCCGCTGGATCCGCCGCAGCAGCCCCACTTGTAGCCCCAGTTGCGGTTCAGATCCACCGGTTCGCTCTCCCGGTTGCGGCGCCAGCCGCGATAGCCGTCGCCCGACACGTCGTAGGTCGCGCCGTCCGGGTTGACCATCGGAATGATCCAGATCTCCCGGTTGTCGACCGCGTTCGTGATTTCGGGGTCGGAGCCGTGGTTGTCGGTGTAACGCCGCAGGATGTGCAGGCACATCTCGGTGGTGAGGTGTTCCCTGGCGTGCTGGTTGCACGTGAACAGCACTTCCGGCTCGTTCTCGTCCGTCCCCGCGTTGTCACTGATCTTGACCACCGGGATGTCCCTGCCCTGCGCCGAACGGCCCGCGCTCGTGCTGTCGACGATTTCCGAGTGTTGGGCCGCCGCTTCCTCGATCTCCGAGATCGTTTCGGAGTAGGTGTGGTAGTCGCTGTCCTCCGGCGGGAAATCGGCGGGCAAGGCCTCTGCGCGCGTGGGGGCGTCGCTAGTGGTGGGGAGACGTCGCGGGCTCAGCCCCCGAGCGCGCAGTCGCTCGGCCTGTGCCGGAGTGGCCTCGACGAAGGCGGTCTTCCCGGTTACCGAAAGCACCAGCGCACCGGTCCGATTGACAGCGGTACGAGAAGCGGTGTCCGTGTTCGGGACCCGGTAGACGGCCCTGGTGGTGTCTTCGCCGGCGTGATCGCTTCCTCTCGCGAACGCCGACTGGGTGGCAGGCAGCGAGAGCAGGAGAGCGGTGACCGACAACGCCACGGTTGTCCGTCGTCGTAGCGTGCGCATGTTCCTCCGATCGATCACGGATGCGGTGCCCCACCGAGATTCGCCGTGATTACCCTTCGTCACAACATGCCCACGTATGAGGGTGGAACCGTTTTTCGTATTAGGAGACCTCGCCGGTACGGCTTGCTCGCCCGCGCGGGCCGAACACCCGAACCGGGGCACGGTCGCGAAATGATTTCGCGGGGGATGCGATAAGCACGCTCGTTCGGGAGTGGGCAGTACGGTGTGTCGAGCCGGGCGGAGCTGCCGACGGAACCGGTCGGGACTACGGATACCCTGGTTCCCAGCAACGTTTCGCGGAGGGAAGTCCCATGCTCAGCCGTATCGACCTGCGCGGTCGGGAACCGTCCGTCGGTGAGCTACGCAGTCGACTGCCACGTGCCGGTATGGACGTGGAACACGCGCTGCCCGCCGTGCGGCCGCTGCTCGACGACATCGCCGAGCGCGGTGCCGCCGCCGCCCTGGACCACACCGAGCGGTTCGACTCCGTGCGGCCCGAGCGAGTACGGATCCCCGACACGGAGCTGCGTGCGGCTCTGGAGGGACTGGATTCCTCCGTCCGCGACGCGCTCGAGGAATCCGTGCGGCGAGCCAGGAAGGTGCACGCCGAGCAGCGGCGGGCCGACGTCACCACCGAGGTCGCCGACGGCGGCACGGTGACCGAACGCTGGGTGCCGGTCTCCAGGGTCGGGCTCTACGCCCCGGGTGGCCTGGCGGTGTATCCCTCCAGCGTCGTGATGAACGTGGTTCCTGCCCAGGCAGCGGGGGTGGAGTCGCTGGTGGTGTGCTCACCGCCCCAGCCGGAGTTCGGCGGCAGGCCGCATCCGACCATCCTCGCCGCCGCGGCGTTGCTCGACGTCGACGAGGTGTGGGCCGTCGGTGGTGCCCAGGCGGTGGGGCTGCTCGCCTACGGCGGTTCCGACACCGACGGGCGAGAACTGCTTCCGGTGGACATGGTCACCGGACCGGGTAACGTCTACGTCACGGCGGCGAAGCGGCAGCTGCGGAACATCATCGGCATCGATGCCGAGGCCGGGCCGACCGAGATCGCCGTACTGGCCGACGAAACGGCCGATCCGGTACACGTCGCCACCGATCTGATCAGTCAGGCAGAGCACGACACGCTGGCCGCCAGCGTGTTGGTGACCACCTCCGAAGAACTCGCCGACGCGGTCGACCGACGGTTGGCGGAACGCGTTCCCGCCACCAAACACACCGAGCGGATCCGCACCGCGTTGACCGGGGAGCAGTCCGGTTGTGTGCTGACCTCCTCGATCGCCGACGGTATCCGGGTCGTCGACGCCTACGCCGCCGAGCACCTGGAGATCCAGACCGCCGAGGCCGCCCGGGTGGCTGCCGAGGTGCGCAACGCGGGTGCGATCTTCGTCGGTCCGTACGCGCCGGTATCGCTCGGCGACTACTGCGCGGGCTCGAACCACGTGCTTCCCACGGGCGGGTGCGCCAGGCACTCCTCCGGGCTGAGCGTGCAGAGCTTCCTGCGCGGCATCCACGTGGTCGACTACAGCGAGCGGGCGCTGCGCGAGGTCACAGAGCAGGTGGTGGCGCTGGCCGATGCCGAGGACCTTCCCGCGCACGGTGAAGCCGTGACGGCACGGTTCGAATGAACCGGTGGACGCCCCGGGGTCCGGACGCCCCGCGAACAACGACGAATTGGTGGAATCGATGAGCGACGTGATCGGCGGCGAGACGACGCTGGCCGATTTGCCCCTGCGGGAGGACCTGCGCGGCCGCAGCCCGTACGGGGCGCCGCAGCTGGACGTTCCGGTGTTGCTGAACACCAACGAGAATCCGTTCCCGCCTCCCGAACAGTTGGTCGACGACATTGTCGCCACCGTCGGCGAGACCGCGGCCGGTCTGAATCGCTATCCCGACCGCGACGCGGTGTCCCTGCGCGAGGACCTGGCGGCCTACCTGGCCGGTGCCACCGGAGTGTCGGTCTCGTCCGACAACGTGTGGGCGGCCAACGGATCCAACGAGATCCTGCAACAGCTCCTGCAGGCGTTCGGAGGGCCCGGACGCACCGCGCTGGGCTTCGAGCCGTCCTATTCGATGCATCCCGTACTCGCCGCGGGCACTCGCACGGACTGGCTGCCCGAACCCCGTCGTTCCGACTTCACACTGGACGGTGCCGAGGCGGCGCGGGCGGTGACCGAACGCCGGCCGGACGTGGTTTTCGTGACCAGCCCGAACAACCCCACCGGGCAGTCGATCGATCCCGAGGACCTGCGTGCCCTGCTGCGTGCGGCCCCCGGCCTCGTCGTCGTGGACGAGGCGTACGTGGAGTTCTCACCGCGGCACAGCGCGATCTCGCTGCTGGCCGAGTTCCCCGGCAAGCTCGTCGTCAGCCGGACCATGAGCAAGGCTTTCGCGTTCGCGGGCGGACGTCTCGGCTACCTTGCCGCTTCTCCCGCCGTCATCGAGGCGTTGCTGCTGGTGCGATTGCCGTACCACCTGTCCACCGTCACCCAGGCGGCCGCGCGGGCGGCGTTGCGCCACGCCGATGCCACACTCGGCGGGGTCAAGCAGCTGGTGGACGAGCGTGCCAGGGTGACCGGAGGGTTGCGCGAACTCGGATTCACCCCGGTCGACAGCGACGCCAACTTCGTGCTGTTCGGCATGTTCGACGACGCCCACCGCGCCTGGCAGCGCTACCTCGACTCCGGGGTGCTGATCCGGGACGTGGGTATCGATGGCCATCTCAGGGTCACCATAGGATCGCCGCGGGACAACGATGCCTTCCTCGCGGCCAGTGAGCGAGTCCGTGAGGAGCTCTCCCGGTGAACGACACGGTATCCCGTACCGGACGGGTGGAACGTACCACCAAGGAATCAACGGTCTCGGTCGAGCTGGATCTCGACGGCAGCGGTCGGGTCGAGGTCGACACCACCGTGCCGTTCTACGATCACATGCTGCACTCGCTCGGCACGCACGCCGCGTTCGACATGACCGTGCGCGCCAGTGGGGACATCCACATCGACGCGCACCACACCGTCGAGGACACCGCGATCGTGCTGGGACAGGCGCTGCGCCAGGCTCTCGGGGACAAGACGGGGATCCGCCGCTTCGGGGATGCCTGGATACCGATGGACGAGACGCTGGCGCACGCGGCCGTGGATGTTTCCGGGCGGCCCTACTGCGTGCTGACGGGGGAACCCGAGCAGTACAACACGTTCAGCGTGGGAAACAACTATCCCTTCGTGCTCAACCGGCACGTCTTCGAGTCGTTGGCCTTCCACGCCGGGATCAACTTGCACGCTCGGGTGATTCACGGCAGGGATCCGCATCACATCACCGAGGCGCAGTACAAGGCGATCGCCCGCGCACTGCGCGCCGCTGTCGAGCCGGATCCCCGGTTCGCCGCCACGGTTCCCTCCACCAAGGGGACGCTGTAGCCGGCTTCGAACCGCACCGGCTTCGCCCCGACCGAGTGTCGGTTCCCTCGCGCCCCGGTTTCCCAGTGCCCAGGCGTCACACGAGCGGGTGGAATCGCTGGGTGACTCACTTGACAACGGCGCAATACGGCCGCATTGTCGCTTATTAAGCAACATTGTGTGCATTACGCAACAGCAGTGTTGCCGCTTTGACAATGGTGTCAAGGGAGACCGCATGACCGGATCACCGCTGGCCGGGGCGAGGCCACCGGCCGTTCCCGAGACCCCCGTCGACGTCGGTTCCGTGCTGGAAGCGGTCGGCGATACTCCGTTGCTGCGTATCGAGGGCATCCGGGTCAAGCTCGAGTTCCTCAACCCGTCGGGTTCGATCAAGGCGCGTATCGCCACCTACATGATCGAGCGAGCCGAACGGGAGGAACTGCTGCGTCCCGGCGACACCATCGTGGAAGCCAGCAGCGGTAACACCGGCAACGCCATGAGCATGGTGGCCGCGGTCAAGGGATATCCGATGTTGGTGGTGATGCCGCGCAACGTCAGCACCGAACGTGCTGCCATCTCACGTGCTTTCGGTGCCGAGGTCCGTACCACCGGCGACTTCCACGTCAACGACGCGCTGCGCACCGCACGCGAGCTCGGCGCGCAACCCGGCTATTTCGCACCGCAGCAGTTCGACAGCGAGTGGAACGTCGACGAGAACCGCAGCTGGCTCGGTCCGGAGATCCTGCGGCAGCTGCCTCCCGGAGTCCTGCCCGACGCGGTGGTCGGCGGTGTCGGTACCGGCGGAACGATCGTCGGGGTGGGGCAGGCGTTCCGCGCTGTCAACCCGGGATGTCGGGTCGTGGCCGTGGAACCCAACGAATCGTGCACCCTGGCGTGCGGTGAGATCGACAAGCATCTGATCGAGGGGATCTCGGACGGTTTCGTGCCGGGAGTCTTCGACAGGCATCGCCACGAGGTGGACGAGATCATGGCCGTGGACAGCGCCGAGGCCATCGAGCAGTCCCGCGAACTCGGAAGACGATACGGCTTGTTCGTGGGACCCTCCTCGGGGGCGCATCTGCTCGCAGCCAAACGGCTGCGGCACACCAGACCGGAGTTGGGGGAGATCGTGACCTTCCTCGCCGACGAGGGGGAAAAGTACCTCACCGAACATTTCACCTGAGAATCACAACACCCGTTGCCCGCGTGGTCGGCTAGCAGGCACGTGAGTCGGCGCCTTGGGATGTTGGGCCGCTCTCGAGTAGCGACCTACGCGGCGAGCGGCCCGGCCTCGCGATGCATCCGACTCACGCACCGGGGAGCCCCTGTTACCGGGGCGCCGCTACGGTTTTCGAGCGATGCGTGGGTTCTGGGTCGGTAGAGGGTGCCGTTTTTGAGCATGGTTTGTGGGACGCCCCGCTTCGGGTGCTCCACACGGGTCGTGCTGGCGTTTACGGCGTGACAGCGCGATGATGTAGCTGTTCGACCAGTGAATTCGCGGCGAAAGGCGGGGTGGATCACGTGACTCGGCGTGGCCCCGAGAAGGACATCGACGAATCGGAACTCGAAGTGCACGGCCGCGAGCGATCCGCTGCCGGGGTACGGGGAGTGGTGGTTTCACTCGCCCGGAGCCTGCAGCAGATGGGGCCGGTACGTACCGCCAAGACCCTGCCGTTGCTGAATCAACGCAGTGGATTCGACTGTCCCGGCTGCGCGTGGCCCGAACCGAGGGAGGCCGACGGCGATTCCCGCAAATGGGCGGAATTCTGCGAGAACGGCGCCAAGGCAGTTGCAGAGGAGGCCACCACCCGCACCGTCGGTCCCGAGTTCTTCGACAACCACTCGATCGACGACCTCGCCGAACGAACCGACTACTGGCTGGGGCAACAGGGGCGCCTGACCCAGCCGGTGATCCGGCGCGAAGGGGACACCCACTACCGGCCGATCGACTGGCAGCGAGCCTTCGAGGTCATAGCGGACAAGCTCCGCGAGATCGGGCCGGAGCGCACCTCGTTCTACACCTCGGGGCGGGCGAGCAACGAGGCGGCCTTCTGCTACCAACTGCTGGCGCGCTCGTTCGGGACCAACAACCTGCCCGACTGCTCGAACATGTGCCACGAGTCCTCCGGCGCCGCCCTGAGCGAGACCATCGGCGTGGGCAAGGGCTCGGTCACCCTCTCCGACATCGAACACGCCGACCTCGTCGTGGTCATGGGGCAGAATCCGGGAACCAACCATCCGCGCATGCTGAGCTCGCTGGAGCGCACCAAGCACAACGGTGGCCGGATCCTGGCGATCAATCCGCTACCGGAAACCGGACTGATGCGATTCAGCAACCCCCAGAACATTCGGGGAGTGGCCGGCTCCGGGACCCCGCTCGCCGACGAGTTCGCCCAGATCCGCATCGGCGGTGACCTGGCGCTGTTCAAGGCACTCGGTGCCCTGCTGCTGCGGTTCGAGGACGAGTCACCCGGTACCGTGCTGGACCGCGGGTTCATCGAGGAGCACACGTACGGGTTCACCGAGTTCGCCGCGCGCGGGCGGGACATCGACTGGCAGGAGGTCGAGCGGCTGACCGGCCTGGAGCAGCAGCAGATCGAGCGGATCGCCCGGATGCTCGCCGACTCCCGCTCGACCGTGGTCTGTTGGGCGATGGGGCTCACCCAACACCGGCAGGCCGTCCCCACCATCCGCGAGATCGTCAACGTACAGCTGCTGCGGGGCATGATCGGCAAACCCGGGGCGGGGCTGTGCCCCGTGCGGGGGCACTCCAATGTGCAGGGCGACCGCACCATGGGAATCTGGGAACGCATGCCGGACTCCTTCCTGGCCGCGCTGGACGAGGAGTTCGGGCTCTCGGTTCCCCGCGCGCCCGGTCGGGACACGGTGGAGACGCTGCGTGCCATGCACGACGGCAGCTGTACCGCGTTCTTCGGGCTCGGCGGTAACTTCGCCGCGGCCACGCCGGACAGCGCCGCCACCGAGGCGGCGCTGCGCGCCTGCGAACTCACCGTGCAGGTCTCCACCAAGCTCAACCGTTCGCACGTGGTTCCGGGACGCACCGCGCTCATCCTGCCCACGCTCGGTCGCACCGAACGCGATCGCCAGGTCGGTGGGGAGCAGTTCGTCACCGTCGAGGACTCGATGTCGGTGGTGCACGGTTCCCGTGGGCGGCTGGAGCCCGCTTCGCCCGATCTGCTCTCCGAGGTCGCCATCGTGGCCGAACTGGCACGGACGTTGCTCGGTGAGGACCATCCGGTTCCGTGGCGGGAGTTCGAGAACGACTACGACCGCGTCCGCGAGAGCATCGCCCGAGTGGTTCCCGGCTGCGCCGACTACAACGACCGGGTACGCGAACCCGACGGATTCGTGCTGCCGCACCCCCCGCGAGACAGCAGGACGTTTCCGACCGCCACCGGGAAGGCCAATTTCACGGACAACGTGCCGGACATGATCCACGTCCCGGAGGGCAGGCTGCTGCTGCAGAGCCTGCGCAGTCACGATCAGTACAACACCACGATCTACGGGCTCTCGGACCGTTACCGGGGTGTGGAGAACGCGCGACGCGTCGTGCTGGTCAATCCCGTCGACATCGCCGAACTCGACCTCGCCGACGGGCAGATCGTGGACCTCGTCTCGGAATGGGCGGACGGTTCCGGCGGCATCGAGGAACGCAGGGCCGAGTCGTTCCGGGTGGTCGGCTACGCGACCCCGCGTGGCTGCGTGGCGGCCTACTATCCGGAGGCCAATCCGCTGGTTCCGCTGGACTCGGTGGCGGAGTACTCCAACACACCGGTCTCCAAGGCCGTGGTGGTTCGATTGGAACCCGCCCGAACGGTGGTGTGATGGCCCGGCCCTCGTGCGCGGAACTAGTGAAGCACCACTGCTAGGCTCCTGCCGCGGGTGGTCGGCACTTCCGTGCCCACGACTGCCCGCCGAGACCGCCACGAGAGGTGTGCCCCGCCGTGCGTGACTTTCTGCCGATCATTCTGCTCGCGGTCGCGGGCTTCCTGGCCGGCGGTGCCTATTCGATGTGGAAGACCGCCCGGGGGCCCGCGGTGGTACTCGCGGCGGGAGCGGTGCTGGCGCTCGCGGGCGGGATCCTCTGGATGTCGTGGTGACCCCGGGCCCGCGACGTGGCAGGAGCACGTCTCGGGCGACCGGGGCGACCGAGGTGGCTCGTGATCAGATCACCGTGCTCAGCAGCAGGACGAATCCCAGCGAGACCACGGAGGCCAGCGTCGTCACCAGGGTGCAGGTCTTCAGCGTTCCCCGGGTGGTCAGCCCGAACAGCCGCTGGAACATCCAGAAGAAGTTGCTGTTGACGTGCACCGCGAACAGTGCTCCGGAACCGGCTGCCAGGGCGATCAGCAGCGGCGCGATGTCGGTACTGCCGAGCGCCGGTGCCAGCACGCTGCCCGCCGTGATCGCCGCTACCGAGGTGGATCCGATCGTCACGTGCAGTACCACCGCTATGAACCAGGCCAGCAGCAGTGGCGACAGGGCGTTCGAGGAGAAGTAGCCCGCCAGGATGTCCTCCAGCCCGGTGGCCGAGATCACTCCGCCCAGTGAACCGCCGATACCGGTGATGATCAGAATGGGGCCACACTCTCGCAGGCCGTTCCCCACAGCCGAACTCGCGACCTGCCGGGAAACGCTGCCCCAGGCCAACGAGTACGCGAGGACGACTCCGAGGAACAGCGCCACCAGTGGACTACCGAGGAAGGCAAGCGGTCCGGAGGTGACACCCGCCACCTTCGCGATACCGCCCCCCGCGATGAGCAGGATCGCGATGAACAGTGGTGCCAGCGACACCCCCAGTCCGGGTAGCCGCCGTTCCTGCCCGGCCGGGCTCGTGGCGGCCTCTTCCGTGGTGCCGGCGGACTCCTCGACCGATGTCTCGGCGGGCTCCTCGTCGATCAGTTCGTCCTTGTCACCGTTCCACAGCCCGCCGCGCAGCAGCAGCCGGTAGAGGTAGATCGTCACGAGCGCCGTGGGCACCGTCACCAGCAGACCGAACAGCAGCATCCTGCCCAGTGAGACGTGCAGCAGACCGGCCACGGCCAACGCCCCCGCGCCGGGGACCACCAGCACCAGCCCCAGCTCCGAGCCCAGGATCAGCGCGGCCCCCATGGCGGCCCTGCCGTCCCGGCTGATCCGTGGCGCGATGGAACGTCCCAGCGGTGCCGTCAGCACGAGCAGCACGTCGGTGTAGATGGCCGGAAAAATGCTGCTCATCGCGGTGCCGAACACGTACGGGGACCGTTCGGCGCCGAATATCCGCAGTAGTCCCTCGGTCAGCCGGCGTAACGCGCCGGTGACCGAAAGCAACGAGCCGAGTAGGACGCCAAAGGTGATCAACAGGCCGATGTCGGTCATGATCCCGCCGAATCCGCCGGTGATCGCCTCGGTGGTGCCACCGAACCCCAGCCCGGTGGCGAGCCCGAGATAGAGCGAGCCGCACAGCAGCGCGATCAGCGGTTCGAGCCGAAGCGCGAGGATCAGCAGAATCGTGCCCGCGATCGCCACCCCGGTGTGCAACAGAATCAGCGATTCGTTCAACTGTCCAGCCTTCCATGGTCGCGACGGTTAACACCGTGTTGCGGTTGGCAATGTCGTTTCGGAACCATCGGTCGATGTCCACGCGGTGTCAGCGTTGTGTTCATTTCGTTCAGCGGGCCGCTCGCGATTCGGACGGGCCGCAAGCTCGGACGGCCGTGGCCGAAGCACCCACGCCGCAGCCGCCGAACCGGGGCTTCGGCGGCCACGACAACCGCAGTCCCGACAGGAGAGCCGCAGTGATCGCCGACCCCCGGAAGCGTGTTCGTGACCGTGCCGATCGCGGTACGCGCTGGAGTCTGGCTCGTCGACTGTTCGTGTTGCAGATCGTGATCGTGCTCGTCGTGGTGCTGTCCGGAGCCTGCCTGGCCTGGTACAGCGCGCGGGCGAGGAACCAGCAGGCCGCGAGGGACGAGGTGCGGGCCGTGGCCGAGACGTTGGCGACCACCCCTCTGGTCGGTTCGGCGTTGGACTCCGCCGATCCCAGCGCCCGATTACAGCCGGTGGCGCGCCGAGTCACCTCCCGTGCCGGTGTGGACTTCGTGACGATCATGAACACCCGCGGCATCCGCTACACCCATCCCGAGCCGGAGCGGATCGGGGAGCGGTTCTGGGGACACATCGGGCCGGCACTGCGTGGGAACACGTTCACCGAGACCTACACCGGCACGCTGGGCCCCTCGGTGCGGGCGGTGGCTCCCGTGATGGGGAGGAAGGGTGAGGTGCGGGCGCTGGTCAGCGTGGGGATCAGGGTTCGCGCACTGAGCCGCAGGCTGCGGGACCAGCTGCGTGCCCTGCTGCTGGTGGCCTGCGGCGCCCTGCTGTTCGGTGGGCTGGCGACCTACGCGGTCAGCGTGCGCATGCGCGGCCACACCCACGGGCTCACTCCCGCGGAGTTGAGCGGTATGTACGAATACCACGAAGCCGTCCTGCACACGGTCGGCGAAGGACTGCTGCTGATCTCGCCTGACGGGGTCGTGACCTTGTGCAACGACGGTGCGGCGACGCTGCTGGGGCTCGGAACCGAACACGTGGCGGGACGCCGTGTCGAGTCCCTCGGGCTGCCCGGAGCGTTGATCGGAGTGCTGTCGAACGGTGCGCCGGTGCGGGACGAACCGCATCTCGTGGAGGACCGGGTTCTGCTGGTGACCGTCGAGGCCGCCCACTCGGACCGGGCGCTGGGCAACGTCGCCACCCTGCGGGACCATACCGAGCTGCGCACGCTGAACCGCGAATTGGAGACCCTGCGCGGATTCTCGGAATCCCTGCGCTCGCGGGCACACGAGTCGGCGAACCGGCTGCACACCATAGTTTCGCTGGTCGAACTCGGGCGTACCGAACAGGCGGTGGAGTTCGCGACCTCGGAACTGCGCACCGCACAGCAGCTCACGGATCGAGTGGTCGGCACGGTCGACGAGCCGGTGCTCACCGCCCTGTTGCTGGGCAAGTCGGCCCAGGCGCGCGAGCGCGGGGTGGAGGTCAGGATCACCGAGGACACCCGCGTCGACTCGGCGCCGTGTGTGGGTTCCCGCGATCTGGTCACCATTCTGGGCAATCTGATCGACAACGCGGTGGAGGCGGTGCTCCTGGCCGAGAACCGGGCACCCGTGGTGGCGGTGACCGTTCGCGCCGACCGGGACTCGTTGTTGCTGCGCGTGGCCGACAACGGTTCGGGCGTCGATGTCGAGGAGACGCGGAACCTGTTCCGCCACGGGCACTCCGGCAAGGACGAGCGGAGAGGAATCGGACTCGCGCTGGTGGGGCGAAGCGTGCGACGTCACGGTGGGTGGATCGAGGTGTGCAACGGTGCCGAAGGACTGCGGGGAGCGGTCTTCACCGTGCGACTGCCGCTGGAGCACTCCCGGCCCGACGAGCCGGGTGACACGTGAGACCCGCCAGGGAGGGCCCACCAGAACAGAGCGGGCAGGGCCCCGTCGATAACGCTCCCGCGGAACCCGAACGGACAACGCCGCCCGCCGGTGAACCGCACGACAACCGGTGTGCTCGTGTGGCATGCTTCCCGCTGCCGTTGCCGGGGTGGGGAATCGGACAGCCTTGCGGTCCCCCGGTGGCGCGGTTGTGCGGTCGCGTCGCCCGGCGGAAAGTGTCGTAACGGTGAGGAATTCGGATGATTTCGGTACTGGTGGTCGAGGACGACGAGGTGGCCGGTGAGGCACACGAGACCTGTGCCAACAGTGTTGCCGGTTTCCGGGTGGTCGGCCGGGTCCGCACCGGTCAGGAGGCGCTGCGTTTCCTGACGCACACCGCTGTGGACCTCGTGCTGCTCGACCTGCGACTGCCCGACATGGACGGACTGCGGGTCAGCAGGATGCTGCGTACCCGGGGCAGCGGGACCGACGTCATGGCGGTCACCTCGACGCGTGATCTCGAGCGGGTCCGTGAGTCGGTCTCCAGCGGCGTCGTGCAGTACCTGCTCAAGCCGTTCACCTTCGCGGCCATGCGGGACAAGCTGCGTAACTACGCGCGGTTCCGGGACGAGTTCTCCCGTGGCGGGGCCGTCAACGGGCAGCACGAGATCGACCGCGTGTTCGCCACGCTGCGCGACCACGAGCGCCAGGAACTGCCCAAGGGGATGGACGAACAGACGCTGACGTCCGTGGCGTCGGCACTGCGCGAGAGCGGGAACGGTGCCTCAGCCGGGACGGTGGGAAAACTGGCCGGTGTTTCCCGGGTGACGGCGCGCAGGTATCTGGAGTACCTGGTCGAGCGCGACATGGCGCGGCGTTCCCCGAGGCACGGTGGTGTCGGACGCCCCGAGCTGATCTACCGTGCCGACCTCGACGACGCGGACGGAGCGGTTCCGTGAACCGTTCAGAGCCCGCCGTCGGCTTTCGGCCGGAGCCGTGGTGCTGCGGGGCCGCTGGCAGCCATCCAGTCGTCGGGATTTTGCAGCGAGCAGGTTTTCAGCGACAGACAGCCGCAGCCGATGCAGCCGGTGAGCCGGTCCCGCAGCCGTTGCAGTCCGTCGATGCGGGCGTCGAGTTCGTCGCGCCAACGTTCCGACAGTTTCGCCCAGTCCGCCCTGCTCGGAGCGTGGTCGTCCGGCAGGGTCCGCAGCGCGTCCGCGATGTCCTCCAGACTCAGCCCGACGCGCTGGGCGGCGCGGATGAACGCCAGTCGTCGCAGCACGCTTCGCTCGTAGCGCCGTTGGTTGCCGCTCGTGCGCGTCGACCTGATCAGTCCGCGGTCTTCGTAGAACCGAAGTGCCGTGGTCGCTATTCCACTGCGTTCGGCGAGTTCACCGATGGTCAGTTTGGCGGCGGATTTCGACACTCCGCCAGCATAACGAGTGCGGGAGAGGTCAACTACGCGAATTCGATCGAGCGTGCAGCGCCCACGGCCGCCGCCGCCGTCCCGGCACGCGACCGTTCCGGGAGCGGGTAGGCTGGTCGCGTGCCACGAGTCGTCGTACTGGACTACGGATCCGGCAATCTTCGTTCGGCCGAGCGTGCCCTGGAACACGCGGGTGCGCGAGTCGAGGTGACCGACGATCATCGTGCGGCGATGGAAGCCGACGGTCTCGTCGTTCCCGGCGTCGGTGCCTTCTCCGCCTGCATGCGCGGATTGCTCGAGGTCGGTGGGGACGAACTCGTCGACCGGCGACTGGCCGAGAACCGGCCCGTGCTCGGGATCTGTGTCGGGATGCAGATCCTGTTCCAACGAGGGGTCGAGCACGGCGTGTCCGCCGAGGGGGTCGGCCGGTGGCCGGGTGCCGTGGAACCGTTGCGGGCCGAGGTGCTGCCCCACATGGGCTGGAACACGGTGACCGCGCCCTCCGACAGCGTGCTGTTCGCGGGGATGGACCCCGACACCAGGTTCTACTTCGTGCATTCCTTCGCCGCCCGTGGCTGGGAGGAGCCCGCCGGAGGGACGAACGGCCAGCGGAGGTCGGTGTGGGCCGAACACGGCGAGCCGTTCCTGGCCGCGGTGGAGGACGGCGCCCTGATGGCCACCCAGTTCCACCCCGAGAAGTCCGGTGCCGCGGGCAGTGCCCTGTTGCGTAACTGGCTGGAAACGCTGTGAGCCCCCGTCGGTACGGGTTGATGCGTCCCGGTGGTGCCGCCAGAGTGGTTGCGTTCGTGCTGTGCTTCGGCATGGTCGTCGGGTTCTCCGCCACGTATCTGCTGGCGGCAGGGGTGTCCGGTTGGCTGGTGATCTCCGTGGCCCTGCTGGTGCTTGCCGTTCCGGTGGGAGCCGCACTGTACTCGGGTAGCCGTTCGCGGGGGCGACGCTGAGCGCGGCCGGTTCGGCCGACGCGGGCCCCGGCACGGGCGGCGGCGTGTTCGTGGTCCGCTCGTCGTAGGCTTGGGACGTGACTTTCACGTTGCTTCCCGCTGTTGACGTCGCCGATGGGCAGGCCGTACGCCTCGTGCAGGGTGCCGCGGGCACCGAGACCTCCTACGGGGATCCGTTGCAAGCCGCGTTGGCGTGGCAGCGGGCAGGGGCGGAGTGGGTTCACCTCGTGGATCTGGACGCCGCTTTCGGGCGTGGTGCGAACCGGGAACTGCTCGCCGAAGTGGTGGCGAAACTGGACGTCAACGTCGAGCTCTCCGGCGGTATCCGGGACGACGATTCGTTGCGTGCCGCGCTGGAGACCGGTTGCGCCAGGGTGAACCTCGGCACGGCAGCCCTGGAGGATCCGGAGTGGACCGCGAGAGTGGTCGCCGAGCACGGTCAGCGCGTCGCGGTCGGCCTGGACGTGCGGATCGGCGAGCAGGGACACCGGCTGGCAGCGCGCGGTTGGACACGCGACGGCGGGGATCTGTGGCAGGTGCTCGACAGATTGGACGCCGCCGGCTGCTGTCGCTACGTGGTTACCGACGTCAGCAAGGACGGCACGCTGGGCGGGCCGAACCTGTCGTTGCTCCGTGCCGTCTGCGATCACACGTCCGCGCCGGTGGTGGCCTCCGGCGGGGTGTCCACTGTGGATGACCTGGTGGCGCTCGCCGGGTTGGAGCCGTTCGGGCTCGAGGGCTCGATCGTGGGCAAGGCGCTGTACGCGGGTAACTTCACCCTCCCCGAGGCGCTGGAAGCCGTCGGGGGATGAGCACGGGCGCGGCGAGCTCACGTGAGATCGCCGCGCCGTGCGGGCTCCGCGGCCCTCCGCGTCCGATCACCGAAGCCGATCACCGAAGCCGGCGAACCGCTCCGTCGGCGGACACTTATGCTGGTGGCATGGCGGTCGCTGTGCGTGTGATCCCCTGTCTGGACGTCGACGAGGGGAGAGTGGTCAAGGGAGTCAACTTCACCGGGTTGGTCGACGCGGGGGATCCGGTGGAGCTGGCCCGTCGCTACGACGGCGAGTGGGCCGACGAACTCACCTTCCTCGACGTCACGGCCTCCTCCGCCGATCGGGAAACCACCTACGACGTGGTTCGTGGCACGGCCGACCAGGTTTTCATTCCGCTGACGGTGGGAGGTGGGGTGCGCGGTCCCGAGGACATGGACCGGCTGCTTCGCGCCGGGGCGGACAAGGTCAGCCTCAACACCGCGGCGATCGCGGATCCGGAACTTCTCCGCACGGCGTCGCGCCGGTTCGGCGCACAGTGCGTGGTGCTGTCCGTCGACGCGAGGAGGGTTCCGTCCGGTGGTACGGCCACCGCTTCCGGGTTCGAGGTCACCACGCACGGCGGTCGCAGGGGAACCGGTATCTGCGCGGTGGAGTGGGCGGTCCGAGCCGAACGACTGGGCGTCGGCGAGATACTGCTCAACTCCATGGACGCGGACGGCACCAAGGCGGGGTTCGACCTGGAGATGATCCGTGCCGTGCGTGCCGCCGTCCGGGTTCCGCTGATCGCCAGCGGTGGCGCGGGAGAGGTGGGGCACTTCGCACCCGCCGTGCACGCCGGGGCGGATGCCGTGCTGGCCGCCAGCGTTTTCCACTTCGGTGAACTGACCATCGGGCAAGTCAAGAACGCCATGCGAGCGGAGGGGATCACGGTCCGATGACCTCATCGGCAAACCAGGAGGAGGCCCTCGACCCGGCGATCGCCGCGAGACTCAAGCGCAACGGGGACGGGTTGATCGCCGCCGTGGCCCAGCAGCACGACACCGGTCAGGTGCTGATGATGGCCTGGATGGATGACGAGGCGTTGCGCCTCACGCTGCGCTACAGGCGTGCCACCTACTATTCGCGTAGTCGCGCCAGGCACTGGGTCAAGGGCGAGTCGTCCGGCCACACGCAGTACGTGCGCGAGGTCCGGCTCGACTGCGACGGTGACACCGTGCTGCTGCTCGTGGAGCAGCACGGCGCCGCCTGCCACACGGGCGCCCCCGACTGCTTCGAGGCCGACGTGCTGCTGCGCCCCGAGGCTCGGACCGCTCTCGAGTGAGCACTCGCCACCGGGCTCGCGCGGACGGGCGGTTATCGGTATCCGCTCCGGGGGAGCGGTCAAGGGGGCCGGGACGGGCCCGTCAAGAAGTTCGCGAAGGGCCCGGCCGCAACGGTCCGGTCAGGTAACGCTGCAGGTTGGGGGCGATGGTGGCCACCACGGTCTCGTGGTCGGCGCCGGCCAGCGGTTCCATGCGTACCACGTAGCGCATCATGCCCAGACCCACCATCTGTGATCCGCACAACGAGGCACGCAGCTCGGGTTCGTCGGAGCCCAGCTCACGAAGCAGCCTGCCGAACAGCGCGGTGCTGAGGAACTCCCGCAACATGCGCATCGCGCTCTCCCGCACGGACATACTGCGTATCAGCGCGGTGAACTCGCCGCCTCCCGCCTCGTCCCACACGGACAGGAACATCCCCAGCATCCGCTCCGCCAGTTGCTCGTCAGGGCCGTCCAGCAGCAGCGGCAGCAGCTTTCCCGGTTCGATCGGTATGGCCACCGCCGCGGTGAACAGTCCCTCCTTGCCACCGAACCAGTGCCGCACCATCGCGGGGTCCACACCCGCGCGGCTGGCGATGCCCCGCACGGTGGCGCCTTCGTAGCCGTTCTCGATGAACGCGGCGCGGGCCGCGTCGAGTAATTCACCCCTGGTGCTCCGATCACCGCCACGTCTGCCCCGTCGTAGCCGGGTCTCCTCGTGGCCGTGGTTGTCCGATCGCACGATCTCATCCTCACTGCCGGGGCGCGGCTTCCGCAACTTCCGGTCAGTCGCGGTAAGCCGCCGCGGGCGGCCTGCGAGAATGACCTCATGGTCGGCGACGGTGACATCGGCACTAGCAGCCCATCGCGAGCCGAATTCCGTGAGCTCGCAGTGGGGCGCCGGGTAATCCCGGTCGTGCGGCGACTGCTCGCGGATGACGAGACGCCGCTCGGGCTGTATCGCAAATTGGCGCGCAACGAGTCCGGAACGTTCCTGTTCGAATCCGCCGAGAACGGGCGTTCCTGGTCGCGCTGGTCCTTCGTGGGAGTGCACAGCGCCGCTGCTCTCACGGTGCGTGACGGTGAATCGCAGTGGCTGGGGACACCGCCCGCGGGGCTACCCACCGACGGGGATCCTATGGTGACGCTGCGTGAGACCCTCCGGCTGCTGCACACCGACCCGTTGCCCGGGCTGCCGCCGCTGACCGGCGGAATGGTCGGCTATCTCGGCTACGACACCGTTCGCAGGTTCGAACTCATCCCGGAGGATACCGAGGACGATCTCGGTATCCCGGAGATGGTGATGCTCTTCGCCACCGATCTCGCCGCGCTGGATCATCACGAGGGAACCGTCACGTTGATCGCCAACGCGGTCAACTGGGACGACAGCCCCGAGCGAGTGGACGCGGCCTACGACGACGCCGTAGCCAGGCTCGACGAGATGACGCGACGGTTGCACGCTCCCGCGCCCTCCACCGTGGCGACCTTTTCCCGGCCGGAGCCGGAGTTCACCCGCTACCGCGAGTCCGAGCGCCACCGGGAGGCGGTGCGACGTGCCAAGGAGGCGATCCACGAGGGCGAGGCGTTCCAGGTGGTCATCTCGCAGCGCTTCGAGATGCAAACCGACGCGCAGGCGCTGGACATCTACCGGATACTGCGCACGACCAATCCGAGTCCCTACATGTACCTGCTTCGGCTGCCCGATCCCGTCGACGACCAGCCGTTCGACATCGTGGGATCCAGCCCCGAGTCGTTGGTCAAGGTGAGGGACGGCAACGCCACCACCTATCCCATCGCCGGGACCAGGTGGCGGGGCGCCGACGAGGACGAGGACGTGGCCCTCGAAAAGGAGCTCATCAACGACGAGAAGGAGCGTGCCGAGCACCTCATGCTCGTCGATCTGGCTCGTAACGATCTGGGCAGGGTCTGTCGTCCCGGCTCGGTGCACCCCGTGGAGTTCTTCCGAGTGGAGCGCTACAGCCACGTCATGCACATCGTCTCCTCGGTCACCGGTGAGCTCGCGGAGGGCCAGAATGCGCTCGACGCGGTGACCGCCTGCTTTCCAGCGGGCACGCTGTCCGGAGCGCCCAAGCCGCGTGCCATGCGGATAATCGAGGAGTTGGAGCCGACGCGGCGTGCGCAGTACGGCGGCGTGGTCGGCTACTTCGATTTCGCGGGCAACGCCGACACGGCCATCGCCATCCGTACCGCGCTGCTGCGGCACGGCACCGCCTATGTTCAGGCGGGCGGCGGTATCGTCGCCGACTCGGACCCGGCAGCCGAGGACCAGGAGTGCCTGAACAAGGCCAGGGCGGTACTCAACGCCGTAGCCACCGCGGGGACACTCCGCCGCCCGACGGAGGACCCGCAGACGGAGGACCCGGCCGCCCGGATCGGTGACGGCACGTCCGACGGTCACGCCGACGAGCTCCGAGTCGACACCGCGTTCCCGGGTACGGGAGGGCCGCTTCCGAAGTGAGGTCTTCCACCCCACCCCGGACACCGGATCCGCGGGAGATCCGGCTTCCCGAGACACCGAACACCGGATCCCGAGACGGGAGTGTGAAACCGGCTTGACCAACCGACAGGAGTCGACCGGGCGGAGCGCGGCGGGCCGCCGGTTGCTGGTCTCGTGCGTCATCGGCATGCTTGCCGTCGCCGTCGGACTGTGGGCGGCGAGTTCACTGGTGTGGCTCCGGCAGCGTTACCGAACACCGTTCTCCGGGACGGACGTGGCGCGCGTGACCGGTGAGGTGATCCGCCCCGAGCTCACTCCACTAGCGCTGGCCACCCTGGCGGCGATCGCCGCCGTGCTGGCGACCGGTGGTCTGCTGCGTCGGTTGATCGGCCTCATCGTCGTCCTCGAGGCGGTTCTGCTGGGATGGCGCCTGTTCGACTGGTGGGCAGGCCCCCGCGGTGTCTCCGAGGTGCCCGGCGCCGCGCCGGGCAGCGAGCCGCTGGAGGTGCGGGGGGTGCTGCCCTACGGCCCCGCGCTGATGGGCTGTGCGGCGCTCGTGCTCCTGCTGTGCGGCTTGGCGGTGGTGTTCGCCGCACGGCGGATGCCTGCCATGGGGTCCAAGTACTCCGCACCCGCCGAAGCGCGGGAAACCCGTGATCCGGACCGGCGTCTCTGGGAGGATCTGGACGAAGGGCGTGACCCCACCGAGGCGGGTGACGGAGACGAGAACGGTTGATTCCCGGCCGAGGGCCGGTCACGGCTCGGGGAGGGTGTGCTCCGAGTCCGCCACGGAACTGTGTTTTTCCCGGCGCAGGGTCCTCCCTGCCACGCGAGTGCGCGTCGACCAGGGACCAAGGTCCTTGATGCGCTGGGACATTGTTCCGCCCCCTGCGGCGGGGTTCACACTGAACGGGTTTAGCATCGGTACCGCGACCGGCACGGCGGGGAAGGGGAGTGTCGTGATCGAGCGCGATAGGACGATCCGCGCGTATTGCCACCTGCGAGTAAGTGTCCGGCCGGCCCTGTGCGAGGTGGCCTCGTGAGTGTTTTGGACACGATCATCGACGATGTTCGGCAGGATCTGGCCGCCCGCGAGGCGGAGGTCCCGTTCGAGGAGATCAAGCAGCTTTCGGCGGCCGCACAACCACCCAAGGACGTCTGGGCGGCACTGCACGAACCGGGTGTCGGGGTGATCGCGGAGGTGAAGCGGCGCAGTCCCTCCAAGGGGGAGCTGGCCGACATCGCCGAGCCCGCCGATCTCGCCGCCGGATACTACGAGTCGGGTGCCCGCATCATCAGTGTGCTCACCGAGCAGCGTCGTTTCGGTGGCTCGCTGCGGGACCTGGACGCGGTACGTGCCCGGGTGAACGCACCGCTGCTGCGGAAGGACTTCATCGTCAGTCCCTACCAGGTGCACGAGGCCCGTGCGCACGGTGCCGACATGGTGTTGCTCATCGTGGCGGCCCTGGAGCAGAACGCTCTCGAAGCGTTGCTGGACCGGGTGGAATCACTCGGCATGATGGCCCTGGTCGAGGTGCACACCGCGGAGGAGGCCGATCGCGCGCTCGCGGCCGGTGGCAAGATCATCGGAATCAACGCGCGTGACCTGCACACCCTGGAGGTCGACCGCGACGTCTTCGGTCGCATCGCTCCGGGGCTGCCCGCCGGGGTAATCAAGATCGCGGAATCCGGTGTGCGGGGGCCGAGCGATCTGATGGCCTACGCCGGTTCCGGCGCCGACGCGGTGCTGGTGGGCGAGGGGCTGGTCAGCAGTGACAATCCACGTGCGGCGTTGACACAGTTGGTCACGGCGGGATCGCATCCCGCCTGCCCGCGTCCCAGCCGCGGATAGGAAGCCGGATGACAGCACGAGACTCCGATGCCTCGCGGCAAGCCGCGACTCCGGGGGAGGCCGACCCGCACGGGCACGACCCGGATCCCGGTGGGCACTTCGGTTCCTACGGGGGCCGCTTCATGCCCGAGGCCCTGATAGCGGCACAGGACGAGCTGGCCGAGGAGTACGAGAAGGCTCGTAACGATCCGGAGTTCGTCGCCGAGCTCGAACGACTGTTGCGTGACTACGCGGGCAGGCCCTCCCCGTTGACCGAGGTCGAACGTTTCGGGGCCCACGCGGGCGGTGCTCGGGTGTTCCTCAAGCGGGAGGACCTCAACCACACCGGATCCCACAAGATCAACAACGTGCTGGGGCAGGCCCTGCTGGTCAAGCGGATGGGCAAACGCCGCGTGATCGCCGAGACCGGGGCGGGTCAGCACGGCGTCGCCACCGCCACGGCCTGTGCGCTGCTCGATCTGGACTGCGTCGTGTACATGGGGGCGACCGACACCGAGCGGCAGGCCCTCAACGTGGCTCGGATGCGACTGCTCGGAGCCGAGGTACGTCCCGTCGACACCGGTTCGGCCACCCTCAAGGACGCGATCAACGAAGCGCTCCGCGACTGGGTGGCCAACGTGGCCGACACGCACTACCTGCTCGGCACCGCGGCCGGTGCCCATCCGTTCCCCCTGCTGGTCCGCAATCTGCACCGGGTCATCGGCGAGGAGAGCAGGGAGCAGGTACTGCGGCACACCGGCAGGCTGCCCGAGGCTGTGGTCGCCTGCGTGGGCGGGGGCTCCAACGCGATCGGGATCTTCCACGGCTTCATCGACGACCCCGAGGTGCGGCTGGTGGGCATGGAGGCCGGTGGGCACGGCCTCGACAGCGGTGAGCACGGTGCCGCGCTCACCAGCGGAACGCCCGGAACGCTGCACGGTGCCAGGTCCTATCTGCTGCAGGACGAGGACGGCCAGATCGCCGAGGCGTACTCGATATCCGCGGGGCTGGACTATCCCGGTGTGGGGCCCGAGCACGCCTGGCTGGCCGACACCGGGCGTGCGGAGTACCGCGCCGTCACCGACGACGAGGCGATGCACGCGTTCCGGCTGCTCTCCCGCACCGAGGGCATCATCCCGGCCATCGAGTCGGCGCACGCGTTGGCCGGTGCCCTCCGACTGGGTGCGGAACTCGGCCCGGAGGCCGTGCTCGTGGTCAATCTTTCCGGGCGGGGTGACAAGGACATGGACACCGCCGCGCAGTACTTCGGTCTCGTGCCCGAGGCCGGGATCACGGGAGGGGACCAGCGGTGAGTCTGCACGAGGTATTCCGCGACTGCGCCACACGGCGAAGCGCGGCCCTGATCGGTTATCTGCCCGCGGGGTTTCCCACCGTCCCCGACAGCGTCGAGTTGTTCCGCGCCATGGTGCGCGGGGACGGTGACACCCCCGGCTGCGATGTCGTCGAGATCGGCATTCCCTATTCGGATCCGGTCATGGACGGCCCCACCATCCAGGCCGCCAGCGGCGAAGCCCTGCGCAACGGGTTCCGGGTGCGCCAGTTGTTCGACATCGTCTCGGCGGTCGCCGAGACGGGAGCCGCTCCGGTGGTGATGACCTACTGGAATCCGGTACACCGCTACGGTCCCGATGCCTTCGCCCGGGACCTCGCGGCCGCGGGCGGACTCGGTGTGATCACTCCGGACCTGGTGCCCGACGAGGCCGACGAGTGGCTGGCGGCGGCACGGCAGCACCGGCTCGACCGGATCTTCCTGGTCGCGCCGTCCTCCACCGAACGCAGGGTGGCGATGACCGCCGGAGCCGGATCGGGTTTCCTGTACGCCGCCTCCGTGATGGGGGTCACCGGTGCGCGGGACTCGGTCTCCGGTTCCGCCCGGGAGCTCGTGCGACGCACCCGCGCGCACACCGAGCTGCCGGTCGGAGTGGGGCTGGGGGTGCGCACCGCCGGGCACGCTGCCGAGGTGGCGGAGTTCGCCGACGGCGTGATCGTCGGCTCCGCCTTCATCGACCGTGCCGGGCAGGACGGCGCGGCCGGAGTCGCGGAGTTCGCGGCCGAACTCGGGCGTGGTGTCGGGAAGAGTTCCACCCCGGCCCCGTGAGGGAACCGATCGAGGAGCCAGTGGCGGTCCTGGTCCCGCCGCCCGTTACGGTGGTCGCGTGACTGTCGCGCTACCCGCCTCGGCGACCACCCATCTGGCCAACATACCCAGCCCGCCGCAGGGCGTGTGGTACGTCGGGCCGATTCCCCTCCGTGCTTACGCCCTGTGCATCATCGCGGGGATCGTCGTCGCGATCCTCTGGGCGGAACGGCGATGGGTCGCCCGTGGAGGGCGCAAGGGCGCCGTCACCGACATCGCGGTCTTCGCCGTGCCGTTCGGCCTGGTCGGCGGCAGGGTCTACCACGTGATCACCGATTACTGGCGTTACTTCGGCCCGGACAGTCCCAATCCGTGGTGGGACGTCTTCAAGATCTGGCAGGGCGGTCTCGGCATTTGGGGGGCCGTGGCACTGGGCGCCGTCGGTGCCTGGATCGGTTGCAGGAGGCGTGGTGTGCCGCTGCCCGCCTTCGCCGACGCCGTCGCCCCGGGGTTGGTGGTCGCGCAGGCGATCGGCAGGCTGGGCAACTACTTCAACCAGGAGCTCTACGGCGGGCCGACCGACCTGCCGTGGGGGTTGGAGATATACCAGCGCGAGCCGAATCCGGTGACCGGTGTGGCGGTCAGCGACGTCCCCGTCGAAGTGGTCCACCCGACCTTCCTCTACGAGCTGTTATGGAACCTGTTGGTCGCACTGCTGCTCGTCTGGGCCGACCGCAGGTTCCGGCTGGGGCACGGCAGGGTGTTCGCGCTGTACGTGGCCGGTTACACGGCGGGCCGGTTCTGGATCGAGATGATGCGTACCGATCCGGCTTCCACTCCGTTCGACCTCGGCATCCGGGTCAACGTCTATGTCTCGGCCCTGGTCTTCCTCGGGGCGGTCGTCTACCTGTTGCTGGTCCGGCGTTCCAGGGAGGAACCCGAGCGATTGCTGGGCAAGCCGTTACCCGGGGACCCGGACTACGGAGTTACATCTCCCGACACGCCCGCCGACGTGACGACACCGGCGGACGACTCCCGGGAGAGTCCCGAAGAGCGGCAGCCCGACTCCGGCGGGGATTCCGAAACCTCCGGGAACACGCGGCGGCAGGGCGATCCCGGAACCGACGACGGGCAACGTTAGCGGCGGTTCCGGGCGGCCGCAGCGCCGGAACCGGGCCCGCCGGTGACGCGCGTGGCCGAACAGGGGTCGCCCCGTTCCTTCCCGGAGCTTCCGTCTCACCCTTCCAGCGGGCGGCGTACCGCTTCCCGCACGGGGGTGACGCTCGGTGAGCCGTCCGGTAACGGCAGGACGGAAACCCGCGCCGAGTAGTGCCGCCCCAGTACGTCGGTGGTCAGTACTTCCCCCGGAGTGCCCTCGGCGCTCACCCTGCCGTGGTCGAGCAGCAGCAGGCGTTCGGCGTACTGCCCGGCCATGGTCAGGTCGTGCAGGGTGGTCACCACGGTTGTGCCGCGCTCGTGGCGCAGCTCGTCGACCAGGTCCAACAGCGCCTGCGCGTGTCCCACGTCCAGTCCGGTGGTGGGTTCGTCGAGCAGTAGCACCCCGGTGCGCTGTGCCAGCGCGCGTGCCAGGACCGCGCGTTGCCGCTCGCCCCCGGAAAGCTCGGACAGCGCTCGCTCCGCGAGATCGAGCAGGTCGAGCCGTTCCAGCACCTCCACGACGATGTCGAGATCCCCGGTGCTCTCCCGTCCCAGCAGGCCGGTGTAGGGCGTACGCCCCAGCAGCACGTAGTCGGTGACGGTTATGCCGACCGGTAGTTGCGGCAGCTGCGGGGCGTAGCCGAGCAGCTTCGCCCGCTCACGCTGGCGGAGTCCGCTGACATGCCGACCGTCCACCGTTACGGTTCCGCCGTGGTGCACCAGTCCGAGTACCGCCTTGAGCAGCGTGGACTTGCCGGAACCGTTCGGTCCGATCACACCGAGCCAGCCGCCCGCACCGATCGTTGCCGAGATGTCCGACAGCACGGGACTGCCGCGGTATCCCGCGCTCAGCCCCTCGAGTTCCACGAGACTCATGCGAACAGCTTTCCTGGTTGATGTCCGGTTGACGTTTCCGAGGCGCATCGCTCGGTGCCGCCGAGTGCCTTCATCCTGGCGGGGGCACCGCCGATCCCCTCGATGAGTCGGGTGCTGCCCCCGCGGCGGCGTTCCCGACCGTCGGGATCACTTCGGTCGGGGCACGATCGGGGTCATCGCCGTCGGCTGGTGTGCAGCAACAGCGCGAAGAATGGCGCACCGGTGAACGCGGTGATCACACCGATCGGCAGCTCGGCGGGAGCCATGACAGTCCGGGCCAGCATGTCGGCCCCGACCAGGAAGGCCCCGCCGAACAGCAGGGAGACCGGCACGATCACCCGGTAACTGCCACCGAGAGCCAGCCGCACCAGATGCGGAACGACCAACCCCACGAAACCGATCAGCCCGGCCACCGACACCGCTGAGGCGGTGGCCAGTGAAGCGGCCACCAGGATCAGGGCGCGTACCCTGCCCGGTCGAATCCCCAGCGCCGCTGCTTCCTCGTCACCCGTGCCCAGCAGGTCCAGTAACCGTCCGCAGGCGCACAGCACCACCGTGGCCAGAAACAGCCCGGGCAGTACCGTCAGCACCTCGTACCATCCGCTGGTGCTCAACCTGCCCAGCAGCCACATGTAGATCCGTTGCAGCGATTCCACGCGCAGCTGTTGGACGAAGGTCTGTGCGGCGGTGAGAAACGCACTCACCGCCACGCCTGCCAGTACCAGCGTGGCCGTGTCCGGCCCGGCAGAACGTCCGATCAGCCAGGTCAGCCCGACCCCGCCCAGCGCCCCGAGGAACGCGGCCACCTGCGCCAGTCCGGTGCTGCCGAGAGTGACCTGCGGTATCGCCGTCACCACGATGGTCACGCTCAGCCCCGCGCCGGAGGCCGCTCCCAGCAAATAGGGATCGGCCAGCGGATTGCGGAACACGCCCTGGAACGCCGCGCCGGAGACGGCCAGGGCGGCTCCGACGAGAACGGCCAGCACCACTCGAGGCACGCGTAACTGCCACAGTATCGCCGCCTCACGTTCGGACAACGGCGAGACACCACCGGTGAGTTGGGCGCCGAGCTCGGCGAGCACCCGTTGCCACCCCAGTTCCGCGGCTCCGGTCAGTACCGAGACCAGCGTCAGCACGGCGAGCGCCGCGATACCGATCAGCAGGTGACTCGGCCGCAGCGTGCTGCCGCGCGGTCGTCGATGTCGCCGCGAAGAGCTCGCGGAAGCTCCGAGCGTGTGGGCGGGCAGGGTTCGCGAATCGCGCATCGGAGGAGTGTCAGCCCTGCCTGGTATCGTCGATCGCTTCACTGATCGAGCGGGCGAGTTCCACCACGCGCGGGCCCCACCTGCTGGCCACGTCCTCGTTCAACTCGTAGACGTTCCCCTGTTTCACCGCGGTCATCGTCTGCCAGCCCGGACGCTCGGCCACAGCTCCCTTGGTCACACCGGCCGTCCCGGTGTCGGCGAGAAAGATCATGTCCGGGTCCGCCCGCAGGATCTTCTCCTCGGACAGCTGGGGGAACTTGCCCCCGGCTGAGTCGGCGATGTTGTCCAGCCCGAACTTCTCGTAGACGCTGCCCACGAAACTCTTCGAGGTCGCGGTGAAGTAATCGGGGCCGACCTCGTGGTAGTAGGTCAGCGGCTGTTCGAGTTCGGGAGCCTCTCGCACCAGCTTGCCGATTTCGGAACGAACCCGTCGGACCGTGTCGGCGGCCTCCTCGCTGTGGCCGGTGGCGCGTCCGAGCGCCTTCATCTGGCGGTAGGCTGCCGAGAGATCCTTCGCCGAGGGAGTCAACAGTACCGGAATGTCGAGCTCACGCAGCCCCTCGGCCAGTTCACCGGCACTGCCCGCCTGGGCGATCACGAGATCGGGCCGGTACTCCGAGACGGTGCCTGCTCCGACGTTCAGGGCGGAGATCTCCTTGCGCGGCGCCCGCTCCGGGTAGGTGGAGTACTTGTCCACGGCCACCACCCGGTTGCCCGCCCCGACCGCGTAGAGCATCTCGGTGGCGGTGGGGCTCAACGAGACGATGCGCTTCGGCTGCTCGGGCAGCGTCACCGGTTCCTGCCCCGAAAGCTTCACGCGTACCGGAAACGCCGAAGCCGGATCGTTGCCCTGCTGGACCGGTTCTTCGGAGGCCGGGCGCTGCGCACACGAGGTGATCCCCGCCAGGAGCGCCACCAGTGCGAGCAGTAGGGGCGCCCCGCGGCGGAATCCGGTTGTCCGACTCATGATGTCCTCGGTTTCGGTCGGTGCTCCGCGGCGCCCGCCGGGTGGGCGACGCCGCGGTCCTGCACCGGGAACGGCTGTCGTCGATGTCGTGTCGAGATGTTCCCTGCGGGCCCGAGGCCCCTTTCGGAGACGCACGGTCGCCGCGGCCGAAGCGCACCCACAGCGGCTCCCGCTCGTACGACATCACGAAAGCCGCGCCCTCGTGTTCGGGCGTGGCTTCCTGAACAGGAAAGATACCATCCCGCCTCCGGCGGAGGCAGTATCGTCCGTTGCGTGCCGCCCCGGGAATCACCTGACTCCGTTGTGCGAACCGACGAAGTGCCGTAGCGGTCCGCCACCCTTCGAGTGCTCCGATCGACCTTGGATCGGGCCCATCGGTCCCCCGAACTCGGAAATCACGAACTGTGGTTCAGTTTTCGGGAGCTTCCAACGGGGTCGGCAGGTCGCCGTGATGCACGACACTGAGCCTGGTCGTGGTTCGGGTGAGCGCCACGTAGATGTCGTTGACCCCCCGAGGGGACTGCTCGAGGATGCCCGCGGGGTCGGCCACGATCACGCTGTCGAACTCCAGTCCCTTGGCCTGATCGACGCTGAGGACCATCACCGGTGCTTCCAGACCCTCGGGCCGGGGACCCACCGCGGCCCGAGGTATCAGTGCGGAGATCTCGTCCCCGAATTCCTCCCGACGGTCGGGTGGGCAGAGTACCGCCACGTGACCGCCCTCGACGGCTTCGAGTTCCTCGGCGGCCAGTCGCGCGGTTCGTGCGGCGCCTTCATCCTTCGAGGCCCGCTCCAGGGACGGCTCGATGCCCGTGCTGCGCACCGAGGTCGGCACGGACAGGTCCACGTCCATCTCGGCGAGCAGGGGGGTCGCCATCGACATGATCTCGCTCGGCGTCCGGTAGTTGATGGTGAGCTCCTCCAGGCGCCACCGGCGCGCCACGTACGGCCCGAGCACGTCGTGCCAGGACGAGGCGCCCGCCGCCGATCCGGTCTGAGCGATGTCACCCACCACGGTCATCGAGCGGCTCGGGCAACGTCGCATGATCACTCGCCACGCCATCGCCGACAGTTCCTGCGCCTCGTCGACGATCACGTGCCCGAAGGTCCAGGTGCGGTCTCCGGCCGCTCGCTCGGCAGCTGTGAGCTCGCTGTTGGTGCGATTGCGGTCCGCGAGCAGGTCGGCGTCGAGTACGTCGGAGACCCGTAGTCGTTCGGGATCCATGATCTCCTCGTCCTGCTCCATGATGTGCAGCACGCCCTCGGCGTAGGCGAGTTCCTCCCGCTCCTGTCGCAGCTGTGCCTGCTGCTGCTCCGAGTCGTCCTCACCCAGCAGCTCGGCCAGCTCGTCGAGCAGCGGAGCGTCGGCGGGCGTCCACTCCGAGCCCGGTTCCCGCAGCATCGCCTGGCGCTGTGACTCGTCGAAGTACCTGCGCGCGGCCTTCTTCATGCGTTCCGGTGAGCTCAGCAGCTCGTCCAGCAGGGTGGTGGGTTCGATCTCCGGCCACAGCTGTTCGAGTACCTCGCACACCTGACTGTCCGCCCGCAGCTCCGCCGCGATGTCGTCGATGTCGCGCTGGTCGAGCAGATCCCGCCCCAGCCGGTCGGCCACCTGCAGCGCCAGTGCCGAGAACATCTCGCGCCGGAAGATCTTCCTGGCCTCGTTGTGCGGTTTGCGTGCTCGCCGGGCTTTGGTACGTGCCTGGCTACAGGTGCTCTTGTCGATGTGGAGCGGCTCGCGGTCGAAAGTCACCTCGATGTACTTGCGCGGTACCTGTTGGCGGTCCCGCACGGCGTTGTTGAGTACCGAGACCATCTCCGTACGCCCCTTGAGCTCGGCGGCGGTGGCAGTGTCCGTCGCTGTGGCCACCACACCCGGATACAGCTCTCCGACAGTGGACAGCAGCACACCGGTCTCGCCGAGGGAGGGCAGCACTTGGCCGATGTAGCGCAGGAAGGTCTTGTTGGGGCCCACCACCAGCACCCCGCGCTTGGTCAGTTGCTGCCGGTAGGTGTAGAGCAGATACGCGGCTCGGTGCAGTGCCACCGCTGTCTTGCCGGTGCCGGGGCCGCCCTGCACCACCAGAACGCCGTTCATGCCGCTGCGGATGATGTTGTCCTGCTCGGCCTGGATGGTCGCGACGATGTCGCCCATCTGGCCGGTACGGCGTTCGTCCAGCGCCGCCAGCAATGTCGCCTCGCCCGCCAGTCCCAGGTGGCTGCCCTGTTCGGCGGAGTCCAGGTCGAGGACCTCGTCCTCCAGATCCGTGACCGTGCGCCTCGTGGTGCGGATGTGCCTACGCCTTATCACCCCGTCGCGGGATGCCGCCGTGGCCAGGTAGAACGGCCGTGCGGCGGGGGCGCGCCAGTCGATCAGCAACGGCGCGTACTCGTTCTCCTCGTCGAACAGGCCGAGCCTGCCGATGTGGAACCGTTCTTCGCTGTCCAGGTCGAGCCTGCCGAAGCACAGCCCGTTCTCCACCGCGCTGAGTTGCGAGAGCTTGTCGATGTGCATCTTGGTGGAAATGTCCCGCTCGGTGCGGGCCTGCGGAGTGCCGCCGGTCTCCCGCAGCGTCTCGGCGAGACGTTTGCTGTTGTACCGCCGCAGTTCGTCGAGCTTGTCGTAGAGCATCGAGACGTACCGCTGCTCGGCGGCGACGCTGTCGGCGTGGTCAAGTTCCCGATCGGCTCGGGTTTCGGACACGACTCCACCTCGTGCGGTCATGCGCGTTGGAACAGGACGGGCGTGGGCTTCCCGGGCGCTGCGGTGTGCTTCGCGACACCGCGGCCCGCCAACAGGCCCGACGAACGAGTGTACCCCGGAAACGACGCGACCATCGGGTGCAGTTGATCGTGGAGCGTGCCCACCGTCGCGCCGTTGCGGTCACCTCCGTCCCCGTGCCGGAGCAGGCGGACGGATATTCTCGGCGCCTGGAATGTGGAGGTGCCACATCCGTGCCCGGTGCTGTCGTTTTCCGGCGCCCCCGGACGGGGGTCGCCGAAAGTGGTGTTCGGGGCACGTGTGGCTGTGAACGGAGCCGGCATGAGCGGAGGACTGCACGGGGAGATCGTCGAGATACTGGGGAGGGAGATCAGTGCGGGCGTTCATCCTCCGGGCAGCGTGTTGCGTGGCGAGGATCTCGAACAGCGTTTCGGTATCTCGCGCACCGTGGTGCGCGAAGTGGTGCGTACGTTGGCTTCGATCCGTCTCGTGGTGGGGCGCCAGCGTGTGGGCATCGTGGTTCGGCCCCGCGAGGAGTGGAACACCTTCGACCCCAAGCTGATTCGCTGGTTGTTGGAAACCGACCGCGCCAACCAGGTCAAGACGCTCGTCGAACTGCGTACGGCTGTGGAGCCGGTGGCTGCCGGTGCGGCCGCCCAACGCGCTCACGCCGAGGACGTGACCGAGCTGCTCCGCATAGCTGAGCGGATGAACGAACTGGCCGAGGCTGGGGACCTGGAAGGTTTCCTGGAGGCAGACGTGGCCTTCCACTCACTGGTGCTGCGGGCTTCCGGCAACGAGATGTTCGCGCAGCTGAACGAAGTGGTGCGGGAAGTGCTGCGGTGGCGCACCGAGCAGGGGCTGATGCCCGCGCATCCCGAACCGCTGGCCGTCGGGCTGCACGGCGAGATCGCACGGTGCATCGAGGAGGGGCGGTACGGCCGGGCGGAAACGGCGATGCGTGAGCTGGTTGCCGAGGCGCTGCACGGCACGCTCAGGTTCCTGGAATCCACCGAGGGAAGTGAGTGAGCACTGCTCGAATGACCAGGGAGGGGAGCGCGGAGCTCCCGCTACTCCCCCTGTTCGGAACGCATTCCGGCTACCCACCCCGCGATCTGGGCCCGGGAGGTGAAATCCAGCTTGGTCAGGATGTGCTGCACGTGTCCCTCCACGGTGCGCAGGGCGATGACCAGTTGTTCGGCGATCTCCTTGTTCGTGCGCCCCTGCGCCACCAACTGGGCGATCTCGCGTTCCCGGCTGGTCAGCGGCATCGGGTGTACGTTCTCCCGCTGGGTTTCCCGGGAGCGCTGTTTGACTTCCAGCGCGAAGTCGAGCGCGGTGTCGTGCTGCCAGTGGTACCCCCTGTCGAAGGATTCGTTGTAGGTCTCGTCACCCAGTGCCTCCCTGGTGGCGACCAGCTGGGTACGGTGCCGCTCGGCGAAATCGGCGTAGAGGTTCGGGGTGGAGTGCGCGGACTCCCAGGCTCCTCCCGCCGCGCCGAACAACCTGGCCGCGCGTCTGTCGTTGCCCCGTAGGTGTGCGACCCAGGCCAGCGTGTCCAGGCTGAACGCGATCGCGAGCCGATTGTCCAGGCGTCGCTGCAGGTTCAGTGCTTCCTTCAACGCCGGTTCGGCCCTGTCGGTTCTGCCGGTGATCGTCTTGATATAGCCGATCGCCCACAGCGTCCAGGAACGCCAGTACACCTCACCGCGTCCGGTGGTGATCGCCAACGCGTCGTCGAGCAGCTCCAACCCGTCCCGCTCGCTGCCGTTGACTGCGCGCGCCACCCCCAGCCCGATCAGTGTGAACAGTTCCCCCTCCTTCTCGGCCCCGCGCCGGAAGACTTCCAGCGCGGTTTCGAGCAGCCTGATCGCGGAGCCCGGATCCCCGTCGAACAGGGCGGCCATCCCGTAGGTTCGTGTCAGGTGGGCACGCTCCAGCGGCGCATCGTGTCCCTCGAGCGTGGCGGTCGCGGTGTCCAGTGAGCGGCGTGCTCCGGACACGTCGCCGTGCAGCAGGGTGAACCAGGCGCTGGAGGCCAACGCGGCGGCCCGCTCGCGGGGCGCCTGCCGAGTCCCGGTCAGTGCCAGTGTGCGGTCCAGCCAGTAGCGGGCCTCGGAGTGCGCTCCCCGTAGTTGCCAGTAACGTCCCAGCGTGGTGGCCAGTCGTAGTGCGACGGCTGGGCCGTGGGGTACGGAGGTTCGTTCGTCCGCCTGCTGTTCCTCGGAACTCTCACCGCCGTGCTCGGTCATCGAACGCAGCGCCGCTCGCAGGTTCGCCTGCTCCGAGCGCAGTCGTCGCACCCACTCGACCTGCTCGGCGCCCAACCATTCCGCGGCGAAGCGCCATACCGTGCCGACGTACCACTGGCGGTGCCGCGCCTCGGCCTCGGGCCGGTCACCCGCTGCCCACAGTTTTTCGAGGCCGTACTCGCGGAGCGTGTGCGGCAGCACGAAGCGGCTGGGCCCGTCGTCCGGTTCGCGCAGCAGGATCGACTTGTCCACCAGAGCGTGCACCAGTGAGGCCGCCCTGGATCGTTCCGCGGTGCCGTCGATCACGTACTCCGCGGCTTCCAGGTCGAAACTGCCCGAGAACACCGACACGTGTGCCCATGCCCTGCGTTCGGGCTCGGTGCACAGGTCGTAGCTCCAGTCGATCAGTGCCCGCAGCGTCTGCTGTCGCTGCGGCGCGCCGGTGCGGCCCCCGCTGAGCAGTTCGTAGCGTTCGTCGAGCCGCTCCTCCAGTTGTCGCGGGGCCAGGGAGCGTAGTCGCACCACGGCCAGTTCTATCGCCAGCGGATTCCCGTCGAGCCGGTGGCACAACCGCATCAGCACCGGGGCGTTGTCCGCGGTGACCTCGAACTCCGGAAGGACGGCACGGGCCCGGTCGAGGAACAGCCGTACCGCCGCGTACTGTTCGTACGCCTCCGAGGCGGGCAGTTGTTCCGGGTCGGGGGTTTGCAGCGGCGGCACGACCAGCGTGCTTTCCCCGGCCGCGCCGAGCGACTGCCTGCTGGTGGCCAGTACGCGAAGCCCGGGGCACGAAGGGATCAACGTGTCCACGAGTTCGGCGCAGGCCTGTACCAGGTGCTCGCAGTTGTCCAGCACAACGAGCGCTTCGCGCTCCCGGAAGTGTTCCACCAGGTTGTCGAGTTGGGTGCCCGTCGACGTTTCGGCGACGTGGAGCTGCTCGATCACGGCGGTCGCGACCAGGTCCGGATCGTGCAGCTCACCCAGTTCGACCTGCCAGGTCTTGTCCCGGAACGAACGGCTCATGTTGGCGGCGACTCGAAGCGCCAGACGGCTCTTGCCGATGCCGCCGGGGCCGGTCAGGGTCACAATCCTCGACTCGGCCAGCAGTCGTTTGGTGAGTGTGATCTCGCGACGCCTGCCGACGAAGCTCGTTACTTCTGCCGGGAGATTGCCGCCGGCAGCGCGTGAGCGGGCCCGTGCGGTGGAGTCCACACCGCCGAGAATACCTCCGTTCAGTCCCTCGAACCGGGCTCGTGGTTCACGGGGCAGGGCTGTGACCTGGATCGATGTTTACTCACACGAACGTGTGAGTTTCGGGGCTTCGTGCCACGGGTGATCCGCCGGGACGCTACGACCAGCGCGTGTCCCACGGCGATCCCGGACAGATCCGCGAGCGTGTCCAGCACGTCCGCGTCGCGATGTACGGGCAGTAGCTGTTGCAACGCCTCGGAGAGCGGCGCGTAGCCCGCCAGGCACGGCAGCAGCAGTCGGGGGTCGACCCGGGCCGCTCGGCCGGTCACCGTCATCACCGCGAACAGCGCCAGATGTACCAGCTTGTCGGTGCCGGGTGGGGAGTCGGGAACCCCCGCCGGCGGAGTGAAAAGAATCACCAGGCTCGCCACGCAGCTCACTACGAACAACGCGCGGTGTGTACGGGGACTGAAAGGATCCAGCATGCGGCCTCTCGGATGTTGGTTGACCTCGACGGTGGCATACTGCGCCCGGGAGTCGACGGACTAGGCTGTTGCACCGTGAGTCGACGAGCCAAAATCGTTTGTACTATGGGGCCGGCCACCGCCAGTCCGGAGAAGGTGGCCGAGCTCGTAAGCGCCGGCATGAATGTCGCTCGGCTGAACTTCAGCCACGGTAGCCACGACGACCACCGTCGGGTTTACGACATGGTGCGTGCGGAGACGGCCGAATCCGGACGCGCCGTGGGGATCCTGGGTGACCTGCAGGGGCCGAAGATCCGACTGGGAACCTTCGCCGAGGGGGAGGTCGAGTGGCGTACCGGTGAGGTCGTCCGGATCACTGTGGACGACGTGGTCGGTAACCACGACCGGGTCTCCACCACTTACGAGGGGTTGATCGGAGACGCCAAGGTCGGCGACCAGATCCTGGTCGACGACGGGAAGGTCGGGTTGACGGTCACGGCGGTCGAGGAGACCGACGTGGTCTGCGAGGTCGTCGAGGGCGGCCCCGTTTCCGATCACAAGGGTCTTTCGCTGCCTGGGATGGACGTCTCGGTTCCCGCCATGTCCGACAAGGACGTCGAGGACCTGGAGTTCGCGATGCGGATGGGCGTGGATTTCATCGCGCTGTCGTTCGTGCGTACTCCCGCCGACATCGACATCGTCCACCAGGTCATGGACCGGGTCGGGCACCGTGTTCCGGTGATCGCCAAGCTGGAGAAACCCGAGGCGGTGGACAATCTCGAGGCCATCGTGCTCGCCTTCGACGGTGTCATGGTCGCCAGGGGAGATCTCGGCGTCGAGCTGCCGCTGGAACACGTGCCGTTGGTGCAGAAGCGGGCGATCGGTATCGCCAGGGAGAACGCCAAGCCGGTCATCGTGGCGACCCAGATGCTCGATTCCATGATCGGCAATCCCCGTCCGACCAGGGCCGAGGCCTCGGACGTCGCCAACGCCGTGCTGGACGGTACCGATGCCGTCATGCTTTCCGGTGAGACCAGCGTCGGGGACTATCCCGTGGAGACGGTCGAAACCATGGCCCGCATCGTGGAGGCCGTGGAAGCCGGTTCCTCGGAGCCGCCGGAACTGAGCCACGTGCCGCGGACCAAGCGTGGTGTGATCTCCTACGCCGCCAGGGACATCGGCGAACGACTCAGTGCCAAGGCGCTGGTTGCCTTCACCCAGTCCGGTGACACCGTCCGTCGGCTGGCGCGGTTGCACACCAGGTTGCCGCTGTTCGCGTTCACCCCTGAGGAGTCCGTCCGTAGTCAGCTCGCTCTCACTTGGGGGACGGAGACCTTCCTGGTGCCTAGTGTGGATACCACTGACCAGATGGTGCGCCAGGTGGATCAGGCGATGCTGTCGATCGGACGTTCCGGCAGTGGCGACATGGTCGTCATCGTCGCGGGCTCCCCGCCCGGAACCGTCGGATCGACCAACCTGATCCGGGTGCACCGTCTCGGCGAGGAGGATCACGTCTGACTTCTCCCGGTCGCGGCGGAACCGGATCCACGGTACGAATCGCCGTGCTCCGGCATTCCGCTGCGCGGGAGAGGCGGCGTGTGCCAACACCGACACGAGGAGTCCGAAGTGACCCGAGCGGCACGAGCCGCTGCCGCCGATCCGGCGGGGACCGGCAGCCAGTCGTCCGTTCCGGTGGATGCCAGTGGTATGCCACACGGACAGCCGGTGCTGGATCGACTTGTGGCATTGCTCGACCTCGAGCCGATCGAGGAGAACATCTTTCGTGGCGTCAGCCCGGCGGAGTCCCCGGTCCGCGTTTTCGGGGGTCAGGTAGCGGGGCAGGCCCTCGTCGCCGCGGGTAGAACCGTGCCCCCCGAGCGCCGGGTCCATTCGCTGCACGCCTATTTCCTGCGGCCGGGGGATCCGAGTGTCCCGATCGTCTACGAGGTGGATCGCACCCGGGACGGTCGCTCGTTCACCACCCGCCGCGTCATCGCGGTACAGCACGGCAAGACGATCTTCTCGCTGTCCGCCTCGTTCCAGGTCGAGGAACGGGGGATGGACCACGCGGAACCCATGCCGGAGGTCCCCGCCCCGGAGGAGCTGCCCACCTACGGTGAGCGTCTCGGCCTGCTGGCCGGTGAAGTGGGCGGCATGGCGAATCTGCCCCGACCCATCGACATGCGGCACGTTACCGAACCGCCGTGGTTGAGCAGGCAGGACGGACCCAGGGACGCGCGCAGCAGAGTGTGGATGCGGGCCGACGGCGGTCTTCCCGACGACGACCTGCTGCACGTCTGCCTGCTCGCCTACGCCTCCGACCTGACCCTGCTGGACTCGGTGCTGGCCAGACACGGCGTCTACTGGGGCGTGGACGAGGTCCACGGCGCCAGTCTCGACCACGCGATGTGGTTCCACCGGCGGTTCCGCGCCGACGAGTGGTTCCTCTACGACTGCAGCTCTCCCAGCGCCTCGGGGGGGCGGGGGCTGGCCACCGGGAACTTCTTCTCGCGGGACGGCTCCCTGCTGGCCACGGTGGTGCAGGAAGGTCTGCTGCGCGTCGCTGATTGATCGGAGCGGGCACGAACGGCGTGCTCGGCTCCGGTATTCACTCCCGCCCACTCGTGCGTCGGGGAACGGCGCGCCGGGTATACACACCCCGAGCACCCGTTCCCCGCTTGCACATGCCGTTCAGCCGCGTCGCCGCGCGGGTCGCGGTGAGCGCGGCGGTGTCAACGCGCGGGTGTGCACCTGCTCCAGCACCACCGAGGTGGTGAAGTGGCGTACCTCGGTACGTGCCGAGAGCTTGTCCACCAGGAAACTCTGCAGATGCGCGCTGTCCGTCACCGCGAGGTGAAGCAGGAAGTCGGCCTGCCCGCTCACGTGCAGTAGGGACCGTGTTTCGGGCTGGGCCATCACGAACTCGCGGAAGGATTCGACCACAGCCCGGGTGTGCGGACGTACGTTGATCGAGACCACCGCCTCCAGCGTGAGCCCGGTGGCTGCCGGATCCACGTCGATGTGCGACCCGGTGATCACACCCTGTTCCCGGAGTCTGCGTACTCGCTGCAGGCAGCTCGACGCGGCGAGGCCGATCCGCTCGGCCAACGTCCGGTTGGCCAAGGTCGCGTCGTTCTGCAACTCCTCCAGGATTCGCCAATCCACCGAATCCAGTTCCGCTGAACTCGTCATAACCGAACTTTCTGTGTCGTAGCTGGATCGAACACGAACGATTAACCCACTATAGCCCCAGCTTTCGAAGAATTGTCGGTTCGAGCGCGAGGAGTTCGCAGTGCACATCGCTTGGGGGTCGTTCCTGCTCGCCCTGCTGGTGATCATTCTGGTTCCGGGGCCGGACTTCGTGATGGTGACGCGTAGCGCCGCGACCGGGGCCCGCTGGGGATGGCTGGCCGCGGCGGGAGTGACCTGCGGGTTGCTCATTCACGCCACCGCGGCCACCGTCGGCCTCTCGGCCCTGGTGATCGCGTTCCCCGCGGCGTTGTTCGTGATCAAGGTGCTCGGTATCGGTTACCTGGTCCTGATGAGCGTTCGAATCCTGCGGCGGGCCGGTTCCACAGCCGTTGCGGGCGAGGAGGCGGCTCCGACCTCGGGACGCGCGGTTTTCCTGCGGGGGTTGCTGGTCGATGTGCTCAACCCGAAGGTGCTGCTCACCTTTCTGACGCTGTTGCCGCAGGCGATGGATCCCGCCGGTGATCCCATGAGACAGGCGTTGCTGCTCAGCGCCGCCGCTGTCGCCTCGTTCGCGGCCTGGTGGCTCATCGTCGTCCCCTCGGTGGGATGGTTGTCGGCCTTCCTGTCCGTGCCCAGGCGCAAACGCGTCTTCGAGCGGTGCTGCGGAGGCGCGCTGCTGGTGATGGCGAGTTCGATAGCGCTGGCGTGAGCCCGCGACACGCCCGCGTTCACCACGGTGTCGACACGTGCTCGGTTGATCGGGATCATCGTTCCTCTCGATCAGTGATGACGAGTGCGAGCGGCCCGGAGGAGTGGCGGTGCGGCGTGTCCTGGCGTTGTTGACCGGTTTCGTGATGCTTTTCGCCGTGCCCGGGGCGGCCGATCCCGTGGTGCCGCGCCAGCGGAGCCCCCGGGCGGAGGAGGAGCTGCGTGCGGATCTGGACCGGATCCTCGCGGATCCTCGATTGGCCGGTGCTTCGGTCGGAGTGGTGGTGCGCGATCCGGTGACCCACCGGATCCTCTACCGGCGGGCACCGGACCGACGTCTGATTCCCGCCTCCAATGCCAAGCTGTTCTCCTCGGCCGCGGCGCTGGAGGCGCTCGGTCCCGAGTTCCGGTTCGACACCCGCGTGCTGACCTCGGGCAGGCGCCGGGGGAACGTACTGCTCGGTGATCTCTACCTGCGCGGTGGTGGTGACCCGACGATGTCGGCCGCGGACTACCGTGCGCTCGCCGACCGGGTCGCCGACTCCGGGGTTCGGGTCGTTCGGGGGGACGTGCTGGCCGACGACTCCTACTTCGACGACCGCGCTCTCGCCAACGGTTGGATGGCCGTCGACGAGCCCTACTACTACGCACCTCCGATCTCGGCACTGACGGTCACGCCGAACAGTGACTACGATGCGGGTACAGTGCTGGTTCGACTGCGCCCGACCCGGCCGGGAATGCCGGTGCGGGTGAGTACACGGCCTGCCACCGAAGCGGTCGAGATAGTCAACCGCGCCCGTACGCTCGCCGCGGACGCCACGGGTGAGCTGTCCGTCCGTCGTGCGCACGGCACCGACCGCGTGATCGTCAGCGGCGGAATACCGGCGGGGTCCGGCACCGAGCGAGCCCTGAGCACCGTCGCCGATCCCACCACGTACGCGCTGGACGTCTTTCGCCGTGCCCTGCGCGAACGCGGTGTCACCTTCCAGGGATCCGGTGAGGGCGAGACACCGGAGCGGGCTCGGGTGATGGCCGAACACCGTTCGATGCCGCTGCGGCGGTTGCTGGTGCCCTTCCTCAAGCTCAGCAACAACGGTCACGCCGAGACACTGGTCAAGACCATGGGCAGGGTGCTGCGGGACGAGGGGAGCTGGCGGGCGGGCCTCGGGGTGGTGCGGACCGGACTGGCGGGGTTGGGAATCGACCCCGCCAAGTACCGGCTGGTGGACGGGTCGGGGTTGTCCACGCTGAACGCGGTCTCGCCCGCCCAGCTGACCGAGTTGCTCGACACCGCCCGCGACCGCCCGTGGTTCGAGGCCTGGAAGCGGGCACTGCCGCTTGCCGGTGCGCCGGACCGGATGACCGGCGGAACGCTTGGTGGCCGGATGCGCGGCACCGCGGCCGAGGGCAACGTGTCGGCCAAGACCGGTTCGATGACCGGAGTCACCGCGCTGTCCGGATACGTCCGTACTCGCACCGAGCGCCCGTTGGTGTTCTCCGTGGTGTTCAACGGATTCCTGTCGGCACCGCCTCGTGACCTGCAGGATGCCGTGGCGGTTCGGCTCGCCCGGCTCGGCACGGGGCGGCCTGGACCCGTGCCGAATCCCGGCCAACGGGATCGCTCCGCTGGCTCGGCTGTCGACATCCCGTCGACGCGCCCCGACGAATCGATGTTCGAGTGCTCCTGGAGCAAGAGCTGTTGAAGGTACGGTGCGGGAGAATCGCGTTTCGGTCCGGAGGACTCGTGACGGGCGCCGTTCCGCCCGGCCGTGACCACCCCCCCGCCCCCGTACGAATCCGCTCCCGGGAGCCTCGGGCGGGATCGGGGGTGTTTCAGGTCGATTCCGGATTCAAGTAATCGGTGTCACACGGTAGCGTGATCGATGTTACCCGGCTCTAGGAGTGTGTGTGTCTGTCGTCAGTGAACTGCTGACCGCGATCGCCGGGTTACCTCGCCCGCTGCTGGTCGTGGTCGTCGGAGCGCTGGTACTGGGTGAGTGCACACTGGGCATCGGGTTCGTGGTGCCGGGGGAGAGCGGGTTGCTGATCGCCTCGGCCGCCGTGACGGACTTCGGGTTCTTCCTGACCTTGTCCGGGTCCGTGGCGCTGTTCGCAGCGCTCGGCGACAACATCGGTTTTCTGTTCGGACGTCGCTACGGTTGGCGGCTACGGGAGAGCGCCGCGGTACGCAAGCTGGGGCAGCGGCACTGGGACCGCGCGGGAACGCTGCTCCGGCGCTATGGCGTGGGCGCGGTGTTGGTGGCGAGGTTCCTGCCCGTGGTGCGTACGCTCACTCCCGCGGCGGCGGGTTCCTCCGGGCTGGGCTACGGCAGGTTCTTGCCCGCTTCGCTGGTGGGCGCCGGAGCGTGGGCCACGTTGCACGTCGCCATCGGCTGGTTGGCGGGTGCCTCGGCCAAGTACGTCGAAAACATCCTCGGCGGAGCCGGTTGGGCCGTGGTGGGGGTGCTGGTGCTGTCCGGAACGGCCACCTGGCTCTGGCGGCGACGCAAGGCGCGGAAAACCGGTGCCGGCACAGGGGTAACCGATGACCTTTCCGGACTGGACGACCTCGACCGAGCCGCGTGACCGGTTCACCGGGATCCCACGGTCGGTGAGCCCGGGAGCTGCTGTCCGCCCCACATCCGTTCGCCGGAGGTGCGTCCGGCGCGGGGGCCCACCGAGCGGACCCCCGACACCTCGGCGGAGAGGTCCGCTCAGACGTTGCTCGCGACGTCGGTGCCGACACCACGTCTGCGGATGTTGACCAGGTCCTCGCGCTGCTGCGGCAGGGTGCCCTCGCGAGCTCCCTCGATCACGAATCCCGCGTCGGCGATCAGTTGCCGGTCCTGCTCCCCGGTTCTGCCCTCGCTGGTCAGGTAGTCGCCGAGAAAGATCGAGTTCGCCAGCTGCAGCGCCATGGCTTCCACGTTGCGCAGATGGATCTCCCGCCCTCCGGCGAGCCGAACCTCCACGTCGGGGAAGAAGAACCGGTACAGCGCCAGGATGCGCAGACACCGCTGTGGAGTCAGCCGCCACTCGCCCGCCATCGGTGTCCCCTCCATCGGGATCAGGAAGTTGATCGGCACCGAGTCCGGGTCGAGCTCCCGTAGTTCGAAGGCGAGGCTCACTACGTCCTCGTCCGACTCGCCCATTCCGAATATCGCCCCGGAACATGGGGAGAGACCGGCGCCGGTGGCGTTGCGCACCGTTTCCACCCGGTCCTCGAAGGTGTGGGTGGAACAGATCTCGGCGTAGCGCTGTTCGTTGGTGTTGAGATTGTGACTGTAGGCGTGGGCGCCGGCCGTTCGCAGCTGCTCGGCCTGCCCCGCCGCCAGCAGCCCGAGGCAGGCGCATATCTCCACCTCGGGCCGCTGCTGCTTGATCGCCCCGATCGTCTCGGCGATGCGGTCGATGTCACGTTGCCCGGGGCCGCGGCCACTGGCGACCAGACAGATGCGTTTCGCTCCGGCGTCGGCGGCCTCGCTCGCCGCGCTCGTCGCCTCTGCCGCCTTCACCCACGAGTACTTGAGGATCTCCGAGTCCGACCCCAGGCGTTGCGAGCAGTAGGTGCAGTCCTCCGGGCACAGCCCACTCTTCATGTTGATGATGGTGTTGAGTTTGACCCTGTTGCCGAAGAAGTGCCGACGTACCCGCCCCGCGGCCGCGACCACGTCGAGAACGTCGAACTCCTCGGTCAGCAGTCGTTCGGCCGCCGTGCGACTCGGGGCCTCGCGACGCAGCGCCTTCGTGACCAGCTCGTCCAGTGTGATCGTCATGCCCTCGACACTCGTCGACCGGGCGAGCCGCGACAAGATCGCGAAACCTACAACATCGCTCCCGCCGAGTTGTTCCGAATGTGGCCGCTGGTGCCGTGAAAAGTGCCGCACCCCGGAACACTTCCGGAGCGCGGCACGGTCGTGACACGTGGTCCGCGCACGGACGCCGCGGTGGCGAGCGGCTGTCCTCACGGACCCACCCGATACGTCACAGGTTCGGGTACAGCGGGTGCTTGGCCGCAAGTGCCTCCACGCGGCCGCGCAGCTTCTTGCTCACCGACTCGTCGAACTCGGAGTGCAGCGCGGTGGCGATGATCTCGGCGATCTCGGCGAAGTCCTCGGCGGCGAAACCGCGGGTGGCCAGTGCCGAGGTACCGATGCGCAGTCCCGAGGTGACCATCGGGGGGCGAGGGTCGTTGGGCACCGCGTTGCGGTTGACCGTGATACCGACCTCGTGCATCCGGTCCTCGGCCTGCTGCCCGTCCAGCTCGGAGTCGCGCAGGTCCACCAGTACCAGGTGCACATCCGTGCCGCCGGAGACGATCTGCACCCCGGCGGCCTTGGCGTCGGCGGCCTGCAGTCGATCGGCGATGATTCGGGCGCCTTCCAACGTGCGGCGCTGTCGATCGGCGAACTCCTCACCGGCGGCCAGCTTGAACGCGACCGCCTTGCCCGCGATCACGTGTTCCAGCGGGCCGCCCTGCTGGCCGGGGAACACCGCCGAGTTGAACTTCTTGCCGAGCTCCTCGTCGGAGGAGAGGATCACACCGGCACGCGGACCGCCCAACGTCTTGTGGGTGGTGGTGGTCACCACATGGGCGTGCGGCACGGGGTTGGGGTGAAGCCCGGCCGCGACCAGACCGGCGAAGTGGGCCATGTCCACCATGAGGTAGGCACCGACCTCGTCGGCGATCTCGCGGAACCGCTTGAAGTCCAGCTGCCGCGGGTAGGCGGACCAGCCCGCGATGATCACCTGCGGCTTGTTCTCCCGGGCGAGTCGGGCGACCTCGTCCATGTCGACGAGGTGGTCGTCCTCCCGGACCCGGTACGGCACCACGTTGTAGAGCTTGCCGGAGAAGTTCAGCCGCATCCCGTGGGTGAGGTGACCCCCGTTGGCCAGGTCCAGACCCAGGATCGTGTCACCCGGCTTGAGCAGCGCGAACATCGCCGCCGCATTGGCCTGCGCGCCGGAGTGCGGCTGCACGTTGGCGTAGGAGGCCCCGAACAGCTGCTTGACCCGGTCGATGGCGAGCCGCTCGATGACGTCGACGTGCTCGCAGCCGCCGTAATAGCGTTTGCCCGGGTAGCCCTCGGCGTATTTGTTGGTCAGTACCGACCCCTGAGCCTCCAACACCGACTGGGGTGCGAAGTTCTCCGAGGCGATCATCTCCAGCGTGTTCTGCTGGCGGTGCAGTTCCGCGTCGACCGCGTTGGCCACCTCGGGGTCGACCGATGCGAGCCTCTCGTTGAACAGATCGCCTGACGGCATGATCACTTACCTCCGTGTTCCTGATTCTCGGTGGAGCGGGTCGGGCGCGTTCAGCGGTTCCGGCTGTAGAAGGGCGGGTCGACGACCTCCACGGCGACTGCCTTGCCGCGAATGTCCACTTGTAACTCGGTTCCCGTCTTCGCGCAGGCGTGGTCCACATAAGCCATCGCGATCGGGTAACCCAGCGTGGGCGACGGCGCACCGCTGGTGACGACACCGATGTCGGTGCCGGCACCGTCCAGTACCCGGTAACCGTGGCGTGGGGCGCGGCGGCCCGTGCCGCGCAGCCCCACCAGTGTGCGCTCCGCGGTTCGCTCCGCGGCGTCGGCGAGCGCGGCACGTCCCACGAAATCTCCCGACTTGTCCAGCCGGACCACCCGCCCCAGATTGGCGTCGAACGGGGTCACCTCGGTGGAGAGCTCGTGACCGTGCAGCGGCATACCGGCCTCCAACCGTAGTGTGTCCCGGCATGCCAAGCCGGCGGGCTCTATCCCGTGCGGGGCGCCCGCCTCGCTGAGCGCCTGCCAAACCGTAGCGGCGTCGTTGACGGATGTGAACAGCTCGAAACCGTCTTCGCCGGTATAGCCGGTTCGAGCGAGTAGAACATCACAATTGGCTACCCTGCCGGGGTACCCAGCGAAGTACTTGACCGTTGTCAGGTCGATCTCGGTCAGCGGTGCCAGGATGTCCTTGGCCACCGGGCCCTGCACCGCGATCAGGGCGTACTCGTCGGACAGGTCGGTGCACTCGGTGTCGAAACCGCGTACCCGATCGGCCAGCTCGGCCGAGACGACGGCTGCGTTCGCGGCATTGGCGACGACGAGGAACTCCCGCTCACCGGTGCGGTAGACGATCAGATCGTCCAGTACGCCACCCGCCTCGTCACAGATCATCGTGTAACGCGCACGCCCGACGGTGATCGCCGAAGCGTTGGCCACCAGCGCGTAGTCCAGCGCCTCGGCGGCCTGGGCGCCGCTGATGCGAAGTTCGCCCATGTGCGTGAGATCGAACAGGCCCGCCGTGCCGCGTACCGCGTTGTGCTCGTTGATGTCACCCGAGTAGCGCAGCGGCATCTCCCAGCCCGCGAACTCGGTGAAGGTGGCCCCAAGCTGCTGGTGGGTCTCGTGCAGTGGTGTCTTGCGGGACGGTGACATGATGGGAACTCCTGATAGGTCGGCGCCTGGTCGGCGTCTCCCCGGAGTCATTGGCCTGAGAGTTTCACCGCGCTGTGCGGCTTGCACCGTGGGCGAGGGGCAAGTGGCCCCTGCTTTCCTCCTGAATCGCCTGGTGCCATGCGGTGATCGGGCCTGAGAGTTTGTCGGGGAGTGTTGCTCCTTCGGCGCTCCGCGCGCACGTTGGGGCCATTGCCGTGGCCGGGCAGCGATGCCGCGAGCCGAGTGCGGAGTCTCTCCCGCATGACGTCATGGGCGCACTCTTCGATTGTGGCGTGAACGCTACGTAGCCCCGGCTGTCGAGTCAACAGCAGCGCAGCCGACCGCGGCCGGATTTCCCCCGCGCGCGTGGCGCGCGGTCACTGTTGCCGATCGGTGTTCGCGTTTTGCGGGAACTCGAGGGAGGGTGCGGCACTCAGGGGATCTCGTCGAGATCCGCGTAACGTTTGCGCAGCCCTTCCGTGAAGGCATGCAGTGCCAGCTCGAAACTGGCGTTGTCGATCTCCGTCGCGTGACTGCGCAGCAGGTGTGCCTTACCGAGGTTGGGGAATCTCTCGTCGTAGATCTCGGCGTCGTCGACGAATCCGCCCGCGAACGAGCCCATCGCGCTGCCCACCAC
Organism: Actinopolyspora mzabensis; assembly: GCF_900101095.1. Taxonomy (GTDB): domain Bacteria; phylum Actinomycetota; class Actinomycetes; order Mycobacteriales; family Pseudonocardiaceae; genus Actinopolyspora; species Actinopolyspora mzabensis. The sequence continues at coordinate 205,764 of NZ_FNFM01000004.1, forward strand.
GAGATACTTCACGGAAGCCCCGATCATGGTCGCGTAGCGCTGCGGCCAACCGGCCTCGACCAGCCCGCCGTGCACCGCGTCGGCCCGGCGCAGTGCCGCTTCCCGGCGAGCGGGGCCCGAGGCGAGGAACGGCACCAGATTGGGGTGCTCCACCAACGCCCGGCGATAGGAGCGGGCCCAGACGGTCACGCCCGTGATCCAGTCCGTCTCGAAGCCGGAGACGTCTACCTGGTCCATCATCGAGTTGGCGAGATCGTGCAGCAGCTCGTCCTTGTTGGGGACGTAGTTGTACAGCGAAGCCGCCCGCACTCCCAGCCGTTCCGCCAGGCGTCGCATCGAGAGTGCCTCCAGCCCGGCGGTGTCGATGATCTCGAGCGCGGACTCCCGGATGCGCTCCATCGACAGCAGGGGTGTGCTCGGTCTGGGCAAGAATCGACCTCCGGGACCTGTTCGGGGACGAGTCCGGTTCGTTGTTCTCGAGTCTTGTCAAACGTTCTCGTCGACTTTAGGGTCTCACAAAACTAACGTCGTTAGTTAAGCTGTCGGCCGCAGTGCTGCGTGCCGCACGCGGTAGCGGCTTCTGGCGTATTGAGGAGGTCGCTGATGACCACGAATCATCCGGACACTGTGACAGGGGAGCAGCCGATGGGCACGGGTTCATCCGCCTCGCTTTCACTCGCCTCGGTGCTCGCGGAACCCGCCCGCCGTACTCCGGATGCCCCGGCCGTTCTGGAGGGGCCGGAGCGAGTCGAATACGGCGAGCTCTGGGAGCAGGTACGTCGCCACGCCGCCGCACTGCGGGATCTCGGTGTCACCGCGGGCGACCGGGTCGCCCTGGTTGCCCCGAACGTCGTGGACTTCGTCCGTGCCTATTACGCGGTGCAGGTGCTCGGGGCGGTCGTGGTGCCCGTCCCGGTGTTGCTCGTCGCTTCGGAAGCGGCCCACCTGGTCTCGGATTCGGGCGCGAGGACGATCCTGGGGCACAGCAGCCAACTGGAGCTGGCCCGGGGCTGTGCCGAACGAACCGGTGCGAACGTGGTGACCGTGGGGGACGTCGATCCCAGGCAGCGGAAGTACGACGAGCCCTCGCTGACCGAGCTGGCTGCCGAGACCGAGCCGCTGTCCGGTTTCGTGACGCGCGCGCCGCAGGACGAAGCGGTCGTCTTCTACACCAGCGGGACCACGGGCAAACCCAAGGGTGCCGTGCTGACCCAGCTGAACATGGTCATGAACGCGACGGTCAACGCGTTCGATGCCAATGACACCGATTCGAGCGATCGGGTGCTGGGCTGCCTGCCGTTGTTCCACGTTTTCGGCCAGACGGTCTCGATGAACACCACGTTCCGTGCCGGGGCCTGCCTGGTGCTGCAGCCCGCCTTCGATCCGGCACAGGCACTGCAACTGATTCGTGAGCACGGAATCACCCAGTTCAACGGGGTGCCCACGATGTTCGGCCGGATGTTGGAAGCCGCGCCCTCGGATCTGCGGTTGCCAAGCCTGCGCCTGTGCGTCTCCGGTGGGGCGGCACTGCCGGTTTCGGTGCTGGAGCGTTTCAACGAGCGGTTCGACACCCGGATCCTGGAGGGCTACGGCCTCTCCGAGACCTCACCGACCGCAACGGTCAATCAGCCCTCCATCGGGACGCGGGCGGGCACCGTGGGACATCCGTTGTGGGGTGTCGAGGTCGAGATCGCCGAGCCGGACTCCGAGCGGATCGAGCTGCTGCCCCGCGGCACCCGCGGCGAGGTCGTCGTACGCGGGCACAACGTGTTCGCCGGGTACCTCGGGAATCCGGAGGCGACCCGTGCCGCGCTCGTGGACGGCTGGTTCCGTACCGGCGACATCGGGGTCAGGGACGAGGACGGATTCCTGTCCATCGTCGACCGCAAGAAGGAACTGATCATTCGCAACGGGTACAACGTCTACCCGCGGGAGGTCGAGGAGCTGCTGCTGGAGCACCCCGAGCTGGCACAGGTGGCGGTCGTCGGGCTGCCGGACCCCACCCGTGGCGAAGAGGTCTGTGCGGTAGCGGTGCATGCCAAACTGTCAGCAGGGGATACCGACCAGTCGGTTAGCGATCGGGTGGTCGAGTGGGCCGCGACACGACTGGCGGCGCACAAGTATCCACGACGAGTGGTCTTCACCGACGAACTCCCGCTCGGGCCCAGCCACAAGGTGCTCAAACGGGAGTTGCGGGACCGGATCATTCGGGACGAACAACACGCGAGCCGAAACTGAAGGAGTGCAACGTGGCTCAACAACTGAGCGAACGAGTGGCCGTCGTAACCGGAGCCGGAAGGGGGATCGGCGCCGGTATCGCCGAGAAGCTCGCTTCCGACGGAGCCACGGTGGCGGTAGTGGACCTCGACGAGTCCACCTGCGCCGAAACCGTGCGGCGTATCACCGACGCGGGTGGGTCGGCCCTGGCCGTGGCGGCCGACGTCACCGACTCGGACTCGGTGGAACGTGCCTTCGCCCGGATCGCGGAGCAGTTGGGAACCGTCGGTGTGCTGGTCAACAACGCCGGGGTCACCAAGGACAACATGCTGTTCAAGATGTCCGAGCAGGACTGGGACGCCGTCATGGGGGTTCACCTGCGTGGTGCCTTCCTTTGCAGCAAGGCCGCCCAGCAGCAGATGGTCCCCCAGCGGTGGGGCAAGATCGTGAATCTTTCCAGCGTGTCCGCGCTCGGCAATCGCGGCCAGGCGAACTACTCCACAGCGAAAGCGGGAGTGCAGGGGTTCACCAAAACCCTGGCGATCGAGCTGGGGCCGTTCGGCATCAATGTCAACGCGATCGCGCCCGGTTTCATCGTCTCCGACATGACCGCGGCTACGGCCGAACGGCTCGGAATGACCTTCGAGCAGCTGCAGGAAGGCGCGGCAGCCGAGACACCGGTGCGCCGTGTCGGCCAGCCCGCCGACATCGCCAACGCGGTGAGCTTTCTGACCAGTGAACAGTCCTCCTTCGTCACCGGTCAGACGCTCTATGTCGACGGCGGTCGCAAGCTCGGCTGAGCCCGCTCCGCACTCGGCGCACCGGTGCGGCCGGTGCGCCGTCCCCGCCACAGTCCCGGCGATTTCCCGCGAAATCGCCGTCGCCGCCACCGAGGAAGGCTTGTCATGGTTGATTTCGCACTCTCGGACACCGAACGCGATATTCGCGACTGGGTTCGCAACTTCGTTCAGCGTGAGCTGATGCCGCTGGAACAGCAGGTTCTCGACCGGGAACGGCGTGGTGAGCGCGGTCTGACCAAGGAGGAGACCCAACAGCTGCGCGACAAGGCCCGCCAGGCGGGTTTCTGGGGGGTTCAGACCCCGGAGGAGTACGGCGGTATGGGGCTGTCAGCGGTGCTGACGGCCCTGGTCGAGGTGGAGCTCGGTCGGACGTTCGTGCCGTTCAGCTTCGGAGGAGCCGCCGACAACATCCTCTACTACGGCAACGAGGAGCAGAAACAGCGTTATCTGGTCCCGACGATCGAGGGGACCAGGAAGTCCTGCTTCGCGATCACCGAACCGGACGCCGGCTCAGATGCGAAAAATATCCGCACCACTGCCCGCAAGGAGGGGGCGGAGTGGGTCATCGACGGTGAGAAGACGTTCATCACCGGTGGCATCGACGCCGACTTCGCCATGGTCTTCGCCGTCACCGACAAGGAGAAGGGGGCAGACGGTGGCGTCACCTGTTTCCTGGTAGACCGAGACATGGGCTGGACCTCGGAACCCATCGACATCATGGGGGAGTGGGACCGGCAACCCGCCGCACTGACCTTCGACGGCGTCCGGGTGCCCGAGGAGAACGTGCTCGGCGAGGTCGGTCACGGCTTCGGACTCGCCATGCAGTGGATCGGGCGGGGCAGGTATCTGCTGCCCGCGCGCGCCCTGGGCGGCTGTGAACGCATGGTGGAAATGGCCACGGAGTACTCGCAGTCCCGCAGGACCTTCGGGGCTCCGATCGCGGACCGGCAGGCCATCCAGTGGATGGTCGCGGACTCAGCCGTCGAGATCGAGGCGTTGCGCTGGCTGGTGCTGCAGGCCGCCTGGCAGGTCGACCAAGGCATGGACTCCCGTCACGCGCAGTCCATCGCCAAGCTGCACGGCGGTGTCCGCGCCAACGAGATCGTGGATCGAGTGATGCAGATCCACGGCGGCATGGGCTACACCAGGGAACTACCCATCGAGCGCTGGTACCGGGACCTGCGACTGCTGCGCATCTTCGAGGGAACCGACGAGATCCAGCGTCGTACCGTGGCGCGAAACCTGCTCAAGGGGCATGCCTCGATACGGGGCGTGCTGGGCTGACGCCAGGTGGAGAGTACCGCCGTGCCGAGGAAGAACTCCGGCACCGCGGTTCCCACGGCTCCGTGCCGGGGCCGGGGTCTTCCGGGAGGTTCGCGCCACGTATCGCCGGGTGTGACGGCGGTCTCACCCCGTGATTCCGGTGGGTACTCTGGATGCCGGATGGCCCCGACTAGATGGCAGGAACGATCATGTCGATCTTCAAGAAGGTAGCCAAGGTAGCCGCCCTCGCCAAGAGTCCGCAGGGCAGGCGCGCGATCGCGCAGGCGAAGCGTTACGCCCAGGACCCCAAGAACAAGGAGAAGATCGACCGGGTCGTGAACAAGGTCAAGGGCAGGGGCAGGAGCCACTGACCCGTGGACCGCCCGGACGTGAGCCCGAGAGGCCCGCTCCGCTGATCGCCCCGGCGAACCCGGTTGGCGAAGTCCCACGGATGGAGCACGTCGGATACGTGTCGAACTGCCCGGCCGGGCCCCCGGCCGGGCAGTTCTGTTTCCCGCGCATCGGTCCCCGTCGACGGCCTCCTCCGGAGGAGGGACTGTTCCTCGGGACGAAGAGCCAGTAGGGTGCCACACGTACGATCACCATTTGGACACGGAGCGTTAGTTGGGCAGTGTCTACGTAGCCGGAACCTTCGACACCAAGGGCGACGAACTCGGGTACGTCGCCGACCTGCTTCGTGCCGACGGATCTTCGGTGGTGACCGTGGACCTGAGTACTGCGGGAGCCGGCTCCGCCGCGGCCGCCTCGATCCCTTCCGAGTCGGTGGCCGAGCATCATCCGCACGGTGGTGCTGCCGTGTTCACCGGAGAACGGGGTTCTGCGGTTACCGCGATGTCGGAGGCGTTTCGGCGGTTCCTGCTCAGCCGCGACGATGTCGTGGGGATCCTCGGCGCCGGTGGGTCGGGAGCCACCGCGCTGGTTACGCCCGCGATGCGCGCGTTGCCCGTCGGCGTTCCGAAGTTCGTGGTCTCCACGGTCGCCTCCGGAGACGTTTCCGGCTACGTCGACGCCAGCGACATCACGATGATGCCCGCCGTCACCGATGTCGCCGGGCTGAACCGGATATCGAGACGTGTGCTGGCCAATGCCGCACACGCCTTGCACGGGGCGGCGAACGCGATTCCACCGGAGGTGGCCGACAGGCACGCCGTCGGCCTTTCCATGTTCGGCGTGACCACTCCGTGCGTCAGTGCCGTGGCCGAGGAACTCGCGACCGAGTACGACCCGCTGGTTTTCCACGCCACCGGAACCGGGGGGCGCGCGATGGAGAAACTGGCGGACGACGGACTGCTGTACGCGCTGCTGGACATCACCACCACCGAAGTCTGCGATCTCGTTTCCGGTGGGGTGATGAGCGCGGGCAGGGAACGGCTCGACGCGCCCGCCCGAGCTGGGTTGCCCTACGTGGGCTCCTGTGGCGCGCTGGACATGGTCAATTTCGGCGCCCCGGACACCGTGCCGGCCCGATACCGTGACCGGCTGCTCTACGAGCACAACCCCCAGGTGACCCTGATGCGTACCACTCCGGAGGAGTGCGAGGCCATCGGTCTGTTCCTGGCCGACAAGCTCAACGCCTTACCCGGCAGGGTGAGGTTCCTGCTTCCCGAGGGCGGAGTCTCGGCGCTGGATGCCGCGGGCAATCCTTTCCACGACCCGGAAGCAGACGAAGTGTTGTTCGACACACTCGAACGCAACGTGGTGCAGCACGAACAACGGCGTTTGGTCCGACTGCCGCACAACATCAACGATTCGCGATTCGTCCGGGCGTTGCTGGACGCGTTCCACGAGGTGGTGGCTGATGAGTGAACAGCGCCGTGACACGGGTTACCGGGAGGGGCCGCCGGATCGTGCGGGCATCCTGCGCCGGCTGTACGACAAGGTAGAGCGTGGCGTGCCGATAGTCGGCGGGGGCGCGGGAACGGGGCTGTCCGCCAAGTCGGAGGAGGCCGGTGGGATCGATCTCCTCGTGCTGTACAACTCGGGGCGTTACCGCATGGCAGGCAGGGGGTCGCTGGCGGGAATGCTCGCTTACGGAAACGCCAACGACATCGTGCTGGAAATGGCGCGCGAGGTGTTGCCCGTGGTCCGAGACACCCCGGTGCTGGCGGGCGTGAACGGAACAGACCCGTTCATGATTCGGGAGAAGTTTCTCGCGGAACTGCGCGACCTGGGATTCGCCGGAGTGCAGAACTTTCCCACCGTCGGTCTCATCGATGGGGCGTTCCGGGCGAATCTGGAGGAAACGGGGATGGGTTTCGACCGTGAAGTGGAAATGATCCGCGCCGCCCGGGAAATGGATTTGCTCACCACGCCCTATGTTTTCTCCTCGGACGACGCGCGGGCGATGACGCGCGCGGGAGCCGACGTGCTCGTTTGCCACATGGGGCTCACCACTGGCGGAAGCATCGGAGCCGAGACGGCGCTGAGTCTGGACGAATGTGTGGCCTCGATCGAGAAGTGGTCGGCGGCGGCCGCCGAGATTCGCGACGATGTTCTCGTGCTCTGTCACGGCGGTCCCATAAGCGCGCCTTCGGACATGGCTTACGTGCTCTCGAGAACCGGCCGTTGTCACGGGTTCTACGGGGCCAGCAGTATGGAGAGGCTACCGACCGAACAGGCGATTACCGCTCGGACCGGCGAGTTTCTGGAGCAGTGGCCTTCCGGCTGAAGTGTTCGATCGCCTCCCGGGGCGTGTGGTGGTGCGAGTCCGAACGCCCGCGCGTGGTGTCGAGGGGAATCGGTGGGAACGTCTCAATGACGGGGTGTCGGACAAAACCACCGACCGTGCCGGTAGCGGTTCCGGTCGGTGCCGCCGAAAATTGTTACGAGTTCCAGTTGCCCGCGGTAGGGAGTGTGTTGGTTCGTGGCAGAGTCGTATTCCAGCGCCCTGGTGCAAGCTCCGGTGGATCGTGTTTGGCGTGTTTTTGGTGATTTCGCAGCCCTGGCCGACTGGCATCCGGCCATAATCGCGGGCGAACTCGAACAGGATTCGTCCCCGTTCGCGGTGGGTGCCGTGCGGGAGCTCCGGCTGGCCGACGGTTCGACGGTACGGGAACGGCTGATCGCGTTCGATTCGCTTCGACGTTCCTACGGTTACGAGATGCTCGAAGGACCGTTCCAGGTGCGGAACTATCGCGCCATGGTTCGCGTGGCACCGGTTACCACCACCGGCGCGACCTTCGCCGAGTGGTGGGCTTCCTACGACCCCGCTCCCGAGCCGGACACCGACCGGGCGGCCGAGCTCGATCGTGTTTTCCGTGAGGACGTGTTCGCCACCGGGCTGGCCGCCCTGGGGCGGGTCTGCGCGGAGTGACGCCGGGACCGCCGGTGTGAGGCTCGTCCCGACCGTTTCCCTCGGTTTCTCGTGTCTCACCGGTTCGTTTGCCGCCGCTCCGTTCGGTCCCGAACGTGACCGATGAGTTCGGCCGCCGTTCGGCGCTCCGGACGTATTTTGTTGCGCAGCGAAAATGGCGACCGGATATGTAATGGGCGGGCTGGCGCACGTCGAATATGCCAACGGTTAGAGTCGTACGCGTGCCAAGCAGCTTCGTGCAGTCCGCAGCAGATTCAGCAGATCCCGAAATCGGAGCCGAGCGCGTCGTCGTCACCGGCGGATCGGGTTTCGTCGGAAGAGCCGTGGTCAGGGCGTTCGTGCAACGTGGCAACCCGGTGACGATCGTCGATCGAGTGACTCCCGAGATACCCGAGCAGTATCGTCACCTGGTCACACACGTGGCCGGCGAGCTGACAGATCCGCAGGTGCGGGAAGCGGCTGTTCCGGAGGGCAGTGCCGGGATCATCCATCTGGCCGCCATCACCTCGGTGTTGCGTTCCGTGGACAAACCGGCGGAGACTTTCGCCGAGAACCTTGAGGTCACCCAGGGGCTGCTCGAACTGGCACGGCAGCGTGGTGTCGGGCGTTTCGTGCTGGCCTCGACCAACGCGGTGGTCGGGGACATCGGCTACGGGACCATCTCCGAGCGGCTCCCGCTGCGCCCGCTGACTCCCTACGGCTCGACCAAGGCCGCCTGCGAGATGCTGCTGTCCGGCTACAGCGGCGCCTACGGCATAGCGACAACCGCACTGCGGTTCACGAACATCTACGGCCCCGGCATGAGCCACAAGGACAGTTTCGTCCCCAGGCTGATGCGTGCGGCACTGGCGGGCGAAGGCGTGGAGGTCTACGGCGACGGTTCACAGAGCCGCGACTTCGTGCACATCGACGACGTGGTTCAGGCCATCACGGCCTCCTGGGACAAGCAGTACAACGGAACCGCGGTGATCGGCTCCGGAAACTCCATCTCGGTCATGGAACTCATCGAATCGGTACGCGCCGCCACGGGCAAGGAATTGCCGGTCACGCACGTACCCGCCAAGAACGGCGAGATGCCCGCCGTGATCGTCGAGATCGAGAAGGCCAGGCGGGAACTGGGGTACGCGCCCAACGTGCGGCTGACCGACGGGTTGCGCACGGTGTGGGATGACTTCCGTGACGCTGACGGCAGGGCCTCCGTAACGACATGACCACTCGACTGTTGCGCACAGTCCGCCAGCACTGGCTGCTGGTGCTGTTCCTGTTCGTCGGCGTCCTGCTGCGGATCGTCGTGGAGATCGCGTACCGGCCTGCGCTGCTCTACATCGACTCCTTCCGATACCTGAAGGACCTCGGGGTCTTTTTCCCCGGCAACATCAACCCCATCGGTTACGAGGTGTTGCTTCTCGGCCCGGTTCTGCTGATCGGCGATCTGGGGCTCGTGGCGATAGTGCAGCACCTGCTGGGGTTGGCACTGGCACTTTCCAGTTACGCGTTGCTGATGCGTTTCGGATGCAGGCGGTGGTTGGCCGCGCTCGCGGTGGCTCCGGTGCTGCTGGACGCCTACCAGCTCCAGATCGAGCACCTGATCATGTCCGACCTGTTGTTCCAGGTGCTGCTGCTGCTCGTGGTCATCCTGCTGACTTGGTGGGGCACTCCCGGGCCCCGCCTGGCTCTGCTGGGTGGCCTGTTGCTCGGCGGATCCGTGCTGGTGCGCCTGGTCGGCCTCACCCTGGTGGTACCCGCGGCGGTCTTCGTGCTGCTTGCGGCCGGGCTGCGTCCCAGGGACGGTTGGAGGCGACGACTGGGATCGGCCCTGGCGCTGGTGGCAGGCTTCGTGTTCATGCTCTCCGCTTACGCGGGGTACCACATGTACTGGACCGGCTACCCCGCTCTCGGTGGCTCCACCGGTAGCGTCGTCTTCGGGCGCACCGCGATGGTCGCCGACTGCGAGCGGCTCGAACTGACACCGGCTCAGCGAGCCGTCTGCCCGGAAGCTCCGGTGGCCGAGCGTAAGCGCATGGGCATCGATTACTACATGCACTTTTTCCACAACGAGGTCGACGCCGGTGAACTACCCGAGGAGGTCAGTTACTCCGAGGCACAGCACTCACTGGCGTTCAAGGTACTGCGCAACCAGCCCTTCGAAGTGTTCGCGGGTATCGCCAAGGACTTCGCCAAGGGATTCGCGCCGATGCGAACACTCTCCCCCGGTGATGTTCCGCTGGCCCGCTGGCAGTTCCAGACCGAATATCCGCTCTACACCCATGAGTGGGTAACGCGAGATTGGCTGGAATACTACGATCAGGGCAGTTACTCCGTCAACGAGCGTGCGGCGGGCTTCCTGCGCGCATACCAGTTGGGGGGAGGTTACACTCCTGGCACCGTTCTGGGGCTGGCTCTGGTTCTCACCGTAGCGGCGATGCTTGGGGTGGGGAGAGCCCGCCGGAGTGGACTCCGGGCCGTCTGCCTGCTTTCCGGCGGCTTGGGTACCGCGGTGTTGTTCACCGCGGCGGCGATGGAGTTCTCCTGGCGTTATCAACTACCCGCACTCGTCCTGCTGCCACTGGCGGGTGCGTTGGGGATCACGGCCATTACCGGCCGTCGAATTGATACGAAGGGTTCCGCGACGAACCGGTAGCCGAGATCACGGCACGAAGGAGCACGAGATGCCGACGACCTTTCCGGACGAGGTCGATGAGGATGCATTGGCCGATTACGCGGCGCGGTACGGGGATCACCGGTTCGCGCCGGTGGTGGTGCTGATCGCCGCCTACAACGAGCGGGATGCCATACCAGCCGTGCTGGAGGGTATCCCCGGTTCCAGCTGCGATCTCGACGTGGACACCCTGGTGGTCGTCGACGGGGCCTCCGACGACACCGCCGACGTCGCCGTGAGGCACGGCGCCTACACCTGTGTGGCCGGGACCAACCGGGGGCAGGGGGCCGCGCTGCGGCTCGGCTACCGACTCGCGGCAGAACGCGGTGCGAGTTACGTGGTAACCACGGATGCCGACGGGCAGTACGAGATCGACGAGCTTCCCCGGTTATTGCGTCCGATCGTCGACGACGAGGCCGACTTCGTCACCGGCTCGCGCAGGTTGGGCAGCAGCGAGAATCCGCAGCTGCTGCGTCGCCTGGGGACCTACGTGTTCGCCTGGCTGGTCAGCATGATGACCGGACAGCGCATCACCGACACGTCTTTCGGATTCCGCGCGATGCGGGTCGAGGTGGCCAACTCGGTTCGGCTGGAACAACAGCAGTACCAGTCGTCCGAGCTTCTGGTGGGTGTCCTGGCGCGCGGCTACCGGGTTCGGGAGCAGGCCATGACCATGCGGCAGCGGGTGGCCGGTGTCAGCAAGAAGGGCAACAACGTGCTCTACGGCTATCGCTACAGCAGAGTGGTACTGGGCACCTGGCTCCGGGAGCGTCGCGCCCGGCGACTGTCCGGTGCCGCCGGGACCTCCTCGGCGGACGAGCAGGTCAGCGAACCTGCTCGCGCCGCCGGGGAGTAGCGAAGACCACGCGGTCGAGCAGGAAGAACTTGACCACGAACATCAGCAGGTAGGTGCCGAAGTAAGCTCCCCACACGAGGGCGACTCTGCGGACCTCGGAATCGGTGAAGAGATTGTGGGCGAGTTCCTCCGTGTAGTTGGTGGCGACCGCCGCTATCAGGAAGGTGGCCACCGAGACCAGCGCGAACCGTGTCAGTTCACCGCCCAGCCGGCTGTTGCCTGTGCTTCCCCAGTTCCTGCGATTCAGGAAGAAGTTGGGTACCGCTCCGGCGAGCCACCCCAGCACGGTGGACAGGGTCGATGCCGAGCCGATCCAGTAGGACACGACGAATACGAGCTGACTGCTGATGGTCGCCAATGCGGAGACCGCGGCGAAACCACGCAGCAGTCTCCAGTACCGGCCTGTGCCGCCGGACTTCGACGGCGGCTCCGGGGTAGCGGCCACGTTTGCTTCCCTCCGGGTGGAAGAGTGGTTGTCCGAAACGAGCTCCACGAACTGTACGGAAGTGGCTTCGCCATCCGGCCGACGGATGAGATCATGCCGTTCGTGGAGGTGGGGTTGGCTGTTGCGCCGCAACAGTTAGCCTTTCACATCGAACACGATAGTGTGGTGAGGGCTTGAGTCGCGCACAGCGTGTTCGATGAATTACATTCTGTGGATACCCCCAAGGTACGGGTGCCGCGGAACGGACCCTGATAGATGGCAGCCACGGTCTCGTTACACACGAGCACCGAAGGATGCCGACATTTTGTAGAGGAGAAGAAGGCGTGCGAATCCTCGTCCTCGGTGGGGACGGCTATCTTGGTTGGCCGACCGCTCTGCATCTGTCCGACTGCGGTCACGAGGTGGCCGTAGCAGACAACTTCGCCCGTAGGGCCTACGACCACGAAATGGGCGTACGCAGTCTGGTTCCGGCGGAGCCGCTGCAGGTGCGTGTCGATGCCTGGCGGGAGGTTTCCGGGCAGGACATCAAGATGTACTACGGTGATCTCGTCGACGCCGACTTCACCGTCGAGATGATCCGGGACTTCCGTCCCGACACCATCGTGCACTTCGCCGAACAGCGAGCCGCCCCATACTCGATGATCGACCGCAAGCACGCGGTCTACACCCAGCAGAACAACGTTGTCGGCAACCTCAACGTGCTGTTCGCGATCCAGGAAGTCGATCCGGAGATCCACCTGGTCAAGCTCGGCACCATGGGTGAGTACGGCACGCCCAACATCGATATCGAAGAGGGCTGGCTGGAAGTCACTCACAAGGGGCGCACCGACCGGATGCTGTACCCGAAGAAACCCGGCTCCTTCTACCACCTCAGCAAGGTGCACGACAGTCACAACATCGAGTTCGCCTGTCGTATCTGGGGGCTGCGTGCCACCGATCTCAACCAGGGTGTCGTATACGGGCAGGAAACACCGCAGACCGTGCGGGACCCGCGGTTGGCGACCCGGTTCGATTACGATGCCATCTTCGGCACGGTGCTCAACCGTTTCGTGATCCAGGCAGTGCTCGGGCACCCCCTCACCGTTTACGGAACCGGCAGCCAGACACGCGGTGTCATCGACATCAGGGACACCGTGGAGTGCATCCGCCTCGCTGCCGAGAGCCCTGCCGACAAGGGTGAGTTCCGGGTCTTCAACCAGATGACCGAGAGCTTCTCGGTCGAGGAGATCGCCAAGACGGTCGCCAACAACTACCACGGCTCCGTCGAGGTGGAGTACCTCGACAACCCACGTGTGGAGCAGGACCAGCACTACTACAACGTGGTGCACACGGGCCTGGTGGAACTCGGGCTGGACCCGCACCTGCTGTCCAACACCCTGATCAACTCGCTGTTCGGCGTCGCCGAGCAGTTCAAGGACCGGGTGGACCTGGGCGCGATGCGTCCCACCGTCGAGTGGCGCACGGCCTCCAGCCCGATGCGCTCCGAAGGCTGATTCACCGCAACGGACGACTCGACAGCGGTGGTGATCGTCCCTGCCGCTGGTTGCGCTCTCCGCTCGAAGAAGCGGGTACGTAGCCGGTGATTGGCTTCGGCGGCTGAACCGGATTCCCCTCCGGTTCAGCCGCCGGTTGTTCAACGTCGGGGCCTGCTGGCCCCGGCGGCCACCCCTGTCACGAGCGTTCCGATCGCCAGACCGATCACCACGTTCAGCGCACAGCTGGCAACCTGCGTCTGCAGTGCGGCATCCGTGGTGAATGGGCGTACGGCTACGGCCACGGTGGCCAGCGTTACTATCCAGCCGAAGAAGAGGTGCGGGCGCGGTGTGGTCACCAGCAGTAGGTGTACCAGGGCCGTCGCCAGCAGTGCGGCGAGTGCGGCGAACAGGCACAGCCGGGCCGTGCTGACGTCGCCCAGCGTTCCGTAGCGCGAAGGGCCGAGCACGGGGATTCGCAGGACACCCCGCATGACCACCACCGCCACGAGCCCCACGAGCGCGGCTACGAGTGCGGTGGCGGCTCCGCCGGTCCACAGTTGCCTGGCGTTGACCGAAGTACGGCCGTTGTCGCCTCGATCTTCGGGCGGGCGGGTGTAATCCTCGGACACGGCCAGCCTCCCCCGTCGAAACGGTTATCACCCGACCAGGCTTGAGGACGGCCCTCCGGAGCGCAACGCAGGAGTCTCTACCTCACTCCGAAGAGTGGTTCAGCCTTCGCCGAGCATACATCCGTGCGTAGGGGGTCACCTCGCAACGTGTACGGGCCGACGTGCTCCGTCGTCACGGATAGCTATTCGTGAATGAGGGTCATATTGGCGTGTCGGACGTCACCGTGGTCCCGTTGATTCGTGAAGATGATATTTTTTCCACGGGTTCGATCATTGTTCGAGCGGGCTACGTTTCAGTGTTTCGCGATCTTTTTCAGATCGTTTTTTCCATGATTTTTGATCTCCGGCAGGTCCTCTGTGGGATCTTCTTCTTTTTCTTGCTTCCGTTTTTACCTGCGAATTCGGTGGAAATGATGTTTCCTGCTTCGCTCCGTCGGCCGCGGGGAGTGATTCGGTCCCGCTCGGGCTGGGGTGCCAAGTGGTCGTTTGGTTGACCCGTTATCGAAGGGTAATCAAGTGTCGAATACTCAGTGTGTTTGATCGCGTTGAATGTGTGCTTCTTCCCTGCAACTAAAGGGTGAAAGCTTGATGTCTCGGATACATAAAGCTACGTTGCACCAGGTACGTCACGGTTCGGTCACGACGAACTCGACCCCCGACGAGTAAGCCCGACCCCCGACGGGCAGTGGCCGGACCTCCCCGAGACGGAAAGGCGAACATGGCCGACAAGAACGACGAGGGTGGCCGTCCCACGACCTCCACCCTCAAGTCCTATCTGCCTCAATCCCTGCGTAATTCTTTTTCCCGCGACTCGCGAACCCCGGTTCGCAACAAGGTGTTGGCGGGCGTGGTTGCCGCCGGTGCGTTCGTCGCCGTAGGCTCCCCCTTCGTCGCGGCGACGAACGGAGACGGTTCGGAATCGCAGAACCGTGATGTCGCCCCGGTGGCCGAACAGAGCCCGCTGAGCGCCGCGGTCAACGGCACCCCCGAGGCCCCCGGCTCGGTCCAGCTGCGTGGCGGCGCCTCCCAGAACGACGGTTCCGAGCGCCAGAACCTGAACAAGAGCGAGAAGGTTCAGCAGCAACGCGAGAAGGCCGAGGCCGAGAAGGTCGAGGCCGAACAGCGCAAGGCCGCTCAGGAGCAGGCCGAGAAGAAGAAGGAGTTCGAGCGGAAGGCCGCCGAACAAGACAAGTCCGACAACAACGAGAAGCAGCCGAAGGACAAGGCCGCGGCCTCCGAGAAGTCCGCGAAGTCCGCGAAGCCCGAGAAGTCCGCAGCCCCCCAGAAGCTGGTGCAGAGCGGTTTTCTGACCTCCGGCTACCACAGCCGCGGCGGTAGCCATGCCGGCATCGACATCGGCGCCGACACCGGTACACCCATCTACGCGCCTCAGGCGGGCACCGTCATCAGCTCCGGCCCCGCCAGCGGGTTCGGCCTGTGGGTCCGGGTCCAGCACGATGACGGCAGGGTCACCGTTTACGGACACATCCACAGCTCGCAGGTCAGTGTCGGCGAGCGCGTGGAGGCCGGGCAGCAGATCGCGACAGTGGGCAGCCGCGGGCAGTCCACCGGTCCGCACCTGCACTTCGAGGTTCGTACCGGACCCGGTGCCCAGGAGATCAACCCGATTCCGTGGTTGAAGCAGCTGGGCTACGCCCTCGGCTGACCCCGGAACGCTGCTCACGGGCCGCTGCCCCCAGGTCGTTGCCGGGGATCCGAGTTACCCCCGACACCGGATCCCCGGCAACTCTCCAACAGCGGTTTCGAGTCTCCGCCCCCGGAGGCGTCTCCAGCCGGTGGACCTCACCGGCGGGGACACCCCGGGGGCTTTCGCGTGGGACGGGAGCCGGTTCTTCGAACTCGGAGCTCCTCCCGGGCTGTCGGGTGACCCGGGTGCCGCGGTTTCCGGAAGCCGGGTGCCCTGCGGAACGCTTCGCGGCGGTACCGCCGTTCAGGTATCCGTCACAGGTTCGGGGGGCGCCTCGACCTCGAGTCGTTCCCGTAGCCAGCTCAGCGTACGGGCCAGCAGTCGGGAGACGTGCATCTGCGAGATGCCGATCTGTTCGGCGATCTGGGTCTGCGTCATGGACTTGAAGAAGCGCAGTACCACGATCCGCCGTTCTCGTTCACCCAGTTCGTGCAGCAACGGACGAATCGCTTCCCGGTTCTCCACCTCGTCGAGTTCGGCGTCCGGGGAGCCGATCGCGTCTCCCAGCGGTATCTCGTCGGTGTCGCTGAGCAGTTCGTCGAGCGAACTGCTCCGATAGGCGTTTCCCGCTTCCAGCCCCTGGTGCACCTCGTCCCGGCTGATGCCGAGATGCTCCGCGATCTCACTTGGCACGGGTGCTCTGCCCAGCTCCTGGGACAGTGTCGATATCGCCGAGGAGATGGACAGGTGACGTTCCTGCAGTCGTCGGGGTACCCGTACCGTCCAGCCGGTGTCGCGGAAGTGTCGCCGCACCTCGCCCATGATGGTCGGCACCGCGTAGGACAGGAAGTCGACACCCCGCTGTGGGTCGAACCTGTCCACCGCGTTGATCAGGCCGAGCGTGGCGACCTGGATGAGGTCCTCCTGGGACTCACCCCGGTTGCTGAATCTCCGCGCGATGTGCTGTGCGATGGGGAGATGCGCCGTGACCAGCTTGTCTCGCAGCTCCGCACGACGCCGATCCTCGTTGTCCAGGTCCGCGAACTCGACGAATAGCGGGGCCAGCTCCTCGTAGTCCTGGCCTCGGTAGGCGTGTTCGGAGTCCGCCTGCGTCACTCGTGGACCATCCGTCCCTTACTCAGCTCGATCCGCACGACATGCCCGTCGTCGCGGCTGTCGGATTCCTGAACCGAGGATGCCACGGTGTCGGTAAGCGCGCCGAGTACGCGCCAACTGAACGTGTTCTTGCGCGGGCCGGACGGATCGGTGCTGGTCACCTCCGCCGTGAACTCCAGTCTGTCGTCCTCGGTTCGGAACCTGCCCAACAGCTGACTCCGCTCGGCGGCGAGACGTACCAGCGACGAGCAGGCCTCGTCCACGGCCAGCCGCAGATCCGCGATGGTGTCGACGTCGAAATCGGCACGCATGGCGAGATCACCTGCCACGGCGCGCATGACGGGCAACTGCGTCGCGGCCGCGGCCACTCGAACTTCGACCACCCGGGATTCGTCACCCGCCTCGGCGGATTCGATGTGCTGTGCGGCGTCTTCCGGTGATGCCCGATTCCGATCCGGATGGGATGCTGACACGCGGACTCCTCGTTCCAACCTCATGCGAGACCACCGCACATCGAATCAAAGGGGGGAAACCGTCCGTCACCTCGGGGGGTGGCTCGCCCCGGCGGGACAGCCGGTTGCCGCACACTTCGGGTGCGCGGTGATGTCGAACGGACCTGAACACTCATAGCCGCCTCATACCCGGTAACGGAACGGGACAAACGGATGTCCCACCTGTCGGGGACGCGCAAGTCCGCCGCGGCGCCCGCGGAGTGGCCCGGCGGAGTCGACCGCGGGCGCATTCGGACGAGGCGGGTGCGTTCGGACAACAAGTGGGGGAACCGCCGCGGGGCGATCGGTGATCACCGCGGCGGTTCCCCCACGAGGTGTTCGAGCGATCCGGTGAGTCCGTTCTCGCGGAGAGCCGGCGCGTAGCTACACCAGCGTGCTCCAGTAGCTCCAGAAAGCTTGCAGGATCATCCCGACGATTACCAGGTACCACAGCACCAGTACCACGCTGTGTACCTTGCTCACCGCTGTGACCGCCGGTTTTGTCGGTCCCGCGGGGATGTGACCGTTCCCCAGGTTGTGCAGCGTGGTGTACCAGAAGACGGCTATGGTCACCACCCAGACGACCATGCAATACGGGCACAACGCCTGGATCTCGTACAGGCTCTGCCAGATCAGCCAGTGCACGAAGGCCACGCCGAAGATCGTGCCGAGCTGCATTCCGATCCGGTACCAGCGCGGTGGGCGGAAGCCGGCCAGCATGACGACACCGGTGGTGGTCACGATCGCGAACGCGGCTACCCCGATCAACGGATTGGGGAAGCCGAACGCCTTCGCCTGATCGCTTTCCATGACCGAGCCACAGGAAACGATCGGATTGATGCTGCAGCTGGTCACGTAGTTCGGATTGATCAGGCTGAGATACTCCTCGACGCTGAGTGCGAAGGCGGCGAGGAACCCGAGGCCGCCTCCGATCAGGTAGAGCCAGCTCAGCCCCCTGTCGAACGGTGTCCGGTCGGGTTGGGGCGGGACGGAGGAGTCGTCGTGTGTGTTCGGTTCGGCGGTCGCGGTCACTTGGCCAACGCTCCGTCGAGCTTGTCACGCAGGTGCTGCAGCGGTGTTCCTCCCTGGGAGAACTGGACCTTCTCGCCGTTCAGGAAGAACGTCGGTGTGCTGGTCACCCCGGCTTTCTGGCCGTCGGCGAGACCCTGGTCGACACGCTGCTGGACCTTGTCGGAGTTCATGTCCTCGCGGAACTGCTCGGTGTCCAGGCCGATCTGCTCGGCGAACTTCGTGAACTGCTGCTGTGCGCGCTGCTCGTCACTGCTGACACCGCCGCCGTCCGCGGGTGTGGCCCAGGAGGAGTAGTTGTCGAACAACTTGTGGTACATCGGCTGGAACTTGTCCTGCATGGCGGCCGCTTCGGCCGCCTTCGCGGCGGGCACCGCCAGTGGGTGCATGTCCAGCGGGTTGTTCCGAACCACGAAATTGATCTTGCCCTCGTACTCCTTCTCCAGCTCGCTGGTGACGTTCTGGTAGAAGTTGTGGCAGGCGGGGCACTGGTAGTCCACGAACTCGACCAGCGTGGGAGCGCCCTGTCCCGCTTCGACGACCTGGTGGCTGCCCTGGGGGTGCAGTACGGAGGCGGCGACCTTGTTCGAGGACGCCCCGTCGGTCTGGTTGCCCCCTCCGAAGATCATCACTCCACCGATGACTGCTACCGCGACGACCAGCACGATCGCGGTCAGGATGATATTGGTCGAAGCCCCGCTGCGCTTCGCCATCGGATTGGTTGTCTTGGGCATCGGCCTGCTACACCTTCGACGGTCGGTTTCCGCGCGAGCGTACTCGCGCACGGACGTTGGTTGAGTTTCCCCTACTCACACGATCGTGGAATGCACCGGGGTGCGTGATATCACCCCTGTGTTCGGGAAACCGTGCGCTGGCAGGTATTCGCCACCATCATGCCTGTATTGTCACTCTGACGGTGGTGAAGTATGGGTGAATTGCCCTACGCTCCGTGGTTTACGCCGCCTTGCTCCCCGCGGTGCAGGCGATGAATCGGTGCGCGGCGCCGCCCAGGGTGACCGTGACCCCGGTGCGGGACGCGCACTCCCGCCCGTCGGGTACCTGGAACTCCGCGCGCCGCGGACGCGCCCCTCGCCGGTTCGGTCACGGCCGCGCGGTCACTGTCGGTCCGGCCAGGCATTCCGGGCGTCGAGGTGCTCTATCAGCAGGCGTCCGAGCGTGCGGAGGTGCTCCCGCGTCGTTTCCTCGGCGGCTGTTGGCTCGCCGTTCTCCAGCGCCCGCAACACCGCGTCGTGGTCCCGGACACATGCCCGTGGCCATCCGGCGGCCGCAAGGGACTGTTCCCGTGGCGCGTAGCGACTCGCCAGTTCGAAGAACCACGCGAGCTTGCGCGCCCCGGAAGCCTTGCCGAGTTCCCGGTGGAACCGGATGAGCAACTCGGTGGCCGTGGCGCCGTCGCCGAGCTCGTGGACCCGGGCCAGCTCGCGCTGCAGTTCTCGCAGCTCCCGCAGCCGCTCCCCGGTGATCCGGCTGGCACAGCGTCCGGCGAGTCCGCCCGCGAGCAGAGCGCGCAACTCGAAGATGTCCTCGAGATCCTGCCTGCTCGGTGGTGCCACCGCGAATCCCTGGCGCGGTTCCAGCTCCACGAAGCCTTCCGCGGAGAGGGCTATCAGCGCCTCGCGGACCGGGGTCACGCTTATCCCCAGGTCCTCGGCGAGCTGGTCCAGCCGCAGGTACTCCCCCTCCGGAACCTGACCGGTGATGATCTGCTCACGGATGTGTACCGCGACCTCCTCAGGCAGTTGGGGTCTGCGCCCGTGTGGTGGTGATCCGGATGCGGCCATCGAACTCCCGATCGTCGCGCGGGTGTGGCATCGATTGCGGTTGCCCGTGCCACCGGGACTCGGCCCGAACAGGGGGCGGACCGAATTGTCGGGGAATGTGGCGTTGCGCGCATCGTGTGACGGCCGCGAACGGCCCCGTGCCGCCGTGGTGCAAGCAGCCGGGGGCCGTTCCGGCGGGCAACAAAGCTGTGCGCTGCTGAATTCCGGCCGAAACCCTTTCGCTGTCCTTGTGGGGCCAGCTCGTGGTCGCCATTACGGCGTATCGTCTGGAAGCGTGGTGGCTGATCCCTTCACAGGTGGCGTCCACGGGGAACTGACCCACAATCTCCCCGAGGGACGCGCTGAGCAGATTACGCGTTCGCTGGCCGAGAAACGCCTCGACGACGTTCCCGGGCTCGCGCAACGGCTCATGGACGCGATATTCACTGACAATCCGGAATGGACCGATTACCGTCCGGTTCCCCGGGAGGACCTGTGGGAGGGGTGCGCCAACTATCTGGCCCGAGCGCTGCACGTGCTGAGCGGACGTGTGCCCCGCAGCGAGGACGACTCGGTGGCCTCGGCCATCGGCAGGCGACGGGCCGAACAGGGGGTCCCGCTCGAGGTGATGCTGCGGACCTTTCGGATCGGCGGTCGGATTCTCTGGGAGGCACTGGTCGAACAGGCCCACACCGACAAGGTCGATCCGGACGCCGTTCTCGGCGGGGCCACCACGATGTGGACCGTGATCGACGCGCTCTCCTCGGCGCTGTCCACCTCCTACCGCAACACCGAACTGGAGCAGCTGCGCAACGACGACCAACGAAGGCACGCCCTGGTGGAGGACCTGCTCAGCGGGCGGGCACGCGACACCGCCTTCGCGCAGCGAACCGCCAAGGAACTCGACCTGCCCACCTCCGGCCCCTACGTCGTGGTGGTGGCCGAGATGATTTCCGACGGCAGTTTCGCGCTGCGCGGTCAGCAGGCCGCGCTCGCCGCGTTGCACATCCGCTCCGTCTGGCAGGTCCGGGCGGACACCCTGGTGGGGCTGATCGCGCTGGAACAGCACGACGAGTCGAGCGCGCTGGCGGCCCTGCGGCAGCTCGTCAGGGGGCGAGCCGCGGCTTCTCCGCTGGTCATCGGCCTCGCAGAGACGGGCATGGCTCACGAACTCGCCCTCACGGCGCTGGGAACGTCACAACGCGGGGCCGTCGAACTCGTCTCGCTGCAGCAACGCTATCCGGAAGCTCTGCTCGTCCAGTCGCCCGATCTCGCACGGCGGCTGCTCGAGGACCAGTTCGGGGAGATTCTCGCGTTGCAGCCCAAGGAGCGGGACATGCTGTTGGAGACCCTGGCCGCATGGCTGGAGGAGAACTGCTCCACGGCCAATGCCGCCGTTCGTCTGCACTGCCACCGCAACACGGTGTTGAACCGGTTGCACCGGATCACGACGCTCATCGGCAGGCCGCTGCACGGTCGTGACTCGTACGTGGCCCTGTCGCTGGCGCTGTCCGCACTGCGGATGGGTGGCAACGACCGCTGACGGAACAGGCGCGGCGGTTGTCGTCAACCGATGTCGCGAACAAATTGCCGCGTTTTTTACGTCTCGTTCGGCATCGTTCGTTTTCTGTTCGTGACCTCGCTCGCACAACGGCCAAATTTTCACTATACGTGTTCAATTGTGTTTCAAATGTCACTGAATAGTGGGGCAGATGTGCGAGTTGCACAGTGACTGAGGGTCAACTCTGGGCGTAGCGGCATGGCGCCGTCGTGGTCCCGGTCACGACACTCGAGATGCGACAGTTCGAGGCTTCTCGGTGGGTGCACGAGCAAAAAAGCACAGCGAAGTGCAGGAATTCGACCTCCTGGTGGTGGGCGGCGGCCCCGGTGGCTACGTCGCGGCGATCCGTGCGGCGCAGCGCGGTCTGTCGGTCGGCCTGGTGGAGAAGGAGAAAGCGGGCGGTGTGTGCCTGAACTGGGGCTGCATCCCGACGAAGGCGATGCTGCGCTCCGCCGAGGTCTACGAGACGGTGCTGCATTCCGCCGATTTCGGAGTGCACGCCGAGAACGTGACGCTGGACTTCCCGGCGGTGGCACGTCGTAAGGACGGGGTCGTCAAGAACCTCACCGACGGGGTGGCCGGGCTGCTCAAGGCCAACGGTGTGACCGTCATCGACGGCCACGCGCGGTTCACCGGCTCCAACACCGTGGATGTTCATCCCAACGGGGATTCCCCGCTCGGCGAAGGCGGCCCGCGTTACGCGGCCGAACCCGCGGGTGGCCAGGCCGTGGAACGCGTGACCGGTCGCGACGTACTCATCGCGACCGGCTCGGTGCCCGCGCGGTTGCCCGTTCCGGGCTCCGAGCTTCCGGGAGTGATCACTTCCGACGGGGCCTTCGGGCTGGAGGAGGTCCCCAAGCGCATCGCCGTGGTCGGCGGAAGTGCCGTGGGTGCTGAGTGGGCGAGCATGTTCGCCACCTTCGGCAGCGAGGTCACCGTGGTGGAGATGGCTCCCAGCCTGGTTCCGATCGAGGACGCCGAGGTCGGCAAGGCGCTCGGGCGTTCCATGAAGAAGAGCGGGATACGGGTCCTCACCGAATCCACGGTCTCTTCCATCGAACAGGCCGACGGACACCTGCGGGTGCACGTGGACGGTTCCGACACGCAACAGCTCGACGTCGACGTGGTCCTCATGGGAGTGGGGCGCAAGCCCAACACCGCCTCGCTCGGGCTCGACGCCGCCGGCGTGGCCACCGACGAACGTGGCTTCGTGGCGGTCGACGACAAACTGCGTACCAATGTCGAGCACGTCTACGCGATCGGGGACGTCACCGGCAAGGCACTGCTGGCGCACGTCGCCTCGCACCAGGGCGTGGTCGCCGTCGACACCATCGCGGGGCACGAGGCCCACATCGACTACGGCGTCGTTCCGGCCGCTACGTTCACCCACCCGGAGATCGCCAGCGTCGGTCTCACCGAAGCCGGCGCAACGGAACGCGGCCACGACGTCGTCACGAGCCGCTTCCCCTTCGCGGCCCTGGGCAGGTCCAAGACCACCGGGGACGAGGAAGGATTCATGAAGATCGTGGCGGGCAGTAAGCACGGCGAGATCCTCGGTGTACACGTCATAGGCCCGTCCGCGAGTGATCTGATCACCGAGGGAACGCTGGCCATCAGTCTCGAAGCCACCCTCGACGAGCTGGCCGACACGATCCACGCTCACCCGACGCTGGGCGAGATCGGAATGGAATCCGCCATGTCGGCACTGGGGTTGCCCCTGCACACCGCGCCGCCGCGCCGGCGCTGAACCGCGGCGCTCTCGGAAGCGGTCCCGTCCCGGACGACTGGGACGCGACCTTCGATCAGGACATCGGCGTCCGACCGTCATCGCCACGAACCGCGTTGTTCGGCCCGAAGTGGCGCCGCAACACACCCACTCGAAAAAGGGGATCTCTCATGGCGGAGACCGCTACCCGCAGCAAGTCGGCAACCTCCGGCTCGAAGGGCCGTCGGAGCGGAACTCGTTCCGGTGGCAACCGGGTGCAGCAGCGTCAGGAGAACACCGCGCTGGCATCCGAGTCCCCGGAGGCGCTGCGGGACTACTTCCGGCAGATGAGCCTCGTCCGGCGTTTCGAGGAACGCGCGGCGCAGGGCTACACCCAGGCCAAGATCGGTGGCTACTGTCACCTCAACCTGGGGGAGGAGGCCACCGTGGTCGGGCTGATGAGCGCGCTGCGCCGGTCCGACTACCTGTTCACCAACTACCGCGAGCACGGTTACGCCCTCGCCAAGGGGATCGAACCGGGCAAGGTGATGGCCGAGCTCTACGGCCGCACCACCGGCACCTCCAAGGGGCTGGGCGGCTCCATGCACATGTTCGACACCGAGGTCGGGTTGCTCGGTGGTTACGGGATCGTCGGTGGCCAGATCCCGTTGGCCACCGGAGCCGCCCTCGCCATCGACTACCGTGGTGGCGACGAGGTCGTGCTCTGCCAGATGGGTGATGGCACCACCAATATCGGCGCGTTCCACGAGTCGATGAACATCGCCGCGCTGTGGAACCTGCCCGTGGTCTTCGTGGTGGTCAACAACTATCTCGGCATGGGAACCACGGTGGACATGTCCTCCGCGGAGTCCGAGCTGTACAAGCGGGCGGTCGCCTACCGGATGCACGGGGAACGCGTCGACGGCAACGACGTGGTGGCCGTGCGGGAAGCCGCGGGGCGACTGGTCGAGCACGCCAGGAAAACCGGGCAGCCCGCGATGCTGGAGGCGGTCAGCCACCGGATGAAGGGCCATTCGGTGGTCGACCCCGCCAAGTACCGCAGTCCCGAGGACGCCGAGGCGGCGCGCGAGGCCGATCCGGTCGCCGCGTTCCGCTCGCAGCTGATCTCGGCGGGTGTGCTCGACGAGGACGGTGCCGCCGAGATCGAGCGCACCGTACAGGCCGATGTCGACGCGGCCGTCGCCTTCGCCGACGACAGCCCGCACCCCGACCCGGCCACCCTGTTCGACTACACCTACGCCACCCCGGTCGCCAACGACTCTCGGAGGCTGCCTGCCGATCCCGTCTTCTGACGGGAACCGCTCCCGACTCCCGCGACCGAACTCGCCGTTGACGAGCATCGCGGGAGGGATCCGTCGAACCACACCCCGCCACGAGGCGCCGGGGCCGCGCTCGCGGCCCCACGGCGCGACCACGTCCAGGAGATACACCGTTGGCCGTCATCACTTACCGGCAAGCGCTGCACGACACGCTGCGCGAGGAAATGCTCTCCGATGAGAACGTATTTCTGATCGGAGAAGAGATCGGAGTCTTCGAGGGCTCCTACAAGATCACCGCGGGACTGCTCGAGGAGTTCGGCGAGAAGCGGGTACGCGACACTCCGATCGCGGAGGAGGGCTTTGTCGGAGCCGCGGTGGGAGCCGCGATGCTGGGCCTGCGTCCGGTCGTGGAGCTGATGACGATCAACTTCTCGCTGCTGGCGCTCGACCAGATCGTCAACCACGCCGCGAAGATCTACGGCATGTTCGGGGGCCAGTCCAACGCCCCGATGGTGCTGCGCACCCCGGGCGGTGGTGGCCAGCAGCTGGGCGCGACGCATTCGCAGAACATCGAGCTGTACTACGCGTTCGTCCCCGGACTGAAGGTCGTCGCACCGAGTACTCCGGCGGACGCCAGGGCACTGCTGAAGGCTTCGTTGGCCGACAACGACCCGGTGTTGTTCCTGGAGAACCTCGCGCTCTACAACACCAAGGGCGAGGTACCCGACGAGCTGCCGCCTGCGGAGATCGGCAAGGCCGGCGTTACCCGCCCAGGCAGCGACATCACCATCATCGGCTACTCGCGCATGGCAACCGTGGCCACCCAGGTCGCCGACCAGCTGGGTGAGGAGGGGATCTCGGCCGAGGTGATCGACCTGCGCAGCCTGCGTCCGCTGGATCGGGAGACGCTGGTGGATTCCGTCCGCAAGACCGGGTGCGCCGTGATCGCCGAGGACGACTGGTTGACCTACGGCATCGGTGCCGAGATCGCGGCCTCCATCTCCGACGGGGCCTTCGACTACCTCGATGCCCCGGTGCGTCGTGTCGCCGCGGCCGAGGTTCCGCTGCCCTACGCCAAGCCCCTGGAGCGGGCGGCGCTGCCCTCCGCCGAGTCGCTCCACACGGCGGTACGGCAGACGCTCGACGCCGTCGGACATCGTCGCTGACACATTCCGCAGCAAGGCGCAGGCTCACCGCGTCGGCCCGGTGGACCGGGCCCCCGGGCGACGACCGCGTTCGGTTCGGACCGAGCCACGGGGTGAGCCGGACCACCAGGATCCGAGGAAGACCATGACCGAGATTCACATGCCGCGCCTGTCCGACACCATGGAGGAAGGCGTTATCTCCACCTGGCGCAAGCAGGTGGGTGACCAGATCAACCGCGGCGACGTCGTGGCCGATATCGAGACGGACAAGGCCGTCATGGAGATGGAGGCCTACGACGACGGGGTGCTGGAGAAGATCCTCATCGGCGCGGGCGAGACCGTTCCGATCGGCGTTCCCATCGGGATCATGGGCGACGGATCGGGCGCCGCCGCTGCCGCCGGTGCTTCCGGGGGCGACTCCGATGGGTCCGCCGCCGGTTCCGCCACCACGGGCTCGAACCCCGAGTCCGATTCCCCCGGCAGTGCCGCTACCGAGCCCGCCGCGCCACGGTCCGCCGGGTCGGCGGAATCCGATGCGGGTCCGCGCGAACGCCCGAAGGCCTCACCGCTCGCCCGAGCCGTCGCGAGGGAGAAGGGCGTCGACCTGTCCACCGTGACCGGCACGGGCCCCGGCGGACGCATCATCCGGGTCGACATCGAGGCCGCCGCCGAGGCGAAGACCGCCACCGAGTCGCCCCAGCAGTCGGCCGCGGAGTCCCACCGGGCCGAGCGCTCGGAGCCCCAACAGCAGAACGAGGATCTCGAAGAGATCCCGTTGAGCAATATCCGCAAGGTCACGGCTCGGCGGCTTACCGAGAGCAAACAGCAGGCACCGCACTTCTACCTGACCAGTGCCGTGGACGTCACCGACCTGGTCTCGTTCCGCTCCGACCTCAACGAACGGCTGCAGGCCTCCGGTGGGCCGAAGGTCAGCGTGAACGACCTGGTGGTCAAGGCCTGTGCCACCGCGCTGCGCGCGAATCCCTCGGTCAATGTCTCGTTCCGGGACGAGAAGCTGTTCCAGCACAAGCGGGTTCATCTCGGGGTCGCGGTGGCGCTGGATTCGGGCCTGGTCGTACCGGTCATCCCCGACGCCGACCGCAAGAGTGTCTCCGAGATCGCTGCCGAGGGCAAGGAGAAGGTCGAACGCGCCAGGGACGGCAAGCTCAAGCCCGACGAGATGTCCGGAAGCACCTTCAGCGTGTCCAACCTGGGCATGTTCGGTATCGAGGAGTTCTCGGCGGTCATCAATCCACCCGAGGCGGCCATCCTCGCCGTGGGCGCGACCCGCGAGGAGGTGCAGGTCCGCGACGGGGAGTTCGCGGTGCGCAAGATGATGCGCATGACCCTGTCCGCCGATCACCGTGCGGTCGACGGTGCCGTGGGGGCCGTGTTCATGCAGCAGCTCACCTCGCTGCTGCAGGATCCCATCCGGATCATCGCCTGATACCTGGTTGTCCGCCGATCATCGGCACGATCGGCGGACAACCCGCTCGCGGGTGCTGCCGGAGCTTGGCCGCGAGCGCCGTGGCTGCGCCGAGTAACCGTCGCCACGGCCGAGCGGGTGGCCTCTCATAGGATCGTGGGGACAATGCTTCCCACCACGAGGCTCACCCTGATGAACCACATGTCCGCCGGCGCCCGTGATCTCGGAACCGGATTCACCAGCATCGTGCGTTCGCCGCGGATGTTGTTGTTGGGCGGAGTGCCCCCGCTGCTGAGCAGTTTGCTGCTGCTGGCCGGAATCGTAGTGCTCGCCTTCTACAGCGGTGATCTCGCGGAGTGGTTGACCCCCTTCGCCGACGGCTGGTCGGAATGGTGGCGTCGTTCGTTCCGGGGACTGCTGGCCCTCGCGCTGCTCGCCGGAGCGGTGCTGCTCGGTTCGGTGTCGTTCATAGCACTGACCCTGTTGCTCGGGGGGCCGTTCTACGACCACCTCGCCGAGCGCACCGAACGGGAGCGCGGCCTCGGCGGCGGTGAGGACCCCGGCTGGTTACGCCTGCTCTCGCGGGGACTGGCCGACGCGTTACGACTGGTGCTCATCGGCGTGCTCGGCACCATGCTGCTGTTCCCGCTCGGCTTCGTGCCGGTACTGGGGCAGACGGTGGTGCCGGTGCTCGGTGTGCTCTTCGGCGGTTGGTTGATCGCGCTCGAACTGACCGGGCCGGTGTTCCAGCGGCTCGGCATGACGGTCGGCACCCGACATCGGATACTGTGGCGTCATCGACGCACGGTGCTCGGATTCGCGTTGCCCGCATACCTGCTCTGCCTGGTACCGGTGGCTCAGCTCGTGGTGATTCCCTCCGCCGTCGTCGGAGGTACCCTGCTGGCGCATCGAGTGCTGGGTACCCGCTGGTCGGGCGAGTCAACGGCGGACGGAAACCGAACCAACGGTACGGGGACGGTCCACTGATGTCGGCACCGTAGATGAGTCCCCGTCGCAGAAGGATCCACTTTGGAAGACGTCGTTCGGTTGCTGCCCGACTTCTCCGGGACACTGCCGGCTTCGGTGGTCGCCCTGCTCGCCCTGGTGCTGGTCACCTACCGGGCGAGTTGGACAGTACTGCGCAACGTGGTCACCATCGCTCACGAAGGTGGTCACGCGGTCGTGGCACTGCTCAGCGGGCGCAGGCTCAACGGCATCAGACTGCACTCGGACACCTCGGGTCTGACCGTCTCCACCGGGCCGGCTCACGGTCCGGGGATGGTCCTTACGCTGTTCGCGGGATACCCGGCGGTCTCGTTGCTGGGGCTGGTGGCGGCGTGGTTGGTTTCGGCGGATCGGGTCTCGCTGCTGCTTCGCGCCGCTGTGGTGGCGCTGGCGTTGCTGCTGGTCGCGCTGCGCAATCTCTACGGTGTGCTCTCGGTGCTGCTGACCGGCACCGCGTTGTTCGCGGTTTCCTGGTGGGCCGGTCCCGGTGTGCAACTGCTGTTCGCCCAGTTGTTGGGATGGTTCCTGCTGTTGGGAGGCATCCGCCCCCTGTTCGAGTTGTCCGGCAAGCGTCGCCGGGGAGGGGCGGGCAATTCCGATGCGGATCAGCTGGCGCGCCTGACGGCGGCGCCCGCGATGCTCTGGTTGTCGCTGTGGTTGTTGATCGCTTTCGGAGCGCTGGCAGTGGGAGCGAACTGGCTGTTGACGGACCTGATTCCGTTTTGGTGATCTTCCCGCTTCCGGTGGTCCAGTGGGGCCCGATCGGGGGAGTATCCTCCGCGCGGCGATGTTCTGCTCGTGGTGAGAGGACCGTCCCTGCTCCGCGAACCCGGTGAGCGGGCCGGACGACGGTGGCAACCGTCGGTTGTCCCGACGTGTCGGTACGAGGTCAGCGGTGTCCGGAGCGCCCAGTAATCTCGTGGGTACGCGAACGAACCGGCAAGGGGGCTCGGTGACGGAACAGACGGATTGGTTGCCGCGTGGTGTGGACGAGGAGGTTCCCAGCGCGGCGCGGATATACGACTATCTGCTGGGTGGTGCCCACAATTTCGCCGCCGATCGCAGACTGGGCGAGAAGTTCCTGGCCGCATTACCGAGTGCCCGACACGTCGCCCGTCTCAACCGTGCTTTCCTGCGACGTGCGGTGCTGACTCTCGAAGGTGCCGGCATCAGGCAGTTCCTCGACATCGGATCGGGCATTCCCACCGTCGGGAACGTGCACGAGATCGCGCGGGACGTGGATGAGGACTCCAGGGTCGTCTACGTGGACAACGAGCCCCTCGCGGTCGCCCACAGCGAGTTGTTGCTGCGTGACGATCCGAACGCGACGATGTTGCAGGCCGACCTCCTCGATCCGGAGGGCGTATTCGGTCATCCTCGAACCACGGGCCTGCTGGATCTGTCCCGACCCATCGGGTTGCTGATGGTCGGTGTGCTGCACTTCGCCACCCCCGAGAACGATCCGGCCGATGTCGTGCGTCGTTACCGTGAAGCGCTGCCCTCGGGCAGCTACCTGGCGCTCTCGCATTTCACCGCCGATGTCAGGCCCCGGGAGATGTTCGAGGTCGCCGAGGTGATGCGGCAGAGCGCCGACCCGATCCATCCGCGCTCCCACGCCGAGATCACCGAACTGTTCGACGGTTTCGAACTGCTCGACCCCGGGGTGGTGGGTACGGCGCTGTGGCGTCCGGACGACGAGGGCCTGCACGCCGAGACTCCGGGCGCGGAGCAGATCTACGCCGGAGTTGGTTACAAAGCGTGATTTCTGTGGTTTACGTCGCGTAATTGTTCTTTCCGAGGAGTGAGGCATGTTGCCCAACCGGACTGCCGAGATACACACCGTTGCGATAATCTGCTTTCTCTCGGAAGTAAATACCCTGAACGTGGGATTGATGAGATGAGCCACGCGAGTTCGGACAGGGAGCTCCCGATCGACGATGGGGCAGGCCAGGACGAAGGGGTGGCCACCTGGGAGAGTGGACGATGGTGCGCCGAGCTCGCCACTCAGTGGGCCCGATGGCTGAGCCACACCGCCTACATACCGATGGCTCGCGGTTCGCTGGAATCCGAACTCCGCGAACTGAGCGAGCAGATCCTCGAAGGACTTCGGCAGCCGGAGCGGATCGAGACGACCGGTCACTCGGTGGGCAACCGGCTGGTCAGGCTGCACGCGACCGGGGAGGACAGCCTCAGCCGCAGTCTGGAACTACTGTGCCGCACCCTGTTGCCCGAACCCTCGAACGAATCCGCGCGGCGAGTGCTGACCCTGCTGGCCTCCGTCGCCTCCGGCTACGCCGAGGCCGATCGGGGGAGCGCTATCGCGCAGCAGGAAACCCTCCAGCGCGCACTGCTGTTGTCCAAACTGGATACCGAGCGCAAGCTGCGCGTCAGCGAGGACCGCTTCCGGGAGGTCTTCGACACCACTCCGATAGGTATGGGCCTGTGTGACCTCGACGGTACGTTCCGGGAGGTAAACCCGGCGCTGGAGCGAACTCTCGGCTACAGCGCACCGGAGCTGGTCTCCACCGCCGTCACCGAACTGTTCGACCCCGCGGAAGCGGAGATCGTCTCGACCAATTACGCCGAGCTGTTGCGAGGCAGGCGCGACGGGCTGCGGGAACGCCGCAATCTGGTGCGATCCGACGGCACGAAGGCTTGGACCTACATCGCTGTCTCGGTGCTACGTGACGCGGACGGCGAGGCCTACCGGATCGTGCTGATGGTCGAGGATCTGCGCGAACTCAACGACCTGCAGGAACAGCTCTACTTCCAGACACTGCACGACCCGATCACCGGACTGGCGAACCGCCAGCAGTTCCGGACGAGGCTGGAAGGAGCCCTCGGCTCCTTCGCACCCGACGAGCGGCTCACGCTCTACCAGCTACGGCTCGACGGTTTCGGGCTCATCAACAACGGACTCGGTTACGAGGTCGGCGACAGCATCGTGCAGTCGGTCGCCAACCGGCTCTCCGGACTCGTCCGGAACGAGGACGGGCTGGTAGCCCGGATCGGTGGAACCGAGTTCGCGGTGCTGCTCCGGCAGGGGCCCCACACTCCGGGGATCGCCGAGTTCGCCGAGCTGATCAACACCGAACTCGACGAGCCGATCTACATCAACGGCAACGGGCTGGCGCCCACGGCCAGCATCGGTGTCGTACAGCGTTCGGTCGGCGATGCCGAGCCCACCGACATGTTGTGGGCAGCGGAAGTGGCGCTGCGCAGTGCGGAGAAGGCCGGAAAACGACAGTGGGCCGTGTTCGATCCGCACCGGGCTCCCGTCGAACTGACCGATGCCAAACTGGCCGCAGTCATGCCCGGCGCTCTGGAGTTGGGGGAGTTCGAGGTCGGTTACCGGCCGCTGGTTTCGCTGACCGACGGAGAGATCGTGGCAGTCGAGGCACGACTGGCGTGGCAGCCACAGGACCACGAACGGTTGGAGCACGACGCGTGCCTCCGGCTGGCCGAGCGTTCCGGTATCACCCTCGCCCTGCGCGACTGGGCGCTGCGCACCGCATGGCGACAGCTGTCCGAGTGGCACGCGGCCGGATTCGATCACCAGCTCGTGGTGGGACTCAGCCCTAACCAGTCGCGCGATCCTGATCTGGTGTCCTGCGTGCGGCGCGTCATCGAGGAGGAATCACCGGATCCGAGCCGGTTGCTGCTGTGCATGTCGATGACGGCGCTGATGGGAACCGGCGGGGAAGCCGCCGACAACGTCGCGACTTTGGCGGACATGGGGGTGCGTACCGCGGCCCACGAGTTCCGCGCCGCTCCCGCAGAACTGCGTTTCCTGCGGAAATTCCCCACCCATACCGTACTGCTGGCACCCGACCTCGTCCGACTCGTCGAGGAGGACGAGACCTTCGAGTCCCCGGAGCTCAAGGCGCTCGGCGGTACGATCCCACTGGTGCGTTCCTGCGGTATCCCGTTGGCGGTGCCGGAAGTGCGTACGGCGGGAGCGGCCCGGTTGTGGCGGGAGCAGGGCTGTGACATCGGCTCCGGCCCGTTCTGCTCCGAGGCACTGTCGGCGGCGGAGATGACGGAGTTGCTACGGACACGGGCTCCCGCACCGGACGCCTCGTAGTCGAGGTCTCCGCTCGGAGCGGGTGTGAATCGAGGTTCCCTCGCGCCGGCTGGTTACACGGTTTCCCGGTACGGAGAGGAAAAGACGTGGAGATCACCGCGTGGGAGGCGGGGAGCGGTCCGTTCCCCGCCCGGCGTCCGTTCGCGCTCGTTCCGGTCGCGGTCGTCACCGTGGTGGCCGTGGCGGTGATGTTCGCCTTCGCCGGGCGGTACGGCTATTTCGGGGACGAACTGTACTTCGTGATCGCCGGTGCGAATCCGGCCTGGGGATACGCCGATCAGCAGCCGCTCGTTCCGTTTCTCGCCGTAACCATGGAGTGGTTGTTCCCCGGGTCGTTGGTCGCGCTGCGCGCCCCCTCGATCCTCGCCTTCGGGCTGGGGGCCGTGGTGGCCGCGCTCGTGGCCCGCGAACTGGGAGGCGACCGTCGTGCGCAGGCATTCACCACGACGGCTTTCGTGCTCTCCTTAGCGTCGATGTACCGCAACCTCAACACCATAGGGCTCGACATCCTGGGCTGGAGCCTGCTGACGTTGTTGCTGCTGCGGTGGTTACGCACCCACCGCGCTGGCGAGCACGACGATCGGTTGCTGCTGTTGTCCGGTGTGGTGGTGGCCCTGAGCGTGCAGGTCAAGATCCATGTCGCCGTGTTCGTGGTGGTTATCCTACTGACGCTGACCGTCCTCGGCCCTCGTGCGATCTTTCGGCGTCCACTGTTGTGGGTGGGTGCGCTGATCGTGGCAGTGGTGACCGTTCCGACTGTGGTGTGGCAGTTCACGCACGGCTGGCCACAGCTGGCCGTGGCCCGTTCCTCCTCGGCCGAGATGACTTCGGTCGGAGGGCGACTGTTCAGCTTCGTCGGCATGCTCGCCCTGCTGGGGCTGGTGTTCGGTGTGGTGCTCGGCGGATACGGCCTGTGGCGATTGTTGCGCGCCGAGGAGACGCGTCCCTACCGGTTCCTGGGATGGAGCGCGGTCGGGGTGATCGCGGTGTTCCTGGCGGTGGGCGGCAAACCGTACTACGTGGCGGGGGTATTCCCGGTGCTGTGGGCGGCGGGCGCGCTGGGGTTTCAGCGTCGCCGCGAGGCCGGGGCGGCCGAGAACCGGCGTAGGTGGGGGTGGTTGGCCTGGCCCGCGCTGGCCGTGTCGGTGGTGGTGACGGTGCAGTCGTTGCCCCTCGCCTCGGTGGAGTCGTTCGCCGAGCGTGACACCGCTCCGGTCGACTTTCGCGGCAGCGAGATCGGGTGGCCGAAGCTGGCCGCCGATGTGGAGGAGATCTACCACGAACTGCCTCGGCGGCAACGCGAGCACACCGTGGTGCTCGGTTCCCACTACTGGACCGCCTCGGCGGTGGAGTTCCACGGGAGGCGAGCCGATCTCCCCGAGGCCTACAGCGGCTCGCGGGGATTCTGGTTCTTCGGGCACCCGCCCGCCGAAACCACCACCGTGATCCACATCGGTGAGATCGCCCCCGGAGCACGTGAGCATTTCGACCGGATTCGACGGGTGGGCACAGTGGACAACGGTCTGGGAGTCGACAACGTGGTGCAGGGGCAGCCGATCCAACTTGCCGACGTCACCGGTGTCGATTGGGAGCGTGCGTGGCCGGAGTTCAGGGACATGACGCTCTCGCTTTGAGTGGGCCCGTTCCCGCTGCGCCACTCGCGAGAAACCGGCGTGGCCGCGCCCCTCCCGCGCCCCGGCGATTCCGCGCGGAATCGCCGGGGCGCCCAGCGGTCCGCGAGGCGGGGCGCATTCACCGGGGGATCAGCCTCCGGCGGCGCCGAACCACTTCGGCAGCTGTTCGAGCAGCTCACCCTGATCGTCACCGGCCCACGCCACGTGCCCGTCCGGCCGCAGCAGCACAGCGGGTACGTCCATTTCCTCGCTGACGTCCACGACATGGTCGACCCGGTTCTGCCAACCCTGTACCGAGAGCAGACCGGTCTGGTCGAGCAGCAGGCCACGACCGTGGTGCATCAGCTCGTAGAGCCGTCCCCGCCCCAGCCCCACGTCCCGCAGTCGCCTGCCGAGCAGTTGGTCCCCCTCGCCGAAGTCGTAGCGGATCCCGGTCGCGATGATCTTCTCGATCAGGTGACGGTTGACCTCTTCGAAGCCCATCAGTTCCGACACCAGCCGCCGTACCGCGCGAGGCCCCGGAGCGGTGGACAGCAGTTCCATCTGCGCACGAGTGTTGTCCAGCACGTCCGCGGCCACGGGGCGGCGCTCGGTTTGATAGCTGTCCAACAGTCCTTCCGGCGCCCAGCCGTTGATCTCGGCCGCGAGTTTCCAGCCGAGGTTGAACGCGTCCTGAATACCGAGGTTCAGTCCCTGCCCACCGGTGGGCGGGTGCACGTGCGCCGCGTCGCCCGCCAGCAGCACCCTGCCGACCCGGTAGTGCTCGGCCAGCCGGGTGGCGTCGCCGAAGCGGGACAGCCAGCGCGGCGAGTGCACGCCGAAGTCGGTGCCCGCGAAGGTCCGCAACCGTTGCTTGAACTCCTCGAGGGTCGGCGGGACCGTGCGGTCCTGGGAGATCCCGGCCGCGGGTACGACAACGCGATACACCCCGTTCTCGAAGGGCCCGAGGCCGAACCGTGGTTGGGTCTCGCGGACTTCCGCGACAGTTGCGGTCACAGTCGCAGCGTCCTCTGTCACCTCCATCTCGCCCAGCAGTGTCTCGGTGCTGGCGGGTTCACCGGGGAAACCGACGCCGAGCAGTTTGCGTACCGTGCTCCGTCCACCGTCGCAGCCGACGAGGTAGCGCGAGCGCAGCCGGGTGCCGTCGGCCAGTTCTGCTGTCACCCCGGTTTCGTCCTGCTCCGCATCTACCAGTTCGTGACCGCGCGCTAGCTCGGCGCCCACCTCGGTGGCGTGCTCTGCGAGCAGGCGGTCGGTGATCGGCTGCGGGATGCCGAGGACGTACGGATGTGCGGTGTCCAACTGTTCTGGTGCAGGCTTGCTGATGCCCGCGAAGAACCCGCCGAGCGGGTACTGCCTGCCGTGCGTCAGGAACCGCCCCAGCAGACCGCGCTGGTCCATCACCTCGACGCTGCGTGCGTGCAGCCCGAGCGCGCGGACCACCGGGCTCGGCTCCGCATCCCGTTCCAGCACGAGCACGCGCAGGCCGTGCAGCCGCAGCTCACCGGCCAGCATCAGACCGGTCGGTCCGCCGCCCACAATGATCACGTCGATCATCGAAATCCCCCGTCTCCGTAGGTTCAGCGGACAAGCCTGCGCCACGACCCGGGCCTTGCCACAAGTCCCCGGGTGCGCTATACGTTGAAAGTGGCGGGGAGAAGACTCCTTTCACCGCTCCCGGAAGGCCCGCAGGATCCGCTCGGCCGCCATCCCCGCGGTCACCTCGCCGTCGCGTACCCGTTGTTCGATTTCCTCGCGGGTCCGCTTCACCCCGGTATCGGCGAGGAGTTCGCTCATCAGTTGGTCCCGAACCAGCTCCCAGGTCCACTCCAACCGCTGTTCGCTGCGCTTCTCCGCCAGCTCACCGGCCTCGGACAGTGCGGCGTGGTGCTCCAGCACCTGTTGCCAGAGCTGGTCCAGCCCGGTCCCGTCGAGTCCGCTGCAGGTGGTGATCCGCGGATTCCACGAGTTGTTCGGCGGGGTCAGCAGCCGCAGCGCCCCCCGCAGTTCGCGGGCGGACTGTCTGGCCTCGTCCTCGTGCGGTCCGTCGGCCTTGTTCACGGCCACGATATCGGCCAGTTCCAGTACGCCACGCTTGATGCCCTGTAGTTGGTCACCGGTTCGCGCGATGGTCAGCAGCAGAAAGCAGTCCACCATCCCCGCCACGGTCACCTCGGACTGTCCGACCCCGACGGTCTCCACCAGGACCACGTCGAAGCCGGCGGCCTCCATGAGCACGATGGTCTCCCTGGTGGCCCTGGCGACACCCCCGAGCGTTCCGGCGCTGGGGGAGGGACGCACGAATGCGGCGGGATCGGCCGCCAGCGCACCCATCCTGGTCTTGTCGCCCAGGATGCTTCCGCCGCTGCGGTTCGAGGAGGGGTCCACTGCCAGTACCGCCACCCGGTGTCCCTCACCGGTGAGTTTGGTTCCCAGCGATTCGATGAAGGTGGACTTCCCGACGCCCGGCACGCCGGTGACCCCGATGCGACGCGCGCCTCCTGAATGGGGCAGCAACTCGGCCAGCAGTCGTTGGGCCTTGTCCCGATGATCCGAACGGGTCGACTCGACCAGGGTGATCGCCCGCGC
Source organism: Actinopolyspora mzabensis (assembly GCF_900101095.1). GTDB lineage: Bacteria > Actinomycetota > Actinomycetes > Mycobacteriales > Pseudonocardiaceae > Actinopolyspora > Actinopolyspora mzabensis. The sequence continues at coordinate 241,936 of NZ_FNFM01000004.1, forward strand.
CAGCGTGGTGCGGGAGCCTGCCAGTACGCCCTCGGCGAGTTTGTCCACGTCGATGGTTCGCGGCATGATCCGCTCTCACTCGTCGTGGCCGAGCTCGACGCGTAGCTGTCGCAACAGCCGCTCCGCTGCTTCGGCGATCACGGTGCCCGGTCCGAACACGGCGGAGGCCCCCGCCTCGTGCAGCGTTTCGTGATCGGCAGGCGGGATGACCCCGCCGACCACGATCATGATGTCCTCGCGGTCCAGTGCGTCCAGCTCGGCGCGCAGCGCGGGGACCAGTGTCAGGTGCCCAGCGGCCAGCGAGGAAACCCCGACGAGGTGCACGTCGGATTCGGCGGCCTGTTGGGCGACCTCGGCCGGTGTCTGGAACAGCGGACCGACGTCGACGTCGAAGCCCAGGTCGGCGAAGGCGGTGGCGATGACCTTCTGTCCCCGGTCGTGCCCGTCCTGGCCCATCTTCGCGACCAGGATGCGGGGCCTGCGCCCCTCCACCTCCGCGAACTCCGAAACGGTGGTCCCGACCCGCTCGATCGCACTGTCGTGACCTGCCTCCTCGCTGTACACCCCGGAGATGGTACGGATCTGCCCGGAGTGGCGACCGAACGCGGCTTCGAGAGCGTCCGAGATCTCGCCCACCGTGGCGTGGGCGCGCGCCGCGTCGACGGCCAGCGTTAGCAGGTTGTGCTCCAGATCGTCGGGGCGCTCACCGTCCACGGTGGCCTGCGCGACGGCGGTGAGCCTGCGCAGCGCATCGGAGCACACCTGCTCGTCGCGCTCCTCGCGCAGCCTGCGCAGCTTGTCGAGCTGTTCGGTGCGGACCGCGCTGTTGTCGACCTTGCGTACCTCGGGGCCGCCGTCCCGCTCGGTGCCGTCCGGTTGGTACAGGTTGACGCCGATCACTGGTTGGCGGCCGGAGTCGATTCGCGCCTGGGTGCGTGCCGCGGCTTCCTCGATGCGCATCTTGGGGATACCGGCCTCGATCGCGGCGGCCATCCCCCCGGCCTGCTCGATCTCGTCGAGGTGCACCTCGGCCCGCTCCGCGAGATCTCTCGTGAGGCTCTCGACGTAGTGGCTGCCGCCCCACGGGTCGATGGTTCGCGTGGTGCCGGACTCCTGTTGCAGCAGCAGCTGGGTGTTGCGCGCGATGCGGGCCGAGAAGTCGGTGGGCAGCGCCAGTGCCTCGTCCAGGGCGTTGGTGTGCAGCGACTGGGTGTGCCCCTGTGTGGCGGCCATGGCCTCCACGCAGGTGCGTGCCACGTTGTTGAACGCGTCCTGTGCGGTCAGCGACCAGCCGGAGGTCTGCGAGTGGGTGCGCAGCGACAGCGACTTGGAGTCGGTCGGCTCGAACCGTGAGACCAGCTGCGCCCACAGCAGCCTGGCGGCACGCAGCTTGGCCACCTCCATGCCGAAGTGCATCCCGATGCCCCAGAAGAACGACAGCCTGGGCGCGAAGGAGTCGATGTCCAGTCCGGCGTCCCTCCCCGCCCGGATGTAGTCGAGCCCGTCAGCCAGGGTGTAGGCCAGCTCCAGGTCGGCGGTGGCCCCTGCCTCCTGGATGTGGTACCCGGAAATGGAGATCGAGTTGAACTTCGGCATCCGCGCCGAGGTGTAGGCGAAGATGTCGGAGATGATCCGCATCGACGCTCGCGGTGGGTAGATGTAGGTGTTGCGGACCATGAACTCCTTGAGGATGTCGTTCTGGATGGTCCCCGCCAGTTTCTCCGGCGGCACACCCTGCTCCTCGGCCGCGACGATGAACAGCGCCAGCACCGGGAGCACCGCGCCGTTCATGGTCATGGACACGCTCATGTTGTCCAGCGGTATCCCGTCGAACAACTGCCGCATGTCCAGGATCGAGTCGATGGCCACCCCCGCCATCCCCACGTCGCCGGCCACGCGGGGGTGATCTGAGTCGTAACCGCGGTGCGTGGCGAGGTCGAACGCCACCGACAGGCCTTTCTGTCCCGCGGCGAGGTTGCGTCGGTAGAACGCGTTGGACTCGGCGGCGGTGGAGAACCCGGCGTACTGCCGGATCGTCCACGGTTTGTTGACGTACATCGTGGAGTACGGACCGCGCAGGTACGGTGCGACTCCCGGATAACCGTGCGGAAAGCGCAGCCCCGAGGTGTCCTCCTCGGTGTAGAGCGGCTTGATGTCGATTCCTTCCGGGGCGTGCCAGCTCAGCGACTCAGCGTCCCGGTCGGTGGTGCCCCGTAGCTGTCGGTGCCATTCCGCCGTGTCGGCCTCGACCGGTGGATCGTCCAGCTCGACGTCGGCGAAATCCGGAATCCTGCCGTGGCTGCTCATGGTGTCGCCTTCGCTACGGCCGGGGTCGACGCGCCCCAGCGCTGGTGGATGTCGTTCAGTACTGCCGGTGCGTCGCCGCCCGCGTGCACGAATCCGTCCACGCTCGCCGCGGCCGAACCGCGGGACTTGCCCGCGAGTAGTACCAGTTCCGCGCCCGCCGCCCGGAGCGCCAGCGCGGTCTCCTCGGCACGCTCGTCGTAGAGCCGGTCCGTCGAGCACAGGCAAACCAACGGTGTTCCAGCCCGTTCGAACGCGGCTACCACCGCCGCCGAGTCCTCGGTCTCGCCCGCCTCGATCGTTTCCACACCGCCTGCCGCGAGCAGGTTCCGCACGAAGGAGGCACGTGCGGTGTAGGAAGCCAACGGCCCCAGCGTCGCCAGGAACACCCGCGGTCGTCCCCTCGACTGTTCGGCCGCTCGATCGGCCTCGTCCCGCAGCCGTTCGTACTCCTCGGCGTAGCGATGTCGGGGCAACCCGCCGGTCTCCGGATCCGCAGGACGGGGCTCGCGCACGATTGGCTGTTCGTGCGGATCGGGGAATTCGCTGACTCCGGTTATCGGGTCGGTCCGGCAGGCGATGGCCCGTTCACGTTCCCGCCACGTCTCGGCCAGTCGATCGGAGACCAGACCGGAGTCCAGTGCGGCGGTCAACCCTCCCTCGGCCTCGATACGCCGGAACCAGCTCCAGCCCGCCCCGGCGAGTTCGTCAGTCAGCGACTCCACGTAGTACGAACCACCAGCCGGGTCGATCACCTGTCCCAGGTGCGCCTCGTGCAGCAGCAGTGCCTGGACGTTGCGGGCCATCCGGCGGGAGAACGCATCCGGTAGTCCGAGCGCGGCGTCGAACGGCTGGACCGTGATCGCCTCCGCACCGCCCGTTGCCGCGGCGAACGCGGCGATGGTCGAACGCAGCATGTTCACCCAGGGATCTCGCCGGGTGAGCATTGCCGAGGAAGTCACGGCGTGCTGGTGCTGCCCCCGGGAACGAGGGGTGACTCCGCAGGCCCGCAGCACCCGTTCCCACATCCGCCGCGCCGCGCGGAGCTTGGCCATGGTGCTGAACTGGTCCACGGTGGCGGCGAACCGGAACTCCAGCAGCCCGGCCGCGGTGTCGAGATCCAAATCGGTCTCGGACAGCGAGCGCAGGTACTCCACCCCCGCGGCCAGGGCGCAGCCCAGTTCCTCGGCATCCGAACCACCCGCGTCGTGATAGGGCAGCCCGTCCACGCTGAGCACCCCCATACCGGGGCAGGTGTGCGCCCAGCGCCGTGCCAACTCGATCGCCGGAGCCGTCTCGTGCGGCCGCCCGGTTCGTGCCCGCAGCCCCAGGGGGTCGGCGCCGAGATTGCCGCGCAGCGACTCGTACGGCACGTTCGATCGTTCGGCCGAGCGCAGCAGCTCGTCCGCCGCCGCCTCGTAGTGCTCGCCCGCTCGCAACACCACACCGGCCATGTTCAACCGCACCCCGTGCAGCGCGTCGCCGAGTTCCTCCACCGCGATGCCGCCCGCACCCACCCGCAGCCACACCGAGCGCGCCCCGCCCACCAAGTCGGCGAGGACCTCGCGGTTGGTGGTGGTCACGTCGGGATCGTCGTGGTACTGGCGTATGTCCCACCCGTTCTCGACGCCGCCCGCGGTCAGACTGCTCCTGGTGAAAGGTGCGGAGCCGGGGACACCCGTTCGCGAATGTCCGGTGCGGGCGGTGTAGAGCGGGTGAACGTCGAAACCGTCGTGCAGCTGGGTGTCCAGTACTTCCTCCGGCGCCTCAGGGGCGGGCGCCTCCTGCTGCAACAGACCGGACCTGCGCAGTACCTGTTCGACCTGTTCCTGCCACTGGCGGTGGGTGGGCAGTTCGAAGCCCGCCATCAGGTCCCGCCGGTCTCCGTGTTCGCTCGCCGCTGAGCGTTCCGACGCCGTCATGGGAGCCGATGGTATTCCGGTGGTCCACTGATCGAGACATACGCGCGGTGTGATGCGTGTCCCAAAATTGTTAGTCGGCGTTAACCGAGTGCGGGCTCACTGCCCGAACAGCTTCTCCAACTCGGTGACCATTTCGGTGAACGGCGGCAGCGCCAGGAACTCCCGAGCGATCGCCCTGGCCCGGTGTCGATGGGCGGAGTCGGCGAGCACGGTTCCCACCGTCGTGCGTAGCGAATCGTGCGAGACGTTCTCCAGATCGAGCCGTTTCCCCGCGCCGAGCTGTTCCACCCGGTCGGCGTTGGCGGGCTGTTCGGCGAAGGTCGGCAGCACGACCATCGGTACTCCGCTGCTGAGTGCTTCCCGAATCCCGCCGAACCCGCCGTGGGTGATGAACGCGTCGCAGGTGGGCAGCAACAGCTGTTGCTGGACGAAGGAGGTCAGGTACACGTTGTCCGGACGCGTCCCCTGCCAGTCCTCCGGGTTAACTCCCGTGCCCAGTGCGACCACCCCGGTCACCCGCAGATCGCCGAGGGCCTCGACGATCGTGTCCAGCAGTCCCCTGGTTCCGGCGTCGTGCAGCGCCGCCGCGTTGGAGCCCAGCGTGGCCAGCACCAGCGGGCGGTCGCCCGGGAGCTCCGCGATCGCGGGATCGAGTCGCTGCTCCGCCGCGCGCGGTGCCCGGTAGTGAACCGCCGATTCCAGCCGCAGGTGCTCCGGGTAGAAACTCTCGGGGACCATACTGAGCCTGCGATACCGGAACGGATGCAGCGGATCGGTGACGTCGGGCAGGCCGAGCCGCTCGCGTTGCTCGTTGATCCTGGTCAGCAGATCCTCGTGGCCGTGCGGTCCCAGCGGTCCGGTGTCCAGCACCGCGTGCGGGACGTCGAGGTATTCGGCCGCGTAGTAGGCCGGGTAGTCGGCCGCCTCGCGTACCAGCAGGTCCGGTCCGAACGAACGCAGCGCCTCGATCGACTCCTCTGCGGTGTCGCCCGCGATCGCCCCGGCGAAGACGCGTGTGAAGTAGTCGGGCTCGGCACGGATCGTGCGGCGACCGAGATCCGCCATCACGGAGGGGTCGATGCCGAGACGTTCGACGGTCTCCGGCCGTTGGAAGATCTCCCGGGGCCCCAGCGCGTTCGGAAGCACCAGCGGGGTGAGTCCGAAGGCACGTACCTCCTCGGTGAGCTCCGGCGAGGTCAACACCCCGACCTCGTGCCCGGCCTCGGCCGCGAGTCCCGCGAGGGGCAACAAGGCGGGTACGAGGTGGGAGTAGACCGGTTGACTGCTGAACGCGATGCGCACGCTTGCTCCTGAAACTGCCGGTGAGGAGTTCTCGGTCCCCGACATTATGAATCACGGTTGCCGAACTCGTGCTGCCACGGTCGCGGTGCGGTATGCGGGTGCGGCAGCTCCTCGAAACGGGCGACCGAGCTCATCCTCCGGTGCGGGAACGTGTCGATGCCCGGGGCGGGGCCCCGGGCATCGAGTGTGCGACGAACCGGATCACCAACAGTCGTCCCGTCAGTTCCCGTTGAACTTCACGTCGCTGCAGAAGTAGTAGGACTGATCCATGTGCGAGGCCTGCCAGACCGTGTAGACGATGTGGCGGCCGGTGCGGTCACCCGCGTCGATGTTGTCGATCGTCGTGGTCGTCGCCGGCGGGCGTGAACCGGTCTCGGTAACCAGTTCGAGATTGTCCCAACCGAGTCGCTGGGTCGTGGGATCGAAGCCCTGCTTGGTGATGTAGACCTTGTAGTAGTCCGCACCGTGCTGGGCCTGATCGGTGACGGTCACCGAGAACTGGTTGTCCTTGGTGACGGTCTTCCACGGGCCCGGCTCGTCGAGCGCGGCGTAGCGGTCCCTACCCGCGCTGCACAGCTGGCCGTCCGGGATGGCGGACTCGTGATTGCCGTTGACGCCGTTGACGTACAGGCCGTTCCAGTTCCACATCGCGTTCGGGTTGGCCTGCCACGCCTGCCAACACATCGGGTCCTCTTCTTCCATCGCGGGGGACTGGAAGTTGTCGGCCCAACGGTCCCAGCAGCCGTAGTTGCGGGTGGGTGGGTTGGTCGCGGACCCGTGGGCGCTGGCCTCTTCCGGCTGGCCCATCTGCATTCCGGCGAACATCGCGGTGGCGGCGGCGGACAGGGCCACCACTCGCGTCAGTACGCCGGTGCGTCGACGAACGGAACGCTTGGACATTTCGTCTCCTAGAGAGAGGAACATGGTGCATGGGAGCGCTCCCAAAAAAACTCTAGCGAGTGCGCCGGAAGTTGTGAACCCTCTCACAGTAGGCATTGTCTTCCTTGAGGTCGCATGGGGAATGAGCCCTCCTCCGTGAGGTTCCGTCGCCCATCGCTTCTCGGCCGAGCAGGGGGAGGTGCTTCTCGGAGAGTCGGCTCCGTAGGCCTTGGCACTTGCCGCCACAGGGGAGAGTCGGAGCGAGACCACGCTCTTGCGCTCGTCGACACGAGGTGATCCGGCCTTCTGCTGGCGAGCTCGCCCCCAGTTTCCGGCTCAGAGCACTGCGCGCGATCTCGGGGGTGCTGCTCGGGCCGGCAAGGTCAATGACATGTCTGGCCCATTCGGAGTAGTGGGTATCCCTGGATTCGTCGAAAACCGGCTAGTCGGCTTTTGTGTTTACAAACCGCACAGGTGGTTTGTATATTGAGGTCGTTCTGGCATGCGGGGCTCGGGCATGCGGAGTCCTCGTGGCGCTGATGGACTCAGGGCAACGAAACTGGGAGCTGGCGATGCATCTTCTTGTGGTGGAGGACGAGAAGGACGTAGCCGTGGCCTTAACCAACGGTCTTCGACGACACGGTCACGCGGCTGTGGCGGTCAACACGGGCAATCACGCGCTGGATGCCTACCACGGCGTGGATCTCGTGTTGCTCGATCTGGACTTGCAGGACATGGACGGACTGGAGGTGTGCCGTAATATCCGAATGGCCTGCAATATTCCGATCATCGCGTTTACCGAGCGAAGTACGGAGTCGGAGAAGGTCATGGTGCTGCAGGCAGGTTCGGACGACTGCTTGGGCAAACCGTACGGGTTCCGGGAGCTGATGGCCCGCATCGATGCCGTTATGCGACGAGTGCGTTCGCGGTCGGGCAAACCATTCGTGGTCAGCGGTCCGCTGGAGATCGATCTCGCCACTAGGGAAGTTCGACTCAACAAAGAGCTTATCGAGCTGACCCGCAAGGAATTCGACCTGTTGTACTATCTGGCAAGTCGGCCCAGCGCCGTGATCTCGCGGCAGCAGCTGATGGCCGAGATATGGGGGGACCCGATTGTCGAATCGGCGGGGACGAGGATCAGTCGCACCATCGACACGCACGTGAGTACCCTCCGAGGCAAGCTGGGATCCAACGATTGGATCCGCACCGTGCGCGGAGTTGGCTTCCGCTTCGATACGAAACAGGCGCCGCAACCCGAAGTGGTGTGAGTGATTCGAGGTGGAAGGTGACGCACCAACACCGCCCCATCGTTGGCGGGCGGACGAATGCTCCAGCTGCCGTAGGTACTGGTGATCTCATGGGGGTAGGGGCTCAGCTGGATCCGTTCCTCGTCGCGGTCGAGGCGATGCCGGTTATCCGCAGCTGTTCGGTACGTGTGTCCACGTTGAACCGGTGGTCCCGATCCGTGCGGAGTGGGTCAAGCGCAATCTTCGTATACCCTCCGCGACCCCCGGTTCGGTGAGCTGATGGTTGGGGCGTGGACGGGTGTGGCAAGGGAGAAGAAGAAATCTCGTGTGCTTCCGACGGGCGAGCTGATTGGCCGGCTGCCGCCGCTACGTGTGGTTGACACGGATTTGTTCGTCTCCCCCGGCGGAACCACCTTCGATTCCCACGTGCCTGCGAGGGCGACGACTGTCGCTCCGTGATTCGGCGTGTTCGCATGCTGTTCGTGTCGAACGCCTGGTTCCGGTGCGGGCGCACGAGATGTTCCGGGACCGTCCCCGCAAAGATTTGTCAATATTTTTTCGAATCGATTGACACTTGCGTGCGTGAATCGAATAATTTCGTCGAATTTGTTTTCCGATTAACGCTCTGCTCGTGCTGACCTCGTCTCCTTCGTCGTATCCGACAGTCTTCGTCCGTACCGCTGTTCATCGTCTTGATCGGAGTTCTCGGCGTATCAGTCACGGAGACCGGCCCCCACTCCGTTCGGGTTAAACACGACAAGAAAGGACTCGACCCGATGGCCACATCAGACCCACTGGCTCACGAGGCTCCTGATCTCGATCCGGAGACACTGCGTACCGCCAGTATCGACGAGCGCATCGACAGCATCGAGGAGTTCCTCTGTCATGAGCTGGATCGGGCGTTGGACCTACCCCCCGATTCTCGTTGCGACCCCCGTAGGCCGTTTCATGCCCAGGGGGTGGGTTCCATGACGGCACTGCGACTCAAAAAGCAACTCGAGTCGGTGCTGTGCATCGAGATCGAAATCGTGCAGCTCCTGCGCTCACAGAGTCCGGCCGAGCTGGCAGCGCTGTGCGCGCTGCGGATCGAGGACCCCACGCTCTCCGGCAAGGACTCTCCCAAGACGGTGAGTCGGTCCTGTGGTTCTTCGGTGTGCAGCGATGAGCGGCCCTCGGGTGAGTGATGGTCAGCAGGATCTGTGGTTGCTCCGACAGCCGTGGATCGAACAGCCCGGAGATCGGTTGAGCACCGCCGAACTCGACGAGTACGAACGGATGCGGGCGGCAACGTTCAACCGGACGCATGACCGGCTGTTGTCCCTTGCAGTCCATATCGGCCTGCGTCGTCCACTGGGTTCCTATCCGGATATCGTGCCCGAGGCGCGCTTCACCGGGGAAACCCGTCCGAATTGCGGCGCACCCCACGGTCGCCCGGTTTGGTCGGCGTTCCGTTGCACTATTCGTCGTCACATACCAGCGGCCTCGCACTCCTCGGAGTGGCAACGGAGCCAGGCGGAGTGGAGGGGGAGGTGTAGCCGTCCCCGGAGACCGTGGATTTGTGCAGTTTCCGCGCTGCACCCTACCGAACAAGCGGAGTTGGGGCCCTGACGGACTCGCAGTGCCGATGGTCATTCGGGCGGCTGTGGCCGCACAGCGAGGCCTGGCTGAAGTGGGCTCGGTACCGGACTCGATCGTGATCCGGCAGCCGACTCTCCTGGTGAGCTCACCGATGACGCGGTGTCGTCCGCGCTGAGGAGATGGACCGTGCGCAGCTTTGCCCGCGTTTCCGATCACGTCAATCACGTTGCCGCGATTGCCGAATAAAATTCTTTGTCAAACTTGTTGTTGTGAGCGCCGGTTGGTCGACACAATTGAATTTGTCCTGGTGAACGGTGTCTTTCGGAACACGCTGGCGGGCACTTCCTGTCTCTTCAGGAGATTTCCATGTCTTACAGACCCATCAACCTCGCTGCCGTCATCGGTAGCGTACGAAACGGCCGTTTCGGCCCGACCGTCGCCAACTGGTTTTTTGGCCGGTCCCGGATCCGAGAGGTGTGCTTTCCGGACTAGTCGACCTTGCGAAGTACCCCTTGCCGTTTTGTGCCGAGGTTCATGCGGTGAGGTTTCGAGAGGTGAGCAGTTTTCACAACCGGTGGGACGAGTTCGGGGAAGGCGGCGAATCCGGAGGCCGGCGGGAACAGGGGGCGAGGGGCTGGAGCGAGCCCGGGCCGGTATTTCCGGTACGGCTTGAGTATGGGTTGTATCGTGTCGGGCAACATGTGCGGCCTACTCGTGGCTTCCGAGGACGAGGATGCCGTGGGGGCCCGTGGTTTCGGGTATTTACTGGGGTTTACCTCTGAGGTCGAGTCCGACAACGACTTGCAAAGATTTAACAAAATTACCCGCGACGATGATTAACATCGAGGTTTTGGTGTGCGACACTGTTTTCGGTTTCGCGCATTCGCATCGAAGGACGGAGCACGGAGAAGCGCGAGTTTTCCGTGGTTTCGAGTGAAACTGTTTATTTTTGCGAACGACCTTTTCAGGAGGAAGTGAAGATGAATCGACTCGTCCAGGTTGCCGGGATTATCGATGCCGACGAGGCGGCGCTGCTTTGTGCCGAGGGGGTCGATTGGCTGGGGTTCCCACTACGGCTGCCCTCGGGCAAGGACGACATCTCCGAGGAAGACGCTACGAAGATCGTTTCCGGTCTCGAGTCCCCCCGTGCCGGGGTGCTGATCAGCTATCTGACCGACGCGGATGAAGTCAGCGAGTTCTGCACTCAACTGGGTGTGACCGCCGTGCAACTGCACGGCGATGTGGCCGACGACCAGTTGCGCAAGCTGAAATCCGATCGCCCCGACCTGTACGTCCTCAAGAGCCTGGTGGTGCGCGAGGACAATGCCGAGGAGCTGCTGGCGCTGGTCGACGCGGTGGCGGACTCGGTGGACATGTTCATCACCGATACCTACAACCCGGCCACCGGAGGGAAAGGTGCGACGGGCTTGACGCACGACTGGGAGGTCAGTGCCGAGCTGGTTCGCCGTTCCCCGAAGCCGCTGATGATGGCAGGCGGACTGAATCCGGACAACGTGGCCGAGGCGATTCGACAGGTGCGGCCAGCCGCGGTGGACGCTCACACCGGCCTGGAGGGGCCGGACGGGCGCAAGGACGTGGCCAAGGTTCGCAAGTTCGTTTCCGAGTCCCGCCGCGCCTTCGCTCAACTCGGCTGACACCGGAAGCAGACCGGTCGGCCATGTGATCGTTCGTGCTCACCTCATCCACCAGGAGCGTCACGTCATGACGAGCATCGACAATGTCCATCCGCTGCCACAGACCAATCAGCTGCGGGCGATGCACACCATCATCCGCGACAAGCACGCGTCCCGAGCAGACTTCGTCTTCTACTCGCGCAGAATAATCCGCCTCCTGCTGGAGGCGAGCATGGATTTACTGCCGTTCGACAAACACGAGGTCACCACGTCGGTGGGCGAGACCTACCACGGATTGAAGTTCAGTTCGAAACTCTGCGCGGTGCCGGTCATCCGGGCCGGAGAGAGCATGGAAGCCGAACTGCGGGAGATACATCCGAGCATTCGCATCGGCAAGATCCTCGTCCAGCGGGACAAGGAGACCAAGCTTCCGCACCTGTATTACTCCCACCTGCCGGACGACATCGCCGAGCGGCAAGTGCTGCTGCTGGAACCGATGCTGGCCACGGGCGGTTCGGCACTCGCGGCGATCGAAGTTCTGCTCGGCGCGGGCGTGCCGGAGGAAAACATCGTTTTCGTCAACTTCCTCGCCTCCCCGTCCGGGATCGACACCGTCTGCCGGACTCACCCGAAGTTGAAGATCGTCACTTCCTCGATCGAGGAGCGCCTGAACGAGAACTCCTTCATGATTCCCGGAATCGGTGACTTCGGGGATCGCTATTTCGGGACCGCCGACTCGGGGGCGCGGGAAGCCGCTCGGGCAGGGCGTTGAGAGAGCGAAACAGTTGTAAACGCGAAACCGCGTACCAGCAAGTTAGGGGAACATGTTGGAAACCGCACAGTTCATCGAACGAAGACAGGACACTCTGCTGGGATCCTGCTTACCCGAGCTGTTGAAGCAGCAGGCGGCTGCGCAGCCCGAAGCCGTGGCGGTCGCTGACAACGATCGGCAGCTGAGCTATCGGGAGCTGACCGAGGCCAGCACGCGGCTGGCCGCACATCTGAATCACCTGGGGGTGACCACCGAGACCCGCGTCGGCTTGTACGTCGAACCGTCCCTGGAACTGATGACGGGGGCGTGGGGCGTGCTGTTCTCCGGAGGTGCCTACCTGCCGCTGTCTCCGGAGTACCCCGAAGACCGGCTGCGGTACATGATCGAGGACAGCGGTACGAAGGTCATCGTCACCCAGGGGCATCTCGTCGAGCGCCTGGCGCAACTGGCGCCGCAGGGCACGAAGATCGTCACGTTGGACGACGCGGAAGAGTGCGTTTCCACTCCGGACCAGGTTCCGAGTTCCGACAACTTGGCGTATGTCATCTACACCTCCGGCAGTACCGGCAGGCCGAAGGGCGTGATGATCGAGCATCGTAGTCTTGCTTCTCAGCTGCGGTGGATGTTCTCCCGTGGTTACCTGGGCAAGCACACCACGGTGCTGCAGAAGACGCCGATGAGTTTCGACGCGGCGCAGTGGGAGATTCTGGCTCCGGCCTGCGGTGCTCGGGTCGTCATGGGGCCGCCCGGTAGCTACCGGGATCCCGAACTGCTCAACGAGACGATCATCGAACACGACATCACCACGCTGCAGTGCGTCCCCACCCTCCTCCAAGCACTGCTGGAGACCGAGGAGTTCCGCAAATGCGTCTCGCTGCGCTGGGTTTTCTCCGGCGGTGAGGCGCTGTCGAAGCAGCTGGCGCGCCAGCTCGTCGACGACTTGCCCTCGGTTTCCCTGGTGAATCTCTACGGACCAACCGAGTGCACGATCAACGCGACCGCTTACTCGGTCGACCCCGCCACGGTCGGAGAGGGCGGGGGGACGGTCCCGATCGGCACGCCGGTCGACAACACCCAGTGCTTCATCCTGGACGCGGAAATGGCCCCGGTCCCCATTGGTGAGACCGGTGAGCTCTACATCGGCGGGAAGCAGCTGGCACGCGGTTATCTGCATCAGCCGGAGATGACCGAACAGCTTTTCGTCCCGTCCCCGTTCGTGCCGATGGAGCGGCTGTACAGAACCGGTGATCTGGCGTACTGGAACTCCGACGGCACGATCCAGTTCTCCGGGCGGGCCGACAACCAGGTCAAGCTACGCGGCTACCGCGTGGAGCTTGACGAGATCGCACTGGGGATCGAGGAGCACACCTGGGTTCGACGAGCCGCAGCCATCTGTACCGAGGACCCCAGGACAGGCTTTCAGGACCTGGTGGGCTGCGTTCAGCTGAACGCCAAGGAAGCGGCTCTGATGGATCAGGGCAACCACGGTTCCCACCATCAGTCCAAGGCCAACAAGCTCCAGGTCAAGGCGCAACTGTCCAACCCGGGGCTTCCCGAACCGGACGAGCTGGCCGGGCTGCCCGCTGTGGACCTGCTCAACGAGCAACCCACGACGAGGCAGCAGCAGGAGGTCTTCGCTCGCAAGACCTACCGCTTCTACGAGGGCGGCGAGGTCAGCGCGGCAGACATCCACGAGCTGTTGCGGCCGCGGTCGATCAGTGACTTTTCCAGGAACCTGGATGAGTTGTCGTTCGCCGAGCTGGGGGAGCTGCTGCGTTGGTTCGGTCAGTTCCACAGTGACGAACGACTGCTGCCGAAGTACGCCTACGCCTCTCCGGGGGCGCTCTACGCGACACGGATGTATCTGGAGATCTCCGGGATCTCGGGTCTGGAACCAGGTGTGTACTACTACCACCCGGCCGAGCACCGGCTGGTGCGGTTCGGTCGGGTCACGGACTCCCGCGAAGTGCGGCTGAAGGTTCACTTCCTGGGCAAGCAGCAGGCCGTCGAGCCGGTGTACAAGAACAACATCCGGGAAGTGCTGGAGTTCGAGACCGGCCACATGCTCGGAGTGTTCGAGGAAGTGCTGCCCGAGTACGGGCTGTCCATTCGCCCGCTGGAGTACCGGGAAGCGGTCAGGGAAGAACTGGGCGCTGCAGCGGAGGACCACTATCTGGGCACCTTCGAGATTCGCCCGAACGACGGTGTGCCCCAGCCGGAGGCCACCGAGATCTACGTGCAGGCCCATCCCGGACGTATGGCCGACCTGCAGGCGGGCCAGTACCGGTACCGGAACGGTGAACTGGAACTCATCTCCCATGAGCTCGTGCTGGGCAAGCACGTGATAGCGATCAATCAGCAGGTCTACGAGCGGGCGAGCTTCGCGATCACGGCAGTCAGCCGTGCCGCCGAAGAGTGGCTGGAGTACATCAGCCTGGGGAGCAAACTGCACCACTTGCAGCGCAACGACCTGTCACTGGGGTTCATGTCCTCGGGATACAGCTCGAAGACCGGCTTTCCGTTGCCATCCGCGCAGCGCATGGACGATATCCTCACCTCCTGCGACATCGCCCCCGGGCCCTCGTACTTCTTCCTGGGTGGGCGGGTCAGTCCGGAACAGATCCGCAGCGAGGGCATGTACGAGGACATGGTCCACATGAGGGGGCCCGCGGAGATCATCAAGGACGATCTGGCTCATTTCCTGCCCGACTACATGATTCCGAACCGGATCGTGCTGCTCGACGAGATGCCGTTGACCGCGAACGGCAAGGTCGACTGCAAGACGCTGGCGGCTTCCGACGACTTGAAGCCCGCGGAAACTCCCGACGGCTACGTGGCCCCCGAGACGTCCACCGAACGATGGTTGGCCACGGAGTGGGGCAAGGTACTGAAGTACGAGGACGTGTCGATGGCGGACGATTTCTTCGTCTGCCGAGGTAACTCGCTGATCGCCGTCACACTCGTCAACAAGATCAATCGGGAATTCGGAACGCGACTGCCGTTCCAGATCGTGTTCGAGTACCCGAAGCTCGCCGACCTGGCGGCCAGGATCGACGACGATTCCCCACAGGAGTCCTCGCGTCTGGTGCCGCTGCACCACGGGGGCGATGACGATCCCGTGTTCTGCTGGCCGGGTCTGGGTGGTTATCCGATGAACCTCCGCGTCCTCGCTCGTGAGGCGGGAGTGGCGGGCCCGTTCTACGGGATGCAGGCCCACGGCATCAACGCCGGGGAGGAGCCGTACCACACCATCCGTGAGATGGCCGCCGCCGATGTGGCCGAGATCCGGCGCGCGCAGCCGGAGGGTCCGTACAACCTGTGGGGATACTCCTTCGGTGCCAGGGTGGCGTTCGAGGCAGCCTGGCAGCTGGAGAGCTCCGGCGAGCGGGTGGAGAACCTGCTGCTGATCTGCCCCGGGAATCCGAAGGTCCGTGAGATCGACGGAGAGCGTCACGGGCGTACCGCGTCCTACGACAATCCGGCGTACGTGACGATCCTTTTCTCCGTCTTCGCGGGAGCCATCAGTGGCTTCGAGCTCGATAGGTGTCTCGAGGCGACTCACGACGAGGAGAGCTTCGTAACGTTCGTCCACGAGTTGTATCCGGCGCTGGACAAGCAATTGATCAGGAGGATCACCCGGATCGTGGGAGAGACGTATGAGTTCGAGTACAGCTTCCGCGAGCTGAACGAGCGACGGCTCGACGCGCCGGTGACCCTGTTCAAGGCCTCGGGGGACGACTACTCGTTCATCGAGGGCAGTTCCGGGTACTCCGCCGCTCCACCCACCGTGGTCGAACTGGAGAGCGATCACTACGGCGTGCTGCAGGAGCGGGGTGTTCACGAGCTCGTCTCGGCGATCCGTTCCAGCGTCGGCACGGAACGGAGCTGAACCCCGCACCTCGACGGGGCACCGAGATACCCGCGGGCGGACCGGCCCTTCCGCTGCCGGTCCGCCTTTCCCGGAGAGCAGACGAAGGAGTTTTCCATGCCACACGTCACCATCAAGCACTTCCCACGGAACTTCACGCACCAAGAGCAGCAGCGGTTGGCCGCGGAGATCACCGCACTGGTCCTGGAGAACTTCGACACCCACGGAGACGCCGTATCGATCGCGCTGGAGCCGGTGGAAAAGCCCGAGTGGCACGAGAAGGTCGTCGTCCCCGAAGTCACGGAACGCGCGGAACTGTTGATCAAAGCGCCGAACTACCGGAAACAGTGAGGTGAACCGTGCACGCGTACAACAGTGTTCCGCTGATTGTCAGCGAAGAAGTCTCCGACGCCCTCGCCTCCGGCGATCCGGTCGTGGCGCTGGAGTCGAACGTCATCACACACGGCTTGCCCTACCCGGACAACGCGGCTACCGCTCGGAAGGTGGAGCAGGCCGTCCGGTCCGGGGGAGCCACCCCCGCGACGATCTGTATCGAGGACGGTGCCATCCGGGTCGGTATGACCGAGTCGGACATCGAGCGTTTCGCCGTCACGCCGGGAATCCCGAAAGTGAGCAGTCGGGACATGTCGGTGGTGCTGGCCCAGGGGTACAGCGGGGCCACCACCGTTGCCTCCTCGGTGGTGGCCGCGGACTTGGCGGGCATACCGTTCTTCTCCTCGGCAGGCATCGGCGGGGTGCATCGGGGAGCCCAGGAGACGATGGACATCTCTTCGGATCTGATCCAGTTCACCCGCTCCCGGGTCGCCGTGGTCTGCGCCGGGGCGAAGATGATCCTGGATCTCGGTCTGACGATGGAGCACTTGGAGACGCACTGTGTGCCGGTGGTTTCCTACCGCTCGGACGACTTTCCAGCCTTCTACTGCGTCACTTCGGGATTTGCCAGTCCACACCGGATGGACGACGAGCGGCTCTTGGCCAGAGCCGTCGAGAACCACTGGGCACTCGGGAACCGTTCCTCGTTCCTGATCACCACTCCCGTCCCGGAACGGGAAGCCATCGACAGCGGTGAGGTCGACCGGACGATTCGGGAGGCCACGGTAGCGGCCGAGAAGGACGGGGTGAGTGGCCAAGCGATCACGAAGTACCTGATGCGGGCCGTTGATGCGGCGACCGAGGGACGCTCGGCACGGGCGAACACGGCAGTGCTCGTTTCCTGCGCCGAGGTGGCGGGGCGGCTGGCCGCGGTTCATGCCGGCGAGGTTGTCCGATGATCCGTCGGTGCGACCTCAGTGGCCCGTCTCGTTCGGGGCGGTGTCGCCGAGGCTGATGAGGAGTTTGCGCAGCAGTTCGGTGAGGTCTCCCTGCTCGTGCGGATCGAGTCCGGCTAGCGCTCGTGTCTCGTGCTCGACGTGGTCGCCCACTGCCGCGTCCACAACTCGGTAACCGTGTTCGGTGAGTGTGATCAGCACGCTGCGCCGGTTACCGGGGTCCGTTTCGCGGGTCACCAGTTCCTTGGCCGCCAGCCGGTCGATGCGGTTGGTGATGGCTCCGGAGGTGACCATGGAGGCTTCGACGAGGGCGCTCGCGGTCAGTTGATACGGGGAGCCGGAGCGGCGGAGTGTGGCCAGGATGTCGAATTCCCAGGATTGCAGGTCGTGGGCGGCGTAGTTCTCGCGCAGGGTGCGTTCGAGCAGTTGGGAAGCTCGCTTGACGCGTCCCACCACGCCCATCGGTGCGGGATCGATGTCCGGTCGTTCGGTACTCCACTGTTCCAGCAGTCGGTCCACGCTGTCCCTCACTGATCTCCTTAATGTTGAAGTATTTGACCCATACTATCAGACGAGTTACTCTATTGAACGTTGATTAGTTTAACGTTGAGGTGAAATGATGACCTGGATCTCTGCAGCCGGAAGTTCCGCCGCGGGCGGATCCCCGGCACGAACCTGGAGTCTGACCGGTCTCGCCGCGCTGGCACCGGCGACGTGGGGCACCACTTACCTGGTGACCACCGAGTTCCTACCGCCGGACCGCCCGATACTTTCCGGTGCGATCCGGGCGCTGCCCGCTGGGCTGATCGTGCTCGCGATGACCCGGACACTGCCGCGGGGAAGCTGGTGGTGGCGTGCGGCTTTGTTGGGCACTCTCAACATCGGAGCCTTCTTCGCGCTGTTGTTCGTCGCCGCTTACCGATTGCCCGGGGGTGTCGCGGCCACCCTCAGCGCGGTGCAGCCGTTGTTGGTGGCGGGGTTGGCGTTCGGGTTGCTCGGGGAGCGGCCGACGCGTTGGCGGCTGGGCTGGGGAGTGGCCGGAGTGGTCGGGGTGGCCATGATGGTGCTTCAGGGCGAGCTCGGCTTCGATCCGATCGGGCTCGTGGCAGGACTCGCCGGTGCCGGGGCGATGTCGGCCGGGGTTGTGCTGACCAAGCGGTGGGGCCGTCCCGAGGGAGTGAGCCTGTTGACGTTCACCGGCTGGCAGTTGACCGCGGGTGGTCTCCTGCTCGCGCCGCTGGCTCTGGCTTTCGAGGGGATGCCCCCACCACTCGATCTTTCCGCGGTCGCCGGATACCTCTGGCTCGGCGGTGTCGGCACCCTGCTGGCCTACATGCTGTGGTTTCAGGGGGTGGCTCGGCTGCCCGTCGCGGCCGTGTCATTCCTCGGGCTGCTCTCCCCGGCCGTGGCCACGATCCTGGGGTGGTTGGTCCTGAACGAAACCCTGACCGCCGTCCAGACCATCGGTTTCGTGCTCGCCCTGCTCTCGATCGCGGCAGCACAGCTCAGTCCGCCCGCCTTCGGCAAGTCGAACCGATCGAAATCGCCGTCCCCGTCGGGAGAACCGGCACCGCAAGCCGCCGTGGTGGAGGAGTCCGAAGGTTCCCGACCCGCACCTGCGGCGACAGCCCACCGGTAGTGGCGGCCCAAAACGACACGAAATCATTCTCGGGAAAGGAAGAAAACGTTGAGTCGAACCCTGTTGATCACCGGAGCCACCGGAACTGTGTCCAGTGCCCTGTTGCAGGCCCTGCGGGATTCCGATCTCGAACCACGGGCGTTGGTCCGTGACAAGGCGAAGGCCGAGCGGTTCGAGGCACGGGGCGTACGGGCCGTTGTCGGCGACCTCGACGACGCCCGGTCGCTGCCCTCGGCCTTCGAGGGCGTGCAGGACCTGTGGCTGCTGACTCCGAACAGTCCCCGGGCGCCCGAGAACAACATGAACGCCGTCTGGGCCGCACGTCGAGCGGGCGTGGAACGGGTGGTTCGCCTGTCGGCGGTCGGTGCGGCCCATGACGCACCGACCCGCAGTGGACGGTTGCACGCACTGTCCGATCGCGAGACCGAACGGTCCGGCATGTACTGGACGATCCTGCGCCCCCACTGGTTCATGCAGAATCTGCTCAACGAGGCGGGTGATATCGCGGCCGAGGGAACGTTCTCGCTCAACATGGGACAGGGACGGCTGGGGATGATCGACGTGCGCGACATCGCCGAGTTCGCCGCGCGGGTGCTCACCACGGAACCGGAGCGCCATCACGGCAAGACCTACACCCCGACCGGACCGCGGTCGCTCTCCTTCACGGAGGTGGCCGAACAGCTCGGTCGAACGCTCGGACGGGAGATCCGCTACGTGCCGACGGCCGACGAAATCGAGCGCAAGACTCTGCTCGACATCGGCGTGCCGGAATGGATGACCGAGATGCTCATCGAGTACGGGCAGGCCTACGCGACCGGCTGGGGCGACTTCACGACTAGCGATTTCCGGAACGTCGTGGGCCACGAGCCCCGAGGCCTCGCCGACTTCGCACACGACCACGCCGACAGCTTCGCCCCCGCACACCGATAACCGTGCCGGACGCGGCACCTGTCACCTGGCCGTTGAACTCTTGCGAGCACGAGCACGAACACGCCAGGGCCCGGTGACGGCGTCGACCGCCCGAAGTAGTGGGAGGCGTGTCCAGCGTCCGGCCCGGTTCGGTCGCACCGTGTCCGGTTCATCGGGATAGCGGTATACCAGCTCGTTCCGCGGCGGTGGGTAACCTTCCGTCCTACAGACCGCTTGGCTGATGTATTGGACCCCGCTACCTTCCCGCCGGTGCCGGGATGCGGCTGTCGTGGGTGACGAGCCCGTTTCGAGCGCAGACGCGGATGGTCGGGGAAGACGTGGGTGGTCAACCGGCGATTCGGTCTCCTCTCGGGAGAGTGTGCGATGTCGGGGCTTCCCCGGGCGAGAGCTCGCGGGAGGCCCCGCCGAGCGCGTGCGGGAAGGACCGAGTCGACGCAGTTCTGTCAGGTGGTGGGCTCCCCGTCGAGGTCGCGGGTCAGCAGTTCCACCAGTTCGTCGAGCACCGTTTCGGCACCGTCGCCCTCGGCCGCCAGTTCGACCTCGTCGCCGTGCTCGGCCCCGAGCGTCATGAGTTCCAGCACGCTCGCGGCATCCACCGGTCTGCCCGGAGTGCCGTCGGTGACCTTGGCGATGGTCACCGGCAGCGGTTGTGCGGCCGCGTTCGTCGCCAGCAGTCCCGCGGGACGGGCGTGTAAGCCGACCTTCGAGACGATCGTCACGCGACGCTGGTGCATTCCTGTGCTCCTCTCCCTATGATATTTGGTCGTCCGGTCGCTCCGACCAGCGCTGAACCGACGCTCCCGCCGGGTCCGTTTCACCGCCGGCTTCAGGCGGCAACGGCCCTTTCGGTCTCCGAGATCTGTTCCGCCGCGGCGGGCCCGCGGCCGACGAACGACTTGGTGGCGAGCACGACGGCTGCGGCCACCAGCACCCCCGTCAAGATCGCGAGCAAGTACAGCAACGGACTTCCGACCAGCGGCAGCACGAACAGTCCACCGTGCGGGGCACGCAGCGTCGCCCCGAACAGCATGGACAGCGCACCCGCGCTCGCCGAGCCGAGGATCATCGACGGGATAACCCGGAACGGGTCCGAAGCGGCGAACGGAATCGCCCCTTCGGTGATGAACGAGGCTCCCAGTAGCCAGGCGGGACGTGAGCTCTCCCGCTCGCCGGGGGAGAACGACCTGGCGTGAACGGTCGCGGCCAGCGCCATCGCCAACGGTGGCACCATTCCCGCGGCCATCACGGCGGCCATGATCTCCAGCGCCGTCTCGCTGCCGGTGGTCAGCCCTCCGACAGCGAAGGTGTAGGCGACCTTGTTGACGGGGCCCCCGAGGTCGAAAGCGATCATTCCGCCGAGCACCGCGCCCAGCAGCATCGCGTTCGCGCCGCTGAGCCCGTTGAGCCACGCCGTGAGAGCGGTCATCGCGGCAGCGATGGGTTTGCCCAGCACCACGAACATCAGGGTGCCGACCACCATCGAGCCGAACAGGGGGATCACGACCACCGGCATGATGCCCGCGACGGCCGAGGGGACTCTGACCCGGCGCAGCCCGAGGACGACTCCACCCGCCAGCAGCCCCGCGATCAGGCCGCCGAGGAACCCCGCTCCGACCGCGACGGCCGCTGCGCCGCCCACGAAACCGGGAACCAGTGCGGGGCGTTCGGCCATCGCGAACGCGATGAAACCGGCGAGCACCGGGACGAGGAACTCGAAAGCAGCCGTGCCGATCTGGTTCGCCAACGCGGCCCAACTGGTCAGACTCGCCGGATCGAACCGCTCGGTGACATCCGGTGCTTCGGTGATCTGGTAACCGCCCAACGCGAAGCTCAGCGCGATCAACAGTCCACCGGCGGCGACGAACGGGATCACGTAACTGACCCCGGTCATCAACCACTGGCGAAGCCGTACGGCCGCCGAGGCGTTCGCGGTGACCTTGGTGGCCGGTTCCGAGCTCGGGCCTTCCGAGCCTGAGCCGACCCGCATCGGCTCGGCCGTCGCCGCGCGTTCCAGCAGGGAAGCGGCGCTGTCGACGGCCTGCTTCACACTCGCCTCGACTACGGGCTTGCCCGCGAACCTGTCTCGGTCGGTTACCCCGACGTCGGCAGCGAGGATCACGGCGTCGGCCGCATTTATGTCCTGTTCGGACAACGGATCGGAGCCGGCCGCTCCCTGCGTCTCGACGCTGAGCTCGTCACCCCGGTTACGGGCGGCCTGTTCCAGCGCCTCGGCAGCCATGTAGGTGTGCGCTATGCCGGTGGGGCACGCGGTCACGGCGACGAACTTCAAGGTTTGACCTCCTCACGCACGTAGGAAGCGACCACGGCCGGCTCGTCCGCGTCGAGCAGGGTTCGTTTGAATTCTTCCCGCATCAGTCGACGTGCCAGCGAGGCCAGCACCGCCAGGTGGTCCGAATCCCCGCCTTCCGGCGCGGCTATCAGAAAGATCAGATTCGCCGGACCGTCCTCGGCGCCGAAATCGATCCCCGATGTGCTGCGCCCGAACGCCAGGCTCGGAGCGGTCACGGCGGCCGAGCGGCAGTGCGGGATGCCGATGCCGCCCCGCATGCCGGTGGCCATCTGTTGTTCGCGGGTCTCGACATCCTCGAGGAAACGTTCGATGTCGGTGACACGTTCGGCGTCGACCAGCCGGTTGGCCAACGAGCGGACCGCGGCGCGCCGATCCGCGTCGGGCAGGTCCAAATCGACCAGTTCGGTGGTGATCAGTTCACTGCTCATTCTTCGACTCCGTTACGGCGACATGGGGGTCGAGCCGACCCGATTCGTCGATTTCGGTGATCCGCACCTGTTCGATCCGCAGGTCTTTCGGCGTGGGCATTCGGCTCCCCGGCAGTTCCACGGCTGCCGAGCCGTAAGCCACGGCGGAGCGCAGGGCTTCCGGTCCGTCTCCGCCCGCGAGTAGATACCCGGCCAGCGCGGCATCGCCCGCGCCGACCGTGCTGCGCACCCTTCGGGCGTTGCTCGTGCCGAACCAGGCCGATTCGTCCCCGACGAGCAGCGCGCCGTGCTCACCGAGGGTGACCAGCACGGAGCCGGTTCCCTCGGAGCGAACCGCTCGTGCGGTGGCGGCCACTTCGGCGAGGTTCTCGGGCCGGTGGCCGGTGAGTTCGGTCAGCTCCGCCAAGTTGGGTGCGAGCAGATCGGGACCTGCCACGCACGCCTCGGCCAACGCGGCACCCGAGGAGTCCACCGCGACCTTCGCGCCGGCCGCGCGGGCGGTGCGTACCAGACCGGCGTAGTAGTCGTCGGGGCAACCGTGCGGCAGGCTCCCGCTCGCCACCACCCATCGCGCTCGCGTGGCCACCTCACCCAACCGGGTGCGCAACGCTTCCAGCTCGCCGGTGGTCAACGCGTTTCCGGGTTCGTTGATCTTGGTAGTGGTCCCGTCGGCCTCCACCAGGGTGAGGTTGCTGCGGGTGGCCGCCTCCACGGGCACCTCGACGACGGAGACGGCCTCCGGTGCGAGCAGCTCGGCGAGACTGCTTCCCTCGACCCCTCCGGTCGGCAGTACTGCCACCGCGCTGTGCTCGGCCGCGGTCAACACGCGGGCGACGTTGACTCCTTTGCCGCCGGGGTCCACGTGTACTCCACCGGCGCGGTGCACCTCCCCCCGAGCGAGACGATCGAGCAGCACGCTGCGATCCAGACTGGGGTTCGGGGTGACGGTGACGATCATGTCAGTACCACCTCCGTTCCGCACTCACGCAGCTCGGAGACCGCCGCCTCGTGCAAACCACTGTTGGTGATCAGCACGTCGAGATCGGATATCTCGGCGAAACGGCTGAAATGGTCGCGGCCGTACTTGGTGTTGTCGGCCAGCAGGACTCGTTCACGGCAGGACCGCACCATCGCCGATTTCACCGCGCTTTCCGCGCTGTCCGGGGTGGTACAGCCCCGTTCGGCCGAGAAACCGTTCGTGCCTAGCAGACCGACATCGACGGTCAGACCGTCCAGCACGCTCAGTGCCCAGGACTCGACCGCGGCCAGCGTCGTGCCTCGCACTCGACCGCCGAGCAGGTGCACGTCGAGGTTGCCCCGGTTGGCCAACTGGTTGGCCACCGGAAGGGAGTTGGTGACCACCGTCAGTTCGTGCTCGGTGGGTAGCAGGCCCGCGACTCGGCTCGTCGTGGTTCCCGCGTCCAACAGCAGCGTTCCCCTCGCCGGCACCACCTCCAGCGCGGCACGGGCCACGCGGTCCTTCTCCGCGGCGGCTGTCTGGTCGCGCTGGGAGACACCGGGTTCGAAGTCGAGCCGTTCCTGCGGGATCGCCCCACCGTAGACGCGGCGCAGCAGTCCCTGGCGCTCCAAGGTGCCGAGATCGCGCCGAATGGTCTCCGGTGCTACCTCGAGCTCCGCGGAGGCCTCCGCGACGTCGATACGACCGTCGTGGCGTGCCCGCTGCAACAGCACCTGCCGACGCTCCGCCCCGTACATGCCCGTTGTCCTCCGTTCTGATTTTTGTTGCTGACTGATTTTGCCCGTTGTTGTTGTGTTGTCAAGGTCACATCCTTTTCTGGATCGATTGGCCGCAGCTTTCCGGAGGTACTGCGCAGGAGAGGCAAAAGCGAAGTCTTGGATCGGGAGCGCCCCCGAAAGGCGTTGTACCGCGCTCGGCCGGTGGCATCCCTGGAACCGACCGAAGCGGGAAGTAGGTCGATCCGCTCCCGAGGCTCGGTGCGTGTGCCGGGATCTTCTGCCCGGCTGGTGGCCGGCCCCACGGCCTCGGCCACGTTGTAGGAGATGGTGGCCACCACCAGTCCGCGCCCCCGTAGGCAGATCGGGTGGTTGGAAACCTTGGAGCGGCTCGGCCCGAGGTGTTCGGCCGGCAGGCCTGGTTGGTGGGTTCCCGTCGGCAATGCCGTCGGGACACGGCAGCGACCCGGATCGGCCCACGTCCGACCCGGGCGTGGCAGCGCTTCCTCGCTGGTTTCACATGGCAGCACCGATGCATTAGTACAGCTAACAGTGAACTTTTTCCCGTGCGGAGCAGTAACACCGAGGAGGGGAGCGAACGACTTCCGGGCACGGTGTTCGACCCCACATGTGTCCCCGGGAGCTGAACCGGGAAGATGGAATCCGAGATGATGCTTACCGACCAGCTTCCCCCGACTCCCGACACCGATCCGGAAACCCTGCTCGACGGGTTCACCAGCTGGACCACCGAACAGGGGTTCGAGCTCTATCCCGCCCAGGAAGAGGCGTTGCTGGAGGTCGTTTCCGGATCCAACGTGATCGTCAGCACCCCGACGGGTTCGGGGAAGAGCCTGATCGCGGTCGGTGCGCACTTCACGGCCCTGGCGAACAAGCAGCGCAGTTTCTACACCGCCCCGATCAAGGCGCTGGTATCGGAGAAGTTCTTCTCGCTGGTGGACCAGTTCGGTGCCGACAACGTCGGGATGCTGACCGGTGACAGCAGTGTCAACCCGGACGCACCGATCATCTGCTGCACCGCCGAGATCCTGGCCAACATCGCGCTGCGCGACGGTGAACGCGCCGAGGTCGGCCAGGTGGTCATGGACGAGTTCCACTTCTACGCCGAACCCCAGCGTGGTTGGGCGTGGCAGGTGCCGATGCTGGAGCTGCCACAGGCACAGTTCGTGCTGATGTCGGCGACCCTCGGTGACGTCACCGGTTTCAAGAAGGACCTCACGCGTCGGACCGGTCGTGAGACCGCCGTCGTCAGTTCCGCCGAGCGTCCGGTGCCACTGACCTTCCGGTACGCGATGACCCCGTTGCACGAGACCATCGAGGAGCTCCTCAACGGCAGGCAGGCCCCGATCTACGTGGTCTACTTCAACCAGGCTTCCGCCGTGGAGCAGGCGCAGGCGTTGGTCAGCATGAACGTGGCCAGCCGTGCCGAACGCGACGCCATAGCCGAAAAACTCGGCGACTTCCGGTTCACCGCCGGATTCGGCAAGACGCTGTCCAGGTTGATTCGGCACGGCATCGGCGTGCACCACGCGGGTATGTTGCCGCGTTACCGCCGTCTGGTCGAACAACTCGCACAGGCGGGGCTGCTCAAGGTCATCTGCGGTACCGACACGCTCGGAGTGGGGATCAACGTCCCGATCCGAACCGTGCTGCTGACCGGGTTGACCAAGTTCGACGGCAGCCGCACCCGCCACCTCAAGGCCAGGGAGTTCCACCAGGTCGCGGGCAGGGCGGGCCGCGCGGGCTACGACACCGACGGTTATGTGGTGGTGCAGGCTCCCGAACACGTCATCGAGAACGAACGCGCTCTGGCCAAGGCCGGCGACGATCCCAAGAAACGCCGCAAGGTCGTCAAGAAGAAGGCACCCGAGGGATTCGTCTCCTGGGGGCAGAAGACCTTCGACAAACTGGTCGAGGCCGAGCCGGAACCGTTGACGTCGAGCTTCAACGTCACCCACGCCATGCTGCTCAACGTGATCAGCCGTCCCGGCGACACCTACGCGGCGATGCGCGAGCTGCTCACCGACAACCACGAGGACCGTCCTGCCCAGCGCAAGCACATGTTGCGGGCCATCTCCATCTACCGTGCACTCGTGGCCGCAGGGGTGGTCGAGCAGTTGGACGAGCCGGACGAGCAGGGCAGGCTGGTCCGGGTCACCATGGATCTGCAGTTCGACTTCGCGCTCAACCAGCCGCTCTCGCCGTTCGCGTTGGCCGCCATCGAACTCCTCGAGCCGGCCTCACCCAGCTACGCGGTCGACGTGCTGTCGATCATCGAGGCCACTCTGGACGATCCACGTCAGGTGCTGGGGGCGCAGCAGGCCAAGGAACGCGGTGAGGCCATCGCGCGGATGAAGGCCGAGGGCATCGAGTACGAGCAGCGTATGGAGATGATCGAGGACATCACCCATCCGCAGCCGCTGGCCGAGATGCTCGAGGCCGCTTACGAGACCTATCGGCAGGGGCATCCCTGGGTTTCCGAGCACGAGCTCTCGCCCAAGTCCGTGGCCAGGGACATGTACGAGCGGGCGATGAACTTCGTGGAGTTCGTCAACCACTACGGGTTGGCGCGTTCGGAAGGGCTGGTGCTGCGCTACCTCGCGGACGTCTACAAGGCGCTGCGGCACACCGTGCCAGACGATGCCAAGAGCGAGGAGCTCGGCGACATCATCGAGTGGCTCGGCGAGCTGGTGCGGCAGGTGGACTCCAGCCTGCTCGACGAGTGGGAACGACTGCGCAATCCGGGTGAGGACGACTCCGGTGCCGAGCCCGTCGATCAGGGGCCCGCCAAGCTCACCGACAACAAACGCGCCTTTCGGGTGCAGGTCCGCAACGCCATGTTCCGGCGTGTGGAGCTGGCGGCGCGGGAGCGGTTCGACGAACTCGGCGAACTCGACGGGGAGGAAGGCTGGACGGCCGAGGACTGGCAGGCCGCGCTGGACGAGTACTTCGCCGAACACGGCGAGCTCGGTACCGACGCCGACGCTCGTGGTCCGAGCCTGTTCATGGTCACCGAGGAGTCCCAGCGGTGGTTGGTTCGCCAGGTCTTCAGTGATCCGGAGGGCAACAACGACTGGGGGATCAGCGCCGAGATCGATCTGCCCGCCTCCGACGAGGCGGGCGTCGCGGTGGTCCGGGTCACGGACGTGGGCCGGTTCGACCAGTACTGATCGAGTTCCGGGGTGGCCGCACCCCGGTCCTCCCGTTCCACGTCCAGGTTCGGGGCGGGCGACATACCCAATTAGGTTGTGCGCAATTTAGTTTTACGCTATTTTTTGGGGGTGGTCGCGGCATGCGGCCTTATCCGCGCCAACCGATCGGTGACTGGGAGAGTGACGATGACGGCGTTGTACACGGCAGAGGCCACGGCCAGCGGCGAAGGACGGGACGGGCGTACCCGCTCCTCGGACGGTGTGCTCGACCTCGAGCTGTCCGTGCCCAAGGAACTCGGCGGTCCGGGTGGAGAGGCAACCAACCCGGAACAGCTCTTCGCGGCCGGATACGCGGCCTGCTTCCACAGTGCGCTGCGGGTGGTGGCCCGGCGTGCCGGAGTGAGTGCGGACGACTCCACCGTCACCGCGCGAGTCGGAATGGGACCGGACGGCAACGGTGGATACGGGCTGAGCCTCTCGCTGCGTGTCGGGCTTCCCGGGCTCGATCGGCAGCGGGCGCTCGAACTCGCCGAAGCGGCCGACGGGGTCTGCCCGTACTCCAACGCGGTGCGCGGCAACGTCGAAATCGAGCTCGAAGTCGAGTGATCACCTCGGTGCGCGAACCGGTCGCGGTGTGAGTGAGATCGCTGTTTTGATTTCGCCCGTTCGTCCCGGTTCCCCGTGCCCGTGACGTATCAGGACGGACCGGACGAGGTGTACCCGCCGTGACCGGGGATTCCGCGATATCGGGACGCCGGGTGCGGCGCTCGGGAATTCCACCACGTTGGCCGATCGTGCACCCGAGCCCCCGATAGACTGCCCGCATGGGTCACGGACTCCGCGACGTTCCCACTCCGATCGCAAGACTGAATCAGAACTCGGCCGCCACTGTCGCCGAGACGTTGCAGGCGCTGGCCACCCCGTCCCGCCTGCTGATTCTGAGCGAGTTGCGGCAGGGAGCGCGGTCGGTGAATCAACTGGCGGAAGCGGTGGGAATGGGGCAGTCCGCGGTGTCGCACCAGCTGCGGGTGTTGCGGTCCCTCTGGTTGGTCAAGGGTGACCGTGCGGGCAGGGCGGTGGTGTACTCGCTCTACGACTCGCACGTCGCGCAGTTCTTCGACGAAGCGGTCAATCGGGTCGAACACCTGCACCCCGCCTCGCTGGAACGCTAGGATTCCCTCGAAACTCGAGCGGCTGAGAGTCGAGTCGCCGCCGGAACGGCGACGACTCGACGGGGGACCGGTGGATCCCGTTCAACTCAGTCCGACGACCTCGCCGTGGTCGTCGATGTCGATCCGTTCCGCGGCGGGTCGGGAACTCAGTCCCGGCATGGTGCGGATGTCACCACAGATGGGGTAGACGAATCCGGCACCCACCGAGGCCCGGATCTCACGCACCGGCAGCGTCCATCCCGTTGGAGCCCCCAACAGACTCGGATCGGAACTCAGCGACAGGTGCGTCTTGGCGATGCACACCGGCAGCGAATCGAACCCGTTGGCCGTGTAACTGCGCAACGCCCGTTCCGCCGCGGGGGTGTACGAAACCCCGTCGGCACCGTAGACCCTGGTTGCGACTGTCTCGATCTTGGTGCGCAGCTCCGCGGAGTCGGGGTAGAGCAGTTCGAACCGGCTGGGTTCCTCGGCGGCCTCACTGACGGCCTCGGCCAGTTCCACCGCCCCTTTGCCCCCGTCGGTGAAATGGGTGCTGATGGCCACGCGGGCCCCCGCGTTCTCGGCCACCTCACGGATCGCCTGATGCTCACTGGGGTGGTCGGTGGGGAACGCGTTCACGGCCACCACGGGTGAAACACCGTGCATGCGCAGGTTGTCGATCTGCTTGCGGAGGTTGTCGGCCCCCGCCAGCACGTCCTCCGGATTCTCGTCGAGCATCTCCTTCGGAAGATCCTTGCCCGCCACCACGCGGAACCGCCCGGAGTGCGCCTTCAGTGCCCGAACGGTGGCCACCAGCACCGCCGCGTCCGGACGCAACCCGGATGCCCGGCACTTGATGTTGAAGAACCGTTCGGCTCCCATGTCGGCACCGAAACCGGCCTCGGTGACCACGTAGTCGGCGCACCTGCTGGCGATGCGGTCGGCCACGATCGAGGAGTTGCCGTGCGCGATGTTGCCGAACGGACCCGCGTGCACCAGCACCGGGGTGTTCTCGACGGTCTGCATCAGGTTGGGCTTGATCGCCTCCCGCATGATCACCGTCATCGCACCGGCGGCACCCAGTTGCTCTGCCGTGACCGGCTGCCCCTGATGGGTGTAGCCCACGACGACGCGCCCCAACCGTTCACGCATGTCCTGCAGCGAGTTGGACAGTGCCAGCACCGCCATCACCTCGCTGGCCGCGGTGATGTCGAAACCCGTCTGGTGCGGAGTGCCGTCGGCACTGCCGCCCAGGCCGGTCACCACGTTGCGCAACTCCCGGTCGTTGATGTCGACCACTCGCCGCCAGGTGACCCGGTGGGGATCCAGCCCGAGCTCGTTGCCCTTGTGGAGGTGGTTGTCCACCATCGCCGCCAGCATGTTGTTGGCGGCCGTGACGGCGTGCATGTCGCCGGTCAGGTGCAGGTTCAGCGCCTCCATGGGCACCACCTGGCTGTATCCACCACCCGCCGCGCCGCCCTTGATGCCGAACGTGGGCCCCATGGATGGTTGTCGGATCGCGATCGCCGATCGCTTTCCCAAGTGGTGCAGTGCCTGGCCGAGCCCGACCGTGGTGGTGGTCTTGCCCTCGCCGAGCGGAGTCGGTGTGATGGCCGACACCAGAACGTACTTGGCCCGACTCTGTTCACCGAGCTCGTCGAGGGCGCTCAGGGATACCTTGGCGACGTCCCTGCCGTAGGGCTCCAGCAGGTGGGGAGCCAGTCCCAGATCCGCGGCGACCTCCTCCAGCGGTTTGCGTGGCGAGGACCGCGATATGTCCAGATCGGACGGCATGTTCATGCGGGCACCTCCTGCAGCCGGTCGGCCATCTCGATGGCCCATTGCCGGGTCTTGCCGATCTCGTTGAAGGTGAACAGGTGCCAACCCGCGATGTTGTAGGCCGGATCCACGAGATAGGGCGACAACTCGTCGAACACGTTCTCCGGGGTGTAACGGGTCAGCAGTTTGGTCACCACGCCGTGCTGTTTCCGCAGGAAACGCATGGACTGGCCCAGCCCGATCTTCATCGAGATCCGCAGCAGCTTGCTCGGGTCGATCGATCCCGGCGCGCCGATGTAGACCGGCAGTTCGACGCCCCTGGCTCGCATGCTCTTGACCCAGGAGGCGATCGTGTTCGGGTCGTAGCAGATCTGCGAGACGATGTAGTCGGCGTAACGTGCCTTCTCGTCGGTGGCCTGGATGGTCATACGATCCGGGATGAAGGCGTGCTGCTCCGGATACCCGGTTATCCCGAGCCGATGCGGCCTGGTGCCGATCTCCTCCATGCCCCGCAGTAACGACAGGGCGTCGGTGAACCTGCCCGCCGGACGTTCGGCGTCCCCGGCGATCACGAACACCTCGGTGAGACCGAGGTCGCTCACCCGGGCGAGCAGATCGCTCAGATGAGCCGAGTCCCGGACCAGGCGTGCCGCCAGGTGGGGGATCACGTGCATGCCCTCGTGGTGCAGCCGTGCCGCGGTGTCCAGAGTGGCTTCGGTCCCCTTGGCGGGGGAGGACGTCACGGTGACCGTGGTTCCGGCGGGCAGTTCCCGCACCTGCTCGACGACCCCCCGCAGCGGCAGAACCTCGTAACGGGCGTTGCGGAGGTAACGCTGTAGCTGTTGTTGCGCGTTCGTGGTCATTTCGACACCGCCGCTTCTTCCTGCCGTTCGAACTGCTTGGGGATCTGCTTCTTCGGGTCGAGGAACGGCTTTTCCACCACCTCGGCCTCCTGCGGGCCGTGCTGGGTCTCCACCACCAGGGGCGTTCCCACCTCGTGGTAGCTGATCGGCACCATCGCGTAACCGATGTTGCGGTCCAGCCTCGGCGAGTGGCAGGCGGAGGTGACGTCTCCGATACGCAGTCCGTTGGGATCCCGCACCGGGAAGGTGTCGATCATCGAACCGTCGTTGAAGCTGCCCACTTCGGGGCCACCCATGGCCACACCCACCAGCTTGCGGGTGATCCCCTCGTTGTAGATCCGGGTCAGCGCGGATTTCCCGATGAAGTCCGCCTCCTGGTTGAGATCGACCATCCAGGTCGCCTCGAACCCGTAACCGACCTCGAACGGATTCGTGTCGTAGGTGATGTCGCAGCCCCAGGAAAGGATGCCCGCCTCGATCCGCCGGATGTGGCAGGGACCGATCACCCGCATGTCGTAGGGTCGACCGGCCTCCCAGATCTTCTCCCAGAGGCGCACACCGTCCTGGCTGGCGTTGTGCAGGTAGATCTCGTAGCCGAGCTCGGCGGTGTAGCCGGTACGCGAGACGATCACGTCCATGCCGTCCAGCTGCCTGTCGACGGCGTAGTAGTACGGGATCTCCTGGATGGACTCCCCGAACAGGTCCACCATGACGTCGCGGGACTTCGGTCCCTGCACCTGGACCGGACCCACGTCGGGTTCGCGGATCTGAACGTTCATCCCCAGGCTGTAGGCGAGCCCCTTGGCCCACAGCAGCACGTCGCTGTCGGCCAACGACAGCCAGAAGTGGTTCTCCCCGAGGCGCAGCAGCACGGGATCGTTGATGATGCCGCCGTCCTCCGCGGTGATGAACACGTACTTGCACTGCCCGACCCGGCACTTGTTCAGATCACGGGGGACCAGCATGTTGGTGAACTCGAAGGCGTCCGGGCCGGTGATCTCCACCTGACGCTCGACACCGACGTCCCACAGCGTCACACCGTTGAGCAGGTGCCAGTACTCGGCTACCGGGTCACCGTAGTGCCTGGCGTGATAGGTGTGGTTGTACACGCTGTACATCCCCACCCCGTGCCTGCGCGAAGCGTAGAAGAAGGGGGACTTGCGGAGACGGGGGTACTGCAGGATCGCGGGTGTCGGGTTGATGCTCATGGGGGACTCCTATGGGGTTGATGGGGCGATTTCGCCGGGCCGTCCACCGCGCTGCGGTCGACGGCCCGGTTGTCGGGGGGATGGAGATCGATGCGCTCTCAGCAGCGCATTCGTTTCATCTCGGGGTCGAACACCGGATCGGACATCACCGTGGCGGGATGCCGTTCTCCGAAGTAGGCCACCTCGACGGAGGTGCCCGCTTCGGACAGTTCCGAGGGCAACCACGCGTAGGCGAGGCTGAGGCCGAGGCTGTGGCCGTAGCCCGTACTCGTGGTGAAACCGTGGGCTTGTCGGTCCCGGGAACCGACGAAGACCGGCTCGGAACCCATCACTACCGTGCCGTCGTCGATCGACAGGCAGCACAACTTTCGTCGTATCGGGGACTCGCGGCGGCGAAGCAGCGCGTCACGACCGATGAACCGACCCTTCTCCGGCTTCACGGCGAAGGCCAGTCCCGCCTCGTCGGGGGTGTGCACGCTCCACATGTCACCGCCCCAGGCCCGGTATCCCTTCTCCAGCCTCATGTTGCTGAAAGCACCCCTGCCGCCCGCGATGACGCCGTACTCGGCGCCCGCGCCGGCCAGCAGGTCCCAGAGCCGTAGCCCGAAGTCGGCCGTGGTGTAGAGCTCCCACCCGAGTTCACCGACGTAGGACAGTCGCAGCGCCGTCACCGGAACCTCCCGCACGAACAACCGTTTGGCCCGGAAGAACCGGAACTGCTCGTGCGAGACGTCGGTATCGGTCAGCGACTGCAGCACCGCACGTGCGTACGGCCCCCACAGGCCGATGCAGCACGTGCCACCGGTGATGTCACGTACCGTTGTCGACTCGTCCGCGTGGTCGCGCATCCACGCGATGTCCCGCTGTCCGTTGCAGCCGACCTGGAAGCTGTCCTCCGAAAGCCGCGCCACGGTGACGTCCGAGCGGATACCACCCCTGTGATCGAGCATCAGCGTGTAGGTCACGTAGCCGGGAGCACGGTCCAGTTGATTGG
Organism: Actinopolyspora mzabensis; assembly: GCF_900101095.1. Classification (GTDB taxonomy): domain Bacteria; phylum Actinomycetota; class Actinomycetes; order Mycobacteriales; family Pseudonocardiaceae; genus Actinopolyspora; species Actinopolyspora mzabensis. Next base: position 274,899 of record NZ_FNFM01000004.1, read on the forward strand.
TCGTCAACCGCTGTAGCAGCTCCAGCGCGCCGGGGCCGCTGACCTCCGCGCGACACAGCGAGGTCATGTCGTACATGGCGACCCGTTCCCGGGTGACCTGGTGCTCGGCCGCGATTACCGGGGACCAGTAACGACTGGCCCACCGGCCGGGAGTGGCCGGCTCGCGTTCGGCCACGAGAGGCTCGTTGGCCTCGAACCAGTGCGGCCGTTCCCATCCGCTGGCCTCCAGGAAAACCGCCCCGAGTTCCTGCTGGCGCGGATAGAACGGACTGGTGCGCAGTGGCCTGGGGTGTTCGGGGGGCTGCTGGGGATGGATGATGTCGTAGACCTCGCGGAAGGTCTGCGCGCTGCGCTCGGAGACGTAGCTGTCGCTGTGCGCGAAGTTCTCGAACCGCCGCACGTCCGCCGAGCGCAGGTCGATGCTGGGCTCGCCCTCGGTCATCCACTCGGCCACCGCCAGTCCCACACCGGCGGAGTGCGTGATCCACACCGCCTCGGCCACCCAGAAGTTGTCCACCTCGCGGGTCGGCCCCAGCACCGGAGCACCGTCGGCGGTGAACAGGAAGATCCCGTTCATGCCCTCGGCAACCTCGCTACGCCGCAACGCGGGGATCAAGTCGCGCGCTTCCGCGAACGGCTTGGCGAAGTCCTCGGGTGTGAACGGGTGAACCGAGGACATGCCCTTCCAGCCACCGCCCTCCGGAGGTGCCTCGACGCCGTCTCCCGCGGCCTTGGTCGGGGTCAGCTCGTCGCAGGACACGGGGATCACCCGGTGCTGGTAGGAACCGATTCCGTAGCGGTCGTGGATCTGTCGGAAGTACAGCGAGCTGTCCTGCTGGCGCAGAATGGGTTGTTCGACCTCCTCGTCACCGGAGACCAGTCCTTCGACCGGCTCGGTGACCGCGTACTGATGGGCGACCGGCTGTACCGGGATGGACACGCCCGCCAGCTCGCCGATCCGCGGCCCCCAGATGCCCGCGCAGCACAGCACCCGCTCGGCCGTGACCGTTCCCCGGTCGGTGTGCACCGCGTTCACTCGGCCGTCGGCCGTGTCGAAGCCGGTAACCGCGGTGTGCGCGGCGAACCGGACGCCGAGGCGCTGTGCCTCCCGAGCCATGGACTCGGCGGCGCGCACCGGCTTGGCGATTCCGTCGGTGGGCACGTGGAACCCGCCGTGGATCCGGCTCGGATCCACCTGCGGAATCCGCTCGTGAACCTCTTCCGGCGTGAGCAGCGTGCCTTCCACGCCCCAGGCGGTGGCGAGCCCGTGTTTGCGGTGCAGCTCGTCCCACCGTGCTTGCGAGGTGGCGACCTCGATTCCTCCCACCTGGTGGAAGCAGGGACGGCCGTCCACGCTCGCTGCGGTGAACCGCTCCACCGTGTAGCGCGCGAGCTGGGTCATCGTCTGCGAACCGCTGGTCTGGAAGACGAGTCCCGGCGCGTGCGAGGACGAGCCACCGGTGGCGAAGAGTGGCCCCTGCTCGACCACGAGTACGTCCGTCACCCCGCGTCGGGCGAGGTGGTAGGCGGTACTGCAACCGACGATTCCAGCGCCGATTATCACGATGCGTGCACTCGAATCGAGCACCGAAGCCATTGCCGCCCCCTGCCGAATATCGGGAACCGGTGTTGCGTCTAGAACAACTATCTGCGTCACTCGCAACAGTGCGCCCGATGCTCTACGTGCGTCAAGACACACATTCGGGCGACAAATGAGTGAGTTGCCGGCTCAAGATCGCGGCGTTGCGCTGGGGAATCCGCGATTTCGCTCGCACGGGGCGAGGAAGTAGCTACAGCACTTGCCGAATCGAGTTCTCGAAGTGATCGACATGGTCGACCGCGACGCGGTCGGCCCGGTCCGCATCGGCGTCGATGATGGCTTTCAGTAACTCGGTGTGTTCGGTGACATGGCTCGTGACGTCACTCAATCGATCGAAGAAGAGTCCCCAGATGCGCAGTGCGAGGTTGTAGTACTGCCCGAGAGTGTTTTCCAGGTAGCCGTTGTGTGTGCAGCGATACAGCGTGCGGTGCACCCGGGCATCCACGCTCATGACCGTCTCCGGCTCCTCGGGGACGTGCTCGACCAGTTCCACCAGTGCCGCGAGTTCACTCCGCTCCGCCTCGGTGGCCCGTTCGGCCGCCCTTCTGGCCGCGTGCCCCTCCAGCCTGCGACGCACGTCGGCGATCAGGGCGTGGTCGGTGATGTTGACCTCGGTGACGAAGGTCCCCCTGCGGGGGTAGATCGCCACCAGGGACTCGGCGGCGAGGCGTTTCACGGCTTCGCGGAAAGGGGTGCGTCCGAGGTTCAGTTCGCGGGTCAGTGCTTCTTCCCGCACGGGGGATCCGGGGGCAAGTCGCAGCGACAGGATCTCTTCCCGCAGCGTCAGGTAGGCACGTTCGGCCTGTGAGGGGCGCTCCTGGGGGAGCCGTTGTGGCGAACTGTCACCCGATGGGGAATTGACCGCTTCCGACACGACTCGTAGCCTACCTCACAGACTGACATTTCAGTTGTTGTTCACTCATATGTAACGATGATCGTCATCGGTCGCCCAGCGCTCTTCGCGCGGTTCGGCCGCGAGTCCCCCGGCAGCCGATCCGAGCCACCGACCTACGCCGGTAACCAGCAAACTGCCAGCAAGGAGCCACCGTTGGTCGCTGACGGCAACACCCCAGCTCCTCCGGAGCGGCTCTGGCGCAATCCGGAGCCGAAACGCAACTACGACGTGGTGATCGTCGGAGCCGGTGGGCACGGACTGGCCACCGCCTACTACCTGGCGCGCAACCACGGCCTCACCGACATCGCCGTTGTCGAGCGCGGGTGGCTCGCGGGCGGCAACATGGCCCGAAACACCACGATCATCCGTTCGAACTACCTGCTCGACGCGAGTGCCGCCCTCTACGACCACGCGTTGCGGCTCTGGGAAGAGCTCCACGAGGAGCTCGACTACGAGTTCCACTTCAGCCAGCGCGGCGTGCTCAATCTCGCCCACACCGAGCAGGAGGTCCGAGACGCTCGTAGGAGAGCGTTCGCCAATGAGCTCAACGGGGTGGACGCCGAGTGGCTCACCCCCGACGAGATCTCCGAGGTCTGCCCCATCCTCAACACGTCGAATCTGCGCTATCCGGTGCTCGGCGCCACTTACCAGCGCAGGGCGGGGATTGCCAAGCACGACCTCGTCGCGTGGGGGCTGGCACGAAAGTGCGACGAGATGGGAGTGGACTTCATCCAGAACCGTGAGGTCACCGGCTTCGTCACCGACGGGGACCGAGTGACCGGGGTACGAACCGACAGCGGTGACATCGGAGCCGGGCGGGTGGGACTCGCCGCGGCGGGAAGGACAACGCTGCTCACCGACACCCTCGGTGTCCGCCTGCCGTTGCAGAGTCACCCGCTGCAGGCCATGGCCACCGAGATCCTCGAACCCGTGCATCCCTGCGTGGTCATGTCCAACCACGTGCACGTCTACACCAGCCAGGCCCACAAGGGCGAGCTCGTGCTCGGCGCGGGCGTGGACACCCACAACGGGTACGCGCAGCGAGGCTCGGTGCACGTGATCGAGAACCAGCTGGCGGCGGCCGTGGAACTGTTCCCCGTGTTCGCCAGAGCGCATCTGCTGCGTACCTGGGCGGGCACCGTGGACGTGACACCGGACGCCTCGCCGATCATCGGCCCCACGCCCTACGAGAACCTCTTCGTCAACTGTGGCTGGGGTACGGGCGGCTTCAAGGCGACCCCTGGGGCGGGATGGGTGTTCGCCCACACCATCGCCACCGGCGAGCCACATCCGCTCAACGAGCCCTACGGCATGGAGCGGTTCACCAGCGGAGCCCTCATCGACGAACACGGCGCGGCGGCCGTTGCCCACTGAAGCGGGGGTGCACTTCGAATGCGCTGCTCACCAGCAGGTCCAACCAGGCGAGGCACCGACCCACGCGCCGGTACCCGGCCACACGAGAGCCGGCCACCCGAGCGAGTTCTGCCGTGGATTCCCGCTCCGTTGCTCGACGAGACGCACAGGAGGTCGTAGATGCTACTCGTCCGATGCCCGTGGTGCGGTGACCGCGACGAGGCCGAGTTCCGCTACGGCGGACAGGCCGATGTCGACTACCCGGCCGATCCCCACCAGCTCGACGACGCCGCGTGGGGCGAGTACCTGTTCGTCCGCGCGAACCCCGCGGGCTCGTTCGACGAGCGCTGGGTGCACACGGCGGGCTGTCGCCGCTGGTTCTCGCTCGTTCGCGACACCGCGACCAACGAGATGAGGCCGGACATTCCACGACGTCGCGAAGGTCGGTAACACCATGACGAGTCCGTCGAACCCCAACCGTGTGAACGCCTCGGTCCGCGCGGGGCGCATCGACCGCACCCGCACGTTGAATGCCACCGTGGATGGACGTCCGGTCCACGGCAGGCCCGGAGACACGTTGGCCTCGGCCATGCTGGCACAAGGCGACATCGAGGTGGCTCCCTCTATCCAGCTGGGACGCCCGCGGGGGGTGCTCAGTGCCGACTGCACCGAACCCAACGCGCTGGTCCAGCTGCTCGACGGCGCATGTCCGGAACCCATGCTGCCCACCACCGAGATCGAACTCCGGGAAGGGCTGCGTGCCGAGACGCTTTCCGGCGTCGGATGGTTGAGCCAACAGCGGGACACCGCGGGTTACGACAAGAAGTTCGTGCACACCGACGTCGTCGTAGTGGGAGCCGGTCCCTCCGGGATAGCGGCGAGTCTGGCTGCCGCGCGAGGTGGTGCTCGGGTGATCCTCGTCGACCAGCACCGCGAGCTCGGCGGCATGCTGCTGGACGGCCGGGCCGACATCGCCGGACATCCGGCCACCGAATGGATCGGGCGCGCCGCGCGTGAACTCGCGGAGAACGAACAGGTCCGGGTGCTGACCCGCTCCGCGGCCCTCGGGTACTACGACCACAATTACCTGCTCGTAGCCGAGAGTCGTACGGACCACATGGCCGTTCCGCCTCCCTCGACGAGCCGGCAGCGCCTCTGGCACGTCAGGGCGAAGCAGGTGGTGCTAGCCACCGGAGCACACGAACGTCCCGTGGTGTTCGCCGACAACGACCGCCCCGGCGTGATGCTGGCCTCGGCGGTCAGGTCCTATCTCAACCGCTATGCCGTGCTGCCGGGTCGAGAGGCCGTCGTCTTCACCACTTCGGACAGCGCGTACAGCACCGCGCTCGACCTGCTCGGCGCGGGAGCCCGTGTTCCGGCCATCGTGGACACCCGGCCCGAACCGTCCGCACGGTTGGTCGAACAGGTCCGTGCCGCCGGTGCCCACGTGGTGACATCGGCAGCGGTGGTCGCCACCACTGGGCAGCACCGCATATCCGGTGTGCGGGTGCGCGGGCTCGACGACGACGGTTCACTCACGGGCTGGAGCAGCGAGTTCTCCTGCGACCTGTTGGCGGTCAGCGGTGGCTGGAATCCGGCGGTTCAGCTGTTCGCCCAGTGCGGGGGAGCGGTGCGTTGGGATCCCGTGGTGGCCGGGTTCGTACCGCGGACGACCGGTGGGCGTTCCGCGAAAGTGGTGGGCTCGGCACGAGGCACCTACGATCTCGCGGGATGCCTCGCGCAGGGATTCGCGGCGGGGGCAGAGGCCGCCACACTCAGCGGGTTCCGCACCGCCCCGCCGCCGGTGCCGCAGGTGGACGGCGATCGACAGGGCAGCAGGCCACGGCCGGTATGGCTGGTTCCCGACGAGTCGCGCCCTCCGGAGCGTTGCACCGAACACTTCGTGGACCTGCAGCGCGACGCCACGGTGGCCGACATGTACCGCGCCACCGAGACCGGGATGCGTTCGGTGCAGCACGTCAAGCGTTACACCACCATCTCGACCGGGCTGGACCAGGGGAAGGGTTCGGGTGTCAACGCGGTCGGGGTTCTGGCGGAGATTCTGGCGGCGAACTCCCCCGGTGAGGTGGGAACCACCACTTTCCGCCCGCCCTACACGCCGGTGCCGCTCGCGCTGTTCGCCGGACGCACCCGGGGCGAGCTCTACGATCCGGTGCGCACCACACCGATGCACCACCTGCACGTCGAGGCGGGCGCGGTCTTCGAGGACGTGGGCCAGTGGAAACGTGCCAGGTACTACCCGCGCGGTGCCGAGGACATGCACGCGGCCGTGCTGCGTGAGTGCGCGGCGGCCCGCACCGGAGTCGCCGTCCAGGACGTCAGCACGCTCGGGCGCATCGAGATCGTGGGGCCGGACGCGCCGGTGTTCCTCGACCGGATATACACCAACGGATTCGCGAAGCTGGCGGTCGGCAAGGCCAGGTACGGGATGATGTGCGGTGCGGACGGGATGGTGCTCGACGACGGTGTCTCGATGCGGTTGGCCGAGGACCGGTACCTGATGAGCACCACCACAGGTGGCGCGGCGAAGGTGCTGGACTGGCTCGAGGAGTGGTTGCAGACCGAGTGGCCCGACCTGGACGTCTACTGCACCTCGGTCACCGAGCAGTGGGCGGCCGTCGCGGTGGTCGGCCCGGACTCCCGCACGGTGGTGGGGCGGCTCGCCCCGGACCTCGACGTCTCGGCCGACTCCTTCGGGTTCATGCGGTTCCACGAGACGTCGCTCACCGGTGGGATTCCCGCCAGGATATCCCGGGTCTCGTTCTCGGGAGAGCTCGCCTTCGAGGTCAACGTCCCCCGTTGGTACGGAGAGGCGCTCTGGGAAGCCACCATGACAGCCGGCTCCGATCTGGGCATCACCCCCTACGGCACCGAGACGATGCACGTACTGCGCGCCGAGAAGGGGTTCGTGATCGTCGGGCAGGACACCGACGGAACGGTCACTCCGGTGGACCTGGGAATGGACTGGGCAGTCTCCAAGCAGAAGGACTTCATCGGCAAGCGTTCGCTGAGTCGTCCCGACCTGGTGCGTGAGGATCGCAAACAGCTGGTCGGACTGTTGCCCACCGACACCACGACCCTGTTGCCGGAGGGTTCCCACCTGGTGGAGCCCGACGTGTCGAGGCAGCCTCCCGTGCCGATGCTCGGACACGTCACCTCGAGCTATCACAGTGCCGCTCTCGAGCGAACCTTCGCGCTCGGTCTGATCAGCCGGGGACAGCAACGCTTCGGAGACGTGGTGTGCGTGCCGGTCGACGGTCGTGACGTCGAGGTGGAGATCACCAGTCCCGTGTTCTACGACCCGGAAGGAGTCCGACGTGACGGTCCCGCACAAGGTTGAAACCGACACCGCCGCGGCCGAGGTCGCCACGGCGCTGCGGCACGGTCCACTGGAACACCGTGCCGCGGAGTTCGAACGTCGTAGCGCATCCGGTGCTCGTGGAGTCCGGTTGCGTGAGGAGCCGTTCCTCACGCAGCTCGATCTCCGGACCTCCCCGGGCAGTTCGTCCGCCGCCTCGGTGGCGGATGCGTTGGGGCTGCCACTGCCCGCGGCCAACAGGGTCAGCGGGGACGAGCACGACGCCGTGCTGTGGTTGGGCCCCGACGAGTCGTTGATCGTGGCACCGGACGGGCGCGCCGAGAGTCTGCTGCGCACCGTCCGGACCGCCCAACAGGGCGGTTCCGGCTCCGTGGTGGATGTCTCGGCCAATCGCACCACGCTGCGTCTTTCCGGTCCGATGGCCCGTGAGGTGCTGGAGAAGCTGTGCTCGCTCGATCTTCATCCACGTGCGTTCGGTCCCGGTGACTGCGCACAGACCCTGCTGGGGCGGGTAGTGGTGGTGCTGTGGCAGCTGGACCACGAACCCGGCTACCGCATCATGGTGCGCTGTTCCTTCGCCGAGTACCTCGCGGACCTGCTGTTGGATGCCATGGCCGAGTTTCTCGACGGTTGACGGCGGTGACCGGGAGTGTTCACATCCCGCTGGTCTCGTCGATTTCGATGGCTCTCGGTAGTCGTCCGGATACCTCACGGGTTCCCGGCTGTTACCGTCTGCGATACTGTAAGCGTGAGGTGGGCCCGATTCCGCGGTGGAGCCGGGCTCGGCCGCACGGTGGTGTCGCAGCCGGTGAACTCGCCGGTGCCGCCGGGTTCGCCACGAGGCGAGCGCTATGTTGCGTATAACGGAACCGCGCACGGTTTGTTGGGCGACTGCCGGGAAAGTCGGGCGGTGGACCGACGAGGACGGTTGGTTCCGGCAATTGTCCCCGGACGGATACGGTTGAGTCGTGAGTGAATCAGCGGACGCACGAGGCAGAGGATCGGGGGCCTTGGTTCAGTCGGTGGACCGTGCCGTGACGATCCTGGAACTCGTGGCACGCAACGGCGAGGTCGGCATAACCGAGATCGCCGGAGAACTGGGCGTGCACAAGTCCACCGCGTCGAGGCTGGTCAGTGTGTTGGAAACACGTGGCCTGGTGGAACAGCTCAAGGACAGGGGCAAATACGTCATCGGATTCGGGGTGGTCCGCCTCGCGGGCGCAGCCACCGAACGGATGGACCTGCCGCGCCTCGGCGCACCGTACTGTGACTCGCTCGCCGCCGAACTCGGCGAGACCGTCAACATCGCCATCCGGGATCATGACGTGGCGATCAATATCAGCCAGGCGCGCGGCACAGCTTCCGTCACCGCGCACAACTGGGTGGGACAGCGAACACCGCTGCATGCCACTTCGAGCGGCAAGGTGCTGTTCGCGCACGCCCCCACCGAGGATCGGGAGGATCTGCTCGGTGAGGAACTGCAACGCTACACGGCGCGAACCATCACCGATTCCGAAGAGCTCCGCAAGGAGTTCCAGGCCATCGAACGCGACGGTTACGCGACCAGCTACGAGGAGCTCGAACTGGGACTGAACGCGGCGGCGGTCGCCGTGTACAACCACAACGGTGGGGTCATCGCAGCGCTGAGCGCTTCCGGACCATCCTACCGGTTCTCCCGCAGAAGGATGCGTGAACTCGTCGACGCGATGACGGTGGCCTCCAAGGAGCTCTCGGCCCAGCTGGGGTATCTCGAAACCTGAGCATTCCGCACCGGGCCGACTCGTTCCGCGGAGCGGACGCGCCTCGTCCTCGACGCTTCTCCCGGAACCGCTGTGGTCCGACAGATGCCGCCCCGGTGGTCAACCGGTCTACGTGCCGGATGGCGATCCTAGTGGCACTACCGCCACGGGGCGATTCGCGTGCCGAGTCACTCCGATGAGCGTGGAGCCGGACCCGTTTCGGGCGAGGTTTCCGTCGGTTCCGCGGCCAACGATCAGCAGCGCGGCGTTCTCACTGGTTCTCGTGAGTACCGGAACCGGCTGGCCGCCCCGTACGCTCCGGCTGACTCGCACTTCCGGATACTTCTCGGCCCAACCGTCCGACCGTTCGGACAGCCAGTGCTCCAATGCCTGTCGCAGCCGTTCCCCGTGGTGGGGTGACAGCGGTGTTCGTACCGTCTCCCCGTAGTCGGACTCGTGCCAGGATCTTACGATTTCGAGCCGAGGATCCTCGCGTAGCGCTGCCGCCTCGAAGGCGTACTGCAGCAGGGGAGCATCGTCCCCGTCCTCGTGGAGCCCCACCACCACGGGGCCGTTCCACGAGCCGCTCGTGCCGTTGGTCAGCACCACGGGGCAGTGGGCGCGTCCGGCGACGGCGGCGCTGACCGAGCCGAGTGGTTTTCCACCGAGCCCGCCGAGCACCAGTTCGTGAGCGTTGCGGGACTCACGGATCAGACACTCCACCGGATCACCCAGCACCACACTGGTCACCACGCACAGTTCCGGCCGCAGCGTCCGGCAGCGCGCGGACACTTCCTCGACCGTCCGGGCCGCGTAGTACTGGAGCGCTTCGTCCTCGTGGACCACCACCAGGCACAGCGCGGAATCGGTGCGGACACTTTCCTCGGATGCCCACAGTGCCGCCTGCAGTGCGGATATCGACCCGTCGACGCCTACCACGATGTGTTGTTGATCCGGTGGCAACATCTTTTCGCTCCGCTCGGAAAGAACCTGTCTCTCCCGCGAGGGGAGAGGAACTCTCACAGGTAACCCTGTTGTAGCCCGGCCGAGGGCGACTAGGGTCGAACGTCACCGGAACAGCGGCCCGACGGCCCCGCTACTGATCCAGTCCGTACCGGTGTTGGTCCAGTTCGTCCCCGGGAATCACCGTGGTGTTCTGTTCGGAGTTCTCCGGCTCGCCGTCGCTCTCGTACTCCGCTCGGATCTCGGTTGCCTCCCGCGACATCTCGTGCTCGTCGAGCACATCAGCCAGTCGACGCGCGAAGAGTGGCCGCTGTTCGTCGTCCTCGGGATGGCTCGCCTCGATCATGTGTCTGGCGAACAGCACCCGAATGCTCGTGCGGTCCTGTGCTTCGTCCATTCCCGAGATTTCCGGCGGCGCGGTCTCCCCGCCCGAGGCGAAAGTCCGGCGTGCGAACGTGGTGCCGCTCACAGCGGTGTCCGAGGTGAAGAAACCGGTGGCGGGGACCCACTGGGCCGAGGCCGCACCGTGCCGCGTGGCTTCCTCCGGACTGTGGGCCAGCGCCGACAGTTGGGAGAGTGTGTCGACCAACCCCACCGCCTCCTCCAGCCGTTGCCTGGACACATCCTCCTGCGCGAGCCACCACACCACCGCGTTGGCGGTGTCCTTGAGCGCGTCGTTGGTCAGGTACTCGCGATAACCGCGTTCCCCGTCGCGCCTGCGCTGTCGTATCTCCTCGTCCTTGGCCACATCGCCGAGTGCGCGCAGCCGCTGTTCGTCGGTCTCCCGCATCGTCAGCGATACGTCCTGCGCCCAAGCCTGCAGGTGCCCCGCCGGGTCCTGCCGCATCACCCCCAGTGCGTCCCGCAGTCGATGAGTGGTGATCCCGTGATCCAGCGCTCCGGTCTCCGCGGTCACCGCGCAGGCACGTCGGTAGACCGCGTCCACCGCGATGGCCTGCTGTCGCTCCGGAGAAGGGCCCGCTGCGCCGGGAGCCGCTATCCAGTGCACCGTGGCCGACAACAGCAGCCGGTACTCCGGATGTTGGGTGGGCACCCACAGCCCCTCGACCTGGTGCGAAGGGTGAGTGGAGGGAGCCTGTTCGGGTGGTTGTTGCTGTCGCTGTTCCTGCTGCTGCCGCATCTCCTCACGGATACGTTGTTCCTCGCGCCGCCTGCTGATCCGCCTGCCCAGCGGCTGTGGGGCCGCAGCCAACGCCAACGCCAACGGCAGCCACAGCCACGCCGGCCATCCCGCAGTCAGCCCCAGCACCAACGGGACGATCGCGGCCACCACACCGAGCGCGCCGAGCAGTGCCTTTTCCTCACCGGTCATGACCGAGCCCCCTCGACGAGGTCGATTGCGCCGATACGGCCGCGCGAGCTCCGGCGCCGCCGGTGACCGGCGTCGTGCCGCTGCCGTGGGGTTCACCGCTCGGGCAGTGACGGCGGCGGTCGGTGCCGACCGGGTGACCGGATCGCGCGGTCAAGTCCCGTGCCTACCGGTTGGACCTGGCATCGGGGTACCGCCGTTGATCGAGTTCGCTCGAATGGAGCATACGCGTGGTGGGGGATCGTCCTCGTCGTGTGCTGCGGCAGGCGCCCCCGGGACTCGGCGGTGCAATGACGACGAGACTCCGCCGCGTGCCGGGGGCGCCGCTCCGAGCGGTCTCCGGATCAGTCGCCCCACACCTCACGCGCGGTTTCGACGATCAGTCGCAGCTTGGCCGCCTGCTGTTCGTGGTCCAGCGCGTTGCCCTCCTGCGTGGAGGCGAATCCGCACTGCGGTGACAGGCAGAGCTGGTCGATGTCGATGTATTTGGTGGCTTCTTCGATACGCCGTTTCAGCGCGTCCTTGGACTCCAGCTCGCCGCGTTTGGTGGTGACCAGCCCGAGCACGACCATCTTGTCGTCGGGGACGAAGCGCAGTGGGGCGAACCCTCCCGAACGTTCGTCGTCGAACTCCAGGAAGAATCCGTCCACGTCGAGCTCGTTGAACACCGCCTCCGCGACGAACTCGTAGCCGCCCTCGGCCACCCACGAGGAGCGGAAGTTGCCCCGGCACATGTGCGTGGTCACCGCCATGTCGGCCGGACGAGCGGCGAGGGCCGCGTTCATCTGCTTGATGTTGCGCAGGTGCTGGTGCTCGGCGTCGTCGCCGCGCTCGGCCAGTTGGGCGCGTTGGGCCGGATCGTTGAGGTAGGCCAGACTGGTGTCGTCGAGCTGGAGGTACTTGCAGCCCCTGGCGGCCATGGCCCGGATCTGGTCGGCGTAGGCGGCCGAGAGGTCGTTCCAGAACTGCTCGATGTCCGGGTACACCTCCGGACTGATCGCCGCGGGGCCGCCCCGGTAGTGGACCATGCTCGGCGAGGGCATCGTCAGCTTGGGGGTGGCCGTGCTGACCTGAGCGGCCAGGTAGGCGAAGTCCTCGCCGAAGATCGGTTCCCCGAGTCGGATCCTCCCGTCGATCCGGGTTGCCGAGGGGGCGAACTCGATGTCACCCGCTTCGTTGTGGAACCGCACGGACATCGTGGAGTCACTGGCGTTGATGCCGTCCAGCTTGTAGATGAAGTCCATGTGCCACGTGGAGCGGCGGAACTCACCGTCGGTCGCGGTGGAAAGCCCGATGTCCTCCTGCATGGCCACCACCTCACGTACCGCGCGGTCCTCGGTTTCGCGCAGCGCCTCGGCGGACAGCTCGCCCGCCGCGAACTTCTCGCGTGCCGAGTGCAGGTACGAGGGGCGCAGCAGGCTGCCCACGTGGTCGGCCCGGTAGGGCGGGAAAGAACGTTGTGCCATGACCGCGACAGTAGGGCACCCTTTGTGGAACTTGTTGGTTTCGAAACAGGGGGAGCTCGTTGCGCAGCGGTTCCGCGTCGGCCGGACGTGATGGGACCCTGGACGCTCGTGATTTCGTTTCCGTTGAACGGAAAATCCGGTTTCGTGTAGGAGTGATCCGGATCATCCTCGGACGGATGTCCGGTTCCGGAGAACGTGGCGAGCAGGTGAGAGGCCCGGTGGGGTGACTCGCGGCCAGCGGTCCCCAAGGGTCCGTGAGGGCGACGGTCTCGTCGCACTCGAACCGAGTGCAGGGAGCCGACTGCAGGGAGCGTGGTATGGCACCGACCAGGGAGGGGGCCGCCGGGCGCGACGACCGTTCCGTCACCGGGAAGCTGTTCATGCTGCTGTCGGCCTTCAGATCAGGCAGCGCGGAATTGACGCTCAGCGAGATCGCACACCGATCCGGACTGGCCATGACCACGGTGCACCGGTTGGTCGGTGAGCTCACCGAGCGGGGAGTTCTGGAACGCGGTTCCGATCGTCGCTACCGGGTCGGACTGGCGCTGTTCGAGATCGCCGCGCTGGCCCCGCGAGGGCCCGGACTGCGCGAGGTGGCGCTGCCCTACATGGAGGATCTCTACGAGGTCACCAGGGAAAACGTGCAGTTGGGGGTCAGGGCCGACGAGGAGGTCGTGTTCGTGGAACGGCTCGCCGGGCGCGCCTCGGTGGGAGTGCGGACCAGAATCGGTGGCAGGTTTCCGATGCCGCCGACCGGTGTGGGCTTGGTGCTGCTCGCGCACGCTCCGTCCGAGGTCCGCCAACGCGTGTTGGCGGCGCCGCTGCGCCGGTTCACCTCCCACACGCTGACCGACCCGGAGCGGGTGCGAAGGGTGCTGGCAGACGTTCGCAGGGACGGGTTCGCGGTCAGCGACCGGCAGGTGACCTCCGACGCCCTCTCGGTGGCAGCGCCCGTCTTCGACGGCTCCGGTGCGGTGGTGGCGGCGCTCTCGGTGGTGCTGCGTTTCGGCAGCGTCCGGCCGAGCTCGCTGGCTCCGGCCGTGCGGATGGCAGCTCGCGGGATCTCCCGCGCGCTGAGCTCCGCACCGGATTCCACCGGCGGCTCGCTGGCGGGCTGAGCGGTTCCCGATGGGGCGAGGTGGTGGTTGCCGCCGGCGCGCACCGGATGTTCGGGCCCGGCCGGGCCCGAGGTCAACCGAGAACGGTACAGGTGCTCGATGCCGTGGCGAGCAGTTTGCCCGTCGAATCCCGGAGCTCGCCCTCCGCGAACGCCACCTGTCGTCCCGGTTTGGTAACCCTGCCGAGGGCGTGGAGTTCTCCGGTGTCGAGGTGGATGGCGCGCAGGTAGCTGACCTTGATCTCGGCCGAACTGTAGCCCGTACCGGCGGGAAGCGTGCTGTGCACGGCACAGCCGGTCACCGAGTCGAGCAGGGTGCAGGCCAGTCCGCCGTGCACCATGCCGATCGGGTTGTAGGCCGACTCGTCGGGGAGGCAGCTGAACTCCACCTCGCCCTCGGCCACGCTGCTGATCCGCATGTCACCGAACAGTGCGCTGATCGGTGGTGGCGGCAGCTCGCCGCGATGCATCGCCGACAGGTAGTCCAGTCCGGACATGCCGGTGGCCGCGCGGGCACCCGTGGTGGGGTCGTACCAGGTGACGGTCTTGCTGCGTGGTTCTCCCCAGTCGTGGCCGGTTTCGTTCCCATCGTTCATGGCCGACAACGCTACCTCCGGTGCCGGGCCGCTGAACCGCCCTGTCGCTTTGTGGCTCAGCGCTTCGGCGGCTTCGCCGTGCCGGCGCGGATGCTTCCGGGCGCCGGGTAGGAGAACTCTCCGGATCGGTTCTTCAGTTCGTCGCTTCGGAGTGCTGGTTCTTGAGCGTGAGGTAGTGCTGGGCGTTGGCCGTGATGAGCTCTCGCTCCTCCCCGGTGGTTTCGCGGCGTACCTTGCCCGGCACACCCGCCACCAGCGAGTTCGGCGGGATCTCGGTGCCCTCCAGGATCACGGTGCCCGCCGCGATGATGCTGCCGGAACCGACGCGCGCCCCGTTGAGCACGGTGGCGCTCATGCCCACCAGCACGTTGTCCTCGACGGTGCAGCCGTGCAGCACCGCGCGATGACCCACCGAGACGTACTCGCCGAGCTCCACCGGGATTCCGGGGTCGGCGTGTGCGACGCAGCCGTCCTGGAGATTGCTGTGGCGCCCGATCGAGATGCTGTCGCAGTCGGCGCGTACGACCGAGGCGTACCAGACGCTCGCCCCCTCCGCCAGGGTGACCGCACCGGCCAACGTGGCGGTCGGAGCCACCCAGGCCCCGTCCCGCACGGTCGGGCTCGTCCCGTTCAGCTCGATCGATTGCATGGATCCTCCGTGGCCGACGCCGATGTTTCCGCGCCAACCTACACACCGGTAGCCGGCAGCGGCACCGCCCGTCGTTGAGTCACTCAGGAGGGCGTCTCGGGATTCGTCGCAGTGTGGCGGAAGGCCCAGCGGCGTCGAATTCCGGTCGTTTCTCCGGGCTCGCCGTTCAGA
Organism: Actinopolyspora mzabensis; assembly: GCF_900101095.1. Classification (GTDB taxonomy): domain Bacteria; phylum Actinomycetota; class Actinomycetes; order Mycobacteriales; family Pseudonocardiaceae; genus Actinopolyspora; species Actinopolyspora mzabensis. The sequence goes on from NZ_FNFM01000004.1 coordinate 290,118, forward strand.
CGCCCGCCGTGCCCGCGTAGTCGGGTTCCGGGAACGGGTTGGTCAACAGGCGGTGCGGGCCACGGCGGAGTGCCGCGCTGACTCGGTCGTCCCGCAGGGTGGGGTCCGCTCCGGGGCCTTCCCGGACCAGCAGTTCGCCGGGGCCGGGGAAAGCGCCGCACGTGGGACAGTGGCCGGTGGCCTCCAGGTCGGTGTCGCAGTCGGCGTGGCTGAAGACGCGACGGGAACCGTGTGGGGAGAGCCAGCGTTCGCCCCACTGGGCGAGGGAGAATATCGCGGGCCACAGTTCCATCCCCTGCTCGGTGAGCAGGTAGTGCACCCCGTTCGAGTGCTCCCGCCGTTCGAGTGCTCCCCTGGCGGTGAGTGTTTTCAGCCGATCGGCCAGCACGGCGCGCGGAATGTCCAGATGTGCCTGGAAGTCCTTGAACTGCCTCACCCCGTAGAAGCAGTCGCGAAGCACGAGAAGTGTCCAACGTTCCCCGAGCGCTTCCAGCGCGTGTGCCAGTGAGCAGTCCTGTCTCGAGTAGCCACGTCCCAATCCCACGCGACCATTCTAACAATTCACCTTTCGAATGTTTGAGTTCGCTCATTGAACCAACACTGCTAGTGTGATCACCGAACAGTTCAGTCACCGAACTTCGGGGAGTAGTAGTGACGACCGAATCCGTGGCCGACCGAGCCGTGGCAGCGTGGGTGACGCTGACGTTGTCGTGCGTGGCCACCCTGCTTGTTCTCATCAACTTCACCGCGCCGGTCTCGACAGTGGGGATCATCGGTGCGGACCTCGACTCCGGAGCCTCGGGCCGGACCTGGATCCTGGGCAGTATCAGCCTCGGGCTGGCTGTGTTCCTGCTGGTTTCCGGGAGCCTGGCCGACGATTTCGGGCGTAAGCGGGTCTTCGTACTCGGCGGTGCGTTGCTGGGGCTCTCCAGCGTGGCGTGCGCCCTCGCACCCACCACAGTGATGTTCGTGCTCGCCCGCATCGTGCAGGGTGGTGCCAGCGCTGCCCTGCTTGCCTCGGGACTCGGGCTGTTGGGCCACGTCTTCGTCCCCGGTCCGGAGCAGGCGCGAGCCACGGGGCTGTGGGGAGCGATGGTGGGTGCCGGTATCGCCGTGGGGCCGGTGTTCTCGGCACTGTTGATCAAGGTCGCCGCCTGGCCCGCTGCCTACTGGGTCATCGCGATTCTCGCCGCCCTGCTGACACTTTGGGCGGCGCTGAGTCTCGAGGAATCCCGCAGCGATCATCCACGCGGGCTCGACATCGCCGGAGTGGTCACCCTCGGCGGTGGTCTCGCTCTCCTGGTGGCGGCCCTCACCGAGAGTCGGCAGGGTTGGGCACAGCCGAAGGTATTGGTGTTCCTCGCGTTCGGGCTGGTACTGCTGATCGCCTTCGTACTGGTAGAACGAACGGTCGCGGAGCCGATGCTGGAACTGGAACTGTTGCGGCGTCCTGCGTTCCTCGCCGCCACGGTGGGAGCGGTGATGATCGGTGTCGCGGTGATCGGGTTCATGACCTACGTACCAGCGGCGGCACAGCGGGTGCTCGGTCTTGGCCCACTCGCGGGTGCGGGCATCCTCGGGGTCTGGTCTGGTCTCTCCTTCGTGGTGGCACCGCAGGCTCGTCGGTTGATCGGAGTACTCGGTGCCCGGCATCAGGTCGCGGGTGGACTGGCCCTGTGCGGTCTCGGTGAGCTTGCCCTGGTCGGGATCACCGAGTGGTCCTCGTGGTGGTGGCTGGTCCCGGGGCTGGCGCTGGCCGGGGTCGGGAGTGGATTCGCCAACGCTGCCCTGGCTGGGCTGGCTGTGCGGAGTGTGCCGAACCACCGGGTGGCGATGGGCTCCGGAGCCAACAACACCGCCCGCTACGTCGGCTCGTCGCTGGGGATTGCGCTGATCGCCGCGATGCTCTCGCTGGCTCCGGGCGGGCAGGAACCGGGCCGGGACTTCGCCATCGGAATGACCTATGCGGCCCTCGTTTCGGCCGTGCTCTCACTGCTCGGGGCCGTTGTCGTGGCCCTCTGCCATCAACGCGAGTACACGGAAATCCCCTCCCGTGGCGCTCGGTGGGACCATCTCGGTCCCACCAAGCCGTCCGGTTCGGACTAGCCGTACACCCGCTGTACGGCATCGCGGTACTTCTCGCGGATCTCCTCCCCACGACCCACGTCCCGGGCCTCGTGCGATTCGCAACGCAACGGCCAATCCGGTGGCGCCTCGGAGCCCTTGGCCACCCAGGCGGCCTGTCTGGCGGCGCCGAGGGCGACGTACTCGGCCGCCTCCGGTACCTGCACGTCCACTCCGAACAGCATCGGAGCGATAGCGCGCACCGCGGCCGACTCGGCGGCGCCCCCTATCAGCAGTACCCGCCGCACGGTCACCCCCACGTTCCGCAGCGCGTCGATCCCGTCCGCGAGTCCGCAGAGCATTCCCTCCACGGCCGCGCGTGCCATGTTCTCCGGGGTCAGATTGCCGGTGCGCATTCCGGTCAACGTGCCCGTGGCGTCGGGCAGGTTGGGGGTGCGCTCGCCGTCGAGATAGGGCAACAGCGTCAGCCCCGCAGCGCCGGGTTCGGCCCGCAGCGCGAGTTCGTCCAACCCGGCGAGGTCTGTGCCCAGCGCGTTCGCCGTCGAGTCGAGCACCCGGGCCGCGTTCAGCGTGGCGATCAGCGGTAGGTAACGGCCGGTCGCGTCGCAGAATCCGGCCACCGCTCCCGTGGGGTCGCCACCCGGTTGTTCGGTCACCGCGAAGGCGGTACCCGAGGTTCCGACGGAGACGACCACATCACCGGGTTCGATGCCGAGGCCGAGCGCCGCGGCCATGTTGTCGCCGGTGCCCGGCCCCAGGGTCGCCCCGCGCAGCTCTTCGAGCTCGGTGACCTCCCCGGCGGGTTCGTTCGGGGAGAGCACTTCGGGCAGCCGCGGGGCACGGTCGGACAGCACCTCGCGGCACAGTTCCGGCAGCCATTCCCCCGAAGCGGGGGAGAAGTAGCCGGTTCCCGAGGCGTCCCCGCGATCGGTGACGGCACGATCCGGACTCCCGGACAACCGCCAGGTCAGCCAGTCGTGCGGCAGCAGCACCCGGTCCAACCGCGCCGCGTTGGCGGGTTCGTTCTCGGCGAGCCAGGCGAGTTTGGTGAGCGTGAAGCTCGCCACCGGGACCAGCCCGGTGCGTTCGGCCAGTGCCGCTGAGCCGTGCCGTTCCGTCAGCCGCTCTGCCTGCGGCGCCGAACGGGTGTCGTTCCACAGCAGTGCGTCCCGCAGCACCGTGCCCGCGGAGTCGAGCGCGACCATGCCGTGTTGCTGTCCGGCCACGGACACGGCTTCGACGGGACCGGGGGCGGCATCGACCGCCTGCCGCACGGCCTCGCCGCAAGCCCGCCACCACACCTCCGGATCTATCTCGGAGTGCGGTGGGTGGGAGGCCCTGCCCTCGGCGACGACGCTGCCGTCCTCGGCGTCGACGACCAGCGCCTTCGTGGACTGGGTGGAGGAATCCATCCCCAGAACGAACACGACGACTCCTTTCGCGGTGACCAGGAGAGCACCTCACGGGCGCGCTCGGGTCTCGTTCTCGTACGTGACGACACGCGTCGAGCGCGTGTGCTCGTCACACACGCGCTCGACACGAGTGTTGCCTGCCGCCGGTGGCAGTCGCCCCGCGGCTGTGGAGCGTGGGGTCAGCTCAGCCCCATCAGGTGCTCCAGCGCGAGCTGATCCAGCCACTCGTAGTGCATGGCGCGCTTACCCGCCTCATCCGGGTCGAACCCTTCCGAGGCGCTCAGCAGTTCCTCGGGCTTCTCGCCGGAGGCGAGCGTGGGACGAGCGAGTTCGTCCACTCGGGACGCCTGCAGCGCCTCCCGGACTCGCGGGTCGGCGCGGAAGGCCGCCGCCCTCTCCCGCAGGATCAGGTAGTTGCGCATGCACCCCGCAGCCGAGGTCCACACACCCTCGTCGTCCTCGGTGCGCGAGGGTTTGAAGTCGAAGTGCCTCGGCCCCTGGTAGCCTGCGTTCTCCAGCAGGTCGACCGTGAAGAACGCGCTCTTGAGGTCGCCCGCGCCGAACCGGAGGTCCTGGTCGAACTTGGCGCCGTGCTGGCCGTTGAGATCCAGGTGGAACAGTTTGCCCGCCCACAGTGCCTGGGCTATGCCGTGCACGTAGTTGAGCCCGGCCATCTGTTCGTGACCGACCTCCGGATTCACACCGACCATGTCGGGGTGTTCGAGCTGCTCGATGAACGAGAGCACGTGTCCCACCGTCGGCAGCAGGATGTCGCCACGCGGTTCGTTGGGTTTGGGCTCCAGCGCCAACCGCAGGTCGTAGCCGCGGTCCCGAACGAACTCGCAGACCGTGTCGATGCCCTCCTTGTAGCGGGCGAAGGCCGCACGGGCGTCGATCCCCGCGTCGGTCTCGGCGCCTTCCCTACCACCCCAGGCGACGAAGGTCTTCGCGCCGAGTTCGGCGGCGAGTTCGACGTTGCGCAGCATTTTGCGCAGTGCGAACCGGCGTATGTCCCTGTCGTTGGCCGTCAGGCCACCGTCCTTGAAGACCGGGTGTCCGAACAGGTTGGTGGTGATCATCGGCACGGTCATGCCGGTCTCGTCCAGCGCCTCGCGGAACCGCGAGATCACCCGCTGCCGCTCGGACTCGTCCGCCGCGAACGGGATCAGGTCGTCGTCGTGAAACGTGACTCCCCAGGCTCCCAACTCCGCCAGGCGGTGTACCGCCCGCACCGGGTCGAGTTCCGGCCGAGTGGGAGCTCCGAACGGATCGGCTCCCTGGAAACCGACCGTCCAGAGTCCGAATGAGAACTTGTCGGCCGCGGCGGGTGAGTAGTCGCTCACTTGTTGCTCCTTTCAGGGGAACGGCATTGCCGTCCACTGGGGACGGGTGGGGAGCCGGTGACCACCGGCTCCCCGACTCGGTCACCGAACCTTGACGACGAACTCCGTCGATTCGGTGTGACCGCGATAGCGCACGGTCGCGGTGACCGTGGCGACTCCGGAATCACGGGTGCGAATCACCCCGTGCGGATCCACCGACACCACCCCCGGTCGGTTGCTGCGGTAGTGCACCCGCATTCCGGGAGGCAGGGGTTTGTCGCGCTCGTCCGCGACATGTCCGACGAGCGTGCCGTCGTCGAACGAGACCGTCGTGCGCGGCCGGACCACGGTGTCGCGATCGAAGACCCTGCGCACCGTGATCCCGCGCTCGGCGTCCCCGGCAGCCCGCGGTGTGGTGCTCACAGCGGCGGGAGTCGGGCGTAGCTCGCCGTGCACCGTCACACGCTCGCTGTCGGCGGCGTCCGAGCTAGAACTCGAGTGGGCCAGGCGGAACTCGTATCCACTGTCGCTGATCTCGTAGCGGTTCCGCTGTTGCTCGAACAGCGCCAGCTCACGCACCGGGATCGTGAACTCGACACGCTTGCTCTCGTGCGGCCGGAGCGAGACCTTCTCGAAGCCGACGAGCCGTTCGTCCGGACGTTCGGCCCGGTCCGCCTTCGACGCGGCGGCGTAGAGCTGCACCACGTCGGAGCCCGCGACATCTCCGGTGTTGGTGATCCGCGCACTGGCGCGGACCTTGCCGTTGGCGTTGACGTGTTCGCGGTGGATCCGCAGATCACCGTATTCGAACTCGGTGTAGCCGAGTCCGTGACCGAACGGGTAGGCGGCCTGGCCGTCGAAGTACATGTAGGTCCGGCCGGGTTGCGAGTCGGTCGGCCTGATCCCGTAGTCGCCGATCGACGGCAGCTGGGAATCGTTCCGGTACCAGGTGAACGGCAGGTGCCCGCTGGGGTTGGTCTCGCCGAGCAGCACGTCGGCCAGCGCCTCGCCCTTGCGCTGCCCGTTGTAGGAGCTCCACAGCATCGCCGACACATCGGAGGCGAAGCTGCTCACGTCGACAGCCCCGATGGTCTCCATGTAGACCACCGTGTTCGGGTTGTTCGCCGCTACCTTGTTGATCAGCTCCGTCTGCGGTTCCGGCAGTCGCAGCGTCTCCCGGTCCTCGTCCTCCTTGGCGGTGCTCTCGTCCGTGCCGCCGTAGACGACCACCGCGTCGAAGTCGGCGGAGGCGCGCACCGAGTTCCGGTTCAGCTGGTGCTCGGTACCGGGCTTCGTGCCGGGGAGGTAGTCCACGACCGCGTCGGGGTTGATCTCCTCGACGGCCCGCTTGAGCCCCTCGTAGCCGTTGACGCCGTTGGCACGGCCGGACGGCCCCTGGTCGCTGGAGTAGCCACCCAGATACATCTGCTCCGGATTGGCGTGGTCACCGATCACCGCCAGCCGGTACTGCCCCGACTCCGGTATCCGCAGCGGCAGCAACTTGCCACCTTCCTCGGTGGGCTTGTTGCGCAGCATCACTATTGATTCGGAAGCCGCCTCGCTGGCGAGGTTCAGGCGTTGCGGTGTCTGGGTCACCGCGTCGTTCGACTCCGCGTTCTCCCAGCTGCCCTTGGGAACGCGTTCCCTGGCGCGCTGGACCCAGGGCACCTGGTCGGGGTCGTCGAACTCGCCGAGTCGGATCCGCACCGTGAACATCCGGATCAACGAGGCGTCCATGAAGTTCTCGGTGTAGACGCCGTTGTGGGTCTCGATCTTCTGCTGGGCGGCCTCGGGCAGCGTGTTACCGAAGTTGTGCTCGTCGTGGTAGCCCTGGTTGCAGTTGAGGTCCACACCGGCCGCGTTGGCGTAGGCGTTGCGCTCGATGTGGTCGAGCGGTTCCTCCTCGCCCTCCGGTTTCCAGTGGTGGCCGTGCTGGATCTCGTAGACCGAGTCGCAGTCGGAGGTGAAGAACCCGTCGAACCCGAAGGTCTTTCTGGCCAGCGTGTCCAGCAGACCGACGTCGGCCGAGGCGGGCACCCCGTTGACCCTGTTGTAGGCGGTCATGATCGAAGCGGGCGAGCTTTCGCGGATCACTTCCTTGAACGGAGCCGTGTAGTACTCGCGCAGCGTCCGCTCGTCCATGTTCGACGTGCCGGTGAGCCGGTTGAACTCGCTGTTGTTCGCAGCGAAGTGCTTGATCGTGGTGCTGGTCTTGAGGTAGCCCTCCGAGGAGGGCAGCAGGTTGCCCTGCTTGTCCTTGCCCTCCATGCCGTTGACGTACTGCGAGGCCATGGCCGCGGTCAGGCCCGGGTCCTCGCTGAAGGTCTCGTCGTTGCGGCCCCACCTCGGATCGCGGCTCAGGTTGATGGTGGGGGAGTAGAAGTTGAGGTCGAGACTGTTGTCACGTACCACCTCGCGGGCCTCGCTGGAGGTGGCCTGCGCGACCCGGTACATCAGGTCGGGGTTCCAGGTGGAGCCCATGGACAGGCTCACCGGGTACGAGGTGGTGTTGGTCAGTATCTCGGGGTTGCCCTCCTCGTTGTACTGCTCCCGTGCGACGCCGTGTGCCGCTTCGTTCCACCAGCCGTAGGAACGCACCTCGAGCCGGGGGATGGCGGGTGCCTGACTGCTGATCAGCTGTGACGCCTTCTCGGACGGCGTCATCCGCGAGACCAGGTCGGCGGCACGTTCCCGGGCCGAGTAGCTCTGGTCCAGGTAAACGGGGGTCTCTTCGGCTCTCTCCTGGGCCAGCGCGGGTGCGGTGGACAGCGCACAACTCACGCACAGGCCGAGGGTCACCAGGAGACGTGTCGGTCGTCGTCTCATCCAGCTCTCCGTCAACTCGGTGCCAAATGTCGTTCGGTTTCGACAGCGGGACCGGATTCCGTCGTTCACCGGTTCGCCGCTGCCGCGGATCCTTCGTTGTGACGTGTTAAATATTATTTGTAAGAGGTAAAAACAAAATGAGCGGCGTGTCAACCCCCACACCCGTTGGCGCCGCGCAACGGTGCAACGTTGACTGGCGAACGTTGACTGGCGAGGGAAGCAATGAGCCGTGAAGCGAGGACCACGTGACCGCATCGACCGCGCAGGGCCGCGATCCGGCGAGCCTGCGACGTCACAATCTCCGGGCGCTGCTGCGCCACCTGCATCTGCGGGGCCCCACCAGCCGGGTCGGACTCGGCCAGGTGACCGGGCTCACCCGCAGCGCCATCGCGGACCTGGTGGGGGAGCTGACCGAACGCGGGTTGGTGCTGGAAAGCGGGTCGAGCCAGCAGCAGCCGGGCAGGACCGGCCGGGGGCGTCCCCCGCTGATCGTCTCGCTGCGTGACGAACGCGCCTACGTCCTCGCCATAGCCGTTGACGTGGACACCGTACGGATCGGCAGAGTGGGGTTGGGGGGCAACGTTCTCGAGGAGATGGCAACCCAGCACGAGCATGTGCCCGGCGACCCCACCCCGGGACTGGAGCAGCTCGCAAGACTGGTCCGGGAACTCGTGACGACCACCGAGGCCCCGCCCATCGCGGTGGGGGTGGCGGTGCCCGGCCTGGTTCGGGACGAGGACGGGGTGGTCACCCGCGCTCCCAACCTCGGTTGGCACGAGCTGGCGCTCGGACAACGACTGCGCGAGCTGGCGGAGATCACGGCTCCGGTGGTGGTCGGCAACGAGGCCCGGCTGGCCGCCCTGGCCGAACACCGGCGCGGTGCGGGCAGGGATCGAACCGATCTGGTTTACGTCTCCGCGGGTGTCGGTGTGGGCGCCGGGATCGTGGCGCACGACCAGCTGCTCACCGGCAACACCGGATACGCGGGCGAGATCGGGCACATGATCACGAATCCCGGCGGCAGAACCTGCCACTGCGGTGCTCGGGGGTGCTGGGAAACCGAGATCGGGGCCGATGCCCTGCTGCGGCGGATCGGTGTCGTGGAGCCCGCCGACAGACAGTCCGAACTGGAGCGCCTGTTCGAGCGTGCCGAACAGGGGGAAGCCGAAGCGCTCGACGCGTTCCGGCAGCTCTGTACACCGGTCGCGACCGGCCTGGCCAACATGATCAATATCTTCGATCCGGGGCTGGTACTGCTCGGGGGGCTGCTGCGGCCTCTGCTGCGGTATGCCGAGGGCGAACTGCGCTACAACCTCGAACGCATCCGGGGACTGCCCGAACTGCCGGTGGAGCTCGGCAGCGCTCGGCTGGGAGAGCAGGGGCACCTGCTCGGTGCCGCCGAAGCCGCGGTGAGCAGCTTCCTGGCGTCCTTCGAATAACTCCCGAGCGTTCCTGCCCGCCGGAGTGGGCAACCCGCCCCCGACCGGAGACGAAGGGGCGCTCGGACCTGTAACCGCCGTCCCGCCACATCGAACCGCCCTCGTGCCGCTTCGTCCCGCCGAGCGCGCGGCCCGTAGTGGCCGTGTGCTCCCGGTTCCGGTGGTGCCGACACGCGTCGACGCCACCGGAACCGGGCGGAGCCCACAACGGGGATCGCGCGCCCGTGCGTGCGGCGAGCGTCCCGCCGCGCACCAGGAGCTCACCACTGCGGTTTTCCCGCCTACGTGCCCAGTTCCACGCTCGCGCCCTCACGGCGGAACACCGGCACCGTCTCCAGCGGAGCCTCGGTCGTGATCGTGGTGCCGCCGTCGAACGCCCGACCTCCCCAAGCGCCGACCCACCTGTCGCCGCTGGGCAGCCGTACCGAACGCTCCCGTGCGCCGTACTCGGTCACGGGAGCCACCAGCACGTCCGGCCCCAGCAGGAACTGGTCCTCGACATCCCACGCACCCTCGTCGTCCGGATAGTCGACGAACAACGGGCGCATCGGCGGCAGACCGCGTTCGTGGGCCACGCGCATCTGCTCCATCAGGTACGGCCGGAGCCGCTCCCGGAGGAACAGCATCTCGCGGATCGACTCGTAGGCCTGTTCGCCGAACGACCACACCTCGTTGGGGCCACCGGTCATCTCCGGACCCAGCGGCATCCGCGGATCACGGTTTCCGTGCAGCCGGAACAGCGGGCAGAACACCCCGTACTGGAACCACCGCACCACCAGCTCCCGGAAGTACTCCGAATCGGGATCGCCACCGTGGAACCCGCCGATGTCCGTGGTCCACCAGGGAATCCCGGACAACGCGACGTTCAGTCCGGCACGCACCTGAGCCCGCAGCGACTCGAAGGTGGCGTCGATGTCGCCGGACCACAAAGCCGCACCGTAGCGTTGGCTGCCGGCCCACGCGGAACGACACAGTGACACGATCTCGGTCTCGCCCTCCTCCCGCATCCCGTCGTGGAATCCCTGCGCGTGCCGCAGCGGATACAGGTTGAACACCTCCCGGCCCGGCCCCTCCGCGAACCGCAGGTTCTCCGGAGTACCGGGGCGGATCTCCGGTTCACAGGCGTCCAACCACCAGACCCGCACTCCCAGGTCGTAGTAGTGCTCCCGCGCCCGGTCCCAGACGAACCGGCGGGCCCGGGGGTTCGTGGCGTCGTAGAAGGCAACGGGCATCTCGACGTCGAACCCCTTGTCCCGCCACGGCGCGTGGTAGGGCACTCCGGCCTCGGTCTCGACCAGCAATCCCTCCTGCCGCATTCGCTCGAAGTTCTCGCTGAGCGGGTTGACCGAGGGCCAGATCGAGACCATCAGGCGCACTCCGGCCTCGTCGAGCTCGCGCAGCATGGCCGCCGGGTCCGGGTACTCCGCCGGGTCGAACTTCCACTCGCCGAGGTGCGTCCAGTGGAAGAAGTCCGCGACGATCACCGACAGCGGCAGTTCGCGACGCCGGTACTCCCGGACCACCTCCAACAGCTCCTCCTGGGAGCGGTAACGCAGTTTGCTCTGCCAGAACCCGGCGGCCCACTCCGGGAGCACGGGGGGACGGCCGGTGACCTCGGTGTAGTTACCCAGCAGCTCGGCAGGCGTCCGGCCGGTGGTGACCCAGTAGTCCAGCTGCCTGGTGCTGTCGGCCACCCACCTGGTCCCGTTGTGCGCGAACTCGACCCTGCCGACCGCCGGGTTGTTCCACAGAAAGCCGTATCCCCTGCTGGAGAGCAGGAAGGGAATGGAGACCTCCGCGTTGCGCTGCACCAGATCCAGCACGGTCCCCTTCTGGTCGAGCAGTCCGTGCGTGTGCTGCCCCAGCCCGTAGATCCGCTCCCCGTCGTAGGCCCGGAAACACTGCTCCATGCGCCTGCTGCTGCCGGAGCTGGACCCGTAGAGCCGCGGGCCGGGCCACCAGAAGTGCGCGGGTTGCTCAGCCAGCAGTTCCGTACCGTCACTCGTGTCGACGAAACGCAGCATTCCCGCCGTGTCGATCTCGGCCGCCAGCGCACCGTTGGTGATCCGGGCGAGGGACTCCTCGACGGTTATTTCGGGAACCTCGCCCGATCCGGGGCGTTCGACGAGCGCTCCCGGAAGATCGTCGACCAGCGGAGCGAATCCGGCTCGCACCCGCAGGCTGTCCCCGCCCCAGGGTTCGATCCGAAGGGTCTCCTGGCCGTTGTTCCACTCCAATGCCCCGTCGCTCTCGTGGGCACCTCGCATGATTCCGCCTTCCTGTAGCCGTGGTCGATCGGAGCCTCACCCGGGTCCGCGGGACCGGAAGAGCTCGGTCGTGTCGAAGAGCTCCGGAACCGCTCCTCGGTGAGCGCGGAACGATCCGTTTCCGCGAACCTCGTGACGTCATTCCTTCACGCCGCCCCCCGTGATTCCCGCCGCCACGTAGCGCTGTGCCGTCAGCAGCAGCACGGCGGCGGGAATGGAGGCGAGTACGGCGGTGGCCATGACCCCGTTCCAGTTCGTCGTCTGGTTCCCCACGAAGCGATAGATCCCCACCGTGATCGGTTGAATGGTGTTGCCGGTGGTGAAGCTGACCGCGAACAGGAAGTCCGCCCAGGCGAACAGGAAACTGAACAGCCCTGCAGTGATAACCGCGTTGCGGCACACCGGGAGCACCACGGAGCCGAAAGTGCGCCACTGGCCACAGCCGTCCACCCGGGCCGCCTCGATCAGTTCGCCGGGAACCCCGCTCATGAAGGTGCGCAGTATCAGCACCGCGAACGGTACGGTCAGCGTCGAATCGGCCAGGATCATGCCGGGGTAGCTGTCCAGCAGCCCGACCCCGCTGAAGATCGGATACAGCGAGTTGGCCATCACGATTCCGGGAACCATCTGCACCAGCAGTACGACCAGCACCAGCGCGAGCGTGCCGCGCAGCCGGAACCGCGCGAGGGCGTAGGCGGCCGGGGCGCTCACCACCAGCGTGAACACCACGGTGCCCAATGCGATCACCAGGCTGGTCACCAGATGTGAACCCTGCGTGCGGATGGCCTCGGCATAGCCGCTCCAGGTCGGGTCGAACGGGAACCAGGCGGGCGGTGTCCGCAGCAACGCGTCGCTGCTCTGCAGCGAAACGTTGACCATCCAGTAGACCGGTGCGAGGAATACGAGCACCAGTACGATTCCGACAGCGGTGTTCAGGACGCGTCGCGTGGTGGTCATCCGCGCTCTCCCCCTGAGCTGAACGTGTTCCGGATGGAACGCAGGTACAACAACGCGAACACCAGCGCGACCACGATGAGTAGGTTGCCCACCGCCGCTCCCTGCCCGAAGTCGAACTCCTCGAACGACAGGGCGAAGGACCAGGTGGTCAGCGTTTCACTCGCGTTGGCGGGGCCACCGCCGGTGAGAATCATGATCATGTCGAACACCTTGAGGGTGTAGATCAGCCCCAGCATCAGTACGATGGCGATCACCGGACGCAACAGCGGCAGGGTGATCATCCGGAACCGTTGCCACGGCCCCGCCCCGTCCAGGGCAGCCGCCTCGTACAGCGAAGCGGGCACAGCTTGCAGTCCGCTGTGCAGGATGACCAGGTTGAACGGCACACCGACCCAGATGTTGGCGATGATCGCGGAGGTCAGGGCGTACTGGGTGCTGGAAAGCCAGGGAATCGGATCCGAGATCAGGTGGAGCCCCAGCAGCAGCTGGTTGAGCACCCCGAAACCCTCGTCGTAGATCCAGCGGAAGACCGCCCCGGAAACCACCAGCGGCAACAACCACGGCAACAGCATCAGACCGCGCAACGTTCCGCTGAGCGGGAAACGCCGCTGAAAGAACACCGCCAGTCCCAGTCCGATCACGAACTGGAACGACAACGATCCCGCGGTGAACAGGGCGGTGTTCAGCACCGCCCCGCCGAAGATCGGATCGGTGACCAGCGCGATGTAGTTGTCCAGTCCCACGAACGGGGAACCGCCCTCGTAGAACGAGGCGACGGTCCACTGCTGGAAGCTCATCGCCAGGTTCCGCAGTACCGGATAGCAGAAGAACAGCAGGAGGAACAGCATCATCGGCAGGACGAAGGTCCACTTGACCAGACCTTCGCGGTTGCCGCCCGGTTTTCGACGGGTGGCTCGCGGACCGCTGGTTCCGCTCGTCGTTCGCGTATTCGTCGTCATGGCAACCATCCACTCGACACCGTCGACGTCAGTCCGCGTTCGCCGCGATGCGCGCCGCCCGTTCCAATGCTTTTCGCGGGCTGGTCGATCCCGCGATCGTGGCCTGGATCGCGTCGGCCAACCCCTGTGAGACCTCGCGGTAGCGTGGCCCCAGTTCGGCGGTGCGCGCCCGGCCGGTTGCCACCTCCTCGACGAACGGTTTCATGACCGGACGCTCCGCGGCGTACTGTTCGGCCACCTTCGTGCGTGCCGGTACGTAGGCGTGGTCGCTCGTCCAGTCCAGCATGTTGTCCCGCTCGAGCATGCAGTCCAGCACTCGAGCGGCGTCGCGCTGCCGTTCCGGGGTCGTCTCCGGGATCGCGCCGACCTCACCGCCCAGCGGCACCTTCGGGGCGATGTCCTGACTCGGTGTCGGGAGCGTGACGATGCCGTAATCCACCCCGGATTCGTCCAATGAGGACAAAGCCCAGGATCCGTTGATCATCATAGCGGCGTTTCCGCTGGCGAAGCGGTCGATGACGTCGTTCTGGTTCCAGTTGACCACGGATCTCGATGCCAGGCCGTCCTCGACCAAACCGGACCAGAACTCCAGCGCCTCGACGGGCCGCCGTGAGTCCAGGGAGTCGAGCGAGCCGCCGTTGCTCCACAGGAAGGGTTCGAACTGCCAGGAACCCTCTTCGGAGGCGATCGCCGAGAACGCGATCCCGTGGGTCGAGCCCTCGGTCAACTCCCGGGCCGCACTCCGCATCTCCTGCCAGGTTTCCGGCGGCTCCAGCCCGGCCCGCTCGAACATGGTGCGGTTGTAGAACAGCGCGAGGCCGTTCACACCGGGCGCCAGGCCGTAGAGCTTCCCCCGGTAACTACCGGCCTCGACGATCCCGGGGTAGAACCCCTCGCCGCTGAGTCCGTACTGGCTCAGCTCGGTGAGCGCTCCCGTTTTGGCCACGGTCTTCAGGTCGGGGTTGTCCACGAACAACAGATCGGGGAGGGAATGGGCCGTGGCGTCCCGGAGGACTTTGGGCATCAGTTGGTCGACCGGGACGTTCTGCCTGCGGACGCGCAGCCCGAACCGTTCGGCGCACCGGTCCAGTACCGAGCGGAACTGGCGACCGGCCTCGGCGCTGGTGTAGTGGTCGAGCTCGACCACCACGTCGGCGGGCCGGGAACTCACCCCGCCCGTGCAGCCCGCGGTGACCAGCAGCAGTGCCAGACCGAGTGTGATCATCCTGGCTCTCGAACGGGGCCAACGGGGGCCGCGGGCCCCGGGGTCGTCCGATCCCGCCGCGGGCCTCCCGCTTTCCGCCGAACGGTCGATTCCGCTTCGTCCGAAACGAGGTCGTCGAAGCGATTCGATTATGCTTGCCGGTAATCGCACCGTTGCCACCTTCTTCCGGTCCCGTGGCGTTCCTGTCGTTCGCGAGGTGCCGGGCTTCCGCCGTCTCGTTCGCTCGGGTGAGCGAGCTAGACGGCGCGGCCGAACCCGCGTTCCCGCGCGCTCGGGGGTCACCGGCCCGTTCTCCTCGCCGCTGGGGCGGAAGCTCAACGGTGCTCACGTCAGTGGGAGGGCTCGGCAGCCGTGAACCCTGGCGTGGCGGGTACGCCCAGCGGTGAACACCCCGACCCGCAGGGTTGCCCGTGTTCACCGGAACGGACCGTTCTCCGCTACTAACGGAGGAGGTGGTGCTCATCGGTGTACCGGCTTGCCGGGCGAGATCGGCGATCGTTGGCATAAGTTGTTCTCATCCGCACCGAACGAACTTCCGTTTTTCGAAGCGCTTCGACAGCACAGTAGACAGTGATCGGTATCACGTCAATGGAGGATCGTGGCGGATGGTGCTGAAGTGCCACCGAACGCTTGTCCGGGAACGCGTAGTGCCCCTCGCGGGGCTGCTGTGGTTACCGGCTCTTCGCGAATCGGCCGGCGAACTCCGTGAACCGGGCGGTATGGGATCTTCGACCCGGTGAGCGCCGAACGCGGGAGTGCGCTGCGTCAGCTCGGCGCTGGCCGCCGCCGGACCACACCCTGCTCGCCCCGAAAGGCGTTGTTACGCCGCTGTCTCCGGGGAACTCGACTTCGACGTGAGCTGGGTGACCACGGCCAGCGTCCCCATGATCGCCACGGTCGCCAGCCCGACGACGAGCGAGGGAATCGTGTGGCCGACTACCAGACCGAGCACACCGACCGCGACCAGCGCCGTCGCAGCCACGCAACGGGCACGGGCCACCGAACCGGTCCGCGAACGCAGGAACAGGATGTTGCCGCCCAGATAGGCCAGTGGACCTCCCACAGTGGTCAGCACCACCGCCGGGTCGGCCTCGGCATGACCGATGCGCAGTTCGATCGAGACGGCCACGACGATCGCACCCGCCACCATCAGCGCGTGAGCGCAGGCGAACGCGGAACGCAGCGCACTGGTGCTCGCGTCGCCCCGACTGGTCTGCGTGTCCTGTCCAACCAGTGCGAAGTAGGCCCACCACAGCACGAACAGTCCGACGAAACCGAGCAGGGTGGCCACGATCGCGCGGACGGTGATCGGCTCCGGTTCGGGGAGCGTGAATCCCACGATCAGGATGGACTCACCGAGCGCGATGATGAACACGCCACGGTTGCGCTCGGCGAGGTGTTCCGGATCGGTGGGCCAGGTGTGCATCGGCGCCGTTCCCAGCCCGGGGAAGCGGAACTCGAATCGCTGAGCCGCCACGTCCACGACCAGTGCGACCAGCCAGACGACCAGTCGTGCGGTGGGGTCGAGAAACGCGCCGACGAGCCAGAGCACGCATGCCGAAGCGCTCCAGGCGAGCAGGTTCGTGTAGTTCTTCCCGAGTACGTGCCCACGCAGCGCCACGGCCATGAACACCGCGCGCCCGACCTGGGCGCCCACGTAACAAAGGGCGAACTACAGGCCGTCCTCGGCGAAGGCGTGTGGCAATCCGAGCGACATGCCCAGCGCCGCGAGCATCAGCAGTCCGTTGAGGACCCGCACGAGCCCGCTGCTCGGATCCAACCAGTTCATCGCCCAGGTCGAGTAGTTCCGGGCCCACCAAACGGCCCCGAAGAGCAGGGCCGCCTGCAGCACTCCCACCCAGCTGAGATGGGACAGCAGCGCGTGCGAGACCTGGACGATCGCGAAGACGTAGACCAGGTCGAAGAGGAGCTCGATCGCCCCGACCTCGGAGCGCCGCACACCCTCCCGACGCATCAGACGTGGTTGTGGCTGCGCTGCTGGCGGGGGAGTGGGCTCGTGCCGGCTCACTGGGTCCTTTCCGAAGTCGATCCGCTCGTGGCAACGGGCATTCCAGGGGTTTCCGTCACCGGCCCGGACACCTGCGTGGCCCGCCGTGTCTCCCTCGTGTTCGCGGTCTCCGCGTCCCGCGCATCGCTCAACACCGTGCCGAGTAACCCGTGATTCCCTACTGCCGCTCGAGCTCGGTGATGGTCGTTACCGGTTTGCCCGTCTGCGAGCGCGCCACCAGGCGGGCGATGCCGGGCAGCCGAGCCAGGCCGAGCGCGATGCGGCGCATCACCAGTTGCGTGGTCGTGTGCGGCAGGAACCAGCGCACACCGCTGCGTGCGGTCCGCTGCTTCTCCTCGACCACTGGTCGCCACAGCCGTTCGTACTCTTCGGCTCCCTCCTCGATCGATGCGGCGCGCCGCAGCCGCTCGGCGAGTACGTACGCACCGGCCAGCCCCAGCGAGGCACCCTGGCCCGCCAGCAGCGAGACGGCGTGGCAGGCATCACCGACCAGCACCACGCGACCGCTGTGCCAGCGGGGTGTCTCGATCTGCGCGACCTGGTCGTAGTACACGTCCTCGGCAGCGGGGCAGCGGGCGAGCGCGGTGGGAACGACCCAACCGAGGGAACCGTAGTTGTCGAGCAGTGCGGCGCGCGGGTCGGTGGGCAGCGTGGGATCGCTCGTGCGGTGGACGGCGAACACCGCGACCTTTTCGCCGCGCAGGCCGTAGAGTCCGATCTGGCGGTCCACGGTGTCGGTGAGGCAGTATCGATCCGCCAGGCGGGCGTGGATCTCGGGGGCGTGGAAGGTGAACGCGGCGGTGTGGAAACCGAGATGCCGCAGGTGGTTTCGTTCCTCGCCGAAGACCAGCGTTCGTACCGTGGAATGAACACCGTCCGCGCCGACCAGCAGATCCGCGTGCAGCACCCGACCGTCGCTCAGCGTCACCCTCACTCCGTCGGAACGGTTGTCGACGTGAACGGGACCGATCGAGAACCGAAGGTCCACTTCGGTGGGAAGGTTCTCCCGCAACGCCAGTTCCAGGTCCGGACGCAGGATGTTCACCATGCGACTGTTCATCGCCCGGGAGAACCGCTCGAAGTCGAGCCGAGCGCGGGTCCGGCCGTCACGGTCGACGAAACACGCCTCCGAGACCTGGTAGCCGAGTTCGTGCAATCTCGGCAGTAACCCCATCGCCTCGGCGGCGTCGTATCCGGGACCGAAGAAGTCCATCATGTAGCCCTGCGTGCGCGGACCGGGTGCTCGTTCCAACAGCACCACGTGCCAGCCCAGAGTGTTCAGTCGTCGCGCCAGGGTGAGTCCGGCGATGCCCGCTCCGCAGATGATCGCTTTCACCATCGGTCTCCCCTCTCGGTGCGCGCGCCCTCGTCGGCGGTTTCCTCGTGTCGGTTGCCCTCGCCGTCCTGCTCGGTGGTGAGCAGCCTGCGCAGCACGGCTCGTACGGTCCCGGTGGTAAGCGCGGGGTTCAGGTCGCGGTGCAGCATCAGACCGTCGAGGCTCGCGACCACTACCGCGGCGCTGGCTTCGGCATCGGTGATTCCGTGTTCGATGAATCGGTCGGCCAGTGCCTTGCGAAGATCGGTGAGCACGGCGCTGATCCGTTCCAGCAAGCCGGGATCACGGGTAGCGGCGAGGTACGCCTCCACGAACAACACCGATTCCGGATCGTTCCCACCGTAGGAATCCAGCGCGGCAAGCAGGGTCGTCAGCGCTTCGTCCGCGCTGCCCACCTGTTCGAGGGCTGTCTCGAGCCATGCGGTTGCCGCACGCATCGTCCCGACGGCCGTTTCCGCTAGCAGCGCGTCCACCGAGTCGAAGTGGTAGTGCACTATTCCGGCGGTCACTCCGGCCCGCTCGGCCACCGCGCGAGTGGTCACTCCGGTCCAGCCGCGTTCGGTGATCAGCTCCGCCGCCGCGCGCAGCAACCGTTCACGCGCCTCACGCCCCCGTTCCTTAGCCGTCGCGGCCATGTCTTCACCCCGCTGCTTCTCCCGATCGTTTTGGGCATTCGTCTTGGGCGAGTGTCCAATTTTGAGCCTACCTCTCAACCGGTCATCGGGTCGAGGGGCACCCGGTGTCCGGTGCGCGGCTCCCCGAAATGCTTTGCTCGCCACGTACCGGCCGGTATACGTTGGCCCGCGTGAACAACGGCGCCGGGAAAGTGAACACGGTAGGCGGAGCGAGTGGAGTGCTTCGAGGGTAGAATGCACTTCGACGAAAACGACGTGGTGACTTCGGTCCATTTGGATGTCGATGCCGACACGATCTTCGAAGCACTGGACAGATCTTGTTCGATCGCCGAGATGTTGGAGTGCTCGACGCTTCGTGTGGAATCGAGAGGACTCGAGGAGGACGGGCCGAATTACAGTTCCGTCGTTACTTCGGTGACGTCCCGTGATTCTTCGTCCTCGATCGGCGATTCGTTCCTCGCCGCCGCTTATCCGGCTCTCGAGAAGTTCAGATTCTCGGAAGACCGGTACAGGACCATCGGGGACGAGGGGGATGACGAGGACGAAGTCTTCGCCGATCTCGTGGCGCCACCTCGGTTCTTTCCGAAAATGGGTGTGACCGTATCCTCGATATCGGGTTTCACCGCGTCGTACGCACGTGCGGATTACCCGGAAGCGGAGTACCCGTTCCGAAGACGTGAGACCTACGATTCGGGGCGGGTGCATTCGGTCTTCCCGGATGTCGGCAACCAGCCGGACGAGATAGTGGTTCGCCCACAGCTGTGGCTCGCGGCCGCGGATCTGACCACCGCCGCAGGGTTGATACGACAGCCGCTGCGCGAGCTGGACGGGAAAGCGCTCGAACTACTACCGGCCGGTGCTCGTGCGGAGGACGGTTACCATGCGGCGCTGCTCGGCACCGTCGCGAGCGACGCGAGTACGACTCGGGAAGAGCGAATGCTGGCCGCGGTTCGGGACACGGCCCGTTTCTTCGGGATTCCGGAGGACAGCGCGACCGTCGAGCAGTGGCCCCGCGAATCGATCGGAGTGGTGCGGAACCCACAAGTTCTGGGGAATTCGACGGGTGCCCGGTGGTTAGAGGGGATCTACGTGCGGCTCGGTGCCGACCCGCTCGGAATCGTCGACAACAACACCTCGCGATTCGAGCCGGATGAGGACCTCGAGGAGGACGACCTGCCGGAGGGCGACTTCACCGATGAGCAGCTATCCGAATTTGTCGAAGTGTTCAGTGGCTTGCAGGATGTCCTGGGGCAGGTCTGGCTCGTTGTCACCGCCGAGGTGCGTTGCTCCCACACCGCTGTTGCCGAGGATGCGCTTCGGAACCTGCTGGAGGATATCCGGCCGCGTGTCTCCGCCGAGAAGACGTGGCTGATTCCCGAGGAGACATGTACGAGTGGTGCCGGTAAGTACCGAGCACAGGCGTCGATGCATACCTTCGAAAGGGATCACCGTCGAGTGCTGGACGGCCTGATGAACACACTCGATGACGGGATGTGGCGCAGCTCGACCCGGCCCTGGGGAACGGATGAGAACGAGGAAACAGTGATTCGCTGGAATCCGTTCGGAGCCACGGCCGAAGGGGAGATAACCGAGTTGACCGTGCGTGCGGTGTACGGGCCACCGAAGTGGCTGTGGGAACAGTGCTTCGAGGAGCTGTGAGCTTCGGGATGCCGCCGTGTTCGCCCGGCCGGTCATCGGAGTTCCGCCCACCCAAGTGGCCGACGGGGACAGCGTCAGCGTGCTCCTCCGGATCTACACCGAGGTGCTGAGCGGGCAGCGGAGAAAGCGAAGCACTGTATTCGACGAGCGCTTGGAGAGTAGACGCTGATTTCGTGTCCGCACATTGGCCGCGAACCCCCGCAGAGTGCCGTGTATCGCCGGGCACAACCGCAGACCCCGTGATCGGCCGCTGTTCGCATCGCGCCAGCGCAGCGGCTGTTTTCGGCTGCTGTAAAGGGTGCCCCCGGTCCGACTCGAACGGACACTACACGGATTTTGAGTCCGCCGCCTCTGCCTATTGGGCTACGGGGGCCGCTGCTGCGTACAGCATACGACAGGGGTGATCATTGCCCGACAGCGGGGTGTGCTGCCCTCTTCGTGCTCTCCGCTCGGGGCGCCGCTCCCCGGTGCGGCCCGGCCGGGCCGAGCTGCTCCGTCCGGTGGAATCCTCTCACCTCGCCTGCCTGGCACGCCCGACTTGAGGGCCCGTTCGTGCGGCCCCTGCCGCTGTGGCGGGGGTGCGCAGGACGATAAGCTGCAGTCTCCGATGCGACCGCATCGGCAGACCCGAGACTCATCCAGGAGGATCCGGTGACCACGCCGGCTGCCGAGGACCCGAACGCGGCGAGTGCGACGAACGCTACTCAGCACCGCGTGCTCGTGGCCGAGGACGAGGCGCTGATCAGGCTCGATCTGGTGGAGATGCTTCGCGAGGAGGGATATCAGGTCGTCGGTGAGGCCGGTGACGGGGAGGAGGCGGTGCGGCTCGCCGAGGAACTGCGCCCCGATCTGGTGATTCTGGATGTGAAGATGCCGAAGATGGACGGCATCGAGGCCGCTTCCTCCATCGCGGGCGAGCGTATCGCCCCCGTGGTGATCCTCACCGCCTTCAGCCAGCGCGACCTCGTGGAGCGGGCCAAGGAGGCCGGAGCCATGGCCTACCTGGTCAAACCCTTCGCCAAGCGGGATCTGGTTCCCGCCATCGAGCTGGCGGTCTCCAGGTTCACCGAGGTGCAGGCACTGGAGGCCGAGGCGGCGAATCTCTCCGAGCGGCTGGAGTCGCGGAAGACGATCGAGCGCGCCAAGGGGCTGCTGATGAGCAACCACGAAATGTCCGAGCCCGAGTCGTTCCGCTGGTTGCAGCGAACCGCCATGGACCGGCGCACCACGATGAAGGCCGTGGCCCAGGCCGTGCTCGACAGCATGGATCCGGGGGAATGACCACGTAAGGACCGCGCCCGCTCGAACCACCGGGTCCGCCGCAGGGCGGCCTGACGCTTTCCGGGTGAAGCAGCTCGACCGCGGAGCACAGGCCCCGGATCGGGGCGCTGTGTCCGCTCCGGCTCCGCTTCAGTTCGCGGGCGGTTTGTCGCGCAGCACGCAGGTCAACCGTGCCGAGCAGGTACGTTTGTCGCACTCGTCGGTGATGACGATCTCGAACGTGGCCGTGGCACCACCCCGGTGCAGCGGCGTCGCCACCCCGGTCACCGTGCCGTCGGTCGCCGCCCGGTGGTGGGTGCACGACAGTTCCAACCCCACCGCGATCCGATCCGCTCCCGCGTGCAGCGCCGCCGCGATGGAGCCGAGCTGCTCGGCCAGCACCGCGTTGGCGCCACCGTGCAGCAGCCCGTAGGGCTGCCGATTTCCCGCCACCGGCATGGTTCCGACCACACGATCAGGGGCATACTCGGTCACCGTTATGCCCATCCGGTTTCCCAGCTGTTCCTCGGGCGGAACCGTCGCCGTCGCCTCCAGCGCTTCCGCACCGTTCAGCGACGTGATATCGGTGTTCTCGGTCACTGTTCGAACTCCTGCCCTGCGCGCGACCTCTGTCGGGGGGTAAGCCTAGACTCGCATGCCGTGATGGCATCCGAGCACCGACGCCTGCTGCTGATCGACGGCCATTCCATGGCCTACCGAGCGTTCTACGCACTGCCCAAGGAGAACTTCCAGACGGGCACCGGACAGCACACCAACGCGGTCTACGGCTTCACCTCGATGCTGATCAACCTGCTACGGGACGAGCAGCCCACACATCTCGGGGTGGCCTTCGACGTGTCGCGGCAAACCTTCCGGTCCGAGACCTTTCCCGACTACAAGGCCAACCGCGGTTCCACCCCTGAGGAGTTCCGCGGCCAGGTGAGCCTGATCCAAGAAGTGCTCGGTGCGCTGAACATACCGGTGTTGAGCAGGGAGAACTACGAGGCCGACGACGTTATCGCGACCCTGGCCGGACAGGCTGTGAACTCCGGTTTCGGGGTCAGCATCTGTACCGGGGACCGGGACGTGCTGCAGCTGGTCAGCGGGGACGTGACCGTGCTCTACCCGAGCAAGGGCGTTTCCGAGATGACCCGTTTCACGCCCGAGACGGTCGAGGAGAAGTACGGGCTCACCCCGGTGCAGTATCCCGACTTCGCCGCGCTGCGCGGCGATCCGTCCGACAACCTTCCCAAGATCGACGGTGTGGGCGAGAAGACGGTCACCAAGTGGATACAGCAGTTCGGCTCGCTCGCCGACCTCGTCGACAGGGCCGACGAGGTAAAGGGCAAGGCCGGGGAGAAGCTCCGGGACAACATCGCTCAGGTACTGCTCAACCGGCAGCTGACTCAGCTGGTCGACGACGTCGCGCTCGATTCCGGGCCCGAGGACCTGCGAATGGGGCAGTGGGACCGGGACGCGGTGCACCGGGTGTTCGACGATCTGGAGTTCCGGGTTCTGCGTGACCGACTGTTCGCCACCCTGTCCACCGAGGAACCGGAGGTCGTAGAGGGATTCGAGGTCTCCGGTGGAATCGTCGAACCCGGTACGCTGCGCACCTGGCTGGAGCGTCACGCCCGGGACGGTTCACGCGTGGGGCTGGCCTGTCCCGGGAGTTCGTCCCGGAACGGCGGTGATCTCGCGGGGATCGCCGTGGTCAATGCTGCGGGGCAGGGAGCCTACGTCGACGTCACCGCGCTGACCTCGGACGACGATGCGGCGTTCGCGGAGTGGTTGGCCGATTCGGCCGTCCCCAAGGCCGCACACGACGCGAAGGGGGCGCTGCACGCCATCCGCGACCGTGGCTGGTCGCTCGGGGGGCTCAACAGCGACACGGCACTGGCCGCCTACCTGGTTCGTCCGGGACAGCGTTCCTTCGACCTTCCCGACCTCGTGGTGCGCTACCTGCAGCGTGATCTCACCGTCGACCAGGGCGGCGGTAGCGGTCAGCTCTCACTGCTGGAGGACGAACAGCAGCTCAGGGAGAACGCCGCCGCCGCGGAACTGACCCGGGCGAAGGCGGTGCTGGAACTGGCCGACGCGCTGGACCAGCAGCTGCGTGCGATCGAGAATCGCGGGCTGCTCACCGATCTGGAACTGCCGCTGCTGCTGGTGCTGGCCGATCTGGAGAGTGCGGGGATCGCGGTCGACCAGGATCGGCTCGCCGAACTGGGGTCCAGGTTCTCCGCACGGGTCAAGCAGGCTGCCGAGGACGCGTACGCAGTGATCGGGAAGGAGATCAACCTCGGTTCGCCGAAACAGCTCCAGACCGTGCTGTTCGATGAGCTGGGCATGCCCAAGACCAAGCGGACCAAGACCGGTTACACCACCGACGCGGAGGCGTTGCAGGGGCTCTATGACAAGACCGAGCACCCCTTCCTGCGGCACCTGCTGGAGCACCGGGACGCCACCAAGCTCAAGACCACGGTGGAAGGGCTGGACAAGGCGGTGGCTTCCGACGGGCGGATTCACACCACGCTGAACCAGATGATCGCCTCCACCGGGCGGTTGTCCTCGACCGAGCCCAACCTGCAGAACATCCCGGTCCGTACCGAGGAGGGCCGGCGCATCCGCGAGGTGTTCGTGGTGGGGAACAACTACGAGACCCTGCTGACCGCGGACTACAGCCAGATCGAGATGCGGATCATGGCCCACCTCTCCGGCGACGAAGGGCTGATCGAGGCATTCCGCACCGGCGAGGATCTGCACAACTACGTCGCGGCGCAGGCTTTCGGGGTCCCCATCGACGAGGTCGATCAGGAGTTGCGCAGGCGGGTCAAGGCCATGTCCTACGGTTTGGCCTACGGGCTGTCCGCCTACGGACTGGCCCAGCAGCTGCAGATCTCCAACGAGGAGTCCAAACAGCAGATGGAGGCCTACTTCGCCCGCTTCGGGCGCGTGCGGGACTATCTGCACGAGATCCTCGAGCGCGCGCGCAAGGACGGCTACACCGCCACCATCCTGGGGCGGCGCCGGTATCTTCCGGACCTGACCAGCGACAATCGGCAACGGCGCGAGATGGCCGAGCGCATGGCCCTCAACGCTCCCATCCAGGGCAGCGCGGCAGACATCATCAAGGTGGCGATGCTCGGGGTGCACCGCGCGTTGACGGCTGAGGGCCTGGCCTCCCGCATGTTGCTGCAGGTGCACGACGAACTGATCATCGAGGTGGCCGAGGGCGAGACCGAGGCGGTCCGGCGTGTGGTGCGGGAACAGATGACCTCGGCCGCCGAACTCGACGTTCCGCTGGAGGTCTCGGTCGGTACCGGTGTCTCCTGGGACGCGGCCGCCCACTGAGCGAAGTTTCCGGTCGGGGTGTCGGGTGCTCGCTCGGCGGAACCGCCCTCCGCGACGCGGAGGGCGGTTTCCCCTACCGATCCGGAGCGCGGCGGGCACACACTGAACCGTGTCGGCCTGCTGCTTCGGCGATCAACGGCTGCCGTTAGGCTGCCCTGGATTCATTGATGCGTCGGCGGTACCGGTTACGTCGGGGGTTCCGCCTGTTCACTCGATCAGGGGAAACGAATCGCCGGGGCCCCGACGTAGTTGAACGACACTAGAAACCGCGGTGTCGACGCGTGGTGTTGGGGGAGTGTGCCTGGCGTCGGCGAAGGAGGATCATGATCAACGTCGACAGACTGGACCACCTGGTACTTACCGTGGCCGATGTCGATCGTGCGCTGGACTTCTACGAGAACATTCTCGGTATGGAGCCCGTGAAGTTCCAGGAGGAACGGCGCGCGGTGCGTTTCGGACAGCAGACCATCAAACTGCACGCCGCCAGTGAACTGGTGGAGCCCACAGCCACCCACCCGGTCCCCGGCTCGGCGAATCTGTGCCTGGTGACCGGTGACGCGCTCGGTGACGTCCAGGAGCACCTGCGGGCCAACGACGTGCGGATCGAGGCCGGTCCCGTGGTCCGCACCGGCACCAACGGCCCGATCACCTCGTTGTACCTGCGCGATCCGGACGGAAACCTGATCGAGGTCGCCCGTTACGACGATCCCTCGCAGCACCCCGAGCAGTGACACCGTTCGGGCGGTGGTCCATGTCGGAGACCACCGCCCGAACGGTTCGATCACCGGTCACATCACGGTTCGCGCCACGTCAAAGGGCGAGTTCCGGGCGCAGCCGTTTCGCGGTCCACACCCGCTGGCGTGCCGCTGCCGCCGTGCTCAGCAACAGCCCCCCGAGCAGGTAACTGCCCAGTACCGCTGCCGCGTGTGCCGCGTTCTCCATCGAGCCGCCGTAGAGCAGCTGCCGCAGGCCGTCCACGACGTAGCTCAGCGGCAGTACGTGGTGCAGTGGATGCAGCAGTGCCGGTGTCGTCTGCCACGGGAAGGTTCCACCGGCGCTGACCAGCTGCAGCACCAGGAACACCAGTGCCAGGAACTTGCCGCGTGGCCCGAAGGCCGCGTTGAGCGAATGCACCACGGCGGTGAACGCCAGCGAGGTCAGCACCAGCAATGCCAGTGTCGCCACCGGCCTGGCCGGCTCTATCCCGACGCCGAACCGGACGACCCCGTACAGCAGCACGGCCTGCACGGTTCCCACGATCGCCGCCGGGAGCCAGCCACCGAGCGCGATACGCCACGGGGCGACCCCGCCCGCCAGCGCTCGGTTGGACAGTGGCCGCAGCAGCAGGAACAGCACGAACCCGCCGATCCACAACGCCAGCCCCATGAAGTACGGCGCGAGCCCGGCGCCGTAGCTGCCCGCGCTGGTCTGCGCCCGTTCGCTCACCTTGACCGGGTCTCCGATGGTTTCGGCCGTGGCCTCTCGCGCTCCGCTGTCCGGGTTCGGGATCTCGTCCACTCCGTTCGCCAGTTTGTCGGCCAGTTCGTCCGAGCCCGTCGCCAGTTCCGTGGCACCGTTGGTGAGCCTGTTCGTTCCCGCCGCCAACTCGTCGGCGCCTCCGGCCAGCTTCTCCGTTCCGGAGACCGCCTGGCGCTGCTTCTCCACGAGTTCGCCCAGCCCTCGATCGAGCTCGTTCGCCCCGGCGGTGACCCGCTGTGAGCCCGCGTCGAGCCGCTCGACGCCGTTGGCCAGTTCCGGGGCGCTGTCGGCCAGTCGACGAGCTCCGCGCGCCACCCGCGCGGAACCGTCGGCGAGTTCGTTCACCCGGGAAACCTGCTGTTGCACCCGGCTGTTGGTCTCGTCGAGTGGCTGGTTCAGCTCGTCCAGCGTGCCGGTGATTCGCGCTATCTCCCCCTCGCCGAGCCCCAGCGTCCGCAGGCGGTTCGCGATCCGCTCATTGGCCCCGTCCAACTTGTCGACGATGTGTTGCGAGGTGCCGCCGAGTCGTTCGGCCGTGGCGGCCAGTTCGGCGTTGCCCGCCGCGACCCGTTCGGCGCCTTCGGCCAGTTCCTCGCTCTTGGCGGGAAGGTCCGCGGTCTTCTCGCGCAGTTCGTCCACCCCGTCGGCGAGCCGCTGACTGCCCGCGGCGACCCGACCCGAGCCCTCGGCCAACCTCGCGGAGCCGTCGGCCAGCTTCCGTTGTGATTCGAGCAGCTCGTGGTTGCCCGTCGCCAGTTTTTCGGCGCCCCGCCTGGCGTTTTCCAACCCGGCGTCGAGCTCGCCCGCACCGTTCGCCAGTTCCCCCGCGCCGTCGGCCGCTCGTGCCGTTCGGTCGTGCACCGTGCTCAGTCCCAGTAGCAGTTGCCGGGCGGCGTCGCTGCCCGCGTCGGAGCCCACCGACTGCTGGACCCGGGTGGCCACCCGGTCGGCGATGGTGCCCACCAGATAGTTGTTCGCGTCGTTGGTCACCAGCCGCAGCCGGGCCTGCCTCGGGTCGAAATCGCTCGGTGACCGCAGCGCACGCGAGAAGTCCTTCGGGATCACCAGCGCGAACGTGTAGCGCCCCGCCGAGACCCCGGTGGTCGCCCGTTGCGCACCGACCCGGTGCCAGTCGAAGTCCCCGGACTCGACGAGGCGGTCGTAGACCCTCTCGCCGGCCTCGAGTCCGCTGCCGTCCTCCGTATCGGCTCCTTCGTCGGCGACTACGACGGCGGCTGGAACGGCGGACAGACGTTCGTAGGGGTCGAGATTGGCGTAGATGTACATCGCGCCGTACAGCAGCGGCACGAGCGTGACAGCCACCAGGGCGAGCTTGGGTAATTTGCCGGAGGTCAGTCGACGGAGCTCGGTCCGTGCCAGCCGGAACATGGTCATGTTGATTTCCTCAGAACGAGCCGGGGTCGACGTTCGCCACGGAATCGGTGGACAGGTCGGAATCGGTGGGCTGGTCGGTTCGCCGCGGCGACGGGGGCAAGTCGTTGTCCGTGCCGATACGCGCCGGGATGTGGTCGAGCTCGATGGCGGTGTGCGGTGAGCACAGCGCGACGACGGCATATCCTTGGGAGGCCGCCTCCTGCGCGGCGCCGTACCAGCTGATCGCCTCGCCGCCGTGTCGGTCCGGGCAGTCGAGTACGAGTGCCTCGACACCCCGGGCCTCGCGAGCGAGGTCCAGCAGCAGCCGCGTGCGGCAGTGCGGGGGAACCCGTTCGAACCTGAGGTTGGCCTGCTGCCGCAGACCGCGTTCCGCGAGCCAGTCGCGAACCGCTTGTCCGCCGAAGCGCCGTCCGGCGATCCCGAGACCTTCGGCGACCACCTCGCGCAGCTCGACGCTGCCCTCCGGTTCGGTGACACCGGGTGCGTCGACGACGGCCACGGTTCCGCGCAGCTCGGCGGGTGCTCGCCGTCCGTTCCGCAGCACCGTCCCCGAGTCGGGGCGGAGTCTGCCCGCGAGCAGCAGGGCCAGTGCGGTGCGCCCGGATCTCGGCGGTCCTGATACCAGCCGCAGTTCTCCCGACGAAGCCCGCAGGGAGGTCGGTTCGAGCAGTGTCCCGTGTGGCCCGGTGACTCCGGCGCCCGCTGCGACGATCTCCACGACTCGGCGTGCCTTTCGCGTTAGCGACCGACACCCATCGCCGCGGCTCTCAGCGAAGCGCGGTTGCCGGTCTGATCTCCCAGAGTGTCCACAGCGGGCGATAGCCCCTGCGGTGCCAGAACACCGGGGACAACGGGTTCGCCGGGTTGTAGTAGAGATAGCTGCCCACCGCGCCCGCGGCGGCGAAGTCGTCGTGCACCAACGACATCAGTTCTCGCCCGATGCCGGTGCCCCGCTCCTCCTCGCGAACCGAGAGGCAGTTGACGTAACCCCAGAGCCCGTTGCCGAGCCGGTGTCCACTGTGGTGGTTGTCGGCGTCGACCCAGCCGCACTCGGCCAGTCCGACCGGGCTCCCGTCCCGTTCGGCCAACCAGACCGGATCGCCGGATGCGGCGCCGTCCGCGCGGCGAATCCCGCGTGGTCCGCTCTTCGTGCGCAGTCGGACCGACACGGCGTCGCGCTTGAGTCCGGCCGCGCCGGAGCGCGGAACGGAGGCACCGACGAGGGTGGCGTACTCGAGTTCGGCCATCGCCAGCTCCAAGACACTGTCCACGTCGGCGGGCTCCGCCCGGCGCATCTTTACGGTACCAGACAGTTTCGTATCTACTGTAGTCGCGGGTGTTCGTATCGCCAGGCACGACAACGGGACGAAACCGTGGTCCAGCAGGGCGCGAGTCGCCGCCACGTCCCTGCTGGGCCAGGTGACCAGGCAGGATGAGTCTTGCTCCTGCGCCCCCAGCTCGCCGAGCTGCCGGCGCAGCGCGTGCAGCAGTGCGTCCATGCCCTCCCGCGGGGCATCGCCCAGCAGCGGGAACAGTTCGTAGGTCTCGGCGGTCGACCACAGGCTCGCCAGCGACCCCGGTGGCTGACTGGTGTGCGCCGTCAGTCCCGCCACCGGCTCGCCACCGCGCAACCGAGCCATCACCGGCTCGCCACCGCGCGGTAACGGGTAGGCCTCCGGCAGTGCCGGATCCAACCGGCAAAACCTCGCCTGCTGAATTTCCAGTAGTTCCTGAGCGCTGGTCACGACCCTGCTGCGCTTCCTTCGTGGGATTCCGGTGGTTGTGCTGCCATGTTCCGATGGGCGAGATGCCCGCGCCACGAGAGACGTCGGCCAGCTCGTCAAGTCACGAGCTCGCACCGAAAGATCGCGGTCCCGGGCAGAGTTCTGCCGCGCAGCGGACTCCACTGGCCCCAGGTCTCGGTGAGATCGTCGGGCCACTCCGGTTCCACCAGGCCGCGGAGCCGAAAACCCGCTTCGTCGAGCTGGGTGACGTAGTCGCCCAGGGTTCGGTGGTGCTCGACATAGGTGGCCCTGCCCGTGCCGTTTATCTCCACGTAGGGACTGCGATCGAAGTAGGAGCCCACGGCGGTGAGCCCCTCGGGGCCGGGGTCGTCCGGAAACACCCAGCGGATCGGGTGCGTTACCGCGAACACCCACAGTCCTCCGGGGCGCAACGTACGCGCCACCTCACGCATGACGGCCCCCGAATCCGCCACGAACGGCACCCCGCCGAACGCCGAGCAGGCGATGTCGAACGAGTCGGAGGCGAAGGGCAGCATGTCGGCACTGGCCTGTACCACCGGGACGTGAATCCCGCTGCGCTCGTTGCCCGCGAGGGCGTGCCCGAGCATGCCGCCGGAGATGTCGAGCCCCACCGGCCGTGCTCCACGGGCGGCCAACCAGCGGGAGCAGGACGCCGCTCCGCAGCCGACCTCCAGTACGCGTGAGCCGGCCACATCGCCGAGTAGGCGCGCCTCGCGTTCCCTGAGTCGTTCCGGGCACCACACGAACTCGGTGTCCCCCAGGAACGAACCGTGTTCGGCCTGGTAGTCGTCCGCGTCGGCGTCCCACCACATCCTGCTCGCCGAACGGGACTCAGTCGCTCCGGCCGCGCGGTTGGCCACCCCGATCGTCCCGAGAATTCTCTCGGCGTTGCTGTGCTGCGACTCCGCCGCCTGGCCCGTCGGATCGGGGGTGGGATTGGTCACGGTCGCCTCCCTGGGCTCGTGTGGTGTGCGGTGCGTACCGATGCCGATCGCTTTCGGGAACCGCCGGGCGATTTGCCCCACGATCGCCGAGACGGGTACGCTATCGCTCGCACCAGGGGTCTGTCTCCGCCAGGGCCAGTGTTACCGCACGGCGCCGGAGCAGTCCGTTTTCGCGTGGTCCGTCCGCCTTCGGGATTCGTTCCGGAAGCGGTCATTCTCGGAAAAAACACCGCGCGGGAAGCCACCGCACGTGCTGCTTCCCGCCGGAAGCTGCGGCTTCCGGAGGGAAGTAAAACGTCGGTGTGGTCAACGGCGGTTCCCGCCGCCCGTGGGGTGCCTCGGCGGTAGCAGGGGGTGGTCCGTGCGGAGCCGATCCGGGTGCATGAGAACCTAGAGACTCGACAACCGACCTACCCGTACCGGAGCAACCCACCTGATGTCCACCGACACCACCACCGTCCCGACTGCAGCCGCCACCAAGCCGCAGGTCGCAGTGAACGACGTCGGGACGGAGGAGGACTTCCTCGCCGCCGTCGACCAGACCATCAAGTACTTCAACGATGGCGACATCGTCGAAGGCACTATCGTGAAGGTCGACAAGGACGAGGTCCTGCTCGACATCGGCTACAAGACCGAGGGAGTCATCCCCTCCCGGGAACTCTCCATCAAGCACGATGTCGACCCCGCCGAGGTCGTGGCCGTCGGCGACTTTGTCGAGGCTCTTGTCCTGCAGAAGGAGGACAAGGAAGGCCGTCTGATCCTGTCCAAGAAGCGCGCGCAGTACGAACGTGCCTGGGGCACCATCGAGGACCTCAAGGAGAAGGACGAGCCCGTGCGCGGCTCCGTCATCGAGGTCGTCAAGGGTGGTCTCATCCTCGACATCGGCCTGCGTGGTTTCCTTCCCGCCTCGTTGGTGGAGATGCGGCGTGTCCGCGACCTGCAGCCCTATGTGGGGCGGGAGCTCGAGGCCAAGATCATCGAGCTGGACAAGAACCGCAACAACGTCGTGCTGTCCCGCCGGGCCTGGCTGGAGCAGACCCAGTCGGCCGTGCGCAGCGAGTTCCTCAACCAGCTGCAGAACGGCCAGGTGCGCAAGGGCGTTGTTTCCTCCATCGTCAACTTCGGTGCGTTCGTCGATCTGGGTGGGGTCGACGGACTGGTTCACGTCTCGGAGCTGTCCTGGAAGCACATCGATCACCCCAGTGAGGTGGTCGAGGTAGGCCAGGAGGTCACCGTCGAGGTGCTCGACGTGGACATGGACCGGGAGCGGGTCTCGCTGTCGCTGAAGGCGACGCAGGAGGACCCCTGGCGTCAGTTCGCCCGTACGCACGCGATCGGTCAGATCGTGCCGGGCAAGGTCACCAAGCTCGTGCCGTTCGGTGCTTTCGTCCGCGTCGACGAGGGCATCGAGGGTCTGGTCCACATCTCCGAGCTGGCCGAGCGTCACGTGGACATTCCCGAGCAGGTCGCGCAGGTCGGTGACGAGGTCATGGTCAAGGTCATCGACATCGATCTGGAGCGCAGGCGCATCTCGCTGTCGCTGAAGCAGGCCAACGAGGGCTTCACGCCGGACTCGGACTTCGATCCGACGCAGTACGGCATGGCCGCCGAGTACGACAACGACGGCAACTACATCTACCCCGAGGGCTTCGATCCGGAGACCCAGGAGTGGCAGGAAGGCTACGAGACCCAGCGCGAGGAGTGGGAGCGGCAGTACGCCGAGGCCCTCGAGCGCTACGAGGCTCACATGCGCCAGGTCGCCAAGGCCGCCGAGGCCGACGCCGCCGCGGCTGCCGCCGGTGGCGAGGAGGAGCAGCAGCAGGAGGGCAACTACACCTCCGCTGCTCCCGCCGAGGAGGAAGAGCAGGAGCCGAGTGCGATGGCCAGCGATGCTCAGCTGGCCGCTCTCCGCGAGAAGCTCTCCGGTGGCGCGTGACGGCTAGTCCGGCGGTGAACGGCTGAGACCGTCAACGACGGCCCCGTCCCTGTTCGCGAACAGGGACGGGGCCGTTTTTCGTCGACCGGTCGGCTCGCGCCACCGTGCGACGGACCGTTTCGGCAGGGCGTGAACCGCCTGGCAGGATGAAGCCGATGTTGCGCGTTGGTCTCACCGGAGGAATCGGTTCGGGCAAGTCGACGGTCGCCGACCGGTTGGCCGAACACGGCGCTCGCGTCATCGACGCGGACCGGATCTCCAGGGAGGTGGTGGCCGTCGGAACCGAGGGGTTGGCCGAGATAACCGCCCGCTTCGGGTCCCAGGTGCTGGATGACCACGGCGCGTTGGATCGTGCCGCCATGGCACGCCTCGTCTTCGCCGACGAGTCCGCCAGGAGCGACCTCAACGGCATCGTTCACCCCAGAGTCGCCGCACGGACCGCCGAGCTGATGGCCGAAGCCGGTGCCGACGCCATCGTGGTTCACGACGTCCCGTTGCTCGTGGAGAACGGTTACCAGGCCGACTACCACCTGGTGGTCGTCGTCGATGCTCCGGTGGAGCAGCGAGTGCGGCGGCTGGTCGAGCGCGGGCTGCCGGAGGAGGACGCCAGGGCACGTATCGGGGCGCAGGCGAGCGAGGCGCAGCGCAGGGACGCTGCCGACATCTGGTTGGACAACGGTGCGGAGTTGGACCGGATCCGGTCGAGCGTGGACGAGCTCTGGCGGGAGCGGCTCGTGCCCTTCGAGGCCAACATCCGCTCTCGTAGCCCGCTACCGCTCACCGGCCCCCGAATCGTCGACCCTGACCCGGAATGGCCGCGCCGAGCGAGCAGGCTGCTGGCAAGAATCTCCAAGACCGCCGGTGATTCCGCGTTGCGCGTGGATCACGTCGGTTCCACCTCGGTGCCCGGCCTGCCCGCCAACGACGTGATCGACCTGCAGCTCACCGTGCGGAGTATCGCCGAGGCGGACGCGATCGCCGAGCCGTTGGCCGAAGCCGGGATGCCGGTACGGCCCGACGCCGCCGCGGACGATGTGCAGTCTCCTCAGCCGGATCCGGAGCAGTGGCGCAACCGCACCCACGTCTCCGCCGACCCGGGGCTGCGAGCGAAGCTGCACCTACGGGTCGCGGGTGCGGCCAACTGGCGGTTCGCACTGCTGCTGCCGGCCTGGCTGCGGGCCGATGACGGGGCTCGTCGGGAGTACGCCTCACTCAAGCGCGACCTCGCGGCACGGTTCGGCTCCGATTCCGATACCCGCCGCTACGTCGAGGCGAAACGACCCTGGTTCGAGCAGGCGCTGCCCCGGGCGGAGCGGTGGGCCTCCGAGATCGGATGGCAGCCACCGCCGCTGTGAGTCGTCCACGGCCCGCCGGCGACCGTGCTGACGGGAAGCCGAGTCGATTCCGGGAGCTCGATAGGTTCCGGAGTGCCGGTACCAGCGCCGTGTTCGGCTACCAAGCGGTGAACACGCCTCGGTAGGCCAACCATTGTTCGACATCCCGGTGCAGCCGGATCTCCTCGTAGATTCGGTGCACCGTACACACCGCCAGATCTGCTTCCTCTAGTGTGAGCATCCCGTCGCTGACCGCGGCGGCGAACTCCTCGGACTTGACGATGCGAGCGGCGCCGTGCTCGGGCACCTCCAGCCCCAGCAGCAGATCCGTCGTGATCCAGGAACGCGCGTCCCGTTCGATCCGGGCCGCTGTCAGCAGGCTGCCGTCCGGACGGGCGTGTCTGCTGCGGGGCCGATAGCGCGTGAGGCGTAGCCCGAGGCCGGGCAGTAACCAGGTCACCTCGCTGCCGTGCACGGGGTCGTCGGGCGTGTTGCATTCCAGGCACAACCCCCACCGCTCGAGACGGCAGTCGTCAAGCTGCTGGGTGATCCCGGAGCCCAGGTGCCGCTGCCCACTGGCGACATCGACGACTTCAACGTGTTGAGGAGTGATCACCGAACCCACGAACTCGACCATAGCCGCACGGAAACTGTGAAATGATCAACAATATGAATCCGTTACGTAACTTTTGAATGTTGTAGACGTCACGTTCGGATCTCGTTCGGCGGATTACGAAGTTCGGCGGTTGTTCCGAGGGGCGGACACGTGTTGCCGCACCCGGGTTCCGTCAACCGGTGTGCCGCCAGCTCAGCTCGATACCGAGGGTGTGCAACCACGCGGGCAGGTCGTACTCGTGCCGGGCCAGCCCGTCCACCACCCGGTGGGTGGTGTCCATCGCGCGGCGCGCGGTCTCGTCGTCCAACAGCTCCGCCCGCAGCGCCGTGACGAACTCGTCGCTGTCCAGCACCCGTGCGTCCTGCCGTTGCCTGACGGCGACGTCCAGGTAGAGGTCGACGGTGCGCCAGCGGTGTTCGCCCGGCTCTATTCGCACTATGTCGACGTAGAAGTCCTGGTTCCTCTCGCGTCCCGGCCTTCCTCGGTAGTCACTGATCCGCAGGTTCAGGCCGGGCAGCAGCCAGGACTCGAGGTAATCCAGATCGGGGTGGTCGATCATGGGGCGTGCCATGTAGAGCCCGAACGGTTCCGCTCGGTACTCGTCCACCCGACGCACCCGTTGCTTGGCGTCGGTGTTCGTCCGGTCGGTCAGATCGAAAATCTCCACCTTCGGGGGATGAATCGGCAACCCGAGGTCCGCGGCGATCTCCCGTTGCGTCGTCACGGTGCCACTCTACGAGTTGCGGGGCCGTGCTGTCCGCATCCGAGTGCGATCCGCAGTCGGCGGCGTGATGTCGTACCGAGTCCGTAAGCTGGGAGAGTGGCATTCGCGACTGAGTACCCCGTGCTGGCGCACTCCGAGTTCCGCCCGGTCGGTGAGATCCCGCGCAAGGACGGACGGTTCCGCGTCGTCAGTGATTACGAACCCGCCGGTGACCAGCCGGAGGCGATCGATCAGCTCGAACGTCGGATCAACTCGGGCGAGACCGACGTGGTGCTGCTGGGAGCCACCGGTACCGGCAAGTCCGCCACCACCGCGTGGCTGATCGAGCGGATCCAGCGCCCCACCCTGGTGATGGAGCCGAACAAGACGCTGGCCGCCCAGATGGCCAACGAACTGCGCGGGTTCTTCCCGGAGAACGCCGTGGAGTACTTCGTCAGCTACTACGACTACTACCAACCGGAAGCCTACGTGCCGCAGACCGACACCTTCATCGAGAAGGATTCGTCGGTCAACGAGGACGTCGAACGGTTGCGGCACTCGG
The DNA here is from genome assembly GCF_900101095.1 of Actinopolyspora mzabensis. Taxonomy (GTDB): domain Bacteria; phylum Actinomycetota; class Actinomycetes; order Mycobacteriales; family Pseudonocardiaceae; genus Actinopolyspora; species Actinopolyspora mzabensis. The sequence goes on from NZ_FNFM01000004.1 coordinate 325,618, forward strand.
CCACTTCCAACCTGCTCAGCAGGAGGGACTGCGTGGTGGTCTCCTCCGTGTCGTGCATCTACGGTCTCGGTACGCCGCAGTCGTACCTGGATCGTTCGATCGCCCTGGAAGTGGGCGGGGAGATCGACCGCGACGTGCTGCTGCGTGCCCTGGTGGACGTGCAGTACCAGCGCAACGACCTCGCTTTCCAGCGCGGCACCTTCCGCGTGCGGGGGGATACCGTCGAGGTCATCCCGGCCTACGAGGAACTCGCGGTGCGCGTGGAGTTCTTCGGCGACGAGATCGACAGGCTCTACTACCTGCATCCGCTGACGGGCGATGTGGTGCACGAGGTGCGTGACCTGCGGATCTTCCCCGCCACGCACTACGTGGCCGGGCCGGAGCGGATGGAACAGGCCATTCGCGGTATCGAGGAGGAGCTCACCGAACAGCTCGGCAAGCTGGAGCGCCAGAACAAGTTGTTGGAGGCACAGCGGCTGCGGATGCGCACCCAGTACGACATCGAGATGATGCGTCAGGTCGGATTCTGCTCCGGTATCGAGAACTACTCACGGCACATCGACGGTCGGGAGGCAGGTTCGGCCCCGGCCACGCTGCTCGACTACTTCCCCGAGGACTTTCTGCTGGTCATCGACGAGTCCCATGTGACGGTGCCGCAGATCGGCGGGATGTTCGAGGGCGACGCCTCGCGCAAACGCACCCTGGTCGACCACGGATTCCGGCTGCCCAGCGCATTGGACAACAGGCCGCTCAAGTGGGAGGAGTTCGCCGATCGCATCGGCCAGTCGGTGTATCTGTCGGCGACCCCGGGAAGCTACGAGATGCAGCGTTCCGGAGGGGAGTTCACCGAGCAGGTCATCCGGCCCACCGGGCTGGTCGATCCCGAGGTGGTGGTCAAACCCACCGAGGGACAGATCGACGATCTGGTCGCCGAGGTGCGGCAACGTGCCGGCCGGGACGAACGGGTACTGGTCACCACGCTGACCAAGAAGATGGCCGAGGACCTCACGGACTATCTGCTCGAACTCGGGATCCGGGTCAGGTACCTGCACTCGGAGGTGGACACCCTGCGCAGGGTGGAGCTGTTGCGCCAACTCCGGCTCGGTGAGTACGACGTGCTGGTCGGTATCAACCTGCTGCGGGAGGGGCTCGACCTGCCCGAAGTCTCGCTGGTCTCGATCCTGGACGCGGACAAGGAGGGGTTCCTGCGGTCCGAGACCAGCCTGGTGCAGACCATCGGCCGTGCCGCCCGCAACGTTTCCGGGCAGGTGCACATGTACGCCGACGAGGTGACCGACTCGATGCGCCGGGCTATCGACGAGACCAACCGCAGGCGGGCCAAGCAGATCGCCTACAACACCGAGCACGGCATCGATCCGCAGCCGCTGCGCAAGCAGGTCGCCGACATCCTCGATCGGGTGTACTCGGAGTCGGAGGACACTGAGGAGACCGTTCCCGAGGGCGGATCCGGGCGCAACGCCTCGCGTGGCAAGAAGCCCAGCGGGGAGGCCTCGGCCACCACCAGCTCCGGTGTGCTCAAGGATCGCGACACCAAGTCGATGCCGCGTGCGGAGCTGGCCGACCTGGTGCAGCAGCTCAACGAGCAGATGATGAACGCGGCCAGGGAGCTGCAGTTCGAGCTCGCCGCGCGGTTGCGGGACGAGATCAACGATCTCAAGAAGGAGCTTCGGGCCATGGACGAAGCCGGCGTGAGCTGAACCTCGCGGGGGACGGGTAACGACCTGTTCGCTCGTCCCCGCCGGGGGATCGGGCTCCGGGGCTCAGGTGAAGGCGCTCTGCCCGGTGATCGACTTGCCCACGATCAGCGTGTTCATCTCCCGGCTGCCCTCGAAGGAGTAGACGGCCTCCGCGTCGGCGAAGAACTTGGCCACCTCGTAGTCCAGCACGATGCCGTTACCGCCGAACAGTTCGCGTGCCCACGCCACGCACTCGCGCATCCTGGTAGTGGTGAAACTCTTGGCAAGCGCGGCGTGATCGGGACCTGCCGTGCCCTCCGCCGTTTTCTGGGCGAGTCGGGTGAGCATCCCGAACATGGCCGTGATGTTGCCCAACATCTTGACCAGCAAGTCCTGCACGAGCTGGAACCCTCCGATGGTTTTGCCGAACTGCTCGCGGGTGACCGCGTACTCCCGTGCCAGTTCGTAGGCACGGGCGGCCACGCCGAGCGCCTGCCAGGCAACGTTTCCCCGCGTCCTGGCCAGGACCTTCGCGGTGTCGCGGAAGTTCTCGATGTGCTGCAGCCGGTTCTCCTCCGGCACGCGCACGTGGTCCAGCCACAGGTCCGCGTTCTGTACCGAGCGCAGCGCGATCTTGCCCTCGATCTTGCTAGCGCGAAAGCCCGGCATGTCCTTCTCCACCACGAAGCCCTTGACGTTGCCGTCGAACTCGTCGCGGGCCCAGATGACGACCAGATCGGCGAACGTGCCGTTGCCGATCCAGCGCTTGGAGCCGTGGAGCACCCACTCGTCGCCCTCGCGGCGTGCGGTGGTGCGCATTCCCTCGGCCACGTCGGAACCTCCCTCGGGCTCGGTCAGCCCGAAGGCTCCGATCTTGTTCCAGGTGACCATGTCCGGCATCCAGCGATCCCGCTGGTGCTGGTCACCGCCGCCGTAAATGCTGCCCATCGCCAGCCCGGTGTGCACTCCCGAGGCCACGGCCAGCGAGGGATCCACCTTGTTCATCTCGACGCTGAGGAACCCGTTGAACAGCGGTCGGCGAGCGACCCCGTCGCCGTACTCCGGGAACTCAAAACCGGCGATGCCGAGTTCCGCGAAGGTCTCGAAAGTCTCGAACGGGAACTCCGCACGCTCCCAGGCCTCGTTGGCCAGCGGCTTGATCTCCCGCTGCAGGGCTTCGCGGATCCCGGCCAGCTCGCTACGCTCCTCGTCGGTGAGCAGTTCCTCGAATCCGAAGAAGTCGGAATCGGTGTTGGCGGTTGTTGCCATGGTGATCACCCGTCTCCTACTGGGATCGTTCCACGGGAGTGTGGTCGCGAGCGGTTCCGCCCGTCGGAGGTGTCACGCACCCGGGGGAGAGGAGCGGGTAGGCGGCCATTATTCGGAGTCGGCGTTCGACCCGGGAAACGGAGACTCGCCACGAGGGCGAGGAAACAACGTGGGCGGACTATCTCCATCGTGGCCGAGGCTACTCCGTAAAGGTGAGTGTGGCGCTCGGAAAGCACGCCGACGGATATACGCGTGTCGGCGCTCCGCGGGGATGCCACGATTGGTTCGACCGGCCGAGTGAGCACCCGGTCCGGCATGAATCGGTGCTCGCGCCACAGCGGTCGGGCCGGCACGAAATGACCGGGCCGGCACGAAACGGCCGGACCCCAGTACGAGCGTTGTTCGAACAGTGAGGTGTTTGTCCGTGCCGAAGCCACCGTTGCCCGAACAGGTCACCGAGTTGCTGTCCGCGCCGAATCCCTCGGTGATAACCACGGTGCGAGCCGATGGTCAGCCGGTGTCGGTGGCCACCTGGTATCTACTGGAGAACGGTCGGATCCTGGTCAACATGGACGAGGGGCGGAAGCGGTTGCAGTACATGCGGGCCGAACCGCGGGTGTCGCTGACCGTGCTCGCCACCGACGACTGGTACACCCATGTCAGCCTGCAGGGACGTGTCACCGAACTGCTGGACGATCCGAGCCTTGCCGACATAGACCGGCTCGCACGGCACTACACCGGGTCCCCTTACCACGTGCGTGGCCGTGAGCGTGTCAGTGCCTGGATCGATGTGGATCGCTGGCACGGCTGGGGTGCTGCCGAGAACCGGGACGTGCCGCACCACTGAGTGGCTCCACGCGAACGGTTCCTCCCCGGTGGTCGAACCCCGCCGGGGAGGATCCGCTCCGAGGGATCCTCCATCAGTCGGTGATGTCGGCCCGGTGGAACCGCACCAGCGTGGCGGTGATGAACACAGCCGCATAAGCGGTCGCAGACAGTGTGCCGTTCGCCATGTCGGTCCAGTCGATGTTGGTATCCAGCAGGTCGGTCCACGCTGTCGCATGGTGGCTCGGAAGCAGGATGCGGAACTGCTCCAGCCTCGGAATCTCGTCCAGGATCTGCGAGATCACCGAGACACCCACCGCCGCACCCACGGCCGCCAGCGGGTTGTCGGCCATCACGCTGAACAGCAGTGCCAGGCTGGCCACCCAGGTTAGGTGAATCGCCAGATAGCCGCAGATCGCCAGCAGAACCAGCACGTTCCACGGGAAGTGGAGTACTCCCTCGTGCGGGGTACGCAATACGCCCGCGCCGTACCAGAAAGTGCCCGTAGCCAGTGCCGCGCCGGTCAGCACGAGCAGACTCAGGCAGGACAGCAGGCCCGCGACCAGTGCTTTCTGTCGGAGCAGTCGGTGTCTGGGTATGGGGATGGCGATCAGGTAACGCAGACTCGCCCAGGAGGACTCACCCGCTATGGCGTCCCCGAAGAACAGCGCCACGAGCAGCACCAGCAACAGATGGGTACACAGCAACAGCGTGAAGACGGTGAAGTTCGTCCCGTTGCTCGTGGCCAGGTCACCGAAGTCGGCAGGGGGATGCGGAGTTGTCCCCTCGTTGCCGAGAGCGAAGGTTCCCACCAGCAACAGGGGCAGTACCGCCAGACAGCACAGCACCAACTTGGTCCTGCCACGTGCCAGCTGCCTGCGCAGCTCCACCCGCAGTGGCAGGGTGCGGTTGGCACGGTATCCCGGTGCGCTGCCGTCGGGCCCTACCGGGAGGCGAGTCGCCGGTTCCACGGCACGTTCGGCCGAGCGGTCCCGCTCGTGCTGCATCAGTGGTCCTCTCCGACCAGTTCCAGAAACGCGTCCTCGAGTTTGCGGTGGGGCCCCACGCGCTTTATGGAGACATCGGAGGCGACCAACACGTTCACGGCAGTGGCCGTGGAGTGTCCGGCCAGTTCGGCGTAGACCACATCGGTGCCGACCCGTACGCTGCCGATTCCCTCCAGACAGCGGAGTGTACGCGCGGCGAGTTCGGGTTGATCGACGTGGAAGGCGATCATCGAGTCCCCAGCGGTGATCTCGTCGACCGTTCCGCCCGCCACTCGGTGCCCCTCGTGCATCACGATGACGTGTGTGCAGGTCTGTTCGACCTCGCTGAGCAGATGACTCGACATCAGCACGGTGCGGCCGGTCCTGGCGTACTCCCGGATGACCTCGCGCATCCGTTGCGTGTGCGCGGGGTCCAGCGCGTTCATCGGTTCGTCGAGCACGAGCAGGTCGGGCAGCCCCAGCATGGCTTGTGCCAGGGCGACTCGTTGCCGCATCCCCGGTCCGTAGGTACGTACCTTGTGATCAGCCGCGGCACCCAGTCCGGCGATCCGAATCACTTCGTCCAGCCCGGCTTGTTCCATGGGTCTGCCGGTGGCTCGCCAGTAGCTGCGCAGGTTCTCCAAGCCGGTCAGGTGCGGCAACAGTCCCGGGGAATCCACGAGTCCGCCCACGCGCGACAGTACCGGTGCGCTGGGGGTCACCGAGTGTCCGAACAGGTGGATCCGGCCGGTGTCGGCCCGAGTCATACCCAGCACCATGCGGAGCAGGGTCGTCTTGCCCGCACCGTTCGGACCGAGCAGTCCCACCACCTGGCCGGCCTCGACTCGCAGCGACAGGTCGTTCACCGCATCCGGATGGCGCGGGTAGGACTTGCTCACCCCGTCGATCGAAATCGGCACGCCGGTCAACTCCGGATTCGGTGGTTTCCGACGCGCACGCTCGAACCTGATCGCCAGTATCCCCGCCACGAGCAGTAGCACCACGAACGCCGCGATACCGATCAGGGCACCCACCGGTATCGACGCTTCATCGACCCGGGAGGCGGGAACGGCGGGGAGCGAGACACTTCCCGCACCCGCCGGGGAGATCAGGTGCACCGCCGTGTCCCTGGGCCCGGTGTAGGCGGCTTCGGTGGTGCTTATCCGCAGTGCCAGCCGATGGCCGGGCTGCAGGGTGTGCATCGTGGCGGGCAGGGCGACGTCCACCCGAACCGCCCTCCCGTCGTCGGGCAGTCCCGTTATTCGCAGGGGAGAGGTGCCGTCGCCGACCGGCGTCCGGGAGCCGTTCGGCCCGATGTCGAACAGCTTGCCGAACAGCACCGCCTCGCCGTGGCCGGGTTGTTCCGGAATCGAAGCCACCGCGAGTCGGGTCTGGGGTACTCCGGTGATCAGAGTGGCCCGTTCCACCGGTGCGGTCTCGAAGACCGCCACCCTCCCCGGCGTGGCCTTGCCACGGGTCGCCGAGGCGCCGTCGTTCCCGGCTGCCGTTTCCCCACCGCTCACGGGCGTAGAAGTGCTCGAGAGCCCGCTCGTGCCCGCACCGTTGCCGGGCGGATTGATCACTCGGGAGGGTTCGCCCTCCAGGGAGAGCTCGGTTCGGGTCACCTCGTTCGAGTCCAGACCGGGGTACTCCGTCGTCCGCCAGGTCGTCGCGGGTCGACGTTCCGAGGCGAGACGATCGACCAACTGGTACCGGAATCCCGTTTCCGGGCGAGGCGGCCGCGGTTCGTCGGACTCGTGCAGATAGTACGAGAACCAGTCGCCGACCTTCTCCCATACGTGTGCGGGAAGCGAAGCGTTGCCCTCGTCGTGCAGCCACATCATGCTGACGGTTCCCCCCGCGGCACTGATCTGACGCGCGTTCGCGTCGGCCTGTGCCAATCCGAAGAGTTCGCCGCGCTGACGTTGCACCAGCAGGGTGGGAATGTCGATGTTGCCGGTCACGCTGCTCGGCGAGGCCGCGGCCAGCAGTTCGAGCGTGCTCGATCCGGCTCGTCCGGTTCGGGCCAGTTCGGTGTAGGCACGGCATACTTCTGCGGTGAGGTCGCCGCACGTCAGGGGGGTTCTCGTGTGGTTCGCCTCGTCGTTCTCCTCGGGTGGCGGTGGTGTGGTCGACGAGGCTTCCGTGTTCCGCGAGCTCCGTTGTTCCGGCTGCGGGCGCGTCGCCATCCCGAACAAGGAGCTTGCCCATGCCCGCCGGAACACACCCGGCCCCGCGTCGCTGCCGCGCGCGGCGGTGGCGGTCGGTATCGACTCGCTCGAGGCGGCATTGGGCAGCATCGCGGTACGCAGGTCGTTGTATGTGTTCAGCGGGGCGATCGCGTCGACGCGGGGATCGTTACCCGCCAGCAGCATGCTCAGTGCTCCGCCGTAGGAGACCCCACCCACTCCGACGAGGGGATCCTCCTCGTCCTGGGTCGCCACCTCGGGCTGCCGGGCCAGCCAGTCCAGGATCCGACGTGCGTCGGTCACCTCGTAATTCGGCGAGTTCAGCGCGATTCTGCCGGTGCTCTGCCCGTAACCGCGTGCCGAGTAGGTCAGCACGGTGAAGCCACGTGCGGCCAGTCGCCGTGCGGGAGCGGCCAGTTCGGTCTTGTCCCCGTCGAAGCCGTGTGCCAGTACCACCGATGGCGCCGGGGTGCGTTCGGGAACGAACAGTCTGAGGTCGAGCTGTATTCGCTGCTGCCGCTCGGGTCCGTCCAACACGTCGATACTCGCGTCCCGCGTGGCGACGCTGGGAACACGATCAGCCGAATCCTGTTCGGAGGACCACATCGCTGTGGCTGCCACGATCAGAGCCACCAGCACGATCGGCAGCAACGCGAAGTTCGGGACATACCGGCGGGACTGGAACACGCGGGTGACTCTAGGGCAACGAATCGTGTCACGGGGTCCCGTGAATCCGATACGACCGAAGAAGCTATGAATCGGATACCGGGATGAAATCGCATCGCGATGGGAATATTCCACAGCCGTCGTAGAGGGAGCGCGAGCCGCGTCCGTGGCTCGCTCTCTCCTCACCGAACCGGACCCGTCGTTCTCGGTTCGGCGGCCTCCCCGCGATGTCGACCGTGCTCCGCGGGGACCTTCCGTCGGGCGGAACCGGCCCCAGCCGAAGACGTCACTGCCGGTGGATTCCTCATTTAACCACGCGGGAGTGACCTTGGCTACAGTTCGACCCGCGTGTCGCCCGTGTTTTCCGGGGTCATGGCGTTCTCGGTGGACGGTGCTCGGTGCCTACCCCCGATAGTGGTCCACGCCGAACGTGGGTGACAATTCACGAGGTTTGGAGGGGAGTATTCCTGTCGCGGCGGTGTCGTCATCACGGAACGAACTCCGGCATGTCCGGTGTTCTTTCCCGGTGCCGCCGGCCGGCTCAGCCGGCGGGAGAGACCTCCGGTCCCCGGCATAAGCCCTGTACCGGAGGTGATCGATGTACGTCGGGACGCATGTGCTCGCGGAGGCGGCACAGCGGACTCAACAGGAAGCGCTGGGTGTTTCCTGGTGGGTCTGGCTGGCCACCCTGGCCGGGCTGGTCGTGCTGCTGCTGTTGGACCTCGTGATCGTGGACCGCAAGCCCCACGAGGTCAAGGCGGGTGAGGCCGCTCGTTGGGTGGTTTTCTACGTCGCCTGTGCTCTGCTGTTCGGTCTCGGGGTGTGGTGGTTCGGCGGCCACGATTTCGCGATCCAGTACTTCACGGGCTACGTGGTGGAGTACTCGCTGAGCGTGGACAACCTGTTCATCTTCATGGTGATCATGTCCAGTTTCGCGGTTCCCTCGATCCATCAACACCGGGTGCTGCTGATCGGTATCGTGCTCGCGCTGGTCTTCCGCGGGTTGTTCATCGCCGTTGGCGCTCAGTTGATCTCCCGTTTCGTGTGGGTGTTCTTCGTCTTCGGCGCTTTCCTGCTCTGGACCGCTATCAGCATGCTCCGTAACAACGAGGAGAGCGATGATCCGGAGAACGCGGTCGTGCGATGGGTTCGCAAGGCCTATCCCGTAACGGAGCAGTTCCACGGCACCAGGATGTCGATCAGGATCGACGGTAAGCGGTGGTTGACACCGATGTTCATCGTGATCGTGGCCATCGGCAGCGCCGACGTCATGTTCGCGGTGGATTCGATACCGGCGATCTTCGGGATCACGCAGGATGCGTTCCTGGTGTTCACCGCCAACGCCTTCGCGTTGATGGGGCTGCGGCAGCTGTACTTCCTGCTCGGGGATCTCGTCGACAGGTTGGTCTATCTCTCCACCGGGCTGTCCGTGATCCTGGCTTTCATCGGGTTCAAGCTGATCGTGCACGCGCTGCACGATTACGGATTGGCCCCCGATTGGCTCGAGATCGGAAACTTCCTGTCGCTCGGTGTGATCGTTCTCGTGCTGTTGGTCACCGCCGTGGCCAGTCTGCTCAAGTCGCGTCGACAGCAGCGTGAAGCCGAGAACGCGGAGCTCGGCTGAAACAGCGGCGTCCGCCGGGCTGCGTGGTGGGCCGGACAGGTTGCTCGCGAGCACGCCTCGCGTGCGAGGTGTCCGGCCCGCTGTCGGGCAGGCCCCTCCTCCGATGTCTCCGCTCGTTCGTGGCGAGAGCTCGCCGGGGGTTTTCGTCGTTCGCTCAGGGGGCGAGCGCCTCACCGACCCATCCGCTCAACGAGACCCCACTAGTTCAGCAGGGTGTAGCCGAGCTCCTTGCAGACCCTCCCCAACGGCAGGTCCAGGCCGGGGTGCTCGAGCGGCAGCAGTAGGTCGGGACTTTCCGGAATTACCGTTGCCGCCGGGGGGTCCCACAGGCAGACCGAGGGCTCACCGGCGTCCATCGACGATCGGTACCAGAGACCGTCCAGCTCCGGGTAGGCCGCGCGGATGCACCGTGCCCAGGACTGGGTGCGTTCCTTCGTGCCGTTGCTGATCGCCTGGGAGGCGCCGGCTCTGGTCGGCCAGAGTCCGGACAGGTCGAGCAGTCGGACCGTCCGACGTGGTCGGAATATCACCAGTTGCGGCGCGCGCGTTTTTCGATCCACTGTGGATGTTGCCTGGAACACCTCGGCGATGCAGGTCTGTACCGCCAGTGAGAAGTAGAGCACGCCGTGTTCCCTGGTGACTGTGGGGCCGCCTTGCGGCTTCGGGGGATGCGGGTCGAAGCGGGCGTGCGGCAGTGGCCCCGCGTAGCGGAAACTGTTCCAGTGTTGTGGGTGATTACCCCCCGAGGCGAAGATTCGCACGAGCCGGGTCCCTGCGGGGAGCGCGACGACGTCCTCGGTTCGGCGAAGAAGCGCCTGCAGCACAGCTGGGGCTGGCGGCTGTGGGAGCCGAGCCATTGGTGGTCCTGTGTCCGTCGTCGACTAAGCGGGCGTTCCGATGACCGAAGCGAGTTCGGCGACTCGCTGCGGATTACCGTATGCCATCAGCCAGTCACGCGGACTCACCGGGCGGTCTCCCAGCTCCAGGTCCTGCTGCGGTGTGGTCATGAAGTTCGCCAGTACCAGCGCCGGTTGGTCACCGGGCATGGCGGCCAGTACCGTTTCCAGACCGGGCAGTACGTCGTCCTCGGCGAACTGCCAGGCGGGCAGTCGCCAGCCACCGCGGTCCTTCCACCCGATCAGCCGGCGGGAGGCCACTCGGTGTCTGATGCGACTGCTGTCCACCCCCACGATCTCGGCGGCTTGGCCCACCGACAGCGCGGTGTCGCGCAGCACGGTCTGTTCCGCCACCGCGCGCGCACGTGGATCGGTTTCCCGCTCGGCGAGCGGCGAGAGATCCAGACCCGTCTCGGTCAGCGTCGCGCGTTCGGATTCGTCGAAGTGCGCGCTGGGATCCGCCTGCGGCGGCGTGAGTCTTTTGGCCGCGTCCTCGACCAGTACGAGGAATTCATGCGCGGTGACCTTCAGACCGGCTCTGGCGAGCACGGTCTCCAGCGCGACTGTCATGGCTCCAGCTTACCCCCTGGTGGCGAGTTTGTGTGCGCCAACGTGCGGGTTGTCAGCAGAATCACATTAAGTGACAAGAATATTGCTTTGTGTAATCAAAGTTCGGGAAAGGGTACGAAAAGTGGACGACTTTCCACCGCTGCGGGCTTCGAGTCGTCCACTTTCAACAAGGCGTCACGCCCGGGAATGTGTTAGGGGCTGTTCCGTCCCCTTCCCCGGTCCGGAAAAGCGGGCTCCGTTCGCTCAGGGGTAGCCCGCCGGCTCACTCACCCGGGATGCCGGGGCTCGCTCGACCCGCCGTGACGGCTTCACGGCCTCCGGGCGCCGGGTTACGGCAGGGTGTCCAAATGGTTGCCGACGGTCGTGGAGAAGGTGGTGCCGTTGCTGACGTCCCAGTTGATCGACCAGGTCATTGCTCCGCTGATCGATGGGTGCGGTTGACTTGGGACGAACCGTCCGCAGTTGCTCGTCGTCGCCAGGCAGTCCAGGGCGTCGGTGACGACGGAGGGTCGCACGTAACCACTGCCCGCGGCGGACGGTGCGGCAGGCAGCCCCAGGGCGATCTGGTCGGCGCTGAGCTTGTCCAGCAGAATGCACGCCTGGGCGGTGATGAAGTCCACCGAACCCTGGCTGTACACCTGTTGGTCGCATCCCAGCATCGAGCCGGAGTTGTAGTACTGGGTGTGCACCGTGGTGATGATGTCGCTCAGGTTGTCGATCAGTTGCATGTACGAGCCGCCCGGCTGTACGTACAGTGTCTGCGGCGCCATGGTCAGGATGAAGTCCGAACCGAAGTGATTTCGGAGCTGGCGCGCGGCACTGGTCATCCCGGCGGTGTCGAAACTGTGTTCCAGGTCGATGTCGAGACCGTCCAGCCCGTAGTTCTCGATAATCGTGGTCATCGAGTCCACGAAGTTGGTCACGCGCTGTTCGGTGCTCAGATCGACCGACCCCTTGGCGCCACCGATGGACATCACGAAATCCGTGCCCTGGCTCTGCTTTTCGGCGATGTCCGCCTTGAGCTGCGCGTCGGAGTAACCGCCCAGTGCGCCCGAGAGTTGGGAATCGACGCTGAATTTCACGGCGCCGGGGCGGGTGGCATCCGACTGGGCGAATGCGAGCGCCACCAGATCGTAGTTGTCCGGAATGTCGCTTACGCGTAATGGTTCGGCGTCGTTGACGAAATTCTGCCAATAGCCGGTGAGCTGGTGTTCGGGCAGCGCGGCGCTCTCGGTCGCGGCGCTCGGCTGGCCTGCCGTTGCTTCGTTGTGGGGCGTTGCCACGGCTGGGGCCGCTGTCATCGTCAACGGGATGGCCGCGGCGGCGATGGCGGCGGTGATGCGGCGAATGTGCATCGAAACCTCCGGTGTCACTGGTTGAATCACCGAAGTTGGACTAGACCAATGGATCTCGTCAAGATGTGGTCGGTTTTTCGCCGTGTTTCGGAGGTGGGTTGACGTGGACCGTCGTAATCAGTCTACTGGACGTACCGACTGGTCGGTCTTGCGGAGGTGTTCATGTCCGGTATCTACGATCAACGTCCCTGGCTGGAGTGCTATGCCGCGGACGAGCCCGCGGACATCGCCCCACCGTACGAGGACATGCTGTCCGTGCTGACGGACACCCGTTCGCGGTTTCCCGATCGCGTGGCCCTTACCTACTTCGGTACCGAGATCACTTATCGTGAGCTGGACGAGCTCGCCAACGGGGTGGCCGAGTACCTCGCCGAGCAGGGGCTTGGCGGGGGTGACCGCGTCGCGGTTTACCTGCAGAACGTTCCGCAGTTCGCGATCGCCGTGCTCGCGGGATGGAAGCTGGGTGGCATCGTCGTCCCGCTCAACCCGATGTACCGCTCCCACGAACTGACCACCATCCTGGCGGACGCCCAACCAGCGGCGGTGATCTCCTCCGAGAACGGTTGGCACGACGCGCTGGGTGAAGTCGTCGCCGCCACCGGGGTGGCGGTGACACTGACCACCAGCGAGCTGGATCTGGCCGCCGAACACGAGGAGACTCCGTTGCGGGGGGTGGAGCGTCGGCGGCCCGCGGCTACCGCGGATCTCGTGGCGACGGCGACCGAACGCCGGACCGCTACTCCTCCGAGCGTTCGACTCTATCCGGACGACATCGCACTGCTGACTTACACGTCCGGAACGAGTGGCACACCCAAAGGGGCGACGAACACCCACCGCAACATCAGTTTCAACGCCCAGGCGTTCACTCAGCGCACGGGTAACCACGACGGCAGCGGCATGATCGCGTTGGCTCCGCTGTTCCACATAACCGGCCTCGTGTGTCAGTTCGGTGCCGTGCTGGCCCTGGGAGGACGACTCGACCTCGTGTACCGGTTCGAGCCGTCGGCGGTACTGGCGGCGCTGCGCCGGTGGCGTCCGCGGTACATGATCGGTCCGGCCACGGCCTACATCGCGTTGATGAATCACCCCGAAGCCACCGCCGACCATTTTCGCTCGTTCGAACAGGTGTACGCGGGTGGGGCGCCGCTTCCGGCCGCGATGGTCGAACGGTTCCGCTCCGATTTCGGGCTCTACATCCGCAACGGCTACGGACTCACCGAGACCACGGCCACGGCGACCTCCGTGCCGCCGCACCTGGAGGCTCCGGTCGACGAGGAGACCGGCACGATCAGCGTCGGTGTCCCCACGTTCAACTGCGTGCTGCGCGTGGTGGACGACGACGGGGTGGACCTGCCCGTGAGGTCGGTGGGCGAGATCGTCGTGGAGGGGCCGATGGTCGTGCCCTCCTACTGGAACCAGCCGGAACAGACCGAGGAATCGATCCCAGAGGGCAGGCTGCACACCGGGGACGTCGGCTTCATGGACGAGCAGGGCTGGTTCTACGTCGTCGACCGGAAGAAGGACATGATCAACGCTTCCGGGTTCAAGGTCTGGCCCCGCGAGGTGGAGGACGTCCTCTACTCGCACTCCGCCGTCCGGGAGGCGGCTGTGGTGGGCGTGCCGGACGAGTACCGGGGCGAGACGGTCAAGGCCTACGTCAGCCTGGTGCCCGGTGAGAGCACCACCGGGGAGGAGCTCGCCGACCACTGCCGACAGCGGTTGGCGGCGTACAAGTATCCCCGAGAGGTGGAATTGGTCGGGGAGTTGCCGAAGACGACCACCGGCAAGATCCTTCGGCGGCGGCTTCGGGACGAAGCGCGCGGTTGAGCGACAACTACTAGGAGAGGAAACGTATGAGCAAGCGGTTCGACGGTCGGGTGGCGATCGTCACCGGTGCGAGCAGGGGAATCGGTTTCGGTATCGCACAGCGCCTGGTGTCCGAGGGCGCCCGGGTGTGCATCACGGCGCGTAAACCCGATGCGCTGCAGGAGGCCGTCGAGGAACTCGGCGGTGCGGAACACGCGATCGCGGTGGCGGGCAAGGCCGACGACAGCGAGCACCAGTCCGACGCGGTCGACCGCACCCTGCGCACTTTCGGCCGTGTCGACATGCTGGTCAACAACACCGGGATCAACCCCGCTTACGGCCCGCTGATCGAGCTCGATCACGAAATCGCCCGCAAGACCTTCGAGGTCAACGTCCTGGCTTCGCTGGCCTGGACCCAGTTGGTCCACCGGAAGTGGATGTCCGCCAACGGCGGTGCGGTACTCAACGTCACCTCGCTGGCCGGGTCGAATCCGGCCCCCGGCATCGGGTACTACGGAGCGACCAAGGCGATGCTGAGCCACGTCACGCGTGAGCTGGCCGTCGAGCTCGGCCCGGACGTGCGTGTCAACGCGGTTGCCCCCGCGGTGGTCAAGACGCAGTTCGCCACCGCGCTCTATCAGGACAACGAGGCAGAGGTCGCCGAACAGTACCCGATGCGCAGGCTCGGGGTGCCCTCCGATGTTTCCGGCGCCGCCGCCTACCTGCTTTCCGACGAGGCGTCCTGGGTAACGGGCCAGATCCTGACCCTGGACGGCGGGGTATCGCTCACCGGCGGGATGTGAACGCCTGCGGCCGGTAAGCCCGGGCGGGGCTCGCGGCACCCGCGCGGAGCGGTTGATCACCGCGTCGCGGGGCTCGCCCGGCGCGGTGTCCGAATCGACAGCGCGGGCGTCCGAATCGACAGGAAGTTTCGTAACGACGGGGACAGGAGGTCGGCATGCGACTGGCCGGTTCCGTGGCCGTGATCACCGGCGCGGGCAACGGTATAGGCGCCTCGATGAGTCGCGAGTTCGCTTCACGGGGTGCGAGTGTGGTCGTCAACGACATCGACGGTGCCGCGGCGCGGGAAGTGGCCGAGGAGGTCGGCGGTACGGCCGTGGTCGGAGACGCGGCCGGTGAGTCCGGGGCGCGTGAACTCGTCGACACCGCGTTGGAGCGTTACGGCGGCATCGACCTGTTCTGCGCCAACGCCGGTGTGGCCACCGCGGGTGGTCCGGAGGCCCCCGAGGAGGACTGGGACAGGGCGTGGCAGATCAATGTCATGTCGCACGTGCGTGCGGCACGTGCGGTGCTGCCGCACTGGCTGGAGGCGGGCGGCGGTCACTTCCTGGCGACGGTCTCGGCCGCCGGTCTGCTCACCATGCTCGGAGCCGCGCCTTACTCGGTGACCAAGCACGCTTCACTGGGATTCGCCGAATGGTTGTCGGCGACCTACGCCGATCGAGGTGTCACGGTGCAGGCACTGTGCCCGCAGGGTGTGCGGACCGGAATGCTCGCCGACAGTGGTCAGACGGGGCGGCGGCTGCTCGACGCCGATGCCGTCGAGCCCACCAAGGTAGCCGAGGTCGTCGCGGATTCGCTGGGTGGGGAGTTCTTGATCCTGCCGCATCCCGACGTGGCCGGACATTATGTTCAGCGCGCAACGGACCCGGATCGCTGGTTGTCCGGGATGCGCTCACTGCGTAGGAAGATCGAACGGCCCGACTGAGATCGGTCACTTCGGCTCGGGGCCGCGGCAGACTCCGGGACCGGGCTCGACGACGTGGTGGTGACCTACAGCCGTTCGACGACAACCACTACGTGACGGGAGCCGGGTCGGAGTGAGCCCTCGTAGCCGGGCCCGTCGACGGACGCGTACGGGGACCGACCGGTCGGTACCCTGTTGGGTACCCAGTGGCAGCAGTCAGGGAGGAAGCGATGGCACCGAGCTCGTTCACCGAGGAAGGCGGGGAGCCCGTCGCCCGGACGCAACCCAGTGGGCAGGAGCCGGTGCCGCAGCGGCTGCTGAGTGCGGCCACGCGACTGTTCGCCGAGCAGG
This sequence comes from Actinopolyspora mzabensis, assembly GCF_900101095.1. Lineage (GTDB taxonomy): Bacteria > Actinomycetota > Actinomycetes > Mycobacteriales > Pseudonocardiaceae > Actinopolyspora > Actinopolyspora mzabensis. The sequence continues at coordinate 341,560 of NZ_FNFM01000004.1, forward strand.
GGTTCGAGACGACCTCGGTGCAACAGATCGTGGACGCGGCCGGGGTCACCAAGGGAGCCATGTACCACTACTTCGGCTCCAAGGACGACCTGCTCTACGAGATCTACGCGCGAGTGCTGCGCGTGCAGATGTCTCGGATGGAACAGGCGGCGGACAGTTCGGAGTCCGTCGAGCGGCGACTCCGCGCGGTGGCCGCGGACGTCGTGGTGACCACGGTCGCCTACCTGGAGGACACCGTGATCTTCTTCCGTTCCATGCACCTGTTGCATGCCGACAAGCAGGCCGAGGTACGCGCCGAGCGTCGGCGCTACCACGAACGAGTGAGGCAATTGATCGAGGAGGGACAACGTGCCGGAGTGTTCCGCGCGGATCGTTCTCCCGAGCTCGTGGTCGATTTCTTCTTCGGCGCCGTGCATCACCTCGGCAGCTGGTACCGCAGGGACGGGCCGATGAGCGGGGAGCAGGTGGGTGATCAGTTCGCGGACCTGCTGTTGGACGCGTTGCGGGCCTGAGAGGCGCGAGAAGCGCCGTGCAGGTTGTTCCCCGCGAGAAACCACTGGGCAAACGGCGTACCGACCGGTCGGTGCAATGCCTGTCGCTCCGGCGTGACCCCCCGCAGGTCCGTTGTGCGGTTACCGAGCGGGCGGGGTCGGCGGTTGGTCGACACGCAGATACCGCCGGACGGAACCATAGTCCCGAACAAGTCTCGGGCGGTCGAACAAGTTCTGTCGTGAACTCCCGGAGTTCGGATCGCTCCCGCGGCCGCCGCGGTCGCGGGACAAATGTTGGAGGTGACCAGTGCAGGCACTCAGAGTTTCGGAACTGGGCGAACCGCGGGACGTGCTCGAACTCGTCGAGTCCCCCTTACCGCAGCCCGGCCCGAATCAGGTTCTGGTTCGGGTGGCGGCCGCTCCGGTGAACTTCCCCGACGCGTTGATGTGTCGGGGCCAGTACCAGGTCAAGCCGGAAACGCCCTTCACCCCTGGTGTGGAGCTCTGCGGTGAGATCGTCGAGCTCGGCTCGGGGGTCGGCGGTTTCAGCACCGGGGAACGGGTCATCGGAGCCGGTGCCGTACCTACCGGGGGATTCGCGGAGTACGCCCTCATGGACGCCGCGCGTACCTTCCCCGCACCCTCCGCCCTGTCCGATGCCGAGGCCGCTTCGTTGTTCATCGGATATCAGACCGGCTGGTTCGGGCTGCACCGTCGGGGCGCGCTGCGGGAGGGCGAGACGCTGCTCGTCCACGCGGCCTCCGGCGGGGTGGGAAGTGCCGCGGTCCAGCTCGGCAAGGCAGCCGGGGCCACCGTGATCGGAGTCGTGGGCGGGCCGGAAAAGGCCGAGGTGGCCCGCGAGCTCGGCGCCGATGTGGTGATCGACCGACGCAGTGAGGACTTCGTGAGGGTGGTCAAGGAGACGACCGGCGGTCGAGGGGCCGACGTGATCTACGATCCGGTCGGCGGGGAGACCTACGAGCGGTCCACCAAGTGCGTCGCCTTCGAAGGACGAATCCTGATCATCGGCTTCGCGAGTGGGAAGATCCCGACTCCCGGGCTGAACCACGCCTTGATCAAGAACTATTCGATCGTCGGGCTGCACTGGGGACTCTACAACGAGCGTGACCCGGCGGCCGTCCGCGAGGCCCACGACGGCCTCTCTCGTATGGCCGACGAGGGCAGGATTTCCCCGCTGGTCAGCCGGCGGATCGGACTGTCGGAACTGGCCGAGGCCACGCAATCGGTGGCCGACGGCCACACCGTCGGACGGGTGGTTTACGCCAACTCGTAACCGCATCGTCCGGAAGGGCGGCGGGTGAGCAGGGCCGGAACGGCGATTTCGAGCCCGCCGCTCGGTACCTGACCGTTTCGGCCGCGACCGATCCGTCGTGAGCCGTCCGACCCGGCCCGGTCGCTCGTCCTCCTCGGCCGAGTGGCCGGGCCGGGTCGGTAGCGGAACCGCTCCGTCAGAACATCACCCGCGAGAGCACCTCGGCGACGCAGGCCGGTTTGTCCGCCCCGTCGATCTCCACCGTGGTGTGCAGTGTCAGCTGCGAGGCTTCGCCCGTTTCGGAGACGTCTGCGAGGCGGGAGCTCGCGCGCACGCGGCTGTTCACCGTAACCGGATTCGGGAAGCGGACCTTGTTCAGCCCGTAGTTGATGACCATCCTCGCGCCTCGTACGCCGTAGATCTCGGCGTTGAGTGCGCTGACCATGCTCAGCGTGAGAAATCCGTGCGCGATCGTGGTGCCGAACGGCCCGGCCGCGGCCCGTTCGGGATCGACGTGGATCCACTGGTGATCGCCGGTGGCCTCCGCGAACCGGTCGATCATGTCCTGGGTGACCGTCCACCAACCGCTGCTGCCCAGATCGGTGCCGCTGGCGGCGTGCAGTTCATCGGCGCTGCTGAACACGGTCATGGTGCTGCCTCCTGGTCGTCCTGCGTTGTCGTTCTCGTCGTGGGGGCCCGGTGCGTCTCGGCTTCCAGCGGTCGAACCCCGTCGTGCCGAATCCCGTGGGGCAGAGCCCGCTCCCAGCCGAACCCCGTCCGGTGTCGGGCGGGGTTCGAGGGTTTTCCGGTGTCACCGGTACTGCTTGAGTTCCCGGCGGGCCAGCGAACGGCGGTGTACCTCGTCGGGGCCGTCTACCAGGTGCAGCGTCCTGGCGTGCGCGTACAGATTGGCCAGAGGGGTGTCCTGGCTGACCCCCGCGCCGCCGTGCGCCTGAATGGCACGATCGATCACGGTGGTGGCCATCTCCGGCACCGCCACCTTGATCGCCTGGATCTCGGTGTGCGCACCGCGGTTGCCGACCGTGTCCATCAGCCAGGCCGTTTTCAGTACCAGCAGGCGAACCGATTCGATCCGTACCCGTGCCTCGGCGATCCAGTGCTGCACCACGCCCTGATCGGCCAGCGGACGTCCGAAGGCCTCCCGGTGCGTGACCCGACGGCACATCAGCTCCAGGGCCCGTTCGGCCATACCGATCGCACGCATGCAGTGGTGGATCCGACCGGGACCCAATCGGGCCTGCGCGATGGCGAATCCCTCGCCCTCGCCGGAGATGATGTTGGCGGCGGGAATCCGGACCTCGTCGAAGTCGATCTCGGCGTGGCCCCCGTGGTCACCGTCGGTGTAACCGAACACGTGCATACCCCGCCGTATCGTCACGCCGGGTGTGTCCACCGGGACCAGGATCATGCTCTGCTGCCGGTGTCGCTCGGCGGTCGGGTCGGTCTTGCCCATGACGATCAGTACCCGGCAGTTCGGATTCATCGCCCCGGACGACCACCACTTGCGTCCCGTGATGACGTACTCGTCGCCTTCCCGGCGAATCCGGGTGGCGATGTTGTTCGCGTCCGAGGAGGCTACGTCCGGTTCGGTCATGCAGAACGCCGAGCGGATCTCGCCACGTAGCAACGGCCCCAACCACTGCTCTTGCTGCCGCTGGTCACCGAACATGTCGAGTACTTCCATGTTTCCCGTGTCGGGTGCCGCGCAGTTCATCGCGGGCGGTGCCAGGTGCGGGCTGCGTCCGGTGATCTCGGCGAGCGGCGCGTACTGCAGATTCGTCAGCCCTGCCCCGTGATCGCCGGGCAGGAACAGGTTCCACAGTCCGCGCCGACGCGCCTCCTGCTTGAGATCCTCGACCACCGGTGGCACCGACCAGGGGGCGGCCGTGTCGCTCACCTGCCGCTCGAATTCCTCCTCCGCAGGGTGGACGTGGCTGGCCATGAAGGAGTTGATCTCCGAGCGCAGGTTCTCGGTGCGCTCGTCAAAAGTGAAATCCATTCATTTCTCCGAAATGTTGCTCAATCCTTGCTCGATCAACGGCTCGACCAGGGCGCCGACGTGCTCGAATCCCTCGCCGACGGTCTGACGCTGCGTGAAGCGGTAGTGGATTCCCTCCAGGATCACCGCGATCTTGAAAAAGCCGAAAGCCACGTACCAGTCCAGGTCGGAAGTGTCTACACTGCTGAGCTCGGCGTAGTGGCGCAGCATCTCGCGGGCGGAGGGAAAACCGAACTCCGGACCCACGCCCTTGGCGACAGGGTTGTCCGCGATGCCGCTGAATCCCTCCCAGTACACGACCAGCAGTCCGAGATCGGTGAGTGGATCACCGAGAGTGGCCATCTCCCAGTCGAGTACCGCCCGGATGGCGCAGTCCCCGTCGATCAGCACGTTGTCCAGCCGGTAGTCGCCGTGCACGATCGCCGTTCGTCCACCCGAGGGGACGTGGGCGGCCAGCCGGTCCCGCAGCTCGGTGACCCCGTGCAGCTCCCGCTGTTGCGAGGCCTCCAGTTGCTTGCTCCAGCGGCGAACCTGGCGCTGCAGGAAACCCTCGGGTTTGCCGAAGTCGCCGAGGCCGACCGACTCCGGATCCACGGCGTGCAGCCGCGCCAATACCTCGACCAGGTGCATCGCCAGGTCACGGCGCTGTTCGGAACTCAGCGCACGGGTGTGCTCCTCACTGCGGCACGCCCGCCCCGCGACCAGGTCCATAATGAAGAACGGCGCACCGATGACCTGTTCGTCCTCGCAGAGCAGGTACGTCCCGGGGACCGGCACGTCGGTTCCGGCGAGTGCGCTCATCACGCGGTATTCGCGGCTCATGTCGTGTGCGGTGGCCAGCACGTGACCGAGCGGGGGACGCCGTAGTACCCAGCTGTTCTTTCCGTCGCCGATCGCGTAGGTGAGGTTGGATCTTCCTCCCTGGATCAACTCGCCGTGCAACTCGCCGTCGATCAACCCCGGGTGATCGCGTTCCAGGTAGGAACGGAGTGCGCCGAGGTCCAGTCCCGGAGGTTGGGACGCCGTGGTCTCGTCGGACATGGTTACTCCTGCGGGTCGGGTGCGTCTAGGTCTGGGATGAGTTCGGTGAGACGGTTCCGGGTGCGCTTCGAGTCCTGATGCAGGATCGTGTGCATGCCGAGCTCCTCGGCGGCAGCGAGGTTGGCCCGCACGTCGTCGACGAACAGCGTGCGTTCCGGTGCCGTGTCCAGTCGCCGTAGCGCCAGGTGATAGATCCGGGGGTCCGGTTTGCGCAGGCCGACCTCGCCGGAGACGATCGCTTGATCGAACATCGGCCCCAGCCGTTGCCACGGATAGCTGTTGCCCCAGCTGTTGGACAGCAACCCCGTCCGGGTTCCCGAGTCGCGAAGTGTCGTGACCAGCCGCATCATCTCCTCGTCCGGCTCCATGAACGAGAACATCCTGGAAAGCAGCCCTTCGGCCACCACCCCTCGCTCGCCCGCGCGAAGCAGTCGTTCGGCGAGCATCCCGTCGAACTCCTCGAGTGAGAGCTCGCCGGTTTCGAGGAGGTGGAGCGGGGTGTCGTTCGGTGCGTTCCGGCCGACCCACTCCCGCAGGACTGCGGAGAAACTCTCGGGTCGGATACCCTCGGCACGCGCCCAGGACTCGACGGCCGTTCGGCCCGGTGTGGTGAGTACGCCCCCGTAGTCGAACACCACGGTGGTTATGGCGGGTTCGGTCCGCATGGTGCGGAGCATACCGACTAGCCGGTATGCTGGCCAGGGTTCCGACCCTCGCTCGTTTCACCCGGTTGTTCGGTCTCCGCTGCGGAGCGTCACGTCGCCTGCTCTTCCGGCGCCCTGGCTCGCCAGCGAACGGGCGAAAAACGAAGATACCTCGTTCGGCGGATCACGTGAACTGCGCGTAGGGATACTGCGTCAAAGGTGTGACTCCGCTCGGCCGGTTACTGCTGTGTTTCGGTGAAATTTCGCAGTCAATTGAATCACGACTCGTATCTATTTTTTCACCCCGTTTTCCCGGGGGCTGTTCGTCGTTATTGACGAAAAGCCCTACTGGTCGGTAGATATTTTGGTTGTCGCGCGGCATTTCATGTGGAATCCACGTTTCGGACAATCGTTTAAGAGGTGAGACCAATGGCATCTTCCATTCGTTCGGGCGGGACGCGCTTATTGGCGGCGGCTGCTTTCGCGGTCGCCCCCGTGATCGCTCTGGCCCAGCCCGCAGCCGCGGAGAGCTTCTCGCACAACTTCGAGTGCTCGGGCGATTCTCCGCTCGGTGAGCAGCAGTTCAGCTACCAGCAGGACTCGGAGGTCACCGCTCCGGCGAGTGTCGCCCCCGGTGAGCAGTTCGACATCGTCATCGACCCGACCGTCAACACCGTACCCTCCGAGGTCAACGGTTTCAGCGTGGAGCAGATCGACGGCCTGGACCTCAAGCTGCCGGTACCCGAGAACACGACCCACGTCTCGACCTCGCAGACCGGGGGATCCAATTTGGGCACTCCGGCGCCCACGATCGACGTGAGCAACGGAATCGCCACGTTGCACGTGTCCGGTCCGATCTCAGGTGGGGCGGAGTTCGAGCTTCCCACCGTGACCGCCACGCTGCAGGCGGGTAGCTCCGGTCCGATCGAGACCCATCTCTACGGCACCGCCTACGATGATCCGGGCCTGACGTTCAACGCACAGGTTTCCACGATTATCGGAAGCGTCGATGTTCCGACGAGTTGCTACCCCTCGCCCAATCCCGTGCTGACCACCACCAGCGTCAGCTGAACCGAAAAAACTGGAGGGCTTTCCGCGGAAAGCCCTCCAGTTTTTGTTCCGTCAATGTCACGCCGATGTCAGGCGGCATCTTCTTTCAGCATGTCGGAACATTTTTCACCGATCGCCATCGTGGTGATATTCGGATTCACCGCCACGAGGAATGGCATAGCCGAGGCGTCGGCCACCCGTAAACCGTGCACTCCCTTCACCCGCAGCCTGGCGTCCAGCGGCGCGTCGTCGCCGCTACCCATCGGAACCGAGGCAGCCGGGTGATACACCGTGTTGTGCGTGGCACGCAGATAGTCGGCGATCTCGTCGTCGGAAACCACATCCGGTCCGGGATGCAGTTCGGCTCCCGCCCACTCTCGCATGGCGGGCTGGCCCACGATCTCGCGTGCCAGTTTGACGCCGTGGGTCATCACCCTGATGTCGTGCGGGTCGGTGAAGTAACGCGGATCCACGGCGGGTTTGTCCCGGAAGTCCCTGCTGCGCAGGCGCACCGTTCCCACCGAACGGCTCCGCGTGACGTTCGGCGTCAGGCAGAACCCGTTCTCCGTGCTCGGATATCCCTGCCGCACGGTGTGCATGTCGAACGGCACCGAGCCGAAGTGGAACATCAGATCGGGGCGATCGAGGCCGGCCTCGGTGGTCGTGAAGATACCGATCTCCCACCACTGGGTGGAGTCCTGCACCATCGGCTTGGCCGCGTCCCAGCCGATCACCCCCTCGGGGTGGTCCTGCAGATTCGAACCCACCCCGGGGGAGTCGACCAGCACGTCCACCCCGACCGAACGAAGGTGTTCGGCGGGACCGATACCGGACAGCATCAGCAGCTTCGGAGTGTCGATGGCGCCCGAGCTGAGTACCACCTCCCGCCGCGCGGTGACCCGGTCGGTTCGGATGCCGTCGGCCGCCAGGTATTCCACTCCCGTGGCCCGGTTCCCCTCGAAGACCACCCGCTTGACCCTGGCGTCGGTGCGCACGTGCAGGTTCGGACGATTGCCCATGATCGGATGCAGGTACGACACCGAGGAGGACGCCCTGGTGCCGTCCTCGTGGGCGTTGATCTGGAACCAGTTGGCACCGTGGGTGACCGTCCGGCCGGAATTGAACTCCGTGATCGGGATGCCGGTCTGTTCACAGGCACGCAGCAGCGCACTGCCGCAGGGGTCATTCGGCGGAACGTTGCGCAGTCGGACCGGCCCCTGGTGACCGTGATGTTCCGAAGGCGACTCGTTGTTCTCCAGCCTGCGGTAAAGCGGGAAGACGTCCGCCGCGCTCCAGCCCGTGGCCCCCAACGACTCCCACTCGTCGAGGTCCTCCGCCGGGGCCCAGAAGGCGATGCAGGAGTTGTGCGAGGAACAACCGCCGAGCACTTTCGCACGCGCGTGCCGCATGAAGGAGTTGCCGCTTTCCTGCGGCTCGATCGGGTAGTCCCAGTCGAAGCCGGACTCCAGCAGCGACATCCACTGCTTCAGTTCCAGGACCTCGCGTTTGTCCTGGTCGGTGGGGCCGGCCTCCAGCAGGCACACCGTGATGTCCGGGTCCTCCGACAGCCGTGCGGCGAGCGCGGCTCCTCCGCTGCCGCCACCCACGACGACGTAGTCGAAAGCGGTCGCCTCATCACTCATCGTTGCTCTCCTGTTCTGTGCACGACACCGCGATACGCCCGGGCGCGTCGAAGCGGGGAAGCTCGCCGGCTCGCCCCGCAGCTGTCGGACGGGTCGGCGCGGGTGGATCCGGCGCGGTTGGTGCCGGGCGTCGGTGGTTCGGGGGATTTCGGAGTCGAGACGGCGGAACGAGTCGTTCTCCTCGGTGGTCACGTCGGTCCTCGACGCCCCGAGGCGGGGGAACTCACTCGTCGGGTTGCTGTCCCGCGAACCAGTACTGCGGTCCCGGACGGAGGTTCTGGTAGACGTGCTTGGCCTCCTGGTACTCCCGGAGACCGCCGCCACCCAGCTCACGTCCGATACCGGACTGCTTGAAGCCACCCCACTCGGCCTGGGGGAGGTAGGGGTGGAAGTCGTTGATCCACACGGTTCCGTGCCGCAGCCGTCCGGCTACCCGCTGCGCCTTGCTCACATCGGAGGTGAACACCGCACCGGCCAGGCCGTAGTGCGTGTCGTTGGCGATGCGCACGGCCTCGTCCTCGTCGTGGAAACGTTCCACGGTCAGCACCGGTCCGAAGGACTCCTCCGACACGGCGGCCGAGCCCTGCCGCACCTCGTCGAGCACGGTGGGCAGGTAGAAGTAGCCCGCTTGCAGGTCGGCGGCCTCCGGCCGGCTCCCGCCGGTACGCAGCACCGCTCCCTCATCGATCGAGCGAGCCACGTAGTCCTCGACCTTGGCGCGGTGTTCGGCCGAGATCAGCGGGCCGGACTCGGCGGTCTCGTCGAAGGGGCCGCCGAGTTCGATGCGCTCGGCGCGCCGCACGATCTCGTCGACCAGTGCGTCGTGGATCTCGTCCTGCACGATCAGTCGGGCACCCGCCGAGCAGACCTGACCGGAGTGCAGGAAGATCGCGGTCAACGCGTAGTCCACCGCGGTTTCGAAGTCCGCGTCGGCGAACACGACGTTCGGGTTCTTCCCGCCCAGCTCGAGGGCGACCCGCTTAACGGTGGCGGCGGCCGAGGCGGCGATCTTCCGGCCGGTGTGCAGTCCCCCCGTGAACGAGACCAGGTCGACGTCGGGGTGTTCCGCGAGCGGGGCTCCGGTCTCGGCGCCGTTGCCGAGAACCAGGTTGCCCACTCCCGCCGGCATGCCCGCCTCGCGGAGTGCGCGCAGCAGCAGTATCGCGGTGCTGGGGGTCAATTCACTGGGCTTGAGCACGAAGGTGTTGCCCGCGGCGAGAGCGGGGGCGACCTTCCAGGCCACCTGCAGCAGCGGGAAGTTCCAGGGCGTGATCAGGCCGCACACGCCGACCGGTTCGTAGTCGACCCTGCTGATGGCCTCGGTGGAACCGGTGTTGACGACGTGGCCCGCGTCGGTTCCGGCGATCTTGCCGTAGTAGCGGAAGCACGCGGCGATGTCGTCCATGTCGTAGCCGCTCTCGACCAGCCGCTTACCGGTGTCGAGCGACTCCGCGCGGGCGAATTCCGCACGGTCGCGTACCAGGATCTCACTCACCCGTAGCAGCAGGTCGCCGCGTTCCCAGGGCGAGGTGGCGGACCACGTGCCCTCGTCGAACGCGGCTCGGGCCGCCGCTATGGCGCGTTCGGCGTCCGTGCGGTCGCCCTCGGAGACCGTGAGCACCGGAGAACCGTCGGCGGGGCAGCGGATCTCCCGGGTCTTCCCGGCCGAGCCCGCCTGCCACACACCGTCGATGAGCAGGGTGCCGGAAGCGGTCGGATCCCCGGTTCGCGTGGCGATCGACTCGTTCGGCGGGGCGTGGGTCTGCGACATAGTGAGTTTCCCGTCGAGGCTGCTTGCTTGCTTTCCGAGTGGCACGCACCCGGCCGCTCGGCCGTGCCCGGCAACACTCGGTGGGGTCACCGCGGCGACGGTGAGCGCTTCTCAGGTTTCGTCCGGTCCGGACGGGGGTGTCCCGTCGCCGTGTGGTTGTCCGGTGCGGCCACTGCTTCCGTCGTCGTGCACCGGGGCGGTGTGTACCCGGGGTGAGCCCGTACGACACACGCCGCGGCTGCCGGGGCCGAACTCTAGCAGTTTTTATGTACAGATGTACACATAGTTGTTCGCGTGAACCTCGGTACGATCATCGTCGAGGCTTTGACCAGCGAAGAAACTGATGTCGTGAGGTGGGTCGCATCGCCTGCCGGTGGTTTCGTGGCAGGGTGTTGTTCGTTCTGATGGTCGGAATCACCGAAGGTGTTCCGGCGAACACGATATGCAGGTGAACCGGTGGAGGGCGCACGACAGGCGATGACCACGACGGACTCCGAGTCGCTTCACGCGACGGTCGACGAACGACGAGGTCGGAACGGCGGTTCGCGCAAGGATCCCGGACGGCGGGAACGGATCGCTCGGGCCGCGATCAGCGTCGTCGCCGAGCGTGGCATCGAGAAGATCACCCATCGGGCGGTGGCCGCGGCGGCCGGGGTTCCGCTCGGTTCCACCACCTACCACTTCGCCACGCTGGACGACCTGCTCGCCGTGGCGCTGCGGCAGGCCGCCCAGGACAACGTCGCCGAACTGCGGGAGTGGGCGGACGGAATGGATTCCGGCGTCGATCTGCCCGCCGTGTTGACCGATCTGGTGTTGCGCTACCTCGGCCCCGAGCGGGAGCGTACCGTGGTGGAGCACGAACTCTACGTGGCAGCGTTGCACCGTCCCGCCCTGCGGGCCGCCAGCACCGAGTGGGACGGGGCGTTGCGGGATCTTTTCACCGCTTACACCGACGAGGTCTCGGGCAAGATGCTCGCGGCGGTGTTCTGTGGTCTGCTGTGGCAGGGGATCGTTCGTGAACCGTTGCCCGAGCGCGACGAGATCGAGACGATCTTTCGGCGTGCGGTCGGTGATACCGCCCACGGCTGAGCCGGTTTTCTCGTATTGTCCGGTCCGACACCGGACGGTTACCCCCTTTTTCGTCCCTGCCGTTGATCGCCGCACCGGTTGGTGTGGACAATGTGGGGCAGCGATCCGTTTTGAGCCCGTGTGCACAGTGCGATGTGAACCGTACGTAGTTCAGTCGAGTGGCGGACATCGCAGGACGCGCTTCGGGTGTAGAAACGGAAATTGCCGCGTCGGGGGCGTGGCTCGCTCCAACCACATGCAACCACTGAGTGATCAGGGATGGGGTGAGACCGTGGGGCACAATGACAGCCGTGAGCTAGTGCCGCTCGAGTCGGATTTCGACGTCGTGTGGCGCGGATTCCGGCGTTCGCAGGTGCAGTTCTACATTCAGCAGACCGAGGCCGAGGTCCGGATGCTGACCGAGGATCGCGATTCCGCTCTCAGCCAGGTATCCGATCTCAATACCCAGCTCGAACAGGCACGTGCCGAGATCGATTCATTACGCAGGCAGCTGGACGACGTCTGCCGGACTCCCGTCGAGGAGAAGGCACTGGCGGATCGATTGCGTCGTATGGTCCAGCTGGCCAACGACGAGGCCGCCGAGATCATTTCCTCGGCTCGAGCGACCGCCGAGCACGAGTGGTCTCGTTCGGAGCAGGCCGCTTCCGAACTGCGTGCCAGGTACGAGCGGTTGGTCGCCGAGGCGGACGAATGGCGGCAACAGGCGCAGGACCAGCGGCAGCAGGCGCTGGAACAGACCAGCCGTGAGATCGAGCGAATGGCCGAGGAGGCCGAGCAACACCGTCGCAGGTTGGATCGGGAAGCCGAGCAGCGACGCAACGAGATCGAGCGTGACTTCGAGATCTCGATGGCCGCACGCCGCCAGGAAGCCATGCGTGAACTGGCCGAGCGTGACTCCGCCAGCAGGCAGGAGGCCGAGCGGCGGATCAGTGAGGCCGCCGCCGAGGCGGAACGACGCACCAAACGTGCCAACGAGCAGGTCGAGGCGATGCGGGCACTGCGCCGCAACATGGCCGAGCAGGTCAGGGCGGGCCAGCATCTGCTCAGCGAGGCTGAGCCGTTCCTGGCGGCCTCGGTGACCGGAACCGAATCCGAGCAGGCCGACACCTACGTGCGGGAGACCGCCCGCGGCGAGGACTCGGACGAGATGCGGGACGAGCCGGTCGAACTGCCCAGGCAGCGGGCGGTCGAGCAGGCCGACGTGTCCGAGGACGAGAACGTGTTGTCGGCCGCCTCCGGTGGGCAGCGTGAGGCGAACTGAGACGTTCGCCCCTCCGGGCAGTACCGGGTGACTTCGGTGGCTCGTCCCGATTCGTCGGGTGTGAACCTCATGAGCAGACCGAGTCGGAGTGCGCGGTGCCCGCTTTCGGAGTGTTCCGAGAACGGGCACCGGGCATCCGTACTCATCCTCGTGGGAGACAGGACGAAACGGGGCTCACCGTGTGTCGGTCGTGCCGGGGAGGCGAGTGTTCGTGCTGCCGGTGGCGTGGAAACTCCGGGGTCGCCGGCCCCGCGCTTGGGGACTCAGAGCTGTTCCGGTGGGCGGGGGGTGGCGTGTGCCGCCAGCTCGGCCCATCCCGCGCCGGCCTCGGACCACGTGCCGGAGGTACGCAGCACCGCGACCCCCGAGGTCTTGAGCTCGATGCTCGTGCCGGTCAGCAGCGCGACCAGCTCCTCCAGGCCGGGATTGTGTGCTATCAACAGGGCGACCTGGTACTCGGCGGGGAGATCGTGCACCACCTCGAGCAGACCGGTGGTGTCCGCCCCGTACAATCGCGGGTCGTGCTCGAGCCGCGGGGAACCGGACAGCTCCGGGAGGAGTAGTTCCCCGGTCTGCCGTGCCCGCGTCGCCGTGGAGCAGCGTACGAGGTCGACAGCGGCCTCCTGCTCGCGCAGCCATTCCCCCGCGAGCGGAGCTTCGCGTCGCCCACGCGCGGCCAGCGGCCGATCGTGGTCTGCACCGGTGACCGTTCGGTCCGACTTCGCGTGCCGAACCACGACGAGTCCGCGTGATCGGTCTCGCATCGCCCCTCCTCACCAGGGATCCACCACGGTCCAGGGATCCACCACGGTCCAGGGATCCACCACGGTCCAGGGATCCACCACGGTCCAGGGATCCACCACGGTTCTGTGCAGCCCCGTTCAGCTCAACGCACTCGGGTCGGCAGGGACGTCCACCCCGTGTTCGCGTAGTACGTCGAGGGAGACGACCTCGAGGGCACGTTCGTGTGTGGCCGCCAGTACCACCGGAGGCGCCACTCCCGCCTGGTGGGCCTCGAGCCAGCGGGAGGCGCAGACGCACCAGCGGTCCCCTGCCTGCAGGCCGGGGAAACCGAACTGGGGCAGCGCGGCCGTGAGATCGTTGCCCGACTCGCGTTGTTGCTCCAGGAACTCATTGGTGACCACCGCGCACACCGAGTGGTTTCCGGTGTCCTCCGGCCCCGAGGCACAGCAGCCGTCGCGGTGGAAACCGGTAAGCGGATCGGTGCCGCACTCTTCGAGAGGCTCGCCGAGGACGTTGCGCTCGTTGCTCATACCCCCAGCATGGCAGCCACCGCGACACGGATCACCGCCTGCTTCGACGGCCGCGGCGGAAGGTATAGGATCGATGGGGTGTGATCCGGACCTCTGTTGTCGCGGTTCGGACGAGCTGATTCCGGCATTTCGGGACGATATCAACACGTTGTGTGACTTTTCGGTCCTCCGAGTACTACCTATGGGGCCAATCTAGGTAGTCGTGTACGTGTTTTCCGGTGGTTACGTGCACACTCAGTGCTGGGAGTCTGGGGACTCGTGAATACCCCCGGCCAACACAACCCCGAAGAAGAACCCCGTGAACCGGTCGGCTCTTCCGAGTCGGCAGACGCCACCGAGCGTCGAGCGAACCCGGAGCGGCCCTCGAACGCACCGGGTGCTTCCAACGGTGGGCAGCGTACCGCGCGTGGGACCGAACAGTTCGCGCGTGACGCCGCCTACCGGCTGCGACCCGTCGCGCGTCGAACCACGGATCGGATCGTCCGGTGGTTGCGGCAAGTGCTGGCCGCACTGGCGACGCTGACCCAACGTGTGGTGCGCCGGGCCGCTCCTTACGCGCGGCGCGCGCACGCGTGGCTGGTTTCCGCCATCGAGGGTGTGCAACGTCGAATCGATCCAGTCGCGCGGCGCGTGTGGCAGCGGCTCTCGCCGGTGATCGAACCGGTCCGGCAGCGGCTGGCCCCCACGGCACGCAGGATTCGCGACGAGTTCCAACCCCGCGCTGCCAAACTGCGCGCGAGGCTGCCGGAGAGTTCGGGGCGCCACCGGGCGCAGCTGCGCAGCCGTTCGGTCCAGCTGACCGCGGCTGTGGCGGCGTTCGGCGTGCTGGCGATCCTCGTCGGCACGGCGGGCCCTGACACCGGCGAGCGGAGCACCCCGGCGGCCCACACGGTCGAGCTGCGTTCTCCCGATCAGGCGCAGTCCGACGGGTCGCAGTCCGACCAGGGCGGAACCGAACAGGACTCCAACTCGGGCCAGGACCAGGCCCAGGCGCGCGCCGAGAACCCCGACTCGGACAGCGCCCCCGAAGCCAAGAGTTCCCCGTCGGAATCCGCCGTCGACATTCCGCCGAACGCGCACGGCATCGACGTTTCCAACCACAACGGTCCCATCCAGTGGAACAAGGTGGCCGCCTCCGGTGAGCACTACGCCTTCGTGCTGGCAACCGATGGCGGAAACTTCACCAACCCGATGTTCGACCAGCAGTTCAACGGCGCCAAGAACGCCGGAATGCTCGCCGGTGCCTACCACTTCGGCAGGCCCACCGGCTCCGCTGTCGGCCAGGCGGATCGGTTGCTGAACACGGTGGGCTCGACCGACGACGGAAAGACCCTTCCGCCGGTGCTGGACCTGGAGGTCTCGCCCAACGGCGGCGGCTGCTACGGCAAGACGTCCGGCCAGCTGCACTCCTGGACCCAGAGCTTCCTCGACCGAGTGAAGTCCAAGACCGGCCAGGACGCCATCGTCTACGCCAGTCCCTCGTTCTGGAGCAGCTGCATGGCGGGTTCGCAGGCGTTCTCGGAAAACCCGCTGTGGTTGGCCTCCTACGGGGTCCCGCAGCCGAGCGTGTTCGGTGGCTGGGACGCCTACTCCTTCTGGCAGTACACCAACAAGGGCAGCGTCCCCGGTATCACCGGCCCGGTGGACAGGAACCTGTTCCAGGGCAGCGGTTCCGACCTGCTCGAACTCACCCGGTGAGTACGACATCCGGTGAGCGACACCGTGCGGTCGACAACAGAACGATCGTGACGACAGCGCAGTAGCGACGACAGGGCAGTAGCGACGACAGGGGCGTCCACCCGGGTGGACGCCCCTGTTTCGTGTTTCCGGGGGTGAAACCGGCCCTCGGCCCGGTCTTACGCTTTCCGGTGGCTCGCCTCCGCTTTGCGCAGCGGTTCCGATTCACACCGCCCGCTGTGGCCAGGAGGGTGATCGGGCCGAGTTACTACCGGGTAAGCTTATGCGGAGCCGGAACCGAAACATGTGTCAGCCTGCTCGTTCTGCGATGTTCCGGATGCGTGAGGTGAATCGTGCGAATTGCGCTGCTTTCCTATCGAAGCAAGCCGCACAGCGGCGGGCAGGGTATCTATGTTCGCCACCTCAGCAGTGGACTCGCCGAACTCGGACACGAGGTCGAGGTCCTGTCGGGCCAGCCGTACCCGGAGCTGGACGAGGGAGTGCGGCTGACCCCGGTGCCCAGCCTCGATCTGTACCGGGAGTCCGACCCGTTCCGCACCCCGCACCCTCGGGAGCTGCGCGGCCCGCTCGACCTGGCCGAACTGGGGATCATGTGGTCGGCGGGCTTTCCCGAACCGTTGACCTTCAGCGTGCGCGCCGCACGGATACTGCGTTCCAGGGCGGGCGAGTTCGACGTGGTGCACGACAACCAGTCCCTCGGTTACGGTCTGCTCAATTTGCGCCGTTCCGGGATTCCGCTGGTGGCCACCGTGCACCATCCCATCACCCATGATCGGCGTGTCGAACTCGCAGCCGCCCGGGGATGGCGCAAACTCGGGGTTCGCCGCTGGTACGGCTTCCTTCGGATGCAGCGCCGGGTGGCTCGCCGGATACCGCGAGTGCTGACCGTCTCGGAGTCCTCGGCAGAGGACATCGTGCGCGACTTCGCCGTGGACCGGGCGAACCTGCGGGTCGTGCCGCTCGGCGTGGACCCCGAGGTTTTCCGCCCACCCCATCGCCGCAGGGTTCCGGGGCGGATCGTGGCCATGGCCAGCGCGGATACCCCGATGAAGGGCATCGGCACGCTGCTGGAGGCCGTGGCGAAACTGCGCACCGAGCGCGCCGTGGAACTGGTGCTGGTCGCCAAACCCACCAGGGGCGGACCCACCGAACGGCTGATCGAGGAACTGGCCATCGGCGATGTGGTCCGCACGGTCAGCGGACTCACCGACGAGCGGCTCGCCGAACTGTTCGGCTCCGCCGAGATCGCCTGCGTTCCGTCGCTGTACGAGGGTTTCTCGTTGCCGACGGTGGAGGCCATGGCCTGCGGTACCCCGCTGGTCGCCAGCCGGGCGGGCGCGATTCCCGAAGTGGTGGGACCCGAGGGCACCACCGCCGAACTCGTACCGCCCGGGGACGCGGAAGCACTCGCCGCCCGGTTGGGCACGTTGCTGGCCGATCCCAGCCGCAGGGCAGCGCTGGGCGAGGCGGGCAGACAGCGGGTTCTCACCCGCTACAGCTGGTCGTCGGTGGCCGCCGCCACGGTCGACTGCTACGCCGAGGCGATCGAAGCAAGCAGGAAAGGGCGGTGAAGCGTTGCTGACGGTGGATTTCGACACGCTCGGAGTGCGAGCGGGCCAGCGAGTGCTGGATCTGGGGTGTGGTGCCGGTCGGCACGCGTTCGAACTCTATCGGCGTGGGTTGGACGTGGTTGCCTTCGACCACAACGAATCCGATCTGGCCGACGTGGCCGCCATGTTCGGCGCCATGGAACAGGCGGGCGAGGTTCCCGCCACGGGGGCTGCCACCACGGTGCAGGGCGACGCGCTCGACTTGCCGTTTCCGGACGAGTCCTTCGATCACGTCATCGCCTCGGAGATCCTCGAACACATTCCCGAGGACGACAAGGCGATGCACGAGCTGGTGCGGGTCCTCAAACCGGGTGGGCGTGTCTCCGTCACCGTTCCCAGCAGGTTTCCGGAACGGATCTGTTGGGCGCTCTCCGAGGAGTACCACCGCGTCGAGGGCGGCCACGTCCGTATCTACGAGCGACGGCAGTTGTTCGGCAGGCTGCGCTCGGCCGGGCTGCGGCCGGTTCACCACCACTACGCCCACGCGCTGCACTCGCCGTACTGGTGGCTGAAGTGCGCGGTGGGGGTCGAGCGCGATCATCCGCTCACGCGATTGTACCACCGGATGCTGGTGTGGGACATGCTCCGGGCACCGTGGTTGACCCGGAGCCTGGAGCACGTTCTCAATCCGGTGCTGGGCAAGAGCATCGTCACCTACCTCTACAAGCCCGGGGTGACAATTGCCTGAGGTCCCGGCAGTCGACGGAGTGCTGTCGGCGACCGAGGTGGCCACCACCGTCGAATCCGTTCGAGCCGCCCAGGAGCCCTCCGGAGCGATTCCCTGGTACCCGGGTGGCCACCTCGATCCGTGGGATCACGTCGAATCGGCCATGGCGCTGTCCGTGGGCGGGCACTTCGCCGCCGCCGAACAGGCCTACGCGTGGTCGGCGCGCAATCAGCGTTCCGACGGCTCCTGGCCCATGCGGTTCCGGGACGGGGCGATCGAGGACCACGGCGCGGACACCAACTTCTGCGCCTATATCGCGGTCGGCGTCTGGCATCATTTCCTAATCACCGGTGACCGTGAGTTCGCCGCAAGATTGTGGCCCACCGTGCGAGCCGGTGTCGATTTCGTGCTCTCGACCCAACTGCCCCGCGGCGAGATTCGTTGGGCGGTCGGCGTCGAAGGGGCCACGTTACCGGAGTCGCTGCTCACCGGGTGTTCCAGTATCCACCACAGCCTGCGCTGCGCGTTGGCGTTGGCCGAGTCGGTGGGGCGTCCCCAGCCGAGTTGGGAGATCGCGCTGGGCAGGTTGGGTCACGTGCTGCGTGCCCATCCGGAGGCGTTCGTGCGTAAGGACCGCTACTCGATGGACTGGTACTACCCCGTCCTCGGCGGTGCGCTCCGCGGCGAGCAGGGGTGCGAGCGGTTGCGTGACCGCTGGTCCGAGTTCGTGGTCGCCGGTCACGGTGCCCGCTGCGTGTCCGACCACCCCTGGGTGACCGGTGCCGAGACCTGCGAACTCGTGCTTAGCCTGGACGCCCTCGGGTGGCACGCCGACGCCGTTCGACTGTTCCGCGACATGCAACACCTGCGCGAGGTCGACGGTTCCTACTGGACCGGTTTCGTATACAGCGACGGTAAGAACTGGCCCGTGGAACGCACCACTTGGACGTCGGCCGCCGTGGTCCTGGCCGCCGACGCGCTCTCCCGGACCACGCCGGGAAACGGTGTTTTCCGCGGGCGAGGGCTACCGGAGGGGCTACTCGGTGAGAACGAGTCCGAGTGCGATTGCCTAACCGAGGTCGACCCCGCCGCCGACGCGCTGCAGCACCCGTAGCGAGCCGGTGACCGAAACCTCGCGGAACTCGCCGCTGTCCAGGGCTCTTCGATAGATCCGGTACGGCGCTCGGCCGCCGTCGGCGGGATCGGGGAACACGTCGTGCAGCACCAGTACGCCCCCGAGCCGTATCCAGGGGGACCAACCCTCGAAGTCGGCGTTCGCCGCCTCGTCGGTGTGCCCGCCGTCGACGAACAGCATCGAGATCGGGGTGCGCCAGATCGCGGCGAGTTCGGCCGAGCCGCCCACGACCGCCATGACCCGGTCCTCGAGTCCGGCACCGGAGATGGTTCGGCGGAACCGTCCCAGCGTGTCCAGCCGTTCGTCTTCGGGATCCACCAGTTCGGGGTCGTGGTACTCCCAGCCCGGTTGGTGCTCCTCGGAACCCCGGTGGTGGTCGACCGTCACCACCATGCCACCGGTCTCGGCGGCGGCGGCTCCCAGATAGATCGCCGATTTGCCGCAGTAGGTACCGATCTCCACGGCGACCCCGCCGGCGAGGTGGGCCATCGCCGTTTCGAACAACGCCGTTCCCTCGGAATCCGGCATGAATCCGGTGGCGGAGCGGGCCGCTTCGAGCAACCGCGGTGGCATTCGGTGCCCCGGCGGTTCGGCTGTGTCGTCTGTCGGCGAGGCTGCGGCCACCCTGGTTCCCCTCGTGTCGTTGGACTGTGGACTCGCTGTCGAAGGTGATTCTAGTAGGGCCGCGTTGACCGGTTTCTCCGCTGCTTCCGCCCGACGGGACCGCCGGCGGGCTCTCACCCGGCGGGCGGAAGACGCCGAGTGCGGTGGGTTTCCTCGTCCGGTGCCTTCGCCGGGGCGTTCGGGCACCTCGGTCGTCGATCGGCCGAGTACGGCCGAAACGGGTAGCGTGGCCGTATGGCGTCACTCTCGCTGACCACCGAGCGGCTGTGGATACGCGACTGGAGGGTCGAGGACGCCGATGCCGCTTTCCGCATCTACGGCAATCCCGAAGTCGCGATGTGGCTCGCCCCCATGATGCAGCGCGTCACCGATCAGAGTGCGATGCGCTCGGTGCTGGAGGCGTGGGTGGAAGCCGCCCCCAATCTGGCACCGCCGGCCGGGCGCTGGGCGATGGTGCGCCGTTCGGACGACGTGCTGATCGGGGGGCTCGCGTTGCGGCTGCTTCCACCTTACGAGGAGGACATCGAGATCCGGTGGCAGGTCAGCCAGCACGAGTGGGGGAAGGGCTATGCCACGGAAGGCGCGCGGGCGCTGCTCGGATGGGCGTTCACCCAGGACCTCGACGAGGTCTTCGCGGTCGCGCGTTCCTCCAACGCACGCGCGGTGTCCACCGCGCGAAAGCTCGGTATGGAGTGGGTCGGTGAGACCACCAAGTACTACGGTCTGCTGCTGCAGGTGTTCCGCGTGCGACGAGCCGACTTCACCGGTCCGGTGCCGCCGCGGGAGTGACCTCGGCCGTGTTCGGTGCTCACACGGCCGAATCACGTGTTTCCGCCCGTTTCCGGCGGCGGTCCCTCGTATTGTTCTCGGTGGCGGCGGGCAATTCGGTGCGGTTTCCCGTTGGAAGGTAAAAATTCGGTTGTAGTACGGTTCGTGGTGAGCCTGCCGCTAATGCGGTCGTCCCGTTCATCCCACGTTGCGCTCCACCGGTGGAATCGTTCGCAGGTGGACCGTTCGCTCTCGGTTAGGTTTTTTGTTCCTCCGGTGCGCGATGCCGTCGAGAGGTCCGGTTTCGCGTGGAGCCGCGGGACGGCCGTGTCCGGGAGGGGGCACGTGGTTCCCCCACCGTAATCGGGTTCCGTGTCTTCGTGCGCTCCATGGCAGCCTGGTATGGCCAGTGGGGTGGGGCTCCCGAGTCCGTTGGTCCGACGGCGAAAGTGCGGCGATTCCGCCGCTGTCGTGGTCTTCGCTGTGATTGTCAGACGCGTGACAAGAAGATCGTCCGTCATGCGCAGGGGAATGCGTGTTGTTTCTGTTCTCGTGTTTGGTGTGTTTGCTCTTCTTGACACCATCCGGGTCGCGTGAAAAATTCTCCCCATTGCTGGACCCGATAGTTCGTGCTTTTCGTTTCGTTCTCGGTATTCGTGTTTCGCTCCCGGCGTGGGAAGGTGTTATGGAATTTACGGCCGCGGGACCGGCGCCGCACGACGGTGGGACGACCCTGACCGGGTATCTGGACCGCTCCGTGGCGGAGCGTCCGGATGCCGTCGCGATCACCTTCGTCGACTACGAGGCGAGCAAGGACGGTCTCACCACTTCGTTGACGATCTCCGAGCTGCATCGTCGTGTGCACGCGGTGGCGGCCTGGGCGGCACACCGTTGCGATCCGGGAGAACGGGTGGCGATCCTGGCTCCGCAGGGAATCGAGTACGTCATCGGTTTCCTGGGGGCCGTTCGGGCCGGTGCCGTCGCGGTACCGCTGTTCCACCCGGACATGCCCGGGCAGGAGGGCAGGCTCGACGCCGTACTCGACGACTGCGAACCGGCGTGCGTACTGACCACGAAGGACGCGTTCGACCGGGTGCGGGAGGTGATCCGGCAGCGCGGGGCCCGCGCGCCGCGGGAGTGCCTGGCCGTCGACACCCTCCAGGAGGAGTGGTCGGCCGAGCCGCTTTCGCCGCCCGCCGCGCCGGACGATGTCGCCTACCTGCAGTACACCTCCGGTTCCACTCGGGTACCCGCCGGTGTGCGGATCACCCACGCCAATGTGGTCGCCAACGCGCGACAGGCCCTGTCCGCCTACTTCGGCGAGCGGGTCGAGGGCGGAGCCACCGTCAGTTGGCTACCGCTGTTCCACGACATGGGGCTGGTGCTTTCGGTGGCCGCCCCCGTGGTGGGCGGCATCAAGTCCGTCCTGCTGGATCCCGCGGCTTTCCTGCAGCAGCCGGGACGCTGGTTGCGCCAGCTCGCGGCGAACCCGCGCTGCATCACCGCCGCTCCGAACTTCGCCTTCGACTACACCGCGGCCAGGGTGACCGACCGGGAGAAGGCGTGGACGAGGTTGGACCGGGTGGTCGCGATGATCAATGGCAGCGAGCCCGTGCTGCCGTGGACCGTGGAGCGCTTCAACCGGGCGTTCGAGTCCTGTGGCCTGCGGCCGGAGGTTCACCGTTGTTCGTTCGGGCTGGCGGAGGCGACCGTGTTCGTCGCCACCAGCCCGGCCGGGACCGTCCCCCGGAGCGTTCGGTTCGACCGGGACGCCCTCGGCACGGGGACAGCGGTGACGGCGGACGACGGGACCCCGTCGAGCACGTTGGTCTCCTGTGGCAGCCCGCTCGGGCAGCGGGTTGCCATCGTCGATCCCCAGTCCCATCGTCCGCTCCCGGACGCGTCCGTGGGGGAGATCTGGGTGAACGGCCCCAACATCGGGCAGGGCTATTGGAACTGGGACGGTGCCGCCTCCGCCGAGGTTTTCCGAGCTCGGTTGCACGAACCGGGTGAGTTACCGGAAATCGGCTGGCTGCGCACCGGTGATCTCGGGGTTCGTTACGACGGTGAGCTGTTCGTGACGGGCAGGATCAAGGATCTGATCATTCTGGACGGTCGCAACCACTATCCGCAGGACCTGGAACAGACCGTGGAACAGCGGTCCGAGGTGCGCAAGCACCACACCGCGGCGTTCTCCGTCAGCGTCGACGGCACCGAACGAGTGGTGATAGCCGCCGAGTACTCCCGCTCGCTCCCACCCGAACGACGGTTCCCCTCGGAAACCGAAGTGGCCCTGCGCAAGGACATCGCCGGTGCCCACGGCGTGAGCCTGCACGAGCTGCTGCTGCTCGAACCGGACACCGTCCCCCACACGTCCAGCGGCAAGGTGGCGCGCCGCGACTGCAGGCGGCGTTACCTCGATGGTGAACTGAGCTCGGAGAAGGCCCATGACTGATCGGTGGGAACTCGGCGAGTGGCTCGTGCACCGTATCGCCGAACGCACCGGGATGAGTCCCGCACGGATCGAAACCGACAGACCCTTCGACGAGTTCGGGCTCTCCTCTCGGGACGTCGTGGCGCTGTCGGGTGATCTGGAAACTCTGCTGGGCAGATCACTTCCCGCGACGCTGCTCTGGGAGTTTCCCACGATCGAACGGCTGGCCGAGGCGCTGGCCGGTTCCGGTTCGGCCGGTTCGACCGTTGCCGGAACCGAGCCTGCCGAACCGGTCGCGGTGATCGGACTCGGGTGTCGTTTCCCGGGAGCCGACGGCCCGGAACGGTTCTGGGAGCTGCTGCGTTCGGGAACCGATGCGGTCGGCACCGTTCCCGACCGACGTTGGCAGGACTTCGCGCCCGGGCAGCGGGCAGTGCTGGAGGACCTTCCCACCTCGGGGGGATATCTGACGGACGTGGCCGCGTTCGACGCGGGGTTCTTCGAGATTTCCCCGCGTGAAGCCGAGGTCATGGATCCGCAGCAGCGGTTGCTGCTCGAGGTGAGTTGGGAGGCGCTGGAGAACGCGGGCGTGGTTCCCGAACGGTTGCGGGGCTCGAACACCGGGGTTTTCGTGGGGGTCTCCGCCGCGGAGTACAACCAGCTGACCACGAGGGATCTCGGATCGATCGACGCGTGGACCGGAACGGGCGGTGCGATGAGCGTGATCGCCAACCGGCTGTCCTATCTGCTGGATCTACGCGGTCCCAGCCTCGCTGTCGACACCGCTTGCTCCTCCTCGCTGGTGGCGCTGCACCAGGCGTGCGCCAGCCTGCGTGCGGGGGAGAGCCGCACTGCCCTGGCGGGCGGGGTGAACCTGCTGTTGGCCCCAGCGGTCACCGCCAATTTCCACAGTGCCGGTGCGCTGGCCGCCGACGGGCGCTGCAAACCCTTCGACGCCGCCGCCGACGGCATCGTCCGTGGCGAGGGATGCGGCCTCGTCGTGCTCAAGCTGCTGTCCGAGGCCAATCGGGACGGTGACCGGGTGCACGCGGTGATCCGCGGTTCCGCGGTGAACTCCGACGGCCGTTCCAACGGGCTCATGGCCCCCAACCCCGCGGCCCAGGAAGGACTGCTGCGTTCGGCCTGCGCCACCGCCGATCTCGACCCCGGCGTGCTGGACTACGTGGAGGCCCACGGCACGGGAACCCTGCTGGGGGATCCGATCGAGGCGAGGGCGCTGGGGGCGGTGTTCGGTGCCGATCGCACGGTGGATCGGCCGCTGCTGCTCGGTTCGGTCAAGGCGAACCTCGGGCATCTGGAGGCGGCGGCGGGCATCGCCGGGATCATCAAGGTGGTACTGGCCATGCGGCACGGCCGGTTACCGGCCACACCGCACTATCACACTCCCAACCCCCACATTCCCTTCGAACGCGCGCGTCTGGAGGTCGTGGGGCACGAGCGGCCCTGGCCGGAGTACTCCGGCGTCGCACGTGCCGGTGTCTCCGGTTTCGGATTCGGTGGCACCAACGCGCACGTGGTGCTGGAGTCCTGGCCGGACCCACCCGAGAGCGAGCGGGAAGTTCCCGGACCGCACACGCTGTTCCTGTCCGGAAGTACCGAGTCCCACCTGCGACGGACGGCGGCGCGGTTGGCCGAACGACTACGCGATCGCGGACACGCCGACACTCCGATCACCGACATCGCCCACACCCTGCTGCGGCACCGCAGGCAGCACGCTCGGCGCGGCGCTGTCGTCGGGCAGGACCGCGCCCGGCTCGCGGAGGGGTTGGACGCGCTCGCCGCTGGGGAGAACGCCGCCGGAGTGGTGCGTGGGCACGGCGGTTGGGTGGGTGAACCGGTGTGGGTGTTCTCCGGCTACGGTTCACAGTGGCCCGGAATGTGCCGCGAACTGCTGCGGGACGAGCCCGCCCTAGCGGAGTCGTTGCGACGGCACGACACCGAGTTCGACGCCGTGACCGGGTTCTCGCTGTACGAGACGCTCGCGGCGGGCTCCGAACTCGACGGGCTGTACCGAACCCAGCTCGGACTGTTCGGTACCCAGCTCGCACTGGCTGAACTGTGGAAGTCCCACGGCGCCCGCCCGGGCGCGATCATCGGGCACTCCATGGGGGAGGTGGCCGCCGCCGTGGCGGCCGGGGCGCTGGATTACGGTACGGGACTGCGGGTCATGGACACCCGTACCAGGCTGTTGGCCGAGATGGAAGTCGCGGGCGGTGGGGCCATGGCGGTCCTGGAGGGAGCGCCCGACGAAATCGCCGAGCTGACTGACTGGTTTCCAGGGGCGGTCGTGGCGGTACACACTTCCTCCCGTCGCTGCACGGTCGCGGGCCCGGCCGACGAGATCGAGCTGTTGGCCGCGCATTTCCGGCGCCGTGACCGCGTGGCCCGGGTGCTCGACGTGGCCGGAGCCGGACACACCTCCGCCGTCGATCCGCTGCTGGGCAGGTTGCGGGAGGAACTGGCCGATCTCGCCCCGGCCACCCCGGAGATCCCCGTCTACAGCACCGTCGAACACGAATCCGGGGTCACTCCGACGTTCGACGCCGACTACTGGGCGCGGAACCTGCGTCGCCCGGTGTTGCTGGACCGCGCCGTGCGGGAAGCGGTGGCCGAGGGGTTCGACACCTTCGTCGAGATCGCCCCGCACCCGATAGTCACGGCTGGTGTCGAGGAGTCGGCGGTCGACGCCGGTGCGGGTGACCCGCTGCTGGTGTTCGGTTCACGTCGGGACACCGACGAGACGGCGACGTTCCGCGAGAATCTCGTTCGACTGCACGTCAACGGACGACTACCCGAACCGCCCGGTGTTCCCGCGGGCAACATCGCCGAGTTGCCGTTGCCCGTCTGGGAGCACCAGCGGTACTGGATCTCCGCCGGCAGGGCGAACGCCGCCGGGGGAGAGCATCGGTTGCTCGGACATCACGTGGAGCTCCCGGACGGGCGGCACGCCTGGCAGGGCGAGATCGGGACCGGCTCCCTTCCCTGGCTGGGCGATCACCGGGTGCACGACACCGGAGTGCTGGCCGGTACCGGGTATCTGGAGATGACGCTGGCCGCCGCGGCCCGGGCCCTGGACCTCCAGCCGGAGCGGCTGTTGCTCGACGAGCTCGGACTGCACGACATGCTCGTGCTCGCTCCGGAGCTGACGGTTACCACGGTGGTCACCCCGCACGAACCCGAGCAGTACGGCACCGGTGGTGTGACCGTCGAGGTGCACAGCCGTTCCGCGAACGGCGGTTGGCGTCGACACGCCGTCGCCGAAGTGATTCGCGCGACTCCCGAGACTCCCGCAGAGCGTGACTCCGCCGGGTGGGACCCCACCGCTTCCGAAAACGGGACCGAACAGGTGCGGCTGTATCCCGCGCTGCGCGCGGCGGGGCAGGAGTACGGACCGGCCTTCCGGCCCGTGCGGCGAGCACAGGCCGGTGACGCGGGCGCGGTTGCCGAACTCGCGTTGCCCGCCGAGGCGGGAAGCTGCCGGGAGTTCCTCGTGCATCCGGTGATCGCGGACGGCTGTCTGCAGACGCTCGTCGCGGCCGCGATCGGTACCGACGGCTCCGCGGAAGTCGAGCTGTTCGTTCCGGTCGAGTTGCGCGACGTGCGGCTGTTCCGACACGTGCCCTCCCGGGTTCGTTGTCACGCCAGGCTGGTCACGAGTCCCGGAGAGCCTGAGGTGACCGGCTCCGTGTTCGTCACCGACGAGCACGAGCGTGCGGTGCTGCGGATCGGACTGGTCCGCGCACGCCGCATGGGGGCCACTCCCGTACCGCGTGATCCCGCCGAAGCCGGATTGCGGTTGTGCTGGGAGGAGTCCGACCTTCCGGAGCCCACTCGCGGTGGCGGTGACTGGCTGCTGTTCGGCGCGGCCCCGGAACTGGCCCAGCGGCTGCGGGACCGTGGTCGACGCGTCACCAGTGCCACCCCGTGGCCGGATGGCGGGCTGCCGCGAAAACTCGACGAGGCCGAAGGCTTCCTGGAAGCGGCCGGTGCCCCCGCGGGAGTGATCGTTCTCATCGGGGAGCACGACACCCTCGAAGCTCGCTTCTCTGCAGCGCGAGAGCGGTTGCTCCGCCTGGCGGGGCTGGTGCGGGTCCTGGCGAGCCACGACGGTGCTCCCGCGAGGCTGTGGCTGGTCAGCACCAGTTCGGCCGACGCGGAGCTTCGGGCGTTGGTCCGGGTGCTCACCTTCGAACACCCCGGGCTTCGTGTTTCGCTTCTCGAGGGAGGCGGGGCGGACGCGGAGGCGCTGGCCGACGAGTTGTGCGCCGAGACCGCCGAGGACGACGTGTGTCGCGACGGAGAACGTCGCCACGTCGCCAGGCTGCACAGCGTGCGGCCCGATCCCCCGGTCGCCGCACCCGCGGTGCGGCCGCAGTCCTACCTGATCACCGGTGGGTTGGGCGGCCTCGGCCGCACCTTCGCCCGCTGGCTGGCCGAGCGGGGCGCCGCTCGGGTGGTGCTCAACGGTCGTCGCGACCCGGCTCCGGACGTCGAGCGCGACATCGAACGACTCCGCGCGGGTGGAACCGAGGTCGTGGTGGTCACCGGCGACATCGGCGAAGCGGGCACGGCCGAGCGGCTGGTCGCGGCCGCCACCGACGGGGGGCTCACGCTGTGCGGGGTGCTGCACGCCGCCGGGACGCTGGACGACGGTCCGTTCACCGAGTCGACCGAGCAGGGGCTGGAGCGCGTCTGGCACGCCAAGGTCGGGGGCGGCCTACGGCTGCACGAGGCCACCCTCGGCTCCGAACCGGACTGGTGGGTCGCCTTCTCCTCTGCGGCGGCCCTGCTCGGTTCACCGGGTCAGGCCGCTTACGCCACCGCCAACGCGGCCCTGGACGACCTGGTGCGGTGGCGCCGCGCACAAGGGCTCGTCGGCACCAGCGTGCAATGGGGGGTGTGGGGCGAGGCGGGGGGCGCGAGCGAGTCCTTCACCGGGGTGCTGCGCCCGTTGTCCACCGCCACCGGTACCGAGGCGTTCGAAGCCCTGTTGGGGGCCGAACAACCGGTTACGGGAGTGGCATGGCTCGATGGGAACCGGGCCGGCCGGATGTTCCCGGAACTGTCCGCACGCCCGTTCTTCCGGCACGTGGTGGGCGAGCAACCGCGCGCCGCTGTCGGTACCGACCCCGAACAGCTCCGCGCTGCCACCCCGGAAGCAGCACTGCGCACGGTGACTTCGACGCTGACGCGGCTGCTGGGCGAGATCATCGGCACGGCCGCGGCCGATGTGGACCCCGACCGGCCGTTGACCGAGCTCGGACTCGACTCGCTGATGGCCATGCGAGCTCGCAACGCGGTCGAACGCGAGTTCGGGGTCGGTATCGCCCCCGCCATGCTGTTGCGGGGCTGCAGCACCGCCGAACTGGCGACCCGGCTGATCACCGACCTCGGGATCGATCCCCCCGGCGCCCAGCGGGTTAACCCCGAACCGGCAGCCCCGCGCTCGATCGGTGCGCGCGATGCCACGGAACGCTGGTTGGCGCACCTGTGGCGCGAGGTTCTGGGGCTGGAGAGCGTAGGAGTCGACCAGGACTTCTACCGGCTCGGCGGTGACGAGTCGCTGGCGGAGAAGGTCACCACGGCGGTGCGGGAGCGGCTGGGCACCGAGGTACCGACACTGTTCGGGCAGCCCACGATCGAGCGAATGGCCGACCTCCTCCGGGATTCCTTCGAACTCTCGGGCGGGCCGGTACGGACACTCCACACCGAGGGGCGGGCCACGCCACTGTTCCTGTTCCATCCCGCCGGTGGTCCCACCAGCGTGTACCAGCCCCTGGTCGAACGGCTCGGCGGAGAGCAGCCCTGCTACGGCATGGAACGGTTGGACCGGTACGAGACCGTTCCCGAGAAAGCCGCCCACTACATCGAGCTGATCCGCGAGATCCAGCCCGAGGGGCCCTACCGCCTGGGTGGTTGGTCCTTCGGTGGGTGTCTGGCCTTCGAGACGGCACGTCAACTGGCCGACCGGGGCGAGGAAGTGGAAACGCTCCTACTCATCGACTCCATCCTGCCGCTGCCGGCCCAGGGGATCTCGGACGAGGAACTGATAACCCGCCGCTTCCGGCGATTCGTCGAACACATCGAGCACACCTACGGGGTCTCGCTGCCGGTTCCGGTCGACGAGCTGGACGAGTTCGACGAGCAGGAACAGCTGGAACGGATCATGGCGGCGCTCGCTGGTGAGGAACTCGGTATCGGCGCCGGTGTGCTGCGGCACCAGTACACATCCTATGTGGACGCCAGAATCGCGGAACGCTACGAACCCGGTCGCTACGAGGGGCCGGTGGTGCTCTACCGCGCCGCCGAGGCCGAAAGCACCACGACCACCCTCGATCCCCGCTACCTGCGTGCTGACGACTCACTCGGTTGGGAGGAGTACGCCACGGACCTGGAAGTCGTGCGGGTACCCGGAGACCACCTCTCGATGATCGACCCACCGCACGTCGACGTCATGGCCGACCACCTCCGGCGAGTGCTCGGCATCGGTGACAGCAGTGAAGTCAGGGAGTGACCCATGCCGGACAACGAACCCCGTGGTACGTCCCAACGCCTCGACGATCTCGAACAACGGCGTGGCGAAGCGGTTTCCCGAGCCGACGAGGTCGCGGCGGCCAAGCAGCATCCCAAAGGCAAGTACACCGCGCGGGAACGAATCGAGCTACTGGTCGACGAGGACTCCTTCGTCGAGGTGGGCGAGTTCACGCTGCAGCGCGCCACCGCGTTCGACGCGGGTGCCGAGCGCTGCTACGGCGACGGGGTGGTGACCGGCTACGCCACGGTGGACGGCAGGCGGATCTGCCTCTTCTCGCACGACTTCACCACCTACGGCGGAAGCATGGGGGAGGCATTCGGCGAGAAGGTTCTCAAGATCATGGACATGGCCACCAAGGCGGGCTGCCCCGTCGTCGGAATCAACGATTCCGGCGGGGCGCGAATCCAGGAAGGGGTGGTCTCGCTCGCCTACTACGCGGAGCTGAGCAGGCGCAACTCGAGAGCCTCGGGAGTGGTGCCCCAGATATCGGTGGTCATGGGGCCGTGCGCGGGCGGCGCCGTCTACACGCCCGCGCTGACCGACTTCACCGTGATGGTCGACCGGACCTCGCGCATGTTCGTCACCGGCCCCGACGTGGTGCGTTCGGTGACCGGGGAGAACATCTCGGCCGAGGAGCTCGGGGGAGCCGAGGTCAACGGCAGCGTGAGCGGCAACGCCCACTACGTCGCCTCGGACGAGGTCGACGCGCTCGACTGGGTGCGCACGCTGCTGGCGTTCCTGCCCGCCAACAACCTGGCCGTGGCACCGGAGTACCCGGCGCTGGAGCCCGCCGCTTCCGCAGCCGAGCTCGACACCGTGGTGCCCGACTCACCCAACCAGTCCTACGACATGCGGCGGGTGCTGGCTGCGGTGCTCGACGACGGCGAACTGCTGGAGGTGCACGCCTCGTTCGCCCCGAACGTGCTGTGCGGTTTCGGTCGACTGCGAGGACGAACCGTCGGAGTGGTCGCCAACCAGCCGCTGCGGCAGTCGGGAATCATGGACATCGACGCGTCCGAGAAGGCCGCACGCTTCGTGCGCTTCTGCGACGCGTTCAACATCGCCCTGCTCACGTTCGTCGACGTACCCGGTTATCTCCCCGGCGGGGAACAGGAACAGCGGGGAATAATCCGACGCGGCGCCAAGCTGCTCTACGCCTATTCGGAGGCCACCGTTCCGAAGGTGACCGTGGTGACCAGGAAGGCCTACGGTGGCGGTTACGCCGTGATGGGATCCAAACATCTCGGTGCCGACGTCAACCTGGCCTGGCCCACCGCCGAGATCGCGGTCATGGGGGCCGAAGGTGCGGTCGAACTGCTCCACCGTGCCGAGTTGGCCGAAGCCGAGACCAACGGCGTCCGCGCCTCGGTCCGCGCGAAGTTGATCGCCGAGTATCGGGCCACCATGACGACTCCCTACGTGGCGGCCGAACGCGGTTACGTCGATTCGGTGATCCGGCCCTCCCTTACGCGCGCCCGAGTGTCCGACGCGTTGCTGATGCTCGAGGCGAAACGGGAGGACTCCCCGCCGAAGAAGCACAGCACCATGCCGCTGTGATCCCCTGGCGACAGGGCTCACCGTCCCGGCGATTTCGCGAGAAAACGAGATCCGAGGCGGACCGTCTCCCGCCGGAAACCGTGCTCTAGCGAGGAAAACCCGACGGGCGTAGGCGTCCTACTCGACGTCGGGTCTTCCGGAATGAGAGTGGGCGGAAGGTTCCGCCTAGCGGGGGCCTGTCACCCCGAGCGGGGAGCCTTCATTCCGCCAGCCAGTCCTCGGTGTCGCCGGAGAGCATGTTCGATGCCCGCAGCACTATCTCCATGTCGAAACGGGACTCGGGGTCGTGCAGTGCTTCGCCGAACAACTCGTCCAGCTGCCGTAACCGGTAGCGGACGGTCTGCGGGTGTACCCGCAGCCGCTGGGCGATCTCGGGGGCGCCACCGCGTGT
Source organism: Actinopolyspora mzabensis (assembly GCF_900101095.1). Taxonomy (GTDB): domain Bacteria; phylum Actinomycetota; class Actinomycetes; order Mycobacteriales; family Pseudonocardiaceae; genus Actinopolyspora; species Actinopolyspora mzabensis. The sequence continues at coordinate 372,557 of NZ_FNFM01000004.1, forward strand.
CTGCAGCCAGCTCAGCAGGGTGGCGGCCAGCCGCGTCCGCTGTTTCGGACGCAGCCCGCTCAGCGGTGCCAGCCGCTGCCTGGCGAGTTCCTTGATCAGATGTTCGTCCTGCAGCAGCAGGATGCTCGACAGGTCCTCGTGACACCGGTTGATGTGCTGGTCCGGCCACACGCCGGAGCGGATCAGCCCCATCATCCGACGGCACCAGCGCAGCGACTTGCCCGCTTGGTCGAGGGCGACCGGGGAACCCACCACCACCCGCCACCCGGCCAGTTCGGTATCCCATTCGATCTCGTCCGGTTCACCGTGGTCACTGGGCAGCAACACGTGCGGTTCGACGCACTCCAGATCGACCAGGGCGTTCCAGCGGGCCAACGGGGTGCCGGTTCCGGCGCGGGTTTCGTCGTACCGCTCCAGTGCCGCCACGGTTACCTGCCGCGGCACCCGCCACTGCGCGGTGACGGCCGCTTCCTCGATGGTGCGCTGTGCCGGTTGTGGCTCCGAGACCAGCAACTCCAGCAGCCTCCTGCGCCTGCGGGCCAGTGTGCCCGCGGCACGGGCCTGCGCGGCCGCGTAGCCTTCCACCGCCAGGGCGGTCAGCTCGTCGATGTGGGCGAAGATCGCCTCGCCCAGCAACAGCGTGGTGCGTGGTGCAAGCCGTATCCGCTCGCCGATGCCCGCCACCCGCCGCCACGCCAGCCGTGCGCCGATCCGGTAGGCGGCCTGCAGGCTGTCCAGACTGCGACCCTCTCGCATCTCGGCCTTGCCCAGCGCGCGATGCACCTCTGCGCAGCGTCGCAGCGGTGTGCTCGGTTCGGCGATGCGGTCGACGAACCTGGTCAGGGCTTCCTCGATACCACGACGTATCGCGTGTACGTAGTGCTGGTCCAGCGGGCGGGCGTACTCGGGGATCCGCCGTTGGATCTCGGTGAGGATCTGGGTCGCCAGACTGGGTATCTCGGGCCGCAACAGGGTGGCGAGATTGTCGGGGAGCGCGGCCCACAGTCTGGTGGACTCGGTACTGTTGGCCAGTTTCGGCATAACCCTCCCTCGTGGAACGGAGGCGAGGAGAACCGGTTCGCGACTCCGGTTCTTGCTCCGTAGTTCGTGCTACTGATGAGTAATCACTCTAGTGACAGTTTCCCGGGATGCTTAATAGCCCGTTTGGGTGAGCGCGGTGTGTCATTTATTGGTAACACGTGAAAAATGGAGATATTTTGTTTTTCGTTAGGTTTTCGCGCAGTAGGTTCGAATATGCATCTGCAATTGCACGAATGTCCGCGCGGTGCCATTTCGAAGAGCGTGACTTTTCCGGTTCGTGTGGTTCGGGGTGTTCGCCGAGCCGTAGTTCCAGAGCAACCCGTAGCGTCGGGAAAGTAGGGATCCGGCCGCCCGATGTCGAGCGCGCGGAGCGAGAATTCGCGAGGGGTTCCGCCGATCGGGAACGCGGAGGCCGAGTCGACGGAGTCGCACTAGACTCGGGGCATGACTGATCATCCGGTTGACATCGCGGACAAGCTCTCCCGGGTTTCCGAGCACTGGGCGCCGAAAGTGGTGGCCCGGCTCAACGACTACGAGATCAAGGTGGTCAAGGTTCAGGGCGAGTTCGTCTGGCACACCCACGAGGACACCGACGAACTCTTCCTCGTCGTCGACGGTGAACTGACCATTCAGTTGCGGGACGGCGATGTTCGACTGCGCCCCGGGCAGTTGTACGTCGTTCCTCGCGGGGTGGAGCACTGCCCCGTGGCCGAGGGGGAGGTGCACGCGGTTCTCATGGAGCCGCGCGGAGTGGTCAACACCGGTGACGCGACGGACAGCTCACTGACGGCGTCCTACGACGATTCGCTGGCCTGAGCGCCGGACAGTCCGGAGCCGAGAGGAGGCGGTGGGAGCGGCCCGGTGCTCAGTGCAACTTGCGGTGCTCGGCCAGCATGGCTACGAAGCGGGAGATTCGGCGAGCGCGGGTGTCGGCTCGTTTGGCGTCGGCCACCCGGTGCAGGATCGCGTACCGGTTCTGGCTGTCGAGGGCGTCGAAGAACTCCCTGGCCGTCGGGTTGGCGTCCAGCTCACGCCGGAGGTCTTCGGGCACCGTGGCCGTGCGCTGCGGTTCGTAGGCCGCCTGCCACCTGCCGTCCTGCTTGGCCTTCTCGACCTCGCGTTGTCCGGGCTCGCGCATCCGCCCCGCTTCGATGAGGCGCTCCGCGTTGTCCCGGTTGATCCTCGACCACTTGCTCCGAGGTTTGCGCGGGGTGAAGCGCTGCAACCAGGAGCTGTCGTCGAAGGAGCGCTTCACGGCGTCGATCCAGCCGAAGCACAGCGCCTCGTCCAGGGCTCGCGCGTAGGAGACGGAGGTCGTCGCCGCGTTCTTCTTCGCGATGCGCAGCCACACCCCCGAGGAGTCGTCGTGGTTGTTCGCCAACCAGTTCCGCCACTCCTCGCCGGAGGCGAATTCGAGTACCGGTTCGTTCTCCGTCGTCATGCCCCGATCCAACCAGAACCGGTTCCCGCTCTCAGCTGTACTCCAGCGCCCCCCGCCGCACGGCGTCCAGGAAGTTGTTCCAGTGCGAGCGGTCGAAGACCAGCACGCCGCCGTGCGGATTCTTCGAGTCCCGCATCGCCACGCCGCCGGTCGGGTAGGCGACCTCGACGCAGTTGCCGCCCTGGTCCGAGCTGCGGCTGCTCTTGCGCCAACTCTTCTCCGGAACGGTCGCCACTTCCACACAGGAACCCTGATCTCCGCTGTAGCTGCTCTTGCGCCAGCTCATCTCCTCCGGGACAGTCGCCACTTCCACGCAGGATCCCTGGTCAGCGCTGTGACTGCTCTTGATCCAGGTCAGTCGTGACTGCGAGAGCGAAATCATGAGTACTCCTTCGCGACCGATTCGATCATTGTGGTTGAGTCGTCCGGAGACAGGGCAAGAGCACAGAGATGTTCGAAAGCCACGGTGTGCGCCTCGATTTCACCGGGTTCCTCCAAGTAGAGTGCACCTGCTCGATGTTCGACGTAGGTGACGCCCGGGTCGTCAGCCCAAGGAAAATCCAGGACCTGGAAGCGACCAATCATACCCGGATGAGCGCCGTACTCGAAAGGGATGACCTGCACGGTGATTTTTGGCCGCTTGCTCATCGAGTTCAGATGCACGAGCTGTTCGTGCATGACCTCTCTGCTACCGACACTGCGACGTAGCACTGCCTCATCCAACACTGCCCATACACGCAGCGGCTTGTCTTCCCGAGTGAGCGATTTCTGCCTGGACATGCGGACTTCGACGTGCTGGTCTATTTGTTCCTGGTGCCGTTCCACTGTGCCCCGTTGGGAAACAGCCCTCGCGTACTCGCGTGTCTGAAGCAAACCGGGGATGAGTTGGGCCTCATAGATGCGTATCTGCGAGGCACCTTGTTCGAGACCGACGAACGGGGAGAACCAGTCGGGGAGGGCTTCGGATTCGTAACTCTCCCACCAGCCCTTCTTACGGGCGTCCCTGGCGGCTTGAAGATAGTAGGGCCAGCGGTCCTCAGGCACACCGAACAGCGGGAGCAGGATCTCCTCGAGATCGCGGACCTTGGGTGGCACGAAGGCTGTCTCAATGTGGCCGACCTTCTGGGGGCTGCAGCGCAGCTTCTTCGCCACATCCCCGCGTTCAAGCGTGGCCTCTTTGCGCAGACGCGTCAGTTCGTGGGCCAGCCATCTGCGCCACACGGTCGGGCTTGAAGCCACGCCTGACCTCCGGTCTCTTCCGTGCCTGTCTCTTCGTCCACGACGTACGAGTGTTCGCCAACAGTATCGTTTGAACACGCAGTGTCATATCACTACACCTGATCAGGCAATAGAGATACTTAGAAGCTAAGTTTAGTCTATAAGTAGTGCTGGATATCACAACCCTTCTCCTTGAGAGGGAGTCCGGCACAAGGCGGAAACTTTCAGGTCAGGAGGTAGTCATGAGCAACAACGAGATCCTCGCTGCGGAGCACGCACCGGCTGAGCCGATGGGAGACGAAGCCGAGTTCGCCGCGCTGGTGGAGAGCTTCGTTCGCGAGCAGGCGCCGCGCGTGTTCGCGCTGGCCGAGGAGATGGGGGGGGGGGAGCGCGGCGACGCCGAGATCTCCGCGTGAGGCCTCGCCTTGGAAGAACATGCCGAAGTGTTCGGTGTGGAGGGGCGGCTGCGGGGAAGTTTCGGCTCCGCCGAGAGCGCGTGCGAGGTGTTCGGGATGACTCGCGAGCTCCGGCTGGTCTGGTTGCCGGAACCGTGAGCCGATGTTGCTTCGCCGGGCGGAACGCGTCGTCGCCGCGGATTCGTGTTCGACGACGCGTTCACCGGTATTCGCCTGGGTTGGGGCAGCGGTAGGGAACCTTTCGGAAAATCGCTGTTCGGTCCACAGCGGTCGTGGCCGGGCGGTTGTCCGTTCCCTCGGCCGGAGCGCGGTGGGTACTCAGTCGTGCGGCTCGACGATCGGCGTGTTCTGCGCGGCGGCCAGCCACCACCGCCCGTCCCGTTCGACCAGGGTGTACAGCGCCATCTCGGAGAACCCCGTCTCGTCGAGCGCCCGACGGCGGATGTGCGCGATCGCCACGCCGGGAGCCGGAGCGGTGACCCGCACGACCTCGAACCGCGAGGGTGGCGCCGCCTCCGCCGCCATGAGCACGCGATGCGTGTCGAGCAGTTCCTCGACGTCGTCCAGCGTCTCCCCGTAGGGAGTGCCCCAAAGCACGTCCGCCGCGAAGTCGCGGTCGTAGAGTTCGGTGTCGTAGGTGTCCAGGCCCCGCTGCAGCTGGGCGGTGAAGCGCTCCACCGCCCGCTCCGCAGCTTCCCGAACCGTCGGGTCATCCAGTCGTGGTCGGATCTTCGTGGTCATGCGCTGCTCCTCCGAACGGAATCGAACCGAGGTTAGGACCTCGACCGAACTCGAAGTCAATCTCGGAAAGCGGGGTCGCGTGAACGGTTCGGTCAGCGGCGGACGAGGATGGCGAGGTAGCCGTGTCCCGTTTCCTCGTGGTCCACCTCGCTCAACCGCCAGGACGAGAACTCCGACAGCCTCGTGAGCTCCTCGACGGAGCACAGCAGGTAGTCGAAGAACGGTGTCGCCCATCGTGCGTGCCGGATTCGCATCCGGAGTTGTCCCGGCAGTCTTCCTCGCGCGCGGTTGTGCCGGTGGTAGTCGAGGTGCTCGGAAGCCTCGGTGTGGTGCGGATCGAAGCCGGACGCGAGCACCCGCGTATCCGGGTTGGACACCCGGGCGAGCTCTTCGAGTACGCGAGCCGCCTGCTCACGGCCACCCGGCAGTCCGATGTTCTGGCCGAGCAGCAGGATCGTGTCGAAGGCACCGACACCGTCCGGCAGGGCGTCGGCGCACCCGACCATCGCGGCGGCACCGCGATCGCGTGCCGCGTGCACGGCGCCGGGCGAGGAGTCGACCCCCGAGCACGTCGAAACCGTAGCTGGTCAGCGGAACGGCGTGCCTGCCCACCCCGCAGCCGAGGTCGAGCACCCTGCCGGTGATCCCCGGTGCGGCACGCCGCTCGATCGCGGGCCAGTCGGCCCGGTTGGCGAAGTAGGGAGCGAGGTCGTTCACGCCGATCAGACCGTCGTCGCGCTCGACGATCTCGAAGGCCGCCCTGCCCTGGTGGTGCTGCCGAAGAGCAGCGCCGAACGCGTCACCGACCCTCGGTTTCTCATCCGCGGCGGGCATGATCACGCAGCCTGCCAGGCACCGCCCTCCGACGCGAACGGATTTCCCGGCGCCGCTCGGCCGGTGCCGACCGGGGTTGCGTGCCTACATCGACCGCGCGTCTACAACCAGTCGTGCTCCCTTGCGTATCTCGCTGCCTCGTGTCTGGTACGGCTCTGGGTCTTCTGCATCGCGCTGGAGAGGTAGTTACGTATCGTGCCCTCCGCCAGGTGGAGCCGGGTAGCGATGTCGGCGACCGAGTAGCCCTCGCCAGTCACCCGCAACACGTCCAGCTCACGGTCGCTGAGCGGGCAGTCGTCGACGACGGCGAGTGCGGACACTTCCGGGTCGATCCAGCGCTTGCCCTCGTGCAGCGTCGCGATGACCGAGGCGATGTGCGCCGGTTCCGCGGACTTGCTGACGAAGCCCTGCACCCCGAGCTTCAGCGCTTTGCGGAGCACTCCGGGCCTGGCGTGGCGGGTCAGCATGAGAATCACCTGGTCCGATCGCTCGTGACGGATCGACGAGACGGCGCCGAGACCGTCCACACCCGGCATCTCCAGGTCGATGACGAGCACATCGGGCCGGTGATACAGCGTGGTCCGGACTGCCGCCTCGCCCTCCTCGGCTTCGGCGAGCACAGTGATCTCGCCCTCGAGCGGAAGCAACGACGCCAGTGCCTTGCGGAGCAGGGCCTCGTCATCGGCGAGCACCACCGTAGTCATTGATCTTCCTCCTCTCGTCTGCGCGCGGTGTCGGTGTGTGAGTGCGGCAATGTCGCGGCGGTGACGAAACGCCCGTCCCGTTGCTCCACCCTCAGCTCGCCTCCGTGGTCGACCACTCGCTCTCGGAGGGTGGTGAGCCCGCCGAGTTCGGGCAGCGAGGTTTCCTGGACACCGTCGTTGACGATGGTGATGCCGGAATCCGAGAGCGTGATCCGAACCTGGTTCGCCTGGGCGTGTCGCAGGATGTTGGTCGTCGTCTCCCGGAGGACCTGACCGAGCAGTTCGTTGTCCCGTTCCTCGAGCTCGGCGTCCCGGTCGACGAGCACGCCGATGCCCGCGGCTTCCAGAAGGTTCTTCGCGTTCTCCAGCTCCGCGGCGAGGTTGAGTCGCCGCTGCGCGTACACGAGCTCCCTGGTCCTGGTGATGGTGTCGGTGATCAGGGCGCTGATTTCCCGGAGCTCCCCCTCGACGCGGTCGGCGTCGGCACGCACCAGCTTCTGGGCCAGCGCGATCTTCAACTTGACCACGTGCAGGGTGTGCCCCTGAATGTCGTGCAGATCACCGGCGAACCGCACGCGTTCCCTGGCGACGGCCAGTTCCGCTTCCCGCTCGCGGGACTCCGCCAACTCCTCCAGAACGTCGTAGTACCACTGGCCCGCGAACATGCCCGCGGTCACCACCACAGTGGTCCCCACCGGGATGAGGACGTTGGCGAACAGCACGTCGGGGACGCTCTGTTGTGACACCAGCAGCCGCGCCGCACCCGTCGCGGCGACGAAGGCGGTCAACGCCACGGCGCTCACGCCACGATACCGGGGCAGCTTCGGAGCGTAGACGGCTCCTACGATCGTGACACCGTAGAACGCCGTATCGCCGTTCATCACCAGTACTCCGGCGAGCCACACCGCCGAGGTGACGAGCAGACAGGGCAGCACGACCCGCGAGATGCCGGTCGGCGTCCATCGCGCGACGGCCACCAGTGCCGCGGCGACGCCCAGGCTCAGGACGGTGGTCTCCCACCACGTGCGGGAGTCGAGCACCACCAGCAGTGCGCCGACCGGAGCGATGGCCACGACCATCGTCGCGACGTTCAGTCTGCGCATCCGTCCCCGCGTGGTCTCGATGCGCTCGTTCGTCATGTGCTCCTCGTCGTCGAGCCGGTCGAAAAGGTACGCCACGGGGACCGGAAGGAAGCCGATAGCGTCGGTACCGGTGGAACACGCGGCCTTCCGGGTGCCGTTCCGATGTTCCGGGATCGAACGGCTGAGTTCGTCCGAGTGTCCTCCCGGCTCGCCATGCCGGGTAGTGACACGGTGTCATACGTTCACTCGAAAAATGTCATGGTGAACAGGTGACGTGATTCCACTGGTCGGTGAGTGCCGTGGTTGCTGGGATCGAAGCCATGAACTCGACTCCGGTCATCGACGTGGCACGGCTGAATCTCACCTACGGTGACCATCATGCCGTGAAGGACGTGTCCCTTCAGGTACGAAGCGGAGAGCTCTACGCCCTGCTCGGTACGAACGGGGCCGGCAAGACATCGACCCTGGAGATCGTCGAAGGCCACCGCGCCGCCACCTCGGGCACCGTACGGGTCTTCGGCCAGGACCCGCGCGATCGGCGTGCGGTGCGTCCCAGGACGGGCATCATGCTGCAGGAGAGCGGGTTCTCCCCGGATCTGACAGTGCGGGAATCGGTCCGGTTGATCGGGAAACTCACCGGGCGTACGGACACGGTCGAACACGTCCTGGGCATTGTCGACCTCACGAGCAAGGCCGGTACCAAGGTCTCCCAGCTCTCCGGGGGCGAGAAAAGGCGACTGGATTTCGCCACCGCTGTGTACGGGGCACCGGAGCTGATCTTCCTGGACGAACCCACCACCGGCTTGGACATCCAGTCCCGTGACGCCCTGTGGAGTTCCGTGGACAAGCTGCGTGCCGCGGGGTCGACCATCGTGCTCACCACGCACTACCTGGAGGAGGCCCAGCAGCGCGCCGATCGCATCGGGCTCATGCACCGGGGAACCCTGCACAGGGAAGGGACCGTTTCCGAACTGACGCGGACCCTCCCTGCCGTTATCCGCTTCACCCTCACGAACACCACACCGGCCCTGCCGCTGCGGGCAACGTGTGAGAACGACGGCAGTTGCTTCATCGAGACGCATCACCTGCAGCGGGACATGTACACCCTGCTCGGGTGGGCGCAGTACCACGCGGTGGAGTTGTGCGATCTCGAAGCCGGCCCGACCAGGCTCGACGACGTCTTCCGGGCCATCGGCGACGACTGAACCACGTTCGTGACTTCTCGGAGAAGGACTTTCCATGCTTTCCATCGCCCGCAGTGAGCTGATTCAGATTTTTCGGAACAGGCTGGTGCTGGTATCCGGTTTCGTGATGCCCGCGGCGGTCAGTGCGTTCTTCATCCGGCAGCACGAGCTCTTCGCCTCGGTGGCCAGCATCGGCTACATCGCCGCCATCGTGCTGTTCACCGTGGGGGCGTTCGGGTTCTACACCACGGCTGTGACCACCCTGGCCTCTCGCCGCCAGAATCTTTTCCTCAAGCGGCTGCGCTCAACCGCAGCTGGTGACGCCGGAATCCTAGTCGGCTTGTTGCTGCCGCTCTCCGTCATCGCGCTGACTCAGGTGGTGGTCATCCTGACCGTGCTGGGCGCGGTCGCCGGTCTGCCGGGCAACATCGCTCTCCTGGCTACGGCCGTCCTCGCGACTGTGATCATGATGCTCGGCCTGGGGTTGGCCACGGCAGGGCTGACCAATTCCCCCGAACACGCCCAGGTGACCACGCTGCCCGTCACCCTCGGCGTCATCGGAGTGGCCAGCTGGGTGGGTATCACCGGCACCGAGCGGTTCACCCTGCTCAAACGATTGCTACCCGGCGGGTCGGCCACCGAGCTGGTCGTCAACGCCTGGAACGGCGGCGCCGCTGTGACGGGCTCCCTGTTGCTGCTCGCACCCACCCTGGCGTGGGTCGCCATCGCCGGCGTGCTGGCTTCTCGGCTCTTCCAGTGGGAACCGCGCCGTTGACGAGACCTGGCAACCGAACTTTCCCGGCATGACACCGATCCGTAGTGCCTCACCGGAGAGCCTCTCCAGGGGCCTGCGCCCGTGCGGGTCGGTGGGAGTCCATCCTCATAACTCGACCCTGTTGGACTCGGGAAGGTCGGCTCGTCCAGTGTGGTTGGTCGTGCGGGCCGAAACCTGAGCTCCCGGTAGCGCAGGGATCGGTCGGTGGGATGCTCCGGACGGCGGAGATCGCCACGAACACCTGCTGGCCGGAGGAGGGGCACAACGATGGTCGAGCGCGACGCGGAGGTACTCGACGACCCCGTCGGCGAGTCGTTGCGCGGGCACCACGCGCACCTCGCACGCCTGGTCGGCCGGGCGGCCACCTACACGCCGGAAGTCGCCACCTTCTGCGCGCTGCCCGCCGAGCCGGACCAGGACTCGTGGTCGGATCTGGCCGAGTTGCTCGGTCGTGGCGCACTGGCCGACATGTTCAGCTGCCCGGCGAACCCGCCGGCGGACTGGGAGCCCGTCTTCTCCCTCGAAGGTCTCCAGATGATCCTTCCCGTCGACGGACGATCCGAGGAGTACGCCGGTGTGGGGCGCGATCCGGCCGTGGTCGAGCTGGGAACCGACGACGTTCCCGAGATGCTCGACCTCACCGAACGGACCTCTCCGGGGCCGTTCCGGCCCCGAACGCGCGAACTCGGCACCTATCTGGGCATCCGCGAGAACGGCACGCTGGTAGCGATGGCGGGCGAGCGGCTCCGCCCCACGGGCTGGTCCGAGATCAGTGCCGTGTGCACCGCTCCCGAGGCTCGCGGACGAGGTCACGCCGCCAGGCTGGTGCGCGCGCTGATCGAACGTATCGAGGGCCGGGGCGAGCGCCCCTTCCTGCACGTGGCGGCTGCCAACACCGGCGCCCGCGCGCTCTACGAACGGCTCGGTTTCGTGATCCGCAACCAGGTGGCTTTTCGCGGTTTCCGGACGCCGTGACGTCTTCGTGAACCGGACTGGCAGCGTCCGGTCGTCGGGGGGCGGATTCCGCGAAGCGGCGTGTCACGAGCCGAACCCTGGCCGGTGAGCAGCGATCAGTTCCCTCGAGGGGGCGGTAACGACCGTGCTTCCCGGAAGCCTCATTCGCCCCGCGCAACCGCATCGGAAAAGTTGCGGTGGGGCTGGCTCACGATCATCCGAATCGTCGCCGAATTCGGTTTCCGATGTCTGGTCCGGTGTAATCCGTCAATAGGGACCTCTTCGCCGGATTCGGAGCTGCCCTGAAGTCCTCGTGCTACTCGGAAGGTTGTGCTTGCGTATGTACATGTCTTGATCGGCTTCGTTTTTCAGGTCGCTGTAGGAGGTCGAGGGGTCGCGAGTGGTGGACATTCCGACGCTGGCTGTGACTCGAATGCGCCCGCCGGCTATGCTGGTCGCGGTGTTGAGCCGTTGCTCGACCCTGGCACGCAGCTTGATGGCCTCTCCCTGGTTGGTCAGATAGGCGAGCACGACGAACTCGTCTCCCCCGATGCGGGCCACGGTATCGCCCGAGCGTACGACGTTCGACAGTTCGCGAGCCGCGGCTCTCAGGATCTCGTCACCGGCGTCGTGGCCGTACTGATCGTTGACCTCCTTGAACCCGTCGAGGTCGACCAGCAGTACGAGGAGCACGCCACCCGCTTTCGACAACGTGCAGAGTTCCTGCTGGAAGCGGTCGCCGAGCAGGGAACGGTTGGCTACTTCGGTCAACGGATCGTGCAGCGCCATGCGGGTCAGCTCGGCCAGGCGTTCTTCGCTGAGCTGTGTGTCGTCGCCGATCGGCTCGTACTGGCCGACGACATAGGCAGGCAGCTCCTCGAGTCCCCGCACAAGTCCGAGCCTGCCCAGAACCCACAGGGTATGACCGTCCCGGTGTCGTAGACGAATCTCGATCGTGCTCGTGTCGATACTTCCTTCTCGGAACTCGGTTTGCAGGGCCTCCACTCGTGCCTGATCCCCGTTGTAGATCAAATCGGTGAACGGTTGCCCCAGTAGTTCCTGCCTGCGCAGACCGACCAACTCGCAGAACTTGCCGTTGGCTTCGGACAACCGGCCCGCCAAGTCGGTCGATGCCACGCCCACCGGGGTGTTGACCAGCGTCTGCTGCCACAGTCGTTCCGACTCCCGGCGGGCGGTGATGTCGTGAAACTGTGAGACGATCATCTCTGGGGAGCCGTCCGGAGCCCTGATCAGCGAGCTGTTGACGAGCATGAGGACGGCGCGGCCGTCGGAACGCAGTAGCCGCTTCTCCGAGGAGAAGCCGTCGATCTCCTCCCGTATGAGGCTGTTGATCGTTTCTCGTTCCATCGCGTAGTCACCCGGGTACGTGATCTCCACGGGTGACAGGTGGAGTAGCGTCTCGCGGTCGTAGCCGAGGAGATCGCACAGAGCGGGGTTTACATCCAGGTGACGGCCCGACAGGTCGACAAGCGCGATCGGACCTGCTGCCTGATTCCACAAGGCTTCCCACAGCACGTGTTCCTTCGCTCGCCATGCCCCGAACTCCACGGTTTCCACGTTAACCGCCGGGAGGCGGATTCACCGCTCGGAAATACCGCGTGAAGCGGGAGCGATGCTCGGTGCGCTGTAGCGGAAAACGGGTGTGGTGGCGCCACGGGACACTTGCCGGATATTCCCACGCGGGCAGCAGTCTCGGGCCCGGCCGCGCTCTCGTTCCGTCCGCCCCTGGGAAAGGTCGACAAGGACGTTCTCGGCCGTCAAACAGCGAGCATGCCCTCCGTTGCCGAGGTATGGTGAAATCCGTGAGCATGCCGGAACACCCGCTGGAATCGATCTACAACGCGCGGACCGAACTCGAAAACGCCGCGCAAGGCCAGCGCCATACCCGTCTCGAGGAGATGGACTGGACCGCTTACGGCTCGGCTCTGGTGGGAACGCTGGCTGCGATGGCCGCGTTCGCGGGCGAGTTGGTTACCCAGATCAACGAGGACGACCGCGAACGCCTCTACCGTCGAGCACTTCAGGATCACCCGCACGAGGCGCTCGACCGGGCCGTCGAGCATCTCAGCAATCTGCGACACGTACTGAATCAGGCCTCCGAACAGGCCCAGGGGTACTGGTCGGAAGTGCAACACATTCAGGAAACGACCACACACCCTCGGGACGAGACCGACGAATCCCGGTGATCAGGGGCAGTCGATGATCGTTCTCGGAGGAGTTGGACTCCTGCTCGAACGGGGAGTGCGGCACGTGGCATACCGCGGGTCAGGGGCACATGCGGGCCGCTCCGCCGGGCACGGTCGTGACCTGCCCGGCAAAGAGCCCGACGAATCCGTCGCGAGGATCCCCTGATCAAGCCTTTCCGAGCTGTTGCGCTCACCCTGAAACAGCCTCGAAACTCCTAGCGCTCGGCGGTTTCGGGCCGGTACCTCAGTCCTCGATCCGACAAAGCACCGACCCGGCCGAGACTCCCGTGCCGCTTTCGAGGTCGATGTTTTTGACCACGCCGCTTCGATGCGCGCTGATGGGTTGCTCCATCTTCATCGCCTCCACGACGACAACGAGCTCTCCCTCCTCGACCCGCTGGTTCTCCGCCACGGCGACCTTGACGACGGTTCCCTGCATGGGTGCGGTCAGTTCTTCTGCCGACAAGGTCGTCGAACCGCTCGTCCCCGCGACACGTCTGGGCTTCCTCGACTCCACACCGTTGTTCCGACCGGTGGTGATCAGGGAAGCGGGCAGGGAGATCTCCAAGCGCCTCCCGTCGACCTCGGCGACCACCGTCCGGCGGTGTTCGAGGGGGTCGCGCTCCGCCTCGGGCTCGGCGTCCCCCTCGTAGGCCGCGATCGTGTTGTCGAATTCCGTTTCGATCCAACGCGTGTGCACATCGAACCGAGCTCCGGAGCCGTGCGATTCCGGAGCGAAAGCTGATTCCAGGATCACCTTGCGGTGGAACGGAAGTACCGTGGCCATGCCCGTGATCCGGAACTCCTCCAGCGCGCGATTCGCCCGTTGCAGGGCCGCTTCGCGACTCGGACCCGTCACGATCAGTTTGCCCAGCAAGGAGTCCCAGGACGGGCCGATAACGCTTCCTTCCTCCACGCCGGTGTCCAGCCGCACCCCCGGCCCGGCCGGAACGGCGAACTCGTTCACCGTTCCCGGGGCCGGGAGAAAATCTCTTCCCGCGTCCTCACCGTTGATTCGGAACTCGAAGGAATGGCCGCGTGCCGGAGGGTCTTCGTAGTCCAACTCGCCACCGTCGGCTATGCGGAACATCTCACGGACGAGGTCGATCCCCGTCACTTCCTCGGTCACCGGATGTTCGACCTGTAATCGGGTGTTGACCTCCAGAAAGGAAATGGTGCCGTCCTGACCGACAAGGAACTCGCACGTGCCCGCTCCGACGTAACCCGCCTGCCGCAGGATCGCCTTCGAAGCGCGATACAGCTCCTCGTGCTGCGCTCGGCTCAGGAAGGGCGCGGGGGCCTCCTCCACGAGTTTCTGGTGCCGACGCTGCAGTGAGCAGTCACGGGTGGAAACCACCACCACGTTGCCGTGTTCGTCCGCCAGACACTGGGTCTCCACATGTCTCGGCCGGTCCAGATAGCGTTCCACGAAGCACTCACCGCGGCCGAAAGCGGTTACGGCCTCGCGTACTGCCGAGTCGTGAAGTTCGGGAATCTCCTCCAGGCTGCGAGCCACCTTCAGCCCGCGCCCCCCGCCACCGTGGGCGGCCTTGATGGCGATCGGCAGGCCGTGTTCCTCGGCGAAGGCCACGACCTCCGCCGTGTCGGTGACCGGATCGGCCGTGCCCGCCACCAGCGGTGCTTCGACCTGCTGTGCGATGTGACGCGCGGCCACCTTGTCCCCCAGGGCTCGGATGGCCCCGGGGGAGGGGCCGATCCAGGTAACCCCCGCGTCGATGATCCTCTCGGCGAACTCCGGACTCTCCGAGAGGAACCCGTAACCGGGGTGTACGGCATCCGCACCGGAGTCCTTGACCGCTTTGAGTACTTTGTCCATGTCGAGGTAGCTCTCGGCCGGGGAGTTGCCCCCCAACGCGTGCGCCTCCTCCGATAGCCGAACGTGCATGGCAGCACGGTCCGGTTCCGCGTAAACGGCAACACTGGCCAGTCCCGCGTCCCGACATGCACGGGCCACTCTTACAGCGATCTCGCCCCGATTGGCTATCAGTACCTTGTGCACCTTGATACGTCCTTCCGTGCTGGATGACGCCGAACCGACGGACGGCGTCGGAACGACCGGCCGACTCGTACCCCGCGATGTCACGAACCCATCTCGCCGAGAAGGCGTGGGATCCGTAAGGAACTCGCATTCATCCCCGTGGTCAACCGTGTGCCGATGGGACGAAGCACGAGTTGGGAGCACGAAAAATATTCAGTTCCGTGTCGGGGTGTCGTTCAGTGGCCGCGCGTGATTGAGCGAGAGGAATTCCGCATCGTGGTGACAGGCACTCCGCCATGATCACGTCAAGGGTTCGGTACCGCACCGATCTCCGAACGGACCGCTGCCCGATGAACGCAGTCGAATCCGTCCCTCTCGTGCGGTGCGGGTGCGACGAACCGGTTCGAAGTCATCCGACGCCGTGGAATCCCCTGGAACGAAATGAGAAACCAATTGCAAATTCGACGCAGGCGTGCCTCCGGGAGCTGGGAAACGTGCGGCGGCACCCCCGGGCTCAGGCGACGTAGGGTACCTCCGTCCGCGCCCGTCGCAGCGCTTGTCCCCACCAAACCAGCTGATCCAGCAGCACCTTGGCCGCTTCCTCGCTGCCCTCGGGAGCCACCGGAACATCACCCTCCCCGAACTTGCCCCAGGGATTGTGGAAGCTGAGCATGTCCCGCACCGTTACGGCGTGCAACTCGGCGAAGATCTGCCGCAGGTGCTCGGCCGCGCGCAGGCCACCGCCCATACCGCCGTAAGAGATGAGCCCCACCGGCTTGGCCTTCCATTCCTGGAGGAACCAGTCGATGGTGTTCGACAGTGCCGGCGAAGTGGTGTGGTTGTACTCCGGCGTGACCACCGCGTAGGCGTCTGCGTCGGAGATCTTGGCCTGCAGCTGTCGGTGCAGCGTCTTCGTCTCCGCGTCGAGACTGTCCGCCGACGGCATGTTCAGGGGAAGCGGGTAGTCCAACAGATCGATCAGCTCGACTTCGATGCCCCCGTGTCGTTCGGCCTGTTCGACGAACCAGTTCGCCACGGTCGGCCCGAAGCGGCCATCACGCACGCTTCCGATGATGACCGCGAGCTTGGTGATGTTCTCCGTCATTTCTTCTCCATCGTGAATCGACATTGTCAGTGCCTTCGCTCGTTACGAGCATGATCCGGAGGACACGCCGAGTGTCCCCAAGAAACGTCGAGTGGTGCAACGGACTTGACACAGAGTTGTACTCGTGTTTCTTCTCGGGTCCGATTCGGTGCTCCGTCCGAAGTGTCCTCCACGGGGCGGACTCGGCGCCCGAGCACTGATCGGGCGATATTGTTCACCCGAATCGGCGAACTACGCGTCGACGAAGATAATCCTGTTCCCTTCGGGATCCTGCGCGGAGAATCGTTGTCCGTCCTTGTGGGGGACTGGTTCCGTGGGCGCCAGGTCGGCGAGCGCGCTGTGCGCCTTCGAGATGTCGACGTCTGTGAACGCCATGCTCACGGGGTGCCGCACACCGTGCGACTCGACCACCAGTTCTCCGCCGTTCCCGGTGTCGAAGACGGTGTGGTTCTCCCCCTGGTCCAGCACTTTCAGATTGAGGCGGTCCCGGTAGAAGCGGGTCATTTCGTCGACGTCGTCGCAGTCGATGACGGTGACGGTGAGGTTGCCGAACACTGCTTCATTCCTTTCGTCGTGACCGTGATCCGGTCAGGTACGGACGATGTTGCCGGGCCGAGCGCTACCGGTTGCGCCGTTGCTACTCGGTCGGCGTCGTCCGGTGGTGGCTCGAGGTGCGCTTCGTCTCGTAATCCGTTTCCGCGGGACGGAGCGCGGAAAAATAAGAGATCAACTCTGATTCGAGTGTTCGTCTTCCGCGGCTTCCAGGGCGGCGTCCAGGGATTCTTCCGATTGGAGCCCTGTGAGCGTTTTGCCGCCTTCGACGATGAACCGTGGTACGGCGTTGGTGTTTTCCCTCGTCCGGGCGAGTTCGTCCCGTAGTCTTGCTGCGCCTTCCTCGCTCCACGCGACCCCGGATTCGGCGGCCAGCGAGCTGAGCGTGTCCCGGTCGGCGACATTGTGGCCTTCGACGAAATAGGCGCGGAACAGGCGTTCGGTGATCGCTTCGCCCATCCCCTGCTCGGCGGCTACCGCGATGAGGCGGTGTGCCTCGAAGGTGTTGGTGAACACCGCCCGATCGAAGTGAATCGGGATCCCTTCCGCGGCGGCGAACCGGGTCAGCTGCTGCTCCTTCTGTTCCGCCTCGGATCCGAAGTCGCGCTGGTGAGCCGTCGTCAGCCACTCGCCCTGGGGGGATGCCTCGGGGGCCACTTGGAAGGGGTGGAAGGTCACCTCCAGCGAGTACCCGGCGTTTCGTCGGCGTGCGGCGACCCTGCTGAAACGTGTGTATCCGAGGTAGGACCACACGCAGGCGATGTCGAGGACGATGCCGATCCTGTGCGGAGCGTGGGTTTTCCGTTCGGTTTTTTCCGACATGGTGGTTTCCCGCGGTCGTTTCGGTCCGGTTGCGTTGTTCTCGTTGAAGATCTGTTGTCGCAGGTCGGTTGTTTGCGGCGTGGCGGAGTCCGCTTCCCGTCCGGGAGAACTCGTGACCCCGGGGCCGTGGTGGATCAGCTCGAGGTCGTGGTCTTGCTCTCGGGCTCCGCCTTCGGTTCCTGCTCCGCGGGAGCGGAACTGGAGAGGGGCTTTTCCGGCAGTATCAGTGCGACGATGACTCCGATCGCCATCACCGGCGTCAGCATCAGGAAGATGTCGCCGAAGGCGGAGGCGATCTCGGTACGGGCCGCGGTGGCTGCGGCACCGCTTTCCATGCCGTGCGCGAGTTCGGACAGTTGGGGACCGGTACGTGCCGTCAGCAGTCCCCCCAGGATTCCGATGGCCAGTGTGGAGCCGATCTGGCGGAAGAAGGTGCTCGCCGCCGTGGCGGAACCGAGGTCGGACTTACCGACGGCGTTTTGCAGTACGAGCACGGCAGGCTGCATGGTCAGTCCCATCCCCACGCCCATCAGTATCAGTGCCGCGGTGAACACTGCGGCGGGGGTGTTGATGTCGAGGGTTGCGAGCAGGACGGAGCCGGCCGTGGTGGCCAGGGTGCCGAGCAGTATGAACGGGCGGTAGCGTCCGAACCAGGTGATGAGCGAGCCGCCGAGCAGGTTGCTGACCAGCACGGCCGCTGTCAGTGGGAGCAGTTGCGCACCGGACATCGCCGCCGACTGGTTTTGCACCGTCTGGGCATACATTGGTGCGTAAGTGACGACGGTGAGCATGGTGGCCCCTGCGAGGAAGGAGAGCGTGATCGCACCCGCGATGGTGGGGGAGCGCAACACTCGCAGCGGCAGGATCGGATCACTGTGACGGTTTTGCCAGGGCAGGTATGCCATCACGGCGGTACCGGCGATGATCAGTAGTACGATCCTGGATGAACCGGAAGCCAGCGCCGAGTCCTGACTCAGCGCCAACAGCAGCGCCGCACTGGCCGCTGCCAGCAGAGTCGCGCCGACGAGGTCGAGGCGGCGAGACCGCTGCACCGGAGCAACGGAACTCAGGTGGCGCATCACCAGTACCAGCGCCGGTAACGCCAGCGGCAGGTTGATCCAGAAAGCCGCACGCCACCCCAGGGTTGCCGTGAACACGCCGCCCACCAGCGGTCCGACGATGTTGGCGCCTGCCAGTATCGCCCCCTGCCGTCCGTGGAAGCGTCCGCGTATCTCCACGGGGAACAGTTCCCCGACGATCGTCGGGGTCAGCGCCATCAGACCTCCGGTGCCGATTCCCTGCAAGGCCCGGGCGGTGAGCATGACCGGCATGTTGGGCGCCACGGCCACAGCCACGGATCCGACGAGGAAAACGGTCGTGGCCAGCACGTACAGTCGCCTCTTACCGGTCAGGTCGGCCGCCTTGCCCCACAGCGGAACGGACACCGCCGTGGTCAGCAGGTAGGAGGTCACCACCCATGTCAGCAGGGAAGCGCCCCCCAGGTCGGCCAGGATCGAGGGTAGGACCGTGGCCACGACCGTGCTGTCGATCCCGGCGAGGAAAACCACCACCATCATCCCGGAGAACGCGGCCACCGCGCCCCGCGGCGGGGCGGGCAGGGCTTCCTGCCCATCCCCTGTGCTCGTCGCTCTCATGCTTCGACCCCTCCTCGTAACGTGACCACTTATGCAACAGTTGTGTACTATAAACGAGCCGAGGAAAGTATGCAACAGTATTGTTCTATAGGCGGGAGGACGTGTGAACCGAAGTGATCCACGCGCCATCCGCACCCGTAATCGGGTGCTCGAGGCGACCGTGAACCTGCTGGCCGAACGTGGAGTCGAGTCCACGACGATGGATGCCGTCGCTGCAGCGGCGGGTGTCTCGCGCAGTACGCTGTACCGGCACTGGCCGGAGCGAGTCCCGTTGCTCGTCGACGCTATCGAGCACCTGGGCGCTCGACTGCGGCGTGAGGACTCCGAGGATCTCCCGGAGGACGAGTCCTTCGACGAGAAGGTGCAACGCCTGATCGGATCGCTGGGGGCGGGCCTGAGGTCCTCCGAGTGGGGGCCGATCGCCGGTAGCCTGGCCGTGGCCGCCGAATACGATCAAACCCTGGCTGCGGCTTATCGGGATTACATCGCCATCCGGAGACAGAGCGTGGTCGACCTGCTCACCGAAGCACAGCAGGAGGGTGAGCTACCGGAATCGCTCGACCTGGAGTGGGCGGTCAGCCTCCTGGCCGGTCCGCTGTACTACCACCGGCTCGTCCTGCACCAGCCACTTCGTGAGGAGCAGGTCACCGAACACGTGCGCCGAACGCTGACCCTGATCCGTTCGAGCGAAGCGGCCACCATGTGCTGAGGCCTTCTGCGAGCGCGGCCGGAGGCCTCGGCCGACCACACCGCCCGGGTTTCCGATCGCCTCTCCCCGCGCCGTCCCCGCGGCAACGGAAGACGGATGGTTCCCGCGCTGTGCCCGGGAACCGGTGTGCTCGGTTATCGGGGCGCAGCCGGCACGCCGAAACGTGTTCCGGTCGAACGTGTTCGTTCGGGACTCGTCCTCCGATGGGCTCACGAGCCCCGGTACTGCTCGTCACGAGACCGCCCGTCGCGCGCCCGTGACGAGCAGTACCGGGTTCGAGCGGGACGGCCGAAATATCACGCCCCCTCGGTTCGCACGCCACTGATTCGTCGGCGGTTCATCGCTGAAACGTGACCGCGTCGGCTCTTTTCCCGCATGCCCGCAAAGCACGGAAGAACTCACGATCGGGTTGTCGGAGGAATGCGCGTCGATGCGGCAGAACTGTGATGCCGCACTCAGTCGTAACCGCGAATCACGTTCGGTTCGTCGGCCTCGGGATGTTCCGGTGGAAACCACGGGGAAGCGTTGAACTCGGGCTCCCCCGTGTCCGTGGCGACGGGAGCGCAATGCTGTTCGACCTGCTGAATGGATGTTTCCACGATTACCTCCTCGAGTGGTTGCCCGTCTCGACGAAGTCGTCGAACCGGAGCGCCGGTTCGACGAGAGCGACGGAGAGTGGAACCGATGATTCACCGAGGGCGCATGACGCAGGGATCGCTCTGCTCCTGCTCGGCGAAGCAGCGCACTGTCCGCCGAGTCCCTGCGCCGGTCCGGAGCTGCCGGGATCCGGTGCTACGGCTCCCGGCAGCCGGGCTGTGGTCACTTCACGGCCCTCGTGAACACCACTTCTCGGCAGCGGAGAAAATCCCGCCGGATGTACTCCATGATGATCGGCATGGCCAACGGTCGCAGCCGCGACGCGCCGAGGTACCGCCGGCCGTGCTTCAGCGGGTCGTCTCCGCACGTCCGTGTCGAGGTGTCCGTGCCGTAAGACGGTCCGAGGGTGCGCAGTGGTGTGCAACCGCTCTGGTGCGTAGCACCAGCGGCACCACCTGACTAGCGGCTGCGCCGTTCCGACGCGGGCCGTTGGCCCCATGCGGAGAACTGCAGCGTCGTCACGTCGCGTGCTTCGGGGCGATCGAGTCCGGCCAGGAACGCCTCGATGTCCTCAGCCGCGACCAGGCCGTTGTCCACCAGTGGTTGCCCCTGCAGTTCCATGCGGGCTCGCATCAACTCGTTCTCCTCACGACCCTGGCCCGGCCCGAGCGGACGCACAGTGACATCAACCGATTCCAGCCCGACCCTTGAGAGCGTCGCGGGTAGCCTGCGTGCTTGACGCCAGTCGACACCGCCCGCCATGGCGGCCTTGATGTAACCGTCGATGACCCTGCTGCCCACCGGAGTGGTCGCATCCTCGCTGGGCATGAAGTAGAAGTCCTCGGCAACCAGCCAACCGCCGGGCGACAGCCAATCCGCCGCACGGGTGAGGAGATCCACCGGGTCGTCCAACTCCGACAGCACGGCACGGATCAGCACGAGTTCGAACGACTCGGAGGCGAACTCCGCGGTGGTGATGTCGGCCTCCCGCACCGTCAGATTGGATGCTCCGGAAGTCTCCAACCGACTGGTGTCGACGTCCATGGCGAGCACCGACCCGCGTGGGGTTCGCTCTGCCAGCCAGCGGGACATGGAACCGAGCCCGGCACCCACGTCGAGGCAACGCCAGTCCGACCCGATCGGCAGGTTCTCGATGATCCGCCGGGTGGGCGGGTCGTAATTTCGCTCCCACAACTTCCCGATTATCGTTCCGGAGTCCTGTTCCGGATGGGTCGCTCGATTGGTCATGAAAAACTCCTCCGTCTGATCGTGCTGTCGGTCAGTCCTGTTCGGAGACGGTCACGCTTATAGCCCCCGTGGGGCAACAATCCGCGATGTCCTGCAGCAATAGGACTTTTTCCTCGTTCGTGATGTTTCGCTGCGAATTCTCCGAGTATCCTTCCTCGTCGATTCTGAAGAGTTCCGGTCCCATCGCCTCGCACAGTCCGGCACCTTGGCAGAGACTCCGGTCGACTCGAGCGGTTGCACGCATGGTTTTCCCTCCCGTCAGGGACGAACTGGGATCCCGGTGGAAACCGGAAGTCGAACCAGCCGTCGCATGGCCCAGTTCTCGATGTAGCCGACCTCCTCTCGTGGGATGTCACGGGCGAGATCCGGAAACCGCCGGAACAGGGCGGGTATGGCGATCTCGCCCTCCAACCGGGCCAGTGCCGCCCCCAGGCAGTTGTGCAGCCCGTGCCCGAAGCCGACGTGGCGCGACTCGTTGCGGGTGATGTCCAACCGGTCCGGTGCGGTGAACCGGTCGGGGTCCCGGTTCGCCGACAGCAGTACCGCGATAACCGGTGCTCCCGCGGGCAGGACGGTTCCCGCCAGCTCCAGCTCCTCGGTCGTCACGCGGAACAGCGCGGTGCTGAGCGCTCCCTCGTAGCGCAGTAGCTCCTCGACCGCCGAGCTGGTGTACTCCGGCGAGGAGAGCATCAATCCGCACTGTTCCGGATGGTCCAGCAGCGCGAGTACGGCATTGCCCACGAACGCACGTACCGTGTCGCTCCCGGCCATGATCATCGCGGCTACCATGGCGACCAGTTCCTCGTGGTCCAGCCGGTCACCGTCCTCGCTGGCGTGCACCAGTGCCGAGGTCAGGTCATCACCGGGCTCGCGACGTTTATCGGCGACGAGCTCCTCGGCGTACTCGCAGATCCGCCTGAATCCTTCGGGAACCTGATCCATGAGCCCCGGGTCGGACGGAAACGCCTGGCCGATGGCCTCGACCAGTTCACGGTGCCGTTCGATGCGGAATCCGAGGATCTCGCCCAGCACATCGGACGAGACGACACCGGCGTAATCGTCCATCACGTCGAAGGAACCACGCCGCGCGCAATCGTCCAGGGTGTTCTCGACAATGCGCTGAACGGTGTCCCGCCAATGAGCGATACGACGGGTTGTGAAGGTACTCATGGCCAGCCGCCGCAACCGGGTGTGCGCAGGCGGATCCACCACTGTGATCGCTCGTTCCAGCACGCTGCCGGAACCGCTGACCAGCCCGGCTTCGCGGAACTCGGCGTTTCCCCACGTCCCGCCCTCGGAGCTGAACCGTGGGTCCGCCAGCACCGTTCTCACGTCGTCGTAGCGTGTAACCATCCAGGTGCGGACGTTGCCCACCGGAAAATCGAACTCGTGCACCGGAGAGTTGGTGCGCAGCCACTCGAAAGTGGGGTAGGGGTTCTGGTAGTAATCCTTGGTGAACAACTCGGCTGGTGGGAAATGTTCGATCGGCGTCATATTTGTTCCACTCTTTCGCGTCTCGTGATGAGTTCGTCAGCGATCGCGTCCGATTGCGCTCGGACCGACGTTGCTGAGGTTGGATTTCGCTATTTTCGTGCGAAAGCGACGGTGCGCCGCACCAAGCACTCTTCCGCGAAGGAGATTGCACGGAGGTGGTAAGAGCGAGCCGCCCATCCCAGACTGATGTTGTGGCCCGCGTTCGGCTGCCGCTCCACCTTGACGGTGGTGGAGCGGAACAGCTCTTCCAGGGCGGTCGTGGACTCGTCCCCGTGGAGCCACCATTTCTCCTGCTCGGCGAATGTGAGGCGCACCGGAACACGTATCCTCGCCGCTATGGTCGGAAAGATGTCGGGCCAGCGCTTCGCCACGTCGATCTCACGGCAGGGGACCGGTGTCACTATCGACTCGCTGTGGCGGAAGGTACCGGGTGGGTAGAATCCGAGTTTGCCCCAGTTCAGCCACCAGCGTCTTCTGTCGTGCAGGTCGGAGATTTCATCGGGACTCACCGCGTACTGGTGTCCGCATCCCGAGACATCGACACCGAGCAGCTCTTGCTCACCACCGTTTCCGGCCACTGTGAGCACGAGCTTTCCTCCGAAGGAGTGTCCCAGCAGGAACAGACCGGCTCCGCTGGAATAACGGTCGGTGAAGTCCTTCAAACCAGCGCGTAGCGTGGCTGCCTGTTCGTCCAGTTCCTGCCCCCGCGGTAGGCGGTGAGCCGATGAGCCGTACCCCGGGCGGTCGAGCGCGAGTACAGTCCACCCCAACCTCGTTCCGGTTTCCAGAAGTGATTGCCCGGGGTACGAGTGACCGTGGAAGTACCCTGCCCGCATCCCCGCACCGTGCAGTGCGACCACGACCCCCCGGGGTTCCGTGTGAGTGGGCTCGGCCAACAAGCCGGACAGCGGAACTCCCGCCGCGTCCAGGGTGATCTCGTCGGTGGATTCGTTCATCTGTGTTCTCCTGCGGCGCTCCGACAGGGTGGGTATTCCCGGCTGGCGGCTCACCGGCTCTCGATCACGCCGGTTCTCGATCTCCCTTTTTCCGTCCGGATATCCTTCGGAAGACCGTGCACCACAGGAATTTCGGTTCGGACACCTCGAGCGCGGCGATGTCCGGTTGCCCGGCCGCGTTTCGCGGATCCGCCAGGTAGGCGTCGCACGCCTCGTCGTCGACCCAGCCCGGGTAGTTGATGTACGTCTCGCCGTCGACGCTGATGTACGGCGTGGCACCGACGAAGCCGGGGAAGTGACGCTTCCACTCCCCGCTGCGCACCAATAAATCGGCGAGCGCATTCGCGTTGTCGTGTCCGCCGACTTGCCGTGTCGCCAGTACCACTATTCCGGGTTCCTTGTCCGAATCCGGACCGTGGATACCCGGCGCGGGAACTCCGCTGAAGCTCTCGGCTGAAACGACGCCGGGACGGTCCGCCAACGTACGGAGTTTCTCGGCCTCCGGGGATTCCAGGATGATTCGCCGGTGGTCGGCAGCACCGGACCATCCGGTCAGGATAACCACTGTTGTGTCGTCCGTACTGATGTGTACGAGTGCGGAGCGGAAACCTTCTGAATCGCTGATCGAGTCGCGGACTTCTCTCGCGGCTGTTTCGGCGAGCTCCCGGCCGGTTTCGGGATCGGTTGTCCGCAAGGTGCAGAAGGTGACGTATTCCGAGTTCGTTTCCGAGGTGCTCGTCGTGCTCATCATCGCCTCCAAACCGCTCGCTCAGCGGAACAGGTCGGAGTTCTCCTCCGACCACTGCCGAAACGTGCGCGCAGGCCTTTCGAGGACCTCCTCGACGGTCGAAGTGACCCTCTCGGGCTCCTTGGTCAGTATCGCGAAGTACTCCAGCGCGCCCTCGGCGTACGCGGCGGGCCAGCCGCTTTCGATCATATTCGTGCTGGCCGACTCGTGGGGAACATCGACCCATCGCGCTTCTCGTCCGCTCACCTCGGAGATGATCCGCAACTGTTCGATCTGACTCAGTGCCTCGGGGCCGGTTACGACGTACCGCTGTCCGGAGTGGCCTTCCTCGGTCAGCGCCCGAACCGCGACAGCTGCCAGGTCAGCCTCGTGGATCGGGCTACGAGTGGCGTTGCCGTAAGGAGAACGAACCACTCCCTCCGATCGGATCTGATGTGCCCAGCCGGTCCCGGCATTGCAGCAGAAGCCGGTAGTGCGGAGGAAGGTCCACTCCATCCCGAGGCGCTCGATCTCCCGTTCGACGAAAGCATGGCAGCGGTTGTCCACCGTTTCGATTCCGTTTTGCACACCGATCGAGGAGACGAAAACCACTTTCTCGGTGTGTTGCTTAATGCGCTTGAGCACGTCCGGGACAGTTTCCACGTCCAGGGTGAAGAAAGGCCACATCAGGAACACGCTCGTTGCTCCTTCCAGGCAGCGATCCAGCGAATCGGGATCGCTCAGATCGCCGTGAAACACCTCCACGCCCTCTTCGAGCCTGTTGATTTTCGGGTCGTCAGGCAGTGTCAGGGCTCGCGTTTCGACGCCCTTTTCGAGAAGCTGTGAAACTGCGTGAGGTCCAACGTTTCCGGTTGCCCCGATGACAACCACTTTCTGTTTTTCCGTCATGGTGTTGTCCAATCTTTTCGAGTTTGTTCCCGTGCTGGTTCGAGGTTTCGGCTGGAAAGTTTCGGAGTTTGCGGACAATTCGTCAAGGGTTGTCAGCGGTTTCTTTGCCGCCAGCTTCGTCCCCCTTGGGTGACCGGTTCCGTCCAATCCGCGGAACGGTGGCTCGTTGAATCTTCCGCGATGTTTTCGACGGTGGCTTCGCAGGCGAGGAGCACCGCGGTGAGCGCGGCGATCTCGGAGGCGTTCGGTCTGCCCTTGGTTATGCTGATTCTTTCGTGCGTTGTCGATTCGTCCATTAGGATTACCCGGCTCACTGTGGCTGGTTGCCGTGCTTGCGACTCGGTAGTTCGGCGTGCTTGGCTCGCAGCATCCCCAAGGAGCGGACCAGTACCTGTCGTGTCTCCCCGGGATCGATGACGTCGTCGACGAGACCACGTTCGGCCGCGTAGTACGGGTGCATCAGATCCGCCCGGTACTCCTTGATGCGTTGCTGCCGCACGCTCTCGGGATCGTCGGCGGCGTCGATCTCCTTGCGGAAGATGACGTTGGCGGCCCCCTCCGCGCCCATGACCGCGATCTCGTTCGTGGGCCACGACAGCGAGACATCGGATCCGATGGAGCGCGAGTCCATCACGATGTAGGCGCCACCGTAGGCCTTGCGCAGCACCAGCGAGATCCGCGGCACCGTGGCGTTGCAGTAGGCGTAGAGCAGTTTCGCGCCGTGCCGGATGATGCCGCCGTGCTCCTGTCCCACCCCCGGGAGGAAGCCGGGGACGTCCACCAGCGTGATGAGCGGGATGTTGAACGAGTCGCAGAACTGGACGAATCGCGCCGCCTTCTCACTGGAGTGGATGTCCAGAACCCCGGCCAGTGACTGCGGCTGGTTCGCCACGATGCCGACCGTCTCACCCCCGAGTCGGGCGAGCGCGCATACCACGTTGTCCGCCCAGGAGGGGCTGATCTCGAAGTAGTCCGCGTCGTCGACGACCTCACCGATCACCCCGCGGACGTCGTAGGGACGGTTCCCGTCGACCGGCACCAGGTCACCCAGAGAGTCGTTGCGTCGGTCGACCGGGTCCCCCGTCGACTCGACGGGGGGCAGCTCGCGGTTGTTGGAGGGCAGCATCGACAGCAGATATCGAACCTCATCCAGGCAGGTCTCCTCGTCGTCGTAGGCGAAGTGGGCCACTCCCGAGGTGCCCGCGTGCACATCGGCGCCGCCGAGGCCGTCGTGGCTGATCTCCTCACCCGTCACGGACTGGACCACGTCGGGTCCGGTGATGAACATCTGCGAGGTGTCCCGCACCATGAACACGAAGTCGGTCAACGCCGGGGAGTACGCCGCACCACCGGCGCACGGCCCGAGCATCACGCTGATCTGCGGGATGACACCGGACGCCTTGGTGTTGCGGCTGAAGATACCGCCGTAACCGGCCAGTGCGGTGACGCCTTCCTGGATTCGCGCGCCCGCACCGTCGTTGAGGGAGACCAAAGGTGCACCGGCGGCGATGGCCCGGTCCATGAGGTTGTGGATCTTCTGTGCGTGCGCTTCCCCGAGCGCGCCACCGAAGATCCGGAAGTCGTGCGCGTAGACGAACACCGTTCGTCCGTACACCGTTCCCCAGCCGGTTACCACGCCATCGGTGTAGGGCCTGCGCTGCTCCAGACCGAACCCGCTCGCGCGGTGGCGCCGGAACTGCTCCAACTCCTGGAAGGTTCCCTCGTCCAGCAGCGAGTCGATTCGCTCCCGCGCGGTTTGCTTGCCCTTGGCGTGCTGTCGTTCGGTGGCCTTCGGATCAGGTCCCTGCTGAACCCACCGCCTGTTCTCGACGAGTTCGTCGACACATTCCCGCATCGTCGCTCCTCCGTTTCGGAATTGAATCCACCCGTTACGCGTTGGAAATCAGGATTTCGTGCCCACGCGGAAGTCCGTTCCGAGCAATTCGGCCGAATACGCGGAATAGAGGCAGTCGGCCGGCAACCAGCGTGCGTTGGTGGGACGGCTGACACCGTCGACCACCGCTGCCGCTGCGACGTGATTGACGTGTTCGGAGCCGCAGGCGATGTTGTCGACCACCCACCCGGGCGGGGCGGAGGGAGCCGGACCATCGTCGGCCCTCCCCAAATAATCGGCTGCCAGGTCACGGCAGAGCCCGGTGCCGAGTCCCTTGAGGTAGGCCTCCTTGCGCGTCCACAGGCGTCCGAAGGGAAGCTGGCGCCGTGCACTCGGGTATCGCGCCAGTTCCGCTTGTTCGTCCGGGTGCAGCGCAGGGCTGCACATTTCCACTGTTTCCTCGGAGGGCAGCACCTCCACGTCTACTCCGACCGGTTCCGTTGCCACGCCGAAGAGCGCGAGACCACTGGTGTGCGACAACGAGTAGTGCAGTGGTGTACCGACCATGACCGGCTTGCCGTGCAGCCCCCCGCAAGCGGGGCAGGAGGTCCGGCTCAGGCGAACCTCACCGGGAACGGTGTCCAGGTAGGCGGCCAGGATACGTCTCAAGGCGATATGCGCGGTGAGGTACAGGAGCCTGTCGTGTGGCCGGAGGAACGCCGAAGCGCGTTGCCGCTCGCTCTCGTCGAGCTCGCCGGTCTGCAACGGAGCCCCTGGCGGTTCGGTCCACGGCTGCCGGAGCAGCCACAGGTGCAACCATCCCGCTCCGTTTCGATGCGGACTCATAATCGCCCGCCGTCCGTCCACGGCACCGAGTCGCTCACACCCTCGGGATCGCTCCTCAGCGGGTACGGATCCACGATTCGCATCGCGCACAACGCGGCCAGTTCGGTCACACTTGACGCCCGCAGGATCCGGACCGCCCCGATGTCGATGCGCAGGAGCAGCCGGATCCTCCGCTCGAGCCGGAGCGCCACTATGGAGCCCACTCCCTGGGTGTGCAACGGCTTACTAGGATCCACACTGTGCTCGGAGGGAAGTTCCAGGGCCCTGGTCACCTCCTGGCAGAGGAATCTCTCGATGCTTTCCACGCGTTCGTCGATGTCGGTGGCGCGCAGCGTCTCCGGATCCGTGCACGGTGCGCGATCGCGTGCTGTGCTCCTCGTGTTCATCGTCGATCACCCTTCCTGCCGTGTTGCCTCGTCGGATCCGCGTCCGGATACCGCGACCAGCACACCGACGACTCCGACAGCTGTGATGAGCAGCAGAGCCGGGCGGTCCTGCTCGGACACCGCCAGCACTACCGCTACCAGGGACAACATGATTACGGCCGAGAACTGCACCGCACTCTGGTACATGGCAACCGCTCGTTCTCGGTCCTGCGGACGTACTCGGGAAGTGGCCCGCATGTTCAGCGCCCCGAACGAGAGCACGAAGCCGACTCCGACGAGCAGCAACGTGGGGAGCACTCCGACCGAGTAGGACTCAGCGGCGAGCGGAGTCAGGCGGAACGCGTATCCCGCTGTCGCGGCCATCGCCCCGAGGGCTATCAACGACCCGGTGCCGAATCGTTCGACCATCCTTCCCGTGAACGGGGAGGACAACGCCAGTGGCAGGCAAGCGGGCAGAAATGCCAGCGCGACCTGCCATCTGTCCCAGTCCCAGTGATCTCGTAGTTCGAAGGTCAGTAACAACAGCGTGCTCAGATACGTCCCGTTGAGCACCGCAGCGCCGACTGACGAGCGGACCAGTGGTCCGTTGACCGTCGATGAAAGTCCGTGCCCGGGCGGTCGGATCCGAGCGGGGGCCTGTGCGGGGATCAGTCGTGCCGCGAACGGTGCCAGCACCAGGGCTGCCAGTGCCGGAACCACGAACAGCCAACGCCAGCTCAGTGCGTTCAGCGCCGCGGACAACACCAGTCCTCCGGTGAAACCCGCGGCCCCGAACATGGAGTAGAACGAAACCGCGCGCCGCTGGTCCGGTCCTTCGGAGAAGGTCGCGTTGATGATCGCCAGCCCCACCGGTGCGGTGAGAGCGGCGCACATGCCCTTCACGATTCGGGTCAGCACGAGTACTGCCCAGCTGGTGGTCCATCCACCGATCAACGAGGCGGCGGCGAAGACGAGCAGCGCGATCAGATACACCCGGCGCCTGCCCCAGTACGCGGTCACCCGCCGTCCCAGCAGCAGGAGGGAGCCGAATCCGAGCGCGAAGCCGCTCATCACCAGCTGAACCTGCCACAGCGGCAGCTCGAAATCGTCGGCTATACCGGGAAGAGCGGGCAACACCACCGAGACTTCGAGCGCATCGATGAGCATGTTCCCGGAGAGCACGAAGAGCAGCATCCACAGCCGCGCGTCCCAGCCTCCTTTCGTGACCGACCGAGGGGTGGGTTTGGTAACCATTTCGGTGGCACCCTCCATGCCTGTTCCTTGCGGATGTCGAGGTTGTCGGGATTCGGGAAGGGGCCGGCCGTGGTGCGAGGCCTCGGCCGGCCCGTCCGCTGCGAGACCGGCGGGGCCGAATCAACCCCCCAGCAGCGTTCCCCCGCTGGCGTCGATGTAGGAGCCGGTGATCCAGCGAGCGTCGTCACTGGCGAGGAACGCCACGGCTGACGCGACATCGTCTCCCTCACCCACACGGTTGAACACCGACAGCGCTGCCATCTGCTCCACGGCCTCGGGGATGTCGAACACCTCGGTGCCGTTGTTGGTGATGCCGGGGCCCACACTGTTCACGGTGATACCGCGGCTGCCCAGGTGTTTGGCGTAGTGCAGCGTGATCTGATCGACCGCACCCTTGGTCATCGCGTACGCGACCTCCTGCGGGTTCGCGAACTTGGTGAGCCCGGAGGAGATGTTGATGATGCGACCGCCGTCGGGCATGTTCTCCAACGCGCGTTGGACGATGAAGAACGGTGCCTTGGCATTGACGGTGTAGAGCCGGTCGAACTGCTCTGAGGTGAGTTCCTCGGGAGCCACACCACCCATCACACCGGCATTGTTGACCAGGATGTTGAGGTCGGTGCTGCCGGTACGTTCCTTCAGTCCGTGTTCCAGTGCGAGGAAGAGCTCGTGGATGTCGCCGGTTACACCGAGTTCGGCCTGCACGGCGAACGCGCGCCCACCTTCCTTCTCGATCTCGGCCACGACCTCGTCCGCTGCCGTACGGTTGTTCGCGCAATGCACGGCCACAAGTGCGCCCTCCCGAGCCAGCAGAATCGCGGTCGCCCGACCTATTCCTCGACTGGATCCCGTTACGAGTGCGGTCTTTTCGCTGAGCTTGCCCATCGCGGTGCTCCTCTGCCTGGAAGGTGTCGATTCCGTGTCGCGCCGTTGTCGCGTCTCTCGGGCCGGGTAAGGGGTGTCCAGTCCGCTGATCATGGTTGCCAGATGACGACGCGCTGTCCCCAGCTCCATGAGTTCGCCGACGACCTCGCGCAGGGCTTCGACCTCGGGCCCGCCGAGCAGCAGCTGCGCCTGTGCCTCGATGTTCGTCAGGGCACGTTTTCCGACCGGATGCCTGGTCTCGTGATAGGAGTCCAGCAGGGCTGGATCGGGGTTCCCGACGAACTGCGCCGCCAACTTCCCACCGAGATCGGCGGCGTCCTGCAGACCGAGGTTGATGGCCTGTCCACCGGTGGGCAACTGCACGTGAGCCGCGTCCCCGGCGAGCAGCACCCGTCCCAGTCGGTAGTGGTTCACCTGGCGGTTGGCGTTGCCGAAGGCATTTACCCAAACGGGCACACCGGTGCTGATGTCCTCGCCGGTGACCCGCCACCAGGCTTGCACCACCTCCTCGAAGTCGGGTTCCGTTCCACGGTGCTCGGGTTCGCGTCCGTACTCGTGCACCATGACGCGAGTGATTCCGTCCGGACCGCGCGAAGCGATCGCCAGTCCGTTCGGATGCCGTTCGAATCGCCGGTTGGGAATGTCGATGGCCTCGACATCGGCGCGGAGCAGTTCCTTGGTCGCCGAGCTTCCGGGGAAGTCGAAACCCGTGAGGCGTCGTACCGTGCTCCGCTCCCCGTCGCAACCGACCAGGTAGGACGGGCGGAACCGCAGCTCAGCCCCGTCGGGCCCCTTCACTTCGACATCCACGTGGTCCGAGCGATCGACGACTCCGTCGACCCGGTGGCCACGCCTTATCCTCGCGCCCATGGCGATGGCGCGGTCCTGCAGTACCGCCTCGATACGGGTCTGCGGTGCCTTCCACTGGCCCGAGTGGGGGTTTTCCGGAGCTGCGGCTGTCAGGTCGAGCGGGATGCCGCCGAAGTGGCCGGCCCCGCCCCGCGGGGGTGGGCCCAACTCTTCGAGTAACCCACGCTCGTCGAACAGCTCCATGGTGCGCGCGTGCAGTGTGGAGGCCCGCGACTCGGTAGTGGGCTCGGTTAGCTGCTCCAGAACGGTGACTCCCGTTCCGTTGGCCCGCAGTTCGCAGGCGAGGAACAGCCCGACCGGACCGGCACCGACGATCACGACGTCCGCGTCCGACTCGTCCGTTCGCTGATTGACGTACGTGGCCATCGTTCTAGCGCCGTGCTTCCGCGTGTTCCTTGGCGTACCCCAGGGTCGCCCTGCTGTTCCCGCCCAGCGCGTTCCTGATGAACGTGCGTGCTTCGGTGACTCCGGCGTCATCACCGAGGATTCCGGCGATGTTGTCCGCGTTGATCACAACGGTGTGCTGTGACGTGGCGATCGTTGTGCCGTCCTCGTTCTCCTCGAGCGTCCAGCAGCCGGTGTGCACCGTCATCAGCGGCGGAACGGTCGTCTGCTTATAAGTGATCTTGTGATTCGGGAAACAGACCCGTACGGACTCGGTGGTGTGCGTCGAACCGTCCTTCGTCCTGGTGTCCATGCGCAGCAACTGCACACCGGGTGAATCCTCGGTCATGCTCACCGTGGCCACGTGGGGAAGCCGTTCCTCCCACAGTCGGGCCTCGTTGAGGAAGTCGTAGACGTCCTTTGCCGAACCGCTTATGTCCATGCTGTCCTCGAAGGACATGTACAGGTCCTCGTTGGTGGCGAGTTCGACGTTCTCCTTCAACGAAGCCAGTTCCGAACGACTGTTGCGGTCAACGGCCTGGTCGATCCACTCCAGGTGCTCTCGATCGTCGTCGACTGCCCGGTAGTCGTGCAGCAGCCGCACCAGCGAGGAGCGCTCGCTCCGTTGTTCGATGATCCACGTACCGCCCATCTCGGCGACCGGATGTGCCGGGGTCTCCTGCCGGAAGGAGATCGACATGTTCTCCGGGTCGAGGACGCGCTTCGAGACCCAGTTCTTCGCCGCACCGTTGGCGGTTGCCCATATCCGGATGCGTTCCTCGGTCTCACCGCGATCGGCGTAGTCGACGTACACCGAAGGAGGGAAGATCTGCGGCCAGTTCTCCACTTCCGCGATCAGCCGGTACACCTCGGCAGCCGGGGCATCGACGGTGATCTCGTGCTCGACTTCGCGTTTGGTCATGGTGGTAGTCCTCTCCTGCGGATGAGATCAGAAGTTGCCGAGAGCGCCGCAGACGTTGAGCGCTTGTGCCGTGATGGAAGCCGCGGTGTCGGTAACCAGGTATCCGACCAGCCCGGCGACCTCGTCAGGGGTCGAGTACCGGCCGAGTGGAATCTTGGCCTGGAACTGGGACAGGACCTGTTCCTCGGTGGTGTCGTACGCGGCCGCGTAACCCTGCCGCACTCGCTCGGCCATCGGGGTCTCCACGTACCCGGGGCAGACCGCGTTCACCGTGATGCCCGTCTGGGCGAGTTCCTTGCCCAGCGCTTTGGTCAGCCCGACCACACCGTGTTTGGAGGCCGAGTAGGGAGCGCCCAGAACCACGCCCTGCTTGCCCGCCGTGGAGGCGATGTTGACGATCCGCCCCCAGCTCTTGTGCCGCATGCCGCCGGTGTTGAGCACCTCACGAGTCATCCGGAACACACTGTTCAGGTTGGTCTCGACGACGTCGAACCACAGCTCGTCGGCGATATCCGCCGTCACCCCACCGCCGGAACGCCCGGCGTTGTTGACCAGCACGTCGATCTCCCCGAACCGGTCCACCGCCTGCCGCACCAAGCTGTTCACGTCCTCCGCCGAGCGCACATCGCACGCGGCGCCGTCCACGTTCAGCCCCTCCTGCCGGAGTTCTTTGAGCGTCGCGGACAAGTTCTCCTGGTCGCGAGCACAGATGAACACCTGGTGGTTCTGCCGAGCCAGCAATTTGGTCGACGAAAGGCCGATGCCGCTGGTGCCCCCGGTGACGATCGCGGTCCGTTGTTCCTGCTGTGTCATGCCTACTCCCGTGGAACGGTTGCTGCGGGGTGCCGCTGCCGCAGCCTGCGGCGGCAGCGGCTGGTGCGGGATTTGGAGTGCCGTGGTCAGGAGACCGGGTCTGCCTGTGCCAGCCCCAGGTCGTTGTTGACGGCTTCGACCAAAGCGCGGGGTGTCTCAGCTTCGCTGATCGCGGATTCGTCGAGTGAGATCTCGTATTCCCGCTCGATCCGCCCGCCGGTTTCGAGCAGGGCCAACGAGTCGTAGCCGAGCACCTCGAAGTCGATGTCGAGTATGTCGCCGTCGAGACTTACACCGTCGCCGCTGCCGGCTGCCTCACGAAGGATCCGCTTCAGGTCTTCGACTGTGAATTCGGTGGTCGACATTCGGAATCTCCTAATTGTTGTGAACATTGTTGTTTCCGGACTTCACCGTCCGGAGGACTGGTTTGAATCCCGCAGGACCATTGCGGAGTTGAAGCCGCCGATTCCCCGGGCGATCACCAGGCAGTTACGGACACCTGCCCTCGACTCGCGCTTTTCCGACACCAGGTCGATGTCGTATTCGTCGGCGATGCGGACATTCGGCGTCGGAGGGATGACGCCGTCCCGCATCGCGAGGAAAGCAGTGGCAACGTCCAACGAGGCGGCCCCGGAACCGAGTCGCCCGGTCGTCGTCTTCGGAGCGGTTACCGGGACTCCGCGGACACCGAACACCTTGGTGAGGGCCTCGGCCTCCGCCCGGTCCAGTTCGGGCACCGCGGCCGCGTCGGCGAACACGAGGTCGATCTCGGCAGGATCCGCGTCCGCGTTACGGAGTGCCTGCTCGATCGCCTTCTGCAGACTGGTCGCGCTCTCCACCCCGGCTCCGGGGTCGATGGTGGCTGCGTACCCCGAGATCTCGCCGTAGACGTTCGGCGCACGTCGCTCGTGGGCGCTGGCGAGATCCTCCATGATGACCAGCGCCCCGCCTTCGCCGGGCACGTGTCCCGCGGCTTCCGCGTCGAAGGGGAGGTACGCCCGATTCGGGTCGCTGCTGGTGCTCAACCTCCGGCTTGTCAGCTGAGCGGTCCAACCCCACGGGCACAGCGAGGCGTCGATACCACCCGAGACGATCATCCGCGTGCCCTTGCGGATTTGGCGCCTCGCCTGGGCGATGGCGTCCAGCCCCCCGGCCTGGTCACTGACGACCACCCCGCTGGGGCCGCGCATGCCGTTGCGGATCGAGATCTGACCGCTGTTTACCGCGTAGAACCAGGCGAAGGATTGGTACGCGCTGACGTATTGCCCTCCCTGACTCCAGAGATTTCGCAGTTCGTTCTCACCGAACTCGAAACCACCGGACGAGCTGGCGGTCACCACCCCCATCTCGTACTCGTCGAACTCGCTCGGTTGTGTTCTCGCGTCGGCGAAAGCGCAGTCGGTACCCACCAGAGCCAGCTGCGTCATGCGATCGGTTTGCGAGATGATTCTGCTGGTGAGGTGTTCTTCCGGGACGAATCCCTTCACCTCGCCGGCGAGTCGGGAGGGATACTGCGACGGATCGAAGTGGGAAATCCGTCCTATACCGGATACACCCTCGCGGACGGATTCCCAATAGTTCCGGTTCCCGAGCCCGTTGGGTGCCGCGATTCCCAGGCCGGTCACGACGACGCTACTGTTCCTGCCGTTCATGCCCCACTCCTTTCCGGGCTGGTGAGCACCATGGCGCTCTGAAATCCGCCGAAGCCGCTCCCCACCGACAAGACGGCGTCGGTCGGGTGCTCGCGCGCTGCAAGCGGTACGTAATCCAGATCGCACTCCGGGTCGGACGTGTGCAGGTTGGCGGTCGGTGGAACCACGTCGTGCTCGATGGCCAACGCGGAAGCGGCCACCTCGATCGACCCGATGGCACCCAGCGAGTGGCCGACCATCGACTTGATCGAACTCACCGGGACGCGATACGCGTGCTCGCCGAGGCTGCGCTTGAAGGCGGCGGTTTCGTGCCGGTCGTTCTGCTTGGTGCCCGAGCCGTGCGCGTTGACGTAGTCGATCCGCTCCGGTGCCATTCGCGCCTCGTCGATGGCGACCCGTATCGCCTCTGCCATCTCCCGACCGTCGGAACGCAGCCCGGTCATGTGGTAGGCGTTGCACCGGGAGGCATAGCCTGCGATCTCGGCGTAGACATGAGCACCGCGGCTCCTGGCACTTTCCAAGTCCTCCAGTACGAATACCGCGGCACCCTCGCCCAGCACGAATCCGCTGCGCGTCCCGTCGAACGGACGTGAGGCGTGCTCGGGATCCTGGTTGCGCGGGGTTGTCGCCTTGATCGCGTCGAAGCAGGCGACCGTGATCGGCGAGATGGGAGCGTCGGTCGCCCCCGCGATCATCACGTCGGCGGAGCCCTCCCGGATCAGTTCGGTGGCGTGACCGACGGCGTCGAGCCCCGACGTGCACCCGGTCGACACCACAGTGCTGGGACCCTGCGCACCCAGTGCTCCGGCGACTTCTGCGGTGAACGAGCTGGGAACGAAGTAGTTGTACAGATGTGGGACCGCGTACTCGTGGTCGACCAGTTTCAGTCGCCCGCCATCGCTGACGGTGCGGTACTCCCAGTCCAGACCCGTGGTAGCTCCGACGGCACTGCCGATGGTCACGCCGATGCGATACGGATCCACGTCGGAGAACGGAAGTCCGCTGTCCGCCGCCGCTTCTCGTGCCGTGACGACCGCGAACTGCGCTGCCCGATCCATGCGCCTGGTTTCCTGCGGGGTGAGCCCGGCCTGCTCCGGATCGAAGTCGACCTCGGCCGCGCACTGGGAACGGAAATCGGATGGGTCGAAGAAGCTGATGCGTCGCGTGGCCGTGCGGCCGTCGCTCAGCAGACTCCAGAAGTTCTTGGTACCCACCGCGCCCGGCGCGGTCACCCCGATTCCGGTAATCGCTACACGTCCCTCGGTCACAGCGCGCTCCAGTGGTAGAAGCGCTCGGCCATCGCGTCCTTCGGCGAGCGCCAGGTGGAAGGGTCGTAGGCGTTGATGTGGGGCTTGAGGTTCTCGCTGATGTCCACGAATCGCTGGTCGTTCTTGGCCGACTCGATCCGTTCACCGCCGTCGTCCGAGTCGAAGTCCTGCAAGTGGAAGTAAAGTCCCCTGTAGGTGAAAAGCTGGCGCCGGCGAGTTCCCATCCGGTGCGGCATGTCGCTCTCGTCGAACGCGGAGAAGAGTTCGGCGACCTCTTCCGCGGACTGTGGCTCCATCCGAGCCACGATCAACGTGCTGTGCATCCTGTTTCTCCTTGTCCGTGACTTACCTGGCTGGGCCGAACCAGCGATCCAGCGCCGTGGGCAGGTCGTGGTGACTGCCCGGAGCCGCCCAGACGACGTAGCCGTCTGGCCGGATGAGGATCGCCGTGGTGGAGGCCAGCGGACTGTCGTCCGACAATTCGTCCGCGGTCGCGGTAACGACGTCGATGCGGTCGGACCAGCCCGAGGCTCGACTGCGGAGCACCGAGTTGTCGGTGAGGTCGAGCAGAACCCCGCGTCCCCGGTGCAGCAGTTCCGTGCTGCTGGTACGGCTACCGTTCCTCGCCAGTTCCAATCGCGGCATGCGTAACCCGAGCAGGGGATGGCTGCCGTTCCCGACGTCGTAGCGGATGTCCAGGCCGCTGACCATCGCGGCGAAGTAGCGGCTGACCTCGTCGTACTGGACCAGTTCGGAGAAGACGTCCCGCAGCGGCTGCATCTCCGGGCCACTGAGAAACAGCAATCCCTGGGCCTGGGTGTTCATCAACAGGCGTCGTCCCACCGCGTGCCGCTCGTCGTGATAGGTGTCAAGCAGCTCGAGCGGAGCGGTACCACCGATCACGGCAGCGAGCTTCCAGCCGAGATTGACCGAGTCCTGGATGCTGGCGTTCATGCCCTGGCCCCCGGCGGGGAGGTGGATGTGTGCCGCATCGCCGGAGAGCAGTACCCGGCCACGGCGGTACTCGGTCACCTGCCGGGTGGCGTCCCCGAACGCGCTGACCCACACCGGTTCGGCGTGAGAGATGTCGATGCCGGTCAATCTCTTCCAGGCATCGGCGACCTCGGCGAACGGAGGCGACTCGCTGCGGCGCTGCGGGGGCCTGTCGCGTTCGCAGACGATGATCCGCGTCACTCCGCCGGGCAGCTGCCCAACCATAACCATGCCGCCGGGAAGCGATTCCCCGATCATTCGTGGTTCCAGTTCGACACCGCGCAGATCGGCCAGGAACATTTCCATCGTGGCCGCGGTTCCGGGGAAGTCGAATCCCGCTGCCTTCCGGACGGTGCTTCTACCACCGTCGCAACCGACGAGCCAGCCGGTGCGCAGAGTCTGCTCACCCTCCGGGGAACGAACCGTGACGGATACCTCGTCCCCCTCGTCCTGGAACGAGACGAGTTCGTTTCCTCGGCGAATGTCGGTCCCCAGCTCGCGCGCCCAGTCCTCGAGCACCGATTCCGTGGTGGATTGCGGGATGGTCTTGGCGGCCTGGTGGGCACCCTCGAGAACGCCGAAATCAACCGGGATACCGCCGAAATGCCCCTGATTGCTGGTTTCGATCTCACCGAACCGTGGCAGCAGACCCCGCTGGTCGAACACTTCCATGGTTCGTGACGTGAAACCAAGTCCACGGGATTCGCCGGTGGGATTCTCGAGTCGTTCGACGACGATGACGTCCACTCCCGCGAGACGTAGCTCACCGGCGAGCATGAGTCCGGCCGGTCCGGCGCCGACCACTATGACTGGTGCGTCCATGTACCTCTCCTCGTGAAGTGTTGAACAGCATGGGATCGTGGCAACGTGGATCAACCGGCTCGGTAGTCGCCGTAGGCGGTAAAGAATTGAAAAAATCAATTCGTTGCGACGCCGTGATCTGGTTTCTGCTCTGAGGGAGACCCGATTCGGCCTGCTGTCTCGTTTCGAGGTTGTTGTTTCTCGCGGATACGAAAATCTTCACCCGTTTCGCTGTCGGTGTCAATCGATCCGTCGAGGGGTGGTGCTCAATTTTCTGCAAAGACTTCGTCGATCGGTTCTCTGTTCACGGTCCAGCTTTGTTGACAACGTATGCGGGGGAGGCGCGCCGTTTGCGTGTCGCCCCGGAGGTCGATTGCCATGTTATTTCGATTTCGGCGGCGAAGCAATCCCCGGATTGTGAACGGAAGTACAATACTTTGTCAAAAACAAAAAGTGAGATTGCGTAAACTCTGTGTTCGGAAACTAAAAATCTTTGTCAGAAATCATGCCGTTGCGGTGTTTCGGGTGAACGTGCGGCTGTCGGTGTCGTGTGGTCCGCGGGGCGCCCCGCGGAGGTCCGATTCCGAGTGACTGATGCACCTGGTCCGAAGCTCTCCTCGGGGCTGGGATCCCCGGATCATCGACCTCGGGTTCGTGTCCGACCCCGGCCGGTTGGAACCGGCGATGAGCTGCAGGAGGGCGAATCGCTCGAAACGGTCGGCCAGTGGGGCGGGATCCGCATCACCCCGCGGTACCGCTCGGACCTTCGGTCGGTTCCAGCCGTGGACGCCGCGGAGTGTTCATTTCCCGCGGTAACGCTCGACGGCGAGCCGGTTGCTGCGATCGGGCTCGTCCGGGGCCGTCGTTGGCCCGAACCGTCCCGGAGTAGTCGTGACCGCTTTCAGTCGTACCGGTACGCGAAGGAACCCGTCGTATCGTACGGTTCCGGCCGTTCGGAGGAGATCGCCGAATCCTCCCGGTCGGGGCAAGTGATCACTGTGGACTGCCGCGTCTGTGTTCGTGTGTTCGTTCCGGCCGTGTGCCGCGCAGTGGCCTTCGTCCGGTCACAA
Organism: Actinopolyspora mzabensis; assembly: GCF_900101095.1. Taxonomy (GTDB): domain Bacteria; phylum Actinomycetota; class Actinomycetes; order Mycobacteriales; family Pseudonocardiaceae; genus Actinopolyspora; species Actinopolyspora mzabensis. The sequence continues at coordinate 411,884 of NZ_FNFM01000004.1, forward strand.
CGCCGCGTGTTGCTTCTTCCGCTCCGCCTCGAATTGGAAGCCGACTCCCCGGACGGTGCGGATCCAGTCGTTGGATCCCAGCTTGTTCCGCAGCGTGCTCATGTGCGTGTCGATGGTGCGGCTGACCCTGGTGCCCATGTTGTCCGCGACAGGGTCCCCCCAGATCTCGGCCATCAGTTTCTGTCGCGAAATCACGGCGCTTGGTCTGCTGGCCAGGTAGTGGAGTAGTTCGAACTCCTTCCTGGTCAGATTTACCGGCTGGTTGTCGACTCTTACCTCCCTTGTTGCGGCGTCGATCTCCAAGGGGCCTCGGACCAGGTAGGAGTTGGGGTTTCCCGTGTTCACACGTCGCATGACCGCGTCGATTCGAGCCAACAGTTCCCGGAAGCCGTACGGTTTGCTCAGGCAGTCGTCCGAACCGGCCTGTAGTCCGAGGATCTTGTCCGATTCCGTGCTGCATCTGGTAAAAGCGATGATCGGTATATCGGAGGCCGTCCTGATGTTGCGGCAGACCTCCAGTCCGTCCATGTCCCAAAGTTCCAGGTCGAGCAGTACGAGATCCGCTTCCTGGTATGCCTCGAGCGCCTGGTTACCAGTGTGGACAGCCACCGCTTCGTGCCCGTGGTTGCGCAGGCCGTCGACTATGGATGCTGCTGCGGTTTTTTCACTCTCCGTCACAAGCAGATGCATCGTTGGCTCCCGGATTCGCGTCGTTCCTGTCTGGTTGACATCGGAGCTCTCTGCGTGTTCAAGCTGTTGCCCCTCAGTGGGACCAGCATACAAACCATCTATGCGGTTTTCAATGAAAAACCGGTCTCCCGGTATTTTTGCTCGCTGTGGTGGACCCCGCTGCTCAGGAAGGAGTAGCGGAATTCGCCTCACTCCGTATCGCGTGTGGTGCTGCGGTCCGTTCGGTGTCGTCGGGACCGAGCCCATGGCTGTCCGCGCACGTGCTGCTGCCAGTCTCGGAACTCGGGCCGGAATCCGTGTTGCCGCCGATGCGTTCGCCGCTTTCTCCTGCAGCCACTACGAGTGCCGCGCTTGCCCCGCCGCCCACGTGCCTCCGGGCGGCATGCCGCGGTTCCCCGTGGTTGAAATTGGTGCGGAGCCTCGTCGCTTGGATCGAACGAGGCCTTCAGCGGGACACGGATCGGCGAGCGCGATCTTCGGCGCGCTGCGTGCTGACCTCAGCGCAGCCTTTTCCCGAGCGCCCGGCACGCGGTCGAAACCTCGGTACGCCCCTCCGGGCGCGGCAAGCTCGTGGAAATCTCGAGTACCGTCCCGCGTCGTTCACCGGACCGATCGGCGGAATTTCCGAGTGGTGCACCGGAACGACGTTGCCGGCGTCGGTCGGTCACTCGCACCGAATCGATCGCTCCCGCAGCTCCGGCTCGTATCCGGGACGCAACATGCCCGGTCGAGGTTTTCGTGCTCGGACCGGCGGGTGTCCGGGCAACCCATCCGGACACCGTGCTCACTTCGAGTGTTCTCCGTGCCGCGCCGTTCTGGTCGAGCTGTCGGAGCGCATCGTCAGCATCGCCGCGCAGAAAACGGCAGCAAGAACCGAGAGACCACCACCGATCAGCAGTGGTGAGCGGGCGTCCAAGTGCTCGGCGGTCCAGCCCGCCAGGGTACTCCCGAGCGGAGTACCTCCTAGTAGTAAAAGCATGTACAACGCCATCACTCGACCGCGTAGCGCGGAATCGACCGAAAGCTGGATGGTGTTGTTCGCCGTCAGGATGAACGTCATCTGCGCCGCCCCGACGGCGATCAGCGCTGCTCCGAACGTCCCCGCGTCCGGTGCCAGCGCAGCCAGTATTTCCAACAATCCGAAGGCCAGGGCACTGCCCACCAACAGACGTAGTCGTGGCCCGCTTCGGCCACTGCGCCAAGCGGCCAGTGCGGCCCCGCTCAGCGTTCCGATGGCAAGCATGGTGTGCAGCAGTCCGAAACCGTCCGAACCGAGCAGGAACACTTTTTCGGCCATCACCGCCAGTGAGGTGTTGAACGTTGTTCCGAACGTGCCGATACAGCAGACCAGCAGTAGCACCAGCATCAGTTCGCTGCGATGACGTACGTAGCGAATCCCCTCGACGAGCTGTCCGCGTTTTCGGGAGCCGTCGCTGTCGCTGCGAATCCCGTCTTTGTCCATAGTAGCCAGCGTCGCGACGACCGCTACGAGGCTGAGCGCATTGAGCAGGAACAACCATCCCGTTCCGATGAGGGTGATGAGGTATCCGGCGATGGCAGGGCCCACCACCCGGCAGGAGTTCACGATCATGGAATTCAGGGCGACAGCGTTTCCGACCTGCTCCTGTCCGACCATCTCCATCACGAATGACTGCCGCACCGGCATCTCCAGGGCTCCGCAGCAACCGAGCCCGAAGCACAGTACGTAGACCTGCCAGAGTTGGACGAGCTCGGCCAGATCCAGTGTGCCCAGCACCAGTGCGCAGCCGCCGATCCCGTACTGCAACGACATCAGCAGTCGTCGTTTGTCGAGCCGGTCGGCCAGCACTCCCGCCCACAGCGTCAGCAGCGGCATCGGCAGGAACTGCAGAGCCACTGCCACGCCGAGTGCCACCGGACTGCCGCCGGAGATCTCCAGCACCAGCCAGTCCTGGGCGATACGTTGGATCCACGTCCCGAGCAGGGAGACGACCTGTCCTCCTGCGTAGAGTCGGAAGTTCCCGACCCGCAGTGAGGCGAACATCGCCCACGAGCGTTCTCGCCGCTCCCCGCCCACCCCGTCGTGGGGTTGCGCTCGCTCCTGCTTCCCACGCGCCGGAACGTTGGTCACTTCCTTGGACAATTTTCCGCCCCGAGTGCCTCTTGTGTCGCTCCCCATCGCCCCGGCACGTGCGTGCGGGTTCGGCTCGCGGCCCGCATCCGTTACCGTCCGAGGACCGCGATCCGCTGTTGGGCGGCGAAGGCCGCCGCCGGGTAGCGCGGATCGGGCCGGAGGGCGTACTCACGCTGGCACGCTTCCGCGAACTTGATGACGTGCTCGTCCCCGTGCTCCATCGCGCCGACCAGCAGCTGCGGCCCGGACGGAAGGTCCATGGCGCGCGCGGTGTCCAGACTTCGACGCTCGGGTGAAGCGTCACTGGTGAAAGCCATCAACAGTGCGACGTGGACTTGCCACATGGTGGCCACCGTAGGACCGTGCTGTTCGGAGGGCAGGTACGGAAGCACCAACCTGATCGCGGCCGGTGCGGTCACGCCGTGAATGAGCGGAATGGGAAGAATTTCCGGATGGGCGAGGTAAACACCTGCGAATGTGGAGGTCATCTCGCTCAGCAACCACTGCGCACTGTTCGGCGCGATGTCGTCCAACGCATCGAAGTATCCGGGGAACTCCTCGTCGTCCTGCAGTCGAACGCGCCGCAGCCGTTCCGCGGCCATCGGAGGAGTGATCACGCCTTCGGACTCCGGCCGAGGCAGTCTTGCCACGGCCTCTGCAGGACGGTGCTTTCCGATCAACCTGGCGTCGCCGGGTAACCCCGTGTAACGGGCCGCCCAGTACGCCAGCCCCCGGGCCAACTCGGTCAGTGCCAGATCGCTCGGTGGTTCGGCGGCGGCCACCGAGCGAGTGGCGTGGGCGGTGCGGATCAGTCCGTGAGTCAGTCCAGCCATCAGCCCGGGAAGCAAGCGGGGCCACCATCGTTCGAGCACCCGCTGCCAGGGGTCTTCGCGGAGCTCACGCCAGAAGAGTCGTTCCCAGTCCCCGGCACGGTGGAATTGTCCGAGCGCTTCCCGCCACGAGGACTCGTCGGAGGGGTCGATTTCGAACCGGGGGGCCGGAGGATCGTGGTGCGGCATCGCCTGCTTGTACCCCTCGACCCAACTCGAGACCGCCTCACCGAACCCGAGAACCGCCAGGGCTTCGGCGCCCATCGGGCCGTGGTTGGCCAGATCCCCGTTCGTGCCGCGCTCGTAGCCGAGGCCTTCCAAACGTTGCAGTGCCTCACCGACAGCGTCGGCATACCCCTGGGTTCCCAACGGAGCCTCCTGATCCGGAACGACGATGCGCACACCTGTCCACTCTCCGAGCCGCCGTACGCGTTCCCGGCCGGTCCGCCGACCCTGCGGAAGTGTTGGAACAGAGTCCGTAAGACTCGTTCCACGGTGTACTGCCATCAGCGTCACAACCGCTGTGGGGAAGCTCAACACCGATTTCCTCAAGAATTCGTCAATTCGGTGAAGCGCAGCGGTGGGAAGGTGGAACGGGAGCAGGAGAAGCTCGACAGCGCAGGTGCTCCGGAAGTCATTGTGGAACCCGTGCAGCTCGGCACGCCCGATCGGCTCGGAACTCCGATGCGCAGTGGTCAACTACAGAAAAGTACCGCACGGTTGGATTAATTTCTGCGCGTGAGCTATCCTGATCAGCGGAGAACGTTTCCCGAAGGCGTCGGGGTGTCGATCCGTTCAGAGAGTCCGGGGTCAAGCAGGAGCGTGCGGCACGAACGAGGGAAGCGCTCCCGCACGCGGAAGTCGAGGTGATGGCCGCCCGTGGTTACGAAGGGGCACCCGTTTTCGCGATCCTCGAACGCGCCGGAGCCATGAAGGGGACCAGATATATCCCCTTCCGTTCAGGAAACGTGTAAACGTTCCCGAGCCGTCGCCTTGCGGCGCGGCGTCGGCCCCGGCCCGCTGGGGCGGGGTCTTCCCGCGGCGATACCCGTGGCCAGCGGGGCTGCTCTTGGGTGGGTTTCCAGCCGACTCGTTTCCGTCGCACCGCAACTCGGGGAGGACGTGCTGCCCCCAGCCTCGGGCGGTCCGGCCATGCGGCGGGCCAGGCGCCGGTTGCGCACCATCCCCGACACGTTGAGGTCTTCGACCACCACGGTGTCGAACTGGCGCACCAGTCGGGTGGAGAGCTGGTGCAGCCCGTCGCGGCGCGCGTGGGAGATCCGCGTGTGCAGCTTGGCGATGCGGACTTGGGCGGTGTGCCACCGGTTCGACGGCTTCCGGCCGGTGCGCTTGTCCGCCAGGGGCGGCGGGCGGCCTGGCGCAGTAACCGGCGTAGTTCTCGCTGTTGCCGGTCGAGATGTCTCGGGTGGGCGATGGTCTGGCCGGTGGACAGCACGGCCGGGGATTTCACTCCGAGGTGCAAGCACAGTGTGCCGCCCCGCTCGTTGCCGGGGCGGCAGACCATTCCCGTGGTCGGGACGGCGGGATTCGAACCCACGACCCCCTGACCCCCAGTCAGGTGCGCTACCAAGCTGCGCCACGTCCCGCTCTTCTGTTGAACAGTGATCAGCTTACACCACCTTCCACGGTCCGGAGCACGGGGGTGGCCGTTACGTTCACTCGCCGGTGGCGAGCGATTCGCGCCAGGGGGGCTATCGTCGAGGCGATGGGCAAGCACCGTCCCAACCCCCTGCAGTGGGTCTGGTACACGTTCGGTGGCAGGCTGCCCGCTCACCTGGCCGAATGGGTACTGCACGACGTGACCTGCCGTACCTGGGTGCTTCGTCACCTTCTCCGCGCTCTGACGCAGCTCGCCCCGTTCTGCGTGGTGGTGCTGCTGTTGTTGCCGGGCCCGCTCTACATCCGGTGGTCCTCGGTGGCCCTGGGGCTGCTGGTGGGATTGTTCTACTCGGTCAGTGCCATGGGCGAGAGCTGTGAACACCGCGTGATCAAACACGGCTATCCCCCGGGGATCGGGCGTGAGACCCGCGCGATGTACCGCGAGGTGCGCAGGACCACCCGCGGCGAGTCGCGCAGGCGCGGACCATCCGAATGAGCCCACCCGAATGAGCCCCCCCCCGAACGAACTCAGCCGAATGAGCCGCTTCCCGAGTTCGGGCCGTTCGCGCGCTTCGGTATTGCCCCGGCCCCGGTTCGCCCATAGGTTCGAGACCACGCTGGCCCGAAAGACGGTCCGGTGGCATCAACGGCGGAGCTGACAGGAGTGACGATGAACGCCGAAGCCGGCTTCGACCCGGGCGGAGAGCACGCACGTTTGGCGCGGCGGCGTGCGGCGGTGATGCCGTCCTGGCTGTCGACCATGTACTCCGAGCCGATCGACATCGAGAGCGGATCCGGCAGGCACGTCTGGGACGCCGAGGGGAACCGCTACCTCGACTTCTTCGGCGGCATCCTCACGACCATGACCGGTCACGCCGTACCCGAGGTGACCAAGGCCGTGGCCGAGCAGGCGGGCAGGATCCTGCACTCCTCCACGCTGTACCTGAACCGGCCGATGGTGGACCTGGCGGAACGGATCGCCGAGTTGTCGGGCCTGGACGACCCCCGGGTCTTCTTCACCACCAGCGGCACCGAGGCCAACGACACCGCCCTGCTGCTGGCCACCGGCTATCGGGCCTCCAACCAGATCCTGGCCCTGCGCAACAGCTACCACGGTCGTTCGTTCGCCTCGCTGGCGGTGACCGGCAACCGGAGCTGGTCGCCGAGCAGCCTCTCACCGGTGCAGACCAGCTACGTCCACGGCACCCGGAGGCGCGGCACCATGCTGGAGGGGTTGAGCGACGGGGAGTTCACCGAGGCCTGCGTGCGCGATCTGGAGGACACCCTCGATCAGCTGCACGGCAACGTGGCGTGTCTGATCGCCGAACCGATTCAGGGCGTCGGCGGGTTCGCCGCGCCCCCGGACGGCCTGTTCGCGCGGTTCAGGGAAGTGCTGGACCGGCACGGCATCCTGTGGATCAGCGACGAGGTGCAGACCGGCTGGGGACGTACCGGCGAGCACTTCTGGGGCTGGCAGGCGCACGCCGACAACGGCGCGCCGGACGTGGTCACCTTCGCCAAGGGCATCGGCAACGGTCTTCCGATAGCCGGTGTGGTGGCCCGAGGTGAGGTCATGGACAGCGTCGCCGCGAACTCGATCTCCACGTTCGGCGGCAGTCCGCTGACAGCCGCCGGTGCGCTGGCGAACCTCGACTACCACCAGCGCCACGATCTCCGGGAGAACGCGCGTCGGGTCGGTGCGGTGCTGCGCGACGAACTGCGGGCCGCCGAATCCCTGAACTCGGTTGCCGAGATCCGCGGCAAGGGGCTGATGCTCGGTGTGGAACTGGTGCGAGCGGACGGAAACCCCGCCGCCGAGGTGGCCGCCGCCGTCACCGAGCGGGCCCGGGAGCGCGGGGTGCTGATCGGTAAAGGGGGACTGGAGGGAAACGTGCTGCGTATCGCCCCGCCGTTGAGCGTCACCGAGGAGGAGGCGACCGAAGGAGCTCGGGCGCTGGTCGAGGCATTGCGCGCCGCGACGCCCGCCGTGTGACGCTCGACCGGGCGTCGTAGTGGCCACGGCCGCGCTCCCGCTTTGCCGGGCGCTAGGCTGGTGGCCGGTAAGGCGGTTCGCTCCGGCGGGACCGTCCCCAACCCCGTGACGCCCGGGGCCACGGCCCGTGCCGGGTTTCCGGTCGAAATACGGCCACGATCGGTGACCCCGACGTGGACAGGACCGAACGAGAAGGCCATTCGTTGACACGATCCCAGCAGACCGGCTCCGGCGATCTCGCCGCACCGGCATCCCGCAGCAGTTCGTTGCTGTCCGAGTACCGCACTTTCGTGAACCGGGCGGTACGCGAACCCGCCACCGTCGGTGCCGTCCTGCCCAGCTCTCCCGTGCTGGCCAGGGAGATGGCAGCTGTCGTGCCCAGCATCGAACAGCCGGTCGTCGTCGAGCTGGGCCCCGGCACCGGCGCGCTCAGCGGTGCCATCGCCGAGCGCGTCCCCGCGGGGGGACGCCACGTCGCCGTCGAGGTCGACCCCGGTATGTGTGAACACCTGCGCACCGAGGCACCCTGGTTGGAGGTCGTACAGGGGGACGCGATGCGACTGGGCGAGTTGCTCGCCGAGAACGGGATCGAGTCGGCGGACGCCGTCGTCAGCGGGCTGCCCTGGTCACTGTTCGCGCCCGAATCGCAGCGCCGGATCCTGCGCGAGATCGGTTCCGTACTCGCACCCGGCGGCGGATTCACCACCATCGCCTACGCGCACGCGCTCGGCATGTCGGGTGCCCGGCGATTCCGTGACCGGTTGGGAGCGGCGTTCGACGAGGTGATCACCTCGCGTACCGTCTGGCGCAACGTGCCACCCGCCCGCGTCTACGTCTGCCGCAGGCCCGTGGCGCCTCGCTGAGCTTCGGGCTGAGCTTCCGGTCGGCAGGGCGGGGAACACTCACATCTTCCGGATCCGGGGCCACAGCTCGGACCAGCTAAGCCGGGGCTCGGTGTAGAGGGTGACGGCGACGCCGCGCGCGATGTTGACCACGTTGTGCTCGCTTCGCACGGTGTCCAGCTGCCGCCGCTCGCCGAAGTGGGGCGCCAGCGGATGCTCGCTGCCGACGTAGAGCATCGCGCGCGCCGAGTCGGGCGGGGCTCCGAAGAACCAGTACCCGCGGTGCGGGCTGTGGACCCGGGGTAACCCGAGTTCCCGCCCGTGCACGTCCAGCGCCGCCGCCATCGGGTAGTTCGCCGCGACCACGACGGTGTCCTCGCGCAGCCCTGCGGGCAGCTCGCGGTAGGCGCTCGCGGTGGTTCGTGCCAGCGCTCGCCATCCCGTCTCGTACATTCTGCTGTAGCTGGGCAGCTCGGGGTGGGCGGCCAACAGCGGCAGGGGATAGATGGGTAGCAGCGCGATCGGCAGCAACGCCGACAGCGGGTATACCACCCACGGGACCCAACGGGCCCTGTTGTGCCCGCGCAGTTCGCGGCGGTGCCGCAGCCCCACCGCCCCCGCGGCGAACAGCAGCCCGAACGTTCCCGCCGGATAGTTCGGTCTGCCACTGGCCGCGAGGAAGAACAGCACCAGGCCCAGTACCGTCCAGCCCAGGAACCGGTACTCGGCGAGTTCGGGAGCTCGCAGCAGTTGCCACAGCCCGTAGCAGCACAGCACGGCGCCCACCGCGATCCCGGAGTAGAGCAGCGCGTTCGGCACGAACAGCAGGCGCCGTGTCTCACCAGCCACCACCGCCCCCATGTCCAGGGCGGGCCAGCCGTTCCGGTGCTGCCACAGCAGGGTCGGAAGGGAGGTGGCCAGTACTGTTCCGGCGCCGAGCCACAACGCGGGACGGCGCAGCATCCGGCGGGGGCCGACGGCGGAAACGGCCAGCAGCACCGCCAAGCACAGCAGGATCACCTGGAACTTGGTCTGCACTCCGACCACGACGACTGCTGTCGCGCTCCAGATCAGCCGGTCCCTGCGAAACCCGGCGTGGTGCCACCTGCTCCAGCGGACCAGCAACCACAGGATCAGGCCCCACTCCAGTGGTGCCAGCGTGGCCGCCGCCAGCCAGTGACCGCTCAGCAGCAGCCACGGCGAGATCGCGTAGGCAGCGGCCGCCAGGGTCTGCGCCCGGTGATCCCCGCCGAGGTCCCGGGCGATCAGGGCGGTTAGCACGATTCCGCCCGCGGTCACCAGGGCTGGGACGAGCCGCAGCACGAGCAAGGAGTCCGAAGCCAGCACGTCGGCCCACCGCGCCAGCAACGGGACCAGCGGTTGCTGGTCCATATAGCCCCAGTCCAGGTAGTGCTTGCCCGCGGCCAGGAAGTACAACTCGTCCGAGAGATAGCCGTAGCGAGGGCTGAGCAGCAGCAACAGGGCGCTGACGGCTCCCGCGAGCAGCAGTACCGGCACGCGTGCGAACGAGGTGGCCCTCATCGCCCCACACGTGCTCGGGTTGCGCTGCTCGGCTGTGGACAGGGACGCGGACACCGAAGCTCCTCCAAGTGGACTCGACCACGATCAGCTTAGGGCCCTCCTCGGCCGTGCGGGAGCACGTGCCCGAGTCCGGTCGGTCCCGGGAAAAGGCCTGTCCGCGAGCGGTGCGGGAGTCCTCGCCGGGCGGGGCGTCCGCCCCCTGATTTCCGGCGAACTCGCGCGTGCGCCCGGATAATGTCGCTGATGACCGGCGGGAATCGGACGAGTGGCAGGGAGCGTGGTTCCGGGCGCAGGGCGGAGCTGTTGGCCATGGCGGCTCGGATGTTCGCGACTCGCGGTGTCGCGGCCACCACGATGCGTGAGATCGCCGACGAGGCAGGGATACTGCCCGGCAGTCTCTACCACCATTTCGATTCGAAGGAGGCGATGGTCGACGAGATCCTGCGGGAGTACCTGAACGCGCAGCTGGAGCGGTTCCGACGAGTGGTCGACGCCGGTCACGACCCGCACACCACGGTGGGCGAGCTGATTCACGAGGCGTTCGCGGCGTTGCATCGCCATCGGTGGGCGATGGCCGTCCTGCACAACGAGGCCGGGTACCTGGCGGGATTCGACCGGTTCGGCTACATCGACACCGCGAACCGCGACTTCGAACGCATCTGGGTACGTGTGCTGCGGCAGGGGCAGCGGATGGGGGTGTTTCGCGCCGAGCTCAGTCCCCGGTTGGCGCACCGGTTCATTCGGGATTCCGTCTCCGCCGCCGTGCGCTGGTACAACCCCAGTGGTCGCATGAGCGTCCAAGGGATCGCGGAGCAGTACACCCGCATTTTCCGCGACGGCATGGTGGTTCCCGAGCGGGGCTGACCCGCGAGCGACGGGCACGAGGTGGCGTTGCATTCCACGAGTCGTGCAGCGCGCGAACACCTCGGCTTCCCAGCCGGGGGAGTCGCCCGAGCGTCGTGTGCGGGGTTGTAGCTGCCGCCCGGTAGTGGGAAAGTCACCGTTGGGTATGGCGGAAATCACATTCCTTTTTTCGGACGACTAGCGAGAAATCGTGCTGCCGATCAGGTGTCTCGCGGAATGGGCGCCCGCCGTTTCGAATGCACGAGCGGAAACGGGTTCGTGCGCCACCTGCTCCGCAGCCGCTCGCGTTTTCGGAGGCACGGCACGAACGGCACGAGCCGAGCCGTTCGTGCCGTGCCTGCCCACCTCGCTCGACCGTCGCCCCGTGGGGAGCCCCGCGCGGCGAGCAGGTCGCGGTGGTTTTCGCTCTCGCGTGCGGTATTCGCTCCTGTCACTGCGGTTTTCGTTTCCGTGCTGGCTCGCGGTTCCCCGGTCCCGCGCGGAACGGAGTTTCCCGGAAAACGGAATGCGACGACTGCCGAGTTCGTTGTGCCACGAGTATGCTGCGGACGGGTTGCGGCTTGATCGCCGGACGCGGCTCACGGTACGAACAGCGGCGGTGGACGAGTCACCCATTCCGCGATGGGGACTTCCTCGCACGGTGAAAGGGAACTGGTCAAGTGGTGGCGACGAACGGGCAACAACCCGCTGAGCGAACGGGATCCGGGGCTGACGAACAGCAGCCGGACACGCAGCGCAAGGTGAACCGCGTCGTGATCCGGTTTGCCGGGGATTCCGGTGACGGTATGCAGTTGACCGGCGACCGTTTCACCTCGGAGGCCGCCGCGTTCGGCAACGACCTGGCGACCCTGCCGAACTACCCGGCCGAGATCCGGGCGCCCGCGGGAACCCTGCCCGGAGTGTCGAGTTTTCAGTTGCACTTCGCCGACTACGACATTCTTACCCCGGGTGACCGGCCGGACGTGCTGGTGGCGATGAACCCGGCCGCGCTCAAGGCCAATCTCGGCGATCTTCCGCACGGCGCGACCGTGGTGGTCAACACCGACGAGTTCACCAAGCGGAATCTGAAGAAGGTGGGCTACGAGCAGTCTCCGCTGGAGTCGGGCGAGTTGGATCGGTTCACGCTGCACCGGGTGGCGATGAGCGAGCTGACCAAGGGTGCGGTGGCCGAGACGGGGCTTACCCGCAAGGAGGCGGAGCGCTGCAAGAACATGTTCGCGCTCGGGCTGCTGTCGTGGATGTATCACCGCCCCACCGAGAACACCGAGCGCTTCCTGCGTGAGAAGTTCTCCGGCAAACCCCAGGTGGCCGAGGCGAATCTGCTCGCGTTCCGGGCGGGGTGGAACTACGGTGAGACCACCGAGTCGTTCGCGGTGAGCTACGAGGTCGAGCCGGCCAGCCTGCCCGAGGGGACCTACCGGCAGGTCACCGGCAACCTGGCGCTGTCCTACGGTCTCGTGGCGGCCGGGCGGCGCAGCGAACTCCCGGTGTTTCTGGGCAGCTATCCCATCACGCCCGCCTCGGACGTGCTGCACGAGATGGCCAAGCACAAGAACTTCGGTGTGACGACGTTCCAGGCCGAGGACGAGATCGCGGGCGTGGGTGCCGCGCTGGGGGCGGCCTTCGGTGGTTCGCTCGGCGTGACCACCACTTCCGGGCCGGGACTGGCGCTGAAGTCGGAGACGATCGGGCTGGCGGTGGCCCTGGAGCTGCCGATGCTGATCTGCGACATCCAGCGCGGCGGCCCCTCGACCGGGCTGCCCACCAAGACCGAGCAGGCCGATCTGCTGCAGGCGCTGTACGGCCGCAACGGCGAGTCCCCGGTGCCGGTGCTGGCGCCGCGGTCACCGGCCGACTGCTTCGACATCGCCATCGACGCCGCACGGATCGCGTTGACCTACCGAACCCCCGTGCTGCTGCTGTCGGACGGAGCTACGGCCAACGGCTCCGAACCCTGGATGATCCCCGACGTGGAGCAGCTTCCCGACCTGCGGGTCGATTTCGCCACCGAGGCCAACGCCGCCGACGGCTCCGAGGAGTTCTGGCCGTATCTGCGCGATCCGGAAACCCTCGCCCGACAGTGGGCGATCCCCGGTACGGCCGGTCTGGAGCACCGCGTCGGCGGGTTGGAGAAGCTGGACGGCAAGGGCAGCATCTCCTACGATCCGGACAATCACGACGCGATGGTGCGGCTGCGGCAACGCAGGATCGACGGCATCGAGGTGGACGACGTCGAGGTGGATGATCCCGGCGGGCAGGCGCGGGTGCTGGTGCTGGGATGGGGTTCCTCCTACGGGCCCATCGGTGCGGCCTGCCGCAGGCTGCGGGCGCGTGGCATGTCGATCGCGCAGACCCATCTGCGCCATCTCAACCCCATGCCGGGCAACCTCGGCGAGATACTTCGGAGCTACGAGCGCCTCGTGGTTCCGGAGATGAACATGGGGCAGTTGGCGATGCTGCTGCGATCGCGGTACCTGGTGGACGCTCAGTCCTACACCAAAGTGGCGGGCTTGCCATTCCAGGCCGAGGAGTTGGAAACCGTGCTGTCCGATGTGGTTCGAGGAGCCGAGCTGTGACGACGAATCTGGGACTGCCCACGATGGGCGGGCTGGATGGGGTGCCCACCACCGACGAGGAGTACTCCGCCAAGGACTTCACCAGCGACCAGGAGGTCCGCTGGTGCCCCGGCTGCGGTGACTACGCGGTGTTGGCGGCGGTGCGCGGCTTTTTGCCCGAGCTGGGCATCAAGCGGGAGAACACCGTGTTCGTCTCCGGTATCGGCTGCTCAGCCCGCTTCCCGTACTACATGAACACCTACGGGATGCACTCGATCCACGGTCGGGCACCGACGATCGCCACCGGCCTGGCGACCACCCGTCCCGATCTGTCGGTGTGGGTGGTCACCGGCGACGGCGACGGCCTGTCCATCGGCGGTAACCACCTGATCCACGCGCTGCGGCGCAACGTCAACATCACCGTGTTGTTGTTCAACAACCGGATCTACGGGTTGACCAAGGGGCAGTACTCACCCACCTCGGATCAGGGCATGGTCACCAAGTCCACCCCGGCCGGTTCGGTGGACACCCCGTTCAACCCGGTCTCGCTCGCCCTGGGCGCCGAGGCCGGTTTCGTGGCTCGCACCCTGGACTCCGACCGCGCGCACCTGACCGAGACCCTGCGGGCCGCCGCGGCCCACCGCGGTTCCTCGTTGGTGGAGATCTACCAGAACTGCCCCATCTTCAACGACGGCGCGTTCGACGTGCTCAAGGACGCCGACGAAAAGCAGCGCAGGCTCATCCAGCTGCGCCACGGCCAGCCCGTCACGTTCGGCCCCGAACACGAGCGGTTCGGGGTGGTTCGCGACGAGGGGGGTGAGCTGCGGGTGGCCAAGCTCGACGAGACCGACGAGCGCGACCTCGTGATCCACGACGCGCACCGCGCCGACACCGGTCACGCCTTCGCCCTCTCCCGGCTCGGCGGGCAGGACCTCGATCCGACGGTGACCGGCGTATTCCGCGACGTCGACCGTCCCACCTACGACGACCAGGCCAGGCAGCAGCTCGACGACGCCGCCCGGCAGCGTCCCGCCGATCTGCAGCAGCTGCTCACCGGCCGCGACACCTGGACAATCTGAGGTAGACACGATACCCGCCTTGACGGATCCGTCGGGGCGGGTCACCGGTTACCGTCATCTCCGCACGAGTGCCCGTCGCGGGGGAGGACGATGATCGGCTCGGAAACGGCAGGCACTGTCCAGCGGCCGGCGAGCGACATGCCGCCGGTGTTGATGTATCACTCCGTGCAGGAGTACACGACTGACCCCTATCGAGTGACAGTTCGTCCCGAGCGTTTCCTGCGGCAGCTGCGTTGGCTCCGCCTGCGCGGCTGGACCGGGGTAGGGGTGGGCCAGCTGCTCCGTGCGTACCGGCAGGGACGTGCGCGTGGGCTCATCGGGCTCACCTTCGACGACGGCTACGCGGACTTCGACACCACCGTGGTGGGCGCACTGCGTGAACACGGCTTCACCGCCACCGTGTTCGTACTCGCCCGCCGGATCGACGGCCACAACGCGTGGGACGGTGACGGTCCACGCAAGCCGCTGATGAGTGCCGAGCAGATCCACCGCGCCGCCGAACTGGGGATGGAGATCGGCTCACACGGGCTGCTGCACCGCCCGCTGTCCACCCTCTCCCGCGTCGAGATGGCCGAGGAGGTGCACCGCAGCCGTTCCGAGCTCACGGAGTTGCTGCGTCAGCCGGTCGAGGGGTTCTGTTATCCCTACGGCGACCTCGACCGGAACACTCTACGCGAGGTCCACGAGGCCGGTTACGCCTACGCCTGCGCCGTTCGGCCGGGCTCGCTCGCCTGTGGACTCGCCATTCCACGAATTCACGTGGGTGACCGTGACAACGGACTGCGACTCGAGGCCAAGCGGTGGCGCGCCCGGCTACGACCGAGCCGTTGACGGCGAGCCCGGTGCGGCGTCCCGTCGAGTGTTGAGGAGTAACCCCTCCTGCCGGGTGGGTAGACGCTTTTCCCCACTGCGGAGGAGGAACCCGGGGGCATGCCGATGGCATGGTCGAACGCATCGGCAGTGATACGGCACCGTCGATCCTGGGGAGGAATCGTGGGGGAACTTCCGCTCTCGCTGGCGGTCAACGGCCGGGAGTACGAATTCAATGATCGGTTGGTGACTCATTCGCCGCTCGGTGGCGGCGAAGACGGGCCCGCCGCTTCCACCCCCGCCAGAGTGGCGGTGGTGGGATTGGGGTACGTCGGGCTGCCGACGGTCGTGGAGTTCCACTCCAAACGGATCGACGTGATCGGAGTGGACACGAGCAGCGAGCGGCTACGCAGCATCCTGGACGGCGACGTGGAGTTGGCCGAATCCGACCGGGAAGAGCTGCGACGCGCGCTCGGCACGGAAGGAATCCGACTCACCTCCGACAGCGGAGCCATCGCCGAAGCGGAGGCGATAGTCATATGCGTCCCCACGCCGGTGCGTGAGGACGGAACTCCCGAACTGGCCGCGCTGCGGGCCGCCTGTACCGAAGTGGCATCGCAGGCCCGGCCGGGCCAAACCCTGATCCTGACCTCGACGACTTACGTGGGCACCACGCGGGAGCTGCTGGTCGAACCCCTGCGACGTCGTGAGTTGTTGCCTGGCCGGGATGTCTACGTGGCATTCAGCGCCGAACGGATCGATCCGGGGAATCCGGACCACCGGCAGCAGGACACGCCGCGTGTGGTGGGCGGGGTCACCAAGAACTGCTCGGCACGCGCGGCGGACGTGATCAACCAGGTGACCGACTCGGTGTTCCTGGTCAGTTCCCCGGAAGCCGCGGAACTGACCAAGTTGTACGAGAACATATTCCGCGCGGTCACGCTCGCCCTCGCGAACGAGTTCGCCGAGGTTTGCCGGAACCTCGAGCTGGATCCCATCGAGGTCACCCTGGCGGCGGGTACCAAGCCCTACGGGTTTCTGGGTGGGTTTCCCGGCCCCGGAGTGGGGGGACACTGCATTCCCTGCGACCCCTACTACCTGCTGTGGCAGTTGCGCTCCCAGGGGGTGTCCGCTCCGCTGCTGGAGCAGGTTATGCGCGTGATCCGGGACCGGCCGCAACAGGTGGTGACGCGGGTCGCCGAACTGCTCGCCGAGTCAGGGCTCACCCCGGGCGGGGCACGCGTTCTGCTGGTCGGGGTCAGCTACAAGGCCGGGGTGGCCGACTTGCGGGAGTCGCCCGCACTGTCCATTCTGTCCGGGCTCGCGGAGTTGGGGGCCGAGATCGGTTACTACGATCCGCTGGTTCCGCGAGTTCGGCTCTCCGAGAGCACCGAGCTGGTCAGCGAGATCAGTCCCGCCGAGGGGTCGTGGGATCTGGTGCTGGTGCACACGCCCCATCCGGAGTTCGACTACCGCTGGGTCGGTCGCTTCCCGCTGGTGCTCGACGCCACCTACCGGTTCGATCACGCCCCGCATCGCAGGCTCGTGTGAGGAGGTGTGCCGTGCCCGCTTCCCGAGACACACCGTCGCCCGCCGCGGGGGTCTTCGACACCGCCACGCCCGTGGTGGTGCTCAAACTGGACGACAATCCGCTGCACCACGGCGGTCTGGGGGTCGTCCGTGGTCTGGGCAGGCTGGGGGTGCCGGTTTACGGGGTCTGTGAGGACCCGCTGGTGCCCACCGCCCACTCCCGTTACCTGCACGGTCACTGGCGATGGCGAGCCGGGGAGGGCACCGAGCTCGACGTCGTGGACGGGTTGGCACGGATCGTCGAACGGCTCGGACGGCCCACGGTTGTGTTGCCGACCGACGACGCCGGGGCCATCCTGCTGGCCGAACACGCGGCCGAACTGCACCCGTGGTTGTTGTTCCCCCGTCCCCCCACCGACCTGCCGCGGAAACTGGCGGGCAAGGATTCGCTGTACCGACTCTGCCGGGAGCACGGAGTTCCCGCCCCCAGAACCGAGACGGTCACCACCTGGCCGAGGGCCCGTGCCTTCGCGGCCTCGGTCGGTTATCCACTGGTCGCGAAGCTGGCCACTCCCTGGCGTCGCGCCGGTCACCGCATTCCCAGCACGAGCGTGGTGCGCACCCCGAATCAGCTCGGGGAGCTGCATCGCGCCGCCGGCCAGCCGATCGTGTTGCAGGAGTTCCTGCCCCACGCGACGACGCCGGGACGGGGCCAGGACTGGTTCCTCCACGGTTATCTGGGTGACGATCCGGCACAGAGTCCGGTGTGTATCGGGGTCAAGGAACGCTCGTATCCGGCCGCGGCGGGATTGACCAGCTTCGGTCGCTGGGTGACCAACCACGAGCTCGGGCAACAAGCCGTCGAACTGCTGCGCCGTACCGGTTTTCGCGGCCTCGTGGACATGGACTGGCGTTGGGATCCCAGGGACGGCCACTACAAACTGCTCGACTGCAACCCCAGGCTGGGCGCCCAATTCCGACTTTTCAGCGACCGGGCCGGGTTGGATCTCGCGGTGACGGCCTACCTGGACCTGACCGGACAGCGTGTTCCGCACATAGCGCACGGTCCCGACCGTCGTTTCGTGGTGGAGAACTACGACCCACTGGCGGCGTTCGGGGGGTGGCGCGGTGGCCGCCTCGGTCTCCGAGAGTGGATCAGCTCGCTGCGCGGCACCGAGGAAACCGCCTGGTTCGCACGGGACGACCTCGCTCCGTTCGGGCTGATGTGTCTGCGGATGGGGTGGCGAGCGCTCTCGCGCCGGATTCCGGTCTCGCGTCGGCCGCAACGAGCGCGCGCACCCGAGTTCCATTTCGGACGAGCGGGCTCCCGGCGGGGCTCGCCCATCGTGAACCAGCCGAACGAGTCGAATACTTCAGTTCCGAGTTGAGGGGGTCCAGCGATGAACGAAACAGTCGACGTCGCCATTGTCGGAGCCGGTCCCTACGGCCTGTCGTTGGCGGCCCACCTGCGAGCCGCCGGAGTGAGCCACAGACAGTTCGGAGTTCCGCTCAACCTCTGGCGTACCGCCATGCCTCGGGGGATGTACCTCAAGTCGCAGGGATTCGCCTCCAACCTCTCCGATCCCCACGCCAGCCACACACTCGAGAAGTTCTGCCGCGAGACCGGACGGGCCTACGCCGACATCGGAATACCGGTTTCGCTGGAGACCTTTCTGGAATACGGTGCTTGGTTCGAGCGCAACCACGCACCCGAGGTGGAACAGGTGCTGGTCGAGGACGTCCGTCGCGCCGGGGATCACTACGAACTGGAACTGACCGACGGTAGGAGCGCCACCGCCCGAAACGTCGTGATAGCCACCGGTGTCGAGCACTTCACCCGGGTCCCGGACGTGCTCGCCCAGCTACCGGCCCATCTGGCCTCGCACAGCAGTGCTCACGTGGATCTCGGGGTGTTCCGCGATCGCGAGGTGGCCGTTGTCGGCTCCGGACAGTCCGCCCTGGAGACCGCCGCGCTGTTGCGGGAAGCCGGTGCTTCGGTCCGGATCATCGCCCGAGCCAGTGACATCGTGTGGAACGGTCTACCCCCCACCGAGGACAAATCGCTGCGCCGCAGACTCCGTGAACCCGAGGCGGGACTGGGATCGGGCTGGGCGACCTGGTTCTATTCCGAACATCCCGACCTGTTCCGCAGACTACCGGTGAGCACCCGAGTGCGGCTGGCCCGTACCGCGATGGGGCCCGCCGGTGCCTGGTGGTTGCGGGAACGCGTGGACGGGCGCATCCCGATGCTGCTGGACCGCCAGTTGGACTGGGCCGATCCCACCGGGGACCGGTTGAGGTTGGGGCTGCGTCGAGGCGCCGAGACCACCACGCTCACCCTGGATCACATCATCAGCGCCACCGGTTATCGACCCGATCTCGGGCGGTTGCCCTTCATCAGCCCTGAGCTGCGCGGCAGGGTGGGGACGCTGGACCGCGCGCCGCGGGTGGATCCCGGATACCAGTCCACGGTACCGGGGCTGTACTTCATCGGACCAGCCGTCACTCCGACGTTCGGTCCGGTGATGCGCTTCGTCTACGGTGCCGACCACGCTGCTCGCGCCGTCACCAGCCGGATCTCACCCGCCAGGGAACGCCGCGCGTTCGCCCTGCCGGGGGTGGGTAGATGAATTGGCAACCGGTGCGCGATCGGCACCGGGCGGTGCCCGCGCCACGAGCGGCGGGGCCGGGGGAGACGCGGCGCCCCGGTGAGTCGGAGGAACTCACCGGGGCCCCCGGATCCCACGTGCCGCTGCCCGCGAGCTGGACGCTCTCGTTGCTTCCACGACTGTTTCCGACGGTCGATCTGCTCGTGCTCGGCACGGTGGCACTCGCGCTGCGACTGCCGGGTCCCGCGGCGTTGCTCTACGTGCCCGCGGTGCTGCTGGCGCTGGCCGTTCGCGGGACGCAACGTCTCCCGCTGCGCAGCAGGATTTCCGACGACGTCGGAACCCTCGTGACCGCCGCCGCTCTGCCGCTGTTGGTGTTGTTCACCTGGTTGCCGGTATCTCGTGTGCTGCTGCTGGGAGCCTGCTCCGCCGCGGCGCTGCTGCTCGGCAGGTTCGTGACCCTGTTCGCGCTGCGCGCTGCCCGTAACCGGGGGAGGCTGCTCGAACCGGTGGTGATCGTCGGACGTAACGAGGCCGCGGCTGAGCTGGCCCGCGCCATGACGCGCCGCCGTGAGCTCGGGCTGCGGTTCGTCGGGTTTCTCGATCACCCCGGCACGGGTGAGGCGGTGGGACGGGAGGTGCTGGCCCGTCCTGAGGAGCTGGCCGAGGTCGTTCGGTGCTACCGAGTCACTCGGGTGGTGGTGTGCTGCACCGACGAGATGATCCCCGAGATCACCGGTGTGGTGCGCCGGTGCCGGAGCTCGGCGCTGGACATCTGCGTGCTTCCCAGGACGCCCGGGCTTGGGTTGGCCGCCTCAGGGGCGTCGCTGGACGAGGTGTGGGGGATACCGCTGCTGCCACTCCGCCGCGGCGCACACGCCCTCGGTGGGAGTTTCGCCAAACGAACCCTCGATCTGCTGCTCGCCCCCGTGCTGCTGCTGGCGACGCTGCCGGCACTGCTGCTGCTGGGCATCGCCGTGCGTTGCCGGAACCCAGCGGCGTTCTTCCGGCAGGAACGGATCACCGCGGCCGGAGCCCTGACCCGCGTGACCAAGCTCCGCACCGTCCACGCGACCGGTCATACGGGGTGGACGCCGACACCCGCGCAGTGCGGAAAGCTGGGTGGCTGGCTGCGCGGCAATCACCTCGACGAGTTACCACAGCTCTGGAACGTACTACGGGGTGGCATGTCCCTGGTCGGGCCACGTCCCGAACGGCCGTACTACGCGGTGCGCTTCGCGGCGGCGATACCGAGCTACTCCGACCGACACCGCGTCCCAGGAGGGCTCACCGGCTGGGCACAGGTGCACGGGCTGCACGGTGACACCTCGATCGTCGAGCGGGCCCGTTTCGACAACCAGTACATCGAGTACTGGTCACCCTGGCTGGACCTGGTGATTCTCGTGCGCACGGCCCAAGCCGTGCTCACGGGACTCGGCGGGTCGCGCCGCAACCGGCAGAGGGGGCAACAGTGCGAGTCCTACACGTGATCACCGGACTGGGAATCGGCGGAGCCGAGCTGCAGCTTTACGAGCTGGTACGCCGTAGCAGACACGAGTGCGAGGTCGTGACGCTGTACAACGCGGGCGAGGTCGCGAACATGATCTCCGGGGCCGGGATTCCGGTACACGATCTCGGCATGACCAGCAACACCGAGCTGAGCGCGTTGTTCCGGCTTCGTGCCCTGATGCGCTCCGGCGGGTTCGACGCCGTGCACACGCATCTCTACCGTTCCTGCGTCTACGGCCGCATAGCGGCGCGACTCGCGGGCGTTCCCGCGGTCGTTGCCAGCGAGCACTCCATCGGCGAGACCCACCTCGAGCGCAGACGCATGAGTGCGGGTGTGCGGCTGCTCTACCTGGGCAGCGATCTGTTCTCCGACACCACCATCGCGGTCTCGGACACCGTGTCCGCCCGGCTGCGCCGGTGGGGGCTGCCCGCGCGCAAGCTGCGTGTCATCCCCAACGGTGTCGACTTCGACCGGGTTGCCTTCGATCCGGATGCCCGCGCACGAACCAGGAACGAACTCGGGCTAGCCGAGCGGCACCGGGTGGTCGGAGTGCTCGGCAGGCTCGACCCGAACAAACGGTTCGACCTGCTCATAGAGTCCGCCACCCCGCTGTTGGACGAGGAGACCAGGCTGTTGCTGGTGGGCGACGGTCCGGACCGGCAACGGCTGGAGGAACTCGCGGAAGCCAACGGGGTATCCGACAAGGTGATCTTCGCGGGCAAGCGAAGCGACGTGGCGTCCGTGCTGTCCGCGCTGGACCTCTTCGTCGCCTGCTCCAAGCAGGAGACGTTCGGGTTGTCAGTACTCGAGGCCCTGGCCAACGGGCTGGTGGTGCTCTACACCACCTGCCCGGCCCTGGACGGGGTCAGTACCGACCGTGCGATCGAGGTGGCTGGCGAGGTCGAGGAACTGCGGTCCGCGTTGCTTGCGGAGCTGTCAGCCGCTCGCCCCCGCACCCAGGTGCCCGAGTTGCGGGAGTTGTACGGGATGGACGCCGTCACCGAGCGGATCGACCAGCTCTACGACGATCTGCTGAGCGGACGCCGTGACGGACGACGTGTTCGACAGCAGGGGGCCGTCGAGGACCCGGCGAGCTCGGGGGTGAATCCATGAGGGCACTCGTCACCGGGGCCGCGGGGTTCGTGGGGTCACACCTGGTTCGGTATCTGCTCGCGGGGGGCCACACGGTCGTAGCGCTGGACGACGGCAGCACCGGAGACTGGGCCAATCTGTCCGGGATGGCCGATCACGAACGCCTGTACCCCGTGCCGGGCAGCATTGTGGACAGGGAGATCGTGGAGCGGGCCACGGCCGGTTGTGACGTGGTGTTCCACCTGGCTGCCGCGGTCGGGGCCTTCGTCATCCGCGACCGTACGCTGGAAAGCCTGCTCACCAACATCCACGGCACCCACCGCGTGCTGGAGGCGGCCCACCGGAACGCCAGCCGGGTGCTGATCGCCTCCACCAGCGAGATCTACGGGAAGAACGACAAGATCGGCCTCACCGAGGACGACGACAGGGTCCTCGGTTCGCCGCTGAAGTCGCGGTGGTCCTATTCGGAGGCCAAGGCCGTCGACGAGAGCATGACAAGGTCCCTGGTGGACGAACAGGGGTTGTGGGCAGTCATCGTGCGCCTGTTCAACACCGTCGGGCCCGGACAGAGCGGCCGCTACGGCATGGTGCTGCCCCGATTCGTGTCGATGGCGCTTCGTGGCCATCCGCTCACGGTTTTCGGGAGCGGGGAGCAGATTCGCTGTTTCTGCCATGTGGACGACGTGGTTCCCGCGCTGGTCTCGCTGGTGCACAGTGACTCGGCACGCGGACGTGCGGTCAATCTCGGCAGTACCGAACAGGTCTCTATCGAGGAACTCGCGCACCGGGTGATAGCCACCACCGGCTCGCCGAGCGACATCGTGCACAGCCCCTACGAGGCCGTGTACGGCTCCGGGTACGAGGACATGCTGCGGCGTGTGCCCGACTGTTCGTTGGCGCGGGAGCTGGTCGGTTTCCGGCCCGCCCACGATCTGGATTCGATCATCAGATCGGTCGTCGACGAGCACACCCGCGCCGGGGAGGGCGTCATAGCCAGGTCGGGTCGTGGTGACACCGGCTGACTCGCGGTTGGGGGAGTGCTCATGCGTGGGAAGGCCGGAACCCGGCGGTTCGCCGTGCTCGGAGCCAGGGTGCGGCGCATCGCCCTCGTGGGAGGTGTGGCGGTGCTGTGCCTGGTGTTGCTGCTGGTTGTGCTTTCGGTGCGACGGGAACCGACACCGCGCCCCACCGCCGGCTCCGGTGAGGTGGTCGCCGCCCTGCCGTTCTGGAACTTCCAGGGCGGGACCTCGGAGGTCATGCGGCACACCGCAGGGTTCACCGAGGTCTCACCCTGGATGTACGGGCTCGACCCCCAGGGCAACGTGGTCAGCCAGATTCCCTCGGACCGAGCAGGCCGGACCCGTGAGGCCTTGAGCTCCCTGCGGAAAACCGAACTGCGGTTCACCCCCAGCGTGGCGAACATGACCCACGGTGCCTGGTCCTACGACTCGGTGGCCCCGATCCTGCACGATCCCCAGCGGAGGCGGCAGCATGTGCGGGAGATCGTCGACCTGGTGCTTTCCAACGACTACGCGGGTATCGACATCGACTACGAGGATCTCGAGGCCGAGGACCGCGACGAGTTCAGTGTGCTGGTCCGGGAATTGGCGGAGGCGCTGCACTCCCACGACCGAACACTGTCGGTTGCGGTGTTCGCCAAGGCCAGCAGGCGCGGTTACGACGAACGCAACGTCGCGCAGGACTACGCGGCCATCGGTCGCGCCGCGGACCAGGTGCGGCTGATGGGGTACGACCGGCACTGGTCGACCTCGCAGCCCGGACCGGTGGCGCCGATCGACTGGATAAGAGACGTGCTCGACTACGCACGCGGCACCATACCGCCCGAGAAGATCGTGCTGGGGATACCGCTCTACGGATACGACTGGTCCCAGGGCAAGGGGCAGCCGGTGACCTGGGGCGAGGCCACTCGAATCGCGCGGCGGCACGACGAGCGGATCCGATTCGACGAGGAGAGCCGTACCCCGTGGTTCCGCTACACCGACACGGACGGGACGCGGCACGAGGTGTGGTTCGAGAACGCGGCCAGCTCGCACGCCAAGTTCGAAGTGGCGGACCGGTCCGGCATCGGTGGCGTCTACCTGTGGATGTACGGCCCGGCCGATCCCGCCACTTGGCCGCGACTGCGTCAGGCCTTTCCCGTGGCCCGGCGTTCCGCTCGGGCACGCCGATGACGTCCGTCCACGAGGTGGTTCGGGTGTGGAGGAGGTGGTCAGGTGATTCCGTGGTGGCTTGTGGCCGTGCTGATTTTCGGGGCGAATTTCGTGCTCTGGGGCAGTATGGGGCTGCTTCGGAGGATCAGCACGAGCTGCGCCGCGTTTTACGATCGCGTGACACGCCGGATCCGAACACCGTTCTCGCTCCGCGGCTCCGGTTGCTTTCCCGGTGACACGGACGTCGGACGGACCCGGGGTGCAGGTGGCGACCCCCCCTTCGGCACCGATCGGGTGGCGGTGCTCATGGCCGCCCACAACGAGGAGCTCGTGATCACCGACAGTCTGGAGTCGGTGACCGAACTCGTACCGCGCGCCAACGTGTACGTGGTTTCGGACGGTTCCACGGACCGAACCGTGGAACTCGCCGAACAGGCGGGCGTGAACGTGATCAGCACCTGGAGCAACGTGGGGAAGGCAGGCGCGCTGCAACAGGCGATCGAGCGGTTCCACCTCGTCGAGCACTATCCGGCCGTACTGCTGCTGGACGCCGACACCCGGCTCGACAGCAACTACTTCCGGGCGGCGCTGCCGTTGTTCGGCGATCCGCGGGTCGCGGCGGTGGCGGGCTTCGTACGCACCGACTGGGATCGCAGCGGGCTGTCACCGCTGGGCAGGTTGCTGGTGTGCCATCGGCAGCGGATCTATGCGCTGAGCCAGTACCTGCTCAAGTTCGGCCAGACCTGGCTGCGGTGCAACGCCACACATATCGTCCCCGGCTTCGCCAGTATGTATCGCACCGAGGTGCTGCCCCACATCGAGATGAATCCACCCGGTCTGGTCATCGAGGACTTCAACATGACCTTCGAGGTGTATCAGAAACGGCTCGGCAAGGTCGGTTTCACCCCCGCCGCGGTGGCAGTGACCCAGGATCCGGACAACCTTCGCGACTACGTTCGGCAGACCAAGCGTTGGGCGCTGGGACTGTGGCAGACCGTACGCAGACATCGCCCCAGGACCAATCTGTTCACCTGCATGCTGTTGCTGCTGTTGACCGAACTGCTCACCAGCAGCCTGCTGATGATCGCGTTGCCGCTGGTGCTCCTGCTGCTGCTGTTGCCGCTGCTGTTGCCGGGCACGCCCGAGCTCGTCGTGCTGGGACCACTGCACGAGGCGGTGTCGGGCTACGTCAGCCTGTTCTCGCTGCTGCTGGGCGTGGTGGTCGTGGACCTGTCACTGACCCTGCTGGTGGCGCTGGCACTTCGCAAACCACGATTTCTCGTGTTCGGTGCCTTCTTCCTGTTCCTGCGGATCCTGGATGCCGCCCTGTCGCTGTACACCCTCCCGCTGGCGTGGCTGACCAGGTCGACGGGACGGTGGCGGAGCCCCGGACGGCGTGCCCCGGCGCCCTCACCGGTGGAGCCGAGCCCTTCGGTCGAGGCCGATGTCCCCACCTCCAGTGGTTCGGGAGCGTGAACATCCCCTCGTTCGGTTCGGAAAACGGCTCGTGCGCCGGCGGAGCGGCGCGCTCTCCGTGCTGCGCGTCCTGTGCGGCTACTGCAGAATTCGCCGGTACGGGAGGTAACCGCGCCGGCCGTGTCCTGGGGGGAACATGCTCCGCCTGCTGCTCGTGGACGAACAACGCATGTTCGTCGAGGCTCTTACGCAGTACCTGTCCACCGAGTCGGACCTCTGGGTGGCCGACAGCTCGTATCCGAGCGAGACCGATCTGCTCGAACGGGCACGAATCGCCT
This sequence comes from Actinopolyspora mzabensis, assembly GCF_900101095.1. Classification (GTDB taxonomy): domain Bacteria; phylum Actinomycetota; class Actinomycetes; order Mycobacteriales; family Pseudonocardiaceae; genus Actinopolyspora; species Actinopolyspora mzabensis. The sequence goes on from NZ_FNFM01000004.1 coordinate 437,488, forward strand.
GGCCGGACATTGCCGTCGTCGACATCGCGGTACTGGGAACTCGGGTGCACGAAGTGTTACGAAGACTCGAGGAAGTGTGCCCCGACGTGAGGGTGGTGGTGCTGACTTCGACCGTGGACTCGGATTTGGCGGTGCGTGCCGCGCGGGCCGGTGCGGCCGCCTGGTTGCCCAAGGAGCGGGGCATCAGCGAACTGGTCGAGGTCCTTCGGTTGGTCGGTCGCGGACACGCCTGGTATCCCCCTGAAGTACTCGGTGAGGTGTTGTGCGCGTTGCGCCGGGAGGCCGGCCCCGCCGGGACGGACCACGATCCGCTCGCGGTGCTGAGCGTGCGCGAGCGGGAAGTGCTGGCCGTCATGGCGGAGGGCAAACGTGGTCGGCAGATAGCCGCCGAACTCTTCATATCCGTGCAGACGGTTCGCAAGCACACTCGTGGCATCCTCACCAAGCTCAACGTGCACACGCAACTCGAGGCGGCCATGCTCGCGAGTTCCGGGGGAGAGATGCCCGCCCTCGCGGAAACCGCCGTGCGCGCGCTGCCGCGGTAGACGACATGCGCGAGCACCCACGGGTAGCCACCGTCATCACGCGTCTGGAGGGTGGGGCCGGACTGGTGGCCCTGCGCTGCGCGCTCGCGCAGCATGCCGACTCCTGGCCGATCACCCTTGTCACCGGCAGCGCCGGGGAACTGGTGCGGCGTGCCGAACGAGCCGGGCTCGACGTGGTCGTGGAACCGGCGCTGCGCAAACCGATCGTCCCGTGGTGGGATCTCGTCGCGCTGTTCCGGTTGACCGCGTTGTTCGTCCGAGGAGAGTTCGACGTCGTGCACACCCACACCGCCAAGGCCGGGGCGGTGGGGCGAACGGCCGCTCGGCTGTCGGCGGTGCCGCGAGTGGTGCACACCTACCACGGGTTCCCCTTCCACCGGTTTCAGTCACGGTGGCTGCGGCTCTGCTACACGGCGGTGGAACGGCTGCTGGGCAGACTCACCGACGATGTGCTGTGTGTGGGGGATGGGGTCGCGACCGAGGCCGTGCGGCTCGGGCTGGCCGCCCCCGAGCGGATCCGCGCCGTCGGTGTTCCCGTTTCGCTGGAGTCCCCTCGCGCGAATACCGAGAGTCGACGCCGGGCCCGTCGCGCGCTTCGCATACCCGAAGATCGACTGGTCGTCGGTGCCGTTGGCAGACTGACCTACCAGAAGGCACCGGAGGACCTCGTCGACGCGCTGGCCCGGCTGCCCCGAACGGATGTTTGTGGGGTCTGGCTCGGCGCGGGAGAGCTGCGTAACCGCATCGAACGTTTGGCCCGGGACAGGCTCGGTGACCGTTTCGTGTTCGCGGGTCAGCGTTCGGATGTCGCCGAGCTGCTGCCCGCCCTCGACGTGTTCGCCCTGCCCAGCAGGTACGAAGGTCTGCCGTTGGCGGTGATCGAGGCCATGCTCTGTGGTCTCCCCGTTGTGGCCACCGCGGTCAACGCTGTGCCGGACCTCGTCGTGACAGGGCACAACGGGGTGCTGGTTCCGCCACGCCGCCCCGATCTGTTGGCCGGAGCTATCTCCGGACTGCTGGACGACCCGGCCGAACGGGCCCGCATGGGGGGTGCGGGTAACCGAGGTGTCGACGGCGAGCGATTCGGCATCGCGGCGGTCACCCGCGAGCTGGGATTCGTTTACCGGGGAGAATGAATCGTTTACTACGTAACGAATTCGAAAAACGACAGAGCGTGCGCGGTTCGTTCGCAACGGGTATAACACCAGTGTGGCGACTGTGGTGCTCTTTCGAACCCGAGTCGGCGGTGGGGCCGCCCGAGCCCGACCGCAGTGAAACGCCGGTGGAAGCGTAGGGGACGTGTCCACATCGGCTTGTCGAGGCCGTGATCGTGAGCCGGGATCCGTGGTGCGCCGCGAAACGGGCTCCGGCGGGATCACGGCTGACCGCGAGGGGGAAACAATGGCTGACCTGGTGCTGGGGGACAATCACACGGTGTTCGTGGAGGCACTGGTGACGGTGCTCCCACAACGGGGACTCAACGTGCTGGACACCGCGCACAGCATCACCGAGACCGTACGCAGCGTGCGTCGCAACAAACCCGACGTGTGCGTGCTGGAGAGGTTCTTCACCGATGGCGACTCCCTGAACCACCTGGACGAGATCACGGCCGCCGGAGGCTCACGAATGCGGGTGCTGCTGCTCACCGCGGACCCCGATGCGGAGGGTATGCGCCGCGCGATGCGTGAGGGGGCCATCGGTTACGTAACCAAGATGTGCGGACTGACCGCCCTCGTCGAGGCCGTGGGCAAGGCCGCGGCCGGGGAACCGGTCACCCGCCTGCCACGTTTCCCCGACGGTCGTCGCACCGGTGTCAGCCTGCCGAACAACCGCGATCGCGCCTCGCCGCGGATGTCGTTGACCCCTCGGGAGCAGGACTGCCTGCGTCTGCTCGTCTCGGGGGCTCGTACCACGACCATGGCCAAGCAACTGGGAGTGTCCAGCACGACGGTACGCACCCACGTACAGGCGCTGCTGGGCAAACTGGGCGTGCACTCCAGGCTGGAAGCCGCCACCTTCGCGGTGCGACACAGTCTGCTGGAACCTCCCGACGAGGAGGACGAGGCAGGCTGAGCGGAGTTCGGTGCCCACGAGTCCGCGCGGATTCGCGGGCCGGTGCTGCGTCGTGGTGCTTTCGGCACGAGCGGACCGCTCGTGCCGAAAGCACCACCCTCACCGGGGTACCAGCAGCCCCCAGGTCCCGGCGTGTCGCTCACCGGGACGCAGCACTCGTACGGCTTCGCCGGTCACGAACGCGTTCGGCGGGCAGGTGTTCGGCTCCACCGTGATTCCCGAACGGGCCGGCTGCGGACGCTGTTCGCTGGGAGCGTCGTCGGTGTAGACCTGGAGGTAGCCGTAGGACTCGTCCACCCACAGCAGCACGTCCGGTCCCTCGGTGCGCCCGAATCGTACGGTCGCGTGACCGCGCCGATTCCGTGCCAGATCCTTGAAGGCCGTGTCCATCGTGGTGGAACCGATGGTCCTGCCACTTCGGAAGTCGTACTCGGTGCCCGCGACCGAGGCGGTACCCGTAGGGATGAGCCGATCGTTGGTGCGGTAGTAGGTCGCCGTGGGCAACCGGAGCTCCATGCTGTCGGTCCCACCCGTCCCGGCGGAGATGTAGGTGTGGTTCGCCCAACCCACGGGGGCTTCGTGACTGCCCGTGTTCTCGGCGGTCAGCGTGCACCGCACACCGTGTCGGTCGACGCTGTACTCGACCAGGAACGCCATGCGGAACGGATAGCCGTACTGCGGGTGCAACAGGTACCGCAGCGACACGCTGTCGGCTCGGTGCCGCACCGGTTCCCACTCCACGAAGTTCATCAGGCCGTGCAGTGCCGCATTCCTCGAGGGCTCGTTGATCGGAACCTGCAACCGCTCACCGTTGAACTCGTAGGTTCCTCCGTCGATCCGATTGGGCCAGGGCAGAATCGTTTTGCCCTGGAAGCCTTCGCCCACATCCTCCGGGGGGTGAGTGAGCAGCATTTCCTCGCCCGCCACCTGCCAGGAGAGCAGGGTGGCCGCCACCCCGCCCACGAGCGCGCGGTGGTGTCCCGAACGGATCTCGTAGAGCCTGCCGTTCGCGCTCTGTTCCCGACCACCGTGGTGGGGAACGCGGTGCCCGCCTCCGCCGGCTCGTGCGGCGGCTCTGCCGCCCAGCGCCGCGGCCGCTGTCGTCGCCGTGAGAGTGGTCAACGTGCCGCGCCTGCTCCAGCCACTCCTCTTCGGTCCGCCCTCGGTCATGGGAATTCCCTTCCTGTCGAAGCCTGTCCGGAGTCCTCCGGGCGGGTTCCCCGGAATCTTCTGGCGGAGAGGGCCGGGGGACGAACGCACGATCCGCCCACCCGGCCCACTACGAGCAGGTCACGGACTGCCGGCCTCGATGATCGTCTCGTTGTCCGCACGGATTGAGGCGACATCCGGCTTGGTGATCTTCCTGTCGTAGGTCATCAGCCCGTTGACCTCGTTCTCCACGTCCGAGACCTGGGTGTAGACCGCGGCCGACAGACCGTTCCGCTCGATCGCGCTGATCAGGTCGTCGCTGAGCTGGCCGTAGCGCTCGGTGAGTTCGGCCCGAGTTTCGGTCATCTCGTAGGCTCCCGGTTGGCCGGGCCAGAGGTGTCCCTGCTCGACCAGGCCGAGGCCGCCGTACTCGCCGTCGACCGCCGCTCGTTCGGCGGTGGCCTCCGGAGTACCCGGCCCCACGTAGGTGTGATCGTCGTAGATGTCGCCCGCCCCGGTGTCCGGCAGTGAGTTACAGCAGTTCACACCGCTGGCGGCGTTCACGAGTCTGCTGGGGTCCTGTCGCTGGATCCGCTCCGTGATGCGTGCGGTGTCGAACTCACCCCACCCCTCGTTGAACGGCACCCAGGTCACCAGTGAGGTCACGCTGTCGAGCTGATCGACCACGTCGGTGGTCTCGGCCTCGAACTTCGCTCGGGCCTCCTCCGAGGGCACGCCGTTGGTCCCGCCGGTTTGGGCCGTCAGGGACGGCATGTCCTGCCAGACCAGCATGCCCATCCGGTCGGCCCAGTAGTACCAGCGCTTCGGCGCGACCTTGATGTGCTTGCGGAGCATGTTGAAACCCATCCGCTTGGCCTGCGCTATGTCGTGGCGCATCGCCCCGTCGGTGGGCGGGGTGTGCAGCCCGTCCGGCCAGAAGCCCTGGTCGAGCATTCCCTGCTGGAACAGGATCTTCCCGTTGAGGGTGATTCGTTGTCTGCCCTGCGAGTCCTTGACCAGCCCGATCGAACGCATCCCCGCGTAACTGGCGACGCGGTCCAGCTCACGACCACCGGCGTCCAACAGGCGTACGGTCAGGTCGTAGAGGTAGGGATCATCGGGACTCCACGTTCGCGGGTTCGGCACCGGCGCCCGCACGGTTGCGCCCGCTGCCGTGGTGGTACGTGAGACCACCTCACCCTCGGGGCGCGAGACCACCGTTTCCACACTCACGGCTCGTGAGCCGCGGATCTCGGGTTCCAACCGGAACGTCTCCGCTTCGAGGTGCGGTGGATGTTCAGTTCCGTCAGGTGCGTCCGTGAGACGGGCTCCAGCCACACGGTCTGCCAGATGCCGGAGGAACCGGTGTAGAAGATCCCGCCGGGAGTGTCGGTCTGCTTGCCGATGGGGTACCGGCCCCGTTCGTTGGTGTCCGTGGCAGCCACGGTTACCTGTTGCCGTGATCCCGGTCGCAGCGCGTCGGTCACGTCGACCGTGAACGAGGTGTAACCACCCTGGTGGGAACCGACTCGCTCGCCGTTGACCCAGACCGTGGCCTCCTGGTCCACGGCCCCGAAGTGCAACAACAGCTCGTCACCCCGCCAGTGGGGCGGTACCCGGAAGTCGCGCCTGTAGAGCATGTGGTCGTCGTGCCGCTGGATGCCGGACAGCGCGGACTCGACCGGGTAGGGGACCAGGATTCGTTCGCCCAGGTCCCGCTGCTCCCGGTCCGGCGGGGTGGCACCGCCCGCGTACTCCCATGCGCCGTTCAGGTTCTGCCAACGCTCGCGTCTCAGCTGGGGGCGCGGGTACTCGGGTAGCGCGTTGTCCGGTCCCACCTGATCAGTCCACGGCGTGGTCAGTGGTGCGTCAGCCGGTGGCCGGTGCTTGCCGGGATGCGCTGCCGCCGCCGGAGCGACACCCAGCGCCAACGCGGCGGCCATGGCGAGCACGCCCAGGTGCTTGGCCGTCACACGACGCGGTGGTCGTGACTGCATCGATCCTCCTCACACGGTATCGGGCGATCCTCATCCGTGTTGAGAGCGTCGGAGCCTCCGCATCGGAAGCACACACAACAACAAAGAGCAACACAAGCGGACTTAAATCACCATTAACAAACATTAATGAGCCAGAACACATCTCACGTCAACACCGGTGCACGAGATTGCTCCGTTCGGTGCAACACTGTGAAGTCGAATGGCGGCACAGCGTCAGTTTGCGAGCTCGTTCGGGTCTCGTCCGGCAGACGCGCCGAACGGGCGGCGACGGTTCATGTCGGGTCATGGCCGGCCCGCACCTGGGTCCGACCGCGAACACCGGTTCCCGAGTGCGGCGAAGCCGTGGTCGGGGGGGGGGGGGGGGGGGGGGGGGGGGGGGGGGGGGGGGGGGGGGGGGGGGGGGGGGGGGGGGGGGGGGGCACGGCTCCCCGGTGGGGGCGCCCACTCCTGTGGTTCGAAGGAGCGACCGGCACGGGGCGGGGCCGGTCAGCAGGGCGGGGTGGGCCGCTCGGCCAGCGATCCCCGCCCGATCGCACTCCGAACGGTGGAACAGGAATCAGGCACAATCGATTAGAATGATTGTCGACAATAATAAAGTGGGAAAAGGGTCGATTTCGCGGATCTTGCGGGGTGCTGTCGACGGGTTTGTGAGTCATTGATCATTCTTCTCGTCGAGAAGTGGTGCTGACCTGGACGAACAGCGTCCGCCACGCGGAAGAGTGGGGTATCACACCCCGAGTGGGGAGGGGGCGTAACATCCGGGGTCCCGCCTTCGATGGAAGGGGGACAGGCGAATAAAGAATCAGTGCGGCACCGTGCTCGCGTTGTTCATTTCATCGGATCGTACGGTTGCACTATTCGTCACCGTTGTGGTATGTGGCGCACGTGCATTGTACTACATCTTTAGCCTGATTGCCTTTGCCGGATCGTGACCCCTGGGGCGGAAAGCTAAATTCTCCCTGGTGACGGCCTATTTCTTTACTTAGGGTAACTGTGCGAATCACGCGATCATCCTATTTCTATGATTAGGGTCACAGCTGAATGTGCTTGCATTTTTCGTGAATGCGAATAAGTTGGGTTCTCGGCGTACGGAATCTGCGTCGGGATCGGGCGGCAAAGGTGCCGACCGAGTGTGCTGACCGGTGCCAGTGCGCGGCCCGCCAGTTGGCTGCCCGCACCGGTGCGGTGTGCCCCTTGTGAGGTGCCCCGGCGCGCCCGTGAAGGCTCGGGGCGGTGAATTCACCGTGGTTCCGAGCGATGCAGTGGCGCTTGACCAACGCGAGTGGGAGCTGAGTATGACCAAGAGCGTGGACGATCTTGCACGTGGTGACCAGGAGTCGAACGACCAGGACTCGGTTCACCTCGAGGAGCAGGCGTTCGGCGACAATCCGTTGGAAGTACGCGACACTGATCACTACACTCAAGAGTATGTCGGTGGATTCGTCGACAAGTGGGACGATCTGATCGACTGGAAGGCCCGCTACGAGAGCGAGGGAACCTTCTTCATCGATCAATTGCGTGCCCGTGGTGTCAAGACCGTGCTGGACGCAGCGACCGGGACCGGTTTCCACTCGGTCCGGCTGCTCGAAGAGGGTTTTGAGACCGTCAGTGCGGATGGCAGTCCGCAGATGCTGGCCAAGGCCTTCACTAACGGACTGGAGTACGGTGGTCACATCCTGCGTGTGGTCAACGCGGACTGGCGCTGGCTCAACCGCGACGTGCACGGTGAATACGACGCGATCATTTGCCTGGGTAACTCGTTCACCCACCTGTTCTCGGAGCGGGACCGCCGCAAGACGCTTGCGGAGTTCTACGCGATGCTCAAGCACGACGGTGTTCTGATCATCGACCAGCGTAACTACGATTCCATTCTGGACACCGGGTTCTCCAGTAAGCACACCTATTACTACGCCGGTGAGGACGTTTCCGCGGAGCCGGACCACATCGACGACGGTCTGGCGCGGTTCAAGTACACGTTCCCGGACAAGTCCGAATTCTTCCTGAACATGTACCCGCTGCGGAAGGACTACGTCCGGCGGCTCATGCGTGAGGTCGGTTTCCAGCGCATTGACACCTACGGTGACTTTCAGGAAACCTACGGTGACACGGAGCCGGACTTCTTCATCCACGTGGCGGAGAAGAACTACCGCACCGAGGACGAGTTCCTGGACATGTACTCCAACGCGGTGCACACCGCGCGGGACTACTACAACTCCGAGGACGCGGACAACTTCTACTACCACGTCTGGGGAGGCAACGACATCCACGTCGGTCTCTACCAGACCCCGCAGGAGGACATCGCCGCCGCGAGCGAGCGCACCGTCCAGCGGATGGCGAGCAAGGTCGACATCGACGCCAACACCACCATCCTGGATCTGGGCGCCGGCTACGGCGGTGCCGCCCGCTACCTGGCGCGCACCTACGGTTGCAAGGTGACCTGCCTCAACCTCAGCGAGGTGGAGAACCAGCGCAACCGTGAGATCAGCCGTGCCGAGGGGCTCGATCACCTGATCGAGGTGGCCGACGGTTCGTTCGAGGACATTCCCTACCAGGACAATGCCTTCGACATCGTCTGGTCGCAGGACTCCTTCCTGCACAGCGGTGATCGCACCAGGGTGATGGAGGAGATCTCCAGGGTCCTCAAGCCCAAGGGCTCGGTGCTGTTCACCGACCCGATGGCCGCCGACTCGGCCGAGAAGAGCGCCCTCGGGCCGATCCTGGACCGGCTGCACCTCGACTCGCTCGGCTCGCCCAGCTTTTACCGCAAGGAGCTGAGCAGGCTGGGGCTGCAGAACGTCGAGTTCGAGGACCTCAGCGAGTACCTGCCGCTGCACTACGGCCGGGTGCTGGAAGTTCTGGAAAGCCGGGAGAAGGAACTCGCCGACTTCATCGGCGAGGAATACCGGACTCGCATGAAGGCCGGCCTGCGCAACTGGGTGCAGGGCGGAAATGGCGGGAACCTTGCCTGGGGCATCATCCACGCCAAGGCATGACAGGCCGTCGAGTACGAAGAATAATCGAAGCAACAAGCAGTGAGGTGAAGATCAGCCGTGACTGAGATGAACCGCAGGTTGTTTACCAGTGAGTCCGTGACCGAGGGCCACCCGGACAAGATGGCCGACTCGATCAGTGACGCGATCCTGGACGCGATGCTGGCGCAGGACCCGCGTTCGCGGGTGGCCATGGAGACCATGATCACCACGGGCCAGGTGCACCTGGCCGGTGAGGTCACCACCGACGCCGACGTGGATCTGCCCGCGATCGTGCGGGAGAAGGTCCTGGAGATCGGGTACGACAACTCGGCCAAGGGCTTCGACGGCGATTCCTGCGGCATCAACGTCTCGATCGACGCGCAGTCGCCGGACATCGGTCAGGGTGTCGACACCGCGCACGAGTCCCGTGTCGACGGTGTCATCGACGAGATCGCCCAGCAGGGTGCCGGTGACCAGGGGCTCATGTTCGGCTACGCCTCG
>NZ_FNFM01000011.1 GCF_900101095.1 Actinopolyspora mzabensis
CCCTCTCAGGCCGGCTACCCGTCATCGCCTTGGTACGCCACTACCGCACCAACAAGCTGATGGGCCGCGAGCCCCTCCCAAGCCGGAACACCCCCTCACGAAGGTGCACCTTTCCCCACCCATCCATGCGAATGAATGGGGCCATCCGGTATTAGCCCCGGTTTCCCAGGGTTATCCCCACGCCCAGGGCAGGTTACTCACGTGTTACTCACCCGTCCGCCGCTCTGCACACCCACCACAAAGGCCGGTGCCATCGCTCGACTTGCATGTGTGAAGCGCGCCGTCAGCGTTCGTCCTGAGCCAGGATCAAACTCTCCAACAATGTATGGAAAAAATCAAACCCCAGCACAACCCACACCACACCCGGCAACCACACCCGCGGCCACCCAACCGTGATGCGAGCTGATACTCAAAGCAAAAAAGACAAGAAACAAACACACACACGCGTGCACAAACACTGTTGAATTCTCAAAGAACACACCCACCACCCACGCGGCAGGCCCTGCGATCAAGGAAAACCGAGAGTTTTTCCGGCTGTTCCCGATCGCTTCTGTTTTCAACTCTACCACCCGACTGTTCACCCCGTGGATCGGGGGTCCGGATTCAACCAGAACCCGGATCAGTCAAGCGCTGGAGTCGCCCCCGACAGTTTCCCATCGGGAGCACCAAGTTACTTTACTCGGCCCGACCGGCGGTGTCAACCCGCCTGTTCCGGCCCGTTCGAAACCCTGCGGGCTCCTGTTCACTTGCTCGTATAGCTTAGCCCACCGCTACAGCTCACTCGAACGGGGGTGTCCCTGTAACGTGAACCGCCCCTCCCGAGGCGGCGTCACGCCCGTGAGCCGCGGAAACGGCCGCAACGTGCTTGCCCCGGCGCTCATTCGGCGTTCGGCTCGGGCCGCAGCCACAGCTTGACGGTACTCGTCTCCGAAGCACCGATCGCCCGCATCAACTGCTCCGGCGCGACCGGTTCACTCCTTCCCACCGGCACGATGTCGTAACCCCAGGACGTGAACTCGTGCAACACACCGCTCGGTTCGTCGCCCAGTGCGCGTATCCCCGAGGGCGTGAACGAGCACACCACGGAAGGACGGTGCTGCCGCAACAGCCCCTCCGCCCCGTGCAGAATCCGATGCACCCTGGATCCGACATCCACGTGCAACACGGAGAGGTTGCGCTCACCGATCCCGTGCTCGCTGTTGAGCTCACCATCCAACCGCACCCCCCGCAGTCGGACGACGGAGGAGCGCCCGTCCGGAACGGACTGCTGACCCGTTCCCTCCGGTGCCGTCACTTCCACCCCGCCGGTGCCTGCGGGCAGTCCAAGGAGTTCGAGGTCCTCGTTCCAGGCCGCGCAATCCAGCACGGTGAGCCGTTCCCGGAGCCGCTCGGCGACGTTGACCTCGGCGTTGTGCTCCAGCAGCTCACGGGCTCCCGCGTCCGGCTCCACCGCGACCACACGCCCGGTGTGATTGAGCCTGCCGAGCACGCGGACCGCCTGGTAACCGACGTAGGCCCCCACGTCGAGGAAAACCCCACCCGGTTCCAGCAGGGAATCGATCAGGGCGGAGACCTCGGCGTCCCAGCGGTGGTGCGAGGACAGCCACGGCAGCATCACGGTGTCATCGCCGGGCAGCCGCAGCAGTCCCGCCTCGCACACCACTGGAGTGCCGGGCAGATGTGCCGTGTCGCTGTTGCGTTCGTGCTCCCGCAGCACGATGCGACGCAACGCGTCGGTACCGCGCAACGCGTTGTCGATGTCCAGGGCGCTGCGGCGCAACCCGTTCTCCAGCTGTTCCTGCTGGCTCTTCTCCGACTCCTCGATCCGCTGCTCCAACCGGTCGACCCGGTCCAGCGTCCGCTCCACCGCCCCGGTGAGGCTGTCGATGCGCTCGGCGAGCTCGGAGAGCTGCCGCTGACCGAGCGAATCGCCGGTTTCCTCCAGCCCGCGCAGCCTGCGGTCGTGCTCGGCCAGTTCGGTACGGGCCTGCACCGTGCTGTCGTCGGCTCCCGCCACTCGGGAACCGAGCTGCTCCTGTCGCTGGGCGAGTTGCGTGAGCTCGGCGCGTACCGCGTTGATGTCGAGGTCGTCGGCGCGTTCCTGCTGCCTGCGAAGCAGCTCGGAGGAGGTTTTCTCCACCCCGTCGAGCAATGAGCGAATGATGTCGCGAATGTGCTCGTCGTAGTGGCCCAACGCCTTGAGCACGGCCTTGCGCAACGCGGGTGTGACGGCATTGCGCCCACCCATCCCCACTTCCGGTGGGCGGTGCAGCGCGTGACGGGCGATCAGCAGCGGACGCAACGGGTCCTCGTCAGGGGAGTGCTGGTCGCGTGCCCACTTCGCCCGCCAATTGCGGTAGGCCGCCTCCACGCGCTCTCGCAGCTGTTCGCCCGCCCTGCCCGGGGCGAGCTGTCGGGACAGCCGTTCCCTCGCGCCGACGGCGAACCGCTGAAGTTCACTGGGATCGTCGGCGGCCGAGGTCAGCGCGGCAGCGGCGGACTCCACGTCGGGTTCGCCACTGCCGTGACATCCCACCAGCACCGCGCCGGACGAGCCGAACAGCTCACCGACCGCCCCCTGCTCCACCGTGATCACCGGAATCCCGCACCCCGCGGCGTGCAGCATTCGCAGCGCGTAGCGGTCACCTCCCACACCGCCGTCCGCCCGGTGCAGGGAGACGGCGCAGTCGGCGACCGACAGGACCGTCTCCTCGGCGTCGTCCCGCTCCAACAGCAGGATCCGGTGGTCGGTGGTGGTGGCCAACCGCAGGCGTTCCGCCGCCTCGGGATGCTCCGCGGCACCGCTGACCGCCACGACCAGCCGCACGTCGGTGCGGCTGCCGAACGCGGCACCGAAAGCGGTCACCAGGCCGAGCACGTTCGCGCGGTGTTCCTCGGCGTGGTCGGCGAAGGCTGCGAAGACGAACTCCTCGTCGATCCCGATGCGTTCCCGGGCGGCCTGCCGGGTGGCGGGCTCCGGTGGCTCCTGCTCCGGGAACGGCAGCGCGAGTACGCGGGCCTGCACTCCCACGTGACGCGCCGCGTGCCTGCCCGCCTGCGAGAGCGCCCACAGTTCGGTGGGTTCACCGGAAGCGGGAGTGGTGTCCGCCGGATCCGCCCCAGCGTCCGGCCGAATGTCGATGAGGTGGTGCCCCGCGGGTACGGGCACCGAGGGATCGCAGCGCAGCACGACGGGATAGCGCGCGTCGTCCGAGTTCGGGATGCCGGAGGTGCGTACGGCGAGCCGGACCAGTTCGGCGAGCCGTCCGGTACCGACGACCGCCACCCCGAGTTGGTCGGTCATCTCGGAGTCGTCGGTTCCCCTGCTCCGGGCCAACCGCGCGGGCACGCGCCCACTGGCCACCCCGACGCCGGCACACCACTCGCGGAACGCGGCGGCGTCGTCGGTCAGCGGACTCGGATAGTCGCGCCGCAACACCTGATCGTCCTGCCACAGGGCGAAGTCCCATCGCGAGCACCCTGCGGCGCGCTGCTGCTCGTCGGCGGGACTGCCCGCCCACTCCAGGAATTCGGCGAACGGGTCACGTTCCGGTCCGGCCGGTTCGAAGGGACTGGGCACGACGGGATCGCCCGAGGACTCGGCGGACAACCACTGGCTCCGGTACGCGGCGCGCAGCGAGGTCGGCAGCACCGTACCGTCGGGCAGTTCGTCGAACGGCGAGGCTCGTTCGCTCGTCATCCCCCGCGAGACGAGCGCGTTGCGGTAACCGGCGCACAGCTGCGCCAGCGGCGGTGATTCGGAGAGCAGCACCCGGGGGCGGTCGGAGTACTCCGCGGAGAACAACCAGGGGCGCTGCGGTTCGAACCCCTCGAAATGGACGGTACGCAGCGGATGACCATCCACGGTGTACTCGCCGTCGGAGGTTTCGAGCTCACGCTGCCCGGCGTTGTACACCGACAGCCCCACGCCCGGGTCGCGCAGCACCCGGTGTTCGACCATGGCGGGCAGCCCCTCGAAGAACTCGCTCGCGGCGTCCGGTTCGGCACGCACCCGCTGGGCCCACTCGTCGAGTACCCGTTCCGCACCGCGGGCCACCGCGAGCAGGTTCGGGTCGAACGAGCCCGCCCGGGCCAGGTCCCTCGCTCCGGGGCGCAGCCCGTCGGAGGGCAGCGGGCGAATCACCCGGGGAGCGAGCCCCAACGGCGCTTCGCCGCTCAACGTGGCGAGCGGTTCCCCGAACGGGCCGAACACCCGGACCACCGGCGAGAGGTACAACACGAGTGGTTCGGAGCGCAGCAGGTGGGCGAGCAGTCCGGGAAGTACGACCGAGTTGAGCAGGTCGCCACCGCAGGCCGTGGCAAGCCGGGAGAGCTCGACCTCGTCGATACCGATGTCGGCGGGGGTGCTGACCTCTTCCCGCAGCTCGGCTTCGAGATCGGTGGCGAAGTCCAGCAGCAGGATCGTGAACCGCCCGCCGGGGTGGCACCGCAGGAACGAGTCACGCAGTACCCGCGCCCCGGCGAGCTGACCGTGCCGGGCGACCGTGCAACCGTGCGGGACGGGGAACTCGGCCCCGTCCCCGGCGGGCCGAGTTGATTCGTCCTCCGGCAGTTCGGCGGGCCAGGCAGGCTCGTCGGCGAACTCGTCCGCCGAACCGAGTCCTTCCGGCTCGGCGGACGGCCACTGGTTCGATTCGGAGTGGTCCAGGGGATCGTTCACGAGTCCTGAACCTACCGTCGAGGCTTCGAGGTCGGCACTCCCCGACCGGATCACAGCATGGGCATCAGGGTGCGCAGCTCGTAAGGCGTGACGTGACTGCGATAGGCGTTCCATTCGGCCCGCTTGTTGCGCAGGAAGAAGTCGAACACGTGCTCGCCGAGCGTCTCCGCCATGAGCTCCGAGTTCTCCATCTCGGAGAGCGCCTCGTTGAGGTTCTGCGGCAGGCTGGGGTACCCGGCGGCCTTGCGCTCGCTCTCGGTCAGTGACCAGACGTCGTCCTCGGCGGCCGGGGGAAGCTCGTAGCCCTGCTCCACGCCGCGCAGCCCCGCGGCGAGGATGGCGGCATAAGCCAGGTAGGGGTTGCAAGCGGAGTCGAGGTTGCGCATCTCCACGCGCCGGGAGGAGGACTTGCCCGGCGAGTACATCGGCACCCGCACCAGCGCGGAGCGGTTCGCGTGGCCCCAGCAGACCGCCGTGGGTGCCTCACCGCCGACCACGAGGCGTTTGTAGGAATTCACCCATTGATTGGTAACCGCGCTGATTTCCCTGGCGTGTCGCAGCAGCCCGGCCACGAAGGCCCGACCGGTGTCGGAGAGCTCGTAGGGGTTCTCCGGGTGGTAGAAGGCGTTCTGGTCACCCTCGAACAGACTGATGTGGGTGTGCATCCCCGAACCGGGTTGCTCGCTGAACGGTTTGGGCATGAACGAGGCCCGCACGTTCTGGGTGAGTGCGACCTCCTTGACCGTGTAACGGAAGGTCATCACGTTGTCGGCCATGGTCAGGGCGTCGGCGTAGCGCAGGTCGATCTCCTGCTGCCCTGGGGCTCCCTCGTGGTGGCTGAACTCGACGGAGATCCCCATCGCCTCCAGCGCCTCGATGGCGTTGCGCCGGAAGTGCGGGGCGGCGTCGTGGCTGGCCTGGTCGAAGTACCCGCCGGAATCGGCGGCCACGGGCTCGCTGCCGTCGACGGGCAGATTCTTGAGCAGGAAGAACTCGATCTCCGGGTGCACGTAGCAGGTGAACCCGGCCTCGGTCGCCTTCGAGAGGGTGCGCCGGAGTACGTGCCTGGGGTCGGCCCAGCAGGGCGAGCCGTCCGGCATCGTGATGTCGCAGTACATCCGTGCCGAGTAGTGTTCGCCGTCGGCGGTTTCCCAGGGCAGTACCTGGAAGGTCGCCGGATCGGGGTTGGCGACCATGTCCGACTCGTAGATTCGGGAGAATCCTTCGATGGCGGAGCCGTCGAAACCGATCCCCTCGGCGAAGGCCCCTTCGAGCTCGGCGGGCGAGATGGCCACCGATTTGAGAATGCCGAGAACGTCGGTGAACCACAGCCGCACGAAGCGGATGTCGCGTTCTTCCAGAGTGCGGAGCACGAACTCCTGCTGACGGTCCATGCCCGCACCCTAAGCGTCCGGGCGGGTTCGTGCCCCACCCGCTCGGTCACGAGCGGGTGGGGCACCTCCGCCGAAAAGTAGGCGAGACCCGTTCGGGCCGGAGTGCTCGGCCCGGGCCATCGGTGCGGGGCTCTCGGCTCGGGACGGGCGCACGGTCCCGACCGGAAGACCTCGGTCAGGCCGAGCAGCGCTTGCCCTGCTCGGGGGCCTGCAGCTCGACCAGGTAGCGCGTTCCGGCCTTGTTCACGCAGTCGTTGTCGCCGAGGAAGACCCCGTGCCCCTCACCCTCGTAGGTCAGCAGCCGCCCGCCGAGCGCCTCGGCGAGCTCGCGGCCGTTCTCGTAGGGCGTGGCCGGATCGCCGGTGGTCGAGATCACCACCGTGGCGGGCAGTTTCCCCGGGCGCGGTTCCGGTTTGTCCCCGGTCTCCGGGAGGGGCCAGAAGGCACAGCGGCCACGGGCGGAACTGATCGGATGACCGTCGTCGGTGAAGGGGGCGGCCTGGCGGTACTTCCGGTTGAGTTCGCGCTGTTGCTGCCTGCCGCCGATGCGGTTGGCGTCCACGCAGAGCACCGCCTGGTGCGCGGCCATCATGTTGGAGTAGGAGCCGTCCTCGGCCCTGCCGTGGTAGAGGTCGGCCAGTCGCAGCAGCGTCGATCCGTCGCCGTTGGCCAGTCGGGCCAACCCCGCGTTGAGCGGCTTCCAGTACTGCTTCGTGTACATCGCCTGTACGAGACCGGTCTGGGCATCCGCGTAGGACAGTTTCCTCCCGTCGTACACGGTGGAGGCAGGATTGCCGATCAACGGTCGGGTGATCTCGTGGAACCGCTGCACCGCGCGGTCCGGATCGCTGCCCAGTGCGCAGCGCTGCTGCCGGGCGCACCACTGTGCGAAGGAGTCGAAGGCCTGCTGGAAGCCGGCGGCCTGTTCCAGCTGCATCTCGGTCTGGTCCCACTCCCCCGGCGCCACGGCGCCGTCGAGCACCATGGCCCGGACGCGGTCCGGGAATCGGGAGGCGTACTCGTTGCCGAGCAACGTGCCGTAGGAGTAACCGAGATAGGTGAGTTTCTCGTCACCGAGCGCGGCCCGCAGCACGTCCATGTCCCTGGCGACGCTGGCGGTGCCCACGTTGGCCAGTAACTTTTCCCCGCTGCGTTCGGCGCACTTCTCGGCGTAGCGGCGGTTCTCCCGCTCGATCCGTTCGACGGCTCCGTCGGAGGTGATCACCTCGGAGTTCTGTCGAGCCGCGTCCTTCTCCGTGGGAGTTAGGCACTCGACGCGAGGGGTGCTGGCCCCGACGCCGCGCGGGTCGAAGCCGACCAGGTCGAACTTCCCGCCGAGCTCGGTGCTCTTCACGCCGGAGACCCGTGCGGCGGCGCTCTGCATGCCCGAACCACCGGGCCCGCCCGGGTTGAGCACCAGTGAGCCGATACGCGCCTGCTCGTCGGAGGCGGACCGGCGCAGCACTCCGATCTTCGCGGTCTCGCCCTCGGGCTCGTCGTAGTCCAGCGGCACGGTCAGCCGGGCGCATTCCAGACCCTCGGCACCGAAGAGTTCCTCGGAGCGGGGCGTGGTGGTGTAGGACTTGCAGTTCTCCCAGTCGAGTGACTGCTGGTAGTAGCGCTGCAGTTCGGCGGTGGAGCTCTGCGCATCGGATGGTTCGTTGTGCTGCTGTTGTGACTCCTGCGTGTTCGAGCACGCCGTCATAACCCCCAGAAGAGCGACAGCGGCGACCACGATTCGTGGGCGAGGCATGCGCGAGATCGTGACACGCGACACCAACACCGCACGATGGGTCGCCCCGGCGAACGTGCGCGTCGTCACTGAGCGAAGATGGGGGCATGCCGCAGTTGCGCGTAGCTCTGGCCCAGGTAAACCCCTGCGTGGGCGATATCGCGGGTAACAGTTCGCTGGTCCTGGAACGCAGCGAGGAAGCCGTGGCGCGCGGGGCGCACGTCGTGGCCTTCCCGGAGATGGTGCTGTCCGGCTACCCGGTGGAGGACCTGGCGCTGCGCAAGTCGTTCGCGGCGGCCAACCGCGCCGAGCTGGAGTCGCTGGCGGTGCGGCTCCGGGACGCGGGCTGCGGCGAGGCGCTGGTGATCGTGGGACATCTGGACCGCGACGACGAGGGGGTGCGCAACGCGGCTTCGCTGCTGCACGGCGGCGAGGTGGTCGACACCTACTTCAAGCACCACCTGCCGAACTACGGCGTCTTCGACGAGGCACGCTACTTCGCCCCCGGCTACGACCTGCCGATCGTGCGGTTCCACGGTCTCGATATCGGTGTGGTCATCTGCGAGGACATCTGGCAGAACGGCGGACCGATCGCGGCCCTCGGCAAGGTCGGGGTGGACGCGGTGGTCTGCGTCAACGGTTCGCCGTACCAGCGGGCCAAGGACCACGAGCGCACCCAGCTGGTGGTGCGCCGCGCCGCCGAGGCCGGGGCACCGATGGCCTACGTGAACATGGTCGGCGCGCAGGACGAGCTGGTCTTCGACGGCGACTCGATGATCGCCACGAACCACGGGGAACTGCTGAGTCGCGCCCCTCGGTTCACGGAGCACCTGCTGGTGCGCGACCTGGAGCTCACCGCGGGCGGGCACACCTCCACCGATGTCTCCCCCGAACCGGTCGACCAGGGCACACCGCTGCACTTCCGCCCGCGCGCGCTGCCCGCCTTCCACGTCGACCGGATCACGCTGCGCCCTGATCCGCTGCCCGCCTACGAGCCTTCCGAGAGCGAGGGCGTCGCAGAGCCACTGTCCGAGGAGGCCGAGGTGTGGTGGGCGCTGGTCACCGGGCTGCGGGACTACCTGCGCAAGAACGGCTTCAAGTCGGTGGCCTTCGGCTTCTCCGGTGGCATCGACTCGTCGGTGTGCGCGGCGCTCAGCGCGGACGCCATCGGCCCGGCTGGGCTGTACGGGGTGTCGCTGCCCTCGCACTACTCCTCGGAGCACTCCCGTTCCGACGCGGCCGAGCTGGCCGAGCGGATCGGCTGCCACTTCGAGGTGCACGCGATCGAGGACATGGTCCGGGTGTTCGTCGACCAGCTGGGACTGTCCGGACTGGCCGAGGAGAACGTGCAGGCGCGCTGCCGGGGCATCACGCTGATGGCGCTGTCCAATCAGCACGGACATCTGGTGCTGGCTCCGGGCAACAAGACCGAGCTGGCGGTGGGCTACTCCACGATCTACGGCGACGCGGTCGGCGGGTTCGCGCCGATCAAGGACGTACCCAAGACGCTGGTGTGGCGGCTGGCGCGCTGGCGCAACGCGGAGGCCGAGAAGCGCGGGGAGACCCCGCCGATCCCGGAGAGCTCGATCACCAAGGCACCTTCGGCCGAGCTGCGGCCGGGCCAGGTGGACACTGACTCGCTACCGCCGTACGAACTGCTCGACGAGGTACTGGACGGCTACGTCGAGGGCGACAAGGGCTACGAGGACCTGATCGGTGAGGGATTCGACGCGGAGCTGGTGGAACGGGTGCTGCGGATGGTCGACCGGGCGGAGTACAAGCGCAGGCAGTACCCACCGGGCACCAAGATCACGCTGAAGGCGTTCGGCCGGGACCGCAGGTTGCCCGTGACGAACCGGTGGCGCGAGGCGCGGCCCGCATAACTCCGAGCCGTTCCGGTTGACGGCCCCCACCCGTGGCGGAACCTCTCGCACGCCTCTCGCTGCGGCGAGGCCTGACATCGGGTAGCGACCTACCCAACGTCGGGGCCGTCCTCGCGAGAGCCGCACGGGAGAACCCGCGACGGTGCCGATGGCGAGGGTGGTCGGAGTCCGGCTTGCGTAGATGGAGCGGCGATTTCGTGGGAAATTGACACAGCCGGAGCCACACCGTCGTGCTGGGCATCGATTTCGCGGTTGGCTTCAGGTGGTGGGTGCACCGGAGGAGTCACGAACGCAGATCGGCAAACTGACGCAGCTCGCGCGCCAGCGTCAGCCGCGCAGGATGTACTCCGACACGCTTCCCGGTGCGTTTCGCAGGCTGAGCGATCACGAACAGGACGCCACCGAGCTCTACTATTCGGACAGCGAGCTGATCCCCGGCCTGCTGCAGACCGAGAGCTACGCCCGCGCCCTGATCCGGACGGCACGAGCTGCGAGTGCCGGTGGTGAGCCCGGGGACGTGGAGGCGCGAGTCCAGTTCAGGCTGGACCGCCAGGAACTTCTCAGGCGGCCCGACGCACCCTATATGTGGTTCGTGATCGGCGAGGCCGCTCTACGGCGGCCCATCGGCCACAACGAGGTACTCCGTGAGCAACTCGGTCACCTGCTCGACCTGATCGAGCGACACGAACAACTCGTGATTCAGGTAGCACCGTTGGACATCGTGGATCACCCGCTCCTCGGTTGCCCCATCCAGATATTGCGTTTCGGCGGAATCGCACCGGACATAGTCCACCAGCCGACCTTCATAGGTGCCGGGGTGTATCTCGTGGACGAAGAGGACATCGCTGAGTGCTCACGGGCATTCGACCGCCTCAAAGCGGTATCGCTAGGGCCCGAAGAGTCACGAGTGTACATCGTTAAACGGCTTGAGGGGCTGGAAAATGAGCGCTGAGCAGCACGATTCCGACTGGTTCGTCAGCAGCTACAGCGGTGGCAACAACAACAGCTGCGTCGAAGTCCGTTTCACCGGCCACGGCACCGAGGTGCGCGACACCAAGAACCGCGCGGCGGCAACACTCACCTTCGGAGCGCACCGGTGGAACGCCTTTCTGCGGGCGCTGCGCGGCTGAGCCCGGGTGAGGGCGCTCCGGCCGTGTCCGGGTCAGCCGGAGCGCTGACAGCAGCTCCTCGCGAACCGGACACGGTTCCGGGCGCCGTGTCCGGGCTCGGTGTTCTGGCGAAACACGGTGGACACGTCGCGGAAACCCGTCACCGGTAGGCATCACGGCATGGCGACAGCTCCCCGCCGAGAAAGCCCCGGTTCCTTCGACGTCACCGTCCGCGCCATGTCGCCCTCGGACTGGCCCGCCGTACGGCGCGTCTACGCCGAGGGCATCGAAACCGGCATCGCGACCTTCGAGACCGAGGTGCCAGACGAAGCCGCCCTGGACGCGAAATGGCTGCCCGGTCATCGCTGGGTAGCCACCATCGGCGACACCGTCGTCGGCTGGGCCACCGCGAGCCCGACCTCCTCCCGCGAGTGCTACGCCGGGGTCGCCGAAACCACGGTTTACATCGCCGAGGGCTACCACGGTCGGGGAATCGGAAAATCCCTGTTGCACAAGCAAACCACAGCGGCGGACGAAGCCGGGCTCTGGACGCTGCAGGCCACGATCTTCACCACCAACCACGCCAGCATCGCCCTGCACCACTCGGCCGGTTATCGCACCGTGGGAGTTCGCGAACGGATAGCCCGCCGTGACGGCGTCTGGCACGACACCGTCCTGCTGGAACGCCGCTCCCCCGTCAACTGACGACCCGTGCCCGCGTCCCGCTCGTGCGGCCGAAACCGCGGGAAAGTGGCGCCTCCCGGGAGTCGGAAACCGTCGAGTGGACGAAAACGCCTGCTCGAACGTTCTTCGGTGCGCTACGGTGCCGAACCGTGGTATCCCAGCGACAACAACCGGACGGTCCGAATCCACCAGCTCCGGGGATCACTCCCGCAGTGTTCGACCTCGGCAAGCGGCTGCGCAGGAACGCGCTGATAGGCGCGCTGGTTCTGGGACCGTTCGGGCTTCTCGTGCTGTTCGGGAGCATCACGAACAACGTGGACGGTCCAGCGGCGGCGCGCGTGTTCTCCGGGATCTTCGGCGCCGCGCTGCTCGGTGTGGCCGTGCTGATAGCTCTGCTGTGGCCCGTGATCTCCCGGACGCAGCAACTGGTGCTCGAACACACCGGCATCCGCTGGCACGATCCGCGCGGCCGACCGTTCACCATCCGCTGGCAGGAACTGGCCGAAATCGTGGTGCACCGGAAATGGACACCCTCGAGGTTCGGGCGCTCCTCGGCACAGGTGCGGGTGGAGCTCTACCCCGCCGGGCACGACTTCCGGAAACGCCACCCTGACCTGGAACACCTCCTTCGGGAGGGGGAGGGCCGACCGCACTACCGCCTCACGCTCGGACCGAACAAGACGGCCGCCACGATCGTCGACGAGGGGCTGCAGCGCTTCCAGCCACGGTTGCGGCAGGGGATCCGGGAGGAGAACCAGCCCCCCTCAGCCAGGTGACTTCGGAGTTGAGTCCCGTTTCCCTTCGGCCCGCGTCGATTTCTCGCGAAATCGCCGCGCCCTCGGGACTACTACGAATCGGTCGAACTCGGCTCACACCCCCAGCTTGCCCCGCAGGACGGACAGCTCCTGCTCGGTGAGCTCGACGTCGAGCTCCCGCAGGCGCCGTCCCAGCTCGTCGCCGGGCACGGGAGTGCGCTCGACCTCCCCCGATGCGTGCTCCACCACCAGCTCGTCGCCCAGCAGCTTGCGCGTCGCCACGCGCTCCGGCCGCATCACCACGGGCTTGCCGACGAACGGCGAGTTCGGGTGGGTCGCCGTGTAGTGATGGGCCACCTCGTAGTCCACGGCCCGGCTCGGCGTCGTGTCGAAGGCGTGCAGCGACTCCCATCCCTCGGACGTCCACTTCTGCAGGTACCAGAACGCACCGTCGCGGCTCAGCCGGTGCCGGATGCCGTACTGGTCGACCTCGGCACCGTCGCGCAGCGGCATGGGGTGCGGAACTCCGGCGCCGAAACCGACATCGGCCAGGTAGTCGCCCTCCGCGAACGAGACGAGCAGCATCATGTGGCTGTAGGGGCCGGGACGCAGCGGCTGCACCCGGGCCATGTGCCGGGAGACAGTGAATCCCAGGCGTTGCAGCACGGCGGCGAACAGCAGGGCGTGCTCGTAGCAGTAACCGCCACGGGCGCGGCCCAGCAGCTTGGGCTGGATCGCCTCCAGTCCGAGCCCGGGGTGCTGCCCGAGCACCACGTCGATGTTCTCGAACGGGATCGCGCGCACGTGGGCCTCGTGCAGGGCGTGCAACGCCGCCACCGAGGGGGCAGCGGGCTCGGACTGTCCGACCCTGGCCAGGTAGTCGTCCACCGACACGGTGGCGACGTCCCACTCGTCGATATCGAGATGTCGCGATTCGATCGTCGTCATGTCACCGAAAGTCACACTTCGAGCGTGCTGGAAGTCAACGAGTTTCGCCGCCCGGGAAAACCGCTCCGCACCGGAATAACGAAGGCACGATGTGACGTGCGCCAGAAGTTGTCGAACCGGAGCCGCAACCGTGCCACTGTTGGGGGACAAACATCCGTTACGAGCCCGTGGACCCGCAGTGCGGGCCGCGAGGAAGAGGATGAACATGTCCGAACAGAACACCCCGAGCGCAGCCGGGGCGCACACCACCAACAACGGTGCAGCCGGCACCGAGACCTCGGCGCCCTACGGGAGCACCGCGCCGCGCCGCAGGACCCGCATCCACCACCTGCGCGAGTACAAACGTCGTGGCGAGGCCTGGGCGATGCTGACCTCCTACGACACCTACACCGCGCGGATCTTCGACCAGGCCGGTATCCCGGTGCTGCTGGTGGGTGACTCGGCGGCCAACAACGTGTACGGCTACGAGTCCTCGCTGCCCATCACGGTCGACGAGCTGCTGCCGTTGGTTCGGGCCGTTGCCGGGGCAGCCGAGCACTCGCTGGTGGTGGCCGACCTGCCGTTCGGTTCCTACCAGGCCTCGCCGGAGCAGGCGCTGCACACCGCCGTGAGGTTCATGAAGGCCGGGGCGCACGCGGTCAAGCTGGAAGGCGGGCGCCGCTACGCGGACCACGTGGAAGCCCTGGTGGCCGCGGGGATCCCGGTGATGGGCCACCTCGGGTTCACCCCGCAGAGCGAGCACGGTCTCGGCGGTTACCGCGTGCAGGGACGCGGCGACCAGGCCGAGAACCTGCTCGCCGACGCACGGACGTTGCAGGAAGTCGGAGCGTTCGCGGTGGTGCTGGAAATGGTCTCCTCGGACGCCGCGAAGCGGGTCACCGGCGAGCTGGAGATTCCCACGGTGGGGATCGGTGCCGGTCCCGAATGCGACGCCCAGGTGCTGGTGTGGACCGACATGGCCGGGCTCAACACCGGGCAGACCCCGCGCTTCGTCAAGCGCTACGCCGAGGTCGGGAACGAGCTGGCGCGGGCCGCGAGCGAGTTCGCCTCCGAAGTTCGCGACGGGCAGTTCCCCACCTCGGAACACGGCTTCGACTGATTCGAGAACCGCTCTCCCGGACGAGAGGTGGTTGACCAGCCGGGATGCGAGCCGGTGCACTGCCGCACGGGGCCGACTCCCCCGGCGGCGACCATCGGGTAGTCCCGGAGGCCGGTTCAGTCGACGGGCGGGGTGCCCGTGCCGAACGGGCTCCCGCCCAACGTTTCCCTGCCGTGCGGGGTGTGCCACTCGTCCGAAACGGGCCCGGCCGGCACGATCCCGCTGGGATTGATTGCCGGGTGGGTGCGGTAGTAGTGGTTCTTGATGTGCTCGAAGTTCACCGTCTCGCCGAAACCGGGCGTCTGGAACAGGTCGCGTGCGTAGGCCCACAGCACCGGCAGCTCGGTGAGCTTGTGCCGATTGCACTTGAAGTGGCCGTGGTAGACGGCGTCGAACCGCACCAGTGTCGTGAACAGCCTGATGTCGGCCTCGGTGATCGTCCCGCCGACGAGGTAGCGCTGCCGTTCGAGCCGTTCGGAGAGCAGGTCGAGTCGCCGGAACAGCGCGTCGAACGCCCGCTCGTAGGCACGCTGTGACGCGGCGAAACCGCAGCGGTAGACACCGTTGTTGACGTCGCGGTAGACCAACTCGTCGATCTCGTCGATCTCCGCGCGCAGCTGCACCGGATAGAGATCCGGCGCTCCGGGGCGGTGCAGCGCGTGCCACTCGGTCTCGAGGTCGAGGGTGAGCCGGTGGTAGTCGTTGCTGACGATCGTGCCGGACTCGACGTCGATCAGGGCGGGAACCGTGTAGCGACCGCTGAACTCCGGGTCGCTCGCCAGGTACGCCTCGGAGAGCAACCGGATCCCGGTGACCGGATCACGCCCCTCGGGGTCGAGTGTGAATCGCCAGCCACGCTCGTCCCGGAGCGGATCGACGATGCCGAGGGTGATCGCGTGCTCCAGCCCCAGCAGCCGCCGCACGATCAGCGAGCGGTGCGCCCAGGGACAGGCCAGACTCACCACCAGGTGGTATCGCCCCGGCAGGGCGGCCCACCCCGACGAGCCGTCGGCAGTCACCCGTTCGGTGAACCGGTTGCGCTGCCGCACCCACTCGCCGGTGGTGGCGGTTTCGGCCGGGAATTCGGCGGCGCTCATGCTTTCTCCCGCTCTCGGCCCCTCGTTCTCGGGCGCTCTACCCGAGCACACCGCCCGAGGCCTGGTCACGGCTCCGGCCGTGCGTGCCGGGCCGGAGCCGAACGCGGGCCGCCGGACGCGCCCTCGCACGAGGTATTGTCGACCGGGACCGCGGGCGGCGCCAGCCGGACGGGGTGCGGCGCTGCGGAGCGGACGCGGCGGGCGGGATCACACGTGGGTGATGCGCAGTCCCGCGTGTGCCTTGTAACGCCGATTGATCGCGATGACGTTGGCGGTCAACGCCTCCACCTGGTGCGCGTTGCGCAGCCTGCCGCCGTAGATGCCACGCACGCCGGGAATGACTTCGGCCAGCGACCTGACGAGATCGGTGGCTTCCCGGTCGTCCCCGAGGACCAGCACGTCCAGATCCACGTGCGAGACGTCGGTGTCGGCCAGCGTCACGGCCGAGACGTGGTGGAACGCGGCGGTGACCCTGGAGTCCGGCAGCAGCGCCTCCGCCTGCTGTGCCGCGCTGCCCTCCTCGACCGGGAGCGCGTACGGCCCCTTCTTGTCGAAACCGAGGGGGTTGACGCAGTCGATCACGATCTTGTCGGCCAGTTCCGAACGCAGCTCGCGCAGCGTGTCGGCGTGCGCCTCCCACGGCAGCGCCGCCAGCACCACGTCGGCCTCGGCGGCGCAGTCGGCGTTGCTCCGTCCCAGCGCCGAACCGCCACTGGTGGCGGCGATCTCCTCGGCCGCCTCGCCGGCCCGATCGGCCGACCTGGAACCGATCAACACCTTCAATCCCGCCTGGGCCCACCGGATGGCCAGCCCCTTGCCCTGCGCACCAGTACCGCCCAGCACTCCGACGGTCAGTTCCCGAACGTCAACCACCGTGACTCCTATCGACTCAGATCACGTACCCGCACACTTTATTACCCGACGGTAACCAGACGCGTGGCACCGGCCCGGCGTGTTCGCGACCACGGCTGGAAGTTCCCTCGGCGACGAGCGGAACGAATCGGCTCGCGGCTCGTTGAGCCGGATACCGCCCGATCGGACCGCACTCCGTTCCGGTGCCACTCGGTTCGGGGCCACTCGGTTCGGGGCCACTCGGTTCGGGGCCACTCGGTTCGGGGCGGCTCGGTTCGGGGCGGCTCGGTCCATGACGGGGCTGTGTCCATGACGAGGCCGTGCCACGATGCTCCGAGTTCAGTCGGAGGGCCCGTCGGCGAGTTCGAAAAGGACCTCGCGCCGAGCCGAGTCGACGTCGACGAGCCGTACGGAGACCCGCCGACCGCGAACCAGCTCGGCACCGTGGCAACGCGCTATCACCGGCGGCTCGGGCACGAACACCTCACCCGTGCCCGCCTCCTCGTCGGTGCGCAGCACGGTCGCCGTGAAGACCTCACCGAGCCGATCCGCGAGTTCCCAGGCCTGCACCTGCGCGATGCACGCCCGTTCCACACGCGAGGCCAGCCGGTCGGAATTGCCCATCGCCGAGGGCAGCTCCATGATGCCCTCCCGAACCCATTCCGGAACGGGCCGCCCAGCGACCACGGCGAGGCAGATCTCGGTGCACAACCTGTCCACCAGCCGCCGCAGCGGAGCCGTGACATGCGCGTAGGCGGCACCGATCCCCGCGTGACCGACCACGGCGGGTTTGCCCTCCCGAAAGGCGGTGTATCCCGCACCGCGCAGCAACCGGGTTCCCGCCACGTGCAGGGCCAACGACTCCGGACGCGACGGTTCCAGACCGGCCAGGAACTCCGCGGCCGACCGATCCGGGGGCCAGTACACCCCGAGCCGTTCCGCGGCACGACGCAGTCCCGACACGGCCTCCTCGTCGGGGTCGGGCACCGTGCGCAGCACCCCCACTCCGGCCGCGAGCATGATCTCGGCGGCGCACATGCCGGTGAGCAGGGAAATCTCGGCGTTGAACGCCTCGAGCCACATCCGGGGGCGCAGGCCCAGCCGCCAGCCGGAGCTGTCCGAGAATTCCACCCGTTGTTCCGGGAGTCCGAGCTCGATCGCCCCCCGGTGCGTCGTCTGCTCCCTGCGCAGCAGGCCGACCTCCGGCAACAGCTCCACGGCCGGGTGCGGGGCGCCCGCTTCGAAGGAGCGCAGCAGCCCCCGGTAGTCCAGTGCCGCCACGGAGCGGACCACGGCGCGGCGAACGTCGACTCTTACCGGGACACCGTGGCTGTCGAGGTCGACGGTCCAGAGCACTGCCGGTCTGACCTGCTCGGGCAGCAGGCTGGCCGCCCCCTCGGAAAGCAGCGGCGGGTGCAGCGGGATGTTGCCGTCCGGCAGGTAGAGGGTCTGACCGCGGCGAAAGGTCTCCCGGTCCAACGCACCGCCGGGTGCCACGAAGGTGGCCGTGTCGGCGATCGCGTAGTGCACCCGGAAACCGTGGCGCCGTCGCCGCAGCAGCACCGCCTGGTCGAGATCCTTGGAGCCCTCGGGATCAACGGTCACCAGTGGCAGACCGGTCGCGTCGGTGCGTTCGGCCGCGGAGAGCGGCTCGGCCACGGCCTGCTCCGCCTCCATCAGGGCGGCGGTGGGGAACTCCCCGGGCAGACCGAACTCGCGGCGGATACCGACGAAAGCCGTACCGGGACCGGCAGCGGCTCCCTCGGGAGCCGCTTCCCCTGCGTCCGGGTGCTCCGATTCGGCAGCAGCGACGGAATCGTTCCGCCGAGAGGTCCGCGCCGCTGCCATCGGTACTCAGCTCCCCTCGGCCCCCGGCTGCCGCTCCCAACGCAGATCGGCCTCGTCGGCTGCTTCGGTACGCTGCCTGGCCAGTTCCAGCGCGTGTTCGGCCGAAGCACGATCAGGGTATGGACCGAGACGGTTGAGCGAACGGCACACTTCACCGGGCGCTTCGACTCGTCGGTGCTTCAAGCAGAAGTACCAGCTGTTCGGGTCCATGCCACGAGCCTGGCACGCCGGAACAGGAATGTCACGTTCACGCCGCCGAGTGCGACCGGAGGACACCCGCCCGACGGCTCAGGAAGCTCCCCGGGAACCACCGTGTCGGCGCGGTATGGGATCCAGGCAGGGCACGAGGACGCGCTGCTGTTCCGGATCCTCGACCGGCATGCCGTCCCGGGAGCGGTACTCCAGTTCGCCGGTGTCGTCGACCTCCATGGTGTATCCGATCTCGGTCAGTTGATCCTCGTCCAGGTCGACCAGTCGCTCGTACCGGGTGGGCACGACGCGGTAGACCGGCCATTTCAGATGTCCGAACGCCTGGTGGAACTCGGCCAGCAAATCCCGCATGTGCCGCTGCCAGGGCAGCGGCATGGACTCGGCAAGCGAACGCGGCAGCACGGCATAGGCCTGATCGACACCGTGGTGCTGCTCGGAGAGGTAGTCCCCGAGGGGAGTGCTGGAAGCGGGCGGACCGTTGGGGCGTGGAATCGGGTCGGGGGTGAACATGCTGTTCCTCCTGGAGCGTGCGGCGAACCGTTCGGGGCGCCGTTCGACCGACCTGGACATTCTCGGCGCGATCGCGCCCGAATGCCCGTCTCGCCTGCCGGTGCTGTCGTTCGGGGCTCACGCACGACAGGTCACCGCGACCGGGAAAGCGTGGGGCGCACGGCCGTCGGCAACAGCTCGCCGCCGTCCCAGAGCTTGGCGATCTGGACCTTCTCGCCGGGCTGCGGGGCGTGCAGCACCTTGCTGTCGCCGAGGTAGAGCGCCACGTGGTGCACCTCGGTCGCCAACCGACCGGTTCCCCAGAACACCAGGTCCCCGGCCCGGGCCCGGGACAGCTCCACCTTGGCTCCGCCGCTGTCGTACTGGTCCTGCGAGACCCGTGGGATCTGCACCCCGGCGGCGGCATACGCCTGCTGCATCAGACCGGAGCAGTCGAACTCGTGCGGCCCCTCGGCCGCCCACTTGTAGGGGTCGCCGATCTGCTGCTTGGCGTAGTCGATCGCCTCGCTGACCAGGGAACCGGTGTTGGGCATCTCGTCGCAGCCGCTCAGCGCGGCGACGTCGCCCTGGTTGCTGACCAGGTGTGCCGCCATGGCCTCGGCCTCGTGGTAGCGGTCCGGAAACGCCGAACGTTCCACCGCCTGTGCCGCGGCACCGGGCCGCATCCGCTTCCAGCCCTCGACGTCGAGCAGTACGTCGTAGAACTTGTTGATCGCGTAGCCGAGGTCGGTCACCTGCCGCGGGGTCCCCCAGTTCATCGAGGGCCGCATCTGGAACACGCCCAACGAGTCGGCGTGCCCGTAGTCGAGATTGCGCAGGTTCGACTCCGTCTTGCCCGCCTGGATCGCGATCTGCCAGGCGCGCGGCGGCAGCTCGCGTTGCTTGCCGATCTGGATGATGCGAGCGGCTATCCTGCGCTGTTCGCGTTCGAGCTGGGCGGCCATGCGCTGCCCGCGTTGGCCGGAGTTACCCGAGGTCGCCAACGCGGTACTGCAACCAGCCCAGGTGGAGTTGCCGCTGCCTCCTCCCATACCGGCCAGCAGGCCGGTTACAGCACCGACACCGATCAGCCCACCGAAACCGGTGAGCAGCACCAGGACAACAGCGATCTTGCGCATATCAGTCCACCCTGTCGTAACCGGCAACACGCCAGCCCTGCTCCGCGCGGACCACGTGCAACCGCAACGTGGGTCCGTCGGTGGGCGCCAGTACCCGCATTGAGTTCTTCGTCGACTGCTGGGTTCGTAATTCGCCCGTTAGTTCGGTGGCCGGCACGTTGGCGGGTTCGACGGTCTCCAGCACACCGATGAACTCGGGGGTGGTGTGGGGCCGCAACCGGTCGAGCCACTGCTGCCGCTCCTGGCCGGTGGAGTGGCGTACCCAGTTCGTCACCCAGGAACGCGCCACATCGATTCCCGCCGGATCGGGGGCGGTGGACTTCGCCGTGACGGTGGGAACGGAGATCGTCGGCGGAGCTCCACCGAGCTCGTCCCGGCCGGTGCTCTCGCCGGAGCCCTCGGAGCCGCTCCCCTCCGAACCGGTCTCGACGGTGTAGTCGACGGAGTCGCGGTCGGTGCGGGGCGCGGCGCCGCCCCGCGAGGAGATCTCGGGGAGCAGCGTTCCGATGGCGCTGACCAGCGCCACCACCAGCACCAACGCCATGATCAGGTGTTTGGGGGAACGTAGCGGCCAGCCCCATAACCTGCGGTAGACGGCCGCACGGCCGCGGTGTGTTCTGATCGGCATCAGGATCGACCCTCTCGAAGCGACGCGTCACTCATCGGAGACCTCCAACCCACGCGAGGGGCGATAGACCACATTGACCGGTCGCCCCCGGACGAACTCGTTGTCGGGCCGCCGATCCGCGTCCGGGGACGTCCTCCGCACCGCACCGTTGCCACCGACCCGGGAGGGAACCACCACCGGATCCTGATCGCGTTCGTTCCACGAGCCGTCGCTGATCGGAGAGGTGTCCACCACACGGCTGCTCTCGCCGCCGGCCCCGGCAGCGGGCAGTGCTCCCGTGGCCCGTTGCGTCGCACCCGGGCGCTGCTGTCCGCCACCGGAGTGGTCCTCGGTGGCGGTGCCACCCGTGCGTGCGGCGGGGATCGCCGCCCCGGGCACACCCCCTTCACGACCGCCGTCGTGCCGTGCCGCGGGCCGATCCATGCGTTCGGAGGTCGCCGCCACCGGAGGCTCCACGGACTCGGGGCGGCCGCGCCCGGAACGGCTGCCGTTCGAGGACGAGGAGTCCTCCCCGTCCTCGGAGGCACGCACCCGGTCCCAGAAGTCGTCCTGGGCACCACTCTGCTGCCCGTCCGAGCGACTCCCGCGCGACCGGGAGAACAACGAAGGGGGACTGGGCAGCGCCCCGCCCGCGACGCCTGCCGAGAGCTGGACCATCTGCCCCATCCGACGGATCGGTCTACCGATCATCAGGAAGATGACGGTCAGCAGTCCGGCCAGCGCTATCTGGGGCAGCAGGGCGAACCCGCTCCGCGGAGCGAAGATCAGGTTCAGCACCACCGTGTGCACACCCGCCATCGCCGAGATGACCACCACGTTGAGCAGCGCGGACCCCGCGATACGGCCGACACCGCGCAACACGTCGTGGTGCAGTATCGCGATGAGACCGATGAGCGGCCCCGTCAGGATCAGCACGCGCAGCAGCAACTGGGCCAGCAGGATGGCGGCCTTGGCCAGTAGTTGGAACGTGGTGTAGGCGAGTGCCTGGAGCATGCTCAGCATGCCCGCACCGATCCTGCTGCCGTCCACGCCCTGGAGGTAGCCGTATGCCCCACCCATCCGGGAGGCGACGTCCTCGAACTGCTGCTGCTTCTCCTGCGCGGAACCGTCGGCGGCGCCGGACAGCACCTCCCGTTTGGTCCAGGCCTGCGCGTCGAGCAGCTCCATGCCCAGTTCCTCGGCCTTGGCCGAGTCGGGGTCACCGAACTCGCCGCGTAACCACCCCCGGTAGACCACCTGGTCGTGCAGCATGGTGGGCAGCCCGTCCCGCTCGTCGACACCGACCTCGCGCAGGAAGCCGCCCTGCACCGCGGAGGTACCGGTGATCACGACGTCGTCCAGGGCCTGGGTGTAGACCAGCGGGGTCAGATAGGTGGCGCTGGCGAGCCAGAGGCCCGCGAGTGCCCAGGTCGTCCGCTTTCCGATACTGGCGAGATCACCCCGCCAGATGTAGCGGAACAGCAGCACGGCGAGTATCACCGCGACCACCCCGAACCAGGGGGTGAACACGCTGTCGTACAGCGCCACGGTGGCCTCGGCGATCATGTCGTCCAGCGGTTCCATGAGATCGCCGGACAGCAACGAGTAGTGCAGCGAGTTGGTCACGCCCACCAGGTTCTTGGCGACGTTGAACAGCTGGTTGCCGATCCAGGTGTCGACCATCGCGTTGGGGTTGCTGACCCCCTGCGGCCCGCAGCCGAGATCGTAGGTGTGCCAGACCTGCCCGGCGTAGCCGTACTTGTCGTAGGCGCTGCCGCTCTGTCCCACCCCGATCGGCGCCGGATCCAGCGCGCCGACCATGCCGGTGCCGGGACGTCCCGGCGTCGGGGGTTCGGTGCAGTCCAACGGCTGCGCGTAGGCGGGAGCACCGGCCAGCGCCTGCAGCCCCAGGAGCGCGATCACGATGGTCAACGCGCCGCGACGCCCCCCGCGGGGCACCGGCGAACGAGCGGAACCGCGTCCCGCACGTCGGAGTCCGGCGACCACCGCCGTGGTCGCCGCGGCCAGGATCAACAGCAACCACACGATCAGGTAACACCTCGTGCTCGGTCCCCGCCCCGGTAACCGTTACTGCTCCCGGGATCCTCGTCGGGATCGGTCTGGTGGTTGTCGCGGCCCACACCGGCGGCGGTCAGCTCCCACTCGGTGAAGTCCTCCAGCAACTCCTCGCTCTCCTCCGAGACCGGCTCGTCCTCGGCGTCGGCACCGCTGATCTCGGCGATCGAGTCGGAGTTCGGCGTCAGCGAATCGTTTCCGTTCGAGGTGTTCTCCTCGGACTCCTCGGCCACCGGAGTGGTGTCCAGCGAGTCGCGCAGGTGCTGCAGGTGCGGACCGCTGAAGTCGATCCTGATGCGTTCCACACCACCGTCACCGTCACCGAAGATGAACTGCCGCGGCGAACGGTCCCGCTCGGTGCTGTTGCGCGACGGCCCGGGTCGACGTCCCAGTGCGGAGATGACCTGCTCGTAACCCGCGTCGACCGGCACCTTCAGCAGCCGCAGCGCGTCGGACTGGGCCTGCTCGTCGTCGAGCCTGCCGATGAACACCGAGTCCAGCAGCGACACGAAACCCTGGATGCGCAGGAAGTCGTCGGGAATCTGGCTGGAAAGCAGCACACGCACGTTCCACTTCCGGGAGTCCCGGGCGAAGCGGTTCATCAACACCCGCCCGGTGGGAACCTCGGACAGGAAGAACGCCTCGTCGATCCAGACGCCCTTGCGTTCCTCCTTCGGTCGTTCGTAGACGGTGCGCTGGGTCAGCCACGCCGCCAGGTTGAGCAGCTGGACCCCCAGGGCCTCGCTGTCGGTCCAGTGCTCACGGCCGACGCCGTCCTTGGGGAGGGTCAGCCCGGCCATGGTGAGCACGGTCAGCCGGTCCTCCCTGCGCTGCGAGTAGGGATCGGCGTCGGCCTCCGGAATCAGCAACGACATGCGTTCGCGGACCTCGTCGAGGAAGTCCGCGACCACCACGGCGTGCTCGTGGTGCTCACTGGCGTCCCTGCGCAACGCCTCGAACACCATGCCGGGGTGCGCGTCGGGCCTGCCGCCGACGGCCCGGACCGCGCGCAGCAGCACGATGCGGGTCTGCGGCATCCGGGCGACGTCGTAGGGCAGCAGGCCGGTGAGCACGTCGAGCACCAGGCGACGTCTGGTGGCCGCAGCCAGCGCGCGTTCCCGCCGCCAGCTGCGCTCCGGGTCCTCTTCGTCCACGAAGTGTTCCAGCTCCGGCTCGGCGACCACCCGGTACGGATTGAGGATCCCCGGTTGGGCGTTGAGCAGGTTGATCGGACGCGCGTAGGGCCGAAGTTCGGGCAGTTCGCACAGTTCGGCCAACGGACCCGAGGGATCCAGCAACGTCCAGTACGCCCCGGCCCGCAGCGTCTTGTACACCAGTCCGCCGCCGAGGAAAGACTTGCCGCCGCCGAGACCGGCGACCATGGCGGTCAGCCCGGAGGCGTCGCGCACCTCCTGCGCCATCCACGGGTCCCAGGCCACCGGGCGCCGGGTGGCGGTGCAGGTCTCGCCCAGCAGCACCCCCCTGCGGTCCCCCACCTCGGCGGTGGCCTGCGGTACCGAGGAGGCGGCCCACAGCACGGAGCCGCGACGCATGTAGGCCCCCGAGGCGAGCGGCTCACCGGGAATGAACTCCCGCGCCATGGCGTACTGGGCCTCGGGGTGCTCGATCGCCACCTTGGGTTTGTAGAGATCGAGCAACTGCTGGGCCAGCCGCAGCGCGTCACGTTCGGTCGGCCCGGACACCGACATGCGCCACCAGGAACGCACCCGGGTGGCCAACGCGGTGAAGCCGGAGGTCATCTCGTCGTCGATCTCCAGCACCCTGCCCGCCTGCCGGGAGAGCGAGGTGGGCGGTTCCAGGCCGTGTTCCTCGGTGTAGTGGCGCACCTGGGAGCGCACCTTGTTCATCTGGCGCTGCAGCTCCCCACCGACGTCCTCCGGACGACGGACGTAGATGCGGGCGGACCACTCGACCGGCGCGGGCAACCGGTCGGAGTGCTGCAACCAGGGATCGTCCACTTCGGGTATCTGCAGTCCGTGCGTCTGCCCGAGGGTCAGCACTGCCACCTGCCTGCTCACCCCGGCGTTGGAACCGGTACGCCCGCGGACGGTGACCGTGGGGGCGTAGGGCTCCTGGTGCATGTCGGCGGCGTCGGTGAAAGAGGCCAGATCCTCGGGTTGCCAGTCGCTGCTCGGGGTCGCGGGCAGGTTACGCGGGGCGGGCAGTCCGAGCGAGCACGAGCGGTGCATCAGCCAGGAGACTTCCTCTGCCGTGACCGGCCTGCCGTCCAGACCCGCCGAGCCGATCACCTGATCCAGGTGTTCGATCTCGCTGTCCAGGGCGACCAGTTCGGCGTCGACAGCCTCCGGGAACACTCGACGAAGCAGCGGCGCGGCTCGCTCGACCGCGCGGTCGACCACGTTGCGGGTCTGGACCTGCACCCCCAGGTAGACCTCCTTCTCGGCCATCGAGCGCCCCATGAGCTGCTGCTGTTCCCCGACCATGTAGTCGTCGAAACTCAACGCCCCCGCTACATCGGGAACCGGGTTGTGCGCGTTACGTACGTGCGCCTCGGCCCACATCCGGATCGGATAGGGCCGGTTCGTCACGCGAAGATGCAGCCAACGTCCCTGCAGCTCGGCGTACTGCCCGGCGATGGCGGCGATGAGGTCCTGTCGCTGCGAATCGGATCTGAACGACCAGCGCTGCGGGGAGAGCCGGTACCAGGCGAACACGTCCTGGCCGGTACGTAGCAGGTGACCGTCGATGGAGCGGGCCGCTATCGACGGCGTGTAGCTGGGCAGGGACTGCTCCCCGGAAGGCTTGCGGTCCTTGCGCTTGCTCCGCCGTCCGTTCTTCGACGCCTTCTGCGGCGCGGCACGGTACTGCTGTCCCGAGGCCCGCTTTGAATCGTTCTCACGACCTCGCCCGCGACCGAACACCGCGAACCTCCTTGCTACGCACACGACTGTTGGGGGGACTGGCTCGTCCGGCGGAACCGGAGCGATCACGCGGGGTCCGGACCTCGCGCGCGGGGCGGGTGGCCTCACCCTGCCGAGCGGGTCCGGCGGGTGCGGACCCGGCGGAGGCCCGCTTCCGGCGGGCGGATCGCTTCCCACGTCCGGACTGTTTGGACCGTGCGGGACGGGGACGTCGCGAACTGACCCGTACGGCGGCGGCACTCGCGGCTCCTCCCCTCCCCCGCACGGACCGACGCGGCGCCGTCAGCTCGCGCAACCACATCACCATCACGGCGCTCAGCGGTCGCTCGTGACTGATCCGGGAGCAGATCAGCCGGGTCAGCGCGATCGTGATGACCACGGCCCACGCTGTGGAGAAGAAACCGAAGCCGATGTTCATCCGACGTTCCGCTGCGAGCACCAGCAGAAAGACCAGGATCCCCACACCCCAGGCGACGTAGCGAGCGCGCCACGGGAAGGTCGCCTTCGGCGGGCCCAGCCAGACGGCGTCCACCCGGTAGATCTCGTCGTCGGTACGTACCTGCATATCCTCGCCACCTGCCCATCGGGCCGAACGCTCGGTCGTTACCCACCGCTGGTGCTGAACAGGCCGGCTATGAAGGTTCCGATGTCCACACCGGTACCGCTGACCGCGAGTCCGATGATCGCCAGTGCGACGAAGACGCCTCCGACACGGCGCATCACGCCCGCGTTGTCGCCCTTGCCGCCACCCAGCCACAGCAGCAGCAGTGCCACGGTCAACAGCAGCAGCGGGAGCAGATTGTTCAGAATCCATTCCCGGATGCCGTCGGTGTTCAGATCGGTCTGCGCGAGCACCGTCACCGGCGACCGCGTCATCACGAACGTTGCGATCGGGTCCAGGGCTGCTAGTGGCACGGCGGTCATTGTTACCTCTGTGTACGAGCGGTTGTCGGCTTTTTTCGACAAACCGGGGGATGCCCGGCACGCGGTATCGAGTAGAACATGTCACGTGTCCCGGAAGTAGTGGTAGCGCCCACCGGGTGTGGCGTCGAACGTGTCACTCTTACAGCATGCCCGCCGACACTGAAAACCACTCGTACGGCGCAACTTCGTGTCGCACGGTTCGACCGGGATTCACCCGTTCGTCCACACCGATCCGTGTTCCGTCTCTAGTGGGGGGTTCGACAGTGGCCAACTGAGGACCATCCTTTCGTAACCGACGGAACTCCGACAACGGCCCCGGTGATCAGTCGGCGCCCACACCGATGATGCCGGATCTCACATCACACTTCCGTGAAGCCAGTGTCGATCATCGTCGCACGTGCTCACCGTTGGGGTGGCAGCGGCGGAGAACGACCACTAGTCACCGAATCCCCGAATTGCCGACGAGCAGAAATCCGCGCATCGCGAAACGCCGGTCCTCCAGCAGTCGCATGGCGTGTCGCCAATCGGCGAGGTCAACCCGGCCGTCGGCGAGCACACGGTCCCGCAACTGCGTGAAATTGGCGCGGATCAGCTCACACCCGGGCGAACCACCCCGCCACACCTCGGCGGTCGCCGTGGAATCGACCCGGGTCAGTTCCGTCCGGCACAGCTCGCCGTAAAGGTGCCGTCCCCAGTGTATGTCGGCCCCCACGGCGGACATGGCGTCCAGATAGGACCACAACACGCGGTCGAAAACCTCCGCGTCCGTCTCGCTGGGAGCACAGACGGTTCCCGCGCCCTCCACGTCGAAGTCCTCGAGCAGCAGCACCCCACCGGGCTTGAGCGCCCCCACCAGGTGCCGCAGCAGTTCACATCGTCCTTCGAGCAGGATCAGCAGCAGTCTGCCGTGCACCAGGTCGTAACCGCTCCCGGCGAGTCGGTCCACGGTGAGATCGTGCTCGATGACTCGCAGGTTCCTCGCGGACACGTGCCGCAACCCACGAAGATCCAGATCGGTGGCGACCACTTCACCGCGCCGCCCGACCATGCCCGCCAGCCACGCGGCCAACGAACCGCTCCCGGCTCCCACGTCGAGACACCGCCAACCCGCCCGCACGCCGCAGTCGAGCAGCCGTCGGACGCTGATGTGGTCGAAGCTCCTGTCCAGGGCACCGAGATGGGCCGCGGTGAGTCGGTCGTCCGAGGCGAAGACATACCCTGCTGCCAAGCCGAGCTCCCAATTCCACGGGCGGGGGCGGATCCCGCTGCCCGGGTCGGCCGCCGGCGCGCGGGAAGGCGGCGGTGAAAGGCAGCGGCACGTCGTCGACCCACCTTTCGCGCGGGATCACTCGACGAAACGTCCCGCCTGCTCGCGCTCCGGGTGGCTCGACATCGATTGGTTACCACGCCATCGCGGATCTTTCCCCCGAAAACGCGGCACGGTCGAACCAACGGGTGACCGGATCGCTGCTCGGGATCGACACCGGGGATTCTCACCGGGGCGCCGAGAAGTACGGCCGGCCTACCGAACACGACGGACACGTCCGGTTCGGAAGAAGCACTGACAGCGGACGGCGGAAACGCCGCCCGGGAGAGCGGACGAGTCGACCTGTAAGCCGGATCCTGTACGCGGCGAACGCCCGAGGCGTTCCCGCGTGGCGGCCATCCATCTAGGCCCGCCGTTACCGACGGGCTCCAGCGGTCTACCCGCAAGTCTCGGGCGGGCCGCCCTCGAACACTTGCGCAGGCACCGACAACGGTGCCCTCTTGACCTTGCTCCGGGTGGGGTTTACCGAGCCGTCCCCGTCACCGGGGACGCTGGTGGTCTCTTACACCACCCTTTCACCCTTACCCGACCGAGCAGTACGGTCGAGCGGTTTGCTTTCTGTGGCACTTTCCCGAGGGTCACCCCTGGTTGCCGTTAGCAACCACCCTGCCCTGTGGAGTCCGGACTTTCCTCGACGGGGCCGAACCCCGTCGCGGCCGCCCGGTCGACTCGTCCGCACCGTCATTCTAGTAGGAGTCGGTCGCCCTCGTTCGCCCCAGGTACCCGGTTGACGGGTCCTCCCCTCCGTTCTCGCTCGCCAGTGGTGGCGAGGCCGAGAGTGCCCGCCACCTCGGGCACTGCGCACGGAGGCGGGAGGACTCCGACGGCGAACCGACCTTTCGGACCGCGGACCGGCAACTCGACGGGCCGCGGACCGAACAGGGTGCTCAGACCCTCGACGACACGGTGGTGCGATCCATGTCCTCGAGTGTCCGTCCCTTGGTTTCGGGGATCCACTTGATCACGAACCACACGGACACGGCCGCGAAGGCGGTGTACCCGAGGTAGGTCATCGACAGGCTGATGTCGGACAGCGGCGGGAAAGTGGCGGTGACGAGGAAGTTGGCCAGCCACTGGGCCGCGGCGGCGACCGCCAGCGCGGGGGCGCGGAACCGGTTCGGGAACATCTCACCCAGCAGCACCCACACGACCGGACCCCACGAGATGGCGAAGAAGAACACGAAGACGTGCGCGGCGACCAGCGCCATCGGTCCGTACGGGTTGGCCAGGTTCGGTTCGCCGTCCACGGTGCTCGCGTGGCTGAAGGCGAACGTGGCCAGGCCCAGCATGACCGTCATGCCCACCGAACCCGTCAGCAGCAGCGGGCGGCGTCCGACCTTGTCGAGCAGCAGCAGGGCGATGACGGTGCCCAGCACGTTGAAGATCTGGGTGGACAGGCTCAACAGCAGTGAGCTGGACTCGTCGATGCCGACCGACTGCCACAGCGCCGACGAGTAGTAGAAGATGACGTTGATCCCGCCGAACTGCTGTAACACGGACAGCACGATGCCGATCCAGACGATCGGAAGCAGCCCGGAGCGCGCGCTGCGCAGATCCCGCACCCGAGGACGGTGGTCGTTCACCACGGACTCCCGGATCTCGGCGAGCCGTTCGTCGACGTCGCCCTCCTCGGTGGTGTCCAGCACCTGTCGAGCACTGTCGAAGCGACCCCGTGTGACCAGGTAACGCGGTGATTCCGGGATGGTGAACGCCAGCGCACCGTAGAGAACCGCGGGAACCGCCTCCACAGCCAACATCCACTGCCAGGCGTCGAGTCCCAGCACCGGCTCAGCGGCGCCACCGGCCGCACCCGCGATGGCCCAGTTGATCACCTGGGAAATCGCGATGCCCAGCACGATGGCCAGTTGTTGCAGGGTGCCGAGCCGCCCCCTGCGCCGGGCAGGGGCGATCTCGGCGATGTAGGCCGGTGCGATCACCGAGGCCATGCCGACCGCGACGCCGCCGACGAGCCGCCAGAACGTGAAGTCCCAGACGGTGAACGGCAGGGCCGATCCGATCGCGCTCAACAGGAAGAGCACCGCAGCGGTGCGCATCGTGACCAGTCGGCCGTACCGGTCGGCGAGCGTCCCGGCGTTCCACGCACCGAGGGCGGACCCGATCAGGGCCATGGCGACGGCCAGCCCGGTGACCACCGAACCGACCCCGAAGGTTTCCCGGATCGAGGTGACGGCTCCGTTGATCACGGCGGTGTCGTAACCGAAGAGAAACCCGCCGAGCGCCGCCACCGAGGCGAAGTGGGCCGTGCGCAGTGGTCGGGCGTGAGATCCGGCACCCGAGGTGCCGGTGGTGGAATGGAAGGACATCTATGCTCCATTGCACTCAAGGGGAAGTGTGACCCAGCAATGGTTGGTAAGGATCGTATCCTTACTAATGCGTGTCAATACGGTGAACGACTGTTACTCATGGTTTCGATCGATCACCGAGAGTCGCAGCGCTCGCGGCCGGTAGTGATCCGTGAGCCGTACGAGGAGGTTTTCGCGGCATGGCCGACCCACGGACGGTCCGGCAGCTGAACCGACAGCACATGATCGAGCTGTTCAGCGACGGCCAAGCGCGCTCGCGCGCAGCGGTGGCCCGCACGACCGGTCTGACCAAGCCCTCGGTGTCCTCGATCATCGACTCGCTGCTCGAAGAGGAACTGCTCGTCCCGGCCGGGGTCGGTGAGGCGGCCGTGGCGGGCGGCCGCAGGCCGAATCTCGTGATCTTCAACCCGGACGCGCGTGCCTACGTGGGGGTCCACCTAGGGGTGCGCAACAGTTCGGTGGCCGTGGCCGACGCACTGGGCAGGACGCTGGCGCGGGCATCGGCTCCCAGCTCGGTCGGCGACGCGGCGGCAGGTGTGAACCGACTGGAGCCACTGGTCCGCGAAGCGGCGGAACGAGCGGGAGTTCCCGTGACGCGCATCTCCTCCGTCGGAGTTTCGGTCTCCGGACTGGTCGACCACCGCAGCGGTCGTTGCCTGCTGGCTCCGAATCTGGATTGGCACGACGTGCCGCTTCGGGAGTGGGTCGAGGAGCTGTTCGGCGTCCCGGCGGTGATCTACAACGAGGCGCATGCGGGCGCGTTGGCGGAACAACGCTTCGGTTGGGGCGACGGCATCGCCAACTTCGTCCGGATCATGGTCGACACGGGCATCGGCGCGGGCGTAGTGCTGGACTCGCGGTTGTTCTCGGGAGCGGCGGGAATCGGCGGCGAGATCGGACACTGCCGCGTGGAGGACAACGGTCGGCAGTGCGCCTGCGGCAACTCGGGATGCCTGGAGAGCGTGGCCTCGCGACCCGCGATTCTGCAGTCGGTGCGCGAGGCCGCCGAGGACGGAACCCCGACCGCGCTCGCGTCCGACTGCGACATCGACACCGTGCTGCACGCCGCCGAGCACGGCGATGCCGGGGCGACGGCAGCGCTGCGGCGGGCGGGTACGGCGTTGGGACGCGGAATCGCCTACCTCCGCAACGTGCTCAATCCGGATCTGGTCGTCCTCGGTGGTGCGGTGACCAGGGCGGGCGAGGTACTGCGGCAACCGATGGAGCAGGCGGTGCGGTGCTCCTCGCTACCGCACTCCGCCTGTCGCCTGGTGACGAGCTCGCTGCACCACGCCGAGCTCGACGGCGCCGTGGTGCTGGCTCGCGAACACGTCGCTCTCTGAGCGGCGGTGGAAGCTTTCAGAGACCTCGAAGGTGTGAAGTGTCGTTGACCAACCGAACCGAGGCGTTGCCATCGGGATAGAACTCGGCCACCGACAACGAGGCGAGATCGAGGTGGAGCCGGTAGAACAGTTCGGGCCCGGCCCCCAGGGCCATACGTAACAGCGCCTTGATAGGTGTCACGTGGGTTACGAGCACGATCGTTCGTCCCGCGTAGTCCCGCAGCAGCCGGTTTCGCACCTCGTCGACCCGCGCGAAGACCGCGTTCATGCTCTCGCCCTCCGGGGGTGTCACCGCGGGATCACCGAGCCAGCTGCGATGCAGCTCGGGGTACCGCTGTGCCGCCTCGGTGAAGGTCAGCCCCTCCCAGGCACCGAAGTCGGTCTCCACCAACCCCTCGTACGGCACCAGCTGCCCGCCGATGGCCGTGGCCACCGCCTCGGCGGTGCCGCGAGCCCGGCTCAGCGGCGAGGAGAGCACCGGGACCGCTCCCTCCTCGGGAACGAGCTCCTCCATCGTCAGCAGTCGCCCGGCAGCGGCTCGCGCCTGTCGCCTCCCCAGCTCGGTGAGCGGCACGTCCCCACGGCCGGAATAGCGTTTGTCCACCGACATGGGCGACTGTCCGTGCCGCAGCAACAGCAACCGCGTCGGGGCTCCCACCGCACCGCTCCAGCTGGCGACGCCACTCGGCGCGGAATCGGCCTCGGCCGTTTCGGCCGTCGCGGTTCGCTCAGCGGGCTCGGGCGATTCGACGGACTCGGCGGGCACCGCCGATCCGGGTGCGAACAGCTGGCCGGCTTCGGTCACCGGCTCCGCGCCGTCGCCCTGCCGGTCCATGGCCTCGTTGGCGAGCCGGTCGGCGTGCTTGTTGCGCTCCCGTGGAATCCACTCGAACCGCGCGGAGGTGAACCGCGACACGAGCTTCCGCGCCTCGGCGGCCAACGGTTGCAACACCGGGTTCTTGACCCGCCACCTGCCCGACATCTGTTCGACGACGAGTTTGGAGTCCAGCCGGATCTCGGCCTCCGCCGCGCCGAGTTCCAGGGCCGCTTCCAGCCCGGCGATCATGCCGCGGTACTCGGCCACGTTGTTGGTCGTCTCCCCCAGCCCGTCGGAACGCTCGGCCAACACCCGACCGTCCGCGGCGTCGCGAACCACCGCTCCGTAGCCCGCCGCACCGGGATTACCACGCGACCCGCCATCTGCCTCGACGATCACCCGGTTGCTCACTGGTCCAACTCCTTGGTGCGCACCATGATCGCGCCGCACTCCTCACAGCGCACCACGTCGTCCGCCGCGGCCTCCCGCACCGAGGCGAGCGCCGCACGGTCCAGTTCGAGGCGGCAGGCACCGCACCTGTTCCCCTGCAGACGTCCGGCACCCGAACCACGCTGCTGCCTGATGCGTTCGTAGAGGTCCAGAAGCTGCTGCGGTATGTCCGCGACCAACGACTCCCGTTCGGCCAGTCGCTTGGCCTCGTCGCTTTCCAGGTCCGCCAGCGCCTCGTCACGAGCGTGCCGCGCGTCCTCCAATTCGGACTCCGCGGTGTTCACCTCCTGCTGGGCGTGCGAAACGTCGGTCTCCTGGGCTTCGCGGCGCTCCATGACCTCCAGCATGTCGTCCTCCAGCGCGGCCTCGCGCCTGCTGAGAGTACTCATCTCGTGCTGCAGGTCCTCCAGCTGCTTGGAGGAGTCGGTGGAGTCCATCATCTGCTGATCGCGCTGCTGCCTCGACCGCACCTGGTCGACCTCGTGCTCCAGCCGCTCGACCTCGCTGCGCAGATCGTCGAGTGTGGTCCGCGCTGCCACCAACGCGTCCTGCTTGGTCCGAACCTCGCGCTCGGCTACGCCGATCCGCTCCAGTTCCGGCAGCGACCACCTGCGGTGGTTGATGCGGTTGAGCTCGGCATCGACGTTGGCGACTTCGAGCAACCTGCGTTGTGCGGCGGGATCGGCTTTCACTCCGGCTTCCTCCCAGTATCGGTGGCCGTGGCGTGCGCGTGCACCGTCCATGGATCGGTGCGGCACGAGGAGACGAGGACTTCGACGGTATCGGGCAACGCCGCGCCGAGGACATCGGCTGCCTGCTCGCACCAGGGCCACTCGCTGGCCCAGTGCGCGACGTCGACGAGGTTGGGGACACGCGTGTCCGGCACATCGGCACGCGAGAGGTGTTCGGTCGCCGGGTGGTGCCGCAGATCCGCGGTGACGTAGGCATCCACCCCGGCCTCGACAGCGGCCTCCAGATTCGAGTCACCGGAACCGCCGCACACGGCGACCCGCCGCACGGGGCGGTTCGGGTCACCCGCCCCGCGTACCCCCCAAGAGGTCACGGGCAGCGCATCGGCGACCCGGTGCACGAATCGTTCGAACGGTTCGGGCTCGGGCAAAGTTCCCAGCCTGCCCAGGCCGGTTTCGGCCCCCTCCCGGTGCGGGCTGAGCGGGCCGGTGACGGTCAGTCCGAGCCGCGCGGCGAGCG
Source organism: Actinopolyspora mzabensis (assembly GCF_900101095.1). Classification (GTDB taxonomy): domain Bacteria; phylum Actinomycetota; class Actinomycetes; order Mycobacteriales; family Pseudonocardiaceae; genus Actinopolyspora; species Actinopolyspora mzabensis. The sequence continues at coordinate 33,901 of NZ_FNFM01000011.1, forward strand.
CATCGGAAACACCGGGGCTCGCCGTGTCGGCGTTGGTGTGGGCGCAGTACAGTCCGATCCCGGCACGGATCAGCCGGTGCAGCAGACGGCCCTTGGGGTCGTCGGCAGGCAGGGCGTGCACCCCGCGCAGCAGCAGCGGGTGGTGCGAGACGAGCAGCTGGGCGCCCTGCTCGACGGCGGCGTCGACGGTCTCCTCGACCGGATCGACGCAGCACAGCACACGACGCACCGTCGCATCGGGATCGCCGCAGACCAACCCGACCGCATCCCACGACTCGGCGTAACTCGGCGGGTAGGCGGCTTCGAGTACGTCGAGCACATCCCTGATCCGTGTGGTCATCGAGTCGCTTCCCGTGTCGTGGATCGATTTTCGGTAACGGTGGCAACCGGCTCGTGGTCGGTGGGTGCGCACCCCCGGCCCTCCGGTGGTGCGACGACTCCCCGCAGCGCCGAGACCAGTCGGGAGTTCTCCGTATCGTCGCGCACGGCCACCCGGATGTGGTCCTCGTCGAGCCCGGGGAAGGTGTCGGCCCGGCGTACCGCGATCCCGTGTCGCCGCAGCCCCGCGCGCACCGAAGAGCCGTCCGGCACCCGCAACAGCAGGAAGGGGGCCGCGGCGGGCAGGGCGACGTCGACTCCCGGGATGTCGGCGAGCTGGGCCGCCAGCTCGTCGCGGCGATGGGCGAGCCGGTCCGCCGCGCGTTGCGACTCGGCGACGGCCTCGGGTTCACAACACGCCAGTAGGGCTTCCAACCCGAGCGTGCCCACCGGCCAGTGCGGGCGACGGTGCGTCAACCGACGCAGCAGTTCCGGTTCTCCCAGCGCGTACCCGACCCGCAGTCCGGGCAGTCCCCACATCTTGGTCAGCGAACGAAGCACGAGCAGTCCGGGGATCCGTTCGGCGGCCAGCGATTCCGGCTCGTCGACCACCGCGTCGGCGAAGGCCTCGTCCACGACCAGCACCCGTCCGGGACGGGCCAGCGAACGCAGGGTCTCGGCGGGGTGCAGCACCGAGGTGGGATTCGTGGGGTTGCCCAGCACCACCAGATCGGCCCGCTCGGGCACGGCCTCCGGCCGGAGTCGGTACCCGTCGGCCGGATCGAGCAGCACTCGGGTGACGTCGACCCCACCCTCGCGCAGCGCCAGCTCCGGCTCGGTGAACGAGGGATGCACCACGGCTGCCAGCTCCGGACGGAGGGTGGGCAGCAACGCGAACCCCTCCGCCGCCCCCGCGAGGGGCAGCACTTCCTCGGGAGAACGATCGTGCCGTCGGGCCACCGCGCACCGGGCCGCGAGGTCGTCCTCGGCGGACGGGTAACCGCCCAGCCTGTCCAACGCGCCGATCAGCCGGTCGCGCAACCACTCGGGGGGTCGGCGCAGCCGGACGTTGACCGCGAAGTCGAGCAGCTCGCCAGCGGCGTCCACATCTCCGTGATGGCGGAGCATCTCCCTGTCGTCCCGGCGAGTCATCCCCGGCAGTCTAGCTACCGATCGGGTCGGGCCGGACAGCGCCGGTGGTGCCGCCGGAACCACCGCACGCCGGTGCTAGGCAGCCCCACGGAAAGCGTCACGTGGGAGAACCCGGCGCCCGGGCGATGCCGCGCAACGGGACACTGGGGGTGTGACATTCGATTCCACCACCAAGGCCTTCCACGTCTCCTTCGTCTGCACCGGCAACATCTGCCGGTCCCCCATGGCAGCGCTGGTGTTCGGGGAGCACCTGCGGCGTGCCGGGCTCTCCGACCGGGTCGAGGTGTCCAGCGCGGGCACCGGTCCCTGGCACGCCGGGGAGTCGGCCGATCCCCGCACCAGCGCGGTGTTGGCGGATCACGGCTATTCCACCGAGCACACCGCCGCACAACTCGACGAGCACCACCTCGACGCGGACTTGCTGGTGGCCATGGACGCGGGGCACCTGCGCGTGCTCCGGGACGAGGTTCAGGACGCCGACCGGGTCAGGCTGCTGCGCTCGTTCGACCCGAAGTCCGACGAGTGGGCGGAGGTGCCGGATCCCTACTTCGGTGGCGAGCGCGGTTTCGACGGGGTGATGGAGATGATCGAGGCCGCTGTCCCGGGACTGCTCGACCGGGTCAGGGCAGGCCTGGGACTGCCCGCCGTGGGAGAGCGGAGTTCCGCCTCCTCGGCCGAGACGACGTCTCCCTCCGAGCCGGCGTCGTGACCGCTCGTCGCACCGGTCGAGAGCGGAAACGACCGGAACCGTTCGTAACTCACGACCCGACGACCCGATCGAGGGGGATTTCATGAGCCGTCCGGGGTTGGCCGAAGCGGTCGCGGAACTGACGGGGGCCGAGGCGGCGGAGCCTCGTCGCCTCGGGGGCGGCGACGCCTCTGCTGCCTACGAGGTCCGACTCGACGACGGCCGCAGCGTGTTCGCCAAGGCCGCCCCGCCGGACATGCCGCACGCGCTGCGTGCGGAGGCGGCCTCACTGCGGTGGCTGGCCGAGGCGGGCACGATACGCGTACCCGAGGTCTTCGGCGAGGACGAGCAGTGGCTGGTCACCGAGCACGTGGCCGAGAACCCTCCCAGCGCCGAGGCGGCGGCGGAGTTCGGACGCGCACTCGCGCGGACGCACGCCGCCGGGGCCACCGCGCACGGCTGCCCACCTCCGGGCGGCCCCGAGGACGCCTGGATCGGTCTGGCCCCGATGCGCAACGAGCCCGTGGCGGACTGGCCGAACTTCTACAGCACGCTGCGCGTGGAGCCCTACGTGCGGCGGTTGGTGGACGCGGGCACGCTGTACCGCTCGGAGGCGGAGCCGATAACCGAACTCTGCGAACGACTCGGCGAACTTCCCGGCGCCGACGAGGCGCCCGCCAGGCTGCACGGCGACCTGTGGAGCGGCAACGTGCACTGGGGGCGAGCCCCGGAGGACACGACTCACGTGTGGCTGATCGACCCGGCCGCGCACGGCGGGCACCGCGAGACCGATCTGGCGATGCTGCGGTTGTTCGGCTGTCCCCATCTGGAGCAGGTGCTGGCCGCCTACGAGGCGGAGACTCCCCTGGCGCCGGGCTGGCGTGAGCGGGTGGGGATACATCAGCTGTTCCCGTTGCTGGTGCACGGCGTGTTGTTCGGTCGCGGTTTCGCCAGTCAGGCCCATTCGGTCGCGCGGGAGGCGTTGCGCTCGTTCTGAGCCGGGAGACGAGTCCCACTACCGGATGGACCCGTGCGGCGCACCGGCCATCGCCCGGCCTACCGTGGACCCGTGCGTTTCGGGTTTCTACTGCGCCCCGGCTGGATCGCGTTGCTCCTGCTGGTGGGTGTTTTTTCCACGCTCTGCTTCACGGTGCTGTCACCGTGGCAGTTCAGCAGGCACAACGAGACGCAGGCGCGCAACGACGCGATCCGGGCATCGATGCGCGCGGAGCCCAAGCCGTTGCGTGATGTGCTGCCGAGCGGGGAGGCTCCGGGCTCCTCGACCGAGTGGAAGCGGGTCACGTTCACCGGTCACTACCTTTCCCGTGGCGAGACACTGGCCTGGCAGCGCACCGTGCTCGGCGAACCCGCCTTCGAGGTGCTGACCCCGTTCCGGCTGGAGAGCGGTGGGACGGTGCTGGTCGACCGTGGATTCATCCGCCCGGTGGAGTCCACCAGGGCGCCGGAGTACGCGGCCGCCCCGGAGGGGACGGTGCGGTTGACGGCGCGGATCCGCGCGAACGAGTACGACGCCGAACAACGCTCGATGTTCCGCCACGACGGCCACCGGTGGACGTACGCGATCAACGCGAACACGGTGGAGCGCGGCGTCGATATTCCGCTGCGCCCCGGTTACTTCACACTGGTCTCCAACCAGCCCGGTGTGCTGCAGGCCGTGCCACTGCCGAGGCTGGAGTCCGGCCCCTACTTCTCGTACGCGATGCAGTGGATCATCTTCGGAGCCATGGCCCCGCTGGCGGTGGGGTATCTGGTCTACGGCGAGATGCGTTCCCCCCGCACTCCGAGCGGCCGGGTACCGAGCGGGGGATCACCGCACGGGGAGGCGTCCGAGAGCGGCGGGCGGAAGCGGAGATCCCGCATGTCGGTCGCCGAGGTGATCGCGGCGGAGGAACGCCGGGAGCAGGAGAGTCGGGAACAGGAGAAGCGGGAGCAGGAGAACTCGGCGGGTACCTGACCGGCGAGCTCCCCGCGGGACGTCTCACCTCCGCCTGCCCACGAGCAGCGCCGTCACCGAAGCCAGCACACCCCCCACGGTGCCGATCAGCCTGGACAGCTCGACACTTCGGGTGATGTCGCCACCGTCGGCGGTACGCCCCTCCCCCAGCACGGGGCGGGTCTCGGCGGTGTGCTCGTAGTCGATCCGGCCTCCCAGCCTGATGCGCAGCGCACCGGCGAACGCCGCCTCGACCTGGCCCGCGTTGGGACTGGGGTGCGCCGAGGCGTCCCGTCGCCTGATCCGACCGCTCTCGCGCGCCGAGCCACCGACCACCGGTGCGCACGCCACGGTCAGCATCGCGGTGGTGCGTGCCGGGAGCAGGTTCAGCAGATCGTCCAGTCGCGCCGCGGCCCAGCCGAAAGCGTGATACCTGCTGCTCCGGTTCCCGATCATGGCGTCGAGCGTGTTGGTCGCCCGATAACCGACCAGTCCCGGAACTCCCGCGAGGGCGCCCCAGAACAGCGGAGCGATGACCGCGTCCGAGGTGTTCTCCGCCACCGATTCGACCGTGGCACGCGCCAGTCCCTGGTTGTCGAGCTCGTCGGCGCGGCGCCCGCACAGTCCTCGCAACCTGGAACGCGCCGCCGCCAGCTCACCGGAGTCGAGGTGACCGGCCATCGCGCTGCCCTCCCGCGCCAGGGATGCGCCGCCGAGCGCACTCCAGGTCGCCAGGGCGGTCAACGTCGCTTCGGCCACCGGCGAACGCCGGACCATCCGCTGCGACAGCGCACCGAGGCCAACGGTCGCGCCGACCAACGCGGCGGTGTGCAGCACGCCTGCCGAACGGTCGGCGCGGTAGGTGACCGACTCCACCCGCTGCGCGATCCTGCCGAACGCCGCCACCGGGTGGCCGCGTTTCGGATCCCCCAGCACCGCGTCAGCGGCTACGCCGAGTAATAAACCGACCGCCCGCCCCGAGCTCACGCCTACTCCTCCTCGCAAGGTCGACCACGTCCGTGGCGGACGCTACCTTTCCGTGACGACACGAGGCACACCGAGGTCACGAGTAACGGAGTGTTTTCGGTGGCTCCCGAGTCCGGGGTTATCGTGGCTGACCGTGACCGCCGATCACGAAGCCGTCGAACCGAGCTCCGGGGCGATGCCGAACGCCGTGCCGCCCCACCCCGCTCCGGTCGCGCATCCACCTGGTCCGGAATGGATCACCGGAGCCGGAACGGACGGCGCCGACCTCGCGAGAACCGCTTCCCCGCACGGCGGGACAACCGCGGGCGCCGAGGTCTCGGACGGTCCGGCGGCCGAACGGGAGCTTCCGACGGACCCGGACGTCGACTCCGGTGAACGACGCCTGCTGCTCTACCGCCACCTGCAGGTGAGCGGCCACCGCACCTACCTGACGATCATGCGGCTGTTCACCTCCACACTGCTGGCGGACCTCTCCGCGGCGGAGGTGGCGGGCACGCTGGCGGTGGCCGAACGCGAGGGCAGGATCGCCGAAGGTGAGTCCGAGCTGTCGACAGTGGTCGAACGGCTGCGCAAGCTCCGCGAATGGGGCAACCTGACCCACGGCAGGCGCGAGACCACCGCGTCCAGCATCGCGGAGTTCCAGCACGGCAGCGTGCGCTTCCAGGTGAGCAAGCTGGGTGTGCGGGTGCAGCGGGACGTGGACGCGCTGCTGCGGGTTCCCGAGGGCGCACGGGAAGTCTCCAAGGAGTTGCTGCCCGCCATCGAGCGCGGGCTGCACGGGATCGTGGAACTGCTTCCCGAGGAGACGAGCGTCGAGACACTGCCGGAACGGACCAGGGAGCGCCTCTCGGAACAGGTAACCACGGTCTTCCTGCAGCACTCCGAGCTCGCCGACACGGTTCGCGACTTCTACGCCTACCTCGGCCAGGTGGTTACCAGGCATCACCTGAACGCGAGCGAGATATCCGGTTTCCGGAATCTGCTGGTGGAGTACATCCAGGCGGTGGTAGAGGACGTGATCCGCCACACCGAGCCGATCGCGGCGTCGTTGAGCGTGCTGGCACGGCGTCGGGAGCAACTGCTGGCGGCGCTGGGCACCGTGGAGGACCTCGGCGCGGAGGTGGAGCGGGCACGCGGCAGGACCGGGGCCGACTGGCAGGAACTCACCGACTGGTTCCTGGACTCACCGGGCAGGCCGAGCCAGGTGTCGGCACTGCGCGAGGCTACCGCACGCGCGATCGGCTCGTTGCTGGCCAGCGTCAAGCACGCAACCTCGGGCGGCGGGCCGGTACCCGGGCGCCGGAGCGATCTGCTCCACCTGGCGCGCTGGTTCGACGACTCCGATCAGGCCGGTGCGCATCGGCTCTACGCCGCCGCTTTCGGGCTGTACTCCTCCCGATGTTTTCAGCCCGCCCCGCCGCACGACGGGGACGAGCACGCCACCAGCTGGCTGGCGGGAAACCGCGTGGAGATCCCGGTCAACGTTCGCAACCGCGCCGACCGGAGCGGCAGCGGCGGCACCTCGCGGGTGCTGCACGACCCCATGACCGAGCGGCAACTGCTGGACGAACGCCGAGCCGAGCAGCAGCGGCGTGCCGCCGCCGTGGACGAGCTGGCCGCGACCGCGGAAAACCTGACGGCGAGCAGGCTCTCCGCCGATGCGCTGGAAGTGCTGTGCGAACTGCTGACATTGGCGATGGCCGACCGGGAGGATCCGACCGAAACCCGCACGGCGCTGGAACCGGTCCACCGACTGCGGCTGCGAATCCGGCACGCCCCGGAGAGCCCGACCACGATTTCCAGCGTGCGCGGCGAACTCACCCTGCGAGAGACGGCGGTGGAGCTGGATGTCTCCGAGATGTCCGGGAAAATCACCGCGACCGGATCCGCGAACCACGAGAACGTCACCGACGGAGCGATCCGATGAGAACACGGGAGACCTCGGTTCCGGGGTTCGACCGACTCGGCGACATAGACGCGGCCAACGTGGTGCGCTGTGCCAGGACCCTGCTGCGCCGCCCGTTACTGCACGCGGCGAGCCAGGACGGCGACCTGCTGGGCATGATCTACCGCCACCGCGCGGTGCTGCGGGAACTGTTCGCCACACTGCTCGGCTACCGGCTGGTGATCCGCAGACGGTACGCACGGTTGTACAAGTCCGGCCCCGGCCCGGACGCCACCAGGGCGGTCCCCACCCTCACCCCGCGCGGCTACGCCTACGTGGCGCTGACGCTGGCCGCGCTGACCGGGTGCGGAAAGCAGGTGCTGCTCTCGCGGCTGATCGACGACATCCGGGGGGCCGCCGTGGAAGCCGGGATCACGATCGACGACGAACCCGGCGAACGCAGGGCGCTGGCCACCGCACTGCGCCATCTGGTCACCCTCGGGGTGCTCACCGAGACCGAGGGCACGGTCGGCCCGCTCGCCAACGACGCCACGGCGGAGGCGCTGATCACCGTCGACACCGATCTACTCGGTCAACTCGTGACCGGACCGCTGTCGGAGGCCGACGGTCCACAACGGCTGGTGGAACTGGCCTCGGGCAGTACGGGGGCGCACGCGGCCACCGTGGAGCAGGCCGTGCGACGCAGGCTGGTGGAGGACCCGGTGGTGCACTACCGGGATCTGCCGGAGGCCCAGGCGAACTGGCTGCGCAGGCACCGAACCGGTGAGACCGGGCTGCTGGAGCGGTACTTCGGTATCGTGGCCGAGTCGCGCTCGGAGGGCATCGCCACCACCGATCCGCAGGACTACCTCAACGACACCTCGTTCCCCGGTAGCTCGACGGTGGCGCGCGTGGCCCAGCTCGCGATCCCGCCGCTGCTGCACGGCTCCGCCCCCCGGGAGGGCGATCACCGGCACCCGGTCGCGCGGGAGGATTTCCGCGTGGCGTGCGAGGAGCTGCTGGAGAGATATCCGGCAGCCTGGTCCCGCCGGGCGATCGAGGATCCGGATTCGCTGGTCACGATGGTGATGGATCTGCTGCGGCGGGTGGGCGTGCTGATCCCGCACGAGTCCGGTGATTCGGAGCGGTGGCTGCTCAGCCCCAGCGCGCACCGCTGGCTACCGATCCCGGACGGCGAACCGGCCCCGGCGGAACGGGAAACGGAGCCTCCCGCCGACACGGCGGTACCCGACCTCGCGTTGTTCGACTACCCGGAAGGAGAAACCGCCCGGTGAGCACGGAAGCGGTGACGAGGCCCGACGGCGCTGCAGGACAGCACCTTTCGACCGCTCCCGGCGGAGACTCCCCAGGGCGGGAAGAAGTCGGTGGCCGGTGGCGTCTGCGGCGGGGCGGCGTGGTCAACATCTGGCAGTACGCCAACCAGACGTTCGACCTCAGCGGGGGACGCGCGATCTTCCAGGGGACCAACGGCTCCGGAAAGTCCCGAACCCTGGAGTTGTTGCTGCCGCTGTGTCTGGACGGTGATCTGCGACAGATCGGGTCCAAGGGATTCGACACGGTCAGCATGAAGCGGCTGATGCTCGACGAACGTGAGAGCGGGGGCAACCGGCTCGGCTACGCCTGGGTGGAACTGTCCAGGACGGCACGCGACGGCTCCGAGCGGTTTCTGACCTGTGGGATCGGAGTGAAGGCCACCGCGACCTCGAACCAGATCAGCGATTCGTGGCGGTTCGTCACCGAACGCCGGGTCGAGCACGACCTGCGGTTGATCGGGTCGGGGGAGGTGCCGCTGAGCCAGCCCCAGCTGCGCGATGAGCTGGGTGCGGAGTGCCTGCACGACGAGCAGTCCTTCCGGGCCCGGATCGCGGGCACGGTTTACGGCATCACCCCGGAGCGCTACGGCGATCTGCTGCATCTGCAACGCACGCTGCGCAATCCCGACGTCGGGCTGCGAGTGCAGGAGGGACAGCTCGAACAGATCCTGTCCGACGCGCTGCCACCGCTGGACTCGACGCTGATACAGCGGCTGGCGACCTCGTTCGAGGACCTGGAGTCGATCCGCGAGAACATCCTGCGACTGACCACGGCCGACAGCGCGCTGAGCTCGTTTTTGACCACCTACGCGGACTACGCGCTGACAGTGCTGCGCACGCGGGCGAAGGCCTCCCGAGAGGCGGCCAGGCAGCACGACTCGCTGCACACGACGATCGACGAGCTGGCCGAGCGGTACCGTTCCGAACTGGACGAACGTTCCGAGAACGAGGAGCTGGTCGGCGAGCTGGAGCAGCGCGACCGCGAGCTGGACTCCTCGCTGGGTGCGTTGCGGCAGAGTCCGGCCTACACCGAGCTGCAGAACCTGCACGACCGCAGGGCACTGGTGGACAACGAGCGCTCCGCGGCGGAAGGCGCGCTCCGCACGGCCGAACGGCATCGTGACCAGGAACAGCGCTCTGCCTCCACGGTGCTGGGCATGTTGGAACGACTGAGCTCGGACATCGACGCGGCCGAACAGCACCGCCGCCAGGCCGATGCGGGACTCAGGGCGTCGGGGCTGGACGGTTCGCTGGCACCGGCGATACCGACGATGCCTCCTACGGAGGCGACGGTCCGCTGGGAGGTCGTGCGCGGCACGGCCGACAGCGGTTCCGAATGGCTCGATGTGGCACGGCACATCCCGCCACAGCCCGACACCGAGGAACTCGCCTCCCGGCTGCGTGAGGTGGACGAGCATGCCGCCGCGGCGGTCGAGGCCGCGCGGGAACGCGGTGCGTTGACCCTGACACTGCGACAGCAGGCCGAGGAGACGGATCGGCAGCGGGCCGAGGTCTCCGACGCCGAACGGCAGGCCGAAGCGGCGAAGGTGACCGCCACGGAGGCCGCCGCGCGGCGCAACCAGGTACGGCAGGACCTCTACGACACCGCCGTGACATGGCTGGACCGGGTTCGACGCTGGTGGCACGACAGCGCCCTGGCGAGCGAGGCCCCGGGAACACCCCCGCCCCCGGAGTCCCCGACGCCGGAGCAGTTGACAGCCGACCGATTCGCGGCGCGCGGCGGCAGGGAACGGATGCGCGAGTGGGCGCAGCCGGTGCTGCATCGCGTGCGGATGCGCATCACCGAACTGGATCGGAAGCTGGCGGAGACCCGCTCGGCGGTGTCGGAACGCGACACCGAACTCGCGGAACTGCGTTCCGGCGGCGAGCGGGTACCTGCCTCGCCGAACCGGGCCACCCCGGAACGGGATCCGGCCTCGGGCGAGGCGTTCTACCGGCTGGTGGACTTCGCGGAATCGCTCCCCGAGTCCGAACGCGCTGCGCTGGAAGGTGCGCTGGAGGCCTGCGGGCTGCTCAACGCGTGGGTGACAGCCGACGGCACCGCCACGGACGCCGCCACAGCCGACGTGGTGGCGACACCGGGCGAGCGGCTCACCGCCGGCTCCCTGGCCGACCTGCTCGTCCCCGCCGCCGAACCCGACTGCTGCGTCCCCGATGCGCGGATCGAAGCGTTGCTGCGTTCGGTAGCAGTGGCCGACACGGCGGGAACAGCGGTGCGTACCGACGGCCACTGGCGCACCGGGGTGCTCTCCGGCGCCTGGCGCAAGGAAACGGCCGAGTACGTGGGCGCGGGGGCTCGCAACGCCGCCCGGCAGCAGCGCATTACCGAGTTGGAGGCCGAGCTGGCGGAACTTCGGGCGGAACTCGGTGAGGTGGAGCGGCAGCGGGCCGCCTCGGCACGACATGCCGAGTCGCTGGAGCGCGAGCTGGAGTCCTATCCGGACGACGACGAACTGTTCAGCGCGCACGCGAGACTGAGCAGCGCCGTCGACGACGCGGACGAGGCACAGCGCACCGCGAACCGGTCGCGGCAGGCCCACGAACAGGCGGAGGCACGCTGGCAGGCGATGCGTTCCGAGCTGTCCCGCGCTGCGGGCCGAGCGGGGTTGCAACCGGAGACCGAAGCGCTGCAGGAGGCCAACCGCGCCGCCACGGACGCCCGCCGGGCGTTGGAAACCCTGCGAGAGGCAGTCGGGTCACGATGCCTCGGCACGTTGAAGCAGTTGGGCACCACGGTGCTGCACCACGACGCGACGGTCGCCGACCGGATGGCGGCGGAGTCACTCGCCGAACAGCACTGCGCGAACCACGCCGAGCAGGCCGCCGCCCTGGCGGAGTTGACCGCCTCCGTCGACGACGAGGGCAAGCGGGTCGCCGAACAGGTCGCCGAGCTCACGCGGGAGCAGGAACAGCTCCGCGAGCGGCTCCCCGAAGTCAGGGAGCGGATCGCCGCTGCCCGGGAGGAGGCCGGGAAACTCGACGAGAAGCTGACAGCGGCTCGTGCCCGGCTCTCCGAGCGCGAGTCGGAGAGCCGCGCCGCGGCGAGCGCGCTGCGTCGGGCGATGGAGCTACCGGGGCTGTGGGCAGCGGCCGTGGCGGCCACCGAGGGGGAGCTGCCCGAATCCCCCGATGGGGTCGAGGAGGCGGCCACCGCGCTGCTGTCCACCGCGGTGACCCGCTCGTCACCGGGTAGCACGACGGCCAAGGCGGTGCACGACAAACTGCACCCGTTGCAGCAGTCGCTGAGCGGTCACTTCGACGTCACCACGGCCGAGGAGGACGAGGTGCTGACCGTGACCGTGATCGGCGAGGAGGGGCCGCTGCCCGTCGCCGAGGCGGCCCTGCGGATAAGCCGTCGGTTGGTCGAGCAGCGCGAGTACCTCAACGAACAGTACCGGTCGATCTTCGCCGACTACCTCATCCGCGATCTCGCGGAGCGGCTGCGCGACCAGATCGCGGTGGCCCGGGATCTGTGCGACCGGATGAATCGGGTGCTGGAGGGGGCGCGCTCCAGTCAGGGGGTGCACGTGCAGCTGGACTGGCAGCCCGCCACCGCGCTGAGTGAGGACCTGCGGCAGGCCATCGAGGTGGTCCGGAAACCGTTCGCGGAACGCGGGGAGCAGGAGGACGCCCTGCTGCGTCGGGTCTTCACCGAGCTGATCGAGTCGCAGCGGGAGAGCGTTTCCGGCGGTTACGGTGAGATCCTGGCCAAGGCGCTGGACTACCGGGACTGGTACGAGTTCACGGTGCGGGTCCGCGACTCCGGCCCCGACAACCGGCAGCGGGTGCGGCGACTGCGGCAGTTGTCCTCGGGGGAAACCCGGCTGGTGTCCTACGTGACCCTGTTCGCGGCGGCCGCTTCGTTCTACGACGCCATCGAGTCCGCGTCCCAGCAGCACGACCCGTTGCGACTCGTGCTGCTGGACGAGGCGTTCGAGCGCCTGGACGACCCGACGGTGGCACGTATGCTGGGGTTGCTGGTGGATCTGGACATGGACTGGATGATCACCTGGCCGAGCGGTTGGGGGGTTTCCCCCAAGATCCCGAAGATGCACATCTACGACGTGCTGCGACCGCGCAGCGGGCACGGAATCGCCTGCACCCACACCGTGTGGAACGGTCGCGGTCTGGAGCGGACGGAACATTGAACGATCCCGAGAGCATTCGCGCCGTCTGGGACCTGCCGGAGCTGCGGGGCCTCTGGGAACGCGCCAGGCAGGCGCTGGAGGCCGCCGACCGTCCCGCGACGTTCCGGCTGGAGCTGCCGGACGAGCGGACTCGCCAGAAGGTGGGCGAGGTCTACGGCCGCCCCATGTGGGGGCAGGGAACCAGGATCAATGTGTCCAAACTGGATGAATCGCTGCGTGCGGGCGAACACGGCGTCGATCTGGAACGGCTGCTGGAGATCCTGCACGAACGACCGATCACCCGGCAGGAGTCGGGTTCACGACGCCGAGGAGGCGAACAGGACCGGACCGTCGGGGTGCTGCACGCGGCGCTGAGCGAGCACGGTCTGGCGGAACAACCGTGGGCCGCGGCATGGACCGACTGGGTGAGGCAGTACGGACGGGTGGCCGACTCGGACCTGGACGCGATCGCGGAACACGCCGCCGCCGTACTGGCCCGTCTCGTGCTGGACCCCGACCGACAGCCACGGGGCTGGTGGTCGCGCACCGAGTTGGCCGCGCGGTGCGCCGGGAGCGAGTACGAGCTGGACAACGGGACCACGCTGAGCCGAGTGGTGCTGCGTGCCGCATCGATGGCGCACGGCACGGACTCACCGGGCGGTGAACGTGACCGCCGGAACCTGTGGGAACGCTGCGGAGTCACCCCGGACGGGATCTCGGTCACGGTGCCCTGCTGGGCGCTGCCGCTGGCGGGGCAGGACACGTGGTCGAGCACCGTGCGGGAACGCACCGAGCTGGGACTGCCGACGCACCTGACACTCCTCGACCTCCGGGCCGCCCCGGAACCCCTGGTCGAACCGGGCACGGTGATCGCGGTGTGCCAGAGCGCGCGGACGCTCGAGGCCGCCGTGGCCGCGGGTGTCCGGCATCCGGTGGTGTGCCTGTCCGGTCGTCCCGGCACGGTGGCGCTGGAACTGCTCGACCGGCTGCGGGCCGACGGGGCGGTGCTGCGGTTGCACTGCGACTTCGACTGGACGGGGCTCTCCGTGGCGGGGGCGCTGTACGAGCGGCCGGGGTTCGTGCCGTGGCGGATGTCGGCAGCGGACTACCGCGAGACGGTGAACCGGGCCGCCGCCCGGCGCACCGACCTGCGGATCCTGGACGAGAACCCCACCGAGGCACCATGGGATCCCGAGCTCCCCGAGGTCATGTCCAGCGCCGGCCGTGCCGTCGAGGAGGAGATCGTGCTCGACGATCTGCTGCACGATCTGCGGAACGGACTCGACGGCGCGGTGTCCTGACGGGGATACGGTCCGGCGATTTCGCGAGAAATCGACGCCGCGGGCGGCGACCGTTCCGGCGGTTGCCGCCCGCGGGCAGCTACGTGACAGGGGACGGGAGAACTCAGGCGTCGAGCGTGAGCTCGGTGCGCAGCGGAAGGTCGGCGACGCTGCGTCCGGCGAGCACGCTGAAGGTGCCGGGTTCGAAACTCCAGCCGCCCGTGGCGGAATCCCAGTGCCGGAACGCGGCGCCCTCCAGCCGCACCGGGACGCTCACCTCCTCACCGGGCGCGGCCTCGATCGCGGCGAATCCCGCCAACCACAGTGCGGGACGGTCCACAACCGACTCGGTCCGCCGCAGGTACAGCTGCACGAGCTCCTTGCCGTGCCGCTCACCGGTATTGGCCAGCCGCACCCGGAACAGGGCGTCCTCGCCGGCCCCGATCCCGTCCGGTCCCAGCAGTGCGGAGTACTCCCACTCGGTGTATCCCAGGCCGTGCCCGAAGGAGTACGCGGGCTGCCGCCCGGCTCGCTGCCACGCCCGGTAGCCGAGGTGCGGACCTTCGGCGTAGACCAGCTTCCCGTGGTCGGGGCGGGTTTCGAGCACGGGGACGTCCTCCTGACGCAACGGCCAACTGGTGGGCAGCCGACCGCCCGGCTCGCTCTCGCCGAGCAGGACCTCGGCCAGCGCGTTACCGCCCTCCTGCCCGGGGAACCAGCTCAGCAGCACGGCGGGAACCTCCTCGTGCCACTCCAGCTCGACCGGTGCGCCCGAGTTCACCACCACGACGGTGCGCGGGTTCACCCTGGCGACTGCGCGGAGAAGTTCGCGCTGCTTCCCGGGCAGCGCGAGCGTGTCCCGGTCGAAGCCCTCGCTCTCGCTCCGAGCGGTGGTACCGACCACCACGACGGCGGCATCGGCCTCGGAAGCGGCCGACACGGCCCCGGAGAACTCCCGCTCCTCGTCCGGCCGTTCCGGAAGCAGTCCCAACGTCACGGCGCTGAGCGGCGCGCCGGACACCCGGTGGGTGGCGAGCACCTCGAACGGACGCACCGGTTCGAGCTCCACCGGAACCGTGGCGTACGGCGGGGCGAGAACGCCCGCCGCCGGATCGTCGCCTTCCGGTTCGAGCGTCCGCTCCAGCACCACCGAGCCGTCGACCGACAGGGCGTGCTGTCCCATCCCCGCCACGCCGAGTTCGTACTTGCCGCCCGCTACCGGGTGCAACCTGGCGAGGACATCGATCGTCTCCGCTCCGTGCAGTTCCGGCCCGGTCCACATCAGTTGGGCGGTGCCACGGTGCTCGGTGGCGAGCAGCTCGCCTCGCGCATCGCGGAAACGTACCCGCACTCCGCGTTCCGAGGTCTCCGGATCGGTCAGCATCTCAGCCGGAACCGGTTCGAGTCCGTCCCGGACGGCCACCCCCTCGTGATGAAGCACCTCGGTCGTGGGTTCGAGGGCCGCACGCAGCCCGTCCAGCGGCGAGACCTCGTACTCCGGCACCACGCTGGAGCTGCCACCTCCCTGGATTCGGGCGGCCGAGGCGTTGGGGCCGAGCACCGCCACCCTGCCCAGCTCGGAGCGCCGCAGCGGAAGCAGCGGCCCCTCGTTACGCAGCAACACCATCGAGTCGGCGGCGATCTCCCGAAGGACTCGACTCCGTTCCGATGTCGTTGGCGAGGCACCACGCGGGGCGGGGTTCTCGAGCGGAGCCGGGTTCTCGAGCGGAGCCGGGTTCTCGAGCGGAGCCGGGTTCTCGAGCGGGGCGGGGTTCTCGAGCGGAGCCGGCTCGTCGAGCGCGCCGACACGCGCGGCCAGCCGAATGATCCGGCGCACCTTCTCGTCGACAGCGGTTTCGGGGATCCGTCCGGCACGGATGGCGGCGAGCAACGGCTCGCCCCAAACTTCGGAAGGTCCCGGCATGGCGAGATCGTTGCCGGCCGCTGCTGAATCCGTGCTGCGCACGGCGGTCCAGTCCGAAATCACCACCCCGTCGAAGCCCCATTCCGCGCGCAGTGGATCGGTCAGCAACGGGTGTTCGGTCATGGTGTGGCCGTTCACCCCGTTGTAAGCGGACATGACCAACCAGGCGCCCGCGGCGACCACGCGTTCGAACGGCGCCAGGAGAACCTCGCGCAGGGTGCGCTCGTCCACCCGGACGTCGACGGTGTAGCGCTCGGTCTCGGAGTCGTTGGCGACGTAGTGCTTCGGGGTCGCGGCCGTACCCGCTTCCTGCAGCGCGGTGACATAGGCTTCGGCCATCCGCCCGGTCAGCAGCGGATCCTCGGAGAAACATTCGAAATGCCTCCCCCCGAGCGGACTGCGATGCAGGTTGATCGTCGGGCCGAGCACCACGTGCACCCCCTTGCGGCGCGCCTCGGCGGCGAGAAGTCCAGCGGCTCGGGCAACCGTCGACTCGTCCCAGGTCGCCGCGAGAGCCGTGGGTGAAGGCAGACAGCTCGACGGATCACGCTCGTCCCAGAACTCCCCGCGCACTCCGGAAGGTCCGTCGGAGAGGAACATGCTTCGCAACCCGATCGCGGGCTCGGCAGGGGTGTGCCAGAAATCGGTCCCGCTGATCAGTCGGACCTTGCGTTCGACGTCGAGACGACCCAGCAGTCCCTCGATGCGCTCGTCCGTGACGTGCGGTGATCTCATGACGGACTCCTCCTCAGCGATTAGGGAATCGCTCTCGGCCGGGAAGGCGTGGTCGGCGGAGCCTACGGCATCGGTCGCGCGGGAACCGACAACCGGGACGAGCCCGCGAGCAGCCCGGCGATGTACGAGCGTGTTCCGACTCCTGCCGCCGTCGATACCGTGCGGCGTCGGGATCCGTCGGCACGGCGGAATACTCCCCAGGGAAACCACGACTCACGCACTGCCGGTCAGGTCGGCGCACCCCGGCAGTGGCGGCAGCGGAGTGAACGGCGCTCGGAGCTCACTCCTCGTCGTAGCGGCGGTAGAAGTCCTTGAGCAGCTGGTGCGCCTTACGTGTGGGGGAGCCGGTTATCTCCACGCTGTCCGCACCCAACCGCAGGATCACGCTCTGCTGGTTGTTGCGTCGCAGCCAGGACTGCACCAACGCGACGATCTTCCGGACGCCCGAGCCGGACAGCAGACCGCGCACCACGAACTCACGAGTGCCCACCCGCTCCTCACCGAGCTCGCCGAGGCCGGGAGCGCGGTCGCATCGGCGCAGGGATTCGATTCGCAGTCCGAGCAGTTCGTGTTCCAACGAACGGGTGAGCCGATCCAGCGCGGCACGGTCGGTCCCGGTTACCGGTACCAGTGTCAGTTCGATCGAATCGGCGTGTTCGGTCATGAACTTCCAACCACGTTCGGAGTGCGAGCCGTCGCGCGCTCGCCGGACTCGCGAACCGAGGGTACTGAAATCGATCACCGAACTGGCGCGACGCGCTCGAACATCACCCGTTCGGAGCACCGGAGACACGCCTACCGGCTCCCGAACCACCTCGCTCGCGTCCGCCGCCGGGGCACGGCAGCTTCCGGAAGCGCACCTATGCCGGAAAGTGCCGGGGTTCCACCACGCGCACGCCTTCGAGGGAACGCACGAAGTCGGCACCGAGGGCCGTAGCGGGGGTACGCGTACCGGTCGGGACCCCACCCGCCTCGATCGCGGCGACCACACGCAGCACCGCGTCGGCGGTGAGATCATAGGTGTCCGGCCCGATCAGCGCGGCACTGACCGAGTTGCCCACCGCATCACCGGCCTCGGCATAGACCTCCACACGACTGGCCGACCTGCTGCCACGACCCGGCCCCCGCACGAAGGCGTCGATCGCGGTGTTGGCGAGGCGCCGAACCCGGCGGTGGCCGAACAGATCTCGCGTGAGCCGCGCGGCGGTCGGATTCATCCGGTCGAGGCCGGGCAACCCCGCGAAGGCCGTGATATTCCCGATGCCGGTGGTTCGGTAAGCCGTCGCCACATCTCCCCAGGGCAACGAGGTCACGACGCGCTGTCCACCCGGAAAGTCGACCGTGCGCCTGCGCCAGCCAACGGGCACGTCGCGCAGTGCGCCCTCCAACCGGACACGACCACCCAACGACACACCCTCCAACGCGCTCTTCAACGTCCCCGGGCTGATACCACCGGTGGTGGTGAACGCGAGATCGAGATCGGTGGCATCGGGCAGTTCGGCGGCGACCATCGCGGCCAGGCAGTCGGTCGGCACCACGTCGAAACCGGCGCCGGGCAACAGCGTCACTCCCGCCGCCCTGCTCTCGGCGTCCCGCGCGAAGACGGCCTCGAAAACGTCGACCTCACCCGTGATGTCCAGATAGTGGGTCCCGGTACGCAGGCAGGCATCGACCATCGGAGCCGAGGTCGCGGAGAACGGACCGGCGCAGTGCGCCACGGTGTCGACTTCCCGCAGGCACGCGTCGAGCCGATGGGTGTCCCGCAGGTCCAGCGTCCGGTACTCCAGCCCGAGCGGCACGGCGGTGGCGGCGAGTTTGCGTGGGTCGCGTCCGGCGAGCACCGGTCGTTGTCCGCGTCGCACGGCGAGCTCCGCGACCAACCGGCCGGTGTAACCGGTGGCGCCGTAGAGCATCCAGACCATGGGTCAGCCTCCGCGATCGACGGTCGGGGTTCACGCCGTGACGACAGGCGCACATCGTGCCGGACTCCGCCCTCGGAACCCGCCACCGTAGCGCGCCGAGCGACAAACTTACCCGATCGAGGGAAATGAGGAAATGATCAGCCGATCCGTGGCGAGGGCGAACGGCGCGTCACAGGAGGTTCGCGGGAGCAGTCACCCTGCTGACGGGGGTCCGGGTGGGGACGACAGGTGCCCCGGTGTTGGCCGCTCGATCCGTCTCACCCGTCTTCGGCGCAGACCACGTCGGACGGGGATGTCGCTGCGCTCGTCGAGAGAAGTTCTCACCCCACGACGCTCGTCGGCCGCACGGCGCGGCGCGCCGCACCCGCGCCGCTTTCCGTGGGAGGCACGGATCCGTGGACCTCGTGACGCGGGTGGAGCGAAACGGGACACGTACTCCGGCTCCGGGAATTCCCCGGGTCACGTGAGTTCCCCTTCATGCAGTTTTCGGTCATTCTTCATGTTTCGCCAACGATCTGAATCACCCCGGAACGCAACAGAATCAATTTCTCCAAAAGGATTCACAGATAGGCGACCTCGAAACAAAACAGCAAGCCCGAACCACGAGTTTCATCCTTTCGTAGTACGCGTCATGCCGAACGCGACCAACGAAACCATCATCGGTACCACCGGACGGAATTATGGAGTTGTCTCATCACGATTCCTCCCCTCCGGGACACGAAAACGTCACAGGATTGGAGCAAGATGCGTACCTCTGTTCGCACGATGGCCATCGCCTCTATCGCCGCCGGATTCCTGGCGGTGGGATCACCCGCGCTGGCTGAGGACGGCAAGGACGACCAGAAGAACGCCCAGGCGCCGGTGACCGTGAACTACTTCGAAGGCGGCGACGGCGGCGAGGCCACCGGCGGCAACGGTGGCAACGGCGGCGACGTCGAGTGCGAGAACATCGTCAAGGACGAAGCCGAGGCCACCATCTACTGTGTCGGTGGTGACGGCGGCAACGGCGGTGACGCGACCGGTGGCAACGGCGGAGCCGGTCTGCTCAACCGCTACCTGTGAGTTTCCGGGGAGAACTACCCATCCGGGCCACGGGCTGATCGGGACTCCCACCGATCGGGGAGCAGGTGCCTGCCCTTCCTCCGGGGAAGGGCAGGCACCTTCGCGTGGAGCCCCGAAGCACCGAGACGAATTTTCTCATGACAATCATCTTCGCTCACTCCGCACCCGGGCTGCCACCACGCGCGGGGCGGCCAGAACGAAAAATACTCACCCTCACATTCTCTCGCCCCAATACCCCTGAGGGAAATTCACTGAAAAATCGATTGATCGCACCGGGAGAGCGAGACCGCGCATCGAACACGACGATGGCGTGCCTCCGATCCTCCGGGCGACGCGTTGCGCGGTGAGCACCGAACGCACCACATCACCGGCACGAGCGTGCGCGAGGGTCGCGATGGCAGGGGCGGACGAGCCGTTCGAAATCACGAGGGCTCCTCAGGTCACTCCGGGGACGATACAGACCACTCCCGAGACGCGAACCTCGACATCCCCGAACACGAATGACTGCGAACGAATCGCTCGAGAGCGTCTCCCTCCTCGGGCACCCGAGGATATCGCCGGCACGGGAACCGCTCCCGGTGTAGGCCCAACCTCGATCCCCGGTACAACAGCGAGCGTCCGTGGGGTCTTCCGAGCAACCACAGAGCCCTGGCCGGTCGAGCCGATCCAACCGGCAGTGCCACTCACCGATCTGTCGCACGGTCTTCGACGAAACGTCCCCTGCCACTCCGATCGAGCAGTCCCGTGAGCCGATCGCCGCAACCGAGACCGGAAGAGAACGAAACGGCTCCTGTCGATCACACCAGGATCCGTTTTCGCAGTTGAAAAGCGGTGGGCGCAGCTGGGCTCGAACCAGCGACCCCCTGCTTGTAAGGCAGGTGCTCTTCCGCTGAGCTATGCGCCCTCGCCGATGGCCGACCCGTATCCTACAGGTCGGCCATCGTGAGGTGTCACGCGGATACTTCCGCGAGCGCCTTTCGCCAGGCGTCCTGGTCACGAGGCTCACCGGGTTGGTTCATCTCGGCGAATCGAACCTTGCCCTCGGTGTCGATGAGGAAGGTTCCCCGATTGGCCATGCCGGCCTGCTCGTTGAAGACTCCGTAAGCCTTGGCGACTTCGCCGTGCGGCCAGAAGTCGGACAGCAGCGGGAAGGTGTAACCCTCCTGCTCGGCCCATGCCTTCAGTGCGAACGGGGAGTCGACCGAGACTCCGAGCACCTGGACACGCTCGTTCTGGAAGTCACCGAGGTCGTCGCGGACCTGGCAGAGCTCGCCCTGGCAGACGCCGCTGAAGGCGAACGGGTAGAAGACCAGCAACACGTTCTTGTCGCCGCGGAAATCCGACAGCGACACCTTCTCCTTGTTGTAATCCGGCAACGTGAAGTCCGGCGCTGTGGCACCGACCTCGAGCGTCATGCGCCCACCCTTCTGTTCGACGACAGCGTTCCGGCGCCGAACCTACACCGATCGGGACGACGAGCGCACCGGCAGCCAGCCGGTTACCGGTGCGTGGGAGTCGTCACCGCTTGGTCTTGGCGGGCTTGCGATAGGCCAGCCTGGTTCCCGTCCACTTGTCGCCGAGACTCAGGTTGGAGGTCTGTGCGAGGTTGGAAGTAGCGGCTGCTTCGGCGATGTCGCTGGGTTCGACGTGCCCATCGAGGCCGGTCTTGGGCGTCATCACCCAGATGACGCCTTCCTCGGCCAGGGGCGCCATGATGTCGAGAAGTGTGTCCGTGAGATCGCCGTCTTCGTCACGCCACCACAGCAAGACGACATCGACCACTTCGTCGGCATCCTCGTCGAGCAGTTCGCCTCCGCAACGCTGCTCGATCGCTTCTCGGACGGTGTCATCGACATCCTCGTCCCAGCCGATCTCCTGCACCACCATGTCTGGCTCGATATCGAGCTTCTCGGCGACGTCGGTTTCGTTCCTACCGGCGTCTTCCGCGGCGACCACGGCTTTCTCACTCCTCCAATTCTCGTGTGCGCAGGTGCTTCACCCAACGCACGAGACAAGTTTGCACGATCTTGCCGTAAGCGAACACCGTCGACGGGCATCAACGCAACCGCAGATCGCACGATACGACGTATCAACACTGACAGTGACCGAACAGCGAACAGCATCCGCCCCCGCTTCCGAGGACCACACCGGCTTCCCGCGCGAGCGCGCGCCCGCGAAATCGAAGCGGTGCTCGTGTTGTCCGTTACGCGTCACGCCACGAGACTGACGGTACTACGGCCACCACACAACCCGGGTCGTGTTCGTACCGAGTGGTAACTGTGGCGGTTCGCATCCGTGCAGCACGATGGGAGACGATGAGGCTGCCGGATCGCGAGCCTCCGGCAAGCACGCGCACGACTTCCTCAGGAGACCCCTTGACCCCGCACAACAACGAGACCGGTGGCGCGAACTCCCCACAACGTGTGCGGGTGATCCGAAACGGTCTGGCCTCGCACATTCCGGACATCGCTCCGGAGGAAACCGAGGAATGGCTCGAGTCGTTCAACTCGGTGCTGTCCGTCGCGGGTAAGCAGCGTGCCCGGTACCTGATGCTGCGGCTGCTCCAGCGCGCGGGCGAGACCGGGGTGGGCGTGCCCTCGCTGACCGGTACCGACTACGTCAACACGATCCCGACCGAACTGGAGCCCTGGTTTCCAGGGGACGAGGAGACCGAGCGCCGCTACCGGGCCTGGATGCGCTGGAACGCCGCCATGATGGTGCACCGCGCCCAGCGTCCCGGTATCGGCGTGGGCGGACACATCTCCTCCTTCGCGTCCTCGGCGAGCCTCTACGAGGTCGGGTTCAACTGGTTCTTCCGAGGCAGGAACGATCCGGGCGGCGGGGACCACCTCTACATCCAGGGACACGCCTCCCCCGGAATCTACGCGCGGGCTTTCCTGGAGGGGCGCCTGTCGGCCGATCAGCTCGACGGGTTCCGCCAGGAGTACTCCCACGCCGGGCCGGGAGGCGGGTTGCCCTCCTACCCGCATCCACGCCTGATGCCGGGCTTCTGGGAGTTCCCCACGGTGTCGATGGGGCTCTCGCCCATGAACGCGATCTTTCAGGCGAGGTTCGACAGGTATCTGCGCGACCGGGGCATCAAGGACACCAGTGACCAACACGTCTGGGCCTTCCTTGGCGACGGCGAGATGAACGAGCCGGAGTCGCGCGGGATGCTGCAGGTGGCCGCGAACGAGGGGCTGGACAACCTGACTTTCGTGGTCAACTGCAACCTGCAGCAGCTGGACGGCCCGGTCCGGGGCAATGGCAAGATCATCCAGGAGCTGGAGGCGTTCTTCCGCGGCGCGGGCTGGAACGTGATCAAGGTCATCTGGGGCCGGGAGTGGGACTCCCTGCTGCACGCCGATCGGGACGGCGCGCTGATCAACCTGATGAACACCACCCCGGACGGGGACTACCAGACCTACAAGGCCAACGACGGCGCGTTCGTGCGCGAGCACTTCTTCGGGCGGGATCCGCGCACCAAGGAGATGGTCAAGAACTTCACGGACGACCAGATCTGGGGCCTGCGTCGGGGTGGACACGACTACCGCAAGCTCTACGCGGCCTACAAGGCGGCGATGGAACACCACGGCCAGCCCACGGTCATCCTGGCCAAGACCATCAAGGGGTACGGGCTCGGAGCCCACTTCGAAGGACGCAACGCCACGCACCAGATGAAGAAGCTGGCGTTGGACGACCTGAAGCTGTTCCGGGACAGCCTGCGCATCCCGATCTCCGACGCCCAGCTCGAGCAGGACCCCTACCTGCCGCCCTACTACCACCCCGGTGACGACGCCCCGGAGATCCAGTATTTGCGGCAGCGTCGGAGCAGGTTGGGCGGCTACCTGCCGGAACGCCGCACCCCCGCCAAACCACTGGTACTTCCCGGCGACAAGGTCTACGACGTGGTGCGCCAGGGCTCGGGCAAGCAGGAAGTGGCGACCACGATGGCGTTCGTGCGGTTGCTCAAGGACCTCGCCAAGGATCCCGAGGTCGGACCGCGGCTGGTGCCGATCATTCCCGACGAGGCGCGCACCTTCGGGATGGACTCGATGTTCCCCTCCCAGAAGATCTACAACCCGGCGGGCCAGACCTATACCCCGGTGGACTACCAGCTGATGCTGGCCTACCGGGAGAGCGACCAGGGCCAGATCCTGCACGAGGGGATCAACGAGGCGGGCTCGGTCGCCTCGTTCACCGCGGCCGGGACGAGCTACGCCACCCACGGCGAACCGATGATCCCGGTCTACATCTTCTACTCGATGTTCGGGTTCCAGCGCACCGGCGACGGCCTCTGGGCGGCGGGCGACCAGATGGCACGGGGTTTCCTGCTCGGCGCCACCGCCGGCCGTACCACCCTGGTGGGCGAGGGACTGCAGCACGCGGACGGGCACTCGCAGCTGCTGGCGGCCACCAATCCGGGAGTGGTCTCCTACGACCCCGCATGGGCGTTCGAGATCGCCCACATCGTGCGCGACGGACTGCGCCGGATGTACGGGGAGCAGCCGGAGAACGTCTTCTACTACCTCACCGTCTACAACGAGCCCTATCAGCAGCCCGCCGAACCGGAGGGGATCGACGTCGACGGTCTGCTGCGCGGCCTGTACCGCTACAAGCGGGCTGCGGATGAACGAGGCCCCAGGGTACAGCTGCTGACCTCCGGCGTGGCCATGCCGGAAGTACTGCGCGCCCAGGAGCTGCTCGCCACCGAGTGGGGCGTGGCGGCCGACGTGTGGTCGGCGACGTCCTGGACGGAACTCCGGCGTGAGGCGGAGGCGGTGGACCGGGACAACCTGCTTCACCCGGACTCCGAGCCTCGGGAGCCGTACGTCACTCGTGCGCTGCGGCCCGCGGCGGGCCCGGTGGTGGCGGTCAGCGACTGGATGCGTGCCGTACCGGACCTGATCCGCCCGTGGGTGCCCGGCGAGATGACCACGCTCGGTGCGGACGGCTTCGGGTTCTCCGACACCCGTCCCGCCGCACGGCGGGTGTTCCTGGTGGACGCCGAGTCGACGGTGGTGGCGACGCTCGCCGCGCTGGCGCGTCGCGGTGAGATCGACCAGGCCCGGGTGAGCGAAGCCACCACTCGCTACCGGATCGACGACGTGGGGGCGGCCGGACCGCAGACCTCGGAGTCCGGCGACGCTTGAATCGAACGGACGCGGGCGGCGGTCCGTTCCGCACCGCCGCCCGTCCCACCGCCCGCTGCCCTGCCGCGACCCCGCTGCCACTCGTGTGAACGCACCGAGGGCGAGCAGGAGCGCTCGCGCAGCCGGACGGGACGTGGCGGAACCGTCCGCACGGCTTCCGTCCGGCGGAACACGACGACGGTTCACCCGACGTCGCGGGGGCGGCTCGGCCGCTGGGCATGGCTTCGTTCCCGGCGTCCGATCGGTCGAGATCTCGCCGGGCGGTGCGCTGCCGGCTGAACCGGCCGTGCAGCACCAACACCGCGAACACCAGGTGGATCGCCGCGCTGAACCAGAGACCGGACACGAGCCGCAACCGCACGCTGACCGCGTCCACCGTCAGCCAGATC
This sequence comes from Actinopolyspora mzabensis, assembly GCF_900101095.1. GTDB lineage: Bacteria > Actinomycetota > Actinomycetes > Mycobacteriales > Pseudonocardiaceae > Actinopolyspora > Actinopolyspora mzabensis. The sequence goes on from NZ_FNFM01000011.1 coordinate 58,832, forward strand.
AGCCGGAACTCCAGCAGTTCTCGGCCCCGGACCCAGATAGCCACCACGGTGCCGACGAAGATCCAGGCCTCCGGCCAGGGCCCCAGCAGGCGTCCAGCCCCCGCAGCAACGCGCCGAACACTGCTGAGCCCAGCAGCAGCACCGTCAGGAGGCACCACCGTTCACCGGCCGTGCCACGGCGCACCATCACGCCGTGCACCGCGTCACGCCGGCGGTACCAGGCGACCCAGCCGTACGCCGAGATCGACGTGATCACGACCTGCCGGATGGCCATGCCACCCAGTTCCGCGGCGGCGTAGACCGCGAACAGCAGCAGGACAGCGACACCGGAGCGCGCGACGCGACGGCCGAACGCGGTCGGCGTGCGTTTCCTCCCATCCGGACTTTCACCGAGCCTCACGCGTAGACTGACGGCGGACCGACGCACCGCGCCCACGCGGTGATCGCGTCGTGGGACGGCCCGTGAGCCGCCGGAGCAAATCACCACGCTTCACTCGCCCGTGGGGCTAGCCGGGCCCGTGGAGCTCGCCGACATCTCGTCTCCAGGGAGAGTCAGGTTGAACGACACCGACCGGGCGATTCTCGCCTTCGAGAACGAGTGGTGGCGGCACTCGGGCACCAAGGAACGGCTCATCCAGGAACGGTTCGGACTGTCCGCGATCCGCTACTATCAACGGCTGAATCGACTGCTGGACGACCCCGAGGCGCTGGCCACCTTCCCCTCCCTGGTGAACAGGTTGTTACGGGTGCGGGACGGTCGAGCCGAGCAGCGGGAAGGCGCAGGCGGGACCGGTACGGGCGGCTCCGAAACCCTCTGCTGACCGTCTTCCCGGTTCCGCCCCTGCGCGGGCCACCTGACCACCTCGTGCGAACCGAGCGGTGTGCGAAGCTGGTCGACATGGCGGGCGGCAGTGAACCGGAAACCCACGGTACGAACGTGTCGAGGACCGAACGCACCGAATTGTCGGCCAGGACGCTGCGGAAGCTGGAGCGTGCTTCCGGGGGGCTGGCCACCGCGAGCATCACCGCCATGGAGGACCGGCTGGCCTGGTTCTCCCGGCTGCCCGCCGACCAGCGGTCCAACATACTGCTGGTGACCCAGACCGGGGTCTCCAACTTCGTTTCCTGGCTGCAGGACCCCTCCGAGTCCATCAGGCTCACCGCCGAGGCGTTCCGAGCGGCTCCCCGGGACCTCTCCCGCTGGATAAGCCTGCGACAGACCCTGGAGATGGTGCGTACCGCCATCGACGTCTTCGAGCAACAGCTGCCCGACCTGGCCGAGGACGAGCGGGAACGGATCCTGCTGACGGAGTCGATCCTGCGCTACACCCGCGAGATCGCGTTCGCCGCCGCTACGTCGTACGCGGCCGCGGCGGAAGCCCGCGGCGCCTGGGACGCGCGGCTGGAAGCGCTGGTGGTGGACGGGATCGTCCGAGGCGACACGGAGGAGTCGCTGCTCTCCCGCGCGGCGGCGCTGGGCTGGGAACCGTCCTCGGAGGCCACGGTGATGGTCGGCAGCGCGCCTTCGGACGACCCGCCGACGATCGTCTACCAGGTACGCAGCAGAGCCGCCCGCGCCGGCAGGTCGGTACTCCTCGTCGTGCAGGGCAGCAGGCTGGTGGTGGTGTTCGGCGAGGCCTCGGACGGACGTGCCGTGCGGGACCCGGCGAGCACCATCGCAGAGGCCTTCGAGGAGGGACCGGTGGTGATCGGGCCGACCGTGCCCAGTCTGGCGGAGGCGCACAGGTCGGCCGAGGACGCCATGTCGGGACTGCGTGCCGTGGTCGCCTGGCCGGAGGCCCCCAGACCGGTGGCTTCGGAGGACCTGCTTCCGGAGCGGGCGCTGGCGGGTGATTCGGAGGCGGAACGGCTGTTGGTGGAAACGATCGTGGCACCGCTGAACGAGGCGGGCGGCACGCTGTTGGAGACGCTGGACACCTACCTTGAGGTGGGAGGTGTGCTGGAGAGCTGCGCACGAAAGCTGTACGTGCACCCCAACACGGTTCGCTACCGACTGCGCCGGATATCCGAGGTGACCGGACGCAGCCCGTCCAATCCGCGCGGGGCGCACACCCTGCGGGTGGCGCTGGGGGTGGCCAGGCTGGCCAGGTCCCGCGGGACATGACTGGTTCTCCCCGCTCTGCTCCTCGTCACGGAACGCGGCGAGGCGGGCCCACAGCCGAGGCGAACCGCACCGGTCGAGGCTGGTTACGACGACCTCGGCAGGCTCCGGTGATACGAAGGGGGTGGCGCGTGGCAAAACGTACGGTTGATCCGGTTGTCACCCACCGGCCACAATCAACAAGACGGGCCGTGACTGGTAGCATCACCGATGCAGCGTCTTTGTAGGGTTTCCACAAAAAATCGACATTGACTTAGTTGATGTCAGCATCACGTCACCCTGGGTGCGACGTGTTCAGTGAAGAGTGTGATCGCGCTGCTAGCTCCCGGCCAGGGCGCCCAGACGCCCGGCATGCTCCAACCGTGGCTGGAACTGGACGGAACCGAGCGACGGCTTACCGAGTGGTCCGAGGCCACCGGTCTCGACCTCGTACGACTCGGCACCACGGCCGACGCCGAAGAGATCAAGGACACCGCTGTCACCCAGCCACTGGTGGTGGCGAGCACGTTGCTCGCGGCGGAAGAGATGTGGCGCCGCCACCCCGAACTGCCGCTCGACGCACCGGTTGCCGGGCACTCGGTGGGCGAACTCGCGGCCGCCGCCATCGCGGGTGTACTCAGCTTCGAGGACGCGATGTCGCTGACGGCGGTGCGCGGCAGGGAGATGGCCGCCGCCTGCGCCGCGGAGTCGACCTCGATGTCGGCCGTCCTCGGCGGTGATCAGGACGAGGTGCTGGACCGGCTCGACCGGCTCGGGCTGCGACCGGCCAACCGCAACGGCGCGGGCCAGATCGTCGCCGCCGGCCGCGAGGAAGCGCTGGCGGAACTGGCCGAGAACCCGCCGGAGAACACCAGGGTGCGACCGCTGGCCGTGGCCGGTGCGTTCCACACCGAGTTCATGGCGCCCGCGCGGGAAGCGCTGCGGGTGCACGCGGACAAGCTTTCCGTCTCGAACGCCGGACGTGCGATGCTGTCGAATGCCGACGGTACCGCGGTCACCGACGGGGACGAGATACTGCACCGACTGGTCGAGCAGGTCGTTCGACCGGTGCGGTGGGACTCCTGCATGGCCACTCTCGGCGAGCTCGGTGTCACCGCCACGATCGAGTTCCCGCCCGCTGGAACCCTCTCGGGCATGATTCGCCGTGACCTCAAGGGCACCAAGACGGTGTCGCTGAAAACCCCCGCCGACCTGGACAAGGTCGCGGAAGTACTGGCCGAACACGGCCGGGCCGACTCCGGGAGCGATTCGTGAGCAAACCTTCGACGTTGCGCCAGACCAGTGGCCCCGCGGCCACCCGGGTCCTCGGCTTCGGCAGCGCGCAGGGCAACCGGGTCGTCACGAACGACGATCTGACCCAGTACGTGGAGACCAACGACGAGTGGATCCAGCAACGAGTGGGGATCGTCAGTCGTAGGCTCGGCGAGGACGACCAGACGGTCGTGAGCATGGCGGTGGAGGCGGGGTCGAAGGCCGTCGCCGACGCGGGACTCTCCCCCGCCGATGTGGATCAGGTCATCATCGCGACCTGCACCATGCCCGGACCCATCCCGAACGCCGCGGCCCAAGTGGCCGATCGGATCGGGATAACCACTCCCGGGGCGTTCGATCTCAACGCGGCCTGCGCTGGATTCTGCTACGCCCTCAACACCGCCTCCGACTTCATTCGTGGCGGTTCGGCGCGCCGCGTACTGGTGATCGGCGCCGAACGGTTCCAGGAGTGGCTGGACTGGGAGGACAGGGCAAACTGCATCATCTTCGCCGACGGCGCGGGCGCCGCGGTCGTGGGACCGGCCGAGGAACCCGCCATCGGGCCCGCCGCACTGGGCAGTGCCGGTGACATGGTCGACACCATCTACCTGCGGGAGAACCGCTACATCTACCAGGAAGGGCAGACCGTCTTCCGCTGGGCCACCTCGGAGGTGGCGCCGGTTGCCGCGCGAGCGGTGGAGCAGGCGGGACTGCAGCTGTCCGATGTGGATGCCCTGGTGGCGCACCAGGCGAACCTGCGGATCGTCGAGGCCGTGGCGAAGAAACTGCGGCAACAGGGAGCCCGTGACGATCTCGTCGTGGCTCGTGACATCGTGCATTCCGGCAACACTTCGGCCGCCTCGATCCCGCTGGCGATCGATCACATGCGATCGGCAGGGGAGATCAACAGTGGTGACGTGCTGCTACTGGTCGGCTTCGGGGCGGGACTGTCCTACGGCGGCCAGGTGATCATTTGTCCGTGACCGGACGAAGAACCGGTCGGCACCTGCCGACCGACGACGTCGAGCGAATCGAAGCAGGAAGGAAACGAACGTGACGAACGAGGAAATCACTTCGGGCCTGGCGAGCATCGTCGAAGAGGTCGCAGGGGTCGACGCCGAGGAAGTGTCCGTCGAGAAGTCCTTCGTCGACGACCTGGACATCGACTCGCTGTCCATGGTGGAGATCGCCGTCCAGGCCGAGGACAAGTTCGGGGTCAAGATCCCCGACGATGAACTGGCCAACCTCAAGACCGTGGGCGATGCGGTTGACTACATCGTCAAGAACGCATGACGACCAAGGACGTTGTGATCACCGGGATGGGCGCGACGACCCCGCTGGGCGGGGACGTCGCGTCCACCTGGGACGGTTTGCTGAACGGCGCCAGCGGTACCCGCACGATCGAAGCCGACTGGGTGGACACCTACGAACTGCCCAGCCGGATCGCCGCTCCGCTGGCGGTGGAGCCCAACGAGGTGCTGCCCCGGGTCCGGCTGCGGCGCATGGACCGCTGCGAACAGATCGCACTGATCGCGGCACACCAGGCGTGGAGCGACGCGGGCTTCGAGCTGCCCTCCGAGGACGCGGAGCCCGTCGAGCCCGAGCGGCTCGGCGTCGCCATCGGGACCGGCATCGGCGGCCCCATGACCCTGCTGGATCAGCACGAGACGCTGAAGTCGCAGGGGCTGCGCAAGGTCTCGCCGCTGACCGTTCCGATGCTCATGCCCAACGGGCCCGCCGCGCACGTGAGCCTGGAGCTCAGGGCACGCGCGGGGGTGCACACCCCGGCCGCGGCGTGCGCCTCGGGCTCGGAGGGGCTGGCCACCGGGATGGACATGATCCGCTCCGGACGGGCCGACGTGGTCGTCGCCGGTGGTGCGGAGGCGTGCATCCACCCGATCACGGTGGCGGGTTTCGCGCAGTCGCGCACGCTGAGCACCCGCAACGACGAGCCGGAGCGGGCCTCCCGCCCGTTCGACGTCGACCGGGACGGCTTCGTCATGGGCGAGGGTGCCGGTGTCGTGGTGCTGGAGAGCGCCGAGCACGCGGCGGCGCGCGGTGCCAGGATCTACGGACGGCTGGCCGGGGCGGGCATCACCGCCGACGCCTACCACATCACGGGCAGCCACCCGGACGGTCTGGGGCAGATCAACGCGATCAACACCGCCATCGGAACCGCCGGACTGTCGACCACGGACATCGGGCACGTCAACGCGCACGCCACCTCCACGGTGGTGGGCGACGTCGGCGAGGCCGCTGCCGTCCGCAAGGCGTTGGGCGACGACGTGGTGCTGACGGCCCCGAAGGGTGCCCTGGGGCATCTCGTCGGCGGAGCGGGCGCGGTGGAGAGCATCGCCACGATCCTGTCGCTGTATCACGGCGTGATACCGGCGACCCGAAACCTGGATAACCCCGACCCCAAGGTCGAACTCGAGGTGATCGCGGGCGAACCGCGCGAGACGAACGCGACGGCCGCGGTCAACGATTCCTTCGGGTTCGGTGGCCACAACGTCGCGCTGGCCTTCACCAGGAGTTGAGGGCGCCGCGAGCGCCACGGCCGACAATCCGACGAGGTCGCCTCCCGGAATCCGGGTGGCGACGCCCCCCCCCCCCCCGACCCTGCACCGCCCCACTTTCGACATCGGAGAATCCCGTGACAGCAGTGGCGTCTCATTCCGAAACCTCGGGGACAGACTGGGATCCCCGCGACCCCGAGCTGCGGTTGTCGCAGTTGCTGGACACCGATTCGATCGTCGCGCTGTACGAGCGGGACGACAGCGGAGTGTTGGCGGTGCGCGGCCGTATCGGCGGCTCGCCCGTCATCGCCTACTGCACCGACGGAACGGTCAAGGGTGGGGCGATGGGCAGTGCGGGTTGTTCCCGCATCGTCGCCGCGATCGACACCGCCGTGGCCGAGGAATGCCCGGTGCTGGGTGTGTGGCACTCCGGTGGCGCGCGCCTGCCCGAGGGCGCCGAGGCGCTGGACGCGGTGGGTCAGGTGTTCGCGGCGATGATCCGGGCGTCGGGGCGCGTTCCCCAGATCTCGGTGGTGCTGGGGCCCGCCGCCGGTGGCGCGGCCTACGGTCCGGCGCTGACGGACGTGGTGATCATGGCGCCGTCGGGACGGGTCTTCGTCACCGGGCCGGACGTGGTGCGCAGCGTGACCGGTGAGCAGATCGACCAGGACGGCCTCGGCGGTGTGGACGCCCACGGCACCAAGTCGGGCGTGGTGCACGTGGTCGCCTCGGACGAGCCGGACGCTTACGAGCGTGCCCGCCGGGTGACCGGCCTGCTGACGGACCAGGGGAGCTTCGATCTCGACACCGTCGAGACCGGCGTTGAGGACCCGGGGGCGCTGCTGCCCGACACGGCGCGGCGGGCCTACGACGTCAAACCGGTGATCCGGCGAATTCTCGACACCGACGTCTCCGGGGAAACCGTCTTCGAGGAACTGCAGGCCGAGTGGGCACCGAACATGGTCACCGGCCTGGGCAGGCTCGGTGGACGGGCAGTGGGAGTGTTGGCCAACAACCCGATCCGCAAGGGCGGCTGTCTGGACTCGCTGTCCGCCGAGAAGGCGGCCCGTTTCGTGCGGATGTGCGACGCGTTCGGTGTCCCCCTCGTGGTGCTGGTCGATGTTCCCGGCTACCTGCCGGGCGTGGACCAGGAATGGGGCGGGGTGGTACGACGCGGCGCCAAGCTGCTGCACGCCTTCGGCGAGGCGGTCGTTCCGAGCGTCACCCTGATAATGCGAAAGTCCTACGGCGGTGCCTACATCGCCATGAACGCCCGCTCCCTCGGTGCGGGCACCGTGCTTGCCTGGCCGCAGGCCGAGATCGCGGTGATGGGAGCTCGCGCCGCCGTGGGGGTGCTGCACCGCAAGGAGATCGCGGCCGCTCCCGAGGAGGAGCGGGAGGCGCTGCAGGACCGGCTGGCCGAGGAACACCAGCGTACTTCCGGCGGCGTCGATCGAGCCAAGGCCATCGGCGTGGTCGACGAAGTGATCGACCCCGGTGACAGCCGCGCGCGGCTGGCCCGGGCGTTGCACGAGGCCGAACCGCGGCGTGGTGCTCACGGCAACATCCCGTTGTGAGTTCTCACCGGACTCTTCCGCTCGGGTTGGCGAACCACTCACCCGGCGGAACCTCCCGTCGGCTCTCGCTCCGGATATCCGGCATCGGGTAGCGGCGGGAGGAAGACGGTGCGGGTCAGTTCTCGGCGCAGCGCCGCGGCAACGAACTGTCCGGCAGTCCCTGGCCCAGCCGCAGTCCTTCCGAGGTGGGAACGATCCGGTAGACGACCCGCCATCGCAGACACTCCGCGGGCATGGATTTCGGCGCGTCGGCGGGATCCTGCGTACTGACGAAGGTCATGATCACCCGCATCGTCGCCTCGGGTCCTGGAACGATCCGGTGGATCACGACCGTGCCGTCCTCGGTGGTTCTGTACTCCTGCTGCCACTGCTCGAAGGGCTGGTTGATCCGCTTGGCACGGACCACCGTGTTGCGCCACTGGTAGTACTTGTTCTCGTTGATCGCGTCGAAGTGCTCCTGCAGCAGCTGCTGCACGGTCTCGGCGTCCGGATGCCGCCGTGCCCCCTCGCTCAGGGCGACCCTTCCGGTGCCGGGAGGATCACCCTCCGGGGTGGGTGCCGCGGAGCTCTCGGGAACCGGTTCGGCACGTTGCGCCACATCGCCGTAGACGTTTCGTGCGAACAGGCCGGCGGCGACCGCGCCGACCAGGGCCACGGCGGTGATCGGGAGAGCCCACAGCAACAGCCCTCGCGCGGAGGGCGCGGATTTCGACGGCACCCCACGAGCGTGCCATACCGGAAACTCACCGCTCGATCCACACCGAGCACAACGGGAGCCTCCCGTGCGGATACACCCGCTCGCGAAACGTGGAGCGGATCCGCCGAGCGGCTTCGATTCGACGCGGGCCGAACTCGGACCGCTCCCGCAAGGTGAACTCCCACTACCCCGCAGTGGGCGCCGCCGCGGGTTCTTCCTGCGGCACTCGCGAGGAAGGCCCGACGTGGTGTAGGCCGCTACCCGATGTCGGCCCTCGCCGCGGCGAGAGCCGTGCCAGAGGTTCCGCCACCCGCCCCGCCTGGCAGACCATCCCGAAAAGTTCTACGGGGTGGGGCGGATGATGCCTCGCTGTATGGCGGTGGTGATCGCCGCGGTGCGGTTGTCCACCCCGAGCTTGTCGAAGATGTGCACCAGATGCGTCTTGACCGTGGCCTCGCTGATGAACAGCTCCCGGGAAAGCGCGCGATTGGACAGTCCCTGTCCGAGCATCCGGAGTATCTCCACCTCGCGCGGGCTCAACGCCTCCTCGGGACCGCGCAGCCTCTCGACCAGCCGAGCGGCGACGTTCGGGCCGAGCGCGGTTTCGCCCCGCGCCGCCGAACGAACCGCCTGGGCGAGCTGTTCCGGCGGGGAGTCCTTGAGCATGTATCCGGTCGCTCCGGCCTCCACCGCGGCCAGGATGTCGGCGTCGGTGTCGTAGACGGTCAGTACCAGCACGGCGGGCGGATCCGGCAGGGCCGTTATCCTCCCGGTGGCGGTGACGCCGTCCATGCCGCCTCCCATGCGCAGGTCCATCAGCACCACCTCCACGCTGGTGCCCGTGAGCACGTCCAAAGCCGCACGACCGTCCTCCGCTTCGGCCACCACCAGCATGTCGGAGCGTTCGTCGAACATGGCGCGCAGCCCGCGGCGGACGACGGGATGGTCGTCGACCAGCAGCAACCGCAGCGGCTCGTTTCCCGGCTCGTTCACCGGCTCACCTCCTCGCGCAACGGAAGTCTGATCGCCACCACGGTTCCGCCGCCGGTGCTCTCCAGCTCGAACACACCGCCCAACCGCTCGATTCGCTCACGCAGCGATCGCAGCCCGAAACCGCTGCCGTCCGGGCGCGGAGCACGCGAGAACACCGGGTCGAAACCGACACCGTCGTCATAGACGTCCAGTGTGACCTCGGTGCGCAGGTATCCGAGCGTGACGGTCGCCGAGTCGGCCCCGGCATGCTGCACCACGTTGGCCAGACTGGCCTGAGCGGCACGCAGCAGGGCCACCTCGTAATCGGCGGGCAGACCGTGAGCGGTTCCGTCGAGCCGCAACCGGCAACGCAGTCCCGACTCACGCTCCACGCGCTCACACAGCCTCCGCAACGCATCGGCGAGCCCGCCCTCGTTCAGTGCGGGCGGGCCGAGCTCGCTGACCAGTCCGCGCGCCTCGGCGAGGTTCTCGGAGACGGTGTCACGGGCCTCCACGAGATGCCCACGCGCGGTGGTCGACTCGGCGGGCAGCGCGGCCTCGGCAGCGCGCAGCAGCAGCACCACGCTGGAAAGTCCCTGCGCGATCGTGTCGTGAATCTCGCCCGCGAGACGTTCCCGCTCGGCTGCGACACCTGCTTCGTGCTGGGAGACGGCCAGTTGGGAGCGTGTCCGGCGCAGGTCCTCGATCAGCAGGCGACGCTGCTGACTCTCACGGTGGACGGCCGCGTACCCCCACGCCACGAGGACAGCGAATCCGGCCCCCATACTCGGTCCCAGGACCATGGCGACGCTGAACTCCTCGGCGTGTGCCAGCTGGGTGGCGATCACGAGTGCCGTCACGACGACCACGGCCACGACGGCGTGCGGACCGCGCAGCAGGTGCATGTGCAGGAAGAACAGCGGGAAGGCGATCCAGGAGAAGTCCGGGCTCACAGCCAGCAGGGCGGCCCACAGCGCCGTCACGCAGGCCAGCCAGAGCAGGGCGGCTCGCCGGTGGTGGGCCACGCGCCGAGGTAGCGCCCCCACGGCGTAGAGCGCTGCCAGCGCGAGCACCCCGAACAGCGCGAGCATCATGACGCCCCGGGGCCGGTCGGTGGCGAACAACCGGGTGGTGGCGATCACGAGAAGCAGGTAGAAACCCGTGTGCAGCGCCGCACGCAGCACCCGCAGCACCACGGAGCCACTGGGCTCGTGCCCGGTCAACGACTCGTTCCCTCCCACTTCGGCAGCTTAGCGGTGCGTGGCACGTCGGTGCTCCCGAAACCAGTCTCCACGCGGCTGCCCGGGGACGGCATCAATCGTTCGATTGACTTTCGCCTCGATCGGATGACCCCCGGATATCGATCCCGATGTCGATGGCGGCAGGGCGCGGCACGGCGAGAGTGGGTGACGGGCCCCGGCCGCCCGAGCGGCGCCGCGGGCGGTTCAGGACAACCACCAGGAAAGAAGTGACCCGTGTTCGTCGCCATCCGAGACATCCGCTTCGCCAGGGGGCGATTCGCGCTGATGGGTTCGGTCGTAGTGCTGATCACTCTGCTGATCGTGCTGCTTTCCGGGCTCACCTCGGGGCTGGCCGACCGTTCGGTATCAGCCGTGAGAAACCTTCCCGCCACACATCTGGTGTTCGGTGCTGTGGGAAACGAACGACCGGAGAAGTCCTTCGCCGACAGCACGGTGACCGCGCGACAACGCACGGTCTGGGAGAACACGCCGGGTGTGCGGCGAGTGACTCCGTTGGGAATAACGACCACCCGGGTGGGGACCCCGGCCGAGTCCGAGGCGAGTGCCACCGTGTTCGGTCTGCCACCGGACGCACCCGCAGTCCCGGCAGGAACGTCCGACTCGAGCGTGGTGATCAGCCGATCCCTCGCCGAGGACCAACAGCTGGCCACCGGGGACCGGCTGTCCACCGCCGCGGGTGAGCTGCGGGTGGGGGCGATCACCTCGGACGAGTTCTACAGCCACACCCCGGTAATCTGGACCACACTGGACACTTGGCGGGAGCTGCGTGCCGCGCGGGGCGCGGGAGCGGAAACGCCACTCGCCACGGTGCTGACCGTCGATGCGGCACCGGAAGCACGGCTGTCCGAGGCCGATTCGGCCGCGAACACGCTCTCGGCAACCCGCGGGGGGAGCCTGGAAGCGGTCGGCTCGTTCTCCTCCGAGAACGGTTCGCTGCTGATGATGCAGCTGCTGCTGTACGCCATCTCGGCACTGGTGATCGGCGCTTTCCTGACCGTGTGGACGATCCAACGCAGTGGTGATGTCGCGGTGCTCAAGGCACTCGGCGGATCCACCGGGTACCTGCTGCGCGACGCGCTCACCCAGTCGCTGATCGTGCTGCTCGCCGGGGCGGGGCTCGGCGGAGCGGCGGGCGTCGCGGTGGGCAGTGCTGCGGGGGAAGTGGTGCCGTTCGAGCTGACCGTGCGCACGACGCTGATGCCGGTGCTGGTGATGATCGCGCTCGGCATGGTCGGAGCGGCGCTGGCCGTACGCCGCATAACTTCCGTGGAACCGCTGACGGCGTTGGGGGCCGGACGATGACTCTGAGACTGCACGGGATCGGGCTGACCTATCCCGACGGGGAACGAACGGTGCACGCGCTGCACGAGGTCTCGTTGCGGGTCGAACCCGGCGAACTGCTGGCGGTGACCGGGCCTTCGGGCTCGGGCAAGTCGAGTCTGCTCGCCGTTGCGGCGGGTCTCCTCCGCCCCACGGCGGGTTCGGTCCGCGTGGGCGAAACGGATCTCACCGGATTGCGCGGTGCGGCGTTGAGCAGGTTGCGGTTGAACCGGATCGGGATCGTGTTCCAACAGCACAACCTCGTGGCATCGCTGACAGCGGCCGAACAGTTGCAGGTCACCGAGCACATGCGGGGACGTTCCGCCCGGCAGGCACGGGACAGGGCGGTCCAGCTGCTGGCCACGGTGGGGCTGTCGGGGAAACAGCACCGCAGGCCGAACAGGCTCTCCGGCGGGGAGCGACAGCGGGTCAACATCGCACGGGCGTTGACGGCCCGTCCCGAGGTGCTGCTGGTGGACGAGCCGACCGCGGCCCTGGACCAGGAACGCGGCGCACGAATCGTGGAGCTGCTCCGGGACGTGACCGGGCAGTACGGTATCGCCACCGTGCTGGTCACGCACGACACCCAGCACCTGACGCATGCGGACCGGACCGTTGCGATACGCGACGGAAAACTCTCGGAATAAGGAACTCACCCCGGACGTGGGCTCGGGGCGAGGCGGTGGTGTCAGCCGACACTGTGCAACCACTCGACGGGCGGCCCCTCCCCTGCCCCCCGGTACGGCTCCAGCGCCTCGTCCCAGTTGGACCCCAACAGTTCGGTCACCCGGTGTCGCATGCTGTCCGCGTCCTGACAGTCGGCGACCAGGGCGCGCAGTTGGTCCTCGGCGACCACGATGTCGCCGTTCGCACCGGTTCGGGCACGCCACAGCCCCAGTTCCGGGACGTGGCAGAACCGTTCGCCGTCCGCTCCGGGGCTGGGATCCTCGGTGATTTCGAAACGCAGTATCGGCCAGGTGCACAACACCCCGGCCAACCGTGCGGCGGTTCCGGGCTCGGCGTACCAGATGTGCTCGGCGCGAAGCTGTCCGGGAGCGGCGGGCTGTGCGGTCCAGCGGAACCCGCAATGGGTATCGAGCACGCTCGCGATCGCCCACTCGACGTGCGGGCAGACCGCACCGGGTGACGAGTGGATGTAGACAACACCGCTGGTATGGTCACACGTGCTCACTGCTGCCCTCCGCTTGTGCCACGAGGGACGTTCTTCCGCCACGACCTCGGAGCGAAGTACGACTCCGTCAGTCGATCACAAGCGGCGGGCTTACGCACGCTCCTCCGAGAGGGGCCTTCCGCCGAAGAGCTCAGTCCGCAGTGGACCTCCCGGGGTGTTCCGCTCCACCCGACGAAACCGAAATCGCAGTTCGGAGGGCATCGTGGCGGTCCGGGCCCAACGTCCCGGAACCCACGTGGCCGGGGATGTCCCGGCCTGCCCAGGAGGGCTGATACCACTCGAAAGGGGACACTCGTGGTAAATGTCGCTGCCCTGGCGGAATCCCGTGAACCGGCTCGGACGCGGTTCAGAGCCCGTATCTCTCCAGCAGTCGCAGCCAGATCTCGCTGAGGGTGGGAAACGCCGGTACCGCGTGCCGAAGGCGTGGCAGCGGAACCTCGCCGACGATCGCGATCGTCGCCGCGTGCAGCAGCTCGGCGACGTCCTGGCCGACGAACACGGCCCCCAACAGCACCTGGTGTCGTTCGTCGATCACGAATCGGGCCCGGCCCTGATAGCCGTCGGCCCGGAGTTCCGCACCGGCAGAGGCCATGTCCAGTTCGACGGTGCGCACCCGGTGACCGTCCTGTTCCGCCCGCTCCGGGCTGTAGCCGATCTGGGCCACTTCGGGATCTGTGAAGATCACCGTGGGGACGGCGTGCCTGTTGGCCGAGGTCATGTACCGGCCGAACGCCTCGGTGGTGACGTGGCTACCCTTGGCTCTGGCGACGACCACGTCCGCGACCACCCGTGCCGCGTACTTGGCCTGATGGGTGAGCTGGGCCTGCCCGGTGACGTCCCCCGCGGCGTAGAGCCAACCACCGGGAACCCCCTGACCTCGCCGTGTTCGTTTACGTCCACGGCGCCGTCCTCGTGGATCCCCACGGACTCCAGCCCGAGATGCCCGGTGGCGGGACGGCGACCGGTGGCGAGCAACAAACGCTCGGCCGAGACCTCGGTACCGTCGCCCAGTTCCAGCTTCACCATCCCCTCGGTACTCGACACCCCACGGACCACGGCATCGGAGTACAGGCGAATCCCGTCGGCACGCAGAGCCGCCTCCACCAGGTTCCCCGCGAAGTCCGAGGCCGAAGGCAGCGGACGGGGACCGCTCTCGACCATCCGCACGTGCGTTCCCAACCTGGCCCAGGCCTGCGCGAGCTCCACTCCCACCACCCCGGCCCCCAGCACGGCCAGGCTCTCCGGGGCTCGTTCGGCGGAGGTGGCAGCACGCGAATCCCAGTAGTCGACCCGGTCGAGACCGGGAATCGGCGGACGGACGGGCACACTGCCGCTGGCGAGCACGACCGCGCGCCCCGCGTAGAGCGAACAGGTCGTGCCCTCCGGATCACGCACCATGACCTCCCTGCTGCCCGCGAGCCACCCCGAACCGCGGAACAGCACCACCCCGGACTCGTGCACCCAGTCGACCTGCCTCCGATCGTCCCAATAATCGACGAACGAATCGCGCCTGCGCAGGGTGCCGGAAACATCGGTATCACCCGTGACGGCCTGCCGGGCCCCGTCCACCCGGCGAGCGGCGGTAACGGAGTGACCGGAGCGCAGCAGTGCCTTGCTGGGCATGCAGGCCCAGAAGGAGCACTCCCCACCGACCCGTTCACGCTCCACGAGAGCCACCGAGAGCCCACCGGCCGCGGCCCGGCTCGCCACGTTCTCCCCGGCGGGCCCACCTCCCACGACCACGACGTCGTACTCGTATCCGCCGGACTCGGGAACGGCCTCACCGGACTCGGCACCTGTAGCAGCCATACCGGTCAGGGCAATACATCCCGGAGACGACGGCAACCGGAAAGCCGCCCGAACGGACCGGCCCAGCCTCCTTCCGACACTTCCGAATCGGCTCCCGGTGCTTCTGGTGCGACTCCCGGAGCGAAACCGCGGAGCAGGTTCGCGGAGCGAAAACCGGAGCTCATACCACCATGAACCGACCGCTTCCGCCCGTCGGCTCTCAACGGCTCACCCTGCTCCACCCGCCGACACCAGGAGTGTGGCCGCCGTCGTACTCGGTGCTCAGTATCCGAGGGGTGCGGGTCAGATAGGGGTGAAACAATCGGAAAACCAGCACAGCGGGCGCGTAGAGCGGCACGACCGCGGACAACGTGGCCGCCGTGACTCCGGCGCGGAACACGTCGGCGGGCAGCAACCGAGGATAGCGGTCCACGAACCGACCGTTGGCGAGCGAGATCGTCCACAGCACGAGCACGAAGCCGGCCATGGCCCCCACCGCGATGATCACGGCGGGCTGGTACCCCAGCCGCTGCGATCCCAGCATGACCGCGATCCACCCCACCAACGCGGGCATCTGGCCACGCTCGGTGGTGGCCGCCCACAGCAGGCCACCGAAGACCGCGAGTGCCACCCCGGCACTCTCCCAGGCCCGTACCACCCGGTCACCCCAGGCGATATCGGGAACACCGATCCGCTCCAGCAGGCCACGCCCCACTTCCACGGCCGAAGGAGCGGTCTCCGGCGCCAGGAACTGCCCGACGATCCAACACAACGTCCACGTCGAAATTACGAACGCGGCCAGCCGCTGCCAGTACGGTCTGCTGCCCACGACACTGCACAACCTGATTACTTCCCACCAGTGCGCCCGCACGAGGGTGACACCTCCGCCGATCGAATTCGCTGCACCCCGCTGATCTTCACCGGCCGCGGGGTCTCGGGTCCATTGCCCGATCGGCGGCGTGTCCCGAACGCGTTGGGTAATCGGAGCGGTCCGGTCCTCGTCCGGCCGGTCATGCCGGTGCGGCCCGGCACGACCGGCCGCGTGCACCGTGCCCGCCGATTCGCGTTTCGCCCGGTCACATCCCTGGCGAACTCGTCACATGACCGGGGGGACCGAGGTGCAGTCCCGGCGCGAGGCACACTGTCCGGTCGCGGGGTCGACCCCCGCGCCGTCGACCAACCACATTCTCCCGCTCGTGGTCGCCACCAGTATCCGGTCCGTGGCGTCCGTGGACACGCGTATGTCCCCGATGGCACCGAGCGGGCGATCGAGTCCGAAGTGGACTCCACCACCGATCCGACTGCCCGTAGCCGGGTCGATCGTGGTGATGCGGACGGCATCGGTCACGGCACATTCGATGGGCCGGAGCACGGCGAGTCCGGTCGACGTCCACGCCGTACGGAGCGGTCCGCACCCGACCTCGAAGGTGTCGAGCCGAACGGCGCTGTCACCACCCGCGGGAACCACCCGCAGCGTCGGCGGCCCACTGATCGTTCGGTCGCCCACGACGAGCGCCAAGCGTCCCGACCGGTCGAGTGCCAGATCCCGCACCACCAGCTCGGCGGACAGCGTGATCCGGCGGGTGGTGTTCCGCGAAACCAACGCGACCCGATTTCCGCTCGCCACGGCGAGCCTGCCCTCGGAGGTGTCGATGGCGGTCACCTCGTCACCCGGAACCACTCCCCGCATCCGCCGGAACGAGCCGGCCGCGCCCATCCGCAGCACCCCGCCGTCGGCCGTGGCCGCGTAAACGTGCTTCTCGCCCCGCGCAAGCGCCGTGATCTCGGCACCGGGCCTGCCGAACTCCTGGCGCACCTCACCGGTTTCCAACATCACGGAGACGAGTGTTCCGTCGGCGAGCTGAGCGACGTAGCTGTCCGGGGCCGTTCCGGCCGGTACCGTTGGGGGAGTCCGGTCGACGAGGAACACGAGTGTCAGCAACAACGCGGCGGTGGTGGCGGCAACGGCCCCGGTCACCCCGAGGAGCGTCCGCACGCCGGTACGCCTGCGACGTCCGGCGAGCACCCGCGGCAGAGCCGTGGCGGACGGTTCCACATCGGCGACGAGCGCGTGCAGTCCATTCCGCACCAGCTGCTCGTCGGAACTCCCGTCGGGGGGTGCGGTGTCCGACTCCGTCACACGCGCTCCCTCAGCAAACTCGACAATCGCGAGACCCCTCGGGAGCAGTAGGCCTTGACCGCGCCCGGGGTCACTTTCATTATCTTCGCGGTGTAGGCCTCACTGAAGTCGGCGTAGTAACGCAGCACGACGGCTTCCCGCTGTCTGGGAGGCAGTCGGGCGATCGCGTCGGCCAGCACCGTGCGGTCCACACCGTGCACGCTCTCGTCCGGGCCGGACTCACGTTGTACCAGCCGGTGCTGGTACTTGCGCGACACCTGCCGCCTGCGCAGCAGCGAACGGGACTTGTTGAGCACCGTCCGACGCAGGAAGGCCAACGCCTTGTCCCGGTCGCGCAGCCGAGCGCGGGAATCGAACACCCGCATGAACGCGTCCTGCACCACGTCCTCCGCGGCCGCTCCGTCATCGACGAGCAGCACGGCCATACGCAGCAGTCGGGAATAGTGCTCATGGTAGAGATCGGTCAGTTCGGCGCTCGACTCATCCATTTGGAGCAACCCGTCCGACCGTGCGGCGGGTGTGAAGGTGATCGAAGGGGCGCGAAAGACACGACACGCGGGCCCGGCGTGCGGGTCCAAACGCGCGTAAATCCTTCCGACCGATCACCACGACGCCCTCTACCACACTCGAAAAACGGCGAACCCGACACCACGTCGGAGTGACACTTTGATCTTACCCGTTCGGGGAATACTGTCCGACAGTTGTCAGCGTTTCCACGCGAGGAAGGCTGATGTGAGGTATATCCACGGATACCCATCGTCACTCTGCACGACCTCTGGTTGGGAGGAAGGCGCAGTCACGAGCGCCCGGTGAATCTTATGAAGTTCGGTATCTCTACATTCGTCACCGACGAAGGAATAGACCCGGCGGAGCTCGGCGAGGCCGCCGAACTGCGTGGTTTCGACGCGCTGTTCCTCGCCGAGCACAGCCACATCCCCACGAGCAGGAAAACACCCTATCCCGGCGGTGGTGACCTGCCGAGGCACTACTACCGGACCCTGGACCCGTTCGTCTGCCTCACCGCCGCCGCGGTGAGCACCAGACATCTGCTGTTGGGAACGGGCATCGCGCTGATGATCCAACGGGACCCCATCCACACCGCCAAGGAGACGGCCAGTCTGGACCGCGTCTCGGGCGGCAGGGCGATCCTTGGCGTGGGAGCCGGCTGGAACCGCGAGGAGATGCGCAATCACGGCACCGATCCGGGTAACCGTGGTGCGTTGATGGACGAACGCATCCGCGCCATCAGGGCGCTGTGGACCCAGGAGGAGGCGGAGTTCCACGGCGATCACGTGGACATCGACTCCTCGTACTGCTGGCCGAAACCGGTGCAGTCACCGCATCCGCCCATCTACGTGGGCGGGGAGAGCGAACGCTCGGTCGAACGCGTCGCCGAGTACGGGGGCGGTTGGCTTCCCAGGTCGGGAGCCGAGAACCTGGCGGAACAGATCGAGCACGTCCGCGAACGCGCGGGCTGGCGGGTTCCGGTAACACTGTACGCGGCTGCCGACGATCCGGCGGCGGTCGAACAACACGCCCACGCGGGCGTGGACCGGATCCTGTTCTACCTCCCCACCGAGCCTCGCGACACCACGTTGCGTTACCTGGACCAGTTCGCCGAGTCGGCCAGGAAATCACAACGTTAGAGGCGTCCGGGCACGCCGAACCGACGGCGCCGTGCCGTGTCACCGGACTCGGCGTGGAGCGCGGTTCGGCGTGCTACAACCCTCCGAGGAATTCCGAACAAAAGCCACAACGAGACTAAACCTCGTTTACCGAACGCCCATACCCGTCGCACCGCCGACACGAACCGGCACTCTCCGCAGGCCGCACAATTCTCGACTCCGTCGCGCGAGAACATACTCGCAGCACAGCGGGAACGAATCACCTCGTTGAGCTCGGAGCGCGATCACCGGCGAGCTCCGACGAATTGAGCGGTGACAGCCGGGACGACGAAAAGCCACCGATCGAACACGTTATGACGTAACGCGCCCGAACCACTGCTGCTTCCACTGAACGGAAGCCCGCTGCCTCAATTCACGAACGGGACTGAGAGGCTGAATCGAACGCAGCCTAGAAGGGGAGGTTGGAATGCGTACCCAGGTCGCGATCGTGGGAGCAGGTCCAGCGGGCATGCTGCTGTCTCATCTGTTGCACCTACAGGGGATCGAATCGATCGTGTTAGAGCGGCGCAGCCGCGAATACGTACAGCAACGGGTTCGGGCGGGAGTGCTGGAACAGGGCACTGTCGACGTACTGCGGGAGGCGGGTGTCTCCGAACGGCTGGACCGACAGGGCCACCCGCACCACGGAGTGAATGTGCAGTTCGACGGGGAACGGTTGCGTATTCCGCTGTCCGAACTCACCGAGGGGCGGAGCATCACCGTCTACGGCCAGCAGGAGGTCGTCAAGGATCTCGCTGACCGGCGTGAGCGCGACGGGGGCCGGGTCCACTACGAGGCCTCGGACGTCTCGATCGAGGGTCCCGACACCGAGCAACCGCTCGTACGGTTCACGGCGAACGACGGGACGAACCACGAGATCCGGTGTGACTTCGTGGTCGGCTGCGACGGTTTCCACGGTGTCTCCAGGAAGACGATTCCGGAAACGGTCCGCACCGACTACGAGCGTGTCTACCCGTTCGGGTGGCTCGGGATCCTCGCGGAAGTCCCGCCCTCCAGTGAGGAACTGATCTACTCCAACCACGTCAACGGATTCGCTCTGCAGAGCCTGCGTTCCCAGGAGCTGAGCAGGATGTACCTGCAGTGCGATCCCGACGACTCGATCGAGAACTGGTCCGACGAGCGGATCTGGGCCGAACTGCAGACCAGGTTGGGAACTCCCGGGTGGGAGCTGCGGGAAGGTCCCATCATCGACAAGAGCATCAGCGCGTTGCGCAGTTTCGTCACCGAGCCGATGAGCTACGGCAGGTTGTTCCTGGCGGGCGACTCGGCACACATCGTGCCACCGACCGGCGCGAAGGGACTGAACCTCGCCGTGGCCGACGTGGCACGGCTGGCGCAGGCGATGACCGACTTCTACAGCGGCAACGGCACCACCGGGCTCGACACCTACTCCGAGGACTGCCTGCGGCGCGTGTGGCGCGTGCAGCACTTCTCCTGGTGGATGACCTCGATGACCCATCGGTTCGACGGGCCGGACGCGGCCTTCGACCGGCGGCTGCAACGCTCGCAGTTCGACTACCTGCGGACCTCGAAGGCGGCGGCCACCACACTGGCGGAGAACTACGTGGGGCTCGCCTCGGTCTGACGGCCACGGCGGCGACCGCGGCCACCCGAGATCGGGCCGCGGTCCCCGCTCTGCGGAAACGCCCCGACCGGACGGCTCCGTCGCTCCCACGATCACGCAC
The DNA here is from genome assembly GCF_900101095.1 of Actinopolyspora mzabensis. GTDB lineage: Bacteria > Actinomycetota > Actinomycetes > Mycobacteriales > Pseudonocardiaceae > Actinopolyspora > Actinopolyspora mzabensis. The sequence continues at coordinate 79,039 of NZ_FNFM01000011.1, forward strand.
CACTACCCGCACTTCGGGCATTCGGGTGGTCCGCCCCCTTGCGGCGGGATGGTGGGACCACCGCACGTCGGACACATCGGTGACATAGCTCCTGCTTCCGACACACCTCCACACGGTTCACGGCCGCGAAACTCCCGCTGCGGAACTCGAGCTCGTGCCACCCGCTCCCCGGCGGGCGAGCACCGCCTCGCTCCGTGAAGCCGCGTGCCCGACGACATCCCCACCCGCGGCCGGAGCCGGATGTGCCGCCTGTGGGCGCCCCCTCGGGCCACTCCGCTCGACACACCACGCCGCGCACGGGCTTTCCTCCGCACCGATTCCTGCCGCAGCCGGACCAGCGCTGTCGAGTTACCCGTCCGCGTGACAGCAGCGGTATCGGTCGCCAGGACGGACACCGTTCTCCGTTGAATCGGTACAGCATCCCGAAACGACGCCCGTCACCGGGTGTGTCACGCACAACAGTCGCGGCGTTTCCTCCCGCTCCTCCGTATCCCCGCCGCAACCTTCTACCAGACGCGTACTCCGCCTATCAGTCCTTTCCCGCACCTGGCGGAAAGTTCCCGACGTCGAGGCCGTACGAAACGAAGTCGGGGAGCGGAAGCAGTGGGAACGAACCGAGACCGGCCGAACCTTCGATCGGAGTCCCGGGGACTCGGCTCCGAACCCGCGGAGATCGAGCGGATGCCGCGCAGAGGCGATTGAGCTGATTTCGGCCGGGCGCTCCGAAATCCGTCACGTCGAACCGCGAGACCGCCGAGACACCGGAGGCGGTTCGGCTCGCGGAGCGAGGTGCGGCAAAGACGCGGGGACGATCTCGGGCGGATCTCCCCACGTGCCAGTTGCGCTGGGATGTTGGTGGGACGGGTGGGACTTGAACCCACGACAAGACGAATTATGAGTTCGCTGCTCTGACCTGCTGAGCTACCGCCCCGCTACAGACGCCGCCGATCATACCGGCCACGTCCCCCAGTATGACCGCCGGGTCGACCGGACGGTACCACCGGACGAAAAGGGTCGGCGCACCACGGTGGTGCGCCGACCCGGCATTGTCGAACACTGGTCCGTTCTCGGCGAGCCCGTTGTCAACGAGCCCGCTCTCAGCGAGCGATGAAGGTCGCGATGTCGAAGGATCCGGTCAGCTGGCCGACGATGACGATGCTGGCCAGCAGCGCCCCGACTCCAGCGACGGTCAGCACCGCGAGCATGACCAGGTAAACCATTGCCTTCAATGGTTTGGGCAACCGAGTCACAGCCGAAAGATCCGGCATGGACAGCTGCCTAGGGTTCTTACCGATACCAGGTGCGGACATGATATCTCCCCCGTCCTCTGCGATCCCCTGTCATATTCCGCCGTCCCGGGGACGAAGAGCGGCGGAACCGCGTTGTGTATCAGCGGCAACGAATTCGATCGCATCTTTCAGCCTACCGAGGGCCGAAAATCGACCATGATCGCACGATAAAGCCCTGAGCTGCACAGACATCGAGCGCGGCGTTTTTCGTACACCCGGATGATCGCCAACGGAACATGGATCGTTACCGGAGCCTGACCTCGCCGACACCAAACCACACCTTCAGGTGAAAATGTCGACCTTGGCCGCGCAGGAAGCCACTCGTCAGGACGCACCACGGCGCCACCGGACACAGCGAGGAGTTCGATGACGTACTCACCGAACGTCGGACTTCGACCGCCGGTATCCGCTGTCATCGTACCGGGAATGATCGGAACTATCGAGAAGATCGAACGGGTGATTCGCGTTTTCCGGGAGCCACGGCGGCCCTCCCCGTCCGGGGGTCCCATTCCGGCTCCCCGGACTCGGGACGCAGGGAGCCGGTAACTCGCGTACCCACTCCCCCTCCCCCGAGGAGCGCTCGGGGCGTTTCGGACAGCGGGTACGGTATTCCCGCGTAACGTGCCCCGCCGACTCGCGCGGCATTCGGATCGCGAAAGCATCCCGAAAGCCCCACCCCAGCCATAATGTGTCGTGGAACATAATCGGCAAGATGCGCGGCCACGCCCGGACCAACCTACGAAAAAAGCCCGAATCCGGAAACGGATCGGGCTTTGTCTGCTCCCCCGGCTGGACTCGAACCAGCAACCTTTCGGTTAACAGCCGAATGCTCTGCCATTGAGCTACGGAGGAATGTTTTGTTTTCCGCAGCGCCGTTGCGCTGACAACGACAACTCTAGCGCATGCCGCGAGACCTCCGAACACCCCCTCCCCCTTGCGGGGAAACTCCTGGCCAGAAGCTCATTTTCGGTAAGCGGCCGGGAGGCTCCGCCGATAGGCCAACCAGGCCGACCAGTCGGCACGGCACGGGGGCTCTCACGGTCGCAGCGCGTTTTCCACGTCGAGCTCGGGCCGTAACAGCGTGCGGGTTTCCGTGCGGACCACTGATCGACCACTCGCCCCACCGAAGGACGCGCATGCCGACGAGCAGCGCCTACCTCGGGCGCTCGCGCTGCGCCACGAAGGGCCGGACACGGTCCGGGACCCGCATCCGCGCCCGACCGAAAAACCAACAGTACGGACGTACTGTATTCACTCACGCCGGGCCGCGAAACGGCTAACCGCGGGCTCACTCGCCGCTTTCGGCCACGTTCTCCAGCCGGCGGGCCACTTCTCGCGTGTAGTCGACCAGGGCAGCCTCGTCCGTCCCCGAATCGGCCCTGACCTGCAGTACCGTGCCGTCCCGCCCGGGCACACCGCGACGCACGAACCGTGCTCCGCCCACGCCTGGCAGTTCACGGTACTGGGTGGACCGGATGGAGCGGGTTACCCTGCTGTGCACCACGTCCGGCAGCTTGCCCGCGGCGTTCAGTCGGAAATCACGCCGGGGGCGGTCCCGGAGGAGCACCGCGCCGTCGATCCACTGCCATTCCTCGGCCTCGACGATCCCGATCACCCCGTCCTGCCAGCGCACCTTGCTCAGCAGATGCCAGCCGACCCGACGCGCACCGGAGTCCTCCGGCAACCACAACCCGTGGTTGGTGGCCACCAACGGCCCGTGCGTGCCCGTAGCGGTGGCCAGCACACGCTCCTCGCCCTCCAGTTCACCGTCGAACCCCGTGGGCAACTCGTGCGCTCCGGTAAACAGCGCACGCACACGCCCGAGCAACGAAGTCATACGACACCGTCCGCGGCCTGTTGCTGCAACGATCTGTGATACTGCTCCAACGCCACCAGATCACCGAACAGCGCATGGTACTCCTCGGCGTTCTCCAGCGGGGACAACCGCTGGACCCGCGACTTGATCTCGTCGATCTGGCGAGCCACCATCCGCTCGCGGAGTCTGGCGAGCACCCCACCGACGTAGCGGTGGTCCTGCTCGGACTTGGTGTCCGGCGTCTCCACCGCGAGTTGGGAGAGCAGCCTGGTGGACCCCTCGTCGGGACACTGCGCCCGCACCGCCTCCACCAGGGTCGAACCGGACAACCCCGACTGGGTGCCGCCCGCCTTGAGCAGCGCGGTGTGCAGCTTCGCATAACCGGACTCGGTGAATGCCTCTTCCGGCAGCGAGTCGTACACCGGCCCCGCGAGCGCGGGCATCTGCAGCGCGGCCTTCAGCGCCTCCCGCTGCGACCAGCGCAGCTGATCGTGCCGCGGGGGACGTTCCGGCAACCGTTCCCCGACCGGTTCCGACTCGGGTTCGGCACGGCGCTGCTTCTTCCCCCGACGGTTCCCGTTCCCGGTCTCACCCGAGGACTCCCGCACCCGGCGGACCACCTGGTTCTCGTCGTTCCAACCGGTCCAGCCGGAGAGCTGCACGGCGTAGCCGTCCCTGCTCGCGGGATCCTTGATACGCGCCACCAGCGGTACGGTGCGCCGAAGCGCGGCCACCCTGCCGTCCACCGAGTCGAGGTCGTAGCCGTCGAGCAGGCTGCGGATGGCGAACTCGAAGAGCGGACGTCGCCGCGCGACCAGATCACGGACCGCGGCGTCCCCGCTGCGCTGTCGCAACTCGCAGGGATCGTCCCCTCCCGGGGTGATGGCGACGTAGGTCTGCGCGGCGAACCGCTGCTCGCCGTCGAAGGCCTTCAGCGCAGCGTTCTGCCCCGCCTCGTCACCGTCGAAGGTGTAGATGACCTCCCCGCGAAAGGTGTCGTCATCCATCATCAGCCGACGCAGCACGGAGATGTGCTCGTCACCGAAGGCGGTGCCGCAGGATGCGACCGCCGTGGGGACGCCGGCGAGGTGCATCGCCATCACGTCCGTGTAGCCCTCCACCACCACGGTCTGGTGGCGCTTGGCTATCTCGCGTTTCGCGAGGTCGATGCCGAACAGCACCTGTGACTTGTTGAAGATCGGGGTGGCCGGGGTGTTGATGTACTTGGCCTCGATCGGATCGTCGTCGAAGATCCGCCGTGCCCCGAAACCGACCACATCGCCACCGAGATCCTTCAACGGCCAGAGCAACCGGCGATGAAACCGGTCCATTGGGCCGTGCCGACCTTCCCTGGACAGGCCCGCCTTGTAGAGCTCCTCTGGCTCGAACCCCTGGTTGAGCAGGTACTTGGTCAGCCGGTCCCAGCCGCTCGGGGCGAACCCGCAGCCGAATCTGGTGGCCGCTTCCTCCCCGAATCCCCGTTCGGCGAGGAACTCGCGGGCCTGGTGTGCCTCCTCAGAGCGCAGCCGCTCGGCGTAGAACGCGGCGGCGAGCCGATTGGCCTCCACGAGCCGGGCTCTGGTGCCGGGTTCGCGACGACTCGTCGGGTTTCCGTCCTCATAGCGCAGTCTTACGCCGGAACGGTCCGCGAGCCGCTCCACCGCCTCGACGAAACCGAGGTGCTCGGTCTTCATCAGGAAGGCGATGACGTCACCGCCCTCACCGCATCCGAAGCAGTGAAAGGTCCCGTGATTGGCGCGCACGTTGAAGGAGGGGGTTTTCTCGTCGTGGAAAGGGCACAGCCCCTTGAACGCGTCCCCACCGGAACGGCGCAATGCGACGTACTCACCGACGACATCGTCGATCCGGTTGCCCTCGCGTACTTCGGCGATGTCGCTTTCCCGGATTCGTCCCGCCACGGGCCCAGTCTAGATGCACGCGCTCACGGCAGCGGTGACGGTCGCGTCGCGGCGGGGCGACGCGATGTTCGACGGCGCTCGAACCGTCGAGTACCGAACGTGCCCCGCTCGGCCTCGGGGGCACGGGGCACGGCCGAAAAGGTTTCTCAGCAGGGCAACAGCGGATTGTTCGGGCACAATCGCGGTGTGCGATCGGTGGAGGAAGCTTTCACGGCGGAGTCGGACAGCCGGCACGCACGGCTGCTCGGTCTCGCCTATCGACTCACCGGCAGCATCGCCGACGCGGAGGCGGTGCTGCGGCAGGCACGAGCGCGGTTCGCCGAAACCGGAAACGTGGTGGATTCGCCCGGTCACGACCCGAGCGACGGGCTGAGCGGCGCGGTGGGGCGACTCTCGGTGGATCGTGCGCTCTCGGGTGCTGCGCGCCGGGAGCACTACGTCGGTCCGTGGCTACCCGAACCGATAGTCACGCTGGAAGTGCCGGCACGAACCGTGGACCCGCTGGAGCGGATCACCCGTGCCGAGGACGTGCGCATGGCGGCGTTGCGGGTACTGCAGCAACTCACTCCGGAGCAACGGATCGCGTTGGTGCTGCACGAGAACTTCGGGGTTCCGTTCGAGGGGATAGCCGGGATGCTCGGTTGCACGGGGCCGATCGCCGGGCAGTACGCCTCCCGCGCACGGCGGATCATGAGCGAGGCGCGCCCGCCCCGTCGCGTGCCCGCCACCGAGCAGCACGAGCTCGTCGATGCGATGCTCGCCGCGCTGGTGGCGGGGGACCAGTGGCGGCTGGCCCGCTTGCTTCACCCGCACGTGAGCGTGCACGGCGACAGCGACGGCAAGGCCCGTACGGCGCTGCGACCGGTCCACGGGCGGGACAAGGTGACTCGTTTCCTGTTCAGCCTGATGCGCAAGTACCCTTCCCCCACTCCGTCGAACGTTCGTTCGGTGCTGGTCAATGGGGACCCGGGGTTGCTGCTTACCGGAACCTCGGACGGAAACGTCTCCCGTGATCCGGCGGCGGTGCGCGTGGTGGGGTTCGCGGTACGCGACGGGTGTGTCGCGGAGATCCACGACATCGTCAACCCGGACAAACTGAGCAGGATCTCGCACTCGACCACTCGAGGCTGAGCCGCTGGCGGCGACCGAAAACTCGCCGGGTGGGTGAGGTCCGCCGGAATGGTGGGACCCGCCGGGCTCAGGCAGGCCTGCCGGGATCGGTGATTCTCGCCAGGAAGTGAACGAACCCGCTCTGCCGGTGGCGAAGCAGGAACAGGAACGGCCGATCCACCCGTATTCGAACGGGATCGTCGAACAACGAGGTCAACCGCATCATCACCGCGGTGGCGGCCGCCCCCTCCACACCGTGCTCGTCGACCCGCAGCACGGCCTCGTGCAAGGCGGTGGATATCCGCAGCGGGCGCGGGGTCAGTGGGGCGAAGTCCGCGGCGGGTGTGAACGCCCGGCGCACTCCCAGCGCCGCCAACGGCTCGTCCAGCTCGCCGGAACCGGCCACGGCGAAGCGCGGCAACCGGAGTTCGACCGGGCACTGTTCGACCGCCTCCAGCAGCCGGAGCAGCGTGGCGTGGTCGAGCGCCGGTTCCGCGGTGGCCAGCTCCGCGTCGGGCAACAGTACGAACGCGTCGAAGCCCCCGGCCACTCCCGCCCGAACGACCTGCCAACCGTGGTGATGAGCGTAGCCGAGCCGAGCGCTCACCCGCATGAGGGAGACCGGGAGTTCCCCGTCCGGAGTACGGAACGAACCGGTTCTCGTCTCGTTCGGATCGAAGACCTCCTGCCACGGTGCCTTCAGGTACAGCGCGTTGACCAGCGCAGCTACCGTTTCCGAGTTCACCGCTCCCGGTTTGACCAGCTCGGGAATCAACTGCCGGGTCACGTCGGCGACGTCCTGGTTGATCCGCTCCCGTGCTCGCTCCGGGGCGTCCCGGAACGGGGCGGTGTGAATCCCCGCGCCGAACCGCTGTTCGAGCGCTGCCGGGGAATCCGTTTCGAGCGGTAGTCGCTCGTCGGTCCACAGCCGGTTGGCGATCGCGAGGGCGACGCTGTCCGGGGATTCGGCCTCGGGGGACGCGGCCGCGTTCAGCGATTCGACGAACTCCGGGTCGGCGGGATCCATCCCCAGGGCCTCGACCACCTCGGCGCGGGTCCGTCCCCGCGTGGTCTCCGCGAGCAGCCCAAGGGTCGCCGTCACCGAGTACGGGGACCAGCAGTGGTTCTCACGGGGGTCGGGGGCGAGCCGCCGGTGCAGCCACCACAGGAATCGCAGCTCGGTGTTCACCACGACGCGGTACTCCGATCGATCTCGCGGGGTGCTTACCGGAGGCGAGTCTGCCAGTGCGGGACCGCGCCGGGCGAGCTTTCGGAGAGATTCCGCCAAGTCGGCCCGTCGGGCAGCCGAGGCGGGAGGAAGTTACTGACCGAGTGTCTCCTCGATGTCGGCCAGCCCCATCAGGCGGAGCTCCTGGGCGATGTAGCCGGCCGCGCGCTCGGCGGCGGGATCCTGCCAGCGCAGATCCGTCACCCAGTCGGCGACATTGTCCGAGTTGATGTAGGGCTCGCCGTCGACGACGACCTTCTGGATGTGATGCCGGTTCACGTCGTTGGACATCGGGGCTCCTGGCGGCTTATCGGGGACTGCCGCAGATTTTCACACGAAAGTTGTAATCATGACCAGTGAAAATCACGCTGCGTATTAGCGTGCACCAACAGATGCGTTCTACGCTGCCTTGTCTGGCGTAAGTCACACCGAATAACCGGTTCCAGTAACCCAACGTGCATGCCAGGACACCGCCTGGGCGTCGGTGAACGAGGCCACCTGATCGAGCACGGCACGCAGTCGGCCGCAGTCGTCGGCAGCGTCCTGCCAGGCGACCCGCGCCGCCGGCGTCAACGAGGCGGGCGCGGCCCGCACCAGCACGGTCACCAGCTCGGTGAGGATCCGGCGCTGGGACTCCTGCAACCGCAACCGCTCCGGATCGCTCATGACGTAGCGCAACGCCATGGCCTTGAGCACCGCGACCTCGGCTGCCACCTCTTCCGGCACCACCAGATCGGCCGCGTAGCGCGTCAGCTGGCCGTCCCCGAACTCCGACCTGGTGGCTCGCACCGCCGCGGCGACGAACCGTCCCACGAGCTCACTGGTCAGCCGCTTGAGCGCCACCTGCGCGGTGACCGAACCGTCGTAGTCGATCACGGCCGCGAGCGCGGGGTTCGCCATCAGTTCGAAGGCCGCCGTCTCCAACGCCCCGGTCTCCGGCGATCGTGGCTGACGGAAGTACTTGCCCGCGATACGCAGAATCTCGCCACGCTCCTCGGTATCCAGCAGGGCACGCGGCGCGATCCGACCGGTGTGCACCCCGTCCTCCAAGTCGTGCACCGAGTAGGCGACGTCGTCGGCCCAGTCCATGATCTGGGCCTCCAGGCAACGCGTCCGGGACGGCGCTCCCCGGCGCAGCCACCGGAACACGGTAGAGTCCGACTCGTAGACCCCGAACTTGCCGTACCCGTCGTGCGGCAGCGGCCAAGGGTACTTCGTGGTGGCGTCCAGGCAGGCACGAGTGAGGTTGAGACCGCACTCGGTGCCGTCCGGAGCCACCAGTTTGGGTTCGAGTCTGGTCAGGATCCGCAACGTCTGCGCGTTGCCCTCGAAGCCCCCGCAGTCCGCGGCCAGCTCCGCGAGCGCGTGTTCCCCGTTGTGGCCGAACGGCGGATGACCGATGTCGTGGGCCAGCCCGGCGGTGTCCACCACGTCGGGATCGGTTCCCAGCTCCACCGCGATGGCGCGACCGATCTGTGCGACCTCCAGGGAGTGGGTGAGTCTCGTCCTGGGGACATCACCCTCACCGGGACCCATCACCTGGGTCTTGCCCGCGAGCCGCCGCAACGCGGCGGAGTGCAGCACGCGCGCGCGATCGCGCGCGAAGGGCGCACGCGGCAGCGGTTCCCCACCGGCCGACTCGGAGACCTTGGGAAACTCCTCGACCAACCGCTGCAGATCGTGCTCGGTGTAACCCGGCGGACGGAGCGCGGACATCGACCACAGCGTACGGAACGGGCCCGACAACGCGCCGCGAACGAGCCGGCGGGAGGTTCCGCGGGGCGGGACCCGCCGCGAGAACGGGTCGACGAACTCCTGCCGCTAGCCGAGTCCGTAGCCGGTGACATCCGCCGAGGCGTGCATGACGCGGTAGAACAGCATCGCGGCCGCCTCGCGCAGGATGTAGGCGGTCCGTACGTCCTCGGTCGGCCCGCTCCTGGTCGGCGAGACCATGGCCCGCAACCCCTGGTCCTCGGCCATGGTCCGGCACCGCCAGGAGTGCCAGGGATCACTGACGATCAGTGCCGAGTCCCAGTCGCGGCGCTCGGCGATCTCGGAGACGGCACGGATGCTGCGCAGCGTGTCACTACCGACCTCGGCCTCCACCACGTCGCTCGGCGGCACCCCCTGCTCGATCAACCACATGCTGCTCGCCTGGGCCTCCGTGTAGTTGTCACCGGCCTGGTTCCCGCCGACAGTGACGATGTGCTCGGAGAGCCCACCCCGGTAGAGCTCCAGCGCGTGCTCCAGCCTGCTGCGCAACACCGGGGAGGGATCACCGTTGTACTGCGCGGCCCCGAGAACCACGATCATGTCGGCGCTGTGCCGCTGGTCGACGAGCGCGACCTGCCAGACCCGGAAGGCGGTACCACCGAGCACCAGCGAGGCGACCAGCAGCGCGCCGAGGACTACTCTGCTGATCCAGACGGTCATGCGTCCACGGCGCCTTGCCTGTCCGGTCTCGAGGTGATGGGTCACGTCACGCATCGTTGCAGATCCGCGACCGACCACGCGTGAGCCCCGGGATCAGCAGCCGACCAGGCGGGCCGCCAGATACGCCTCCAGCTTGTCGATGGCCACCCGTTCCTGCTCCATCGTGTCGCGTTCGCGCACCGTCACCGCGTGGTCGGACAACGAGTCGAAGTCGACCGTGACGCAGAACGGAGTACCGATCTCGTCGTGCCTGCGATAGCGCCTCCCGATGGCACCCGCGTCATCGAAGTCGATGTTCCAGTTGCGGCGCAGCGTGGTCGCGACGTCCCTCGCCTTGGGGGAGAGATCGGCGTTCCGCGACAGCGGCAGCACCGCCACCTTGATCGGCGCCAGCCTGCGGTCGAGTTTGAGCACGACGCGCTTGTCCACCCCGCCCTTGGCGTTGGGGGCCTCGTCCTCGCGGTAGGCGTCGACCAGGAAGGCCATCATCGGCCGGCCTAGCCCGGCCGCGGGTTCGATCACGTAGGGACGGTAACGGGAGTTGCTGGTCTGGTCGAAGTACGACAGGTCCACGCCGGAATGGTTGGAGTGGGTGGTCAGGTCGAAGTCCGTCCGGTTCGCGACGCCCTCCAGCTCACCCCACTCGCTGCCGCTGAAGCCGAAGCGGTACTCGATGTCGACGGTCCGCTTGGAGTAGTGCGAGAGCTTTTCCTTGGGGTGCTCGTAATGCCGGATGTTGTTCGGATCGATACCGAGGTCAGTGTACCACTCGGTGCGGTTGGAGATCCAGTACTCGTGCCAGGACTCGTCCTCACCCGGCTCGACGAAGAACTCCATCTCCATCTGCTCGAACTCGCGGGTGCGGAAGATGAAGTTGCCGGGGGTCACCTCGTTGCGGAACGACTTGCCGACCTGGCCGATCCCGAACGGCGGTTTCTTGCGCGCCGTGGTCATCACGTTCAAGAAGTTGACAAAGATGCCCTGAGCCGTCTCCGGACGCAGGTAGTGCAGCCCCTCCTCCGAGTCGACCGGCCCCAGGAAGGTCTTGAGCAGCCCGTTGAACATCTTCGGCTCGGTGAACTGGCCGCGGTTCCCGCAGTTCGGGCAGGGAACCTCGGAGAGGTCGCTGTCGTCGACGTCCTTGCCGGTGCGCTCGGCGTACTCCTCGGCGAGCTGGTCCGAGCGGTGCCGGTGGTGGCAAGCGGTGCACTCGACCAACGGATCCACGAACTCCTGCACGTGTCCGGACGCTTCCCAGACCTCACGCGGCAGGATGACCGACGAGTCCAGGCCGACGACGTCGTCCCGCCCCTGCACCATGCTGCGCCACCACTGGCGCTTGATGTTGTCCTTGAGCTCCACCCCGAGCGGCCCGTAATCCCATGCCGACCGGGTACCGCCGTAAATTTCGCCGCTCGGGTAGACGAAGCCACGACGCTTGCACAGATTCACGATCGTTTCGATCTGGTCGGTGGGCACGCTCACTCCACGCTTGTCGCTGGTTGCTCGGGCTCCGGCCGAGGAAGTCGGTTCGGTACTCGACGAATCGGCCGGGCTGGTCCGCGGATTCCCGACGGTGAGTTTCCCAGCGTACCGAGGCAGCATCGAGGGCGGCGCGGCCCCACCCCGCAGTACCGACACCCGCGAGCTCGGCTGCGCCCGCCGAAGTGGACGACGCCCGTAGGATGGACGGTGTTCCACGACCAACTCGCGACGAGGCGATGAAAGGATCCCTTCGGCCACGACACTGCGCCGCGTGTGCCTCGGAGGACTCGTACCGCCGTGACCGGCGGACGGTCGATCATCACGTGGTAGTGCCGCTGATCACCTCTCATGAGCAACGACGAAGAGCACTCCGGCGAACGAGCCGAGCCGGCCACGGTACCCACCGGTGATCCGGAAACCCTTGCCGAGGCGGGTGAGTTGCTGCGGGCGTTGGCCGCCCCGGTGCGGATCGCCATCGTGCTGCAACTGCGCGCGGGAGAACGCTGTGTGCACGAACTCGTCGACGCGCTCGGCGTGGCCCAGCCGCTCATCAGCCAACATCTTCGGGTGCTGAAAACGGCTGGTGTGGTGCGCGGCCGCCGCAACGGGCGCGAAGTGGTCTACCGGTTGGTCGACGAGCATCTGGCACACATAGTCGTGGACGCCGTAGCCCACGCGGAAGAGGACTCGGAGGACGAGAACGCCTCCACGGTGAACGCGCCTTAATCGGTGACACGATCCGCCCGAGGGCTCGCCGACCGCTCCGGTGCGGACCGACGGGCCGGACACGCGAGTCGCGAGAACTTAGTTACAGTCCCGTACACATCCGAGCAGAAGACGGAGAAAGCGTGACCCCCAGCGAGCGTCCCTCGGCCGCGATCCCGGGTCTGCGGTCCACCAAGCAACGGGCCGCGGTGTCGCGTCTGCTCAGCGAGATCGACGATTTCCGCTCCGCGCAGGAACTGCACGAACAGTTGCGAAACCGTGGTGAGGGAATCGGGCTGACAACCGTCTACCGCACACTGCAGTCGCTGGCCGACGCGGGTGAGATCGACGTGCTTCGCAGTGACTCCGGGGAGGCCGTCTACCGGAAGTGCTCCGCCGACCACCACCATCATCTGGTCTGCCGGTACTGCGGCAGAACCGTCGAGGTGGCGGATCCCCCGGTGGAGGACTGGGCGGAACGGATCGCCACCGAACACGGCTTCTCCGAGGTGGACCACACCGTCGAGATAATCGGCACTTGCTCCGAGTGCGGACTCTGACCTCCACCGAGTCGAGCCCCCGCGGCGGGAGCACCCGGGGACCGAAATCGCGAGCGAACCCTCTCGGCCCCGGGGAACGCACCGACCGGGAACTCGTGCTGCCGCGGCACCGGCACGAGACCCGGCCAGCGGCACGAGGATCCGATCAGCCGGGATCGCCGAACCCGGTCACCGCCTCGGAGCCGAACGTCTCGGCCAGTTCCCCCCGCAGCTGCGACCCACCGGAAACCACGAGCATCAGCAACGTGGCCAGCGGCTCCTCGGTCATCCCGTCGGCGGGGAACGCGTAGCGCAGCGTGAGATCCATTCCCCCCTCGTTGCGCACCACACCGAGCGTGCCGAACATGCCCTGACCGGCACGTTCGGCCACCCATCGGGCTATCGCGTCATCCCGGGGCAGGTCCCAGGCGACCACGCAGGTCAGGCTCAGCACGGTCAGTCCCTCGGCGAGGCGCATCGCCTGCAACGCGCACGGCGTACCGGAGTGCAGGAAGGTCAGCGCCCCGTCGTCGTCGACCCGTACCTCGTAGTAGTTCTCCAGCGCACGTTTGGCCACGGTCAGCAGATCGGCCGTCCCGGCGGCTTCACTCGACATCAATGCTGCTCCCCATCGTGCTCGGCCGGGCTCGAGTCCTGCTCGGTTCGGTCCACCGCACCCCCGAATCGACGATCACGGCGCGCGTAGGCGGCGCAGGCGTCCCAGAAGTGCGTGCGGTCCACGTCCGGGAACAGCGTGTCCTGAAAGACCATCTCGGCGTAGGCGGACTGCCAGAGCATGAAGTTGGAGGTACGGCGTTCCCCGGAGGGACGGATGAACAGATCCACGTCCGGCATCTGGGGTTGGTACAGGTGGCGTGCCACCGTACGCTGGTCCACCTTGTCCGGATTGATCTTGCCCGCCGCGGCGAGTCGGGCGATCTCCCGCGCCGAGTCGCCGATCTCCGCGCGACCGCCGTAGTTGACGCACATCGTCAGGTTCATGACCTGGTTCTCGGCGGTACGCCGCTCCGCGGCCCGCAGCTCGTCGACCACACTGCGCCACAGCTTGGGCCGCCGGCCCGCCCAACGCACCCGCACACCGAGTTCGTCCAGCTCGTCCACCCTGCGGTGGATCACGTCCCGGTTGAAGCCCATCAGGAACTTGACCTCGTCGGGACTGCGTTTCCAGTTCTCGGTGGAGAAGGCGTACAGCGACAGCCACTGCACCCCCAGCTGGATCGCCCCGCGCGTCAGCTCCAGGACCACAGCCTCACCGCGTTTGTGCCCCTCGATGCGCGGCAGACCGCGCTCGTTCGCCCACCTGCCGTTGCCGTCCATGACCACGGCCACGTGGTTGGGCACCAGCTCGGGGGGAAGAGAGGGGGGTTGTGCTCCGGAGGGATGCGGGTCGGGCGCCCGTACGTTCGGCGCTTCCCTGTCCCGCCCGCGGCGTCGCAGCATCGGTGGGTCCCCTTCGTGGTCGCTGGGCCGAGTCCTTCCCGAACCGTCGCCTATTCTCGCGAACGCGACTGCGCTACCCGCCCAGTGGTCGGCCGAACCGGATGGCGGGCCCGTCGTCCAACGGCAGGCGTGTCATCCCCATCGCACGGTAGAACGCGTGAGCGGCGGCGTTGGTGGCCCGCACACCGAGCTGCACCCCCGGGGAACCGGCCTGTTCCAGCGCGGTGAACAGTGTACGCAGCAACGCCGCGCCCAGTCCGTTACGACGGGCTCCGGAAAGCACGTTGATGTGCAGATGCGAAGGATAGTTCCCGGAATCCGGCAGCAACATCCGCAGCGGCCGGTGCAGCAGCAGCCGCAAGTGCTCGTCGGCGTCGTCGGAGCGTTCCTCGGTGCCGGTGAGCGGATGACTGGCCGTGAACGCCGGGGTCCACTCCCGCTGCCAACGGTGGTAGAACTCGGTCGAGTCCAACGCCGCGACCACGTAACCGAGCGGTTGTCCCGAGATCTCGGCCAGAAAGCACAGTCGTGGTTGCAGGGCGAGGTAGGGCCCCGCGAAAACGTGGGCCATCAGCTCCGGATCCCGCAGGATGTGACGCGAGTGCTCCCCCGCGTCCCCCGTGGCCACACAGATCCGACGTACCGCCACGGCGTCCTCGGGCCGGCAGGGGCGGATTATCACGAGTTCCCCGACGCATTGGCGGAATCGGGTTGGGCCGCGCCGGACCGGTCCGCGCCGGACGGGGTGGCGTGCTCGACCGGCTCCTCGACACCGCTCGCGCGTTGCCGGATGAGCTCCGGCACGGGGTTCGACGACTCGTACTCGCGCCCCTCGGGCTCAGCCGCGGCGTGCCGCTCGACCAGGGGCAACGAGCGCAGCCGGTGCTCCAGGTGCCACTGCAGGTGCGCGGCTACCAACCCGCTGGCCTCGCCGCGTACGGCCTCACCGGAGTCCTCCGCCACTGCCCATTCGCCGTTGAGCAGTGCATTCAGCAGTCGGATCGTCGTGGCCGCCGGGCGCACCGTGCCCGTGGGCCTGCACTCGGCGCAGATCGTGCCTCCCGCGGCCACGCTGAAAGCCGGGTGTGGCCCGGCCAGACCGCAACGGGCGCATTCGTCCAGCGCCGGGGCCCACCCCGCGAACGCCATGGCCCGCAGCACGAAGGAGTCCAACACCAGGGAGGGATCCCGGTCTCTGCCGCTGAAGGCACGCAACGCCCCGACGGTGAGCAGGTACACGCGCAACACCGGTTCGCGTTCCTCCGCGACGATGCGGTCGACGGTCTCCAACGCGGCGCAGGCCGTGGTGTAGCGGCGGTAGTCGCCGACTATTCCCATCCCGAAAGCGTCCAGGGTCTGAACCTGGGTGATCACGTCGAGCGTTCTTCCGGTGTGCAGCTGGACATCAACGTGCGCGAACGGTTCCAACCTGGCGCCGAACCGGGAACCGGTGCGACGCACTCCTTTGGCCACGGCGCGCACCTTGCCGTACCGCCGGGTCAGCAGTGTGACGATCCGGTCGGCCTCGCCGAGCTTGCCCACACGCAGCACGACACCGACATCCCGATACAGGCTCACGTTCGCAGTATCCCATCGCGGGGGCACTCAGGTGGACAGCGTCGTCAGGGGCGGAACGGGAATGTTTCGGAGGATCGTCCACAGCAGCAGCCCCACCCCCAGCAGGTAGGCGCACGCCACCCCGCCGCGGCCGGCGGGCCAGATCCGCCGTGTGCTGCCCAGCTCGAAACGTACCCCCGCCACGAACAGGGACAGCGCCACCGGGGACAACACCAGCAGCGCGAAAGCGTTGAAATCCAGGGCAAGCAACGGATCACCCGCCAGCAACGCCCGGAGCATACGAGTACCCCCGCACATGGGGCCGTCCAGTCCCAACGTCTTGAACGGGCACGGCGGCCCGACGGGTGAGATCAGCAACACCGCGGCGACGACGCCGAGACCGAGGACCACCGAAAGCGTGCGGAACGGCCCGAACCGACGGGACGCGAATCGTGTCCCCAAGAATCACCTCCGGGGAGCCCCTGGCCGGGCATGCTTGTCCGACGTCGATGTCCACCGCGGGCACCGACCGGGACGATCGTACCCACGGTCCGGACGGTTCGGGACGGCGCGCCACTTTGGTCATCCGGCGTGGTTGGATCTGGACAACGACATCGAAGGAGCAGCATGAGCAATCCGTACGATCCGAATCCGCACAATCCGCCCTCCGACAGCGGGGGCTTTCCCCAGCCCTACCAGGGCTCGTACGGCGGGAGCGGTTATCCCGGTTACCAACCGGGCCAACAGTACCCCCAGTACCAGCAATATCCGCAGTACCAGCAGTACCCGCCCGGCGCACCGGGCTATCCCGGAGCACGGCCGGGCACCAACGGCATGGCGATCGCCTCGATGGTGCTCTCCCTCGCCGCCATCCCGCTCGGCTGCGCATGGGGCTTCGGGATCATACCTGCGATCCTGGGTGTGGTGTTCGGTCACCTGGCCAAGCGGCAGCTCCGGAGCCACGGAGGCGAGGGTGACGGTATGGCCACGGCCGGCCTGGTGGTCGGCTACTGCCTCATCGGGCTGATTCTCGTGCTGATCGTGCTGCTGATCGCGGTCGGCCTCAGCATGCCGATGATGACGACCAATGCGTAAGGCGGAGCCACCCACCCTTGTGAGAGGCCTCGCCAACAGCTCGAGGCGACGGGCGCGGGACCGCTACTCGGCTGGATCATCACGGCCCGCTCGCGCTACCCGGTGGTAACGACGATCACGAACCGGCCGCCGCGACGGTTCCGGACCTCGGCCCCGAAGGGCGAGGGGCTCCGGTACACGAACCGGACACACCGCGAGGTCGCGGGCACGCGGCGGCCGTTGCTGGAGTGCCCCGCTGCTCTGCCGGGCATCGGACTCGCACACCGTAACGTCCCGGAACGTCCGAAGGCGCGCTCGCGCGAGCCGAGCGAACTCTCCCCTCGGCTCTAGAATCCCAGCTTGCGAAGTTGCTTGGGATCACGTTGCCATTCCTTGGCGACCTTCACCTGCAGATCCAGGAAAATCTTGCTGCCCAACAACGCCTGGATGTGCCGCCTGGCGGTCTCGCCGACCTCCTTGAGACGTTCCCCGCTCCTACCGATCACGATGGCCTTCTGGCTGGAACGCTCCACATACAGCGAGGCGTAGATGTCCACCAGGTTGTCGTAGTTCTCCCTGGGCGCCATCTCGTCGATGGCCACCGCCAGGGAGTGCGGCAGTTCGTCACGCACCCCTTCCAGAGCCGACTCGCGGATGAGTTCGGAGATCAGCGATTCCTCGGGCTCGTCGGTGATCTCGCCGTCCGGATACAGCTGCGGCCCCTCCGGAACCTGCTGAACCAGCAGATCGGAGAGCACGTCCATCTGGAACCGGTCCACCGCCGAGACCGGAACGATCTCGGCGAAGTCCATGAGTTCCTGCATGGCGACCAGTTGTTGGGCCACGCGTGCTCTGTTCACCACATCGGTCTTGGTGACGATACCGATCACCGGGGTACGTCGCGCGACCTTGGCGAGCTCCGCCGCGATGTGGCGATCGCCGGGCCCGATCTTCTGGTCGGCGGGCACGCAGAAGCCGATGACGTCGACCTCGGACCACGTTTCGTGCACCAGGTCGTTGAGCCGCTCGCCCAGCAGGGTGCGGGGACGGTGCAGTCCCGGCGTGTCCACGATGACCAACTGCGCGTCGGGCCGGTGCACGATCCCTCGAATCGCGTGCCGCGTGGTCTGCGGCTTGCTGGAGGTGATGGCCACCTTCGTGCCGACGAGTGCGTTGGTCAACGTCGACTTGCCGGCGTTGGGGCGGCCCACGAAGCAGGCGAATCCGGATCGATGTGTTTCGCTTGAGCTGGTCACGGCTCTATTCTGACGTGCCTGCCATCCCAGCGACGTGCGGGGAGCCCGGTCCACGCACCGCTGCCCGCGGCGCGACGGGACGAGGGCCCCCGGCCACACCTTCGTGCAAACCGTTCTCAACCGCTGTTGGCGGTGGTGCCCATGCAGCTCAACAGCGTTCGGTGACTGATCCAGCCGACCGGTTGGGTGCCCTGCTCCTCCAGCACGGGGGCTGCGGTCACCTCGACGGACACCAGCGAGTCGAGTGCGTCGACGAGTTTGGTGCCGGAGGCGATCGCCGGGGGTATCTCCAACAGGTCACCGACCTCACCGTTGTCCACGGTGCCGTCCCCGAGCACTTCGGCCACCGCCCCAGCCGTGACGCACCCCCGGTAGCACCCTTCGTCGTCCAGCACGGGCAGCACGGAGTCGGTGCTCTGGGCCAGCCGTTGCGCGGCTTCGGAGAGCTTCGTGCGCGTGGTCAACGTTTCCGGCAACGGATCCATCACGTCGGCGACCGTACGGTCCGGCAACCGACCACGCCGTTGCCTGGCGTCGAGGTCGATGCCGCGTCTGCTCAGCTTGGTGGTGTAGATCGTGTCCCGACTGAGTGTCCTGCTGATCAACGTCGCGACCACGACGGCGAGCATCAGCGGCAGGATGATCGAGTACTGCCCGGTCAGCTCGAACAGGATGATCACAGCCGTCATGGGTGCCCGTGCCGAACCGGCGAAGGCCGCCCCCATGCCGATGAGCCCGTAGGCTCCCGGCGATCCGGCGATCTCCGGAACCAACCCGTGAGCGAGGAGACCGAACGCGGTGCCCCCCATGCCGCCGATGAACAGGGCGGGGGCGAACACACCCCCGGATCCGCCGATGCCGATGGTGAGGCTGGTGGCGACCATCTTGCCCAACAGCAGCACCACCAGGAACCAGATGGCGTAGTTGCCGTTGATGGCGTTGCCCAGCACCGGATAGCCGACGCCGTACATCTGCGGCAGCACCAGCAACAGCAGGCCGAGGAACAACCCGCCGACGCCGGGACGCAGCCACTCCGGGCCGCGCCATATTCGGTCGCAGAAGTCCTCCACGCGGTAGAGCACCTTGGAGAACAGCACGCCGGAGGCACCGACCAGCACGCCGAGCAGCGCGAACAGCAGGAACTCGGTCGGGTTCTGCAGGTGGAAGGCGGGCAGCGAGAGGAACGCCTCGTTGCCCATCACGGCACGCCCGATCACGCTGGCGGTGACGCTGGACAGCACCACGGCGCCGAAGGACTCCACCGTGAAGTCGCGGAGGATGAGTTCCATCGCGAAGAACGGTCCCGCCATGGGAGCGTTGAACGTGGCGGCGATGCCGCCGGCCGCGCCGCAGGCGACCAGCACTCGCATTCTCCGCTCGGTGAGCCGCATGCCGCGTCCCATGGTGGAGCCGAGGGCGGAGCCGATCTGCACGATCGGACCTTCCCTGCCGACGGACCCGCCACCGCCGATGCACAGCGCCGAGGCCAGAGCCTTGACCAGGCTGACCTGGGGTTTTATCCGGCCACCGCGTTCCGATACGGCGTACATGACCTCGGGGACACCGTGCCCCTTGGCCTCGGGAGCGAACCAGTAGACCAGTGGGCCGTAGATGAGTCCCGCGACGGCGGGGACCAGCACCAGAAACCAGATTCCGAGTCCGGGCAGCCAGGGATGTGGCGCACCGGGCACGGCGGTGTATTCGGGACGTCCGGAGAACAGCTCGGTCGCGGACGTGATCAGCCACCGAAAGGCTATGGCGCCGAGCCCCGAACCGAGGCCGACCAGCAGTGCGAGGGCCATCAGGCCGCTGCCACGTTCGCGGAGCCAGATTCCGATCCGCCCACGTACCGCTACGGGCAGGGCTATCGATCGTTTTGCGGCTTCCGCCATCATCATTGCATAATGCAACTCTTGCCCTGTGCACGTCAATGTGAAAATAGCGACATGAGTAACGAAATGCCGCCGCACGGTGACGAGGTGGACGCGATCACCGAGGCGGTACTGACCGCGTCCCGGTTACTGGTGGGAGTCTCGGCGAAATCGGTCGCCGCGGTTGCCGGACCGATCACGCTGCCGCAGTTCCGACTGCTGGTGGCTCTCGGCTCGCGGGGCCCGCTGAAGCTGGTCTCGCTCGCGGAGATGCTGGGAGTGAATCCGTCCACGGCGACCAGAACGGTGGACAGGCTGGTCACAGCGGGATGGGCGCAGCGCAACAGCAACCCCGCCTCCCGGCGAGAGATCACGGTCAGCCTCACCGAAGCGGGCCGCGGCCTGGTGGATCGGGTCACCGAGTACCGCCGGAGCGAGATCTCGGCCATCGTCGAACGCATCCCGCACGAGGATCGCGCGGGGTTGGTACGGGCGTTGCAGGCCTTCACCGAAGCGGGGGAGGAACCACCAGCCCGTGCCTCGCCCTACGACGCGGGACTGACCGAGTGGCAGTGAGCCACCCGGCCGGCCCGGTCGGGTTTCGTCAGACCTCTCGTGAGAGCTCGACGACCTCGCCGTCGCCGTTCGCTCGGAGCACCGGTGCCGTACTCGCCAGCTCCCGAACCGCAGCCATCGAGTCGGCGTCCACTTCACCCGCCGCAGTGACGACAGCCGCCGCTTCCAGCCCCTCGGCCCCGCTGGAGACGGCGGTGGCCACCGCCACCTGCAACGCCGTCAGCCGCAGCGCGGTCAATCCCACGGTGCAGCCGGTGTAGGTTCTGCCGTCGGTGTCGCGCACGGCAGCCCCCTCCGCCGCGCCGATTCGCGCCCGTGCCGACCGCGCCAGCGTCACGATCTTGCTGTCCTCGGGATCGAGCTGCTCGGTCACGCTCTCGGTGCGTTCAGCCATGCTGCGAATTCCTTTCGTCATCGGCGGCGTTGTGCCCGTTGGACTCGCTCGCCCTGCGAACCAGCAACGCGTTGATCCGGATACGACCGCGATGGTCCTTACCCCCCTCGGCACGCAACCGGAGTCCGGATATCTCGGCCTCGGCGCCGGGGAGGGGCACACGGCCGAGGCGCTGCGCGAGCAACCCGCCCACGGTCTCGACCTCGGAATCGTCGAGCTCCACCTCGAACAGGCTTCCGAG
This sequence comes from Actinopolyspora mzabensis, assembly GCF_900101095.1. Classification (GTDB taxonomy): domain Bacteria; phylum Actinomycetota; class Actinomycetes; order Mycobacteriales; family Pseudonocardiaceae; genus Actinopolyspora; species Actinopolyspora mzabensis. The sequence continues at coordinate 99,993 of NZ_FNFM01000011.1, forward strand.
ATCGGCCACCGGCAACCGTGAACTGACCCGAACCAGTTCCTCGTCGAGCCACTCGACCGGACGGTGTTCCTCCCGATCGGACTCGTCGGTGATCTCACCGACGATCTCCTCGATGATGTCCTCGATGGTCAGCAGTCCAGCCGTGCCGCCGTACTCGTCCACCGCTATCGCCATGTGACTGCGCGAGAGCTGCATCTCCTTGAGCAACTCGTCCAGTCGCTTGGAGTCCGGCACGAAACTGGCCTCCCGCATCAGATCGGAGACCCGGCCGCTCTCGGACTCGGTGGACTCGCCGCGCTCGCTGGTCATCCTGGCCAGTTCCTTGAGCGTGACGATCCCGACGATGTCGTCGACGCTGTCACCGATCACGGGAATACGGGAGAACCCGGACCGCAGGGCGAGTGCCAGTGCCTGCCGGGGAGCCTTGACGTGCTCGATCCAGATCATCTCGGTTCGCGGCACCATCACCTCGCGTGCCGTGGTGTCACCGAGCTCGAAGACCGAGTGGATCATCTCGCGCTCACCGGCGGCGACCACGCCACGCTCCCCCGCCAGATCGACGAGTTCCCGCAGTTCCACTTCCGAGGAGAACGGCCCCTCACGGAAACCGCGGCCGGGAGTGATGGCGTTCCCGACGAAAATCAGCAACCGCGTGAGCGGGTTGAGCAGTCGGGCCAGCACGGCTACCGGCCCCGCCACCACGAGTCCCACCCCGTAGGGATGCTGGCGTCCTATGGTTCGCGGCCCCACACCGACGAGCACGTAGGAAACCACCAGCATGATCAGCACGGCGAACAGCACCGACCAACCGGGCGCGGCACTCACCTCGAGCACCATCACGGTTACCAGCACCGTCGCGGTGAGCTCGCAGGTCAACCGCAACAGCAGCAACAGGTTGACGTGTCTGGGGCGGTCGGCCAGCACCCTGGCGAACTGTGCCGCTCCTGCCCTTCCCTGACGCAGCAGCTCCTCGACTCTGGCGTGCGAGGCCGTTCCGATGGCCGCGTCGGCGGCCGCGAACACGCCGGCCGCCAACACCAACGACACGGCCCACACCAACAGCGCCATGATCCCGGTGAACACGATGGGAAAGTCCGTTACCGCTCGGAATCGCCGTCGGCCGTGGCCTCCTGGGACTCGTCGAGCCCCACCACACCCAGCACCCGTGAGTCGGCATCGCGCTGCTGCGCGGCGCGCTCGGCCTCCGTCTTGGCCTCCCGGAACTCGGCGAGCAACCGGTTCTGCAACGCGAACATCTCGCGTTCCTCCTCCGGCTCGGCGTGATCATAGCCGAGCAGATGCAGCACCCCGTGCACCGTGAGCAGGTAGAGCTCGTCCTCCATCCCGTGACCGGCCTTGCGTGCCTGGTCCCTGGCGAACTCGGGGCACAGCACGAGGTCACCGAGCAGTCCCGGGCTGGTCTCGGTGGAGTCCTGCCCGCGTGGCGCCTCGTACTCCTCCATGGGGAAGGCCATCACGTCGGTGGGGCCGGACAGGTCCATCCAGCGTTCGTGCAGGTCGGCCATCACGTCGAGCTCGACCAGCACGATGGACAGCTCGGCCAACCTGCTCACGCCCATGCGGTCCAGCACGAAGCGGGCGACGGAGACGATGGTGGTCTCGGGCACCCGTACGACGGACTCGTTGGCTATCTCGATACTCATGCCTGCTCGTGCGCCCGTCCCTCGGAAACTCGTGTCCTTCGGGCGGGCTCGCCGCCCTCACCGTCCTGGCGTTCCTGCCAACGGTCGTACGCGTTGACGATCTCACCCACCAGGCGATGCCGCACCACGTCCTGGCTGTCCAGGGTCGAGAACAGGACGTCGTCGATCCCCTCCAGGATCTCGCGGACGACCTTGAGACCGCTGCGCTGCCCGCCGGGCAGGTCGATCTGCGTCACGTCGCCGGTAACCACGATCTTGGAACCGAAACCCAGCCTGGTCAGAAACATCTTCATCTGTTCCGGCGTGGTGTTCTGCGCCTCGTCGAGGATGATGAAGGCATCGTTGAGGGTACGTCCGCGCATGTAGGCCAACGGAGCGACCTCGATGGTTCCGGCCTGGGTCAGCCGGGGGACCGATTCGGGGTCGATCATGTCGTACAACGCGTCGTAGAGCGGCCGCAGATAGGGGTCGATCTTCTCGTAGAGACTTCCCGGCAGGTAACCCAACCGTTCCCCCGCCTCCACCGCGGGTCGGATGAGGATGATCCGGTTGACCTCCTTGGCCTGCAGGGCCTGCACGGCCTTGGCCATCGCCAGATAGGTCTTGCCGGTGCCGGCCGGTCCGATGCCGAAGACGACCGTGTTCTCGTCGATGGCGTCGACGTAGCGCTTCTGGTTGGCGGTCTTCGGACGGATACTGCGTCCGCGTCGGGACAGCACGTCCATGGTCAGCACGTCACTGGGCGAGTCCCCGTTACTGGCGGAAAGCATCGTCACGCTGCGACGCACGATATCGGGTGTGAGCTGGTTGCCCTTGGAAACGAGCTCGATGAGTTCGTCGAACACCCGTTCGGCGAACGCGACCTCGGTGGGTTCCCCGGAGATGCTCACCTCGTTGCCCCGTACGTGAACATCGGCGTCGAGTACGTCCTCCGCGGTCCGAAGGTTCTCGTCCTTCGAACCGAGCAGGGCGAGCACCGCCGTGTCGGGCACTGTTCGGGTGGACTGTGCCTGCTGAGGCTGGGACGACTCGTTTCCCGAACGAGCCGCCGCCCCGTCCGCTGCGGTTCCGGCCACGCTGCTACCGGCCTGCTTCCTGCGCTGAAGCGCGATTTCGGTACTGGATCCTGTCACTGTCAATGGTAGAGCAACGGACAACTGGATTACCGCCGATGCTCGCCCCTGGACGCGTGGAGTACGCACCCGTGCCCGCCGCGGGGCGCGGCCAGGGGCAGGTCAGGCCAACGGCCCCAACTGGCGCCCCCCGAGCAGGTGCAGATGCACGTGGAAGATGGTCTGCCCGGCATCGGAGTTGGTGTTGAACAGCAGCCGGTACCCCGCTTCCGCGATTCCTTCGTTCTCGGCGATCCGCCCCGCGACCCGGACGAGTTCGGCCAACAACTCCGGATCCGCCGCGGCCAGCTCGGCCGCGTTACGGTACCGCTCGCGTGGGACCACCAGCACGTGGACCGGTGCCTGCGGACTGATGTCGCGGATCGCGATCGTGCGCTCGTCGGTGTGCACGAAATCGGCGGGAATCTCACCCGCGATCATCCGTTCGAACAGGGAGGGCTCGGTGTCGGTCATACCCGCGAGACTATCCACCGCCGATCACACCGTGTCCGGGTGCTCCGCCCGCTTCCCGATCACCGCCAGCGGGAGGTGAGCGCGCCCAGCGCTCCGAGTGCCACCGCTCCCGCGGTAGAGGCACGCAGCACCTCGTGCCCCAGCCGGACCGGCCGGACACCCGCCGCACGCAGCGTCGACAGCTCCTGCTCGGTGATGCCGCCCTCCGGGCCGACGATCACGGCGATCTCACCGGCGGTGGGCAGCTCGGCCTCGGCCAGCCCGAGCTCGGCGGACTCGTGCAGCACGAAAGCCGCCTCACAGCCACGCAGCGCCGCCACGATCTCCGAAGTGGAGCAGGGCTCGGTCACCGTGGGAGTCCAAGCCCTGCGTGCCTGCTTGGCGGCCTGCAACGCGGAATTGCGCCATCGCGCCAGTGCCTTGGCACCCCGAGGTCCGTCCTCCCAGCGCGCCACGCAGCGTTCGGCCCGCCACGGCGTGACGACATCGACCCCCGCTTCAGTGGCCAGCTCGACGGCGAGTTCACCGCGGTCACCCTTGACCAGCGCCTGGACCAGCCGGACCCGGGGCTCGGCGGCGGGAACCGTGTCCCGCCGCACCACCTCCAGGTCCAGGGCGTCCCTGCCGACGTCCGTCACCAGGCACTCGGCCATCCCGCCGCGCCCGTCCGAGAGCAGCAGCCGGGCGCCGGAACGCATCCGGCGCACCGTGGCGGCGTGTTTGCCCTCGGGGCCGTCCAGCCGGGCGAGCTCGCCCGTGGGCAGCTCCTCGACCGAGAAGACCGGGAGGGTGGATGACATCGCGCTGACCCTTTCCGGGAGACGAGCGGGAACACGACGGACGGCTGCGCCGCGCCGGGAACCGTGTCCCGTTACGGCCCCGCGAGAACGGGGCCGGGCGGAATCGGCGGTGCGGGCGGAATCAGCGGTGACCGAAGCCGCGGAAGCGGGAGAAGATGCCGTTGCGGTGCCCGTTGCCACCGGCGCTGACGGTGGGTTCGGGCTGCTCCTCCTCACGCGCGGTGGCCAACTGGCGCAGCAGGTCGGCCTGGTCCTCGTCCAGCTTCGTCGGCACCCGCACATCCAGGTGAACATGCAGGTCGCCGTGACCGCTCACCCGTCCGTTGGAACGCAGCTTGGGCAATCCACGCCCGTCGAGCACGTACTCGGTTCCCGGCTGCGTGCCGGGCTCCACCGTCAGCTCCTCCTCGTCCTCGAGGGTTCGGATGTTGACCACGGTGCCCAGCGCGGCCGCGGTCATGGGCACCTGCACGTGGCAGTGCAGATCGGCACCGTCCCGGACGAACCGCTCGTGTTGCAGTTCCTCCACCTCGACGAACAGGTCACCGGCGGGACCACCGCCGGGGCCGACCTCACCCTCACCGGCGAGTCGGACCCGCATCCCGTCACCGACGCCGGCGGGAATCTTCACCGTGATGGTGCGCCGGGAACGCACCCGCCCGTCACCACCACACTGCTGGCAGGGATCCGTGATCACCTCACCGAAGCCGCGGCAGACGGGGCAGGGACGCGAGGTCATGACCTGCCCGAGGAAGGAGCGCTGCACCGATTGGATCTCGCCGCGGCCTTCACAGGTGTCACAGGTGGAGGGGGCACTGCCCGCGCTGGAGCCGCCACCCTCACAGGTGTCACAGACGACAGCCGTGTCGACGGTGACATCGCGGTTGACTCCCTGGGCGCACTCCTCCAGCGTCAGCTCCAGCCGCAGCAGGGCGTCGGAACCCTGCTGCACCCGGCTGCGCGGTCCACGTCCGGCGGAACCGCCGGACCCGCCACCGAAGAACGCGTCCATGATGTCGCCGAGGCCGCCGAACCCGGCGAAGGGATCGCCACCGGCGCGACCACCCGCGGCACCTCCCCCGCTGTCCATCGGGTCCCCGCCCAGGTCGACCATCTGGCGCTTCTGGGGATCCGAAAGAACTTCGTAAGCAGTGCTTACCTCTCGGAAGCGCTCCTGCGCGCCGTCCTCCTGGTTCACGTCGGGATGGAGTTCCCGCGCAAGCTTGCGGTAAGCCCGCTTGATCTGATCCTGGGTCGCGTCCTTCGATACCCCGAGGATCCCGTAGTAGTCCTTGGCCACCTTGTGCGCTCTTCCTCTGCTCGTCTAGCGGGTACATGCCGAAGAGTTCCGAAGGGCCGGTCGTGGCGCGCCACACGTGCCGACGCGGACGTCACCGCCCCGCCAGGATCTCTCCCACGTAGGACGCAACGGCACGAACCGCTGCCATCGTTCCCGGATAATCCATCCGAGTGGGGCCGACCACGCCCATACCCCCAAGTACCGTCCCATGCGAACCGTAACCGGTGGAAACGACCGAGGTCGTCTGCATCTCCTCGGCCTCGTTCTCCATCCCGATACGAACCGTAACGCCATCCGAGTCCCGTGCCGCCGCCAGTAGCCGCAGTACGACCACCTGCTCCTCGAGCGCCTCGAGCACCTGACGCAACGAACCGGGGAAATCGGCGACGTTGCGGGTGAGATTGGGGGTTCCCCCGAGCACCATGCGCTCGTCGGGGTGTTCCACCAACGTCTCGATGAGCACCCCGCACACCCTGGACATGGTCTCCCGCAGCTCCGGGGGAGACTGCTCGGGGAGTTCGGCCACCGAAGCGGAGGCCTCGGCGAGCCGTTTGCCCGCCATCGCCGAGTTGAGCACGGTGCGCAACCGCGAGACATCCTCCTCGCCGATGACGTCACCCAGGTCGACCATACGCTGATCGACTCGCCCGGTGTCGGTGATCAGCACCAGCATGAGCCGCGCCGAAGTGATGGTCACCACCTCGACGTGCCGCACGGTGGACTGAGTCAGCGTGGGGTACTGCACCACGGCCACCTGCTGCGTGAGCTGGGCCAGCAGCCGGACGCTCCGCCGCATCACGTCGTCGAGATCCAGCGCGCCCTCCAGGAAGGCGTGGATGGCACGGCGTTCCGGCGAGGTGAGCGGCTTGATCTCGTGCAGCCGGTCGACGAAGGTCCGGTACCCGTGGTCGGTGGGGATCCGTCCCGCGCTGGTGTGCGGCTGCGCGATGAGTCCTTCCTCCTCGAGCACGGCCATGTCGTTGCGTACCGTGGCACTGGACACACCCAGATTGTGCTGCTCGACGAGCGTCTTGGAACCGACCGGCTCGTTGGTGGACACGTAGTCGGCAACGATCGCGCGCAGTACCTCGAACCGGCGCTCGTCCGCATTCACCAGCGTCACCTCCTCGTTCGGCGCGCCCCGCGATGGACACGTCCGACTCGGCAGACACGCGTTCCGTGCCTGCGGTCCACCGTCCGAGTTTACGGTGTTCCGACCGCTGAGCCGAGGGCCACGAGGATGGTCGCGGGCAGGCGGGACTCGTGGGTGTCGCGGAAACCGCTCGCACCGGTGTGCGGGGGACGGGCGAGCACCGGCGCACCCGATGTGGCTCGCCCGGTGGCCGCTCCTCGCGGGGAGACTCGCGAGGCGACATCCCGCCGGACATCGGAACCGGCGAATCACCGGCCCCCGCGCCTTCCGAAACGTGGGAGGACGGGTGTGGCAGTCACCCGAGGAGTCGACGGACCACCCCGTCCGCCAGCAGTCTGCCGCGATCGGTGAGCACGCACCGTCCCGCACGCAACTCGTCGTCCCGCAACAAGCCGTCGGTCACGGCGCGCCGGGCCTCGGCGAGCCCGGCGTCGTCGAGCACCTCCGTGGTGAGTCCCTCCCGGAGCCGCAGTTCCAGCATGACTCGTTCGACGCGGCGGTCCTCCACGTCGAGCACCTCGCGCCCCGCGGCGGGTGAGATCCCGTCCCCCAGGGCGGCCGCGTAACGGGCCGGGTACTTGAGGTTCCACCACCGCACGCCACCGACGTGACTGTGCGCACCGGGGCCCGCACCCCACCAGTCACCGCCCCGCCAGTAACCGATGTTGTGCGCGCAGCGGGCCGCTTCGTCGGTGGCCCAGTTGGAGACCTCGTACCAGTGGAATCCGGCCTTGGAGAGCACTCCGTCGACGAGCTCGTAGTCGGCGGCCAGCACGTCCTCGTCCGGCATCGGCAGCTCACCGCGGCGAACCCGCCGAGCCATGGCGGTCCCGTCCTCGACGATCAGGGAGTAGGCCGAGACGTGGTCCACGCCGGCCTCCAGCACCGCTTCCAGCGACCCCCGCAGGTCGTCGCTGCTCTCGCCCGGAGTGCCGTAGATGAGGTCGAGACTGACGTGCTCGAACCCCGCCGCCATCGCCTCCCTCGCGGCGGCGACGGCGCGCCCCGGAGTGTGGTTTCGGTCCAGCACGCGCAGTACGTGTTCGGCCGCGGACTGCATCCCCAGCGAAACCCTGGTGTAGCCCGCCTCGAGCAGGGCGGTGAACAACGCCGGGGAGGTGGACTCGGGGTTGGCCTCGGTGGTGACCTCGGCCTCCGGAGCGAGCCTGAAGGAGGCGCGCACCGCGTCGAGCACCTCGCCCAGGCCGTCACCCCCCAGCAGTGAGGGGGTTCCGCCGCCGACGAAGACGGTCCCGGCGCGGGGAACCGCACGGTTGCCCTCCCCCAGCACCCTGGCCCCGAGCTCCAGTTCGGCCTTGAGCGCGTCGAGCCAGCCGCGGAAACTGCCGCCGCCCGAGAGCTCGTCGGCGGTGTAGGTGTTGAAGTCGCAGTAACCGCACCTGGTGGCGCAGAACGGCACGTGCACGTATATCCCGAACGGCCGCTGTCCCACGCCATGCAGCGCGGTGGCGGGCAGCGTGCCCTGTTGCGGTGGTTGTTCGCCGGTCGGTGGATGCGTGCTCACGGCACAAATTCTCCCAGCAGGCATTCGACTTCCCACAGGAGCGCGGAGCATCCCTACCTCGGGCCTACCTCGGGGCGGAGGACCCCTGCCTCCGGACGGAGCGGGTGGATCCCCGATCATCGGTTCCGCCGTCCCCAGGTCCCCACGCGACGGCGATCGACTAAGGTGCTCCGGGAGTGTGAGGTTACTCCCACCTGGAGGGGTCGGATCTCGCGGCGCGCGCCTGCCCTCACGCCGGGCGCTCCGGGTGCGCGGATGTGTTCGCACCCGGGACCGGTCAACGTACGGGTGACGTGCTGTCCCAGCATGCGGATGAGCCTGGACCGCCCGATGCGTGCGTGGCACGCTGACGACCATGGACGCGACCCCCACCGAGCTGCTGCTGGTCGCCCGGCGTTACCTGGATCTACGACGGGTCTCCAGCGCGCTGTGCCGGAGCACGAGCTGTTGAAGTTTCCCGTCCGTACCTGACGGGGTGCTCGCCCGGCGAATCCGCCGCGGGTGACACCTCCGGGGGCCGCGCCGAGTTGGTCGCCCGCGTCGGTCCGATCGGAAACTCACGGTATTTCCTGTCGCGTTTCGTGTCCGCATCCGATCCGGTGTGTCGGTAACCGGGTCGTGAGCACTCTTTTCCCGTAAAACTGTCGCGGCGTAGTCACGCCATGTCATCGCGGAGGTCGGACGAATGGTCCCCCCGACGGAAGCACCGAGCCCCACACAACGCCGCGCACCCGCACGCAAGGGCAAGGGCCGCGCGGAGGGCCAGTGGGCGCTCGGTTACCGCGAACCGCTGAACGGCAACGAGCAGTCCAAGAAGGACGACAATCCACTCAACGTCCGTGGTCGTATCGAGAACATCTACGCGCAGCGTGGCTTCGACTCCATCGACCCCTCCGACCTGCGCGGTCGATTCCGCTGGTGGGGGCTCTACACGCAACGAGCTCCCGGCATTCCGGGCGCGCGGACCGGAACCATCGAACCGGAGCAGCTGGACGACTCGTACTTCATGCTGCGCATCAGGGTCGACGGCGGCGCGCTGACCACCGAGCAGCTACGGGTGATCGGTGAGATCTCGCAGACCTACGCCCGCGACACCGCCGACATCACCGACCGGCAGAACGTCCAGCTGCACTGGATCCGGGTGGAGGACATGCCCGCCATCTGGCAAAAGCTGGAGTCCGTAGGGCTGTACACCACCGAGGCGTGCGGTGACTGCCCCCGCGTCGTGCTCGGCTCCCCGGTGGCGGGCATCGCCGCCGACGAGATCGTCGACGCCACCCCGGCGATCAGGGAGATCACCGAACGCTACATCGGTGACGAATCACTTTCGAACCTGCCGCGCAAGTTCAAGACCGCCATCTCGGGTTCCCCGCGCCAGGACGTGGTTCACGAGACGAACGACATCTCGCTCATCGGGGTGGAGCACCCCGAGCACGGTCCCGGCTTCGACTTGTGGGTGGGCGGTGGCCTGTCCACCAACCCCAAGCTCGCGGTGCGCCTGGGCGCCTGGGTTCCGGTGGAGGAGGCCGCCGAGGTCTGGAACGCCGTGGTGCAGATCTTCCGGGACTACGGTTACCGCAGGCTGCGTAACCGGGCGAGGATGAAGTTCCTGGTATCGGACTGGGGGGCCGAGAAGTTCCGTGAGGTGTTGGAGAACGAGTACCTCGGCCGCGCGCTCACCGACGGTCCGGCACCGCCGCTTCCGGACGGACCCCGTGACCACGTGGGGGTGCACGAGCAGGTCGACGGCAACTACTACGTCGGCGTGACCTCCGTGGCCGGCAGGGTCGACGGTTCCAAGCTGATCGAGGTCGCCAAGGCCGCCGAACGCGCGGGCTCGCGCCGGGTCCGCACCACCGTGGAACAGAACCTGCTGGTGCTCGACGTGCCCGGCTCCGAGGTGGAAAGCCTCGTCGCCGACTTGGACCGGCTCGACCTGCGGGCACGCCCCTCGTCCTGGCGACGCAGCGTCATGGCGTGCACGGGAATCGAGTTCTGTAAGCTGGCGATCGTCGAGACCAAGAACCGTGCCATGGAACTGGTCGAGGATCTGGAGCGCAGGCTCGACGACGTGCAGGGCGACATCGACAAACCCGTCACGGTCAACCTGAACGGCTGCCCGAACGCCTGCGCCCGCACCCAGGTCGCCGACATCGGCCTCAAGGGTCAGCTGGTGCAGGACGAGGAGGGCAACCAGGTCGAGGGCTTCCAGGTACACCTTGGGGGCGGTCTCGGCAGGGACGCGGGTTTCGGACGCAAGATCCGGGGGCACAAGGTGACTTCCGCCGAGGTGGGGGACTACGTGGAACGCCTGGTTCGTCGTTACGTGGAGCAGCGCGGCGAGGACGAGACCTTCGCCCAGTGGACGAAACGCGTCGGTGACGAGGCGCTAACGTGAGCGGGGGGCGTTCGGCAGAACCGGGTCCCGAGGGCAGGGCCGTTCCGTTCTACTGCCCGTACTGCGGTGACGAGGAACTCACACCGGAGGCTGAACCCGTGGGCGCGTGGAAATGTCAGGCGTGCCGTCGCGTGTTCACGGTACGACTGGCCGGGTTGGCGTTGACCGAGGAGGACGAAGAACCATGACCACCGACAGCACTTCCCGAATCGGCTTTCGACGTGGTGACGACGAACTCCGCGCTCTGGCGGAGGAGGCCTCCGAGCAACTCGCCGAGTCGAGCACATCGGAGGTACTCGACTGGGCGGCCCGCACGTTCGGCGACAATCTGATCATGGCCTCCAATATGGAGGACGCCTCGTTGATAGACCTGGTCTCCAAGGTCCAGCCGGGCGTGGACGTGTTGTTCCTGGAGACCGGTTACCACTTCGCCGAGACGCTCGGCACCCGCGACGCGGTCGCGCAGACCTACGACGTCAACATCATCGACGCGATGCCCGAACAGACGGTCGAACAGCAGGACGCCACCGAGGGGGCGAGGCTCTACGAACGGGACCCCGGTCGGTGCTGCCACCTGCGCAAGGTTCTTCCGCTACGCAACACGCTGGCCCGCTACGAGGCCTGGATCACCGGACTGCGACGCGTGGATTCGCCGAGCAGGGCCGACACTCCCCTCGTGACCTGGGACGAACGCAACAACCTCGTGAAGGTGAATCCGCTCGCGGCGTGGACCGACGAGGACATGGACAATTACATCGCCGAGCACGATGTGCTGGTGAATCCCCTGGTCCCCGCCGGCTTTCCCTCGATCGGGTGTCAGCCGTGCACCGCCAAGCCCGCACCAGGCGCGGATCGGCGCAGTGGCCGCTGGGCCGGTAGCACGAAGACGGAGTGCGGGTTGCACGCCTAAGCCCGCGAACTCGGGAGCTCCGGGGGAGAATGCCGGTACGACCGGCACCAGAACATCACCCGATGGGATGAACTGGTAACTGTGTAAGGGCACGCTGATGACGACGGAAGCGATCATGGATCAAAATCTCGACCTACCGGAAGATCCGGCGACATCCGAGGCACCACCACAAGTGGACAACCTCGATGCGCTGGAGTCCGAGGCGATCCACATCTTCCGGGAGGTCGCTGGGGAGTTCGATCGCCCGGTGATCCTGTTCTCCGGAGGCAAGGATTCCACGGTGCTGCTGCACCTGGCACTGAAGGCGTTCCGGCCCGCACCCGTACCGTTCCCGCTGCTGCACGTGGACACCGGACACAACTTCGAGGAAGTGCTGCGGTTCCGCGACGAGCTGGTCAGTCGCCACGAGCTGCGTCTGGTCGTGGCCAGGGTCCAGGACTGGATCGACGACGGCAGGCTCAGCGAACGGCCGGACGGTACCCGCAATCCGCTGCAGACGCAGCCGCTGCTGGAGGCGATCGAGCAGAACCGCTTCGACGCCGTGTTCGGCGGCGGCAGGCGTGACGAGGAGCGTGCCCGCGCCAAGGAGCGCGTCTTCAGCCTGCGCGACGCCTTCGGCCAGTGGGATCCGCGCAGGCAGCGCCCCGAGTTGTGGAACCTCTACAACGGCAAGCACCGGGCGGGCGAGCACATGCGGGTCTTCCCGCTGTCCAACTGGACCGAGCTGGACGTGTGGCGCTACATCCAGCGCGAGAAGATCGAGCTCTCCAACCTCTACTACGCCCACCGCAGGGAAGTCTTCCATCGGGACGGCATGTGGCTGACCTCCGGCCCGTGGGGCGGGCCACGCGAGGGCGAGGAGGTTCACGAGAAGACGGTTCGCTACCGCACCATCGGGGACGGGTCGTGCACCGGCGCGGTTGAGTCCGAGGCGTACACGGTGGACGACGTGATCGCCGAGGTCGCCGCCAGCCACCTCACGGAGCGAGGGGCGACCCGAGCCGACGACAGGATGTCCGAGGCAGCCATGGAGGACCGTAAGCGGGAGGGCTACTTCTGATGAGCAACGACACCGAAACCCTCACCCGGTTCGCCCCCGACAGCGGGACCGAAGTGGCGCTTCCGGTGCACACCGACCTGTTGCGGCTGGCCACAGCGGGGTCGGTGGACGACGGCAAGAGCACACTGGTGGGACGACTGCTGCACGACACCAAGTCGGTGCTGGCCGACCAGCTCGACGCGGTACACCGTGCCAGCGCCGACCGCGGGCTGAGCACCCCGGACCTGTCGTTACTGGTCGACGGGCTGCGCGCGGAGCGCGAGCAGGGCATCACCATCGATGTCGCCTACCGCTACTTCGCGACCGGCAGGCGCACTTTCGTGCTGGCCGACACCCCCGGGCACGTGCAGTACACCAGGAACACCGTCACCGGTGCCTCCACGGCGCAGCTCGCGGTGCTGCTGGTCGACGCCCGCAAGGGCGTGGTGGAACAGACCAGGAGGCACGCCGCGGTACTGGCGCTGCTCGGCGTACCGCGACTGGTGCTGGCGGTCAACAAGATCGACATGGTCGACTTCGACGAGTCGGTGCACACCGCCATCGCCCAGGACTTCGCGCAGCACGCCAGGGCCCTGGGTTACTCCGACGAGGACGTTGTCACGATCCCGGTTTCGGCACTGCACGGCGACAACGTCGTGGAGCGTTCCGAGCGCACGCCCTGGTACGAGGGCCCCGCCCTGCTGGAGCACCTGGAGACCGTTCCGGTCGCTCCGGACCCGCACGACGTTCCGTTCCGATTGCCGGTGCAGTACGTGATCCGGCCGCGCACCGCCGACCACCCGGACTACCGCGGTTACGCGGGTCAGGTCGCCGCGGGAGTGGTCAACGAGGGCGACGAGGTGGTGGTGCTCCCGAGCGGGGCACGCAGCAGGGTCTCCATGGTGGACACCCCGGACGGCCGGGCGCAGAGCGCGGCGGCCGGACGTTCGATCACCGTGCTGCTGGAGGACGACCTGGACATCGCACGCGGCGACGTCCTCGTCTCGGCGGAGGAACAACCCCGGGTGACCGACGAGTTCGACGCCACGGTCTGCTGGCTCGCGGAGAAGCCCCTCGCGCCGAACACGAAGGTTCAGATCAAGCACGGTGCCCGGACCGTGCAGGCCATGGCCACCGAACTGGCCACCCGCTTCGACGAGCAGGAACTGTCGAGCGTGGACGCCCCGGAAAAGCTGGAGCTCAACGAGATCGGCAAGATCCGGTTCCGCACCTCGGAGTCGTTGCCGATCGACGACTACGCGGACAGCAGGCGCACCGGTTCGTTCATCGTGCTCGACCCCTCCGACGGTTCCACGCTCGCGGCGGGCCTGATCGGTGTTCCGCTGGCCCCGCTGGCCTCGGCAGTGACTCGATGACGATCCCAGCGACTCGATGACGACCGGAGTTCCCGGATGAGCGCACCGCTGGTCGCGGTGGCGCACGGCAGTCGGGATCCACGTTCGGCAGCCACGATTCAGGGGCTGCTGGACGTGGTCCGCTCCGTCCGCCCCGAACTGGACGTACGAACCGCGTTCCTGGAGCTGTCAGCGCCACGGCTCGGTGACGTGCTCGACGCCGTGCACGCCGACGGCAACAGGCGGGCCGTGATCGTTCCGCTGTTGCTCGGCCACGCCTACCACGCGAGTGTGGACATCCCGAACGCGGCTCGGGAGGCCGAACGCCGCAATCCGCTGCTGCGGCTGGGTACCGCCGAGGTGCTCGGACCGGACCCCAGGCTGCGGCAGGCGGCGTGGCGACGGCTGACCGAGAGCGGTGCCGATCCGGCCGATCCGGAACTCGGTGTAGTGCTGGCCGGTGCGGGCTCGGCGCACGAGTCCGCCAACCGGCTGGTCTCCGACGTGGCCGGGGTCTGGCAGCGGCACAGCCGTTGGGCCGGTACCGTGGCGGCCTTCGCCGCCGCTGCCGAACCCGACGTGCCCGCCGCGCTGGAGCTGCTGCGCGCCCGGGGAGCCCGGCGGTTCGCCGTCGGCTCGTGGTTCCTGGCTCCCGGCAGACTGCCCGACCGGGTGCTCGAACGGGCCACCGAACACGCCGAGCGCCCCCTGCTGGCTAACACGATGGGAGCGGCACCGGAACTGGCCGAGCTGGTGATCGAGCGGTACGAAGCGGCGCTGGCCGCCAGGCCCGGACTGCTGGCACACGCCACCTGAGAGCGCACGGCAGTACTCGCCCAATGGCCCGGCGATTTCGCGGGAAATCGACGCCCAGCGCCACACCGCGCGCACCGGGGCGACGATTTCCCGAGAAACTGACGGCGGTGCGAGAAACTGACGGCGGTGTCGCGGGTGGTCAGACTCCCCGTCTCGTGGTGAACAGGTAGTTCCGCTTACGAGTGGTCACCCTCTCGACGGGCATCCACCGTTCGGCGTGCCAGACGTACATGCCGTACCCCATCTCGCGGAGCCAACGGGTGAGTTCGTCCGCTTCGCACCCGTATCTGGTGAGGTGACGTTGTTCGATTTCCAGCAGCAGAGTCGGTTCGCAGTCCGCGAGCGTCCGTTCGGCGCCTTCCAGCACGAACGGCTCGTATCCCTCCACGTCGATCTTGAGGAAGTCCACGCGGTCGAGGCCGCGTGAGCGGCGCACCTGATCCACCGAGAGCACCTCGACGGGGTGGGTTCGCACCTGCCGCACCTCATCGTGCTCCGCGGGGGTGAGTCCTCGCTCGTCGATATGGGCGTGGCCGTGCACCGGGAAACCGAAACGGCGGGGGACCACGAGTCCGCGGGGCTCCGAGCGACTCCCGAGCGCGGCACGGGTGGTCCGCAGCTGGGGCAGGTGGACGAGCCACTGCAGACCCGTGAGTATCCGATGTGGCTTACGCTGCGGTTCGAAGGAGTGCACCGCTCCCTGCTCGCCCACCAGCGCTGCCAGCGAGAAGCTGTACATGCCGTAGGCCGCACCGATGTCGAAGCACACGTCACCGGTACCGACCACGCTCGGCAGACCTCTCGTCTCGGGCTCGAACAACGAACCGGCCGAAGCCGTCCGCAGCAGACCGGCCAGCCGCGATCGAGGTCGGGCCGAAGCCGCGCCTCCCTCGCCGACACGTTTCCCCTCGGCTCGTTCGGACTGCCCCGACACGGAAACTCGCTTTCGGTAGGTATTCGGTCGCTGGCGCCAACCCGGCACGTCACGTTTTCACGTAAAGCACCCGATCAATCACGCAGCGTATGATAATCGATACGCCGAATCGCACCGCCAGGCGCGTGGAGCAGCAACAGGGCCGATACGGACAGGCGGTCCGTATCGGCCCTCGGATCCGTCACAGCGGTGTCGATCGTCTCTCCGGAGCGTGCGAACCGACGGGCCGTCCCGTCTCGTCCGCCCTTGCGGAGTGGGTGTGGAAAGACCTCGGTCAGGAGGCCGCGAAAGTCACCTCGCGTCCGGCGTCACGGCAGGTGTAGTCGTAGCCACCCAGCTCGCTGTCCGCCTCGGTCGCGGAGCACTCGAAACCGTTGCTGCGGTAGTCCTGCCCGATCCGCCCCTCGGCGTCCGCCGCCACGTCACGGGCGGTGTCGCAGTCGACCCCGCTCGCCTCGACGCCGAAGGCACCGTTGTCCGAGTTGGGGGTGAACGGCACGTCACCGCAGGAACGCGTGGCCGCGTACTCGGTGGAAACGGTGGTATCACCGTTGAGCACGACGGTGTTGTCCCGCTGGACGACGCTTTGCGGGTGGATCACCTCTCGCGGCCCCACCACACTGTTGCCGACGGCGATACGCGCGACGACGCGCTGGCCGGTTCGCAGCCCCACCGGGGCGGAGTACACCCCGTCCCCGTCGTTGTCGCGCAGCGCGACCGCACCCAGCTCGTCGATGTCGGCCACCTCGCCACGCGGGTTCGCACCGGGGGTGCCGAACAGACCGTAGAACGTCGTGCTGCCGCTCACGGAACCGTCGGTACGCACCCGGAAGTTCAGGTTCGTGGTGCCGCGCTCGGGCAGCGACCCGCCACGCGTGACCGGCTCCACCGTTCTGACCGCGAGCCGGTCGGTTTCCGGATCCTTCCCGGAGTCGCTCCCGGTCACCTTGACCCGTTCACCCGCGTAGGGCAGCAGCATCCCCGGCGCTCCGGTGAGGCGGTAACGCGTGCCGTCGCTCTCCGCCGTGAGGGCGTATCCCTGGCCGCCGCGTACGAGCGTTCCGGTGGCACTGGTGAACAGACCTGCCCCGCTCTGACCGTTCCGAGCCGACTGCGCGTCGGATTTCTCCGCAGCGGCAGCGGTTCCCGCACCACCCAGTACCGTCAACACCGCGGCGGCGATCGCGAAAGTCTTACGCATCCTTGTCGAGCCACCTTTCGTTCGGGATCGCTTCGATGACCTTTTCGTCCCGAGAGACGTCGCGGTGGACTTCGGGTTGCCCAGAAACGGTCATCGATTCGTATCGAGTTGTGTGCACCCCGCGTACAGCGCTGACACCTCGGAGCCGGGGAAGAACGACCGAAGGCCACCCCGACCCGGAGTCGAGGGGTGCGGTGACCCGTCCGGCGCCCCGTGGTTCCCACCACGTTGCGAGACCGTCCAGACTGCCACTCCCAACGTGGTTTCGCACCCGATCGGAGCAACAAAAATGGGTCCCACTGCGCCTTTCGGAGCAATTCGGGCCCACCCACCCCACCGGCCGCGGCACCAGGAGCATGATTTCGGGGACGGGAGTAGCAAGTGGCACCCGGCGAGCGGGAAACGACAACCCCACGAACGGCCCGGTCCCGTGTACCGGCAGCTGCCTACCACGAAAGCGGTTGACCACGTTGCGAACCGCAACGATCACTCCTGGTAAACAGGAGATACCGAAATTCACTCCGCGAGGTCATGAGACAGTAACGATTGTGCGGGCACACACCGGAACCGATCGCTCAACGCGTCGCGTCGGATCTTCGTAACCAGCCGAGTACGCGTTCCGCCAGGTGGTCGCCAACCGGAAAAGCGCAGGTCGAACCCTGCGCATCGCCGAACCGGAAATGGGAAGCAGCGGGGAGATGAACAGTCAGCAACCGAGCCGACCGGTGATTACGCCCGCGATGCGGGAGCAGGCCGCGCAACAGCCGAACAGCTGGCTCTACGTGGTGGATCCGATCTTCACCGACCCCAACGCGGAAGTCCCGCCCTGGGGGTTCATCGGCGGATTCCGAGTCGACGAGCACGGGGAGATCACCGCGGACTTCTCCCCGAACCCGAACTACCGCCCCTCTCCCGTGGCGCTGCGCCTTCCCGCCCCCACCAACGACGTGGAGCGGGCGCTGCAGCTGACCACCACCGGCTACGCCCCCTCCCAGACGCTGCTCGGCTCCCTGCTGGAAGCCGAACTCATCCTGTTCGCCCAGCCGCAGGGTGAAGGACTGTTCACCTTCGAACACCCCTCGGGACGCAATCAGCTGCAGGTTTTCACCTCGGAAGGTCATCTGCCGCAGAACTGGACCAGCTGGCAGCGCATGACCGGCAGATCACTCGCGGAGCTGCGTCCGCTCGGCACCGATATGCAGGTGAACCCCGCCAGCCCGAGCAAGGTGCGTGTTCCCTGTGAGGATCTGATCCAGGCCGCGGGCATCCCGCTGCGGACCAACGATGCGGTATCGCGCAACGGTGCTGAGGCGACCACGGTGGTCACGGGACTCGGCACCCGCCATCGACCGGATCGATCCGGGAACACGACACAGTCGGTGCCGGTACAACCGCGGACGCCACAGCCACCCCTCGCGGGGGCGACGGCTCCCACGGCACGATCGACCGGCGCACCGAACGTCGCAGCGGGTAGCGCCGCGCCACCCGGAACCACACCCGCACCTGCCGATACGCGGAACGACGAAACCGGAAACGACGAAACCGGCCAGCGCCTGCTCGGCAGCCTGCTCGCCGCCGCTGCCGGTGACGCACTCGGCGCACCGGTGGAGTTCTACCCGCTGGAGCAGATCCGCAACAGGTACGGCAGCGCGGGAGTGACCGACTACGACCGCGACAACCAGCAGGGCGGCTCGTTCACCGACGACGGCCAGTTGATGCTGTTCGCGCTCGAGGGATTCGTGCGCGGTCACATCGCGGTACGCCTGCGGGTCGCTGAGACACCACTCCCCGCCGTGCAGCTGGCGTTGCAGCGTTGGCTGCACAGCCAGGGATACTCCTGGTCACGTGTGGCCGGGCCGTTCTCGGCGACTCACCCGGAACCCGACGGCTGGCTCGTGGAGCGGCCGGAGCTGTTCGTGGTGCGCTCGCCCGCCAGCAGCTCGATCAGCGCGCTGCGCGAGTTCGCGGCCTCGGGCAGGGCGGGCACGGTCGAGGAACCACTGTACTATTCGGACACTCATGGCGCGGTACTTCGCGGAGTCGGTGCCGCGCTCTGGTCGGACGACCCCGCTGAGGTCTTCCGAATGGCCGCCTGCGCCGCCGCGCTGACCCACGGCGAGCCGGACGGTTACCTGCCCGCGGGCACGTTCGCGGTTTTGCTCCGGGAGCTGTTGTGGGAAACCCCGGTTCCGGAGGCACTCGCGCGGGCACGGTGCGTACTCGGCGAGCACGCCGCCGGGTCGGCCACGGAGCGGGCGCTGGCCGCGGCGGTGGGGCTGGCCGAACACGGGCGTCCCACCCCGGAGCGGCTCAAGGACGTACTCGGCGGCGGGTGGACCGGCCCCGAGGCCCTGTCGATCGCCGTCTGTGCCCTGCTGAGCACCGAAAGTCTCGCCGAGGCA
Organism: Actinopolyspora mzabensis; assembly: GCF_900101095.1. Classification (GTDB taxonomy): domain Bacteria; phylum Actinomycetota; class Actinomycetes; order Mycobacteriales; family Pseudonocardiaceae; genus Actinopolyspora; species Actinopolyspora mzabensis. The sequence goes on from NZ_FNFM01000011.1 coordinate 119,076, forward strand.
GTGCTGCTGGCGGTCAACCACTCCGGCGACAGCGACTCCACCGGAGCGATCTGCGGCGCCCTGGCGGGCGCCCGGTACGGCAAGGAGGCCCTGCCGGGAACCTGGCTGCGCGACCTGCGGGGTCGAGAGACGATCGAAGCCCTGGGACGGGACGCGCTGCTGGAGTTCGGCGCGGAGCCGCCGGAGGACCCGAACTGGCGGCACCGTTATCCGGGCGGGTCGGACGCTTCCGAACTCGGATTCAGCACCGACTTTCCCGTGGCGGTTTCCGAGTCCTCCGCCCAGGCCCCGGAGGAACGGCCGAGCGCCGACGAGCCCCCTACCGACGAACCCCCTGCCGAGGATCCCGCCGTCGAGTCGTCCGAGAGCGACGACGAAAACACGGGCGCCCCGGCGACGGAGGCAGGCGACGTCGAAGGGCGTCCCGACACGGCGGACACTTCCCGTAAACCGGTGCTCGGCTGTCTGCTGGGTGGAGCGGTCGGTGACGCGCTGGGGTACCCGGTGGAGTTCGACTCGCTGCGCGCGATCCGTGACCGGTTCGGCTCCGAGGGGATCACCGACCTCGCCCCCGACGATGCGGGCTCCGCCCTGATAAGTGACGACACCCAGCTGACGCTGTTCACGCTGGACGGACTCATCCGCGCCGGTCACAGCATGCGCCGTGGGTTGGCGACCGACCCGGTCGAGCTGGTGCAGCACGCCTACCAACGCTGGCTGCACACCCAGGGTTTCGAGAGCGAGGAGGTCACCGGTCCCGGCTGCACCGAACCGGACGGCTGGCTGCTCTCCCGTTCCGAGCTGTTCGACCGGCGAGCGCCGGGAACGACCTGCCTCGAGGCGCTGCGGGGATTCGCCGCGGGCGACACTCCTGGTTCCCCCGACAACCCGCTGAACGACTCCAAGGGATGCGGCGCGGTCATGCGTGCCGCGCCCCTGGCGCTGTGGTCGCCCGATGTCGGCGAGGTGTTCCGGCTGGGGGCCGAGACCGGGATGCTCACCCACGGCCATCCCAGCGGGTATCTGCCCGCCGGGACCCTGGCCGTGCTGGTGCGGCGACTGTTGGAGGGGGACACGCTGCGGCGGGCCCTCGACACCGCGTTGGCGCAACTGGCCGGCTGGGAGGGGCACGAGGAGACGACCGAGTGCCTGCTGCGGGCGGATGAACTGGTCTCGCTGGGCGAACCGGGTCCCGAGGTGATCGAACAGCAGCTCGGCGGTGGCTGGGTGGGTGAAGAGGCACTCGCCATAGCGGTCTACGCCGCGCTGAGCCACCCCGACTCGTTCACCGACGCGGTACTGTTGGCGGTCAACCACTCCGGCGACAGCGACTCCACCGGAGCGATCTGCGGCAACATAATGGGCAGTGCGTTGCAGCCCGAGCGGATTCCTACGGAATGGCTGGAATCGCTGGAACCGCGCGAGTCGATCGAGCGGCTCGCGCGGGACGCGGAGCTCGAGTTCGGCACGGGGACGCCGCCCCAACAGGACTGGGCGGAACGGTACCCGGTTCCCGACGGCGGAACACCCGGTACGGCCGAGCCGAAGTGGCCGCTGCGGGAACGGGCGCTGGCCGCGGAACCGGGAACGGCCGCGGCGGGCGAACCGTCCGAAGAGGTGGCAGGCACGGCGGTACCGAACGGGGACGGGACCGAACGGGCCGGCGGGAAACCGGACGACGAGGAATCGCACAGCGGGGAATCGCACAGCGGGGAACCGTACGGCGGGACCGCACAGTCCACTGCGGACGAGGAAAGCACGTACCGGCAGCGGGACGAGGTCGACTCCGAGAACGAGCCGGTGGAGACGGCGGCCGTGACGGACACGGCCGAGGAAGAAACGGACGGGGTGGCCACCGCGGCGGATTTCGCCGGGAGCGACATCCCGGCCACGGATTCCGTCCCCGAGCCGGAGCAGGACGCCACACTGGAGGCGGACGCCGCCTCGACGAGCGCACGAACGGCGGAGTACCTGAACGCGGCGGAGTACGCCACGGTGGACGGTGAATTCCCCGACGACGAAGAAAACCGCGCGGGGGAGGGCGCGGAAGGTGGGGACGAACGCGGTCGCCTGCCGTCGGAGCAGACCAACTCCGAGGGAACGTACGCCCCCTCCCCCGGAACCCCGGAGCCGACGGGAGCCGCACCCGCACCGGAATCCGACGGTGCCGAGGGCACGAGCTCACCGGGGGAATCGCCGGAAACGGAACTTTCCGCGGAAGAAACGCGACTGCTGGCCGCCTGGCGCAAGCTCAGGGAGAGCCCCGAGGAGGTTCCCAGCGAGCTCGCCGGGGAACTCCGCGAGCTCACCGCGCGGGCCTTCGGCGACGAACGGGCCGCGCTGCTCTTCGGTGAGCAGCCCGATGAATCCGCCGACACCGGGGTGCTGGTGCGGGAAACCCCGCTGAGCCTGGACTTCGACGAGCGGCTGGCGGGGTGCGTGCTGGGAGCGGCCTGCGGTGACGCGTTCGGAGCGCCGTGGATGCTCGGCCGGGCGGACCGGCTGCGCCGTCCGGAGTCGATCGGGTTGGCCGAGGCGTTCGGTGGCAGCGGGCGTGTCACGGCGGCGAGCCAGCAACTCGCCTTCGTGCTGGCGGGGACGATCCGCGCCGACCTGCTCGGACGCGGGAGCGGAACCGACTACGTGACCGACGTGCGGGAGGCGCTGCGGCACTGGGTCCGTACGCAGGGCGTGGCCATCGATCCGCCCGTCACGACAGACTGGCTCTCGCACTGTTCCGAGCTCAACGCCCAGCGTTTTCCCGATCACGCCGGCACGGCCGCGTTGGTCGAACCGCGTGACGAGGACGAACTTCCCCGCCCGACGGACCCGCCCAACGACTCTGCCGGATACCTGGCCACTGTGCGCGCGGCACCGCTGGGTCTGCTGGCCCACGACACCGGCGCGGCCTTCGCGCTCGGCGCGCGAACGGCCGTGCTCACCCACGGCGCCCCGGACGGCTATCTCCCCGCGGGTGCGCTGGCCGCGCTGAACCAAGAGCTGCTGCGGGGGACGACGCTGGCCGAGGCAGTGGCCGCCGTGCTGACCGAACTGGACAAGTACGACGGCTGCGAGAACACGGCGGACGCGCTTCGCTCGGCCGTTCGGTTGGCGCGGCGGGGAACCCCGAGCGCCTCGGCGCTGCGTTCGCTGGGAACGGGATGGCAGGGTCCAAGTGCGCTGGGGATCGGTGTGCTGGCGGCACTGTCGTACCCGGACTCCTGGCGCCGGGCCGTCGTGCTCGCGGCGAGTCACGCGGGCAACAGCGCCGCCACGGCGGCGATCTGCGGTGCCGTGCTCGGGGCCTCCCGCGGCAGCAGCGCGCTGCCCGCGAAGTGGCTGGACCGGCTGGAGGTGCGCGAGATCGCGGACCGGCTGCTCGCCGACCGTCGAGGTGTCGCTGACATCGCACCGGACGGAAAACTTCCGGCCTGGGCACGCGCCTACGTCACCGAAACCGAACGGTCATCACACCGTCAGCGGTAACGGTCCGCGACGGGTCCCAATAGGATGACGAGTGCTTTGGACGAGAACACCCTGGAAGACGACGAGAAGCGATTACTGACCGCTCTTCGTGCCCGCGAGAACTCGCGCCGGAAACGGGCGGAATCGGACGCGGCGGCCGATCCGGCCACGTGGCTGGTGCGAAGCTGGCGGGAACTCGTGGCCGACCCGGCGGCAACGCCGCTCTGGGCCACCGGCCTGCGTTACCGGCTCGCCGAGGTGACCACATCGAGCGGGGAAACGGCCTCCGGCGGCGCCGGCGGACTGTTCGATTCGGACGGTTTCGTGGCGCGTTCGCCCGGTCGGCTGCTGGGAACGCTCTACGGCGGCGCGCTCGGTGAGAGCGTCGCGCGACACGACAGCCGGGGCACGGAGCGCACCGCCGCCCTGCTGTGCGCGCTGGACGAGTTGATCCACGCCCACGCCGAGCTGCGGGAACTCGGGCGGGCCGAGCCGCTGCGAGCGGTACTCACGGGGCAACAGCGCTGGCTGCGCAGCCGGGGTGTCCCCGTGGATCCTGCCGTGGAGCGCCACGGAAGCGCGACGCTCGTGGGAACCACCCTGGACGATCCGAGGCTGGTGGGCTCCGGTGGTGGCGACCCGGTGATGCTGACGGTGCTGGCTCGGCTCGCATCGGACGGCGCACCGGCGAGCCCGGAACACCCGGGCAACGACGTCGAGTCGGCGGGAGCCGTGCCGCTCGGCGCACTCGCCGCACTGTGGGCCGAGGACGACCGGAGCGCCTTCCGGTTGGGAAGCGAGATCGCCGCGATCACGCACGGCGGGGCGCGGGGTCATCTGCCCGCCGGGGTGCTCGCCGTCCTGGTGTCCCGGCTGTTGCGCGGCCACGGGCTCGCGGCGGCGGCGGAGCTCGCGATCGGGTCGTGCCCGCACCCGGACATCGCGGCGGAGCTGTCCGAAGCGGTGCGGCTGGCCGGTTTCCGACCGGCGGGCAGCCTGCCCAGTGCGGGGAACCTGGCGGCCACGGCCGATGGCGGCACCGGCAGCGGGGCGCTCGCGATCGCGCTGCGGGTGGCGTTGTCGGCCTCCGAGGACTGCATCGCGGCGATCGACGTCGCCGCTGGCCACGAGGGGGACACCGCGACCTCGGCGATGCTGTGCGGGCAGCTGCTCGGCGCCCTGCACGGGCCGGAGCGGGTGAACCGCACCGGGGAGACCTCGCCGTGGATCGCCCCGCTGCTGGAGCGGGTGACCGCCGCTGCCGTCGCCGAGTTCGGGCCTGCCCCGACCGACACCGCGCCACGCGGGGAAAGCCTTCCGGCGAGGTCATCCCGGCGGCCGGAGCTCACCGAGCACGTAAGCACCGACGAGACCATCGACGAGAGCTCCGCCGAAGCGGCGTGGCGACCGCGTTTCGTGCGGGCCGTGCTGGGATGCGCCGTCGGGGAAGCACTCGGCGGGGCCGTCACGTCCGACAGCTGGCGCGAGATCAGGGACCGCTACGGCGAGGAGGGACTGCGGGAGTACGTACCGGCCGGGCATCCCTCGGGGCGGATCGGCAGTGACACCCAGCTGCTGCTGTTCACCCTGGAGGGCACGATCCGGGCCGGAGTTTCCCGGCGCACGCTCGGCGGGGTGGGGCGCCCCACACGGCACGTGCAGCACGCCTACCAGCGGTGGCTGCACACCCAGCACCTGAGCTGGCCCCGCGCGGCGGGCGAGTTCCGGTCCACCGCGGCCGAACCCGACGGCTGGCTGGTGGAACTGCGCGGGCTGTTCCAGACCCGCAGTCCCGGCAGGACCATGATGCGCACGCTGATCGCCTTCGCGAAGGGGCAGCAAACCATGGGCTCGCCGGAGGAGCCGGTCAGCGACTCGGATGGCAGCAGCGCGCTGCTCCGGGCGATCCCGGCGATGCTGTGGACGCCCCGCGCGGACGAGACCTTCCGGGTGGCCACCGAGACGGCGGCACTCACCCACGGTCACCCCACCGCCTGGCTGAGCGCGGGCACGCTGGGGGTGGTCGTCTCGCGGCTGTCCCGGGACGAGGGGCTCTCGGAAGCCGTCGACGCGGCCGTGACCGAGTTGGGACGGCATCCGGAGCACGAGGCCGTGACGCGCAGGATCGATGCGGCACGCAAGCTCGCCGAGTCGGGCGTGGTCGAGCCGGAGCGGCTGGAACGCACCCTCGGCACGGGGTTCAACGCCGCCGAGGCGCTGGCGATCGGGCTGTACGCGGCACTGGTGGCCGAGGGGGACTTCGCGGCCGGGCTGCGCACCGCCGTGAACCACTCCGGCAACAGCGGGGTTTGCGGCGCGGTGACGGGCACGCTGCTGGCGATGTCGGCGGACGAGGAGATCCCCGAGCACTGGACGCAGCAGCTCGAACTGGGCGAAACCGTCCGAGCGCTCGCCGCTGACGGCTGCCTGGAGTTCGGACCGAACCCGCCGGAGACCCCGGAGTGGTTCGAGCGTTACCCGGGATCCTGAACGGCGGAACTTTCGGATACGCACGTGGTCACGGCCGTGCCGCGGTGATCGTCCCGCGGTTCACGGGAATCGGACCGCCGTCCGCGGGCGGATCAGTGGGAGAGCGAGACGACAGGAGCGTTTTCAGCGATGCGGCGAACGAACCGCGGAACGAACCAGATCCACCTCTTCCTGTTGATCGCCGTAGGAGCGCTTTTCCCGCTGCTGGCGGAGTGGACGCTCGGTCCCGTGGAAAAGGCGCCCTGGTGGTCGCTCATCGCGCTGGCGACGCCGCTGTTCGGATGCTTCTCCCTGATTTTCCTGGGCACCACCAAAGCGATCCGACGCAAAAACGGAAAAGCGTCACGAGCACCGACTATGAGCCACCAATGAGGTTGCTCGAACCCGCCCTGGTCGAGACGAGGCAGGAGTGAGCTCTGACTACCGCGGAGTTCCGTAGGCCCTTTACCTGATCGACGCCTTGACCGCGCGAAAGGTCAGCGTGGCGCGCAAGCGAACGCACCGGATAAGTATCGGTCTCCCGGATCACGATTCGCCGGCACCACTGAGGCACGAGAAACCTTCCCACCCTGCGACAAGACCGGGCACAAGGAGTTTACCGGGCTGTTACGGCCAATACGGGCCTCACGAATGGCCGATCGGCTCGCCGACGAGAGACAAGCCGCCCGGAGAACGGACTCCCGAACGTCACACCTCGAAAAATTTGTCCCCGACAGGCTGTCGGAGAGACGAGCTGCGTACTGTCGCCCCGGTGCGGCTGGGTGGGTGACGCGTTGTCCGCGAGTGGTCACCGAGCATTTCCGTCGTGGTTCTCCTGTGATGAGGCGTCGAGCCAGGTGTCGCGGACGTGGGCGAGGGCGGCGTGCGCGGTGATGTCGAGGTGGGTTTGCCCCGCGAGTTCTCGCTGCCACGTTTCCTCGTCGGGGGCGTGGGTGAAGAGTGCGTTCGACGGAGGCCTGTTGGTGGGGCCGAAGCGTGTGAACAGCTCCGCCGCCTCGGTGGTGATGGCCCCGAGACAGGCGAGCAGCCAGAGATCGTAGAGATCTCGGGAGGTGGCGCGGTGCGCCCAGGCGGTGGTTTTCCAGGCCGCGAAGGCGGCTGCGGTGGGCACACGCAGCGCGGCGGGTCCGGCATCGCTGTAACGCTGCACGAGCCGGCACCGCTCGGTCGGCCAGGGCGCGTAACCGGTGGAGCTCAGCAGCTGCACTCGCACGGTCGGGCCTTCGGGGGCGACGAGCACGGCGGGCGTCACATCGCGGACCGAGGTGAGTGCCGGTTGCCAGCGTAGCCCTGGAAATTCGCGCCGGGTCCCGCGAAGCAGGGTCGTCTCGAGCACGTCGGCCGTGCTGCTGCGACTGCTGCGAGCGATGAGGTCGATGTCTTCGGACAGCCGCCCCTCGGGGGCCAACGTGCGGGAGAGCGCGGTGCCGCCGAAGAAGACGACCTCGTCGGCCAGCCGGTCACTGATGGCCGCGAGCAGGTGAGAGATGAGATGGTCCCGGCGCACCTGGGCGCGGGCCACGCCGAACTGCTCGGCGACGGCGGCTTCCTCCTGAGGGTCGAGCATGGTCAGGCCGCTTCGAGTAGACGGGCAAGGCTGGCTTGACGGCGCTGTCCGACCGCCAGTTCGTCCAGCAGTCGACGATCACAACGGTCCAACAGATCGTGGGCGGCGGCACGAGCCTGCTCGGGCAGCCCCCCCAGATCGGGGCGGGCGACAAGATCGAGCACCGTCTGTTCGACCGTGGTGACCCACCCCTGGCCCAGCTCACTGGTGTGGCGTTGCACGTCCAGGGCGGCTACGCGACGACGAACGAAACGCACGGTGGCCTCGCGGTCGGCCAACCGCAACGTCGGCCGGTGACGAGTGGCAGCCACGACCGCAACCCCCAGTGCCCGCGGGACGGCCCCGTGAACACGGGCGGCGGACAACCCCATCAGCGCGACCGAGTCGATACCCACGTCAGCGACCGCGATACCCAACGCGGCCGCCTCCAGCTCGGGAATCCAGCCCCGATCGAGCTGATCATCGGGAACCACGGCGTAATAACCGGTCGCCAACCGGTGCAACGCCCCGGCACGGGCCAGCCGCGCGAACTCAGGACGCGGGTTCACATACACACCGGCAGCGTCGCGAGGCCGCAACACTCTGGAAGACCCCCGCAGCAGCACTGCGGGCACCCGCGCCGTGATGTGTGCCATTACCGTCACCTCCGTAGGCTAACAGCCTACTCTCGTGCCATACACAAGCATACCTGCGCGCTGGCATCCTCGCGCTGGACCCAACCAGCGTGCGGCTTCAGCCAAAGCTCGGTGGCGCGGTCTGGCTGGTGTTGTCGCTGCGGCGAACGAACCGCGGAACGAACCGGATCCACCTCTTCCTGTTGATCGCCGTAGGAGCGCTTCTCCCGCTGCTGGCGGAGTGGACGCTCGGTCCCGTGGAAAAGGCGCCCTGGTGGTCGCTCATCGCGCTGGCGACGCCGCTGTTCGGATGCTTCTCCCCGATTTTCCTGGGCACCACCAAAGCGATCCAGCGCAAGAATCGGAGCAAGAACACAGCTCACCGGGAGAGCCGTACATAACTCTCCGCATCGCCGAAGTAGCGACCGTCGAATCCGAGGAAAGTCCTCACTCATTCGCGCCGGAGAGGCGTCGTAGCCGGTGTCTGAGGTGTTGTCGCTCGGCGAGATTGACGGTGGCGGCGATGGCTCTCCGGTAGGCGTTCGCCGCGTCCTCGGGTCTGTCGGCCTGCTCCAGCAGGTGTGCTCGTACGGCGTTGAGCCGGGGAAGGCGGGGATGCTCGGCTTCCAGCACATCGATCCGGGCGAGCGCGGTGTCGTTTCCGTCAACCATGGCCTGGGCAACGATGCGGTTGAGAGTGATCGTGGGGTTGCCGTGACCGGTCACGAGTTCGAGGACCCGGTAGAGCGCGAGGATCTCGTCCCAATCCGTCGTCGCGATGTCGGGGGCTTCGGCATGCAGGGCCGCGATGCATGCCTGGAGCAGGTAAGGGCCTGGTTCGGCACCTGGAGCGGCTTGTTCGACGAGCTCGGTTCCCTCGTCGATCAGTTCCCGGTCCCACAACGTACGATCCTGCTCGTCGAATGGCTTGAGGCTCCCGTCCGGCCCTACTCTCGCGGGGTGGCGGGACTCGCTGAGCAGCATCAACGCGAGAAGCCCCGCGACCTCGGTGGACTCGGGGAGGCTCTGGCGAAGGAGCCGGGTCAGGTGAATCGCCTCCGCGGCGAGATCCGCGTCGCGGGGTGGTGCGCCGGTGGTCGTGTGGTGTGCCTCGGTGAACATCACGTAGAGCACGTCGAGCACGGCGGTGACGCGCTCCGCGGCGTGTTCGGGGGACGGGAGCGGCCGGCCGAGTTCGGAGACTCGCCGCTTGGCCCGTGTGATCCGCTGGGCGATGGTGCTCTCGGGGACCTGGTAGACATTGGCGATCTGTGCCGTGGTCAGTCCGGCGACGGCCCGTAGGGTCAACGCGACCTGCCCGGAGCGTGGCAGGTCGGGGTGGCAGCACAACTGCAGCACCAGCAGCGAGTCGTCACGCTGGGCGGCCTCCGGCGCCACGGGAGGATGCGACGACGCGGCACGGGTCTCGCGATGGCGGCGCCGGGCGTCGCTGCGGGCGTGGTCGGCATATCGGCGGCGGGCGGTCGCCGTGAGCCAACCCAGCGGGTCGTCCGGGAACTGCGTCGGCCACCGCTGGTGCGCGTGCAGGAGTGCCTCCTGCACGGCGTCTTCGCACAGGTCGAACCGGGCGCTGCCGTAGGTGCGCACCAGCCGGGCGAGGGCCTGTCGCGTGAGTTCACGCCACAGCCCCTCGCCCGCCCGAGGATCGGCAGTCACCCGTCCCCCAGGTCGGCGAACATCACCGGACGCAGTTCGAGTGCGAGGCCGGGAATGTTCGCATCGGGGATCTGCTCGGCGAGCTCCACCGCGCGGGCCTCGTCCACGACATCGATGAGGTAGAAGCCCCCCATGAACTCCTTGCTCTCGACGAACGGCCCATCGGTCACCTCGGGCCCGCTCCCGGAGCTGCGAACGACCTTCGACTGACTGGGGTCGGCGAGAGCCTGAGTGGCGATGAACTCACCTCGCTCCTTGGTATCGGCTATGAACGCGGCGTGCCCCTCCTGGAGCTGCCGCTGCTGCTCGTCGGTGAGCTGCTCCAGCACCGCCGGGTCGACCTGCATCAGGATCAAGTACTTCACCGTTTCCTCCTCGGTAAGCGAACCACCCTTGTGGCGACTCACCAGAGGGTCGTCACCGACCCGGCGAACACGACACCACGCGAGCAGAATTTTCATCCGGGAGTTTCCGGCACCACGCCCCGCGTCCTCCGCCCGAGGGTTCGATCCCACGGCCGTGCTCCGGCTGACCCGCTCGGAAACGAGACCGGCTCGTTCGACGAGCGCACCGTAGTGACACACCACGAGTACGGCTAGGCTGCGGCGCATGGCTGACGAACTCGTGCACCGCGAGGTGACCGGCGGGATCGCCACGATCACGCTGGACTCGCCGCACAACCGCAACGCGCTGTCCGCGCAGCTGCGCAGGGAGCTACTGGCTGCGCTGCGGAACTCGATCGACGACGAGACGGTGCGGGTGATCCTGCTGACCCACACCGGCACCGTCTTCTGCGCGGGCATGGACCTCAAGGAGTCCCGCTCGGAGAGCGCGGAGAACCAGGGGATCAACGAGGTGCCCGGACTGCTGGAGTGCGTCCGGAACAGCCCGAAGCCGGTGGTGGCCAAACTGAGCGGCCCCGCGCGGGCCGGTGGCATCGGGATCGTGGCCGCCTGCGACATCGCCGTGGCGGCCGAGGACGCCACCTTCGCGTTCAGCGAGGTGCGGATCGGGGTCGTGCCCGCGGTGATCTCGGTGACGGTGCTGCCCAGGCTGCACGCCAGGCAGGCCCACGAACTGTTCCTGACCGGGGAGACCTTCGACGCCAACCGAGCCGAGGCGATCGGACTGCTCAACGCGGCGGTTCCGGAGTCGGAACTGGACAGCGCCGCGGAGCGCTACCTCGACATGCTGGCGAAGGGCGGACCGAACGCGATGGCGGCCACCAAGGGGATGCTGCGGCAACCCCGTCCGGACGACGTGGACAAGGCATTCGCGGACATGCTGCGGCTGTCCGCCGAGCACTTCGCGGGCGAGGAGGGGCAGGAGGGCATGCGGGCATTCGCCGAGAAGCGCTCCCCGAACTGGGTCCCAGACCGGGGCTGATTCCTTGCGGGGGCGTCGCCCTGTCCGAAGGGTGCGGCGTCCCCGTTCTCCCGTGCGTCCTGCGCAGCACCTTTCAGTCCCACTGGCTCCCACCGAGGACTCCCGGTACGTGGATGAGAGCCGAGCGATGGTGTTCTTCGGCGCGCGAGCGCCGAATCACCACTCACGCAGTCGGCACCGCCGCGGGTTCTCCCGTGCGGCTCTCGCGAGGAAGGCCCGACGTGGCGTAGGTGGCTACTCGATGTCGGGCCTCCCGCAGCGAGAGCCGTGCGAGAGGTTCCGCCACCCGCACCGCCCGGCAAACCGAGCGGCCGAGTGCGCTCAGTCCGTAGTGCAGACGGCGCGGAACACTCGTTCGCCCGATTCCTGCGCCGCCGCCACCAGCACCGAACCGATGCCGCGGTACGCCTTGGGGTCGTGCTCGGCCAACACTTGGTAACCGGACCAGATCAACACGTGCTCCCCGCTCGGGAGCCAGGACAGGTCGATCAGGCAGTCGTAGAGGGCGTCGAGATTGCGTCCGGCCCATTCCGGGAACGAGAGCTGGGCGGCGATCGCGCACAGCATCATGCGCTTGTTGACCAGTTCGCTGCCGTCGACCACGTGGGGCCAGGCCCCAGCCGAGCGGACCTGCTCGACCGCCTGTGCGGTGGTGCCCACGACGGGCAGCGGGGCGGGCTCGACCACTGCTGTGTCCTTCCTGGCGTGTCGCTTCAGGAAGCCTACCGCATTCATCATCATCAACCGTGCGATTCAATCCTGCCGGATCGGTGCCTGGAGTCCACGACGCTCACATTCCGTCGACGTACTGGCCCACCCAGCCGAGAACGACCAGTGCGAGCAACAGCACCAGGGTGCCGGTGATCCGAGCGCGCGAACTCATCCACGCCTCCCCCGGAACGACACGTGATCACGAAACACCGTGCCACTCCCGTGCGGAGTCGTCACGGTTCGAGCTCGTCCCCGCGGCACCCGCGTGGCGCTCATAGCTCTCCTTGCTGCGCAACGGAGGTTCGGCGTCGCGAATCCTACTCGCCTTGGCCGAGATCTCGTCGACGATGCGGTCGACGAGTCGCGCCACCAACCAGCACAGCGGCACGAGAACCACGAGTACCAGCGCCACCTGGAACGGGTAGGGAAGCAGCACGAGCCACGACTCGACCCCGTCCCACAACGCGACCAGCTCGCCCATCACGGACCGTCAGCGTACTCCCGGGGTGGTTCCAGCGTGCGCCGGGCACCCCGGGCGACGGAACGGCCCACGACACCGAGCCTTGCTTGACCGGTCCAGCCGGGTACTCCTGGATCGGACGTGAATCGGCTGCCGTACTCGGTCGCGTCGATTCCGACCAGACGCTCGCCCCTCGCACCCGCGCCGAACACCCGTCTTCGCGGGCCAAACTCCCACCACTCCCGCAGGCCGAGCCCCGACCACCCTCGCAAGTCGCACTCCGACCACTTACGCGGTCGGCACCGCCGCGGGTTCTCCCGTACGGCTCTCGCGAGGAAGGCCCGACGGTGTGTAGGTCGCTACCCGATGTCGGGCCTCCCCGGAGCGAGAGCCGTGCCAGAGGTTCCGCCACCCGCACCGCTATGCGGGCCGAACCGCGAACCCCGTGAGGGCCACAGTTAGCTTTCGGAGTGGCGCCGGATGGACTCGATCACGGCGCTGAAGTCGTAACCACCGCCGCCCTCCGAGTTGAACCGGTCGTAGATCCGCGCGGCCAACCGCCCCACCTCGGTGTCGGTGCCGCTCTGCTCGGCCGCCGAAACGGCGAGGTTGAGGTCCTTGAGCATCAGCGAGGCCGCGAAACCCGGCTCGTAGTCGTGATTGGCCCTGCTGGTTTCCACCATGCCCGGCACGGGGCAGTTGGTGGTAAGCGACCAGCTCTGTCCGGTGGACACGGAGGTCACGTCGTAGAGCGCCTGGTGCGGGAGTCCGAGTTTCTCCCCCAGCACGAACGCTTCGGCCGTGCCGAGCATGGCCGTCGCCAGCATGAGGTTGTTGCACATCTTGGTGACCTGGCCGTTGCCGTCGCCACCGCAGTGGATCACCTTCCGCGCCATGGGTTCCAGGAAGGGCTCCGCGGCCTGGTAGGCCCGCTCGGAGCCGCCGACCATGAACGTCAGCGTGCCAGCCTCGGCACCGGCGGTGCCGCCGGAAACGGGGGCGTCGATCGCGTCCAGCCCCGCGGCCGCGGCCAGCTCGTGCGCCCGGCGCGAGTCGGCCACGTCCACGGTGGAGGAGTCGATCAGCAGCGTGCCCGGCGCGACCGAGCCCAGCATCCCGTCGTAGCAGTCCAGCAACTGCTTTCCCCCCGGCAACATCGTGATCACGGCGTCGGCGCCGGTAACCACCTCGGCCGCGGAGTCGACCGTGGTAACCCCGTTCGCCGCCGCGCGCTCGATCACTTCCGGCATCAGGTCGAAACCCCGCACGGTGTGACCTGCGTTGACCAGGTTCGTCGACATCGGGCCGCCCATGTGCCCCAACCCGATGAATCCGATGACTGCCATGGTCGATTACCTTTCTCGCGATCCGACACTGTCACGAAAACCGGGGGTGTGCGGGGAGATCAGCCGGACAGACCGAGATCCCCGTTGGTGGGAGCGCGGAAGAACGCGGCGACGTGCTCCTCGCCCACGTCCTCCAGCTGGGCCGGGGACCAGGCCGGGTTACGGTCCTTGTCCACGAGGGTGGCGCGCACGCCCTCCAGGAAGTCACCGCGGTGCACGCAGGCCAGCGAGACCCGGTACTCCTGGTCGAGCACTTCCTCCAGGGAGTTCAGCCTCGCGGCCGACCGCAGCGCGCGCAGCGTCACCTTCAGCGAGGTGGGCGACTTCGTGGCGATGGTCTCGGCCGCTTCCCCGGCCTCCGGCTCGTCGCGGGAGCGGAGTTCGGTCAGGATTCCCTCCACGGACTCGGCCGCGTAGACCTCGTCGATCCAGCTCGCGGCGGCACGAAGCCCGGAGTCGGGAGCCGTGGTGGCGTACTTGTCCAGCACGGCCGAGGCGTCACCCTCGGTGAGGGCGTTGACCAGTTCGTGGAGTTCGGAACTGTCGACGTAGTGGTCGGCCAGCCCGCAGTGGATCGCGTCCGCGCCGCTGACGGGAGCTCCGGTCAGGGCCATGTGAGTGCCGAGCTCCCCGGGGGCGCGGGAGAGCAGATAGGTGCCGCCCACATCAGGGGCGAAGCCGATACCGACCTCGGGCATGCCGACCTTGGAGCGCTCGGTGACCACGCGGTGCGAACCGTGCGCCGAGATTCCGACGCCGCCGCCCATGCAGATGCCGTCCATGATGCCGACGACCGGTTTGGGGTAGTGCGACAGCGCGGCGTTCATCCGGTACTCGGCCGCCCAGAACTCCTCGGTGTGTTCGGGCTCGCCCGCCTTGACCGCGTCGTACATGGCGCGGATGTCCCCGCCCGCGCACAGTCCGCGGTCCCCGGCTCCCTCGATGAGCACCGTGCGCACCCGGTCGTCGGCGCGCCACCGTTCCAGCGCGTCCAGCACCGCGGTGACCATCTCCATGGTCAGCGAGTTGAGGGCCTTCGGCCGGTTGAGCGTGATCCGACCGAGGGATCCCTGCACGTCGAGCAGCACCTGCTGCTGTTCGGCGTCGTGAGTTGTCATTGGTTCGACTCCAACAGTCCACGGGAAATGATCAGTCGCATGATCTCGTTCGTACCCTCCAGGATCTGATGCACCCGCAGGTCGCGAACGATCTTTTCGATGCCGTACTCGGCAAGGTATCCGTAACCCCCGTGGAGCTGAAGGGCTTCGTTGGCCACGTTGAATCCGCTGTCGGTGGCGAGTCGCTTGGCCATGGCACAGAGCTTGGTCGCTTCGGGGTCCTTGGCGTCCAGCGCGGCGGCGGCGCGCCACAGCAGGGTGCGGGCGGCCTCCAGTTCGGTGGCCATGTCGGCCAGTTTGAACCGCAGCGCCTGGAAATCGCCGATCCTGCTTCCGAAGGCGGAGCGCTGTCCGACGTAGGCCGTACCACGTTCCAGCGCGGCGCGAGCCCCGCCGAGTGAGCAGGCGCCGATGTTGAGCCTGCCGCCGTCCAGTCCGGACATGGCGATGCGGAAACCGAGGCCTTCCGCACCGAGCCGGTTGCGCACCGGAACCCGCACGTCGGTGAACACGACCTGGCGGGTGGGCTGGGCGTTCCAGCCCATCTTGGCCTCTTCGGGTCCGAACGAGATGCCCTCGCTGGCGCCGTCGACGACGAGGGCGGAGATACCGCCGGGGCCGGGTTCGCCGGTGCGGACCATCACCACGTAGACACCGGAGTAGCCGCTTCCGGAGATGAACTGCTTGACCCCGTTGACCACGTACTCGTCGCCGTCGAGCACCGCCCTGGTGCGCAGCGCGGCCGCGTCCGAACCGGCGTCGGGTTCGGTGAGGCAGTAACTGCCCAGACTCCGCATGGCGCACAGCTCGGGCAGCCACTGTTCGCGTTGCCACTGGTCGCCGAACGCGTCGATCATCCAGGCGACCATGTTGTGTATCGAGATGTAGGCCGCGATGGTGGGACACCCGGTGGCCAGCTCCTCGAACACGAGGGCGGCGTCGAACCGGCTGAGGCCGGTGCCGCCGTACTGCTCGTCGACGTAGATCCCACCCATGCCGAGCTCGCCCGCCTCGGCCAGCACGTCCACGGGGAAGTGTTTCTCCCGGTCCCATCGCAGCGCGTCGGGGGCGATGCGCTCCGCGGCGAACTCGCCGGCCGTCTCCTTGAGCGCACGCTGGTCGTCGGTGAGCGCGAAGGGGGATCGCGGTGTTTCGGAGGCGATCACGGAAGCGGTCATGTGGACTCCTGCTCGATCGGGGACGCCGGATCGCGGCGTCGGGCCTCGCGCGGTGGCGGCACCACCGGTTCGCGGTCCGTGGTGGTCACGCCGCCGGTGGGGTCACCACCGGCGGCGTGAACCGGTCGGCACGACGGTGCGGCGGACGGCCCACCGGGTCGCCGGCGGAGCGGCTCAGTGCATGGTCGGGATCGTGAAGCTGGCCTCCTCCTTCCGGCCGGAGGGCCAGCGCGAGGTGACGGTCTTGGTCCTGGTGTAGAACCGGATCGAGTCGGGGCCGTGCTGGTTGAGGTCGCCGAATCCGGAGCGCTTCCAGCCGCCGAACGTGTGGTAGGCGATCGGCACCGGGATCGGCACGTTGATACCGACCATGCCGGTGTCCACCCGGCCCGCGAACTCGCGTGCGGCGTCGCCGTCCCTGGTGAAGATCGCGACACCGTTGCCGTACTGGTGCTGACTGGGCAGCCGCAGCGCCTCCTCGTAGACGGCGGCGCGGACCACCGAGAGCACGGGGCCGAAGATCTCCTCGTTGTAGATCCGCATGTCCGAGGTGACGTTGTCGAACAGCGACGCACCGGTGAAGAAGCCGTTCTCGTGTTCGGGCATGCGGAAGCCGCGGCCGTCGACCAGCAGGTCCGCGCCCTCCTCGACGCCGATGCCGATGTAGTCGTCGACCCGCTGCTTGGCGGCGGCCGTCACCAGTGGGCCGAAGTCGGCGGAGTCGTCGAAGCTGGTCCCGATCCGGAGTCCGTTGACTCGTTCGGTGAGCTTTTCCACCAGCGCCTCGGCGGTGGGCTGTCCGACCGGCACGGCCACCGAGATGGCCATGCAGCGCTCACCCGCGGAGCCGTACCCGGCGCCCACCAGGGCTTCCACCGCCTGGTCGAGGTCGGCGTCGGGCATGATGATCATGTGGTTCTTCGCCCCGCCGAAGCACTGCGCCCGCTTGCCGTGGGCGGTGGCCGTGGAGTGGATGTACTCGGCGATGTCGGAGGAGCCGACGAAGCCGACCGCGGCAACGTCCTGGTGGGTCAGCAGCGCGTCCACCGCGGTCTTGTCGCCGTTGACCACGTTGAACACGCCGGGTGGCAGCCCGGCCTCCACGAACAGTTCGGCGAGCCGCAGCGGCACCGAGGGGTCGCGTTCGGAGGGTTTGAGCACGAAGGAGTTGCCGCAGGCGATGGCCGGGGCGGCCTTCCACAGCGGGATCATCGCCGGGAAGTTGAACGGGGTTATTCCCACGGCCACCCCCAGGGGCTGGCGCATCGAGTAGACGTCGATGCCCGCGCCCGCTCCTTCGGTGTACTCCCCCTTCAACAGGTGGGGAATGCCCGTGGCGAACTCGACGACCTCCAGGCCGCGCTGCACGTCGCCCTTGGCGTCGGGCACCGTCTTACCGTGTTCGGAGGCCAGCAGCCGCGCCAGCGAGTCCATCTCCTCGCGGCACAGTTCGAGGAACCTCATCAGCACGCGCGCCCGGCGCTGGGGGTTCCAGTTCGCCCACTCGCGTTGCGCCTCGGCGGCGCCGCGCACGGCGGCGTCGACCTCACCGGAGGAGGCCAGCGGCACCCTGGCCTGCACGCCTCCGGTGTTCGGATCGAACACGTCGTCGTGGTTACCGGAGGTCCCGGCGACGCGCTTGCCGTCGATGAAGTGCTCCAGCTCGGTGGTCATTCCGCTACGCACCCTTCCCTCGCACCGGTCGCCGACTCCCGCTATGCGCTTGGAAGCCAAACTTTTGGTGTTCCAATCATTGCCCCAATGCAACACATCACAACAGGGTGTGCTGTGTCACAACACGATTGTGTGAGGTCAACGGCCGAACCGGAAGGAGGCGCGGTCCCGTGGTCCGCGCACTTCGCCACGCTCACCAGCGGCACCCCGCCGGCACGCGAGCAGCGGCAGCGGGAGAGGATCCGGCAACGGGGGACGATCCGGCGGCGGAGCCGATTCACGTACCGTTCGCCACCTTGCCGACCAACGAGATTCGGGAGCTCACGTGACCGTCCAACCGATCAGTCCCGGTGACGTCTGGATCGTCGATCTCGATCCGGTGCACGACGAGGAACAGGGCGGGCAGTGCCCGGTTCTCGTGGTCTCGTCGCGCTTCCACCTGGAATCGACCAACAGCGCACTGGTCAACGTGTTGCCGTTGACCGGCGCGGAAGGGAGCGAGCGCTCGCAGCGTGTCCACGTGGCAGCCGCCGACAGCTGGGTCGCCACCGAGCGGGTACGCACCGTGGCCGCGCGAGATCTCCGACGGTTCGCTCCGGAACTGGCTCCCACCGAGGAGGAACTCGCCGAGGTGCGGCGAGCACTCGCCCGCACGCTCGACGTCTGACACCCGTCACCACCGATCACCGGGACCGTCGCGGACGAACCCGCACCTCGGAAAAGCATTGTCACGCGCACCGGTAACCGAGCACGCGAACGAGTTCCACCATCGGTTCTCGGGGAACGGGAGCGGCGGAGACCGCTAGCGAACCTTCGCCGCCCAGTCCTCGGGTAGATCGGGCTCGGCCGCCGCCACGTGTTCGGCCAGTTCGGGCGTCGCGCGCCCCATCCGGAACGCGAAGAGTTCGGCGACGGTCACACCGTGCTCCGGCCGGTACAACACCTCGCGAGGGTCGCCGGCGGTGATCTCCCCTGGCTGCTCCACCGCCAGATAGGCTCCCGGTCTGCCGTAGTCGGTGAAACGCTTGATCAGCCCCGGCATGTCCCAGAAACCCGCGAAAACCCTGCAGGGAGTGCGCGGTCCGGTCACGCGCAGCACGGCCGTGCCGATCCGCCAGCGCTCCCCGATCACCGCGTTGCCGCAGTCGCAGCCTTCCAGGGTCAGGTTCTCCCCGACATTGCCCGGTCGCAGCTCCCGCCCGGTCGCGCCGGACCAGTGCCGCAGGTCCTCGATGTCGTAGGCGTAGACGGCCTGGAACCAGCGGCCGTGGTTGTCGGTGTCGCAGACCGTGTCACCCGCGACTCCCGAGACCTCGACCCGCACCGGCCCCCGCACCGGTCGCTTGTCGATTCCGCTGGCACCGATCCGTCCCGTCCACTCTCCCGTGCTGGCGGTGACTGCGAGGTTGATCTCGTTCACGCGACTCACGGGGCCAGCCTATGCGTCCCACCTCGCCCGATCGAGCAAAATTCGAAATCCGCTCGGAATACGGGCACAGCCCTCGCTCGGCGATCCGACCGTCGGGCACGGAGCGTGGAACGTAGCCGGTTCCACTGCGGCGAGCGGGCACCGCTGGGCCCGACACACAAGCATGGGCGGGAACCCACCGATCCGGGTTCCCGCCCACTCGCACCATCGCGATCATCACACCCCGCCACAGGGCCGCTGGTGCGTCTTGATGAGCGCCGCCGCAGGAGTACGGCGCTCACTGTCGTCGCCCTCCGCCGCGAGAGCCGGAAGGCGCCTCACCGGCTCTCGCGGCGGAAGGGGTCTGGCCGTACCGCGGCTCACCACGGGCCGCGGCACGAGCATCGCCACCCGACATCGGGCCTACCCGAGCGGTGGCCGGAGATTCCGTCCCGGGAAACCACTCGTCAACCGGCCCGGGAGGGCTCCCTCAGAACTGCGCGGTCTCGGTGGAGCCGGCCAGCGCGGTGGTCGAGGAGTCCGGGTTGACCGCCATGCTGATCTGGTCGAAGTAGCCGGTTCCGGCCTCGCGCTGGTGCTTGGTTGCCGTGTAGCCGTCCTTCTCCGCGGCGAACTCCCTGTCCTGCAGGTCGACGTAGGCCGTCATGTCCTCCGAGGCGTAGTTCTTCGCCAGGTCGAACATGCTGTAGTTCAGCGCGTGGAAACCGGCCAGCGTGATGAACTGGAACTTGTAGCCCATCTGGCCGAGCTCGCGCTGGAACTTGGCGATGGTGCTGTCGTCGAGGTTCTTGCGCCAGTTGAACGACGGCGAGCAGTTGTAGGCCAGCATCTTGTCGGGGTACTGGGCCTTGATGGACTCGGCGAACCGCTTGGCCACGTCCAGGTCCGGTGTGGAGGTCTCCATCCAGATCAGGTCGGAGTACGGCGCGTAGGCCAGCCCGCGGTCGATGCAGGGCTCGATGCCGTTGTTGACCTTGTAGAAGCCCTCCGAGGTGCGCTCACCGGTGACGTACTTCTGGTCGCGCTCGTCGACGTCGCTGGTCAGCAGCGTGGCTGCCTGCGCGTCGGTACGAGCGACCACGAGGGAGGGAACCCCGGCGACGTCGGCGGCCAGCCGGGCCGAGTTGAGGGTCTTGACGTGCTGGCTGGTGGGGATGAGCACCTTGCCGCCGAGGTGGCCGCACTTCTTCTCGGAAGCGAGCTGGTCCTCCCAGTGCACACCGGCGGCGCCCGCCTGGATCATGCCCTTCATCAGCTCGTAGGCGTTGAGCACACCACCGAAACCAGCCTCGGCGTCGGCGACGATCGGGGCCAGCCAGTGCCGGTCCTCCTGCTCGACCTCGGTGGCCTCGGCGTCCAGCGCCTCGGCCCAGGCGACCTGGTCGGCGCGCTTGAGCGCGTTGTTGATTCGCCGGACCACCTGCGGAACCGAGTTGGCCGGGTACAGGCTCTGGTCCGGGTAGGTCTCACCGGCGAGGTTCGCGTCGGCGGCGACCTGCCAACCCGAGAGGTAGATGGCCTGCAGTCCGGCGCGGACCTGCTGGACGGCCTGGTTCCCGGTCAGCGCACCGAGCGCGTGGATGTAGTCGTTGTCGTGCAGCAGGTTCCAGAGCCGTTCGGCGCCCAGCCGGGCCAGGGTGTTGTCCTCCTGCACCGAGCCACGGAGTCGGATGACGTCACCAGCGGAGTAGGTGCGCTCGACGCCCTTCCAACGGGGGTTGGTCTCCCAGTCGCGCTGCAGATCCTTGGCGGCCTGCAGGGCTTGTTCACGGGTACCGGGTTGCGGGCTCATGGCTTTCACCTTCCGATCGCTTGCGGCCTGTTGATCCCAGTGTTGGTACTCGACCAAGAAAAAACGAGCCCCAATCCGGGCAAAATTTTTTGATTTTTCTGCTAGAGTGAACTGCATGTCGGAGTTTACGGCTGAGTCAACGGAAGAACGCGGCACTTTTTCCAACGAGCAGGACCTGCTCGTCTTCGGGCAGCGGCTGCGCCACATGCGCAAGGCGGCCGGATTGACCCTCTCCGAGCTGGGACAACGGGTCGATCGAGCACCATCGCAGCTCTCGCTGCTGGAGAACGGACACCGCGAACCGAAGCTGTCACTGCTGCGCTCGCTGGCCGTGGCGTTGAACAGCTCGGTGGACGAACTGATGTCCAAGAAGCCGCCGAACCGGCGTGCCGAGCTGGAGATAGCCGTGGAGCAGGCACAGCTGGACCCGCTCTACCAGCAGCTGGACGTGCCACCGCTGAAGATCGGCAAGCGAGTCCCCACCGAGGCGTTGGAACACGTGCTGGCGCTCTACGAGGAGCTGCGGCGCAGGGAGACGAAACGGGTGGCCACCCCCGAGGAGGCCCGGGCGGCCAACGCGGAGTTGCGCGGCATGATGCGCGAGCACGGCAACTACTTCCCCGAGATCGAGAAATCGGCGGGCGAGATCCTGCGGGGTATCGGCTACCACGGGGGGCCGTTGTCCGAAGGGCTGATCCAGTCGATCGCCACGCACCTCGGGTACGGGCTTCGCTTCGTCACCGACCTGCCCCGTTCGGTGCGGTCGGTGACCGATCTGCGGCACAACCGGATCTTCCTGCGACGCGAATCGCTGGGAATGCACAGCCCCCGCACGATCCTGCTGCAGACCCTCGGACACCTGACCCTCGGCCACCGCCAGCCACGCGACTTCGCCGACTTCCTGCGACAGCGCGTGGAGGCGAACTACTTCGCAGCCGCCGTGCTGATTCCCGAGAGCGCCGCGGTGAGCTACCTGCGCCAGGCCAAAGCGGATCGGGATCTGGCCGTGGAGGACCTGCGCGACGTGTTCTCGGTCTCCTACGAGATGGCCGCCCACCGGTTCACCAACCTCGCCACGCAGTACCTGGATCTGGTCTGCCACTTCGTGCGCAACGACGAGACCGGGATCATCTACAAGGCATACGCCAACGACGGATTGGAGTTCCCCGCCGACCCCACCGGGGCGATCGAGGGACAGCGGATGTGTCGGTACTGGGCCGGGCGGCAGGTGTTCGCCTCCCCGGACCGCTACTCCACCCACTACCAGTACACCGACAAGCCCGGCGCCACCCACTGGTGTGTGGCACACGTCGACCCGAGCCGGGGACGCGACTTCGCCATCACACTCGGCGTGCCCTACACCGAGTCGCGCTGGTTCCGGGGGCGTGAGACCACGAACCACTCCAAGTCGGGCTGTCCGAGCGGCGAGTGCTGCCAACGCCCGCCCGCCGAACTGGCCAACCGCTGGCAGGGCATGGTCTGGCCCTCGGCACGGGCACACTCGCACGTGCTGTCGGCGTTGCCTTCGGACACCTTCCCCGGTGTGGACGAGGCCGACGTCTACTCGTTCCTGGAAACCCACCAGGGGTGAGCCGCTTCCGCGAGCGGCGTTCCGAAAAGGACGCTCCTCCCGCGCGATTCCGGGAGGAGCGTCCACGACGGCGCGAAGCGCCGAGAGTCGCGTGGCGATCAACTCGACGTGGTAACCCGTGCGCCGGAGCCGCCGGAAGAAGACGCTCCCGCGCCGGCCTCGGCCGGCGACTCGGGCTTGGTCCCCTCGGCCCACAGCACACACGCCACCAATTCGAGCAAGGTGCCCTCGCGTCCGAAATACATGGTCACCGAGGCACCCAACCGGTCCGAGGACATCGGGACCGGATCCGGCTATCGCGGATAACCGTGATCATCGGCAGTGGTTACCGGAGGTGCACACGCTCGTCGGAATGTTCCTCACCTCCGGCCCGCCGATCCCCTGCCTCGCTGTCCTCTGAGTCACCGTCCCCTGAGTCGCGGTTCTCGGGCTCGCGGCTCTCGGGCTCGGTGGATCGACCGTACGAGGGTTCCGCCAGGTAGGGAGCGTGCTCCTTGGACAGGGTCTTGTGGAAGGCCACGCAGATGCCGATCAGGACGATCGTGAACGGTGTCCCGATGAGCACCGAGGCTTTCTGCAGCGCGCCGAGGCCGCCGGAGACCAACAGGACCGCCGCGACGCCCGCCAGCAGGAGTCCCCACAGCAGTCGGACCCAGACCTTGGGATTCGAAGAGCCGCCGGTGGACAGTTCGCCCAGCACCACGGTTCCGGCGTCGGCACCGGCGACGAAGAACACCCACAGCACCACCAGCGTGATGATCGACAGGAGCACGGGCAACGGGTACTGCTGGATGAACACGAACATCCCCGCGGCCGGGCTCTGCGCCACGGTCCCGGCGATGTCGGAGGCCTGCCCTTCACGAGCCAGCCGCAGCGCCGCTCCACCGAACACGGCGATCCAGATTATGCTGACCACGCTGGGGACGAGAACGGTGGCTCCGACGAACTCGCGGATGCTGCGTCCGCGGGAGATGCGGGCCATGAACATCCCCACGTACGGGGCCCAGGCGATCCACCACGACCAGTAGAAAACGGTCCAGCTTCCCAACCACTCCGTGTTCGCGCTGAACGCGTCCAACCGGAAACTCATCGGGATTATGTTGGTCAGGTAGTCACCGATGCCCTCGGTGAGGACGTTGAGCTGTGTGACGGTCGGCCCGACGACGAAGTAGAAGAGCAGCAGCAGCGGAGCGATGAGCATGCTGATATTGGCGAGCCACTTGATGCCGTGCTCGATCCGCGTGGTGGCGGAGACCATGAACGCCGCCGTGGTGAGGCCGAGGACCACGAGCTGCACCAACATCACCGTGGGCAACCCGAACGTCTGGCCGAGCCCCGCTGTTATCTGCAGTCCGGCCTGTCCCAGGGCGACGGCGATCCCGAACACGACCGCCAACACCGCCAGCACGTCGATCGTCTTTCCGATCGGACCGTCGACGCGGTCGCCGATCAAAGGCCGGAAAATGGCGCTGATCAGTGCCTTCTCACCTTTGTAGTGGGTGAAGTAAGCCACGGCCAGGCCGGCGGTGGCGTAGATCGCCCAGGGGTGCAGCGCCCAGTGGAAGAAGGAGTACTGCACAGCCACCCCGGCGGCTTCCTCCGTACCGGGCTCGGCAAGGCCGAACGGGACGTTGACATAGTGCGACAGCGGCTCGGCCAGGCCCCAGAAGATAATTGAGGGCCCCATGCCCGCCTGAAACATCATGGCGAACCAGGACAACCGACCGAAATCGGGTCTGTCGTCCTTCTTTCCGAGTTTGATCCTGCCGTATCTGCTCAGGCCCAGGTAGATCACGTATACCAGGAACAAGTTCGCCGCGAGCAGGAAAAGCCAACTCAGATCCGAAACGACGTGGTCGAACAGCCGATTGGTGGCGGCTTCGAACCCCTTCGGCGCCACCACGCCCCACAGGACGACCAGCGCCGAGACCGCGACGGACACGAAGAAAACGACTCCGATCGCGGAGCGATTCGTTCTTGACGTTTGCATGGAAATCACTATCCAAAGATCGGGGACATGCGGACCGGACGAGCGCTGTCACCAGACCGGAAACAACGACTCCCGGAACGGGAACCAGCGCCCCGTGGATCCGCTTGCGGACCACCCCACCAACGTCGACAACACCAACCCCGCCATGCCACACCTCCCTTCCGTTCACGATGTCGCACACCGGCGAACAAATCCGACTAGGATTGTTCGAAAATCCTGCGAATCAGGACCTCCGGACGAAGTCCCGCTGCGCAAGGGGTTCACCGTGCCACCCGAAACATTTTTCGAACAAGCCTCGATTCAGCTGTCTCTCGATTTCCGAAAGAGAAAATTCCGAACCGGATCGTGTCGCCTCCCGAAATGGGAACGACCAGTTCCGCTCAGCGGCGCGCGGCGAACGAGGAGCCGTTGGTCCGCCCCGCACCGCCACTACACTCCGGAGCGATCTCCCGGCCCACGTCGCACGAGTTCCTCCACCAGGCTCACGAACTCCGCAGCCGACGGCGACAGCGGACCGCGGCGCCAGAACAGCACCCCGCGCCGGATCACCCGGGGCCGCAGCGAGACGGTCACCGCGCCGCGTTCGGCGGCCTCCCGGGCCATCGACGCGGGCAGCAGCGTGGCCCCCGCTCCGGCCAGCACGCTGGGAACGATCATCGCCTGGTGGGCGGTCTCGACCGCCACGTGTGGACTGCTGCCCTGGGTGCCCACGGTGTTCTCGATGACCTCGCGGGGCGCGGTTCCCTTCGGGGTACTGACCCAGTCCAGCGCAGCGAGGTCGGCGGGCGTCAGCGCGGAACGTCCCGGATCGGCCGAGGCCGGCAGCACCGCCAGGAACTCCCGTCCCGGCAGCACCATGCTGCCGAGATCGTCCACAGTGTCCTCGGTGGAGTCGACCATGCCGAGCTCGCACTCGCCCGCCCGTACGGCGGCCGTGACATCGGATCCCAGCTCCGGGTCCGTGATGCGCACGGCCACCTTCGGATGCATGCGCAGGAACGAACCGACCAGATCGGCCAACGGGTCCACGGCCAGGGTGGTCTGGGCGACGATGTCCAACCTACCGCCCGCGAGCCCCAGCACCCTGCGCACCGAGTCGGTGGCCGTGCTGAAGTCACGCATCACCTGCCGTGCCGGCTCCAGCAGCGCCTCGCCCGCCGGGGTCAGGCTCACGCCCTGTGCGAGCCGGTGGAACACCCTCCCGCCGAGCCGGTTCTCCAGCGAGGCGATCGCGTGCGACAGCGAGGGCTGCGCGACACGCAGCGTCTGGGCCGCGGCCGTGAAACTCCCCTGGTCGGCAATGGTCAGGAAGTACTCGAGCTCCCTGCGTTCCATCCCGCCGCCTCCTGCTCCTCGTCACTCGACCACACGTCGCGGACGCACCGGAACCCGATGTTGCCGATGGACGAGTCAGGGGTGACTCCCTGACGCGCCGAAACCCGGTAACGCCGACAGTAGGACTCGTGGCACAGGTAGGAACCGCCGCGCGCACTGCGACGTTCTCCCCGCTCGGGCCCCTTCGGGTTGAGCCGGGTGTCCCGCGCCGGGAAATCCGGGTCGAACCGGTCGGCACACCACTCCCACACGTTGCCGGTGGTGTTGTGCAGCCCGTAGCCGTTCGGCTCGAAGGCGTCCACGGGGCAGGTTCCGTACCAACCGTCCGAGCACTCGTTGCGTCCGGGGAACTCACCCTGCCAGACGTTCATCCGGTGCCGTCCGGAAGGTTCCAGCTGTTCACCCCACGGAAAGGGTTTTCCATCGAGCCCTCCCCTGGCCGCGTACTCCCACTCGGCCTCGGTCGGCAGCCGCAGCCCGGCCCAGTCGCAGTAGGCGAGCGCGTCCCGGAAGGAGACGTGGGTGACCGGGTGATCGGGGCGCTCCCCGGCATCGGATCCGGGCCCCTCCGGTCGCCACCAGTAGGCGCCCTCGACCTGGCGCCACCAGGGAGCGGCCGCGACTCCGCGCGTGGGCGGGAAGTCGTCCGGCAGCAGCCCGCCGAACACGAACGACCACCCCCACCGTTCGGCGTCGGTACGGTAGGCGGTGGCGTCCACGAAGGCCGCGAAGTCGGCCACCGACACGGCCGTCGGACTGATCCAGAAGGGGTCGAGCCGCACCATCCGCACCGGCCCCTCGCCGTCCTGCGGGTAAGCCTCGTCCCGCTCACTTCCCATTCGGAACTCGCCACCGTCGAGCCGCACCAGCCCCACGGTGGAGCCGGAGTGAGCCCGAGTACGTGCCGTCTCCGTCCGCGACGCCTCACCCGCGGGCCGGGTGGGTGCGCAGCAGTCTCCCGTAGTCGTGTCAGTCATGGGCCGCCCTGAACAGTTCGCGGTCGCGCTCGCTGTCGCTGTCGCTGTGCAGATCGTCACCGAGATCCACCCGCACGCTGTGCAGCGTGCCCGTGTAGGCGTTGTCCACCGGCGGGTAGTCGTCGGTGACCGGTGACGCACGGTCGACTCCGATGTCGAACGTCTCGTCGAAGGCGAAATAGTACGGGATGGTGCCGCCCACCCGCTGCTGTCCGCGCTGCTCACCGTCGACGTGGAGGGTCGCGATCCCGCCCATGCCGACACCGCCACCGTCATAGGCGAAGTCGAGCACGATCTCGTGCTCACCGGTGGGGAGCGGTTCGTCCGTGCTCACCCGGTAGAGCTCGAGTCCGAAGTAGTTGTACGCGTAGCAGGCGCGTCCCTGGTGTACGTACAGCGACCAGCCGCCGAACCGTCCGCCCTGGGCCACCAGCACCCCGTCCGCACCGGACTCGGGGACCTCGATACGCGCGGTCAGCGTGTGCGAGCGGTTCTTGACGTTGGGCGCCGTCTCCTCGGTCAACCGTGAGGCGGAGGCGTGGAAGGTGATCGACCGACGGTCGCCGTGCAGGTCGCGCCGTCCGGCCTCACGCGGGTTCTCCCGCTCGGTCATGCGGTCGTCGAGGGGGAACACGTTGTAACGGCTGGCCTCCACCAGGAACAGCTGTTGCAGCTCCCGGAGCTTGCCCGGGTGCTCCGCCGCGAGGTCGTGGGCCTGGCTCCAGTCCACATTCGTGTCGTAGAGCTCCCAGCGGTCGTCGTCGAAGTAGTGCCGGGTGCCGTCCTGGACCATGTCCCACGGGGTGCCGTGCCTGGTGACCGCCATCCAACCGTCGTGGTAGATGCCCCGGTTGCCCACCATCTCGAAGTACTGGATCCGGCGGCGTTCCGCCGCTGAGGCGTCGTTGAAGCTGTAGAGCATGCTCGTGCCCTCCACCGGCTGCTGCGTGACCCCGTTCACCTCGTCGGGCTGCGGGATCCCGGCGGCTTCGAGGACGGTGGGCAGCACGTCGATGACGTGGTGGAACTGATCACGGATACCACCACGGTCGGCGATGCCGCGTGGCCAGTGCACGATCATGCCGTCCCTGGTTCCACCGAAGTGCGAGGCGACCTGTTTCGTCCACTGGTAGGGCGTGTTCATCGCCAGGGCCCAGCCGACCGGATAGTGGGCGTGCGTGGTCGCGTCACCCAGTTCCTCCCGGTGGCGGTTGATCGTCTCGGCGTCGTCCGGGATACCGCTGGCGTGCCGGTGCTCGTTGAGCGTCCCGCCGAGTCCTCCCTCGGCGGAGGCGCCGTTGTCACCGAGGATGTAGACGAACAGGGTGTTGTCGAGTTCGCCCTGCTGCTCCAGCTCGTTGACGAGACGACCGATCTGGTCGTCGGTGTGCTCGGCGAATCCCGCGTAGAGCTCCATCAACGAGGCGGCGGACTCTTGCTCCTGTTCGGACAGTTCGTCCCAGTGCGGCACGCCCTCGGCCCAAGGGGCCAGTTCCGTTTCGGGGGGAACGACTCCCAGTTCCTTCTGCCGCTCCAGGGTGATCTCACGCTGCCGGTCCCAGCCGTGGTCGAACCTGCCCCGGTACTTGTCCCGGTACTCCTTCGGAACGTGGTAGGGCGCGTGGGTCGCGCCGAAGGGGAGGTAGGCGAAGAAGGGGGTTTCGGGCTTGAGCGACTTCTGGTCGCGCACCCAGTCGATCGCGCGGTCGACCAGGTCCTCGGAGAGGTGGTAACCGTCCTCCGGTCCGCGGTCGGGTTCCACCGGTGTGGTGCCGTCGAACAGCACGGGGTACCAGTGGTTCATCTCCGCGCACAGGAAGCCGTAGAACTTCTCGAAGCCCTCACCGGTGGGCCAACGGTCGAACGGACCCGCCACGCTGACGTCACGCGCCGGGGTCTGGTGCCACTTGCCGAACGCCGCCGTGTTGTAGCCGTTACCGGACAGGATCTGGCCCATCGTGCCCGCGCTCAGCGGCCGTATCCCGTTGTATCCCGGGGCGGCGCTGGCCATCTCGGTGGTGACGCCCATTCCCACCGAGTGGTGGTTACGGCCGGTCAGCAACGACTGCCGGGTCGGCGAGCACACCGCGGTCACGTGGAACCGCGTGTAGCGCAGTCCGCCCTCTGCCAACCGGTCGGCCGTGGGCATCTCGCACGGCCCACCGAAGGCGCTGGGGGCGCCGAAACCCATGTCGTCCAGCAGTACGACCACCACGTTGGGAGCCCCCTCGGGCGCGCTCGGCGGCTCCGGTGGGGAGAACTGCGGGTCCTGCTCGCGGATGTCCAGCGATGACGCGTGCTGCCGAGTTCCTCCCCGGATAGGGAGACTCGTCCGCGACATCTCCGGATCACTCATGCCAGACCTCCTGAAATCGTAATGAGCGGGACAGCATCCGGTATCCCACCGGCGGAAAACGAAAAACCGCGGGTGGCGGACGAGGATCCTCTTTGATCAATCACGCACACCCGTGGGCACCAACCGACGATTTCACCGGATCACCGAACGCATCGAAACCGCCGTTATTCGCTGGGGCATACTATCCGACGACACGGGAAACGCAACCCCAAGACGCCGAGACGCCTCGCCACAGCGCCGCGCAGAATCGAAGCCGACAAAAGATAAACGCAGGTCAACATGCAAATCCGACATCAGCCAGACCATTTTTGAATTAAAGACATAGACGTTATCTATAGGGAAAAGCGGAAACGGTAGGGCGGGACAGCCCCCCCCCCCGAATATTTGTCACCACCGGAAAGGTAACCAACGAACCACGCTGAGTGCCCGCCGCGGAGCGATATCCCAGCCCAGGGGTCGATTTCGCGCGAAATCGACCCCTGGGCTGGGCGACAAGAAGGCCGGATCGGCCCCGCGGCCCGATCAGCTCGCTACACGGATTCCGGGCTCGTGACGGACCGGAAAGTTCACGGAATTGGCGATGAAGCACTTGCGGTGCGCCTGCTCGTGCAGTTTCGCGGCCCTGTCGCGCATCGACTCGCTTCGCACGGTCACCACCGGGCGCAGCACCACCTCGGTGAAGCGGCCGCCACCGCCCCGCTCCTCGGTCATGGTGCCGCGAGCCGCGTCAAGGTACTCGGTGACCACGACGCCGGACGAGGCACAGATCCCCAGATACCAGAGCATGTGACACTGCGCGAGCGAGGCGACCAGCAGCTCCTCCGGGTTCAGCAGTTCCGGATCCCCCAGGAAGGCCGGATCGGCCGAGCCACGCAGGGACGCCTTGCCCGCGACCTCGACCAGGTGTTCACGGCCGTAGGAGTCGTACTGCTCGGTACCGCTGCCCCGATTCCCGGTCCAGCGCACCACGGTCTCGTAATCGTGCCTTTCGGACATCGTCCCCTCGTTTCGGTCCTCGATTGCGACGAAGATCGATCCTAGGGAAAACGGTCCGGTGCTGCCCCGTCGTTTTTCGGATCCGCACCAGCGGTTCGGCCCGCACCGACGAGCTCCCGTGCCGGAGGAGCACCAGCCCCGAAGCGGCGGCACGCGGGAGGTTCCACCGAACGAGCCCGGCGAAAACCGGGGCGGCAATACGCCGCTGCTACTTTCCCACCAGGCTACTTCTTGCCCTTGGAGTCTCCCTTGGAATCGTCCTTGGCGGACTCGTCGGTGGACAGCGCGGCCACGAACGCCTCCTGCGGTACCTCGACGCGGCCGACCGTCTTCATCTTCTTCTTGCCTTCCTTCTGCTTCTCCAGCAGCTTGCGCTTACGGCTGATATCACCGCCGTAGCACTTGGCGAGTACGTCCTTGCGCATGGCGCGAATCGTCTCGCGGGCGATGATCCGCGACCCC
This sequence comes from Actinopolyspora mzabensis, assembly GCF_900101095.1. Classification (GTDB taxonomy): domain Bacteria; phylum Actinomycetota; class Actinomycetes; order Mycobacteriales; family Pseudonocardiaceae; genus Actinopolyspora; species Actinopolyspora mzabensis. The sequence continues at coordinate 149,690 of NZ_FNFM01000011.1, forward strand.
ACGGCCGCCTGGATCGGCACCTCGAACTGCTGGCGCGGGATGAGCTCTCGGAGCTTGGAGGCCATCTTGGTGCCGTAGGAGTAGGCGTTGTCCTTGTGCACGATCGCGCTGAAGGCGTCCACCGCCTCGTGCTGCAGCAGGATGTCGACCTTGACCAGGTCCGAGGCCTGCGTGCCCGACTCCTCGTAGTCCATGGAGGCGTAACCACGGGTGCGCGACTTGAGGTGATCGAAGAAGTCGAACACGATCTCGGCCAACGGGATGGTGTAGCGGAGCTCGACGCGGCTCTCGGAGAGGTAGTCCATGCTGTCGAGCCGCCCGCGCCTGCTCTGGCACAGCTCCATGATCGCACCGACGAACTCGGAGGGAGCGATCACCGTGCACTTCGCGATCGGCTCGCGCACTTCCTGGATCTTGCCCTCGGGCCAGTCCGAGGGGTTGGTGACCTCCAGCTCGGTGCCGTCCTGCAGGGTGACGCCGTAGACCACGTTGGGGGCGGTGGAGATGAGGTTGAGGTTGTACTCGCGCTCCAGCCGCGCCCTGGTGATCTCCAGGTGCAGCAGCCCCAGGAAACCGCAGCGGAAACCGAATCCGAGCGCACCGGAGGTCTCCGGCTCGTAGGTCAGCGCGGCGTCGTTGAGCAGCAGCTTGTCCAGCGCGTCGCGCAGCACCGGATAGTCGGACCCCTCGATCGGGTAGAGCCCGGAGTAGACCATCGGGATCGGGTCGCGGTAGCCGGGCAGTGGCTTGTCGGCACCGTTCTTGGCGAAGGTGACCGTGTCACCCACCCGGGACTGGCGAACGTCCTTGACACCGGTGATCAGGTAGCCGACCTCACCGACCCCGAGCCCCTCGGACCGTTTCTGGTCGGGTGAGATGATGCCGACTTCGAGCAGCTCGTGGGTGGCTCCGGTCGACATCATCCGGATCTTCTCGCGAGGGGTGATGCTGCCGTCGACCACCCGGATGTAGGTGATCACGCCCCGGTAGGTGTCGTAGACCGAGTCGAAGATCATCGCCCTGGCGGGCGAGTCGTGCTCGCCGACCGGCGCGGGAACGTTGAGCACCACGGCGTCGAGCACGTCGGCGACACCCTCGCCGCTCTTGGCCGAGACCCGCAGCACGTCGGACTCCGAGCAGCCGATGATGTGGGCCAGCTCCGCGGCGTAGTGGTCGGGGTCCGCGGCGGGGAGGTCGATCTTGTTGAGCACGGGGATGATCTCCAGGTCGTGCTCCATGGCCAGGTAGAGGTTGGCCAGCGTCTGCGCCTCGATCCCCTGGGCGGCGTCCACCAGCAGGATCGCACCCTCGCAGGCGGCGAGCGAGCGGCTGACCTCGTAGGTGAAGTCGACGTGGCCGGGAGTGTCGATCAGATGCAGCACGTAGTCCTCACCGTCGACCTGCCACGGCAGTCGCACGTTCTGGGACTTGATCGTGATGCCGCGCTCGCGCTCCAGGTCCATCCGGTCGAGGTACTGGTCCCGGTACGCGCGCTCGTCGAGCACCTCGGTGAGCTGCAACACCCTGTCGGCCAACGTCGACTTGCCGTGGTCAATGTGGGCGATGATGCAGAAGTTCCTGATGCGTTCAGGAGACGTGAAGGTCGTGTCTGCGAAGGTGCTCACTGAAGTCTTCCTCGCGGGATGTCGACTCGCGTACGGGCAGGGCTTGTGCCCATGGTCCCACGAAAGTGCGGAATGCCCGACCCCAACCCGGGAGTGCGACCGCGCGTCGCGCGTCGCGACGGAACGGGGCGGGCGGGTGACCCGACCGCCCCGCCGGGGCCACGCGGACAGCGGATCAGGGATCTTGCCGAACGTCACTGCGCAGCGGATGTTCGGGTGGCACCTCCACCAGCACGATCCGCACTCCGTCGGGGTCGGCGACGGTTCCCTCGATCAGCCCCCAGGGCTGCCGTTCCGGTTCGGCGAGCACCTCGACGCCGAGCTCACGCAGTTCACGGACGCTCTCGGCGGCGTCGCGCACCTGCAGCCACAGCATCTGGTCCTGGCTGGGGCCGCTGCTGCCGGTTCCGGACACTTCCAGCAGCCCCTGCCCGAGGAAGAACACCGTGCCGCCGGGAAACTCGCGGTGGATCGCGAGTCCGAGCGTGTCGCGGTAGAACCGCACCGAGCGATCGTGGTCACCGGGACGCAGGATCATCCTGCTGCTGAGAACCTCCATGCCCCCGTCCTACCCGATCGGGTAGGGATCCGCCGAGCAGCGGTACCGCTCGGCGGCGATTTCGCGCGAAATCACCGCGCGAATCGGGATGAATCGGCAGGGCACAACACTGTTGCCGGGTCGGATCGTCGATTTCGCGCGAAATCCGCGAACGGAGCGGGGAATCTCGGTAGGCCGGCGGGAACAGCCCCACCAGCATCACTTCGCGCCGGTTTCCGGACCAGACAGCCACGCTCCGCTCTCTCCGGCCCCAGGCGTACGGCGCGAACAGCGCCACCCGGGCCAGCTGGTTGGCCCAGCCGAACAGCAGCGGTGCCAGCGCCAGCGCGGTGACGGCGTAGGCGTCCCAGACGGTGTACAACGCGATCACGCTGCCGGTGAGCAGTCCGAACCCGATCGCGGCCAACTGTCCGGCCGCCGGGGGCGGCTTAATCCCCTGTTCCCCACCGGTCCCCCACGAGTAACCGAGATCATCCGGCGGTTTCCGGCTTTGCCCCCACATCGTAAAAAGTGATATCACTATGATGTCTTCCAGAAATCAGGAAACACGGCAGGGGAGGAAACGGATGGGTACCGAGGAAACCGGAACGGGAGTGGCGATGCCGGAATCGGAGATCAGGGAACAGCCCGCCAGGGGAGCCTCGGGACTCCCGATGCTCGGGCTGGGTGTCCTGCTGCTGCTCCTGGCCGCCGCACTGGCCGCCCTCGGCGGCGTAACCTCCACGTGGTGGCTGCTCGCGGTCGGGATCGCACTGGGGGTCGCCACCCTGGTGGGGCTGGCCGGACTGGTGACGGTCTCACCCGGCGAGGCACGGGTACTGCAGTTCTTCGGTCGCTACACGGGGACGCTGCGCCAGGAGGGACTGCACTGGATCAATCCGCTGACCACCGACCGGACCCGCGTCTCCACCCGCATCCGCAACCACGAGACCAGCGTGATGAAGGTCAACGACGCCGAGGGCAACCCCATCGAGATCGCCGCGGTGGTGGTCTGGCAGGTCGACGACACCGCACAGGCATCCTTCAGCGTCGACGACTTCGTCGAGTTCGTGCAGACCCAGACGGAAACGGCGGTGCGGCACATCGCGACCAACTACGCCTACGACACCAGGGGCGGGCAGGAGCTCTCGCTGCGGGAGAACGCCGAGGAGATCACCGCCAAGCTCTCCAAGGAGATCGCCGACCGGGTTCACTCGGCGGGCGTGAAGGTCGTCGAGTCCCGGCTCACCCACCTCGCGTATGCTCCCGAGATCGCGCAGTCGATGCTGCAGCGTCAGCAGGCCGACGCCGTCGTGGCCGCACGGCAGCGCATCGTCGAGGGAGCGGTGGGCATGGTCGAATCGGCGCTGGGGCAGCTGGCGGAAGACGAGGTCGTCGAACTGGACGAGGAGCGCAAGGCGTCGATGGTCAGCAACCTGCTGGTCGTGCTCTGCGGTGACAAGGCGACCCAACCGGTGGTCAACACCGGCTCGCTGTACCAGTGAGGGAATCGCGTGGCATCCCGCAAGAGCTTCCTGCTCCGCCTGGATCCGGCGGTACACGACGCGCTCGCGCGTTGGGCGGGCGACGAACTGCGCAGCACGAACGCGCAGATAGAGTTCCTGCTGCGCAAGGCACTGCAGGATGCGGGCAGGCTGCCGGGTGGGACCGGGCGGCAGCGCGGCAGGGGAAGACCCCGCAAGGACGACGACTCGGCCTGAGCGACCACGGCGGCGACCACCCGCTACTCGGGCGCACCGCCGACCCCTGGCCCCCGCATCGGGCACCTCGAACGGGCAGCGTCCTGACCAGCGGAGCCGGGCACGGCGGTGCGGCGCGGTGTTGCTACGATGGCCGATCGCACCGCGCGGCATTTCCGACGTGGAGGAAGGCTGCCCGCGAACCGTCGTACCGAACTGCCGGTGAGCCGGAAATCCCCGGCGAGCCGGAGGGTCCCGCGATGGGGCAGCGCCGTTCGAGCGCGGTCGCGACATTCGAGTCGATCAGTGAAAGAGGCGCAACAGTGGCCAACATCAAGTCCTCCAAGAAGCGAGTCCTGATCAACGAGCGCAACCGGCTTCGCAACAAGTCGGTCAAGACGTCGATGAAGACCGCGATGCGCCGGTTCCGGGAGGCCGCTGCCACCGGCGACAGGGAAAAGGCCGCCGAGATGGAGCGCGCCGCCACCCGCCTGGTCGACAAGGCCGCCAAGAAGGGCGTTATCCACCGCAACCAGGCGGCCAACAAGAAGTCCTCCATGGCCAGGCAGCTCAACCAGCTCTGATCGGACTCCCCGGACGGGCGACGACGATCGGGAACCGTTCGGGAAACGCCGGTACACGGGCCTCTTCGCACGCAGCGGAGAGGCCCGTACTCCGCGGGCCTCTCCCCTGCTCGGCCTCACCCCCTGCCCGGTGACCCGACCGGATCTCCCGCTCATCCCTGGTTCCGGGAACTCCGGGTCGCGATCAACCCCAGCACGGCGCGTTCCAGGGCGTAGTCGGCGTCGGCGGCCTGCCCCTTGACCTGACCGTTGAGCGAGGCGACCAGCTGCATCGCCTCGGCCACTCCCGCCGCGTTCCAGCCCCGCGCCTGCGAGAGCGCCTTCTTGACCTTCCAAGCCGGCATGCCGAGCTCCCGGGCGAGCCGGTACTGATCCCCGCCTCCGGCACTGGCCACTCGCCCGATGGTGCGCACGGCGTCGGCCAACGCATCGGCGATCAGCACGTGCGGCACCCCCAGCTGCAGCGCCCAGCGCAACGCCTCCAACGCGCCGGCGCGATCCCCCATCACGGCCTTCTCCGCCACCACGAAGCCGGTGACCTCGGCCTTGCCCTGGTGGTAACGCCGCACCGCCGCCTCGTCGACCTTGCCGTCGGTATCGGCCACCAGCTGGGACACCGAGGAGGACAGCTCGCGCAGATCGTTGCCGACGGTCTCCACGAGAGCGCTCACCGCGGCCGAGTCGATGCGCCCACCGGCCCTGGTGGCCTCCGCCCGGACGAAGCTCTCCCGCTCGGCTGGCCGCGTGATCCGGTTGCACTCGGTGACGGCGGCCCCCATACCGCGCAGCTCGCCGGGGAGTTCCTTGGCGTGCTTGGCCCTGCCACCGCCGTTGTGCAACACCACGAGCACCACGCCTTCGGCCGGGGCGCGCGCGTGGCGGAGCACCGCCTCGGCGATCTCCTTGCTCGCGTCCTGCGCACTGTCCAACGCGATCACGCGCCCCTCCGCGAACAACGAGGGACTCAGCATCTCGTCGAGCTCGGGAGGGGTGAGGTCACTCACCTTGGAACGGCGTAGCTCGGCTTCGGGATCGGCCCGGCGGGCGGCGGCGAGGGATTCGGAAACAGCACGCTCGACCAGCAGTTCTTCGTCACCGAGCACGAGATGCAACGAGGCGGGAGCCGAGTTCATGGTCCGCATTCTCCCACTCGGGCCGACGGTCAACCCCGTCCCGGATGCTGGATCAAAGTGGTCGGATGACGGGTTCATGCCGTAGCGTTGCCGAAACAACTTGGATAGCTCATCCAGAGGGGCAGAGGGACCGGCCCGGCGAAGCCCCGGCAACCAGCGTCGGCACCGCGACCACGTTCGTGGCGCGGTTCGGCGAAAACGGTGCCAATTCCGACCCGCCAGCGGGACAGATGAGGGGAAGGACCTCGCGATGACAGCTGCCGCCCGAACACAGTCCGAGACGACCGACCGGAAGTTCGACCTCGGCCCCGCGGCCGAGCTCGTGTCCAAGGAAGAGGGGCATCGGCAACCCCTGGCTCCGGAGTTCGTCTGCCTGGAGGACTTCTCGCCGCTGGAAGTCGCCTACGACTTCGGCCGCGTGCGCAGGGAGGACATCGAGTCCGGCCCGCGCTCGATCTGGCGCTACAAGAACCTGCTGCCTGTTCCGTCCGATGTGGAGCAGCATCCGAACACCGATCCGGGCTGTACGAGGTTGGTCCGGGCAGACGCACTCGCCAACGCGCTGGGCGTCAAACGCATCTGGATCAAGGACGACACGGGCAACCCCACCCACTCCTTCAAGGACCGGGTCGTGGCGGTGGCACTGGCCGCCGCGCGCGAGTTCGGCTTCAAGGTACTGGCATGCCCCTCCACCGGTAACCTCGCCAACGCGGTGGGAGCGGCCGCGGCACGCGCGGGCTGGGACTCGGTGGTGCTCGTCCCCTCCTCGCTGGAACGCGCCAAGGTACTGATGACCGCCGTCTACGACGGCTCGCTGCTGGCCGTCGACGGCAACTACGACGACGTGAATCGCCTGGCCACCGAGCTGGCCGGAGAGCACGAGGACTGGGCGTTCGTCAACGTCAACGTGCGGCCCTACTACTCGGAGGGCTCCAAGACCCTCGCCTTCGAGGTGGCCGAACAGCTCGGCTGGCGCATTCCGGAGCAGGTGGTGGTTCCCATCGCGTCCGGCTCGCAGCTCACCAAGGTCGACAAGGGATTCCGCGAGCTCGGCGAGGTCGGGCTGGTGGAACAGAGCCCCTACCGGATCTTCGGTGCGCAGGCCACGGGCTGCTCCCCCGTGGCAGACGCCTACAAGCAGAACCACGACGTGGTGCAGCCGGTGCGGCCCGACACCATCGCGCGTTCGCTGGCGATCGGCGCCCCCGCCGATGGTCCGTACGTACTCGACACCGTGCGCCGCACCAACGGAGCGATCGAGGACGTCAGCGACGAGGAAGTCGTCGAGGGCATCCGGCTGCTGGCTCGCACGGAGGGCATCTTCGCCGAGACCGCGGGCGGGGTCACCGTGGCCACCACGAAGAAGCTGATCGAGTCCGGACAACTGGACCCGGACTCGGAGACGGTACTGATGATCACCGGCGACGGTCTCAAGACGATGGACTCGCTGCAGGATCACGTCGGGCCGAAGGCCACCGTGGCGCCGAACACCGAAGCAGTGGACGAGGCACTGAACCTCTGAGGAACGGTACCGCTGAGCGACTTTCACGCTCGGTCGGTTACCGGTCGCTGAGGCGGACGCTTGCCGCGTTGGGCCGCTCTTGAGTAGCTCGCTACGCGGCAGAGCGGCCCTGCCGCACAATCGAGCCACCTCAGCGACCGGGGTTCTGTCGTTCCCAACCTGCTACTGAGGTCGTCGAAGTACTGCAGGGCGGAACCTCTCGCACCGCTCTCGCTCCGGGAGGCCCGACATCGGGTAGCCGATCTACCCAACGTCGGGCCTCCCGCCCGAGAGAACCCACGGCGGTGCCGACGGCGTGCGTGGGCATTCGGCGCTGCCGCGCCGAGGAACAGCGGCAGCGGTCTACCGCACCCGAGCAGAGCTCGGGTATCTACTCCTCGGCCACATCCCGCACCAGAGATCTACTCTCACTCGTCGGGACGGAGCGGGTCGCCGGTGCTGGCGGTCAGCATGCCGCGGTTTCCGCCCAGCACGGCGATGGCGCCACGGCGATCGGTACGGCGCACCGCGGCGCCGAGGTCGCGCAGTGTCGTGACGATCTCGTCACTGGGATGTCCGTAGTCGTTGCCGTGTCCCACGCTGATCAGCGCCACCTCCGGGGAAACGGCCCGGAGGAACTCCTCGCTGGTGTACCTCGAACCGTGGTGCGGCACCTTGAGCACTTCCGCGTCCAGCCGAACCCCCGCCGCGAGGAGCTCCCGCTGCCCGGCCAGTTCGATGTCGCCGGTCAGCAGTACCCGCCCTGCCGGGGTGTTCGCCCGCAGCACCAGCGAGGCGTCGTTGACCCGGTCCGCCGCCACGGGCGCGGCGTCCCCGTCCGGGGCCAGCACCTCGATCGCCAGAGCGGGCCAGCGGATCAGTTGCCCCGCGGACAGCCGCACCAGGTGCGCGTCGTTGTCGCGCGCACGTCGTCGAACGTCGGTGTCCGACCAGATGGACGGACGAGCAGCTCCCGTCGCCACCGCATCGACCTCGCGTCCCACCAGCACTCCGGAGATCCCGGCGTAGTGATCGGCGTGCGGGTGGGTGAGCACCAGCAGCGGAACGTGGCGCACCCCGAGGCGGTCGAGACACCGATCGACCGGGGCGGCGCTGGGACCGGTGTCCACCACGACAGCGGTGCCGCGCACTCCGGTGGCCAGCACCAGGCTGTCACCCTGGCCGACGTCGCAGGCCACGACACTCCAACCCGCCACAGGCCAACCACCGGGCCGCACTCCGATCGTGACCAGCAGCAGTAGCACGGACAACAGCGAACCGGCCAACAACATCCGGCCGGTACGGAACCGGAGCAGCAGCAGGATCGCGGCCACCAGGGCGACCACGAGCGGGATCCCCGGCGCCCCGGAAGGCAACGGGATCGTCGCCAGCGGTGAACTCGCGGCACACCGGGCAACCAGCAGCACCCACTCCAATTCCGGAGCGGCCAGCAGCACCAGGAGTTCACCCAGCGGGGAGAACCAGGGGGCGAGCAACGTCGCGGCCACACCGAGCACCGTGGCCGGGGCGATCACCGGTTCCACCAGCACGTTCGCTGCGACACCGACCAGGCTGAGCTCGCCGGACAGCGCGACCACGAGCGGCGCGGTGGCGAGTTGCGCGGCGGCCGGTGCCACCAGCGCCTGGGCCAGCCGGAGGGGCATCCCACGTCGCCGCAGCCACCCCGACCACGCCGGGGCGAGCAGCACCAGGGCGGCCGTGGCCGCGACCGACAACGCGAACCCCGGACTGACGGCCAGCTCGGGGTGCCACAACAGCAGCAGGATCACACAGCCCGCGAGCGCGGGCAGTGCGGTTCCGTTACGGCCCAACACGAGCGCGAGCAACCCGAGCGCCCCCATGACGGCCGCACGGAGCACGCTCGGTTCGCCCCCGGCGAGAACCACGAATCCCGCCAACGCCGCCCCCGCACATCCCGCGGCCAGCGGCGGCGGAGCACGCATCGCACGGAGCAGCAGCAGTACGGCGCCGCAGACGATCGCCAGGTTCGCACCGGAAACCGCGGTCAGATGGGTCAGCCCCGCCTTGCCGAAATCCCGGCGGACCGTGTCGAGCAACCCGCTGGTGTCGCCCACCACCAGACCGGGAAGCAGTCCTTCGGCGCGTGGGGAGAGCACGGACTCGGAGACATCGCGCAGTCCGGCACGCAGCCGCTCGGCGAACCGCTGGGCCACGGGGGGCCGAGTCACGTTCTCCGGCGGCTGGTGGACCGCGAGAACGAGGACCAGCAGATCGGCTCCACGTGGACGGAGCGCCGCACCAGTGGTGGTGGCTCGCTGTCCCCGCAACAGTCCGCCCCAGGTTTCGGCGGGCACCAGCAACAGCACCGAACCGGAAGCCGGGTGCCACCGCTCCCGCTGTCTTACCGCTCGGATACGGGCTCGGACCACCGACCGCTTCCCGACCCCGCCTCCGCCGCCCGCCGAGGCGCCGCTCACTGGCGTGGGGCGTTCGGTGAGTTCGACGCGCAGCCGTACGCTCTCGCCGCGGGAGGCGACTTCCCGAAGCGGGTGGTTCTCGACGGGCCGCAATCGCACCGCCAGCCCGAAACCCGCGGTTCCCACCAGAACCGAGCACACGATCACCCCGATGGCCCATCTCCGCCCCGTGACGAACAGGCACGCAGCTGCCGCCAGGGCACCGCAGCACGCCAGCAGGGCGGCGGCGACCCAGCCGGTGTGCAGCCCGGCCAACGTGGCACCCCAGACTCCGAGCGCTGCAGGTACCAGCCGAAGGTCCAGCGGGCGAGGAGCCGACGCGGCAGTGGTCGACGCCGTGGGGCCGGTCATCGGCGCCTCACACCCGAACCAGATCGCGCAGCCGCGAGAGCCGCACCGTCCCGATCCCGTCGACCTCGCGAAGCTGGGTCACCGACTCGAATCCCTCGTTCTCGGCACGCCAGCGCAGGATCGCTGCTGCCGTGACCGGACCGATGCCGGGCAGTTCCCGCAACTGTTGTTCATCGGCCCGATTGAGATCCACCTTCGAGGACTCGGTGGCGGTGGTGCCTTCCGGTGCCGACCTCGAGGCACGTGACGGCACCGGGATCCCGACGTAGAGCTGTTCCCCGTCGGACAGTTCCCGAGCCAGGTTCAACGCCAGGGTGTCCGTCTCGGGTAACGGACCTCCCGCCGCTCGCAGCGCGTCGGCGACACGGGACCCCGCCGCCACGGTCACCAGTCCCGGCTCGTGCACTCGTCCCACTACGCTGACCACCAGCTCGGTTTCAGGGGAGGTGGTGACGGCCGCACCGGTCACCGCTGCCGACTCCGGAGCGGGAATCCGAGTCGAGGGAACAGGTGTGGTCCCACCACCGGAATCACGGCTCAGCAGCAGGACGCCGCAGCCGATCACCGCGGCGAGAACGACGCCGATGCACCCCACCCGGCCCGGATCCAGCAGCACCTCGCGCGGTGTTCGGGGCAACCACCGCCGCGCCCGGTCCCCGGTTTCCGTCCTCTCGTGGATTTCCGTCGCCTCGGCGGAATCCGCGGTATCGGCCGCGGAGACCGTTTCGGTCGTACCGTCCTCGGAACCCATCAACTGCCGCAGCCGTCGACGCGCCGGGGGAAGCTCGTCGTTGGCCGCGGCGACGATCCGTTCGTCCGAAGGGGACGAGTCCTCGGGCCGGAAGAGATCGGGCATACCGGCGAAGCTAACCGGCGGCGCACCGGCCGGGAACACCGAAGAACGCCTCCGGTGGACAGCCGAGTACGTTGTGGACACGTACGCGGCGAGCCGCACGATACGAGGCGGAGCCGAGTGCCGCGCGGCGAAGTGGCGAACCGGAACGCGCCGCAGGGCGCCGCGCCCGGATCACTGCCCGGATCACTGTCGGGATCGCTGCCCAGTCACGCGGTCGAGTTCCGCCGAACGAGCGCCTCGACGCCCCGACGCCCCGACGACCCGAGCGGAGAATCCCGATCAGTCGCCGAAAGGTGGGGTGCCGGTGGTACTCCACCCACCGGGCAGCACGACGACTCCCACCGACCCCGGCCCGATGTGGGCTCCGATGGTGGCTCCGACCTCGGAAACAACGCAGTCGGAGCACCCCGGCAATCGCTCTCGGATGTTTCGGGCGAGCGTCTCGGCGCGTCCCGGTGCCGCCAGGTGGTGGACGGCCAGCGCCGGTCCCCGCGGGTCGCCGGTGGGGAACCGCTGCGTGGGCGCCGTCTCCGCCACCGCCTCGACGGCCAGCTGCTCCAACCTTCGCACGGCCGCGCTGGTGGTCCGCACCTTCTCGGCGGCGTCGATCACGCCGTCGTGCAGGTGCAGCAGCGGCTTGATCGCCAGGGCCGTTCCCAACAGGGCTGAGGCGGTGCCGATCCGCCCGCCCCGGCGCAGGTACTCCAGTGTCTGCACCGAGAAGAGGATGGTTCCGCGCTCCGCCACGCGCTCGGCCACTCCGGTGACCTCCTCCAACCCGGCACCCTCGGCGGCCAGCTCGGCGGCGGCCAGCACGGCGAATCCCAGCCCCATGGCCACGGAGCGGGAGTCGACCACGTTGATGGCCGAGGGCGCCACTTCGCGCGCGGCGGTGCGAGCGGCATCCACCGTGCCGGAGAGCTCGCCGGAGAGGTGGATCGAGAGCACACCATCGGCTCCCCGGTCCAGCGCCGCGCGGTAGGCGGCGGCGAACTCGGCAACCGCCGCCCCCGAGGTGGTGACCCGCCTGCCGCGACGCAGCTCCTCGGTCAGTCGCCCCGGACCGAACGAGGTCTCGTCGCTGTACTGCTCGGCCTCCGTGCTCACGTGCAGCGGAATCACACGTACGCCGTAGTACTCGACCCGTCGCGCGGGCAGGTACGCGGTCGAATCGGTGACCACGGCGACGCTCAACGCGAGCCCCACCGAGAACCACGAGCGGACCGGGGGAGCGTCATTCGACGAACCCGCCGTTGTAGGTCGTCAGTCGCCAGCCGTGCTTGCCGAGGGTGCTGCGGGAGAGCACGGTCCAACCGCAGTTGCCCACCCCGCCGAGGCTGGACCAGATCTCGGTCGGCCACCCGAGCAGTCTTGCGGTCAGCGCGGTTATCAGACCGCCGTGCGCGCACAGCAGCGCCGTGCCCTCCATGACCTCGTCGAGTTCACACACCACCTCGTAGGCGCGTTCGGCGACCTCCACCCTGGTCTCGCCGTCCGGTGGTGCCCAGGTCGGCTGGGTGCGCCACGTCCCCATCGCCCCGGGCCATCCCTGCTCCACCTCGGCGCCGCTGAGTCCTTGCCACTGCCCCAGGTGGGTTTCGCGCAGCCGCTCGTCCAGCCGGACCTCCTGCCCGGTGAACTCGGCGAACGCCGCGGCGGTGGTGCTGGCACGACGCAGGTCCGAGCTCACCGCCACCTCGGGGCCGAACCCGGCTACCAGGGGCGCGGTGCGTTTGGCCTGTTCCAGACCGAGTTCGGTGAGTTCGGAGTCGAGGTGCCCCTGGATACGGCCTGCCAGGTTGTAGTCCGTCTCGCCGTGCCGCCAGAGCACCAGACGTTGCAGGGTCACGCTTGACTGCCCTCTTCACTGTGCTGTTCGGCGGAGTCGGCGGGAGCACCGTCGTGGTCGAACTCGATGACCGGGCAGTCCTTCCAGAGCCGTTCCAGCTCGTAGAAGGCGCGCTCCTCGGAGTGCTGCACGTGCACGATGACGTCGACGAAGTCGAGCAGCACCCAACGTCCTTCCCGGGTGCCCTCCCTGCGAACCGGTTTCGTACCCGCGGCCCGCATCTTCTCCTCGATCGCTTCGACGATCGCTCCGACCTGCCGCTCGTTGGAGGCGGAGGCGATCACGAAGCAGTCGGTGATGATCAGTCGGTCGGACACGTCCAGCAGAAGCAGTTCCTCGGCCTTCTTGTCCGCCGCCGCCCGCGCGGCCACCAACGCCAAGCTGCGGGCGTTCTCACTGGCTGCCACATCGCTCCTCTCGGTGGTCACGGTCTGCCACCTGTACTCCGAACGAGGATAACCGTCCCCCGCTCGGCGGGCGGAATCCACCGTACCGGCCGGGGCAGGGGACGAGCTCCGTGCGCAGGACCCGAGAGCTCGCTCCGCATGAGGAGTTTTCACCTGTTCACAACTCGCGTGAAGCTGTGAGCACTGCACTCAAGCTTTTCCAGGACTCGTGCTTTCAGCAAGTACACGGAAGAGATCGATCGGATATTCGCTCCCGTGCAGTCGTGACATTCGCGAACGCACGGCACAACGCACGGCTCCGTGAAACGATCGCGAGTCACCGGAGTACCGGCGAAGCAGTGAGTATTCATCATGAGTCGGTGCTGAACGGACGGGAACGAGATGTTCGAGCTGCTGGCGAAAGTCTCGCACAACGCCGCGCCAAACTTCGCGAGATCGCGGGAAAAGCGGCGGGCAGGAAGCGCTGATCACTCGATCCGGACGGTTTCGGTGTGTCCGATGAGGGGTACGCCACACACAGCTCCGTTGTCTTGTCTTGACACGAGATCAGCCGGGATAGCGAAGCAGCGTGGTTAAGCAGGCAGCCGGGCTGCGAAGCTCCGTTCGGCGTGTCAGTGGCATGGTGCCGCTGCTGCGTCTCTCAAGTACTTACCCGGGAGGTATGCGGTGTTCAGCGGCTTGATCACGAGTTGGCAGGCGCTCGTACTAGTGGTCATCTCCACATTGGGAATCTACGTGGCAATGATCATTTTTTCGCGTGTCGCGGGGCTCCGATCGTTCTCCCAAATGACGAACTTCGATTTCGCGGCGACGGTCGCGTTCGGCTCGATAATGGCGACCACCGCCGTGAGTTCGGGGGTGAGCCTGCTGCAAGGAATCATCGCCCTGGGAATGCTCTTGGCGGCACAGACGTCGATCGCCGCCCTACGAAAACGAGGGAGCTTCGAGCGGCTCACCGATAACCGACCCCTGCTGTTGATGGACGGGCGGGAGGAACTCAGTCGCAACCTCGAACGCGCCCAGATGACCCGCGACGACCTCTACTCGAAACTACGTCTCGCGGGAGTAACGCACTTGGAGCAGGTCCAAGCTGTCGTGTTGGAAACCACGGGCGAGGTTTCGGTACTTACGGTCGACCCCAATGGGCGCTCCTTGGAGAACCGTATGCTCTCCAGCGTCGAAACTTCCCCGGAGTCGCCGCGACACGCACCTCCCGATCCACCGAACCGGAACTCTTCCGGCCAACAAGACACCTGATCACGGCCCCCACTCCTGCGCCGGGGACTGGCCGAAGCGGCGGTAGAGGCCGCGTTTGCTGATGTACTGGACTATTCCGTCCGGAACGAGGTACCAGACCGGCAGGCCGGACGCGACGCGCTGCCGGCATCCGGTGGAGGAGATGGCCATGGCGGGGATCTCGACCAGGCTGACCGAACCACGCGGCAGGTGTTCGTCGTCCAGGGAATACCCCGGACGTGTGACTCCGATGAAGTGCGCCAGGCCGAACAGGTCATCCACCCGGTGCCAGGAGAGAATCTGCTCGAGCGCATCCGCCCCGGTTATGAAGTACAACTCCACGTCGGGGTACTGCCGCCGCAGGTCGGAGAGCGTGTCTATCGTGTAGGTCGGCCCACCGCGGTCGATGTCGACCCTGCTGACCGAGAACCGCGGGTTGGAGGCGGTGGCGATCACCGTCATCAGGTAACGGTCCTCCGCCGAGCTCACATCCTCGTGCCCCTTCTGCCAGGGCTGCCCGGTCGGCACGAACAGCACCTGCTCCATGCCGAACTGGGCCTGCACCTCACTCGCTGCGACGAGATGGCCGTGATGGACGGGGTCGAAGGTTCCCCCCATGACGCCGATTCGGCGAGGACGCGACATGGTTCCCCAGCATAGTCGCCACCCGACGGGAAGATCCCGGAAGGACGCCGTGCCGTGACTGACCCCACGAGGGACGACGCACGCTCACCCGCGGGACACGGCGGGCACCGCTAGGAGCGCGCCGCGGTCACGGCTCGGGCGCCAAGGTACGGCCCGACTGCGCGTCGCGAACACGGATCGCCTCCACCGGACAGGACTCGGCCGCGTCCACCACGTCGTCATTCGGCTCGGTGTCCGTTCGTAACGGGCGCGAGACACCGTCGACCAGCTGGAAATGCTTCTCGGCGATGGCGGCGCACATCCCCGAGCCGATACACGTCTCGCCGTCGACCTCGACCTGCCAACTCATCCGATCACCTTTCGCGTTTTACGGCGCTGACGTCACTGGTTCCGCGTGTTCCTCCCACGGTTTCCGCTCCCGACACGGTGAGACCGGCGGACGGAAGGCTCCACCGGAATCCGGGCAGCACGGCGCTGCCACCGAGCACCAAGTCGCCGAATCACCAGGTCACCGGGAGATCCCTCGGTCCGCGCACCAGCATCCCGGTCTTCCAGGAGACATCCGGTTCCTCCACGGCGAGCCGCAGATTCTCGAAGTCCCGCAGCAACGTGCCCAGCGCCACCTGCAGTTCCATCCGCGCCAGCTGCGCTCCGAGACAGTGGTGCGGCCCGTGCCCGAAGCCGATGTGGGAGTTGGAGTCACGTCGCAGATCGAGCCGGTCGGCCTCTTCGAAGACGGACTCGTCGCGGTTGGCCGAAGCGAGACTGGCCAGGACCGGCTCACCCGCACGGATCAGCACCCCGCCGAGCTCGACGTCCTCCAGGGCGTAACGCGGAAAAGCCGCGTTGACTCCCAACGGGACGAACCGCATGAGTTCCTCGACGGCGGCGGGGATCCGGTCCGGATCGGCACGCAGCCACTCGAGCTCCTCGGGATGCGTCAACAGCACGTAGACGAAGTTGGGGATCTGGGTGGCCGTGGTCTCGTGACCGGCCACGAGCAACCCCACCGAGAGGTCCAGCAGTTCGGTCTCGGAGAGCTTGTCCTGTTCGTCCCTCGCCTGGATCAGCGCGCTGAGCAGATCGTCGGCGGGACGCTCCCGCCGCTGCTCGACCAACCCGGCCATGTAGGCGCGCATCTGTCCGATGTAGTCGTTGACCTGCTGCTCGGACAGCTTGCTCGTGGACAGGAAGGCGTCCGACCAGACCCGGAAGTCGGTCCTGTCCTCGTAGGGAACACCGAGCAACTCGCAGATCACGGTGATCGGCAGCGGCAACGCGAACTCCTCGACCAGATCCAGCGGGGGCCCGCTGCGCCGCATGGCCCGGCTCAGGTCGTCGGCGATCCGCTGCGCGCGTGGCCGCAGCTGCTCGACCCTGCGAGCGGTGAACGCCTTGGCCACCAGCTTGCGCAACCTGGTGTGCTCCGGTGGGTCCATCGTCAGGATGCCGGTCTGCTGCGGGTTCGGGCGTGCGCGTGGCTCGTCCTTGCCCACCGTGGCCGCGCGACTGAAACGCGGATCAGCGAAGACTGTTCGCACATCGGAGTGTCTGGTGGCCAACCATGCCGCCTCGCCGTAGGGAAGCTGCACCCGCGACACCGGTTCCTGCTTGCGCAGCTCCGCGTAGAACGGATCCAGCCGCAGCCTGTCGGGCGCGCTGAACGGATAGGTTCGCGGCGTCGGGTCGACGGTGGTCATGCTCGGCTCCCGGACACGAGACGACAAGTAAGCAACTGCTTACTATCCGAATGGTAAGAGTCCGAACCGGGCCACGCATTCCGCCGAACAGGTAACGGACGTCCCCGTAGCCCGGGAACAAGCCCGGACCGGACGACACCGGTCACTCCTCTCCGGAAGACGCGTTCCGCTCCAGGAGCAGCGGAACGGCACGCATCAGGTACTCGACGACCACCTCGGGCGAAGCCTCGGCCAACGGGCTCTTGCGCAGCACGGATCGCATCATGCCCACACCGAAGAACCAGGCGAGCACGAGGTCGGCGCGCAACTCGGCATCCGGGGCGTCGGTGAGCGAGGCCAGCCGATCCGAATAGGAACCACCCAGCTCGTCGCGCAACAACGTGGCCGCCCGCTCGTCACTGAGGGAACGCAACAGGGCCACCAGCGTGTGTTCGGCACCGGAACGCGTGTGCTCGGACAGCACGCTCTCCAGGATGCGACGCGGCAGTTCCGCCGCGGGCTCGCTGCGCAGCAGCGCCTCGCTGTTGTGGCTGAGCACCTCGGCGAACAGCTCCTGTTTGGAACCGAAGTACCGGAACAGCAGTGCCTGGTTCACCTCGGCACGCGCGGCGACCTCGCGGACCGTGGTCTGGCCGAAACCGCGCTCGGCGAACAGTTCGCCCGCCGCACGCAACAGCGCCGTCCTGGTGGCCGTCGGATCACGCTTTCGCCGTGGCTGCCGGTCCTCGCACAAACCCGCCTCCCGAGACGGTGCCGACACGCTCGTCAGATCACCGGAAGTGCCGCACCGACCGCCGGAAATCGTGACACGACCCACTACAACACAGGAGTGAGCCGAGCAACACTTCAGCCGTGTCCGGTTGATGGTCACCCAAAGCGGTCGGCCGTGCTCGGCGGCCCCCTCTCGCTACGCTCGACCCTCCGCCGCTGGTTCGCCGGGCCGCGCCGCTGGTTCGCCGGGCCGCGCCGCTGGGCCGCACCGTTGGGCCCCGAACCGTACGCGAGCCACGTGGGCGTCGCGGTGCTTCAACAGCCCCGGAGAAGCCGACATGCGATGGGCGAGCACCCACCCGTTGGGCCCGACGACAGCGGGTTTCGGTAAGAATCGGCCCGTGGACGAACAGGCGCTTCGAGAAATGGCCGAGGAACACCTCCGCGCGCTGGCCGGACCGACGGCCACGCTGCGCGAGGACCAGTGGAGCGCCATCCGCGCCCTGGTGCTGGAGCGGCGTCGAGCCCTCGTGGTGCAGCGGACCGGTTGGGGCAAGTCGGCCGTCTACTTCGTGGCCACGGCCCTGCTGCGCGACCTGGGCGAAGGACCGACCGTCATCGTCTCCCCACTGCTGGCGCTGATGCGCAACCAGGTCGAGGCCGCAGCCGCGGCGGGTGTGCACGCCGCCACCATAAACTCGGCCAACCAGGAGGAGTGGGCCTCGATCGAGGAGGAAGTCGCCGTCGGCGATGTGGACGTACTGTTGGTCAGCCCGGAGCGACTGAACAACCCCGACTTCAGGGACAACGTACTGCCGGAACTCACCCGCAACACCGGGCTCGTGGTGGTCGACGAGGCCCACTGCATCTCCGACTGGGGGCACGACTTCCGACCCGACTACCGCAGACTGCGAACCCTGCTGACCGAACTGCCCGAGGGGGTGCCGGTACTGGCCACGACCGCTACCGCCAACGACCGCGTGGTGCACGACGTCTCCGAGCAGCTCGGCGTCACCGAGGACTCGGCCTCCCCCAACCCCCCGCTGGTGTTGCGCGGCTCGCTGGACCGCGAGAGCCTCCGACTCGGCGTGGTTCCGCTGCACTCCACCCGGGAACGCCTGGCGTGGCTGGCCGACAACCTCGAACGACTTCCCGGTTCCGGGATCATCTACACCCTGACGGTCTCCACCGCGGAGGAGGTCGCGGACTTCCTGACGGACCGCGGTTTCACGGTCAGCTCCTACTCCGGCCGCACCGAGGCGAACGAGCGGGCCGCAGCGGAGTCGGCACTGCTGAACAACGAGGTCAAGGCACTGGTGGCTACCTCCGCGCTGGGTATGGGCTTCGACAAACCGGACCTCGGTTTCGTGCTACACCTGGGTGCCCCCGCCTCCCCCATCGCCTACTACCAGCAGATCGGCCGCGCCGGACGCGGTGTCGAACGCGCCGAGGTGGTGCTGCTGCCCGGCGACGAGGACCGTCGGATCTGGGACTACTTCACTTCACTGACCTTCCCCGGCGAGGAGACCGTGCGCGCGGTACTGGCGACGCTGGAGAGCGCCGACAAGCCGCTTTCCACCGCCGCGCTGGAACCGCACGTGGAGTTGAGCAGGTCCCGGCTGGAGATGGTGCTCAAGGTGCTCGATGTGGACGGTGCGGTGCGGCGCGTGAAGGGCGGCTGGACCGCTACCGGCGTCGCGTGGTCCTACGAGAGCGAACGTTACGAACGGATCGCGCGGCAACGAGAGGTCGAACAGCAGTCGATGCTGGAGTACCAGCGAACCGCGAAGTGCCGCATGGAGTTCCTGCGTGCCGAGCTGGACGATCCGCACGCCGCACCGTGCGGGCGTTGCGACAACTGCACCGGAACGAGGTACTCCACCGAGGTGAGCCCGGACACCTCCGAGTCCGCCCGGCAGCGGCTGGAACGCGCCGGGATCACACTGAGCCCCCGCAAGATGTGGCCGAACGGGATGCGGGAGGTCGGGATCCCGGTCTCCGGCAAGATCCCGCCTGCCGAACAACACGAACCGGGACGTGCGCTCGGCAGGCTGAGCGACATCGGCTGGGGTGACAAGCTGCGCGAGCTGCTGCGTGCGGACGCTTCCGACCGCGAGGCACCGGAGGAACTGGTGCAGGCCTGTGTACGGGTTCTCGCCGAATGGAACTGGAAGGACCGGCCGGCGGGAGTCGTGGCCGTGGGCTCGTCCTCGCGGCCGACGCTGGTTTCCGGCTTGGCGGAGCGGATCGCCACCATCGGCAGGCTGCGGCTGCTCGGTCATGTGGCACCCGATCCGAGCCGGGCCCCACGAGGCAGTCACAACAGCGCACGGCGGTTGGCCGGGTTGTGGTCACGCTTCAGCCTGCCGGAGGAACTCCCCCTCACCGACCTCGACGGACCGGTGTTGCTGGTGGACGACTACACCGACACGGGGTGGACCCTCACGGTGGTGGCCCGCATGCTGCGCAAGTCCGGGGCCTCCGGGGTGCTCCCCCTCACCCTCGCGAGCACTTGAGAATTCTCGGGACCGTTGTCGTGGGTGCTTCCGCGGTGGAACCTCCGACGGCGTCTCGCTGTGTTCCTGGGTCGGTCGCTCCGGCGCGGTGGTCGGGTAGCCGGTGCGACCCGCGTGGTCGCTTCTCGGCAGCGTTATCGGGGGCGTCAATTTCTCGCGAAATCGCCGGGCCACTTCGAGGCGAAGCGGAGCTCCCACCACGTCCGCAAACCGAACTCCTACCCCCTACGCGGTCGGCACCGCCGCGGGTTCTCCGGTGCGGCTCTCGTGAGGAAGGCCCGACGTGGCGTAGGTGGCTACTCGATGTCGGGCCTCACCGGAGCGAGAGCCGTGCGAGAGGTTCCGCCACCCGGCCAACCGAGCAAAGCACCGTTCCGAGCGAAACTCAGGTGAGGGGGGCCAGATCATCTGCGTGCACGACCTCACGCCGCTGTTCGAGCGGGAGCTCGTGACTGGAACGGCCGATCAGGCCGGGCAGTTCGGCAGCGTCGAAGCACACCACGCCACGTGCCACCACCGAGCCGGACGGTCCGGCCAGTTCGACGACGTCGCCGCCCTCGAACGCCCCCTCGACCCCGGTGATACCCGCGGCCAGCAGGGAACGCCGTCGCCGCAGCACGGCGTCGACGGCTCCCTCGTCGAGGTGCAGCCTGCCCTGCGCTCCGGCGGCGTGGGCCAGCCAGAAACGTCGTGCGGACAACCGCGGTCCGGTCGCCGCGAACACGGTGCCCACGTCGGCACTGCCGAGGGCATCGCCTGCCAGGTCCGCCGAGGTGAGCAGCACGGGTATACCGGCCGAACAGGCCACCCGGGCGGCCTGCACCTTGGAGGCCATCCCGCCGGTTCCCACCCCGGAGGTTCCGCTCGTCCCGACGGTGATCCCTTCCAGATCGCGCGCTGCCGAGATCTCACGAACCGGACCGGCCGCACCGTCACGCGGGTCGCCGTCGTAGAGCGCGTCGACGTCGGAGAGCAGCACCAGGGCGTCGGCACCGACGAGGTGGGACACCAGCGCGGCCAGCCGGTCGTTGTCACCGAAGCGGATCTCGGCGGTGGCGACCGTGTCGTTCTCGTTGACCACCGGGACGGCGCCGAGGTTCAACAACCGGTGCAGCGTGCGGTGCGCGTTGCGGTAGTGCGCCCTGCGGACGACGTCGTCGGCGGTCAGCAGTACCTGTCCCACGGTGAGGCGGAACCTCGCGAACGAGGCGGCGTAGGCGTGTGCCAGCGCCTGCTGCCCCACGCTGGCGGCAGCCTGCTGGGTGGCCAGGTCCTTGGGCCGTTTCCCCAGTTCCAGCGGAGCGATCCCCGCCGCGATGGCTCCGGACGAGACGAGCACGAGCTGACTGCCCTTCGCCATCCGCGCGGCGAGGGTTTCCACCAGAGCCGTAAGACGGTTCTCGTCGAGACCGCCCTCGGCCGTCGTCAGCGAGGAGGAACCGATCTTGACCACGACCCGGTGCGCCGCCGAGATCGCGTTCCGGGTCGGAGATGACAGGGCGGCGAGTTCACCGGAACTCATAGCGAGTCGTCCTCGTCGTCGGAGCCCTCGCTCGTGTCGTACTCGGCCATGGGGTGCCCGGACTCGTCGGTGGTCCCGGTACGTCGGGCACGTTTGGCGGCCTTGCGCTGGTCGGCCGAGGTCCGGGGCGGCCCCCCGGCACGAGTGGCACGCACGGCCGCGTTGCCCTCCGGGGTGGTGGGTTCCCAGTCGAAGGTGACCGAGCCGATCGTGACCTGACTGCCGGGCTGGGCTCCCTGCCTGGCCAGTTCCTCCTCGACACCGAGTTTGGCCAGCCTGTCGGAGAGGTAGTCGACGGCCTCCTCGTTGTCGAAGCTGGTCTGCATCACCCACCGCTCGGGCTTGTCCCCCCGCACCACGTAGGCATCGGGTTCCTCGGGATCGGCTTCCACGGTGAAACCACCGCTGTCCACGGCCTTCGGCCGCACCGTCGGGCGGCTGGGCTCGGGAGCGGGCAGACTCGCCCGGAACCGCTCCACCTCCTCGGCCAGGGCGAAGCGGAGTTCCCGGAGTCCGTCGTGGGTGGCGGTGGAGACCTCGAACACCGGCCAGCCGCGTTCGCGCACCTGCTCGTGAACCAGATCGGCCATGGCGCGGCCGTCGGGGATGTCCATCTTGTTGAGCACGATCAGGCGCGGACGTTCGGCGAGGTCCACCGCGCCCTGTTCCTCGCTCAGGGCAGGGGTGTAGCGGTCCAGCTCGCTTTCCAGCGCGTCGATGTCGGAGAGCGGGTCCCGCTCGGGCTCGAAACTCGCGCAGTCGACCACGTGGACCAGCACCGCGCATCGTTCGAGATGCCGCAGGAACTCCAGTCCGAGGCCACGTCCCTCGCTGGCGCCGGGAATGAGCCCGGGGACATCGGCGACGGTGAAGACCTTGTCGTCCGCGCTCACCACACCCAGGTTGGGGGTGAGCGTGGTGAACGGGTATTCGGCGATGCGGGGTTTGGCGGCGGAAAGCACCGACACCAGGGAGGACTTACCGGCCGAGGGGAAACCCACCAGCCCCACGTCGGCGACGGACTTCAGCTCCAGCACCACGTCCTGCCGCTGTCCGGGCTCACCCAGCAACGCGAAACCGGGAGCCTTCCGGGCCCTGGAAACGAGCGCGGCATTGCCCAGGCCACCGCGGCCGCCACTTGCGACCACGAACCTGGTGCCCTCCCCGACGAGGTCGGCCAGCACCTCCCCGTCGGGGGTGGAGACGACGGTTCCCTCCGGAACCGGCAGTTCCAGGTCCGCACCGGCAGCGCCGTTGCGCATACTGCCGCGGCCCTGGGTACCGCGGGTCGCGGTGAGGTGCGGGCGGTAGTGGAAGTCCAGCAGGGTGTGCACCCCGGAATCCACCACGAGCGTGACGTCACCGCCCTTGCCGCCGTTGCCGCCGTCCGGTCCCCCCAGCGGCTTGAACTTCTCCCGGTGGATCGAGGCGCAACCATTACCTCCGTCACCTGCGGCGACATGGATCGTCACGCGATCGACGAAGCGCGACACGAAAACCTCCAGGACCGGGGAGAAACCAAGCGAGGGGCGGGTCACGGTGCACGGACCGGACCCGCCCCTCGCGGAAAACAAGTGCGTGCCCGAAAGCGGATCGCCCTACCGGAGTCGATCACCTCGTGCGAGGGAGTTCCGGTACGGGAGCCCGCTCCGGGGCACGTCGCGAAGCCGGTTCAGGCCTCGCTCGGTACGACGTTGACAAACTTCCGGCCGCGCCTGCGCGCGAACTCCACCGAGCCGGACGAGAGTGCGAACAGCGTGTCGTCGCCGCCGCGCCCCACGTTGCCGCCGGGGTGGAACTTGGTGCCGCGCTGCCGCACCAGGATCTCGCCTGCGTTTACCTTCTGGCCGCCGAAACGCTTCACTCCCAGGAACTTGGGATTCGAGTCACGGCCGTTCCGAGAGTTGGACGCGCCCTTCTTGGTTGACATGTATTCTCACGCCCTCACTTGGTGATGCCGGTGACCTCGACGCGGGTCAGCTTCTGCCGATGTCCCAGCCGCTTGTGATAGCCGGTCTTGTTCTTGAACTTGTGGATCCGGATCTTGGGACCCTTGGTCTGCTCGACCAGCTTGCCGGTCACCGAGACCTTCCGCAGCGCTTCGGCGTCGGCGGTGACTTCGGAGCCGTCGACGACCATCAGCGCCGGGAGGGTGACCTCGGAACCCTGCTCGCCCTCGAGCTTCTCAACCTCGACGACGTCCCCGACGGCCACCTTGTACTGTTTGCCGCCGGTCTTGACGATCGCGTACATGAGTCGGAAGTCTCCTGCTGCTCGGTTTCGCTAGTTCACCAGTCTGCGACGGACGCCCTCCCCGGCTGTCCGGAGATCCCAGTACGCCGACCAGGCGGCGTCACAGGGGGTTCCCACCACAGCGACGAAGCCGACCCTCCAGGGTGAGCCCCATCCGGATGAGCCCCGTCTCCTACAGGCGTGGAACCCCTGCCGCCCGTCCGGCGGCGAGAATTTCCCGCTTATCATACAGTCCGACATCCGGTGCCCCGCCGCAGGGGCCGAACCGTGCCGAGCCGGTGGAACAGTCGATCATTCCAGGCTTATCTCCGCACCCGGTATGAACAGTTTACCGCCGCTGAGCTCGGCGTTACGCACCACCGCGTCGCTGAACGTCAGCTCGGGCAGTTCCAGGAAGCCGAGGTCCACGTCGGGCAGCAGGAACGCCTCGGGCGACATTTCCACGGGAACCAGTGGATAGCCGACCACGTTGAGCGTGCCGGTCAGTTTTCGGGTGTAGAGCTCGATGGGCCCCTCGGTGACGCTCGACACCGACCCCGGGGCCGCCGCCACCCGAGCCACCTTTCCGTTGCCCAGGTCACCACGCTGCACGAGGTCACGGATCAGCAGCTCGTCGACGGTGAAGTGCATCGTGCGCACCTGCTCACCCGCGACCTCCCGCATGGCGAAACCTTGGTAGTGCACCCCGCGCAGCGTCAGGGAGCTCGCGGTCAGCGTCCAGCTGCGCCCCGGTCCCGGACGTACGTCCGGGGACTGTTCCGAGGCCAGCGGGAGCCGGGTCTCTCCCCTCTCGTGCGTGGGGGCCGTGGCACCGATGTCCGGGGAGTTCGATGGGGAGGAGCTCATCCCGCTCTCCGAGGGAGGTGCCTGCGATGCCGAGGGAACCGTGGCTTCCGAAGGCGCGGCCTCATCCGAAGTAGCGGTGGATTCCGGTCCGGCGGACGGTGACCCCGATTCGGTCGGGGCCACTTCCGACCGCGAGGGCTGCGGCTGTTGTGCCGCCACGAGCGCGGGCCGGCTGAGCCCGCCCGCACTTCCCAGCACCACCAGCCCGGCGAGCAGCGCGGCCACGGCGCCGAGACGGGGATGAGTGGGCACGAGTCCCGACACTCCTCCCGGACGACCCCGCCGGGTTCGCTGTTCCTCCCTCACTTGTCTCCTTCGCCGATTCGCGTCGCCTCGGTGACCTCTACCGTCTCTCCCTCGTGTGTCCTCCCCCCGTCACCCGTCCCGTTCGTCCGAGGGACCGGGGAGGGCTTGTACCCGGTGGGGCTCCGCCGGCCGTGCTCGGAAACTCCGGGGCGGTCGGCGGTGGTTTCCCGGGTTTCACGCCCCGGCGCGCGCCGGGGCGACCAGGCGATCGCGAGCGAGGAACCGATCACTCCCAGCGTCGTCCCGATCAGGAAGGAACCGAGATTGACGACCACCAATGCCACCAGGGACAGCAACAGCGCCACGATGCCCGCGGACAACCGCCACTCGGGACGGATCCAGAACGAGAGCGCGCAGGCGATCATGACCACTCCGATCACCAGGGCGGAGATGCCGGCCGTCGTACGCAGTGACACCTCGATGTCGCCGAACTTCAACGAGGCGTAGGGCGGATACAACAGCAGCAGCGCCGCGAGCAGGGTGAACAGCCCACCCCAGAAGGGTCTCGTGCGACGCCAGCGCCGGAATCCGGCCAGTGTGGCCGGGACACCGCCACGGTTGCCGATGGTTCCTCTCACCGTTGGTCCTCCCTCCCGGTGGGGCCGAGCCGTGGGCCGCTCCGCTCCTTCGACCGAGGCGGGGCCGCTCGCCGTGGAGTCGGGAGCGGTCCACCGCGGGAATCAGAAGCAGGGGTGATGACCGGGTTTGGTCGTGATCTCGACATCTCGGAGATTGAGCGTGGAGGCGGTGGTCGACCACGCCTGTTGCCGCAGACCGTCGATCCGCGCGCCGGTGGCCTGGATACCGAACGCGCCCGGCGAGCCGCCCACGCCCTCGGGGCCGAGGTCCAGCTGGGAGGCGTCCCTACCGATCTGCACGTTGTTGAGGGTGAGGTCGCCCTTGACCTTCTCCACGCCGAGCACGAGGCGCTGCGCCGCCATACCGCCGGGCGCCTCGATACGGACGGTGGCGTCACCGATCCCGGGCAGGTCCGGCACCACGAAGGACTGGCAGAAATTGCTCAGCTCGGCGTGCTTGAACGCGTTGACCAACACGGGGTGGTTCTTCTCGCCGGATCCCTTGTCGTAGGCGCCGAATTGGGCCACGCCCTCCGCCACCAATTCGTCGGCCGATGCCTTGTAGGTGACTCCCGACACGGCGAAGTTGGCGGCCACCGCCCCCTTGGAAAGACCGGTCAGCATCAACGCGATCGCGGAAAAACTTCCGAGCAACATCAACGCGAAGACGCGCCATCGGGTACGCCCGTTGGGTGCATTGCCGTCATCGGTTCCGATCTCGCGATTCGCCGCCATGCATTCACCTCGGTGTGTGCGGTACTTGCTCGGACAGTCCCCACCGGAGTGGTGAGACACAGAACACGGTGAGTGATCTGCATTACTCCTACCGAGGAGTAACCATAGACGGAAATCACAGCGAACGCCATACCGCGATCCTAAACACGAATGAGTTTCGTGAAGTTAGTCACTCTCTGCCACAATGCGTGTCCTCTTGCACCGGTAAAGCCGCCACCCCGAGACAGCGTTCGCATCACAAGAATCTCGCGCGAAAGAATCAGACCGGAGCCGATCAAGCTGTTCGCAACCAACGCGATTGAGCGAGCACCGGTCGCGAAGCGGAAGAAATCGAACGAGGCTGTCCTCATCGCCGAAGCCTGCGGAGAAGTCGAAGCCGCGGCCCCGCCCGCATAACACGAAAACCGAAATCGGGCGGGACAACGAATATCGCCCGCCCGGGAACAGTTCTCGCCGAACCCCAGAAACCGTTTCCCACCCCGAAAAGAACGCCCCCAGCGGCGGTTCGAACGGGCGAATCGAGCTTTACCCGCGCTACACGAAATACCGGACTTGTCCGAAAACACCGGCTCGCCGGTGCTCCTCGGCGTGCCCGACCGCCGAAGAAAGCCCCCCAGTAGCCCGCCTCTCGGCCTGGCGTCGACGTCCACGGCAAAACGGGCACCCGAGGCAGGGCTCCCACCTCGCACCTACCGGGAAGGACTGACGTGGTACGACTGCCCACTCAAGATCGGCCCTGCCTCGGTGGGTGCGGGCGGGAGACCGTCCACCGGGTGTCCCGGCGAACCGGGACGACAACACTTCGCTACGACTCGCCACGAAGCGAGCGGGGCGATATCACTCCGACTCGGAGCCCGTGCCTGCTTCGGCGGGAGGTCCGGCCGCTCGTCCGGCCGCACGCCGGGACGAACGTCGTACCGGCCCGGCGGAAACCGCGGTGGAACTCGTGGAGCCCGTGGGTTCGGAGACGTTGTCCGCCGTCCGCTCCGTGGGGGCCAGCACGACCGGTTGGGCAGCAGTGCCGGTGATACCGGTCGGCCTGCTGGCCTTGCGCCTCCCCCGCTGAGCCGGTTCGGGTTCGTTCCGAGCGGACTCGTCCGAGGTCGCTCGGTCCGCTGCGGGCTTGCCATCGGCGGCGTTGTCGGCAGCGGCGTCGTCAGCAGCGGCGGGCTCGGCGGCAGCGCCCTTGGCAGGAGCGCTCTCGGCGGCAGCGGCCCGCTGCGGCACCGGATCCACCGGGGCCTCCGGAGCCGCCGGGGCCTCCGAGGAATCCGACGAACGCGCGCTTCCGTTGGAACCCGACTTGGCAGGTTGCTCGGCCACGACGTCCTTGGCGGACTCGGCGGTCCGACGCGTCCCCTGCTCCGCGCTGCCCGAACCGTTCTGACGTCGCTGACGTCGACGAGAGCGGGAGTCGGATCCGGTGTCACCGTCGGTACGGGTGGTCTCGTTCTCGACCGCCGGGGTCTCCGCACGAGCGGGTTCCGTCACCTCACCGGTGCTCTCCGACTGCTGGCCCGACTTGTTGCGCTGCTTACCGCGGCGGGAGCCACTCGTGGCCGCGACGTGCTGACTGTGATCGATCGGCTCCGTGGAGACCAGAACACCGCGCCCACGGCAGTGCTCACAGGTACTGCTGTAGGCCTCCAGCAGACCCGTACCGACCCGCTTGCGGGTCATCTGCACCAAACCGAGCGAGGTCACCTCGGCGACCTGATGCCGGGTCCGGTCCCTTCCGAGGCACTCGGTCAACCTGCGCAGCACCAGATCCCGGTTGGCCTCCAGGACCATGTCGATGAAGTCGATGACGATGATGCCACCGATGTCGCGCAACCTGAGCTGACGCACGATCTCCTCGGCGGCCTCCAAGTTGTTGCGGGTCACCGTCTCCTCGAGGTTGCCGCCGGAACCGGTGAACTTGCCGGTGTTGACGTCGATGACGGTCATCGCCTCGGTGCGGTCGACCACCAGGTAGCCGCCGGAAGGCAACCAGACCTTGCGGTCGAGGGCCTTGGAGATCTGCTCGTCGATCCGGTACTCGGTGAAGACGTCCTTGGTGCCCACGTGCTTGCTCAGCCGGGTCAGCAGATCCGGTGCCACGTGCTTGACGTAGGCCTCGATCGTTTCCCATGCCTGGCCGCCCTGCACCGTCAGCGAGGAGAAGTCCTCGGTGAACAGGTCCCGGACGACCTTGATCAGCAGGTCCGGTTCGGCGTAGAGCAACTGCGGGGCCTGCGCCCCGGCGGACTCGGACTTGTCCCGGATGTCCTCCCACTGCGCCTGCAGCCGGCGGACGTCCCGGTCCAGTGCCTGCTCGCTGGTTCCTTCCGAGGCGGTGCGGATGATCACACCCGAGTCCTCGGGGACGATCCGCTTGAGGATGTCCTTGAGACGCTTGCGCTCGTTGTCCGGCAGTTTGCGACTGATGCCGGTGGCACCACCGCCCGGCACGTACACCAGGAAACGTCCCGGAAGGCTGATCTGGGTGGTCAGCCTGGCGCCCTTGTGCCCCAGCGGATCCTTGGTCACCTGCACCAACACGCTGTCGCCCGTGGAGAGGGCCTGCTCGATCCGACGGGACTTACCGGCCAGCCCGGCGGATTCCCAGTCGACCTCACCCGCGTAGAGCACCGCGTTACGGCCCCTACCGATGTCGACGAACGCGGCCTCCATGCTCGGCAGCACGTTCTGCACACGCCCCAGGTAGACGTTACCGACCAGGGAGTCACTACCCGATGAGGTCACGAAGTTCTCGACCAGGACGTCGTCCTCCAGGACGGCGACCTGGGTCTGCCCCTCGTTCTCACGCACGACCATCTTGCGGTCGACCGACTCCCGGCGCGCCAGGAACTCGGACTCGGACAGCACCGGAGCACGTTTGCGGCCGGCTTCCCTGCCGTCCCGGCGCCGCTGCCGCTTGGCCTCCAGTCGGGTGGAGCCCTTGACGGAGCGGACCTCGTCCTCCGCGTCCTGTCGGGAGTTGTCGGGCGCGGTCTCGCGCACGTGCACGACGGTGTTCGGCGGATCGTCGTCCCGGCTGGTCACGTTCTCGGACTCGCCCGAGGACTTGCGGCGCCTGCGGCGCCTGCGTTTGCTGCCCGCACCACCACTGCCGGATTCGGCGTCCTCGTCCACCGCATCGGAGCGTTCGGCTTCCCGCTCGCTCGTCTCGGCCGGTTCCTCCGAACCGGAGCCGCGGGAACCACCACTCCGCTGCCCGTTGGACTTGTTCTCGCCCTCCGCGGACTTGTCCTTCTTGTCCTTCTTGCTCTTCTTGTCCTTCTTCGAGCCCCGGGAGGGTTTCTCGACGTTGTCCGGCTCGGCCGTGGCCTCGGCTTCCGTGCCGGACTCGGCGGTCGAGCCCTCGGGCTCGGTGGAGTTCTCGGAGTCGCCCTCACCGCCGCGTCCCCGACCGCGACCGCGCCTGCCCCGGCGCCGCCGACGGCGCGTCGCGACGCTCTCGGACTGCTCCTCCTCATCAGCCGTCCCACCGGAGTCGGACGAGGAATCCTCGGACTCCTCCTCTGCCTCGGGGGCGGATTTCTCGGATTCCGGCTGCGCCGGCGAGCTCGTCTCGGACGGGGCCAGGAACATGGCCTGCGGGGCCGCGAAGGCCGGCGCGAGCGCACTGTCGTCCGGAGTGCCGTCGCCGGCGGGGCTCCCGTCCGAACCGCTGTCCCTGTCCGTACGCACCTCGTCGGAGGCGGTGCCGCTCTTCACTGCCGCATCCTCACCGCTGTCGGTAGCCGCCCCCTGCTCCGTCGTCGACGTGTCCGCGGCGGGCGCCGCCTCGGACACGTCCGAGCGCCGGGAACCGGAACCAGCCGCCGAACGGCCGTCCCGGGCCTCCGAGGCCGTGCCCCGGTCGTCGGTGGCCTGCTGTTCGGACTTCCCCTCCGCCTCGGACTGGATCCGGTCCGGACGCAACGAGCGCACCACGTTGAGCGCGACGTCCCGGGTGATGTTGGACTGCGCACTGCGCACGGACTCACCGAGCTCACCGAGTGTGGCTATGACCTCGCGACTGGTGGCCCCCAGCATCTTGGCCAGCGCGTGTACCCGCAGTTTGGCGGGCATCTCGAAAGTCCGGTGAGCGGATTCGCCCTGTGCCCGCTCCTGCTGCTCCGATGTAGCCGAAGGTCCGCTGGAGTTACCAGCGGACGTCTCCCTGTTCAACATTCAGCTCCTTCGCCCCCGGGCGCGTCCGACGCGGACGCGGCCGCACGAGGGTCTGCATACGTTCGCTGCCCTCCGCCACTGGTGGCGGCAATTCTGTTCGTTCCCCCTGCTTCCCTGGTCCGAACCCAGGAACCGCACGGTGGGTCGACGGCGCCCCCGCCGAATCCGTCACCCTAGGGTGAGATCCACCTGTCGAGATCCGGCCGCCGCCCTGTCCGCGGACAGCGGATCGGCGATCGCGCCTCCTCCGTCGAGCCGACCCTGCGCCAACCGTGTGGCTCGCGCAACCCCCGGCACGGGCGAGTCGGCGACGACGCGAAGGGCGTCGAGTACGTCGTCGGGTCGCACGACCGGACTAACGTGCCGTACGACCATTACGATTATCCCATATTGTCTCGCACGATCCGGGCAATCGTCCGTCTGTGGGGCGTCCACCGAAAAACGGTCACGCACCGCGTTCAGCCGGACACCCCGCCCGGAAAAGCCGCGGCTCGGTAGACCACCACCGTGCCACGGGTTTCACAACACGTCGCCCTTCGTAGCGGCATCCTCCCGGCACCGCCCGGCTACCCGCTGCGACCGCAGGAAAACGGGCAACGGGAGTGGATCGGCTGCGTACCGACCGACCCGGGGAGCCGCGTAACGCGTGCTCGAAAGTACGCGCCGGATCACGGCGCGAGACGAACCGTGACTGATCACGTCCGAAGACCCGGTCAAAAGCTCTCCGCGCCGGCACGGCCGCGGCCTGGTAGTGGCTCAGCGTTTCCTCCGTAATCCGATCGAAGGTCCGCCCCACCGAAACCGCTCGGGAGGCACCCCGCACCCTACAGTTTAGGCCGGATGCACACGGCCGCTCCGAAAGGAGCGTCTCGGACCGCGAGGACACGGCGAACCCCGAGGGCTCCGCCAACCGACGGCTCCACCGGGCCCGACTGATGCGCCGGAAGTACGGCGCGCCGGTCGAACCGCGCATCGGGGGCCCACGGCCGCATCGGCGCGGCACGCAGGAGACCACCACCGCAGCCGAGGTTCCCCTTCCCGAACGAGCGCGCCCCCGGGCGGGTGATCACAGCCCCGAGCGGGGCCCGCGCCCCGTACCGCGGCCCACTCGGACCATCCGATCAGAGGTCGCGGGTCAACCAGACCTCGTCCCTCGATTCGCCTTCCCCTACGAGCAACGACCCGGGCCAGCGGCCACGTTCGACCCAGCCCCGCTCGGTGTAGAAGCTCTCCGAGTCGGGGGCCGAACGCATCCGCAGCTGCAACCGGTTGAGCCCCAGCGCACGGGCGTGCGACTCGACGGCGTCCAGCAGCTGTGCACCGATGCCACGTTCGACCACCTGCGGATCGACCAGCAGCCACTCCAGCTCGGCCCGGTGCTGCTCCACCGGGAGTTCTCCCGGACGCAGCACCACCGCACCGGCGAGGGTGTGTTGCTTGCCCGCCGTGAGCACGTGGCGACGTTTCGGCCTGGTGGAAGCGTCGTCGACGATCGCCTGCGCGGTGGTGGTCAGCGTCTCCAACTCGGCATCCGCGGTGAACCCGGTGGCACCACCTGCCACGGTGACCCGCCCCAGCAGGTCGGCCAGCGCCTGCGCGAGCTCGGGATGCGGCTGGTCCACCCGGTGGGGGCCGCTGATGAATTCCGGGTCGGTCATGCCGACAGATCCGGGAACCACAGCTTGAGCTCACGCTCGGCGGACTCGGCGGAGTCGGAACCGTGCACCAGGTTGTACTGCACTTCCAGCCCGTAGTCGCCGCGCAGCGTCCCCGCCTCGGCCTTCTCCACCGGGTCGGTGCCGCCCGCGAGCTGCCGGAAAGCGGCTACGGCCTTGGGGCCCTCCACCACGGCGGCCACCACCGGGCCCGACATGATGAACTCCAGCAACGAACCGAAGAAGGGCTTGCCGTCGTGCTCGGCGTAGTGCTGCTCGGCGAGTTGGCGGTCGACCTGGCGCATTTCGAGCGCGACCAGCTTGAGACCCTTGCGCTCGATCCGGCTGATCACCTCACCGACCAGACCTCGCTCGACGCCATCGGGTTTGACGAGGACGAGAGTGCGCTCGCTCAACGGGTGTTCTCCTTGGTTTGCTGGGGCCGTCACGGGCCCGGTCGACAACGGTCGATGCTTACGTTGTCAAGGGTATTCGCAACCGGTGCGATACCGGTGGGGTGGGTAGCTACCCGATGTCAAGTCTGGTCCGCGCTTCGTCGGCGCGATAGCTTCTGGGCGAGCATACCGACTGGCTGGTCTGTCGCCGAGTGATGAGGAGCCCCGCATGCGCGCCGCCGTACACACCGCAGTGAACGAGCCGCTGCGGATCGAGGAGATCGAAGCCGAGCGTCCCGCCGACGGCGAGGTGGCCATCGACGTGACTTCCTGCGGTGCGTGCCACTCGGACCTGCACGTGCTGAAGGGCGAGTTGCCGTTTCCCACCCCCGCGGTGCTCGGGCACGAGGTCGCCGGGGTGGTCAGCGAACTAGGGAGTTCGGTCAGCGGTCTGGAGGTCGGTGACCGCGTGGTCACCAGCTTCATCATGCCGTGCGGCAGATGCGCGCAGTGCGCGGCGGGCAACGAGGAGATCTGCCTGGAGTTCTTCGCCTACAACCGAGCCAAGGGCCAGCTCTACGACGGGCGGACGAGGCTCTCGCGCGACGGCGAACCGGTGTGGATGTACTCGATGGGTGGGCTGGCCCAACGCGCGGTAACCCCCGCCACCTCGGTGTACCGGGTGCCGGAGGGGGTGGAACTCGCCGACGTGGCGGCTGTCGGTTGTTCGACCATGACCGCCTACGGGGCGCTGCGGCACGCCGCCGACGTGCGGGTGGGCGACACGGTGGCCGTGGTCGCGGCCGGCGGCGTGGGCTCGGCGCTGATCCAGCTGGCGCGGGTCTTCGGGGCCGCCGAGATCATCGCGGTGGACGTCGCGGCGGAGAAGCTGGCGGCGGCTCAGGAGCTCGGCGCCACCAGCACGGTCAACTCGAGCGAGACGGACCCGGCGACGGCGGTGCGCGAAATCACCGGTGGACGCGGTGTGGACGTCGCCTTCGAGGCGCTGGGCTCGTCACGGACCTTCGAGGTGGCGCGGGACTCGGTGGTCGAGGGCGGTCAGGTCGTCGTGGTGGGCATCGCGCCGCCAGGCGACACCGGGGAACTGAACCTGGGCACCATCGCCAGGCGCAAGCTGCAGGTCAAAGGCTCCTACGGCGCCAAACCGCGCAGGGACATGCCGGTGCTGCTGGATCTGGTGGCCCGTGGGCTGCTACGGCCGCAGGACGCGATCAGCAAGCACTACCCGCTGGAGGAGGCGGCCGAGGCGTTCGCCGCGCTGGATCGGGGCGAGATCCGCGGGAGGGCCGTGATCGACGTGGCGTGATCGGAGCTTCTGGTTTCCGGCCTGTCAAGGTGATTGAAGTGGCGGAACCTCTCGCACGGCTCTCGCTCCGGCGAGGCCCGACATCGAGTAGCCCACCTACGCCACGTCGGGCCTTCCTCACGAGAGCCGCACGCGAGAACCCGCGGCGGTGCCGACTGCGTGAGTGGTCGGAGTTCGGCGTGCGTAGTGGGAGTTCGACTTCGGGAACGCCGGAGAAAACCAGCGGGAGGATTCCGCCACCGAGCCCCTGTCCCACCAATGAGGAGAATTCCGTTTCACAGCCGGAGACGAAGACCTTCACATCGCGGGCGATCACTCTTCGTCCATCACATCCCGCAACGAAGCATTGTCCGAAATATCCACATCTGGCTTGTAGCCGCCCAGGTCAACGGTCGCGAGCGTGAACGGCTCGGGTTGCCTCCGCATGCTGCTCAACCGCCCCCGCGGACTTTCCCCCACGAAGTCGCTCACCGTCCGATGGGCCTGCGAAGCCTGCTGCTTGACTTCGTCCAGTAATCCCTGATCGAGAGTGATGGTCGTTCTCGCGGTGGCCATGTATCCGAGCATGGCCGCCATGCACACTGATGCGCATCGCTCGAACGAGCGGGATTCGAGGAAGGCCGTCGGACGAATCACTGGGCGGCGCGACCGCGAGCGGCCTCACCGGGAGGGCGGATGGCCGGGCGGGTGGCCGAGCTGGTCGGCCAGCCTTCCCTCCCGCATCCGCTTGGCCACGTCGTTGCGCACGTAGAGGATGTAGCCCCAGATTGCCGCGAAGATCACTCCCATGATTCCCACCGCCGGGTGCACGAAGTAGCAGCCGATCAGGCACAGCTGCAGCGCCAGCGCCACGCCGAGCCCCCACCGGCGGCCCTGCACCCCGCTCGCCGCCAGCAGCAGCACGGTCAGTACCGCGACCACCACGAACCCTGCACTGCTCACTCCCGCCCCGAGCTGCCAGATCACCGGCAGCGCCAGGCCGAACACGATGAACTCCAGAACGAGCGTGCCCGCCATGATGCCGCGCAGCCCCTTCCAGGGATCGCGCACCTCGGGCGGCGCCTCGGGAAGTCCCGAACCGCGCCGCCCGGTGTCCTCACCATGGGAATCGCGCTGGTCGCTCACGTGGGCTCCTTGCCGAACAGGGCGCGGGCCTCGCCCGCGGTGACCACCGAACCGGTGATCACGATTCCCGCCCCCGAGATGGACTCGCTCGGATCGGTGGTGTGCTCGGCGAGGCTGATCGCCGAGGCGACCGCGTCGTCCAGCCTCGGCTCGGTGTGCACCCGGTCCCTGCCGAAGAGTTCCTCGGCCAACGCCGCGAGATCGTCCGGGTCCATGGACCGCGGCGCGGAGTTGCGGGTGACGACGAGCTCCTCGACCACCGGTTCCAGTTCCGCCAGGATACCCCTGGCGTCCTTGTCGGCCATGACACCGACCACGCCGATCAGCCGACGGAACGAGAACTCGGAGCTGACGGCGTCGGCCAGCGCGCGTGCGCCGTGGGGATTGTGCGCGGCGTCGACCAGTACGCTGGGGGCCGAGCGCACCCGCTCCAGCCTGCCGGGGGTGATCACCTCGGCGAAGGCGTCCCTGACCTGCTCGATGTCGAGCTGACGCTCCGAACCGGCACCGAAGAACGCCTCCACGGCCGCCAGCGCGAGCGCCGCGTTGTGCGCCTGGTGCTCCCCGTGCACGGGCAGGAACACGTCCTCGTAGACACCGCCCAGGCCCTGCAGCCGCAGCATCTGGCCGCCGACGGCCACGGAGCGCTCCAGCACGCCGAACTCGTGGCCGGCGCGGGCCACGGTGGCGTCGACCTCGGCCACCCGCCGCAGGATCGGCTCCTGCGCCTCGGGGGTCTGCGAGGCCAGCACCACCACCGAGCCCTCCTTGATGATGCCCGCCTTCTCCTCGGCGATGCCCGCGACGTCGTTGCCGAGGTACTCGGCGTGGTCCAGCGAGATCGGGCACAGCACCGCGACCTGGGCGTCGGCCACGTTGGTGGCGTCCCAGCCGCCCCCCAGGCCGACCTCCAGCACGGCCGCCTCCACCGGGGCCTCGGCGAAGGCGGCGAAGGCCATGCCGGTCAGCACCTCGAACTTGCTCATCGGGACCTCACTGTTGGAGTCCACGATGGACACGTACGGCGCGATGTCGCGGTAGGCCTCGACGTAGCCCGCCGGGCTGATCGGGGCGCCGTCGATGCTGATGCGCTCGGTGACCAGCTGCAGGTGCGGGCTGCTGTAGCGGCCGACCCGCAGGCCGATGCGGCTCAGCAGCGCGTCGACCATGCGGGCGGTGGAGGACTTGCCGTTGGTCCCCCCTACGTGCACGACCGGGTAACCACGCTGCGGCTCGGCGAGCAGATCGGTCAGCGCCCTGATCCGGTCCAGCGTGGGCTCGATCTTGGTTTCGGGCCAGCGCTCGTTGAGCTCGGACTCGACGACCCGCAGCTCCTGCAGGTTGCCGGGCTCGGAGTCGGCCACCAATTCACTCTCCCTCCAGGTGCGGTCGTCTCGCTCGACGGCCGCACCGGACACGGTCACGCCCCCGGAAGCGATTCCAGCCGGGTGTTGATTCGTTCGATCTCGGCGAGCGCGTTGGCGCGCCGCGTGCGGATCTTCTCCACGACCTCGTCGGGTGCCTTCTCGGTGAACGAGGGGTTGTTCAGCTTCTGCTCGGTACCGGCGAGTTCCTTCTCGGCGGCCTCGAGGTCCTTGTGCAGGCGCTTGCGTTCCGCCGCGACGTCCACCGCCCCCGACAGGTCCAGCCGCACGGCCACGTCGCCGCCGGGCAGGCCGACCTGCAGCTCCGAGGAGGCGTTGAAGTTCTCCCCCGGTTCGGTGAGCTTGACCAGCGCACGGATCGCCGTCCCGTGCTCGGCGATGCCGACCTCGGACAGCCCGTCCAGTTCGGCCGTGACCTTCTGGTTGGGTTTGACCCCCTGATCCGCCCGGAACCTGCGGATCTCGGTGACCAGCGAGCGAACCGCGTCGATCCGTTCGGCTGCCGCGGTGTCGGCCGGGTGCCGCGTCGAGGTGGGCCAGTCGGCGATGACGACCGATTCCCGGCCGGTCAGCGCCGTCCACAGCGCCTCGGTCACGAACGGGATCGTGGGGTGCAGCAGCCGCAGCAGGACGTCGAGCACGTGGCCCAGCACCTCTCGGGTGGCCTCGGCGCGCCTTCCGCCCTCGTCCAGCTGGACCTTGGACAGCTCCACGTACCAGTCGCAGAACTCGTCCCAGGTGAAGTGGTAGAGCGCCTCGACCGACTTGGCGAACTGGAAGTCCTCCAGCAGCTCGTCCACCTCGGTGACCAACGCGTCCGCCCGGTCCAGGATCCAGCGGTCGGCGTCGGTGAGCTCGGCGCGCTCCGGCAGCCGCTCGGGAACGCGGGCGTCCTTGCCGAGGGCGAACTTGGTGGCGTTGAACAGCTTGGTCACGAAGCTGCGCGCCCCGGCGACCCACTCGTCGCTCATCGGGGCGTCGGCGCCGGGATTGGCCCCCCTGGCGAGCGTGAACCGCACGGCGTCGGTGCCGTAGGTCTCGATCCACTGCAGCGGGTCCACGGTGTTGCCGGAGGACTTCGACATCTTCTTGCCGTGCTTGTCCCGCACGATGCCGTGCAGCGCGATCCTGCGGAAGGGCACGGCCTGCTCCGGCTCGCGGTCGGACATGCCGTAGAGCCCCAGCATCATCATCCGCGCCACCCAGAAGAACAGGATGTCGTAGCCGGTGACCAGCACGCTGGTTGGGTAGAACTTGCGCAGGTCGGCGGTGTCGTCCGGCCACCCCAGGGTGGAGAACGGCCACAGCCCGGAGGAGAACCAGGTGTCGAGCACGTCCTCGTCCTGGTGCCACCCCTCGCCGGTGGGGGGCTGCTCGTCCGGTCCGACGCAGACGACCTCGCCCCGCGGTCCGTACCAGATGGGAATGCGGTGGCCCCACCACATCTGCCTGGAGATGGCCCAGTCGTGCAGGTTGTCGATCCAGTCGAAGTAGCGCTTGGCCAGTTCCGGCGGGTGCACCTCGACCCGGCCGTCGCGCACCGCGTCACCGGCGGCCTTCGCCAGCGGCCCGACCTTGACGAACCACTGCATGGAAAGCCGCGGCTCGATGGGCTCCTTGGAGCGCGAGCTGTGGCCCACGCTGTGGGTGTAGGGGCGCTTCTCCGCGACGATGCGGTCCTGCTCCCGCAGGGCCTCCCGCACGGCGACGCGGGCCTCGAACCGGTCCATGCCGTCGAACCGGGTGCCGGTCCCGGCGATCCGCCCGCGTTCGTCCATGATCGTGGGCATGGGCAGGTCGTGCCTGCGGCCGATCTCGAAGTCGTTCGGGTCGTGCGCCGGGGTCACCTTGACGGCGCCGCTGCCGAACTCCGGGTCGACGTGCTCGTCGGCCACGATCGGGATCCCGCGCCCGGCCAGCGGGAGCTCGATCTCGGTGCCGACCAGGTGGCGGTATCGCTCGTCGTCGGGGTGCACCGCGACCGCCGTGTCGCCGAGCATGGTCTCCACCCGGGTGGTGGCCACCTCGAGGGCCGAGTCCCCGTCGCCGTAGCGCATGGTGACGAGTTCGCCCTCGACCTCGCGGTGCTCGACCTCGATGTCGGAGATGGCGGTACGCATCTCCGGCGACCAGTTGACCAGCTGTTCGGCGCGGTAGATCAGCCCGTCGTCGTAGAGCCGCTTGAAC
Source organism: Actinopolyspora mzabensis (assembly GCF_900101095.1). Classification (GTDB taxonomy): domain Bacteria; phylum Actinomycetota; class Actinomycetes; order Mycobacteriales; family Pseudonocardiaceae; genus Actinopolyspora; species Actinopolyspora mzabensis. The sequence continues at coordinate 187,994 of NZ_FNFM01000011.1, forward strand.
ATCGTGTCGACCGCGCGGGAGAGTCCGGCGTCCATGGTGAACCGCTCGCGGGTCCAGTCCACGCCGTCACCGAGGTGACGCATCTGGGACAGGATCGACCCGCCGTGCTGTTCCTTCCACTGCCAGACCCGTTCCAGGAAGCCTTCCCGACCGAGTTCGCGGTGGTCGACGCCCTCCTGCTGCAGCTGGCGTTCGACCAGCGCCTGCACCGCGATGCTGGCGTGGTCCATGCCGGGGAGCCAGAGAGCCTCGTAACCCTGCATCCTGCGACGGCGCGTGAGCAGATCCATCAGGGTGTGCTCGAACGCGTGACCGATGTGCAGGCTGCCGGTGACGTTCGGGGGCGGGATGACGATCGAGAACGGCGGGCGGTCGCTGTTCGCGTCAGCGGTGAAGTATCCGGCGTCTAACCAGCGCTGATACAGCTCGGCCTCTACGTCGGCCGGGTTCCAGGTCGACGGAAGTTCACGGGGCTGTGCTGGGCTGGTCTGTGTCACACCAGGATTCTACGAACCCCGTCGGGCATCCTTGTACGGTGCTAGGCTTCAACGGCGGAACCGAGCGTGGGAAGGCGGCCTGCGAACCATGGACGAAGCCGGTCTCGACCCCGTCCGGGAGGGTCACCACAGACTGCTGGACCTGGTCAGCGAGCTGGAGACCAGCGATCTCCGCGAACCCTCCAGGCTGCCCGGCTGGTCGCGCGCCCACGTGGTGGCGCATCTCGCCCACAACGCGATCGCGCTGGCGAACATGACCAGCGCCGCCGGGCGCGGCGAGCTGGTCGACCCGTATCCGGACGGCGACCGCGACGAGGCGATCGAGCGCGACGCCGCGCAGGACGCGATCGGGCTGGTGCAGCAGACCGCCACCGCTCACGCGCAGCTGGAGATCGTCTGGGACTCGGTGGCCGAGCAGGACTGGCAGCGGCCGGTGCGGTTCCGGAACGGCACCGTGGCCGACCTGGTTTCGTGCCGGTGGCGCGAACTGGAGATCCACACCGTGGACCTGAACCTGGGCCACACCGAGTCGGAGTGGCCGCCGGAGTTCTGCGAGCACACCATCGACTTCCTGCTGCCCCGGTTGGAGGGCAGCGGGGTCGTGCTCGCGCCCCGCGATCTGGAGCGCACCTGGGAAATCGGCGACTCGCCGACGCGGAAGATCGAGGGCTCCGGCGCCTCGCTGGCCTGCTGGCTGGCGGGCCGGACCCCGCAGCGGCTCCCGGACAGCGACGGACCGCTGCCCGAGCTGGGTCCCTGGCCGTGAGCGGTTACCTGACTGTGGCCGACTTCCCGGCCGTGAACCACTGAGCGCGCACTCCTGGCCGTGAGTCGCGCGGCGATTTCGCGAGAAATTTACGCCTGGCCCAGCCACGGCGGCGGTGCACGCCGATCCCGAGCTGCACCGCGCCCTCTCCGAGCCGCTGGAGGAGGACCACGGTGCCGTCGGTCCTCCGAAAAGCGTCTGGTCACGTAGTCGTCCGAGCGGTTTCGACGAAGCCCGGTGCGCCGCAGCACTTCTTGTACTTGCGTCCCGAGGAGCACCAGCACGGATCGTTGCGTCCGGGAGGCCAGCTGCTTCCCTCGCCGCGGACCGCCTGGCGCAGGGTGTACTCCTCCAGCGCCGTGGCCCACTTCGGATCCAGTTCGTTCGCCCGGCAGAACTCGGTGAAGTCGGCGACGTTTCCCCACAGCACGAGGGGTGTCTCACCCTGCGCCGCTTCACGTGCCCCTCGTTCCACCGCACGCCGGTGCTCGGCGCGCGGCTCCTCCGAATCGGCCTCCGGACAGAGCGCGAGGTGCCGACGCGCCAGCTCCTCGATCTCCTCTCCCGGCCAGTACAGCACCAACGGCGAGAGAGGCAACTCCGCGTCGTCGTCCTCGAACGGGTCCCCGCACGACTCGCCAGCGGGCGAATCGTGCGTCCAGCCGCGCAACTCAGCACCTGCCGATGCGGCCTCGTCCAGGGAGTCCGCGGGTTGCTCCAGTGCTGCCCGCACCTTTCTTCGGGCGTGACACAGGTGCAGCAGAAACAGATCACGCGACAGTTCCAAGGCATCGGGCGGAGAGGGCAATTCCGGATAGCACCGGCTGATGCCACGATTTAGCCAGTTCAGCGCGGCGTGATAATCACCAACGCCCTCCAGCGCTTCAGCCAGGGACTCGTACATGGACGGATTGGTCGGGAGCTCCCGTCGCAAGCTTTCCAACAGTTCGTAACCACGCGCCGTGTCCCCCTGCTCGAACAGAAACACGGTGTAGGAGACATGTGCCCCGCCGGGTTTCGCTTCCTGCTCGGCAGCCTGCCGGTGGCAGCGCTCGACCTCCGAAAGCTCACCGGCCTGGTACCAGGCCTCCGCGGCGTCGCGGAGGATGTCGATCCGCTCGTCCGGATAGTCGTCGAACTCGGCTTCGATGCTTTTCGCCCGCCTGGCCCATTCGCGCGGTGAGAGATCTCCGGGGCGTGGTGGTTCACTGTCCGTCACAACCCGAACATAGCGCCCCTCCTCGAGAACACCGCGCTCCCCCGCGACGAGGCGAACCACCTGATCGGCGGTCGTGCGCGGACAACGGACTCCGGCGTTCCGGCGCGGCGATTTCGCGAGAAATTTACGCCCGGCAGCGGCGCGGCTCTCCGCCGCTCCAGCCCCTCGCCACTCGATCGTGGCCACGACTTGCCACGAATTCTGAATTAGTTCATAATTCGAGTGTGACTACCGAAGTTCAGTGGAGCGAACTGCAACGCGATCCGCGCTCCGTGGCGGAACGTGCCGAGCAGGGGGCAGTTCGAGTCCGTAGAAGGGGCCGGACACCGTTACTGCTGCTGCAGGAGGAGGACGTGGCGGTGGCAACCGAGGGCGCGGCCACTGCGGCGCGGGCGATGCGCAGCATGCTGCACCACCTGGACTCCGCCGGGATCGCCGAGATGCTCGCCGAGACCTTTCCATGGACCGATGTGCTGCCGGAAGAGGATCGCCACCGGTTCGCCACCGAGTTCACCAGGGCGTTCGAGACGGCTGCCGAACTCGAACGCTGGAACGTGCTCGCCCGGACCATCCGCGAGTGGCGCGCCACGGCGGCAGTGCACGCCGATCCCGAGCTGCACCGCGCTCTTTCCGATCCGCTGGAGGAAGAGCACGGTGCTGTCGATCCCCCGAAAAGCGTCTGATCGCAAAGCCGACGAGGAGGCTGCGACCGAGCCCCAGCACTTCTCGTGCTCATGCCCCGAAGAGCACCAGTACGGCTCGTTGTGTCCGGGAGGGGGCTACTTCCTAGCCGGGGTCAGTACCGTCCATCCTCGCGCACGGAGCGGACGGGCTGCCCACTGTCGCACCGCTGTCGTAGCGGCCCACGCGGCCGTGGGAACAGCTCCTCGACAGTCGATACCTCGGACTCGGCTCGCTTCGTCGGTTCCGGAAAGGATTCCGGATGACCGGTGCGATTACGCTCGCGCTCCTGCGCGAACACTCGCCAGGAAGGACCGCCACTGGGCGGTGGGGACCGCGAGCACACCCGTCTCGGGTGACTTGGAGTCCCGCACAGCGGTGAACCCCTCACCGAAAGCGACCTCGACGCAGTTCCCACTGCCGCTGCCAGCACCTCCGGAGCGGCTGCTCCTGCGCCAGGCCAGACTAGCTGACTCCCCTGCTACGAACATCTTCGCCTCCTCAACTGCCGTACTCATAACGATCGGTATGCAATCCGCTCAAGAAGGACCGCCATTGGGCAGCGGGCATCGCAAACATGCCCTTCTCGGGCGATTTGGAGTCCCGTACTGCGGCGAACCCCTCACCGAAGGCGACCTCGACGCAGTTGCCACCGCCAGTACCGCCGCCTCCAGAACGGCTGCTCTTGCGCCACACCAAAGAGTTAGTGGAGATGTTGTTACTCACGGTATGCGCCCCTCATGCGGTGGATTTCGCGAATTGCTGCGCGGCCCGTTCAATCCTCACGGTGGACTCTTCCGGAGACAATGCTCGTTCAGTAAGAACACCGAACCGAAGTGTGTAGTTTCGCACCTCGTCACGATCTTCGATGTACAGCGTTCCGCCTGGTGCCTCAGCATAACCGAAGTCAGGTATGGGCTCGGGCAGCGTGAGGATCGAGAACGAACCGTCGACAGCCGGGGTGGCTCCTGCCGACATGGGAAGCACTTGGATAGTGATGTGCTCATGCTGCGCGCACTCGACAAGCCGCTTGAGTTGCTCCCGCATGATGGCATCGCTACCTACAGGACGCTCCAGAACAGGCTCGTCGATGATCGCATGCAACCTCAACGGTTCAGCCCTGGTAAGGACTTGCTGGCGTGCCATCCTCGCCATGACCCGACGTTCGATGGTTTCCGCAGACAGATCCGGACTTCCTCCTGTCATCACAGCGCGTGCCCAGTCCGGAGTTTGTAGCAAGCCGGGAACAACCATGGTTTCGAGCTGACGCTGAGCGACCAATGCCCCTTCGACTTCCAACACACCTCGGAAGTCGTGCGGAAACTCCTTTCGAATAGCCAGCCAGTACCCACGTTCGTTGGCTGTAGAAGCGAGAGCCAACAACCACGCTCGCAGGTCAGAATCCGTAACCTCGTAGAGATCAAGCAGTTGCTCGACTTCGCGATACTTGACCTTCTGATCACGCGTCTCGATCCGTTGCAACTTCGACCTGGACCACTTTCCCGGCTGCTTTCGCAGCTCGTCAGCAGCTTCGTGCATCGTGAACCCTGCCTGTTCACGGAGTTGACGCAAGCTTTCCGTCAGCTGCCACCGCCGCACGGTGCTGCTTACAGCGTCCCCATCACCCACGGTCATCTCGCCATGTTCCCTTCAAGTGATCATCCATCCGAGTGTTTATTTGGGTACCCACTTTGCACACGGGTACCCGTGAAACATAGTGGTTACCACAAGCAACTGGCAGATTACTCAACGAAGGAGAGTGCTATGCGAGCCGGATCTAACGAAGGAACGACCTCCAACGAGACCAAGTCCACGTTGCGCACTGGTGGAGTCACTACTCCGAAGGAGCTTCTCAACTCCGCACAACGACCCCAAGTGTTCGCCCTGCTGGAGAGAACCGACCCCGAGTCCGGCGAGCTGGACCTGTACGCCTGGGGCGTGGAGGTGGGCGGAAGCGCCAACGTGTTCCGTTCGGACGGTCACGTGCTGGCCCACTGCGGCTCGGCCGAAGGGGCGCGACGCATGTTCGGCATCATCCGCGACGTCGTGCTGGTCCGGCCCGATGAAACCGGTCATCCGGCCTGAGTTCCTGCGGACGACTCCGGCACCGAGCTTCCATGGTCGGCGAACAACACCGGGGCTTGGGCAGTTACGAGCGCTGTCGACTTCGAAGATCGGCTGAGCTTCGTCGCGAAACCAGGGGCGTGTCCCGCCTGTTCAGTGAAACACGCCCCGTGCGATCGAGAAATCCGAACAGGATCGTCCGAAACCGATTGCCGCGATGAAAGATTCGTGCAAGTCGAGAACTCCGGCACTGTGAGACCCAACCGACGCCCTCGACACGCGAGGGCAGACTTCGAAAGCGGATGGAATCAGGAGGAACAGTCGGCAGCCTCGATTTCCACGACGACGGCGGTGTCGACCTTGCTGACATCGTACTCGGGCTTGGTGGGCGCGCCGTGGCAGCTGGTGACCCCGATCGCGGCCTCCTGCACCTTCTCGAAACCGCCCAGGTAGCGCACCTCGGCCACAGTGGGCAGCTCGGGCTCGACCGCATCTGGCAGCTCACCGGCGGTGGCGTGCGTGAAGGTCACGCCGAGGAAGTTCTGCCCGGCCATCTCCACCGGTTTGCCCGAGCCGGGAGCCTTCGGATAACCGTCGAGGTGCTTCACCTGGTAACTCGGCAACTCGCTCTTGCCACCGACATCCTCGAAGCGGAAGACGACCCGTGCGGAGGCCCCGTCAGCTCTCTTGACGTTCAAACCGGCCAACTCCGCGTAATCGCCGCCGCCACCCGCGGAATCCGCCCCGTCACCCGAACCGCTCGCCCCGCCGGAGTCCGCGGCCGTGGAACGGCCGTCGGAAAAGCTGTCGACGACATCGGTGGCCGTACTTTCCGCGGTCTCACCGGCCGAACCCGCGCTGCCCGCCCCGGTGGAACCGCTGGTCTCGGCGCCCGTCGCGGCTTCCGAAGGGGACGCCGGCTCCGAGGAGCATCCGGCAAGCGGCAGCACCAGTGCCGCCGCACCCGTCAGCAACATCCGTGCACCACGACGTCGCATCTCCCTCACCCTTCCAAGTGATCTCACCGCATCGCCCTGCCGCCCCGTGGGACGCGAAATCACTCCTTCGGGTTGAGCCGCCGCACCAACGCACTTCCGGTGCCGCGGCGGAACTCATCCGAAACAACAGCGCACCCGCACCCGAGACAACCACGGCTCTCGCGGCTGCATACCTCACGGACCGCCCGCGAGGCGTATCCTGAGCGGTCCCGGCACGAGGGCGCCGGCAGAAGGAAACGAACGACCGGAAGAAGCCAGCAGTCGGCAACCACGATCGGGAGGCCCACCCGCATGGGACGGATCACGGTACGCAGGCCGGTGCGGCGCATCGGCCCGAACGGCGAGACCAACCGCCCCGACACGCTGGCCGCCGAGGAGCCGTTGGAGATCCGGCTGGACGGCAAACCGCTGACCGTGACCATGCGCACCCCCGGTCACGACGTGGAACTCACCCACGGCTTCCTGCTGACCGAGAGCGTCATCACCGCACGGGACGACGTCACGGCGGCGCGCTACTGCGACAGCCCCGGCCCCGACGGGCGCAACACCTACAACGTGCTCGACGTACAGCTGGCTCCCCACGTCCCCCGGCCGGACAACTCGGTGGAGCGCAACTTCTACACCACCTCGTCCTGCGGAGTCTGCGGCAAGGCCGCACTCGACGCGGTGCGGCTCCGCAGCGCCCACCCACCGGAATCCGACGACTCCCACGTCAGCACGGAAACGCTGGTCGAACTGCCGGAGAAACTGCGAGCGGCGCAACGCGTGTTCGACACCACCGGCGGGCTGCACGGCTCGGGACTGTTCGACGCCGCGGGCGAACTGTTGGTGGCCCGGGAAGACGTGGGCAGGCACAACGCGGTGGACAAGGTGCTCGGCTGGGCGCTGCTGGACGGCCGCACCCCACTGCGGGGCCACGTGCTGATGCTGTCGGGCCGTGCCTCGTTCGAACTGGTGCAGAAGGCCGCGATGGCGGGCATCCCGGCGATCGCGGCCGTTTCCGCGCCCTCGTCGCTGGCGGCCGAACTGGCCGAGGAACAGGGCATCACACTGATCGGCTTCCTGCGGGGCTCATCGATGAACGTCTACACCCGGCCGGACAGGCTCTCGGACGCCGAGGTCCCGGGAACGTAACTTCGACAGTTCCGAGCTCGGGACCGATCACACCAGGCGGAACGTGCTCGGCGCCGCCCCTCCCGTCTGGGGTGGTGTCTCGAACCTGTCCGCCACCGGCGTCGTGCCGTGCGAGACCCAGCGCAGTACCGCGGGCCAGGGGCCGTACCCCGCGTCGGTGTTGAGGTGCTCCCCGTCCGGGATCACGTCCAGCGCCACCCGCATGGTCTCGGCCAGGTAGTGCCCGTCCTGCACGGACAGGTACGGATCTCCGGTACCGACGACCATCCGCGTGGTGCCTGCCGCCCTGCGCAGCGCGTGCGCGTCGACCGGATAGGGAGCGATGCCGTGGACATCGGGATGGCGCCAGTCCGGGCCGGGCGGTGCGACCAGCAGCACCCGGTCGGCACGGCGCGCGGTGCCGTGGATGGTGGCGGCGTGGTGCAGCCACAGCGCCGCCCCACAGGAATGCGCGGCCACCACCAGCTCGGACTCCGCGGGAACGTCCTCCAGCCGTGATCGAAGCACGGCCAGCCATTCCTGCAGCACCGGTTGGTCCTGTTTGGGCAACTGCGGCATCTCGCAGGTCACGCCCAGTTCGTCCAGTCGTCCACTGAGCCACTGCTGCCAGTGCCACGGCCCCGAACCGCCGAACCCGTGCACCAGCAGAACATGCATCTCACTCACCGTGTTCCCCTCCCGACATCGGCAATCACGATGGTCGGCACCATGATTGCCCATCGGGGGACATTACGCGCGCGGTACACGCGGAGGGGAACACCATCCGGCTAACCGGGAACTTTCTTCAGCTCGGCTGCCGTAGCTGCGCGGGTGGCGGAACCTCCGGCACGGCTCGCGCTGCGGGTGCCCCGACCTCGGGTAGTTACTACACAACGTCGGGGCCGTCCTCGCGAGAGCCGCACCGGAGAACCCACGGCGGTGCCGCCTGCGAGGGTGGCCGGAGCTCGGCATCGCGGCGAGCGGCCCGGCCTTGCAATGCATCCGACTCACGCACCGGGGATACCCGCGCTGCTTACCCACATGGTCGCTCGCCCACGGCAGTCTCGTGGGCGTCAATTTCGCGAGAAATTGACGCCGCGCCCGGGGCGAAAGAATTCAGGCGGACTTCTCGCGGCGCTCGTGGCGACTGCTCTGACGGGCGACGATCGTGGGATTGACGTTCTCATCGACCGTCTTCTCGGTGATGACGACCTTGGCCACGTCGGAGCGGCTCGGGATGTCGTACATCACCGGAAGCAGCACCTCCTCCAGGATCGCCCGAAGCCCTCGGGCGCCGGTGCCGCGCACGATCGCCAGGTCCGCGATGGACTCCAGCGCGGCCTGGGTGAACTCCAGCTCGACACCGTCCAGGTCGAACAGTCGGGTGTACTGCTTGATCAGCGCGTTGCGCGGTTCGGTCAGGATCTTGACCAGCGCTTCCTTGTCCAGGTTCGAAACGCTGGCGACGGTGGGCAGCCTGCCGATGAACTCGGGAATGAGCCCGTACTTGATCAGGTCCTCCGGCAGCACCTCGCCGAAGTGGTCGGCCGACTCGATCTCGGCCTTGGAACGCAGGTCCGCCCCGAAGCCCACGCTGTGCTTGCCGACCCGGTCCTCGACGATGTCCTCCAGGCCGCCGAACGCGCCGGCGACGATGAACAGCACGTTCGTGGTGTCGATCTGGATGAACTCCTGGTGCGGGTGCTTGCGGCCCCCCTGCGGCGGGACGCTGGCCGTGGCCCCCTCCAGGATCTTGAGCAGCGCCTGCTGTACGCCCTCGCCGGAGACGTCCCTGGTGATCGAGGGGTTCTCGCTCTTGCGGGCGATCTTGTCGACCTCGTCGATGTAGACGATGCCCTTCTCGGCCTGCTTGACGTCGTAGTCGGCGGCCTGGATCAGCTTGAGCAGGATGTTCTCGACGTCCTCACCCACGTAGCCCGCCTCGGTGAGGGCGGTGGCGTCGGCGATGGCGAACGGCACGTTGAGCATCTTGGCAAGCGTCTGCGCCAGGTAGGTCTTGCCGCAGCCGGTGGGGCCGAGCATGAGGATGTTGGACTTGGCCAGTTCGACCCGCTCGTCCTTGCCCTCCCGGGATCCCTGCTGCTCACCGGCCTGGATGCGCTTGTAGTGGTTGTAGACGGCCACCGAGAGGTTGCGCTTGGCGCTGGACTGGCCGATCACGTACTGGTCCAGGAAGTCGTGGATCTCACCCGGTTTGGGGAGTTCGTCGAGCTTGACCTCGCCCGATTCGGCGAGTTCCTCCTCGATGATCTCATTGCAGAGGTCGATGCACTCGTCACAGATGTACACGCCGGGGCCGGCGATGAGTTTTTTCACCTGCTTCTGGCTCTTCCCGCAGAAGGAGCACTTCAGCAGGTCGCCGCCGTCACCGATACGTGCCATGCCGCTGACCTCGTCCCCTCCGGCACGCAGTCACGTGCGCGCCTAAGCTGTTTTCACCGTCGGTTCCGCATTCGACGGTACCCGCCATTTCGGCCCAACGGGGTGGACCACGGTCCCGAATTCGTTCATCCGGCCAAGATCGTTCCCCGTCCGGGAGGGGGCGCGGGGCACCGCCTGATCAACACCTTGCCTCGCCGGACCGAACACGTCGAAAACATCGACACGCTCGGCGTGTCGGCGATTTCACGCCTGGTTGACCACTCGGTCCGCCGACCGGCGCGACTCGACCTCCGCTGGGGCGCATCGGACCGCCGGGACCACTTCCGTCGTCCCGCGGCCCACGCCGGATCCACTCGAGCGCCGAGCACGCCCCGGTCGACACGGACCGACACCAACCCGAGAAACGGGCCGACCGCGCTCTCAGGACTTCTTGGCCGAGAGCTTGCGGTACGGCATGACCTCGTCGATCAGGCCGTACTCCTTGGCCTGGTCGGCGGTCAGGATCAGATCCCGCTCGACGTCCTTGTGGATCTGCTCCTGCGAGCGCCCGGTGTGCACCGACAGCGTGGACTCCATCTGGTTCCGCATGCGCTGCACCTCGTTGGACTGGATCTCCAGGTCGGAGACCTGCCCGTAGATCCCCTCGGTGGCGGGCTGGTGGATCAGCGCACGCGCGTTCGGCAGTGCCATCCGCTTGCCGGGAGTGCCGGCGGCGAGCAGCACGGCGGCGGCCGAGGCGGCCTGGCCGAGGCAGGCCGTGCGGATGTCGGGCCGCACGTACTGCATCGTGTCGTAGATCGCCATCAGCGCGGTGAACGAGCCGCCCGGCGAGTTGATGTAGAGCTGGATCTCGCGGTCGGGATCATCGGACTCCAAGTACAGCAGCTGGGCCATGATGTCGTTGGCCGAGACGTCGTCGACCTGGACCCCGAGGAAAACGATCCGTTCCTCGAACAGCTTCTGGTAGGGGTTCGACTCCTTGACCCCGTAGGCCGTGCGCTCTACGAACGACGGCACCATGTACCGGGATTGGGGGAGCTGGAATGAGCTCACTGGGGTGACTCCTCGTGACTGTGATGCCGGCAGGGCTCGGTGGTTCGTAGGATCAGCTGCTCGGCAGGTTGGCACGGTTGGCGATGTGGTCCACGAAGCCGTACTCGAGCGCCTCGTCGGCGGTGAACCAGCGGTCGCGGTCGGAATCCTCGGTGATCTTCTCGACCGTCTGGCCGGTCTGCTCCGCGATGAGCTGGGCCATCTCCCGCTTCTGCCGGGAGAACACGTCGGCCTGGATCGCGATGTCCGAGGCCGTACCGCCCAGACCGGCCGAGGGCTGGTGCATCAGCACCCGCGCGTGCGGCAGGGCGAACCGCTTGCCCTTGGCGCCCGCCGAGAGCAGGAACTGCCCCATCGAAGCGGCGAAGCCCATCGCCACCGTCGCCACGTCCGGCTTGATGAGCTGCATCGTGTCGTAGATGGCCATGCCGGAGGGAACCGAGCCACCCGGCGAATTGATGTAGAGGGCGATGTCGCGTTCCGGGTCCTCAGCGGCCAACAGCAGCATCTGCGAGCAGATCTGGTTGGCGATGGTGTCCTCCACCTGGGACCCGAGGACGATGATGCGTTCCCGCAGCAGCCGCTCGTAGACCGAGTCGTTGAGTGAAAGCCCGTTGCTACCGGTCCGCATCTGCGGTGACTGCGCGTCGAACGCCGGAACAGTCTGTTGCTGGGTCACGTCTCCCTGCCTTCTTCCACAATGGACCCGGTAAGCACTTCGTCGAACCGGGCCCGCCTGAAGTATTGCCCGTTACCGGGATGCCGGAGTCCGGGTGATCCGTTACAACCGACCCTAACGAACGTGGGCGGCACCAGCTTCCCGGTGCCGCCCACGTTCGCTGAGAGCTTGTTAACCGAGTCGGAACCGTCGTCGGATCCGACCGGCGCTCCACCATCCGTCGCTCACTGCGCGGCGGTGCGCTCCTCCTCGTCGGCTACCGCACCCTCGACCTGCTCCGGCTGCTCCTGGTCCTCGTCCTGAGTCCCCAGCAGCTCGTCCATGTCCAGCTGCTCGCCCGCCGAATCGGTGACCGTAGCCTGCCGGACGACCGAGAACAGAGCCTTGCTGCGCCGGATGTCGGAGTAGATACGGCCCAGCTGACCGGACTGCTGGATCTGCTGGACGTACTGGTCCGGGCTGATGCCGGACTGCTGCGCCTGGTAGATGATGCGCTCGGTGAGCTCGTTGTCCGAGACCGAGAGCTCTTCACTGTCGGCGATGGTGTCCAGCACCAGCTGGGTCTTGACCGCCTCCTCGGCTTCCTTACGAGTCTCGGCGTCGAAGTCCTCGCGGGTCTTGCCCTGCTCGCGCAGCGACTCGGCGAAGCGCTCCTCGTCGTGGTCGTAGGGGTGGACCGCGTCGTGCTCGCGGATCTCGACCTCGGACTGCACGACGCTCTCCGGCAGCGGGACCTCGACCTTCTCCAGCAGGGACTCCAGGACCTTGTCCCTGGCCTGCATGCCCTGCTGCATCCGCTTGACCCGGCCGAGCCGCTCACGCAGATCGGCGATCAGCTCGTCGATGGTGTCGAACTCGCTGGCCATCTGGGCGAACTCGTCGTCGGCCTCGGGGAGCTGGCGCTCCTTGACCGAGTTCAGCGTGACCTCGACCTCCGCCTCGCGGTTGGCGTACTCCCCCGCCACCAGCGTGGTGGTGAAGTGCTTGGTCTCGCCCTCGCTCGCGCCGATCAACGCCTCGTCGATGCCCTCGACGAGCTCTTCCGAACCGATCTCGTAGGACAGGCCACTGGTCTGGGCGTCCTCGACCTGCTCACCGTCGACGGTGGCCGAGAGGTCGATGCTCACGTAGTCACCGTTGGCCGCGGGACGATCGACCCCGGTCAGTGTCCCGAAACGGGCACGCAGCTCGTCCAGCTGTTCCTGGACGTCCTGCTCGGTGACCTCCTGGTCGTCCACGCTGACCTGGATGTCGTCGTAGGCGGGAACGGTCAGTTCCGGCCGTACGTCGACCTCGGCGGAGAACTCGATCTGCTCGCCGTCGGCGATGTTGGTGACCTCGATCTCCGGGCGACCCAGTGTCTGGACCTCGTTGCTGGTGACGGCCTCCGTGTACTTGGAGGGAACGGCCTCGTTGACGACCTCGTCGAGCACGGGTCCACGGCCGATCCGGCTCTCCAGCACCTTGGCCGGAACCTTGCCGGGACGGAAGCCGGGGATCCGGACCTGCTTGGCCAGTTCCTTGTACGCGCGGTCGAAGTTCGGCTTGAGCTCGTCGAACGGCACCTCGACGTTGAGCCGTACGCGCGTCGGGCTCAGGTGCTCGACGGTGCTCTTCACGTGGTCTCCTCGTGCGAACGTGCTTGAAAGACTCCCGGCTTCCCTGGGCTTCCCACGGCCGTAACCACGGGAAACACTTTCCGCGCCGGGCTGACCTCCGATTCTATGGCCTGAGCTCACGAGGGGCCGTTCCGGGTGCCGACCCGCCCGAGCGGGCGAATTACGACACCCTCGTGCTTGAGTGGAAACGTGCAGGATCCACGGGAACGAGCCGGTGCGGCGCGGGAGACGTGCTCGGCGTGGTCCGAGACCCTCTCGGAGCCCCTGGCCGGCACCGCGGCGGTGGCGGCCAGCTGGTTGTGCCTGGAACAGCCGGGCCCCTGGGGCGGGGACGCGCTGGTGCGGAGCCATCTGGATACCGAGATCGGCGCCCGCCTGGCCGAGCGTGCCGCCGAGACCGGAGTACGGGTCCAGCTCATCCGCAAACCGGGCAGGCACCCGGACACCGGACAGGACGCGCCACGAACCGTTTACTTCGCCCACACCCGGCCAGGGGCGAGCTGGCTGCGCCGCACGGAACTGACCGACCCGGCGGAACTGCTCGACCTCGACTTCGAGGCATTCGCCCGCGGCGAACACGGCGGCTGGGGAAGCCCCACCACCGAACCGATACTGCTGGTTTGCACCAACGGACGCCGTGATCAGTGCTGTGCGCTGCGCGGAATCTCCCTGCTGCGCGAGATGGGGCTGCGCCACGAGGGCAAGCTGTGGGAAACCACACACACCGGCGGCCACCGGTTCGCGCCCACGGGAGTGGTACTGCCCTCGGGCTACAACTACGGACGCCTCACACCGCACGGCGTGGACGCGGTGCTCTCCGCCGCGACGGCCGGAAAGATGACGACGGCACACTGCAGGGGGCGATCCGCGTTCTCCCAGCGCGCCCAGGTGGCCGAACTGGCACTGCGCGATGCCCTGGGCGAACACGCGGGCGAAGCACTGACCGTCGTCTCGGAGGCCGACGACGAAGTGGTGATGCGGCACCGCGACGGGCGCCACTGGAGCATCCGGCTGCGCGAGGTCGCGCTGGCACCACCGCGCCCGAACAGCTGCGGCAAAGCTCCGGTGCAGGCCGGCACCTGGACCGCCGAGCGGATCCGGCGGGCACCGGAGCCGGAGTGAACCGAGCTCGGAAGCGACGGATTCCCGGCGCCCGAGAGGCATCCCGGGTCCCGACACGAACAAGACCGGATACCCACTGGATATCCGGCCCGAACGTCGGGGTGGCGGGATTTGAACCCACGGCCCCTCGCACCCAAAGCGAGTGCGCTACCAAGCTGCGCCACACCCCGATGACCCCACCGGAACGACTCCACCAGGAGAATTCCCACGAAAGGGGTCCTTCGCGTGCACTCTATCGCTGTTGGCTAGAATACGGCACACGTGGTCGTCGAGATCGGCGGGACCCCCGGGGATCACTTACGGGGATCCGCTGTTGTAGTATCGGTGGCGCACTGCGGGTGTAGCTCAATGGTTAGAGCCCCAGCCTTCCAAGCTGGTTATGCGGGTTCGATTCCCGTCACCCGCTCGGTCTGTCGAGTCGGTGGTCATCCGCGCAGCGGGTGACCACCGATTTTCGTGGCAGGCGCGGGTTTCCACCGCAGGCTCGAGCATCCTCGGATCCGGTCGCGTCCTGGTACGACCGTCGAATCACCGTGCGGCTCCGTCCGCCGAGGAGCATCCCGCCGGGCCCGGCTCCGGCCCCGATGCGGCCCCCGCGGAATCGGGGTGGCCCGCGGCGCGCGGTGCCCGCATCCTGAACGTTCGCCCACGCACCCCGGTCGACGTGTCCTCGCGCGCCCGCGCCGGGATGCCTCGCGTTCCACTCGACACTTACGGAGGCGATGCGCCGTTGCGACGGCTCGAGTACAAGTGGCTCGTCGGGACAACTTTCGTACTGGCACTGGTCATGCAGATCCTGGACATGACCATCCTCAACGTCGCGCTGGCCACGCTGGGAGAACGGTTCGGCGTCGACGCCGGGACCCTGCAGTGGGTACTGACGGCCTACATGATCAGCCTCGCGGTGTTCATCCCCTCCTCGGGCTGGATCTCCGACCGGTTCGGCAGCAAACGAACCTTCCAGTTCGCCGTGATCGTGTTCACCGCTGCCTCCGTGATCTGCGGGGCGGCCCCGGGGATCAAAACGCTGATCGCCGCGAGATTCCTGCAGGGAGTCGGAGGCGGCATGCTGGTCCCGGTCGGGCAGGCGATGCTCTTCCGGGCCTTTCCGGCCGAGGAACGCGCCAAGGCCTCCGCGATTCTGGCCATCCCGATCACCGCCGCACCGGCGCTGGGGCCGCTGCTCGGTGGGACGTTGATCGAGGTGGCCAGCTGGCGGTGGATCTTCTTCATCAACGTGCCGGTGGGCGCGCTGGCGCTGTGGTGCTCGATCCTGTTCCTGGTCGAGGAGCGGGGGCAGCGTCCGGGGCGTTTCGACCTGCCCGGATTCCTGCTGGCGGGCAGCGGGCTGGCCGTGCTGCTGTTCGGCCTGGACCGGGCCGCGCAGGACGGCTGGACCGAGCCCGCGGTGTGGGCCTGCCTGCTGCTGGCCGTGGTACTGATCTGCGGACTCGTGTGGCGGGAGCTGCGGGCCGCCGAACCGATGCTGGATCTGCGGCTGCTCGGCAACCGGATCTTCGGAGCCGGTAACGTACTGCTGCTGTGTCAGACGGGCGCGATGTTCGGGGTGCTGTTCCTCATCCCGCTGTACTTGCAGAACCTGCGTGGTGCCTCCGCGTTGCAGGCCGGCGCGATCCTGATGCCCCAGGCACTGTCCATGCTGCTGGTCACCCAGGTGATCAGCAGGATCTACGGTCGAGTGGGGCCACGGCGTCTGGTGGCGGGCGGATTCGCGACGCTGCTGGTCAGCACCGCCACCCTGCAGTTCCTGAGCCTGTCAGTCTCGTTGTGGGCCGTGGTCGGTTCACTGCTGCTGCTCGGGGCCTCGATGGGGTTGTTGATGACTCCGCTGCAGACGGCCGCGTTCGCACAGGTGACCTCGGCGGCCATGGGACAGGCGACCTCGCTGTTCAACGTGAGTCGCCAGGTGGCCACGGCACTGGCCACCGCCGTGGTCGCCAGTGCGCTGGTGATGTTCACCGAGGCGGCCAGCAGCGGGCTGAACTCACCCGATCCGGGGGAACTGGCGCGGGCACAGCTGAGCGGTTTCCACGGTGCCTTCCTGGTGCCGGTGGTCTTCGGTGTGCTCGGACTGCTGCTGACCTCGCTGGTACGCGACTCGGACGCGGTGGCCACACTCGATCAGCGGGGGAAGGCGCAGCGGGCGAGTTCCGCGGTGAACTGACACGGCCCCGGACCGCCCCGTCGCCGGGAGGCAGACTTGCCTCGTAGACAACCGAACGCCGTCAGAGCAGTCCCGCACCGTCGCGGACGGTGCATCGTCTGGGAGTGACCCACATGCCGCACGCAGATCAGGTCCGCAAACACGCACGCTGGCGCCAGGGGTGGTCCTCCGGCCGTAGCAGCCTGGCCTGGCTGCTACCGCTCGGTGACCAGCCGGAGTTGCGGAGACTGGCCAATCAGTACCAGTACGCGCTGCGCGATCTGCCCGGTTTCGACCCCGTACCGCTGGAGTGGATGCACATTCTGCTGCAGGAGAACGGATTTCACGACGAGGCCCCGGAGGGACGGGTAGCGGCACTGCTGGAGGCGGCACGCGAACGGCTCTCCTCCTTCGCCGCGCTCTCGCTGTCGTTCCACAGCGGGCTGGTGCTCCCGGAGGCGCTGGCACTGCCCGCCGAGCCGCAGGCCACGCTGACGGATCTGCGGGCACGGCTGCGCGAGGCCACCGCCACGGTGGTGGGATCGGATCTCGCCGGGGAACCCGAGGAGATCGACCAGCACGTGAGCCTCGCCTTTTCCACGGCAGACGGGCCCGCGGTCTTCGCGAAGGCCACGCTCGACGCGACCAGTGCCGAACCCGCCACGGTGCGGGTACCGAGCATCTCGCTGGCACGCCTGAACCGGGATCACGCCTGCAACGAGTGGGAGGTCCTCGGCGAGGTCCAACTTTCCGGTTGACGGATCCGGCCGTACGGCTCCCCGCCGTACGGCCGTACGAGCTGTTCACGACGAGCACTCCGGGCTCGGCCCCGGGCCCCGCCGGATCGGCCCGGTCGGTGGTCCTACCAGCTGTCACTCACCCTGACAGCGGGGGCACCAGTAGAGCTTGCGCCCGAGCAGCTCCGTCATGCCGATCGGGGTGGCGCACACCAGGCAGGGAGCGCCCGCGCGCCGGTAGACGTAGACCTCACCGCCGTGGCGGTCGTTCCTGGGCTGTCTACCGGTCGCCTCGGGTGAGTGCTCTCCCCGAACGGTGTCGATGCGCCCGGTACGGACACCGTCGGACATCAGGTCGACCAGGTCGCCCCAGAGGGCGTCCCAGCACTCCCGGGACAGCGCGTTGCCCGGCAATCGGGGCGGGATCCCCTGCCGGAACAGCACCTCGGCCCGGTAGGCGTTGCCCACTCCGGCCAGCACGGACTGGTCCAGCAGCAGCGCCGCGATACCGGAGCGCGAGCGCGTCACGCGCTGCCAGGCGGTCTCGGAATCGGCATCCGAGCGCAGCGGGTCCGGCCCCAGCCGGGCGAGCAGCTCCGTCAGCTCGTCCTCGGTGAGCAGTTCGCAGGCGGTGGGACCACGCAGATCGGTGCCGTGCGTGGGGCCGATCAGACGCATGCGGACCTTGCCCCGCGGCTGTTCGAGCGGGACGGGCGCCTCGGTGAACTTGCCGTACAGCCCCAGGTGAACGTGCACCACCCGATCCGGGGCGTAACGGTGCCAGAGGTGTTTGCCGTGGGCGCCCGCGTCCCGGAAGGTGCCGCCGTCGAGCACTTCGGCGGCGGTGAAACGTCCTTGCGGACTGGTCACCCGGACCGGGTTTCCCGCGAACCGACGCCGATGCAGCTCGGCGAGCCGATGCACGATGTGTCCTTCCGGCACGGAACCTCCACTCACAACCAGTCTGCCCGCGCCGACCGCTGTGGGGCGGGCCGCGAAACGGTGCGGCCGGCGTGACCGGCGGCGGGGCTCACTGCTCGGGAAGGGCGGGGGGTTCGCCGGTGCGTTCGTAGTCGGCCAACATGTCGATGCGGCGTTGGTGCCTGCCACCCTCGAACTCGGTGGTCAGGAAGGTGTCGACGATTCCCTCGACCTCGTCGGTGCTGTGCATCCTGGCACCGATGCCCGCGAGCAGGGCGTTGTTGTGCTGTCGGGAGAGTTTCGCCGTGTCCTGGTTCCAGACCAGCGCGGCCCGCGCTCCGGGAACCTTGTTGGCCGCGATCTGCTCCCCGTTGCCGGAACCTCCGATGACCAAACCGAGGCTGCCCGCGTCGGCCACCACGCGGCGCGCGGCCTCGACGCAGAACGGTGGGTAGTCGTCCTCGGCGTCGTAGACGGCGGGGCCCACGTCGACCACCTCGTAGCCGAGACGGTCGAGTCGTTCGACCAGGTGTGACTTCAATTCGAGACCGGCGTGATCGGAACCAAGATAGACGCGCACACGCGTAGTCTGCCAAACCGCTTCACGCGCACTACTCACCCGGTCAAGGGACAGAAATGCCATACGAACAAGCGGCGGCACCGGCCGCACAGGCCGCTCACACGGTGAGGTTCGACTGGGGAACGGCGGGCCTTCGCTCCCTCGGGGAGGAGTGCGCCGCGCTGGTCGTGGTGGACGTGCTCTCCTTCACCACGGCAGTGGACGTGATTACGCTCCCGGGCTGCTATGGGGAGGACGTCGAGCTGGCGCTCGCGCGGAACGCCAGCTCGACGGCTCCTCGGCTGCAGGCGGGGGTGTTCAGCCACCACTGACCGTTCCGACGACACCGGAGCGGGTGCCCACCAGGAGTCGCGGCACCGGGCGACGGCCAGGAGCACCGTCCGGGGCGGGAGCGTCCGGACGTTCCCGCCCCGGAAACCGCGACAAGTCGGTCCGCCCTCGGTCGGAGCACCGTCAGTCGAACCGGGGATTCTCCGTCCGGGTTCGCTTGAGCTCGAAGAAGTACGGGTAACCAGCCAACGTGCGCGCGGCGTCGAACAGCTCGCCCGCCTGCTCACCGCGCGGAACGCGGGTCGTGATCGGGCCGAAGAACGCCACCCCGTCCACGTGGATGGTCGGGGTGCCCACCTCGTCGCCCACCGGGTCCATACCCGCGTGGTGGCTGGCACGCAACCGCTCGTCGTACTCGTCGGTGACAGCCGCCTTGGCGAGCGATTCGGGCAGCCCGACCTCCGCCAGGGACTCGGCGATCACCCGGTCGAAGTCCTGGTCGCCGTTGTCGTGGAACCGCGTTCCCATCGCGGTGTAGAGCGGGGACAGCACCTCGTTGCCGTGGTGCTCGGCGGCTGCGATGGCGACGCGAACGGGCTTCCAGGCCCGCTGCATCATCTCGTCGTAGTGGTCCCCCAGTTCACGCTCGGCATTGAGCACGGAAAGGCTCATGACGCGGAACCGCAGGTCGATGTCGCGGACTTTCTCGACCTCGAGGATCCAGCGGGAGGACACCCAGGCGAACGGGCAGATCGGGTCGAAGTAGAAGTGGACTTGCGGCTTCTGCGGGCTGTCGGTGCTCATCAACACGCCTTCCACGATCACGTGTGGTCACGATTCCGGTTGGTCAACCACCCGAGGGGGCTCTCGTGTTCCCGGGTGCCGTGGATTTCCGGATGCGGGGGCGCACACCGGACGCGGTTTCCGCCCACATCGCGGGAAGCGGCAGCGCGAGCGGGCGAACGAAGCACGCCCGCACCCGGTGCGACGTGCGCGCCCGGACGGGACGCCGTGCCGGAGCGTGATTTCATTCCGGCATGATTGTTTCCGGGCGTCGCGTGACCCGCGGCCCGACCCCATCCGACGACGATCAACGAGGTGATCCGTGGCTCCGCCGAACCTGACCCGCCAACAGGCAGAGCAGCGCGCCGAACTGCTGCGCGTTCACTCCTACGCGATCGAGCTCGACCTGTCCGACGCCGCGAGCGGGGAGAACGTGGAGGTCTTCGGATCAAAGACGACCGTAAGGTTCGCCGCCCGGCAGGGCACCACCACGTGGATCGATCTGATGGCCGCACAGGTGCACAACGCCTCCCTCAACGGCGTGGAACTGGACCTGTCCGACTACGACGAGGAAACGGGCATCGCGCTCCCCGAGCTGGCCGAGCAGAACGAGCTGGTCGTACGCGCCGACTGCCACTACACCAACACCGGTGAGGGGCTGCACCGCTTCGTCGATCCCGTGGACGGCGGGGTGTATCTCTACAGCCAGTTCGAGACGGCCGACGCCAAACGGATGTTCGCCTGCTTCGACCAGCCGGACCTCAAGGCGAACTTCCAGCTGACGGTGACGGCACCGAGCACGTGGCGGGTGGTCTCGAACTCGCCCGGCGAGATCACCGCGTCCAGCGAGACCCGCAACACGCACACCTTCGAGGCCACGCCTCCGATCTCCACCTACCTGGTGGCGCTGGTGGCGGGTCCCTACGCGGAATGGCGCGACGTGTACAGCGGACCGGAGGGCGAGATCCCGCTCGGGCTCTACTGCCGTGCCTCACTGGCCGAGTACCTGGACCCCGAACGGCTGTTCACCGAGACCAAGCAGGGATTCGGCTTCTACCAGCGGGCGTTCGGCGTGCCCTACCCGTTCGCCAAGTACGACCAGTGCTTCGTGCCCGAGTTCAACGCGGGCGCCATGGAGAACGCGGGCTGCGTGACCTTCCTGGAGGACTACGTCTTCAGGTCGAGGGTCACCGGGTACTTCTACGAGCGCCGCGCCGAAACGGTGCTGCACGAGATGGCGCACATGTGGTTCGGGGATCTGGTCACCATGCGCTGGTGGGACGATCTCTGGCTGAACGAGTCCTTCGCCACCTGGGCCAGCGTGCTCGCGCAGTCCTCGGCCACCGAGTACAACCACGCCTGGACGACCTTCGCGAACGTGGAGAAGTCCTGGGCCTACCGGCAGGACCAGCTGCCCTCCACCCATCCGGTGGCCGCCGACATCGAGGACCTGCAGGCCGTCGAGGTCAACTTCGACGGGATCACCTACGCCAAGGGCGCCTCGGTGCTCAAGCAACTGGTGTCCTACGTGGGGCTGGAGAACTTCCTCAGCGGGTTGAAGATCTACTTCGACAGGCACGCCTGGGGCAACGCGCGGTTGTCCGATCTGCTCACCGCGCTGGAGGAGGCGTCGGGGCGGGACCTGTCGTGGTGGAGCGCGCAGTGGTTGGAAACCACCGGGCTCAACACGGTGCGCCCCGAGTTCGAGACCGACGAGCAGGACCGCTTCACCGAGTTCACGGTGCTGCAGGGTCCCGCGAGTCCGGGCGAGGGCGAGTACCGCACGCACCGCATCGCGGTGGGCGTCTACGACGACGACCCCACCACGGGCAAGCTGGTCCGCACCCACCGGGTCGAGCTCGACATCTCCGGTGAGCGCACCGAGGCCCCCGAACTCGTCGGAGTACCGCGCGGCAAGCTCGTGCTGGTCAACGACGACGACCTGAGCTACTGCACGATGCGGCTGGACTCGCGGTCGCTGGCGACCCTGGTGGAGCGGATCGCCGACATCGACCAGTCGTTGCCGCGCGCGTTGGGCTGGTCGACGGCCTGGGAGATGACCAGGGACGCGGAGATGCGGGCACGCGACTTCGTCAGCCTCGTGCTCGGCAAGGACACCGCCGGCGGTATCGGAGGCGAATCCGAGATCGGCGTGGTGCAGCGGGTCCTGATGCAGGCGCGCACGGCACTGGGTGCCTATGCCGACCCCGGTTGGCAACCGGAGGGTTGGCAGCGCTACACGGATCGACTGCTGGAGCTGGCGCGTGCCGCCCGGCCCGGTTCGGACAACCAGCTCGCCTTCGTCAACGCGTTGACGGCCGCGAAGCTCGACGAGGACAAGCTCACCCTGCTGCGCGGCTGGCTCGACGGTTCACGGGTGCTGGAGGGATTGGTGGTGGACACCGACCTGCGCTGGCAACTGCTGCACGCCCTGGTGGCCCACGGCGCGGCGGAGGAATCCGAGATCGACGCGGAGCTGGCGTCCGACTCCACCGCCACCGGTAAGCGGCGTGCGGAGCGCGCCCGGGCGCTCATCCCCACCCCCGAGGCCAAGGAACGGGCGTGGCAGCGAGCCGTGCACGACGACGAACTGCCCAACGCCATCAACGAGGCGATCATCTCCGGGTTCCAGCATCCCGCGCAGCACGAGCTGTTGACCCCCTACGTACGGCGTTACTTCGACGAGATCGACGAGGTGTGGCAACGGCGCTCCAGCGAGCGGGCACAGCCGACGGTGATGGGGCTGTTCCCCTCCTGGTCCGTGGATCCCGAGACGGTCGAGGCCGCGGACGCCTGGCTCGCCGGGGAGCACCCCTCGGCCCTGCGGCGCCTGGTCTCGGAGGGCCGTGCCGGGGTGGTTCGCGCGCTGACGGCACGCGAGTTCGACCGCTCCTGACCGGGAGCACAGCACGGGCGGCCGGGTCCGCGAAGTCCCCTTCGCGGACCCCGCGCCCGATCCCCGACGCGAGGGCACGCCGCTGCCCGCTCCCCCACCGGACGGCACCGCCGCGAGCACGCCCTTCCGGGTGGCATCCGGCGAAGATCACCCAGTCGCAGGATCACCGCGCGTAGGCTCGTGATCGCGCACCGTCCAACACGTCGTGGAGCGGCCGATGCCCGAGCTGATAACCGCCATCGCCACGCTGTTGTGGCCGCTGATCACTCTGCTGGTACTGCTGCTCTTCCGCCAGGCCATCGGAAGAGTGCTGCGTACCGCCGAGAAACGCGAACTGGAGTTCGAGGTAGGCGGGCAGCGGCTCACCTTCCACGAGCTCAACGATCAACAGAACGAGATGATCCAGGACCTGCAGCGGCAACTGAGCATCCTGAGCAGTCGCCTGGACGAGCGAGAAACGGTGCCGGTGGCCACGGCGCCCCCGGGCCGGGGCGGGGACGGGGCGAGCACGCCCGAGGAGCCCTCCGGGTGGGAACTGGACGGCGACCCCGAGTCGTCCGAGCTGCCCCCGGTGCAGGCACCGGTGGGGCCGGAACCGTTCGCCGTGCTGTGGGTCACCGATCGCGCCCAGAGCCACGCACTGCTCGTGGAGCAGCTCCGCAACAACGGGGTGCGGGTGACCATCACGGCCACCACCTCGGAGGCGGTGGCCGAAGTGTCCAAACGACCCTACCGCCTGGTGGTTTCGGACATGGCCCGCAAGGAGGACGGCCAGTGGATCACCGACGCGGGCTTGGCGCTCCTGCGCGAGCTGCGCGACCTGGGCATGGAGATACCGTTGATCGTCTTCGGCACGCAGCGCGGACAGCTGCAGCACGCCAATCGGGCTCGCCAGCTGGGTGCCGTGGCCACCACGTCGTCGTCCTACGAGATGTTCCGGCACTTCCAGAACTTCGGACTGCTCTGAGTCTCCGCCACCACCGCAGGCGGATCAGGAGCGGGCGTTCCGGCACTCGCCGGGTGTTTCGGCGATTCCGGTACCGAAACACCCGGAGCGGGAGCCCGAAATCCCCACATGGAAAACCCCGAACTGAGAGACCCCGACTGGAAGCCCCTCAGCTGGAAGCCCCTCAGCTGGAAGCCCCTCAGCTGGAATCCCCTGTCAGTGATGCTCGCCTTCGGCTTCGAACTCGGTGCCGGCCGCGTCGGAGAGCATCCGCAACGCGCTGATCAGCCCCTCGATCAGGTCCCCCTCCTTGAAGGAGGCGACCATGTTCATCACGGCCAGGTTGCAGGTGCGGTCTGGTACTCGGCGGTGGGCCTGTTCGCCGGTGACGACTTCCAGGCAACGCTGGGCGGGCGAGACGGCGATGAGCACCCCGCGCGAGGCGCGGTCGCCCAGACCGGCGTGGATCTGCTCGGCACGATCACGGGTTTGTTCTCCCAGCTCACCGAGATAGATCGCGAATTCGAGTCCGGTCGTACGGGTGGACAGTGTCAGCGCCTCGTCCAGCCGGGCCAGCTCCGCCGGGGAGAACGGCAGCTTCGGGCGCTCCGGCTCGATACGGCGCGCGATCGACAGCCGACCACCAGCCGTCAGAGCGTGGCCCGCCTCGATCTCGGCAGGGTTCACGTCCGCTGCTGTTCGGGTCATCTCACCAGTTGCCACGAGCGCCTCCCCTTGCGGTACCGGACTCCGCCTCGGACTCCGCGTGATCGGTGGGTGGGCTGCCGGGGCTCACACCGGCGGGGTTCGCCACCCACAGCACCGACGGGAAGTTCCACTCCCCGTTCGGGCGGTAACGGGCACGGAGCAGTCTCGGCCACAGCACCATCAACATGACGAGGCCGTAGACAGCCGCCGGTATCACGGCCAAGAAGAGTACGGTCTGCACGACAGTCACACCAGCACGGTATCCGATTTCCCCCACCAGCGGTCGACTACCTGTGCTCCCCGCCTCACCCACTGGGAAAACCTCGCCGGCCCCGGGAGACCCCGCCTGCGACCCCGTGAAGTAGTCGAGCGCTCACGAAATACGCATCAAGAGGGCCACCGTTTCGTGATCCCGGGCACCTTCGGTGCTGCTTTCGCCCCATTCGGAACCGCCATTCGGAGCCGAACCGGACGGCCGCTCGGAGGGGTCGAGTTGGCGGCTTGTACCGGACAGTTTCCGATTCTAGATTTCACCTGTATGGATCTTGCGTAATTGATCGCATCCATGACAGGAGCAGTTCCGAACACGTGAGGAAACAAAGATGACCGTCGAAACCGGGAACAGCAGCACCAATTTGATCTTTCCGTGTTACGCATTCATCCCGAATGAACACACTGCGTACTCGAAACAGGTGTTCCGAACCGGAACCGGAACCGGAGCCGGTACCGAAAGCCGGTTCCGGGCGGGTGTGCGGATCAGCGGGTGCGCGGGGGTAAGGATCAGCGGCCGCACGGGAGTGCGGATCAGTGGCCGGAGCGGCGTGCGGATCAGCGGAGAGGCCGGTGTGCGGATCAGTGGCCGTGCGGGTGTGCGGATCAGCTCACTGGGCGGTGTTCGGATCAGCGGCCGCTACCGCGGAGTACGGATCAGCGGCAGTCACGACTCCCGCGACTCGGTCTCCGGCACGGGTGGATCCGCCGACGGCGGCACCGAAACGGGCGGACCGAACGGACGCCGAGCTGTCACCCGGCGCTGGGGCGAGCGGCGCTGGGGCGGACGGCGGGGTGACGAGCGCCGAGGAAGCGGAGGGCAACCGGGCGAACCGGTAGGAGGCGCACCGCGACCAGGCCAGAGCCGCGGTGCTCATCGTGCCGGGCCGAGCACCGGGAACGACGGCCCACCTCACCGTTCAGTGTGATGCGACCTCGCCGAGATAGGGCAGCCACATCGGGTCGGGGTCGGTCGCGCCGGCCAACAGGCGCCAGTGCCTGCCGCGCGGGGCCTTCGGCGTCTCCGGAAGGCGCCACCCGAGCTCACGAAGCGTCCGATCGGCCTTTCGGTGGTTACAACGCGTACAACAGGCCACACAGTTCTCCCAGGTGTGTGCACCACCCCTGCTCCGAGGAATCACATGATCGATGGTCTCCGCACGCACGCCGCAGTAAACACAGCGATGGTTGTCCCGCAACATCAGGGCCGAGCGGGACAGCGGAACCCGCCCGCGATAGGGCACGTGCACGAACCGGCTCAACCTGATGACCGAGGGAACCTCGATGCTGTGCGTCGCCGAATGCAACATCGATCCAGCGGAATCACCGTGCACCACTTCGGCCTTGCCGCAGACGAGCAACACGATCGCCCTGCGCACGGGCAGTGCGGTCAACGGTTCGAACGTCGTGTTCAGCAGTAG
Organism: Actinopolyspora mzabensis; assembly: GCF_900101095.1. Lineage (GTDB taxonomy): Bacteria > Actinomycetota > Actinomycetes > Mycobacteriales > Pseudonocardiaceae > Actinopolyspora > Actinopolyspora mzabensis. Next base: position 213,904 of record NZ_FNFM01000011.1, read on the forward strand.
CACCCGCCGCTTCGGCCAAGCGCCCACGCCCTCCGATCTGTCGGCGGAGGCCGACAGCCGGTGGCCCCGCTTACGTCCGGCAGGACGCGCGGGGGCGCGGGGCGGCGCCGCCTTCGGAGCGCCGCACGGGATCGGTTTTCGGTCGGGCACTCGACCACCTCCACCGTGTATGTGCATCAGTCGAACACAGAACCCGCCCGGAACGCACGTGTGATCCGCGCCGCACCGACCGATCGGATATCGAAAATTCGACTACGAGAAGACAACACGATCGAAAATGTACGGTTACCCGCGGTGGGGAAGCCACTCCGATCATTCGGCTCCGACCGATTCGGCACCCCACCGACCGCCCGCGTCGTGTGAGCGGACGAACGTTTTCGATGCCCGTATCGTCCGGGGAGTGAACGAGGTTCAGTCATTGCCGGAGTCATATCCGAACGCGCATCGCACGGACACGGTGGAAAGGCCGCACGGAATCGAGGTGCACGATCCCTACCGCTGGCTGGAGGACCCTTCGGACCCGGCCTGCGCGGCGTGGTCACGTGAGCAGGACCGGCTCACCGACGCGTGGCTGCGCAACCTGCCCCGGCGCGAGGAGATCGCCGAGCGACTGAGCACACTGCTGCGCACGGGGTCGGTCTCGGCGCCGGTGTGGCGCAACGGCCGTTCGTTCTTCACCAGACGGGAGAGCGACCAGGAGTTCCCGGTGCTGTTCGTGCGGGAACCGAGCGGAACGGTTCGCCGGCTGCTCGACGTGACCGAGCTCGATCCGTCCGGGCTGACGACGCTGGATCGGTGGAGCCCCAGCCTGGAGGGGGATCGACTCGCCTACCAGATCTCGAGCGGCGGGGACGAGGAGTCGCTGCTGCACGTGCTGGACGTGACCACGGGCGAACTGCTGGAAGGCCCCATCGACCGGTGCCGCTACTCCGCGGTGGCCTGGCTTCCCGGTGGCGCCGAGTTCTACTACGTCCGCAGGATCGCCCCCGAACTGGTCCCCGAGGACGAGCGCCAGTTCCACCGCCGAGTGTGGCTGCATCGGGTGGGAACCGACCCGGACGAGGACGTGCTGGTCCACGGCGAACAGCTGCATCACACCTACTTCTACTCCGTGAGCCTGTCACCGGACGGCAACTGGCTGCTGGTGCACGGCAGTCCGGGAACGGCACGTCGTGATTCGCTGTGGCTAGCGGACCTGCGAAACGGTGACCGCGCTCCCGAGCTGCGACGCGTGCTGGACGACGAGCAGGGCGTGCAGGCGAGCGCTCGGGTGGAACCGGACGGGTGGATGTACATCCGCACCACGCTGGACGCGCCGCGCGGCAGGCTCTGCGTCGCCGATCCGAACCGACCGGACCCGAGCGAATGGACGGAGCTGATCCCGGAGGATCCGGACTCGGTACTGGAGACCTCGCGTTGGCTCGACGGCACGGGTTCGGAGCCACGACTGGCCGTGTTGCGCACCGCACACGCGGTGTCCGAACTGACGCTGCACGACGCGGGAACCGGCGAGCTCCGCCGGGTGGTGCCGTTGCCCGGCACCGGGCAGGTGACCACGATGAACACGGTGGACACCCGGACCGCGACCGGCCGTGACCGCATTTGGCTCGGCTGGACCGATTTCGCCACGCCACCGTGCGTGTACTCCTACTCGATGGCCACGGACGAGACGGAAGCGGTGGAACACGCCCCGGGCCAGGAGGCCGTACCGGAGATAACCAGCACCCAGCTGAGTTACAGCTCCGCGGACGGCACCACGGTACGGATGTTCGTGCTGGCTCCCGCGACCCCACAGCACGGGCCGCTGCCCACGCTGCTGACGGGCTACGGCGGTTTCGCGCTGTCCAGGGAACCCGCCTACACCCCCAACGCGCTGGCGTGGGTGGCCGCGGGCGGCGTGTGGGCGTTGCCCTCGTTGCGCGGTGGCGCCGAGGAAGGGGAACAGTGGCATCAAGCGGGCATGCGGGAGAACAAACAACGCGTCTTCGACGACTTCCACGCCGCGGCCGAGCACCTGATCGAGCGAGGCTGGACCACCTCGGACCAGCTGGCCATCAGCGGTGGTTCCAACGGTGGGCTGCTGGTCGGAGCGGCGCTGACGCAACGCCCCGAGCTGTACCGGGCAGTGGTGTGCTCGGCCCCGCTGCTGGACATGGTGCGCTACGAGAAGTTCCTGCTCGGCAGACTGTGGAGCGAGGAGTACGGCAGCGCCGAGAACCCCGAGGAACTCGAATGGTTGCTGTCCTACTCGCCGTACCACAACATCGGCGAGGCCATCGAGTACCCGGCGGTGTTGCTGTCGGTGTTCGAGTCGGACAGCCGGGTCGACCCGATGCACGCGCGCAAGATGTGCGCGGCACTGCAGCACGCGACGAGTTCACCACCGGACAAGCGCCCCGTACTGCTCCGGCGCGAGACGGAGGTGGGGCATTCGGCGCGTTCGGTCTCCCGTAGTGTGGGCATGGCGACCGACCATTTCGCGTTTCTCGCGGAAGCCACCGGACTCATCCGGAAATAGCAGGTCAGCGGCGGGTGCTCCACGTGAGCACCCGCTCGCGTCGTGGACGGCGGGGCGTTCACGAAGCTCGCTCGACAACGCCGGATTCGCTCGCCGAGATCGGGCAGACCGGCCCATCCGTCGGATCGCCGAAGCGCACGTGTGGGAAGCCCCATTCGTACGCCGACCGTGAAGAACTTTCCAACGTCCGCATGGAGCCCCGAAACCATGACGACCACGTTGCCCCTGGCACAGTCCCGCTGCTCGGACGATTCCAGTTGGTGGTGCGAGACCGTCTTCGACTGGACCAGCAACGCGTGGCTGGCCAACTACTCGGAGATGCTGATCGCCACCCCGCTGCGGATCCTGCTGATCGTGGTGGTGGCGTTCCTGGCTCGATACGTGCTGCACCGGATCATCACCAGGCTCAGCCGCACCAACGGCGAGGCACCGAAGCTGCTGCAGCCACTGCGGGAGCGGCGCGGCGAGGCGGTCTCGGGCGAGACGCTGGCCGAACAGCGGAGCCAGCGCGCGCGAACGCTGGGGTCGGTGCTGAAGTCGGTGATCAGCTTCGTGGTCTTCGTGTTCGCGGGTTTCTACGTGCTGCGCCAGTTCGGTGTGGATCTGGCACCGTTGATCGCCTCGGCCGGAATCGTGGGTGTCGCGCTGGGCTTCGGCGCGCAGAATCTGGTCCGCGACTTCCTGTCCGGCATGTTCATGATGATCGAGGATCAGTACGGGGTCGGTGACTGGGTGGACCTCGGCGAGGCCGGCGGTACCGTGGAGACGGTGGGACTGCGAGTCACCACGCTGCGCGACATCAACGGCACCGTCTGGTACGTCCGCAACGGCGAGATCCTGCGGGTGGGCAACTCCAGTCAGGGCTATGCCGTGGCGGTGGTGGATCTGCCCGTGGCACACAGCAGTGACGTTGCGCGCGCGCAGGAGGTGGCGCAGTCGGTCGCGGCCTCGGCGGCACAACGGGAACCGCTCTCCAAGGACGTACTGGAGCCCCCGGAGATGCTCGGTATCAACCAGATCACCTCGGATACGATCACGCTGCGGTTGACCGCCAAGGTGCGTCCGGGACAGCAGTGGGCCGTGCAGCGCCTGCTCCGCGCCGAGATCAAGCGGGCCTACGACGAGGCGGACATCAAGCCGCCCTACCCGGCTGGACGCTTGATGCCGGAGCCAGGCGAACAGCAGTGACGTCGAAGCCTCCCGAGGAGGGCATGTGAGCACTCCGGAAACCTTTTACGACGAGGTCGGTGGCGAGGCCACCTTCCGAACCATCGTGGCCCGCTTCTACGAGGAGGTCGCCAAGGACGAGCTGCTCAGACCGTTGTACCCGGAGGAGGATCTCAGCGGCGCCGAGCAGCGACTGCGTCTGTTCCTGATGCAGTACTGGGGCGGTCCGCAGACCTACTCGGAGCAGCGCGGGCACCCTCGACTGCGGATGCGGCACGCCCCCTTCAAGATCGGCCTCGCCGAACGCGACGCCTGGCTGCGCTGTATGCGAATCGCCCTGGACGAGGTGGATCTGACGCGGCAACAGCGTGACCGGCTCTGGCAGTACTTCGAGATGGCCGCACACAGCATGGTCAACTCGTGGTTCTGATTCCGCGTCCGCCCGAGCCGGTCGGCCCGCCGAACCGCCCACTCCGTGGCTGACCCCCTGGTCGACTCGGGATCGTCCACCAGGCCACGTCCCCGCTGCGTACCCTGACCCGACCTGTTCGATCGCCGCCACCCCGCAGGAACCGGTCCTTTCGGACGGGTCCACAGCGGACCGCCGTTCTCCGGTGATCTCCCCAGCGACCACCGGCGGCGGTGTGGGTGCTGGAATATCCGACACGACACCGCGACGGAGTTCGCGGTATTACGGTTATCGACAACATCGACACCGGAGACCGGCGTCGCAGCCAGCGTCCGGGCGCATCGGCCCAATCGCCGGACACTCGGCTACGGTGGCCGGACAGTTAAGGGGTGACCACTGTGCGCCGCTGGACAGAACAAGACGCCCCCGGCCAGGAGCAACTTCCCTGGTGGTGGGACGCGACGCACTACGCGATCGACATCCGACTGTTCGCGGATTCCGACGGTGACGGTGTCGGCGATCTGGACGGCCTGCGCCACCGGCTGGGGTATCTCGAACTGCTCGGCATCGACACGGTCTGGCTGACCGGGGTCGCGATGACCGGTGTGGGGCCCAACATCGGCGAACCGCGGCAGGCCGCCGCGGTCCTGGAGTCCTTCGAACACCTGACCACGGCCGCCCACGACTGCGATCTGCGGGTGACCCTCGACATCGGCGCGGACATCTCCGATCTACGGCAGCCCCGGGCGCAGCAGGAGCTGGTCCGCACGCTGCGGTTCTGGACCGACCGGGGAGTCGACGGTTTCCGCCTCGCCCTCTCCCGTCGCGGTGGGAACTCCGGTGGGCCCGAGGCTCAGGGACTGGATCCGGACACCTCCCGCGCCATCAGGGCGGCACTGGCGGAGGAGTCGGACAGGCTGATCGGCTCCCTGGTGGAGGAACAGCAGTCCAGCCGGGGGGTGTGGGACGTCGACTTCAACCGCTCCCTCGCGGAGGCGGAGTTCGAGGCGGGTGAAATCCAGGAGGCGATCAGCAAGGAACTGGCCGCCTGCCGGGAGTTCGGAACGCGCCCCGGCTGGATGGTTTCCGGCCGGAGCACCCCGCGACAGGTCACCCGGTACGGCGGCGGCGAACTCGGGCGTGCGCGGGCGCAAGCGATGTCACTGGTGACACTTGCGCTGCCCGGAGTCGTGTGCATCGACAGCGGGGAGGAGCTCGGACTGCCCGAGGTCATCGCCTCCGCCACCGAGAGCCACCCCGGCGAACTCGTCGGCGCGCGGGTGCCGATGCCGTGGGAGGGCAGCGAGCCACCCTACGGTTTCAGTACGAACCCGACCTCTTGTCTACCGGTGCCGGCGGACTGGCGAGAGCTCACCGTGGAGGCACAGCTGGAAAGCGCGGATTCCACCCTCTCGCTGTACCGTCAGGAACTGGAACTGAAACGCACCGCTCCCGCGGAGGCCGGTGTCGACGAGAGCTCCGGAACCGCGGGGCTCTTCGACGAGGACACCGTGGAATGGTACGGAGCCCCGAGCGGCTGTCTGGCGTTCCGAAGGGGTGTCGGCGGAGTGATCTGCGCGCTGAACACCTCGGAGCAACGGGTACCGCTCCCGCCGGGAGAACTCCTCCTCGCCAGCAGTCCGCTGGTGGAGGGGCAGCTACCGCCGAACTCGGCGGTGTGGTTGACCGCGAACTGACCGAGCCCTCCCGCCGTATCGACGACCGGTGGGAGGTGCACCGACGCGTCGACGCCGGAACACCACGCCGGTGGCTCGCACCGCGGGTTCCGCGACCGGCAGCGGTGCTGTCACTCTCGGGACCAGCACTCTCGGGGCCATCACTCTCGGGGATGGCGGTTCCGAGGACGTCGGAAGCGTGGCGCGGGGAAGCCGTGGTGCGTGGACTGCGGATGACGGCACGACACCTCGTTCGAGCCGACGAGATTTCAAGATCCACCCGATCGTGGTCCCGTCGACAGCGCTGCGGCGGGAAAACTCAGTGACAGGATGGGCCACCGTGGGCTTGAGCGAATTGAGCCGCGAAGACTCGACGACAGGGCGTGGCTGGTGGGAAAACCGAATTTTTTACCGTGTCGATGTCCGGGCGTTCAGCGACTCCGATGCCGACGGGGTCGGTGATCTGGAGGGCGTTCGGGACAGACTCGGGTACCTGGAACTGATCGGTATCGACGCCATCTGGCTGACCGGTGTGCTGGCTTCACCGGTGGGACGCCCCGGACAAGGGCGGGACGTGGAGCCGTTGATCGGCACCCTGGACTCGTTGGAAACGCTGCTGACCGAAGCACACGCGGCGGGAATGCGGGTGGCGTTGGACCTCGCCGTGGACGGCACGGAGATCGTTCACAGCGAAAACCAACGGGAACTGGCGGAGTCGCTGCGGTTCTGGAGCGATCACGGCGTCGACGGGTTCCGGATCGCCGCGCTACCGGGCATCACCGGCCCGATCGACGAATCCGCGCATCGGATCGTGCGAATGATCCGCTCGGTGCTCGACGGAGGGGACTCGGTCATGCTCGGTGGCCTGGTCGACGGCTGGCGCACCGGCCTCGGTGACCTGATGGAGCTGGACGTGGGCGTGGACCTGCGGTTCAGCCTGTCACGGTTCGACGCCACCGAGATACGCCGAATCGTGGAGACCGTGCTGGCGGATTCGGACAGCAACGCGGGCACACCGGTATGGACGCTGTCCACATGGGAAAACCCACGCCCGACCACCCGGTTCGGAGGCGGTGCGCACGGGCTGGCCCGCGCACGAGCGATGGCGTTGGTCCAGTTCGCCCTGCCGGGGGCGGTCGGTGTGGACAACGGAACGGAACTGGGGCTGCCGGAAGCCGAGAAACCCGATCGTACGAGCAGCCACCCGGCCCGCGGCCCGATGCCCTGGGAGGGTACGCAACCACCGTTCGGTTTCTCCGCAGCGCCCGGAAACTGGTGGCCCACCCCACCCAACTGGGCCGCCAGCACCGTGGAGGCACAGTTGGAGGACCCGTTGTCGACGCTGTCGCTGCACCGCAACGCGATGGAACTGCGACGCCGCCACGAAATCGCGCACCGCACCACAGTGCGCTGGTACGGGGCGCCGCCCGGCTGTCTGGCGTTTCGCTGTGACCGGACCGACCTGACGTGCGCGCTGAACGCTTCCGGTACGAGCGTGCCGAAACCGCCGGGCACGGTCGTGCTGTGCAGCGGATCGTTAGAGGGCGAACGCATCCCACCGAACACGGCGGTGTGGCTGACCTGAGTCGACCGGGAGGTCCCGCCAAGCAGCGACCCGACGCCCCGAGCGGCAAACTTCGATCAGGTCAGCAAGGGCAGCAGAGCGTGCCGCCGCCGGACCACCGCCCCGAACCGGGAGTCGATACGGAGCCACGTCTCGGTGGCGCTGACCCGTACGATCTCCTCCTCCGGAGGATCGCTTACCAGAAAACCCATCCCGGTCAACACGAACAAGCAGCGCAGCGGAACTTTGACGTGCAGCCCCGAGCCGCTGACGGTGAACACTTCCTGATCCATCAGCGAAGCGGGCGGCGTGCCCTTCGGCCCCACGTTCTGCCTGGCGACACCGACCCCCTGCTCGGCCACCTCTCCGACGACCCTGGCAGGCAGGTCATCCACGTGCCGCCATCCTCCGGGGGGAGGCAGCTCGGAGCGCCACAGCAGATCCCGCTCCGGGCCGGGATCCATCACCGGCCCGTTGGAAACCGTCAACGCGGCCAACAGCTCGTTGCCCGAGACGCTCACGTCGGCGGGTTGGACCTCACCACCCACCGAACGAGTGCACAGCGCGTCGAACGGGGTGGCCGACCAGACATCGATCCGTTCGGCGTCGGACCTGTTCCGCAACCGCACGACGGCCTGACCGTCCAGCCGCACGGCACGGGCCACGAACGCGCTCAGGTCGTCACGTTCGACCGAACCGGGCATTCGCAGTTCAGGCAATTCGCTGCTCCTCGTTCACGAGCGGATCGAGTACCCACTCCGCGAGGAACGAACGTTCACCCTCGGTGAGGCGACGCGGACGTCCGGCTCGCAGATCGTAGGGCACCATCAGGGTCTCGGCAGTGGCCACCGAATCGTCACCACCCGCGGCGACGGCGTAGTCGACCACGAACGAGGCCGTGCGCAGCTCACGCACCGACATGCGCACCTGCACGGCCCCCATGTGGTATTCCACCGGGGAGCGGTAGTCGACCGACAACCGGGCCACCACCATTCCCTCCGCCATACCGCCGTGGCCCCGCCGTTCCGCTTCGTTGAAGAGCAGCCCCGCACGGGCCTCCTCGAGCAGCGTCACGGTTCTGGCATGGTTCACGTGCCCGAAAGCGTCCATATCGGACCACCGCAGGGGCACTTCGGTGACGTAGGCTCCCACCTTCTGCCTTCCTTAGCGCACAGCCGATCAACGGGGGTCGGACAGCGACCGCGCCGCCCGGGGCCCCGGTTACACCGTACGCGGCCACGGTACGGAACCGGATCCGACGAACGCCCCACCCTCGGTCGGACCGAGCGGGCGGCCCCTCGGGTCGAGCCGCGGGTGAACGAACCCGACCCGAGGGGAAGCCGTCAGCGCACCATGCTGCGCAGCTGCCTGGCCGCCACGGACAGTGTCGCCAGGTCCTGACGTCCGGAACGCTTGATCTCCTCCAACGACGCCCGGGCCCGTTCGATGCGGGAGGCATTCGCCGACTCCCACTGGGCGATCTTGTTCTCGGGGGGCTCCTCCTGATCGCTGCTACGCAGCACATCCACCGCGATGGCACGCAGCGAAGCGTAGAGATCGTCCCGCAGCGCCAGCCGCGCCAACGCGTGCCACCGGTTGCCACGCTCCAGCTCGGCGACCGACACCAGCATCCGCTCCATGTCGAGGTATTCCCACAACGCGTAGTAGAGCTCGGCGCTCTCGCGGGGGCTGCGTTCGGCCACGGTGCCCGCGTCCCATTCCGCCAACTCCGCTATCTCGGTGATGTCCAGCAGTGCGAACGTGTCCAACAACGTGCTGACACGCCGTGCGGTCCGCTTCGGCACTCCCCGACTCACGAGCCGGTCGGTCTCGGTCTCGGCGTTGGCCGCTGCCCGCCCGTGCAGCATCTCCCACACCGACTCGGCCAACTCGGTCACCACGGGACGGAAGCGATGTATCTCGGCACCGATGGCCAGCGGCTGCGGACGGTTGGAAAGCAGCCACCTGGAGGCCCGATCCAGCAGGCGACGGGTCTCCAGAACCATGGAGTCGACGACGTCGATGGGCACCGTGCCGTGCAGCCCTTCGATCTCCTCCCACAGCGAGGGGAGATCGTAAACACCGGTCACCACCTCGAAGGCACGAACCGCGTCGGTGGTGTCGGCGCTCATCTCCTCCGCCAGGCGGTACGCGTAGGAGACACCGGCACCGTCGACCACCTCGTTGACGAGCAGGGTCGTGGTGATCTCCCGGTGCAGCGGGTGCTGGCGCACCGCATCGCCGTACTGCTCGCGCAGCGGTCGCGGGAAGTACTCGGGCAGCCGCGAGGCGAAGGCTTCCGTGTCGGGCAGGTCGCTGGCCAGCACGTCCTGCTTCAGCGCGAGTTTGACGTGTCCCATCAGGGTCGCCAACTCCGGTGAGGTGAGGCCGTCACCGGCCTTCTCCAGCTCCCGGAACTGCCCCGAGGTCGGCAACGCCTCCAGTTCACGATCGAGGCCGGTGCGTTTCTCAAGTTCGGCGACCTGCCTGGCGTGCACCGACAGCATCTGGGTCGCGTGCGAACGGGAAGTACCGAGCACGGCGTTCTGGCGATAGTTGTCGGTTAGCACCAGCTCGGAGACCTCTTCGGTCATCTCCCGCAGCAACTGGTTGCGCCGATCCCGGTCCAGGCGTCCCTCGGCGACCAGCTGGTCCAGCAACACCTTGATGTTGACCTCGTGGTCCGAGCAGTCCACACCCGCCGAGTTGTCCAGCGCGTCGGTGTTGACCTTGCCACCGTTGCGGGCGAACTCGATACGCCCGAGCTGGGTCATCCCGAGGTTGCCGCCCTCACCGATCACGCGGGCACGCAGGTCGGCACCGTCCACCCGCACCGGATCGTTGGCCTTGTCCCCCACCTCGGCGTGGGTCTGGGTACTGGCCTTGACGTAGGTCCCGATGCCACCGTTCCAGAGCAGGTCGACAGGGGCCCGCAGGATCGCCCTGATCAGTTCGGCCGGTGCCAACCGGGCCACGTGGTCGTCGATTCCGAGCGCGGCGCGGATCTCGGGATTGAGCGGGATGGACTTGGCGGAACGCGGCCAGACACCGCCGCCCGCGCTGATCACGTCGCGATCGTAGTCGTCCCATGTGGAGCGCGACATGGCGAACAGCCGGGAGCGCTCGGCGAACGAGGCGGCGGGGTCCGGGGTCGGGTCGATGAACACGTGCATGTGGTTGAAGGCCGCCACCAGCCGGATGTGCTCGGAAAGCAGCATCCCGTTGCCGAAAACGTCACCCCCCATGTCGCCGACTCCGACGACGCTGAACTCCTCGCGCTGCGTGTCGGTGCCGAGCTCACGGAAATGCCGCTTGACGCTCTCCCAGGCGCCCTTGGCGGTGATGCCCATGGCCTTGTGGTCGTAACCGACCGAGCCGCCGGAGGCGAAGGCGTCGCCCAGCCAGAAGCCGTAGGATTCGGCGACCTCGTTGGCGATGTCGGAGAACGTCGCGGTCCCCTTGTCGGCCGCGACCACCAGGTAGGTGTCCTCGTCGTCGTGTCGGACCACGCGCCCCGGACCGACCACCTGTCCGTTGACCAGGTTGTCGGTGAGATCGAGCATGCCGGAGATGAACATGCGGTAGCACGCGACCCCCTCCCCGCGGACCGCTTCCCGGTCGGCCACGGGGTCTCCGGTCGGTGCGGGCTGGCGTTTCAGGACGAACCCGCCCTTGGCGCCCACCGGCACGATCACCGCGTTCTTGACCGCCTGCGCCTTGGCCAGGCCCAGGATCTCGGTACGGAAGTCCTCCCGACGGTCGGACCAGCGAAGCCCGCCGCGCGCCACCGAGCCGAACCTGAGGTGCACCCCTTCGAAACGGGGAGAGTACACGAAGATCTCGTACTGCGGCCGCGGCTCGGGCAGCCCGGGGATCTCCTGCGGTTCCAGTTTGAACGACAGGAAGGAGCGGGGCCGCGAACGCTCGTCCTCGACGAAGTAGTTGGTGCGCAGCGTGGCCCGGATCAGTCCGAGGTAGGCACGCAGGATGCGATCGGCGTCGAGGCTGGTGACCTCTTCGATGGCCCGCTCGGCGGCGTCGATCAGTTCCTGTTCCCCGGAGAACCGCAACGTCTCCGCGAGGTTCGGATCGAAACGCGTCTCGAACAGCCTGATCAGCCGCACGGTGATCGACTCGTGCGTGATCAGCGCGTCCTCGATGTAGTCCTGGCTGTAGGCCACCCCGACCTGCCGCAGATACTTCGCGTAAGCACGCAGCACCGTGGTCTGCCGCCAGGTGAGTCCCGCTCGCAGCACCAGCGAGTTGAACCTGTCGACCTCGGCATCGCTCTGCCAGGCGGCCCGGAACGCCTCCTCGAACCGCTCCCGGAGCGTGTCGATCCGTTCGCCGTCGGACTGATCCAGCACGCCCTGGCCGGGACGGAGCCCGAAGTCGAAGATCCAACGGACGGTGTCGTCGTCGGGGGAAACCTCGTAGGGCCGTTCGTCCACGACCTCCACGCCCATGCTCTGCAGCACCGGAAGCACCCGGGACAGTGTCACCCGCTCGGTGAGGAACATCTTGAAACGACGGTTTCCCGGGCCGGCGTCACGCGGCGCGTAGAACGACATCGCGAGGTCACCGGGGCTGGAGAGCGTCTCCAGTCTGCGGAGATCGACCAGACCGTCGGAGGCCTCGAAATCCTCCTTGTACGCCTCGGGGAAGGCCGCCGCGTAGCGCAGCCCGACCTCGCTGATGGCCTCGGAACCGAACGAGACGAGACGACCGTCCCGTCGCGCCTCCCCGCGGTCGCCCATGCGTTCCGACTCGACCTGTTCGACCATGTCGTCGTCCCAGGTACGGATGGCCTCGCTGAGCCTGCGCTGCACCCGGTTGACATCGGGGTCGAGCCTGCTTCCCGGTTCGGTGTGCACCACGAAATGCACTCGGGCCAGCGCGGACTCACCCACCCGGGTGCTGTACTCCAGACCCGTTCCACCCAGCTCCGCAAGCAGCACCTCCTGCATCGCCAGGCGGGAGCGGGTGGTGTATCGATCGCGCGGCAGGTAAACCAGGCACGAGAAGAACCGACCGTAGGGGTCGCGCCGCAGGAACGGCTTGAGCTTGCGACGTTCCGCGAGTGCGAGCACCCCGGTGATGATCTCCAGCAGGGTGTCGGAGCCGGTGGCGAACAGCTCGGTACGCGGGTAGCTCTGGATCTCCTCGAGCATGCGCTGCCCGGAGTAGGACTCCAACGGGAACCCCGCACGGTGGATCACCTCCCGGGCCCGGCGGGCTATAACCGGTATTTCCAGCACGTTCTCGTGCAGCGCGGTGGTGGTGAACAGCCCGATGAAGCGGTGCTCACCGGACATCCCACCGTCGGAGTCGAAGGTCTTGACCCCCACGTAGAACGGATGGCCGGCACGATGTACGGATGAGTTCGCGCTCGCCTGGGTAAGCACCAGCAACTCGTCGTCCGGGGAGTCGAGGAGCGTGTTCGGACCGGCGGAGAGGGGCCGGACGGCCCCGTCGTCGGAGCGCAGCACCCCGAGACCGGACGCGAGCACCGGTCGCAGCGCCGGGCCGCCGGAATCCTCGTCGGGCACCACCTCGTCGTGGCGGTACCCCAGGAAGGTGAAATGTCCTTCGGCCAGCCAGCGCAGCAGGGCGGCGGCATCGGTGGCCTGCTCCACGGTCGGCCGGGAACCGTCCCGCTCCAGCGATTTCGCGAGCTCGCGAGCGGTCTCGTGCATGCGGTCGGTGTCCTCGACGACCTCGCGCACATCGGTCAACACCCGCAGCAGGCCGTGCTCCAGCTCGGTTATCCGAGCCGGATCGGCCAATCTGTCGATCTCGAGGAACATCCACGACTCGGCCAGGGCGTCCTCGGGCGGGTTCGAGGGGTCCGCACCGGGCAACACCTCCCGCAGCTCACCGGCGACGTCCCTCCGCACCACCACGATGGGATGGACCACGCGCTGCACCTGCGCACCGGCGCGCGACAACTCGGCGATCACCGAATCGACCAGATAAGGCATGTCGTCGGTGACGAGCTGGACCACCGACGCGGGGCTGTACCACCCCTCGACGGCGCGGGTCGGGTTGAATATCCGCACCATGGCACGTCCGGGCGCACGGTGCGCGGCCAACTCGTAGTGCGAGCGCAGCGCACCGGCGAGATCGTCCGGCTCCTCGCTCACGACTTCCTCGGCCGGGACGTGGCGGTAGTAAGTACGTAGCAGGTGGGCCAGTTCCGGGACCGTTCGCACGGCTCGCTCCACCAGGCTCGTCAGATACTCGGGAGTCACCGCACTCGGGTCGGACGCCCACGATGTCCGCTCCCCGTTCGGTACGGCGTACTCGGTACTCAACTGTCCGGATTCAGAGGTCATCGTCACGCAGCTCCACAACTAGCGGCACCTCGTTGTGCCAACACGACCACCCTAGAGTGCTCGACGCCGTGATCGGTGACGGGCTGAACAGATCAAGTAGAACCGGGCCGCAGCGGGGCACACCCCACCTGCGTCGAAAACACCGGAAGCGCGCACGAGGGGCGGACGGCGATCAACGGATCCGGGGGGTCCAACTGTGGGACTCGCCGGTCTCGGTCTCCCCCGCGGCGTGTCGTCTACGTCCCCGGAACGCGGTGTCATCCGTTCCCGTCCGGGCCGCCGGTTCGTCCTCGGAAGGCATCTCGGGTTCACCGGAACGCCGAGAGCTTCGCGCGACCGGGGAGTCCACTCCGGAGGAGGTTTCCGGAGCCTCGGGATACGCATGAGTCGCCTTCGCCGGAGCGGACTGCCCGGCACCGGCGGTGTCGTCGGCCCGGTTGCCGTGGCGGTAGGCCACCAGAGCTTCCGCGAGCAGATCGGCCAGTCCGGCCTGACCCGCACCGGATTCGGCACTCTCGGAAACGTCCATCCCGGAGAAGTCCCTGATCAACTCTCTGCTCTGCTCCAGCAGGTGCTCCGGGACCGCAGGGCGGGAAGTCGTCTCACGCGAGGTGTCGCCGGAGCTCTCGCCCAACTCGGGATAAGTTTCCGAGCCGCCGTGGCCCACCTGTGCCGTCGATTCGGTTCGTTCCGCGGAGGCGGCCTGCTCCCCGGAGGCGGCCGGTTCCGGGGGTTCCGCACGGCGACGGCGTCCTCCGGGGCGCGCGGGGGTGGCGGGTCGGGCGGGCGTACCGGGCTCCGCGGCGCTCCCGGCCTCCTCGGTGGCTTCGGCGGCCGCGGAACGACTCCGACGCTGGCGGGGCGTGCCCCTGCCCTCCGCTTCGAGCGCGGCACGGATCTCGTCCAGCGAGCGACCGTGCGACCGCCGGGCCGGTGGTTCCTCGGCCTCGGCCGGCTCCGCTCGTCGCCTGGCTCCCGTGGAGTCCGACTCGGGCGGGACCGAGTCGGAGGGAGCTGCCGCGGCGTGCTCGTGGAGCGGCTCGGAACCGTGCTCCGGGGAGGAATCAGCGGCACGGGAACGGCGGGGCTCGACGGGTTCGGTCATGCCGCCCGGTTGCGGGTCGGACGGGGGCCAGCCCGTGTGGCCGACCGCCTGATCACCGGGCTCCTCGCCCGAGGGCTCCGATTCCGGAAAGCTCGGGACGACCGGCATTATCGTGGTCACGTCCTCGGTGCGGGAGGACGAGGAGGGGGTGCTGGAGGACGAGGGGAAACCGCTTCCCGAGCCGCTCTCCGCCTCCGTGGCGGTCCCGCCGAATCCGGTTTCGGCCGGGGCCTCGGCGGGAAAGTCGATGTCCTCCCGACCGCCGTACTCACGGGGTGGGCGATGAGCATCCGACTCACCCTGCCGCTCGGTGTCGGGCGCCGCTACCGCTCGCTCGAACCCGCCCGGGGCTACGGGATCGGCAGACCCAACGGGATCGGTAGGGTGGTGCGGATCGGTCGCGCCGTGTTCCTCGGCTCCGTCCGGCGCCCGATGGCGTCTGCCCGCGACGGTTCCACCCGCCGTGACGACCTCGCCGAGGGCGGCACCGGAACGGTGAGCGGCCGTACCGTCCCCCGCACCGGCCGAACGACGATCACCGGTGCCGGCACCTTCGTGCTGCTGCGGCACGGTCGCGGAGTCCCGCGTACTCGGCGCCCCACCGGACAGCAGGGTGTTCATCAACCGCCGAGCCTGCTGCCGGGTGTCCGGGTCCTCCGTCGCGGGCTCCGTGTCGCTCGCCGCGGGAGTCAACGGACCTCGTGACGGATGTTCGACAGGGTGACCGTGCCGGTCGTAATCGTGCCCGCCGTGTTCGGACTGCTGCCGCGGGATCGCGGAGTTCGGCGCCGGGAACTCCTCCAGCAGCCGCAGCCTGGCCTGTTCGACGGTTCTGCGCCAGTGGTGATCGGCCGAGTAGGCATCGCGAACGCAGCGCAACGCCTCGGGAAGGTCGGACGCCTTCTCGTGCAGCGCGGACAGCGTGTTCAGTACCGCGGCCTGCAGATCGAACAGCTCGTGTCTGCGCCCACCGTCGAGAGCCTCTCGCAACGACTCGACCGCGGCCGAGTGCTGCCCGGAAGGCACGTGCACCCTGGTCGCCACCGCGAGTCGCAGCCAACCGACCGGGGCCGCGGCGGCGGCACGGAGCGGCTGCCGCAAGACCTCGGCCGCAGACCGCAGCGCTTCGGCCTGCTTGCCCAGATCCAACAGCGACTGTGCCTGTTCGAGCACCAGCCCGGCGCGGACCTCCCCGCTGTCGGCGGCCGGGTCACCGAGACGTTCCAGAAAGTCGAGGCCCGCCGCGGCGGACTCGATCGCGAGCGCGAACTCACCGTTACCGCGGTAGTGAGCCGCCCGCACGCCCGCCACTCTGGCACGGAGCAGCCGCGTGGTGTCCTGGTCCTCGGTCGACTCGGCGGCGTAGAGCCGGTCGGCCTCGTCCAACGCCTCGACACGCTCCGCCGCACGACGGTGCATCGGCAACGCACCACACAACTCGACCAGCGCGTGCGCGCGCAGCCGCGCCGGAACACGCTCCAGCTCCAGCAACGGATGCAGTACGCGCAACGCCACATCGAGACTGCCGCTGCCACGGGCACAGCAAGCCAGTTCGACCCGCAGCTCTCCGAGCGGTTCCGTGGAGCCCGCGCGCTCGGCGTCCCGAAAGGCTCCGAGCGCGCGTTCGGTGGCGGTGACCGAACGCCCCAAGCGGTTCTCGGCGAAAAGCGCGATCGCCTCCGCCCGGAGTCGCTGCTCGGTGTCCCCGGCCTGGCGGGCAGCGGCAGTCGCGCGGTTGGCGAACAACAGTGCCAGCTCCGGAACCCGCCAGCGCAACTGCCGAGCGGATTCCAGAAGTTCGTGGCCGGGGCTGCTTATCCGCGAACCGCGCTCCCTCGCCAAGTCGACTCTCCGATCCTCAGCCGCGGGTCAGTTTCCGATGGGTAACCCGGTGCGGACGTGCGGCCTCGGCGCCCAACCGGTCGATCTTGTTGTTCTCGTACCCCTCGAAGTTACCTTCGAACCAGAACCACTTGGCCGGATTCTCTTCGTCACCCTCCCAAGCGAGGATGTGGGTGGCCACCCGGTCGAGGAACCACCGGTCGTGGGAAATCACCACGGCACAGCCGGGGAATTCCTGCAGCGCGTTCTCCAGTGAGGACAACGTCTCCACGTCCAGGTCGTTGGTGGGCTCGTCCAGCAACAGCGTGTTCCCACCCTGCTTGAGCGTCAACGCGAGATTCAACCGGTTGCGCTCACCGCCGGAGAGCACCCCGGCAGGTTTCTGCTGGTCGGCTCCCTTGAAACCGAAGGCGCTGACGTAAGCGCGGGAAGGCATCTCGACCTGGCCGACCTGGATGTGGTCCAACCCGTCCGAGACGACCTCCCAGACGTTCTTGTTGGGATCGATGCCGGAGCGGTTCTGGTCCACATAGCTGAGCTTGACCGTGTCACCGACCCGCACCTGACCGCTGTCCGGCTCCTCGAGGCCGACGATGGTCTTGAACAGGGTCGTCTTACCGACACCGTTGGGGCCGATGACTCCCACGATGCCGTTGGGCGGCAACGTGAACGAGAGCCTGTCGATGAGCAGATTGCCCTCGAAGCCCTTGCTCATCTCGTTGGCCTCGACCACGAGGTTGCCCAGGCGCGGGCCCGGCGGAATCTGGATCTCCTCGAAATCCATCTTCTTGGTCTTCTCGGCCTCGGCCGCCATCTCCTCGTAGCGCTCCAGACGCGAGCGCGACTTCTTCTGGCGTGCCTTGGTGTTCGAGCGCACCCACTCCAGCTCGTCCTTGAGACGCTTCTGCAGTTTGGCGTCCCGCTTGCCCTGCACCGCCAACCGCTCGGACTTCTTCTGCAGATAGGTCGAGTAGTTGCCCTCGTACGGGTAGGTGTTGCCACGGTCGAGCTCGAGGATCCAGCCCGCCACGTTGTCCAGGAAGTAGCGGTCGTGGGTCACGGCCAACACGGCGCCGGAGTAGTTGGAAAGGAACTGCTCCAGCCAATTCACGCTCTCGGCGTCCAGGTGGTTGGTGGGCTCGTCCAGCAGCAACAGGTCGGGCCTGCTCAGCAGCAGTTTGCACAACGCCACCCTGCGACGCTCACCGCCGGAGAGGTAACGAACCTCGGCTTCGGGGGGTGGACAGCGCAGGGCGTCCATCGCCTGCTCCAGTTGCGAGTCCAGCTCCCACGCCTCGGCGTGGTCGAGCTCCTCCTGGAGTTTGCCCATCTCGGCCATGAGCTCGTCGGTGTAATCGGTGGCGAGCTGTTCGGCGATCGCGTTGAAGCGGTCCAGCTTCTCCTTGATCTCGCCAACGCCCTCCTCGACGTTGCCGAGTACGGTTTTCTCCTCGTTCAGCGGGGGCTCCTGCTGCAGGATCCCCACCGTGTAACCGGGGGAAAGGAAGGCCTCACCGTTGTTCGGGTGGTCGAGTCCGGCCATGATGCGCAGCACGCTCGACTTCCCGGCCCCGTTCGGCCCCACCACACCGATCTTGGCACCGGGGTAGAACTGGATAGTCGCGTTCTCCAGTATCATCTTGTCCCCGTGCGTTTTGCGCACATTCTTCATGGTGTAGATGAACTCGGCCATGCCTCCGATCGTAGATGTGCGGGAGCGCGTGGTCTGCACTGCATCCGCACGGTGTGCACCTCCCGTGACGAGCCCCCTGCGCCTGGCGACCGCGCCCCGACGGGGCGGCGGGAGCGTCTCCCCGCTCGGTCGAGAACGGGCCTTGTGCACCGACGAATCGGCAGCGCCGCCGCCGCGGCGCGGCGCGGCGGCGGGCGGCGTGCGCGGAGACCGGCACGCCGCCCGACGGGCCGTGGTGTCCTCAGCCGCTGTGCCGTCAGGCGCCGATCGCCTGCGTGGAGGTGTCATCGGCGCTTCGTGGACACGGCAGTGCGCTCCGGAAGCAGTCACGGGCAGCACCCGTGCCCGATCCGGCGGTCTCCTCCTCGGTGTCATCCGCCGCGGCACGGGAGTCGTGCAACACGTCGAGCCCCACCGCACCGGCTTCGACCTCCGCGGTGGTTCGACGCTGCCCGTCGGTCTCGTACTCCTTGGTGCGCAGCCTCCCTGTCACGAGCACCGAATCGCCCTTCTCCAGGGCCTGCACCACCCCCTGGGCGAGCTGCTTCCAGCAGTGGACCGTGGCGTAAACCCGATCACCGTCGACCCAGCGTTGGTTCGCACGGTCGAAGCGCCGGGTGATGCTGACCATGCGGAAACTCGCCACACGATTGCCGTGTCTGGTCTCGCGGGTCTTCGGGGCACTGAGAACTTCACCGACAAGAGTGACAGCGGTTTCGTACATGAGCTCCTGCCCTTCCACCACTTCGAGTGGTCTCGTCTCGGTTCGATGGCGCCGTGCGGCGCTGCACTTCAGCCTGCAAGAGCACGAACACTATGAGCCACGACAAAATTACGATATGTGTAAAAGGCGTGGCCGTGTGGACAATTCGCGAACAGAGCTCCCGATGAGGTAGCTGACAACATCGCGAAACTCCACCCGAAAGAGCGAGAACCGGGGTCGTCGGGCGCCGTGAGATAACGACTCGATTTCGTGGAAGCGCAGCGGATAGAGTCGTAAGCGAAGCGCGACTACGATGTGCACGACGACTCGTTGTCGCTGCGCAGGTCGCCACCACGCGACCCGCGACAGGAAAACGAACAAGATTCAGACAACTGGGATCAACCGCTCGGGATTATGATCGGCTTGCCATTCGATACCGTCTCGGCAACAGCTCCCGTGTGGGTTCTCCGTAAAGCGAGAGGAACCGTTAGTCTGCTTGGCGCGACACGACACGTGCTGTGAGCGCGCGCTCGGTGTCGTTCGAGCCCTCGTAGCTCAGACGGATAGAGCAAGAGACTTCTAATCTCTAGGTCGCAGGTTCGAATCCTGCCGGGGGCGCCTAGTACCAGGGCACAGACGTGGGGGCGGATCAGGTTCGAGATCCATCCCCACTTTATCCCCACTTTTGTTCAGTCTTCCCGGTGCAGGTCGGCCAGGGCTCTGGCCGCCGAGTCACCGACCGTCTTCCGATTCATGTACACGTCCTGGGTCATGCTGACCCGATCGTGTCCGAGGTAGTCCGCGATCTCGCGGGCCGACAATCCGGCTTCGTCGAGTCGGGTGGCGACCAGGTGCCGGAAGGCGTGCGGGTGCAGCCCGACCCATTCGGTCTCGGCCACCAATTCCCGCAGATCGGCACGGGTGTTGTCCGGATCGCGCAGCGTGCCCGACGCCGACGGGAACACCCACTCGGTTCCGGTGGCTTCGTGACGACGGCGCAGCAGATCCACGAACCAGCCTGGAGCGGTGACGGTGCGCATGCCCGCCGAGGACTTCGTGTGAGGCTGCACGAACAGGCCCACGCCCTTCTCCCGGATCACTGTCCCTTCGATCCTGATGGTGCCCGCGCCGAAGTCGATCTTGGACCAGTCCAGCGCGAGCAGTTCACCGATGCGGCACCCGAGAGCGGCCAACGCGTCGACCACGTCCGGCAGGTCCCGCCGCACCGCCTTGTCCGAGGCGGCCAGGTGTTTGCGCAACCGGGTGTATTCCTCGCGGGTGATCACGGTCTTCTGCTTGGCGGAACGCTTCCCGCTCGCCTTCGGCAAGGTCACTTCGTTGACCGGATTGCTCGGGATCGCGTCGTGACGCACCGCGATGGCCAGCACCCCGGAGAGCACGACCTTGGCATGCTTGGCGCTGCCCGAACCGGCGTTGTCGTGAATCGACCGCAGCACCCGCGTGGCGACCGAGACGGTCACCTCACTCACCCGCAACGCTCCGACCGGTGTGGACAGATCACGATCCCACGCGTCGCGGTAGGTGCGCTTGGTCCGCAACGCCTTGTCGGACTCCTCCAGCTCCCGAAGCCACATCCCCGCCACATCGGCGACCTTGCTGGCAGCGGTGACCTCATCACCGGCCACCGACCGAGCACGGTCACGCAAGGCTTGCTTGAGATTCTCCTTGGCCCCGGTCTTGCTCGTGCCCATGCGCTCCACATGCCGCACGGTGCCGTCGTAATCCCGATACTTCGTCCGAGCCCGATAACGCTTCTCGGCCACCTTGTAGCACCGGATCTCACCGTGCGTCCCCAACGGCAACGGCGGCCGCGGCATCAACTCACCTCCGTGGCTTGGGCGTCGAACCAGGCTTCGACGTCGTCGGGCTTGAACCGCAGGTGTTTACCGAGCCTGCGTCCGGGAGGTCCGCCGCCACGGCTGCGCCATTGGTAGATGGTGTTGGTGGGCACGCCGAGGTAGTCGGCCACGTCGGCCGGGGTCCAGAGGTTGCGCATGGCTAGCTCCTCCGTTTCTCGTGTTCGTAGCGCTGTTTGCGGTCGTGGCGGATCTGCTGGGCGAGAGCTTCGGCCAGTTCGGTTTCCTCGGGGCTGTCGTGGCCGATGTGGGTCATGGCCCAGTGGTTGACCACGGTGATCTCGTCCTCGCCCACGCCGAGCTCGTCGAGCACCTGGCGGTGCCGGTACTGGCGCCGGTCGCCGCGAATCCGGGTGAAAGTCGTGCTGTAGTGCTTGGACTTGGACAGGAAGTGCCCGCGGAAGGCGAGCATGTGGGCCCAGCGGCGCAGGTTGAGATGCTCCAGCGGCCCGGCGAGGTATCCGCTTCCGCCGCAGGTGCCGCAGGTGGGCCGGGTCTGGCAGGGGCAGCCGTCGGGGGTGTGCTCGCCGTGCGGGTGGCAGTCCGCACAGCGTTGGGGTGCGCCGAGGTTCCAGGCGGTTTGGATGATCCGCCGGTGGTGCGGGTTGATGTCGAGTAGGTCGAGGTGGCCTTGGGATCGGATGGGTTTGTCCACGGCCTCGCTGGTGGAGGTGCCTTTGGTGGCGTATTTGGCCACATAGGACGCCAACCGGTCGTCGGTGATGTCGCCGTGCTCGTTCTCCACCTGGGAGGCGTTGGCCGCCCGGATGGGGCGCACGTCGATCTGCTCACCCCAGCCGAGGACGTGGGGGTTGCCGTCCCGGTCGCACGCGGTGACTGAGACCGCCCGGGACGCCGTGCGCACCGCCTCAGCGAGCAGATCGGTGCTCGCCCAGGCCGGGGGCGGATCACTCGGCCCGGTAGGGCCGTCGAGGCGGATCACGGCGTGGAAGTGGATGATGCCGCGCCGTTGGTATTCGGCGACTTTGGCGTACGACAGGCGGACGTGGTCGCTGATCTCGCGCACCCGCAGCCCGACCAGTCCGGCGAGGTGGCGCAGCAGGTAGGTGCGGAACCGGCTCCACAGGACTCCGGCGTGGGCTTGCCAGAGCACGTGTCCGGTGTAGTCGTAGCTGTCGGGGTCGAGGGGTTGGCCGCGTGCCGGATCGTGCTCGTGGTGAAACGACCCGCACCCGCACGGCATGGTTTTACCGCTCTTGGGGCTCACGCGTCGGTTGTGCACGGGTCCGAAGCTCGGTGCGGTGAGGGTGACGAACAACCGGGGTGTCTCGGCCACGGTCTCGGGAACGTCCTTACTACCGCCGGAGAGGCCCGCGCGGAGCAGGTGGAACGCGTCGGCGGCATACCGGTCGGAGCAGGCGGGGCAGACGGCTTCGCGCCGGTTGCCGCAGGGGCTCATGACCGCACCCGTGCGGGAGGCCAACTCCGCCCCGCTGTGGGCGTGGTGGATGGCCCACCGGCCGGACAGGTGCACCGGTCGGGTGCAGCCGGCCACCGAGCGGACCTTGGCCTTCCACGTGTCGAAGTCGGTGGCCTGTATCCGGCGCGTGAGCCGATCCACCGTGGGCTCAACCGCAAGAACCATACTTGCCCTTTCCCTACTGAGAGCGCAAAAAAGGGCGGAAACCCCAGGGCAGCAAGGCCACCACGGGGGTTTCCGCCGAGAAGTGAGCAGTCGGACGATCAGGACACGGGGTGCCCGTTGGTGACGGGGTGCCCGTTGGTGTCCGGTATCGCGAGTTCGACGACGAGCGTGTTCGCCAGGGCTTCGGGAAGCCGCACGATGTCCTGCACGTCCTGCACCGACAGGGACCGGCCTTCGGTGCGGTAGGCGTGCTCACGAGCCGCAGTGAGCTTGTCCACCACGTGCTCGGGTAGCCGCATCGACGAGGGCCGCACCCGTTCCAACACCGCCGACTCATCGTCAGCCGGTTCGGTCTCGCCGGAGATCTCCGAGGGGTCCGTGTGCTCCCTGGTGTCCGCACCGGAATCGAGCGAAGAAGCCGCGGACTGGACCGGCTCCGTTTCGGACTCGGTAGGAGCGGAAGGGGCCAGCATCGGTTCCGCCTCGATCGGTGTGGCAGGGGCCGGCATCTGCGTGTCCGAGGGTTGCTCGGCCGGTGTGGTGTCGGCCGAGGTGTTCTGGTCGGCGTTGTCGTAGCTGGCGAGGATGACCGCGCGGGAGCGGGCTTGGATGATGGGGATGACTTCGGCCAGGCCGTAGACGATGACCGGGATGATGGCGTGCACGGCCAGCGATCCCAGGTTGACCGCGCCCGCCCCGAGCAGGGGTGCGAGTTGGGGCACGACGTTCATGAACAGCGTCGACCCGAGCAGCACGTGCTTGATCCGCGACCACCAGGCCGCCTCCGGGGCGACGCCGTGGGCCAGGATCGTGGCCTCGAAGTTCAGCAGCATGATCAGCAGCCCAGCGAACATCGGTTCCACGGTCCAGGCGGCCCACCACATCGGGTCACCGATGGCGCGGTTTCCGGCGAGGAAGTCTTGGACCCCGGTGGTGGTAAACACCAGCCCGGTGGCCAGGAAGAGCCACAGCCCGGCCACGGTGCGCCGCCGCGAGGTTTCCATCCGCACCGCCACCAGGTCCGGGTCCCGCACCAGCGACCGCAGATGTCGGGATTCGGCGATGCGCCGTTCCAGCTCACTGACCCGACGCGTCCGCCCCGAGGCGGGCTCTGTATCAGACTTGGACACCAGCAGCCCCCTTCTATTCGCTGTCGCCGGGTGAGAACAGGGCCAGCACTCCGCGGATGAGCAGCACCAGGACCAGGCCGATGCCGATGGACCAGGCGGGTCCGGCCAGGGCCCACAGCAGCGCCAGCACCAGGAGCACGGTGAGGGTGGCCGCGAGGAGTCCGAGGAGGCTGCGGCCGGTGAGGTGGAACAGGATCATGACGTGACCGCCTTTCGGTCGGTGGGTTCATTCCGCCCCCGGTGGGAGCGGCTGGGTTTGGTGGCATACATCCGTTGGTCGGCCAGGGCGAGTAGGTCGGACAGTGACCCGTCGTCGGGGTTGGTGGTGGCCGCGCCGACCGACAGGGACAGCTCGATCGTGTGCCCGCCGATGGCGCGGGGTCCGCGGATGGTTCGGCGGATCTGTTCCGCTCGTGTTTCGGCGACGCGTCCGGCGTCGGGTCGGGTGAGCAGCACGGCCAGTTCGTCGCCGTGCAGCCGCACCGGTAATTCGCCGGGGCCGGTGGCCGCGTGGAGTTCGGTCGCGATCTGGCCGAGCACTTGGTCGCCGATGCGGTGCCCGTGGGTGTCGTTGACCTGTTTGAACCGGTCCACATCGAGCAACAACACCCCGACCGGAGCCCCCGTGCGACGGCGTAACCACCGGGTGCGGTGGAAGGTGCGGTGCATTCGGGCGCGGTTGGCCAGCCCGGTCAGCGGGTCGGTGTGCAACCGGCGCCACAGCCGGTGCGCCCACAGACCGGTGGTTGTGGTGGACAGGGTGGTTGCGCCCAGGGCGAGTTCTGCCAACATGAAACCTGCCTCCATTGGTGAGGTAGGCCCCGCTCCTGTGATCTCTTGCCGGAGAAGGAGCGGGGCCGCTTACAGGGTTGGGGGTTACGCGGCGTCGAAGTCGTCGTCCTCGCCGTCGTCTTCGATGTATTCGATGTCGTCGGTCTCGCTGGACTCGCCGCCGGTGTCAGGGGAGTCCGCGGAGTCGGTGCCGTCGTCCCTGTTGGGGAAGTCGAGGACGGTGGCGTCTGCGCTGGTGGCGAACCGGACCAATTCGGTGATGTCGTCATCGCTGGTGTAGGCCGCACGGACCCGCAGGGGTTCTCGTTTCCCGTCTTGTTTGAGGTAGGCCACGCCGGGCATGTAGTCGGGGATCTGGTCGGCGAACGCACCCCGCTCGCGCACCCCCTCGCCCAAGGCCATGTCCACGTAGGAGGCTTCCTCCAGCCGCAGGGCGATTTTGGTGGGAAACAGCCCCCGCATGGGGACGACCTCTTTGATGGGCTCCTGCGTCGCGCCCACCACCCGGCCGCCGACCGCGCGGTATTGGGTCAGGGCTTTCGACAGCAGCTTGGTGAACTCGCGGCTGATGTCGCGGTCGGTGTATTCGCTCATCGCGGCCAGCTCATCCACCAGCAGCAGGTCCAACGGTTGCTCGGCCGAGGGGGCCCAGTTCCGCCGCCCCTGGCGCCCCATGTCTTCCTTGCGGGCATCCAGGGCGTCCACGTACTCGCGAGTCAGGTCGAGGCCGCTCGTGTCGTCGGTGGCGAACCGGTGGAACAGCTCGGCGCCCTGGCCGAACTCCATGCCGCCTTTCGGGTCGAGCACCCACAGCCGCACCAGCCCGGAACGGATCCACGGCGCGAGGGCACGCAGCAGGCCCCACATCCAGGAGCCTTTACCCGCGCCGGTGGCTCCGGCGATGAGGTAGTGAATCCCGCCCACCAGGTCGAGGGCGAAGTCCCTCCCGTACTCATCCCGGCCCAGCGGCAGCCGGGCCAGATCCACCGCGGCCTCGTCGCGCGGCATCTCCGGCAGCGGGAGGAACAGCGTGTCGAACGGTTCGCGTTTCTGGATATCCAGGCTGATCACGCCCGGCTTGATCGTGCGCAGCGTGGCCCGACGCGCGTTGTAGGCATTCGCCAGCCGGTCCAGGACTTGCTCGAAATCCTCGGCCGCTTGGCCGCGGACCATGCGCAGCCGCACCGAGTCCCAACAGAAGGTGGACCGCACCGACAGCAGCTTCGGTAGCAGGCTGTGCCCGTGCCGGTTGGAGCTGGTCAGCCCACACCCGAAGGCGATATCGGCCCACTTGCGGTGGTAGACGAACCACCGTCGCCACCAGGCCCGCAGCAGCCGACCCGCGAACCGATCGAAGGTGGGCCGGTCCAACAACCGCCACGACACCCCAGCGGCCACCGCCACTCCGGCCGCGATCAGCATCGTGTGAAACCCGACGTAGGCCCCGGTGATGCCCACCGCCGTGAGCGTGCCCACCGAGCGGGGGTGGCGGGCCAGAAACCGCAGCACCATCCGAGCCGGAGTCCGCTCCGTGTCCCCCGTGTTGACGCGCGTGTCCCGCACCGCCACCCACTCCTTCCGTGCTCATGAAAAACGGGGCACCCAGCCCTTCCGGTGCGGAAAGACCGAGTGCCCCGCCTGTGTGGTCGTGTTACTGGTTCCGTTGGCTCATTTCCAGTTGGGAAATCACATCCCCCGTGCGGGTCTTCAGGTTCTTCAGCGAACTTCCCAACCCTTTCGGGACACCGAACTTCCGCAACGCCTGATTCAACGTGGACATCGAGGCGTCCACCTTTTTCGCCATCTTGTGAATATCATCGCTGTTACCGCGCAGACCCATTACTTGTATCCCTTCGCTACCGACTTCCCGCCCTTTTTGCCGATCGCGTCCCGCACGCGGGTGATCGAACTCTGTGCCTTGCCGACCATGTCCACCGTCTCGTTGAATTGGCGCTTCTCGGCGAATTCCTCCTCCAGCGAATACACCTGGTTCAACTGCCCGTGCAGGTCATCCATGAGCTTGCCGATCAGATGCAGCCGGTTGACCGCCGGAGTGTTCATCTTGATCCGAAACGTCGACGTCGTGCCACGCCCCACCGGAACCGTCGCCAACAGTCACACACCCTTTCCCATCATCGAATCCGGGCCGAGACAGCCCGCGCCGTGAAATCCCTGCATCACTGCGTGTCCTTTCCGTCCAGGTCGTCGAGCACACCCGACAGGCGATCGACCACCGCTTCCTGGTCGGAGACCGCGAACGGCAACCACGTGCCCACCTCCGGAAACGCCCGCCCCAGCAGCCGGTCCAGCCGCTCCAGATCCGCCCGCAACTCCCGAGCCCGCGCCAGAGCATCAACCACATTGCGACGATGCCGCACCACCGCAGACTCCGACGAAATCACCACGAACCACCACCTCATTTCCGCACACGGGAACCATGAAAACCCCCGAACCAGCCAATTCAAAATCTGCCGATCCGGGAGTCAACATCATTCCCGGCGCGCACAAATGCGCCGGAAAAAGACACAACTCGGCTCCACTATGGAATTCTCAAACAACGAGTGACCGAGAGTTTCGGTCGAGAATGGGATTCTCATTCCGCGAATGAGATATCAACCAGCGAGCTTGACCCCGGTCGCCTTGTAGGCGATGCCGCAGCGATGCTTTCCGTTGTCGTTGGCCCAGTAGGACAGTCGGGGATTGATCAGCTCGACCGTGGCCCCGGACGTGATGTCCTCACCGGGTTCGGTTTCCAGCGTCACCTTGACCTCCACGCCCCGACCGTTCGGGCGCCCGTCCTGCCCACGCGGCTTCCCGAACACCATCACCACGTACTGCTGAACACCTTCGCGGTCTGTCACCGCGACATCGTTGCCGTTCTCGTCCTGCTTCATCTTCAACATCGGGTCTTCGGTGACCTGCAACTTGTATCCGTCGAGAACAACCGGAACGTTCGTATGCATCAGTACCTCCGTGATCTTTATCGTTCGTTGCCGACATAGACCAATATACATCGGTATGTATCGGTCTGCAAGGGGGTGTGCCCCGATGAGCTATGTCGGTGTAGGTCGCTTTGGTTAGACTTGGCGCTATGGAGCAGGAAACCCCAGGGCTTGCCGCGTATCAGCGTGTGGCCGAGACCATCAAGCGTGAGGTCCGTTCAGGCGCGCTGAGTCCTGGCGACCGTCTTCCCAGTAACCGCGGAGTCGCCGAGAAGTACGAGGTGGCACTCGGGACCGCGCAGAAGGCGTTGAGTGCCCTGGAGGAGGACGGTTGGATCACGACCACGCCGTCCGTGGGGACGTTCGTGAATTCGGTCCCTGCCGAACCCGCGCAGCAGAGCGAGGACCTCGCTTCGGCTGTCGCCGAGTTGCAAGCCACGGTCGCGGATCTGTCCGCCCGGTTGGACGCTCTCGAACAGCAGCTGTGAGGCTGCTCGTGGTGGTGTTTCCGTTCCGCTGTCATGGTTCCAGGTTCCCGTGATCAGCGGGACGTCTTCACCGCATGGCGGGACGTTTTGGGACGTCTCGACTATGATCGTGACGTCCCCGGACGTACTTGGAAGGCAGCGATGCCCCCGAACGAACGGTTACGTGATGCCCTGCTCAAACAAGGAATCACGCCGTCCGAACTGGCCGATCAACTCCAGGTGGACCCGAAAACCGCCGAGCGGTGGGTCACCACCGGACGGAAACCACACGCACGCACGCGGCACGCGATCGCCGCGAAGCTGGGGGAGGCGGAGCGCTACCTGTGGCCGGGAGCCGTCTCGGACGACAAGGCACAGCAGGTAAGTGAGTCCGAAGTGGTCAAGCTGTATCCGCACCGCAACGCGGTACCCAACGACCTGTGGGATCGCTTGCTCGGCGCGGCGACGTCCCACGTGGACATGCTGGTCTACGTGGGCATGTTCATGACCGAGAAGCCGAATCTGTTGGATCAGCTCAGGGACAAAGCCGCCAACGGAGCACGGATCCGGCTACTGTTCGGAGACCGCGACAGCGACGCCGTGATTCAACGCAGCTTGGACGAGGGAATCGGGCGGAACACGATCTCGGCCAAAATCGACCACGCGTTGGCCTTCTTCAAACCCCTGGCCGACACCCCCGGAGTGGAGATCCGCAAGCACGCGACGGTGCTGTACAACTCGATCTACCGCTTCGATGACGAGATGGTCGTCAATCCCCACGTGTTCGGCAAGCTCGCCGCCCACGCGCCAGCCATGCACATTCGCCGTCTCGCCGCCGGTGATCTGTTCAGCACCTACGCGGACAGCTTCGATGCTGTGTGGGACAGTGCTTCGGCGTTGACCTGAGAGGCAGGAACCATGAGCAAGCGGGACTACTACGGCGATCCACAGGCCCCGGCCGCCAACAGCCTCGTGGTGGCCGTGGCCGTGGTGGTCCGCGACGAGTCCGGCCGTGTGCTGTTGATCGAACGCACCGACAACGACCTGTGGGCACTGCCCGGCGGAGCACAGGACATCGGCGAGACCACCCGACAAGCCGCCTTGCGCGAAGTCGCCGAGGAGACCGGGCTCACCGTGGAGATCACCGACATCGTGGGGATCTACTCCGACCCGCGACACGTCATCGCCTACGACGATGGCGAGGTCCGCCAAGAGTTCTCGATCGTGTTCACCGCCCGACCGGTGGAGGGACTACTACGGCCCAGCAGTGAGAGCCGCCGCGTGCACTGGATCCAGCCCGCGGAACTGGACGCACTGACCATGCACCCCACCATGCGGATGCGCATCGAGCACGCGTTGCAAGAGCGCTCCGAACCGTATCTCAGCTGACCGCCGCCGAATCCAGTCGCGTACGCGTGCGATCCACGGCCGCGAGCAGTTCCGGCGAGCCCTCGGTGATGAACCGGGTAACCAGATGCTCCGGGCCGTAACGCTGCTGAATCTCGGCGATGCGGTCCCGCGCGTCCACCTCCGTGCCGTCCGGAGTGGTGTTCAGATCGCAGTACCACAACGCATCACGAAGGACACCGCCCTCGTCGACGAAGTCAGCGAGTTCATTCGAGAGCCCGCGAAGTTCGGCCTCCAGCACCGCGTACGAGTGATGCGCGACCAGATGCACCAACCGATCCGGAGCACCGATGTCGGCAAGGAAGACCGCCCCGTCCAACGGGTGGAAACCGGTTGTAGCCAAGTCCGGAGCGTAGCCCACATCGTGCAGGACCGCCGCAGCCTCCAACAGATCAGCATCACCACCGGAGACCGGACGAAGCCCCCGAGCACGTTCGGCCACCCCCTGAACATGCGACCAACGGCGCGGCAAACTCTCCGCCAGCTTGTCCCGCGAGACCTCGAACGCCCACGCATACAACGTCATAGCTCGACCCTATCCATCCGAACCGACACCCCAATGGGCAAAACGTGGGTGACCACCGATCGACCCAGTCCCAGTGTGCGTGTGTGTAGAGTTTCTTTTCTTCATCAAGGGCGGCCCCTGCCGGGGCCGCCTGCCTACTTGCCCAGTGCGTCCGGGGGAGAGCCGCCCGCCCGCTTGTCTGGTGCGGTCGGCCAAGCCGACGCCGGGCGTGCGGCTGGCGCCGGTCCCGGCGCCGGCGGCCGACCGCGGAAGCGGTGGGCGGGCGGCATCCCCGGACGCGGAGCGGAAGGCAGGCGACCCAGGCGGCAGGGACCGCCGAGGAAGCTCACCGCACTCTCGCCGGTACGGCTTAGCACCGTGGTCGGTCGGGCACGTGTTCCCGCGAAGTGTGGTCCCGCTGTGGACGCCCTCACTCAGCCACTTCCTACGGGCAACCCACCGTGCCCGCGACGTAGCCCCGCACCTGGCTGTGCTTGGTCAGCTATGAGTTTAATGATATTAACTGTCAATCGGATTTCCACTCTCTAAGGGCAATACTAGCGAGCCATATCGATATCGGGGTGCCATACTGTCCAAATAGGTTTGGAATAGCGTCGTTCAACACAAGTAGCAACTCAAGTAGAACGATGTTCTCGACTATCCTTAACGCTTTCGTGCGGCGAATACCGGCAATGAGTCCGCTTGGGGTTATATCAAGTTCCCAACTTTCTTGAGTGCTCGTATCTGGTGTCACCAGGAGCGATGAATTTCCAGTGTCACTCTCATCAAACGTTACTGTGTTCCGGAAAGGATCGACGAGTCTAGTTGGGGGTATTTTTAGCGTGGCTAGCGCGTTCCGCATCGTTTCCGATATTGCCGGTTGCGCTATGCCTTGGGTCAGCTTGCCGACATCCGACATCGCTGCCAATGGCGAGG
>NZ_FNFM01000007.1 GCF_900101095.1 Actinopolyspora mzabensis
CGAGGCGTAGCCGAACATGAGCCCCTGGTCACCGGCACCCTGCTGGGCGATCTCGTCGATGACACCGTCGACACGGGACTCGTGCGCGGTGTCGACACCCTGACCGATGTCCGGCGACTGCGCGTCGATCGAGACGTTGATGCCGCAGGAATCGCCGTCGAAGCCCTTGGCCGAGTTGTCGTACCCGATCTCCAGGACCTTCTCCCGCACGATCGCGGGCAGATCCACATAGGCCGCGGTGGTGACCTCACCGGCCAGGTGCACCTGGCCCGTGGTGATCATGGTCTCCATGGCCACCCGCGAACGCGGGTCCTGCGCCAGCATCGCGTCCAGGATCGCGTCACTGATCGAGTCGGCCATCTTGTCCGGGTGGCCCTCGGTCACGGACTCACTGCTGAACAATCGACGCTGGTCGGGTCCCATCGACAAACCTCATCGCACCGCGCGGCTGGTGACGTCGGACATCGGCCCGCGAGACCGGGACGGTACCCGTTCACGCGGGCGAGCACTCCGACGTTTCGGTACGAATTCTAGGCTCGGCGATCCGGAGCCGCAGCGAACTGCTCGGCCACCGCGTCCCACACCCTGGCGGCGAGCAACGTCTTGGAACCGTGCGGCACGGGATGCTCGACGCCCGAGGAGGCAAGCAGCCATCCCGCGTTGTCCTCGACCTCGAAAGCACGACCGTCGCCGACCGCGTTGACCACCAGCAGGTCGCACCCCTTGCGTACGAGCTTCTTGCGGCCGTACTCCAGCACCGTGGTGTCCGGATCTCCGGTTTCGGCCGCGAATCCGGCGATCACCCCGGTACGCAACCGACCGTTCGCGCGCTGCTCGACCAACTCCCCCAGCACGTCCGGATTGCGATCGAGTCGGACCGTCGGCGGTTCGCCCTCGGTTTTCTTGATCTTGTGCTCGGCGCTCTCGGATGGCCGGAAGTCGGCCACCGCGGCCGACATCACCACCGCGTCGGCGCCGTCGGCGACTTCGAGCAGTTCGGAACGCAGTTCCCGGGCCGTGCCGACCCGCCGCAGCCGGACACCAGCCGGAACCACCAGGTCGGAGGTGTTCGCGGCGACCAGCGTGACTTCGGCACCGCGATGTGCCGCGACCCGCGCCAGGGCGAACCCCTGTCTGCCGCTGGAACGGTTGCCGAGGTAGCGCACCGGATCCAGCGGTTCCCGCGTCCCGCCCGCCGATACGACGACGTGGCGGCCCGTCAGGTCGCGCGGCAGCCCGGCGGGCTCAGCCAGCAGCAACCGCGACAGATCGACGATCTCACCGGGATCGGGCAGGCGTCCCTTGCCCGAATCGGCCCCCGTCAACCGGCCGCTGTCCGGCTCGGCGACCACGACTCCCCTGGAACGCAGCACCTCGACGTTGTGCCGGGTGGCGGGATGCTCCCACATCTCGGTGTGCATGGCGGGAACCAACAGCACCGGGCAGTGCGCGGTGAGCAGTGTCGAGGTGAGCAGATCGTCGGCGAGCCCGTTGGCGGCCCGGGCGAGCAGGTCGGCGGTGGCCGGAGCGACCACCACCAGATCCGCCTGCTGACCGAGCCGCACGTGGGGCACCTCGGGCACGTCGTCGAACACGTCGGTTCGCGCCGGATGCCCGGACAGCGCCTCGAACGTGGCCGCTCCGACGAAGCGCAACGCGGCGGCGGTGGGCGCCACCCGGACGTCGTGACCGCTCTCGGTCAGCCCACGCAGCACCTCGCATGCCTTGTAGGCGGCGACACCACCACTCACACCGAGAACGACGCGGGGCGCGTCACGCGCCTCCTGCTCGTCGCTCACGCGCCCTCGGAGTGCTGCAGCACACCCGCGTGGATCTCGCGGAGCGCGATGGACAGCGGCTTCTCCCGCGGCCCCGGCTCGACCAGCGGCCCCACGTACTCCAGCAGCCCCTCGCCGAGTTGGGCGTAGTAGTCCTGGATCTGCCTGGCCCGCTTGGCGGCGAAAATGGCCAGCGCGTACTTGGAGCTGACGTTGTACAGCAGATCGTCGATGGGCGGGTCGGTGATTCCCTCGGCCGCGCCGCTGCTCGACTGGGACTGGATGTTGGAAGACTGGCCGCCGGGGAAGGCGGTCAGCGAGTTGGGGATGCTCACGTGTGTGGCTCCTGTGCTCTCCGACGGCGATCAAATTGGTCGGTCCGAGTCCCCACGGCCCGGCGCGCGGAACCGTATCGAACCACCGGACGGCACTCGAAGGGGCCGCTCTGGTGAAACGCTCCGCCCCACGGCGCCGCCGGGGCGAGCGGAGCGTACGAGGTCTACCGATCGTTCGAGGGCAGCGGCTGCCCGGGAGGGGGACCGACTATCAATCGTACCAACTCGTCCACCGCTCTCCGCACATCGGCGTTGACCACGGTGGCATCGAACTCGGTACGGGCGGCCAGTTCGGCCCGGGCCGTTTCCAGGCGCTGCCGCACCACCTCGGAGTCCTCGGTCATCCGCCCGGTGAGCCGATGTACCAGATCGTCCCAGGACGGCGGCAGCAGCATCACCAGCCGGGCATCGGGCATGCTCCGCCGCACCTGACGAGCGCCCTGCAGTTCGATCTCCAGCACGGCGGGACGTCCTGCCGCGAGCGCACGCTCGACCGGCGCACGAGGAGTGCCGTAGTAGTTGCCCGCGTACCGGGCGTACTCCAACATCTCCCCCGCCGCGACCATGCGTTCGAACTCGGCACGGTCGACGAAGTGGTAGTGAACCCCGTCGATCTCCCCGGAGCGGGCGGGACGGGTGGTCACGGACACGCTGAAGTAGATATCCGGTGCCTGTTTCCGCAGTTCGTCGAGCACGCTCGACTTGCCCACACCGGAAGGTCCGGATACGACGGTGAGCCGGGGCGTACCCGTCGAGGCACGCCCCGGCAGCACGCCGTCGTCCGCGTCGATCACGCCCCGTTGAACTCGGCGAGCAACGCCTTGCGCTGACGCTCGCCGAGACCACGAAGCCTGCGGCTACTAGCGATCTCCAGCCGCTCCATGATCTGTTGCGCGCGGACCTTGCCCACGCCGGGAAGGGCCTCCAACAGCGCGGAGACCTTCATCTTGCCGAGGGTCTCGTCGTTGTCGGCACTGTCCAAGACCTCGGCCAGGCTGGTCCCACCGCGCTTGAGGCGCTCCTTGAGCTCAGCGCGGGCGCGACGGGCGGCAGCCGCCTTTTCGAGTGCCGCAGCCCGCTGCTCCTCGGTCAGCTGGGGAAGGGCCACCATGTCCTCCGTGATGTGGGTTTTCTTGATCGGTGCGGCGACGGTACCGACCCAGGTCAGCTCGCTAAAACGCGGGTCCGCCTTTTTCGAGTCGGTTTCATCGGTTCTCCCGTCGCCCGGCCTCTCGGGTGGCTCGCCCACGACGCTGACGACCACCGGCCGCTGCAAGTACTACCAACAACGAGCCCGAAGTGCACTAACCCGGGGCAAAACTGGCCTCAACTGTTCGATTTCCGGGCGGTTGAGCGACGCTGAGCGATTCATCGCAGGTCAGTACCCGCCGCGAGGAGCACTTCGCGAAGGCTCGCGCGTGACCGCGAACACCGGAGAGCGGGAACCGGCGCGGCGTCCCCGAATCACCGCCGGACCGAGGTGGCCCATCCCTGCCCGTTCGAGCGAATTCACCGAAGAGTGGCCGATATCACTCCTCGACGCGATCGTTCGCGCGACCGGCGATCGGGCGAACGAGTGACACTCACCGCCGGGCGGTGGGCTCCACCCGCCGAACGCACCACCAGAGCGACAGCAACGCCACGACCGCGAGCAGCACATAACAATCCCCGATCAAATGCTGCGCGGGTGTCCAGGCCAGTTCGCGGCGCTGCCCGTGCGGCAGGAAGTGACAGGGAACCAGGACGAGTTCGACACGGGCCGCGCCAACGCGCCCATGACCGACTGGTCGCTGTCGCCTCCGCCGAACAGGTAGACGAGGCACAGCGCGCTCAGGACGAGCGGCAGCATCAACGAGGCGAGCACGAGCGAGGCGCGCCGACGCCGAACCACCGACGCGCGGAGGAACTTGGCGACGCGTCGACTCGGTCTTCGGCGCCCCGCTACGGATCCGAGGGGTTCGTGGCTCTTCGTGGTGGCTGTGTCGGAGGACACGGCCGGGATTCGATCATCACGAATCCCGGCCGCGCGGGCATGCCGCGGGATTCACTGTCCGAACACACCGGCGAGGTCGGCCCGCATCCGGCGGGTGGCCGCGCGGATCTCCGCCACGTCGGGACCGTGCCGCAGCAGCTCGCGGGCGGCCGCAGGCAGCACGTTGGGCAGCATCCCACCGAAGACCGAACACAGCCCTTGCACGGTGGCTCCCTGTGCCCCGAGCCCGGGTGCGAGCACGGGGCCGTTCAGAGCGGTGAGATCGAGTTCACCCGGCCGCACCGTGGCACCGGTGACCACACCGACGTGCCCCATCGGCTCCGCTCCCGCGTTGCTCTCCGCGGCGGCGTCCACGATGGACTGGGCCACCGTCCTCCCCTCCGAGGTGACCGAGCGCTGCAACCCGACCGCCTCCGGGTTGGAGGTGCGGGCCAGCACGAAGACCCCCCGACCGGTCTGCGCGGCGATCCCCAGGGCGGGCGCCAACGAGCCGTACCCCAGGTAGGGGGAGACGGTGATCGCGTCCGCCGCCAGCGGCGAGGAGTCGTCGAGGTAGGCGGTGGCGTAGGCGGTCATGGTGGACCCGATGTCGCCACGTTTGACGTCGTGGACGACCAACGTGCCCGTCTGAGCGCACTCGGCCACCACCCGTTCCAGCACCGCGAGCCCGCGGGAACCGTAGGTCTCGAAGAAGGCGGACTGCGGCTTGACCACAGCGACCTCCTCGCCCACGGCTTCGAGCACGGTCATCGCGAACCGCTCCAACCCGGCGGGTGTCTCCTCCAGCCCCCACGCGTGCAGCAGCGCGGGATGGGGATCGATCCCCACGCAGAGCGGCCCCCGAGCGTGCACGGCCTCGGCGAGCCGCTGCCCGAAGGCCGCGTGCACCACCGTCATCGGGTCTCACCACTCCGATCGCTCCGCAGCGCCGCCTGCAACCGCTGCAGCGGCCGCACGCCGATGTTGCCGCGGATGGCGGCCTCCACGCCCTGCACCGCCGCCGCGGCGCCCTGCACGGTGGTGATGCAGGGGACGTCGCGGGAGACGGCGGCGGTCCGGATCTCGTAACCGTCCACCCTGGGCCCGGGGTTGCCGTAGGGGGTGTTGAAGATCATGTCGATCTCGCCCGCCTTGATGAGGTCGATGACGTCGCGGTCACCACCGGGGGCGGTTCCGGAGGGTGCGGAGATGTCGGCCGGGTCCTCGTTGTGCTTGCGGACAACGCCGCAGGCGATGTCGTTGCGCCGCAGGATCTCGGCCGTTCCCGAGGTGGCGCAGATGTCGAACCCGAGGTCGGCGAGGCGCTTGACCGGGAACACCATCGAACGCTTGTCCCGGTTGGCCACCGAGACGAACACGCGGCCCGAGGTGGGCAGCGAGCCGTAGGCACCGCTCTGGGACTTGGCGAACGCCTGGCCGAACGCGGTGTCGATGCCCATCACCTCGCCGGTGGACTTCATCTCCGGCCCGAGCAGCGAGTCGATGCCGTGTCCCTCCGGGGTGCGGAACCGGTGGAACGGCAGCACGGCCTCCTTGACCGCGACCGGGGCGTGCGGCGGCAGGTCGGCCCCGTCGCCGTTCGGCGGCAGCATGCCCTCTGCCCGCAGGTCGGCGATCTTGGCACCGAACATGACCCTGGCCGCGGCCTTGGCCAGCGGGGCAGCCGCCGCCTTGGACACGAACGGCACGGTGCGCGAGGCGCGCGGGTTGGCCTCCAGCACGTAGAGCACGTCGTCCTTGAGCGCGTACTGCACGTTGAGCAGCCCGCGCACCCCGATCCCCTCGGCCAGCGCCTCGGTGCAGCGCCGGACCTTGTCGATGTCCTGGCGGCCGAGGGTGATGGGCGGCAACGCGCAGGCCGAGTCGCCGGAGTGCACCCCGGCCTCCTCGATGTGTTCCATCACGCCACCGATGTAGACGTCGGTCCCGTCGCACAACGCGTCCACGTCGATCTCGATCGCGTCGTCGAGGAAGTTGTCCACCAGCACCGGGTGCTCCGGGGTGACCTCGGTGGCCCTGGCGATGTAGTTCTCCAGCGAGGTCTCGTCGTAGACGATCTCCATGCCGCGGCCGCCGAGCACGTAGGACGGGCGCACCAGCACGGGGTAGCCGATGTCGTCGGCGATGCGCTTGGCGCCCTCGAAGGAAGTGGCGGTGCCGTAGCTCGGGGCGGGCAGTCCCGCCCGGTTGAGCACCTCGCCGAACGAACCGCGGTCCTCGGCCAGGTGGATGGCCTCCGGCGCCGTTCCCACGACGGGCACCCCGGCTTCGGCGAGCTTGCTCGCCAGCCCCAGCGGTGTCTGGCCGCCGAGCTGGACCACCACCCCGGCGACGGTGCCCGAGGCCTGCTCGGAGTGCACGACCTCCAGCACGTCCTCGAAGGTCAGCGGCTCGAAGTACAGCCGGTCCGAGGTGTCGTAGTCGGTGGAGACGGTTTCCGGGTTGCAGTTGACCATGACCGTCTCGTACCCGGTGCCGCCGTTGTCGGGGGCGGCGCGCAACCCCATGGCGGCGTGCACGCAGGAGTAGTCGAACTCGATGCCCTGGCCGATCCGGTTGGGGCCGGACCCGAGGATGATCACCTTCGGCTTTTCGCGCTGCCGGGCCACCTCGGACTCGGCGGCGGCGTCGGACTCGTAGGCCGAGTAGTGGTACGGCGTGGCCGCGGCGAACTCGGCGGCGCAGGTGTCCACGGTCTTGTAGACCGGGCGCACACCGAGCCGGTGCCGCAGCGAGCGAACCCCCTCCTCACCCGCGAGTTCGGGGCGCAGCGCCGCGATCTGCCGGTCGGAGATCCCGGCGCGCTTGGTGCTGCGCAACAGCTCGGCGTCCAGCACGGGAGCGGCCAGGATCTGCTCGCGCAGCTCCACCAGCGAGGCGATCTGGTCGATGAACCAGGAGTCGATCCCGGAGGCCTCGTGCACCTGGGCCACCGTGGCGCCCATGCGCAGCGCTCGCTCGACGGTGTAGAGCCTGCCGTCGTGGCCGTCGCCCAGCTCGTCCAGCGTGGAGTCCAGCGTCACGCCCTCCGGGTCCGGCACGGTCCAGAAACCGGCGCGGGAGGACTCCAGCGAGCGCATCGCCTTGCCCAGTGCCTCGGTGAAGTTCCGCCCCAGCGACATGGCCTCGCCCACGCTCTTCATCGTCGTGGTCAGCCGGGTGTCGGCGCCGGGGAACTTCTCGAAGGCGAACCTGGGCGCCTTGACCACGACGTAGTCCAGCGTGGGTTCGAAGCTGGCCGGGGTCTGCTCGGTGATGTCGTTGGGGATCTCGTCCAACGAGTAGCCGATGGCCAGCTTCGCCGCGATCTTGGCGATCGGGAAGCCGGTGGCCTTGGAGGCCAGCGCCGAGGAACGCGAGACCCGCGGGTTCATCTCGATGACGACCATGCGGCCGGTGCTCGGGTGGATGGCGAACTGGATGTTGCAGCCACCCGTGTCCACGCCCACCTCGCGCAGCACGTCGATGCCCACGTCGCGCATGTGCTGGTACTCGCGGTCGGTCAGCGTCATCGACGGGGCCACGGTGACCGAGTCGCCGGTGTGCACGCCCATCGGGTCGACGTTCTCGATCGAGCAGATCACGACCACGTTGTCGGCGTGGTCGCGCATCAGCTCCAGCTCGTACTCCTTCCAGCCGAGCACGCTCTCCTCGATGAGCACCTCGTGCACCGGGGACTCGGTCAGTCCCAGCGAGGCCATGCGCTCCAGTTCCTCGTGGGTGTGGGCCATGCCCGAACCGAGTCCGCCCATCGTGAAGCTGGGCCGGATCACCACCGGCAGCCCGCGCTCGGTGACGAAGTCGCGCACCTCGTCCATCGAGTTGCACACCTTGCTCTCGGGCACACCGCCGCCCACGGAGCGCACGATGTCCTTGAACCGCTGCCGGTCCTCGCCGCGCTGGATCGCGTCGACGTCGGCGCCGATCAGCTCCACCCCGTACTTCTCGAGCACACCCCGCTCGTACAGCGCCACGGCGGTGTTCAGCGCCGTCTGCCCGCCCAGCGTGGCCAGCAGCGCGTCCGGACGCTCGGCGTCGATGACCTTTTCCACGAACTCCGGGGTGATGGGTTCGATGTAGGTGGCGTCGGCGAACTCGGGGTCCGTCATGATCGTGGCCGGGTTGGAGTTGACCAGACTGACCCGGATCCCCTCCGAGCGCAGCACCCGGCAGGCCTGGGTTCCGGAATAGTCGAACTCGCACGCCTGGCCGATCACGATCGGACCGGAGCCGATGACCAGAACGTGGTTGATGTCGGTCCTCTTCGGCATCAGCGTGCCTCGCTCATCAGTCGTACGAAGGAGTCGAACAGGTTCGCCGCGTCGTGCGGCCCGGCGGCGGCCTCGGGGTGGTACTGCACGCTGAACGCCGGGGTGTCCAGCAACCGCAGCCCCTCGACGGCGCCGTCGTTGGCGCAGTGGTGGCTGACCACCGCGCGACCGAATTCGGTGTCGAAGTGCTCGCCCGGCTCGCCGCGCACGGCGAACCCGTGGTTCTGCGCGGTGATGGCGACCCGGCCGCTGTCGGAGTCGATCACCGGAATGTTGATACCTCGGTGCCCGTAGGGCAGCTTGTAGGTTCCCCTGCCGAGCGCGCGCCCGAGGATCTGGTTGCCGAAGCAGATCCCGAACAGCGGCAGGCGCCGCGAGAGGATCTCCCTGGTCAGTTCGACCGCGTGGTCGGCGGTGGCGGGATCGCCCGGGCCGTTGGACAGGAACACACCGTCGGGTGCCACGGCCGTGATCTCGGACAGCGAGGAGCCCAGCGGCAGCACGTGCACCTCGATGCCGCGTTCGGCGAGCATCCGGGGCGTGTTGGACTTGATCCCCATGTCCAGCGCCGCGACCGTGAACCGGCGCTCCCCGACCGCGGGCACCACGTAGGACTCGGTGGTGGTGACGTCGCCCGCCAGGTCGGCACCCAGCATCTGGTCACCGGAGACGACCCGGTCGATCATCTCCCGGTCGTCGGTGACCTCGGCGCCGGAGAATATGCCCGCGCGCATCGCGCCCAGTTCCCGGATGTGTCGCGTCAACGCGCGGGTGTCCAGGTTCGCTATGCCCACCACACCCTGGGTACGCAGCTCGTCCTGCAGCGAGCGGGTGGCACGCCAGGAGGACGGCTTGCGCGCGGGGTCGCGTACCGCGTATCCGGCGACCCAGATCCGTCCGGACTCGTCGTCCTCGTCGTTCCAGCCGGTGTTGCCGATCTGCGGCGCGGTGGCCACCACGATCTGCCGGTGGTACGAGGGATCGGTCAACGTCTCCTGATAGCCCGTCATGCCGGTGCTGAAGACGACCTCACCGAAGCAAGAGCCCTCACTTCCGAAGGCCTCGCCGCGAAAGATCCGGCCATCCTCCAACACCAGGGCGGCGGGGGCCTGCGCGGTCATGTTTCCTCCTGCCGCTCAACGGCGGCCTCGTCGTCGTGCTCGGAATC
Organism: Actinopolyspora mzabensis; assembly: GCF_900101095.1. Taxonomy (GTDB): domain Bacteria; phylum Actinomycetota; class Actinomycetes; order Mycobacteriales; family Pseudonocardiaceae; genus Actinopolyspora; species Actinopolyspora mzabensis. The sequence continues at coordinate 9,546 of NZ_FNFM01000007.1, forward strand.
GGAATCGGTGGTCGCGGTGGGCCGCAACGCCCTGATCGCGCTCACCCACTCGGCGGGATCGGTCTCGTCGCCGTGGCGGAAGCCGCTGTCGAGCAGCTCGGCCGACGAGGAATACCCGTCCGGGCGCCACGTGATCACCAGCATGCCGACGCCGGGGACCACCTTGTTGGCCAGCTTGTGATCGACACGGGCGTCGTGCAGTGCCGAAACCGGTATCCAGAGCGGCTCATCGCCCGCTCGGTCCAGCAACACCCCCGTGCGGTAGAGCCTGGCGGTGGCGCTCGCCCGGTTGCCGAGCGTGGCCGCGGTGACCCGGTTCTGCCAGTCACCGGCCACGGTGGTGCCCACGTACAGGCCCACCGAGGCGGGCAACAGCTCGGGCAGCGAGTCCAGTCCCGGCGGCACCCCCGGCAACGAGCCCGCCAGCTCGTCGTGCTCGCGTTTGCGCCTGTTCCAGCCCTTGCGCATCCCGTAGATGACCAGGGCGGCGAGGGCGGCCAGCCCGATCACCCAGAGCGTTCGTGCCATCAGGACCGCCCTCCGATCGGTTCGACCTTGCCGTCGCGTGCGGTGATCCGTCCCTCGGAGATCGTGGCCAGCACGCGCCCCGGCAGCACCATCCCCTCGAAGGGGGTGTTGACCGCGGTACTCGCCAGCTCCGCGCCGCGCACCGTCCACTCGGTGTCCGGATCGACCAGGGTGAGGTTGGCCGGTTCCCCCACGCCGATCGGCCGCCCCTGCCGGGACAGTCCGGCGACGCGGGCGGGCGTCTCGCTCAGCACCCGGGCCACACCCCGCCAGTCCAGCAGCCCGGGACGGACCATGGTGCGCACCAGCACCGACAGCGCGGTCTGCAACCCGAGCATGCCCGGCCTGGCCGCCGACCACTCGCAGTCCTTGTCCTGGTCGGCGTGCGGTGCGTGGTCGGTGGCGACGCAGTCCACGACGCCCTCGGCGAGTGCCGTGCGCAGCGCGTGCACGTCCTCGTCGGTGCGCAACGGCGGATTGACCTTGTAGAGCGGGTCGTAGGTCTCCAGCAGCTCGTCGGTCAGCAGCAGGTGGTGCGGTGTGACCTCCGCCGAGACCGAACCCGCCGTCGAACGGGCCCGCCACCACCGCAGGAAATCCGCGGTTCCCGCGCTGGAGACGTGGCAGACGTGCAGCGAGCCGCCGGTGTGCTCGGCGAGCATGCAGTCCCGCGCCACCACGGACTCCTCGGCCGCGGCGGGCCAGCCCGCCAGCCCGAGCCGCGCGGCGTTCGGCCCCTCGTGGGCCTGCGAACCAGGGGTCAACCTCGGGTCCTGGGCGTGCTGCGCCACCACACCGTCGAAGGCACGGGTGTACTCCAAAGCCCGCCGCATCAGCAGCGGGTCGTCCACGCAGTGCCCGTCGTCGGAGAACACGCGAACCTCCGCTGGCGAGCGCGCCATCGAACCGATCTCGGCCAGTCGCTTCCCGTCCAGTCCGGCCGTGACCGCGCCGACGGGGCGCACGTCGACCAGACCGACCTCGCGACCACGGCGCCGCACGTGCTCGACGACCACCGCGTTGTCGGCGACCGGATCGGTGTTGGCCATGGCCAGCACCGCCGTGTAACCACCGAGCGCGGCGGCCGTCGAGCCGCTCTCGACGGTCTCGGCGTCCTCCCCGCCCGGTTCCCGCAGGTGGGTGTGCAGATCCACGAAGCCGGGAAGCAGCACCGCGCCCCCGGCGTGGACGATCTCGTCGGCGTCGGTACCGGAGTGCTGCCCGATTCCGACCACGACGCCGTCGTCGATCAACAGGTCCACCGGATCCCCGGTGCCGTAGGGGCGTACTTCGCGCAGCAGTATCCGCCGCCCGGAAGCGCCCGTGGGGTGCTCGTTCTCGGTCACGCCGTGCTCTCCTCTCCGGCCAGCAGGTGGTACAGCACGGCCATTCGCACGTGGACCCCGTTCCGAACCTGCTGTTCGACGGCCGCGCTCGGCGAGTCGGCCACTCGCGGCGCGATCTCCATTCCGCGCAGCATCGGCCCCGGGTGCAGCACCACCGCGTGCTCGGGCAGTTTCGCGGTGCGCGCGGCGTTGAGGCCGTAGCCGATCGAGTACTCCCTGGCCGTCGGGAAGAACCCACCGTTCATGCGCTCGGCCTGCACCCGCAGCGCCATCACCGCGTCGAGGCCGGGCAGCTGCGGATCCAGCTCGTGCGTGACGGTGGCTCCCCAGCTCTCGATCCCGTCGGGCACCAGCGTGGGGGGCGCGATCAGCACGACCTCGGCACCGAGGGTGCGCAGCAGGTGCACGTTGGAACGCGCCACCCGGCTGTGCAGCAGGTCACCGACGATGCCGACGCGTCTGCCGGACAGCTCGCCGAGTCGCTCTCGCAGCGTCGCGGCGTCCAGCAGCGCCTGGGTCGGGTGCTCGTGCATCCCGTCGCCGGCGTTGACGACTCTCGTTCCGGTGTGGTCCAGCCACTCCGCGAGTCGGTGCGGGGCTCCGGAGGCGCCGTGGCGCAGGATCACGCAGTCCGCGCCCGCCGCCGAGAGCGTGAGCGCGGTGTCCCGCAGCGACTCGCCCTTGCCGGTGGAGGAGCCCGAGGCCGACACGTTGATCACGTCGGCGCTCATCCACTTGCCCGCCACCTCGAACGAGACCCTGGTGCGGGTCGAGTTCTCGTAGAACATGGTGATCACGGTGCGACCACGCAGGGTGGGAAGCTTGCGCACCTCCCTGCCGAGCAGCGTCTGCTTGAGCGTGTCCGCGGTGCCGAGCACCGTGTTCACGGTCTCGCCGTCCAGCCCGTCGGCCGTGAGCAGGTGCCGTATCACTGTTTTCCTCCGGCCGATTCTGCTGTTTCGGTTCCCGATTCGGTGTCCGGCTCCCGCCCGGAGGTGGCAGTCGACGAGGTGGCACCCGACGAGCTATCCGGGCGACGCAGCAGCACCGCGTCGGTGTCGTCCACCTCGGTGAGCCGCACCGCGACGTCCTCGCTGCGCGCCGTCGGCACGTTCTTGCCCACGTAGTCGGCGCGAATGGGCAGCTCGCGGTGCCCGCGATCGACCAGCACGGCCAGCTGCACCGCACGGGGGCGCCCCTGGTCGCGGAGCGCGTCCAGCGCGGAACGAACGGTGCGGCCGGAGAACAGCACGTCGTCGACGAGCACGACCAGCGCGTCGTCGACGCCCCCGGTGGGCACGCTGCTCGGTTCCAGCGGGCGATTCGGCTGCTGGCGCAGGTCGTCGCGGTACAGCGTGATGTCCAGGGCCCCGGTGGGAACCGAGACACCGCTGAAGGTGTCGATGCGCTCCGCGATCCGCCGTGCGAGCGGCACTCCCCTGGTGGGAACTCCCAGCAGCACGACGTGTTCGGCGCCGCTGTCGAGCGCGGTCTTCTCGATGATCTGATGGGCCATTCGGGCGACGGTGCGCGCGACGTCACCGGCCGAAAGCAATTCGCGCTCTCCGGCCGGAGCCGCCGCGTCCGCCGATTGGCGTGACGCCACGGAAGGACCTCCTTCCCCGCCTCACTGGACGGGCCGTTAAAGGACGCCAGGAGCCCGGCAGCTGCCGGGCTTGCCTTGTACGCTATCAGCGTCGGGGGGTCAACCGCCGGGGTGGTGTAACGGGATTCGTGCCACACTCACTCGAAGAGCAGCTTGACCTGGTGACGCTCGCGAGCGAATATTACTCTCCGTATCAATACTGAGCGTTCCTCCCCGACAACTTGAACTAGGCTGACGGGGCGAATGAAACGGAGAACCGCCACATGGGCGACTACGCCAAGGCGCTGGGCAGCAAGCTCCGCGCTATCCGCCAGCAGCAGGGTCTTTCGCTGCACGGCGTCGAGCAGAAGTCAGGCGGGCGGTGGAAGGCCGTGGTCGTCGGGTCTTATGAACGAGGTGACCGTGCGGTCACCGTGCAGAAACTCGCCGAGCTGGCCGACTTCTACGGTGTTCCGGTAGCCGAACTGCTGCCGGAGGGGCGGGTTCCCTCCAGCGCGGAACCCGCGACGAAGGTTGTGATCAACCTCGAGCGGCTGCAACAGCTTCCCGCGGAGAAGGTGGGGCCACTGGCCCGCTATGCGGCCACGATCCAGAGTCAGCGAGGTGACTACAACGGCAAGGTGCTGTCCATCCGCACCGAGGACCTGCGTTCCCTGGCCATCATCTACGACATGTCGCCGGGCGAACTCACCGAGCAGCTCATCGACTGGGGCGTCCTTCCCCCCGAGGCCCGTCCGGCCCGCGAGGAGTGACGAACCCGTGGTCCGCACTCGTTCCGACACGGGTGCGGGCCACACCGGTGTCCGCCGGTCGTTGGGTCGACGCGACCGCTGCTGACTGCTCCGGGTTCTCGTCGGGCGGGTCCGCCCGACGAGAACCCGGAGTCAGTCGATGTGACAGCGCGAATCCGATTCGAACGCGCCCCTCCCCCGGACCGGGGGTGCTCTCGCGACGTGCGCCGCCCCAGCCGTGCCCAAGACGAGCACCGCACGACAGCCGCGGGATTCGAAACGTCAGCCACCGCCGGAAACGCCGAAGCGCCCCTGGCCGTCCTCGGTGCGGCGGGACGGCGACATCGAGCGATAACCGGAAACACCGATCGGTGCGGCCCGACCGGGAAGTCGCGGTCAGCGCTCCGAGGTCGTGGAGGACTCCGTGTCGTGGTCGGAGTCGTGCTCGGCCGCGACCGTGTCCTGCTCCTCGGCCGAGGTCTCCGCGGAACCACGCAGCGATTCCCGCTGCTGTTCGTCGATACCGGCCAACCTGCCGAGCACTCCGTTGACGAAGCGGGGCGTGTCGTCCGTGGAAAGCGCCTTGCCCAGCTGCACGGCTTCGTCGATGACCACGGCAGGGGGAATGTCGTCTCCCCACAACATCTCGAAGAAACCCAGGCGCAGCACGGCCCGGTCCACGACCGGCATCCGGGAGAGCGCCCACCCCTGCGAGTACTCGACGATCAGTTCGTCGATCCGTTCGCGGTGTTCGGCCACCCCGGATACGAGCGTGACGGCGTAGTCACCGACGACCGGCGCCTCGGTAGAACCGACACGCTCCCGGAGCAGCGTGTCGGGGGGAAGTTCGCGTAGATCGGCCTCGTAAAGCACTTCCACCGCGCGTTTGCGGGCCTTGCTCCGTTCGCCCAACTCACACCCTCTTTTCGGCAGCGCACGGTCCTGGAAAGCCCAACCGGACCAGCATACCGGCCGACCGTGAGCCGGTCACTTGACGCGTCCCAGATAACGGCCGTCCCGCGGGTCCACCCGGATCTTCTCGCCACTCTCGATGAACAGCGGGACCTGCACGGTCGCACCGGTTTCGAGTTCGGCGGGCTTGTTGCCACCGGTGGAACGGTCCCCCTGCACACCGGGGTCGGTGTGGGCGATGGTCAGCTCCACCGAGGCGGGCAGCTCCACGTAGAGCGGCTCGCCCTCGTGCCGGGCCAGGGTGACGGTGCTGTTCTCCAGCATGTAACCGGCCGCGTCCCCCACGGTCTCGGGCGAGACGCTGACCTGGTCATAGCTGTGGGGGTCCATGAACACGTAGTCGACGCCGTCGTTGTAGAGATAGGTCATCTCGCTGCGGTCGACGTTGGCGGTCTCGACTTTGATCCCGGCGTTGAAGGTCTTGTCCACGACCTTGCCGGAGAGCACATTCTTGAGGGTGGTGCGTACGAAGGCACCGCCCTTGCCCGGCTTCACGTGCTGGAAACTCGTGACGGTCCACAGCTGCCCGTCGATGTTGAGCACGATTCCGTTTTTCAGGTCGTTCGTGGTGGCCACAGTCGGAGTCTCTCCTGTGCTAAGGCTACAGATGTTCGCCGATTCGAGCTGGCGCGCGACCGAGAAGCGGGATCGAGCGCACGTTGTCACACCTAGAGAATGACGAGCTCCTTCGTCGTCAAGGTGAGCAACTCCGGCGTGTCCGCACGCGCGACCAGCGTGTCCTCGATGCGGACGCCGCCCCGCCCAGGCAGATACACACCGGGCTCGGCGGTGACCGCCATTCCGGCCTCGATGGTACCCGCTCCGCGTTGGGACAACGCCGGTGCCTCGTGGATCTCCAGCCCCACGCCGTGCCCCAGGCCGTGCGAGAACCGCTCACCGTAACCGGCCTCGGTGATCACGTCGCGGGCCGCGGTGTCGGCGTCGACCACCTCGGTCCCCAGACGGATGGCATCCCGCCCCGCGGCCTGCGCCGTGGCGACGAGCTCGTAGATCTCGCGCTGCCAGTCGGCGGGTCGGCCCAGCACGACCGTGCGGGTCATGTCGGAGTGGTAGCCGTCCACGAGCGCCCCGAAGTCCATCTTCACGAAGTCCCCCGAGGCGAGTTCGGCCTCGGTTGGGCGGTGGTGCGGTACGGCCGAGTTCGCCCCGGTGGCCACGATCGTCTCGAAGGACGGCCCGGCGGCACCGTGGTCGAGCATCTGGCTCTCCAGCTCGCGCGCCACGGCGAGCTCGGTACGGCCCGGGCGTAGCCCGCCGTGCTCGATCAGTTCGGCCAGCGCGCGATCGGCCGCCGCGCATGCCGCGCGCAGCGCCTCGATCTCGTTCTCGTCCTTGATCAGCCGCAGGTTCTCCACCAGGCCGGGGGCGCGGACCAGCTCCACCCCTGGGGCGGTGCGGCTCAGCTCGTCCAACCCGTCCACCGTGACGTGTTGGCTCTCGAAACCCACCCGCCGGTAGGTTCCGGCCATCGACTCGGCGCGTCGGGCCAGTTCGGCCACACTGGCCCGGTCGATGAGGTGTTCCAGCTCGGGGACCTGCGCGGCTGCCTGCGTCTCATAACGACCGTCGGTGCAGAACACCGTGCGGCCCTCGTCGGCCGCGGCGTCGGCCGCGTGCACCAGCAGGGCCGCGTTGGATCCGGTGAAGCCGGTGAGGTACCTGATGTTGAGCAGGTCGGTCACCAGCATGGCGTCCACCTCGCGGTCGCGCAGGTGGCCCCGAAGGGATTCACGGCGATGTACGTGCGATTCGGGCATGCGGGCAGCTTAGTTCCCGACCGGTAACCGCCGCCCGGGCATGTGGGGTGCGGGACGTTTTCGAGCCGTTCACCAGCATCGCGGACATGGGAAGCCGTGACCGAGCTGTCATCTTCTCGTTTCCCGTCCGCACCGCCCCGAGCTGCCGCGAAATTCTCACCGGACCACTTCGCCGTGACGCCACGGGCAGCGGAAACGACGCTGGAGAAGCAGTAGCGCTCAGGCTGCTCGGGTGGCCACGGTCAGACGTTCGGTGATCCGGCCGTAGTAATCACCAATCACCCAGCACACTGACGTGGCTGCCGGCCGCGCTGGACGGACAGGAGCCTCACTGAAGCCCTCAACCGTTCTCGCGTTCCGGCACCACCCCGCGAGCTACGCGAAAGCCGATGTCGTCGAGCCGATTGGTCGGGTGGGTGCGGCGGCGCACCGAGGCGCGGCAGCTCCAGTGCTCGTCGAACCAGCCGCCGCCGCGCAGCACCCGGTAGGTGCCGTAGACCTCGGGATCGTAGAAGTCCCAGCACCACTCCCAGACGTTGCCGAGCGTGTCGTGCACGCCCCACGGGTTCGGCTGCTTGCGGCCCACTTCGTGCACGTGTTCGTCGGAGTTGTCGCGGTACCAGGCGATCTCGTCGAGTGGTCCGTAGCGCGGCCCGGTGGTGCCCGCGCGGCAGGCGTGCTCCCACTCCGCTTCGGTCGGTAGCCGGTAGCCGTCGGCGGTGGTGTCCCATTCGACGGAGTCGTCGTGCTCCTGCAGGCGGTAGGCGGGAGTCAGACCCCGCAGCCGGGACAGCGCGTTGCAGCAGCGGACGGCGTCCCACCACGAGACGCTTTCGACCGGGAGCTGGTCACCTCGTGCCGCGCTGGGCCGCAGTCCGGTGACTTCGGCGTAGCTGGCCTGCGTGATCGGGGTTGCGGCGAGGCGGTAAGGGGTCAGCTCGACCGACCAGCTTCGCCGCGTCCGGCGATCCGCGAGCACCGCCTGCCCCGGCGGCAGGTCGAGCAGCTCGATCTCGGTACCGACAGTCACGGGCGCTCGTTTCGACGAGTACGTTCGTTCGAAGGTGTCACCCCGCCCGGCAATCGCCGTTCCCGCCCCGGTGGGAACGAGCACGGCGATTGGTGAGATCCGATGTGGCCTGGGCGACTGCTGGAGACTACCGGCTCCCGGTACCGGGACGGCAAACCGTTTTCCACCACGCGATCACCCACGCGAATCGCTTCGAGGGCGGCTCCTAACCGGCCAACCGCTCGCCGTTGTCGGCGGAGAAGACGTGCACCTCGTCGGCGCGGAATCCCACCGTGACCCGCTCCCCCACCTTCGGCGGCGTGCGCGCGTCCAGCCGCACGATGAGCCGTTCCGAATCCCCGGCACCCTCGCCGCCGTCGACCACACCGTGGCACAGCGCCTCGGCGCCGAGCTCCTCCACCAGCTCCACCGTCATCGGGATTCCCTCGCTGCCCAGGTGCAGCGACTCGGGACGCATCCCGAGCAGCACCGTCCCGGCGCCCTCCTCGGCGGCGGCGCGCAGCGCCTCCCGCGACAGCGGCACCGTGGTGCCGCCGAGTTCGGCGCCGTCCTCGCGCAGCACCGCCCGTGGCAGGTTCATGGCGGGCGATCCGGTGAAGCCCGCGACGAACGCGTTGTTCGGGTGATCGTAGAGCGCACGCGGGGTGTCGCACTGCTGCAGCACGCCCTCGTGCAGCACCGCCACCCGGTCGCCCATCGTCATCGCCTCCACCTGGTCGTGGGTGACGTAGACGGTGGTCACACCCAGTCTGCGCTGCAACGCGGCTATCTGGGCACGCGTTGCGGAGCGGAGCTTGGCGTCGAGGTTGGACAGCGGCTCGTCCATGAGGAAGACCTGCGGCTGCCGCACGATGGCGCGTCCCATCGCGACGCGCTGCCGCTGGCCACCGGACAGCGCCTTGGGCTTGCGGTCGAGGAACTCCTCGATGTCGAGCAGCCGGGCGGCCTCGGTGACCCGCTCCCTGATCTCGGGCTTGCTCATTCCCGCGATCTTCAACGCGAAGCCCATGTTGTCGGCCACCGACATGTGGGGGTAGAGCGCGTAGTTCTGGAAGACCATCGCGATGTCGCGGTCCCGCGGGGCCAGCCGGGTGACCTCACGCGAGCCGATGTGAATACCGCCCCGATCGACGTCCTCCAACCCGGCCAGCATGCGCAGGCTGGTCGACTTGCCGCAGCCGGACGGGCCGACCAGCACCAGGAACTCGCCGTCGGCGATGTCCAGGTCGAGAGCGTTGACCGCCGGGGTGTCGGCTCCGGGGTAGTGACGGGTCGCGTCGTCGTAGGTGATCGTGGCCATCTCGCACACTCCTCTGCGGGGAGAATCCGCCCGGCCCTCGGAGGGTCCACCACCTACGGCCCCGGGCGGCGAATTTCAACCGTGGACGTCCGGATGCATCCGGTGCAGCGTCGAACGATGTGTCCGTCTGATTCGTGCGCCGTCCGATGCATCGGGGACCGGCAGTTCCACTTCGGTGTCGACCGCCCATTCCGGCGGTCGGTCGGTGCCCGCCAGCGTCCAGGCGGCCTGTCGCGCCGCGCCGATGGCGACGTACTCGGCGGGGGCCGGGACGGTGACCGGCACGTCGAATATGCGCGGCGCCGCACGGCGCACGGCCTCGGAACGGGCGGCGCCTCCGATGAGCAGCACGCGGCGCACCGGAACGTGCTGTTCCCGCAGCGCGTCCAGCCCGTCGGCCAGGCCGCACAGCATCCCCTCCACGGCGGCGCGGGCCAGGTTCTCGGGCGTCATGTTGTCCCTGCGGAGCCCGTGCAGCGTCCCGGCGGCGTCCGGCAGGTTCGGGGTGCGCTCACCGTCCAGATAGGGCAGCAGCGTCAGTCCGCCCGCACCGGGCTCGGCCGCGCAGGCGAGTCGGTCGAATCCCGCGCTGTCGGTGTCGAGCAGATCCGCGGTGGCGGTCAGCACCCGGGCCGCGTTGAGCGTGCACACCAGCGGCAGGAATCTGCCGGTGGCGTCGGCGAACCCGGCGACGGTGCCCTCCGGATCGCTGGTGGCCGTTTCCGAGCAGGCGAACACGGTGCCGCTGGTTCCCAGCGAGACCACCACGTCGCCGGGTGTGATGCCGAGTCCGAGTGCCGCGGCCATGTTGTCGCCGGTACCCGCCGAGACGAGCCGACCGGAAGGGGTGGTCCCGGCCGCCTCTCCCGGGGCGAGCACTCGCGGGGTGTTCGGCGAACGCCCGCCGAAGGCGCGGGTGAGCAGGTCGTGGCGGTAGCGTTCCTCGCGCGGGGACCAGTAGCCGGTGCCGGAGGCGTCACCGCGATCGGTAACGTACTCGCCTCCGGTGAGTTTGGCCGTGAGCCAGTCGTGCGGCAGCAGCACGTCGCTGACCCGGTCGGCCAGTCGCGGCTCGTGCTCGGCCATCCAGCGGAGTTTGGTGACCGTCAGGCTCGCCACCGGCACGGTTCCGGTCAGCTCGGCCGTGGCGGCGGCACCCCCGTACTCGGTAATGAGCTGCTCGGCCGCCTCCGCCGAACGAGTGTCGTTCCAGAGCAGCGCGGGACGCACCACCTCCCCTGCGGAGTCGAGCGCGACCATGCCGTGCTGCTGGGCACCGACGCCGAGGGCCGTCACGCCGTCCAACAAGCCGTCCGTGGCGTCGCACAGGGCGTCCCACCAGACCGCCGGGTCTATCTCGGTCCCGCCGTGATGCTCAGCAGTGCCGGTACGCAGGATCTTCCCACTCGAGGCGTCGCAGACGACCACCTTGGTGGACTGGGTGGAGGAGTCGATTCCGGCGACCAGTTCGTCGGAACCGAAGGTGGGTTCGTAATCGTTGTTCATCGACTGCCATCCTGCGACTGATGCGTCGAGTTCGGAAGGATCTGCAGTTTGCGACCGGTTCCGGCTCGGAACTTGCGGACCGCCTCCTCGTAGGAGTCCAGCGGGAAGGCGTCGCTGATCATGGTGTCCGCGTCGACCGCTCCGCTGCCCAAGAGCTCCACGGCACGCGAGTAGCTGTGCAGCACGGCCATGCTTCCCACGATGGTGATCTCGTCGTTGTAGACCCGGAAGGGGGAGAACGAGGCGGTGGCCTCGCCCGGGGCGACTCCGAACTGCTGGAAGGTGCCGCCGGGGCGGACCCTGCTCAGCCCGTCCTCGATCGCGGCGATGACGCCGGTGCAGTCGATCACGACCTCCCAGCCGTGGCGGTCGCTCAACGAGTCGGCCGTGGTCGCCGTGGCGTCGACACCGAGCTGCTCGGCCACCTTGAGACGCTCCTCGTTGAGGTCGACGACCGAGACCGAGGTGGCGCCGCCCCTGCGGGCGAGCTGGGCCATCAGCAGGCCCATGGTTCCCGCGCCGTAGATCAGGTAGTGCTCGCCGAGCTTGCGGGGCAGCCGGTCGAAACCGCGTACGGCGCAGGAGAGCGGCTCGATGAGCGCGGCCTGCGCGGCGGTCACACCCTCCGGAAGTCGGTGGCAGTTCGCGACGGGGGCCACCGCGTACTCGGCACAGGCACCGTCACGGGTGTTGCCGATGGCGTTCCAGTCCTCGCACAGATTGCCGTGCCCCAGCGAACAGTAGTGGCAGCTGCCGCAGAACAGCGAGGGGTCCACGGCCACCGCGTCACCGACCCGCAGCGAGGTCACCCCGTGCCCGAGGGCGGCCACCCGGCCCGCGAACTCGTGACCGGGCACGATCGGGTAGGGGGCGGGGGCGAAGTCACCGTCGACGATGTGGATGTCGGTGCCGCAGATACCGCAGGCGTCGACCTCGACGACGACCTCACCGGGGCCGGGTTCGGGGTCGGGAACCGTGGTGACCGACAGTTTTCCGGGTGTTTCGATAACCGCTGCGCGCACTGGAGTGCCTCGTTTCTCAATCTCGGACGGTGTCCCCGGGGAAGTCCTCGGTCGGGTCGACGGGCGTGACCCGCACTTCCGTACCGAATTCCCGGATGGCCGCTATTTCTTCTTCGGGAGTGGCCTCATCGGTGACCACCAGGTCGAATGCCGCGACGGTGCCGTGGGAGTAAGTGGCCGTCTTGCCGAACTTCGAGTGGTCGACGAGCAGCACACTGCGTTCGGCCGCCGCGCACATGGCTTCCTTGATCTCGGCGAAGTCCTGCATGGGGTGGAACAGGCGCCCGTCGGTGATCGCGGTGGCCGACATGACGGCCAGGTCGGCCCGCAGCCGGGAGAGCCCACGCAACACGTCCGGTCCGGTGCAGGAGTCGAACTCGCCCCGGAAACGCCCTCCCAGCAACAGCACCTCACGGTCGGCCCCCGAAAGGGTCCGCGCCACGCCGAACGAGTTGGTCACCACCGTCAGGCTCTCGACCGCGGTGAGCCTGCGGGCGCAGGGGAAAAGCGTGCTGGAGTCGTCCAGGATGACGGTGGTGTCCGGACGGACCTCGTCGACGGCCACCGCCGCCAGGGCCTCCTTCTCCGCGACGTGCAGGCCGACTCGGAACCTGGTCGCCGTCTCCATCGTCAGCGACGGGAAGGACTCCACGCGGCCCCGCAACTTGTGCAGCAGGTGCCGCGCGGCCAGGTCGTCGAGATCGCGGTGCATCGTCATCAGACTGACGCCGAAGTGCTCGGCCAGCTCGTCGATGCGTGCCCTGCCGCGGTCGACGACGAACCGCAGTACCTCCTGCCTGCGTTGCTCGACTGCTGCCTCGGACGGGCGGGCCGCGGCCATCTCCCCTCCCTTCGCTTCGCTGATTTCGGGGTGACCGGTCCGGTTTGCCCGGCCGGTCCAGTGGCGAAACCTCTCGTACCGCTCTCGCTGCGGGTGCCCCGACATCGGGTAGCGACCTACACAACGTCGGGGCCGTCCTCGCGAGAGCATCACGAGAGAACCCGCGGCGGTGCCAGCTGCGTAAGTGGTCGGAAGCGGCTACGCCGCTTGACCGCAGCAGGCGAGAGCGGCCCGGTCGAATCCCGGGTTCGTCTCGTCGGGAAACGACCGTGCGGGTACGCGGGACATGTCCCGAGCGGTCATTCCTGGGGGCGAACGACCGATTTGACCGCCGTCTCGTCACGTGCCGAAGCGGTGAGCGCCTCCGGAACCCGGTCCAGCCCGAACCGGTGAGTGACCAGCCTGTCCAGCTCGACCGCGCCGGAAGCGGCGAGTGCTATGGCGCTCGGCCAGGTGTTGGCGTAGCGGAAGGTACCGGTCAGCTCGATCTCCCGCGTCTGCACGTGCGCCAGCGGGATCGGCAGTTCGTCACCGCCCAGTCCGACGAACACGCCACGCCCGGCACGGGCGAGCGTGCCGACCGCCTCGGCACCGGCCTTGGTGTTGCCGGAGCACTCCAGCAGCACGTCCGGCTCGTAGCCGCTTTCGGTCAGGCCGCGTTCCCCGACGTCGATCGTGTCGGCCGCTGCCAGTTCGGCGGCCATCCGCAGCCTGTGCTCGGACACATCGGTGGTCACGACCTCGGTGGCGCCGAACGCGCGCGCGGTCTGCGCGGCAAGCAGCCCGACCGGCCCCGCTCCGGTGACCAGCACCCGGCTGCCGGGCGAGACCCGTGCCTTGCGGCACGCCCACACCGCCACCGAGAGCGGTTCGACGAGTGCGGCTGCCTCGTCGGACATGTCCTCGGGCACCGGGTAGGCGAACTGCTCGTGCAGCGTGACGTACTCGCAGAACGCGCCGTCGATGGGTGGGGTGGCGAAGAACCGCACGTCGGGGCACAGGTTGTAGCGCCCCGACCTGCACTCGTGGCAGCTGCCGCAGGGAACGCCCGGTTCCAGCGACACCCGGGTTCCGGGAGCGTGCCCGGTCACCTCGGAGCCACGGGCGACGACGGTGCCGGACGCCTCGTGCCCGAGGATCAAGGGCTCGCGGACCACGAACCCACCGACCCGACCGTGTTCGTAGTAGTGGGTGTCGGAACCGCACGTGCCCACAGCGGACACCCGTACCAGCACCTCGTGCGGGCCAGGTTCCGGCACGAGGCGGTCCTCGACGGCGATGTCGCCGACCGCGCGCAGCACGGAAGCGCGCATCGATGTCGGAAGTTCGTTCATTCTCCGGTCACTGCTCCCAGTGTCAGGCCGGTGACCAACCACCGGCGGACTGCCAGTCCCGCCAGCATCATCGGCACCACGACGAACGTGCCGATGGCGCACAGCTGGCCCCAGTCGATGCCGGACTGCGTGACCAGCTGGCTGGCGGCTATCGGTAGTGTCTGTGAGTGCGGACCGCTGAACACGAGGGCGAACGCGTAGTCGTTCCAGGCGAACACCAGGCAGAGCACGAAGGTGGTCACCAGCCCGGACTTGGTCAGCGGCAACACCACGTACCGGAAAGCCTGCCAGTTGGTGCACCCCTCCACTCTGGCCGACTCCTCCAGCGCTTGCGGAACATCGGCGAAGAAGGCGTTCAGCAGCCAGATGGCGAACGGCAGGTTGAAGGTCAGGTAGGCCAGTATCAGTCCCGGGACGGTGTCGATCAGCCCGACCTGGCGGAACATCAGGAACAGCGGAAGCACCACCGCGGCGATGGGCGCCATCCTGGTCGAGATGATCCAGAACGACAGGTGCCTCTTGCCCCGCATCCCGCTGCGCGCGAGCCCGTAACCCGCCAGCGCTCCCAGGATCACGGAGAGCACCGCGGACCCTCCGGCGGCGGCGACGCTGTGCCACAGGTAGGGCGCCAGCTCGTTGCCGCCGGTGAACAGCCCGGTGTAGTGCTGCAGGGTGGGGCTGAACAGCCACTGCGGCTCGGCGGAGTTGATGGCCTCGCTCGGCTTGAACGAGGACAGCAACATCCACACCAGCGGGACGAGGGTCCACAGCAGCGCCAGGGCCAGCGCGACACCGATCACGACCCTGGTTCCGGTGCCGGTTCGTTCCAGCGGACTCAGTCGTGAACCACGAGTGCCCACGGTCCCGCCACGGTTGTCGGCCGTTCCCCCGCCGGGGGCCGATGCGGCGCGGGAATCCGCGGTGTCGACCACGCTCATCGGGCCAGCCCCTTCCTGTCCAACATGCGTACGAACGTTCGGGCGATCACGATGGAGGCCAGCAGCATGGCGAGCCCGATGACGGCGGCGTAGCCGAAGTCGAAGAACCGGAAGGCCGTCTCGTACAGCCGCACCGGGACTATCTTCGTGGCGTTGGCGGGTCCACCGTTGGTGGTGACCCAGATGATGTCGAAGTAGCGGATCGCGTCCATCGCCCTGATCAGCAACGCCACCAGCAGCACGTTGGAGATCGAGGGCAGCACGATGTGGCGCAGCGTCTGCCACCGTCCGGCCCCGTCGAGCGCCGCCGCCTCCCGCAGCGGAAGCGGCACCGAGGTGAGCCCCGCCAGCGTGATCAACGCGATCAGCGGTGTCCACTCCCACACGTCCATGGCCACCACGGCCGCGAACGCGGAGAAGGTTCCGCCGAGCACGTCCCCGCCGTAACCGAGCTGCTCCAGCAACCAGCTGTAGAGACCGATCGTCGGGTCGACGAGGAACCTGCCGAGCAGACCGACGAGCACCGGGGCGACGAACATGGGCAGCAGCAACATGCTCAGCACCAGGTTTCGGCCACGGATCAGCCGCCACACGCACAGCGCGAGCAGCACCCCGAGCACCATCTCCAGGCCCAGGGTCAGCACGAAGTACAGCGCGGTTCGCAGCCAGAACCAGCCCATCTCGGGGTCGGTGAAGAACCGCGCCCAGTTGCTCAACCCGGCGAAGTCCAGGCTCAGTCCCCCGAGCAGATGAACTTCGGAGAAGCTCATCACGACGATGGTGACGAACGGCAGCACCGTCAGCGCGGCGAGCAACGCGATACCGGGGGCCATCATGCGGCCGGTGAATCCGATGCGGCGCCGTGGCGGCGCGGGATCGGCCGAGCGGGCCGCCGTGGTGGGGGATTCGGTGTCAGTGGTCATCGCGCTGCCACCCACCCTCTGGAGACGATCCGGTCCACCTGCTTGGTCGTGTCGCGCATGGCTTGGGCCGAGGTGGCGTCACCGGCAAGCATCCGGGACAGCTCGGTGTAGATGGCGGTGTCGCACTCGCTCCACATCGGGATCTTCGGCCGCATGCCCGAGTACTCGGGTTGCCATGCCCGCTGCACCGCCGGAGCAGTGAGCATGGTGGGCATGTCGGTGGGCCGCTGCTGGGCACTGCGCACTTCCGGCAGCTGGTAGATGGAGCTCAGGGTGGGGGTGGCTCCGCCGACCTCGCCGGTGAGGTTGCGCAGCTGGGTCCGCCGGGAGGTCGCCCAGTTCAGGAACAGCCAGGCGGCCTTGCGTTCGTTGGGGGCGGTGTTGCCGTTGATGGCGATGCCCGCCCCGCCGTACATGTTGGCGGATTTGACCGGACCGCTCGGCAGGGCAGCGTAGCCCACCTTGCCGGGCAGCGCTCGTTCGTTGTCGGCGGCGAACTCGTGCCAGTTCGGGCACATCGCCACCCTGCCCGCCGCGAAGGCGGCTCCCACACCGGTCCAGTCCCAGGTTCGGGAGGCCGGGTCGGCGACCGAGAGCAGGCGCCGGTAGAACTCCGCGGCCTCCAGCGCGGCGTCGGAGTCCAGTTGGCACGCCCCCGGGTCGACCGCGCCGTAGCGCCCGACGCGTTCCCCGTCGGGGAAGTACTGCCCGCCGTGGGCGAACAGCACGTTGGAGAAGTCGCACATCAGCGAGTCGTGCTGTTTGGCCTGGTGGCCGGTGCCGTAGGCGACCTCGTCGACGTTGTCGTTGAACCACTTGGCTATGCGGAAGTACTCCTCCCAGGTCCGCTGCGGCCCCGGGGTGGGGTCGAATCCCAGATCGGCGGCCATGCGCTCGTGGTAGGTCTCGAACAGATCCTTTCGGTACTGCCAGATCATCGTGGCGCAGTCGTAGGGCAGCGCCAGGACTCGCTCCCCGTCGCCGAACCGCCCGGAGACGTCCATCTGCAGCGGGACGAACTCGTCGAACCGCGAGGTCTCGCCGGGCAGGGACGGATCTCCCGCCGGTTCCCGCAGGTCGACCAGCCCTTCGGCGTAGGGCGCGAGCACTTGGTAGGAGTCGGCGTAGAGCACCTGGTACTGCGACTGGCCGGAAGCCAGGTCCAGCGCCACTTTCTGCACGAGGGCGGACAGTTCCAGGGTCACGATGTTGATGTGGATACCGGTCAGCTCGGTGAAGCGCTGGGCCTCGGCGGCGATGGCGCTGGTGGGCGCCGTGTTCTCAGAGACGAAGTTCAGGGTGCATCCGGCGAACTGCCGCCAGGGGTCGGCCGTGTCGTGGCGTCGCACGTCCTGTCGAGTGGAACAACCACTCAGCACCCCACCGCCGGCCAGGGCGGCTCCGCCGGCGAGTGTGCCCGTCAGCAGGCGTCTTCTGCTGACCGCCGCTGGTTTCGGATCGACCATGGACTCTCCCGCTACTCACCCGTCCGTGTGACTGGAGTCATTCTTAGCAGAGAAAACCCAACTTGTTAACACTTTCTGCGGTATCTATTGGCAAACAGCTCTGCCGGAAACTCTTGATCACCGGAAAGAGGCCTCGCACTCCTGCGACCGTCCCGAGCGGCGGCGAAGAATCGGGGGGCGCGACGCCGCGGATCCGGGCCTTAGCCCGCGAGCCACTTCGAGGGCGAGTGCGCGTACGGGCCTTTCCGTACGCGCAGTACGAGTTCGGTCAGCGGGACGAGGACCGATCGACCGGGTGGCCGGACAGTGCGCCGGCCACGAGGGTGTTCGCGGCCGCGCGAGCGGCAACCGCAGCCGATCCTTCGTTCGCGACGGCGTAGCTGATGATGGCGCCCTCGTGCAGGCTCAGCAGCTGCGTGGCGAGGGTCTCGACGTCGTCGCCCGCCGCGCCCGCCTCGGTGAGCAGGTCGCGGAACAGGGCGCGTAACCACGTCTTCTCGGCGACGGCGATTCGCCTGCCGGGATGGTCGGGGTCACCCAGCTCGGCGAAGGCGTTGCTGAATCCGCAGCCTCGGGTACTCGGCGCGAGCCAGTCGGGGAGCACGTCGAACGGCACCAGCACGCGGGCCACGGGGTCGGGAGGTGCATCGTGGAGGCGGGCGGTGAGCGTCTCGCGCCAGCGCCGGTCCCGGGCCTCCAGATAAGCGGCGACGAGGTTGTCCTTGGACCCGAACCGGTCGTAGAGGGTCCGCTTGGTCACGCCGGATTCGGCGGCGATGGTGTCCACCCCGACAGCGTTGATGCCGCGCCAGTAGAACAGCTCCGAGGCGACGTCGAGGATCCGCTGTGCACCGGGTGTCAGCGATTGCTCCGAGTGTGTGCCAGTGCTCATCATCACCCCAATTGACTTCACAGGTCTGTATACCTACGGTTGGGCAGGTAACTTCACAGATCAGTGTAGGAGATGTCTACTATGACCTGGTCACTGGACAACGAGTTCGAGACACCGGGCGGGATGATCCGCTGGACGGCCCTGGGAAGTGGGGAGCCGCTCGTGCTCGTGCACGGCACGCCGTACTCGTCCTTTCTCTGGCGCGACCTCGCGCCCGCGCTCGCCCGAACGCGGCGGGTCTACGCATTCGACCTGCTCGGCTTCGGCCGGTCCGAGCAACGCGAGGGACAGGACCTGAGCCTGGCCGCGCACGCCCGGAACCTCGCCCAGCTCCTCGATCACTGGAAACTGTCGAACCCCAGTGTCGTGGCGCACGACATCGGCGGCGCGGTCACGTTGCGCAGCATGCTGCTGGAAGGGGCGAGCTTTCGGGATCTCACACTGTTCGACGCCGTGAGCGGCGGCGAGTGGGAACGCGGCCTCTTCCGACTCATCCTGGAACACGCCGAGGTGTTCCATCAGCTTCCGGGCTACGCCCACCGGGAAGTGGTCGCCGGTCACATGCGCCACGCCACGAACCTCGGCTACCCGCAGGCGGTCCTCGACGAATTCCTCGCACCCTGGCACGGCGAGACCGGACAGGCCGCCTTCTACCGCCAGTACAGCCAGATCAAGCAGGAGCACACGACGGCCTACGAGCACCTGCTCGGCGGGATAACCATCCCGACACGCCTGATCTGGGGCACCGAGGACCGCATCCTCCCGCCGCAATACGCGCGATGGCTGCACGAGCGGATCCCGCACGCCGAGCTGCACTGGATCGAAGGCGCCGGCCACGTGCTACAGGAAGACGCACCAGCGCAGCTGCTGGCCCATCTCACGTCGCCGTTCGACAGCCCCTCGAACACCGCCGCGACCTCCGAGGAGGAGAGGGCTTGAGCCGACCGGCGCCGCGGGTGCGCCCGCGTTCGACGCGCCGGGGACGAGCCGGTCGAGCGAGCCCCCGCGTTTCCGTTCAGGCCGCGGTGTCGGCCAACCAGCGCAGCGCGAGCGCGTAGCCGCGCACCCCGAGCCCAACCAGCACCCCGGTTGCGATGTCGGAGATGTAGCTGTGCCCCCGGAACGACTCGCGCTGGTGCACATTGGACAGGTGCACCTCGAGCAGGGGCGCGCGCAGCTGGGCGCAGGCGTCCCGCACGGCGATCGAGTAGTGCGTCCAGGCGGCGGCGTTGAGCACCACGGGACGCCGCGAATCGGCGGCCTCGTGCAGCCACCCGACCATTTCGCCCTCGTGATCGGTCTGGCGCACCTCGGCCTCGATCCCGAGCTTGGCGGCCGTACTCCGGCACAACTCGACCAGGTCGGCATAGGTGTCGTGGCCGTACTTGTCCGGCTCACGGGTACCGAGTCGCCCCAGATTGGGACCGTTGAGCACCAGCACGTTCAAAGCAGAACCTCTTGTCCCGACTTGGCACCGCCCTCGGCGAGCGCGGAGTAGGCCGCCGCCAGCAACGACGGGTCCGGCCCTTCCAGCCTGCCCGGCTTGGCCAAACCGTCCAGCACCACGAACCGCAGCACTCCCGTGCGGGTCTTCTTGTCGGTGCGCATCAGTTCGAGCAGGTCGTTGAGCGCATCCGCGTCGTAGGAGACCGGCAGCCCCAACCGGTCCAGCACGGCACGGTGCCGATCGGCCGTCTCGTCGTCGAGACGGCCCGCCAACCGCGCCAGCTCGGCGGCGAAGACCAGCCCGATGCTCACGGCCGCACCGTGGCGCCAGCGGTACCGCTCCCGGCGCTCGATGGCGTGGCCGAGGGTGTGTCCGTAGTTGAGGATCTCGCGGTGGTGGGACTCGCGCAGGTCGGCACCGACCACGGCGGCCTTGACCCGCACCGCACGCGCGACCAGCTCGGCCAGCACGTCACCGGCCGGGTCCAGCGCGGCGTCGGTGTCGGCCTCGACGAGCCGCAGGATCTCGGGGTCGTCGATGAAACCGCACTTGACGACCTCGGCCATTCCCGCGATCAGCTCGTTGCGGTTCAGTTCCTCCAGCGTGGCCAGGTCCGCGAACACCCGGGAGGGCTCGTGGAAGACCCCGACGAGGTTCTTGCCCGCATCGGTGTTGATCCCGGCCTTACCTCCCACCGCGGCGTCGACCATGCCCAGCAGCGTGGTCGGCACGTGCACCACCCGGACACCCCGCATCCAGGTGGCCGCGACGAAGCCCGCCAGATCCGTGACCGCGCCACCGCCGATGGAGACGACGACACCGCCGCGGTCCATGCCGATCTTGCCGAAGACGTCCCAGCAGAAACCGGCCACGGCGAAGGTCTTGCCGTCCTCGGCGTCGGGGAGCTCCACCCGGTGGGCGTCCACCCCGGCCTCGCTCAGCTCCTCCCGGATGGTCTCCACCGTCGTGGTGAGCGTTGGCTGGTGCAGCAGCGCGACCACCGAGGCGTCGCCGAGGAACTCGACGAGCTCACCGAGAAGTCCGCGTCCGACCAGCACATCGTAGGGCTTCTCGGCATTGACGGGGATCCGCTCGGGCTCGCTCATCGTGTCCTCTCGCTCTCAACGGGCTCGCCCCGCATTGTCCCGCGCGTCGCCGCACCGCCGCGCGCAGGGTGGGCGTTCGAAGTAGCGCGACCGAGTACACGGCGTCACCTGACGGCGCTTTGCCAGTCGCGCCACCGCCACAACGACCAGTCGCACCAGGCAGGCGGGAAGCCCATCTCGTTCAGGGAACGTCCGGTAGGTGGGAGGACTGTGATCAGCAGGTCGATGAGATGGTCGCGCCACCGCTGCCACGTGTTCGCGTCGGCGCTCTCGGCAAGGAGGAACAGCACGAGGCACAGCGGGCCGAAGACTCGGGAGAGCTGCGTGGTCGCCCCGGTACGCAGTGGCGCTAAAAGCTCGATCGGCCCCAGATGTTTCGAAGCGATCTGAACGTCCATATTACGGTTCCACAGCCGCGAGTGGTGGGCGCAGACGTTGCGCAGGTAGTTGATCACTTGTAGCCAGTTGGCGAGAGCTGAGCCGTTGCCCGCGCCAGTGGAGTCAACAACGCCGAGGTCGCCCGCGATCTCGTCCCGGTCACGTCTCTTGAGGCCGCTGTAGAGGGTGGAGATCCCGCCGAAATCCAGAACCTCGGTCACGACCCATGTCGGCAGCCAACCGTCATACTTGACGCAGAAGTGCTTGACGAAGTCTTCGCTGGATCGCTGCTAGGCGTCCAGCGTACGGCGTATCCATTCCTGGTAGCGGCTGGGTTTGTCTCCGGTTGAGTTGTCGAAGCGGGCGTCGAGGTTGGTCGGGTCGAGATGCGCGAAGGGATCACGGCGCCCCAGGACGTGGCCGACCTGAACACGAACGGCGATCTCGATGCGTTCAAGAGCATCGAGCAGGTGCAGCCTCAACCGACGATCGAAGTCGTAAAGACCGACGACCTGATCAAGACGGGTTCCGGGAACGAAGTCATCCATTCGTCCCACTCCGTTCGGATCGGGCTGGCGATAGGGATACCAGTAGCCACTGAGCCGGTAATACCCCACGGTACGCAGGAGATGCTGCGCGTACTCGGAATCAGCGATAATCAGCCCGCGGGTGGACAACAGCTGCACCTGCTCGTGCATGCCCAGATGTGGTTTGGTGTACGCCTCAGCCAAGCACGCCCTCTTCCGGCGTCCGGACACAAGAAAACCAGCCCGTGATCACAAAGATCAGAGGGGCTGGCCATGTTACTGAAAATGGTAGCAGAAGATGTCCGTCGACCGCGGCTCCCCGTACTGAACGCCACTACGACCAGGCCATGCCACTGTTTCCGGCCCTACCAGCAGGACATGACTCGGTCATGGAATCGCTGAGATACACCGCGATGCGGAGATGATTCCGATCATCCCACGGTACCCGTCGCGGCTCGGGCCGTACCCGCCGAGGTCGAGACTCGTTACCGCAGGCACCTGCACCTAGCTGGCGGCACCGCCGAGGCGGGGCAACAGGTCGTGGACGATCTCCGCGGGGGACGACTCGTCGGTGTCGACCTCCCAGACGGCGACCTCGCGATAGAGCGGCAGCCGCTCGCGCAGCAACGCCTGGAACGTCGCCCTGGGATTCACCCCGGTCAGCAACGGCCTGGGGGCGGACAGCCCGGTCCGACGTACCCCCTCGGCCAGGCCCACCGACAGGAACAGCACCGGATGCCCCGCCAGCAGCGACCGATTCCGGTCGGTGGTCACGGCTCCCCCGCCCAGCGCGAGCACGCCCGAGTGCTCGGCCAGCGCGGCGAGCAGAGCACGTGTCTCCAGCTCCCGGAAGGCCGGTTCACCGTCGTTGGTGAAGATCTCCGGTATCGTCCTGCCCGCCAGTGCCTCGACGTCGGTGTCGGTGTCCCGGAACGGCACCCCGAGGCGTTCGGCGAGCAACTTCCCCACCTCGGTCTTGCCCGCACCGGGTGGTCCGACGATCACCAACCGCGGGCTCATGAGTTCTCCCCCCGGGAATCGGACCGCTCCTGCAGTGCCGTGAGGTAGCCCCGCACGTTGCGCCGGGTCTCGCCGATGGAGTCACCGCCGAACTTCTCGAGCACCGCTTCGGCCAGCACCAGCGCGACCATGGTCTCGGCCACCACCGCCGCGCGAGGCACGGCCGTGATGTCGGAACGCTGGTGCATGGCCTGCGCCTGCTCACCGGTGCGCACGTCGACGGTCGACAGCGCCCGGGGCAGGCTGGAGATCGGCTTCTTGGCGGCCCGCACGATCAACGGCTCCCCGTTGGTGATGCCACCCTCCAAGCCGCCCGCCCGGTTGCTGGCACGGTGCACCCAGTTCGGCCCGTGGGCGGGGTAGAGCTCGTCGTGGGCGGCGCTGCCCCTGCGGCGTGCGTTGGCGAACGCCTCACCGATCTCCACGCCCTTGACGGCCTGGATGCTCATCAGCGCCTGCGCCAGTTTGGCGTCGAGCTTGCGGTCCCAGTGGACGTGCGAACCCACCCCGGGCGGTAGCCCGTAGGCGACCACCTCGACCACACCGCCGAGCGTGTCGCCCTCCGACTTGGCGGCCTCGACCTCGGCCATCATCCGTTCGGTGGCGTGATCGCCGAAGGCCCGTACCGGATTCTCGTCGATGGTGGGCAGGTCGGCGGCCGTGGGCAGCGTCTCGTGCGCGGCGTCCACGTCCCCCAGCGAGACGACGTGGCTGACCAGTTCCACCCCGAGCAGCTGGCGCAGGAAGTGCCGCGCCACAGTTCCCACCGCCACTCGGGCGGCCGTCTCCCTGGCGCTGGCGCGCTCCAGCACCGGACGGGACTCGTCGAAGTCGTACTTCTGCATCCCGGGAAGATCGGCGTGGCCCGGCCGTGGCCGGGTCAGCGGTTCGTTGCGGGCCAACGAGGCCAGTACGTCGGGATCCACCGGATCAGCGGCCATCACCTGCTGCCACTTGGGCCACTCGGTGTTGCCGATCCGCACGGCCACCGGGCTCCCCTGGGTGAGGCCGTGTCGGATGCCGCCGATCACTTCCAGCTCGTCGGACTCGAAATTCATCCGAGGACTACGCCCGAACCCGAGCTTGCGACGCTCGAGCTGGGCGTTGATGTCCTCGGTGGTGACCTCGACGCCGGCCACCATTCCTTCCAAAACCCCCACCAATGCGGGACCGTGTGATTCCCCGGCGGTCATCCAGCGCAGCACGCCCGCGATCCTGTCACGGGGTGCCGCGTGCCGGACAGCACGGGTGCAAAGTAGGTCAGGTTCCGCCGAACACCACCGTCCCAACCCGCGGACCGGGAGGGGTCAACCCGTGAGATATCCGGTGATGGGCGGAGCCGGAAGGTGCGGGGCGGGAAACGCCGTCACCAACCAGGCGGGCAGCAGCATCGCCGGTCCGTGCGGTAACCGCCACCGCAGGGTGAGGACGGCGGCCAGCAGGGTCAGCGACGCCGCGGCGAGTATTACGGCGGGCACGGCCAGCGGATCCACCACACCCACCGGTAAACCGAGCACGCAGCCGAGTTTCACGTCGCCGGGGCCGAGCACATCGGGCCGGGCCAGCCGCACCAGCGCGTAACAACCACCGAACAGCAACGAGCCCACCAGCCCGCCCCACAGTGCCGCACCACGCTGGCTCGCCACCGCCCAGTGGCACAGTGCCGCCAGCAGCGGAACGAGCACGGGAAACGTCAACCGGTCCGGCAACCGGGCCACGGTCAGATCACAGGCGGCGAGCGCGACACCGAACCAACCCACCAACACCGGAACCGGCAACCACCGGAGGTCGAGACCGCCGTAGCACACGGCGGGAGCCAGCGAGGCCCACAACACGGCCAGGGCCGCCCGGCACGGCAACACCCTGACCGGTGTCGCACCTGCCAGGGCCCGGGTCGCGAGGTGAGCACACCCCGCGCCGCAGGACCACCCCAGTGGGAAGAGCACCCCGACCGCGAGGGAGATCGCCGGCGGAGTGGCGAGCGAACAGTCGAACACGCCGACAGCGTCGGGGTCCGCTCCCCGAGGCGCACGCGAGTACGGCGATGTCCCCGGCGTGTCGGGAACCGCGACCGCCGAACCGGCAGCGGTCCCCGAATCACGAACGGCGCCGGCCTGCGGAGCGCATCACGACTCGATGGTGAACAGCGGGTCCCCGCCGTTGACCCGCACGTCGTCGGCCATGTCCGACAACGCGTCCTGGCCGACCTCGAGTGCCACCACAGGACACACCGAGGAGTAGCCCTGCTCCTCGACCTCGGTGGGATTCCAGCTCACGACCGGGCTGCCCGCCTCGACACGTGCCCCCTTGGCCGCGTGCAGCGTGAATCCCGCACCTTCGAGCTTGACGGTGTCGATTCCCAGGTGCACCAGAACGGCCTTGCCGTCGTCGGTGGAGACGACGAAGGCGTGCGGGTGCAGCGTCGACAGGACGCCGTCCACCGGCGCCACGGCCTCCGAGGTGCCACCGCTCGGTTTGACCGCCACACCGGGGCCGACCATCGACTGGGAGAAAACGGGGTCCGGCACCTCGCTCATGGGGGCGACCAGCCCCGTCACCGGACTGAGTACCTGAACGCTCACAACAAATCCTCGATATCGCTCGCGATGGTGTCCGCTTCCGGGCCCACTACGACCTGGACAACCGTGCCCTGCTGCATAACGCCGTGCGCACCCGCTTTCTTCAACGCGGGCTCGTCGACCTTGGCGCCGTCCTCCAGCTCACAACGCAGTCGCGTAATGCACGGCTCGATCTCGACGACGTTGCCCTGTCCGCCCAGCGCGGCCAGGATCGCCGAAGCCTTGTCATCAGCCACCGAAATCCTCCACTCTCGATCACTCGCGCCTCGAGTGTCCCCACACAGCTAACCACGCCGCCCCGGGCACGTCCGATGTCGAACCGGCAACGAATCGGCCATCCGCTTGACACCCGTTCGCCCGGAAGCGCAAGGTTCCCTCCAACTGGTTTAGACCTTACCGTACCAACAGCCTGGCGAAGGTACGAGTGATTCGACGGGCAGTAAGCGACAGGTGCGCCCACCCCCCGACCGGGAGCACCGGGGCGAACTGGCCGCGACGTGTCGAAACCGTTCCAACGCACCGGTGTATCCAGGAGGTACTCGATGAGCACCAGCGCCAGCCCGTCCTCGGGCGGCAGCAAGACTTTCGCGCAGCTACAGCGGCTGGGCAAAAGCCTGATGCTCCCCATCGCAGTGCTGCCGGCGGCGGCACTGCTGCTTCGACTCGGCCAGGATGACCTGATCGGCGCCATCCCCGGCCTGACCGAGGCAGGCAGCGTCATCAGCTCCGCGGGCGGGGCGTTGTTCGACAACCTACCGCTGCTGTTCGCGATCGGCGTGGCGATCGGGTTCGCCCGAAAAGCCGACGGCTCCACCGCCCTGGCGGGCGCGGTGGGCTATCTGGTGCTGGCCGGGGTGCTTTACCAGATGACCGGCACCGAGGGCGAGACCGTCTACAACAAGGGGCCCTACGGGGTGCTGGGTGGCATCATCGCCGGCCTGGTGGCAGCGACGCTGTGGCAGCGCTTCCACCGGATCAAACTCCCCTCCTACCTGGGCTTCTTCGGCGGACGTCGGTTCGTCCCGATCATCACCTCGGTGGTCATGCTGGCCATCGGCGTGGTGCTGGGAATCGTCTTCCCCTTCTTCGACCAGGCACTCACGGCTTTCAGTGACGCGGTGACCGGCAGCGTCGTCGCGGGCGGCGGAATCTACGGTGTGGTCAACCGGCTGCTGCTGCCGATCGGCCTGCACCACATCCCGAACGCCATCCTGTGGTTCAGCACCGGCGAGTACCAGGGCGCCCAGGGCGACATCAACCGGTTCTTCGAGGGCGACCCCAGCGCGGGAACCTTCATGACCGGGTTCTTCCCCATCTTCATGTTCGCGCTGCCAGCCGCCGCGCTGGCGATCTACCACTCGGCCAAGCCCTCCCAGCGCAAGCTGGTCGGCGGTATCATGTTCTCCACGGGACTGACCGCCTTCCTGACCGGTGTCACCGAGCCGCTGGAGTTCTCGTTCATCTTCGTGGCGTGGCCGCTGCTGATCGTGCACGCGGTCCTGACCGGAACCTCACTGGCGCTGGTCAACGCACTGGACATCCACCACGGCTTCGGTTTCTCCGCCGGGGCCATCGACTACCTGCTCAACTTCGGAATCGCGCAGAAACCACTGTGGTTGATCCCGATCGGGCTGGTGTACGCGGTCATCTACTACTTCCTGTTCCGGATCATCATCACGAAGATGAAGCTGCCCACACCGGGCAGGGAGGACGACGCGGAAACCGAGCAGTCGGAGACCGAAACCGCTACGGCGAGCACGGGGAGCACGGGTTCCGCCGAGAGCGGTGATTCCACCACCAGCGGGAGCAAGACCTGATTCTCGAGGACTCACGAGGATCGGTAGGCCACGACGAGAACGGACGAGGAGATGCCTGAACGACACGTCACCGTCGCGAGCAAGGTCGGTCTGCACGCCCGGCCCGCGGCCATGCTGGCCAAGGAAGCGGCCGCGCAGTCGGTGAAGATCACCATCCGCAAGCAGGAGACGGACCCGGTGGAGGCCGCCAGCGTCCTGGGGTTGATGACCCTGGGAGCCGCGTACGGCGACGAAGTCGTGCTCGCCGCCGACGGTGAGGGGGCCGACGACGCGCTGGATCGGATCGCCGAGCTCGTCAACAGCGAGCTGGACGGCTCTTGATGGAAACCGTAGTGGCTCGGTCTCCGTAGTGGGCCGCTTGGCGGAACCTCGCGCGGCGGCGCCGATCGCGTGAGTGGTGCAACCGTGGGCCGGTTCCCTGCCCCAGGGGACCGGCCCACGTTCGTGCGAAACCTCGCGGCACCAAGACGACCGGGCCACCCCGGCATGTTCACCGCGACGAACCACCCGCCCCGCTCAGAGCAGCGGGAGCGGCACCATCCCGCCGGTGGCCTCGGACAGCGCGTCCCGCATCGCCGGGCGCGGAGCCGGTTTCCCCGTGAACAATTCGACCTGGCCGAACGACTGGTGCAACAGCATGTCGAGCCCGGTCGCCAATCGCCCGCCCGCCGCGTGCACGGCGGCTGCCAGCGGCGTGGGCCAGGGGTGGTAAACCACGTCCAGCACCCGGCCAGCCGCCGCCAGCTCACGAACGCGGTCATCCACCGCTCCGGCGGGCAGGGTGGACACCACCACATCGGCCGTCGCGGCGGCCCTCGCCAGATCCAGCGATCCCAGTTCCCGGCTCCCGGCCCGCACACCGACGCGCTCGGCCGTGGCCAGCGCGGACCCGGCCCGGTCGGGGTCGCGTACCGCCAGGGTCGCGGTACGCACCCCCAGCTCGGCGAACGCGGCGAGTACGGCCAGGGCAGTGCCACCGGCACCCAGCACCAGCCCGGTGCGCTCCCCCGTGCCGGCCGCACCGGGGAACCCGCAGGCCGCACGCAGCGCCCCGGTGATGCCGTCGACATCGGTGCAGTCCGCGTACCACGCACCGTCGGAACGCCGGACCAGCGTGTTGGCGGCACCGACCGCGACGGCGCGCTCACTGGCCTCCGAGGCCAGCTCCAGCGCCGCGTGCTTGCCCGGCATGGTCACCGACAGCCCGCGCCAGTCGGCATCGAGCTCACCCACCAGCGTCCGCAACCCCTCGGCGTCCCGTTCGATGCGCTGGTACGACCAGTCGTGCAGCCCCAGAGCCGCGTAGGCGGATCCGTGCAGCACCGGGGAGAGCGAGTGCTCCACGGGAGACCCCACCACCCCGGCTCTCACCGCACGAGACTCCACCGCATCGGGTGACTGAGCGGACATCCCGGAAGCTCCCTTTCGAAACCGGACTCTCGTACGACGTTTCGGGACCGCTTTCGCGGACGAACGTCACACCCCGTTGCGGTCGGCCTTCTGCTGAGCCTGTTTGTGCTGCTCGAAGGTCTTGGAGAAGCACGAGGTGCCGTCCTGGCGGCATTTGACGAAGTACTTCCAGTCCCCCTCGGCGGGGTTGGCGGCCGCCTTGATCGCCGCCGTGCTGGGCACGGAGATCGGTGTGGGCGGCAGCCCGGTCCTGTTGTAGGTGTTGTACGGGCCTTCCTTGGCCCTGTCCTCGTCGTCGGTGTAGAGCTGCGGGTCCTCGACGACGTAGTTGATCGTCGAATCGAGCTCGAGCCGCATGTCTATGGCCAGCCGGTTCTCGATCACACGTGCCACCTTGCCGAAGTCCTCGGTGATGCCCTCGCTCTGCACCAGGGAAGCGATCCGCAGCAGTTCGTAGCGCGAGTGGCCGGAGTCCGAGGCCAGATTCGACAGCCCCACGGCACGCAGCTTGTCGAAGGAGTCCGACAGCACCGAACGCAGCACCTCGACGGGATCGGCGTTGGGTTGGACGTGGTAGATCCCCGGCAGCAGGAGCCCCTCGAGGCGTCGCCTCGGGTGGGGAACGTCCGAGATCGCGTCGGCGGCCCACTCGGGGAGTCCGAGTTCGGCAGCCGGGGTCTCGGTGGCGGCACGGGTCAAGCGCTCCTTGCTGATACACCCTTGAGAACTCCCGTCCCCGGTGCAGGTGGCCGCGGCCAACCGGGTGAGGATGCCCTCCTTCACCTTCCCGTCCGGAAGGTTGTGATCGGCGAGCTGCATCCCACCGCGGACCTCCACCATGCCCGCCCTGGCCTCGTCGGAGACGATGCGCTCGACGGCCGCCTCCCCGGACATCTCGGAGCGCATCAGGTAGAAGCCCGGCTGGATGCCCTTGATCTCACTGTTTCCCTCGGCGGCACGGATGAACGCGGCGGCGGAGGCCACCACGTCCCGCTCCGAGAGAGTGCCCGCGATGGCACTGGTGGTTTCACCGGGCCGGATCTCGACGACGACCTGCCCGTTGCCGCTCCCCTCGTAGTCCTCGTAGCTGCCGAGCCGCAGCAACTGCAGCACGCCGTAGCCGGCACCGCCGGCGACGATCAGCAGTACCAGTATTCCGGAGCACGCCGTGACGATGCGTCGACGTCGTCGACGGTGCAGCCGTTCCCGCTCCGCCGCACGGCCGCCACGTGGTGCGTCTCCAGCGTCATCGGTGAACAGACCGAGATCATCGTTCACGCCGGGGTCCTCTCATTCGCTCCGGCCGCGTGCGTCGAGCCAGGACTGCAGGATCTCGACCGCGGCGGCCTGATCCACCACGTCCCGTTGACGCCTACCACGGATCCCGCGATCGGACAGCACCTTGGTGGCCGTCACGGTGGTGAGTCGTTCGTCACTGAGCCGCACCGGAACATCGCCGGTCCTGGCGTTGAGCGCGTCGGAATAGGAACGCGCCATGTCGGCCGCTGGGCCGTGCCTGCCCGCCAGGGTGACCGGCAGACCGACCACTATCTCGACGACCTCGTACTCGCGCACCAGCTCGGCCAGCTCGTCGAGATCGGACTTGCGGGACTTGTCCCGCTTGAGCGTCGTGAGCGGGCTGGCGAGGATGGGCGCCGGGTCACTGACCGCGACACCCACCCGTGCCTGGCCCACGTCCACGCAGATGCGCCTGCCGGGGCCCGGGTCCTTGCGGTCTCGGCCGGAACCGCCCCGGTTCGGCTCGGTTTCGGAGCGTTCGGGGTTCACGCCCGTGCCACCACCTGCTCCAGCTCCTTGCGCAACGCTTCGATCGCGGTGTCGATGCCCGAGGGATCGGATCCCCCGCCCTGGGCCATCTCGGCCTTTCCGCCGCCCCGGCCGCCGATGTGCGCGGCGAAGGAGGGCACCAACTCGCCCGCTGCCACACCCCGATCCTGGGCGCCCGGGCTGGCCGCGACGACGAAACCGACCTTGCCGGTGTCCGGGTCGGCCGAGAACAGCGCCACGACCGAAGGACGGGAGCCCAGTTTACCGCGAACCTCGCCCGACAGGGCCCGCAACGAGTTGCCGTCCACGCCGTCGGCGACCCGGACCGCCACCAGGCTGACGCCGTCGATGTCGACGGCACCACCGGCGAGTTCGCCCGCCGACTGCAGCACCTTGGCCACCCGCAGCTGCTTGAGTTCCTTCTCGGCATCCCGGAGTCGGGTGACCATGCTGTCGATGCGCTCGGGCAGGTCCTCGGTCTTGACCTTGAACCTGTCCGCGAGTTCGTTGACGAGCATGTGCTCCTTGTTGATGTAGCGCATCGCGTCCATGCCGACCAGGGCCTCGACGCGGTGCACCCCGGAACCGACCGAGGAGTCGTTGACCAGCTTGACCACACCGAGCTGCCCGATGCTGCCCACGTGGGTACCGCCGCACAGCTCCCTGGAGTAGTCGCCCATGTCGATCACGCGGACCCGGTCGCCGTACTTCTCACCGAACAGTGCGACGGCGCCGAGCTCCATGGCCCGGTCCATCGAGGTGGTGTAGGAATCGACCTCGACATCCTCCTGCAGGTACTCGTTGACCTCCTCCTCGACACCGCCGAGCACGTCGGAGGAGACGGCGGAGGGAGCGGTGAAGTCGAACCGCATCCGGCCGGGGGAGTTCAGCGAACCGGCCTGCGCGGCACGCTTGCCGTAGGCGTTGCGCACGGCCGCGTGCACCAGGTGGGTGGCGGAGTGGGAACGGGCGATGGCGTGCCTGCGTTCCGCGTCGACACCGGCCTCCAGCCGGGTGTCGACCGCGACCTCACCGCCCAGCACCTTGGCGCGGTGCACGGAGAGGCCGGGAACCGCCTGCTGCACATCGGTGACCTCCAGCTCCACACCGGGACCGACCAGCTTGCCGGTGTCGGCGATCTGGCCACCTCCCTCGGCGTAGAACGGGGTGCGGTCGAGAACCAGTTCCACCCGACTTCCCTCGCCCGCGACCGGCACCGGAGCACCGTCCCGCAGCAGCCCGAGCACCCGGCTGGTGGAGCTCAGATCGGTGTAGCCGATGAACTCGGTCGCACCGTGCTCGTCGAGCAGGGTGCGGTAGGTGGACAGGTCGCCGTGCGCGGTCTTGCGGGAGCGCGCGTCCTCCTTGGCGCGCTGCCGCTGCTGCTCCATGAGCTCGCGGAAACCCTGCTCGTCGACCGAGAGTCCGCGCTCGGCCGCCATCTCCAGCGTCAGGTCGATCGGGAAGCCGTAGGTGTCGTGCAGCTGGAACGCCTTCGAACCCGGCAGCTGGGCGGCCCCCTGTTCCCGGGTGCGCTCCACCGCCGTGTCGAAGATCTTGGAACCGGCCGACAGGGTGCCGAGGAAGGCTTCCTCCTCGTTGCGGATCACCGAGTCGATGCGGTCGAAATCACCGGCGAGTTCGGGGTAGCCCGGCGACATCGCGTCCCGCACCACCTTGGTGAACTCTCCAAGCACCGGTTCGTGCACGCCCAACAGCCGGGTGGAGCGCACGACGCGACGCAGCAGCCGCCGCAGCACGTAACCCCGGGTCTCGTTGCTGGGGGTGACACCGTCGGAGACCAGCATCATGCCGGAGCGCATGTGGTCGGCGATCACCCTGAACCGCACGTCGTCGGCGTGTTCCTCGCCATAGCGCTTGCCCGAGAACTCCTCGGCCTTGGCGATCACGGGGCGCACCAGGTCGGTCTCGTAGACGTTCTCCACGCCCTGCAGCAGACAGGCGACCCGTTCGACGCCCATACCGGTGTCGATGTTCTTGGTGGGAAGCTCACCCAGGACCGGGTACCCATCCTTGGGGCTGCCCTCCCCCCTGATGTCCTGCATGAACACCAGGTTCCATATCTCGATGTAGCGGTCCTCGTCGACGACGGGCCCGCCCTCCTTGCCGTACTCGGGACCACGGTCGTAGTAGATCTCCGAGCAGGGACCACCGGGGCCGGGAACACCCATGTCCCAGTAGTTGTCGTGCGCGTCCCTGCGCTGGATCCGTTCCGGGGGCAGCCCGCTGATCCGCTGCCAGAGCTGCTCGGCCTCCGGATCGTGCTCGTAGACGGTCACCCAGATGCGGTCGGGGTCGAAGCCGAATCCACCGGAGTCCCGCGAATTGGTCACCAGGCTCCAGGCGTGCTCGATGGCCCCCTCCTTGAAGTAGTCCCCGAAGGAGAAGTTGCCTGCCATCTGGAAGAAGGTGTTGTGCCTCGTGGTCTTGCCGACCTCGTCGATGTCGGCGGTCCGCACGCACTTCTGGATGCTCGTGGCACGCGGGTAGGGAGCGGGCGCGTCACCGAGGAAATAGGGCTTGAACTGCACCATCCCGGCGTTGACGAACAACAGGTTGGGATCGTCCAGGATCAGTGAGGCGCTGGGTACGACGGTGTGCCCCCGGCCCCGAAAATGCTCGGTGAAACGGTTGTTTATCTCGTGGGTCTGCACGATGAAGTCCTTCTACGCGGATGCGGGCTACCGGCACGGAGCAGGCGGAACACCGGTCGGCGTGAGCGGAGACTCGCGACGAACGTCAGCGCCCCGCCCTGCGAGCTCGCCGGCCCTGCGATCCGGTCTCCTCCAGCGTTCCCGCCATCCGTGTCACCTGCCGGTTCCCATTGTCCGGCAGCGTAATGGTCCGCTGCTCACGGCCTCCGGTGACGATACCGGTGCGCTCGGCCACGTCCTCGTGGAGCTCGAGTTCGCGTTCGGTCATGCCCGCGCGCACATCCGCTCCGAACGAGCCGACCGCTTCCGCCAGCTCCCGGACGGCGTCGCCCAGCTGATCGGCCACACCCGCCGGGGTGGCCTTTCGCGCGGTCCGATTGACCTTGCGGCTCAACGCCACGCCCGCGGCGACACCGGCGCCGAGCCAGAACAAACGGCTCACTTACGACCCCCCTTGCGCCTGCGGGAATGCTTGCCCGCGGCCTGTTCTTCGCGCTTTCGGCGGGCGCGCAGGGCTTTCCGCACGCCGTAGGTGAAGGCGGCTGACTTCACCAGCGGACTTCCCAGTGTAGCCGTGAACAGCGAAGAAAGTGCCGACACATTGCTGGAGACCGACTGGGCGTTGGCCGTGATGCCGTCGACACGTTCCAACTGCGTGTTCACGTGGTCCAACGTCGTGTTCGCCCCGGTGAACAGCGGGTCGGAGTTCTCCTGCGCCTTGCGGATCGCGTTGGTCGCCTCGTCCAGGGTGCGGCCGAGCTTGACCAACGGGATCGCCAGCAGCACGACCAGCAGCACGAAAGCACCTGCTGCGATCAGCGCGGCGATCTCGGTGGGCGTCACGTGTCCTCCCGATTTCCAGCCGATTC
The DNA here is from genome assembly GCF_900101095.1 of Actinopolyspora mzabensis. Taxonomy (GTDB): domain Bacteria; phylum Actinomycetota; class Actinomycetes; order Mycobacteriales; family Pseudonocardiaceae; genus Actinopolyspora; species Actinopolyspora mzabensis. The sequence goes on from NZ_FNFM01000007.1 coordinate 43,375, forward strand.
GTGCGGCCACCGTGACGAGGCACTCGAAACGGCGGCGATGATCGCGGCCAGGCTATCGCGTCGCGGTCACCGCCACGTGTGCGGCTTTGGACACGGGGATACGGCGCGGCACGGGTGGTCGGTGCGAAAGCGCGCGACCCGCACGATAGATTGCTCTCCCGGCCGGGTTGGGCTCCTGCCGGACGAGCACGAGGGGACGCGTCGAATGCGCAAGCGGGCCGTATCGGCCGCACTGAGGGCAGGGTTCACCAGCCGCACGCCGCTGCTGGTGACGCTGGTTTTCACGTTTCTGTTCAGCACGCTGGCCGGAGTCAGCGGCGGCATACAGACCGCCACGGCGCGCGACGTGCTCCGTGCCGACGGCGCGCAGCGCATCGTGATCTCCTCGTTGGACAGCAAGGGCACGTTCGGGATCCTCGACGACGAACGGATGGAGTTGATCCGTTCCGTTCCCGGGGTGGAGTACGCGGTCGCGGACTACCCGTCGGCGATACGGACGCCGGTGGGCACCGACATGCCGCGGCTCTCGCTGGCCACGCATTCCTGGGGAAGCTACGTCCCCCCTCCGATCACGGGGGGCTCGGTGGCCGAGGGTGTGCTCCCCGGCCAGGTGGTGCTCCCCGCCCGGAGTCAGGGAGTGGACTTCACCCGTTACCTCGGGCGCACGTTGAGCTTCAGCTACCGCGACGAGCTCCCGGCACCCCCGGGCTCGGAGACGGGAATCGAAGAGGCCGCGGAGGACTCGCGACCGATCCGTACGAACTCGGCGATCATCGAGCTCGAGGTGATCGCCACCTACGATCACCGATGGCACGCGGACGGGCCGCAGACCGCCTATCTCGCGCCGGCTACCGCCGTCCGAGTGGCCGCGGCGGCCGAAGGCAAAACCGTTTCCCAGCTACGCGAGAGCAGTAACGCCGAACGGGTAGGCGTGCTGGTCGACGAGCCGCACGAACCGAGGGCGGTGGCTTCCCGACTTCGTGATATGGGGCTCGGGGCCTTCCGGATGCCGCTGCGGGAGCAGAAAATGATCGCCACAGTGCACACTTGGCGCTACATCGCGCTCGGCGGGCTGCTGGGCGGCGCGGCGCTGTTCGGGGTGCTCACCGCCAGGCGGAACGGCTCCCGAGAGCGGTTCGAGCACCGGACGACGACGGCAGCGGCCGTCGCACTCGCCGGAGCGGTCCCCGCGACCGCGTTGGGAATCCCGGGGGCCCTGGTGTTGCGTGCTCCGATGGAGGAGTTCCTCGGGCTGCGGATCGACCACTGGATGTTGCTGCCGAGCCCGGTGTGGGTGCTGCTCGGGATACTGCTCCCCGCGCTCGCCGCGGCCGCGGGGGTGGTGGGCGAACGCGCGAGCGGACGGTTCCGCCGCGGTTGACGCGGGGCGGAACCGTGTCCCGGCGCGAGCCCCGCGCTTCCGGTTCTCCGCTGCGGTTCCGAATGCGGGCTCAACCGTTGACCGGCGAAACCGGGCCGCTGCCGTCCAGCACGCCGATCACGTTGCGAGCGGCCAACTCGGCCATCGCCGTACGCGTCTCGGTGGTGGCCGACCCCAGGTGGGGCACCATGACCACGTTGTCCAGGTCGAGCAGCTCCGGGTCCACCGCGGGCTCGTTCTCGAACACGTCCAGTCCTGCTCCGCCGATGGTGCCGTCCCGGAGAGCGCGTGCCAACGCACGTTCGTCGACCACGGCACCACGACTGGTGTTGAGCAGCACCGCCGAGGACTTCATGGCGGACAGGGCCGCACCGTCGATCAGGTGCCTGGTCGATTCGGTCAGCGGGCAGTGCGGCGACACCACGTCCGAGTCCCGCAGCAGCTGCGGAAGCGGCAGAAAGCTCGCGTCCAGCTCGCGCTCGACCTCGGGCTCCACGCGGTTCCGAGCGGTGTAGACGACCTCCATGCCGAAGGCACGTGCTCTGCGTGCCACGGCACGGCCGATCTGGCCCATCCCGACTACGCCCAACGTCTTGCCCTGCAGCCCGCTGCCCAGCATGAACGAGAAGTTCCACTCCCAGGGGGCACCCGAGCGGATCAACCGTTCCCCCTCCGCGAGCCTGCGGGTGGTCATCAGCAACAGTCCGAACGTCAGATCCGCCGTGGCATCGGTGAGCACACCGGGCGTGTTGGTAAGCAGCACCCCACGTCGGTCCAGTGCGGGCACGTCGACGTTGTCGTAGCCCACCGCGACATTGGCGACCACCCGCAGCGACGGCCCCGCGGCGTCGAGGACCTCGCCGTCGATCCGGTCGTGCAGCATGGTGACCACCGCCTCGGCACCGTGCACGGCCTCGTGCAGCTCCGCCGGGGTCATCGCTCGGCTCTGGCTGCAGAGTCGGACATCACCCACCGACTCCAGCAGTCGCAGCGCCGACTCGGGAATCGTGCGGGTGACCAGGATCCGAGAACTCACTCATCCGTCCCTTCCGACCCCGGCCGTAGCGACGGTCGGGGCGTCGACTCGTGGCTTGTCCGGCCGAATCGGCACGTTACCCGAAAGCAGCTCCGAAGCCGACGTTTCGGGGGACAGTCGCGAACCACCACGGGAAAGGCCGGTGACTTCGTCCGGGAACTACTGGCGGTCCCCTCGGACGATGTTGCGCAGTTTCGGCAACCGTTCCGCCAGGGTTCGTTCCGCACCGCGCCCGTGGGGCTCGTAGTAGTTCCTGCCGACCAGCGAGTCGGGCGGATACTGCTGTTCGAGCACCCCTTCCGGGCGATCGTGCGGATAGCGGTACCCGATGGCGTTCCCCTGCCGCTCGGCTCCCGCGTAGTGCCCGTCCCGCAGATGCGCGGGCACGGTTCCGGCCCTGCCCGCACGGACATCGGTCAGCGCTGCGTCGATGGCCGTGATCACGGCGTTGGACTTGGGGGCGGTGGCCAGATGCACCGTGGTCTGGGCCAGCGCCAGCCTGCCCTCCGGCATGCCGATGAACTGCACCGCCTGGGCGGTGGCCACGGCGCTCTGCATCGCGGTGGGGTCGGCCATGCCGACATCCTCGCTGGCGTGCACCACGAGCCTGCGGGCGATGAATCGTGGGTCCTCGCCCGCCTCGATCATCCTGGCCAGATAGTGCAGCGCGGCGTCCACGTCCGAACCCCGGATGGATTTGATGAACGCGCTGGCGACATCGTAGTGCTGGTCACCGTCACGGTCGTAGCGCACGGCCGCCTTGTCCACCGTGGCCTCGACGGTGGCGAGGTCGATGGTGGTCGAGCCGGTGGCGGCCGCCGCTTCGGAAGCGGCCTCCAGTGCCGTCAGCGCGCGGCGCGCGTCTCCCCCCGCCAGCGCCACCAGGTGCTGTTCGGCCTCCTCGTCCAAGCGGAACTCGCCGTCCAGCCCGCGCTGTTCACCGACGGCGCGGAGCACCAGCTGTCTGACCTCCTGTTCACCGAGCGGTCGCAGTTGCAGCATCAGCGAACGCGAAAGCAGCGGTGAGACCACGGAGAACGAGGGGTTCTCCGTGGTGGCGGCCACCAGCAGCACGGTGCGGTCCTCGACCGCGGACAGCAGCGCATCCTGCTGTGTCTTGGAGAAACGGTGCACCTCGTCGATGAACAGCACGGTGGCCTCACCCGAGTGCCCGAGCCTGCGCCGTGCCTCCTCGATCACCCCGCGCACCTCTTTGACACCCGCCGAGAGCGCGGACAGCGCCACGAAACGACGTCCGGTGGCCTGGGAGACCAGCCCGGCCAACGTGGTCTTGCCGGTGCCGGGCGGCCCGTGCAGCAGCACCGAAGCGGGTGCCGCCCCCTCCACGAGACGGCGCAGCGGCGCTCCGGAGCCGAGGAGATGGTCCTGCCCGATGACTTCGTCGAGCGTTCGGGGACGCATCCGTACCGCCAGCGGCGCGTTCTCGGCGAGTCGCTGTTCGGCACGGTCCTCGGCATCAGCACCGAACAGGCCACCGTTGAGCAGACCGCTGTGGAACGAACCGCTGTGGAACGAACCGTTGTCGAACAGACCATCAGTCACGTTCCCGACGCTACCCGCGCCGTGCGGCACCGGTGGTGCGGGACGGCGCGGGAGCTCCTCACCTCCAGCGGATCTCGCTGTCAGCGTGCGCCCGGCATGGCCAGCTCCACGGCGCAGGAGTTCTTGCGCCGCTGCTCCGCCCAGTGCTCGATGGTCTGGTGGCAGGCTCGGTCCAGATGCCGCAGCGGTGTCATGTCGACATGAGCACTACTGGTGTGCGGCAGTTGCTCCAGCCTGTCCTGCAGCTGCGGCAACCGCAGGAACGTGGCGTTGCCGTGCAACCGCACCCGGGCATGGTTCTCGTCGTGCTCGATCTCCACGGAAAGTCCGGAAACCTCCCACGCGGTCTTGATCACCGCGGCCGCGATACCGGTGAGCACACCGATCAGCAGGTCGGTGGCCAGGATCGTCCCAGCCGTCAGCAGCAGGATGAACGCCTCCGAACGCTGTTCCCGGATCAGGTTGGCGACCTGGCGTACCCCGAGCAGTTTCCATCCCGCGTGCACCAACAGCGCTCCGAGCGTGGCCAGCGGGATGAAGGAGAGCAGCTGGGGAAGCAGCATCACGAACAGCAGGAGCCAGCACCCGTGCAGCACCCGGGAGAGTTTGGTCCGCGCTCCCGCGTGCACGTTGGCGGTACTGCGTACGATCACCGCGGTCATCGGCAGCGCGCCGAGCACTCCGCAGACCGCGTTCCCGGTGCCCTGTGCCACCAGCTCGGCGTTGTAGCGGGTCTTGGGGCCGTCGTGCATCCGGTCCACCGCAGCCGCGCTGAACAGGCTCTCCGCGGAGGCGATCAGCGCGAAGGTCAGAATCGACCCGAGCACTGCGAAGCTGGTAACCGCGCCGAAGTCACCGGGAGTGACGACATTGATGGTTCCCAGCAGCGAACCGACCCGGATGGTCTCCAGCGGGAGTCCGAACACGTAGGTGAGCGCCGCCGCGACGGTGACTCCCACCAGGGGTGCGGGAACGGTCCGGAAGCGCTGGGGCAACCGAGCCCACATCGCCATGGTGAGCAGCGTCACCACGGCGATGGCGACCCCGGCCCGCCCCGCGGGGGTGGTGAACGCGGCTCGGAACAGTTCGGGCAGCCCGGCGAACTTGGCACCGGTGTGCGAGGGCTGGTCCAGCCCCCCGATCGGGTAGATCTGGCCGAGGATCAGTACGAGCCCGATCCCCGCCAGCAGCCCTTGCACCACCGAGGGCGAGATCGCGCGGAACCAGGTCCCGATGCCGGTCAGCCCCATCGCGATCTGCAGCAGCCCCGCCCCGAGCACTACCACTCCCAACGCGGCGAGACCGTGGTCGGCGATCGTGGCGGCGACCAGCACGGTCAAGCCCGCCGCGGGGCCGCTGACCTGCATGGTGCTGCCGGGCATGCACCCGACGACGATGCCACCGACGATGCCGGTGACGATGCCCAGTTCGGCGGGCACGCCGGAAGCGACGGCGATTCCCACGCACAGTGGTAACGCCACCAGGAAGACCACGAGCGAAGCACCCAGGTCGAAGCCGAACACCGATTTGTTCCGGCGGATGTGTTCGCCGAGAGAGCCCGACCGCGTGGGCGGGGTCGATTCGAGTTGTGTGGTCACGATTCACTCCGTGAGAGTCGACAGGCCCGTGTCCGCGACCGGACACACGTGGGCCGGCAAGGGTCATCAGTCGAAATGTGCCGCTGGTACGAGTGGGAATCCGCTCCGGAGATCCGATCGGGTATTCGGATTACTCGTTCGGCGCACCGTCCGTACCGCTGCTGGTTCCTCCGGAGCACGCTTTCTCCCGGCGTGGAGCGGAATCGAAAGAACCCGCGTCTCGGACGGCTGCTCGGAATGGATTTCCAACGGACTCGCGTCGATGCGAGAAGAATTCGGTGAGGAGACCCGTGAGCGTTGTGCCCTGTGGACCGGATCGTGCTACAGCTCGACCTGGTAGTCGTCGAACCGAACGTGAACCCGACTCCAACCGTCGCTGCCGCGAAGACGAGGTGAGGGACCTCGCGAGCGGCGCAGGTCCCCGTCGAACCGAATCGGTTGACGAATCACCTGCGGTAGACCTGGAGTCTCGCCTGTGAATGGGCTGATCTGCACTTCACACTCGAGTCGAGCGCATCGAGTGAGTTTCTGGCGTCTTCCCCGGAGTCGAAGCGCTGCCTACCGGGAAGAGTTGTGCGGTTCCGTCTGCTGCACGACCGCTCGGAGCGCCGCCCGATCCTTCTGCCGAATTCGGCCACGCTGGGGCGTTTGCGGAGTTTCTCGCTCTCGCAGGGAGCGCTCTGCTCGGTTTTGTACTCCCCCGAGACGGCTCTGCCGACCTGTGTCGCGGCACCGGCGGCGTGCAGCGGGGAAAGCACGACGAGGACCACAGCGAACAGCAGGAACAACGCCGCCCGCAGCGCCGAATTCATCCCGGCTTTCACTGTCACCCCCGACACTGCCACCTTCGACACTGCCACCTCCGACTACCGCCCGAACGTGTCGGCCCGCCGCCCGACACGGACATTTCCGATATTACCGGAGAAATGTGTACTCGGAGTAAACCAAAAGTAACCCGAAAGGATGGAAAAACACCGCGGGAGACAGTGGCCGCGATAAACCTGAAAATTTACTCAGGTCAGCGGGATGACAGAAAAAACAATACCACTTTCGTGTGTAAGCTATCACACAGCACACGAGCGACTGCTTCCCAAATAATAGGAATACACGAAAAGACTACATCTTCCTTGGTTTCCCGCTCGATCCCGGCAGGGCGGCCCGAACAGCGGTTCCCCCAGCGTCGAGTCTCCCGCGCCGAGTCTCCAATGCCGATGCCACAGCGGCGACTCCACAGCGGCGATTGCCCGGTGAGCCGGTTCCCCGGTGACGGCTTTCCGCACACGAGGCCCATGCGAGGGTTCCGCACAGCCCTACCGGAACGGGGTTGCAACACGGGAAGTCCGAGGTTTTGCCCGGTAGGCGCGTGGGTTTGCCCGGTAGGCGCGTGCGAGGTGGCGGGCACGGGAGCTTCGGACGGCCGGCTCCCGTTCGGAACCGGCCCCCGAGAGAGGTTCTCCTGTCCGTGGCGGACGAAAACGCGGTCGCGCGCCCCGGGAGTGGTCGCGTTCAGCGAAAGGCCGGATACGGCCGCAACTCCAGCGCTCCGGAACCGAATCGTTCCACCAGCGCCTGAACCATCCGCTCCGCGTACTCGGCGATCTCCGGCATGTCGTTGGCAGCGGCGTCCTTGCCCAAGCGCTGCCAACGGTCGGCGAGCGCGGTGCTTCGACGCGGCGAAGGCATGTGGGCGTCGATGGGACCGTCCAACTGACCGTCCCGTGGTAGGAACCACCAGGTCGACACCCAGACCCAGAGCAGCTGCGCGTCCAGCAGCCGAGGCAGCAGCACGGCGTCGTCGTCCAGGTCCGACCACACCTCGACGATCTCCGAACGCCAGGTGGCGAGCATGTTGTCCACCAGCCCCGCGGGCATGGCGTACGAACACCAGGAGGAGGGGAACGGGAACTGCAGATAGGCGGCATCCAGCGCTATGTCACGGACGCACGCCCATTCGAAGTCCAGAAACCGCACCCCGTTACCCGTCACCAGACTGTTGTCCGGGCAGATGTCGGAGGGGCTGAAGGAGCGGTACTTGGTCGAGCCCAACAGCCCGGCGGCGGAATCGAGTCGTGCTCGCACCTGCTCGGGCAACGACAGATCGAGGGTGTTGGCCAACAGCTCGGGAAGCTCCCGCAACGAGCGCTGGATGTCGTCGGCGACCGGATCGGTCCACGACTCGAGCCCGAGCCTGCGCATCAGAGCGTCGAAGTCGGCCTCCCTGCCCGCCATCGAGGTGTGCAGCCTGCCCAGCGCACGAGCCCAGGCCAACAACGAGCGCTCGGCGGCACGTGGATCGTCGGCGAACAGCACGTCGGCCAGGTTCGCGCCGCGACCGAGGTCCTCCAGAACCAACAGCCGCTTCTCGGTGTCCTGGGCGATCAGTTCCGGCCCGACGCGCAGTTCCGGTGGAAGTGCGGTGGCCAGCTGACAACTTGCCGCCTCGTGGGCATACGGATCCGAATGGCCCTTGCCGGGAACCGTTCCGTAATGCTTGATCACGAGCGTGCGCGGCAACTCGAACGGTGTCTCGGCGACACGAACCCGCATCACGACCGACCGGCCGCTGCCGCCCAGGTCCTCCGGGTCGGCGAGCCGGACGGGTGCCCCCATTCTCCGGGTGAGCACGGTCTCCGCAGTACCGAGCGTATCGGTAACCTCCGCACTCGCGGGCACACGAACCTCCGGCGGACCGGTGGTGATTTCCACGCTCATCGTCTCCAGACCCTACCGCCACCGCCCGCTGCTCGACGGGCCTGACCGGTTAAGTTACACCCGACTCGGGTAACGGCCTTGCGTACCGACGGTACCCACAAGAACACCACCCTCAACGGTTACGCGGCCACCGATCGCTCGGCAACCCTTGCCACCGAGGTGAACTACCCGTTCCGACGACGAACCAATCACCACAGTGGTTGCACGATGTTTTTCACTCGTTACTGCCCGGCGTGCCACCCACCTACGCTCCTGGATGGCAGCACGGAGACCGACGACGGGCGGCTCCGAAAGACGAGAACACTCCCGAAAACGGGAACAACCCGAAAGACCAGAAAATTCCGAACGCCAAACGGCCGATATTTCGCCACCGACCGTAGACGGTGTGCCGCCACGGACGTAACGGGTATTCACGCGATCGGAGTATCAGTTGACGCTGTGGAACCGTCCGGATCGGAAAGCTCTTCCCGCCGGCGCCGAGGAGAACATCATCCGCAGCCGGAGCACCGGGTGAGAGCGTGCTCACCCCGGGCTCGGCTGCTCGTTTGCCCATCGGGGTGACACGAAACGACTCACCACCACGAACACGCACCGTGACTCAGCGACACCCGGCGACACGGCGCAACACTTCCCGAGCGAACGGGAACGGCCAACGTAAGTCAGGAGCCCGCCACCTGATCGGTTTCCCCGCCGCCCCGCCGGGTGGGCTTGGCGTCCACCCCGGCCTCCTTGCGCTGCGCCGCGGTGATGGGCGCGGGAGCACCGGTGAGCGGGTCGAACCCGTTGCCGCTCTTCGGGAAGGCGATGACCTCACGCAACGACTCCGCGCCGCTCAGCAGCATGCAGATGCGGTCCCACCCGAAGGCCACACCACCGTGCGGCGGCGGGCCGTACCGGAATGCCTCCAACAGGAAACCGAACTTCTCGTCGGCCTCCTCCTTGGAGATACCGAGCACCTCGAACACTCGCTGTTGCATCTCCCAGCGATGGATACGAACGGAACCACCGCCGATCTCGTTACCGTTGCACACGAGATCATAAGCGCTGGCCAACGCCTTCTCCGGGTTCTGCTCGAAGCTGTCGGCCCACTCCGGTACCGGCGCGGTGAAGGGATGGTGCACAGCGGTGTAGCGACCGGCGCCGACTGCCACGTCGTCGCTGTCGTCGACGGACTCGAACATGGGGGCGTCCACGATCCACACGAACGACCAGGCGTCGTGGTCGACGAGTCCGCAGTTCTCCGCGACCTCCAGCCGGACCGCCCCGAGCAGCGCGCGCGAGGGTCCGGGCTGCCCCGCCGCGAAGAACACGCAGTCCCCCGGGGAAGCGCCGACTGCCTTGGCCAGCCCGTCACGCTCCGGTTCCGAGAGGTTCTTGGCCACCGGCCCGGACAGTGTGCCGTCGGCGCCGACCAGCACGTAGGCCAGCCCCTTCGCGCCGCGCTGCTTGGCCCACTCCTGCCAGGCATCCAGCTGCCTGCGGGGCTGGTCGGCACCACCCGGCATGACCACGGCACCGACGTAGGGAGCCTGGAAGACTCGGAAGGGGGTATCGCGGAAGTAGTCGGTCAACTCGGTCAGTTCCACACCGAACCGCAGGTCCGGTTTGTCCGTCCCGTAGCGCGCCATCGCCTCGGCGTAGGGCAACCGGGGAATCGGAGCGGGAATCTCGTGGTCGGCCAGTTCGCGCCACAGCGCGCGGATCACCCGTTCGCTGATGTCGATGACGTCCTCGGCGTCCACGAAGCTCATCTCGACGTCGAGCTGGGTGAACTCCGGCTGGCGATCGGCGCGGAAGTCCTCGTCACGGTAGCAGCGGGCGATCTGGAAGTAACGCTCCAGACCACCGACCATCAGCAGCTGCTTGAACAACTGCGGCGACTGTGGCAACGCGTACCAGCTGCCGGGCTGCAGCCTCGCCGGGATGAGGAAGTCACGGGCGCCCTCCGGGGTGGAGCGCGTCATCGTGGGGGTCTCCACCTCGACGAACTCGCGGCCGTGCAGCACCTCCCGCGCGATGCGGTTGGCCTCGCTGCGCATCCTGATCGCCTTCGCGGGCCCGGGGCGGCGCAGATCCAGGTAGCGGTGCCGCAGCCGGACGTCCTCGCCCACGTCCAGGTGCTCGTCCACCGGGAAGGGCAGCGGAGCCGACTCGGAGAGCACCTCGAGGTCGGTGGCGGTCACCTCGATGGCACCCGTCGCGATCTCCGGGTTCTCGTTGCCCTCCGGGCGAAGCGAGATCTCCCCGGTGACGCGGACGCAGAACTCGGCGCGCAACCGGTGGGCGCGCTCCGCCATCTCACCCTCGCGGAAGACCACCTGAGCCACTCCCGAGGCATCACGCAGATCGATGAAGATCACTCCACCGTGATCACGGCGACGCGCCACCCATCCGGCGAGGGTGACGGACTGCCCGGCTTGGTCGGCACGGAGCGAGCCGGCCTCGTGCGTGCGCATCACGGCTGCTGATCTCCTTACGAAGTGAATCGGGTGGTCGTCCGGAGCGGGACCACTCCAGGCTAGCCAACGCCGACCACCGACCGTGCACCAGGTTTCGGGTCGCCACCGTGCACGCGGCCCGACGTAGCACACCCGAATGTCACGACGATCGGGAAGGGATGGGAAATCGAACGGGTCATTTCCCGCACGGAGCGAACCGTGCTCCCGACAGCACCACGGGAAACCTCGCCACCGCGACCGAATCGGTAACGTTCATCTCCAGGGGACGTCGAATTCCCGCAATCTCGTTGCACGAACGTGATCAGTGCAATTAGCGTTCCGCGGGAGGCCAGCAAGCACGAGGAGTGGTAATGGTCGTCCCCCGCACCCGAACACCCTCCACAGCATCCCCGTTAACCGGACACGAGCACCGACAACTGTCCCCCGAGCTGTCCAAGCTGCTGCGGACCGGCCCGTTCGACGTCGCGCTGCGAGCCGCGATCCGTTCGAGCAGACTCAGCCTGGAGCGCATTCAGCATCGGCTGCGTGCCAGAGGCACCCCGGTGAGCATCACCGCGCTGAGTTACTGGCAATCCGGACGTCGCAGACCGGAACGACCGGACTCACTGGTGGCGCTGCGCGCGCTGGAGGACGTGCTCGGCGTGCCGGACGGCTCGCTGTCGGCGCTGTTGGGCCCCCCGAAGCCGAGGGGCCGCAACCGGGAGGAGCCCTCGGCGCCGACGCTGGCCACGCTCTGGTCCGACAACGCCTCGGCCGCCGGGCTGCTCAGCAGACTGGACACCAGCGCGGACGGTCACCTCACACGGCTGAGCCAGCACGACGTACTCGAGATCGACTCGGCGGGCAAGCAGCGAGTCCTGCGGGTACGCCAGCTGGTCCAGGCGGAGCGCAACGGGGTGGATCGTTGGGTGACCGTCTTCGACAACGCGGGCAGCGGTGTGGCACCTCCCAACATCAACGCCTCGCATGGCTGCACTCTCGGCCGGACGCTCTCGGACCACCGCAACGGGGTGGTCGCGGCGGAGTTGCTGTTCGACCACTGCCTGGAAAAAGGCGAGACCGCGCTGCTGGAGTACGAGATCACCCACGGCCCGAACGGTCTGGTGGGGACCGAACAGGACCACACGTACTCGCGCAGGTTCCGGCTGCCCGTGCGGGAGTACCTGGTGGAACTGTGGTTCGACCCGGACAATCCACCCGCACACTGCGAGAGTTTCACCGCCCGACCGGACGGTTCGGAGTTGGGAACCGCCAAGCCGATGTCGATCGATCCGCGCGGCCGCACCCACGCCGTGGCACTGGACTTCGGTCTCGGCGCGTTCTGCGTGAGATGGCAACCCGTTCAGCCGACGCCGAGGGCGAACGGAGTTCCCGGCCTCGCGAGCCGACCGCCCGCGGCACTGGCCCAACGACTCGGATGAGGTGGGTAACGCTCCCACGCGGCGGAGGCCCGAGTTCGTGCCGGGCGCTACCGGGCCGCACGGCGCGGCCGGCCCCCTCCCCTCGCGTCCGGGCCTCCCCTGACACCGCGAACCGACGCCGGTGACACCGCACTGACGACCGGCGCTGGCACGGCTCCGTTGCCGTGCGCGCGAAACGACCACTCTGCCCTCCACCGGCACGGTAGGGATCAGAGCAGGCTGAGCTGCTCGGGCGCGGCTTCGGAAACGGTGTGTTCCGGGGTCTGGCGTGCCCCGCTGCCGGGGCGGCGGGGCATCCCGTGTGCGCGGCAGGCCTGTTCCACCAGCTCCACCACTTCTCGCTGGTAGGACTCGGGGGCGTAGGCACTGTTGCGGTACAGCCGCGCATAGCGCGGAACCAGCGACGGATACTCACGTTGCAGCCAGGCGCGATACCACTCGCGGGCACCGGGGCGGAGATGGAGCGGCAACGGGGTGATGCTTTTCGCCCCTGCCTCGACCAGCGCCCCCACCGTGCGGTCGATCTGCTCCGGTGAATCGCTGAGCCCGGGCAGGATCGGGGCGAGCAACACCGAACAACCGATCCCGGACTCGGCGAAGCGCCGAACCACATCCAGTCGCCGGGCGGGCGCGGGAGTACCCGGTTCGACCGTCCGCCAGAGCCGCTCGTCGAGCGAACCGATGGACACCGCGACCGAAACATCGGTCACAGCAGCCGCCGACTCGATGAGATCGCGATCGCGCAGAATCAGCGTCGACTTCGTGAGGATCGAGAACGGGTTGGCACGCTCGGTCAGCGCGGTGATGACGTCCCGCATCAACGCGTAACGCCCCTCGGCACGCTGGTAGGGATCGGTGTTGGTTCCCATCGCCACCGGTTCACCGCGCCACTTCGGGCTCGCCAACTCGCGGCGCAGCAGTTGTCCGGCGTTGACCTTGACCACGATCTTGCTGTCGAAATCGTGCCCACTGTCCAGGTCGAGATAGGTGTGGGTGTTGCGGGCGAAGCAGTAACGACACGCGTGACCGCAACCCCGGTAGGGGTTCAGGGTCCACTCGAACGGAACACCGGACTCCCCCGGCACCCGGTTGAGGATCGACTTCGCCCGGATCTCGATGGCGTAGGCGTCCGCCGTGCCCGCCTCGATCGGCACCGGCTCGGGCAGTCGCAGCCCCGCGCCCACCCGGCGATCGCCGCTCGGCGACCGTTCTGGTGCCACGGGTTCCGGTGACACGCCCAGGTCCAGCTCGGCCGTCTCGCCACGGCCAGTGGAGGTGCCCGCTCGCCCCGAAGGACCGCTCGGCGGGGCGATCCGTTGCCTCTCCCAACGCACGACCCCTATTCGAACACGCATTCGAACCGCTGTCCAGTCGGGGGCACCGCCCCACACGAAGCTGTGCCGGGCTCGTCGGAAGGCGGGAAAAACCGGAGAAGCCGCGGTCGTACCATGATGCGGTGCCGTCCCCCGAAGATTCCGCCAACGGCATCCCGAGCACTCCTCCCACCGGCCACGGTCACGGCCACGGTCATTCCGCTCCGAGCGCCTCCCGACGCACCCGGCGGCTGCTCGCCGCGGTGCTGACGCCCTTCGCGTTGGCCGCCGTGACAGGGGCGGTCCTGCTGTATCCCTTCGGGCAGCACTCCGCCCCGGAGGCGAAACCGGGCTTTACCCGCAACCCGGTGGACGGTGTCGTGGTCGCGGCACGCACCGGATCCTGCACCACGGGCGGGACCTCCGGCCAGGGCACCGGAGGCTCGGGGAACTGCGTGCTGCTTCGCGTCGAACTGCACGGCGGCCCGGCGTCGGGGAGCACGATCGAACAACGAGTGCCCGACGAGCCGACCACCCCGGAATTCGGTGTGGGAGACGAGATCGTGCTCTCCTACTCCGGCGACTCGCCACGCGAGTCCACCTCGTACCGGATCGTGGACTACCAACGGGGCGGCTGGCTACTGGTGCTGGTCGGCCTGTTCGCCGCGTCGGTGATCGCGCTGGGACGCGTCAAGGGAGCGGCCTCCCTGCTGGCGCTGACGCTGACGATGACCGTGCTGCTCGGATTCGTGCTTCCCGCCATTCTCTCCGGAGCCGGCCCCCTGCTGGTCGCCGTGGTGGCAGCCGGCCTGATCATGTTCTGCGTGCTCTACGCGACGCACGGCGTCTCGGCACGGACCTCGACCGCCGTGCTCGGCACCCTGGCGAGTCTGAGTCTGATCGGCCTGCTCAGCGCGGGGTTCGCCGCGCTGACCGGACTGACCGGACTGGACGAGTCCACTTCGTCCCTGATAAGCGCCCTGGGGCACGACATCGACGCTCGGGGGCTGCTGCTGGCCGGGGTCGTGATCGGGGCGCTGGGAGTACTCGACGACGTGACCGTTACGCAGACCAGCGCGGTTTGGGAACTGCACCACGCCAACCCACGGTTGCGTTGGCGGGAACTGTACTCGGCCGCGCTGCGGATCGGTCGGGACCACGTGGCGTCCTCGGTCAACACGCTCGTGCTGGCCTACGCGGGCACGGCGCTCCCGCTGTTGTTGACCTACAAGCTGTCCGGCCAGTCGTTCGGGGACATCGCCACCACCCAGGACGTGGCCCAGGAAATCGTGCGCACCCTGGTGGGCAGTCTGGGCCTGATCGCCGCCGTGCCGCTGACCACCGCCATCGCCGCGACGGTGGTGCTGAGCGAGAACGACACGCGGGACGGGGCCGGGGACGGTTCGGGGGCGCGTTCCGAGGAGCGGCGGGCGGACACTTACGGGGTGCTCGACGTGGTGCGCCGAGCCGCCGCGGAGGGCTCGACGCGTGCGGTGCTCGGCGCGGCGAGACCACGCCGCGGTTCCCGTTCGCGCCACTGAAGCCGCTCCACCGGTTCCCGCCCGTTCGGGGCGAACAGCCCGTCCAGCCGACTCAGTCCAGCATGGCCACGAACTTCGCCACGTCGGTGTTGGCCACTCGCCGGGCAACGCCGCCCCCCGGAACCGCGGAGGCCAGTTTGTACAGCGGCCGGTCCGCCGCGGCGTCGCCGCGTGCCTCGGCCTTGAGCTGTGCCACGATCAGTTCCGAGAGCACCAGCGCGCGGGTGTCTCCGGTACCGGCCAACGTGTCGGCCAGCCGCCGCAGCGCGTAGACACCGAGTTCCTTCCCACCGGTACCCGCGTACATCGCCAGCGCCACGTTCAACGTGCGGTGCCGGGGCGGCCCGGTGACGACCAGGCTGATCGTGCGGGTGCCCCGGATATCGGTGATCAGCACGTCCAGCGCGGTGGCCGTCGACAGATCGACCCGCCGGGTGCCGAAGGCACGCGCCGCCACTTCGGTGCCGCGCAGCCAGTAGGTCTTGCGTGCCTCGCCGTAGGCCATCAGCAGCAGCGGCAGCGCCAGTACGACCAACGGGACGAAGAAACCGGCCACACCCGCGAACAGGCCCGCGATGCCGCCGATGGCCGCCCCGATCACGACGGCGGCGACGGCGACACTGATCGCCCGCCTGCGGACGACGCGACGATCGAGCAGATCCAGCGTCACGGTCTCCTGGGACTGTTCCTCGCTCATCCGGAAAGCACCGTCCGCGCCTTCTCGACCACCGAGGACAGCGGGATGCTCTCCTGCTGCCCGCCGGAAAGGTCCTTCAGCTGCGCCGAGTCCTCGGCCAGATCCCGTTCTCCCAGTACCAGCGCGTAGCGGGCGCCGGAACGGTCGGCCGCCTTCATCGCCCCCTTCAGCCCCTTGCCGCCGTAGGCGATCTCCACTCTGATGCCCGCGTGCCGCAGCTGACCTGCCAGCGCCACCAGTCGACGCTTGGCCTGTTCGCCGAGCGGTACGCAGTAGATGTCGCAACGGGACTGGTCGCCGGGCTGCACCCCCTCCACCTCGCAGGCGAGCATGGTGCGGTCCAGGCCCAGTCCGAATCCCACCCCGGAGAGCTCGGCACCACCGAGATCGGCCATCAGCCCGTCGTAGCGACCGCCACCGCCGATGCCGGACTGCGCCCCGAGCCCGTCGTGCACGAACTCGAAGGTGGTCTTGGTGTAGTAGTCCAGTCCCCTGACCAGCCTGGGGTTCTCGGTGAACGGGACGTCGAGGTCACGCAGGTGCGCCTTGACCTGTTCGTAGTGCTCGGCGGCCTGCTCGGAGAGGTTGTCGGCCATCAGCGGGGCGTCGGCGACCATCTCGCGGACTTCCGGGCGTTTGTCGTCGAGCACCCGCAGCGGGTTGAGCTCCACCCGACGGCGCGTCTCCTCGTCCAGCGGCAACCCGCGCAGGAACTCCTGCAGCTTGGCCCGGTACTCCGGACGGCACGTGCTGTCGCCCAGCGAGGTGAGCTCGATGCGGTGGCCGGTCAGCCCCAGTCTGCGGTAGCCCTCGTCGGCGACGGCGATCACCTCGGCGTCCAGCGCCGGATCGTCCACGCCGATGGCCTCCACGCCCACCTGCTGCAGTTGTCGATAGCGGCCTGCCTGCGGTCGCTCGTACCGGAAGAACGCCCCGCTGTAGTACAGCTTGAGCGGCAGCTGGCCACGATCGAGACCGTGTTCGATGACCGACCTGATCACACCCGCCGTGCCCTCGGGACGCAGCGTGATCGAACGTCCGCCCTGGTCGGGGAAGGTGTACATCTCCTTGCTGACCACGTCGGTGGACTCACCCACACCGCGTGCGAACAGCGCGGTGTCCTCGAACACCGGCAGCTCGATGTAACCGTACCCGGCACGGCGAGCGGCTTCACCGAGGGTGTCGCGCACCGCGAGGAATCGCGCCGATTCCGGGGGGTAGTACTCGGGAATGCCCTTGGGGGCGGCAAACGTACTCATCGCTGACTTCTTCTGGTCTCGTCGGTCCTGGTGCTGGTTGTTCGAGGGCGGTCAGTCGGCCGTCACGTCGGAGGCGCCGAGCCCCCGCAGGAAGGGGTTGCTCTCGCGCTCCCGCCCGATGGTCGTGGTGGATCCGTGCCCCGGGAGCACGGCCGTGTCGTCGGGATGCGGCAGGATCTCGTTCCGGAGTGTGCGCAGCATCCGCTCGTGGTCGCCGCCGGGCAGATCGGTGCGACCGATGGCTCCGGCGAACAGGGTGTCACCGGTCAGCAGCAGTCGACCGCCTTCCGGGGTGCCGGTCCCGAACAGCACCGAACCGCCTGTGTGGCCGGGGGCGGGCCGCACGTCGAACTCCATGCCCGCCAGGTTGAGCACGGTGTCGCCGGAGAGTTCGCGCACGTCCTCCGGCACCTTCACCGCCACACCGTCGAACAGCTGGCGCCCCTCCGGGCCAAGCGCGGCGCCGGGGTCGGCGAGCATGTAGTGGTCCGCGGGGTGCACCCAAGCGGGTATCCGGTAGGACTCACACAGTTCCCCGGCGGAGAACACGTGGTCGAAATGGCCATGCGTCAACAGCACGCCCACGGGGGTGAGCCCGTGGTTGTCCAGCTGCTCGCGCACCGGCTCGGCGGCATCCTGACCCGGGTCCACCACTACGCACTCGCCGCCCTCGTGCGGGGCGAGCACGTAGCAGTTCGCCTGGAGCTGTCCGACGGGGAAACCAACAACAAGCACGGAGTGCTACCTCTTCAGCGTTCGGGGACGTGCGACCGGGGGCCCGCGGCGCGGGGAACCACCGCACCCCGGACCGGCGGGCCACCCGGATCACTCCAGTGCTCCCAGCCTAGTCGTGCGGTCTCACAGTTTTCGCACACCGGGCCGTTCTACACTCCCCGAAAACGTGATCCCGTGTTGTTTCCTCGGGACGAACCCGACCGACCCCGACCGCGGAGTGGGAACAGGTGTCCAGCAACGAACAACGTCGCCAGGCGGCCAAGAGCAAGCTCGAGCGTCAGCTCGCCCGCAGGGAGGAACAAGCCCGCAAACGCAGGACCGTGGCGGTGACCACCACTATCGTCGTGGTGATCGCGGCCGTGGTGGGGGTCTACTTCCTCACCCGTACTGGCGCCGGAGACAACAGCGCCGCGAGTGCGCCGCCGAGCTCCACGGCCAC
Source organism: Actinopolyspora mzabensis (assembly GCF_900101095.1). GTDB lineage: Bacteria > Actinomycetota > Actinomycetes > Mycobacteriales > Pseudonocardiaceae > Actinopolyspora > Actinopolyspora mzabensis. Next base: position 61,529 of record NZ_FNFM01000007.1, read on the forward strand.
CTCCGAACAGTCGAACTCGGAGCAGATATCCATACCGACCGAACTCGCGCCCGCTCCGAGTCGCCCGGAACCGCTGCCGAACCAGGTCTCCTGCACCTACCGTTCGAAGGGTGAACCGGCCAAACAGGTAGAGCCTCCCGAGGACGGCAAGGTCTCCTCGAAGGGCACCGTGCAGGCAACGATCGAGGCGAACGTGGGCACCATTCCGATCACATTGGACCGCTCGCTGGCCCCCTGCACGGTCAACAGCTTCGTCCACCTCGCCGAGTCCGGGTTCTACAACGACACCCCCTGCCACCGTCTCTCCACCTCGGGGCTGCAGATGCTGCAGTGCGGTGACCCGGCGGGCAAGGGCACCGGCGGCCCCGGATACCAGTTCGACGACGAGACCTACTCCGACATCCAGTACGGACGCGGGTACCTGGCGATGGCCAACTCGGGTGCCGACACCAACGGCAGCCAGTTCTTCATCGTGTACGGCGAGGCACCGCTGCAGTCCAACTACACGGTGTTCGGCACCGTGTCGAAGGAGGGCCTGCAGGTGGTCGATGAGGTCGCGCGTGCCGGGCACGACGGCTCGTTCTCGCGTGCCGGTGGCGGCAAGCCGAACAAGAAGGTGACCTTCGAGAAGGTGGCCGTGCAGTCCTGACCGGAAACCCCGCCCCCAGTACTCCGGCCCCGGACCCCCTGGGCCGGAGTACCGGGGAACGCCCGCGTGACCGGGGCCGCGCGGGCGTGGCGGGGGGACTGCGTAAATTTCCCGCGAGATCGCCGCGCGGTGCGGCGGTATGGCCCCGGCTCGCGTAAATTTCCCACGAAATCGCCGCGCCGCTTCGACGCAGGGCCGAGCTCCCACCACTGCCGCAGCCTGCACCGCCGCGGGTTCTCTCGTGGTGCTCTCGCGAGGACGCCGGAGACGTCGGGTAGCTCTTGGTCGCTACCTGCTCGTGGGAACCGCTCAGAAGCCGAGCCCTTACTCGAATCATCAGCACAAACGACGCAGCGTGCGTGTCCCCGGTGCGTGAGTCGGATGCATTGCGAGGCCGGGCCGCTCGCCGCGTAGGTCGCTACTCAAGAGCCGGCCCAACACTCCCAAGGCGCCGACTCACGTGCCGGCTAACCAGCCACCCAGACCAACCGGCACAGCCTGCGGCATCCCTATGCCGCGGATGTCATGCGGTAGACATCGTATACGCCCTCGATGTTGCGCACGGCTTTCAGCACGTGTCCCAAATGCTTGGGATCGCCCATCTCGAAGGAGAACCGGCTCACCGCGACGCGGTCCTTGGAGGTGGTCACCGAGGCGGACAGGATGTTGACCTTCTCGTCGGCCAGCACCTTCGTCACGTCCGAGAGCAACCGGTGCCGGTCCAGCGCCTCGACCTGGATGGCCACCAGGAACACCGAGGAGTTCGACGGGGCCCAGTAGACCTCCACCAACCGTTCGGGCTTGGATCGCAGGTCGTCCGCGTTGTTGCAGTCGGTGCGGTGCACGCTGACGCCGCCGCCGCGCGTGACGAAGCCGAGGATCTCGTCGCCGGGCACCGGGGTGCAGCAACGCGCGAGCTTCGCCCAGACCTCCCCCGCGTTGGCACCCTCCACCCGCACACCGGAATCGCCGGAACTGCGACGCTGCTGCTGCACCGTGGAGGGGGTGGAGCGTTCCGCGATCTCGTCCTCGGCCTGTTCCACCCCGCCGAACGAGGCGACCAGCCGCTGCACCACGTGGTGCGCCGAGACCTGTCGCTCCCCGACCGCCGCGTACAACGCGGTCACATCGGTGTAGTGCAGTTCCTTGGCCACCGATCCGATGGAATCGGCCGAGACCAGCCGCTGCACGGGCAGCCCCAGCCTGCGCAGCTCCTTGGCGATGGCCTGCTTGCCGGACTCGATGGCCTCTTCCCGCCGCTCCTTGGCGAACCACTGCTTGATCTTGGTCTTGGCGCGCGGCGAGGCGACGAAGGACAGCCAGTCCCTGCTCGGACCGGACCCCTCGGCCTTGGAGGTGAAGATCTCGACGACCTCACCGTTCTCCAGCTTGCGTTCGAGCGCGACGAGTCTGCCGTTGACCCTGGATCCGATGCAGCGGTGCCCCACCTCGGTGTGCACCGCGTAGGCGAAGTCGACCGGGGTGGATCCCGCCGGAAGCGTGATCACATCACCCTTGGGAGTGAATACGAAGATCTCCCTGGTGTTGAGATCGTAGCGCAGCGACTCCAGGAACTCCCCCGGATCCGCGGCCTCTCGCTGCCAGTCCAACAGCTGGCGCATCCAGGCCATCTCGTCGATCTCGACACCGGCACCGCGCCCGCGCGCCTTGGTCTCCTTGTAGCGCCAGTGGGCCGCGATGCCGTACTCGGCGGTGCGGTGCATCTCCTCGGTACGGATCTGCACTTCCAGCGGCTTGCCCTCGGGGCCGATCACCGTGGTGTGCAGCGACTGGTAGACCCCGAACTTGGGCTGGGCGATGTAGTCCTTGAACCGGCCGGGCATCGGCTGCCACAGCGCGTGCACCACGCCCATGGCGGCGTAGCAGTCCCGCACCTGGTCGACGAGGATGCGCACTCCGACCAGATCGTGGATGTCGTCGAAGTCGCGGCCCCGCACGATCATCTTCTGGTGGATCGAGTAGTAGTGCTTGGGCCGCCCCTCCACCTTCGCGGAGAGCCGCGCCGCGTCCAGGTTCGACGACAGCTCGTCGACCACGGTGCGCAGGTAGGTGTCCCTGGAGGGCGCGCGATTGGCCACCAGCCGCACGATCTCGTCGTACTTCTTGGGCTGCAGGATCGCGAAGGCCAGGTCTTCCAGCTCCCACTTGATGGTGGCCATGCCCAACCGGTGCGCCAGCGGCGCGAGCACCTCGAGGGTCTCGCGCGCCTTGCGGACCTGCTTCTCCGGCGGCAGGAACCGCATGGTGCGCATGTTGTGCAACCGGTCGGCGAGCTTGATCACCACGACGCGGGGATCACGGGCCATCGCTATGACCATCTTGCGGATGGTCTCGGCCTCGGCGGCGTTGCCCAGCTTGACCTTGTCGAGCTTGGTGACGCCGTCGACGAGGTGGGAGACCTCCTCACCGAAGTCCGACCGCAGCTGATCCAGCGGGTAGTCGGTGTCCTCGACGGTGTCGTGCAGCAGCGCGGCCACCAGCGTGGTGGTGTCCATGCCCAGCTCGGCGAGGATGGTCGCCACCGCGAGCGGGTGGGTGATGTAGGGATCGCCGGACTTGCGCTGCTGGTCGCTGTGCTGCTCCTCGGCGATGTCGTAGGCGTACTGCAGCAACGCCAGATCCGCCTGCGGGTGCATCTCGCGGTGCACCGAGGCCAGCGGCTCGAGTACTTGCTTGACCTGAGTAGGACGCTGCGCGGTGATTCGCCGGGCCAACCGCGCGCGAACCCGCCGAGTGGCCGAGGCGGGCCGCTGCGCGGCAGATTCCGCCCCGCTCGCGGGAGACTCGACTTCTTGGCTCACAGCACGCTCCCGGGTGTTCGAGGATCCGCTCGGCCCGGGTCGGTTCTCCGCACGCGAGAACGCCCGTGGCGCTCGGTGCGGCGACCCGGGCATCGAGCATAACGCTACGAACGCCGTGAGCCTTCCCGGGAGGGGCGACACCACGCCGAGCGGTCCCTACACAGCTGTGGGCAGAATCCCCGGGTGATCGGTCGCGCCGATCACCCGGGCTGCACGATCACCGGACCGCACGGTCACCGCCGAGACCCGCCCGCGGTGAGCCGCGGGGTTCACCGCCGCCTGCGTCCGGAGGCACGGCGTCCCGCTTTCCCCGAGGGCTGTGCTCCCACGGAACCGGAGGCACCCGCACCGGCCAGTTTCGCGCCACCGGTCCCGTTGCTCCCGTTCCGGGCGGGACGCGTCTTACCGCTCGTGCTCGACTCGGGCTCGGACTCGGACTCGGACTGGTCGTCGGTGTCGCTCCCGTTGGCCGTGGCGGTCCCGTCACTGCCACGGTTGCGCCTGCGCTGGGCGACCTTCTCGGAGTGCGCGCGGTACTTGGACTCGCGCATCTTCAGGTCGACCAGCAGTGGAGTGGCCAGCAGCAGCGAGGAGAGCACACCCGCGAGCATGCCGACGCCCTGCACCAGCGCGAGATCCCGCAGCACGCCGACACCCAGCAGTCCCGCGCCGACGACCAGCAGGCCGAGCACCGGCAGCAGCGCGATCACCGAGGTGTTGATCGACCGCATCAGGGACTGGTTGACGGCCAGGTTCGCCGCCTCGGGATAGGTTCGCCTGCTCGTGCTCAACAGCCCGGTGGTGTTCTCCTTGACCTTGTCGAAGACCACGACCGTGTCGTACAGCGAGAAACCGAGGATGGTGAGCAGACCGATCACCGTGCTGGGACTGACCTGGAACCCGGTCATCGAGTAGATGCCCGCGGTGACGAGCACGTCGTGCAGCAGCGCCACCAGGGCGCCGACCGCCATCCAGCGCTCGAAGTAGAACGCCAGGAACACGGTCACCAGCACGAGGAACACGGCCAGGGCGATCAGTGCCTGCTGGGTGATCTCGCTGCCCCAGGTGCCGCTGACGGCGCTGTCGCTGATCGCGTCCGCGCTCGGCTGGCCGTCGGTGCCCAGCGGTTGCAGGTCCTGGAACAGTGCCGACTTGACCTCGACCAGCTCGGCCTGCGAGAGCTTCTCGGTGTTGATCTGCAGCGTCTGGCTGTTACCGCTGCCCACCAGCTGCACCGAGGACGGCTCGGAGCCGAGCGCCTGCTGGAAGGAGTCCTCGGCCTCCTCGGTGCTGATCTGCCCGGAGGCGCCCTGCGCGGGCATCGAGATGTTGGTGCCGCCCTCGAACTCGATGCTGAGGTTGAAGCCCTTGACGCCGACGAAAAGGGCCGAGACCAGCATCAGCAGCCCGAGGACGACGTACCAGTACTTGCGCTTGCCGATGATGTCGAAAGCACCGGTACCGGTGTAGAGCCGTTGCAGCACCCCGCGCTTGGCCTCGGTGCCGCTCGCGTCGGTCGCGGCGGGATCGTTCCCGTTGCTGCCGCTCGTGTCCACGACTCACGCCTCCTTCGGAGTGCCGTTGGAGGCACCCTGCTGCCGGTTGCCGCCCTTTCGCTGTGCCCTGGCGCGTTCGCCCATCCGCTGGACCGCGCCGAGACCGGTCAGCCCCGGACGGGAGAGGAACTTGCTGCGCGAGGCCAGCGCCACCAGGGGATGAGTGACCAGGAAGACGACGATCAGATCCAGCACCGTCGACATTCCGAGCGTGAAGGCGAAGCCCTTCACCTGACCGACCGCGAGCAGGTACAGCACACCCGCCGCGAGGAAGCTGACCGCGTCGGCCGACAGGATCGTCCGGCGAGCGCGGGCCCAGGATCGTGGCACCGCGGACCGGAACGTTCTGCCCTCGCGTATCTCGTCCTTGAGCCGTTCGAAGAAGACGATGAACGAGTCCGCGGTGATACCGATCGCGATGATGAAACCGGCCATGCCCGGCAGGTCGAGTGTGAATCCGATCCAGCGGCCGAACAGCACCAGCACGCCGTAGACGACCGCACCGGACAGCACCAGCGAAAGGATCGTCAACAGCCCCAGCAGCCGGTAGTAGAGCAGGCAGTAGACCGCCACGAGGATCAGTCCGATGCCGCCCGCCAGCAACGCGGCCTGCAGCGAGGCGATCCCCAGCGTCGGTGAGACGGTCTCGGCGGTGGACTGGTCGAACGCCAGTGGCAGCGCACCGTACTTGAGGGTGTTGGCGAGGTTGTTGGCCGTCTCCTGGTTGAAGTTGCCGGAGATCGAGGTGGTGCCACCGACGATCGCGTCGTTGATGGAGGGGGCGGAGACCACCCTGTTGTCGAGCACGAAGGCGACCTGCTCACCGACGTTCTGCGAGGTGAAGTCGGCCCAGGTGTTCTTGCCCTGGTTCTTGAACTCCAGGTTGACGGTCCACTCGGCCTTGCGCTGCCCAGGTGGGGAGGAGTTGGCGTCGCTGATCTGGGTGCCGGGGATCAGCACCGGTTCGAGGATGTACTTGCGCTGACCGTCGTCACCGCAGGTCACCAGCGGAAGTTTGGGATCGGCGTTGCCGCGCAGCGGGTCGGGGGCACTGCAGTCCAGCGTCAGCAGTGCCTGCCGCTGCATGGTGGGGTTCTTGCTCTGCCGCAGCTGCTTGGCCTGCTCGATCCGTTCGGCCCTGGTCAGCTGGTCCCCGTTCTGCTGGTTACCGCCCTGCTGGTTACCGCCCTGCTGGCTACCGCTCTGCTGATCGTTGCCGGACTGCTGCGCGCCATCGCCGGATTGGGAGTTCTCGTCCGGTTGCTCCTGCGCCGGAGCCTGCTGCGCGCCCAACGCCTGTGGCGTGGTGTCGGAGGACTGGTCCCCGGATCCGCTCGATCCGTTGTTCTGGCCGGACTGCTCACCCTGGCCCTGCTGGTTGCCCTGGCCGGATTGATTGCCCTGGCCGGGCTGGTTGCCCTGCAACGCACTGACCGGAACGACCTGGTTGACCTTGCGAAGGTTCAGCTCCGCGGTCTGCCCGAGCCGCTTGGCTTGTTCACCGTCCTTGCCGGGCACCGTGATCACCAGGTTGGTGCCGTCGATGGTGACCTCGGAGCCGCTCACACCGAGTCCGTTCACACGCTGCTCGATGATCTCGCGAGCCTGCTGCAACGACTCGTCCGTCGGGGGTTTACCGTTGGGTGTCCGCGCCGTGAGCGTCACCCGGGTACCGCCCTGCAGGTCGATGCCCAGCTCCGGAGCTGGTTTGCGGTCACCGGTGAAGAACACAAGGCTGTATATGCCCAGCAGAATCACCACGAAGGCCAGCAGGTAACGCGCCGGCCGGATCTGCCCGCGTGGAGGTGCCACGTTAGGTCCGTCTCCTCGTCCGGGGTCGGTGCCGAAGGTCCGGCAGTCGTCCAAAGCCGCCGTCGCGCCCGGCCCTTCACGGTGCCGACACCGCACGTGGCTGACGCGACAACGGCGTCCAGTTTGACAGGTCACATTCCGATGGCGTCGCGCAGGTACTGAATCGTGATGTGCGGGCCGCGCGTGACACGAGTGATCGTCATCGTGACCTGGGAACGCTCCCGTCCGGGCGACGACGCCCCGACGGCGGAAAATTGACACGGTCCCCGCACGGGCACCGTGCTTCCGCGGCCGGGGCTGTCACCGAAAGGCTGGCGGGGTCACCGCCGAAAGCACGCTCCACCCCGCATCCCGCCGCCCTAAGCCGCGACGCCCTCGAGGGGCCGTCGAGCGGCTTCAGCCGGTCTTCTGCGTCTCGGCGTTCTCCGCATTCTCGGCGTTCTCCGCGACATCGGATTCGTCGTCGGACGAGTCGCGGTCCGAGGAGTCGGTGATCTCCTCGTCGTCGTCCTCGTCGTCCTCATCCTCGTCGACCTCGGTCTCGACCCGCTCACGGATCGCCTGGCGCAGCCAGGTGGTGACCACACCGTCGGCGATCTCGAGTTCGATCGAGTCGTCCTCGGTCTCGACCACGGTGCCGAACAATCCGGAGGTGGTCATCACTCGGTCCCCGACCGTCAGCGAGTTCTGCAGCTTCTGCTGCTCACTCATCGCCTTGCGCTGCTTGCGCATCTGGAAGAACAGCAGCGCCGCGAAGGCGACGAACAGAATCGGGATCAAATACTCTGTCGTCAATCTTGCTCCATCCACGGACGTCACCCGGACAGCGCGGCGACCGCGACAACGGAGCCGTGCCCCACCGGCGCCCGGACTATTCGGATGTACCGCTCCCCAGTGTGCCAGGTTCACCAGCACACAACCGCCCCTGCCCTACCGGTGGGCACACCGCCACGAACGGATCGGCCAGTGATGCAGCGCACAACGTCGCAGCCGGTTCGGTCCCCATCGGTACGCCACCAGGAGCGAACCAACTCACCGACGCGCTCGCGAGAAGTTCGGGCTCACTCGTCGAACAACCCGGGTTCCACGGGTTCGGGCTCAGCGGCGGGCGCCGCGCCGAACGCGTTGGCCGGTGCCACCATGCCGAGGTGATTCCAGGCAGCGGCGGTGGCCACCCGCCCACGCGGGGTCCGGGCCAACATGCCCGCCCGGACCAGGTACGGCTCGCACACCTCCTCGATGGTGCTCTGCTCCTCGCCCACCGCCACCGCCAGTGTCGAGGCTCCTACCGGTCCGCCGCCGAACGAGCGGGCCAGTGAGCCGAGCACCGCCCGGTCGAGGCGGTCGAGCCCGAGCTCGTCCACGTCGTAGACCTCCAGCGCGGCGCGGGCCACCTCGACGGTGACCACTCCGTCGGAGCGCACCTCGGCGTAGTCGCGGACCCGCCGCAGCAGCCGGTTGGCGATACGCGGCGTCCCCCGGCACCTCCGGGCTATCTCGGTGGCACCGTCCGGGCGCAGGTTCACCCCGAGAATCCCGGCCGAACGGTTGATGACCTCATCGAGCTCGGCGGGTTCGTAGAACTCCATGTGCGCGGTGAACCCGAACCGGTCCCGCAACGGGCCGGTCAGCGACCCCGATCGCGTGGTCGCTCCCACCAGGGTGAACGGGGCGATGTCCAGCGGGATGCTGGTGGCACCCGGGCCCTTGCCGACGACGACGTCGACCCGGTAGTCCTCCATCGCCAGGTAGAGCATCTCCTCGGCCGGGCGCGCCATGCGGTGTATCTCGTCGATGAACAGCACGTCCCCGGCGGTGAGGTTGGACAGCATCGCGGCCAGGTCCCCCGGCCGTTCCAGGGCCGGGCCGGAGGTCACCCTGATGGCCGAGCCCAGCTCGGTCGCCAGGATCATGGCCAGGCTGGTCTTGCCGAGCCCGGGTGGTCCCGCGAACAGGATGTGGTCGGGCTGCTCTCCCCTGCCGAGGGCCCCTTGCAGCACCAGGCGCAGCTGCTCGCGGACGCGCTGCTGCCCCACGAAGTCGTCGAGCTTGCGCGGGCGCAGGCTCGCGTCGATCTCCTGCTCACCGTTGGCGCGGTGCGGCGAGAGGGTTTCCTCGGAGGCGCCCGTCGCGTCCGGGGTCTCGGCTTCCGGCTCCACCGGCCCGTCCTCGTGCATCGTTTCCTCAGAACTTCGCTCGTGCCACTTTCGGTTGTCGCGCCGCGGTGCTTCCGACCTGCACTACTTGGGGCCGAGACCGGCCAGGGCCTTGCGCAGCACGGTGGAGGTGTCGGTCTCGCCGCCGTTCTCGGCCAGGACCGCGTTGACGCTCTGCTCCGCCTGTTTCGCGGAGAACCCGAGTCCGACCAGGGCCTCGCTGACCTCGGCGCGGATACCCGCGTTGTCCACCGCGGCGGCACCGGGTGCGAAGCCGCTCTCCGCGCTCGTCCACGCGGAGTCGGTGCCGGGTTGGACGGACAGCGCCGCCACCTTGTCGCGCAGCTCCAGGGTGAGCCGTTCGGCGTTCTTCTTGCCGATACCGGGAACCCTGGTCAGCGCGCCGATGTCGCCCTGGCTCACCGCGTCGCGCAGCTGGGCGGGGTCGAGCACAGCCAGGGCGGCCAGCGCCAGCCGCGGGCCCACGCCCGAGGCGGTCTGCAGCAGGGTGAACAGGTCACGGGCCTGCGCGTCGGCGAACCCGTAGAGCGTCAGCGAGTCCTCCCGCACTAGCAGCGAGGTGGCCAGGTTCGCCTCGGAGCCGCGTTGCAGCCCACCCAGCGTTGCCGGTGTCGCGTACACGGCCATTCCCACGCCGCCGACCTCGATCACCGCGTGATCCAGTCCGACCGAAAGCACCTCACCCCGCACCGAAGCGATCATCGGTGGTTCCCCCTTGTACCGGACGAGTCTCGTGCTGCCTGCCGCAGCCGCTGTTGATGATTGCGCGCGAGCTCGGCCGCGCGCTGCTCCGCCTCGGCGAGCCTGCCGACCATGGGAGCCCGCCAGAGATGACACAGTGCCAGTGCCAGTGCGTCGGCCGCGTCGGCGGGTTTCGGCGGGCTCGACATTCCCAGCACCTTGCCGACCATCGCGGTGACCTGTCGCTTGTCGGCCTTGCCCGAGCCACTGATGGCGGCCTTCACCGAACTCGGCGTGTGGAAGGCGACCTCGATGTCCCGCCGTGAGGCGGCCAGCGCCACGATGCCGGAGACCTGCGCGGTCCCCATGACCGAACGCACGTTCTGCTGACTGAAGACCCGTTCGATCGCCACGACTTCCGGTTCGTGCTGGTCGATCCACTCCTCCACCCCGTCGGCGATGGCCACCAGGCGTCGGGGAAGCTCGTCGTCCACGGGGCTGCGCACCACGCCGACCCCGAGACAGCTCACCCCGCGCCGATGCCCGCCCTCGACGACACCGACTCCGCAGCGTGTCAGTCCCGGATCGACTCCCAGTATGCGCACACCCTCATCCTCTCGCGCGAGCCCGCTTTGAACACGCGTTCGAATGATACCGGCCGGCCGGTCGGAACCGTGCACGGCGACACGCACGCCGCATCGTCCGGACGGAAGCGGACCGACGGGCCACGGGAGCGCGGACGGGGAGTCAACCGGGCGACTAGTAGGTCCGGGCGTCGGTAGTGACCCCGGTGGCAACGGCGGTGCCGGTGCGCCGGAACTCGCTGGGGGTGATGCCGCGGATACGTTTGAACGCTGCGCTGAACCCGAACGCGTCGGAGTAGCCGACAGTGCGGGCGATTTCGGCGATGGTGGCCGCCTTGCGGTCGGTAAGCAGGTCGGCCGCGAGGGTCATGCGCCAGCATGTGAGGTAGGTCAGGGGTGGTTCGCCGACCATGTCGGCGAACCGTTTCGCCAGCGTAGCGCGCGACACTCCGCACCGGTCGGCCAGCGAGGAGACCGTCCACGGCGCCGCCGGTTCGGCGTGCAGCAGTCGTAGGGCGTGGCCGACCACCGAGTCGCGGTGCGCGGCGTACCACGCCGGCGGCTCGCCGCCAGGCCGGTCGAACCACTCGCGCAGCGAGCACACCAGCATCCAGTCCAGCAGCCGGTCGAGCACGACCTGCTGGCCGGGCGCGTCGACGGCGACCTCGGCGGCCAGGAGGTCCCGCACGGCGTCGGCCGTGCCGCCGGGTGCGACGCGCAGGACGGCGGGCAGCGCATCCAGCAGCCGACGGCCGATCTCGCCCCGTACTGGGTAGGCGCCGACGACCAGTGTCGTCGCGTCTGCCGAGTCGCCCGCGCCGCAGTCGTTCCAGCCGAGCCGGTGCAGGGTCCCGCCCTGCTCGGGCGTCGCGCAGTGCTCGCCGCACTCGATCGGCTCGGCCTCGGTTCCGATCTCGTCGACGAAGGAGAACCGCGCGGGGCCCCGCATGATCACCGTGTCACCGGGTGCGAGGTGCTCGGGCGGGCAACCCTCCGGAACGATCCACCCGGATCCTTCAAGCACGGTGCACAGGGTCAGCGGGGCGCCGTCCACGAAGAGCAACGACCAGGGCGCGGACAGCGTCGAGCTGCCGAACAGTGACCCCTGAGCTCGTACACCACGGAACAGATCAGCGAAGGCGTCCACTCCCGCGAGGTTAGACGAATACACAGGCGATCGAGCCTCTCTCCCATGTATTCGTCAGAGACGGTGCCGTTGAATCGCTGCCATGCACAGTCTGGTAGTCGTCGCCCATCCCGACCCCGAGTCGCTGACACATGGGCTCGGCCGTGAGGTGACCGCCGCCCTCTCCGGCGACGGCAGGTCCGCCGAACTGGCCGACCTCTCGGCCGAGGCTTTCGATCCCCGGTTCACCACAGCCGACCTGCTGCACTACCGCGGCGAGGGGCCCACACCACCGGATGTCGTGCGTGAGCAAGCACGATTGGATCGCACCCAGCAGCTGGCGCTGGTCTTCCCGGTGTACTGGTGGTCCATGCCAGCTCTGCTCAAGGGCTGGATCGACCGGGTATTCATCAACGACTGGGCCTTCGAGTACTCCCCAGGCGGACGCCTAGCCCCCAAGCTCGACCAACTGAACGTGCACCTACTGGCCGTGGCAGGTGGCGATGCGGACGGCTACGAACGCCATGGCTATACCAACGCAATCCGGACTCAGATCGACCACGGCATCTTCGGGTTCTGCGGCGCTAACATCGCCTCGAGTCGCATCGTGTACGACTCCGAAACCACTCCGGCCGAGGTGCTCACAGCGGAGGTGAACTCCACTGTGGAACATATCTTGACACTGGCACCAGCGCTCTGACCAAAGGTCCAAACAGCCAGAGCAGTCCCGACCCGCCAGCCCCACCAGGAAGGCGGTCGCCTCGACGTACAAGAGCGTGAACAGCGGGGAAGCGAGGGGCACCGGTTGGCAAGCGATACCAGTCGGCTCCCTGCCGCCGCTCGGCCAGGGGATCAGGGGGCGTGCTCGTCGGGGACCGTCTCCGGCTGGGGGTATCCGGCTCGGGGTATCCGGTTCGGTCACGGCACGTATTCACGCAGCGGACGCGCGATCGTGTCCAACGATTTTCGGACCGCTCGGCGGATTCGGCGGCGAGGTTCTCAGGCGCCGTCGTGACCGGGTCTCCAGCTCTCCGGAGCACCACTTCGGGTCAGCACCGGCTGGTAGTCGGCGAACCCCTCGGGAGCGCGCTCCGACCAGGGGAACAGCCCGGTGTCGGGGGTGGGCAACAGCAGTTGCAGCGCGGGGAAGTCGTCGTCGCCGTGGACCAGCATCGCGCTTCCCAGGTATTCCGGGTAGTACATCCCGGCCACGCGTTCGAAGGTGACGGGCTGTTCGGCCAGGAAGCCCTCGTAGAGCCTGCCGGGGATGAACCGCTCGCCACGGCCGACGCGTGCCACGTAGGTGTCCACCACGCTCCGGCCCACCTGCTCGGGCAGCCCGATCACCACGAGCTCCGGTTTGCCGAACCGCCGCCACGCACCCACCGAGAAGGAGTACGGCGCGTGGTCCTCCTCCTCGGGAACGTGCAGCACGGCCGCGCCGTACCGCTCCGAGGTGTCCACCAACCAGCGTCGCAGTCCCTCCGTCGAGCTCGCCGTCCCGGTCATCACGTGTCACCTCTTCGTCGACGGGTCCCTTCGCGGCGCGACCGCGCGTACCCGGCGAGCGCCGCGTCGGGGGCGAAGCCTAGTTCACAGGTGCACGCCGGGGACATGCCCTCGTCGCTCCTGGAACGCGAAGTTCGACGGAAGACACGGACGATCTTGACTTCGAGTTCACTCGAAGTCGCATGCTCGGTGGTGCCGCGCAAGAAGGCGAAACCGGGCGGGAACGACGCACCGGTCACGGAACCCCACCGCGCAACCACGTGTCGGCCACACACCGGGCAACACAAACCGGGCAACACCCGAGCCGGGGACGAACGGACGAGTGGGAGAGCATCATGGAGACTTCGATCTCGCGGGATCACTTCGAGCGGGCCTACCAGGAGGGGGACCCGCCGTGGGTGATCGGCGGCCCCCAACCCGCGATCGTCGAACTGGAACGGCAGGGGTGGATCGGGGGTTCGGTCCTGGATCCCGGCTGCGGCGCGGGAGAGCACACCATCCTGCTGACCGAGCTCGGTTACGAGGTGCTCGGCGTGGACCGTTCCCGAACGGCCGTGTCTCGGGCACGGGACAACGCGGCCGAACGCGGGGTGGCCGCGCGCTTCGAGGTGGCCGACGCGTTCGATCTCGGCACCGAACCGCGGTTCGACACCGTCGTGGACAGCGCCCTGCTGCACGTGTTCGACGAAACCGAGCGGCGCGACTACACCCGAAGCCTGCACGCGGTGTGCGGACCGGGAGCGGTGGTGCACGTGCTCGCGCTGTCGGACATCGAGGACGCGGGCGGGCCGCGCCTGAGCGCCGAGCAGGTGCGGGGTTCGTTCGGTGCGGGTTGGCTCGTCGAGTCGTTGCGACCCGATGTCTACCGGGGGATCGCGAACGAGGAGTACGCCGCCCGATTCGACGCCTCGCCCGACGAGCAGGTCGACACGGCGGCCTGGCTGGCACGGGTCCGCAGGCTCTGAGCGTTCGCGGGCACCGTGCCGGGACCCGACCCGCCCGACCGCTCCCCTCGTACGGATCCCGCCGCACGCACGGGCCGCCGTCGAGCACGCACGGGAACTCCCGGACCACGCTGTCCGGAAGTTCCCCGGGTCACGCCGAGACCTGGGCCATGACCTCGTCGCTGACGTCGAAGTTCGAGTAGACGTTCTGCACGTCGTCGCAGTCCTCCAGCACGTCGATGAGCTTGAAGACCTTGCGCGCGCCCTCGCTGTCCAGCGGCACGTTGACCGACGGCAGGAAGCTGGGCTCAGCGGAGTCGTACTCGATGCCCTCGGCCTGCAGGGCCTTGCGGACCGGCACGAGGTCGCTGGGCTGGCAGAGGATCTCGTAGTTCTCACCGAGGTCCTCGATCTCCTCGGCACCCGCCTCCAGCACGGCGCCCAGGACGTCCTCCTCGCTGAGACCGTTCTTGGGCAGGATCACCACGCCACGTCGGTTGAACAGGTAGGCCACCGACCCGGCGTCGGCCATCGAACCGCCGTGCTTGTTCATGGCGGTGCGCACATCGCCCGCCGCGCGGTTGCGATTGTCGGTCAGGCACTCGATCAGCACGGCCACCCCGTTGGGGGCGTAGCCCTCGTACATGACCGTCTCCCAGTCGGCGCCGCCCGCTTCCTCACCGGCGCCGCGCTTGCGGGCGCGCTCGATGTTGTCCTGCGGTACCGAGGACTTGCGCGCCTTCTGCATGGCGTCGTACAGCGTGGGGTTGGCCTCCGGGTCGCCCCCACCCGTACGCGCGGCGACCTCGATGTTCTTGGTCAGCTTCGCGAAGAGCTTGCCGCGCTTGGCGTCGAGGGCGGCCTTCTTGTGCTTGGTCGTGGCCCACTTGGAGTGGCCGCTCATGTCTCCTCCGTGGTATCAGGTCGTACCGGGCCGGTATGCCCGCTGTTCTCGTTGATCATCCGCACGAACAGCCGGTGCACGCGGTCGTCACCGTTGACCAGCTCGGGATGGAAAGCCGTGGCGAGCACCGGTCCCTGTCGAACCGCGACGATGGTACCCGCACCCGTCTCCCCGGGTCGTCCGTCCGGCGGGCCGGCGGGGGAAGGCACACCGGCCAGCACGGTCACATCGGCGCCCGCTTTCTCGACGAGCGGGGCCCGAATGAACACGGCGCGCAACGCCGGGCCTTCGATCCCGGCGAAGTCGAGCTCCGCCTCGAAGGAATCCACCTGCCGCCCGAAGGCGTTGCGTCGGACGACCACGTCCAGCGCTCCCAACGAGCGGACGCCGGGACTGCCCCGAACCTCGGGGCGGTCGTCGAGCACGCTGTCCGCGAGCAGCACCATGCCCGCGCAGGACCCGTAGGCGGGCATGCCCTCCCGTAGCCGCGCACGCAGCGGCTCGAAGAGTTCGAAGGTGTCCAACAGCCGCGTCATGGTGGTCGACTCCCCGCCCGGCAGCACCAGGGCGTCCACCCGGGCGAGCTCCTCGGGGCGCCGCACCGGGCACGCGGTCACCCCGATGCGCCGCAACGCGGCGAGATGTTCGGCTACGCCACCCTGCAGGGCGAGCACACCGACGACCGGTTGAGCTGGGTTCACACCACGATTGTCCGGCAGTGGCGCGCACGGGCAACGTCCGGGTCAGGTCCGTCCGGCCGCCGTGCCCGCTCCATGTCGGTTCTCGCGCGTGGGCGGTGACCGCACCGTTCCGGCGAGCGGGCGGCCCTCCCGCGCCGTGGCGGTACTGCCCGCGAGCCCTCGCCGCGCTCACAGGGCGCGCAGTCCGGCCGTGACACCGGCCGCGACGAGCACGACGATCACGAAGGGCGCCCTGCGCCATGCCAGCACACCGCCCACGAGCACCCCGACCACGCGGGGCCAGCCCGCGAACGAGCCCGACTCGTAGCACGCGCTGACGGTCACGAACGCGGCGAGCAGCGTCACCGCGGCCACGGAGAGCAGCCACCTGCCGCGTTCGGAGATGTGCAGTCTGCCGCGCAGCAGGGGCCCCGCCGCACGCATCGCGTAGGTTCCGGCGGCCAGTGCCAGTACCAGGCCGAGTGTCATACCGATTCCCCCTCCGAGACGTCGGCTCCCCGCCTCACGCGTGGCACGGGCAGCAGGGCGGCGGCGGTGCCGAGCAGCGCGACCAGCACCGCGAGCCCCTCGTCCAGCAGTGGGACGGTGAGCACGGCGAGCAGGCAGCCGAGCAGCACGGCACGTGCGGTCGGGCGATCGCGCACGGCGGGCAGCACGAGGGTGAGCAGTCCGGCGGGCAGTGCGGCGTCCAGCCCGAGCAGCTGGGGATCGCCGAGGCCGCGTCCCAGCAGCCCACCCAGCAGCACCGAGGGCGCCCAGACGGCGTAGAGCGTGGTTCCGGCCACCCAGTAGGCGCGTCGCCTGCGCCGCGGCTCGGATTCGGCCAGCGCGAACGCCACGGCCTCGTCGACCAGCAGGTGACTCCCGACCAGTCTGCGTCCGAGACCGCCGTCGAGGACGTCACCCATCGCCAGTCCGTAGGGCAGGTGACGGGCGTTGAGCAGCCAGCCGCCCAGCAGCACGGTCAGCGGCGCGGCTCCGGCGGTGGCCAGGCCCACGACCAGGAACTCGGAACCACCGGCGAAGACGAGCGCGGCCATCACGGTGACCAGCCACAACGGAGCACCACTCGAGACCGCGATGGCTCCCAGCGAGGCCCCGACCACGATCAGCGCCAGGGCCATGGAAGCCACGGCGGGCAGCAGTCGAGCGGTGTCGGAGGCACGGTCCGTTCTTTTTGGCGAACGCATCGTTTCCTACAATGAACAAAACGAACTGCGTTCGTCAAGGCGAACGATCGGTAGTCCAGAAGGAACGGCTATGCGGGGATCCGAGACCGAGGCGATCGAGACGATCTCGATCGCGCTGCGCCACCACCGCGAACGCGCGGGAATCTCGCTGTCCGAACTGGCGAAGCGAGCCGGAGTGGCCAAGTCGACGCTGTCGCAGCTGGAATCCGGGGAGGGAAACCCGGGAGTGGAGACGCTGTGGGCGCTGGCCGTCGCGTTGAACGTGCCGTTCAGCAGGCTCGTGGAGCTACCGACTCCCCATACCAGAGTGATCCGCGCGGGGCAGGCGCCCCGGATCCGGGCGGAACACTCCGGCTTCGCCGCGGGGCTGCTGTCCTCCTGCCCCGCTGGGGCGAGCCGGGACATCCACGAGATCGCCCTGGATGCCGGGGAGCTCCGGCGGGCGGAACCGCACCAGCCGGGCACGGTCGAACATCTGATCGTGGTGTCGGGCAGCATGCGCAGCGGCCCGGTCGAGGAGCCCGCCGAACTCGGCCCGGGGGACTACACCACGTTCTCCGGAGCGGTACCGCACGTCTACCAGGCGGTGAACGGCCCGACCACGGCGGTGCTGATCATGGAGCACTCCTGAGCAGGCGCTCCTGGATCCGTGCGGGAAACCGCCCGCGGCAACGCCCGGCAAGCGGGCCGGATCCGGCAGGGCGGTTCCCCGACGTCTCGAAACGCGAGATCACCAGCCGCGCTGGGCGTAGTGCTGCTCCTCCGGAAGCTCGTCGACGTTGATGCCGACCATCGCCTCGCCGAGTCCACGGGAGGCCTTCGCGACCAGCTCGGGGTCGTCGTAGAGGGTGGTGGCCTTGACGATGGCCTCGGCACGCGCGGCCGGGTCCCCCGACTTGAAGATGCCCGAGCCGACGAATACCCCCTCGGCACCCAGCCTGCGCATCATCACCGCGTCGGCCGGAGTCGCGATCCCGCCCGCGGTGAACAGCACCACCGGCAGCTCGCCGGTCCGCGCGACCTCGCGCACGAGCTCCACCGGCACCCGCAGTTCCTTCGCCGCGGCGTAGAGCTCGGTGCTGTCCAGCACCGACAGCCTGCGAATGTCCGCGCGGATCCGTCGCATGTGCCGAGTCGCCTCGACCACGTTGCCGGTACCGGCCTCCCCCTTGGAGCGGATCATCGCCGCGCCCTCCGAGATCCGGCGCAACGCCTCGCCGAGGTTTGTCGCGCCGCACACGAACGGCACCGTGAAGGGCCACTTGTCGATGTGGTTGTCCTCGTCGGCGGGGGTGAGCACCTCGGACTCGTCAACGTAGTCCACCCCGATCGACTGCAGCACCTCGGCCTCGACGAAGTGGCCGATACGTGCCTTGGCCATGACCGGGATGGACACGGAACTCACGATGCCGTCGATCATCTCGGGGTCGGACATCCGGGCGACACCCCCCTGGGAGCGGATGTCGGCGGGCACGCGTTCCAGCGCCATGACCGCGACCGCCCCCGCGTCCTCGGCGATCCTCGCCTGTTCCGGCGTGACGACGTCCATGATCACGCCGCCCTTGAGCATTTCCGCCATGCCTCGCTTGACACCGTCTGTTCCGGTCGCCTGGGTGTTGGCGGACGGGCTGGTCGTGTCGCCGTTGGTCACGTTCGATCGATCCTTTCGCGCGGTTGACTCCCGGCACGGGCCTTCCGGGAAGAACTCGCCCCGAACACCGGCGGCGTGCCGACCGTCGTCCGAAGGGGTCGGCCGGGGCGCCCGCACACGGCCGGGCTTCCCTGACGTCACGGGCTTCCCTGACGTCACGGGGCCGCCGACACGCGCCGGGGGGCGACACCACCGAGCCTAGGGGCGGTCGGGGCACGGCGAACGGGCCACTGCGTGGCTTTCTCGCCAGTCCACTTTCGGTGCGCGAACGGCGCACGAGCCACCGTGCGCACGGGTTCGACCTTGCGGAGTCCTCCCAGCAGGTGTGTGCTCGGCACCACATCCGAGTCCGGTGTGCGACGCGGCAGGGGGCAGTGATGGGGAACAAGCGCACGGGCAACGGGCAGGCGCAGTCGGTACCGGTGGCCACCGACCCCGCCGCCGTCCGCAACGTGGTGCTGGTGGGGCCGTCCGGCTCCGGCAAGACCACGCTGGTGGAACGCTTGTTGGCTACCACGGCGACCATCAGCAGACGCGGCTCGGTCACCGAGGGAAGCACGATCTGCGACCACGAGACGGCGGCGGTGGAGCAGCAGCGTTCCGTGGGCATGGCGGTGGCTCCGCTGTGGCATCGCGAGACCAAGATCAACCTGGTGGACACGCCCGGATACGCCGACTTCATCGGCGAGCTGCGCGCGGGACTGCGCGCGGCCGACGCGGCGCTGTTCGTCGTACCCGCCACCGAGGAGGTGGACTCCGCCACCCGGACGATATGGCAGGAGTGCGACAGGGTCGGAATGCCGCGGGCTGTGCTGATCTCACGCATGGACCAGCCGCGCGCGGACGCCACTGCGGCGATCGAGTCCTGCGTGGCCGCGTTCGGCAGCGGGGTGGTTCCGCTGTACCTGCCGCGCTACCACGGCGGTTCACCGACCGAGCTGTTCGGGCTGCTAACCGGGAGCAGCTACGACTACTCGCAGGGCAGCACACCGATAGTGCGGGCGAGCGCCGAACCACCGGACGAGGCCACCGGAGCGGGCCGGGACCGACTGCTGGAGGGAATCATCGCGGGCAGCGAGGACGAGACGCTGCTGGAGCGTTACCTGGGCGGCGAGAACATCGAGGAGGCGACGCTCATCAGTGATCTGGAGGCGGCGGTGGCCCGCGGCGGGCTGCATCCGGTGATCCCGGTCTCGGCGGAGACGGGGATCGGGATGACCGAACTGCTGGACGGCATCGTCCGTGCTTTCCCCTCCCCGCTGGAGCACGTGCTCCCGGAGTTCACCGATCCGCACGGGGCCGGTCCACGTCGCTTGGAGTGCGACCCGAACGGCCCGCTGGCGGCCGAGGTGGTCCACACCTCGGTGGACGCCTACGTGGGGCGGGTCTCGGTGCTGCGCGTGTTCTCCGGAACGCTCTCGCCGGACCGTCCGGCCCACGTGTCCGGTCACGGCCTGGCGGAGCGGGGCCACCCCGATCACGACTCCGCCGAGCGCGTCGGCCACATCCACAGCCCGCTGGGCGCCGGACTGCGCGAGGTGCCGTACTGCGTGGCGGGTGACCTGTGCGCGCTCACCAAGCTGACCTCGGCCGAGACCGGCGACACCGTCTCGGACCCACGGGACCCGCTGCTGCTGCAACCGTGGGACATGCCCGACCCGCTGCTGCCGATGGCCGTCACCGGGCACGGCGACGAGGACTCGCTGGCCCGCAACCTCAACCGGCTGCTGGCCGCCGACCCCACGCTGCGGCTGGACCGTTCCACCGAGACGCACCAGATGGTGCTGTGGTGCATGGGCGAGGCGCACGCCGAGGTGATCCTGCAGCGGTTGCGGGAGAACGGGGTGGACGTGGACACCGAGCCGGTGCGGGTGGCCTTCCGGCAGACCTTCCGCGGCCCGGCGAAGGGACACGGCAGGCACGTCAAGCAGTCGGGCGGGCACGGCCAGTACGCGGTCTGCGACATCGAGGTGCAGCCGCTGGAGCGCGGGGCGGGGTTCGAGTTCGCCGACCGGATCGTCGGTGGCGCCGTTCCCAAGCAGTTCATCGCCAGTGTGGAGAAGGGGATCCGCGCCCAGCTGGAGCGCGGGATCGAGCCGGAGTGCCCGATAGTGGACCTGCGGGTGACGCTGGTGGACGGCAAGACGCACAGCGTGGACTCCTCCGACGCGGCCTTTCAGGCGGCCGGAGCCCTCGCCCTGAAATCCGCCGCGGAGCAGGCCGGGCTGCTCACGCTGGAACCGGTGGACGAGGTGGAAGTCCACATTCCGGACGATCACCTGGGGACGGTGCTCGGCGACCTGTCCAGCCGCAGGGGCAGGGTGCTCGGCACCGAACCCGAGGACAACGGCTGGACGGTGGTCCGGGCGCACGTGCCCAGCACGGAACTGACGCGCTACGCGATCAACGTGCGTTCGCTGAGCTCCGGCAGCGCCAGCTTCAGCCGCAGCTTCGCGGGCTACGAACCGCTGCCGCAGTGAACCGGGCGGGAGGGAACGTGGAGCTGGTTCTTCGCGCGGAGGATGTGGCGATACGCCGCCGCCTCGCCGGTACGTGGCAGGGGTCAGTACGAAACCGAACGGCACCGCCGCGTTCCGGACCTTTCGCGCAGCGCTATCGGAAGGCCCGACCCGAGATCCTGGAACGGCGGTGCGGCGTTAACGGCATTCGAAATTCCACCGAATGACCTATTGAAATCACCTTATTGAGCGATTATAAAAACCGATTTCGGTGATATTTAGCAGTATTTTTCTTATCGCTGGTATTTTCGCTCCGACGCCATAGTAGTAGATTTGATTCCAGAGTACTTAATTTGCCGCTTGTCGACCCTGTGATGTCACTTCGAGCGCGCATGTGGAGGAGCCTATGCCGCCACTTACGGCGGGTAGTGGCGAGCGGGACGAGACCGTTGCTCCAGCTGTTCTGGGGCTGACTACCTGGAGCCGGGAGAGAGCCCAGAGACTCCGGGAGAGACGGGGAACGAGCGGAGAGGCAACCCTCATCCCCGCCGGCGGTTTACGTGCCGCGCGAGGTGACTTCGCCGAACAGCGGCGAGTTGTCCTTGGCACGAAGGGAACCGCGATGACTGAGCAGAGCGCCGGAGCGCCCGGTTTCGAGGGAGCTGGGGCGGCGTTGCAGTCGATCCGGGACGAGAACTCCTGGATCCAGCAGCAGATCTCCGGCGGCGGGCTGAGCATGGAACCCCAAGCCGCCGACAAGGCGGCCGAGGTGTATAGACGTGAGGCCGACGTGGTTGAGGAATTGATTTTGTCGGCAACGCGCCTACAGCAGGTTCCTGGGCTGGGTGCCTATCGCTCTGGGCAGCAGTTGGCGGCTAAATTTGGGCAAAAAGCAAGTAATGGATCGACTGGTGCTGCTGATCTGCTGAGGCAGTTCCGTGACGAGCTGCGGCGCAAGGCAAATCTGTTCGAGCAGGCCAAGGAGAACTATCAGGCTACCGATGAGCAGGTTGCCGACGATCTGCGGAGGGGTGCGGAGTGAAGCTGTGGACACGGTCGTTGTTGGCGGCTGCTGCAGGTGCAGCGTTGATCGGCTCTGCTGGGTGTTCACCTGACAGTGATGCTGGTGATGGTTCGTCCGGGCCTACAGGGACTTCCTCATCCGAAAAGGTTCTGGCAGAAGTGAAACCGTGCGAGGTGTTATCTTCGAAGGCTCTTGAATCCTTCGGGCTGGAGGCGCCAGGAAAGCCCAAGAGTACGTTGCCCTGGGCGCCAGGATGCCATTACGATGGCAACCCTGTGGCCCTGAGATTGGAATTGAATAAGCGCGAAAACGTCGCTGCCGCTGAAAAGAAGTCAACTTGGGCGAAGTTCGAGCGGGTCAAAGTCAACGGTCGTTCGGGGGCACGAGCAATTCCCCAGGGTGCGACCCAGGCCCGTGTTTGTGACGTGATGTTCAACGCTGGGAAAGGCATGATTCAGGTTCGTGCTAGTGAGCCTCGTTTGCCTGACGATGTAGACGAGTGTCAGAAGGCGTTGGAGATCGCGAAGAAGGTGGAGCCGAACGTTCCCGAACCCGCGTGAGCGGCTATCACAGCACTCTGCCCTGGCAGGTGAGTTTCGGCCCGGTGAGAGTTGGGGATGCGGTAGCGCCTCCGGTGGTGTCGGAGGCGCTGTGTCGCCGGGCTGGTCTCAGCTGAACCGGTCGGTTTTGACCGCGTGCAGGAACGTCTGCCACTGCGCGAACGCCTGCCACTGCGCGCTCGTGGTGGTGAAGTAGCCGAGCGAACGGTCCTCGGTGTCGCGTACAGCCGCGCCGTCGCCGACCCGGCCGACCTCGACGCAACTGCTGTGCGGCCCGGACCGGCTGGAGTTCCGCCAATCATGCGGGGCAGCTTGACGTGCCCCCATCTCGTCCTTGATTTTGGCGATAAGCCCGAGCGAGTCTGGACTCATCCCTACAGCCGGATTCAGCGCAGCGAACCGAGGAAAGCCGCCCAGGCCCGACGATCGAACAACAGCGCCGGACCATGCGGACGCTTGGAATCCCGCACAGCGGTGACCTCACCACTAGACAGGGAAGCGGCTTCCACACACGAGCCTCCATTAGGACCACTGCGGCTGCTCCGACGCCAGGACACACCGGTCAGCTCTGCCGCGTTCGGCACACTGTCGTAACGCATCATGCCAGCTCCTTCACGAGTTCGGAGAGGAAATCGGCTGACTCCGCCGGGGACAACGCCTGCTCGGCCAACGACTCGAAGACCCCGTTGAACATGGCCACCTCGTCAACTTCCTCCAGGTAGATCCCACCCCGCTGGTTCTCCAGATACACCACACCGGGATCACCAACGCGTGGAAATCCCAGCCACTGGAAAGAGCCGAGATGACCGCGATGTGGCCCCACGGCGAACGGCATTACCTGGACGGTGACATTCTCCCATTGGCCCACCCGCACCAGATAATGCAGTTGTTCACACATCACCTCGGCATCGCCCACCTGTCGTCGCAACGCCGCCTCGTCGATCACCGCGTGCATCCACAGTGGTTCCTCGGAGCGCCACAACGCCTCCTGCCGCCGCAGCCGTGCCTCGACCAGCTCGCGAATCCCGACCTCGGAGGGGCCGTCCTCACCACGCACCAGGGCTTCGATGTAGGAGCGGGTCTGCAGGATGCCGGGCGGATATCCCAGCTCCCACTCCCGGATCCGATCGGCGCCCCACTCCAGGCCGACGTAGATCGAGAACCAGTCCGGCACCGCGCGATTGGCGTCCCACCAACCCTTCTCCTTGGCGAGCTCGGCCAGCCGCAGGTACCACGCGACGCGTTCGTCAGGCACCTCGAAGAGCGAGAGCATCACCTCCAGGTCGGGGCCGCTGATCGTGTTGCGCATGCTCTCCATGTGGGCGATCTTCGCCGCGTTGCAGCGAAGTCGTTTTGCCACATCGGACTGTTTCAGCCCGGCTTCCTCACGAAGTCTGCGGACCTCCTGCGACAACCACCGCCTTCCGACAGTGGGGCTGATCGGCTCCGGGATCGCCGGTCCCGAACTGTTCATACTCACCTCTTCGACTGACAGCAAAACCGCTTACCCGATCGGGCGATTGTGCAGTCAAATTAACTAAGTCAATCTGACTCTACTGACTCGATAGGCAAGTCAGTGCCACTTGTCACGAACACCGTCGAAGAGGTAACCATGCGTAACGCCATGACGCTGTACCGGGTGGTCAACCCCGACTCACTCGGCTCCTACACCGAACTGCTGCACCACCAGCCCACCGAGCACCGGGTAGACGACGCCGAAGCCTTGCCCCGGCTGCGCGAATGGGCGCTGGCCCTGCTCGACCGCACCGAGGAACGCTTCGGGATGTACCAGATCGCGATCATGCCGCTGGACCAACACCACAGACCCGACGAGAACGCCTTCCACGACCTCATCGCCGACGACACCGAGGTCATCGAGGACTACCTCTGCTGGTCCGGATGCTCCGAACTCGTCCCCGCCGGGGACAGGTGAACGCGCCCGGTTTACCGAGGTGGTTACTTGGCGGAACCTCGCGCACGGCTCTAGCTGCGGGTGCCCCGACATCGGGTAGTTACTACACAACGTCGGGACCACCCTCGCGAGAGCCACACGCGAGAACCCGCAGCGGTGCCGACAGCGGGAGTGGTGGGAGTGCGGCCTGCGAGGGTGGTGGGAGTGCGGCTATTCGTCGGCGTTGGTGGCGCGGCGATTTCGCGAGAAATTGACGCCCACATCCGCCCTACCGCCCCAGTGGAGCGGGAATTTCGCGAGAAATCGACGCCGCTCCGAGGCCGGGGCAGCTATCCCGCCCGCGACCGATAAGCGCCGACCAGCCGCTGAACGACGGTGAACACCGAAGCTGCGGCCAGCACCCACAGCGCGACGTCGAGCACGTACGGCACTCCCAAGCCGTGCAGCCCCGTCCCCACCAACAGCACCACCAGGCGTTCGGCCCGTTCGGCCACCCCCGCCGTGGCGGAGAGCCCCTGGGCCTCCGCCCTGGCCTTGACGTAGGAGATCACCTGGGCCGCCACCAACGAGAGCAGCAGCGCGAGCCCACGCATCTCGTTCCCGCTCGTGACCAACGCCCACCACAGCAACGAACCGAACACCGCCCCGTCGGCGATGCGGTCGCAGCCCGCGTCCAGCACGGCCCCGAAGTCACCGCCGTGCCCCGAGGCGCGCGCGACCGCGCCGTCGAGCAGGTCGAACAGCAGGAAGACCGTGACGACCAGGGTGCCGGTGAACAGCCAGCCGCGGGGGAACAACGTCACGGCAGCGACGACGCTGCACACGGTCCCCACCACTGTCACTACGTTGGGTGACACACGATGGCGTACCAACCAGGCACCGACCGGGTCGGTGATCCGGGAAACCGAGGGTCGCGCGAAAACGTTCAACATCGCTTCGTTTCATCCGCCGCCGTACGGGCAGTCACCCGCACAGCGCAGCTTAACCGGCGGCGATCAGCCCGACGAAGCGCACCACGCACCAGTCGATCCGTCGCGCATGAGTTCCACCACACCAAGGATTGCACCGACCGGGAAAGGCGTTGTCTTGCTCGGAAACTATTCCCGACTCCCTCCGGAGGTCCCGACATGACCGAAACCACTTCCATTCCCGGCTACACCGTGGGCACCTGGGACATCGACGCGGTGCACTCCGACATCGAGTTCACCCTGCGCCACATGGGGGTGGGGCGCTCGCGCGGGCGTTTCGACAAGTTCGAGGGGCAGATCGTCACCGCTGCGGACCCGCTGGAGTCGAGCGTGACCGCCACCATCGACACCGCCTCGATCAACACCGGCAACGCCGACCGGGACGCCCACGTCCGCAACGAGGACTTCCTGGACACGGACAACTACCCCACCGCGACCTTCCGGTCCACCGGCATCCGCCAGGACGGCGAGGACTGGATCATCGACGGTGACTTCACCCTTCACGGCGTCACCGTGCCGGTCTCGCTGGAAACCGAGCCGGGCGGCTTCACCGACACCTCGGACGGCGGCAAGCTGCTGGGGCTCTCGGCGAGCACCACGCTGAACCGCACCGACTTCAAGGTCGGCCCCGACGGCGGAGCCATGCTCGGCGAGAAGGTCAAGATCACGCTGGAGATCGAGGCCACCCTGCGGAACTGAGTCCTGCGGAACTGAGTCCGGGGAACCGAGCCCGCGGAGCCGACCGATGCCTTCCCGTCGCGTCGTCGAGAGGCGTGGGTCTTTCCGCTCCTGAAACATCGGGGCCGCGCGTTCGTCCGCGCGGCCCCGAGAACTCACTCCACCCGCTGCCAGGCCTCGGAGAGCAGCTCGCGGGTGTCGCCCAGCAACTGGGGCAGCACCCGGGTGTGGCCGATCACCGGCATGAAGTTGGAGTCGCCACCCCAACGCGGGACGATGTGCTGATGCAGGTGCGCAGCGATCCCGGCGCCGGCCACCGGCCCCTGGTTCAGCCCGATGTTGAACCCGTGCGGCGCGGAAACGCTGCGAATCACCCGCATGGCACGTTGGGTGAACTCGGCGACGGCCACCGTCTCCCCCGGCGTGAGCTCGGTGTAGTCGGCGACGTGCCGGTACGGCAGCACCATCAGGTGACCGGGGTTGTAGGGGTAGAGATTCAACACCGCGAACACGAGCTCGTCCCTGGCCACGATCAGCGACTCCTCGTCGGAACGAGCGTCGCCGAGCAGGTGGCAGAACGGGCAGCCGTCGCTGTTCTCCCCGGTGGGCTTGTTCTCACCCTGGATGTAGGTCAACCGGTGCGGGGTCCACAACCGCTGCAACGCGTCGGGGACCCCGATACCGTGCTGCGTGCTCGTCTCCGGGCCCGATTCGCCCGCGGTGGCCGATTCCCCGAGGTCGGAGGTGCCCGCATCGGTGGCGGGCTCCTCCGGCTCGTCGTCGGTGCCGTTGTGGGGCAGTCGTGTCACGCCAGCTCCGCTCCGAAGTTCTCCGCGCTCGGCGAAGCGTTCTCGCGACGCTGTACCCAGTGGGTCAGCGCCGCCGCGGCCTGCTCCACCGGCACCTCGTTGAGCTGGCTCCCGTCGCGGAAGCGGAACGAGACCGCGTCGGCTTCGACGTCCTTGCCGCCCGCCAGCACCATGAACGGCACCTTCTGGGTGGTGTGGTTGCGGATCTTCTTCTGCATACGGTCGTCACCGCTGTCCAACTCGACCCGCAGTCCCCTGGAACGCAGCGTGTCGAAGACGCGCTCCAGGTGCGGCAGGTGCTCGTCGGCGATGGGGATCCCCACGGCCTGCACCGGTGACAGCCAGGCAGGGAACGCACCGGCGTAGTGCTCGGTGAGAACACCGAAGAAGCGCTCGATGGAACCGAACAGCGCACGGTGGATCTTGATCGGGCGCCGCTTGGAACCGTCGGCGGCGGTGTACTCCAGATCGAACCGCTCCGGCAGGTCGTAGTCGACCTGGATCGTCGACATCTGCCAGCTCCTGCCGAGGGCGTCCTTGGCCTGCACGGAGATCTTCGGGCCGTAGAAGGCCGCGCCGCCCGGGTCCGGAACCAGTTCCAGCCCCGAGCTCTCGGCGGCCTCCCGCAACGAGTCGGTGGCACGCTGCCACTGCTCGTCGGTGCCCGAGTACTTCTCCTCGTTGCGGGTGGACAGCTCCAGGTAGAAGTCCTCCAGCCCGTAGTCACGCAGCAGGTCCAGCACGAACCCGAGCAGCGACTTCAGCTCGTCCTGCAACTGGTCCGGACTGCAGTAGATGTGCGCGTCGTCCTGGGTCATGCCGCGCACCCGGGTGAGGCCGTGCACCACCCCGGACTTCTCGTAGCGGTACACCGACCCGAACTCGAACAACCGCAGCGGCAGCTCACGGTAGGAACGCCCGCGCGAGCGGTAGATGAGGTTGTGGAACGGGCAGTTCATCGGCTTGAGGTAGTAGTCCTGCCCGGGTTTGCGCAGCTCCCCGTTCTCGTCGCGCTCCTCGTCGAGGTGCATCGGGGGGAACATGCCGTCGGCGTACCAGCCGAGGTGCCCGGAGGTCTCGAAGAGCGCGCTCTTGGTGATGTGCGGCGAGTTGACGAACTGGTACCCGGCCTGCTCGTGCCTGCGCCGGGAGTAGTCCTCCAGTTCGCGGCGGATGATGCCGCCCTTGGGGTGGAACACCGGCAGGCCGGAGCCGACCTCCTCGGGGAAGGAGAACAGGTCCAGTTCCGCCCCGATCCTTCGGTGGTCCCGGCGTTCCGCCTCGGCCAACCACTCCAGGTGCGCGTCGAGCGCTTCCTTGGACTCCCATGCGGTCCCGTAGATCCGCTGCAGCTGCCGGTTGCTCTGGTCGCCGCGCCAGTAGGCGGCCGCGACCCGGGTGAGCTTGAAGGCGGGGAGGAAACGGGTGTGCGGCACGTGCGGCCCCCTGCAGAGGTCGCCCCACACGGTCTCCCCGTGGCGGTCGATGTTGTCGTAGACGGTCAGCTCACCGTCGCCGACCTCCATGACCTCGCTGGTGTCGACCTCGTCGGAGCCGGACTTGAGATCGACGAGTTCGAGTTTGTAGGGCTCCGAGGCCAGTTCGGCACGCGCGTCGTCCAGCGACCCGTACTCGCGGCGCCGGAACTTCTGCCCGGACTTGACGAGCTGCTTCATACGCTTCTCCAGCGCCTGCAGGTCCTCCGGGGTGAACGGCCGGTCGACGTCGAAGTCGTAGTAGAAACCGTCCTTGACCGGCGGCCCGACACCCAGCTTGGCTTCGGGGAACAGCTGCTGCACGGCCTGCGCCAGCACGTGCGCGGTGGAGTGGCGGATGACGCTGCGCCCCTCCTCGGTGTCGGCCGCCACGGCCGCCACCTCGGTCTCGGTTTCGGGCACCCAGGCCAGGTCACGCAGTTGTCCCTCGTCGTCGCGCACGACGACGACCGCCTCGGGGCCCTTGGAAGGCAACCCCGCCTGCTGGACGGCGTCGCCGGCCGTAGTGCCCGCCGGTACCTTCACCCGGGATTCCTGCTGGGCTTGGGGCGGCGAGACTGACACGGTTACTCCTACGGTTTGCTGCTCGAACGAACGTGTGCCGGGACCCGGTTCGGCGGAGCTCTCGGGGAGGAGCCCACCACCGAACCGGGGAAACTCTCCTGTCGATGCTATCGGCCGCCGCCCCGGTCACCGCCATCCGGCTCGTGGGTCTCCCCACACCGGCTCGGCCCCGCACCGGCTCGGCTCCGCACCGGACCGGCCGCGAACCCGTGGGGAGAGGCTCACCCCGCCCCCTCCAACGAGTCGGCGAGCACCTGTTCCACCTCACCGGCCGAGAACGGTGCACCCGCGTGGTGACCCCGCACCGCTTGAACACCCTTCTCGCGCAGCCGTTCGGCCTGCCCGCGGGTGTCCACTCCACCGGCCACCACCGACATCCCCAACAACCGGGCGGCGGTGATCACGCTGTCGGCCAGGTGCTCGTCCAGGGGGTCGGACTCGGGCCGATCGGCGAGCCGGGTGAGGTACTGGCCCGAGATGTGCACCGAGGTCACCGGCAGTTCCCGCAACCTGCGCGTGTCGGTGTAGCGGGTACCGAAATCGCGGATCGCCAGACCCGCACCGAACTCGCGAACGATGCCGAGGGTGTCCACGGGATCGCCGACGTCGTCGAACAGCGAGTCCTCCGGAACTCCCAGCCGCAGCCGATCCGCGGTTACTCCGCTGTCGGCGAGGATACTCCGGAAATCGTTCACCAGGTCCGGGTCTCGGAAATACCTTCCGGACAGCTCGACGACCGCGACGGGTGCGCGATCGCCCAACCAGTGCAACCAGCCACGGACGTGCTCACAGACCTGCCGCAACAACCAGTCGCTCAACCGAGTGATCATTCCGGTGTTCTCCGCCAGCTCGACGAAGTGTGACGGAGCGAGCTCACCGAGCTCGGGGTGGTCCCAGCGCGGTTCGGCGTGCACCGCCACGATGCGATCGTCGTCCAGGCTGCGTACCGGGTGGTACTCCACGAAGAACTCGTTGTTGTCCAACGCGGCGGGCATGGTGGCCGAGAGCTCGAACCTGCGACGCGCGGCGCTGTTGCGTTCCTCGTCGTAGAGCACCCACTGCGCCTTGCCCTCGTCCTTAGCGCGGTACAGCGTGATGTCGGCCTCGCGCAGCAGCAGTTGCGCGTCGGTGCCCGCGACCGGTTGCTCCACCACTCCCGCGCTGGCGGAAGCCTTCAACTCGTGGCTGCCGATCCGCACGGGCTCCCGGATCACCTCCAGCGTTCGTTCCACGAGCGGCACCATGCCACCCGGCCCGTCGGTGTCCGGCACGAGCAGCACGAACTCGTCGCCGCCCATCCGGGCGGCCAGCGCACCGCGCTGTTCGGCCACCTCCTGCATGCGCAGCGCCACGGTGCGCAGCAGCTCGTCGCCGATCGGATGCCCGAGGCTGTCGTTGATCGTCTTGAAACCGTCCAGATCGAAGTAGCAGATGCCGACGCGCCGGGCACCCGCACCGGGCGACAGGGCCTTGTCCATTTCCGTGTGCAGCCGGGTTCGGTTGGCCAGCCCGGTCAACGGATCGGTGGTCGCCTGCGTGTTGAGTCGCTCGTTGAGCAGTTGCAGGTCGGTGATGTCGGCGTAGAGCACCACCTGGTACTCCGGCTCACCGTCGGCGTCCCGTACCAGCGCACCGGAGACCTGGGTCCACACCAGCGACTCGTCGTCGGTGGTGAACGGGACCTCCACCATGAACCGCTCGTACACCTCCGCCACGAGCGCGTCCTGCTCGCCCTGGAAAACCTCCCGATGGTCGGGGTCGCACAGATCGAGGACACGGCACCCGAGCAGTTCCGAGCTGTCGGTGCGGAAGATCGTCCCCATCGACTCGTTGACGTCCTGCACCCGGCCGTCCAGATCCACGATGGCGATCCCCAGCGCGGAGGTGTCGAACACCGCCCGGAAACGCGCCTCACTGGCCCGCAGCGCTTCCTCGGCCACGTCCCGTGCGTCCCGCACCGCCCGCTGCACGAGCTCCTGATCGGCGAGCACCCGCCGCTTAGCCGCGGCGGCGAATCCCTCGCCGAACGAAGCCAGCAGTTCGTTCATCCGCTCGGCGGCCTCGCCCCGAACGGCTCCCAGCTCCCGAGCCAGCCCAGGCAGCCGCGAGCCGAGCAGTTCGAGCGTGCGACGCAGCGCGCGAGGGTCGACCAGGTGGACCCGGACCAGATCGGCGGCCACCCCGGTCACGTTTCCGGAGTGGAACGAGTCCGCTGTCAGCGCCCGCAGCAACCGTTCGGTGCGCTCTTCCAGGAACTCCCACAGCTCGGGACGTCCCATCGGCACGTAACTCGTGCCGATCACCACACGTGCCCAGTGGCGGGCGAACTCCGCCACTCGGGGGTCCCGCTCGGGCGTGGCCGCGGGTTCTTCGGGATCGGAACCACCCGGTTCCGAAGAAGTGTCGTTCATCGGACTACACCTTGTGGCCGAGTGCGCCGTAGAGCAGCGAGCGCGCCGGGTCCTGCCAACGGTCCTCCTCGGTGTCCGGGCGCCAGTCCGGCACGTGGACCACTCCCGGCTCCACCAGTTCGAAGTCCGCCAGTAATTTCGCGACATCGGCGCGACTGCGGGCGATACCCGGATTACTGCTGTTGATGTAGAGATCGATCAGGCTCTGGGTGAACTCGGGGTAGTCATCCCCTGTGACGTGCGAGAAGCCCAGGAAACTTCCCCGCGCCATCCGGTCGTGGTAAGCCCGGATGATCTCGGCGGGTCGCGCCGAGTCCGGCACGAAGTGGAACAGCGCGACCATCATCACGGCTATGGGCTCTTCCGGGTCCAGCAGGCGCGCGGCCTGTTCCGAGCCGAGGATCCCGTCGATCTCGGCCAGGTCCGCCTGGACGACATCGGCACGCTCGTTGCCCTGCAGGATCGTGCGGCTGTGCGCCACGGCCACCGGCTCGTTGTCGACGTAGAGCACCCGCGACTCCGGATCGACCTCCTGGGCGATCTCGTGCACGTTGCCCACGGTGGGGATGCCGGAGCCGATGTCGAGGAACTGCCTGATCCCCTGTTGGAGGCAGTATCGGACCGCCCTGCGCAGGAAGGCCCGATTGTCCTGCGCCAGTGATTTGACGTGCGGCACCCGCTCCTCGGCCTTGCGGCCGAGCTCACGGTCGACCTCGAAGTTGTGCGAGCCACCCAGGTAGTAGTCGTAGCATCGCGCCGCACTGGCTGTCTCGAGATCCACGTCCGAGGGCAACCGACTGGGGTCGGTCATGGAAGCTCCTTTGGTCGTGGGCCACCAATGGCACCCCCCGATACCTCGGCCCAGTTGTGATTGGTCCGTCAGGTCCACGGTGCGCCCACCCCTCCCCGGCTTCACCGGGAGCACCACCGAGAGATCAACACGAATCCTATCCCTTACCCCACGCGCCTGATCACGCACGGTCGGTGCCCACCCCCATTCGATATGCCGTTACTCCGTTCGGGGGTGTAACCAGCATCACCCGTCCACATCGCGGGTCAGGCATTTAGGTATGCCTAAGCTGTTTCGGGAGGGTCGTATTCGCCGGGCGACCGACCGCGAGCCGAGGCGCTCGGCAGTGCGGAACGGGCGCCGGCCAGGCCCCGCCCACGAACCGACCTCAGTCAGCAACACGAGGGCACCGCGCCCAGGAGGACCGCCGTGAGCCATCCGCTTCGAGTAGCAGTGATCGGAGCCGGCCCCGCCGGCGTGTACGCCTCGGACATCCTGACCAAATCCGAAACGCCGGTCGAGATCGACCTGTTCGACAGAATGCCCGCCCCCTACGGACTGGTCAGGTACGGAGTCGCACCCGACCATCCCCGCATCAAGGGCATCGTCAGTGCCCTGCACAAGGTGATGGACAAACCGGAGATCCGATTTTTCGGCAACGTGGAGTACGGCGTGGACTGCAAGCTGGCGGATCTGCGGCAGCACTACGACGCCGTCGTGTTCTCCACCGGAGCCGCCGACGACCGGGAGCTCGACATTCCGGGGATCGACCTGCCGCACAGCCACGGCGCTTCCGAGTTCATCTCGTTCTACGACGGGCACCCCGAGGCCCCTCGCGACTGGAACCTCGACGCGAGCAGCGTGGCCGTGCTCGGCGCGGGCAACGTGGCCCTCGACATCGCGCGCGTGCTCGCCAAGCAGGCCGACGACCTGCTGAGCACAGAAATCCCGGACAACGTGTACAACGCGCTGCGCGACTCCTCGGTGACCGACGTGCACCTGTTCGCACGGCGCGGCCCCGCCCAGACCAAGTTCACTCCGCTGGAGCTGCGCGAGCTCGACCACCAGTCGGAGATGGAGCTGATCGTGCACCCCGAGGGCTTCGAGCTCGACGAGGCCAGCGAAGAGGCCATCAGGACCAACAACCAGGTCAAGTCCGTGGTCAAAACGCTGCAGGACTGGGCGCTGCGGGATCCGAAGGGCGACACCCGGCGGCGGCTGCACTTCCACTTCCTTCGGCGACCCGTCGAGGTACTCGGAACGGACCGGGTCGAAGGACTACGCACCGAGATCATGGAGCTGGACGGCAACGGCTCGGTGAACGGCACCGGCGAGTTCGAGACCGTCGAGGTGCAGTCGGTCTACCGCGCTGTCGGCTACCTCAGCTCGGCGCTGCCGGACGTGCCCTTCGACAACCGTTCCGGCACGATCCCGCACGACGGGGGCCGGGTGCTGGACATGGACGGGGAGCACATCCCCGGCGTCTACACGACCGGCTGGATCAAGCGCGGCCCGGTGGGGCTCATCGGCCACACCAAGGGCGACGCGCTGGAAACCGTGAACAACATGCTGGCCGACATCACCGAGGCCGAGGGGCACGACGGGGAGGCCGTTCCGCGCATGCTGGCGGAACGCGGGGTGGCCTACACGACCTGGCAGGGCTGGAACATGCTGGACGAGCACGAACGCTCCCTCGGGGAACAGCGCGGCCGGGAGCGGATGAAGGTCGTCGAACGCGACGAGATGGTACGCCTCAGCCGCGACGACGAGAACTGACGGAAACACCCCTGAGGCGGTGACACGGCACGCCACCGGCTGCCGGGAGCTCGACCGGAGTCGGTAACGCTCCTACCGTCCGACCGGAAGGGACGACCCGCGCCTCGCTCACAGGTGCGCGGGCCGGTCGGTCGGCTCGTGGAGCGGAGTGGCGATGGGCTGGGACTGGTTCTGGGCACCGGAGTACGGCCCGGCGCGGTTCGTGGTGCAGCGGTTGCTCGCGCTGTGCTACGCCATGGGCTTCCTGTGCGTGATCAACCAGTTTCCCGCCCTGCTCGGCTCGCACGGCCTCACCCCGACACCGCGGTTCCTGCGCAACGTGGGCTTCCGTCGGTCTCCCAGTCTGTTCCACCTGTACTACTCCGACCGCTTCGTGCTGTGTTGCGGCTGGTTCGGGCTGCTGCTGAGCGTGGCCGCGTGCTGCGGGGTGCCGGACCTGCTTCCGATCTGGGCCTCGATGGCGGTGTGGTTCGTGCTGTGGGCGCTGTATCTGTCCGTGGTCAACATCGGGCGGATCTGGTACGCCTTCGGCTGGGAGTCGCTGCTGCTGGAAACCGGCTTTATCGCGGTGTTCCTCGGACCCGCCCACACGGAACCACCAGTGTTGGTGATCTGGCTGCTGTGCTGGCTGCTGTTCCGGGTCGAGTTCGGTGCCGGACTGATCAAGATGCGGGGTGACCCCTCCTGGCGTGACTTGAGCGCACTGCACCACCATCACGAGACACAGCCGATGCCCGGCCCGTTGAGCCGGGTGTTCCACCGGCTGCCCGGCGGGCTGCACAAGGTGGAGGTACTGGCCAACCACCTCACCCAGCTGGTGGTGCCCTTCGGACTGTTGGCACCGCAGCCGGTGGCCACGATCGCCGCGCTGATCATGATCGTGACGCAGGGCTGGCTGATGCTCAGCGGCAACTTCGCCTGGCTGAACCTGATCACCGTCACGCTGGCGTTCGCGGCGATGGACACCACGCTGCTCGGTTGGATTCCGGTGGACGCGCTCACACCGGGCTCGGTGGCCGGCACCGCCGGTCCGATGTGGTATCGGGCGACGGTGGCGGCCCTGACCGTGCTGATCGTCGTACTCAGCTACTGGCCGATCCGCAACATGATCGGGCGCGGCCAGGTGATGAACCGCAGCTTCAACAAGCTGCACCTGGCCAACACCTACGGCGCCTTCGGCAGCGTCACCCGGGTTCGGTTCGAGGTGGTGCTGGAGGGTTACGGCACGGACGGCGAATGGCGGGAGTACGGCTTCCGGGGCAAGCCCGGGGACGTGACGCGGCGTTCGCCGCAGGTGGCGCCGTATCACCTGCGGCTGGACTGGCTGATGTGGTTCGTGGCGATCTCGCCGTCCTACGGGAGGGGATGGCTGGAACGGCTACTGGTGGCGATGCTGCGGGACGAACGGCGGATCCTGTCGCTGCTGCGGCACAACCCGTTCCGGGAGACCGCCCCGCGCTACGTCCGCGCCCGGCTGTTCCGGTACCGGTTCAGCACCGCGGCCGAGAAACGCGAGTCCGGCGTCTGGTGGGTGCGCGACCCGGTCTCCGAACTGATCCCCGCGGTGTCACTGGACGACGTTTCACCGAACGACTGATCGACGCGTTCGGAGATCCCGCACCCGTAGTATGTTCACCTGAAGCACGTTCTCACCGAGAACGAACGTAATCGGGATCGTCCCGTTGTCGGTCGTTGTCGTCCAACGATCCGACTTCGGGTCATACCTGCTGATCTTTCGAGAAATCACCGCGTTCGGCCGTTCGACGGCGTCCCGTTCCTCGTGGCTGGTCGGCTGTGCCGCATCGCCCCCCACCGGATGAGGACGTCGTGGAGGTGCGAGGTGTCGAAGTCCCGGGCGACTTCCCACAGCGCGCCCCGAAACTCTCACTCGAAGGCGGTTCGATCCTCCTCGTCGAGGACGTCACGAGCGAGTTTCGATCGGCACGGGAGCACCGGGGCGGCAGAAGGGCCGCACCAGCACGGGAGCGGCCTCGGCTCACCAGTCCGGACGCAGCGGCATGGGGCTGACCCCGCCCGCCGAGCGCACTCCCAGCATCTGGTGCAGCTGGATCTCGTTGCTCTCGAAGGCCAGCCGGCAGGCCGCCATGTACAGCCGCCACACCCTGGCGCGGGCGTGTCCCACCTCGGCCACGGCCTTACCCCAGTTGCGCTCCAGGTTCGCGCACCAACCCGCCAGCGTCAGCGCGTAGTGCTCACGCAGGTTCTCCTCGTGCCGCACCTCCAGACCGTGGTCGTGCATCCGGGACATGAGCTCGCCGGGCGGCTCCAACTCACCGTCGGGGAAGACGTAGCGGCTGATGAACTTGCCCGCCCTGGCCGGATAGGAACCGTCCGGACGGGTGATGCAGTGGTTGAGCAGTCGCCCACCGGGGCGCAGTTTCTCCCGCAGGAAGTTGAAGTACTCCGGCAGCTGCTCCCGCCCGATGTGCTCGGTGAGCCCGATCGAGCTCACCGCGTCGAAGCCGGATTCCGGCACGTTTCGGTAGTCCTGGTAGCGCACCTCGGCCAACTCGCCCAGCCCCCGGTCGGCGATGACCCGCTGCGCCCACTCGGCCTGGGCACGTGAGAGCGTGACCCCGAGGGCGCGCACCCCGTAGTGCTCGGCCGCGTGCAGCACCATGCCGCCCCAGCCAGCGCCGATGTCCAGCAGCCGCATGCCCGGTTCGAGTCCGAGCTTGCGTGCGACGAGACCGTGCTTGGTGTACTGCGCCTGCTCCAGGCTCGCGTCGCTTCGCTCGAACACCGCGCAGGTGTAGGTCATCGAGGGCCCGAGCACCCACTCGTAGAACAGGTTCGACACGTCGTAGTGGTACGAGACGCTTTCGCTGTCCCTGCGTTTGGAGTGTCTCCTGCCGATGCGAGCCCGGTTCTCCTGCTCCGGCGGCCGAACGGGCCACCACAAGCGGTAGCCCGCGAACCTCACAGCCAGCCGGGCACGCAGCTTCCAGGGCATGTGGGACATCACGACGGACGGAAACGCGGCCAGGGCGGTGTACATGTCGCCCTGCACTTCGATGTGGCCGTTGATGTAGGCCCGCGCCAGTCCCAGTTCCCCAGGAGCCGTGGCCAGGTGAGCCAGTGCCAGCGGAGAATTGACCACTATGGCCGAGGAGCAGCCGGAAGGGCCGCTCCGGCTGCCGTCGTAGGCGCGGAACTCGATCGGCAGATCGTCACCGAACAGACGTGCGAACACGGCTGCCAATGCCATTGTCGAACCCTCCATATCGACCTGACAACGACGACCGGCCCCCGGACCGGTAGCCGTGGGGGGCCACCGAGCGTGCTCAGGTGCCCAGCACACACTTGTCGTAGAGATCGGGCAGCTTGCCCGCCTCGTCGTAGCGCTGTTTCAACCGCTGGTACGTGGCTCCGTCGTAACGGCGCCAGAACTCCTCGGGCTCGTAGTACGCGGTCGAGTACAACGACTTGTGCCCGTCGAGCTCGCTCACCTCGGCCTCGATGGCCCGGTTGTACGTGCCGACGGACTGCCCCTCACCCAACGGCACCGTGGCCCAGAACCCGACGTTGACGTAGAGCGTCGCCGGATCCATGGGGTAGAGCGGCCAGCCCTGGCTGTCGCGCAGCCGCACCGGACACAGCCACACCGGACTGATGCCGATCTCGCGGTGGAAGAACTCCAGGAACTCTGCCAACCGGTCGAGCGGGATCTCGACGTCCTGGATCACCGGTTCGCGGCTGGGACGGCCGCGCAGCCGGTAGAACCGTTCGGACAGTCCGTGCCGCTGATCGAGGGACACGAGCCTGCGGTAGACGTCCGACCGCAGCAACCGGCGTGGCCAGAACGGGCGGATCGCGGGGTGTTGCGCGCCGAAAGCGCGGGAACACCAGAACCAGTCGGTGTCCCAGCGCCACAGGTAGTCGTGCGTACGCAGGTGGTCCACCTCGCGGTCGCGAATCGAGCGGTAGTAGATCCGGTTACCGGTGTAGTCGCTGGTGTACGGCGCTCGCGAGGTGAAGGTGCCCAGCGTCAGATACAGCTCGTTCGCGCCGAACACGGTACCGTCCAGAAAGTCCACCCGCTGTTCGTTCCAGCTCCCCGAACGGCCGATGCGCTCGATCGCCTCGGCACAGGACGCTGTCGAGTCGAACGGCACGTGCCGCAGCCGCACGTAGTCCCGCACCGGCTGGAGTTCGATCAGCAATCGCAGTGCGTAGCCGAGTGAGCCGTAGGAGTTCGGGAAGCCGCGGAACAGCTCGGCGTGCTCGTTGTCGGGCCGCGCCAGCACGACGCCGCCGTCACCGGTGAGGATCTCCATCTCCAGCACGGATTCGTGCGGCAGCCCGTTGCGGAACGACGACGCCTCTATCCCCAGACCCGCCACGGCCCCGCCGAGGGTGATCGTCTTCAGCTGCGGCACGACCAGCGGCATCAGCCCGTACGGCAGCGTCGCGGCGACCAGGTCCTCGAAAGTGGTCATACCCTGCACGTCGGCGACCCGCCGTCGCGGATCCACCCGAAGAACCCTGTCGAGACCGGTTACGTCGAGCCCGCCGCTGACCGGTGCGCGGAATCGGAACAGATTCGAAGTGGACTTGGCCAGGCGGACTCGTTCGGAGGCGGGAATGCGGCCGTAGCGCGCGGTCAGCGCGGCGACTTCATCGGAGTGTTCGACACGATCGGGTGCGGCGGGCGGATCGCTCTCCATGATCTACGACTCTAAGCCGCACCGCCGGTGTGAGCATCCCGATTCGCGAGAAACATGGCAGAATACGCAAACCGTCCACGCGATACTACTCCGGGAGCACCAGGCCCTGTCCGGCATCACTCGGAACGGCGCAGCGCCCAGGCCCGTAAGCCACGGAAACCGGAGACCTTGTTCGGCCCGAGCGAGGTCAGCACGAAACCCGACTCGGGGCGCAATCCGGCCGCGCACTCGCGGTCCACCAGCACCGACGAGGGCCTGGCCAACGTGGTCAGCCTGCTCGCGATGTTGACGGTGGAGCCGTAGACATCACCGAACCGGGCAAGCACTGTGCCGTGAGCCAGGCCGATCCGCAACGGCGGCAGGTCGGGTTCCCGCGCGACGTTCTCGTTGAGCGAGAGCGCTATCTCCGCCCCGTCGCGAACCGTGTCCGCCACGAACAGCACCTCGTCCCCCACGGTCTTGACGATTCGACCGTGGTTCTCGGCGATCACCCTGGTGACCAGGTCCTCGAAGTCGTCGATCAGCCGCGCCAGTTCGCGTTCGCTGTAGTCGCGCACCAACCGGGTGTAGCCCACGATGTCGGCGAAGCCCACCACCACGGTGGGTTCTTCCGGCCCGGTGTCGGCCTCGTCGAGTTCCCGTGCGGCGATGGCGGAGAGGTGCCTGCGCCAGACGTAGCCCTGCAGGTTCTCCATCACCGGCAGGATCGCCTCGGCGACCTCGGCGGTGGTTTCGATGTCGGTGGCGAAGGTATCACCGAGCACTGCCTTGAAGATCCCCAGCTGCCACTCGGCCAACCGCGACATCGTCTGCGCCAGTGAACGGGCGACCGCGGTCTCCAGCTCCGGCGGAATCACTTCGGCCGATACGAGCTTGTCCACCGTTCGCATGGCGTCCACGTCGAAATCGGTGAACACCACGGCTTCGGGAGCGACGTGCGCGAAGCCCATCGCCTGCCAGAGCCGCTCGGCCCTGGAGAGTTCGACGCCGGCCAACCGGGCCACCTCGGCCTTGCGGTAGCGGGGCTCGCCGCCGAGCAACGCCCGCTCCACCGGATTGTCCGGCGCCACGAAATCATCGTGTGGTTCGAACGACGAGCACATCGCACTCCGAACGTCGGGATACCTCCGAGGGCACCGATCCCAGGATTCGTCCTTTCAGGGTGTTCAGGCCGCGGCTGCCGACCACCAGCAGATCGGCCGAACGACGCTCGGCGGTCTCGATCAGCGAGTCGATAGGCGGACCCAACACGGACACGGTATCGACACTGCCCGCTCCGGCGGAACGGGCGTGATCGGTGGCGTCGCGCAGACTGTCCTCGGCGGGCGCGGAACCGACCACCTGGAAGGCCTCCTGCCCCATCTCGTCCTGCGCGCGCTCCACGTCGCGCCTGCTGTTGGGATAGTACGCGCAGACGATCACCAGTTCGGCCGAGTCACCCGCCAACTCCGCGGCGCGCCGGACGGCGTGCATCGAAGGGGACGACCCGTCGGTTCCGACGACCACCTTGCGGTAACCAGCCATCGATCTCTCACTCTCCGCCCACCAGGACTGCTCGCACGTTCCACGAGTTTCGCCGATCGGCGCACCTGACCGGTCGCGCCGCGGGCACGAGCGCTCGGGGAGCACACGCCCGGTCGACGTTCGCGATCGGGAAACATCAATTGCTCAACGAGCGGGCGCCGGGAGCGTCACGGTGATTTCGCACCGCGTTCGTCCCGCCCACCACCGACCGGAAAATCCGGTGCGCCGAGGGGGTGGGGAACGGCACGTTCAGCTCCGCGGCCGGGGCTCGGTTTGCCGGAACAGCAACAGTTGTAGCTGCACACTCAGCCGTTCGGCGGGATCGTCGAGGTCGACACCGCTGATCTCGGCGGCCCGCCGGACCCGGTGGCGCAGGGTGTTGGGGTGCACGTGCAACGACAGGCTGGCACTTCGAACATCACCGAAGAACTCCAGGTAGCACAACAGCGAGCGGGCGAACTCGGTGCCGTTGTCCGCGTCGTGGGCACGCAGGGTCGCCAGCCTGGGATCGCGCACCCGCTCGTTGTCCCGCAGCATCGTCAGCACCTCGCTGAGCAGCACCCGGGATCGGACGTCGTCGATGGTGGCGACCTCTGCGGTGTGGTCGTGCCCGAGGGCGTCGAGGATGCGGTCGGCCTCGATGCGGGACACCGGGACGTCGTCCAGCGTGGCTACGACCGAACCGATGCCCGCCTGGACACCGGAGCGAAGCTGGCCCCGCGCCGCGGTGAC
This sequence comes from Actinopolyspora mzabensis, assembly GCF_900101095.1. Taxonomy (GTDB): domain Bacteria; phylum Actinomycetota; class Actinomycetes; order Mycobacteriales; family Pseudonocardiaceae; genus Actinopolyspora; species Actinopolyspora mzabensis. The sequence goes on from NZ_FNFM01000007.1 coordinate 102,226, forward strand.
GATCTCCTGGGCCAGCCCGGAAACCGCCGATTCGGCGTGTCGCTCCGGGAGATCGGGCAACAGCACGTAAACCCGGGAACCGATCGTGGTCACCAGCGCGCTGCGCCGGTAGGAAGCGGCGTGCACCGAGATCAGGCTGGTCATCTCGGCGCGTTCCAGCTCGATCTCGGAGCGGTTGGAAACCCCGGTGTGCTCCCTCGGGCGCAGGGTAAGCACCACCACCACGGCGGATTTCCGGGGATCGGCACCGATGTTGGCCGCGGCCGAGTACCCGTCGATGCGGCTCTCCAGCAGACCGGTCAGCAGGTTCTCCCGGAAGCGGGGAGCCATGGTCGACTCGCTGCGTTGCCGGATCAACTGCAGCGCGGCCACCCGCGCCGCCCCGATCAGCGACCGGTCGCTGTGCTCGCTGAGCCCGCGAGCGCCCTCCTGCACCCAGATGGTGCCCAGCGGCTGCGCCCCGGCGTGGATGCCCACGGCCATCCGCCGCCGGATCCCAAGGTCGGGGCGCGGCTCGATCCGGACGACCTCCTCGCCACCGCGCAGCCGTTGGTAGATGCCCCACGCCCGCAGCATGGCCAGGTAGGACTCCGGACCGCGTCTGCCGAGAATGGACAGCCTGCGCAGTTCGTCGACCTCGTCGTCGGAGCGCGAGTAGGCGAGCACGCGGTTGGCGGTGTCCTCGATGCTGACGATGCCCTCGGTCAGTGCCGCCACGGTCTGGGCCAGCGAGAACAGGTCCCCCAGCGTCTCCCCCACGTCGGCCTCACCGGTCAACCGGGCGTTCTCCACGGCCGACCGCGCGAACGACTCCAGCTGTTCCCACCGCACGTCGGGGCGCACCCCGAGCAGCGCGATGCCACCGCCGATGGCCGCCTCCCGCAGCGCACGCGCGTCCTGATCCGCGTCGACCTTGACCGCCACGGCCGCGGCACCGGAACGGGCCACCCGCCGCACCAGTGGCACCGCCGAGCGCCCCCGGGTACCGATCACCAGCACGAGATCCCCGGCTCCCGTCCCCGGGGCCTCCTCCGGGTCGAGGATGACCACGTCGTGGACGGCGACGTCGAACCCGCCCGGGGCCGCCAGCACGTCGACCAGCGGCTCGCCCACCGCGATCAACAGCTGCCGCAGCGCCACCCCGGTGGTACCCGGCTGCTCCTCGTGGCCACCCGCACTCGCCGAGTACCACTCAGCGGCGACCGGTTGTTCGATCGACCAATCCATCACCGTCAACGATAGCCGCTCGTACAAGCCGACCGGGCGCTGGAACTTCTATCCTCGGCAATTGGAAGGGCCGGTAGCGACACGTCCGGCCCACGACCGACACCGACGTCGCGCGAGGAGGCGTAAGGTCATGGATGCCATCACTTCGGTCCCGGTGCCGGCCAATGAGCCGGTCAAGTCCTACGCCAGGGGAAGCGCCGAACGGGAGTCGCTGCAGCGGCGTCTCGCCGAGCTGCAGGCCGAGCCGATCGAACTGACCGCTACCATCGCGGGCAAACAGCGAATGGCGAGCGGCGAACGGTTCAACGTTGTCCAACCGCACAATCATTCCCGCGTTCTGGGCGTTTGCGCGCAAGCGACCAACGCCGACGTCGCCGAGGCGGTGCAGGCGGCCAAGGACGCGGCCGCGGACTGGGCGGCGATGCCCTTCGACGAGCGCGCCGCCGTGATGCTGCGCGCGGCGGACCTGCTGTCGGGCCCGTGGCGGGACACCATCAACGCCGCCACCATGCTGGGGCAGTCCAAGTCGGTGCACCAGGCCGAGATCGAGGCGGTCTGCGAGATGGCGGACTTCCTGCGGTTCAACGTGCACTTCGCGCGCCGCATCCTCGCAGAGCAGCCCAACTCGGTACCCGGCGAGTGGAACCGGATGGAGTACCGCCCGCTGGACGGGTTCGTCACTGCGATCACCCCCTTCAACTTCACCGCGATCGCGGCCAACCTCCCCACGGCGCCCGCGCTGATGGGCAACACGGTGGTGTGGAAGCCGACCCCGACCCAGCAGTTCGCCGCGCACTTCACCATGCGCATGCTGGAGGCGGCCGGACTGCCGCCGGGAGTGATCAACATGGTCACCGGCGACGGGCAGGCCGTGGGCGAGGTCGCGCTCACCGACCCGGACCTGGCGGGACTGCACTTCACCGGTTCCACCGCCACGTTCAAGAAGCTCTGGAAGACCATCGGCGAGAATCTGGACGGCTACCGGAGCTACCCGCGCATCGTCGGCGAGACGGGCGGCAAGGACTTCGTGGTCGCACACCCCTCGGCCGACTCCGACAAGGTGGTCACGGCCCTCGTACGCGGCGCCTTCGAGTACCAGGGGCAGAAGTGCTCGGCGGCCTCGCGTGCCTACGTCCCGCGCTCGCTCTGGGAATCCGGTATGCGGGAGAACCTGGTCGAAGCCACCCGCCGTGTCACCTACGGTGACCCGACCGACTTCTCGCACTTCGGTGCGGCGGTCATCGACCACCGCGCCTTCGCCAAGCACAAGGCCGCGATCGACCGGGTGGCGAACGAACCGTCGCTGGAGATCCTCGCGGGCGGCGAGTACGACGACTCGGTGGGCTACTTCGTGCAGCCCACCGTCATGGTGGGAACCGACCCCTACGACGAGGCGTTCACGACCGAGTACTTCGGACCGATCATGGCGGTGCACGTCTACGAGGACAACGACTACGAGCGGATCCTGGGAATCGTGGACGAGACCAGCCCCTACGCACTGACCGGAGCGGTCTTCGCCGACGACCGGAGCGCGATCGGGCAGGCCCACGAACGGCTGCGCCACGCGGCGGGCAACTTCTACGTCAACGACAAGCCCACCGGCTCGATCGTGGGAAGGCAGCCGTTCGGCGGTGGACGTGCCTCCGGAACCAACGACAAGGCCGGCTCGATGTTCAACCTGCAGCGCTGGGTCAATCCCCGCGCCGTCAAGGAGACGTTCGACGCCCCCACCGAGCACGCCTACCCGCACCAGGGCTGAACCCGGCCGAGATCCGCGAGGAGATGAAAGATGCTGCGCAGTGTGATGCTGACCGCGGCCCGGTCCGGTGCGATACGTGGGCTCGTGGAGGCCAATCCACTCACCCGGACGGTGGTGGACCGGTTCGTGGCCGGGTCGGAGTCCCGCGAGGCGATCGGGGTGACCGCTCGGCTGGCCGAGGAGGGGCTGCACGTCACCCTGGACCATCTCGGGGAGGACACGACCGACGCCACGCGGGCCGACGACACGGTACGGGCTTACCAGGAGCTGCTCTCGGAGCTGCACCACGCCGGACTGGCCGACCGCGCGGAGGTCTCGGTCAAGCTCTCGGCGGTGGGGCAGCAGCTCTCCCCGGACGGGGAGAAGATCGCGCTGGACAACGCCCGCCGGATCTGCGAGTCCGCTGCCGCGGTGGGCACCACGGTCACCCTGGACATGGAGGACCACACGACCACGGACATGACGTTGCGGACGCTGTCCGACCTACGTGTGGACTTCCCCTGGGTAGGGGCGGTGCTGCAGGCCTACCTGCACCGCACCGAGCAGGACTGCCGGGACCTGGCCACGGCGGGTTCCAGGGTCCGACTGTGCAAGGGGGCCTACTCCGAGCCCGCCTCGGTGGCCTTCCAGGACAAGCAGGAAGTGGACCGCTCCTACGTGCGCTGCACGCGGGCGCTCATGGCGGGTGAGGGACATCCGATGATCGCCACTCACGATCCCCGCATGATCGCCATCGCCGCCGAGCTGGCCGAGCGTCACGGACGCGGTGCCGACAGCTACGAGTTCCAGATGCTCTACGGCATCCGGCCCGCCGAACAGCGCCGCCTCGCCGCCGCGGGGCACAACCTTCGGGTCTACGTGCCCTACGGTGAGGAGTGGTACGGCTACTTCATGCGCAGGCTGGCCGAACGCCCGGCCAACATCGGGTTCTTCCTGCGCTCGCTGCTTACGCGCTGAGTCCGCATCCCCGCCCGGCTGTCGCACGTCGCAGTCGACCGGAAGACAGTCGGGCGGGTCAGTCGGGCGGGGGCACACAGGCGGGCTCTAGGGCCGTGGCACCACCTGGAGGGCCAACGAGTCCCGGCGCGAGCGAGCGCACGAGTGGAAACGCGGCGATGAGGCTTGCGAGAGTGGCGCCGAAAAGGCTGCAGGACCGGGAAGAGAGGCGAACCCGTCCGATCACCCGGACCCGCTCACCCGGATCGGGTCAGAGCGGGAGCAGCGACACCACCCGGAAAACAGCGAGGCCGAGTCCCCCGGAACGGCGGCCGCGGCGTCGAGACACCGTGGTCGAACCACGGTGGAACCGGTGCGCGATACTGGGATCGAACCAGTGACCTCTACCGTGTCAAGGTAGCGCTCTCCCGCTGAGCTAATCGCGCGAGGCGGAGGCGGGAATCGAACCCGCGTACAGGGCTTTGCAGGCCCTTGCCTGAGCCACTCGGCCACTCCGCCGAAGCCACCGGTGGCAACGTCGCTCGGACGATCCGGTCGGCTACAGAGCGGATGACGGGATTCGAACCCGCGACCCTCACCTTGGCAAGGTGATGCGCTACCGCTGCGCTACATCCGCACTCACGACGGGGCCGAACTCCTCCGCTCGGCGCCTCCGCCGTGTTCGGTCAAAACTCTAGACCACGCCGTGAACGGCGATCGAACCGGGGGGTCCTGTGCTGACAATCAGCACGACAGCGGGCCGGAGCCCGCCGTCACCACCCGCGGGTCGGCACAACGCGGAATCACAGGCGACGCACGATCACGAGAGGTCGTGCGGCAACAACCTCGTGATCGCCTCGTCGATACTGACCCACAGCCCCTCGTTGCCCGGCACCACCACGTCGTAGGTGCGATCCAGGAAGTCCGCCAGCTCCTGGGCGGACGCCTCGAACACGGCATGTCCCGAGGGTGAGCTCAGCTCGATCACCACGACCTCGGGGTCGTCGGCGGCGGGCCTGATCGCCACGTCGCCCTCACCCGCGTGCGCGATCAGCCCGTCGGCCAGCAGATCACGCGCGAACACCCACTCGACCCAGCCGGCACGGCCGGTGCGGAACGCCGCGACGACGGCGTAGGGGTCGCGGGTGTCGTACCGCAGTTCCACCTGAACCGGAACGGCGGGCGTCTGCGGGGCCAGCAGATCGAACACCGCTGTCGAACGAAGGGTCACATGATCGTTACGCATCGTCCTCGCCTTCCTAACTCCCTCCCGGTCGCAGCGAAGTCGACCGAGCTACACAGTTGTGACGGTTATCCGGGTCCGTTCGCTCGCAACCAACGAATAGATCACCCGTACGGGGGAAAATTAATTCGCTGAGCGACCGCAGAACTCCGTAGCGTAGCCAACAACTCCAGGGGGTGTACAAATTCCGCGATTCATCAACACGAGCCTCACCGCCTCGAAGAAAACCACCGATCCCACCGATCCGCAATCGGCGCCCCGGCCGGTTCCGCGGCAAGCCGAAATAATGCTTCCGAACCTTCTCGTGCGACCCACCCGCACCACCCCCGGCCGGGAACGTGTACGAACCCGTCAACGACGCCCCCGGACGGCCACCACAACGCTCAAGCACTGAACCGGTCGATGCCTCGCGGCCACCACGGGACGCTGTTTTCAGGATAGTCGATAGTTGTACGACAAGCCGTTTCACACAAGAGCCCCGCGAGAGGCACACCACAAATGTTCACCGAAACGGGCTAATATCAAATACTCCACTCTCGGGTTTTCACGCCTGAACCCGAAACCCAAAAGCGAGACCGGTGTCACACTGTGATATACACGATCACATCATCGCCGCACCCATGACGAACGTCCGGAACGAAAATATGCGCCGCACGAGCCACTCTACAGGCACTGCAGCACCACGTAGGCTGAGACACTGACGGGGAGTCCCCTGTAGTACCGCCAGGATGACATGGGGCCGAGCTCACCCGGAAAGCAGGATCGGTCGGCAGGCAGGTGTGTTCTGAGTAAGACAGCAGAGCCCGGTTCGCAACACCGCGAGAACGAACCGCCGGACGCACACCTCTCGGGCTGGCGCGCACGTGTGCACCGCCTACGAGAGCGCTTTCGCGCGCGCCGGGAACGAATACGCGCCAGACCGGCACTGAACACCCTTTACCGCTTCGGCCTCGGACTGCTCGGCGGAGTGGTACTCCTGCTGGGCATAGTGATGATTCCCTACCCGGGGCCCGGCTGGCTGTGCGTGTTCGCGGGCCTCGGACTGCTCGCAACCGAATTCGCCTGGGCACACCACGTGAACATGTTCGCCAAACACCACTACCAGCGCTGGATCCACTGGCTGTCCCGGCAGCACCCGGCGACACGACTGACGGTGATGACGACCACCGGACTCGTAGTGGTGGCCACCCTCTGGCTCATCGGCGCTTTTGACCTGGTCGGAGACTTCCTCGGTCTGCAGTGGAGCTGGCTGGCCTCCCCCCTGTTCCAGGCGTGAAAAGGATCGTGTAAGCTTCTTGTTGTCGCTGCGGCAGAGGCGACAACGGGCGATTAGCTCAGCGGGAGAGCGCTTCGTTCACACCGAAGAGGTCGCTGGTTCGAACCCAGCATCGCCCACCCAAGCCGGTCCGGGACGCACGCCGTCCCGGACCGTCCGCTTTTCCGGGGATTTTCTCTCCCCTTCGGGTAGCGGGTGGCGCCGCACAGCAATGCGCGTGCTTTATTCGTCTTCCATGACTCGGACGAGTGTTGACAACCCACCCCGAGCCGGTTCCGTAAGTGATATCCAACGGAACGTGGTCACATACCCGTGAAGTCAATCTCCAACGAAGCCCGGCAACGAGTTACCACCGATTCATGATTCCTCCGGGGCCGCCGTTGTTCCCGATTTTCACACAACTCGTTTCGGATGAGGATTTTCAACACGACCACGGGCCCGCTCGACGGGACTTCGGATCATCTCCCCTACCTCTAGTTCGATGCCGTGCTTCGAATCATCATTCTATGACTCTTCGTGTTCACCCGAAAACCGAACGTGACTTTAAGATATCGCGGGATCAGCCGTTCCCCCGAGGAGAACGGATCGGCTCCATCGAGGTCGGTGTGGACGATCGCGCCGGTGACGAGTCGATTAATGATTGCAACGCGAAAGCGCATTCCAGTACGAATCCGAGAACAGCACGAGTCTCACCACTTCCAGGAACCCTTCCCGGCGAGGAAAGGGCGGGAACTCGCCCGGACAGCCGGCCCTCCCACCGACCGGGCCCCAGCCGGTGGCGAGCTTCCGCCCCGCTCCCGTTCGCGGTACCCCAGCGGGGACGAGATTCGAGGGGCACTCCCGGAGCCGCTTCGGACGCCCCACGTCGAGCAAGTCGGCCGGGCGCTTCCGGGTCAGTCGCCGAGCGAGGTGGCCCGGCGTACCAGGCCGTGCAGCGCACTGCTGACAACGGTGACGATGATCGCTCCCCAGAAGGCGGGCCAGAAACCGTCGACGTGGAACGGTAGATCGAGATTCCCGGCTATCCAGCTGGTCAGCCAGAACAACAGCGCGTTGACCACCAGCCCGAACAGCCCGAGGGTGAGGATGTAGAGCAGGCACCCCAACGTCTTGGCGACCGGCTTGAGCACCGCGTTGACGATGCCGAACACCACGGCCACGACGAGCAGTGTCAACGTCTGGGTGGCCAACCCGTCGGCCCCGCCGGTTCCGCCCTGGTCCCCGAGCGAGATCCCGGGCAGTGCCGTGGTGACCCAGACCGCCACGGCGGTGATCAGTATGTGCACTACGAGCGCCACGATGTTCCTCCCGTGGTTGCTGCCGTTCGCACCGCACACGCTACGCGGGAAGATCGCGACGCACCGAGACACCACGGCGATTCCCTCGCTCGTGCTATCGGAGTCCGCCGGCAGCAGGGGCGCCTCAGCCCCTCCCGAGGCGGTTCACAGCGTAGGGCGCGGGTGAACTCGATGCGCGGAGCGCAGGGCACCGCGAAGGGCTCTTCCGGCGCGGGGACTGCCCAACCGCCGTACTCGTCGGTAACCTGTGTGCGATTCGGTGGTCCGGCACATCCGTTCCGAGCGTCGAGCGCGGGTGCACGAACCCCACGGGCAACACAACCGGCAGGAAGCGAGCAGTATGCGGATCGGGATGCCGCTGAACTACAGCGGGGGATTCAAGGAGACGGTCGACGAGCTGGTCGACTACGAAAAAGCCGGACTGGACATCGTCTATGTCCCGGAGGCGTACTCGTTCGACGCGGTCAGCCAGTTGGGGTTCATCGCGGCACGCACCGAACGACTGGAGATCGCTTCCGGCATTCTGCAGGTCTACACCAGGACCCCGACGCTGACCGCCATGACCGCGGCAGGACTGGACTTCGTCTCGGGCGGACGGTTCACGCTGGGTATCGGCGCCTCGGGGCCACAGGTGATCGAGGGCTTCCACGGGCTGCCCTACAAGGCACCGCTGGGACGCACCAGGGAACTGGTCGAGATCTGCCGCAAGGTGTGGCGCCGGGAGAAGGTCACCCACGAGGGCAAGCACTACAACATTCCGCTGCCCGTCGAAGAGGGCACCGGTCTGGGCAAACCACTCAAGCTGGTCAACCATCCGGTCCGGGAACGGATCCCGATCATGATCGCGGCGATCGGGCCCAAGAACGTGGCGATGACCGCGGAGATCGCCGAGGCGTGGGAACCGATCTTCTACGTTCCGGAGAGGGCCGCCGAGGTGTGGGGCGACTCGCTGGCCGAGGGCAGAGCGAAACGGGACGCCACACTGCCGGAGCTGGACACGGTGGTACAGGCCCCGCTGGCCATCGGTGAGGACCTGGAGGAGCTGCTCGACTCGATGCGCCCGATGCTGGCGCTCTACATCGGCGGCATGGGCGCCAAGGGCAAGAACTTCTACAACAACCTGGCCCGGCGCTACGGCTACGAGGCCGAGGCGGAACGAATCCAGGACCTGTACCTGGACGGCAAGAAGGACGAGGCGGCAGCGGCGGTGCCCCGCGAGCTGCTGACCAAGACATCGCTGATCGGCCCGGAGAGCCACGTGCGCGAACGCATCGCCGCGTTCCGCGAGTCGGGGGTGACCACCCTGAACGTGACGCCGCTGGCGGGTAGCGCCGCCGAGCGCACCGCGCTGATCGAGCGGGTGCGCCACCTCGCGGACGAAGCCTGATTCCCCTCTCCCGCGCCTGTCGAGGCCGACAGGCGCGGGAGGCGGTTCGTCACGTCAGTCCGCGTTGAGCACCCGTACCGGTGTCCCCGCCAGGAACTGCCGGATGTCCTCGACCGTTTCGGTGAAGAACGCCCGGTAGGTGTTCTCCGAGACGTAACCGATGTGCGGAGTCAACACAGTGCGGGGCGCGTGACGCCACGGATCGTCCGCGGGGAGCGGCTCGCGCTCGAAGACGTCGAGCCCGGCACCACCGATGCGGCCCTCGTGCAACGCGGAAAGCAGCTCCCGCTCGTCGACGATCGGGCCACGGGAGGTGTTGACCAGTATGGAGTCCGGCCCCAGCAGATCGAGCTCGGCGCGCCCCACGAGTCCGCGGGTTCGCTCGCCGAGTTTGGTGTGCACGGTGACCACGTCGGAGGCGGCGAACAACTCACGCTTGTCCACCGCCCTGGCGCCAGCCTCCCGGGCACGTTCCGCGGTGAGGTTCTCGCTGAAGGCGAGTACCTCCATGCCGAACGCACGGCCCACCGCGGCGACCTGCGCACCGATACGCCCGAGCCCGAGGACTCCGAGCGTGCCGCCGGCGAGGTCCTTGCCGACGGTGTGCTGCCAGCCACCCGTACGCACGGCTCGATCCTCCCGGGGGATCGCTCTGGCCACCGCCAGGATCAGCCCCCAGGTGAGTTCCGAGGTGGTGCTCCAGTCGGCCCCGGCTCGCATCCCGTTACCGGTGCCGCACACCGTCACCCCCAGTTCGGCCGCTGCCCTCGTGTCGATGGCCGCGTTTCCCATACCCGTAGTGACCAGCAACTTCAGGTTCGGCATCGCGCGCAGTACTTCCGAGGGGAAGGCTGTCCGTTCCCGCATCGCCGCGACCACGTGGAACGGTTCGAGCTCGCGTACCAGTTCCGACGGGTCAGCGATGTGCTCGTCGAACACGGTCACCTCGGTGTTGGCGGGCAGGGTGTGCCAGTCCCCGAACTCGCGGGCGACGTTCTGATAGTCGTCGAGGACGGCGATCCTGACAGTGCTGTCCGCGCTCCCGGTGAAGTGCTCGGCGGCGGAAGCGTCGCGGTCGGGGGTGCTGTCGGCTCGCATGGGGCTCCCGGTTCGTGATCGGAGTGCTGCGGTGTCCGGTTGCTCGTTCGCTCGAGCGGCCACACTACCCGCCTGTCACTCGGACGCGGCGTCCCAGGAAACATCACCGGTACGAAACGGACTCCGAACCGGGCCCGTCGCGGCGGGGCCCCCGCAACGCCGCGGAACACCCCTGGAGACTGGTCATCGTGAATACTTCGACCTTGTTCCACCTGCTTCCCTCGGAGTCCTACCACTCGACCCCGGAGGGGGACATCGGCGCGGACTCCCTGGAGCGGGAGGGGTTCGTGCACTGCTCCCCGGATCCGGAGACGACGTTGGCCGTGGCCAACACGCTCTACCGTTCCGCCGAGGAGCAGCTGGTGCTGCTCGAACTGGACGCCACGGCGTTGTCCGCTCCCGTGCGCTGGGAACCTCCCGCTCCGGCACCGCCGGAAGGCGTGGCCGCGGAAACCCTGTTCCCCCACGTCTACGGCCCACTGGACCGGGCGGCGGTCCGTGGGGTGCGCTACGCGCGGCGGGACACCGACGGCCGTTTCGTCTCGTTCGAAGCCAGGGGTGCCACCGCCGAACTGCTGGATCTGCTGCCGCACCCGGAGGGCGGCTGGTACCGGCGCACCTGGACCTGCACCACGACCTCTCATCCGTCGGATCGCGGTCCGCGCCCCAGTGCGACGGCGATCCACTACCTGCTGCCGGCGGACGAACGTTCGCGGTGGCACCGGGTCGAGTCGGACGAGTTGTGGATGTGGCACTCGGGACCCGCACTGCTGCTGCACGGCGCCGGCAACGGTGCCGAACCGGCGGAGCGGACGGAGACGGTCACGCTGGGTGCCGACCTCGCTGCGGGCCAGCTGCCCCAGTCACTGATTCCCGCCGGCAACTGGCAGTGTGCCGAGAACACCGGGGAGGCCGACGTCCTGCTCAGTTGCGTGGTCTCGCCCGGCTTCGACTTCGCGGACTTCCGAATGATCTGACTCGGCCGTCGGTGGGATCCGGGGTTCCGGCAGCGATCGGTTCGAGGTCCGAGGTGCTCGCGCGGTGCCGACTCGGGTGGGTCGGAAGGGTTCGGTGCCGACGAACCGCTGCTCGACCCAGTTCATCGCCAGCAGGGCGATCACGATCGTTCCGGTACCCGTGGTGGCCGTGACCGCGAAGACCGCAAGAGAATTCACCAGCAACCACCCCCGAGGATGCTTCGGCTCGTGCGTCCGGCGCTCGCGCAGCGACTCCCGCAAGGACTGACGCGGGAATTCCGGTCGGAAGAATTGACCGTTTCGAGCGTGTCGACTCCTCGACAACGGTAACGGCTCCCGCGGAACCTCGCTGACCGAGCAACGGGAGCCCCTCGAGCAGATGAGCGGCGGCTCGTCGCACTGCGGAACGTGAACATCGGCATCGTGTCGCCCACCACCGGCGAGGTCACCGGTTGCCCCGCCCGCGAGAGACCGCCCGGCTCTCCCCGGGAACGCCGCCGCAGGAACCGCGCCGTCCCGGAGCGACGCGTTCGAGCCCCGGCATGGCCGTGACGGCTCCCGGCGGCTCGACAACGAGCGTGCCGGGATCTGTGGCGGTAGCATCTGCCCGGCGAATCGCAAGTGAGTTCCCGGGAGCGTTCGCCACCGCCGAACACCTCACCGGAGAGGGGCGCCACGGTGCGGAACTACGCGGTCCACCTCATCTGCCATCTGCTCGTGCTGCTGGCCGGGCTCGCCGGCGGAATCGCGACCGGGCTGTGGTGGTTCGAGGGCAACGTCGCCGCGGGATGGTTGGCACTCCTGGCACTGGTGGTCGCGCTGGGAGTGCTGGCACTGCAGACGAGCTACCTCCGGCGCGAACGAGCGCCCTCCCGACCGCGCGGCTCACGTGACTCACGTGCCCGCCGCACCCTGCCGGAACCGGGGACGCGCTGAAAAGCCGCGAACCTCGGCGGAACGCCGTTCGTCCGGCGGTGGCCCGGGCAGGCACCACCGCCGCCCCACTCCGAAGCGGCGAGAGACTCACCGTGTCCGCGGAAGGGTGACCACCGAACCGTCAGCGGCCGAACGACGTGCCGCCTCGATCACCTCGAGTCCTCGCAGTGAGTCCGCCGGATCGACCGGCGGGGCGAGTCCCGACTCCAGCGTTCGCACGACTCCGGCGTAGAAATCCTGATAGCGGCCGGGACTGCTGGGGTGGGGCCGGGCCTCGGGGCCGACACCGATGGAGCCCCAGTTCTCCCTCGGTTCCTCGCCCCAGCCCTGCTCATCGGGAAGACTCCCCTGCCGCAGTGCCGCTTCCTGCGGATCCAGTCCGTACTTGGTGAACGCCGCGCGGTCTCCCAGGACCCGAAACCGTGGCCCCTGCTGCGCGGCGAGTTTGCTCACCCAGAGGTGGCTGTGCTGACCACCGGTGTGCCGCAGCGCCACGAAGGTGTCGTCATCGGCGGCCACCTCGGGACGAACGGTGTCCATCTCCGCATAGACCGATTCGACGTCGCCGAACAGACACAGTGCCTGATCGATGAGATGGCTGCCCAGGTCGTAGAGCACTCCACCGGCCTCTCCCGGGCCGCCCTGGTCACGCCAGGAATCCTTGGCCTCGGGAACCCAGCGCTCGAACCGGGACTCGAACCGGTGCACCCGCCCCAGCGCGTCCGAGTCGAGGAGTTCCCGAACGGTGATCATGTCGTTGTCCCAGCGGCGGTTCTGGAAGACGGTCAGGGGAACCCCGCGGTCCGCGGCGCGCGAGATCAGTTCCCTGGCCTCCGCCGCCGTGGGGGTGAACGGCTTGTCGACCACGACCGGAACTCCGGCGTCGAGCGCACGCGCGGTCAGCTCCGCGTGACTGCTGTTCGGAGTGGCGACCACGACGAGATCCAGCTCGTCCGCCCGCCGGAACAGCTCCGTGGCGTCGGAGTGGACGTGGGCTTCCGGATACCGGGACGCCACCTGCTCCGCGCGCTGCCCGCTGGAGGTGACCACGGCATCCAGCCGCAACCGCGGCTGCGCCGCGATGAGCGGGGCGTGAAAGGCGGAACCCGCCAGACCGTAACCGAACAGACCGACCCGAAATCGTCCCTCCGAATCCATGCCCCCATTACATCAAGCGGGCCACCGGCCCCGAGGTGCCCGTCTCAGACGGACTCGCCGCTCGCACGGCGGACAGGGATTTCCGGGTCGAGGGCGGGTCCCGGCATCGACACATCGCGCCCGGGGCGGACCAGCCCGGTCTCGTAGGCCAGGATGACGAGTTGGGTGCGCGAACTCAGGTTGAGTTTCTGCATCACGTGGTAAACGTGCGACTTCACGGTCAACTCGGCCAGTCCGAGATTCTCGGCGATCTCGGCGTTGGAGCCGCCGCGTGCCACCTGGAGCAGCACGTCCCGCTCCCGATCGGTCAACGGCGCCAGTTCGAGCGAGGCGTCACGCATCTCCAGCGCGGCGAACCGGTGCAACAGCCTGCGGGTAACGCTCGGGGCGAGCAGGGCGTCACCGGATGCCACGGTGCGAACGGCGCGGAGCAATTCCTCCGGCGGCGCGTCCTTGAGCAGGAAACCGCTGACTCCGGCCCGGAGCGCGGAGTAGACGTACTCGTCCAGGTCGTGGACGGTAAGCATGATCACGGCTGTGCGTCCGTTCGTGGCTCGGATGATCTCGCGTGCCGCGACTATGCCGTCGGTACCGGGCATTCGTATGTCCATCAGCACCACGTCCGGCATTCGTCGTCGAACGGCGGCCACGGCACTGCGGCCGTCGTCCGCCTCGGCGGTCACCCGAAGATCCGGCTCGGCCGACAGCAGGGCCACCAACCCACCACGAATCATCGCCTGGTCATCGGCGACCAGCACATCCGTGACCGACTGCTTTACCACCTACGGACCTCCTCGGATCGCCCCGGGTCCGAAATTTCCGGGCACGGTAGCACGGCAGACAAGTGAAAGCCGTTCGAAACAGGATGCGCCGTCAGGGTGCCGCCGAGCAACGACACCCGCTCACGAAGTCCGATCAGACCATGCCCGGTGGAACCGGGATCGCCCTGCGCCACCTGCCTCGCATCGTGCTCCGTGGAACGCACCCGACCGAGGAAATCGGTGGTGTGATTGTTCACCTCGATATCCAGTCCGGACGCCCGGTAGCTCAGCGAGACGCGCGCGTACCCCCGCCCGGCGTGTTTGAGCACATTGGTCACCGCTTCCTGAATCACCCGATAAGCCGTCATCTCCACTCCCGGATCCAGTTCGCGGACCCGGCCGATGCGCTGCAGTCGCCAGGTAACCCCGGTCCCACGCACCGAATCGATCAACTCGTCCAATTGCGCCAGCCGCGGCGCCGGGGTGCGATCGGCTTCGCCTCCGGCGAGAACTGCTTCGTCGGAGCCGGATTCGGCCTCGGAACCGCCCCTGCCGTCGGGAACGGCACCGTCGTCGCTGTCCGCCCCGGGAACCGCGCGCAACGCGCTGACCAACTGGCGCATCTGCTCCAGAGAGGAACGTGAGGTCTTTTCGAGCTCCCGGAGCGTGTCCCTGGCATGGTCGGGATCGCGGTCCACCAACGAACGGGCCACCCCGGCCCGCAGCGCCACCACCGAGAGATTGTGCGAGACGATGTCGTGGAACTCGCGGGCGATGCGGGCTCGCTCCACGGCCGCCGCCTCCCTGGCGAGCTGGTCCCGTGCCCGGTCGAGCAGATTCACCGCCTGTTCGAGCTGTGCGGCCTGCCTGCGTTTGATTCGCATGGCCCTCCCCCAACCGAGCACCATGACCACGTTGACCAGCGCGCCGAGCAGCATCACCGTAGCGGCGTACGGCGACATGGAGGGCAGCCTGCTGAGGGGCCAGATCATCGCCACCGCCCCGGCGGCGACCGTGGTGGGGAGCTCGCCACGTACGCACACCGAGTAGACGCTGATCAGAATGGCCAGGTTCAACGGACCCACCGGCTCCTCGGTTCGGGTGAGCACGATGGTGACCGTCACCAGCACCACCAGACTCACCCATGGCAGGAACCGCCGTAACAGCAGTACGGCCAACGCGGGCACACCGAGCGACAACGACCACCGAAACGTCTCTCCCTGGTGCGCGGGCAGGAAGACCACGAGCAGGTGACAGCAGACGAAAACGGCGACCAGCCCGATCTCCAGCAGTGCTCTGCGCCACCGCTTCGGAATCGGGGCCGATAAGGAGACCGCCTCGGAATTCCCGTTGCGCAACAGGGAGCCCTTTCGGAGTACCGGCGTGGGGTGCACAACAGTACTTGCCCACGCGGTTCCGATCACCCGGGCGAAACGACTTCTTCGCCGCGTTTCCGTGGGAATCGGGAGCATCGGTCGAGCTCGGACGAATCCGGCCGGGAAAGTCCTGTTCGGACCTGTCTCGGATTGCCTCTCCGGGATTCGGGCCCTCATCGAGGTGAGAAACGGCGAAGCCCGGTAACTCGGTTGTGATCACCCGGTCAGTCAAGCGAAGTTGATCTCGAATCCAATGATCGGCGTGCTAGTTCCGGACGGGGTGACCGCTGCCGGAGTCGCCGTCCTGACCGAGGTACCGCGTTCCCACGGCACGGACCGAGGGGCTGTCTCCGGAGCATAGCCGCTGGTCACGGTCGAGGTCCCCCGCGGATTCCGCCCCGGAAACGGCTACGAAAACCGAGACCGCGAAGTCCCGCTAGTAACCCCGGTCCTTCCACTCACTCAGATGTGGCCGCTCGGTGGCGATCGTGGTACTGGGGCCGTGCCCGGGACGGACGATGGTCTCGCCCGGTAGCGTGAACAACCGGTTCGCGATCGACTCGATGATCACGTCGAAGTCCGAATAGGAACGCCCCGTGGCTCCCGGTCCCCCCGCGAAGAGGGTGTCGCCGGTGAACACCGTGTTCAGCTCCGCCGAGTACAGACTCACCGCGCCGGGGGCGTGCCCCGGGGTGTGCAAGACCCGCAGCCCGGTCCCGGCCGCTACACCGATCACCTCGTCATCGACCAGCATCCGGTCCGGTTCCCGGTTCGGATGCGTCATCCGCCACAGCACCGAATCATCGGGGTGCAGCAGAATCGGTGCTCCCACCGTGTCGGCCAGCTCGGGAGCGAACCGGACGTGGTCATCGTGTCCGTGGGTGGCGATGATCGCCGACACGTCACGGTCCCCGACGAGTTCCAGGATCGCGTTCACGTCGTGCGGGGCGTCCACGACTACGCACTCGTGGTCGTCACCGATCACCCAGACGTTGTTGTCGACCTCGTGGGTCTGCCCGTCCAGCGAGAACGTACCGGAAGTGGTCGTGTGGTCGATACGCGCGTTCACAACACCACCACCGAACGGAGCACGTCGCCGCTGCGTATCCTGCCGAACGCGGCTTCCACCTCTCCCAGCTCGATCTGCTCGGTGACGAACTTCTCCAACGGCAGTCTCCCCTGCAACGACATCTCGATCAACGCGGGAAAGTCCCTGGTGGGCAAGCAGTCGCCGTACCAGCTCGACTTCAACGCGCCACCTCTCGCGAACACGTCCAGCAGCGGCAGGTCCAGCCGCATCTCGGGCGTGGGGACCCCGACCAGCACGACCGTACCCGCCAGGTCACGTGCGTAGAACGCCTGTTCGTAGGTGCGCGGGCTGCCGACGGCCTCGACCACCAGGTCCGCACCGAATCCGTCGGTGACTTCGCGGATCGCCGTGACCGGATCGGTCCGGCCCGCGTCCACGGTGTGGGTCGCGCCGAATTCGCGGGCCCACTCCAACTTGCGGGGGTCGGTGTCGACGGCGATCACTCGACGCGCTCCGGCCATGACGGCACCGGCCACCGCGCCGTCGCCCACACCGCCACAACCGATCACGGCCACCGAGTCCCCGGGCCCCGCGGCGCCGGTGTTGACGGCAGCGCCGATACCGGCCATCACACCGCAGCCGAGCAGACCGGCCACCGCGGGACGCGCGGCCGGGTCGACCTTGGTGCACTGGCCCGCGGCCACCAGAGTTTTCTCCGCGAACGCACCGATGCCCAGCGCGGGGGACAGCGGGGTGCCGTCGCGCAGCGTCATCGGCTGGCTCGCGTTGTGGGTGTCGAAGCAGTACTGCGGACGTCCCCGGCGACACGCCCGGCATCGACCACAGACGGCACGCCAGTTGAGCACCACGAAGTCGCCGACCACCGGATCGGTGACGTCGGACCCCACGGCTTCCACCACACCGGCGGCCTCGTGCCCCAGCAGGAAGGGGAACTCGTCGCTCACCCCGCCGTCGCGGTACTGCATATCGGTGTGGCACACCCCGCACGCCTGCACCCGCACCAGCGCTTCCCCGGGGCCGGGATCCGGGACCCGGACAGTGGTGACCTCCACCGGCTGCTCCGCGCCACTCGCGACCACCCCACGAACCTCAGTCGCCACCAACAACCTCCGGCAATCGAGCGAAACCTCGCGATCCGATCATCGTCGTACGGCGGTGCCGCGAGCACAACCGCGACGCCGGAACCGTCGCTCGATCGAATTGTCGGGGGCCGACAGGCATACTGCCGACGCCATCAGCGGCCGATCACACCGGTAAGCACGTTGAGTAACATAGAGATCACACTACGACTGCGGCGTTCACCCATGCCGTAACCGACACGCCCCGGACTCACGGTGAACATTTCCACGCCAGGTAGTTCTCCGTAACGCCGCGCCCCAGGAGAAGACAAACAGGATGTGGGCATGAACTGGGACGATTCCCGATACCGGCGGCAACTGGACCTGACGCGTCCCTGTGGCGCACGAATCACCGACGCTTTCCTCGGGGGCTGCCACAACTTCGGTGTCGAGCGAGAGTTCGTGGAACGCGCCGAGCGGAGGATCCCCGGGATCACCGCCACGATGCGGGAGAGCCGGGCGTTTCTGCGTCGCGCGGTCGACCACTCCCTCGCATCGGGGATCAGGCAGTTCATCGACCTCGGTTCGGGCTTGCCGACCGTGGGCCACATCCACGAGATAGCGGGCAGGCTCACTTCCGACTACCGGGTCGTCTACGTGGACAACGAACCGTTGACCGCGGCGCACGGTGCTCGGCTCCTGACTGAGGAACCGAACACGGCGCTGTTGCACGAGGACTGCCGCGAGATCGACTCGGTACTCGCCGCGCCGGAACTACGACGGCTGATCGACCTGAACGAGCCGGTGGCGCTGGTACTGACCGGGGTGGTGCACTCGCTGCCGGAGAGTTCGGACCCGCGTGCACTGGTGAGTTCCTACCGCCGGAAGCTGGCGACCGGCAGCCACTTGGTGCTCGCCCACCTGACCGACAGCCTCCAACCCGATCGGGCTCGAACCCTGCAACGACTGTACTCGGAGAGTTCGGATCCGGTGTTCGCCCGCGGTACCGGTTGGATCGACACGCTGTTCGGGGACTTCGAGATACTCGCCCCCGGGCCGGGCCCGCTCACGGCCTGGCGCCCCGATCCCCGGGAAACCGGGGAGACCGAACGCTGTCGGATGCTCTACGGCGGAATCGGCCGCAAACGCGAACCCGCGGAAGTCGTTTCGGCGACAGCCGGTTCAGTGGGCACGGCGCACGGTGGTGCGGCGCCACACGATCCACAGCGAAACGGCGGCGAGCAGAGCCACCAATCCAGCGGCGGACCACGCCTCGGCCAGTCCGGCTTGCGAGGCCACCACTCCGAATAGCAGCGGCCCGGCGCTACCGCCGATGTAGACGCCGGTCTGGCTGACCGAGGTCGCGCCGGCGACCCGCCGCGGGTACAACCCGGCCACCGCGAAGTTGAGCAGCCCCGGCCACGACCAGCCCGCCCCGAAACCGACTACGGCTCCGATCAGGAATGCCACCGGTAGCGGCAGCGCCATCAGCACGAATCCCGCGGATCCGATCAACAGCAGTAACGTGATCACCCCTATGGGGTTCGGATTCCTGCGGTCCGCCAGCACCCCCATCGTCAACCGCATGCACAGTCCGGCGACCGACCCCACGGCAAGCACCAGTCCGGCGGTGCCGGGGTCGAAACCGACCTCCACTCCGGTCGTGGTCACGAAGGAGCCCAGCGAATTCGCCGCCGCCGAGGCGAGCCCCGCTGCCAGGGTTATCAGCAGCAGTACGCTCCTGCCCGGCTCGGCCGACTCCGTTCTCGTGACGGCGGTGGAACCGCCGTGGCCGGTCACGCTCCTCGGCACGGCCAACGCGGCAACCAGTCCGACCAGCGCCGCGCCCGCAAAGGCCCAGCGCCAGCTGAACGTCAGCGCCACTGCCGGGACGGCCAGCCCCGCCAGCAGAGTGGACGCCGGAATGGCGGACTGCTTGATACCGAAAGCGGTGGCGCGACGGGTGCCGGGCACGCACCGCGCGATCAGCAGATTGGAGGCGGGCTGCCCCAGGGCGTTGGGAAGCCCGGCCAGCCACAACATCACCAGCAGCCAGCCCAGGTTTCGAGAAGCCGCGATTCCCCCGGCGCAAACCGCGCTGCCCACCGCGGCCAACCGCATCGCGGGAACGGGCCCGATCCGCTCGGAGAGCCAACCCATCAGCCGGGAGGAAAGCGCTGCCACCGCGAAGAACCCGGCGGCACCGGCACCGAGCACGGCGGGACCGAATCCGAAGTCCTGTTGCAGCTGAACCCCGAGGCCGCCGACGAGGAACGCTGGCAGGATTCCCACGGTCACCACCACCGCGACCGCGGACATCGCCCGCTTGGGCAATCGGACCGCGGGGTCACGTGTCAGCGGCATCGCTTCCGGCATCACGGCACCAGTCCTCGTCGGCTCCGGTAACGGGCACCCCATGTCCTAGCACTCCGTACCGTTACACCGAACGGACCAGTGACCGATCCCTCGCCCGGCGCTCCGGTTCGCTCGCCCACACCCCGGTGCACATTTCGCGGGAAATCACCACCGCCCTGCCTCACTGACGCTTTCCTGCCCTGCTGTCGGGCGGGATAGGTCTTTTACGGTTCCGATAACACCGAAAGCCACCTCACCAACGCGACCACCCGCGGGTTCTCCCGTGCGGCTCTCGCGAGGACGCCGGAGACGTGGCGTAGTACCTACTCGATGTCTCCGGACCCGCAGCGAGAGCCGTGCGAGAGGTTCCGCCGAGCGAGCGACCCGCCAACCCGACCGGAAAGCTTCAATCAGTCCCGGAAGGCCTGCATCCCCGTCATCGCGGCGCCGATAGTCAGCGCGTGCATCTCGGAGGTTCCCTCGTAGGTCAGCACCGACTCGAGATTGGTCATGTGCCGCATCACCGGGTACTCCAGCGAGATGCCGTTGGCGCCCAACACGGTCCGGGCGGTGCGCGCGACCTCCAGCGCGCCGCGCACGTTGTCCAGCTTTCCGAAGCTGACCTGCTGCGGCAGCAGCCTGCCCTCGTCCTTGCGCCTGCCGAGGTGCAGCGCGAGCAACCGCGCGTTGTGCACCCGCACCGCCATGTCGGCGAGCTTGGACTGGGTGAGCTGGTGGCCGGCCAGGGGTTTGCCGAACTGCTCGCGCGTGGTGGAGTAGTCCAGTGCCGCGCGCAGACAGCTGTGCGCGGCGCCGGTGGCTCCCCAGACGATGCCGTACCTGGCCTCGTTCAAACAGCTCAGCGGACCACGCAGCCCGGTCGCTTCCGGCAGCACGGCGTCCTGCGGCAAGCGGACGTCGTCGAGGACGAGTTCACTGGTCACGGAGGCGCGCAGCGAGAGCTTGTGCCGCATCTCCGGTGCGGCGAAGCCCGGTGTGTCGGTGGGGACGACGAAGCCGCGGATCCCCTCGTCGGTGCTCGCCCAGACGACCGCGACGTCGGCGATCGTGCCGTTGGTGATCCACATCTTGCGACCGTTGAGGACCCAGTCCGTGCCGTCCCGGCGTGCCGAGGTACGCATCGAAGCCGGATCCGAGCCGTGGTCGGGTTCGGTCAGGCCGAAACAGCCGATGGCCTCCCCAGCCGCCATGCTCGGCAACCAGTGCTGCTTCTGCTCCTCGGAGCCCCAGCGCCACAGGGCGAACATCGCCAGCGACCCCTGCACCGACACCAACGAGCGGAGTCCGGAGTCGCACGCCTCCAGCTCCTCACAGGCCACGCCGTAGTCCACAGCCGACATCCCGGCGCAGCCATAGCCGTCCAGATGCATGCCGAGCACGCCGAGCCCACCGAGTTCACGCGCCAGCTCGCGCGCCGCGGGCAGTTCACCGTTCTCGAACCACTCCCCCACGTAGGGCTGCACCCGGTCGCGACACAGCGCACGGACGCTGTCCCGGATGGCCAGTTGTTCGGTGCTGAGCTCGTCGTCGATGCCCAGCGGGTCGCGGGGATCGAAGTCCGGGCGGGTTCCGGCGTTCATCTGCTCATGCCTCCAAGGACGCGTCAGATCGGGTGAATGTCCATTCCCGGACCGGTGAGATCGCGAGCTCGCGATTCCGGTTCGGGCGCGGCCGGGGGCACCCCGCGGCCGAGCAGCCAGTCGAGGATCTCGGTGTTGTGCTCGCCCAACCGTGGTGGCGGGGAGGGACGGGCGTGGCCGGACTCGGACAGTCCTATCGGGTTGCGTACCGACGGGGACTCCCCGCCGCCGGGGGAAACGGTGGGGGCCAGGCCCAGGGACTCCGCGTAGCGCACCGCCCCGGCCAGGTCGTTGACCTGTCCGCAGGCGATTCCCACCCGCTGCAGCCGGTGTTGCCAGGCGGCGGCCGGACGTGCCCCGAGCACGTTCTCCAGTTCGACCACGAGCTCCTCGCGGTTGTGCACCCGATCCGCGTTGGTGGCGAACCGCGGGTCGTCGGCCATCCCGACGAGCCCGAGGGTTTCGGTGAACCTGCGGAACTGCTCGTCGTTGCCTACGGCCACGGCGAGCGACGCGTCCTCACAACGCAGTGTCTCGTAGGGGGCGATACTGGGATGCCGGTTTCCCATACGTTCCGGACTCTCACCGGTCGCCAGGAAACCGCCGACCTGGTTGACCAGCCCGGAAAGCAGGCTGGAGAGCAGGTTGACCTCGATGTGCTGCCCGCGGCCGGTGGACTCGCGCTGCCGCAGCGCGGCCAGGACACCGAGCGCCGCGTCCTTGCCGGTGAGCACGTCCACGACGGCAACCCCCACCTTGTTGGGTGGCCCGTCGGGTTCCCCGGTGATGCTCATCAGCCCGCCGACGGCCTGCACCACGAAGTCGTAGCCCGCCAGCTCAGCCCCTTCCGCGCTGCCGAAGCCGGAGACGGAGACGTAGAGCAGACCGGGGTTGTCCGCGTGGAGGCTCTCGTAGTCGAGCCCGAACCGCTCCAGTGCGCCCGGCTTGTGGTTCTCCACCAGCACGTCGGCGCGGCGAGCGAGCTCTGTCGCGGCGGCGCGGTCGCGCTCGGCGGCCAGGTCGAGGGTGACGCTGTGTTTCCCCCGGTTCAGCGATTCGAAGTAGGCAGAGCCCGAGTCGGTCCACGGCGGTCCCCAGGCTCGGGTGTCGTCCCCGGTGTCGGGGCGTTCGACCTTGACGACGGTGGCACCGAGATCGGCGAGCAGCATCGTCGCGTAGGGGCCCGCGAGCACCCGGCTGAAGTCCGCGACGAGCACCCCCTCCAACGGCAGAGTCCGCGCCATTCGGCTCCCACTTTCTCGCACTCGCGGCGCGTATCGCGTCCTGTCGGTGTCCTCCGCCACCGCCGTACGGCGGCCTTGCCACCGGCCGAGTGTGCTCACCGCGACGGGTTCGGTGGTAAGGAAGGCTTGCGCGACGTAAGGTTGGATCCAATATACAGTCGAGCGGGCGCCGGTCAAGCCGAACCGAATGTGACAGGAACTACCCGTCCGACCGCATCGGTCCAGTAACGGCTTTCCCTGCGAACAGGGGGCGTCGAGCGCACCGAAGAGGTGCCGGTCCTCTCGACTCCGCCGGCGGATCACAGGAGGGGTGATATGCCACGACCGCCGACAACCCAGCAGTTCGTACTCGACGAGTTGCGCAGGGCGATCCTGTCCCGCGAGCTGGCACCGAACCAGCCGATACGGCAGGACAGCGTCGCCCACGAGCTGGGAGTCAGCCGGGTACCGCTCCGGGAGGCACTCAAAACGCTGGAGGCGGAGGGGCAGGTGGTCTACCGCCCACACCGGGGCTACACGGTCGCCGAGCTGTCCCTGGCGGATCTGCTCGAGGTATACCGGTTACGCGAACTGCTGGAGACCGAGGCCTCGCTGGTTTCGGCAACCAAGGCCGACGAGCGGGACTCGGCCACGGTTCGGGCGGAACTGCGTGCCGTCGCCGAGGCGGCGGCGAACGGCGATCTGGTGGAGATGATCGCGGCCAACCGGCGGTTCCACTTCGCGATACTGGAACCGGCGGACATGCCATGGCTGATGCGCATGGTGCGCACGCTGTGGGACACCACCGACGCCTACCGCGCGGTGTACTACAACGCCCCCGCCAACCGGAGTCGCGTGCTCGAGGAGCACGAGGCGATCGTGCGTGCCTTCGAGGCGCGCGACGGCGCGGAACTGGCCGGGCTATTGCAGCAACACCGGGAACACGCCGTGGCGGCGTTGCGGGCGACACTGGCGGACACCGCGAACGGCTGACCGGGCGCCGCCGTTCGAGACCCCACGTCGCGTAGCCGTACCCGCCGACTCACCCCATCCGGCGTCCCCATCCGGCGAGAGCCGACGAGAATCGGTCCGGATTCCGCCGGCTGAGCACCGGCGGAATCCGGACCGACGACGCCCTTCCGGTGGGAACGTCCGGGCACGCGGAGCGAGGTCGCGCCACATGCCCGCGGCAGAACCTCACCAGCGGCCGGACTCCACCGACAGCCGGACTCCACCAGCGGCCGGACTTCAGTACTCGTAGAATCCTCGTCCCGACTTCTTGCCGTGCAGTCCGGCGTCGACCATGCGCCGGAGCAACGGCGGGGCCGCGTAACCGGGATCGCCGTACTCGGCGTGCATCGAGTCGGCGATGGCGACGATCGTGTCCAGCCCGACCATGTCGGCCAGCGTCAACGGTCCCATCGGGTGAGCACAGCCGAGCACCATTCCGTTGTCGATGTCCTCGGCCGAGGCGAACCCGCCCTCGTACATCCGCACCGCGGAGAGCAGGTACGGCACCAGCAGCGCGTTGACCACGAAACCGGCCCGGTCCTGCGCCCTGATGGGTTGCTTCCCGAGCTGTTCGGTGGCGAACGCCGAGGCCACCCGCACGGTTTCCTCCGAGGTGACCAGCGCGGGTACCAGTTCGACGAGTTTGAGCACCGGGACCGGATTGAAGAAGTGGACACCGATGACGCTGCCGGGCCGCTCGGTGGCTCCCGCCAGCTTGGCGATCGGGATGGAGGAGGTGTTGGAGGCCAGCACCGCCTCCCGATCGGTGACCACCCTGTCGAGCTCGGCGAACACGCCGGTCTTGATGTCGGGGTTCTCGGCCACGGCCTCGACCACCAGCTGCCGGTCGGCCTGCTCGGCCAGTTGGTTGGTGATGCGCAGCCGGCCCAGTGCGGCGTCCCGGTCCTCCCCGGCGAGCTTGCCGTTGTCGACCGCGCGGTCCATGGACTTCCGGATCCGCGCCCGGGCAGCCTCCGCCGCGTTCTCGTCGATCTCGGAGAGCACCACGTCGAGACCTGCCCGGACACTGACCTCGGCGATGCCCGAGCCCATCAGGCCGCCACCCACGACACCGACACGTTGGATCTGCCCCACCACTGACGTCCTTTCGCGCAACGACCGAACGTCGGGCCCACGCTCGACGTTCGGGAAGTACTCGACCGAGAATTACCGAACAGTAACCCCGATTACCCTAGTAGCTCGACCAAGACACGAAAACAGCCCGCGCCACGTGATGCACGGACCCGATCCACGAGATGCCGACTCCGAGGCGTCACGCGGCCACGGGCCGGATGCCACCCACCCGGATTCAAGCGGTGGCCGTGGGGGACAGATAACGGGAGAACCAGGCACCGGCGGCCTCGGCAACCCGCCGCAGCGCACCGCTCTCCTCGAACAGGTGGGTGGCGGCGGGCACCCGGTACACCTCGTGATCGCTCGGGAGATGTCGAGCCACGTTCTCGTTGAGCCGCAACACCTCGCTGTCGCGCTCTCCCACGATCAACAGCGTCGGCGCCCGCAGCGCGGCGACCCGCTCGGTGGTCAGATCGGGACGTCCGCCGCGCGAGACCACCGCACGCACCTCGTGTGGTCTGCGGACGGCCGCGCCCAGGGCGGCGGCCGCACCGGTGCTGGCACCGAACAGTCCCAGCGGACGTTCCCGCAGTTCGGCACGTTCGGAGATCCAGTCGAGCACCCCCAGCACTCGGGTGGTCAGCAGCTCGATGTCGAACCGGAGCCTGCCGTCGCGCTCGTCCTGGAGCCGTTCCCGGGGCGTCAACAGGTCCAACAACAACGTGGCCAGCCCCATCTCGTTCAGCCGTTCGGCCACGGCGATGTTGCGCGGGCTGTGCCGCGAGGAACCACTACCGTGCACGAACACCACGAGGCCGCCCGGGTTGTCGAGCCCGGCCAGGTCACCGGTCAGCCCCTCGTCACCGCTCGCCTCCCTCGCGGGCAGCGACACCTCTCGCCCCACCGAGGTCGCGGCTGTGGTGTTTCGCTCAGCGTCCATCGTCCTCCACCCGTTCGGCGTCCTCCTCCGGAGCCCGTTGCACCACTCCGGGGTCGGTGGCCTCGATGCCCTCGGTGGACGAGGCGCTTCGCCCGGTACTCTCGACCTGTTCCGCTTCCAGCACGTCGGCGTGGAAGGTCCGTATCGGCCGCTCCTCCTCGGCAGCCCCTTCCCCACCGGTCTCACCGATCTCATCCGGGGCGTCCCGGGTCCCCGTCGAGTCGGTGACCGGCGAGGAGTCGAGCACGTCCGCACCACCCGCGTCGAAATCGGGGCGTTGCTCCGCCAGCCTGCTGTCCAAACCGGTCCCCTCCGACTGCTCACTCGGGGTCGGGCGCTGCCTGCTCACCCGGGACCAGTCATCGGGCGGTTCGATCCCCTCCTCCAACGGGTCCGCGGCGAGTTCGTCCTCGTCCAGATCGGCGGCCGACTGCAACTGGGCCGGGTCTCTGGTCCCGTCTCCGTCGGAGACCGTCTCGTCTGCCGAAGGAGTCTCGCCGTCGAACGGATCCGACATGGTCGCCTCCGTCTCGCTTCCACTGGTTTCACCCCGCCTGCGGCGGGAACGGTTGCCAGCACGGCTACCCGCGAGCGCGTTTCACGCAAACCAGGCAGGGCGCGCCCTCGGGCGGAGACCGGCCCGCGATGCACTCGAATCGTGGCTGTCGTGGCCGGGCGGGATGTATCAGAATGCGATGAGACCGGTGATTCCCGGCGATTCGGGGACCACCCCGTTTCACCGTGAATCGGCGGCGGACGGGGTCGGAGCAACGCGGGAGCCGAAGCAACCCGGCGGATGCGGAGAGGAGTTCGGCGTGGGGCAACTGCAAACCGAGGTCGAGCCCACCGATGTGGGGCTCTGCCCGACGCGACTGGAACGAATCGACCAGCATTTCGCCGACTACGTCACCGACGGCAGGCTTCCGGGCTGGTTGGTGCTGATCGCGCGGCACGGCAAGATCGCCTACCTGCGCACCCACGGGATGCGTGACCTGGAAGCCGGGCTTCCGGTGGAGACGGACACGATCTTTCGGATCTACTCGATGAGCAAACCGGTCACCTCGGTGGCCGCGATGATGCTCTACGAACAGGGGCTGCTGGAACTCACCGACCCGGTGGCCGAGTACCTCCCGGAATTCGACCAGCCCCGCGTCTACACCGGGGGGTCGGCCGCCGCCGCCCAGACGCGCCCCGCCACCGAACCGATCAGGATCTGGCACCTGCTCACCCACACCGCAGGGCTCACCTACGGCTTCCACCGGATCCACCCGGTGGACCAGATCTATCGAGAGCAGGGGTTCGAGAACGGTTATCCGGCCGAACTCGATCTGGCCGGGGCGTGTGCCGAATGGGCACGGCTACCACTCCTGTTCGACCCCGGTACGGCCTGGAACTACTCGGTGGCGACCGACGTGCTCGGGCGCGTGATCGAGGTGATCTCCGGCAGCTCGCTCGACGAGTTCTTCCGGGCTAACGTCTTCGAGCCGCTGGACATGCGCGACACCGATTTCGCGGTGGCGGAATCGGAACTGGATCGGCTGGCCGCGCTCTACAGCGTGGACCGCGCCCACCGCGCCGTACGCAACGAGCGATTGAACCGGGTGAGCACCCGCCGCCCCCGGGTGCTTTCCGGAGGCGGCGGCCTGGTCTCGTCCGCACGCGACTACCACCGCTTCACGCAGATGCTGCTCGGCGGCGGAGCGCTCGACGGCAATCGGCTGCTGAGCAACCGCACCGTGGGGTTCATGACCCGCAACCACCTGCCGGGTGGAGCTGATCTGGCCGAGACGGCCATGGGGTCGTTCTCCGAGTCCACCAACGCGGGAAAGGGTTTCGGGCTGGGCTTCTCGGTAACCGACCGCCCGCAGGCCTCGAAAGTACTGTCCTCGCAGGGACAGTATGCCTGGGGCGGGATGGCGAGCACCGCGTTCTGGGTGGATCCCGGTGAGGATCTGACCGTACTGTTCCTGACCCAGCTGATGCCCTCCAGCGCACACCCGATCAGGACACGGCTGCAGACGCTGGTGTACCAGGCGCTGGTCGACTGAGTCCGCCCCCCGGACTCCGGTCACCCGGGATTCGCCACCCGGGTGGCGGAGCTGGCGCGGGAAGAGGCCACCCACCGACTCCGTGGGAGACCACCGACTCCGTGGGAGAGTCGAAGACCGGACGTCGGCCCCTGGGCGCGAGAGTGCTCGCTCGGCCACCGCGGAAACGCGATCAGCTGCCGCGGTTCTCCCCCAACTCCTCCACGATGGGATTGCTCGCGGTCTCGGTCTCGTGCTCGGCCAGGCCGTCCGCGGTGCGACGGGTGTTCTGGTCGGCCTTGTCGGCATCGGTCTGGCCCTGCTGGGAAGCAGGGTCGAGCTGGAGCGAACGCCCCACCTCGGTGAGGTTCTCGTACTCGTCGGCACGCGGCATGGCCCGCAACGCGGCGAGCAGCTCGTCGTCGGCACCGTTGTTCTCGGCGTACTCGACGATCCGGTCCTTGCCCGCCGGGAAGTCCAGTCCGGACAGACTCGTTTTCAGATCGGCTCGGTCCACAGCCACGGTCGGCTCCTTCTCGTTCGGATGATGGGTCCGGTTTTCGGGTAATGGGTCGTCGATCGGGTGATGGGTCCGGGCGAGGACGATTCGATCGCCACCGCCCACGTCGCCGTTGGCGCTCGATCCCGGATTGCGAACCGCTCGGTGGCCCGAGACTTCCGCGCCGGGTTCGCAGCGGGCGCCGGATCCTGCCGGTCATCCGGCGCCGGAGCCCGCCAAGCGGTGCCGGAACCCGGTCAGCCCGTGCCGGAGCTGGGAGCGCTACGGGCCTGGGAACGATGTTTGCCCTCGGCCAACTCCTCGACCGCCTTGTCGCAGAAGGCGTCGAGATCATCGGGGCTACGGCTGGTTACCAGGCCGGAATCGACGACGACCCGCTCGTCGGTCCACTCCGCTCCGGCGTTGCGCAGATCCGTGGCCAGGCTCGGATACGAGGTCAAGCGTCGACCACGCACCACGTCCGCCTCGATGAGCGTCCACGGGGCGTGACAGATCGCGGCGACCGGTTTCTGGGCGGCGAAGAACTCGGCGACGAAACGAACGGCTTCCGGCACCCTGCGCAGGGCATCCGGGTTCGCCACACCACCGGGCAGGACCAGCCCCCCGTAGTCGGCCACATCGACGTCGGTGACTATGCGGTCCACCGGGAAGGTGTCCGCCTTGTCGAGGTGGTGGAACGCCCGGACGGAACCGGAGGAAACCGAAACCAGCTCCGGCTGCCCACCGGCCTGCTCGACCGCCTGCCAGGGACGTGTCAACTCCACCTGCTCGACTCCCTCACCGGCGACCAGGAAAGCCACCCGCAGTCCGCTCAGACTCCCAGCCATTCCGCCAACACCTCCACTCGACATCGGGCGATCCGTGCCGCCTCGCGTTACCCCGTGGCAGGACGGCTCAAACCTCACCCACCAACGGGCGCGTTCGGACGGGTAGGTTCGGCGGGGGACCGAAGCCGATCACCCGAGACCTCGCGAGTTGGTCGTGAAACGGGCCGCTCCGATGGGCCGGGCACGCGAGCCGAAACGGCATCTCGAAAGGAGTCCCTGGTGCAGTCTGGCGAACTCGTACCGGATTTCGAACTGGCCGACCAGCGCGGAGCTCGCCGCACCCTGTCCGAACTGCTGACCGGTGGGATCGTGGTGCTGTTCTTCTACCCGGCCGCCATGACCTCCGGCTGCACGGCGGAGAGCTGCCACTTCCGGGACCTGGCGACCGAGTTCGCCGTACTGGACGCCCAGCCGGTCGGTATCAGCCCGGACCCGGTGGACAAACAGGCCCGGTTCGCGGAGACGAACTCACTGGGCTTCCCACTGCTCTCCGACGAGAACGGGACGGTGGCGCGTTCCTTCGGCGTGCGCCGCGGTTTCGGTCCGCTGCCGGTGAAACGGCACACCTTCCTGATCGACCGCGACAACCGGATCCTGCGGGTGATCCGCAGCGAGTTACGGATGGCGGCCCACGCGGACCGGGCGATCGAGTTCCTGCGGCACCGCGGCTGACGACCGCTCCCGGGAGCTCTCGAAAGGACGGAAAGCACTTGACCGAACAGACCGTCGGCATCGTCGGAGGCGGCATCGTGGGCCTGGCGGTGGGACGCGAACTCAGCCGACGTCACGGCAACACCCGGGTGGTCGTGTTCGAGAAGGAGAACCGGCTCGGTGCGCACCAGACCGGGCACAACTCCGGGGTGGTGCACGCGGGCCTGTACTACAGGCCCGGAAGCCTCAAGGCGGAGCTCTGCGCTCGCGGTCGGTCGATGCTTCGCGAGTACTGCTCCGAACGGGATCTGCCCTATGTGGAGTGCGGCAAGCTCGTGGTGGCTGTGGACGGTTCCGAACTCGCCCGCTTCGACGCGCTCGAGGCGAACGCGCGGCGCAACGGTGTTCCGGGGCTGCGACGGGTGGCCGGTTCGGGGATCACCGAGATCGAGCCCCATGCCGCCGGGGTGGCCGCGCTGCACTCCCCCGAAACCGCGATCACCGACTACGCGGCGGTGGCCCGGGCGTTGGGCGAGGACATCGAGCGGGCAGGTGGCAGTGTCCTGCTGGCCACGGCCGTGACCGGAGTACGGCGGCGGGTGGGGGGTGTGGAAGTCGAGACCGCGGACGGGGTCCACCCGGTGGATCGGCTCGTGGTGTGCGCCGGGCTACGGGCAGATCGGGTCTCCCGCTGGGCCGACGGTGCGGACGGACCGCGAATCGTGCCGTTCCGGGGCGAGTACATGCGGCTCGCTCCGTCGGTGCGCGAGCTGGTTCGCGGCATGATCTATCCCGTCCCGGACCCGCGTTACCCGTTTCTGGGGGTGCACTTCACCCGCCGCGTTTCCGGGGAGGTCGAGGTGGGGCCGAACGCGGTCCTGGCACTGCACCGGGAGGGCTACCGCCGTCGCGACGTGTCCCTGGCGGAGCTGCGCGGCTTGGTCGGCTGGCCGGGATTCCGGCGGATGGCACGCGCACACTGGCGCGCCGGCGCGCTGGAGATGCTGGGCAGCCTCTCGGTAAGGGCCTACATGCGCACGGCACGTCGCTACGTCCCCGAGGTGGGAGCCACCGATGTGCGACGCGCCGGCGCCGGAATCCGGGCACAGGCCGTGGACCGCGACGGTTCGCTGGTGGACGATTTCCGGATCAACCACGAGGACGGCATCACCACGGTGCGCAACGCGCCCTCTCCCGCTGCCACCTCCAGCCTGGCGATAGCCGAGCACGTCGTCGACCGCATGGCGGCGCACTGAGCACGAGCTCGAGCGACCGAGTCAACGGCGGGACCCCGGCCGTCACCGGGACCGAACGGATCACCCCGCGAGCAACGTCGCGTGCGCGGAGGTCCGTCTCGGGCCACTGGCGCCGTGCCAAGACGAAGCGGACCTCCGCACGTGACGGGTCCAGCTCGCCCTCCCGGCCCGTTCACTCGCCGAACAGGCCGGGCCATCGGATCGCCTGCCCCGCAGCACCGGCAGCACCGGCAGCACCGCGAGGCAACCTCGGCACGAGACCGCACGTCCCCCGGTTCGGACCATGCGCCCGTCCCGAACCCATTAAGCTTGGTGACCGAGACGGTGAAGGGGGAACTCAGTGCAGCCGCTGCTGACCAGCGAGCCGAGCAAGGTCGGCGACTATCGGCTTTTCGCCAGAATCGGCAAGGGGGCGATGGGCGCGGTATACCTCGGATGTTCCCGAGGGGGACGTCCGGTGGCGGTGAAGGTGGCCAAGCCGGAACTGGCGGAGGACGCGGACTTCCGGGAACGGTTCCGCCGCGAGGCCAGCATGTCGGCCGCCGTCGGTGGGTTCTGGACCGCGACCGTGGTGGACGCGGATCCCGAGGCGGAACATCCCTGGCTGGCCACCGAGTACGTGCCCGGCCCCACGCTGCACCAGGCGGTGAACGAGCACGGACCGTTCCCGGAACACACCGTGCGCAGGCTCGGAGCCGGTCTGGCCGAAGCGCTGCAAGCGGTGCATCGGGCCGGGCTGGTCCACCGTGACCTCAAACCCGCCAACGTGCTGCTCGGGCCGGACGGCCCTCGGGTGATCGACTTCGGCATCTCCCGGGCGATGGCCGCCACCGGCATGACGGCCACCGGGATGTTCTTCGGCACCCCGGGCTTCTTCTCCCCGGAACAGACCACCGGTGGCGAGATCGCCCCGCCCAGCGACGTGTTCTCGCTGGGGGCGGTGCTGGTGTTCGCCGCGACCGGAGAGGCGCCGTTCGGCAACGAGAACAGTGCCGCGATGCTCTACCGGGTCGTGCACGCCGAACCCGACCTGGAGTCGGTCCCGACCACGTTGCGTCCGCTGATCGCGTCCTGCCTGGCAAAGGACCCCAATGGCCGCCCGAGCACCGGCGAGCTGCTGGATCACCTCGGCCATTCGGGGTCCCCCACCGGCGAGTGGCTCCCGCGAGGCGTGACGACGCTGATCTCGGCGCACACCGCGGAGCTGGACCGGGTGTTTCGGGGCGAACCGCTCTCGGCGGGCAAGGGCGGCCCCCGAGCGGAAGAGCGGGGTGGCTCGGTAGCGGCCGAGGCGACACCCGCGGCCGTCGCTCCGGGCGGGGCGGCCGCTGCCCCACCCCAACCGTCGAACACTACCCGGGGAGGTTCCGATGCTCTCGGGGGCTCGCGTGCCGTCACCGCGAACGAGCGTCACGGAGTCGCGACCGGCACCCCGGAACGGGACCGGCCGGAGCGACCGTTGGTGCGGCCCGACCTCGCGGGACCGGTGTTCCGGAGCGGCAGGCGGGTCAACGCGCTGCTGTGGGCGGCGTTCTCGGGAGCACTGGCCTACGGCACGGCAGTGATCGGTGCGGATGTCATAACCCGGGGCCCCGGCCGGGCGCTGCTGGCGCTCGGGGTGTTCCTGCTCGTGCTCAGCTGTGTGCTGGGTATGGCGCAGGCACTGACACCGGGGGTCAGCCTGAAGATCAACAGCGATGGCCTGCGGATATCCCGCATGGGGTTGCACCGCGAGATTCCCTGGAGCCGGGTCGGCAGAGTGGGGCTGGTGGGCAACGGCAAGAAGCAGGCCCTCACGGTGTGGGTGCACCAGGGGTTCACACCGCACTCCAAGTGGTGGCACCGCACCCGTGAGTACTACGGTGGCAACAAGATCTTCCTCGTCGGGGCCACCGGAGGCTGGTGGGCTAGGCGGCGCGAGGCCCGCAGACTTCGCACCGCCCTGCAGCAGTACGCACCGCGAAGTTACGACGCCAGACTGCTCTGAGCTCGTCCGGACCGGCACCGCCGATCCGGACGAGCTACGGGCGCTCAGCTCGCCAGCGGGCTCTGCGTGGCGAGGAAACCGGAGACATCGGGCAGAAAGCCCTGCTCGTGACCGGCGGCGTCGGGGTGGAAGGACTCCTCGGCCGGGTAGGAGAGTCCGTTGATCCAGGGTTGCGCACCACACACGCCGTGTCCGGAGAAGTCGTCACGCACGTCGAGGAACGAGAAACCGGCGGCCGCCGCCTGCTCGGCGATCACGCTGTCGAGCGTGTCGGCGGCGTCGTTGAGCCTGCCCCGCTCGAACTCGCTCAGCAGGGACAGGCAGGAACCGAGTTCGAACAACCTGGGATACCCCACGACGGCCACGCGGGCTTGCGGGGCCGCCGCGCCGATCGCGTCGTAGGTCTCGGCCAACTCGGCGGGAAGTTGTTGGGTCGCGTAGTTCTCCGCCTCGGTGACCGCGTCGTCGCAGGTCTGGTCGCCGCCGGTGTTGCAGGTGGTGATCACATCGACGAATCCGGCGTCGTTGCCACCGATCGAGACGGTGACCACATCGGTACTCGAGCTCAGCGCGGTGACCTGCTCGTTCAGCACGTCCGGGGTCTCAGCCCCCGCGCACGCGGCGAAGTCCAGGGAATCGACGGCCCCCCGATCCGCCACCAGTCGCGGGTAGGCCTGCGGACTCCGCAGGCAGTCACCGCTCTCCGGGGTGTAGTTTCCGATTCCCACGCCGGACGCGTAGGAGTCCCCGAGGGCCACGTACTCGACCGGATCGGCGCGGTCGGTCACGGCGCTCGCGGCGGGGGCCAGCATCGGGAGCAGGGCGGCAGCCAGGACGGCGGAACAACAGTTCGACAGCACGGATTTGCGCACGGATACCTCCGGTGGCCTTGATCGACCGTCCGTGATTATCAACACACCGAAGGTCACGGAAGACGAACACGGAAAATCAGCCGGAATTGGCTGCGATCGTGTGAGTCCCCCTCACCGGAAAGCCGGAACGGGCCGGAGCCCGTACGGAGCAGCCCCGCCGCGCGGCGGACGCGGTGCGGGACGGGCGGGAGGACGCGGAAGAGGCTTACTTCGTCCAGCCGAAAAAGCGCACAACGAAGACGTGCGAACCACCACGACGACGCAACGAACAACCAAAGGAAGCAATGTGTCGCGGCTGAAAGTGTTGCCGTGACGACATAGCCTGTTGCCATGACCGCGGCCGTACCGAGCGTGCGTGGCACGCCTACCGAGACATCCGAGTTCCTGGCACTGGACGAGACCTACTCCGCGCACAACTACCACCCGCTTCCGGTGGTGCTCTCGAAGGGCACCGGGGCGTGGGTGACGGACGTGGAGGGTAACGACTACCTCGACTTTCTGGCGGGATATTCGGCGCTGAACTTCGGGCACCGCCACCCGGACCTGATCGCTGCCGCGACGGAACAACTCGAACGTGTGACGTTGACCAGCAGAGCGTTTCACCACGACCAGTTCGGCCCGTTCTGCCGGGAGCTGGCCGAACTGACCGGCACTGAAATGGTGCTTCCCATGAACTCCGGGGCCGAGGCCGTGGAGTCGGCGATCAAGGTCGCCCGCAAGTGGGCCTACCGCGTCAAGGGGGTCGCCGAGGACCGTGCGGAGATCGTCGTGGCCGGGTCCAACTTCCACGGCCGAACCACCACGATCGTCTCGTTCTCCACCGACCCCGAGGCGCGCGCCGACTACGGCCCCTACACCCCCGGCTTCGTCGTCACCGATTACGGCGACGCCGCCGCGGTCGAGTCGGTGATCACCCCCCGGACGGCTGCCGTACTCGTCGAACCGATCCAGGGCGAGGCGGGGGTGATCGTGCCCGAACAGGGATACCTGCGCGAGCTGCGGAGGCTGTGCGACGACAACAACGTGCTGCTGATCGCGGACGAGATCCAGTCGGGCCTGGCAAGAACCGGCGAGCTGCTGGCCACCTCGCACGAGGGGGTACAGGCGGACCTGTACACCCTGGGCAAGGCGCTCGGCGGAGGGATTCTCCCCGTTTCCGCGGTGGTGGGAAGCCGCGCGGTACTCGGTGTGCTGCGTCCCGGCGAGCACGGCTCGACGTTCGGCGGCAATCCGCTGGCCTGTGCGGTGGGGCGAGCGGTGGTGAACCTGCTATCCACCGGATACTTCCAGGACCGGGCGCGCGAGCTCGGTGACCGGCTGCACGCACGGCTGAACCAGCTGGTCGGGAACGGTGTTTCCGAGGTCCGCGGCCGCGGTCTGTGGGCGGGCGTCGACATCTCCCCCGGCGGTCCCGAGGGACGGGACGCGGCCACGGAACTGCTGCGGCGCGGTGTGCTCTGCAAGCAGACCCAGGAGAACACGCTGCGGATAGCCCCACCACTGGTGATCACTCCGGAGGAGCTGGACTCAGGACTGGACGCCGTGGCGCACGTGCTCACCACCGAACGCTGAGTGGAACGGGACCGGCGGGCTACCGTTGAGCCAGAACCGCCCCGCTCGGCTCAGGAGGTGGCCAACTCCCTGGAGAGCGCGGTGAGCCTGCTCAGCGCACGCAGGTACTTCTTGCGGTAGCCGCCTGCCAGCATCTCCTCACCGAACAGCGCGGACAACGGCTCGCCGGAGACGCGCACCGGTACCGCGCGGTCGTAGAGCCGGTCGGCCAGCGCCACCACCCGCAGCGCCACCCCCTGGTTCGGCACGGTGTGCAACCCGCTCAGGTGAACCGCGGCGACGTCGTCGACCATTCGGCCGTACTTGGAGGGATGCACCCGCTGCAGGTGGGCGCACAGTCGTTCGAAGTCGTCGAACGTGGCGGCGGGAGTGGTACGTGCCCGCTCGGCGAGCTCGTCCTCGTCGAGCGGTTCCGGAGGTTCGGGCTGATCGCGATGCCGGTAGTCGGGGCCGTCGATCCGCACGACGCGGAACCGCTCGGCCATCGCGTGAATCTCCCGGAGGAAGTCCACGGCGGCGAACCTGCCCTCGCCCAGTTTGTCGGGCAGCGTGTTCGAGGTCGCCGCCACCCTCACCCCGGCGTCGGTGAGTCTGCTCAACAGCTGGGTGACCAGCATCGTGTCCCCGGGGTCGTCGAGCTCGAACTCGTCGATGGCCAGCAACCGATGGCCGGAGAGCCTGCGCACGGCCTCGTTGAAACCGAGCACGCCCACGAGATTGGTCAGCTCGACGAACGTGGCGTAGGCCTTCGGCTGCTCGACCTCGTGCCAGAGCGAGGCGAGCAGGTGCGTCTTGCCCACACCGAATCCGCCGTCCAGGTAGAGCCCGGGCAGGCCGTCGGAGTGGCCGTTCCTGCCGCCCCGGCCGAACAACGAGCGCAACCAGGAGGCTCCGCCGGAAGCGGGGCGTGCGATACCGGCGGCGAACTCCCTGCATGCGGCGACCGCGGCGGCCTGACTCGGCTCGGCGGGATTGGGCACATAGTTGTCGAACCGTACTTCGTCGAAGCGCGGCGGAGGAGTCAACGCGGCGACCAGTTCGTCGGAACCGAGCTCGGGGTGGCGGTCGACCAGGCGCGGCATGCTCATGCTGGAACTGTAACCGGAGGCTCGTGGCCGCCCGTGGCCGTGCTGAGATGGACCCATGCAGCAGCTGTGGCCCGTTCCAGAGTCGAAACAGGTGGACAGCGATCCGGAAACGGCCGGCGAGCTGGAAAGCTTCTACGAGTACCCACCGGAACTGAGCCGCCCGTGGGTGAGGGTGAACTTCGTCTCCAGCCTGGACGGCGCCGTGGCGGTGAACGGCGGTTCGCGCGGGTTGTCCAACTCCGCGGACCGGCGCGTGCTCTCACTGATCCGGGACCTCTCGGATGTCGTGCTGGTCGGCGCCGGGACCGCGACGGCCGAAGGCTACCGGGGGGTGCGGCGCACCGAGGCACGCACCCGACGTCGCACCGAACGCGGCCTGAGTGAAGTTCCCCCGATAGCGGTGGTCACCGGCAGCGGTTCGGTCGACCCCGCATCGCCGTTGCTCACCGACACGTTCGCAACTCCGATCGTGCTCACCAGCGAGGCGGCTCCCGCGGAGCGCGTCGCCGCGCTGACCGAGGCGGGTGCC
The DNA here is from genome assembly GCF_900101095.1 of Actinopolyspora mzabensis. Taxonomy (GTDB): domain Bacteria; phylum Actinomycetota; class Actinomycetes; order Mycobacteriales; family Pseudonocardiaceae; genus Actinopolyspora; species Actinopolyspora mzabensis. The sequence continues at coordinate 139,300 of NZ_FNFM01000007.1, forward strand.
GAAGTGGTGACGGCCGGGCGGAACGAGGTCGATCTCCCGACGGCCCTGCGGGAGCTGGCACGGCGCGGGCTGTACCGCATCGGTTGCGAGGGCGGCCCCGGCCTGTTCGGATCACTGATCGCCGCTGATGTGGTCGACGAACTCTGCCTCACCGTGTCACCGCTGCTGACCAGCGGGAACACCAGTAGGATCGCCACGGGCCCAGCGGCCGGAACACCGCGTGACATGCGGCTGCTCTCGGCGCTGTACGCCGACGAATCGATGCTTCTGCTCCGCTACGGGAGACTGGCCGAGTGACCGACGGGGTCGATTCCCACCAACAGCTCGACGAGCGCGTTCGCGAGGACAGCGCACTGCTCGTGGCGGCCGGGAACGGCGACACCTCGGCGTTCGACTCCCTCGTTCGCACGCACACCGACAAGCTCTACCGCGTGGCCCTGCGAATCGTGGGCAATCCGGCGGAGGCGGAGGATGCCGTACAGGACGCCTGGGTCTCCGCCTGGCGCTCGCTGGCCACCTTTCGCGGTGACTCCGCCGCGTCGACGTGGCTTTACCGGGTGGTCACCAACGCGGCACTGAGCCAGGTCCGCAAACGGCGCCCCACGGTTCCGCTGGATCCGACCGACGAGACCATGACCCCGGTGGGTGAGACGGGAAACCCGGAGGGGACGGCGTTACGCGAGGAGGAGACCAGACGAGTGCACGCGGCGATATCCCGTCTCGAGCCCTCCCAGCGACTGCCACTGGTGCTGCGTGAGCTCGAGGGGATGAACTACGAGGAGGTCGCCGAAGTGCTGGAGGTGAACGTCACCGCGCTGCGGTCTCGGCTCCACCGAGCGCGGCTGGCGCTGTTGGCCGAGCTGAAGGAGGCGCCTTGAACGAGGAGGGCTTCGCTTCGGATCGGCGGCTGCCCTGTGGTCACCGGGTCGGTGAACTGATCGGATATCACCTGGACGATGTTCCCCCGGAGTTCGAGGAGCACCTGCGGGAGTGTCCGCACTGTCGGGCGGAGCTGGCGGAGACGTCCCGGCGCTGGCGACCGGTGCGACGACTGGCACGGAGTCACGCGGCTCCCTCGAACGACCTGGTGGACCGCACGCTGGCCACCCTGCGCGGACTGCACGACCGGCACGGTGGCCCACCGATGGAGGTGTCGCAGGAACACGGCACGCTGCTCATCCAGCCGGCGGCGACGCTGAGTCTGACGCGGCGGTTGAGCACGGAGGTCCTGGCGGAGTTCTCCGGCATGGCGGTGCGCACGTGCCTGATGACGAGGGAGGCGGTGCGGGTCGAGCTGGTGGCCACCCATCGGACGTCCGCCCACGAGTTGCTTCCCGAGATCCGGCACCGACTGCTGGCCGCGCTGCACGAGCATCTCGACGCGGGCACCCCGGAGGTCTCCGTGCGGCTGGCCGATGTCGTCCCGCCGTGGAACGGCACCGGGGAAAAATCCGACCATCCCCCAATCAGGTGATAATGCGCAGCGGGCCGGAAGACCGCGGCAGGAATTAGCATCTGATCGGGGACCAGTTCACGCCGGAAGCCCGGCACAAGCTCGGAGGGCCATAAACTCGGGGGGCAGGGCGACCGGTGTTCTCGAGAGGAGTAGGCATGACGCAGTCGGGCGGCAGCTCCACCCGTTCGAGCAAGTCGGAGTCCACGCAGTCGGAACAGACGGGCAGCACGGACGTATCCAGTATCCCGGAGTCGCGTTCGGGAGGCTCACCCGCACGCCTGGCGGACGACACCTCGGAGGGCAGGACCAGCATTTCCTCCTCGGTGGTGCAGAAGATCTCCGGAATCGCCGCGCGGGAGATCTCCGGGGTGTACTCGATGGGGGGCGGCGTGTCACGCGCTTTCGGCGCCCTGCGGGAGCGCATCCCCGGCGGCAGCGGGAGTTCGAACGTCTCGGGTGTGCAGGTGGAGGTCGGAGAACGCCAGGCCGCGATCGACCTGGACATCGTCGTGGAGTACGGTGCCGCGATCGTGGATCTCGCTCGTGCGGTACGCCGCAACGTGATCCACAGCGTGGAACGCATGTGCGGCTTGGAGGTTACCGAGGTCAACATCTCGGTCAACGACATCCACCTCCCCTCCGAGGACGAGGAGGAGCCCCAGCAGAACGGGACGGGATCGCGAGTGCAGTGACCGGCTGAGTGGCTGCTCTGCCCCATACCCCGTCCGAGGACGTTGTGCGTCCCGAACCACGGCACGACAGCACGGGAGCACGGGAATGACCACGGAACACGAGAGCGGACGGGAGTACGAGCACGTCGCCGATCGGATAGCGGCCGCGGCTCTGGAGCACCCCTGTGTGGTCCGGCTGGACGGCGGGGAACACGGAATCGTTGCCACCCACCTGCCCGGGCGGCGAGTGACCGGCGTACGAACCACCGCGGAAACCGGCGAGGCGACCGAGGTGTGTGTAGTGCTGCTGCTGCGACGTCCCGTTCCCGAGCTGGTGGCCGAGCTCCGGGAGAGAATACGCGAAGTGACCGGTGAGACGAGGATCGACGTGACCGTCGCGGACGTGCTGACACCGGAACAAGAACCGGAGTCGAACCACGGGGCTGGTGAGACGAGGTGACCGGTTCGTGCCGGGGTACGGACTCGCGTCGGGATTCGGACGACGCCAGGGAAGCGCGGGTCCGGCTGCGGGAGTTCGTACGTGCGAATCATCCCGACGTCGGTGGTGATCCCGAAGTCTTCGCCGCCGGTGTCGCGGAACTACAGTCGGTACGGGACGGGGTGCGCTCGCCGCACGAAACACCGACTCACCTGCCCGGTGAGACCATGCCCGGCGAACGGGGGGACGGACCGGTGGTGCTCGTGCGGCGGCACGGCCTGCGCGGGCTGCTGGCCCGGCTACGGGAATGGCGAGCACGCCGCGGGCGAGGGCCGCGAGTCGTATGACCACGGCGATCACGTACCGACCGAACACCTGCCGGCTCGCGGGACGAATAGGAAGGTTGTGCCATGAACGCGACACAGACCGGCTTGATCGCCGGGCTGATTCTCGGCGTAGCGGTAGCCATCGGTGGTTTCACCGCCTTTCTGATCACGTTGGCGGTCGGTCTGATCGGCTTCGTGGTGGGCCGGTTCGTGGACGGCGACATGGAGTTGGGTGACCTCTTCGGACGGGGCAAGGACCGGTGACCGGGACAGTGGATGCCGCCGAGAGCGCCGCGACGACACGTTCCGGGCACGGCAGTGTCACCGAGCCGTCGGAGCGCGGTGAACTGCGGATCGACCGGGGAGTGTTGCGCAGCATCGCCGAACACGCGGCGGACTCCGTACCGAACTGTGTTCGGATGCGACGGCGCGTGGCGGGAGTCGGTACGGGCGAACACGGCGCGACGGCACGGTTGACCGGCCCGGAGCGGCAACTGCGGATACGTCTGGACCTCGCGCTGCGCTATCCGGCACCGATCGCCGAGACCGTGAGCGCCGTCCGCGAGCGGGTGCGCACCGAGCTGGAACGCATGGCGGACTGCCGGGTCTCCACGGTGGACGTCACGGTCACCGCGCTGGTGCCTCGCCCCGCCGCCCCCCGGGTGGAGTAGTCGTTCACAACGGAGTCCCGGAAACGCCGGGGCACGAGCCACCGAGCGGGACGAGCTCTCCGGAAGCTCCGGAAAGCCGTTCCGCGGACCTCGGGGCCGGTTCACCCCGCCGGAGTCCCTGCCGCCAACCCCCCGTCCGAGTCGTGCTGGAAGGACTGCCGACCGATGCGTGCGTTCGTTCGAATCCTCACCACGCTGTTGGGGCTGCTGTTCCTGGCCGCCGGGCTGCTGCTCGTGGTCGAAGCGGTACGCGCCGCCGTCTCCACCGGAGCGGACCCGCTGCTGGTGGAACGCGCCACCCTGCGAGACGAGCTGGCCGGGGTCTCCTGGCGGGACACCCTGGTGCGAACAGGGGCGGCCGTCACCGCCGTGCTCGGCCTGTTGCTGATTCTCGTGGCCGCCCGGGCGGGCAGGGGCGACATCAGACTGCACGACCCCGCGCCGGATGTGTTGGTGGTCACCCGTCCCCGGTCACTCGCACGGCTGGTGGGCCACCGGGTTCGGGAACAGGACGGGGTGGCACGCGCATCCGTGGTCGCGCACCGCAAAGCGGTGCGGGTCAACGCGGTCGGCCAATTCACCGAGGTCGGTGACCTCGAACCCAGGCTGCAGGAGACCGCACGTACCGCGACGGAGGAACTGCCGCTGGTCACGACCCCCAGGGTCTCGGTCGCGGTCAAACCGGCGAAGCAGCGATGACCCCAAGGCTGTCGAGGAGCGATCATGGCGGTTGAGCAGTCGAGCACACCGCGACACCCCGAGCGGACGGCGAACCGACTGGGACGCTCGCTGACCTTCGAGCGGACGATCGTTCACGTGGTCGGGACGCTGGCGGTACTGGCGGGGGCGCTGACCCTGCTGGTGGGGTCGGGAGCCCTCGGGGTGTACCGGGCGGGCCGCCCGGTACTGGACCCGCTGCTGGAGCAGTGGATCCGGGACAATCCGCGGTTGAGTCTCACGGTGGTGGCCGCGCTGGGCGTGCTGCTGATACTGCTGGGACTCTGGTGGCTGATCCACGCGTTGCGCCCGGAGAACCACCCCGACATCCACATCGCCGGCGGTGCCGCGGGGACCACTTCGCTCGCGGGGACGGCTTTCACGGACGCGTTGCGGACCGACGCGCGCGGGATCAGCGGTGTCACCCGGGTACGGGTGCGCACCACCGGCACTCCCGAGAACCCCGGGCTGCGGATGGTGCTGTCGTTGCAGCACGGCACCGATGTCCGTCAGGTCTGGGAGGAACTGGACGAGAAGGTGCTCTCCCGCGCCCGCGAGGCGCTCCGTGTCGAGACGCTGCCGACCGTGGTCCGACTGGACCTGGAAAGCTCCCCGGCGCAGCGCGTGCGGTGAGAAGCCCCGGCGCTCAAGCTCGTCCGCTGGCGCGAGTCGCTCCGATCGAGGCGAGCACCACGCACAGCACCGCGAGCCACTGTCCCGCGCCGAGCGCCTCCCGCAGCACCACCAGCCCGGCCAGGGCGGCCACGGCGGGCTCCAGGCTCATCAGCACTCCGAAGACCCGCGGCGGGATGCGACGCAGCGCCTCCAGCTCCAGTGAGTAGGGCACGACGGAGGACATCAGGGCCACCACCAGCCCCACCGCCAGCACGCGGGGATCGAGCAGCGCGGTGTTCGACTCGACCACCCCGAACGGGAGCACCAGCACCGCGCCGACGGCCATCCCGACGGCGAGCCCGCCCCCGCCCGTGGTGCGGTCGCCGAGTTTGGCCCCCATCAGGATGTAGCCCGCCCAGAACACCGCCGCCAGCAGCGCGAAGGCGACCCCCAGGGGATCGAGTCCGCCCTCGACGCGGGAGAGCAGCAGTACGCCGGTGGCCGCGAGCAGCGCCCAGAGCACGTCGAGCTTGCGGCGGGAACCGAGAACGGCGACCGACAGCGGCCCCAGGAACTCGATGGTGACCGCGACACCCAGCGGAATTCGCTCGAAAGCGTGGTAAATGCTGGTGTTCATCCCGGCGAGCATCGCACCGTATCCGGCGACGACGGGAAAAGTCCTACGGTCCATCCGCAGCGCGGGACGCCACACCAGCAGCAGCACCAGCGCGGCGAAGGTGAGTCGGATCGCGCTCACGCCGAACGCACCGGCCATGGCGAACAGCTGCTTGGCGAAGGCGGCACCGACCTGCAAACTGATCATGCCGGTGACCACGAGCACGGGCGGGGGCACGGCCCCGAAAGCACGGGTGGCCAGCGCGCCGAACCGCCCTTCGGGAGGCCGACCCGCCGAGGACGTCTCGTCCAGTTGTGCCAAGGTCGCGTTCAGCTCCTGTCCGAATCGGTGCTGTGCGGGTCCACGACGTTCGCCACCACCGCGAACGGTGGGACCACGTCGGTACTGCCGGAGGCCCGGCCGGACGGCAGACTACTGCAACACCGCGCGAGCGGTACCACCGACGTGACCGCCGTGACCGTTCACCCACTTCTCACACCGATCGTGCGATGATTCCCGGAGTGCACAGGGGCGGGGAAGTGCACAGGGGAGGGAGAACGCCCGCCCGAGTCAGCACACCGCCCCGAGAAGGAGTTCACGTGCCGCGCGTCATCGGCAGAGTCGGTGTCATCCTGCTGCTTCTGGTGCTCACGGCATGTTCCGCGGGACCGTCCGACCGTCCGGCCGTGGCCTATCGAGACGACGGGAACTCCGGTGCGCGAACGCCCCGGAACTCCGAGTCACGAACCGTGCCACCACTGGGGCCGTCGAGCCACAACGCGTTGAACTGGTCGGACTGTACCGGCACGACCAGGAGTGAGCTGGGTCCGAACCACTCCCCCGAGGGCATGCGGTTCTCCTGCACGAACCTGCTGACCAGTACCGATCCTCCCGGGACCGTGCGCGGTGGCACCACGCGAATCGCACTGCTGGCCGCGGGCTCCGGCGACGTCCCGCTGGTGGTGGTCAACGACATCCGCGGCGCACCGGGAACCACATTCGCCGCGCGCCTCGCCACGCGACTGCCCGAGCGGATGCTGCGCGAGTTCAGGATCATCGGAATGGACCGTCGGGGCACCGGGGAGTCCGATCCGACGAACTGCGTACCCAAGGAGGAGCGCGAGGCCATCACTCGGTTCGACTCGCGAGCCACCGACGAGGCGGCGCTGGACAGGTTGTTGGAATCGGTGCGCACGGCCAGCCAGAAGTGCCTGTTGGACCTGGAGCGACGAGCCCAGACCTACGACACGCGCCACACCTCGGACGACCTGGAGGAACTGCGGCTGCAACTCGACGTTCCCCGGCTGCACGCCATCGGACGCGGCGAGGGATCGCGCGTGTTGAGCGTCTACGCACGTGACCATCCGAACAGCGTGGGCAGAATGGTCTTCGACGGCGCCCCCGACCCGACGCTGAAAACGCTGGCGCAGCTGAAACGACGTGCCGACAGCGCCGAGCGGACCTTCGACGTGTTCGCCGCGAGGTGCCGCGATTCCGAGGAATGCGCGCTGGGTGACTCGCCGAGACAACGGTTGGACTCGCTCATCGAACGCACCCGCGGGCAGGCCCTTTCGACCGGCGGAGCACCACTCACCTCCGGGGAACTGGCCAGAGCGGTGCTGCACGGGCTGGAGAACCGGGAGGACTGGCCCAGCTTGACCCGGGCCATCGCGGCGGCCGAGGACGGCGACGGCAGCGCGTTGGCCGGCTTCATCCGGAATTCCGAGGCCGGGGCCGACCGGCTGGGACAGCGCATGGTGACGCGCTGCAACGACACGATGTTGCGACTTCCGCCGGAGCGAGCGCGCAACATCGCCGAGGAATGGGTCGACAGCAGGCCACTGTTCGGCGGCGTGTTCGCCCAACGGCTGATCAGGTGCTCTACATGGCCCAGGCCGCAACAGGCGATGCCCTCGCCCGGTAACGGCCGTCTGCCGCGCATACCGGTGATAACCACCGAGAACGATCCCCTGACCCCCGCCACCGGCAGTGAGAACATGGCCGCCACGCTTCCCGACGGCAGCAGGATGAGCTGGTTGGGAAGCGGTCACGGTGCGCTGGGGCGGTCCGACTGCGTCACGGAACTCGTCAGCGGCTTCCTCGCCGCGGGCGAGGTTCCGCCCCGCGACGCGGCGTGTCCGGCGTGATGCCGCGCCCGGAGATCGGAATACCCGCGGGAGCTCCCGCGGTGCCCTCGCGAACCAGGCCCGACGTGGCGTAGTCGACTACTCGACGTCGGGCCTACCCGCGGCGCGGGCGGACGGCGGGGTTCCGCTCCGCGAGCACATGCGGAACCCGGGTTCGCCGGGTCCCGTCAGCAGCTGCTGCAGCACCCGCAGGAGGGGCCACTGCAACTGGCGCAGCAGCTGCACCCACCGAACTGTGCTTCCGTCGCGGTCTGTGCCACGGCTTGCTCCATGACGGCCTCCTGATCGCAGGAACATCGACACGTCGATGCTGCCCCGCCGTTCGAGCCACGGATACCGCTGGACGGGCGACAGCCGCGATCGAACACCGTTCCCGGTGCGGCACCGGTGGTGCTTCGCCGGGCCCGCCCCGATCGGTCTGCCTCGACCGACCCGAGCAGCCGCGCGGGTTCCGCACGGAGCGGCACGGGAAACCGGTTGAACGGAGTCCCGGCAGCGGCTTTCCGAACCGATCAGGTGGCTCCGGTGAACGTGCGATACGGGCGCACCGAAGGGCACGGAGGGTTACCGTGGGAGCATGTCACGCGCCGAGCACGGCGAACCGGACGAGCCGGCCGGCCGTTTCGCCGACGACCTGATCGGACTGGACCCGCACGACCCGGAGGCACAGGCGTTCGCCGCGCATCTGGACCGGATGCAGCACTGCGGCTCCCGAGCGACCGTCGAGGGCATGTTGCAGGGGGTCGGCGACTTCGCGCAGAGCGCGAACCGACTGCGGGGCGAGCGCAGACTGCTCGCCGTCGTCGTGGTCACGCTGATCCTGCTGGGAGTCGCTTTCACGATATGGAACGCCCTGGTGTTCATGGTGGCGGCGTTCTCCGGGTGAGCCCGCCTACCGAGGAGTGCCGCCTCCCGAGAGGCCGTATCTCCCGAGGGCCGCGCCTCCTGCGGTGCCGCCGCACTCGCGCGGAATTATCGTGGAGGTATGGATCCGGTAGTGGGAACCACCCCCAAGGTCGTCAAGTCGGAACAGCAGTGGCGGGAACGACTCAACCAGGACGAGTACGCCGTGCTGCGGCAGGGAGCCACCGAAGCGCCGTACAGCGGTGACTACGTGGAGGAGAAGACCCAGGGCGTCTACGAGTGCCGCGCTTGTGGCGCCGAACTGTTCCGCAGCGGCACCAAGTTCGAGTCGCACTGCGGTTGGCCCTCCTTCTGGGACCCCAGCGACTCGGAAGCGGTCCTGCTCCGGGAGGACCGCTCGCACGGCATGGTGCGCGTGGAGGTGCTTTGCGCGTCCTGTCACAGCCACCTCGGCCACGTGTTCGAGGGAGAGGGCTACCCCACCCCGACGGACCAGCGCTACTGCATCAACTCCATCGCGCTGCGGCTGGAGCCGGACGAGAACGCCTGACCGAAAGCGGCGAGTGCGGGGAACCCCGGCCGGGAGCGGCTCATCCGGCAGTGAAGCAGCACGTGCTGCCCCGGCTGTCGATGATCACGGTCTCGGCCGGGGCCGGCGCGGAAGCACGTGATGAGAGTCCGTGCCGCCCTCCGAGCGCTCGACGATGCTCACGCGACGAGCTCGACGGTCGAGGAGAGGCCGGGTGCTCTGGCAAGCCGAGCGTCGGCGGTCAGCAGGGGCACGTCCAGAGTGGTGGCCAAAGCGACGTAAAGAGCGTCGTAGAAGGTAATCGCACCGCGCAGTGACCAGGCCATCTCGGCGAGCGGCCCGACGTGAGGGTAGCGCTGGTCAGCTACATGTCTGCTCGCACGCAGCGCTGCGTGAGCGGACTCTTGGTCCAGCTCCCCCCGCAGCTCCTTACGTCGCAGGAAGTTGCCCACTTCGGCGTCGAACTGATGAGGGACATGGCACTCGAGCTCGGGAAGGCGCATTCGGAAGGACCGCGCGGCGGATTCGGAGCTCGTGAGAGCGAGAAGCGCCGCTGAGGCGTCGATGACGACCAATGACGTCATCGACGATCGGCTTCCCGGTCCTCGACGATGCTGTCCACTGTCACACCGGTCCCGGTGTTCGTCTCCAGCACTCGCTCCATCCTCGCCAGAACCTCCGCCTTCGGAGTTCTCGACGCTTCCTCTTCCAACACACCACGTAGATACGCCTGCAGCGACTGACCCGATGCACGAGCCCGGGTGCGGTGAACCTCGTAAGCGCGTTCGGAGAGATCGCGAACTTGTATGGTCGCCATAGCACAACGTTAGCGCTGAATCAGCGCAAAATCAATTCAGCGCCGGAGCTCACGGCAGCCGCGCGACCAGGTCTTCCGTCCCGACTCGCGGTCCGGTGTAGAACGGGGTCTCCTCGCGCACGTGCAGCCGGGCCTGGGTGGCACGCAGGTGACGCATCAGGTCGACGAGCCGATGGAGCTCGTCGGCCTCGAAGGACAGGATCCACTCGTAGTCGCCCAGTGCGAAGGCGGGAACGGTGTTCGCCCGCACGTCCGGGTAGTCCCTGGCCTCCTTGCCGTGCTCGACGAGCATGTCCCGCCGCTCCTCGTCCGGGAGCAGATACCACTCGTAGGAGCGCACGAACGGGTAGACGCACACGTAGGCGCGCGGATCCTCACCGGCGATGAAGGCCGGGATGTGGCTCTTGTTGAACTCGGCGGGCCGGTGCACGGCCACATTGCTCCACACCGGCTCACTGGCCCGACCGAGCGGGGTCTCACGCCGGAAGTCCGAGTAGGCCGTCTGCAGGTCCTCGATCCGGGAGGCGTGCCACCAGATCAGGAAGTCGGCATCGGCACGCATACCGGAGACGTCGTAGACACCGCGCACCACGAGGTCCGAGGACTCCTCGATTCCTTCCAGGAAACGCCTGGTGTTCACCCCGGCCTTCTCCCTGTCGTCGGGGAGTTCCCCGGGCCGGACGCGAAACACCGACCACATGGTGTAGCGGATCGTATCGTTCAATTCGTCGTAGTTCAGGCGGGCCATACCGACCAGTCTGCCACCGCCCCCCTCCGCCGGGGAGGACAGGTGCTCGGGGAGGTGCCTCAGCTCGCGGCCAACTGGTCCGCGATCGCGGCCGCGGCCGACTCGCCGGTGCCGACGCAGGCGGGAACCCCGACGCCGTGCAGCGCGGCACCGGCCACCGCCAACCCCGGTGCCCGCGAGACCGCGTCCTCGATCCCGGCGACGATCTCGGGGTGTCCCACGCCGTACTGCGGCAGCCCACCACCCCAACGAACGACGCGGCTCTGCGAGGGAGCGGCGGTCACTCCGGTGAGTTCGGCCAGGTCGGCGCGTACCCGGCGCAGCAGTTCCTCGTCGTCCGGCCGCAGTTCGGCGGGATCTCCCCTGCCCACCGAGGCCCGGACCAGCAACTCCCCCTCGCCGCCGCGCAGATGCGGCCACTTGCGGCTGGAGAAGGTGAACGCCTTCGCGGTGAACGGGGTCCCGTCCGCGTGCCGCTCACCGCGGGCGATGAGCACTCCGGAGGCGGCGGGCAGCTCGACGTGGGACGGCAGGGCCAGTCCGATCACGGCCATGGAGGCGAGTTGGAGCCGACCGAAGCAGTCTGCGGCATCCGGAACGGGGTCGGCGAGCAGCTTGCGGGCGGCGGGAGCGGGCACGGCCAGCACGACCGCGTCCACGTCGAGCGTCCGAGGACTCGGGGCGGAACCGATGGACAGGCTCCAGCCCCGGGCCAGCGGACGCAGCGCGCGAACCGGCCGACCGAGCTCGAAACTCGCTCGCGAGCGCTTCCGCAGTTCGTCGAGCAACGTCTCGTAGCCCTGCCGGAACGCCCCGAACACGGGAGGCCGGTCCGTACCGGGCGGAGGTGGTTCGGGCATGGCCGCGTGGACGGCGGCAGTCAGCGACTCGGCGCCCGCGTCCAGCGCGTTCGCCAGCGTCGGCATGGTGGCGCGCAGGCCCAGGGCGTCGGCAGAACCGCCGTAGACCCCGCCGAGCAGCGGCTCCACGAGGCGTTCGACGACCTCGGACCCGAGCCGTTCCCGCAGCAGGGCACCGACCGAGACGTCGCCTCCGGACAACCGCAGTGGTTCGAGCGACTCCTCCCGCTCGACGGCACGCACCCCGCTCTCCGAGAGAACCCCGCTGACGGCCTCTCCGGAGGCGGGGACCCCCATGAGCATCCCCGCCGGCAACGAACGGCTCCCCCCGCCGGCACGCACCGTCGCCGACGCGGAACCGGGGTGAACCAGCTCCTCGTCCAGTCCGAGCTCAGCGGCGAGTCGGGGGACTTCCGGACGCCGGGCCAGGAACGCCTCGGCCCCGAGATCGTAGTCACGATCGGCGAGCCGAGCGGTGTACAGCTTGCCGCCGGTTCGCTCGGCCTGGTCGAACACGACGATCTCGGCATGCTCACCCAGCAGCTTCCGCAACCGGTGCGCGGCGGTCATCCCTGCGACGCCGCCGCCGATCACAGCGACTCTGGCCATGGTCAGCTCCGGTCAGTCTCGGCGGGAGTGCACGAACTCGACGAGCCTGGTCAGCACTTCGGGATCGGTGTCGGGCAGCACGCCGTGCCCGAGGTTGAAGATGTGCCCCCCGGCCGATTCGCCCTCCGCGAGGATCCGTTCGGTCTCGCCGCGCACGGAGTCCCAGTCCGAGAACAGCACCGCAGGATCGAGATTTCCCTGCAGCACCGGGCGCGCGGGCTGCAGCGGATCGATCCGCGCCGCGGCCGTGTCCAACGGGACCCGCCAGTCGACTCCCGTCACGCTGGCGCCGGCTTCGTGCATGGCTCCGAGCAGTTCACCCGTCCCCACGCCGAAGTGGATCCGCGGCACCTCGTCGCCGGTGTACTCCGCTATGCCCCGCAGGATCCGACTGGTGTGCGGCTGCACGTAGGTGGCGTAGTCACGGGGGGAAAGCGCGCCTGCCCAGGAGTCGAACAGCTGAATCGCGTCGACCCCGGCGTCGACCTGCACCCGCAGGAATTTCAGCGTGGTCTCGGCGAGCTTGCCGAGCAGCGCGTGCCAGGTTTCCGGGTCGGAGTGCATGAGCGCCTTGGTGCGCTCGTGGTTGCGGCTCGGGCCACCCTCGACGAGGTAGGAGGCCAGGGTGAACGGGGCCCCCGCGAACCCGATGAGCGGGGTCCGTCCCAGCTCGCCGAGCAGCAATCGGATCGCCTCGGCCACCCCTTCGACGTGTTCGGTCTCCAACTCGGGCAGGGCGGCCACGTCGGCGGCACTGCGCACCGGCTGGTTGACCACCGGGCCGGTGCCGGAGACGATGTCCAGCCCCACACCGGCGGCGTACAGCGGAAGCACGATGTCGCTGAAGAGGATCGCGGCGTCCACGCCGTGCCTTCGGACCGGTTGCATCGTGATCTCACACACCAGTTCGGGCGTGAGGCAGGCCCGCAGCATGGGAACGCCTTCCCGTACCCGGCGGTACTCCGGCAACGAACGCCCCGCCTGACGCATGAACCACACGGGGGTGTGCTCGGGAGTTCCGCCGTTCGCGGCCACCAGCAACGGAGCATCGTCGAGCCCGCGTCGGTTGGAGACGTGCGTGGGATGGGTCATCGGAATCCTCCGCCGATTCGAAGGGGTCAGGGGCGCCGTAGGGCCGAATCCGGGCCCCGGCCGCCGCCGTGACGCAATGTCGCGGAGCCGGCAGGACCACGTCCGGACAAGCGCAATGGGGCTCCTCGGAGGTCCTCGCGGAACGGCTTGCGCGGGTGGCCGGGTGAGACGGCACGCCCACCGACGTCTCGGGCACCCCGGAGCCCCTCCACCCGGGTGGCCGGATCCGCCTGGGACGGACCCGACCTCATGTTCGCACGCCGTACGAGGAAGCCGAGCGTCCGGTCCACTGTTCGTGATCTCCGGCGTGGCGTCGCCACGTGGTTGCGAACAGGTCTTACAGTCACCTGCTGTGACCGAGATGTCGGCTGTTCCCATGGTTTTTCGGGACGCGGTGGCAACACTGCAGGCCCCGCCTCCCCGCAGGGAGATAGAGCTCAGCGAGATACGCCCACCGAAGCGGCTCGCTCCGTGGACCTATGCGCTGGCGGCCGAGACGAGCGGTCCCGAGGGTACGGCCGTCACGGCCCGACTCGTGCTGCTGCACGACCCGGAGGGGCAGCCCTCGTGGGAGGGGGTGCTGCGACTGGTCGTCTACCTGCGGGCCGATGTGGGAAGCGAACTGGCGGGCGACCCCGGGCTGGCCGAGCTCGGCTGGTCGTGGCTGACGGAAGCGCTGCACTCCTGCCGCGCCGGCCACACGGCGCTGGGCGGAACGGTTACCGAGACCTGCTCGGCCAGGTTCGGTGACATGGCGGAACCGGCGCGCGAGCACGAGCTGGAGCTGCGGGGTTCCTGGACTCCTTCGGACAGCGAACTGACCGCGCACGCACGCGCTTTCCAGGAAGTGATCGGCACCGCGGCCGGGCTGCCGCCCGTCGGCGTGAGCGTGTTGGGCAACCGGAGCACGGAGCGCCGCAGGCACGGCTGAACACCTCCGGCGTACGGATCGCTGTCGAGTGGGCGCCCGGTGAGTTGGCGCCCGGTGAGTTGGCGCCCGGTGAGTTGGGGCCCGGTGAGTTGGGGCCCGGTAAGTGGGCGACCCGGTGGGGGGCGGCGCCCGTCGAACGGTCACTCAACGGCGGAGCGGGCCAACCGGACGCCTCGGCGGCGCCTCCCGCAAGGCGCGGGCCCTCGGGGTTGCCGGAGGACCGGAACGAGGGCGACCCGTAGCGCACCGTTCCGATATCGCAGGAGAGACGGAGATCGAAAGATCTGTATCGAATCACTACGCTTCGGCGTTAACACTGTTTTCTAGTATCACCCGAAAGAAGTAGGCAGCGTCACATCGAGGACAACTCGATCGGGATACATACCCGTTTGATCGTCCCAATAATCCGCTCGGACGGTTACGCTACAACCTGAACGACACCACTTTCGGTCGATCAGTGGCGCGGCTGATCGGCCGAGAGTCCCGGTGCCGGTCGGGGGGCACGACCGACTCCAGGGAGGTAGTGACGTGGCTGCCGTCGGCTTAGGTCAGGCCGCTCGTACCACGCCAGCCGGTGCATTGCCGGCTAACATGGTTCCGCACCCGCGGGAAGAGCTGTTCACGGTGCTCGTGGTGGACGATCATCCGCTGCTCCGGGAGGCCATATCCTCCCGGCTGCTGCAGATGGGCGCCGGCACGGTGCACGAAGCCGCATCGATGGCCGAGGCCAAGGCACGCGCCTTGGCCACCGGTCCGTGCGACCTGGCAGTCCTCGATCTGGGACTGCCCGATGGGACAGGTGTAGACCTGGTTACGGAATTACGTACCCAGGGCTGGCCACGGATCGTGGTGCTCGCCTCGTCCGACGACCCCTATGCGGTTCGGGCCGCGTTTCAGGCGGGAGCACAGGCATACCTGCTGAAATCGGCCTCACCGACCGTGGTCACGGACGGCGTGCGCCGCGTGCTGGACGGTGGTGTGTACGCCGATCCGAACGTGGCTCCGGTGTTGGCCGCCGGTACCCGGGTTCCGGGCACCGACAACACTCCGCGCGAGCTCTCCGCTCGTGAGATCGAAGTGTTGCAGCTGGTGGCGGACGGCCGATCCAACAAAGAGATCGGCGAAACGCTCAATCTGTCCGCTCTGACGGTGAAGAGTCACCTGTCGAGGATCGGACGCAAATTGGGCACCGGAGACCGGGCCCAGATGGTCGCGTTGGCAATGCGAGCCGGAGTGATTCGATGATCTGACAACCGCCATCGAACCGGTCGGCGGACGGTGAATCGGACCGTTCGGTCCCCTCAGTCGATAGAGGGACGTATCGTCTGTGAGCCGTGGATGCTGTTCACCCCGAATCCGCCGAACCGGACCATTCCGAACCAGTGTTGCTGACACGTCCCTCCGGTGGGGTCCCACCGGTGGTCGAGCAGCCCCGATCCCTGCGTCTCGCCGCCGCGGCACTGGCGGCGGGCAGTGGGCCGATCGCGATCGATACCGAGCGCGCCTCCGGGTACCGCTACTCGCAGCGGGCGTATCTGCTGCAGTTACGCCGGGAGGGCACGGGCACGGTACTGATCGACCCGATCGCGCTGAACGGGGATCCGGGGCCGCTCGTCGCCGCACTCGGTGACACGGAATGGGTACTACACGCGGCCTCGCAGGACCTGCCGTGCCTGGCCGAACTCGGCCTGCGTCCGGACCGGCTCTTCGACACGGAACTGGCGGGCCGACTGGCCGGCTACGAACGAGTGTCGCTCGGCGCACTCACGGAGCGGCTGCTCTCGTACCGGCTGGAGAAGGGACACGGTGCGGCCGACTGGTCGCGCAGACCGCTGCCCCGCGAGTGGCTGGTGTACGCGGCGCTCGATGTGGAGCTGCTGGTCGAACTTCGTGCCGCGCTGCGCGCGGAACTCGACAAGCAGGGCAAGCTCGACTGGGCCATGCAGGAGTTCGAAGCCGTTCGCACGGCTCCGCCGCCACCCGCACGACCGGAACCGTGGCGTCGGACCTCGGGAATCCACCGGCTGCGCACTCCGGTACAGCTGGCGATCGTGCGCGCGCTGTGGCAACTGCGCGACGACATCGCCCGCCGCCGGGACATCGCACCGGGACGGATCCTGCCGGACAGCTCGATCATTCGGGCGGCGCGGGAGAACCCGACCACCAGGGAGGACCTCGTCGCACTGCCGGTGTTCGGTGGCAAACAGCAGCGCAGGCGGTCCGAGCAGTGGTTCGAGGCGCTGCGGGGCGCACGCGAGCTGCCTCCCGAGGAACTACCCGCCACCACCCCACCGAACGACGGACCACCACCCACGAACAGGTGGGCCGAGCGGGACGCGGCCGCGGCCTCCCGGTTGAGCGCGGTTCGGAACGTGCTCTCCGGTATCGCCGAGCGGAACAACCTACCGGTGGAGAACCTGCTGCTGCCGGATCTGGTGCGCAGGCTCTGCTGGCAGCCCCCCTCGGACGGAGGTGCGGCCTCGATAGCGGCACAGCTGCACGAACGCGGTGCCCGACGCTGGCAGGTGGAACTGACGGCGGAGCCGATCGCCAAGGCGATGGACGAATCCGGCGGCGAGACTTCCGACCAGGTGAAATAATCCGTTCGATTCACGGGCCTCGGCTTCGGCTCCCACTGCTCCGCCGGTGGTGTCACGGATGTGGTCCAGCAGACATCGATCCCACTGGTTACCGTTCGGTAATGAACGCTAGAGTGCACGTTACCGGCCGGTAGCGGCCTGGCCAGCCGTCGGGCAGCGGAGCCGTCCGGCCTGGCGCGTACCCACATCGACGCGTACCCACATCGACAAGGAGCACGCCGTGGCAGCACCTGCGTCGGCAACAGCCGACACGAGCAGCGGCCCCGCATCGGCGGGAACGCCGCGTGCCCTCAGGAACGTGGTCTTCGTCGACGGCGTCCGCACGCCGTTCGGCAAGGCAGGCACCAAGGGCATCTACGCCGAGACCCGCGCGGACGATCTCATCGTCAAGGTCATCCGTGAACTGTTGCGTCGGAATCCCGACCTCCCCCCGGAACGGATCGACGAGGTCGCCATCGCCGCCACCACCCAGATCGGCGATCAGGGACTGACGATCGGCAGGAACGCGGCCCTGCTCGCCGGACTGCCCAAATCCGTACCGGGTTTCGCGATCGACCGGATGTGCGCGGGCGCGATGACGGCCGTCACCAACATCGCGGGGGGCATCGGGTTCGGCGGCTACGACATCGCCGTGGCGGGCGGGGTCGAGCACATGGGCAACCACCCCATGGGCGAGGGGGTGGACCCCAACCCTCGATTCGTTTCCGACAACCTGGTCGACTCCTCGGCACTGGTGATGGGCTCCACCGCCGAGAACCTGCACGACCGGTACCCGAACCTGACCAAGGAACGCACCGACGCGTACGCCGCGCTCAGCCAGCAGCGCTACGAGGCGGCCGCGAAAGCGGGCAGGATCGGCGCGGACCTGGTCCCGGTGGCCACCCGCTCCAGCGAGTCCGGTTGGGGCCTGGCCACCGCCGACGAACCTCCCCGCCCCGGCACCACCGTGGAGTCCCTGGCGGGACTCAAGACTCCCTTCCGGCCGCACGGCCGGGTGACTCCGGGCAACTCCGCCGGCCTCAACGACGGTGCGACCGGCTGCGTGGTCGCCGACGAGGAGACCGCGCGCGGACTGGGGCTTCCCGTCGGGATGCGCATGGTCGGCTACTCCTTCGCCGGCGTGGAGCCCGAGGTCATGGGAGTGGGCCCGGTACCGGCCACCGAGAAGGCACTGCACCGGGCGGGGCTGTCCATCGACGACATCGGGCTCTTCGAGATCAACGAGGCGTTCGCGGTCCAGGTACTGGCCTTCCTGGAGCACTTCGGAATCGCCGACGACGACCCCAGGATCAACAAGTGGGGCGGGGCGATCGCCTGCGGGCACCCGCTGGCCTCTTCGGGCGTGCGGTTGATGACCCAGCTCTCCAGGCAGTTCGCCGAGCATCCGGAGGTCCGCTACGGCATCACCACCATGTGCGTCGGCTTCGGCATGGGCGGCACGGTGATCTGGGAGAACCCGAACCACGACGAGACCGCCGGGGGCGCCAAGTGAGCATCGACAGCGATTCCGCAGCACTGTTTCCCGACGAGGTCGTGACCCGCGCCCACACCCGGCTCGTCGAGGTCCCGGGACTGGACGGCAGGGTCGCGCTCGTCACCATCGACAACGGTCACGATCACACCAAGCCGTCCACCTTCGGTCCGGCCGGGCTCGCCTCGCTGGACTCCGCGCTGGACGAGGCGTTCGCGGCGGAACCGGCCGCCATCGCGGTGACCGGTAAGCCGTTCGTGTTCGCCGTAGGGGCCGACCTGTCCGGGATGGGCCAGCTCAGCGAACGGGAGTACGCGCACCGGATCGCCAAGGCGGGCCACGACGTGTTCCGGCGGCTGACCGAGTCCGAGATCCCCACCTTCGCCTTCGTCAACGGCGCGGCCCTGGGGGGCGGGCTCGAACTGGCCCTCTCGTGCCACTACCGCACCGTGGCCGACAACGCGGGCGCGATCGCGTTCCCAGAGTGCTTCCTGGGACTGTTCCCGGGCTGGGGCGGGACCCAACTGCTGCCCAACCTGGTCGGCGCGGACCAGGCGGTAACCGTGATCCTGGAGAACTCGCTCAACCAGAACAAGATGCTCAACCCCGGCAAGGCCACCGGCATGGGCATCTTCGACATCCAGCTCGAATCTCCCGACTTCCTGGAGGAGTCGCTGCGCTGGGCCGTGCGGGTGGTCAACGGATCCAGCACCGTGCAGCGCGCCGAGATCGACCGCGGCCAGGGCTGGGACGACGCGATCACTCGTGCGAAGGAGATCGCGGCGAGCAAGACGCACGGCGCCTCACCGGGCGTGAACAAGGCCGTCGAGCTGCTCGAACTCGCCAGGAACAACGACCTCGACGCCGGTTACGCGGCCGAGACCGAAGCACTCGCCGACGCGCTGATGACCGACGAGCTGCGTGCCGGGCTCTACGCCTTCGACCTCACGCAGAAGCGGGCGAAGAAGCCGGCCGGAGCACCGGACAAGTCCCTGGCCAACGACGTCAACAAGGTGGGCGTCGTCGGCGCGGGGCTGATGGCCGGGCAACTGGCGCTGCTGTTCGCACGCCGCCTGGAGGTGCCGGTGGTACTCACCGACATCGACCAGGGACGCATCGACAAGGGCGTGGCCTACGTGCACGGCGAGATCGACAAGCTCGGCGCGAAGGGGCGACTCTCCTCCGACGGAGTGAACCGGCTCAAGGCGCTGGTCACCGGTTCGCTGGACAAGAGCGCCTTCGCCGACGCCGACTTCGTCATCGAGGCCGTGTTCGAGGAGATGTCGGTCAAGCAGCAGGTGTTCGGCGAGTTGGAGCAGCACGTCTCACCGGAGACGGTGCTGGCCACCAACACCTCCTCGCTCTCGGTCGGCGAGATGGGCGCGAAGCTCGCCCATCCGGAACGGGTGGTCGGCTTCCACTTCTTCAACCCCGTCGCGGTACTGCCGCTGCTGGAGATCGTGCGCGGCGAGCGGACCGACGACACCACGCTGGCCACGGCCTTCACGGTCGGCAAGAAGCTCAAGAAGTCCTGCGTGCTGACCGCCGACACACCCGCCTTCGTGGTCAACCGGCTACTGACCCGTTTCCTCGGCGAGGTCATCGCCTCGGTCGACGAGGGAACCCCCTTCGAGGTGGCCGACCGGGCGCTGAACCCGCTGGGGCTGCCGATGAGTCCGATGGTGCTGCTGCAGCTGGTCGGTCCCGCGATCGCACAGCACGTCAACGAGACCATGCACGCCGCCTACCCGGACCGGTTCGGTCTCAGCGACAACCTGCGGCGGTTCGTCGACGCGGGCAAGACGGGCGTGTGGACCACCGACGAGGCGGGCAACCAGATCGTCGACCCCGAGGTCGCCGAGCTGTGGCAGCAGGGCGACGAACCGCTCTCCGAGGAGCAGGTCCGTGACCGCGCGCTGCGCGCGTTGGCGGAAGAGGCGCGGATCATGCTGGACGAGGACGTCGTCGTCGAGGCCGCGGATCTCGATCTGTGCATGCTCCTCGGGGCGGGATGGCCGTTCTGGCTGGGCGGCATCACCCCCTACCTGGACCGCTCGGGTTACTCCGAGCTGGTCAACGGCAAGCGCTTCCACCAACCCGGGGTAGCCAGCCTGCCCAGCAGCTGAGCGATCGCTCCGGAAGTCCGGTTGGTAATCACGGAGTGACCGGTGCTCGAGGGCCGGGACGGTACCCACCGTCCCGGCCCTTCTGGTGTGGCGCGGTCCGCGACACCCGAGCGGAGAAGGCGTTCCGCACGGATTCCTCGGAGCCCGTGCCGGTTCGAGCCCCGCGACGGCGCCCGCGTGGGTATCCTCGGAGCACCGCTGTCCCCGGCGCACAGCTGCTCCCGGAGCACGGCGAATCGCACGCACGGCGGCTCGCCGGTCGTGGCATGATGGATCACGAACGAGGTGAGGTGATGCTCGGTGACCGCGCTTGTACAGCACGAGATCGGCCCGTTCACGATCGACGACTGGCACGCGCTGCCCGCCCGCGCCGACGGATCGCGCCTGGAACTGCTCGAGGGGTACTGGCTGGTGACGCCACCACCGAGCGGCCCGCATCAGTGGGCCGAGAAACAGCTCGTGAACTTGCTCGACAGGGCTATCGCGTCCACGCCGAACGCGCTGTACGCGGTGGGTGGCATCGGCGTGGAGAGCGGCACCGAGCGGCGGACGGCGCTGATCCCGGACTTCGTGGTGCTGGACACCGCTCCCCTCGGTAACTCGTTCGGCGCCGAGCACGTACGGCTCGCCGGAGAGATCTGGTCACCCGGCAACACCGCACGGGAACAGCGCGACAAGCTGGACGCCTGCGCCGAGGCGGGCATCCCGTTCTTCTGGAGCGTTGCCCAGGACGGTCGCGGGCCGACCGAGCTGGTGGCATACCGGTTGGACGAGGGACGGTACGCCCCCGCCACATCGGTGCGCCTGGGTGACGGACCGGTACACCTCGAGGAATCACCCGCACCACTGGAACTGGACATCGCCACCCTCCGGCTCTGAGGAAGCCACACAGCGGTGCTCTCGCCGGTGGGGAGTTTCCGGGACGGTTTCGCGGAGCTCACCGCGCTGCTGGCAGCCACACGGTCACCGAGAGCCCGCCGCCCGGAACCGGACACGCCGAGACGGTGCCACCGTGCGCGCTCGCCGCGGCTCGCACGATGGACAGGCCGAGCCCCGCGCCCGTGCGGGCGGTGCGTTCCGCTCCTGCCCGTCGGAACGGTTCGAACAACCCGTCCACCCGCTCCGAGGAGACCTCGGTCCCGGACGAGGAAACCGTCAACGAGGTCCACTCCCCCGAAACAGCGGTGACGACGTCGATCCAGCCGCCCTCGGCGTTGTAGCGCACCGCGTTCTCCAGCAGGTTGCCCGCCACTCGTTCCAGCAACGCCGGATCACCCATCGCGAAGGCCGGGGCAGGGCTGAGCTCCGTACGCAGCCCGGACGCGCACGTCTGCTCCTCCAACGGCCGCAACGCGCCACGTGCCAACTCGGTTAGATCGACCGGCTCACGACTCGGCAGCTCGGCCCCCTCGGTACGGGCGAGCAGCAGCAACGATTCGACGAGTCGCTGCGATTTCGCCGTCGCATCGCGCACCACTCCGGCCATCCGGCGCAGCTCGGCCGCGTCGGCGTTCGGATCGGACAGGGTGACGTCGAGTTCGGTGCGGATCACCGACAGCGGCGTGCGCAGCTCGTGGCTGGCATTGGCCACGAAACGGTGCTGGGACTCGAACGCGCTCTGCAACCGGTCCAGCATTCCGTCGAAGGTTTCGGCCAGCTCCGCGACCTCGTCCCGGGGGCCCCGCAACCCGATCCGCTCCCCCAGCGATCGTGCGGAAAGCCTGCGTGCGGTGCCGGTGACCGAGTGCAGTGGCCGCAGCACCCTGCCGCACACGGTCCACGCAGACACCGCGGCCGCCAGCACGACGGCCACGAAGGCTACCCCGCCGACCAGCAGCACCCGCTCCCGCGCCCGAGCACGCAGCGCCTCGGCGAGTTCACCCGCGGAGACCGGCACGCCGTCCACCCGCACCGTACTTCCGGGAGGCATGCGCGGTACGGCGGCCACCACGTCGCCGACCAACAACCAGCCGAGCCACAACAACAGACCGCTGACCAGTGCGACCAGCACGGTCGACAGCAGCGTCAGCCGCACCCGCAGTCCGGGTCCGCGCCGCGCGGGTGCTTCGGCGGGCGCGGGACGTTCCACCGAACGAGCCCGGAACAGCATCACTTCTCGCCGGCACCGGAGACTTCAGCGTCCGTGTCGGACGAGGTCCCCGAGCCGGCGGAGGGCACGCGGTAACCGGAACCGACCACCGTGTCGATGACGCCCGGGTCACCGAGCTTCTTCCGCAATGTCATAACGGTCACTCGCACGGTGGTGGTGAACGGATCGGCGTACTCGTCCCACACCCGTTCCAGCAGTTCCTCGGAACTGACCACGGCGCCGCGCGCGGCGAGCAGCACCTGCAGCACCCCGAACTCCTTGCGGGTCAGATCCACCTCGCCACCGCTCCTGCTGACCCGCATCCTGGCGGAGTCCAGTTCGAGATCGTGCGCGGTCAGCAACGGCGGTGTGGCGGGTGTGGAACGCCTGCCCAGCGCGCGCACCCTGGCCACGAGCTCGTCGAACGCGAACGGCTTCGCGAGGTAGTCGTCGGCACCGAGCGAGAGCCCCTCGACGCGGTCGGCCACCGTGCCGCTCGCGGTGAGCATCAGAACCCTGGTGAGCTCCTCGGAGGCGACCAACTCGGCGCACAGCCGGTCACCGGACAACGAGGGCAGATCACGATCCAGCACCACCACGTCGTAGCGAGTGACCGCGACCTTCTCCTGAGCGTCGAGGCCGTCGTAGGTCACGTCCACGGCAAGCCCTTCCCGCTTCAGCCCACGCGCGATCGCGTCGGCGAGCGGCTGTTCGTCCTCCACCACAAGGATCCGCACGTGTTCACCGTGCCACAGCACGGCCGTTCCGGACGATCAGGGAGCGCGGGATCACTCGGCTCGCGGCGTGTCCAGATCGGTGGTGATACCGGTCTCGTCCTCGTCCAACTGCCCTTCGAGTCGGTCGGCCACCCACTCGGTGATCCGGCGAGCCACGTCCTGCTCGGTGAGTCCGAGTTCGGCGAGCACCTCACCACGCGAGGCGTGTTCCAGAAAACGATTCGGAATCGCGAGGTCCCGCAGCGGGACGTCGATGTCCGCGTCACGCATGGCGGCCGCCAACGACCACCCGAAACCACCGTGCCGACCGCAGTCCTCGAGCGTGACGACGAGCCGGTGGTACCGGGCCATCTCGAGCACGGCCCCCGGAACGGGAACCACCCAGCGCGGATCCACCACGGTCACACCGATCCCCTGTGCGGAGAGTCGTTCCGCGGCGGCGACGGCGAGCTCCCCGAACGCGCCGACCGCGCTCAACAGCACGTCCCGTTCCTCGTGTTCCGCCGGGCGACGCAGCACGTCGACACCCTCGACCCGTTCGAGGGCGGGAACCTCGTCGATGACCGTTCCCTTCGAGAACCGCACCACGGTGGGGCCGTCCTCCACCGCGACCGCCTCCCGAAGCTCCTCACGCAGCGTCGCCGCATCGCGCGGGGCAGCGACCCGAATCCCCGGGATCATCCCCAGGACGGAGAGGTCCCACATGCCGTTGTGGCTCGGCCCGTCGTCACCGGTGACGCCTGAGCGGTCCAGGGTCACCGTCACCGGCTGCCGATGCAGCGCCACGTCCATGAGCAACTGGTCGAACGCGCGGTTGAGAAACGTCGAGTACACCGCGAACACCGGATGCAGGCCGCCCATCGCCATCCCCGCGGCCGAGGTCATGGCGTGCTGCTCGGCGATGCCCACGTCCACGCAGCGCGCTGGGTAGTTCCGGGCGAACTTGTCCAGACCGGTGGGCCCGAGCATGGCACCGGTGATCGCGACGATGTCGTCGCGCTCCCCACCGATACGGACGAGCTCGTCCGAGAACACGTTGGTCCAGCTGGTCGCGGTGGGCCCGGTGGGGGCGCCCGTGGCCGGGTCCATGACCTTGACCTGGTGCATCTGGTCGGCCTCGTGGTTCTCGGCGGGCGCGAAGCCGTTGCCCTTCTGCGTGACAGCGTGCACGATCACCGGGCCGCCGAACGTCTTGGCCATCCCCAACGCGTAGTCCAGCGCCTTGAGGTCGTGCCCGTCCACCGGCCCCAGGTACTTGATCCCGAGGTCGGAGAACATCACCTGTGGGCTCAGCGCGTCCTTGATGCCCCGCTTGGCCGCGTGCAGCCCGGTGTAGAGCGGCCGCCCCACCACCGGGAGACTGCGCACGGTACGACGCCCGTTCTCCAACGCCCGCTCGTAGCCGGGACGCAACCGCAACGAGGCCAGGTGCTCGGCCAGCCCGCCGATCGTGGGGGCGTAGGAACGCCCGTTGTCGTTGACCACGATCACCAGCGGGCGTTCCTGATCGGCCGCGATGTTGTTGAGGGCCTCCCAGCACATGCCTCCGGTCAGCGCCCCGTCGCCGACGACGGCGACGACGTGGCGGTCGGAGTCGCTCAGCTGGATCGCCCGTGCCAGACCGTCGGCATAGGACAACGAGGTGGAGGCGTGACTGTTCTCGACCAGGTCGTGCTCGCTCTCGGCCCTCGAGGGGTAACCGGACAGCCCGTCGCGTTTTCGCAGCCGGTCGAAACCCTGCTGCCTGCCGGTGAGCATCTTGTGCACGTAGGACTGGTGCCCCGTGTCAAACACGATGGGGTCGCGCGGTGAGTCGAACGCACGGTGCAACGCCAGGGTCAGCTCGACCGCACCGAGATTCGGCCCGAGGTGCCCACCGGTACGCGATACCTTCTCGATCAAGAAGGATCTGATCTCGGCGGCGAGCTCGACCAACTCACCGTGCTCCAGGCGCTGGACATCGGCCGGGCTGTGCACGGACTCCAGCAGCGTCACCGCTCCACCTCGCTCGTCGTGACCGACTACAGGTCTCGGGGCACGGACACGACTCCCGTTCGCGGAGCGGCCCGTCTCCCACGGCACGCGGCTCCCGTTCCGGGAACCGCGCTTCGAACTTTCACTTCGCACATCACGTGCCTGTCGTGATGTATTACATCGTCACGTGTTTCAGGGTCATGCACTACGGGGTCATGTAATACAGGGTCACCACGCGACTTCGCCAGTCTACGGAGCCACGAACGACGTGGTTCCACAAGGCGTAGTGACGCGCTGACTCACGAGTTCCGTTCAGTGTCCTCCAACAGAGCGATGCATTCCACGTGCTGTGTCATGGGGAAGGCGTCGAAGGCCTCCAACCGCCTCAACCGGTAACCCCGCTCCCGAAAGAGCCCGACGTCGCGTGCCAGGGAAGCGGGATCGCAGGCGACGTGGACGATCCGGCCCGGCCGTGCGCGGGTGATCGCGTCCACCACCCCGCTGCCCGCTCCCTTGCGCGGCGGATCGAGCACCACCACGTGGGGGGCGGGCACGGTCGGATCGGTAACCACGCGCTCCACCCGGCCGGAGCGCACCCGCACCTGCGGCAGATCGGCCAGGTTGGCCTCGGCGTCGCGCACCGCCGACTCCCCGGACTCGACGAGCAGCACGTCACCGTTCGGGCCGGCCTGGTTCCCGAGCACGGCCGCGAACAGTCCGACACCGCCGTAGAGGTCCCATGCCCGGCCACCGGGAGGGACGTCGGCCATCCGGGCGACGACTTCGGCGAACCGGTCGGCGGCCTCGGGGTGCACCTGCCAGAACCCCTCCGAACGGACACCCCACTCCCGCCCCAGCGCGGTCTGGTGAGCGATCCCCGTTCCCCGTACCTTCCGAGCGGCCCGGGTGGGGCGGCCGCCGCCGCGACCGGAGCGCCGGGGCCGGACCGAGTGCTCGGTCACGTGCACCTCCCCCGAATCGTCCCTGGTGACGGCAACCTCGGCCCCCGGGTTCCAGGAACGGGAAACGACATCGTCGAGTGCGCCCTCCACCGTGATCGGGCAGTCCCGAACCGGTATCACCCGGTGACTGCGGTGCGCACGAAAGCCAACCGCGCCGTCGTCGTCCACCGCCAACCGGACACGGCTGCGCCAGCGCAGCGGACCACCCGGCAGCGGTAACACCTCGACCGGGTACTCGACCCCGGCCAGTCTGGTGAGTTGCTCGGCCACCACGGCGGCCTTCAGTTCCCGCTGAACGGCGGGGTCGACGTGCTGCCAGTCACAGCCACCGCAACGATCGGTTCCGCGTGAGATGTCGGCCAACGGACAGGGCGGTTCCACCCGGCCGGGAGCGGCTTCGATCACCGACACGGCATCGGCCCGGCAGAACCCACCACCACGGTCCTCGGTCACCAACGCGTCCACGGTCTCCCCGGGCAGGGTGTGCCGCACGAACACGACCCGACTCTCGTACCTGGCGACGCAGTGCCCGCCGTGGGCCACCGCACCGATCTCGAGACGAAGCCGTCGTCCCGTCCAGTCCGGTTTGTCATTCACCAGTTCTCACGCCTCCAATCGACGGTGGCTTCCGGCGGACCAGCGGCGCGGAAACCGATGCGGCGACAGTAGCGACGGCCTGCCATGAGCCGCGGCGGCCCAAACCCGGACGCAGCGGCGCGGAGGCGGACACATCGAGCAGCGAACCTCGATGAGTGGAGGTACCGAACCGGCACGGACATGCGTCGGGGCGGGGATCAACGCTGCCCGCTGTCCCTCCCACCGTTGTTCTTCTCCCCGTTGCCCTCGTTCCCGTCTTCGGCTCCCCAGCGCACTGAGCGGCGGGGCGTGGGGGCACGCAGATCGACCCTGGTGGAGGACTCCAACTGCCACGGCACACTGGTGACCATCACACCCGGCTCGAACAACAACCTGCTCTTGAGGCGGAGCGCACTCTGATTGTGCAGCAACTGCTCCCACCAACGTCCGACCACGTACTCCGGGATGAAAACGGTCACCACATCGCGCGGACTGTCCCGCCGGATCCGCTTCACATAGTCCACGATCGGCCGAGTGATCTCACGGTAGGGGGATTCGAGCACCTTGAGCGGGACCGTGACGTCCCGTTCCTCCCAGGCGGCCACGAGCCGTCTGGTGTCCGAGTCGTCGACGTTGACAGTGATGGCCTCCAGCTCGTCGGGGCGGGTGGCGCGTGCGTAGGCAAGTGCCCGCATGCTCGGCAGGTGCAACTGCGAAACCAGCACCAGGCCGTAGTTGCGGGAGGGCAGTACCGTCGGCCCGTCGGTGCGACTCAGCTCCGCGCTGACCCGGTCGTAGTGCTTGCGTATGCCACGCATCAACAGGTAGCCGGCGACCATCGCGGCGATCGCGATCCAGGCACCGTGCAGGAACTTCGTGATCAGCACGATGACGAGTACCGTGGCGGTCATCGCGAGCCCGATCGAGTTGATCACGCGGGCCCTGCGCATGCTGGCCCGGGCGGACGGATCCTCCTCGGTACGTAACCGCCGATTCCAGTGTCTGATCATGCCGCTCTGACTCAGCACGAACGAGACGAACACACCGACGATGTAGAGCTGGATCAGCTTGGTCACATCGGCCTCGAACACGAGGACCAGCACGGTGGCGAACCCGGCCAGGAACAGGATTCCGTTGGAGAAGGCGAGCCGGTCGCCCCGGGTGTGCAATTGCCGCGGCAGGTACCGGTCCTGGGCCAGGACGGACCCCAGCAACGGGAAACCGTTGAACGCGGTGTTGGCGGCCAGCACCAGGATCAACCCGGTGAAGAAGATCAGGTAGTAGACGGCGGGGGTGACCCCGCCGAACACCGCGTGGGCCAGCTGCGCGATCAGCGTCTTCTGCTCGTAGCCCTCCGGCGCCCCGATGAGCTGGTGCTGCGGATCCTCGGCGATGACCACACCGGTGATGCGGGCCAGCATGAGCAGCCCCATGAACATGGTGACGGCGAGCAGCCCCATCCACAGCAGGGTCGTGGCGGCATTGCGCGGTTTGGGCTTGCGAAAGGCGGGCACACCGTTGCTGATGGCCTCCACACCGGTCAACGCGGCGCTGCCGGAGGAGAAGGCGCGCAGCACGAGGAAGACGAAACCGAGTCCGGCGATATGAGAGGGCTCCTGGGCCAGTTCGAAGCCCGCGCTCTCGGCTCGCAACTCCTCACCGCGCACGTAGGTGCGGTAGAGGCCGAAGCCGATCATTCCCAGAATACCCAGCACGAACGCGTAGGTGGGCACGGCGAACGTGGTGCCGGACTCGCGGGCCCCCCGCAGATTCACGGCGGTGAGCAGGGCGATGGCGCCCACCGCGAAAGCGACCTTGTGCGTGGCCACGAACGGCACGACCGAGCCTATGTTGGCGGCGGCCGAGGAGATGGAGACGGCGACGGTGAGCACGTAGTCGACCAGCAGCGCGCTGGCGACCACGAGCCCCCAACGGCGGCCGTGGTTGGTGGTGGCCACCTCGTAGTCGCCGCCCCCGGAGGTGTAGGCGCGCACGTTCTGGCGGTAGGAGGCCACCACCACCAGCATCACCGCGACGACGACGAGGCCGATCCACGGGCTGATCGCGTACGCCGATATGCCGGCCACGGACAGCGTGAGCAGGATCTCCTGCGGAGCGTAGGCCACGCTGGACATCGGGTCCGACGCGAACACCGGTAGGGCGATGCGTTTGGGCAGCAGCGTGCGCGACAACCGGTCACTGCGGAACGGTCGGCCCACCAGCAGACGCTTGGTCACGGTCGCGAGCTTGGACACGGCCAAGAGCGTAGGAGGCAGCCCACGAACCGCTCCCGCGGGATCGCCCACCCGAGCCGCGTCCCGGGGCGGCACGGGTCTTCGTGGCATCATCCGCTGGCCACTCCCGCCAACGGTGGTGTGCCCGGGCGCAACAGGCCGAAATCGGTGGCCACGAGCTCGCTGCGCACCGGAAACCGAACACCGGGGTCTCGCCAGGACCCCTGGGTGAGTGAGCCCCGCTTCACTCGATACGGTGCACCGGCCCGCGTCGACTCAACGCGTCGTGTCGAGCCGAGTCGTCGTCCGTCACCGGGCCGAGCCGTTCCGAGACACGGAGACTCGGCACAGCGACGGGTACTGTCAGAGCTGTGGGAAGGGTCACGGATCCCGACACAGTGGGTCCGGCAACCAGCCGAGAGCGAGGAAACCGGTCGTGCATGTCGTGATCATGGGCTGTGGCCGAGTGGGGGCTTCCCTCGCGGCCGCACTGCAACGGCTCGATCACACCGTGGCAGTCGTGGACAAGAACGGTGAGTCCTTCCACCGGTTGAGCAAACAGTTCCACGGTCAGTGTGTGACCGGGAACGGTTTCGACCGGGACGTACTGGTCGAAGCCGGGATAGAACGGGCGGGCTCCTTCGCCGCCGTCTCCAACGGGGACAACTCCAACATCGTCTCGGCACGGGTGGCCCGGGAGACCTTCGGTGTGGGCCACGTGGTGGCACGGATCTACGACCCGAAACGGGCCGAGGTGTACCAGCGGCTGGGGATCCCCACGGTGGCCACGGTGCCGTGGACCACCGACCGGTTCCTCCGGATGCTGCTCCCGGAAGGAGTGGCAACGGAATGGCGGGACCCGTCCGGGAGCGTGGCCGTGCTGCGCCTGCCGTTGCACGAGAGCTGGGTGGGTAGGCGCACCCGTGACCTGGAAACCGCGACCGGGTGCCGGGTCGCGTTCATCATGCGGTTCGGCAACGGCGTGCTGCCGAAGTCGGACACGGTGGTGCAGGCCGACGACACCGTTTACGTGGCTGCGCTGTCGGGAACGATCACCGAGATAACCGCGACGGCGCAGCGCCCACCCGAGGAGACCCAGTGATGCGCATCGCCATAGCCGGAGCAGGCGCGGTCGGGCAGTCCATAGCGGGCGAGCTCCTCGAAGGCGGGCACCAGGTAATGCTCATCGAGCGCTCGGCGCAGAACTACCAGCCCAGAGCCATTCCGGGAGCACAGTGGGTGCACGCGGACGCCTGCGAGCTCTCCTCGTTGGAGGAGACCGGCATCGAGACCTGCGACGTGGTGATAGCCGCCACCGGTGACGACAAGGTCAACCTGGTGGTCTCGCTGCTGACCAAGACGGAGTTCGCGGTGAGGCGAGTCGCGGCACGGGTGAACGATCCGCACAACGAGTGGTTGTTCAACGAGGCGTGGGGAGTCGATGTCGCGGTCTCCACCCCGCGCATGCTGGCCGCGATGGTGGAGGAAGCGGTCAGTGTCGGTGACATCGTCCGGCTCATGACGCTGCGGCAGGGCCAGGCCAACCTGGTGGAGATGACCCTGCCCGAAGGAGCTCCGCTGGCGGGCCGCAGGGTCCGTGATCTGACCTTGCCCGCGGACGCCGCGCTGGTCACGATCCTTCGCGGCGGACGGGTCATCGTTCCGCAGCCCGACGACCCGCTGGAAGTGGGTGACGAGATGCTCTTCGTCGCCTCGGGCGACGTGGAACGCCGGATCAGCGAACTGGTGCACGACCCGCCCGACCCGGCCTGAGAAGCACCGGTCGCGAAACGGCGTTCACGACTCGCCCGAACGGCCGGTCCGAACGGTCGGTCCGAACGGCCGGGAGGGACACGTGGCGACACCTCCCGGCAGCCGGGGTCATCCCATTTCCTGGCGCGGCCGCGGGGGAGACACCTCGCCGGCACCCCCACCGCCGACGGACTCCGCGGAATCGGCCTGGCGATCCTGTTCGGCGACTTTGCCGGCGCGTCGAATGGCCCACACCGTCACCAGCAGTGCCAGGGCCGTGAGCGGGTACCCCATGGCGATACGCGCCACAGCCAGCCAGCCCGTCTCGTCAGCGGCGTAAAGCCACTGCTGCACCACGAACTTGGCGACGAAAACGATCGTCCAGGCAAGCGTCGCCAGATCGTAACCCGTCAGGGCCCGCCGCTGCTGTCGCCACCGGAATCCGTGCCCGTTGAGCACGGACCAGACGACGCCGATCAGCGGCCACCGCACGAGCATCGAAACGAGGAAGACGCCACCGTATATCAGGCTGGTCCAGATCCCGAGCAGAAAGAACCCCTTGGCATCCCCCGTGCGGTAGGCGATGAAGGAACAAACCGCCACCCCGAGCACACCCGAGACGGCCGGTTGCAGGGGTTCCCTGCGGACGATCCGCACCAGGGCGAGCACGAGGGAGCTCGCGATGGCGATCCAGATGGCCGGAACCATCCCGACCAGCGAGTTGGCGACAACGAACACGACTATGGGAACCGCGGAATAGGCGAGACCGCTGACACCGCCCATCTGTTGCAGCAGTGTCTGCTCGGCCCCGTCACCCCCCTCGGTGGGGACACGTATCCCGAGCGGCGCCTTGGGCGACCCGGTGGCCCCATCGGACCCGCCGTCGGACGCCTCGTCGTGACTCCGGGCGGGGTCCGCCCCGTCCGGAGTGGATGAACCGGATTCAGTCATGCGGTGTTCTGCAACTCGTAGTAGGGATTGTAAAGAACCTTGTGACCATCACGATCGGCAATCCGACCACGGGCCTTTATAGTTCTGCCGGGTTCGATACCGGTGATCTGACGCCTGCCGAGCCAAACCAATGTCACCCCGTCGGTGCCGTCGTACAACTCGGCTTCCAACGTGGGAACCGAGGCCTTGGGCGCCATACCGACACAGCGGACTCGCCCCAACACCTCCGCTTGTTCACCGCACTTGCAGTCGCACGCCCGCCTGGCCCCGCTCGCCCGCGACCTCTCGGAGAGGTCGTCGGCGTCGAGTTCGGCGACGTCGCTGGTGAGGCGGCGTACGAGGCGGCGGAGGTAGCCGTCTCCGGTATTGCTCATCTCGCGCTCCTGTGCGCAGTGGGCCAGTGTGCCCGCCCGGGTTCTCACCCGTGCGAGTTCAGCCTAGTCTCGTAGTCCAGCCTCGTGGGGGTAACGACGGTCCGAGCGAATGACTTCCGAGGTCGGATCCCAGCCGGAGCACGAGCGATCTCAGGCTCCCGCCTGCTCCTGCTGCTGCTGGATGTGCTGCGCGATCTCGTCGGGAAGCTCGATCGGCAGCGGGGTACGGACCGGCATGGGATCCGAACCGCGATCGACGACCGTCTCGTCCATGACCGCGTACAGCAGCTTCGTGCACGAGTCGAGGTCCTCGGACGGGCTGGCCGCAACGCCGCGCAGCAACCACCGAGGCCCGTCCACGCCGACGAAGCGCAACGAGGTCCTGTCCGTGTCGGCCACGAGTTCGGTGTCCCAGATTCCCTGCTCGTGACGCACTCGGGCCCCGTCGGAACGCAACTGCTCGATCAGCTCCTGGCGCACCTCCTGCCAGAGGTCGCCGGTTCGCGGAGCGGCGAACGCACTGACGGTGAGCCGTCCGGAAGGAGTGAGCAGGTGCACGGCCCGCACCGGACCCTCGGGATCGACCTCCACCTGCAGCTGGCTGTTCTCCGGCACGGGCAACCGCACCGATCCGAGATCGAGCCGTTCGACTTCGTCGTGCGGAGCCTCGTGCGTGTCATAAGGTCCGCCGTCGGGCACGGAATCCGCCCCGTCGTGATAGTCCTCGCTGACATCGGAACCATCCGCGTCATTCTCGCGTCCGTCGCGACGGCGCCATCCGAACATCCCGTCAGACCTCCGTACTACCGGTCGTATTGCCTGGGTCGCCAACCTCGGCCGAACCCGTCAACGCGCTGTGACCTCCGGTCGAACCATAACCGTCGGAGCCGCGTACCGACTCCGGCAGTTGGACGACCTCCTCGAAAACGGCGTGTTCGACACGCTGCACCACCAACTGGGCTATTCGGTCCCCCCGCCGCAGCACGATCTCCCGTTCCGGATCATGGTTGATCAAGCACACTTTGATCTCACCCCGGTAGCCCGCGTCAACGGTTCCCGGGGCGTTGACCACGCTGAGCCCCGAGCGGGCTGCCATCCCGGAACGCGGGTGGACGAAACCGGCGAAGCCCTCCGGGAGGGCTATGGCGATCCCGGTACCGACCACAGCACGGTGCCCGGGTCGGAGCACCAGGTCCTCCGCAGTGACGAGATCCG
The DNA here is from genome assembly GCF_900101095.1 of Actinopolyspora mzabensis. Lineage (GTDB taxonomy): Bacteria > Actinomycetota > Actinomycetes > Mycobacteriales > Pseudonocardiaceae > Actinopolyspora > Actinopolyspora mzabensis. Next base: position 172,469 of record NZ_FNFM01000007.1, read on the forward strand.
CACCGGCATCACCGCTCCGGGCGTAGGACGGGGGTTGTATTTCGGGATCCACACGAGTAAGCAGGACCTTCACGCTTGGCACGGGGCGCAAGACTACCCTGAAGACGTGTCGGATAGTTCAGAAGCGGCCCACGAAAGCGGTCCCACGACCGGGTTGAATGACACGAGCGGAGAGATCCGCTACCGGGAACGGCTGCACGTCTCCTGGTGGAGCTGGCCGTTGCCGCTCGTGGCGGCCGCCCTGCTGGCCGCCGAGGTGCACATGGGGTATCCGGGCATTCGCGCGTGGCTGCCCTACGTGGTGCTGTTGCCGCTGTCGATAGCCCTGCCGCTCTGGCTGAGCCGCACGCGCCTGGTGGTCACCGAGCGGGAACTACGGGCGGGCAACGCGCGGCTGCCGCTGCGGTTCGTCTCCGACGTCGAGGTGATCCCGCGGGAACGGAAACGACGAGCACTCGGGCCGGAACTGGATCCGGCGGCTTTCATGCTGCACAGCCCCTGGGCACCAACCGCCGCACGAATCTGGTTGGACGATCCCGACGACCCGACCCCCTACTGGGTGGTCAGTACGCGGCATCCGGAACGATTGGCCGAGGTACTGCGGTACGACCGAGGGCAGGTCGGCGGGGACCGGCGAGAGGAGTAGCCGGGGATACGGCCCCGGGCTACGCGCGCCGCATCCGGACGGGCCGGGCGGCGGATGGGCTCGATACCGAACGGGGTCGGTGAAAGCGTGCCACGGTGGGAGCGACACCTCGGCCGCAGCACGCGTTGAACGTGAACAGCGGACTGGACGTGCGTTTCGTCACATCCAGCCCGCTCTCGGGTCCTCGACCCGCGCGTTTCAGGCCGCGCAGTCGCGGCAGACGTATTTCCCGTTCCGCTCCCCCGCCAGTCGATTGCGGTGGTGCACCAGGAAACAGCTGGAGCAGGTGAACTCGTCGGCCTGCTTCGGGAGCACCTTGACCGTCATCTCCTCACCGGAGAGGTCGGCTCCCGGAAGCTCGAAATTGTCCGCGATCTCACCCTCGTCCGTGTCCACGGAACCGGACTGAGCATCGTTGCGTTTGGCCTTGAGCTCTTCCAGCGAGTCCTCGGGAAGGTCCTCGGACTCGTTGCGCCGCGGAGCGTCGTAGTCGGTGGCCATCTCGTTTCACCCCTGCATTTGTGGAGATTTGCAATGGTGTGCCGCTGGTCAACGTTCCAGGGCTCCAATTTGTGCCCGCACGCGAGAGTGGCGGAGGTCTCCGTTCGTCCTGCGCTCCAAGTTCCCCCGAAACGAGCGACCGACCTCAACCTCACAGCGTGGAGCGCGGGAAGGGTAGCTCATCCCGGAGCGAGATACGCACCGGGTCACCCGTAGGTGTGGTATGTGCTTCACCCCGCCGCCGGGGAACCCTGTGACCCGAGCAACAGCATGGCAGGGTGGACACGGACGGACGAACGGACGCGGAGAACGACCTCGGTCAGCCGCCGAGGCGGTGGGGCGCTCCACCGTTTCCACGAACCGCTCCAGCAACGTAACGGCACACCTGACAACGACGAAGACACACGGGCAACAACTTCGACACGACTGTTCGCACGATGCCGCGTAGTCGCGTATCAACACCTAAGCTGATTGAGCGGACAGTCGATTCGGTGCGAAACCGTTTCGAATGAACTCACCGGGACGAATGACGGCTCGATCAGGGGAGGCTGGCAGAACGTGTCCACCGCGAGCACAGGAAAAGGGCTGCGGGGTCCGCGGTATCGACGCCGGCGTCCATTGCCCGCGTTGATCCTGCTCGCCGTACTCGCCCTGTTGTCGGGTTTCGTCTGGACCAGGGTGTTCGAATCGACCGAGTCGGTGGAAATGGCGACTCGCTGCAACTTGCCGGAAGCCGAAGCGGGCACCTCGGCGGCGAACCCCGGCGAACCCCCCACGAAGACACCGGCGGGCACGATGCTGTCCCGCGAAGCGTTGGACGGCACCGCGCCGGCTCCTCCGCAGGACGTCCCGGTGCACGTGTTCAACGCCAACGGCGAAGCCAATCAGGCCACCCTGGTCACCGAGGAACTGAACAATCTCGGATTCGCCAAGGGTGGCGACCCGGCCAACGATCCGATCTACACGGATTCGAACCTGAAATGCCACGGGCAGATACGTTACGGCCGTGCGGGCGCCGGAGCCGCCCGCACGTTGAGCCTGATCGCCCCCTGCGCGCAGCTGGTCCGTGACCAGCGCCCCGGCACCGGGGTGGATCTGGCGCTGGGCTCGGAGTTCGACGGGGTACGCGCCACCCAGCAGGCCCACCAGGTGCTGCAGCAACTCAAGAACTGGGCCAAGGAGAACCGCCGCAGCGGAGCCGACCAGCAGCGGGTGGGCCAACCGAACGTATCCGAGGAGCTGCTCGACGCCGCCCGTGACGTGCACTGCTGACCGTTGCCGCTTTCGGGCTCACGGGACCGGGAGTTTCCCGGCCCCGGAGCGGCACCGGCGCGGCACCGAAGCGGGTCCCCGCCCGGCTACCGGAAGAGTTCCGCGGCACGCGGAGTCGTCAGATGTCGGCGGCCCCGTGCTCGAGCAATTTACCGGTGAGTCCATCGGCGATCCCGGGAGCAGCGCAGACGATGGCCTCGTCCCCCAGACCGTCGGTGGTTCCCGTCGTGGGTAGTCGTAACCGCGCGCCCGCCTCGGCGGCGATCAGCGAACCCGCGGCCCAGTCCCATCGCGACAGGCCGTGTTCGTAGTAACCGTCCAGCCATCCGGCGGCAACGGCACACAGTTCGAGGGAAGCCGCACCACCGCGTCTGATGTCGCGTATCTCACCGGCCAACTCCAGCAGCAGCGAAGCCTGTCGGACACGACGTTGCCGGAGATAGCTGAATCCGGTTCCGAGCAGCGCCAGGTCGAGACGCCGCGAATCCGAGACCCGGAGGGGTTCACCGTCGAGATCGGCGCCGTGGCCCACCGCGGCACTCCAGACACGCCCCGACGAGGGCTCCACCACAGCACCGGCCAACGAGACGCCGTCCAGCTGCGCGGCGATCGAAACGGCGTACGCGGGGTAGCCGTAGAGATAGTTGACGGTTCCGTCGATGGGATCGACCACCCAGCGCAACCCCGCTTGTTCGGCCGCACCACCTTCTTCCTCACCGAGTACCGACTCGCCCGGCCGGAGTTCGGCGAGTCGCTGCCTGATCAGCTTCTCGACCGCCCGGTCGGCGGCCGTCACCACGTCCGTCTCGGTACTCTTCGTGTCCACCGTCCCCGTGGTGACGATCTCGTTCCGCATGGTCATCGCCAGTTCGGCGGCCTCCCGCGCGACAAGCACCGAAGTGTCCCGCAACCCCACGGCGTCATACTGATGTGTCAAACCCACGTTCACATCGCAACACAGCGCGGTTAAAGTCTGCACACCTCGTCCTGAATCGAATAGGAAGGATCAGGCATGGGCACTGCCCGCGGATTCGGCATTGACATCGGCGGCTCCGGCATCAAGGGATGCCCGGTCGATGTCGAGGGTGGAGTCCTGGCCGACGAACGGCTGCGCATCTCGACTCCCCATCCCTCCACCCCGGAAGCCGTGGCCGATGTGGTCGCCGAGATCGTCGGCAAGTTCGGCTGGGACGGCCCGGTGGGCATCACACTACCTTGCGTGATCAAGAACGGCACGGCGTTGACGGCCGCCAATATCGACGAAGACTGGATCGATACAGACGCTCAAGGGCTGTTCGCCAAACGGCTCGGGCGGGCTCGTGAGCAAATCGTAATGCTCAACGATGCCGACGCGGCGGGCCTGGCCGAGATGCGCTTCGGCGCCGGAGTGGAACGCGAATCCGGCCTCGTGCTCGTCCTCACCTTCGGCACCGGTATAGGCAGCTCGGCGTTCCTGGACGGGCGGCTGCTGCCGAACACCGAACTCGGTCACATCGAGGTCGCCGGGGAGGACGCCGAGGCGGAGGCAGCGGCCTCGGTCAAGGACAACCTCGGACTCAGCTACGAGGAGTGGGCTCCCAGGGTGAGCAGGTACATCCAGAGTCTGGAGAAGTTCCTGTGGCCGGACCTGATCATCGCGGGAGGCGGGGTCAGCAAGAAGTCGCACAAGTGGCTGCCGCTGCTGCAGAACCGCACCCCGATCGTGGCGGCTGCGTTGAAGAACGACGCGGGTATAGTCGGTGCGGCATCAGCCGCCGCGCAACGCGCGTAGCATCCGGCTGCAGTGCGGAAACAATCGCACCGAGACTTCCCGAGCCGTGCACCGGGCGTTCCCGCGACGGGAGTGTGCGGCGCGGGCCCGGGGGCCGGTGCGCCGAACGGGGATGTGGCTTCCGAGCGCGACGAATTCGGGGCATCGGAGACCTGTGCACACGACACGGTGCTCTGATCAGCCTTGCAGCGGAACCACACTCACCTGACACAGTTACAATGGAACACGTCCCACCGAATTCACGGCCTTCCGGCACGCCTCGTAGGGCTCGAACGGTGGGTTGTCCCCGACCCCCTGGCGGCCGAGGTTTCGCGTCCCCGGCCAGCCCTGACAGACCGTCGCGAAAGGGCGTACGTGGCAGCCGCAGAAACCGCAACCCGACGCTCCGGCTCCGCTGCAGCATCAGGCGGGGCCCGGTCCGAGCCCAACAAGACGAAGACCGCTTCGAACGCGGACACGGCTCCCGAGGCCGAAACCGACGAAGCGCCGAAATCCTCGTCCACCGGCAAGAAGAACTCGAAGGGCTCGACCACCACCAAGTCGAGCGGAACCAAGTCCGGCGGAACAAAGTCGAGCGGGACGAAATCGACCGGCCGCAAGAGCACTTCCAAGTCGTCGGCGAAGTCGACGACGAAGAAGACGGCCAAATCGGCCGAGAACAGCACCACGTCCCAATCGACGGGCGAGTCGACTCCGGACCAGGCCAACGGCGAGAACCTGGAGATCGACGAACCGATCGAGACCGACCTGAGTTCGGCCAACATCGGAGACGGCGAGCTCGACGACATCGAGGTCGACATCCCCGAGGAGCCGGAGGTCGTCGAGGACGAGGAAGGCAAGACCGACCCGGACTTCGTCTGGGACGAGGAGGAGTCCGAAGCTCTCCGGCAGGCCCGCAAGGATGCCGAGCTGACCGCTTCGGCCGATTCCGTACGTGCCTACCTCAAGCAGATCGGCAAGGTCGCGCTGCTCAACGCGGAGGAGGAGGTCGAACTCGCCAAACGAATCGAGGCGGGCCTCTACGCCGCCGAACGACTGCGGCAGGCGGAGGAAGCGGGCGAGATGCCCCCCTTGCAACTGCGGCGGGACCTGCGCTGGATCGTGCGCGACGGTGAGCGTGCGAAGAGCCACCTGCTGGAGGCCAACCTGCGGTTGGTGGTGAGCCTCGCCAAGCGCTACACCGGGCGGGGGATGGCCTTTCTGGACCTGATCCAGGAGGGCAACCTGGGCCTGATCCGTGCGGTCGAGAAGTTCGACTACACCAAGGGCTACAAGTTCTCCACCTACGCCACCTGGTGGATCCGCCAGGCGATCACGCGCGCCATGGCGGACCAGGCCCGCACGATCCGTATCCCGGTCCACATGGTCGAGGTCATCAACAAACTCGGCCGTATCCAGCGTGAGCTGCTGCAGGACCTGGGACGCGAGCCCACTCCGGAAGAGCTCGCCAAGGAGATGGACATCTCCCCCGAGAAGGTACTGGAGATCCAGCAGTACGCCAGGGAACCCATCTCGCTCGACCAGACCATCGGCGACGAGGGCGACAGCCAACTCGGTGACTTCATCGAGGACTCCGAAGCCGTGGTGGCCGTGGACGCGGTCTCGTTCACCCTGTTGCAGGACCAGCTGCAGTCGGTGCTGCAAACCCTCTCGGAGCGGGAGGCCGGTGTGGTCCGCCTCCGCTTCGGGCTCACCGACGGGCAGCCACGCACCCTGGACGAGATCGGACAGGTTTACGGCGTCACCAGGGAACGCATTCGCCAGATCGAGTCCAAGACGATGTCGAAGCTCCGGCATCCCTCCCGCTCGCAGGTACTGCGCGACTACCTGGACTGACCGGCCGGTTACGGAAACCGCCCCACCCGGGCTCTCCCGGGTGGGGCGGTTTCCGTCGGGCGGCCGCGGGGCACTTCGTGCGAACCACACCGTGTACCCCGCGGCCCGGCAGTACCTCCGGTCCGCGGCCCAGGCCTATCGCCGGGTCGACCAACGGCCCCGTGAGACCCGTCGAGCGTGTTCGGGACCCTCGTATCGCGCTGGTTCCGCCCGTCCTTCCACAGCGCCCGCCCCGAACAGGGCCGGGCGCTTTTCGTGTCGGAGCCGGCTCGGCCGGAGCGAGGGTCCGCTCGACCCGCCGAGCGGCGGACGAGCGCGTGGCGGACCACAGCTCGCCGCACGCCGCTGCCATGCCACAGTCCCGAGGTCGGGCCCCGAACGCGAATGGCCCGGCCGAGTCGTTCGGGCCGTTCAACCGAGCCGGGACCGTCCCGAGCAACACACTTCCCCACCCCGAAAAGTGATCGGGGCCACATTTTTCGTGCCATATGCCGGGAACAGGGCGGCTCCACCCGTTCGCCCACAGCGGAACCCTTGGCACCACGACAAGAACAAATGTGCCGAAAAACACCCTGAAAAGCTATTGCCCTTTGCGGCAAATCACAGATCGTGATTGGTTCACAGTGTTGTTTTGGCTGGTCAGCAGGTCAATGCCAAGCAGAGCCACAGTGTGCTCCCACTCACTCCACCATTCGGGCATTTCCGGGTGACGCAAGTCGCTGATCGAGGTTGGAACAGTGACGCGAGGCCAAGTGTCTGTAAGAGTGGAACTTGCGACACCGGCCCCGTCGCCAGCGGGCTACCGGTGGTTGCAGCAGGATCGAGGCGTCGGGTACCCCCGACGCCGGGACGGAGGGAGATTCCGATGCCTGACACACTCACCCGCCCCGAGTTGACCGCCGCCGACCGCTGTGACCGCTGCGGGGCCGCCGCAAAGCTCAGGGCAGTTCTCCAGTCCGGCGGAGAGCTGCTGTTCTGCGGACATCACGCCCGTGAGTTCAAGTCGGGACTCAGCGAGATCGAGGCGGATCTGCAGGAAGACGAACAGATCGAACTCTGAGATCACGGTTACCGGACCGTCGGGGCACCGGATGAGCCGAGAAGTCGGTGAACCGGTCACCCCACGACCCCCGGAGCCGGTTCCGAAGTCGGAACCACCACGAGGTGCCCGGTCGGATTTCTCCGGCCGGGCACCTCGTGTTTCGTCCTCCCCTGCTCCCCCTGTGCCCCGGCTACCCGGACCACCGGCGACGAACGCCCCGGACCGACTCGGGAACGGCGCGACGCGTGGAGGGCCACCCCGGTACCTTTCGGATACCGGTCGTTTCCCGGGAGACCGGACATCTCACCAGGAGCCCTCACCCCGCCAGCAGCCCCTCACCAGCAGCCCCTCACCAGGAGCGGAGCGTGGCGATACGCTCCTCCAACTGCTCGATGGTGGCGCTGGCAGTGGCAGGACCGCCACAGACACGGCGCAACTCCTTGTGAATCGCTCCGTAGGGCTTGCCGGTTCGCTGGTGATGCAGGGAAACCACCTTGTTGAGCTCCTTGCGCAGCGCCTTGAGACGCTCCTGGACGCTCTGCGGGCGCTGTTCCTCGGTGACGGACTGCCCACCGCCCCCGGACGACCCACCCCGCTGCGGCTGGTGTCCCGGTGTGGCGGCCTGCTCCGTCTTGTGCTGCTTCTCGCGCTTGTCCACCTCGCGCAGCTGCTCCTGCTGGCGCTGCTGCAACAGCGCGCGCACCTGGTCCGGCTCCAGCAGACCGGGCAACCCGATGTAGTCCTGCTCCTCCTCGGTGGTGGCGAAGGCAGCGGTACCGAACGAGGAGCCGTCGTAGATCACCTGGTCGAGCTCGGCCTCGGCTCCCAGTGAGGTGTAGGGCTGTTCGTTCTCCCCCGGCTCGTCACGCTGCCGGTTGGCCTCCACCAGCTCCTCGTCGTTCCAGCCCTCCTTCTCCCGGTGCGGTTTGCCGAGCACGTGGTCGCGATCGGCCTCCAGCTGACTGGCGAGTTCGAGCAGCACGGGCACGCTGGGCAGGAAAATGCTGGCGGTCTCGCCGGAGCGGCGGGCGCGTACGAACCTGCCGATGACCTGTGCGAAGAACAGCGGGGTGGAGGCGCTCGTGGCGTAGACCCCCACGGCGAGCCGCGGCACGTCCACTCCCTCGCTGACCATGCGCACCGCCACCATCCACCGGTCGTCGGACTCGGCGAAGGCAGCGATTCGCTCGGAGGCCTGCGGGTCGTCGGAAACCACCACGACCGGTTCCGTGCCGCTGATGCGTTGCAGCGTCTTGGCGTAGGAACGAGCGCTCTTCTGATCCGAGGCGATCACCAGCCCGCCCGCGTCCGGCATCCCGTCCCGGCGGAGGTGGGTGAGTCTGGTGTCGGCGGCCTGCAGCACCGAGGGAATCCACTCCCCGGCCGGATCGAGCGCGGTGCGCCAGGCACGCGCGGTCTGCTCGGCGGTCATGGGCTCGCCCAACCTGGCGGTGAACTCGTCCCCGGCGCTGGTACGCCAGCGGGCCTCACCCGAGTAGGCGAGGAAAATGACCGGCCGGACCACACCGTCCTGTAACGCGTCGGCATACCCGTACAGATGATCGGCCTTGCTGCGCTGCGCCCCGTCGGAATCGGGCTCGTAGGTGATGAACGGGATGGGGTTGTCGTCGGAACGGAACGGTGTACCGGTGAGGCTGAGCCTGCGCTCGGCGGGGGTGAATGCCTCTCGGACCGCGTCGCCCCAGGATTTGGCATCGCCCGCGTGGTGGACCTCGTCCAGGATCACCAGCGTTTTCCTGCGCTCGGTTCGCACCCGGTGCAGATTGGGATGCGAGGCGACCTGCGCGTAAGTCAGCGCGACACCACGATAGTCGCGGGAGGTCGTACCGTCGGAGTTGCTGAATTCGGAGTCGATCGGGATCCCGGCTCCACCCGCGGCGAGCGCCCACTGATGCTTGAGGTGCTCGGTGGGGGTGACCACCGTCACCGCCTCCACCGTCCGGTCGGCCAACAACTCGGCGGCGATCCGCAGCCCGAAAGTGGTCTTACCCGCTCCCGGAGTCGCCACCGCCATGAAGTCCCGTGGTTTGCTCGCCAGGTACCTCGTCAGCGCTCTGCGCTGCCACGCGCGCAGCGGCTTCTCGTTGGCCTGTGACGGGTCGCTGAGCACCGAACGAACGGATTGGTCAACTTGCGCCTCGGACACGCTCGTCTGCCACTCCTTTCCGAGCAACACACGCGGCCGGAGTCATCCGCCCCGATCGGCCGAAATCCTCGGCAACGATACTTCCGCGCGGCATAAAGAACCCCCGGGAGCCTACCGCTCGACCACCCGCCGGCGAGCCCGCAGGGGCGGGGACATCGGAGAATGAAACCTCGCGACGAGCACCGGCCGCACGAGTGACACCGGCGACGACATCCTGGAAGTGGCATGGATCCGAGTTCGAACCACGACGGGCGGGGGCGCTTCCGCAGCAGAGCGAGCGGACCGAGACGCCTGGTGGTCCAGACGCTGCGCAAGTCGTGGAACGACGACATCTTCTCGGAGTCGGCGGCCGCCGCCTTCTGGCAAACGCTCTCCCTGCCGCCGCTGCTGCTGGGACTGCTGGGCAGCCTGGGCTTCGTGGGTGAGTGGCTGGGGCCCGAAGTCGTCGAGACCATGCGGGGCAGGATCGTGGAATTCGCCGGGACGATCTTCAGCGAGAGCGTCGTCAGCCAGATCATCCGTCCCACGGTCTCCGACATCCTGACGAGTGGCCGGACGAGGGTTGTCTCGGTGGCGTTCCTGCTGTCGCTGTGGGCGGGTTCCTCGGCCCTGGCCTCGTTGATCGAGTCGATCACGCTGGCCTACGACCAGTACATGGTCCGCAACGCGATCTGGCAACGAGCACTGGCACTGCTGCTGTACCTGGTCAGCCTGGTCGCCGCGGTGCTCATCCTGCCGCTGACCGCACTGGGTCCTCGCTGGCTGCTCGACGTACTGCCCGAATGGTTGCGTGCGGACGTGAGCGGGCTGATCCGGCTGTTGTACTTCCCGGTGACCGGGGGGCTGCTGGTGCTGGCGCTGGCGACACTGTACAAACTCGCGCTGCCCCGCAAGCTTCCCTGGCACCGCGGATTGCCCGGCGCGCTGCTGGCGATGGTGGTGTTCCTGTGCTCCAGCGTGGGCCTACGCCTCTACATCACCTGGGTGACCAGCACCGGATACACCTACGGTGCGTTGGCCACCCCGATAGCCTTCCTGCTGTTCGCCTTCTTCATCGGTTTCGCGGTGGTGAGTGGTGCGCAGTTCAACAACGCGATTCAACGCACCTGGCCCGCGGGGATGACGCGACGGGAGCGGCGGCGCTGGCGCCGCCTGGAGATGCAGCGTGCCGCCCAGCGGTTGCGCACCGAACGCGGCTACGAAGCCTGGCGCGGCGTGCCGGACAACGGCAGGACAGCGCACGGCAGGACAGGGCACGGCAGGACAGGGGCGGAGCGGGATCCCGGCAGCACGTCCGAGAATCCCGACACTCCGGTCGGGCACTCCGACGCTCCAGCCGGGCACTCCGACGGCGCCCGCGGAGCGGATTCACCCGGCGCGGAGTCGGGTGTGGAACCTCCGCACCGCGGGCGACCGCCGACCGAACCGAATTCGGAATGAGGCGCGGAAGAGATCGGCTCTACTCGTCGTCTCCCCCACCGGGCGGGAGCCCCTCGAAGATCTCCTTGCACTCCGGGCACACCGGGGAGCCGGGCTTGGCCGATTTGGTGACCGGGAACACCTCGCCGCACAGAGCCACCACGTGACTGCCCATCACGGCACTCTCGGCGATCTTGTCCTTCTGGACGTAGTGAAAAACCTCGGGCCGGTCGTCACTGGTCTGCTCGGTGTTCTCCGGCCGGGTGTCGGTCTCCGGAAGAGTAGTCGTAGTCATAACACCATGATGCCCCACGAGGCAGGGCAGCCACGCTGTCCGGTGGCGGCCGGGCCGAGGAACCACCACGGAAAGGCTACGAACATCACTCGCCGTCGATCACCCGGTGCTCCGCGTCCTCCAGCTCACGCCTCCGGGAATCGCGGTGGTACCGGTTGACGTGCTCGCTCTTGCGAGGAGGCCTGTCATTGGCCACCAACACCGCTATCCAGGGCAACGGGATGGAGACAGCGATGATGATCAAGGACAACCACCAGATCGGGTAAACCATGACGGCCGCCACCAGACAGGGGATACGCAAGGACATCATCAGCGCGTACTTCTTGCGCCTGGCCGCTTGCTGATCGTCGTACGACGGCTCTGCCTCGGTGATCAGCACCGGGGTGTCGTCACTACGCTGGGAGCCACTCACGACACCACCTCCACACTCACATCGTCCCACTCGTCCGTCCCGCTGCACATCCCCGGCGTGATTGGCCCCGGGGAAAGTGGCCGAGCGCACAGGCCCGGCGACCTCGGACGACCCCGCCGGATCACGGGTGTGCCCGAACTCGGAGGACACCGCCGTGTGAGGATCGAGGACGTGACTCCCGAACTATCGCACGATCGCATCGACCGACTGCGCGAGGCGTTGCTCACGGCGAACTACACGGCCGATGGGGTGCTCGACACCTTGGGGCCGCAGGCCCACGCCGCACTGGGCAGAGGAGAGCCCGAACCCGCGATTCGGGCCACTTCCGGGGCGGGCGCGCTCAACACGCTCATCCGCGTCTTCCTGCTGGGGCACCCGGTCGACCGGGCAGCGGCGGAAGAGGCGCTGCACCCGTTGTCCCCGGAGGAGGCCGTCGCGGCGGGTGTCCTCGTGCACGACGGTGACTCGGTACGTGCGGGACTGGACATCCGACCACACGCCGCCACCGGCAACTCGTGGTGGATCATCTCCGACCTGGACGCGGACACGCGTCCCTCGAATCTGCCGGTTTCACGCGAGCACGTACTCGGAGTCGGTCAGGCCTCGCTGAGCCTGGTACGCGCCACCCCCACCAGGCAGGTGGGGTCGTTGCTCGACCTGGGTACGGGATGCGGCGTGCAGGCACTGCACGCCGGCACGCACGCGGAACGGGTGACGGTCACCGACGTCTCCGAGCGGGCGCTGTCGCTCGCGGCGGCCACGTTCCGCCTGAATCGCGTCGAGGTGGAATCGCTCCACGGCGACTGGTTCGACCCCGTGTCGGGGCGACGTTTCGACCAGGTGGTGTGCAACCCGCCGTTCGTGGTCGGTCCCGCACGAACCGATTTCGTCTATCGTGACTCCGGGCTGTCCGGCGACGAGGCGAGCGCTCTCGTGGTGGGCAGGGTTCCGGAACTGCTCAACGAGGGCGGCACCGCACACGTACTCGCCTCGTGGCTGCACCTGGAGGACGAGGACTGGCAGGAACGGGTCGGTGGCTGGTTGCGGCACACCGACGTGGACGCCTGGTTCGTACAGCGTGACGTGGCCGAACCGGCGTTGTACGTCGGCACGTGGCTGCGCGACGCCGGGATCGATCCGAAGTCGGAAACCGGTAGACGCAAATCGGCCGAATGGCTGGACTGGTTCGAGGCCAACGGTGTGACGGCTGTCGGCTTCGGCTTCGTCACGCTGCGCCGTACTCCGGGACAACAGCCCGGTGAGGTGGTGTGCGAGGACCTCAGACAGGCTTTCGACGATCCGCTCGGCGCCGAGGCCGACGAGTGGCTGCGCAGGGTCGAGTGGCTACGGCAGCGCCCGTCTCAGCAGGAACTGCTGCGCAGTCCGTTGGTGACCGCCCCAGGGCTGGTGCTGGAGCAGGTCAGCTCCCACGAGCAGGACGGCTGGGCCACGTTCGTACACCGGTTGCACCGAACCGACGGGCCCGGCTGGCAGCACGAGGTCGACGAGATCGGCGCCAACCTGATCGCGGGGTGTCAGGGCGCGCTCGCCACCGACGAACTGCTGGAACTGCTCGGCGCCGGGCACGGGGCCGATTCCGCGGAACTGGCCCGTTCGGCCGAACCGGTGCTGCGCGAGTTGATCCGGCACGGCATGCTGCTGCCCGCGGAATGGGGCCGAGAGCGATGAGGGCGGTGGTGACACGAGTCACAGCAGCGGCGGTTCGCGTGGCCGGCGAAGTGGTGGGAAGCATCACCGAACCGGGGCTGCTGGTGCTGGTGGCGGCGACCCACTCGGACACCTCCGAGCAGGCGGAGGTCATGGCGCGCAAGCTTCACGAGCTGCGGGCGCTGCGGGACGAGCAGTCCTGCGCCACCGCTGACGCACCCCTGCTGGTGATCAGCCAGTTCACCCTCTACGGGAACACCCGGAAGGGGCGGCGGCCGTCCTGGAGCGCCGCTGCGGCGCCCGAACAGGCCGAGCCACTGGTCGAAAAGGTGGTCGAACAGCTGCGCGAGCGCGGTGCCCGCGTCTCGACAGGTGTGTTCGGGGCGGAAATGGCGGTGGACAGCACCAACGACGGCCCGTTCACGCTGCTAGTGGAGACCTGAGGAAGTTCGTGGCGAGGTAGGTGCTCCCTCCGACGCTTCGTCGGGACTCCACGCCGCCCGTGGCCGCCCACCGATCTCCGGCTCACCGAGCACTCCATCGAGGTGGGCGCCGAACTCGCTCGCGCCCGCGAACCGGTGGGACGGAGCAGGACGAAGCGAGGGTTACCGCCGCACGGCGCGCGGCCGTGCTCGCGCCTGCCCCCTTCCACCTGGGGCGTCTTCTCCCACACGGGCACCGGGCACGTCGAGTGTGACGACGCTGACGTCGCTCATCCGACGAATCCGGGAACGATTTCGGCAACGTGTGCGTTTTCCGGGTAACCAAACCACAACACAACGCCCGAGAACCGGTGCCACAGCCGGTCACCGGCCGGTCTTCGAACCACCCTCCCGGGTGGGGACGGGGCCGCCGGCAGGGCGGCGAACCAGCCGACCGAGATGCCACAGGCCCTGAAACAGCCGCTTCCGATCAGCCGGACGAGAAGCCCAACGTCTCCTGCCGCCGATCCGACCCCACGGTCGACTCGACGAGGAACCAGAACCGAACCGACTCAACCACCGGCACCACCGGCCACCGACGATACCGAAGAAGGACGAACCATCACCACCACACCGAGCGTACCCGTCCTTCGTGTGGCGCGGTGGCGTGCCGGTACCCCGGCACCCGACAACCAGCCCGTCAGGGAGGTAGCTCTATGACCGTCCCGCAGACCACAGCCCCGGACGTCACCAACGAGGCCGACCTCGACAACCAGGGGCCATCGGCCGATCTGGTGCGGGTCTACCTCAATGGTATCGGGCGTACCGCACTGCTCAGCGCCCAGGACGAGGTGGACCTCGCCAAGCGAATCGAAGCCGGAGTGTTCGCCAAGCACCTGCTGGACACTTCGGAGGACATGACCAGGGAGCGTCGTAGCGACCTCAAGACGGTCGTGCGCGACGGCCGTGACGCGAAGAACCACCTGATGGAAGCCAACCTGCGGTTGGTGGTGAGCCTTGCCAAGCGCTACACCGGCCGGGGGATGCCGCTGTTGGACCTGATCCAGGAGGGCAACCTGGGCCTGATCCGTGCGGTCGAGAAGTTCGACTACACCAAGGGCTACAAGTTCTCCACCTACGCCACCTGGTGGATCCGCCAGGCGATCACGCGGGGAATGGCCGACCAGAGCCGTACGATTCGCCTACCCGTCCACCTGGTGGAGCAGGTCAACAAACTCGCCCGGATCAAGCGGGACCTGCACCAGAAGCTCGGCAGGGAGGCCACCGAGGAGGAGATCGCCGGCGAGGCGGACATGTCGGTGGAAAAGGTGGTCGACCTCATGGATCACTCCAAGGATCCGGTGAGCCTGGACATGCCGGTCGGTTCGGAGGAGGACGCCCCGCTCGGGGACTTCATCGAGGACTCCGAGAGCGCCGATGCCGAGAACGCCGTGATCTCCGGGTTCCTGCAGGACGATCTGCGTCGCGTGCTGGACACGCTGGAAGGTCGGGAGCAGCAGGTGATCCGCATGCGTTACGGCCTGGACGACGGCCAGCCGCGCACGCTGGACCAGATCGGCAAGGCGTTCGGTCTCTCCCGGGAACGTGTTCGCCAGATCGAGCGTGAGGTCATGTCGAAGCTACGGCAGGGCGACCGGGCGAACAAGCTGCGCTCCTACGCGAGCTGAGCCGGGACTCGCGCACCGGCTCGCCGGGGTGAACGGGTTCACCCCGGCGAGCCGTAGGTGTGCCGGGAAGCGCTTCACACGGAACGGGTCACCGCGGGCCCAGCAGCCGCTCTCGCCAGCGCCGGATCTCCTCGGGAGCGGCACCGTGCCGCATCAGCCACCCGGCTACCCCCTCCTCGTGCGACTCGACGCGTTCGAGCGCGTGTTCGATGGCGTGTGCCGGTGCGGAAATGAACTCGTCGACGTCGGATTCGTCGACTCCCGGCGGCAGTTCGGGTTCTATCCGGAGCCGCCGCAGCACCTGACGCATGTTGCGGTCGGTGTGCACGTAGTCGGCCACCACCGCGTCGTAGCGGACTCCCGCCGTACGCAACAGCAACGCGCAGGCCACCCCCGTACGGTCCTTGCCCGCGGCACAGTGCACCAGCACCGGACCCTCGGTTTCCACCGCGATCCGAAAGACCTCCAACAGCGGTTTCGCGGCGAAGTCCAGGATGTGGCCGTACAGCTCCGGCAACGTCAGCCAGGGGTCCTGCCCCGACTCGGCGCGCAGCCCTTCGAGCAGCGGGACCCGGTGGACCGTGCTGACGTCTTCCAACGGGTGCACCACGTCGGATTCCGTGCCGGTGTCGCGAAGGTCTATCACCGCTCGGGGCGGCCAGTGGGCGGTCTCCGGGGGCTCGTGGTCCCCGTGGTACGGCGCATCACTGCGTAACAGCACCCCGGGGCTGGTGGTCACCCCATCCTCGACGGGGAGTCCCCCCAGATCCCGAAAGTTGACCAGTCCGTTCGGAACACCGTCGCTCCGCTCTGCCATTGGAATGCGCCCTTTCCCTCCAAGCCGTGTCGCGGAAGCCTTCCACGCACGTAATCCCGGACAGGATCGCAGGTTTTCCGGCCTGCCTGAAGGCTTCGGCCGTCCCGGCGGCACACGAAGGCCCGCCCCGGCGACGTCCGTGTCCCTCTTCGGCACGAATCCCGGCGGGGCGGAGCGCGGTCACCTCGTACAGCGCGGTCTCCTCGTATTCGGAGAGACCGTGGAAACGCTACTGGTCGCTCGGGACGTCGACCTCCCGCTCGGTGAGAACCACGGTCCGGTCCCCGAGGGGCTTGTCGATCGGGGCGACCACGGGCGGATAGCGCAGATCCATGGTGCACGGACCGGACGGCTTCGGGTTCTCCTCGACGAGAGCCAGCTCCACCCGTTCGGCGCTCTGACCGCTCACCTCGACGCGCACGCTGCCGCAGCCTCCCTCCTGGCCGATCGCGACGAGTTTCCTGCCGGACTCCCTGGTCCAGACCTCACTGGGGTAGCCCTCGGGCAACGCGGAGGCATCGACCTGTTCGGCGGGAACCTCGGTACCCTTCGGCTCCCGCCCAGGGGGCCCGTCGGCCTCGTCTTCACTCGAGATCTTGGATCGCTGTTGTTCGGAGGGCGGCGGTGGTGGCTGGGCGCCGAACCCGACGTCGGACCGCCCTTCGCCACAGGCGGTCAACGCGAACAGCATCACACCGGCACCCAGCAGGGTTGGCAGTCGTCTCATGTCACCTGGACGGGGCCACCCCCGCGGCCGGTTGCGCCGCGTGTCGGATTGGCGACAAGGCGACACGGCGAATCGCCGCGAGGAGTGCACCCGGCCCACGAGCGCTGTCCGGTAGCTCGGCCACGGCCTCGGCGTTCGCCGTGGGACGGGGGTGGGCCTGCAGCCCTCGCCGTCGCCGTGGGCGGCGGTTCGGGAGTTTCCCGAAACACCGCGTGCCCACCTCGGAAGCGGGTCACCGGAGCCTGCGCGGCCCGGAATCGGGGGAATCCGGTGTCGGTCCCAGCCCGAGCACCGCACCCGTGACCCAGGCACCTGACGGGGCTGCCAGCACCGGCTCCAGCACCAGCTCACGCACTTCGGGCAGATCCTCGGCCAGACTGGCCACCCGCAGCACGAGGTCCGCCATCGAGTCGAGATCCGCCGCCTGAGCCCCGCGATAGCCGGTGAGCATCGGCGCGGCGCGTGGCGCCCTGATCAGCTCCGCCACGTCGGTGTCGGTCAGCGGCACCGCCCGATAGGCACGATCCCCGATGAGGTCGTTGGCGGGACCGGCCAGACCGAAGGAGACGAGAGTACCGAAGGACGGATCGTCCATCAGCCGTAGCACGCACGAGGTTCCCTTGGGGGCCATCCGCTGCACGTAGAGATCGGTCGTTCCGGAAAGGTCGCACAGGTCCCGGTAAGCGGTTCGTACCGCCTCGGGTCCACCGAGATCGAGCCGTACCCCGGCCAGGTCCGTACGGTGCCGGAGTCGTTCACTGGCGGACTTCAACGCCACGGGAAACCCGACCTCCTCGGCGGCCGCCACCGCCGATTCGACATCGGTGACCAGTCGGAACGCCACCACCTCGATGCCGTAGCACTCCAGCAACAGCACCATCCGTTCGTCGGACAGCCTGCCGATCCCCGCCTCGGTCCATTCCTCGACCAGCCGGCGTGCCCGTTCGACGTCGACTCCCTCGGGGCGGACGAACTCGCCCTGCGGCGCGGCGCGCCAGTTCGCGTAGCGCACCGCACGGGCCAACGCCAGCACCGCTCGCTCCGGGCTGGGATAGGAGGGCACCGAGCCGGGTCCGGGAGTTCCGTCCGGTCCCGGAACCGCCAGTTCGTCGGGCACCCCTTCGGCAGCGAGGAAAGTACTCACCACCGGTTTGGTTCGCAGCGTTCCCGCCTCGTGCAACGCGGTCCGCAGCTGCCTGGCGTAAGCCGTGCCCGGCACGGCCACGGGTGGGGCGAACACCGTGACCAGCGCGTCCACCTCGCTGTTCTCGGCAGCGGAACGTACCGCCGCGGCGAACTCCTCGGGCCCCGCGGCGGCCCCGACGTCCACGGGGTCCACCACCGGACGCAGCCCCTGCTCCAGCGCGGCGTCGGCGGCCAACATCCCCAGGGCACTCGAATTGCCGACGATCGCCACCCGCTCCCCACCGGGCAGTGGCTGGTGTGCCAACAACAGCGCGGCATCGAACATCTGCGCCACGGACTCGACCCGAATCACACCCGCCTGATCGAACAGCGCCTGCACACTGGTCTCGTCGATCCGCACCGAGGTGGCGGCCAGCCCCGCACGCACGGCGTGGCGTCCCGACTTGACCGCGATTATCGGTTTGCTGCGCCCCAGCCGTCTCGCCAGACGAGCGAATTTGCGCGGATTGCCGAACGACTCCAGGTACAGCAGCACAACATCGGTGGCGGTGTCGGTCTGCCAGTACTGCAGCAGGTCGTTGCCGGACAGGTCGGCACGGTTACCCGCGGAGACGAATGTGGAGACCCCGAGACCGCGCTCGGTGGCCGCGGCCAGGATCGCCACCCCCAGTGCCCCGGACTGGCAGAAGAACCCGGTCCTGCCACGTCCCGGCAGGTGCGGGGCAAGACTGGCGTTCAGCCGCTGGGCCGGGTCGGTGTTGACCACCCCCAACGCGTTGGGGCCGACCACGCGCATGCCGTAGACCCGTGCCTGGTGCACCATGCTGCTCTCGGCCTCCCGGCCGCTGGGACCGACGTCGCTGAAGCCCGAGCTGACGATCAGCAGCGCTTTGACTCCCTTGGCCAGGCAGGAGTCCAGGACCTCGGCGACACCGCCCGCGGGGATGGCGATCACGGCCAGGTCTATGTCGTCGGGAATGTCGAGCACGGAGCCGTAGGAACGCACTCCCCGCACCGCCCGGTGCTCCGGATTGACCGGGTATATCGGGGCGGCGGAATCGGCCCCCAGCAGGTTGGCCAGCACGGTGTGGCCGATCTTGTCCGGGTCGATGGAGGCACCGATCACCGCCACCGAACGCGGGTGCAGCAGGTTGTGCACGCTGCGGGCTTCGGCGGCCTGTTCCCTGGCGCGTGCGACCGCCAGCGATTCCTCGGTGGGGTCGAGCGGGAACTCCAGGTGGACCAGCCCCTCCTCCATGGCCCGTTTGACCTCGTAGCCGGCGTCCCGGAAAACCCGAACCATCTGGGAGTTCTCGGCGAGGACCTCGGCGACGAACCGGCTGAGACCGCACTCCCGCGCGGCGGCCGCTAGATGCTCGAGCAGGATCGATCCGAGCCCTCTGCCCTGGTGCCCGTCCTGCACCACGAACGCCACCTCGGCCGAGTCCTCCGGTTCACGCAGGCGGTCGAAACGCCCCACCGCGACTATGTCGTCGCCGAGCAGCGCCACCAGCGCCACCCGGTTGACGTAGTCGACACGGCTGAAACGGTCGACGTCGCGCTGCGGCATCCGCGGATAGGGCGAGAAGTAGCGGTAGTAGCGGGTGCGGTCGCTGAGCCTGCCGTGGAAGGCCACGAGTTGATCCGCGTCGGCGGGCAGGATCGGCCGCAGATGAACCGTGCCACCGTCCGAGAGGACGACGTCGGCCTCCCAGTGGCGCGGATAGTGGGCTTCCGGTTCCCACTGCTGCTGTTCGCTCGCGGAATCGTCCACCGTGCCCCTCTCAGCGACTGCCGTGCACTTGTCCGAACTATCTACCGAAGGAACTCGCGGAGCTTTCCCTGCCGTGCCGCCGCCCGCGAGTGCTGGTGTTCCCCGCCCCCGGCCGGATGACTTCGATCAGTCGCGGCTGTCCAGCGGTTCCAGACCGTGCAGCGGAAAAACCGCGTTCCTGGTGTCCCGAATCGCCGGATCGACCTCGTACTCGGCCGTACCGTCCCAGGGAGTGAACGCCGTCTCGCCTCCGTCGGTCATCGACGTAGGCAGCGCGACGTTGCCCGCCACCCTGCTCGCGTGGGCGATCCAGTCGGCGGGAACGTTGCGTTCCGCCGCCACGTCCCGATCGAGCGCCGTGGCCAGCAGATGGGTCCAGGCGCGTGGGACCACCCTGTGCAACGCGTAACCACCCCCGCCGAGGATCAACCAGTTCCCCCGCGCGTAACGATCGGCGAAGCCCCGCAGCGCGCGATAAGCGGCGCGTTGCCCGTCGACGGACAGCGCGAGATCGGCCAACGGGTCCTCCCGGTGCGGATCCGCACCGCACTGGGTGACCAGCACCTGGGGCGCGAACGTCTCCAGCAACGAGGGAACCACGCCGTGCAACGCTCGAAGCCATCCCGCGTCCTTCGTCCCCGGGGGCAGCGCCACGTTCACCGACTCGCCCTTCGCGGCGCCCTCGCCGACTTCGGTGGGAAAACCGGTACCCGGCCACAGCGTGCGGGGGTGCTGGTGCAGCGAGATCGTCATCACCCGGGGATCCTCCCGGAAAGCCGACTGCACCCCGTCGCCGTGATGCACATCGATGTCCAGGTAGGCGATCCGCTCGATCCCGTTGGCCAGCATCCAGGCGATGGCGACCGCGCAGTCGTTGTAAACGCAGAACCCGGCCGCGTGGTCCGCCATCGCGTGGTGCAGCCCACCCGCCAGGTTGACGGCTCGATTGGCGCGGCCGGACACGATCTGTTCGGCCGCCGCCAGGGATCCTCCCGCGACGAGCGCGGCCGACTCGTGCATTCGATCGAATATCGGGTTGTCGTCGGTGCCCAGCCCGTGCCCCACGTCGGTCCCCTCCGTTGGAGCGGCCCGCACGGCCGCCAGATAGCCGGGAGTGTGAACCCGTTCGAGCTCGGCATCGGCCGCCTGCTCCGGGGCCAGTGGAACCACCCCGTCGAGTACCCCCAACGAGCGCGCCAGTCGCATCGTCAGGTCCAGCCGGACGGGGTGCAGCGGATGGTTGCCGCCCAGGTCGTAGGAGAGCAGTGACTCGTCCCAGACCACGGCGCACTCGTTGCTCATGGTGGGAAGCTACCCGCCATGAGGGGCGTGACACACCCGTTGACTCATCCCGGCCAGGCACCGGTCGCAGCGGGTCGGTGCGGATCGGCGGACCACTCGGACCAGGAACCCGGGTAGAGCGCCGCCGGGTTCTCCGGAGTGCGCAGCCCGGCGTGTTCCAACGCGAGGATCACCGAACAGGCGTTGATCCCGGAACCGCAGTAGGCTCCCGCATCCACCCCCGCGGTGAGACCGAACTCGGTGAACCGTGTCGACAGTTCGGTCGGGGAACGCCAGGTGCCCGAAGTGGTGACGTGTTCCCCCGCTGGCGCGTTGTAGGCCCCCGGAATGTGCCCGGCACGCGGATCCACGGGTTCGGTCTCACCCCGATACCGCTGCCCCGCCCTGGCATCCAGCAGGATCCCGTTACGAGCCAGTCGTCGCGCCCCCTCCGCGTCGGTGACCGGCATGTTTCCGGGATCGACCACGAACTCTCCCGGTTCCGGGCGCGGCACCTCCGTGGTGACGGGCAACCCGGCCGCGGTCCAAGCGGCGAATCCGCCGTCGAGCACGTATACCGCGGGATGCCCCGACCAGCGCAACAACCACCAGGCGCGCGCGGCCACCGAACCGTCCCCGGCGTCGTAGACGACCACTTGCCGCTCGGAGTTCACACCGGCACGGCGAAGCGCTCGCTGCAACACGTCGGTGTCCGGCAGCGGATGCCGGCCACCGGCCGCCCCGGCGGGTGGGGCGGCCAACTCGGTCTCGGTATCGACGAACACCGCACCAGGCACGTGCCCCTCGGTGTACTCCCGCTCCCCGGGAGGACCGAGCAGGTTCCAACGCACGTCCAGTACCACGGGCGGCTCGACACCGTCGAGCGCGGACTTCAGCTGTCGATATGTGATCAGTGGACTCATCGCGACCTCCGGTCTCGGTGCGGGCGACTTCAACACATTGAACGTCCCGATGTTCACCTGCGTGCCCGCCGAACCGGCACCGCGGCCACCGCGATCCGGCGGGAGCAAGGCGCGCGCCCCGTTCGGACGACGAGCCACCGTCGGCGCAGCCGCTTCGGCAGCGGCGGTCGAGGCACCGTACCGGCATCGACACCGAGCCGTCGTCCCCGGTCCCACGCCCGTGGAACCGGGCCTCACCGTGTTCCCCGGATCGAACGGGAGGTGACACGAGACTCCGACCGGGCACCGCTCCTCGGCTCCCGTTACGGCTAGCATTGATGGTGGACCGAATGGGGAGCTGGCGTGAACGATCTCATCGACACCACCGAGATGTATCTCAAGACGATTTACGAGCTTGAGGAAGAAGGGCTCGTCCCGCTCCGAGCCCGCATCGCGGAACGGTTGGAACAGAGCGGGCCGACCGTCAGTCAGACAGTCGCCCGGATGGAACGGGACGGGCTGCTGTCGGTCGCCGAGGATCGGCATCTCGAACTGACCAAAGCCGGCCGGGAACGGGCGATCGGTGTGATGCGCAAGCACCGCTTGGCCGAGCGGCTGCTGGTCGACGTCATCGGTCTGGAATGGGAGCACGTACACAGCGAGGCGTGCCGGTGGGAGCACGTGATGAGCGAGGCCGTGGAGCGCAAGCTCGTCAATCTGCTCGGCACCCCCAGCACTTCTCCCTACGGCAACCCGATCCCGGGGCTGGACGATCTGGGAGTCGGCGACGGTGCTCCCGAGGTGGACACCGAACTGCAACGGGTGGACGAGATCGCCCGCAACGGTGGTGGCCGTGCGTTGGTGTGCAGGATCGCCGAACACGTACAACTCGACCCGGAACTGATGAACTCGTTGAAAACGGTGGACGTGGTCCCGGGCAACGACATCGAGATAGTTTCCGTGGTCGGCAGCAACAAGCCGATCGACGTGCGGGGCACCTCCGGCGAGACCCAACTGCCCCCGTCCGTCGCACACGCCGTCCTGGTTCGGCCGCGTTGAACGGGGCGGCGGAGCGAGCCACGAGGGCTTTCGTGGCGGAACACGGGATGGAACCCGATTCGGTCTGGTCCGCACCCGGCAGGGTCAACCTGATCGGCGAGCACACCGACTACAACGACGGCTATGTCTTTCCGTTCGCGTTGCCACACCGAACCGCGGTCGCCGTACGGCGACGGGACGACGGTCTGCTGTCGATGGCCACACACGGTTCCGACGGCACGCTGCAGCGCGCCGGAACGTTCCGGATCGAGGCCCTCGAAGCGGGTGAGGTGAACGGCTGGGCGAGCTACCCTGCGGGAGCAGCCTGGGCACTCCGGGAGTCCGGCATCCCGCTGCCCGGGGCGGATTTGGTCATCTCCGGCGAGGTGCCCACCGGTGCGGGCCTCTCCTCCTCCGCCGCGTTGGAGTGCGCCACCGCCTTGGCGCTGCTGGACGCGGCGGGGCGAGCGCTGGACGGTCCGAACGCGCCGGACGTGATGGACATCGCGCGCTGGACCCGGCGGGCCGAGAACGAGTTCGTGGGCGCCCCGACGGGACTGCTGGACCAGACGGCCTCGCTGCGTTGCGAACGGGCTCACGCGTTGTTCTTCGACGTCCGATCGGGGGAGACCGAGCAGATCCCGTTCGACGCCGCGGGCAGCGGGCTGGAAGTGCTGGTCGTCGACACCCGCGCGAACCACTCGCACAGCGAATCCGGCTACGGGGATCGACGGAAGGGCTGTGAGCAGGCGGCCGAACTGCTCGGGCTCCCCGCGCTGCGGGACATCTCGGCGACTGACCTGGACGACGCGCTGCGCCGGCTGCCCGAGGAGTTGCGTCCGCTGGTGCAGCACGTGGTTACCGAGAACGACAGGGTGCTGGAAACGTTGCGACGACTGCGGCGCGACGAGCTCACCGAGGTCGGCGAGCTGTTGACCGCATCGCACGCGAGTCTGCGCGACGACTACCGGGTCTCCTGCGCGGAACTCGACGTCGCCGTCGAGGCAGCGCTGGAATCTGGCGCCTCGGGTGCTCGGATGACCGGCGGTGGTTTCGGGGGTTCGGCGATCGCGTTGGTCTCCACCGAGCTACGTTCCCGGACGGAGCAGGCCGTTACCGCCGCGTTCGAGCGACACGGCTTTCCAGCGCCGCGGCTGTTCACCGCTGTTCCCTCCGCCGGAGCGGCACGGGATCGCTAGTCGGGTCGAGGACCGTCCCACTCACCACGGCGCGAGCGGGTGGCCGCTCGGAGGTTCCTCGTGGAGCGCGCCGAGGTTCGACCAACGTTGTGAATCGATACTGTCGGAAGGTAGTGCAACGTGAAACTGCTGGTAACCGGAGGCGCCGGATACGTGGGTAGCGTCTGCGCCGCCCGGCTGCTCGAGGCGGGGCATCAGGTGGTGGTGCTCGACGATCTGTCCACCGGACACGCGGACGCGGTGCCCGAGGGCTGTCGGCTGGTGACGGGCGATGTCGCCGAACACGCGTCGGAGGTTCTCGCGGAGGGGTTCGACGGGGTGCTGCATTTCGCCGCCAAGTCGCTGGTGGCGGAGTCGACCAAGGATCCGGCGCGTTACTGGCACGGCAACGTGCTGACCTCCGTGCGGCTGCTGGACGCGATGCGTGAGCACGCTGTCGAGCGAATCGTGTTCTCCTCGACCGCTGCGGTGTACGGCCAGCCCGAGTCGGTTCCGATCACCGAAGAGGCCCCCACACGGCCCACCAATCCCTACGGGGCCACCAAGCTGGCCATCGACCACGCCATCACCTCCTACGCGACCGCGTACGGCATCGCGGCGACGAGCCTGCGGTACTTCAACGTGGCCGGCGCCCACGCGGGACTGGGAGAGCGTCACACGGTGGAGACGCACCTGATCCCGATCGTTCTCGAAGTGGCACGTGGGCTGCGCGATCGCGTCCACATAGCCGGGGACGACTGGCCCACGCCGGACGGCACCTGTCTGCGGGACTACATCCACGTGCGGGACCTGGCGGAGGCGCACGTACTGGCCCTGGAGAAGTCGCTGCCGGGCAGCCACCGGATCTACAACCTCGGCAACGGCACGGGCTTCTCGGTCAGGCAGGTCATCGACGCGTGCCGCGCGGTTACCGGCAGGGAGATCCCCGCGGAAGTGGCGGAACGACGGCCGGGGGACCCCGCCACGCTGGTCGCCTCGAGCGAACGGGCTCAGCAGGAGCTGGGCTGGTATCCACAGCGCCGCGAGATCGCGGAGATCGTGCGGGACGCGTGGGACTTCGTCCGCGACGACCGGGGCTGACCGAGTACACCACCGGGCCGGATCGAGCTTTTCCAGTCGGTTGAGGCCCGGTGCGCACTCGTCGGAACGGTTCGCTCCGTGGCGAAGGAACGCGGTCCCCGCTTCATTCGAGCGGTCGAGAACGAAGGCCGGGATCACGGCCACCCGGACGGCACACTCAGTTACCGACGCCGGGCGGGCCGTCGAGCACAGTGGGAACGTACTCGAGCAACTGGATCCGACCGTCGAACGTACGGCTGTCGACCAAGTCGAGGGCGAGATCGGGATACCCGTCGAAGATACGTTCCTTCCCGGTAGCGCCCGTGACAACCGGGAAAACGACGAGACGGAAACGGTCCACCACACCGGCTTCGAGTAGTGACCTGCTCAGGGTGAGGCTGCCAATGGTGCGCATGGGAAGCGAGCCGCGCCGCTTCATGTTCCGCACCGCTTCGACGGCGTCCCCTTCGGCCAACTCGGTGTTGCCCCAGGACAGGGGCGCCTCCAATGTGGAGGAAAACACCACCTTGGGCATCGCGGTCAATGCGGCCATGCCGGGATCATCGGGTATCTCGGGCGCGAAATCGGACATCAGCCTGTATGTCGTCGCCCCCATGAGCACGGTGTGCTCCTCTTCGGATCCTTCCGCTATCCAGGCGAGGTATTCGGGGCCCTCCATACCCCAGTAACCCGGCCATCCGTCCGCGGACGCGTAACCGTCGAGCGAAACGATGAAGTCCACCATCAAACTTGGCACGGTGCTTTTCCCATCCGGATCGTGTGGCGCCACGGTAGTGGCAGCCAATAAGACGAAAACTCGCCGTCTCGGGCAGTGATAAGAGTAAGCATACGGCCACTACCGACACCATGCCGCCGTAACGCCCCCACACGTCGGATCAGCCGCGCCTCATCGCCCACGGGTGCACGCATCCACTCGAGTGCACGTGTGTCCGGAGGTGTCTCGCGCTCATCGAAGCGCACGGCAGAGTTCGCCCACATTCGGGTTCACCGCCAGAGGACGGTTCGGTGGCCGGATTCAGGTTTCCTCCTGTTCGATCATCAACCGCGCGTCCACCGCGGTGTCGCGCACCACGACGGCGAGTTCCTCGGGGCCTATCCCGCTGTCCAGCGCTCGCCGCAACAGCTCACCGAGGCGGTGGGCGGGCCTGGTCCGTTCGACCCGGTCCAGCGCCACGCTCGCGAGGGCACCGTCCCCCCGCAGATAGGCGGAGAACGCGAGCAGTGCGGCCACATCGGCGACCTCGGGTTCCGGCGCTTTCCGGACCAGCACGAACCACAGCTGTTCGGCGGCACGGGACCAGACGGTCAGCGCGATTCCCATGGCCAGGTCCCGCACCCGGTAGTCGGACAACGCCACCAGCACCCGCAACAGGTCCTCCTCGGTCAGCGGACTGCCCCGCGCGGTACGGCGGATCGCGGCGAACACCGCCTCGGTGTCAGCGGCGCACATCGTCGCGTCACCTCGATGCGGCTCTGCCTCGTCCTGCATCAGGTTCAGCCGCGCCGACCACCTGGCCGGGGTCTCCGGAGATTCCGGAGCGACGCTCGCCGCGAGTTCCTCCCTGCTGGAGAACGTGATCGCTCCCGAGACAGCCAGCTCGGCCGCCAGCGGTGAGGACCTCGGATCGGGCACCGTGCCGTCCCACTGCTCGCCGTAGCATCGCCAGACCCCGCCCGAGCGGATCTCGGGCGTCCAGAGCGCCCGGACCAGCGGTATGTCGGCCGTGCGCAGCTCCCGCCGCAGCGAGTCCACCAGTTCGGACCGTGGCGGATCCGCCGTGGCGAGGTCCGGGTGATTCTCCGGCGGTCGGACGGGTGCGGCGGAGGCGCTTTCGGACTCAGCCGCATCGGGGGCCGGGGCCGCGACGACGGCGACCAGCAGCCCGTCGGGGCCGTCGTTCGAAACCGGTCCCCGCACCAGTTCCGCCACCAGTTCACGACGACAGTTCGGTTCGGGGAGATCGACCCGAGCGGTCATCCCCAGCTTCGCTGTTTCCGGACCGCCGTGCAGCGTGGTCAGTACCAGTGAATCCCTCGGGTAGAAGCCGAGCAGGTGCGGAATCGCAGCCAGGTACTCCGCCGGGGCCGAGAGTCGGACAGTGCGTTGCTTCGCGGTAGAACCCATACCTCCAGAGTCGACGTAACTGAGCTGCCGCGAAAACCCGGATTCCACCGCTTGTGCAGGGTTCGAGGAGATGTGGACAACGAGCGGGTGGCAGGCCGCCCGGCATGGACCGGTGGGGGCCGCCACCGAGCCACACCGAGCGGTGCCGCTACCCGGCTTCAGAACAACCGCTCACGCCCACCACGATCGATCACCACGGGAACCCGGAGCTCGCTGTCCGACAGCTCCAGGTTCAACCCGGTTCCGGCGGACGGGCGCAGCGTGTAGTCGTGATCGCTGGAGAGCACGACCAGCCCGAGACTGTGACCCCGCCGGAGCACGTAGTCGTCGGGCATCATGCTCACCCCGATCCGGTACTGCTCCCCCGGTTCGATCGGGGTGGTGCTCGCCACGGAACGACGATTCTGCGGATCCGTCCAGCCCCGGGTTATGGGGGTGACGGTGCCGTCGGGAGCACGATCGACCAGCATGGCAGTGACGTTGGCGGCGGGCCGGTCGAACGACAGCGCGAGTTCCGCCCGCGCCGTGCCGCTGATCCGGACACCGCGCGGGAGGTCACGTGTGAAGTAGGCCAGCCGGTGTGGCGAGCTCGCCGCTCTCGCGAGTTCCTCGGCCGTCTCGCCCGCGTCGTCGCGCAGACTTTCGACGACGTCCGTCGAACCGTGGCGGAACAACCGCAGACCACCGCGCTCGGAACCACCGGGAGTCGGGGTCAGCGAGATCTCGCGAGCGGCGGGGGCGGGCCACTCCCACTCGCGGTGCCAGCTGCCGTCGGCACGCTGGATGGTCGCCCTGGGTTCGAAGCGAACTCCGTTGTCCACACCGTGCAGATAGTGCGTGAACCAGCGGTTCAGGGTACGCAGCCACTCGTCCCGGCGCACTCCGATGGGATCGAGATGCCCACCCCGGTGCCACCAGACCCGGTGCTCGACGCCGTTCTCGCGCAGCGCCTCGTACCACTGTGCCGCCTGCTTGGTCTTGACGTTCCAGTCGTTGAGGCCGTGCACCATCAGCACGGAGGCGTCGATGTTCGAGACCTCGTCGAGGTAGTCGCGTTCGTTCCAGAAGTCGTTGTAGTCACCGGTCAGCCGGTCCTGCTCCCGGCGCAACCGCTCGATGACGGCCGAGCAGTCCCGCTCGTTGGTGTGCACGTACTCGGCGAGCACATCGGTGTCCTCACCCTGGTAACCACCGGGTGCCACCACCGCCCCGTCCGCGCGGTAGTAGTCGTACCAGCTGGATATCGCCCCAATCGGTACGATCGTCTCCAGACCTTCCACGCCGGTCGTGGCCACCGCGTTGGGCAGTGTTCCGTTGTAGGAGACCCCCATCATGGCGACCTCACCGGTGGACCAGTCGGCCGTGACCGGATCACCCGAGGAGTCGTGCGCGGGGGCCCGCCCGTTCAGCCAGTCGACGACCGACTTGGCACCGATGGTCTCGTTGCGGCCGCCGGAGGTCGGGCACCCCTCGGAGGCCCCGCTCCCCAGCGACTCGGCGTAGACGACCGCGTAGCCCCGCTCCAGCAGGAAGTCCTGGTAAGCCCATCCGATCTCGGCCTCGGCGGACCTGGCGGAGGACGTTCCGACTCCGGCGGCGCGTGCCGCGGCCCGATCCGGAACGTAGAGCTCGCGATCGACATCGTGGTTGGTGACCGGGTTACCGCCCGCGAAATAGGGGCTGGCCCGGTAGACGACCGGTGCACGCATACCGTGCTCGGTCTCCTCCGGACGGACGACTTGTACGTGTACCCGGTCGTCACGCCCGTCGTCGTCACTGTCCACATCGGCCGTTACGAACAGATCCTCACGCACCGCGTTCGAGGCGTCGAACACCGGTTGCGCCGCGCCGTGCTCGATCACCGGCTCCGGTGGTCGAGTGGCGTCTCCCGCGCTCGCGGGGACAGCGGTCAGCGGCAGGACCACCAGGGCGGCGACAACGGCCGCTCGCGCTCGCCACATGCGAACTCCACGATCAGGTTGCAAGGTCAACCAGCAGCTTGCCACCCACCGTTGGAATGTCAATCACGAAGCGCGGCGGTTTTGCGCCAACGCGTGACCGAGGGATCGGAGCGCTTTCGCCGGATCGCGCGGAAAGCCCCTGCCGCACGGAAAGCCCCTGCCGCGCGGAAAGCGGGGCACCCGCCCGATCGGGAGTCCACCACGCCGGCGTCAACGAGGCCAGGTGTATCCGAGCTGCCTCGCGTTATCGGAAGAACCACCGCGGATCTCCGAACCGAAGCGGACGAGGTCCCCTACCGGCTTCGAACGTTCGGACGCGAAACCGGGGAGCCGGTCGGCGGACCGGCTCCCCGAACTCACACGGGACGGATTCTTCCGAAACGGACTACCGCTGAGCGGCGGTCAGCTGCACCCGGAGGTGGCTCCGCAACCCTCGCAGAGGTAGCAGGAGCCCGACGGCCGCATCTTGGTGCCGCAGGTCATGCACAGCGGAGCGTCAGCCGCCTTGCCCAGCTTCAGTTCCAACAGCTCGGTGGAGCTTCCGGCTTCGGAATCGTCGGAGTGGTTCTGCACCAACGGCGTGGACTGCTGGGAGTAGCCGACCGATTCGCGCATCGACTCCACCTGGTTGGTGGTCTCCGCCTCCTCGGCGCCGTTGACCTGCTCGGTGCGCTCCTGCACGGTGAAGATGCCCAGCTGCGCCCGCTTCTCGTAGGACAGGTGATCCAGCGCCAGCCTGCGGAACAGGTAGTCGAGCACGCTGCTGGCCATCCGCACGTCCGGATCGTCGGTCATCCCCGCGGGCTCGAAACGCACGTTCTGGAACTTGGAAACGTAGAACTCCAGCGGAATCCCGTACTGCAGTCCGACCGAGATGGACATCGCGAACGCGTCCATCACACCGGCGAGCGTGGAACCCTGCTTGCCGAGCTTGATGAAGATCTCACCGAGACCGTCGTCCGGGTAGGACCCGGCGTGCAGGTACCCCTCGGCCCCACCGACCGTGAACGACACGGTCTGGCTGGGACGTTTCTTGGGCAGCCGCTTGCGGACCGGCCGGTACTCGATCTCCTTCTCGACCCGTTTCTCGGCCTGCTCCTTGTCCTCGTGCTGCCCCTTGCCTCCGTTGCCCGCGGACAGCGGCTGGCCGACCTTGCAGTTGTCCCGGTAGATGGCCAGTGCCTTCAGCCCCAGTCGCCATCCTTCGAAGTAGATCTCCTGCACGTCCTCGACCGTGGCGTGCTCCGGCATGTTGACGGTCTTGGAGATCGATCCGGACAGGAACGGCTGCACGGCGGCCATCATGCGGACGTGCCCCATCGGAGCGATGGAGCGCTGACCCATCGCGCAGTCGAAGACGTCGTAGTGCTCCGGGCGCAGCCCGGGGGCGTCGACGACGTGACCGTGCTCGGAGATGTACTCGATGATCGCTTCGGCCTGCTCATCCGGGTATCCCAGCGCACGCAGCGCGCGGGGCACGGTCCGGTTGACGATCTGCATGGAACCGCCGCCGACCAGCTTCTTGAACTTGACCAGCGCCAGGTCCGGTTCGACACCGGTGGTGTCGCAATCCATCATCAGGCCGATGGTTCCGGTGGGAGCCAGCACGGACGCCTGGGCGTTGCGCCAGCCGTTGCGCCCGCCGATCTCCAGCCCGCGCTGCCAGACCTCGGTCGCCAGGTCGTGCACGGCGACGTCGTTGTGATGGTACGTGCGCACCAGATCGTTGGCTGCGGCGTGCTTGCGCATCACGCGCTGGTGGGAGTCGGCGTTGCGGGCGTAGCCCGCGTAGGGCCCGACAGCTCCGGCCAGTTCGGCGGAACGTTTGTACGCGGTACCGGTCATCAGGGAGGTGATCGAGGCGGCCAGCGCCCGCCCACCGTCGGAGTCGTAGGCGTGGCCGGTGGCCATCAGCAACGCGCCCAGGTTGGCGTAACCGATGCCCAGCTGCCGGAAGTCGCGGGTGGTCCGGCCGATCGACTCCGTGGGGAAGTCGGCGAAGCTGATCGAGATGTCCATCGCGGTGATCACGAGCTCGACCGTGCGCCGGAACAGGTCCGCGTCGAAGGTGAGGTCCTCGCGAAGGAACTTCATCAGGTTGAGCGAGGCCAGGTTGCAGCTGGAGTTGTCCAGGTGCAGGTACTCCGAGCACGGGTTCGAGGCGGTGATACGTCCCGACTCCGGGCTGGTGTGCCAGTCGTTGATCGTGTCGTCGTACTGGATCCCCGGGTCCGCGCACTCCCAGGCGGCCCGCGCCATCCGGTTGAACAGATCCCTGGCCTGCACGCTGTCGGTGATCGAGCCGTCGGTGCGGGCCCGCAGTCCGAACTGGCCGTCGCTTTCGACGGCGCGCATGAACTCGTCGCTCACCCGCACCGAGTTGTTGGCGTTCTGGTACTGCACCGAAACCATGTCGGAGCCGCCGAGGTCCACATCGAATCCCGCGTCACGCAAGGCGCGGATCTTGTGCTCCTCCTTGGACTTGGTCTCGACGAACTCCTCGACGTCGGGATGGTCGACGTCGAGCACGACCATCTTCGCGGCACGGCGCGTGGCACCGCCGGACTTTATGGTCCCGGCCGAGGCGTCGGCTCCCCGCATGAACGACACCGGCCCGGACGCGGTGCCGCCGGAGGAGAGCAGCTCCTTGGAGGAGCGGATGCGCGAGAGGTTCAGTCCCGCACCCGAACCTCCCTTGAAGATGAGACCCTCCTCCTTGTACCAGTCGAGGATCGACTCCATCGTGTCGTCCACCGAAAGGATGAAACAGGCCGAGACCTGCTGCTTCGAGGTGGTCCCCACGTTGAACCAGACCGGCGAGTTGAAGCTGAACACCTGGTGCAGCAACATGTAGGTCAGCTCGTGTTCGAAAACCTCGGCGTCCAGCTCGGTGGCGAAGTAGCCGTGTTCGACACCGTTGCGCGCGTAGGTCTTGACCACCCGGTCGATCAGTTCCCGCAGGCTGCTCTCCCGCTCCGGGGTGCCGAGCGCGCCACGGAAGTACTTGCTGGTGACGATGTTGACCGCGTTCAGCGACCAGAAGTCGGGGAACTCGACGTCACGCTGCTCGAAGTTGACCGACCCGTCGCGCCAGTTGGTCATGACGACGTCGCGTCGTTCCCAGTTCACCTCGTCGTAGGGATGCACACCCTCGGTCGTGTAGACACGCTCCACCCGGATGCCCGCCTCACTGCTACCCGACTCCGACTCCCCTACGGCGGTCGGGTTACCGACGGTTTCTGTCATGATTCGGGCCTCTCCCTTGTCGCTCGCTCTCCTACTGCCACCGTCCGGGCTCCCCGTCCGTCCCGGTGGTTTCTCACGCTGCGAGTTATCGCCCGAACGGGCGCCCCGCTCGCGTTTCGCACCGCCCTTTCGGCGGCGCGCCGCCCCCTTGCCCGGTTTAGGCATTCGCACTCGCCTCGTCCTGTTGACCGGCGGATTCGTTTCCCCCGTCGTCGGCGGGGGTGCTCCCGGCTCCGGAAGCCTCCGGATCCGGCCCCTCCGCCCTGCGCAGTTCGGCTATCTCACGTTCGAAGTCCTCCACCGAGGTGAACGAACGATAGACACTGGCGAACCGCAGATAGGCGACCTCGTCCAACTCACGCAGCGGGCCGAGGATCCCCAGCCCCACCTCGTGACTGGGCACCTCCGGAACACCGAGCGACCTGATCGTCTCCTCCACCCGGTGGGCGAGCTGCTGCAGGTCGTCCTCCGCCACAGGGCGCCCCTGACACGCGCGACGAACCCCACGCACGACCTTGTCCCTGCTGAAGGGCTCGGTCACCCCCGAACGTTTCACCACCGTGAGCACCAGCTCCTCGACAGTGGTGAACCTGCGTCCACAGCCCGCGCAGGACCGCCTGCGCCGGATCGACTGCCCTTCCTCCACCTCACGGGAGTCGACGACACGCGAATCGTCACCTCGACAGAACGGACAACGCACTCGCCAGTCATCCCCTCGACACAGCCCAATGGTCCACGGGCGCGCACGACGCGACACCCGGTACCCCGCGGACGGTTGACACCGCTGGGGGCGAACACCGCCGACAAGACGGCCACACCCAAGCTATGGATTAATCACAACGATGCAACTACTAGATGTTGTGGTTGAGCCTAATCCCGGACCGAATCATAAGCAACTCGGGAAGCGGGATGTCGACCACCCCCCGGATAGCGATCACAGCGCCGATCCGGCCGTTCGGAGACGGAGTCACCCCCGACGCACGAGAGGTGCCGCCTCAGCCGAGCGAAAGCGACACTCCCACGAGCACGACGAGCACACCCGCACCCAGGGCCGCAGCGGCGAGCAGGGCCGTCTCGACGAGGGCCGAACGCGGAGCGCCGAAGAGCGACTCACCGCCGCCGGGCACGTCGCCCCGACCTCCGACTGCGAAGCACGACGCTCCGGAGGGGGCGACCGGGCACCGCGAGCCGCCACGACAGGCCTCGGGATCGCGTCGCGACCCAACCTCAGCCGCACTCGGGGCCGTGGGAGCACACGAGGACGCCGCGGCAAGATACCTCGCCCCGCGATCTTCGACAGCGCGGCATCCGATCCCCGCCCCGCCTTCGCGGTCCTCGACCCGCCTGGCAACCCGAAACACCGGCATCGCGACTCCCCGTACGAATCGTCGGTATCCACAGCCCGAGCGCTCCCCACCAGCGGGAACCGCGCGTCTTCCCCGGCGGCACGAGCCGCCCGCGCCACCTCCGAGCGAAATCGAACACGCGTTCGATCGAACTGCTGTACGAATGGTGTAGCATCGAATCGGATCGAGCGCGAGAGGTTCACCGTGATCGACACAGGGGGACCGCCCATCTCCGGCCTCGGCTGTCTCAGCGGGACGACAACCTCACCGGGACGACAACGCGCCGAATTCACTCGAACTAGTGTTTGATCCGTCTTCGGATGCCGTCTAATCTGGATACGTGCGTGCACGCGCGAGCGGCGATGAACAGGAGGGCGTGGTGGACGGCTACGCTTCCGACCGATTCGACGGCGGGACCTCCGGCGAAGCCGACACAACGCCCCGAACGACCGGCTCCGAGAACCACGGCGACGCCACCCCGGAGCCGAACGACGAGCTCACTTCGCGCCAGCGAAGCGTGCTGGACACGATCCGGCAGTGGATGCGGGACTACGGATACCCACCAAGTGTGCGCGAGATCGGCGACACCGTGGGATTGACTTCCACTTCCTCGGTGGCATACCAGCTGCGTGTACTCGAAGGGCGCGGCTACCTGAAGCGTGATCCGCATCGTCCCCGCACGGTCGGCGTGGTCACCACCGACGAGTCGGCCGCTCCGGCTTTCCCCGACGGATCGAACCCCGCCTACGTTCCGGTGGTGGGGCGCATCGCGGCGGGCGAGCCCATCCTCGCCGAACAGTCCGTGGACGAGGTGTTCCCGCTGCCCCGGGAAGTCGTCGGAGAGGGTTCCCTCTTCCTGCTGAGCGTGGTGGGCGACTCCATGGTGAATCTGGCCATCACGGACGGTGACTGGGTGGCGGTCCGACAACAGCCCGACGCGGAGAACGGCGACATCGTGGCCGCGATGCTCGACGGAGAAGCCACGGTGAAGACCTTCAAGCGCACGGCGGAACATTTGTGGCTGATACCGCACAACGACGACTACGAACCGATCATCGCCGATCAGGCCACCGTGCTCGGCAAGGTGGTCGCCGTGCTGCGCAAGATTTGATCGGCCGCTTCGGCGGACGGTTTTGGCGGGTGGTCCGGGCTCGTGTGGCCCGGCTGGGGTGTTCCGCCACGGAAGTCGTTCCACCGGGCCACCACCTCTTCCGGTTTCCCCGGATTCCGTTTCCCGACTCCCGCCACGAACTACGACAGGCGAACGAGCGATCCCGGCTCCGCCGTAGCCACTGACGAAGGCGGACGAACCTCCTCGGCGAGTGAGCGTCTCGGAACGGCCTGCTCGGCGAGGTTGTCCCCCTCCGAGCGAACGTCCCGCTCTCCCACTGCACCTGCCCGTGGCGACTAAAACCGACCATTCACCTTCTTAATCGCCGCCTTGTTCGGCTGTCGAACACGTGACGACCGGCGAGCCCCAGAGCTGGCACCAATATCGAAACCAGCTGGTAAAAGCCGGTGACACTCCCAGCTTCACGGCGGAAACCGCTCTACCGCCCCGGCTCCGAAAACGTCGATCCGCCACGTGCGAGCAACACGTCAAGTGACGCGAACCACAATATATTCACTTTGACAAAACGGGGCGGTTGGTTTTTTAATCTCGTAGCGAGTCTCGTCCGGACCTCGCGATCGGCACCGCGGCGGAGGGGCGCACTCGAACTCGATGTTCGAGGACTCCAACTGATCGAAGTGCCGGGGTGGCCCGCACAGCCACTCGTCGTGACACCAGCTTCGACTCAACGAGTGATACGCAAGGAGGTCCGCCGTGTCCCACCGGACACCACCCTGGTTACTGGTGCTGTTCGCGGCCCTACTGGCAACGGGCACCGACGAGTTCGTCATCGCGGGAGTTCTCCCCGAAGTGGCCGAAAGCCTGAACGTCACCGTAGGGGTCGCCGGGCAGCTGGTGACCGCTTTCGCCGTGGTCTACGCCCTGGGAGCCCCCACGCTGGCCGTCGTGCTCGACAGGATGCCGCGACGACTCGTGCTGGGCGGCGGGCTCGTGGTCTTCACGGTGGCCAACGCCGCCGCCGCTCTCGCGCCCGAGTACTGGACGCTGCTGGCTTCCCGCATCGTCGCCGCGCTGGCAGCGGCGAGCGTCACATCGGCCGCTTTCGCCACGGCGGCTTCCGGGGCACCCGAAGGCCGACAGGGCAGTTATCTGTCCGTGGTCACCGCGGGGATGACCGTGGCGCTGTTCACCGGTGTTCCGCTGGGAACGCTACTCGGCGGGCTCTACGGGTGGCGCGCCACGTTCTGGCTCATCGCGGCCGTGGGAGCACTCTCGGCGCTCGGTGTTTTCGCCACCGCTCCCAGGATCGCGGGCGGTCCCGCCGCGCCGCTGGCCGACCGGCTCAGTCCACTGCGCAGCCTACCGGTGGCACGGCTGGTGACCGTGACGTTCTTGTGCGGAACAGGCGGTCTGATGTTCTACAACTACATCGGCCCGTTCACCAGCGCGACAGTGGGTGGTGGCGCCGACCTGCGCGCGGGAATGTTGCTCATCGTGGGACTGCTCGGTCTCGTGGGAGCGCTGTTCGGCGGCAGGATCAGTGATGCCCTGGGCCCGCACCGCACTTTGAAACTGGTGGTCGGAGGCCACCTGGTCGCGCTGATCCTGGCCGGGCTGTTCGGCGTGTCCGGCCTGACGAGCGCGATCGTGCTGGGAGTTCTGGTGGCACTGTGGTCCACTTTCGCCTGGAGCCTCAATCCGCCGATGCAGGGCAGCGTGCTCGCGGCGGCGCCCCAGGCAGGCATGACGGCGATGGCTCTGAACATATCGGGGCT
The DNA here is from genome assembly GCF_900101095.1 of Actinopolyspora mzabensis. Lineage (GTDB taxonomy): Bacteria > Actinomycetota > Actinomycetes > Mycobacteriales > Pseudonocardiaceae > Actinopolyspora > Actinopolyspora mzabensis. Next base: position 209,097 of record NZ_FNFM01000007.1, read on the forward strand.
GTACCTGGGTACCGGTGTGGGCGGCGCCATCGGCGGTGTCGTAATCGGCACCCTGGGAGCCGGTTACGTGCCCTTCGCAGGGGCGGTACTGCTGCTTGTCGCCTTCTCGTTGACCCCGCGAGCGCGGCAGCGCGCAGCCGCGCCCCGAGCGGAGGAGACATCCGGGACTCCGGTCCACTGACCGGCTGTGCCCGGCGGTCACGGGAAACCGGCTGATCTGGTGATCGTTACTCCCGCCACCGGCGGCGACGGATCCCCGCCCAGCCGCGAGCGTTGGACGCCGCACGGATACCGGATTCGCCGTTCACCGCGAACGCCGGGCGCGACGGCGCAACCCGCCCAGTAGGACGAGCAGCAGCACGAGGGCCGTTCCGCCGAGGCCGAGCAGGACACGACGCTCCGATGGGGAACGCCACTCGGAGGACGAGGTGGTGGGGACCGCGGAGGTCGTGGCGGAAGCGGCTTCCCGAGCCGGTGCGGGGACGGCACCCACCGCGTTCGGCACACTCCGAATCGGGCCCAGTTGCTCGGTCGCCGACAGCAGATCACCGTCCGGTTCGAACGCGATGGCCTCCCCCTGCGCCTCGTTCGGCAGCGGAACACGCACGGGGTCCCGCCGCAACGCATCCGGCACGCTGCCGTTCGGAGCCGGATAGAGGTACGCGTCGGTGTAGGTGCGTATCGCCACCACATCGCGTCCCGGTGAGACAGCGCCACCGGTAACGACCACCGATCCGAACGAGGCGGGCAGGGGCCCACCCGGCGTGTCGGTGGGGGACAACGACAGCGTCGTCACCCGCTCCAGCCCGACCGGCTCGGAACCGTCCAGCGGTCCCACCGGGCGGTACACACCCGCCTCACCCAGCGGGCTCTTGGTGACGAGGTAGACGTTTCCCTCCTCGCCCAGCAGCAGTGCCTCGGCATCGTGCGGGCCGTCCGGATACTTCATCCGGTAGAGCTCGGCCCCGCCGGAGGGGTCGATCACGTGCAGCGCCACGGTGTCCCTGCGCGAGCTGTTGTCCCCGGTGTCGGCCAGCCACAGCGTGCCGTCGGCCCGCCGTCCGAGGTCCTCCACGTCGTAGGGATCCGCCTCAGCGGAGTGGACGCGGACCACCGAACAGTCCGACGGGTCGAGTTCGTAGACGCGCACCCGGCTACCGCCGTCTCCCACGGCGAACCAGTTCCGCTCGCCGACCGCCAGCCCCGAGAGCTCGGCGAGCCGCTCGTCCCCGGGCGTGCAGCGAACCCGTGGTGCGGGTGGCGCGCCGGTGCTCGGTTGCCCGGAGGCGTACCCACCGGTCAACGCGGAGCCGGCGGTCAGCAGCATTACCGCGGCGACGCGTCGGAACCGACTCATCCCGTCGTGGCGAACGGTTCGAGCGCGTTGGCCAGATCCGTCCGGACCTTGGCACGCACTCTGGTTCCCTCCGCGGTGTGCTCACGTGCCACGAGTTCGCCCTCGGTGTGCACCCGGGAAACGAGCTCACCCCTGGTGTAGGGCACCAGCGCGTCCACGTAGACATCCGGTTGGGGCAGCCAGTCGGCGACAGCGCGCTTGAGCTCCTCGATCCCCGTTCCGGAACGGGCGGAGACGAAGATCGCCTCGGGAAGAAGCCTGCGCAACTCCACGACCTTCGTGTTGTCCATGGCGTCGGCCTTGTTCACCACGACCAGCTCCGGCGGGACCGTGCCGCCCTGCTCGGCACTGATCTCGGTGACTACCTGGCGCACCGCGCTGACCTGCTCCTGCGGCGCGGGATCGGTGCCGTCCACCACGTGCAACAACAGGTCCGCCCTGCTCACCTCTTCCAGGGTGGAGCGGAACGCCTCGACCAGCTGGTGCGGCAGGTGCCGTACGAACCCGACGGTGTCGCTGAGGGTGTAGGGCCTGCCGTCCGGAGTGCGGGCCTTGCGCGTGGCCGGGTCGAGCGTCGCGAACAGCGAGTCCTCCACCAGTAGCCCGTTGCCCGTGAGTGCGTTGAGCAGACTGGACTTGCCCGCGTTGGTGTAGCCCGCGATGGTCACCCCGGCCACGGCGTTGGCGGCACGACGCGAGCGTTTGGTCTCGCGAATGGTGCTCATCGAGGCGAGCTCCTTACGGAGCTTGCTGATTCGCTTGTGGATCCGCCGACGGTCGGTCTCCATCTTGGTCTCACCGGGACCACGGGTACCCACACCGCCGTTGCCGCCACCGGCACGCCCACCGGCCTGCCGGGACATCTTGTCACCCCAACCACGCAGCCGCGGCAGGTAGTACTGCAACTGGGCGAGCTCGACCTGGGCCTTGCCCTCCTTGGAACTGGCGTGCTGGGCGAAGATGTCCAGGATCAGGGCCGTGCGGTCCACGACCTTGATCTTGAGCTTCTCCTCCAGCTGCCTGAGCTGGCCCGGTGCGAGCTCACCGTCGCAGATGACGGTGTCGGCTCCGGCCGCGAGTGCGATGTCCCGCAGTTCGCGCACCTTGCCCGCGCCCACGTAGGTGGCGGGGTCCGGACGATCCCTGCGTTGGACCACACCGTCCAGCACTTCCGAGCCGGCGGTTTCGGCCAGTCTGCCGAGTTCGGCGAGGGAACTCTCCGCCTGTGCGGAGGTACCTTCCGTCCAGACCCCCACCAGTACGACCCGTTCGAGCCGCAACTGGCGGTACTCGACCTCGGTGATGTCGGACAGCTCGGTGGAAAGGCCGGAAACGCGGCGCAGCGAAGCACGTTCCGCCCGCTCCATCTCGCCGATGGAGGGTTCCCGGGAGTCCGTGCGCAGGTGTTCACCGGCCGTCTGTACGTCAGCGCCGTCCGCGCCGGTGTTCCACTCGGTCACTTCGGGGCGCTCATCGGTGTGATAACGGCTTCTCAAGTAATCCTTACTCAGTCACTAGTGGGGTTATCCGGTCACGGCCCGACCGATCCGAACGAACCGCCGGTGGGTGAGGCCCGCGGTGGCACCGCGTGTGCCCTGCCCGCTCGGCACTGCCCCTCGGGGGGTGGCCGGTTCGGTCCTGCCACCCTGTATTATGGCACGACCGTCCACCGGTTTTCACCGGTTCGTACCCGAAGTGACCAGTACCGGCTCGCCGATACGCCGCCACCACTCGGCGTCGAGCTCACCACGGGCGAGGAGTTCCGCGGGGCCGGTCAGCGTAGTGGTTTCCGGGGTGACCTCGACTTCCACCGTTCCCCCCGGAACATGCACCAGTCGAACACCGTGTTCCCCGCCGTCGGCACGCAGTGCCGCCACGGCGGCGGCGACGGTCCCGGTGCCACACGAACGGGTTTCGCCGACGCCCCGTTCGTAGACCCGCATCCGTAGCGCCCGCTCGTCGAGCGGCTCCACCAGTTCGATGTTCACGCCGTGAGGGAACAGCTCGGGGTCGTAACCGGGTTGTACCGACAGGTCGAGGTCGCCGATCCCGGAGGTGACGCAGACCAGGTGCGGATTGCCCAGGTCCACCGCCAGTGCGGACATCGCATACCCCGCGACGGTGACACTGGCGTGCCCGGCAACGGCCGCGACCCCCATGTCCACGGTCACGCGTCCGTCTTCGCCGAGGAGGACTCCCCGCAGCCCCGCCCGTGTGCCCACCGGGACGGTCCCCGATGCGACAAGGCCCGATTCGAGCAGGTAACGCGCGAAGACTCGTACCCCGTTACCGCACATCTCCGCCACGGAACCGTCGGCGTTGCGGTAGTCCATGAACCACGCGTCGGTGGGGACGTCGGCGGGGAGCTCCTCCCCCAGCAGACCGCCCGGAACGACCCGCAGCACGCCGTCGGCCCCCAGACCGATCCTCCGGTCGCACAACGCGCGCACCCGCGCCGCCGTCAGGTCGAGTTCGCCCCCGGGGTCGGGCAGCACGACGAAGTCGTTCTCGGTGCCGTGCCCCTTGAGAAATTCCGGTCCCGCGTAAGACTGCACCGCCACAGTCTAGCCGCCGGGTGTGCCCGGATCCGGAACACACCGGAGGATCCGGCCCTCTCCCGTTCCGGAACGACTCGCCCACTTTCGCTTAATCCGCCCCTCCCCTGCCCAGGAGCCGGAGAATCTCCGGCACAGTGTCGGGCCGCGCCGCGTCGAACCAGTGGATTCGCTTGTCCCTGCGGAACCAGGAACGCTGCCGCCGCACGAATTTTCGGGTGGCCCGCGCGGTCTCGGCGGCGGCCGACGTCATGTCCGCCGCCTCGTCCAGCTCGGCCAGCACCTGCTGATACCCCAGCGCCCTGGAGGCGGTGCGTCCTTCCCGCAGCCCGCGGTGTTCCAACGCACGAACCTCGTCGACCAGTCCCCCGTCGAACATCTCGGCGACTCGCGCGTTGACCCTGGTGTCGAGTTCGAGCACGGAGCGGTCCAGCCCCACGAGCAGGGTGTCGTAACGAGGCGGCCCGGGTTCGGGGAGATTGGCCGAGAAGCGACGACCGGTGATCTCGATCACCTCCATCGCTCGAACCACTCGCCTGCCGTTGGCGGGCGATATCGACTCCGCCGCGGGTGGATCGAGCTCGGCGAGTTCACGGTGCAGCGATTCGGGGCCGATCAGGCTCAGCCGTTGTTGCCAGCGTTGCCGCACGACCGGGTCGGTTCCCGGAAAGTTCAGCTCGTCCAGCACCGCCTGGGCGTAGAGCCCGGAACCGCCGACCAGGATCGGCGGGACGCCGGAGTCCAGCAGCCGTTCCACATCGGATCTGGCGTGCCGTTGATAGGCGGCCACCGAGGCCGTCTCGGTGACCTCCAGGACGTCGAGCTGGTGGTGCGGGACGCCGCGTCGCCGCTCCGGGGGAAGCTTGGCGGTGCCGATGTCCATCCCGCGGTACAGCTGCATCGCGTCGACGTTGACTATCTCACCGCCCAGCCGTTCGGCCAGTCGCAGCGCCAGTTCGGACTTGCCCGTGGCGGTGGGGCCGAGAACGGCCACCGGGCGTGGCGTGGTGACGGGCATTCCTCCAGCCTAGGGTGTGCCGCACGGCCGAAGCAGCGGTACACCCGCCCCGCTCGGTGCGCACGCGCGGCCGACACGCGGTAGTCGGGAAAAAGCCTTCCTACCGTCAACAGGGTGGTGCCGTCCAATATCGTGGTAGAGGCACATTCATGACGGAAGCCGTAAGCGGCGCTGTCGGCCGGTGCGGACCGGGGTTTCTTCGACCCGGTGCGCGTTCCAACCGGTCCGCACCGGCGGTGTCAGCCCCGGGAACCGACGGTTTCGGCGGTCTCGGGCTGGTCGACACGCGCCCGGGCTGTTTGAATGCGCCGACGGCGACATATCCGACGACTTGTCGCCGGGTGCTTCGGCCCCGTCCGACGACGGGGCGCTCGTGCTCCGCACGAGCACTGAGCGGGCAGAAGGAGGAAGCCGGCCATGACAGACCAGGACACGACGCCGAACACCGCCGACGCGTCGGCGGCCGCGGACTCGACAACGAGCGGTTCGGGACGTGGCGCCGCACCCGCGGTACCGATCGCTTCCGGCGATCCGGCGCGCTGGGGCCGGGTCGACTCCGAGGGGGAGGTTTACGTACGAACCTCCGGGGGAGAACGGTTCGTCGGCTCGTGGCAGGCGGGAGACGCCGACGAAGGACTGGCTCATTTCGCTCGGAGGTTCGACGACCTCCGCACCGAGGCCGAGCTGCTGGAGACGCGGCTCTCCTCGGGCTCGGGAGATCCGAAACAGGCGCTGTCCAGCGCCCAACACCTGCGTGACGGGCTCCCCCAGGCCTCCGTGGTCGGCGATGTCGACTCGCTGGCCGCACGGCTGGAACACATCGTGACGCGCGCCGAGCACGCGGTGGAGCAGGCCAAGGCCGAGCGGGAGAAGGCACGCGCCGAGGCGGTGGCACGTAAGGAAGCGCTGGTCGAAGAGGCGGAACAGATCGGGGCGGAGGCCACCAACTGGAAAACCGCGGGCGACAGGCTGCGTGCCATCTTCGAGGAGTGGAAGAGCGTTCGGGGCGTCGACCGCAAGACCGACGAGCAGCTCTGGAAGCGATTCACCAAGGCCCGTGACGCTTTCAACCGGCGCCGGGGGTCCCACTTCGCGGAACTGGACCGGCAGCGCAACGCCGCCAAGGAACGCAAGCAGGAGCTGGCCGACGAGGCCGAGTCGCTGACCGAATCCACCGACTGGGGTCCCACGGCGGACCGGTACAAGCAGTTGATGAGCGAGTGGAAGGCGGTGGGGCGCGCCCCCAAGGACAGCGACGAAGCGTTGTGGAAACGTTTCCGTGCCGCGCAGGACAAGTTCTTCTCCCGCCGTTCCGAGGCGTTCGCCGAGCGCGACGCCGAGTTCGCCGAGAACGCCAGGCTCAAGGAGGAGCTGTTGGCCGAGGCGGAGCGGATCGACGCCGACGCGGACCCGAACGCCGCCCAGGCCCAGCTGCAGCGCATCCAGCGACGCTGGGACGAGATCGGCAAGGTGCCCCGGGAACGCATCCGCGAGCTCGAGGGCAGGCTGCGCGCGGTCAACGACCGGGTGCGCTCGGCGGCCCAGCACGAGTGGCGTCGCACCGATCCGGAGGCCCAAGCCAGGGTCGAACAGTTCCGCGAGCGGGTGGAGCAGTACGAGCAGCAGGCCGCCAAGGCACGGTCGGCGGGTAACGAGAAACGCGCCAAGGAGGCCGAGCAGCAGGCGCGGCAGTGGCAGGAGTGGCTCACCGCAGCGGAGCACGCCCTGACGGACCGCTGAGCGCCGGGTGAACCGATCGGCGGGCGCAGCGGGGTCGGCCGTGTTCCCGGGCCGGGAAACGGACGACCTCGGTGCCCGCCGAGCGGTACCGCCGAGCCGTCACCGCGAAGAACCGCGGTCCACGAGGGTCAGGCGCGGGACCAGACGATCCGCAGCCACTGACTGGCCAGCACTCCCATCGCGATCACCGCGATGACCAGACCGAACGAGGGGCCCGGCTCTCCGGCCTCAGCCGTCTGCCTGGACCAGATGGCGATGACTCCCTCCACCGTGACCACGCAGCAGAACATCGCCGCCAACCATGCGATCGCCCACCGACGCGTGGCCAGGGCCAGCGCCCCGAGCAGTACTCCCGCGATGGCGGAGTTGATGGAGAACAGCCGGGGAAGCAGCCCGACACCCAGGGCCGGATCCGCCTGGCCCGCCAGGATCTGCCATCCCGGGGCGTCACCGACCCAAGGCAGCACCGCGGTCAGCACGAGAACCAGCATGATCCCGGTTATGACCAGCGCCCGCACCCCCGGATCGATCACACGGCCGATCTCCCGCTCGGCACGGGACAGTTCGGTGCGGAACCGCTGCTGCTCGCCCTGGTCCACTGGCTCGTCTCCATCCGAAGGCGGTTGCCCGGCACCGGAATTCTCGCTCAACATCCGCACCCCTGCTCGGCGGCACCGTCGGTGCTCGCGGCGCTCGGAGCGCCGAACGAGGGCAGACCGAGACCGACTCCCGAGGTCTTGGGGCGTTGCCCCGCCTCCCAGCGATCACCGGCCACGGTACGACGGTGTCGGTGCACGCCACCGTCCGCGAGCAGATGGTGGGGCGCCGCCCTGCTGATCGTGGTGTGCACGAGATCGCCGGGACGGAGTTCACCGTCCGTGGCTCCCTCCGGCGTGAAGTGCACCAACCGCCCGTCCCTGGCGCGGCCCGACCTGCGCTCGGTGTGCGCGTTCTTGCGCCCCTCGCCCTCGGCGACCAGCAGCTCGACCTCGCTTCCCACCAGTTGCTGGTTGGCCTCCAGCGAGATCTCGTTCTGCAGCTCGATCAGTCGGTCGTAGCGCTGCTGCACGACCTCCTTGGGAAGCTGTCCTTCCATCTCGGCGGCGGGAGTGCCGGGACGCTTGGAGTACTGGAAGGTGAAGGCGCTGGCGAATCGTGCCCTGCGCACCACGTCGAGAGTCGCTTCGAAGTCCTCCTCGGTCTCCCCGGGGAACCCGACGATGATGTCGGTGGTGATCGCCGCGTGCGGCATGGCCTCGCGCACCTTGTGCACGATGTTGAGGAAGCGCTCGGCGCGATAGGAGCGGCGCATCGCCTTGAGCATGCGGTCGGAGCCGGACTGCAGCGGCATGTGCAGCTGGGGGCACACGTTGGGGGTTTCGGCCATCGCGTCGATGACGTCGTCGGTGAAGTCGCGGGGATGCGGTGAGGTGAAACGTACCCGCTCCAGCCCCTCGATATCGCCGCAGGAACGCAGCAGCTTCCCGAATGCGTAGCGGTCACCGAACTCGACGCCGTAGGCGTTGACGTTCTGTCCGAGCAGGGTGACCTCGAGAACCCCCTCGGAGGCGAGCGCGCCCACCTCGGCCAGCACGTCCCCGGGGCGACGGTCCTTCTCCTTGCCGCGCAGCGAGGGAACGATGCAGAAGGTGCAGGTGTTGTTGCAGCCGACCGAGACCGAAACCCACCCGGAGTAGGCGGACTCGCGACGAGCGGGCAGCGTGGAGGGGAACTGGTCCAGCGACTCCAGGATCTCCACTTCGGCTTCCTGGTTGTGCCTGGCTCGTTCGAGCAACGTAGGCAACGACCCCAGGTTGTGCGTGCCGAAGACGACGTCCACCCAAGGCGCGCGCCGAACTATCTCGCCGCGATCCTTCTGCGCCAGGCATCCCCCCACCGCGATCTGCATGCCGGGGTTCTCCCGCTTGGCGGCACGCAACCGCCCGAGGTTCCCGTAGAGCCGGTTGTCGGCGTTCTCCCGTACCGCGCACGTGTTGAACACGACCAGGTCGGCGGGGTCGTCGCCCGCCTCCCGCACGTAACCGGCTTCTTCCAGCACCCCGGACAACCGCTCGGAGTCGTGCACGTTCATCTGGCAGCCATACGTGCGCACTTCGAATGACTGAGGCACCCGCTTGTCCGTCACGCTCCCACCATATCCCCTGGTGGAAAGCACTCATTCGTGGTACGGGAACCGAGGGCGTCGACCGGGGCGCCCCGAGGCCGCGGTCCAGGTCACCGGAGGTCACCGGCCTCGCGTTGCTGCTCGTCGGACGGTGCTGGTGAGCGCGGAACGCGCTCCTACCCGGATGCGAGGACCGGATGCGAGGAACCGCCGGCGCTCGCGGCTGGGGTCGTGATCAAGACGGCGAACCGACAACGGTGGGCCGGGACCGCCACCGGAGCCGACGGGACGCACCGGACCGAGCAACCCGATCACGGAGCGCGGACACCCTCCGTGACGGGTCGACCCGCCCACGCGTTCGATGCCGCGAACAACACCCTGCAATCGGTGAATGTAATCGAGTCGCAACATCAGTCGACCGATCGGTGCTGGACGCAGCGGCTCACGCGCCTTAGGTTGCCCTCATCGTGTCCGCCGTTTCCGACCGATCTGGAGATCGAATGACCGAAGTTTCCACGGATACGCCGATGATCCGGGTGTCCGCGGTCGACAAGTACTTCGGGTCACTGCACGTGCTCAAGGACATCAACCTTGAAATCCCCCGTGGTCAGGTCGTGGTGGTTCTCGGACCCTCGGGTTCGGGCAAGTCCACCCTCTGCCGAGTACTCAACCGGCTTGAAACGATCGATTCGGGCGCTGTCGCCGTCGACGGAGTGCCGCTCCCCGAGGAGGGGCGCGCGCTCGCCGAACTCAGGGCGGACGTCGGGATGGTGTTCCAGCAGTTCAACCTGTTCGCGCACAAGAGCATCATCGACAACGTCACCCTGGGGCCGATCAAGGTTCGAAAGCTCGGCAAGGACGAGGCACGCGAAGAGGGTATGCGGCTGCTGCGCCGGGTGGGGATCGCCGATCAGGCGGAGAAGTACCCCGCGCAGCTCTCCGGCGGGCAACAACAGCGCGCGGCGATCGCACGGGCACTGGCCATGCGGCCCAAGGTGATGCTCTTCGACGAGCCGACCTCGGCACTGGACCCGGAGATGGTCAACGAGGTGCTCGAAGTGATGGCGGGGCTCGCCGACGAGGGCATGACGATGCTGGTGGTCAGTCACGAGATGGGATTCGCGCGCCGCGCCGCACACCGGGTGCTGTTCATGGCCGACGGCGAGGTCGTCGAGGACAGCTCCCCCGAGACCTTCTTCGACTCGCCCGGATCGGAGCGCGCCAAGGACTTCCTGGGCAAGATCCTCACTCACTAGATCCGGGTCACATCCGGACGTCGATCGGTTTCACGACCACCACTGGAAGGGACACCCATGCGTAACGGCAAGCTGACCGCCGCGGCGATCGCGGCGTCGACGGGCCTGCTGCTCAGCGCCTGTGGCAGCGGTTCGAGCTCCGAGGAGGGCTTCTCCGCCCCAGTCGCCGAGAACCCCTCGTTCGAGCAGGGCACCACGATGGCGGAATACGCCGACTCCGGCGAGATCACCATCGGGACCAAGAAGGACCAGCCGCTGTTCGGGCTGGAGAACCTCAACGGCGAGATGCAGGGCTTCGACGTCGCCATCGGCGAGATCATCGCCGGCAAACTCGGCATTCCGGCTGACAAGATCAACTGGAAGGAAACACCGAGCAAGAACCGCGAGCTCTACATCGAGCAGGGCAAGGTCGACATGGTGGTGGCCACCTACACGATCAACGACAAGCGTGCCGAACGGGTCACTTTCGCCGGGCCGTACTACGAGGCCGGCCAGGACCTGATGGTCAAGCAGAGCAACGACTCGATCACCGGCCCGGAGTCGCTGCGGGACAGCGAGGCCAAGGTGTGCTCCGCGCGGGGCTCCACGCCCTCCGAGCGGATCCGCGAGTACATCGACCCCTCCCGGCTGGTGCTGTTCGACACCTACTCGAAGTGCGCGGACGCGCTGCGCAACGGCCAGGCGCAGGCGGTGACCACGGACAACTCGATCCTGATGGGCCTGGTCAGCGAGAACGAGAACCAGTTCAAGGTGGTCGGCAACACCTTCAGCGAGGAGCCCTACGGCATCGGGATCACCAAGGGCGACACGAAGTTCTGCCAGTTCATCAACGACAGCCTGCGGACAGCCGCCGAGAACGGCACCTATCAGGAGGCCTGGAACTCCAGCGCGGGCAAGGTTTCGGAGAAGACACCGGAACTTCCCGAGCTGCAGTCCTGCGGCTGAGCCCAACCCGTCTGTGTGAGGGGGCACCGGCGATCCCGGTGCCCCCTTTCAGCTCGCTGGAGTGAACCGTGCAAGTCCTTATCGACAACTATCATCTGTATCTGCGGGGGCTGGGCACAACGCTGCAGATCTGCCTCTACGCGGGACTGCTGACCCTTGTGGTGGGCACGTTCATCGCGGGCTGCCGCGTCGCCCCGCTCACCCCGCTGCGGGCGTTCGGCACCGCCTGGGTGACGGTGTTCCGGAACTGCCCGCTCGCCGTGGTGCTGTTCTTCATGGCGTTCGGTATCCCGGCACTGGGGATCAACGCCTCGTACTTCGTGTTCGGCACCATCGGACTCGCGCTGTACACCTCGGCGTTCGTCTGCGAGGCGATCCGCAGCGGTATCAACGCCGTCTCACCGGGCCAGGCGGAAGCCGCTCGTTCCGTGGGCCTCGGTTTCGGGCAGACCCTGCGACTGGTGATCCTGCCGCAGGCGGTGCGCAGCATCATCCCCCCGCTGGGCAGCGTGATGATCGCGATGATCAAGAACTCCGCGATCGCGGGGGCGTTCGGAATCGGTGGCGATCTCTACGCGGTGGGGATCCGGCAGTCCTCCGCCCAGGGTGAGGAGATCATCCCGGTGTTGCTGGGTGTGGCGCTGGGCTATCTGATCATCACCATCCCGGCCGGCCTGCTGCTGGGGTACGTGGAACGGAAGGTGGCGATCGCACGATGAGCGAATCCGTGCTCTACGAGGCTCCCGGACCACGCGCCAGGCTCCGCGCCCGCTACGCGAGCGTGCTCACCGGGCTCGTGCTGCTCGCCCTCTTCGGCTGGGTGATCTACCGACTGGCTCAGGGCGGTGAGTTCACCTACGAGAAGTGGGGCCCGCTGATCGACCCCACCAACGAGAGCTTCACCCCACTGTGGACCCTGCTCGGCAAGGGGTTGGGCAACACCCTGCTGGCAGCCGGTTGGTCCATCCTGTTCTCACTGGTGATCGGCACGATCCTCGCGTTGACCAGGGTGACGGCCGCAGCGTGGTACCGCTGGGCCGTGGTCGGCGTGATCGAGCTGCTGCGCGGCACCCCGGTGGTCGTGCTGATCTTCTTCGCCTACCAGGCGCTGCCGGTGATGGGCCTGGACCTGCCGGTGATGTGGTCGCTGGTCATCGGGCTGACCGCGTACAACTGCGTGATCATCGCCGAGATCGTGCGAGCGGGGATCGACTCGCTGCCCAGGGGCCAGAGCGAGGCTGCCTACGCCGTGGGGATGCGTCGCGGCCAGGTCATGTTCAACGTGCTGCTGCCGCAGGCCTTCCGTGCCATGCTGCCCGCGCTGATCAGCCAGTTGGTGGTGGTTCTCAAGGACACCTCGCTCGGCTTCACGATCAGCTACCCCGAGTTCGTACAGCGGGGTGAGACCGCCATAGAGAACCTCGGCAACCCCATTCAGCTCTACCTGTTCATCGCGTTGATCTTCATCGTCATCAACTACACGCTGAGCAAACTCGCGGTGTACACCGAGCGCAGGCTGAGTCGCGGTCGCAAGTCATCGGCGACCGCGGAGCCGGAAAGCGCCGCCACCACCGGGGACTGAGCCAATCCCCTCCGACGAGCGTGGGACACGTCGCGGCTGCCGCGGACGTGTCCCACGCTCGGGCCCGACGGGCGGGCCCCACTCTGCAACACCGACGAAGTGGCGGTATCCGCCCGCTCGAATCCCCGAACCACAGGCCCGAATCGCGGGGCGGGTCATCCTCGGCGAACGTTTCAACCGGAGAGCTCGGGGGCTCGCGCGTCGGGACGCCTGTCGCGCAGCGTCTCGTCCGCCGCCTCCGCCCAGCGCCCGTCGTCGAGCGCGGCGGCCAGCACCGCACGCAACCGGTCGCGAAACCTCGCGTCACCCTCGGCGACTCCGACCAGCCGTGCCACGGGCCGGGACTCGGGGCCGGTTACGACGTAGGGGGCCACCACGGTCACTCCGTCCGCCTTCCGGTCGAACCCACCGAGCAGCACATCCACGCTGCCCCGCGAGAGGGCCCCGGTCCGCAGTGAGGCGGGCAGTCGGCGGAACGCGACGTCGGACCGGGATTCCAGCCCCACTCCCTCTGCCAGCAGCCCGGCCATCCGGACGTCGAAACCGCGATACCGCCCGTCGGTTCGGCGCAGGAAGTCAGCGGAGTCGGTGGGCACGCCCACGAGCAGCTCGCCGCGTCGCCGGATCTCGGAGAGGGCGGGCGACCCCGGCAGCCGCGCGCCCTCACTCGAGCTCGGCGCCGACGTCCCCACACCGGCGGACGACTCGGCGCTCCGCTGCTCGGGTGGGAGCACCGCGGCTCCCCGCTCACCCTCGGTGGTCGCGCAGGCCGAAAGCAGCGATACGAAAACCAACCCGAGCACCGCACGGGGAACCGCTCGTAGCCACATGCCCGTAATCATCGTCCCGCTCGTCACGCGGTGTCCACCTGCCTCGGAGAACATTGCTGTAGGCTCGTGGCCGACTGGATCGGTTGTGATACGTGGTTAACACCGGATAAGGTCCGCAACCGGTTCATACCAATCGAGGCGCCAATGTCGTCGCCCGTCCGTACCGCACCCCCGTACGCACCGGGAGGCGATGAGTGACACCGACAGACGTGCACCCCGTGATTCGCGAAGTCACCGAACGTATCGCCGAGCGCAGTTCCACGACGCGCCGCGACTACTTGGAACGGCTTCGCGCCGCGAAACACACCGAACCCGCCAGGGCGAACATGGCCTGCAGCAACCTCGCCCACGGTTTCGCCGCCATCAGCGGCACCGATCGCGAGTCCGTGAAGGGACTCGTACGTCCGGGTGTGGCGATCGTTTCGGCGTACAACGACATGCTCTCCGCGCACAAGCCCTACGCGGAGTTTCCGGACTGGATCAAGGAGGCCGCCCGCCACGAGGGCGGCGTGGCACAGTTCGCGGGCGGCGTTCCCGCCATGTGCGACGGCATCACGCAGGGGCGCGACGGGATGGAACTTTCCATGTTCTCCCGCGACGTGATCGCGATGGCGACTGGTGTGGCGCTGTCGCACGAGATGTTCGACTCCGCGCTGCTGCTGGGGATCTGCGACAAGATAGTGCCCGGACTGCTGATCGGCGGACTGACCTTCGGGCACCTGCCGATCACCCTGGTACCGGCCGGTCCGATGCCCTCCGGACTCCCCAATGGGGAGAAGAGCCGGATCAGGCAGCTGTTCGCCGAGGGCAAGGCCACTCGGGAGGAACTGCTGGAGGCCGAGTCCGCCTCCTACCACTCCCCCGGCACCTGCACGTTCTACGGCACGGCGAACTCCAACCAGCTCGTCGTGGAGATGATGGGGCTGCACCTGCCGGGCTCCACCTTCGTGCCGCCGGGAACACCGCTGCGCAGGGCACTGACCGAGGAGGCGGCCCGAAACGCGGTCCGGGCCGCGAAGTCCGAGGAGGCCCCCTCGATCGGGGAGATCATCGACGAGCGCGCCATCGTCAACGGTGTCGTGGCGCTGCTGGCCACCGGCGGTTCCACCAACCACACCATGCACCTGCCCGCCGTGGCCTCGGCCGCGGGAATCCAGCTGACCTGGGACGACTTCTCCGACCTTTCCTCGGTGGTGCCGCTGCTCGGCAGCGTCTACCCCAACGGTTCCGCCGACATCAACCACTTCACGGCAGCGGGCGGAGTGCAGACTCTCGTCTCCGAACTGCTCGAGGCGGGACTGGTGCACCCGGACGTGCGAACCGTCGCCGGCGACGGGCTGGAACGCTACCGTGAACAGCCCTTCCTCGAGGACGGCGAACTGGTCTGGCGGGAAGGCCCCGGCCGGAGTCTGGACACCAGCGTGTTGCGCGGCGTCTCCGACCCGTTCGACACCGAGGGCGGCCTGCGGGTGCTCGAGGGCAACCTGGGGCGTTCGGTCATGAAGGTCTCGGCCGTCAAGCAGCAGCACCGTTCCGTGACGGCCCAGGCACGGATATTCGACGACCAGGAGCAGTTCAAGGCCGCCTTCAAGGCCGACGAACTCAACCGCGACGTCGTGGTGGTCGTGCGCAACCAGGGGCCGCAGGCCAACGGGATGCCCGAGCTGCACGGGCTCAGCCCGAGCCTCGGCGTGCTGCAGGACCGGGGCCACCAGGTGGCGCTGGTCACCGATGGACGCATGTCCGGCGCCTCCGGCAAGATTCCCTCCGCGATCCAGGTAACCCCCGAGGCCAGCACGGGGGGCCCGCTGGCGAGACTCCGCGACGGTGACATGCTCCGGGTCGACGGCGAACAGGGCACCCTGGAGGTGCTGGTCCCCGACGAAGAGCTCGCCTCACGAGAGCCCGCCGCCCCGGCGGCACTGCACCAGTTCGGCACGGGACGCGAACTGTTCGCCACCTTCCGGCAGGCTGTCGGCAGGGCCGACCAGGGTGCCAGCGTCTTCCCCACGCCGGAACAGCAGACGCAGGCGCAACAGCCACAGGCACAACAGCAGTCCCGCGACGAAGTCTCCGCCTGAGCCAGCACCGAACGGATTTCACGATGCGAGCCGCAACCGACATCCTCGATATCAGCCCGGTCATCCCCGTCGTCGTGCTCGACGACGCGGCCCACGCCGTCCCGCTCGCCCAGGCGTTGCAGCGCGGCGGCATCCGAACCATCGAAGTCACCCTCCGCACCCCGGTCGCGCTGGAGGCGATCGAGCGGATCAACGGTGAGGTCGAGGGCATCACGGTGGGGGCCGGGACGATCACCCAGCCGGGGCAGGCCAAGGAGGCGGCCCGGGCCGGAGCGAGCTATCTGGTGACACCGGGTACCACCGACCGGCTGCTGGACGAGGTGGCCGACACCGAGCTGCCCGCACTGCCAGGGGTCAGCACCGTCTCGGAAGCGCTACGCCTGGCCGAACGCGGCATGCGGGCCCTGAAGTTCTTCCCGGCCGAGCCCGCTGGCGGGGTGCCGTACCTCAAGTCGCTGAGCAGCCCGCTGCCCGAACTGTCCTTCTGCCCGACCGGAGGAATCACCCCGGACAACGCCGGGCGCTACCTGGCATTGCCGAATGTGCGCTGTGTCGGCGGCTCCTGGCTCGCCCCGAAGGAGGCGCTGACCAAGGGGGACTGGGGCCACGTCGAGGCCCTGGCGCGCCAGGCGGTCGCACTGGGCTGATCGACGTGAGCCCGGTGCGGGCGCATCGATCTCTCGCGAGACGCACGCCGGTGCGTGCGGCGGATGCCTCCAGAGGCGCCACCGCACGCACCGGCCGTGTGCCCTCCGAGCCCGAGCGGACCGCGATCACTCGACCGGCTGCACCTTGGTACTCGGATCACCGTCGATCGCCGCCGCCATACGGGGCACCAGACCGTCGAGCGCTATGGGCAGGCTGAGCGGAGTGGAGAAGGTCACCGCCCCGTTGAGCGTGCTCTGCCGCTGCATGGTGATGTCCCGGCCCTGCTCGACGACGTCGAGCTGCTTGTAAACCCCCTCGCGAGTGATGCTGTCCTCCGGAGCACCGTAAACCCCCAGCACGAGTACGTCGGCTTCGAGCAACTCGAAACGTTCCTTGCTGAGCTGCTTGGCTTCCCGGCTCTCACCGGAGAACAGATCCTCGGTCGCGGAGGGCATCCGCAGCCCGAGTGTGCGCAGGAATCGAGGGGCAGGCCCTTCGGCGTAGACCCATGCCTTCCCACTCATGGACGCGGCCAACAACCCGGTGGCCCCGTCGAACGCCGGATGTTGCGAACGGGCCCGCTCGAATCTGGCTTCGATGTCGGTTACGAGTTGCTCGGCCTCTTCCCGGTTGTCCAGGATCTTGCCGACAGTCCTGGTCATGTCCTGCCAGGGCACACCGTAATCGGCGTACTCGCCGGGCTGGGCCACCGTGGGGGCTATCGCGGAGAGCTTGTCGTACTGCTGCTTCGTCAGGCCGGAGTTGAGGCCGATGATCACGTCCGGCTCCAGTGCCGCGATCCGTTCGAACTCCAGCTCCTGCCGCGCCAGCACCTCGGGCACCTCGCGATCGCCCAGTTTCTCCCGGGCCCAGGGCCACAGCGCGCCGTCCTTTCCACCGAACCACTCGCGGGTGGCTACCGGGGCGGTACCGAGCGCGAGAACGGTGTCCTGATCGGTCATCCCCACGGTGACGACTCGTTCGGGACGCTCGGTGATCTCGGTGGTGCCGTGCTTGTGCTCGATGCTTACCGGGAAAGCGCCCGAGCCGGAGCCTCCCGTTCCGGAACCGCCGCCGTTGCCGGGAGCACAGGCCGTGAGGAGTAATAACCCCGCACCACCGAGCAGACCTCTGCGGCTGATCTCGGAACGGGTGGGGCCGGACTTGTCGCGTGGCATTGCGTACCTCAACTACCGGAGTCGATGTTTAGGTTAGCCTAAACAAATCGAAACACCCGGTACAAGACCACCCCGCCCCGGCGGGCGGGATCACCGCGCCATCGTCGGAGTGATTCGGGACACAGCGGCACGCAGCGAGTCGGCCACGGGACGCCCCGTGCTTTCCAGCGCCGCGCGCGACATGACCCCGGTGCTCACCAACACACAGTCCGCCCCGACCTCCGCGGCGGCGCGAGAGTCGTCGGTGACGTCGCCGATGACCACTGCTTCGGACGGCTCCAGCCGCAACGAACGCAGGTGCGCGTCCAGATAAGCGGCCTTGGAACCGCCGACCCCGGAATCACGCAACCCGTCGATCCGACCGAACATCGGACTCAGCCCGAAACGCTCCACCAGCGGCACCAGTTCGTCGTGGAAGAACATGGACAGCAACGACTGGCTCCCGCCCCGCTCCCGCCATTCCCGCAACGCGTGCGGCGCGTCGGGGTCGAGTTCACAGGTGTGCAGCAACTTCCGGTAGGCGTCGTGGTAGATGCGATCGATGGCATGCCAGTCCTGCTGATCGACCTCACGTCCGAGCACTCGCTCGTAGGAGTCGCGCAACGGCCTGCCGAACACGGCGCGCCAGCCGGGGAGATCAATCGGTTCGGCGTCATAGGCAGCGCACACCGCGTTGACCGAGGCCACCACGGCCTCGTTGTCCGCGAGCAGCGTGCCGTTCCAGTCCCAGACGATGTGCCGCGTCGGCGGCAGTTCACTCGATCCACTCACCGGCGGATCCTATCCTCACCGCACTCCCTCGTTGGCCCGGAACCCGCACGAGCGTTCCGGGGGCACGGGTGGAGGTTCGGACTACCGAGCTCCGACGCCGGTCGGTACGATCCACTGTGGGCAAGGGCAAGCTGCCGTCATGAATGAGTAGTCCTACGACAGCGGGTGTGGCATGACAACGATCGAGTGGTCCGATTTCGAACAGGTCGAAATTCGTGTGGGCACCGTTGTCAGCGCCGAGCCGAACACCAAGGCGCGCACTCCCTCGTACATTCTGTCCGTCGACCTCGGCAAGAACGGGGTTCGCACGTCCAGCGCCCAGGTCACCGAGCACTACTCCGCCGAGAATCTCGTGGGAAGACAGGTTCTCTGCGTCTGCAACTTCGAGCCCAAGAGGGTCGCAGGCGTAAAGTCGGAGGTACTGGTAACCGGTGTGCACGACGACAATGGCGATGTCGTCCTTCCGGGGTTCGAACTTCCCGTTCCGAACGGCAATCGACTTATGTGAACGAACCGGGAAGAAACGCTTGGCCAACAGGACCTTCAAAGCGGCCGTGCGGCTCCTTCTTCCCGGTTTCGAACGATCGGGAGAGCGCACCGGGGACATTTTCCACCAGCACGCTGAGTGTGTGTCGACTCATCGGTGTGCTCACTCCGCGTCGTCGAACAGTGGGCGGATTCCGCGAGCGGCCGTGATCTCGTCGTTGCCGGGCCCGTGGTTGCAAGGCTCGTGGTTCCCTCGGGGTCGTGGCGGTTCCAGTCACCTCCGGTTCCAGTCACCTCCGGCGGCAGTGACCACGCGGCTGGAGTGCTTGAATTCGGCGGCCGCTGCCGGCGATACGTGGCGGGACCACCCAGGCCGAGAACCTCTCCCACTCGTCACGTCGGCCGAGGACCGGGATGTCGCCCGAAAAGAGATTCCGCCGGAGAACGGCCGGTAACCAGCCCGGAGGACGAGGATCCGCTCCCGCGAGAGCGGGTCACTCCTCCGGTGCGAACAAGGATTCGTCGTCCGAGAAGGACGTTTCCGGTTCGGCGGCCTCCAGTTCCTCCCGCACCACTCGGAAGGCCAAGGCCTGACCGTAACCCTTCCGAGCGAGCATCCCCAGCAGTCGGCGCATTTTGGCGCGCGACTCGACACCGGTCATACCGCGCGCTTTGCGCCGCACCAGCTCGCGAGCACGTTCCACCTCGGCGTCGGTGTCCACCTCGTGCAGCGCCTCGGCGGCGGTCTCCTCGTCGATCCCCTTCTCCCGAAGTTCCTCCCGGATCGCGCCGCGCCCCAACCCCCCGTGCCGGTGGCGGCCGCGTACCCACTCCGCCGCGAAGGCGGCGTCGTCGACCAACCCGGCCGCGGCGAACTTGTCGAGCACGAGTTCGGCCGTTTCCGGGTCCACCCCGCCACGCAACAGGGCACGCAGCAGCTCCGCACGGCTGCGTGCCCGGATCGCGAGCAGCCGGTAGACGGTCTCGCGTGCCGTCCGTTCGGCACCGGAATTACCGGCGGGCTCGTCCGAGTCCACCGCAGGGTCGTCCGAGTCCACCGCGGGGTCGTCCGAGTCCGCTTCGGAAATCTCGGCGGAGGAAGTCGGACCCGAAGTCGAGATCTCGTCGGGACAGGGCACGGTCTCGCCCGCGACGGCTTCGGTTTCTGTCAAGGAAGTCACCCTCCTGATCAGAACTCGACGGGCGCGGGTTCGCTCTGCTGCTCGGCGGTGTCGGCGCCTGCGCCCGGGCCGATGCCCATCTTCTCCTTGATCCGCTTCTCGATCTCGTTGGCCACGTCCGGGTTGTCCCGCAGGAACTTGCGTGCGTTCTCCTTGCCCTGGCCGAGCTGATCGCCCTCGTAGGTGTACCAAGCACCGGACTTGCGCACGAAGCCGTGTTCGACGCCCATGTCGATCAACGAGCCCTCGCGGCTGATGCCCTGGCCGTAGATGATGTCGAACTCGGCCTGCTTGAACGGCGGGCTGACCTTGTTCTTGACCACCTTTACCCTCGTGCGGTTCCCGACCGCGTCGGAACCGTCCTTGAGCGTTTCGATACGCCGCACGTCCAGCCGGACCGAGGCGTAGAACTTCAGCGCCTTACCGCCGGTGGTCGTCTCCGGCGAACCGAACATGACGCCGACCTTCTCACGGAGCTGGTTGATGAACACCGCGGTGGTCTGCGAGGTGTAGAGCGCTGAGGTCAGCTTGCGCAGCGCCTGACTCATCAGCCGCGCCTGCAGCCCCACGTGACTGTCGCCCATCTCGCCCTCGATCTCGGCCTTGGGCACCAGCGCGGCGACCGAGTCGATGGCGATTATGTCCAGCGCACCGGAGCGGATCAGCATGTCGGCGATCTCCAGCGCCTGCTCACCGGTGTCGGGCTGGGAAACCAGCAGCGAGTCGGTGTCCACACCGATCGCCTTGGCGTACTCGGGGTCCAGGGCGTGCTCGGCGTCGATGAACGCGGCCGTACCGCCACCCCGTTGGGCGTTGGCCACCGCGTGCAGGGCGACCGAGGTCTTACCACTGCTCTCGGGGCCGTAGATCTCGACTACGCGTCCGCGCGGCAACCCACCGATGCCGAGCGCGATGTCCAGCGCAATCGAGCCGCTGGGAATGGCCTCCACCGCCGGGCGGTTGTCCTCGCCCAGCCGCATCACCGATCCCTTGCCGAACTGTTTGTCGATCTGGGCAATGGCCAGTTCAAGAGCCTTGTTCTTGTCGTTGCTCTTGTCGCCACCCTTGTCGGATGCTGCTGCCATCGGGGTCCACCTCGGTCGGTTCGAAGGTCGTGGTCTCAGGGCCGACGCTACGGGTCAGGGCCGACATTCCGGCTCCGGGTCCACGCATCCGTGGACAACCTGCCCGGCTGTGGACCCATTCTAACCGAACTAATGTTCGACAGCTCGTCCACACACCGCCACGGCCACGGTCTCTTCCGGTTGATCAGGTGCGATCTGTCGCCCTCCCGGGGGATACTGGAGCCATTCCACCGGGCAGGCCCGGGAGGTCGCACCGGGAGCTTGAGCAGGGAACCCGAGCAGGGAACCCGAGACGGGAACCCGCACCGGCGGCCTCTCCGGAGCTCGCATCGGGGTCCACCGGCCGGACGAACGACCACTACGGCCCGCGCGGCGGGCGTCAGGAGGTGGCCGGATGCGCATCGATCGTTATCTGCCGCCGAGCCACTGGCTGAGCAAGGTCTACCGGGGCGGGGCCGCCGCCTTCGGCGGCGCCCTGATCGCTTTCGGGGTCCTCGGATTCACCAACAACCTCGGGTTCTTCTCGACCAGCGGTCAGCAGATACTGGGGCTGAACACCAACGGGCTGCTTTCGCTGATCTCCCTCGTGGTGGGTGCGCTGCTGATCGCCGCGGCCGTGATCGGAGGGCCGTTGGCATCGACGGTCACCGCGACGATCGGCGCGTTGTTCCTGCTGTCCGGCCTGGCCAATCTCGCCGTGCTCGAAACGGGGTGGAACCTGCTCGCGTTCGAGATGCAGAACGTGGTGTTCAGCCTGATAGCGGGAATGCTGCTGCTGTTCCTCGGGCTGTACGGCCGGGTCAGTGGCGGACTGCCCGAGGACAATCCGTTCGTGCTCTACCGGCATCGGGAATCGCCGGAGGGCGAGGTCCCCGAACAACGCGACGCGGAGGAGCACCGCGCCGCCGAGCTGAAACCGTTGGCCGACGCGGAGATGGCTCTTGGGGAGGGACACGCCACGCCGGAACAGGAACAGTTGGTTCGGGCGGAGACGCTGCGCCTGGCGAGGGCGGAGCGGCAACGCGCCTACGAGCACTACGCCCACATCCAGCAGGCGCTGCGGGACGAACGCAGATCCTCCGGAAGGGGAACGGGAGAGACCGACTCCGGCGGCTGACGGGGCCCTCCCCGTTCGGGTACCGAGCCCGCTCAGCGCCTGCTGCTGGGCACCTCGAAGCTCTCGCAGAGCACCGACCAGACCCGCTTGGGATCCCAGCCCGCTTCCAGCGCCTGGTTGACGGTGCGTTCCCCCAACGCAGCCAGCACGTGGTCCCTGGCCAAGGTGTCGGCTCGGACCTCGCCGAACTCTTCGGCCATTCGCCGCCGCAGAACCGTGTAACGCATCCTGACCAGGCTACGTGTACCGCGCGGATGGGGAGATCCGCGTCCGCCGGATAGGCTGGTGCCATGTCGCAGGCCGAACTGACCGGGTTGTCCTCGGTGTGGGGGCAGGTGGCGCTGGCCGCCATGTTGCTGATCATAGTGCTCCTGTTGCTGCGCAGACTGTGGAACCAGCGGGGGCGCTGAAAGCGGGAGCAGTGCCGTGCGCCCCGAGCGGCCCCGCGCGGCCCGTCGAGAGCACGCCCCCGAAACCGGGCTATTCGTCCCGAACCCCGCGACATCGGGCGGGAGCTTCCGCCGGGCGAGTACGCCGGCGAATCGGCCAAGCCACTGTTCATCGGGCGCGTGTGTCGGACATTGACTTCAGCATGGAACCGTGACGGATCCACTGGAACGGTTCTCACCGCCCACACGGGGGTGGTTCCGCGAGACGTTCGAGGCTCCCACCCCCTCCCAGGTGGAGGCATGGCGGGAGATCACCTCCGGACAGCACACCCTGGTGATCGCACCGACCGGTTCGGGCAAGACGCTGGCCGCGTTCCTCGCCGCCCTGGATCGGCTGACCCACACCGGCCCGCCGGAAAATCCGAAACGTCGGTGCCGGGTGCTCTACGTCTCGCCGATGAAGGCACTCGTCGCGGACGTGCGTCGCAACCTGCGCACCCCGCTCGCGGGAATCGAACGGGAGGCCCACCGGCTGGGTGCGGAGATCACGAACGTCGGTGTGGCCACCCGCACCGGTGACACTCCCGCCGAGGAACGGCGAGCGTTCGGACGGCGTCCGAGCGACATCCTGGTCACCACCCCGGAATCGCTGTTCCTGCTGCTGACCTCGAGCACGCGGGAGGCGTTGCGCGGGGTGGAGACGGTCATCGTGGACGAGGTGCACGCGATGGCGGGTGACAAACGCGGCGCGCATCTGGCGGTCTCGCTGGACAGGTTGGACGAGTTGCTGCCCGGTCCGGCACAGCGGATCGGGCTCTCCGCCACGGTGCGGCCCGTCGACGAGGTGAGCGAGTTCCTGGCGGGGGGAAGACCGGTCCGAGTGGTCCGCCCTCCCGAACCGAAGCAGGTCGACGTTTCGGTTCGGGCTCCGGTGGAGGACATGGCGCATCCCGAATCGGGAACCGCCGAAGCGGACGGCACGGGCGGAGGTGCGGCCTCCGTCTGGCCCGCGTTGCGGGAGCGGATCCTGGAGCTGGTGCGACAGCATCGCTCCACGATCGTGTTCACCAATTCGCGGCGACTGGCCGAACGGCTGACATCAGGCCTCAACGAGCTCGCCGCGGAGCGCGGTCCGGTCCAGGGGGCGAGCACGACCTCCCAGGACGGCACGACACCCCAGCACGGGCCCTGGTCGTTCCCCGCCGAGGCCGTCGGGGCCTCGGGCGTCACCAGCGGTGTGGCGGCGGCCGTGGCCCGTGCGCATCACGGTTCGATGTCCAAGCAGCAGCGCGCTTCGGTCGAAGAGGAACTCAAATCGGGCGAGTTGCCGTGCGTGGTGGCGACTTCGTCGCTGGAGCTGGGCATCGACATGGGTGCGGTGGATCTGGTCGTACAGCTCGAGACACCACCGAGCGTCGCCTCGGGGACGCAGCGAATCGGGCGGGGCGGCCATCGGGTCGGCGAGCCCTCGCGGGGGATCGTTTTCCCCAAGTTCCGGGGTGACCTCGTCGGCTGCGCGGTAGTCGCGGAACGGCTTCGTTCGGGAGCGATCGAGGCACTGTCGGTACCTCGCAACCCGCTGGACGTGGTGGCGCAGCAGATCGCGGCCGCGGTGGCCATGGATGTCCGCGGGGTGGAGGAGCTCGCCACGCTGCTGCGGCGGTCGGCACCGTTCGCCGGGCTGTCCGACTCGGCGTTCCGGTCGGTGCTGGACATGCTCGCGGGGCGCTATCCGAGCGAGGAGTTCGGCGAATTGCGAGCCAGGATCGTGTGGGACAGGACCAGCGACGAACTGCGTCCCCGCCCCGGCACGCAGCGGCTGGCCGTGACCTCCGGCGGCACGATCCCGGACCGGGGGTTGTTCACAGTGGTTACGCGAGCCGACGAGGCCACGGGGAGTTCCGGCCGGAAACGGGTGGGCGAGCTGGACGAGGAGATGGTCCACGAGTCCCGGGTCGGGGACACTTTTCTGCTGGGTACCTCATCATGGCGGATCTCCGAGATCACTCACGACCGCGTGATCGTGACCCCGGCGCCGGGAACGCCCTCGCGGATGCCGTTCTGGAAGGGGGACTCGACGGGCCGTCCCGCGGAGCTGGGCCGCGCGGTTGGTGGATTTCTCCGCGAGATCTCCTCCGCCACTCCCGAAGCGGCCCACGAGCGCACCCGCGCGGCGGGCCTGGATAGGGCCGCGCGGGAGAACCTGCTGACTTATCTGGCGGAGCAGCGGGCCGCGACCGGCCACGTACCGGACGATCGGACGATCGTGGTGGAGCGGTTCCGGGACGAGCTCGGCGACTGGCGGATGGTGGTGCATTCCCCGTTCGGCGAGCGGGTCAACGCGCCGTGGGCGCTGGCCCTGGGAACGCGGCTGCGCGAACGCGGGGGCGCGGACGTTCGACCGGTTTCCGCCGACGAGGGAATCGTGCTGCGCGGCAGCGACGCGCTCGACGACTCCGGGGCCGAGGTGGTGCCGAACGCCGAGGATGTCGTGCTCGCCCCGGAGGAGGTCGAACAGCTGGTCGGCGACTCGATAGCCGGTTCGGCACTGTTCGCCTCCCGATTCCGGGAATGCGCGGGACGGGCGCTGCTGCTGCCCCGCAGGGACCCGGCACGCCGCGCTCCGCTGTGGCAGCAGCGACAACGCGCCGCCCGACTGTTGGAGGTGGCCGCGCGTTACGAACGCTTCCCGATCGTGCTGGAGGCGATGCGGGAGTGCCTGCGCGACGTCTACGACGTGGCCGGGCTGCGCGAGCTGATGTCGGAGATAGCCCAGCACCGCGTCCGGGTTGTCGAGGTGTCCACCACCGGCCCCTCCCCCTTCGCGCGGAGTCTGCTGTTCGGCTATGCCGGGATGTTCCTGTACGAATCGGACGCTCCGCTCGCCGAACGCAGATCGGCGGCGCTGAGTCTGGACACCGCGCTGCTGGCCGAACTGCTCGGCTCGGAGGAGATGCGGGAGCTGCTGGACGCCGAGGTCGTCGTCGAGGTGGAGAACGGACTGCAGCGGCTGGAGCGGCGACGGCACGCCCGCGGCCCGGAGGACACGGCGGACCTGCTTCGGGTGCTGGGCGACCTCACCGAGGCCGAGGCCGCTGCGCGGGGCATCCGGCGGGAGTGGCTCGCGGATCTGGCACGACAGCAGCGCGCGCTGCTGGTGCGCATCGCGGGCGAAGCGAGGTGGATCGCCGTCGAGGACGCGGGCAGGGTCCGGGACGGGCTGGGAGTTGCCCTGCCCGACCACGTTCCCGAGGTGTTCACCGAACGGATCGCGGATCCGCTGGGTGAGCTGGTTTCGCGGTTCGCGAGGTGCCGCGGACCGTTCCGTGCCGACACGCTCGCGGAGCGTTTCGGAGTCGGGGCGGCGGTGGTCACGGAAGTCCTGGAACGACTGCGGGGCTCCGGGCGGTTGGTGCGGGGCGCGCTGCGTCCGGTGGAAGCAGGCGGTGACGGCGGCGCGGAGTACTGTGACGCCGAGGTGCTGCGCAGGCTACGACGTGCCTCGTTGGCCAAGCTCCGTTCCGAGATCGAACCGGCCGAACCGGCGGCGCTGGGCAGGTTCCTGCCGGTCTGGCACGGTGTCGGCCCGCACGGTGGTGGCGGAGCGCGAAGTGACCACTCGAAGTGGGAGGGTTCCGCAGCGGACGTGCTCGCGGTGGTCGAACAGCTGGCGGGAGTCCCGCTGACCGCGGGTTCGCTGGAATCACTGGTGCTGCCCGCGCGGGTCCCCGGCTATCGACCGGCCATGCTGGACGAGCTCACCACCGGGGGTGAGGTGGTCTGGGTCGGGGCCGGTCCGTTGGCGCGTGACGACGGCTGGGTGGTGCTGGCGCCGTCCGACATCGCCGATCTGGTGTTACCGGACCAGGTGAGCAGCTACGAGAACTCGGACGCCCACGACGCGGTCCGGGAGGCCCTGCGGAACGGCGCGCTGTTCTTCCGGCAGCTGGCCGACCGCGCCGGCGAACTGCTCGCCCGACGCGTGGGGACGGAACCGAGCGAGGCCACGCTGGTCTCGGCGCTGTGGGACCTGGTCTGGTCCGGTGAGGTCAGCAACGACACCCTGGCGCCGCTGCGAGCCCTGCTGTCCGGACGACACGCCGCCCGCCCTTCCCGAGGCGCACCACGGAGGCGCTACGCCAGACCGACTTCGCTCAGGACGGTCGCCACGACGGGCTCCGGGCCACCCGGCCTGACGGGCCGCTGGTCCCTGGCACCGACCCCCTCGGCGGAGACCACCCGCCGCGCGAGCGCACGCACCGAGACCTTCCTGCGGCGCCACGGCGTGCTGACTCGTGGCTCGCTGGAGATCGAGCGGGTCACGGGCGGGTTCGCGGCGGTCTACCAGGTGCTGCGGACCATGGAGGAGACGGGCGGCTGCGGGCGCGGCTACGTGGTTGCCGGGTTGGGTCCCGCGCAGTTCGCGGCTCCCGGGGCCGTCGACCGGTTGCGCGACTTCGACGGCGCGACCCGGCAGCAGGAGCCCGACCGGGCGGTGCTGCTCGCCGCGACGGATCCGGCCCAGCCCTACGGGGCGGCGCTCCCCTGGCCGGAGGTGGCCGGGGACACCCGGCACCGGCCGGGCCGCAAAGCAGGAGCGCTGGTGGTGCTCGTGGCCGGGGAGCCGGTGTTCTACATCGAGCGGGGAGGTAAGTCGTTGCTCTCGTTCACCGCACGGGAAGAGCCACTGCGCGCCGCGGCGGGACGGCTGGCCGAGGCGGTGACCGAGGGCGAACTGGAGCAGTTGGCGTTCCGCCGCGCCGACGGGGAGGGCGCGATCGGAAGCGAGCTGGCGGGAATTCTCGTCGCGGCCGGCTTCCGGCCCACTCCGCAGGGCCTGCGCCTGCGGAATTGAATCGGCGGCGAGCACTCCACCGTGATGTCGATCACCCCACCGGGAAGCGTAGCCGGTGGTGGATCCTCTAGGGTGCGAAGCTGTGACCGCTGCACCGTCTCCGCGTTGCGAACGAGTGGTGGAACTCTCCGCCGACGAGCTGCGTGCCAGGCTGCCCGAAGCCGTGCGGGTATACGTCACGGCCATGGGGTATCCCACCTGGGCCACACAGCAGCGTATTCCGATCTGGTCGGCACACATGGCACGCGCCGGATGGCGCTGCGTGGTGGCGTTCAACGACCGGGACGAGGTGAGCGGCGTCGGTTACGGCTACTCGGGGGCCACCGGGCAGTGGTGGCACGAGCAGGTGCGCCGCGGGATGCTGGAACGTCTGCCCCAACAACGGGCGCACGAATGGCTGGACGACTACTTCGAGCTGACCGAGCTGCACGTCCACCCGGACGCGCAGGGCCACGGGCTGGGAGAGAGCATCCTTCGCACCCTGCTGGCGTCCGCGCCGGGTGCGAAGGTCCTGCTGTCCACCCCGGAGGGCCCCACCAAGGCGTGGCAACTCTACCGCCGGGTCGGTTTCGTCGACGTGCTGCGCGACTACCGGTTCAGCGGTGACCCTCGTCCGTTCGCCGTACTGGGGCGCGACCTACCGCTGGCAGCGTGACATCCGGCGTCCCGAAACACGCTACTCGGGCACCGAGCACCGGGACGCCGGTAACGCGGCCCCGAGAGGCGCTCCACGTCGGCTCCACGCTGCGTTCACGGGCGGCCGGAAACCACTCACAGGTACGAGAGCTGCTCCCGCAGGGTGTCCAACCCCATGGGCCCCATCTCGAGTGCGTCGCGGTGGAACCGCTTGAGGTCGAAGTCCTCGCCGCGGCGCTGCCGTGCCTCCTCCCGCGCGGACAACCACAGTCGTTCACCGAGCTTGTAGGACGGGGCCTGCCCCGGCCATCCCAGGTAGCGGTCTATCTCGTCGCGCACGAGGGCGGTGTCGGTGATGGTGCGGGTGAGCATGAACTCCAGCCCGAGTTCGGGGGTCCAGGTCCGCCCCTCGTGGAAGCCGGTCCCCTCCGGAATGCGGAGCCGCAGGTGCATACCGATGTCCACGATCACGCGGGCGGCCCGGAACAGCTGCTCGTTGAGCATGCCGAGCAGGTTGCCGTCGTCGGCGAAGTAACCCAGTTCACGCATCAGCCGCTCGGCGTACAGCGCCCATCCCTCACCGTGAGCGGAGACGAAGCAGCCCAGCCGCTGGAACTTGTTCAGCCTCTCCGCCTGGTGCACCGCCGTTGCCACCTGCAGGTGATGACCCGGCACACCTTCGTGGTACACGGTGGAGACCTCGCGCCAGGTGGAGTACTCGTCCTTGTCCGGCGGGACGGACCACCACATCCGACCGGGCCTGCTGAAGTCGTCGTTCGGCGGTGTGTAGTAGGCCCCCGTCCCACCACCGGGCGGGGCGATGAGGCACTCCAGGTTCAACAACGGCTCGGGAATGTCGAACTGCGTCCGACTCAGGTCCCGCAACGCCTGATCGGACAACCGCTGCATCCACTGCGCGAAAGCCCGCTGACCGTGCACCCGGTAACGCGGATCGGCGTCCAGAGCCGCGGCAGCCTCCGCGAGCGTGGCCGAGGGCTTGATCCGATCGGCGACACGTTTCATGTCCGCCTCGATCGCGGCGAACTCCCGCCAGCCCCACTCGTAGGCCTCGTGCAGGTCCAGCTTCGCACCGGTGAAGTACCTAGACCAGAGACGGTAGCGCTCCTCCCCCACGGCGTCCTCGGCCGGAGCCTGCGGCAACAGCTCGCCGCGCAGGAAGTCCGCGAGTCCGGCGTAAGCCTCCGAGGCGACCTCGGCAGCGGTGTCGAGCTCCTCACGCAAGCTCGGAGGGAGATTCTCGGCTCGCGTGACCATGCTGCCGAAGAAGGACTTGCCGTCGGTCCTGCCGGACCAGGTGTCGCACTGTTCCGCGACGCGCTTGACCTGTCGTGCCGCCGCGACGTCGCCGTTGGCGGCCGCCTCGGACAGCCCCGCGGTCAGCCCCTTGACGGCCGCGGGCATGGCGGCCATCCGCTTGGCGATGTCGTCCCAGTGCCGCTCGGTCTCGCCCGGCATCAGGTCGAAAACCTGCCGCAGCTCCTGGACCGGGCTCGCGATGACGTTCAGCGCCGACATGTCGGCACCGGCCTCGTGCAGTTCGACGTCCAGACCGACCCGTTCGGTGAACACCGCCTTGGCGATCCGCTCCGACTCGTCGACGGGTTCGGCGGCGGCGACCTCGGCCAGGGCACGCCGGGCCAGGTCACCCCGTGCGCGATGACCGTCCGGCGAGTAGTCGGGCAACTCCTGCTGCCCCACGGAAAACCCCAGCATCGTCGCGGCTATGGGATCGAGCGCCGCGAGCTCCTCCACGTAACGGTTGCTGATCTCGTGCACGCCCCGGGCCTCGGTTGACATGGCAGCACGCTACCTCGCCACCCCGCGGTACCGAACACGGATCCGTCGCCTCGGACGGCACACCACCGCGCGCAGCCGGTGAAAAACGCTGTGACGTGGCACGATCACAAAGGTGCGGGGTGTGCGGTGTTTCGGTAACGCGACTCGTTCCCGATGGGGCGCGTCGCTGATGATCATGCTCGTGGGCATCCTCGTCTCGGGATGTCTGAACGCGACCGTGTCGCTGAGTATCAACGGCGAGGACGAGGTTTCCGGTGAGGTGATGGTCGCCGTGCCACCGTCTTCGGAACGACACGACTTCCGACTGCGGGTGCCGGAGGAGCTTTCCGACAAGGTTCGGTTGAGTTCGTACCGGGAAGGGGAGGCTCGTGGTTCCAAGCTGGAGTTCGACGAGCTGAGCTTCGACGAGATGGAACGGCTGGCGGCCGAGCTGAACGGGGCCGATTCGCGGTACAAACTGTCGATCTCCAGATCCGGCTCACTCGTCGAGGTGAACGGATCGGTGGATCTGACTCCGCTGGCGGAAACGGATTCGGAGGTGCTGGTGGAGATCAGCGCGCCGGGCGAGGTGACCACCACCAACGGCGAGACGAACGCTGGAATGGTGAGCTGGCAACCCCGCCCCGGCGAGGTCACCGAGATATCGGCGACCTTCCAGTTCACGGATGCCAGGAGCGCCGGCCTGTTCGGCTGGTCATTGGTACTGGGCGGCGTGACTTTCGGGACGGCACTGCTGGTGGCAGTGCTGGCCCTGGTCACCCGGCAGCGTGCCCGCACCGACTCCGGAAGGCGCTGAGAGCAGGACGAGACCCACCCGTACGACCGGTGCCCCGGCAGGGGTCGGTGAACAGCGGCGCGCACCGAGCCGGTACCCACCGGTGCGCCCGACGGGGTGCGCCCACGGGGCGCGGGCGCACCCCGTGGTGCGGACGCACCCGCTCGTCACGGAGGATGAAAACATGTCCCTGGAGAACCCGCCGGCAGGAGACGCGACGACACCGGACGTGGATCACGATGTCGCGGAGCACGTGTGCCGGGAACTGACCGACTACCTTCGCGTCCGGGTCCGCGAGTGCTCCGAGTTGGATCCTGCCATCTCCGAAGCCGCCGAAGAAGTGTCGGAATTCGTGCTGCGCGGCGGCAAACGAATCCGCCCCACCTTCGCGTGGTGGGGTTGGCGCGCCGCCGGCGGAGAGGAGCGGGACCGGGACGCCGGGAGCATGCTGCGCGCAGCCAGCGCGCTGGAGCTGATCCAGGCATGCGCGCTGATCCACGACGACCTCATCGACGACTCGGCCACCAGGCGGGGGAGACCGACCGTGCACGTGCGGTTCGCGGCCACACACCGGAGGAACGGCTACACGGGAACCCCGGAGCACTTCGGGCTCGCGGCGGCCGTGCTGCTGGGTGACCTGGCGCTGAGCTGGGCCGACGACATGCTGCATTCCGCGGGATTGCCCCAGGACTCGTTGGAACGAGCGTTGGAGCCGTGGCGGTCGATGCGCACCGAGGTACTCGCGGGCCAGTACCTGGACATGCTCGGGCAGGCCCGCGCGGACGAGTCCCCGGAATCGGCGCTGCGGATCGACCAGCTCAAGTCCGCTTCCTACACCGTGGAACGTCCGTTGCAGTTCGGTGCGCGCGTGGGGGGAGCCGACCCTGCCACGGTGTCGACACTGCGCGGCTTCGGCGCGGACATCGGAATCGCGTTCCAACTGCGCGACGACCTGCTCGGCGTGTTCGGCGACCCCGAGATCACCGGCAAACCGGCGGGCGACGATCTGCGCGAGGGCAAGCGCACGGTGCTGGTGGCCGAGGGGATGCTGCGTGCCCGGCAGCAGCACGACGAGGCCGCCGCACGGCTGCTGAGCTCCGCGCTCGGCGACTCCGAGCTGACCCGGCCCCGCGTGGAACTGGTCCAGGAGGCACTGATCCGGCTCGGTGCGGTCGAGGCCGTGGAACGACGCATCGACGAGCTGACGGAGTCAGCCATGTCGGCACTGCAGACCGACGTACTCGCGGAACCGGCCGCGACACGACTCAAGGAACTCGCGATCACGGTGACCGACCGCAGCCGCTGACCAGGGATCCGCACGCATGGCAGCCACTGACACGGCAGCCGCCGAGACGAACGCGGCCCACTCCCGATCGGGGCTTTTCCGAACCGGGGTTTTCCCGGATCCGGTGCTCACGAGAAGCGGACACTCACCCGAAACGGGTCATCCCGGCGCGGAAGCCCCGCACGGCCGTTTCGCACCGACGTGTCGATCACAAGGCCATGGCCTGCGCACGCCGTTTGACCTCGCGACCACGGTCACCACGCAACGCGTCGATCGGGGTACCCGGGAGCGTCTCGTCAGGGGTGAACAGCCACTCGAGAATCTCGTCCTCGGTGTAGCCGTTGTCCCGCAGCAACGTGATGGTGCCCGGAAGCCCCTTGACGACGGACCCCATCGTCAAAAACGCCTCGGGAATCACCAGCTCACGTTCCCGACGCATCGCGACCAACTGCCCGTCGCGGATCAGCTGGTGCACTCTGGTCAACGGATAACCGAGACGCTCCGCGACGGCGGAGATGGAAACCACGTCCACCTCGGTGGAAAGCACATCCGGAGCGGAAGGAACCGAACTCACACCGCCCAGCCTGCCAGTAGGCCGATCAGATTTCCACCTCGGTATGCCGCCCACGACGCCACCGCGACCTCGCCTACCATCGGTAGCGTGTTCGAGGGCGAGTTCGGGAGGATCCGCACGAGTTGCGAGGCGATGACTTCCGTCCGGGCAACCGAGGCCGAGCCGATCCGAGCGGGCTCCGCCCGGCCGGGAGCGAGACGATGAGCCCGGTCGAGCCGGGCAACGGGGCCGATCCGAGCAACGGGGGCGGGCCGACCAACGAGGCCGGCCCGAGCAGCGGGACCAACGGTCTGCTCGGGCACATGTTGGAGCGCCGCTACCGCGTGGACAGCGTGCTCGCGCACGGCGGCATGTCCACGGTTTACCGCGGAATGGACACCAGGCTGGACCGCCCGGTGGCCCTGAAGGTGATGGACACCCGCTACGCCGGTGACCAGTCGTTCACCGATCGGTTCGAACGCGAGGCCAGGGCAGCGGCGCGCCTGCACCACCCCAACATCGTCTCCGTCTACGACCAGGGCGTGGACCGGGAGATACCGGGCGAGGACCGGCTCTATCTGGTCATGCGGCTGGTCGAGGGCGGCACGCTGCGGGACCTGTTGCGTGCTCGGGGACCGCTGCCGCTGTCGGTGGCGCTGAGCGTGCTGGAGGCCGTGCTGGCCGCTCTCTCGGCGGCGCATCACGCGGGCATGGTGCACCGCGACATCAAGCCGGAGAACGTGCTGATCGGCCGCGACGGCTCGGTGCAGGTGGCCGACTTCGGGCTGGTGCGAGCGGCCGCGGGCGCGGGTTCGACCAGCGGGGACGTGATTCTGGGGACCGTGGCCTACCTCGCTCCGGAGCAGGTGACCAGCGGGGCCGCGGACGCCCGCTCGGACGTGTACGCGGCTGGGATCGTGCTTTACGAACTGCTGCTCGGCCATCCCCCCTACACCGGTGACACTGCGCTCTCGGTGGCGTATCGACACGTCAACGACGACGTCCGCCCCCCGAGCGAACAGCTTCCCGAGCTACCGCCCGCCGTGGACGAGCTGGTGCTGCGGTTCACCCGGCGTGACCCCGCGTGGCGTCCCGCGGAGGGGGCCGCCGCGCTTCGCGAGTTGCGGCAGAACCGGGACTGGATCGGGCTGGCCGGTGTTCCGGTGCCGGTACCAAACCCCGGCAGCCCCGAGTCGCCCGCCCCAGACGGGCCGCCCACCGAACAGATCCCTCCGGTAACACCCGCCGCCGGCGGCAACGGCACGACGAGCGACCCGGGGCCACGGGGCACCCGCGCCTTGCAGCGCTCGCCCTCCGCCCCGACTTCGGAAGCCTCCGAAACCACCAACGAGTTCGCCTCGGTCCCGGACGACGATTCCCGGGACGATTCCCACCGGCGAAATCGCCTGGTGGCCGTGGTCGGGGTCGTGGTGCTGTTGGGCGCACTGATCGCCGGGGGTGCCTGGCTGCTGGGCGGAAACTCCTACGTTCGGGTACCGGAACTGGCGGGCTCCTCCTTGTCCGAGGCGAAGGAGACGCTGCGCGCCAACGAGCTGAAAGCAGACGTCTCGAAGACCTACCACAACACGGTCCCCGCGGATACCGTGATCAGCGCCGCACCGCAGGAAGGCACCCGTATCCGCAGCGGTGACCAGGTGGAACTGCGCGTCTCACGGGGGCGCCCCACGGTGCCGGAGATCGAAACGGGCAGCCGGGTCAGCGAGGTGCAGAGCAAGCTCCGCAACGCGAAGTTGGCCCCGAAACTGGACTCCTCGGCCAACCGCTACCACGACAGCGTGCCGCAGGGACGAGTGATCGGAGTCACACCGGAGCCGGGGGCCAAGGTCAAAACGAGCGGTTCGGTCACGATCATCGTCAGCAAGGGTCCCGCTCCCGAGCCGGTTCCCGATGTGAAGGGGATGGTCCGCGACCAGGCGTTCTCCGCGCTCAGCAAGGCCGGGTTCGAACCCTACGAGGCCGGAAGGGAATTCGCGGAGGGAGTGCCGAACGGTCACGTGGTGCGGACCAACCCCTCGGCGGGCAGCGAAGTGCCGATGAGTGGTGAACCGCGAGTCGGTGTGGTGCTCTCCAGTGCGGTAGAGGTACCCGAATTCCGGGGGAAGACCGTGAAACAGGCGCAGCAGCAGGCTGCGCAGGCCGGACTGACGCTGCGGGTGGAGTCGTTGTTCGGCAGGGACAACGGCCGGGTGGTGCGGCAACAACCGAGCCCGGGAAGCACCGTCAAACGCGGATCGCAGGTCAAGGTCACGGCCTTCTGAGTGCTGGCCCGGCAGTGGAACCGCTGTCGGGCACCGAGCCGAGCCCGGCTCTCCGGGGCAGGGGCCGGGGCTCGGGGAGGGGCGCGCGCCTACCCACCGGCTCGGCGGCGCGGAGGGGAGGGTGCCGAGCCGGCTCGGCACCCCGCGGAGCGCCTCAGTCGCGCAGCATCTCGGCGATCAAGAACGCCAGTTCCAGCGACTGCTGGGTGTTCAGCCGCGGATCGCACGCGGTCTCGTAGCGTCCGGCCAGATCGGTGTCCGAGATGTCCTGCGCGCCTCCGAGGCACTCGGTGACATCCTCACCGGTGTGCTCGATGTGAATACCACCGGGATGCGTTCCCAGCCGGTGGTGCACCTCGAAGAAGCCCTGCACCTCGTCGACCACCCGATCGAAGTGGCGGGTCTTGTAACCGGTGCTGGACTCGTGGGTGTTGCCGTGCATCGGGTCGCACTGCCAGATGACCTGGTGCCCCGAAGCGGTGACCTTCTCGACGATGGGTCCGAGCGTGTCGCGGACCTTGTCGTTGCCCATCCTGCTGATCAGGGTGAGCCTGCCGGGTTCGTTGTGCGGATCGAGCCGTTCGACGTACTCCACAGCCTGTTCCGGTGTGGTCGACGGTCCGATCTTGAGGCCGATCGGATTGGCGATCAGCTCGGCGAAGGCGATGTGCGCGCCCTCCGGCTGCCGGGTCCGCTCCCCCACCCAGAGGAAGTGTCCGGAGAGGTCGAACAACCTCGGCTCCGGGCCACTGGTGTCCAGCCGCAGCATCGCACGCTCGTAATCCAGCACCAGCGCCTCGTGGCTGGAGTAGAAGTCCACGCCGTGCAGGCTGGTGTCGTCCACGCCGCAGGCGGACATGAAACGGAGCGCACGATCGATCTCGGCGGCGATGGATTCGTAACGCTCGCCTGCCGGGGAGTTGAGAACGAAGTCCTTGTTCCAGTCGTGTACCTGCTCCAGCGCGGCCATACCACCGTTGGTCAGCGCGCGCGAGAGATTCATCGTCGCGCTCGCGTTGGCGTAGGCGCGGATCATCCGCGAGGGATCGTGCTCACGGGCCTGCTCGTTGGCCACCAGCGAGTTGACCATGTCGCCGCGGTAAGCGGGCAGCCCGAGGGAGTCGGTGTCCTTGGAACGAGGTTTGGAGTACTGGCCTGCCATCCGGCCGACCTTGACGACCGGGGTGCTAGCGCCATAGGTCAGCACCACGGCCATCTGCAACAGGGTGCGGATACCGGCGCGGATGTGCGGTTCGGTGTTGTCCGCGAAGGTCTCCGCGCAGTCCCCGCCCTGCAGCAGAAACGCCTCGCCGCGCGCCACGGCGGCCAGATTGTTGCGCAGCTGCTGCACCTCGGGGGGAACGGTCACCGGCGGTACGCTCTCCAGTACCGAGCGCACGTTGCGCACTTGTTCCGGGTCCGGCCACCGCGGCTGCTGAGCCGCCGGGCGGGACAGTGCATCGTCTAGCCGGTTACGCAGGTCGGCGGGTAGTGGCGGGAGTTCGGGAAGCGTGTCCACCGGCACGTCGACGGTCCAGGATTTGAGACCGTCCGAAGGCGCGCCCTGAGCTGCTGTTTCGGGGTCAACGGGCATGTTGCCCAGCGTAGCGGTTCCGTCCCGCATGCTGTGATGCTGTCCCGAGTGCTGAACAGCACGCTCGAGACGAACCGGCCGGCACCACTGTGCCCTCGCCGCTGACCCCCACCACTGGAGCGCCCCCACCGCTGGGCTCCACCGCTGGGCTCCACCGCTCGTGCGCCACCCATCTGGGTGCCGCCCGAGCGGTGGGGCTCGGCAGCCGCGCTCGCCTAGGCCACGCGCCTCAACCGAACAGCGCCTGGGCCTCGGTGTAGCGGTGCAGCGGCACGGTCTTGAGCTGGGCGGTGGCCTCCGCCAGCGGGACACGCACGATCTCCGTCCCGCGCAGCGCGACCATCGAACCAAAGTCCTGCTCGGTCAACGCGTCCATCGCGTGCAGCCCGAATCGGGTGGCAAGCACGCGGTCGTAGGCGGTGGGAGTTCCGCCGCGCTGGGTGTGGCCGAGCACCACGGCCCGCGACTCGTTACCGGTCCGCTGCGAGATCTCCTCCGCGAGCCAGGTGCCCACACCGCCGAGCCGCACGTGCCCGAAGGCGTCCCGCTCGCCCGCCTGCAGCACCTCGGCACCGTCCTGGGGGATCGCCCCCTCCGCGACCACGATGATCGGGGCGTACTGCCGTTCGAACCGCCGGGTGACCCAGTCACAGACCCAGTCGACGCTGAAGCGCTGCTCCGGCCCGAGGATCACGTTCGCTCCCCCGGCCAGCCCGGAGTGCAGGGCTATCCACCCCGCGTGCCTTCCCATGACCTCAACCACCAGCGCACGGTGGTGCGACTCGGCCGTGGTCCGCAGTCGGTCGATGGCCTCGGTGGCGATGTGCACGGCGGTGTCGAACCCGAACGTGTAGTCGGTGGCGTCCAGGTCGTTGTCGATGGTCTTGGGAACCCCCACCACCGGGACGCCCTCCTCGTGCAGCCCGTTGGCCACGCCCAGGGTGTCCTCCCCGCCGATGGCGAGAAGCGCGTCGATCCGTTGTTCCGCCATGGTTCGCTTTATCCGGGCGACACCGTCGGCCTCCTTGTAGGGGTTGGTCCGGGAGGAGCCCAGAATCGTGCCACCACGATCCAGGATCCGCTCGACCTCCTCGAGCCCGAGCGGCATGGTCAGTCCCTCCAGCGGGCCACGCCAACCGCTCCGGAAACCGACGATCTCCTTGCCGTGCACCTCGATCCCTTTCCGAGTGACCGCACGGATCACAGCGTTGAGACCGGGGCAGTCCCCACCACCGGTCAGCACCCCGATACGTTCGGCAGCCGACATCCCGCCTCCTCGATACACGTCACGCCGGCGGCGTGATATTGATCTCAGCGGAAGAGCCTTTCACGGACTAAATCGGTGCAGCAAGTATCCGATCGGACGCACCGCGTAACCAGCGGCGACGACGAGCGTGGCGACTTGCCTCGAACCTATTCGGAGGCCGTGTGTTCACGCGGCTCGCCGCCGCGTGCTCCGCACCACGAGAACCACCCACGGGTGCCTGGGCCCGACGCGGGCCCCTACCCGCCACACTACCGAGCGGGATGTCCCAGTTCCCGCATCCGCTGTTCGATCACCTGCCAACGCCGCAGATTGTGCTTGGCGTCGGCCAGGGCGTCGTGTGCGTTGGCGGGCGGCGAGGGAAGCCTGGGCTTTCCGACGGCCTCCCACTGCTGGCGCAGGTCCCTGGTGAACTTGGGGATCTTCGGCGGCAACGCGGGCATCGCCCCCCACAACTGCGCCAACGCGACGTGATCGTAGGCGGCGTACCAGGCCCACAGTTCGATGTCGGACCGCTGGGCGGTCAGAAATCCGTAGAGCTCGTCACGAATGGTGGCCCGGGAACGCCAGGCACCGGATCCGGGGGACGGCAGCTGCGGTAACACGTGCTGGCGCACCCAGGGCCCGGCGCGTTCCGCCGCGAACTCGGTGGAGACGGCGTAGAACTCCCGCCCCGTCTCGTCGACCACACCGATCGACACCAGATCGATGGTGTGACCGTCCTCGATGAACTCGCAGTCGTAGAAAAACCGCACTGGAAAAGGGTATTCGTCCCCGAATCACCGGTGGAGACGCCCCGCGAGTCCCGCGGCGACGAGCACTGACGAAGCAACGGCCACCGGGCGGGGAGCTCTGGGCGGGAGGGGAAGCACGCGCCGAGGACGACTCGGGGATCGTGGCTCGCTCGCGACGAGCTCCCGAGGTGCACCCACAACCGCTCTCACGACGGCCTAACCGGCTTTCGAGTCCGGCATCCGCTTCTCGGACTTCCCCGCTTCCTTGGCAGCCTGTCGCTCGCGTTTGCTGATCACGCGTCCGCTTTCGGCGATGTCGTCCTTGGCCCGGTCGGCGTAGATGTCCACGTACTCCTGCCCGGAGAGTTCCATCAGCGAGTACATGATCTCGTCGGTGATGGAGCGCTCCGCGAACCGGTCACCGGCCAGTCCCTCGTAGCGGGAGAAGTCGAGCGGCTCTCCGACCCGGACCCGCACGCTGTAGGGGCGCCATATCTTGGAACCGATCGGATTGATCTTCTCGGTTCCGATCGTCACGACCGGAATCACGGGCACATCGGCTTCCAGCGCCATGCGTGCCACGCCGGTCTTGCCCTTGTAGAGGCGGCCGTCCGGGGAACGTGTGCCCTCCGGGTACAGCCCCAGCAGCTGTCCCTCGCGCAGCAGACGGATGCCGGTGTCCAACGCGGCCTGGGCCGCCGCCCCGCTGGAGCGGTCGAGTGGAACCTGTCCGACACCGCTGAAGAAGATCCGCTTCAACGCGCCGGTGAGTCCCTTGCCGGTGAAGTACTCGCGTTTGGCGAGGAAGGTGACCCGGCGTGGCAGCATCAACGGCATCAGGAAGGAGTCGGCCACCGCGAGGTGATTGCTGACCAGAATCGCCCCACCGGAATCCGGAACATGGTGCGCGCCCTCGATTTTGGGACGGCACCACAACCTCATGAGGGGACCGAGAAGAACGTACTTCATCACCCAGTACAGCACCGCGTCGCTGCCTCCCTCACGGCCGGATTACGTTGTCAGGGTACGGAGCCGCCATGAGCCACACAATCGCGGGGCGGCATTCACGATCGGGGAACACGAGGACACGCGCACCTCACGGAACCGCCGCACCACGGCGGAACGCAGGCACGGGCGGACATGGCAGAGTGTGACCGTGCACGAACACGCGAACGAGGTGGGCGGACGGATCCCGCGCGGATTCGCGGCCACGGTTCGGGGCACACCCCGAACACGACCTTGCCCACTCGGCGTCGAACAGCGACCCTGGGGGCGAGCGGCGCACTTCGGCGGTGCGGCGTTCGACCGAGTCGTTGCAAGCACAGTCGCACCGAACGATCGGAGTACCGCGGGGGCGGTACCGATCGCCGACGAGTCCACCATCCACCGCCAGCGCGTCAGGGAATGCGTATGAACACGCGCCATGAGAACGCAGACGGCCCCGAAGACATCGACAAGGCTTTCGCGGAAATCGTGGCCGAGTTGGAGCGCGATTCCTCACTGCCGCAGTGGCCCGGCGAGTCCGGAACCGCCTCCTCGACCACTTCGGGGGACACCGCGACCACGGCGGACACGAGCACCGAGCCACCGTCCGAAGCCGATGCGGACGGCGGCCCCCGCGACTGGGCTCCCACGGAGGCGGAGGAGGACGAGGGGCACTACGAACCCCCGGAACCACCACCGCTGCCCAAACCCGGAGCAAGCACCGTGGGCGGTGTGGTGCTCATCGTGCTGGGGCTGTTGACGCTGTTCGTGCCCTTCGCGGCGAGTTCGCTGGGCCCGCTGACGCTGCCGGTCGGACTGATCGCGATCAGCTGCGGCATCGGCTGGCTGCTGCTGCGGCTGCGGCAGGGCTCCCCGGAGGAGGGCTCCGGCTGGGACGACGGGGCACAGGTCTGACCGGAGTGTCTCCGTTCGGGACCACGCCCCGCTAGAGCGATTCAACCGTCCGCCGGTACGGGTCTCGACGACTCGAGCGGAGGACTCGAGGAGCTCGCCCTAGCCCGCCGAGTTCCGGGGGCGGACGGAGTTCCCGCCGAGTACGTCGCCCCGAACGCGGTTGACGGTGATCGGTCGGACCCGCGGCTCGTCCGCTCGCTCCTCGGGTGGCTCACCAGTGCCGTCCCGGTGCACCGCGTCGCTCGTCCCGGCTCCCCCGGTTTGGGCGGTGAACGCTTCGCGCAACGAGGTCAACAACGCCAGGAGGCAGTCGTACAGGCCATCCGCCGGACGTTTCGCGTGTGCCTCGCGCAGTATCGCCGTGAGGGCACAGCACGGACAAGCGGGCCCTTGGGCGGAGTCCCCCTCGGCGGAGTCGCTGGCAGTGAATTCATCGGCAGCGAAGTCACCGGCGGCGCACTCACCACCGGCGGGCCGGGTCGGGTGCTCGCCGCGGGAAAGCGCCAACAGGAACTCCTCAGCCCGCGCGGCGAGCGCGGGCAGCAACGAACGCAGCTCCTCCACGAGGCGCTCGTGTTCGCCCTCGCTCCGTGAATCGGTGTGTTCCTCGTGCAAAGCCGATCACCGCATCCATTGCGCCGGGTCGGGCCGAAAGGTCACGATCACGCCGTCGTCGCCCGCGTCCGCCTCCACCGCCACGCAGCGCCGCAACACCGAGGGCAGTGTAATCAGCCGCCGGTGTCCGTCCACGGTCACGGCCAGTTCGTCGCCGATGCGGGCCAGGTCGAACTCCGCCTGGCTGCTCAACGGCATGGCGATACGCAGGGTGTAACGAGCTTCCGAGCTGTTTCCGTTCCCGTGGAGCTCGATCACCGGGGCCCG
This sequence comes from Actinopolyspora mzabensis, assembly GCF_900101095.1. GTDB lineage: Bacteria > Actinomycetota > Actinomycetes > Mycobacteriales > Pseudonocardiaceae > Actinopolyspora > Actinopolyspora mzabensis. The sequence goes on from NZ_FNFM01000007.1 coordinate 250,015, forward strand.
CTCGGCCCCCACCGTCGGATCGGTTTCGCCGTAGATCTCCTCACCCAGCCGCAGCAGCGAATCGCCCCCGCGGGGCTCCGCCGCGCGTTGCTCGACGGTGTACAGCGGCAGCCCCAGTTGTGCCAGCTCACGCAACACCTCGCGCTGCTGTCCGGCGCGAGTGCGCAGCCACGCCGCCGCCGCGCCACGGGCGGACCCGGGATCCGGCACCACGCGGTTGGCCAGCACACCGTCGACGTGGATCTGCTGCAGTGCGAGCGAGGTGAGGATACGGCGGGTCTCGGCCGCCACCAACGACTCCGGTGTCGCGACCAGCCGGACACTGGTCTCGGAGGAGACGAGCAGTTCCGCCAGCGAGCTCAACCGCTCGGCGAGTCCGCCGAGCGCCTCCGCGGCGGCGTCCCAGCGCTCGGTGAGATCACTGCCCGCCATCCCCGCCAGCACGCCGCGCACCACCCGCCGGTGGGTGGGGAACAACCGCTCCAGGTACCCGGACAGCACTTCCGGCATGCTCAACAGGCGCAGAGTGTCCGCGGTGGGGCCGCAGTCCACGACGACGGTGTCCCACGAACCCTCGGTGGCCATGCGCCGCACTTCGGTGAGCGCGAGCAGGTCCTCCACGGCAGGCAGCCTGGTGAGTTCGGCGGCGTCGACCTCGGAAACCCCCGCCCCGGCGAGCACGGTGTGCAGATGTTCCCGCAGTTCCGACCAGGCTCGGTCGAGCAGTCCGAGGGTTCGTATCTCGGCGGCGTGCAGCCGGAGCGGGCCGGGCCCCGTCTCGTTCGACAGCCGCAGCGGTCGAGGTGTGTCGTCGAGTTCCGTGTCCAGACAGTCGGCGAGCGAATGCGCGGGATCCGTCGACACCACCAGAACCTCGCGTCCGTGAGCGGCGGCACGGGCGGCGGTGGCCGCCGCGAGCGTGGTCTTGCCGACCCCGCCCTTTCCGGTGAACATCAGAATTCGCAACTCAGGGCCTCGCTCAACCGAGCTCGGGCGTGCGGCACGCGCCCACGGGAAACTATTCGGCGGACTCCACCCGACGCTTGAGTTCCTTCAGTGCCGTATCCATGATCATTTTTTCCGCCTTGCGCTTGAACATCCCGATCATCGGGATGGACAGGTCCACCGCGAGACTGTAGGTCACCTCGGTACGTGCCGCCTCCAGCGGCCGCAGCGTGTAGCTACCGCGCTGTGACTTCTGGACCTGCCCCTCCACCAGGTCCCAGCTGACCGACAGGCCGTCGGCACTCCACTCGTAGGCGAGCTTGTAGGTGTCCTTGACCACACCGGCGTCCAGCACGAAGCGAACGCGCTCGGCGACCCCCTCGTCCGTCCGTGAGAGCACCTCGGCCTCCTTGACCGCCTCCGCCCATTCCGGGTAGGCGCCGAAGTCGGCGATCACGGCCATGATCTCAGTGGCCGGGGCCTCGATCACGATGGACTGGGTGGACTGGTCGACCATGCCGCGCAGATTACATGCCGCCCCTGCGGGCACCGGCACTGGCGGGAGAGGTGAAAGGTTCACCACCGCAGCACATAAGGCTGTCCCCGCTGCTTGAAGTGCCCCACGTTGACGCACTCGGTGGGGCCGACACGCGTACGCGGGGCCAGCGGCTGGTGCACGTGGCCGAACAACGACCAGCGAGGACGGTCGTGCCGGATCCGCCGCAACGCGCCGGAGGAGCCGTGCTCCGGCCTGCGCGCCACCACGTCGTAAACCAGTTCGGGAACCCGTGGCGGCACATGGGTACAGAGCACGTCGACCGGACCCAGCCGATCCAGCACCTCGTCGAACTCCGCCTCGGTGCGCAGATTCGGCACCCACGGCAGATCACGCCGCAGCGTGCCGCCCGGAGGCAGCAGAGCACCACCCGCGAATCCGAACCGCAACCCACCGATCTCGACGCTCTCACCGTCGAGTGCGCGGACGCCGTCCCCGGTGAACTCCGGCCAGAGGGTCGGATCGTCCACGTTTCCGGCCGTGGCGTAGGTCGGAGCCGTCATCGCGGCGAACAGCTCGGCGTACTGCTCGCGGACCGCCTGGCGCACCACGGTGGCCGGCTCGGAAAGGCTCTCCCACAGCGAGCGCAGATATGCGCCGAGCTCCGGCCCTCGGTTGTTACGCCGCAACCACGCGAAGTGCCCGACCTTCTCCCGCCCGAACACGGCACCGAGTATGCCCTTGTCATGGTCGAGATAGTCCACGAAGTCGATCAGGTCACCGAGTACGATCAGCGCGTCGGCTCCCTCGCCCGCCCGTTTGAGGTCCTCGACGTTTCCGTGCACATCCGAGACCACATGCACCCGCAAGTTGTCTCCGTTCGCCGCTGAGTCCGCTACCGGACCAACCTAACCGCCCGAGGTGTGTTCGTACGAACCAACCCGGGACGAACCGGACGCGCGCGGCGAGGCGTTCACGGAAACAATGCGGGATACGACACATTCCGGCCCGCCGGCACGGTGCCGTGGGCACGGGGGGCTACCGCCCAGTAGCGCTCGGGGTTAGGTTGTCCCTCACAATTTGGCGTGCTTTCGGAGGATGTAACGTGCGAGAGTTCAGCGCCCCCGCCACTGTCACGGTGGCCGCCGAGGAGAACCTCACCGACATGGTGTGGGCCAACGCCGAGCGGTTCGGCGACACGGTCGGCTTCCGTCGCAGGGTGGACGGCACCTGGGTGGATGTGACCACGGCCGAGTTCGCCGCGCAGGTGCTCGCGGTCGCCAAGGGCCTCATCGCGGCGGGTCTGCGACAGGGCGACCGAGTGGGCTTGATGTCACGAACGCGGTACGAGTGGACCCTGTTCGACTTCGCGATCTGGTCGGCCGGTTGTGTGACCGTGCCCATATACGAGACCTCCTCGGCGGACCAGATCGAGTGGATCCTGGGCGATTCCGAGGCCCGCGGCCTGATCGTGGAGACGCCCGAACACCGTGCCGAGGTGAACACGATCATCGGCAACGTCACGGGCGTGGAACACGTCTGGCAGATCGACGGGCCGGTCGACGACGAGCGCTCCACGGCGGTGGCGGAGCTCACCTCCTCCGGTGCGGAGCTCGAGGACGAGCGGGTCCACGAACGCAGGCGCGCGGTCGGGGCCGAGGACACCGCCACCCTGATCTACACCTCGGGCACGACCGGCAGGCCGAAGGGCTGCGTGCTGACGCACCGCAACATGCTCGCCGAGGTCCGCGGGGATCTCGACGCGTTCCCGCAGCTGATGCGGCCCGGAAACTCGATGCTGATGTTCCTGCCGATGGCGCACGTGCTCGCCAGGGCGATCTCCGTTTCCTGCGTCTACGCACGGCTGACCCTGGGACACACCAGCGACGTGAAGGATCTGGTCAACGATCTGGGCTCGTTCCGGCCGACCTTCGTGCTGGCGGTGCCCCGGGTCTTCGAGAAGGTCTACAACACCGCCAAGCAGAAGGCGCACAGCGCGGGCAAGGGCAAGATCTTCGACGCCGCCGAGGCCACCGCGGTGGCCTACAGTCGCGCCAAGGCCGAATCCACCGGCGGCCCGGGGCTGGCCCTGCGGGCCAAGCACTTCGTGTTCGACAAACTGGTCTACAGCAAGCTGCGTGCCTCACTGGGCGGCCGTTGCGTCGCCGCGGTCTCGGGAGGTGCCCCGCTCGGCGAGCGGTTGACCCACTTCTACTTCGGAGTGGGAGTTCCGATCCTGGAGGGCTACGGCCTGACCGAGACCACCGCCGCGGCGGCGGTCAACGTCGAGGAGGACTACCGGATCGGCACGGTCGGCAAGCCCATCGCGGGGACCACGATCCGCATCGCCGAGGACGGCGAGGTGCTGGTCAAGGGCGACGTGGTCTTCCGGCGTTACTGGAACAACGAGGCGGCCACCGAGGAATCCCTCGAGGACGGCTGGTTCCACACCGGGGATCTCGGCTCACTGGACGAGGACGGCTTCCTGCGCATCACCGGCCGCAAGAAGGAGATCATCGTCACCGCGGGTGGCAAGAACGTGGCGCCGGCGGTGCTGGAGGACCACATCCGCGCCCATCCGCTGATCAGTCAGTGCATGGTGGTGGGTGACCAGAAACCGTTCATCGGTGTGCTGGTGACGCTGGATCCGGAGTTCCTGCCCTCCTGGCTCGCCGAGCGGGGGCGTCCCACGGACACCCCGGCGAGCGACCTCGCCGAGGACCCCGAGATGCGTGCCGAGGTGCAGCGGGCCGTCGACGAGGCCAACCAGGCGGTTTCCAAGGCGGAGCGGATCAAGCAGTTCCGGATCCTGCCGAGGGACTTCGCCGAGGACCGGGGGGAGATGACCCCGAGCCTGAAGGTCAAGCGCAACAAGGTCGCCGAGAACTACGCGTCGGAGATATCCGCCATCTACTCCTGATCGAAGTTCTCCGAGCGGGTTGGCGGATCGATCGCTCGGCGGAACCTCTAGCACGTCTCGTGAGCGGGTCCGGAGCCACCGAGTAGGTGAAGGAACGAACAGAGGGGGCGGGGCACGTCATCGGTGCCCCGCCCCGCTTCGTCCGTACTCGCCCAGGTTCGTCCGTCACCGAAGGGACGAATTCCGGGTGAACACGCCTCGGATCAGCCCACCACGCGACGCATCCGGTTGACGGGGGCGATGTCGTCGTAGGGCACCACCTTGACCACCTGGCCGCTGGTGGGTGCGTGCACGGCCTTTCCGTTGCCCACGTACATGGAGACGTGGCTGACCGGGCTGTAGTAGAAGATGAGATCGCCCGGCTGCAGCTGTGAGGCGGAGATCGGCTGCCCCACCTGTGCCTGGGCGCTGCTGGAACGCGGCAGGTCCACCCCGGCCTGGGCGTAGGCCCAGTACATCAGGCCCGAGCAGTCGAACTGGCTGGGCCCATCGGCCCCGTACACATAGGGCGATCCCTGCTTGCCCAGCGCCGCCTGCACGGCACCGGAGGCCGAGCCGGCACCACCCGCGTACTCGTAGTTCGTCTGCCCACCACCGGTGTAGGCCTGTTCCTCCTCGGCGCTCAGCTCCGCGAGCTGCTCCTCGACCTCGGCGATCCGATCCTCCATCGCCGCCTTCTTCTCGGCGATCTCGTCCTGGAGTTTCTTCGCGTCGGCCTCGGCCTTGGCCGCTTGCTCCTTGGCCTGCTGGGCACGCTTCTTGGCGGCCTCGGCCTGCTGGGTGGCCTCGGAGAGTTCCGAGACCGCGTTCTGCTTGTCGCGAGCCAGTTCGTCCAGGATGGACGCCCGGTCGAGGAAGGCGTCCGGCGACTCGCTCGACAGCAGCGCCGAGATCTGGTTCATCCTGGAGCCCTGGTAGACGGACTTGGTCAGTTCGTCCACCTTGCCGCGGAACTGCTCCTCCTTGGTGTGGGCCTGTTGGAGGGTCTTCTTCGCTTCGGCGGCCTTTTTCTTCGCCTTCTCCAGGTCGGCGAGGCGGGCCTCGTGGTCGTCCTTGGCCCGTTTGTACTTCTCGGTGAGCTTCTCGGCCTTGTGGGAGAGATCCTGCAGCTGCTGAAGCGCCTCGGAACTGTTGTCGGGAAGTTCGGGGTCCGCCATGGCGGGTGCGGAGCTCACGGTGACGGCGGTGGCAACCGCCGTGGCCGTCAGTGCTCCCCGCATCGAGCGTTTGAGTGCGTGCGAGGCCACGTCGCGCATTGCTCCTTCGTCCACTCGGTCGCCTTCCGGGAGAACGCTTCCGTAGCGAACGCGGGAATCCACCGGCGACGGCGGGCACGCGAGAACGACGTGCCGGCGCACCACCACGGTGCGGGCCGTTCGAGCCGACGGTGCGTCCGGGAGGATCCCCGGGCCGGCTCCCCCGACGAGCCGATCAGGCGACAACTCCGCGGAGCCACCCGGTTTGGGCAACTGATCGCCGCGAAGTCTCGGTTAGGTTACGAGAGGTCGCCCGCGCAGTCCAGAGCGGGGGGCGTAATACGACGGAATGTGATCAATTCATCTGACCGAGTGAGATTTTGCGCCACTGAACTTCCGGGAGGCGTAGATTTCTCGCGAAATCGCCACGCCGCCGGGCCCCGCCACGGAGACCTCCGGTCAGAGTGGATTGACACGCTCCAGGAGCGTGGCGGACGCCACCGCGTAAGCCCCTCTCCTACGCACCGAGGTGACCACTTCACGGTCGGAGGTGGCCACCACGAGCTGCCGCCCGGTGGGTTCGGCGTCGACCAGATCGCGGATCACGTCGTCGGCCTGGACGTCGGGCTCGCTGAACAGCACCCGCACCCCGCGCGGCCCCGTCCTGGGGACCGAGACGACGTTGGCCCCGTCGAAGACGACGGTCACCTCGGCACCCGATCTGGCCGCCAGCACGGCCAGCTGGTGCGCCAGCCGGTCACGCTGCTCGGCCAGCGGGAGATCCGGATAACCGGTCTTGGTGACGTTGTAACCGTCCACGACCAGATGCACCGCGGGCAGCGCCAGCAGCCTGTCCAACGCCGCGACGTCCGGGACGTCCGAGGTGGCGGCGGTGTGGGCCCGAACCCCACCCACGGTTTCCGCGGGCAACGGGCCGCCACCCGATTGCCCCCGTCTGGTGGGCCCCAGTTCACGCCGCAGACCGGCGATCGACCCCTCCAACGTGTCCAGCAACAGGGACAACCTGACCTCGTCCCCTCGCCTGGCCTCCCGTGCGGACTGCTGTGCGGTCGCGGCCTCTCGGTCGGAACGCTCGGCCCTTGCGCGCTCGTCCGCCGCCCTGGCCCGGTCCCGGTCCCGCTCCGCGGTGAGCTCGGCCAGTTCGCGGTCCTTCTCCTCGACCACCCGCTCCACTTCGGCGTTGAGCCGCGCCACCTCGTCCTTCTGTTCCTTCAACCGAACGCCCTGCTGGCGCAGCCGGTGGCGCAGCCGGTCGGCATCGGCGCTGTTGTGCTGTTCGGCCGAGCGCGCGAGCCGGTTGGCCTCCTCGAGCTCCCCGCGCAACCGCTCGTTGTCGGCGGCGAGTTTCTCCACGCGCGAGACCGCTGCGTCGTGCTGCTCGCGCAGCTTCCCCTGTTCCACGCGATGACCGATGAGCTCGACGTAGTGGGCGGCGGTGACGCTGTTGAGCAGCACGGCCGCCGTGGCCGCCCCCAACGGATCCACCTGCTGCTGTTCCAGCGCCGCGGGTTGTTTCCTGCGACACCAGTCCAGTACCGCCGCGCGGAACACCGCGGAGTCCCGTATCGCCGCCAGCAGGTCCGACTGGCCGAGTTTGGCGCGCTTCGCGGCGGCGAACCGCATGACGGGCCGCAACCGCATCGGGACGTCACCGGGGCGCATACCTCCGAGGGCGGCAGCGGCCAGCTCGGCTATGCGGCCCCGCAACGGCCCGGGGAGCTCGTCCCAGTCGACGGAGGGCTCCTCGTGACTCGCGGTGAGGTCGCTCGCCGTCTCGGGACCCTCGTTGGCTGCTGGGGGGTCGACGTTGTCGCCCGATGTAGGCGGTATCACTCTTCCAGGCTAAGTGCTGCCCGTTCGAATACCCGCATCCGGCGGTTCCGGTGTCGCGTCCCGGCTGCTGCCGAGGTTCTCGGTACGCGCTCCGACGGTCGACCACCGAACGGGAACGGAACACGGCCACAGCACTGCACCACGCCGGCCCTCGATACTCCGGGAGCGGCCTGCCCACCGGCTGCCGGACGGGAGGGCATACCGTCGTGGTCGATGAGCCGGTTGCCGCAGGACCCGCAGCTGTCCTTCGACGAACTGGGACAGCCGCTGCAGGACGTCAGCTTCGTCGTGCTGGATCTGGAGACCACGGGCGGCCGCGGTTCCTCGGACGAGATCACCGAGATCGCGGCGGTCAAGGTGCGTGGTGGGCAAACCGTCGGCGAGTTCGCCACCCTGGTCAACCCCGGGCGGCCGATCCCACCGGGCATCGTGTCGATCACCGGTATCACCGACGCGATGGTCGCCGACGCACCCACGGTCACCTCGGTACTTCCCGCTTTTCTGGAATTCTGCGCGGGAAGCGCGCTGGTAGCCCACAACGCGAGCTTCGACACCGGATTCCTCCGGGCCGCGTGCGAACGCGCGGGACTGCACTGGCCCAAACCCCCGGTGGTGTGCACGGTCCGGTTGTCCCGTCGCGTGCTCTCCCGCGAGGAGACACCTAACCACAAGCTCGCGACGCTCGCCCACGTCCTCGGTGCGCGAACCGCACCGCGACACCGCGCACTGGACGATGCTCGGGCCACAGTGGACGTGTTGCACGCCCTGCTGGAGCGGGTCGGCACACACCACGTGTACTCACTCGAGGACCTGCTCGACTACCTGCCGGAAGTGACCCCGCAGCAACGGCGCAACCGCACGCTGGCCGAAGGGCTGCCGGACACACCCGGTGTGTACCTCTTCCGCGGCCCGAACGAGGAGGTGCTCTACATCGGCACCGCCACCAACCTGCGCAGACGGGTGCGTCAGTACTTCACCGCCGGGGAGCGACGCGGTCGGATCCGCGAAATGGTGGCGCTGGCGCACCGGGTCGAACACGTGGAGTGCACGCACGCACTGGAAGCCGAGGTTCGGGAGCTGCGGCTGCTGGAGGCACACCAGCCGCGCTACAACCGGCGCTCCAAGTTCCCCCGAGCGGTCTGGTGGGTCTCGCTCACCGAGGAGGTGTTCCCCCGGCTGACCATCACCCGGAAACCGAAGCCCGCCGCGTTGGGGCCGTTCCGCAGCAGGAACACGGCCAGGAACGCGGTGGAGGCACTGCAGGACGCCACACCGTTACGCAGCTGCACCGATCGCATCCCGGTGACGGGCTCCCGGCAGCGCCCCTGCGCCGCCCATGAGATGGGGCGCTGCGGGGCACCGTGCGTCGGGTACGAGGGGGTGGCCGAGTACGAAGCACACGTGGTGCCCGTCCGGGAGGTGCTGGCGGGCAGCGGCGACTCCGCGCTGCGAAGGCTGCGGACGACGATCGAGGAACTGGCCGAGGCACGGCGCTTCGAGGACGCGGCGACACATCGGGACAGGCTGGTCGAACTCGTCCGAGCCCTGGACCGTGGACAGCGGCTGGCCGCGCTGGCGGCGATACCGGAGCTCGTGGCGGCGCGGCCGGACGGCTCCGGCGGCTGGCTGTTCGCGGTGCTCCGGCACGGCAGGCTGGCCTCGGCCGGAACGGCTCCGCGCGGGACCGCACCGATGCCGGTGGTGGACCGGCTCCAGGCCGCGGCCCAGACCGTGTTACCGGGGCCGGGCCCGCTGCGGGACGCCCCGGTGGACGAGCTGGGGGCGGTCTACCGCTGGCTCACCGCCGAGGACTCGCGCATGGTGCGCTGCGAGGTTCCCTGGGCCGAACCAGCAGGTGCCGCGGGAAGCTGGCGCGAGTGGGCGAAAGCGGCAGCGACGGCTCGCACACCCTACGAGGGAGCGGACTGACCCGAATCCGGAACCCCTATTCGGACAGGTCACCGCTGGTGACCACACGCGTCGGGCGCAGGAACACCGCGAGCTGGCCGGGCCCCGCGATTTTGCCCGCCACTCGTTCCACTTTGCCCTCGGCCACGTAACGGGTGGCGACAGCGGTGGCGACCCGGAGAACCTCACCGTGCTCCGCCGTGGTCTCGGCGGTGCCCTGAACCTGCACGAAAGTACGGCCACTCTGCTCGTCGACACACATCGTCAGCCGCGGGTCCCGTGCCATGGCCGTCCCCTTGGCACTGTCGGCGGCCGTGTTGAACACGATCCGGTCGCCGTCCACGGCGAACCACACCGGCACCACCAGCGGTCTGCCATCGGCCCCCAGGTAACCGACCTTGCCGGTACGTCCCCCTTCGTCGAGGAAGGAACGGACCCTGCCCGAAGTGATCGTCGTCATGATTCCCACAGTAGTGCCGCGGTACCACTCGGGCACGCCGCACGGCACCGGGTCCGCACCGGAGCGAGCCGAACGAGAAACGTCCCGGGGGTGTGGGAACCACCCCCGGGACGGGTACTCACGGATTCGGCGCCGCGAGGTCACTCCTCCGGTTCGCGAGCCCTGCCACCGACGAGCTCGCCCCGCTCGGACTCCTCGTGCTCGGCGGGCTCCTCCTCCGAGGTGACCGCGTGCTCCTCCGCCCGAGCGTGCTCCAGCGCGGCGGTCTCCACCGAGGGGTCCGGCTTGAGCCAGCCGCCCTCGACGGGCCTGCCCGCTGCACCGAGCTTGTTCATCTTCTTCGGCACCGGCGCACCCTGGTACTCCAGCTCCTCGGGGTGACCGTGGTCGTCCACCGGCCCGAGCGGCTGGTGCACCTCGACGAACTCACCGTGCGGCAGCCGCTTGATGATGCCGGTCTCGATGCCGTGCTCCAACACCTGGCGGTCGGACTTCTGCAGCCCGATGCAGATGCGGTAGGTGATGAAGTAGGCGATGGGCGGAGCGATCAACAGCCCGATCCTGCCGATCCAGGTCATGGCGTTCAACGAGATGTCGAACATGAACGCGATGATGTCGTTGGCACCCGAGATCATCAGGACCGAGAAGAACGTCAGCGCCATCATGCCCAGGCTGGTACGCACCGGAACGTCACGCGGACGCTGCAGCAGGTTGTGGTGCGCCTCGTCCCCGCTGAGCTTGCGCTCTATGAGCGGGTAGGCGAGCGCCACGGTGAATATCATTCCCATGAACAGCACCGTCGGGAAGAACACCGCGGGGAGCGTGTACTCGCCCCACAGGTAGACCTCCCAGGCCGGCCAGAGCCGGCTGGAACCGTCGGTCCAGATCATGTACCAGTCGGGCTGCGAGGCCGCCGAGACCTGCGAGGCGTTGTACGGACCCAGGTGCCAGATCGGGTTGATCTGGAAAACGCCGCCCATGATGGCGGTCACGCCGGTGACGACGGCGAAGAAGCCACCCGCCTTGGTCGCGAACACCGGCAGGATCCGCACGCCGACGACGTTGGTCTCCTTGCGGCGCACCCCGGGGAACTGGGTGTGCTTCTGGTACCAGACCAGCGCCAGGTGCACCGCGATCAGTCCGAGGATGATCCCGGGCAACAGGAAGATGTGCATCATGTAGAAGCGCGGGATCAGCTCGGTACCGGGGAACTCCCCGCCGAACAGGATCCAGTGGATCCAGGTGCCGACGACGGGGACGGACATGGTGATCCCCGAGGCGATCCGCACACCGGTGCCGGACAGCAGGTCGTCCGGCAGCGAGTAGCCGGTGAAGCCCTCGAACATGCCGAGGATGAACAGCAGGATGCCGATCATCCAGTTGGTCTCCCGAGGACGCCGGAAGGCGCCGGTGAAGAAGATCCGCAGCATGTGGGCCACGATCGAGGCCATGAACAGCAGTGCTGCCCAGTGGTGCACCTGCCTGGCGAACATTCCGCCCCGCACCTCGAAGGAGATGTCCAGCGCGCTGGCGAACGCGCGGGACATCTCGATGCCGCGCAGGTTGGTGTAGGCCCCCTGGTACTGCACCTCGGCCATCGAGGGGTCGAAGAAGAACGCCAGGTAGGTACCGGTCAGCAGCAGCAGGATGAAGGTGTAGAGCGCCACCTCGCCGAGCAGGAACGACCAGTGCGTCGGGAACACCTTGTTGATCTGCCGACGCAGGCCCGGCGCTACCTGGAACCGTTTGTCGACCTCGTCGGCCTGCTGACCGGCGGCGCGCTGCAACGCGCCCTCCGGCTTGGTCGGGGTAGTGATAGAACTCATGAATTCCGCTCCCAGTAAGCCGGGCCGATCGGCTCGATGAAGTCGCTTCGCGCCACGAAGTATCCTTCCTCGTCCACGGTGATCGGCAGCTGCGGCAGCGCCCGTGTCGCCGGCCCGAAAACGGGCTTGGCGTAGCTGTTGGCCACGTCGAACTGCGACTGGTGGCAGGGGCAGAGCAACCTGCCGGTCTGCGCCTCGTACAGCGAGGTGGGACAGCCCAGGTGGGTACAGATCTTCGAGTAGGCGTAGTAGTCGCCGTAGTTGAAGTTCTCCTGGCCCTTGCGCTCCACCGGTGAGTCACCCGGCCGCAACCGGATCAGCATGGTCGGATTGTCGGAACGGCGCAACGCGTGCAGCAACGCTTCCTCGTTGTGCCGTTCGGACTCGCGGAACGGGAAGACCGTCTCGAAACCGCCCGGCGCGAGGTCCTGCGGCCGCACCAGCGAGATGTCGTGCGGATCGCCGGTGTTTCGCCGCAGGTAGACCTTCTCGCCGTTGGTCTGCAACCACCCGGTGTGTTGCAGCGAGTCCGCACCGGTCTCCGCCCAGGGGTTCTTGACCATGCCACCGAGCACGAGCACCCCGGTTCCCAACCCGAAGGCACCCGCGCCGAAACCCGCGGTCCGCTTGATCATGGAACGCCGCGCGATGGTGCTGCGCTCTCCCGCGTCCGCGAGCTCCGCGACGGTGGTCTGCCGGTCCAGTTCGGAGGAGCCGTGCCCGTCGTGTCGCTGCTGCACCGCCGTCTCGTGCGGCATGAACTTCTTGGAGTACAGGATGGCGCCGATGCCCACCGCCAGGATCGACAGCCCTAGGAAGAAACCGATCAGCGGGTTGTACAGCGAGTACAGGAAGTGTCCCCGCTCGTCGACGAGCGGATTGACGTAGCGCCACGGCCAGAAGACGAACACGCCGATGAAGGCGAGTGCCGACAGTCCGGCCAGGGAGAACCAGGCCGCCACCGCACGCTCGGCGCGCCGCTCGGCTCGGGTCCCCTTCACCGGCCACGGGTCGGGATACTCGACGAGCTCGACGTCGTCCTGGGCCAGTCCGAGCCGGACCTTCTCGTCCCGGCTCATCTCGGCGAGTTCGGCCTCGGTCGGGCGAGCGCCCTCGTTCCCGGCCGCTTGCTCGCCGGAGGTGTTTTCCTCGTCGTGCTGTCCGCTGCTGTGTTCGTTCATATCCCGCTCACTCATGCCCTGGCTCCGATCCACAGCGTGAGGCCGACGAGACTACCCAACCCGATGACCCAGGCCACAACCGTCTCCGGACCGGGGCCGTAACCGCCGAGCGCGTTGCCGCCGGGGTTGTTGTTGCCGTCGGTCACCGACTTCACGTAGGCGATGATGTCCTTCTTCTCGTCGGGTGTGAGCTGGCGCTCGGAGAACTTGGGCATGTTCGCCGGCCCGGTCTCCATCGCCTCGTAGATCTGCTTCTCGGACGCGGGATCCAGGTTCGGGGCGTACTTGCCCGAGGAAAGCGCGATACCGCGTCCGGTGAAGTTGTGACAGGAAGCGCAGTTCAGCCGGAACAACTCCGCACCGCGTGCGGGGTCGTCCCCTTGGAGCTGCTCACCCGTTTCAGCCGGCTGCTCTGGCCCACCGCCGACGGCCTGCACGTACGCGGCCAGTGCCTGGATCTCCTCCTCGGAGTACTTCGGAGGCTTGCGCTGTGCCTGCGCCTCCTGCCGCATCAACGGCATCCGCCCACTGGAGACCTGGAAGTGCACGGACGCACCACCGACACCGATCAGGCCTGGGCCCCGATCCTCAACGCCCTGCAGGTTCTCGCCATGGCAAGTGATGCAGGCATTGTTGTAGATCTCCTTACCCTGCCTGATCAGTGCCGGGTCCTCGGCCGCGGTGGCGGTCTGCGGCTCGGGGAGCAGCACGCTGTACAGGCCGCCCGCCGCCACCAAGGCGATCCCGAGCGCCAGCACACCCGAAAGCCGTCGCCGGAACTTGGAACCCGCGCGGTTGCGTTTCTTGTTGGTGGTCATGAGTGCGCAAAACCCTTGCTGTCATGTTCGGGGCGGTTCAGCGGCAACAACATCACGCTCTGACTGATCGCCTAGCTGCCTACCCATGGCTCTGTCGCGACATCCTCGCCGCCGCGTCACGGCACCAGATAGATGACCATGAACAGGCCGATCCACACGATGTCGACGAAGTGCCAGTAGTACGACACGACGATCGAGGCCACCGCCTGGGCCGGTGTGAACTTGCTCATCCTGGTGCGGATCATCAGGATCACGAAGGCGACCAGTCCGCCGATCACGTGCAGACCGTGGAAGCCCGTGGTCATGTAGAACACCGTGCCGAACGCCGAGCTGGCCATCGTGGTGTGGTGCTCGGTGATCAGCGTGTGGTACTCCCCCGCCTGGCCCAGCACGAAGATGGTGCCCATGGCGAGCGTGAGCATGTACCAGCGGCGAAGGCCGTAGACGTCACCGCGCTCCGCCGCGAACACACCCCACTGGCAGGTGAACGAAGAGGCCACCAGAATCACAGTGAAGGGTAGGGCGTAGGCCACGTTGAGTTCGGCGGGCGGCGGCGGCCAGGGTCCCTCGTTCTGGGCCTTCACCGTGAAGAACATGGCGAAGAGCCCGGCGAAGAACATCAGCTCGCTGGCCAACCAAACGATGGTGCCCACGCTGACCATGTTCGGCCGGTTCAGCGAGTGCACGCGTTGACTGATTGAGGGCGCTGCCGTTGTCACGCGACGCATTATGTCGCGAACGATTTCGGGGCGCCCGGTCGGGTCCGCCGCAGCGCCGTCCGCCCACTACGAGACCGACGGGAGGTTACCCCACGTGAGCATTCGCGGTGGCCTGTCCCGACTCTTCCGCACCCGGCGCGGCGGTCGGGAACCGAGCTGGCCCACTCCGGACGATCCGGAGCTGACAGTGGTGGTGGAAGCGACCGACGAGACGGAGTCGGCATCCACGGTACTGACCCGTTCACCTGCATGGATTCCGGAATCTCCCGCTGTGCTGCGGTACCGCCTCGTGATCGGATCCGCCGCCGTGGCCGAGCTCCGCCAGCCCCTCGAGGCCGAGGGCTGGCTACTGCGCACCGAAACGACGTCGCCCGGTTCGGACGACGCGCCCGCTTCGGACTCCCTGATCCTCGTCGCGCAGTGTGTTCGCCGGATAGACGCGATGACATGCGCCAGAGAGACCTCCCGGATGGTGGGGCTGGCACAGCGGCACGGCGGCCACCTGGCCGGATGGCAGGCGTTGCAGCGGCCGAGCGAGAGTGATCGATCACGTTAGTGAGGTGTATTACCCTCCGGAGCAGCGCTACGGATACGATACGAACACTCGTGACCACCCGACACGAACCGCCCCGTCCGCGCGGGCCGCACCGGCAGCCAAGGAGTGCCCATGAGCACATCGACGAGCAACGTCCTCGTGTTCAGCCACCGCCAGGAAGTCCGTGAGGCGATCATCACAGCCATCGGGCGTCGCCCCTCCCCCGACATCAGAAGCGTGCACTACATTGAGGCATCGACGGTGGCCGAAGTGATCGGCGAGGTGGACGCGGGCAACGCGGACCTGCTGATCCTCGACGGTGAGGCGCAGCCCACCGGAGGAATGGGAGTGTCGCGGCAGCTGAAGAACGAACTCGCCTCCTGCCCGCCGACAGTGGTAACCGTACGACGCAAGGACGACCGGTGGCTGGCAACCTGGTCCCAGGCCGACGCGGTACTGGTCCACCCGCTCGACCCGCTGACGGCGGCCGAGTCGGTGGCCGAGGTACTGCGTGCCCACGCCCTGCCCACCGCCGGCGGCTGACACGGACTTTCGAGGACGCCACGTGCAGACAGCGACAATCACCTGGCCCGACCTGCTGAACCGGCTCGTCTCCCACGAGGACCTCTCGGTCGCCGAGACTTCCTGGGCCATGGACCAGGTCATGACCGGCGAAGCCACACCAGCCAGGATCGCGGCGTTCGCGGTCGCGCTGCGTGCCAAGGGTGAGAGCTCCTCCGAGATCATCGGAATGGCCGACACGATGCTCGCGCACGCACGGCAGCTCGACATCCCCACTCGTGCCGTCGACGTGGTGGGCACCGGCGGCGATCGGGCCGGCACGGTGAACATCTCTACGATGACCTCGATCGTGCTGGCCGCGTGCGGCGGCACGGTGGTCAAGCACGGTAATCGCGCGGCCTCATCGAAGTGCGGCACCGCCGACGTGCTCGAAGAGCTCGGCGTGACGATCGACCTGCCGCCCGAGGGTGTCGAGCGCTGTGCGACGGAGCTGGGGATCGGATTCTGCTTCGCGGGACTGTTCCACCCGGCCTTCAAGCACACCGCCGCTCCCCGGCGGGAGATCGGCATTCCCACCGCGTTCAACGTGCTCGGCCCGTTGACCAATCCGGCTCTCCCCACCAGCGGTCTGGTCGGGTGCGCGGACCGCGGACTGGCACCGGTCATGGCCGAGGTGTTCGCCCGACGTGGTCACTCGGTAGTGCTGGTCCGCGGGGACGACGGGATGGACGAGATCACCACGACGACGACCAGCACGGCCTGGGTCATCGGTGATGGCACCGTGCGGGAAGAACGGATCGATCCCACCGCGTTGGGGCTGTCGTTGGCCGAGCCCGAACAGCTGCAGGGCGGCGACGCGCCGGTGAATGCCGGGGTGGTCCGTGACCTGCTGAACGGCACCCGAGGCCCGGTGCGGGACGCGGTACTGCTGAACACCGCGGGGGCGCTCGCCGCCTATGAGGGAGCCGTCACCGAGCTGAACGGACGGATGGCGGAGGGCATCGAGCGCGCTGCCGAGGCCATCGACTCGGGGGCGGCCGCCCGGCTGCTCGACTCCTGGACGGAACTCTCCGGGAAACTGCGGGAACACGGGTGAGCACGGGCGAGTCCGGCCCCCCGTCGCCACTACCCCGGCGAGAGCGGCCACCCCGATCGACTGGTCGTGGCTCAGTTGAGCGATCCGCACCTGGACGGCGGTGAGCACAGCACCTCCCGCTTCGAGCGAGTGCTGGACCACCTGCGAACGCTGTCCGGGGCGCTCGACGCGGTGGTGGTAACCGGTGACATAGCCAACGAGGACGCCGCGGACGAGTACCGCCGGGCCACCGAACTGTCCGAGCTGGCCTTTCCCGTGTTCAGCTGCCCGGGCAACCACGACGACCGGACCACCTACCGCCCGCGAGTCGCTGCTCGGCGAACCCGACGCCACGACACCGATCAACCGGGCCCACCGCGCGGGCGGAACGCTGTTCGTGCTCTGTGACTCAACGGTTCCCGGAAGCGCGGACGGACTGCTCGACGACGACACGCTCGGGGGGCTGGAACGCACGCTCCGGGCATCCCCTCCGTAGCAGCCGGTGCTGCTGAGTTTCCACCATCCGTCGGTAAGGCTGCACAAGCCCTACGGCGACGGGATACGGCAGCGACGGAGCGACCGACTCGCGGAACTGGTCGAACGGTTCCCGGCGATCGCGGCGGTGCTGTGCGGACACGCGCACACCGCTGCCGGCACCATCTTCGCCGGCAAGTCGCTGGTGGTGGCTGCGGGGGATCGTATCGGGTCTCAAACCGCCCTGGGAGGAGGAGAGGGTGCCGGACCCCGGGGTCCCCCGCCGGGGCTGGCGTTCCACGTGCTGGAGAACGGCACCCTGACCACGCACTACCGCTACCTCACCTGACGGAGCTGGACACGGGGCGAACAGTCGATTCCGCTCAGCGGAAAGCACCTGAAGAACACTGACTCGGCCCCAGCCTGTTCTCCGAAGAATGCTCCGCTTTCAACCGGAAGTGCCGAACCCCCATCATTCACGCAGCTCGCACTGCCGCGGGTTCTCTGGTGCGGCTCTCGCGAGGACGCCGGAGACGTCGTGTAGCTGGCTACCCGATGTCCCCGGCCCCGCAGCGAGAGTCGTGCCAGAGGTTCCGCCCAGGAACCGACCCGGCAAACCGACCGAAAGAGTTCAGCGTCAAGAATCCAGGCCGATGGAGAAGGCGTCCTCCGAGTCCTGCTTCGAGTACGAGCGGAACGCGATGTGGGTGTCGGTGTCCACCACTCCGCCGACCTTGTTGATCGCGCCCGGCACGATCTCGGCGATCCGCTCGTGCTCGGACGCACGGATCACGGCGATCAGGTCCACGTCGCCCGCGCAGGAGTAGACCTCGGTGACACCGTCGATGTCGGCGATCTCCTGCGCGGCCTCGGTCAGGCGATCAGCGGCGGTTTGGATCAGCACGAACGCGGTAATCACGGTTGCGGACCTCCTGGGGCGGCGGCTCGGCTCCCCCGCCGGCCGGACGCGAGGGAGCGCACTCGGGCTCACTCGTGGTTGGGACCGGTGTGGTACTCGAAGACCAGGCCGGAAACGGTGATCAGTACCGCGCCCGCGCTGAGCACGATCATCCAGACGTGGCCGAAGGCCAGCGCCACACCGGTCAGGGCCGAGGCGGCGGCCAGCCCGAACGGCCAGTAGCTGCCGGGGCTGAAGAACCCGAGGTCACCGGCACCGTCGCTGATCTCGGCCTCTTCACGGTCCTCCGGGCGCAACTCGATACGACGAGCCACGAACTGGAAGTAACTGCCGATCAGCAGTGACAGCGCACCGACCAGGATCAGTGCCACCGTCCCCACGGGTTCCTTGGCCCAGAGCCCGTAGACCAGGGCCGACAGGAAGAAGAAGAAGGTAATGATGTTGAAGATCTTGGCTTCGACCCTCATGGAGTCCTCACTCTCACCCCGTGCGCCGCGTCCGGCGCACTCGTGTGACCTGGTTTCCCGTCGACACCGTCAGTTACCCGCGCCGACGGCCTGACCACCCTGTTGCGGAGTCGAACCCTGCCGATCCGGATCGAACGGGATGGTCGTCACCGAGTTCGGGTTGCAGAGCTCACCGCAGTCCATCTCGGTCAACGCCTCGGCCGTGGTGTAGGGCTGGCCCGTGCTCGGGTTCACCTGCGTGCGCAGGTCCATGAAGCGCTCGAACTTGTCCGGTGAGAGCGCACGCACCTCGAAGTTCATCATCGAGTGGTAGGTACCGCACAGTTCCGCGCAGCGTCCGACGAACGAGCCCTCACGGTCGATCGTGTTCTGGAAGACGTTGTCCTGGTTGTTCTTGTCCGGGTGCGGGAAGGTGTCCCGCTTGAAGTGGAACTTGGGGACGAAGAACGAGTGGATGACGTCCTTGGAGCTGAGCCGGTACTCGACTGTGGAATCGGTCGGCAGCACCAGCAGCGGCGTCCAATTGGTCGTACCGACGGTGTTGACCGCTTCACCGTCCGGGGTGGTGTAGCCGGGGTAGCGGAACTCCCAGTTCCACTGGAACGAGATCACGTCGACGGCGACGTCCGGCTCCTCCTCGGCCTGCACCTCTTGCTGCGTCGTGGCGGTGAAGTAGAACAGCACGACGACCATCACGAAGGGTATGACCGTGTATATGATCTCGAGCGGATTGTTGTACTGGAACTGACGAGGCAGCTCGTCACTCTTCTTCCGGTGGAAGGCCACCGTCCAGAAGATCAGTCCCCATACGAGCACACCAACCGCGAGAGCCGCGATCACCGACCAGGTCCAGAGCTGGCGCATCGACTCGGCGTCACTGGTGACACCGGTGGGCCAGCCGAACCGCAGTACCTGGTCAGGGGAGCAGCCCGTGGCCACGACACAAACCAAGCCGACCAGTCCACCGACCTTGACCAGCCGTGGCACTCGGGTCCCGTCCTTCAGGGCCACTGCGCGACGCCTCCTCCATGTGAAACTCACCGGCACGGCGCTGGCGTTGCTACCCCGCCTCGCTCCCCCGTCTCGCGTTCGAGACGGAAGATCGGCCGCCGGAATACTGTAGCGACCCTAGCCCAGTAGTAGCCGCGATACTGCTCCGGGGTCGCGCCACCGCCCGAATCATGGTCGTGCCCGTGACCGAAGATCACCACTCGGTCCTCCCGTCGCGCGACGCGCGGTGAACACCGGGCGCCGTCGAGCGGACCACCGGCACAATGAACCCGTGCGTTCGGTTCACCCACAGGAGCACGGCATACTGTAGAACCGGATCACCCCTATTGGGCTTGAGCGAAACCCGACAACCCGCGACACGAGAGGTGCGCGAGACGCGTGTGCGGCCTGCTTGGACTGGTTTGTCCCACCGAAGAGAACGCAAGCAACGCAACGAACGCGGTGGCCAACGCGCTGCCGTGTCAGCGGCACCGAGGACCGGACGAGAGTGACACGTGGCAGGGCGGCGAGGTCGTCTTCGGCTTCAACCGCCTGTCGGTCATCGACGTCGAGCATTCGCACCAGCCGCTGAGCTGGGGGCCGCCGGATTCACCGGGCAGGTACACCATCCTGTTCAACGGTGAGATCTACAACTACCTGGAACTGCGTGCCGAACTGACCGAGCAGTACGGCGCGGCGTTCAACACCGACGGGGACAGCGAGACGATCATCGTCGCCTACCACTACCTCGGGACTTCGATGGTGGGTCGGCTGCGAGGCATGTTCGCGTTCCTGATCTGGGACAACGACCGGCACGTGGTGTTCGGCGCCAGGGATCCCTTCGGGATCAAGCCGATGTACTACGCGACCGGCCCCAACGGGGTCGGCTTCGCCAGCGAGAAGAAGAGCCTGCTGCACCTCGCGGCGACGCTGGGGATCAACGAGGACGTGGACCGGCGTTCCCTGCAGCACTACCTGCTGCTGCAGTACGTTCCCGAGCCGGAATCACTGCACCGTTCGATCAGGCGGATCGAGTCGGGCACCTCGTTTACCGTGGCCCCGGGTGGGCAGCTGGTCACCGAGCGGTACTTCTCCCCCAGCTTCACCTCCCGTGAGATTCACAACGACGGTGAGGCCAACCGGCTGCACAACGAGATCGTCGACGTGATGCGCGACTCGGTCGCCAAGCACATGCGTGCCGACGTCACCGTCGGTGCCTTCCTCTCCGGCGGAATCGACTCGACGGCGATCGCCGCGCTGGCCAAGGAGCACAATCCGGACCTGATCACGTTCACCACCGGGTTCGAACGGCAGGGCTACTCGGAAGTCGACGTGGCCGCGGAATCGGCGGCGGCCATCGGGGTGAAGCACGTCGTGCGAACCGTCTCCGCCGAGGAGATGATGCAGACGCTGCCGCTGATCATCTGGTACCTGGACGACCCGGTGGCCGACCCCGCGCTGGTTCCGCTGTGGTTCATCGCCAGGGAGGCACGCAAGCACGTCAAGGTCGTGCTCTCCGGTGAGGGCGCCGACGAACTGTTCGGCGGGTACTCGATCTACCGGGAGCCGCTCTCGTTGGCGCCGTTCGAACGGGTTCCCGGATCCGTGCGCAAGGTGATGGGGCGGGTCTCGACCGCGATTCCGGAAGGGGTGCGCGGCAAGGACCTGCTCCGGCGGGGCGCGCTGCCGCTGGAGGAACGCTACTACGGCAACGCGCGGATCTTCCGCGACGACGAGTTGCGGAACCTGCTGCCGGATTACGACCCGCACGTTTCGCACACCGACGTGACGGCGGCGGCCTATCGGACCTCGCAGGGCTGGGACCCGGTGACCCGGATGCAGCACGTGGACCTGTTCACCTGGCTGCGGGGGGACATCCTCGTCAAGGCCGACAAGGTGACCATGGCCAACTCCCTGGAACTGCGGGTTCCGTTCCTCGACAACGAGGTGTTCCGCACGGCGAGCACGATCCCGCTGGAACAGAAGATCACCAGGGACACCACCAAGTACGCGCTGCGCCGTGCGCTGGCCAAGGTGGTTCCCGGCCACGTGCTCAACCGGCGCAAGCTCGGCTTCCCCGTCCCGATCCGGCACTGGTTGCGGGACGAGATGCACGACTGGGCACGCGACATCATCAAGGAGTCCCAGACCGACGCCCTGTTGAACAAACCGGCGGTGCTGCAGCTGCTGGAGGAACACCGTTCCGGAGTGCTGGACCACAGTCGCAGGCTCTGGGCGCTGCTGGTGTTCATGATCTGGCACGGGATATTCGTGGAGAACCGGCTCACGCCCCAGGTGCCGGAGCCCCACTACCCCGTGAAGCTCTAGTGGATCTCTCGATTCCTCCCGGCTCGGTTTGCGCGACGGTGCGGATAGCGGAAGCTCTCGCGGGCTCTCGCCGCGGGTCCCCCGACGTCGAGTAGGTACTACGCCACGTCGGGGGCGTCCTCGCGAGAGCACCACGAGAGTCCCCGCGGCGGTGCCGACTGCGAGGGTGGTCGGAGTTCGGCCTGCGAAGGTGGCCGGTTCGGCACCGCGTCGTACCGGAGCGTCGATTTCTCGCGAGATTTACGGAGCACCGGAGCCACCCCGACGCACTGGCGCGGCGATTTCTCGCGAAATCGCCGCGCCCGAGTCGAGTCGCCGTGCTCAGGCGCCGCTGGGGCTCGGCGTCGCGGTGCTTCGCTCCGGCTCGGCAGCGGGAAGAATGTCGTGCCACCGATTGAAGACGTTGTCCGGGTCGTACGTTGCCTTGACCCGTGCGAGGCGCCGGTAGTTGTCGTCGCCGTAACCGGCCACCACCCGGTCGTGCCCCTCGTCACCGATGAAATTGAGGTAGACGGCTCCGGTGGTCCACGGCCGCATGTCCTCGCGGAGGTCGCGCACCCAGCGGATGGCCCGCTCGTCGGTGGCGGCGTCCGACCACAGTCCGAGCGGGTGAACCACCCAGGGAACCGCGCGATCGGACATCGCGGCACCCACCCCGTCGGCCGAGACCGCACCACCCCACGGCAACAGCGCGTGCTGCGCGGGGGAGGGCATCGGCATGTCGTACGCCCGGGCGCAGAACCGGTCCAACACCTCGTCGGGCAGCTCGGCCATGTACTCGGCCGACCAGTAGTTGCGATACCCGGGGGGATCGTCCAGCAGTGATTGCATGTCGGCGTAGTCGATGTCGGTGATCAGCTGTCCGGCGGGGCGCAGTCCGAGCAACGGTCGGATCAGCTCACGCAGCTCCGACTCGTTGCCCATGAAGGTGACCACGACGGCACAGCACAGCGTGTCGACGAGTTCGGGAGGCACGAAATCCTCCGGCGGCCCGGTCAGGTAAATCAAACCACCACTGATCTCGTCCGGTGCGCCCGCCACGAAATCGCGGTACTCGCCCGCCACGACACGACCCCGTTCCGCTGGCCAGAGCAACAACGCCATCGAGAATTCCGGAAGCTCGTGCAACCGGAACGTCAACGAGGTGGCGATCCCGAAATTGCCTCCCCCACCGTGCAGTGCCCAGAACAGTTCCGGATTCCGTTCCGCGTCGGCGGTCACCCGGGCGCCCGAGGCGGTGACGAGATCGGCCGACACCAGGCTGTCGCAGGCAAGTCCCCATTTCCGCTCCAACCAGCCGGAACCACCGCCGAGGGTCAGTCCGGCCACTCCCGTCGTGGAGACCCGCCCTCCGGTGGTGGCGAGCTTGTAGGGGCGTGCCGCACCGTCGAACTCCCCCCACCGGGCGCCGCCTCCCACCGTGGCCAGCCGGGTCTGCGGCTCCACCGTCACCCGGTTGAAGCGCCGCATGTCGATGACCAGTCCACCGTCGACGAGGCCGGCACCGGAAACGCTGTGCCCACCGCCGCGTACCGCGACCTCGAGATCTTGTTTCCTGGCGAAGTCCAGGGCCCGACGGATGTCGTCGATGTCGTCGCAGGCGGCGATCGCCGCGGGTCGCGATTCGATCATCGCGTTGAAGATCTCGCGCTGTCTCTCGTAGTCCGCGTCGCGCGGTGTGTGAATCACACCGTGGAAACCGTCGCGGAGCCTGTCGACGGTTGCCGGGTCCACATCCTGCACGGTCATGTCCGGTCACCTCGGATCCCGAGTAGCGACATCTGGGAGGCGCGGGCCGTGCCGAGCCGCCCGTTGCACGGACACTAAGGGGAGCAGCCGGGGGCGGACAGAGTACGAAGTCCATAGCGCCCGGCAGGTGATCCGACTTCGACCGCCACCGAGGCGGCACCCCGGAACTCCCCCGGGGCACCGCGCTCGGCCGGGCGGTCGTCGCGGCACCGCTCAGCCGGTGTAGCGCCGGGCCACCACTTCCGGTGTCTCCAGATTCCTACCCGCGTCCATGTTGTGGGCCAGCTGCACGAACTGACTCATGGACCAGGCGAGCGGAGTGGCGGATCCCGTCCCCTCACCGAACACGAAGCCGTTTTCGGACTCCCTGTCCCAGACCTGTTCGGGAATGAGGTAGCCCTCGTTGGCCATCCGGGCCATCGTCTCCAGATGAGTACCGGCCGAACCGCCGGAGGCGATCTCGTACTCACCGCGTTCACCTGTGAGCAACGGCCAGAGCCTGCCGATTCCCCTTCCGGTGTACGGCTCGCCGCCCGCGGCCTCGCCGTAGCCGTCGTGGTTGTAGCGGTACCAGCCGGGGCCGTTCGGAGTTCGGACCCGCAGCCGGTCGTCGGTTTCGGGCAGCGAGTCGAGCACCGCCGGATCGTCGGCGGGTTTGACGCCGAGCCGCACCAGTTCCAGGAAGCCCGCGTCGACCACGGCACGTTCGTCGTGACACCCGCCGCCGTTGTTCAGACACAGCTGGTGGCCGTTGTTCGGATCGCCGTCGTCGTCCACCCGCTGGTAGTACTCGCCGTCGCCGTGCGGGCCGGTCGTGGTGAAGGTCCAGTCCGCCACCTTGCGCTGCCAGTCGTCGGCGGTGGCGAGATACCGCCGCGCCGCTCGCCGGTCACCGTGCTGCCGGGCGATGTCGGCGGCGGTTACCAGGCCCGCGATCTCGGCCGCGATGGTCGAGGGGGAATATCCGCTTTCCTCCTCCCAACGTTCCTGCGGGGTGGCGGGACCGTTCTCGACGATGAAGTCCGCGGACTTCCGGAGCTTGGCCCACTCCGCTTCGCCGGTCCGACCCAACTGGTGCGCCAGCACGATGGGATAGGCGACCTCGTCCAGCTGCAGACTGGGCCAGTGCGGTTCGCCGTCGAGCCAGGTGTTCTGCGGGAACGAACCGTCCTCCCGCCACTGCACGTTCAGCAGGTAGTCGAGTGCTCGATTCGCGGCGGCGCGATCGCCCAGTGTCATCGCGGCCGTCGCCGTGTGGTACAGGTCACGCGACCACACCAGGTGATACCCGCCGGTACAACAGCTGTCAGCGTTCTTGGCCCCACCCCAGGGAATCGAGGTGGACGCCACGAAAGCCCCTCGGTAGGTCTTGTCCTCCTGGGACTTCAGCGTCATGGCGGCGACGTTGTACTGGGTGGTCAGCCCGCGCGAGGTCACCGATTCGGGAACCCGGTCGAGTGAGGCGAGGTAGCGGTGCCAACCCGCATCGTACTCGTGCCTGGCCGGGCCGTAACCGTTCGCCAGCGCGCCGTGCGCCGCGGTCTTCGCCGCCGCCCTGTCTTCGCCGAAACCGAGCGCGAGCGTGAACGTGGTGTCGGTCTCGACCGGAACACGAGCCGTCTGCACGAGATTGCCGGTTTCGTCCGCCCGGTCGTAGCGATTGTCGAGCCGGTGATCGGCGTGGAGGTCGCGGTAACCGTCGCTGGACGTACCGCTGTAACCGCTCGTGGCGGCGCTGAAGCCGTTCGAAGCGGCCAACGCACTGGCGACCTCACCATCGCTGGCGACCAGGGCTCCTCCGGAAGTGGCTCCGCTGTCGCCCATCCCGCTGCCGTTGAGCGAGGGGTTGTACAGCGCGTAGAGCCGCAGCGGTCCGCCTTTCAGTACCTCGAAACGCGTCCGGACCAGCAACACCGAACGCCGCGGATCGGTTATGTAGGTTTTGGTGATGCGATATCTGCCGTCGCGGTCGGTGTTGACCTGCCGGTACCGCAACGAGCGCGAGTCGGGCAGCAGAATCCGGCTCGTGGTGGCGTCGCGCTCCAGTTCGGTGAAGCTCCGCCCGTCGCTGACGACATACTGCATGTCCTGCACGTTCGGCACGTCCAGGCGCGGGTAGTAGACCTCGTTGAGAATTCCCTGTCCCAAGGTGTGCCAGACCTTCGACTCCAGTGTGGTGGAAGTACCGACACCTCGTTTGGCACCCGTGGTCCACGCGGAGGATATTCCCGGAGCACCCGGCGCGGTCGCGGAAACCGCTCCGGCCGGGACACCCGCTCCGAGAGCGGTCACCAGGGCGAGCACAGCGGCGGAGAACGCAGCCGAGCGACGGCCCATCCTCCTCGTTCCCCACTTCGGCGGTAATCCCATCGTCGATTCCTTTCCCGTACTCGAAAGGGCGGCGAAACACTTGCCGAGCACCGCACAACGCCCGGCCGAGGATTCGTCCGAAACGGGGTTCTACATACGCAACAGCACTTGCGCAATCGATAAAGAAGGACTCCCGGGAAAACGGGAACTTTCAGCTGTTCAGAATTCGGGGGGCCACCGCGCGGAAACCCCTCACCGGAACCCGAACCGCCGAAAGGGAACGTCGAGAGGCTTTTCGCGCCGTTCCGCACCAATCCGGAAGGGGCACTCCGAGGAGGACGACGAACCCCGGATCACGCGAGGTGGTCACCTCACCACGCGACCGCCACCGGGTGTGAATCTTCTACCCTGGGCGGTGTGAGCACCACTATGCCGGAAAAGTCATCCACGGGATCCGCAGTGGGAGCGGACGCCGGCCGGGAAGAGATCCTGGCCGCGGCGCGGGGTGCCCGCGAAGCCACCGCCGAGTTCGCCGCCGCGACCCGGGAAACCAAGGACACCCTGCTGACCGCGATGGCCGACGCGTTGACACGTCGTTCGGGAGAGGTTCTCGACGCCAACGAGCTCGACCTCACCGCGGCACGCGACTCCGGGATGCCGGAGGCGATGCTGGATCGCCTGAAGTTGACCGAGCCACGCGTGGCCGAGGTCGCCTCCGGGCTGCGCACGGTGGCGGGGCTGCCGGATCCGGTCGGCGAGACGGTGCGGGGCAACATGCTGCCGAACGGGCTGGAGCTGCGGCAGGTGCGGGTGCCGCTCGGCGTGGTCGGCATAGTCTACGAGGGGCGCCCGAACGTCACCGTGGACGCGGCCGGGCTGACCCTGAAGTCGGGCAACGCCGTTCTGCTGCGAGGCTCCTCATCGGCGGTACGTTCCAACACCGCGCTGGTGTCGATCCTGCGGGACGTGTTGGTGGAATCCGGGTTCTCCCCGGACCTGGTGACGCTGTTGCCGTGTGCGGACCGCTCCTCGGTGGGGCATCTGGTCACCGCGCGCGGCCTCGTGGACCTGGTAATCCCACGCGGTGGGGCCGGTCTGATCAACGCGGTGGTCGAGGAGGCGACAGTGCCGGTCATCGAGACCGGTGTGGGTAACTGTCACGTCTACGTGGACCGCGCCGCCGATCCGGAGAAGACACGGCAGGTGGTTCACAACGCCAAGACGCGCCGGGTCAGCGTGTGCAACGCGGCGGAGACGCTGCTGGTGCACCGGGAGGTCGCCGACACGCTGCTGCCCGGCCTGGCCCGGGAGCTGAGCGAGACCGGAGTGACGCTGCACACGGACGAGCGTGCTGCCGAGGCGATCGGGAACGCGGCACCGGTCACCCTCGCCACCGAGCAGGACTGGGACACCGAGTACCTGTCGATGGACCTGGCGGTGGCGGTGGTCGACTCCCCGGACGAGGCCATGGCTCACATCGCCCGGCACGGCACGGGACACACCGAGGCCATCGTCAGCGAGGACGTCTCCGCCGTCCGCCGATTCACCACGCGAGTCGACTCCGCAGCGGTCGTGGTCAACGCCTCCACCGCCTTCACCGACGGCGGCCAGTTCGGCATGGGCGCCGAGATCGGGATCTCGACGCAGAAGCTGCACGCCCGCGGCCCGATGGCGCTGCCGGAACTGACCACGACGAAGTGGCTCGTCTGGGGCGACGGACACACCCGGCCCTGATCAGGGGAGGTATCCGGAGTCACCGCGCCGAACTACGTGGCGGAGCCCGTTCGGGCGAGCGGCATCGGCTCCGGGCGTCGCCGGCACTGCTCCCGGTCCCCGCAGTATCGGGCCCGCCGCCCGGTCACATCGGGGCGGCAGCGAG
This sequence comes from Actinopolyspora mzabensis, assembly GCF_900101095.1. GTDB lineage: Bacteria > Actinomycetota > Actinomycetes > Mycobacteriales > Pseudonocardiaceae > Actinopolyspora > Actinopolyspora mzabensis. Next base: position 277,586 of record NZ_FNFM01000007.1, read on the forward strand.
GTGCGACACACGAAAACGGGGATGGTGCGACGAGGCCCCTCGCCGCACCATCCCCGGAAAAATCCGATCGCGTCCGCTCAGTGGAACGAGTCACCGCAGGCGCACGAACCGCCGGCGTTCGGGTTGTCGATCGTGAAGCCCTGCTTCTCGATCGAATCCACGAAGTCGATCACGGCGCCCTGCAGGTAGGGGGCGCTCATCCGGTCGACGATCACGTCCAGGCCGTTGAAGTCGCGCACCGCGTCCCCGTCGAGCGTGCGCTCGTCGAAGAACAGCTGGTAGCGCAGTCCGGCACACCCACCCGGCTGAACCGCGATGCGCAGGTGCATGTCATCGCGCCCCTCCTGGTCGAGGAGGGTCTTGGCCTTGCTGGCCGCCGAGTCGGTCAACGTGACGCCATGAGCGGGCGCCTCGGTCTCCACGGTTGTCTCCTGGGCGGTCATGGCTCTCCCTTGCGGTTAGCGGCTGCTGGCAGGTTCCCGCGACCTCAACGGCCACGGTAAGTGCGAGTATTCCCGCGGTCCAACCCGCGCACGCCGATTGTGACACCCGCGGGTAGCACCACACATGATACGCACGGAAAACGGTGCGCATCGTGAACGAGGCCGGGGGCCGGCCGGCGAGGCGCGCCGTGGCGGCGTCGCCGGTGGAGCCTCCCCACCACGAGCGAGCGCCACGATCGGCGTCCACCCGTGGAGTCGGTATTCGTGACACGAACGGTGTCACTTACGCTGGTGGTGTGAAGTTCCTCCGTCGCAACACCGCCGAGCAAACCGCCACCGTCGACAGCGACGAGCACGGTGGCGAGGCGACGCGGGAGAACGCGAACGATTCGACCCAGGCCAAGGGCAGGCCGACCCCCAAACGTCGCGAGTCCGAGAGCAAACGTCGGGGCCCGGTTCCACCGCCCCCGCGCACCCAGCGCGAGGCGTTCAAGCGGATGCGTCGCAACAAGCCGGAACGGCGCAAGGCCGCGGCCGAACGCCGCGAACGGATGATGGCGGGCGACGACCGCTACCTCATGCCGCGCGACCGCGGGCCGGTACGGGCACACGTTCGCGACATCGTGGATTCCCGCAGGCACCTGATGGGACTGTTCATGCCGCTGGTGCTGGTGATATTCCTGGCCACGCTGGTGCAGATCCAGATGGTCGTCCAGATCGCCACGGTGTTCTGCCTGGCGCTGCTGATAACGATGATCTTCGAGGGCACCATGCTCGGCCGGATCGTCACGAAACAGGTGCGCGCCAAGTTCCCCGACGCAAAGGACAAGGGCATCAGCATGGGGTGGTACGCCTTCACCCGGGCGATGCAGCTGCGCAAACTGCGTGTCCCCCGCCCCCGGGTCACTCCGAAGGACATCAACGAGGTCCGGTGAGCACGGGTCGGTCACGATGCTGGGCGCACACCGGGATGTGGATCTAGGCTGGATGGCATGGAGTTTCGTCGGCTCGGCCACAGCGGCCTGAACATCAGCGAGATCGCTTACGGAAACTGGCTCACCCACGGTTCGCAGGTCGAGGAGGAACAGGCGCAGGCGTGCGTGCTGACCGCTCTGGACGAGGGGATCACCACCTTCGACACCGCGGACGTCTACGCGGCGACCCGGGCCGAGGCGGTGCTCGGGCGCGCGCTGTCGGGAGTGCGCCGGGAGAGCATCGAGCTGTTCACCAAGGTCTACTTCCCGACCGGGCAGGGCCCCAACGATCGTGGTCTGGGCCGCAAGCACATCATGGAGTCCTGTGAGGCCTCGCTGCGCAGGCTGCAGACCGACTACGTGGATCTCTACCAGGCACACCGGTTCGACCGGACCGTTCCGTTGGAAGAGACCATGACCGCGTTCGCCGATCTGGTGCGCCAGGGCAAGGCGCTCTACATCGGCGTTTCGGAGTGGAACGCCGAGCAGATCAGCCGGGCCGCCGAGCTGGCACGGGAGCTGCGGGTACCGCTGGTCTCCAACCAGCCGCAGTACTCGATGCTGTGGCGGGTGATCGAGTCCCAGGTGATCCCCACCTCGCAGCGGGAGGGCCTCGGCCAGATCGTGTGGTCGCCGATCGCGCAGGGCGCGCTGACCGGCAAGTACCTGCCGGGGCAGGAGGCTCCCGCCGGTTCGAGGGCGACCGACGAGGCGGGCGGCGCGAACATGATCTCGCGGTGGATGCGGGACGAGGTACTGGAACCGGTGCAGCAGCTCAAGCCGATCGCCGAGGACCTGGGGCTGTCCATGGCCCAGCTGGCCGTGGCGTGGGTGCTGCAGAACTCGAACGTCTCCGCGGCGATCATCGGCGCCTCCCGTCCGGAGCAGGTCACCGACAACGTGCGGGCGGCAGGGGTGAAACTCGACCAGGACGTGCTCGACAAGATCGACGAGATCATCGGGCACGTGGCGGAGACCGACCCCCGCCACACCACCACGCCGTGACCGGATCCGAGCACCGCACACTGGTACTGGGCGGAGCGCGCTCCGGCAAGTCCGCCCATGCCGAGGGGCTGCTGCCGTGGGAGGGAGCAGCCACCTACGTCGCCACCGCACGGCGGGATCCCCGGGACGAGGAGTGGAACCGGCGTATCGCCGACCACGTCGCACGCCGCTCGCCGAACTGGGAAACCGTGGAGGCTCCGCAGCCGGACGGCCTGGTCGACCTGCTGGACAACGCGCGAGCGACGGATCCACCGATCCTCGTCGACGATCTGGCGACCTGGCTGACGGGCGCGCTGGACGACGCCGGAGCATGGGAGCGCGACGCATCGGCACTGGCGACCGTGCGAGGACAGCGGGACGAACTGGTACGCGCATGCGAATCGTGTTCGGCACCGCTGGTCCTCGTCTCGGCCGAGGTCGGGCTGGGCGTGGTCCCGGAGAGCAGGGCGGGGCGGTTGTTCCGGGACGAGCTGGGTGCGCTCAACGCTGGGCTCGCCGAAGTCTGCGACGGCGCGCTGCTGCTGGTCGCGGGACTACCACTGCGACTACGTTGAGTGGCTGACCTACGCTGAACTCCCGGAGTCGGTCACCGCGATCCCATTCCGAGGTGTGAACTCGGCGGCGGTGTGTAACCGAGCGCGGTGTGGCCACGCACGACTCCGGCCGAACGACTACGGAGGTAAGGCTTGTCCACGGTGCCCGATCCACAACCGGTGCACACCACATCGGCAGAACCGGCGGACGGCACGGACCGGCCGGGTATCGAATTCGGCGTGGTCCGGCCACCCGACGAACAGGCACACCGCCAGGCGGTGGCACGGCACGACGGACTCACCAAACCCGCCGGTTCACTCGGCAGACTGGAGGAACTGGGCGTCTGGGTGGCGGCCAGGCAGGGAACCTGCCCACCCAGGCCGTTCGACCGCCCCAGAGTGGTGGTTTTCGCGGGTGACCACGGGATCGCCACCAACGGTGTATCGGCCTACCCCAGCGAAGTCACCGCCCAGATGCTCGACAACATCCTCACCGGTGGGGCGGCCGTGAACGCGCTGGCCGCCAACGCCGGAGCGGGGGTACGGGTGGTCGACATGGCCGTGGACGGCGAGACGAACCGAACGATCTCGGCGCACAAGGTCCGCAAGTCGTCCGGTTCGCTCGACGTCGAGGACGCACTCACCGCGCAGCAAGCGCACGACGCGGTCGCCGCGGGCCGGGCACTGGCCGACGAGGAGATCGACAGCGGCGCCGATCTGTTGATCGCCGGTGACATGGGCATCGGAAACACCACCCCCGCGGCCACCCTCATCGCGGCCCTGACCGAGAACGAGCCGGTGGCGGTGGTCGGTCGGGGTACCGGGATCGACGATGCGGCGTGGATGCGCAAGACCGCGGCCATCCGGGACGCGCTGCGACGTGCGCGCAGGGTGGTGGACGACCCGTTGGCGCTGCTGCGCACGGCGGGTGGTGCCGACATCGCCGCCATGGCGGGCTTCCTCGCGCAAGCCGCGGTGCGCCGCACTCCCGTGATCCTCGACGGTGTGGTGGTCGGCTCCGCGGCGATGGTCGCCGAGGAGCTCGCTCCGGGAGCAGCGCAGTGGTGGCTGGCGGGGCATCGTTCCGTCGAGCCGGGCGCGCCCCTGGTGCTGGAACACCTGGACCTGCGGCCGGTACTGGATCTCGACATGCGCTTGGGCGAGGGCTCCGGAGCCGTCTCGGCCCTGCCGGTGGTCAACGCGGCGATCAGGGTACTGGCCGAGATGGCGAGCTTCGCCGAAGCGGGTATCGCGGGCCCCACGGCCCACGAGGCGGCGGGGGCCTCCCCGACCGACGCCGCGGGCTGAACGGCGTGCAGGGACTACGACTGGCGTTCGCCTGGTTGAGCGTTCTTCCGGTGCGGGTCGACACCGTCGACGCTCGTACCGGCAGCCGTGCCATCTCGTTCGCCCCGCTGGTGGGAGCTGCTCTCGGGGTGTTCGCCGCCCTGGTTCTCGGGGCACTGCTCGCGCTGGGAGCACCCGCGCTGCTGGCGGGACTGCTCACCGTGGCCGCACTGGCACTGCTCACCAGGGGGATGCACCTCGACGGGCTGGCCGACACCGTGGACGGGTTGGGCTGCTACGGCTCCGCCGAACGAGCGCTTTCGGTGATGCGCGACGGCAGCACCGGCCCGTTCGCGGTGGCCGGGCTCGTACTGACGATCGGAGTGCAGGCCACGGGGTTCGCCGCGGCCGCCTCCCACGGCGAGTGGGGAGTCGTCGTACTCGCCTGCGCCGGGGGAAGGGCTGCTTTTCCGCTGTGCTGCCGTCGGGGGATCCCGGCCGCGCGGCAAGAGGGCATGGGTTCGCTGGTGGCGGGCACGCAACCCCGCGGCACCGTCTTCGCCTGGTGGGCGGCCCTGCTGCTCGCGGGGGGCTTCGCCACGTCGGGAACGTGGTGGGTCGGTGTTACCGCCGTGGTGCTGACCTTCGGCTCGCTGTGGGTGCTGAGCAGGCACGTGCTGCGCAGGTTCGGTGGAGTCACCGGAGACGTGCTCGGCGCCTGCTGCGAACTGGGGACCACCCTCCTACTCGCCGTCTGCGCCCTCGGCTGAGCTCTTAGGGTCGACAACTCGGTTGTCGTAGCTGGTCGAGAAGCGGAACCTCCGGGGGACGCCTCGCTGCGGGTGCCCCGACATCGGGTAGTTACTACACAACGTCGGGGCCGTCCTCGCGAGGCACTTCCCGGAGAACCCGCCGCGGTGCCGACCGCGGGAGTGGTCGGATTTCGGCCCGCGAGGGTGGTGGGGCTCGGCTTGGGATCACCAAGGGCGCGGCGATTTCGCGAGAAATCGACGCCCCCGCAACGCAGCTATCCGCCCGCGACGGAGGGCACGATCCTCACCTCGACACCGTCGCCGAGCGCGGTGGCGGCGCCGTCCAGCGCACGACACTCCGTACCGTCGACGTAGAAGTTGACGTAGCGGCGCAGCGTCCGGGTCTCGTCCCGCAGTCTGCGTTCCAGCGCGGGGTGGGTGACGGCCAACTCGTCGAGCAGCTGCCGCAGCGTGGCCTCCTCGTCCAGGGAGAGCCGCAGGGTGCCCGCCCCACCGACCGTGGAACGAAGCATCTGCGGGATTACCAGGGTGATTCGCATGATCGTCTCCCGATGACGGTGGGGCAGCGGTTCGCGGGCGGTGCTCAGACCACGGCCGCGCGCAGCGACAGCACGTCCGGCAGGTGCTGAGCGATCCGGGTCCAGCTCTCGCCCCGGTCGGAACTCGCGTAGACCTCCCCGGATCGGGAGCCGAAATACACTCCGGCCGGGTCGGCGTCGTCGAGGCAGAGCGCGTCACGCATGACGGCGGACCAGAATCCCTCCCGGGGCAGTCCGTCACCCAGACCTTCCCAGGAATCACCGCCGTCCCTGCTGCGGTAGATCCGGCAGTCCCCCTCCGGCGGGAAGCGGTGCTGGTCGGCTACCAGGGGGAAGGTGTACACCGTGTCGGGGTCGGCCGGATCCACCGCGACAGGGAAACCGAAATCGGCTGGGAGCCCCTCGGCGATGGAGTCCCAGGTGTCGGCGCCGTCGTCGCTGCGGTAGACGCCGTGGTGGTTCTGCAGGTAGATCCGGTCGGGCGCAGCGGTGTTGCGGGCCATCCGGTGTACGCACTGCCCGAATTCCGGGTATTCGTTCTCGGGCATGAAGTAGGCCCGGATGCCGTGGTTGGCGGGGTTCCACTCGGCGCCGCCGTCGGTGGTGCGGTAAACACCGCCGGTGGACATGCCGACCAGGATCCGGTTCGGGTACCGGGGATCGGGCAGGACCGTGTGCACCGCCTGCCCCCCGAATCCCGGGAACCACTCGGTGCGATGGGGATGGTCCCAGAGCCCCCGCACGAGTTCGTAGTTGCTGCCACCGTCCTCGGAGCGGAACAACGCGGACGGCTCCGTTCCCGCGTACACCACTCCGGGTTCCTCGGGCGATCCGGGTACGATCTGCCACACGCGCCGCAGCGAGGTCTCGGTGTCGGCGGGAAACGCGACCGGGGCGTGCTCGGGCTCCTGCCAGCTCTTCCCCAGATCATCGCTGGTCACCAGGGTGGGGCCGAAGTGCGGACTCTCGGTACCTGCCAGCACCCGCGGTTCGCCCCTGGTGTCGACGGCCACCGAGTAGACCTCGGTCATCGGCAACCAGGGGCCGGTGAGCTCCCAACGCCCGCCGTTTCGGCGTGCCAACCACAATCCCTTCCGGGTACCGATCACGAGCAATACGGACGGGGACACGAGTGCCTCCAGTAGGTGTGAGTGGACTCTCACCGGGAAGGTACGTCGGACCACCGACAATCGCCGTGTCGCGGTAACCGGACCGGAGGAGCAGATCAGGCCAGCTTCGTCATCCAGCCCTCGGGGTCGGGCAGTTTGCCGTACTGGATACCGGTCAGCTGCTCACGGAGCTTCATGGTCAGCTCTCCGGGTGCGCCGTCCCCGATCGTGAATTCACCGTCGCTGTGCTTGACCTTGCCCACCGGAGTGATGACGGCGGCGGTTCCACAGGCGAACACCTCGGTGATCTCGCCGGAGCGGGCCTTCTGTTCCCACTCCTCGGTGGTGATGCGGCGTTCCTCGACTTCGAGTCCGAGCCGCTCGCCCATTCGCAGCAACGAGGACCTGGTGATGCCGGGCAGCAGGCTGCCGGTCAGTTCCGGGGTCACCAACCGTGCCTCCGCACCGGAACCGAGCACGAAGAACAGGTTCATTCCACCCATCTCCTCGACGGCACGCCGTTCCACGGCATCCAGCCAGACGACCTGGTCACAGCCCTGTTCGGCGGCCTGGGTCTGCGCCACGAACGAGGCGGCGTAGTTGCCCGCGAACTTCGCGGCTCCGGTACCGCCCGGGCTGGCGCGGGCGTACTCCCTGCTGAGCCACACGGTGACCGGCTTGACGCCGCTCGCGAAGTAGGAACCGGCGGGGGAGGCGATCAGCATGTACAGGTAGCTGCCCGCCGGACGGTTGACCCCGAGGGTGCGTTCCGTGGAGATCATGAACGGCCGCAGGTACAGCGAGCTCTCGCCCTCCGTCGGTACCCACTGGTTGTCGACAGAGACCAGTTCGCGCAGCGAGTCGAGGAAGGTCTCCTCCGGCAGTTCCGGCATGGCCAGCCTGCGTGCCGAGTCCTGGAAACGGGTGGCATTGGCCCACGGACGGAACGAGGCGATCGAGCCGTCGGGCTGGTGGTAGGCCTTCAGCCCCTCGAAGATGGCCTGTCCGTAGTGCAGCACCGTGGTGGCGGGATCCAACTCCACGGGGTGATAGGGCTCCAGCCTGGCGTCGTGCCAACCCTGCTCGGTGCTCCACCTTGCGGTGACCATGTGATCGGTGAAGTAATTCCCGAACCCGGGATCGGCGAGTACCTTCGAACGATGTTCCGCACTCGCGGGTCGCGAGGTCTCGGTCCGGGTGAAAACGACGGGTTGGCTCATGAACGTACCGTATCGCGCGCCCGAGAGCAGTGGAAACCTGACCGGTAACGATTGGGCGACCGAGTATCAGCGTCGCTTACGGTCGGTCGTACGACAGTCGTACGCACCTCGTGGGGCACGTTGCGGAGCCCGTTGCGCGTTGGGTGTTCGCGGAGTCACCCGACGTCGTGTTCCTCAGCAGGACGCTCGTGGCGCGAGCTCCGCCCGGAACCCCGCAACCGCCGAACCGAACCCGCCACCGGCACCAGAACCACCACCGCCAACGTGACCGCCATCGCGGGCACGGGCATGCTCATGGCCAGAATCACCGACAGGCCCATCCCCAGGCAGGCCGTCCGCCTAGGCAGTTTCGCGCCGTCGAGCAACAGCACCCGCGCCGCCGCGTTGACCAGCGCGTAGTGGACCAGCAGACAGCACGCGGCGATCGAGACGGCCTGTTCCGGCTCGAGGAACAACGTCAGCGACGCGGCCACCGCGGCCGAGGCCAGATCGAACGGGTAGGGGGTCCCCGCGGGACCGGCACGACGCGACAGCACCGGCAACTCGCCGTCGGAGACCAGCGCCGCACCGGTGGAACGCGCCGATTCCAGTACCGCGAGCAGCACCGGCAGCATGGCCAGCGCGGCCGCTGCCCCCACCCCGGATGTCAGCGCTGCCGCGTCGGCCGCACGCAACGCGTCGAGCAGCGGTGCGGGCGACAGCGCCAGCCGCGCGGAACCGAGCTGGTGCGACACCGCCACCAGCACCACCGCCAACACCGCACCGGTGGTGAGCAGCACAGTGGGCAGGGCCCGGTCCAGCACGGCCACCGAAAACCGATCCGCCCTGTCGACGGAGGCGGTCAGCCGCTCGAAACCGAGGAAGCCGAAGAACAGCACTCCGGCCGCTCCGGAGATCGCCAGCGGCCCCTGCGGTTGGATCGAGGGCGAGTCCACCGGAGTAATCGCCAGGCACGCGGCGGTCACCACCCCGAGCACCGCGACCGTCAGCGCCAGCCAGAGCCAACCGGCCACCCCCCTGATCCGAAGTCCGGCGGTGGAGAGGAGCACCGCGAGCAGCGGCAGCGAGGCCGCCGTCAACGGCTGCGGGGCCGGTAGGTAGCGGGCAGCCGCACCCGCCACGGCCGTCAGCGCCGCGATATGACCGAACAGTCCCGTACCTGCGGCGATGCGGCCGGGCACCACTCCCAGTTTGTCCCGCACACACGCGTATCCGGCACCCGTCGGCCCGTAGGAATCGGCCTGGTGTCTCGTGGCGTTCGCGGCGCACCAGGCGGTGAGGGCCGCCACCGGCACGGCGAACGGCGTCCACGGTCCCGCGATCGACACGGCCGGGGCCAGGCCGAGGAACACCCCTGCCCCCAGCATGGCACCGAGCGTGAGCGGAACCGCTCGCCTCACGACTGTCGAACCAACCGAGGGCCCCGATCGTTCGGCCAAGCAAACCATCCTCGTAGTAGTGAGACCTCGTCCTCGTACCGAGGGACCGAAGGCCGTGCCGCCGGTTTCGCTCACCGCGTTGCCCCGCGTTCGCTGCGCCCGTTCGCTGCGCCTTCCCGCTCGGTGCGGTCCGCACAGCGGGCACGGAGCCACGAGGGGCGTGGCGCCGTCGACCAGCGGGCCCACGGCATCGACCACCCACCGAAACGGTACTCGGGGACGAAACCGCGGGGACGGGGAGTCGCGGCGAGACCCCGCACCGCGAGTGAGCCCCCGACGACACGGCGCCACGAACACGGGCTGGTATGCGCACCGGCGGACGCACCGTTCTACAGTGCCCGCGGAAGCGATATGCGGTGGGCAGGCACTGAAAGCACCTGCCCGACGGCACACAACTCCGGGAGGAGCCACAGGTGACAACCCCCAAACTCGCCCTGGTCGACGGCGCCGCGGCGAAGCTGACGGTGGAAACCCTCGTCATCGGAACCGTGGAAGGCACGGACGGCCTCGAACTCGCGCCGGGAACGAACGAGATCGCCGCGGCGTTCGACGGCAACCTGACCGAGACGCTGAGTCTGCTGGGCGCCACCGGCAAGGCCGAGGAAGTCGTCAAAATCGCGGCGAGTGGGTCGTTGCGGGCGGAAGTCCTGCTCGCTGTCGGACTCGGCAAGCGCGACCCGAACGAGGAGATCCCGAGCGAGTCGGTGCGCCGCGCCGCGGGCGCGGCGGCGCGCGCGATGACCGGGGTCTCGCACGCGGCCACCACACTGTCCGAACTGGACGTTTCGGCGGCGGTGCAGGGAACGGTGATGGGTGCCTACGCGTTCACCCGGTACAAGTCCTCACCCGGCGACGACCCGGTGACCAAAGTGGACCTCGTGGTCTCCGAGGCCAAGGGCGAGTCCGCGAAGTCCGCGTTGAAGGGCGCCACGGCGATCGGCGAGGCGGTCAACACCGCCCGGGATCTGATCAACACCCCGCCGAACGACCTTCCGCCTGCCGCGATGGCGGAGCGCGCATCCGAACTGGGCCGTTCGGCCGGGTTGGACGTCGAAGTGCTCGACGCCGACGATCTGCGCAAACACGGCTACGGCGGAATCCTGGGTGTCGGTGAGGGTTCCTCCCGGCCACCGCGGTTGGTCCGGATGCGGCACAAGGGCCAGAAAGGGGCCCGGAAGGTGGCGCTGGTCGGCAAGGGCGTGACCTTCGACACCGGCGGCATATCCCTCAAACCCGCCGCGGGCATGGAGGACATGACCTCGGACATGTCCGGTGCGGCCGCGGTCATCGCGACCATGGTGCTGGCGGCCAAACTCAACTACCCGCTCGACATCACCGCCACCGTTCCGATGGCGGAGAACATGCCGTCCGGCACCGCTTACCGGCCGGGTGACGTGTTGAGCATGTACGGCGGCAAGACCGTGGAGGTTCTCAACACCGACGCCGAGGGCAGGCTGATCCTGGCGGACGCGATCACCCGCGCCTGCGAGGACGAGCCCGAGTACCTGATCGAGGCGTCGACCCTGACCGGTGCGCAGCTGGTCGCGTTGGGCAAGCGCACACCGGGTGTCATGGGTAGCGAGGGTTTCCGGGACCGCGTGGCCGAACTGTCAAGGGCGACCGGTGAAGCCGGTTGGGCCATGCCGTTGCCGGAGGAACTGCGGGCCGACCTCGACTCGAAGCTGGCCGACATCGCCAACGTCACCGGCCAGCGCTGGGCGGGCATGCTGGTGGCCGGCCGTTTCCTCAGCGAGTTCGTGGCGGAGGACGTCGCCTGGGCACACATCGACGTGGCCGGTCCGGCGTACAACTCGAACTCCCCGTGGGGCTACACCCCCAAGGGTGGTACCGGTGTCCCGGTGCGGACGATGGCCGCGGTGCTGGCCGACATCGCCGAACGAAACTGAGAGAGCCCGCAGCGGAGTTCGCCCGTACGGCCGTTCCAGCACGGTCCGAGCGGGTCCGATCCAGTGGTTCCGGTGCGTGAGGCGGCGCCTCGGGAACATTGGGCCGGCTCTCGAGTAGCGATCTACGCTACGAGCGGTCCGGCCTCGCAACGCATCCGACGCACGCACCGGGGGCAACCCCGGTGGTCGGCCGGGTACTCGGGCGAGACGGACTCTCCGCCGCTGTTTCCCGGGCTCAGCGGCTCACCCGGGTGCGGGTACCGCCGTGGGATCACTTCTCCAGACCGCGGCGGTACTCGCGGCGGCGCAGCACGCGCTGCCTGCGCTGGTAGTCGCGCATCCGTTGCGGGTACCCGACTTTGTTGACCTCGTAGAACGGGACACCGAGCCGATGCGTGAAACGGATCGCGGCGTCCCGCCCCTCGATCCGACGCCGCGTCCACTCCCCGTCGTGGGCGACGAAGACGATCGTCGTCTCGGTCACCTGCGTCGGTGGCTCGAGGAACCCCTCGACACCGTGACGTTGAGCAGCCCACAACCGGAGGTGTTCGGTGTCCTGGTTCCGCTCGGGGCGGGTGCGTCGCGACCGACCACGACGGCGTAGACGCTCGAACAGGCCCACGGTTCTCCCTCCTTGACCGGTTACCACGATATTGCCAGTCGGGGCATAAAAACCACCTTTCGTGACGTTGCACCCAGCAGTGAGTGTGATCTTCGCGCCATTTGTCCCGGGAACACGGGCAGCCCGTCTCGCGCCCGTGACTCGCGTGGTGACAAGATGGCTTTCAGTGCCGGAGCTCCGCTGGGGTTCCGGTAGCGAGTTGCAGAAATGATGCCTGTCGAGGAGTGCGAAGTGACCGACACGTCCGCCGATCTAGTCATTCTCGGTGGCGGCTCCGGCGGCTACGCCTGCGCTTTCCGCGCGGCGGAGCTGGGCCTTTCCGTCACCCTCATCGAAAAGGACAAGCTCGGTGGGACCTGTCTGCACCGAGGGTGCATCCCCACCAAAGCGCTGTTGCACGCCGCGGAGGTCGCGGACTCGGCCCGCGAGAGCGAGCAGTTCGGCGTGAAGGCCTCCCTCGAGGGCATCGACATCGATGGCGTCAACTCGTACAAGGACGGCATCGTCACCAAACTGCACAAGGGGCTGCAGGGGCTCGCCAAGGCCCACAAGATCAACTACGTTGAGGGCGCGGGCACCCTCGTCGACGCCAACACGGTGGAGGTCGACGGCACCCACTACACCGGCACCAATGTGGTGCTCGCCACCGGTTCCTACTCCAAGACGCTGCCCGGCCTGGAGTTCGGCGGCCGGATCATCGCCAGTGAACAGGCGCTCAACCTCGACTACGTGCCGGACAAGGTCGTTGTGCTCGGCGGTGGCGTCATCGGTGTGGAGTTCGCCAGCGTGTGGCGTTCCTTCGGCACGGAGGTCAACGTCGTCGAAGCGCTGCCCCACCTGGTGCCGAACGAGGACGAGTACTGCTCCAAGCAGCTCGAACGCGCCTTCCGCAAGCGGGGAATCAAGTTCTCCACCGGCGTGAAGTTCACCGGCGCTGAGCAGAGTGAGTCCGGCGTGACCGTCAGCCTGGAGAACGGCGAGACCATCGACGCCGATCTGTTGCTGGTCGCCGTGGGACGTGGCCCCAACACCGCCGGACACGGCTACGAAGAGGCTGGCGTGTCGTTGGAGCGCGGTTTCGTGCGCACCGACGAGCGGCTGCGCACCAACCTCCCCGGCGTCTACGCGGTGGGCGACATCGTCCCCGGGCTGCAGTTGGCCCACCGCGGGTTCCAGCAGGGCGTGTTCATCGCCGAGGACATCGCGGGGCTGAACCCGCCGGTCATCGACGAGGCAGGCATCCCGCGAGTGACCTACAGTCACCCCGAGGTCGCCTCGGTCGGGCTGACCGAGAGCGCCGCCCGGGAGCAGTACGACAAGGTGGAGACCTTCACCTACGACCTCGCGGGTAACGGCAAGAGCCAGATCCTCAAGACGGCGGGAGCCGCCAAGATCGTTCGCGCCGCGGACGGACCGGTGCTGGGGCTGCACCTGATCGGTGACCGGGTGGGCGAACTGATCAGCGAAGCCCAGCTCATCTACAACTGGGAGGCACTGCCGGAGGACGTCGCTCCACTGGTGCACGCCCACCCGACCCAGTCCGAGGCGCTCGGTGAAGCGCATCTCGCCCTGGCGGGCAAACCGCTCCACGTACACGGCTGACGCACTCCGCTCAACCGGTCACGTCAGAGCTCATCACACGCCACGAGTACGAGGAGTCAGCAACCGATGGCCTTCTCCGTCCAGATGCCGGCACTCGGTGAGAGCGTCAGCGAGGGCACCATCACCCGGTGGCTCAAGCAGGTCGGCGACACCGTCGAGGTCGACGAGCCCCTGCTGGAAGTCTCCACCGACAAGGTCGACACCGAGATCCCCTCCCCCGCTGCCGGGGTGGTGCAGCAGCTCATCGCCAGCGAGGACGACACCGTCGAGGTCGGCGGCGAACTCGCGCTGATCGGAGACAGCAGCGAGCAGGCCGCTCCGCAGCAACCGAGCGCGACCGAACAACCCTCGCAGCAACCGGCGGAACCGGCAGCGGCCCCCCAATCCGCCCCCGAGCCGGAGCCCGCCGCGCAACAGCCCCAGGCCTCCACCGCCCAGGGTACGGATGTGCACATGCCCGCGCTGGGTGAGAGCGTCAGCGAGGGCACCATCACCCGGTGGCTCAAGCAGGTCGGCGACACCGTCGAGGTCGACGAGCCCCTGCTGGAAGTCTCCACCGACAAGGTCGACACCGAGGTTCCCTCCCCGATGGCGGGCACGATCCTGGAACTGTCGGCCGCCGAGGACGAGACCGTCGACGTGGGCGCCAAACTCGCGGTGGTCGGCGACCGGTCGGCGGAACCGGCCGCCGCGCCACAGCCCGCCCCGGAACCGCAACCCGCCGCGGCCGCCCCCGAACCCGAGCCCGCTCCGGAGCCACCGAAACAGGAAGCCGCACCGCAGCCCACGGCGGCCGCTCCCGCCCCGAGCGCCGCGGCGGCACAACCCGCACCGGAGCAGTCCGCTCCGGCCGAATCCGCTCCGGCTCAGCAGGCCCCCGCCCAGGAGAGCTCGGAGGGTTCGGCGCCGTACGTGACTCCGCTGGTCCGCAAGCTCGCGAACGAGCACGGCATCGATCTGCATTCGTTGCAGGGAACCGGCGTCGGCGGACGCATCCGCAAGCAGGACGTGCAGGCGGCCATCACGCAGCGGTCGAGCGGCGCCGCCACCGGCTCACGGACCGACGGGCAGTCGGCGGAGGCGGCCACCTCCGAACCGGTGGCTTCGGCCTCGGCGCAGGAGGAGCCCTCCGCCGAGGACAGGGCCCTGCGCGGCACCACCCAGAAGATGTCGCGCCTGCGACAGGTACTCGCCCAGCGGATGGTGGACTCGCTGCAGACCGCTGCCCAGCTGACCACCGTCATCGAGGTCGACGTCACCCGCATCGCACGCCTCCGCCAACGCGCCAAGGACGACTTCGAGGCCTCGGAGGGCGTCAAGCTCTCCTTCCTGCCGTTCTTCGCCAAAGCCACGGTGGAAGCGCTCAAGCTGCATCCCAAGCTCAACGCCTCGATCGACGAGCAGGCCAACGAGATCACCTACCACGGTGCCGAACACCTGGCGATCGCAGTGGACACCGAGCGGGGACTGTTGAGCCCGGTCATCCACGACGCCGGTGACCTCAATCTCGGCGGACTCGCCCGCAAGATCGCCGACGTGGCCGACCGCACCCGCGACAACAAGGTCAAACCCGACGAGCTGTCCGGGGGCACGTTCACGCTGACCAACACCGGCAGCCGCGGTGCCCTGTTCGACACCCCGATCCTGAACCCGCCGCAGGTGGGAATGCTGGGCACCGGCACGGTCGTCAAACGCCCCGTGGTCGTTTCCGACGAGGCGGGCGGCGACACCATCGCCATCCGCTCGATGGTCTACCTCGCGCTGTCCTATGACCACCGCCTCGTCGACGGCGCCGACGCCGCGCGTTTCCTCAACACCGTCAAGCAGCGGCTGGAGGAGGGCTCCTTCGACGCCGATCTCGGGTTGTGAGTCCACCGGTCGAACTCGACCGGCGACGCGGCGGTGCCGCGTGACTTTCCGGGGCCGTCCACTCTCGGTGGGCGGCCCCGGTTCTCGTGGTCGGTAATCACGCGCGAACCACCCCGAGCCCCGTGGCGACCGGTCCCGCGGAACGCTCCCCCGCGATGGGCTTACCCACTCGATCGGGCGACGGTCTCGCACTGTGGCGATCATTGCGACAAGATCGGGGCATGCGTGTGGTTATCGCCGGATCCTCCGGCTTGCTCGGAACCCATCTGGTGCCGGCGCTCCGGCACTCCCGCCACGAAGTGATTCGCCTGGTCAGACGTGCCGCACAGGCCCCGGACGAACGCGGCTGGGACCCTGGGGCCGGCGAGATCGAGACGGGCGCCCTGGACGGTGCCGACGCCGTGATCAACCTCTGCGGCGCCCCGCTCGGCGGCAAGAGATGGACCGCCGAGCGCAAACGGGAACTGCTGCGTTCCCGCACCCGGCCCACCGCCGTGCTCGCCGGGGCCGTCGCGGAACGCGGCATCCCCGCTCTGATCAACGCTTCCGGGGTGGACTTCTACGGCGACACGGGCGGCAGGCTCGTCACCGAAACGGCCGGTCCCGGCCAGGGTTTCCTCGCCGATCTGTGTCAACGCTGGGAAGCAGCGGCCGACGCCGCTCGCCCCGCCCGGGTGGTGCGGCTGCGTACCGGGCCGGTGCTCTCCCCCTCCGGCGGACTGCTCGGCCAGCTCAAACCGCTGTTCTCGCTGATGCTCGGCGGCAGGCTCGGTGACGGCACCCAGTACATGCCCTGGATCTCGCTGGACGACGAGATAGCCGCCATCCGATTCGTCCTGGAGAACCGGGAGATCTCGGGCCCGGTCAACCTGACGGGCCCCGATCCGGTGACCAACGCGGAGTTCACCAGAGCGCTGGGCGAGGCACTCGGCCGCCCCGCACCATGGGTCATTCCCGGTTTCGCGATGCGAGCAGCACTCGGTGAGTTCGCCCAGGAGGTCGCGCTGACCGGACAACGCGCGGTGCCCGCGGTGCTGGAGGAGCACGGGTTCACCTTCCAGCACCCGACGGTTCGTTCCGCGCTCGGAGCGGCGGTGTCGGCCTGACCGGCTGCCGCACCACGGTCGACGAGATTTCGCGCGAAAAGCACGAGCAACGGTTTCCGCGAAGAGAGCGCGAAACGCGATACCGCAGTTGAAGCCGACGACGGTAGGGTGGCGCCCGTGAGTCACGGTGAGAACTCGTGCCGGGCCTCGGATCAGCCGATCGAGGAACTCGAGCTGGGTACGATCGACTATCTGACGGCTTGGCAACGCCAGCAGGAACTGGCCACGGCCCGTGCGGCGGGAACCGGACCGGACACGCTGCTGCTGCTGGAACACCCTTCCGTGTACACGGCGGGCAAACGAACCGAACCGGAGGACCGCCCGCAGGACGGCACACCGGTGATCGACGTCGATCGCGGCGGCAAGATCACCTGGCACGGCCCCGGTCAGCTGGTCGGCTATCCGATCGTGCGGTTGTCCGATCCGATCGACGTGGTCGACTACGTGCGCAGGCTGGAGCAGGCACTGATCCGGGTGTGCGAACGGTTCGGGCTGCGAACCGGCCGTGTCGAGGGACGCAGTGGCGTGTGGCTCGCCGCCGACGGCGAGCGTCCCGAACGCAAGATCGCGGCGATCGGCATTCGGGTGCAGGCCGGAGTGACCATGCACGGCCTGGAGTTGAACTGTAATTCCGACATGGCCGAGTTCGACCGGATCGTTCCCTGCGGAATCAGCGATGCCGGGGTCACCTCGCTGTCTGCCGAACTGGGCAGGGACGTCACGGTGGCCGAGGCGTTGCCACTGGTGAAGCAGGCCGTACCGGAGGCCCTGGACGGCGTCCTCCCGGTCACCGACCGCGACGTCAGGAAACAGTCGGCGGCCACGGCGGGCGTGACGTTCGCGCTGGACCCGGAACTGCGCTGAGCTACGCCGCTCCAGCCGAGCACTCGCGGCGTGGCGGGCGAGCCGCTCGCCCACCACGCCGTTCCTTCCCGGCCGTTGCTTCCCGGCCCGAGAGCAGAGCGCGGGTCGAAAAGTCCGATCAGTCCAGCCGATTCGCGACCTCGGCGGCGACCAGTTCGATGTGATCCAGGTCCGACAGGTCCAGCACCTGCAGGTACAGCCTGGTGATGCCGGTGTTCCGGCGCCACTGACCGATCTTGTCGACCACCTCCTCGGGAGTACCGGCGAGGCCGTTGGCGCGGAGTTCGACCGGATCACGGCCGATCGCCTCGGCACGCCGCGCCAGCTGCGCCTCGTCCTTGCCGACGCAGAGGACCAGCGCGGCGGAACGCACGATCTCATCGGGGTTCCTGCCGATCGCGGTGCACGCCTGCCCCACCCTGTCGAACTGTGCCGCCGCGGTCTCCTGGTCGACGAACGGCAGGTTGAACTCGTCGGCGAACCTCGCCGCCAGTTCCGGGGTCCTCTTCTTGCCTCCCCCGCCGATGAGCACCGGGGGACGGGGCTGCTGCACCGGCTTGGGCAACGCGGGCGAGTCGTCGAGCCGGTAGTACGTTCCCGAGTAGTCGAAGGTCTCACCCGAGGGCGTGGCCCACAGCCCCGTGATGATCTCCAGCTGCTCGGCGTAGCGCTGGAAACGCTCCCGCAACGAGGGGAACGGAATGCCGTAGGCGGTGTGCTCCTCCTCGTACCAACCGCTGCCGATTCCGAACTCGATGCGCCCACCCGACATCTGGTCGGCCTGGGCCACCGAGACGGCCAACGGGCCGGGAAGTCGGAACGTCGCCGCGCTCATCAGCGTCCCCAGTCGCAACCGGGAGGTCTCCCGCGCGAGCCCCGCCAGGGTCAACCACGCGTCGGTCGGCCCCGGCAGGCCGCTCGAATCTCCCATCCGCAGATAGTGGTCGGAGCGGAAGAACGCGTCGTAACCCGCCGACTCGGTGGTACGGGCGACGCGGAGCAGATCATCGTAGGTGGCACCCTGTTGGGGTTCGGTGAAGATTCTGAGTTTGAATTCCTCGGTCACGCCCCGAGGCTAACCGGCCCGTGCGAGTTCACGAGGCACACGTGCGGTGTGGCGGCAACCCTCGCGCAGGCCACGCAGCAACCGTGCCAGCGCCGCTCCCGCCTCGCCACCGGCCCGACCGGGAAGGTCCCCCGACCGGCGAGGGTGCCGAAGGCCGGGACGAACCGCTCCGGAGCAGCGTTGTCGTGGCTGCCGCACGCCGCGAAGCGCGCGGAACCGCACGGCACGGGTCCCCGGCCCGCAACCCCGGCACGAGAGTTGTTCGAAAATGCGGCGGGATATAGAAATGCGGCCATGACCAAATGGGACGAGACCGCCGTGCCGGACCAGTCGGGACGGACGGTGCTGATCACCGGCGCCAACTCGGGGCTGGGACTGCGGAGTGCGCGGGTACTGGCCTCTCGGGGCGCCCGGGTGCTGCTCGGTTGCCGGGACCCCGAACGCGGAAAACAGGCGGCGGAGCGAATCGAGGGCTCAGCGCACGTGCAACCCGAGGTCGTCGAGCTCGACCTCGCCGAGCTGAGCTCGGTACGCGAGGCCGCTTCGCGGGTGAGGGAACGCACCGGTGACCGCCTCGACGTGCTGATGAACAACGCGGGCGTGATGGCAACGCCGTTCCGCACCACCGCGGACGGTTTCGAGCTGCAGTTCGGGACCAACCACCTCGGGCACGCCGCGTTGACCTGGCTGCTGATGCCCGCGTTGCGCGGTGGACGGCACTCCCGGGTGGTGACGCTATCCAGCCTCGCGCACCACGGCAACGGACTGGACACCACGGATCCGAACTTCCGGCGCCGCCGTTACTCGCCACTGCGGGCCTACTCCCAGTCGAAACTGGCGAACCTGCTGTTCAGCAGGGAGCTCGACTCCAGAATCCGATCCGCCGGACTCGACATCACCAGCGCCGCGGCCCATCCCGGGATGACCGACACGGAACTGGCCCCCAACTCCGCTCGGCAACGCACGGTCCCCGGGTTCGTCGGCGATGTGGTGAGCAAGGGCAACTCACTGATCACCCAACGGGTGGAGCTCGGAGCACTGCCCCAGCTGTACGCGGCCACCGCACCCAATGTGGCAGGCGGTGACTACTTCGGGCCGGCACGGCTGGCCGAGACCCGTGGCCATCCCAAGCGGGCCGGGCTCAATCCGGCCGCGCGGAACGACACGAGCGCGGCACGGCTGTGGCAGATAACCGAGGAGCTGACCGGGATCTCCCCCGACCCGTGCTGAGCACCCGCGAGCCGGGGCGGGGGGGCACCGATCCGAGGGCGGGGTCGACGCCTTGCTCCGTCCCGGGCCCCCTCGAACAGCGACCGCCGAACGGGCGCGCCGAAACGGCACGCTGTTTCGGTGCGAACCGGGCTCGGGTGAGTTCGGTCATTGTCGAGCACCGGTGGGCGGGGCGTAGCCTGTGGTCGTGACTGTGGCGCCGGAGGGGCGGAAGTTGTTGCGGCTCGAAGCCCGCAACAGTCAGACGCCGATCGAGAAGAAGCCGTCCTGGATCAAAACGCGCGCTCGCATGGGTCCGGAGTATCAGGAACTCAAGGGGCTGGTGCGGCGCGAGGGCCTCAACACCGTCTGCGAGGAGGCGGGTTGTCCCAACATCTTCGAGTGTTGGGAGGACCGGGAGGCCACCTTCCTCATCGGCGGTGACCAGTGCACCCGCCGGTGCGACTTCTGCCAGATCGACACGGGCAAACCCGCCGAGCTCGACACCACCGAGCCACGCAAGGTCGCCGAGTCGGTGCAGGCCATGGGGCTGCGCTATTCGACGGTAACCGGTGTGGCCCGCGACGACCTCGACGACGGTGGCGCGTGGCTGTACGCGGAGACGGTGCGCCAGATCCACGAGCTCAACCCCGGTACGGGTGTCGAACTGCTGATCCCGGACTTCAACGCCGAGCCGGACCAGCTCGCCGAGGTGTTCGGCTCACGACCCGAGGTGCTCGCGCACAACATCGAGACCGTGCCGAGCGTGTTCAAGCGGATGCGCCCGGCGTTCCGCTACGACCGCTCGCTGAAGGTGCTCACCCTCGCGCGCGAGGCGGGACTGGTGACCAAGTCGAACCTGATCCTCGGCATGGGCGAGACCCCCGAGGAGGTGGAGCCCACCCTGCGAGACCTGCACGAGGCGGGCTGCGACATCATCACCATCACGCAGTACCTGCGCCCCAGCCCCCGGCACCACCCGGTGGACCGCTGGGTCAAGCCCGAGGAGTTCGTCGAGCACACCAAGGCCGCGGAGCGCATCGGTTTCCCCGGTGTCATGGCGGGTCCGCTGGTCCGCTCCAGCTACCGGGCGGGGCGGCTGTACGCCAAGGCGACCGAGCACCGCGGCATGCCGCTGCCGGAGAACCTCGCGCACCTGGCGCAGGCGGGAACCGCCGCGCAGGAGGCCAGCAACCTGCTCTCCCGCTGAACCGCTCACCCGGAACGCGTGTGCGTTTCCCACGCGTTCCGGGCAACGGCATCGGCGAGCCGCGTCCGGTGGGTCAGTTCACGTCCCGGCCGACGTCGAGATATCGGGAGCGCACGACCCGAACCAGGTACCACGACGCGGAAAGCGCGAACATCCCGGCGGTGAGCAGCAACCAGCGCCCCAGGAAGGGCTGCTGGGTCTGCCCCGTGGCCGCGTAGTAGGTGAACTCCCCCTGCCTGATGATGCCGGGCAGGAAGACCAGTAGCAGCAGCGCGGACCCGAGCACCGGCATACGTACGTGGTTGATCCATCCCACGACCGTCCTCCCGCGCCGGGCTCCGGCGCGGAGCAGCCGATCCGCCCCCGCGTAGACGGGGAACAGCAGCAGGTCGTGCAGCACCACCGCGGCGAGGAACCAGACCACCATCCGAGTTAAGCCCGAATCGGGCCCGAGCAGCACCACCACGTAGGCGGTCAGCGCGAAAGCTCCCAGCACCAGCAGCAGCTGGTGCGGACCGGCACCGTAGGCCCGCGAGAACCAGCGGAACAACACCCGCATCTCAATCGCTCCCGAACTCGATGTCGCGCACCCACTTGGTGTTGTGCACCCCCGGCAACGCGGGCACTATCGCTCTGGCCGGGTAGCCGTGGTCCATGGCGAGGTCGACGTCGTTGACCCGCAGCGCCAACAGCGCGTCGGGGTCGAGCACCTGGTTGGCCTGCAGCGTGGCCGCTCGGAACGCGCCGACGGTCTCGATCGAACTCACCCTGGCCCAGCTCGGTTCGGGAACCCCGGCCAGCACGGCCAGCTCACGCAGCCGTACCCCACTCCAGCGTTGGGTGGTGGCCCAACCCTCCACGCAGGCGATCGGCAGAGTCGCGGTGTGCTGCGGCATCCCCAGCAACTCCCGCCGGGAGAACCGCATGGTCCCGTTCGGCGAGCGCAGCACCAGCCGCCAGTCCTCCCCCGTATCGGCGGGATCTATCCCAGCGGCCTCGGCAGTGCGGTTGACCTGGAAATCGTTGGGACCGGAACCGTAGCTTCTGCCGCGGGGCAGCAACAGGGCCGCGCGGCGAGCGGGGCCTCCCACCACCTGGCCGATGCTGAGCACCCCCAGCAACAGGGATCCGGCTCCGACCAAGCCGAGCGCACCGCGACGACTCATGGTGGGAGCGGCGGGTGCGGCGGCCACCAGGCCGGTCTCGTCCAACGGTTCGGGGCGGGTTTCGGCCCGCGTGGTTCGCAGTTCGGAACGCAGCGAACGGGAACGCAGCGCGGCGAGCATGTGGGGGATCTTGAGCGCCACGTGCACGACGAAGCCCGCGATGAACACCCAGGCGCCGAAGTAGTGCGCGGTGTAGAAGCTGAAACCGAACACGTAGTCGTACTGGATGTTGAGGACACCGGTGACGATCTCGAAGAGCACCCCACCGACCAACAGCAGCAGCGCGAGGCGCTCCAGGATCTTGGCGGGGGAACGGGCGGGGGGCCATTCGAACAGTTTCGGCACCACCGACCAGAGTTTCGCCAGCACAACCGGGATGAGCACCAGCCCGAGGATCACGTGCGTCCCCTGGTTGAGCACGTACAACCAGGCCGGGCTGGTGGGCCAGTCGAAGGCGGGCAGCCGCAACCAGCCGACCTCACGGGGAAAGGCCTGGCCGAACTGCGGGCCGTAGGCGATGTAGGAAAGCAGCCCGGTGATGGTCACCAGCGGTAGCGTCACCAGCAGCACGGCCCCGAGCATCGAGGTCAGCCAGGGCCCGCGTAGCGGACTGCGCCATATCCGGCTCCGACGCACCCCGGCGGGACGGAGCCGGGCCAACGCTCGCCAGGCACCGGCCGGAAAGCCGAAGTCGAGTTCCTCCCACGGATCGCGAGGTGTTTCCTCGCGTGGCACGGCCCGGGAGCTCGCGAGCTGTGGTGGGGACGCGCCGACGGCCCGGTAAGTGACGTCCAGTTGGAACACGGCAGCCCGGCACACCTGCAGCACCTCCGTCAGCGGCGGTCCTGTCGGGCAGTGTACGACGACGATGCCTCCACCGGGGCGTTTTCGGGAGGGAAACGCCCCGGACCGTATGGACGCCTCCGAGGTCCCGCGCCGTATCCTGGAGCTATGGCCAAGCAGGACCGAGCCGCGAAGAAAGAAGCGGCCAAACAGAGACGACAGGCGTCGAGCGGTCGTTTTAAACAGCTGTTCGAGGCGTTCAAGATGCAACGCCGCGAGGACCGGCTGCTGGTACCGCTGATGCTGGCGGTACTGCTCGGTGCGGCGGTCGTCGCGTTCCTGCTCGGCCTCGTCTGGGGGTTGCAGTGGTTCTTCCTGCCCGTGGGTGTGGCCCTCGGCGCGTTGGGCGCGGTGATCGTGTTCGGCAGGCGCGTGCAGCGCAACGTCTACAGCAAGGCCAGCGGCCAACCGGGTGCCGCGGGCTGGGCGCTGGAGAACATGCGCGGCAAGTGGGAACTGACCCAGGGGGTCACCGGGAACAGCCAGCTGGACGCGGTGCACCGGCTCGTGGGCAAGCCCGGGATCGTCCTCGTCGGCGAGGGCGAACCGCATCGGGTCAAAAGCCTGATGGCCCAGGAGAAGAAGCGCATCTCGCGGCTGGTCGGCGAGACTCCGATCTACGAGATCATGGTCGGTGACGGGCAGGAGCAGGTTCCGCTGCGGAAACTGCAGTCCAACATCATGAAGCTGCCCCGCAACATCAACGCCGGGCAGATCGACTCGTTGGAGAAGCAGCTCGAGGCGCTGGGCAACAGGGCGAACCCGATGCCGAAGGGGCCGGCGCCGCAGGGCGCGAAGATGCGCAACATGCAGCGCGCGAGCCGCAGGAAGTAACCGAGTACGGCAGAGCGCGGCGCGTGCCGCGCTTTCCGCCCCGCTTTTCCACCCGATGAAGGGCGGATTACCCGACTCCTCCGAACGAGTGAAGCGATCCGTCGCGGTGTTACACGACGGTCGTCGGGCACCCGGATTCGGGTATCCGCCGGTCGTCACGGCAACGTCGAAGCACCGCGAGAGCGCGCACCGCCCGGGCCGACGGGGTCAGCGCCCCGCCCGGCGTCCCGTCCGAGGTCAGCGGCGCAGCACCACGGTGCCGCTGAGCCGGTCGTGCCAGGAACGGCCGTCGAGGTTCCACAGCACCGCGGGCACGATCACAGCCGTCAGCACGCAGCGAAGCAGCGCACGCGGCAGCCCCACGGTCTGGGTGGCGTCGACACGTGCCACCCAGATCCCCGTAACGGCCATGCCCGGTGTGAATCCGAAGAACGCGACCGGCAACACCGTGATCAGCGCCCACGACACCAGACTCCAGTTGCCGGGCAGCTCCGGGGCCGTGAACAGCCCGGCCACGAGCGCCGCGAGCACGATGTCCACCAGAAAACCCAGTGCCCGCCGCCCCGTGGGCGCCACCGATCCGGATCCCTGCTCGGGCAGCCCCAGACGTTCGCCCCGCCAGTGTTGCTCCGGTTCTCTCGACTCCCGCACGGAAGCGGGGCCGGAGAGCCAGGAACCGAGTATTCTACCCACGTGACCAGCATACGGGGACGTTCGACCACTCCGAACCGACGCCCGCTCCGCCCCGGGGGCAACAGACCGTTTCGTTAACGTCGGCGAAACACGCGGGTGACGACCGGGCAACACCGCCCCCCTAGCCTCGTTCACGAGCCGGCGACGAGGAATGGCCGGTGAGCGGTACCAATGCGTGAAGGAGCCATCGAGGGTGTTCAAGAATCCAGACGAGGTCCTACGCTTCATCTCCGACGAGGGCGTGAAGTTCGTCGATGTCCGGTTCTGCGACCTGCCGGGCGTCATGCAGCACTTCACGGTTCCCGCCTCGGCGTTCGACCACGACACCTTCACCGAGGGTCTGGCCTTCGATGGTTCGTCGGTGCGTGGTTTCCAGTCGATCCACGAGTCGGACATGCTGCTGCTGCCCGATCCGTACACGGCCCGTATCGACCCGTTCCGGATCGAGAAGACGCTGATCCTCAACTTCTTCGTGCACGACCCGTTCACGTTGGAGCCCTACAGCCGTGACCCGCGCAACATCGCCCGCAAGGCGGAGCAGTACCTGAACGAGTCCGGCATCGCCGACACTGCCTTCTTCGCCTCCGAGGCCGAGTTCTACATCTTCGACTCGGTGCGCTACTCCGAGGACGCGAACTCCTCGTTCCACGAGGTCGACTCGATCGAGGGCTGGTGGAACACCGGCCGCGCCGAGGACGGTGGAAACCTGGGTTACAAGACCCGCTACAAGGGCGGTTACTTCCCGGTCTCGCCGTACGACCACTACGCCGACCTGCGCGACGAGATGAGCACCGAGCTCGCCAAGGCCGGGTTCGAGGTGGAGCGGGCCCACCACGAGGTGGGCACCGGCGGCCAAGCGGAGATCAACTACAAGTTCAACACGATGCTGCACGCCGCCGACGACCTGCAGCTGTTCAAGTACATCATCAAGAACACCGCTTGGCGGCACGGCAAGACCGTGACCTTCATGCCGAAACCGCTGTTCGGTGACAACGGCTCCGGTATGCACTGCCACATGTCGCTGTGGCAGGGCGGCTCGCCGCTGTTCCACGACGAGTCCGGCTACGCGGGGCTGTCGGACACGGCGCGGTACTACATCGGCGGCATCCTGCAGCACGCCCCGAGCCTGCTGGCGCTGACCAACCCCACGGTGAACTCCTACCACCGCCTGGTGCCCGGCTTCGAGGCACCGGTGAACCTGGTCTACTCGCAGCGGAACCGCTCGGCCTGCATGCGCATCCCGATCACCGGGACGAACCCGAAGGCCAAGCGCGTCGAGTTCCGCTGCCCCGACCCGTCCGGCAACCCCTACCTCGGCTTCGCCTCGATGCTGATGGCCGGCCTGGACGGCATCCGCAACAAGATCGAACCCGCGGACCCGATCGACAAGGACCTCTACGAGCTGCCGCCGGAAGAGGCCAAGAACGTCCCGCAGGTTCCCTCCAGCCTCAGCGACGCGGTGGACAACCTCGAATCCGACCACGAGTACCTGCTGGAAGGCGGCGTGTTCACCGAGGACCTGCTGGAGAACTTCATCTCGCTCAAGCGGGAGAACGAGATCGACCCGATCCGGCTGCGTCCGCACCCGCACGAGTTCGCGCTGTACTTCGACGTGTGATCGACCGACGTACCGTGTGACACGAGTGGGCCCCGCCGCGGCGGGGCCCACTCTGTTGTGCGTTGTTCCATTCGCCGCCTGTTCGGCGCGGGCTGCGAGATCGGCCGAACGCACGAGAGGCGACCGAGCCGAGGGGCGACCGGCGTGTCCCGACCACCACGCACCATCTCGGCGCGTGCCCCGACGAGACGGCTCCCCGCCAAGTGAGCGGATCAAGTCTCCGGTCCCCGGCCGAACTCACTTCGAAACGCGGGATTCGTCGACGGCGGGCGCGGTGCGGGTTTCACGAGCGTGGCACCGCGCCCGGCGTACTCACACGGCTACGTGGCCTCGGGTCATTCGACGGTGAGTACCAGCTTGCCCCGCACGTGGCCCTGCTCCAGCAGTTCGTGCGCCTGGGCCGCCTCGCGCAGCGGGAAGGTGCGCTGCACCTCCACCCGCAGCTGACCACGATCGATCAGCTTGCTCAACCAGGTCAGCTCCTCGGTGTCCGGCCGGACGAACACGTAGTGCCCGCCCTGCTGCAGCACGGTCTCGGGATCCTCCACCGAGGCGTGCCGCGAGCTGTCCCGCAGGATCTCCGGGGTTTCGCGCAGCGCGGTTCCGCCGGCCATGTCGATCGCGGTGTCGACCTTGCCGTCACCGCCGACGAGCTCGGCGACGCGCCCCTGCAGCCCCGGGCCGTAGGTGACCGGCTCGGCTCCCAGCTCGCGCAGGAAGTCGTGATTGCGCTCCGAGGCGGTCCCGATCACCCGGGAGGCCCCCAGCGCGAACGCGATCTGCACCGCGAGGTGCCCGACACCGCCGGACGCGGCGTGCACCAGCACGGAATCGTCGGTGCCGGTCTCCACCGCCTGCAGCATCTGCAGCGCGGTGAGTCCGGCCAGCGGTAGTCCCGCCGCCTGCGTGAAATCCGCCGCACCCGGCTTGTGGGCCAGGGTGCGCACCGGAGCGGCGACCAGCTCGGCATAGGTGCCGTACTGCACGTGGTCCTCACGCACGTAGCCCACGACCTCGTCCCCGGGTTTGAACTCGGTCACAGCGGGCCCGACGGCACGGACCACGCCCGCGAGGTCCCAACCGGAGATCAACGGCGTGTGGTGCGGGAACAGCCCGCGCAGATAACCGCGGCGGATCTTCCAGTCCACCGGGTTCACTCCCGCCGCCCTGGTCTCGACGAGCACTCGGTCGGGACCGACCAGCGGATCGTCCAACTCCTGGTACGAAAGAACGTCGGGTTCGCCGAATTCGGTGAGCGCGATAGCCTTCATGCTCGCTGCAACGACGTTTCGTCGCGATCTTATTCCGGCATTCGGAGCAGCGCGTTCGGTAGACTCGGCGAGCTTTCCACCTGCCCCGGCGGGCGTGGCGAGAACCGGTGAACGGTTCAGCAGGCCGGGCTCCCGGAACCCCGGTCAGCTCAGCACGTCCTCGTAGAAGACCCGCTCGACCACGGTCCTGGCACGCCGGGTCGCGCGCAGGTAGTCGTCCATCACCTGACCGGAATCCGAACCGCTCGGATAGCCCAACGCCGCGGCCACCGCGTTGAGCTCCCTGGAGTGTTTGGGAAGCTGATCGCTTCCCTTGCCCCGCACCAGCATCACGGCGTTACGCGCTCGCATGGCCAGTGTCCACGCGTTCTCCAGAGTCGCCGCGTCCTCTTCGGTCAGCAGTCCGGCCCCGGCGGCGGCGCGCAATCCGACCACGGTCGAGGTGGTACGCAGTTCGGGGAACTCGTGGGCGAAACGCAGCTGCAACAGTTGCAGCGTCCACTCCACATCGGCCAGTCCGCCGCGCCCCAACTTGGTGTGGGTGGTCGGATCGGCACCGCGCGGCAACCGCTCGGCGTCGACCCTGGCCTTGATACGTCGAATCTCACGTACCCTGCCCGCGTCCAGCCCACCTTCCGGATATCGGATCGGGTCCACGGCGGAGCGGAACCGCTCCCCCAACTCGGTGTCACCGGCGACCGGGCGCGCCCGCAACAACGCCTGGGCCTCCCAGGTCTGGGCCCACCTCCGGTAGTAGTTCAGGTAGGAGTCCAACGTCCGGACCAGCGGCCCCGACCTTCCTTCCGGACGCAGGTCGGTGTCCACCTCCAACGGCGGGTCCTGACTCGGCTTGCCCAGCAGCCTGCGCACCTGCTCCACCACGGCGGTCGCGAACCGCACCGCGGTACTGTCGTCCATTCCCTCGACCGGTTCGCAGACGAACATCACGTCGGCGTCGGAACCGTAACCGAGCTCGGCACCTCCCAGCCTGCCCATCCCGATCACGGCGATCCGGGCGGGCCGCGCGACACCGTCGACCACACCGTTCGGAGCCGACCACTCCGACCTGGCCGCCACATCACGGACAGCGGCGTCCAACGTGGCCTGCAACACCGCCACCCACACCGTGGAGAGCGCGGCGAACACGTCGTGCGGTCGGATCACACCCAGCAGATCCCCCGCCGCCACCCGCAGCAATTCGTGCCTGCGCAGCGAACGTGCCGCCGAGGCCGCCCGCTCCGGGTCGGCGTGCCGCGCCACCGCGCTGCACAGTGAACCGGCCACCTCCGCCGAATCCCGTTCGGACAGTTCCGCGGTGTCTGCCAACAGCCGCAGCACTTCGGGAGCGCGTACCAGCAACTCGGGAACCAGTTTCGAGATGCCCAGCAGAAAGGCCAGCCGTTCGGCGACCACGGCCTCGTCCCGCAACAACCGCAGATACCAGGGGGTCTCCGCGAGCGCCTCGGAAACGTTGCGGTAGGCCAACAGCCCGCCGTCCGGATCGGGAGTTCGGCCCAGCAGGTCCAGCAGCACCGGCAGCAGAGTGCCCTGGATGCTGGCACGACGCGTCATTCCCGAGGTCAGTGCCGCGATATGGCGCAGCGCCCCCTCCGGGGAGGTGTAGCCCAACGCTGCCAGGCGATCCACCGCCGCCCCGGTGGTCAGCCGCAGCGCCTCGGTGGGCACCTTCGCCACCGACTCCAGCAGCGGCCGGTAGAACAACTTCTCGTGCAGCCTGCGCACCCGGTTGCCCTGTTTGCGGTACTCGCCGAGCAGCACGTCCGCCGCTTCCTGACTGCCCTGCGAACGCATCCCCATCGCACGCGCCAGGTGGTGGAGCGTGGCCCGCTCCGTCGAGGGCGGGAACAGATGGGTGCGTCGCAACCTGCGCAGCTGCAACCGGTGTTCCACTCCACGCAGAAAGGCGTAGGAGTCGGCCATCGCACCGGCGTCGCTGCGGGCCACGTACCCCCGTTCGCCCAACGAGCGAAGCGCCGTCATCGTGGAGCGAGACCGGATGTCCTCGTCTCCCCTGCCGTGCACCAGCTGCAGCAACTGCACCGCGAACTCGACGTCGCGCAGTCCGCCCCTGCCGAGTTTCAGTTCGCGATCGGTCTGCTCGGCGGGGACGTGCTGTTCGACACGCTGCCGCATGGAACGCACGTCGCTGACGAAGTCCTCCCGCTCCGCGGCCGTCCAGATCAACGGCCGAACCGCCTCCGAGTAACGTTCGCCCAGCTCGGCGTCGCCGGCCACCGGGCGTGCCTTGAGCAACGCCTGGAACTCCCAGGTGCGGGCCCAGCGACGGTAGTAGCTCAGATGCCCTTCCAGCGTGCGCACCAGCGCCCCGGCCTTGCCCTCCGGCCGGAGGGCGGCATCCACGTCGAAGAAGGCGGCGCCCGCCACCCGCATGAGCGTGCTCGCCAGCCGCGTGGCCGGTGCCACGTCCTCCTCCGAATCGGCCACGAACACGACGTCGACATCGCTGACGTAGTTCAGTTCCCTGCCACCGCACTTGCCCATCGCGATCACCGAGAGGCGCGGTGTGTGGTGCCCGGACAGCTCGGAGGCAGCCACCGCCCATGCCGCGCGCAACGCGGCGACCGCCGCGTCGGAGAGCCTGCCGGTGATCTCCTCGTACGAGGGTGCGGTGATGTTCGGATCAACGGTTCCGGCCAGGTCGGCAGCGGCGATCTCCAACAGCAGTCCGCGGTAGGCGGCACGAAGTGGAGTCACCGCGGTACCGCTGTCCACTGTGGCTACCGGCAGCTCCGGAATCCCGCCTTCCGGCGAGGAACTGGTCATGGCGCCGACGCTGTACAGCAGCTCGGCGCTGAACTCCCGTACACCGCGCTGCCGGATGTCGTCACCCGCCAGGCGACGCCAGTCGGCTGGATGCGCGACCAGATGATCGGCCAGCGCACTCGAGTAGCCGATAGTGGCGAGGAGCCTGACTCGCAGTTCCGAGTCGGCCGACAGCCGAGGCTCGAGTTCCGTCCATTCCGCTTCGGACGACTCACGCAGCCGATTCACGGAGTGCAGGGCGAGATCGGGATCCGGCGTGCGGGAGAGGGTCTCCAGCACCGGTTCCGTCGCGGGCAGCGGGCCGCTGTCCCCCCACCAACCCGCCGCACGGAGCTGGGTCTCGGCTCGTTCGACATCGCTGAATCCATACCGCGCGGGGGACGGCACCGCCCCGGAGCGCTGCCAGTTGGCTTGGGCCATGTCCGTACCGTAATCCGAAACGACGGTCGGCGGGGATCCCGTCGTGACCGTTGTTGCACCCCGGCTCGCGAATCGGCTTCGTAGTCGAGCGGGCACGGGCTCGGCGGGGATGGGACAGCCGTGCGTGACGGCCACGAGCTCCGAGGTCCCGGCGGAGAGTTCGGCGGAAGAGTTCGTCAGGCCAACGGCAGGGAACGTGTGGTGGTTCGTTCCTCCGGTGGAGTGGCGGCGAGTTCGAAGAACCGCCGCGCCACCGGCTGCCAGGTCTCCGCGAGATCGGCGTGGAACTCGCGGAGATGCTCGACGTCGAACTGGCCGCTACGTGCCGCTCCCGCCAACTCCGGATCCGCGTCGGCGAGGCCGCGCACCACTTCGGGGGTGGTCTCGATGTGGAACTGGAAACCGTAGGCCCTGGTACCGACGCGAAACGCCTGGTTCTCACCCTTGGGAGAGGCGGCCAGCAGCTGAGCTGTCGGGGGCAGCGTGCTGATCTCCTCCCGGTGGAACTGGAACACGTCCGGGGTGAGGGGCAGCGGACCGACGAGTACGTCCTCGGCAGCGGTGTCCCGCTTCGCCACCAACAGCGTCCCGGCTTCGGGGCCGTCGCGGCGGGTGGCGATTCGCCCACCGGTCGCCATCGCCAGCAGCTGTGCCCCGAGGCCGAGCGCCAGTACCGGAGTCCCTGCCGAGGTCGCGGTGCTGAGCAACTTCCGCATCGAACTCAGCCAGGTGTGTTCGAGATCGGCTCCGGCATTCGTCTCACCGCCGAGTACCACCAGTCCGGCGTAGTCCCCCGGTGTTTCCGGGAGCTCCTGCCGACGCGGATCGAGCACGTCGAGTTCGGCTCCGAGTTCGGCGAACCAGTCTCCCAACATGCCGAGTGGGAAGTTTTCGGACGGTTGCACCACGAGAATCCGCACTCCGCTCATGCCCGCCAGGATACGAAGGGGTGCGAGCCGAGTCACATCCGGTGCAGCACGATCTCGTCGGTGTCGTGCACCGGTAGGAAACCGATGCGCCGGTAGACGGAGTTCGAAGTGGGATTGGCCAGATCCGCGAACAGTACGACCCGTTCCGCGCCCGCCTCGACGGCTCGCCTGGCCGCCGCCAGCGTGACTGCCGCCCCGTATCCGTTGCGGCGAAACCGCGCGGGTGTGTAGACGTTTCCGATCCGCGACATCCCGTACTTCGGCGTGCTGTGGAAGGCCATCGCCACCGGGCGGCCACCGGCGGACCAGAGCACCGGAACCCGACCGCTGTCCAAGAAGGACCGCAATGCGTCTTCCGATGAATCGGTACCGACTCCGATGTCCCCGGCATCACGGGCGTACTCCGCTCGCCACTCAGCCAACCAGGGAATGTCGGAGGGGACGAAACCACGTTCCTCGCCCACCACTTCCGCCGGGAATTCCGGGATGTGCAATTCGTAGAGTCGCTGTCTTATCCGGAGTTCGCGGATCGCTCCGGTAGAGCGACACCATTCCGCTGCCAACCGACCGACCTGTTCGGTGGGGCCGAGCAGGGCCCCTGGGGCCGGATCGTGTTCGCACAGCGCGGCCACCAGTTCGGCGGTGTCCATATCGGGCAGCGCCCCCACATGGGCGGGGAAAGGTGGTGTGCGGAGATAAGCACCGAGCACGGTTCGATCCTCGTGCAGGGTGAGCAGCGCGGGAGCGGGCCCGGCTTCGTAACTTCGCGCCGCGGCCAGAGCCGTCACGGGAATGGTGTGCCGCACGGGGTCAGCCCGGTAGAACCGCTCGGTGGTTTCCCGGAAGGAGGCGAACGAGTCGTGACGTTCGACGTGCATACCGGCATGATCGTCGGTATCCGGGTCCCGGGCAATCGGGTTTTCTGGGGTTGGGTACAGGTGTGGCCCGGGCACCGTGGTGGTGTCCGGGCCACATTGTGGGGGGTTGGGTCGGCGGTGTCCGTGTCTCCCACACCCGTGGGGGTGCAGTACCTGGGGCGCTGGAGGGCTTAGCTGCCGGGTTCGGGATGGATGCCGGGCGTGTCTCCTCCGCTGTGGCCACCGACCCAAAAACTGTGGGGGCCGACTGGGTCAGCCGGTATGTAGTTATCGGGGGTGGTGGCTGGGTTGGGAGCCGTATAGTGGTGGCGAGATCCGCGTGTGCTTGCGGGTGGTGCGTGTGTGGGCGATGGGGGGGGTGTCGCCGTTCGGCGGGTTAGTACCCGTCCACTGAACACATTGCTGTGCGTACATGTCGGGCCTATCAACCCAGTCGTCTGCTGGGTGCCTTATCCCCACTCGAGGTGGGGTGGGAGACGTCATCTTGGGGTGGGCTTCCCGCTTAGATGCTTTCAGCGGTTATCCGTGCCGAACATGGCCAACCAGCCGTGCCCCTGGCGGGACAACTGGCACACTAGAGGTTCGTCCGTCCCGGTCCTCTCGTACTAGGGACAGCTCCCCGCACGTCTCCACACGCGCGCGGCGGATAGGGACCGAACTGTCTCAC
>NZ_FNFM01000003.1 GCF_900101095.1 Actinopolyspora mzabensis
CGGTGACTGGCGACGTGCGGAATTTGATCGTCGTGGGCTCGGGTCCTGCCGGGTACACGGCTGCGGTGTATGCGGCGAGGGCGGAGCTGCGACCGTTGGTCTTCGAGGGCACCCAGTACGGCGGTGAACTCATGACCACGACCGATGTGGAGAACTATCCCGGATTCCGCGACGGGATCATGGGCCCCGAACTCATGGAGCAGTTCCGCTCGCAGGCGGAGCGTTTCGGGGCGGAGCTCAAGACCGCCGACGTCGAGGAGATCGATCTCGGCGGGGAGATCAAGACCGTCACCTCCGGCGGTGTGGAGTACCGGGCCAGGGCCGTGATCCTGGCGATGGGGGCGGCGGCGCGCTACGTCGGCGTACCCGGTGAGGACCGGTTGTTGGGGCGTGGTGTGTCGGCGTGCGCCACCTGCGACGGGTTCTTCTTCCGCGACCAGGACATCGCCGTGGTCGGCGGTGGTGACTCCGCCATGGAGGAGGCCACCTTCCTCACCCGGTTCGCGAACTCGGTGACCATCCTGCACCGTCGCGAGGACTTCCGCGCCTCCAAGATCATGCTGGAACGCGCACGGGCCAACGACAAGATCCACTGGCGCACGAACACCGTGGTCACCGAGGTCAACGGGGACGGGACCGTCTCCGGGCTGACCGTGCGTGACACCGTGACCGGGCAGGAGTCGCAGCTGCCGGTGACGGGCATGTTCGTCGCGATCGGGCACGATCCGCGGAGCAAGCTCGTCACCGACCAGGTCGAGGTGGACGAGGAGGGCTACGTGCAGGTGCGGCATCCCTCCACCGCCACCAACATCCCGGGCGTGTTCGCCGCGGGTGACCTGGTGGACAAGACGTACCGGCAGGCTGTCACGGCTGCCGGTTCGGGTTGCTCGGCGGCCATCGACGCGGAGCGTTGGCTGGCCGAACACGAAGCCTCCGAGGCGGCCGAGGTCGCACCGGAACTCGTCGGCGGTGGCTACGGAGCCGCCACCGAAGCCGACACCGCGGCAGCCCACTGACTCCTCGCTCTCGAGAAAGGAACGCTGTGGCAAGGAACTGCGACGTCGTGGTGATCGGAGGCGGCCAAGCCGGACTGGCCGCGGGCTACTTCCTACGACGAGCCGGGCTGGAGTTCGCCATCCTCGACGCGCAGTCCGAGCCCGGCGGGGCGTGGCGTCACATGTGGCAGTCGCTGCGACTGTTCTCCCCGGCCGAACACAGCCCGCTGCCCGGATGGCCGATGCCCCGCCAACCCGGCGTCGACTATCCGGGACGCGAGCACGTCGTGGAGTACCTCGCCCGTTACGAGCAACGCTACGCGTTACCGGTGCACCGGCCGGTGGACGTCACAGGCGTACACCACGCCGACGACCACCTCGCCGTGCGCACCGATCAGGACGAGTGGCGAGCACGTATGGTCATCAGCGCGACCGGCACCTGGCGAGCCCCCTACATCCCGTCCTACCCCGGGCAGGACGAATTCACCGGACGCCAGCTGCACACCATCTCCTACCGTGGCCCCGAACAGTTCCGCGGACACCGCGTCGTCATCGTCGGCGGCGGCAACTCCGCGGCGCAGATCCTCGCCGAGGTCTCGGCCGTGGCCCACACGCTCTGGGTCACTCACCGCCCGCCACGGTTCATGCCGGACGACGTCGACGGACGCGTCCTGTTCGACGTCGCCAGCCGGCGCGAAGCCGCCCGACGCTCCGGAACAGGTGACACCGACGGTGTCGCCGCCCTCGGCGACATCGTCATGACCGACATCGTGCGCGAGGCCCGCGAGCGCGGTGTGCTGCATGCCCAACCGATGTTCACCCACCTGACTCGCAACAGCATGGCCTGGTCAGCCGGATCCGAGTGCCCCGTCGACGACATCATCTGGTGCACCGGATTCCGCCCCGCACTGCAGCACCTCCGTCCGCTCGTACTGCGCCGTCACAACGGGACCGTCCCCACCGACGGCACCCGCGCGGTGCAGCAGCCCCGCCTGCACCTACTCGGCTACGGCGACTGGACCGGCACCGCCTCGGCCACCCTGATCGGCGCGGGCCGCACCGCCAGAACCACCGTCACCGACATCACCCAACAGCTGTCCGCAAGTCGCATCGCCAGCTTCTGATCGCCGCACAACGAAATCGGCGAGTGATTTTCAGCCGGATCTCCAGGTGGTTCTAGCGGAGAGTGGTCAGCCGACGGCGTTCCTGGGCGGTACCACCAGCGAGTAGATCACCAGCACGCACAGCCCGATCGAGACCAGTTCCCAGAACGGGAACGCGGCCAGGAAGGCCAGGTGAGCGATCGCGGCCAATCCGGCGAGAGCGATACCGGTCATCCTGGCCCACATCTGACCGGCCAGGCAGCCTGCCCCTGCCGCTACCTGCAGCACGCCGAACGCGAGCCAGATCCAGCCCCAGGCGCCGAAGCCGAAGACCAAGAGCTCACCATTGGCCGCGACGTAGTAGCCGGGTTGCAGCAGGGCGGTGAGACCGGCGATGACGTTGAAGACGCCCACCAGCGCGAGCATCCAGCCCCCGAAGGCCAGCCACCCGGACATCCCGGATGTCGGTTGGGCAGCCGTCATCGCCCAGCTGCCTCGCTCCTCGGGTGCGCGGCGTTCGGTGCCTTCCCCGGCACCGGGTGTGGATTGCGGTCCTGTCTGCGGAGTAGACATCGGAACGCCTCCCTACGGGATGGGATGTAACGCTTACCAGCGTCCTCCCGTTCGTACGTTCGCGCAGCGCATCGACGTGGCCGCCGCGTAGACGGACAGCCCGCTCCGCGGACCGGTGAGGCCCCGGCGTCCATCCCGGGCGCGTATCACCGGCGGACGCGGGAAGGTGGTCTTGACCAATCTTTCATCGAGCCTTAAATTATATCGTAATTTAAATCACGTCGCGGTGGACCTGCCGCGCACGCCCGCGAAGGGGTAAGGGCATGTCATTGCCCGCCGGTTCGTCGGCCCGTCGGTTCCCGTGTGCCCGGTTCGTCCGACTCGCGCAGTTAATTCAAAAATTGAATTAAAGGGAGAGCGGAGAAGACGCCATGACCATCACCGAGCTGGAGTCCCGTGTCGATACCGCGATCGCCTGCCTGGATCTGTCGAGCAAAGTGGCCCTGTTGAACGGCTCGGACTTCTCCGACCTACCGCAGAACACGTCGATCGGACTGTCCCGCATGTGCTTCTCGGACGGCCCGAGCGGGCTGGGTGGGCGGGGACACGACGACGGCGGGACCACTTCGCTGCTGCCCAACGCCACGCTGCTCGCCCAGCACTGGGACGTCGCGGCGGCGAGTGAAGCAGGGGCGCTGCTGGCCGAGGAGGCCATCGCCGCAGGCGTGCACGTACTGCTGGGTCCTTCGGTCAACCTGCACCGAACCCCGCTGGGCGGTCGTGTCTTCGACTGCTTCAGCGAGGACCCGCTGCTGACCGGGGCTTTGGCGACCGAGTACGTGCGGGCCCTGCAGCGCAGGGGAGTCGCCGCTTGCCCGAAGCGCTTCCTGGCCAACGAATCCGAATTCGAACGCACCACAGTGGACTCCGTGGTCGACGAGAAGACCCTCCGGGAGGTGTACCTGCTGCCGTTCGAGATGCTCGTGCGCGACGCATCACCCTGGAGCGTGTTGACCTCCCCCAACAGAGTCAACGGGATCCACGCCACCGAACACCTTCAGCTCCTCGAGCGACTGCTCAAGGAGGAGTGGCGCTACGAGGGTGCGCTCATATCGGACCCGTCCGCCGCGAGCTCGGTCGTGGCCGGCACCAACCCGGCACCCGCACCGGTCGTGTCGGCTCCGGACGGGCCCCGGGGCGCGGGCCTGCTCGCTGCGGTGCGTGCCGGCGAGGTCCCCGAGTCCACCATCGACGAACACCTCCGACGGGTACTGCGCCTGGCCGAACGAACCGGCGCTCTCGACGGTGAGTCCGATCCCCTCGGGAGGAGCGGTTCCGAAACCCTGCCACACCACCGGCGCCCTGCAGCCGACGCTCCGTTACGCCGTCGTCGGCTGCGCGCGCTGGCCGCGGGCGGCATGACGGTGTTGACCAACCCGGCCGGTGTGCTGCCGCTCTCCGGCACGGAGTCCCTGGCCGTCATCGGGCGGCACGCCGTGGACACCGTGGCGCAGGGAGGCGGGGCGGCCCGTGTGCGACCTCCGCACGTGGTCTCCGTCGCCGACGGTCTCGTCGCGATGTTCGGGAGTGACCGGGTCTCGGTGGTCGACGGTGTCGACGTGCGCGGTGGCCCGTCGACTCGGCCGGAGTCGGTGCGCGGCCCCGCGAGGGGCGGTATTCCAGGGCAGGCGATCCGGCAGGCTCACGCGACCACCGCTGAGATCACCGAGTGGGTGGCCCGAGCAGCGGGTGATGTCGACGTGGCCGTGGTGGTCGTGGGGCTGACCACGGAGCAGGAAACCGAGGGCAGGGACAAGTCCACCCTCGCCCTTCCGGGCCAGCAGGACGCGATGGTCGCCGCCGTGGCCGCCGCGGCCCGGCGCACCGTCGTCGTGGTCAACGCGGCCACCCCGGTGCTGATGCCGTGGCTGGATCTGGTGGACGCGGTGCTGTGGGCCGGACTGCCCGGCCAGGAGGCCGGATCGGCGGTGGCGGCGGCGCTCACCGGCGAGATCGAGCCTGCCGGACGGCTGGTCACCACCTTCCCCGCACGCGACGGGGACGGCCCCGCCTGGTCGACCTGTCCGGTCAACGGGGCGCTGGTATACCAGGAGGGCACCGCGGTCGGCTACCGGGGTTGGCACCGGTACGCCGAGGTGGAGCCGTTGTTCTGGTTCGGCCACGGCCTCGGCTACACCACCTGGCACTACGAATCCCCCGCGCTGGTCAGGGATCTCAACGCGGTGCGCAGCGTCACGGTCGACGTCGCGAACACCGGGCCCCGGGCCGGTACGGAGACCGTGCAGGTCTATCTGCTGCCCGCGGCGAACTCCGAACCGGTGCGGCTGATCGGCTGGACCAGGGTGCACGTCGAGGCGGGGCGGCGGACCCGGGTCCGGGTGCCGTGCGACCTCCGGGCGCAACGGATGCGTGACGTTTCGTCCGGAAGCTGGCGTTTCCTGCGCGGCGGGCGAATCATGATCGGCCGAGGACTCGGTGACGTGCGCACCACGCTGTGGTGGGGACCGAAATCGGACTGACGAACACCGGCTCGACCACGAACCGGAGGGGCCGATTCGCGGGAAGTCGACTTCGGCACCCACCATCCGCGGCCGAGCGGGCACGGCGGGGCTCGACAGCAGACTACTAGGCTCGCCTCGAACTGCCGGTCGGCGACCGCCGGTATCGGAAGGAGCGACATGGGGGATCGGTACGGGCGGACGGTACGCGATCTGCGGCGCGGCAACCGTGCCGCCGTGCTGCGCCGACTGTACTTCGGCGGACCACTGAGTCGACACCAACTGGGCCCCGCCACCGGGCTCAGCCCCGGTTCGGTGAGCAATGTGGTCGGTGAGCTGGTGGCCGACGGCCTGCTGGAGGAAGCGGGCTCGGTCGAGTCCGACGGGGGACGCCCCCGCACGCTGCTGCGCGTCTCCCCCGAGAGCGGGCGCGTGGTGGGCATCGACATCGGCGAGACGCGGGTCCGCGTGGAGTTGTTCGACGTCGCCCTGACCGAGATCGCCCGCGCGGAACGACCCCTCGACGTCGGCAGACGCGACCCCGAGCACGTGATCGCGCGGCTGGCCGGGGCATTCGACCGGGTGATGATCGAAGGGGGCGTCTCCCCCGAGTGGTTGCTCGGCGTCGGTGTCGGCGTTCCCGGCATCGTGACCTCGGACGAGGTTCACGGTGCCCTGGTGCACGGGCAGACCATCGGCTGGGTCGGGGTGGCCGTCGAGCGGCTGGTTCGCTCCGCCGCGCACCTGCCCGAGCACGTGCCGGTCCTGGTCGACAACGGTGCCGAGGCCCTGGGGCAGGCCGAGATGTGGTTCGGCCACGGTCGCGGTGAGCGGGACGTGGCGGTGGTGCTGCTCGGCTCGGGTGTCGGCGTCTCGGTGTTCGCGGACGGAAATTCGGCGGGCATCGGCGAGTGGGGACACAGCACGCTGCGCGTGCGCGGACGGCGCTGCCGGTGTGGCGGGCACGGCTGCCTGGAGGCCTACACCGGAGCCGAGGCGATGGTGCGTCGCTGGCGGCGCACCGGGGGAGATATCAGCCCCGACGCGGACGGCGAGCACGCGTTCGGGGCCTTGCTGGCCGCGGCCTCCCGCGAAGGGAACACGATCTCCGAGGCCGCGGCGTCGACCGTGCTCTCGGAAGCAGTGGAGTACCTCGGAGCGGGCATCGCGACCCTGGTGAACCTCTTCCTGCCCACCCGAGTGCTCATCGGTGGCTGGGCGGGACTGCTGCTCGGCCGACACCGGCTGGAACTGGTGCAGCACAACGTAGCCCGGTACGCGCTGCGCTACCCCGCCGAGCGCGTCTCGGTCGCCGAGGGCGGGCTCGGGCCCGACGCGGTCACCGTCGGTGCCGCCACGTTGCCGGTCGCGCGCTTCCTCGACGAGGGCGGGCGTCGCACCGAGACCGTTCACGCGGCGCACGGTCGGTGACCGGGTACCGCACGCGGAGCCCACCTCGAAATCCGATCGGGGTCGTACGCTGCCCTTTTCGTTCTGCGCCTCTTCTGTAGCGCTGCGACACTCGACAAATGGTGGAGCACTCCGGGCACCCCGAGCGGCCCACCTCCGGGGGAGACCCCTACGAAGAGGGATCTGTTCGGCAGTCGAGCTGGAGGACCGTTCGGGGCAAGCCCCTCGCGAACGAACACGTGCACGATTTCGAGGTCGGCGACCCCGGAACCGAACGCTCGCACGAGATCACTTTCACCCTGGGACCTGAGGGCGGCTCACGGCCTCCCGCGACCACCGCCGCGTGCTGGGACGACACCCCGCTGGCCGGGTTGCGTGTCGTGGTCGCCGACCACGACGTCGGGTTGCGGCGACGCACGGCCGAACTGCTGCGCGAGTACGGGGCGCTGGAGGTCGTCGAGACCGAAGAGCGCGAGAGGTTCCGCACCGTGCTGCGAACCCGTCCGCGTGCCGAGAGCGGCTGGCACGTCGCGCTGTGGGACCGGGAGCTGGAACCGGAGCCGGGTGGGCTCGCCGAGTTCCTGAACTCCTGCGGACGCGAGTTCCCCGGCACGGCGTTCGTGCTCACCACCGACGAGGTGGCGACCACAGCGGCGGTGACGACGCCGTGCGGGGGCGTCTCCGAGATGGTCGCCCGCCAAGCCGCCGGCTCCGAACTGGCCGAGACCGTGCTACGCGCCTTCCGAGATCGTCGGCAGGAGCGCGAGGAAAACCGGGCGGACCGTGAGGCGAGCGGGGCGGACCGGAAGCCGTTCCGGATGCTGGTGGTCGGCGCCCACCCCGACGACGCCGAGATCGGCGCGGGCGGAACCATCCACCGCCGCGTACAGGCGGGCTGGGAGGTCACCGTGCTGACCATGTCGCACGGCCCGGTCGGCGGCGTCCCGGACGAGCGCGTCGGCGAGGCCCACGAAGCGGTCGAGTCGTTGGGCGCGAGTCTGGTGCTGGAGGACCTGCCCGACGGCGACATCCTCGACGACGTCGAGACCGTGCGCCGGATCGAACGAGTGGTGCGGCGGGTCCGGCCCGACGTGGTGCTGGTCCATTCCGAGAACGACACCCACCAGGACCACCGCGCCGTCCACCGGGCCACTGCCTCCGCGGCGCGTGGGGTGGAACGGTTCGCCTGCTACCAGTCACCCTCCGCCACGGTAGACTTCGCGCCGAACCGGTTCGCCGGGCTGCGCGAAACCGATCTGGAAGCCAAACTCACCTCCGTCCACACCCACGGCTCGCAGGCCGGGACGCGGGCCTACCCGCGGGAGGACCTGCTGCGCGCCACCGCGCGCTACTGGAGTCGTTTCACCCGGGATTACTACGCCGAGCCGCTGGAGCTGCTTGTCGGCGGTCTCCCGCGTCCGGGAGCCGCCGAGCGGTGAGACCGACGGTTCCGGCGCTGCCTGTTCCGGCACGACCCGTTCCGATGCCGCCCGGCCGCACACCCACGTGAAACGAGGAGTCAGCTGGGGTCCGGAGATCAGCGGGCGGAGCCGTCCCGTAACGAGCACACTGGATACGTCAGGAGCTCGTCGGGAGATGGGGGAACTCCGCTGAAGGGGCTGCTTTCGCTGCTGGTGGTGGCTTTGCTGGTGTGGTGGATCAAGGAATCACCCGCCGAGGCCGCCTCGGCGGTGCGACAGGGTCTGGTAATGCTGCGACAGGCGGCCGAGTCGGTGAAGATCTTCCTCGAGGCGTTGCCGTCGCTGTCCTCGTTGACTTCTTCCTAGCCGGCCGGCCCGGTGGTCGGTCGATCGCCGCGACGAGCCGGGACGCGGGACACCGGGAGCGCCCGGGGGAAGTCGGTATCTCAGTCCGCGTAGAGCGCCTCGGCGAGCAAAGCGAGGCGGTTGGACAGCACGAACTCGCGCAGCGGTGCGGGGCGCAGATCGAGCGTGGCCAGCGTTTCGGCGCGCATGTCGAACCGCTCCGCGCGGTACTCGCCGCGGGTCGGCTCCTCGAACTCCGGGCCGTGCCGGGTGGATTCGTCCATCGAGGTCAGTCGTGCCACGAAGAAGTGCTGCACGGTGAGGCCGCCGGAGCGGGCGGTGCTGCTCAGGAACACACTTTTCGCGCCGCTTGCCGTGGCGCCCATCTCCTCGGCGATCTCGCGGTGCATGGCAGCCTCCAGCGACTCGTCGCCGTGTTCCAGCCCACCACCGGGAGTCGTCCAGTAGGGCGCCATGCCCGGTTTCGTGCGGCGCAGCAGTACCAGGCGTTCCTCGTCGTCGATCAGGATGGCCCGTGCGGACCGGCGCTGGATCCGAACCGCCGGCTGGGAGGTGCGCTGTTGGGTCATGCCGAACAAGCCTACGTGCGATGCCGTGCTTCGCAGAGCGCGCCGGTTCGCTTTCCCCGGAACGCTTCACATCGTGATCACACCTCGTGTCGTTCCATCAGGTGTCGAAACGCGCGAAGTGGCGAACTCTCTTCGTGTCCACGCCGCTGTTCGACCCGCCGTGAGCCGCGTTCCGACTGATCTCGGCGGTAACGGGTCGATGTCCGCATGATCACGAAGCGGTGACTTCGTGAAGTGGGTCTCCGGTAAAGCGGCTGATCGCTCGCATTCACTCTTCCGAACGTCCCCATCCGACGTGCGCAAAGTGAGCATTGTTCGCATTCCTGTTCGCCTCGATGCTTTGTGCTGGTTTGTCTTGATCCGCCCACCGTTGGCGAGGCGGAGCAGCACGTTGGAGGTAATCGAGTGCGCACGTCCCACAAGGGACGCCTGTTCAGATCACTGGGGGTAACTCTCCTGGTGTTCGCGGTACTGGGGTATCCGTTGAGCCAGTCGATCGGCGCCACCGCCCGCGCCGCCACGGCCGAGCCGATCTCCACAGCGAGATCGTCGGCAGTGCACGGCGCTAATCCGTTGGCGGATCAGAGCGCCCCCGAGACGGACCCAGTGGTTTCCTCGCCGCTGTATCAGGCGGACAACAGTTGGCACGGTGGTACGAATGTGCCCGGGAAATTCACATTCGGTGCGGCCGGAGGCGCCGATGTCGATCACTATTTCTACGGGTTTCAGAATCCCCCTCGACAAGGGTGGACACCAAAACATCAGCGGGAGAAGCCACGGTCACGCTGACTCCTCCCGCTGACGGGGCGGTGACCTTGTACGTGCAAAGTGCCGACGCGGCCGGAAACCGTAGCCCGATGGCTACGCACCACTTCTACGTTCGCTCGGGTGACGGGCCGGCGTCGCACTGGCGGCTCGACGGCACCGTGCACACGGCGTTGTCCCAGGACGGCGAAGTGGTCAGTGGTTTCCGACTGCAGGTCACCGCTGATGGAAACTGGCGTTTCCGGATGACAGGCTCGGACGTGGTGGGCGGTGGAAACGAGCAGGCTTCCGCTGTCTCAGGCTCGACCGTTGCGATACAACAGTGGACCCACGTCGTCGGTGTGCACGATGAGATGGCGAACGAAGTCAAGCTCTACGTCAACGGCTCGCTGGTTTCGCCCCGCCCCTACAACGGTGATGTCGACACCGATGGTGAACTGGCTATCGGCCGTGCCGAGAACGGCGGTGCAGACTCGCGGCATCGGGCGGGCACGATCGACGAGGTGAGGGTCTACGACAGCGTTCTCACCGACACCGAGATCCGTTCCCGGGTCGAATCGGACGAGGTACGCACCGGACACTGTAGGTTCGAAGCGGAAAACGACACCACAAGCGTTCCGAACACGGTTCCCGGTGGTCAGCCTGCCACTGAGCACGGCGGTGCTGACTACACCCCCGGAGCAGTGGGGACCGCGTTGCGATTGGACGGCACCGACGATCACGTGGTCGCAGCGGAGCCGGT
The DNA here is from genome assembly GCF_900101095.1 of Actinopolyspora mzabensis. Classification (GTDB taxonomy): domain Bacteria; phylum Actinomycetota; class Actinomycetes; order Mycobacteriales; family Pseudonocardiaceae; genus Actinopolyspora; species Actinopolyspora mzabensis. The sequence continues at coordinate 10,404 of NZ_FNFM01000003.1, forward strand.
GGTACGCACTGATCTATCGTACTCCGTGTCCACCTGGGTACGGCTGGATGAGAGAATACCCGAGCCCGTGGCGCTGGCCAGTCACAACGGTTCGAGCGAAGCGGTATTCCAACTAGGCTACTCGGGGGTGGACCGGGACAGCTGGGATCGGAAACTGCGCGGCTCGGACGACGAAACCGGTAGCCGGACTGTCACAGTCTCCTCCGAACGAGCGCCCGGACTCGGGGTAAGGACCCATCTGACCGGTGTCTACGACGCGAGAGCGAAGGCAGCCCGGCTGTTCGTCAACGGCCGTCGAGTGGGGCGGCCGAATTCGGAGCTGCATGGCATCCCGAGGAGAGCAGGTTCGAAATCGGTAGGGCCGAACACACGGGCACCTGGGGCGCGTATTGGTCGGGCGCCGTGGACGAGGTCCGCGGCTACGGTCGAGTGGTGCACGCCAATGAGATCCGCGACATCGTGGTGGCGGATGACGTCCGACTCTACTCCGTCAAGCTGGCAGATGATCGCATCAGTTCACTGTACGATTCCTACGGGACGAACTGAATTCTGAACCGGGTACCGGTGCGCCCACGAAGCATCGACGTCCGGCGGATCGCCTTCCGGTTTCGGTTCGGCTTTCCGATGGACATTCGTGCTCGTTGATCTCCGCGCTTCCAGTGTGGGCAAGGTTCGATTCCTCGCGCTCGCTCGTTTGATGAGCTCCACACCCCGGGCGGTGAGCGGGTCGAGGTTACCGACATACGCCAGTTGACCCGGATTCAGCGGGTGCACAACCTCTCCGTCTGGATGTGTGGCTGATCGACAGTGAGTCTGTTTCCACTCTCGTGACGACCAGCTCGGACTGGTTTCTGATCGTGGGGCCCTTCTTGTCTGAGAAGGGATACGACATGCAGGTTATGGGTTTCGTCGAGGTGATTGTCATCGGGCTCCGAAACCCCTTTGGGGATTATCTTGGCTAGACGCGGTGCTGCGCGGGGTGGACTGGCCGGACGGTCATCGGGCTGAGCGCGTGCGTGAAGCGGACGTGGACATTGAGTTGGTGCTGGAAAGCGGCAGTGCGGTGATGCTGTCGTGGGAGGTGAATGGCCTCGATGAAAGCTTGGCGATCGAGCTCAGGGACCCCGCAGCGGTCGCAGGAACTTCTCGGGAGAGCCTGTCGATGTCAGTGACCATCCGGATTGGGAGCCATTTGTCGGGGCGTTGATCACCGATATCGTTCCCGCCTGGCATGTACCCAACGAGGGGTGCTCGGAGATGCCGTGGTCGTTTCGGTTCGAGTTCGACGTGGGATCGAGTGTGGTCGTAGCGTTGGGTGAGGCAGCTGGAAGCGGGTTCAGCTACTTACCCGATGAGCTCGTCGTGATCTTCGACAGTGATCTTTCGGATTCCTACGTGATTCCGGGAAGTAGCCACTCGCAGGACTGAGGTGCGCATCTACCGATGGCTGTGCCCGGCGAAGTTGCCGCACGGCCCGCGATTGGCTGTTCCTCGAAGCACGGTGGCGGCGCGACTGGATGTTCGTGCTGTCCGGCAAAGAGGGGCAGGGGTGATCACAGTAGAATTCGGTTGCTTCACGGTAGCTTCCGCAGGAGGATCAGGCTGTCGATTGGAGTAATCGAGTCGTGATGCTGAACCAGTGGAGTGATCGTGATCGAGTACTATGAGATCCGCCGCCGTACGAAGTCACCGCGGGTTTTCGATGTGCTGAACGTACTGCCGGACAAAGGCGACTTCCTGCGGCTCGGAGTGAATCAATGTCGTGATGACTACACTGACTGAACGATTAGTGACAGGATCAGCGTCCGTACGCTCGCTCGCCGAAGCTCGGTCCGCGCGGCATATGGGGTATGCAGCTCCGCCAGCTTCGATCTTCTCTGGGCTTGTACGCAAAATTTTGGGATTGGATCGGTGTTGTAGGTGCTGTCACGTCGGGATAGGGTTCTCGTGTCGTTATTTCGAGTGTACGAAATGATTCGATCAAATGGAAGGTATAGGGAGGGGACCTATCCCTGTCCCTGCTGCGGTTACCTGGTGCATGATTCACCCCCGGGATCTTATGACATCTGCCAGATATGCTTCTGGGAAGACGATCCGGTCCAACTCCGTTGGCCGTGGTACGGCGGCGGAGCGAACAGTGAACCTCTTGTCGAGGCGCAGAGTGAGTACCGCACGGATATTCATGCCGGCCGTTCGCGTCTCTCCAAGTGGTTCGCGAAGAAGGGTTCTTCGAAGGAGTCGGGGTTTCGTCCTATTGATCCGGAGGTCGACAACTTCGACTCCTGGGATGACACGAATGATGAATGGCCGGAGGATAATACGCGCCTTTACTGGTGGCGCTCGAGCTTTTGGAGAAGTATGTGAGTGCTCTCGAAGCTCCCACTTGGGGCCGGCCGGCCGAAAAGATTGGCAGGCTGGGGCAGTGGGAGCTCGAGGGGTGCTCTGGCTAGCTCTCCGTCGCTTGTAGCACTGATCGTCAGCACGGACGAAAGTCGAGTCGATAGGATATTCGAGTGAACTCAACTGACAGTAAACTTCCTCTGAATAACGAGCTCGATCTGGCCCACCACGTGAAGATCGTCGTTCCGCTGGAGCAGGACGAGGACGGATATCCCCCCATCGCCGCGGAGTCGCTGTGGGCGGTGCCGGTACGGGAGGGCGAGGGGTACTCGGTCGAGAACATACCGTTCTTCGCTCCGCGGCTCAGTCTCAAGGACCTCGTCAAGACCGCTACCGATGACGAGGGAAACCTCGTCTTCGATCGAGTGATCAGCGGTGGCGGTCATTCCACAATGCGTGTCATCTTTTTCGACGATACCGGAATGTCGGACTTCAAGTCGTGCATCAGGAACTTCGGTTGTGACTACGAGGTGGGTCACAAGGATACTTTCCTGGCGATAGACATTCATCCGGAAGTTTCCTACGCCGATGTGATCGATTATATGATACAAAAGTTTCGCGAGGGCGTTCTCGATTTCGAGGAGGCGAGCATTCAGCACGACTGAGCCAGTGCGGAATCCTTCGTCCGGCGGCCTCCTTCAAAATCGGTTGCCGGACGTTCCGGGACTGTGGTCGTGTTCGTGTCGTGGTTTATTTTCACGAGAAGGACGTGGTTACACGGCTGCTCTTCGACGTCGACGCCGACTCGCTGGTCGACGCGCTCGACAGGTCGAGCAGGGTGGCCGAAACGGTGGAGTTCCCGGCGCTTCGGGTGGAGCTGAACGATCCGGACGATCCCGACCACCGGCCGAGATACGCCTCCCGCGCGTAGTCCGCCGTGGCTCCGGACCCACGACACACGCCACAGGAGACACTGCTCGCTCCCGCCTATCCGGTGCTCGAAACGTACGACTTCGCTGCCGACCGCTACCACATGGACGACGAGGACGGCGTGCGGTCCGTGCGGCTCTTCACCGAGCATCGGTTCCTGCCCAGCTCTGGGGTGACGATCATCTCGATGTCGGGAGGTTTCGGTCCGCGAGCCGTCGAGGAGTTCCATGCCGCCGACCTCCCGCGTTGCGTTCCCCGGCCGGAGGAAGCAGGACGCGTTCACACGGCCTTCGAACATTCCGGAGACGATCCCGAACAGGCGATGGTCCGCCTGCATCTGTGGCTGCCGGCGGGAGACCTGAGCACCGCCATCGGCCTGGTCCGGGAACCGGTCCGCCGTCACGACGCGGCATTCGTCGAGCTGCTGCCCGCGGGCAAGCGACCGGAGGACGGTTATCACGCGGCACTGCTGTACCACGCGCCGGAAGACGCGAACAACGATCGGCCGCGTACCCTGCGCCCCGTCGCTACAGCCGCGGCCCGAACCCTCGGTCTTCATGCGGAAGAAGTGAATGTCGAGCAGCGCGGTGGTGAGCCGATCGCTTCCGTCGCACGCCCCTTGGCGGACAGCCATCTCGCGGAACCGCGAGCGGTGGCGGGGGTCCACGTTCGCCTCGGAGGTGATCCGCTCGCGCTCGCGAGAGAGGACGAGCAGGACGAGGAAGACGACGAGGAGGACGAGCCGGACGTCGAACCCGCCCCGGACTCCTGGACCGAGGAGGAACGTGCCGAGTTCCACCAAGCGCTGCAAGATCTCTTCGAATGGAACCGGGTCTGGCTCGTCGCCGACGCCGAAGTGCGTTGTACGGACGGCGTCACCGCCGAGGGCGTGCTCTGGCGATGCGCCGATGAAGACCTCTCGCGGGTTTCCGACGAGGATGTTCAGGGCCACCCCGAAGGAGCCCGGACCCTCGAAAACGGGAACCACAGCGCTCGGTTGTCGATACGCACCTTCGAGGACGACCCCGACCGTGTGCTGGAGAACCTGCTCACCGTGCTCCCCACCGGCACGTGGCACAGCGAAACCCGCCCCTGGCGAACGGAACGGAACAAGGAAGTGGTGCTTCGCTGGTCACCACGTCGCCACGAGCACACGGCCGTCATCGCCGAGCTACGAGTCCGCGTCACTCGCGGAGTGCCGTCCCACCTCCTGTGAGAGCCGGTTTCCCAACGGCTGCGACCGGAAAAGCCGCCGACGCTACCGAACCGCCACACCATCCAGCAGCACCTTCCGGAACTCCGCCACCAGCGGCCGCAGGTCGATGTGGTGCCAGGCCGCCCACAGTCGCACCGAGGAGTCGCACCAGGGCAGCTCCCGCAGCGCTACCTCAGGGGGAGTGCCGCGCAGCACGCTGCGCTGCAGCAGCGCCATGCCCAGTCCGGAGCCCACCAGCCCCAGCGCCGCCAGCGGCTCGGGCGCCACCGTGCGGATGTTCGGGGTGAACCCGTCCGTGGCGCACGAGCTGAGGAACTCCCGGAACTCCTCACCAACGTCCTTGCGGCCGATGGCGATCCAGGGCTGATTGTCCAGATCGGATGGTTTGACGAGCTCGCGGTTCGCCAGCGGGTGATCGGCGGGCAACGCGAGCACCAGTGGATCCGCCAACACCAGCTCGGATTCCAGCACCGGGTCGTCCTCCTCCGGCGGTGCGTCCACCAGCGCGATGTCCAGACTCCGCCTGCGCAGCGCTTCCAGCTGTTCTGCCCCGGTCTGGTTGTACAGCGAGACGTGCACGTCCGGCCGGTCCCGGCGCAACGAACGCAGCGCACCGGGCAGCACGTCGGCGTGGATGGCGTGTTCCACGTACCCCAGGCACAACCCGCCGGTCTCGCCGCGTCCGAGTCGCCGCCCGAGCGACTCGACGCGTTCGGCGTGCCGCAGCAGCGCCCTGGCCTCGGTCAGGAACACCTCGCCGTCCGGGGTGAGCCGGACGCGTTGTTTGCTGCGTTCGAACAGCACCAGCCCCAGCCGCTTCTCCAGGTCGGCGATCCTACGGCTCAACGGGGACTGCGAGATGCGCAGCCACTCGGCGGCCCGTCCCACGTGCTCCGTCTCGGCCACGGCCACGAAGTACTCCAGCTGACGTAGCTCCACCATGTCAGACCCTCACCGCATCAACCTTCGCCAATTGAGTCTTGGACAGCTGTAACAGCCGAGCTTAGCGTCGTTGGCGAGGGGCCGGAAACCGGCCCGCACCACGCACGACGAGGAGTACACGTGAGCATCCGATCGTTGTTGTCCGGCCAGACCCTCGGTTTCGGCGCGGCCCCGGTGGGCAACATGTTCCGCCCGGTACCGGAGGAGGACGCGGCCGCCACGATCCGGGCCGCCTGGGACAACGGCATCCGCTACTACGACACCGCCCCGATCTACGGGGCCGGGCTGTCCGAGCTCCGGCTCGGCGAGGTGCTGTCGCGGTACGAGCGCTCCGAGTACGTGCTCAGCACCAAGGTCGGCCGCGTGATCGAGTACGAGACGGACCAGCCCGCCGACCCGGACGAACAGGGCGGCATCTTCGCGCACGGACGCCCCAACAGGGTCCGCAACGACTACGGCTACGACGGCACCATGCGCTCGATCGAGCAGAGCCTGCACCGGCTGGGCACCGACCACATCGACATCGCCTGGGTGCACGACATCTCCCCGGACTTCTACGGTGACGACTGGCTCGACGCCTTCGCCGCCGCGCGCACCGGAGCGTTCCGCGCGTTGACGAGCCTGCGCGAGCAGGGCGTCGTCGGTGCCTGGGGCATCGGTGTCAACACCGTGGAGCCCTGCGAGCTCACCCTCGGGCTCGACGAGCACACCCCGGACGCCTTCCTGCTGGCGGGCCGCTACACCCTGTTCGATCACTCCTACGCGTTGCAGCGGCTGCTGCCGCGCTGCGCCGAGCGCGACGTCGAACTCGTGGTGGGTGGACCGTTCAACTCGGGCGTGCTGGCAGGTGGGAGGCACTTCGAGTACCAGGAGGCATCGCAGCGGGTGCTCGACGACGTCGACCGGCTGCGAAAGATCGCCGAGCGGCACGGCACCGACATCCGGGCCGCGGCCCTGCGGTTCTCGCTGGCGCACCCCGCCGTGGCGGCGACGATCCCGGGCATGTCGCGCCCGGAACGCGTGAGCCAGAACCTGGAGCTCTCGCGCACCCCGGTCCCGGCCGAGTTCTGGCGGCAGCTGCGGGACGAGGAGCTGGTCGATCCGGCCGCGCCGCTGCCGGACAACGTCTGAGCCCGCCCACGACCGGCTCCGACGCGGGTGTCCGCGGTCGGCCCCGGCGCGGGCACCCCACCGCAACCGAGCGAACCGATGTCCGCACGATCTCGCCGAAGGGAACAGCCGCCCGGCATGTCGAACCAGAACCACCCCACGATCGCGGTCACCGGCGCTACCGGTGCACTCGGCGGCACCATCGCGAAACGGCTCGCCGCCCGAGAGGCCTCGCAACTGCTCGTCGCCCGCGATCCGGCACGGCTTCCCGAACTTCCGGGTGCGCTGCACCGTGGCCCGGCGACCTACGACGACACCGCGGCCATGCGGGACGCCCTGCGGGGAGCCTCGACGCTGGTGCTGATCTCCTCCCACCCCACCGGCAAACGGCCGGAGGAGCACGCCAGCGCCGTGCGGGCCGCGATGGACGTCGGCGTCGACCGAGTGCTGTACGTGTCGCTGATCGGTGCCGGCCCCACGGCGACCTATCGCAACGCCCGCGACCACTGGCTGACCGAGCAGTTCCTGGCAGGATCCGGGGTGCGGCACACGATCCTGCGGTCCGGGCTCTACGCCACCACCCCCGCCGCGCTCGCCGACGACGAACTCCTCGTGCGCGGTCCCGGTGGGGACGGCCGAGCCGCCTTCGTCACCCACGACGACATCGCCGAGGTGATCGCCACCGTGGCCCTCGACGAGAGCACCGAGCACGACGGGCGGATCCTGGACGTCACCGGCCCCGAGGCGCTGACCCTGGCGGAGATGGTGGGCGCGATCGCGGTTTCCACGGGCAAGCCCTACCGGTACGAGCCCGAAACGCTGGAACGGGCATTCGCCCGCCGTTGGGAGCTCGGGGTCAGCGGCACGCAGATCGAGGCCTGGCTCTCCTGGTACCAGGCCATCGCGGGTGGTGAGCTCGCCGCCGTCACCGATGTCGTCCCCCGCGTCACGGGATCACCGGCCACTCCGGTGTCCAGGATGGACTGGTGGCCCGCTCCTGACTCGGCGCGATGAACGCGGTCCCGGTGGCGCCGGGCGCCACCGGGGCACGCACGCCGCTGAGCCGAAGGTCGTTGCCGGGCCGAGGACCGCCGTTGATCAGGCGGCGCGGCACCGGTTGACGGCCGCGGACTCCGGAAGGGAACTCACGACTCAGCGCGCTTCCCGACGTCTTCGCCCCGCAGTTCGTCGACCAGGCTGGTGGCCACTTCGCTCCGGGCGAGCAGTGACGCTTCCCCCTTCCTCCCCACGCCGGGGGCCACCCGCATTACTCGCACGGTGGTTCCGTTGCGTTCGACCACCTTGGTAAGACCGGGTTCGTCGAACGTCTCGTCGGTGGCGAGCAGTACTCCGGCGACCGCCTTCGGGTGGGGGGCCGCCGCGCGCAGCGCCGTTCCGGCCGCGCCGCTCGCCGCGACCAGTTGCAGTCGTGTCCCCGCATCGAGCTGTCGTTCCAGCAGGGCACGTACCTGTAGCAATCCGTCGTCCACGGTGGATAGCGGGAACCAGTGCAGCGGCACGGTCTCGGCGAGCCCGGACCACGGACCGGGCGGGCATCCCGCGCCGCGTCCCTCCGGGTCGAGCACCAACACCGCTGTCGTCGTCGGATGCGAGTCCGCCGAATCGGCACTGTCCATGCGGACCTCCTTTCCGCTGTGGCCCGGATACCCGGAACAGCGTGGTTTCATGCCGGGCGGCGCCGTTCCACGACTGTCCCACCGGCGCAGGCGTGTCGAAAGTGTCGAATTGCCGATCTCCACGCGGTGGCTGGGATCAGCGCAGGTCCCTGCCCAGCAGCCACGCCTGCCGGTGGCGGTTCATTTCGAAGCACTTCCTGGCGAGCCGGGCCGGGTACCGCCTCGCCGAAGCATGTCCTTCCGCTCGGGTGTCGACCGACTCCGCGTCACGTGCCGGTTCGGCTGTCCTGGTCGGCTCGCGGTGCCGCTTCTCCTGCATGGCGATCTCCTCCGTTGGTCTTCCTCGTGCTCGTTCGGATCGCACGAGTAGCTTATTTAGACAGGTCTGTATAGTCAAGTGAGACCGCCACCGTGCCCGTACTCGTGTTTGGGCGGGGGGAGATGGCGCGACCCCGCTCCGCACGCGTTTCGACGGCTGATTTGGAACGGGCGCACCATCCCCGCAGGAGCGCTCGTGCTTCAGCTACTGGGAGCGGCCAACCGCGATCCGGATGCCTTCGAGGACCCCGACAGGTTCGACGTACTCCGAGAACCGAACCGTCATCTGGGGTTCGGGCACGGCGCGCATTTCTGCCTCGGGGTCAATCTGGCCCGGTTGGAGGCGCGGAGCGCGCTGGAGACGCTACTGCGGCGCGACCCCGGACTCGTGTTGGACGTCGATCGTGCCGAGCTGATGCTGGAACGGGTCCCGCTGCTCGTCCGGTACCGCGAGCTGCCCGTCCGGCTCGGGCGCTGAATGTCACGCGGCTCGGCACGCACCTCGTTCGATCATCCCCCGTCACCCGAGCGTACTGCCGGGGATCCCCCTGTGGTGTGCTGTGTGTGACGGGAACCGAACTTCCGAAAGGTGGCCGTGAACACGCCATGGCAGGGTCCAGCAACGAAACCAGGCGCTGGCCGAAACGGGTGTACGGCCAGGGGGACGAGCCGGACGCCCGCTTCTCGCTGGCAAACGAGCGGACCTTCCTGGCGTGGTTGCGCACCGCCATGGCGCTGATGGCCGCCGGTGTCGGCATCGAGACGGTCAACGCCGCCACTTCGCGGCCCCAGAATCCACTGGTCACCTGGTTGGCGCTGTTGTTGCTGGCAGGTGGGGTGCTTATCAGCGCCACCTCGTTCACCAGGTGGGCGGCCACCGAGCGGGCGCTGCGTACCGGCAGGCCGTTGCCCGCCCCCAGGATGGGCGCCGTGCTCGGCTACGGCCTCGCCGCCGCGGGAGTGGGGATCGCCGTACTGCTCGTGGTCGTGGGGATCTGAGGTGTCCGAGCACGACACGGGCGGCGACGGCGCCCGTGCCCCGGTCGATCCGGGGCTGCAGATCGAACGCACCACGTTGGCCTGGTTGCGCACCGGCCTGTCCTTCGCGGTCGGTTCACTGGTGCTGACCAGGCTCATCGCCCACACCAGGCCGCTGGTCGCGCTCGGCTGCGTGCTGGCGCTGCTGCCGGTCGCGGTGCTGGTGGGGGTGTTGGCGGTGCGCCGCTACCGTGCCGACAGCGCCCTGCCGCAGCATCGGCAACCGTTGACCGGCGGTGCGTTGCCCGCGGGCGTCGCGCTGCTGGCCGTGCTGGTCGGAGCGGTGGGGATGGTTTACACCGTGCTGTTGTAACTGAACTTTCCGGTGGTGCCTGCTCTGCGGTCTCCCTTGGCGGAACCTCTCGCACGGCTCTCGCTGCGGGGCCGGCGACATCGGGTAGCGACCTACACAACGTCTCCGGCGTCCTCGCGAGAGCCGCACGGGAGAACCCGCGGCGGCGCCGACTGCGAGCGGGGTAGGAGTTCCGCTCCGCGTCGGAGCTGCGCGGCGATTTCGCGAGAAATTGACGTCGCACTGTGCCGAGCGCGGAGCTGGGGTCGGCACTGGTGTTCCGAATCGGCCCGTACAAGCTCGGTCAGGGGTGTGCGCCACGGTTCAGATCGGCCAGCACCGCCTCGGCGGCGCGTCTGCCCGAGACGAGCGCACCCTGGATCGAGCTGGTGTCGCGGTGATCGCCGCACACGTACAGTCCGTCGCGCAGCCGCACCCGACGCCGGAACGGATGTGGTGCGGGCATGGCGGGAAGCGCACGCGGAATCGGATACGTCGCCAGCCATTCCCACTCCCGGGTACCGCTGCCGAACAGCCGTGCCAGGTGTTCCCGGATCTCCGGTTCCACCCCGTGCGGATCGGGGACCGCGCCGAGAATCGAGGTGCTGATCAGACTGCTCCCGTCGGGCGCGTAGGACGGCGCCACGTCGCTGAGCACAGTGGTGTTGAGCACCGCCCGACGTGCGTCGGTGGTGATCGTGCCGCCGCGTACCGGGCTGTGCCGGGCGCGGTGGTAGAAGGTGGTCACGGCGTTCCACGCGGGACTCCGCAGACCGGGCAGCAACTCACCGGCGGTGCTCGCGTCGGTGGCCACCACCACGGCGCGACCGCTGACCGCCGCGCCGTCGCGCAGTCGGACCTTCCCGGGATCGACCTCGGCGACCGGATGTTCGTACCGGATGCTCGCCGGTGGCAGCCGTGATGCCAGCTGTCGCGGCAGCGCGACCATCCCGGTGCGGGGCAGCACCGGTGCGGCACGGGCGAAGCAGCGCCACACGTGGTGGAAGAACCGAGAGGAGGTGGTCAGCTCGTCCTCCAGGAATATTCCGGCGAGGAACGGCCGGAACAGCTCCTCGACCGTTCGCGTCGACAGTCCCCGGCGTGCCAGGTCCACACGGGTGGAGCGTTCCGGTGCGGCGGTGAGGCGCCTGCCCGGAAGCAACGCGTCGCGGGCGGTGAACAGGCCGAGCACCATCCCGTCCCCAACGGACAGTCCACTCCGCACGAGCTCGCCGATACCGGCCGGATCCGTGCGTGGATCGGCCAGCCGCACCACGCGGCCGTCGCTTCGGACGTGTCGTATCCCCCGGGTGAACCGCTGCGGCTCAAGAGCGTGCACGTCGACGCGGTTCCGCACTTCGGGATAGGCGGGTGCCAGCACCTGGAACCCACGATCCAACCGGAACCCGTCCACCTCGTCGGTGCGAACACGTCCGCCGGGCTCCTCGGCGGCCTCCAGCACCAGTACCCCCACGCCGCGCGAGGCCAGCCGTTCGGCGGCGCTCAACCCGGCGAGCCCGGCGCCCACGACGATCACTTCCGATGTCACGCGGCGAACCTAGTAACCGTACTCGCGCCGCGCCACTCGGCGAGCGTTTGTCATCCGCTCGAGTGAGCAAGCTCGTGATGAGGGGCTTTGCTGCCGAAACGTCGGTCATGCGGGGAGGGAGGCCGCCGGGGCGATCCAGTAATCTCGTGTGACGTGACCACCCCCGCCATTCTCTGGTTCCGCCGTGACCTGCGGCTCTACGACCACGCGGCCCTACTGGCAGCGGCACGCCGGTCCGAATCCGTGCTGGCGGTGTTCGTGCTCGACGACAACCTGCTGCGCCCGGCCGGGGCCAGTCGACGCGACTTCCTGTACGGGTGTCTGCGTGAGCTGGATGAGCGCCTCGGGCACAGGTTGCTGCTCAGGCACGGCGACCCCGCCGAGGTACTGCCGGAACTGGCCGAGCGCGTCGGTGCGGGAAGCGTGCACGTCTCCGCCGACACCAACCCCTACGGCAGTCGCCGCGACGAGCGCGTACGCGACGCGCTGCGGGAACGCGGAGTCGACTGGGAGGTCACGGGTTCGCCCTACGCGGTGACACCGGGACGGATCACCAAGGCCGACGGCAACCCGTACAAGGTGTTCACGCCGTTCCGGCGCGCCTGGTCCGAGCACGGCTGGCCGCCACCCGCCGAGACCGGGGTGGACACCGTGGACTGGATGAGCCCCGAGGGGCTCGACGGGGTTCCCGTTCCCGACGGCGAGCAAGCAGCGGCTCCCGATCTGCCACCACCGGGTGAGACGAACGCGCTGCGTCGCTGGGACGGATTCGTCGAATCGGGCCTGCCGGAGTACGACCAGCAGCGCGACCGACCGGACATCGCCGGAACCAGCAGGATGTCGGCCTACCTCCACTTGGGCTGCGTGCACCCGCGCACGATGCTGCGTGACCTGTCCCAGCTGGACCACCACGGCGCGGGGAGTTACCGCAACGAACTGGCCTTCCGGGAGTTCTACGCCGATGTGCTGTGGAACTGGCCGGACAGTGCCCGGTACAACTTCGACACCCGCTTCGACCGGATGCCGCTGGACACCGGCAGCGAGGCGAACACGCTGTTCGACATCTGGTGCGCGGGACGAACCGGCTTCCCGATCGTGGACGCGGGAATGCGTCAACTGTTGCAGGAAGGGTGGATGCACAACCGCGTGCGGATGATCGTGGCCAGTTTCCTGGTCAAGGATCTGCATCTGCCCTGGTGGTGGGGAGCGCGCCATTTCATGCTGCACCTGGTGGACGGTGATCTGGCCTCCAACCAGCACGGCTGGCAGTGGGCCGCGGGCAGCGGCACCGATGCCGCGCCCTACTTCCGCATCTTCAACCCGACCACACAGGGCGAGAGGTTCGATCCCTCGGGGGAGTACGTGCGCCGGTACGTCTCGGAACTGCGTGACGTCGGCGGGAAACGGGTGCACCAGCCGTGGAAGTTCGACGGCGCGCAGGCGCCGGACTATCCCGCGCCGGTGGTCGATCACTCGCACGAGCGGCAGGAGGCGCTGGCCCGCTACGGCCGTATCAAGAACTCCTAGCGGCATGTTCCCTCGCCCGCCGTGAGCTCGCCCGCCGCTCTCGCCGCGGGATCCCGGTTCTCCGGCGGCGGGCACGTCACCCCCGCGCGGTGTGTTCCTGTTGGGAGGGGTGCTCCTGTTGGGCCGGGTGCTCTTGTCCGGACGGCGCGCTCATCACCCAGCGGATACCCGCCGTGACGGTCTGCCCGCTCAGGCGTACCAGCGTCGCCTCGGTCACCGGGAGGTACGGCAGTCGCAGCGGCAGTCGCGCCCAACGGGGCAGCAGCGCCACGGCGGCCGCCGCCAGTCCCGCGTAAGGAGCACGGGCCGCCAGCGGTAGCGGTGGTTCCAGCAGCAGGAAACGGGCGGTGGAGCGCGCCTCGGGGGTTCCCCTCAGCTCGGGACGGTACTGCCGGAGCTGCTCGCCCAGTTCGTCCTCGCTTTCCGGCGGCTCGAGCACACCGAGCTCACGGGCGACGCGGGCGGTGTCGGCGACGTAACCGTCGCGGCCCTGAGCGTCCAGGGGCCGCTCGCCGTAGCGCTGGTGCGCTCGGAGGAAACTGTCGATCTCGGCGATGTGCACCCAGCGCAGCAACCGCGGGTCGGTGGCCGCGTAGGCACGCCCGTCAGGGGCGGTACCCGCTACGTGCTCGTGCACCGCCCGGATCCGGCGGACGGTTTCCGCGGCGTCGACGGCGGTGCCGAACGTGGTAACCGCCAGGAAGTAGCTGGTTCGTTGCAGTCGTCCCCACGGGTCACCCCGGTAACCGGAGTGCGCGTTGACCCCGGCCATCGCCAGCGGGTGCAGCGATTGCAGCAGCAGCGCCCGCAACCCGCCGACGAACATCGAGGCGTCCGCGTGCACCCGCCGGATAGGCCGGTCCTCGTCGAACCAGCGCGGTCCTGGGGCGGAGTGGATGCGTTCCCGACGTTCCGCTCCCTCCGAGCCCGCCACGCGTTCGAATACGCTCGCTCCCAGGCGGGAGCGCAGCCGCGATACGGTCATACCGCCATCGTGCGCGTATCCGTGCCGCGCGCGCCACGGTGCGAGGCGCTCACAGTTCCAGTGGGATCCGATTTCCCGCCGCGCCGAGCATCGCGGCGATCGCGTCGGCGAGGTCCGGGGTGTGGCGGCGGTTCTCGGCGTGCGCCACGCGCAGGTTGACCGAATGGCGTTCCGCGTCGTGCCACTCGGGCCAACCTCGCCGCGCCCGCTCCTCCAGGGCGCCGAAGTCGGGAAGTGCTTCGGTGGTGCTGTCGAGCAGCCATCGCAGGTACTCGCGCTGCTGCGCGAGTACGGAGTCGTTGCTGGTGATGACCGGGCCGTGTCCGGGGACCAGCGTCTCCGCGTCGAAGCCCTCCACCCAGTCCAGGGCCTCGATCCAGCCACCGATGCTGCCGTGCAGCGCCAGGGGAGTCACCCCGTGGAACAGCAGGTCGCCGGTGAACAGCACACCGTCGTCGGGGTGGTGGATCACCAGGTCCCCGTCGGTGTGCGCCCGGGTGGGAACCGGGTGGATCTCGGCGTGGGTCTCGCCCAGCTCGATGGTGGTTGGCCCGGTCACCGGAGTGATGTGCTCGGGTGGGTCGATCGAGCCCCAGTCGGCGTACTCGAACAACTCCGGGTAGGTGTGCGGCCCGTCGTGGATCTCCTCGACCGCGGAGTTCGCCGCGTGAACCGCACCGCCGTGTTCGACAACCTGGCGCGCTCCGTGCGAGTGGTCGCCGTGAGCGTGGGTGAGCACGGCGGTCAACGTCGTCCCAGGAGCGGGTCCTCGCGCCGCTTCCAGCAGGGCGCGGCTTCGACTCTCGGTGGCGCAGGTGTCCACGAGCAGGGTCCGGTTCTCGCCGGTGATCCAGCCCGCGTTGTTGTGGAACCAACCGCCCGGCAGCTGCAGATAGGCGGTGCTGTGCTTACCGGTACGAGTGATCGCGGTGGCCGTCACTGCGTGGGGTCCCCTTCCGGAACGAAGATCACGGATATCGCTCGGCCATGCTATGACGCACGACTGCCAGGCGGCGCACGCCACTCTCCGAGCTCGACGGATTCGGCGTGTCGCTTCCGCCGGTTTCCCGCCCTCGGGCCGCGGTCTCGGGCCGCGAGATGCTGTTCTTCCCCAGTAATGCGTTCGAAGTTTCAGTGAGGAACGAAATCAAGGATTCGCACTGTCGAACGAACCGGGCCGCGGCGCTCGGTGATTCCGCGCGGTACGGCACTCGAAACCGCCGGTAGCATGACGGCCATGCGTCACCCCGTGACCCCGGACGGGCGTTATCTCGTGGTGCGTGGTCGGCTGTGGCGCCGTACGAATCCGGAGCTCGATCCGGACCGCCGGGACGAACTCGTGCGTGAACTGATGGCCGCCCGCAGGAGGAAGCAGGCTGCGATGCGCCGGGAGGACGTCGCGGCGCGGGAGGCCGCCCGGGCCCGGGTCGATGCGGCGAAGCGTGCTCTCGGAGAGCGCGGTCCGGTTTGGTGGACCGACGGCGCCCCGGATCTCACCGGCCGCGCTGTCGGCAACACGCCCTATGCGGGGTGGTTCGCGGCTCTGGGGGAACACCACGATTCCCCCGACGAGTGAGCCGGGCCCCGGTGGCCACCTCGGATCTCCCGCGGGGTGCAGGTCGGCACCAGGATTATCCGTACCAGGGCGTCGCGGTTGCCCGCCGCGTAGACGGAGACGGGGCCGCCCCGCCCGTCCAACACTGGCGTGTCGGGCCTGCGCACCTTTGGGATGCCCACTACTGGGGCGTGCCGGAAACCGCCCACCAGAGGTCCTCGGAACACCCCGTGGTCACCGGTAGCGAGCAGCGGCAGTGCGGGCAGCGGACGTGATCCTGCCGGTG
Organism: Actinopolyspora mzabensis; assembly: GCF_900101095.1. Classification (GTDB taxonomy): domain Bacteria; phylum Actinomycetota; class Actinomycetes; order Mycobacteriales; family Pseudonocardiaceae; genus Actinopolyspora; species Actinopolyspora mzabensis. The sequence goes on from NZ_FNFM01000003.1 coordinate 26,129, forward strand.
TGCTCCGACTCCGGGGTGCGACTCGTCTTCTGATCTTCTCATCCGGCTGGGTGAACATAGCGGTTCCATGCGGGATTTCCTCGTCGTCTCATGCCGGTTTTGTCACTCGAACGAGTAAATTTTTTCTTTCCCGGTGAGATGGGCGAAGGGGCCAACTATGTGAAATACGTTCTCGTAACGTCTCTCGCCTTCGAAAAAGGTCCGAAACTCCCTAGTTTCAGGTGTGGTTGGCGCACCCGGCGGCGCGTTACCGTGGCCGGTGTCCCCTCGGACTCGTGCACCAGCGACGAGACCGTTCGAAACAACAATCCGTTGTGAATTCCGCGGTTCGGCCCCCTGCCATGGTTCGGCCCACCCGAACGTCCGGCCGAATCCGCCGAGTTCGCGGTGTTGTCTCCGTAATAATCCCGGGAGGGATACGAGGATGACCAGTTCGACTACACCCCCCGGAAACGGGCACTATGCCGCCGCTTCCGCAGAATCGGCGTCACCGACCGGACGCTACGTCCTGGTGCTCAGCGACGAGACGTTCGCCCGCGAGGCCGACCAGGTCGAAACGCTACGTTCGGTGACCGGCGCGGCCAACGTGGCCAGCACCTCCGACTACGAATGGCGCGCGCTGGATGTGGATCAGGCCGCGTCGGCCGATGCCACCGTCTTCGCCGACCTCGGTATCGGCACGGTGAGGGCCGATCCGGACAGCGCGGCCTCGATCATGGCCGCCGCTGCCGACGACCCCCGCGTGACGGCCGTCGAACCCGAGCAGTTCATGTACGCCCTGAGCGGCCCGGAGGACACCCGAACCGAACGGTCCACGGTTCGGACGCCGACGACCGACACCGGCTGGTCCACCGTCCGGGCCGCTCCCATCGAATTCCACGACACCTCCGAGGCGACCTGGGGGCTACAGGCCACCGGAGTGCTCGACTCCGCCGCGACCGGCCAGGGAATCCGGGTGGCCGTGCTGGACACGGGACTCGACCTGCGTCACCCGGACTTCGCCGGCCGCGAGATCTCGGCACGCTCCTTCGTGAGCGAGGAACCCGCCCAGGACGGCAACGGTCACGGCACACACTGCGTGGGCACGTCCTGCGGCCCGGAGAACCCACCGGAACCGCCCGGCAGCCGTCGATACGGCGTGGCGACCCGAGCCGAGATCCTGGTCGGCAAGGTGCTCGGCGACGGGGGATCCGGCACCGACACCAACATCCTCGCCGCGATCAACTGGGCCATCGGCAACGACTGCCGGGTGATCTCCATGTCGCTCGGTGCCGAGACCCGTGCCGTCTCGCGGCGTTACGAGACCGTGGGGCAGCGGGCACTGAATCGCGGTTCGCTGATCGTGGCAGCCGCGGGCAACAACGCCGAGCGCGATTCCGGAAACCCCGGTTTCGTGGGAGTCCCGGCCAACAGCCCCTCGATCATGGCGGTCGCCGCGTTGGACTCCCGACTCGGCATCGCCGACTTCTCGGCCCGCAGCAACCCGGTAGACGGCGGACAGATCGACATCGCGGCACCGGGAGTGGACGTGTACTCCAGCTGGCCCATGGAGCGGCGGTATCGCACGATCTCCGGCACGAGCATGGCCACCCCGCACGTCTCGGGCATCGCCGCGCTGTGGGCGCAGCGTACCGACGCGGCAGGGGAGGCGCTGTGGTCCACTCTGATCCGTGGTGCTCAGCGGCTCGAACTTCCCGGCGTCGACGTCGGAGCTGGAATCGCCAAGGCACCCTCGTGAAGCGCGGACGGAGACCATGACCGACGAAGTGGTGGTCACCGTGCACGACGAGTGGCTCGATCACATCGACACCGTGGTGCAGCGACTGCGCCGAATCGGGATGCGCGTGGACCGGGTGCTCGAGTTGGTGGGGATGATCACCGGCTCTCTGGCGAGCGAGTACTTCGACGACGCCCGCGCCGTGCCGGGCGTCGTCGCGGTGGAACGTGGCGAGACCTTGCGGATCCCACCGGGCGAGAACCAGTAGGGGTCCGTCATCTCGGTGGGGCGGGGTGACGAACTTCCACCGGGGGATCTTTCGGGGAGAGCTGTGCCAGCGGCTTTTCGTGGCTTCACTGCCCTCGGCGTTGTCCCGGGTACCACCAGTCCGACGGCGGATTCGGTTCCGTGTCACCCCGCGCGGCGGCACCGTTCGGCGAGGTTTCCGCTCGGCGCGCGGCGGTCCCCGGCATCCGTTCGGCGACGAGCCGGTTGATCTCCGTAGCTGGCACCAGCCCCGCCGCGCGTCCCTGGTCCAGCACCAGGATCGAATTCCGGGGGTCGTCGTAGCGGGAGAGCACGCTGGTCACCGGCTCCTCACGACTCGCGGTGGTGAATTGGGAGAGCGGATCGGCCAGTTCGCGCAGCGTGTTCCGGTTTCGCTCGGTTACCGACACGTCCTGCAGCCGACGAGGGCTGAGCACTCCTCGCAGCGTGCCGTCCCGATCCACCACCGCGAACACCGAGCCGTCGTTGCCGAGTGGGGAGTCCAGCACGTCACGGGCCGACAGGTCCGACCACAGCGGGGTCGCGCCGACCGTGACGAACTCACCTATCCGCGCGTCCCCCAAGGCCATGCCCAGCCTTGCCTGCTGGCGTTCGGCAGCGGCGGCCTGTAGCACGAAAAGGCCGACCAGCATCGCCCAGATGCCCTCGATACCACGTGTAACCACACTCACGAAGCCGCCCGCGAGGAGCAGGAACCCCAGTCCCGCCCCCGTGCGGGTTGCCCACAGGGCGGCTTTGAAACGTTGCCCCGTACGGGCCCAGATCACCGCGCGCAGAATTCGGCCGCCGTCCAGCGGAGCGGCCGGGAGCAGGTTGAACACCATGATCGCGAGATTCAACATTCCCAGATAGGCGGCCACGATGATCGCCAGCTGACCGGCCTGCAGGATTACCAGCACCCATGTCGCCAGCGCGAACACTCCCGCCACCACGCCGCTCACCAGCGGTCCGACGCCGGAGATGAACAGCTCCGCCCTGGGGGTGGGAGCCTCCCCGCGCAACCGGGCGACACCGCCGAGCAGCCACAGCGTGACCCGATCGACACTCAGACCGTGCCGTACGGCCACGAGCGCGTGAGCCAGTTCGTGCAACAGTACCGAGACGAGCAGCAGCAGCGCGGCCGCGGTGCTCGCGAGCCAGTAGAAAACCGTGGCGTGCCCGGGCAGCGTGGTGGGCAGCCAGTAGGCACCCAGCATGAAGACGATCAGTCCGATGATGCCCGCCACGCTCCAGTGCAGCTGCAGGCGAATCCCGGCCACCCGGCCCAGCGGAATCGTTCCCGTCATCACCGTTCACCGCCCTTCGGCGGGGTGTTGCCGACCGTGGGGCGAGGTGTGCCCACTGCGCGGTCATCCCGCGCTCCAGGGTAGTCGTTTCCCCGGTCGGGCATCGAACGAGCGTGCATTCGAGCTTCCGGGAAGAACGGATCGTTCCGGTATCCTCCGGGCCTCGTGGCGTCGCGAGTACCGTCGATTTCGCGACCGGGTGAAAGGGAGAGCTGCTGATGAGTACCGGCACGGCGACACGTGGATCACGGCCGCGCGGTTCCGCGCGGGAGCGGCTGCTCGAGGCCGCCTCCGAACTGTTCTACCGGCACGGTATCCGTGCCGTCGGTATCGACACGGTCATCGAGCGTGCCGGGGTCGCCAAGATGAGTCTGTACAACCACTTCAGCTCCAAGGACGAGCTGGTGGCCGCCTACCTAGAGCGTCGCGAACAGCGCTGGAGCGCGTTCTTCGACAGCGAGCTGCGACGGATCGGCGGCACGTCCGCGGATCGGGTGCTGGCGGCTTTCGACATCCTGGCGTGCTGGCTCGAACGGGAGTCCCCCCGTGGATGCGCGTTCGCCAACGCCGAGGCCGAACTCGCCGATCCGACACATCCCGCGCAGACGGTGATCGAGGCGGACAAGGCGCGGCTGCGCGAATGGCTGACCGAACTGGTCGCCGCCTCCGGCTCGGCAGATCCGGAGCTGGTCGCCGAGCAGCTCTTCCTGCTGTGGGAGGGGGTGCTGGTCACCTCGGGCACCGGACGGGTCCGTGATCCGGTGGCCGCGGCGAAACAGGCCGCCGCCCGACTGCTGGGATGAGCCCTACATACCCCTCGGGGGTGGTTCGTGGTCCGTCCGGCGAGCCTGATTCGTACGAGTGGGGTTACGGGTAGGGGGTATTCTGGGGGCGGATTGTCCGTATCGGTGAGGGAGGTCGAATGCGCGGGTATGCCCAGGACAAGGAGGAGTACCTCAAGCGGCTGCGGCGTGTCGAGGGCCAGGTGCGCGGTCTGGCACGCATGGTCGAGAACGACGAGTACTGCATTGACGTGCTGACCCAGGTCTCGGCGGTGACCAAGGGGCTGCAGGCGGTCTCGCTGGGGCTGTTGGACGAGCACCTCAAGCACTGCGTGGCCGAGGCCGTCTCCGAGGGGGGTGAGGACGCCGAGGCCAAGATCCAGGAGGCCAGCGACGCCATCGCTCGTCTCGTGCGCTCCTGAGCGCCCCCTTGCTCGGTGCTCTGCCCGGCGGACGCGGGCGCGTCTCCGGGGCCGGGCTGGTCCGGTGATCGGTGTGCGCCGTCGGTAGCCCCGCTGCGGGAGTGCGGCACTCTACTCGTTGACACGGTACCCCCGTAGGGTATATAGCTGGGTTCGGAACACGACATCGAACGCGGACGGTCACGAGTCGCCACCGGCGGCCCCCGCGGTGCCGCGCAACGCTCCCGGTCGTGTCGAGAGGGGAACCAACGATGACCACCGGCCGGCAGGACACGCTCCCACCGGAGCAGGCGATCGACACCGAACTGTCGGTCGGCGGAATGACCTGCGCCTCCTGCGCTTCTCGGATCGAGCGCAAGCTCAACAAGCTCGACGGGGTCAGCGCCACCGTCAACTACGCCACCGAGAAGGTCAGGGTGACTCACCCTCCCGCTACCGGTACCGAGCGGCTCGTCGACACCATCGAGGCGGCGGGCTACAGCGCCACCCCGGCCGCCGCCCACAGCCCCCACGGCCCCGGTGGCTTTGCCGAAACGGCGGCGGTGAGCGGTGAAACCGCGGAAACCGCCGGGGGAGAGGGGAGCGAGGAGCTGCTGCTCCGGCAGCGGCTGACCGTCTCGGCGCTGCTTTCGATCCCCGTCATCGCCATGGCCATGGTGCCCGTCCTGCAGTTCACCTACTGGCAGTGGATCTCGTTGACCCTGGCCGCTCCGGTGCTGGTGTGGGGTGCGCTGCCGTTCCACCGCGCCACCTGGACCAACCTGCGCCACGGCGCCGTCACGATGGACACCCTGATATCGCTGGGTACCTCGGCCGCTTTCGGCTGGTCGTTGTACGCCCTGCTGTTCGGCGGTGCCGGGGTGCCAGGTATGACCCACTCCTTCGAGTTCTCGGTGCAACGCGTCGACGGGGGGAGCTCGATCTATCTCGAAGTCGCCGCCGGCGTGACCACCTTCATCCTGGCGGGCAGGTACTTCGAGGCCCGCTCCAAGCGTCGATCCGGAGCGGCGCTGCGTGCGCTGCTGCAACTCGGTGCCAAAGAGGTCGCGGTACTGCGCGAGGGGCGGGAATCGCTCGTTCCGGTCGAACAGCTGCGCGTCGGTGATCTGTTCGTGGTACGTCCCGGTGAGAAGATCGCCACCGACGGAGTGGTTACCGAGGGTAGCTCGGCCGTGGACAGGAGCATGCTCACCGGTGAATCCGTGCCCGTCGAAGTCGAGCCCGACGACACCGTGGTGGGGGCCACGGTCAACGCGGGCGGCCGGTTGGTCGTGCGCGCCACGCGGATCGGATCCGACACCCAGCTGGCCCGGATGGCCAAGCTGGTCGAGGACGCGCAGGCGGGCAAGGCGCGGGTACAGCGTCTCGCCGATCGCGTCTCGGCGGTGTTCGTGCCGATCGTGATCGTCCTCGCGCTCGGCACGCTGCTGTACTGGCTGGTCACGGGTGGGGGAGTCACCACCGCGTTCACCGCCGCCGTCGCCGTGCTGATCATCGCCTGCCCCTGCGCCCTGGGGCTGGCAACCCCCACGGCACTGCTGGTCGGCACCGGCAGAGGAGCTCAGCTGGGAATCCTGATCAAGGGGCCCGAGGTGCTGGAGTCCACTCGCCGCGTGGACACCGTCGTGCTGGACAAGACCGGAACGATCACCACGGGCGAGATGGAGCTGCTCTCGGTTCACACCACCGAGGACGGCTCGGACTCCGAGGCGTTGGCGTTGGCCGGAGCGCTGGAGAGCGGTTCGGAGCACCCCATCGCCCGAGCCATCGTTCGTGGCGCCGCGGAGCGGGTGGGTACGTTGCCCCCGATCGAGGAGTTCGGCAACGTCGAAGGGCTCGGAGTACGCGGAACCGTCGACGGCCACAACGTGCTCGTGGGCCGTACCCGGCTGCTCGAGCAGCAGGGCATTACGCTGCCCGCTCCGCTCCTCGAAGCCGCACGGACAGCCGAACGGGACGGCTCGACCGCGGTGGTGGTGGCCCGCGACGGCGCGGCCCGCGCCGTGCTGGTCGTCGCCGACACCGTCAAACCCACCAGCGCGCAGGCCGTGCGGGGCATGCGCGAACTGGGACTCACCCCCGTGCTGTTGACCGGCGACAACGACACGGTCGCCCGCTCCATCGCTACCCGCGTCGGTATCGAGCAGGTCTGGTCCGAGGTGATGCCCGAGGACAAGGTCGACGTCGTCGGGCGCATCCAGGATCGGGGTGGCGTGGTAGCCATGGTCGGGGACGGAGTCAACGACGCCGCGGCGCTCGCACGTGCCGACCTGGGACTGGCGATGGGCACCGGTACCGACGTGGCGATCGAGGCCAGTGACCTCATGCTGGTGCGGGGCGATCCGCGTGCGGTGGTGGACGCGATCCGGCTCTCCCGGCGCACGCTGCGGATCATCAAGGGTAATCTGTGCTGGGCGTTCGGGTACAACGTGGCCGCGTTGCCGCTGGCGGCCGCGGGACTGCTCAACCCCATGATCGCGGGGGCGGCCATGGCGTTCAGTTCGGTGTTCGTCGTCGGCAACAGTCTTCGACTGCGCGGTTTCCGCGGGGTCGCTCACCGGGACGCCGCGAGCACTCCGCTCGGTTCCGGCGGCGATCCCGTCCGTGCGGAAACCACTTCGGTCACTGGGTAGAACTCCGAGTGCCGGAGCTCACTCGTCGGTCCCTGAGGGAGCCGCCACCGGCCCCACCGAGTCGTCGACCCTGCCGAACAGCGCCTCCGAGCGCAGTGCGGCGTAACCGGGTTTGATCACCTCGTTGATCAGTGCGAGCCGCTGGTTGAACGGCAGGAACGCCGACTTCATGGCGTTGACCGTGAACCACTGCAGATCGTCCAGTGTGTAGCCGAAGGTGTCGATGAGTTCGCGGAACTCCCCGCTCATGCTCGTCTGACTCATCAGTCTGTTGTCGGTGTTGACCGTCACGCGGAAGTGCAGGCCCCGCAGCAGGGCGATGGGATGTTCCGGCAGGGAGTTCACCGTCCCGGTGTGCACGTTGGACCTCGGGCACATCTCGAGCGGAATCCGCCGGTCCCGCACGAAGGAGGCGAGTCGCCCCAGGTGGGCTGTTCCGTGCTCGTCGAACGTGATGTCGTCGAGTATCCGGACTCCGTGCCCCAGGCGCGCCGCGCCGCAGTACTGGATCGCTTCCCAGATGGAGGGAAGTCCGAAGCCCTCGCCCGCGTGAATGGTGAAGTGGAAGTTCTCGCGACGCAGGTACTCGAACGCCTCCAACGACTGGGTGGGCGGATGGCCCGCTTCCGGGCCGGCGATGTCGAACCCGACCACGCCCTCGTCGCGGTAGCGCACCGCCAGCCTGGCGATCTCGGAGGAACGGGAGGCCTGCCGCATCGCGCACAGCAGCAGCCCGATCCTGATTCGCCCGCCGTGCCGCGCCGCACGGTTCGCCCCCTCGGCGAATCCGGCCAGCACGGCCTCGACCACCTGATCCAACTCCAGGCCGCCCTGGGTGCTCAGTTCGGGGGCATAACGAATCTCGGCGTATACCACCCCGTCGGCGGCGAGATCCTCGGCGCACTCCGCCGCGACCCGGTGCAGTGCCTCCGAAGTCTGCAGCACCCCGACCGTGTGGGCGAAACGTTCCAGGTACTCCTCCAGTGAACCGGCCTCGGCCGCCGCCGCGAACCAGCTCTCCAACTCCTCGGGATCCGTGCTCGGCAGCCGCGCGTAGCCGTTCCGCACGGCGAGTTCGGCGACCGTCCGCGGACGCAGGCCCCCGTCCAGGTGGTCGTGCAGCAGTACCTTCGGCGCCTGCACGAGCTGTTCGTCGGTGGGGCCGGTGGTCATCCCTCGCATCAGCACTCCTCCAGGCTGGCGCAATGTTGTCAGACAAGTGTGATTGGTCGAGTGTTTACACCTCGCGTTGCTTTCGTGTCAAACTTCGCTCACGCTCGGCGTTTCGCTTGATAGTCCGGTCCTTCCGGATCGGCTCGGCAGATTGACCGGAGCGCCTCCTCGGAACTAACTTGTCTGACAAAGTTCCGAATGGGGTGAAGTGTGCCGGGCAGTCGTGGATCACAGCGCAGACCGTCGGTGGAGCTCTACGAGCGGATCGTGGACGCCATCCGCCAAGGACGCTACCCACCCGGCTCGGCACTGCCGTCCGAACCCGAGCTCGCCGGTGAGCTGGGAGTGAGTCGCCCGGCGTTGCGGGAGGCGCTGATCCTGCTGCAGGAGGACGGGGTGATCACGGTTCGTCGGGGGGTCGGGCGCACGGTCAGTACCGGAACCCCGCACCGGGGTTTCGAACGCCTGGGTTCCGTGGAGAGGTTGCTGGGGGCCGAGACGACAGGTGTTCGTGCACTGGCCCGCTCCACCGAGGAACCGACCGACCTGGTGCTGCAACACCTGCCGGTCCCCGCGGCCAGTGAGATCCGGTTCTGGGAGAGCATCGTCGACGTCGACGGTTCCCCTGCCTGCCTCGTCCAGGAATGGATTCTGCCGGACGAGCTCCTCGTCGAGCTGGATCCGGAGCTGCCGGAAGCATTGCGTGCCGCCTCGGAGCAGCCGAGGACCATGCTGGACGTGTTGACCTCGCGCTCTCCCGGGCTCCCGCTGCGCGGTTCGAGCGGGATCACAGCGACAGTGCTGGGAGGCCAACGCGGTGCTGCCTTCCAGCGTCCGGCAGATACCCCGGTGGTGCTGATCACCCAGGTGGTCCGCGAGGAGAGCACCCCGCTGATGATCGGCAAGTACATGCTGCCCAGCGGGGCGCCCGCCGTCTCGTTGTTGCAGACCAGATGAGCAGTACGCGCGACATCCCGCTTACCGGCGAGAGCCGAACGAATGTACGGCGGCATGGTGCGCCTTCCCGGCGCGTCCCTTTCGCCGGTGGCACGTCCCGGTAGCAGCTGATCGGTGCGGGAGAGTCATCCGTCGATTCGGTACGTGGCTGCGCCGATTCGGCGGTTCCGGGCACCGCTGAAAAGACGCTGTGCGTCGGATCGTGTTGACCGGGAGGTCGCCTCGTCCTAATTTGTCCGAACAGCGTTCGATGTTTCGAACAAACGGTTTCGGAACGATCGGCTACCGCGTTCGGGTGGCTCATCTTGCCCGGTCGAGTGGATCATCGTGTCCCGGCCGGTCAAGTGAACGCGTGATTCCTAGTGTGCCGAGCACGGACAACCTTTGAGGAGCCCATGTTCACCAGACGAATTTCGCTTCGAACAGCGGGTGTGATCGCCGCTGTGCTGACGAGCCTCGGAGTCGCCGCCCCCGGTGCCACCGCGGCGGACTACCCGATGCCCGGCACCGTGACCGGCGATATCGCCGCGCACGACCCATCCATGGTGCGTACGGATTCCGGCTACCGATTGTTTTCCACCGGTGGTGGGATACAGCAGCGCCTTTCCACCGACAGGATCGATTTCGAACGAACCGGTTCGGCGTTCACCGGTCTGCCGTCCTGGGTTCACGACTACAATTCCGAGGGCGACATCTGGGCGCCGGACGTCTCCCACCACAACGGCAGGTACTGGCTGTACTACGCCGCCTCATCGTTCGGATCCAACCATTCGGCGATCGGGCTGGCCACCAGCACGACCGCGGCGCCCGGTGACTGGCAGGACCACGGCATCGTCTACAGCACGAGCACCAGTGACAACCACAACGCCATCGATCCGAACCTGTTCGTCGACAGTTCCGGAAAGTGGTGGCTGACCTTCGGCTCCTTCTGGAGCGGGATCCGCATGATCAGAATCGACCCCGCCACCGGAAAGCAGCACGACACCGACCGAACGCTCTACCACCTCGCCAGCGGCCCCACCTCGGATGCCGTCGAGGCTCCGGAGATCGTCGAGCGCGACGGCTACTTCTACCTGATCGTTTCCTTCGGACAGTGCTGTCAGGGTACCGACAGTACGTACCGGGTCATGGTCGGACGCTCCACCTCGCCCACCGGTCCCTATGTGGACCGAGCCGGGACACCCATGCTGCAGGGCGGGGGCACGCGGATACTCGGAAGTCACGAGAACATCATCGGACCCGGTGGGCAGAGTGTGATGCACGACGGTGACGGCAGCCTGCTCGTCTACCACTACTACGACGCGAACGATTCCGGCGCGCACAAGCTGGGGCTCAATCTGCTCGGCTGGGACTCCCAGGGTTGGCCCTACGTGACGTGAGCTCAGGGCTCCCTTCGTGGTGAAGCGGTCGGTGGGGTCGGGGCGAGGCCCGACCGGCCGCTGCGCTCGAATCGTGGTCACTCCTGATCGCGCTCGGAATCGTTTCGTCGGGTGTCCTCCTCGGACGTACCCGTCGTGGTATCCCCGCCCGGCTCACGGGTCGGTCCCGTTCTCGTCCGTCTGGTCGTGCTTTCCCGGAGACCTACCAAAGGGCTCGGCTCCTCCGGTCGGGTTAACGCGCGGCGTTCCTGGTTGAGTGCCCGGGTCAGCCCCACGCACATCAGCAGCAGCACGATGCAGAACGGCAGTCCGGCCACGATCGAGGCGGTCTGAAACGCACTCAGCGCGTCCGCTCCGCTGACCGCCCCCGCCGCCAGCAACACCGAGGCGATCACACCTTCCAGCACGGCCCAGAACAACCGCTGCTGCCACCTCGGGTGCGGGTCACCGCCATTGGTGAGGATGTCGACCACCAGCGACCCGGAGTCCGAGGATGTGGCGAAGAACAGCACAACCACGATGATCGCCAGGACCGAGGCGAGTATGCTGACTACCTCGACCACCGGTAGCTGGTTGAACAGCACGAACATCGCGGTTTCCGAACTCGCCTCGCCGATGGGGTTGTTCGGGTTGGCACGGAGCCGCTGCAGCGCCGCGTCGCCGAACACCGTCAGCCACACCATCGAGGCCCCGACCGGCGCGAACAGGGCGCCGGCGATGAACTGCCGAATCGTGCGGCCGAACGAGATCCTGGCCAGGAACATCCCCACGAAGGGGGACCAGGAGATCCACCAGCCCCAGTAGAACAGGGTCCAGTCGGCCTGCCACTCCCGAGCCTGTGCGTTGCCCGGGTAGGTCTCGAAGCTCGTCAGGGGGAGGTTCTGCAGGTAGGTGCCGATGTTGTTCGCCAGTGCGTTGACGATGTCGCGCGAGGAGGCCACCACGAACACGAACACCATCAGGGCGAACGCCAGCCACAGGTTTATCAGCGACAGGTTGCGGATGCCCCTGTCGATGCCGAGCATCACCGACACGACCGCTATCGCCGTGATGGACAGGATCAGGATCACCTGCAGCGTGGCCGTGTTCGGAATGCCGAACAGGGTTTCCAGTCCGGCTCCCACCTGCTGACCACCGATCCCGAGCGAGGTGGCCAGACCGAACAGCGTGCCGAACACGGCCAGGATGTCGATCAGGTGGCCCACCCAGCCGTAGATGCGGTTGCCGAGCAGTGGATAGAACGCCGCTGCAGGGCGCAGTGGCATTCCTTTGCGGAACGCGAAGTACCCCAGCGACAGTCCCAGTACGATGTAGATCGCCCAGGGATGCAGTCCCCAGTGGAAGAAAGTGAGGTTCATCGCCTCGGGGACGTCGGCCTCGGTGCCACCGGTGCCGGTGGGTGGGTTGAGGTAGTGCGCAACCGGCTCGCTGACCGCGAAGTAGACCAGCCCGATCCCCATGCCCGCCGTGAACAACATGGCGAACCAGGGCAACCTGCCGTACTCCGGTTTGGAGTCCGGCGGTCCGAGTCGTATGCTGCCGAACCTGCTCAGCATGATCACGATGACGAAGATGAGGAACAGCGTGGCCGACAGGATGTAGAGCCAACCGAAGTTGGTCGTGATGAAGCTGTTGACGTTGCTCGCTACCGTGTCGACGTTCGCCGGGGCCAGCACGCCCCACAACACGAATGCCACCGCCACGATCCCCGAGATGATGAAGACCGGGGGATTCGTATGTGTTCTGATGTAATCTCGAATCACTGTGGATCACCATCCCCGAGCGCTGCGGGGCGCCCGCGGTGAGGACACCGGGACGCTTGGGGCCCGCGCACTATCGTCCTCTATCGGACCGTTCCATGCAGAGCAGACGTTCGGGCACGTCGATCCGGCCCCGGTTTCGGGGACTGTATCGATCCCGTTGCGGGGTTCGGGGCGGCTGTGGGGAATCCCTCGAAGGGGAGTCCCACCCCCACAGCGGGTTAGATTGGGGGGAAATCGTTCTTATCAGGAGGTCGTGGTGTTGGAACCCGCAGCCCGCGCTGAACTCGAGATGGCGGTCACGCCCGAGCTCGTCTACCGGATGCTCACCGATCTCGATGTTCTCGCAGAAGTATCCGAGGAACTCGAGTCCTGCGCCTGGCTGGACGAAACATCCCCACGGCCGGGGATTCGTTTTCGTGGCTTCAATCGGAACGGTGATAAAACCTGGTCGACAGTGGCTACTGTGCGTGCAGCCGAAAGTGGACAATGCTTCGCATTCGACGTCGACGACGGCGACACGCCGGTTTCGCACTGGCGTTTCGAGCTCAGTCCCACCGAGGCGGGCTGTCTCGTGGTGGAGAGCACCTGGGATCGGCGTCCCGCCTGGTACACCCCGGTCAGCGCCGAGACCACCGGTGAGACATACCGGCAGGAGGCCAATCAGCGCAACATCGAGCGTACGCTGCACGCGCTACGAGCGGCCGTCGAGCGCGGTTGAACCGTTCGGTCCGGCCGGGGCCGTTTCGGAGTCGTGTGCGAGCTCCGTGGCGACTTTCCGAAGCGGGCCCGGATGCTTTTCGTGTTCTCGCGTCGGGGCGCCGATCTCGCTGCGGAAGTCTCGCGAGGTTTCCGAAACACGTGGTTCCGCGGGTATTCCGACGAATAACCGTTCCTGTGTGGACGGATACACGTCTTTCACACTCTAGTGGCAACCCGATCGGTATTAGTACCGGCCACCGCTAGGATTGATCCCTGCGGTTGCGTACGATCTTGCTCGCGACCACCTCACCGCACCGGAGTTGTGCCGGGCCAGTCCGTTACGGACCGCGAGTCGCCGGGCAGGGAGCAACTCCGGCGACAGCGGTGTCGTCTCCGTGGCTGCCATGACGCATGGTGCCCCGCACGTTCGTTCACGAGGGACGCATGACAACACAACACCCAAAGACCTCGATCCACCATCGTTGGAGTGCCGCGTCGGTGGTGCGATCGGCGGGCGCCGCCGGTTTGACCGCCCTGGCGGTAGCAGGTGCGGCGGCCATCGCGCGCCAGCGACAGCGGATAACGGAGCTCGTTCGGGAGCGCGAGCAGCATCTCGCCGAGCTCGACCACCTGAGGACGAAGCGGCTGCCCGCGCTGGCCGAATCACTCAACGGGATGTCGAGCGCACCGGTGCCGGGTCCGCTGTGGCGGGAGGACGGCACGTTCGCCTCCGAGTCCCTCGCCGAGCTCGTCGATGTGATCGAGCGGATCGTGCGCGCCACCCGCGAGCACACCGAACACTCCTCACAGCGCACCCTGACCGGTGTGTTGGACACCGTGCGCGGGCTGGCTTCCGAACAGCACATGGCGGTGTCGGACATGCAGCACCGGCACGACGACGCCGACGTGCTCGCCGACCTCTACACCATCGACCACGCCGGTTCACAGCTCAGCAGGCGGCTTCGGGGGTTCGCCGTGCTGTTCGGGGCCTGGATCGGACAGCAGCGTTCGGCGACGAGCCTGCAGGACATTCTCCGCGGTGCCCAGTCGCAGATCAGGGACTACCAGCGCATCTCCGTGAGTGCCTACAGTCCCAGTACCCAGGGCGATTCCGTCGGCGATCTCGGCGTCATCACTCGTGTGGTGGAACCGCTGGTCCTGTTGGTGGCGGAGCTGTTGGACAACGCCGCGCGCTATTCCCCGCCGTACGCCCAGGTCGCTGTCGGAGTGCAGCACGCCCACAACGGCGTCGCCATCACGATCGACGACGCGGGCGTCGGCATGCCGCTGGAGGAACGGCGCCGCGCAGAACGACTGCTGTCGAAACAGGAGATCGCCCTGGACGAGATCGGTGATCCGCCCCGAGTGGGCTTCGCCGTGGTCGGGCTGCTGGCCGTCCGTTACGGACTGACCGTCTCCGTGGACGCTCCTCCGCTCTACGGCGGGATGCGGGCGGTGGTGTTCGTCCCCAACGAGTTGCTGACCCACATCGAAGCCGCCGACGAGAGCGAGGTCCGGCAGGAGACGGCCACCGGCTCGGCGGGCGACGAGGAACAGTCCAGCCGTGCCCGGAAGCGCACTTCCGGGGGACTGCCCAAACGCAGTCGCAGGACACGGGAAACCACCGCGGCACAACCGGACTCGGCACCGCCCGAGGATTCCGACAGCGCCGCGGGGCTGGCTGCCTGGCAGCAGGCCAGTGAGTCCAGTAGTGCCGTGTCCGTTGGTGAGAACGAGAATGAGGACCCGCACCCATGAGTACGAACACCCTCCGGCGCCCGGAACTCCGTTGGATGCTCGACGACGTGCTGCTGCCGGAGGTACGCAGCGCTGTGGTCTTAGCCAGAGACGGATTGGTGATCACGGCCACGGGAGACATCGGTGAGGCCGACGCAGACCGGTTCGCGGCGTGTCTGGCCTCGCTGCGTGGTTCCTCCGCCGCGGCCACCGAGTTCTGCGGCGCGCAACCCACGTGGAACCAGACGCTCATCGAGTTCGACACGGGCTACATCTTCCTCATCGCCGCCGGTCCCCATGCCTACATGGGCGTGTCCACCACCAAGAAGGTCGACATGGGTCCTGCTACTCAGCGATTCCACGCGGTGGTGCAGAAGTTGGGCTCCGAACTGGGAACCCTGCCCCGATCCGGGGACAGTGACCGATCATGAGTCCGCCTCGTAGGCGGGATCGGGAGTCGTTGGTACGTCCTTACCTGATCACGGGGGGACGTGCTCATCCCACCAGGAACACTCTCGATCTCACCACGCTCATCCAGGCCACACGGCATGCCGATCCCGCGCTGCTCTCTCCGGAGCAGCGTCGGACCCTGCGGCTGTGTTCCGGCGGATCGTTGTCGATCGCCGAGATCGCAGCCCATCTCGAACTACCGGCCAGCGTCACCAGGGTGATAGTGGCGGATCTGGTGGACGAGGGGCATCTGGCCACGCTGTCCACCGAGTGGCAGCAGCACGGGCCGGACCGCGAACTACTGCAGGAGGTGCTTGATGGGCTCAGAGCCCTCCGGTGAGGTTTACCTGCCGGACAGCGTTCGTACCGCCGTCAAGGTTCTGGTCGTCGGGCCGTTCGCGGTCGGCAAGAGCACCTTCGTCGACACTTTGTCCGAGATCGAGCCGTTGCACACCGAGGAGACGATGACCCGTGACGGTGCGGTCGTCGACGATCTGCACGGGATCACGGACAAGACCACCACCACGGTGGCGCTCGACTTCGGCCGTCGCACGCTGAGCGACAGGGTGGTGCTGTACATGTTCGGCACGCCGGGTCAGCAGCGTTTCCTGTCGATGTGGGAAGACCTCGCCCACGGGGCGTTGGGTGCGCTGGTGCTTGCCGACGTGGCACGGCTCGAGGAGTCCTTCGACGTGATCAGCGTGCTGGAGGAGCGGGGACTGCCCTACGGAGTGGCGATCAACGATTTCAGCAGTGTCGACATTCCCTCCCACGAGGAATTACGCGAGGCGTTCGACCTACTGCCCGAGATTCCACTGGTCACCTGTGACGCTCGTGATCGCTCCGGCACCGCGCGAGCGATGATCTCCCTGGTGGAACACGTGCTCGCCTCGCCCTTTCAACACGCCCAGGAGTCCGCATGACCGAATCCGATCCCGAGAGGACAGCCGTGCTGTCCGGTTGTCCGATGCACGCCGATCCCACGCCGATCCACGATCACACGTTCGCCGCCGACCCCGACGCCGTCTACGCCGAGCTGCGCGAGCAGGGGCCGCTCGCCTCGGTCGAACTCGCCCCGGGAGTTCCCGCCACACTCGTGCTCGATCACGAGACAGCCCTTTCGGTGCTGCGTGACCCCGAGACTTTCCCGAAGGACTCTCGTGCCTGGCAGCGTGAGGCGCCCGCCGACAGTCCGGTCGTGGCGATGATGATGTACCGGGACAACGTGCTGTTCCAGGACGGCCCGGCCCACGCCCGGTTGCGGCAGGCGATCACCGACAGTCTGAGCCGGGTCGACTCCGTGACGCTGCGTCGGTACGTGACCGAGAGTGCCGAGAGCCTCATCCGGGACTTCGGCCCCAACGGGAAGGCCGATCTGCTCACCGAGTACGCCCGAGTGCTGCCGTTGCTGGTGCTCAACAGGCTCTTCGGCAGCCCGGCGGAGCTGACCACCCGCATGGTCGAAGCGATGACCGCTCTTTGGGACGGGTTTGACACCGAACGGGCCAACCGGGAGCTCGTCCAGTGCATCGCGGAGCTGATCGCACTGCGTCGCCAACACCCCGCGTTCGACATAACAAGCTGGTTGCTGGCCCACGAGGCCGATCTCGACGACGAGGAGATGGTGCAGCAGCTCGTGGTGTTCATGGGGGCCGGCGCCGAACCGGTGCAGAACCTGATCACGAACGCGCTGCGGCTGTGGCTCTCCGACGACCGGTTCGCGGGCGATCTGTCCGGAGGACGGCTACCGGTGGAGGACGCCATCGACGAAGTGCTCTGGAAACAACCGCCGCTGGCCAACTACGCCATCACCTTCCCCACGCGCGACGTCGAGTTGGCAGGCAGGCTGCTTCCCGCGGACCAGCCCGTGGTGATCGGTATAGCCGCGGCCAACACCGATCCCGCACTGCAGGCCACCCGCCGCGACGGCAACCGGGCGCATCTGGCCTGGAGCGCCGGGCCGCACACCTGTCCGGCGAGAGGCACGGCACGATTGATCGCCTCTGTTGCGATCGAGACCATTTTGGATACGTTGCCAGATATGGACTTGGCTGTGCCCGACCACGAGTTGGAGTGGCGACCCGGACCGTTCCACCGTGCTCTGACCGCGCTGCCGGTGCACTTCCCGCCTGTCCAGGAGACCGACAGTCGTGACGAGACACCTGGAGAAAGCGGCCGATGGAGCGATCGTCCTGCCCACACGTCCTGGATCCCACCGGATACGACGTCCACACCGAAGCGCGCCGGCTCCGTGACCAAGGCCCCGCGGCGCGCGTTGAACTACCTGGGGGAGTGGTTGCTTGGTCGGTGACCAGTCATCGGCGATTACGGGAGTTACTCGCGGACAACCGTGTTTCCAAGGATCCGCGACAGCACTGGCCGAGCTGGATCAACGGCGACATTCCCGATGACTGGGCGTTGGCGAGCTGGGTCGCGGTACGCAACATGTTCACCGCGCACGGGCAGGAGCACCGCAGACTCCGTTCGCTGGTCTCCAAGGCGTTCACCCCGCGTCGGGTCGCCGCGATGCGCCCCTTCGTCGAAACGAAGACCAACGAGCTGCTCGACGAGCTGGCCGCCCTGCCCCCGCGGGGCGGTGTCGATCTCCGCGAACGGTTCGCCTATCCGCTGCCCATCTCCGTGATCTGCCACCTGTTCGGTGTCCCCGACGACGTGCGCCCCGGACTGCGCCGCATCGTCGACGGGGTGTTCGACACCTCGGCCACTCCCGAGCAGGTGCAGGCCACCCAGTACGAACTCTATACCCTGCTCGACGATCTGGTGGCGACCAAACGCGCCGATCCCGCCGACGATCTGACCAGCGTGCTGTTGCAGGCCAGGGACGAGAACGAGGCCCGGCTCGACGAGCGTGAGCTGGTGGACACACTGATCCTGCTGATCGGAGCAGGCCACGAGACCACCGTGAATCTGCTCGACCACGCGATAACCGCCTTGCTCCGGCATCCCGAGCAGTTGGCCATGGTCCGGGAAGGCTCCATCGCCTGGGAGCGGGTGATCACCGAAACACTGCGGTGGCAGGCGCCGCTGGCCAACGTTCCGTTGCGGTACGCCGTCGAGGACATCGAGTTCGATGGTCTCGTCATTCGCGCCGGTGAGCCCATCCTGGCCGGTTACGCTGCCGCCGGACGTGATCCGGAACGCTACGATCGCCCCGACGAGTTCGACATCACTCGGTCGGACAACGAGGATCATCTGGCGTTCGGACACGGCGCGCACTACTGTCTCGGCGCGCCACTAGCACGCATGGAGGCCGAGGTCGCTCTGCCCGCCCTGTTCGAGCGCTTTCCCGGTATGCGGCTCGCGGTCACGGGTTCCGAACTCCGATCGGCCGGAGGGTTCATCGCCAACGGGCACGCCACGCTGCCGGTGATGCTGGACGGACTTCCACAACCGCGTGGCGCAGCGCCGGTCGTGTGAGTCCCGCCGTGCTCCTCTTCTGGTGTCGGACTGCTCGTCGGTAGCGCCGCACTGCCGGATGGGCACGGCCGGTACGATGTCCGATTCGGACACGCCGAGAGTGCTCAGTGAGCGCGCCTCGTCGTGACACGAGATCGGGCGATTGATCGACAGCTCCTCCGGAAGGGACGGATGGTTTGTTCGCACGGCGGAAACTGGTGAGCTGGAGTGCGGGGTTGGCTGCCTCGGTCGGTTTGGCGCGTTCCGCGCGGGCCGAGGCCGGTGGGGGAGGTCGCCGACCGGGTTTCGACCCGGGCGACATGAGGTTGGTGAACCTCTCGCACGTCAACGATCCGGAAACGACCAGTATCTATCCGGGGGACCCGGAATTCACCCTGAGCACCGTGGCCACGCTCGAACAGGACGGGTTCTACCTACAGTACGTGCAGGAGGGTGAGCACACCGGTACGCATTTCGGGGCCCCCTGCCACTTCAACGCGGGTGAACCCGGTGCCGACGAGTTGGACCCCGAGGATCTGCTGCTTCCGGCGGTCAAGATCGACGTTCGTCGCGAGTCCGAACGCGATCCCGACTACGCGGTCACGGTGGAGGACCTGTGGCGGTTCGAACGCCAGCACGGTCCGATTCCACGGAACGCCGCGGTGGTGCTGTGGACCGGCTGGCAGGAAAAATGGGGCACCCCGGCCTTCCGCAACCTCGATGAACAGGGCCGGATGCACCACCCGGGGTTCTCCCCCGAGGCGGTGAGTTGGCTGCTGGAAACCGGGCGGCTCGGTTACCGCGGTGCTCTCGGTACCGACACCTTCAGTCCCGATGTCGGAACGGACCACCAGTACCGGGTGTCGCTGATGTTGTATCAGCGGCACCGCATCAGTCTGGAGGTCTTGGCGAACCTGGAACGTCTGCCCACCACAGGCGGTTGGGTGTTGGCGGGCGGGCCCGCCCATCGCCACGGTTCGGGGGCCACGGCCACGGTGTTCGGGCTGTTGCCGAAACACTGATCCGGCGGAGGCGCTGATCTCCGGCAGGGGAGACGGCGGTTCTCCGACCGTCTCCCCGAAGTGCTCATCGGCCGCACGCTCGGGATCCGATCTCACCGCGCACGTCGGTAATCCTGTCCCGCTCCATGGTTCCGCCCGGAGAAGCCACTGCTTACGGGAACGGCGTGGATCAGTTGTGCAGCGACATCCCGTCGTCCGGAACAGTTGGGTCATCCGGAACAGCTGGGTCGGCCGGGGTGGCGTGGTCCTTCGCAACGGCGGGGCCCTCCTGCGCCGGGGGCTCATCCTGAGCGCAGTGGGCGTTTTCCGGTGGATCGTCGTGAATCGTCGGGTCGGCAGGGCTCACATCCTCTTCCGCCGGTTCCTCACCCGCCGGGTCGTCATCGGCAGGGACACTCCCGTGGAGTGATGTTTCGCCGCTCCGCTGTTTGCGGCGTTGTTTCGTGGCATACATCGCCGCGTCTGCCTGATGCAGCAGTGTCTGGGCCGAGATATCCTCGTGGACCGGACAGTGCACGATCCCGAGGCTGCCGCCTATCGTGTGCCTTCGACCTTCGACGGTGAAGGGGCGTTGCAGTGCCGCCAGCACCCTCCCGCCTACCAGTTCGGACTCCTGCCTGCGTTCCGTGTCGACCAGCACGGCGAATTCGTCCCCACCCAGCCGGGCCACGGTGTCGACTGTCCGGACGCATTCGCGGAGTCTGTCGGCCACGGCGCGCAACAGCGCGTCCCCCGCGGAGTGCCCGAAGGTGTCGTTGACCGTCTTGAAGCCGTCGAGATCCAAATACAGCAGTCCGAACGGATGATGCGTCCGGCTGTTGCGTGTGATGCTGTCGTGCAGTCTCTCGTAGAGCAGCGTCCGGTTCGCCAACCCGGTCAGCGGGTCGTGCGAGGCCTGGTGAGCCAGATCCTGCTGGGTGTTCCGCACCTTCTCCAACAGCTTGGCGTTGTCGATGAGAGTTACCAGCTGTCGCAGGACGACCAGTACGAACAACAGGAAAACCCCGACCACTTCGAGGTCGTCCGTTCCTGCTCCCAGCACGGTTTTCGCGGTCGTGTAGCAGGCCGCCACCATCAGCGGCAGATACGGCAGCATGAGATGCGCCCAGTCGACGGTTCGCTCCCGCCATTCGTGCGCGGACGCGGCTTCGTGATCGTCGGGGACGATCGCTGCCAGCGCGATCAGTGCCGGTCCCGCCACGAATCCCGCGTCGAACAGTGGGTTCATGCTGGCAGCCCCGCTGCTGACCAGGTAGGCGAAAATGCTGTCGGAGACCGACAGGGCGATCAGCCCCGAACCCAGCAGCAACAGCCGCAGGCTGTTGCGGGCCCGCCTGAAGGAGGCGAGCAATACGACGATCACCACGAGTACGAGATCGGTGACCGGATACGCCACCGCCACCACGAATCCCAGCGCGGTCGGCGCTCCCGAACGCACCACGGCGCCCAGTGCTGTCGCCCAGGTCAACAGGAACAGTGAGCCGGTGACGATCAGACCGTCCAGCACCAGGACGGTGCGGGTGCGAGCCGCCGCTCGGGAGGAGCGCGCCGTGATTCCCCGGACAGGTCGACCGTCCTCGGCGAACACCAACAGGGCGGGCAATGCGAACACCGGCAGGGTCAGAAACCCGACATCGGCCAGTGAGGGCGACGGCAACGGCGTGTCGGCGAAGGTGCGGAACCAGGCCCATACCGCCATGCCCGCCGTCCAGCCCGCGGTGCCGATCCCCAGCAGCATCCGCCAGTGCCGCTGACCGCCGTGGTGGCGCCGAGCTCGCCACCAGCACGCGATCGTCGCTCCACAACCACTGATCAGTTGGGCCACGTCGTCGACGATCAGCGCTGATTCCGCGGTGAGTACCCCGGAGCCCAGAACGGCGATCACAGCCACCAAGTAGCAGCACACCAGTGCCGACACCAGCGGAAAATATCTGGTCATCAATCCTCCGCCTGCGGCGAACGGGTCCGGAGATCGCGGCCGGCACATTTTACGCCCCGTCGCGATCATGAGAATACCTGTTACCGGATCAATTCGTGTGCGTCATACTGGATGGAATATTCCAATTGGCTGGAACCGTCGACTTCGGGTGCGTTCACCGGGGAGCGCAGAATCGTTACGAGCCGAGATTCCGTCCGGAATCGCCTTTCCAGCCGTTCCCGACAGGCGCTACCGTCTCACCTTCGGGAGGGACAGCACGACCGGGGCCTCGGTGGCCGAGTCCGATGAACATCTTTCGGATAGCGGTGGCCGAAGCACTAGGATCCGGCGGGCCGTCTCGACAGTGCTAGGAGCGTTCATGGCCGTGCCCGCCGATCGAGCACCAGGTTTCGCAGGCCCCGGGGTCGGGTGGTCGGCTCCCGATCCGATGACCAGCGTGGCCAGGGCGCACCGTATCGCTAGGAACCTCAGGGAAGGTCTGAGCGGCACCGGGGTCAAAGCGGCCGCGCGGGATCTTCGACGACTGCTTCGTGCCCGGGCGGTGGTGCTGACCGGGTTGTCCGGCGAATGGGTGCAGGCAGGAACTCCGAACGACCCGCAAGGCGCGGCGAAGTTGATCGACAAGGTGCTGCACACCGAGACGCGCCAAGGCCGCCCGCCGCTGACCGCCGTTCCGCTCCACTCGAGCGCGGAGCTGGTGGGGGTTCTGCTGGTCAGCGGTCGTGTCTCGGGGTCCGCGGTGAGTCGGGCCGGAGAGTGGATCGAGGACTCGTTGGAACGCGGCAGGTTGGAAAGCACCGCCCAGCAGGCGGCGCGTTCCGAGCTGCGTGCGTTGCGTTCCGAGATCTCCCCGCATTTCGTCTACAACGCGTTGACCGTGATCGGCTCGCTCATCCGCTCCGAGCCCGATCGTAGCCGTGAGCTCGTGCTCGATTTCGCCGATTTCATCCGCTACGGGCTCGCACGAAACCGTGAGTACGCCACCGTTTCCGACGAGTTCCACGCCATCGAGACCTACCTCGCGCTGCAGCGTGCGGTGCTCGGTAGCCGACTGCGGGTGCAGATCCGGGTGGCACCCGACGTGCTGGCCGTGTCCGTGCCCTACCTGGTACTACAGCCCCTGGTGGAGAACGCGGTGCGGCACGGGATCCAACCGGCTTTCGTCGGGGACGACGGGGCCGGCCTCGTGCAGGTCTCCGGTGAGGCGGCCGGAAGTGATCTGGTGATCAGTGTGGAGGACGACGGAGTGGGAATGGATCCGGCCGAGGCGGAGGAGATACTGGCCGGTCGTGGTTCCGAGAACAGCGTTGGGCTGGCCAACGTGGATCGCAGGTTGCGATCCATCTACGGTGCCTGGTACGGCCTGGTCCTCGAGACCGCGCGAGGGGCGGGGACGAAGGTGATTTTCCGGGTTCCCATGTTTCAACCCGGAGTGGTGCCGCGATGACACGAGGACTTCGCGTGCTGGCTGTCGACGACGTTCGCCCCGCTCTGGACGAACTCCGCGAGATGCTGCGGGCCGCTCCCGAGGTCGCCGAGGTTACGGGAGCGGATGAGGCGTTGGCGGCGCTGAAACTGATCCAGAGCGACCGGTTCGACGTGGTCTTCCTGGACATATCGATGCCGGGACTCGACGGCATCGAACTCGCCTCGCTGTTGACCAAGCTGAGTTCACCGCCGGTGATCGTGTTCATCACGGCCTACGACGGGCACGCAGTGACGGCCTACGACATCGGTGCCGTTGACTACCTGCTCAAACCGGTGCGGGCCGAACGGTTGGCAGCGGCACTGGCCAAGGTGAGCAGGGTGGTGTCCTCACCCGGCGACGCCACCGGTTCGGAGCAGGAGGTGCAGGCGACCGACGCGATGCCCGCGCTGCCGGTGGAAACCGCCGGGCGCACCAAGTACGTGCGCCGGGGCGACGTGCGTTTCGTCTCCGCCGATGGGGACTACGTCCGCCTGCACACCCCGTCCGGGGAGCACGTGGTGCGGATGCCCATCTCACGGCTGGCGGAGTACTGGTGCTCGGCCGGTTTCCAACGGGTGCACCGCAGCTTTCTGGTCGCGCTGCAGGCGGTGCTGGAACTGCGTAGCGACTCCGCGGGCGGTCTCGTGGCACACACCGAGATCGGTGATGTCCCGGTCAGTAGACGGCACGCGCGTGAACTGCGCGAGAAATTGTTGCATCAAGCGCAACGGGTCGAGTTGGACAGTGCGTCTCGGGGAGGCCGATGAGCGAGGGTAAACGAGTTCCGGTCATGAGCCCCCAGACCCGCATGGCTCGTGTCCGACGGGTTTCACGGACCCACTGGAGCGCGCCGCCGCTGGGGACAGCCGAACTCGAACGGGCCGCCCAGCTCTACCGTGCCCAGCGGTTTCACGGGGCGATCACGTTGTCCGGGCTGGTGCTGCTCGTGTTCGGTCTCCCCCTGGCGCAGGTCTACCTGCCGGTGGTCTCCACACTGCGTGTGGCCGGGATTCCGGCCTCCTGGTTGATCCCCGTGCTCGTCCCCTTCCCGGCGATGGTGCTGCTGGCGTGGCGGCAGTTGCGGCGAGCCGAGCGGCTGGAGCGGCACCGATGACAGTGGCGGTACTGGCGGTGGCCCCGGTGGTGCTGCTCACCCTGTTCGTCGGAGTGCGCGGCGTCGCCGCGATGCGAACCACCTCGGATTTCCTGGTCGCTTCCAGACAGGTCTCGCCGCTGCTGAATTCGGCCGCCGTCTCCGGTGAGTACCTCTCGGCCGCGTCGTTTCTGGGGATCGCGGGCATGATGGTCAAGGACGGCCCCGGCGCCCTCTGGTACCCGGTCGGATTCACAGCCGGTTACGTGGCGATGCTGGTGCTGGTCGCCGCCCCCATGCGGCGTTCGGGAGCGTTGACGGTCCCCGACTTCGCCGAGGCCCGGTTGGCCTCCACCGTGCTGCGCAAGCTGACGGCCGTGGTGGTGCTGCTGATCGCGGTGCTTTATCTGGTGCCGCAGTTCCGCACTGCGGGGCTGGTGCTCAGTGCGGTCAGCGCCACCCCGTACTGGGTCGGAGTCGTCGTAGCCGGGGGCGTCATCAGCGTCACCCTGGCGCTCGGCGGTATGCGGGCGGCCACCTATGTGCAGGCGGTGCAGTTCTGCCTGAAGCTGTTGCTGTTCACCGTGCCTGCCGTGTGGTTGACGGTGCACGCCGGAGCCGAGGTGCGGCAACAGGCGTTACAGCCCGTGGAGTTCGAACGGTTCGAGGAACGGACCCGGGTGGAGTTCCGCATCGGGGTCACCTTCCGGATCACCGAGCCGACGCGAATTCACCGGCCGGGGGGTGGTGCCCGTGTGCTGCACCCGGGCACGCACCAGGTGCGGGCGGGCCGGACTCTCGTCTTCCCGGCGGGAGAGCCCGTTCCGCACGTCGGTTCCGGTGGTCGTCCGGGAGGAGAACGATGGCAACGTCCGTTGCTGGACGTCGCCGATGCCGGACATCCGCTGTTCGGCACCTGGGCCGTACTGATCGCCACCATGTTCGGCACCATGGGGCTCCCGCACGTGGTGGTTCGGTTCCACACCACCCCGGACGGGGCGGCCGCGCGTCGTACCGCTGCTCTCACAGTGGGGCTGCTGAGCGTGTTCTACCTGTTTCCCGGCGTATACGGTGCGCTGGGCAGGGTGCTGCTGCCGCGGCTCTACCTGTCCGGCGGGACGGACACGGTGGTGGTGGCGTTGCCCGCGCGAGTGGACACCGGTTGGGCGGGAACGTTGTTCACCGTGTTGTTGACCGGTGGTGCGTTCGCGGCGTTCATGGCCACCTCGTTGGGGTTGTTGCTGGTGCTCGCGGGAGCCGTCTCGCACGATCTCGCGCCCGGAGGTCTGGGACGCCTGCGCGGTACCGCGCTGCTCGCCGCCGCGGTGGTCATCCTGCTGGCGCTGTTCGCGGCTCCGCTGGAGACCAATATTCTGGTCACCTGGGCGTTCACGCTCGCGGCGGCGACCTTCTGCCCGTTGCTGGTGCTGGGGATCTGGTGGTGGCGGCTAACGGCGGCGGGCGCTGTCAGCGGCGTGCTGCTCGGACTGCTCGGCTCCTCGGCCGGAATCGTGGTGACGCTGTTCGGTCCGGAGCTGAGTGGCTGGTGGGCGATTCTGCTGGCTCAACCGGCGCCGTGGGTGGTGCCGCTCGCCTTCGGCACGATGGTGCTGGTCTCACTGCGAAGCGGATTCTCCCCGCGGGCGAGGTCGGCCATGCTGCGGCTGCATCTGGATCAACGAACCACGCCGGACTCCGGACGGTAAGGATCGGCGACTGATTCCGCGTCGCCTGCGTCGTGTTCTCGGAAAGCGCCTCGTTCGTCTCGTTCGCAGCCCCGCTCATCCACCGCTCGTCGCACGGTTCGCCCATTCGTCCCACGTGTCTCCCCAACACGACGCGCTCTTCCTACTGTGCCTTGAGTCACTCTTTCGTGTGAGGAGGTCGCTCGTGACGACCGATGAGTCCGAGTCCCGTGACCCGACGGTCGAACAGTGGAAGGAGGCCCACGCCAGCGCGGACTTCGTGGCTCTGCGCCGCAGGTTGCGCGGTTTCGTCTTTCCCGTGGCCGTGCTGTTTCTGAGCTGGTACCTGCTGTACGTGTTGCTCGCCGACTACGCCCACGGGTTCATGTCGATCAAGCTCGTCGGCAACATCAACGTTGGTCTGGTGCTGGGACTGCTGCAGTTCGTGTCCACCTTCGTGATCACCGGAATCTACGTGCGGTTCGCGAACCGGCGGCTCGATCCGGTGGCGGGCAGGATCCGTGAGGAGATCGAGGGGAGGTCGGAATGACCCAGTTGGCGCAGAGCGGTGGGCTGCAGGGCAGCAATCCCGTCATCAACATCAGCATATTCGTCGCTTTCGTCGTCGTTACCCTGGTCGTGGTGTTACGTGCCAGTCGCACCACCAAAACCGCCTCGGACTACTACGCCGCCGGGCGCGCGTTCTCCGGCCCGCAGAACGGGATAGCCATCTCCGGCGACTACCTGTCCGCGGCGTCCTTCCTCGGAATCGTCGGTGCCATCGCGCTGTACGGCTACGACGGTTTCCTGTACTCGATCGGCTTCCTCGTGGCGTGGCTCGTCGCGCTGCTGCTGGTCGCCGAACTGCTGCGCAACACCGGCAAGTTCACCATGGGTGACGTGCTCGCTTTCCGGATGCGCCAGCGCCCGGTGCGGGCGGCCGCCGCGACCTCGACGCTGGCGGTGAGCTTCTTCTACCTGCTGGCCCAGATGGCCGGGGCCGGAGTGCTGGTGTCACTGCTGCTGGGAATCAGCAACCCGGTCGGCGTCAGCCTGGTGATCGCCGTCGTCGGCGTCATCATGATCATTTACGTGCTCGTCGGCGGTATGAAGGGGACGACCTGGGTACAGATCATCAAGGCGGGCCTGCTGATAGCCGGTGCCGGCGCGATGACCCTCTGGGTGCTCGCCAAGTACGGTTTCGACTTCTCGGCTCTGCTGCAGGGAGCCGTGGACAAGGCCGGTGCCGACGGGCAGCGACTGCTCGAACCGGGGGCGAAGTACGGTACCTCCGAGATCAGCAAGTTGGACTTCCTGTCGTTGGGCCTGGCACTGGTGCTCGGCACGGCAGGTCTGCCGCACGTACTGATGCGGTTCTACACCGTTCCGACCTCACGGGAAGCGCGTCGTTCCGTGGTTTGGGCCATCTTCCTGATCGGGCTGTTCTACCTGTTCTCCCTGGTGCTCGGCTACGGCGCGGCCGCCATGGTCGGACCGGAGACGATCAGCCAGGCCCCGGGGGCCTCGAACTCCGCTGCACCGCTGTTGGCCCAGGCGTTGGGTGGTCCGGTGCTGCTGGGCTTCATCTCCGCCGTGGCCTTCGCGACCATCCTCGCGGTGGTGGCGGGCCTGACGATCACGGCGTCCGCCTCCTTCGCGCACGACATCTACGCCAACGTCATCAAGAAGGGCGAGGTCTCCGACAAGCAGGCGGAGGTCCGCGTCGCACGGATCACCGCCGTGGTGATCGGTGCCGTGGCCATCGTCGGCGGCATCCTCGCCCGCAACCAGAACGTGGCGTTCCTGGTGGCCCTGGCGTTCGCGGTCGCCGCCTCGGCGAACCTGCCGACGATTCTCTACTCGCTGTTCTGGAAGCGGTTCAACACCACCGGCGCGTTGTGCAGTATCTACGGCGGCCTGGGCATCGCGATACTGCTCATCGTGTTCTCACCCGCGGTGTCCGGCAGTGAGACAGCCATGCTCAGCGGCGTGGACTTCCAGTGGTTCCCGCTGGAGAACCCCGGTCTGGTCTCCATCCCGGCTTCGTTCTTCCTCGGTTGGCTCGGCACCGTGCTTTCCGGCGAACACGACGAGGCCAAGTACGCCGAGATGGAGGTACGTTCCCTGACCGGTGCCGGAGCGGAGAAGGCCTCCTCGCACTGATCGAGTCTTCCGGCGGGGTCGTCCGAGCGCTCACCTCGGACGACCCCGCCGGAAAACGGTGTTCAGCCCGGTGGCCGTGCTCCCGGCGGCATTCCACCCGGCGGCGGGGTCGCCTCCGGGTGGATGCCCAGTACGATCGAGGCGCTGATCGTCGGTCGGACGAATCCGGCCGGTACCCGTCCGATGTCCAACTGCGTCATCGAGCCCTCGTCACCCGAGCTGTACAACAGGTCCTCGGCGTTGGTGGTCCGGGGAACGTTGTTGTGCGAACACGGTTCGGTGCGGACGAGTCGTTCGTTGAATTCACCCGGAAAGTAAAGCTGGCCGGTGTGCGAGCTGTTCCCGCCTCGCCAGCCGCCGTCCTCGCGGTGCCCGCCGGTGATCGTCTTGACGCGGATGTGCGTGGTCCGCCTCCGATACCAACCGGGCACGATGCGGCGGAAGTTCGCGACACCGTGTCGATGTCGGCAGCCTTCACCCGTGCCCGCGCGGTTCCCGTGGCGAGCGTGCCGATTCCCAGCCCGCCGAACGCGGCGAGAGCGGTGCGACGTGTCGTGCCGGAATTCCACTGGGTCGCTTCGTACTCCTCGCCGGAGTGTCGTTCCGTCATGCCGGGCGATGTAAGCGAGGATGCTCGTTCTCCGTGGCGGAGTGGACCACGAATTCGTGTTCTCCGAGGCGGTTTTCCGCTTCACAGCTGGAACCACGTGAACGTGTTGGTGCCGCGCCGTTGCCGTGACCAGCGGTGCAGTTCCGACGCGAACACGGTTAGCGGTGACCGTCCGTCTGAGACGCCGGAGGTGCTGATCGGTGTGAAGTAGCGCTCCACCAACCGCAACCACAGCTCCTTGTCCGGTGTGAAGTGCAGGTGCAGTCCCGAGTGTTGCTCCTGCCAACGCCGGATCGCCTCGATCTTGCGAGTTCCGTGACCGTGACAGATCAGGTGGAGGTCGAGGTTCTGGAATTTTCGGTTCTCCAGATTGCGCAGAAACCGCACCAGACTCCCCGAATCGTCGTTTCCGGTGGATTGGGAGAGACGATTCGCCAGCTCCGTACGCAGCACCACGTCGTGGTCACCGGGAGCGGGTGGGAAAACCCTGCCCGCACCGTGGTCGGGATCGTGACTCTCGTCGAAGGCCATGACCATGATCGACTCCGGCGGAGCCAGGTAGAGGGCCGTCCGGGCAGCGTTACTGGTGGCTTCGTTCGTTCGACCGGTTTGCGCGGTGCTGACGCCGAGCCGGTACAGAATCCGCATCGCCGAGGAGGGGGACACCCCGGCTCGGCTGGACAGCGCGCGCTTGGTCCACCTGATTCCGTTCGGCGGTGGTTCGGTCAGTACCGCTTCGAGGATCGTCTGTACCTGTTCCTCCGAGATCGACCGTGGCGCCCCCGAACGGGGCCGGTCCTGCAACGCCGCGAGTCGTCCCCTCCGGAAGCGTCGCCGCCACTTGCCGACCACCTGGGCGGAAACTCCGATTCCGCGAGCAACGCTCGCGTCGGACAGGCCGTGTGCGCAAGCAAGCACGATACGACAGCGCAGCGCGACCGCCTGGGAGGTGGACGGCAGTCTCGTCCAACGAACCAACCATTCCCGTTCCGCTTCCGAGAGTGACAGCGCATTCCGGGAGCCGGGGGTGTTCATCATCGGCGATGCTAGGCGAATCATCCGCTCTCGGAAACGGTTCCGAGGTTTCCGTGCCCGAACGTCGCAACCGCGACACCTTCCTCCGCGACGGTGACGGAGGAAGTGCCGCGGCTGTCGTGCACTCAGGGCCACAGACGTTCGGTCGCCAGTTCCGCGCCGCTTGCCAGTGCCTCCAGTTTCGCCCAGGCCAGTTGCGGATGGACCCGGCCGCCCAGCCCACAGTCCGTGGAGGCCACGACTCGCTCACGCCCCACGCATTCCGCGAACCGCACGATGCGGTCGGCGACCAGTTCCGGATGCTCGACCACGTTGGTCGCGTGGCTGACCACACCGGGCATGATCAGTTTGTCGTCCGGCAGAGTGACATCCTGCCAGACCTTCCACTCGTGCTCGTGCCGGACGTTGCCCGCCTCGAACGAGTAGGCCCGCACATCGATCGAGAGCAGGAGGTCGACGAGATCGCGCATCGGCAGATCAGTGGTGTGCGGGCCGTGCCAGCTGCCCCAGCACAGGTGGAACCGGATACGGTCCTTCGGCAGATCACGGATCGCATGGTTGAGCGCCTCCACACGGCGCATGGTGAACCGCTTGTAATCCGCCACGGACGGCTCGGGGTTGATCTGGTCCCAGTTCTCCGCGATGGCGGGATCGTCGAGTTGCAGGATGAGACCGGCGTCGATGATCGCCTTGTACTCCTCGCGCATCGCCTCCGCACAGGCGTAGAGGAACTCCTCCTGGCTGTCGTAGTACTCGTTGTCGATTCGGGAACAGCTCGCGGGTGCGATCGCTGTCATGAAGCCCTCTTCCAGGCCGTTGGCCTCCAGCGCACGTTTGAATCTCGCGATGTCTGCGTTGATCGCCTCGTGACCGACGTAGGTCAGTGGTCCCCGGCACACGGGGAAGTTCATCGGACTGGTGGAGACCTCCACACCCGAAGTCGGGTCCGCGTAGGCTTCGGCGAACCCGACACGGTCCCGTCGATTCCCGAAGCTGGTCAGGGCCACTTCTTCGGTGGCTCTCGCTCCCTCGTGGGTCGTCTCGAACAGCGGGGCATCGGCGAGTTCCAGCCCCCCGAGCCGTTGGAACGAGTACGACCACCAGGCCCCGTAGTCCACCCGCTGACTCACCGATTTGCCGAACTCCCCGTCCCCGACCAGGTCGACTCCGGCACTCCGTTGCCGCCCCACCAGTTCGGTGACGGCCTGGTTCACTCCGCTGTGAAACTGTTGCTCATCGATACCGCCCTCGGCACGGGAGCGGTTGAGCTCGATGAGTGCGTCCGGACGTGGCAGGCTTCCGGCCTGGGTGGTAAGGATTCGGTCTGTACTCGAACGCATGGCTGCGCTCCTCCGCTCGGGGCTACTGCGAGCGCCATGCTTACCCCGGAACCCCGAATCGGCAACCGTGCTGGTTACCGTGCCGTGGGCGTGCCACGTCCGGCCAGCGCGGTGAGGTCGCTGCGTACGAACTTCCGGTCCGGACCGGAACTTCTCGTCGAACGTACCGGCTTCCGGTTCCGGCTTCGACCGGCCCGATTCCCCGAGGGGTGGCATCCTCGAAGCAGTGTCCGAGCAGCCAGCCGCCGACAGGCAACCCCCTCCCGCCGCGAAACTACGGGCCTGGCGCAGGATGCTGGCCGACGAACGAGCCGAGGCCACCGTTTACCGCGAGCTGGCCGAGCGCAGACGCGGCACGGAGCGGGAGATCCTGTTGCGGTTGGCCGAGGCCGAGCATCGTCACGCCGAGCACTGGCGGCGCCTGCTCGGGGAGTACGTCGGCGAGCCGCGCCGCGCTACGTTCCGAATGCGAGTGTTGGCCTTCCTCGCCCGCGGCTTCGGATGGATCTTCGTGCTGGCGCTGGTGCAGCGCGCCGAAACCCGTTCCGACTACGAGTCCACTGCCGACGCCACCGAAGCCATGGCCGCCGACGAGCGTGTGCACGGCGAAGTGGTGCGCGCGCTGGCCGCACAGGGGCGGGCGCGGATGTCCGGAACGTTGCGGGCGTCCGTTTTCGGCATCAACGACGGCCTGGTAAGCAATCTCGCCCTGGTGCTCGGTGTGATCGGCGGGGGAGCCGGCACCACTCTGGTGGTGCTGACCGGGTTGTCCGGGTTGTTGGCCGGGGCGCTGTCCATGGCCGCGGGGGAGTTCGTGTCCGTGAGCTCGCAGCGAGAACTCATCGCGGCGGGAAAGCCCGACGCCACGGCGGACGGTGCGGTGCCGTTACTGGATGTGGACGCCAACGAACTCGCCCTGGTTTACCGGGCACGTGGTATGTCGGCCGCGGAGGCCGAACAGCGGGCCGAGATGATGCTGCGTCGCCCCGGCTCGGAACAGTATCCGGCTGGGGAGGAGGACGACGGTGGGGAAGTGGTCGGCAGTGGGACGAAAGCCGCCGCCTCCAGTTTCACGGCCTTCGCCGTCGGGGCCCTGTTGCCGGTACTGCCGTTTCTCCTCGGACTTCACGGTTTGCTCGCCATGCTGGTCGCCGCGGCGTTGAGCGGGGCGGCGCTGCTGCTAACCGGAGCCACGGTGGGAGTGCTGTCCGGGGGCGCCCCGCTGCCGCGCGCCCTGCGTCAGCTGGGTATCGGAGCCGGTGCCGCGGTGATGACCTTCCTGCTGGGCCTGGTGTTCGGGGTGACCGTTTCCTGACCCCGTTCGGGCGAGGTCCGGTATCCCTCGCGCGAGTCACCAAGGGGACGTTCCCGGCAACGTCCGTGTGCCGGGTTCACGGGCCCTCGCCCGGTTCACGCCTCGGAGAGGGACTCGACCAACTCCCCGACCCGGGGTTCCGGCATGGTGCGTGCCATGTCGGCGACCGTGACCATGCCCACGAGGCGCTGTCCGTCGATCACGGGAAGACGCCGGATCCGGTGCTCGTTCATGACGCGCATCGCCTCGTCGGTGGAATCGTCGGCACCGATCGTGACGGCCTCCTGCTGGTTGAGATCGCCCGCCGGGAACGTCCCGGCGTCCCGACCCTCGGCCACCACTTTGATCACGATGTCCCGGTCGGTGACCATGCCCTTGATCCTGTCGTCCTTGCCGCAGATAGGAAGTGCGCCGACCCCGAGACGGGCCATGAGCCGCGCGGCGTCGGCCGCGGTCTCCTCGGTGCGCACACAATCGGCTCCCGGATGCATGATTTCTCGTACCGTGCTCATCACTCACCTCCGCTGTTTCTCGCCGGGTGCTCCGGGACACTTCCCGCCCGGCGACATCACGATGTCCTTCTCGAGTGTTTCCCGGCGTGGGGTGGCTCAAACGCCCCAGCCGCATCCGGCAGCCCTTGGGTGAGCGAGCAAGTGAGGGCACACCCATCCCCGGTGGGGATCGTCGTGTCGTGTCGATCACGCCGAAACGGCTTCCTGATCGGTTCCGCCAGTGGCGGCGTTCGCTGCTTGTCGTGTCGACCGGCCCGAGCGCCGAGCCGGGATCGGAGCTAACGCAGCTCGCGAGCGAAAAGCCCGGCGACGGCCTTCGGGTCGAACCAGGTCGATTTCGGCGGCATCACCGACCCCGAGTCGGAGACTGCCATGACCTGTTCCACTGTGGGCGGGTGCGGCACCAGACAGATCGCGTTCCGGGAGGAGCACCAGCACTTTCCCCCGCCGTCGGGACTCTCACCGTGCTGGCCGTTCGGATCGACGATACGCGAGACGGCAGGCAACAGCTGCTCGTCCAGCAGCACGGCGTCCAGGCCCGCCCGCACCTGGTTCGGCCCGGTGGGCGAGCGCAGCCGAAGCCGGAAACACCGGTCGTTGAGGCGGAGTAGCACCACTCCCGGTGCCGGATTGGTCGTGGCGGTCGAGGTGCATTCCTCGGTCCGCGTGACCACCGGCAACTCCGCCAGCCGTTCGAGTACCCACGCCGTCGACAGCTCGCGGTGCGCGGGCAGGCAACGATGATAACCGAGAATGCGCATCTGGCTGCTGGGAAACAGTGCGGCCAATGTGAACGCGCGCGGGTCCTCCTCCGTGGAGTGCCGGTGTGACCGGCCGTTCCGCTCGGCGACCGCCATCCGGTGGTGGCCGTCAGCGATGTAGACCGCCGGAACACTCGCCAGTTCCTCCCGCACCGTCCTGGCCAACAGGGTGTCCTGCCGCAGCCACACACTGTGGCGAACCCCGCCGGCGGCATCCGCCTGGAGGTCTGGTTCCCCTTCGGTCACTCCGTTGAGGAGCTCACCCAGATACGGCCGGTCCGGATGCGTGAGCGTCACCGGCATCTGTTCGACACCGCTCGCCTCGGTGAGCTGCGCTATACGGTGTTCCCGGTCGGGCCTGGTGGCCTCGTGGCGGCGGATCCTGCCCGCTCGGTAGTCGTCGAGCGAGACCTCGAGGACCACGCCGGTCTGCTGGTGCCTGCCCGCACGCAGTCGGTAGACCACCACGGTGGGCCGTGGGGGACGGGTGTAGCCGCCACCGTCGAGCAGGCGCCTCACCCGCTCGGGCTCGATGGAGCCGTCCAGCGGGGCGGCGTCTTGCTGCTCGAGCACGAGGAGACGGGGGTAGCGTACCGTGATCCCGCCGGAATGGTGATCGCTGTTCCGAGGGACGGTGGTGGTGCGCTGGATGCGCGGGGCGTTCATGAGACACCGCCGGAACGTGCCGACACGGCCGCGTCTCCGGCCCGCTCGGATGGTGGGAACTGTTCGTTGACACAGTGCAGCACGGTGCCCGCCCGAAAAGCCCCGATCATGTGTACCACTTCGTCGGCCACGGCTTGCTGGGCCTGCTCGGTGGAGGCCCCGATGTGGTGCGTGCCGTACACGTTGGGGTGAGCCGCCAGGCGGGACGTGATCTCTCCCGTCCCGCCCTCCGGCTCGTCGCGGAACACGTCGATGCCCGCCCGGACGCCCCGGCTTTCCATGGCCTCGAGCAGCGCGTCCTCGTCGATCAGCTCGCCCCTGGAGGTGTTCAACAGGATCGTTCCCGGTCCCATCCGGGCGAGCAGATCGCGGTCGACGATGTGGTGGGTCGCCTCCGTCAACGGCAGGTGCAGGGACAGCACGTCACAGGTCTGCGCCAGTTCGTGCAGGTCGGTGACGAGTTCGATTCCGAGCGCCTCGGCGCGTTCCCTCGTCTGCCGATCCCGTTCCGGGTTGTTCAGGGCGTACACGTGGGTGCCGAACGCCACGGCTCGCTCCGCGAAGCGCAAACCGATACGCCCGAGCCCCAGCACCCCCACCCGACGGCCGTGGATACCCCGGGCACGCGAGTAGCGTCGTTTGTTCCAGTGGCCGGCGCGCAGCTCGGCGACGTTGTCGGCGATGTTGCGGTCCAGCGCCAGCAGCAGGCCGAATGCCAGCTCGGCGACGGCCACCGCGTTGCGTCCCGGGACGTTGCAGACGTGAATCCCGAGTCGTGAGGCGGCCGCGCTGTCGATCGTGTTGGTGCCGGATCCGGCCCGGATCACCATCCGGAGCGCGTCGCCCGCTTCCAGGGTCTCGGCGGCGACCGGAGTGCTGCGCACGACGAGGACCTCGGCGCCGCCCAACGTCCCGCGCAGCTGTTCGGAGTCGAGATCGGGCTGGTACACGCACTCGTGTCCGAGTCGGGAGAGCTCGGCCAGGGAGGTTTCCGGGAAGGTGTCTGCGACGAGAATCCGCATCGATGGCTCCCTTGCGATCGGTGGACCGCCCCGGTGGTTCCCCGGTTTCGCCGAGGGCAACCGCACCAGTGGCACCTCAACAGCGCAGTGTCACGAACGATAGCACCTTGTTGCTTATTGCGCACCGAATTGCTTATAATGCAATGTTGGCTTTCCGGGGGAGGAGCGTCAACAGCTGTCGGGCGAGCCGTGCGTACAACTCGCCCGACAGCGTGAAGATCACGTACCGCTCACTGGCCTCGGAGCGGTCGGCGATCGCGCGGGGGCCTGGAACCGCAACCACGATTGCCACCCGCCACACAGTGCGATCACGTCGCCGATCGGGCATTCCTGGGTGAGGAGATTCGGACCGGGCCGTGCGAGGAGATCGACCATGTCGGATACCGAGATCACCGTGATGCCGGGCAGGCAGGACATCGTGTTGAGCAGGGTGTTCGAGGCGCCGCGCGACATCGTCTTCCGTGCTTGCACCGAACCGACGCTGGTACCCCGCTGGTGGGGACCCCGCCACTACAACACCACGGTGGAACGTGACGACGTCGTCACCGGCGGAAGCTGGTGCTACCTCAGCCGTGACGAGCAGGGGACCGAGTACCGCTTTCACCGGGCGAACGTAGTGTGGATGCCTCGCCCTTCAGGGCGGGGAGGAAGCGCATCAACTTCCCGCTCAACCGGCCCAGCGGTGGCCTACACAACCGGCCGCGCCTGCTGCTCGATGTACTGCCGCACCACCGAGATCGGCGCCCCGCCGACTGACCCGGCGAAGTACGAGCCGGACCACAGACGGACACCTTTCCAGTAGGCGAACCGCAGATCCTCGAACTCCTTGCGCAGCATCCGTGACGAGACGCCTTTCAAGCTGTTGACCAGCTTCGATACCGCGACCTTCGGCGGGAAGTTGACGAGCAGGTGCACGTGGTTGGCCTCGCCGTTGAACTCTTCGAGCTCGGTCTCGAAGTCCTCGCACACCTGCCGCATGACCTCGTGCATCCGCCGCAGGTGCGTGTCGGTGAAGACCGGGTGCCGGTATTTCGTGACGAAAACCAAGTGCGCGTGCATCGCGAAAACCACATGTCGACCAGTGCGGAAGTCCCCATCTGTACCCATAAACCAAATGCTACAATGATCGGCATGGACATGACACCGCAGGAAACAGACACCGCCAGTGCGCGGTACCTGTTCCGCCTGCGCGTGTCCAACACCGCCGAGAAGCAGCTCCGCGAGGAGTGGGGACGCTGCCGGTGGGTATGGAACGAATGCGTAGCCATGTCCCGCAAGGTCTATCGCGACAACAAGGCCACCGGGGCGGACGACACGTGCGGCCCGGCCTGGCTGGACAAGCTTCTGACCGAAGCGCGGCAGGCAAACCGGTGGCTGCGTGAAGGTGCGACAGTGCCGCAGCAGCAGACCATCCGCGACTTCGGGAAGTCTCGCGCGAAAGCACTCAAGGACATCAAGGCCCGCTTGCCGATGAAGCAGCGCGCCGGAATGCCCCGGATCAAGCGGGACAAGGACACCCGCCCCAGCTTGGCCTACACCAAGCGCGGCTTCCGCGTGAAGGACGGGCGTCTGTACCTGGCGGGCGGGATCGAGCTGACCGTGGTCTGGTCCCGCGACCTGCCGTCCGAACCGTCGTCGGTGCGGGTGTATCAGGACAACCTCGGGCACTGGTACGCGTCGTTCGTCGTACAGGTCGCCGCCGAACCGCTTCCGGGAGCCGGCCGAGCGATCGGTATCGACTGGGGCTTGACCGAAACCGCCACCACCACCGAGGGCGCCTACGATCTGCCGCACGCCCAGCACGGCAAACGCGCTCAGCAGCGTCTCGCGCACTACCAACGCCAGATGTCGCGGCGTGAGCGCCCACGGAACAAGCCGCAAACCAAGGGTTACCGCAAGGCGCAACGCCAAGCGGCGAAAGCGCACAAGAAGGTCGCCCGTCAGCGGCAGGACACCGGCCGTAAGTGGGCGAAGAGTGTTGCCCGCCACCACGACCAGATCGCCGTGGAGGACTTCAAGCCGAAGTTCCTCGCCAAGACCACAATGGCCCGCAAGGCCGCCGATGCCGCGATCGGCGCGACCAAGACCGCGTTGGTCGAGCAGGCCCGTAAGCACGGGCGGGACCTGCGGTTGGTGGACCCGAAATACACAACGATGGACTGCGCGCACTGCGGGGCGAGAGCCAAGCACCGCCTGCCGCTGTCAGAACGAACGTTTACCTGCACCGCGTGCGGAGCCTCATCCCCGAGGGACAAGAACTCCGCACGCGTGATGCCGGTCCGGGCTGGTTTCACCCCGGCTGATGTTGAGGGCGTGAGACCCGGTCACCTGCTGCGTGACCGGGCTGCCTGAGTCAGGAATCCCCCGCCTTCAGACGGGGGAAGATTCAAGGCGTGTACCACGACATCACCCCACCGCATCGGATAGTGGCCACCTTCGAGTACGAGGGGATGCCCGGACACGTATCACTCGAAACCGTGACCCTCTGGGAGAACGAGGCGGGGACGACCCGCTATGTGGGGATCTCGGTGTTTCAGTCCGTGGCCGACCGTGACGGGATGGTTCAGAGCGGTATGGAAGAAGGGGCACGGGAGGGGATGAGCCGGCTGGCGGAGGTGATCAGAGTGTTGCGGGAGCGCACCGAATGGTGAGTTCTCCCTGCTCCGGGGCAAGCCGCCCACGGTACGTCGACCGGTGGCTTATCGGCGCGAGCTCCGAATTCCAGGCCGGAGTGAGTAGATCGGGAGTGCGTGTGGTCGCGCTCGCCGTGG
Source organism: Actinopolyspora mzabensis (assembly GCF_900101095.1). Taxonomy (GTDB): domain Bacteria; phylum Actinomycetota; class Actinomycetes; order Mycobacteriales; family Pseudonocardiaceae; genus Actinopolyspora; species Actinopolyspora mzabensis. The sequence continues at coordinate 64,234 of NZ_FNFM01000003.1, forward strand.
CAGCAGGGCAGGCTCGCCCCGAAGTCGGTCCCCACTGTGGCGACCACGGCGCGCGAGACGCCTCGCGGTGCTCAGCTGGGGAGCATGTTCCTGCGAGAGGTCGGCACGACGAGCACGTGCACGTGCCCTCCGGCCGGGTGAAGGCCTCGGTAGTCCGGGGTGGTCATGGATGACCGTGGCACGGTGCTCGGTGCGGGGAGGTGATCAGTCTGTGCGGCTCTGTTACCAGCTACCGGCTCTCCCCGGCCTACGGGCAGCAACAGCGGCAGTAGGCGAGAGCGCGACCTACCGGGAAACCCAGTCCAGCGCCGATCTCGTCCGGAAGCGTGAAAGCGGCGGTGCTATCCGATCGTGCCTCCCGGGGAATGCGCTGAACTCACCACGCCGCCGCAGCGGGACGCGCTTCAGGCAGGCAGCGGTTCCCCCACGATCTCGGAACAGGCCAGCCCGTCGCTGACGGCCGGTGAGCCGCTGAGGCCGAGCGCCTGCTGTTGTTCGAGATCGACGCAACGCACGGCGGAGCCGTTCACCAGCAGCGGAGCCATCCCTCGTGCGGCAGCCGTGTAAGCGAGCACGCGTTCGGGGCTTCGGCCGTTCTCCAGTGCGATCGAGGCGGAGTCGTGCAGTCGTACCAGTCGGTAACGTTTGCCCCGGCCTTCACACCGGTCGAGCACTCGGCGCTGCTCCGCGGTGGCGTACCAGATCGTGTGCTGCTCGGTGACTCCCGAGGCAGCGGCGAGTACGGCGGGACGTTGGCCGTCGCGGGGCCGCAGTCCCGAGGACCAGACCGCCGCCATGCCGTCGCACTCCGCGCGCAGCACGACCGCCGGGCCGGTCAGTGACAGATTCCGGCGCAGCCACCCGATCTTCTCCGGGCAGGCGTTGGATCCGTATGCGAGTACCGGGCGCCGTTGCCGCAGTGGTTCGGCACCGTGCTCGGCCAACCATCGGTCCAGACAGGGTTCCGTACGGGTTCCGGTGCGCACTCGCCATCCCGAATCGGTCGTGGAATCGGGCAGCAGGGGGTATCCCACCCCGTCGAGGTGAACGAAGGAGCAGTCGGGGCGCGTTCCGGGGTAGGGATGCTCGGGGTAGTCGGTCTCGGCGAACGGTTCGGTGGCGGTGGATCGGGGAAGTAGGTGGGGGACGGTCATCGGTCGCCCACCTTGGCAGTCGAGCAGAGCACACGCTGCGATCGCCGTCACATTCAGCGGGGTTCAGAGCCTGTGATGTGACGAGTTTTTCAGCCAGCGTGTCCGGTTCGCGGCGAGTTTCACCGAATGTCCGGATCCACTCTCGGCCGTTCGGCCCTTCCCTGCGGGGGTTGAGCGGTGCTCCGAAGGTGCCGACGCCTCGCGAAGAACCTCGCGTGCGCCTAGGATGCTCGGTCCCGGCCGAGTGGAAGGCACCCGCTCGTACGCTTCGAGGGCCCGTTCCGGGCGGTCGGCGTGGCGCCGGGCCGAGATCGAAAACGAACGGGGCCCGCTCACAGCGAAGTGAGCGGGCCCCGTCGTATGTTTATTCGCGGGCTCGAAAGCTCGAGATCAGAGCGCGCGCACGGTGTCGGCCTGCGGGCCCTTGGCGCCCTGGCTGACCGTGTACTCCACCTGCTGCGCCTCGTCCAGCGTGCGGAAGCCCGGTGCGTCGATCGCGGAGTAGTGCACGAAGACGTCCGGTCCGCCGTCGTCGGGAGCGATGAAGCCGAAGCCCTTCTCCGAGCTGAACCACTTGACGGTTCCCTGTGGCATGGCTGTCTCCTTTCGGGAGCTGACTAGGTCACCGGCGACCGTCCCGTACGGTCACCAATGGTCGTGGATCTCAGACGGCGCCTACTCCAGCTACACCAAAGACAGCTGCTCGCCCGCACCAACTATCTGCGAACGTGCTCTAACACGACTCCAGAAAAACGACCGAGGCTCATCATACACGCCTCGACGGCGGGGTGCAGCACTCACGTGGCAACTGATCGAAAAGTCCGGGTGGCCGGCTCGGGTGCGGCGATGAGCGCGGAGAGCGGGGCCTTCCACCGGTGTGGTGATCGGGCGGACCGATCGACGGTACCGGAGTTCCCGACGGTTTCGTCCCCATTGCACATCGCGGGGCGGTGCCGCGTACCTCGTTCCCGGCCTCAGTTCGCGGTGTAGTGGGCCACGCCCTCCACCAGCTCGACATCGAGTCGTCCCCACTCCGTGAGCAGCTGCAGATGCGCCGCCGTTTCGAGTATCGCCAACGTGCGGTTGAACGTGTCGAGCTCGTCCAAGGCGTATCCGTGCCTGGTCCAGGTCAGCGCCCGTGCCGTCTGATATGCGGTTTCGGCTCCCCCGGTTACCGCGTTGGCCATGGTTGTCAGCCGCCGTTCGTGGTGCCGCAGCAGCTCGTCGACCCGGGAGTGCACGCTCGATCCGGCGGGTCCGTGAGCAGGTAGCATCCGCGCGTCCGGCAGCGAGCGGGTCAGCCGTAGCGAGTCGAGGAAGTCCCGCAGCGGTACCGGCCCGGGGGCCTGCTCCAGTGCGACGGAAGGAGTGATGTGCGGCAACACGTGATCGCCGGTGAACATCAGTCCCTCGGTCTCGTCGAGGAACACCACGTGGCCGCGGGTGTGGCCCGGGGTGGGCACCACGCGTAACGATCGCTGTTCCAGCTCGATCAGGCTCGACGCGTCGAGCCACTCGTCGGGTTCCTGCCAGGTTTCCTCCGGTGGGAGCGCGTCCGGCGTGCCGAACTCGGCTTCCAGCGCGTCGACGACGTTCTTGGCGCCGCACTCCAGCAGTTGTTCCCGTTGCCTGCGCATCGGGACGTGATCGGAAGCCATCAGGCACCGCAGGTTGGCGCGTTCGGCTGCTCCGAGAGCGACTCGGCAGCCGGTCTCCTCTCGCAGCGTCACCGCCTGGGTGTAGTGGTCCCGATGGACGTGGGTGACGAGAACGCGGGCTATGTCGCCGAGTTCCGCCCCCAGGGTCTCGAGCGCTTCGGCCAGCTGGTTCCGGGACTCCTCCAGTGCCCATCCCCCGTCGATCAGGGTGACGGTGGAGGTGTCACGAATCGCGTAGACGTTCACCGCGCGCAGCCCGTCCCCGGGCATCGGCAGTGGAATTCGGTGTACTCCCGGGGCGACCTCGTGGACCCCCGGCTCCGTCCAATCCGCACTCGACATGCTCACCTCCACGACGCCAACCTGTGATCGGGCAGGCATACCACGCGGTCGGTAATCGATCGAGTGGGTGCGACACAGCTCACCAACCGTGGGGTGGGCGATTGGGTCGACGCCACGAGCCCCGCGGAAGTGAACGTCCGTCGGGCGCGGTGGCTGCTTCATTCGTTCCGGCACGCCCGTGACCCGGTCTCGGCCCGAAGTGGGATCAGGTCGTTGGCCACCGTACGGGGAGAGTCCGCAGGGAACGGATGAAACTACCCGTGTTCCACTTCGGGGACGTCCCGTCCAAGGCGGTCTCCAGGCGGGGGAAGTGGCGCACCAGCCCCTCCAGGGCCACCTCCAGTTCGATCTTGGCCAGTTGCGCCCCCAGACAGCGGTGCACTCCGCTGCCGAAGGCCAGGTGGTGGTTGTCCACACGTTCGATGTCCAGAGTGTCCGGAGCGTCGAACATTTCGCCGTCCCGGTTCGCCGAGGTGATCGCCACCAGTACCGTCTCGCCCGCGCCGACGGTCACCCCGTTGATGGTGACCTCCTCGCGCGCCACCCGTGGGAAGGTGACGTCGAAACCGAACAACGGCACGTAGCGCAGCAGTTCCTCCACCGCTTTGGGTATCGACTCGCTGTCCGCGCACAGTCGCCGCCACTGTTCCGGACAGTCACGTAGCAGCACGAGAACGGAATTGGCGATCTGGTTCTTGGTCGTCTCGTGACCGGCGGTAAGCAGCGTTATTCCGAACTGCACCAGTTCCCGCTCACTCAACTTCTCGTCCTCGTCCCGAGCCGACACCAGTACGCTGAGTAAATCGTCGGTGGGGTTTCTGCGTTTTTCGTGCACCAGACCGGCTATGTAGTCCTCCAGGTTTCGCCAGCCGGCTTTTACCTCCTCGAGGGGGGTGCCGGTTACACTGGCTATCTTCTCGGTCCACTCGCGGAACAGTGGTTGGTCCCTCTCGGGGACACCGAGGATGTGGCATATTACTCTGATCGGCAACGGAGCGGTGAAATTCTCGATCAGATCCGCGGAGGCGCCGTGGTTCCGGGCCAACCGCTCCAGGAGCTCCTCCGAGGTCCGCCGCACGTACGGCCGCAGCTCTTCGATCCGGCGGACCGTGAACGCCTTGGCCACCAGCTTGCGGAGGCGGGTGTGTTCCGGGGGGTCGGAAGCCAGCAGGGAACCGGGCTGCGGCGCGAACGTGCCGAGGCGTGGGACTCCCTCGTCGATACTGTGGGCCAGGCTGAAACGGTTGTCGGTGAGGACGAATCGTACGTCCTCGTTCCGCGTGACCAGCCACACCGGTGCGCCGGAGAGCGCGACCCTGCTCACCGGATTCTCGACTCGCAGTCGGGTGTAGACGTCGACGACGTTGCTCACCGACGAATCGTCGAACGGAAAGGCCGGTATTTCTGTTCGCGCTGACTGCACGGCTTCCTCCCGGCAGGACCGCCTCGGTGGGGCATTCGCCCCCACTCGGAAATAGCTGATTTCCCGAGTGGGAATTGTTTTCAGCCTATTGCCGGGGTTCGAGGCGGTACAACATCCGGCTGCTGGGATTTTCGGGTGAGTTTGTGTCTCGGAGCGTTGCGGGAGCAAGCACCGCGAGCGAGCTGAGGCCGGCTGCGAGCCGGGAACGGTCCGGAGGAAGTCGGCGGTCCGTGGCGATCTCACAGCGGAAGGCGCTGCCACCGGGTCCGGTTACGCCGCGGACCGCCGTGGCCTGCTCAGTGCTCACCACCCAGCCTGCCCGCCAGCGCGGCGTGCCGCTGCTTGCTGGATTCGTTCATGCCGGTGATCGATACCGAGCTGCCGCGTTGCCGGTACTTCGTTTCGATCGCGTCGAGCGCGGCCACGGTGGAGGCGTCCCAGATGTTGGCCCCGGAGAGGTCGATGATCACGTTTTCGGGGTCATCCGCGTAGTCGAACTGGAACACCAGATCGTTGCTGGAGGCGAAGAACAGCTGTCCGGTGACCCGGTAGATCTTGGTACCGCCATCCGGATCGAGCACGCTGTCGATGTTGACCAGGTGCGCCACGCGCCGTGCGAACAACACCGTGGCCACCACGACGCCCACCACGACGCCGATCGCGAGATTGTGGGTGGCGACCGTAACGACCACGGTCGCCAGCATCACGGCCGTCTCGCTCTTGGGCATCATGCGCAGCGTTCTCGGATGAACGCTGTGCCAGTCGAACGTGCCCACCGAAACCATGATCATGACCCCGACCAGAGCCGCCATGGGGATCATGGCCACCACCGAGCCCAGTGCCACGACCAGAATCAGCAGGAAAACCCCGGCCAGGAAGGTGGACAATCGGGTCCTCGCGCCGCTGGATCTCACGTTGATCATGGTTTGACCGATCATCGCGCAGCCACCCATGCCACCGAAGAAACCGGTGACGATGTTGGCGATCCCCTGGCCCCAGGACTCGCGGGTCTTGTCCGAGTGCTCGTCGGTGATGTCGTCGACCAGTTTGGCGGTCATCAACGACTCCATCAGTCCGACCAGAGCCATGGCGATCGCGTACGGTGCGATGATTCGCAGTGTTTCGAGCGTGGGAGGCACCGAAGGCAAGCCCGGCACGGGCAGACTGCTGGGAAGTTCGCCCTGGTCGCCGACGGTGGGTACCGCGATCCCCGCCGCCACGGTGAACACGGTCAGCGCCACGATGGCCACAAGCGGAGCGGGAATCGCGGTGGTCAGCCGCGGCAGCCCGACCATGACTGCCAGTCCCACCGCCACCAGAGCGTAAACGCTCCAGGGCACATCGGTCAGGTACGGCAACTGCGCGGTGAAGATCAGGATCGCCAACGCGTTGACGAAACCGACCATCACGCTTCGGGGCAGGAACCGCATCAGCCGCGCCACTCCGAGCATCCCCAGCAAGGCCTGCAACACGCCGCCCAGGAGCACGGTGGCCACCAGGTAATCCACTCCGTACTGCCGTGCCACCGGTGCCAACACCAGTGCGATAGCCCCGGTCGCCGCCGAGATCATGGCACGCCGTCCGCCCGTCAGCGAGATCGTCACCGCCATGGTGAAGGAGGCGAACAGCCCGATCCGGGGATCGACCCCGGCGATGATGGAGAACGAGATGGCCTCCGGAATCAGCGCCAACGCCACCACGAGACCGGCCAACACCTCGGTCCGCAGCACACGTGGGGACAACCAGTCCGGGCGAGACATCCGGTCACGTAACACGGCAGGAAACGACATCATCTTCTTTCGTACGAGGAGAATCGTGGATGGAATACCGATCGAAGCGGAGCCACAACTGTGGGGCTCACGCGATCACCACGAACCCTACCGTTACGTAATGGCAAAGATGGACGGAGTGTGACATATATCGGTGTGTGATCCACGCCGAAACCCTCGTCAGCGGGGTATCCGAAGATTTCCCGACGAACTAGCGTTGCGTCGACAGGACGTTCCGACGAACGCTCCGTCCCCGCCCGGGAGGAAAACTCGTTCGCAGGAGGACTCGCTACCTCCGCGGCCCGGGGTGCAGACTCCGCGCCGGAGCCCGGCCGTGCAGGGTGTCCGGATCCGAAGCCACTGGCGCACCGCCCCCGCCGGCTCGGCACGGCAACCCGGAGCGCGGCGGGCGTGCTCGGAACGCGCCAACGCGTGCGGCGGTTCGTCGTTGGGCGGGCCCAGAGATGGGATTCCCGGCTACGGGTGGCCCACGTCTTGTGGGTCAGCGCTGGCCGAGCTCGGCTGCGAAGGCCCGGTAGGTCCGCTCATCGAAAAGTACGAACCGCACCAGTTCCACACCGGTCTCGGCCTCGCGCACGGCGCGGGCCGCCACGCCTGCCGCCTCGTCCACCGGGTAGCTGTACACACCCGTGGATACGGCTGGGAAGGCAACGCTGGTGGCGGGCAGCGAATCGGCGACCCGCAACGATTCCCGATAACACGAAGCCAGCAGGTCCGAGCGGCCCCGCGAGGCCGAGTAGGTCGGGCCGACGGTGTGTATCACCCATCGTGCGGGAAGTTCGCCAGCCGTGGTGGCCACGGCCTGCCCCACTGACAGCCCCTCGGTGTACTCGGAGGCACGCAGCTGCTTACAGGCCTCCAGTATCTCGCTGCCGCCGCGCCGATGGATCGCACCGTCCACACCGCCTCCGCCCAGGAGTGAGGAGTTGGCCGCGTTGACCACGGCATCCACCCGCTGTTCGGTGATATCGCCCTGTATCGCCGTGATGTGCATGGTCGTATTCTCGGGCTCGTGCCGGCCGTGTTCCACCAGCGGCGTGTTCGACGGGCTGCTCAGAGCAGCGCCTTGCCGAGCAGCACGGCCGCGCTCAGACTCGCCACCGCGAGCAACACCGGACGCGTACGCCCGTTGTCGAGTACGCGGCGCAGGGGGCTCGAGAGCACGAATCCCAGCAGCGCGAACGGGAACAGCACCCCGGCCGCCAGTAGCTGCTCACCGTGTACCTGCCCGGAGACGACCAGTGCGACCAGGGACAGCACCGAGCCCAGCGCGAAGTAGGCGCTGAGCGTGGTGCGTACCGTGGGGCCCGCGTTGTGCTGGTACACCAGTGCGATCGGTGGGCCGCCGATGGCTGCGGCGGTTCCGAACACGCCACTGAACATTCCGGCGGTGAAGAGTGTTCCCGGCACCGGCTTGGGATGCCACGAGACCAGGGACAGCACTACGGAGACCAGCACCACCAGGCCGATCAGTACCGCCAGCCAACGATTCGGCAGCAGCGCCAGCGCGGTGACCCCGAGTACGGTTCCGGGCACTCTACCGAGCAGCCCCCACCGGACCCCGCGCCAGTCGGCCCGGCCCCTTTCGCGGAGCAGGGGGAGGATCGCGAACGCGGAGGCGGTCAGCAACAACGGAACCGGCACCAGCGCGGGGTGGGCGATGGCCAGCAGGGGCGCTGCGATCAGGTTCATGCCGAAGCCCACCGCTCCCTGCAGGACCGCTCCGCCCAGCACGATCGTCCCCGCCAGTAGCAGCATCCAGATGCTCAAGTGTTCCCTCGATCGTCTCGGGCAGGCTCGGTGCACCGAGTCAACCCCCACCGTGGGAGGGGTACGAGTGCGGGGACCCTTCGATGTGTTCGACTTCATAGTCCATTGCCGAAAGCGGTTGTCGGTTCCGTTTCCGGGGTGCTCGCGGTTGACCTCGGCGGTGGTTCTGTGGACCCGTCCGGCCCTGTTTCCCCTTGCGAAGTGGCGAATCGGACACCGAGGCCGTTTCGTGTCCCCCGTCCGATTCGGGAATCCCGCCGAGACGGGGGTGAACTCGGCCGCGAGGTGGCTTTCGCTCGGGGAAATGCCAGTTCACGTGCCTGATCGTCGATGGGGTCCGTGCGGTTTCGGGGGCTCGCCGTCCGCTCACCCGGCACGCCGAGTGTCGTGGTCGATGCGACAGATGTCACCGGGATGGCGCAACCCCGGTGGTAGCCGACTTCTCCTATGCCTGCTGACCTGCTATTTCGCTGAATAAGTCCGTCACCGGAAGACCCTCCGTTACTCCGTTCGGAGTAACGGTACTACTCTGTTCGGAGGTATTTACCGATGATTGACGGCCGTACGTTGTTCGCTCGTGGCACGAATCGTGCTCGCGGTGGTGCGGGCTTGCCGCCATCGGCAGGCGCGATCCGCCGTGACCGACGTCGACAGAAGGAAAACCTGAGGCCGACATGGAAACGATCGCACTCGAACTGGTGCCGCCCGATCAGGACGGCGGTGTGGAGAGCGCAGTTGAGGAAGGCCGCAAGGTGGCCGAGAGCTGCCGCACGTCCGGGCTCGGGGACCGCATCCAGCACCTGATGATCCCCGGTTTGATCGCCGAGGACGACGATCGTCCGGTCGAGATCAAGCAGAAGATGGACACGCTCGATTTCTGGCACGCCGTTCGTCCCGAGATCGGCGATGTGAAGGGGCTGTGTACCCAGGTCACGGCATTCCACGACAAGCAGCAGCTGACCGACCGTATCGGTGACCTTCGCAGCGCCGGTATGGAAGGCATCGCCTTCGTCGGTGTGCCGCGCAACATGAGCGATGGTGAGGGGCCGGGGATGGCTCCTACCGATGCGTTGGCCGAGTTCAAGGGAACCGTCCCCAACCGGGGTGTCATTCTCATTCCCACCCGTGAGGGGGAGCACGGCCGGTTCAACTTCAAGTGTGAACGGGGCGCCACCTACGGCATGACCCAGCTGCTGTACTCGGATGCCATCGTCGGCTTCCTCAAGGAGTTCGCACAGCAGACACCGCACCGTCCGGAGATCCTGCTCTCGTTCGGTTTCGTGCCGGGTGCCGAGAGCAACGCCAAGCTCATCGACTGGCTCATCCAGGATCCGGGCAATCCGGTCGTGGAGCAGGAGCAGGAGTTCGTCGCCAGACTGGCGGAGAAGTCCTTCGAGGAACGCAAGCGTCAACTCGTGGATCTGTACAAGCGGGTCGTGGACGGGGTGCGTGACCTCGGTTTCCCGCTGAGCATTCACCTGGAGGCGCCCTACGGCAACTCCAAGCCCGCTTTCGAGACCTTCGCGGAGATGCTGGATTACTGGTCGCCCCGCCAGAGCTGACGGAGCGGATGCGGGCGGCGAAACCGCTGGTCGTTTCGCCGCCCGCATGTGCTTTCCGGCCGCCGGTTCGGAAAACGTTCACTCCGACGGCCGGCCTCACCATAGGGGCCCGCTATGTCTGTCGCCACTCCCGGATACGCGCATAGCCCCGGATCAGTCGCAGCGCCGTTGTGATTCCGACTCCACCGATGATGTTGCCCAGCAGGGCCCAGCTGAACCAGGTGATCCATTCCAGGTAACCGTAATCGGCCCCGGCGTGGATTCCGCCGAATATCAGCAGCGAATCCAGTATCGAGTGGTGCATACCTGTTCCGACGATCAGAAATCCGGTGACGGCGCTGGCGGTGAGCTTCGCCATGTCGTTGTCGGTGCCGTTGTGCATCCTGGTCATCAGCGTGATCGCACTACCGGCCAGCACCGCCAGGCACAGATTCTGCGGTGACAGTGGGGCGGTGGCGAACTTGCCACCCATCTCCACGGCCGTGGTGTGCAGGCCGGGAAACGCGGTGATCACCACGAACATCAGCGCCCACCCGCCGAGCAGATTGCCGATCAGGGTGCCGCCCCAGAAGCGTGCCAGTCGTCGCCAGGTGGCCTGGCGAGCCGCCACCACCACGATGGGTACGAGAAAGCCCTCGGTGAACAGCTCGGCGTGCCCGAGCAGTAGCGCGATCAGGGCAATCGAGAACGCCACGCCCGCCAGCAGCGGACTCCCGGTGGTCTGGTACACGGTCAGCAGAGCGAGCACGCCCAGTGCCACTTCCACACCGGCGACCAGAGCGGTCGCCAACAATTGCGGCCACGTTCGGTAGAGACGGGGACGCCCCTTCTCGATGATCCGATCGATGGCACGGTCAACCTCGTTCTCGCGCGGTCGTTGTCGAGTTTCCGGCGCGTGGGGGGTGACTACGTGACTAGGCTGCTCAATCTGCTTGGTAACCACGACCTACCTGTGTTCGTATTCGAAGGTGTAAGGGCCAATTTCCGGGTGTATCGGCCTCGGCCGCCGCGCGTTCCCGAACGCATGTGTTGTCCGCCAGCGGAAGAGATGCTTGCTGTCAGGGAAAGAAGTCCGTTGTTCGAGCCGCGGCCCGCAAGTGTCGCAAAGCCGATATTCCGGGCGTAACCCCGGTGGGAAAACCCCTGCCGTGGGGTGGTGTTAGGGAGCGTGACCACGGGCGGCTCCGTCCGGGCCGGTGTTGTTTCCCCCGGTCGAACGGAGCCGGTGGCCGCCGAGCTGGTACGGCCCCGCGGCTTCGGGCCCGCGAACGAGTGCTGCCGTGGCCGAGGGGTGCTCCGGAATCAGTCGTTCGGTTTGGTGCGGCGGCTTTCCGGACTCTCGTCCGGTGAGTTCTCCGTCATCCGTTCGGTGCGGCGCAACCACACTACGCCGCCGAACTGTACCGCCATCGCCGCGGCGATCAGCCCCACCGCGACAGCCGCGAAGGGTGACCAGCCGAGGACGGCGAACAGCACCAGCCCGGCGACCAGGAACACTCCGGTACGCACGAGCACGAAGGTCAACCTTCGGGAATTCATCGAACCTCGCTCGGACGATGGTTGCACTCGCGAGTGCGCAGCATACGTCAGGGCCGGGCCCGTGCGGAGTCCGCCCAACGCGGCGCTACGCCGACTCGCATGCCTTACCCGGGCGGGTGAGCGGGCCGTTCCGAGACGCGTTCCAAGTGTCATTCGTCCGTATCGAGCGTACCTGCGGTGAGCGCAAACTGGCCACGGCAGGACGCGGCGCACGCGCGCAGCGGGCCCGGAGTACGACCGGATCGAAGCCCCCGGGCGGCCGTAGCTTCGTGCGGGAAGCCGTGGAAATTGATTCGCCGGGATCGTCGGAGAAGATCATGCCCACACAACTGCGAACACTCACGCCGGAGCCGACCACCCTCTCGGACGAGACGTTGCGTGATTTCCGAGCCGAGTTCCGGGGGTCGGTGATCGGCCCCCTGGACAGTGAGTACGAGCAGGCCTGCGTGGTGCAGAACGGCGCGTTTCGTGGCAGGCCCGGTCTCGTGCTCCGCTGTCACGGCACGGCCGACGTCGTCGACGCCGTAGAGCTGGCGCGCAGGAGTCGGCTGTTGGTCACGGTTCGGGGAGGGGGACACAGCGTGGCCGGTCACAGCAGTTGTGAGGGAGGTCTGCTGATCGACCTCTCCGGGATGCGTGCCGTGACGGTGGACCCACAGCGCGGAGTGGTACGAGCTCAGGGCGGCGCCACCTGGGGCGATGTCGATCGGGAATCGCAGCTGTTCGGGCTGGCGGTGCCCGGGGGAATCGTGTCCACCACCGGGGTGGGAGGGCTCACTCTCGGAGGCGGAATAGGTTGGCTGCACCGTGCCTACGGCCTCGCCTGCGACAATCTCCGAGCGGTCGAGCTCGTCACCGCCGACGGTCGGGTGGTGCACGCCGACGACGAGCATTACCCCGAGCTGATGTGGGGTCTGCGCGGGGGCGGGGGCAATTTCGGGATCGTCACCGCCTTCGAGTTCGACGCTCACCCGCTGGGACCCACGGTGATGGACTCCACCGTGATCTACGACGCGGACGATGCCGAGACTCTACTCCGGCGATGGCGGGACTGGGCGGACACGGTTCCGGATGAAGTGACTACGAGAGCGCTGTTCTGGACCATGCCCGCCGACCCGACGTTGCCTCCGGAGCTGCACAACAGGGACGTGTTCATCCTCGCGGCGTTGTACGCCGGCGACGTGGCGAGTGGGCAGCGGGTACTCGAGCCGATCGCGCGGTTCGGTACACCGGTGGCGGATCTCAGCGCCCCCACACCGTACCGGCTCGCGCAGTCCTCGTTCGACGTGTTCTTCCCCAGGGGCGAGCTGCTCAGCTACTGGAAGTCGATATACCTCGACGAACTGACCGACGACGCCGTCGAACTGGTGCTGCGCCGTTCACGGCAACGGCCGCATCCGTTGACGATGGTGCACCTGCCGCTGCTCGGTGGTGCCATGAAGCGTGTCGACGCCGCGGCCACCGCATTCGGGGACAGGAAGGCCGGCTACATGCTCAGCGTGGACGGGAACTGGCTCGAGCCCTCGGACAGCGCGCGGGTCACCGAATGGGTGAGGGACACCGTTGCCGAAGCGGCCACGCTGCCCGCGGCGGCGGGAACGTATCTGAACTTCAGTGGTGACACGGAGGTCGACGACGCGGTGCGCCGGGCCGCGTTCGGGACGAATCTGCGTCGGTTGACGCGGCTCAAGACCGAATACGACCCCGACAACCTGTTCCGCTCGAATTCCAACATTCCACCGGAATGAGTGGCCCCTCGGGGAGCCCGTCCGAACTCGATGATGCCCACGGCGGTGGCGGGCGGGAGGTTCCGCCGGGAAGTGCCGTCCGAAGGTCGGCCGACAGGAACCTCCCGCCCCGAACCGGATCCGCGCTCGGTGTCCCCGGAGTCACAGCAGCTCGGGATCCGTCTCCGTCAGCTCGTCCGCCAACCACAACCACTTGGTGATACCGAGATCACGCAGGAACGCCCAGTCGTGACTGGCCACCACCAGCGCGCCCTCGTAGTCGGCGAGCGACTCGGCCAGTTCGCGAGTACTGGTCATGTCGAGGTTGTTGCTCGGTTCGTCCAGCAACAGCAACTGCGGAGCCGGTTGCGCCAGCAGCAGCGCGGCCAGCGCGGCACGGATCCGTTCCCCGCCGGAAAGCGTACGCACCGGTTGCTCCGCACGCTGTTGTTTGAGCAGGAAACGAGCCAGTCGGGCCCGGATCTCGTTGTCCGTCGCTTCGGGAGCCAGTCGGGCGACGTTGGCCGCCGCCGAGAGCGATTCGTCGAGTACCTCGTGGCGCTGGGGCAGGTAGCGCAGTGGCACGCCCACCTCGACAGCACCGCGTGCCACCGGCAACAGTTCGGCCACGGTGTGCAACAGGGTGGATTTGCCCGCGCCGTTCGGTCCGGTCAGCGCCACCCGTTCCGGGCCACGCAGTTCCAGCTCCGGAATCGAGACCCCGTTGCGCAGCTCGGCCTGGCGGACCGAGAGCACTCGACGACCGTTGGGCACGGCGGTAGCCGGGAGATCCACCCGGATGTTCTCCTCCTCTCGCACCTGTTCCCGAGCATCCGCCAGCTGTCGCCGCGCCTGTTCGAGCCGTTGTTCGTGCAGGAGCCGATGCCTACCAGCCGATATCTGCGCGTCCCGTTTGCGCTGCCCCGCCACGATCCGGGGCATGCGGTTCTCGGCAGCGACCCGTTCGCCCCGTGAACGTCGTTTGTCCGATTTCTCACGTGCTTCGACCAGTTCGCGTTTTTGCCGTTTCACGTCGGCCTCGGCCGAGCGCACCGATCGTCCGACCGCTTCCCGCTCCGCGGCCACCGCCGTCTCGTAGTCGGTCAGGTTCCCGTTGTAACTGTGCACGGTCGCCTCACGCAGTTCCACGATTCGATCCATCAGCCCGAGCAACTCACGGTCGTGACTGACCACGACCAGCGCACCCTCGTAGGACCGAACCGCTTCGTACAGCATGTGCCGTGCCTTTCGGTCGAGGTTGTTGGTCGGTTCGTCCAGCAGCAGTACTTCCGGCCGTCGCAACAACAGGGCCGCCAAGTGCAGCAGAACGAGCTCGCCACCGGAGAGTTCCCCGAGCACGCTGTCGAGCCGGAGATGCCCGAGGCCGAATCCGTCCAGCATTCCCAGACAGCGTTCCTCGACGTCCCATTCCTCACCGAGCGCGGTGAAATGCTCCTCCCGCGCTTCCCCGGCCTCGATGGCTCGGAGTGCAGCCAGGCGGGTGGTGACGCCGAGAGCGTCCGCCACACGCGCCGTTTCTTCGAAAGCGAGCCGTTGCGGCAGATAGCCGAGCTCACCGGACGTTCGTACGGTCCCGGATCGGGGGGACAACCCACCGGTGATCAGTTCCAGCAGGGTGGACTTGCCGGTTCCGTTCGAACCGACGACACCGGTTCGTCCCGCTGCCACAGTCCAGTCGAGATCGTGCAGTACTACTGTGCCGTCCGGCCACTCGAAGGAAACGGCGGCGCATCTGACAAAAGTCCGGTCGCGTGTGGACATGGTTCTGCCTCCAGAAAGATTTCGACTCGATCAGCCGGCACTTGGAGACACCGCGTCACCGCACAACGGGACGGCCGGAAAGAAGACTGCAGCTGGATTCGGGATGGCACACGATCCGAGGTCACGTCACTGCGTACCCGAGGGGCACGCGATGTCTCGAGACCTCAGCGGCGCACTTTCCCTCCCCGCGACGGCGGCAGTACCGATGAGATCATACGTCGTTGCCCGCAGGCGGGCAACCCGCTCCGGCACTTCGATCGCCTCGGGTGGGGCGTACGGTCGTGCTTCGAGGGCCGGCCTCCGAGTGTTGCTTCTCCGCTCGAAAACTCCGTTCCCGTGTGAAAAGCCGGCAACAGCGTTCTTCGGCTACTGGTTTCGGCAGGGTGCGCCTCCTGAGCGGCGCACGGGCAGTGTTCTCCGCTGGGACCGTTCGCCGCGGCGGCACGCGAGGCAGAGCACGAAGGGGTTGTGGCCACCGGCGTCGAGCTACGGTCAGCCGTTCACACGGTGGGAGCCGAGTTCGACGTGGCTCTGCTCGTCTCGACAGCCCCCAGCGGGTGTACCGAAACGCTCCGAGAGCTGCCGGACAACGTCACGGTCGGTTCCTGGTTTCCGCAGGACCATCCGATTCCTGGGCCGGATCGGCGGTGCATCACAGTGGTGCGAGGGCTACGCTGCCCGTGTTCGCCGTCGCGGTTCCGCAGTTGCTGTTGCCGCAGGGTGCTGATCAGTTCGAGCACGTCGCGAGCGGCGTAACCGTTGCTGAGGGCCGCAGCACAATGCCCGAGAACGACCGTGGGCAGACGGTGGTCACGGTGGTGGAGGAGCTGCTCGGCGATTCGACCGCGGTGGGGGCGGCACGTTACCTGGCGGCCGAAATGGCCGCGGCGCCGGATTCCGCCGCTGTGGTGGGACGACTTTCCGAGATGCACGGCTGAGAGGAGCGGGGAGCTCGCGGTTCGGTTCGGTGCCGACTCGAAGGCGGAACGAACCTTTGTGATGAAATTCATCGCACGTTTTCGTTCGTTGTCAGTCCGTCCCGTGACCCGTCTGGTGGGTGCGTCCTGCCCGTGCCATGCGACGACACGGAGAGTATTTACATCACCAGGGCCCGTTCGGCCGTTGGTTCTTCCTGTCCGTCGGCAGTACAGTGAAAATATTTAAACCGCTTAGTTGGTTTTATTAGGGACAAGACAGGGAGCATGTCGTGATGGCGAGGAGGCAGGAGCGGGCCGAGCAGACCCGCTCTCGGGTAGTGCACGCCGCTGCCGAAGTGGTCGAACGCGATGGGGTGCGGGACGCGACACTGACTCGCATCGTGGCGGTCGCCGGCGTGTCGAAAGGAGCGCTGTACTTCCATTTCGATACCAAGGAGCAGCTCGCGGACGCCGTTTACGAGGCCGGGATCGCGAGACTCGGGAAAGTGGTGGCCGAGAACTATCGCTGGTACCGCTCGGCGCTGGACACGCTGGCTCTGTTGTCTGGAGCTCTCGTGCGTACCCTCCGCCGTGACGTGGTTGCCCGTGCGATGATCAGACTGGCGCGGGAGACGGATGTCAGTAGCCGGTTGTCGGGTGATCCGCACCACCAGTGGTGGCTACTCGTGTACCGCTTGTTGGTGCGAGCTCGTAACCAGCGCGAGGTGCCCAGCGGTATGGACCTCGAGGCGGGGGCTGGTCTGTTGGTCTCGGCCACGGTGGGACTGGAGATCCTGGCGCGAAACAATCCCGCTTGGTGGAACGAGGGGAGTGTGGAGCGCATCTGGCACATGCTGTTGCATGTGCGCGAGCAGGTGGTCGCGGTCACTGGCTCCTCGGAGGAGGTGCTGTCCGAGTGGCGGCTCCCTTTCGAGACGCACAGTGGTTCAACACTGAAAAGTACCGCCCGGTTGGATTGATATGTTGACCGAAACAGTGAATCCGACGCGCCCCGGTCGTTGACGGGGGGACGTCGGTGGTTCGGCAACATACCGGAGGCGAGCTTGGTTAAGCAGGAACGCGCGGTGCGGACTAGGACCCTGGTGCTGCGGGCCGGGGCCGAGGTGATCGCCGCACGTGGTTACGAAGGGGCGACGATCGCGGAGATACTCGATCACGCCGGGGTCACCAAGGGGGCGATGTATTTCCACTTCCCGTCCAAGCAGGCGTTGGCGGAGGCCGTGATCGAGGAGCAGACCAACATATCGACCGTACCGGTGACGAATTCGCGGCTGCAGGACGCGGTCGATCTCTCGCAGCGCGTCGCCCGGGCGTTGCAGTCCGATCCGCTGTTGCAGGCGGGTACGCGAATCGCCGTGGAAACGGGGTTCGCCGAGGAACCGATCGTTCCGTACCAGCAGTGGACCAGTGTGTTCCGTTCGATTTTCTCCGCGGCCAAGGAGAGCGGGGAAGTGTTGCCCTCCGTCGACCCGGTGGAGACCGCGGAGATGTTCGTCGCCTCCTACTTGGGCGTTCAGCTGTTCTCGCAGGCAGCCACCAACCGCGAGGACGTGTGTGAACGGGTCGCCGCGCTGTGGCGTCATCTGCTGCCCGGAATCGCGACTCCGGGAGTGCTGGCACAAATCGAACCGGACGGTGTCGGTGATCTCAACGACTTCGGTGGTATTCCCCAGCAGCACGAGGCCACCGACATCGCGTCCTCGTGATCCCGCTGTTCCCGAGCGCCTTACTGCGGCGGAGTTCTCAGAGTTCCACCAGTACTGTCCCCATGTGTTCGCCGGCTACGAGTTCACGAAGTGCTTCGGGGGCTCGCTCGAGTCCGTGCAACCTGGTGTGGGGAAAGCTGAAAGACCCCTTGGCCAGACCGTCCACGAACACGCGGGTCCACTCCCGTTCCGCGTCAGGATGATCCCGGAGCGAGACGCCCCGGATTTCCATCCTTCGCCTGATCAGCAGCGCGGAGTCCAAGCGGGTCGGTGTGCTGAGTCCGTCCCCGCCGAGCTGGCCGGACAGTGCTCCCAGTAGCGCCACGCGCGCCCCGGTGTTTGCGTTTTCCACCGCGGCTTCGAGCTGTTCTCCGCCCACGGTGTCGCAGACGATATCCAGACCCTCGGGTGCGACCAGTCGCAGCTGACTCGTGACAGTGCCCTCGTTCCGCATTACGAGTTCGTCGTAACCGAGTTCTCGGCGCAGTCGGTCGGCCTTCTCCGGTGAGCCGGTGCTTCCCACCACTCGTTTCGCGCCGAGGTGTCGCGCGATCTGTCCGGCCAGGGTGCCGAGGCCACCGGCCGCCCCGCTCACGAAGACCGTGTCCCCGCTTCCGACCCGCGCGACCCCGCGCAACGCGGCCCAGGCGGGAGCACCGTGCGAGAGCAGCGCGCCCGGGTCGTGTGCGTCGGCGGGCACGATCAAGTCGATTTCCGTCGCTTCCAGCACTGCGTAGTCGCGCCAGCCCAGTCCGTGCTTCACGAGGACACCGGGCTCGATTTCGCTCGCCGGCCCCGCGGCCACGACCTCGCCGATGGCAGCACCCCACAGTGGACTCCCCCGCCGATAGGAAGGTATCGGGAGTTCCTCGGCGACCATCATGGTGCACATCGCCGCCGTCACCGCCATGAGCCTGTTGCGCACCAGAACTTCGCCGGGGCCGGGGCGAGGCACCGTTGTGGTGATCACTCGGAAGTGTTCCGAGGTGAGCGGCATCCCCGTGGCTTCCCCGAGATGTATTTCCCGGTTCGGTCGCGCGGGCACGAGCGTTGGTTCGGAAGTCACCGCAACACCACCAATCATCGTCGAACCGGCGACTCCGAACGGCGAGCCGGCTGACCGAAGTTTCCCTTCAAGACTACTCACTACACTCTTGAAAAACCGACTAACCGGTCTCTATGCTCGACGAGGGGGATCTCAAACCGCACGGTAGGTATCTTTAATGCTGTGGAGGGCCTTATGACCAGCAGTATCGTCGCCGACACCGTCACCGAAGAGTCCCGTGAGCAACCGACCGTCTCGTTCGAGCAGAGTTTGCCACGTCGCTGGGTCCATCGTGCCGCGAACACCGAGGTTCTGGTTACCAGTTTCGGTGAACGCGGCGAGGGCGATTTCGTGCTGGGGGCACAGTTACCTCGTGCGCACGCCCTTTACGGGCCGGTCGCGGGTGGTCACGATCCTCTCCTGTTCGCGGAGGCGGTGCGGCAGGCAGGGTTGGTCGTGGGACACGTCGGCTTCGGCGTCCCCTACGGGCACCAGTTCATAATGGACACATTGGATTACGAGGTAAAACCGGAAGCGCTTCGTCTTGCCGATACCCCCGCCCAGATCGTACTGGAAATTCACTGCGAAAACATCAAATGGCGTGGTAAGACATTCGCCGGGGCGAATATGCACGTGCACGGATATCGTGACGGCGTGTTCGTCGGAAGGGTCACGCTGCCGTACAGCTGCATATCCCCCGCGGCTTACGCGCGAATTCGGGCGGGCTGTGACGACTTCACCGATACAGCGGATCAGGTGAAACTTCCGGAGCCCGTTCCGCCGTGGCGCGTCGGTCGTGATTGTCCTTCCGATGTGCTGCTGGCGCCGACGCCTCACGAACGTACCTGGTTGCTTCGGGACGGACGCACACATCCGGTGCTATTCGATCACCCGGTCGATCATGTTCCGGGAATGACCGCTCTGGAAGCGGCGCGCCAAGCCGTACGTTTCGAATTTTGTCCGGCCACGGTACTGCCGGTGGGTATGCGAACCCGTTTCCACAATTACATCGAGTTGGGGCGGTCGTGTTTCGTGCGGGTCCACGACGAACCGATCGAGGGGGACACCGTGCGGGTGACTCTGGAACAGGAAGGGCGGGTCGCGGTCGACTCGACCGTACTGGTCCGGCGATTGTCCGACGAAACGCGGTGATGATCGACCGGCAAGGCTCCGCGGCAGAACTCGATCGGACGGTCGGCCATGCCGCCCCTCCTGTCTCGGTCCTGCCTCGTCGCATCGAAGGACACCCCCGTGTCCTTCGATGCGACAGGAAGAACCCACGGGTGCGCTCAGCAGTGGCCGTGTGGCGGAGTTGCCCCGGGAAAGACTTGGCAAACCGCCCATTCGGTTTGCCAAGTCGGTTTTGGGGCAGATGTCACCGGAAGTGATGACCGACAGTGCTCACCGCGCGAAGCCGGAGACCTTACTGCGTTTCGGAACCGAAAGCGGCATCGAAAGACACCGAAGGTGGGGTGAAGTTCAGATTCCGCACGAATTCCAGCGCTTCGGGAGCGCCCCGCAGCCGATCCATGCCCGCGTCCTCCCACTCGATGGAAATCGGCCCGTCGTAGCCGATCGCGTTGAGCGTGCGGAAGCAGTCCTCCCAAGGGACGTGGCCGTGTCCGGTGGACACGAAATCCCAGCCACGCCTGGGGTCGCCCCATGGAAGGTGTGACCCGAGCAAGCCACTGCGGCCGTCATTGGTCCTGACACGAGCTTCCTTGCAGTCGACGTGCAGGATGCGGTCCTGAAAGTCCCACAGAAAAGTCACCGGGTCGAAGCCCTGCCAAACGTAATGCGAGGGGTCGAAGTTCAATCCGAGTGCGGACCGGTGGTCCACCGCTTCGAGGGTGCGAACCGTGGTCCAGTAGTCGTAGGCGATCTCGGTGGGATGGACCTCCAACGCGAACCGGACGCCACACTCGTCGAACACATCGAGAATGGGGTTCCAGCGGTCGGCGAACTCCTGGTAACCACGTTGCACCATCTCGTCGGGAGTCGGTGGGAACATCGCCACCGTGTACCAGATCGGAGAACCGGTGAACCCGACGACTTTGTCCACACCGAACTCGGCCGCCGCCCTTGCCGTGTCCCGCATCCGTTCCGCGGCACGTTGTCGAACGCCTTCGGGGTCCCCGTCCCCCCAGATTTCCGGTGGAAGGATGTTCCGGTGTCGTTCGTCGATCGGATAATCGCAGGTGGCCTGACCGAGCAGGTGGTTCGACAACACCCAGCAGTTCAGACCGTGTTTTTCCAGCACCTCTCGTTTCCGCCGTACGTAGTCCTTTTCCGCGAGTGCCCTGTCCACCTCGAAGTGATCACCCCAGCAGGCGATCTCCAGGCCGTCGTAGCCCCATTCCGAGGCGAGCCGGGCCACCTCCTCGAACGGTAGGTCGGCCCACTGGCCGGTGAACAGTGTGATCGGTCGGGACATGATCATCCTTTCCCGTTGTGGTGTTCAGCTCGTTGCCTGTCGCGGTTCGCGCAGGCCGGAGAGTTCGAGCAACAGTTCCTTGACTTCGGTGGCGTGGTAACTCTCCCGGCCGAAGCGTTCATCGGAGCACAACAGCACCGGTCCATGGGAGGGGCTGTCCGCGAGTCTGCCGTGACTGCCACGAACCGGTGTCGGATCGAGCGGTACCACGTTCATCCGGTACCTCAGTCCCAGTTTCTTGCGGGCCACCGCAGTCGCGGCGCGTAACTTGACCAGCCGGTCCCGGGGATCCATGAACAGTTCAGCCGGGTCGTAGCCGGGTTTGCGGTGGATCTCCACGTGCGTGGCGAAATCCGGTGCCCGGGCGTCGTCCAACCAGTAGTAGTAGGTGAACCACGAATCGGGTTCCGCCATCGCCACGAGGTCACCGGCCCGTTCGTGATCGATGCCGTACCGTTTCTTGCCCGAGGCGTCGAGGACTTCGTCGACGCCGGGCAGCCCACCGACGAGGTCACGTACCCTGGGAATATCATCCGCGTCCCTGACGTATATGTGCGCCGCCTGATGATCCGCGACGGCGAAGGCACGGGAACTCCACGGATCGAGGTACTCCATGCCCGCCTGGGTGTGTACGTGCAGCAGTCGTTCGTGCCGCAGTGCGCGATTGATGTCGATCGGTCGGCTCACCTCGGTCATGCCGTACTCCGACAGGGCCAGTACCGTGACTCCCTGCGCTTCCGCACGAGCCAGCAGCGGGGCCAACGCTCTGTCCACCTCCCGCGCTGCCGCCGCGGCTCGCGGACTGTCCGGACCGTAGCGCTGCAGGTCGTAGTCGAGGTGTGGAATGTAGGCCATCGTCAGGTCCGAGCCGCGGGTGGCCAGTAGGTGACCGGTGGCCTCGGCGATCCAACGGCTGGATTCGATCGAAGCGGTCGGTCCCCAGTAGTTGAACAGCGGAAAGGTTCCGAACTTCCCGGTGAGCTCGTCACGCAGCGCCGTGGGGTAGGTGTAGCAGTCCGGCGACTTGCGTCCGTCCGCGTGGTATACGGGACGAGGCGTTACGGTTTCGTCGACGTCCATCCCCATCGCGTACCACCAGCAGATGTTGCTGACCCGGTAGCCGGGATCCCGCTCGCGTGCCGCCTGCCAAAACTTTTCGCCGCTCACCAGCCCGTTGTACTGGCGCCAGAAGAAGACCTCCCCGATGTCGCGGAAGAACCAGCCGTTACCGACTATGCCGTGGTCACCGGGAGGTCGTCCGGTCAGCAGCGTGGACTGCACCGGACAGGTGACGGCGGGAAACACGGTTTTCAACTCGGCCCGAAAACCGCGCCGCGCTATCCGGTCCAGGTTGGGCATGTGTTCGAGAAGTCGGGGAGTCAACCCCACCACGTCCAGCAGTAGTACCGGCCTGCGCGCGTCGGCTGTGTGATTCATCGACCTTCCTCCGTGAGTCCGAGTGCGAGCAGCCGTCGCCGGGCCCAGTCGAGCTCGGCCGCGATCCCGGCACCGATGCTCGCGGGATGCTCTCCCGAGTCCGGGAGTACGTCCCAGGTGTAGGTCTCCACCTCCACGTGTCGGGTGTGTGCCGTGTGCTCACCGAGCAGCGAGCGGAGTGTCTCGTCGAGCACGTCGTGCGTTCCACGCAACGAGGCCCCCGGGGCGGTGTGCAGCGGAGTGTGGAAGTGGACCCGCCACGGTTGATCTCCAGAGAGTTCGCCTGCCAGTGCCAGGTCCAGGTCATCGGCGGCACGGCGGACCCCGTCACCGCTCTGCTGGGTTTGGTGGAGAAACCTGGGTTCCACGAACGAGTTCAGCTCCGCACGCTGCGCCGGGTCGCGGGGGTTGTCGACCCGCAGCGCGCAGGAAGCCTGCGTTTTGACCACCGGCAGACCTGCTTCGTGCAGCCGCCGCAGTGCTCGATGTGGGTTTTCGAACGCCACGGCCACGTGGCAGGTGTCCAGACAGATCCCGAGGTGCTCGGTGTCCGTTCCGGACAGCGCGCCGACTAGTTGCTCGGTAGTCTCCAACACGCATCCCGGCTCGGGCTCCAACCCGACCCGCACCGAACGTCCCTCCGACGCGGCTGTTCGAGCGAGCCCATCGGCCAGTTCGGTCAGATGCGCCAGGGCTCGGGTGTGGTGGTGTTCCGACCACCACGCGCCCCAGCCCAGCGGTAGCGTGGACACGCTGCCGTCGGTGACGTCTTCGGGCAGCAGCTGGGACAGTAGTTTCGCAAGATCGAGTGTGTAGTCCAACCTGGCGCGCTCGGACCAGTCGGGTCGGTACACCGCGTGTTTGACCACCGATCGCTGGAAGCCCCGATAGGGGAAACCGTTCAGCGTCACCACTTCCAGCCCGCGTGCAGCCAGCTCGGTGCGCAGTCGGGCGAGCGCGGTGTCGTCCTCGACCAACGCGGTGGCCACGTCCCTTGCCAACCACAGGCCGAGGCCGAGCCGTTCGACCTCCAGCCGCTGACGTATCGGTACGGCGTAGCGGTCGAACTGAGCGATTATGCCGTCCAGGTCTTCCGCCGGATGCACGTTGGTGCAGTAGGCCAGGTGTACGGTTGATCCGTCACGATGACGAAAACGCATGATTATCGTTTCCCGCGTTCGATGGAGTTACCCGCGTAAGTGGTGCCGTCACCGTCCCCGAGCGCGGGTGCCTCCGTGCGCAGTCGACCGCTCTGTCCGTAGAAGCCGACCGGATTCGACCAGAAGACAGTGTCGACCGCAGCCGGTTCGAAACCGGCCGCCAGCATCGCGTGCGCGGTTTTGCTCGTTTTCAGCGGATCGCTCTTGCCCCAGTCCGCAGCGGAGTTGACCAGCATCCGTTCCACACCGTATCTGCGCATTATCCGAACCATTCGGTCCTCGTCCATCTTGGTGTCCGGATAGATCGAAAACCCCATCCAGCAGCCCGATTCCGCCACCGCTTCGACGGTCACCTCGTTGAGGTGATCCACGACGACGCGTTCGGCGGCGATGCCGGATTCCCGGATCACGTCGAGACTGCGCCGCGTCCCGGCTTCCTTGTCCCGGTGCGGGGTGTGCACGAGCACCGGCAACTCGTGCTCGGCGGCCAGCTCCAGCTGAGCGGCGAAGACATCGTCCTCCTCGGCGGTCATGGCGTCGTAACCGAGCTCGCCCACCGCCACCACGCCGTCCTTGGCCAGGTAACGGGGAAGTACCTCCAGTACGTCACGGCACCGGGGATCGTTGGCCTCCTTCGGATTGAGACCGATGGTGCAGTGATGCGCGATACCGTACTGCGAGGCCCGGAACGGTTCCCAACCGATCAGACCGTCGAAGTAGTCCACGAAGGTTCCCACCGAGGTGCGGGGCTGCCCCACCCAGAAGGAAGGCTCCACCAGAGCTCTCACCCCTGCCCGGTACATCGCGTCGTAGTCGTTCGTGGTCCGCGAGCTCATGTGAATGTGCGGATCGAAAATGCGCATCACGCCTCCTCGGCGGAGTGGAGTTGTGTCGGGTCCACGACCAGCCACACGTCGTTGGGGATCTCCCGCCCGGCCGCACTGCGCTCCCTGGCGTAGTCGGTGAGCATGCGTGCCAGCTCGGAGTCGGCGCGCTCCGGCAGCCCGAAGACGTCCCGTAGTGGTATTCCGAGGAACACACACTTGAGCACGCCCTGCCGGTAAGCGGGTGCGTCGAGATGCTCGGCACCGAACTCGGCCATCCCCGCCGCGATCAGACCGGTGTCGTTGCTGCGCAACGCGTCCCGTACCAGCGGCAGCACGCTGTCCACCAACTCGGGCTCCTCCCGGAGCACACCCGCACCTCGCAACACACCGCGTTTCTCGGCGGCATCGCCGTACCGGTACAGCGCGCTGATCTCCGTTCCCAGCTCGGCACCTGTCAACGGCAGCGCCGTCAGCAGCAACGCGCGTACCGCGTCCTCGCTGTTCCAGCTCCGTAGCGTTTCGGACTCGACCGCGGCCACATCGTCGACGAGCGGGCCACGACCGCATTTCCTGCCCGCTGCCGGAAAGAGCGTGCCGATCGCACGCATCCCGGTCGCGATGTCCGCCAGCGCCTCGTCCAGCCAGCGCCCCGCGGCCTCGTCGATTCGCTCGTCCAGCGCGGCACGCAGCTCGGCCGGTTTCGGAGCGGTCATGCTGTCACCTCCGTGGCTGCCTGACGCAGAAAACGCAGCGAACGCTGTGCCACCGCGGGCGCGGCGTGGCTGTGGCGGGGTAGTTCCACGGAGACCAGACCGCGGTAGCCCACCTCGCGCAGTGCGGCCATCACCGGTGGGAAATCGATGTCGCCCTCGCCGAACTCCAAGTGTTCGTGCACGCCACGTCGCATGTCGTCGATCTGGACGTTGACCAGGTCCGGGCCGGCACGGCGCACGCACGCCGGCACGTCGACGGGTTCCAGACAGCGGCAGTGCCCGATGTCCAGCGTCACCCCGAACAGCTCGGGGTGGTTCAACTTCGCCGCCAGCTGTTCGAAACCGTCCAGATCCTGGACGAACATGCCGGGCTCCGGTTCGAAACCCAGTCTCACGCCGTACTCGGCAGCGGTGTCGAGAACCTCCGAACACCCCTCTGCCAGCAGCGACCACGCCGTTTCGTCGTCGAGGTGGTCGGGCTTCGTGCCGCTCCAGAACGAGACGACCCCGGCCCGCAGTTGCGCCGCGATGTGTACCGCGCGGTGCAGCAGGTCGAGACGCAGTGCTCGGCCGTGTTCCGACAGCAGCGTCGGATGGTGCTTGTGCCGCGGATCGAGCAGATAACGTGCCCCCGTTTCCACCACCACGTCTAGTTCCAGTCGTTCCAGATCTCGTCTTAACCGGGTGGTGTGTTCGGCCACGTCCGGGTGAAACGGATCGAGGTGGTCGTGATCGAGTGTTACCGCGACTCCGTCATAGCCCTGCTCGGCCAGGAGCTCCAACGAGTCCGTCAGCCGATGATTGCCGAATCCGTTCGTGCCGTAGCCGAAGCGCAGCGTCCGCTCGGTGCCGGAGCGTTTCGGCATCGCCGTCGCGTTGGTGGGGAAGGAACCGAGTTCGCTCATGTCGGTGACACCCGTCCGAAGAGTCGTCGCGCGATCGGGAAAAGCGCCAGGACAGTGGCCGCCCGCTTCGGGGCTCCTCCCACCGCGGTCAGCGCCGCTTGCAGCGGGATCATCCCGAGAATTCCGGCACTGGTGGCTTGTTGTAGTCGTGCCGGGTTCGGCTCGCGGAGAGCTTTCAACTGAGCGGTTCCGGTCGTGCCCGCGTAGACGGCCAGCGCCGTCGACATCGTGGCTCCGGCAAGAGGGCGCCGCGACTCCGGGCCACATCCCGCGGCCATCCGGACCGTTCGCGGGAGAAGCGCTGCGACTATCGTGGTCGTCACCGTCAGCGCGATCCCGGGAACCCGGCGGGAAGCTCCGGTGACCTCGTCACGCCCCACCGTGCTGACGCCGAAGGTGTGCGCACCGATGGCCGCGGCCGCCGGTACCGCGTTGCGGAAACCACCAGGGCCGGCGCCGTGCAGCACGTCGAGGGCGCGGGCGGTAGCCATCGTGGCGGGACCGGCCGGAGTTCGTTTCAATCCCAGGTTGTAGCCCCACACCGTGCCCGCCAGCGGTACGGTGACGCGCAGGGCCCGCCTGCCGCCGGAGAGCGCGGTGAGCGCCGTGGCCAGGCCGGTGAACGAGATCGCCAGGCCCAGCGCGAGTCCGGGCGAAACCCGGCCGGAGGGAATCGGTCTCGCCGGGCGCTCAGCCGCGTCGACCTCCCGGTCGGCGTAGTCGTTGAGCGCCATGCCCGCCCAGTACAGCCAGCACGAGGACAACATCAGCATCGTCGCCTGCCGGGACGAGTGCCCTGCGGCGGCTCCGGCCGATACGTCGCCGGGCACGGACAACGCCGCCGGAGCGCGTACGAGTTCCACCAGTGTCCGAATTCGCACTGTCATCCCTCCTTGAGTCGTTCGACGAAGGAACGCAGCGTTTCGAACTGGGCCACCAACCGATGTTCCTCCGAGGCCACCGGATCCTTGAAGAAGAAACCGAGCTGGGGGAGCGGACCGGAGTGCCCGCGTTCGTGGGCCCGAGCCAGCAGTCTGGCCAGGTCCAGTACGAGAGGTGCGGCCAGAGCCGAGTCGCAGCCCTGCCAGGTGAACTGCATGCTCATGCCGTTGCCGAGAAAGCCCTCGAAGGAGATGTGGTCCCACGCGGTTTTCCATTCGCCGAGGGCGGGGACGTAGTCGATGTGCACGCCTCCCTCGACCGGATGCCCCAGCGACTCGTCGATCGCTCGTTGCTTCGAGGTGGTTTTGCTGGTCACGTTGTTCGGGTCGGCGAGGTTGCGTCCGTCGCCACCGCCGAGCAGGTTGGTGCCGGACCAGGAGCGGACGTGTAACGCACGGCTGGAGAACATCGGCAGCAGCGCGCTTTTGACCAGCGTCTCGCCGGTTTTGCCGTCGCTGCCCGCATAGGGCACCCCGCGTTTCGCGGCCAGTTGATCCAGCGCTGGTAACCGGGCTCCGACGGAGGGTGTGAAATCGGCGTAGGGACAGCCCGCCCGAAGGGCCGCGTAGGCGTAGAGCGCGCTCGGTGGCAGTGGTCCTTCACCGGAGGGATCGGGATGCCGCAGGCAGTTCTCCAGATCTTCGAGGTCGGCGTGTTCCCGCCGGGGCGGTGGGTGCGCTTCGGTGGCGGCCACATTGATCACCACCACGCGGGACAGCGCGTACAGGTCCCGGAAGGAACACAGTTGTTCGGTCAGCCTTTCGGCCGCTTCCAGTTGTTCTTGGGGCGTGTTCGCGGCGCCGATGCCAGGGCGGATCCGGTTGTCCACGGCCGCGAGATCGGTGTGAACCAGCTCGCGTAGTCCGCGCGGTAGCACTCCTCCCGCCTCGAGTTGTTCGGCCCGCTTCGGCAGCGGAGTCTCGGTGATGTCGTGCCCGGCGAACACGAGTCGGTCGAAGCCGGGCATCGCGGGGTCCATGAGTTCCGGTGATTCGGTGACGCAGCCGGTGGGGGGAATCAGCCGGTCACGCAGTGCCGCCGCTCCCGTGATCGCCGTGGTCGCGACCGATCCCCGGGCGCCGATGAGCCAGACCCCGGTACGTTCGTCGCTGTCGGGACTCGTCAAAGGACGGCCCTCCTCGTTCGCCTCGATCCGTTCGGCCGCCCCGACCGCCGGACGGGTGCGGGAGCATCCGTCCGGCGGCGGAACTCGCCAAATGGCACGGTCCCGGCCCCGCGCGGGGCGGGACCGGGACCGGAACTCACTTGCCGATGTCGGAACGCCCGGCGGCGCTCATGATCCGACCCTTGTCACGTCCGGAGATGACATCGGCTGCGAGCAGCTCGTTTGTCACCCGATCCACGTGGGACACGAACTTCCCGTGGTCGCCGTAGCCGGCCTGGTCGTCGATCAGGTCGTTGATCGTGCAACCGTTCCCGGAATCACGGTTGGCGACACCGGTGTCGTCGGAGCCGATCATCACGGTTTTCCGCAGGTCCGAACCAGGACAGGAGTCGGGCTTGATCTCGAAGACGAACGTGCCCACCTTCGAGGTGTTGCCCGCCTCGTCCGTGGCCCGGTACCGCACGGTGTGGTTGCCCGCTTCCCGCACGTTCACCGGTTCCGCGTAATCGGTCCAGTCCTTGTCGTCCACGCGGTACTCCACGGTCGCCACTCCGGACCCGCTGTCCGAGGACTCCAGGGTGACGTTCACGGGAGTGTTGTAGGTTCCCGCGTAGTCGCCTTGCGGATCACCGTTGGGTTCGGCGGGGGAGGGGACGGCCGAGACCTTCGGCGCGGTCACGTCGATGCTCTCGTCGACGCGGACGTTGCGGAAGGCGACCGTGTCCTCGTCCCCGTGGTTCTGCAGCCCGATGTGACCGTTGCTCAGGTCGACGTTCTGGTCGTCGTCGACCCAGTGGGTGATCCGAACACCGTTGAGGTGGACCGTGATCGACTGCCCTGTCACGACGATCTCGTAGGTGTTCCACTCCCCGGCCGGGTTCAACGCGGCGTCGCGTTTCTCCTGGTCGGGAGCTTGCTCGTCGTAGATCGCCCCGGTTTGATTCGCCGGAGCGTCGGTGGGGTCTATCTGGATCTCCTCACCGCTGTTGACGGCTGCCCACGGATCGTTGCCCGGGTCGGGGAATCCGACGAACACCCCGGAGTTGTCCTGGTCGGAGAGTTTCCAGTCCAACTTCAGCGAGTAGGGCGCCTCGAACTCCCGGTCGCCCAGCCAGTACAGGCCCATGCCGCCGGTCGAACGCAGCGTGCATTCCTGGGTGTGCTCGAATCCGCCGGGACCCGCCTGTTTCCAGCCGTTCATGCTGGCCGCGGTCCCGTCGAACAGACTGGTGTAGCCCTGTTCCGGTTGCACCGGCTCGCAGTTCGGCGCGGCTTCGGAGCGGGTCAGGTGCATCGAGTCCACGTCGAACAGTCCGCCCGAGCCGCTGCCCGTGAACACCAGGAACAGCTCGTCCGAACCGCCCGGATCGCTCACCGGCACGGGACCCACCTCGGTGTAGGTGCCCCAACCACCGGTGTTGGGCACCTCTGAGGTTGCCACCACCGGGCCGTCCGGAGCGCCGGAGCGCACCTCGATCGTGCCGCCCGGGCCGCCCGAGGACACCCGGAACGTGGCCGAGCGGACCCCACCGAGGTTGTACGGATCGAACGAGATCCAGTCACCCGACTGAATGTGTCCGACCCTGGAACCGGCCTCGGCACCAGCACTGTCCGCCACGACCTGCACACCGTTGCTGTCGTCGAAGAACTCCGCCTGCTTGCTCGCGGGCTGCATGATGATCTCGGCGGAACCGGTCAGGGCAGGCGCCTGCTCGGTGGGCGAGGTGTCGGTGTAGCTGGCGTTGAGCACCCCGTAGATGTCGGCACCCTGATGCCCGTCCGTGTTGGAGGTTTCGATGGTCCCGCTGCAGCCGTCGGCTTCGCTCAACGGGTGTCCGTGGGAGTCGTTGCCGGTGGAGTGTCCCAGGATGTACTCCACGTGCACCTTCGAACAGTCGACCGCCGTGCCGTCCGGGTCGGTGATCGAGACCTCGTAGTTGATCGTGTCCCCGAACTCGAACACCTTGCCCGCCGCGGGGCGTTGGAACGTCACGCGGGGAGCGGTGTTGCCCACGACCACCGTCTCACTGGCCGAGCCGGTCTTACCGGTCTGATCGGTCACGGTCAGCGTGGCGGTGTGCTCGCCGTCCGAGGTGTAGGTGTGCGTGGGGTCGGCTTCGGTGCTGTCGGTCTGCCCGTCCCCGTCGAAGTCCCACGCGTAGCTCAGTGAGTCACCCTGGTCCGGATCCGAGGACCCCTGTGAGGAGAAGTCGACCTCCAACGGTGCCTGACCGTTCGTCGGTTCGGCCGAGATCTGCGCGGTGGGGGCTCGTCCGTCCCGGGTGTAGTCGATTCGGTACACGGCCGAGTCCTCGGCGCCGCCGAAGTAACCACTGCCGTAGTCGAGTACGTACAGCGAGCCGTTCGGGCCGAACTCGATGTCCATCGGACGGGTCAGCGTCATCGAGGGGAAGAAGTCCTCGATCTGTGACGGCTGACCGTTCGAGTCCGGAGTGATCGTCTTGATCCAGCCGCGCCCCCACTCGTAGGCGAAGAACTCGCCGTCATAGGAGGCCGGCAGTTTCGTGGTGGATGGACTGGCTGCGTCGTAGTTGTAGACCGGCCCTCCCATGGGCGACTCGCTGCCCGACCCGAGTTCGGGAACCGAGTCGTCGTTGTAGGGCAACCACGCGGGCTTCGCTGTGGGCAGCTGCGTGAGCCCGTCGTTGTTGGGGGACTCGTTGACCGGATTGGCGCAGTCGAACTCGCCGTTGGAGTTACCGGTGGCGAAGTCGTAGTCGTGGTAGGCCTTGTTGTCGCCCACGCAGTACGGCCATCCGTGGTTGCCGGGCTCGGTGATTCGTTCGTACTCAACGATGCCGGCCGGCCCGCGTTGCGGATCGGCGGTTGCGGCGTCGGGACCGTAGTTGCCCACGTAGACCGTGCCGGTCTGCTGATCGACCGAGATCCGGTAGGGGTTGCGGAAACCCATCGCGTAGATCTCGTCGCGGGTCTTGTCACTGTTGTCCCCGGCGAACAGGTTGTCCTGCGGGACACTGTAGGAACCGTCCGAGGCGACATCGATCCGCAGTACCTTGCCGCGCAGGTCATTGGTGTTGCCCGAGGTGCGCTGCGCGTCGAAGGCCGGGTTGCGGTTGCCGCGTTCGTCGATCGGGGTGTACCCGCTCGACTGGAACGGGTTCGAGTCGTCCCCGGTGGACAGATACAGCGAGCCCTCGGGGCCGAAGGCGATGTCCCCGCCCACGTGGCAGCACATGCCGCGGGTCGCGTCCACCCGCATGATCTGCTGCTCGCTGCTCATGTCGAGGGTGCCGTCCTGGGCGAGCTTGAAGCGCGAGAGCTGGTTGTAACCCTGCCACTCCTCGAACGTCGCCGGATCGTCGGCAGTAGCGGGAGCATCCCCCGAGGGAGTGTTCAACGGGGGCGCGTAGTAGAGGTAGACCCACCGGTTCTGCTCGAAGTTCGGATCGATCTCCAGCGACTGCAGACCTTCCTCGTCGTGGGTGTAGACGGGGATGTCGGCAGCCACTGAGGTGCTGCCGGACGCGGTGGTGTAGTACAGCGTGCCCTGGCGCTCGCTGTGCAGCACATCGCCGTTCGGCAGTACCGCCATGCCCATGGGCTCGCCGACCTCGTCGGCCGTTTTCGCCAGGGTCACCTGGTTGAGAGTGCCCTCCGCTGCGGCCTCGCCGCAGTCGGCCGAGACAGCGCCCGCGGCGGTTCTAATGCCGCCCGCGAGATGGTCCAGGAAGTTCTGGTTCGAGAAGGACGCGGTGGTGTGTCCCATTCCCGTGTACCAGGAACGGCCCCCCTGATAGGGCTGGCACCAGCTGATCGGGTGGTCCTCGCCCATTGAGCCGCCGTCGTAGGTGGACTCGTCCAGCGTGCTCAACACGTGGACGTCCTCGCGCGGATTGGGCGAGTAGTTGTACCACTCGTCGGTGCGAGTCCACTCCTTCGGCAGCGATGACGTCGAGGGGTGCTCGGAGTCGGTGACGTTGACGGTGGCTTCCTGCACGGCCGGGTGCGAGTCGAAGTAGGCCCCGACGAGGTCGCCGTAGAACGACCAGTCGTACTCCGTGTCGGCCGCCGCGTGCACACCGGCGTAGCCGCCGCCGTTGTTGATGTATTTCTCGAAGGCCGCCTGTTGCGCCGCGTTGAGCACGTCACCGGTGGTGGACAACCACACGACGGCCTCGTACTGCTTGAGGTTGTCGTAGGTGAAGGCCGAGGCGTCCTCGGTAGCGGTCACTCCGAAGTGGTGTTCGTTGCCGAGCTGTTTCACCGCCTCGATGCCGGCCGGGATGGAACCGTGTCGGTAACCGGCGGTCTTCGAGAACACCAGTACGTTGAACTCCTGGTGCTTCGGGGTGACATCCGCGGCGGAGTCGGTGTTGTTCGCGGTGGTCGCGGAGTCGTGGGACCGGGCGGTGGCGGGCGCACCGAACGCGATCATGGTTCCGACGAGAAGTATAGTGCTGAATGTCGCCGCTAACGCTCTACGTAATAACGGTGGCACGGTGTCTCCCTCTGTAGACAGCATGCTGCTTCGGTTTCGAATACTGGTTGCGCGACAGGTTTTCTTTCCCGGACACGACATTTCCGATACGGCCGGTTCCCGATTTTCGTCTCGGGGTGCTTCCGGACTGCCGCGGGAAGCTAGGAATCCGGTTGACCGGTTTCAGGGGTATGACGGGTCCGACGGAACAGCTCGATCGAGATCTCGGATCGTGCTCAGCATCCGAGACGTCGAAGGTAGTGATATCCCTCCCTCGCGGTTTCCCTCGGGTGCGGCTGGTCGTCACGTTCCACGAAGAAGTGACGAATACCGGCACGTGTACGCTCCGCCAGAATGCGTTCGTAGTCGATGACGCCCTCGCCCAGATCGGCGAACGAACCGTCCTGGGCCATTCCCTTGATGTGTGCGAGTGGAAATCTGCGAGGGGCCCGTTCGAACAGTTCCAGGGGATCGACGCCCGCCTTGACCACCCAGTAGAGGTCCACTTCGAAGTCGACCAGATGCCGGTCGGTCTCCTCCAGCAGGACGTCGTACGGACGTTTGCCCTCCAACGTCTCGAACTCGTGGGCGTGGTTGTGGTATCCGATCCGGACGCCGTGCCTGCGTGCCAGATCACCGGCCCAGTTCAGCCGTTCGGCCAGCCGTTGGTACGAGGCCAGGTCATCGGCGGAGAACCAGGGAAGCACGATCCACCGCTGCCCCAGGATCCGGGCTCGGTGCAGGAGTTGTTCCAGCTGGTCCCGTTCGGTGGGGATGTCCTCGTGGGCGGCGGGGCTCCGAAGACGCAGCTCTCGCAGCAGATCGCGCGCTTGTTCCGGTGTGTAGTCGTACAGCCCGGCGAACTCCACCTCCGAATAGCCGACCTCGGACAGGAACGAGAGCGTGTCGGCCACCGACTCGCTCATCATGTCGCGCAGGGTGTAGAGCTGGATTCCGATTTTGCTCCGCGGTATGTGCGGCCCCCGGCCCCACTCCGCTCCCGCGACTGCCGTGCGCGCTCCCACCGCCGAGACTCCCGCCGCCAGCGCCGCCGCACCCGCACCGCGGAGAAAACCGCGTCTGTCGTTGTTCGTGAACTCCCGCATGACCGATCCTTTCGTGTTCGAAGGTGATTCACAACGCGTTCTGTCGGGGGACCTCCGTCCACACACTCTGATTGCTCGAGCTGTGCTCGACGGCCGCCAGCACGTGTTGCACCGCGAGGCCGTCGGCGAAGGAGGGCTCGGGATCGGCGGCTGCGCCCACGGCTTCGAGCAGGTCCCGCATCTGGTGCGTGAAGGTGTGCTCGTATCCGAGCCCGTGGCCCGGTGGCCACCACGCGTGCATGTAGGGATGGTTCGGTTCGGTGGCCAGTATCCTGCGGAATCCGGCTGTGGAGTCGTCCTCGGTATGATCGTGGAACTGCAGCTCGTTCATCGACTCGAAGTCGAAGGCCAGACTTCCCGCGGAGCCGTTGAGCTCCAACCGCATGGCGTTCTTGCGCCCGGTTGCGAACCGAGTGGCCTCGAAGGTGGCCATTCCACCGCCGTCCAGCCGTGCGAGGAACGCCGCCGCGTCGTCCACGGTGACCTCTCCGTAGGAGCCGCTGCCGTCGTCGAGCGGACGTTCGGGAACGAAGGTCTGCGTCATTCCGGAGACCCCGGTGATGTCCTGCCCCGTGACGAACCGGGTCAGATCGACTATGTGGGCGCCGATGTCACCCAGTGCCCCCGAGCCGGCCCGCTCCCGGTCGAGGCGCCACATCATGGGGGATTCCGGGTCCACGATGAAGTCCTGCAGGTACTGGGCGCGTACATGTCGAATCGTGCCGATTCGACCGTCGGCCACCATCCGCCGAGCCAGGGCCAGTGCCGGCACCCGACGGTAGTTGAACCCCACCATGCTGCGTACACCGCGTTCCCGCGCTTTTCGGGCGGCATCGGTCATCGCGCTCGCCTCCGCGACGGAGTTCGCCAACGGTTTTTCGCAGAGCACGTGTTTGCCGGCTTCCAACGCGGCGATCGCTATCTCGGGATGGGTGTCACCTGGGGTGCAGATGTCGACCAGTGCCACGTCCCGACGTTCGATCAGCTTTTTCCAGTCGGTTTCGACCGCGGCCCAGCCGAGGCGTTCGGCAGCTGCTGTCGTGTTGTCCGCTCGGCGCCCGCACAACGCGGCCATCACGGGCTGGACGCGCGTGTCGAAGACCCGGCCGACGGTACGCCAGGCCTGTGAGTGGGCCGCTCCCATGAACGAGTAACCCACCATCCCGACGCCCAGTCGGTCGTTTTCCGTCATCGGTCACGGTCACCTTTCTGTGTAGTGGCTCGTCCCGCTTCACGGGGAGCACCTCCTCGCCGGTCTCCCGGAAGGTGTGGCCGCTGCTCGCGGGTGTGCCCGGTTCGCTCAGAACGCCGTTTTCAGGTAATCGTCGACGTTGTCCTTGGTCACGGTCGCCGAGTGCAGCGTGATCTCACTGGGTACGGCTCGTTCCACCAGTCCCGAGACGCTGCGCTGCTGTGCGATGAGCCGGGCCATGTTGACGGCCGAGGCGGACATGGTCGGTGGGTACGACACGGTGGCGGCCATGGGGCCGTCCCCTGCCTTGATGTGTTCCATCATCACCTTCGAACCGGCGCCGCCAACCATGAAGAACTCGTCACCCCGCTTGGCCTGCTCGATCGCGGCCAGCACCCCGACCCCCTGGTTGTCGTCGTGGTTCCAGACCGCGTCTATGTTGTTCCTGGCCTGCAACACGTTCCCCATGACCTGGCGGCCGGACTGCGGGGTGAACTCGGCGCTCTGACTCATCGTCACGCTCAACCCCCGTGACTTGAGCGCTTCCGCGAACCCTCTGCTGCGTTCGCGGGTCAGCTCCAGGTTGTCGATGCCCGCGATCTCGACGATCACCGGGTTCTCCACACCCTGCTGTTCGAGACGATCGGCGATGAAGTTGGCCGCGTTGACCCCCATGCCGTAGTTGTCCCCGCCGATCCAGGTGCGATAGGCCAGCTTCGACGC
Source organism: Actinopolyspora mzabensis (assembly GCF_900101095.1). Taxonomy (GTDB): domain Bacteria; phylum Actinomycetota; class Actinomycetes; order Mycobacteriales; family Pseudonocardiaceae; genus Actinopolyspora; species Actinopolyspora mzabensis. The sequence goes on from NZ_FNFM01000003.1 coordinate 99,694, forward strand.
GAAGACACGATCGATGTTGACTACCGGGATGTTCGCCTGCATCGCCTGTTCGGCCACCTGGGTCAGCGATTCACCGTTGAACGGCAGGATCGCCAGTACATCGACCTTTTTGTTGATCAGCGTCTTGACCTGTGATATCTGCCGGTTCACATCGTTGGTGCCCTCCGTGGCCTCCAGCTTTACGTCCTCGAAGCTCTCGGCCTGGGCGGTGGCGTTCTCACCGATGGCTCCCATCCAGCCGTGATCGTCGGAGGGAATGGACAGTCCGATCGTGACGGTTTCACCCGGTTTCGAGTTGTCACCCTGCTGTTGGCCGACGAGCTGGTTGGCGCCGTCGGACTCGCCGCTGCCGCTTCCGGTGCAGGCAGTGAGCAGCGCACCAGCGCCCACGGCGGCTCCTCCCATCAGGAAGCGGCGGCGTTGCGTCGCTGAACTGTCCCACTTCGACATGTCGATACTCCTTCGACGGACGGGGTAATGCGCGGTTTGTCAGGAGTCCCTTTCGGGCTCAGCCGGCCGATTCCTTGTTTGCCCGGCGTTGCAGCAGCACGGCGATCACGATGATCACGCCCTTGGCTATCTGCTGGATCGGTGTGGACAGGTTGTTCAGCACGAAGATGTTGTTGACGGTGGTGAACACGACCACACCCAGAATCGACCCGATCAGTGTCCCGCGGCCGCCGGAAAGCAGCGTGCCGCCGAGAATCACCGCCGCGATGGCGTCGAGTTCGTAGAGGTTGCCGTGAGTGCTGGCTCCGGTGGCGGTCCGGGCAGTGAGCATGATCGCCGCGATGGCGCAGCACAGCCCCGACAGTACGAACACGATCGTGCGAGTTCGCCGCACGTCGATACCCGCGAGCCTGGCTGCCTCGGCGTTACCACCGACGGCGAACACGTGTCTCCCGAACGTCGTCCGGTTCAGCAGTAACCATCCGAGGACCACGGTGGTGGCGAACATGTAGACGAGCAGCGGAATGCCCAGGAACTCCGTCGTGGCGATGGCACCGAATCCGTCCACTCGCACGACCTGCGGCTGTCCTCCCGATATGAGGGTGGCCATGCCGCGGTAACTGGCCAGACCCGCGATCGTGACGATCAGTGACACGAGACCGCCGTAGGCGATCAACACACCGTTGATGAGACCGCACACCCCGGCCACGACGACCGCGGTGAACAGCATCCCCCACAGTCCGAACTCCTGGGTGGCTCCCGTGGTGGCCCAAACCGAGGCCAGGGCGATGATCGCGCCCACCGACAGGTCGATACCACCGCTGATGATCACGAAGGTCATCCCGATCGACAGCACTCCGATGATCGAGGCCTGGCTCAGCAGCAGCACCAGATTGGAGACCTCGAAGAAGTTGTCCGTGGTGAAACTGCCCACCGCGATCAGAATCCCCAGTACTGCCAACAGCCCGAGAATTTGCCGCTGATTACCGTCCGAGAATCTCCCCCGAGCGATTCGCGTTCTCGGCGCCTCGGCTGTGGCGGACCGTGATTCCGACGCCGGCACCGTGTCGGTCTGCGATTGTTCCGTCACGCGGCACTCCCTTCGATGAACAGATCGAGCACTTCGGCCTCGTCGATCTCGTCGGCGGGGGACTCCCGAACGATTCGCCCCTCGCGAAGCACCAGGACGCGGTCCGAAAGACCGAGAACCTCGGGTATCTCACTGGAAACCAGCAGCACCCCGACTCCGGAGTCGGCCAGCTCACGCACCAACGCATAGATCTCGGCCTTGGCACCCACGTCGACCCCACGGGTGGGTTCGTCCAGCAACAGCACCCTGCAGTCGGTCAGCAGCCATCGGGCCACTACGGCTTTTTGCTGGTTCCCCCCGGACAACACTCGCACCGGTTGTTTCGTGTCCGACGGCTGGAGGCGCAGCGCGGTGGTTACCTCCTCGGCGGCGGCTTGTTCCCCGGGCCTGTTCACCCAGCCCAGCCGGGCGTAACGCCCCAGGGCGGCCAACGAGACGTTGTGCGCGATCGACTCGTACGGAACCAGGGCCTGACTCTTGCGTTCTTCCGGAGCCAGTCCCATCCCAGCGCGTACGGCGGCTCGCACATTGCCGGGTGGGAGACGTTTTCCCTCGAGTTCCACCTCTCCGGTGCGGGGTTTGCGCGCCCCGTAGACGGTCTGCAGAATTTCCGAACGGCCCGACCCCACGAGTCCGGCTATTCCCACGATCTCGCCACCGCGCACCGTGAACGAAATGTCCTCGAATTCACCGGTACGGCTCAAATCAGCGACTCGGAGCAGTTCGTTCTGGTTTTCTGGAGCGCTCCCGGACTTACGTTCCGGGAAGGCGGAGACCATGCTCCGCCCCGTCATCAGCGACACGACCCGATCCGTTGCGGTACTGGCCGCGGGGAGATCCTCGGCGACGGTCCGACCGTCCTTGAGTACGGTGATGCGGTCGCCGATCTCGCGGATCTCGTCCAGCCGGTGCGAGATGTAGACGATCGCGATTCCCTGCCTGGTGAGTTCCTCGATCACCCGGAACAGGCCCGAGATCTCGTCGTGGGCGAGCACGGCCGACGGTTCGTCCATGACGATCAACCTCGCGTCGAGGGAGAGCGCGCGTGCCATGCTTACGAGTTGTTTGCTAGCCGATGACAGCTCACCGACCTCCTGGGCCGGATCGATCTCACCGTGCCCCAGTCTTTCGAGCAGCCGCCGAGCGTTTCCTCGCATCTCGGTGCGGCGTGCGAAGCCGACAGTGGTCGGCTCGTGACCGAGGAAGATGTTCTCGGCGACCGACAGGCCGTCGACCAGGTCCAGTTCCTGATAGATCGTGGCGATACCGAGTTTCATCGCGGCGGCGGGTCCCCGGAGCGAGACCTTGTCGCCACACCACTCGATGGTTCCCTCGTCGGGACGTTGTGCTCCCGCGAGCACTTTGATCAACGTCGATTTGCCCGCGCCGTTCTGTCCGAGCAGGCAGTGAACCTCGCCGGTTCGCACCTCGAGGTCCACCCCGTCCAGCGCACGCACGCCTGGAAATGTTTTCACTATCCCGCGCATCTGCAGCAGGGTCGTACTCATTCGCTGTACTCCTCGAACCGTCGCGCTTCGGGGAAGCGGGTGGTACCGCCGAATCGAGTGGCAACCCCGGCGGGAGGAGGCGCACAACACCTGGTGGAACTGATCATCGTCACAGCGCCCCTAACGTTCCTCGATGCCACGTGGTACGGACAGGACCTGGTCGCTGATCAACCTGGCACCGCCGACCACCCCGGCTGCCGCGGCCAGTTCGGACAGCACGATCGGAAGGTTGCCGGTGGCCAGTGGTAGCGACCTGCGATAGACAGCGCTGCGCATCTCTGCCAGCAGGGCGTGACCCGCGCCCGCCACACCGCCCGCCACCACCACCAGTCCGGGGTTGAAGAAGCTGACCAGGCTGGCCAACACCTGGCCCACGCGGTGCCCGCCGCTGCGCAGCAGCTGTACCGCTACGGGATCGCCCACCGAGACGGCGTCGGTCACGTCGGCGGCCGATAGGGCCCCCGACTTCTCGAACAGCTCGGTCAACCGAGGGGAACTACCGGCCCGCGCGGCGGCCATCGCATCCCGGGCCAGCGCTGTTCCACTCGCGTAGGCCTCCAGGCAGCCACTGTTTCCGCAGGCGCAGGGCGGCCCGTTCTCCTCGATCTGGATATGACCGATGTCGCCCGCGCTGCCCGAGACCCCCCGATGCAGTTCACCCCCGACGACGATGCCGCATCCGATACCGGTTCCTATCTTGACCAGCAGGAAGTCGTCGACGGAGCGTGCCACCCCCGCGTGCAGCTCACCGAGAGCCATCAGGTTCACGTCGTTGTCCACCTGTACCGGCACACCGAGCGCCTGGCTCATCGTCTCGCGCACCGGGTACTGGTCCCAGCCCGGCATGATCGGTGGGGCTACCGGAGCTCCGTCGCGGAAACTCACCGGCCCGGGGATGCCGACACCGGCACCGTGGATGTCCGGTGCGGTGCCGTCGGCCCGTAGCTTGCTCAGCAGGTCCAGCGCGGTGTCCAGCACTGCGTCGGGGCCGTTGTGGACTCCGATCTCGGCGTTGCCGTGCCCGAGAACATCGAGCTGCCCGTCGGTGATGGCGACATCGACGGACGTCGCGCCGATGTCCACACCGACGAATCGCAGATGTTTCGACAGCCGGACGATCGAGGAGCGGCGTCCACCCCGAGACGCGGCGAATCCGCCGCTCTCGACGAATTCCAGTTCCGTGAGCCGGTCGATCTCGTGGGCCAGTTTCGATCGGGAGAGCTTGAGTGCCTCGCCCAGTTCCGCGCGGGAGTGCGGCCCGCTGTCCCGCAGCAGCCGCAGCAGTCGTCCCTGCTGGGGGTTCTCCGGGCGTGATGCGATACGCGGCACCGTTTCTCCTCCCGTGTCCGGATTGCTCACCAGGCGAGGTGAGACGTTAATCACGTTCAGCGGGATGTGGCAATACTAGTGCCGTTTTTGAACGAACTTTTGCTGTGTTGAGAACAAAGTTCGCCCGCTGTTCAGGGGTACGGATTGCTCCGTTCGCAGTAACGAACTGATAGCTCGGTCGGAGTGATCTCCGTTCCGTAGCTACTGTGGAGCTGCTCCCAGTCTTCGGTCGCTTCGCTGCTCCCGGCGTACCGGGTTTCGAACATCCGGGCTGCCCGGTGAAAGGCTTCGGAGCCGTGAATCGGCACCGCACGTCCTGGCGCGCCGCGAGGGCGATCCCCTCTGAGCCCCACTCGCGACGGTCCGGTCCGTGCCATCTCCGAGAGGTGGGCCGTTCCCCACCGAACAAGGGGGTGGCGCGGTACCCGCTTCAGGTCGACTTGCGTGACCCGGGCATCTCCGAGCTGTCCATCCCGAGCCGGTAGCCTCGTTTGACCACGGTCTGCACCAGGCGTCTCGCCCCCAGTGCGGTTCGTAACCTGCCGATCGCCGTCTCGACGGCGTGCTTCTCGCCTCCGTTGGGCAACGCTGCCACCAGCTCCTCGCGAGCCACCACTCTCCCGGGACGTTCGGCGAGTTTGCGCAGCAGCGCCATCGGGACCGGCGGCACGGAGCGTAGCTCGCCGTCGACGAGCACCCCCTGCCCGCGCAGTTCTATCTCCCGCCCGCCGATTCGTAGGTATTTGCCCCGCTGTGGCAGGGAATACGAAAGCGAGCGCACCAGTGATCCGAGTCTGGCCCGTTCCGGGAACGTCACCGCCACGTCGATCTCCCGCAAAGGTTGTGCGCAGACCGGTCCCACACAGGCCACCACCACGTGTTCCCGGAACGCCCCGAGCAATCCCTCCCAGCGGTCGGTTTGCCTGGCCAGCTCCAACAGGCTGGTCACGGCGGGGGCGCTGGTGAAGGTGAGTGCGTCGATACGCCGGTTCACCGCGGCCTCCACCAGTCCGTCGAGCGGGGCGGTGTCCAGCGGTGCCGCCCACCGATACACCGGTAGCTCGATGACCTCCGCTCCCGCCGCACGCAACTCGTTGGTGAACTCCGGCATCCGGCGGCCGTGCAGCTGTACCGCGATCCGCTGTCCGCGTACCCCTTTCTCGAGCAGTCCGTGCAGTATTTCCGAGTTGCTTTCAGAGTCGGGACACCAAGCCTCCTGAAAACCAGCGGCCCGAAGTGCCCCGGTGGATTTCGGCCCTCTGGTGAGCAACCTGGCCTCCTGCAGTCGTCGAGTCAGTTCCGGTGCCAGTCCCCAGCCCTCCGCCGCCTCCAGCCAGCCGCGGAGTCCGATACCCGTGGTGACCACGACCTCGTCCACCGGCCGGTTCGCCAGGTTTCGGCTCGCCTCGAACAGTTCCCGGTCGTCGGCGAGCGGAAGGATGCGGATGGCGGGACCATGCTGTACCTCCGCCCCCCGGCGGCGCAGCATGATCGTCAGTTCCTCGGCTCGTCGCGCCGCGGTCACCCCCACGCTGAAACCGGTGAGTGCTCCTGCCTGCCGTGATGTTTCCTGTCGATGTGCTGTCATCTCGCGCTCGGTTCGCGCTCACGTGGTTGTCGGGGAGAAGGAACCGCCCGGTGCGGTTGGAGGTGCGCGTAAGCGCACCTTCTCGATCGGCTGCTGCTTCCACATGCTCGTACTCGTTGATGTCACACCTGATTCGAAATGGTTTCCCGCCTGTTACGGAGTTCTCGCGGTGTTGTACGGCGCACTGTGATTCCTGCTTCCTGACGTGCTCCCAGGCCTTTCCCGTCGTGGTGCCCGGTTGACGGCGTTTTTCCGGCGCTGGAAACGTCGGAAATCCCCTGCCGGCTCGGCTACCGGCGGGTTATCCCGCCTCGTGCGCTGCGAGGAGACCCGACATCGGGTAGCGGCCTGCCGGGCGTCGGGCCTTCCGGAGGGGAGCAGACAGGAGGTTCCGCCGAGCGAGCAACCCGACAACCCGTCCGGAAGACCTCGATCAGATGCGGGCGTAGGAGAGGTTGGGGGCACGCTCGATGGCGAAAGTGCTCCGCACGTAGAACCACCAGGTGACGAGGACGCAGGTCAGGAAGAACACCAGAATCGCGAGCAGGGCCGGGATCACTGTTCCGCCGGCCTGCAACGAGAACTTGAAGACCAGGTTGACGACGACACCGCCGAAAGCGCCGACGGAGCCGACTACCCCTACGACAGCTCCTGCCTGGCGTTTGGCCGCCTTCTGCGCGGCCTCCATGTCCTCGCCGGTTCTGGCCACCCGTTCGCTGGTCTCGGTTCGGAATATCAACGGAATCATACGATAGGTGGAGCCATTCCCTATACCGGTGAAAACGAACAGCAGAACGAACGACCCGAAGAACAGTGCAAAGCTTTCCACTCGTACGCCGAGAAGTACACCCACCGTTCCCAGGGAAAGTCCCACGAAGTTCCACAATGTTATCCGAGCCCCGCCCATCCGGTCGGACAGCCAGCCACCGATCGGTCGTGCGACCGAGCCGATCAAAGCTCCGAGGAATGCGATACCGGCGAATTGCGAGAAATCGCTGAAAGCGATTCCGATGAGCGACGGAAAAGCGAATGAGAAACCGATGAAAGAGCCGAACGTTCCGACGTAGAGCAGTGCCATCACCGGAGTGTGTTTGCTGGTCAACGCTTCGCGGTAGGAGGTGTTGTCCGGTTTGGCCGCCGTGAGGCTGTTCATGAAGAACCACGAACAGGCCGAGGACACGACGATCACGGGCATCCAAATCAGAGCAGCGTAGGAGAGGTTGATGCCGGTACCCAGGTGTATCGCGAACGGCACGAGCAGCTGGCTCACGGCCACGCCGATGTTGCCGCCCGCCGCATTGATTCCCAGTGCGAGTCCCTTGCGGTGCTCCGGGAAGAAGAAGGAGATGTTGGTCATCGAGGACGAGAAGTTTCCGCCCCCCACACCCATGACAGCGGCGGTGAGGAGGAAGAACCAGTAGGGAGTTTCCTCCGCGGTGACGGCACCGGCCAGCATCGCGCACGGCACGAGCAACAGCGAAGCGCTCATGGTCGTCCAGGCCCTGCCGCCGAATCGTGGTATGGCGAAGGTGTACGGAATACGCAGTGCCGCTCCGACCAGGTTCGGCAGAATCAGCAACCAGAACGTCTGCCCCACGGTGAACGCGTAACCGACGTCGTCCAGGCTGACCACGACTATGCTCATCAACGTCCAGACGTTGAATCCCAGGTGTTCGGCCAGCACCGACAACCACAGGTTGCGCCAGGCCACCCGCTTTCCGGTCCGGTGCCAGAATTCGGTGTTCTCCGGTTCCCAGTGGTCGATCCAACGACCGATGGCAGCTTGTTCGGCCTCGACCGGAGCTCTCCCGGCATTCTTGATCGTCATCCGCGCGCCTCCCGTTGGTCAATCATGCCGAAAACATCAGAACATGTTGCGATTTCCGGTCGGCAACGTGTGATAAACGGTGGGCGAATTTTCGCGCACGCCCGCCGTGGCTCGCTGTGCGCCCCGCTTCGCCGACGCTTGACCCTCCGCTCGACGCGCGTGGTGTCGATGCCACACGATCGTGATAATCAAACGTCACTGTTCAGAAGCGCTGTGTAATATCATCAGGGCAGCGTAGGCGTTTCTTGCGTGAGCGTTCCCAGTATTATGGCTGGGGTACGGGGATATGTGGGCGAGCTGGAGGCCGTATGACGAGTCTTGGGCGTGTGCGGACGACGGGGCGGCCGACGCTCGAACAGGTGGCCGCGGAGGCAGGTGTGTCGCGAGGCACCGTTTCACGAGTGGTCAACGGCTCGCTCGAGGTCAGCACCACCACGTTGCGCGCGGTGCAGGATGCCATCGACAAGCTCGGTTACGTGCCCAACCACGCGGCACGCAGTCTGGTCACCAGGCGAACCGACACCGTGCTGCTCGTGGTTTCGGAATCCGAGGCACGGGTTTTCGACGAGCCTTTCTTCGCGGGAGTCGTGCGTGGGCTCGGGCAGGAGCTGGCGAAGACGAATCTGCAGCTCAATCTGATGATGGCGAGTGGTGCCCGGCAACGGGACAGGGTGGAGCAGCTGGTCGGAAACGGCCACGTCGACGGCGCGGTGCTGATTTCGCTGCACGGCGACGACCCCCTGCCACGCAAGCTCGTGGAGGTGGGAGCGCCTGTCGCGTTGAACGGACGCCCGCTCTCCTCGGATGTCGCCGTGCCGTTCGTCGACGCCGACAACCTCGCGGGGGCGAAGAGTGCCACCGAGTACCTCTACCGGTCCGGCAGGCGGCGGATCGCCACCCTGGCCGGTCCGCAGGACATGGCCGCCGGTATAGACCGGTTGGCGGGATATCGGAGCGCTCTCAAGTCGCGGCGCGGCGTGACACGGGTCGTCGCGCAGGGCGACTTCGGGCAGGCCAGTGGTGAGCAGGCCATGCGCGATGTGCTCGAACGCGACAGCGCAGTGGACGCCGTCTTCGCTGCCAGCGACCTCATGGCAGCGGGCGCGATGCGAGTGCTGCGGGAAGCGGGCAAACGTGTTCCCGAGGACGTCGCGGTGGTCGGTTTCGACGACTCCGACGTCGCTCGCAATACCGAACCGGCCATGACCAGTGTCGCCCAGCCGGTGCAGCGGATGGGAACCGAGTTGGCGAAATTGCTGATCACGCAGCTGGAAGAACCGGGGCGCAGCCTGGATCCGGTGATTCTGCCCACCGAGCTGGTCTGCCGCGGTTCGGCCTGACGTGGCGGGCCTCACTGTGGTGTTCTTCGGCTCGTGGCGCGGGATCTCCCCGGCCGCCTCGCTCGTTCACGCGACAGCGAAGCGGGCGGGCACGAGCCCGTGCCCGCCCGCTCGGCAGTGCCGGCTCAACCGACGTTGACCGAGAAATCGTTCGTGGCGAGGCCGGTGCCGTCGACCCACGGTTCGAATCCCGCCTGCACACTGTTGAGATACCAACTCGGTTCGACCGACCCTCGTTCGACTGCGTCGGCGCTGAAGGCGGTCAAATCGAGATCGACCGAATCGGTCGTTTCCGTCCGCACGTAGCTGATCACGTTCCACCCGACGTTCCCGGTCCAGACCTCCCACTGGGCGCCGTCTATGGTCACGGTGCCCACCGGTGATCCGATCGGCTGGATATCACCGCGGTGGTCGAGCCAGATCATCAGTTCGGCGGCGTTCTGTCCCGACTTGCTCGGCTGCGGGTCGAACCAGAGATCGTAGGCCGCGTTGTAGGTCCCGGTTTCGGGGGTGGTGATGTCCCAGCTGGTGGTCGCCTCGGTCATCCGGTCGGCACGTACCGGCAGCCCGGTTCCCGTGGTGCAGTTGCCGTAGTGGCAACCGGCGTAGATGGAGGGGTAGCCCGCCGGGGAGCCGTCGGTGGCCTTGTCGTGGTTGGCAGTGGTCACCGTGAACGAGCTGCCGTCGACGCTGATGCACTGCTGGGTGTCGGCGCCCCACACGTTGTTCTGCACGATGTAGCGTCCACCCTCGACCTGGGTGGAGGCGTACTTGCCGCACATGGTGGTGGCGGGTTGTGCCGCGGCCGCACCCGTGCTCAACGAGCTCAGTGCCAGTCCGGACACGGCGAGTGCGAGCGCGGTGCGTCGCCCGCGGTTGTTTCCGTTGAACATCGAAACGTGGTCCTATCCGATCCGGTGGGTGATTCGGATTCCGTCCTCGATCTCGAGCGCCGCCGCACGGCGGTTCGCCGAGCCGCGAAACGGTTCCGTTGTCAAAGTGGTGACGGGAGCACCTAACGGGCCACGGTCGTCGTGTCCCATCACCACGGTTGACTGACGAGTCACGGTGTGACGATCACTCGAAGATCACGTCGGAGCAGTTGTAGAAGGCTTCCGGGCTGTCCGAGCGCTGCCAGATCGAGTAGATGAGGTGCCTGCCACTCTTGTCCGGAAGCTCGGCCTGCCAGGTGTACTCGTCTCCGTGCGGTCCGCTGCCGTTGATCGGCGGGTTGGTGACCGTGTTGAAGGGCTCGGGTTCCAGGTCGGACCAGGCGAGTGGTTCGCTGGGATCCCAGCTGTCCTTGGTGACGTACTGGTACCAGGTCCCGGGGTGTGCGGCCCATGCGTTGTACCGCAGGGTGACCGTCTCGCCGGCGGGCATCGTGGTGGTCGGCCAATCGGTACGGGCCATGTTGTAGGCGTCGAAGGTCTCGGTGGGGCCGCACAACTTCCCGTCGGGAATCCTCTCGCGATGGTTGTCGCCCACATCGCTGATCAGGTTGCCGAACCAGTTCCACAGCGCGGTCTTGCCGCCGCGCTCGATCGCCTCGGCACAGGCCCGGTTGGTGGGGGCGAGGTCACCACCCTGCCCACCTTCCAGTCCGTTCACGTAGCAAGCGTAGGTCCTGGTCTTCGGGTACGTGAATCCGCCGTGTGCCTGTGCCACGCCGGGATTCATCGTCGAGGCGAAGAGCGCGACCGCCGCGCCCAGGGCGCCGAGGACGATCGTTTTTCCTCTTAATCGCATTATCTGCTCCCGTTTGGTTTTCTTTGTGGCCGCCGTTTATTCTAGTGAGCGCTCCCGGAGTGACGAATGGTGCGATCAGGTGATTTTGTGCTCTTTGGCGGTCGGCCTTGGTTGTCCCGTTGTGGGCCGCTTTTTTCGGTGCTGTCGTGGAATGTTTCCCGTGTCAACCCGTGCTCGGGGGAAATCGATCACGCCTTATTTCGACAGATCGACACGTGAAGGACCGTCCCATCCGAATTCGGTCGGGTGGGACGGTCCTGGTTCCGGCTGATCTACATGGCGCGGTGGTTCAATCGAGCCGGATCGAACTGTCGGGGATTATCCGTTCAGTTCGTTCCCTCTCGGGAAGCGGCGCTGATCTCCGGATGGGCGTTCTGCACCAGCATCTTGAACTGCTCGTGGAACCAGTGACCCGCCAGAGGTGAGTTCGGCAGCGCTCCGGTGGGGTTGTTGCCCGCCTCGGGGGCGACGTAGTCGGGGTCGCACATCGGATCGGGGCTTTTGCCCTCGTCGTTCGGGATCTCCTCACTGGATCCGTCGGACTCGCCCGGTGGCTTCGTCCACACGAACGCGTCGATGTTAGCGTTCGGGTGTCCGGACGGGGCCGCCTGCGGAGGCACGCCGATTCCGGCACCACTGCTGTTGCACCACAGGCCGCGGTGGGCACGGCGGTCCACCTTCGATTCCTCGATGTAGGTGTTCAGATCGGTGCTGGAGCTCTCCTGAGTGGGTCGTTCCGAACCACCCCAGCCGTTACGGCCGGTGTCGATGATGGTTCCGACGCTACTGGGCCAGCCGTTGCTGACGAGCTGGTCGTGAAGGCTGGCAGCGAAATCGGACTCGTCGAAGTTGGGATTCCACTTGTAGAAATCTCCGGACCTGACCTGGTTCCCGCCGACCCGAGCATTGGGATCGGTCAGGAATGGTTCCTCAGTGGGCGTGTAATTCGACGTGTTGGTCGCGAAACCGTCTACGCTCTGGAAACCTGCATCGGTTTCCTGCACCACGTCGGTGTAGAGCTGTACCGTCTGGGTAAGATTGTTGTTCCAACCCAACCAGCCGGAATGCGCGAAATCCATGTAGGTGTAGACATTGGAGATGTCGTGCAGTTGGTTCAGGGCGTACTGCACGGCGTCCACCTGGATCCCGCTGGATTTCGCCTCGGCACACTCCGGGTCGTCCAGATTCGTGACCAGGTTGGGCAGCCCGTCGGGTTCGATCACCGTGGTGATCCGGATGTCGTTGTACTTGGGGTCGTCCATCACGTCGGTGATGGCGTCGATGTAGTCGTTCTTGTAGCGCTGCAGGCCCTGCTGCGTCAGCGGCAGTTCGCCGTTCGAGGCCAGTGCCGAGCAGTCGCGCCCCGGCAGGTCGTAGATGACGAACGAGGCCGTGATCGGGCCGGAGCCCTGCTGTGCGAGTGCCTCGTCGAGGTGCTCGCGCAGACTCAGTCGGCCACCGTTGTCCTCGCCGCCCTCGATCGCCGCGATGCGGTCGAGCCACACCGCAGTGGGGTAGGACTTGACCTGCTGCATCTTGGCCTGGAGGTCGGCGTCCTGGGTCTGGTCGATGGAGGACTGGACGTTCTCGGCGTAGTCGGGGTTGACGTAGGAGGTCGCACCCGCGAACGGGTTGTCCACGTGGGCGGGTGCCGCTTCGGACGAAGCCGGGGCGACCATTGGGGCAGCCGCCGTCATCGCCAACGCGAGGAATCCCGGCACGACGCGACGCCAAGCCGGTCTGCGCCCCTGCTCGGGTAATGAGTTGGATGGCATGCGAGATGCTCCTTGCCGTTTTCGGTTCTGCCAGTGCCCGGTTGGTGGGCCGGTCACCGTCGACTGGGCGCAGCGGGGAAAGCTACGCCGAATCACTCCTCTCGGGCCGGTACCACTCGGTGACCCAAATCACTGGGAGCGCTCCCAAGCTAGCGACTCGAACGCGTTGCGTAAAGCCCCGATTTCGAACTCCCCAATGGCGCCGGGTGGGACGCAGGGATAGTTGATCACGTTGTGTTGTCCGATGTGGCTGCTGTGTCAGTGTCCTGTCCTCGTCTTTCGTGTGACTTACTTGACAATCACCGGGTCCGCGAGCAGTCTTTCACGATTAGTGAGAGCGCTCCCAGAAAGACGTACGAGTGAGCCGGTGGGGACGATGTCCGGACGTGTGTTTCGCGTGCCGGGCGTCGCTGTCGGCTCCACCGATGCCGCGACAAGGAGTGGTAATGCGGCACAGAAGGTTATCCGGGGTGATCGTGCTCATCCTGGTGCTGGCGTCGAGCCTGTTGTCGGGGTGCGCCCGGGAGCAGGACGATGGACGGACCCTGACCTACTGGGCGAGTAATCAGGGCAACAGTCCGCAACAGGACCGCAGGATTCTGAACGAGGAGTTCGAGAAGTTCACCGCCCGTACGGGTATCGAGGTGAACGTCGAGGTGATCGGCTGGGGGGATCTACTGAACAAGATTCTGGGATCGGCTGTTTCCGGAGTGGGACCGGACGTGGTCAACCTCGGAAACACCTGGGCGGCTTCGTTGCAGGCCACGGGCGCCTTTGTGCCGTTCACCGAAGAACGGATGCAGCGGTTGGGCGGGCGTGAGCGTTTTCTGGAAACCAGCATGAGCTCCACCGGTATGTCCGGTAGACCACCCTCCTCCGTTCCGTTGTACGGCCTTTCCTACGGGGTCTTCTACAACAAGGCGATGTTCCGCGAGGCGGGGATCGAGCAGCCACCGGAGAACTGGTCGCAGTTCGTCGACGTCGCCCGTGACCTCACTCGGCCGAATCAGGACCAATGGGGGATGACGCTGGCAGGTGCCAGTTACACCGAGAACGCGCACTTCGCCTTCATGCTCGGGAACCAGGAGGGGGCTCAGCTGTTCGACTCGGACGGCAGGGCGACGTTCGCCTCACCGCAGATGGCCTCGGGGGTGCAGCGCTACGTGGAGCTGATGAGCGAGCACGAAGTGGTCAACCCCGATGATGCCGAGATCGGCTCGGCCACCGAGGCGGTGGGCAATTTCGCCACTGGTGAGGCGGGAATGCTGGTGGCGCAGAACAGCGCGATCGCCGCGATCCGTGCCGCGGGGATGAAGGACGGCGAGTGGGGGGTCTTCCCGCTCCCGACTCCGGATCCGTTACCCGAGGGAGGGGAAGCGGTCCGAAGTCACGTCGCCGGAACCAACATCGCGGTGTATCGCAACAGCGAGAACAAGGACGCTGCGATCGAGTTGGTCAAGTTTCTGACCAGCGCCGAGGAGCAGAGCATTCTCAACGAGAAGTACGGCAGCCTGCCCGTGGTCTCGGATGCCTACGACAATCCCGCCTTCAACACCGACGCGTTGCGCACTTTCTCCCGAATACTCGCCGAATCCTCGAAGCAGGTTCCGATGATTCCCAACGAGAACCGGTTCGAGACCACTGTGGGAGCCGCGGTGCGTGACCTGTTCGCCAGGGCGGGCACCAACCGTTCGGTGCGCCGCGAGGACATCGCGGACGCCCTGAACGAGGCACAGCAGAAGATGCGGAGCGGCGGAGGTTCGACACGATGACGGTGACCAGCACCGCTTCGACGGCACCGTCTTCCGGTGCCGAGCCGAACGGTTCCCGGCCCAGACGTCCCAGGATCAGCAAACGCAGCGTGCCGTACCTGCTGCTGGCACCCGCCCTCTTCTTCGAGTTGCTGGTGCACATAGTGCCGATGCTCGGCGGGCTCTGGATGAGCTTTCTACGGCTCAACCAGTTCTTCCTGCGTGAGTGGATGAGTGCTCCGTTCACCGGGCTGCAGAACTACCGCTTCGCGCTGGATTTCCACGGCGCCGCCGGGGTCGAGCTGTTCCAGTCCTTCGCAGTGACCATCGCCTTCGCGGTCATCACGGTGGGGGTCTCCTGGGTGATGGGGCTGGCTGCGGCGCTGTTCCTGCAGCGGTCCTTCCCCGGCCGCACCCTGTTGCGCGGGCTGTTCCTGGTGCCCTACGCCCTACCGATCTACACCTCGGTGATGATCTGGAAGTTCATGCTCGACCGCAGCGACGGTATGGTCAACGCGACGTTGTCCGACCTGGGCCTGGGCGGTGAACGTTTCTGGCTGCTCGGCAACAACGCGTTCCTGAGCCTGACGGTGACCGCGATATGGCGGTTGTGGCCGTTCGCCTTCCTGGCCCTGATGGCGGGACTGCAGTCCATTCCGACCGACATCTACGACGCCGCCGCGGTGGACGGCGCAGGGCTGTGGCAGCAGATACGCACGATCACCGTGCCGATGTTGCAGCCCGTCAGTCAGGTGCTGATCCTGGTGCTTTTCCTGTGGACGTTCAACGACTTCAACGTTCCCTATCTGCTGTTCGACCAGGCAGTTCCCTCCTCGGCGAATCTCATATCGATCCACATCTATCAGAACTCGTTCTTGACCTGGAACTTCGGGCTCGGATCGGCCATGTCGACTCTGTTGCTGCTGTTCCTGCTCGTCATCACCGCCGGGTACCTGATGCTGACCTCGAGGAGGAGCCGCAATGCGTGAGCCACGCTGGTTCCAGTGGGTTCGCGGTGTAGGACTGTGCCTGCTGACGCTGTTCACCGTCATACCGCTTTACGTCATGGTGACGACCTCGGTGAAGCCGCTGTCCGACGTGCAGGACACGTTTCAGTGGTTGCCCTCGGTACTGACGTTGGAGCCCTACGTCGACATGTGGTCGACCGTGCGGCTGGCCGACTACTTCGTCAACAGCGCCGTGGTCTCGCTGGGGGCCGCCGCCTTCTCGGTGTTGATAGCGCTGTTCGCCGCCTACGCCATCAGCCGTTACCGCTTCCGCGGTCGTGACGCCTTCCGATTCACCGTGCTGTCCACCCAGATGTTTCCGGGAATCCTGTTCCTGTTGCCGCTGTACCTGATCTACGCCACCGTCGGACAGGCAACGGGAATCGTTCTCCAGGGTAGCCACATCGGTCTGATCATCACGTATCTGACCTTCTCGCTCCCCTTCTCGATCTGGATGCTGGTCAGTTACTTCGACTCGATCCCGGTCGATCTCGACGAAGCGGCCTACATCGACGGAGCCGGCCCGGTGCAGACGTTGTGGCGAGTGGTGATCCCTGCCGCGAAACCGGGTATAGCCGCGGTGTCGATCTACGCGTTCATGACGGCCTGGGGGGAGACCCTGTTCGCCTCGATCATGACCGACTCCGATTCCACGACCCTCGCGATCGGACTGCGTGATTACTCCACACAGTCCACGGTCTACTGGAACGAGGTGATGTCGGCCTCGTTGGTGGTCAGCATCCCGGTCGTGCTGGGTTTCCTTGCCCTGCAGCGTTATCTCGTGCAGGGGCTGACGGCTGGAGCCGTCAAGTGAGCTGGGGGAGCGAAGCTGTCCCCGGTTGTTTCGTTCGGCGCCTCACGGCGGGTCCGGACTTCGCAACAGCGGAAATGGAGCGAACGAGTTGACTGGCGAATCTACTTTCCCCACCTTCCCCGACGGATTCAGGTGGGGAGTGGCGACCTCTGCCTATCAGATCGAAGGGGCAGTGGAAGCCGACGGACGTGGGGCGTCCATATGGGACACCTTCTCGCACCGAGCCGGTGCGGTGGACAACGGTGACACCGGAGACGTGGCCTGCGACCACTACCATCGTTACGGGGAGGACATCGCGCTGATGCGTGAGCTGGGGGTCGACAGCTATCGGTTCTCGGTGGCATGGCCCCGGATACAGCCGCAGGGCAGCGGGCGCCCGAGCAGCGCGGGACTCGACTTCTACTCCCGATTGGTCGACGAGCTGCTCGCGGCGGGCATCGAACCGTGTCTGACGCTGTACCACTGGGATCTGCCCCAGCGACTCGAGGAAGCGGGCGGATGGCGTGAACGCGACACGGCAGGCCGGTTCGCCGACTACGCGGCGATCGTGCACCGCGAGCTCGGCGACCGGGTGCGGTTGTGGACGACACTCAACGAACCGTTCTGTTCCGCGTTCCTCGGCTACGCCGAGGGCAGGCACGCACCCGGTGCCAGGGAGGGCCACGAGGCGCTCGCCGCCGCTCACCACCTCCTGCTGGGCCACGGCGCCGCGACGGCCGCGATGCGTGCGCAGCGTTACGGCCACGAGTCGTTCGGGATCACGCTCAACCTGAATCCGGTGACCCCGGTCAGTGACTCTCCCGAGGACGTTGCCGCGGCAAGACGCTACGAGTGCTATCAGAATCTCGTGTTCTCCGACCCGGTGCTGGCGGGAAGCTATCCGGACGTCGAAAGCACGGTGTGGGGCGAGATCAGCGACTTCTCCTTCCGACGCGGTGGTGACCTGGAGCTGATCGGCGCCGAGCTCGATTTCCTGGGGGTGAACAACTACTTCCCGGGATACGTGCGGGCCGCTCCCTTCGAGAGCGTTGATCCGAAACTGCGCACGGCCGACGATATCGGTGTCGAACTCGATCCCCCCGAGTCACTGCGACGAACCACGATGAACTGGCCGGTGGAGGCGGCGGGACTGTCCCGACTGCTGCTGTGGCTCGACGAGCGTTACCCCGAGCTCCCACCGATCTACATCACCGAGAACGGAACCAGTGGATTCGACGCGCCGGACGGCGAGGGCGAGGTCCACGACGGGCACCGCATCGAGTATCTGGACACTCATCTGCGCGAACTGCGCGGCGCCATGCGTGCCGGCGTCGTCGTGCACGGCTACTACTGCTGGTCGTTGCTGGACAACTTCGAGTGGGCCGAGGGGTACAAACAGCGTTTCGGCCTGGTGTACGTGGACTTCGAGTCCCAGCGACGAGTCCGCAAGGACAGCTTCGACTGGTACCGCCGCACCGTCGCGCACTCGCGGGAACCCGACGGTTCGTTGACCGGCTGACGTATTGGTTCGAATCCGGCCCCGGTGTGCCTCTCCCCGGCCACCGGGGCCGCGGCCCGTGGCTCCGGAGTTTCCGCCGAAGCGCCGCGGGCGGCTTCCACCCACACATCCCGACGAATTGGAAAACCGCCATGGCAGAAGTCGAATACCGCGCCGCCACCAGAGCTTATCCGAGCACACCGCCGGTCCGGGCGGTGGACTCGCTGGACCTCGAGATCGGCGACGGCGAGTTCCTGGTGCTGGTGGGGCCTTCCGGCTCCGGAAAGTCGACGGCACTGCGCATGCTCGCGGGGTTGGAGGACGTCGACGAGGGTGGCATCTCCATCGGCAGCGCCGATGTCACCGGCACACCTCCCAAAGCGCGTGACATAGCGATGGTGTTTCAGTCCTACGCGCTGTACCCGCACATGACGGTCGGCGAGAACATGGGGTTCGCCTTGAAACTGCGCAAGACCCCCAAGGACGTGATACGTCGCAAGGTCGCCGAAGCGGCCGACCTGCTGGATCTGCGCGAGTACCTCGATCGCAAGCCACGTGCTCTGTCCGGCGGGCAACGACAGCGGGTCGCGATGGGCAGGGCCATCGTCCGGGACCCGAGTGTCTTCCTGATGGACGAGCCCCTGTCCAACCTCGATGCCAAACTGCGGGTGGAGACCCGCGCGAACATCGCCGCCCTGCAACGGAAACTGGGTACCACCACCATCTACGTCACCCACGACCAGGTCGAGGCCATGACCATGGGCGACCGGGTGGCGGTGTTGGACGGGGGAGTCCTGCAGCAGGTCGCCGCCCCACGTGAACTCTACGACAACCCCGCCAACTCGTTCGTCGCCGGATTCATCGGATCACCCGCGATGAATCTGGAGACCGTCCCGTTGCGTGGGGACAGCGTGTCGCTCGGCGGTCATCGGGTCGAACTGCCCCGCGCCGCACAGGCAGCGGCCCGGGGCCTCGACGAGGTGACGTTCGGGGTGCGCCCGGAGTCGCTGCGTCCGGTTTCAGCCGAGGAGGACGGCATCCGGATGGACGTGGAGCTCGTCGAGGAGCTGGGTGCCGACGCCCTGGTCATCGGCTCCGTGGACGTCTCGGGCGTCGCCAAGCGGTTCACGGTTCGTACCGACGGTCGCGGCGTCCCCAAGGCTGGGGAGAAGCTGAACCTGGTGCTGCGGGATCACGAGGAGGTGCACCTGTTCCACCCCAGCACCGGTCAGCGGCTCGTCGCGTGAGTTGGCGGGCGTTGCCACCGGCCTCAGTGCGGGGCGGGTCGCAGCGCCGTCGCCGCCGAGGGCGCCAGGGGAAGTGTCGGGAACAGCGCGGCCTGGTAGGCGTGATAAGCGTCGGGCTTACCGGACCACACGGTTGTCGAGGGCCGACCGTCCGGGGTCAGCTCGTGGTGCCAACTGCCCTGGCCGTAGTCTATGTGCCTCGTGCGCGCGAAGTCCCAGAACGTGGCGTACCACCGTTGGTAGTAGGGCTCTGCGGTGCGTCGGTGCAGGGCGGCGGCGGCCAGTACGGCTTCGGTGGTGACCCAGTGCATTCGCTCGCGAACCTGGGGGCGGTCCTGCCAGTCCAGGGTGTAGACGAAGCCGGGGTGGCCGTCGGCGTGCCAACCGTGCTGGATGGCGGCCTCGAACAGATTCCGGGCGTCGGAGATCAGCCAGTTCGGTGATTCCTCCCCGAGGGATGCTTCCAGCTGCAGCAGCAGCCTGGACCATTCCAGCCAGTGCCCCACAGTGGTGCCGTGCGGGCGGAACGGGTCGTGCGGACGGTCGCTGTTGTAATCCGGATTGGGCTCCCAGGTGGGAGTGAAGTGCTCCGGCAGTCGCCAGCCGTGGGTACGGGCGACCTCGTCGATCAGCGTTCCGGCGATCCGCAGCGCTCGCTGCTGCCAGATCCGTTCACCGGTGACGTCGCCCGCGGCGAGCATGGCTTCCACGAGGTGCATGTTGCTGTTGGCACCACGGTAGGACTCGGTGGTCGTCCAGGTCCTGTCCCAGCTCTCCAGCCCCAGCCCCGCCTGCTCGTCCCAGAAACGGGACTCGAGGGTGCGCAGTGCCTCGGTGAGCAGCTCCGCGGCGCCGGGCCGTTCCGCCGCCGTGGCGCTACTGGTCGCCAGTACCACGAACGCGTGTTCGTAGGCACCCTTGGTGGTGTCGACCGTACTGGTGAACCAGCCACCGTGCTCGGAGTCGCGCAGTTGGTCGGCCAACGCGGCGATGCCGTGGTCGGCGAGTTCCGCCGCCTCTGGTTCACCGAGCAGATGGGCGAGACTGAACACGTGGGTCATCCGGGCCGTGATCCAGGTTTCCACTGGTCGGCTCGGGCTGGGTTTTCCGGCCTCGTCCAGCCATCCGAAGCCGCCTTCGGAGCCGCGTGCGGCGGAAGCGAAGTCGAACAGCCTGCGGCGTTCGGCTGTCAGCCACTCGTGGTGTTCCGCGGAGTCGGGATTGGTCAATGTCGTTCCTCTTATCGGGTGGATGCGATGCGTGGTGGCGAGGGACGACCGCCGCGATGGGTGTGACCCGTGCGGACTGAATCGGTACTTCCTCCCACAGCCGTCGGACGCTATCGGCACCATCCCCCGGCGGGAACCACGGGGCGGCGTACTGCGCTCGGTGAGCGTCCGGGTGGCAGTGAATCCTCTCCCGGTGTGCCGAATCGATTCCGTATCGGGCCACCCGGGTTGTGCGTACCAATTCTGCTGCCCTCCGGAAGGATGGGTACTTGTCGTAACCTCTGAATTGCTACCGCCGAACGGGTGACCCGTTTTGGGCGAACGAGATATCGCTTTCTGTGATGAATGGTCACCGGCTCGGGTGACGTGCGATACTTTACTGATTCGATTCCGTTCGATCTGATTCGATTCAAGGTGATTGGGTTCGGAATACCGGGCAGGAGTCTGTCAGGCTTGAAGTGAGTCCGGTCCGGCGATCACCGGCCGACAACGACAGGCAGATACGTCCCTAAGGAGAGCGCACCGTGTTCAGCGACGACATGCGGTTGATCGCACAGCAGATGGTTGCACCGGGCAAAGGTATTCTCGCCGCCGACGAGAGCACCGGCACGATGGAGAAGAGGCTGCACGCCGTCGGCCTCGACTCCAACGAGGAGGTGCGACGCCAGTACCGCGAGCTGATCGTCTCCACCCCTGAGCTGGGGAACTCGATCAGCGGTGTGATCCTGTACGACGAAACCGTCCGTCAGGACTCCAGCGCCGGGGTGCCGCTGCGCAAGATCGCGGAGCAGAACGGCGTCCTGCCCGGCATCAAGGTGGACAAGGGAGCCAAGCCGCTCGCCGGGACCGACGGTGAGAAGATCACCGAAGGACTGGACGGCCTGCGCGACAGGCTGACCGAGTACGTCCAGCTCGGCATGAAGTTCACCAAGTGGCGCGCGGTGCTCGACATCGGGTCCGGCAGGCCCAGCGACTACGCGATCCACACCAACGCCCACGCGCTCGCCCGCTACGCGGCGCTGTCGCAGGAGGCGGGGCTGGTTCCCATGGTCGAGCCGGAGGTGCTGATGGACGGCGACCACTCGCTGGCCGCCGCGGAGGAGGCGAGCACCCGGGCGCTTCGTCGTGTGTTCGCCGAACTCGCCGAGCAGCACGTCGATCTCGAGTCGATGGTGCTCAAGCCGAACATGGTGGTCGCGGGCAAGGAGCACAGTCCGCAGCCAGGTTCCACCGAGGTCGCCGAGGCCACGGTACGCACGCTCAAGCGAACCGTCCCCGCGGCCGTTCCCGGCATCGCCTTCCTCTCCGGCGGACAGAGCGACGAGGAGGCCACGGTCAACCTCAACGCGATCAACCAGCTCGCTCCGTTGCCGTGGCAGGTCACCTTCTCGTTCGGACGTGGCCTGCTGGCTCCGGCCCTGCAGGAGTGGGTCGGGCGTGACGAGAAGTTCGACAGCGCCCAGCAGGTACTGGCACACCGGGCGAAGCTGAACGGGGCTGCCTGCGAGGGACGTTACGAATCCGCTCTGGAACACGCCTGATCCGTTCGGCCGTAACCGCCGATGATCCGGTGTGGCTACCGGAATCCGGAGCCGGAGCGGATCGTTGATCAACGGGTTCGGCAGTGATCACCGGGTTCGGCAGCGCTCGCCCGCTGTCGAACCCGGTCGCCGAAGCACTGCCCGGATCGGGGAGCAGCCCGGCGACTACTTCGGGGGAGTTCGGCCCTCTTCACTCGGCGCGGTTCGGGGTGGCCTACCGTTCGCGACCGTCAGGGCCAACTCACCCAGCTCACTCCACCGCGTCGGCGGATCACCCCGCACCACCCGGGTCGGCAGCCGGTCCCCTCGCCACTCGGCCGGTACGTTCGCCGAGACCGAGCGCGGTCACGGCTTCGGATGTGGCCGTCCGAAGCACCCGTTCCTTGTCGAACCCCGGATGCTCGCACAGCCCCAGTGCTCCGACGAAACCGTACCTTTCCGCCTAGATCGCCGATTCCGCCAGCTCGGCGCGCGTCCCCACGGCGGTGATCGTGCCGTCCGCCACGAGCACCGAACCGGCCACGGTGATGTGGCCCTCGTCTCCGGTCCATGTCCGTTCCGCCGTCGCCAGTGGTCGCATCCCCGCGTCAATCCTCTGATTCCCGTGTCATCGCCGTGTGCCGAGTTCCGGTTGCTTTCCCGAATTCTCCTGTCGTAACCGGATCGGCGGTAGCGAATTCGACGACTGGTGTGTTGGGTTTATGGGAGCGCTCACAAATGCTGTGTCGGCCGGAGTTCGTCGAGATTCCGAGGAGCGATGTCCGTTGCGTGGTTTGGGTTTTCGTACGTTGCTGTGCCTGCTCAGCTGTCTGGCGGCCGTTGCCGCCACCGCGCCCGCCGCTACCGCTCGTTCCACGCCGGAGCATCGGGCTCAGGAGTGGGTGGCCGCTTGGGCGGCCAGTCCGGTGCGCGGCAGTGATCTTCCGGGAATCGACTCGTGCCCAGCGGGGGAGGGGCTCGACGACGCCACGGTGCGCGATGCCGTGTTCCTCAGCAGCGGCGGTGGCGGGGTCCGGATCAGACTCAGCAACGTTTACGGGAATGCTCCACTCAGGATCGGCCACGCGACCGTCGCGATACGCTCCGCCGGCGCCGCCGCGATGCCCGGAACCATGCGCGAACTGAGGTTCGGCGGGAACGCGAACACCGTGATCCCGGCGGGCGAGTACCGCTACAGCGATCCGGTCGAGCTGCGTGTCGAGGCGCTGTCCACGCTGCTGATCAGCGTTCACCTGCCCGGGGACACCGGTGCGCTGACCAATCATCCCTTCGCCAATCAGACCAACTACCTGGCCCAGGGGGACACCGCCGCCGATCCGGCCGGGTCCGGCTACAGCACCGTGCCCTGCTGGGTCGTGGCGGATGCCGTCGATGTGCGGCCGGAACCACGGGTCGAGGGCACGGTGGTCGCCTTCGGAGACTCGATCACCGACACCGCCGCCACCACTTACAACGCCAATCAGCGTTGGCCCGATCAGCTGGCGCGTCGGTTGCAAGCCAGAAGCGGCACCACCCTCTCGGTCGTCAACGCGGGGCTGGGCGGTAACCGGCTGCTGGCCGAGCGTCCCGGCCAACCCTATTACGGGATTGCCGGGGTGGACCGGTTCGCCGGGGACGTGTTGAGTCAGTCCGGGGTGCGCAGCGTGATCGTGCTGGAGGGGATAAACGACATCGGCTACAACGCCACCGCCGATGAAGTGATCGCCGGTTACGAACGATTGATCGAGCTGGCCCACGCTCGGGGAGTGAGCGTGCTGGGCGGCACCATCATGCCGTTCAAGGGGTCGAGCGTCTGGACTCAGCAACGGGAGGACACCCGGCAGCGGGTCAACGAGTGGATCAGGAACAGCGGCCGGTTCGACGTCGTGATCGACTTCGCTGCGGCCACCGCCGATCCCGCCGCGCCGTTGCGGTTGCGGCCGAGCTACGACAGTGGGGACGGACTCCATCCCGGCGACGTGGGCACCGCCGCCATGGCGGATGCCGTGGGTCTCGACGAACTGCTGGCGGTGTCGGCGGGTGGGTCCGCCCCGCTGACGGGTTCCGCACACCACTGATTCGCTCTCGCGGTGGTTCTGGGAAGGTTTCCGACGACCAACGGGAGCCTCGCAGCGGGCTCCACCGCCTCGGGTCGGGCCTTCCGGGTGGGAATCCGTGAGAGGTGCCGTCCGGAGGGAACTGCGGGAAACGGGGAACAGCGGGAAACCGGTCGGCGAAGTCCTTCTACTAGGGTGTTGCCGTACACCACAGCAGCACCCGGGGACGTGATGCCGTCGAAGCGCCCGACGATCTCCGACATCGCCAGAGCGGCGGGGGTCTCCACCGGCGCGGTCTCCTACGCGCTCAACAAGCGCCCCGGCGTCTCCGCCGAGACCCGCGACCGCATTCTGCGGATCGCGGCCGAGCTGGGCTGGGCCCCGAGCAGCGCGGCACGTTCCCTGACCGGTGGCAGGGCCGAAGCGGTGGGGCTGGTGGTGGACCGCCCCGCCCGCGAGATCGGTGTCGAGCCGTACTTCATGCAGCTGATATCCGGAATCCAAGCCGAGTTGGCCGACGGTCCCACCGCGTTGCTGTTGCAGGTCACCGACAACGCCGAAGCCGAACTCACGACCTACCGCCGGTGGGCCGCCGAGGGCAGGGTGGACGGTGTGCTGTTGGTGGATCTGCGTCACGAGGACCCCCGGGTACGGCTCGTACGCGAGCTCGGGTTGTCCGCCGTGCTGCTGGCCGATCCGGTCGGACGGTTGGGTATGCCCTGCGTATGGACCGACGACCGGGGTGTCATGACCGAAGTGCTCGAACGACTCGTGGCGCTCGGACACCGCAGGATCACACGCGTGGCCGGTCCGGAGGAGTTCGTACACACCGGAATCCGTTCGGAGGCATTCACCGCGGCGGCGGCACGACTCGGTTTGGACGGTGTCCGGATCGTGCACGCCGACTACACCGACGAGTCCGCCGCGCGTGCCGTTCGTGAGGTGCTCGCCGATCCGGAGGCTCCGAGCGCGTTGGTGTTCGACAACGACGTGATGGCCGTCTCCGCACTGGGGGCCGTGCGGGAGCTGGGACTGTCCGTCCCGGGGGAAGTCTCGCTGGTGGCCTGGGACGATTCCGCGCTGTGTCGGTTGGTCCGGCCCGCGCTGTCGGCGGTGCGCAGACCGATCGCCGAACGAGGGGCCACCGCGGTGCGAACGCTGCTCGAACTGCGTAACGGAGCAACGGTCGGGGAACGACGCACCTCTGATCCGGAGTTCGTCGAGCGGGAGAGCATCGGATTTCACTCGGGGTGATCCCGGCACTCGAACACTCATCCGTCCACCCATTCCGGAAGCCGAAGGCCGTGCGGGTCCGTTCTCCGCAGGATTTCACCTTGACTATTAACCGCTTAAGTGATCCAATTCACTTAAGAGTTTCGGGTGGGTCCGTGGTTCGGATTCCGCGAGCCATATCGATCCGCACACCGTTGATGGGAGCGCACGGATGCGTCGTGGTTTCGCCTTCGTCGACACGAAGGACGGTCCGGTCAGCTGGTTCGGGGTCAATTTCTGGTCCGCGGCAGGCGGGCCGCGGATGTGGACTCGTTACGATCCCGAGTTGGTCCGCGCCGAGCTCGCCGTGCTGCGTGAGCACGGTTTGACGCTGACCAGATCGTTCTTCTTCTGGCCCGACTTCATGCCGGAGCCGGACCGCATCGACGAGAGCTGTGCCGCCGCCTACGCGGACTTCCTGAACGCACACGTGGAAACGGGGATGCGGACCATTCCGACCTTCCTGGTCGGCCACATGTCCGGTGAGAACTTCGACCCGCCCTGGCGCGGGGGACGGGACCTGTACCGGGACGTGTGGTTGCTGGATCGGCAGAGCTGGTTCATCGAACAGCTCACCGCGCGCTATGCCGATCACCCGGCGGTGGCTGGCTGGTTGATCAGCAACGAGATGCCGATCTACGGCGAGCCCGCCGATCGGGAGAGCGTGACGGCCTGGGCAGGCCTGATGGTCCGCTCGGTACGGGCGGGCGGTGGCACCCAGCCCGTTTCCATCGGGGACGGTGCCTGGGGCGCCGAGGTCACCGGAACCGACAACGGATTCTCGGTGCGTGATCTGGCGTCGTTGACCGATTTCCTCGGCCCGCACGTCTACCGCATGGAGGACGACCGGGGCCGGCAGCACTTCGGGGCAGCCTTCATCTGTGAGCTCACCACCACGTTGGGCAGTCCCGTGGTGCTGGAGGAGTTCGGGTTGTCCTCGGACTTCGCCTCCGACGAGCACGCGGCGGTCTACTACCGGCAGGTGCTGCACAACAGCCTGCTCGCCGGATCCACCGGTTGGATGGCCTGGAACAACACCGATTTCGACGAACTCGCCGGGCAGGACCCCTACCGGCATCACCCGTTCGAGCTTCACTTCGGGCTGACCACCTCGCGGCGCGAACCCAAGCCCCAACTGCGCGAGATGGCACGGTTCTCCGAGACTCTCGCCGCCATCGACGTGCTCGGGTGTGAGCGGGAAGCGGCGCGGGCGGCGATGATCGTCCCGGAGCACATGGAGGGCGACATCCCGATCAGCGACGGTGATGATGCCCGGTTCGCGTTCAGCACCCTGCGGCAGGCGTACACCAGCGCGAAGTTGGCCGACCTCCCGATCGGGCTCTGCCGGGAGCGGGACGGTATCGCCGAGGACTGCTCGCTGTATCTGCTGCCCTCGGCCAAACAACTGACCGCGCCCTCGACGGGCAGGTTGGAGGAGCTCGCGGCCGCGGGGGCCACGGTCTACCTCTCCTACTGCCACGGAACCGGTTCGTTCCAGCGCGGCCCGTGGATCGCCGGGCTCGACCGGATCTTCGGGGTGAAGCACCAGTTGTGGTACGGCCAGGTGGATCCGATCGAGCGTGATGAAGTCGAGCTCACCTTCCGGGCGGATTTCGGCTGTCTTGCGGCGGGAACGAAGCTGTCGCTGCCGGTCGCGGGGAATCGGCACAGCCGCGCCAGGCTGCCGGTGCG
Organism: Actinopolyspora mzabensis; assembly: GCF_900101095.1. GTDB lineage: Bacteria > Actinomycetota > Actinomycetes > Mycobacteriales > Pseudonocardiaceae > Actinopolyspora > Actinopolyspora mzabensis. The sequence continues at coordinate 126,417 of NZ_FNFM01000003.1, forward strand.
GGCCACCGAAGCGGAGATCGTGGCCGTGGATCAGGACGGCGAGCCCGCGGTGCTGCGCAACCGGGTCGGTTTCGGTTGGACGGTGCTGTGCACCTACCCGATCGAGCACATGGCGGACTGGACACCGGGGGCCAATCCGGATGCCGCGGTAGGGCTCTACGACGCACTGGCCGAGTTCGCCGGGGTGCGGCGGAGCGTGCGCGTGGCCGATCCGGCGGTGAGCGCGGACGTGCTGCGGCACCGTGACGGTCGACGATTCGTCTTTCTCACCAGCCAGAGCCCGGAGCCGTTGCGCGTGACCCCGGAAGTGCCGGCTGGTGAACTCACCGGTCTGGACGATGAGAAGCCGGTAAACACCCTCGAACTGCCACCCTACGAAGTTCGGGTGCTGCGTATCTCGGGTTTCGACGCGGCATGACCTTCGCCGCGTCTCGGTCGGCTCCCGGAATCGACGTTGTCGGCGGGTCGACCAGTCGCGTCGAACGGGTACGCCTCGACCGGCGATGCTGCCAGCGGAACGGAGGTGTGGTCGGCGGCGCGACGCAATGGAATGTTCGAGAATGTTTTCGGAGGAAAACATGAAACGACGATTGAGATTACCCGCCGCCGTTCTCACCGTGCTGGCCATGTCGGTGCTGCTGACGCTTTCGCAGCTTTCGTTCGGCACGGCAGGCAAAGCCGCGGCGGCGACGGGATTCCACGTCGCCAACGGCAGACTGCTCGACGCCAACGGGAACGATTTCGTGATGCGCGGGATCAATCACGCCCACACGTGGTATCCCGACGAGACGGATTCGCTGGCCGACATCAAGGCCACCGGCGCCAACACCGTGCGTGTGGTGCTCAGCAGCGGTGACCTCTGGAACCGCAACGACACCGCCGACGTGGCTTCCGTGGTCGAGAACTGCGAGAACAACAAGCTGGTCTGCGTGCTGGAGGTGCACGACACCATCGGGTATCCGGAGAAGTCCGGCGCCGTGCCGCTGTCGCGCGCGGTGGAGTACTGGAACAGTGTCAAGAGCGCGCTGATCAGGGAGGAGGACCACGTCCTCATCAACCTGGGCAACGAGCCCTTCGGCAACACCGGTTACGAGGCCTGGACCGAGGACACCTCGAACGCCATCCAGCGGATGCGCGATCTCGGTTTCCAGCACACCCTGATCGCCGACGCCCCGAACTGGGGTCAGGACTGGACGTACACGATGCGCGACAACGCCGCTTCGGTGTTCCGGGCCGACCCGCTGCGCAACACCGTGTTCTCCGTCCACATGTACGGCGTGTTCGACACCGCCACCAAGGTCAGGAACTACCTGAACCACTTCGTCGACGCCGGGCTGCCCATAATGGTCGGTGAGTTCGGGCACCGCCACTCCGACGGTGACCCGGCCGAGGACGCAGTCATGGCCACCGCCGAGTCGCTCGGGCTCGGCTATATCGGCTGGTCCTGGAGCGGCAACAGCGGTGGGGTCGAGTACCTCGACATGGTGCAAGACTTCGACCCGAACCAGCTGACCCCGTGGGGCGAGCGCATCATCAACGGCCCCAACGGCATCCGGGAGACCTCCGAGGAGGTCTCGGTGTACTGATCCGTCCGATGTGAGTTCGAGTCGGGCGCATCCCTCCGGCCACGCGGTCGCCCTCGGGCCGCGCGGCCGGATTCCCGGCTGTCCCGCTGTGTTGCAGAGCCGTCGTGTCGTGGTTGGCCCCGGCGGGGTGCTCAGGCCAGGGTGAACACCGCGCGTTGCGGGTTGTCCAGCCACACGGTGTGGGTTCTCTCCGGGGGCACAGTCGGGCCGTAGCGGTTCGGCGGTGGTTTGCCCTGTTCGCACCAGCTCTCGAGCAGCACAGCAGGTGACCCAGGAACGTCACTGCGCCTTCGGCGAGTTCCGGGAGACCGCGATCGGTGTGACTGGTCATCAATGCTGGTCACGAGACATTCACCGAGTACGCTGCACAACAGTGCCGCGTTGTAGCCGGGCCAGTGCCTATCTCCAGCATCCGGTCGCCCGGCTTGGCCGAATACGTGACGAGTTGTAGGTAACGATGACGGATAAGACGAATTCACCGAGCTCAGTGGTTGGCGGATCTCCAGCTAAAGTCAGAACAATGCCGCGTGCGTCGAGGTCGGTTCCGGTCGAGGCGTGATCGGAGTTCGTGACAGCAAGTTGGGGGAGCGCGATACGGTGTTGGGGGGTCTCGCCCGCTGTCTGGGGCGCTTTCACCACGTCGCTGCGCGGCGGACGATCCGACCCGGCCCGACCTCGACGCCGTCTGGCGTTTCCCGTCCACCGAGGCCTACCGGGGCCGCTGGCGCGAGTTCGACGACTTCCGCAGGCAGGTTCGGCACGCCTGGCGCGTGGTGGGCTGTTACGACCCGCACGGCGAGACCGTAGGTTTCGCCCGGGCGTTCTCCGACGGTGTCGCCATGGCCTACCTCGCCGACGTCTACATCGAGACCGCGCACCGCGGTCGGGCCCTCGGCAGGGGGCTGGTGCACGAGATGATCGACAACGGTCCGGGCAAGAACTTCAAGTGGATGCTGCACACCGACGACGCGCACGAGCTCTACCGCGATTTCGGGTTCGCCGAACCGAACGCGAGGTACCTGGAGCGCCAGCCCTCGTACCACAGCGGCTCCGGCTCGGTGTGAGATCCGGGGCCACAGGTCCGGCTCCACGCCGCGGCTCTGGCTAACGGCGGCGCGCTCACTGCCATGCCCGCCGATTTCCCGGCAGTGCTGCTGGCCGACGTCACAGGGTGGGGGAGCGAAAGCAGCAGGGCCCCGCCCTGGTGCCGCGTCCGCTGGACACCGACGCGGAGTACCGCGTGGACACTCCCGGTGAGCGGTCGCACGTCGTGCTGGGTGCCACGGCCGGGCTCGCGCGTTGGGGCACCGGGCGAGGCGTTCGTGGACCGCGCACACCGAAAACGGTGCGGAGATTCCGAGACTCGGCCGTTGGTCGTGACCGCTCGATCGGACCGGGGCCGGGCCACGGAGGTGGACGTCTCGCACGTCGCGTCTCCCGCAGGGCCTCGGCCCCGGCGATCCGGTCATCGCAGATGACAGTCTGGCGGCACCTCTCGACTCAGCGGTCCCGGTTTCGGCCGCGCCGCTCCGAGTGGGTGTTTCTGCCCGTCCGACGGCGCGACGTTCCCCCGTCGGCCGCCGTGATCCGTTGCCACAGCGAGGCCCACTGCTCGGCGGTGAGTTCCTTGGGCAGCGATCGGGCCGAGACGTGCTCGAGGCGCAACCACTCCCGCAGGGCGGAGCGGTCGATCCGTCCGGTGCGTTCGAGGATCTCGCCCAGCCCCCGTCCTCGGCCGGTGTAGACGTCCCTGACGAATCGCCGGTACTCCTCACCCGCTGTGGTGACCAGGGGCACTTCCCGCCTGCGCATCACGAGCAGGCCGCCGTCGACGGCGGGCACCGGCCGGAAGGCGTGCGCCGGTACCCGCTGTCGCAGGCTGAACTCGTACCAGGGCCACCACTGGGCAGTGAGCATCGTGGCTCCGTCCACACCGGCTCTTCTGCGGGCGACTTCCCACTGCACCAGCAGGACCGCTGTTCGCCACTCGTGCCCTCCCAGCACGCGTTTGAGCACCGCCGTGGTGAGGTGGAACGGCAGGTTGCCGACCAGTACGTGCGGAGTCCTCGGCAGGGTGAAACGCAGGAGGTCGGTGTTGACGACGGTGACGTGCTCGGGGGTGCGCCGCCGCAGTCGTCGTGCTCTGCCGGGGTCGAGTTCCACGGCGGTGATCGGCCGACCGAACCGGCCGAGCCGCACGGTGACGGCACCGTCACCTGCGGCGAGTTCGACGATCGGTCCGTTCGTTCCGGCGACGAGATTCTCGATCGTGGCGATGACGGACCGGTCGACGAGGAAGTTCTGGCCGAGCTCGTGCGGCCCGCCAGGGTGGGAATGAGACATGGGTGTGCTCCGCGAAGTGAAGAACGGAGCCGGGCAGCCGAGAGCCGCACCGGCGATGACTCCGAAGCGCGGCGGAGCTGCGAAAGGTGAAGATCAGCTCCCCGCCGTCAGCGGCGGGGCCTCACGTAGAAGGGAGCACTCGCGTTGATACCCATCGATGATTACTCTAGCAGTGGTGCCGAACCGGCCGAGATGCCACCGTGCGGGGGTTCGCTGGGGCGCTGTGCGAGAGCGGTCGGGTTCAGAAAACCAGTCGTAGCCGTTGCTCCTCGAGGTCGTAGCGTAGCTCGTGCGCGCTGTCGCGTATGCCGGAAACGATGGTTTCCACCACTTCGTCGATGTCGGCGGGCGGAGGCATGCGCGGTGGTGTTCCGCTCAGCGCGCGATCCACCAGGCCGGTTTCCATGTGCGGGGGTCGGATGTCGAACACATCGACACCACGTCTGCGCATTTCCCGCCGTGTGGCGGTCAGCCACGCCGACAGTGCCGCTTTGCTGGCCGAGTAGTCGGCCATCTCCGCGGTGGGATAGTCGGCCAGTATCGCGGAGATCGCGGCCAACGTCCCGCCGCTTCGTTCCAGATGGGGCAGTGCCGCACGTGCGAGCACTATCGGCGCGAGTGCGTTGATGGTCAGCAGGTGCTCGGTCACCGCGTCCTCGGCCTCCGCGGTGCGGCCGAACGCCGCCACGCCCGTGGCGATCAGCACGAGATCCAGTCCCGCCAGCGATTCGGCCGCCGTGTCGACCACTCGGTGACAGGAGTCGGTGTCGATCGCTTCGAAGGTCGAGTAGGCAGCGCCGTCGAGCTCCTCCGAAACGGTGGCGAGTTCGTTCCGGTCACGTCCGGCCAGGTAGGTGCGGGTGCCCGCCTCGTGCAGCTTGTGGGCGAGTTTGCCACCCAGCACCCCACTCGCGCCTACGATCAGCACATTCTTGTTCCGCAATTGCACGTGAACTCCGGTTTTTCCGCCGGTGATTGCCCAGGAGAACGTTAACCCAGTCCGCCGTGCCGCGCGATCACCACGGCTCCGCGTGGCGCAGGAAAACTGTCGCCTCCGGGGCGGCAGCGGCCCTGGTTCCCATGGTGGCGACGTCGTTGACGTAATCGTAAATTTTTCGTATGCGAGAATTTTTCTCGATGGTGACTTTCCGGCAATGAGAGGCTGGGATTCCTGAGTGTCGTGATCCGGGCCCCCGAAACGGTGTGAATTCTTTTCGTGTTGTTTTGCGAGGACGAGACGTTCCTGGAGATGGAAGCATGCCCGAACGAACAAGACATCACCGATCGTGGTCGAAAGTATGCGCTCCGGAACAGACCTCCGAGGGCTGGGGAGCGTGTCCTGCCGGGGCGACTCGAATCACATTCGTACGACCGGCTGAAACCCGACTGGTTGTTCGTTCCACGGGAATAAAACCTCCTTCACGTTCGCTGTGAAGTTGGCAGTCCTGTCATCTTCACACCCTGTACGGAAGGTCGTGATGGAACGAGTCGCAGAGCACAGCACTTCCACCCCGAACCAGGCGGGTGTGACCGAACCCACCGGGTGGGACAGAACCCGGATCATTCTCGTACTGGGCGCCCTGGTTGCCCTGGTTCCGCTGACCATCGACATGTACCTGCCCGCCCTGCCCGACATCGGTGAGAGCCTGGGGGCGAGTTCCTCGCAGACACAGCTGACGCTGACCGGCACCCTGCTCGGTCTCGGACTCGGCCAGTTGTTCATGGGGCCGTTCTCCGACGCTGTGGGACGCCGGATCCCCCTGATCGTGGGAATCTCGTTACACGTCGTGGCCTCGTTGTTGTGCTTGCTCGCCCCGAACATCCTGGTGCTGGGGATCCTTCGGGTGCTGCAGGGCGCGGGCGGTGCCGCGGCCATGGTCGTCGCGCTGGCCTCGGTCAGCGATCTGTTCACCGGACGTACCGCCGCGACCACGTTGTCCCGGCTGATGCTGGTCAACGGAGCGGCACCGATCCTGGCGCCGACCCTGGGCGGCGTCATCCTGCTGCAGTTGTCCTGGCGCGGCGTGTTCGCCGTGCTGGCCGTGCTGGGCGTTCTGCTGTTGGTGCTGGCCTCGCTGGCACTACGCGAGAGCCTGCCGCCCGAGCGCAGGCACAAGGGCGGTATAAAACCGGTGGTGCGCTCCTACCGGGAACTGCTCACCGATGGTCAGTTCATGGTCATGGTCCTGGTTGCAGCGCTCGGCATGTCCGCGTTGTTCTCCTACATCTCCGGTGCCTCGTTCGTGCTGCAGGAGCAGTTCGGACTCAACCAGCAGCAGTTCGGCCTGGTATTCGGGCTCGGAGCCCTCATGATCATCGGGGCCACGCAGTTCAACGTCGTGCTGCTGCGCAAGTTCTCCTCGCAGCAGATCGTGTTCGGCGCGTTGGCCAGCGCCACGACGGCCGGACTCGTGCTGACCCTGTTCACCACCACCGGACTCGGCGGGATCGCCGGATTCTTCGTGCCGCTGCTGTTCGTGCTGGGCTCGGTCGGCTTCGTACTGCCGAACGCCCCCGCCCTGGCACTTTCCCGGCACGGTGACTCCGGGGGAACGGCAGCCGCGCTGTTGGGTGCCGGACAGTTCGGTCTCGGAGCTTTCACCGCCCCAATCGTCGGCCTGCTCGGCAACGACGCCTCCGCGTTGGCGATCGCGATGACAGCGGGTGTGCTGATCGCGCTGCTCGCTCTCACCGCCGTGACCATGGCGGGAAACCGTCGCAACGCGGCGGACTCGCGAGCCACTACGTGAGTCCGGTTCCGAGGGTCCCCCCGGCTGAGCCCGGCCGGTTCGGCCTCCGAGTCCGCCCGGGGCGGTGTCCTATGACGCCGCCCCGCCGTCGACGCCGCCCGCCGTGTTTTCCGCGACCGGGAGATCCGGGGTGTTCGAAACGGCCGGGATGCGGCTATCTTCTGCGGAACCCGGAACGGGGTTCGATCTGCTGCACGGCTTTGAGGGAAACGCATGTCACTGGCGGACAACATCGGCAACATCGGCCGCGCGATCCAGACGCGTATCTACCGAGAAGGGGTTTACGGCCGCAAGCCCCGGGTCCCGGTCGATCCGCGGCGGCTGAGCCTGGCCGCCCGCTCGGCGATTTCGCGACGGGCCTGGAACTACCTGCAGGGCTCGGCCGGTACGGAAAGTACCGCCTCGGCCAACAGGGCCGCGTTCGAGCGCCACCGGATCGTCCCCGGCATGCTTCGTGACGTCTCCGCCAGGAATCTCGGGACAGAGCTGTTCGGCCGCGCCGTACCCGCCCCGTTGTTCCTCTCTCCCATCGGGGTGCTGGAACTCGTCCATCGCCACGGGGACCTCGCGGTCGCCCGTGCCGCCGCGGCCACCGGTGTTCCCGTGACGCTGTCCACCCAGGCCTCCTACTCGATGGAGCGGGTCGCCGAGGTCGCCCCGGAGGCCGTCCGTTGGTTCCAGCTGTACTGGAGCAGTGACGACGACCTCGTAACCAGCATGCTCCGCCGCGCCGAGGAGTCGGGCTGCGAGGCCATCGTGATCACACTGGACACGCACGTGCTCGGCTGGCGTCCCCGTGATCTCGACGCGGGCTTCCTGCCGTTCGCGCACGGTCAGGGCATCGCGCAGTACACCGCGGACCCCGTGTTCGCCTCCCTGGTACGGCGACGTGTCAAGCGTCCGGCGACTTCCCCCGCTCCCACCCCCACACCACAGGCGCTGCGGGCGTTGTGGTCGATGAGCCGCAGCCACCCCGGCCCGCTGCTCGCCAATCTGCGTTCGCCGTATCCGCGAGCTGCGGTCGAGACGTTCCTGGACGTGTTCTCCCGGTCCTCGCTGACCTGGCCCGAACTCGACTTCGTCCGACAACGGACCAACCTGCCGATCGTGTTGAAGGGCTTGCAGCACGTCGAGGACGCACGGCGTGCCCTCGACGCCGGGGTGGACGGCATCCTCGTGTCCAACCACGGTGGCCGTCAGATCGACGGCGCTCTCGGGGCGCTGGACGCCTTGCCCGGAATCGTGGCCGAAGTGGGCGGCCGGATTCCCGTGCTGTTCGACAGTGGGATCCGAACGGGGGCGGACGTGTGCAAGGCGCTGGCGCTCGGCGCGACCGCGGCGGGTATCGGCAGGCCCTATGCCTACGGACTGGCCGCGGGCGGTGCCGAGGGGGTACGCACCGTGCTCGAACACCTGGTGGCCGAGCTCGACATCACCATGGCGCTGGCCGGAGTCGCCGAACCGGCCGAGCTCGACCCCGGGCTGCTGCGATCGGTTCACAGCTGAGTCCCGCGCTCGGGTCGCACCGGTTCAAACGGCGCGCATTGTCCAGTCGTGCAGCCCGATCATCACGGTCGCGAGCGCGACCCCCAGGAAGAAGCCCGCTCCCTCACCGAGTACCAGGCACAGCAGCGCGCACGCGTAGGAGAAGACGATTATCCCCGTGCGGAGGTTGAATCGTAGTCCGCGCGACGGACGGTAACCGTCCTTGCTCATGAGTTCGGCCAGGTGTGGGTCGTCACCGCTGAGCTGGTGCTCGATCTCGTCCAGCCTGCGCCGTTCGTACCGATCGAGCATGGCCCACCTCCCAGGCCGTGGTGTCGTCACCGCAAGCATCGTCGTATCCGGTGGCGCTTCCGAAGGGTCTTATGTCATTCGTTCCCGGCTGACGAGGTCACGACACGCTGTCCGGGGGGCCGCATCACCATTCAGTGATCGTTCATCGCCGTTCCCACGGGACCTTGTGCCCTATGGGCAGTGGTGTGCCCTGCCTAGGCTGAACTCGTCGAACGGTCGACCGATTCCGTTGCTCGTGGTTCAACGGTGTTCACCCGAGGCCGCTCGACAAAACGAATCCCATTCGCAGGATCCGTTTGAGGGGGGAGCGTGGACAAATGGCACACGCCGAGCGCGAAACCGGATCACCGGGCGACCGTTCCCACGGGCTCCTGGCCAGCGGTGTGGAGATGTTCGCCGGCGTGCTGATGCTGATCATCGGACTTTTCCACGTCGTCGTCGGCCTCACGGCACTGCTGCAGAGCTCGTTCTACGTGGTTGCCGCGGGTTATTTCTTCGGTGCCGACATCACGGTATGGGGATGGGTGCATGTGGCGCTGGGCCTGTTGGTGGGTGCCACCGGGGCGGCACTGCTGTCGCAACAGCGCTGGGCACGCCTCACCGGTATCACGATCGTCGCGGTGAGCGCACTGGGCAATTTCCTGTTCATCCCGTTCCAACCGCTGTGGTCGGTACTGATCATCGCGGTGGACGTGGTGGTGATCTGGGCACTGGCCACCCAGGTGCGCGGACTTCCGGCAACACGTGAGTAATATTCGTAAACCTGGGCGTGGCCTTTCCGTCAACAACTCGATCACTTGTGGTGATAACGGTGTGCCCACCATCATGGGGACACCGGCCCACCACGCGAATGTGATCCCGGTGCTTCCCCCTTTCCGGACAACGGCCGGGCAAGTCGGATGCGATACCCGTACAGCATCGGGAGCCGTAGCGCATCGACCGGCGGGGCCGGAAGAAGCGGTTCCGAGCACTCGTGGGCGAAGAGGAGAAAATCATGATTGCCACAGAGGAATGGTCGGTGACGATTTTCATCGACGAACGCGAGGATCGAACACACGCCGAGGCCAGACTGCACCGGCAGTACCAGCCGGAGGTGCGGGCCAACGGCCTGGCCCGCCGTAATCCACACGACAGCAACATTCCGCGAATCGGTGCCGAACTCGCCGCCTCGCGTGCGCTGTCACAGCTGGCGCATCAGTTGCTCGACGCATCCATCGCCGACGTCGAGCAGTCCACCGGTGAACCGGCCTACTTCCACACCTAGGAACGCCGCGGGCACGCCCAGGAACGCTGCGGGGGCGTGTCCAGCCGTTTTCCGCGGTCGCTCGGGTGATGGGGGGCTCCCACCGGTCCTGGCCGAGGTCGGACCGCACACTCGGCTCGGACTGGGAGCGCGTTCCGAGGTAAGGGCACGGTTGGCCGGGGTGCTGTTCGAACGCGCGGACCGCCGTCACCACACCGGTGCCTGGGCGAACGTCAGTGCACCACGGCAACCGGACACTGTGCGTAGTGCGCGACGGCATAGCTGACCGAGCCGAGCAGGCTCGATCTGATCGGCCCCCTGCCGTGGCTGCCCACGACCAACAGATCGGCCTGCTCCGAGGCCGAGAACAACGCGTCCGCGGCCCCTTCGTTGGTCACCACCTCGCTCCGCAGCACGACATCCGGATACTTCTCGCGTTGTCCGGCCACCGATTCCGAAAGCACCCGTTGACAGGTCTCGTCTACCTCTTCCCAGTTGAGTTTGCGGCGGGCGGATACCGACAGGGCGTACTTACGGATCTCGTTCCACGCCAACAGAGCCACCAGCTCGACCCCGTGGCGGAAGGCGAACTCATAGGCGAAGTCGATGGCCCGCTGGCTACCTCGGGAACCGTCGACCCCCACCACCACTCTGGTGAACTCGGTCGGGGTGCTGGTGATTCGTTCGTTCTCCTGTTCGCCCCGCACCACAACTACGGGAAGCTCGGCGGTACGAACGAGTTCGGCAGAGGTCGAACCGAGCAGCACACGCCAGGGGCGGGTCTGCTCCGGAGCCCCCAGCACCAACATCTCGGCTCCTTCGGCGGACTCGCCGAGAATCTTGGCGGGATGTCCCATCCGTATCGAGGTGTCTATTGCCAGCTGTGGGAGTTCCGCACTACATTCGGCCACCATCGCACGGAGCTCGTTCTCCGATTCGGTGCGCAGCGGTTCCGACTCCACTGCCTCACTGGGCAGGTGTATGCGGGTGATCTGTTCCAACGGTACGGGGACGGCGCGGACGATCAACAGCGACCGTTGTCTGCTGGCTGCCTCGAAAGCCGCCCACCGCACCGTCTGCCGTGAGTGTTCGAGTTCGTCGAACCCGACGACGACCTTGCCGGTTCGCTCCGCGCTCATCGCTGCCAACCCTTCGAGTTCGCCCGTCGCGACGATTCGTGCCGAGACCATGATGTCGTTTCACGAGCGATCGAGCAGTCCCGTTCCTCGCGAACGGGACCCCGAACACTTCGAAGGGGGTGAGTGACCGTCCATTCGAACTCCGGCCACCGGAGGTGGACCCCCGAAGGAGGTCCCACCGAGTGTGCACAGCGAGGAAGCGAATCGACAGCGCCCTGCTATTCGCTGCGTTCGCGTACCACGACCACCGGACACGGCGCGTGATGTACGCAGTGTTGGCTGACCGACCCCAGCAACGCGCCGGTGAAACCGCCGTGTCCACGACTGCCCACGACCAGTAGATCGGCGTCCTCGGCCGCATCCAGCAGGGCCCCGGCGGGAATTCCCCGCACTACTCGTTGCCGTATCCCGACATCGACCCCGAGCTGGCTGACGGCGTCGGCGACCGCCTGCGACAACCGCTGTTCGGCCCGCTGATCGATGTCCTCCTCCGGAATCGGGGCGCCCAGGCCGTAGTAGCTCGGATGCGTCCAGGCGATCAACGCGGTGACTTCCGCTCCGCTGTTGGACGCGTAGCGTAGTGCCCAGGACAGTGCTTCTGCCGCGCCCGAGGAGCCGTCCACACCGACGACCACTCGTTCCTGTTCGGTACTCATCGCGTCCCCCCATGCCTTCGAGCGGTTTGTCGCTGATCAGGAGCGCGGGAACGGTTGCCCTGGGTTCATCGTGTCTTATCGGGAGCCGCCGTGCTGGTCAGCCCGTACGACCACGACCGGTGTGCGGGCATGTGCCACGCAGTGTTGGCTGACCGACCCCAGCAACGCGCCGGTGAAACCGCCGTGTCCACGACTGCCCACCACGAGCAGTGCGGCCGCCGTCTCGTTCGCCACGTCCAGCAGCGCTCTGGCCGGATGCCCCTGGACCACCTCGCGGTGCGAGACCACGGAGGTCTCCTCACCGAGGGTTTCCGCGAGCACGGCGTTGAGCGTCCGTGCCGCGTCCCTGTCGAGATCCGCACCGTTCGGTACTTCCCAACCGTAGATCGGTGGGTACTCCCAGGCGATCACGGCCGTTATCTCCCCCTCGGTGAGCCGGGCCTGCCGGCCAGCCCAGCGAAGTGCTGCCTTCGAGGCCGGTGAGCCGTCGACACCGACAGTGATCCGATAGGTGGTTTCCTCAGTCATCACGCCCCTCCACCTCCACGTTCTCCCGAGCGGAGCGAGCTCGCATTTCGGTCATGGCGTACCGGGGCGGAGACGCGGGCTGTGAACGGCCCGCCCTCCCGGGCTCAGGAAGAAAACTGCTCCTCCCGGACCCCAACTCACACGGATGGAGAGTGAAACGTCTCTGTCCAACCAACAGTGCACGGGGGCACACAGGAAAAAGAGAACAGAGCTGATCCACCCCGGCGAGTCGTGGAGCCGTGTCGAGCACCGTTCCGGAAGCAGGCGCGGCGGGACCCACGCTCGACACGTCCGAAACGAGCCGGCGGGCTCGTCCGACGCGGGCGATCTGTGCGCTGTTGCCCGACCATCCGGGTATGGCGACTTCACACAACGGCAGGATCGTCGTGGGAACCGACGGCTCGGACTCGGCGGTGCGTGCTGCGCTGTGGGCTGCCGACGAGGCACGACGTCGCTCGGCCGTGCTGCGGCTGGTGCACGGGTACGCGATGCCGGCAAAAGGGTACCCGCGATTTCTCGTGCCGATGCGTGCCCTTCGCAACGGGCTCCGCGCCCAGGCGCGGACAGCGCTGCACACCACGAGCGAGACCGTGCGCGCAGCCGTACCCGCTATCGAGATCGAGACCCGCATAGTCGAGGCTCCACCGGCCGTTGCGCTGCTTCGGGAGTCCCACGGCTCCCTGCTGACCGTTGTCGGTTCGCGCGGCCTCGGGGGTTTCAGCGGGATGCTGGTCGGTTCGGTGGCGATGGCACTGGTGGGCCACTCGAGTGTCCCCACAGTGGTGGTACGGGATGAGGATTCGCGCGATCCGGCGCACCGTTCCCTGCCCGTCGTGGTCGGTGTGGACGGTTCCCCGGCCAGTTCGGCCGCAGTGGCGTTCGCCTTCCAAGAAGCCGCGGCTCGCGGGGTCGCGTTGACCGCCGTGCACGTCGGCAAGGGCGACCACGCGTCCCCTTCCGAAACGGAATCGGACCGCGCGCTGCTCTCCGAACGGACCGCCGGGTGGCAGGAAGACTGTCCCGATGTGCCGCTGGAACAGCTCGTGGTCACCGGGCACGTGGTACGCACCCTGCTCGAGGTCGCCTCCCGCGCTCAGCTGCTCGTGGTGGGCAATCGGGGAACCGGGGGGTTCCACGGGATGTTGCTCGGCTCGACCAGCCGTTCACTCGTCGTGCACGCGCCCTGCCCGCTGGCAGTGGTAGGCGCCGAGGACGTTACCGGAACAGCCGTCGCCTAGTGGGACTCCGGCTGCCACGGCGAGAACACACCGGAACTCGGACGGGCTGCACTAGCCCGGGGCTTCGCTGGTCACGTGCGGCAGTGCCAGTCGTCGTCCGGTTACCATCTCGAACGGTATTCGCAGGAAGTAGTCCCGCAGCGGCACCCAGGAAGATTTGGCCGGATCAGCCAGTGTGACCAGCTGGTCGATGTCTTGGATCCGTTCGGCGCGCCCGTGGACTATCACGCTCCACCCCGACCGGGTCGCCAGATCGATGTGGTCGGCCTCGAAGGCCACCACGTTCCCGTTGAGTTTGGAGAGGCTTCCCTCACGGCCGGTGCGGATCACCACGCTCGCGCCGTCCACCACGAAGTTCACGGGTCGAATGGCGGGCAGAGCCTCGTCGGTGAACACCACTCGGCCCACCTGCGCGGAGGACAGCAGCACGATGCTCTCCCGCGTGGTCAGGGAACGAAGCTCGTTGTGTGTGTTCATCGTGGGGATCCCGGTGGTATTCGTCGGGTTCGTAACGCCAACGGTCCACCAACTCCCCTCCGACACCACAGGGCACAAAGTAAGTCATCCGGGGGGTTACCTTCGTGCCGCGAGTCGCCCGTGGTCGCCGTGCGTGAATGCCACCGGCCGGTCATGCTCGGTCCGGATGGAGGAAGTATGAGCCCGGGCGGCGGAGCGAGCAGGACCGTGGTGGTGGGGGTCGACGGTTCCGATGCCTCCACCGACGCGGTGCGCTGGGCCGCGTCGGTGGCTTCGTGGCGTAACGCCCGATTGTGGCTGGTGCACGTGTTTCGTCCCGCCGCGGCGGGCCACCGACCGGAGGAGCACGCCGGGGCCGGAACACCGCACGATGCCGAACACATTCTCTCGTTCGCGGCCTCGGCGGCCGGCGAGATCGTCGCCGACCTGCCGGTCTCCACCCGAAGCGTGCACGGGCGAGCGGTGCCCGCGCTGCTGGCGGAGACACAGCACGCGGGCCTGCTCGTGCTGGGCGCTTCCGGACGTGGCGGCTTCGCCGGGATGCTGATCGGCTCGACCGCGGCAGCGGTGCTCAGCAGGGCGGCTTGCCCGGTCGTGGTAGTACGTTCCCGTCCCGGAGCCGAACACTTCCCGGCCGAAGGGTCGGTGGTGGTCGGTATCGACGGAAGCCCCATCAGCGAACGAGCGTTGGCCGCCGCGTTCGACTACGCGGCACACTGGCACACCACACTGGTGGCGGTGCACGCCTGGAGCGACGTCGAGTACGACACGTCGGCGAGCCCCGATGCCACCGACGAGGGCTACGCCGAGAGCGGGGAGCGGCTGTTGGCCGAGCGTCTCGCGGGGTGGCGGCAGCGGTATCCCGACGTGAGCGTGCGACGCGTGGTCGGAAAAGACCGTCCTCGACAGCAATTGTTGCGCGGTTCCGAGACCGCTCGTCTCGTGGTGCTCGGCAGTCGCGGTAGGGGCGGTTTTCGTGGACTGCTGCTCGGTTCCACCAGCCAGGCGTTGATCGAGCACTCCCACTGCCCGGTACTGGTGATACGTCCCCTGCGGGAGGAGTGGTGATCGGAAGTCGTCGGTACTCGCGGATACCCCTGGAGAGGCGGTGAGCATGGGGGAGTGTCTCCTGCGGTTGCGCCGGTTGCTGCTGCCGGGTGCCAACCCCCTGGCCCGGCCCTCCGACCGGCTCGAAGGAAGAGTGCTGACTCTCGTGCTGTTACTGCCGCTGGTGGCCACCCCGTTCGCGGTGGCGAGCGGTGCACAGACCTACGGGGAGTGGCTCGGGGTGGCGAGTAGTCAGGCACGGGAGCGGCAGCAGGTCACCGCGGTGTTGTTGGAAGACGCCGGTCCGCCACCGGCAGCGGTACGTGCCGGTTCCCGACCCAGGGCCGGAGTTCGCGCAACCTGGCAGGCTCCCGACGGCTCCGCCCGCACCGGAATGGTGGCGGCCCCTGCCGGTTCCCCCGAACGCAGCCGGGTGCGTATCTGGACGGATCGCAGTGGGCGTGCTGTTCCCGCCCCGATGACCTCGGCCGCGGCGGTTCGTGAGGCGACGGCGGCCGCGGCGACGCTGTGGCTGACCGTGCTCTTCGGTGCCGTGGGCGGGTTCTGGGTGTTCCGGCGGTGTCTGGATCGTCTCCGACGGTGTAATTGGCAACGCGAATGGGAACACTTCGAACGCCACTGGAGTGGCTATCGGGACAGCGGTGAGGGATGAGGGACGGAGATGCGCGTACGAGACGTGATGAGCGAGGTGCCGATCACGGTGCGTACCGACACGTCGGTCAAGACGGCCGCCGCGTTGCTGGTCGAACACGGGCTCACCGCGCTTCCGGTGCTCGACGGTGAGGACTACCCGCTCGGCACGGTGACCGAGCTCGATCTCGTACGGGATCGTTTCCCGCGTGATCCGCGATATTCCAACGAGGAGCGGGATCGGCCCTCGCCCCCGGAAACGGTGGGAGAGTTGATCACGACCCGAATAACCGGTCTCAACCCCGAAACCGACGTGACCGATCTGGTCAAGGTGCTGCTGGAAGAACGCGTGCGCAGCGTGGCGGTGATCGACGAACAGCGACTCGTCGGTATGGTCACCGGCCGGGACCTGGTACGGACGCTCGCCAGGGACGACGATCTGTTGGCTCGCGACATCCGCTACCGGCTCTCCTTCATAGGTGGGCCGCGGCGGTGGAGCATTCGGGTCTCGGAAGGTGTGGCGGTCATCGTCGACGAGTTCGACAGTCCGGAGGACCGACACGTCGCCCGTGTCCTGGCCGAGAGCGTGCCCGGGGTGTTGCGCGCCAGGTGCAGTGCTGCCGAGTCCACCGCGACGGGATGAGGGGACGTTTCCCCGGACTCCGCGTGCCGACCGGCTCGTTGCCGCTCCTCACGACTCCGGGCTTGGTAGTGGCGCCGACCAGCTCAACCTGGTCCCTCCCCCGGGGAGCGGAGTCGCCTCCATCGTTCCCTCCACTCGCCGCGCCCGTTGTGCGAGGTTGTCCAGCCCGCTGCGCGTGACTCCGGCCGGTATACCCGAACCGTCGTCGACGACGGTGACGGTCAGCTCGTCGGTGACCGAGACGGTTACCGCCACGCTGCTCGCGTCGGCGTGGCGCACGGTATTGCTCAGTGCTTCCCGGATCACGGCCTCCGCCTGTTCGGCCAGCTCCTCGGGGACCGCGCTGAGCGGGCCACTCATGTGCACCTTCGCTTCCAGCCCGGTTTCGGCGATCGATTCCGAGACGATTTCGTTCAGTCGGGTGCGGAGCTCGGATCCGTGACGTGTGCTGTTGCGCAGATCGAAGATCGTGTCGCGTATGTCGTTGACCACCTGCTGTAGCTCCGTCGTGGTTGTGCTCAGCCGCTGTCCCACTTCGAAATCGGTGGTGCGTCCCTGCGTGTTCTGCAGGGACAGCCCGATGGCGAAAAGTCGCTGGATCACGTGATCGTGCAGATCACGTGCTATCCGGTCCCGATCGCCGAGTACTTCCAGTTCGCGCAGTCGGTGTTGGTCGTCCGCCAGCCGGAGCGCCAGTGCCGCCTGGTCGGTGAATCCCGCCACCAACCTCAGCTGCTCGGAGTCGAAGGAAGTGGCTCCGGGATTCCTAGCCACCACGAGTACTCCCGAAACCGTTTCGGAACTGGAGCGCAGCGGCAGAATGAGTGCCGGACCGAAGGAAGCCGTCTCGGCGCCCAGATCGAGCGTGCTCACGTGCCGAGGGAGCCGTTCGCGGAAGACCGCTCCACAGGGCGAGGTGCTCACCGGGATCTCCCGCCCGACAAGCCCGAGGCCCATGGCGCCTGCCGAAACCGAGATCGTGAGCCTATCGACCTCCTCGGAAGGCACATCGGGCTCCCCGGGCAACGCCAGAAACGTGCAGTCCGCCCCGCTGATCTCGTGCGCCCGATCGGCGATCAGATCCAGCGCCTCGGCGGGATCGCTGGCCGCCAGCAGCGCGGCACGGATCTCGCTGGTCGCCTCCTGCCAGCGTTGCCGCAGCCGGGCCTGCTCGTAAAGGCGCGCGTTCTCCACCGCGATTCCCGCCGCCGCAGCGAGTGCGCTAACCATCGTCTCGTCGGCCTCGGTGAACGCGTCATCGCCGATTTTCTCGGTGAGATAGAGGTTGCCGAACACTTCGTTGCGCAGGCGGATCGGAACACCGAGAAAGCTCCGCATCCGAGGGTGATTCGTCGGAAAGCCCACCGATTGGGGGTGCTGTGACAGTTCCGTCAGCCGCACCGGCTCGGGGTGATCGATCAGCAGTCCCAGCAGGCCCCGTCCCCGGGGCAACTCGCCGATTCGGTGGCGGGTCTCTTCGTCGATACCCTCGTATATGAATTCAGCCAGCCCGTCGCCGTCCGGGTTCAGTACCCCCAGTGCGCCGTACTTCGCTCCCACGACCCCCGTAGCCGCCTGAACGATCCGCCGGAGGGTCGTGTCCAGTTCCAGTTCGGAGGAAACGGCGAGTATCGCTTCCAGTAGTACGTCTGCTCGATCGCCGGCACCGCTGTCCCGTTCGATGAGCTCCCAGGCACCGCGTAGTAGTTCCCGTGAGCGGGACTGCGACAGTGCGTCTCGTGTTTCGGGGGGAAGCGGAAAATCGCCGGATCCTCCGGGTGGCGATTCACTGCCCGACACGTGTCCCACGATGCCACCGGTCGCGACGCCCTGCCACTCTCACGGTCCGTGCCCGGCAGCGGTGCGGCACCGTCGTATTCCCATCTGCCCCGAGGCGTTCGTTTCGTATGCGAACGGGACCGACGTCGGACTCGAGGCGAGCACCGGAACACGGTATGTAGCTGGAGACACGGGCAGTCGCCGGGAACTCGAACCGTCGCCGGGAACTCCGGCGAAGCGGACTGCCGGCCGCCCCCTCAGCGCGGAGTCCCTCGTTGGTCGCGCAAGCGGGTGGCCAGCACGGCCGCCTGGGTACGACGCTGCAGTCCCAGTTTGGTCAACAGGCGGGAGACGTAGTTCTTGACCGTCTTCTCGGCCAGGTACATGCGTTGCGCGATCTGGCGGTTGGTCAGTCCCTCCCCGATCAGGTCCAGCAGGACCCGCTCGCGCTCGGACAGCTGGGGGAGCTCCTCCGAACCGCCCCCGCCGCTCCGCAGTTGATTCAACAGCGTCCTCGTCGCCCGGCTGTCGAGTATCGAATGTCCCGACCCCACCCGGTGCACGGCCGAGAGCAGTTCGAAGCCCTGCACGTCCTTGATGACGTAGCCACCGGCTCCGGCCAGAATCGCCTGCAGCATCGCCTCCTCGTCGGTGAACGAAGTCAGCATCAAACAGTTCAGTCCGGGGAGCTTGGAGCGCAGTTCCCGGCACAGTTCGACTCCGTTGCCATCGGGGAGCCGTACATCCAGTACCGCCAGATCGGGCCGCAGCGCCGGTGCGCGGGCCAGTGCTCGTGCGACAGTGGCCGCTTCACCGACCACTTTCAGTTCCGGGTCCGATTCCAGCAGATCCGCGACTCCACGCCGGACAACTTCGTGGTTGTCGACCAGAAACACCGTGATCATGCGATATCACCCCATCGATTTGGCGATC
This sequence comes from Actinopolyspora mzabensis, assembly GCF_900101095.1. GTDB lineage: Bacteria > Actinomycetota > Actinomycetes > Mycobacteriales > Pseudonocardiaceae > Actinopolyspora > Actinopolyspora mzabensis. Next base: position 145,227 of record NZ_FNFM01000003.1, read on the forward strand.
ACCGGTGTACGGCGGAGCCCAATGGTGTGTAGGATGCAGCCGATCAGTTTCGTGCGGGTGAGCATTCGTACGGTTGACTGGCCGACCCGCCATTGGTGCTGCCCGCTGCTGCGGGCTGCTCCGTAGTGAGTAGCACGCGGTTGTGGTTACCACTCTGCGAGGGCGGCTGGGGCCAGTCAAGGTTTGAGCTCGCGAAACGCGGTACTGGTCAAACAAGGCAAACGTGGCTACCGTGGTAATTCGGGCGCAACACCGGAAGCTTGTGGTCCGGTGTTTGATCGCATTGTCGGTCCTCGGAGTAATCACGGTGGATGCGGCGGCAACAACAGCAGGGGCGCTACCGCGTTATTTCGCGGTGTGACGGCGCGCGCGTTTTCCCAAGGTCCTCGCGATCGGCGGTAAACACGCGCTGCGCGCCGTCCGGTGGTTTCGGTTTTTCCGGTCGACGGGGCCTCCCGGTTGATCGGGCGAGGCGTTGTGAGTCGACACACGCGGCCGGAGCGGAACTGTCGCGGCTGCCACGACGTTGCGGGTGAGGTTGGTCGCCATCCTCGTGACGTCGATGTGAATGGCACGTAGCGTCCGTGCGGCCTTTTCACAGCCACGACTTGTGCTCATGCGTGGGCACGAACTCCCGAACAGATCAATCAGGTAGGCACACGACCGCGCCCGAGAAGAGAGGAGGCGCCACATGATGGACAACACGAATACCGATTGGCAGCACCGCGCGAGCTGCCGTGACGAGGATCCGGAACTGTTCTTCCCGGTATCCGAGGTGGGGCCGGGCGCGCAGCAGGTGCAGCAGGCCAAGAAAATATGCGCGCAGTGCCCGGTCAGCTCCGAGTGCCTCGCTTACGCGCAGCGTACCGGACTGGATTTCGGCATTTTCGGTGGGATGACTCCGGAGGAGCGTCGCGAGGCGGGGCGCCGTGCTCGTGGTGCGGCTAGGGGCGTCGATTCCCGCGAGTCCGCCGCTCGTCGGTGAATTGCGGAAAGTCGACGAGGACGTCCTCGCACCCTCCCCGCGTCACGCCGCGGCCCCTCTCCCGGACGTTTCGATCGTGACCGAGGCATTTTCCGCGTTTCCCGGTGCGGCTGTGCTCCACCGGAGGAGCCGGAGGGGAGATTTCGCGTCGAATATCCGGGTGGGGCATCCGTCGTGACACTGCCGTAGCCGACGAACACCTCGAGTGATCGGCTCCGCCGTCGATGAATCTGCCCGCTAGGTTAGGCTAACCTTTGTACTGGTTGGGTGTGGTCGGGTCCGACCCGTCCACACCGCCACCATCGGCCGCTACAGCGGGAGGACAGGGGTGCGGAGCAGACTCGGAAACATACGCCGTTTCGGCGGTTTGCTGAGCGTGGTGTTGTTGGCCACCGTGCTTTCGGCATGTGGCCAGGGGGACCCTTCGGGTGAATCCTCGGACGAAGCCACCGACAACGCGGCCTTCCCGGTTACCTTGTCGAGCAAGTTCGGCGAGGTCACCGTGCCGGAGAAGCCCGAACGAGTGGTCGCACTCGGCTGGTCGGACGCGGAGACCGCGCTGGATCTGGGCGTGCAACCGGTCGGGGTCAGCGACTGGCTCGACTTCGGCGGAAACGGGGTAGGCCCCTGGGCGGCGGGAGAGTTCACCGAACCCCCCGAGATGCTGGGAACCAACGAGATCGACTACGAGAAGGTCGCCTCGCTCGAACCCGACCTCATCCTCAACACCCGCTCGGACGGATCCAGGGAAAAGCACCAGACGCTGTCCAAGATCGCGCCGACGCTCGCTCCTCCCGCTGACACCGTTCCGTACGGCACCAGTTGGCGCCAACAACTCGACCTGGTTTCCAAGGCGTTGGGCAAGCCCGAGGCGGGGCAGGCGCGGATCGCCGAGGTGGAGCGGGCGTTCTCCGAGGCGCTGTCCCAATATCCCCAGCTGCAGGACAAGACGGTGGGAGTGGGTGCCTACTACGGTAGCAACCAGTACGGGGCCTATCTCACCGGTGACTCCCGGGTTCGCTTCATGCGGGAGCTGGGTATGACGAACAAACCCGAGATCGACGAGTTGGGTTCGGGCAGTTTCTACGTCGACATCTCGCGGGAACGACTCGATGTGCTCAGCGCCGATCTGACAGTGGTTTTCGCGATCAACGGTAGTTCGCAGCAACTGCGGCAGGATCAACTGCTGGACCGGATCTCCGCCGCCAAGGACGATCGTCTCGTCATTCTGGACGACCCGGATGTCATCAGTGCCTTCTCCAGCGGTTCCGCCAGTGGTATGGAGTACGCGCTGCAACAGGTCGCTCCGGTCTTCGCCGAGCACGTCGCCGAGTCCTGAGCCGGTTCCCGCCGGTGCGTTCCGACCCCGTGCGCTCGCGGTTGTCCCGGGCCGCCGTCGGACCCAGACACGGCCCCGGAGGAACCTCGCGCGCATGGAAGATTCACGGCGGACGTGTGGTTGTGCGGGGTATGCGAGCTATTGGAGTTACCGAGTTCGGCGGACCCGAGAAGCTGCGTGCCGTGGATGTCGCGCAGCCGAAGCCCGAGCAGGACGAGGTCAGGATTCGGGTGCACGCCGCGGCGGTAAATCCGACCGACACCGTGCTGCGCGCGGGCGGCCATCGCACCGAAGGGCTGGAACCGCCCTACATACCGGGTATGGACGCAGCCGGAGTGATCAGTGCGGTGGGGACCGAGGTGAGCACCTGGCAACCCGGTGACCGCGTCATGGCCGTAGTGGTGCCCGTGGATGAACGGGGCGGTGCCTACGCCGACGAGATCGTGGTTCCCGAGGACTCCGTGGCGGCCATCCCCGAGGGAGTCGATTTCGCTGCCGCCGCCACACTGCCGATGAACGGGTTGACCGCTCATCTGGCGCTGGAGCAACTCGCCCTGGCCGAGGGCGAGACCCTGGCTGTCACGGGGGCAGCGGGAGCTTTCGGTGGTTATGTCGTTCAGTTGGCCAAGGACCGCGGGTTGTACGTGATCGCCGATGCCGCAACCGCCGACGAGCAGCTGGTACGTGATCTCGGTGCCGACGCGGTGGTGCGCCGTGGTGCGGATGTGGCCGAGCGAATTCGTGAACTGGTACCCGAAGGCGTGGCCGGAGTGGCCGACGGCGCGGTACTCGACGGTGAGGTGGCCCCGGCCATCCGTGACGGTGGTGGTCTCGCCGTGGTGCGCGGCTGGAACGGCGATCCCGGACGTGACATCCGCGTGCACCGGGTGCTCGTGGTCCATGCCGCCAGGGACCACGTCGCCCTGGACCGGTTGCGTGCGAAAGTCGAGAGCGGAGTACTCAGTCTCCGAGTCGCGAGCGTCCTACCGGCGGAGCGGGCCGACGAGGCTCATCGCGAGCTGGAGGGTGGTGGAGTGCGGGGACGTCTCGTGCTCGACTTCGAATCCTGAACGAGCCGTGTCCGAAGCTACGACCGGCCGCGGCCGGTCGTAGCTTCGGATGGTCGCTGATACATTACCGGCAGGGATTCTCCGGGTATCGAGAACTCGAGTCCGCCCACCCGGAACAGCTCGGTGAGCGACTGTGTCTCGGGAACCGGGTGCGGGAGTCCGGTGGGGTGGTCGATTTCGCGATGGGGGAGTACCACGGGTAGGTCCGTCGGCTTTCACACCGTGTGATGGTGTGGCGGCTCGGAATGCTTCCGGGGAATCCCGAACGCTGTTCAGAGTTGATGAAACGAGGTAATGGGTATCAAGGGTGAGGTGATCCGGTTCGACACTTCCCGGGGCTTCGGGTTCGTGTCGCCGGAAAGTGGTGGTGAGGATGTTTTCGTCCACGTCAACGATCTGCTGGTGGACGAGGGGTTGATTTCTCCGGGCACGACCGTCGAGTTCAACGTCGAGGACGGGGAACGCGGGCTGAAGGCCTCGGATGTTCGTCTTGCCGGTGGCGCCCGGTCCGCGGGCGGCTCCGGCGGGAAGTCACCGGCCGATTCGGCAGGTGACTCCGACGTCCTCACGCTCGACGAATTGTCCGCAGAGATAACCGAGGCACTGTTGGGCGCGGTTCCCACCATGACGGGTGGGCAGGTTCTGCAGGCTCGGCAACGGCTGCTCAAACTGGCCGAAGAGCACGGTTGGGTCGGACGGTGACGAGTGCCGACTCCCTGCGGTGAGTCCCTGTCCCCGCGGGATGTCCTTACCGTCCGAACCGTCGCGTGTGTGTCGGTTCGTGCGGAGGCCCGTAGTTGCCGCTACGTAGTTGCCCCGACGAAGCTTCTCCCGTCGGATACCCGGGCCTGCCCGGGAGCCCGACGGGAGAAGCTTCGTCGGGTGATCGTCCCGGTTGACCGGGAGGACGAACTGCCACTTCGGCGTGGGAAATTTTCGAAATTTCTTCCCGTGGGAGGACTGGTCGTCCGGCCCCGTCCGGTGTGACACTACTTACCCCGGAGGACGGCAACGCGGACAGGCAGGCACGGGAGGTTGTCGATGTTGGGCAAGTACGAACGTCGCAGCCTGGAAGAGATCGAGCACCGGCTGAGCCAGGAAGATCCCGAGTTGGCGCGCGGGCTGGCGCAGGGGAAGCCCAGAACCATTCGACGCAGGTTTCCACCGTTGCTCGTACTGGCCGCCCTCGTGATGGTGCTTTCGGTGACCCTGCTCGTGCTCGCCGAGTTCGGGTCGGCCGTGCTCGCCGCCGTGCTGGCGGGCGGAGTTCTGACCTTCTGGCGCTGGCGCAGCCGTTCCTGAACCGCATTCTCGGCTGTGTTGGCGCGTAGCGTCATCGCGGTGGCGAGTGGAGCCGTTTCCGGTGTATTCGCGCGTTCTGCCGTGCGGACGAGGTGCACGAATCACGACGGAATCTTCCCCGATCCCGCGGGCACCCTTTGGTGCTCCTCGCCACGCACCGGAACTGCGTGAACCATTTTCTCTTGTCATCATGGCGACATGCTGTGCCTGGTAACCGGTGCCACGGGGTACATCGGTGGTCGGCTCGTGCCGCGCCTGCTGGCCGAGGGGCATCGAGTCCGCTGTCTCGTGCGCGATCCGGACAAGCTCCGCGACGTTCCCTGGGCCGACCGGATCGAGGTCGTTCGCGGCGACGTGCTGGATCCGGACAGCATGCGCGCCGCTTGTCACGGTGTCGACGTGCTCTATTACCTGGTGCACTCGATGTCCGGTGCCGGTTTCGTCGAACGCGACCGCCGGGGCGCTTCGGAGACCGGGCGAGTGGCCGCTGAGGCAGGCGTTTCCCGGATCGTGTATCTCGGTGGGCTGCACCCTACCGATCGCGGCGAACTCTCCGAACACCTCGGTTCCCGGGTCGAGGTCGGAAACATCTTTCTCGCGGGGCCCGTACCGGCCGTCGTGCTGCAAGCCGCTGTCGTGCTGGGCTCCGGATCGGCCAGTTTCGAGATGCTGCGATACCTCACCGAACGGTTGCCGGTGATGGTCACACCACAATGGGTACGAAACCGGGTTCAACCCATCGCGATTCGGGATCTGCTGCACTACCTGGTTCGTGCCGCCGAAATCCCGGAGCCGCTCAATCGGACCTTCGACCTCGGTGGGCCGGAGATCCTCACCTACGAGCAGATGATGCGGCGCTACGCGGCGGTCGCGGGGCTGCCGCGCCGCGTGATGCTGCCGGTGAGCGTGCTTTCACCACGGCTGAGCTCGCACTGGATCAACATAGTCACTCCCGTGCCCAAATCGATCGGTGCTCCGCTGATCGACTCGCTGGTGCACGAGGCGGTGTGTACCGAGCACGACATCGACGCCTACGTCGCCAGACCCGAGCAGGGACTGCTCTCGTACGAACAGGCCGTGCGCCTGGCCCTGGCCCGGGTTCGCAACGGACAGGTGGATACCCGCTGGTCCGATGCATCGGGGGACAGACCCTCGGATCCGTTGCCCTCCGATCCGCAGTGGGCGGGTGGTAGTGCCTACCGCGATGTGCGGGTCCGTCGGACATCGGCCGCGCCGAAAACCGTCTGGCGAGTCATCGAAAGCATCGGAGGTCGCAACGGCTGGTACTCCATGCCACTGGCATGGGCGGCACGAGGCTGGGTCGATCGTCTGGTGGGAGGTGTGGGGCTTCGGAGAGGACGGCGTGACGCCCACGAACTCCGAACCGGCGACGCGCTGGACTGGTGGCGAGTGGAGCAACTCGACGACGGCAGGCTGCTGCGGCTGCGTGCCGAGATGAAACTACCCGGACGTGCCTGGCTCGAACTGGGCGTCCATCCGGACACGGGCTCGGGATCCGTGTACCGGCAGCGGGCCGTGTTCGTGCCCCGTGGGCTCTTCGGCCATCTCTACTGGTGGGCCGTCGCCCCGTTCCACGGGGCCGTCTTCGGGGGCATGGCACGCAACATCGTCCGCGAGGCGGAGCGGTCGGCCGGACGGTACCGTGCCGCGGAGGGGTCTTCCGGGTACCACAAACCCGGATGAGTCCGTTACGACTCGCACCAACCGTGGGGCAGCTCGGTCATGCCGGATACCGAACGACACCAGACGTAGACCCAGCAGCGGCGCTGATCCCGGAGTGTGAGGACGCGGCGGAGGTATTCCGGACCTTCGTAGCGGTCCAGGACGGACAGTGACCGCTCCGGTTCCCGCAGTACGTAGACCTCGGCGGGGATTCCCTCGCTCGCCGCGGGAACCGAGTCGGTGGGGATGAAAGCCGGATAGCCCTGTCCGGTGTCGTAGAGCCGTCCCGCGAGCAGGGTGTCGTTCTCCCGCCGGCTCGCCAGGGATCTCATGAGATCGCCTGCCGGGCCCGTGCTGCGCAAGGTGCCGTAAACCGCGACCCGCCACGGTCGTTGTTCGTCGTGCGGTCGCGGGACGGTCGTGTGCGTCGTTCCCACAGGGCTCACTCGATACGGTCGTCCAGCCCCACAAGCCCGGGATTCGGTAGGGAATTCCCGGGCCGAGCCTCCCCGGTGATCACCGCCCCCGTACGTCGCCGGACCGCGTACCAGCGGGGAGTCACCGAGCTACTGCGAACCGGGGTCGGGGTCGCGCTTGCTCAGCCCCGAGAGCAGCCGTTCCATCACCTGGGGATCGACGTCGTCGGGGAGTTCCTCCGACTGTTCGGAGGCGTTGGAACGTTTCGGCTCCCGACGGGGGAGTGGAACGTCCGAAGCACGCATCCCCTGCGGCAGTTCCAGTTCGCACCAGACGATGCGTCCTCGGCCCTCGGGTGAGACCACACCGGTGTGCACACCCGCGAGATTCGACGAGACAGCGGGAGGCAGCACACTCTGGTCGTCCTCGACCTCGATCACCAGATTGTTGCCGTGAATCCGCAGCCGGACCGAGACGAAACCCGGTGACTGCGAATCCGAGTGCTCGACGACGGCGGACACGAGCCGGGTAGCCGCCGCTGTCGCCTCGTCGGTCATCGGGCGCAGGGACCACTCGCTCAGGGTGAAACGGACGAACATGTCGGTGCAGTTCACGGCGCTTTGCAGCGCGACGAGCCGAAGGTCGTCGGTCTGCGCGGTCTCGGTATCCACCTCGGTCCTTCCATCGTCGGCGTCGTAGCCGGTAACCGAAAGGTCACGTGTTGTCCAACCGGATCCTCTGCGGCTGTGGCTCGGCCCACGAACCAGTTGTCACTTCGCACCGGAGGTACGTGACGGTGCTGCCGACAGCGGTACGTACACCCGGCTGGACTGTCCCGCGTTGGCGTTCGCGCCTACCGAGTGGGACCGCGGTAACGCAACGTCCATTCGCGTGATACTTCGAATGTTCGCATATTCATGGTCACCGACCGAATCGTACCCGCCGGCCACCGAGTAGCTCCGTAGCTGTTCGGTGCGGCGTGTCGCGGCTCAAGCACGAGTTCCCCCGCTGGCGTGTTTCGCCTCACAGTCGCATCCTCGAGGGGACCGAGGAGGGCAACGTTCGCCCAATCTTCTCGGGCGACACGATCGGATAACTCCAGTCAGCCGTTGTCCAGCAGTGGGGAGCGGACACTTGAACGTCTCGTTCGACGTCGACGGTAGGTCGATCAGCGTTTCCCGCCCCGGGAAGGTGCTCTTTCCCGTCGACGGGATCACCAAGCAGCGGATCGTCTCCTACTACCGCGAGGTGGCTCCGGCGATGTTGCCCCACCTGCGCGACCGACCGATGGTCATGGAGCGGTTCCCGGACGGCATCGACGGTGAACGCATCGTGCAGCACAACGTGCCGGACTTCTTTCCCGAGTGGATCCCCCGCGTCCGGGTGGCCAAGAAGAGCGGTGGGCACAACGAACTCGCGGTGTGTGGCGACACTCCGACACTGCTCTACCTCGCCGGGCAGGCCTGCCTTACCCCTCACCCGTGGTTGTCCAACCGGGAGTACCCCGCGGTGCCGGATCGGCTGGTGTTCGATCTCGATCCCTCGGTCGATGAGCCCGATTCGCTGCGCACCGCTGTTCGGCTGGTCGGCGAGACCCTGGAGGAGCTCGGGCTCGTCCCGTTCCCGATGACCACCGGCTCCCGGGGGTTTCACGTGGTCACCCCGATACGCGGCGAGCACTCGTTCGACGAGTCGCACGAGCTGGCCTTCGGCGTCGCCCGGCTGCTGGCGGCACGTCTGCCCGCGACGCTGACCGTCGAGCAACGCAAGAAGGAACGAGGCGAACGCGTTTTCGTCGACTATCTACGCAACGGCTACGCCCAGACCGCGGTAGCGCCGTACGCGGTGCGTGCTCGCACCGGTGCACCGGTCGCCGCTCCGCTGTGGTGGTCGGAGCTGGATTCGATCGGCCCGGCCTCGTTCACCATCCACGAGATGCCCGCGCGGTTGCGTGCCTACGGCGACCCGTGGGAGGAGTTCGCCGACAGCGCCCGGTCGGCCGCGCATGCCCGGAGCCGGTTGTCCCGGCTGCGGGAGGGCACACCGGGCAGGTGACCCGCCCGTCGTCCCACCGGAACGGTGCGTACTCGTGCGACGAACTTCGGGAGGCGGTGGGCCCGCGGATCGCTGCGGCCCGGTGCGGCAGGTGTCATGGTTGGTTCCGGGCGCTGCTCCTGGCAGCCCTGCGAACTCGGGACGCCGCGCCGACACGCACCTCCGCCCGGACCGATGCCATGACCACCGGAGTGAGACATGTCTACCATCGCGAAACCGATTCTGGTCGGAATCGACGGTTCTCCCACCGCTTTCGAAGCCGTTCGCTGGGCGGCTCGCGAGGCAGCCCACCGTTCGGCACCGTTGCGCTTGGTGCACGCCGACGTCTCGGCCACGGGCTATGTTCCCGACACGTTGGGAACCTCCACACCGGAACCCACCAACGAGACGGCACGGGAATTCGTCAGCGACTGGCTGCGCGACGCTCGGGAAATCGCGGCCGCCGAGGATCCGGAACTCGTGGTGGACACGGCCGTGCGTAGCGGATCCGCCCGCACCGTGTTGCTGGACGAGTCCAGCACTGCACGGCTGGTCGTGGTCGGCAGCCGTGGTCTCGGCAGTTTCAGCGGCGTGATACTGGGCTCGGTGGCGATCGCGTTGACGCACCACGGGCAGTGTCCGGTGGCGGTGGTGCGGGAGCCCGACGAGGGAGCGGAACCCGCCGAGCTCCCCGTCGTCGTCGGCGTGGACGGTTCCGGTCCCGGTGAGCTCGCGCTGCGGTGGGCGTTCGACATGGCCGCGTCCCGCTCGACCGGGATCATGGCGGTGCATGCCTGGCACGACCTGGTTGTGGGGGAGCTGTGGACCCGTGCGCAGGCGGACAAGACCTGGGAATCCGTTCGCGCCGACGAGCAGCGGCTGCTCGCCGAAGTGCTGGCGGGTTGGCGGGAGGAATATCCCGACGTGCCGGTGCACGAAATCGTCGGTTACGGCAAACCCGCGCGGCTGCTGTTGGAACAGGCCGACAACGCTCAACTGGTGGTGGTGGGGGCACGTGGTCGCGGTGGGTTGGCGGGGCTGTTGCTGGGCTCGACCAGCCAGACCCTGCTGCACCACGCGCCCTGCCCGGTCATCGTCGCTCGCTGAGAGCCCTCCCGGGCCGGATAACCGGGCTGCGACATAACCGGGCTGCGACATAACCGGGCTGCGACACGAACGGGCGGCGACTCCGGATGGAATCGCCGCCCCCGTTACTCGGTACCGGCCCTGCGGAGGGGCCGGGGTGTCGCTTCACCCGCCGAGAGCCTCACCGGCGGACTTCCGGTCAGACGGAGGCCTCCGCAGGTTGCGGTTGCACCGAGAACCGCAGTCGGTCCTGGTCGGCCCCGACAACCACGCGTTGACCCTGGGCGAGTTCTCCGTCCAGCAGCAGGTCCGAGATCGAGTCGTCCACTTCGCGCTGGATGGTCCGCCGTAGCGGGCGGGCCCCGTAATCGGGCTGATGCCCGTGCTCGGTCAGCCAGTCCACCGCGTCCGATTCGAACGTGATGTCGATCCCCTGTGCCTGCAGTCGTTGTTTGGTCTCGTCCAACAACAGCTCGGTTATGCTGCGCAGCTGGTCCGACTCCAGTCTGCGGAACACCACGATCTCGTCGATCCGGTTGAGGAACTCGGGGCGGAACGAGTCACGCAGCCGGACCATCAACCGGTCCCGTGCCGCCTCGGTGGTCTGTTCCTCCTCCCTGGTGCTGAACCCGAGCACGCCGGAACGATTGGAGATGATGTCCGAACCCAGGTTGCTGGTCATGATCAGCACCGTGTTCCGAAAGTCCACCGTGCGCCCTTGGCCGTCGGTGAGGCGGCCGTCCTCCATGACCTGCAGCAGGATGTTGAAAACGTCGGTGTGCGCCTTCTCGATCTCATCGAGCAGCACCACGGAGTAGGGCCTGCGCCGGACTTCCTCGGTGAGCTGACCCGCCTCGCCGTAACCGACGTACCCCGGGGGAGCGCCGACCATCCGACTGGCGGTGTGCGCCTCCTGGTACTCGCTCATGTCCAGCCGGACCATCCGGTCCTGGTCACCGAACAGCGATTCGGCAAGAGCCCGGGCCAGCTCGGTCTTGCCGACCCCGGTCGGCCCCAGGAACAGGAAAGTGCCGACCGGCCGGTTCGGGTCTCCCATGCCGGTTCGGGAACGGCGTACCGCGCGGGAGACCGCGTGAACGGCTTCGTCCTGACCGACGACCCGGTGATGCAGCTGTTCCTCCAGCCGCATCAGCCTGCCCTTCTCCTCCTCGGTCAGCTGGGTGACCGGGATTCCGGTGGCTCGGGAGACGACCTCTGCTATGTCCGTCGACCCGACCTCCGGGATCCCGTCGGGGCTGTGCCGCTGCTGCCGGATCCTGTTCTGCACCTGGTTGATCTCGTCCCGCAGCTGCGAAGCCTGCTCGTAGTTCTCGTTCGTGACCGCCTGAGCCTTGTCCCTGCTGAGCTGTTCGGCCTGTTCCTCCAGCTCGCGGACATCGGTCGTGGGAGTACGGGTGCGCAGACGTTTGCGTGCCCCGGCCTGATCGAGCAGGTCGATGGCCTTGTCCGGCAGGTAGCGGTCCGCGACGTAGCGGTCGGAGAGCTCTGCGGCGGCGTTGATCGCCTCGTCGCTGAACCGCACCTGGTGGTGCGCCTCGTAGCGGTCCCGCAGCCCCCGCATGATCTGGACCGTGTCCTCGACACTGGGTTCGGCGACGTCGATGCGTTGGAAGCGACGTTCCAGCGCGGCGTCCTTCTCGATGTTCTTGCGGTACTCGTCCAGTGTCGTGGCCCCGACCACGTGCAGATCGCCCCGGGCCAGCCTCGGTTTGAGCATGTTGCCGGCGTCCACGGCACCTTCTGATCCGCCCGCGCCGACGACGGTGTGCAGTTCGTCGATGAAGATGATCAGCTGCTCGCTCTGCTGGCTGATCTCCTCGATGATCTTGTTCATCCGTTCCTCGAAGTCGCCCCGGTAGCGGGTACCGGCGACCACACCGGAGACGTCGAGCTGCACCACTCGCTTGTTCGCCAGCACGTCGGGAACCTCGCCGTCGACGATGCGCTGCGCGATTCCCTCCATGACCGAGGTCTTGCCGACGCCCGCCTCGCCGATGAGCGCGGGGTTGTTCTTCGTTCGGCGCGAGAGCACTTCCACGGTCTGCTCGATCTCCGATTCGCGACCGATCACCGGGTCCAGCCCGCCCTCGCGGGCTCGTGCGGTCAGGTCCTGGCCGTATTCGTCCAGCGTGGGGGTCGGGCTGTGGTGCTGGGCCTCGGGGGTTTGCTGCCCACCGCCGGCGCCCCGGGCCGGCGGCCCGCTCTGCAGCGCTTCCAGGGTCACGTGGGCCGCCGCGAGCATCTGGCCCGCCGTGGATTCCTGGTTCGCCGCCAGCGCGAGCAGCAGGTGATCCGGGCCGATGTAGGACGAGCCCACCGCGCGGGCCACTCGGTGCGCGTCCAGCAGTGCCCGCTTGGCCGCCGGAGTCAGCATGGGGGGTTGGTCGGTGCTCTCGGTCCGCGGCAGCTGCTGCTCGATGCTCTGGGCGATCGCGGCGGGGTCCGCGCCTGCCCGTTCGAGCATCGAACGCGTCGTCTCGGTCTGGCTCGCCGCCCACAGCAGGTGGTGCGCGTCCAGGTCGTGACCGCCGCGTTCGGCCGTGAACCGCGCGGCGGCTGCCATCAGTTCCTGGGCCTGGTGGGTCATCAGGCGGGTGATGTCGACGCGCTGCACCGGTCGGGGAGTGTTGCCCTGTCCGCCGAGAAACCGGGCGAGGAAGTCGTCGAACGGACTCGAACCGGGCCCACCGGAACCGAAGAAGTTGTTCATCACTACCTCTCTCGTTCGCACGCTTCGTTGCGGATCGCGTCTCGTACAACATGAGCGACGCCGATCGGCATTCCTGAGTCGGTTTCGCTCAAGGCTAACGCATTCATCGGACTCAAGGTGATCCACCTCCTTGACCTCGGCCGCGTCTTCGCGGTTTCTTCCCGGCGGGTTCGTTCTCCGGTTGTCTGCTCCGGTGCACACCCGGCGATTCGGTGATCGCCCTCTCCAACTGGGCCCGGTTGAGCTTGGATCTGCCCCGGATGTCGAGTTCGCGCGCACGTCGTCGCAGCTCGTCACGGCTCAACGTGGAAACCGACTCGGCATCCCGTCGATCCGGGGGTGTGTTGCCGCGGGAGGACTCCGCGGTGTTCCCCGGAGAACCCGTTCCGGCGCGGACTCGGGCGGTGCTGCGACGCAGCGCATCGGCCAGGTCAACGGGCTCGGGCGGTTCGGTTCGCTCGGAGACGGCGCGGTTCGCGCGCCCCGCCGCCTTGTCCTCGAGCAATCGCTCGATCCGTGCGGTGTGCGTGTCGTAGTGCTCCGCGGGCCGCCACGGGGTGCTCATCGACCTGATGAGGTCTCCGGCCAGTCGCAACTCCCGCGAGTCGTAGCGCTCGTCTTCGGAGGTGTGCTCGAGCACGTTCGCGGGATCGCGTATCTCTTCGAGGAAGAACAGGGTGTGCAGCACCAGCACGTCGTCCTCCGGACGTACGGCCGTCAGGTACTCCCTCCCCCGGAACACGAAGGTGGCGATCCCCACCCGCCCGGTTTCGGACATCGCGCGGCGCAACAGGGCGTAGGCGCGCGCGTTCCTCCGGTCGGCCGGAGCGAGCCAGTACGACTTCTGGAAGTGCACGGGGTCGATCTCGGAGAGGTCGACGAACTCGTCGACCTCGATCGTTCCGGAACGCTCCGGCGCGACTTCGTCGAGTTCGTGCTGTTCGACCGTGACCAGAACGCCGTCGATCTCCCGCCCCCTGACGACCTCGTCGCCCTCCAGCTCCTTGCCCGTGCGCTCGTTGATCCTGCGATAGCGCACCCTGTCCGAGGTTCCCCGCTCGTACTGGTTGAAACGGATACCGTGCTCCTCGGTGGCGCTGTACAGCCCGACGGGGATGGTGACCAGACCGAACTTGAGCGATCCCGCCCAGATCTTGTGCGGCATGGTTTCCTCCTCACCCGGCCGGTGACCCTGCAAACACGCGCCGCCACTGAAAACACGCGCCGCCCCTGCGCGCTGGATGCCCAGCCGGTGCGGCCCGGCAAACCTCTTCGGGTGGCTCCTCGCTCGGCCCGGCCGGAGAGCGACCGTCCGGTGGCCAACCGCGAGCAGGAGGATCCTCCTCCCGGGTGGGAGCGTTCAGCGCACTCGGTGGGTTCCGTCCGGGAGGCGTCGGGTGTAGCCCTCGCGGGCGAGCCGCTCCAGCAGCGGGACGACCACGCGGCGACTCGTGCCCAGTGCCTCCCGCGCCCCGCTCGGGGTGAACGGTTCCGAAAGTCCGGCCAACACGTCCCGGGCCCGCTGCAGCGCTCCCGGCAGCAGGTAGATTCCCTCGGCGATCCGAAGCAGTTGCCCGGCCTTGTTCGCCACGCCGAGTTGTTCGGCGTCCAGCCCGAGTTCGCGGAGTTCTTCCGCGGTGGGCGCGTCGAAGGGGTGTTCGGCCAGTCGAGCACGGATCGCGGCCACGCCCCGCCGCACGTGCTCGCTCAGCTCGGGACCTTGCAGCCGCAGCCTGCCGTTGCCCGTCCGGATCCCGGCGGCAGTGGCCGAGTCCAGCACCAGCGCCAGCAACGAGGTGTGGGGCAGGCACAGTTGTCGCACTGCCTCGTGCTCGGAGAGACCGTCGGCCATCGGGTCCTCCCGGTGGAGCCGTTCGAGGAGCTCGACGAGTCGTGCCGCGTACTCGTCCCGGGCGGCCGGTTCCAGCAGCCAGTCCCCGGTCACCAGGGCGTGTGGGGGAGGGGAGGCCCCCATCACGCGCAGCTCCGAGGCGCGGATCGCGCGGTTTCTCGCGAGCAGTTCCGCACCGGCGGGCTGTTGTCCCGTGCGCTCCAGTTCGCGAGCGCGGTCGGCGGCAGCGCCCCGGCGGCGCAGCTCCGGTGGGCACACGTCGAGCACGTGCACCCCGGTGGGGATCAGGTGCTGTCCGGCGTCCCGCAGTAGCGCGTTGTCCCCGATCCGCAGTGGCAGCTCCGCTCGCAGCGACAACCGGGCGGTGTCGGCTCCCAGCGGTCGCAGCCGCGCTCCGGTGGTGGTCGCACCGATGTGCATGCCGAGTTCGCCTGGCAGTTCGCCCGCTCCCCGGTCTCGCAGCCGCACGTCCACGAGATCGGTGCTCCGCCAGGCTCCCGGTGTCAGCAGCGCGTCTCCCCGGGCTAGCTCTCCGGCGTGCGCGCCGCGCAGGTTCAACGCGACCCGCGCCGTCGCGCGGACCGTTTCGTGCTCCTCGCCGAGGCTCTGCAGCCCCCGGATCGTCACGCGTTTCCCGGTTCCGGCCACCTCGAGCTGGTCGCCTCTGCTAAGCGTGCCCGCCGACAGCGTCGCGGTCACCACCGTGCCCGCTCCACGAATGCTGAAGCAGCGGTCCAGCCAGAGCCGCACGTCGGCGGTGGGATCCGGATTCGGCAGCTCACCCGCGAGCTCCTCCAGTTTCCCGGTGAGTTCGGGCAAGCCGTCCCCGGTGGTCCCGCTGACCACCACCTCGGGAACTCCCGACAGCGAGCTGTCGGACAGCCGCCGCCGCGTCTGTTCCAACGCGGGGAGCGGGTCGGCGAGATCGCCACGCGTGATCGCCAGCACTCCCCGCCGCACGCGCAGCGCGTGCAGGGCCTGGAGGTGTTCGTCCGACTGCGGCATCCACCCCTCGTCGGCGGCCACCACGAACAGCACGCCCGCGACCTCGCCCACCCCCGCCAGCATGTTGCGCACGAACCGCTGATGGCCCGGCACGTCGACGAACGCCATCACCTCGCCACCGGGCAGGGTTGTCCACGCGAATCCCAGGTCGATGGTCAGCCCGCGACGTCGCTCCTCGTCCCACCTGTCCGGATCGGTGCCGGTCAGGGCTTTGATGAGTGTGGATTTGCCGTGGTCCACGTGGCCTGCTGTGGCGATCACGTGCATGACGCGCCTCCCACGGCCGAATCCGTCGCCGGCGCACTCCGGCGGATCGTCTCGGTCAGCTCCGCGTCCCGCTCCGGCTCCAGCGCGAACAGGTCGACCAGGCAGTTTCCCCGTTCGACCCTGGTCAATACCGGCGGCACATTGTGGCGGAGCCGTTCGGAGCAGTGCTCGGGCAGCACGACGGCCGCGCTGGGCAGCTTCACTCCCGGTGCTCCACCACCACCGATACCCGCGGTGGTGTCCGCCGTCGTCGCCGCCACACCCGCCGCCCGCGCCGACTCCGCGATCCGTTCGGCACGGGCCCGCAGTTCCCGCTGGGAGCATTCCAGCGCACGCGCGGTCGGAGTGGGAGGTCCGCACAGCGTGGCGTGCAGTGCGGCCAGGGTGAGCTTGTCGGGACGCAGCGCACGGGCCAGTGGATGCTTCCGGAGCTTGTCGACGATGGCTGCCTTGCCGAGCAGCAGCCCGGCCTGTGGACCGCCGAGCAGCTTGTCGCAGCTGGCCACCACCAGGTCCGCCCCCGCCCGCAGTGCGCCGCGCGCGTCGGGTTCGTCCGGCAGCCTCGGGTGCGGTTCCAGCAGTCCGGATCCGATGTCGACGACCAGTGGCGCGTCCAGAGCACCGAGTTCGCCCGGCGCGACCGAGGAGGTGAACCCGCTGATCACGAAGTTGGAGGGGTGAACCTTGAGGACGAATCCGGTTTCCGCCCCGATCGCCGCTCGGTAGTCGGCGAGCTCGACGCGGTTGGTCGTGCCGACCTCGCGCAGCCGCGCGCCGGTGGAGCACAGCAGGTCGGGGATACGGAATCCGGCGCCGATCTCGACCATCTCGCCGCGCGCCAGCATGATCTCACGGCCCGCGGCCAGGGCGGTGGCGGCCAGCGTGAGGGCGGCCGCCCCGTTGCCCACCACGTGTGCGCTCTCCGCCTCGGGGACCGCGTCGAGCAGGCCGCGCGTGACGCTCGCCCCACGACGGCCACGCTGACCGGTGTGGAGATCCAGCTCGACGTCGCAGGTTCCCGCGGCTTCCCGCAGGGCCAGCACCGCGGCATCCGAGAGGGGAGCGCGGCCCAGGTTGGTGTGCAGCAGTACGCCCGTGGCGTTGAGCACCGGGCGCAGACCCCCGGTCGCGGTGGGCAGGTTCGCCGCCGTTTCCGTGATCACCTGATCGGCGGGGATCTCACGGGCCCGCGCGCGTCGCTGTGCGTCGTGGACCACGCGTTTCACCCGCTGTCGCCCGAAGCGTTCGACGGCCGCGGCTATGCGGGGCTCGCTGAGGACCCGGTCCGTGGCCGGGATGTTCCGCCGCTCGTCCACGTTCGTGACGATACGCAGCGGGAGAGCGTTCGTTCGGCTCCGTACGCTGGCACGTCGGACGTATTTTTCGATTGAATACCTCTGTTGTTTCAGTGTTGACCGAAATTAATCCAAAACTCAAACCTCTGCGCCCCATCAACTCAACAGATGATTCGCAAGGACGTGCCCGTGCACAATCGAGTCATGACCGAACGGAAACCGCCGGGGACGGACTTCGAGACCTGGATCGACCGTCAGGTCCGTACGGCCAGGGAGCGCGGGGATTTCGACGACCTGCCCGGAACCGGCAAGCCGCTGCCCGATCTCGGCAACGAGAGCGAACTGTCCTGGGTCAAGAAGTACGTCGAGCGGGAGGGGCTGTCCACCGAGGCGCTGCTGCCGCCCGCCGTGCAGTTGCGCAAGGAGATCGACCGGCTCCCGGAGACCGTGGCCGAGCTGCGTTCCGAGCAGGCGGTGCGCGAGCAGGTCGGTGAGCTCAACCTGCGTATCGCCGAGTGGCTGCGGGCTCCCAGCGGTCCACGCGTCAAGGTCGCGCCCGTGGATGCGGATGAGGTCGTGCGCCGCTGGCGGGAGCGACGTGCAACCGCGGCCGAAGCCGAGGACACGGTCTCGACCGAGCATGCCCACGCCGACGAGAGTGCCGAACCCGGCCCGAGCGGACGCGGTGCTCGTTCCGGCGGGCCGCGCACCTGGTGGCGCAGGCTGGTGCGTGGCGGAGGCGGACGGGAATCGAACCCGCCTGACCGAGTTGCTCGGCCACGTCGGTTTTGAAGACCGCGGGGGCCACCAGGCACCCTTACGCCTCCAGTGCCGTCATCCCGCGTGTTGTGCCATGCCGTCGGCCGTCCGGTGGACTAGCTTCGGGGCATGACCGATGCCGGGACCGTCACGACCGAAAACTACCGCCTGACACGGTACGCGCACGGTGGTGGGTGTGCTTGCAAGATCCCCGCGGGCGAGCTGGAGTCCATGGTCGCCGGTGCCGGGATCTCCGGCGGCGCCCCGGCGGGCGGTGAGGTGCTGATCGGTGCCGGTGACGACGCCGCCGTGGTGCGGTTGCACGGCGACACCGCGATCGTGGCCACGACGGACTTCTTCACCCCCGTGGTCGACGATCCCTACGACTGGGGCCGGATCGCGGCTGCCAACGCGCTGTCCGACGTGTACGCGATGGGGGCACGCCCGCTGGTGGCGTTGAACCTGCTCGGTTGGCCACGTGAGTCGCTGCCGATGGAGCTGGCCGAACGGGTGCTGCGCGGTGGCGCGGATGTCGCGGAACTGGCGGGATGCCCGGTAGGAGGTGGCCACAGCCTCGACGATCCCGAGCCGAAGTACGGTATGGCCGTGACGGGCACGGCCGCTGCCACTCGGCTGCTGCGCGAAGACGCCGGAACCCCCGGTGCTCCGCTGTCGTTGACCAAACCGCTCGGCATCGGGGTGCTCAACACCCGGCACAAGGCCACCGGAGAGGTTTTCCCGCAGGCGATCGAGGCGATGACCACCCTCAACGACACGGCCTCGCGGGACGCTCTGGCGGTGGGTGCCGAGTGCGCCACCGACGTCACCGGATTCGGGCTGCTCGGGCACCTGCGCGAACTCACCCGTGCCAGCGGTGTTTCCGCGGTGCTGGACTCGAGCGCCGTTCCCTACCTGGAGGGGGCGCGCGAGGCGGTCCGGGACGGGTACGTCAGCGGGGGGACACGTCGCAATCTGCGCTGGGTGGGCGAGTGCACCGATCTCTCCCGTGTGGACGAGGACGAAGCGCTGCTGCTGGCCGACGCGCAGACCTCGGGGGGACTGCTCGTCGCGGGGGAGCTGCCGAACGCCCCGGTGATCGGCCGGCTGATCACCGCCGAGGAGAACGCCATCACGGTTCGCTGAGCGCGCGCCTGTCCGCTCCACCGCGCGTGAACACGTAGTGGCGGCCCGCCTGCGGAGGCAGTCGCTCAGTCCGCGGATCACTTACCGGTGACCTGGCAGAGCCCCTCGTTGGTGCTGTTGAGCACGTCCACCAGGATCTGGCGCAACGTGGTGCCGTCCCGCCGGGTAAGCCAGGCGTGCATCGCCGAACCGAAGCACGAGACCATGGTCATCGACCAGGCGCCGGGGCGCGGGTCGCAGCTGGGATCGGTTCCGGTGTGCTCGGCGACCAGCTCGGTCATGTCCTGCATCCAGCGCTGCCGCATCAGATGCATCTCGTACTGACCGGTGGACTCCAGGACTTGCAGCAGTTCGGCACGCATCAGGTGTTGTTCGCGGTCTGCCTCCATGCGGTCGGCCGCGTCGAGCATCGCCGCGGCCATGGCGCGCATGGGGTGTTCCTCGGAGCCGCGCGCGTTCAGCGCCTCGCGCACGTACTCGAGCTCGTTGCCGAGGTCGCCGAAGAGCACCGCGTCCTTGCTGGGGAAGTACCGGAAGAACGTCCTGGGGGCGATGTCGGCGGCACGGGCTATCTGTTCCACGGTCGTGGCCTCGAATCCCTGTTCCCGGAACAGTTCCAGGGCCGCCGACTCGATGCCCGCTCGGGTCCTGGCCGCCTTGACGGCTCGTCTGCCCTGGCCCTCCGTTTCGTCGATCGAACCCACCGCAACGCTGGTCATGGCCTCAGGTTCCTCGAAAGCGGAGTTCGGCGTCAACTGTGCCCGTTGTCACCGATGACAAATGGCAGTACTGCCATATTCTGGTGCGGGGAAAGGAGACACGCATGTCCGACGGTCACGCCCGCCACGGGGCGGCGGGTGCTGCAACGACACCCGACAAAGGAGAGGAGGGTGCCCTGGCGGAGGGCATCGACGTGCGGGTCTACCGCCGCAGGTGGGCGACCCTGCTCGTGCTGTGTCTGGCCTTGTCGGCCACGATGCTCGCGAACACCTCGCTCAGCGTCGCGTTACCCCAGCTCTCTCGCGCGCTGGGAGCCTCCACCTCGGCGCAGCAGTGGTTCTCGGACGCCTACGCCTTGGTGTTCGCCGGCCTGCTGTTCACCACCTCCTCGATAGCGGACCGCTACGGGCGCAAGTGGATGCTGCAGGCCGGGATGGTGCTGTTCGGCCTGGTGTCGGTCTACGTGTGGCTGTTCGTGGGGTCCAGCACCGAGATGATCGCCGCACGGGCGCTGCTGGGTGTGGGCGGCGCCATGATCATGCCGGTGACGCTGTCCATTCTGACCAGTGTCTTCCCCAGCGGGGAGCGCACCAAGGCGGTCGGTATCTGGGCCGCCGTTTCCGGCGCGGGCAGCGCCGCGGGGCCGGTTATCGCCGGGGTGCTGTTGCAGTACTTCTCCTGGGAATCGGTGTTCGTGATCAACGTGCCGGTGGTGATCGTCGGTGTGATCGCCGGTATCCGCTACATCCCGTCGCACACCGGCACCGAAGGGGGGCACGGCGGGCTCGACCTGCTGGGGGCGCTGCTGTCCACCGCCGGGATCACGATCGCGGTCTACGCGCTGATCGAGGCGCAGTACGTCGGCTGGTTGTCACCCCGCACGTTGTCCCTGGTGGCCCTGGGGCTGGTGTTGTTGGCGTTGTTCGCGCTGTGGGAGCGCCGGGTGGCCGATCCGATGCTGGATGTTCGGCTGTTCCGCAACCGTGGTTTCTCCGCGTCGGCGGTGGCGTTGACGCTGGTGTTCTTCGCGATGATCGGTGTGTTCTTCGCGCTGAGCCAGACCCTGCAGCTCGTGTTCGGCTACTCGCCGCTGATGGCTTCCACCGCGATGCTGCCGATGTCGGTGATGATGATGCTCATCGCTCCGCAGGTTTCCAGGATCGTGGACAGGTTCGGCCCGCGTGACACCATTTCCGTCGGACTTTTGCTGGCGGCGTTGGGCATGGTGGGGCTGAGCACCCTCGGCGTGGATTCCGGGTACTGGCAGATCCTGCTGCCGCTGTCGTGCACGGCGGCGGGTATGTCGCTTGCGATGGCTCCGGCCACCGATCAGCTGATGGCCAACGTGCCCCGTGAGCGCGCGGGGATGGGTTCGGCCACCAACGACGTCACCCGCGAGGTGGGGGCGTCGTTGGGTGTGGCCGTGCTGGGCAGCGTGCTGGGAGGTAGCTATGCCGCCCGGATCTCGGACTCGCTGACCGGGCTGCCCGAGCGGGTGCGGCAGACCGCCGAGGAGTCGCTGCCCGGCGGCATGATGGTCGCCGAGTCGTTGGGCGCGCGGGGGGAGCGGCTCGCCCGCGAGGTGTCGGTGGCCTGGATGGACGCCTCGCAGACCGCGTACCTGGCCGCTGCGGGGCTGATCGCGGTGGCAGCGCTGGTGGCGTGGTTCTTCCTGCCCGGCAGGACGCAACGCACCGAGGTGCGGGCCTCCTCGGGAACCGAGCGGGGTGCGGCCGAGGAGCCGGACAGGGCCACCGAGAAGCCTGGCAGCGCCACCGAGAGGTCCGACACGGCTGTCACCGAGCAGTGAGCCCGCTCGTTCAGTGACCGCCGTGCCGGGGTGGTGGTCGCGGTCGGGGTGTCGATTTCGCGCGAAATCTACGTCGTGCTGGAGGCACCGCCCCCACCGGCGCGGCGATTTCGCGCGAAATCGCCGGTTCAGTTCCCGGCGTGGTCCTGGGCGAGACTGCGCAGGAAGTCGTTCCACCGGGCGCGGGGGAACAGCAGTGAGTCGCCGTGCGGGCGTTTGGAGTCCCGCGCGGCGACCCCGTGCTCGGTGGCGGCGATCTCCACGCAGTTCGCCTGGCTACTGCTTCGACTGCTCTTGCGCCAGTGCTTCACGGATGCCACGGACTCACTCCTTCTCGTGCTCGGCCGGTTCGTCGGCGAGGCGCGCGATGATCTCGCTGGAATCATCCGGGGAGAACGCGAGTTCGCGCAACCGCCACAGGGAGCGTTCCGCGGCGTCGACGTGCTCGGGCTGCTCCAGGAACGCGCTGTTGCCCCGGTGCTCCAGATACACCAGGTTCGGCTGCTTCGGGAAGTCCAGCAGCACGAACGGCCCCTCCATGCCGGGATGGATGCCCGCACGCTGCGGCACCATCCGGACGGTGACGTTCGGCCGCAGGTTGCTCTCCGCCAGGCGCAGCAGCTGCCGCCGCATCACGCCGGGGTCGGCGGTCGGGCGGCGCAGCACCGGTTCGTCCAGCAGCACCTCCAACCGTGGTGCGCGGCTGCCGAGCAGCACGGTCTGCCTGCCGATGCGGGCCTCGACCAGCCGTCGCACCTCGCGCTCCGGCAGCTCGTGGGTGGTGCCCCGGATGACCGCCTCGGCGTACTCGTCGGTCTGCAGTAGTCCTGGGATGAATTGTGTTTCCCAGCCGTGGATCGCGGTGGCCTCGGACTCGAACCGCATCAGGTCCTGCCACATCGCGGGAAGCGCGGCGTGCTGCACCTGCCACCAGTTGCGATCGGTGCCGTTGCGCACCAATGCCAGGATCTCCTCGCGCCGCTGGGTGGGCACGCGGTAGAGCCCCAGCAACGCCGCGACGTCGTCGGCGGCCAGGCCGCGAGTCCCCGTCTCCATCCGGCTGAGCTTGCTCATCGAGATGCCCAGCGACCTCGACACCTCGGCGGCGCTGAACCCGTTGCGGTCCCGCAGTTCCCGCAACTCGCCGGAGACCCGTCTGACTCGTGCCGGGATCCCGCTGCGTCGTTCCATGCTCGACCCTTCCTCACTGGTCACTGTTCGCTCGCACCCTGACCGGTTGACCAGTGGTCAAGGAAGTGAGATCACGCGAAAGTGTCGTTGCGTGACCGTTGGGGAGCCGTCGAACCTTCCCTCGACATGATCGATTCGGTAGTCGTCACGTTCGGGAGGGCGCAGATGCGCGCGCAGTGGTTGGTCGAGGCGGGCAGCGGTACGGCAGCGGTGTACCTGAGCATGCCGGGCCTGCACGAACTGGAGATCCGGCAGGACGAGAACGTGCTGCGGGTGGACAGCGACCAACTGCGACAGCTGTTGGACACGCTGTTCTGGCTGGACGAACTCCACGGCGCTGGCCTGCAGGAAGCCGCCGTCAACCTGTCCGAGCAGGCGGTCGTCAGGAGTGTTTGATCGCTGTTCGCCACCCGCTCGATCTCGGTACTTCCGGAACGCGAGTAGCGGGGAGAGCGTCCTGATCGAGCCGTTACCGGAGACGGAGCGGGCAAGTTCGAGGTCTCACTCCGGCGCGATGCTCCTGGCGAGGTCGCGTACCCGCTCCGCCAACCGGTTCCGGTCGATCGGGGCGAAGGTGATCCACGCCCGCCCGCTGCGGAGGGTTTCCTCCATCAGGTACCAACCCCTGGTGGTGGCGAAGCAGTTGGTCACCACCGGGGCCCTGGAACGGTTGCCGCGCCGGTCCATCCGCGCGGCTCCGAACTGGGCGTAGCCCACGCGTTCACCGCCCGCCATGTCGACCAGAGCGCTCGCGTCGTCGCGCCGCACTCCGCGGCGCAGCAGCGCCTCGCGCATCGCCCGATCGGAGTCACCGGCATCTGCCGCCGCCGCGTCGAGCTGGTCACTGGGCACCGACACCGCCTTACCCGGGCCGGGGTTCAGCTCGGGGAGCACCCCCACCACGGCCCGGTGCGGCGCGTCGTCGGTGCGCAGCTGGCGCAGGCGCACCACGCCGTCCTCCCGGACGGCCAGCGCCGAGCTGGCCGGGCCGTTCGCGGCCAACGCCGTCCGACGGTGCTCGCCCTCCTCGGACAGATAGCGATACACCAGGTCGAAGGAGTCACGGTAGCGGTCCAACGGGAAGAACACCCCGGAGACGGCGTCCTCGGCGTCCCGGTTGCCGAAGCCGATCCGGCGCAGCTCCTCCCAGCTCCGCCGTTCGACATCACGCCGCTCCGATTCGGTGAGCCCTTCGGGCAGCACGTTCAGCAGGAGCGGTTTCGTGCCGAGCCGGAAGTGTTGCCAGGCGAGGTGGAACGCCTGTTCGGAAAGTTCGATGTTCACCCTTGCCCCCGAAAGATCGCGACGCCGGAATTCCTCCCGGCGCCGCGACACACGTTGCTGGATCCGACGCGACGGTGCTCGACAGCCCGAGCGGAAACCTGATCAGTCCTCGCCGATCACCGGTGGAGCGACGCGCGGCAGGTCACCGTCGAAGTAGCCGTAGTCACCGACGAGGTAACTCGGCGTCTCGTGCTCCTCGTCCTCCTCGCCCTGCTGGCCACGACCACGCGGCGCACCCGCCATACCACCGCGAGCGTTCCCCGCTCCGGAGGAGGCGCCGCTCGTCGCGGCGGAAGCGGTGGACGGGCGCGCGAGCCCCGACTGCCCACCCGGGCCGAGGGAACGGCCGCCGAGACCGGCGGAACCCCGGCCACCCGCTCCGGAACCGGTTGCACTGCCCGAGCCGCCCGCGAGCGAACCGAGACCGCGTATCGGGATCCGGCTGCCGGGAGCGCGTCCGGTCCCGCCCGCGACGCCGGAACCACCCGGCGTGCGACCGTTGCCCGAACCACCTCCGGCGCCGCCGCCCGGAGCGCCGGACTGCCCCGGCCGATATCCGGGGGAGCCGCCTTCCGGCGGGCGCTGCCACGCGGATTGACTGCCCGCGGGCTGGTTGATCCCCGAACCGCCCCGGCCCGCCGACTGGCCCGAAGTGCCGTTGCCTGCCGTGCCGGTGCCGTGCGCGCCGCCCGAAGTGTCCAGCGAGCCGCTCCAGGAGCTGCGGGTGCCCGCGGCAGCGCCGCTGCCCATGCCCCGGGAAGTGGCGAAGCCACCGACCTCGGGGTTCGATCCGGAGCGCACGCCGGTTTCGACGCCGCCCGGCGGGGGAGCGGTGAACGTCGGGGTCGCGCTGACGGTGCTCTGCGAGGCGGTGTCGTAGGATTTGAACGCCGTGACCGCGTCCTGCCGCAGCTTCTCGTTGTGCGCCAACGCCTGCTCGTTGTCGGTCTTGCCGCCGGTGAGGCCTGCCCAGGCCTGCCCGAGGAAGTTCTCCTCCGGGACGGGCTTCTCCTCGGACGCGGCGGGAACGGAGGAGTACACCCTGCTGAAGGCCTGGCCCTGCTCCTCCAGCCGCACCGCCTCGGCCGTGGCGTTGTCGGCCGCGACCTCGGTCCACAGCACCACCGGCGACATGGCGCTCTGCATGGCCTCCTGGCCCTTGGACTGGTTCACGGCCCCGGCCCGCTTCAGCCTGTCCTTGATCTCGGTGGCCAGCTCGCGCATGTACCGCTCCTCGGCACGCCAGCGGCTGCTCTTCTCGTGGAGCGCCTCGGCTCCCTTACCGCTGTTGACCCAGGAGCGCATCTGCTCCAGCTGCGCCCCGTCGAGATTGGACGGCGGCAGCGTGCGTCTGTCCCCCATGATTCTGAGCTCCCCTCAGGCTTCGGGCAGGTTCTTGATCGCGGCTTCGGCGAACTTGGTGAAAATCGGGCACGGATCGGGGCGGTTCTCGCCAGGCCGTACTTGGCCGTTGACCAGTAGAAAACCGTCTTCAGCGACATCGACAGCGATGTAGCAACCGATTCCACTTATATTTGCCGCGTAAGCAGGGTAATTATTGATTTCTGTTTTTTCGCCGCCGGGATGCGTCTCTATAGCCTCTGAGATGGTTCGTTCGAAGTCAGGTGCCACAAATACTCGCCATCCTGAATTGGACCCTGCTTTCCCTTTTTGGTAGCTGCACCCTTGCTGTCCCTCTGATGTGCGAGGGTAAGGAGTCCGGTCGGTACCGAGCTTCAGTGCCTGTTGCTTCGTGATGACGGTGCAGGGGTCGGCGATGTCGAGGGATTTGGCGGGTGCGGTGCGTTCCGGCAGACTCACCCCGGCGCCGCCGCTGGTGCTGGTGGGTGCGCTCGTGCCGGTGTCGGTGGTTTCTTGCGCCGCTTGGCCGGTCTGACCACCGCTACATCCGGCGAGCAGCAGCAGTCCGGCTGCCAGGGAGATTCCCGTGGTGACGGTGTTACGCATTCCGCATCTCCCGGTCGAAGTTGTCGGCGGCGTTGGCGTCGTCGGTGCGGGTCTGTTCTGCGCTGGAGCGCAGGCTCGCGGCGGTGTCGTTGAACACCTTCGCGAGTTTCAGGTAGTTGGGCATGTACGAGCGGTCGTCCCCGGAAGCGACTTCGCCGTGAATCGAAGCGGCACCGGTACTGACTGGGTCGGTGCCTGGCGCAGGGACCATCCCCAGATTTTGAACATCTACCGACCTTTCTTCCAATTCTTGTGCTTTCTCCTCGAAGAAACCCGCCAGCGCGTCGACCTCGTCGGGGTCGACGACCATGCGCGTGTTGTCGCTGATGGCCTGGGCCAGTTCCGCCTTGGTGCTGGCGCGTTCCTTGATCCGCGCGATGTCGGCGATCTCCTCGGCGAGTCCGGGGCCGGGGAACAGCATGCTGGTGGCCACGTCCTGCATCTCGGCGTCCAGCGCCGCCTGGTCCGCGGCGTCCATTCCCGATTGGCCGCCGGCCTCGTTCGTTCCCCCCGCGTTCGACTGGCTGTTCTCCTCGTCGGCCACGCTTCCCCCTGTACTCACTCGGTCGTGCGATGCTCTCGCCCGGCGGCATGATCACTTGCCCATCCGGAACTTACCGCACCGCGCATCCCGCGTGGGCCGGGTTCAGTACATCCGGCGAAGCGAGCCGTGCTCTTCATACGTCCGTGCGAGCGGAGCGTCATCGGACCAGCGCCGGGCACAGCGCTCGCGGTTGCGCCGGCTTCTCGTCGGGCGCAGCATCGGCGGCAACGTGTCGGGAGTTGGTGATCGGCTATGCGGGAATGGCTGCGCTGGCCCGTGCTGCGCCAGTTGACGGGGTCCGACCCGCTCGGTCGTGGCCGGGCGGCCCGTTCCGCCGAGACCGACCGCGAGTACGCCCGCACCGAGGACGCCGAGGCGGTGGTCGGGTCGGTGTGCCCTTACTGCGCCGTGGGCTGTGCCCAGCGCGTGTACGTGCGGGACGGCGCCGTCACCCAGATCGAAGGCGATCCCGACTCCCCGGTGAGCCGGGGCAGGCTCTGTCCGAAGGGTTCGGCCAGCCGCTCGTTGGTGACCTCGCCTGATAGGCAGACGAGGGTCGCCTATCGGCGACCGTACGGCACCGAGTGGGAGGAACTGGATCTCGACACCGCGGTCGACATGATCGCCGA
This sequence comes from Actinopolyspora mzabensis, assembly GCF_900101095.1. GTDB lineage: Bacteria > Actinomycetota > Actinomycetes > Mycobacteriales > Pseudonocardiaceae > Actinopolyspora > Actinopolyspora mzabensis. Next base: position 172,341 of record NZ_FNFM01000003.1, read on the forward strand.
CCGGGTGATCCGCACCCGGGACGAGACCTGGCAGGAGACCGATTCGGACGGTACGCGGCTGCGTCGAACCATGGGAATCGCGAGCCTGGGCGGGGCCACGCTGGACAATGAGGAAAACTACCTCATGAAGAAGCTCTACACCGCCCTCGGCGCCATCCAGATCGAGAACCAGGCCCGCATTTGACACTCCTCCACGGTTCCCGGTCTGGGAACCTCGTTCGGCCGTGGTGGGGCCACAACCTTCCAGCAGGACCTCCGTAACTCCGATTGCATCGTGATTCAGGGGTCCAACATGGCCGAAGCACACCCGGTCGGCTTTCAGTGGGTGATGGAAGCCAAACGGCGCGGGGCGAAGATCATCCACGTCGACCCCCGGTTCACCCGCACCTCGGCGATGGCCGACACTTTCGTCCCGCTGCGCGCGGGCAGCGACATCGCCTTTCTCGGTGGGCTGATCAACCACGTGCTGCGGGGTGGGCACTACTTCCACGAGTACGTGGCCGCCTACACCAACGCGGCCACGATCGTCGACGAGTCCTTCGCCGACACCGAGGATCTCGACGGGGTGTTCTCCGGCTTCACCGGAAGTGGTTACGACGAGACCAGCTGGTACTACCAGGGAGCGCGGGTCAACCCGGCCGCGGGCGAGCGCGACCAGTGGCACGACGTTTTCGGTTCACCCGAGCACGACCGAGCCACCTCGGAGGAGGAGTCGGCGCGTCGTGCGGAGCCGGAGACGGACCCGAGCCTGACCCACCCCCGGTGCGTGTTCCAGATCCTCAAGCGCCACTTCGCCCGCTACACCCCGGAGCTCGTGGAGCAGCTGTGCGGGATCGACCAGGAGCGTTTCCACGAGGTGGCCGAGGCGCTGGTCGCCAACTCGGGAAGGGAGCGCACCACCGCCTTCGCCTACGCGGTGGGCTGGACCCACCACACGGTGGGGGTGCAGTACATCCGGGCCGCCTCGATCCTGCAGTTGCTGCTCGGCAACATCGGCAGACCCGGCGGTGGGATTCTCGCGCTGCGCGGCCACGCCAGCATCCAGGGTTCGACCGACATCCCCACGCTGTTCGACCTGCTGCCCGGCTACATCCCGATGCCGCGAGCACACCCGAACCTCTCGCTGGACGAGTTCGTGGCCACCAACGCCGCCGACAAGGGGTACTGGGGCAACATCCGCGACTACGTCGTCAGCCTGCTCAAAGCCTGGTGGGGTGAGTACGCCACCGCCGAGAACGATTTCCGGTTCGATCATCTGCCCAGGCTCACCGGCGACCACGGCACTTTCCAGACCGTGATCGACCAGATCGAGGGGAGGGTGCGTGGCTACTTCGTCGTCGGCGAGAACCCGGCCGTGGGCACCGCCAACGCGCACCAGCAGCGCATGGGGCTGGCGAATCTGGACTGGCTGGTGGTGCGCGATCTGAACATGATCGAGACGGCCACGTTCTGGCGGAATGGTCCGGAGATCGAGAACGGCGAGACGAGTCCCTCCGAGATCGGCACCGAGGTGTTCTTCCTGCCCGCCGCAGCGCACACCGAGAAGGACGGTACCTTCACCAACACCCAGCGCATGCTGCAGTGGCACCACAAGGCGGTCGAACCGCTCGACGACCAGCGCAGCGACCTGTGGTTCTTCTACCACCTGGGGCTGCGGATCAAGTCCAAACTCGCGGCCCGACGATTCGAACGGGACGCGCGACAGCGGGAACGCGACCGCCCCGTGCTGGAGCTGACCTGGGACTACCCCACCGAAGGGGATCTCGCCGAACCGAGTGCGGACGCCGTGCTCCGCGAGATCAACGGCACCGATGCCGAGGGGCGGGCACTGTCCTCCTACACCCGGCTGCGCTCCGACGGTTCCACACGTGCGGGGTGCTGGATCTACTGCGGCGTCTACGCGGGTGAGATCAATCGGGCCGCACGGCGTGAACCGGGGGAGCAGCAGTCCTGGGTGGCTCCCGAGTGGGGCTGGTCCTGGCCCGCCAACCGGCGGATCCTGTACAACCGCGCCGCCGCCGACCCCGCGGGCGCGCCGTGGAGCGAGCGCAAGGCTTACGTGTGGTGGGACGCCGAACAGCGGCGCTGGACCGGCCACGACGTGCCCGACGTCGACGTGGCCAAGCCTCCCGATTACGAGCCCGCCGCCGACGCGCACGGTCCCGACGCGCTGCGCGGCACCGATCCCTTCATCATGCAGGGTGACGGGCTCGGCTGGCTGTACGCCCCCGCGGGGTTGCACGACGGGCCGCTGCCCACCCACTACGAACCACAGGAATCACCACTGCGCAATACGCTGCATGCCACGCAGCGCAACCCGGCGCGGCGGCTTTACCACCGCCCGGAGAACCGATACCAACCCAGCGGTGCCGAACCGGGAGCGGAGGTGTTCCCGTACGTGTTCACCACGTTCCGACTCACCGAGCACCACACGGCCGGTGGAATGAGCCGGTGGCTGCCACACCTGGCCGAGCTGGCGCCCGCGATGTTCGTCGAGCTCTCCCCTGAGCTGGCCGTGGAGCGGGGACTGCGGCATCTCGGCTGGGCCACGGTGATCACCGCGCGCGGAGCGATCGAGGGACGCGTGCTGGTCACACCACGTATCCGGCCGTTGCGTTCGAACGGCAGGACGCTGCACCAGATCGGCATCCCGTGGCACTGGGGACCCAACGGGTTGACCACTGGTGACGCCGCCAACGAGTTGCTCAACGTCGCGTTGGACCCCACTGTGCACATCATGGAGACCAAGGCGGGAGCCTGCGACATCCGCCCCGGCAGGAGACCACGGGGGGTGGAGCTGCACAGGTTGATCGCCACCTACCGCGCTCGTGCGGGAATCACCGAGCACACCGGCGGCGACGCTCCGCCCCCGGATAACGGGCTGCCGGAGAACGGTACGCGTCCCTCGGGAACGGACACGGTCGACGGAGGTGAGGATGAGTCCTGACAGGCCGTCCGAGCACCCGCTCTTCGAGCTCGAACGCTCGATGCGAACCGGCGAGCACGCCCGGGAAACGGCACCGGAACCAGCGGTGGGGTCCTCGAACGGTAACCGACTCAGCGGCCCGTTGGCAGATCCCAGCGCCGAGGCGGGCTATTCGGAGCAGCATCCCGATCGGATGGGGTTTTTCACCGACACCAGCGTGTGCATCGGGTGCAAGGCCTGCGAGGTCGCCTGCAAGGAGTGGAACCTGCTGGAAGAGGACGGGCTGGAACTTACCGGCATGTCCTACGACAACACCACCGACCTCGGAGCCACCACCTGGCGGCACGTGGCATTCGTCGAACAGCGCATCGACCTCTCCACGCGCGCCCGCGTGGATATCGGAATGCCCGGGATGGGGCCCCCGGAAACGGCCACGGAAGAGGTCGCGGGCTCCGAGGTGCGGTGGCTGATGTCCTCCGACGTCTGCAAGCACTGCACGCACGCCGCCTGCCTGGACGTGTGTCCGACGGGAGCGTTGATCCGCAGCGAGTACGGCACGGTCGTGGTGCAGGACGACGTGTGCAACGGATGTGGTTACTGCGTCCCGGCCTGTCCCTACGGAGTGATCGACATCCATCCCGAGAACGGCGGCGCGTTCAAGTGCACCCTGTGCCAGGACCGACTCGGCTCGGGAATGACCCCGGCCTGTGCCACCGCCTGTCCCACCGAGTCCATCCAGTACGGTCCGCTCGACCAGTTGCGGGAGCGGGCCGAGCAACGCCTCGAACAGCTGCACGAGCAGGGAATCACCGAGGCCCGGCTCTACGGGCAGGACCCCACCGACGGTGTGGGAGGTGACGGAGCCTTCTTCCTGCTGCTGGACGAACCCGAAGTGTACGGGCTGCCACCCGATCCGGTGGTCACCACCAGGGATCTGCCCGCCATGGCCTGCTACGCCCTGGCCGCGGCCGCCACGGCGGCCGTGACCATCGCGAGCTGTTTCCTGGGAGGACGGCGTTGACCGGAAACGAACCCGCCGGGGCGACGGGAGCAGGCGCCGCCGAGGAGGCCGACGGGGAACGGGCGACCTTCCGGTCCTACTACGGCAGACCGATCATCAAGGAACCGACCTGGAAGGTTCCCGACGTGCCCGCCTACCTCTATCTGGGAGGCATGGCGGGCGCCTCGTCCGTCATGGGGGCACTCGCCCAGCTGCGTGGGTATTCCCGGCTGCGCCGGGTCGGGCTGCTCTGCGTGGCGGGAGGTTCCGGCGCCAGCGTGCTGGCGCTCATTCACGATCTCGGTCGGCCGTTGCGGTTTTTGAACATGTTGCGCGTGTTCAAACCCACCTCGCCGTTGAGCGTGGGATCCTGGATCCTCGCCCCGTTCTCCGCGCTCAGCGGCGCGGCCGCTGTCTTCGAGTTCACCGAGGTCGCCCGTCCGCTCGGCAACGCGGCAGCGTGGTGTGCGGCCTTGCTGGCCCCGGCCATGACGACCTACACCGCTGTGCTGCTCGCGGACACGGCGGTGCCGGGATGGCACGAGACGCGCCGTGAACTTCCCTTCGTGTTCGCCTTCAGCTCGGTCTCGGCGGCAGGCTCGCTGGGAACGATGTTGGCGCCACGCGCGGAGGCCGGGCCCGCGCGGCGCATGGCCCTGGTGGGCTCCCTCGGTGAACTCGTGGCGAGCCGCGTGCTGGAACACCGGGCGGGCAGAATCGCCGAGGTGTACCGCTCGGGTCGGGCGGGAAGCACGCTACGGGCGGCCCGGATCATGGCAACGGGGTGCGCTGTCGGTGCCGTGTTCGCCCGGCGCGGCACGAGCGCGGCGATTCTGGCCGGTCTCTGCGGTACGGCAGCCTCGATCGCCACTCGCTACGGAGTGTTCGAAGCCGGGCGGGAGTCCGCCCGCGATCCCTACTACACGGTGGTGCCGCAGCGGGAGGCTCGCCAGGTGGAGGAATGAGCTCCCGTGTGGTTCCGGCCTGCCCGGTAATCCGGATTGCGCTGCGAGACCGACTGAGATACCGGAGGATGGGACGGGCAGTCACAGCCGTCCCGCCGCTGGACTCCGCTCCGACGGCCGCGGCGGGCCGCCAGCGAGGGAGGCGGACACCATGCCGAGTACGCCCAGCGGATTACACCATGTGACCGCGATCGCTACGGATCCGCAGCGTAACGCGGACTTCTACCGCACCGCGCTGGGGCTGCGCCTGGTCAAACGCACCGTCAACTTCGATGCCCCGGACACCTACCACCTGTACTTCGGGGGTGAGTCGGGCCAACCGGGGACACTGATCACCTTTTTCCCGTGGCCGAGCGCGCCTCGCGGGCGGCGCGGGGCGGGGCAGACCACCACCGTCGCCTTCTCCGTGCCGCAGCACTCGCTGGGGTGGTGGCAGCAGCATCTCGACGGGCTCGAGGTGAACGTGGGGGCGCCCACCACCCGGTCCAGTGAGGAAACCCTCACGGTCGCCGATCCGGACGGGCTGCTGGTCGAGCTGGTGGGCCACCCGGAGGCGGACTCCCGCGCGCCGTGGGAGGACGGTCCCATTCCACCGGAATACGCCATCCGGGGACTTCACTCGGTCACCGTGACGGAAATAGGGCATGAGCACACCGCTGAACTGTTGACCGAAACAATGGGTTTTCGGTTGGTGGAGGAGTCCGGGGCGCGGTTCCGGTTCGTCACGGGGTCAGGTGGTTCCGGGGCGATGGTGGACGTGCTGTGCAGTCCGGAAGCACCGCTGGGCATGGTCGCCGCCGGAACGGTGCACCACATCGCCTGGCGGGTCCCTGACGATGCCGAACAGGTCGACTGGCGGAACACACTGCTGGATCAGGGACTGGACGTGACGCCGGTGCTGGACCGGCGGTACTTCCACTCCATCTACTTCCGCGAACCCGGCGGGGTGCTGTTCGAGATCGCCACCGACCCGCCGGGTTTCACCATCGACGAGCCGTTGCTGGAGTTGGGCAGGGCACTGAAGTTGCCTCCCTGGCTGGAACCGTCCAGGGCCGAGATCGAGCAGGTGCTGCCCACGCTCAGAGTTCCCTCACCGGACGAGGAGATCACGTTCACTCCGCCGCCGGTGGAGCGTACGAGGTGAGTCATCGGAAGGTCTCGGGACGGAGGACACGGGGGACCCGAGCCGGAGCCGTGTCCCGGGTTCCTGGGGCGTTCGCACGCCCCGCGGGCGCTTCGAACGAACCGCATGCGGGCCGGAGGGCCGTTTTCAGGGGGAGGCGATGGCCGGTTCGAACACGGAAACCGAACGGGGACTGCGATGGCCCGAACTGCGGGTCGACGACTGGAACGACACCCGTGAGACCTTGCACATGTGGTTACAGCTGGTCGGGAAGATCAAACTGGCCTGCGAACCGATGATCAACCACTGGTGGCAGGTGCCGCTCTACGTCTCGGCTCGCGGTCTGAGCACCGGCTCGATCCCGTACCACGACGAGGTGTTCGACATGGAGTTCGACTTCCACGAGCACCGGTTGCTGATCCGCCGCAGTGACGGTGGGCGACGCGAGATCGCTCTCATCCCCAGGACCGTTGCCGATTTCTACCACGAGACGATGGCGGCGCTGGACGAGCTGGGAATACGGCTCACGGTGAGCCGCACACCGAACGAGGTCGTGCGGGCCCTGCCTTTCGACACCGACACCGAGCACGCCTCCTACGAGCCGGAAAAGGCGTGGTTGTTCTGGCGCCAGTTGTTGGGTGCCCACCGGGTCTTCAGTGATTTCCGGTCGAGTTTCATCGGCAAGGTGAGCCCGGTGCACCTCTTCTGGGGAGCTATGGATCTGGCCGTGACCCGTTTCTCCGGGCGTGCGGCACCTCGCCATCCGGGTGGGGCGCCCAACTGTGGTGACTGGGTCATGGTCGAGGGGTATTCGCACGAGCTCAGCAGCTGCGGATTCTGGCCGGGTGGAGGCGCCGAGGGCGCGTTCTACTCCTACGCTTACCCGGAGCCACCGGGATTCGACCGGTACCCGGTCGGTCCGGCGGGGGCCTATTACGAGCAGGGCGAGTTCCTGTTGCCCTACGAGGAGGTCCGAACCGCGTCCTCGCCGGATCGGCTCCTGACGGAGTTCCTGCGCACCACCTATGAAGCCGCCGCCGAATGCGGTGGCTGGGATCGCCGGGAGTTGGAGGACGACCCGAAACGACGAGCTGCACCGCGGTGATTCAGGTTTCCCGCACTGCCTGACTTTCGATACCGAACTCAGGGAACGAATGAGGTGACTATGAGTGTCCAGGAGTTCCCGGCGCCGAGCGAGGGAATGCTGCTGACCCATTTTCTCACGGTCCGCGACGTGAGCCGGTCGCGTGCCTTCTACCGGGACGTCGTCGGCGGCCGGGTGATACTCGAGGAGAACCCGTGTACGTTGCGTGTGGCCAACAGCTGGCTGATCATGAATCCCGGAGGTGGCCCCACTCCCGACAAGCCGGAGACCACGTTGCGTCCCCCGGCAGAGGGGGATCCGGTGTCCTGCTTCCTCAACATACGCGTCGCCGACATCTGGGCCGTTTATCGTGAATGGAGCGCCAACGGCGCCGAATTCCTGACACCTCCGGTGGATCGTGGGGCCGAGTTGCGCTGTTACCTGCGTGACCCCGACGGTTACCTCATCGAGGTCGGTCAGGCTACGGGAATGCTTCAGGGGAGATTCGCCGAGCCCCCACCGACGTGATCGGTTTCGCGGGGAGTCGTTACCTGCGCCTGTCGATGTGGATGTCCCAAACCGTCCACCCGATTCCCAGCGCGACGAAACCCGACAGCAACAGCAGCACGATCATTTCCATCGGTGCCTCCTCGGCATGCTGATGCGCACGCGGCGATCCGGCCGCTCTCCAGTGGATTTTCTCGCCGATGGTTTCAGCGTGTTTCACTCACTCGTTCGAGTCAAGTGGATATCATTCAGGTGTTCGTGTCCGTGTTGAACCGTTGTTCGGTTTCTGCTACTGGGGGTTATTTCGAGATGTTCCGGAAAGTTGGAACGGTGGCGCGATCACCCGTTGAATGCGAACAGCAAACTGCTGGTTTTCATGTTCTGCTCACGTGCGGTTGCTGTGTTGTGTGGTGTCATTCTTTCGGGGGTTATATGTGACAGGAATGAGTGTCGACTCCAGGTGTCGGCGATTCGGAGTAAACTGTGGTCGAGAGTTCTCCAGTGGTGAGATCGAAACGATCTCCGAAACGGATTCGGAAAGTGTGCGAGAGCTGACTCCGAAGCCGCCCGTAATAGGTGTGAGCGCGCGAAAACGGACACGATGAATCATGTTCGCAGAACAGTTGCCCTGGCTCGCGGGGCCACTACAGCTGGCCGTCGCCTTACCCCGGGAATGGGTCGGGGTCGCTGCCGTCGCTGTGGGAACGACACTGGCCGCGTTTTCCGGCCTCCGGTTCTTCCTCACCCGATCAGTGGCGAACGATCGCGCTGACGAGGACAGTGAGACGAAGTCACGAAGCCCGTCCCGCCATCGGATCACGGTGCTGCCCGCAGTCAGCCGCGTCGAGGAAAGGACCGGTCGATGACGAACACGACCCGCCGGAGCGAGCGAAGCCAACCCACGGGTCCACCGCCCCAGGAGGCACCGTCTCCGTCGGAGTCCGGACAGCGTTGGCGAGTGGTCTCCGCACGGGGTGCGCGGCGGGCGGATGTTCTCTCCCGAGTACGCACCGGCACGGCGCTGGCTGCGGGAAGACTCGCCACGAGCGCATCCAGGAGCCTGCGTCTGGGAAGCGGCGGCATCATCGGCGGCCGAGTGGCCCTGGCCCTGCAACCGGATCTGCTCACTCGGCTGGTGGTGGACAAACGAATCGTGGTGATCACCGGAACCAACGGCAAGACCACCACCACCCACATGGTCGCGCAGGCACTGCGCGCCGGTGGGGCCTCGGTCAGCAACGCCACCGGGGCCAACATGCTCGACGGCCACGTCGCCGCCCTGATGGCCGAGCCACGAGCCCCCTACGCCGCCTTGGAGGTCGACGAGCTGCACCTGGCCCAGCTGACCGACCGATTCCAGCCCTCGGTGATTCTGCTGCTCAACCTCAGCCGTGACCAGCTCGACCGTGTCGGGGAGATTCGCAGCGTGGAGGCCAGCCTGCGTCGCGCGCTGCGGCAGGCGCCGGGCGCACGGGTGGTCGCCAACGCCGACGATCCCAACATCGTCTCGGTAGCGGCCGACCATCCCCACGTGACCTGGGTATCGGGCGGCTGCCGCTGGAAGCACGACGCGCTCAACTGCCCCAGGTGTGGTGCCTTCCTCGGCGAACTCGACGAGGCATGGGAGTGCGTGTGCGGGTTGCGCAGGCCCAACGCCGACTGGAAGGTCGATGTGGGTGGGCTCACCGCCCCGGACGGCACGAGCGAGCGGCTGTCCCTACCGCTGCCCGGCCAGGTCAATCGGGTCAACGCCACTTTCGCGCTCGCGGCCACCACGGCGTTGGACATACCGCGTACCGAGGCGCTCGACCACATCCGTCGACTGCGTGATGCAAGCGGGCGATACGAGCACACGAGCATGGCCGGACACGACGTGCGGCTGCTGCTGGCGAAGAACCCGGCCAGCTGGCTCGAGATGCTCGACCTGGTGGCCGAGAACGATCGCCCGCTGATCCTGGTCGTCAACAGCAGGCAGGCCGACGGACACGACGTCTCCTGGTTGTGGGACATCGAGTTCGAACGGTTGGTGGGCAGGAACGTCGTCGTCACGGGGGAGCGCGCGCTGGATCTGGCGGTGCGACTGCGTTACGCCGAAGTGAAGTGCGAAATCGCCACGAACGTGCAGCGAGCACTGCACAGTGTCACCATCGGGAGCTCGGCCGACTCGGTCGAGATCATCGCCAACTACACCGCTTTCCGGGATCTGTTCGCGAAGAGGCAACAACATTGATCGAGGATTCGGCGATCCGCATCGCACTCGTGGTGCCCGACCTGCTCGGCACCTACGGGGACCGCGGCAACGCCCTGGTACTCGCGCAACGACTGCGCTGGAGAGGTTATCGCGCCGAGATCGTGACCGTGTTGTCCTCGGCCGAGACCCTGCCCGACTCCTGCGACATCTATCTGCTCGGTGGGGGTGAGGACGTCGCGCAACAGGCCGCGGTGAACTTCCTGGCACGCGGTGACGCTCTGCGGCGGGCCGTGGACGCGGGGGCGGTCGTGTTCGGGGTCTGTGGCGGGTTGCAGGTGCTGGGCACCAGCTTCACCACCGGTGACGGCGCTACCCAGCACGGACTGGGACTCATCGACATCTCCACCGCGCCCGGTCCGAACCGGGCCATCGGTGAACTCAGCACGCGCTCCGAGGAAGACGGTCTGGGGCTGCTCACCGGCTTCGAGAACCACCTCGGCAGGAGCACGGTCGGTCCGGCGGCCCGCCCGCTGGGGCGTGTGCTGCACGGCATCGGCAACGGTTCCGAGGACACCGAGGGGGCCGTCAGCGGGCGCGTGGTGTGCACCTATTTGCACGGCCCGGCGCTGGCGCGGAATCCGGCGTTGGCGGACACGATGCTGTCCTGGGCGGTAGGGGAGTCGTTGCCCGAACTTGCTCCCTTCCCGGAACTCACCGAGCTGCGGACCGAACGGGCGCGAGCCGCCGGGTGACCGCTCGCGCCGTGCCGTCCGGACAGCTCGGCAGGCTGCGCGCTGACCGCGGAACACGATTCCACCGGGGTCAGCCGACGTTGACGGGTCCCTGCTCGGCGTGGACGTCGCGCGATGTCGACCTGTTGCGGACGAGGGAAGGAAGGCGCACCCGGCCAGCCCGAGCGGGACGAGCGTGGCCGGCCCATCGGCACGGCCGTGCCCCGCCCATGATCCCCACCATCGGTCCGTTGCGGCTGCTTACCAGTAACCCCGCACTGGCGATCGCGGCGGCATAGGCCCCGTGGTGACCATGTGGCGGTAGGTGACACGCACGGTGTTCGGAACTGGACCGATTCGATCCGTCGGCGAGCGCATTCCGAAGGTCGACATGGCGTCGCGCGCCGGGACCTCGGCCACGGATACGGGCAGGCATGGTCCAGGCAACCCCTTGATCAGCTCTTGGGAGTCGCTCCGCAGGTCACACCCGGTTCAGCAGTCCACGTAGTCGTTGTCGGACGATGGTCATCTCCGGTATCGGCAACAACAGCATCAGCCCGAAGCCGAGGCCGAGCACGAGCGTGCCGCGTACCCCCAGGCCCACCCAGGCCGTGGCCACGTCACCGAATCCGTGCAGACTCCCTCCCAGCCAGTGCCAGACGGCGAACGCGCATCCGCATCCCACCGCCGAGGCCAGCAGGGCCCACCCGATACCGACCAGAGTTCGTCCGGTCTGTATCCGTCCGAGTCGGGTGTGCAACCACCACTGGCCCACCGCGGCGCCCACGAGAAAGCTCAACGACATGGCCAGGGTCACGCCGATCACCAGGTCGCGCGGATCCAACCACATCAGCAGCGTGTAGCACACGGCGGTGCGGAACACGACCATGATCACGTTGATCAGCATCGGTGTTCGGGCGTCCTTCATCGCGTAGAACGCCCGCAGCTGCAGCATCGTGATCGAGAACGGCACGATTCCGGCCGCTGCCACGCCGAGCGTGACCCCGAGCCGGTCCGCGGCACCGACACTGCCCTGACCGAGCGAGAAGAACGCCACCCCGATACCGGATCCCGCCGTGAGCATGAACGCGCTCACCGGCATCAGCAGGATCGCGCTCAACCGCGATCCCAACCCCACGTCGCGGACGAAACCCTCGGTGTCCCCCTCCGCTATCGAACGGCTGATTCGCGGCATCAGCGCCTGCAGCAGTGAGACCCCCAGCACCCCGTAGGGAACCTGCGAGAGCAGCCACGCGTAGTGGAACGTCGCCACACTGCCCGACGTGCCCTGCCCGGCCACTCGGATGGTCACGATCATGCCGATCTGGCTGATCACGGTGTAGAGCACCACCCAGCCCGCGAGCGAACCGAACTCCGCCAGTCGCCGGTCCCAGCCCCACCGCCAGCGGAACCGGAACCCGGTTCGACGCAGCGAGAGCACCATCACCGCGCTCTGCGTCGCGATCCCGAGCATCGTGCCCAGCCCCAGGATCAACAGCTTCGCCTGTCCCATCCGCACCGGATCGGCCGAGATCTCGCCGGGAGTCACCGCGTACAGGCTCACCGTGGCGGTGATCACCAGGTTGTTCATCACCGGCGCCCACGCGGGTGGGCCGAACACCTGGCGCACGTTGAGGATGGCCATCAGCAGCGCCGACAGGCCGTAGAACACGATCCCAGGAAGTAGCAGATAGGCGAAGGCCGTGGTCAACTCGCTGTTGGCGCGGGTGTGCGAGCCGAGATACAGCTCGGTCAGCAGCGGAGCCCCCAGCACTGCCAGTGTCGTTGCCGCCACCAGCAGGATCACACCCATCGTGATCATCCACTGCGCGTAGGACTCGCCCTCCTCCTCGCTGTTCTGCCGCGCGCTCACCAGCAGTGGCACGGCCACGCTCGTGAGCACTCCCCCGAGGAGCAACTCGTTGACCACGGTGGGCAGGGTGTTGGCCACGGTGTAGGAGTCGTTGATCATTCCCAGGCCGAGCACCCACACCAGCAACACCTTGGCGAACAGGCCGCTGATCCTGCTGGCCATGGTGGCCACGGCCATGGCGCCGCTGGCGCTGCCCAGCGACGGCGTTCGCGCGCGTGTCGGACGCTGGCGCTGCTCGACCACGGAAGTTCCCCCTGGCTGAAATACGGCTGCTCAGACCCCGCCGAATCCGGTTGGTTAAACGGTAACGAAGCACTGCCCCGACCGCGGGTTCGAAAACGCTCAACCACATGATTCCGGTGGAAAACTTCCGGTGCGAGCCTGGCCTTTCGGGCGCATACTGACCTGTCCGGGGGAGTCGTGCCGGCTCGACAGGGGAGGTGTGATGGGCGGTTCTCCGGTGTTTTCCGAAGATCTTCCGGCAGAGGTGCGGGTATTGGACAGTTGGCGCCGCGCCGGGGTGGATTGCGCGGTGGGGGAGTTGCGCGGGTTGTTCTACGGCTTCGCGCGGTTGGCGGGCCCCTCCAGCGGCTGGAGTCGTTATCGCCCCGGGCGGGTGAGCCGCGGCGGTGGTGAGGCACTCGCCCCCGAGAAGCTGGGAAACTGGGTGGTGCTGGAGTTCGGCCCGAGCGAGCGATTCTGGTCCCAGGAGGTGCGCGCCCGGTTTCTCGGAGGAACCGGTGAACTGTCCGGGATGGAGCGGTGGGGCTGGGCCTGGGGGCTGAGCCGCATCCACCAGGAGGTCGACGAGTTCGTCGACGCGCAGCTCAGCCGTGGTTAGTGCGGTCCGGTCTCGAAGCTCTGGAGCTGCTGGACGAACTCACGCACCGATACCGAGAGGCTCCACGAGAAATCGACGAATCGCACCACCGCGGCTCACGGTGCATCACGAGGACATGTCCGTCCAGCTGCCCGGGCGATACCAGCCACGTTCGTATAGCCACACCAGGCCGACCACTGCCAGATTGACCGCGGCGAGGATCAGGTAGGACGGTCCACCCGCACCCACCGATCTTTCGTACGCGGACGTGCCACCGTCGGCGAACAGCGAATTGAGCAGCGTGACCACGACGTTGTTGCAGACGTGGAACGCGATCGGCGCTTCGAGACCCCGGCTGAGCACCGCCATCAGGCCAGTACAGACACCGACGACGGTGAAATAACCCAACAGCCACGGATCGGCCGAGCCGTGGATGAGCGCGAACACGAGGCTCGACCCCACCAGCCCGGTGAGCAGTGCCCAACGTGTTGCTGGCACCCAGGACGCGATCGCAGGCAGCATCGTGCCTCGGAAGATGAGTTCCTCACCGGCGGCCTGCAGCGGCGTGGTCAGCACGATGACGAGGAGAAGCGCCCCCGTGGTACTGGTGATCCCGAAACCGGTCCAGCCGGTGTCGGCCGGAGCGACGAGCGCCACCAGTGCGACACCCGCGGCGACCAGCAGAGTGGAGCTGCCGGAATACACTCTCCAACGTCGGGAGTCCAGCCGTCGCGAGGAGCTCAGGAGGCTGCGCCAGGGCACCTCGGCGAGCCGTGCCACGAATGACACGGCCAACAAGCCTGTCACCGCTACGCTCAGGTTGTTCGCCAGAAGCGTCAGTGGCGTCATCTCGTTCGTGAGCGGATCGTCCCTGCCCTCGATCATCGCAGCCACGTAGTAGAACACGATCTGCAGCAGGACCATGGCCACCGGTAGCAACGCGACGATCACCAGGGGTTTCCACCAGTTCATCCGGAGATGGGCGCCGAACGGCCGGGATGTGTCGATCGGCGCCGGAGTGGAGGTGTCGAGGGGACGAGTAGGCATCGCGCGCTCCTGGGGAGTTTGTGGTCGGCGAGAGAGGGCGGCGCTTCGAGATCAGTTCGCCGCACCGTCGAGCAGCCAGTGGTATCGCAGGCGGAGGGCTCGTTCCGTGCCGGCTACCGCGGCCGAGACGCCGAGCGTGAGGTTGAGCCACAGCGGCGGTCGGATCGGGGATTCGAAGCTTCCGAAGCGCTGGGCTACGGGTGGGATCTGCGAAACCGGTTCGGCGATCTGCAGGAGGAGCAGGAAGGCGCCGATCAGGAGCAGGACCAGCGAGAGGAGACCGATACCGCGGCTGATCACGGGATGTTTTCGGGCCAGGCGTGCTCGGCGTCCTTCTGCCGATCGGGGGTCGGGGACGAGTTGTCTCTCGGTGCCGTCGGCGCTCACGTAGTGACAGCGCTTGATCCCGAAACCGCTCATCGCCACCTCGATCGTGCCGCCCTCGACGGGAAACGCGGCAGGGAGCTTCGAGACGGCGTACTGCCGATCGTCGAGGTAGAGCTGCGCCTCGACCTCCCCGGAACCCTGGTTCTGCCAGTGCCGCACGTCGACCGCGTAGTCCACGTGAGCTCCTGCGGGGCGCGGCAGACGGACTCGGAACAGAGCGCGCCCCGGCAGCTGCCACCAGCGGAAGCGTTGCAGTGCTCGACCGTCACCCTCGCGCACACGTCTCGCGGCACGTCGACGTCGCCACTCCTTGAACACGAACACCTCTCGAGTCCTCTTGGTGGGATGCTCCAACACACCGTGTTGGTCTACCGAAGTCACGCTAGCACAGCGTGCTAGTACAGTGTGTCGGAGGAGGTTGAACAGTGACAGCGGACGAGCAGAACATGAGTTCAAGGGACAGGATCATCGCGGCGGGCGCGGTGATGCTCGGTGAGGACGCGGGGGCACGGCTCAGCGTGCGCGCGGTGGCGGAGCGGGCCGGTGTCAGCACCGGCTCGCTCCGCCATCACTTTCCGACGCAGCGTGCGTTGCAGGACGCGGTGCTCGCACGCGTCTACGACGAGGTGGTCTCGGACGACCGGATCCACGACCGGACCGTCCCGGCCAGGGAACGGCTGATCGACTGCCTGCGGCTCGTGCTGACCCCCACGGTCGGCGAACAGGCACGGCAGGCCTGGCTCACGGTCTTCCGGACATTCCTCGTCCCCGAGCAGACCGACGAGATCCGCGCGGCGTACCTGGGAATGGAGCGTGAGGGTCAGCGTCGTGTGGAGTACTGGTTGAGCGTCCTGGTCGAGGAGGGCGCGCTCGCCGACGGCGACAACACTCGACGCGCCAGGTTTCTCTGCACCGTCCTCAATGGCCTGTCGGTCGAGCGGGCGTTCCCGGCCGAGGAATCGATTCTGCGGTCCGAGGCCGAGACGCTGCACACCGCGGTCGATTGCGTCCTGAGCTCTCCCGCTTGATTCCGGACCAAAACCACCGGGGCCGGCTCGAACAGGGGCTGGAACGCCCGGTGCGGGCGAGGTCTACGGTCCACCGCGGTCGAGATGGCGGCCGAAGTTCGGCCATACGTGTTTCGTGGGGTGTGGCGAGGCCGGCTTGGTCCGACGGTCGACTCGCTCATCGACCGCCGGACACGAGATCGACGGATCGCCGGAATCCCGCTCCACGGTGATTCTCACTTCAGCAGCGAGCGGGCCATCACCATGCGCTGGATCTGGTTGGTTCCCTCGTAGATCTGGGTGATCTTGGCGTCGCGCATCATGCGTTCGACCGGGAAGTCGCGGGTGTACCCCGCTCCGCCGAACAGCTGCACCGCGTTGGTGGTGACCTCCATGGCCACGTCCGAGGCGTAGCACTTGGCCGCGGCGGAGATGAAACCGAGGTTGCCCTCCTCACGTTCGGCACGCGCCGCCGAGACGTAGATCATGTGTCGTGCCGCCTCGATCTTCATCGCCATGTCGGCGAGCATGAACTGCACGCCCTGGAAGTCGGCGATGGCCTGCCCGAACTGCTTGCGCTCCTTGACGTAGTCCACGGCGGCGTCGAGCGCTCCCTGCGCGATCCCCAGTGCCTGCGCCCCGATCGTGGGGCGGGTGTGGTCCAGGGTCCGCAGCGCGGTCTTGAAACCGGTGCCCGGCTCCCCGATGATGCGGTCCTCCGGGATGGTGCAGTCGTTGAAGTGGAGTTCGGCGGTCGGTGATCCCTTGATCCCGAGTTTTTTCTCCTTGCCCCCGACCTCGAACCCCGGATCGTCGGCGTGGACGACGAAAGCGCTGATTCCGTTCGGGCCCTTGTCCGGATCGGTGACCGCCATGACCGTGTACCAACTGGACTCCCCACCGTTGGTGATCCAGCACTTGGTGCCGTTGAGTACCCAGTCGTTGCCGTCCCGGCGTGCCCGCGTCTTCATCGCGGCCGCGTCCGAGCCCGCCTCCCGCTCGGAAAGCGCGTAGGATGCGGTGTGCTCACCCGCCGCGATGGACGGCAGCACCTTGTGCTTGAGTTCCTCGGAGGCCGACAGCAGGATCGGCATCGTTCCGAGCTTGTTCACCGCCGGGATCAGTGAGGAAGAGGCACAGACCCTGGCCACTTCCTCGATGACGATGCAGGTGGCCACGGAGTCCGCTCCCTGCCCGCCGTAGGCCTCCGGAACGTGAACCCCGGCGAACCCCGACTTCGACAGCGCGTGGAAGGCCTCCCTCGGGTAGCGTTCCTGCTCGTCGCACTCCGCCGCGTAGGGTGCGATCTCCTTCTCCGAGAGCGAGCGGACAGCTTCCCGGAGCGCTTCGTGCTCTTCGGAGAGCTGGTAGGTGTCGAAGTTCGAATCCACGAGAGAGTCCTCCTGGTACGTGCCACGGCCGTAGCCGGACTTCCTGCTGTTTCTGACTTGGGAACACACCCTAAACTGGCATCGCGTGCCACGGTGCGCCATGTTATCGCGATATTAACGGCACTGGGTGCCATCGGCAATCGTGGCCTGCTACATTTCCGGCATGTCCGAGGGGAACTCCGGTGAGTCCAAGCCGCGCGCGGGCCGTACGGCGGACGGACGCCGTCAACTGCGTGGTGCGCTGGCCGTGGCCGCGCTCGACCTGTTCGCCGCCAAGGGCTACGAGTCGACCACCGTCGAGGACATCGTGGCGGCTGTGGGGGTCGGGCGGCGCACGTTTTTCCGGCACTTCCGCTCCAAGGAGGAAGTGGTGTTCCCGGACCACGAGGAGCGTCTCGCCGGAGTCGTACGCGAGCTCGACGACGCTGGTGACTCCGAGCCGCCGATGACGGTGGTGTGCCGTACCGCGGAGACGGTGCTGGACATGTACCTGGCAGACCCCGAGGTTTCGCTGAAGCGCTTCGAACTGACCAGGCAGGTTCCCTCGCTGCGCGACCGCGAGATCGTCAGCATCGATGGTTACCAGCGGGTCTTCGCCCGGTATCTCCGGCGGAGATTCTCGGAACGAGCCGACGCGAAGCTGCGGGCCGCTGTCACCGCCGCCACGGTCGTGGCCACGCACAACCACGTGCTGCGCCGTTGGTTGAAGAGCGGGGGAGGGTTCGACGCGCGTGCCGCCCTGCGGGAAGCGCTGCACGGGGTGACGGCCGACGACACTCGTGTCTCGGCTGCGGAGTCGACCGCCGACACCGACGAGGTCGTTGTCGGGGTCGTTCGCACCTCGACATCCGTGCACGCGGTGCGTGACCGGATCGAGGGTGTGCTGCGCGAGATGGGCGGGAACGACTCGGACTGAGCAAGCCGCTCCGACGCTCGAGGTGTGCTCGGGACCGGGTAAGGGAATGTGTGCGAAATTCCTGCCACGAGACGGCACGGACCGCGTCAGTGCCCCAACTCCGCTGCTCGTCCACGAGGACTTCGGGGAATTGAGCCCGTGTCCTCCCGCTCGTCGATACTCTGCGGTTATGCATGATCCAGCCGCTCGTGCTATCGCCCACGTGACCTCGTTGGCCACCGGCGAGCCGGTAAAGTCCTCGTTGCGGGTGACGCTGCATTTCCACCCCGACCGACTGGTGGACGGGGTACCGATCCTGGAGCGCATGGCCCACGACGGGGTGTACCGGTCGCAGTTCGAGACCGGGACGAGCAACGGGGGACTGACCGCGCACCCCGGCGGTGACCGCTGGCGGTGGGAGAGCCGGATCTTCGCCGGGGTCTACGACGAGGCGCCGGCGGCTCACCGGCCGAAGTACGGCTCGCTGAACTTCCGTCACCGCCGGGTCGGCGGCTCACCACGCTTCGGCTCGGCTCACCTGCGACTGGCCCGACACGTCTTGGCCCGCACCACGTTCTGCTACCCGGACAGTGTGTTCGAACCGCGCCACTTCGGTGTCGCCTCGCGGATTTCGAAGCTGATCGCGCTGGCCGAGACCGACGGCAGGGATCCGCTCGACGACTACGTCGAGGCCCACGTGCACGGTGCGGTCGACTTCGACCGGGATGTCGAAGCATTGGTGCTCGACCCCTGCTATCGCGGTACCCCCACGGAAACCGCGGCCGGTCGGCTGGCCTGTCCGATCGAATGGCACGGTGGATTCACCCTGCCCACTGCCGAACTGCACGGCCACCCCGAGTATCGAGGCCCCGAGTTCGTGCGGCTCGGCGTGTCCCTGGCCCGGGACGGCCGTCTGGACCCGCGGATCATCGGCGACGCCTCGCGTGCCGGTCACCACGACGAACAGGCACTCAAACGTGTGTGGCACTGCGTCGCGAGGTTCGGCTCCGCCGAACTAACGGTCAGCGCCCCCAACAGTTCCTAACCGCCGAGGGGTCAGCCTCGGGACGTCGGTGCGGGAGCTGGGCTAGATGATGGAGGGAGTTGGTCAGGTGCTCAGGGCCGAACGGCGGGAACCGGAGGTATTCCCGGATGGACTGCGGCACCGCCGACCAGTCATAGGTGAGCGTGACCTCGGTCCCGGACGGTCCGGACGGCACAAGGTCGTAGCGCCAGAACCAGCCCCCGAACTCCAGGTGACCGTCGCCCTTGGGGTCGTAACCCGTCAGCCAGCCAATGGCTCGCGGCGGGTCGAGTACGTGGACCTTGTTGGCCACCTGGTAGTCACCGTCTTGAGCGTCAGGGTGATACATGTCCATCCGGAAGATCTGTCCCACCTCTCGCAGTGTCGCTCTGTCGACGGGTTCCTGAACCCAGCCGGTGCCATCGATCGCAGGATGCGTCCTCGGGTCCGCCAGCACTGCGAACACCTTCTCGGTGGGTACGTCGAGAGTCAGGGTGGCGCTCACGTTCTCCTGGTCCACGGTATGCACGCTCCTCGCCATGTCGTTTCGGCCCCGCGCAGGCGCGGAAGGGAAAGTCCATTATGCAGCCGAGGCGGCACTGCGGAACTCTTCAATTCTTCGACTTCTTAGGTAGTTCTGTGTTGTTCTGTGCTGAAATGTTCCGGTGAGGCTGAAGGAGTGGGCGCGGGAGCTGGAGGGGGCGTATCAGCTTGCCACCGGCACGATCCTGGTCGAATCGTCCGCAGCGGAGTCCGAGTTGAACGGCAACCGGCCGAAACTCCGCAAGGTGTTGTCGGGCCCGACCGTTACCGTGCTGGTCGTGGAACACCGCGACCGGCTGGCCCGCTTCGGCGTCGAATACCTTGATGCCGCGTTGTCCGCCCAGTCCCGCCGCATCGTCGTCCTCGACACCGCCGAAGTGGACGACGACCGGGCGCAGCGGAAACTGCGCCGACGGCAGCGCCCAGCCTATCGCCGGCGCGGGCCGGACCGTCGTACCGGGCGGCGGCCCTCAAACCGGTGGCGCACGACCCAGCAGCACACACAGGTCGCCAACGCCCGCCGCGACGCGCTGCACAAGCTGTCCACCCGGCTGGTGGCCGACCGCTGGTATCCCAGCCCCCAGACCTGCTCAGACCGCGGCGCGGTGAAAGCCAAACTGTGCCTGTCCGAGCGGAACTTCACCTGCGATCACTGCGGCCACACTGCTGACCGTGACTACAACGCGGCCCGCAACCGCTTCCAGGGGCATAACTACCCGGATCCAACGGCCTGCTGGAGGCCCGCAGTTTGCTACCGCCACCGCGAGCCGAAGCCGTGGTCGAAGCCATGGAACCACCTCCGGAGGAGGACCTCCGGAAACTCAACGGCGAGGAATCTCGTCGTGGCTCCCAGCCTGTCTGCCCGTATCCGATCGACCGCACTCTCGGAGAGCCTCATGCCCGCTACTTACACCTTCGACGTTTTTTCCAGCCTCGACGGCTTCGGTGCCGCCGGCGGAAACTGGAGCGGCTACTGGGGTAAGCAAGGCCCCGAGCTTCTCGACCACCGCCTCGCCCGCTACAACGAGGAGCAGCGGATGGTCTTCGGGGCCAACACGTACCGGGCGTTCACGCAGCTGCTCGCCGCGAGCACTGAGGACTCCGATGTGCGTGACCCGTGGGTTACGCGGATGAGGAGCCTGCAGGCGACGGTCGTGTCGAGTACGCTGCAAGACCCCCTCGACTGGCCCGACGGAAAAGTTGTCAACGGTGATGCCGTCGAGGTCGTCACTCGGCTCAAGGAGGAGTCCGAGGTGCCGTTGCGCTCGCACGGCAGCCTGTCGATGAATCGGGCGCTGATGGCTGCCGGTCTGGTCGACCGCGTTCAGGTGACGCTGTTCCCGGTGATCACCGGCCGAACCGGCCTGGACCCGATCTTCCGGGGCGCGGCAGACTTCGACCTCGAACTGCTCGAGCACCGGACGTTCGACGGCCACATCCAAGAGCTCATCTATCGCCCCAGCCTGCATGGCTGAGTCCAGCCATAGTCCAGAGGGGATGCGCGTAGCCTCGTGATCGTAGCGCATGCTTTGTAAATTGCATCTGTTGTTTCAGTGTTCGCTAAAATAAATCGACAAAAACCGACGAACCAAAACAGACAACAAGACCGGCGGAGATCAGAGGACTCTGCCCTAAGTCAACAAAGGCAGTCAGAGCTCAAGCGTCATGTGGACACTGTTGGCGCCGGTTACAGGGTCCCCGAACGGTTCACAGGTTCGGAACCCGGCCGATTCGTACAGCAGGCGCGCGGGAGTGAAGGCCGCGTTGCTTCCGGTCTCCAGGCTTATTCGTGCGTAGCCGTTCGAGTCGGCCCATGCCACGAGTTGCCGCAGCATCGCGCGTCCCACACCGCGTTCCCGGGCCGACTCGGCAGTGTGCATCGACTTGAGCTCCAGGTGGAACGATTCGATCCGTTTGAGCGCCCCGATGGCCAACAGTTCGGAGCCGTCGCGCAGGCCGAAGAGGGAGACGTTCTCCGCGTCGAGTGCGGTCTCGTCGAGCGCGTAGCACTCCTCGGCCGGGCTGTGGTCCCGGGTGAACCTCAGGTGCCGATCCAGCAGTGCTCGTACATCCTCGGAGCTGGGGTCCTCGGCTCGGAGTTCGAGATCACTCATCAGGGGCGTTCTGCCATGTGTTTCCGCCGCCGATGGCGTATCCGCACGGCCGTTCCGAGCTTCCCCTTGGCCGCGGACTCCGTTGCTCGAGGTATGCGGCATGATCGCGAGCGGTGTCCTCCTTCCCTGAGCGGCGGTACGGTCTCGGCAGTCGTGTGGCACCGGCAGTGATCGTGCTCGACCACAGCCCGCTGAACGCAAGGAACAACGGTATGGACACGGCGATTTTCACGGCTTTCGACGGCGCCGAGATCGCGTATCACACCTGGGAACCACGGGTAGCCGCCGAGGGGTTGCCTCCGGTGGTGCTGCAGCACGGTTTCGCGGCGAGCACTGAGTCGAACTGGGTGGGACCGGGTGTGGTCGACGCGCTGCTCGAATCCGGTCGCCGGGTCATCGGTGTCGATGCACGTGGGCACGGTCGTTCGCAGCTGAGCGAGGATCCCGCCTTCTTCGGTGAGCGGAACATGTCCCGCGACCACCGGGCGTTGTTCGATCTTCTGGAGCTGCCCCAGGTCGATCTGGTCGGGTACTCGATGGGAGCGGTCGTTTCGTTGCTCACGGCCAGTCGTGATGGTCGCGTTCGGCGCTTGGTGGTGGGTGGGGTAGGTGGGGCTGTCGTCGAGCTCGGAGGGGTCGACACCGGCGCGTTGGATGGTGGTGGGGCACTGGTTTCGGCACTGCGTACCGATGAACCCGCGAACCTGACCGGCCCGGCCGCGGAGTTCCGTAGGTTCGCCGAGGTCACCGGCGCCGATCTTCCCTCACTGGCGGCGCAGGCCGAGGCGGTCCACGACGAACCGATCGAGTTGGAGGCGATCAACGCCCCGACCGTGCTGATCGCGGGTACCGAGGACCATTTGGCCCGAGATCCCGAACGGCTCGTCGCGGCACTTCCGCACGCCACCCTGTCCACCCTCGCCGGTGATCACCTCGGGGTGGTGGGCAATGGTGCTTTCGCCTCCACCATCGTCGGTTTCCTGGACGTGGGCTGACCATTCGTACTTGAGAGCGCTCGCCACGGGGCTTGAGGAACATCCGAACGACAGACGGCGCTAAGCTTCAACCGGCGGTGCGGACCATCTTCGCTTGCGACTACCTCGTCGACGAAGATCTGCGTCGTGAGATCCACGGCGGATTGCAGGTCGTGGAGAACGGGAATTCCGATAACGGGGGTCCCTTCTACGGCAAAAACAGCGAGCTCACCGCTCCCGAACGAGTCCGCCGAAGTCTCCGTGCTCGCCTTGTACTTACTCCAGTCGGCTTCGGTGCACGTCAACACCCTGCTACTGCAACACGCACTCCACAGCCCCGGCTGGGACGAACTCCTCGGCCCGGCCGAACGCAGGGCGCTGAGCCCGCTGTTCTGGTTCAACATCAACCCCTACGGGCGCTTCCGCCTGGACATGACCACACGCCTCGACTTCGGTCACACACGTGCGTAAGCGGATCCTTATTCGGACAGGTGCCCCTCATGGACTTGACCGTCGAGGGAGGCACGGGAGAGGTCGGTGATGACGTCGATCACCCACGGCGGGCCTTGGAGCGGCGAGGGGAGTAGGTTCTGCGCCTGGTGTCGTGACGGGTGTATCGCGGGATTCGGAAGGGACCGGGGTGCGGGAGCAATCGGTGCCGAGTCGTGTGCCGTCGGCGCGGGCGGTGATCAGGCGGGTAGCCGGCAAGCCCGCGCGGGTGGTGGCATCGGGGTTCGCTCTGGCGATCGCTGTGGGCACGATCCTGTTGATGCTGCCGGTGGCCAGCGAGGAGGGAACGGCCACGGGCTGGGTTGCGGCGCTGTTCACCGCGACCTCGTCGATCTGTGTGACCGGCCTGATCGTGGTCGACACGCCGGGGCACTGGTCGATGTTCGGTGAGCTGGTCATTCTCGGGCTCATCCAGGTCGGCGGGTTCGGGATCATGACGCTGGCCTCGCTGCTGGGGCTGCTGGTCACGCGCAGGCTGGGGCTGCGGATGCAGCGCAGCGCGGCGACCGAAACGAAGACGTTCGGTATCGGCGCCGTGCGCCGTGTCGTGCTCGGTGTCCTCACCATCAGCCTCGTGGTCGAGGCGCTCACGGCACTGGCGTTGACCGCGCGCTTGGTGGCCGGTTACGGGGAACCGCTCGGAAGGGCCAGCTATCTGGGTGTGTTCCACGCGGTGTCGGCGTTCAACAACGCCGGGTTCGCGCTGTATTCCGACAGCCTGGTGGGTTTCGCCACCGATCCGTGGATCTGCCTGCCGATCGTGGTCGCCTTCATGCTCGGCGGGCTCGGGTTTCCGGTGTTGTTCGAGCTGGGCCGGCATGCGCGGCGGCAACAGCACCGGTGGTCGTTGCATCTGCGCATCACCCTCGGTGCTTACGCCGCCCTGGTCGTCGTCGGCGTGGTGGCCGTGATCGGTATCGAGTGGAACAACCCGGCCACGCTGGGCCAGTACGAGGCGCCGGGTAGGCTGCTGGCCGGGTTCTTCCAGGGGGTCACGCCCCGCACAGCGGGGTTCAACACCGTCGATGTCGGTGCCATGCAGCCGGCGAGCCTGCTGGTCACCGACGTGCTCATGTTCATCGGCGGCGGCAGCGCGGGCACCGCGGGTGGCATCAAGGTCACCACCTTCGCCCTGCTGGGTTTCGTGATGCTGGCCGAGGCCCGCGGCGAACCGCACGTGCACGTGCTCGGACGCAAACTCCCCCGGGAGGTGCACCGCCAAGCCCTGACCGTGGTGCTGGCCGGGGTGGGCCTGGTGCTCGTCGCGACGCTGGCGCTGCTGCTGTTGAGCTCGTTCAAGCTCGACGCGGTGCTGTTCGAGGCGACCTCGGCGTTCGGCACCGTCGGGCTGTCCACCGGCATCACCGGCGAGTTGTCCCGGCCCGGCCAGCTCATCCTGGTGGTGCTGATGTTCGTCGGCCGCATCGGCCCCATCACCGTCGCCTCCGCGCTGGCGTTGCGCGAACGCGGCAAACGCTACGACCTACCGGAGGAGCGCCCCATTGTCGGCTAACACCTCGGCCTCGTTACGCTCCGGAACACCCTCGCGCGTGGTCGTGATCGGTCTGGGCCGGTTCGGCGGCTCCCTGGCCCTGGAACTCACAAAACGCGGTTCCGATGTACTCGCCCTCGATACCCGGGCCCATCTGGTGCAGCAGTTCGCCGACGAGGTGACCCACGCCGCGGTGGCCGACACCACCGACCCCGAGACGCTGCGCCAGCTCGACGTGCCCGAGTTCCCCCCGCGCCGTGGTGGCCATCGGCGATGATCTCGAAGCCAGCATCCTGACCACCTCGCTGCTGGCCGATTTCGACATCCCCTACATCTGGGTCAAGGCGACCAACCGCCAGCACGGCCGCATCCTCGAACGCGTCGGCGCGACCCGTGTCGTCCTGCCCGAACACGACATGGGCGAACGGGTCGCACACCTGGTCACCGGGCGCATGCTGGACTACATCGAGTTCCAGGACGACTACGCCATGGTCAAGACCCGCGTGCCGGCCATGGCCGTGGGACAGCCCCTTGGCGAGAGCAGGATCCGCAGCAAATGCGGCGTCACCGTGGTCGCCATCAAGCGCCCCAACGAGGGCTTCACCTACGCCACCCAGGACACCGTGCTGGCCCACGGCGACATCCTCATCGCCTCCGGACGCAACCGCGACGTCGAACGTTTCGCCGACCTCACTTGAGACCTCACCAACCCGGTGCGGCCGCGCGTTCTGTCCCGACCCCCGTCGCGCGGTAAGCACGGGAGATCTCGGGGGCGACACTGACCCCGTCAGGGACGTGGTGTCGGGGTGATCCGCCGTGATGGTGCTGCTGGGCTTCGGGGAATCCGCACGACACGCCTGTGCCCAGCTGGATACCACGGCATCGTCGAAACACAACGAGACGATCGTGCTCGATCACGATGCGGACGCCATCACCGACGCGGCCGCAGCTGGCTACACCGCCGTAGGGGGCGACGCCACCAGTGCACACCACCTGGCCCACGTCAGGGTCGCCGATGCCGAGCACGTGGTCATCGTCCTCGGAACCGATACCGACAGCGCGGGGACCGTGCTGGCGGTACGACAGCTGAACACTAGGTGGCATCGAGCTGCTCGGCAAGGTAGTCCACCAGTACAGCCGGCACATCCAGCGGTCCTCCAGGAATGTACCGAGATAGCGCACCGTGACCAGCTGCATGGCAAACCCCAACTTGTTGTGCTCGCGGCGCTTCGAGGTCACCGACTCCCGGTCCACGTCCTCGAGGAGAAATGGGCGCTCCAGCTCAGCTCGCGTGAACTCACCCCGGAACCGGACATAGGCCGACGCCTGCTCATCCGAGAGGAACTCGAGCGGCACGACACGTCTCCTGCTGCTCCATCCGCCCACCGTGGCGGAACCGCAACGAACCACAGCAGCCGACCACATCATCGTCAACGAACAGAATGGCGGCTCACCAGTTAGCGCCGTCTGTCGTTCGGATGTTTCCCAAACCTCGCCACGGCACGGTGTAGTAGGTTTATTCATACTATTGTTTCAGTGCTGAATGAAATAAAACCAAAAAAAGCAACCAGACACCAAACGGAATAAATACTCAGTCATAACCGCGAACGAAGTGGGAGTCCTCAAGATCATCCGACTCCCACATGGTCGTGGTATCGCTGAAATGGTAGGCGCTCTGCCTCGGTATCCGCAGCGCCGCCGTCCGCATCGCGTCCTGATCGAGGGAAGTGGTGCTGCCGGGGTGTCTGGCTTCGTTCTGTTCGGAGTGCACGGGGTGCTCCTTAGTGGGAGAGAGCTGTATCCACCCATCATGCGGCTCCCACGTTGCGTGCGCATTCCGATTGGCGTGTCCTCGGGGTAAACGTACTCGGATTGAGGAATGTCCCCGCGACTCGTTCCGCATCTCACAACTTCGCGGCGTTCCCGCGGACTCGTGGATCGCGCTGCCTAGAGTTGATTCCCGGACCGATGACGCATCGCTGGGAGTGAGGTGCACGGGTGCACGGTGACTACAAGGTTCCGGACGGCAAGCTGGTTTCGGCCGACGTGGAGGTGGTGGATCAGCGGTTGAGTCGGGTGCGGATCAGCGGGGACTTCTTCCTGGAGCCCGATGAGGCGTTGGAGGATCTCAATCGCTCGATACAGGGCGCATCCGTGACCGCGGACACCGAGACGTTGACCGGGATGATCCGGCAGGGACTTGATCCCGACACCCGGCTGGTTGGGTTCACCGTCGAGTCCGTGGCCGTGGCGGTGCGGCGCGCGGTGACCGGCTCGACGGGGTGGCTCGATCACGAGTGGCGGATGGTGCGGGAACAGGCTCGCTCGCCGCTGATGCACATGGCGTTGGACCAGGTGCTGGCCGAGGAGGTGGCTGCGGGCACCCGTCCTCCCACGTTGCGTTTCTGGGAGTGGGCCGCTCCGTCGGTGATCATCGGCAGTTTCCAGTCGGTGCGCAACGAGGTGGACATGCCCAGCGCCGAACGGTACGGGGTCGAGGTGGTTCGACGTATCACCGGTGGCGGTGCGATGTTCGTCGAACCGGGCAACACGGTGACCTACTCGTTGTACGCCCCGAGTTCGCTGGTGGCGGGGATGTCGTTCGCCGCCTCCTACGCCTTTCTCGACGACTGGGTGTTGCAGGTGCTGCGGGAGTTGGGGCTGAACGTGTGGTACCAGCCGCTCAACGACATCACTTCCGACGGCGGCAAGATCGGTGGTGCGGCGCAGAAGCGGGTGGCGGCGGGGTCTGTGCTGCATCACGTGACGATGTCCTACGACGTGGATGCGGAGAAGCTGGGGCAGGTGCTGCGGGTCGGTGGGGTGAAGCTCTCGGACAAGGGGGTCGGCAGTGTCGTCAAGCGGGTGGATCCGCTGCGTCGTCAGACCGGGTTGGAGCGGCAGGTGGTGATCGATCGGTTGGTGGGCGGCTTCGGTGCCCGATACGGACTTGTCGAGGACCGCATCACCGAGGACGAGCAGCGCCGTGCCGAGGAGCTGATCTCCGAGAAGTTCGCCACCGAGGAGTGGTTGCACCGGGTTCCGTGAGCCGTGGTTTCCCGGCTCGGGCCGTCGGGTTCGGGGCGGGGGTGGGGGGTGTCCGTTACCAAAGGCGACTCGCTGCACCAGCTCGACGTGCTGCTCGACTTCGTGGTGCTGTGAACAGCACCTGGCTCAAGGTTGCCTTCGGTCGGCTGCGCGCCCAGGGGTAGGTCGACGTTGCCGATGCCGCTCGGCTGTCCGCGCTGATCGATCCCGACTCCAACGTCCACGGTGCGTGCACCTTTCACCGGTCGTAATCGGCCGGGCTGCGTCCACCGCGTGACTCCGCCGAGGTCACCGAGCCGGACGAGGTCACCGAGCCGGACGAGTGGGAGATCCTCGGGCGAGCAGTGTCGCCCTGAGCGATGCTCTCGATTCCGTCCTGTGACCGGGCGCGCCCGGTCCGGTGGGATCTCGGCGGGATTTGCCACATGTGGTTGTAACGATTGGCGTTACGACCAGGAGTGAGGGTCAAGGTGGTGGATTCCGAGGTGAGCGCCAACAGCAGATTGACCGTCGCGGCGCACGCCCTGACCTGGATCGGGCTGTATCAGCGGCGCGGTCATGAGGTCGCCACTTCCGAGCAGATCGCGACGAGTGTCAACACCAACCCGGTGGTGATCCGCCGCCTGCTGGCCGAGCTGCGCAAGTCTGAGGCGGTACGCGGAACGTTGAACACACCAAAGAACAGTGAAGACACCTCTACTGAGGCTCCAACGGGTTACCGGACGGTGTAGACCCCCGTGGACACGGAGTGGTAGCCCTTGGCGCCCACCGCGCGGGCGAGTGGGCTGCGGGGATCGTCGTCGGCGGCGATGCGGTCGAGGACGTGGCGGAAGTCGTAGCGGGGCCTCCAGGCCAGTTCCACGCGGGCGCGCTCGTTGATGTAGACGCGATCGAGCCGCGGGAACAGTGTCCAGCCCCGCTGCGCGTACACCTCGTCCACCTCCGGAAGCAGACGACGTACTACGGCAGCCGCGTCCTGGCCGAGTTCGGCGAGATCATCGGGGTCGAACGGGGTGGTGGCGCTGATGATGTAGCGCCCGAAGCCGAGCTGCGGCGCTCGTTGCGCCGCAGCCAGGTGGGCATCGGCGACGTCGGCGACGTCGACGCGGCGGTAGAGGAACTCGTTGGCTTTGACGTTCGCGTCGGTGTAGCGGGCGCGGACGTCGTCGCGGTCATCGAGTTCGGGGAAAAACCGCGAGGTGCGCAGCACGACCACGGGCAGGCCGTGCTCGCGGTGAACGAGTTCGCAGAGGTTCTCGGCCGCGGTCTTGGTCACGCCGTAGATGTTCTTCGGGATCGAGGTGACGTCCTCAGTGATCCAGGCAGCCGGTTCTCCCGCGTCAGGGGTCAGCGCATGTCCGAAGGTGCTCGTGGTGCTGGTGAACACGAAGCGTGCGACACCGGCGGCGACGGCCTCCTCGAGCAGCACCAGCGTGCCGGTGATGTTCGTGTCGACAAACGCCTGCTGGTCGTGCGAGCCGACATGGGGCTTGTGCAGCGTTGCGGCATGCAGGACGGTGTCGACACCGCGCAGGCACTCCCGAACCACCTCACGGTCGGTGATCGACCCGACTACGGCAGTGAACTGTGAGCTGTTGACGTCGAGGCCCACGACCTCGCGGCCCTGATCGCGCAGGACTCGAACCAGGGCCTCACCGAGATGTCCAGCACTGCCGGTCACGAGAACTTTCTGACCAGGCACAGCATGATCGTAGTGTCCATTTGTAGGTGGGATCAAGGGTCGCGCGGTCGAGTCCCATCCGCGCTGCGGTGCGGTATTCGCCGGTGAGGTCGGTGCCGAACATCGGGGGTCGTCGGAGTCGAGGGTGACCAGTAACCCGGCGTCGAGCATGTGCGGTAGCGGATGCTCCTGCAGCGAGGTCACCGAGCGGGTGCACAGGTTGGAGGTCGGTGGGACGTCCAGCGGCAGCTGCTGCTCGCGCAGGTAGTCGACCAGAGCCGGGTCGCGCATGCTGCCGATCCCGTGCCCGATGCGGTCCGCACCGAGGGCGTGGATCGCCGACCACACGCGGTCGGGTCCTTCGGTTTCGCCGGCGTGCGGCAGGCTGCGCAAGCCGTGCGCGCGGGCGCGGGTAAAGAGGTCGGCGAACGGGTCGCGCTCGACTTCCAGCCCGCCGACGGAAAAGCCCAGCACGCTGGCCGGCCCGTGCGCCAGCACCGCCTCCAGGGTGGCCTGACCGGCTGCGACACCGAAGTCGCCGGCGAAGTCCGGCACCCACCGGATCGTGATGTCGTGTTCGGCCTCGACCTGTTCGCGGCCCTGCTCGAGGCCGGCGAAGACGACCTCGGCGGGGATACCGCGGGTGAGATGATTGCTGAGGCTGAAGTTCACCTCGGCGTAGCCCACGTTCTGCCGCGCCAGGGTGCGGATCGTTTCGGCGGCCAGCACAGCGAAGTCCTCCTCGTCGCGCAACACGTCGACCGCCTGCCGGTACACCTCGAGGAAATGGGGAAAGTCGCGGAACTCGTACCAGGAGCGGATCTCGGCCAGCGAGCGTTGCAGGTCGCTGATCCGGTGCTTGTCGGCCAGAGCCAGCAGCGTGGTCGGGTCAGCGTACCGGCGTGAACCAGGCACCCAGATATCGCCCGAGCGCAACGCCTCCCGCAATCCCAACAGCGTGGCCAGTGTGGACGGGCTGCGTTTCGTCGTACCCGTGGGAACCGTGCACGCCGGAGCGAAGCCGAAGATTTCAACCGGCGCCGCGGAGCGACCTGGCTGAACATGCTCAACGACCAGGCCAACGGGCTGGGCGGCACCGGCGTGGCGGGTACCCCGCGGGAGCGGAATAGGACATCCACCGGTGTGTGTCCTGTGCTTTCCGCCGCTGCGGTAGTTAGCCAGAAGTGGGACCAGATGGGCAGTGGCACGTCCGACCCGGTCCAGACGGGTACACACGAGCACCTCGCCGGTGCGCAGCACTTCCCACTGCGGTCGGCTGCTCTTGGCGCCGCCGAGTGGGTGGCCCATCTTGTCCCCCGATATCTCGGGCCAGACAGCGCCGCCCGGTCACCCTTCCTCGCTGTGAGCATCGGAGGTGTTGACCGAAATCCACGTGTTTCAAGGAGTGACAGTTGAGCGATTCCTCTGAGCTGGCCGGTAAGACCGCGATCGTCACCGGGGCGGCGAGTGGGATCGGCCGGGCGGTCACGCTTCTCCTGCACGCCCGGGGCGCCAAGGTCGCCGCCGAGGATCGTGATCCCGCGGTCGAGCAGTTGGCACAGCCGGGCATTGTCCCGCTGGTGGCCGACGTTGCGCGGGAAGACAGCGCCGCGCGCGCCGTCGCGCTGGCCCGGGATGAGTTCGGGTCGTTGGACGTGCTGGTCAACAACGCCGGGATCATCATGTTCAAGCCCGTTGCCGAGATGAGCCTGCAGGACTGGGAGTCGATCCTGTCGGTGAACGCCACCGGCGCCTTCCTGCACTCCCGGGAGGCGTTGCGGGTCATGTCCGAGCAGGGCTCGGGCGCGATCGTCAACGTTGCCTCCTATGCGTCCTTCCAGGTGTTTCCCACGATCGCGGCCTACGCCGCGTCCAAGGGAGCACTGGCCCAGCTCACCCGCACCCTCGCGGTGGAGGCCATCGAGCATGGCGTGCGCGTCAACGCGGTGGGCTCCGGGGACGTAGTCACCAACATCCTCAACGACGTGCGCTCCGACGGGCAGGAGTTCCTGGCCGAACACGGCCGGGGCACCCCGATCGGCCGGGCCGCGCGGCCGGAGGAGCTCGCCGAAGTGATTGCGTTTCTGGCCTCCGAACGCGCCAGCTACCTGGTCGGCTCCGTTGTGATGGCCGATGGGGGAATGAGCATCTCGCTGTCATAAGTACGTCCCCGTTCGAACCGAGCTCGTGGCGCCATCCGGCGGCTGCCAGCCGTCGGATCATCGGGAAACGCGGTTCCCGCCGGCCCCAACCGACCTCGCTGCCAGCCGCTCCCGTTGACGCCTGTCGCCGGATCGCAGTCGACGACCGCACGGGCCCTGCGGACTTCGGACGGTGATCCGCAGCGGATCCGGCTCCCCGTCGTTATTTGTCGGCGGGTGAGCTCTCTTCGGTAGGAGTGGAGTGTTCCCAGTTGGCGAGCAGCTGCAAGGCCGCCTCGGACGAGCTTCCTGGCGGGGTGCTGTAGACGAACAACGTCTGGTCCGAGTCATCACCGGGGGCCAGCGCCTGGTAGGTGATGGTCAGATCGCCGACCAAGGGGTGGTGGTAGTCCTTGGTGCCGGTGGTGCGCTGGTGGACCTTGTTGGCCGACCAGTGGTGGCGGAAGTCCTCGCTGTGGATGGACAGCTCCCCGATCAGGCTGCTGAGCGCGGGATCGTCGGGGTGGCGGCCGGTATCCAGGCGGAGCATGGCAGCGGTGTCGGCGGCCACGGTGGTCCAGTCGAGGTAGAGCTCGCGGGCGTGCGGGTCGAGGAACACGAACCGCGCCTGGTTACGCTCGGCCGCGGGCAGGGCCTGGAAGTCGGTGATCAACCGCCCGGCAAGTCGGTTGTGGGCGAGCATGTCGAGGCGGCGCCCGAGGACGAAGGCTGGTCGGCAGGCCCGGTCGAGGACATCGAGCAGGTCGAATGTGGCCCGGTGGACCTGCTGCGGCTTGGGCCGGCGCTTGCGCTGGGTGCGGGGCCGTTGGGCGAGGGTGTGCAGGTGGGCGCGTTCGGCATGGTCGAGCTCCAGTGCGCTGGCCAGCGCGTCGAGGACCTCGGCCGAGGCGCTGCGGCTACGGCCCTGTTCCAGACGCGTGTAGTAGTCCACGCTGACCCCGGCCAGCCGGGCGAGCTCTTCGCGGCGCAGCCCGGGTACCCGGCGGTGTCCTGCGCCCGGCTCGTCGAGTCCGGCCTGCTGTGGGCTCAGCCGGGCGCGGGCTGAGCGCAGAAACTCCGCCAGCCCGGAGCTTGTCTCGTCGCGGCTCATGCCTCCAGTATCCCGCCTGCACAGCCGGGTCACGCCGGGCGAGGGTGGCCCCGTTTGTCCCCCGAACGACAGGACCCTTTTCAGCCGCCATTGCGCTGCTCATGGCTGGTTCAGTTGGTCATGAGGCGCACACCGACACGCCTGATGGCTGGTTCTGCGCCGTCCCCCCCCCCTGACACGAGAAGGAGTTATTCATGTCGACGTGGTTGATCACCGGTGCTGGCCGTGGGTTCGGCCTGCAGATCGCGCGTGCGGCGGTGGCCGGCGGCGACGCGGTCGTGGCCGCCTCCCGACGCCCGGAGGATCTGCCGGATGAGCTGACGCAATCCGACCGAGTGCTCGGTGTTGCGCTCGACGTGACCTGCGGCGAGGACATCACGCGGGCCGTGGACACGGCCGTCGAGCACTTCGGCGGCATCGACGTGCTGGTCAACAACGCAGGCCGTGGTCTGCTCGGGGCGCTGGAGGAGATCGGTGACGCCGAAGCCCGCTCGCTGTTTGACCTCAACGTGTTCGGGCTGATCAACATGACCCGGGCTGTACTGCCGGTCATGCGTGCGGCCGGGCACGGCAAGATCGTCAACATCGGGTCGCGCGGGGGATTCGAGGGCGAGCCGGGGGTGAGCATGTACAACGCCTCCAAGTTCGCCGTCGCCGGGATCAGCGAGGCCCTCGCCGCCGAGATGGCGCCTTTCGGTATTGAGAGCATGGTCGTCGAACCCGGTGTGTTCCGCACCGACTTCCTCGACGCCAGTTCGTTGTCGATGCCTGCGCACCGCATCCCGGCCTACGACGGAACTCCAGCCCACGACACGCTCGACTGGAGCGGCGAGGCCAACCACACCCAGCTCGGCGACCCGGCCAAGGCAGCCGCGTTGATCTACGAGGTCACCAGCCAGCAGGACAAGCTGCCCGGCCACCTCCCCCTGGGACGCGACGCCATCGAGCGACAGCAAATCAAGATCCAAGAGATTCAAGATGTCCTGGCGGCGTGGCAGGAGAAGTCCATCGCCACTGCCTGCGACGACGCCAGCTGACCACACCCAGAGCACGCTGACGGAGAGCGCAGAGAGCCGCGGGACACGGCGTCGGTGGCGGGTGAGTCACCACCTTGTCCGCACACCCACCGGCCCAGCGCACCAGCCCCGAACCCAACTGAGGCTGCCGCACGACAGGGTCCATTCCACCCCCACGTCACCGACGACGAGCGGCAGGGTCGCGAGCCTGCCGCCAACGGAACAGGGCCTCGGCCCAGACCTTCGAATATCGGGCCGGAGTGGCCACCGACGTGTGTCCGGAAAACCCCAGCAGGGTGGAGGTGTTGGATCCGTCCTCGGCGGCGTGGGTCAGCACGGAGTTCCGCAGCTGGTGCAATGTGTAGGGACCACCGGTCAGGCGCGTGGTGGCTTGCTGGAAGGTTAGGGCCAGGATCTCCTCTGCGCGGGCGGCGGTCTCATACAGCATCCGTCGCAGCGTTCGTTCCCGAATCGGCAGGTGCGTCCGAGTCAGCAGGTTTGCGACTTCGGCCCGGCCTGTCGCTCGGGTGCGGTCCGGGCTGCGCGGCCGTCGGCGGGGTCGACGGGTCGAGCGGAAACCGGGCTCAGCGCCGGGGCTGTACCTCTGCTCAGACCTCGTCGGGCAGGGGTGGTGTCGGGTTCGTCCCGCTTTCAGGGCAGTGGGGTGGGCAGACCGGGGGTGGTGCGTCGGCGGCGTAGCCATACCTTGCGGGTGCCGTCGGAGTACAGCAGCACGCGGGAGAGTTCCCAACCGGCGAATTCGGCGTGGATGCTGAGTCTGGTCGCCGCGCTGAGCCGGGACACTCCGGCCGGTAGGCGCAGCGGTTGGTACTCCCAGTCGGGATCTGCTCCCGTGGAGCCGGTGTCGGTCAATTTCGTACCACCTGTAGGCCGTCCCCGGTCGCCGAGGCGATGTAGATCGTCCCGGTGTGGGGGTTCACCGCCACCGAGTTCGGTTGCCGGACCGTCGGTAGGCGGTGGGCTTCACGCGGTTGCCCGCCTGCCGTGTCGTAGCCGACGAGTTGGTTGCGTGCGGTCAGTGTCACCCAGGCTAGGTCGCGGCGGGGCGCGAACGCGAGTCCGTAGGGCGAGCCGGGGACGGGGTAGCGCTGTTTCATGATCAGGGGGTCGGTGGCGAAGGCCATGATCTCCTCGCCGCGGGTGTCGATCGCCAGTACGCGGCCGAACGCGTCGGCGGTCGCGTTGGTGGCGCCTTCACCGGCGCGCAGTGCTGGTTGCTTGTCGCCGGTGCTGATCTCGATCGGGGTCAGCGAGGTGGTGAGCCGGTCGAGCACCATGACCGTGGAGCCGCGGCGTACGAGGTCGTCGGCGCCGGGGAATCCGTCGACGCGTTGTTGGATCTCGCCGCCGCGCAGGATGGCGACGTCCCCGGTTTGGGGGCGGCTGACGAAGAGTTTGTCGCCGACGTCGAGCGCGTCGGCGGGGGAGCCCGGCACGTCGGTGCGTTGGGTGATCCGTGCGGTTTTCGGATCGATGCGGGCGACGGTGTTGGCCTCGGGCAGTGCTGCCAGCAGGGTGGTGCCGTCGGGGCCGAGGCGGAGGGAGCTCGCCGGGGCGGGAAGTTCGACGGTGCGGGGTGTCTGGCGTGGTGCGTTGGTGTCGAACAGGCTGATTCGGGCGGTGTCGGTGTGGGCCAGGGCGAGGGTGTGTCGTCGTGGGACGAGTGTGATGTGTTCGGCGGCGGGGGCTGGGACGACCGTGCCTGCCGGTTGGGTTCGTGTCTGGGGGGCGGGGGCTGGGGTGGCCGAGGTGAGTTGCTCGGTGACCTGCAGTGGGCGGGAGGTGTTGTCGCCGGAGCATGCGGTCAGTAGTGCTACTGCGGCCAGACATGTGGTGATCAGGCGACGCAACGACGATCTCCCCTGGTTGTTGCGGGAACGGGCTGGTTCCAGGATCCCGCATCCGGTTGTGGGGTTTTGACAGGGTTGCTTGGCGCGGTGCGCTGTGGCGGGGTGTTCTTCGGTGGTTCAGTGGTCGGGGTGCCGGGGGCGCTCGGGGACGCGGCGTGTTCGTTGTGTGTCGATCTGGAAGCAATTCGTGTTTTTGGTGGTGCGCATCACGGTACTGCTGTGGTGGTGGGCGGTGGCACGGGTGTGGAGTGGTGGCCCGTTCCTTTCGGAAAGCGGGTTTGCCCTGGGGTTGTGGGCGATGGGGGGAGTCCTGAGCTGGTTCGGGGTATGCTGCAAGATCTTCGGGGCGGGAGGGGTTGTAGTGATGGCGCTCCGGTGGGTGGGCGCGAAATTCGACTGTGCTGGAGTGGGTTTCGTTGACGTGGTTGCAGGCCGTGGTGCTTGCGGTGGTTCAAGGGCTGACTGAATTTCTGCCCGTCTCGTCGTCGGGGCATTTGCGGATCGTGTCGCAGTTGCTGTTCGACACCGATGCCGGGGCTTCGTTCACGGCGGTTACCCAGATCGGCACGGAGCTGGCTGTGGTGATCTATTTCTTCGGCGATATCGTGCGATTGATCGGAACGTGGTTTCGTGGGATGGTCAACGCCGAGATCCGCCGGACGCAGGATTACCGGTTGGCGTGGTACGTCATCGTGGGCAGTATTCCTATCGGGATTTTGGGGTTCTTTTTTCAGGACCTCATTCGTGGTGCGTTGCGCAGTTTGTGGATCACCGCCACGACGTTGATCGTGTTCGGTCTGCTGTTGGGGTTGGCCGAGCGGTACGGCCCGCAGTTGCGTAAGCAGGCTGAGCTGCGGCTCAGCGACGGTGTGCTGATGGGGCTGGCGCAGTCGTTGGCGTTGGTGCCGGGTGTTTCCCGGTCCGGTGGCACGATCACGGCGGGGTTGACGTTGGGGTTGGACCGGCCCACGGCGGTGCGGTTCTCCTTCCTGCTGGCGATTCCGGCGGTGTTCGCCGCGGGGCTGTTGGAGCTGGGCCATGTGTTCAATCCGGAAGGGCCGGGTGTGCAGCCCAGCCCGCCGCAGATGCTGGTGGCCACGATCCTGGCCGGCGCGGTCGGCTACGCCTGCATCGCGTGGTTGTTGCGGTATGTGGAAAAGCACAGCGTCTACCTGTTCGTCTGGTGGCGTGTGATCGTCGGTGTGGCGGTGTACGCGCTGTTGACGTTCGGGGTGCTGCAGGCCTGACTCCGTGGGGGCCGAGCGGCACGTATGCTGGCGCCGTGGCGACGGTGATTTTGCTGCGACATGCCCGTTCGGCGGCCAACGGCGCCGGTACGCTCGCCGGTCGCACGCCTGGCGTGGGGTTGGACGAGCGGGGGAGGGCACAGGCTGCGGGGCTCGCCGAGCGGCTTGCGCCCGTCCCGTTGCGAGCTTTGGTGGCTTCGCCGCTGCGGCGTTGTGTCGACACGCTGTCCGGGCTTTCCGGGCAGCGTGGTCTGGCGGTGGAGACCGAGCAGGATCTGGCCGAGGTCGACTACGGTGACTGGACCGGGCGTTCGGTGCGGGAGTTGAGTGAGGAGCCGCAGTGGAAGGTGGTGCAGCAGCACCCTTCGGCCGCGGTGTTTCCCGGTGGTGAAGGATTGGCCGGGGTGCAGGCCAGGGCGGTGGCCGCGGTACGTGCGCACGACGCGCGGCTGGCGGCCGAGCACGGCGACGAAGCGGTGTGGCTGGCGTGCACGCACGGCGATGTGATCAAGGGCGTTCTGGCCGACGCGTTGGGGCTGCATCTGGACGGTTTCCAGCGGATCGTGGTCGAGCCGTGCTCGTTCAGCGTGGTGCGCTACACCGAGACGAGGCCGTTCGTGCTGCGGATCAACGACACCGGAACCGACCTGTCGGGGCTGCTGCCCGCCGAGCGGAAAGACACCTCGGGCGATGCCGTGGTTGGGGGGTCGACGGGCGGTTGACTGGTTCGCACCGTTATCCCGTGCTCGATTTGAGCGCGTTTCTGGTGGGCTCCTGGT
This sequence comes from Actinopolyspora mzabensis, assembly GCF_900101095.1. Taxonomy (GTDB): domain Bacteria; phylum Actinomycetota; class Actinomycetes; order Mycobacteriales; family Pseudonocardiaceae; genus Actinopolyspora; species Actinopolyspora mzabensis. The sequence goes on from NZ_FNFM01000003.1 coordinate 209,839, forward strand.
CGTTGCACCGAACGATTCTCTCGCCGGAGGGGGAGCGGCGGGGTGAGTTCACCGGTTCGGCGTCGTTCACACCCGCGGGTGAAGTGTTGACCTATCGGGAGCAGGGCACGCTGCGGCTCGGTGGTTATCGGGGATCGGCTTTTCGGCAACTGCGGTATCAGCCGACCGGGCCGGGCCGAGCCGAGGTGTATTTCGACTACGGGGATTTCTTTCACGAGTTGGATCTGCGGGAAGGCTACTGGAACACGAGCCACCCGTGTCGGGACGATCTCTATCGCGGTGAGTTCGAGGTGCTCGACGCCGACACGTGGTGGCAGTGCTGGGAGGTCGTCGGGCCGACGAAGAACCACACGCTGCGCACCGAGTTCCGCCGCGGCGAGCCCGGAGGACGGGACACGTGAATGCGACACCGTGTGGAACTCCGCGGTGAGGACGAGCTCGAACTGCTGAGCTCGGCGGGCGGCGCCGTGGCCGCCACCTTGACGAGCGTGGGCGAGCGGATACGGCCCGGGGTGTTTCCCGCCGACCTCGAGCGGCACGCGGTGGCTTCGTTGGCCGAGTGCGGCGCGGCGCCGGCGGTACCGATCACCGCCGGTGGCGCACGCGCGTTGTCGCTCTCGCGTGACGACGTGGTATGTGGTGGCTCACCCGTGGGGGAGCGGCTGGAAACCGGTGAACTGGTGACTGTGGAGTGTGCCGCGAGCGTGGCCGGATGGTGTGCGTGGTCGGCGTTCGGGACGTCGGTGGGAGTTCCCACCGAGTCGGACCTGCGGTTGACCGACACGGCCGGCGAGGCACTGCGCAACGGCATCGCGGCCGCTTCGGCGGGCCACCGGCTGGGGGAGGTCGCGCACGCGATCGGGGTGGTCGCGCGGGGTGCCGGTTGCGGCATGCCGGTGGGGTGTGGATACGGGATCGGCCGCGGGGTGCGCGAGGGGCCTGTCCTTCCGGCGCCCGGGAAGCGGTCGACGGGCGTGACGTCGCGTCCGGGACTGGTGTTCACGGTCGTGGCCGGGGTTTGCGCCAGCGGCGGTGACGAGGTGGTGCGCGGGCAGGACGGTGTCGTGGTCACCGGCGACGGCAGTCGGGCGTGCGTGTTCGGCCACACCGTGGCGGTCACCCGCTGGGGGCCGCGGGTGCTGACCAGCTCGTGATCACCCGCTTTTCCCGCAACTGGTGGGCGGCAGGGAGGTTCTCACCGGTGCCGACGCGGTGGTGGTACTGGCCGGGGCTGCTGACTGCCCTGGACGGACTGGGTAGTTTCACGGATGTCCGATCACGGGTGCGCTCGTCACCGTGGGGGCATGAACGGACAGCGACCGACGAGACGGATCCACCGCGATCTGATCGGTGGCGTGGTGCTTGCGCTGTTGACCGCCTCGTGCTGGTGGGTCTGGATGGCGTGGGACAACGGCTATCACACCGACCCGGCGACGGGAGCGACCAGCGGCCCGTACCAGGCGTGGCAGGTGATCGGCTGCGTCGTGTGCCTGATCGGGTTGGGGGTGCTCGCCACTGCCAGAATGCCCTGGTGGCTGGTGCTTGCGATCATGCCGCTGTCGTTCACCGCGGCGTGGTCGTGGACGGCCGCCGGCACTGACGGCACCGGACTGTGGGCTGTCGGCGCGGTGCTGATCCTTGCCGGCATGCTGGCCGGAACGGGGCTGGTCACCGGCCTGACCACCGTCGTTCGTTCCAGCAGGACGCGAATTGGGTGACACTCAGCGCGTTCGGCCCGGTGCTGAACGTCGACGACGAGCTCTGCGCCGGTAGAGCTCATCGAGTTGGGTGAAGCAGCCGTGCGGGGGTGAACGATCGGCGTAGCAGCAGCACGGTCGTCACTGTCAGGCCGCCCGCCGCGGTGATGGCCAATGCCGGCCCGACGGCGGAGGCCAGGGCCCCGACGAGCGCGGTGCCGAGGCCCTGGGCCGTCATGAGTCCACTACTGAACAGACCGAAACCTCGTCCGCGCAGCTGTTCGGGAACGAGTTCGGCGAAAGCCGCCTGCAACGGCAGCGAATAGGCAACGCATGTTCCTTCGGCGACGAGCAGGACCATCGCGACAACGGGTCCGGGGCGTGCGGCGAAGGCAAGCAGGGGTGTACCGGCCAGCAGGGCGAGCGGCAGGGCCAGGCGTGCGCGTGTGGCGGGGCGGAACAGCCGGGCGATCCCCAGATCTCCGAGCACCATGCCCACCGGCAGCGCCGCGAGGAGATAGCCGGCAGTTCCCTCCGGGAGGCCGGCGCGTGCGGCATAGGCGACCAGCGTTGCCTCGGCCCCGGCCAGGGCCGCGATCGGCAGCCACAACCCCAGCAGCAGGCCCCGCGTGTTGCGGTTGCTGCGCAGTAGACGCACATTGGTGCGCCACGTCTCGAGGGCGGTCGTGCCCAGCGCGAGCTCGGGTGTTCGGGCTGCGCGGTGGTGCAGACCGATCCGCCAGAGTGCCGCGGCCAGCAGGTAACCGCCGGCGGCCAGCAGCAAGGCGACCTGCGGACTCAGCAGGGCCAGCAACACTCCTCCTACCGCGTAGCCGCCGATTTGCGTGGTCGAGGAGAGCGTCTGCACGAGCGAGCGCCCGAGCACGTAGCGCTCCCCGGCCAGGATTTCCGGCAGCAGGGCCCCGGTCGAGGCTGACCGAAGTGGGGCGAGGGTTCCGGCTACGGCCAACACCAGCAGCGCTGCCCAGACGGGAAGCCATGCCGCGGCGAGGAGCCCGGTGACCGCGGTTTGCAGCAGGTCGTAGGCCACGAGCAGCCGTCGTGGGCGTAGCCGATCGGCCAGGGCCGTCAGCGTGCTGCCGCCGATCGCCTGCGGGATGAATCCGGCGCCGAAAGTCACCGCGCTCAGCAGAGCCGAGTCGGTCGCGTCGAAGACCAGCACCGACAGTGCGAGGGTTCGCAGTGTCTCGGCCAGCAGCATGAGCAGGTTGCCCACCAGGACAATCCGGAACTCGGGTTCGGCCAGAATCTCGCCGTACGTCGTACGCCCGCGTTCCGTTCGGGGCTGCGCAGCCATTGCGCCAGCCTCGGCCGAAAAGAAACGGCGCGCAAAGCCTTTTTCGTGTTCGATCAGCTACCCGATCTCGTGATCGTGCTCGGTTACGACGGCTCGGGAACACTTTTGCGTGTTTCCTGAACGGAAACAGGACGGGGCAGGTGGGGTGGGTGGCGCAGGCGAGCGAGGTCGTCCTCATCGCACAGTCCTATCCGGTGCGGCAATCTCGCCTCGCACGCGGTGCCTCGCCACAGCCCTGGTCAGCGTTTCGCCTGAGCGAGGTCGGTCACCGGTCCATGATCAATCCGTGTGGATGGGGTTCCTGCGACGAGATGAGATTCGAAGGGGATTGTCGTGGGTATTTGCTAAGTCTGGATCATGAACTTTCCCTTGGCAGGACATGTTGCCCTCGTTGCCGGCGGCACCCGTGGCGGTGGCCGTGGTATCGCGATCGAACTCGGCGCGGCCGGTGCCACGGTCTACGTCACCGGCCGCAGCACCCGCGCCGTCAAATCCGATCTGGGCCGTCCCGAAACGATCGAGGACACCGCCGAGTACGTCACCGCCGCCGGCGGCGCGGGTATCGCTGTGCAGTGCGACCACACGGATGCCCACCAGGTGAAGAACCTGATCAACCGCATCACCGCCGAACAGGATGGTCGCCTGGATATCCTGGTCAACGATGTGTGGGGCGGCGACGCACTGGTGCATTGGGCACCACTGTGGCAACACCCGCTCGAAGACGGTCTAACCCTACTGCACCGCGCGGTCGACACACACCTGATCACCAGCCACTTCGCGCTGCCGCTGCTGACCGCCGGCCGCGCCGGCCTGGTCGTCGAGGTCACCGACGGCGACGAAGCCACCAACGCGCTGTTTCCCGACGGCTACCGCGGCAGCCCGTTCTTCGACCTCGCCAAAACAAGCGTGATCCGACTGGCCCGAATCCAGGCCGCGGAACTACGCAGGCATGATGTCGCCGCTGTCGCGCTGACCCCCGGTTTCCTGCGCTCGGAAGCCGTGCTCGAGCACCTCGGCGTTACCGAGGAGACCTGGCGTGACGGGATCGGCGAAGACCCGCATTTCGCCTATTCGGAAACACCGGCCTTCCTCGGACGCGCCGTGGTCGCCCTCGCCACGGATCCCGACGTGCTGTCCAAGACCGGGCAGTCATTGGCAACGTGGAATCTGGCGGAGGAATACGGCTTCACCGACACAGACGGCAGCCAACCACACTGGGGACGCTACTTCCGCCACACCCTCGCGCCCCAACTCGACACCATCGTCGACGAACTCACCCAAGACCCCGTCCGATAAGAAGTCCCCTCGGGGGATTCTCGGCCCTGTACTTTCGCGGCGGCGCGCCACTCCTTCGTCGACCAACACCGCCTGGTCGGTGTCCGGAGCGGTCGCAGAACCACGTCGAACCGCGCGTTGATCACGAGCGGTGGCACCCGCTCTCTACTGCGGCCTCCGGAGTTCCGTGATTCGACAAGCCTGGTCGGCGGTGGAGATGAGCACGTCGGTGGTGTGCTCGCTGTGCTCGATGTTGAACCCGGCTGCTCCGGTCTCGACCAGGCGTGTCACTAGTTCTACAGCCGCCCCACTCCAAGGGAGCGTCCTGCCTGCTCATCGGCCCAGCTATCTCAAACTCGCCCGATATTCGGCGAGTACCACGGCGCCCCCGCTCGACAGCCCCGGCTGGCGCCAGGCCGCTGCTGCGGCGGCACGGCCGCGACCACGCCGAAAGCGGGTCACCGCTTGTCGTCCTCGTGGCCACAGCAGCCGTCGCCTTCGGCAGGGTCGCCGACGAGGCCGGTGGTGGGAGCGCAGCAGCCGTCGCCACGCCAGGCTTCGCGGCCTTCCTTGACCGCGACGGCGGCGATGACCAGCGCCACGATCGGGTCCGCCCAGGACCATCCGAACACGGCGTTGAGAACCAGCCCCACCAGCAGCACCCCGGAGAGGTAGCTGCACAGCAGCGTCTGCTTGGAATCGGCCACCGCACTGGCCGACCCCAGTTGACGTCCGGTGCGCCGCTGGGCCAACGACAAACCGGGCATGATCACCACCGACAGGGCCGCCAGCACGATCCCCACCGTGGAGGACTCGGCCTCGGCACCACCGGCGAGGGAGCGAACCGCCTCGACGGAGACGTAGGCCGCCAACACGAAGAACGACACCGCGATGATCCGCAACGCGGTGCGCTCCCGGGCCTGCCGCACAGCGACCTCACGGGCCGAGAACTGCCAGGCCACCGCCGCGGCCGAGGCCACCTCGATCGTCGAATCCAGCCCGAACCCGAGCAACGCCGCCGACGAGGCCAACGCCCCCGCCGTGATCGCCACGATCGCCTCGATCACGTTGTAGCTGATCGTGGCCGCCACCAACAGTCGGATCCGACGGGACAGCACCGCCTGCCGCCGCGGATCCGGGGGATCCGCGGCGGCCCCTGCGGAGGCCGCAGCCGGCTGCGGAGCGCAGCAGCCATCGGCACACCCGACCTCACTCGTGCTTTCGACCTGCAGCTCGTGCCGCGAGGAATCCGCCGCCATCAGGCCGTCACCCCCCGGACTTCGCCGTCGGTGGGCGTGTCCTCGGCAGCGCACGCATCGCTCGGCTCCACCGCCAACACCACCTGCACCAGCTCGCGCAACGCCTGCGCCAAATGCTCATCGGCCAGCGCGTAGTGCACCTGCCGACCCTGATACGTGGCCACCACCAGCCCACAACCACGCAGACAGGCCAGGTGGTTGGACACATTCGACCGCGACAACTCCAGCTGCTCGGCCAACTGGCCCGGATAGTGCGCCCCGTCCAGCAGCCGCACCAAGATCCGGCACCGCGTCGGGTCGGCCAGCGCCCGCCCCAACCGTGCCAGCACCGCCTCCCGCGTCTCACACGTCAACATATGCGCAACAGTACATCGAATACTGAACTACAGTCCAGAATGAACTGTTCACGATATTCTGTACGAAGGTGCGGCACCAAACGCTCGTTGGCCAGGCAGCCACGTTCGTGGGAACGTTTTCGCAGGTCACCGAACTCTGATTTCGAACGGGCCGTCCGCCCCCTGCTGTGCTGGAATGATCGTGCGGGCGTGCGACGTGTGCCGGTAGGCTCGGTGGTATGGCCCAGATCGACTTCGTCTCTCGCGTCGGCGTGTGGTGGACCAGCGACCTGTGGTCGATCAACGATGTGATCACCCGTGCCCGCGAGATCGAGTGGCTCGGCTACGGTTCGCTGTTCTACGGCGAAGCCGGCGGTAAGGAGACCTTCACCCAGGCCGCCGCGCTGTTGGGCGGCACCGAACGGCTGGTGGTCGGCACCGGCATCGCCAACATCCACGCTCGCAGCGCGGCGGCCTCCGAGTCCGGTGCCCGCACCCTCGCCGCGCTGCACCCGGGCCGTTTCGTGCTCGGGCTGGGCGTCAGTCACGCCCCGCTGGTGGAACACAGCTACGCGGGTTCCTACTCCCAGCCACTGAGCACCATGCGCGACTACCTGCGAACCATGGACTCGGTCCCTGCCGAGATCGAACCGGGCGCGCAGCGCCCGGCCCGGCTGCTGGCCGCGCTCGGGCCGAAGATGATCGAGTTGTCCGGCACCGCCGCCGACGGGGCGCACCCGTACCTGGTGACCCCGGAGCACACCGCGCACACTCGCGAGCGGCTCGGTCCCGACAAGTGGGTGGTCAGCGAGCAGGCCGTCGCGCTCACCACCGATCGGGAAAACGCTCTGCGGCGTGCGCACCAGCACCTGCACATGTACTCGCAGCTGCCGAACTACCAGAATTCGTGGCTGCGGCAGCGATTCGACGAATCCGACCTGGTCGTCGGCGGTTCGGACAGGCTGGCCGAAGGCATGGTCGCCATGGGCGACGCCGGGACGGTCGCCGCGCACGTGCGGCGGCACCTGGACGCCGGCGCCGACCACGTGCTCGTGCAAGTCCTCGACGAGGACCCGCTGCCCGCACTGCGCGAACTCGCCCCCGCCCTCGGGCTCAGCTGAACACGCACGATCCAGCGGCTGGGCCTCGCACGGACCAGCACCGATACCTAACCGCGTCCCTTTTCCGGCGTCTCAGGTTTCCGACCCACGAATTGTGCCTCCTCGTAGCGGCGCCCCGTGGGCGGCGCTCGGGGTGGGAGCTATGGAACGAGAACCACGTCCAGCCGCGGATCCGACTGCCCGTTTTGGCGTATTCGCACCACACGGCGATGTTGATGATGTCACGTTTGGGTGGATGTACGGGCGTGGGCGGAGTCGGCGGGGAATAATCGAACGGCGGAAACCGGCAGTCGTGCCATTATTTCTCCCGAAACGCTGTGAGGAAGTATGTCCCGCCATTTCGCGTTCGTCGCCCCCCCACTCGACGGGCACGTGAATCCGACCCTGCCGCTGGTGGAGGAACTGTGCCGCCGGGGCCATCGGGTCAGCTACGCCACCGGGCAGCGCAGGCTGCAGACAGTGGAGGGCAGCGGCGCCCGGGGGGTCGACGTGGGGGTGGACCCGCCCATGCCGCCGACGCAGTCGTTCGACGAGATCACCGTGGAGATGCTCTCCTACATGATGCACATGATGCTCGATCACACCCGGGACAGCCTGCCGGTGTTGCGCGAGCACTTCGCGGCGGACCCGCCGGAAGCCGTGTGCTACGACATGATGAGCCTGGGCGGGCCCATGCTGGCCGAAGCACTGGGGGCGCCCGCCGTGGCGCTGCTTCCCAGCTTCGCCGCCAACGAGCGGTTCTCGCTGATGCGGTACTTCCTGCCCGAGGACTTCGACCCGGACCACCCGGCGCTGCGGGAAGTGGCTGCCCGTCACCACGAACTGGCCGAGCAGTTCGGCGTCTCGGCCCCGGAGTCGTTGCTCTCGCCCACCCCGGCCGGGTTGAACCTGGTTTTCGTGCCCCACCAGTTCCAGCCCGCCGCCGAGACCTTCGACGAACGCTTCCGGTTCCTGGGACCGTCGATGGGCAACAGGGCCCGGGGGGATTCCTTCACGCCCCGCGACGAACAGGCCCCGTTGCTGTTCATCTCGTTGGGGACCGCGTTCAACGAGCGTCCCGACTTCTACCGCGACTGCCTGCGGGCCTTCGGTGACAGCGGTTGGCAGGTGGCGATGTCCATCGGCGACCGAATCGATCCCGACGAGCTGGGCGCGTTGCCCGACAACTTCGACGTTCGCCCCCGGTTCCCGCAGGTCGAAGTGCTGCGGCACGCCGACGTGTTCGTCTCCCACGCGGGGATGAACTCCACGATGGAGTCGCTGTATCACGGGGTGCCGCTGGTGACCTATCCGCAGATGGTCGAACAGCGCGCCAACGCCGAGCAGGCCGAGAAGCTGGGGCTGGCCCGACGGTTGCCCGACGATGCCGACGCCGCCACATTGCGCAAGACCGTCGACGAGGCAGCCGGTGACGAGTACCTGCGCGCCACGGTCACCGCCACCGCGGCGGGCATGCGCGGCTGCGGCGGCGCCGTGGCCGGTGTCGACGCGCTGGAGGCCCACCTGGCGCGGTCCTGATTTCCTGCCCCGCTCGGGGAGGAGCTCGGCGCCGCTCGTCGGCTTGCCTGTTCGTCCGCACCGGGGAAGACGGGGGGCGACCCGCGGCGATGGTGGCTATGCCCAGCCCGCCAGGCGCGCCACGGTCGCGGTCAACGCGGTGACGGCGAAGCCCAGCGCGATCGGCAGCAGTGTGGCCACCGTGGTCCATTTCGGGCTTTTGGTTTCGTTCCAGATGGTGAGCACGGTGGTGCTGCAGGGGTTGTGCAGCAGACTGAACAGCATCAGGTTCACCGCGGTCAGCAGGGTCCATCCTCCGGCCTGGGTCAGCACCGTGTGGGTCTGGGCGGTGCCGAGCTCGAGCATCACGCCCTGCTGCGCGTCGAACAGGTTGGGCCCCAGCGTCGTCGTCAGCATCAGGATGGTGGGGATGATGATCTCGTTGGCCGGGATCGCCACGAGGTAGGCCAGCAGGATGATGCCGTTGAGGCCGAGCACCCACCCCAACGGGTCGAGCACACCCACCAGGTGCGCGGCGATGCTCGCCTCGGCGACGGTGACGTTGCTGATCAGCCAGACCACCGCTCCGGCGGGGGCGGCCATGACCACCGCGCGGCGCAGCACTTTCAGCGTGCGGTCGATGAGGCTGGTGTAGAGGGTGCGCCACACCTTCGGCGGGCGGTAGGGGGGTAGTTCCAGGGAGTAGGTCGAACTGTGACCACGCAGTACCGTCTTCGACAGCGCCCAGGACACCAGAAGGGTGACCAGCACACCGAGAAACGCCACGGTGACCACGCTGGCCGCGGCGATCACTCCCGCCAGGGCGGGTGGGGCGAGCGCCCCGATGAAGATCGTGCCCATCAGGATGAGGGTGGGCCAGCGCCCGTTGCAGACGCTGAAGTTGTTGGTGATGATGGCGATCAGCCGTTCCCGACGGCTGTCGATGATTCTGGTGGCGGTCACCCCGGCCGCGTTGCAGCCGTAGCCCATCATCATCGACAGGGACTGTTTGCCGTGCGCGCCCGCCTTGGCGAACAGCCGGTCGAGGTTGAACGCCACCCTCGGCAGATAACCGAAGTCCTCCAGCAGGGTGAACAGCGGGAAGAAGATGGCCATGGGGGGCAGCATCACCGCCACCACCCAGGCGGTGGACAGATACACTCCGTCCAGCAGCAGCCCGCTCACCCAGTCCGGCAGCGGCAGCGGGGCGGCCACCGCGTGCAGCCTGCTGTGGCCGTGGTCGACCAGCACACTCGACAACAGTCCCGAGGGGCCCGCGGCGCCGGAGATGGTGAACCAGAACACGGCGAAGAACAACAGGCCCATCGTCGCGAAGCCCCACACCCGGTGGGTCAGTGCCCGGTCGAGCAAGCGGTCGAGGGGCGGTCTCGTTCCGTGGTCGCGTTCGGTGACGCTGGTTTCGGTGATGCGCGCGGCGTCGCTGTAGAGGGATTCGACGACTTCGTCGCGGAATCCCTCGGGTAGGCCGTCGCGCAGCCGTGCCGCGCGGTCGAGGATCGAGAAGCCGGTCATGTCCCTGGCGTTTCGGAAGAGACGGCGTGTGGTGTCGGGCTGCTCAGCCGGTCCAGGGTGCCGTCGGTGACGGCGCGTTCAATGCCCGGATCACCCTCTAGCAGGCGTAACGCGATCCATCTGGTGTTGGCCAGGCCGGGGTACTCCCGGAGCAGTTGTGCTGCCAGTTCGCGGACGGCACGTTCGGTGCGGGCGTCGCCGTGGTGGACGCGCCGTGCCCGGGTGGCCACCGTACCCAGCGCGACCTGTTCGATCGCCTCCAGCAGCGCGTCCAGTCCCCGGCGACTGCGTGCCGCCATGGGCACCACCGGCACCCCGAGCTCGCGTGCGAGGTGGCGTTGGTCGAGCGAGAGGCCGTGCCGGTGCGCCTCGTCGATCAGGTTGAGGGCGACCACCACCCGCCCGGTGATCTGCAGGATCTGCAGCACGAGGTTGAGGTTGCGTTGCAGGCGGGTGGCGTCGACGACGACCACCGTCACGTCCGGTTGGCCGAACAGCAGGAAGTCCCGTGCGACGTCCTCGTCCTGACTGTCGGACAGCAGCGAGTACGTGCCGGGAAGATCGACGAGCTTGTAGCGTCGTCGGCGATACCCGAATCCCCCTTCGGCGCCGGTGACGGTCTTGCCGGGCCAGTTGCCGACGTGTTGGCGCAACCCGGTCAGCGCGTTGAACACCGTGCTTTTGCCGGTGTTCGGATTACCCGCCAGCGCCACCACGTGGTCGTGGCCGGAGACGTCCACGCCGAGCGCGCGCAGCTGGGCGGCGTGGTTGAACACGCAGGTTCCGCATGCCGCGCTCGCGGCGGGAGGTGGGCTCGCGTTCGCGTTCGGGGTCGGTAGGTCTGCTGCCACGGTGCTCACTCCTGTTCGACGGTGATGTGAATACCGCGGGCCTGTTCGCGGCGCAGCGCGATCACGCTGCCCCGCACCAGATAGGCGGTGGGGTCGCCGAGCGGGCTGACGCGATCGATGTGGATGCGGCTGCCGGGCAGCACTCCCAGATCCATCAGGCGCCGTCGCTGGGGCCCGTGGATGTCCACCGCTGTCACCGTGGCGATCTGGCCCCGTCTGAGCCGGTCCAGCGTCGTGGCCGTGCTCGCCCCCGCAGGGGACCCCTTGTGTACGTTGCGCACAATCGAAATTTTAGGCGAGCCGAAAACTCTTGTTAAGTCGAGGCGTAAAATTCGGCTAGGCGTGCTGAAAACGGTTCGTGGCAGCGGATGTGCCCACGGCGGGCACGGACGGCGGCAACATCGGCACGTCTTCGGGGCGGCTACGCGCGGCCGACGAGACCCGGGTGCTGCTACGGCCGGGGCGGGTAGGTCTCGACGCTCACGAGCGGCTCAGCCCCCGGCGAAGAGGGAGGGTGCACCGCCTCGTGCAAGACCGCGACCACGCGAGGTGACCGCCGCTGCGGATGGTGTGCCCTGCTGGTTCGGCACCGCAAGCGGCAGCTGCCTCCACGGTGAGCTCGAGGAGCACCACGTGTGGCCACGAAGCGAGGGCGAGTTCGGCCGGCGGCTGCGCGGAACGAGCTGGCGGTCACTGAGGTGCCGACCCGGGCGGCCGCGCGTCACCTCCGCAGGTACGAGTCCCGCGAAGACCGGAACGGGTGATCGGCAGTGCGGCACCCGCGAACCACGGTGTTCACCACAGACTCATGTGATGCAGCCGGGGCCAGATTTGCGACCAGGGCAGTTTCGGGTCCCGCAGCACCCAGATACGCATGTTGTCGTAGTAGGTCCGAAAAGCCGGATCCGTCTCGATCGCCCCCGCCTTGCGGACCGTGCCGAACAGTCGGCGCAGCCGCTGTGGATCACCACCCAGATACACCACGCGGCGCACCGCCTCGTCGGGTCTGCCGAAGTACCAGAAGCCGCGGCTGGGACTGTAGACCTCGGAAACACCGCGCTCCGGTCCGTAATGATGCAGCGCCCCCGCCGACCAGTAGTCATGGGTGACCACAGCGGAGGGAACACTGTCGTCGGGCAGTTCGCGGTAGACCCGGGCCACCTGCTCGGTGATGCCGGGCCAGCCGAGACTGGCCGTGACGACCACATTGCGAGGACTGACCCGGGAAACCGGGGTCAACGGCAGCGTGTTCACGGCCGTGCTCAGGCTCAACGCACAGCACCCCAGCGCCACCAACGGCAGTGACCACCGACTCCACCGGTGCCGTGAAGCGTCGAGACGCCACCACCACTGTTGCACCACCACGGCACCCGCCCCGAACAGCACGGCGTAGAGCCCGGCGGTGTAGTAGGAACGACCGCTGATCAGTATGAACACCAGTGTGACCACCAGCGCGGTCACGCCGAGGAACCGGTACGGTCGCAACTTCGGGCTGACCAGTAGCCCGCACAACCCCAGCAACGCCAATACCGTGCCCGCCGGGCCGAGCTGATTGACCGAGGCGTTGAGAAACGTCCACGCGTTGCCGGTCTCGCTGTCGATGACGCGGCCCATGGCCAACTGGGGCCAGCCGTGCCGTGCCTGCCACCACACTCCCGGCAGGACGGAGAGGACCGCGATCGCACCGCCTGCCCACAGCCCGGGACGAAGCGGTAATCGACGAGGGCCGAACAGTATCGCCACCGGAAGTACGACCAGCCACAGCACGGGAATGAGGAGTTTGAACTGGACCGCGACGGCGGTGACCACGCCCGCGGCCACCAACGTCGAATTCGCGGGCTCTCCGGCGTGGTGGCGGCGTGCCCAGCGGAGCAACAGCCATACGACCCAGGCCCACATCGTCTGGTCGAACGAGTAGGTCACCAGCAGGTGCGCCGACGCCACCAGATGTGGGGTCAACGCGGCCACCCCGGCCACGCACGCCTGGGTCAGGCGGGTGGCACCCAGTTCGCGGGCACTCAACGCGCTCAGCACGATGTAACCGACCGCGGCCAGCAGTGACGGTGCCCGCAGCGCGTTCAGTGATTCGGGGAACAAGGCCTGCATGGCGGCTGCCAGCAGTGGCACGCCGGGGGGCTGGTCGACGTAGCCGAACGCCGGGTGATGGCCCGCGGCCAAAAAGTAGAGCTCGTCCCCGAAGTAACCGTAGCGGCCCGTGGTCAGCGCGCACGCCACGGCGAAGACGACGGCGATCACTCCGACGGAGACCGCGGCGAACGGCACCCCTGCGGTGGCTCGGGGCCCGGGAGCGGGCAGGGTATCGACTCTGCCGGCCGTGGCCGGTGGTGCTGTGGACAATGCGCTCCCTGGCGACAGAAAAATCGGTCGATTGTGGACCGTTCCGATTATGCCCGATCCCAACCGAAGACGATTCAGCGTTTCTTCGGAGCCGGATCCTTACGAAGCAGGTCCGGGCCGAGGATCCGCCGCACGACGCGGCGAGCGAGGCTGCGTCGTTTCTGCGGTTGTGCGGCCGCGGATCCGCTCGACGAGCCCGAGGACTGGGTGGGCTCGCCGGGCGCGGACGACTGGGGTTCTCCTGCGGGCGCGGTGCCGAGGGTGGGCGAGTCGTCCGGCGGGTGGGGAGCGGCGGCCACCGGTTCGGCGGTCAGCCGTTTGGCGAACTCCGGAGTTTGGTCACGGATGGCGGGTATGAACGGCTGGGTGACTTCGAGCCGTTCCGCCCAGGGCGCCGGGGTCGGTGGTTGCTCCGGGAAGACGAGTTCTCCCTCGATCCGGGTGGTCAGCGGCCCCGCGTCGCCTACGGCATCCCTGTGCGGTTGTTCGGTTGGCACCATGGGCTGGAACCAGGTCCGAGCACGGTCGTCTTGAAGTGTCATCCGTCTTGACTCGTGATAGGAGCAACGGTCAGTAACACCGGTGGGTGATCCCGTCCGGTGTGCCAGAGCCTACCGGTAACACTGCGATAAAGCACCACCCGTCTGTGCTGGACAACGACATTACAAGATCACAGCGGTGCCGCGACCCCCTTCGGCGCCCCGCTGAGCTGGTGTTGCGCGGTTCGAAGCGGGGAAGTGTGGCACTTGTTACCTCTTGGTGCCCACGTGGCGGCCGGGCATGTTCCGTGGCCGTCTCGCGACTTTCGGTGTTCGCTCGACAGCGCCGCCACATTCGGCGGGGCCTGCGGTGCCGAGGTGCGTAACAGTGGCGCTCACGACCCGCGGCGCCCCCGTTTCCACCGGGGCGAAGCTATCCCGTGGCCGAGCGAGTGAGCAACGGCTTCCCTCCTTCGGGTCAACGATCCCGCCGAGTGATCACCCGCGCCAGTTCCGCCAGTTCCGAACCGGCTTTCCGGTCCGTGCCCGCCGTGGTCAGCGCTGCCAACGCCAGCGACAACAACCGATCGGCCTCGTCGAGACTGTACTGCTTACCGCCGGCCGCCTCGACGAGTTCGGCCACTCGGGCCAGTTCCGGAGCCGACAGGGGACGGCCGCGGTAGTACAACGTGCGCAACTGCTCGGCGGCGGAGGTGGCGGTGCTCAGTGCGGCCAACACCGGCAGGGTCTTCTTCCTGGCCCGCAGATCGGAGTGGACGGGTTTTCCGGTGTGTTGCGGATCGCCCCAGATACCGAGCAGGTCGTCGACGTGCTGGAAGGCCAGCCCGAGGTACTCGCCGAAAGCCCGCAGGTCGTCCACATGCGATCCTGTGGCACCTCCGAACGAGGCACCGAGCGCACACGCGCATCCCAACAGCGAACCGGTTTTGGCGGTGGCCATGCTTTCGCACTCGGCCAGGGTGACGTCGCGGCGACGTTCGAAGTCCATGTCGGCGCTCTGCCCCTGTATCAGCGTGTGTACCGCGTTGCTGAGGGTGTGTACGGCTTCGGTGGCCGCGGGGTGTTCGCTGGCCACGAGCACGTCGGTGGCCGTGGCCAGCAAGGCGTCTCCGGCGAGGATCGCCTCTCCGGACCCGAACACGCTCCAGGCGGTACGGCGGTGTCGGCGGGTTTCGTCGCCGTCGATGACGTCGTCGTGCAGCAACGAGAAATTGTGCACCAGCTCCACGGCCACCGCCGCGGGCACCGCCGCCTCGGCAGAGCCGCCCACCGCTTCGGCGGTGAGCAGCACCAGCGCCGAACGCAGCGTCTTGCCGCTCTGGCCGTTGGCGGGAGCGCCGTGTTCGTCCCGCCACCCCAGGTGATAAGTGGCCACGGCACGGGCTGCCGGAGACAGTTGGTCGACGGTGGCGCGCAGGGTGGGAAGCACCAGTTCACGGGTGGAATCGAGTATCTCGGCGCCGGATCGGACGTTGCCGGTGTCTTCGACGGTGGCCAAGGTGATCATCCCTTGTGAGGAGGGCTCGCGTGCCGGTGGTGAAACGAGTGGTCGTGGCGACGGCCGAGTTCGCAGCGAGGCTCGGGCGGTCGCGCTCGGTGACGCGAGAGGGCGGGAGGTGGAACTGCTCGTCGGGCGGTCGGGAAAATCGAGGTTCGGTCTCGGCGACTTTCCGGGAGTTTCCGGGAAGTCGTGCCGAAGGGATCAGCGTCCGATCTCGACGTGTTCGAGGACGCCGAGGGCGTCGGGCACCAGCACGGCCGCGGAGTAGTAGGCACTGACGAGGTAGGAGATGATGGCCTTGTCGTCGATCCCCATGAACCGTGCGTTGAGGCTGGGGGCGCACTCGTGGGGTATGCCGGTCTGGTGCAGCCCGACGACACCCTGACTGTCCTCACCGGTGCGCATCACCAGCACCGAGCTGGTCCCCGTGTCACTGATCGGGATCTTGTCGCAGGGCAGCAGCGGCACGTCGCGCCAGGAAAGCAGGGTGACACCGTCACGTTGTGTCGTCGCGGGACAGACGCCCCGTCGGTTGCATTCCCTGCCGAACGCGGCGATAGCGCGGGGATGCGCCAGGAAGAATTCGGATTTGCGGCGGCGGGAGAGTAGTTCGTCGAGGTCGTCGGGGGTGGGCGGGCCGGTCCGAGTGTGAATCCGCTGCGACAGATCCGCATTGTGCAACAACCCGAACTCACGATTATTGACCAGCTCCTCCTCCTGCCGCTCCCGCAACGCCTCAATCGTCAACCGCAACTGCTGCTCAGTCTGATTCATCGGCTGGTTGTACAAATCAGCCACCCGACTGTGCACCCGCAACACCGTCTGCGCCACACTCAACTCATACTCCCGCGGCGCCACCTCATAATCCACATACGTCCCCGCCAACAACGGCTCACCCCAATGACCCGACACCACATCAATCGCCGCCTCACCGTGTTTGTTGTGTGGTGGGATCGGCTGGGACTCGGTTCGTCGTAGGTGTCGGGACAGGTTCTCGAAGCGTTCGGTGATCTCCCGCGCCTCCTGCCGGGACAGGGTGAGCACAGTGCAGGGGGTGATGGCCTTGACGGTGTGTGGCCAGCGGACCTCGTCGTCGGCGAGGATTCGTTGCCCGAGGTGTTCCCCGTCTGCGAGTACGTCGAGGACGCTGTCGTCACCGTACTCACCGGGGCCGATCTTGTTGGCCTTACCGTGCGCCAACAGCACCACCCGATCAGCGGTCTCCCCCTGTTCGGTGATCAGTTGACCGGGGGCGTAGTGGTGTTGCGTGAACCGGTCGGCCAACACGGCCAGGGTCGACTCGTCGTCGAACCCGCGCAGCAACGGCAACTCCCGCAACTCCTGCGGAATCACCCGCACCTGCGCACCCGTGTTGGTAAACGTCAACCGCCCATCACCCAGCTGATACGTCAACCGCCGGTTGACGCGGTAGGTGCCTGCTTCCACTTGCACCCAGGGCAGCATCCGCAGCAACCACCGCGAGGTGATGCCCTGCATCTGCGGCGTCGACTTCGTGGTGGTCGACAGCTTGCGGGCGGCTTCGACAGAAAGGCTGGAGTGTTCGGGGGAAACGCCGGTGTCCGGGTCGGAAACAGTCACGATGTGCGGTTACCAATCTGGTCGAGTGCGGCGAAATGCGCGTGGTGGTTCCGGCCGCGCCACACGATGAGCTCGCGGCCGGGGTGGCAGTGGTGGTCATGTGGGGAAGGCCTCCACGGTTGGGGTGTGGGGGCCGGTGGTGGGCAGCGGATGCTGTGTCGCCTGGTTCGCGGGAGTGGGGGTGTGGCTGTGCCGTTCGGGTTCCAGCAGCCAACTCAACTCGCCGGTGATCCAGTGGTCGAGATCGTCGAGGTAGTTGTCGAGTTGCCTGCCGGCGGTGGGCGAGAGCCGATACTCGGCACGAGCTTCGGCCATGTCCCGGTTCAGCAGGGAGTCGAATCGTTGCCGTCGGGTGCGCAGCAGATCGCTCAGTATGCGCACCGCGTGGTGTCTTCGCTCGTCGTGGGATCGTCTCGCTGTCGGTATCGCTCCATGCGGGGCTTCACACATGCTGTGGCGGTGCGCGAGCACGAGGTCTTCGTGCAGTGCTGTGATCTCGGCGAAGACCTGTCGGAGTGCACGCATCGCGGGGCTGCGTAGCAATCCGGGGGGTATGTCCGGCCCCAACCGCAGCTCGGTCAGTGCCAGCCGGAGATGGGAGCGGCCGGTTCGGTGTGGCGTTTCCAGCGGAGCGAGGAAGTCGACGGGATCGCTCCCGACGGGTTCGACCGGTTCCCCCGTCGCGTGGCGCAGGAATTTCCGGATGCGTTGGCGGAAACGACGCTGCGCCCGTACCGGGACGCTCGCGGTGGTGCGGGTCCACAGCTCGGCCAGTGTCTGTTCGACCGGTTCGGTGGTGGTGGGCATCTCGTCGGGGTTCGAGGTGAGGAATTCGGTCAGCCGTGGCCACGGCCGATACTGCTGTAGGGAGGCACCGTCGTTTGCGAACCGTGCCCACAGACTCCAGTCGGCGATCAGAGCCAGCTCGGTCTCGTCCGCGTGGGGGAGCACTCTGGCCGCGAGTAGGGCGTAATCGGTGTGGGTGCGTCTCGTGCTCGGAAGTGCTTTCTCGTGGATGCCGTGTCGTTGGGCCCAGGCCGCTGTCCGGGATCGCAACCGTGGCAGCAGCGGGTTCGTGGCGATTTGGTTCGTGTCGTGGATCCGGGGGAACCACTTGGCGAGTTCCCACCGTGCTCGGGAGTGGCCGGACGTCACCGGTGGGCCGGTGTTGCCCCCCGGCCGGGGATTGTGGACAGTGCTGGTGAAACCGAGGCCGACGGGTTGCCGTATCCGGGTGGTGTGGATCGGCCCGGTGTTCATGTAGCGAGTGGATATCGAGTGCCACTCGTGTGCTCCCGCCAACCAGTCACGCAGCCCGTTGACATAGGACCACACGGTCGTGCGCCGCTGTTCGGGCAGTGCGTGTTCGGTGAGCAGGGTCGGCAGACCATGGTGCAGCGTGGCTTCGAAAAGATGCATCCGCCGGGTCAACACCGCGTTGGCGATCTCGGCGGCTCGCCGGGGTGAGCATTCCAGGAAACGTTCGATACCCAGAACCGCGTTGTCGCCTTTTCGTTCCAGCCGGGTTTCGCGTTGGTAGGAGAACAGGTCGTTGCACAGCCGCAGCGCGTCGGCGAAGCACTCCCGCAACAGCCGTAACGGCCCGCTGCGGGACACGGCCGGTGGCAGCGAGCTGCCGAGGGTGCATTCGAGCAGTGTGGTTACCCAGTGGGCGCCGCTCGAATAACGGCTGTCGCGAAGGCGAGCCACGGGGTTGGGTATGGGTGCGAAAGTGCCGGACGATGGCCGTGCTCGCGCTCTCAGCAGGACACGGGTCTCGGCGGCTAGACGTCGCAGCAGGCGGGGAGTGGCCGTTGCGGCGGTACGCTGCAACAACTCTGCCAGCCCGCCTTCGAGTGGCGTGCACGGCACTTGGTCGGAAGCTGTGGGGGTGCGCAGGAACCCGAAAAGGCGCTGTACGTCTCGTCGTGCTTCCGGGGTTGAGTCGGTGCGCTCGCCGTGAGGCGGAAGCTGATCGTCGAGGAGGAACATCCACGCGTACCAGTCGGCGAGCAGGTTCAGGGTCGCTGCCGAGACGTCCGGATGGGTGTAGCCGGCCAACAGGGCGTAGTCGTGGTCGTCGAATTCGGTTTCGTCGGGAATCGTCGGCGCCGAGGGCGCGGTTGGGGATAGGCGGAGCAGTCCGTTTTCCCGGGCCCATCGTGTGGTGTGTGACCTGGCGGAGTCGACGTGTGGATTCAGGCGGGCGGGGTGGGGCGTGTAGAAGTCCGGGAGTTCGAAGGGACGCATACGATCAGTCCTGACGTCCGATCTCGACGTGTTCGAGGACGCCGAGGGCGTCGGGCACCAGCACGGCCGCGGAGTAGTAGGCACTGACGAGGTAGGAGATGATGGCCTTGTCGTCGATCCCCATGAACCGTGCGTTGAGGCTGGGGGCGCACTCGTGGGGTATGCCGGTCTGGTGCAGCCCGACGACACCCTGACTGTCCTCACCGGTGCGCATCACCAGCACCGAGCTGGTCCCCGTGTCACTGATCGGGATCTTGTCGCAGGGCAGCAGCGGCACGTCGCGCCAGGAAAGCAGGGTGACACCGTCACGTTGTGTCGTCGCGGGACAGACGCCCCGTCGGTTGCATTCCCTGCCGAACGCGGCGATAGCGCGGGGATGCGCCAGGAAGAATTCGGATTTGCGGCGGCGGGAGAGTAGTTCGTCGAGGTCGTCGGGGGTGGGCGGGCCGGTCCGAGTGTGAATCCGCTGCGACAGATCCGCATTGTGCAACAACCCGAACTCACGATTATTGACCAGCTCCTCCTCCTGCCGCTCCCGCAACGCCTCAATCGTCAACCGCAACTGCTGCTCAGTCTGATTCATCGGCTGGTTGTACAAATCAGCCACCCGACTGTGCACCCGCAACACCGTCTGCGCCACACTCAACTCATACTCCCGCGGCGCCACCTCATAATCCACATACGTCCCCGCCAACAACGGCTCACCCCAATGACCCGACACCACATCAATCGCCGCCTCACCGTGTTTGTTGTGTGGTGGGATCGGCTGGGACTCGGTTCGTCGTAGGTGTCGGGACAGGTTCTCGAAGCGTTCGGTGATCTCCCGCGCCTCCTGCCGGGACAGGGTGAGCACAGTGCAGGGGGTGATGGCCTTGACGGTGTGTGGCCAGCGGACCTCGTCGTCGGCGAGGATTCGTTGCCCGAGGTGTTCCCCGTCTGCGAGTACGTCGAGGACGCTGTCGTCACCGTACTCACCGGGGCCGATCTTGTTGGCCTTACCGTGCGCCAACAGCACCACCCGATCAGCGGTCTCCCCCTGTTCGGTGATCAGTTGACCGGGGGCGTAGTGGTGTTGCGTGAACCGGTCGGCCAACACGGCCAGGGTCGACTCGTCGTCGAACCCGCGCAGCAACGGCAACTCCCGCAACTCCTGCGGAATCACCCGCACCTGCGCACCCGTGTTGGTAAACGTCAACCGCCCATCACCCAGCTGATACGTCAACCGCCGGTTGACGCGGTAGACACCACCGTTGGCCTGGGTCCAGGGCAGCATCCGCAGCAACCACCGCGAGGTGATGCCCTGCATCTGCGGCGTCGACTTCGTCGTCGTCGCCAAATTGCGAGCCGCCTCGGTTCCCAGACTCAGCTGCGAATACGTGTCTGTTCCGGCCGGATCCACCGTGGTCACGTTCATTCCACCAATCTTGTCGCGCACACAGCGTCGAAACAGTATTGAGAAAAACCGAAAATACGGATCCGGTGTTCGTCTCGACCTGCCTGTCGTTCCTGCACGCCCGGAAGAGAACCCATCGGATATGGAAACTTTTTTCAAAGCCGGACGATCACGAGATTAGCAGCATCCACGAGCAGCTAAAAGTCACTCGAAAGTGGAAAGCTCCGCTGCCTTTCCGTGTTCTACGATGTTATCCGTATCTCACCGAATCAGCCGCTTGATCAGTACACAGTGTAGCCAACAATCCGCCGAACGCGGGTTCGTGTCGAGTTCGATTGTGATTCATAACATCGAACGTCGCGACACACATCATCCGGAGAGCCGGCATAATGCTCCGTCCGAGGGAGGAAAACCTCGTTGCGCCTTCCGGGGGAGCGCTTGCCAACAGCGGGATCAGTCGCTATTAATGTCTGACGATGTTCGACATTTCCTCGGCGTGGGGTTCTCGGGATTTTCGAGATTTCCTCTGGTGTTGCGAACAGGGTCGTACTGCCGTGGTCCGGCGAAGGAGTGACAGGTGAAGTGGAATCTGCGGCTGGTGGCCGCGCATCGCGGTATCTGGAAAGCGGGGGAGCTGCAGAACAGGCTGGCCGAGTACGGGCTGGCCGTCTCGGCGGGCAAGATGTCGGGACTGTGGTCCGGCACGCCGGTCAGCCTGAAACTGTCCGACCTCGACATCATCTGCGCCGCGCTCGACTGCGAGATCGGTGAACTGCTCGTGCCGGAAACAGCGGCGGTTCCGGTCAACGAGCTCGCCGGACGCACCGCCGCGGCAGCACCCCGCGACGACCAACGTACGGGAATGTGAATGAACACCTACTTCAGCGGTTTGCTGTGGGTCATCGCAGCGGCGGTCTCTGCCGGGCTGATCGGGTACGCGGTACGCCGGTTCGGGCTGGACGAGGGCAGGCCCGGAAACAACGACGCGGCCGGGCAGGTTTTCGTCATCGTCAGCGGCATGCACGCCGTCGTGTTGGCTTTTGTCATGGTGACTCTTTTCGACGCGGTGGGTGTTGCTCGGGAAGGGGCGTACCGAGAAGCTCAGAGTCTGGTGGCCGTTTCCTGGGCGGCCGAGGCGCTTTCCGACGAAACCGCCCAGCGCGTCCGCACTCTCAGCCGGGCCTATGCCCACACGGTCATAGCGCAGGAATGGCCCGGCATGCGGCGGGACCGCGGCCTCTCGGGCAACGGCTGGAGCCAGCTCGACCGGATACGTGAGGCCGTGCTCGTCGCGCCAGCCAGTGGTGAGTGGCAGGAGGGGCGCAAAGCAGCGGCGATGGATCGTCTCCGCTCGGTCTACCAGCAGCGCCAGGACAGGCTGAACATGGCCTTCCACCGGGACGTGTCCACGGTGGTCTGGTTCGTCCTCATCCTCGGAAGCGTGCTCGTGGTGCTGCTGCCGAACCTGTTCGGAGGAACGCGATTGATGCCGCACGTCATGATCGTGTCCACCCTGGCGGGCACACTCGCACTGCTGGTGTTCGCGGTCTATCATCTGCAGAACCCGTTCGCCGGGGACTCCCGAATCGATCCCGCCGCGTTCCGCTGGGCCCTGGAACGACTCGGCTCCGATCGATGAGGGTGGGCCGTCGCAGCTTGCGGGCGATCTCGGCGCTGCTGACCGCGCTGGCACTGCTCGGCTTGTCCACGCCGGTCGTGGTGGCACGAGAGCGGGCGGTGGCACCGGGCTGCTCACTGCTGCACGTCACGAGTACACCCGGAACGCCCCCCGCGCTACGGCGCGTCACGCTGCCCGGGATGACAATCGAGGCGCTGCCGCCACCTCCCGGATCCGTCGAGGCACTGGGCTATTCCGCCGCGCAGGGAAAGGCCTACGGGCTCAGCAACACCGGCACATTCCCCTTCCGGGAGTCGCGCGTGATAACCGTCGAACCCCAGGGGAGCACGCACGACCTCGGTCCGCTACGCCACCGTGCTGCGCGGATGCCACCACCGTGGGCGGTCGACATCCGGGCGGGAGCCATCGACGGGGACGAGTGGTATCTCGTCGCCGGGCATCGGCTCTACACCGTCGACATCGATCCCGACAGCGCCACCTATCTGGCCATAACCCACGTTACGTGGTTAGCACCGTGGCTCGTTCCGCTGTCGGTCGGCGATCTCGCCGTCACCTCCGACGGAACACTGCTCACCGTGACGACCAACTATCAGCACGAAACGGTGCTGCTCGAAATCGCCGTGGACGACGGAACGGTCGTCGGTACCGAGCCGGCGGCACTCCCGCCAGCCCGGTACGGAGCAGTCGTCATCACCGACGACGGCAGCCGCTACGCCGTCGCCGACAACGTCGCAGGCCACAGTAGGTTCTATCAGGTCGGGGCCGATGCCGCCGGGACTGTCGAACTGGCTCGGGGCAGGCCGTTGCACCACAACGACGCGGCAGGGTGCCTTCGCTCCGAACCCCAACCACCACCCACACCCCCACCGTCCCCCACGAGGTCCCGCTCCCCGTCGAGACCACCGGAAACAACCACCACACCGTCCTCGCCCACCGAACCCCCTCCGGTAGCGACCACACCATCGCCCCCCACCAACACCTCGAAGTGGAGCAGTACGCCGCGCCAGCCCCACTCCCCGCGGCCACCGGACACATCTGCACCACAGTCCCGCGCACCGAACGCACCCGCACTTCCCACACCGCCACGGCCCCGACCCGTGCGCCCCGTAGCCACGGAAACCAAACGACAATGGGTGCTGGCCACGCTACTGCTGATCATCGGAGCCGGGGTGGTACTGCGGCGACTCCGTTGAGCCGGCCGCGTTCGAGTGCCACCCGTGAGAGCTGGAATCAGGCCGGTGCCGTCAACAGTGTGGTCAGAGTGGGCCAGGCCACGAATGCCGCCACCACCAGACATCCGGACTCGACGAACTTCTCGATACCCGCACCGGCGGGAAACCGCAGCGATTCGGGAAGCACGTGTTGTCGGTCCCACCGGGCCCCCGGGCAACCGGTGCCGCCCCGGCACCGATCACAGGCACGTTTGAACGGCCACACGAACGGGATCCCCGAATTGGTGGCCCCGTCCCCGACACTGTGCACGATCATCCCCAGCGCCACGATCGCCCCCAGCCACACACCGGCGTCGGCGACGGCATGGGCATACACCAACAGGCCGGTGACCAGCAGCGCGTACAGCGGTGGTGCGGCACGACGCTGCAACTGCAGCGTACCGCGCACCTGGGTGGGTAACGACCAACGCAGCGAACGCAGCGCGGCGCTGGTGAGCACGTACACCGCTACGATGCCCACCCATTTCGACGCCAGGGTGGCACCGGCCAACGCCGCCCCCACCAGCAGCGCGAAAACCGGTGTGTGGATGAGTCCTCGGTGTTCGCCGGCCTTACCGGAAGCCCTGGGGTCGTGGGGTAAACGGGTACGGCGATAGGCCCACCTGGCCAGCGTCTGCAACAGTTCCGCCGCCCCTCGGGTGATCGGCCCGGCTGATTTGGTGATGGTGGACTGGTCGTGGTCGATATCGGGCAGTAAGGCCGCCCCCGCCCCGGCCAGCGCCCCCAGGGCGATGCCCGGTGGGGTGGGTTGGGCGAAGCTGGCCACCGTGGTGCCGCTCAACAGGCCCGTGGCGGCGTGCGCACCGTTCATCATCGCAGAAAGACCCCTCTGTCTCGTTCGGAAGTGAACCAGCGCCCGAGCAGCGGGCCGCCGGTCGGGCCTGGATCGGCCCGGCCGAAACAAGATCACACCTGCGGTGGAGGCACTCGAAGGGGAGCCACGACGTGCTGGACCACTGTGGAAAGTGCTATTGTGTCGCGCCGCGTGTCATCGCGGAGTCCTTCGACGACGCTGCCGGACGTGGTGGCGACTCGGGGATTCGCCGAGTCCGTCGAGAGCGAACTTCCATGAAGGTCTGCGACAGGCTGCTCGACACTCGTCCGATGCGGTCCAGCACCGCTTTCCGTCGCTGGTGGGCAGGCAGCACACTGTCCGTATTCGGTGGGCAGCTGACGACCGTGGCCGTGCTCTACCAGACCTGGGAAACCACGGGCAGCTCGCTGGCGGTGGGCAGCGTGGGAATCGCGCGTGCCGTGCCCGCGGTGCTGTTCGGGCTGCTCGGCGGGTCGGTGGCCGACACCGTCGATCGAAGGCGACTGGTGCTGTTGACCACGTCGGGACAGTTCGCCTGCGCCGGAGCGCTGACCCTACAGGCACTGGCAGGTCTCGGCTCGTGGTGGTTGCTGCTGATGCTGGTCGCCGCGCAGGAGAGCTGCAGTGCCACCGGTGCCCCCGCCCGCAGGAGTTTCACCGCCCGACTGCTGCCGGACAGGCAACTCCCCGCCGGGATGGCGCTGAACCACCTCGGCATGCAGACGGCCGTGCTCTCAGGACCTGCTCTCGCTGGAGTGGTCATCGCCGCGCGGGGAGTGGAGGGCTGCTACCTGCTGAACGCGATGACCTTCGCGGCAGCGTTCCACGCCGTGCTGCGCCTGCCGAGCATGCCCCCGGTTTCCGGCGGTACCCGCCGGAAACCGGGGGCGATCGGCGCGGGACTGCGTTTCGTGGCGAGCAGACCCGAGTTGCACGGGGCGTTTCTCACCGATGTCCTGGCCACCGTCCTCGCCATGCCCACCGTGTTGTTCCCGATGATCAATGAACAGCGGTTCGGCGGAAGCCCGGAGACGCTCGGCCTGTTCTGGTCCGCCCTGTCGCTGGGAGGTATCGCGGCGGGCTTGGCTTCCGGCCTGATCACACGCCTCTACCGTCCAGGAGTGGTCATGCTGGCCGCGGCGGGAGTGTGGGCGGTGGCCCTGACCGGATTCGGCGTGGCTCAGCAGCTGTGGCTGCTGCTCGGATGTCTCACCCTCGGTGGGGCCGCCGACACGATCTCGGTGATCTCACGGGGCACGCTGGTGCAACTGGCGATCCCGGACTCCCATCGCGGCAGGATCAGTTCCGTGGACCACATCGTTGGTTCCGCCGGGCCGGATCTCGGCGAGTTCCGGGGCGGTCTGGTGGCGGGGGCCACCTCGGCCACGTTCGCCGCGGTCTCCGGGGCGCTCTGCTGCGGTCTGGGGATCCTAACTCTCGCGGTGACGAACCGACCGTTGCGACGGTTCACCCTCCCGAACCATCCGAACGGGCGAGCACTCGAACACGGCTGACGGTGGTAGCAGGTTCTCCGCGTCCCACGAACTACGGTGGATCAACGCTGATCCGATTCGAGGGCGGCACGGATGTCGTTGAGCCAACCGGTGAACTCGAACACCGACAGCCCGGCCTGCTCGCAAACCAGGTCGGTGGCCGTTTCGGTGGTGTGGTTCGTCGAATCCAGCCACGAGCGGTCGCGCAGCACCAGCGCCACCGCCAGCTGTTGACCCGTCGGCCACTGCTGTGAGGGATGGTTCTCGTTGTGGTCGCGTGCCCATCGGCACCGTTCGGTGATCTCGTCCTTGGTCATACCGACGTTCCTTTCCGCTCGTTCTACCGCTCCCGTGTCGCCCCGGTCGGGAACCATCGGAGGCGACCGACCGAGCAGGCGGCAACGTACCACCGAGCAACGCCGGATTCCGCACACCGCTCGACTCGCCTCGGGAAGCCACCAGTCACCGTTCTTCGCCCTCTCCCGCACGGGGTAACGCGGCCACAGCTGGTCGGTTATCCGACGGTGCTCGGTCAAACTTCATTCAGCGAAACGTGTCCCGTCCGTCCCCTAAGGGGATTACGATCACTACTCGTCGCCACCGCAACGAACCGAAAGGGATCGTATGCACCGCAGCGCACCAGCGACGAGTACGAGTACCCCCTCGAGCCCGCCGGAGCCACGCCGGCGAACCCGGTTTCCGATCGACCGGGGAGGAGTGGGCAGGCGAGTGTCCAAGCTGTTCTCCGCCGTTGGCGGAACGGTTCTGCTGTTGCTCGCTCTGCCGGGCACCGCACTCGCCGAGGAGGTTCCGCCCGAGATCCCCGCCGACTTCGCCGCCGAGGACGCCAAGTGGGCGCCCGCCTTCGACTACGACGGCGACGGGTGCTACCCCAGCGTGGCCATCGGGGTGAACGGAACCCTCAACGGTGGACTGAACAATTCCGGGGCGCTGGACGGTCAGTGCCACGATCCGTCCGACCTGGAAAACTCCAACGTCTACGCCCGAGCCAAGCGCAACAACGGGTGGCAGGCCTACCTCTACGACATGTACTTCCAGAAGGACCAGGCCGTGCCGGGGCTCGACGCCTTCGGCCACCGGCACGACATCGAGCACGTCGTGGTGTGGGTGCACGAGGGCAGTGCCCGCTACGTCGCCACCTCCGCACACGGTGACTACAACGTGCACCCCGCCTCCGAGGTCGGCTGGGACGACGGCACCCACGCCAAAGTCGTCTACCACAAGGATGGGCTCGGCACCCACGCCTTTCGCACGGCAGGCATGGACGAACAACCGGAGAATCACTGGAACGACTGGCACTACCCGGACCTGGTGAGCTGGAACCGTTTTCCCGGTGACACGCGTTCGATCCTGACCGGTGCCGACTTCGGCAGTGCCAGTCTCGCGATCAGCGACGGCGCCTTCGAGGACAATCTCAGCAACGCCAAACCGGAGGGGATCCCCTTCGAGCCCTATGCGTGACCCGAGCGTTGCAGCGGCGGAGCTGGTTGCATCGTCACCGTGTCGCTCGCGACAGCTCCGCTGCCGGGGACTCCCACCGCGCAGCCTCGACAGCAGCGAGTGCTCGATGGCCGATGCCGACGAAATCGACGAGGTGCCGGTCAAGAACGTGATCCGCCGGGAACATCGGCAGGACTTGTTGAAGCGCTGTCCAGCACAAAACGCGCCACGGCCCGGAGCTCGTGCATGGTTGACTCGAACGCTGCCGAGCCGGACAGGACAATCCGTGAGCCAACGTTGGCACCGAGCGGACACTCATGTGACGGGCTCACTTGTCGGTGCTCGGCCGTACACTCATCCGACACGAGCGAGACGCTCATAGGCTGCGTTCGCTGTCACACCACGAACGGACTCGAGCAGGCAGCCGACGAGTCTTAGCTCACCAGCCCTTCGCACACCCGTGAAGATCCGTCACGGCTCGCAACGAACGGAACACGCTCATGAGTACCTCTCGTCGCATCGTCGCCTGGGCAGGCCTGAGCCTGGACGGTTACACCAGTGGTCCCGACGGCCCGGCCGGTGACAGCTGGTTGCACGAACGGGCGTTGCATCCGCAGACGGCCGAGTACTTCGAAGGTATCTGGCGCGGTGCCGACACGCTCCTGCTCGGACGCACCAACTACGAGGGTTTCCACTCCGTCTGGCCCGGTATCACCCGGGACGAGGAGACCGATCCACGGACCCGCGAGCTGGGACGCTGGCTCGACGCCACCGAGAAGGTGGTGGTCTCGCGCACGTTGACCGAAGCGCGGTGGGAGAACTCGCGCATCGCCCGCGACCTCGTCTCCGAGGTCGAAGAGCTACGTGACCAGCCGGGACGCGATGTGCTGGTGGCCAACAGTGCCAGCGTCATCGCCGAGCTGCTGCGCCTGGACCTCATCGACGACCTGCGGCTGTTCGTGATTCCCGTGCTGGTCGGCGGCGGACTACGCCTGTTCCCCGACGGTGTGGACATCCGCTTCACTACGGCAGGCGTCGCCGCGCTGGGGAACGGTGTGGTCGGCCTTCACCTCCCCCGCTGCTGACCAGCACTCGAACTCGTTCCGTGCGAACCGGTGACTACGTTCTGACCTTCGTCACCGGGAACCCCGAACCACGGCAACAGTGCGCTCGTTCTCGGGGCTGTACCGGCGTGACCTCGTCATGCGATAGAACACGACGGTCAGCAGCAGCAGCAGAGTTCCAGCTATGAACATGGTCGTGTTGGATATCGGTATGAAGAGCAGGGTGCTGACGAACTCGACGGCTATCAAGAATATCAACAACAGTCGAATGGATTTTCGTGACATCTTTGAACAGATCACGGCTCCCAGTGGTGCCCCGAAAACGACGATAGGAACCGCGGCGAGCCAGTATCCCACCACTGGCTCCGTGAAGTCACGCAGCACGAATAGATGAGTCAAAAATGCCGCCACGGATACGATCGTCATCACGATGACCGTTGTAGGAGTGGCAACCTTTTCCGATATTCGAAAAAGCAGAACCATCATGATGAAGAGGGCCGTGTTTTCACCGACCCCCACGAGCCCGCTTATTATCCCTCCGAAAAGTCCAGCGAAAAGGATGATCGCGATCTCGCGCTTACCGAACACGACCAGTTCGCGGTTGCGGTCGTTGACCTTTCTGACGTGGAGCACGAGCAACGCCAGTGCCAACCCGGTCATGAGCACGGTGAAGTATATGCGGATCATTCGGGGGTCCATCGACGGAGCGAGCAGGGTGGCGCTCAGAATCACGCCTGCCACGCCTGCCGGTCCGCCCAGCAGCAGTACACGACGCTCGATGGGAACCTTCATGTAGAGTATGCAGATGGAGGCTGCGGTCATTCCCACACTTTGAATGGCGTAGGTGAAGAGCCGCGCGTCATCGGCAGGTAGCTGAAGAACTTTCGTGAACATCGGGAAAGCGACCGCACCGCCTCCCTCGCTTGTCCCGCCGCCGATCAATGATCCGAATATCATCGTGACCGATATCGACCAGTAGTTTTGAATGCTTTCCAGTGCTTTTTCGCCACCGAAGACGAGCCATCCGAGTACCACGACGGCACCGATGGCGATATTCACTCTGAAAACGCGTCCATCCGGTCGGACATGAGAATTATCGGTTTCAGTTCGATCCATCAGGCCCACTGGCCAACTCCGTAGGAAAATTTAGGGATAAGTACGGTGACACGTTGTCCTGTCACAGCGTCGTTGAACCGGTCCGGGAATAGTGTGAACGAGGCTGTTGGTGTGGATCGAATCTCGCGAAGAAACTTACGTGACCGGGGCCTCTGCTAGCTCCGCGCGGGCGTGAGTAGCACGAGCGGCGAACAACTCGGACCGTACAAGCTCACCTGAAAGTCCATCCGGAGGGATGCGGTTCCACATCGACAACGGGCGGGGAGAAGGCCTTCCACGTGAAAGCCGGCAGCCAGGAGACGGGATCGGAACCCCATGACAGGGCGTTGATCTGGCGGTTGCTGCGCCTTCCCGCGAACGAGCGGTACAGGTCGTAGTGCCCGCCGGTGACCGTGTTGCGCGGCTCGCCGTTACCCAGCTTCCATTCCCGTCGCTCGAGTTGGACGATCACGGCGGGGAGCTCGTGCTCCGCCACCGACTCGGACACCCCGGAGACCAGCACCTCGAACGACCTGAAGAAGGCCGGATGGTCTTCCCGCGGTGAGGTTCCGAGCGCGTGATGCAGGTCGAGCTCGTGGGTAAAGGCGTCCATGACCATCAGCGCCGAATTTCCGTGATCATCACGCATCATGTTTTCGACTTGTGTGCCCACGCTTTCCCAGATCCCCATTAACCGCGTGATGTCGTCTGTGTCCTTGCTCGCCAAATGGGGAGTGTCTCCGGAGATCCTCTCGATGACCAACCCGCAAATATCGACCAGATGCGAAATGAGGTCGCGTACGGTCCAGTCCGGACAGGAGGGAACGACGCGATCACATGCCTCCGGGAAGGACCTGACCAGCTGTGAGATGTTGCGCCGCACCTCGCGATAGAGCGTCTCGTTGTCGTGCTCTTGGGTTGCGTAGTTCACTTTTCCCGCTTTCCGGTCGTCGAAAGGCCTCGTTCGGCGCGATCAGTGGGATGTGGCGAACTGGCCCGGACTCCGCCCCTG
Source organism: Actinopolyspora mzabensis (assembly GCF_900101095.1). Taxonomy (GTDB): domain Bacteria; phylum Actinomycetota; class Actinomycetes; order Mycobacteriales; family Pseudonocardiaceae; genus Actinopolyspora; species Actinopolyspora mzabensis. The sequence goes on from NZ_FNFM01000003.1 coordinate 240,136, forward strand.
TCCGGCAGGGCCCCGATAAGCCTGAGCGATCTCGAGCCAGTGTCGTGCTTCGGCTCCCTCCGCGGACAACGCGAGATCCGCCGGATGGCGTCTGCGGGTGACCAGCAGGCAGAAATCCTCGGCAGGTCCGCTGATCCGTTGCGCTGCTCGTTCTGGACCGAACGTCCACAGGTCGCCGGAAACACCGGTGATTTCGAACCTGAATTCGACATCCGGCGGTGTCAGACCCCGGGACTGGTAACCGAACTCCCAGGTGAGTACCGCGAACTCCACCAGATAGCGAAGCCGGTCCGTCGCCTCCCGCTTCGTGCCGAGCGCGTCGGCGATGTCCTGGCCGTGCCCGAAGAGTTCCATGATACCCGCACGGGCCAACACCTCCGGAGGAATCGGGCGTACCAGCCATGGGAGTGGTCGCTCCGGAACTGTCTCCGAGAGCGCATGGAGCGCGAAATCGCGCTCACGTCGCCACAACTGAAGAGTGTCACCCGGAGTTTCACCCAGATATTGGTGCAGTGCGGCGTTGATCGCGGCGTTCATGTCGTTACCAGCAGACTCCGCGATGGTGTTGAAGGTCTTCTCGTCCGAGGCGGATACACCCGCCAGATTGAAGATGAAAGCCAGATGAGCGATCTGATGTGCGATCGTCCACCTGGGGGCTGGTGTTGGTCGATCCCATTCGGATCGCTCGAGGTCGGCCACCAGCAAATCGACTCTTTCCGATTCCTCGTGAAGTGCCTCGAGAGCATCGTTCAAATCAGACACGTAGTACTTCCTTTCAACCAGACGCGGTAACCTGGAACAGCGACCGATTCAGAATCCCGGCTTCGGTGAGCACTTGTCTTCTTCCGGTGTGCTCGTCAGTGGTGGATCTTTTAACTCTGTCCCCGCGAGGTCACAGCAATCCGCGAACACCGGTGCACGATTTCCCCGAGGGGCTTTCGAACGCTTCCGAGGAAAGGACTGAGCAACTCCGTTGTCGGTTGCGAACCCCGTGTTCCGCACTCGGTCGGAACTTGGGGTGCCATCAGCCCCGTATGTGACTCCCCCTTCAGCGATGCGACGGACGCGTCAAGTCTCGTGTTCGTGTACGAGTTGCGACCGAATCCTTCTGCGCCACGACTCGTAGGCGGGGATCTCCGCGGATTCAGCGTCGTGAGTCTCGGTGCTGTCTGCGAGCCGCACCGCCTCGGGAACCGAAAGACTCGTCAATGCGGTGGTGGCAGTCCTCGTGTGCTCCGGTACGTATCCCGCATGGCTGTGTGCCTTGGCCGCGAAGATCGCACCGACCCCGAGTTGTCCGCGGTGGCGGCCCGCTGTGATGCAGAGCTGGTTGAGATCGGTTCCGTCGGAACCACCCGCGTAGGCAGCTGCCAATCCCACACCACTCCACAGATCGGCGTGCCGTGCTTCGGCGAAATCACGTACGGCTGAGGCGACTTCCTCCTCATGACCACCGTGGATGAACCACAGGGCACGACCTATGCCCTGGTCCACTGCTCGGTGGAAGTACCCCGGAGCATCCAACCACGGATAGGGACGGGGAACGCGCTGCCGCTTGATCCATCTCCGGGTATCGAAAAAGGCACGATCGAATCCGTAACCGTCCACGGCGAGCCAGCTCATCGTCGGGTGATACGGCGAGCCGGTCAGATCGGGGACCGCCCTTTGCCACAGCGCGCGTGGCAGGCGTGCCAGCGCGAACCCGACACCGATGTAGGAGGGGAACAGTTGCGGATACCCCGGTCCGAGCAGAAACCTCCGTGTGCGCCCGCTGTTTCTCATGGCGTCACGTATCACGTAGGCCATCGTCGTTCCTTCGCAGGCGAATCCCCGCAGCGACGGCTCGATCATTTCGAGGCGATGTACGCACTCGTCGTCGCCGAATTCCACGCCCCATTCGAATCCGCACACCACAGTCCGCGAGACTTTGTCCAATCGATGTGTGCCTACCATGTCGGCCGATGGAAACCCCCTTCGAGCGAAGCCGACCTCTTCAATCGAAGGAGAGAGCAGATACTTGCGGAGACAACCGAGTGCACTGGGCATGAATCTCCTGCCGATCGGGCTCGTGGGGCTGGGACAAGCATCATCGTGGTCGCGAACGCGCTCGATCGCCTCCTGCGTTGTGCGGACTCACAAGATCTCGGCACGCACCAGGGAAGCCCGCTACACCGGTAGCTCTACCGAGCAGGTCGCGCACTCGGGAAAGCCGCTGGGGCACTCCTCCCGTGTCAGCCGGTCGAGCGGTAGGGATGGTTCTCCCCGTGTGCTGGCGAGGTTGTGGTGAAACGCTCGACGCAACAAGGAAGACGCCGACCCCGCATGCTGATAGTGATCCTCGTTGCGGTCGTGGTCACAACTTTTCGTCATACGACCACCGGTATCCGACGGTGTCGGTTTCGGAGCACCTAGCCAGAGGGGCCTTGCGCATGAGTGGCGACTTGGGAGAACGCGCCGTAGTACTGGGAGGAAGCATAGCCGGGGTGCTCGCTGCCCGTGTTCTTGCGGAAAGTTACCGAGAGGTGGTGGTGGTGGATCGTGACCTTGTCCTCGATTCGTGCGGACCCCGCAGGGGAACGCCACAGGCACGCCACGCCCATGGTCTGCACGCCCGCGGCCAGTTGATTTTTGAGGAACTCTTTCCCGGATTGACCGCGGAACTCGCCGACGAAGGATATCCCGTCGGCGATCTCGGCGAGATGCGGTGGTACTTCAACGCGCGCAGGCTTCGTCCCGCGCGGACGGGGCTGCGTTCGGTCACCCCGCCACGTCCCGTCCTGGAACATCGTGTCCGCTCACGTCTGACGCGGATGCCCAACGTGTTCTTCCGTGAAGAGCACGACATCATCGAGCCGGTGGCCGACGGTGGGCTTTCGAGGATCATCGGAGTACGCATCTCCTCCCGCCGGTCCGAGGAAGGCCACGCTGGCGAACCGGAAATGCTCCCCGCCGATCTGGTGGTGGACGCGACGGGACGAGGATCCCGGACCCCCACGTGGCTAGCTCGGCTGGGGTACCCACGTCCCGCCGAGGAAAGGGTCAAGATCGGACTCGCGTACACTACGCGTTTCTATCGCCCACCGTCCGGTGTCTTCGACGACACGTGGTCGATAAACCCGGTCGCCTCACCCGCACATCCGCGTGGAGCGTTTTTCGGGCTGTCCACTCCTGACAGCTGCGTCCTCTCGTTGACCGGAATGTTGGGTGATCATCCACCGACCGATCACGTCGAGTTCACCGAGTTCGCCCGCTCGCTGCCGGTTCCCGACGTCTACGAGGGCATCAAAGACGCGGAACCGATCGACGAACCGGTGACCTTCGGTTTCCCAGCCAGTGTTCGACGACGTTACGAGCGTCTCAAGCGCTTCCCGGAGGGCCTGATCGTGATCGGGGATGCGGTGTGCAGCTTCAATCCCGTCTACGGCCAGGGGATGAGTGTGGCCGCCTGGCAGGTGAGCACCCTTCGCGAGCAGCTGCGGGCGGGCAAGATCGACCCCGGTCGGCTCATGCGGGAAGTGGGTCGAGTAGTGGACAACCCATGGGAGATATCAGCGGGCGGCGATCTCGCCTTCCCCGGTGTCGAAGGCCGGCGTACGGCAAAGTCCTCCCTCGGCAACGCCTACATGTCCAGAGTACAACACGCGGCTACCATGGATACCTCGGTGGCCGACGGATTCATGCGGGTCGCAGGCCTTATGGACCCGCCCTCCTCGCTCATGCGTCCCCGGATGATGTCGCGGGTGCTGCGTTCCGCTCGGCAGAGACCTCGGGTTGACGATCCGAGACGTGGCGACGAAATACCGCATGAGATGAAAACGGGGAAACCGGAGAGTTGAGTCCCCGCATCGAATCGTGCAGCAGCGGAACGAGTTTTCACGAAAAGTTGATCCTATGCGCCGATAAATGCGTACGACCTGTTGAGGATATCTCCGCCGCACCTTCTCGTGGCATCAGCAGCCATGAAGAAGAGATGTCACGTTGAGCTGGTTAAGCTCGCAGAAATTCGGTCTCCGAGTTCAACAATTGGAGTGGTGAGCGTGACCGAATCCGTTCACGAGTGCTTTAGCGCGCAGGTCGCGCGAACCCCCGATGCCAAGGCCGTCTCCGGTGACGGGGGAGCACTGTCTTACCGGGAGCTGGACGAACGGGCGAACCGTCTGGCCAGGAAGCTGCGAGAGTTCGATGTGCAGCGCGACGTGCCGGTCGCCGTGTTCATGCGTCGTTCGCCGAACGTGGTGATCGCTTTTCTTGCCGCGTTGAAGGCCGGTGGATTCTATCAACCGTTGCATTCCGCGTACCCCGCGGAGCTACGACAACGCATCATCGATCATTCTAACGCGCGAATTCTGGTCACGGACGATTCCGTGCCGAGCTCAGAGTTGCCGGCGGTAGACGCGGTAATCGATCTTTCGGAGGAACACGGCCCCGTATCCGAGTCTGCCCCCGAGGTGACCGCGGAGGGCGATGCGACCGCCTATGTGATGTACACATCCGGGTCGACCGGTGAACCGAAAGGTGTCGCTGTACGTCACCGTGACGTATTGGACCTCGTCCTCGATTCGATGTGGGACACCGGCAATCACGAGCGGGTGCTGATGCTCGCCCCGCACGCCTTCAACGTCTCAACTTACGAGATCTGGGTACCGCTGCTGCGCGGCGGTCAGGTGATCGTTGCCCCCGAGGACGCTCTCGATGTCACCAGCCTGTCCGAAAGAATCTCGGCCAACGCGATCACGGCGCTACACCTCACGGCCGGCTTGTTCCGAGTCGTCGCCGAGGAGGAACCGCAGAGCCTCTCAGGTGTACGCGAGGTACTCACCGGCGGTGACGTGATACCTCCCAACGCGGTCGAACGAGTGCTGAAACACTGCGGGCAAACAGTCGTACGGGCCATGTACGGTGCCACCGAGGCCACGGTGTTCAGCACTAACAATCCGCTGACCGCTCCGTACACCGCCTCCACGAGGGTGCCGGTAGGTAGTGGGCGGGACGGCGTCGAAGCACATGTACTCGACGAACGGTTGGATCCGCTGCCGGACGGAGCCGTCGGTGAGCTCTATCTGGCGGGAAGTGGAATCGCACTCGGCTACGTTGGTCGTCCGGATCTCACCAGCGCGAGATTCGTCGCGAATCCGTTCGCGACGGACGGCACTCGGATGTATAGAACGGGAGACCTGGTACGGCGCAATCCGGAAGGCATGCTCGAGTACGTCGGCCGTGCGAGCGAGCAGGTGAAGATTCTCGGTTTCCGAGCCGATCTCGGTGAGATCGAGTCAGTGCTGGGGGAGCACCCGGGACTGACCCAGGTCACTGTCGTGGCGCGCGCGGCGAACGATGATGAGGACAAACGGTTGATCGCTTATGTCGTCGCTGGCTCCAAGCTCCCCGATGAAGCCGAGATGCGGGATTTTCTGCGCACGCGCCTTCCCCCGTACCTGATTCCATCGGCCTTCGTCCCGATCGAGGCACTCCCGATGACCGCCAACGGAAAGCTCGATCGAAGTCGGCTGCCGCTTCCCGAGTTCAAACCGCAACCGGATCACCGGCAACCGGAAGGGCCGAAGGAGCAGGCCTTGTGCGCGGCGTTCGCCGAGATCCTCGGCCTGGCCGAGGTGGGACCCGACGACAGTTTCTTCGATCTGGGCGGGCACTCCCTGCTCGCTATGCGACTGATCAACCGCATCAGATCGGAGTTGGGGGTCACGCTGCGCATAACCACGCTGTTCGACACTCCCACCGCGGCCGGCCTGGCAAGCGCGATCTGATTGGAACCCCGACGATGACCAATCCCTTCGACGATCCGGACACCAATTACACGGTTTTGGCGAACGAGGAGGGCGAGCACTCGCTCTGGCCCGCTTCGCTCCCGGTCCCACCACGCTGGATGACCGTTCACGGTCCCTCGACGCGAGAGGACTGTTTGTCCCGGGTCAACGAGCTCTGGCACGGCCTCCGACCACGAGTGGGACGTCGTGCCCAATCCGACTGATCGCACCGTCGATCGGCGACACCATCCATCAAGTACCGAACGAGGGAGCGCCATGGTTTCTTCGGAGCACCGAGTCTTCGAGGACATTCAGCTGGACCACATCCTGTTCTACGTCGGTAACACCGACAGGGCGGAGCGGTACTTCACAGAAGAGCTCGGTTTCGAACGTGGTCCGTTCACACGGCCGACACCGACAGACGAAGGCGTCAGAACCGTTGAACTCGGTGACGACCGTGTTCGGTTGGTGCTGAGCGAGCCTCTCGTTCGGGATCACCCGGCCACGACCTACGTCGATCACCACGGTGACGGTGTCGCCGACATCGCGTTGCGGGTTCCCGACACCACTGCGGCTTTCGCCGAGGCCGTTCGCCGCGGTGCCCGACCTCTCGCGGAGCCCGCAACCGCGGAAGGCATGACCACCGCGAGCATCGCAGGAATCGGCGACGTTACGCACACGTTCGTGGCGCACGCGAAGGGCCCAGACGAGGTTTCGGTACCTTTCTCCGCCGAGCACGGCAAGCTGTTGAGCGTCGATCACTTCGCGGTATGCGTCGAGCACGGTCACATCGACGCGACAGTAGATTTCTATCGGCAGGTACTGGACTTCGAGCTGCTGTTCTCCGAGAAGGTCGTAGTCGGCGACCAGGCGATGACGACGAAGGTCGTGCAAAGCCGTTCCGGCTCGGTCACCCTGACACTCGTCGAGCCCGACACATCAAGAGAGCCCGGGCACATCGACGACTTCCTCAAGCAGCACGATGGTCCGGGTGTCCAGCACATCGCCTTCGGAACCGAAGATATCGTCGAGGCGATTTCTGCTTTGCGGGAACGTGGCGTGGAATTCATGGCTACACCTGATTCCTACTACGACGAACTTCCCGCCCGCATCCGGCCGCACAGGTATTCGGTCGAGGAGATGCGCGATCACGGAGTGCTCGTCGACGAGGACCACGACGGACAATTGTATCAAATTTTCACCCGTTCCGCCCACCCGAGAGGGACGCTCTTCCTGGAGATTATCGAGCGTTTCGGGGCCCGCTCGTTCGGAAGTGGCAACATCACCGCTCTCTACGAGGCGGCGGAACGCCAGCGAGATGACGCACCGGCAGCGTCCGGCTAATCGGATCGACTGTGCTCGACAACGGCCGTGACGATCAGGAAAGGCGGGGCAGATGACTACCTCCGACAGATCCGCGGACTCGCATGCAGCGGTGGATCGCATTCCACTTTCCTCGAACCTGAAGTTGTTGACCCTGTTCGACAAGGGAAGTTCGGAGGGAGCGTTCGGTCCTCGACATCTGGTGGTGCACGGATGGCGGGTACGTGGCCCCCTCGACCTCGATGCGCTGCGTGGCGCTCTGGGGGATGTGGTGACTCGTCACGAGATGCTGCGCACCGAGATCGTTCGTGATGAGGGAGAGATCCACCAGCGGATTCATTCGCCGGAAAGGCCGGAAGTGCGAGTTCACGACCTGGAACCGGATGTGAACCGCTCCAGGGAAGAGCAGGTGGACGATTTCGTCAACGAGGTGGAAGCCGGTTCGCTCGAGGTGAGCGTTCTGCCGCACCTGCGAGTCGAGGTCGGCAGATTCGACGAGAACGACGCAGTGCTCGTACTGGTCACGCACCACACCGCCAGCGACGGCTGGTCGTTGCACGTGATCGTCCGTGATCTCGCGGCGTATTACGCCCGGCGGTGCGAGGGCGAGACGGTCGAGCTGCCGTCCAGGGAACAGTACCGCGACTTCGTGTACTGGCAGCAGGAGATGCTGGCCGGCCCGGAGGCGGAGAGCGCACGTGAGTACTGGCGGGAAAAACTGGCCGGATCACGCATCCTCGACATCGATGCCGACAAACACGTAACCGACGAGATCGCCAGCGTCTATTCGGTGCGACGCTTCATAATGGATCAAGAACTGACCAAATCAATTCTTGATTTCTCCAGGATGATGCGGTGCTCGCCGTTCATGACGCTACTGGCGACCTTGAAGCTTTATCTGCACCGCAAGACATCATTCGACGACCTCGTGGTGCCGGTAATAACCTCCGGGCGCACTGAATCGTCCTTCCATGAATCCGTAGGGCCCTTTTTCAACATGGTCCCACTCCGCACGAGCATCGAGGGGTGTCGGAGCTTTTTCGACTTTATGTTGCGCGTTCGCGCGACGTGTCTGGAAGGGTATTCCCACGAGCTTCCCTTCAGCGAGGTGGTCGCCCAGGCACCGGAGATCATCAGCACGTACGAACGCCCCGACAACGCGGTGGTGGCGATCCAGGTGCTTCAGTTCCCCGCCATGACCGAATCCGAGGTTATAGGTGGCCTGGAGTACACAGAGGTTCGCAGAAGAACGAAATCGTACCCGGAGACCTCGGACATCCCGAACGGGATACTGCTGGGTATGGACATACTTCCCGACGACGAGATCGCGGGAACGCTGAGATTTGACAGCAATCAGTTTCACGACGAAACCATTATCGAAATGATCGATTCTTACAAGGATCTGCTCCGTTCGGTACTGATCGACCCCAACAGGCCCCTCGGGTCGCTGTGACGAGCGGAGGAAGAGGGATTGCGGTGAACGTGGCGAAGCCGTACTACGACGTCGTGACAGTGGGTGGCGGTCCAGCTGGATCGGCTACGGCTGCTTTGCTCGCGATGCGTGGGCACCGGGTGCTTCTGCTGGAACGTGAGAAATTCCCCCGGTATCACATCGGGGAGTCGTTGATCACCGGAGCTCTGCCCACGCTCGAAGAACTGGGTTTGTTGTCCCGCATGGATGCCATGGGGTTCACCAGAAAATACGGTGGCACACTGCTTTGGGGAAAGAACCAGGGCACATGGGGATTTCGCTTCGCCGAGTCCGCGTTGTACGACTACGCTTACCAGGTCCACCGCGCGGACTTCGACGCTCTGCTGCTGGAACGCGCCCGTGAACTCGGTGTGTCGGTGGTGGAGGAGGCCACGGTCAAAGAACCCGTACTCGACGGGGAACGCGTCGTCGGTGTCGACTACGTCGACAGCGACGGACGGGACGTGACAGTGAACTGCCGGATGTTGCTCGACGCATCCGGGCAGCATCGCCTGATCGGACGACACTTCGATTTGGTCGAGTGGTACGACGATCTGCGCAACATCGCGATGTGGTCGTATTTTCAGGGTTGTAACCTGTACAGCGGGACAAGAGCAGGAGACATCGTATCGGAGAACCGCCCTTCGGGCTGGTTCTGGTTCATTCCGCTTGCTGACGGGACGTCCAGTGTCGGATACGTGACACCGATCGACGAGTACAAGTCCTCTGGACTGTCGCCGAAGAGCCTGTTCCTGCGTGAGTTGGAGAGTACGCAGGAGATCCGCAGTCTCACCGAATCGGCTCGTCGTGTCAGCGACTTTCGTGTAACTCGCGACTGGTCCTACACCTGTGACCGGTTCCACGGTCCTGGATGGGCGCTGGTCGGTGATGCGGCGGCATTCGTCGATCCTCTGCTGTCGACGGGGGTCACGCTCGCGTTGCGCGGTGCCCGAGCACTCGCCGACGCCGTGCACGAGTCCGTAGCGGATCCCGGGGCCGAACAAGAAGCACTGGACCACTACGAGTCCAACTACAGGAAATTCCTGGAATCCATCCTGGAATTTGTCCGGTTCTTTTACGATCGTACCAAGCACAAGGAGGAATACTGGGAAAAGGCTCAATCTACCATAGACCCCCAGAGACTTCGCCCGAGCGACATGGACTTCGCGACACTGTTGTCGGGATTGACCGGGATCAACGAAATATTTCCCGATCGGCGTCCGATCTGACCAAGCGTTCTCGTGCTTCGGCAAACGGAAAGGAAAATCATGGCACAAGCGAATCGCAGCCTCGTTTATCGCGGTGTGGCCTACGACACCGGTTCCAACCACGAGACAGGGCAGGGCTCCATCTCTCGAACCGTGTGGAGCAACGAGATCATGCGTCGCGAAATTGACGCTGTCAGGGACGAGCTCAACGCGAACTCGGTCACCATCTACGGCACGAGGTTCGACCGGTTGCGCGAAACCGTCGAAGCGGCGGTTTCGCGGGGCCTGCACGTGTGGTTGCAGCCGAGGTTGATGGACGGCACCCAGGAGCAGGTTCTGGAGCACTTGCAGGAAGCGGCGAAACTGGCGGAGTCGTTCCGGACCCGTGGTGCCGACATCAGACTCACCGTGGGAAGTGTTCACTCGGTGCAGACCCACGGGATCATGCCCGGCGAGCACTACCACAACCGGATGGGCAACGTGTTCGCACACGCCGATCACCACTTCCTGCGGCCGGCTGGTCCGGTCGACCAGGAGGATGTGACCACCAAGCTGAATGCTTTCCTGCGCAGGGCGGCCAAGGTGGCACGTGACCACTTCGGGGGTGAGATAACCTACTCCGCGGGGCCGTTCGAAGAGGTCGACTGGAGTCTGTTCGATTACATCGGGCTCACGTACTACTACTTCTACCACCCCACCCGGGAGGGCTACGTCCAGGAGCTGGACGCGTACCGCAGGTGGAACAAGCCGATCGTGATCGCCGAGTACGGCACCTTCACGTACAAGGACGCCCACACCAAGGGGCTGCTCGGTTTCGACATCGTCGATCGATCCGAGGATCCACCGACCGTGTTCGACGGTTTCGTCCGCGACGAGCAGGCTCAAGCCGACTTCCACACCGGGATGCTGCGAATGTTCGACGAGATCGGTATCCACAGCGTGGCGGTCACGGAGTTCATCCATCCGACGCATCCGCACTCGAGCGACCCCAAATACGATCTGGATGCCGCGAGCATGGCAATCACCAAGTGCATTCGCGACGATTACTGGGACCACGACTCGACGTACCGTTTCGAGCCGAAGGAGTCACTCAGGGCGATCGGACGATATTACGCCGACGTGGCCGCTCGGGAACGAGACGCGGCTTGACCGAAGCGACGTGTCTCCGTTCCACCTGCCCGGTGGAACGGAGACACGAACAGGTCCGATACCGCAGGGATCGTGGAGGGAATCCGACTCGATGGGAACATCCGAAACTGGAGCGCTGGCCCTGTCCGGTGCGGAGCTGTACTACGAGATACGCGGTGCCGGCCCGACACTTCTGATTGTACCCAGCGGTAACGGGGATGCGGCTCCTTTCACCCCGCTGGCAGAGACGTTGGCCGACAGATACACGGTGATCACCTACGACAGGCGTGGGTTCTCCCGCAGCCCTGTACACGGCCCTGTCCATGACGAGCACAGGCTCAAAACCGATGCGCAGGACATAGTCGAGCTCCTGACGCATCTCGGGCAGCGCCCTGCCCGCGTGTTCGGAAGCAGTTCCGGCGCGATCATCGCTCTGGCCCTGCTCGAGCTGTATCCCCGGGCCGTCCACACCCTCATCGCCCATGAACCCCCACTGTCATCAGTGCTGCCCGATGCTCAACGCTGGGCAGCATTCCACGACGAGCTCTACGAAATCTTTCGGGCACGCGGTGTCGACGAGGCGAAACGAGTGTTCCGTGCCGCCATGGGCATGGACGAGGCCACCCGACCGCCGAAACGGACCCAGCCTCCGCCGCGCGAGTTGAGCAGGATGCTCGACAGAATCCAGCGCAACCACGCGTTCTGGTTCGAGCACGAGTTGCGCACCTACCCCGCTTTCGAACCGAACCTGACTCTGCTGCGCGAGCACAGGGACCGGTTGGTGCTCGCGGGAAGCCGCACGGGAGCGCGGCAGTTCCCCTACCTTCCCAACCAGGAACTCAGCAGGCGAGTGGGAATCGGCATCCGACATCTGCCGGGAGGACACGTGGGTTATGTGACTCATCCCGCCGAGTTCTCGGAGGAGCTCGCCGAAGTACTACTCGAGAAGGAAACGGACTCAGAGACGAGTCCCGCGGAACCAGGGTGACGCCGGACGACGGAGCTCGGCAGATCGGTGATCCGACGTGGCGTCGGGACCGGCGGGTCAACAGGCAATCCGGAAGACGATCCGAACCGCGTGTTTCGTCGAACATGGTGCTACTCGTGCCCGCTCTCCGCGAGTCCTTCGTCAAGCGGTCCGGGATTGTCGTACTTCTTCGGATTGGGGAAGCCAATGCGTTTTCTGCCCGACGACGATCATCCGAAAGTAGCGGTCATCGGTTTCGGTTACGTGGGATCGTGTATCGCCGCGACCCTCACCTCGCTCGGCTGCGAGGTGATCGGGGTGGACACCGACCCACTCCTCGTCGCGGAACTGGAACGCGGGTACTGTCGATTCCACGAGCGCGGACTCGCCGAAACGCTCTCGGCCGAGCGAATGTCAGGTCGGCTGCGAGTAACCGCGGACATGACGGCGGTCGGCGAGGCCGACGTCGTGTTGGTAACCGTCGGTACACCTGTTCACGAGGACGGTTCGCTCGCCGACGAACAACTGAGTGGAGCCTGCCGGGAACTGGGTGACCAACTCGGCCGCGGACAACTCGTGATAGTCAAAAGCACCGTCCCCCCGGGAACCACCCGTCGTGTGGTGTGTCCGTTGTTGGAACGTTCGGGGATGACCGCGGAAATCGACTTCGGTCTCGCGTTCACTCCGGAACGCATCGCCGAGGGCACGGCGTTGCACGAACTACGCACGTTCCCGATAGTCACAGGGGGAATCGGACCGCACAGCGCGCGGGCCGCGGAGGCCTTCTGGGCTCGCTGTCTCGGCGTCGAAGTGAACGTTCTCGCTTCGTTGGAATCGGCGGAGATGCTGAAGCTTGCCACGAACTGGTGGATAGACCTCAACATCGCGTTCGCGAACGAACTGGCCAAAGTCTGCGCGCCGCACGACGTGGACGTGCTGGACGTGATCGACGCTGCCAACACGATCCCCAAGGGAAACGGCAAGGTCAACATCCTGCATCCCAGTGTCGGTGTGGGAGGCTCGTGTCTGACCAAGGACCCGTGGATGATCTCGCACTCGGCGAAGGAACACGGAATCGTGCTGCGGACGGCCTCGACAGGACGCGAGATCAACGCGGCCATGCCGGAACACACCGCACAGCTGGCCGTCGACGAGTTGCTCGCGATGGGCAAGGAGCCGGCCGAATGCAAAGTCGCCGTACTCGGCCTTGCCTTCAAGAACAACACGGGAGATCTCCGTGCGACGCCGACGGGGGATTTCGTCAAGGCTGTGCGCAAAGCAGGTGCGAATGTCGCGGTTTTCGATCCGCTGGCCGACCCCGAACAGGTGAAGGAGTTGTTCGGCATCGCAGCCTCCATCGATCTCGACCGAGCCGTCAGGGACGCGGACTGCATCGCGATACTGGCACTGCACAACGAGTTCGAGCACATCGAATTCGCCGAGTTAAATGTGAGGGACTCCTGCGTCGTGCTGGACGGCAGGGCCTACTACAGCTCCGAAAAGATCGCGGAACTCCGCGGGATGGGGTATGTCTACCGAGGGGTGGGACGCTAGGTGAACTCGCACGGCAGCACGAATTCCACTCCCCGCAAGGTACTTGTGACAGGGGGGTCGGGATTTGTCGGTGGACATCTCGTCGAAAGACTGATCGAGCGGGGAGACGAGGTCACGGTTTTCGACACCGCGCCACCTCCGGGACCGCTCGCCTCCGAAAACGCTAAGTACGTCAGGGGGGACATCCGGGACGAGACGGAGCTGGCAAGGGTGATCCGTTCCAACGTCGATGTGATCTACCATCTGGCAGCAGTCGTCGGGGTCGACAGGTACCTCAGCGATCCCACCGCGGTCATCGACACCAACTTCTCGGGAACCCGCAACGTCCTGGATCTGGCGACACGCGCTGGAGCAAAGGTGGTGCTGGCCAGCACCAGCGAGGTATTCGGGAAGAACTCCTCGGTACCTTGGCGCGAGGACAGTGATCGGGTACTCGGGCCGAGCTCCGCGGCACGCTGGTCCTATGCCACCGGGAAAGCACTCGCGGAACATCTCGCGTTCTCGTACCGGGATCAGCACGGACTCGAGTTGACTGTTGTTAGATATTTCAACGCTTACGGCCCCGGGCAGCGTCCCGCATATCTCGTGAGCCGATCAGTGCACCGAGCTCTCAACGGCCGCGCGCCAGTGATCTACGACGGTGGAGGGCAGACGCGCTGCTTCACCTTCGTGCAGGACGTAGTCGAAGGCACGGTACTGGCCGGAACACGAACCGATGTCGCAGGTGAGTCGTTCAACATCGGTTCCGGTACGGAAACCACGATCGCACGAGCCGTTCGGCTGATAGGCGAACTGACGGGGGCGAACACAGAACCGTTGGACGTGGACACCGGTAGTGTCCTGGGTGATTCCTACGAGGACCTGCCACGACGGGTTCCAGACAGCACGAAGGCAAGGCAGATGCTCGGATGGTCCGAGCGCACTTCGCTGCGGGAGGGGCTGCGCAGGACCATCGAGTGGGCACGCGCTAGTCCGTGGTGGCTCGCGCTTCCGGAAGGCGGTGCTGGATGAGCCCCAACCCCACGACGAAAACGAGAACGGACTGCGAGGTGTGGTGCGGATGAGCAGCGGTTGTCGGATTTGCGGCGGGAAGCTGCACGAATTTCTCGATATGGGCAAGCAGCCCTCGGCCAACGGTTTCATCGATCCGGCGGAAACATCGGATGAGTTCCAGTTTCGGCTGGCGCTGGGAACCTGCGTGGGCTGCGGCATGGTTCAGCTCGTCGAGGAGGTGCCGCAGGAGCGGCGTTACCACGAGAACTACCGCTACCACGCGTCAGGCTCTGTTCTGCATCGACGTCACTTCGAAAACGAGGCGGGCAGACTGCTCGGTGCCGAACTGAACGGCTCCGACCCATTTATCGTCGAGATCGGTTGTAATGACGGTGTGCTGCTTTCAACCGTCGCCGAAGCGGGGATACGACATCTCGGGGTCGATCCCTCCACGAACGTCGTGGAGTTGGCCAGGTCCAGAGGTGTTCGAGCGGTAACGGAATTTTTCGACGCCGGGCTCGGCGAATCGTTGCGGGACGAGCACGGGCACGCCGATGTGATATTCGGTGCGAACACGATATGCCACATAGCGCACATCGACTCGCTGTTCCGGGGTGTGGATGCGCTGCTGGCCCCGTCCGGGGTGTTCGTGTTCGAAGAGCCATACCTGGGCACTGTGCTGGACCACAAAGCATTCGATCAGATCTACGACGAACACGTCTTCTACTTCGGGGTTGCCTCTGTAGCCGCCATGGCCGAACGGTTCGGATTCGAGTTGGTCGACGTGGAGCGCACACCGCTGCACGGTGGCGAGATCCGTTACACGCTGGCGCGGCGGGGAGCTCGTTCGGTTCGGGACTCGGTGGGGGCGTTGCTGGCTGAGGAGCAGGCGGCGGGAATTACCGACCCCGGCACGTGGCGGCGTTTCGGCCTCGAGATCGACAACATCCGGGAAGAGCTGACGAGACTGCTACGCCGCCTCAGCTCGGAGGGGCGCCGTGTTGTGGGATATGGAGCTCCGGGGAAAACCTCCACTGTCACCAATTACTGTGGAATCGACAGCGATCTCCTGCCCTTCGTGTGCGACTCGACGCGCTCGAAACAGGGCCTGCTGATACCCGGATCGCACATCCCCGTCCTTCCTCCCGAAGCTTTCAGCAACCCGTACCCGGACTACGCGCTGATGTTCGCTTGGAATCACGCCGACGAGATCATGGCCAAGGAGTCCGAGTTCACCGCTTCGGGGGGACACTGGATTCGCTATGTTCCGGAGGTCCGAATCGACTGACACCAAGGTAGTCCGTTCACGGCCACGACGTCCGCCGCGGCCGTGAACGTGTGTCTGTTCGGTGCCTGCGGGGTCAGGCAGGACGACGTTCCTTCAGACGGTTTCGAGTAATTTCCCGGACCTCGTTGATCGTTCGATCGACGTCCTCATCCGTGAGTGAGTGATGCATCGGCAGCAGCAGGGTTCTCTCCGCGGCGTAGTCCGCTCCGGGGAGCTCGGCCTGGGATCCGTAAGCGGGAACCTTGTGCAGCGGAGGGTATCGGAAAGTGGTGTATATACCCTGGTTGTACAGATCGCGCGCCACGATGTCGCGGATGCCGTGATCGAACTGTACCCAGTACATGTAGTGTGAGGTCTCGTGCCCGGCGGGTAGCGGGGGAGGAAGTTGCAATCCTTCGATCCCGGCGAGCCCGTTCTCGTATCTCGCCGCGATCTCCTCTCTGCGTCGAATGAAGTCCGGAAGCCTGCTCATCTGAACAGTTCCCACCGCCGCCAGCACGTCATTCGTGACGGATCGACGGGAAAATGCGGAGACGTCGAAATCCCACCACCTGTTGTCGGTGTTGCGGGCCTGGTCGTATCCACTGGATTGCTCCAGCCCCAGATAGCTCAGCGTACGTGCGCGTTCCGCGAGTTCCGGCTCACGGGCGTAGAGCATTCCACCGTCGACGGTGACCACGATCTTTCCGTGGTCGAAGCTCCACACCGCCAGATCTCCGAAAGTTCCGCACGACTGCCCTTCCACTGTCGAGGCCACCGCGATCGCGGCGTCCTCGATCAGCAGAACTCCGCGTTTCCTGCACAGCTCGGCGATTCTTGCCACATCTCCCGGATAACCACCGTAGTGCAGAATCACAACCGCCTTCGTCCGTGAGGTCAGGACGGCTTCGACGTCGTCAACGGACGGATTCAGGGTACGAGGATCCACGTCACAGAAAACAGGCGTTGCTCCTCGTGCTGAAATCGCGTTGCCCGCACCGACGAAGCTGACTGTCGGAAGGACCACATCCGAACTCTGATCGACGCCGGCGAGTTCCATGGCCAGAAACATGGCCTCGGTGCAGGAGTTTATCGAACGAACCCGATCACGAGGTACCCCGATGTGGCGCGCGAACACGGATTCGAACTCCTCGGTTCTGGAGCCACGGCCGATCCAGTTGCTGTCGAAGGTCTCTTTTACCGCAGCGAGTTCGAGTTCGCCGAGCGACGGTTGAAATACATTGATCATCCCTGTCACGGAGCGCTCCTTCGGTACAGGTTCCGGTCCGAGGACCATGGTGCTCGCCTAAGACCAGGTCCGACAGGAAATCGATGAACTAAGCAGGATCCGATAAGAGGAAGGCGAACCTGTTCTCCCGCGTGCGATACCGCATTTTCGGAGGTGCTGTTCCGAGGTTTCGTGAAGCATCGTCACCAACGGCAGCTGGTACCGCGCCCGTGGGCGGAACGAACCGTACCACCGATGAGGAGACTCGATGGCAGACAATGGCACCGTCACGCTCACCGAAGCGGACTATCTGCGTGTACTGATCCATGGAAGTTCAGCATTCGAGTTGGTTCATGCCGGGCTCGAACTCGGCATGTTCGAAGAACTTGAACAACACGGAGGAATGCGGCTGGACCAGGTGGCGGTGTCACTTGGGATCGAGGAGCAACCCGCTCGAATCCTACTACTGGGACTTACCTCACTGCGTCTCCTCGAAAAGCACGAGGATCATTACGTGAACTCCGAGCTGGCTCGACGGAAACTACTTCGTTCCGGCGAGCGCTTCCTCGGGCCGCTGATCGACGTTCAGGCGGAGATCATCAACCCGGCCATCGGCGACCTCACGCGGTCGTTGACCAGTAACACCAACGTCGGGATACGCAGTATCGAAGGACGGGGCAGCACGCTCTACGAGCGCCTGAACGGACATCCTCGGCTGCAAAACCTGTTCTACCGAAACATGAGGGACGTGACTTCGTACTCATTTTCTCGCATTCTCGACAGTTACGACTTCGGTTCCACGAGTCATGTTGTGAGTATCGGCGGCGGAGACGGGACGGACGTCATAGAGCTGGCTCACCGCTACCCGGACATAGAGATCACGATTTTCGACCAGGAGAGCGTGGCTCCGATCGCCGAGAAACGGGTCGAAGATGCCGGACTGGAGAATCGTGTTCATTTTCGATCGGGCGACCTGATTCGCGATCCGATTCCCGAGGGGTGTGACACGATTCTCTACGTCCACCTCTTCGAGATATGGTCGATGCGACGCAATGTGGATATTTTACGAAAATGCCATGCGGCGCTCCCCGAAGATGGCGTGTGCCTGATCTACAACTTCGTCTCCGACGACGAGGGCAGAGGTCCTCTGAGCGCTGGACTCCTCTCGCCGTACTTTCTGACTCTGGCATCGGGCGAAGGAATGGTCTACTCGGCGCAGGACATGGAGAGAGCCGCTATGGCATCCGGTTTTTCGCGAGTGAGCCGCCGATCGGATCTCGGATTCAGTCACACCCTGGTAGTCGGAAAAAAGTGAGCCAGCGGTCGCGGTATCCGTTGGGACACTCGAGAAAGGAATCCTCGTATGGACGCTGCACGGTCGGCCCCGCAGCACGGAGATCGCGAACCTGTAGCAATAGTGGGGATGGGGTGTCGCCTCCCGGGAGGAGTCGAGTCTCCCGAGCAGTACTGGAATCTGCTTCTCGATGAGCGGGACACGGTTTCGCAAATGCCCGGTGGACGCTGGTCCGACTACGAGTCATCCGCGAATTCTGCGGTATCGAGTAACACGGTTCGTCACGGCTCCTTCCTCGACGATGTCACCGGCTTCGACGCCGAGTTCTTCGGAATCGTACCCCGCGAGGCCGAACTGATGGACCCGCAGCAACGGATGCTGCTCGAAGTGACTTGGAACGCGTTGGAACACGCTGGAATACCACCCACCGAGATCGCGGGTACCGACACGGGGGTATACGTCGGTGCTGTCTCAGACGACTACGAACGCAGGCTTCTGGAGGACTTGCCCGGTATCGAGGCATGGTCCGGCATCGGCACCCAGCCCGGCGGCATGGCGAACAGGATCTCGCACGCTCTCGATCTCCGTGGTGCGAGTCTCACGGTGGACACCGCTTGTTCGGCATCGTTGGTGGCACTGCATCTGGCATGCCGCTCTCTCACCGCAGGCGAGATCCCGCTGGCCATCGTGGGTGGTGCGAATCTGGTAGTGGCTCCGGGACTCACGGTGATGCTGGATGCCGCGGGAGCCCTCTCAGCAGACGGTCGCAGCAAGCCTTTCGACGCGAAGGCTGACGGCTACGGCCGTGGCGAGGGAGCCGCTGTGGTCGTGCTCAAACGTCTCCGAAAGGCCCTCGAGGACGAGGACCACGTCCACGCGGTCATCCGTGGTTCGGCCGTGCACCAGGACGGCAGGACGAACGGCATCATGGCACCCAGCGAACATGCCCAGGAACATCTGCTTCGCAGCGCGTACCGAGCGGCGCGGCTTCGACCCGATTCCATCGGCTATCTGGAGGCGCACGGTACGGGTACCGCCGTTGGAGATCCAATCGAGGCGAACGCCGCGGCAGCCGTGCTGTGCAACAGACGCTCCGAGGAACATCCACTCCTGATCGGATCGGTCAAGGGCAATATCGGCCATCTCGAGGGCGGGGCTGGCGTGGCCTCGGTCATCAAGACCGCGTTGTCGCTGCAACACGGCACCGTTCCGGCCAGTCTGCACTGCACGACTCCCAATCCGGAGATCGCTTGGGATACGAACAACATGCGCGTCCCGACGGCCGCGAGTAAGTGGCCACGGGAGGACCTCCCTCGTCGCGCCGGTGTCTCCGGAAACGGCTACGGCGGAACCCTCGCGCACATCGTACTCGAGCAGGCTCCGCCAGCCGCGGTTCAACGAGCCGGTGACGAGCTGGCCGGCCATCTCGACGAGCCCCGCGTGTTTTCGGTATCCGGATCAACCGAGTGGGGGATGCGTGCGAACGCGGGGAAATTGGCCGACTGGCTGGCCGGGCACGAACATGCGTCGATTGATGCTGTCGGTCATACGCTCAGCTCGCGCCGTTGCCATCTTCGGCATCGCGGCGCGGTCGTCGCCCAGGATCGCTCAACGCTGATTGAAGGTCTACGCGCGCTCTCCTCCGGGCAAGGCTTCCCCAGTACCACGGAGGGAAGCGTCCCGGCGGGAAGCCCGCGGGACGCTGTCTTCGTCTTCTCCGGTCACGGTTCGCAGTGGCCGGCGATGGGACGTGAGCTGCTTGCCACGAACGCTTCCTTCGCCCGAGCCCTCGACGAGATCGCGCCGGTTTTCCGCGCGGAGCTCGGCAGTACCCCCCGCGAACTCCTCGAGCTGGGCACTCTCGACGATGTCGGTGAGATCCAACCGCTGATCTACGCGATCCAGGTGGCACTGACCGCGGTCTGGCGTGACTGCGGAGTCGAGCCTGCGGCGGTCGTCGGTCACTCGGTGGGAGAGATCGCCGCCGCCGTAGCCGCAGGCGTCATGAACGCACGCGACGGTGCTCGGCTGGTCTGTCGTCGTTCCGTGCTGCTGCGTGGAGTCGCCGGTAACGGCGCAATGTTCATGACCGACTTGTCGTTCGAGGAGGCGCGCCGACGGGTCGAAGAGATCCCGGACGTCTCGGCTGCGATCTCAGCCTCGCCGTGCTGGACCGTCGTATCCGGTGAGCGTTCCGCGATCGATGATCTGGCGCAGGAGTTGCGCGGAGAGGGCGGGGTCGTTCGCCGAATCGACTCGAACGTCGCTTTCCACTCGCCACAGCTCACCCCATTGGTGGATGACATGGCCGAGGCTGCGCAAGAGCTCGTCAATTCTTCCCCGAAGGTGAGGCTGTACCGGACCGCGATCGAGGCCCCTCGTGCCGAGCCGCATGACTATCGACACTACTGGGCGACCCAGCTCCGGGCTCCGGTACGGTTCTCCCAGGCGGTGTCCGCCGCTGCCGAGGACGGGTATCGCGTTTTCCTCGAGGTCTCACCTCATCCTGTCGTTACGCATTCCATCCGCGAGGTACTGTTCGAACTCGATGTGCGGGACTGGTTCGTGACAGGGACCCTTCGCCGCGGTACCGGTGATCGTGCCGCTCTGCTGACCAACCTAGCGGCTTCGCACTGTTACGGTATCCCGGTCGACCTCGGTGCATTCTTCCGGAGCGGGGAACTGATCGAGCTTCCCGGCACCGTCTGGAGGCACCGTCCGCACTGGAGGAAACCGACGAGGGGCGCATCGTCGGATGCTCCCGGCCATGATGTGAGCACCAATACCCTGCTCGGCGGATCCCGTACCGTGGTCGCCGATACCCCGCTGTGTTCCTGGTGGACACGGCTGGACTACTCCTCCCGGCCTTATCGGGGGAACCATCCGGTCCGAGGTGTCGAGATAGTTCCCGCCGCGGTGCTGCTGCACACACTTCACGAAGCCGCGAGAACCACGGGGAAACCCACACTGGCGGATGTGTCCTTCCGAGCACCCATCACTTTGACTTCCCCCAGCGAAGTGCAAGTCACACAGCAGGACGAGGCTCTGCTGATCGCCACCCGTCGTGGAACCGGGGAACTCGGTCACGAAGTTTGGTTGCGGAACACCACCGCACGATGCCGTACGCAACCACCCGCGCCCACGGCCCGGCTCGGACTCGATGCTCTCCGAAACCGGTGCGGCGAGAAACTACCGCCCGACCACCTTTCGACGTTGCTCGCTTCGCTCGGCGTACCTGCCATGGGTTTTCCATGGCAGGTGGAGGAGTTGGGGCGTGCGGACAACGAGGAGCTGTACGCCGTTGTGAGCTCCGGTGAGCAGGTGGGAGCGCGAACGTGGGCCTCGTTGCTGGACGCTGCGCTGTCGCTGCCGACCGCCTTGTTTCCCGGACCGCCGAAACTGCGGATGCCTGCGGAGCTCGGGAAATCGACCATTCGAGGTGAACCGCTCGAGCGTGCTGTCGTTCACGTACGTCTGCATGCTCCGGACGAGACCGACACGGTGACCGTCCTGATAGCCGACGTCGAAGGACGTCTAGTGGCGAAGTTCACCGACCTCAGGTTCGGTGATCCCGGCGAGGATGCGGCTGATACCTCCGCTGCGGCCGTCGAGACCGATACCTCTCACTGGGACGACTTGGGAGGTGAAGCTCTGCTGCACCGGTTGCGCGAAGACGTCCGTGCCCACGTCGCTGCTGAGGCGCGGTGCTCCGTCGACGAAATCGACATCGACAGACCGCTCGTCGACATCGGAATGGACTCGGTGATGACGGTCGCGGTCCGGGATCGCCTGCGAGGAACATTCCCGGTCCCGATACCTCCCACGCTCGTCTGGGATCGCCCTACCGTCCGTGCCCTGGCCGAGTACCTTCACCAGAAGCTAGCCACCGGAAAGACCGACGAGCCCGTCGGAGGTGCCTCATGAATGAGCGGTCGGTGCCCCCGTGGCCTGAGGAGTTCGCCGCCCGGTACCGGGATGCCGGGTTCTGGAGGGATCAATCGCTCGGTCACCGATTATGGAGAGCGGCCGAACAACGGCCCGAAAGCATCGCGGTGGTCGACGAGAGGCGTCGTGTCACGTACCAGGAGATCACCGAACGGGCTGACTCGCTTGCCGAGAAACTCCTCGAACTGGGTGCTGCGCGCGGTGACAATGTTGTTGTCCAGCTTCCTAACAGCTGGGAGTTCGTCCTGGTCGTGCTCGCGTGTCTTCGAGCCGGAGTTGCTCCGGTACTGGCGTTGGCATCGCACCGGGAACACGAGATCGAATACCTGGTACGCCTTACCAGAGCCCGCCTTGTCGTCGTAGCCGACTACTGGCGCGGTTTCGATCACCAGGAGATGGCTTCGCGTGTGGCGGGGGCGGTCGAGCAGGACTGCGATGTCGTGGTGGCCGGAGAGCCGCGTTCACGCAATCTCGGCCTCTACGCCTTGTCGCGGAACGACGGTCAGACCGGCGTGCGGAAGCGGAGCATGGACTCCAGAGCCACCGGGGCGGACGAGACCGCTCTGTATCTGTTGTCCGGCGGCACCACCGGCAGACCGAAGCTGATAGCACGAACGCACAACGACTACGAGTACTCGTTCCGCAGGATGGGGGAAATAATCGGTGTGGGAGCGGACACGAGGTATCTCGTGGCGCTTCCGGCGGCGCACAATTTCCCACTCGGGGGGCCGGGCATCCTGGGAACGCTGACAGCGGGAGGGCGGGTGGTCATGCTCCCGTCCCCCGAACCCGGCGCGGCACAGGCGGCAGTCGAGAAGGAGTCCCCCGACGTGGTCTCCTTGGTGCCGGCAGTGGCACGTCGTTGGACGGACCACATCGAGGCAGCCGCGATGGACCCGGGCAGTTTCCGGATCGTGCAGATCGGAGGGGCAGTGCTCGAACCCGACCTGGCGGAACGAGTGCGCACGGTCTTCGACTGTCGGTTGCAGCAGGTCTTCGGAATGGCAGAGGGACTGTTGAACTGCACCAGGCTCGATGATCCCGACGAGGTGGTTCTGAACACTCAGGGGCGTCCGATCAGCGCCGGTGACGAGGTGCTGATAACAGACGACGACGGAGCACCGGCGCCTTTCGGAGCGGTGGGTGAGCTGCTTGCACGAGGGCCTTACACGCCGCGAGGTTACTACCGCGCGCCGGAGCACAACGCGCGACGCTTCACGGCGGAAGGCTGGTATCGAACCGGTGATCTCGTCCGTTGGCATCCGAGTGGGAATCTGGTGGTGGTCGGGCGGACCAAGGACGTGATCAACCGCGGTGGTGAGAAGATATCCGCTGACGAGGTGGAGTCGCTCGCGCGAGAGTGCCTTCGGGTGGCTGACGCGGCGGCGGTACCGTTGTCCGCGCAGGAGATCGGGGAACGTGTGTGCCTTGTCCTCGTCCCGGAGGCGAACGGCACGACTCCGGGGCTGGATGAGGTGCGTAGTGAGTTCATCGCCAGGGGAGTGGCAAGGTACAAGATTCCCGAACGTGTCGAGACGATGGAGAAACTGCCGCTCACGCCGATCGGGAAAGTGGACAAGGCGAAGTTGCGCAGGGTGCTCGAAAGCTCCGGAGGGGACGGATAGCGCTTCGTTGACTCACCGCATTTCGTCGCGCTCGGTTTCCGCCGGCTCCTCCCGTGGATCACGTAGCCGAGCGCTCCCCGCGGCTCGGACCGTACGGGCGCGCATACGCGAGCGGACACCGATGTGGCGTGGTCCCACTCGGCACCAGCGCACCCTGGAGCGGGATCCTCCGGTAAGTGCAGCAGCAGTGCGCCCGGCGAACCGCGAGTGACGAGATTCGACCGGACAGTGGGGCGGCACGGATCGAGTGGATCGTCCAGGCCGCCCCCAGCCACGCATCAGATGTAGCTGGTGTTGGGTTCCAGCCCGCACAAAACACGTCCGTACAGCTCGTTGCCCATGACAGCGTTGATCAGGGGGTGTTGGTTGAGCGCGTGGAGATCCCGAGCCGTCCGCTGGATCGGGACGTCGAGATAGATCGACGAGCCACCACTTACACCGTTCAGGATCGAGGTTCCCTCTGCGGCCAGCGCTCCCACCGCGCCGACGTCCATCCTGGCACGCGCCCGTTCCTCGACTGACCATGACTCGTTCACCGCGGCTTTTTGATCGAGTGAGTCCACCAGCCGCTTCGCGTGGAATTCCGCTTGGTCCATCTTCGACATCGACTCGGCTATCCGATGGTGGATCGCGGGGGCCTCCGATTGGCTGGTGTAGTCGGTATAGGTGATCGCCCGATTGGGCATTCGCTCGCGGAAGTTCTCCATAGCCGCCCTGGCCAGACCAACCGGGGCACCCACCGATGACGCGTTGGCCACAGCGGGCATGGGAGCACGGAACATCAGCAGGTCGCGGTTACGGTCCGATGAGTAGCGTTGTCGCAGTACATCGGCCACGGCAACGATGCGGTGCGAGGGAATGAACACCTCGTCGGCAACGGTGGTGATACTTCCGGAACCGCGTAGCCCCGATGTGTGCCAGTCGTCGACCGCGGACAACTCGTCCATGGGGACGAGTCCCATGATCGGCTGCGATTCACCCCCGCCTGCCGGCGCCATCACGAGAACCACCTGCCAATGGCTGTGCCAGGCTCCACTGATGAAACTCCACCGGCCGTTGACCACGGCACCACCCGGTTCCGGTCGCGCCGTGGCACTGGGACTCAGGGTTCCGCACACTCGGACGTCCGGGGTGTCGAACACCTCCTCCTGGGCCTCGTCCGGGAACAGTCCCACCATCCAGGTGGGGATCCAGTAGACCGAAGCGGTCCATCCGACCGAACCGTCCGCTCGTCCCAGTTCGGCGGCCACGTCGAGGAGTGTTCGTGTCGTGGCCTCGTATCCGCCGTGGTGTTTCGGGACACGGAGTCTGAACACACCTGCATCGGCGAGGGCATCGACCGAGTCCGGGTGTAACCGACGGTTCTCCTCCTGCCATCGTGCGTGCCCCCGCAGGACCTCGCTGATCGCCATGACTCGGTCCAACACGGTCTCGCCCGTCCGGCTGACTGAAGTGGTGGCTGTACTCACTGTGCTCTCCTCGATGTGTTCGCCCCCACGTCGGGGCTTCCGGTCTTGTGCGGTGTCCAGCGGGTTGTCGGCCGCATTACGCCGATCGCGGGGTGCATGTCGTGTCGGGCTACGACGACCGCGGGAGACGAGGATGCCGCTCACCCGGCATCCTCGTGTGGTCAGCCTGCTGTGGGTGTGTTCCCGTGACGGGCGGCGACGTATGCTGCCCAGGCCGTGAGCTCGATCAGGGCCGCGTCATCGGCACCGGTTGCTCGGTAGTCCAGAACCGTTCGCTCGTCGACCCGATAAGATTCCAGCGCGGTCAACAACGCGAGTCGCCCCGCGGGACGGTCACCGGGACGAAGTTCGGTGAGGCAGTCCTGCAACCAGGAAAAATTCATTCGATAATCGCTGTCGTACCTGGGTAGCACCGTGTGCAGCATGTCCCGGACAGCGATCGGGACCGAGCTCTTACCGGCTCGTTCGATCACCGCGTGAGCTCTGGCAGTGGTCTCCGCGATTCGCTCGTGACACCCCTCCGACGGGAGTTCGGCGGCTCGGTCGGAAGGGGGCAGCAGTGCCAGCGACTCGCCCGGCGGTGAGGCTGATCGCGAACGTAGAACCCGTCCGAGCATCCCGATTGCAGCTCGTGGTGCTCCACGGGGCAGTGGCGAATCGTCCAGGAAGACGTTGACCATTCTGTTCAGGTAGTGGAACGTCGTCGCGACAGCGGTTAGCTCCGTGGTGACCTCCGGGCGCTCCTCCGCCACGGGTGCCGAGTGGGGAGAAGGGCTCGATGCGGGCAACGCGTCTGCCAAGGAACCGTGTACCGCCACACAGTAGGGGCATGAATTCGCCTCCGAGACGGCAGTTGCGATTCGTTCCTTGGCCGCTCTTCCCGCGAATCCCGGCACGAGCAGAGTTTCCCTGAGCATGCACCACGCGGCGGCCAGCAGTTCGGGGGAGGGCGAGTGCAGCGTGATCGGTGGAGCCAGCATTCCGAAATCCCGTTCGGTCTGGCGATACACCTCGGCGACGACCCCGGAAGCGGACTCCGGTCGGACCGGTGAGACGTGCTTGGTACGCATGCCGGCTGATCGGAGCATGGTTCGGAATGGGTTCATGTTTTTCTCCGTGGCATCGGTAGCGTTTGCGCCGGCCCCGGTCCTCTCCCGGTTCGGAGTTGTCGACAGTCATTCCGGTCTCCCGAAACCGACGTCCACTGTGGGGAGAGTCCCTTTGTAGTCGACGTCGATTCCCCGTTCTCTGGCCGCGCGCACGATGCCGGGAACGGCGCGTTCGGCCAGCGCCGCGATCGTCAGGGCCGGATTTACCGTCAAAGCACCGGGAACGGCCGAGCCGTCGGTAACGAAGATGCCGGGATGGTTACGAAGCTCGTGGTGCTCGTCCAGCGCCGACGTGGCGGGATCGTCACCGATCCGGCAGGAAGCCAGCGGATGCACGGTGTAGGCGCCGACCACGTCGTTGGTCCACGGGGCCACCTCGGCCAAGCCGTCGCGTTCCAGGAGATGCTTCACATCGGCGTCGGCCCTGGCCCAAGCACGTACGGTGCTGTCGGAAGGAGTGTATTCGAGACTGCCCCGCCCCAGCATCTGTTGCGAGATGCGGGTGGCGTTCCCGGTCGGTGGTGGTTGGCCGAAAACTCCCTCGTTGTCGTCCTCGATCATCTCGAAGATGGTCAGCCAGGACTGCCAACGTTCGAGCAACTTCTTCTTCGCGGCGCCGAACCAGGAAGGGTCGGTTTCACCGGGCACCTGCGCCAGGATCGTTCCCAGGCCCGGTGGGAAGTACAGCTGTTCCAGTGAGTAACGAGCATACTCCGGCAGCGAACCGTCCACGTTGTCCCAGTTCGCAACCGTGGGGCCCTTGCCGATCTGGTTGGCAGCGTACGAGGTTCCTGGCGCACGACTCAGTCCCAGCACCTCACCGACACGCCGCTCGTCGACCACGGCTGTGTTGAGCCGTTCCCCGTTGCCCGAGAAGTAACGTCCGACGGCCGGGGGCATCGTGCCGAGATGCTCCCGCGAGCGCTGCAGGATCACGGGACTAGCACCGGCGCCCGCCGCGACCACGACGATCTTCGCGTCCACGGTTCCGCTACCCGTGTGCACCCGGTAATCGGTGTCGTCCACCGTCGTGAAGTGCACCCGGTAGTCCCCGTCGGGGGTTCGGGATAGGTGTTGTACCTCGTGCAGCGGACGAATATCGGTGCCGTGAGAGACAGCCGCCGGCAGGTAATTGAGCAGCAAGGAGCGTTTGGCGTCGAAGCGGCACCCGGCCATCATCCAGTTGCAATTGGTGCACGCGTCGTTGTCGATGGCTGTGGGCAGCGGATTGGCCGTTCGTCCCGAGTGATCGCATACCGCGGCCCACAGACCACCCGCGTAACTGGTGTCGTGCCAGTCCTGCGGAGTTACGGGCAGCGCCCGGGAGACCCGGTCGTACCAAGGATCGAGAGTGTCACGAGTGATGGAGGCGGGCCACATCCTTCTGCCGATGCTGCCGTGCCGCTCGAATGTGAACCGGGGGGCACGAGGCATGGCCGCGAAGTAGACGACGCTGCCTCCACCGACACAGTTCCCTGCGAGGACGCTCATCCCGTCCCCGACGACGAAGTCGAACACTCGAGTGTAGGACGAGCCGAGGAGGAAGTCGTGTTCGAAATCGGAGCTGTTCAGCCAGGGACCACGCTCCAGCAGAATCACGTCGGCACCGCCTGCCGCAAGGTGGTAAGCCGTGATGGCGCCGCCGAACCCACTACCGATCACTACGATGTCGGTGCTTTCGAAACTGCTCATGCCGGGCTCCCCGTCGCTGTGGTATCGGGATGGGGACTGGCCAGTTTTCTGCCGTAGGTGTGCCGCGGGAACCGCCAGAGTCCGTCCTCGTCCGGCGGGAAAACACCCATCGCCGTGAGGCCGGGATGTCCCGCTCTGACCGCTTCCGCGGTGTGCAAGTGCGCGGCGCTGTCGAACGCCATATTGCTGAACAAGGCCAGCAGAACCCAGAGCTCCTTCTCGGGGTGTCCTGTCGACAGCAGTTCACTCACCAGGGCGGTACGCTGCCCGAACGACAGATCCACGAAGTTCGCAGCCGATCCCCTCGGGTTCGCCGGACTTTCGACAGTGTGACGGCCCGCGTGTTCGTCGAGCTTGTCGGCGAGTGCTTCCAGGCCTTCCGTTATTCCGGTGGCAGGCGTTTCCAACAACTCGACTGCCCCGGCAGCCACGGCGCCTGGACCGGGTGCCGCTCCCGCTACCGCCCTATCTGCGGGATGACGCTTCTCTCCGGGGAGAATGGTGTCCGCAAAGGCCTCCAGGGTCTCTTTGCGCCGTCTCCGCTCAGCTGTTTCTGGCATTGTCGAGTGTGCCCCTCTTGTCACAGTAGTACTCAGGCCATCCGGTAACTTCAGATGCGGCTCGGACGAAATGGGCCGTCGGTGCCGTGGACCTTCATCGGCAGGCCTCCACCCAGTCGGAGTGACAGCATGGGTTCGGGAACCGGCGGTCGCCCCGACTTGGAAAGACGCATATTTTTGGCCACCGTGACGAGAACGAAGACCGCTTCCATCATTCCGAGTTGATTTCCTACGCAGAATCTTGGTCCCGCGCCGAAGGGAATATGAGCGTAGCGTGGGCGCTCGGCGGCGCGGTCCGATCGGAACCTCTCCGGATCGAACCGATCTGGACGGTCCCAGAATTTCGGGTTCCTGTGCAGCGTGTAAGGGCAGATGAGAACATCCGCGCCGGCAGGAACATGGTAACCGCCGATTTCGTCCGCATACCTTGATCTGCGCGGCAGGATCCAAACGGGCGGGAAAAGTCGAATTGATTCCTGCAGGACCATCATGGTGTACGGAAGACTGTGTAGGTCTTCGTGCTTCGGTCGACGATCTCCGAGCACCGTTTCTGCTTCGGAACGAATCCTCGACATGACCTCGGGATGGCCGTCCAACAAGTGAAACGTCCATCCCAACATGCTCGCCGTTGTTTCGTGTCCGGCCAGCAGCAGAGTGATCAGATCGTCACGGATCCGCTGTTTCTTCGCGGGGGAGTCGCGATCGGGACCCGCGGACCTGAGCAGCCTCAGCAGCAGGTCATCGCCGTGGGGGTCCGGATTCGTACTCCGGTAGGCGACCAGGTCGTCAACTGTCTCACCGAGCTCACGTCGCGCATTCAGGAAACGTGACCCCGTGGGCAGCGGTAACCACTGCGGGACCATGCCCATGGTTTGCATCTCGAACATGGCCTGGTCCTGTACGGTCTCGAAGGACCGTCCGATCGAACCCGGCAAACCCGAATCGAGATCGAGCAGCGTGCGCCCGAGGACCCGCAGGGTGAAGGCGGTCATCTCGCGTACCACATCCACCGAGCCGTGGTTCTGGGCCGATTTCAGCCTTGTTGCCAGCTTGTCCGCCTCGTCGGAGACCACATCGGCATACTCCGCGGTTCGAGCGTGCCCGAACAGTGGTTGCACGGTGCGACGTTGCTCTTTCCACAGTTCGCCGTCGCTGGTGAGCAAGCCGTTCCCCAAAGCACGCCGCGCCTGGATGTAACCGATTCCCTTGCGGTAGTTGGCGTTGTTATCGGCCAGCACGTGTTTGGCGTGGTCGGGATGGTTGAACAGATAGAGCGTTTTCGGTCCCATCCGTATACGAACGGCATCACCGTATTCGGACACGGCCGAGCTGACCAGGCCGAGGCGGTCCGTGGCGAGCTTTCGCAACAGCGACGGTGCCGCACGAAGCGGCGGTCCCGGAGGGGACGGGAGTCGGGCCCGATCGGTCATGCCGCCCTCCCGGGTTTCACCGGAACGGCATCTACCCGCGTCATCACTTGTCCCGAGCCGGCCTCACTGCTGTGGCCCGTGGTGGAACGCTCACGGCTCTTGTTGACGAAGTGCACCGACCACAGGAACACCCCGCGGATAAGGCACACGCCTGCGGTGGCGAAGAACAGTCCGTACGCGATGGAAGCGCCGGTGAGGAGCCCGTAGAAGACGGCGACTCCGCTGCCGAAGGCGAGCTGGGAAGCTGGTTTCGACGGGGTGGTGGCGGGATCGGTGACCATGTAGTTGGTGAACAGAATGAAGGCCACCCCTGTCATCGAGGCGAGGGCTCCGGCGATCGAGGTGTCCAAGAAGACGCCACGCAGGACGGACTGCAACGCGTAAACCGTTACCCACCCCACGATAAGCCACATCTTACCGGTCAGTTTGGCGTTGAGCATCGTCCCGGAAACGAGGATGACCAGGGGGATGAACCAGTCCAGCCAAATTCCCGTGCTTTCGGTGAAGTGGTAAGGAGGAGCGATACTCGCCCAGGGGAAGAGGATCAGTATCGTGGCGATCCCCAGATTGGACGGATTCATGAAGTGGCGCATTCTTCCGTTCACGGGGGCACGAAGCAGCCACTTTGCTCCGACTGCCACCGTTACTCCGAACATCATCGCCCAGACCTGGTCGTTGACATAGATCAGCATGTTCACGGCCAGACCGGTGATATGTGCCGGATAGAGAAACTCAACCACTCCGCGCACACCATTCCCCGAAAACTGGGGCGCGCGTTTGACGGCTCTTGCCGCCAGCAGTTCGAGAAAGATTTCCACCGCATAGGCTGTCAGAATCGCTATGAAGGGCCACAGCCACGGTTGCTCGAAACCGAGAAACAGGTATCCGAGCAAGTTGAACACCGTGATCGATATGGCGAACCTTCGTAGTGCCGTGATTACTTTCAACGATTTTCGCGAGGAATTTTGGGATTCGGTGGCCATGACTCATCATTCCTTCCTGGCCCGACTGCCGAGCAGCAGATCGTGCCAGCCGGGTTCGAGCTCGAGTTCGTCCTCCCGTGTTCGCCCGGAGCGATCCCGCCAGCTCAGCTCCACACGTACTGGGGTTGTGACCTCGCCGAGCCCGATGTGGATTTCGTGGCTGCGTTTTCCGGAATGACCGCTGCCGCCGTCGACACGTGCGATGTGCTCGTGTCCGTCCGAGGTGGTCACCTTCACCTGTGCGCCGACGACGGGGGAGCCCGGTTCCAGCACCTGTCCGGAGGCGGAGTCGGCGGGACGGTTCAGCCGCAGCCCGAGGAACGATCCTGTCGAAGGGCTGTCATTGTGATAGAACATCGGTGCTTCCCACTGTCTCGCCACCGCGAAGTCCAGTTTCCCGTCACCGTCCGCATCGCCCGTGGCGACGCCGCGTGTGGGCACCGGGACGTCCAGGCCGAGCTCTTCGGAAAGATCCGTGTACCGTCCTCCTCCGGTTCGCGAGAAGAAGTTCAGCCGTTGATTGCCCGCGATGTCGTCCTCCGAACGCACGTGTGGCCACCAGGTCGGATCGGAGACGAGCTGGTCATTCGCCGTGGCCAGTTCCTGTAGCTGTGGCCAACGGTTGGTATCGCCCCGCACGAAACCGTTGGTCTGCACGATCTCCGACGATCCGCTGTTGTCGAAGTCACCCATCTTGACGTCCCAGCACCATCCGCCCCATGCGGTCCCGAGAGAGGTGCTTCGATCCCTCCACGGGGCCCTGCCCGCTGCGAGCTCCTCACCAAGGCTCCGCTCGCTGTGCTCCTGGGAAACGAACTGGAGATTGCTCTCCTGAATGCCGAACGATGTCGTGATGTTGCTGACGAAGAAATCGTAAACACCATCGTCGTTGAAGTCGGCGAAATCTATCCCCATGCCCTTGAATGAATCGTGTCCGATCCGTTTGGATTTGGGTTCCATCGGGGAGCGTGCCCCCTCGACCGGCGCGAAGTTGATGTGACCGGGCTCGGAGCGGTTGTGAAGCAGCGCGTCGGGGCCGTGGTCCTGCGCGATGTAGAGCTCTGGAAGCTGGTCTCCATCAAGATCGTTGGCCGCGGCGGCCAGCACCCATCCCTTGGAAGTATCGGTGTCCAGGACACCTCGGACGCGTTCGTAGTCCACGGCTTGATCGGGATCGTCCGTTGAGTCGTTCCACCGGAAAATGTAGTCCCTGCCACCGTTCGTGGCGTTCGACAACGAGAGGTTCATCGCAACGCCCCCATTCTTCGATTCATCGAGAACGGGGCTGTGCGGAAAGTAGTTTCCGAGGTATATGTCTTCGTGTCCGTCCCCGTCGAAGTCCGCCAAAGCAACGGCATTGCTGTTCCACTTCGGGCCTCGATAGGTATCCTCGAACGAGTTCGGCACCAGCTCGGTGGGCCGATAGGTTCCCTTTCCGAAATCCTGCCCGTCGGCACGAGCCAGATAGATGATCGGGGTGCGCCCCCAGTAGTAGACGAGCAGGTCCCTCCTCCCGTCCTCGTTGAAGTCCCCGGGAGCACATCCCATCGGTGCCATCGCGTCATTCATGGGTAGGGGGGTGGGATCCAGCTTGAAGGGCTCGTAGCGCGTGTCGTTCTCACCAGGAGTGGGAGACACCGAAACTTGGTCGGTTCTCGGGTCGGTTACACACAGGTCGTTCGAGAGTCCGTCGCCGTCCAGGTCGTTCATCGAGATACCCGCCCCGACCGAGGAGATCCAGGCGTTGATGTTCTCGTATTCCTGGTTGACTCGACGGATGTCCTGCGTGGGCAGTCCTCCAGGAAGTGCGATCGACATGGGTGTGAAGTCGTAGGAATCCGCGAGTTTTTCGCGATCGTCCGCTGTGACGCTGGGAACTCTGGCCAGGACGAACAATAAACTCATCAACACTATGGCGACGATTCCCGCGCGTTGTTTACTCAGCCACTGCAATGTCGCGGTCACTTGTCAACACTCCTTGGCACGCTGAATGCATCGGCGATGCGCTGTCGCCAGCTCTCGTAAGCGAGTGGTTCGTGGACCTCCACGCCCTGCGGCCTGAGTCGCCTGGTGAGCGAGGAGGCTTCTGTTGGGGACATTCCCAGCAGCGCTTCCGTGGCCAGCTCTGTCTCCGCCACCACGCATTCGCCGTGTACCCGTGCCTCCGCGGCGAAGGCGGCCCCCTGCGCGAGAGCGCCGAAGTACGGCGCCGCGCGTTCCGTGAGACCACGAAGCTCGACCTCATCGGCTCCACCTGCGTAGGTGGCGGCGAGCCCAACTCCGCTGAAGAGATCTCGTCTCCGGTGTTCCGGAAACCGGTAGACCAGGTCGGAAACCAAATCCGTGTCGGCTCCGCCGACGAACCACATCGCCCTTCCAATGCCTTGATCAACCGCCCTTCCCGGGTACGAACCACTTCCGTCCTCGGGCCAGGGCAGCCGTTTGGGGCGATACTGCCGGTGCACGTAGCGTCGTGTACGGAAGTAAGCCTGGTGGAATCCGTAGCCGTCCAGCACCAACCAGCGGAGCAGCGGATCGAGCTCGCGTACCGACGGCCCGAGCAAGCGGGGCAATCTGGCCATCGCCCATCCGATCCCCACGTAGGCCGTGTAGACGTGCTCACGTCCTATACCACTCAGAAAGTGCGCGACTTGGTGATTGCGCGTGGTAGGAAGACCGTCCAGCACCGTCAACCCCATCGCCGCGCCTTCGTACGCGAACCCGCGGAAGAGAGCGGGGTGGGTATCCAGACCGCCGCGCAGCTCGGTATCGGACACCGACTCGATCGCTTTTCCGTAACCGTCCAGGAAGCTGCTACCAACCTTTTCGAGAAGCTCTTGGCAAGCCGTGTTTTTGCGGTGGAATCCGCGTTTACTCAGATATGTGGCCGATATGTGTGGGGTGAGAAGGCGCCGCCACGCGGGGCGTAGGCCGGTGCTCACGCTGGGTCCCCTGTCTGTCGAATGGCGTCAACGCTTTTCCCGAGATTCTGAACCGCACGCGAGGCCGACAACCACTTCAGTATTGCCTTCGGACGGTGTCGTTGGACGAGTGGTGGCAGCCGTGCTATCCGATCGAAGTGTTCGCTCGGCTGCCCGCTTCGCTGCGCGTGAGTCCAGGCCCATGGCTGCGGGCATCGCATGAAGCAGAAGCCTCGATTCCCGGTCGCTGTGTCACGATATCGCGCCGCGAACGCGGCAATTTCCTCTTCGAACGATTCTCGTACAACGAGCCCGTCGATTCACGTTCCGGCCTCCGGCGAGGCGGCGACGTGTGCGTGTCAAGCTGCCTTCGGGGACCGGTGCTCGGAGTTGCCTCCACGTCCGAGATTGGGTCGAGGTCCGGCCAGTGACACGGCGATGGGCGGATCGGTCGGTGTCAGCGGCCGCAAGCGCAACCGTACCCGCGATGTGCGGTGGGGGACGGAGGAAACAGGGGTGGGGCCACTGATGTGAAGCTGTTCCCGTCCGCTGCTGCGATCAACGTGTTGGGCTACCGCCAGCACTGACCATCGGCCGGACGGCACGTCGTTCAGCGCCATTCGTGTCGTCCCGGTATGTGTGATGTATTCGTAAGCCAGCGGAGCGCTCTGTGGAATTGTGCTGTCGAACAAGCCGACGAAAACATTAGCCGGAGCGAGGTCACACGGTAACTCGATCGTGCCTTCGACCGTGGAGTCGCCGTACGAGCCGTCACGGACGTGTTCCGCATGGGATTCCTCACCCATCGCCCCCGGAGCGGGTAATCGGAAAAAGTCGGTGGCTGTGGCGATCATGAGATCGTTCACCTCGGGTTGCCGGTACTCCGTGGGCGTCATGCCGACTGTTTTCGTGAACCTGCTGGTAAAAGTTCCGACGCTGCTGTATCCGACGCTGCACACGATGTCGGAAACCGTGAGCGAACTCGTCAACAACATTCGCTTGGCTTCGAACAGACGTACCGCAGTCAGATACCTACCCGGAGTAACTCCTGTTTCTCCGGAAAAAACACGTGAGAAGTGGAATGGACTGAAGAACGCCGCAGAAGCCAAATCACCGAGCGTGATGGGGTCGTCGTAGTGCGTGCGGATCAGCGAGATCGCGTTTTTGATGCCTGGATGCATGATTCTGACTCCCTGGAACTGCGAGCGGCGGAATCCGCGGTGCGCATGTCCACGCTTGCTCCCGCGGGACGGATCCCTTACCCCGGAGGAGCCGATTCGGATGGGACAACGAGTGCCGGCCCATCCCCGCTCGCGCCGGCTTGAACGTGCCCACGACCGTGCTGAGTGTTCCGCTGCGCGAATGTGGTGGGATCGGCCTCACAGGACTGAATATGCGGTTACCCGCTCAAAGGAGGGTCAAGAACGGAGCAGGGAGCTGGTGAGGTGTCGATAATCCACAGGGGAAGCCCGAGCCGGGACCGTACGAAACAGCAGGTGGTGCGGCTGGACGAGTTTCGCGATTCCGCTCTTTCCGAGGTGAATGCTTCCGATGTCTCTCTGAACCGGCTGTGACCCCCGGTCCGCCTCTCGCCACCGGGCCGGTGCCACATCGACACGCAAGGACGCTGCGCATTCACCAGCGACCCTACGGGCGAACTCCGCCCGTAGCGCGACTCCAACAGTCCCAATGACGAGCCCTGGACCGATGACCTGTCCGGCGGGGACGGCGTTTCGGTAGCAGGCGCGCAGAAAACAACGGTTAGCCCTGTTCCTACTGGCCACAGGGCCGAGATCGCTGACGATCTGTGGGTGGCGGCCGAATGAGCCGCAGACGGGGCGGTGTTCGGTGGCGGTGAGGATGTGCTCCGTCGTTGATCACTACGGGCGGAGCGGTGGATGTCGACGAGGTTCTTCTCCGATGAGGAGATCGAGCGGCTGCGGTCGTGGCCTGCCGAGTTGGGCCGGGATGAGCTGATCCGGTACTTCACGTTGGGCTCGGATGATCGGGCGTGGTTGAAGCGGTCGGCTCGGGGGCAGGGCAATCGGCTGGGTTTGGCGGTGCAGTTGTGCACGCTTCCCTGGTTGGGTTTCGTGCCTGATGAGGTGCCGGCCGCACCGCGGGCGGCGGTGAATCGGCTGGCTGTGCAGCTCGGTGTTGGCTTGGCCGAGCTCGCCGGATATGGGGCGCGGGAGCAGACCCGCACCGAGCATCTGCGGCTGGTGGCCGAGCGGCTGGGGTGGCGGTTGGCCGGGGACGTCGAGTGGAAAGACCTCGAGGAGTTCCTGGCCGCGCGGGCGATGGAGCATGACGCGCCGAGTGTGCTGTTTCCGCTTGGTGTGCGAGTACTGCGCCGGTACTCGGATCATCCGGCCTGGTGTGGTGCCGCTGATGCGCGCGGTCGCCACCGCACGGGAGCGTGCCACGGCTGAGACGTTCCTGCTGCTGGAGCCGCTGCTGGGGGCGCAGCGACGGGAGGAGCTCGACGCGCTGCTGGTCGCGGGTGGGATCTGCGGATCTCGCGGTTGGCGTGGCTGCATCGCGGGACGACGACCGCGTCGCCGATGGCGATCCGGGCCGAGTTGGACAAGCTGCGGTTTTTGCGTGGGTTGGACGCGCGCACCCTGGACCTGTCGATGCTGCCCGAGGTCCGGCGTCGCCGGCTGGCCAGGATCGGCCGCCGCAGCACGAATCAGGCCCTGGCTCGTCGGGACGGCGACAAGCGGCATCCGGTGCTGCTGGCCACGGTCGCCGAGTGCGCCGTCGAGGTGCTCGACGAGGTCATCGGCATGTTCGACCAGGCCTTGTCCGGTGTGGAGAACCGCGCGAAGCGCAAGCTGGACGATCTGCTGGCCCAGCGGGCCCGAGAGTCCGAGGAACGGCTGAATCTGCTGGAGGAAATCCTCGCGGTGGCCACCGAGGTGGACGTGCCTGATGCCGAGTTCGGGCCCCGGTTGCGGCGCGTGATCGGGCTGGAACGGCTGCGCATCGCCCGGCGTGACCCCGCCGACCGGCTGCCGCGCGATCACGGGCATCTGGCGATGGTGGAGTCGAGTTTCACCTACCTGCGCGAGATCGTCCCGCACGTCATCCGTGCTGTGTCCTTCGAGGTCGCCGTGGATGCTCGGCTGCTGCTCGAAGCGGTCGAGGTGTTGGCCGAGTTGTATGCGCGCGGTGGCCGGAAGGTGCCCGAGGGGGCGCCGACCGAGTTCGTGCCGAGTCGGTGGCGTGGCTACCTCGATCAGGTCGCCACCAGCGGCAACACGGCCGCGTACCGGCACTATTGGGAACTTGCCACCCTGTTGGGCTTGCGGGATGCGCTGCGGTCCGGGGATGTGTGGGTGCCGGGCTCGCGGCGGTTCGCCGACCCGACCACGTTCCTGCTGCCCGCGTGCCGGTGGGAGGCGTTGCGGGGCGAGTACTGCGCCTTGGTCGGCGTGCCGCACGAGGTCGAGCGGCTGCGCGGCCAGCTGCTCGCGCTGTTGCCCCGGCCGCACTGACCGAGCTGCTCATCGAGGTCGACCGGTGGGCGGACTGGTCGGAGCAGCTCACCCACGCCGGCGGCAAGACCCATCGTGAGCCGCAGCTGCGCCGCAACCTGTATGCCGCGATCCTGGCGCAGGCCTGCAACTTCGGCGTGGGCGCGATGGCCGATGCCTCCGGGATCTCGGAGGAGACCCTGCGGGAAGCCAACGCGGCGATCGTCAATCACCACCACGGCCTGCCGCTGGCCTCAGTCTGGGGTGGCGGCACGATGTCGTCCTCCGATGGGCAGCGATTCCCGATGCGGGGCAAGTCGCTGACCGCGCGGGCGATGAGCCGCTACTTCGTCAACGAGGGCGTGGCCACCTACGCCCACGTCTCCGACCAGCACACCACCTACGGCACCAAGGTCATCCCGGTCACCGACCGCGAAGCCGTCTACGTGCTCGACGAGATCCTGGGCAATGCCACCGACCTGCCGATCACCGAGCACGCCACCGACACCGCAGGCCAGACCCTGACAGTGTTCGCGCTGTTCGCCTTAACCGGCTTCACCCTGTCCCCACGCATCCGTGACCTCGGTGAGATCACGTTGCACCGCCTCGGCATGCGCAAGCAGGTCGTGGGCGGGTTCCCGCACGCGGGCACCTTGTTGACCGGCACCATCGATACCGCGCTGCTCCGCAGCCAGTGGGACGAGATGCTGCGGCTGGCCGCCTCGCTGGTGGTGTCCAAGTTGCATGCCTCCTCGCGACGCTCGGCGCTGGCTCAAGCGCTGGTCAAGTACGGCAAGCTGCAGCGCACGATCTACGCGCTGCGGTACCTGGCCGGTGAGGCCTACCGACGGCGGATCACCCGCCAGCTCAACAAGGGCGAGAGCCTGCACTCGCTGCGCCGGGACCTGTTCTTCGCCCACGAAGGCACCGTCCGGCGCCGGCGCCAGGAGCAGCAGACCGAACAAGCCCTGTGCCTGTCGCTGGTGACCAACGCGATCATCACCTGGAACACCGCCTACCTCGAGCTCGCGCTCGAGCGCCTGTCCCAGCGGCGCGGACGCATTGACCGCGACCTACTTGCCGACATCTCCCCGGCGCTGCTGGAACACGTCAACCCCTACGGCACCTACGAATTCCCAGTCGAAGCCGAGTACGCCCGCACCGGCTACCGACCGTTGCGCACGCTCGAGGCAGAGGGCTAACGCGGCACGGTCTGGGTGATGTGGGAACAGGCCCGTGATCCGGCGGTCCGGCGTCGATGGGCGGGCGGCATGCCGTGGGCGAATCCGGTTCGGCACAGAGGGGCTTGAGGATTCGAGACGGTAGGCAACGTTGAACACTCGACAGCCGTTGGGCGGCCGATGCTCGGGGCTCTGTCAGGTTGTGCTCTCGGTGGTGCGTTGGGAGTGGGGGTGGGTTTCGTACATGCGCAGGGCGAGGCTGCAGGTGGAGGCGAGGCTGAGGGCGGCGGCGGCCCAGACGGCGGCGCGCAGGTCGGTGAGGTCGGCGACGATGCCGCCGAGGACGGCGCCGGCGGCGTAGCCGCTGTCGCGCCAGAGGCGGTAGACGCCGACGGCGCGGGCGCGCCAGTTGGGGTGGGCGACGTCGCCGATGGCGGCCAGCAGCGTGGGGTAGACCATTGCTGTTCCGGCACCGAGCAGCACGGTGGCCAGCGCCCATGTGGGGAAGCTGTCGGCGACGGCGATGAGTGCCAGGGCCGCGGCCTGGGTGAGCATGCCGGTGGTGATGAGGTGTTTGCGGCCCCACCGGTCGGACAGCGCTCCGGTGGCGAGTTGGCCCGCTCCCCAGACCGCGGGGTAGAGCGCGACCAGCAGGCCGACCTGGGCGACGGGCAGTCCGGCGCTGGCGAACAGCAGGGGGAACAGGCCCCAGGACAGGCCGAAGTTGAGGTTGTTGACCAGGCCGGCCTGGCTGGCCGAGGACAAGGCCGGTTCGGTGAGGGTGGTGCGGGTGAAGACGTGCCGGTTGGTCAGCTCGGTGTGGCCGTTGTCGGAACTGACGGTTGGGTGGGCGGCTTCGAGGCGGGCGTGCTCGCGGGTTTCGCGGACTGCCACCGTCGACAGGGCGAGGCCGAGCACGACGTAGGCCGCGCCGAGCAGGAACGGTATGGGACGCAGCCCGAAGTGCTCGGCGAGATAGCCGGCCAGCGCCGAGGTGACCGCGACCGCGCCGTATCCGGCGGCTTCGTTGAAGCCCATCGCCAAGCCACGTTGGCGGGGCCCGACGAGGTCGACCTTCATGATCACGGTGGTGGACCAGGTCAGCCCCTGGTTGATGCCGAGCAGGAGGTTGGCCGCCACGATCCAGCCCCAGTGGGGTGCGAAGATCAGCATCGCCGGCACGGGGATGGCGATCAGCCAGCCGGCGATCAGCACGGGTTTGCGGCCGAAGCGATCCGACCAGGTACCGGCGAAGTAGTTGGTGGCGGCCTTGCTGAGCCCGAACACGAGCACGTAGCTCAGCAGGAAAGTGTAGCCGGTCAGGTGAAACTCCTGCTCGGCCAGCAGCGGCAGCACGGTCTGCTCCTGGCCGACCATGCCGCCGACCAGGGCGTTGACAACGACGAGCAGGCTGAACTGGGCCAGGTTGGCGCGCAGACCCAACCGCAGGCCGGTGGTGCTCATTCCCCCTCCTCCAGGGAACGTCCAGTGCTCGTGGCCCAGTCCTGCGGGCCGCCTTCGAGGACGGCGAGGTCGCGGTGGCCGGCCTGTTCGAGCAGGCTGGCCGCGCCCATCGCACGCTCGCCGTGCCCGCACATCACCACCGTCGGGGCGTGCGGCAGTGCGTCGGCACGGTCGGCCAGGGTGCCGAGTTCGACATGGGTGGCCCCGGCGACGTGCCCCTCGGCGTACTCGGCGTCCTGGCGTACGTCCAGGACACGCTGGTGGGTGATCTCGTCGGCGCCGAGCAGGCGGGTACTGCTGGTGGGCTGTCCGTCGGAGGTCCAGGCGGGCATGCCGCCGTCCAGTTCGCCAGCGAGGTCGATGCGGCCGATCTTGGCGGCTTGCCAGGCGATCTCGGTCGGGTCCTGCTCCTCCGAGCGGACGATCACCAGGGGGTGTTCGGGCGAGGTCAGCCACCCCAGCCAGGAGGCGAATGCCGGCCGCAGCGGAATGGACAGCGCCCCGGGGATGTGACCGGTGGCGAACTGGCACACCGGGCGCACGTCGACCACCTGCGCGCCCTCGGCTTGCAGCGACCGCACCCGTGCCCCGTCCAGCGCCGGCAGGGCAGGGTCGGCGTCGAGCACAACAGGCCCACGCCGGTTGTACTCGGCCAACCGCAGGAAGTACGGCGGGAAACTGCCCAGCGAATCCAGCAGGGCCGTCACGAAGGCGTCCTCGTCCTGGGCCTGCAGCAGCGGGTTGCCGGCCTTTTCCGCGCCGATGGTGCTGGTGCGCTGCGCACCGGGCGGGGCCGAGCAGAACGATCCGGCGCCGTGGGTGGGCCAGACCGCGACCTCGTCAGGCAGAGCTGTCAGGCGTTGCAGCGAGGCATACTGCTGCCGCGCCAGCGGCTCGGTCTCGTCCGGCGAGACCAAGTCGGTGCGCGCCGCCGCACCGACGATCAGCGATCCACCGGTGAACACGCCCTGCGCTCGGTCGCCGTCGAGCAGCAGGAACGCCAGATGCTCGTGCGTGTGCCCGGGTGTGGCCAGCGCCCGCAGTCGCAGCCCGCCGAGGTCGATCTCGTCACCGTCGTGCAATCCGGTGTGGGCGAACTCCCGGTGCCCGGCCGCAGAGGCGAGTACCTGGGTGCCTTCGGTGGCCGCCAGCTGGCGCATGCCGGAGACGAAGTCGGCGTGCAGGTGCGTATCCGCAGCAAACGCCAGCGTCAGGCCCCGTCGCCGGGCGGCCTGCCACGCGCCTCGTAGATCCAGGCTGACATCCACGACCAACGCGCGTCCGTCACCCAGATCGACCAGGTAGGCCGAGTTGCCCAGACCCTCATCGACCAGCGGAACCAGATCCACCGTGCTCATCGCAGCACCTCCCTTCGGGGTCGCTTTTCCGTACGCAGGATCCGTTATACACTATTCCACGGAATATTGGAGGAACGATGGCTGATCATCATGCCAAGGCAGCGCTGTTCGACCAGTTCGCCCGAGTCGGCAAGGCACTGGGCAGTGGCAAGAGGCTCGAACTGCTCGATCTGCTCGCCCAAGGCGAGCGCACCGTGGAGTCGCTGGCCCGCACGGCCCAGCTGGGCACCACCACCGCCTCGGCGCACTTGCAGACCCTCAAACAAGCGAACCTGGTTACCACTCGCCGGGAGGGCACCAAGATCTACTATCGACTGGCCGGTACCGACGTCGCCGCGCTATACGCGCTGGTGCGCAGCGTGGCCAGCGCCCACCTGCCCGACGTAGCCACGGCCAGCACCGCCTACCTCGGCCCGGACGATGCCGAGCACGTCAGCCGCGACGAACTGCTCCAACGCGCCCAAGACGATGACGTGGTCGTGCTCGACGTGCGCCCGCGCGAGGAATACGAGGCCGGACACATCCCCGGCGCGGTCTCGATCCCGCTGGAGGAACTGGCCGGCAAGCTCGAAACCATCCCAGCCGACCAGAACGTCGTCGCCTACTGCCGCGGCCGCTACTGCGTGCTCGCCCACGACGCGGTGCGCTTGCTGACCGCCCACGGGCGCACCGCCCACCGCCTGGACGACGGGATGCTCGAATGGCGGCTCGCCGACCTGCCCGTGACCACCACCTGACAAGCACCACCCGACCCGCAGCCGCAGCGCGCCCGCTGACGACCGCCTGCCAACGGCAACGCCGCCGAGCACAAACTTCGGTCGACTCGACGCGGAATTGCCGCGACGGCCTGCCCATCACCGCTGCCTGATCCATCACTTGCCCTGAAGGGACCAGGATGACCCCCGCGACCGCGGCCGCACTGCACCCTGCGCAACGACGCATCCTCACCGTCCTCGTTGCCGCTCAGATCCTCAGCGGTGCCGGGCTGGCCGCCGGCATCACCGTCGGCGCCCTGCTGGCCGAGGACATGCTCGACACCACGGGCCTGTCCGGCCTGCCCAGCGCCCTGTTCACCGCCGGCTCAGCCGTCGCGGCCGCCCTGATCGGACGCACCTCCCAACGCCGTGGACGCCGCACGGGCCTCGCGGCCGGCTACGCCGCCGGGGCGTTGGGAGCGCTCGGTGTCGTGGTCGCCGCCACCGTCGACAACGTCACACTGCTGTTCACCGCCCTCGCCATCTACGGAGCCGGCACCGCCACCAACCTGCAAGCCCGCTACTCCGGCGCCGACCTGGCCACACCCGCGCACCGTGCTCGCGCTCTGAGCACCGTGCTCGTGGCCACCACCCTCGGCGCCGTGGTCGGCCCCAACCTGGTCACCCCGCTGGGCACGCTGGCCCGGTCCTGGAACATCCCACCGCTGGCCGGGCCCTTCCTGCTGGCCGCCGTCGCCTACGGCGCCGCCGCGGTCGTGCTGTGGACGCTGCTGCGCCCCGATCCGCTGCTCACCGCCCGCACCCTGGCCGAGCCGGACACACCCCGACCCCGGCGCAGCCCCGCAACCCCGAGCTCCTCGGCCGACAACAGGCGCCTCGTGCTGCTCGGGGCCGCGGTGATGGTCCTCGCCCAACTCGTCATGGTCGCGATCATGACGATGACCC
Organism: Actinopolyspora mzabensis; assembly: GCF_900101095.1. Taxonomy (GTDB): domain Bacteria; phylum Actinomycetota; class Actinomycetes; order Mycobacteriales; family Pseudonocardiaceae; genus Actinopolyspora; species Actinopolyspora mzabensis. Next base: position 283,211 of record NZ_FNFM01000003.1, read on the forward strand.
CGATCCACATGCAGCACCACGGACACTCCGTCGGCGCGGCCGGAATCGTCATCGCCGTGCACATCGCCTCGATGTACCTGCCGTCCCCACTGAGCGGATTCCTCGTCGACCGCTACGGCCGAATGCCCATCGCGGCTGCCTCCGGACTCACCCTGCTGGCGGCGGGACTGGTGGCCGCCTTCGCCCCACCACAGTCGGTCGCGCTGCTGGCGATCGCGCTCGGACTGCTGGGCCTGGGATGGAGCCTCGGACTGGTCAGCGGCACCGCGATCATCACCGACAACACATCGCTGGCCACCCGCGCCAAAACCCAAGGACTGGTCGACGTCACCATCGCCGTCGCCGGAGCCAGCGGTGGGCTCGCCTCCGGCATGATCGTGGCCACCGGAAGCTACACCCTGCTCTCTCTGGCCGGAGGCATCATCGCCGTGGCCCTGCTACCCGTCCTCGTGATCGCCACACGCCCCGGCAGCACGCTGCGCCCACACGACCAACCGGCGCCCACACCAGCTGACCGTTGAGCGACCAACCTGGTCACCAGGAACCCGGTCTGACACACGTTGAAAAACGATCGTTTCTCAACACGATCACCACGCCAGCAGTCCACACCGCACGAACCGTCCCGCAAGTGTCGGAAAAACGTGTTGCAAGGACCGAGTGTCCAACAACCAGACCAGGACCGTTTGTCGTACGGTCACGACACCCGTGATCACGAAAGGCGCACCGGATGACCAACGACGCCCCGGACGACCTCGCCCTCGACGGCGACCCCCTCGGCTAGGGCGTGACTGGTGGATCTTGTGGTCGTTGGTCAGGTGTGTCGTATGGCGAGTTGTCCGATCGGGAGTGGGAGCGGTTGGAGCCGATGTTGCCGCAGGTCACGCCGCAGCGGGGTGGTCGGTGGCGGGAGCATCGGCAGGTGGTCGAGGGCATGATCTTCAAAGACCGCACCAGCTGCCCGTGGCGGGACCTGCCGGAGCGGTTCGGTCCGTGGCAGACGGTGCAGTCTCGTTTCTACCGGTGGGCCGAGGACGGCACCTGGGATCGGATCCTGACCGAGCTGCAGCGGGCCGCTGATGCCGCCAGTGAGGTGGACTGGACGGTCAGTGTGGATTCCACCGTGGTGCGCGCCCACCAGCACGCCGCCGGAGCAAAAGGGGGCACCCGCAAGCACTGGGCCGGTCCCGAGGAGGGCTGAGCACCAAGATTCACCTCGCTGTCGACGGACGAGGCCGTCCGCTGAGTCTGCTGATCACGCCGGGACAAGCCGGTGATGCTCCGCAGTGTCTGCCGTTGTTGGCGGCCATCCGAGTTCCCCGCCCGGGGCGTGGGCACCCGCGCACCAGACCGGTGCGCATCATTGCCGACAAGGCCTACTCCTCACGAGCAATCCGGGCCCACCTACGGCGTCGCGGCATCGCCGCCACCATCCCGGAACCAGCCGACCAGGCCGGACACCGCCGCAGGCGAGGCTCGGTGGGAGGCCGCCCACCCGCCTTCGAGCCCACTGTCTACCGGCAGCGCAACATCGTCGAACGCAGCATCAACCGCCTCAAGCAATGGCGCGGCATCGCCACCCGCTTCCACAAGAAAGCCCACTACTTCCACGCCACCCTGACCCTAGCCAGCATCCTCCTCTGGCTCCGCACCTGATCCACCAGTCACGCTCTAGATCGGGTGCGGTGCGCGCGTCGGCTACGCCCGCGTGTCCACCGCCGAGCAGAGCCTGCGCCGCCAGGTCGATGCCCTCACCGACGCCGGATGCATCCGCGTCTTCGAGGAGAAGCTGTCCGGCAAAAACGCCGAACGGCCCGAGCTGGCCGCCTGCCTGGACTACCTCCGCGACGGCGACACCCCCGTCGTGCTCGAACTCTCCCGGCTGGGCCGCAGCCTGCAGGACCTGCTTGCGATCGTCTCCGACCTGCGTAAGCGCGGCATCGGGTTCACCTCACTGCACGAGAACCTCGACACCACCACCCCCGGTGGCAGGCTCATGTTCCACGTCTTCGCCGCCCTGGCCGAATTCATCCGTGAGCTCATCGCCGACGGCACCCGCGAAGGCCTCGCCGCAGCCCGCGCAGGCGGCGTCCGACCCGGCCGACCACCGGCCATGACCGGCGAACAGGTCCGCCACGCCCGCGCCCTGCTCGCCGAACCCGACACCACCGTGGCCTCCATCGCCCGCCTACTCGGCGTGTCCCGCTCCACGATCTACAAATACGTCCCCGAACTCAGCCCCAGCCGCTCGGTCGAATCCGGATCTGGTCCGCAAGCATCCCTGACGAGCTAAGCGTTGTTTTCTGCGCGCCTGCTACCGGAACGCCCCGAGCAACGGTGGTCCTGTCCGTCACGGGAGGCCGCCGATACGGATCAGTACCGGTGTGCGGTCGGGTCCGTCGGTCGTCGCAGACACGTGTGGAGCATTCCAGTCATTTCCGGGACCAGGAGGGGATCACGTAGACCATGGCGACTTCACTCCCGCAACGGGATCATCACGCACAAGCGGTACCTGTCGCGCGGTTCCTCCGCTGCCAGCAGGCTTCCCCCCAAGGACGACACTCGCTGTTCAAGATTGTGGATGCCACGCCCGGTTCCCTCGTCGGCGGAACGGCTCCCGCGTGTTACTCCATCGTTTACGATGTCCATTCTTGCCGTGTCACCGTCTTTTCTTATGGTGATCTCGCAAAACTTCGTCTTGCTGTGGCGGAGGACGTTGGTCACGCCCTCCCGGATCACAGTGGCGAGCACGGTGCTGACCGGTTTCGGAAACTCGGATCCGTCGCTGTCGATGTGTACTTCCACATCAGCGGCAGTGAGCGCGGCACGCGCCGCGCAGCATTCGTCGTCCAAGCGAAGTTGCCGGTAGGTGTTGGCCAGTGACCGGGTGTCGGCCAGGGATTTGCGGGAGATGTCGAGGATCTCGATGAGCTCGTCATTCGCCCGCTCCGGATGCTCGGCCATCAGCTTGCTGGTGAGTTCGACTTTGAGCGTTATGGCCGACAGGCTCAGGCCAAGCAGGTCGTGTACGTCGCGGGCGAAACGCTGCCTTTCCCCAGCCAGAGCGATACGCAAGTGCTCGTCGTACTTCGAGTGGAGCGTTCGGACATAACCGGAGAGCCGAACCAGACCGTAGATCATCAACCCGGTCAGGGCGGTCGTGATCATCTGGAACGTCCTGTCGAGCACCGCAACGTTCCCGATTGGAACGAGCCAGCCCGCGCCGAGCGTGATCGTCGCCAACAGCGGAACCGAGACAGCAGCTCGCAACGACAGCAGGACGCTGCTCCCGAACAGGCCGGCCAACCCGACCCAGGACTGGCCGTACTGGAACAGCGGTGCGTACACCAGCGCCGCGAGTGCGATCAACGCCGGATAGCACGCTGCCGGCCGGTACCGGGTACGCGCTCGGAGGAAGTATCCGAACTGGAGAGCGAGTATCGCCGCAAGGTAAACGGGTGCGAGTAGCAGGTCAGTCGTGACCGCGCTGGTAGTCAGTACGTCGAGGAACGACACCAGGCACAACGTGCCGATGACGACGGTGACCGTTCCGCTCGACAGTCTGGAGGCGGCGTCAGGATGGAGGTGGCCGATGGCAGCGGCCGGGTGAGCCGAGGACCACGAACCCGATGACGACACGTTGCTCGGGAAGGGATCCCCCTCCGCCGTCGGTGAGCCGTACATCCACGTCCTCCTCATAGCCGCCCCCTTAACGGTCGAGAACGAAATTACCCGGCCAACGACAACACGGCTTCCGCAAAAAAGCTGAATCTATATCAATATAGTAAAGTTACAAAATTGTAATTGTACCAACCGGTAACCCTTCGGAGGAAAAATTGCCAGTGGATCTTGCTTGCAAGAAACAGGCAGCTTCATACGTGTCGCGCCGATACCTGCCGAATAGTCCTCTCGAGCCGAGGGAAACATCCCGTCTGGGCTCTGACCAGCACGTATTGTTCCGCCAAACACCTGTTGCCCTGTCGAGCACCTCGAAACCACCGTTTGTCGTGTATTCGAACTCGCCGCGCACTCCCGGCCGCGAGGGCACTCACCTGGTCGAGTTAATCCTTCAAGGGGACCCTGGAACGAAAAAGCTATTCCAAGGACTCTCTCGCCGCTCCGGTTGAACTCCCGCCAGCATGGTTGCCACGCGCTGGAACGTTCGTCGCATCCGCTCGACTCCGGAAGGCGGAAATCTGGTCCACTTTCCGGAGGAATCTGATTAACCCGGAAAACCTTACCGCTTGACCCGTTTGTCCTATTTGTTCTGCACACTCAAAAAAATGAAAAAAATACATATTTCAAGTGCGTTGTTGACTGCCTCTGCTCCGTCCGCTGCTTTTAAGTTCGACTCGTCGTACAGCGATCCGGAAAACTGGATTGTACTGAGCCAGTGCGGCGGATAATCATTGGGGGTATTCGCTATGCGAGCTGACCCGACGACCACGGATCGAGCCGTTCACGAAGACCTCGGGCTACGGGTCGAGACGTCAGCCAAGTCGTGGTTCTCCCTGCTGGGGGAACTGGAGATACGTAAGGACGGTATCGATCACGCTCCGACAGCACCGAAACTGCTGCAGATAATGGCGTTGCTGATCCTGCAAGCCGGTAAGACCGTACACACCGATTCGATCATCTGGGAGCTGTGGTCGGAATCTCCACCGCGCAGCGTCCGCACCGCCATACAGACCTACGTCTATCAACTGCGCCGCAGCATCGAGGAAAACGGCCTGGCCACCAACGGTGAATGCGTGCTGGAAACGAAAACACCGGGCTACCGCCTGTGCGTGAGTCCCGAACAAATCGACGTTTTCCTGTTCCAGCGCTTGTGCAGCCAAGGGCGCGAGGAATTCGAGGCAGGGCTCTTCGACCAAGCGGCGGCTTCGCTGCGTGCAGCACTGTCGCTGTGCTCCGGGAACCCGATGGCAAACGTCAGATGCGGTCCCGTGTTGCTTTCACACGCCGTGGCTTTGGGCGAACAACGCCGCAATGCCCTTCACCTGCGCATCCAGGCCGAAATCGAGCTGGGGGAGCACCGCGACCTGGTCGCCGAACTGCGGTCGCTGGCTGCAGACTCCCTGGACGAGACGGTGCACATGCAACTCATGCAAGCGCTGAGCCGTAGCGGTCGCAGACCGGAGGCGTTGGGTATCTACCGCGACCTGCGAACCAGGCTGGTCGAAGAGCTGGGGCTCGAACCCTCCGGAGAACTACAGCGATTGCATCGTGACCTGCTGTCACACGACAGGTAACTCGCGGTGAGCGCCCGGGACCGCGGCGGTGTGCGGGCAGACGGACACCGCGGTTTCGCGGCACTACCGGGTTGCTCGGGTGAGCTCCGGGCGCGGTCCCGGCGAACCGCGCCCGGAGGAACGCGAATCAGCTGGGGAAGGTGCCGCTGGTGGCGTTGATGAAACTACCGGTGATGGCCCCCGCCTGGTCGGAGGCGAGGAAGGTGGCGGTTGCGGCCACCTCGTCCAGTCGCGGGGAACGCTTCGTCATGCGCATCTGGTCGAGGTGATCGAGGACACCCTGGAAGGCGGTCTCGTCCATGGGCTCACCCCCGAAGGAGGCGAGCTTGGCCGGGGAGAGTGTCTCGGGGAGTCCAGCGGTCCAGATGCCGCAGACACGCACCCCTCGCGGGCCGATCTCGGCCGCGAGATTGCGAACGAGGGCATCGGTGGCCGCGTCGGCCATTCCGGTCGCCCCCATCATCGGACTTCCGTGTGCGGACCCGCTGTTCAGGGCGATGATCACCCCGGAACCCTGGTCGACCATGTGACGTGCGGCCGCTCGGGCGGTGACGTAGTTGGTGGTTACCGCGTTGCTGATGGGCGCGGTGATGTCCTCGGTCTTCATGTCGATCATCGGAGTGCCCTGGACTTCTCCGCGTGTGATCAGGTTGATCGAGATGTCCAGGCTGCCCGCATCGGCCATGATGTTCTGCGCGTGCTCCGCCACAGCCGCTTCGTCCATGGCATCCAGCGTGGTTTCCTGCGCGCTGCCGCCCGCCGATTCGATTTCATCGACGACCGCGCGCAACGACTCCTGGGTGCGTCCGGCCAAGTGGACTGTGGCACCCGCCGCGGCGAACGCTTTCGCCACGGCGCTGCCGATGGCACCCCCGGCCCCGTAGATCACAGCGTTCTTCTTCTGGAGCATGTTTGTGCGTCCTTCAGCGTTGTAATGGAACGTGGCGCTCGGCCACGTATCGGCCATCTGTTACGACGCACGAAGCAACCAGAACTCATCGCCGTGCCGATACCGGTTCACAGCGTCATCGATAACCCGAACGCCGGGAACAGGTGCGGTTCGAACGACGTGATCTCGACGATCTTCCCGTCCTGGATCCGTAGGACGTCGAGCACCTGAGCCCGATAGACTGTGGTGCCCGGCCGTTGGAGATATCCCGCGGAAGCGGGCTGCCGGTTCGCGAAGGTGGGCCGATGCTTCCAACGTCCGAGGTAATGCGGTGAGGTGGGATCGGTGGAAGGCCTGATGAACGACATCATGGCCTCACGACCGATGAACCACATCGGGTTGGGCGGCATGGTCAGCACCACGTCTTCACTGAGCAGGCTGGATATGGTGTCCGCGTCACCACGTTCGGCCGCGAGCATGTAGCGCTGCAGCACATCACGTTCGGTTTCGGAGACAGCCGTGGCGCCGTTCCACTCACTGCGCCTGCGAGGCAGGTGTTCGCGGAGAGTGGGGCGTGCACGCTGCAGTGCGCTGTTGACCGAAGCCGTACTGGTGTCCAGCAGATGAGCCGTATCGGATGCGGTCCATCCCAGAACGTCGCGGAGCAGGAACACCGCCCGTTGCAGCGGTGGTAGATGCTGGATCGCGACGAGGAAGACCAGCTCCATCGTTTCACGGGTCTCCACCGCGTTGTCCGGCTGTTCGTCCTGGGCGACCGCTTCCGTCAGCAGTTCGTCGGGATACGGCTGCAGCCAGGTCACCTTCGACGGCGGAGTCACGTCGCCCGCATCGCTCCCGCCCATGGGCTCGTAGCGCTGAGGTCTCCGCGAGTTCCGGCGCAGGAAATCCAGGCAGATGTTGGTCGCTATGCGGTAAAGCCAGGCCCTGAACGTGGAGCGCCCCTCGAAGTCCTGCTTGCTCCGCCAGGCACGCAAGTAGGTCTCCTGGACGAGGTCCTCGGAATCGTCGTAGGAGCCCACCAGGCGGTAGCAGTGCACCTGCAACTCGCGGCGATGAGGCTCGACCATACCCGCGAAGGTCCACTCGTCAGCGTCGGCGATGGACACAGCGGTGGTGCGCTCGTCTCCACTCGTCCGCAGCGTGATGTCTCCGGGGAGGGATTCCGTAACAGCTTGATGAGTAACGCTTTCAGAGTTGTGCTCCGCGGTGTTCACCTCGCCGGTGCCGAACTCCAGCTTCTGGGCGGCATCACGTGCACTTCGCGCCAGGCGCCGCAGTTTGCCCACGACACCGGCGAGCTCGGTGACATCGGAATAGAACTCCGTCGGAGCCTTCGGCGTCAGCTTACCCACCCGACTCTCGATATCGGAGATGAGTTTGTGCACCATCTCACCGTTGTCCGGGAGAGCGCGGGAGCGATAGGCCTGCTGCCGACACGCCGCCGAGCAGTAGACCGGGGAGCGCCCCCGCCTCTCGGGCTTTCGCGGCAGCGGTCGACCGCAATTGGCGCACTGAAATTCAGACACGAGCCACCGTCCCGATAGCGTCACACGGTAATTCCGTTACGCATTAACGCACACTCGCGACGAGGCGTAACAGGCGGGGCACTGTGCGAAGGATATTCGTGACGTTCGGTTGTGGTCCCTGTCGTTTGGTCCGTTCCAGCTTCCCGTGCGGTTCGTTGATCGTTGCCGTGCCTATCCGGTTACGGGGCTGCTCTGCTGCGAGATGAGCCACCATTGCTCATCGTGCAACACCATGATCCAGGTGGTCCTGACTTCACGATCCGTCGGCAGTTCCTGTTCGTGCTCCGCCAGCACACCACCTTGGGATATCACAACCGCCACGCTCTCGGTGAGCAATCTTATTTCGAGCGGCTCATCGACGAACCGAGAGTTCTTGTAGCGGCCCGAGAACGCCTCGGCCATGTAGGAGCGGATACTCTCCCTGCCGACCAACTGCTCGTCCCCGAACAGCACGCTGCCGTTTTCGGCGAAGACCTCGGCTACGCCGTCGGCGTCGTTGTTCTCCCATGCGGCGCGCTGCCGGAGCAACGTGGCCAGCACCACGCTCTGTTCCCCCTCGGTGAACTCCCCGTAGTAAGTGGCCCACTGCTTTGCCTGATCGACGAGCGAGGCTGCCTTGTCGGTCATGGAACTGTTCCTTCCTGGAGACTTCCGTATCGCCCATTTTCACCCAGCAAGATCTCTGTCGCGTCTTCCGGCATGCTTACCGGATTTCGTGAAACGCGGTTCCGGGCAACTACGGAGAGGACCTGGGCGCGAAACTGTGACAAGCTTCGCAGTGAACCGATCGACGATTTCCGAATATGGATTTCACCGGTTCGTTTCTAGCTACTCGGAAAGGGGAAAACATGTCCGTCACCGACCGGACGACCGAAGAACGTAGTGGACTCGACTCCTACTACGGGACGTTCACCGGCGAACGGGAGAAAGAGGTGTTGCAGGTACCCCTGCGCATGGTCGCGGCCTGGTCCCGCAACGACGCCGACGGCATAGCCGATGTCTTCACCGAGGAAGGAATCCTGATTCTGCCGGGTGACGTGCTGAAGAGAGGACGCCGGGAGATCCGGTCGTTCATGGCCGCAGCCTACGCGGGTCCCTTCAAGGACACCGGGGTCACGGGTAATCCGGTCGATGTTCGGTTCGCCTCGGACTCGGTAGCGCTCGTACGTACCCACGGGGGGATCCTGGCTCCGGGGGAGACCGAGGTCGCTCCCGAACTGGCCGTGCGTTCCACTTGGGTGATCGTGAACGAAAACGGACAGTGGCGACTGGCCGTCTACCAGAACAGCCCTCGAGGTGAAGGTGCGACTCTGCGCTGGTGACGCGCCTCGGTGGACACTTACCGCACCATCACACGGGAGACGACATTGCCTACCACCACTTCGTGGGGCAGCGCTGCACGGATACTCGCCGAGTCCGGCGTGGCAGAGGACACGTCGTTCTTCGGTCCTTTCACGGGAACCGACGAGAGAGCGGTGCTCACCGTCCCGATGCGGATTCAGGCAGCCTGGTCGGCGAACGACCCGGATGCTTTCGCCGAGGTCTTCGCGGAGAACGGCAGTTTGCTGCTGCAGGACAATCAACTGGTCGGCAAGGAGCGAATCCGCCAGTACATGAACGAGGGGTTCCGCGGTGATCTTCGTGGAGCCTGCGTGACCGGATGGCCGTTGGAGGTCAGATTCCTCGACACCGACGTGGCCATGGTGGTCACCGAGGGCGGCATCGTGCTCGCGGGCGAGCAGGAACTCGCGACGCAACGGCGGATCCGCGCCGTCTGGGTGATCGTGAAACGAACCGACGGTTCGGTGAAACTGCTTTCGCACCAGAGCAGTCCCGTCGGTGGCTGAGGCGTCACCAGGATTCTGGGAAAGACATACTGCTCCTCGGCGGTCGGACCGAGAAAATCGGTTTCGGTCGCCGGGGAGCAGTTTGCGTGTTGGGAGCGGTTCGTTGCTCCTAGGAGCAGTGCGTCGGGGACGGAGCTGCTCGACGCCGGTTCGGCGAGGCAGTTGGTGACGGCCCTGCACACGGGATTCTTCCGGTGGTTCGTACGATATGTGGTAGATCCGTGGCATTCAGTGACCGACGGGTAGTCACCCGAGTGTCCTGATCTCCTTCGATGCAACCGGGAGTGGTGCCGGGGTCGATGCGGAGTTCCACCGAGGGGTTAGTTCGCGCTGTAGTCACCAGCTCCACTCAGGATCGAAACGCGGATTCGAGGTCGCCACACCTGCTACGCCGATGTTGGGACCTGTTGGTGGATCACACCAGCCGGGCCAACACGCCCCGGGCAAACATGAAGTGAGGGCCCGGGCGCGGCGTGAAACCGCCCCCGGCCCCTCACTACCGGACTCTTGTCGAACCGGCCCCTCGGGTACCGGTTCGAATTCCCGGTCGTTGATCCGTCGAATCAGCTGATCCCCGATCCAGGAGGGCCTGCGCCGGCCGTCACGGCCGGCGCAGGTTCCGGAATCGCGGCTCGATCAGCCGAAGTGGATCGGCGTCCGGTCGAGCGCGACGATGTCAGCGTTGTAGACACCGACCTTGCACTGGGTCTCGGCGCAATCGATCGATACGTCGTTACCCGTTCCGACGTTGCCGACGAACTCCTTGTTCACGGTGAGCTCGGTCGTGAGATCACCGGAGCCGTCCGAAGTGGCTTCGACAACCGAGTCCGGGTCACCCGCACACCCGTTGTCCGTCATGCCGCACGGCCCGATCCAGTAGGTCTCGTTAGCCGCCAAGCCGGTAACGGTAGCCGTGATCGTGGCGCCGTCGGTGAGGCCACTGGAGGGTGCCACGGACAGCTCGGGCGCTGTTGTGTCGGCCGAGGCGGAGTGCACCCCCGCGATGAGCCCAGCGGTCGCCGCGGCGACCACACCGGCCTTGGCGAGCCGTGAGGTCCGACGTTTCAGAGTCATGTAGTACTCCGTTTCGTCATACAGACGAGGACATATGCGGATTCATTCAGAATTTGGGCGCCCCTGATGGAATCCTCGTCCAGGATATCCCACTAGAGGTTGATATTCCATAGTTTTTGGTCCGGTGTGCATCTTCGGGCAATCGACGAGAAAATTGGTTTTCGGTCGGCATTCGGAGAGTCGGGGTCATTCGAAAACCCTCACCGATACCGCCCTCCGTGTCGGATCTCACGGTCCCGACGAGCAACGGTGATTCCGTTTTCACATTACACGGGAAACAAATGTTCCGGCCGGGAGTACATGTTTCCCGGCCGGAACCGCGTCGGAGAGCGTGTGATGCTCAGGGTTGCGCTGCGGAAGCCCCCGAATCGCTTCCGGCGTCGGGAGCGGGTTCCGAAGAGCCCTGCGGGGCTCCGGTGGCCGCGATGTGGCGTAGTGAGGCGAAAGCGAGGACAGCCAGTCCCAGGAACACGGCGGCGCAGACGCCGGCCGTAATGTTGAGCGAACTTGTGAAGGCTTCCTCGGCGCTGTCGAGTAGTTCTTCACCCGCCGCGCCCGGGAATCGAGAGGCCGTCGAAACCGCTCCGGCCACGCTCTCCCGTGCCGCATCGCCGGCCGCGGTTGGTATCGAACCGGGAACTCTGATCTTCGTGTGGTAGACGGCTGCCGCGAGACTTCCCAACGCCGCTATGCCCAGAGCGGATCCCAGCTCGCCCCCGGTCGACTGCAACGAGGCCGCCGATCCCGCACGTTCCGGGGGAGCGGACTGCATGACGAGTTGATTGACCAGAACCCCGATCGGGCTGCCCCCGATGAAGACGATACTGGCCCCCGAGACGAGGAGCGGCAGGCCGCCGCTGGCATCGACCCGAGTCAGGACCAACATTCCGATCGCCGCGATCAGCATGCCCACGACCAGCACCGCGGCCGGACGGATCCGCTTTGCCAACGGTGTAGTCAGTTGTATTCCCACCACCATCGCCACAGCCGGGATCAACAGCCACAGGGCCGCCACGAGCGGGGAGAACCCTTCGACCAGCTGGAGGTGCTGTGTCATCAGTAGTCCCGTGCCAGCCTGGATCGTCGCGAAGAGCAGCCCCAGGATCAACGCACCGCTGACCGCTGGGATGCCGAACAGTCCGATGTCCAGCAAGGGGGTTCGCAATCGTCGCTGGCGGTACACGAACAGCACGCCGAAGACGACACCTACCACCAGAACCACAGCCGGTACCGCCGCCCAGCCGGATCTGGCCATCTCCTTCAATCCGTAGATGACAGGAAGCAGCGCAGCCAACGACAACACCACGCTGAACAGGTCGATCCTGCCCGCATCGGGGTTTCGGGAGTCCGGTAGCAGGAACGGACCGGTCACGACCACCAGCAACATGACCGGCACCGCGAGCAGGAAAACCGAGCCCCACCAGAACGAGGCGAGCAGCAGGCCGCCCACGACTGGGCCGAGTGCCACCCCCGCCATCATCGCGGTGGCCCAGACCCCGATCGCAGCACCCATCTGCTTCGGATCGGGGAACATGCTCATGATCAGTGCCAGGGTGGACGGCATGATCGTGGCACCCGCGATTCCCAGCAGCGCGCGAATGGCGATCAACATTTCCGGACTGGTGGAAAACGCCGCAATGGCGGACAAGACCCCGAAAGCGGTGGCGCCCGCGATGAGCACGTTTCGACGCCCGAGCCTGTCGCCGAGTGTTCCCATGGTAACCAGGAAACCGGCGATCAGGAAACCGTAGATATCGGTGATCCACAACTGTTCGGTGCTCGTCGCACCCAGATCAGTGCTCAGGTGCGGGAGCGCCAAAAACAGCACATTGATGTCCATCATTGCCAGCATGGTGGGAATGGCCAGTACCACCAGCCCGATCCATTCGCGCCGTCCGGCCAGGGGCGGCGCGACACCACTCTCGCTCGTGTTCATGGCTTTCTCCTAGTCAGGGCCGCTGCTCGACCGGACTGTCGTCGGCTGGCCGAAATTCCGTGACGTGGGATCCGAGGGTGACGGTGGCCGATCGTCGCGCTCCCCACCTGTTGTGACATCTTCTGCTGTGCTATCCCTTCCAAACCGTCGAAGAGCCCGTTCCCGGCACTAGTATTCGATGCTCCTGCCCAGCAGCACGGGTGAGAATGTCTCGTTGTCACGACGTCGTGGCGGTCGAGAACTCATCTGTGCGCGCCCCGGCGGTGGACTCTTGATACAGCCCGGATGACAGCTGCGATCGTCCGTTCCGGACGACGAAAGGTCAGCGTCTGCGGTTCTGCACCGTGAGCTTCTCCAGATCCGGGACCACGTCACCGGGGCCGGGCATCGCCATCCAGTCGTCGTAGAGCGCGGCGGCGTTCGCGTGGTAGGAGGGATCCGTGGCGACATGCCAGATCAGTTCACGCATCTCCTCGATGGACTGGGCTCGATGGTCCAGTCGTGCTCCGGATCCCTTGGAAAGCATGAACTCGGACACCGGGGTGGCTTCCACCTTTTTGGCGGGCAGCTCCCAGTGCGCCGTCGGTGCCGAGGCCTCACCTTCTTCTCGTACACCGAATTCCCACCCCAGTCGGTAGGTCCCGGCCTTCATCACGTTCGGATCGTCCTCCACGAGGCGCATGAGCAGGGACTCATCCGCCAGATCACATACAAGCTGAGGCACTTTCGCGGCCACCGCGGCTGAGTACGTACCGATACCGCCGTGATGAATCAATGCCGAACAGGTCGGCATCAGCTGGGGGAGCGGCACCCAGTCGATCGGCCGCACATTGTGCGGCACCTTTTTGACGTCGTGCAACTGTGCTTGGTCCAGGGTGGCAACCACTTCCAGGTCCTCCAGACCTTCGAGTGCCTGCAGTATCCTGGGGGTCCTGTCCCAGTCTCCGTTGATGAACCGCCGCGTGGATTCCCCCAGAGACATGGCGATGCGACGTCGGCCGAGCCTGCCGCAACATTCACACCGCTTGTTCTCCGGTGACTCGTGCAGCCACTCAGGGAACAGTTGTGGATCCACGTAGGGCACGTGCCGCATGGACAACTTCTTGGTACTGGTAGGCAGTCGTAGCCCATCGAGCATGGTTTCCACGCTCCACTGCCCGTACAACAGCTCCCGGTCCACCTCGAGCCCGTAGTGCTCTGCGAGCGGTCGGATGAGACTCGCCAGCGGATTCTCGTCGAGCCCCGCTGCACGTAGGTCGTCCCTGCGCTCCGCGAGACGATCCAGACACCACCCGAACATGTCATGGCCGATCAGGAATCGTGCGTGCGCGGCACCGGAGACCCGTGCGGCGACGGCACCCGCGGGATGCGTCGGATCCCAGAAAATCAGGTCCGGTTTCCACGTGCTGGCGAAGTCGACCAGGTCGGAGGCCTCGGACCGATCCAACCGCACGTAGTCCGAGACAGGCTGCATGAGGTACTGGTAGAAGACGATCCAGTGCTCCCGCTGCTCGGGCGTGAGCCCCAGGACTCGGGCATACCGATCAACGTCTTCGGGTGACCTGGGTGGGGAGCAGTCGTCGGTCAACCGCACGGGAGGTTGTTCGGGGTCTCCCAGACCGACGGGCGTGAGGCCGGTACGCACGATCAGCTCCGCGGAACTGACGTGCGTCGCTATCCGGACCTCGTGTCCCGCACTCTGCAGCGCCCAAGCCAGGGGGACCACCGGGTAGAGGTGGGCGAGCGAGTTGGGATAAATGGTGAATAGGACTCGCATCGAACTCCCTCGGATTCCGTGAGCATAGTCGGGTCTACCTCGCGTCAGGCGCACGTGCCGGGCCTCCGGAGTGGACGGGGCCACGTGCCGGGAGCAGAACTCGTCGGAAGGGCTCGGCGACGGGGACGATCATCAACGTCGTAGCGGAACCGGCCGACCTGACAGCACGATTCTGTGGGTGCGCGGAGAGGAAAACGTCTCCCAGCGTGCTGTCCTCACCGGCCGGGCAAGTGCCGGACCAGCTCCCGGAGTGCAAGCGAGAAGACGCACCGGACCGGGCTGCGGCCGGACAGTGGGTGGTAACCGACGGGAAAGCGTCCCTTCCGTGGCACAGCGTATCGACGGGGGACACGAATCCGCGACGTGGAGGAAACATGAGTACGTTCCGCCTGGACGAGAAGCTGAGTAGCTACGTCGTCGGTTCGTGCACGCCCCCGGAAGAAGCCGTGTCCAATCTGATTCGGCGCACCATGGCGCTCGGCGACGCGGCGGAGATGATGATTCCCGTCGAGCAGGCCGGTTTCCTGACGATGCTCACCCGGGTCTCCTCCGCGCGCAGGGTGATCGACGTGGGTACATTCACGGGTCTGTCCGCTCTGGCGTTCGCCCGGGGACTCGGCGAAGACGGAAAAGTCGTCACCTGCGACGTCACCGACGAATGGCTGTCGATCGCGTCCGAGCACTGGCGGTTGGCCGGCATCGACGATCGCATCGACTTCCGATGCGGCCCGGCGAAACGCACGTTGGAGGAGCTCGAGAACGAGGAAGCCGCGGACATCGTCTTCCTGGACGCGGATAAGACGTCCTATCCGCGTTACTGCGAGGCGGCGGCCCGGTTGCTGGCTTCGGGAGGGTTGCTGATCCTCGACAACGTGTTGCTGCACGGAACAGTGGTGGATCCCGGAAACGCCGAGGACGAGCTGGGCCAGTATGCCGCGGAGATCATGGATTCGGTCAGTGCGCGGCTCGCCGCGGACGAACGTTTCGACACGGTGATGCTACCCATCGCCGACGGGATGACCATCGCCCGCAAAAAGTAATCCCACGGGCGGATCGTCGAAAGGGCCCACTATGAGCGCGCATCAGGACCAGCGGTCCGACGAATCGTGCGGTACCCGTCCTCTGACGGGCGAGGAGTACCTCGAAAGCCTCAGGGACGGCCGAGAAGTCCACATTTACGGTGAAAAAGTCCGGGACGTCGCCGCGCATCAGGCCTTCGGCAATCCGGCGAGGATGGTCGCCAGGCTCTACGACGCTCTGCACGATCCGGCGACCAAGAGTCTGCTTACCGCACCCACCGACACCGGTAACGCCGGTTACACTCACAGCTTCTTCCGCACTCCACGCAGCGCGAATGATCTGATCGACGACCAGCAAGCGATCGCCACCTGGGCACGCAGCAGTTACGGCTGGTTGGGACGCAGTCCCGACTACAAGGCGTCGTTCCTGGGGACACTGGGTGCCAACGCCGAGTTCTACGAACCCTTCGAGGCCAACGCGAGGCGCTGGTACCGCGAATCGCAGCAGAAAGTACTGTACTGGAATCACGCCATCGTGCACCCCCCAGTGGATCGCAAAACGCCGGCGGACCGGGTCTCGGACGTTTTCGTTCATGCGGAGCGGGAGACGGACGCAGGACTGGTGGTCAGCGGGGCGAAAATGGTGGCGACAGGATCCGCGCTGTCACACTACAACTTTGTCGCCCACTACGGACTTCCGGTCAAGGAACGCAATTTCGCCCTAGTTGCCACCATTCCCATGAACGCGGAGGGCGTCAAGCTGATATCTCGCCCTTCCTACACCGCCGCGGCCGTGGCGAATGGCACCCCCTTCGACTACCCCCTGTCCTCCAGGTTCGACGAAAATGACTCGATCTTGGTGCTCGACAAGGTGCTCATCCCGTGGGAGAACGTGTTCGTCTACGGTGACCTGGGCAAGGTCCAGCTGTTTACCGCGGATTCGGGATTCATCGAGCGTTCCACGTTTCACGGGTGCACACGACTCGCGGTCAAACTGGAGTTCATCGCTGGACTGCTGGCCAAAGCGCTCGAGATCACCGGCACCGAGGACTTTCGCGGAGTGCAGACCCGTGTGGGTGAAGTCCTGGCGTGGCGCAATCTTTTCTGGGGGTTGTCGGACGCTGCGGCTCGCAACCCGAGCGAGTGGCGCGACGGGAGTGTCCTGCCGAACATCCACTACGGGCAGGCATACAGATGGTTCGCACAGATCGGCTACCCCCGAATCAGGGAGATCGTCCTGCAGGACGTCGCGGGCGCCCTGGTGTACACGAACTCTGGTGCCGAGGACTTTCACAACGAGGAAACCAGGAAATATCTGGAAACTTATCTTCGTGGTTCCAACGGTATCACGGCCGAAGACAGGGTCAAAGTCATGAAGCTTCTCTGGGACGCGGTGGGGACGGAGTTCGGCGGCAGACACGATCTTTACGAGAGGAACTACGCGGGAAACCACGAGAGTACTCGTCTGGACATGCTGTTCGGGCAGACCGCATCCGGGAAGATGGACGAATACCGCCAATTCGTCGAGCGATGCCTCGACGAGTACGACCTGGAAGGCTGGAAGGCCCCGGACCTTTCCGCGGGAACGACCTGGTGATACTGCGACCTGAACAACAGCCCCGGTCGATCCACAGAATTTCCGTATTGCTCGGTAATTTCGAGCGGCAGCGGACAGCAATGTGAAAGTCGCTCTCGCCGACGCGTGCCACGAAGATACTTCGGTGACACGGCAATTCGAAAGCATGACTCGTCCGACGGACCAGTCAAGAATACGGATTTTGATCATCAAAGAATTCGAGAGGTGCACACATGTCCAACTCGGAAAGCGATGCGCTGCTGCTGGAAGCCACTGATCTCACCCAGCCACAGACACTTCTCGCGAAGCTAGGGACCGGAAAACCGGTTCATCGTGTGTCCATGCCGGACGGGATGCCGGCCTGGTTGGTGACCGGCTACCGTGAAGCGCGTCGCGCTCTTTCCGATCCTCGCTTGGCGCGCAGCGATCAAGTCGCCAGTCCCGAGCTCAAACCGTACCTGAGTCTGTACAACGACGAGTTTTTCCGCCACTCCATGGTGTTCAACGATCGCCCGGATCACACCAGGATCAAAAAGGTCGTATCCCAGGCCTTCACCCCGCGGTACATGGAACGGCTCCGTCCACAGGTACAAGCCATCACCGACGAGCTCGTCGACGCGATCGCGGAAGAAGGTGGGACCGAGGTGCTGGAGTCACTGGCGGTGCCGTTGCCCAACTCGGTGATCTGCGACTGGTTCGGTGTCCCCGTGAAGGACCGAACCGAGTTCCGGAAACACTGCGGTGTCGTCACCGGATTGTCCGTTTCTTCGGACGAGAACGATCTGTTCGAGGCGGGCCGCTGGTTCGACAACTACCTTTCCGAGCTGATCGAGGAGCGCAAGAACAACCCCGGCGAGGACATGATCTCCGCAATCCTGGCCGGACAGGCGGAGGAAGCCACGCTGTCGGACATCGAGTTGCGATCCAACGTCTTCCTGATGTTGATCGGTTCGGTGGAAACCGCAGTGAACATGGTCGCTAACGGTACGCTCGCGCTGCTGCGCAACCCGGATTCGCTGCGACTGCTCCGCGACGACCCCTCTCGTATTCCGCAGGCGGTCGAAGAGATGTTGCGAGTGGATCCTCCCGTCGTGACCGTGGCCTACCACTTCGCCAAGGACCACGTGACGATCGGCGACGTCCAGATCGAACCCGGTGAGCACGTCGCGATCTCGTTGGCCGCCACCAACTACGACGAGCGCGAGTTCGCCGATCCCGCCCAGTTCGATCCACGCCGACAGAACGGCCATCTCTCCTTCAGCCACGGAATCCACTTCTGTCTGGGTGCGCCACTGGCTCGACTGGAAGGCGAGATCTTCTTCACCACCTTGCTGCGACGTCTGGAAAACATCGAGTTGGCCGTGCCGGAGGAGGAGCTAACATGGAAGCCGAGTTACTTCGTTCACCGCTTGGACAGGTTGCCGATCAGATACACGGCGACGAACGTCGGCGGTTGATTTCCATGATCGACAGCCCGAAACACATCGCCATCCACCGCCCCTGCCGATCACTCACTCCCGGTACCGGCAGGTGGTCAGGATGAAAGCAGCGGTGATATCGCAGATGGGTGGCCCGTGGCAGCTCAGCGAGGTGCCAACTCCTCACCCGGGTCCCGAGGACGTACTGATCAGGGTGCACGCCTGCGGGCTGTGCGGTAACGACGTTCTCGCAACCAACGGGATCCTACCCTTTCCCAGCATCGAACCGGCGATCACCGGACACGAACCGGTCGGTGAGATCGTCGAGGTCGGAAGCGCGGTAACTGAGCGCGCGGTAGGGGACCTGGTCGGGGCCACCTGGATCAGGGGGACCTGTGGAGACTGCGGGTACTGCCAGGCACGACCACCGCTGACGGCCACGGCCGCGTTCCGCTGCGCTGCTCCCGTATCGACAGGTTTCACAGTGCAGGGGGGTCATGCGGAATACATGGTCGCCGCCGCGTCGGAGACAGTGAGCATCCCGGACGGCCTCTCGCCGGAACTGGCTGCCCCGTTGCTCTGTGGAGGCTACACGGCCATCAGCGCACTACGCGCTTCGGAACCTCGCCGGGACGAACGTGTCGCGGTCCTCGGCATCGGCGGTATGGGGCATCTCGCTGTCCAGTTCTCCCGAGCCGCCGCCCTCGAAACGGTCGCCGTCACCAGTTCCGAGGAGAAGCACAAACCTGCACGGGAGCTCGGAGCCGATCTCGTTGTCGCGAGTGGTCCAGAACTGCGCGAGGTGGGCGGTGCCGACGTCATACTGGTAACCGGCAGTTCGTACCGATCAGCCACGGATTCCCTGCCCGCGCTCAGGGAAAACGGTCGAATGGTGCTCGCGGGCATCGATCCCGCCACACCTTTCACGATTCCGCCCGAGCACCCGTTCTTCGGGCTCGGCCAACGAATCATCGGCGCCACCCACCATGGCGAGCACCATCTCCGTGACGCTCTGGACATGGCTGCGTCCGGAACGATCCGTCCCATGGTCGAGACCTTCCCGAAGGAACGGGTTTCCGAGGCGGTTGACAAAACCGCCCGGGGTGACGTCCGTTTCCGCGCCGTGGTGACCTACTGAGCCGTTCGCGATACCGGCGAGCCGACGGGCGTCACCGACTCGTCACGCGGTCGCGATGCCCGTCGGAACGCCGTGACGACGCGCACTGCGACCTGGCGGGAACGGAACCGTGGTACCGCCCCTTTCGGGAGAGGGGGTGGTTCTGGTTACCGTCACTTCGCTCACCGCAGTTTCGTGGATGACCTCGGGACTCTGACCCGCCGAGCCCGACCGGGCAGCCTGCCGTGAGCAGAGCAACCGGACGGTGAAACGTCGTGTGTCGATTCCGATTCCGTACCGAACACTTCCGTTCTTCGGTGCCGGGGAAACTGGACACCTCCGAAGAAGACCGAATCACCTTTCCGGTGCATTCTGAGCAGCACACGGCTCAGTGGCCGTGCTGTTGGCGCGACACCGCGGAAATAGATATGACGATTGATGTGGACAGGCGTGCACGACGGAAGGCAGTCGATGGGAAGCGAACGGATCGCGATCGTCGGAATCGGTCTCTGTTACCCCGACGCCGAATCTCCGGATGAACTCTGGGAGAACGTGCTAGCCGGAAGGCGAGCCTTCCGGCGGATACCCGACGAACGTTTAAATCGCAGCGATTACTGGTCACCGGCCCCCGAAGCGCCGGATCGGTTCTACACGGAGTACGCCGCCGTGCTACGTGATTTCGAGTTCGATCGCGTGCACTACAAAGTGGCGGGAAGTACCTACCGCGCCACGGACCTAACGCACTGGCTCGCACTCGAGGTGACAGCACGGGCGCTGAGGGATGCGGGGTTCGGAAACGGATCGGGGCTGCCACGTGAATCGACCGGAGTCGTACTGGGCAACAGCCTGACCGGTGAGTTCTCGCGAGCTGCCAACACCCTGCGGCTGAGGTGGCCCTACGTCCGTCGGACCGTCGCGGACTCGTTGACCTCGAAAGGCTGGGACGACCACGAGATCGCTGATCTCCTCCGAGACCTCGAAGAGCGCTACAAGGCTCCGTTCCCCGCGATCAACGAGGACTCTCTCGCCGGGGGGCTCTCGAACACGATCGCGGGAAGAATCTGCAACCACTTCGACCTGCACGGTGGTGGCTACACCGTGGACGGAGCTTGCTCCTCCTCCTTGCTCTCCGTGGCAACCGGAGCCAATGCCCTGGTCGAGGGCGACCTGGACGTCGTGCTCGCCGGCGGAGTAGATCTCTCCATCGATCCGTTCGAGATGATCGGCTTCGCCAAAACCGGCGCGCTCGCCAGCAACGAGATGAAGGTCTACGACCGTGACTCCAACGGTTTCTGGCCTGGTGAGGGGTCGGGCGTGCTCGTTCTCATGCGCCATCGGGACGCCCTGGCGCGCGGGTGTCGGATCTACGCATCGATAACGGGCTGGGGAGTGTCCTCCGACGGCAAGGGCGGCATCACCCGTCCGGAAGCGGCGGGACATCGACTCGCACTGCGGCGCGCTTACCAACGAGCCGGTTACGGCCCCGGAACGGTTGGCTATTTCGAGGGTCACGGCACAGGTACAGCGGTCGGCGACGCCACCGAGATCGAAGCGTTGTCCTCGGCACGCGACGAGGACGATCCCACCGCGGCACCCGCGGCACTGAGCACGATCAAGGGCAACTTCGGACACACCAAGGCCGCCGCGGGAGCAGCAGGACTGATCAAGGCGAGTCTCGCCGTGTTTCACCAGGTGATCCCCCCGGCCACCGGACACCGGAACGCTCATTCGGCCCTGCACGGCGACTCCTCGGTATACGTGCCGAGCGAGGTGGGGACATGGACCGCGGGGGCTCCGGTACGCGCTGGCGTATCAGCCATGGGATTCGGGGGCATCAACACGCACGTCACCTTGGAGGGAGAAGCCGGAGTACGACGTGTCGCTTCTCCTGATCTCCGGACATCGCGTGCGGTCACCGGTAGGCAGGATCGCGAGATCCTGATGTTCGATGCGGAAACTCGCGACGAGCTGCGAGAACGAGTCGCGCGATGTGCTCGGCTGGCGACACGGCTTTCGTACGCGGAAGTTGCGGACATGGCTGCCGAACTCTCGCGGGAGCTGTCGGGAGGTCCACAACGCGCCGCCGCTGTCGTTTCCGGACCCGACGATGCCGCACGAGCGCTCGACAGGTTGCGAGAGGCACTCGACAACGGCGCGGAGAGTTCATTCGACCAGCGCGAGGGGGTCTTTCTCGGAAACAGCGAGACAGAACCCCGCATCACGTACCTATTTCCCGGTCAAGGAACCGGTGGCGGTACTGCCGGAGCGCTGAGACGACGCTTCCCGGAAGCGGAGTCCGTCTTCGCCACCGCAGATCTGCCAGCGGCACAGGACAATGTGGCGACCGAGGTCGCGCAGCCGCTCATCGTGACGAACTCACTCGCCGGGCTGCGCGTGCTGCACAAGCTCGGGATCGAAGCGGACGGGGCGGTCGGACACAGCCTCGGGGAGCTGACGGCTCTGCACTGGGGCGGAGCCTTGGACCAGCAGCAGCTGGTCCGGCTGGCGACGATTCGTGGCGCGGTCATGGCCGCTGAGAGCCAGGCCGAGGGGACGATGGCGGGACTGTCCTGCTCACCGAAGGAGGCACAACGTTTCCTCATCGGCACGAACGTCGTCATCGCGGGGTACAACGGGCCACGACAAACCGTTCTCGCAGGCGGCACGAACGAGATCGAGGAAGTGTGCGCGACCGCTGCCGCACGAGGGGTGCAGACGAGCAGCCTCAACGTCTCACACGCGTTCCACTCACCACTGGTCGAACCCGCTGCCGCCGTGCTCGACGACCGGCTGGCTCATTTCGAGTTCCTCGAACCACGCGGAACAGTCTTCTCGACCGTTACCGGTGAGAGGCTGCGTCCCGGGCAGGATTTGCGCCGATTGCTGCGGGAACAGATCACCAGCCCGGTGCGGTTCCAACAAGCAGTCGAACAGGGCTCGCACAACTGCGATCTGCTCATCGAGGTCGGCCCGGGCAGAGTGCTGGGCACTCTGGCTCGAGAGATCGCACCGAACACCGAGACAGTGTCGATGAGTACCGACAGCGACTCGCTGTCCGGTCTTCTCGGCGTTGTCGCCGCGGCCTTCGTATGCGGACAGCAGGTGAACACCGCCGCATTGTTCGAAGACCGTGTGGTTCGCCCGCTGTCGATCGATTCCGATCCGGAGTTCCTGACGAACCCATGCGAGCTTGTACAGGAGCTGCCCGACGGGTTGGTCGACCGTGAACCTGCGAGAACCGAGCGGGACGAGCAGGACAGCCACACCAGGACGAGTACCACCCCGGGTGCCCCACCGGGTGAGATGACCGAGCCAGGAGGAACTCTCCAGCTGCTTCGTGAACTGGCCGCCGAACGTGCCGAACTGCCGTTGGAAGCGATCGGTACCGACACTCATCCGCTGGATGATCTGCATTTGAGCTCCATCACCGTCGGACAGCTGGTCAACGAGGTGGCCAGGGCAACGGACAGGTCCCTCGTCGAATCGGTGCCGAGCTTCGCCACGGCACGGTTGGGCGAACTGGCCGAGATGATCGACGGCATCGCCGAATCCGCGGCGGACGGCGACCGCCCAGCCGTGGGTGAGGTCTCCGGAGTGGCGTCCTGGGTCACTCCCTTCGCCGTTGAGTATGTGGACGAGCCCGCTCCGGCGCCGGGGGGCGTCGGCGAACCGGGGGAGTGGACGGTCTTCACCACCGAGAACCATCCGCTCGCGAAACCGCTGGAACGCGCACTCAGCTCTGCGAACGTCGGGGCCGGCGTCTTGCTGTGCCTGCCTCCCGACTGCGATGAGCAACATGTCGAACTGTTCCTGGCGGCAGCACGCGCCACGACGAACGGCACTCGATTCGTGGTGGTGCAGCAGGGACTCGGGGCATCCGGGATGGCCAAGACCCTGGTGCTGGAACACCCCTCGATCAAGACCACGATCGTGGAACTCGCCGACGTCACCTCGGCGGGAGACATCGACACCCACGTGGACCAGGTAGTGCGAGAGGTCGCCGCCACCACGGAATTCGCAGAAGTCAGTTACGACTCCGCCGGAAGACGTCGGGTGCCGGAACTGATCGCGGTAACCGACTCCGAGCCCCACGAGCAGCTACTACTCGACGAGACGGACGTCCTGCTGGTAACCGGTGGCGGTAAGGGAATCACCGCCGAATGCGCACTTGCCGCGGCGAAGGATTCCGGTGCACGGCTCGCGCTGGTCGGACGCGCCGAACCGGAGCAGGACGCTGATCTCACCGCCAATCTGAAGCGACTGACCGAGGCCGGGGTCGAGTACCGCTACCAGCGCGCCGATGTGAGTGACGAAGAACAGGTCCGTGCTGCTGTCGGTGAACTCCAGCAGGAACTCGGTCCGGTGACAGCAGTCATGCACGGAGCGGGGTACAACGCGCCCGCAGCACTCTCCACGCTCACCGGGGAGGAATTCCGGAAAGCCCTGCTTCCCAAGGTGCGAGGGCTGGAGTCGGTGCTGCGAACTGTCGGGACGAGCGGCCTCAAACTGTTGGTCACCTTTGGCAGCATCATCGGACGAGCGGGGCTGCGTGGCGAAGCTCACTACGCGACGGCGAACGACTGGATGAGTGAGCTGACTCGACGTTTCCAGGCGGAGAATCCGCATGTTCGTGCGATCGCGATGGAGTGGTCCGTGTGGTCGGGCACCGGGATGGGTGAACGTCTCGGCGTCGTCGAAGGACTCAGCCAAACAGGAATCACCCCGGTGTCGACACGGGACGGCATCGATCTGTTGCGGCGCGCGTTGAACAGTTCGCCGACGAATCCGGTTATGGTGATCTGTGGCCGGATGGGCGGCATGAGCACGTTGCCGATACGGAGACCAGAGCTCCCGCTGACGCGGTTCGTGGAGCGGATCGCGGTGCATTATCCGGGTGTCGAGCTCATCACCGAGGCGGACCTGTCGAGCAACAACGATCCGTATCTACGTGATCACGAACTGGACGGCCAGTTTCTGTTTCCCGCCGTGCTCGGCGTGGAGGCGATGACGCAGGTCGCCGCGGCACTCGCGGGACGTACCGACGCGCCACTCCTGGAAGGAGTCGAGTTCCTGCGCCCGGTCGTGGTCACCCCGACGGACACGAACACGATTCGCGTCGCTGCACTCGTGCGGGATCCCGGCACAGTCGATGTGGTCCTGCGAACTTCGGAGACCGGATTCGGGGCCGATCATTTCCGTGCTCGGGTACGTTTTCCCAGCCCGAGTATCCCAGCTGCAGCCGTCGAACCACGACCGGAGCTACCGCTTGTCGCCGTGGATCCGGCCTCGGAGCTCTATGGTGGATTGCTGTTCCAGGGCAAACGCTTCCAACGGTTGCTCGGATACCATCGCTCGGCAGCCAGGCATGCCGTGGCGGATATCGACACGCGTGGCGAGAGCTCCTGGTTCGCACCGTTCCTGCCGCAGGAACTGCTGCTGGGTGATCCGGGGACGAGGGACACGCTGATGCACGCGCTCCAGTGTTGCGTCCCCGACGCGACGCTGCTTCCCGAACGTGTCGAACGGCTCTACCCCGCGGGTCAGATCGACCAGGACTCCGGACCACTCGTGCTCGACGCGAGCGAGCTATTTCAGGACGGCGACAGCTACGTCTACGACCTGATGGTCCGCACCACGTCCGGCAAGGCAGTGGAACGATGGGAGGGACTGAGACTCCGCGCCGTCCGCAGGAACGACGGCCGCGGCCCCTGGGTGCCACCCATGCTGGGGCCGTATCTCGAGCGCTTCCTCGAGAATGTGCTGGGTGGCAACCGCGCGATCGTGGTGGAACCGGACCCGGAGGAATCGTCACACCCCGACGTCCGCAGGCGGTCGCAAACCGAGCTTGCCGTGAGTCGTGCACTCGGTCGCCCGGTCCGGTTGAACCACAGACCGGACGGCAGACCGGAGGTTCCGGACGCCGAGGTATCCGCCTCGCACGGTGCGGGGCTGACGCTTGCTGCGGTGAGCTCCGAGCCGGTCGGGTGCGACGTCGAACAGGTCGTGGAACGAACGGTCGATGACTGGACCGGTCTCCTCGGTCCCGGCTTGATGGGGCTTCATGACCTGGTGACGCGCGAATGCGCAGAACCTCCCGCGGTAGCCGGCACTCGGATATGGAGCGCACTGGAATGCCTGCGAAAGAACGGCTCGATGACGAAAGCACTTGTGCTCGAACGGGTACACACGCCCGAGTGGGTGCTGTTTTCGGCGGGTGGATCCCGAATAGCCACCTTCGTGACGAACGTCGAGGGCCGCGAAGGTCCGGTAGTGTTCGCTTTCCTGGAAGGCAGAGAATGAATAAGTCGGACTACTACGAGATCAGGCACGTCATTGGATTCGAGGAAACCAACCTGGTCGGCAATGTATACTATGTGAATTACCTGCGCTGGCAGGGTCGGTGCCGCGAGATGTTCCTCCGGGAGAAGGCTCCGGGGCTTCTTGCGGAACTACGTGACGACCTGAAGCTCTTCACGCTCAAAACCGAGTGCGAGTTCTTCGCCGAAATCACCGCTTTCGAAGAGCTCTCCATACGCATGCAGCTCGAGGAGATAACCCAGACACAGATACAGTTCGTTTTCGACTACGTAAGGCTCGGAGAGGTGAACGAGAGCCTCGTGGCCAGGGGGCGGCAACGCATCGCCTGCATGCGTGGCCCGAATTCGAACACTGTTCCCACACGCGTTCCCGCCGAGCTGCGGGCGGCTCTCACCTCCTATGAAGCGCCCTGAAGCAGCAGGAACGGAGTGGATCACATGTTCAGCGAGAATCACGCACCGACCGGGCGAGACGTGCGGATCACGCCGACTTCGCCGCATCCCCGCTCCAGGGATGATCCGACTTCGCTGCGTGCCGTGATGTCCCGCTTCGCCACGGGTGTCACCGTGCTGACCGCGGGCGGAAGCAGGGCGCACGGAATGACGGCAAACTCCTTCAACTCCGTATCGCTCGACCCGCCGTTGGTGCTGTGCTGCGTATCCCGGACGGCCAGAATGCACGCCAGCATAGCAGCCTCCTGCTCGTTCGGTGTATCCGTGCTGGCCGACGATCAACGGGAACTGGCCCGGTACTTCGCTGACAGGACGAGGCCGGCCGGATGGCGGCAGTTCGAAGGTGTGGGGTGGAAGGACGGCCCGTTCACCGGGGCTCCACTGCTCGACGGTTCACTGGCCTGGCTGGAATGCGAGTTGGCCGATGTCCACGAGGCAGGGGACCACTCCATATTCCTCGGTAGCGTACTCGGTTCAGGTTGTGGCGCGGACTCCGGTGCTCTCCTTTTCTGCGGCGGAGATTACTACGACATAAAGACGAAGAGGCGAGAGGAAAAACGATGAGCGAGGAGTGCAGCCGTTCCGAGGAAGAACGCATGGCGTACACGCGGAACGGCAACGGATTCCTGATGCCAGGGGGCTTCACCGAACCGGCCAGGCGCCTGGCTCGCGGGATTCGCTGGAGCGACATTCTTGCCGAAATGGAGCGAGAGGAACGAGAACGAAACATCGCCTGAGTGGCGGTCCCGTGTACGTCCGGTGGACTTGTCCCGATGAACGAGTGATCACCGGTGTGAAGGAGGCCATCCGCGAGGAGCCCGGAGCAAGCAGTCACCTGGAGCAACGATGAACGATCGAGACCAGTCCGCTGAGGAGACAGCCCCACATTGCGGGAGAAGTTGTTCGTACGATGCGGACTGCACTGCAGCATCCGAGGTATGTCCAGCGTGGGGAGAGGTGACCGAATCGCATATCGTACTGGGATACGATTGAGAGCCCGATCGTCGTCTGCGCCGCGTGTTCCCGCTCCACCGGTGCGGTCTGGGAGGACCGCCGGATCTGCTCGCTCCCGCGTCTCTCCTTGCCAGGAGATCAGAGCCATTCCGAGTCGGTCGCGATGCGAACCGCGTGCAAACGGTTGCGTGCGTTGAGCTTGGTGACCGCTGCGGTGAGGTAGTTGCGCACGGTTCCCGCGGACAGATACAGCGAGGCGGCGATCTCGCCTGGGTCGTGCCCAGCGGAGGTCAACCGAAGAATTTGCAGTTCCCGTTGAGTCAAGGGGCACTCCTCGGTGTCCCATGCCTTCAGCGCCAACTCGGTTTCGATCGCTCGTCTTCCAACCGCGACCTCGCGCACCGAGGTCGCGAGTTTGTCCGCAGGAGCGTCCTTGAGCATGAAACCGTCGACGTGGTTGGCCAGGGCACGACGAATGGTCGCGGGCGTACCCAGGTTCGTCAGTATGAGAGTTCGGCAGTCGGGCAGTTCGGAGTGCAGCTCGGTGGCGACGGTGATGCCGTCCTTGCCGGGAAGGCTGATGTCGAGGATGGCCACGTCGGGACAGTGTTGTTTCGCCTGGGGCATGATCTCGTCACCGGTGGCGACCTCGGCGGCGACTTCGATGTCGGGTTCGAGACTCAGCAGCACTCCGAGCGCTCCACGTACCATGTGCATATCCTCGGCTAGCAGCACTCTGATCAACCGGCCTCCTCACTCTAACGTCGCCGTATATTTTCCCCCGCTGTGCATCTCGATGCTTCATACGAATGGAGCATAAGCATCTCGTACGGCCTCGTCTGCCTGGGCGTAAGAGCGTGGAGTTCGGTCATGATACGACGAACGGAAGTTGCGGGAAGACCTGTTCGAGGTCGCCTTCGTACTCGTCGAGCGTCGGTCGGCGAGGCGGTTGGGTCTGTGATCGGACAGAGCGTCAACCTGCCCCATGACGACTGGTCGCGCCAGAGCGCGCGGTGGACGGTCGGGCGGGACACGGAGCACCGCTCGATGGAATGGGTGGTCGTGCACTCGTCGGTGTCGTGCAGCACCGCGGTTGGGCTTGCTGTTTCGGCGGGAGCTTGCCTTGCGTGCACAAGTTCGGTCGTGGGGGTACCCACGTTTTCACCGTGACGATTCGGTGGCGGCTACGAGGAATGCTTCCGCGCAGATATGCGCTGTGCAGTCGTGCGTCGTCGAACGTGTCGGCGATATGAGCGCGGGCAGGATCGAAGACGGAGGCGAACGCCGCAGGCACTCGGTACAGGGCTCCTTTCCGGGGCGATGAGCCGGTTCTCAGCCGTGCCTCTCCACTGGGTGGCTGCGTCATGCGGCGTTGTTGGTTACCAACCGGTGTGTCTTCGGTGAAGATCCTGCGCCAGTAGTAGGGATGGGCGTCTTGCAGTCTTACCCAGGACACCTCGGTCGGCTCGTCGGCTGTGGGAACACGACCAGTCCCCCTGATCCGTGCCCGGCCAGCCCCTCCAAGCAGACGCCGCAGGGGCTCAGGACGACGGACCGGGAGTGTGTCTCGCAGCGGAGGCATACTGATGCCAAGACGGTCTTGTGCTGCTTGAGTGCCCCGCAGGAGGCACCGGTCTCGTGACGCACCTCAGCACTGGGGTTGAACCCGGTCGGGGCAGCGCTGGTGAGGATGGTCCCCTCCGCCAAGAGCATTCCAGCAACTCCTTCATCGCCTTCCGGGAAGCGGTCGCGTGCGGTTGCTTTCACATGGCCGGTGAGGTCGTCCAACCGGAGAGCAAGCGACTGAGTCATGAACTCGAAACTACTCACCACCGACAAGGAGTCCGAATCCGGTCGCGGAGGCCGCCGTGCTGGACAACGTGGTGAATCCGGCAACGAAGGAGTACAGGTTGCCGCCCCGAGAGGATAATACTTACAAGTACTTCTCGAATCGCCGTTGCGAGTGGACGGAAGACGCATCCAAGTAATTCTTGCCAATGGTACGTATCACGAGAGTGCCTCGTAGCACAGTACGATGCTATAATCGACCTCGGGCAGTTACCCAGCCGAGCACGGTAACCAAAACGGAATTCCAGCGGACCGCGTACGGAATATGGAGTACTTGCCCAGTCGTCAACTGGCAGTAACAGTGTTCACCTCACCACGACAAACGTTGCTCTGACTTCGGTAGTTGGGAGCCAACTTGACCGCAAGAGTGGGCCTCGGCGCGTTTCTCGACTTCGTGTGCAGCCGTTCGCAGGACTCGGTGCGGATGGTTCGCAGGCAACGACTCATGTACCTCGACCACAACAGCAAAGCATGGTTGTTCTACCAGCCGTTTCGAGCGGGGATACGGCGGGCTGTCAGCAGTCCGGACACCGGACACGTGATAAGCGAGGTGGTGACGAATGCCAACAGGTATCAGCTGCCGCACTTCCGTGAGCTCGAGGACGGATTTCGCCGTTGGCACCAAAGAAGCAGACCAGTCGGGTTGCCGGTGGATTCCTACTCCTGGCAGTGGGACGAGCTGGAGGTGAGGATCTCCAACCAGACCGTGTTCGGGCTGCGCTATCCCGACGGGACCGCCGAACTGGTCTTGCCGTACTTCAAGGAACCGGAACTGACGTCGCAGGACACCGCTCCGGTGCTGCGGATTCTCGAACGCAGTCGAAACGAGGTGCTTCCCGGCGCCACACCGATGGTGCTGGATGTTCGGCGTGGCAAACCGATACGGCTACGGACGAATACCAACCGCAACGATCTCGACATCGGTATCGCGGGTGAAGTCTCGAAGTATCTCACCCACTGGCAGGCGTCCGAAGCGGCATAAGCGACGAATCACCTCGGCGGGCGGCCTTTCCGACCGTCCGCCGACCGGTTCCGTCGGTCAAACTCGTCGCGCGGTGCTTCGGGCGGGAGTGAGCCGGGGTGACAGCAGTCGAATCTCGGGAGAGCGCACCCCTTGGAGTTCACGCATCGTCATCTCCACGGCGCTCCTTCCGATGTCTTCGGAAGGAAGCGGCACCGTGGTCAGCGGCACGGGGCGGTTCGCGGCCATCTCGTCGGGGGTGACAGCCACCACCGAGATGTCCTCCGGAATCCGCATGTCGCGGCTGTGCAGTTCGGACAGCAAGGGTGCGATTACCGCTTCGTTGTGCACCACCAGACCCGTCAGCTCCGGCTGGTCCGTGAGAATCCTGTCGAGGCAGTCGCGCACGCCCTCATAGGAAGGCACGCACGCCCGGCTGGTGGCGTGCACTCCGCGTTCCCGCGCGGCCGCGGTGAATCCCCGTAGGAACCGACCCGCGAAGCTGGTGCCACGTTCGTAGACCACGGGGGAGGGCCCGACCAAGGCGACTCGTTCGTGCCCGAGATCGGCCAGGTGACGCACGCACCGTTTCGCCGCGGCCGAGAAATCCAGATCCACGCAGGACAAATCACCCGGATCGTTGGGGAGCCCGATCAACACACCCGGACAGGACAACGACTGCAACACCCGCACCCGAGGATCCTCCTCCTCGACGTCCATCAGCAGCAGCGCGTCGGCCATCGCCGAATCAGCGACCCGCCGCAACCCGGCAGGTCCCTCGTCGTTGGTCAGCAGCAACACGTCGTAGTCGTAGTTCCGCGCGGTGGTGACCACCGAGTTGACGAAACCCATCAGAACCGGAACGTCTATGTCGGCGCGCAGCGGCATGATCAGCGCCAGCACACTGGTGCGGCTGCTGGCCAGCGCACGGGCCCCGGCGTGGGGGTGATACCCGAGCCGGTGGATGCTTGCCTCCACCCTGCGCTGCGTCTCCGAGGAGATCGAGCGCTTCCCGGACAGCACGTAGGAGACGGTGCTGGAGGAAACCCCCGCGTCCCGGGCCACGTCGGCGATGGAGACCATCTCGTCCTCCGGTGTGGTGCGTCGAACCGCATCGAACGATACCGTGCCGAGCGGTACCGCCGGTCCGGCTCGCACCCCGACGGCGCTGTCGCTCGGCGACAGTGGCGCTCGGCGGAAGAACCTGGCTGGCAACACCGCTCCCCGGGATCGTACTTCGCTCGAGGTGCACGCCTTCGTCCTCATGCGGTTCGTCGGTGCGGATCGAAGCGGTTCACCCGTGGACGGCTCGGCCCCGCGCGAAATCGCGCCGAGCGCACCAACCGCCGAGTGTGAACAGCCGGCGCGGTGGTGGTCGAGTCCCCGCGCACCTGAGCACCACGGCTCGAGGAAACCCCCGCCGCGTAGTGGCTACCTCTCCAGTCGGAACTCGGCGAGACGGGCCCCACCTTCGAAAACGAGGTAGAGATCGTGGCGGCCGTGTACCCGCGCCAGCCGGGACCGCACCGTCCGGTAGGCGTGTTCGCCGCCGGTGGCCGGAACGCGCAAACTCCCGATCCGCCTCCCCGTCGGACCGCCCAGTCGTACGCGCACGCGCGCGGTGCTCGCGGAGTCATTGGCCACCAGCGCGGTGATCGCGCTCGCGCCCCCCGCGAGGTCGACGTCGCGGAAGTGGATCCAGCCCCCTTCATCCGAGGCGGTGACCGTGGTGTCGCGTTGTTTCGTCCGTTCGGTGAGCGTGATGTTCGAATAGTCGTCGAAATTGACCGCTCTCGTCCACCGGTACGGATCCCGCGGCGGGATGGTCTCGCCCAGCACCCGCAGTGTGAGTCGCCTGCGGACATCGGTGCTGGAAGCACCGAGCATCAGATCGTGCTTCGCCGCTTCGACCACCCACTTCTCCCTGGTGACGTCCCAATGCGCGAGATCGGCGGCACGTAGTGTGAAAGTCACGGTCCGGCGCTCGCCCGCTGCCAGGCTGACTCTGCGGAAGGCACGCAACCGTTTCCGCGGCTGCGGATCACGGGACTCCCGCTGGTGCGTGTACAGCTGCACCACCTCGTCGCCGGCTCGTCGGCCGGTGTTGCCGATCGTGACGCTGACGCCGACCTCGCCGTCGGAGTGGATCAACGGGGTACTCGTGCGGGCCGAGGTGTACTCGAAGGAGGTGTAGGACAGGCCGTGCCCGAAGGGATACAGCGGTGTCGCGGTGGAGTACTGGTAGGTGCGTTCGGCCTTGACGATGTCGTAGTCGAGGATGTCGGCGAGGTCGTCGGCGGAGCGAGGCCAGGTCTGGGTGAGCCGCCCGGCGGGGTTGGCCGCGCCGAAGAGCACGTCGGCCAGCGCGTTGCCCGTTTCCGCACCGGCGTGCGTGGTCCACACGATCGCGGGCACGTTGTCCTGCGCCCAGGTGATCGTGGTGGGATAGCTGTTCTGCAGCACCAGCACGGTGCTGGGATTGGCCCGGTGCACCCGTTCCAGCACCGCTTGCTGTGTCGGAGCCAGATTCATGTCCTGCCGGTCGTCGTTCTCCCGTCCGTTGATGAACGGCATGCTGCCCGCCACGACGATCGCCACGTCGGCGCCGGTGGCGGCTTCGACCGCGGCCTCGCTCCCGCTGCGCACCACTTCGCGGGTGAAGGTGGTCGCGGCACTCGGTGAGGAGGCGGTGACACGCAACCGCCCCTCGCCGTCGACGACGACGTAGGTACTGTCCCCGAACCACGACTCCCCGGTGTCGTTGCCCGCGTACCGCAGCACACAGCCCCCGTCGTGGTCGATCAGCTCGAACTGCTGCCGCACGTACCAGCCGTTGGGCTGCTCGGCGTCGTTGACCAGGGTGCTGTTCGCGCCGAAGGAGACGTACTTGCCGTTGGACACCGCGCGCAGTGTCACGATCCCCTCGCCCCAACCGAACACGTCGAACCGAGTCGCCGCGTCGGGTCCCGAGGTGACCACCAGTGGCTCCTCGCCACTCGTGGCGGTCACGTAGCTCCCGTTCGGCGTTCGCAGCGCGATCCTGTCGACCCCTTCGGTCGAGGAGAGGGTGGTGTTCGGTCCGAGCGCGGCGGTGATGCCGCTGAGCGGAGTCACCTCGTAGGGCAGATCAGCGGAGTACCAGTCGGTGTAGAGGGTCTCGCTGAGCTGGCCGATCACCGCGACGCGCCGCACTCGACGCCGGTCCAGTGGTAACGCGTCCCGGTCGTTCTTCAGCAGCACGATCGCCTCGGTCGCGGTTGTTCTGGCCAACGCCCGATGGGCGGGGCTGTCCACGACTCGTTTGTCGATCCGGCCGTAGGGCCCCCCGTGCGGATCGAACTCGCCGAGCCGGAAGCGCAGGTCCAGTATGTGACGGACGGCCTCGTCCACGTCGTTCTCGGTGAGCAGCTTTCGTTCGAGTGCGATCTTGATCGCGGTAATGGTCTTGCCGGAATCGGTGCCGTCGACGGTGAAACTGTCCAGTCCGGCCTGCAGGATCGCCGCGTCGGCCTCCGGCTGGGTCGGGTAGTAGTCCTGCGCACCGGTGAGGTTGTTCGGCCCGCCCGCGTCGGTGACGTTGCACAGTGTTCGCCGTGCCCAGCCCCGCACCACCTCGTCGATGTCGTGGTGGACGGTCATCGGCCTGCCGTTGACCAGGTTGTAGGCAGACATCACCCCGGTGGCGGCGTCCGCCGACAGGGTCTGCCGGAAAGCGGCCTCGTAGTACTCGTGTCTGACCCGTGGCGGCAGCATCGACGAGGTGGTGTGCCGATGCACCTCGTTGTTGTTGGCCAGGTAGTGCTTGAGTACCGGTGCGGCGCGTATCCGATCGGGATCATCACCCTGGAGACCGCGCCCGTAGGCGGTGGAGATCGCACCGGTGAGGTGTGGGTCCTCGGAATACCCCTCCTCGTTGCGGCCCCATCTCGGATCGCGCAGCAGGTTCACCGTCGGCGCCCACAGTTGCAGCCCCCAGATCTCGGGGGACTCGGCGTGGTATCCCCGGGCTTCGGTGCCGACGGCCGCACCGACACGTTCGATCAGTTCGGGATCCCACGTGCTGGCCAGCCCGATGGCCTGGGGGAACACCGTGGCAGTCGCGGTGACCACCGCACCGTCCGCCGCTTTGTCGTTGGACCAGGCGAGACCGTGCAGCGCCTCGGTCCCGGTTTTGAACGCCGCGATGCCCAGCCGGGGAACGGCCGGCTGGTACTGATGCAGCATGGCGATCTTCTCGTCGAGAGTCAGCCTGCCCAACAGGTCCTCGATCCGTGTTCCTCGGGCGAGGGCGGAGTCACGGAACCCGGATGTGCCGACCGGCTCGGCAGAGACACCGGGTGCGTCACCCCCTGCCAACGCCGATCCGGCGGCGAGACCGGCGGCCAGGGACAACACACGGCGGCGGGAGAGCAGATGGGGCGGAACGGAACGCATGGACGCAACCCACTTCCCGAAAGTGTCGAACATGAATCGAATCGATTCGATTGTTTTCGGCGACTTCGCTTACACGACAAAAACGATGACGGGAACTGTGGCACCAAGACGCCTGCAGGTCAACAGCTCTTTTTGCAGGAATGCGCCTTTCCTCCAAATGCTTCCCGAGTGCTGTCTTGTGCGATGCGCCATACTGAACTAGCGTCGTTTCTGTTGGATCAATCGATGCGCTTCGACGATCCGCACTGTTGAGGTTATCGACGGACGCTCCGACAGCACTACCGCGCGAAATGGTTCGTAGTCAGTGAGAGAACTCCGCTACATCCCGGGCCGGGACATATCTTCGGACCCCTGCCTTCCGTGATCGCCGCGGTCGTGCGTCGCCTTCGCGCCCGAAACGACAACCGGCGACAGCACTGGAGAAACAGCATGCGACTGTCCCGAGTGGCCGTCACGTGTGTGGCCGTTCTCGCCACCCTCGGCCTGACCACCACCGCCCATGCCGCCGCGTGGGACTCCTCGGCCAAGTACGCCACCTGGTCCGACGGTGCCTACACCGTGCGCAACAACGTGTGGGGAAGCGGAGTGGGCCCCCAGTCGATCTGGGCGAACTCCCACGGAAACTGGGGAGTGTGGGCCGACCATCCCGATACCGGCGGGGTCAAGTCCTATCCGCACTCGGCCAGGGCCATCAACACCCCCGTCAGTGATCTCGGCAACCTGACCAGCGAATTCGACGTAACGGTCCCGAACTCCGGGGCGTATGCCACCGCCTACGACATCTGGGTCGACGACCACAGCTACGAGATCATGCTCTGGATGAATCAACACGGTGCCGTGGGACCGATCGGTTCCCGGGTGGCCACCGTGGACGTCGGCGGCCACACCTGGAACGTGCACCGGGGATCCAATGGCTCCAACGAGGTGTTCTCCTTCGTCCGGCAGGCGGATACGACCGCGGCCACCGTGGACATCGACTCGGTGATGTCCTGGATCGTCGAACGGGGATGGCTCGAGGCCCAGGCCTCGGTCGGCGAGGTCCAGTTCGGTTTCGAGATCACCAGCTCCAGCGATGGACTGGATCTCGTAACCAATGACTACTCGGTGACGTCCGGCTGAGAAACCGTTGACCACCGACTTCGTCGGACTCGGCCCCGGAGCGAGCCGCGACTTCACTCCCAAGAACGGCACCACGTGTTGTGAGGGGACGGGTCTGGAAAACGCGACGAAGTACCAGGACTCGGTCTATTTCGCACGTGAGGATCGAAGCGCGCTCTACGTGAACCTCTACCTGCCTTCGACACTGCGGTGGAGCTCCAGGGAAGTGACGATCGAGCAGGTAGCGAGTTTTCGTACGAGCAGCACAGCAGGTTACGGGTGACCGGTTCGGCACGGTTCGAACTGCACTTGCGCGTTTCGGAATTGGTGGGCCCCGGTTTCGCCGTCCGGATCAACGGGGCCCGTCAACCGGTCGAGGCCAGTGAGCGGGGCTACGCCGTCCTCTCGCGGGAGTGGCGAAGCGGCGACGCTGTCGACGTGGAACTTCCGTTCCAACTGCGCGCGGGACGAACGTTCCGAATTCCTCCGGCTCACGTTGTACGACACGGCGCGGCTGTCCGGGGATCTGTCGCCAGCGTTGAGCGAATTGCCGGACAAACCACTGCACTTCCTGATCGGAGAGGTGGAGCTGGCGCCGTTCTTCGAGGCGACCACCGATGCCTACCACGCCTACTTCTGCAGGCAGGAGCCGCGAATCGTGTTCGACTCGGTGGACTCCGGTGTGCGGAACCGGCAGGGCCCGGCACGTCTCGGGCCCGGACGACTGGCTGGAGGCCAGGGCCGGGTCACGGGGTGGAGGTCCGAGTTGGAGGGGGCGGGTATCGATCCTCCCGACGTGCTTCGTGGCGCCTGGAGTCCCGCTTCCGGCCACGTCAACGGACAACTCCTGGCCAAGCGTTCCGACGTGGGTGCCGTGTTCGTCGCCAACGACCAGATGGCGCTGGGGTGCTTCACGCCTTTCACGAACGCGGTGTGCGCGTACCGGCGGACGTGCTGGTGGCCGGATTCGACGACAGTCCCGACTCCGCCTATTTCACCCCGCCGCTGACCACGGTCCGGCAGAACTTCGACGCGGTGGGGCGGCGCAGCATGGACGTGCTGCTGCAGCGGATCAACAGCCCCGCTGAGACCGCCACGCGCGTCGTCATCCGACCGGAACTGGTCGCCAGGCAGAGCACGATCGGCAGGTTGCGAACACCTCCCGCTCGGTGAGGGGTCGTATCCGGCGTGACCTGGAGCGGTTCTGTACCGACGAGCACGGTCGCTGGTGAGCCGTCTCTGGTGTGCTTGCGCCGTGTCAGAAGCCGGTGCTGGTCAAGTTTGGAACAAAGTAGTGACCTTTTTCGATTTCCTCGAACAGGCCTGGCTGGGTGGGGACCCAGTCGATGACCTCTCGGGTGTGGGCGCTCGAGACCGGGGTGTCGGACTTGAGGAACATCCCGAGGATCCCGAAGTGCTCGTCGACCAGCCCCATCGGCACCGGACGCACCGGGAGATCGAGGTGACGACCGATGGCCTGGGCGATCTCGCGCAGCGGTATGCCCTCCTCGGCCACCGCGTGCAGATATCCGGTCGCCCCGAGCTCGGTTGCCAAACGGAAGAGCCTGGCAGTGTCCCGGACGTGCACTGCCGACCAGCGGGCCGAACCGTCGCCGGGGTACCCCGAGAAGCCCTTCTCGCGGGCTATCCGAATGAGGGTCGGGATGAACCCGTGGTCGCCTTCGCCGTGGTTGATCGGGGCCAGACGCAGCACCGAGGGACGCAGCCCTCGCTCGGTGAGGGCGAGTGCGGCGTCATCCGAGGGCTGTCGCGCGGCGATCAGAGTGTCCACCGCGGGACGATCTCGCTCGGTGGCCGGGACGCCGTTTCGCGCGAGTCCAACAGTGCCGGTGGCGGTTGCGATGGTGCCGCCGGTGGGAAGTGCCTTGCCCAGGGTCTGGATCGTGGCCACATCGGAAGCGACGGCGTCGTCCATCCGCCCGGCGTAGGCGAGGTCGACGGGGAAAGCGAGGTGGATCACGGCGTCGGACGCTGCGGCCGCGTCGCGCAGCACGTCGGGATCGTTGAGGGTGCCGCGGACCGGCGTGGCACCCGCAGCCGTGACGGCGGCCGCCGAGGCCTTCGAGCGGGCGAGGCCGGTGACCTGGTTTCCAGCGGCAACGAGTTCGGGGACGACGGCGGAGCCGACCCAGCCCGAGGCTCCGGTGACGAATACGTGCATGGGGATCCCTTCCAGCAGATTATGTCAGAGACTGACATGACCCTACGCTTCATGTCAGCGACTGTCATCACTAGACTGCGGGTATGGGTCGTTGGCAACCGGATGCCGAGGAGCGCTTGCAACGCGCCGCGCTGGAGCTGATCGCCGACCGGGGCTACGACCAGACCACCGTCGCCGAGATCGCCGTGGCCGCGGGCTTGACCGAGCGCACCTTCTTCCGGTACTTCGCTGACAAGCGCGAAGTGCTCTTCGCCAGTCAGGACCGCTTCATCGCCCTGGTTGTCGACGCCCTGATCGCAGCGCCACCTGACCTGGCGCCGCTCGAGGCCGTCGTCACCGCGTTCGGGGCGAGCACCACGTGGTTCGACGAGCGACGCGCTCTGGCCCAAGCTCGCCAGGGCGTGATCGACGCGCACC
This sequence comes from Actinopolyspora mzabensis, assembly GCF_900101095.1. Taxonomy (GTDB): domain Bacteria; phylum Actinomycetota; class Actinomycetes; order Mycobacteriales; family Pseudonocardiaceae; genus Actinopolyspora; species Actinopolyspora mzabensis. The sequence continues at coordinate 321,324 of NZ_FNFM01000003.1, forward strand.
CGGACTTGCAGGAACGCGAGCTGGCCAAGATCGCGAAGTTGAGCACGGCAATGACGCAGGCGCTCAGCGACCGAGGAGTATCCGAGCCACAGGCCGCTCTCGCCGCTGCAGCCGGAGTAGCCGCATTTCGGTTCGGCTTCGCCCAGTGGCTCGCCGACGCGGACGGCCACGATCTCGAGTCGCACGTCCTGTCGGGCGTCGATGAGTTGCGCAAGGTCATCGCCATCTGAAGACCCGGTCTACGGAATCCGACACTGAGGCCAGGGTCTGCGCGCAGGCCGCCTGCGCGCCTCGCTTGCCCGTGCTCGTCGAGCATGGCCGGAGGACTCTGTTCATCGACGTCGAGTTCGGCGGCTACCGCCGTACCGGCCCGTGGGGCGTTCCCCAAGACTTCAGCTCCCCCGCCCCACGACGCGTTCGGTACAGCCACGTTGGCGTGCGTGCGGGGCGTCAGAGGTTGACATGCTCTCCGCCGAGGTGGCGTTGAAGCTCGTCCATCGGCAGCAGATCGACGCGGCGCGCCGTATCAGACAGCTCCCCACCACCCACCGACGAAACCCGCAAGCACGAACCCTGTAGTCGTGCGAATTCGCGACGGACGCATCCGACTCGGCGCCGGTGTCGTGGCCGCGTTTCAACGGTCCGACTGGTCCGGCGAAGCAGTCGACGTCGGTGCTCGCTCGCATCGCGCCCGAACCCGTGGGGAACACCCTCCGCGGCAGCTATTCCAGCTCGCCCGGCAGCAGACTGGACATCACGCTGTCGCGGCGCCCACCCTGGAAGCACATGTGCGAGCGCAGCACGCCCTCGCGCACGAACCCGCATCGCTCGGCGACGCGCTGGGACGCGGTGTTGTCTGGCGCGCAGGTCAGCTCCAAGCGGGCGAGGGTGAGGTGATCGAACACCCAGCGCGCCAGCAGCCGCAGTGTCCGCGTGGCCGCACCGCGCCCGCGCGTCCCTCCCGAGCCAGTAGCCGACCGTTGCACGAGACTGCTCGAGGTCGACGTCGTACACCAACGCTCCGCCCCGGACGTGGTCGAGGTCGGCCGCGTCGACCAGAGCGAAGTTGAGCACCTCCCCGCGAAGCCGCGTTTCCTACTGTGCTTCGAAGTTCTCGACGACGTGCGCTTCGGTGAGCGGTTCGACGAGCGGCCAGGAAAAGCGCAGGCACAACAGTTCGGAGAAGCCGTCGAACCACTGTGACAGGTCGGAACGACGCCAAGGGCGCAACGCGACGACCTCATCGGCGAGCGGAGGGCCGGGGAACTGCAATGCTGCTATGACCGGAGGTTAATACCTGGGCCGGACCTGGTCACACGAATACCAGGATCTCGATGCTACGCGAGGCGCTGGTTACCCTTCCGGTCCGTCCACGCTGGTCAGCGGCAGGATGGAAGGGCGGTTCCGAAACGGCCGTGGTCGTCGGCACCATCCGTGGACGGCACACGGGCCAACTTCGCGCCGATGTTCCTCGAACTCGAGCTCCGGATGGAGCAGTACCGATGCCGCCGAGCAGCGGATTGGTATCGGGAGCGCTCACAAGCATGCTACGAGCGTACGAACTGCATCGTTCACGTTCCTGTGAGGAGCCTCCATGTCGCATCGAGCGACCGGTCGCCGACTCCGGCGATCGCTGCCCGCCGTGGCGGGCATGGCCGTGGTCACGCTGCTGACCGGCGCACTTGCCCCCGCCGCGGCGCACACCACGCAGCACCACGATCATCACCCGCACCATCCGCGGCCGTCCGTGACGGAGCGGGTGGACGAGCTGATGTCACGCATGTCCTTACAGGACAAACTGGGACAGATGGTTCAGATCACGCGGGACGCGGCCAGTCCCGCCGAGGTTGCCGAACTCCGGATCGGCTCCGTGCTCAGCGGGGGCGGCTCCGCGCCGAGCCCCAACACGCCCGAGGCCTGGGCCGACATGTACGACCGGTATCAGAGCGCCGCGCTCGACACTCCGCTGGGCATTCCGATTCTGTACGGCGTCGATGCCGTGCACGGTCACAACAACGTGCGGGGAGCCACGATCTTTCCGCACAACGTCGGCCTCGGTGCCACGCGCAATCCCGAGCTGGTGCGCCGGATCGGCGCCGCGACCGCCGAAGAGGTGGCGGCCACGGGCATCGACTGGACGTTCTCACCGTGCCTGTGCGTGGCTCGGGACGACCGCTGGGGCAGGACCTACGAGTCCTTCGGGGAGACCCCGGAACTGGCCTCGGCGATGAGCAGCGAGATCTCCGGATATCAGGGAGCCACGCTGGGTGGGGACCCGACCTCGATCATGGCCACGGCCAAGCACTACGTGGGTGACGGTGGAACGACCGGTGGAACCGACCAGGGGAACACCCAGCTCAGCGAACAGGAACTGCGTCGGATCCATCTCCAGCCGTTCCGCGAAGCCATCGAACGCGATGTGGGATCGGTCATGGTTTCCTACAGCAGCTGGAACGGCGACAAGCTGCACGAGCACGAGTACCTGATCAACGACGTACTCAAGGGTGAACTCGGTTTCGACGGCCTCGTGCTGTCCGATTACAACGCGATTCACCAGCTCGACGGCAACGACAGCACGCTCACGGCAGCCGAGGTGCGGCGTTCCGTCAACGCGGGCCTGGACATGATCATGCTGTCCAAGGACCACGAGAAGTTCCTGGGCCACCTGCGGCAGGAAGTGGAGTCCGGACGCATTCCGATGCAGCGCATCAACGATGCCACCCGTCGTGTGCTGACCAAGAAGTTCCAGCTCCGGTTGTTCGAGCACCCGTACGCTCAGCGCGATCTGCTGTCGACGGTGGGAAGTACCGAGCACCGTGAACTGGCACGGCAAGCGGTCCGCGAATCGCAGGTGCTGCTCAAGAACGAGGGCGTGCTGCCGCTGTCATCGGGAACGGACAAGCTCTTCGTGGCCGGTTCCAACGCCGACGACATCGGGAACCAGAGTGGCGGTTGGACCATCTCCTGGCAGGGATCAAGCGGTGACATCACCGAGGGCACCACGATCCTGGAAGGGATTCGCGAGGTTTCGGACTCCTCGGTAACTTACAACCGCCACGGTGACGGAATCGACGGTAGTTACGACGCTGCCATCGCGGTCGTGGGGGAGAAGCCCTACGCCGAGTACCAGGGAGACCGCCCCAACGGGCTCGAACTCTCCCAGGAGGACCTGAACACCATCGCCAAGCTGCGCTCCTCCGGCGTGCCCGTGATCGTGGTGCTCGCCTCGGGGCGTCCGATGGACATCGCGTCCGAAGTCGGTAACTGGGACGCGCTGCTGGCCTCCTGGCTCCCCGGCACCCAAGGGGGCGGGGTGGCCGACGTGCTGTTCGGCAAGCACAACCCCACGGGCAAACTTCCGATGACCTGGATGCGCTCGTTCGAGCAGCAACCGATCAACCGGGGGGACGGTAAGGATCCGCTATATCCCTACGGCTACGGGCTCAGTTATCGCGACTAGCTGCCCGTGAGCGGCCCGGCGTTCCGGCCCGATGGTCCAGCTCCGGGCCGGAACGCCGTTTCCACACGGTGTTCTCCGACCGAACTCAGCGACCGAGCCAGCCGAGCAGCAGATCCACATAGGCGAGATTCACGACGATGTGAACCGCGATGACGATCCAGATGTTGCGGTACCGGGACCACAGGTAGCCACAGAACACCCCGAACAGTCCTTGGTAAACCAGCACCGTGGCCAGCCCGGTGACCACCGATCCGGAGTGCAGATGGGTGGGCAGGTGCATCGCGGCGAACAGCAGCGATGCCACCGTGATCGCGGGCCACCGCCCCAGCAGGCTTTCCAGCCGGGTCTGCAGGAAACCGCGGTAGAAGATCTCCTCAAGAACACCGGCGGTGAGCAGCGTCACCAACGATACCACCGCCAGAGTCACCGGATCCGGCAACGCGGCGGCAGGGTAGGGCGGCGGTGCCAGTGAGCTGACTCGTGACAGGTAGAACCACGCCAGGACAGCAGGCAGCGGGGCCAGCCAACGCAGCCGGGGCACTCGGACCACTACCGCGGCGGAGTGCGGCTGTCCCCTTCGAAGGAGCCGGAAAGCGACAAGCGGCACCACGAGGAACAGCAGTACTTTCAGTATCGCGTACCACAGTCCGCGGGATATGCCCGTGGGCAGCACGGCTATCACGATGGGAAACGCGAGGGCTGCTACCAGCAGCACCCACATCTGCCGGAACACCAGTGCCCGCGGGGAACGCGAGAGCGGGTCGGTTTCGGCGAGGCCGAGTGGCAGCACCCGCGTCAGCACAATCCCGACCAGCGGCGGCAGCATCGCCTGCCACAGCGTCATGGGAGGCGCGCCCTCGTCCGAGGACCCAGGAAAGCTGGTGTTTCCGGTGAGGAGTAGCCACAGCGGCGCGGCCACCAGCACGGCGAGTCCGCACATCGTCAGCGCTCGTGCTGTTCTTCTCGTGAATGTCGAAGTTCGTGCGCCATCGTCGTCGACGGTGTCGAAATCCCCCACCGACGGGTGCATACCGTCCTGTTCCTTCCCTCGGATCCAACACTGCCCCTCGATTCGGCCAACCGCGCACCGCGTATCGCGAAACCCCAGCGCATCACCACGGCCGGGGTCGAGTACGGATCGGTTCTCCGCGGCCGCGCTACGAGCGTTGCGCGTCACTCCTCCCGCACCGGGGGAGTCGCGTGCCGTGCCGTCGATCGTAGAGGCAATGCGGGTTGCCGTAGGGCTGTTCGGCCCCACAACCCGAAGGCGGTTCAACAACGGATCTTGCATCTTCACGGAGCTGGATTGGCCTGGGATCCGAAGCGTTGTTTCTCGGCCGCGTCGTCCTACGAGATTTCCCGTGGTACCAAGACGGTTGTGCCGGGATCACTCTTCACTGTGGCGGGACGGGCTCATCCGTGCCGTTTCCGCGGCGACCTCGGCGAGCATGGCCATACCCGAGTACACCTCGGTGAATCGGGTGCTCAACGGTGACAGTCCGATGCGGATCCCGTCGGGCGCCCGGAAATCGGGAACCACGCCGCGCCGACGCAGTTCTTCGTTGACCCTGGCGAAATCGGCGCGGCACAGCGTGATGTGTCCGCCTCGACGGCAGTGCTCACGTGGGGAGGCGAGCCGCACTCCCAGTGGCGACACCCAGGCATCGGCGAGCTCCAGCGCGAAGTCGCTCAGCAGCAGCGACTTCGCGCGTATCGCGTCGATGCCCGCCTGTTCGAGCAGCTCCACACCGCTCAGTAACGGCACCATCCCCAGTACGGGTGGCGTGCCGCTGAGTACGCCCCGTATTCCCGGAGCCGGCTCGTGGCCGGGACCCATCGCGAAGGGGGAGCGGTGCCCCATCCACCCTTGGACGGGTTGGCGGAGGTTGTGCTGGTGACGACCGTTCACGTACGCGAAAGCCGGTGCGCCGGGACCGCCGTTGAGATACTTGTAGCCGCAGCCGACGGCGAAATCCACATCCCAGTCGTCGAGTTCCACGGGTACCGATCCCGCCGAGTGACTCAGGTCCCAGAGTGCGAGCGCTCCGGCTTCGTGCGCGAGTCGCGTTATGGCCGCGGCGTCGGCGAGGTAACCGGAGCGGTAGGCCACATGGCTGAACACGACCAGCGCAGTGTTCGGACCGACCGCGTTCGCGACCTGTTCGGCCGTGATACCCGCGGCCGGATCGGTCTCGATCCATCGCAGCGTCAGATCGTGTTCGTCGGCGATACCTTCGACGACATAGCGGTCGGTGGGAAAGTTGTCGGTGTCCAGCAGGATCTCCCGACGCTCGGGGCGGATGTGCAGCGCCGCTCGCGCCAGTTTGTACAGCAGCACGGTCGTCGAGTCGGCCACCACGAGTTGCCCGGGTGCCGCCCCCAGCACGGCTTCGCCGAGCCGATCTCCGACAGTGGTGGGCCAGTCGAGCCATCCGTCGTCCCATCCTCGGATCAGTCGTGCTCGCCACTGGTGGCGGACGAAGTGCTCCATGCGCTCGGCGGTCACGGCGGGGGGACGTCCCAGTGAGTTTCCGTCGAAGTAGGCGACGATGTCGTCGTCGGTCGGCAGGAAGCGGTTCGGATAGTCACCGAGTGGGTCGGCCTCGTCGAGTTCGCGTGCCTTGGCCGCGAAGCCTGTCCGGTCAGTCATGAGCGCGATCCTTTCCGAGATCCTCCCCGACGGTGTCTCCCACCACCCGCGCCGTCGACAGCGCCGTGGCCAACCCGGCCGGGTCGGCATCCAGCCCCTCGGGAATGACGCACGGTGGTGCACACAGGTCCGGATCGGTCATGGCCAGCAGCACGTCGTCGACCGACATGCCGGCTTGTTGCATCGCCGTGATCTCGCGAGCGTTGACGCCGAGCGGCAGCGGACCGTTGCCCAGGTCGGTGCCGTAGCGCACCGTGCCACCGTGCTCCCGGAAACGGCGCAGGTTGTCCTGCGCGCACTCGAGCTCCGCCGTGTGGTGACCGTGACCGTGGATGTCCAGCGTACTGATCCAAACCATGTCGCGGGCCGCGGCCAGTGCTGCCTCGTCGACCCGCTCGGTCCAGGGTACGTGGGCGAGCCGGTCGACACCGTGCGACAACACCGTCGCGAACGTATCGGCCCCTTCCGCGTGCGCGACGACGTCGAGGCCGTGCTCGTGGGCGGTGTCCACGATCACCCGCAACACGTCGTCCTCCAGCACCGGCCCGGCACGGGTGTGCAGGGTGATTTTGATCGATTTCGCACCGAGGTCCCGTTGTTCGGCCACGGCGAGGCGTGCGTCGCGTCCGGAAGTCACCTGGCGGTAGAGGTCCGGCTGCGCCCAATCCCTTGTGCTCGGATAACCCCCTGGTGCGGTGAGCATCGCCCCGGCGAACCGGCATACCGGCAGGGACGGGTCCTCGTGGGCGAGCAGTTCGGCGATCCGGGTCGGGCCGCTGCCGAGATCGTCGACTCGCGCGATTCCGCCGGCTCGTACTTTTCGTAGCTCGACCAGTCCGGAGTGCACGTGCGCGTCGTGAAGTCCTGGCAGCAACGTCCCAGGAAGACGCGTTGCCCGTGCCGACTCCGGCACTTGGTCCCTCGCGCGTGGTGGTCCGGCCGGGAGACCGCCGTGCAACGGCAACGCGCACCGGCCCCACCACGTGTCCTGCCCCCACCAGGCGGAATCGGCGAGCAGCCAGCGGTACTCGGTCATGCACCTCCGGTCTCGGACTCGTCGCGGAGCACACCCGTTCCGGCACTCCGGCTTGACTACTCTTCCGGCAGGGCTGGCGTGCTCGACCTGGCTCTGACGGACTCGGTAAGGATACGTCGGACAGTGGCGATTCCGACAGTTTCAGACCCGAAAACTCCTCTCACGTGGTCGGAAAGTTCCGCAACCGGCGAGCCCTTCCTACCGTCGGGCGTTTCGCGTGGTCTCGGGGAGCACCCGCCGTCGGCGGACGAGCAGGGTGAGCACGCCTGCAGCGGTGATACCGCCCAGGTTGATCAGCAGCTGCAGCACGGCTTCGCCACAATGGGTCCAGTGGCCTGCGACGGCGGCGAGCGCGGCGAAACCGGCTGCGGGCACGGTCGTCACGGAGATGAACACCCCGATGAGGGTGCCGGATTTCTCGGAGGTCAACGCGAGCATGCCCGCGGCTCCGGCCAGCAGTGCGATGACGATCGAGTAGGGCTCGATGTGGTAGATGAAGGACGCCGTGCGTAGCCCCCGAGCTCGCCCAGGTCGAAAATACCGACCTCACGCCCCAAAATGGCCAGGACGACGGTGACGAGGATCGAGACGGGATAGCCGAGGCCGAGCGCGACGCCTGCGCGGCTTACCAGGTCGCGACGACTGCCGACGGTGGCTACGGCGAGTGCTGCCGGTGGGCCGAAGTCAGGGCTGACGACCATGGCGCCGACGGTGGTGCTGGCCGAGTCGGTGAGCACACCGACCGCGGCCAGCAGGCAGGCCAGGGTGAGAAACGCCAGGAAGATGCCGTCGAGCCGGGATTCCTCACCGGTGATCGCTACCAGTTCGTCCCAAATCACCGCGTCGGCGGGTCGGCCGGGGTGGCGGCTTCGACGGTCTCGCCGACTCGCGTCGACGAGCTGTGGATGGAACCAAACGTTTCGTATAAGATGCGGCGCCACCACTCGTACAGTTGCGGGATACCGTGTTCTGGAGGCCCCGTGTTCGTTCCGTTCAGCGTCTCCGACTTCATCGATCGTGCCGCTCAGGTCTACGCGGACCGCGTCGGTGTCGTCGACGAACCCGACCAGCCGGCACCTTCCCTCGGTGAGTTGACCTATCGCGATTTCGCGGGTCTTGCGACCCGGCAGGCCGCCCACCTCGATGAACTCGGTATCGGAGTGGGGGAGCGGGTGGCCGTTGTCAGCCACAACAGCGCGCGGCTGCTCACCGCTTTCTTCGGTGTGGCGGGGACGGGGCGGGTGCTCGTCCCCATCAATTTCCGGTTGCGCCCCGACGAGGTGCGCTACATCGTCGAGCACTCCGGCGCGCGGGCGCTGTACGTGGATCCCGCCCTGGAGGAGGAACTCGGGGAGGTGACGGCCGAGCACCGCTACACGCTCGGCCGGGACGACGACCTGTACGCACCCCCCGGTGCCGAGCCACGCACCTGGCAGCCGGACGAGAACGCCACCGCCTGCATCAACTACACCTCCGGCACGACGGCCCGCCCGAAGGGCGTGCAGATCACCCACCGCAACATCTGGGTCAACGCGCTGACGTTCGGGCTGCACGCGGGCTTGACCGACCGCGACGTGTACCTGCACACCCTGCCGATGTTTCATGCCAACGGGTGGGGGATGCCGTTCGCCACCACCGGCCTCGGTATCAAGCAGGTCGTGCTGCGCAAGGTGGACGGAACCGAGATTCTGCGACGTGTCCGTGACCACGGGGTCACCGTCATGTGCGCGGCCCCGGCCGTCGTCGCGGCTGTGCTCGACGCGGCCCGCGATTGGGAGGGGGAGATTCCCGGCCGCGGCAGCGTTCGGATCATCGTGGCCGGTGCACCGCCTCCCACCAGGACGGTGGCGCGGGTGGAAGAGGAGCTCGGTTGGGAATTCGTCCAGATCTACGGACTCACCGAGACGTCCCCGCTGCTGACCATCAACCGTTCCCGTGCCGAGTGGGACGACCTCGCCCCCGAGGACCGGGCCGCCAAGCTCGTCAGGGCCGGTGCTCCCGCGCTGGGAGTGCGGTTGGCAGTCTCCTCCGAGGCGGACAACGAAGGCGAGGTCCTGGCTCGCTCCAACGTCGTGCTCGACAGTTACTGGCAACAGCCCGAGGAGACCGCCGCGGTGCTGCGGGACGGTTGGTTCCATACCGGTGACGGCGGCACCATCGGTGAGGACGGTTATCTCACGATCAGCGACCGCAAGAAGGACGTCATCATCACCGGTGGCGAGAACGTCTCCTCGATCGAGGTGGAGGACGTTCTCTTCTCGCACCCAGCGGTCTCGGAAGTCGCTGTCATCGGCGTGCCCAGCGACAAGTGGGGTGAGACCATCAAGGCACTCGTGGTGCTGTCCCCCGATGCCGAGGAACCGACCGAAAGCGAACTGATCAGCTGGTGCAAGCAGCGAGCCGCAGGCTACAAAGCCCCCACGTCGGTCGAGTTCCGCGACGAGCTCTCGCGTACCGCCACCGGTAAGCTCCAGAAGTTCAAGCTGCGCGCTCCGTACTGGACGGAGGAGTAACGTCTCCGAAATTCAAGCAGCGAGGTGGCCGAGGAGCCCGGCAGTGTTCGTTTTCGGGGACGGTCTGCACAGCGGTGACTACACCGAAGGGGACAGTGCTGTCGCCCACGGCGCCACGGTCGACCCGGGAAAAGCCCCGGAGTCCGGGGAGGACTCCGAGGAGTAGTCCGCCAGGGTGAATCGTGGGAGCAGGCTTGACCTTCTCCTCGGCTGGCCACCACGTCCTGATGGGCGGCAAGCTTCGTGGGGCAGCCGCCCGTCATCGGTGCTGAACCGAGCCGGCTTTTCAAACCGCCCGGTGCCCTGGTGTGCCGTCACGCGTCACCGCGAGTCGTCGGTGAGCGATTCGGTTCACAGCGAGTATGCCGCATCGGCTACAAGGCGAATCGCCACTCGCTCCACAGCCGGCCGTATGCCGACATGCTCCCGCGCTTGTCCTCGCTTTCGGTACCCAAGCGGTCCAGCCAGTTCATCCGGACGAACAACACCTCGGGACGTACTCCCGCTCAGAACTACGAGTTCCTCTTCTGCTCCAACAAAGCAAGACGAGCAGGCGAACGGCGTGGCGATTATTCGTCACCGTGACTTTATTTCCTCGTAGAATCCTCCTCCCGTTAGTCAGTCTTCTTCGTCCTCGTTCGGTTCCGGCGTGGGGTCTGTGACCTCGGTACTCGATTGCAGAGTGGTGGCGACGAGGTCGGCGGCGCTGCGTTCGGGATGACGGGCCGCGTGGTTGTAGACGCTCTGGGTGGTGGCGATGCTGGTGTGGCCGAGGTCGGCCTGGACATCGGCGAGGGCGGCGCCTGCCTCGACAGCGGTGGTGACGTAGAAGTGGCGCAGCGCATGGGGGTGGAGCGCTTCGGCGATGTCGTGCAGTTCGGGGCTGGTGGCCGCCAGTCTGCGCAGCAACTGCCACAGCCCCTGGCGACTGCACCGCCGGCCACTACGAGTGCTGAGCAGGGGTTGGGGCCCGGAGAGGGTCTGGCCGCGAGGGGCGGGGCGGTTGCTCTGCTGCATGGAATCGCGGGTGTGGAGGTAGTCGGTCAGGGTGATCTCGACGCTCTCGGGAAGGTAGACGATGCGGGGCTTGTCGCCTTTGCCGGGGACGCGCAGCGCGCGGCGACCGCGTGTGGTGTGCAGGTCGGAACGGTTGAGGGCACACATCTCACTGACGCGCAGCCCCAGGGTCAGCAGGGCCACCACGGTGGTGGCGCGGGCGGTGTCCTGCGTGGAGGCACCGCGTCGGGGAGTGGCCGCGGCGGTGTAGAGGGCGCGTACCTGTTCCACGGTGAGGTTCAGCGCGTGGCCGGTCTCGCGGTTTCCGGACAGCCCGAGGCGGCGCCGGTTGATCGCTGCCGGATTACCGCTGGTCAAACCGGTCTCGGCGAGGTGGGCATAGAGGGCTTTGAGGGTGGCGAGCATGCGTTCGCGGGTGGTGCGGGCCGCCTCGGCGGTGGCCAGTTCGTCCAGCCAGGCTTTGACGTGGGCGCTGTGGGCGGCCAAAGGGTCGATCCGGTGGGCGGCGCACCACCGCAGCCAGTGCAGTTCGCGTAGTTTTCCGGGGGCCGCAGGTGGGGGGCGCCGGGTGACTGTCGGTGTCGGTGTCCGCGGGTCGAGTCCGAGGACTGCGCCGTAGGCATCCACCGTGGCACCCCAACCGGGTGGCCCTGATCCCAGGGTGGCCCAGTCGGCCAGTTCCTCGGGCCCCGCGGGCAAGCCGAGGCCGGTGGCGTAGGTGCGTCGGGTGGCGACGTTGCCGTAGCCGGCCAGCCAGTCGGCGATGGCAGCCAGCAGGCGTACCGGTTGTTCGGCGCCGGGCCATGGTTCATGGGCGGCCCCGCTTCGTGGCGTCTTCGTTGCGGCGGGGCTCAACCCCCTGGCGTTAGTCATTTTCACCTTTCGGATCCTCGTGTGGCTCGCTCTGTTGAGGTTAGCAACAAAACAACACTTTCGTAGCAAAGGTAGTTATGAATAGCGAAACTCTAAACCAAAGTTGCGATATATATAACTCAAAACTAGGCTGAGGGTCATGGACACCGCCACCGACGACACGGCCCCGCAGGGCCGGTGCAAGCTGGCCGCCTGCCGCGCCCCACTTCCTCCCGCCGGCCCCCGCGGTGGCCGACCGCCCGAGTACTGCCCGGACCGCACCTGGCCCGGCGGCAAGACCTGCAAACAACTCGCCGCCGCCCAATCCGCCCTGCACGAGGCCTTCGGCGACGCCCCCGGGACCACGCTGGACAGCGCGGCCGGCGACTTCGCCCGTGCCGCCGACGCGCTGGCCACTCCACTGTCCGAACTGCACACCGCTCTGGAACAAGTGCGCGGCCAGGTCACCGAGGAACTGACCACCGCCGCGGCCACCGCCACCAGCGCGCGCACCGACGCCGCCGAGGCCCGCGAGACCGCCCAGCTCGCGGAGAACGCTCGCGCCGAGGCCGAACAGGCCCAAGCACTCGCCGAGCAAGCCCGCTCCGAGGCCGAAACCGCCGCGGCCGAAGCACGCGGCGAAGCCGAGCAGGCACGAGCCGAAGCCGAACAGGCCCGCTCGGAGCGAGCCACCGCCCTCGACGCACAGCACCGAGCCGAGACCCGGGCCGCCGCACACGAAGCCACCGCGGCAGCCGCCACCGACCGCGCCACCACAGCCGAGGAGCGCGCCGCGACCGCGGCCAACGAGCTGACTCAGGCTCGTGAACGCATCGCCGCCCTGGAGGCCGAACGCGACGCGTTGCGGTCCACGCTGGAGAGCGAACGGCGAACGCACGCGGCCACCGAGGCGGACCTCCGGCAGGCCCGCGACACCGCCCAGACGGCCGCCCAGGCCGCTGAGACCCGCGTCGAGCAGACCCAAAACCACCTCGAGAAGGTCCAAGCCCGCGCAGAGAACGCCGAGAACCGCGCCGAACAGGCCGAAACCCAACTCGCCCACGCCCACCAGCGAGCCACCGACACCGCTGCCGACGCCGCCACCGCCCGGGCAACCGCCGAGACCCTCACCACCGAGTTGACCCAAACCAGGACTCGGCTACGGAACCTGCACGAGATCCTGCTCGAGCCGCACGAGACCGACGAACATCTCCGGAACCGCCTGCTCTCGGCACTACTCCAAGACCAGCCCGAACAGCCCCCAGACCCCGAGGAGACCGGCACACCTCCGACCGAAGGCGCACCATGAGCACCCACGGTCATTCCACCTGCTGATCACAGGTCCTCAGCACGGCATCGGCGGCGGCGAAGCTCCCCGGTTCCGGTGTCAGGCGGCAGGGTAGTGCTCGCTCGATCGCGGTTTGTTCCGGTGTGTTCGGAGTCCGTGGGGCGCTAACCTGTCGAGATATGCGCCGGATCGCGGTCGTCGGGAGTGGTGGGGCGGGGAAAACGACGTTCGCTCGTGAGCTCGGGCGACGAACGGGGATTCCCGTGGTCAGCCTCGACGAGTTCTACTGGCGTCCCGGCTGGCGCCGTCCCGACCGCCAGTGGTGGCGTGGGCGGCAGAAACAGCTTTTGGCCGGACAGTCCTGGATCGCCGACGGCAACTACTGGTCCACGCTCGACATCCGGTTGAGTCGGGCCGACACGGTTATCGTCCTCGACCGGCCTCGCCGGGTGTGTCTGCTGCGGGTGCTGTGGCGGAACTGCCGATATCACGGGCAAGCCGCGCAGGCCGAGGGCTGCCCGGAACGCATCTCGTGGGGCTTCCTGAGCTATCTGTGGTCCTTTCCCCGGCAGCACCGGCCGCGCCTGCTCGCCGAGATCGACCGGCACGCGCCCACCCGCGTGATACGACTACGGTCGAACCGGGACACGCGGCGGTTCCTCGCCGCAATGTAACCGGTGTGCGAGTCCGGCCACGAACGTCGTCGTTTCGACGGCCCGTGGAGCGATGGTCAGAAGGAACCGGGTGAGGACTCGTGATAGTGGACCAGCACCCATCTATCATCACTGATCCGGGCGAACATCGAAATCCGGATGTCCACGTCGAACCGCTCGTCACCCACGTCTCGTCCCGCGAAACGAAACCGGAAAAAGGCGCGTCCCCCATCGTGCCCTGCCTCGGTCGACACATCAGTGGCCTCAGCGATGTCCACGCTTCCGACCGACTCGAATGCCTCCCGGTAGTACCGTGCGATCTCATCACGGGTTCGTAGTGGCCGGGCTCGTTCCCCGGCGACATAGAAGAGGGTGTCCTCCAGCGGTGGACCGGCTGGCGGAGGCGGTGTTGACGCGGTATCGCCAGGAGAAGGTAGGGCCACCAACGGCGAGCCGGTGGAGCGGGTCGTGGCCAGCGCATTGCGGCAGTTCGAGGATGCCTTCTGCGGGTGCACGGTGGCGCGGTTGGGTCCGGCCGCTGGTCGACGAGAAAGGCCGCATCGAGCGTATCCCGTATGAGCTGTGTGTGCTGGTGGCGCTGCGGGACGCGCTACGTCGTCGTGAGGTGTATGTGGCTGGATCCGGCCTGTGGCGCAACCCCGAAGACGAGCTACCCGCGGATTTCGAAACCAGCCGGGATATGCACTACGCCGAGCTGCGCCAGCCCTCGGATGCTGCGGAGTTCCTCTCTGGGTTGAAGCAGCGCATGACCAGCGTACTGGAGCGGTTCGATTCCGCCCTCGCCGACGGAACGGCTGGCGGGGCCCGGATCACCCGGTGTCGCGGCGAACCGTGGATCTGCTCGACGTGCTCAAAGAGGCCGACTTCCTCACCGAGTTCACCGGCGAGTTCACCTCGGTGGCCTCCCGCGAGATCATCGACCGGGTCACGCTGCGCCGTCGGCTGCTGCTGTGCCTGTTCGCGCTGGGCACCAACATCGGCATTCGACAGCTGGTCGCCACCGGCGAGCACGGGGAGACCGAGGCCGCACTGCGCTACGTCCGCCAGCAGTTCATCACCCGCGACAACATCCGCGCGGCGGTGGGCAAGCTGGTCAACGCCACCTTCGAAGCCCGCGATCCGCAGCGGTGGGGAGAGGGCACCGCCTGTGCCAGCGATTCGAAGAATTTCGGTTCGTGGCAGTCGCACCCGATGACCGAGTGGCACCAGCGCTACGGCCGCCCGGTGCGATGACCTACTGGCACGTCGAGCGCAAACACACCTGCATCCACTCACAGCTTAAATCCTGCTCTTCGTCCGAAGAAGGCGGCGATGATCGGCGGCGATGATCGAGGGACTGCTGTGGCACTGCACCGACACCGTGGCCGAGGCCAACTACGTAGACACGCATGGGGCCAGCGTGGTCGGGTTCGCCTTCACCGAACTGCTCGACTTCCGGCTACTACCCCGCCTGAAGAACATCGGCTCCATCCGGCTCTACCGGCCCGACGAGGACGCCGCCTACGCCCACCTCGGAGCGATAACCACCAGGCCGATCAAATCGGATCTCCTCGCCCAGCAATACGACCAAATGGTCAAATACGCCACCGCGCTGCGGCTCGGGACGGCCGAGTCGGAGTCGATCCTGCGCCGGTTCACCCGCGGCGGCCCCGAACACCCCACCTACCAGGCACCGGAAGAGTTGGGCCGGGCGGTGCGCACCATCTTCGCCTGCGACTACCTCGCCTGCCCACAGCTGCGCCGCGAGATCCACGGCGGGCTGCAGGTCGTCGAGAACTGGAACTTAAGGCAACGGCGTCATCTTCTACGGCAAGGACGGCGACCTGGCCGGCCCCGATCGCGAGTCCGCCGAAGTCTCCATGCTGGCGCTGCACTTGCTGCAGTTCGCGTTGGTGCACGTCAACACGCTGCTGCTGCAGAACGTCCCCGATACTCCAGGTTGGGCCGACCTGCTGGGCGAACACGACCATCGAGCGCTCAGCCCGCTGTTCTGGTCCAACATCAACCCCTACGGGCGATTCCGACTCAACATGGACACCCGGCTCGACCTGACCGCAGTTACCAGCTGAACCGAGCACGCAGCCGTCTCAGCTGAGGATCCCTCGCCGTACGTAGGCAGAGGGTTCCGCAATTGACGGACGGTCACGTGCCCCAGGGCGCGAGCACGGTGGGGCGGTACTCGACCAGCTGGATGCGGCCGTCGAAGGTCCGGTGCTCGATCATCTCGAGGACGACGTCCGGGTAGCCCTCGTAGATGCGTTCTGCGCCCGTGACGCCGGTGATCACCGGGAGCATGACCACTCGGAAGTGGTCGACGAGTCCGGCCCGTAGCGGGGACCGGCACAGGCTGAGGCTGCCGATCGTGCTGAGGAGCCCCGAGCCGTTCTCCTTCATGGCGCGGACCGTCCCGACGGCGTCGTCGCGGACGAGTGTGGAGTTAGCCCACGTCAGTGGCTCCTCGAGCGAGGAGGAGAACACCACCTGGGACGCTTGCGTGAGCTCGCCGACGGACGCCTCTTCTTCGGCCCTGAACTCGTCTAGGCCCTCCGGGACCCCGCCGGCGGCGAAGCCGGACATCTGACGGTAGCTGTTCGCTCCCATCAGGTAAGTGACCTCGGGCTGCTCGCCGGTCCAACCGAGATATTCGGGGCCCTCCATCCCCCACCATCCTGGCCAGCCCTCTCCTGATGCGTTGCCGTCGAGGGAGGTGATGAAGTCGACGAGAAGCTCTGACATGTTCGTGTGCCCTTTCCGTGCTGTCGGTGGCCGCCGGATGCGTCATGGCCCCCGGTTGTACGAGGTTGGACGGGTGACGAGTCCGGAACTCATCGGTTTGCGAGACCCGAGCCGCACCGTCGTAGCCTTACCTTGTGCTCAGGCTCGGGTTTCCCGTGATCGGCGTGGCCGAGATGGATCGCGCTGTCAACTTCCGGACGTGAAGATGCCAACCTCGACTGGCCCCGGAGTGACGGCCTGAGGTGGACCCGCGCGAGCTCTCTTCAGACTGACGGTTGTTGGTCGAGCAGCCCGACGGGGTCGGCGCTGTAGGCGACCATCCAGCTGGGGTCGATGCGATACCACACGTTCTCGTCCCAGAACGGATCGTCGCCATCGCCGTCGTAGTGGTTGACGAGGTAGTCGCGGACGGTCGGCCAAGTCGGGTCGCTGCTCGTCCCCTCGGGGTTCAGCGGAACGGCGTGTCCATGCGTGAAAATGCCGAGCTGCTCGCCGCGCATGAAGGTCGCGCTGATTCCGGGCCGCGCCGCGAGATTACGGGCTTTAGCGGCCTGACGGTGGGTGCCGACGATCCAACGGCCGTGCAGGAGGTGCCCGTCGGCGCCGCTGATGCGTGGCTCACCGCGCCGGGTGACCGTGGCAATAGCCAGGGTGCACATGCCTTGGCAGACTCGGACGACCTGCTCGGCGTCCAAGGTGCTTTCACCTGGCCGGATAATCGACTTGAGATGGCTGCTGGAGCCAGCCCAAGACGTGTCGAGCAGGACTTGAAGGCTGCGGAGCTCATCGGGAGTTTCGAACATTCGGCTAGGTAATCAGCTCCCACCGACAAAAGCGCCTGTTCGCCGTATCCCGGCCGACCGTCTATCGCACGCTGCAGCGAGGCTCGACTTCAGGCGGGCGCAGCTGATCACCGTCTACTTTGCGGCTGTCCGGAGCAACCGGAGAACAGGGTCTTGTTGGAGGCTAAGCGACGTGTCCCCAACCGGCTCGGGTTCGCGTTGCAGCTGGTGACGATGTGCAATGCCGAGACTTTCCTCGATGATCCGCTGGGGTGCCGGCGGAGTTGGTCGACTACCTCGCCGAGCTGCTCGGTACCGGGGTGCCTCGGGGTGAAGGCCTATGGCGAGCGGCCGATGACCCGGTTGGAAGGCCAGGGGGAGATCCGCAGCACTGACTCGTGGCGGGAGTTCTCCTGTGTCGAGGGCGAGTTGGGTGGGTGGGTCGAGACGCGCGCCTGGACGCCGCGATCAGCGAGCTGCCGGCTACGAGGTCCGCGACGGCGCACTGCTGTCGCCGGCAGCAGGCCGCCGGTCCAGCGCAGCACCGCGACCGCGGTCGCGGTGGCCCCGGCGAAGATGGCGAGCTGCCAGGCGATCCCGGCCGCTCCAGTGATCGGGGCACCGCTGCCGGCCAGTGCGGTGGTCAGGTTTGACCCATACCGCGATGCTTGACCAGCCCGTGTAGATCCCGAGCAGCGCCCACAACAGGGTCCCGCCCGAGCCAGGGCCAGCCGGCGATCACCGCCTGATGCTCCAGCGCGATACCCAGTGCCCGCAGCAGTGCGGCGACCATGTTCACGAAAACGACCAGGGTGGACCAGCTGGGCTCCAGTTCGGCGGCAACGAGCCACACGCTGAAGCCAGCGAATACCACCGCCAGCGGCGCCGCCAGCCGGTCCCGCAGCGCCAGGTCGGGCACGGCGGTGGGCAACGCCCATACTGTCCACGCCACGCTGAGTGCGATCACCAGTGACCCAATCGAGAACGCCCACCCTACCGGCACGATCGGCGGTTCCCCGGCCCGATCCGCGTCGTGAACGCGCCTGCCGCCAGGCTGTACACCAGCGTGCTCACGCTCTGACCTATCGCCAGCACCAGTAGCACCGTGCGGATCGCGCGGGTACTACGGGAGTGCCGAGATCGGGGCCTGGGCTGTGTGGTGGATGTCGGGTATGGGGGTGTGGGGCAGGATGACGAGGTGGGTGTGGTATCGCGAGGCCTGGCCGGCTTGCCGGGTGAGCAGGTCGCTGGCGCGTGGACTGAGGTAGGCCAGCTCGGTGAGGTCGACGACGACGGTCCGCAGACAGGAGCGCAGGCGATGGGTGAGTAGTTCCTCGAGTGCTGACAGGCTGCGGTCGTCGAGGTCACCGGCCAGGTGCACGATCGTGGTGTCGCGCTGGGGCCGGGTCAGGGTGACGTGGAGCGACTGGCGCTGGTTGGGAATCATGGGGCGACCTCTGCAGGGTACTGGCCGGACTGGCCATACGGGTGGAGCGTGGAGCCCAGGGATGCGGTGCGGATGCCGGGCACCGTGCGGGCCAAGGCCAAAGCGAGACGGCGTTCGGCTTCGTCGGTGAAGGGGCCGTGCACGATCACGGCCGCGTCGGTGACGGTGGCGTGCCAGCGTGGCGTGCCGGTGTAGCCGTCGAGGATCGCCTGGGCGCGGGCTTGCAGGATTCCGTCAGGGGTGAGGACGATCCGGAGCAAGTCGCCGCGGCTGAGGATGCCCAGGAGCCCGGCCTCGTCGTCGAGGACCGGCAGGCTGCGCCGCCCGGAGGCGACCAGCAGCCGCACCGCCTCGGGAAACTCCTGATCGTGGAGCAAGGCCACGGCAGGAGCACTCATGACCTCGGCCACCGTGACCGCCCGCAGTTCGACCTGAGCTCGTAGCAGGTCGCCGCCGCTGACCATGCCCACCACGGCGTGCTCGCCGTCGAGCACCGGCAGTGCGGCGTAGCCGTGCTCGGTCAGCAGCACTGCCGCCTGATGTGCACTGTCCGACGAACGCACCGAAACCACCGGCCGTCGCATGATGTCCCACACTCGCATGATGCCCTCCCTCTCCGCTGTTAAGTGAAGTATGAATAACGATTTACAGTTCGTCAATGTTGTCTGCGTGATCATATCTGTGCAGTTCATTCGTATTTGACGAAATATAGTTCGTCATTCATGCTTCGCTTGTTAGGTGAGGGGGAACGATGAGTGATCACCAAGTGCCGGTGGCACTGGCCGAGGCCGCGGACCCGGTGGGGGCGGTGCGGTCGGCGTGCCTACAAGCCTCCCCAGGAGAGGTCGTGGTGCTGGTAGTGAACCGGGCGGGTTGGCCGGTGATCTCAACCGATCCGGTCGCGGTGGTCAGACGCGCTCACCGGGTCGCCGCCGAGCAGGCTCGGGTGTTGGCGCAGGTGTGGCCCGTGGCGGCGGCCGAGACGCCCCGGAATGGTCTGCGCGTGTTCGTCGTATGGGCCCGGTGGTGGTCACCGGTTGGGTCGCGCTGGTATGCCGCCCGCAGGCGGGCGGCTCTGCGGCGAGCGAGGCGCGGCTGCCGCGCCGGTGTCGTGGTAGGTGACCAGGGAGCCATCCCGGACACGCCCACACCATCTCCAGGCGGGCGCGGCTCACCTGTGCGCAGCGAGTGGGGGAGGCGGCGGTGATCGCGGGTACGCCCTGGTGGGCCTGGACCGGCGTGCTGGCCGCGATCGTGCTCATGCTGGTGATCGACCTGCTGGCGCACCGGCGGGCGCACGTGGTCTCGATCCGCGAGGCTCTGGGCTGGTCGAGCATCTGGCTGAGCCTGGGACTGGGCTTCGGCGTGGTGATCTGGCTGAGCCAGGGCGGCACGGCCGGCGGGGAGTACTTCGCCGCCTACCTGGTGGAGAAGTCGCTGGCGGTAGACAACGTGTTCGTCTTCGCGCTGCT
This sequence comes from Actinopolyspora mzabensis, assembly GCF_900101095.1. Lineage (GTDB taxonomy): Bacteria > Actinomycetota > Actinomycetes > Mycobacteriales > Pseudonocardiaceae > Actinopolyspora > Actinopolyspora mzabensis. Next base: position 341,251 of record NZ_FNFM01000003.1, read on the forward strand.
GTTCGGCTACTTCGCCGTGCCCCCGCAGTACCAGCACCGGGTGCTGTTCTACGGGGTGCTCGGCGCCCTGGTGATGCGGGCGGGCTTCATCGCCGCCGGAGCGGTCCTGCTTGAACGCTTCCACTGGGTCATCTACGTCTTCGGTGCCCTGCTGCTGCTCACCGGGATCAAGATGGCCCGCCACCGCGAGTTCGAAGTCCACCCCGACCGCAACCCGTTGGTGCGGCTGACCCGCCGACTGATGCCGATGACCACCGAGTATCACGGTCAGCGGTTCTGGATACGTCAGGCCGGCCGGTGGGTGGCCACGCCACTGCTGGTGGTGCTGGTCGCGGTGGAAACCACCGACCTGGTCTTCGCAGTGGACTCCATTCCGGCGGTCTTCGCTGTCACCAGCGATCCGTTCCTGGTGTTCACCTCCAACGCCTTCGCCATCCTTGGCCTGCGGGCGCTGTATTTCCTGCTGGCCGGAGCCATGCACCGCTTCACCTACCTGCGCTACGGGCTGGCCGCGATCCTGGTCTTCGTTGGCACGAAGATGCTGCTCACCGACCTCTACAAGATCCCCATCTGGATCTCCCTGTCCGTGATCATCGCCCTCATCGGCGGCGCCATCGCCGCAAGCTGGTGGCGCCGGGCCCCGACCACGACACCAGAACACTGATACACGAAACCAAACTGACTTATCATGGCGGCATGAACCCTGCCATCAAGTCCACCAACACGGGCCCGGCCGCAGACGAGCAGACATCACCGGGCTGGACATTCCTGACCAACCACGGCCACGTCCTGCTGTGCCTGGCCGCCGAAGGTGATCTGACCATCCGCCAACTCGCACACCGCGTCGGCATCACCGAACGTGCCACCCAGTCCATCATCAGCGACCTCATCGACGGCGGCTACCTCACCCGCACCCGCGTCGGACGCCGCAACACCTACACCGTCAACCCCAACGGACCCTTGCGCCATCCCCTCGAAGCCCACCACAACGTCGGCACCCTCATCCACGCCCTGCGCTAAGCCCGTACCCAACATTCAAGTGCGAGCATCGCCGAACGCGAGCAGACTGGTGACCTCGGCGATCGCCTGGCCGGAGGGCTTGAAGTAGCGACGGAGGTTCTCCGGCGTCTTTTGCCGGGACTTCGCCATCAACAAAGCAACGACGCGCCCCGCTCGCCGAGGTGGGTCAACGCCGAGTGGCGGAACTCGTGCAGATCCCCACCCCGTGCCAGGGCCGCGCAGCGCGGTGTAGGCATCCAGCAGAGCACGAGACCGACCATAGGACAGCCGCGCCAACTCGGTGTCCGGGCCCGCATCGCGCGGTCCGAAGACCTTGCCGGGAGCGGGACGGCGATGGGTGACAAACTCCGGCCCGCGGGCGCGCCCCTTGAACAGCCGGGGCAGCAGGCGGACGGTACCGGCGTCCCAGTAGACGGTTTCCAGCACGACGTCCCCGCGGGCCTGCCCGAGGAGGCGGGTCTTCGCCCGAGCGCCCTTGGCCATGACTGCCGCGCTGCGCCCGGCCAGGTCAAGGTCCTCGATGTTGAGAGCAAGGATCTCCTCGGCGCGACCGGCGGTTTCGTAGAACGTCTTCTCTCGAAGCGCGACCTCGCGACGTGCCACCAGCCGAGCAATCGCCCTCCGAGACCGCACCGGTGTCTCCGAATCCGGGGGGGCGCGAGGCGTGTGCACCATCCCGGCACGGCCGGGCCTCATCGCGTTCCCGGCACCAGGCCAACCAGGAACCCACTGCGGCGCGGCGGGTGTTCCAGGTGCCTGCAGCTGCCCGGCCCACAGCGATTCCAGGGCCTCGCCGGCGTCGTTGTCGGCCACCGCCGCCGGCGGGCGATGCTCGTCGGGCACGAACTCGGCCGAGAGCCGGTTAATGGTCAGTTCCCCGGACTCACCCTCGATCACCCGGGCCCAACGTGAAGTAGGCCGTGAACTTCGCGATCGAGTAGGCCCGTACCGCGTTGGGGACCGTCCGCACCGAGTCCGAACCAGAGTTCACCTGACGCCGGCTGAACTGATCTATCCCCCGCGCCGCCTGAGTGGGGGAGCTGCCCTGGAGAACGTTCAGCCCAGCGGAGCGAACTCGACCCCCTCGGTCGGAACGGTGTGGGCGACGCGCCCCGGCGCGCCGGAGAATCTCCAGTAGAGGTTGGTGTAGGCGACCGCCTCAGCGGCGCCGATCGGCGAACCCAGCTGTCGCAGGTCCACAGTGGTGTGGGCGTCCTCGACCAGCACGGTGTCGTAGCCGCGTACCAACGCGCCGTGCAGTGTGGACCGGATGCAGGCGTCGGTCTGGGCGCCGGTAACCATCAGCCGTCCCACACCGCGTGCGGCCAGGATCGTCTCCAGCTCGGTTTCCTCGAAGGAGTCACCGTAACTCTTGTGTACCAGGGGCTCGTCGGCGTTGCGGGAGAGCTGGGTAACGTATTCCCATTCGGCCGATCCGAAGACCAGTTCCTCGTCGGAGTGCTGCACCCACACCACCGGGACCGCTTCGGCCCGGGCTCGGTCGACGAGCGCAGCGATGTGGGCGACAACGGCATCGCGGTTGTGGGCCTCGGCGACGACACCGCGCTGCATGTCGATGACGAGCAGAGCGACACGGGGCCGATCGGGCATGGTGGGCATGGAGGTACACCTCGGCATCTCGTGTCGGTCGTCCGCTGAGATGCCGGACTCTACCGGCGGGCACCGACACGACCGGAACGCGGAAGAGGTCGGTGCTACGAAGTGACCGAACGCCGGTGAACCGGCGCGAGTGGGCACCGCCCCCCAGTAGCCCGGTCCGGTCACGTCCGGTGGTGGAGTAGAGCGGAGTTTCGCGGTCACTTCGTGCACGCCTCTGTGGAGACGATCTTCATGGAGTGGTGCACGCGTACGATTAACACGGCCTTCTGCCCAACCGGCGAAGAACCGGCCCCACCACATCTCGAACGGGAGGCACGATGAGAATCGAGATCGACGAGGAGAAGTGCATCGGCGCCGGGCAGTGCGTCATGAGCGCTCCGGATACCTTCGACCAACGCGACGAGGACGGAGTCGCGTTCCTGCTCGAGGACTCTCCGACTACGGAGCGGCAGGCGCAGGTCCGTGAAGCCGCGACACTGTGCCCGGCCGCCGCGATCACGGTTGTCGAGGACCGCTCGTAGTCGGCGGAAGTCCCGTCCCCGCGAACACGTCCGCACCGCGCGGCTGCCATCCGCTCGGCCGCGTGCGGACGCACCTCGACGAGCCACGGCCGGGACGGCTCGCCTAGAGACTGTTCTCTCGGATCCAATCCACCACCTGCCCGGCGTGCTCTCGCGGCACGGAGACCGGGTGGAAGACAATGCTCGACGAAACCCTCACGCACGATCAGGGTCAGCCGCTCGTACAGCCGCAGCCCACCTGCCCGGAACGTGGGAAGCCCGAGTGCTCGGTTCAGGCTGTGCGTGGGATCGGACAGCATCGGAAACGGCAGGGCCAACCGCTCGACCAGTTCACGCTGGTAATCGGTGTGCTGGCTGGACAGGCCGAACACCCCGGCCGCACCCGCTGCCAGCAGTTCCCGGTGGTGATCGCGGAAACCGCACGCCTCGGCGGTGCAGCCGCGTGCTCCGGGAATCGTGTCCCAACCGTCGGGCAGATCGACCTGCGGGCTGCCGGTGAGCGGGTAGACGTAGACCACCGTGCGCCCCTTCCCGAGGGTATCGAGGCGGGTCCTCCCGCCGTCGGTGTCACGCAACGGCAGACCCGGCATCGGCGTGCCGGGCAGCTCCCCGCTGCTGCCACCCGCAGGCGCGGGCGAGTCATCGGCCGAAGGCGGGTGTTCGGTTCCCGCTTGCCGAACCGTCTCGGCCTGTGAATCAACGTCGCCGCGGTGGGCGGCCCGCGCGAGCTGCTCCCGCAACGCCGCCCGCCGGGTGGTCAGTTCGTCGATACGGCGCGTGAGCTCGTCGATGGCGTGCCGGTAGGTGGCAAGTGAGGCGGGGCAGTCGTCGGCGTTCCCGTGGCCGGCCGCGAGGCAGTCCAGAAACGGCCGGCTACGTCCCGCGGGAATTCCGAGCTCACCGAGCTCCCGAATCTGTCGCACCAACCGCACGTCGTGCTCCCCGTAGTTCCGATAACCGTTGGCCAGCCGCCCGGGAGCGAGCAAACCCAGCGACTCGTAGTAGCGCACCGCTTTGGTCGTCACGCCGGCCCTACGGGCCACTTCACCGATTCGCATCCCTGTCACCACCACGAACGCTAAACCCCGCCCTCGAGGGCAAGGTCAACTCGGAACCACCGGGCACGGCATTGTGGAGACCGTGCCCGCGCACTGCCCAGGGAGCTGCCGTTCACTCGAACCCGGATGCTTCAGAAGCGGGCCGGACGGAACGGTTCGGCCAGCGGATGCGGGGTGCCGAGCACTTCCTGGGCCGCGATCTCGCCGAGCACCGGGCCCAGCGACACGCCGCTGTGCGCGCACAGCGTGTCGGCGGGCGCGCACGTAACCTCCACGTGTCGTCGGGGAAACATCACCGACGAGCGGGAAAGAATGTTCCACCGCCGTCGGTGATGTCGACGCAGCAGGATCCGGGGTTCATGCTTGCCGAAGAGTCCGCGCGAGCCGCCTCGGACGAGACGATGGCCGTTCGGGACGGGGAACTGGAAGCCGGCGAGCACGACACCCCCGTGGTCGTCGCGGGCACCGGTGACCAGCACTTCCGATTTCATACCCGCTACGCGTCCGGGTTCGAAATTGCAGACGCACAGCACCTGCCGCCCCAGCAGGTCCTCGGGCATGCAGTACTCGGTGATCTGGGCGCTGGACGTGCGCACGCCGTGCTCACCGAGATCGACCGAGAGCACGTAGCAGGGGTTGCGTGCTGCCGCATTCGGCTCGGCGGTGACGACGGTACCCACTCGAAGCTCGACCCGTTCGAAATCGGCCCACTCGATCGTCGTCGTGCCATACCCGTCAACATCGGCCGTCCCGTTTGACAGGACAGTGCGTTGCCGTCACCGAACGGCGTGTACCGGTGCCACCGGCATCGAGGTCCGAGCGTTCACCGGAACGACCGCACTGCCACTTCGGCCGCTCGGGCGATGAGCGCGCTGTCGTACTCGGCGTCGGCCGTGTCCCGGTCGGACAGCACCGCGAGCACGATGGGTGCCCGCTCCGGTGGCCACAGCACGGCGATGTCGTTGCGGGTGCCGTAGTCGGCGGCGCCGCTCTTGTCGCCGACCCGCCAGCCGTCCGGGGCTCCGGCCCGGATGAGCTCGTCACTGGTGGTGACGTTGCGCAGCATCCTGTTGAGCACGGCACGTTCGTCCTTCGGCAACGCGTTTCCGACGGTGAAAGCTCGCAGGCTGGTTGCCAGTGCGCGCGGGGTGCTGGTGTCGCGGATGTCGCCGGGCTCGGTCTCGTTGAGTTCGGGCTCGATGCGGTCGACGTGGGTGGTGGTGTCACCGATCTCGCGCAGTACCGCGCTGAGCCCCTCGGGACCGCCGAGCTCGTCGAACATGAGGTTCGCGGCGGTGTTGTCGCTGTGGCGCACGGCGGCGTCGAGCACGGCACGCAGGGTCATACCGCTGTCGACGTGCTTTTTCGTGATCGGCGAGTACGCGACGAGATCGGCGCGATCGTAGGTGATCCGCTTGTCGAGTCCTTCCAGCGAGGTTTGCCGCAGCACCGCTCCCGCCGTCAGCGCCTTGTGCGTGGAGGCGTAGGCGAAGCGCTCGTCGCCGCGGTAGGACAGTTCCCGTCCCGTCGCCGTGTCGACGGCGTAGACCCCGAGGCGGGCGTCGAATTCCCGTTCGAGTCGCTCGAAGTCCTCGTGGGAAACCGAAGCGGCGGAGGGCGTGGTCGTCGAGCTCTGCGGGGGAGCCGGCTGTTCTGCCTGGACGCCGGTGCATCCGACCAGGGTGAGCAGGGCCGCCGAAGCCAGCAGGGCTCCGCGGGTACGCCGTGCGAACAAGGCGGTTCCTTTCGTCGTTGCTTGTCCCGAGCAGTCTCACCGGCCCCGACTCATCCTGTACAAGTCACGAACGGATGATTCGATGCCGAATGCGTATAAGCTGTGGCTGTGGACCTGGTTGGTGGTTGCAAGGCCTTCGTGGCCGTTGGCGAGGCGGGCAGCTTCACCCGGGGAGCGGCTCTCGCGGGCATTCCCCAGTCGGTGGCCAGCCGCCGCGTCTCGGCGCTCGAGCATCACCTCGGTGAGCTGTTGTTCGACCGTTCGAGCAGAAAGGCGGTGCTGACGCCGTTCGGCAGGGACATGCTTCCCTCGGCACGACGACTGGTGCGGCTCGCGGACGCGATGGAGCAGGACGCGCACCGCGCCAGGTTCCGTCCGCTGCGGGTCGCCGTCCCCGAAACCTGCACCACTCGTGATCTTGCCGAACTCGACTCCGAGGCACGTGCTCACGAGCTGTTTCTCGAGTTCCGCCCGGCCCCGCCCGGCGAACGTTCCGAGCTGGTGCGCACCCACCAGGTCCGGGCGGCCGTCACGGCGGTGCCCGCCGATACCGGTGTGTGGACCGTCCCCCTGGGGGTGGCCGGCACTACCGCGCTGGCACCGGGCAAGATCTACTTGGAAAGCCTGCGTGTGGGGCGATCCGGCCGGCTGCCACGACGTCGGATCTGGATCCAGCCGGAGGACGATGTTCCACACGTCCGGGACCGCCTCGTGCGGGTCCGTGACGCCGTCGGGCTGCGCCCCTCCCAGGTCAGCGTCGCCGAGTCCCTGACAGCGGCGACAGCCGAGGTGCTCGGCTCGGCGGACCTGCTGGTGTGCTCGGCCGCGCAGGCCCGCGAACTGGGCATGACGTGGCGGGCGATCGGTGAGCTGCGGGTCGAGCGCGGCTTCGGTATCGAGGCCGTCGTCGCCGACGACGCCACCCGCATCCGCGACCGGCTCCGGCACGCCGTCGCGCGATCCCTCGGGGCGGAAATGGCCGAACGGGAGACGGAGTGAACTTCGAATCGCTGATCAGAGGACTGCGAACAGAACTCGACAACGGAGGGCTGCGGGGATCGTTTCTCGTGCGCGACCTGCACTCCGGCCACGAGCTCGGCATCGACCCGGACGTGCAGTACCCGATCGCCTCACTGATCAAGATCCCACTGGCCGCCGCCACGCTCGAACGCGTTCGCCGCGGCGAGCTCGACGGCTCCACCGAGGTGGAGGTGCAGCCCGGGCGCATCACCACGCCGGGACCGACAGGGCTGAGCCGATTCCACCACCCGGCCCGCGTGGCACTCGACGACCTGCTGTACTTGAGTACGTCGATCAGTGACGGCGCGGCCGCCGACGCGCTGTTCGACCTGACCCCTCCCGAGGAAGTCACCCGACTGCTGGGGCAGTGGGAGCTGCACGGCATCACCGCACGCCACAGGATGCGCGACCTCACCGCCACCCCGGCGGAACGCCTCGATCCCACCGAGGTGTCGCTCGCACACTCACTTGCCATCACCGCGGGCACCACCGGGAACGGTCACCCGCTGTCGCAGCTCGATGTCACGCGTGCCAACACGGGCTCGGCCAGAGCCCTCGTCGATCTGCTGCAGGCACTGTGGACCCCCTCCGGCATACCGCGAAGCATCGGCACGCGGATACGAGAACTCATGAGCAACAACCTGCTGCGACAACGCCTGGCCCCGGATTTCGTCTCCGATGCCTCGACATGGGCGTCGAAGACCGGGACGCTGCTGAACCTGCGCCACGAGATCGGCGTGGTCGAACACGCCGACGGACGGGCCTTCGGTATCGCCGCGCTGACCGAATCGCACGTGGCAGCGGCCAACCAGCCCGAAGCCGACGCGCTGATGGCATGGGTGGCGCGAACACTGCGCGACCAGCTGCGGCGTGGCTGACCCGCCAGGCCCCGCCGGGACAGCGGCGTGCTCGCACCTGCACGGTGGGGTGCTCGCGTCCTGGATAGGCTGAACGGCCGTGACGGTGCGTAAACCGGTGCGGCGTGGTTGTTCGACTCGTGCTTCACCGCACCGTCGCCACCACCGATTCGGACGAAAGGACAGGGTTGATGACTGCCGTACAGGGAGCAACGGTGGATGTTCCCACCCCGGACGGGATCGCCGACGCCTATCTGACGCATCCCGACGACGATGCCGCGCATCCTGCCGTGCTGTTCTACATGGACGCCTTCGGGATACGTCCCCACCTGACCGCGATGGCCGACCGGCTGGCCGCCGCCGGCTACACCGTGCTGGTACCCAACGTCTTCTACCGCCACGGGCGTGCCCCGGTCGTCGAGCTGCCCGAGTTCATCGACCCGGGCAGGCGTCCCGAGATCTTCGACGAGATCGGCCCGATGATGCAGGCGCTGACCCCCGAGCTGGCGATGCGTGATGCCGGTGCCTACCTGGACTGGCTGCGACAGCGGCCGGAGGCCGACGGGGGAGCGGTCGGAGTCACCGGCTACTGCATGGGGGCGGTGCTGGCGTTGCGCACCGCCGGGACCTATCCGGACCAGGTGACCGCCATGGCCGGTTTCCACGGTGGTGGTCTGGCGAACCAGGAGCCCGACAGCCCGCATCTGCTGGCCGGAAACATCACCGCCGAGCTGTACTTCGGCCACGCCGACCAGGACCACGCCCTGCCACCCGAACAGATCGAGCGGCTCGACCGGGCGCTGACCGAGGCGGGGGTGTCTTTCCACAGCGAGGTGTATCCGGGTGCCGGGCACGGCTACACCCAGGCCGACACCGCCGCCTACGACGAGCAGGCCACCGAACGGCACTGGTCGGCGTTGCTGGACCTGTTCGATCGTACGTTGAAGCCGGGCTCGTAAGACCAGCAGCCCGTGGTGGCCGCGGGTGCACACTCCCGATGTCGGTGGCGTGTCCGTCGTTCGGTCCCCTGGCGCGGCCCGGTACTTTCCTCATTGGTGGGGGACGGATACACCCGCCGAGCGGAGCTTGGTCTCGATCAGCGAGGTCAACCGGGCCGAGACCGGCATCCGGTCCTGCCGGTGGTAGTTGATCACCCTGTGTTGCGGAACGGAGTCGAACCAGGCCTGTAGGCTGCCGGAATTCCCCAGCAGCGTGGGGTTGGCGAGGAAGTGCTCGGCAACGGCGGCCGCGAGTTCCCCGACACGGGGGTCGTCGGGTTGCCAGTTCTCGGCCTCCCAGCAGCGTTTGGCGAGGTCGACGTAGCCGGGATCGTCGAGCCGGTGTTCGAGCAGGGTCAGGAAGCCGTCGAACCCCTCGGGCACCAGCGCCAGCGACAGCACCAGGGCTTCCCGCTGGGTGGTCACATAGTCCGGTTCGAAGCCGAGGGCGGACATCCGGTGCAGCAGCTCGAGAGCACGCTCGGGCAGCAGGGCCCGGTCTCCCTCGGCGAGCTGGTGCAGCGTCTCACGCCGCGCGATCAGCTCCTCGATCTGCTCGGTCAGGCGCCGCTGCACGTCGGCGAGTGCCGCGCCGAACCGCTCGACGTCCGCGTCGAGCACCACCCCGACCTCGGCCAGCGGCACGCCTGCGGCCGCCAGCGTGCGAACCTGAACCAGCCGCAGCAGCTCGTCCGAGCCGTACCGCCTGTAGCCGGAACCGTCACGCGGTGGCTCGTCGAGCAGGCCAAGCTTGTGATAATGCCGCACGGTTTTGACCGTCACCCCAGCGAATGCCGCCGCCTGTCCGATCGTGACGCCATAGGCCATCCGTCAGCTCACCTCGGAAGAACGTGGGGCTTCGGGGGTGGAGGCGATCTCGCGAACCGCATCGGCGACGGCCCGGAAATCCTTGCGCAGGATCTTCGAGTGGTTGCTCGCGACCTTCGCGCTCACCTCGAGGTGCGGGTTGCGGGCCAGCACCGGGTCGAGAGTGGCCCGAGCCCGTTCCATCTCCTCGGCTCCGCCGCCCAGATTGCCACCCGAGGCGACCACCCACCGCCCCGGGCAGGCCAAACCGTCCAGCACGGGCTCGAGGGCTCCGAGGCTCTCGTTGATCTCGATGTTGACCTCGGCGTGCTGCTCGGCGGAGAACCGTGCCGCCAGGCCCAACCGACGGGCGATCGGAAACATCCAGCTCAATCGGCGAAACAACGTACGGATCCGTTCCCGGGCCGCGTCATCGATCCAGTCGTAGGGCATCGCACCGTCGACCGGGACCACCCCCAGGGCGCGGTCCGGGTTGCGATGGGCCCAGTGCACCGCGAGCGCGGCCCCGTAGGACCAGCCGACGAGAATCGGCCGGTCCACGTTCCTCGCCTCGAGAACGGCGTCGATGTCACGGACACACGCCTCGAACGAATAGTCGGCGGACCGCTTCGATTTGCCGCGGGCGCGCTCGTCATAGGTGATGTGCCGCCAGCCGCTACCCAGTGCCCCGACGACGCGCCGCCAGTGCGACTGATCGGCATAGCACCCGTTGAGATAGACCACGGCACGACCGGGCCCACGCGTATCGGTCACGGCGAGCGCGGTGTCTTCGACCGGCACCATGCCGGTCCAGGGCGGACCGGACGAACAGATCGAGTTCGAGAAGTTCATGCGATGAAGTGTGAACCCTGACCCGAGGTCAACCTCAACACGTGCCGCAGCCCTTGGAGGGGAATTCCTCGAAGCAACCGGGGGCGCTCGGTAGAGAATTCGATCCCCCGAGCACCGGGCGCCGCCGCGCGGCCGCGGAGTCGGGCAGGCAAGCTCGATCACGACGGTGATTGCCCGGCGAGACCGGGGCGTTCACCGATCCCCAGCGCTCCACCTGTCATCACCGTGACGAAATCATCGCGAGCAAGCCCGCGGCCACAGCGGCGGCGCCCGGGACGAGGAGCTGGCCATGGTGGATGCGTTCTGCTCCCGCCACCACCTGAGCCGCGCGAGGCGCCCGAGGATCACACGGGCGGTGGTTCTGCCGCAGCAGGTGGACCATCCGCGCATGGCAGAGGTCACCAGACCCGAACCGCACCAACACGATCCGCACCCCGACACGTTCGACGACCGCTACCCTGCACTGTCCACTGGGTACGAATGTGCGGTCGTTCGGTTTCCCGAATCAGACACAGCGGACGAGTCCGGCGAGTAACATCCCCCGACACGTTCACGCAGCCGGATCCGAGGGGGCTCAATGGAGTCTGATCGATCCCTCCCGCATTTCACGGGGTTGCACGCGCTTCTGACACTGATCCGGAACCTGTACCACCGGCCGCGGTTGCTCACCGCCCCGTCACCGCACGATCGGCGTGGTGACCAGCCTCTTCCGCTCGTCTGCCTGCACCGGGACCAGTCGGTCACGGATTTCCTGCCGAGGCTGAAGGAGGCCCTGGACACCGCGCTGCCGCAGGTTCCCCACGCCCTCATCGACGCGGACGAGGTCGTCGACACCACCACCGACGAACCGACCCAGCGTCTGCTACCCCTCCTGCACGCGATCCAACAGGAACTCGGTAAGGACGAGTTCACCTCGGGCGGCATCGGCGAGTTCGACAACTACAAGCTCATCGAGTGGCTGACGCGGTAACACCTGCCGCCGGAACAGGGAAAACGCGACAAGCCCGTACGTCACCTGCTGCGGGAATGGACCGGCGGCCGCCCAGGAACCGGAGGGTTGCGCACGCTCATCTCCGAAGTTCCACACGCTCTGACCCGCTTCGTGCTGAGCGTATTCCTCTGGATCGGCCAGCTCCTGGGGATGCGGTGGCTGGCGGGGAGAGTCCCGGGCCTCGGCCGCGAAGCACGCTGGATCATGCGCCAGCCGTTCATGGTGCCGCGGCACTCCATCGGCCTCCAGGGCTTCACCGAGCGCCTGACGCTCGACCGGCGCGCCTCCGAAAGCCAGGAACAGATCAAGAAACTGCTGCTGCACGCTTTCCTGGAGGATCTCCGCATCGCCTACCGGCGCAGACGATTGCGAATCCTGCCGCACAGGGCCGGCTGGCGCCGTACCACCTACGCCACGGTTCTGTTGGACAACGTCCGCGACACCAACGGTGGTTGGGAATTGTTGCGGCTGATCAACGAGGTACGCAACGAGACCGGCAAACTCGATCCGCTCCTTGTCGTCGCGGCCACGGACGACCCTCCACGGGCCCCGCAGGACCTCAATCCCTCGCTGACCGCCGCCGTACACGCGAACGAAGCCCTCTCCGAATGGCAGCGACGGCTGCCCACCCGGCGGCAGAAACTCGCTCCCGACGCGCGCTACCTGCACATCGAACTTCCAGCCGCCACACCCGAGGCAGAAACCACCGGCGAAGACCGAAAAGCCTGGCAGGATGCGGCGAGCTGGCATCCCCGACGTGCTCCGCTGCTGGCACGACGGTACGTGTGCGAGGCGCTCGTGCTGGTCCTGCTGGCCGCGGGTCTGATCCAACCCGCCATCACAGTCAGCCAATCCTGGACATCGAGCTGCGCCGCGTTCGAGCGATGGTTAGCAGGAACGGTCGCCACCCGCGTGAGTCGTCTGGGTGCCGCCGGCGAGCAGTGCCTCGGCTACAGTGACAGCGCCGTACAGGTGTTCGGCGCCAACGAGCGGCTGCGTTACGTGCAGTCCGCCGTACACGCGCAGAACGAACGGGCGAAACGGCTGCATGCCGATAACCCTCACCGGCCTTACGTCACACTGATCTATTTCGCGGGGTTGACCAACAGCCGGTTCGGTCCCCGCACCGATCACGCCGTGGCGGAAGAATTGGAAGGACTGTTGCTGCGCCAGCAGGAACAGAACAAACGGTCCGCGACGGAGCCGCTGCTTCGGATCATCATCGCCAACGGTGGTACAGGAATGCGGGGTGCGCCCGAGGTGACGCGGGAACTTCTCGTGCCGCTCGTCGATTCCGATCCCACCATCCTCGGCGTTGTAGGGATGGATCGCAGCGTGACCGAGACCGAACAGGCCATCCGCATCCTCGGCGAACACGGCAGCCCCGTCCTCGGCTCCACACTGACCAGCACCGAGCTGACCGAGCTCACTCCGCTCTACTTCCAGCTCGTGCCCGGAAACGAAAAACAGGCCGAGCTGATCGTCAACTACGCGGCACACCTCAACTCGCCGAAGGTCACCCTGTACCACCCGTCCACGAGCGGACGGAACATCTATGCGGCGACGCTCGTCTCGGCGCTGACCGAGAAGTTCGACAGTACCGACATCGCGCTGAACGAGCGCACGTGGCAGCGTTCGGTCAGCGAGTTGGCACCGCTGTGCGCCGAGGACACCGACCGCAGCCGGGAGATCGCGTTCTACGCGGGCCGGGAGAACACCTTCGGCGACTTCCTGCGCACCGTCCGCCGCAACTGCCCGGACTCAGCCGAACTCCCCATGATCGTGGCTTCGGACGCGGTGTCGCGGTTCGTCTCCGACCAGCGCAGCCGCAAAACCACCGAGTTCAACGGTGTGACGGTCTCCTACGTCGGCATGGGAAGCCCCGTGATCCTGGCCGGTGAGGACTGCGTGGCCGGCCGTGCCAACTCGCTGCCCGCGGGAGGAACACAGCTCAACGCGTTCTGCAGCGGCTACCGCAAGCTGCGCGAGACACTACGCACACAGCTATCCCGAGTGGAGGCGCCGAACATGCCCTGGCCCGGCGAGCGGGTCGGCGGCCTGTACGACGCCGCGGGGTTGTTCGTCAACGCCGTCATCGCCATCCGCCACGAGCGGGGGCCGACGAAGAGTGGCCTCACCCCACACCGCGCCGAGGTGGCCCAGCAACTTCGTGACACCTCGTTCGAGGGGGCCACGGGCACGATCGACTTCGGTCGTTCCCAAATCGCCGATGACCGCAGCCTTGCCGTCCTGCGCATCGACAACATCAGCGAGCTCCGCGGTCCGGCAGGAACACCGACCTGCGCATACCTCATCGGGACGGTCTACGACGGAGGGCATCCCGACACCGCGACCGGGTGCCCGCGCATCGAGTAGCACCGTGGCCAGCAGAGCTGCCGGAGAACCAGGGGGTGAGCGTCACAAGCGCGGGGGAGCGGTCAACTAGTCGACCTCCCAGCGGGTGCGTGAACCGATGCGGCCGCGTCACCGATAATGCGATCATGAGCGGTACGGACATCGACTTCGTGGGCGCGACGCCGAGGTGTCTGCGCCCGCCGGCCAGCGGACCGGCCACCAGAGGAAAGGGGAGTGCCGCCGTGGACCGAGCCGACCTGCGCGTTCGCTGCCGCCGCCGGGTCGACGAGCTGCTCGGCCACATCGGCGTGCCACACCCGTGGGACATCAACGATTTCCTCGATCGGCTCGAACAACACCGCGGCCGCGACATCGACCTGTGCCCGATCGTGTGGACCCGTGGGGACAGCTGCGGGGTGTGGCAACAGCACGCCGACCACGACGTGATCGCCTACGCCGCCAACACCAGTGGTTTCCACCAGGACCACATCATCCTGCACGAGGTCGGGCACATGATCTCGCGCCACCATGGCCACTGCGTCCTGTCCGAACAGGAAGCGCAGCGCATCGCACCGGACCTGGCCCCGGCGGCGCTGACGCACCTGCTGGACCGGGCCATGGGGGAATCGCAGGAACACGAGGCCGAGACAGTTGCGTCGCTGCTGCACCAACGGGCACGTCGACGTCCCCACGTGGCCGGTGAAGCCCCACCGATGACCGCACGACGTCTCGCCCGGGTCGACTACATCTTCGGGGAGTGAGCATGGGCGTATCCGTGCTGTTCCTGGCCACCGGCTTCGTGGTGTTCTCGGTGGCCGGTTACCGCATCGTGCTCTGGACCCGAGGGCGTAGGCGCCCCACCGAGATACCGCTGATCACGCTCGCCTGCGCGCTGGGAACGGCCTTCATCACGCTGGCCCCTGTCGTGCAGGCCGCCGAGAGCGCGCTGCTGCCCAGCCTCGGACGGCTGCTGTCGAACATGTGCACGCTCGTGGCAGCCTTCGGATTTCTGCACCTGATGCTCTACGTCGGCCACCCCGCCGAACAGGTACCCAGCAAAGTCCGACCTCGCCTGCTGGCCCTGCTGCTGACCCTGGTGGGCATGATCGCGATGTTCGCGCTCAGCACCCCACCCGGCGGAACCGGTGTGTTCACCGGGCTCTACGCCACCCAGCCGACACTGGCCGCATACACCCTGCTGTACTCGCTGTACCTGGGTACAGCCGTGCTCGAGCTGATCGTGCTGACCATGAGCTCGATCCGCTACGCCCGAACCTGGCTCCGTGCCGGGATGGTGCTGCTGGCGATCGGCAGCACCCTGGCCGCCGGATACCTCGCGCACAAACTGTGGTCGGTGCTGTCGGAACTGCTGACCGGAGCGGTGGCCGAGCCCTACTGCCCCTCGGCGTTCGCCACGATCGACTGCACCTTCGCGATCGGTCTTCCGGCGCTGTCCGTGCTGGCCATCGTGCTGGGCGCCGCCGTGCCCACTCTCGGGCCGCGCTGTGAACAACTCGTCCGGTCACTGTCCCAACGGCGTTCCTACCGGCGGCTGTACCCGCTGTGGCACACCCTGCACACCGCCATGCCGAGCATCGCGTTCACCGGCGAAGACCCCGCGCGAACCGCCACGACACCGGAACGTGGCGGTTCCGAACAGCTGTACCGTCGTGTAGTGGGCATCCGCGACGGGCTGCTCCTGCTGCGGCCCTACCGGTCGGCCGAGGACACCCGCGCCCACCAGGCCGCGGTGCAGCGGGACGGCGTCGCCGAGCAGGACCGTGCCGCCACTGTGGAGGCCCGAGACATTCACACCGCGCTGTCCCGCCACCGGCGCGACACACCGATCAGCGACGGCGAGCGGACACGAGCCGCCGAACCCTACGACGACCTCACCGACGAAATCAGTTGGCTCGTGCGGGTCTCCGAAGCCCTGACCAAGCAACCGCTCCCGGCCGGCACGGACGACGAACGGCCGCAGCACCCCTACTGACCACCGAAGACGAACCGCTCGTGCAGCTGCCACCGCTGCCGCAACACCACCAGCCACGCCTCACCCAGCTCCACGGTCAGCGGCACCGACTCCGCAGCCTCCCGCCGCAGCGCCACAGCCGTCTCCTCCTCAGCCCCCATCGCCACCGTCACGTGCGGCTCCATGTCGTAACGCCCCTCGTAGGGCACCAGATGCGGCCAGTAGCGCCGGACCCCGTCGGTCAACTCCCGCAGCGCATCGACCGGCTCCGGAGCCAGATACACGAACCCGCCCTGCCGGCGGCACCGCTCCAACACCACCCGCAGCGGTGGCTGCCGGTCGAACAGTGTCCGCAGCGTGGTGACCACCCCGGTGTCGAGCTCCTCGGCGGCCAGGAACGGATACAGCACCGACAGGTGCGCAGGAACCCCGTCACGCACCGCCTGCGGATACCGCTCGACCAGCGGGGCCAGCGCCTCATCGGCGGCGGGAACCGGAACGACCAGACCAGTACGACCCTCTCGTGACATGGCCCCGTTCTACCCGATCACGACAGCAGCCCCCACCGGCCGACCGCTGCCTGCCGACAACCATCCCGCGAGGGACGTGAGAACGTATCCGGACACACACCGACGCCGACCGGGGAAACCGACGCGGTCCCGGATCGCAGACACTTCCGCCGCCCAAACCTACCCACGCCCCCGGAGGTGCGGTTCGTAGCCATCCCGGCCGCAGTCGTGCTCGGCCATCCACCGCGGCGAACCAAAGCCACCGACCTGTAGACAAGTCCGAAAACCGGGCACAAGACGCCGCGGAACAGCCCCACTCCAGGTGGCGATACCGTCTCACCGATGACGCTGACCCTGCCCGAGCTCCCCGACCTGCCGGTCCGGCCCGTCCTCGGCGACATCACCACCGAGCTGGAACACCACGGCACCGCCGTGCTGGTAGCCCCACCCGGAACCGGCAAAACCACATTGGTGCCGCTGGCGCTGGCCGAACGCGGACTGCGGGTGGTGGTGGCCGAACCACGCCGCCTTGCCACCCGTGCCGCCGCCACCCGCATGGCCGAACTGCTCGGGCAACAGGTCGGCGAGCAGGTCGGCTACGCGGTGCGCGGCGAACGGCGCGGCTCACCCCACACCCGCATCGAAGTCGTCACCTCCGGACTGCTCGTGCGGCGGCTGCAAACCGACCCCGAACTGTCCGGCGTGGACGCGGTCATCCTCGACGAGTGCCACGAACGCCACCTCGACGCCGACCTGCTGCTGGCGCTGCTGCTCGACGCCCGCGACGGGCTGCGCCCCGACCTGCGGGTGCTGGCCACCTCGGCCACCGTCGACAGCGACCGGCTGGCCAACCTGCTCGGCGAACAGCACCCGGCCCCGATTCTGCACGCCCCCGGCCGGCCCCACCCGGTCGCAACCAGCCACATCGCCCCGCTGCGCAACGAGGCGACCGAGAACACCGTGGCACGCGCGGTGCGCACCGCGCTGCGCGAACAGCACGGCGACGTCCTCGCCTTCCTGCCCGGCACCCGCGAGATCACCCGCACCCGCCACGCACTGTCCGACGAAACCGACGTGGACGTGTTACCGCTGCACGGCAGACTCCCCACCACCGAACAGGACGACGCGCTGACCCCCAGACCCCGACGCCGCGTCGTGCTGGCCACCGCCGTGGCCGAATCCAGCCTCACCGTGCCCGGCGTACGCGCGGTCGTCGACTCCGGCCTGTCCCGCGTCTCCCGCGTCGACCACCGCCGCGGCCTGTCCGGCCTGGTCACCGTGCGCTCACCACTTGCGATCGCCGAACAACGAGCCGGCCGCGCGGGCCGCGAAGGCCCCGGCAGGGCCTACCGATGCTGGCCCGAACACGAACACAACACCCTCGCCCGCTATCCCGAACCCGAAATACGCACCACCGACCTCACCCGGCTCGCACTGGAGCTGGCCTGCTGGGGAACCCCGGACGGACAGGCGCTGCGCTGGTGGGACACCCCACCACAAGGCCCCCTGAGTGCCGGACACCAAGTGCTGGCGGCGCTGGGGGCCCTCGACAACGACAGCGAGATCACCGAGCGCGGACACCGCATGGCCGAACTCGGCCTGCACCCCCGCCTGTCCCGCGCGCTGCTGGACGGCAGCGCCCGCGCCGGGCGGCGCACCGCCGCCGAAGTCGTCGCGCTACTCGACGACGACACCCTGTCCACCGACACCGAACTCGCCACCGCCCTACGCAAACTCCGCGACAACGGGCCCGGTTCCCGCCGCTGGCGACGCGAGGCCAGACGGCTGGAAAAGATGGTGCCCACCACACCGAACCCACCCGACGCCGACGACGAGGCCCTGGTGGTGGCCCTGGCCCACCCCGAACGACTCGCCAGACGCCGCGCACCCCGCTCCCGGGTGTACCTCATGGCAGGCGGCACCGCGGTGGAACTGCCCCGCTCCGAAGTGCGGGAGGATCCCTCGGGCATGCCCACCGCCGAAGGACTGGCCGGGTCGGAATGGCTGGCCGTGGCCGTGGCCGAACGCGACCCCAGCCGCGCGCACGGGTTCGTGCGGCTGGCCGCACGCGCCGACCAACGACTCGCCGAGCAATCCGCCCCCGGCATGGTGGAACACACCGAGGAGATCGACTGGCACGACGGCGACGTGCGCGCCCGCACCCTGCGCCGCCTGGGATCGATCGTGCTGTCGGACACACCACTGCGACAGCCCCCACCGGAGAAAGTGCGCACGGCGCTGCTCGACGGGCTGCACAACGAGGGACTTCGGCTACTGACCTGGAACACCGAAGCGCACCAACTCCGACAACGCCTGTCCTTCCTGCGCCGCACATTCGGCGAACCCTGGCCCAGCACCGACGAGGCCGACCTGCTCGCCGAGATCGACACGTGGCTGGAACCCGAACTGTCGGCCGCACGCACCCGCGCCGAGCTGGAACGCATCGATGTCGGGCAGGCACTGCGCCGCCTGCTGCCCTGGCCCGAAGCCGGACGGCTCGACGAACTGGCCCCGCCGCAGATACGGGTGCCCTCCGGCGCGCTGATCCGCCTCGACTACGACGACGAACAGCCCGTCCTGCCGGTACGGCTGCAGGAGGTTTTCGGCTGGAGCAGCGTTCCCACCATCGCCGACGGCCGCGTCACGGTGCTGATGCGGTTGCTCGACCCGGCCGGACGGCCCGCAGCCGTCACCGGCGACCTGGCCTCGTTCTGGAACAACGGCTACCACCAGGTCCGCGCCGAACTGCGGGGCCAGTACCTCAAGCACCCCTGGCCGGAGGACCCGTGGAACGCCACACCCGCCCCGCCGCGAGGAGGATGACCAGCCGACAGTCGACGTGCCTTGTGGGATCAGCTCACCCGGACGGGCCCCCACCAGGATCCCCGGCGGCGCCGCAACTTCTGTGTCGTGATCTTGGCTCGGACCCGCAACGTGGGGCCGCTCGTGTTGGCAGACGCCTCCGGAAGCTCGGTGGGCTCGCCATGTGTCATCTTGGCACTCGTACAGCGGCCACCAGCGTTTTCCGAACGCGGTCGGTCTGTTGAGCGGCACGGTCGATGCGGTGCTGATCCGCAGCCAGTAAGACCGGATGATGCGGTTTATGCAGTTCCTGGTTGCTGCTGCGGTGGGGCAGTGGAGCGTCGGGGGATGAGGGTCGGTGTGGCGATCAGAGTGCGCGAGGCGGTGTCGTTGTGGTCGAGCAGTAGGTCGAGTGCGCCAGCGGCGATCTGGTCGAATGGCACGCGCACGGAGGTCAGCGGCACTGGTAGTCGGCTGACGACGGGGATGTCGTTGTAGCCCACCAGGGAGAGGTCTTCGGGTAGGCGCAGACCGAGTGTGTGCGCGGCAGCCATGACGCCAATGGCGGTGTTGTCGTTGACGGCGAAGATCGCGGTGGGCCGGTCGGGCTTGTTCAGCAGTTCCCGGCCTGCGGTTTCGCCGGCGTCCATCGAGAACGAGTCGCCTTCGATGAGGGCTTCGTCGACGACGATGCCGGCTTCGGCGAGTGCCTGGCGATAGCCGTCGCGGCGACCTTGGGCGCTGGAAGCGTAGTCGGGGCCGCTGACCAGCCCGATGCGCCGGTGCCCCAGGTCGAGCAGATGCCGCGTGGCGAGGTGCCCGCCGAGACGGTCGTCACCGATCGAGGAGGCGCTGACCCCGTCGGTGCGGAGGGCCAGCGCGTACGGCACGGGATGGTTGGTGAGTTGGTCGGAGGGTGAAGTGGGGGTGCGTGCGGTGGTGAGGATGAGCCCGTCGACCTGTCGCTGCACCAGGTTGTCAACGGCGGCGTACTCAGCCTCGGGGTGGTCCTGGGTGGTGGCGACCAGGGTGGAGACTCCGCGCGTGGTGGCGGTTGCGGCGATCTCTTCGTAGAGCATGGCCATGACCGTGTCGGTCAGTCGAGGTACCACCACTCCCACGGTGTTGGTGCCGGTTCGCCGTAGTCCTGAGGCCAGGGAGTTGCGGACGTAGCCTAGTTCAGCCGCGGCCTGGCGGACACGTTCGGCTGTCGGACTCGTGGAGCGGGGCAGGCGTTCGTCGAGCACCCGCGAGACCGTCGACTTGCTCACGCCGGCGGCCCGGGCGACGTCCAGGATGGTCACCACAGCTGTGAGGTTACCGGGTCGGGAAAGTCAGGAGAACGAGGTATTGACCGAAGGCATGGCATGCCTCACAGTGTACGGGAACGTTCCCGCAATCGTTCCCAAAGGGGTTCACGCATGTCTCTCGATCTCCGCGGACTGGTTCCCGCGCCTGTCACTCCGTTCACCCCGAACGGTGCGGTCGACCACGCGGCCATGGCCAGCTACGGCACGTGGCTGGCCGGTGTCGACGGGGTCAAGGGTCTGGTATGTCTCGGTCACGCTGGTGAAGGCACCTTTCTGACCCAGCAGGAGCAGGTCGCCACTATCCGCACGCTGGTCGAGGCGGTAGAGGGGGAGATACCGATCATCGCCGGCATCACCGGTGAAGGCACGGCCGTGGCCGCGGCGGAGGCCGCGCGGGCAGTGGAGGCCGGCGCCTCCGCGGGCTTGGTCTATCCCTCGCACGGCTGGCTACGCTTCGGTTTCCAGCCCGGTGCCCCGCAGGAACGCTACCGGGCCATCCACGAGGAATCCGGGATGCCGTTGATCCTGTTCCAGTACCCCGACAACACCAAAGCCAGCTACGACCTGCCCACCCAGCTGGACATCGCCGCCCAATCGGGCGTGTTCGCCACCAAGAACGGGGTGCGCAACATGCGCCGTTGGGACACCGAGATCCCAGTGCTGCGTGCCGAACAACCCGACCTGCAGATTCTCACCTGCCACGACGAGTACCTGCTGCACACGATGTTCGACGTCGACGGGGCACTGGTCGGCTACGGTGGCCTGGCCCCGGAGCCGCTGGTGGAGCTTCTCACCGCAGGCAAAGCCCGCGACTACCCAACCGCCCGCGCGGTGCACGACCGACTGCTACCGGTGACCAAAGCCATCTATCACCGCGGCTCCCACATGGAAGGCACCGTCGCGCTCAAACTCGGACTCAAGGCGCGCGGGATTCTGCCCTCGGCCACGGTGCGGCCACCGCTGATCGACCTGTCGGCCGAGGCCGAGGAGGAGATCACCCTCGCCCTCAAGAGTGCTGGGCTGGCCTGAGGTCAATTTTCGGAAACGCCGTTTCCGGTCCGGTTCCGCCCGCTGCACCGTGGGCGGAGCACAACCCAGGGTTCGACGATGACCACCGTCGCCCCGGCCCGTCTGGTGCGCGCCCACGATGCGCCAGACGGGCTTGGTGACAACGAAGTCCCCCGACGAGCTCCGCCACCGACCGCGGAGGCGAGGAACGATCCACCATGTCCGACGCAGTGTCTGCCCGCCGCACATCCGGCGCACCTGACCAACCCCGCCATACGGAATCCGGAGGAGCAGAACCCGACCCCACCCCGCCACGCGGGCGCGGTAGTCGAATCATGCGCCTGCTGGCCCTCATGGGACCGGCATTCGTGGCAGGTGCCTGGCAGTTCGGCCCCGGTAATCTCACCGCGGCTGTGCAAGCCGGTAGTCGTTTCGGCTATTCCTTGATCTGGGTCATCGTCGTCTCCACCCTCCTGATGATCGCGTTCACCGACATGAGCGTGCGCATCGCGATCGTGTCCCGCGGCTCACTCGTCGAAACCGTCAAACGCACGTTGGGACGCCCCGTCGGCGCGGCCGCCGGGCTCGGGGTCTTCGCCATTGCCCTGATGTTCGCTGTGGGCAACGCCGTCGGGGCCGGTTTGGGGCTATCGCTGGTACTCGGCGGATCACCGGTGTGGTGGACCCTCGCCTGCACGGCCGTGGTCGCCACCGTGCTGTTCACCCGCGGTCTCTACGGAGTGATCGAGAAGGTGCTGCTGGTCATGGTCACTGCCATGGCGGTGTGCTTCGTGGTCACCGCCGTGCTCAGCCGTCCCGACTGGAACGCCACAGCAGCCGGAATGCTGCCGACCGTCCCAGCAGGCACCGGGTTTCTGCTGGTCGCACTGGTGGGGACGAACTTTTCCATCAACGCCGCGTTCTACACCGGATACGCCTCTCGGGAACGCGGCCTGCGCCGCGACCAGTACCGCCAAACCACCCTGGCCGACACCATCCCCGGCATCATCGCCCCCGGCATCATGACCATACTGGTCATCATCGCCTCGGCAGCCGTGCTCAGCGGCGAACGAAGTGCCGGTCTCGCCGACCTGGCCGGAGTACTCGAACCCATCGCAGGCCGGACCGGACGGATCATCTTCGCCCTGGGCTTCTTCGGCGCCGCGTTCTCCTCAATGCTGGCCAACGCCACCGCAGGCGGCACCCTGCTGTCCGACGGACTCGGCGGGGGCAACCAACTCTCCTCATCCCGCGTCCGCCTAGGCATCCTCGCAGTGTTGGCCTTCGGCGCGCTCGTCACCGCCGTGGTCGGCGGCTCGCCAGTCCAATTGATCATCATCGCCCAGGCGCTCACCGTCGTCGTCGCGCCCCTGCTCGGTCTCCTGCTGATCATCCTCGCCAACAACCACAGCCTCATGGACGACCTACGAAACCGCTGGTGGCACAACACCATCGCCGCCATCGGCCTCATCGCGATCCTGGCCACCTGTTACAGCCTCATTACCAGCCTGCTCTAACCACGTCTGCGATCAATCGAGCCCTACCCGCAGTGCTTTGCTCTTCAGAGGGTCTCGTCGACCACCGTTGACGAGGCACCCTCGCTCACCCAGCGTTTTCACAGTCCACTTCTGTAATGCCACCCGTCTCCACGCCACGGCCACCAGCGGGGGCTCCCCAAGCTCGGCCCGCGGCAAATCAAGCCGACTCGGGAGATTCACGAGAAAACCGGTAACCACGGCCGAGGACGCTCCACCGTAGCTCAAATCGTCGCCGGGCGGGACGGAGAGACAAAACGCCTGAGGAGGCGACGTAAGAGCCCCCACCGTGGCAGATGCCGACCAAACAGGAAAGTAAGTAGCGGAACCCCAGGCGGGAACGCCGCTTCACACGCGCCGTAAGCGGCGTGGAGCATCCCCACCGTTCACGGCGGGGAGCACGTCAAAAGATCGACTAGCGAAGACGGTAGCGCACATGGACCATGCCGTTACCGAAACGACGCTGGTCGAGCAACTCAAGCTCGGCAGACAGCCCACGCGGAAAGAACGACTTACCGCCACCCACCAACACCGGCGCGAAAAACAGCCCACACTCGTCGACCAGCCCGGCCTCGAACGCGTGAGCCGCCAGCTCCGAACCTCCCACGGCGAGATCGTGCTCGGCCGAGTTCTTCAGGCCCCGCACCGCCTCCACATCGAACGTTCGTTCGATCCGGGTACGGGTGGTGAACACCGTGTCCAACGTGCCGGAGTAGACGATCTTGTCGGCCGCCCGCCACAGCCGCGCGAACTCACCCATGGCGGGGGAGTGCTCGGCCAGCGCGGGATCGGTCTCCCACCCGGTCATCAACTCGTAGAGCCTGCGCCCGTACAGATGCGTACCGACCGGCCGCTCCAACTCGTTGATGAAGGCCAACACCTCCTCGTCGGGCACCGCCCAGTCGAAACGACCGTGCTCGTCGGCGATGTAACCGTCGAGCGAAGCCAGCGCGGAACAGATCAGCTTCCCCATGGCACTCCCGTCCTCTGCGACATCTCCGACGGCCCCCGGCCAGCCCCTCCGACAACACACGGGGGCAACATGGTTCCGTGTTCACCGGCGCGCCGCAGCCGAGCACAGGGGATCGTCCCACAGGCACCCCGTGAACAACTCACGTCCCCGACACCCCACCGCCGAGCGAGCGTATCCCTCCAACCGCACCGTCACTACCGCACCGAACTGCGGTAGTGATAACGACACATCTCAGCGAACCCCGCACGCTCGTACAGCCGCACCGCCGGGGCATCATCGGCTTCGACCTGTAGATACATTCCCTCGGCCCCGAGCCCGCGGGCCCAGTCCGCCAGCGACCGCAACAGGTCACCGGCCGCGCCACGCCCACGTGCTCGCGGCAGCGTGGCCATGCCGAACACACCGACCCAGCCGCTGTCGAAGACCGCCCTGCCTACCGCCACGACCTCACCCGCGTCGAACACGCAGGCAAAAGCACTCGGCCGCTCCACCCTGGCCAACATGTCCCACTCCGGGCGGGGATCGGCACCATCACCGTGCCCGCCCACCAGGACGCGCTCATATCGTGACGCAGCCACCAGCCACCGAGACGTTCGACGTGTTCCGCCGGCAGCGCCCGGGCCGCTCTTTCCTGCAGTCCCCACACCGTGGCCGAGTGGTCAGCCAGAACCGACACGCCCCACCTCCCACCAGACTCCTTCCGGCACACGCCGTCCCGCGGCAGCAACTCTCCCCGCTAACGAGCGGTTCAGAGCAGACTCAACTGCCGAGCAGCGGACCGCTTGCCACCCTCCTCACCATCGCGCACCGCCGTGTCACCCAGCTCGGCCAGGAACGGACTGGGCGTGCGCTGCCCCGCACCGGCCGCCTGACCACGACGCGTCGCACGCGTCAGATACAACCGCCGCTGGGCCCGAGTCATCCCCACGAAGAACAACCGCCGCTCCTCGGCGGTGTCGTCCCGCTGCTCACCCGGCCAGCGCAACGGCAGCAACCCGTCCTCACAACCGGTCACGAACACCACCGGGTACTCCAACCCCTTCGCCGCGTGCAGCGTCAAAAGCGACACCGCATCCGCACGCGGATCCAACGCATCGACCTCCGCACCCAGCATGACCTCCCGGCAAAACCCCGCCACGTCCTCACCGAAACGCGAGGCCAGCGGGGACAACAACTCCACAGCCACGTGCAACTGTTCGGCCTGCTCACCCAAGGTCTCGGCCACAGCGGCGGCTGCCTGCTCCAGCTGCCGCAACACCGTGCCACAGCGGCGACCCGCGTAACCGAGCTCCCGCAGCAACGGCTCCACCCCGGCACGCGCCCACAGCGGGTCGTGACTGCGTTTCTGCACCGGGAACCCCCGCCGGGTCAACTCCTCGGCCAACACCCGCGACTGCGCATCGGTGCGATAGACCACCGCGATGTCGCCGAACCCCAACGAGGAAGTCTCGTAACCCTCGGCGCTGCCGCTGTCCAACGAATGGAACGAGGCACCGCCGAGCAGCCCGTCGATGGTGCCGGCCACGAACCTGGCCTCGGCCCGCTCGTCGGACGCACGGTGCAGCACGATCGGGTGTTCACTGTCGGCCCCCACCGGCCGCAACGCCCGCTCCGGAACCAGACTCTCCGGGCGGATCGCCCGCACCGCACCCTCGACGATGCGCCGCCCACTGCGATAGTTCCGCGTCAACGCCCGCACCGGAGCATCCGGATAGTCCCGCTCGAACCGCAGGAAAAACCCCACATCGGCGCCACGGAAACCATAGATCGCCTGATCCGGATCGCCGATGACGGTCAGGTTGGCCGCGGCAGGCGCCAACAGCCGCAACAGTCGGTACTGCACCTCGTCGACGTCCTGGTACTCGTCGACACTGATCCAGCGATAGCGCCGCCGATACCACTCGGCCAACTCCGGATCGCCCCGCAACAACTCGACCGGCAGCACCAGCAGATCGTCGAAATCCACCAGCCCCTCCCGCCGCAGCGCGGCGGTGTAGTCGGGCAGCAACCCCGAAACCTCACCGGAGACCTCACCACCCCGGCGCGCGCGGGACAACGCCGAGACACACTGCCGCGCCCTGCGCTCGTCACCGGTCAACGACACCAGAATCCGGTGACGACGGTCGGCGTCGACCAGCGCGAGATCCTCGGGCAACCCCAGCGCCGCGTGGTTGTCCCGCACGATGCTCAACCCCAACGAGTGAAACGTCGCCACCGTGACCTCACGGCCCCGATCTCCCACCAACGCGGTGATCCGTTCGCCCATCTCCGCCGCGGCCCGCCGGGTGAAAGTGATGGCCAAACAACTCGAAGCGGGCACACCCCGTTCCTCGACCAAATGGGCGATCCGGTGCGTGATCGTGCGGGTCTTACCCGTGCCCGGCCCGGCCACGATCATCAACGGCCCGGACTCCACCTCGGCCGCGGCCCGCTGCTCGGCATCGAGTTCGGCCAGCAGCCCAGTGGCAGGGGAGACGCCGCTCCCGGCGGCATCCGAAACATCGAAGCGTTCCCGCTCCCGACCCTCGAGCCGCGCGGCGTCCCCGACACCGAACGCTGGGGAAGTGGTGGCCAGCTCGCCGCCGACCGTCTCCGACCCGCCCGCCGACTCCGGCAGGGTAGGGGTGGCCAGTTCGTCATCGGCGAATAACGAGGCCGCCCCACCACTACGCACCCGCGAGAGCTCGCCCGGCTCGAACACCCGAATCGTGCCGTACTCCCCGTCAAAACCGGCCTCCCGATGCACCGTGCCCGCGCGCAACCGCTCGATCGCCTCGGCCAACGCACCGTTGTCCCGCCGCAACCGCTCGACCGGAACGTCCTCCAGAATGGCCAGTTCGGAACCGTGCCGCGCAGTGAGCTCACTGATCTCGCCGAAGACCTTCTTGCTCTTGGGCCCCACACCCCGGATCTCACCCACGATCTCCGGAAGCGGTATCAGATTGCGATAACCCGCCGCCCCGGCCGGGCGCACACCCTCCGCACGATCCGCCAACGCATCCACCCGATTGAGCACCCCCACCGTCAACGGTTTGCCGCAGTCCGGACACCTGCCGCCGTGACGCCGCGTCTCGAACGGATCGAACCGCACCCCGCACTTGCGGTGCCCATCGAGGTGGTACTTGCCCTCCTCGGGAAAGAACTCCACCGTGCCCTCCAACCCCACACCGGTCTCCAGCGCGCGACGCATCGCGAAATAGTCCAGCTCGGTGTCGAACACAGTGGCTTCCCGAGCCAACATCGGCGGTGAATGCGCGTCCGAATGACTCACCAGCGTGTACCCGTCCAACGCCGACAGTCGCCAGTTCATCTCCGGATCGCTGGACAACCCCGTCTCCAACGCGAAAACGTGGCCCGCCAGGTCCCGATAGCACTCACCGACCGAATCGAACCCGGCCTTGGACCCCAACACGGCGAACCACGGAGTCCAGATATGAGCGGGCACCAGATACGACCCCGCCCCGGACTCCAACGTGATCTCCAACAGATCCCGCGCGTCCAACCCCAGAATAGGACGCCCGTCCGAACCCAGATTGCCGATGTTGCCGAGTCTGCGGCTGAACTCCTCGGCCGCCTCGAAATCCGGCACATAGCACAAATGGTGAATCTTGCGAGTGTAATCGCCGTACTTGTAGATCGTGGCGATCTCCACCGACAGCATGAACCGCACCGGAGTGTGACACTCGGTGGGCAACGTGCGCAGCGCCGCACGCTCGTACTCCGGACGCAGCCGCAACAGCCCCGGCTCGGCGGGCTCCAGAACCTCACGCAGATGCGCACGCCAAGCCGGATGCGTGAAGTCCCCGGTACCCACCACCGTGACCCCCTTGCGACGCGCCCACCAGGCCAGGTGCTCGATGTCGCAGTCCTTGCTGCACGCGCGGGAGTACTTGGAGTGGATATGCAAGTCAGCGTAGAAGCGCACCCACCGATCCTGCCAAACCCGCAACCCCCCTCACGTCCGGGTCACACCACGCCGACCCGCCGAAAAAACCCGGCCCCACTTGACCCGAATTAGACATTCCCGTCCGAGGCCTCATCGCACCGTTCTCGTACACGGCCCCGAAGTCGTACCCGTCGCGCCTCCACCGGCCCTGTTCCGCGGCGACTTCACCCGACACGCAACGGGAAGGCGGGAAATTCCACAACTCGACCACCCCGCCAAGAATTACCTACTCGCACGGCACACCCGTCGAGCCTGGCGAACCGCCCCGACAGACAGGCGGGACAGACAGGCGGGGCCGGTGGAAACATCCGCAACCACCGGCCCCGCACACCGCACGAACAGCTCAGACCAGGCCCAGCCCGCGCACGGTCTCCCGCTCGTCGACCAACTCCTGCACCGAGGCGTCGATACGCGGACGGGAGAACTCGTCGATGTCGAGCCCCCGAACGATCTCGTAACGCCCATCCCGAGCGGTCACCGGGAAGGACGAAATCAATCCCTCCGGCACACCATAGGAACCGTCGGAAACCACACCCGCCGACGTCCAGTCGCCCTCGGCCGTGCCGTTGACCCAGGTGTGCACGTGATCGATGGCCGCGTTTGCGGCCGACGCCGCCGAGGAAGCCCCACGAGCCTCGATGATCGCCGCACCACGCTTGGCAACGGTCGGGATGAACTCCTCACTCATCCACTGCCGCTCGACCTGCTCCGCGGCGATCTTGCCGCCCACCTCCGCGTGGAACAGATCCGGGTACTGCGTCGCCGAATGGTTACCCCAGATCGCCAACCTACGGATCTCGTCGACACCCACACCCAGCTTGAGCGCCAACTGCGCCAACGCACGATTGTGATCCAACCTGGTCATCGCCGTGAAACGCTCCGCAGGAACATCCGGAGCATGGGCCTGGGCGATCAACGCGTTCGTGTTCGCCGGATTGCCCACGACCAGGACCCGCACATCATCGGCCGCGTTGGCATTGATGGCCTCACCCTGCGGTTTGAAGATGCCACCATTGGCCTCGAGCAGATCACCACGCTCCATTCCCTGCGAACGGGGGCGAGCGCCCACCAGCAAGGCAATGTTGGTGCCCTCGAAGGCACGCTGCGTATCATCGGTGACCTCGATACTGCGCAGCAACGGGAACGCGCAGTCGGTCAGCTCCATCGCCGTCCCCTCAGCGGCCTTGACCGCCTGCGGAATCTCCAACAACCTGAGATTGATCGGGGTATCCGGACCGATGAGCTGACCGGACGCGATCCGAAACAGCAATGCGTAACCGATCTGACCAGCAGCGCCGGTGACAGTGACGGTAACGGGGGAACGAGTCATGGAGTTCTCTCCTGGTCGCCGGGTATTGCCGAAGCGATGCTATCCACCCGAACGCCACGAACCAGGCGCCCCCGCCACGGATCACACCCCACCCACCGGTCACATCGAAACGAAACCGATTCAGCCGAAACCCCCGCACAACAGTCCGACCACACGATCATCACACCCCGTCACACTCACCACCCGCCACGCGCCGTGTTTCGCCACACCCCACGATCCAGCAGAATGAACTCATGCTGCAGGTCTGCCTCAACGGTGCCCGGGGCATTCGGGAACACCACCACTTACCCGTGCAACCACCGGACCTCGCCGCGGCCGCAGCACACAGCGTCGCCGCGGGTGCCGAGGACATCCACGTGCACCCCAAAACCCACGACGGCGCCGACAGCCTCGACGCCACCACGGTGGCCGCCGCCGTCAACGCGGTCCGGGCCGCCGCCCCCGGCATCGCAGTGGGAATCCCCACCACCGCCTGGACCACCCCCGACACGCCCTCCCGACTCGACGCCATCGCGAGTTGGACCGTCCTCCCGGACCACGCCTCGGTCGACTGGCACGAACCCGACGCCGAACGAATCGCCCAGGCACTGCTGAAACGCGGGATCGGCATCGAAGCAGGCCTCCACTCCGGAACCGATGCGAGCGAACACTTCGCCCAATGGCACCACCGCGAGCATGCCCTCCGCATTCTCGCCGAGATCGACGACCCCACCACCACGGGTGCGACGGTCACCGCCGAAACCCTGCTGGCGCGGATCCGTCCCACCGGCACACCCATCCTGCTGCACGGCAGGGCAGCGGGCGCCTGGCCGGTACTGCGCCTCGCCGAGCAACAGGGCCTGCACACCCGAATCGGGCTGGAAGACACCCTGCTGCTTCCCGACGGCGCCATCGCCGACGACAACGCCCAACTCGTCACCGCCGCACTACACATCAGAACAGCACGTGGCTGACCCCCACGGCACGACTCGTCGCAGGGACTCGTCGCAGGGCAGGGGAGCAGTAGTACCGCGTTTCCGGATCACCGCCCCGCACGTCGCGCTCGAGGGGATCGCACTGTTCTACAACGGACAGGCACCACAACCGGACAATCGTTCTCGCAGCGGATCGAGAAGTCTCGAGGGGTGGCGCCGGAAGCGGTCCTCGTCCTGTCGAAAGAGACCGACGAGCAGTAGACCGCACCGCGGGTTCCGAAGAGCACGGCCACGAACCACGCATCGGCGCTCTACCTGCTTTCCCGGGCCCGTACAGGACAGGGCGCAGCTCGGAGGGCGCAGCTCGGGAGGAGAGCGGACCCGCCACTGCGAAATCCATTACTTAACATAATGTGTATTATCGGCTAAAGCTGTACCCGGCGTGTCCGGTGGTTCCGGTGACGACCCGGCGTTCTTCCGCTCTCCGCTGGAGACAGTTCTCTTGCGGTGCGCCGCACGTGCTGAACGCTGCTTGCCGTGGTCGACCCTGTGGATCATCAGGGCCGCGGAATGACTCCCGAGGGGTTTCCGCCACCTGTCGGACCGGG
Organism: Actinopolyspora mzabensis; assembly: GCF_900101095.1. Taxonomy (GTDB): domain Bacteria; phylum Actinomycetota; class Actinomycetes; order Mycobacteriales; family Pseudonocardiaceae; genus Actinopolyspora; species Actinopolyspora mzabensis. Next base: position 371,992 of record NZ_FNFM01000003.1, read on the forward strand.
ACGACGATCTCGGCACGGACACGGCGACGAGACGTGCGAATCCGTCACCGTGATGACGGTGTCTCGTGCGGCGAAAACCGGTGCGTGTCACCGGTGCTCGTGCCGGTGCCGACCGAGGCACGTCGACACGTCCCCACTCCGCCAGATGTTCGTCCTCGTTCGCTCCCGTGAAACGTGGATAACAAATATTATCCATCATTTTGTGTCTCGACTTCCACGCCGACGCTGCCCGTGACGTGCTCACCGAGCGTTCCGGGTGCACGGATCCTGGCAAGCATGGTTCACCGCGGGCAACGGCAGCGGACTTACCCGGCAGGTGTTTTCGATGCCGACGGCTGCTGTCACGGCCCCCGCCACGCACAACCCCGCCGAGATGAACATGGCTGTCCCGTACCCCTGCCCCAGCGGTTGCCCCGCGGCGAGGCCGGACAGCCCCGCCAGTGGTGGCAGCACTGCCACCGCCAGCAGTCCGGCCACCCGTGAGATGGCGTTGTTGACGCCGGAAGCGACACCGCCATGTTCGCGTCCCACCGAGGCCAGCACGGCCGAGGTCAGTGGTGCGACGGTGACCGACAGTCCGAGACCGAAGATCAGCACAGCCGGAAGCACGGTGGCCGGATAGGACGTTCCGGGCGTCACACGCGTCATCAGCACGAGCCCACAGGCACACACCAGCGGGCCGATGGTCATCGGCCACCGCGGACCGATCCGCTGCGCCAGTGCTCCCATTCTGCTGGACAGCAGCAGCATGACCAGGGTGATCGGCAACGTGGCGAGTCCCGCTGCCGTAGCCGAGTAGTCGAGCGTCTGCTGCAGCTGCAACGACAGCAGGAACAACGCCGAACTCAGAGCGCCGTAGACGGTGAACGTGGTGAGGTTGGCCCCGACGAACTGGCGCGAGCGGAACAGCGACAGCGGAAGCAACGGTGCGGACTGCCTCGCCTCGATGAAGGGGAAGGCGAGCAGCCCCGCCGTCCCGACGAGCGCCGCGAGCACGGTGATCGGGTTCCAGCCGTGTGCGGGGGCTTCGATCAGCGCGTACACGGCACCGGCCAGCCCGAGCGTGACCGCCGCCGCGCCGGCGAGGTCGGGCGGCCCCGAGATGTCGGGATCGCGGGTCTCGGGGACATGGCGCCGGGTGACCAGCAGGGCGATCGCGGCGATGGGAAGGTTGATGAGGAACACCCAGCGCCAGGAGGCGGTGTCGACCAGCCAGCCACCCACGAAAGGTCCGATCGCGGCGGCGATGCCGGTCAGTCCCGCCCATGTGCCGACGGCTTTACCGCGGTCGTCCTGGCTGATGGAGGCGTTGATCAGGGCGAGGCTGCCCGGAACCAGTAGTGCACCACCGATGCCCTGCACCAGTCGTGCCGTGATCAGTTCCGCTCCCCCGCTCGCCAGCCCGCAGCCCAGTGAGGCCAGGGTGAACAGCACCAGTCCGACGCTGAAGACGCGCCTGCGGCCGTATCGGTCCCCGAGTGCTCCTCCCAGCAGCAACAGGGAGCTCAGTGTCAGCAGGTAGGCGTCGAGCACCCACTGCAGCAGGGCGAAAGTGCCGCCGATGTCGCGGCTGATGGCGGGCAGCGCGACGTTGACCACCGAGCCGTCCAGGAAGGCCACTCCGGAACCGAGCATGGTGGCGAGGATGATCCATCGTCCTGGTGCGGAGCGCAGTGGCACGGGCTCGTCGGCGCGGTGAGCGCTCATCGGGTGAGGATAACCGTTGTGGGCGGTTTCGGCCGGGGTGTTGTCACGCCATGTGGTCCCTATCGTTTTGCCAGTCCTCCGTCGACGATGTACTGGCTGGCGGTGATGTAGGTGGCGTCGTCGGAGAGCAGGAAGAGGGCGACCGCGGCGGCTTCCTCGGCGGTGCCGATGCGGTTGAGGGGGACGCGGCTGACGACGTCGCGTTCGAATTCTTTTCGGGTTTCGTTGCTCATGAAGTCGCGGAAGGCGGTGTCGATCGCGCCTGGGACGAGAACGTTGACGCGGATTCCCCGTTCGGCCAGTGCGGTGGCCCAGCCGCGTGCCATGGCCACGAGGGCGCCTTTGGTGGCGGCGTAGACGCTGGCGGCACCGGCTCCTTCGTAGGTGGCTGTGGAGGAGGTGATCACGACGGATGCGCCGTCGTTGAGGTTTTCGGCCAGTCGGGCCAGCTGCAGGGCCGGGCCGCGCACGTTGGTGCGCATCATTCGGTCGAAGAAGTCGGCGTCGATTTCGTCGATGTCGCGGACGTCGGCGTAGCCCGCGTTGAGCCACAATCCGTCGAGTCCGCCGAGTTCGGCGGCGTGTGAGGCGAGTGCGTCCGTCGAGTTGGGGTCGGTGGTGTCGTTGTGCAGAACTCGTGCCAGGGGCAGTGCTTGGCGGGTGGCTGTGAGTCGTTGCTGATTCGTTCCGGTTATGACCAGTTGACCGTCCTCGTCGGTGATGCGGTGGGCGCCGGCCAGTCCGATGCCGCTGGTTCCTCCGGTGATCAGTACTCGTTTGCCCGTGAACCTGGCCATTGTTTCTCCTGGGGTCGTTTTCCGAGCGGTGCTCGTTCGGAGCTGACGGTAGGAGCTGTAGTGCGCTCTAGATCAAGGCTTAACGTGTCGGTGATGACTCGGGGAAATGACGCGGCCGCGGGGATGAGCATCGGTGAGGTGGCCGAGCGGACCGGTTTGAGCGTGCATACGTTGCGGTTCTACGAGCGGCAGGAGTTGTTGTTGTCGGCTGTTCGTCGTTCTTCGGGGGGGTAATCGGGTCTACGGGCGGGAGGATGTGGAGTGGTTGCGCATCTGCACTCGGCTTCGTGCGTCGGGGATGCCGTTGGTGGAGCTGCGTGCTTTCGCCGCGTTGGTGCGTGAGGGGCCCGGTAACGAGGAGCAGCGGCTGGATCTGCTGCGTCGGCACCGGGAGCACGTGCGGGGGCAGCTTGCCGAGTTGGAGGAATGTCTGGAGTTGATCACGTGGAAGGTGGGGGTTTACGAGGGACACCTCAGTGAGGGGACGGCTCGCGGCGTTTGGGATCCGAGCGTGTCGGAGCGGGGTGCGTGACCGCTCCTCCCCTGCTGTGTGTCTCCGCCAGAACTCGTTGTTCGTCTCGGCCGTGCTCGGTGGTGGTTTTCCCGTGTGGTCCCTATCGTTTCGCCGCCCACCGTCGAGGATGTACCGACTGTCGGTGTGGCGGTGGGTGTTGTGATCAGTAGGCTTCGATGCGTGGACGGTATGAGGGCTGTGGTGACCGGTGCCGGTAGCGGGATCGGACGCGCGTTGGCGCGGGAGTTGGCCGGGCGGGGAACGGATCTCGTGCTCGCCGATGCGGATTCCGGTGCTTTGCGCGATGTTTCGGAGTCGCTGGGGGCGCGAGCGGTTCCCACCGACGTCGCCGTGCCGGAGGAGGTGGAGGCGCTCGCTCGGGTTGCCGAGGATGCTCGGCTGGTGTGCCTCAATGCCGGCGTCGTGGGCCGTGATCTCGGAGCGCCGTGGGAGGTGGCGCCCGAGGACTGGGACCGGGTGTTCGCGGTCAACGTGGGGGGTGTTGTCAACGGGTTGCGTGCGTTCGTGCCTCGGTTACTGGCCGCTAACCACCCCGCCCACGTTCTGATCACTGGCTCGTTGGCCGGTGCGGTGACCTTTCCCGGCGGGGGTGCCTACGGTCCTTCGAAACACGCTGTTCGCGCCGTCGCCGAACACGCTGCCATGGCGCTGGCCGGCACTCCGATCGGAGTGAGCATGGTCTGCCCCGCTCTCGTCGCGACCGGTATGTCAGGTGAAGGTGTCGATCCTTCTGATGTGGCTGCGCGGGCGCTGGACACGATCGAGGACGGGACGTTCGCTGTGGTCCCGGCCGAGTGGCAGGACGCCGTCGTCGCCGCCGCCACACGCCTCGCCACCGGCCAACAACCCGAGCCACCCCGTCCCGATATCCCATGATGACCACCCGATGGCCTTGGGGATCACCAGCGGAGGGGACCTTTTTGTTCGTCGGTCTCGCGGCTCAGCTGTCCAACGGCAGGTGGGAAACGTGACCGGGGGGCTCAGGTTGTTCTGCGATCGGTTTTCAGGGGCGCCAGCGGTGGTGGTAGCCGGGGCGGTCGTTGTAGGGCAGTCCGAGTAGTGCTCGGGTGAGGCAGCCGCGTTCGTCCTCGTGGGGGAACGAGGTGTTGAGGGCGTCGCAGGGGCCGTGGCCGGTGCCGCAGTGTCGGTGCTGGTCGAGGATGCGGGCTTTGAGTTCGCATTCGCGGAATCCGCGGGTGATGCGGGCGGTGGGGCAGGTGGTGGTGCCCGCTTCGCCGTCGCGTCGGGCGTCGGTGAGGCGTTCCAGGTCGTGCAGGATCTGCGTGCGCAGGAATTCCCGGAACCGGTCCACGATCGCCCTCCTCGTCTGGTCCTGGCTTCGGCCGTCCCGTTCGTGGTGCGGCCACGGGCCTCATTGTCGATCATGGACCGGGGCGGGTTCGGGTGTGGTGCGCTCGCTCGGGGCACGAATGCGCTGGGTATCGGCGTGTGTGGTTGCCGTGATCAGGGGGTGGCCGCATGCTGTGGTTGTTACGACCGTTGGTTTCGAGGGGGCGTCATGGCGACGTGTGAGGTTTGTGGCAATGACTACTGGATGACGTTCGAGGTGCGCACGGCGGGTGATCAGGTGCACGTGTTCGACTCGTTCGAGTGCGCGGCGCACCGGTTGGCCCCGCACTGTGAGCACTGTGGGTGCCGCGTGCTCGGGCACGGTGTGGAGGATTCGGGGCAGTTCTTCTGCTGCGCGCATTGTGCGCGGCAGGCGGGTGCGTCGATGGCCGACCAGTTGCGGGACGCGGTGGGGGCCCATCCGGGCTGAGCGGGCCTGACGGAGGTCGGCCCGGTCGGTTTCGGTGCTGATGTCCGGGTGAGCCCGGCGGGTCTCTCCCGGACATCGGTTCGGTGTGGCGGTTGCTTCGTGCCGGCTGCGGTTAGATGCCGGTGGTGCCGTCGAGGCGTTCCCGCAGCAGGTCGGCATGGCCGTTGTGGCGGGCGTACTCCTCGATCATGTGTATGTAGATCCAGCGAAGGTTGACGTTCTGGCCGCCGAGGTCGCCGGTGTCGGTCAACGAGTACTCGCGGCAGCTACGACGGGCGTGTTCAACCTCGGTGTGCCACGTCGTCAGGGCCTCGTGCAGGGTGGCGTGTTCGGCCAGTTCGAATCCGCCGTCGGTTCCGTCGGCTCGTGCCTGCCCGGTGTGGGTGGGCGCCAGTTCCTCGGCGGCCAGGATCCGGCGGAACCAGGTGCGTTCCACTTCGGTCATGTGCTGGACGAGACCGGTCAGGGTGAGTTCGGAAGGTGCGACGGCGGGGGTGGCCGCCTGGGTGTCGTCCAGTCCTTCGCATTTTCGGGCGAGGGTGGCGCGTTGGAAGTCGAGCCAGCCTTCGAGGGCGCTGCGTTCGTCGGCGTCGAGGGGCGGCGCGGGGCGTTCGATGTTACTCACCGGCTGATTATCGCACCTTGTGTGAGAGTTTCACTTTTCAGACTGGATCGGTGCGTTTGCTCCGGCGTTTGGTGTGACGATGTGTGAGTGAGTCGGCTACTGCTCGCGGGCGTGTGCCAGCGCGGTGTGGATGCTGTCGTGGCAGTTCAGGGCGGCGTGGAGGCCGGTGAGGTCGAGCAGTCGGGCCACGCAGCCCTGCCCGGGGACCACGTGCATGTCGATGCCGCGTTGGTCGGCGCGGCGTTGGGCTTTGAGGAGCAGTTCGGCCCCGGTGGTGTCGATGAACGAGACCATGCTCAGATCCACGATCAGTGTTCGCAGGGCCGCGGCGGTGAGACGTTGCCGGATGAGTTCGGTGACTCGGGGTGCCGCGGCGAGGTCGATGTCTCCGTTCATGCTCACCACCACCACCCTGGGGGCCGGGCGTTGCACCGACATGCGCAGTGCCGGGTCGAGCCGGTGTTGGCCCTGTGCGAGTTCTCCCTCGCCGGCTCGTCTGGTGGGCACGGTCGGCTGTGGCGGGCTCGCCGGGGCGGGGTCGGGCTGGTCGCCGTGGACCGATTGTGGGGTGGGTCGAGAAACGATCACGTTTCCTCCTGCGGCGTCCGCCGAGTGGCGAGGAGGGTGGCGGGCACGGCGCGCCGCGTGGTTACACCGTGTCGCGCTTTGACTACTTTTCGCCAGATGTGGTTCCCACCGTAGTGGCACCATCGGTGGTGCTACAACCGCTGTGCCGCTGGGTCGGCGGATACATGTGGGTCAGGCGTCGCGGTGTGGGGTGGCTGCGGCGAGCATGGGGATGATCCCGCCGGCCAGTACGGCCTCGACCTGTCGTGGGGACAGTCGGTGCTCGACCCGGTAGTCGGTGCCGCGGGTGGTGTTGTGCAGGGTCAGGGTGTGCTGCTCGGCCAGTTGCCGGTGCAGTCCGTCGAGGCGGAGCACGTCGCCGTGGTCGGTGTTGTCGTAGTCGGCCGGGTCGGTGAATTCCAGCGGCAGGATGCCGAAGTTGATCAGGTTCTGCCAGTGGATCCGGGCGAAGGATTTGGCCACCACCAGGCGTAGCCCCAGGTGGCGGGGTGTGATGGCGGCGTGTTCGCGGGAGGAGCCCTGGCCGTAGTTGTCGCCGCCGATCACCGCGTGCTGGTGGTGTTGGCGGGCCCGCTGGGGGTAGTCGGGGTCGAGTCGGGTGAAGGTGAACTCCGCCAGTGCCGGGATGTTGGACCGCAGTGGTAGTGCGTACGCACCGGCGGGTGAGATCTCGTCGGTGGAGACGTTGTCGCCGGTTTTGAGCAGCACGGTCGTTTCGAGGTGCTGCGGTGGCGGTGACAGGTCCGGGAGTGCGGAGATGTTGGGGCCTTTGACGGGCTGGGTGCGCAGCGCCTCGGTTTCTGCGGGTGGTGCCAGCAGCATGGCGGTGTTGACAGCGCTGTGTTCGGGTTCTTCGACGGTGTCGTCGGTGAGGCCCAGCCGCTCGGCCAGTTCCCGGGGGTCGGTGATGGTGCCGGTCAGCGCGGCGGCCGCGGCGGTTTCCGGTGAGCACAGCCACACCGAGTCCTCGGGGGTGCCGGAGCGGCCGGGGAAGTTGCGGGGAAACGTCCGTAGCGAGTTCTGCCCCACCGCTGGGGCTTGGCCCATGCCGATGCAGCCCATGCAGCCGGACTGGTGGATGCGTGCTCCCGCCCTGATCAGGTCGGCGACGGCGCCGGAGCGTGCCAGGTCCTGCAGGATCTCTCGGGATGTGGGGTTGATGTCGACGCTGACCGCGTCGTTGGTGGAGCGGCCGCGCAGCATGCGGGCGACGACGGCGAAGTCGCGCAGCCCGGGGTTGGCCGAGGACCCGACCACGGTTTGGCTGACCTCACGGCCCGCGACGGCGCTGACCGGGACGACGTTGTCGGGTGCGGAGGGTTGGGCGATCAGTGGCTGCAGGCCGGTCAGGTCGATCTCGTCGGTGAGGTCGTAGGCGGCGTCGGGGTCGGCGGCCAGCTCGGTGAAGTCGTGTTCGCGCCCTTCGGCGCGCAGGAACCGCCGCACGGCCTCGTCGGCGGGGAAGACGGTGGTGGTGGCGCCGAGTTCGGCGCCCATGTTGGCGATGACGTGGCGGTCCATGGCCGACAGGTCGGCCAGGCCCGGGCCGTGGTATTCGATGATGCGGTCCACCCCACCTTTGACGGTGTGGCGGCGCAGCATTTCCAGGATGACGTCCTTGGCCGAGACCCAGGGGGGAAGTTGTCCGGTCAGACGCACGCCCCAGATTTCGGGCATGCGGATGCGCAGGGGTTCGCCGGCGATGGCCAGGGCGACCTCGAGCCCGCCCACCCCGATGGCGAGCATGCCCAGCGAGCCGGCGGCGCAGGTGTGCGAGTCGGAGCCGACCATGGATTTGCCCGGCACGCCGAAACGCTGCATGTGGGTGGGGTGGGACACGCCGTTGCCGGGTTTGGAGTACCACAGTCCGTAGCGCTGCGCGGCGGTGCGGAGGAATTCGTGGTCCTCGGCGTTTTTCTCGTCGGTCTGCAGCAGGTTGTGGTCGACGTACTGCACGCTGACCTCGGTGCGGGCGCGCCGCAGCCCCAGCGATTCCAGTTCCTGCATGACCAGTGTGCCGGTGGCGTCCTGGGTCAGGGTCTGGTCGATGGACAGCGCCACCTCGTGGCCGGGGCTCATGTGGCCGTCGACGAGGTGTGCGGCGATGAGTTTGTGCGCCAGGGTGTGTGCGGGCACGGCGGGTGTCCCCTTTCGTGATCGCGTGCTCACCGGGTGCCGGTGCCCTTGGTGGGGCTCGGCCCGGGTGGGCCGTGTTCGGGTTACCCGACGCGGGTGAGGTTGAAACGATCAGCCGGGCAGCACGCTCGCGGCGCTGTCCGGGGGTGGGAAGACGGTGCAGTGGTTGGTGGCTCCTGCGGCCGGTGGGGCGGTCACCGGCCCGCAAGCGGCGGAGGATCAGGCGTGATGCCTTGGCGGTCCTCGTGCTGGCCGAACGAGTCGCCCGCTCGGCGGGAACCGAGACCCCGAAACCATGAGGTCACGTGGCGTTTCGGTGGTGGATCCCTTCCGTCCGGCGAGCTAGAGCTCGCCCGGCAGCGGGAGGATCGCCACCGCGCGGCTGGTCAGGCTGCCCAGGTAGAGCGTGTCCCGGTGTCGGCGCACGCCGGTGACCATCCCGAAACCGTCCACCGGCGCGGCGAGTTCGTGCACCACCCGCCCGTGGGTGTCCACGGCCAGCAGCCACAGCGTTTCGGCTGGTTGCGGCTGCAGTGGTTGCGGGAGCGCGGTGGCCAGGCGCAGCAGCACCGGGGCGTGGGTGTGGGCGGTGTCGAGCAGGCGGCTGCGTGCCGCGGCCTGGGTTATCCAGATCAGCCCGTCGGTGCCGGTGGAGATGTTGTCGGGGAAACCGGCCATCGCCGACAGCAGCGTGTCGCTGCTGCCCGCGTGGGGCCCGGTCAGTGTCACGCGACGTAGCCGGTAGGCGCCGGTTTCGGCGACCACCACGCTGGACTCGTCGGGGGTCAGCGCCACCCCGTTGGCGAACTGCAGCCCGTCGAGCAGCACCTCGGCGGGCCCGCCCGGCGGCAGGCGCCACAACCGGCCGGTGCCCGAGTGTTCCATGAGGTCGTGCCGCCACCGCGATAATGGGAACCGGCGGGAGGAGTCGCTGAAGTACACGGTGCCGTCGGTGGCCACCGCGGCGTTGTTGCACAGCGCCGGCCGCCCCGGCCCGCCGGGGGCGAGCAGGGTGTGGACGTGTCCGTGCCGCGGGTCGATGCGTAGCAGGCCGCGTTCGGCGTCGCAGACCAGCAGCGCCCCGTCGGGCAGCGTTTCGATGCCCAGCGGGCGGCCGCCGGTGTGGGCCAGCACCCGCAGCTGCCGCCCGTCCTGGTCCAGTGCGAGCAGGCGGCCGTCGTCGACGCCGGTGATGATGCGGCCGTGTTCGTCGAGCACGACGTCTTCGGGGCCGAGGCCGTTGACCGGCAGCAGGCGGGGCGCGGCGAGTCCCCGTGGCTGGGTGCGACGGGCTCGGGGTGGGTGCCACCCGCGGGGGCGGATCCCGGTGGGCATGGTCGGCTCCCGGTGTGTGGGCGGTGTCCGTGCGGGGACAACGAGGCCGCTGCCGTTGGGTGACGCGGCGATGTCGACGAGGATCGGGGTGGGTTCCGGGGAGATTACGTGTCCCGTTCGGCGGGAGTGATGTCGAGGATCTGGTCGCGGGTGGTCTCGAGCCGGGCGGCTGCCGAGGCGGTGTTGACGGCCACGGCCAGGTGCCCGGCCGAGTCGGCCAGCACCAGGCAGTCGCCTTCGGCGACGTCGCCGAAGGTGCGGCCGAACCGGGCGGTGAACCGGCCGGTGGGGGTGGTGATCAGCAGCGGCTCGCCGTGGTGCCAGGGGGCCTGCGCCGCGGGCAGCGCCAGCTGCAGGTTGCCGAAGTGGTCGATGGTGATCACCTGTGCCCGCACGTTCCGGCCGTGGCGGCTGGAGTGGGCTGTGGGGGCGGGCACGAGTTGGGCGGGCGTCAGCGCGGGGCCCGCCGCCCGGATGTCGGCGCCCAGCGCGGCGGCCGCGGCCACGGGGGCGAAGATGTCGCGGCCGTGGAAAGTGGCCGAGACCTCGGGAAGCCACCAGTCCGGTTCGGCCAGTTCCACGGCGGTGGTGATCCCGCCGAGCCGCTCCGCCGGGGCGAGCAGCACCCCGTTGTCCGGCCCGACGAGCAGACTGCCGGAGCTGGTTTCCAGCGCGATGCCGCGCCGAGTGGTTCCCACACCGGGGTCGATGACGACCAGGTGCACCGCGGTGGGTAGGTAGGGCACGGTCTGAGTCAGCACCGCTGAGGCGGCGGTGATCGCCTGCGGGGGAATGTGGTGGCTGATGTCGAGAACAGACACCCCCGGGGCGTGCCGGGCCAGCACTCCTCGGCAGGCGGCGACGAACCCGTCGGCGGTGCCGTAGTCGGTGGTAAACGAGATCCACGGGTGGCGCGGCTGATCGCTCATGGTTCCATCGTGGCACCGTCGCCGCCTGCTGGGGCAGTGACCGGGGTGGGCTCTCGGCGCGGCTCGGCGCGGCGGTCCTCGTCGGCGTGCTGCTGCGCCCCGCCCAGCCGCACGGTGAGCGTGTCCTGCTCGTCGAGGTCGACGTGCACGGTCCGCCCTTCCGGTGCGGGGTGCTCGGTCAGCAGGGCGGCGATGCGGTTGTGCAGTTGCCGTTCGATGACCCGCCGCAGTTGCCGCGCCCCGAACTCGCGGTGTTCACCGCGGTGCACGAGCCAGCGCACCGCCCGTTCGGTGATCTCCAGCCGCATCCCCCGGGTGTGCACCCGCTGCCGGGTGTGCTCCAGCAGCGACCGCGCGATGTCGACCAGCGCGTCGGTGGCCAGCGGTTCGAACGGCACGATCTCGTCGATGCGGTTGACGAACTCCGGCCGCAGCCGCGCGCTGAGCGCGGCCACGGGGTCGAACGGGGGCTGGTCGGGCTCGGCGGCGCGCAGTGCCTGCTCGGCTCCGATGTTGGAGGTCATGATGACCACGGTGTTGCTGAAGTCCACGGTGGTGCCGTTGGAGTCGGTGAGTCTGCCCGCGTCGAGTACCTGCAGCAGTGTGTTGAGGATGTCGGGGTGGGCTTTTTCGATCTCGTCGAGCAGCAGCACGCTGTAGGGGTGGGTGCGGATGCTGTTGGTGAGCTGGCCGGGTTCGTCGTGGCCGAGATAGCCGGGCGGGGCTCCGATCAGGCGTGCCACGCTGTGCTTCTCCTGGAATTCGCCCATGTCGAACCGCACCGTGCGGTCGCTGTCGGAGAACAGCGCGGCCGCCAGCGCCCGCGCCAGCTCCGTTTTGCCCACCCCGGTGGGGCCGGTGAACACGAAGCTGCACAACGGGCGGTCCGGGTCGGACAGGCCGGTGCGGGCGCGGCGGATGGCGTCGGCGACGGTGCGGGTGGCCTGTGGTTGGCCGATGACGCGTTCGGACAGTCGGGCGTCGAGTTCGCGGAGTTTGACGCGTTCGGTGGTGCCCAGTTCGGTCAACGGTAGGCCGGTGCGGTCGGCGACGACCTCGGTGACGGTGTCGGTTCCCAGCAGCGGCCGGGCGGTGCCGGTGGGTTCGCGGTCGTGCCGCAGCCGCAGTCGTGCGCAGGCCTGGTCGAGCACGTCGACGGCCTTGTCGGGCAGGAAGCGTTCGGGGATGTGGCGCTCGGCCAGCTCGGCGGCGTGCCGCAGCGCCTCTTCGTCGATGCGGACGCGGTGGTGCTGCTGGTAGCGCTGCCGCATTCCCCGCAGGATCGCGGTGGTCTCGGCCACCGTGGGTTCGGGCACCCTCACGGGGTGGAACCGTCGTTCCAGGGCCGGGTCCTTTTCGATGTGCCTGCGGTATTCCTCGGTGGTGGTGGCGCCGATCAGGGGAAGTTCACCGCGTGCCAGGGCGGGTTTGACCACGGTGGCCGCGTCCAGCGCGCCGTCGCCGGCTCCGGTCCCGATCAGCACGTGGATCTCGTCGACGAACACGATCAGGTCCTGGCGGTGTTCGGTGACTTCGCGGAGCAGTTCCCGCAGCCGCCGCTCGAAGTCCCCCCGGTGTTGCGCTCCGGCGACGATGCCGGTGACGTCGAGGGAGACCAGTCGACGGCCCGCCAGCAGCGGCGGCGCGGTGTTGGTGCTGATGCGGTGGGCAAGTCCTTCCACGATGGCGGTTTTGCCCACCCCGGCCTCCCCCAGCAGCACGGGGCTGTTCTTGCCGCGCCGGGCCAGCACCTCCACGATCTGGTCGATCTGGTGGTCACGTCCGGTCACCGGGTCGATGTCGCCCGCGGCGGCGCGGGCGGTCAGGTCCACACCGAACTCGTCCAGCCACGGCGTGGCGGGCTGCGTGGTGTCGTGGTGGTGCTGCTCGGTGTGCTCGGCAGGGTTGCCGCGGTGCTGCTCGCCCTGTTCGATCGCCCGTGCCAGTGCCCGGCCCGCCGCGGAGTCGGCGTCGGTGGCCACCCCCAGCAGCAGGTGCCGTGTGCCGAGCTGGGCGGCGTCCTCGTGCCGTGCCTGCCGGTAAGAGCCCAGCAGGGCGTGCCGTGCGGCGCTGGTCAGCCAGGGACGCGGGTCGGTCGAACCGCCGGTGGCCTCGTGCGCCCCGGCCAGGGTGCGCAGGCTGCGGGCAAGCCGGTCCACCGCCACCCCGGTTTCGCGCAGCATCGAGGCGGTGGGCCCGATCTGGGTCAGTGCCCACAGCAGGTGGGTGTCGTCGAGGGCGGTGTGGCCCCAGTCGCGGGCGGCGTGCACGGCTGTGGCCAGCACCGTGCGGGCCTGCTCGTCGAGCACACCGGCCTGCCCGGGGTGGGCGGTGTCGCTGGTCGTGTCGTCCCCCCGGGCACGCAGCAGTTCGTCGAGCAGCGACTCGACACCCGGTGACGGTTCGAAGGCCCGGCCGCTACTCACGTCACACTCCCGATCGGCATGGCTGGTCGTGGTGTGGCCCCACGTTGATCACGCTGTCCATCCTGGCCAATACCGTCGAGACGGTGTGCGGGTGGTGCCTATCCCGGCACACCGTGGCCCAGCAGCCGGTGCAGCTCGTCATCGGTGACCGGCCGGAAGTCTCGGTACCACTGCCCCACCGCGGTGAACGTCCTCGGGCTGCTGGGACACACCAGCAGGTCGACCTCGCCGGACAGCGCCGCCACTGCCTCGGGAGCGCCGACCGGCACGGCCAGCACGACACGGGCCGGGTCGGCTTGGCGGACTCGCCGGATCGCGGCGCGGGCGGTGGCGCCGGTGGCCAGCCCGTCGTCGACGATGATCACGTCGCGGCCGGTCAGTTCCACCGGCGCCTCGTACTGGTAGGCCCGCTCCTGCCTGCGGGCCTCGGCACGTTGCTGTTCGCACTGGGCGTCGAGCTGTTCGGCGTCGAGCTCGAAGGCCCGCAGCAGCCGTTGGTCGTAGGTGGGCGGGCCCTGCGCGGCCACCGCGCCCAGCGCCAGTTCCGGCTGGCCGGGGGCGCCGATCTTGCGGGCCACGCAGGCCTGCACCGGGGCGTGCAGCGCCGCGGCCACTTCCGCGGCGACCGGCACCCCGCCGCGGGCCAGCCCCAGCACCACCGGATCGGCGAGCCGGTGGTGGGCCAGTTGACCGGCCAGGGCACGACCGGCGTGGGCGCGGTCGGTGTAGACCGTGTCGCTGTCGAAGGCATCGTGGTTGCCCATGCTCGGCCTCCTTCGGGCCGCGGGTGGGGATACGGCGCCGTGGACGCCCCGGCTCCCTTGCTGCCAGGATGCCCACCTCGGCGGGCGGGAGAAACCCGACCGCCTCCGCTCTCGCCCCGATGTGAGGGGTGCAGAGCGTGTTCGAGTCGATCGGTGCCGCCTTCGACGGCGTGGCGCCGGGGGCGTTCCGAAAAGGATCGGCTCGCGGGCGATCGTCCGCGGCGTGCTTCCGGGTTCGGGTTACCCGGCCAAACCGGATGTGTCCCCCGAGTCCCCGTATCGACGCACTTCGAACACCACAGCACGGAGTTATGGGTCTGGTGGCTCCGTCGTTCGTGATCGCTGTGGCCGTAGCCGTTGGCCCTGTTTTGGAGGTGTCGAAGCGACGCGTCTAATCGCGGGGAGCACCTCCCCGGCGTGCCAGGTCGGCGTTTTGGGCAATGCTCGAAACCCCGCTTGAAAATTCTGTCCCGCACCGGGGAAACCGGGGAGAGACCCGCCGTGGACGAGACTCTCCCCCTTGTTTCTGCCACCAACGGCGCGAAGCGTTCACCGAGCACCTCTCCCGGTGCTTCCCGCTTCGTTTCGGAGACGTCCGGAGCGATTCCCCCACATGCGCGCGGCGAACACACCACCAGCGGACGCTGCCCAAAGTCACTAGTCGCGGAAAGCCCCGACACGCAGGGTGCGCAACCGGTTGAGCGCGGCGGCGAGTTCGAAACGGCGGGGCACGGCGAAGTCGCCGACATAGCGGTCGTCGACGGCGTGGATGCCGCGTTTGGCGACTTCGGCGTCGTAGGCGTCGAGTACCTCGTGCACGGTGCGGCTGCCGTCGAGCATGCCGGAGCGGGCACAGGTGACCAGGGCCAGGCCGATACCGGTGACCTGGCTGGGATCGACCAGCTGTTCCACGGCCCGCAGTTCCACGGTGGACTGGCCCAGTGTCAACGCGTCGGTGCCGCGGGAACGGACCTTCGGCCGGTCGGTCTCCACCGACTTGGGGTCGGGCACCCGGGCGCGGGTGTCGGGGAACGTCTCTGCTTCCCGGTGCCGCCCGGTGGGGGTGGTGGCCAGGGAGCGGGCCCGTTCGGTGACCTCGTAGCAGCGGTAGGAGTCCAGCATCAGCACCCGGTCGGCGACGTCCATGTAGTCGCCGGATCCGCCCATGACCATCACGGTGGACACGCCGTGGCGCTGGTGCAGCGGGCGGATGAGGTCCAGAAACGGGGTCAGCGGCTCGGAGTCCTTGGCCACCAGTTCCTGCATCCGCGCGTCGCGGATCATCAGGTTGGTCGCGGCGGTGTCCTCGTCCAGCAGCAGCGCCTTCGAACCCGCCTCGACGGCCTCGACGATCGACGCGGCCTGCGAGGTCGAGCCCGAGGCGTTGTCGGTGGAGAAGTCGCTGGTGTCGGAGCCGGTGGGCAGGTGGCTGACGAAGGGGCTGACGTCGACGCGGTGCACGCGCCTGCCGTCCTCGGCGCGGACCTTGACGGTGTCGGGGGTGCACACCACCAGTTCCCTGCCGTCGCCGGGAACATGATCGTAGATGCCGTGCTCCAGCGCGCGCAGCAGGGTGGACTTGCCGTGGAAACCACCGCCGACGATCAGGCTGATGCCTTCGGGGATGCCCATGCCGGACACGCGTCCCCGGTTGGGCAGGTCGAACTCCACCCGCAGCGATTCCGGAGATGAGAAGGGAACCGCCTGCTGCAGCGGGCGGTCGTCGATGCCGCTGCGGCGAGGGAGCACCGCGCCGTCGGCGACGAAGGCCACCAGGTTGTGCGGGGCCAGCTGGTGCCGCAGCGCGTCGGTGTCCTCGATGGAGTCGACGAACTCGCGCACCCGGGACTGGTCGGCGGTGTGCCACCGCAGCGCGGCCTCGACGGTGTCGGGCAGATCACGGCACAGCGCCTGCTCGGCCTGCTTGCCGTCGATGCTGCGTCCCCGTCCGGGCATGTCGATGCCCAGCCGCAGGATCACGGTGCCGTCGACGATCTGGCAGGCACTGCGGTCGAGGACCTGTTGCCTGCCCGCGTCGACGCTGAGTTTGCTGTCTTTGAGGCGGCGGTGCACCGCGCGGACCAGCACCCCGGCGAGCCCGCGGGCTCGTGCCGGGCTGGACCACAGGTCGGGGGGAAACCCGGCGTGTTCGGGGCTGACGCGTACTTCGCAGCGGCTGGCCGGGGCGTAGGGGTCGGGCTGGACCCGCTGTATCTGCAGGGTGAACCCGTCGAAGGACCAGGTTCCGGTCAGCGACTTGTAGCGCCCGTAGCTGGCGCCGTGCATCGATCTGAGTTGATCGCGCAGCCCCTGGGCGGTTCGGTTGCTCGGTTCGGCCGGTTGGCCACGCCCACTCGGGCCACGATTGTTACTCGCTCGTTGTGTCATCTCCTGATGGGTACCCCGAGCCGACGGTGAATATCCAATCGGGTCCGCCCCGGCGCGTGTGACGGGGTGTGACCTGCCGCTTTCGGTAGTCTCCCAACCGGGTCACGGCAACACGTTGCGTGATTGAACGTCGGGTCGCCACCACCCGAATCACCGAGGAGGATCACCGTCGTGAGCGATGTCAGCTCCGCAGCCAACCGATCACGTCGACACCCCGGAACGAAACCGCGCCGCGGCGCCCGCCTGGCCAGTGTGCTCGCTGTCACCGTGGTGGGACTGGCCACACCGGCCGCGGCGAGCACCCACACCCCCGGTTCCCCCGCCCGCGGCGCCACGGTTGCCGGCATGGACGTCAGCGGGCACCAGGGCACGGTGAACTGGACCGCCGCCTGGAACCAGGGCGCCCGGTTCAGCTACGTCAAAGCCACCGAAGGCACCGGATTCCGCAGCACGAGCTTCTCCTCCCAGTACGAGGGGGCGCGGCGCGTGGGAATGCTGCGCGGGGCCTACCACTTCGGCCGCCCGGACCTGTCCGACGCGGCCGCACAGGCCCGGTTCTTCGTCGCCAACGGCGGCGGGTGGTCCCCCGACGGGCACACGCTGCCGGGAGCGCTGGACATCGAGTACAACCCGTACGGGCCCGACGACTGCTACGGACTCTCCCCCACCGCCATGTCCGACTGGATCGCCGAATTCAGCGACACCTACCGCGCGTTGGCCGGGCGTTTCCCCGCCATCTACACCACCCGCCACTGGTGGAACACCTGCACCGCGGGCAACCCGGACTTCGCGGGCAACAATCCACTGTGGGTGGCGCGGTACGGCCCACGGCTGGGGGAACTTCCCGCGGGCTGGGACAGCCACGCGATCTGGCAGCACGACAACCAGGGAACATTTCCCGGCGACCAGAACATGTTCAACGGCGACATGGCCGCGCTGAAACGGTTCGCCACCGCCGCCCCGTGACACCCGCGTCCCCGTGACCTTCGCGGCCCGGCACCCCCGCCCGGGTGGGCACCGGTCACCAGCCGGTGCCCACCCGGAGTGGCCGGTGCTAGCCCAGCATCTGCTCGGAAACCGCCCGGTCGGCGGCGATGGCCTCGAACAGCCGCGAGGCACGCTGCGAGTCCCACTGCACCACCGACTGGCCGTTGAGCCTGCCGAACCCGGCGATGGGCACCGTGCCGGACAGTCCCTCACCGGAGGAAATGTCGCCCATCGCCCCGGCCAGCCCCGCCAGATGCCACACGTGATCACCGTTGTCGAGTAGGAACGTGTCCCCGGTGGCCGAGATCAACGGAAACATCCGGAACGGGTTGAGCAACGTCGCCGGGCTGGTGGTCTTGTCGATCAACGCTCCCAGCAGCTTGCGCTGGTTGCGCACCCGCTGCAGATCCCCCTCGGCGTAGGCGCGGCTGCGCACGAAACCCAACGCCTGCGACCCGTCGAGCTGCTGACACCCGGCGGTGAGGTTCACACCCGCCTTGGGGTCGTTCAGCGGCTGGTCCAGACACATCTCGACCCCACCGACCGACTCGACCAGATTGGCGAATCCCCCCAGACCGATCTCGGCGTAGTGATCCATGTGCACCCCGGTGATCGTTTCCACCGTGCGCACCAGCAGCTGCGGCCCACCGAACGAGAACGCCGCGTTGAGCTTGTTACGCCCGTGCCCGGCGATGGGCACCGAGGAATCCCGCGGCAGACTGACCAACACCGGCTTGCCCCCACCGGCGGGAATGTGCATCAGCATCATGGTGTCGGTGCGCCTGCCCCCGGCATCGCCCGCCGAAAGCTCTGCACGCCGCGACTCGTCGAGACCCTCACGGCTGTCGGAACCCACCAACAACCAGTTCGTTCCGGGCGTGTCCTCGACCCGCCCCGGATAGTCGGCCAACGCGTCGCTACGTTGCAGCGAACTGTCGACATAAACCACCAGCCCCACCAGCAGCAGCACCACCAGCAGCAGTGCGAGCCCGAGCCCGCGGCCCCACCGTCGCTTCTTCCTGCGCTTCGGGGTCGAAGCCGCATCGGAATGCCCGCGGGGCGACTGCCGCTGCCCCCGCGAGCCACCTGCGCGGTAGTAGTCGTATCCGCCCCGCTGCTGCCCAGCGGACGCCGAGCCCCGCCCGTTCGGCTGCTTCGCCGACCAATCGCTCATGCCCGGTAATCTATCCGCGCCCCCCACCCTCACCGAAACGGGCCATCACCCGAGAGACACCCCGGAATCACCCGACAAGCCACAGCCCCACCAGCCACCACGCAACGCGCCCGGTTCGACACCGAACGCCAACACCGGCCACGTCGGCTGTCCCACCCCGACGCCGACAGGCATCATCAAGTCATGAACGCCGACGACCAACCACACCACCCCAGGGAGAACACCGTCCTCGACGGCGTGCCCCGCGGTCTGCTCATCGACGGAACATGGCAGTCCGCCACCGCACAACGCACCTTCGACGTCGAAGACCCCTCCACCACCACGCCCCTGTGCGCCGTGCCCGACGCCACCGCCGACGACGCGCTCCAAGCGCTCGACGCCGCCGACCGGGCCCAGCCCTCCTGGGCGGCCCACCCGCCCCGCCAACGCGGCGAGATCCTGCGGCGCGCCTTCGAGACGATCACCAGCAGACACGAGGACCTGTCCCTGCTGATGACGCTGGAAATGGGCAAACCCCTGGCCGAATCCCGCGCGGAAGTCACCTACGCCGCCGAATTCTTCCGCTGGTTCGCCGAGGAAGCCGTACGCATCGACGGCGACTACGCCGTCTCACCAAACGGCAGCGGGCGGATGCTGATCACCCGCCAACCAGTAGGACCATCACTGATGGTCACTCCCTGGAACTTCCCCATGGCCATGGGCACCAGAAAAATCGGGCCCGCCGTGGCCGCGGGCTGCACCATGGTGATCAAACCCGCCCACCAGACACCGCTGACCATGCTGGCACTGGGCGAGATCCTCACCGAAGCCGGACTTCCCCCCGGCGTGCTCAACATCATCACCGCCCGACACGCCGACGAGGTGATGCGCCCGCTGATCACCGACCCCCGCGCCCGCAAACTCACCTTCACCGGCTCCACCCCGGTGGGACGCACCCTGATCGAACAATCCGCCCGGCAGGTACTGAAAACCTCCATGGAACTCGGCGGCAACGCCCCGTTCCTGGTCTTCGACGACGCCGACGTCGACGCCGCCGTCGACGGGGCCATGCTGGCCAAAATGCGCAACATCGGTGAAGCCTGCACCGCTGCCAACCGCTTCTACCTACACCGCGACATCGCCGAGGAATTCACCGACAAACTCACCCGGCGCATGCGGGCACTGCGCCTGGGACGCGGCGCAGGCGACAACGTCGAAGTCGGCCCGCTGATCGACGCCGCCCAACTCGACAAAGTCACCGAACTCGTCGACGACGCCGTGCAGCAGGGCGCGCGCGTACTCACCGGCGGCAAAGCCGAATCCGGACCCGGCTACTACTACCCACCCACAGTCCTGACCGATGTTCCCCCCAACGCCCGCCTGACCAGCGAAGAAGTATTCGGCCCCGTAGCGCCGATCAGCACCTTCACCGAGGAGGACGAAGCCATCACCGCGGCCAACAACACCGAATTCGGCCTGGTCAGCTACGCCTACACCCGAGACATGCCGCGCGCGCTGCGCATCAGCGAAGCCCTGCAGACCGGCATGGTCGGACTCAACCAGGGCGTGGTCTCCAACGCCGCCGCCCCCTTCGGGGGAGTCAAACAATCCGGCATCGGCCGTGAAGGCGGCAAAATCGGCATCGACGAATACCTGGAAACCAAATACATCGCCGTCGGCGGACTGTGACACCGACACATTCCGGCCCCGCGGGTGGCACCGTCCGTCACCGGGCACGGGCCGCCCCACGGGGCCGGGGTAACTACTGCTCGAGCGAAGCCGTCAACCGCTGCAACGCATCGTTCATGTGCGCCTCCAACCGCGACAGCAACAACCGCTCGTCCCCGGCCTCGATCGCATCCACCAGCCCCTTGTGCTCATCGACCAACGCCTGCGTATCCGCCGGATACGTGTCAACCAACGCGGCCAGACACATCCGCTTCTCCACCAACAACGTCTGCGCCATCCGCTGCAGCCGAGGGCTACGAGAAGCCGCCACGAGCGTCTCGTGAAACTCCTGATCGGCCTCAGTGAGCCCGTCACGGTCGTCCTTGGCCACGGCAGCGACCATCTTGGCGTGCGCCCCGGTCAGCTCCGCCACCGCGTCCACCCGGTGATGCCGCACGATCTGCTCGCACGCGCTGCGCTCGACCGCCAACCGCGCGACATACACATCGTGGACGTCCTCAGGCTCCATCGTGGTCACGAACAGACCCCGGTGGGGTTCACTGTGCAGCAGTCCTTCCTGAACGAGGCGCTGCATCGCCTCCCGCAGCGGCCCACGGCTGACACCCAGCTGCGTAGCCAGATCGGCCTCACCCAACTGGCTCCCCGGCACCAACGAGCCATACATGATCGCCGAACGCAACTGATCGGCGACGATCGCCGCCGTGGACTTACGCTGAACCGGTTCCAACTCCCCGGCCTGGCTCTGTTCGTCGACTCCCAACATCTCGCACCCTCTCGTCATTCGAGGTCCCCACCCCTGAGCGCGGGGGCGGGGCGGCTGCGGCACGCCGACGACGCGCTCCCGGAAACAAGCCCGACCGGCCACACGGCCGGAACCGAAAACACCGACCGAACAAGACCCGTGAACACGCTTGACACACCACATCCGCGTCCGAAACAGCGGCAGCAACGACAGCCGAACGCGAAAACACACCACGCCCGTGTCGCCACTCCGCACAGGTCTCGGCACGATCGGCGTCTCGGTGACGGACGATCCTCGCTCGTCACGAGCAGCGGAGGCACGCGTGCCGCCAACAGCGCATTCGCGCTCGCGGTACGCGCCACCGAAAACTCCCTTCACGTGTGCGCACCCCAACGAGCACGCACAACGGCGCCCGACCATCACAACTCAAGACGCCGATTGTTGACAATGCTACCCCCTTGGTCACCGAGACCCTAACCACGAAGCGCACCCACCCCCGAGGAAAACACCTACCGTGAGCAGATTTCTCACATTCAGTCACGAAATGCTCCACAACCGGGCGCACCGGCCCGAGCACAACCGAGTGCCACAAACCACAACCCCACCCCCACCAACCACCACGCACCAGCAACAGCCGGGCACCACCGAAACCACAAACCGAACAGAAAACCACGGGAAAACACACGAATTCGCTCCCCGCGCAACACCGACCGGTGCCCCACCCACCCCCGTGACACGGTGTGCCGGTGACGGACGAACGGATCGAGATCTCGGTACAGGCCACACCGGACCAGCCGGCACTCCGCCCGGGACACATGCGCGGCGCACCGAGCGCGATACGCCAACCCGAAAACGAATTGCTCGACCACACGGCAAACGACCATCGTGTCGGGACATGGACCGCGATGCCGACATGATCCTCTCGCGCGCGGCTCGTGCACGACCCCGCCCCGCGGTCGCTCTGGGCGCGCTCGGCATCGCCACGTCCGGGATTTTCATCGACCTGTCCGGTACCTCACCGGGCACTGCCACGTTCTTCCGGTGCGCGCTCGCGTTGCCGTTGCTGTGGCCGCTGGCCCGCGGTGAACATCGCCGGACGGGTGGGCTGTCGTGGCGGAACCGCGCCGCCGCGGCAGCGGCAGGAGCGTTCTTCGCCGCGGACGCGATGTTGTGGACGCAGGCAATCCTCGAGGTCGGCGCCGGGGTGACCGCGGTGGTGGTGAACGCGCAGGTGATCATCGTTCCGCTGTTGAGCTCACTCATCGACCGCGAACGGCTGGGCCGCTCCTTCCCGGTTCTCGTGGGCTGCATGGCCACGGGCATCGTGCTCACTGGCGGCGTCCTCGGCACCGGAGTATCCGGCGACGCTCCGGCACGAGGAACGGTCCACGCCGTCCTCGCCGCGTTGTGCTACTCGGGTTTCCTGTTCCTGCTGCGCCGCGGCGGGCGCACCGAAGGAGTGCTCCGGTCCTACTGTGGCGTGCTCATCTCGGCAGCCGCCGTCTCGCTCATTGGTGGAGTGCTGTGGCGGGGCGTCACCGTTACGCCCGGCTGGGAGGCGTTGGGGTGGCTGGCTCTGACCGCGGTGTGCGGCCAGGTCGGCGGCTGGTCGTTGGTCGCCCTGGCGACCTCCCGGTTGAGCAGCACGGTCAGCTCGGCTCTGCTCATGCTGACCCCGGTCGGTGCTCTCGTCCTGGCCGCTGTCGTCCTCGGCGAGCGGCCGACGCCCGCGCAGCTGCTCGGCTGCGCCCTGATACTCGCCAGTGCCTACGCCGCCTCCGCGTCCGGCTCGTTCCACCACCGCTTCACGAACACCGGCGGGAAGCCGTGTGACAGCGACTCCTGGACTGACCGGGTTGAGTAGCCGAACCGAGACAACCTCCTCTGAGGAGCGGCCGCACGAGGGTGGCCTCGCCGCCGTTCGGCCACGAGAGTCCGGTCCCGCGCCGACATCGCCGACGCGGGACGGACAGCCGCACCACTGTCGGGCTCCGGCAGTGGCGAACGAGATCATTCGAACGTGATGTCGGACTGGTCGTAGAGGCAGTTCTCCCCCGGCCCGCTGCCGACCTCTTCGGGCTCCCCGGAGTCCTCGGTGCCCTCGTACCAGGAGCAGACGCCCATCTCGGAGTCACCGACGATCGTGATGTCGGAGAACTCGGCGGTGTCACCGTAGTTGATATTGACACCGGCCAGCGTGTCGCCGGGAGCGGTGGCGGTCACATTGTCGATGATCACGTGGCGATCGACCTGATCACTGCAGTTGCCGCAGGAACGGTACAACTTGCCGAAGTCCTCAACCTGGAAATCGCTGATCGTCATGGTTCCCGCGCCGTTGGCCTGAAACACCTTGTCCTCGGCGTACTGGGCGCCGCCGCCCTGCACGGTCATCGTGGCCGAGGCGTCGTCGGCGTCGAACGTCGCGGCGTCCTCGCCGACGTCCTCCCACCACACGTTGCGCAGGGTGCAGGAACCCTCGCAGTGGATCCCGTCGGCGGCCGGGGCTCCGATGATGACGTTTTGCAGCGTGGCCCCGTCGGCGAGCTCGAAGATCGGGGGCTGCCCCTCGTCCTGGCCACCACCGCCGAGGTCTCCCTCGCCGTAGTACCGGGTCAGACCACCGTCCAGTGTGCCCTCGACAGTGATCGTGGCATCAACAGCCTGTTCGCCCTGCGCATCCGGCACGGGCACTTCGGCGTGACCGTACGGAACCGCCACCACCATTCCCACCACTGTCAACGCGGCCAACGTCGCCAGGTACACACTTTTCCGAATTCGGGACGAAATACCTGTCAACAAAGCTCTTACCTTTTCCTGCCGGGAAAGAAAACGCTTTCCAAAACAGGCTAGGCCGGACCGAATCCCCGGCACAGTGCCCGATCTTCCCCGTCGACTACTCCGAACACCGCCCGCGGCCCTGCTCCCCACGGCCCTCAGCCAGCCAGCGGGCAACCACCGTCGAACCCGGCGAACCACCCCATCGCCGGTCACCGTCGAGAGCTGGGCAGTCACCGACAGCACACGTACAGTGTGCCCGACAAGATCACCCGAAACCGAACGCGAGCACCCCATGGACGAGACAACAGCGGAACTCAACGGGGACCGCCCGAACTCAGCCAGGCTCTACGACGTGTTCCTCGGCGGCAACCACAACACCGAAGCCGACCGGCAACTGGCCGAACGCATCAAGGAATCAGCTCCCCGCTGGTCACTGGGCGCACAACTCAACCGCTCCTTCCTGCGCTGCGCCGTGCACTACATGGCCGCGCAGGGAATCGACCAGTTCCTCGATCTCGGCTCGGGCATCCCCACCGTGGGCAACGTCCACGAAATCGCGGCACAGCACAACCAGCGAGCGAGAGTCGTCTACGTCGACTACGAAACGATCGCCTACAACACATCCCGCACCGAACTGGCCGACAACCCCAACGTCACGATCCTGCACGCCGACCTGCGAGACCCCCGAGCCGTCCTCGACCACCCCGAAACCCGCGAACTACTGGACTTCTCCCGCCCCGTCGGGCTCCTCATCGTCGGCGTCTTACTGTTCATCGGCCCGCAGGACCGGCCCGGTGACATCATCGCCACCTACCGCGAACAACTCAGCTCCGGAAGCTACCTGGCGATCTCACAAGCCAGCGACGACAACCTGCCCCCCGACCTCCAGAGTGAAATCGACCAAGTCGTGGCCTCCTACGAACACGCCGACGAACAACTCGTGCTACGCACCCACGACGAAATCGCAGGCTGGTTCTCCGGAACCGAGCTGGTCCCGCCCGGACTCGTGCACTACCCCGACTGGAGTCCCGCCCAACAAGCCCTGAGCGAGGAACAGCGCAGCTGCCGATACGGCTACGTCGGAGTCGGACGCGTGCCCTGAAACCGACCTCACCCACCACGGTGAAGCCGACGGGCGCGCCGCGACTGCCGAAGCTGACCGAGCGCGCCCACCACGATCACCAGCAACACCGGCACGTAGGCCAACCGGTAGGACAGGCCCGCCGCCAACCCCTCCGTCATCCGCAGTAGCCCACCCACGGCGAGCTGGATCAACACTGCGGCGGTGAAGCCACCCATGTTCGCGGTGCCCACGGCCAGCCCCGAGCGGTGTGCCGCGTTGGCCGTTCTGGCGCCGTCGAAAGCCAGCATCGCCGCCCCGCCACCGATCCCGATCAGCACCAGCAACACCGCCAACAACGCGACGGGCAACGCCCCGGGCCAGCCGATCACGGTCAGCCACACCACGGCCAACAGCAGCGACAACCCCAGCACGAACCGTTCCCGACGGGCCGGCCGCCCCGCCACGAACTGCCCACACACCCAGGCACCGGCCAGAAACCCCGCCACACACAACAGCACCCAGTTCCCCGCGGCCGCGGCACCGTAGCCCTGCGCCTGCATCAACCACGGCGGCCCCCACAGCACCGTCAGCGCCACGAACTGGCCCATCATCACGAAGTGCACCCAGAACGAGTGCCAGGTCCCCGGCACGGAGACCACCGTCCGCAGGGCCGTCACCACCGGTTCCGATTGCGAACCGCCCGGGGATCCGTCCGAGGCGATACCGGAATCCGTGCCACCCGGCCGGTCCCGCACCATCGCCCAGGCAGCCACCGCCAGCACCGCGGTCAGCGCGGCCGCCCCCAGAAACGTGCCCAGCCACCCCAGCACGCGCAGCGAGCCGGCCAACGGAGCGGTTGCCGCCAACTGGCCCACCCCGCCGACCAGCCCGGTCAACGCCGCGATTCTGCCGAACCTCTCGGGCGGGAACCACTGCGCGGCCAGCCGCAGGACGTTGGTGAACAGGAACGCGTCACCCAGACCGATCAACGCCCGCCCGGCCAGCCCGCCCAGCAGGGACGCGCTGACCGCGAACACCGCCGAGCCCACGGCCAACGCCAACGTGGCCACCGTGATCAGCCGTCGCGGACCGATCCGGTCGGCCAGGACACCCGCCGGAATCTGCAACGCCAGGTAGATCCCCAACTGCAGAGCCGACAGCACCGACAACGCCGCGGGACCTGCCGCGAATCGCTCCAGCGCGGCGTCGGCTGCCACGGCCAGGCTCGCCCGGTGAAACAGCGCCACGAAGTAACACGCCGCCGCCACCGACCACACGAGCCAGGCCCGTCGTGACGCCGCCGTCGGGGCGGGGGTCGTGACCGAGGATTCCGAAAGGCCGATCGTGACGCGCACAGCCACCTCCAAACTTGGATGCATCTTAGATACAAGTCGGGTGGAAGTAGAATGACACCGTGTCGAACACAACACCTTCGGAGACGGCCCCGCCCCCCTCCGGCGGCCGGCAGCGGCAACCCGCCACGGACCGCGCCTACCGGCACGTCAAATCAGGACTTCTGGACGGCAGTCACCCCGACGGACACCTGCTGTCCGAAGGGGAGATCGCTCAAACACTGGGCATGTCGCGCACCCCTGTGCGGGAAGCCTTCCTGCGACTGCAGAGCGAGGGATTCCTGCGGCTGTACCCCAAGCGGGGCGCCATGGTCGTACCGATCACCCCGGCCGAAGCACATTCGCTGCTGGAAGCCCGCCTCGCCCTGGAAAGCTTCGCGATCGACAAACTCGCCGCCCTCGGCGAGCAGCACCTCGCCGCAGTCGGACAACGGCTACTCGACCACCCCGCCTGCGACCCCGGCCAACTCACCGACGCCGAAATACACGAAGCCGATCGGGACTTCCACGCACAACTGGTCACCGCCGCCGACAGCCCCGTGGTCACCGACCTCTACAGCGCACTCCGCGACCGCCAGCTGCGCATCACCTCCACCGCCCGCACCCACGAATCCTCCCGGCGCACCGCGGTCACCGAACAGCACAACGGACTGGCCACCGCCCTCCGCGACGGCGACGCGGCCGAGGCCAAACGCAGGCTGCGCGAACACCTGGCCCACACGATGCGAGCCATCGGCATGAGCGAGGACTTCCCCACTCCCGGGCAGTGAGCCCAGCCCCGCCCCGGACGGCAGATGGGAGGGCAAAGACACCCGGCAACGCTGTGTCCGGGGCGTATCCGCACCGGAAACAGCGCCTCACCTCCGGCGGGCGGCGCGCAGCACCTGCTCGGCGGCCGCGGCAACTTCGTCCGGACCTGTGGCGTGGCCGGAGATGCTGATCCGCAGGTCACAAGCGCCGATGTTCACATTGCCTACCTGGGCACCCACGATCAGCGGACCGGCGACCAACCCTTACCTCAGGGGCAAACGTGCCGCCAGCGAGGAAGTTCTGCTGGCCGCTGCCGCGGGGACGGTCCACGCCGGCGTGCTGCGGATCGCGAATGTGGCGGGTCCAGGTGCTTCTTCGGAGAGTCCTCAAGGACGGGGAGCGGGCCAACTGGCCAAGGCCGCTGCCCGTGGCGAGACGGCGACCATCAAGTTGACGGCACTCCATACCCATCGGGATCACGTGGAGGTACGAGACGTTTCCGAGGCGATTATGGCCGCGTCACGCCCCCGGAGGACGGGGGCGACGATCGGGATCGGACGGGGCGAGGCCGTCCCGGTAGGCTCGTTACTCGAACTGCTCATCGAGGTGAGCAAAGTGCCGACCCGGCTCGTGGAGCTTCCGGCACCGGCCGGATCCGACGACGATTGGGAGCGCATCGATCCCCGTTCGGCCCGGGATCTACCCGGTTGCAGTCCGCGGCGGACCCCGCGGCACGCGCCCTCTGGAGTGAGATCTCGGTGCACAGCTCGGGCAGTAGCTCAGCGGGCTGACTACGAACGTGCCGCCACGGGCCGGGAGGGCGCCTCGACACCTTCCAGGTAGCCGGGAGACGATCACCGCCGTCAAACGGCGGCGGCACACGACCCACTCACCTGGTGAGCGTGACGACCGAGGGGTGCGTGCCGAACAGACTCAGCTGACGGATGTCGTGGACCTGCAGCCCGCTGGCCTTCGCCACGGAACACTGTTCCTCCACGTCGTGCAGCAGCAGCACCGCCTGCCCCGTGGCAGCCAGAATTCTCCGGATTTCCGTGAAGAATCGATCCGGATGCGCGGTCAGCGAACCGTGAGCGGGCACCTGGCGGTTCCAGGGAGGATTGCTCACGATCCGATCGACCCGACCGGAATCCACGGGCAACCTGCCCGCATCGGCCAGAAGCCAGGTCGCTGCGGTTCCCATCAAGGCGCCGTTCGCCGTGGCCGCTTCCAGCGCATTCCGGTCATGGTCGACACCGAGCAGCCGTGCTCCCAGCCCCAGGTCGGCGGCCTCGATAAGGATCGTACCCGTTCCGCAGCAGGGATCGAGCATGGTGTCCCCCGGACGGGCACCCGCCAGCAAGGCCATGGCAGCGGCCATCGGTGGGTGCAAGGTCCCCGGTGTCGAGGCTTGTTTGTAGCGTCTGCGGTGCAGTGGCCGGTCATGGATGCGTAGGGCCAGTGCCGCCTGGGTGCCCTCGATCGTGACCCGGAACGACGAGGACCCTGCAGGCGGAGCACTGCCCTCTCGTCGGGAGTGGTAGGGCAGCCCGACAGCCTCCGCTAGCTCGGTACCGACGGCGTCCTCGATGTCGTAGCGGTTGTAGTTGCGTTTACCGAGGAAAGATGCGGCGACGTCCACGCTCGTCGTGGTGTCGGAGCCGCCGCAGCGGCTCCGACACCACAGCAGCTCGTTCGGATCGCTCGCCCGGGCGGCATCGACCAGCCTGGCCAGATCCGTCTTCGTGTGCCCGACGCCCTCGATGACCTCGGCCAGCAGGAACAGATCGTCGACGGTACGCAGGTCCAGCAGGCGGGGGTCGGGGCGGTCCGTGGTGAACCACACCTCGCGATGACGGCTGTGTTCGACCCGGCCGAAACCAAACTCGTCTATTTCCCTGGCGGCGACGTCCTCCAACCCACGCAAGGTCCGCGCCAGTAAACGCATCGCCACCGTCCTTATCCCTTCCGTCGGCCAAAATACCAGCCGAAACCGCATGATCAGCGATTGGAATTCCAACCCGCTTGTCGCCCGTACGTCATGGAGGCGATCTCAGCGGTTCAGGATTATGCCATAGCTGTTCAGCGGGGATGATGGTTGGGACAGCGGGACTCCGGTGGTGCCGAACTGCCGTGAGACGTCCGAGCAGGTCGGTATCCCCGCGCGTCTGCGGCCAACGTGGTGTGTTTGTCGTAGTTGGCGTGCGGAACACGTTGTCGGTGTTCATGGCCCTGGTGGTGCCGTTGGAGTCCTATAGGAGGAATCTGGCCCAGAAACAACTGGCGACGTTCCGAAACACGAGCCAGTCGACGATTTCCTGGGTGGCGCGTCGGAACGAGCCCCGTCCTGGCCGACACGTTGGACGGGGTGCACGCCACGCTTGAGGACTCCCACGGACGATTCACCCTCGTAGATGGTGTACTCATCCCGACCGGGGACCGACGTGGCCAGGAGAGGCCGCACCGGGGGAAACATCGACGCCATGGCGTGCACCAGGAGCTGACCACCGCCATCCTCACGGCATCTCGGAACTCACCGCTGCACGAGACATCGAATCACGCCAACACCATCGGCGATCTCGGTTAACCGGCAAACGCCATCCCCACCCACCAGAACACCGAAAAAACGAACACTACACATCACCACCGGAAGTCAGTACCTCCGAGCGAACCCCCGGCTCACCAATTGAGTGCATAACCTTCAATGGCCACTCTTCGACGCTATCGAATTGAGCACTACCATTGACCACAAATGACCACCCAGAGATTATCACCCAATTACGAACGGTCCATGATTTCGATCTTGAAAAATCTAGGTATTACCCTGGTGTTTTGATCGTGAAGCACATTGACGAACACAGAACACGAACCAGACGAAGCGCTCAGGCACGACGTGCGTCCGTCGTTACATGCAGCGGTTCCTGCAGCGTCACCAGCGCGGGGGGGTGTACGCGGGAGGCGCTCGAAGTCGCCTTCCTCGGCGACCACCACCCCGTGCTCCCAGGGCACGGGGTGGTCATGACGACCGCCGTCTCCGGGAGGCTCTCAGGAGCCCCGCGGGAACAGCGGCTGCCCGCCTCCCCTGCGGGCAGCCGCAGCCTTGCACGACGACCGCGGTGGCCGCGCCACGGCCAGCACCAAGCAACTGATCAACAGCGTCAGCACCACCAAAACGGTGATACCGACCTCGACGAGAACTCCGATGAGCATGCTCAGCCCCCGTTCGCCGACTCCTTCTCCACGGAACGACGCCCGGCACGCAGACTGGCCACCGTCACCACCACGAGAATGAGCACGATCACCGACAGCGAGACCGGGGTGGCGATCTCGGGAACGGCGGGCCAGACCCCGTGCGCCCAGTGCAGTATCAACTTCACACCGATGAACGCCAAGATCAGCGCCAGTCCGTGGTTGAGATACACCAGTTTACTCAGCACCGAACTCAGCACGAAATACAACGCCCGCAGCCCCAGCAGCGCGAAAGCGTTGGTGGTGAACACCAGGTAGGGATCCTCGGTGATGCCGTACACCGCGGGCACGGAATCCACGGCGAAGACCACGTCGGTGGCGAACACCGCCACCACCACCACGGCCATCGGTGTCAACGCGCGACGACCCGCCTGCCGCACCGTCAGGCTCGCCCCGTGGTACTCCTCCGTGACGGGCATCAACCGACGCAGCAACCGCACCGAACGCATCTGCGACACGTCACGTTCGACGGACTCACCGCCGAGCGCCTCACGCAGAATCTTTACTGCGGTCACGAACAGGATCGCGCCGAACACCAGGAAAGCCCAGGTGCCCGCCTGCAGCAGCGCGGCACCCATCGCGATGAACACGCCCCGCAGCACCAGCGCTCCCACGATGCCGTACAGCAGCACACGCTGTACCAGTGCCGTGGGGACGGCGAAAGCGGTCAGCAGCAGCATGAACACGAAGAGGTTGTCCACCGACAGGGACTTCTCCACCACGAACCCGGCGAAGAACTCCAGGGCCTGATCGGTGCCGAACCACCACCACAGTCCGAGTCCGAACACCAGCGGCAACGCCAGGTAGAACACCGACCAGCCGACCGCCTCCCGCAATGCCACCTCGTGCGGGCGGTGCGTGATCGCGAAATCGACGATCAGCAGGGCCAACAGCACACCGATACTGATCGCCCACAACCACGGTGTGCCCACCGACTGCGTGCCCGCGGCGATCACCAGGGGGGCATCCGACATTCGAGACCTCCCGAACAACGTCGTTCGAGGTCTCCTTCACCCCGGGGCGGGGCCGCTTCCCGGGGACACCGTGTTGATGTCCGTACTGACCGGGTCAACGCGAGGAAGTACTCCCCTCCCGTCGGAGTATAGGAGACGGTTTGTCCGTCTCGGCAACTCGGTGTTCTTTTGCCCGTTTAGGTTGGTTTCGATTCGTTCGACACTGAAGATGCAGTATCCGATTACCCGTGACACCGCGTGGCGCCGTGAACTGCCGGGCACAACAACCCGGCTGCAGCGCAGACGTGAGCGAGCAGCGGTTGTCGAGTGCCTCCTACTCGGGCGGCACACGTGGATGAGCTGTCCACGGACCGAGAATCAACCCCGCCGCTGTCGCCGCAGCAGCCACACGATCGTCGTTCCCACCACGATGAGGATCCCGGCACCCGCGGCCAATTCGCGGTACGGAACCGGGCTGACAGCGACCGGTCCCGCAGGTTCCGCCTCGCGAATGCGCTTTTCGGTCCAGTACTCGTCGGTGCTTCGCGGCCGGGTGTCGTGCCCCTCGTTGTGTTGCGACCGAAGACGGTGCGAGATCGTTTCGCCGTCTTCCTCTCCCGAAACGACGAGCTTGGGCACCAGGAAGAGCGCCGCGATCAGTGCGAGTCCGACGACGGCGACTCCGGTGACCAGCCAGGTGGTACGTGCCGGTGTTGTCATGAGACGTCCCCTCTCCGGAGAGGCCGGAGCGTTTCCGAAGAACCGACGCTATCCGTGGCGGTTGTTCCTGTACACGTTGCTGCACAGCCAGGCACGTGAATCCCTTGCCAGGGACACGCTGTCCACCGTGAATTCATCGAAGGCGGCGCTGAGACACCTCAGCGCTCGCCGATGTTGGCTCGGACGGCGTCGCGGATCGGTGTGGAACCGGTGTTGAGTTCGAGGATCCGCTGACCGAAACGTGGTTCGCGGAGCAGCTCCGTGAGTGTCTCGGCGACGTCGTCGCGAGCTATCCGCTCGTGGAACTCCGCAGGACCGAGTGAGACGGTTCCGCTCCCCGGTTCGTCGAGCAGGAGCGAGGGGCGAAGGATCAGCCAGTCCAGCTCGCTGCGGGAGAGCGCGATGTCCGCGTTCTTCTTCACGGCGAAGTAGTACTCCACCTCCTCGCCCAGCTCCCGTTCCCGCCACGCTTCCGGGAGCACGGACACCAGTGCGAAGCGGTCGACACCGGCTGCGCGAGCGGCCGCCATCGCCTTCTCGACCCCCTCGCCGTCGACCGCCTTCGTGGTCTCCTTGGCACCGCCGTTCGAGCCGGCGGTGAAAACGATCGTGTCGACCTCGGCGAACGTCGCCGCCAGCTCTTTTTCGGACATGCTCGCGAGCTCCCCGGTCGTGGCGTTCACGTCCTGTGCCGCCCACTCGGCCCGCTGCGCCTCCCCGCGCACGAGCCCGTGCACGTTGACACCACGAGAAAGCAGTTTTCGCGCGAGCAAACCGCCCACGCCCCCGGTGATGCCGATGATGAAGACATTCATACCTGACTTGCTCCGTTCTCGAGCCACACGCTCCGGTCGTCGCTACGTCGCCGGGGCGGTGGGAAGGACCTGGTTCAGCGGGAACGAGAAACCCGTGTCGCACTGGGGTCAGTCGAGGACCGCGGTCGCTTCGACCTCGACGAGCACGTCGGGTTCGAACAGATAGTCGATCCCGAGGAGCGAGGACGGCGGCAACGGATCCGGCAGCCCGAGTTCGGCCCTGACACGCTCGATACCCGCCAGGAAGTCGTCCGTTTTCTCGGGGCTCCAACGCGTGACGTAGAACTTCAGGCGCACGACGTCGGAAAAGCTCGCTCCGGCGTCGGTCAATCCGAGCGCGGTATTGCGCAGTGCCTGCGCGACCTGGCCGGTGAGATCACCCGGGGCGATGGGGTTCGCCCGGGCATCGCGGGCGATCTGGCCTGCGATGTGGATCTGGCGGGTTCCCGCACCGATCGCGACGTGGTGGTACGGCACGGGGCGCATCATGCCCTCGGGACTTCGAAGTCGCACGGCCATGTGAAAGCTCCTCGTCTTGTCAGTTGCAGGTATCTCATGTGTACTTGGTACCTGCAGGTAACTTCAACGAAACCAGGTGTCATGACCGAAACCACGCAGCTCACCGCGGCACACCGCGAGCTGATCGACCAAGTGTTTGACAAGTGGTCGCTCCAGGTGCTCGAAGCACTGTGCGAAAAGCCCTCACGTTTTAACGAGTTGCGCCACGCGATCCCCACCGTGACGCAGAAGTCGCTCACCGCGACACTGCGACGCCTCGAACGCAACGGAATGATCGAGCGTGTGATCATCAGCTCCCGGCCGATCGCCGTCGAATACCGCATCACATCGCTGGGCGGGACCCTCGAAGACCTCATCGACGCACTCCTGCACTGGAGCACCGCCCACATGCCCGCCGTGCAGCGCGCACGCGCACGGTTCGACGACGAGACCCCACCACCCCACGACGCATCGTCATAGCGACGGCTCGGGCGCTGTCAGGCGGTGCTGCTGTTGCGCGGTTCCGTTTCGAACGCGCTGAACCGGCCGGCCGACGTGCCCACCTGGGCCGAGCGGTTCCGGCTCTACGCCGTCGACATCGTCGGCGAGCCCGGCCCCAAGCGCCCCAGCCGTCCACCGTTGGATTCCGCGGACCACGCGCGTTGGCTCGACGAGGTCCTCGACGCGCTGGGGCTGGAAAACGTGGCACTCGTGGGGTCACTCGAGGGCTGGTGGGCGGCGACCACGCCACGAGGCGGGGCACCTGCTGCCGCGCCAGACCGAGGCAGTCGGCGAATTCCTCCGCACACCGCGGGCAACACCCGGCTGAGCCCGAACCGCCCTCCCCACTGGGAACGGGCGGTGCAACCGCCCGGTGGTGGAGCTCGGTCAGCAGCCCAGGTAGGACGCCAGGTGCCTGCCGGTGAGGGTGGAACGTGCGGCGGCCAGCTCGGCGGGTGTGCCCTCGAACACGAGCCGACCACCCTCGTGGCCCGCGCCGGGGCCGAGGTCGATGATCCGGTCGGCGTGAGCCATCACCGCCTGGTGGTGCTCGACGACGATGACCGACTTGCCGGAGTCCACGAGCCGGTCGAACAGCCCGAGCAGCTGCTCGACGTCGGCGAGATGCAGCCCGGTTGTCGGCTCGTCGAGGACGTAGACCCCGCCGTCGACCGCCATGTGGGTGGCCAGCTTGAGCCGCTGCCGCTCGCCGCCGGACAGCGTCGTCAACGGCTGCCCGAGGGTGAGATAGCCGAGCCCGACGTCGGCCAGCCGCGCCAGGATCCGGTGGGCCGCGGGAGTGCGAGCCTCTCCGGAACCGAAGAACTCCTGGGCCTCGGCCACCGGCATCGCCAGCACCTCGCTGATGTCACGACCGCCGAGACGGTGTTCCAGCACCGAGGCCTGGAACCGATTGCCCTCGCACTCCTCGCAGGTGGTGGCCACCCCGGCCATCATCGCCAGGTCGGTGTAGACGACACCGGCACCGTTGCAGTTGGGGCAGGCACCTTCGGAGTTGGCGCTGAACAGCGCCGGTTTCACGCCGTTGGACTTGGCGAACGCCTTGCGGATCGGGTCGAGCAGCCCGGTGTAGGTCGCCGGGTTGCTCCGGCGTGAACCGCGGATCGCCCCCTGGTCGATGGACACCACCCCTTCCCCGGTGGGGAGCGAACCGTGCACGAGTGAGCTCTTGCCGGAACCGGCCACGCCGGTGACCACGCAGAGCACCCCCAGCGGGACGTCGACGTCGACCCCGCGCAGATTGTTCGCCGCCGCACCGCGGATCTTCAGCGCGCCGGTGGGCTCACGTACCGTGTCCTTGAGCCCGATCCGGTCGTCGAGATGACGACCGGTGACCGTGCCCGAGGCCCGCAGCCCGGCGACGGTGCCCTCGAAGCAGACACTGCCCCCGGATGTTCCCGCGCCGGGGCCGAGATCGACCACGTGGTCGGCGATCTCGATCGCCTCCGGCTCGTGTTCCACGACGAGCACCGTGTTGCCCTTGTCCCGCAGCCGCAGCAACAGATCGTTCATCCGCCCGATGTCGTGCGGATGCAGGCCCGTGGTGGGCTCGTCGAAGACGTAGGTGACGTCGGTCAGCGAGGAACCGAGCTGGCGAATCATCTTCACCCGCTGTGCCTCACCACCCGAGAGCGTGCCCGACGGGCGGTCGAGAGCGAGGTAGCCCAGCCCGATCTCCACGAACGAGTCGAGCGTGTGCCGCAGAGTGGCCAGCAACGGTGCCACCGACGGTTCGTCGAGGTCACGAACCCACTCGGCCAGGTCGCTGAGCTGCATCGCGCAGGCGTCGGCGATGCTGACGCCCGCGATCCGCGACGAGCGGGCCGCCTCGCTCAGCCGGGTGCCCTCGCACTCCGGACAGGTGGTGAAGGTCACCACCCGCTCCACGAACGCGCGAATGTGCGGCTGCATCGCTTCGACGTCCTTGGACAGCATCGACTTACGGATCTTGGGGATCAGCCCCTCGTAGGTGAGATTGACGTCATCGACCCTGATCTTGGTCGGCTCCTGGTACAGCAGGGCGTCGAGCTCTTTCGCGGTGAAGTCGCGGACCGGTTTGTCGGGGTCGAAGAAGCCGCAGCCGCGGAAGATTCGACCGTACCAACCGTCCATGCTGTAGCCGGGAACCGTGAGAGCCCCCTCGTTGAGCGACTTGTCGGCGTCGTAGATCTGGGACAGGTCGAAATCGGTGACCGAGCCGCGACCTTCGCAGTGTGGACACATGCCGCCGGTGATGCTGAAGTCACGACGTTCCTTCACGGTTTTCCCGCCACGCTCGAACGTGACCGCCCCCGCCCCGCTGATCGAGGCCACGTTGAACGAGAAGGCTTTCGGCGAGCCGATGTGCGGCTGCCCGAGCCTGCTGAAAAGGACACGCAACATCGCGTTGACGTCGGTGGCGGTGCCGACCGTGGAACGGGGATCGGAGCCCATCCGCTCCTGGTCGACGATGATGGCCGTGGTCAGCCCGTCGAGCACCTCCACCTCGGGGCGGGCCAGCGTGGGCATGAATCCCTGCAGGAAGGCGCTGTAGGTCTCGTTGATCAGCCGCTGCGACTCCGCGGCGATCGTGTCGAACACCAGCGAACTCTTCCCCGAACCCGACACCCCGGTGAACACCGTCAACCGACGTTTGGGGAGTTCGATGCCGACATCGGCGAGATTGTTCTCCCGCGCGCCGTGCACGCGGATCAGATCGTGACTGTCGGCAGTGTGCGAGTGCGGGTGCGTTTCCTCGGTGGTGCTCATCGTGCCTCCCTGTGTGGTGCGCGTCTCGGCCATCGCTGCCGACGGCTGTGATCTCGAACCCGTCCGATCAGTGTGTCCGATGCCGCCTCGTCCACGCGGCGCTGCGGCCCTGCCGGAGGTCTCGACGGCGGGGTTCCCGTAGCCCACCTGCGGCTGGTGGCGGTGCCCGCCGGTCGAGTCAACGCTGCTGAATACGCAGCAGGTTGCCGGCGGGATCGCGGACGGCGCAGTCCCGAACGCCGTAGGGCTGCTCGGCGGGTTCCTGAACGATCTCGGAGTCGGCGACTCGCAGTCGTTCGAAGGTGGTGTCGAGGTCGTCGGTGGCCAGCAGCAGCATGGCGTAGGTGCCCTTCGCCATCATCTCGGTGATGGCGCGGCGTTCGTCGTCGGTGACACCCGGGTCGGCGACAGGCGGAGCGAGGACCAGGGAGGTGCCGGGCTGCCCGGCGGGCCCGA
The DNA here is from genome assembly GCF_900101095.1 of Actinopolyspora mzabensis. Lineage (GTDB taxonomy): Bacteria > Actinomycetota > Actinomycetes > Mycobacteriales > Pseudonocardiaceae > Actinopolyspora > Actinopolyspora mzabensis. The sequence continues at coordinate 408,474 of NZ_FNFM01000003.1, forward strand.
CCGTGACCCAGCGCATCCTGCCGTTGCCCACGTCGTTGCGAACCTCGAATCCGAGGACGTCCCGGTAGAACTCCAGGGAAGCCTCGGGGTCCTCGTGCGGCAGGAAACTGGAGTGAATGCTCAGGCTCATGGCGGTTCAGAGTAGTTGCGCGAGGCAGCCCCGCGCTTCTCGATTCCTGACCGGCCTGCTCGCCCGCTTGACCACGCACGTGGGCACACCGGCAGCGGCGTGCGTCGCGGTGTGCCGGTAAACACCGGGAGGCACGCCGACCAGCTCGGCGAACCGCGTGCTGAAGGTGCCCAGCGAGCCGCAGCCGACCGCGAAGCAGACCTCGGTGACGCTGAGATCGCCTCGGCGCAGCAACGCCATCGCACGCTCGATGCGCCGCGTCATCAGGTAGGAGTACGGTGACTCGCCGTAGGCGCGGCGGAACGCGCGGCTGAGGTGGCCTGCCGACATGTGCACCCCCAGCGCCAGCGCCGGCACATCCAGCGGCCGGTGGTACTCCCGGTCGATCCGGTCCCGAACACGGCGCAACCGGGTGAGTTCGTCCAAATAACGCGAGGCCGCGGTGCTGCTGGTCACCCGGTCGATGTTGCCACGCCGCACGCGAATTGCCCACCGTCTCCAACGGTGCACGCGGCGGCGAATCGTCTCCTTCCCGCCGCGCGGCTTTCGGCGAACGAACCACACGGGAAAACCGGGTGACCTCGGCCGATGATAGTTTGCGCCGGCAGCGTTCGAACTGTTCGCGGTTTTTCCCGGCCCACCCAGGGGGCACCAAGTGATCAATGGTTTACATGTCTCGTGGCAGACGCTGGCGCTCGTGGCGCTTTCGACAGTGTCGATCTACATTTCGCTGATCGCGTTCTCCCGCATCGCCGGGCTGCGTTCGTTCTCGCAAATGACGAACTTCGACTACGCGGCCACCGTGGCTTTCGGGTCGATCACCGCCACCACCGCGGTCAGTTCCGAAGTGTCGCTGCTGCAGGGCATGTTCGCGCTGGCGGCGCTGTTCACCACCCAGAGCCTGCTGGCGTATCTGCGCAAGCTCCGCAGGGTCGAACAGGTCACCGACAACCGGCCGTTGCTGCTCATGGACGGTTCCCGGGAACTGCGCGAGAACCTGGATCAGGCGCAGATGACCCGCAACGACCTCTACGCGAAACTGCGACTGGCCGGGATCACCCGCCTGGAACAGCTCGAGGCGGTCGTGCTCGAGACCACAGGAGAGGTCTCGGTACTGACCGTCGACCCCGAGGGGCGCCCCGTGGACAGCAGGCTGCTTTCCAGCGTCGACGGGCCGCAACGGCCGGTACGCAGTGGGCTGCCCACCCACACGGCGGATTCCCCCGAACCCACCGATCCCTCTTCCGAACCGGCCACCGGGTCGAACGAGAACCGGTGATCCACTCGGAGGGCTCGGGCCCACCGGTCTCAGCGAGGAGGCGGCGCGGCACAGGGCAGCACCCGGTTACTGCATGGCTGTGACACAGGGATGTGTCCGGTCCCGGCTACAGCAGTAGATCTGCAGCGTGTAGCCACGTCCGATATCGATCTGTGTGGAATTCTGCACGGACTGCCGTGATTCCCGATCCGTTTTCTCGTTGTCCTCCACGGGACGCCAACTGCGACTGCCCCCGTCCCATTCTCGGTCGTCCACGGCCATGAGCGGTCCGACACCGGCACCGCACTCCTCGCAGTGCAACGGCTCAGGGTCACGGAAAGTCCACGTGGCGTTCCACCCACCCACTTTCCAGCCCGGTGGCACCGAAAGGTCGTACTGATACTTCGCGACCTTGCCCGCCTCCCACTGAAGGATCTGTTCGGACAGATCCTCGGGCAGCTGATCACTCGGGGGAAATTCGGTGACCCGTTCCGGATGCAGGACACACGGTCGGGGGACATAGTCGTCGTTTCCCACCAGGGCCGGTTCCGGCGGATCCAGCAGCACCTGCTCGATGTCGGACGCGCGGCGCCAGTACAACCACACGTTGGGAGTGTAGTCGTCCTCATGGTCGAAAGGGCACCACAGCACCTGCAGCAGATCGGTGTCGGGAGGGCAGGCCAAGTCGGGAATCTCGGCGGCGTAGAGCTGCGCCACCGGCAACAGCGGCACCTGATTCGGTAAGAACTCCCCGATGCGCAGTCCTTGCCGGGAGCGTCGCAACGCTTCGGACTCCTCGGCGCGCAACGGCCCCGGCTCGTCGGTGGCCAGTCCACGCGCGGCTCGGATCTCGTGCAGCGGGGTCAGCGGAACACTGAAACGGTATCTGTCCTGGTGACAATCGTGGCAACGCGGCCACGGTTCCTCGGCGGGCCACAGCAGCGGTCCACCGACCGAGCTCTGCTCCACGGTGGGGGCGCCGCGTCGGGGGTGCAGTCTGGTGGTGGTTCTGGTCATCCCGGCCAGTTCCGGAAACACCTCGGCCATGTTCACCGGGCGTGGCGGGGTGGTGCGTGCCATAACGGGTGATACTCCTTGTCGACGGTGAGCACATCCCACCACGCGCCACCGACGTCCTCACCGCACCCGCGGTTCTTCCACCCCATCCGGGCGGGTACCGAGCCGGGTACCGGGCCGGTCGGCGGGCGTGTGCCCACCCGACCGGTCCGGGCCGTGGGCCTCAGCCGTCGGCGCGTTGCTCCGAGTTTCCCGCACCCCCCAGGGCCTGCTGGTCCGCCGAACCACCGGCCCGCGGGGTGCTGCTCAGGTCGGTGGGCACCTCCTTGCGGGCCACCGCCTCGGCCGCGCGTACCGCCTCGGCCACCTCGGGGTTGGAGGCCATGTCGAACCAGGAGGACACCGACGGGTCGTCCTTCTCCGGGGGCTCGCTGGGCACCTCCTGCTCGGGCGGTTCGTAACGGAACACGCCCTCCTCGTCGGGGCTGCCGAGCATGCGGGCGAAGCCCTCCAGGGACTTGCTGAACTCGCTGGGCACCACCCAGACCTTGTTGGCGTCGCCCTGGGCCATCTCGGGCAGGGTCTGCAGATACTGGTAGGCCAGCAGCTCGGGGGTGGGCTTGGCGCGTTTGACGGCGGCGAAGGTTTTCTCGATCGCCTTGGCCTCGCCCTGGGCGGTGAGATACTTGCTGGCCCGCTCACCCTGCGAACGCAGAATGTTGGACTGCCGCTCCCCCTCGGCGTTGAGGATCGCGGCCTGCTTGGAGCCCTCCGCGGCCAGGATCTGCGACTGTTTCTGCCCCTCGGCCGTTTTGATCGCGGACTCGCGCTCGCCCTCGGCGTTGAGGATCATCGCGCGCTTCTCACGGTCGGCACGCATCTGTTTTTCCATCGAGTCCTGGATCGACGGCGGCGGATCGATCGCCTTGAGCTCGACCCGGGCGACCCTGATCCCCCAGCGGCTGGTCTCACTGTCCAGCACCCCGCGCAGCTGACTGTTGATCTGGTCCCGCGAGGTCAACGTCTCCTCCAGGCTCATACCACCGACCACGTTCCGCAGCGTGGTGGTGGTCAACTGCTCGACCCCCTCGATGTAGTTGGAGATCTCGTACACCGCCGAACGGGACTCGGTGACCTGGAAATACACCACGGTGTCGATGGACACGGTGAGGTTGTCCTGGGTGATCACCGACTGCGGCGGGAACGACACCACCTGCTCCCGCAGATCGATCTTGGCACGCACCCGGTCCAGGAACGGAAACAGCATGTTCAACCCCGGGTTGGCCACGGTGCGGAACCGTCCCAGACGTTCGACGACCGCGCTGGTGGCCTGCGGCACGACCAGAACGGTCTTGGCCAGCAGCACGATCACCAGCAGCACGATCACCAGCAGCACAATCCACACGGCAGGATCCACATCCGCCTCCTCACGGCTCGGCCCACACCACGGCGACGGCCCCCGAAATCTCCATGACCATCACCGTGCGCCCCACATCCAGCACTTGTGTCTCGTCGAAAGAACGTGCCGACCACACGTCCCCGCCGATGCGCACCCGGCCGTCGTGGGCATCCACCGTTGCTTCCACGGTGGCGGGTTTGCCGATGAGCGCATCCACGTTCGTACGCGGTTCGATTCCCTCGCTCGTCTCCCGCAGCAGCCTGCGTTTGACCACCGGGCGCGCCAGGAACACCAGTCCGCCGGAGAGCGCGGCGAAGATCACCGCGTCCAGCCACAGCGGCGCGCCCAGCGCCGCCGCTCCGGCAGTTCCCATCGCGGCGAGCCCGAGCATCAACAGCACCAGCTCACCCGAAGTGGCTTCCGCTGCCACCAGAAGCACCCCGGCGATCAACCACACCAACGCGGCCATACACCCATGGTGACAGATCGACTTCTCTTCGTGACCGATCAAGTCGCGGCGGAGGGCTCGCTGGCCACGAGCGAAGGGGCGGGCTACTCCTCGGCGAGGGTGACGAAGTCGACGAGATGTTCCACCGCACCCAACAGCGGGGCCCGCAGATCCCGGAAATCACTGACCGCGTCGAGGATCCTGCGCCAGCCCTCGGACGGATCTGCCCAGCCCAGTTCACGGCACACCCCGGTTTTCCAGTCCAGGCTCCTGTCGACCTCCGGCCACTCGGTGAGGCCTACCGTCTCCGGGCGCACGGCCTGCCAAATGTCCACGAAGGGGTGGCCGGTCACCAGCGCATCGACGGCGTCGACCCGCTCGGCGATGCGGCTCTCCTTGCTGCCGGTGACGAAGTGGTCGACCAGCACTCCCAGCCTGCGCCGGGGCCCGGGGGCGAACTCGGTCACGAGCCGCTCCAGATCGTCGATCCCGTGCAGCGGCTCGACCACCACACCGGCCACGCGGAGATCGTGTCCCCACACCCGTTCGAGCAGCTCCGCGTCGTGCAGGCCCTCGACCCAGATCCTGCTGGCCCGGGCCGTGCGCGCCGGGGCGTCGGACACCGTCACCGAACCCGAGGCCGAACGGCTCGGCACCCGGTTCGCGTCGGAAGGGACGGGCACGAGCGTGACCGGCCCTCCCTCGTGGCGGAAACCACCGGTTCGCATCGGAAAGGCACGCTGCCTGCCGTGGCGGTCCTCGAGAATCACGTTGTGCTTGGTGAACTCGCCACGTTCCAGCCGCACGATCGCGCCGCAGAACTCACCGGCGGCGTCCTCGACGACCGTGCCGGGCTCGGCGGGCAGCTCGGGAGGGGTCCGGCGTCGACGCCGAGCGGTACCGGTGAGCACGTCGCGGCCGTAGTCGATCGAACGCACGACGATCAGCCTACCCCGCCGCGGCCACCCAGTGACGCCGCCGGGCCGAGGGTGCTCGGTTCGTGGCGCAACACGGTCCGTGGACAGCGCGGCGGAGATTCCACCCGTTGGCGGCGATCACGGTCGCATCGGTATCGTCAATGGCCATGCCATGTCCGAGCGCAACGATGGTGGTGTGGACGTCCGCGTGGCTGCACGGCGCGGCCGCGTCGGACGACGTGCTCGATGCCGCGCAGGCATGGGCCGAGGTTCACCAGGTGTGGGCCGCCGACGAGGCCACGGCGACACGGTTGGAGCTTCCAGCGCCCGGCGACAACGACGCGGGGCTGGCGTTGCTGCTGGCGGCGATACGCAAAGCCGGTGGTGCTGCGGGCAGCCTCGCGTTACCGGTGGCCGGTGATGTTCGCGGGCTCGACGGGGCCTCGGAATTCGCGCGGCACGCGCTGCGGCAGGGCGAAGCCGCCGTCTTCCCCCGGGCGGGGCTGGGGTTGGTGCCGGAACGTGTCGCCGACGGAGTGCTGCGCTGGACGGTCCACGAGGTGGGTGAGATCGCTCCCGCAGAGCACACCCCCGTGGGAGAGGCCGAACACGGCATGTCCTCGGCCATGCGTGAAGCCGCCAGCACGCTGACCGAACTGGACGTGTCGCGGCGCCGCCCGGGCGTTCGTGGCGAGATCGCCGAAACCGTGTCGGCACGTCCCCAACCCTCGTGGCCGCAGGGGGTGCCGCAACGTTGCCTACGCGTGCTGCAACGCAGCACGGAAGTGGAGGCGATCCTGCGTGTGGCCACCGAGGACGCCCCCGGTGGGGCGATGTCCGCCTCGGCGGACAGGGCACGCGGTCAAGCGCTGAACCCGTTGTTCGAATCGGTGCGCACCGCCCGCCGGGCGGTGGTGGACGAGATGGTGCGGGTGCTGCGGCAACGCGCCGAGCAGCGCTGACCCCACGGGGCCCGACCCCACGTGGTTTCCCGACCGGAACGGGCGGAATCACCCCGGACGGGAAACCACCGCCAGCGCCGGGCAGCCCCGCGCGGCAGCCACTGCTACTCAGCAGCAGCCCTGCGGCACGCACAACTCCCCGTTGACCCCACAACCCGCCGTCACCAACGGGGACAGCTTGCGGACCCGCTGGTCCTCGATGTGCTCGGAAACCAGCTCGGCGATCATCCTGGCGTAGCGCGGGTCGGTGCCGGCGGTGTCGGCACGGGCGAATCCCAGCCCGAGCTCGGCGGCCTTCTCCGCGGCCTCGTTGTCCAGATCCCAGACCACCTCGAGGTGATCGGAGACGAAACCGACCGGGCTGGTGACCACGGCTGGTACACCCCTGGCGAGCAGCTGCTCCAGATGGTCACAAATGTCGGGTTCCAGCCACGGCACGCTCGGCGGGCCCGAACGGGACTGCCAGACGAGGTCGTAGCCGGTGACCCCCACGGCCTCGGCGATCAGGCGGGCAGCCTCCTGCACCTGCCGCGAGTACCAGTGAGGGCGCCCGTCGGCACCGCTTCGTTCCTCCGCGCTCAACGGGACCGAATGGGCGGTGAACACCAGACGGGCCTGCGCACGAACGTCCTCCGGCAGCGCGGCGTAGGCCCGCGTCACCGCGTCGGCGTTGGCGGCCACGAACAACGGGTGATCGTAGAACTGCCGTAGCTTGACCAGTTCGGGAGCCCGCTGCTCCCCCACGACCGAACGGGCACGTGCGATGTCCTCGTGGTACTGGCGGCACCCCGAGTAGCCGCCCCAGGCAGAAGTGGCGAACACCAGCGCACGCCGCACCCCGTCGGCGGCCATCCGTTCGACGGTGTCCTCGACCATCGGGTGCCAGTTACGGTTGCCGAAGTACACCGGCAGGTTCAGACCACGCTCGGCGAGCTCCCCCTCCAACGAGCTCATGATCTCACGGTTGAGACGGTTGATCGGCGACACCCCGCCGAAATGGTGGTAATGCTCGGCCACCTCGTCGAGCCGTTCCGGGGGAACGTTGCGACCACGAGTCACGTTTTCCAGGAAAGGCCGTACCTCCTCGTGTCCTTCCGGGCCACCGAAGGAAAGGTACAGCAGCGCATCAACGTTATCCGAGCTGTTCACGCGACCATGATAGGCAGAGGCGACGTCTCGGCCGCACAGGCGGGGTGCGCGGCCGAGACGATGTTGCATACGCCGCGGGAAACGACGCGCACTCGGCAGCCTCAGGCGCCCAACGCGTGGAACCCACCGTCGGTCATGATCATCGATCCGGTGGTCTTGGGCAACCAGTCCGACAACACGGTGCACACGGTGCGCCCCACCGGTTCCGGATCCTCGACGTCCCAACCCAGCGGGGCACGCTCCCCCCAGGTGTCCTCCAGCTGTTGAAAACCGGGAATCGACTTGGCGGCCATGGTCCGCACCGGACCGGCACTGACCAGGTTGACCCGAACACCGCGCGGCCCGAGCTCACGCGCCAGATACCGCGAGGTCGACTCCAGCGCCGCCTTCGCCACACCCATCCAGTCGTAGGCGGGCCAGGCCACCCGAGCATCGAAGTCCATCCCGACCACGGAAGACCCCTCCCCCAACAACGGCAGGCACGCCCTGGTCAGGGAGTTCAACGAGTACGCCGAGATCTGCAGCGCATTGGACACATCCTCCCACGGGGCCGCCATGAAATCCGCACCCAGACAGGATTCGGGAGCGTAACCGATCGAATGCACCACACCGTCGAGACCGTCGACGTACTCGGCGACCGAATCGGCCAGCCCCGCCAACTGCTCCTCGTTGGTGACATCGAGCTCGATCACCGGCGCCTTGTGCGGCAACCGGCCGGCGATGCGCTCCACCAGCTTGAGCCGACCGAAACCGGTCAGCACCACCTGGGCCCCCTGCTCCTGAGCGACCTTGGCGGTGTGAAACGCGATCGAGGAATCGGTGATCACACCGGTGATCAGGATTCGCTTACCTTCCAGCAGTCCAGTCACTTGCCGTTTCCCTCTACTGATCGTTGTTTACTCGGTTCGGAAACCCCACACGGGCACCCCGGGACCCGACGCCAGGCATGCGAAAGGTCTCAGTGCCCCATACCGACCCCACCGTCGACGGGGATGACCGCTCCGGTGACGTAACCGGCGCTGTCCGAGGCCAACCACCGCACGGCACCCGCGATCTCCTCCGGCTCGGCGTAACGCCCCAACGGCACCTGCTCCAGAATCTGCTTCCTGCGCTCCTCGGACAGCTCCTCGGTCATGTCGGTGGCCACGAACCCCGGCGTGACCACATTGGAAGTGATCCCGCGGGAACCGAGCTCACGCGCCAACGACCGGGCGAAACCGATCAGCCCGGCCTTGCTCGCCGCGTAGTTGGCCTGCCCCGGCGCACCCGACAAGGCGACCGTGGACGAGATGAAGATCATCCGGCCTTTCCGGTTACGCAACATGCTGCTGCTCGCGCGCTTGGCCACCCGGTAAGCCCCGGTGAGGTTGGCCTCCACGACCCGCTGGAACTGCTCCTCCCCCATCCGCAACAACAGCCCGTCGTCAGTGATGCCCGCATTGGCCACCACCACCTCCACCCGGCCCTGGGCGGCCTCGACCTCGTCAAAAGCGGCCGTCACCTGCTCGGAGTCGGTCACATCGCACTGCACGCCCAACATCCCCTCGGGCGCTCCCGAGCCACGGTGGGTGATCGCCACGTTGTCGCCGGCAGCCTGAAAGGCCCTGGCTATGGCCAAACCGATACCCCGATTGCCGCCGGTGACCAACACGGACCGTGTCACTGCCACACTCCCTCCGAAAACACACTGTCAACCGCCGTTCGTCGTCCGACGGTGTTGACCGGAACCGCCGCTGAGGCTATCGGCCCGAGGTGTGCGCACCGACATCGGATCGGGGCAGGCAGCACCACGAAACCGGCTTCCTCCCCCGGCAGTTGACGCCACCGGGACAGCCGAACGGCACTGCGGCGAGGCCACCGCGGCCGGAGCGAGTAACATTCCCCGAGAACAACGTCGATCGAGACCACATCGGGCGGCAACCGCTGACCGGCACGGCGACGGTGGCACCCCGCCCTGCTCGGGAGGAGGCCTCGCGGTGAGCAGCACGGCCCCCACCGCCGCGGACATCCCGGAATTCGCGGCCCCACTACGTTCCGCCCTCTCGGGGCAGGCCCGGTTCGACCCCGGCACCCGAGCCCTCTACGCCACCGACGCCTCCAACTACCGGCAGGTACCCGCCGGTGTGGTGTTTCCCCACCACGACTCCGACGTGGCCGCCACACTGGCCACCGCACGCGAGTACGGATTGTCGATCACCTCGCGAGGCGCGGGAACCAGTATCGCCGGCAATGCCATGGGCCCCGGGCTGGTGCTGGACTTCTCCCGACACATGAACCGGATCGAGCACCTCGACCCCCACCGACGACTCGCACGGGTACAGCCAGGAGTCGTACTGGACACGCTCCGACACGCGGCACAACCACACGGCCTGACCTTCGGCCCCGACCCCTCCACACACAGCCGCTGCACCCTCGGCGGCATGATCGGCAACAACTCCTGCGGCACACACTCGGTGGCCTGGGGCAAAACGATCGACAACGTTCACGAACTGGACGTGCTGCTGGCCGACGGCACCCGACTCACCCTCGGAGCCACCCCACCGGACACACTGGACACACTGTGCGCCCGAGGCGACCGCACCGGAAGACTGTACAGCGAACTGCGCCGACTGGCCGAACACTACGAACCGAACCTGCGCGCGGACATGCCCACCCCCCGCAGACGCGTCTCCGGCTACAACCTCGACCAACTGCTCCCCGACAACGACTTCAACCTCGCGCGAGCCCTGGTCGGCTCGGAGGGAACCTGCGCCACCATCCTGTCGGCCACAGTGGAACTGGTCGAGACCCCCGCCGCCCGCGCGATGGTGGTACTGGGATTCGACAACACCTACGACGCCGCCGACGAAGTCCCCCACCTGCTCGACCGGAACACACTGGCCATCGAAGGCATCAGCGGTGAACTCGTCGACGTCGTCGGCGACCGCAACCCCAACTCCCCCGCGCTGTCCCTGCTGCCCGCCGGGCGGAGCTGGCTACTGGTCGAAACCGGCGGAACCGATCAGGACGCGGCCAGACACACCGCCGAAACGATCGCGAACTCCTTCGGCGACCGCGCCACCACCGCCGTACACACCGCACCGGACCGGATGGCAGCACTGTGGAAAATCCGGGAAGAAGGCTCCGGATACGCCACCAGAATGGCCGACGGTTCGGAACGCTGGTCCGGCTGGGAAGACGCCGCGGTCCCCCCACACCGCCTCGGAACCTACCTACGCGAATTCGACGCCCTGCTGGACCACTTCGGATACCACGGGGTCAGCTACGGGCACTACGGCGACGGATGCATCCACGTACGCATCGACTTCGACCTGAAATCACGAGCCGGAGCCACCGAATACCGAAACTTCCTGGAATCGGCAGCCGAACTGACCGCAACCCACGGCGGATCGCTGTCCGGCGAGCACGGCGACGGCCGGGCCCGCTCGGCATTGTTGTCCCGGATGTACCCCCAACCGATCCTGCACGCCTTCGAAGAGTTCAAAACCGCGTTCGACCCAGAAGGGCTACACAACCCGGGCATTCTGACCCGACCGTCACCGGTCGACAGCGACCTGCGGCTACTGGTGGCACCGCCACGAATCCCCAGCAGAACCACGCTCGCCCTGGGCTCCGACAACGGCGACCTCGCCCCCGCCACTCGCCGATGCGTAGGGATGGGCAAGTGCCTCAACCCCTCGGGCGGAGTAATGTGCCCGAGCTACCGGGCAACCCGCGACGAGAAACACTCCACCCGCGGCCGAGCTCACCTGCTGTTCGAAATGCTGGCGGGCGAAACCGTGCGCGGCGGGTGGCGTTCCGAGGAGGTCCACGAGGCACTGGATCTGTGCCTGTCCTGCAAGGGCTGCAAAACCGACTGCCCGGTCGGGGTGGACATGGCCTCCTACAAGGCCGAATTCCTGCACCACTACCACCACAACCGACCCCGCCCCGCGGCGCACTACTCGATGGGGTTCCTACCGCTGTGGCTACGCCTGAGCGCACACGCACCACGGCTGGCCAACCGAATCACACAAGGCCGAGCCGCCCCACTGCTCAAACGGCTCGGCGGAATAACCCCCGAACGGCAGCTACCGCGCATCGCACCGCGAACGCTGCGACAACAACACCGCGAGAGCAACAGCCACGACGGCGAGTCCGAAACGTTGGTGCTGTTTCCGGACACCTTCACCAACTACCTCGAACCGGCCATCGGCGAGGACGCGATCGCCGGGCTGCGCCACCTGGGATACCACGTCGAACTCCCCACCGGCTCGATGTGCTGCGGCCTCACCTGGCACTCGACCGGCCAACTGGGCATCGCCCGCCGAACACTACGACGCACCGCCCGCAACCTTCGCCCCAACCTTCGCCCCGGCACCCCCCTGGTGGGACTGGAACCCAGCTGCACCGAATTCCTGCGCAACGACGCACTGGAACTGTGCCCCGACGACGAGGACGTGCGCACCGTAGCCGAGGCGACAACCACCTTCGCCGAACAGCTCGCCCCGTCACGGCACCAATGGCGCCGTGAGACCACCGAAACCGCAGGCGAGGCGCTGCTGCAGGTGCACTGCCACCAGTACGCGGAGTCGGGCGCCGACGCGGACCGAGCCGTGCTGGAAGCCACCGGGCTACGCACCCGGGTACTGGACTCCGGCTGCTGCGGACTGGCGGGCAACTTCGGTTTCGAACGGGGCCACTACGACGTCTCGATGGCCTGCGCCGAGGACAGCCTGCTACCGGAAATACGCGCGGCACGCGCCGACACGGCGATCCTCGCCGACGGGTTCAGCTGCCGAACGCAACTTCGCCACGCCACCGAGGCCCAGCCCGTGCACCTGGCGACCCTGCTCGCCCGCACCCTGGGAGTCGCCACGGACGAACACGCCCGATGAGGAAAGTCCGGCAGCTCGCTGCCCGCGGCGCCGAACGTGCAGGCGGCACGCTCGGCCCACGCACCTCCGCCCGCACTCGACAGCGAAAAGGCCACCCACAGCCGTCGCGGGCAACACACGGCTCAGGTGAACCACAGGTCAGGGCAACCGCTGCCCCACCAGCAGTGCCACACCCGCCGCCACGATCGCCGCAAGCGTGCCGAGCACGAACCACGGCTTGCTCGCGTCCGCCCGCTTGATCTCGTAACCGATCTGTTCCTGCAGCGTGTCGTAGACCTGCCGCAGCTGTTCGGCACTGGCCGCCTTGTAGAACTCACCCCCGGAGAGATCGGCGATACGCCGCATCGCATCGTCGTCGACCTCCACCGGCTGCCGTTGCCCCTGAATCCGGATACTGCCGTGCTCGGTGCCGAACGAGATGGTGGAGACGGGCACTCCGGCCTGCTTGGCCGCCTTCGCCTGGGTGTAGGCCCCCCGCGGCGCGTCCAACTCCCGCGGGATGGTCTGCCCACCGTCGGCCATCAGCACGATCCGGGCAGGCGGGGGCCCCTGGCCACCACCGAGCATTCGTCCGAACGAATCGATGGCCGACAGGGAAGCCTTGATCCCCTCCCCGGTGGCAGTGGCCTCCGAAAGCTGCAGACTGTCGATGGCCTGCTTCACACTGGGCCGGTCAGTGGTGGGCATGACCATCACCGTGGACGTCCCCGCGAAGGAGACCAACCCCAGGTTGATTCCCGGCGTGAGCTTGTCGGCGAACTCCTTGGCCGCCTGCTTGGCCGCACGCAACCGGCTGGGACTGACGTCCTGGGCCTTCATGGAAAGCGAGACATCCATCGTCAGCAGCACGGTGGCCCGGTTGCGCGGAATGCGCTGCTCCGAAGTGGGACCGGCCAGCCCAACCGTCAGCAGGATCAACGCCACACCGAGCAGCGCCATCGGCACGTGCTTGGGCCACCCCTGGCGGCTGGGAGCGACCCGCTCCAGCAACTCGAGATTGCTGAAGCGCATCGTGCTGCGCCTGCGCCTGCGCTGCGCCCACAGGTAGCCGACGAGCAGAGCCGCCACCAGGATCAGCAGCAGGAACCACGCGGGGCTGGTGAATCCGCTCAGACTGGGCATCAAACCACTCCCCCGGACCAGCCGCGTTTGCGGGCCACGACGAAGCGAACTATGTCGGCGATCCAGTCCGAATCGGTGCGCAACACCAGGTGGGCCGCCCCGACCCGCCGCAGCTCCGCGGCGACCCGTTCCCGGTGGGCCGCGGCGGCCGCGGCGAACTCACGTCGTAACAATGGTGTGGTGGTCACCTCACGCTGTTTGCCGGTCTCGGGATCGCTCAACTGGACGGTGCCCACGCTCGGCAGTTCGACATCGCGCGGATCGAGGACCTCGATCGCGAGCAGCGAGTGCCGTGCCGAGAGCCCCCGCATCGCTCGTTGCCACTCGATCGGTCCGAGAAAGTCGGAAATCACCACGGCCAGACCGCGGCGACGCGGCGGTCGGCGCAACGCTTCCACGAGAGCGGCCAGATCCCCCGACACCCCCTCCGGCGGGTGCGGCACCTCCGCGGTTCGACGCAGCAGCGCCCTGGCGTAGTCACTGCCGCCCCTGGCCGGTACACGGGTGAGTTCCGCACCGTTGGAGGCGACGGCGCCGAGTCGGTTCCCGCCGCCCGCGGTCAGGTGTCCCACCGCGGCCAGTCCCGCTATCGCCAGTTCACGCTTGGTGCACCCTGCCGTCCCGAAGTCCAGGCTGGCGGACAGGTCAACGGCCGCCCAGGTCTCCAGTTCACGATCGGCTACCGTCTCGCGAATGTGCGGTTCGGTGGTCCGGGCCGTCACGGCCCAGTCCATCCGCCGCACGTCGTCGCCGGGCTGGTACGTCCGCGCCTCTCCTGGCTCGGTTCCCGGCCCCGGCACGAGCCCCAGATGATTGCCCTGCAGCAGGCCGTCGAGCCTGCCGCGTACCGTCAGTTCCAGGGAGCGCAGTGCTTCCCGCATACGTCCGGCCTGCAACGCGGGTGGCGCCCATTCCGGGCGGTCACCGCTGTTCGACACGGCGAATCGACTCCTCACTGGTTGGTGACACCGGAGGACGGCTGCTGGCCGTACGCGGCTCCCGGCACGGCGGGGGCGCCCACCTGCGGCGCACCGGTGTGCTGTCCGGCGTGCTGGGGGCGCGCCGACACCTGGGGCAGCGGGACAGTCTGCAGCACCCGGTTGACGACGTGGTCAACGGGCACCCCGTCGGCCACCGCGTCGTAGGAGAGCACGATGCGGTGGCGGAACACATCCGGGACCACGTCGACGACGTCCTGCGGCAGTACGTAGTCGCGGCCGCGCAGCAGGGCGAGTGCGCGGGCACCACCGACGACACCGAGGGTGGCGCGAGGTGAGGCGCCGTAGGAGACCCAGCCCGCGATGTCGGAGAGCCCGTGTTCGTTGGGCGAGCGGGTGGCCAGCACCAGGCGGACGACGTAGTCCACCAGGGCGTGGTGCACGAACACGTTGGAGGCCACCTGCTGCAACCGGGACAGTTCACCGGGGTCGAGCACGGTCTGCGGTTCCGGTGGGGACACCCCCATCCGGTAGACGATCTCGCGTTCCTCTTCGGCCGTGGGGTATTCCACCAGCAGTTTGAACAGGAACCGGTCCCGCTGCGCTTCGGGCAGCGGATACACCCCCTCGTTCTCGATGGGGTTCTGCGTGGCCAGCACCTGGAAGGGTTGCGGCGTGGGATAGCTGTGCCCGCCCAGTGAGACGTGTTGCTCGGCCATGACCTCCAGCAGGGCCGACTGGATCTTGGCGGGGGCGCGGTTGACCTCGTCCGCCAGCACGAAGTTGGCCATGATGGGGCCGAGTTCGACGTCGAACCGCTCGCTGCCCTGCCGGTAGATCCTGGTTCCCAGCAGGTCGGCGGGCACGAGGTCCGGGGTGAACTGCAGTCGGGAGAAGCTGCCCCCCACCACCGTGGAGAAGGTCTCCACGGCCAGGGTCTTGGCGACGCCCGGGATGCCCTCGAGCAGGATGTGTCCCCCCGCCAGCAGCCCCACCAGAATGCGCTCCACGAGTCGGTCCTGGCCGACGATCACACGTTTGACCTCGAAGACGGTGCGCTCGAGCAGTTGTGCGTCCCTGGCGGGGGTACTGGTGTGATCCGGCGAGTGGGCCGGCCCGGCCGCCCCTGTGCCCGCGCCATTGCCGTTACCGCCCTGACCCGGATCGGTCACTGGGAAACCTCCAACTGAATGCTCGGCACCCCGTGGGGCGCGGATACCACCACAGGGTGATCGCTGTTGTTGCCGATATTGGCACGTGACCGTACTGATCACGCGTCGGGGCGCGTTGTTGTTCTCATTTCACCTTGTTGGGCGTGTGTACGTTGTGAAGTTTGATTTCATTCAACACTGAAACTATAGAAACAGTAAACATACTGTGTGTCCACCGCCCCGCGTCAGGAGACACGGGACGACCGAAGTTCTCAGGGCGCTCGACGCAGCGTTCGAGCCAGGTCCCCGGGAGTGTCCACGTCGAGGGTCTCGGCCTCTTCCGCGGGCACGGACAGCGGGCACAACGGGGACAGCACACCGCGCAGCGCGACCCCCTGCGGCCGTTCGGGCAAGGCTCGCCCCAGCGCGACCGTCCGCCAGACCCCGACCAGCCACTGCGGCCGGTCGTCCGCATCGACCAGCACCGCTCCCCCACTGTCCGGAGCCCGGTGCAGCGCGGCCAACAACCGCGAGATCGTGTCGCGCTTCAGCCAGGGATGATCAGCGGCGAGCACGGCGACCACCGGGACGCACGCGGGCAGCGCGGACAGCCCCGCCGACAGGGCCGCCACCGGTCCCGCACCGGGCGGCTCCTCCCGGGTCCAGCGGACCGGGAGACCGGTCACCCGCCGGGGCCCCACCGCCACGATCGGCTCCGCGTCGGAAACCGCAGCAAGGGTGCGGTCCAGCAGGGAAAGCCCGGAAAACCGGATGGCGGGCTTGTCCCGGCCTCCCAGCCTGCTGCCGCGGCCACCTGCCAGCACGATCCCGGCGAATCCACTCGTCGAGGCCATACCAGCAGCCTACGTCCCGCATCCCGAGGACATCGACGAATCATCGACGGGGGCGCCGGGACGAAACCCGCTCACCGAACCACGACTCGCCGGGCGCGGATGCGACGCGACACTCAGCTCGCCTCGTAGGCATAGTCGTGCTCGTTCGCACCGCCGGCCCCCAGCCGGGCCGAACGACGCTGCAGAACCTCGCTCCGGATCGCCCAGACCAGGCCCGTCAACCACACCAGGCCGAGCGCGGCGGTGAGCAGCACGCCGGGAACCGGCGGTACTCCCACCGTGTCGAGCAGCAGCCGCGAATTGCTGAACACGATGAGCCCCCCGGCTCCCACACCCAGCACGCGGACCGGCAGGATGCGAACGAGCCACGCGGCCAGCGGAGCGGCGACCACACCACCGATGAGCAGCCCGAGAGTCACCGGCCACTTCCAGGCCGAGCCGCCGTTGTGCAGCAAGAATCCGGTGGTCGCTCCCAGTGAGACGATCAGTTCGCTGGTGTTGACCGTGCCGACGGTACGCCTGGGCAGGATCCGTCCCGTGCTGAGCAGTGTCGAAGTGGTGACCGGCCCCCAGCCACCTCCGCCCACGGAGTCGACGAAGCCACCGATCCCGCCGAGCGGAATCAGCCAGCGCCGCCCCGCGGGGGTGAGACCACTGGATCGCACGGGGGTGGACCACGCCGAGAAGCGCAGTACGACATAGCTCCCGAGTACCACCAGCAGCAGCGCCATCCAGCCGCGGGCCGAGCCGGCCGCCACCGAGGAGAGAGCCGAGGCTCCGAGGAAGCCGCCGAGCCCACCGGGCAGCGCGAGCCAGCCGACCATGCGCCAGTCGACGTTGCGCATCCGCCAGTGCGCCGCACCGGAGACGACAGCTGTCCCGATCTTGGCCAGGTGCACCGACGCCGAAGCCATCACAGGCGCGGTGCCCACGGCCAGCAGGCCGGTTGTGGCCGTCACGCCGAATCCCATCCCCAGCGAGCCGTCGACCAGCTGGGCGAGAAATCCGGCCACCGCCACGAGCAACAGAGTGGGCACCAATGCCTCCAGACCGTTTCCGCTCGCCCCCGAAGCGACGAGCGGCTTTTCCAACTAAGTTGATAAAAACGGTACACTTTCCAACGGACCGGTCAACACGCTCCCAGTGCTCGGGACGGCACCGTTCGGCACGGCACCCCGTGAGTACGTTCAGCGCGACTCCCACACCCCTGTTTCACTGGTACGCGCCGCAACGTCCGATGGAAGCTCGCCGGAGACGAGTTGGGCTATGGTGACATTCTCCAGCACTTCGCGCAGGCTGCTGCGCACCGCGATCCAGACCCACTGCAGTACAGCGACCGACGGATCGTACTGCACGTCCTCGGCCCGTTGGCCGTGTATGCTGACCAGCGGGCCGTCGGTGGCGCGAATCACATCGGCTATCGAGATAGTGCCCGGTTCCCGGGCCATCACCCAACCACCGGCCTGCCCCCGCCTGCTGGCGACGAAACCGGCGCGCCGCAGGTCACTCAGTACGGCCTGCAGGAAGTTTCGTGGGATGTCCTGGGCGAGGGCGACGTCCTCGGCACTGACCGGCCCTGCCTGTGCACGGGCTATCTCCACCAGCGCGCGCAACGCGTAGTCCACCTTGGCCGAAATCCGCATGACTCGATTGTTCATCACACCCGGCTGGAAGAGTGCTCCAGCCCTTGGACCGAGTTCTCCTCGGAGGAGTTCGGCCCCACCGCCCCGCGTGAAACGGGTAGGTCCCCGCACCGCGAGCATCGGCGGACTCGAAAACAACTCGCATGGTGGTGGCGGGGACGCCCCTCCCCGTACGGGTGATTCCCGGCGAGGCCCGCCGGGCACGGCGAGCGGGCGAGAGCCCGGCCCGCACGACTTTCGGGGCCGCCCGCGAATGCGGACGGCCCCGAAAGCTCGTGGCGCGGACCGGAATGGCCGGCCCGGTTCACCCGAAGGGTGCAACCGAGGGGTCAGCCGGTCACCAGGCTCACGCCGTAGGCGTTGAGGGCCTCGTTGACGGGCTGGAAGTAGGTGGTGCCACCCGAGGTGCAGTCACCCGATCCACCGGAGGTCATACCCTGGGCCTGGCCACCGGAGATGAAGGAACCACCGGAGTCACCGGGCTCGGCGCAGACATCGGTGCGGGTCAGGCCGTAAACGGTACCGCTGGGGTAGCTGACCGTCTGGTTCTTGGCCTGGATGGTGCCACAGTGCCAGCCCGTGGTCTGACCGGAACGGCACACCGAGGAGCCGACCGCGGCCTCCTGCGAACCGCTCACGATGCTGGCGTAGCCGTCGTACTGATCGACCCAGGGACGCAGCGTGTCGTCGGAGCCGGTCTGCACGTAGGAGTAGTCGTTGCCGGGGAAGGAGGAACCGGCGAACGTCCCGCTGGGGCTACCGGTGCTGTCGCCGGTGCTCCCGCAGTGGCCCGCCGAGACGAATCCGCCGGACACGGCGAACCCGACCGAGCAGACCGTGGAACCATTGATGGTGTAGCGCTGCCCACCGATCACATCGGCGTAGGTGCGCGGCTGCTCGGCGGACTCGACCACGCTCACCGAGTCACTGTCCACACCGGTGGAAGCAACGAATTCGGTCGCGCGGTCGGCCGTGCCCTTCTCGGTGGTCAAAACCACGGAATTGCTGGTCGTGTCGACGTACCAACCGGTGACCGATTCCGGAGCACGCTTCGCATTCCGGTTCAGCGTGGTGTTGGCGGCACGCAGTTGTGCCTTGCTGTCGTCCACGAGCCTGGGAACGGCGTCCTCGGCCCGCACCCTGTCGAATTCGGAGCGGTCGGTGACACCCACGACCAGCTTCCCGAGGTCGGCGTCGTAGTGGAATCCGCCGAAACTACTGCCGAGCTTGTCGGCCATACCGTCGGCGGCCTGCCGCGCCACGGCTTCGGCATCGAGCCGTTGTTCGGCCTGAGCGTGACTCAGGCCGAGGTCGCGCTGCATGGCCTGCATCATCGTGCTCGCGTGTCGCGGGCTCGGATCCTCGGAAACGTTGGCGCTGTCCGCTGTGGCCGGTGCGGTCATGGCGGTCAGCGTTCCCGCGGCGAGAATCGCGGACGCCGCAATTCGGCCGGGCATTTTCCGCTGCATCTGTGATCTCCCTGTACGCGAAAACGGTTTGTCTTCGGTGGCAGGAAAGTTTCCGGGGAAAACGCTTCAGCGACAATACTGCGTTTGCAGCAGCGCTCGGCAAACGGAGTACATGCCACCGGAACACGTTCCGTGCGGAACACACCCGGGAGATCACCGGGCATTGGCGGAAAAACGACGCGTGACCGGCTGCGGCATTGACAGCCTCCTCCGCCCCTTTTACCGTCTACGATTCGCTTTGTGCGACGCGGGCTTCCTGACCGGCGATTTCATCGCTGAAAAGGGAAAAACGGGCCCCGAGGACACACCGAACGACCGGTTCACGTTGTGTGTCCGAAAAAGGGCGGAAGCATTCCACAACACGGAACCGAACGTGTAAAACGGGAATGAAAAAGTATGATCAAATCACCGTGGGGCTGCGCCGCACGAGTGGGCCGAAGGGGCTCGCACGATGCCGCGTAGGACGTCGCGCGAGCCGAGTGGGGCTGTCCGACAGGGACAGCCCCACCTCCGGTGTCATGTCAGCGGACGGTCATTGGGACCGATCGGCGCGGGAAGCGCGTCGCGTCCCATCAGGTAACGATCCACACCGGCCGCCGCGGAGCGTCCCTCCGAGATGGCCCAGACGATCAGCGACTGACCGCGTCCCATGTCACCGGCGCTGAACACACCGTCGACACTGGTCATGAAGGAACGGTCCCGCGCCACGTTGCCACGGGCGTCGAGCTCGACACCGAGCTCGTCGACCATGCCGGCACGTTCCGGACCGACGAAGCCCATCGCCAACAGCACCAGCTCGCACGGCAGCTCCTGCTCGGTGCCCTCCACCGGGACGAACTTGCCGTTCTCCTTGCGAACCTCGACCAGCTGCAACGCACGCAGGTTTCCGTCCTCGTCACCGAGGAACTGCTGGGTGTTGACCGAGAACAGACGCCGACCACCCTCCTCGTGTGCCGAGGAGACCCGGTAGAGCATCGGGTAGGTGGGCCAGGGCTGGTTCTCCGGCCGCTCATTGGGCGGGGTCGGCATGATCTCCAGCTGGGTCACCGACGCCGCGCCCTGACGATGCGCCGTTCCCAGACAGTCGGCACCGGTGTCACCCCCACCGATGATGACCACGTTCTTGCCCTCGGCACTGATGGACGCCTGCGGCAGGTCACCCTGCTGTACCCGGTTCGCGGGCGGCAGGTACTCCATCGCCTGGTGGATACCGCCCAGTTCCCTGCCGGTGATGGGCAGGTCCCGGGACATCGTGGATCCGCCCGCCAGCACCACGGCGTCGTGCTCGGCACGCAGCTGCTCCACGGTGAGATCCACCCCGACATCGACACCCGTGCGGAACTCGGTGCCTTCCTGCCGCATCTGCTCGAGCCTGCGGTCGAGCCGGAACTTCTCCATCTTGAACTCGGGGATGCCGTAGCGCAGCAGCCCGCCGATCCGGTCGGCGCGCTCGTAGACGATCACCCGGTGCCCGGCACGCGTGAGCTGCTGCGCCGCGGCCAGTCCGGCCGGGCCGGAGCCGACCACGGCCACCGTGCGTCCGGTCACGGCCGCAGGCTGCTCCGGCCGCACCCAACCCTCTTCCCAGGCCCGATCGATGATCTCGATCTCGACCTGCTTGATGCTCACCGCATCCGAGTTGATTCCCAGCACGCAGGCGGCCTCGCACGGAGCCGGACACAGCGTGCCGGTGAACTCGGGGAAGTTGTTGGTGGCGTGCAGCCGTTCGATGGCACCGCGCCAGTCCTCCCGCCAGACCAGGTCGTTCCACTCCGGAATGAGATTTCCCAGCGGGCAGCCCTGATGGCAGAAGGGGATGCCGCAGTCCATGCAGCGGCCCGCCTGCTGCTCCAGCTGCTGGTGGGAGAACTCCTCGTAGACCTCACGCCAGTCCTTGAGCCGGATGTCGACCGGCCGACGCTGCGGCGTCTCGCGCGGCGTGGTCAGAAAGCCCTTCGGGTCAGCCATGAGCGGCCTCCATGATCGCCTCGTTGACGTCGCGGCCGTCGCGCTCGGCATCGGCCTTGGCATTGAGAACGCGCTTGAAGTCCTTCGGCATCACCTTGCCGAACCGTGTCGCGGCGGCCTCCCAGTCGCCGAGCAGCTCGCGAGCCACGGTGGATCCGGTTTCGCGGTGGTGCTTCTCGATCAGTTCGTACAGTTCGCCGCGATCGTCGGAATCCAGCGGGTCCAGATCGACCATCTCGTGGTTGATCCGGTCGGGGCGCGGATCGAGCACGTAGGCGATACCGCCGGACATGCCTGCCGCGAAATTGCGCCCCGTACCACCGAGCACCACGATCCGGCCGCCGGTCATGTACTCACACCCGTGGTCGCCCACGCCTTCCACAACTGCCAACGCCCCGGAGTTGCGCACCCCGAAACGTTCACCGACGACACCGCGAACGAACATCTCGCCGCCCGTGGCGCCGTAGAGCAGCACGTTGCCCGCGATCACGTTGTCCTCCGCGGCGAAGGCGGCGTCCTCCTGCGGACGCAACACGACCCGGCCGCCCGACAGCCCCTTGCCGACGTAGTCGTTGGAGTCGCCGTTGAGTCGCAGGGTGATACCGCGCGGCAGGAAGGCTCCGAAGGACTGTCCCGCCGAGCCGGTGAACGTGACGTGGATGGTGTCGTCGGCCAGTCCCGCGCCACCCCACTTGCGGGTGAGTTCGGAACCCAGCATGGTGCCGACCGAGCGGTTGACGTTGCGCACCGGCAGCTCCAGCCGCAGCGGAGTGCCGTCGGACAGTGCCCCTTCGCTGAGCTGAATCAGGGTGTTGTCCAGCGCCTTTTCCAGGCCGTGTTCCTGTTTGGCCGTGCAGTGCCTGGCCGAGTCCTCGGCGACCTCCGGCACGTGCAGGATCGGCGAGAGATCGATGCCCTCGGTCTTCCAGTGTCGGGTGGCCGGATCGGTGTCGAGCATCTCGGTGTGGCCGATCGCCTCCTCGATGGAGCGGAATCCCAGCGCGGCCAGGTGCTCCCGCACTTCCTGAGCGATGAACTCGAAGAAGTTGACGATGTAGTCGGCCCGACCGTCGAACTTGGCACGCAGCTCCGGATTCTGGGTGGCCACACCCACCGGGCAGGTGTCCAGGTGACACACCCGCATCATGACGCAGCCGGATACCACCAGCGGAGCGGTGGCGAAGCCGAACTCCTCGGCGCCGAGCAGCGCGGCCAGGACCACGTCCCGGCCGGTCTTGAGCTGCCCGTCGGTCTGCACCACGATCCGGTCGCGGAGCCCGTTGGCCAGCAGCGTCTGCTGCGTCTCGGCCAGCCCGAGCTCCCACGGCGCCCCGGCGTGCTTGATGGAGGACAGCGGAGACGCACCGGTACCACCGTCGTGCCCCGAGATGAGCACCACGTCGGCGTGTGCCTTGCTCACTCCCGCGGCGACCGTGCCGACACCGACCTCCGAGACCAGCTTGACGTGCACCCGCGCCCGCGGATTCGCGTTCTTGAGGTCGTAGATCAGCTGGGCGATGTCCTCGATGGAGTAGATGTCGTGGTGCGGCGGCGGCGAGATCAGCCCCACCCCGGGAGTCGAGTGCCGGGTGTCGGCGATCCAGGGATAGACCTTGTGCCCGGGCAGCTGTCCCCCCTCGCCCGGCTTGGCCCCCTGGGCGATCTTGATCTGGATGTCGTCGGAGTTGACCAGGTATTCGCTGGTGACCCCGAACCGACCGCTGGCGGCTTGTTTGATGGCCGAACGCCGCCAGTCCCCGTTGGTGTCCACCGTGAACCGATCGGCGTCCTCACCGCCCTCACCGGTGTTGGACTTGGCCCCGAGCCGGTTCATCGCCACCGCGAGAACCTCGTGCATCTCCTTGGAGATCGAGCCGTAGGAGATCCCACCGGTCGCGAACCGCTTGACGATCTCGGAAACCGGTTCCACCTCGTCGATGTCGACCGGCTCACGCGCGCCCTCGCGGAACTTGAGCAGCCCGCGCAGCGTCATCAGCCGCTCGGACTGTTCGTCGACGTGGTTGGTGTACTCCTTGAAGATGTCGTACTGGCCGCTGCGGGTGGAGTGCTGCAGCTTGAACACCGTGTGGGGGTTGAACAGGTGCGGATCGCCCTCACGGCGCCACTGGTACTCACCGCCCACCGCGAGCTCGCGGTGGTGCGCCTTGAGGCCGTCGGCGGGGAAGGTCCTGCGGTGGCGCTGACCGATCTCGGTGGCCAGGGTCTCGAAGTCGATGCCGCCGAGCCGGGAGGTGGTGCCGGTGAAGCAGCGGTCGACGATCTCCTCACCGAGTCCGATGGCCTCGAAGATCTGGGCCCCCGTGTAGGAGGCGACCGTGGAGACACCGATCTTGGACATGGTCTTGCGCAGCCCCTTGCCAAGAGCCTTGATCAGGTTCTTGGTGGCCTGCTTGGCATCCACCCCGGAGACCTCACCGCGCGCCACGAGGTCCTCGACGCTGGCCATGGCCAGATAAGGGTT
The DNA here is from genome assembly GCF_900101095.1 of Actinopolyspora mzabensis. Classification (GTDB taxonomy): domain Bacteria; phylum Actinomycetota; class Actinomycetes; order Mycobacteriales; family Pseudonocardiaceae; genus Actinopolyspora; species Actinopolyspora mzabensis. The sequence goes on from NZ_FNFM01000003.1 coordinate 432,258, forward strand.
CACCGCGGCGGCACCGTAACCGACCAGCAGGGCCACGTGATGCACCTCGCGGACATCGCCCGCTTCGACGACCAGTCCCACGTGGGTACGGCTCTTCTCCCGGATGAGGTGGTGATGCACCGCGCCGGTCAGCAGCAGCGAGGGAATCGCCGCGTACTCGGCGTCGGCACCGCGATCGGAGAGCACGATGATGCGGGCCCCGTCGGCCACCGCCTCGGAGACCTCACGGCAGATCTCGTCCAACCGCTGCCGGAGTGCCTGACCTCCCCCGGCGGCCCGGTACACCATGTGAATGGTCACCGAACTCAGTTCGGGGCGGTCCCCGTCGTCGTTGATGTGGATCAACTTCGCGAGCTCGTCGTTGTCCAGCACCGGGAACGGCAGCACCAGTTGGTGGCAAGCCTGCGGGTCGGTGTCCAGCAGGTTGTGCTCCGGACCGACATGGGTGCTCAGCGAGGTGACCAGTTCCTCGCGGATGGCGTCCAGTGCCGGGTTGGTGACCTGGGCGAACAGCTGGGTGAAGTAGTCGAACAGCTGGCGCGGCCGTTCGGACAGCGGAGCGAGCGGAACGTCGTTGCCCATGGAACCGACGGGTTCGGCACCTCCGGAGGCCATGGGCTTGAGCAGCGTGTCGACTTCTTCCTCGGTGTAGCCGAACAGCTGCTGGCGCTGTACGAGCGAGGAGTGCGGCGGGACCTCACGGGAGCGGGTGGGCAGGTCCTCGAGATGGACCATTCCATCGTCCAACCACTGCCGGTAGGGATGCTGCGCGGCGAGTTCGCCCTTGATCTCCTCGTCGTCGACGATACGTCCCCGCTCGGTGTCGAGCAGGAACATCTTGCCCGGCTGCAACCTGCCCTTACGTGCCACCCGCTGCGGCTCGATGTCGAGCACACCGGTCTCGCTGGCCAGCACGAGCATGTTGTCGTGGGTGACCCAGTAGCGGCCGGGCCGCAGGCCGTTGCGGTCGAGCACCGCCCCCACCTGTGCACCGTCGGTGAAGGTAACCAGGGCAGGACCGTCCCACGGTTCCATGAGGTTGTTGTGGAACTCGTAGAAGGCGCGGCGCTGGGGATCCATCTCGGTGTGGTTCTCCCACGCCTCGGGGATCATCATCAGCACGGCGTGCGGCAGCGAACGCCCACCGAGGTGGAGCAGTTCCAACACCTCGTCGAAAGTGGCCGAGTCGCTGGCGTCGGGCGTGGCGACCGGGTAGAGCCGCGAGAGGTCGCCCGGGATCAGGTCCGTGTCGAGCATGCTCTCGCGGGTGCGCATCCAGTTGCGGTTGCCGCGCATGGTGTTGATCTCACCGTTGTGCGCGATGTAGCGGTACGGATGCGCCAGCGGCCACGAGGGGAAAGTGTTCGTGGAGAACCTCGAGTGCACCAGGCCGATGGCGCTGCTGAACCGGTCGTCCGTGAGATCGATGAAGAACGCGTCGAGCTGCGCCTCGGTCAGCATCCCCTTGTAGACGAGCGTGCGGGCCGACAGGCTCGGGAAGTACACGTCGGTGTCGTGCTCGGCACGTTTGCGCAGGCAGAACGCACGGCGTTCCAGCCGCATGACGGGGTCCTGCCCGTCCGTGGCGGAGTCGCCGGACTCGGCGACGAACAGTTGACGGAAGCGGGGCATCACTCCCCGGGCCAACGAACCGGCACAACCGGGATCGACCGGCAGCGTCCGCCAGCCGAGCACTTCGAGCCCCTCTTCCGCCGCGATCCGCTCGATCGCGGCCACCGCCTGCTCGCAGTCCGCTTCTTCGTCCGGAAGAAAGGCGTTACCCACCGCGTAACCGCCGGCGGGGGGAAGTTCGAACGGAACCACCTCGCGCAAGAACGCGTCCGGCACCTGGGTCAGGATTCCCACCCCGTCACCGGTGTCCGGATCGGCGCCTTTCGCGCCCCGGTGTTCCATGTTGCGCAGCGCGGTCAGCGCGTTCCGCACAATCGCGTGATCCTTGCGGCCGGCCATATCGGCGACGAGCGCCACACCGCACGCGTCGTGATCGTTGGCAGGGTCGTAGAGACCCTCGACGTCGGCGCCCCGTTGCACTCGACCTCTCGCATTCTGGGAAACCGGCATTCGGATCCTCCCGTCGTCAGGCAACGACCTCAGCCACGCGAAAAAGTGGGGACGAGATCGTGGAAACCTCTCCGGAGCTGACAAGAAGGATGCGCCGTTGCACTCTTGGTCAGTTTGCGGAACTATACAGATTTCCGAGTTGCACGACTACGAGTAAGTAACACGTGTTACACCCGCGGGTCCTGCTCCCGAAATCTGGGACAGCATGATCGCGAAACGTAGCGACGCGCACACTTCGAGCACCGGGCAACGGGGTTGCCGCCGGACCGGGCCGACCTCGGAAAAGCCACTACGGGGATTGCCCGCCTTCACGATGTTGTGCTTCCACCACGATACCCGGCGACGTCCATATGGCCGATTTTGTTTCACTCAGCACTGAAACAACAAACAGAACAAATAAATAGCTGCGCCGTGTGCCCTCACGCCACCGGGGAATGCCCGGGCAGCACGCCGTGCACCTTCCGAGCGAAGAGGATCCGAGGACGAGATCGGACCTTCGGAAGCGCGGAACACGAAATGTCAACACACGGCAGCAGTAGCACCACGAACAGCACGAGGCGGCGACAGCAGCAACCTCAGCAACGGACCAGTCCTACGACTGACCAGCGATAACAATTGTGACAACCCTCGCGTGACCGAAGTGAGCCATTTCATTGCGCGTTTCCGCACCGAACAGCAGACTCCGCGGCGGTCGGCCGAACCACGCGAGAAAGTGATCAGATGAGCGCTGGTGACAATTCCACCGAGCTGGAATTCGACATCGATCTCGGCGCGGAGGAGATGCGACGGCGCGCCGAGATCACCCGGGCCCTGGGCGACGACTGGGACCCCTCGGAACAGCTTCGGGGCGAACGCGAGGCGCACGCCCTGCTGTACTCCGGGCTCGACGAGTGGCAGCGCGACGTTTACGAGCAGTTGATCAGCGCGGGTGTGCTTCCCGAAGGCATCGGTGGCGAGCATGCCGATTGACCCGTTCGCCGACATCGGCCGCCGGGCGTGGATCGACTGCCCCAGCTGCCACCACGGGCGGGACTGCTCGGAATGCCTGCGCGGACGTTCCTGCAGCGACCACTGGCAGTACCTGCTGTCCAACTCCGGCACCCTGCTGTACCTGCAGTGCCCCAGCTGCACCCATCTCTGGCAACACGACACGCACGGTGGCCGCACCGAGCGGAAGTGCTGAATCCCTCGGCCACGCCGGCTGCTCGCACGTGACGTGCCGTAACCGCGAATCTGGAGGCGAGCCCAGCGCAGCCAAGGCCCGCGAAACGTCCCGTCCCGCTACTAATTGACGGGAGCGGTCACACGCCGCACGGCCCTCACCTCCGTGCTGGAGCGGAACGGAGCAGTTCAGCCGGACCGGCTGCCTTCGAGCAGCCGATCACCGATGGAACTGCGCCGGTACAGCACGTGCCGTCCGTCACGTATCCGGATGAGCAGTCCCGCTTCGTACAACACGCGCAGATGCTGCGACACGGCACTCGCGGTGACCCCGAGACGCCGGGCGAGTTCGACGGTGGGTGTCGGCTCGTCGAGCAGTGCGAGCAACCTGGCTCTGGGAGCGCCGAGCAACGGGGCGAGGGCGGCAGCATCGGCAGGGGGTTCGCTGGACCAGAGCGTGGCCACTCCCCTGCTGGGATACACCAGCCAGGGCGGCTCGTCCGGGGTGACCGGCGGCGCGGGCTTGTGGGCGAATACGGAGGGCAGTAGCAACAGTCCCCGCCCGGAAGCGGCGACGCTGTGCCCGCTGATCATCCTGTCGATGTGCAGCACCCCGTCCCGCCATCGCAGATTCGGGTGCATCCCCGCGAACAGCAGGCGAGCGCCTCCCCAGGCCAACTGTCTCGCACGGTGGGTCATGTCGGCTTCCAGCAACAGCCGCATCCTGGGCCAGTTCGGTTCGATGGCCGCTTTCCAGAACCGCCACAGGGCCGCGCAGAGGGAATCACGCAGCCCGATGAGGGAGGCGTCGTCGTCCGTGGCCCCGCGCAGGACCGGTGGCAGCGGGTCCGGCGCGTGCGTGACCAGGAGATCGTGGCGGACTCTACCGGGAGATGTCCGACGCACTAGAGCCAGTTGCTCCTCGAAGTCGGGTTCGGAACTTCCGGGCGGAGGGGTCAAGAAGTCCGGCAACGTACGTCTCACGGCGACGAGGGAAAGCAGCAGCTCGAGATCGCGCGTGTCGAGTTCGGCGAGCGCGGACACCCGCCACGGAAGGTGCAGCGGGGAAAGCCTCGGGTCCTGAAGTACCCGGAGGCTGAGCAGCGTCTCGTGCAGTGGCGAGATGACGAAGCGCGTGTCCGCCAGATCCTCGACACCCAGCACGAAACTGATCATTAAGTCGTAAGCTACATCGCTTCTCCCCGAACGGTCGATACGTTGCACTACCGTGCGTGCCACCCGGAATTCACGCGAGCTCCCCCGGTTCCACCGAGCACTGTCTCGGTGCGGACCGGTCAGTTCCACCCAGTCGAACGTCCCGGCCGGAAGACGTTGCCCCCTCCGTCTCACATAGAACGCGGGAAGCGGCGTCGCGTCTCCGCTCCGGCGGGTCACCTCACGGACGAACGGTTGGGCCGAGATGAGCAGGCGAATGCTGTTCGTTCTGGCCGTGACCTGTGGCGTGGCCGTGGGCAACATCTACTTCCCGCAGGCGCTCGTCCCACTGATCGCCGCCGGACTGCGCACCTCGTCGGACGGGGCGGCGCTGGCCGTGTCGGCCACACAGATCGGCTACGCGGGTGGGATCTTCCTGCTGGTCCCATTGGGGGACCGCCTTCCGCACCGGCGACTTCTGCTCATTCTGCTCGGTCTCACGGGGTTCGGCCTGCTACTCGCGGGATGCGCCCGAAACCTGCCACTGCTGGTCGCTGGCAGCGTGCTGGTAGGGCTCACCACGGTAGGAGCGCAGGTGATCGGTCCGCTGGCAGCGGGGCTGGTAGAGGACCAACGCCGGGCGGCTGTGCTCGGCACCCTGTTGAGCGGCTCGGTCGGCGGCATGATCCTGGCCCGTGCTTTCAGCGGCACACTCGGCGAATGGCTCGGATGGCGAGTTCCGTACCTGGCGGCCGCCGTACTGGTATTCGTCCTGTTGGCCGTTCTCGCCCGCTTACTGCCGTACACGTACCCGCAGTCGCGGGAGCACTACCCCTCACTGCTGGCGGAATCGCTGCGCCTGCTGTTCACCGAACCGGAACTGCGTCGCTCCTGCCTCTACCAAGCAGCCGTGTTCGCCGGCTTCTCGGCAGTGTGGACCACCCTGGCGATCCTGCTGACGGGACCGGTCTACGGGTTGGGGACCTCGGCGGTAGGGCTGTTCGCGCTGGTCGGCGGTGTCACCGCATGTTGCACGCCGCTAGCCGGAGGTTGGGTGGATCGACGGGGCCCCGGTCCGGTCAACCTCGTCTGCATGTGCGGAGTACTCCTCTCGGCCGCGGTCCTCGCCGGAGGGACCCAAGGCCACAGGAGTGGTCTGATCGCTCTGATCATCGGCACGTTACTGCTCGACGTGGCGATGCAGTGCGGCATGGTCGCGAACCAGGCCCGTGTGTACGCACTGCGTCCCGAGCGACGGAGCAGGCTCAACACCGCCTACATGACGTGCGCTTATCTGGGCGGCAGCGCCGGATCGTGGATCGGGTCGCACGTATACGACCTGTTCGGCTGGTCCGGGGTGTGCGGGTTCGTGGTCGTGCTCACCACGCCGGTCCTGCTCCGTCACCTACTGACAACTCCTGCTCGAAAACGAGACCGGGATCGCTCCTCGGCGGTGGGAAACTCGGGAGCGTGCCGACCGCCACAGTGAACATCCGCCCGGCGCGGGTGCCCGACGCTCACGCGCTCGGGGAGATCCACGTGGCCTCGTGGCGGGCCGCCTACGCTGGGCTTGTCCCCGCCGAGTCCTTGGACCGGTTGTCCGTGACCGATCGGCGAGGAGCCTGGCGCGAACGGCTGCGGGCACTGCCGGATGGAGTCACGGTACTGGTCGCGGAATCACGAGGGCACGTGCTCGGGTTCGCGGTGATCGGCGCGAGCCGGGACCGAGACGCGGAACGGGACACCGGGGAGCTGCAGGCACTGTACCTGCACCCGCGGCACTGGCGGCGCGGCTCGGGAACTCGACTGCACGAGCACGCGCTGCGCGTCCTGCACCACGAGGGCTACGCGAGCAGCACGCTCTGGGTGCTGACCACGAACAACCGCGCCCGTGGGTTCTACGAACACCGCGGTTGGGAATGCCTGGGAAGCACCCGGACGGAAACGCTCGGTGACGGTGACGTGCGGGTGGAGGAGGTCCGGTACCGGTACGTACTCACCTTCCACCGGAGGTGACACTCCCCAACCTCGCTCACACCGCATCACTCTAACGAAGGGACGGCCCACCGCGATCCCCGGGACGACCCGCACGAGGAGCACCGCAGGAGTGTCGGCCCCGGGGGTCACACTGTGACTTCCGTTCCGTATCGGTAAGAGCACGGGGATGTGGATCGCATGAGCGGAAAGCTATCGGGCAAAGTGGCACTGGTCGCCGGAGCCACCCGCAGCGCGGGCAGAGCGATCGCGGTGGAGTTGGGAACCGCCGGAGCCACGGTGTACGTCACGGGACGCAGCACCCGTGAGCGACGTTCGGAGTACGACCGCCCGGAGACGATCGAGGGGACCGCCGAACTGGTCACTCGGTCCGGTGGTCACGGCATCGCCGTCCAAGTCGACCATCTGGACGAGCAACAGGTCCGAGCGCTGACCGAGCGGATCGACCGTGAACAGGGGCGGCTCGATGTGCTGGTCAACGACGTTTGGGGCGGGGAGAAGCTGTTCGAGTGGAACACGACGCTGTGGCAGCACTCATTGAACAACGGCCTGCGGCTGCTGCGACTCGGAATCGACACTCACCTGATCACCAGCGCGTTCGCACTCCCTCTGCTGATCAGGAACTCGGGTGGGTTGGTGGTGGAGATGACCGACGGCACGGCCGAGTACAACGAGGCCAACTACCGTGCCGCCACGGGTGCCTACTACGACCTCGCCAAGGTGTCGGTGACTCGATTGGCGCTTGCCCAGGCCGAGGAGCTGCGACCATACGGCGGCACTGCCGTGGCGTTGACGCCGGGCTGGTTGCGTTCGGAGATGATGCTCGACGCCTTCGGCGTCGCCGAACAGAACTGGCGTGACGCCGTCGAGGCTCAGCCGCACTTCGCCATCTCGGAGTCGCCGTACTACGTGGGGCGTGCGGTAACCGCGCTGGCCACCGACCCCGAGGTGGCACGCTGGTCCGGGCAGTCGTTGTCCAGCGGTGGTCTCGCCGGGGTGTACGGGTTCACCGACCTCGACGGCAGCCGTCCCGACGCATGGCGCTACATCGCCGAGGTTCAGGACACAGGAAAACCAGCGGACACGACCGGATACCGGTAGCCGGTCGTCCGGTCGGGCTCGGCGGCCCGGTCGGATCCGACCATTCGTCAGCTCGTTCCGTCGACGTGAGGTCCGTAGGTGATCTGGCAGGATCTCAGATCCTCCCAGTTGTCCTCGCTCTCGAGGTCGAGGCGCGGTTCCCGCGGTATGCCGAGGAGATCCCGTCTCCCGCCGCAAGCGGTTGGCTACGTCGCTGAGCAGGTCGGTGTGGACGCCGAGGAGTTCGCCCTCTACTCGTGCGGGTCTCGCTCGATCGAGTATCACCGCGCGCAGATCCGTACCGCGTTCGGTTTCCGCGAGTTCTCTCGCGGTGATGAGGACAAGCTGGCTGGGTGGTTGGCCGAAGAGATCTGCCCGGTCGAGCTGCGTGAGGACCGGTTGCGGCAGGCGGCGTTGGTGCGGTGTCGGGCCGAGGGGACCGAGCCACCCGGGCGGTTGGACCGCCTCATCGGTTCGGCCCGTTCGACGTTCGAGCAGCGGTTTTGCCTGCGCACTGTCGAGCGTCTATCGGCGGCGAGTGGGGCGGCGCTGGAGGCCCGGGGCGCCGAGGACGACTTTGCGGGTCGGGGCCTGTTGGCGGAGTCGCAGGCCGATCCCGGCCAGGTCGGGTTGAAGACGGTGCTGGCTGAGATCGACAAGCTGACGGCGGTGCGGAGGCTGTCCACGACTGTTGCAGCGCCTCCGTCGACGGTGCCCAGACTGGACAGCGAGGAATGAACCATCACCCCCATGCCGTCCTGGACTCCCGCGTTTCACCGTCCATGGACCAACTCTGCGGCCGTGACACCTTCGGTACCCGTTTCCACTGCGTGCATAGTGCACATTCCACCAGCAACGTCCGACAGCACGAGTCGGCCGCTCCGTGACTAGAGTCCAGGGCACTCGATAGCCGATCGGTCAACGGCGCACCCGATAGCGCAGGTGAAGCACCCGGTTGCCCTGAATCACCACGTCAGGATCCTCCAATAGATGCTGTGTGTGGACCGACCCGAAGTAACGTTTGCCGGACCCGAACACCACGGGTACGACGTCCATGCGCACTTCGTCGATCAGACCCGCGGCAAGCACTTGGCTACCGATGTCGCCAGCGGCGACCTCGACCACACGGTCACCCGTGAGCTCCTGCGCCTTGGCCATGGCTGCCGCAATGCCATCGACGAAGTAGAACGGTGCCTCGGGATACCAGCCCTCGGGCCTGCCCCGGTGGGTCACGACGACGACGTGGTCGACCCCCGCCGGAGGTGTCCCGTCCCAGCCGTTCGTCATGTCGAAGACGTGGCGACCGACGATTGTCGCCCCGATCTGGTCCCAGTACGGCCGGATGCAGTCGTAGGACGTCTGCGACACCTTCAAGACGCCGCTCTCGTCCAACGGCACGTCACCGCTGAGTAACCAGTCGAACAGCGGTCCGGGTTGGTCGTTCTCATCGGCTATGAAGCCGTCTACCGACACCGAGCTGTACATGACCACCTTGCCCACGGGGCCTCCTCTACTCTGGGGTGCCTCCAAGTTAAGCGTTTTGCGAGCTGTCGGTCTTGTAAGAAATCAATCGGTCGGCAGCGGCCAGCCATCCAGTACGTGGCCAGGATGTTCGCGCAGAAACCGCCGCCGAACTTCGACGTACCGGCTCGGCGTGAGCCCGGTGAACGCCCGGCACTCGTGGCCGAAGTGGGCCTGGTCGTAGTAGCCTGCGCCACCGGCGAGGCCGCCCCAGTCGATCGGCCCGGCGGGGTTGATCGCGAACACGGCGTTGGCGAAGCGGTGAGTGCGGGCCAGCCGCTTCGGCGTGACGCCGATGAGCTCCTTGTACCGCTGTGTCAGATGAGTGTTGCTGACACCGGTTGCCACGCTCAGGTCGCCGATCGCCACCGCCCCGCTGCTCGCCGCGATGACGCTGCTCGTATGGCGGACCAGCCCCAGGCCGGCGGTCTCGCACAATCGTCGCATCAGCTCCTCCTCGAGCAGCGTCAGCATCTCGCTCGCCCCGTCCGCCGTGGCCAGCCGGTCTCGCAGCTCAGCAATAGCGGGCCGGCCCCAAACCTGCTCTAACGTCACCGGCCGGTCGCAGAGCTCGGCCGCGGGCATCGGCAGGAAGGGCGACAACCCCCACGGCTTGAAGTGCACGCCGACGGACCGGGTCCAGAGCGGGTAGCCGAACTCCCACGCGCGGGTAGGCATGGTGACCACGCAACCGTCGGCGTACCCGACCGTCTCGATCTCGGTGCCAGCACGGATGAGAAACGGCGCCCCGAGGTTGACGATGAACAACGCCGCCGGCGTCGTCGGCAGCGTCAGCCGGGCGTACGGCGGCGCACCCTCCAGGTAGTAAAGGTCGTCGATCAGCCCATCCAGCGGCGGTCGCGGCACTCTGGACACGTACTTCACACGTACAGTATCGGCTATGCCCTGCCGGCATTGCGCGCCTTGGTGGTCCAACCGCGCTGCCGCCAACACCCTGAACTCGGCAGATCCGGACGTACCGCAGGGGAACCCCTCGCGTGCACCCGCCGACGCGGCGACCGGTGGGCCCTGGCCTGGACCTGCGACGTTGCAGATATCCCATACGATGAAAATTCCGGTCGTAGGGGGCTAGACGTACGCTCGCTGCTCCACCGACGAGCAAGACCTCACCGCCCCACAACAGCGCCTGGCCGAGCTCGGCGTCGCCGACGAGTGGATCTACCTCGACCACGGCCTGACCGGCATCACCCGTGCGCGGCCAGGGCTCTATCAGGCACTCGCCACCGTTCGTCAGGGCGACACGCTCGCGGTTCCGAAGCTCGACCGATTGACGCGGTCGGTGCCCGACGCTCGCGCGGCGGCACGCGAAACCTTCTCAACGATGGAGTCCGGTTCGGGATTCCTCACCGATCTCCGCCAGGCTCGCCCGAACGGGCGACCTATCGGGAGTCGCCACTGCGCTCGGTGCCGTTCCCGACACTGGTCACGGCTTCCCGGCACGACGGCGGGGTCGCGTTCGAGCACGCCGAGGACTTCACCCGCACGATGCCGGACTCGCGGCTGCTCGAAACCGGCGCCCGGAGCCACTTCCACTGGCTCGGTGCCTCACTGGACACCGTCTCACGAGCGGTCCGCGATTTCCTCGCCGCATGAGCGGTGAGCCGGATGAGAATCACCGGATACCACCGCGTACGGCAATAAGAGATCTCCGTGCCACTTGTGACCGGTCCGGCGACCTCCCGGCTTCGAATCACCGTCGACAAATGTCGTGGACACCTCACGGGCACGGTGAGTCCCGACCGGGCTCCGGTTCGTGAGAAGAATTCCGGGCCGTCTATCTTTCGAGAGTAATGACCGAGTTGAACCAGTCACCGTCGACGGAGAACGTACGTCCTTCCTGGCGCGCGCTGCTCTCACCGCTGAGCGATCTGCTGGTGATCCTGGGCGGGGCACTGTTGGTATGGCGCGCCTGGGTGATCGGCGAACAACTGCTGGCGCGTGGGGTCGACATCTATCTGGACCTGCCGCCGTTGTTCGCCAGCTGGGCGCCGCACACCGGTCCCGGAACGGTGCCCGCGATCCTGCTCGCACTACTGGTGGTCATCGCGGGACCGACCGTGGCAGCACGGCTGCGCTGGGGACCGCTGCTGGCAGTGACCTACCCGGTCACGTTGGGCTGGATGTTCAGCCTGACCATGATCGAGGGCTGGGACTTCGGTGTGGTGACCAAGCTGTCCAACCCCAAGAACTACCTCGCCGAGATCGACCGTGTGGAGACGGTCTCATCGATGCTGAGCGGGTTCACCGAGCGAATCCTGCTAGAACCCGGCTCGTGGGCGGTGCACGTGTCCGGACACCCACCGGGTGTGCTGATGGTGTTCGTGTGGATGGATCGGATCGGCCTCGGGGGTGGAATCGCGGCGTCCGTGATGTGCATGCTCGTCGGCTCCACGACCGTACTGTCCATCGCGACCACGCTGCGCGCACTGGGCGAGGAACACGTCGCCCGGGCGATGCTGCCGTTCGGGGTGCTGCTGCCCGGCATGGTGTGGATGGGAGTCAGCGCCGACGCGATGTTCGCCGGAGTCGTGACGTGCGGGGTCGCGTTGCTGGCGGTGGGAACCACCCGGGGCGACAGGTTTGGCGATCTGGCGGCGTTGACGAGCGGTCTGCTGCTCGGGTTCACGCTCTACCTGTCGTACGGGCTGGTGCTGGCCGGACTGTTCGCACTGGTGGTGCTGGCACTGACACGCAGGCTGCGGCCGACCCTGTTCGCGGTCGCGGGGGTCGTAGTGGTCGTTGTGCTGTTCACCGTGCACGGCTTCTGGTGGCTGGAGGGGTACGAACTCGTCCGGATCCGCTACTACCAGGGTATCGCCGACACCCGACCGTACAGCTACTTCGTGTGGGCCAACCTCGCCTGTGTCGTGCTGGTCGCGGGCCCCGCCGTCCTGGCGAGCCTGCGGAGACTGGCGACGGCGCCACGACGTCTGGAGCTGGGGGCGCGGCTGCTCACGGTCGCGGCGCTGGTGGCGATAGCCGCCGCGGATCTGTCCGGTATGAGCAAGGCGGAGGTGGAGCGGATCTGGCTGCCGTTCACCATGTGGCTCGCGGTGCCGTGCGCGATGCTACCGCGGGGACAGCACCGCTGGTGGTTGGCCGCGCAAGCACTGCTGGCGTTGCTGATCAACCACCTGGTGATCACACGTTGGTGAGCCACGGCCGAAGACCGCCTTCCGGAGCACGCTCGGGCCCCGCGCGCTGGGGTACCGACCAGGTCCGGTTCGACGCTCACCGGAGCAGTTCGTGCGACCCGATCCGCGGCTCAGGAATCCCGGTGCAGCGATTCGATCCGTTCGGCCATCGTCAGGTCGTTCTCGGTCACCCCACCGGCCGAGTGGGTGGTGATCCGCACGGTCAGTCGGTTGTAGTCGTGCACGGACAGATCCGGGTGGTGATCGGCTTCGTTGGCGAGGTGGGCGATCGCGTTGGCGAAGGTCACCGCGGTGAGAAACCCCTTGAGTTTCCAGGTCTTGTGCACTGCCGAGTCCCGGTACTGCCAGTCCTCGAGTCCGGCGAGCCTGTTCTCGATCGTGTCCTGCGACAACAGTTCGGGCATCGAGCCCTCCTCAACGCTGTTCGGCAACGGTCACCGGGTTTCGCACCCGTGCGGGAGTTGTACCAGAAGAATCATCTCCCGAATGATCACCCCGACCGGGGACGACGGGGAGGGCACGCCGACGCGAAACGCGATTTTCCCGTCGGCGTGCCCGAGGGAGCGGACGAGCTCACCTGCCGGGCGTCTCCTGCTCCGGACGTTGGGGAACACTGCGCTCCACCTCGTCGCTGTTCCCGTACGTACCGTCCGGCAGCGCCCGCAACGCACGCAGTGTGCGGGGGTCGGCCTCCCGCTCCTCGGCGTATCGGATCAACTCGGCCTTGTCCGCGGGAAACTCCAGTCCCTGCAGCGCCTTGTTCACCCGGCGTTCGTCGGCATCGGTCATGACTATCCTCTCGTTGCTCACTGGGGTCGAGGAGCACGCAACTCCCCTACCAGCCCGTACGGCTGTTCCGCCGTACGGCTACCCATTCGGGCGGGGGTCGACACCCACCGGTCGGATCCGTGACCGTGCCGAGCGCTTCGACGGGTGGGATCATCCGTGGGAAACCACTCGCTAGTCTGACGACATGACCGAATACGTGCAGGTTGTCACCACCACCGATTCCGAACACGCCGCCGCCGAGCTCGCTCGTGGTGTGGTCGGGGCCCGCCTCGGTGCGTGCGTACAGGTCGTGCCGATCCGCAGCTTCTTCCGCTGGCAGGGAGGTGTGCAGGACGAGCAGGAATGGCAGTTGCAGATCAAAACCACCCGGGAGCGGGTGACCGAGTTGCGCGAGCACCTGGAGACGCGGCACAACTACGACGTGCCGGAGATCATCGGCACGCCGATCGTCACGGGCAACGAGCAGTACCTGTCCTGGGTCGAGGAGGAGACCAACCCCTGATCACGGGGTGGGCCGCACCCGAGGGTTCGGCGTGAGGTGTTCCGTCGGCCGGCGAGGAGTGGCGGATCATGGCCGAGAACTCCGTTCGGGCCGTCGTAGACTCTCGCGGCAAGCACTTCCACCGTCCCGGTACCGATTTCCGGAGAAGCGCGAACACCGCGATGGATCGGACCGGCAGCAACACGCGTCGCGGCCGCGGCGAGGCAAGGATCCAGCCGGATGAAGAAGCCCACCATCACCCGTAACGACATCTACATCGCGGCGGCAGGGCCCGCGATGGGACTGCTCGTGGCGATGTTCACGCTGCACTGGGACTGGTTGTTCGCCGGAATACTGCTATCCGCCACCGGGCTGGTGTGGCTCCGGTTACGACGTGCCGCTGTGGACTGGTCGGTACGGACGGGGGTGCTCGCCCTGTTGCTCGGGCTGCTGTTGTGGCTGTGGCTCGACGATGCGCGCTGGGCGATTCTGGGGTTGTTTCCGCTGGTGTTCGTGTTCATTCGCAAGCTGGCCGCCACCGTCGATCAGCATCGCTGAGCCGGTCGGGGCCGCCGGAGTCCGGCCCCGACCGGAAGGGTGCGCTTCCCCAACGCCGATCGCTTCCCGACGGGGCGGCACGGTTCGTGGGCAGGCGGGTCACGGGTGCCGGATGTTCAGCGGCCCACACCGGTAATGATCACCGCGGGCGGTGCCACTGGCAACGCGGGTGACCGCGAGCGGGCAGCTATCCGGAATTCCCCTGGACCCCTGGAACGGTTTCCGTCGAGCGGAAGACTTCGTTTCCGGTGAGAAACGAAGTGGTTCCGGCACTGTCGTGGTGATCAGTGGCATGCCAATATTCGGCGACCAAATTATTCGCGGCGTCGCCGGTTCGGGTCCGCCCCGGGCGAGGATCCGCCAAGCGGACCGAACGGTGTGAAAGGACGATGCTCGTGCACGTGCTATGGGGTATCGGCGGCATGGTGGTGCTGCTGCTGATCGCGGTGGCCCTGTCGACCAGCCCACGTTCGATCCGGCCCCGCACGGTACTGGGAGCGCTGGCGATCCAGGTGGTTTTCGCCGTTCTCGTGCTGCGCTGGGAAGCCGGAAAACGGGCGCTGGAAGCGGTCGCCGCGGGTGTGGGCAAGGTGATCGACTCCGCCAACGAGGGCATCAACTTCATGGTGGGGCCACTGATCGACCTGCTGGACGAGGGCAGCACGCTGTTCGCCTTCCAGGTGTTGCCGATCATCGTGTTCATCGCCTCGCTGAGCGCGGTGCTCTACCACTGGCACATCCTGCAGTGGGTGGTACGCATCATCGGTGGTGGACTGCAGAAACTGCTGGGGACCACGAAGGCGGAATCGCTCAACGCCACGGCCAACATCTTCGTGGGGCAGACCGAGGCACCGCTGGTGATCCGGCCGTACCTGGCCAGGATGACCCGCTCGGAGTTCTTCGCGGTGATGGCGGGTGGTCTGTCCACGGTGGCCGGAACGGTGCTCGTCGGCTACTCGCTGCTGGGCGCATCGTTGGAGTACCTGATCGCGGCCAGTTTCATGGCGGCACCGGCCGGTCTCCTGATGGCCAAGATCATTGTTCCGGAGACCGAGAAGTCCCACAGCGACGAGGCCGTGGCCGCCACGACGACGGGCACCGACACGGGCTCCGCAACGGATTCCGCCGGTTCCGGCGAGGAGCCCGAGGACGATGAACGCACCGGGGATGCGGCCACCGAGCCCGAGGAGGAACCCGAAAAGCCTCGCAACGTCATCGACGCCGCGGCGGTCGGAGCCTCCGACGGTCTCAAGCTCGCCCTCAACGTCGGAGCGATGCTGTTCGCGTTCATCTCGCTGATCGCGCTGCTCAACCTGATCATCGGCGGGGTCGGTGGCCTGTTCGGCCTGGAGAACCTGACCTTCCAGCAGATTCTGGGTTATGTCTTCTCGCCCGTCATGGTCGCCATCGGGATTCCGTTCAACGAAGCCGTGGAGGCCGGAACCTTCCTGGGGCAGAAGCTGGTTCTCAACGAGTTCGTCGCCTTCGCCGACTTCGGTCCCATGGCGGAGTCGGGCGCGTTCACCGAACGCACCGCGGTGATCATCACTTTCGCCCTGACCGGATTCGCCAACTTCAGCTCGCTGGGAATCCTGCTGGGTGGACTCGGCGGCCTGGTACCCAATCGCAGACCGCTGATCGCCGAACTCGGGCTCCGCGCCGTGCTGGCGGGTACGCTGGCGAACCTCATGAGCGCCACCATCGCGGGAATGGTGATCGGTTGAGCGCGGCACCGTGGTGGCGCCGCGGACGCGCATCGTCACCACGGTGCACAGCCGAACACGAGCGGTCGTCGGTGGACCACCCGGTCGCGCGCTCGAACACCTTTGACAGGCTGCGGGCATGACCGCAGCCGATACGTTCCCTCGTCACAGCGCCCGGACCCAGGGGTTCAGTCTGGGCGCCCCACGAAATTTCACCGTCGCACCGGACGGGCAACGGGTGCTGTTCCTGCGGTCGTCGGGCGGTACCGACCGGAGCAACGCACTGTGGATGTTGGACACCGGCGACGGCACGGAACAACGGGTGGCCGATCCCGCCCAGCTCGACGACACCGGGACCACCTCGGCGGCGGAGCTGGCCCGCCGGGAACGCCTCCGGGAGCGGGCCTCGGGGATCACGGCTTACGCGGTGGACGACGGTGCCCGCCGGGTGGCCTTCACCCTCTCCGGTGAGCTGTTCGTGGCCGAGCCGGAGAGCGGGGTGCTCCGCCGATTGCCCGCCCGCTACCCCGCTGCGGATCCCAGGCCGGACGGCACCGGCACGCGCGTGGCCTACACCTCGCAGGGCGGGCTGCGTGTGATCGGATTCGACGGTTCCGGTGATCGGGCGCTGGTCGAACCCGAACACGAGCGGGTCCAGTGGGGCTGCGCCGAGTTCATCGCCGCGGAGGAGATGAGCCGGAGCCGCGGCTACTGGTGGGCGCCCGACGGTACGGCGATCCTGACGGCCCGCGTGGACGAGTCGGGGGTGGCGCAGTGGAACCTCGCGGACCCCGCCGATCCGGCACGGCCCCCCAGAACGATGCCGTATCCCGCCGCCGGGGAGGCCAACGCCGCGGTCACCCTGGAGCTGCTGCGGGTCGACGACACGAAGTTCGGACAACGGACTCCCGTGCGGTGGGACCACGCCGCCCACCCCTACCTGGTGGCGGTTCACTGGTCCGAACACGGCCGACCACTGCTGGCGGTACAGAGCCGTGACCAGCGCAGCCAACTGGTGCTGGCGGTGGATCCCGACACCGGTGAGACCACCGAGCTGCACCACGAGACCGATCCGCACTGGATCGAGATCAAGACCGGCTGGCCCGCCTGGACCCCCGGCGGCGGCCTGGCACGGATCAGCGCGATCGACGGCGCCTACCGACTCCTGGTCGACGGCAACGACTGGACCGGCCCCACGCTGCAGGTCCGCGCGATTCTGGACATCGGCCCCACCGACATTCTGGTGTCGGCATCGGCGGAGGACCCCACCCAGGTCCATGTTTACCGGGTGAGCGAATCGGGCGCGCGACGGGTATCCGAACAGGACGGTGTGCACGGCGCCACCCGTGGCGGGCCGGTGACCGTGCTGTCCTCCAGCGGCACGGAGCGGCTGCACGGCACCGTACGGGTTTTCCGCGAGGAGACCCCGGTCGCCGAGATCACCTCGCTTGCCGAGACGAGCACGATCACGCCGCGCGTGCAGCTGCTGCGGCTCGGTGCCCGCGAGCTGTGCTCCGCGCTGCTGCTGCCGCACGGACATCGTCCGGAACACGGCAGGCTGCCGGTACTGCTGGACCCCTACGGGGGTCCGCAGGCACAGCGGGTGCTGCGACGGCAGCAGGGGTACCTGACATCGCAGTGGTTCGCCGAACAGGGATTCGCCGTGCTCGTCACGGACGGCCGGGGCACGGGCGGTCGCGGCCCGGACTGGGACCGGGCGGTATCCGGTGACCTCGCCGGGCCACCGCTGCAGGACCAGGTGGACGCGTTGCACGCGTGCGCGGCCGAACGCACCGATCTGGATCTCGATCGGGTGGGGATCCGGGGATGGTCGTTCGGGGGTTATCTGGCTGCGCTGGCGGTACTGCGCCGCCCCGACGTGTTCCACGCGGCAGTGGCGGGCGCACCGGTCTGCGACTTCCGGCTCTACGACACCCACTACACCGAGCGCTACCTCGGCGACCCGAACCGCGACCCCGAGACGTACACGGCGAACTCGCTGCTGCGGATGGCTCCCGAACTGCGCCGGGAACTGCTGCTGGTGCACGGCACCGTCGACGACAACGTGGTGTTCGCGCACTCGCTGCGGCTGTCGGAAGCGCTGACCTCGGCGGGCAGACCGCACACCCTGTTGCCGCTGCCCGGCGTGACTCACATGCCCACCTCGGAGAGCAAGAGCGAGAATCTGCTGTTGCTACAGCTGGATTTCCTGCGCCGGGCTCTCGGGCTGCCCGCGGCGGCCTCGGATGCTGCCGCTCCGAGCGAGTGACGGCCCCTCACCGCGGCGAGGGGCCGTCGGGAGCACGCAGCCGATCACCGGGTCGTCCGTCCCCAGCGGGAGACCCGGTGCCTCCGATCGGGGGCGGTCTCCTGGGCTGTCACGGCTCAGCGCGCCGAACCTCCTCGACAGGCGAGTGGGAAAGCGCGGACCGGGAAAACTCCGTCAGAGTATCTCCAGCGGTGTCGGGCCATCGGGGGGCGGGAAGCGCTCGTCGAGTCGAGCCACCTCCTCCTCCGAGAGCGAGAGGTCGACCGCCGCTCGGTTGTGGTCGACGTGTTCGACGGTTGCCGCCTTGGGGATCGCACACATCCAGTCCTGCCGAACCACCCATGCCAGGGCCAGTTGCGCTGGGGTGACACCGCGCTCGGCGGCCAGCTCGCCGAGCACCGGATCGTCGAGCAACCTGCCCTGTTCGATCGGGGAATAAGCCATCACCGGCAGGTTTAGTTGCCTGCACCAGGGCAGCAGGTCGAACTCGGGGCCTCGGCGGGTGAGGTTGTACAGCACCTGATCGGTGGAAACTCGGGATCCTGCCTCGGTCGCGAAGAGTTCACTCATGTCGGCCGAATCGAAATTGCTCACCCCGAAATGGCGGATCTTACCGCTGCGCTGGAGCGACTCGAGCGCCGCCATGGTCTCCTCCAGCGGCGTGGCACCCCGCCAGTGCAGCAGGTACAGATCCAGCCGGTCCGTTCCCAGTCGCCGCAGGCTACGCTCGCAGGCCGCCACGGTACCGCTGCGATCGGCGTTGTGCGGAAGCACCTTGGAGACCACGAAGGCCTCGTCCCGCCTTCCCCGCAGCGCGGTACCCACGACCTCCTCGGCTCCGCCACTGCCGTACATCTCGGCGGTGTCGATCAGCCGGATCCCAGAGTCGAGCCCGTGGCGCAACGCGTCGACCTCGGCAGCACGCCGCGCGTCGCGCTCTCCCATACCCCAGGTTCCCTGCCCGAGCACGGGCAGTGCGTCCCCTTCGGGCAACGGCAGACTAAGCATTTGTCGCACCTTGTCGTTCGGAAAACTCGGACAGGGTGCCGGGCTTTCGGGGAGGTTACCCGATACCGGTCCCCTACGAAGCGAACGGCGCTCAGCGGGAGCTCTTGCGCTCCTTGATCCGTACGACGACGCGAACCGGGCTGCCCGCGAAACCGAAGGCCTCGCGGAACTTGCGCTCCAGGAACCGGCGATAGCCCGCCTCCAGGAAGCCCGAACTGAACAACACCAGTGTCGGCGGCCGGGCGTGCGCCTGGGTGGCGAACATGATCTTGGGTTGCTTGCCGCCCCGGACCGGCGGTGGATGAGCCGCGACGATGTCCGACAGCCACGAGTTGATCTGGCCGGTGGAGACGCGCTGGTCCCAGGATTCGAGCGCTGTCCGCAGCGTGGGTGCCAGTTTGGTGACCGCACGGCCGGTATGAGCCGAAACGTTCACCCGTTCGGCCCAACGCACTCGGACGAGGTCGCGATCGATCTCCTTCTCCAGGCTCCGCCTGCGATCGTCGTCGACCATGTCCCACTTGTTGTAGGCGATCACCAACGCCCGACCGGACTCGATGACCATGCTGATGATGCGCAGATCCTGCTCGGTCAACGGCTCGGAACCGTCGATGAGCACGATGGCCACCTCGGCGGCCTCGATGGCCGCCTTGGTACGCAGCGAGGCGTAGTACTCCGTGCCGTCGGCGGTTTTCACCCGCTTGCGCAGCCCGGCGGTGTCCACGAACCGCCACACCTCGTCGTCCAGCTCGACCAGCGAGTCCACGGGGTCGACGGTGGTACCGGCCACCTCGTCCACCACCGCACGCTGCTCACCCACGAGACGGTTGAGCATGCTGGACTTGCCGACGTTGGGCTTGCCCACCAGCGCCACCCGTCGCGGCCCCGCTGCGCCCCCCAACTGTTCCCGCGGAGTCTCGGGCAGCACACGCAGCACCTCGTCGAGCAGATCACCCGAACCGCGACCGTGCAGCGCGCTCACCGGGTGCGGCTCCCCGAGCCCGAGGGACCACAACTCGGCCGTGCCTGCCACCGCCACCTGGTCGTCGACCTTGTTCGCGACCACGATCACCGGGCGCCGGGATCGGCGCAGCACCTTCGCCGCGGCCTCGTCGGTGCCGCTGACACCCACGTTGGCGTCGACCACGAACAGGATCGCGTCGGCTGCCGACATCGCCATCTCCGCCTGGGAGGTGACACTGGCGTACATGCCGTCGGCATCGGGGTCCCATCCACCGGTGTCGACGACGCTGAACGCGCGTCCGCTCCACACCGCGTCGTAGGTAACCCGGTCCCGCGTGACACCGGGGGTGTCCTTGACCACGGCCTGCCTGCTGCCGAGCAACCGGTTCACCAGGGTTGACTTACCGACGTTGGGCCTGCCCACGACCGCCAGCACGGGGCGTCCGGACTCGGGTACCGAATCCTCCCCCAGTTCGTCGGACAGGTGATCGTAGTCGGCCCAGTCCGTCTCGTCGGACCAGGTGCCGTCGAGGCCGGCACCCTCGGCGGCGTCGGCAAACGGCTCTTCGCTCACGCCTCGTTCCCTCTCACATCATCGTCTGGTTCGTCGGAGTCGGTCGTTCGGCCGTCCAGTTCGGCGAGCAACTCGACCAACTCGGTACGCACGCGTTCGGTCGCCGCGGTCAACCCCGCTCTGCCCTTCTGCTCCGGCAGGCGGACGGGCCTGCCGACGAGAACGTCCACCCTCGGCCGGAAGCGGAACCGTCGCCCGCTCTCCCGAGCGGTACCCCGGCACGCGACCGGCAGCAGCGCCGCCCCCGCCGATCGGGCCAGCCACGCCGCACCGTGCCGTGCCTCGGCCACGCCTCCGCCTCGAGTCCCCTCGGGAAACACCCCGATCACCCCGCCGGAACGCAGTATCCGCACCGCGGCCGACAGCGCCGCGCGGTCGGGAGCACCACGACGAACCGGAAGATGACCCAGTTTACACAGTGTCCAGCCGAGCGGGCCCCGGAACAGTTCCCGCTTGATCAGGAACACCGCACCACGGGGCAGTGTCCCGAACAGCACCGGACCGTCCGCGAGAGAACTGTGGTTGGCGACGAGAACCACAGGGCCGGTCGCGGGGAATCGCTCGCCGTGCCGAACCCGGATTCGATACGATATCCGCAGCACGAGCCGGCCCACGCACCGGCCGAACCGGCGCAAACCGGGTGAACTGCCCTCCGGCAGCATACCCGTAGTGGGGTGGTCACGCTGCGAGCGTCTCCCCCCGGGGGTCATCGTCCGGCTCGCTCGTTTGTGACCAGCAGTCCGCGGTCGGCTGCCAACTCGTGCAACCGCCGCAGCACCTGTTCCAGCGAGAGCTCGGTCGTATCCAGCGAAACCGCGTCCTCGGCCATTCGCAGCGGCGCGACGGACCTGTTGGAGTCGAGTGCGTCCCTGCGTCGCACGTCGGCGTGCACCAGATCGCGGTCCGCCGGGCGTCCCTCGGCCACGTCCTGGGCGGTGCGGCGGTGGGCACGGGCGTCCGTCGAGGCGGTCAGGTACACCTTCAGACCCGCCTCGGGCACCACGACGGTGCCCACGTCACGTCCCTCGGCCACGATTCCCCCACTGGGACGTGTCGCGGCGTCGATCAGCGCGCGCTGTCGCCGCACCAGGAGCTCCCGGATCTCCGGAACCGCGGAGACGGCGGAAACCGTCCTGGTGACTTCCTGCCCGCGGATCTCCCCGCTCACGTCGGCTCCGTCGAGCGATACTCCGGGAGAGTCGGGGTCGGTGCGCATCACCACATGCGCACCACCGGCGATGCGGGTGAGTTCCGCGGCATCGTCCAGCGGCGTCCCGGAGCGCAGCACGGCCAGTGTCACCGCTCGATACATCGCACCGGTATCCAGGTAAGCAGCGCCGAGCGCGTGGGCGAGTCCACGAGCCGCCGTGGACTTGCCCGTTCCGGACGGCCCGTCCACCGCCACGATTCCGTTGAGCTCGGGCTGGGACACCTCGACTGACCTCCTCGACAACGAATGACCAAGTCGCTCGCTCGGACTAACCGACAATGTTTCATTCTGCCTGTCCGCGAACGCGGTGACTCAATCGAGTCCCGCACGATCGCTCGGCCGACTACTGCGAAGCCGCGAGACGTTTTAAGATCGGTCGTGTGGACGTCACCGTGACCCCGCTGCCGGGGCTGGGCACGCAACAGGAATTCACGACCGAATCCGGGCGCCGCATCGGAGTGATCACCTACCGGGACGGCCGGATGGAGCTGATCGTCTCGGATGCCAGGGACCCGGACAAGATCTGTGCGGCTACCGATCTCACCGGGGAGGAAACCAGCACGCTGGCGAACCTGCTCGGAGCTCCCCAACTGGTGCGCCAGCTCAGCGAACAACAGCGCGAAGTCACCGGGGTGAACACCTGGCAACTGCCGTTGACGCACGGTTCGCCGTTCGACGGGCGTGCGCTCGGCGAGACCGAGATGCGTACCCGGACCTCGGTTTCGATAGTGGCGGTGATAAGGGACGGCTCGGTGGTGCCCTCCCCCCGCCCGGATTTCGTCTTCGCGGGCGGCGATCTGGTGGTCGTCGTGGGTACCGCCGAAGGTCTGCGCGCAGCCGGCGAGATCATGGAACACGGCTGATTCGAATCGAACCGGCCGTTCCCGCCGGGATGCTCGGACGGTGCCCCACCGATTCCGGCGGTTGAACGGATCCGGTCGACGTCCGCGCGGGCGAGAGGAACCAGGTGCAACACACTGCGATCACACTGATCGAACTGGGAGCGGTCTTCTTCGGTCTGGGGGTGCTCGGGCGGCTCGCCTGGCGCATCGGTATATCGCCGATCCCGCTGTATCTGCTCGGCGGGTTGGCCTTCGGGCAGGGCGGGCTGATCCCGCTGGGTGGCATCGAACCGTTCACCGAGATCGCATCGGAGATCGGGGTCGTCCTGCTGTTGCTGCTGCTGGGATTGGAGTACTCGGCGGGCGAGCTGGTCACCGGGTTGCGCCGCTCCTGGCTGGCGGGTCTGGTCGACGTGGTGCTCAACGCTTCGCCAGGCGCCGCCGTGGCGCTGCTGCTGGGCTGGGGCCCGATCGCGGCGATCGTACTGGCCGGTGTCACCTACATCTCCTCCTCGGGGATAGTGGCGAAAGTCCTGGGGGACCTGGGCAGGCTAGGCAACCGTGAGACACCGGTGGTGCTGTCGATACTGGTGTTCGAGGACCTGGCCATGGCCATCTACCTGCCGATCCTGACCGCCCTGCTCGCCGGGGTGGGATTTCTGGGAGGTCTCGGTGCGGTCGGCGTGTCCGTTCTGGTGATCACTCTGGTGCTGGTGCTGGCACTGCGTTACGGACGCTACGTCTCCGCTTTGGTGGACAGTCCGGATCCCGAGGTGTTCCTGCTCCGATTGCTCGGGGCGGCGCTGCTCGTGGCGGGCTTGGCGGCCCAGCTGCAGGTTTCGGCGGCGGTGGGGGCCTTCCTGCTGGGCATCGCCATCTCCGGCTCGACCGCGGCCAACGCCACCCGAACCCTGGCCCCGCTGCGCGACCTGTTCGCCGCGGTGTTCTTCGTCGTGTTCGGCCTCAACACCGACCCGTCCGCGATTCCGCCGGTGCTGCCGTTCGCGCTGGTGCTGGCACTGCTGACCACGATCACGAAGCTCGCCACCGGCTGGTTCGCCGCGGGGTCACAGGGCATCAGGCGGATGGGGCGGGCCCGTGCGGGGGCTGCCCTCGTGGCCCGCGGCGAGTTCTCCATAGTCATCGCGGGCCTGGCAGTGGGTTCCGGAGCGGTCACCGGTGAGCTGGCGGCGTTCTCCACCGCTTATGTGTTGCTGATGGCCGTACTCGGCCCGGTGGCGGCCCGGGTGGTGGAACCGGTGGCCCAGCGGCTGGTGACGCTAAGGTACGCACGGCAATGAGGGGCGCGCGAGGGCCACGTCCGCCGAGGGCCACCGAGCAGGCCGGTCACATGCCGACCGCGCGGTAGAGCGAGCCGAGTTCCTTGTTGTCCAACGGCCGGATCGCCCCTGGACGCTCGTTGGTCAGCCGCACCTCGCCGACACCGGTCCGGACCAGTCGCTGCACCGGATAACCCGCGGCCTTGAACAGCCTGCGGACGATTCGTTTACGCCCCTCGTGCAGCACCACCTGTGCCAACACCCGGGTCCCCTTCTGGTTGGTGTCGACGAAGCGGAAGGAATCGACGCTGGCGAGCCCGTCCTCGAGTTCCAGACCGGACTTGACGGTGCGTCCCAAATCCTTGGGAACGGGCCCCTGCAGCTCGACGAGATAAGTCTTGGGGACCTGGTAGGAGGGATGCATCAGCCGATTGGCGAGATCACCGTCGTTGCTGATCAGCAGCAGTCCTTCGGTGTTGAAGTCCAGCCGCCCGATGTGGAAGAGCTTGCCCTCCCGCTTCGGCAGGTAGTCACCGATGCAGGGCCGCCCCTGGTCGTCGGACATGCTGCACAGAATGCCCGCGGGTTTGTTCAGCAACAGATGGGTCGCCTCGTCGTCGATCACGACCCTGCTGCCGTCCACGTGAATGACCGAGGTGGCCGGATCCACCCTGGCACCGAGCGTGGTGACCGGGGCACCGTCGACCTCCACACGGCCCTCGACGATCATCTCCTCGGCGGCGCGGCGCGAGGCGACGCCCGCCTGGGAAAGCACTTTCTGCAGCCGGACGCCTTCCGCGTCCCGGCTGTTCCGGCTCGTCGGGTCGTGTGCTTCAGACATCGTCGATCGCATCCACTTCGGGCAACAGGGGGGCCAGTGGCGGCAGTTCCCGCAACGAGGACAGGCCGAGCCGTTCCAGGAACAACTCGGTCGTGCAGTAGGAAGTGCCGCCCGATTCCGGGTCGGTACCGGCTTCGTGGATCAGTCCACGCGCCAGCAGGGTACGTACGACCCCGTCCACGTTAACACCGCGCACCGCTGCCACCTTCGACCGAGTCACCGGTTGCCGATAGGCGATTACCGCGAGCGTCTCCAGTGCGGCCTTGGTGAGCTTGGCTCGCTGCCCGTCGAGGAGATACCGCTCGACGACGGGAGCGTAGACGTCGCGAGTGTAGAACCGCCAACCATCCGCCACCCTGCGCAGCTCGATACCACTTCCCGCAGCGGTGTACCCCTCGGCCAACCGGTGCAGGGCGGTGGTTACCCGCGCCACGGGTTGATCGAGCACCTCGGCCAGCAGCTCCTCACCGGCGGGGGCGTCGACCACCAGCAGCACCGCTTCCAGCGCGGCATCCAGCGCGGGCTCGGGGTCGAGGGCGGGCCACTCACGACTCCGACCTTCCCCGGTGTCGCCCGCCCGGTCGGTCTCCGCTCCACGCCCGGTTTCCGCGGCACGGAACCCCTCGGAATGCTTCTCGCCGCTCACCCGTAATCCTCTTCCTCGTCTCGATCCAGCTCGGCCTCGGCGGCCACGCGAGCCTGTTCGGCGCTGCCCCCCACCCAGGAGACGGCGAGCTCACCGAGCGGCTCGGGCTGATCGAAAGTGACCACCGCCTCGCGGAACAATTCCAGCAGCGCGAGGAACCGAGCCACGATCTCGAGGCTCGTACCGCACTGCTCGGTCAGTTCGGCGAACAGTGCGCTGCCCCGTTCGGCCAACAGCACCCGCAGCTCCGCCGCGTGCTCGCGCACCGAGACACGTTGCTGGTGGAGATGGTCCAGCGAAACGGTCGGTGGGGGTTTGGGGCGGAAGACGGCGGCGGCTGTCTCCGCCAGGCCGGCTGCGTCCACCCCGAGAACCACTTCGGGCATCAGGTCGAGATAGCGCTGCTCCAGCGAGACCGCCCGGGGATAGCGCCCCAACGCCCCGGCTTCGAGCTGCCGGAACAGTTCGGCGACCCGCTTGTAGGCCCGATACTGCAGCAACCGTGCGAACAGCAGATCGCGGGCCTCCAGCAGGGCGAGATCCTCCTCGTCCTCGACCTCGGCGGCGGGGACGAGCCGAGCCGCCTTGAGATCCAGCAACGTGGCCGCCACGACGAGGAACTCACTGATCTCGTCCAGTTCGGAGCGCTGCCCGAGCTCCTTGGTGTAGGCGATGAAGTCGTCGGTGACGCGATGCAGTGCCACTTCGGTGACATCGAGCTGATGCTGCGAGATCAGCTGCAGCAGCAGGTCGAACGGCCCCTCGAAGTTCTCCAGCCGTACTGTGAAGCGTCCGCTCTGGGAATCCTGAGCGGCGGCCAGCTCGGGCACGTCGTGCGCCGAGTCGGTGGCTGCTTGTGCCTCGGTCACGTCTCCTCATCAGCAACAACGACTCGCGGGAGTGCTCACCGCGCGATGACCTCGCGGGCGAGCGAACGGTAAGCCCTCGAGCCGGAGGAACGCGGCGCCCACCGAGTGATGGGTTCTCCCGCCACGGTGGTTTCGGGAAACCGCACCGTACGGTTTATCACGCTGTCGAACACTATATCCCCGAACGCCTCCACCACGCGCGACATCACCTCTCGTGAATGCAGCGTACGCGGATCGAACATCGTCGCCAGGATTCCGCTGATCTCCAGATCGGGATTCAGTCGGTCGCGGACCTTCTCGATGGTGTCGATCAGCAACGCCACTCCGCGCAGGCTGAAGAACTCACACTCCAGCGGAATCATCACGCCGTGGGCCGCGGCCAACGCGTTGACCGTGAGCAGCCCCAACGACGGTTGGCAGTCGACCAGCACGAAGTCGTACTCCGCGCGCACCGGCCGCAGGGCACGCTCAAGTGCTTGCTCCCGCCCCACCTCGGCGACGAGCTGGACCTCGGCCGCCGAGAGATCGATGTTGCTCGGCAACAGGTCCATTCCCGAGACACTGGTGGATCTGATCACCTCGCGGAGTTCGACGGAGCGTTCCATGATGACGTTGTAGATGGTCTGTTCCAGCTGGTGCGGTTGCACGCCGAGACCTACCGACAATGCACCTTGTGGATCGAAATCGACCAGCAACACCTTGCGTCCGTACTCGGCAAGTGCCGCCCCCAGATTGATCGTGGACGTGGTCTTACCGACGCCGCCCTTCTGGTTGCACATCGCCAGCACCGAGGCGGGCCCGTGCGTGTCCAACGCCGCGGGCTCGGGAACGTGTCGACGCGGCCTACCGGTGGGGCCGATATTCGCGTCGTTGGGATCGGGTCCCATCCCGTCGCCGTTGGTGATCTCCGAAGTGTCGGGGGTGATGCTCAGGTCGACCGCGCCCCGGTACCGCCCACCGGCGGAGGGCTGCGGCGTCGACATGGCGGTGGTGACTCCTTTGTGTGCGACGGCATTCGAAAACGTCGTTGATGCGCAGCCTAAGCGGCACGCGCACGCAGCGGCAACGCGCATCGCCGTTGTCCGGACGAAACACCTCGCGGTGCCGCTCGCTCACCCGACCGGAGTCGGGTGAACCCGTGGAATTCAGTCGCGCGCCCTGGGGTGGGTGGTGGCGTAGACCTCGCGCAACGTATTCATGGTGACCATTGTGTACATCTGAGTTGTCGAGACCGACGAGTGCCCGAGCAACTCCTGCACGACCCGCACATCGGCTCCCCCTTCCAGTAGATGAGTCGCGAAGGAATGCCGAAGTACGTGCGGCGAGACCGAAGTGGAGACACCGGCACGCTCGGCCGCGGTTTTCAGGATGTTCCAGGCGCTCTGCCGGGAGAGTCTGCTGCCGCGGGAATTGAGGAACAACGCCCGGTCCCCACTGCCCCGTTTCGCCAGCTCGGGACGCGAGCGGACGAGATAGGCCTCGATCGCGGCAAGGGCCGGGCGTCCCACCGGAACCCGACGTTGCACTCCGCCCTTTCCGTCGAACAGGACGGTCCGCTCCCGTTCGTCGAGATCGTCGGCATCCAGACCGACCGCCTCGGAAATCCGTGCTCCACTGGAGTAGAGCAGTTCCAGCAAAGCACGGTCCCGCAATCCGCGCATGCCTTCGACAGTACCCGTTTCCAGCAGCCGCATGACCTCGTCGACTGGTAACGCTTTCGGAAGACGTCGCGGCAGCGCGGGCGGAGTCACCTCACGCGCCGGATCCCGCGCCGTGAATCCCTCCAGGTAAGCGAAGCGATGCAGCCCCCGCACCGCCACGATGGTTCTGGCCGCGGAAGCGGGCGCGAGCGGAACCCCGCCGTCATGCTCCCCCCGGCGCAGTGTGGCGAGAAACTCACCCACCAGATCGGGCGAAACTCCACCCGGCTCCCCGATTCCCGCCTCGGACAGATAAGCGCCGTAACGACGCAGATCCCGGCTGTAGGACTCCAGCGTGCTGGAAGCGGTTCCCCGTTCCACCACGAGGTGATCGAGATATGCTCTGATCACTCGACGCAGCTCGTCGGGCAGTTCGTCAAGATCGGGCATCGGTGGCTCCTTCCCCGATCACCATGACACGAGCACTGGGATCGTGCGGCCGAACCGGGGAGAGCGTGATCAACGATCGGTTCGGGCGGGGAACCGGACGGGGCGATCCACCCACTCCGCCTCCGGGGGCCTGGGCACGGCGCGTCCCCGCGACACCGCCTGGGCCGCCAACAGTCCCGAGACGGCGGGCGCGTTGACGATTTCGCCCGTGAAGACCATCTCGACGGCACGATCCAACCCGAATCGGCGCACCACGAGGTCCGCCTCCTCGTCCGCCGCGGGTTCCGGGAGAGCGACCTCGGACAGCCCGCGGGCGAGGTAGACCCGCTCGGACTGATCCGTGAACCCCGGTGAGGCGGCCACATCGACGAGCACCGACCATTCCTCGGCGGCGAGCCCGACCTCCTCCGCGAGTTCCCGCTGGGCGGTGTGCAGCGGTGATTCACCGGGAGCATCCAGCAGCCCCGCCGGCAGCTCCCAGAGTCTGCGATCCAGCGGATAGCGATACTGATGAACCAGCACGACACGTTCGTGTTCATCCAGTGCCACCACCGCTACCGCGCCGGAGTGCTCGACGACCTCACGGCGCGAACGCCCGCCACCCGGCATGGCGACTTCGTCGGCACGCAGCGCCAGAATGTTGCCCACGTAGACATCGGAGGTCGACAGGGTGGTGAAGCTGTGCCGGCCGTTCGTGCGGGTGATCGGCGTGCCGGGCTCTTCGGGATCAGCGGACATGGGGATGCTCCTGGAGTGTCTCGATGTTCTCGCTCGGTGATCCTGTTTACCGGTCCGGAGTGCGCTCCCGAAAGTCGATCTCCATAGCGGGCCACGCCGAGAGCGCGCCACGAGAAGCCCCGGCACCCGGCCCGGAGAGACCGGACCGGGACAACCACGAACTAGTCGAGCGTGTCCCGGTCCGACCGCTCAGACGCTCGCCGGTGCCTGCACGGCACCGGGCAGCTCCACCGGCAACCGTTCCGCGGCACGGTAGTCCAGAGCCGCACGGACGAACGAGCTGAACAGTGGGTGCGGCCGAGTGGGACGGCTCGTCAACTCCGGATGCGCCTGGGTTCCCACGAAGAACGGGTGCTCCTCACGTGGAAGTTCGAGGAACTCGACCAACCGGTCGTCCGGCGAGGTCCCCGAGAACACCAGTCCCGCCTTGGACAACTGCTCTCGGTAAGCGTTGTTGACCTCGTAACGATGCCGGTGCCGTTCGGAAACCTCCAGGGTCCCGTAAGCCTGAGCCACCAGGGAGTCCTCCCGCAACGCGGCCGGATAGGCCCCCAGACGCATGGTGCCGCCCATGTCGCGTTCCCCCGCCACCACGTCGTGCTGATCGGCCATGGTGCTGATCACCGGATGCTGGCAGGGAGCGGCGAACTCGGTCGAGTTCGCGCGCTGCAACCCGGCGAGATTGCGCGCCGCCTCGATCACCATGCACTGCAGTCCCAGGCAGAGCCCCAGCACCGGGATCCCGTTCGTGCGCGCGTACTCGATCGCGCCGAGTTTGCCCTCGATACCCCGCACCCCGAATCCACCGGGCACGAGCACCCCGTCCATACCGGCCAGGGCACGCGCCGCGGCGGCCTCGGTCTCGCAGTCGTCGGAGGCCACCCAGGAGATTTCCACCTTGGCCCGGTTCGCGAACCCACCCGCACGCAACGCCTCGGTGACCGAGAGATAGGCATCGGGCAGGTCGACGTACTTGCCCACCAGGGCGATCCTGACTTTCTCGGTGGGATTGTGCACCCGCTCGAGCAGATCGCCCCACACCGACCAGTCGACGTCGCGGAACGGTAGCCCCAGCCTGCGGACCAGATAGGCGTCCAATCCCTCGCCGTGCAGCACGCGGGGGATGTCGTAGATGGAGGCGGCATCGGGACAGGCCACCACACCGTCGGAGTCGACGTCGCACATCAGCGCGATCTTGTCCTTGAGCTCACCGGAGAGCTCCCGATCGGCGCGGCAGACCAAGGCGTCCGGAGCGATACCGATGTTGCGCAGCTCCTTGACGGAGTGCTGGGTCGGCTTGGTCTTGAGCTCTCCGGAGGGCGCGAGGTAGGGAACCAACGAGACGTGCAGGAAAAAGCAGTTGTCCCTGCCCACGTCGTGACGGAGCTGTCTGCACGCCTCCAGGAAGGGCAACGACTCGATGTCACCGATAGTCCCGCCGATCTCGGTGATGACCACGTCCGGGGTCTGACCGTTCTCGTCCGGCTCGGCCATCGCACGGACCCGTGCCTTGATCTGGTCGGTGATGTGCGGGATCACCTGCACCGTGTCTCCGAGATACTCGCCACGGCGTTCCTTGGCGATCACCGAAGAATACACCTGACCGGTGGTGATGTTGGCGTTCCGCGTCAACGCCCGGTCCAGGAAGCGCTCGTAGTGCCCGATATCGAGATCCGTCTCGGCCCCGTCGTCGGTGACGAAAACCTCACCGTGCTGGAACGGATTCATCGTGCCCGGATCAACGTTGAGATACGGGTCGAGCTTTTGCATGGTCACCCGCAACCCGCGGGATGTGAGTAGTTCCCCGAGACTGGAGGCCGTGAGCCCCTTGCCGAGGGAGGAGGAGACGCCCCCTGTGACGAATACATGCTTGATCGTGCGTGCTTGCGGCACCAAAAAAGCTCCCCGTGGTCGATGCCGTCACCGTGCTGGTGTTTGTGCTGGCAGGAACGTTGACACCGTCGCTCCCACGGGACTACAGCATATCGCACTCGCTCCCCGGGATGCACTGGACCCCGACGGACGGCGGACCGGGGATGGTTCACACGTAGGAGCGGACGCGGCGGTCGCCGCCGACGACCGCTCGGGCAGGTGGGTTCGTCCCGGCGGGCTCGACGCACTCGGTGTACGGCGCGAGGTCGTGTGGTGCATCGGCGAGCTTCCGCCGAGCACGGCAGACCGTTCTCACGCCGCCCCCGAACGAGACGCATCTACTACGAAACGTGATCAACGAATCAGCCGATCGAAGTATGCCACTTCACGGCATTCTCGGGCATGCTCACCAGGGCGAAGTTCATCTGAACCGGTCCGGCGCGACGCCCCTCCCCATTCGCGCCGGGCCTCTGCCGGGCGGCGCCCGTACGCTCGCGCCGCCCGGCGCCATCTCGATCCCGCCTCACCACCAGGCGCGGAAACCTCCCTTTCCTCCGCCCCGCGGAGTGAAGGCACCGGTCAGAGCTTGCGCGTCCGCCTGCTCACCGCACAGCACGTCGCGTTCCGAGCGCCACTGTTGCGGCTCGTGTCGCAGGTGGTCCTCGTGGGCCAAGCGAGGGATAGTCAGCGAGCTCCCGCTGTCCGAGTTCCCACCACGAGCCGCACTCCCGACACCAACGCCGGGAACAGCGCCCCGAAAAACCGCACGGAGCTCACGTGATCAGCCCCTGCAAGAAATCGACGACCGCGTCACCGAACGCTCCGAGCACCGTGAGATAGGGCCCGAACATTCCCGAGGTGCTGACCACGGCGAACATCGCGAGAACCACGCTCAGCACCAACAACGACACGGCTACGGCGGAAACTCGGTTACGCTGCAGTTCGAGCACGGCCGAACCGTGCACGATCTTGCCGCCCAGCCGAAGCCTGGTCAGGAACGTGGAGGGATTGGTTTCCACCCGCGCACGGTCCAGGAATTCGTCGAGGGTGGCGCGCATCCCCACTGTCGCCACGAGCTCGGCGCCGTGCGCGTCGGCGAGCAGCAGGGCCAGGTCCTCGGCGTTTCCCGAAGCAGGGAAGGTCACGGCTCCGAGGCCGAGCTCCTGGATCCGTTCGATTCCCGGCGCGTGACCGCCGGTGTCGGCGGGAATGACGATCTCGTCGGCCACTTTGAGCGTACGCACGTCCAGCGCGGTCGGGTCCCCCACTATCACGTCGGGGGAGAGCCCTGCCGCACACAGCGTGTCCGCGGCGGTGCCGACACCGAGCAACACCGGGTGATACTCCCGCACGTAGCGACGCAGGCGCTTGAGCTCTTCCGTGTACCCACGTCCCGGTGCGACCACCAACACATGACGCCCGGACATGGCGACACCGACGTCGGGCACCCCGATGCCGTCCAGCACGAGCATCCGCTCGTTCCGGAGGAACTCGACGGTGTTGGCGGAGAACGCCTCCAACTGCGCGGACATCGCCGACTTCGCCTCGCCCATACGGGCGGCGACGCTCTCGGTGTCCTGTTCCGAGGCGTGCAGTAGAAGCTCCTCCTCACCACGTTTGCCGACGAGGTACACCTCGCCGTTGTGCAGCCGCAGCGTGGCGCCGTCCCGGATACGTTCCAACGCCTCGGGACCCGCGTTGTCGAGCAGCAGGATGCCGGCCGCGAGCAGCACTTCCGGACCGAGATTCGGATACTTCCCCGATATGGCGGGGCCGGCGTTCACGACCGCGGCCACCTCGTGAGCGACCAGGGACTCCGCGACGTGGCGATCGAGATCGGGCTCGTCGAGAACCACGATGTCCCGTGGAGAGATCCGAGGCGGTAGTTCGCCGATCCGGCGCTGGACACGCGCTGTTCCGATGATGCCGGGCAATGTCTCCTGCCGACTTCCGAGCAGGCCACTGAGTCGCATGCACCGATGGTGACAAAGCAGTCACCGAATGTTCCGTCGCCACGCCGAGGCGCGGTCGACAATGCCGGCGCATCGCCGAAAGCGCCACTTTCGGGGACGACTCGCGACCGACCGCACTGTTCGGTGGATCCGAAACGGGGCGGGGTTAACTCCCCCCGGGCCATCGGTCAGAAGTCGGCCTTGTACCGGTCGGCCACCTCGAGGAGCTCCTCGGCGTGGGCACGTCCGGTCTCGGTGGAGTCGAGCCCCGCCAGCATGCGCGCGAGTTCCGTGACACGTTGTTCGTCGGAAACCGTGCGAACGTCACTGTGGGTGAGACCGGCGGTTTCGGTGGCCTTGTCGACCACGAGGTGTCGATCCGCGTAGGCGGCCACCTGCGGCAGATGCGTAACCACGACGACCTGATGGCTTCTGCCCAGTCGCGCGAGGCGTCTGCCGATCTCCACTGCGGCTCTCCCGCCCACCCCGGCGTCGACCTCGTCGAACACCAGGGTGGGAACGGTGTCGGAATCCGCGAGTACCACTTCGAGGCCCAGCATCACCCTGGAGAGCTCTCCCCCGGAAGCGCCCTTCTGAATGGGAAGTGCCGGTGCTCCCTGGTGAGCGCGGAGACGCATCTCCACTTCGTCGACACCGTCCGGACCGGCGTGAACCGGCTTCCCGTCCAGGAGGACACTCTCGTGACCACCAGCGGTGCCGTGTCTGGGGGAGACCGACACCTCGAACTCGGCCTGCGCCATGGCCAGCCCGGTGAGCTCCTCGGTAACGGCGACCGCCAATCTGCCCGCCGCCTCGGTTCGGATCCGGCTGAGTTCACGGGCGTGCTCGGTGAGTTCCGCCGCCAGGCTGTCGCGCCGGGCCGCCAACTCCGCCAGCGCCTCCTCGGAGGTGTCCATGCCGCGCAGCGTCTCCCGGGCCCGTTCGGCCCATTCGAGCACACCGTCGATGTCCTCGGCGTACTTCTTGGTGAGTTGTTTGAGTTGGGCCTGGCGGGCGAGTACTCGTTCCAGCTCGGCCGGGTCGGCCTGGAGCTCCTCCAGATAGCCGCTCAGTTCGGTGCCGGCGTCGCTGAGTACGGCTGCGGCCTCGGCGAGTCTCTCCCCGATCTCGCGCAGCTTGGGATCCTCGGACGAATCCAGCAGTCGGCGGGCCTGCCCCACCAGACTCGTCGCTCCCGCCCCGTCGGGATCCTCCGCCTCGGATCCACTGATCGCGGTGTGGGCACCGGTGGCGAGTTCACGCAGCTGATCGATATCGGACAGCCTGCGGGCCTGCTCGACGAGTTCGGCGTCCTCGCCGGGCGCGGGATCTGCTGTCTCGATCTCCGAGAGTCCGTGACGCAGCAGATCGGCCTCGCGTTCGAGTTCACGGGAACGTTGGCTCCGATCGGACAGCTCCCGTACGACTTCGAGCCATTCCCGCCGCAGTCTGCGGTATTCCGCGAGTGGCTGTTCCACGGCCTCACCCGCGAACCGGTCCAGCGCGGCACGCTGCTCGTCGGCGCGTAACAACCGAAGCTGGTCGTTCTGGCCGTGCACCGCCAGCACCTGGTCCGCGAGTTCGGCGAGCACCGTGTTCGGCACCGAGCGACCGCCGAGATGGGCCCGGGAACGCCCCTGGGAGCTGACACTGCGAACCGCGATCAGACTGCCGTCATCGTCCGGCTCGGCCCCGGCCTCGCCCGCCACCTCGACAGCTCCCGAGTCCGCGGTGGTGACGAAGCGGCCTTCCACCACGGCTCGTTGGGCTCCCGACCGGACCCTGGAGCTGTCGGCGCGACCACCGCTCAGCAGGTGCAGGCCGGTAACCACCATGGTTTTGCCCGCACCCGTCTCGCCGGTCACCACCGTCAGTCCCGAATGCAGTTCAAGCGTGGCACTGTCGATCACGCCCAGCCCTTGGATGTGCATCTCCGCCAACACAGCAAGCACCCTAGCTGGCACGCTCACGGGGCCGGCGGCCCGGCGAGCCGGTTCGGCGCGTTTCAGGGGCGAATACCATTCGTCTCACGCCGCGCGGAACGAGCGAGCAGGCGGCCGTGGCCGAAGTTCCGCTACCCGCCGCGGCGGGCGAACACGGCACACAACCACAGTGAATCCTATTCGGATACCGGTCCCCGCCAGCCGTGCACGGGGAGTTCGAACTTGCGAACCAGCCGATCGGTGAACGAGGTGTCGTGCAGTCGAACCAGCCGCAGCGGGTTGTCCGAGGCCAGCACCTCCACTCGGGACCCCGCGGGCAGGTCGAAGTGCCGTTGCCCGTCGCAGCACAGCACGGCGTCGTGACCGTTCTGGTCGATCTCGAGGGCCAGAGTGGAATCACGCGCCAGAACCAGTGGACGCGCGAAAAGAGCGTGCGCGTTGCTGGGCACGACCAGCAACGCTTCCACCTGTGGCCAGACGACGGGCCCACCGGCCGAGAAGGCGTAGGCTGTGGACCCGGTCGGAGTGGAACACAACACGCCGTCGCAGCCGAAAGTGGAGACCGGATGGCCGTCCACCTCGACGACGACGTCGAGGATGCGTTCCCGACTGCTCTTTTCCACACTGGCCTCGTTGAGTGACCATGTCGTGGCCAGCACCTGGTTTTCCAGTCTGGCGGTGACGTCGATGGTCATCCGCTCGTCCACGTGGTAGCGACCCTCCACCACGGCGTCGACGGCCTCGTCGAGGGCGTCGAAGTCAGCCCCCGCCAGGAAGCCGACCCGACCGAGGTTGATCCCGAAGACCGGTACTCCGGCCATCCTCGCGAGTTCGGCGGCGCGCAACAGGGTGCCGTCCCCTCCGAGGACGAGTACCAGCTCGGTCCCCGCGGCGGCGAGTGCCCCCGGTGCCACGACGCGGCTGTAACAGGCCGGGCTAAGCTGGGGTGCCTCCTCCGCCAACACACGCACCCGCATACCGGCACCGATCAGTCTGCCCGCGACCTTCTCCGCGGTACCCAGGTTGTACTGCCTGCCGGTGTGTATCACCAGAAGTACGTCACGGGTCAACCGGCGTCATCCCCTCCGAGCTCCCCGGTTTCGGTGTGCACCGTTCGGGGAGCCACAGCGACATCGTCCGAGGAAACCGTTACCGCCTCGGTGACCATGGTGGTCACATCGCGGGGAGCCTCGTCGGCACGCCGGTGCAGCCAGACGAAGTACTCGACGTTGCCGGACGGCCCGGGAAGCGAACTGGCGACCACGGCCTGCAGCCGCAGCTCGTACTCCGCCGCGGCCGCGACCACACCGAGTACCGCCTCGGCACGCAACGCCGGATCACGAACCACTCCCCCGGCGCCGAGGCGCTCCTTACCGACCTCGAACTGCGGCTTGACCATGAGCACCAGGTCGGAACCCCGGTGTGTGCACTCGCTCAGCGCGGGTAGCACCAACCGCAGCGAAATGAACGACAGATCCGCCACCACCAGGTCCGCAGCCTGCCCGATATCGGGAGGCGTCAACGTCCGCACGTTCTTGCGGTCACGGACCAGGACACGCTCGTCGGTACGCAATTTCCAGTCCAGCTGGCCGTAACCGACATCCACGGCCACGACCTCCGCCGCCTCTCGCCGCAGCAGCACATCGGTGAATCCTCCCGTGGAGGCACCCGCGTCCATGCAGCGGCGGCCAGCGACCCGCAAACCGTCCTTTTCGAAGGTCTCCAACGCTCCGAGCAGCTTGTAAGCACCACGGGACGCCCAATTGGGATCCTCCACGTCGTCGGCCACGACTATCGATGCATCGTTCTCGACCGTGGTCGCCGACTTGCGGGCAACGAAGCCGCGCACCGTGACACGTCCGGCAGCGATCAGCTCACCGGCGTGTTCCCGTGAACGAGCGAGCTTACGACGTACCAGCTCGGCATCCAGTCGCGCTTTCCGAGGCACCGCTTCAACTCCCGCTACTACTCGGTCCGGACAGCAGTTCGTCGGCCCGGTTGAGGGCGTCGGTCAACGCGTCGTGAACCGCGTCGAACCTGGCGACGTGTTCGGAGACGGGCAGCCCGTCCAGCTCCCGCAGGTCCGCCAACGAACGCTCGACGAGGCCTTCGGCCTCCTGAATCCGGTCTACCACGGAATCGGTGGGAGTCGCCGAAGCTGCCGTTCCGTCACCGTGTCGTCCCGCCGACTCCATCTCCTCCTGCCTCATCGCACACCACTAACAGTGATACCAATCACACCGCACGAGCACCACGCGCGAAAAGATGCCGAAAGAACCACAGCACTTCCACGTTATCGGATCACACCGGCCGCTGCCCCTCGGTACACTCGCTCACGGCGATTCGCGTGAGGCCCCACGACAGTCGGGAGCGAACCGCCCGGGCCACCGCCGCCGTCGACCGGACACGACGAACGATTCAACTGGTGGCGGCCGTAGCGAAGCGCTTTCCGTCGAGGCGATACAGCCCCAGCTCCCGGAGCGCGGTTTCGGCTGTCGAGTCCTCGAACAGCACCTCGACGTCCCCGCTGCCTTCCGACCACCACGCCGCACACAGGGCTCGTAGCGCGGAGAGCCCGCTCCACGGATATGTGCCGGCCTCCTCGGAACGGCTGTCCGCCCCGTTCACGGCGGTCAGTGCCAGTCCGGCCCCGGTGGTGGCGATTCTCCAGCCGCTCTGTTCCGAGATCCTGGAAACCGCAGCCGGAAGTTCCAACGCGGTCACATCAGCCGCCACGTGAGCAGGACGGCACTCGGGAGGAGCCGCGAGCAGCTCGGCGGGAGTACTGACTCCGCTCAACACCATCAGCGAGGGAATCTCGGCCCTGCCCGCTCCGAGAATATCCGTTTCCAACCTGTCACCCACCACGAGCGGCCGCCGCGCGGCGGCCGAGCTCACCGCCCGATCGAGCAGCGTTCGTTCCGGCTTGCCCGCGACCAGCGGGCAACTGCCGGTGGCCTCCCGCAGTGCCGCCACCAGTGCCCCGTTCCCGGGAAGCTCACCCCGCTCGGTGGGAAGTGTGGCGTCACGGTTG
Organism: Actinopolyspora mzabensis; assembly: GCF_900101095.1. Taxonomy (GTDB): domain Bacteria; phylum Actinomycetota; class Actinomycetes; order Mycobacteriales; family Pseudonocardiaceae; genus Actinopolyspora; species Actinopolyspora mzabensis. The sequence continues at coordinate 470,090 of NZ_FNFM01000003.1, forward strand.
CAAGCGACCCAAACAGCACCGGCACGTATCGCCAAGCAGGCTTCCGCCAGATCGGCCCACGTGGTGTCAGGGGAATGCCCCTGCAACACGGCCACCGGTCCCGCATCCGCCGTTCGCACCGGAGAAAGTCCGACAGCCACGAGTTCCTCGGCCAGGGCCGCGGTACCGACGACGAGCACCGGGCTCCCGTACGACAAGCGTTCGGCCAGTAAGGCGGCCCCCGCCTGGGCACTGGTACTGATCTCCGAGAGCACCGCCGGAATCCCGAGTGTGTTCAAGTTGTCGGCGACCACCTCGGGGGGTTTGGAGGCGTTGTTGGTGACGTAACGAATCGTGATCCCCGCGTCGCGAACGTGGGAAACAGCCGAATCGGCACCCTTGATGATCTCACCACCGCGATAGACCGTGCCGTCCAGATCGAACAACAACGCGTCGTACTCGGCACCGAGCGATCGCTCCACGTTACTCCCTCCGACGTCCAGGAGACGTCGATTCCGGATCAGTCCCAGACCCCCAGATCGATGTCGTGGGAATCCGCGGACCGCCGGTCCGCGCGGGGATCACCGGTACCGTGCTCGCGGTCCGTGGCGCCGGTTCCCTCCGAAACATCGGAGACGGTGGTATCGGTTTCGGCTCGGGCAGCCAGCCGTTCCGCCTCCTCCGGTCCTCCCAGCTCGGTCACGAGCTCCTCGAGTCGTTCGGGGGCGTCGGTGGCTTCGTCGTCATCGGCGTTGGCCGCATGCACGAACCAGGTGAAGGCTTCGCGCGTGCGTCCCACCGCAAGCAGATTGTCCGCGTAGGCGTAGAACAGCCGGGCGCTCCACGATTCGTTGCGCTGCGGATCGAGTTCGGGGATCTGCAGGCTCACGACAGCGGCCTCGGATTGACCGAGATCACGACGTGCTCCCGCTCCCACGATTCGCAGTTCGATCGCTTCGTCCTGAGGTAGCCGAGTTGCTTCCTCCTCCCGGGTGAGCTCCAGAGCACGCTGGGGTTTCCCGAGGGCACGCTCACAATCGGCGATGATCGCGAGGTGGGACTGGCCTCCCATGCGACGAGCGGCACGCAGTTCGGAGAGGGCCTCACTCCAGTTGCCCACATAGTAGGCTGCCAACCCGTTTGCTTCTCTGGCAGCGGGCGATCTGGAAGCTTTCCGACGAGCGTACCGGGCGTGTTCCAACGCCTTTTCCGGTTCTTGTTCCAGTAACATCCCCACCGCCACCACGTGCGCTCCCACGTCCTCGGCCACCATCTTGGGCAGCGCCCGGAAGTCGCGCCGCACTTCGGGATCGAGCTGGGAAGCATTGGCCTCCTCGGGCAGCTTGGGCGCCCGGGGACGGCCGGGGTCGGTGGGGGCCGTCCGCTTCCCGGAATCATCGTGCACTCGTTCGGCGTTCCCACGGGAAGAGCCCGTTCGGGCCTCACGTCTACCCTGGTTCCGATCGGCGGGTGAACGACGGTTCTGCCGCGAGTCGGTGGAATTACCGGACCGATCGGCTCGCCTCGGAGCGTCGCGCTTGGACTGATTCCCCGCATCGCGGTTACCGACATTGTTGCCGGTTCGGTTGGTTCCGCCACGAGAATCGTTTTGGCGGTTTCCACCGGTTCCACGAAGTCCTGCCGACCCAGCACCGTTGCGCCCCGCTCCGCGGTCGGTTCCGGCTCGATCCTTGGAGCCACGCGGGTTTCCCCCAGAGCCGCCCGCGCGGGGGTGCCCCGGTTTCCTGTCCTTTCCGTGCCTGTTGCCGGTGTCGTTGTCACGACGCCGAGCGTCAGGCTTGTCGTCAGAGCTGGACACCGGACCTCCTGAAGCATATGAACATGACTCCACCAGCTTAGCCCCGCGTGGGTGTGCACAGCCGTACGGGCGATTCACGCGTCTAGCGGGCCCGGCACCTGGCATACCCAGGGGTTCAGCGAAAGCCGTGTGGGATGTGTGCTGGCGGGTGCTGGCTGGGGGTGCGGAGTAGTCCGGCCCCACCCGTGGTGGGTGGGGCCGGTGTGGGGGGTTGGGTCGGCGGTGTCCGTGTCTCCCACACCCGTGGGGGTGCAGTACCTGGGGCGCTGGAGGGCTTAGCTGCCGGGTTCGGGATGGATGCCGGGCGTGTCTCCTCCGCTGTGGCCACCGACCCAAAAACTGTGGGGGCCGACTGGGTCAGCCGGTATGTAGTTATCGGGGGTGGTGGCTGGGTTGGGAGCCGTATAGTGGTGGCGAGATCCGCGTGTGCTTGCGGGTGGTGCGTGTGTGGGCGATGGGGGGGTGTCGCCGTTCGGCGGGTTAGTACCCGTCCACTGAACACATTGCT
>NZ_FNFM01000019.1 GCF_900101095.1 Actinopolyspora mzabensis
CGCACGCACCGCACCCTGCGGCAACGAACCACCAGCCACCAACCGAAGCCGCTCAACCGCCCCAGCCGGCTCCGACACCGGCACCGCCACACGCTCCCCAAACGCCGTACGCCTCGTCACCAGCCCAGCAGCCACATCCCGCAACTCAGGAAGTCGCCCATCCCCTTCGGACGCCTCCCGCAACCACTCCGCCAACCGCGCCGCATTCGCCCACAACGCCGACTCCGTATGCCCACTAAGCACCAACGGAAACGAAGCAGCACCCGAGGAGGAACGCACGTCGCCCTCGTGTTCGAACCCCTCGATCGCTGGCGCCTCTTCAAGAATGACGTGCGCGTTCGTCCCCGAAATCCCAAACGACGACACACCCGCCCGACGAACGTGCCCCTCCCGACGCGGCCAGGACACCGCCTCGTCCAACAACCGCACCTGCCCGGACGACCAGTCCACGTGCGAACTCGGCGACTCGGCATACAACGAACGAGGCAACTCCTCGTGCCGCAACGCCTGCACCATCTTGATCACCCCGGCAACGCCCGCCGCCGCCTGCGGATGCCCCAGATTCGACTTCACCGACCCCACGTACAGCGGTGTCTCCGAGTCGTGCCCGTCCCCGTAGGAGGCGAGCAGCGCGTTGGCCTCGATCGGATCCCCGAGCGTCGTGCCCGTACCGTGGGCCTCCACCGCGTCCACCTCGTCGGGAGCGAGCCCGCCCGCTCGCAGCGCCGCGCCGATCACGCGTTCCTGCGCCGGACCGTTCGGGGCGGTCAGCCCCTGACTGCGGCCGTCCTGATTGACCGCGCCCGAGCGCAGCACCGCCAGCACCTCGTGCCCGTTGGACCGCGCGTCCGACAACCGCTCCAACAGCAGCACCCCGCAACCCTCGGACCAACCGGCACCATCGGCCAGTTCCGAGAACGGCTTGCAACGACCGTCCGGAGCGAGCCCCCGCTGCCTACTGAACTCGATGAACATGGACGGTGTGGTCATCACCGTGACCCCGCCCGCGAAGGCGAGATCGCACTCACCACGCCGCAACCCCTGCATCGCCTGGTGAATGCCCACCAGCGAGGAGCTGCAGGCCGTGTCTACCGACACCGCGGGTCCCCGCAACCCGAGCGTGTAAGCCAACCGACCCGAGGCGGCGCTCTGCAGACTGCCGACGGTCACATAACCGTCGAGGGACTCGCGGTGGTCGAGCAGCCTTCCGCCGTAGTCGTTGTACATCAGACCGAAGTAGACACCGCTGGAACTGCCTTCGAGGGAGGCGGGAACTATCCCCGTGCGCTCCAGCGCCTCCCAGCTCACCTCGAGCAGGAGGCGTTGCTGCGGATCGATGCGTTGCGCCTCCCGCGGGCTGATGCCGAAGAAAGAGGCGTCGAACCGGCCCGCGTCGTGCAGGAAACCGCCCTCACGGGTCACCGAACGTCCCGGCTCGTCCGGGTCCGGGCTGTACAGGCCGTCGATTTCCCAGCCCGGCCGCTCGGGAAACGCCGTGATGCCGTCCTCGCCGTCGGCGAGGAGACGCCACAGTTGTTCCGGACCGTCGACCTCTCCCGGGAAGCGGCACGCCATGGACACGATCGCGATCGGCTCGTCCAGCGGAGCTTCCCGCTCCGTGGTCGTGCTCGAGGCGGTCGCTGATCGCTGTACGGGTTCGCCGAGTTTGTCCGCGAGGTAGCGCGCGAGCGCGTCGACCGTCGGCTGGTCGAACAGCAGCGTCGTCGGAAGCGACTCCCCGACCAGTTTCGACAGGCGATTGCGGATCTCGACCGCCATGAGCGAGTCGACTCCCAGTTCACGCAGCGACGGAGCGTTCTGCCCACCGCCGACCGGGACGCTCCGGGCGGTCGGCAACCCCATCACGGTGGCGATCTCGCTACGCACGATCTCGAGCAGCGCCTCGTGCCGGGCCTCGGGCGTGTCCAGTTCGGCCAGCCGCCGCACCGGGCCGTCCGTGGTCGCGGCGGCATCGGCGGCGCGGCGGGCCGAGGACCGGACGAACCCGCGCAGCACCGGCGGCACCGCAGAGAGGTCCTCGTCGGCCGTGCGCTGGAGTGCTCGCTGGTCGACCCGCACCGCGACCTCGTTCGTCCGGTCAGCGTCGAGGACCCGGTCGAACAGGCGAAGTCCCTGCTCGGATCGGAGCGGAACGAGTCCACCTCGGCGCAGCCGCCGCTGGAGCGCGGTGTCCAGGCGGGTGACCATACCGGCGTCCGCCCAAGTTCCCCAGGCGATGCTGGTCGCGGCGAGTCCCATCGCGCGACGTCGCGCCGCCAGCGCGTCGAGCGCCGCGTTCGCCGCGGCGTAAGCCCCCTGTGAGGCGTTTCCGACAGTGCCGATCACCGAGGAGAACAGCACGAACGCGGACAGGTCCAGTTCGCGCGTCAGCTCGTGAAGATGCCAGGCCGCGTCGACCTTGGGGCCGAAGACGTTGCCCACCCGTTCGGGAGACAGCTCGGCGAGCATCCCGTCGTCGAGCACTCCGGCCGCGTGCACGACGGCGGTGAGCGGGTGCGCGGCAGGCACAGCGTCCAGCACGGCCGCGAGAGCCTGCCGGTCCGCCACGTCGCAGGCCTCGACGCGCACCGTCTCCGCGCCAGCCGCGAGCAGCTCCGCGACGCGGTCGTCGGTCCCGGACGCCGCGTTCCCCGATCGGGAGAGCAACAACAGATGACGCACGCCGTGCACCGTCACGAGATGCTCCGCGAGCGCACCGGCCAGTCCTCCGGTGCCACCCGTGATCAACACCGTCCCCGCGGTGTCGATCTCCCGTCGCAGCGGACGCCGTGGCGGCTGGAAGACGAGCTTGCCGGTGTGCCCGCCCTGCGCCATCACTCGGAACACGTCGCGCGCACCGCGGAGGTCGACGGCGCGGTACGGCAACGGCCGGAGTCGTTCCCGCGCCATGTCCGCCAGGACCTCGTCCAGCATCTCCCCCAAGCGCGCGGGCTCTACCTCCGCGAGGAGGTCGAAGGCGCGATAGGACACACCAGGGTGGCTCTCCCGCAACGTCTCGGCCTCGCGAACGTCGGTCTTGCCCATCTCGATGAACCGACCGCCGGGGGAGAGCAACCGCAATGAGGCGTCGATCTTCTCGTCGGTGAGGCTGTTGAGCACGACGTCGACGCCCTCACCTCCGGTGGCCCGGGTGAACGCGGTTTCGAAGTCCGTGTCCCGGGACGAGGCGATGTGGTCGTCGGGCAGGCCGAGTGCCCGCAGCTCGTCCCACTTGGCGGGGCCCGCGGTGGCGAACACCTCGACTCCCCGCAGGCGTGCGAGCTGGATGGCCGCCTGGCCGACACCACCCGCGGCGGAGTGGAGCAGCAGCCGCTCCCCGTTCATCACTCCGGCCAGGTGATCGAGTGCGTAGCTCGCGGTCAGGAAAACGACCGGGACCGTGGCGGCTTCGGCGAACGAGACAGCGTCCGGGATCGGTCGGACCTTCCTCGCGTCCGCGACCGCCAGCGACGCGAACGCGGAAGCGAAGAATCCGACGACCCGGTCACCGGGTACGAGGTCTGCGACGTCCTCGGCTGCTTCGGTCACCACCCCGGCACCCTCGAAGCCGAGTGGCTCCGCCTCGCCGGGATACATGCCCATCGCGGTGAGAACGTCGCGGAAGTTGATGCCTCCTGCCCGCACCGCGATGCGGACACATCCCGGCGGGAGCTTCTCCGCCGCTTCCGGGTGAGGGGTGAGCCGAAGCGTCGAGAGGTCTCCGCGCTCGCCGATGTCGAGTCGCCACTCGTCGGCGGTGGGCTCTTCGAGCTCGTGGGTCCGCGCTTCGGATTCGAGGCGCAGGCGGTTCAGCTCGCCCCGACGTGCCGCGAGCTGCGGTTCGTCCGCGGGAATGCGTGCCAGGAGGTCGGTGAGAGCCGGTTCGGCCGTGTCGTCGACGTCCAACAGCACGAGGTCGCGGTCGGGATGTTCGAGCCGGGCCGTCCTGCCGAGGCCCCAGAGGGCAGCCGCGGCCGGGTTGACCGGCGGTTCGGACACGCGGCAGGAGAGTGCGCCCCGGGTCAGCCAGACAAGCCGTACCGAGGCCGCGCGGTCGGAGCTGTACCAGCGCCGCAGCCACTCCAGCCCCCGCAGCGTCGTTTCACGGGTCGCTTCCAGCCCGGTCTCGGATCCGGACCAGTCGACGACGAGCAACGGCCTCGGCGCGGTATCGCTCTTCCCGGTGGTGGCCTGTTCGGACTCGAGGTCGGCGAGGACCGACTCGACGTCGGCCGTCCACCCGTCGACGAACCGTCGTCGGGAGATGTCCGCGGGTTCGGTCTCGTGCAGTGGAACCGCCCGGAGCCGGTAGAGCTGCCGCGCGTCCGTATCGGACGCCGTGCTCAGCTGCGTTTCGGTCGCAGGCCGTGTGACGAGGGCCTCGATCGTGGCGAGCGGTTGGCCGGCGAGGTCGAAAGCGTCGATGCGCAGCTCGCGCCCGTCGCGTTCGATGCGAGCGCGCAGCGCCGTTGCCCCCACCGCGTGCAGCGCCACGCGCCGCCACTCGAACGGCAGGACCAAGGCCTCCTCGCCTGCCGCCGTCTCCAGCACGCAGTGCAGCGTCGCGTCCAGCAGCGCAGGGTGGACACCGAATTCCGCTGCCCGTGGCCCCTCGGGGTCCCGCGTGATCTCCGGGGGAGATGTCACCTCGACGAACGTCGTCGTGCCGAGGTGCCACGCCTTGGTAGCGCCCCGGAAGGCCGGTCCGTAGTCGTAGCCGCGTGCCGCGAGTCGTTCGTACAGCCCGGTCAGGTCGGCGGGTACGGCGTCCTCGGGTGGCCACGTGGCGAGGGGTGTGGGTTCGGGGAGTTCGTGGGCCGCCAGTGTCCCGGTGACGTGCCGCACCCATGTCGCCTCGTTCCCGTCCGATTCGGCACGACTGTGGATCGTGAACGCACGTTTTCCCTCGTCGTCCGGTTCCGCCACCAGAAGCTGCACTCGCCGGAACTCATCGACCGCCAGCGGGAGCGGAGCGGCGAGCAGTGCTTCACCGACGCCGGTGAGCCCTACGGCCCGCGAAGCGTGCAGTGCCATCTCGACCAGAGCGGTGCCGGGCACGAGCACCGTGTCGAAGATCCGGTGGTCGTCGAGCCACCATTGCGCCGTTCGGTCGAGCGATCCGGTGAACAGGACAGAGCCGTCCGACAGGTCGGTGCGGGCGGGTAACAACGGGTGCTCGCCGCCGTCGAGGCCGAGACGGGCCGGTTCAGCGGATGCCACCTCCGTAGGCCGCAGCCAGTAGTGTTGGCGTTGGAAGGCGTAGGTGGGTAGGTCCACGGTCTGTGTGTTGGTGCCCGCGTAGACCGTGTCCCAGTCAACCGGGATGCCATGGGTAAACAACTCCGCCGCGGCCTGCCGCAACCGCGACGCACCGTCCTCGTCCCGATGCAACGAGCCCACCGCCACATGCCCGGCACCACCGAGCGGGCCCACCAACAACGGATGCGCACCGAGCTCGAGGAACACCGTGTCCTCACCCGGCGCGAGTGCCTCCAACGCCAGATCCAACCGCACCGGCTCGCGAAGATTGTCCGCCCAATAATTCGCGTCGAGTTCGCTGCCGTCGACCCGAGCCCCCCGCACCGTCGACACCACCGGCACATCCCCCGTTGTCGGTGCGAGATCAGCCAACTCCGACCGGATCTCCCCCAACACCGGATCCACCTGCGGCGAATGCGACGCGTAATCCACCTTGATCCGCCGACAGGACACACCCTCGCCCTCCAACACGGCGAGGAACTCCTCCAACTCCTGCCGGTCCCCCGCCACCACCGTCGACTCGGCGGTATTGACCACCGCCACCGACAACGCACCACCCCACTCAGCCAGCCGCCGCCGCACCCGGGCCACCGGCAAAGCCACACTGCCCATCCCCCCATCACCAGCCAGACCAGCCACCAGCCGAGACCGCACCCCCACAACCCGAGCACCCTCAGCCACACTCAACACACCCGCCGCCACCGCAGCAGCCACCTCACCCTGAGAATGACCCACCACCGCATCCGGCGACACACCCCAACAACCCCACACCCGCGAAAGCGCCACCCCCACCGCGAACAACACCGGCTGCACCACCGTCACCCGCTCAAGCTGCTCCCGCTG
>NZ_FNFM01000022.1 GCF_900101095.1 Actinopolyspora mzabensis
TGCTTCTTGTGGGCGGGTGGTGTGGGTGTTTCCGGGTCAGGGTGGTCAGTTTCCGGGGATGTGTCGTTCGTTGTTGGGGGACGAGGTTTTCCGGGCGGCGTTGGTTGAGTGTGATGGGGCGTTGCGTCCGTATACGGGGTTTTCGGTGGTGGAGCTGCTGGAGGCTGATGAGGAGTCGCAGCGGGAGCAGCTTGAGCGGGTGACGGTGGTGCAGCCGGTGTTGTTCGCGGTGGGGGTGGCGCTTTCGCGGGTGTGGGGTTGTTGGGGTGTGTCACCGGATGCGGTGGTGGGTCATTCTCAGGGTGAGGTGGCCGCTGCGGTGGCGGCGGGTGTGTTGAGTGTGGCTGAGGGTGCTCGGGTTGTGGGGGTGCGGTCTCGGCTGGTGGCTGGTCTGGCTGGTGATGGGGGGATGGGCAGTGTGGCGCTGCCGGTGGCCCAGGTGCGGCGGCGGCTGGCTGAGTGGGGTGGTGCGTTGTCGGTGGCGGTGGTCAATACCGCCGAGTCGACGGTGGTGGCGGGGGACCGGCAGGAGTTGGAGGAGTTCCTCGCCGTGTTGGAGGGCGAGGGTGTGTCCTGTCGGCGGATCAAGGTGGATTACGCGTCGCATTCGCCGCAGGTGGATCCGGTGTTGGGGGAGATCCGGTCGGAGTTGGCCGATCTCGCACCGACAACGGGGGATGTGCCGGTGGTGTCGACGGTGCGGGGGGCTCGGGTCGACGGCAGTGAGCTCGACGGCGACTACTGGGCGGACAATCTCCGCCAGCCGGTGCGGCTGGACCTGGCGTTGGAGGATCTCGCGCCGGGTGAGGACACGGTGTTCCTCGAGTTGGGTGCGCATCCGTTGTTGGTGGGCCCGCTCGGTGGTGCCGGGCATGTGGCGGTGGGCTCGTTGCATCGGGACGAGGACGGTGCCTCGCGGTTGCGGCAGGCCGCGGCCGAGTTGTTCGCCCATGGCATCCCGATCGACTGGGACACGGTCTACGCGGGCACCAACACACAGACCGTGGACCTACCCACCTACGCCTTCCAACACCAGCACTACTGGCTCGACGTCACTCCCTCCGCTCCGAACGGCGCGTCCAACGGCACCGGTGTCGTGGAAGAACCGCTGTGGGAGGCCGTCCGAGCACACGAAGTCGACACCGTGGCCGACATGTTGGAGATCCCGGAGCAGCGCCACGAGGATCTCGCGGCGCTCCTGCCGCATCTCGCGCGATGGCGGACCCGACGTGCCGCCGGAGCCGAGCTCGCGAACTGGCTCTACGAGGAGCAGTGGATTTCGGTGCCGAGTCACGGTGACGTTATTCGTCCGAGTGGCACCTGGCTGCTGCTGAGTGAACAACCAGGAGCGCAGCGTGCCGAGTCCATCGCTGCCGCCGTCGAAGCAGCCGGTGCCGAGGTGCTACGACTCGAGCTGGCCGACGATCCGGACGAGGCCGCCACACGGTTGGCCTCGGCCGCGGCGGACACGCCCCTGTCCGGCGTCCTGCTGGTTGCCGGTGCGGAATCCGACGCGCCCTCGGAACCGTCCCTCGAATCCGACCCTCAGCTGACGTCGCGACTGACGCGGTGGGTCGTGCGGCTCCGCTCGATCGTCCGAACCCTCCGGGAAGTGAGCGGCGACGCGCCGCTGTGGTTGTTGACCACGGGAGCGGTGGGCACGGCGTCCGAGACTCCCGAGGGCGAGCTCCACGACCCGAGCCGGTCCGCACTGTGGGGACTCGGGCGGGTAGTCGGCCTCGAACACCCCGACCTGCTCGGCGGTCTCGTGGATCTACCGGCCGGTCCGCTCGACCGATCGACCACCGATGCCCTGATCACGGCCATCACCGCTGACGACGCGGAGGACCAGCTCGCACTGCGGCCTGACCGGGACGGCTCCGCGCAGCGGCTCGTGCGGCGTGTCGTTCGCGCTCGTCCCGAGGTCGAGGTGGCTGACAGCGGGTTCGCTCTGGCGGGCACGGTGTTGGTGACCGGGGGTACCGGTGGGTTGGGTGCCCGTACGGCGCGGTGGTTGGCGGAGTGTGCTCGGGAGCAGTTGCATCTGGTGCTGACTTCGCGTAGCGGTGCGGCGGCGCCGGGCGCCGCCGCGTTGCGGGAGGAGTTGGAGAGTCTCGGGGCGAGGGTGACCCTCGCGTCCTGTGACGTGGCCGAGCGCACCGAACTCGAACGTCTGCTGAGCGGTCTCGACGAGCCGGTTCGCGCCGTGTTCCACGCTGCGGGCGCCACGGAACCACGTCCGCTGGCTTCCCACGACGCCGTGTACGTCGAGCGGGAGCTCTCGGCGAAGGTCGCCGGAGCCGCGAACCTCCACGCCCTTCTCGACCCCGAGCCGTTGGAGGCGTTCGTGCTCTACGGCAGTCTGGCCGGGTTCTGGGGTTCCGGGGAACAGGGCGCCTACGCGGCGGCCAACGCGTTCCTCGACGGTCTCACGCGTCGACGCCGCGCCCGGGGTGTGCCCGCCACCATCGTCCACTGGGGCTCCTGGGGAGAAGGCGGCATGGTCTCGGCGGAGACGGATGCCCAGCTGCGTCGCCGGGGCATCCCGCCCATGGCGCCGGAGGTGGCCATCCGTGGCCTCGAACTCGCACTGCGCGACGGCCGACCCGCGCTCGCGGTGGCCGACGTCGAATGGTCGAGTTTCACGGCGAGCTACGCCGCCGGCCGTCCGAGGCCGTTGCTGCACGGCGTCGACGAAGCCAGACGCGCTCTCGAAGGTGAGACGCACCAGGACGAGGACCACGACCGAGCGGCGACACGGCTCGGTGAACGACTCCGAGCTGTGCCGGTCGACAAGCGCGAGGAAACGGTCCTCGAAGCGGTTCGTGCGGAGATCGCCGCCGTGTTCGGCATGTCCGAGGCAGCAGCGGTGCCGTCCGACCGTCCCCTCCGGGATTCGGGGCTCGACTCGATGATGGCTGTGCAGATGCGCAATCGACTGGCGGTGTTGTGCGGCACGAAGCTCCCACCGAGCCTGCTGTTCGATTACCCGACACCCGAGGACCTCGCCGCGTATCTCACCCACCTGCTGCGAGACGAGGTCGACGACCTCACCGGCCTGGAGAGCGTGTTGGAACGACTCGAGCACCTGCCCGACGAGACACTGCGACAACCGCGGTTCAGCCGGCGCATCGCGGCCCTCACGCGACGTCTCGAATCGCACGAGACCACGGCGGAGCCGCGGTCCGACAGCGAGATCCGCACGAGTGTGGCGGATGTGTCCGACGACGATCTCCTGACGTTCATCGATCAGGAGATCGAGGACCTGTAACCCGCACCTTTCCACCGTCCCCCTACCGCCCGACGATTGTTAGGTCATGGCTGAAGAATCCGACCTCCGCGCCTACCTGCGTCGCGTCACCGCGGCCCTCCAGCGGGAGAAGAGCCGCTCGGAAGAGCTCCAGCGCCGCATCGACGAGCCGATCGCGGTGGTGTCGATGGCGGGGCGTTATCCGGGTGGGGTGGATTCTCCGGAGGGGCTGTGGCAGCTCCTGGCCGACGGTGGTGATGCGGTGTCGGGTTTTCCGGATCGTCCCGGTTGGGATGTGGCGGGGTTGTTCGATCCGGATCCGGATGTGGTGGGGGCGACGTATGCGCGTGGGGGTGGTTTCGTTCATGATGCGGGGTTGTTCGATGCGGGGTTTTTCGGGGTGAGTCCGCGGGAGGCGGAGCGGTTGGATCCGCAGCAGCGGTTGCTGTTGGAGACCTCCTGGGAGCTGCTCGAGCGCGCCGCGGTGTCGCCGGAATCGGTGGATCGGAGCGCGACCGGCGTGTACGTCGGTATCCAACACAGCGATTACGCGCACCACCACCTGACCAGGCTCGCCTCCCTGGACGGGCACATCGCCACCGGCATGCTCGGCAGCACCGCGTCCGGTCGGTTGGCTTACACGTTGGGGTTGCGGGGTCCGGCGGTGTCGGTGGACACGGCGTGCAGTTCCTCGCTGGTGAGTATTCATCAGGCGATGCAGGGATTACGGCGTGGTGAGTGCGACCTCGCGCTGGCGGGCGGGGTCACCGTGATGGCGACCCCCTGGGCCATGGTCGAGTTCAGCCGCCAGAAGCTCACCTCCCCCGAAGGAAGGTGCAAGTCGTTCTCCGAGAGTGCCGACGGCGTGGGCTGGTCGGAGGGCTGCGGCATGTTGTTGTTGGAGCGGCTCTCGGATGCGCGGGCCAACGGGCGCGATGTCCTCGCGGTGTTGCGGTCGAGCGCGTTGAATCAGGATGGTCGGAGTCAGGGACTCGCCGCGCCGAACGGTCCGGCGCAGGAGCGGGTGATTCGTTCGGCGCTCGATGCGGGTGGGCTCGGTCCGGAAGACGTGGACGCGGTGGAGGCGCATGGCACCGGTACCGCGTTGGGGGATCCGATGGAGGCCCATGCGTTGTTGTCGACGTATGGGAAGGATCGTTCGGATCAGGATCCGTTGTATCTGGGTTCGGTGAAGTCGAATCTGGGGCATCCGCAGGCCGCGGCGGGTGTCGCTGGGGTGATGAAGATGGTGCTCGCGCTGCGGCATGGTGAGTTGCCGCGCTCGTT
>NZ_FNFM01000005.1 GCF_900101095.1 Actinopolyspora mzabensis
CTGCTGGTGAATCCGACGGGTCGGTTCGTCACGGGTGGTCCGATGGGTGACTGTGGTCTGACGGGCCGCAAGATCATTGTGGATACCTATGGTGGTATGGCGCGGCACGGTGGTGGCGCGTTCTCGGGTAAGGATCCGTCGAAGGTGGACCGTTCGGCGGCGTACGCGACTCGGTGGGTGGCCAAGAACGCGGTGGCCGCGGGTCTGGCGAGTCGGATCGAGGTGCAGACGGCGTACGCGATCGGTAAGGCGGCTCCGGTGGGGCTGTTCGTGGAGACGTTCGGCACGGAGAACGTGGATCCGGTCAAGATTCAGGCGGCGATCAACGAGGTGTTCGATCTGCGTCCGGCGGCGATCATCCGTGATCTGGATCTGCTGCGGCCGATCTACGCGCCGACGGCGGCCTACGGGCACTTCGGGCGTACGGATGTGGACCTGCCCTGGGAACGCACCGACCGGACCGAAGCGCTCCGCTCGTTGGCCGACCGGTGAACGTTCCGACCGGGAGGGTGGTGTGGCCACCCCGCTCCCGGTCGGTAGGAGTTCCTCAGCTCGGTCGGCTCACCGGGTCAGCCGGTGAAGATCCGCGAGCAGCGCGACTCCCGCGCCCTCGGGAGCTGCCGTGCTCGCGGCGTCGCTCGCATCGCAGACGGTGTTGACCTGCAGCGTGCCGAGCCGTCGGTCGATGGGGTGGATCAGCGGCAGGCCGTTCTCGTCCAGCCGCTGGTACTTGGTCAGGTTCAGTCCGTAGCTGAGTTGCCGTTTCCCGTCAGCGCTGTGCAGCGACAGTGTGGACATGCCCGGCACCGTGCCCTGGTGTCCCCACATCGTTCCGCACGCCGGGGTTTCGAACCGCATCAGTCCCAGGCCGTAGCGCAGGGTAGGACTGTTCGGAACCGCCACTGTCTCGCGCATCTCCGCGAGTGCCGACTCGGCCAGCAGTTCCCCACTCAGCAGGGCGTCGTAGAACCGGTTCAGATCGGTGGGTGTCGAGATCAGTGCTCCGGCAGCACCCAGCACCGTGGGACTGTAGACACTGTACTCGCCACGCCGCTCCGGCAGGTGGTACAGCGCTTCGTACGCCTTGCTGTTCGGTCCCGGAACGAACGGGTTGAAGCGGGGGAAATAGGTGTCCCACAGCCCGAGCGGCCGGATGATCTCGCGGGTGATGTAGCGCTCCGGCGACTGTCCGGTCAGCTCGCGCAGCAGCTCACCGGCGATGATGTAGTTCGTGTTGGAGTAGGACCAGCTCTGTCCCGGCTCGTTGGTGGCGGGTTCCTCCAGTCCGACCGTGATCAGGTCTTCCGGGCTGTGGTAGCGGAACCTGTTCCGCTCCAGATCGGCCAGCGAGCCGCGGGTGAGTGAGCTGAAGATCACCGGAAAGTAGTCCGCGATACCGCTGGTGTGGTTCAGCAGCATTCGAACCGTGATCCGTTCGCCCCGTTCTCCCGGAACGAGTTCGGGCAGGTAACGCCCGATGGGGGCGTCCAACTCGACTCGCCCCGCCGAGACCTGCCGCAGTACGGCGGTGGCGGTGAACGTTTTCGTGACGCTGCCGACCCGATGGCCGAAACCGGCTTTCATGGGGCGGTCGGTGCGGGTGTCGGCCACTCCGGCCGCACCGGACCGGGTTCGGCCGTTTCGGATCACCGCGGCCTGAATGCCGGGCATACCGGCCTCGTGTACGGCTTCGAGGTTTTCCCGGAGTTCCGCCGAGCCCACCTCGGTGGCCCTGTCCGGCGGGTTGGCGGGGGCCGTGGCCGGAGCCGCCACCGCGGGGAGACTGCCCGGCAGCGCCACAGCCGCTGCCAGTCCCAGCGCGATCAATCCGCGTCGGAGTCCGCTGATTCCGTTCATAACGCTCCTCATCCGTGGGAGATCGTTACCGATTGAAACCGATCTCCCACCAGTTCCGCAGCGTTATCGCCGAATCACGTCGCGGGAATCAGGGGTTCTTGGCTTGGGGCTGCTGTGGTGGAACCTCTCGACTCAATGGTTGCTCGCGTGTACAGCATGGTTGCGTAGCCGTCACGTGAGTCGGCGCCTTGCTGTGTTGGGCCGGCTCTTGAGTAGCGACCTACGCGGCGAGCGGCCCGGCCTTGCAATGCATCCGACTTACGCGCCGGGGACGATCCCGCTACCTCGCTCATGGTCACTTCCCGACGGGCTGTGCCGGAGTACCTACCCGATGTCGGGGCACCCGCAGCGAGAGCCCGCGAGAGGTTCCGCCACCTGACCATCCACGGTGAACGAGTCGACGAACCGCTGGTCTAGGCGAAGCCCTGCTGGCGCCACGCCTCGTACACGGCCACCGCCGCGGAGTTGGCCAGGTTCATCGAGCGGATTCCCGGCACCATCGGGATGCGCACTCGGACGGTCTCGGGTTCGGACGGCAGCACCCCCTCGGGCAGGCCGACCGATTCGGGACCGAACAGCAGCACGTCGTCGGGGCGGTAGTCGATCGTCTCGTACGATCGCTCGGCCTGGACGGTGAACGCGATGATCCTCCTCGGCTCGATCGCGCGCCACGCGGATTCCGGATCGGGATGCACTCGCAGCACCGCTTTGTCGTGATAGTCCAGCCCGGCGCGTTTCAGGTCCGCGTCGCCGACCCGGAAGCCCAGTGGTTCGATCAGGTGCAGCGCGCTTCCCGCGCCTGCGACCATTCGGATCGCGTTTCCGGTGTTTCCGGGGATCTCGGGGTGGTAGAAGACGACGTGGAACACTCGGCTTCCTTTCGGCCCGTCAGCTGGGTGAACCGTGGGGGTGGCGCACGGACGTCGACCGAACGTTCGGACCGGCGCGGCCGTTCGCCCGTCAATACTAGAAGTGCTCCGGCGGCGAACTTCGTTCGGTGGTGGAGGTTCGGACCCGGGTGGGTCGACCTCCCCGCGTGGCTCCGAAAGCTCGCGTGGCTCCGAAAGTTCGCCGTGCGTGCCACGAGGAGCACCTCCCGGGAACCGATAGAGTGACCTGTCGGTCGGTGGCGATGCCGTGAGGTGGACTTGTCGGAGGTGGACGTGTCGGCAACCGGGGGTGAACGCGCCCGCTCCAAGGGCGGTTCCGGCTCCGGAGCCCGTAAGCGGTCCGCCGAGCCCGCCGCCGAACTTCCGGTCGCCCGGGTACTGGTCGACGTGTCGCCGCATCATCTCGATCGGCCGTTCGACTACCTGGTGCCGAGTCGTTTCGACACCGAAGCCGTGCCGGGGTGCCGGGTGCGCGTGCGGTTCAACGGCCGGTTGCTGGACGGCTTCCTGCTGCAGCGGGTCGCCGAGTCGGACTACGCGGGCAGGTTGGCCTGGCTGCAGCGGGTCGTCTCCTCCGAGCCGGTGCTGGTGGGGGAACTGCTCGAACTGGTCCGCGCGGTCGCCCGGCGTTACGCGGGCACCCTGAACGACGTGGCGCGGTTGGCCGTGCCACCGCGCCACGCCAGGGTGGAGAACGAAGCAGTGGCGGCCGGACCGAGTGAGCCGCCGTCGCCGCCGGCGAGCACCGCCTGGGCCCGGTACGGTCACGGCGCGGCGTTCCTGCACGCGGTACGGGAGGGAAAAGCCGCTCGCGCCGTGTGGCAGGCACTGCCCGACGAGGACTGGTCGACCAGGCTGGCCGAACTCGCCGCCGCGGCGGCTTCCGAACGGCGCTCGGCGATCCTGGTGGTGCCCGATCACCGCGATCTGACCCGGTTGACGAAGTCCTGCGCCGCGTTGCTCGGTGACCGGGGCGTGGTCTCGCTGTCCTCCGAACTGGGGCAGGCCGAGCGCTACCGCCGCTGGCTGGCCGTGCGGCGCGGTGACGTGCGGATCGTGGTGGGCACCCGCGCGGCGATGTTCGCGCCGGTGGTGCCGCCGTTGGGACTGGTGGTCGTCTGGGACGACGGCGACGACCAGCACCTCTATCCGACCGCGCCCTACCCGCACGTTCGGGACGTGTTGACCCATCGCGCCCACTCGTCGGGGGCCGCGCTGCTGATCGGCGGATTCGCACGCACGGCGGAGGCGGAGATGCTGGTCGAGTCCGGCTGGGCGGGCGAGCTGGTAGCGGGGCGGGCCGAGGTGCGTTCCGCCGCGCCGCGGGTGACCGCCATCGGCGAGGACGACGCGCAGCTCGCCAGGGATCCCACCATCCGCTCCGCGCGACTTCCCTCGATCGCCTTCCAGGCGGCCCGGCAGGCGTTGCGCGACGGCACTCCGGTGCTGGTGCAGGTCCCACGGCGGGGATACATGCCCGCGCTGGGCTGTGCCCGGTGCGGCGAACGGGCCACGTGCCGGAGGTGCGCGGGCCCGCTGGCTGTTCCCGTCGGGACCAGCGATGTCGCGCGACCGCCCTCCTGCCGTTGGTGCGGTGCGGTCGAGCACGCTTTTCGGTGCGTGAGCTGCGGAACCGACCGGCTGCGCGCCATCGTGATCGGCGCGGCGCGTACCGCGGAGGAGCTGGGGAAGGCCTTCGGCGGGGTGACCGTGCGGACCTCGGGTGGTGACGAGGTGCTGGCTCGTGTTCCCGCCGCTCCCGCGCTGGTGGTCGCTACCCCGGGGGTCGAGCCGGTGGCGGCGGGTGGCTACGGGGCGGCGCTGCTGTTGGACGCGCGTGCCATGCTCTCCCGCCCCGAGTTGCGAGCGGGGGAGCAGGCACTTCGCCGCTGGTTGGCCGCCGCGAGCCTGGTGCGTTCCGCGGAGCGCGGCGGGCGTGTCGTGGTGCTGGCCGAGTCCGAACTCCCGCCGGTGCAGGCCCTGGTGCGCTGGGATCCGTCCTGGTACGCGGCGCGGGAACTCGCCGGGCGCGCCGAACTCGGCTATCCACCCGCCAAGCGCGTGGCCTCCGTGGACGGTGCTCCGGAAGCGGTCAACGAGTTGCTCGACGGTGTCGAGCTGCCCGGCAGCGGCGAGATCCTGGGCCCGGTGCCGTTGGGTGAGGTCGACGCGGAGGGCGAGTCGGAACGCGAGCGGGCCCTGCTGCGGGTCGATCGCGCGCACGGCAGGTTGTTGGCCGACGCGCTGTACGAGGCGCAGGTGAGACGGGGACGCGGCAGCGGTGGTCCGGTACGGGTGCAGTTGGATCCGCTCGAACCGATCTAGTGTTCCGCGCTATCCGGCTCGGGTGGGCGAACGCGGGGCGATGGTCGGGTGAGGCGGGGCTCGGGCTCGGTGCTACTCGCGTGGTTGGTAGCTCTCGGCGCGCTCGGCGTACCGCTTCGCCGGTTTCCGGGAGCTGTCCGAGGGATAGGAGATCACGTCGGGATTCCCGTCGGAGGTGTAGCGCACGGCGGGGTTGGCCGCGAGCTTGTCCAGCCACACCTTCGAGCCGAACTTCGCGGACTCACCCTTGCCGTCCTGGGAGCGGATTCGGGGAACGTTGAGCGGGTCGAAACGTCGCGTGAAAGGTGCGGGGGCGGGCCTGGCGCCGACCAGCAGCACCGCGTCGTGCTCGTACCGGATGCCGTCGGACTCACCGGAGCGGGCCAGTTCCTCCCTCGTGGGGTGCACCCCGTGCGGTAACGCGATGGTGCTGACCTCCGCGTCGGTGGCCTTCGTGATCCGCCGCTGCATGCCGGCGATCTGGTGTTTCACCTCGGACGGCGATTCCGCCGAGAGGGTGGGGTGATTCAGCGTGTGGTTGCCCAGCTCGAAACCGTGTTCGTGCAACCAGCGCAGGCTGCGCGCGACCTTGTTGCCCCCGAAGGGCGGGGTGGTGATGTAGAACGAGGCGGTCGCTCGGAAGTCGGGGTGCTGTGCGGCCACTTCGCGCATGATGGCCACGGCGGTGTTCGCCGCTGGTTCTCCCGAGGAGTCGAGCCGGAACTGGCTGGTGGAGGCGTCGTCGAAGGTCAGCACGACCGGATGGGTGCCCGCCGGTGTGTCGATCCGGCCCGCGGCGTAGTCGGACGTGGTGATCGGAACGTAGTTCTCCTCGGCCAGCCGCTGCAGTTCGGCCCGGAACGCTTCGGGGGTGCGGTCGTAGACGCTCTGCGGGTCGGGCGTGATCCGGTGATACATCAGGATGGGGATCTTCCCCAGTTCGTTGGCTCCCACCTCGGCTGGGGCGGGTGGCTTCGAGCTGGGCGCCGCGCTCGAGGTGGCGCTCGAGGTGGGCGCGGTGGTGTTTCCGTCCGGGCTGGACGAAGCTTGTGGGGAGTCGCCGGCGGCGCAGCCACTCGCGGCCAGCAGTCCGAGTGCGACGGTCGAGACGAGCAGCGCACGCAGCCGGTTGGGTGCCAGATGTCTGGATGACAAGCCCATGCCGTTAAATTCCCTCGTAAGTGCCATAGATTTCACACTGTAGAGAAGGGCAGGCCGGTTTTGGTTACTCCATGCCGGTCATTGCTCGACCCCGTATTACCTGCCACCGTGAATCACGACGTTTTGCCGCGATCTGCGCGCGGCACCGCGTCGGCATACCGTGGTGGATCAGATGAGGTGACACGATGGTTGAACCGACGCCAGAAGACAGCGACGAGACCGACAACTCGGACTCCGGGAACCACGACGAGAACCCGCGATCCGAATCCGGTGAGGGGCGTGGCAGGCGTGCGCCCTGGACGAAGGTCGCACTGACCGTGGGTGGGCTGCTGCTCGTGGTGGGCGGTATCTGGATGGTGAACCTGTTCACCATGCAGCGTCCCGCCGTGCGTGGACTGCCGGATCACCCGCTTACCCCGGCCGCGATCGCCGACGGTGCGATCCGGGTGGAAACCGACTCCCCGAGCGATGTCACGGCCGATGTGGACGGAAAGTCCGTCACCGTCCTGGTGCGGGATGGTGCGGCCGTACTGCGGCCGGGTGAGTTGCCCGAGGGTTCCCACCGGTTACGGGTGGAGGTTCCCTCCGGAGCACTGCCCTGGACCAGGACACTGCGCGAGAACTTCGAAGTGGACGCTACCGCCCCCGAGATCCTGCTGCCGGAAACAGTCAGCAGTGAGTCCTTTTCGGATCCGGTTACCGTTACCGGAAAGGCGAACGGGGCCTCGCGGGTCACCGTCGCCGGGAAACAGGTCTCCCTCGACGACTCCGGAAAATTCAGCCGTGAACTCGACGAGGCCGCGTCGATCGTGACCGTGAAAGCGACCGACCGGGCGGGCAACACCTCCTCGACCGAGGTCGGGATCGAGGTGGATCACCCCGGTATGCGTGCGGTGCACATGACCGGCCTCGCCTGGTCCAGTGACCAACTCCGCGAGCCGGTGCTGCGCATGGCCCGCGAGGGGCTCATCGACACCGTGGAACTGGACATAAAGGACGAGAGTGGTGAGATCCAGTACGACTCCGCGGTTCCGCTGGCCGAGCGGATCGGTGCAGACAAGGGTTACTTCGATGCTCGTAAGGCCATCGACCGGTTGCACGGCATGGGCGTGCGAGTGGTCGGCAGACTGGTGGCTTTCAAGGACCCCGTTCTCGCCGAGTCCGCATGGAAGTCCGGCAACCGCGACCGGGTCGTCCGAACCGCGGCGGGTGGCCCCTACAACGGTGGTTACGGCGACTACTCGTTCACCAATTTCGCGAACCCCGCGGTGCGGGACTACAACATCGACATCGCCGTCGAAGCGGCCCGACTCGGATTCGACGACATTCTCTACGACTACGTGCGCAGGCCGGACGGCGAGCGTGCCGGAATGCGTTTCGCCGGGTTGGAGAAAACGCCCTCGGAGAGCATCGCCGGATTTCTCCGAAAGTCCCGTGAGCGACTGCGGGAACACGACGCCTATCTCGGTGCCTCGGTGTTCGGTATTACCGTGACCAGGCCGGAGTCGGTGGGTCAGAACATTCCGAAGATCGCGGAACACGTCGATTACGTGTCCCCGATGATCTACCCCTCGCACTGGGGACCGGGTGAGTACGGTGTCGCCGACCCCAACAACGAACCCTACAAGATCGTCGACCGATCGCTGCGGGACTGGCTCGGCACGACGGACGGAACCGGGTCCCAGGTGATTCCCTGGTTGCAGGACTTCAGCCTCGGGGTGCACTACGGTCCCGGGAAGGTGTCGGCGCAGATCGATGCGAGCAAGAACAACGGCATCGATTCCTTCCTGCTGTGGTCGCCGACCTGTGACTACACCGCGGCTGCCCTTTCGGCCGCTCCCTGACTCGGGGGTTTCGAGCGGGCTGTCCACGGGAGCGTCGCTCTCGCGACACCGGGACCGTCCGGGCGTGCCGGGGCCGAGTACGGCCCCGGAAGCGTCCGGACGGTTCGGCCCCGCCGAACACGATGGCTGGCCGTTAGACTGGATCCGGCATCCCACGATCCTGGAGAGCACGCGTGAGCGTCCGGCCTATCCGGCTGCTCGGGGACCCCGTGCTGCGCGGTGGATCCGCCGAGGTCGGCGACTTCGACAGCGGACTGCGCGCGCTCGTACGCGATCTCTGGGACACGATGGAGAGCCACGGTGGTGCCGGGCTGGCTGCCCCTCAACTGGGTGAACCGGTTCGGGTGTTCGCCTATCACTGCGCCGGTCACGCCGGGCACCTGGTGAATCCCTCGCTGCGTCCGCTCGACGAACAGCCGTACGAGGGGCCCGAAGGGTGTCTGTCCGTTCCGGAGGTCGATCGGCTGTGCCCGCGGTACCGCACCGTGCTCGTCCGGGGCTGGAACATGCACGGCGAACCCGTCGAGGTCGTCGGTTCGGACCTGCTGGCGCGTTGTCTGCAGCACGAGACCGATCATCTCGACGGGGTGGTCTTCCTCGACCGGCTCGACGAACGTTCCGCCGGTCCGCCCCACCCCGAACCGGCTCAGCCCGAACCGGCTCAGCCCGAACCGGCTCACCCCGAACAGGCCCACCCCGAACAGGCCCGCTCCCGAGCGACCCAGCACGATCCGGCCCAGCCCAACCCCGCACAGCAAGACCGGGGAGATCGCTCGTTCGATCGCGTCCGGCCGGTGACGGAGCAGGACCCGTACTCGTCCTTCGGAGGATCACACTAGACATGCGCGTGGTATTCGCGGGCACTCCCGAACCAGCCGTGCCCGCACTTCGCCGACTGCTCGACTCGCGGCACGAGGTCGTGGCGGTGGTCACCAGACCCGACGCTCCCGCCGGACGCGGACGCAGGCTGATCCCCTCGCCGGTGCGCGAGTGCGCCGAGCAGCACGGCGTCGAGGTGCTGACCCCCTCGCGGGCCTCGGATCCGGAGTTCCTGCGGCGGTTGTCCGAACTGGAGCCCGACTGCTGCCCGGTGGTGGCCTACGGGGCGCTGCTGCGGCAGGAGGCGCTCGACATCCCCCGGCACGGCTGGATCAACCTGCACTTCTCGCTGCTGCCCGCCTGGCGCGGCGCGGCGCCGGTGCCCGCCTCGATCAGGTACGGCGACGACGTCACCGGTGCCAGCACGTTCCGGATCGTGCCCGACCTCGACGCCGGACCGGTGTTCGGCGTGGTCACCGAAGGGGTCGCTTCCGACGACACCGCCGGTTCGCTGCTCGACCGGTTGGCAGTGTCCGGAGCCGAGCTGCTCGTGGCGACCCTCGACGCCATCGAGGACGGGACGGCGCATGCCGAACCGCAACCGGCCGACGGGGTCACCTACGCCCCCAAGATCACTTCCGAACAGGCCAAGGTCGACTTCGAGATGCCCGCCCGGGCCGTGGACCGGGTGATTCGCTCGGTGACCCCCGACCCGGGCGCCTGGGCCTGGCTGGCGGACCACCGGCTCAAACTGGGACCGGTTACCGTGGTCGAGGCCGACTCCCCGGAACTGCGTGCGCTGCGACCGGGCGAGCTCCTCGTACAGCGCAAGCGAGTGCTGGTGGGCACAGCCACCGATCCCGTCCGGCTCGGTGAGGTGCAGGCCATCGGCAAGAAGCGCATGCCCGCCACCGACTGGGCACGCGGTGTGCATATCGAACAAGGAACCGTGCTGAAGTGAACCGCAAGCGTCCTGGCGCCAACTCCCGCCCGAAGAACTCCCGGCCGCCGAACCGGCGCGCGGAGCGGGCGAAACCGCCGACCGACGATCCCGCCCGCACGGCGGCGCTGGAGACACTGCGTGCCGTGCGGGAACGCGACGCCTACGCCAACCTCGTGCTGCCCGGCCTGTTACGGCAGTACCGGGTCAGCGGCAGGGACGCGGGACTGGCCACCGAACTCGCCTACGGCTCGGCCAGGGCGCGGGGACTGCTGGACGCGGTCATCGCCGAGTGCAGTGATCGGGCGTTGGACGAAGTGGATCCGCTGCTGCTGGACGCCCTCCGGCTCGGCACCTACCAGATGCTGCGCACCCGTATTCCCAGCCACGCGGCCGTCGCGTCGACGGTCGACCTGGTGCGCGGCAATCGCGGTTCCAGACTGGCCGGTTTCGCCAACGCGGTGCTGCGCCGTGTCGGGGAGCGCACGGAGTCGGAGTGGGTCGAGCTGCTGGCTCCGGACGCGGAGTCCGATCCGGTGGGCCACACGGCGTTCCGCAACGCCCACCCCCGCTGGATCGCGCAGGCGTTCGCCGATGCCCTGGACGACACCGGTGCGGAACTCGACGCCGCGTTGGCCGCGGACGACGCCCGACCCGCCGTGCACCTGACGGCGCGCCCCGGCGAGATCAGCGCTGACGAGCTGGCCGCGATCACCGGCGGTGATCCCGCGCCCTACTCGCCCTACGGGGTCCATCTGGAAGCCGGTGCGGGCGATCCCGGGGAACTGGAGCCCGTCCAGGAGGGCTTCGCCGCGGTGCAGGACGAGGGCAGCCAACTCGCGGCGTTGGCCCTGACCGGTGTCGAGCTGGACGGCCGGGACACCCGGTGGCTGGATCTGTGCGCCGGTCCGGGTGGCAAGGCGAACCTGCTGGGCGCGCTGGTCACCCTGGACGGCGGAACGCTGGACGCGGTGGAACAGGCCGAGCATCGTGCCGAACTGGTCAGATCGGCCACGCGGGGGCTGTCGGTGAAGGTGCGCGTCGCGGACGGACGTGATCCCGGCCTGTCCGGGACCTACGACCGGGTCCTGGTGGACGCGCCCTGCACCGGGCTGGGGGCGCTGCGGCGCAGGCCCGAGGCGCGGTGGCGCAGACAGCCCGAGGACGTCGCCGATCTCGTGCGGCTGCAGCGCGAACTGCTGTCCTCCGCGGTGCGCCGTACCAGGTCCGGCGGTGTGGTGGCCTACGTGGTCTGCTCCCCGCATCCCGCCGAGACGACCGGTGTGGTCTCCGAGGTCGTCGCCGAGACCGGCGTGCGACAGCTGGATGCCAGGCCGTTCTTCCCCGATGTCCCGCTGCTGGGGGACGGGCCGTCCGTGCAACTGTGGCCGCACCGGCACGGCACGGACGCGATGTTCTGCGCGCTGCTGCGGGTCTGACCGTTTCTCGTACTCGCAGCCGAACAATCGCTACGGAAGGTGGTTATGTCCTCCAGTCCCGTCGAGGTCACCCGAACGGGTGCGTCCAGGTTCACCGCGAGCAACGATCGCGGCGGCACCGTCGAGATCGCTGCCGGTGGCATGCCGGACGCGTTCACGCCGGGGGAGCTGTTGTTGGCCGCCATCGCCGGGTGCGCCCAACTGACCGGTCAGAACCTGCTGGTGCGGCGGCTCGGGGAAGACACGCCGATCACCGCTCGGGCCGAGCGCACGGTCAGCGAGCAGGATCCCGCGACCTTCGAGTCGGTGGGGGTTTCCTTCGAGATGGATCTGTCGGCGATCACCGACGAGGCCGAGCGGACGAAACTGGTCGAAGCCGTGCAACGCGCCATCGGGCGTCACTGCACGGTCAGTCGCAGTGTCGAGCGCGGTACTCCGATAACCTTCACGCTGCCGGGCTGACCCCCCGTGGGCTGACCGGTGGGCGAGCTGAGCCGCAGCCGGTCCGGCCGTCGATCGTTCCCCGCCGGATACGGTTGGTGAGCCGGTGTGGTCCCGGTGGGGAGGACGTTCGTAACCGGGCGCGGAGCGGAAGACGGGCGAGGGAGTCAGTGACGAGGTTGGACGAGTACCGGAACTGGTTGGCCGCCGCCGTGGAGCAGGCCCGTGCCGGGGAGGCGGCGGGTGGCATACCGATCGGAGCGGCGCTGGTCGGTGAGCGCGGCGACATCATGGGGCGCGGCCACAACCGGCGGGTGCAGGACGGGGATCCCACTGCCCACGCGGAGATCACGGCCTTCCGGGCGGCGGGCAGGCACCGTGGTTACGGCGCCACGACGATGGTGACCACCCTCTCGCCGTGCTGGTTCTGCAGTGGCCTGGTGCGGCAGTTCGGGATCGGCCGGCTCGTCATCGGCGAGGCGCGCAACTTCTACGGTGGTCACGAGTGGTTGGCCGAGTGCGGCGTCGAGGTCATCCTGCTCGACGACGCCGAGTGCGTGCGCATGATGGCCGACTTCATCGAGCGGTCCCCGCGGCTGTGGTACGAGGACGTGGGCAGCTGAGGTCCCACCGAAATCGGGGTCCCACCGAATCCCTCCCGGCCCGGCGATTTCGCGAGAAATCGACGCCCGGCCGCCGGGAGACCGCGCCCGAACGGGGAAGACACGTCCACCCGGCGGAACCGTTCGTCCGCTCCCTGCCTTAGATTGTGGGCCGTTTGTTCCGCGAGTTCCGGACGATGATGCGGGAGGAAAACGGGGTGCGGCAGCGAGCCGACGAGACCGAGAGCGGATTACGCAGGGATCTCAGCAGCCGACAGGTCGGGATGATCGCCGTGGGCGGGGCGATCGGTACCGGTCTGTTCCTCGGCTCCGGGCTGGCGATCTCCATCGCGGGACCTGCCGTGCTGATCGCCTACGTGGTGGCGGCGCTGGCCGCGCTGGCGCTGGCCTACGCGCTGGCCGAGATGATGGTGGTACACCCCGAGGCCGGCGGCTTCGGAGCCATCGCGCACCGCTACCTCGGCGGAATGGCCGGATTCGTGCAGCGGTGGATCTACTGGGCAGCGCAGGTGGTCAACATCGGCAGCGAGGTCGTCGCGGCCGGGATCTACTTCCGGTTCTGGTACCCCGGCGTGCCGCTGTGGCTGCCGGTCGTTGCCTTCTCCGTGATCATGCTCGTGGTCAACGCGGCGGCCGTGCGCTACTTCGGCGAGTTCGAGTACTGGTTCGCCATGATCAAGGTGGTAACGATCGTGGTGTTCATCCTGCTCGGCGCCGTCTACATCGTGTTCGGCCTGCCCGGCGCGGACGCCACCGGGGTGGGCGCGCTCACCGCGCACGGTGGGTTCCTGCCCAACGGCATCGGCGCCGTGTGGCTGGCGCTGACCGTGGTCACCTTCTCCTACCTGGGGACCGAAGCCGTCTCGGTGACGGCCTCGGAATCGCGCAACCCCACCCGTGACGTCCCCCGGGCGGCCCGCGGCATGGTGCTGCGGCTCGCGCTGTTCTACGTGCTCGGCATGCTCGTGATCGTGTCCATCCTGCCGTGGAACAGCTCCTCCGGTGGCGACGAGCTGACGCGGAGCCCGTTCGTGCGGCTGTTCGAGATCGCCGGGGTTCCCGCCGCGGCGGGCGTGATGAACTTCGTGATCCTGACGGCCGCGTTGTCGGCGATGAACACGAACCTCTACGTCACCGCCCGCATGACCTACTCGCTGGCCCGCGACGGCTACGCACCCCGCTGGTTCGCCGGACTCAGCGGGCAGGGCACACCCCGTCGGGCGCTGCTGCTCTCCGCGGTCGGGCTGGCGCTGGCAGCCGCGGTCTCGGCCTTCGCGCCGAGTTCGGCCTTCCCGGTGCTGCTGGGCATCGCGCTGTTCGGCGCGCTGCTGACCTGGCTGATCATCTTCGCCAGCCAGCTCGCCTTCCGCCACAAGCGTGCCGCGGCCGGGCTGCCGAGCTCGCCGGTGCGGCTGCCCGGTGCCCCGTACACCACCGTGCTCGCCATGCTCTTCGTGCTCGCGGTGCTGCTGACCACACCGTTCACCGCACAGTTCGGCATGGCATGGAAGGCCGGACTGCCCTTCGTGGCGTTGCTGCTGCTGGCCTACTGGCTGCTCCGGCGCCGGGAGAGTCGTCGACCCATTGAGCAACGCGCGGAGACCTGAAGCCCGCCCGGAAACCCGCTCGCCCCGGAGGGGGCGAGCGCTCCGGCCCGGAGAACCGGATCGTGAACGAGCTTCGTGACACCGTCGGCCCGGCGCCGCGGTTCAGGCCGAGCCGACGTGGTCGCGCGGGGTGAACGAGACCGCGGGCAGCGTCCGCGCCAGTTCCGCCCGGCCCTCGGCGGTCAGCAGCGGCCAACCGGTCGCCCTGGCCAGTACCCGCGCCAGGTGGGGATGTCTGCGCACGTAACCGGCCAGCAGGTCGGCGGTTTCGGACTCGTCGAGCACACGCTGCTGCGGATACCGGTAGTGCTGCCTGCCGACCCGGACCTCCACGGCAGGTGACCTGGTGATGTTGCGGTACCACTGGGATCTGTCCCCCCAGCCGGAGACCACCACCACCTCCCCGGAGTCAGGTCGGTGCCGCACCACTTCGAGGACCGTCTCCCGCAGCACGCCGGTGTTGCGACCGCGGTGGACCAGGTACAGGAACCGGTGGCCGAGCAGCCAGCCGAGGTCCCTGCGGTACAGCCGGACGGGGGCGCGCAACGCCCCGCGCAGCAGCCCGCTGGGGCCGTGTTTCGTGATGGGCACTTCCCGCCTCCGTCCGTTCGGTTTCACTCGCCGGAAACGCTTAGCGGTGACTCGGAGAACGGTTCGGCCGCCGGGACCCTCCGCGGCCTTCCGCCTCGCGGCCGGTGAATTCCACCGGGGAGCACCGCCCTCGCCCTACCCGAGGGCTATCATCCGATTGTGTCGAACCAGCCCATGATCGCGCCGTCCATCCTGTCCGCGGACTTCGCAAGGCTCTCCGAGGAGATGGCCGCTGTCGGCGGCCCCGGTCGCGGGGCCGACTGGCTGCACGTCGACGTTATGGACGCACACTTCGTTCCCAACCTCACACTCGGCCTGCCGGTTGTCGAGTCGCTGCTGCGCAGTACCGACACGCCGCTCGACTGCCATCTCATGATCGACGCCCCCGATCGCTGGGCACCGGGTTACGCCGAAGCCGGTGCGCACAACGTCACCGTGCACGCCGAAGCCGCCGAGGACCCGGTGGCGCTGGCCAAGAACCTGCGTGCCGCCGGTGCCAACGCCGGGCTGTCCGTCAAACCCGACACGCCGCTGGAGTCCTACACCGACGTGCTCAAACACTACGACACCCTGCTGGTGATGTCGGTGGAACCGGGATTCGGTGGCCAGAAGTTCATCGAGCGGGTGCTCGAGAAGGTCCGGACGGCACGCCGCATGGTCGACACCGGCCATCTCAACCTGCTCGTCGAGATCGACGGCGGCATCAACAACGACACGATCGAGCAGGCGGCCGAGGCGGGCGTGGACTGCTTCGTGGCCGGTTCGGCCGTCTACGGGGCCGAGGATCCCGTTCGCGCGGTCGAGGGCCTGCGTGCCCAGGCGAGGGACGCCTCGGCGCACGGTTCCGCATGAGCGGCTCGGAGTGGTCCCGCGACCCGGTGGTCCTCGACGCCATGCGCCGGGCCGCCGAGCTCGGGCAGCGCGTACTCGGCAGCACCAGCCCCAACCCGGCCGTGGGGTGCGTGGTGCTGGACCGGCACGGGCACGTCGCCGGAACCGGGGCGACCCGCCCCGCCGGTGGGGAGCACGCCGAGGTCCTGGCGCTGCGAGAAGCCGGTGCGGCCGCCGTCGGTGGCACGGCCGTGGTGACGCTGGAGCCGTGCGCTCACACCGGCAGGACCGGGGCCTGCGCGGTGGCGCTGCGGGAGGCCGGCATCGCCAGGGTGGCCTACGCGGTGGCCGACCCCAACCCCACCGCCTCCGGGGGTGCCGCCTTGCTCCGGGAAGCCGGGGTGGAGGTCGTGGGCGGCGTCGACGAGCAGGAGGTCGCCACCGGCGCGCTGCGCCCCTGGCTGCACTACGCGCGAACCGGCCTACCCCACGTGACCTGGAAGTACGCCGCGAGTCTCGACGGTCGTTCGGCCGCATCCGACGGCACCAGCCAGTGGATAAGCTCCGAGCCCTCGCGCGCCGAGGTGCACCGCATCCGGGCGCACCGCGACGCCGTGCTCGTCGGGACCGGCACCGTGCTGGCCGACGATCCGAGGCTGACCGCCAGGGACGAGCGAGGGGTCGCGCTGCCGGAACAACCGCTGCGGGTGGTCGTGGGCGATCGCGAGCTTCCGGAGTCGGCCGGGGTGCTCGACGACTCCGCCCCCACGATCCGGCTCGCGGGTGGTGATCCGGAGCGCGTGCTGCGCTCGCTGGCCGAACGGGGAGTGACGGCGGTGCTGCTGGAGGGCGGCCCGACCCTGGCCGGGGCGTTCCTGCGTGCCGGCCGGATCGACCTCGTGGAAGCCTTCGTGGCGCCTGCCCTGCTCGGTTCGGGAAGTGCCGCGCTCGGGGAGGCGGGCGTGGCGAGTATCTCGCAGGCGTGGCGCTTCCACTTCGAACGGGTCAGGATGTGCGGGCGGGACGTGTGGATCAGCGCTGTTCCGTCCGAGGGCTAAAGTGGGGGCAACGATCGGGGTTCGCTACGTCGTACGGGTAATGACTTCTCGCTCGGAACACGTTGGGTACGGTTACCGCACGGGAAATCTCCCGACCGACGTCCCCCGAACGGCCGATTGGAACGCCCAAAGGAGGGTGCCACGTGTTCACCGGGATCGTGGAGGAACTCGGGGAGCTCGTCGCGGTCGAGCGAACCTCCGACGGCGCCCGACTCTCGCTGGCCGCCTCGGTGGTGACCGGTGACGCCTCGCCGGGCGATTCCATCGCCGTCAACGGGGTCTGCCTGACCGTGGTGCGGCTGAGCGAGGACGGATTCGACGTCGACGTCGTCGACGAAACCCTGCGCCGCTCCACACTGGGGGATCTCGCCGCGGGCGACCGCGTGAACCTGGAACGTGCCATGGCGCTCGGCGACCGGCTCGGCGGACACATCGTGCAGGGCCACGTCGACGACACCGCGACCCTCCTCGCGGCCGATGCCGACGGCCGCACCGAGTTCTCACTTCCGCCCCACCTGGCGCACTACCTGGTGGAGAAGGGCTCCATCACCGTGGACGGGATCTCGCTGACCGTCGCCGGGCTCACCGAGGACGGGTTCAGCGTGGCCCTGATCCCCACCACCCTGGAAGTGACCACCCTGGGGCTGCGCTCACCCGGCGATCGGGTCAACATCGAAGTCGACGCGCTCGCCAAACACGTGGAGCGGCTGGTGGCCCCACAACTCGACCGGCTCACCCGCACGGGAACACCGCGTGCGGCGGACAATGGTGACAGTAGGGAGCAGGCGCGGTGAGTTCGAACGATTCCGTCCCGGACGGTCCCCCGGACAGCAGGGACGCCGAGCAGGTCGGCAACACGACTTTCGCCGACATCGAGCGGGCACTGGCCGACATCGCCGCGGGCAGGCCGGTGGTCGTGGTCGACGACGAGGACCGGGAGAACGAGGGTGACCTGATCTTCGCCGCGGAGCTGGCCAGCCCGGAGCTGCTGGCGTTCATGGTCCGCTACACCTCGGGATACGTTTGCACCGCGCTGACCGGCGAGGACTGCGACCGGCTCAACCTCCCCCCGATGTACCACGCCAACCAGGACCTGCACGGCACCGCCTACACCGTCACCGTGGACGCCGCCTCCGGCGTGGGCACCGGCATCTCGGCCGCCGACCGCGCCCACACCATCAACGTGCTGGCCGCGCCCGATTCCACGGCCGAGGACCTCAACCGTCCGGGGCACGTGGTGCCGCTGCGTGCCCGTGAGGGTGGGGTGCTGCGCCGCTCCGGCCACACCGAGGCAGCCGTCGACCTCGCACGGCTGGCGGGGCTGCGCCCTGCCGGGGTGCTCTGCGAGATCGTCAGCGAAAAGGCCGAGGGGGAGATGGCCAAACGCGACGAGCTGGAGGTCTTCGCGGCCGACCACGAACTCGCGCTGATCACCATCGCCGACCTCATCGCCTACCGCAGGCGGTTCGAGAAGCAGGTACAGCTGGTAGCCGAGGCCCGCATCCCCACCGCGCACGGCACCTTCCGCACCTTCGGCTACGACAGCCTGCTGGACGGGATCGAGCACCTGGCGCTGGTGTACGGCGACATCGGCGACGGCGAGGACCTGCTGGTGCGCGTGCACTCCGAGTGCCTGACCGGTGATGTGCTCGGCTCGCTGCGCTGCGACTGCGGCCCGCAGCTCGACGCCGCGCTGGCCAGGGTGGCCGAGGCGGGCCGGGGCGTGGTGCTCTACATGCGCGGCCACGAGGGCAGGGGCATCGGCCTGATGCACAAGCTGCAGGCGTACCAGCTGCAGGACGCGGGAGCCGACACCGTCGACGCGAACCTGGCGCTGGGCATGGCCGTGGACGGCCGAGACTACGGGCAGGGGGCCCAGATCCTGGCCGATCTCGGTGTCCGCTCGATGCGGCTGCTGACCAACAACCCCGACAAACGGGTCGGGCTGGAAAGCTACGGCCTGCGTATCGTCGGCCGCGAGCCGCTCCCCATCCGCCCCAACGCGGAGAACCTGCGCTACCTGCGCACCAAGCGGGACAGGATGGGACACGAACTGCAGTACCTGGATGAGGGGGAGGACTCCTCGATCGGCGGTGGCTCGGAGGTGACGGCATGAGCGGGGAAGGACGACCGCAGGTCTCGGTACCTCAAGCACCCGACCTGCGAACGGCGATCGTGGCCATTCGCTGGCACGCGGACATCGCCGAGCAGATGTTGCGTCGTGCCCTGCAGGCGGCCGAGCAGGCCGGTACCGCGGAGCCGAAAGTGGTTCGGGTGCCGGGCTCCATGGAACTTCCGGTGGTCTGCCAGCAGCTCACCCACGCCTACGACGCCGTGGTGGCGCTCGGAGTGGTGATTCGCGGTGGAACCCCGCACTTCGACTACGTGTGCGAGTCGGTGACATCGGGACTGACCCGGGTCGCCCTGGACGAGTCCACCGCCGTAGGGAACGGTGTGCTGACCGTGGACAGTCGCGAACAGGCGACGCTGCGCGCCGGGTTCGACGACTCGATCGAGGACAAGGGTTTCGAGGCCACCTCGGCCGCGTTGGAGACCGCGCTGGTGCTGCGTGAGCTCCGCGGTGACTACAGCAGCGAGCGAGGTTTCCTGTGAGCGCCTCGACCAGTACAAACGGTTTCGTGCAGGTGCGCCCCAAGCGGGTGCGCAACGTGGCCGTGCCCGCCGCGATCGTGGTGTTCGTGGTCTGCGGCGTGGCCGCGGTGATGCTGCGTCGCACCTCGAACGGGTTGCTGTTGACGGTCTCCGATCAGGTGGCCATGGTCGGCATCGGCGCGGTGCTGGCCGGGCTCATCCTGCTGTCGCTCCGGCCGCGACTCCGCGCCGACGAGAACGGCGTGGAAGTGCGCAACTCGATCCTGACCCACCGCTACTCCTGGTCCGACGTGCGGGGAGTGAGCTTTCCCGAGGGGGCGAGCTGCGCACGGTTGGAACTGCCCGACGACGAGTACGAGTCCATCTCGGCCATTCAGTCCTTCGACGGGGAGCACGCGGTCCGCGCGATGCGAGACCTCCGCGCCCTGCGGCGCGAGATCGGCCACATCGAGGGGTGATCACTCCCCGTCCGGCCCGTAGAGGGTCGGGTGGCGGAACCCCTCGCACGGCTCTCGCCGCGGTTCCCCCGCCATCGGGTGGTCACTACACAACGTCGGGGCGTCCTCGCGAGAGCCGCACGGGAGAACCCGCGGCGGTGCCGATCGCGAGGATGGTGGAGTTCGGCGTGCGTGCCGATGCGTGGCACGCGGTCGCGCCTCGGGGAGGTCGCATCGCCGCCGGACGAAGTGCTTCCGGACGGAGTACTTCCGGAAAATGTCCGGTGTCGGAGCATCGCCAAGGGGATGCCACAGCGCCTGCGCGCCGCACGGCGTCTCTACGATTCGGGTGGGAATTACCTGTGCACCCACCGCGTGTGCCGCCGCTCGCCGATGCGCGAGAATGAGCACGGTGACATCGAATCGGTCGCCGCGCACACGGTGAGGGGAGAGATCGTGAGCTTGGCTCAGGAGCGCAACCTGCGGTTGGTCCGTGCCGACGAGACGGCGGGGCCGCACGTCCGGCTCGGGGACATCCGACTCCGCAACCGGCTGGTGACCTCTTCGAGCATACTCGGCTACGGCGTGGCCAACTCCAAACTCATCCCCTACGGCATGAGCCCCGTCTCGCAGTTCGTGCCGCTGGACCGGTTCGGCGCCATAACCACCCGCACGGTCACCGTCGAACCCCGCGAGGGGCACTTCACCACCCGCGACGTCTGGCCGCTGCGGGAGCTGCCCGGCCTGCTGAAGCGCTACGGCAGGGCGCTGCAGCGGGTGGACGGCGGCTGGCTCAACGCCTTCGGCTGGTGCAACGTGGGTATCGACTCCTACCTGCGGGACTACTACCCGCGCACTCGCGGGCAGAACACGATCATCTCGGTCGGGGGGTTCTCCACCGAGGAGTTCACCACGCTGGTGGACAAGATCAACAATGCCGTTCCTGCGGGCGACATCGCGGCGGTGGAGTTCAACGTCTCCTGCCACAACGTCAACTTCGACTTCAACGCGATCATCGAATCCGTGCTCGCCGAGGCGGTGCCGCGCAGCAACCACCCGGTGATCCTCAAGCTCTCCCCGGACTACGACTACCTGCAGCACGCCCGGCTGGCCGCCCGGCACGGCGTGTCGGCGCTGACCGCCATCAACACCGTCAAAGGGCTGCGGCTGGATCCGGAGACCGGGAACCCGCTGCTGGCCAACGGTTTCGGCGGGCTCTCCGGGCGGGCGATCAAACCGATCGGACTGCGGGTGGTCTCCGAGTTGCGCGATGCCGGGGTGACCCTGCCGATCATCGCCACCGGCGGCATCCGCAACTTCGACGACTGCCGGGAGTACTTCTGGGCCGGTGCCGACGCCGTGAGCCTCGGCAGCGCCGGTTGGTTCGCCAGCTATCCGGGCTACGCGCTGTCCCCGCTGTACGCGATGCGCATCAGGGCGCTGCTGCGGCGGATCGAGAACTACCGTCCCCCGAGGCGCTGAGTTCCCGAGGGTCAGCAGAGTGCCGGGTAAGTCGGGTGTGGTCCTCCGCTGCGGGCACCGCAGCACGAGGTGCCTGCCCACCCCCTCAGAGCTCGATGTCGGTTCCGGACCACTTGTCGGCGTAGGTGATGTGTAGCTGGCTGTCCTCGCGAGGATCCTCGTGAAAGCGAAGCTCGTTGCACTGGTGCGCTTCGCCCGTCAGGGAGCGCATTCTGGGGCCTCTCGTCGCGAGTTCCAGGAACCACGTGCTCAGCTCCCGGAACAGCGGTGCGTTTCCGGTGAGCAGCAGTGTTTCCGCGTGTACGTGCTGCCGCAGCGGGTTCTGGTCCATCCAGTGCTCCTCGAATGGAAGCACGTTCTCCTCGTCCGGAACATCACTCGCGGGAATTTCGGCCGTCTCCGGCCTGCCGTCGTCCAACCGGGCACGCACCTCCTTCCATCGCGAAGGGCGGAACTGCAGACCGCGATGCAGCAACAGCAGGTCCAGCTGCGGTTCGTCCGTAGCCAGCGGACAGCACCACTCGATGCATCGCGGGCAGCACTGCGGCGTGACCGGCGTCGGCCTGCCCCGCAGCGGGAAGTGCACCAGCGATCGCGGTGATCGCGCTGCCAGCAGCCACGCCATGCCGATCCGGTGGGCGGCGCGGGCGTCGAGCCGCATGTCGAACTCACCTTCTCGGTTCCTGAAGTCCCGCAGCACCACGTTCGGCGGGGTGGGTCTGGGTCGGATCACCCGGTAGGAGTGCTTGCCGAGCCGCGCCCGGTGCACCGTGATCGGAAGTCGCATCCCGCGAATTCTTCTCCCGACCACGCGCCGTTGTCGCCCCGATTTTGGTGGGCGCTCCCTCGGCGGAACCTCTCGCGGCCTTCCGAAGCCCCGTCAATTTCCCAAGAAATCGCCGCGAGGGTGCGGCGGTGTGGCCGGGGTGGCGTCGATTTCCCGCGAAATCGCCGCGCCGAGGCCGTCGTCGGGAAGCGACCGTGCGGCGTGAGCAGCGCGGGTGTCCCCGGTGCGTCAGGCGGATGCATCGCGAGGCCGGGCCGCTCGCCGCGTAGGTCGCTACTCAAGAGCCGGCCCAACGCTCCCAAGGCGCCGACTCACGTACCGGCTAACCGGCCACGCCACACGAGTACCGCCGCGGATTCCTACCGGCTTGGTCAAGAGGAGGGTAACTGCACGTAGGCTGGGGGCGTGGCCGATCCGTCCACCTACCGACCAGCTCCCGGCACCATCCCGGACTCCCCGGGTGTGTACCGCTTTCACGACGGCGAGGGCCGCGTGATCTACGTCGGCAAGGCGAAGAGCCTGCGCAGCAGGCTCTCCAACTACTTCGCCGACCTCTCCGCGCTGCATCCGCGCACCCGGCAGATGGTGACCACCGCCACCGGGGTGCACTGGACCGTGGTCAACACCGAGGTGGAGGCGCTGCAGCTGGAGTACTCCTGGATCAAGGAGTTCGATCCCCGCTTCAACGTCCGCTACCGCGACGACAAGTCCTACCCTGTGCTGGCGGTCACGCTGCACGAGGAGTTCCCCCGGCTGCACGTATACCGCGGTCCCCGGCGCAAGGGGGTGCGCTACTTCGGGCCCTACGCGCACGCCTGGGCCATCCGCGACACCCTGGACACGCTGCTGCGGGTGTTCCCGGCCCGCACCTGCTCCAACAACGTGTTCAAGCGCCACGCGCAGATGGGCAGGCCCTGCCTGCTCGGCTACATCGACAAGTGCTCGGCCCCCTGCGTGGGCAGGGTGGAGGCCGACGAACACCGCCGCATCGTGGACGAGTTCTGCGACTTCCTGTCCGGCCGCACCGACGCGATCACGCGTAGGCTGCGGGAGCGGATGGAGCAGGCCTCCGAGCAGCTGGACTTCGAGCGCGCCGCGAGACTGCGCGACGACCTGGAGGCGCTGCGCCGCGCCATGGAGAAGCAGGCCGTGGTGCTCGGGGACGGCACCGACGCCGACGTGGCGGCTTTCGCCGAGGACGAGCTCGCCGCCGCGGTGCAGGTGTTCCACGTGCGCGGCGGTCGGGTGCGGGGCCAGCGCGGCTGGGTCATCGACAAGGTGGAGCGCACCGAGACCGCCGAGCTGGTCGAACATTTCCTCACCCAGTTCTACGGCGAGCAGGCCGCGTTGGCCGACCAGGCCGACGCGGGTGGCACCCCGGTGCCCCGCGAGGTGCTGGTGCCCGAACTGCCGGAGGACTCCGAGGCGGTGGCGCAGTGGCTCGGCAGGCTGCGTGGCAGCAAGGTCGGACTGCGCGTCCCGCAGCGGGGTGACAAGCGAACGCTGCTGGAGACGGTGCGCGCGAACGCGCAGGAGGCGTTCAAGCAGTACAAGCTGCGCAGGGCGGGGGACATCAACGCCCGCTCGGCTGCGCTGCAGGAGCTGCAGGACTCGCTCGGGCTGGACAGCGCGCCGCTGCGGATCGAGTGCGTGGACGTCAGCCACGTGCAGGGCACTGATGTGGTCGCCTCGCTGGTCGTCTTCGAGGACGGGGTGGCCCGCAAGTCCGAATACCGTCGGTTCTCCGTGCGGGGCGGTGGTGAGGGCGGGGACACCGCTGCCATGGCCGAGGTGGTTCGGCGCAGGTTCAACCGGTATCTGCGCGAGACCGGCACCGAGCAGGGGCCCGGCGCCGCGGCGGAGGCGGTGGACGCGGGTCCTGTCGTGGACGCCGGCTCTCTTCCGGGCACCGGCTCGATCGAGACGAGCGACGGTGCCCAGGCCGGTCACGGCACCGGGGAGAGCGAGAGCACGGGGGAGAGCGAGGAGCTCGATTCCACGGGGAACGAGCAGCCGCCGGGAGTGGATCCCGACACCGGTAAACCCCGCAAGTTCGCCTACCCGCCCAACCTGCTGGTGGTCGACGGTGGGGCGCCGCAGGCCAACGCCGCCGCCGACGAGCTGGCCGAGCTCGGTATCACCGATGTCGCCGTCATCGGGCTGGCCAAACGCCTCGAGGAGGTGTGGTTGCCCGCCGAACCGGAACCACTCGTCCTCTCCAGAACCAGCGAGGCGCTCTACTTGCTGCAGCGGGTGCGGGACGAGGCGCACCGCTTCGCGATCGCCTACCACCGCAAGCAGCGCTCCAAGCGGATGACGGACTCCGAACTGGACGCCGTGCCGGGACTGGGGCAGGTCAAGAAGAAGGCGCTGCTCAAACACTTCGGGTCGCTGCGCAAGATCCGGGCTGCCACGATCGAGGAAATCAGCGCCGTACCGGGTTTCGGCAGGCGAACGGCCGAGGCGGTGCACGGCGCGTTGTCCGGTGCGGCGGAGACCGGGGCCGCGTCGGATGCTGCCGCGTCGGACGCTGCGGAGTCGGACACGGCGGAAGCGGATGTAGCGGAATCGGATGCTGCGGGGGCCGAAACCGCGGAGGACGAAGCCACCGGAACCGCATTCGCGGGGAGGGTGGCCGAGTCGTCGGGAGCCGACGACTCACAGGGACGGAACATTTCCAGCACCGTCACGGAACCGACGGGCGGCGTCCGGGACTCCGAAACGGGCACCGCGAGGGACGGCGACGGTACCGCAGGGGGTTGAACAGTGAGCGAAGAACAAGGCGGCATCGAAGTGGCGGTCGTCAGCGGCTTGTCCGGGGCGGGCCGCAGCACCGCCGCGAAGTGCCTGGAGGATCTGGGCTGGTTCGTGGTGGACAACCTGCCACCCGAACTGATCTCGACCATGGTCGAACTCGGTGCGCGTTCCAGCGATGCCATAACCCGGGTGGCCGTGGTCATGGACGTCCGCAGCCGGGCGTTCACCGAGGATCTCGGTTCGGTGATCAAGGATCTCGACGCGCGGGGCTACAAGCCGAAAGTGCTGTTCCTGGAAGCCACCGACGAGGTGCTGGTCCGCCGGTTCGAACAGGTCCGGCGCGGTCATCCGCTGCAGGGCCAGGGTCGACTCGCCGACGGCATAGCCGCCGAGCGTTCGCTGCTGTCCAAGCTCCGTGCCGAGGCCGATCTCGTGCTGGACACCACGGGGTTGTCGGTGCACCAGCTGCGGACCAAGATCGAGGACGCGTTCGGCACCGAGGCGGGGACCAGAACGCAGGTGACCGTGCTGTCCTTCGGCTACAAGTACGGCCTGCCGATGGACGCCGATCTGGTCATGGACTGCCGGTTCCTGCCCAACCCGTTCTGGATACCGGAGTTGCGCGAGTTCAACGGCAACGACGACGAGGTGCGCAACTACGTGCTGGGGCAGGAGGGGGCAGAGGAGTTCCTCGACAACTACCAGCGGTTGTTGCGGTTGGTGGGGACCGGCTATCAGCGCGAGGGCAAGCGCTACCTGACGCTGGCGATGGGCTGCACCGGCGGCAAGCATCGCAGCGTGGTGCTCACCGAGGAGCTGGCGCGACGACTTTCCGACGACGACGGGATGACCGTCAAGACGGTGCACCGCGATCTGGGACGCGAGTGAGCGTTCCACAGCGGTCGCTTCCCGGTGGCCCGGTTCGTTCGGGCCCGGTTCGTTCGGGGCCGGTTCGTTCGGGGCCGGGGAGGTCGCGGGGCTCATCAAGTCCCGGGCGATGCGCACGTCACACCTCGCTGCCTCGTGTTTCGTTGTCTCGTGTGTCGCCCGATCGTGACCCGCGGTCAAGTGCTCGGCGCGGCACGCGAACCCGGCCCGCTACCGGGTTCTCGGTCGGTCCGCTCGAGGGTGGAAGGGAGCAGCGTGGAGACCAGTGATACGACCACGCGGCCGGATCGGCCGCGAGCCGTCGCCCTCGGAGGTGGACGGGGCTTACAGGTGAGTCTGGCCGCGTTGCGGCGGATAACCACCGACATCACGGCCGTGGTGACCGTCGCCGACGACGGTGGTTCCTCGGGGAGGTTGCGTCGCGAGCTCGGCATGCTGCCGCCGGGTGATCTCCGCAAGGCGCTGTCGGCGTTGGCGGCCGACTCCGGGACGGGCCACACCTGGGCGCGGCTGTTCGAGCACCGCTTCGGTGGCAACGGTGCCCTGGCGGGCCACGCGGTCGGTAATCTGCTGTTCGCGGGGCTGCTGGACGTGCTGGGTGATCCGATAGCCGTGCTGGACGAGGCGTGCCGGTTGCTGGAGGTGCGGGGGCGCGTGCTGCCGATGTCCGCGGAGCCGTTGGACATGGAGGCCGACGTCACCGGGCTGGACGAGGATCCCGCCGCGGTGCGCACGATCCGGGGGCAGGTGGCCATCGCCAGCACGCCGGGCCGGGTGCGACGGGTGCGGCTCAACGCGGTCGACGGGCAGCGGCACGAGCCGCGTGCGGCTCCCGAGGCGGTGCAGGCGGTGCTGGACGCCGACGTGGTGCTGCTGGGGCCCGGTTCCTGGTTCACCAGCGTGCTGCCGCATCTGCTGGTGCCCGAGCTGCGCGACGCCTTGGTCAACACTTCTGCTCAGCGGATCGTGGTACTCAATCTTGTCCCGCAACCGGGTGAAACAGCGGACTTCTCACCGGAACAACATCTGGACGTGATCTCCGAACACGAGCCAAAACTGCGGGTAGACGCGGTATTGGCCGATTCCGAAGCGGTACCGACGCCCGATCGGCTTCGTGCTGCGGCAACCGGACTTGGTGCGCAGACTTTGCTTGATCGAGTCGCTGCCGCACCCGGTTCGGCGAAGCACGAACCGGATGCTCTCGCGGCGAGTCT
This sequence comes from Actinopolyspora mzabensis, assembly GCF_900101095.1. Lineage (GTDB taxonomy): Bacteria > Actinomycetota > Actinomycetes > Mycobacteriales > Pseudonocardiaceae > Actinopolyspora > Actinopolyspora mzabensis. The sequence continues at coordinate 26,605 of NZ_FNFM01000005.1, forward strand.
GACAGCCGCACTGGAGAGGAGGACGGACCGGTGGCTATGACCGCGGCGGTCAAAGACGAACTGAGCAGGTTGCCGACGACCAAGGCGTGCTGCCGCAGAGCCGAGGTGTCCTCGCTGCTGCGTTTCGCGGGCGGGTTGCACCTCGTCGGCGGGCGTGTGGTGGTGGAGGCCGAACTCGACTCCGGTTCCACCGCGCGCAGGTTGCGGCGCGAGTTGCACGAGCTCTACGGCTACCACTCCGACGTGCACGTGATCACCTCCGGCGGACTCCGCAAGGGAACCCGCTACGTGGTGCGAGTCGTACGCGACGGGGAAGGCCTGGCCCGGCAGACCGGATTGCTCGATCCGCGCGGCCGTCCGGTGCGGGGACTGCCCTCGCACGTGGTCTCGGGCGGGGTGTGCGACGCGGAGTCCGCCTGGCGGGGAGCGTTCCTGGCGCACGGCTCGCTGACCGAGCCCGGCCGCTCCTCGGCGATGGAGGTCACCTGCCCCGGCCCGGAGGCCGCGCTGGCGCTGGTCGGGGCGGCTCGTCGCCTCGAGGTTCAGGCACGTTCCCGCGAGGTGCGCGGCACCGATCGGGTCGTGGTCCGCGACGGCGACGCCATCGGGGCGCTGCTTACCCGGCTCGGCGCGCACAACAGCGTGATGACCTGGGAGGAGCGTCGAGTGCGCCGCGAGGTGCGCGCCACGGCCAACCGACTGGCCAATTTCGACGACGCCAACCTGCGGCGTTCCGCGCGTGCCGCCGTGGCATCCGCCGCGCGGGTGGAACGCGGGCTGGAGCTGCTCGGCAGCTCCGTCCCGGAACACCTGATGGTGGCGGGCAGGCTCCGGCTGGCGCACCGGCAGGCCTCGCTGGAGGAGCTCGGTCAGCTCGCCGACCCGCCGATGACCAAGGACGCCGTGGCCGGTCGGATCCGGCGGTTGCTGGCGATGGCCGACAAACGGGCCAGGGAGTTGAACCTGCCCGACACCGAGTCGGCGGTCACCACCGAACTGCTCGAGTCCGGTGTGGACGGAATGCTCCGCGAGGAACAGCACGACTGACCGGGGCCGTTCGCGTGGCCGGGGCCGCATGAGTGACCGGGGCCGTTCGGGTGCGCCCGCTTTCGAGATCACCGTTTCCGGTGGTGATATGTCAGCGGCGACAGCGCGGTACGCGGGTGCCGCACGACCGGAGAGCTACCCGCCGGCGGAGCGGCACCCGAGAGCTCACCGAGGGACTCCCGCGGCCGGTGAACCTCCGATTCGCCGGCCGCGATTCGTCGGCAGTGACACCTCGGCGTCGATTCACCGGAGTTCGGTTTCGCCCGCGCGACGTCACGTCGTATGATGCTTTCGGGTGAGTAACAGTGGTGCGGGTGCTTTCCGGTACGGCTGTTCGTCACCCGTGGAAGTGATTTTCCACCGATGTTTGTGAATCGTTACAGTCGTGTTTCCCATCGGTTCTGTCCGGATCGACCCGTCCCGTGGAGTGGGAAATTCGATGTCGGGCGGCCGTTCGTTCCGGGGCGACTCCGCTGCCCGTCGGCCCGCGAGCCGATGAGTGGCGCGGCGATGCCGTGGTGCGGCGTCTCCCGAGTTCGTAACAGGGGCGAGTCGGGCGATAGGGTCGATGACGAGTCCATATGACCGCCACCTGCCGACGACTCGGCAGGGTAAGTCGCGAGGAGAGATCGGCGTGACCGTTCGCGTAGGTATCAATGGCTTCGGCCGGATCGGACGCAACTTCTGGCGTGCGGCAGTTGCCAGCAAGCACGATATCGAGGTCGTGGCCGCCAATGACCTGGGCGACGTCGCAACCATGGCGCACCTGCTCAAGTACGACAGCGTGCTCGGCCAGGTCCCCGGAGAGGTCACCGTGACCGACGAGGGGATCGAGGTCGGCGGCAAGAGCATCAAGATCCTCGCCGAGAAGGATCCGGGCAAGCTGCCGTGGGGAGACCTCGGTGTCGACGTCGTGGTCGAGTCCACCGGACTGTTCACCAAGGCCGAGGACGCCCGCAGGCACGTGGACGAGGGCGGCGCGAAGAAGGTCATCGTCTCGGCACCCGCCAAGGGCGAGGACCTCACCGTCGTGCTCGGGGTGAACGACGAGTCCTACGACGGCACCCAGACCGTGCTGTCCAACGCCTCGTGCACCACCAACTGCCTGGCCCCGATGGCGAAGGTCCTCAACGACAGCTTCGGCATCGAGCAGGGCATGATGACCACGGTGCACGCCTACACCGCCGACCAGAACCTGCAGGACGGCCCGCACAAGGACCTGCGCAGGGCGCGTGCGGCGGCCGTCAACGTGATCCCCACCAGCACCGGTGCGGCCAAGGCGATCGGCCTGGTGCTGCCCGAGCTCAACGGCAAGCTCGACGGCTACGCCATGCGCGTGCCGGTCCCGACCGGTTCGGTCACCGACCTGACCGCCACCCTCAAGACCAACGCCACCGAGGAGCAGGTCAACGAGGCGTTCAAGGCGGCTGCCGCCGACGGCCAGCTCAAGGGCATCCTCCGCTACACCGAGGAGCCGATCGTGTCCAGCGACATCGTGGGCGACCCCGCCTCCACGATCTTCGACGCCCCGCTGACCAAGGTCATCGGCAACGAGGTCAAGATCGTCGGCTGGTACGACAACGAGTGGGGCTACTCCAACCGCCTGGTCGATCTGGCCGACCTCGTCGGTTCCAAGCTTTCCTGATCTCCATCGGCCCCCGGGCGACCCCGCCCGGGGGCCGAATCGTCCCATCACCCCTTGTGATCCCTCACCCCTTGTGATTCAGGCGAGGAGCTGCAGGCTTGAAGAATCTCGACGACTTGCTCGGCGAGGGGGTTCGGGGCAGGTACGTCCTGGTGCGTGCCGACCTGAACGTCCCGCTGGACGGCGAAACCATTACAGACGACGGTCGGGTCCGGGCCGCCCTGCCGACGATCGAGAAGTTGACCGGCGCGGGCGCCCGCGTGGTGCTCACCGCGCATCTCGGCAGGCCGGACGGCGCCCCGGACGAGCGCTACACCCTCTCCCCGGTGGCGCGCAGGCTCGGTGAGCTGCTTGGCTCCGAGGTCGCGCTGGCCGAGGACGTGGTCGGCAGCTCGGCGCAGCAGGTGGTCGACGGACTGGCCGACGGCGGGGTCGCGGTACTGCAGAACGTGCGCTTCGACCCGCGCGAGACCAGCAAGGACGACGCCGAACGCGGGCAGCTCGCCGACGCCCTGGTCGAACTGGTCGGAACCGGTGCCGCCTTCGTCTCGGACGGTTTCGGAGTGGTGCACCGCAAGCAGGCATCGGTCTACGACCTCGCCACCAGGCTGCCCGCCTACGCCGGTGGGCTGGTGCTCAGCGAGGTCGATGTGCTGCGCACTCTGACCGGTGACCCGCGCAGGCCCTACGTGGTGCTGCTCGGCGGCTCCAAGGTCTCCGACAAGCTCGGCGTCATCAACGCACTGCTGCCCAAGGTGGACCGGCTGGTCATCGGCGGGGGCATGGCCTACACCTTCCTCGCCGCCATGGGCCACTCGGTGGGCGATTCGCTGCTGCAGCAGGACCAGATCGCCACGACGAAGCAGCTGCTCGACGAGCACGGTGACAAGCTGGTGCTGCCGGTAGACGTCGTGGCCGCCGACCGGTTCGCCGCCGACGCGAACACGCAGGTCGTGCCGTCCGACTCGATCCCGCAGGGCTGGCAGGGCCTGGACATCGGCCCGCGTACCGTGGAGCGCTACGCCGAGATCCTCGGTTCGGCCGCCACGGTGTTCTGGAACGGTCCCGCCGGTGTGTTCGAGTTCCCCGCCTTCGCCGAGGGCACCAGGGGCGTCGCGCGAGCCGTCGCCGAATCCGACTCGTTCAGCGTCGTGGGCGGTGGTGACTCCGCCGCCGCGGTGCGCACGCTCGGACTGGACGAGCAGCGGTTCTCGCACATCTCCACCGGTGGTGGGGCTTCGCTGGAGTTCCTGGAGGGCAAGGACCTGCCGGGAGTGGCCGTACTGGAGGGTCGGGCATGAGCAAGTCCAGGCAGCCGCTGCTGGCGGGCAACTGGAAGATGAACCTCAACCACCTCGAGGCGATCGCGCTGGTGCAGAAGATCGCCTTCGCCCTGCCGGAGAAGTACTTCGACAAGGTCGAGGTGGCCGTGATCCCGCCGTTCACCGATCTGCGCAGCGTGCAGACGCTGATCGACGGCGACAAGCTGCTGCTGCGGCACGGCGCACAGGACGTCTCGCAGCACGACTCCGGTGCCTACACCGGTGACGTGTCGGCCCCCATGCTGGCCAAGCTCGGTTGCGACTACGTCGTCGTCGGCCACTCGGAGCGCCGCGAGCACCACGGCGAGACCGACGAACTGATCAATCGCAAGGTCCGCGCCGTCCTCAAGCACGAGATGTCGCCGATCCTGTGCGTCGGTGAGGGCTCGGACGTGCGGGAGGCGGGCGACCACGTCTCGTACTGCACGAACCAGCTCATCGAGGGGCTCAAGGGGCTCAAGCAGGAGCAGGTGCGGCGCGCGGTGATCGCCTACGAGCCGGTCTGGGCGATCGGCACCGGCAAGGTGGCCACCGCCGAGGACGCCCAGGAGGTCTGCGGGGCGCTGCGGGCCGCGCTGACCGAGAAGTACGGCGCCGAGATCGCCGAGGAGGTGCGCGTGCTCTACGGCGGTTCGGTCAAGTCCAGCAACATCGCCGACCTGGTCGGCCGGGACGACGTGGACGGCGCGCTGGTCGGCGGTGCCAGCCTCAACGGTGACGAGTTCGCCAAGATGAGCGCGCTGGCCGCGGGCGGACCGCTACCCTGACCCCGTTCCCGGCCGCTTCCGGGAGTCAGGCGCGAAGTACCGGGGTTACCGGGCGGCGCGGCGATTTCGCGAGAAATCGACGCCGCCCGGGGTCCAGGCGGAACCTCCCGCTGGTTCTCACCCCGGTTTCGGGGGCGGGTTGTTCGGCAGCTGGAATGCCGAGGAACCGGCGGAATACCGAGCCGGCGGATGCGAATCGAGAGTTTACGATGCCGACGGTGGTCCACGGCGGCGAGTCGGTTCGGTAGGCTTGCCACGAACCGTGATGCGAACGAGGACGTTATGACACTTTTGTTGCAGATCATGGTCCTGCTGACCAGCATCCTGCTGGTGCTGCTCGTGCTGCTGCACCGGGCCAAGGGCGGCGGGCTCTCCTCGCTGTTCGGCGGCGGCATGCAGTCGAGCCTGGCCGGGTCCAGCGTCGCGGAGAAGAACCTGGACAGGATGACGTTGTTCGTCATCGCGCTGTGGGTGATCTCCATAATCGGCACCGGCTTGCTGATCAAGATGGGTGCCTCCTGACGAGCACGCGCGCGGTCGGGGCGCGGCCTCGGCCGCGTAGTCGTGCGGTCTCGGTCCGCACGATGTCGACCGGAAGATGGTGGGACGGTGGGTGAAAGCGGATGACTGGTGGTAACTCGATACGCGGCATGCGCATCGGGTCGAGTTCGGGCGGTGCCGAGGTCGAGCGTGGCGAGGCGGCTCCCCGACAGCGGGTCGCCTACTGGTGTGACAAGGAGCACCTGACCGAGCCATCGTTCGCGGTGGACGCGCGGGTTCCGGACACGTGGGAGTGCTCGCACTGCGGGCTTCCGGCCGGGCGGGACCGGGAGAACCCACCGTCGCCTAAGCGCAACGAGCCCTACAAGAGCCATCTCGCCTACGTCAAGGAACGACGCAGCGACGAGGACGGCATGGAGCTGCTCGACGAGGCGCTGCGCAAGCTGCGGCAGCAGCGCGGCCGCCCCGAGGGGTGAGCGAGGGCGCCTCTCCCGCCACCGCTTTTCGCTGCGGTTCTGTCCCCCGGGGCCGTTCCGACCCCGCTCGGCTCCCTCGGGGCGTTTTCGATGCGCCCGCGCTGTGCGTGCCGGGCGGTGTTCAGTCGATCTGCTCGCGCTCGCGCAGCGTCTCGCGTGCTTCCATGAGCGCGAAGCCGAGCAGGTTCAGCCCCGGCCACCGCTCCGGATCGCCCGCCGCCGGATCGTCGGCGGCCAAACCGATGCCCCACACCCTGTCGCGCGGGCTGGCCTCGACCAGCACCCGTTCTCCGGTGTTGCGGTGGTCAGGTGAGTGGGGTGCTCGGCTTTCGTCGGGCTTACATTTATCGAGCGGGTCACACCTTGCCGGTGAAGTAGACCGTGTTCGCGGCGAACACGTTGGGCTGCACGCTGACCTGCAGTTCGCCCGGTTCCTCGGAGATGGTGAAGACCATGGTGTAGGTGACGTCGCCGCCCGGCGGCAGTTGGGTGTTCGGGAGCTGGTCACCGGCGGCGTAGTTCTGCTGGGCGACCTTGCCGGCGTGCTGTGCGGTGATGTTCACCGAAGCGACGTTGTACTCGGCGTCGCCATTGTTGACCACGTGGACGTCGAACTGGACGTATCGCTTGCCCGCATCCGGCTGCAGGAACTGGTTGCTCTCGGTGTAGGGGCTGGGTTTCGAGACGGAGATCGTTTCGCCCCCGCTCCATTCGTGCTTCTCGCCGAACCCGAGTTTCTCGGAAGAGTCGGACGAACCGGACTGTGAATCGGACGAACCGTTCGAGGCCGGGGCGGGCTGAATGGATGTTTCCGGCTCGCTGTTGGCGGTGCCCGCGGCTTCCCCACCGCTTTCGATGGTGCTGACCAGCGCTGCCTGAACCACCACGGTGATCACGATCCCCAGTACGCCCAGCCCGGTTCCGATCCCGGCCATCACTTTCCTGGTTCCGAACAGGGCGATGGCTCCTAGGATCACACCTACGAAACCTGCTACGGCGGTCAGGTTGTTCAGGATGGGGATTATCGACCCGCATATGCCGACGATTCCCAGCACCAGGCTCGCCACTGCGAGGCCGGAGAACTTTCCGCTGTGCTGTTGCGGTGGTACCGGTGTGTAAGTCATTTTGCTTTTGCCTTTCGTTCGATGCGGACTGTCCGTGCGAAGGGCGTCGATTTCTCGCGAAATCGCCGCGCCCTTGGGGTGAGGTGGCTTTGTGCTCGTCGATTTCTCGCGAAATCGTCGTCGCACCGGTGCCGCTGTCGAAGCGGAACCATGCGACTGAGTGGCGCGGGTATCCCAGCTGCGTGAGTCGGATGCGCTGCCGTGTGGCGGTCCTTCGGCGCGTCGGCGCCGAAACGACCACCCACGCAGCCCGCACCGCTGCGGGTTCGAACCGGCACTGTTCCGGTATCGGGAGGATGAGCGGCGTCACGCCCGTGTCCCCGGTGCGTGAGTCGGATGCGTTGCCGTGTGGCGGTTCTTCGGCGCGTCGGCGCCGAAACGACCACTCACGCAGCCCGCACCGCTGCGGGTTCTCTCGTGGTGCTCTCGCGAGGACGGCCCCGACGTTGTGTAGTAACTACCCGATGTCGGGGCACCCGCAGCGAGAGCCCGCGAGAGGTTCCGCCAAGTGAACCCCGCGCCAACCGGAACCGAGAAACTCTGGTTATCGGCCGCGGATCCTTCGCCCGTACTGGCTCTCGGGGTGCACGATGGCGTCGGCCACCCGACCCCCTGCGTCTTTGGCTCCGCCCGCGAAGTTCAGCGTGCCCTTGGCGTTGGCGCTGGCCGCCACGCCGTGCCAGTACCTGGCTTCGCGTTCCCAGCGCACTGTGGACAGCAGGTGGAGCAGCTCGTCCTCGGTGAGCGTGCCGCCGGTGTTGGCCCAGCCGGTCGCCTGGTGTGCCGCGATGCCGATGCCCGCCAGTACCGCCGGGGCGGACACGGCCGAGCGCGCGAGGAAGTGCTCCCGCAGCGTCGAGATGACCGTCGACAGTAGTGGCACGAGCCTGCGGGTGGCCTGTTCGGCGGTGACCCCCTCGGGCAGTTCCTCGTCCCGCAGGGTCGATCCCGAACGCGCGAGCCCCACCCTGCCGAACAGCGTGCACACCACCAGCACGCGCAACGCCGAGAGGGTGACGACCTCGGGCGAGGATGCCTTGAGCTGCCTGCCCCTGGTCTCGACGAACTTGCCGAACGGCACGGACTCGCCGTCGCGTTCCACTCGCACGTTGTCGATCACCAGGTGGGCCAGCCGGGTGCCGAAGTCGCGCTGGTCCATCGACATGGCCAGGTTCTTGGCCACCGTGATGCCCTCGACGTTGCGGTCGTAGAAGATCTGCCGCGCCTCCTTGACCTCCAGGCCCCAGAACAGTTCGAAGGGCACCCGTATCCGGGCCAGCTCGTCGGTGGTGAGTCCGTAGCGCTCGGGTGAGTCGTAGAGCTCGTGCCAGGCGGCGACCTGCGTCTCGCCGTCGATGGCCACCACGGGCGAGCCGGGGGCGATGGACACCGTTCGCATGCCGGTTCCCGCGACGAGTTCCTCACCGATCGAGGCGAGCTGGGAACCCAGCCAGAGCGTGACCGGGGGTGTCGACCACGCGGCCCCCAGATCGCCTTTCACCCCGGCTGCCATGTAGCCGGCGTAGGAGGCGACGTTGCGGCCCTTGCTGGTGGATCGCAGCATCCGCTGCACCAGCCCGCGCACTTCGGCGTGCCTGCGCAGCGTGCCGGAGGCGTGTTTGAGCGCCTGCTGGTTCTCCTGCGATTTGGGGGAGGGGACCAGCTGCAGCAGGGTGGGCAGGCCGAGCGCACCGATCACCGCTTCCGGGCGGAACGGGGTGACGTGCAGCCGGATGCCCTCCGTTTCGCTGGTGGGCATGGGGATGGACATGGTTTTCCTCTCTCGTAAAGCGGGTCTGATCTCTCTCGGTGAAGGGCTCTGGCCTCTCTAGTCGAGCGGCTCTGGCTTCTCTCGTGGAACAGCTCTGGATGGTGCGATCGCCTGACAACCGGCCGCGTTGAAAGCGTGATCATAAAAGCACAAGCTGAAAGCACTGTCAAACGTGTTTACAGATTTGATCGGTGTTGTAGGCTGTTTACGGCTCGGATCCCGGAACAGGACAGGACCTCGCGATGCCCCAATCAGCCGCGCAGCTGACCGCTGCCGAGATCTCCCGCATCGCGGGGGTGACGCGGGCGACGGTCAGCAACTGGCGCCGACGCCACCCGGACTTTCCGGCGCCGGTGGGTGGGACCGACAGCAGCCCCGCCTATGACGCCGAACAGGTGCGGAGTTGGTTGTCGGAGCGGGGCCAGCTCCCGCAGCGAACGCCACGGGAGGAACTGCGCGCCACGCTGCGCACGGCCGGGGACGAGATCGGCGGCCCGGCCGTCCGACTGCTGCCGCTGCTGTCGGCGCTGGCCGGGCTCGACGATTCCGAACGCGCCCTGATCGCGGGTTCACCCGAACCACGGCAGCGGGAGCTGCTGGACCGGGCGATGACCGATCACCTCAGCGACGACTCGGGGGCGCGTGGTCCGCTTCCGGACGAGTTCCCTGCGACGGTGCTGCGCGCCCTGGTGGAGTGCGTGGCCGCCGACGGCGTGCTCGCCGCGCTGGACGTGCTCACCGAGGTGATCACCGAGGATCCGGAGACCGGCACCACCCCGACCCCCCGGCCGTTGGCCGAGCTGATGGTGTCGCTGCTCGCTCCCGGTGAGGAGCGGTTCCCGAAGTCCGTTTTCGACCCGGCCTGCGGCGCGGGCGGGTTGCTGCTCGCGGCGGCCGAAGCCGGTGCCACCGAGGTGTCCGGCCAGGACGTGCACGACCCGCTAGCGGCGTTGAGCTCGGTTCGGCTGGACCTCGCGACCTCGGCCGAGCGGTTGATCCGTACTGGGGACAGCCTCCGCGCGGACGCCTTCCCACGACTGCGTGCCGGGGGAGTGGTCTGCGGCCCGCCGTACGGCGTGCGGGACTGGGGCCACGAGGAAGTCGCCTACGACCCGCGCTGGGTGTACGGGCTGCCGCCGAAATCGGAGTCCGAACTGGCCTGGGTGCAGCACTGTCTGGCCCACCTCGAACCGGGCGGCCGGGCGGTGCTGCTGCTGCCTCCCGGTGTGGCGGAACGGGCCTCCGGGCGTCGGATCCGTTCCCAGCTGGTGCGTTCCGGCGCGTTGCGGGCGGTGATCGGGTTGCCGCCGGGCGCGGCGGTGCCCTCGCATCTCGGGCTGCACCTTTGGCTGCTGGCCGCGCCCGACCCCGAGCACCGCGAGGTCGCCCCCGTGCTGTTCCTGCAACCACCGGCCGAGGAAACGGCTCCGCCCGCCGATTCCTCGGGCGAGCAGCGCGCCTCGGGGCGTACCGCGTTGTCCTGGGAGGCGCTGCGGGAGCGGGTGTTGCCCGCATGGCGCGACTTCCTGGCCGATCCGGAGGGTTTCGAGGCCGTGCCGGGAGTCGTCTGCGCTCGCCCGGCCGTGGACGTGCTCGATGAGAACGTCGATCTCACGCCGCGACGCCAGGTGCACACCGGTGCCGGGGCGGTCGATCCGGCGCGCAGGCACGAGCGGGTGCTGTGGTCGTGGCGGGAGCTGCACCGTGCCGGTTCGGAACTGCTCGACTCGCTCGACGTTCCGGAGTGGCGGTCCGCCGGTTCGGAGCCGGTCGCCTGGCAGTCGGCCACTGTGGCCGATCTGCTGCGAGGCGGGGCGCTGGAGCTGCACCGGATCTCGACCTCCGGTGCTGCGGAGGAGACCGCCGGTGCCGAAGTGGCGTGGCGGGTGCTCACCTCCGCCGACGTCTGGGAGCACGCGGGGCCTTCCGGGGGCACCGGGCAGCCGCCCTCGGAGACCGTGGAGATCGCCGAGGGCGACGTGATCCTGCCGGACACGCTCAAGGGGCTGCGGCGGGTGCCGGTGCGCGTGGCAACGGCTGAGGACGCGGGTGCCCTGCTGGGGCGGCAGTTGTATCTGCTGCGGCCGGATCCGGAACGGCTCGACGCGTGGTTTTTGGCCGGTTTCCTCGGTTCGGAGGAGAACACGCACAGCGCCACCACCGGCAGTTCGATCCTGCGGCTGGACGCCAAGCGGCTGCGGGTGCCGTTGGTGCCGCCGGAGCGGCAACAAGGCTACGGCGACGCCTTCCGGCGGCTGCACGCGATGCGGGAGTCGGCCCGCGCGGTGGACCGGATCGCGGCCGAGGCGCTCCGCGAGACCACCGCCGGACTCACCGAGGGCGCGCTGCTGCCGCCGACCGACGACTCCGAAACGGAATCCGATGTGGACTCCCGATGACCACCGGCAACCCCGCGATGCCCGACTCGGTCCCGCCCCCACCCCGCACAGAGCCCGCATCCCGCTCGGAATCCCCAACCCGCGCCCGGCGATTTCGCGAGAAATCGACACCCCGAAGCGGTGCGGCAACGACACCGCCCCGGCTTCGTCGTTGCGAATCCGATACCCGAACACCTGTCAGTGAATGATCATTCGTCAGTAGTATTTCCGCAGGTCGCGTTCGTGCGACGACTGTGGGGAAACCGACCCGGCCGGGGGAAAGCCGATGACAACAACGAGTGAGGGCTTGGAGACCGGTGCGCTGGTCTCGGTCCGTGGGCAGAAGTGGGTCGTCAGCGAGGTCGACCAGGGCGAGACCAGCACCCTGGTGGGGCTGCAGAGCGTGGAGGACGGCCGCTACGGCGAGATGCTGGAGGTGCTCTGGGAACTCGAACCGGGCAGGCAGGTGCTGCCCGCCGGTTCGCTGCCGGAGCTGCCCGAACAGGACTTCGACCCGCCGGAACGCCTGGCCGCGTTCCTGGACGCGGTGCGCTGGTCGGCGGTGACCTCGGCCGACGTGAAGACGCTGCAGGCGCCGTTCCGCTCGGGCGTGGCGATCGAGGACTACCAGCTCGAACCGGTCGCCCGCGCCATGGACTCCCCGCGCGTGAACCTGCTGCTGGCCGACGACGTGGGCCTGGGCAAGACCGTCGAGGCCGGGCTGGTGGCCCAGGAGCTGCTGCTGCGCCAGCGCGGCAAGCGCATCATGATCGTCTGCCCGGCCGGGCTGACCGCCAAGTGGCGCGACGAGATGGCGGAGAAGTTCGGCCTGGACTTCACGATCATCGACTCCGAGTGCTGCGCGCGGGTGCGCCGCGAGTACGGCAGCGCGGCCAACCCGTTCAACATCTTCCCCAAGGCCATCGTCAGCCTGCCCTGGCTGCGTGGCGCCAAGGCGCAGCGGCTGCTCAACGAGGTGCTGCCCGCCGGAGGCCCGACCTACCCGCGCACCTTCGACCTGCTCATCCTGGACGAGGCCCACCACGCGGCCCCGGCCGCGCCGAAGCAGGTCTACGCCGTGGACTCGCAGCAGACCAAGCTGATCCGCACGCTCGCCCCGCACTTCACGCACCGGCTGTTCCTCTCGGCCACCCCGCACAACGGCTACCAGGCGTCGTTCACCGCGCTGCTGGAGATCCTCGACGACCAGCGGTTCGCCCGTGGTGTGGAGCCGGATCGGGCGGCGGTGGACGAGACCGTGGTGCGGCGGCTCAAGACCGAGATCACCGACGCCGACGGCAATCCGCGCTTCGCCCGCCGCCACGCGATGGCGATCCCGGTGGAGTACCCGGACAGCGAGCGCGAGATCCACGGCCTGCTGACCCGGTTCGCCGCCGCTCGCCGCGACAAGCTCGCCTCCCGCCGGGGCCGCAAGGCCACCGACCTGGTGACGCTGCTGCTGAAGAAGCGGCTGTTCTCCAGCCCCGCCGCGTTCGAGCACACCGTGGGGGTGTATCTGGACACGCTGCGCTCGCGGTCCGGCTCGGCTCAGCTCGACGACGACGTTCCGGAGTGGATGGACGAGTTCTTCGACGAGCTCGCCACCTACGACGACGAGCACATGGCCGACGCCGAGGACGACGCGCTGGACCGCACCCGCCCGATGCAGCCGGACCCGGCCGAGGACGAGATCGGGCTGCTGGAGCGGATGCGGGAGTGGGCGTGCTCGCACGAGGCCCAGCCCGACGCCAAGGCCCGCGAACTGATCAAGCACCTCCAGCAGGTGTGCAAACCGGACCGGGACTGGACCGACGAGCGAATCGTGGTGTTCACCGAGTACCGCGACACCCAGCAGTGGCTGGCCAACCTGCTGCGCCAGGAGGGCCTCGGCGGTGACAAGCTGGCCGAGCTGCACGGCGGCATGAGTACCGAGGAGCGCGAGCGGCTGCGGCTGGCCTTCCAGAAGCACCCGAGCGAGCACCCGCTGCGCATCCTGCTCGCCACCGACGCGGCCAGCGAGGGCATCGACCTGCAGAAGCACTGCCACCGGCTGGTCAACTACGACATCCCGTTCAACCCGAACAAGCTGGAACAGCGCATCGGCCGCATCGACCGCTACGGCCAGACTCAGGTCCCCGAGGTCCGGCACTTCGTCGGCACAGGCTGGGACGGCGCCGTGGACTCCTACGAGGCCGATCTGGAGTTCCTCGCCCGGGTGGCCGATAAGGTCGCCCGCATGGCCGAGGACCTGGGTTCGGTCAACGCGGTGCTCTCGGACAAGGTGCAGCGCCGGATGCTCGGCCAGACCGTCCGCGACGACGAGGTGGACAGCGCGGGCAGCACGAAGGACCGGCTCGTGGTGGAGTCGAACGTGCGCGAGCAGGTCCGCAAGCTGCGGCAGAACCTCGACCGCACGGTCAGCGAACTGGGAACCACCCCGCGGCGCGTCAAACGCGTGGTCGACACCGCGCTGGAACTGGCCGGGCAGCAGCCGCTGCGCGAGCACGTCGACGACCGCCAGGCTCCCGTACCCGGCACGCTGTACGACGTGCCCGCGCTGACCGGCTCCTGGACCCGCGCCACCGAGGGACTGACCGAGAAACCGGTCGAGACCGATCACTCGAACCGTGCCGAGCAGCCACGCCAGCTGCCGGTGACCTTCGACCCGGCCGTGGCCGAGGGCCGTGATGACGTGGTGCTGGCCCACCTCAACCACCCGCTGGTGTCGATGTCGACCGGCCTACTGCGCTCGGCGGTGTCCAACGAGAACTCGGAGCTGCACCGGGTGACCGCGGTGGTCAGCGACGACCCCGAACTGGAGGACGTGCTCGTCGGCGCGTACTCACGGTTCGTGCTGGTCGGCGCCGACGGGGTGCGGCTACACGAGGAGGTCATCCACGCGGGCGGCTGGGCCCCGGCCAACGGGCGGTTTCGCAGGCTGGAGAACCTCGGCACGCTCGGCGGCATCCTGGACCGCGCGCTGACCGACGGCACCCCCGCGCCCCCGCCGGTGTGGAACCGGATCGTGGGCCGCTGGCCGAAGGTCCGGGACGGTCTGCTCTCGGCCATCGACTGGCGCACCAACACCCGGCGGGACTCGCTGCGGCGCACGCTGGCCCAGCGCGAGGAGGCCGAGCGGGAGCGCATCAACACCGTCATCGACCAGTTCGCGAGCACGCTGCGCGCCAAGCTGGCCGAGGACGAGGACCAGGCGGAGGAGGCGCTCTTCAGCCGCGCCGACGTCAGCCGCAGCCGGGAGGAGCGCGCCCAGTACCGCCGCGACCGGCAGAAGTGGCAGCAGCGGCTGGACCAGCTCGCCACCGAGCGGGACCGCGAGCTCGGCGTGATCGCCGAGCGCTACCGCGAGCAGGAGCCGCACCGTTTCCCCGTAGCCGTGATCGTTGTCGTGCCGAAGCGAGAGGCGACCCGATGAGCCCGAAACCGTTCCACCGCAAGGCACCGGACGCCGCCGAGCAGCACCGCGAGTGGCTGGATCTGGTCGAGGTCAGCGGCCCGTTCCTCTCGCTGCCGGTGCTCAAGCGGCACTGGCCGAGCGGGCCGGACGCGCTGGACAAGCCCACCAGGCAGCGGCTGCGCCGCGCGCATTCGGCCTGGCAGGCCGACGTCTCCGCCGGGCAGCGGGACTGGATCGACTACGTGCTCGGCGAACTGCTCGGCTGGGGCGAGCGGCTGCGCCGCGAGGGTCTGGAGGGGCTCTCGCTCGACGTGGCCGAGCACGACACCCGGCTGGCGCCCTCCTTCGCGCTGGTCGAACCCGAGGAGCACGTCGAGCAGGACGGGCGGGGCGAGCCGGGCGAGCGGTCCGAATCAGACGAGCAGCTCCAGTCAGCAGAGCAGGTCAAGCCGGACGCGGTGCGGCTGCTCGGCATGGTCTGCGAGCCGGGCCAGCAGCCCACCGCCCGCCTCGCCGGTTCCAACTGGGCCGCCACGCCCGCCGACCGGCTGGCCCAGCTGTGCCGCCACCACGGCGTCGAGCTCGGCCTGGTCACCGACGGCCGCTGGTGGGCGCTGGTGCGCGCCCCGCGCACCGGGGTGACCACCACGGCCGTGTTCGACGCGGTGCCGTGGCCGGAGGCCGCCGAGCGCGACGTGGTGCGCGCCTTCGTCTCGCTGCTGGGGCGCAAGCGGTTCTTCGCCGTGCCGGAGGGCGAGCGGCTGCCCGAACTGCTCAAGGCCAGCGAGGACTCGCAGGAGGAAATCACCGAGGCCCTGGGCGTGCAGGTGCGCGAGGCGGTGGAGCTGCTGGTGGCCGCGTTCGGCCGCGCCAGCACCGAGCAGCGCCGCCGTGGCGAGTCCGAACTGGACTCGGTGGCCGCGCACGAGGTCTACCGCGGCGCGGTGTCGGTGATGATGCGCGTGGTGTTCCTGCTGTTCGCCGAGGAGCGCAGGCTGCTGCCCTCGGACAACGAGCTGTATGCCACCACCTACTCGGCGGGGCGGCTCTACGACGAGCTGGAGCGGCGCGAGCTGGAGTCCAGCGAGGAGGACCTGCAGCAGACCTACACCGGCTGGTACCGGCTGCTGGCGCTGTTCGAGGCGGTCTACCGGGGCGTGACCCATCCCAGGCTGACGATGCACCCGCACGACGGTTCGCTGTTCGACCCGGACGCGTTCCCGTGGCTGCCGTTGAACATCGACGACCGCACCGTGCTGCACATGCTGCGCTCGGTGCAGCACGTCTGGGTGGGCAGCGGCAAGTCGCGCGAGCGGCGCACCCTGTCGTTCCGCTCGCTGGACGTGGAGCAGATCGGCTACGTCTACGAGGGCCTGCTCTCCTACGACGGGTTCCGCGCCGAGGACACCACCGTGGGACTGGTCGGCAAGCAGGGCAGGGAGGCCGAGGTGCCGCTGCGGCGGCTGGAGGAGCTCGCCACCGACAGCGCCGAGGCCACCGAGCTGGCCGAGACGCTGGCGGCCGAGTTCAAGGATTCCGGCATCGGCACGGCCAAGCAGCTGGCCAAGCGGCTCGCCCCGCCGGACGCGGTGGAGCGGGAGGAGCGGCGCAAGAAGCTGCTCGGCGTCACCAGGGGCGATGCCGCGCTGACCGAGCGGCTGCTGCCGTTCCGGGGCGTGATCCGCGACGACCTGCGCGAGCTGCCCGTGGTGGTGCTGGGCGGGGAGCTGTTCGTCACCGAGTCGCCGCTGCGCGCCAACACCGGCACGCACTACACGCCGCGGTTCCTGGCCGAGGACGTGGTGCGCCACGCGCTGGAGCCGCTGGTCTACGAGCCGGGGCCGCTCAGCACGGCCGAGCAGCGCGAGTGGCGGCTCAAGCCCAGCGAGCAGATTCTGAAGCTTCGGGTGGCCGACATCGCGATGGGCTCGGCCGCGTTCCTGGTGGCGGCGGCGCGGTATCTGGGCGGCAGGCTGCTGGAAGCCTGGATCGCCGAGGACGACGAGCGGGTGCGCGAGTACCAGCCGCAGGAGCACGCCGGGGACAGCGAGGAGGACCCGGCGGTGGTGGAGGCGCGCAGGCAGGTGATCGAGCACTGCCTGTACGGCGCGGACATCAACCCGATGGCGGTGGAGATGGCCAAGCTCTCGCTGTGGCTGGTTTCCATGGACTCCCAGCGGCCGTTCACCTTCCTGGATGACAGGCTTGTGGCGGGGGACTCGCTGTTGGGGATCACCTCGCTGGAGCAGCTGGAGTACATGCACCTGGACGCCAGGAAGGGGCGGGCGATCCACGAGCGGTCCCCTGTGGACTTCACCGCCGATGTTCGTTCGCTGGTGTCCGAGGTGGCCGAGCAGCGCCGCGAGCTGCGCGAGATCGACGGCACCACGCTGGAAGGTTTGAACCGCAAGCGCGCGCTGCTGGCCGAGGCCAACCTCAAGGGCAGGCGGGCCGAGCTGGCCGCGGATCTCACCGTCGGCGCCGCTCTCGCACATGCGGGGCGCGGCGAGAGGGGATTGCGCGACGGCTCCATCGCCGCCGCCGACCACGCGCGGCGGATGCACACCGACGAGGCCCGCGCCCGCCAACAGGCCCGCGAGTGGCTGGACACCGACCTGCCCGCGGGCAACTTCGGCCGCGATACATTGCACTGGCCGCTCGTCTTCCCCGAGGTCTTCGAGGACGGCGGTTTCGACGCCGTGGTCGGCAATCCGCCGTTCTTGGGTGGAGGAAAAATTAGCTCAACGATGGGGTTCTCTTACAGAGATTATCTTGGGGAAGTAGTTGCGGGTGGCCGGAAGGCGAAACGGCCTGATCTGATTTCGTTCTTTTTGTTGTGTGCTGATGGGGTTTGTTCAACAAGTGGAAAAATAGGTTTCATTGCTACGAATACCATCTGGCAAGGCCATACTCGTGAAATTGGTCTGGATTACCTGGTAGCTAACGGGTGGATCATTTTTCGGGGCGTAAAAAGCAAGGAATGGCCAAGCAAGAGTGCGAATCTGGACTATTCGGCTATCTGGTTGACTGGGTCGCAGCAACCAAGCTACTCCAACTGCATACTAGATGATGCTGGTGTTCAGGGGATAAATACTTCCCTGGATCAAATATCCCGTTCTGGTGGGACCCCGGAAAGATTGTTCTTCAACCGAAAATTGGCTTATCAAGGATCTGTTATGCACGGGATTGGTTTCGTGGTACCTCACGAGGAAGCATCGGGTATGGTAGAAGCTGATTCGAAGAATGCCGATGTTGTTCTCCCCTTTCTTGCAGGGGAAGACGTAGCAAACAATCCCGATTTCCGCTCCTCTCGGAGCGCTATTTTCTTCCGAAAAATGGAAGAAAAAGAAGTTCAAAAATATAGTGAACCTTTTGGCTGGGTTAAGGATCGTGTTTACCCTGAAAGGAAAAAACTAAAAAGTTCTGCATATCGCAGAATACGTGATAAATGGTGGCAGTACTGGGCGCCCCGCGAAGAGCTTTACGAGAAAATAAGCGGATTCGCTTACGTAGTAGTGCTAGTACGGGTTGGTAAGATTGTAACTCCCGTGTTTGTTGAAGCGAATCAAGTATTCGGTGAAACACTCGTCGTTTTTGCTGTAGAAAACAAAGGATTTCTTTCTGTGTTGGCAAGTTCGTTCCACTATTACTGGACAGCGAGTCGTTCTTCAACTCTGGGGCTGACAATTCGCTACACAGTTACCGATGCTTTTGAAACCTTCCCGCTGCCGGAACTCACCCAGGAACTCCGGGACCTTGGCGACGAGTTGGATCGCTACCGCAGAGACGTGATGCTCGCGCGGGATTCGGGGCTGACCAAGACCTACAACCTGGTGTTCGATCCGGAGTGCACCGATTCGGATATTGAGGAGCTGCGGCGGATTCACCGCGAGATCGACGAGGCCACGGTGCGCGCCTACGGTTGGCAGGACCGCATCGACGCGGTCGGCGGCCTGGACCACGGTTTCCATCCGGTCGGCCGCGAGACCCGCTACACCATCGGCCTCGCGGCCCAGCGCGAGATTCTGGATAGCCTGCTCGAACTCAACCACGAGCGCTACCAACAGGAAGTCGCCCAGGGCCTCCACGACAAGAAGAAAGGCAGCAACAAGCAGGCGACCACCAAGAAGAACACCTCGCGCGACTCCGGCCAGCAGAACGGCACCGAGGCCCTGTTCTGATCGGCTGTCCGGCTGACCGGCAACGAAGCTGCGATCAACCTGGTGGCCAGGATCGCTGCCACAGTCCGGTCCGCCGATTGCGGGCCAACGTGGGTGCTTGGTCGGCTAGGGTGATCGTGAGCGAGTGGGATCGTGCACGGTCAGCGTGCCTGTGATGCGAAGGGAGCCGTGATGGCGGAGCAGAGTGCCGATGCGTCCGGTTTCGTGGGTGCTGGTGCGGCGTTGCAGTCGATCCGGGACGAGAACTCCTGGATCCAGCAGCAGATCTCGGGCGGCGGGCTGAGCATGGAACCCCAAGCCGCCGACAAGGCAGCCGAGGTGTACTTGCGCGAAGCCGGGAAAGTCGACGAACTTATCGACGCTGCTATTGGCCTTCAGCAGGTACCAGGTCTCGGGGCCTACACCTCTGGGCAGCAGTTGGCGGCCAAGTTCGGGAACAAGGCCCGTAACGGCTCGAACGGTGCAGCTGATCTGCTTGAACAGTTTGCTGATGAGCTGCGGCGTAAGGCGGATCTGTTCAAGCAGGCGAAGAAGAACTATCAGGCTACCGATGAACAGGCTGCCGATGATCTGCGGAGGGGTGCGCAGTGAAATTGTGGACACGCTCGTTGTTGACCGTTGTTGCTGGGGCGGCGTTGATTGCGGCTTCCGCATGTTCGCCGAGTGAAGGTACTGGTGACGGCTCGTCAGAGACGAGTGGGAACTCGTCTTCCAGTGAGGCATTAGCGAGTGTTAAACCGTGCGAAATGCTTTCCTCGGATACCCTAAGTTCATTCGGGCTGGAAGTGCCGGGAAAGACCAAAAGTGAACTACCATGGAAGCCGGGTTGCTACTACGAAGGTGATCCGTTCACTGTGAGGATGGAGAAAAACACCCGTCAAACGGTGGATTCATCCGCGCAGAAATCAGTTTGGGCTGAGTTTGAGCGTCTTGAGGTCAATGGTCGCTCCGGAGCCCGAGTGATCACCAAAGGAGCAACACAGACGCGGGCTTGCGGCGTTATGTTCGACGCGGGAGAAGGAATCGTCCAAGTCCGAGCCCGTGAGATCCGTTTGCCTGACGACGAGGATGAGTGCGCTGAGGCTTTGAAGATCGCGAAGAAGATCGAGCCGAATGTTCCTGAGCCCGCGTGAGCGGGCGTTGCGGCACTATGCACCGGCAGGCGCGCTTCGGTCTTGGCAGGAGTATGGGCGGGGTAGCGCCTCCGGTGTTGGCGGAGGCGCTGTGGCGCCGGGGCTGTCTCAGCTGAACCGGTCGCTCTTGACCGCGTGCAGGAACGTCTGCCACTGCGTGCTCGTGGTGGTGAAGTAGCCGAGCGAGCGGTCCTTGGTGTCGCGTACCGCCGCGCCGTCGCCGACCCGGCCGACCTCGACGCAGCTCGTACGTTGCTGGGATCGGCTCGACTTGCGCCAGCCTTGCGGGGGCATCGTCATACTTGCCCTTCCATCTCGTCTTTGATTTTGGCGATGAGCCCGATCGAGTCTTTTGGGGTCATCGCCAACTGTTGCAGGGTGGTCGCCGCCGTATCGTACGCGGCAACATCCCTACTCTTGTGCAAGAACGTGGTCGAGTGGAAGTTCTCGACGTGCACGATCGGTGCTGACCTGGGGAAGTGGAAGACGAGGAACGCACCGGCGTGAGCGGGATGCCATCGCGTGCTTCCCATCGGAATGACCCGCACTGTGACGTTCGGGCGCTCGCTCATCGTCATGATGTGTTGCAGCTGGTCGGCCATCGTCTGGTGGCCGCCGAGTGGTTCGCGCAGCGCGGCTTCCCAGATCAACGCGATGAACTCGGGAGCCTCGCGCTGCAACAGCACGTCCCGTCGTCCGACCCGCATGGTCACGCGGGTATCGAGATCGCTGGTGGTCTCGCCGAGGATGGCTCGTGCGTAGTTCGCTGTCTGAAGTAGCCCTGGAATCACGATGGTGGCGACATCCGTGATGCGCCGAGCGGTGCGCTCGAACTCGATCAACGTGGTGAGTTCACGGCGAGCGCCGGTGTGGCCGGTGTCCAGCCAGTTCGGCTGGTCGGCATCCCTTGCCATGTCGACCAGTTCCGCGTATCTCGCCCCCGTGATGCCGAGAGTGGCGAGGATCTGAGCGACATCCTCAGGATTCGGAGTACGCGCTCCGGTTTCGTAGCGCGAAATCGAAACGTAGCTCACGTTGAGTCGCTCGGCGAGTTCGCGTTGCTTCATGCCTGCGGAAACGCGGCATTGTCGTAGTTCCGCGCCGAGCACACGTGCTTTCGGAGGATGCTCGTTGTTACCAGCCATGAAATTAGCGTAGACATCGGTTGCTTACCGGACAAACACCCAATCGAAGGATTGTTGGATGCTTACCAGATAACCAATACTTGCCTGGTAATCAACAAGTCCTTGGGTATCTCGGAGGCAACGCCATGTTCACGAGAGACAGATCCCCGTACGTTCCGTCGCAGGAAGAGCCCGTTGTGGCGGGTGTGGGCTGCGGGCATCTATTCGCGCTGCGGCGCATGGCTGTTGCTGCCTCTACCGGAGTGGTCCGGTGACTCCGCCGCTAAGCGCTTGGCACGATCTCGCGTTGCATTGGCACGCCCATGTGGATCTGCGGGCCAGTTGTTCCAGGTCTCGCCGTAGGCGGCGGCCGGTGGCGGTGTTGTTCACGCCGCAGGCCGCGGCGGCCTGGCTGGGCGGAACCGTGCAGCGCTACCGCGGCGAGGCGGTGGCGGTGCGGCACAACACCGCCACCGGCCCTGCCCCAGCCGATACCGAGTCGCGGGACAGCTGCGGCGACCACTACCTGCTGTCGCTGGGCTATCCGCTCGACGCGCTGATCCTTACCACCAGCGGGGAGCTGTACCTGCATCTCGACCCGCTCGGCCCCTGCGAATGCCCCTACCACCGGCCCGAACGATCCGACCGTCACGAATCAGGAGGCAACCATGTTTTCTAACGCCATGACGCTGTACCGGGTGGTTAATCCCGACTCGCTGGGTTCCTACACCGAGCTGCTGCACCACCAGCCCACCGAGCACCGCGTCGACGACGCCGCAGCCTTGCCCCGGCTGCGTGAATGGGCGCTGGCCGTGCTCGACCGCACCGAAGAACGGTTCGGGATGTACCAGATCGCGATCATGCCGCTGGATCATCACGACAGACCCGACGAGAACGCCTTCCACGACCTCATCGCCGAGGACACCGAGGTCATCGAGGACTACCTCTGCTGGTCCGGATGCTCCGAACTCGTCCCCGCATCAGGGAGATGAATTTCCGGCCGGTTTGCTGAGGTGGTTGCTTGGCGGAACCTCTGGCACGGCTCTCGTTGCGGGTGCCCCGACATCGGGTAGTTACTACACATCGTCGGGACCATCCTCGCGAGAGCCGCACCAGAGAACCCGCGTCGGCGCCGATGGCGAGAGTGGTTGGAGTGCGGCCTGCGAGGATATTCGGTTTTGACTTCAGGAATACCGCAGGTGCGGCGATTTCGCGGGCGCTTCGCGCTGACGGCGGAAGAGTCTTCCCGCTCGGCTGCGCGGTAGGGAGTCGTCGGATCGGCGGGAGGGCAGCGGACCTACTCCGCCACGAGCCTCATCACAGCTTCGCCACTAGCTTCGCCACTGGGTCGAAGTGGCGAAGCTAGTGGCGAAGTTACGGGTGCTTCTGAGGCGGTTCGAAGGGTTCGGATGCCGAGCGAGTGCGATATCACTGGTTTCGTGATGTTGTCGAGCAAGGGCTTGAACGATCAAGTCTGAGGTTCTTACCAGGAGTTATTGCTACAGGTAGAAGATTCATTACTCGAAGTGCTGATCTTCGTCAGCTTCGCCACGAACTTCGCCACTTGCTTCGCCGTTAGGATTCAGTGGCGAAGTAGGTGGCGAAGCTGAGGTGGGTAATGCTTGATGACGAGCTGGCCGAGATGATCGAAAACCTCAGGGAGCTGGGGGACGACCACGCCACGGTGGAAGCGAAACGCGCCGGAACGAAGCTGCCGAAGAGCGTGCGCGAGACACTGTCGGCCTTCGCCAACACCAGCGGTGGGGTGCTCGTCCTGGGGCTCGATGAGGCCACCGGGTTCCAGGCCACCGGAGTGCAGGACGCGGCGAAGCTGGCCGCCGACCTCTGTGCGATGTGTTCGGAGGACATGGAGCCACCCCTGCGCCCACTCATCCAGACCCACCGCTTCGAAGGGGTAGATCTTCTCGTGGCCGAGGTCGCCGAACTCGATCCCGCCGCCAAACCAGCTCACTGCCGGGGGACGAGCATGGCACAAGGCAGTTTCGTCCGGGTCGCCGACGGCGACCGAAAACTGACTCCCTACGAGGTGCACGTGCTGCTGGCCAACCGGGGTCAGCCACGAGAGGACGAGCAGGCGGTCCCGGGAACGAACATCGAACATCTCGACACACCCCTCGTCGAAACGTTCCTCAGCCGGATACGCAGGAGAAGAGCGCGAGCGTTCGCGCACCTGGATGCCACAGCGGCTCTTCGTCGAGCCAAAGTCCTCGTGGCGGACGAACTCTCACTCGCCGGACTGTTGGCACTGGGCGAATATCCGCAGGAGTTCTTCCCACAACTGATGTTGACCTTCGTGCACTACCCTACGAAGACCGGACCGGAGCCCTCCAGCGGAGCGCGGTTCATCGATAACGTCGCGGCGGAAGGCCCTATTCCGGTGATCCTGGACGAGGCACTTATCGCGCTACGACGCAACATGAGCCGTCGCTCCACGGTTCTTGGTGCCGGTCGAGCCGACACCTGGGAGTACCCCGAGGCAGCGCTGCGCGAGGCGATCGTCAACGCGCTCGTACACCGGGACTACTCAGCCATCTCCCATGGCACCCAGGTCCAGGTCGAGATGTACCCGGATCGGCTGGTGATCCGTAATCCCGGAGGACTGCACGGTTCGGTCAGTGAGGAAAACCTCGGTGAGGAAGGGACCTCCTCGGCCCGGAACGCCACACTGTTGAAGATTCTCGAAGACGTCCCGCTTCCCGGCTCGGACAGGCCGATCTGCGAGAACCGAGGATCGGGAATCCCCACGATGCTCGCGGCGCTACGCGAGGCCCGTCTCAATCCGCCGCGATTCGACGACAACATCGCCACCTTCACCGTCACGTTCCCCAACCACACCCTCATGGGCGAAGAAGTCGTGCGATGGATCGGCTCACTCCAGGAGCCGGGGCTCACCGAGAGCCAGTGCCACGGGCTGGCCATGCTGTATCACGGTGAGACGCTGAACAACCAGACATACCGAAACGCCAACGACCTGGACTCGCGAATCGCGACGAGCGAGCTCGGTGACCTGGTTTCACGTGAACTGGTCGTTCCCACCGGTGGTAGACGCCATGCCCGGTATCGCCTCGCGGAGGGGCTCGTTCCGGAAGCCACCGAGGAACACGAGGACGAGGCCGGTGCCTTAAGTCAACGCACGAACCGCCGGAAGGAACTACTGCGAGCGCTGGGTGATGAGGAATGCACCCGTGCCGAACTCGTCAACCGCACCGGACTGACCGATCGAACCGTTTCCCGATGGCTCAGTAATCTCGTGCGAGAAGGAGTACTCGCGATGACCGAACCGAGCACGCGCAGTCCGAACGTTCGCTACCGCAGAACCGGTCAGAGCACGCTCGACGAGGCAGCGGAACAGTAGTCGAGCCTTTCGATGGCCTCGGGTGGAGTGTTCACGAACCACAGCGGATCGAGATCCTCGCTGTTTCTTCAGGACGGCTTCGGAGCACTACGGTGAGATGTCAGGAAGCATGCCGAGTGAGATGCGAATTCCGGGCCAACTCCGCCGTGAGCTGGTTTATCCTCTGCCACTGGTGGGACAACGATCTTCGCGTCCCGGTGAACGGGACTTCGAGGACACCCCGCCGTTGGACGCCTTGTTCGAGGAGCCTCCGGGCGAGCCGCCCGGCGCGGCGACCGGTGTCGGACCCGTGTGAGAGAAATCGGGATGATCACCGGGCCGCGTGATCCCCGTACCGGCCGGGCGCGTGCGCGAAGCGGTGCCGCGCGGCACCGCCGGACCGGCGCGGCGGTGCACCGGCTTCCCGGTCCGTGGAGCCGTCTCCCCCGACCGACCCCGGACGAGCCACCGCCCCCCCCCACGCTGAACAGGGCAGCCTCGACATGCCCACGGGCACGGCGTGCCGCTCGGGCTGCAAGGGGGATCGCTTGGGGCACTCAGCTTCCGGGGTGTGAGCAGCCCAGCCTCGTGGCTGGACGTGGCGACCACCTCGAACGTGATCACAGACCGGATCGTTGCGACGAGCTCGTGGGGTAGTGGTTGACTCCGGTGTGCTGTTGCGTTTTTTGTAACTGGTTGCGAAAATCGAATCATCTGGCTGAGCCCTGAAAGGAGCGAAGATGACCGACCAGGCACGAGAGGCTCTGGAGAGCGTCCGTCACGCCCCCTCGTTGTATCGGCGACCGCGCGTCGCGGAGATCGCACTGGCGGTGATCAGCCTCGGTGCGTTGAGTGCCGGGGCGAGTTGGTTGATCCAATCCGATCCGCCGCTGGTGTGGTCGCTGTTGGCGGCCCTGGCGATCCTCGCTGTTCCGTTCTCGTGGCACTGGGCGGCGTTGCGTGCTCCGGGGCGCGCACCGTGGCGGCGTATCGACACGCTCCTGGCAGGCGCGGCGCTGCTCGCGGGCACGTTTCCCGTATACGAATTGCTCTGGTCCGATGGCTCCAGTGGGACATCCGCCTGGGTCGCTTCGGCGGTAGCAACTGTGATGCTGGCGGTTTTCATCGGTGTGCGGTGGCGCCGATGAGCACGGCCCGAGACCCCCGCGAAGCACTTCCGACCATCCTGCACTCACCGGTGCGACTGGCGATCCTCGGAGCGCTGCGGCACGTGCAGGCCGCCGATTTCGGCGACCTGCAACGCAGCCTGGAAATCACCACTGCCGAACTGTCACGCCAGCTTGGCGTGTTGCAGCGTGAGGAGCTGATCGAGATCAAAAAGGTGCAGCGCCACCGCCACACCATCACCAGAGCCCGATTGTCCGAGCAAGGGCGGTCCCGTTTCGAAAACTACCTCGCTGAGCTGCACCAAGTAGCTTTCGGGCAGTAATGACGCAGGTGACAGCCGGGCGAGCCTGGATTACGACCAGGGGGTGGCGCACCATACGGCATACCCACCGAGGGCGCCCGCCAAGCCGACGGCACCGCCCTTGACGGCTACCTTGATACCGCGTTTCGCCGCTTCTTTCAAAATGAGTCCAGCGGCTTTCTTCCAGGCCTTGTCGGCGATGGCGTTGGCGATCGCGGTCGACGCGCCGACCAATCCGCCGAGGCCGACACCCTTCAGGACACAAGCGGCATAGCTGTCGGAACTTCTGGCCAAAGCCGCTGTGGTAACGCCGTCCGTTGTTTGAGCCGTTCGACCGATATGTTTCTGCCATTGCTCTTGAAACCGCGAAGCGAAGTCTTCACCGAAAGCGGCTTTCGCGGATTCATAGTCAAAGCGATTGTCAGGCCCCAACAGTTCACCGGCGCCAACCTGCTTGAGGTACGAAGCGACCTCCTCAACATCGCTAGGGTCGATCTCGGCGGGGTCAGCGGAGGCCAGTGTTTGACTGCTCGCGGCTTGGGTCGTGACTCGCTGAACCTCCGGAGCGCTGCTCACCTCCGTGAAATCCGATGAAGCGGCAGCTGGGACTGCCCCGATGCCGGAAAGTACTCCTATGGCCGTGACAACGACGAGACCGTTCCGTCCCACCTTCTGTGGGGTGGTAGCTGTTCCGGAACGCAGCGAGCTCTTCTGAGGATCTATCAATTTGATTCTATCCGTAAACAATATGATTTCCTGGGTTTTGCTGCGATGTGCCCCTGAAAATCAATCAGGTGATCAACACAGCAATGATCACCATAGAGTTTGATGATCACTGGAACAACAAGCTGTGTAGATCATCACATGATCCCATGTTTGGTTGACTGTTAAAAATGGGAATGCCGAGAAATTGCTCTGACCGGCAAATCTCGATTATTAGAGTATGGCTGAATCGGACTTTCAGTGCTTGGGTTGCCACCAATTGATGGATGGGGTGTTGCCGCGCTTGGGTGTAATGACGATCGAATTGGCCTCGACGCGTATCTGGTCGGTGGGCTTGGTGGCAGTGGTCGGGTGTTGATGACAGGTGAGCCTTCGTGGAGATGTCGACGTGAACTCACGCATCCGAGAGCGAAGCTGGCTGGGCTACCGGACGGAGCAACAGTAGCCACCGCTTATCGATCACTCCGGGCTCCGAAGTAGCTCCGTACGGGCACGCCGTACGCACTGGGTCAGGTCCGTTGAACAATCGGTATCCGATGTATGCGAATTTCGGGCCAACTCCGCCGTGAGCTGGTTTATCCTCTGCCGCTGGTGGGACAACGATCTTCGCGCCTGATAGGCGGGACTTCGAGGACACCCCGCCGTTGGACGCCTTGTTCGACGAGAGTCCGGGCGTGCCGCCCGGCGCGGCAACCGGTGTCGGACCCGTGTGAGAGAAATCGGGATGATCACCGAACCGCGTGATCCCCGGGCCGGGCGGGCGCGTGCGCGAAGCGGTGCCGCGCGGCACCGCCGGACCGGCGCGGCGCGGGGTGCACCGGCTTCCCGGTCCGTGGAGCCGTCTCCCCCGACTGACCGACACGAGCCACCGATAGCGAGCCACCGCCCCCAGAAGAGCCACCGAGAGGGAGCACAACCGTAAATGACCACCCCGGACAGCTCGGACGGACTGTTCATGAACCCCAACGGTGAACAGGGCAGCCTCGACATGCCCACCGGTACGGCGCGCGGCTCGGGCGGCAACACCGGTACGGGCGAGCCCGACGCGGGCGGCGAGGACGCCGACGCACGGCCGGACCCGACCCGGCTGCTGGACACCGAACAGCGGTTCCCCGACACCAGCGGCGCGCAAGTGCGCGACGGATTGCAGGAACTCATCGTGCGCGACCTGCTCGGCCCGTGGGACGGCGAGGCCGAGCAGCTGCCCTACGGCTCCAGCGGCCCCCGCGAGCGCTACCTCGTCGGGATGCTCGGCCCCAAACAGGACGCCCGCCCCACCGCCGACGCCGAACCCGCGCCGGACACCGGGGCCGAGACCGGCGGCGAGGCCAACGGCGAGGGCGGCGGCGAACTGCCCAACGTGCTCAGCCCGCAGAGCCTCGGCCGCATCTGGGCCTCCTCGATGGGGCTGAGCTGCACCGTCGCGCGGGACACCACCGCGCTGCACGTCACCGCCGAATGGGGCCGCTACGCCAAGGAGGACACCGAGACCGCCGAAGGCGCCAAACGCAGGCTCTGGACCCGCGAACCCGTCACGGTCAGCCGCGAGGTGCGGCTCGACGGCACCGGCTCGCACCGCCTGCCGCTGACCGCCGACACCGCCGAGGAACCCGGCGTGCTGCTGGCCGTGGCCGCGCGCGACCGCGACGGCAAGCGCGTCGTGGAACTCACCCTGGTCAACGCCCAACGAGAGGGCACCCCGCAGGAGGAGTCCTGGATGTTCCAGACCCGACTGCGCGCCACCGCCCTCGACGGCGCGGCCCCGGTGTTCCTACCCGCCGACGACCCGCTGCACGACAGCACCGCCGAGGACGACCCGGAGGAACAGCACCTGCGGCTGCTCTACCGTGGCCAGCTGCGCTACGCCTCCGGTCACAACGTCGCCGTGCACCCGCACACCAACCCCGGCGCCCGCCGCGCCCACCAGCTCGAAACCACCTGGCTGCCCACCTACGAGGTCCCCGCCACCGTCGCGCCCGGCAACCGGGAAGGCAGCCCGCTGGCGGGCACCGAACTCGCCATGGACACCCTGGCCACCGCCGAACCGTCCGAACTGCGCACCGGGCTGGCACCGCTGTCCGAGGGCTACCGCCGCTGGCTCGACCAGCGCGAGTCCGAAGCGCGGGAACTGCCCGACTCGCTGCGCGAGACCGCTGAGTCCGCCGTCTTCCAGGCACGCCGCGCCGCCGACCGGGTGCAGGCGGGCATCGACCTGCTCACCGACCCCGACCACCCCGGGTACGCCGACGCGCTGGCCGCGTTCCGGTTCGCCAACCGCGCCATGGCCGCCCAACGCCGCCACACCGACCTCGCGCGGCTGCGCGAGACCACCGAGATCGGCTACCCCGAGGCCAAGCAGCGGGTCGAGGCCAACGGCGCCGCCGGGGCCTCCTGGCGGCCGTTCCAGCTCGCCTTCGTGCTGCTGAACCTGCCCTCGCTGGTCGACCCGGACCACGCCGAACGCGCCGCCGACTCGAACGCCGTGCTCGACCTGCTGTTCTTCCCCACCGGCGGCGGCAAGACCGAGGCCTACCTCGGGCTGACCGCGTTCACCTTCGCCATCCGCCGGTTGCAGGGCCTCTACGGCAGCGGCGAGGACGCCCGCGACGGCGGCGCCGGGGTGGCGGTGCTGATGCGCTACACCCTGCGGCTGCTGACCGCGCAGCAGTTCCAGCGCGCCGCGGCGCTGGTGTGCGCGGCGGAGATGATCCGGCGCGAGGACGAGGGCACCTGGGGCGGCGAGCCGTTCCGCATCGGACTGTGGGTGGGCGGCAGCGTCTCACCCAACTGGTTCGGCCAGGCCGAACAGCAGATCCGGGACGCCCGCGAGGCCGGCGACGGCAAACGCGCCAACGTGCTGCAAACCCTGGCCTGCCCCTGGTGCGGCTCCGCGCTGCTCGCCCACCGCGACGCCGAGGTCGACACCGCCACCCGCCGGGTGCTGCTGCACTGCCCCAACGCCGAGGGCAGCGACGCCTGCCCGTTCTCCAAACCGCACTCGCCCGAGGGCCTGCCCATCCTCACCGTCGACGAGGAGATCTACCGGCTGCTGCCCAGCCTCGTCATCGCCACAGTGGACAAGCTCGCCCAGCTGCCCTGGAAGGGCTACGCCGGGATGCTGTTCGGCCGGGTGCGCCGCTGGTGCCCCCGGCACGGCTACCGCCACGCCGACCTCGACGCCGAGACCGGCTGCGCCGATAAGCACCAGCAGAAGAGCGGTCACCCGAATGTGAGCAGCAAACCCGTGGCGCGGCTGCGCGCGCCCGACCTGATCATCCAGGACGAGCTGCACCTGATCTCCGGGGCGCTGGGCACCACCGTCGGGCTGTTCGAGTCCGCGGTGGACGAGCTGTGCTGCTGGCGCACCCCCAGCGGCAACGAGGCCGGGCCGAAGATCATCGCCTCCACCGCCACCACCAAACGCTCCGGCGAGCAGGTGCGCGGGGTGTTCAACCGCGACCTGGCGGTGTTCCCGCCGCAGGTCACCGAGGTCTCCGACACGTTCTTCTCACACCAGGTGTCCACCGCGGACAAACCCGGCAGGCGCTACCTCGGGATCTGCGCCCACGGGGTGCGGCTGAAATCCGCCGAGATCCGAGTCGCCGAGATCCTGCTGCTGGCCGGGCAGACCCTGTTCGACCAGCACGGCGCGGCGGCCGATCCGTACATGACGCTGGTCGGCTACTTCAACGCCACCAGGGAACTCGCCGGGATGCGGCGCTCCCTCGACGACGACGTGGCCACCCGCGTCCGCACCCACGGCCGCAGGCGCGGCATCTCCGACCGGCTGCCCAGCCGCGCCGCGATGCTCAACATCCAGGAACTGACCTCCCGCATCTCCTCGGCCGACATCAGCGAGGTGCTCACCCACCTGGAGAACGGCTTCGACGCCGAGATCGACACCACCACGCGGCGCCACGCCATCCGCGCGAACCTGCGCGAGATCTACGGGCAGCGGCGCAAATCCTCCCGCGGCAAGGACGTTCCCGAGCCGCATCCGCTCAGCGCGCGCCGCGAACAGCGCCGCAAGGACGGCCGCGACCCGGTCGACGTGGTGCTGGCCACCTCGATGCTGCAGGTCGGCGTGGACGTCTCCCGGTTCGGGCTGATGATGGTCACCGGCCAGCCCAAGAACACCGCAGAGTACATCCAGGCGTCCTCCCGCGTGGGCCGCACCGACAGCGGGCCGGGGTTGGTCGTCACCCTCTACAACTGGACCAGGCCCCGCGACCTGGCGCACTACGAGGACTTCGAGCACTACCACGCCACCTTCTATCGCCAGGTCGAGGCGCTGTCGGTCACCCCCTACACCCGCCGCGCGCTGGACCGGGGAGTGACCGCCGCGTTCGTGGCGGCGGTGCGCAACGCCGCCGAGCCGCACTCCGGGGAGAACGACGCACAGGAAGTGGCGCTGGACT
The DNA here is from genome assembly GCF_900101095.1 of Actinopolyspora mzabensis. GTDB lineage: Bacteria > Actinomycetota > Actinomycetes > Mycobacteriales > Pseudonocardiaceae > Actinopolyspora > Actinopolyspora mzabensis. Next base: position 57,414 of record NZ_FNFM01000005.1, read on the forward strand.
CCCCGCTGGTGGAGCGCATCACCGAACGGATGCTCGACCGCGCCGAAGCCGTGCGGGGGCAGCGGGGGCGCGACTACCTGGCGGAACGGCTCGGCCGCACCAAGGACCTCTGGAGCGGCGAGCAGGACGGCGAGCACTCGGTCGGCTACGTCGGTCGTTCCTCGGGCCGCGGGGAGCAGTCCCGCCGGGCGCTGCTGACCAAACCCGGCGACCACGCCTGGCGGGACAGCACCGTGGCGCAGTCGATGCGCGAGACCGAGAACGAGATCAACCTGCTCGTGCCCGGCGGGGAGGAGCTGTTCCAGACCCTCTACAACGCTCCCGCCTGGACATTCGCGCCCGCACCGGACGGCGAGGCCGATGCCGAGGACGAGGAGATCCCCGAGGGCGACGAACTCGGCGACACCGCACTGCCCACCACCAAACGCAAACCGTGACAGCGCCCCACCCTCGCTCGGCTCTCCCCGGTGTTGGCGGTGCCGCACGCACTGGACTCTCCGGCACAGTGGCGTCAATTTCTCGCGAAATCGCCGTGCCCTCGGCGCGGTGCCGAGCACCTACCGCCCCCGCAGGCCGCGCTCCTACCACTCACGCAGCCCGACCACCCGCGGGTTCTCCCGTGCGGCTCTCGCGAGGAAGGCCCGACGTTGTGTAGGCCGCTACCCGATGTCGGGCCTCCCCGCAGCGAGAGCCGTGCGAGAGGTTCCGCCAAGCGAGGGTCCTGGCAAGCCCCCACAACTTCTGACGCCCGCTCCGGAAAGGAGCTCTATGACCACTAATCATCGCCGTCGCGTGGGCTCGGTCCGCCCGAGCCACCTCATGTTCACCAGCGGGGTCGGCGCGCTGGTCGACATGCCCAACTTCTCCGTGCTGGTGCGCGGGCTCGACGACTGGAACTACAACGACGTCCGTGACCGACACGACTGGAAACCGATCGCCGAACCCCGGCTGCTGTCCGCGGTGCAGGGCATCTTCGGCAAGAACGTCAAGGAACTGCTGCCCGCGCCCTGGCTGGACGGCCTCGACCAGGACCCGCGGGGCCCGGCCTCCCGGGTGGGCGTGCCGACCGTGCCGTTCCCCTCCTGGCTGCGCTGCACCGCCTGCAACGAGCTCGCCCCGGTGGACTCGCGGGTGTTCGGCTTCGAGAACGAGGTGCCCCGCAGGCCGCAGGACGCCCGGTTCTTCCACCAGGGGTGCGGCGTCAAGAAGAGTGGAGCCCCGCCGCTGGCGATCTCCTCCCGGTTCCTGATCTCCTGCACCGCCGGACACTTGGACGACTTCCCCTACCCGGAGTTCGTCCACCACGGAGCCGAGTGCCCCAAGGTGAAACAGCCCCGGCTGCGAATGGAGGACCGCGGCGGCAACCGTGGCGTCAACGTCGAGATCAAATGCGTCAGCTGCGGTGAGCACCGCAACATGGGCCAGGCCATGGGGCAGCGCGGCGAGCAGAACCTGCCGCGCTGCCGGGGCAGGCACCCGCACCTGAACCGGTTCGACCCGCAGGGCTGCAAGTGCGCACCCAAGGTCCTCACGGTCGGTGCCTCCAACCAGTGGTTTCCGCAGAACCTCTCGGTGCTGGCGGTTCCCCGCACCGAGGCGAGTGAGCTGGAGACCAAGGTCGAGCAGCACTGGAACGCGGTGTCCACGCTGCCCGCCGCGATGTATCCCTACGCGCGGGAGAACGTGCCCGCCTTCCACGAGCTCACCGGCTGGAGCGACGCCGAGATCGAGGCGGCGGTCGAGCGGGTGCGGGCCAGGATGGAGCAGGAGAGCGAGGAGGACAGCGAGACCGAGCAGCTCGACCTGCGCACCCCGGAGTGGGAGGTGTTCGCCGCCTCCGAGCTGCCCGCACCCACCGACGACTTCACGCTGCGCCGCGCCGAGGTGCCCCCCGAACTGGCGGGTTACTACGCCGACGTGGTGCAGGCCGAACGGCTGCGCGAGGTCCGCGCGCTGACCGGGTTCACCCGGCTCGACGCGCCCGACCCGGAGGACCCCAAGCTGGTCACCCGCGCCCCGCTGGCCCGCTCCACGCCGCAGTGGGTGCCCGCCAGCGAGGTGCGCGGTGAGGGGATCTTCCTGCGCGTGCCCGAGGACCTGCTGCGCGACTGGGAGAGCCGCGCCGCCGAGTCGCACGCGATGTACCGCCACCGGCGGGCCTACGCGGAGTTCCGCAAGAACCGCTACTCCGACCGCATCCCCGGCGAGTTCGACGAGATGCGCAACTGGCCCGGCCCCCGCTACCTCGCGCTGCACACCCTCTCGCACCTGCTGATCCGCACCATCGCCCTGGAGTGCGGCTACAGCTCGGCCAATCTGTCCGAACGCATCTACGCGGGCACCGAGGACGATCCGCGCAGCGGCATCCTGCTCTACACCGCGGTGCCCGACGCCGAGGGCACCCTCGGCGGGCTGGTCTCGCAGGCCGAACCCGACCGGCTGGTGCGACTCACCCGGCGCGCGCTGAGCGAGGCGCGGCGCTGCTCCTCCGACCCGCTGTGCGCCGAGCGACTCCCGCAGCCGCCCGCCGACCACCTGCACGGCGCGGCCTGCCACGTCTGCCTGTTCGTCTCCGAGACCACCTGCGAACGCGGCAACCGCTTCCTGGACCGCAGGTTCGTGGTCCCCGTCGACGAGCACGAGGACCTGGCGCTGTACCGCGAGCGGCCGTGAGGATGTGGGCATGACCGGCGAACCGTCCGAGCTGGAAAGTGTCGCTGCCGAGGCGTTACCCCGCCTCGGCGCGAGCGCGCTGCGCACGCTGGCCGACCGCATCCAGGCGGGCTGGCCGGAACAGGCCGTGCTGTCCGGGCCGGGGGAGGAATACACCGAGACCGCGCGGGCCGTCCTCGACGCCCAGGCGACGGAGGGACGCTCGGCCGAGGAGACCGCGGGGTTCCTGCGCGGACTGGCCGCCGGATACAACCGCCGTGCCGCCGAGATCGCGGTCGAACCGGTCTGGAGCGGCCCCGGCACCCACCCGGTGCCGGTGCGCGCCACCGCGCGGGTGCTGGTCGAACTCATCGAGCGGGCGAACCACGAGTTGATGCTGATGACCTACTCGGCGCGGCCGCACGAGCAGCTGCGGCGGGCGCTGCGCGCGGCGGTCGAGCGGGGAGTGGCCGTCACCGTGGTCGTGGAGACCCTGCGGGGCGCGCGGGGTGCGCTCGGTGGCCCCGAACCGGCCGATGCCTTCGCCGGGATCGGCGGCATCGAGTTGTGGCACTGGCCGCCGCGGCAGCGCACCGAGCGCAACTCCAGGACCCACGCCAAGATCGCGGTCGCCGACCGGCGCGAACTGCTGGTCTCCAGCGCCAACCTCACCCAGTCCGGAGTGGACCGCAACATCGAGGCGGGGCTGCGGGTGCGCGGCGGGACCGCCCCGCAGCGCGCCGCCGAGCACCTCACCGAACTCAAGACCCGGGGAATCCTCGAACGGTTGGGGGAGACGCGGCAGCAAGAGGGCGGGTGAAGCCCGGGCGGATGAAGCCGGGGCGGGTTCCGGGAATGCCCCGGACTCCCCGGCTTCGGCGACCGCGCCGGAAAGTCGCAAGTACCGCCGGGCGTTCCCTGAATCCGACGGATCAGGTGCTACCGGTCGGTGTCACCGGACTGGTTCGATGCTTTCCTCGATGTCGTTGAGGATCGCCTGCACCGGGCCCCAGCACAGTGCCACGCTGCCCTTGTCGAACTTCGGTTGCTTCTCCAGCTCGGCACGCGGGTGGATGAAGTTCCGGTACTTGCGAACGTTGTCCATGAAGTCCTTCGCGTCGAGTTGGATCCACTCCTTCTCGTGTGCGGTGTCGAGCATGAGCTCCAACCCAGCGCGGTTGGCGGGGGTGTTCCTGCCGTTCCTCCCGACGAAACCGTTCTTCCGGATTTTCTCGTCCCGTTCGGTCAGCAACGCGTACAGCAGTCCCTCGACGAAACTCCCGATACCGATGATCGCCATGGTGTGGGCACCGCTGTCCTGGCACAATCGGGTCTCGTTCACCCGGTTGACCAGGAGGTCGACCGCTTCCTCCTCCTCGATCAACAGCCGCAGTCGTCGGTCCAGGTCCTCGGGTGCGAAGAAGACCGCCTGCTCCCCGTCGGAGTCCAGCGTGCCGAGCACCGGACGGCCTCCCGTCTGGGAGACCACCAGCCGTTCCGCCGCCAGCCTGGTGTTGATCGCCTCGCGGAACTCCTCGGCGGAACTCTCGCCGTCCTCGTACTCCCGGGGATCGCAGACCCGGCACAGTAACCGTTCGATGTCGGAACGGTTCTCCTTGCGGTCGATCAGTTGCTCGGACAGCCACTCGATTCGTGGTGATCCGTCGTACTCGGGCGGATCCGACCAGCCCGCGTGCCGCAGCAGCTTCTCCAGCTGATACGTCTTGCGCTCGTAGGGACCTCCGATGTCGACGATCACCTCGGCGATTCGTTCGGCGGTCCGATCGTCCAGCGGGAACGTCAACTCTGCTCCTTCTCGGCCTGTCGCTGCGCGATGTCGACGGCTCTGGTCAGTCGCTCCACGATGCGCGACCCCTTGCGTTTGAAACCGAGTTCCCGCATCGCCTGCTCGATCCGCTCCTGCCGGTCGAGGGGCAACCGGTCGGTCAGCAGCCAACCGCACAGCTCGACGAGCTCCTCCTCGCCGTAATCCGCTATCCGCAACCCGGGTGTGATCGCGGGACGCGGGCCACGGGTGATGGTGACCTCGGGCGGCGCGGTGTCCCCGGTGTGCCCGGTGTCCCCGGTGTGCTCAGTGCTCTCCGGGGTATCGGGTTTGTCGGGAACGGCAGGCGCGGGCTCGCGTTCGGCATCGATCATGGCCTGTTCCCAGGCCTTGACGATGCGTTCGGTCTCGCCCTCCCGGTCGGCGAACCAGGCCGAGGCCCACACCCGGTGGAACCGCCAGCCGAGGTTCTCCAAATGGGCCTGCCGCAACCGATCCCGGTCCCGAACGCTGTGCGACCTGTGATAGCTGTCGCCGTCGGCCTCGACGGCCAGGATCATCCGGCCCGGCTCGTCGCGGTGTGCCAGCGCGAAGTCGATGCGGTACTGGGAATACCCCCACTGCGGGTACACCTCGATCTCGCGTTCGCGCAGTGCGTCGTGGATGTCTTGCTCCAGCCCGTTCAACTCGACCGGCTGTTGCCTTCCGACCTGGTCGATCCGCGTCTGGTTCTGGGCGAACTCCAGATAACGGCGGAGCAGTTCGGTGCCGGTACGTTCCTCCCGAGGCGCCAGATCGTGGGGGCCGAAGGAACTGACCACCGTCATTCTCGTCTTGGCGCGGCTGACCGCCACGTTCAGCCGGCGCGGCCCTCCCTCGTTGTTGAGCGGACCGAAGCCGGTGCGCGCCACGGTGCCGTTGGCCCGCTTGGCCACCCCCAGCGTCAGAATGATCGCGTCACGCTCGTCACCCTGCACGCGTTCGAGGTTCTTGACGAAGAATCGCCTGCTGGGTTCGGTGTTCTCGTCGAAGAAGTCCTGCAGTTCCGGCCGGTCCCGCAGCGCCTTTCGGATGGCGTCGTCCACGCGGGTCATGTGCTTCTGGCCCATGGTGATCACCCCGAGGCTTTCGTGCGGGCGGAACTCGGCGTGCTCCAACACCCGTTCGACGACGCGCTCGACCTCCTCCGGGGCCGAGCCGTCCTGACCCGGCGAGGCGACCCCGTCGACCACGTCGAGCGTGACCGGGGTGTCCCAGCGGGCCCCGGGGAAGGTCACCAGGCTGTTGTTGTAGATCTCCTCGTTGGAGAAGGCGATCAGCCGTTCATCCCGGCTCCGGTAGTGCCACCGCAGCGTTCGCTGGAGCGGGATCAGCGAACGCATCGTCGTCAGGATGGACTCGTAGTCCCGCAGATCGCCCTCGTCCTCATCCTCGTCCGCTGCCTCGGAGGGTTCTTCGAGCATCCGGCTGAAGAAGTTCGTCGGCGGCAACTGCTTGTCGTCCCCGGCGACCACGAGCCTGCGGCCACGGGCGAGCGAGGTGACCGCGTCGTGCGGTTCGATCTGGCTCGCCTCGTCGAACACGACCAGATCGAACAGCCGCTCGGCGGGCAGCGTGCTGCTGACCACCAGCGGAGACATCGCCCAGCACGGCCGTAGCGCCAGCAGTACGTGCGGGGCACGCTCGACCAGTCGCCGGATCGGCAGATGCCGGGACTTCTTGTTCGCCTGCTTCCGCAGTAGTTCGGTCTCCTCCGGGAAGTCGTCGCGCACCCGGCGCAGCGCGTCGGCCACCGACCACCGCACCCGCTGCGCGGAGGTCCCACGGTGTTCCCGGTCGGCCTCCTGGAACTCGTCCACTGTTCTGTTCCGCTGCTCGCCGTTGACCTCCCGCAGCGCCGGGACCCGCAGCTTGAACTCGTCAAGCAGGGACCTCAGCCAGCAGTGCCGGAACAGCAGCCAGGTCTGTTCCCCCGTGGCGTCGCGGCGGGCCGCCTCGTCGAGCAGCTCCCCCAAGCCCAGGCCGCGGAACCTGTCCAGCAGCTCGTTGATCCGGGGCATCTGCCACATCGTGTTCTTGTCGGCGGCGAGTTCGTGCAGTTCCTCCTGGACCTGCTCGGTTGGGCGGGACTCGTAGTCGGTGAGCCGCGCGCACATCGCCACCGAGGTGAGCTGGTTTCGCAGCGTGTGGAAGGTCTCCATGGTCTGTCGCAGGTCCACGACCTCGGCCGGTTGCACCTGGCCACCGCCCAGCTCGTTCCAGCGGTCACGCTGTCGCACGATCTCGGACAACTTCGCGTGCAACGCCCACTTCTTGGTGATGCCGTCCGTCGAAGCCCGCCTGACCTCCTTCAGCAGCGTTCGGCGCTGCCGCCACCCGAGCTTCCGGCCGTATCGCGCACGCTGTTTACGACTCGCCGTGGCGAGCAACCAGTCGTCCAGTCGGGTGCCGAAGACGTCCGAACCGAAAGCCTCGACGCTGCTGTGCACCTCGTCGAGCAGTTCCAGCACGTGCTGCCACCCCTCGAGATCGGTGGGCGGCGTGAGACCGGTCTGGCGCAGCAGGGCGTGCATCCCCTGCTGACCGTCCCGCAGGGTTCGGGTGGTCAGCTCGTCGAGCTCGGCCATCACACGTTCGAGGTCCTCCTCGCCCCGGATGTCGGCCTGCCACCACGGTGACTCCTTACGGAGGATCCGCAGTCCACCCGCATCGACGAACTGATGCAGCTCCTGCTCCAGCCTGCGCACCGTCGCCGCGTCCAGCGCGCGCAGCGTCGGGCCACGGAAGAAGTGGTCCGTCCGATGCTGATCCCCGAGTTTGAGCAGCTCCAGCTGCACCTCATAGGCGCTCTTCTCCCAGGGATCACGCCGAGCGTGCAGCTCGTCGGACGAAGTGCGCAGCGAATCGCGTCGTTCCGCCAACCGTTGGTGCAGATCCCCGGTTTCCGCCGGTTGTTGCCTGCTGGTGGCTTGTAGGCTCTCCTGCAACTGTTGCGCGAGCTGCTTCTTGTCGACCTTGCGCTGGTGCAGATCGAACACCAGGTCCGCCAGGTTCACCTCGGCCAGTCGGTTCGTCACCGCCTCGATGGCCGCACGCTTCTCGGAGACGAACAGCACCCGTTTTCCCTGCGCGGTGGCGCCCGCGATGATGTTGGCGATCGTCTGGCTCTTGCCGGTACCCGGTGGCCCCTCGACGAGCACGTGCTGGTCCGACAGGGCGCTGTTGATCGCTCCCTGCTGCGAGGAGTCCGCGTCCTGCACCGGGTGCTCGGTGTTCGGCGCGATCTCGTCCGGTGGTGGGGGAGCGAAACCGGTGCTCTCCTCCCGCACCGCTTCCGTACTGGCTCGGTGACCGGCCAGGGCGGCCACGAGCTCGTGCTGGGCCAGCAGTCCGGTCGAACTGCGGAGATCCTTGACCATCGGCAGTTTCTCGTAGTTGAACAGGCCGATGACCACCGAACGTTCGAGCTCGATTCCCATGTCCTGCCGCGCCGCCAGATCGGCCAGTTCCCCGTAAACGCCCTCGAGCTGTTCCCCCGGGTCCTCGTGCTGGCTCAACCGATCCTCGACGGCGCTGGTGAACCGCTCGTGATCGATGTCCAAGCCGTACTTGCGGTCGAGGGCGTACAGCAGCACTTGGTTGATCTCGACGTCGTCGAGCCGCAGCACGAAGTCGTTCTCCGAGACCGTTCGGGACTCGATCCGCAGCGTTCGCAGCAGCAGCGGTGCTCGGGTAGCGGGAACCGATTCGCTTCCCCGCACCTGTTGCTCGGTTCGCACCAATCCCTGGGCGACCTTGCCCACCTCGACGCCCTGTTCCTCCTCGGCCGCGTTGATCCTGCGCCTTATGTCGCGGATCCGTTTGCTCGCGTCCTTGTTCACGTCTATTTCCCGGAACAGCGAACTCAACCGCGTTTCCGAACCGCTGAGCAGCTCGCGCAACGCATCGGGGTCGGCGGAGGAGAGGTCCAGCGTCGTCCTCTTCCTGTTCTTGAAGTGCAGCAGCGTGTTGGTGTTTCCGAGGTCGACGAGCTTGTTCGCCCATTCCTCGGCTTTCGCGCGCACCAGTTCCTGTAATTCCTGGTCGTTCTCGGTCGACATGCCCCGCAGTCCCCATCAGAGTGCCCTGGACCGTTGAGATTCCGGGCTGACCTGTCTGTGATCAGCCCTTCAGGATGCCGCAACGGGTAAGGCGTTGCCATAAACCGAATGGGTGAGATCAACTCGGGGTGATTGTGACGTGCTGCACACGGTATTCCGCTCCGGGCGGCCCGGAATCCGGATTATTCACCTTTTCGGCGGATTTCCTGTAGTGGGCTTTACGAGACCATGGAGGGCTTTCCGATCGCGGGGCGCGCGAGCGGTGATTGTCGGAACAAACCGAGGGGGACGCATTGCACGAGCCGACCGCTGCGGACGACGAGCCGGACGCCGCTCCCGAAATCGCTGATCGTGCGGTCGTCGGCGCGCTCGCGCGTGGCACGTTGTCCCGTGCCGACGAAACGAGGAACACCGCCGACCGGCTTCGCTCCGCACCGGAACGGTTGCGGGAGCAAGCCCGCGAGCAGCACGCGGAGCTCCACCGCCGTGCCGTCGCCGCGCGGCTGCAGGACACTCCGCTGGACAAGTTGCGCGAGGTGGCCGGTAGCAGGAGCCGACTCGACGCGCTGGAACGCGCCGGGTACCGCAACGTCCGCCAGGTGCTGTCCGCGCGTCCCGAACAGCTGCGTCGACATCCCCGGAGTCGGGGAGAAAACCGCCGAAGCCACCGTCGACGAGCTCGGCGACAGCATCGACGCGTTGTCCGTCGAATTCGACTCGGTCCGCCCGGTGGCAGGACGTGCGGGCAGCAAGCTGCGGATGATGTTCGCCGGCCGCGCCAGGAAACAGGCCTCGCTGCGCGCAGTCGCCCGGCACGAGGACCTGCTGGAACAACCGTGGGTCGAACGGATCAACGATGCGGCGCGGCGGGCCCACGAAGTGGCCGGGCGGCAGAACGCGGCGGAGTCGTGGCGGGACTACCAGCAGCGCGCGGCCGTCTACAACACCCTGCTGAGCGGCATCACCGGCGTGGCGGACACTCCGGATGCCTCGGCACAGGGCTTCGTCACCGGCGAGGTGGACCCCGAAAGACTTCGGGGTATCGAACGGGCGGAGTCCTGATGAAACGACTTTTCCGGCACGGAGTCGGTTCCGCGCGTTGCCGACTCGAGTACGCAGAATCCGGTGGGTGCGGTAATCGACATCGGGAAGCGTTACCGGAATCCGGGAAACAATTCGGTAACGTATGGATTTTCCGGTGGCGTGAACTGTCCGACAACGGACTGCGCTATCTTGTGGCGACGGGAGAAACCGTGACAGAGCTCGGGGTGTGCGGACTACGTCGATGGGGGTCCGCACCAGCCCGAAAAGGGGACAAACGATTGATCTCGACCGGGCGGGGGCGCGTTCGACAGTTTCCCGCTTCCCGTGTATCAGGCGACTCGAGGCCACGTTCCGATCGGAACTCACGATTACGTCCGATGTGGCGGAATATTCCGGCGTCGGTGAGGTCCACCGGCGACCGTCGATACAGCGGGTTCGGATGGAACCGTGAAAGCAGCGAGACGCGCGTACGTGGCTTCGGGGAGGAAACGTGGCGGAACCGACAGTGATCAACGATCGCTACGAACTCCAGGCCGTTCCGCTGGCCAAGGGCGGGATGGGGGAAGTGTGGGCGGGACGCGACACCAAACTCGAGCGGGAGATCGCCGTCAAGTTCATCCGGTTCCCCGACGCGGATGACGACGAGGAACTGGTACGGCGATTCCGCCGCGAGTCCCGCGTCACCGCGCGACTACGGCACCCGGGTGTCCCGTCGATCTTCGACGTGGGCAGCCACAACGGGCGGCCCTACCTGGTCATGGAACTCGTCCACGGCATCAGCGTCTCCGACCTGATCGCCGAACACGGCACGCTACCGCTCGGCTGGGCCGCGGCGATCGCCGCGCAGACCTGCTCGGTGCTCACCGCCGCCCACCAGGAACAGCTGGTGCACCGCGATCTCAAACCGGCCAACCTGATGCTGCAACCGGACGGCACCGTCAAGGTGCTCGACTTCGGACTCGCCGTGGCGCTCGACGTGGCGGACATCTCCCGGTTGACCCGCACCGGCCAACACATCGGAACTCCCGCCTACATGGCTCCGGAACAGATCCAGGACGCCACCAGCTCCACCCGCAGCGATCTCTACTCGTTGGGTTGCGTGCTCTACGAGTCGCTCACCGGGATGCGGCTTTTCCGGGGCCCCACCGACTACGCCGTGATGAGCAAGCAGGTCGGCGAGCGGCCCGCACCGCTACGCGAGTACCGCCCGGACGTTCCGTCGGAACTGACGGAGCTGGTCACCGACCTGCTGGCGAAGGAAGCCGAGGATCGCCCGGAGAGCGCGCCCACCGTCTACCATCGGCTGCTGCCGTTCGCGGCGGACGTCGAAGCGCTGCCGGGAGCGCTCGCGAACCCCGCGATTCCCAGTCCCACCCGGATGTACGCCTCGGTGTTGAGTCGGGTGTTTCCCTACGGCAGCCCGTCCCCGAGGCCGGCGGGCAAGGCCTCCGACAGCGCGCCTTCACCGGAGGAGCCCCCGGCCGACACGGCTTCCGACGAGGTGGCTCCCGACGAGAGGCCTTCCGGGCGGGGGAGCGCCTCGGAGCGCCCCGATCCGCCGAACCAGGACTCACCGGAAACCGGTGAGCGAACGGGCCACCCCGACCCCGGTGCGGCGGCGGAGGAGACTCCCGCGATAACCCGGGACGAGCTGGCGGCGGCCAAGAACCGGGCTGACTCCCGCGTACAGCACTCCCGATACGACGAGGCCGCCGAACTGCTGCGGGCCACAGTGGATTCAGCGAGCCGGGTCTTCGGCAGCACCGACGGTGACGTCATCGAACTGCGCCTGGAATGGGCCCGAGTGCTCTACGACGGTGGCCAGTACCAGCGGGCCGGACCGGTATACCATGCGCTGGCCACCGACCTGGCACAGCGCGACGGGCTCGACACCGAACTCGTCTTCCACTGCCGACTGCGCAACGCGAGCTGCCACGCGCTCGGCGGTAACCACAGCCACGCGCTCCGGGCCATGAAAAGCCTGCTGGCCGACGAACAACGCGTCTTCGGCGACGACCATCCCCGCACCCTGGACCTGCGATGCCAGATCGGGTTGCTCCAGCTCGGGGCGGGCAAGCCGGAGGAAGCCGAGACGACCCTGAGCACGCTGCTCGACGACCTGCTTCGCACCCACGACCCCGAGCACTCCCTCGTCGTCAAAGTGCGCGAACTGCTCGACGGATTGCCGGGTGGAGGAGGATGATCATCAGCGGTGTCCGGAGCCCCATCGGGGAAAACGGTCGAATCGGACGGACTGGGGTCTTTCGTTGCTCGGGCGACGCGGCGCCGACGACATCGACAACGACACACAGCGGTACCGGAGACACAAGTGGCCCGACTCGGCATAGACAAGGACTTCCTGCACGAGTTCACCAAACTCGAAAAGCAGGTTCAGGAGAAGGTGAGCCAGACCCTGGCGAAATTCGATCAGGTCAGCCACGCCGGAGCACACCTGGAGAAGATCGCCAACGCGCGCGATTCCCGGTTCCGCTCCATCCGGATCAGCGACTTCTGGCGCGGGATCGTGCTCGCACCGGACTCCGGGGACAGCTACACCCTGCTCACCGTGCTGCCGCACGACGACGCCTACGCCTGGGCGAAGCGGCGCAAGGCCTCGGTCAACGCGGCAACCGGGCGGATCGAGATCCGCGACGTCGCGGCGGTGGAGGACAGTCTGCCCGGGCTGTCCAAACTGGCCGAAACCGCTCCCAGCCGCCTGTTCGACCACGTCAAGGACTCCCAGCTACGACAACTGGGCCTCGACGAGCAAATCCTTGCCTTCGCGCGTGCACTCACCGATTCGGCGCAGCTCGACGCGGCCAAATCGTTCCTGCCGGGCAACCAGTGGGACGTGCTGTTCGGGCTGGCCACCGGCTACACCCCCGAGCAGGTCTGGGCGGAGTTGGCCGCCGAGGTCAGCGACGCCGGGTTCGACCCGGACGATCTGGACGCGGCGGTGGAGCGCAGCCCCGATCGTGTCGTGCTCGTCGACGGACCCGAAGAGCTCATGGCGGTCTTTCGGCACCCGCTGGCCACGTGGCGGATCTACCTGCACCCGGTGCAGCGCTCGGCGGTGGAGGCCTCCTACAACGGTCCCGCGCGTGTCACCGGTGGCCCCGGCACCGGCAAGACCGTGGTGACCATGCACCGTGCCCACCAGCTGGCGGTGAACGGGACGGGGCCGGTGCTGATGACCACCTTCACCTCGACCCTGGCCGACTCGCTCGACACCGGGGTGAAACTGCTCGTGGAGGACTCCGAGGTGCGTGAACGCATCCACGTGCACCACGTGGACCAGTTCGCCAATCGGGTGTTCCGCGAACACCACGAAGCCCCCACGATCCTGAGCGCGGAGGAGCAACGGCAACTGTGGCAGTCGATCGTCACCGAGCTGGACGTGTCGTTCTCGGCCAACTTCCTGGCGGAGGAGTGGCGGCAGGTCGTGCTCGCCCAGGGGGTCGGCAGCGCCGAGCAGTATCTCGGAGCCAAACGCGACGGCCGGGGACGTGGCCTCGGCAGTCGGCAGCGGGCGCAGGTCTGGCAGGCGATCTGGGAGTTCGAGAATGAGCTGCGGCGGCGGGGCGTGTGGACCCACGAGACGATCTGCGTCGAGGCCACCAGGCTGCTCGAACAGCGAACCGACAAGCCCTACCGGCACGTGGTGGTCGACGAGGCCCAGGATCTCAGCCCGGTGCAGTGGCGGCTGCTGCGCGCCGCCGCCCCCGAGCGGCCCGACGACATCTTCCTGGCGGGTGACACGCACCAGCGCATCTACAACAACCGCGTGAGCCTGCGCGAGGTGGGAATCCGGGTGACCGGGCGGTCGAGCCGGTTGAACGTCAACTACCGGACCACCGCCGAGATCCTCGCCTGGAGCCTCGGGCTGTTGCGCGGCGAAACCATCGACGACATGGACGAGGGGCTCGAAGCCATCGCCGGCTGCCGCTCGGAGGTACGCGGCAAGCACCCGTGGGTTCGCGGTTTCCCCACCAGAACCGCCGAGCTCGAACAGCTGGTGACCACGCTGCGGGGATGGGTCGACACCGGGATAGCTCCCGGCGAGATCGGTGTGGCGGTGCGCTCCAACAAACTCGTCGAAACGGTCGGGGACGAACTCGGAAAAGCCGGGATTCCGAGCGTGCGACTGCAGGGCGGCACGACCGAGGAGGACGACGCGGTCGGGGTGGGCACCATGCACCGGATGAAGGGGCTGGAGTTTCGCTGCCTTGCGGTGGTCGGGGTGACCGAGCACCAAGTGCCGCCTCCCAGCGCGATCACACCCGCCGAGGAGGACGCCTCGGCACACCGCAGGGACACCCAGCGCGAGCGGTGCTTGCTGTTCGTCGCCTGTACCCGCGCCCGGGAACAACTCGCCGTGTCCTGGCACGGCGGCAAGAGCCCGTTCCTGCACACCCAGAACTGACACCGGTCGCGCCCGAGGTTTCCGTACACCGCGCGACCCGCCACGACCACAGGAAGGAAGAACATGCCGACGCTTTCCGCACTGCTGTACCAGATCGACTCCGGTTCCGTGCTGCTTCCCGAGTTCCAGCGCGGCTACGTGTGGAACCGGGACCAGGTGCGGGAGTTGATGCAGTCGCTGTACCGGGGGCATCCCGTGGGCGGACTGCTGATGTGGGAGACCGACGCCGAAGGGGTTTCCGTCCGGGGTGACCCGGGAGGCCAACAGGGAAACCATCTGCTGTTGCTGGACGGTCAGCAGCGCATCACCTCGCTGTACGGCGTGGTGCGCGGCAAAGCCCCGGCGTTCTTCGAGGGGGACCCGTCGGTCTTCACCAATCTGTACTTCAACGTCGCCGAGGAGAAGTTCGAGTTCTACGCGCCGTCCAGGATGGCCGACGACTACCGCTGGGTGGACGTGACCAAACTGTTCCTGGAGAAGAATTTCGGCGACTACGTCAAGACATTCAGCCAGTACGATCCGGAGAACCTCAATGCTTATGTCGACCGGCTGAACCGGCTGCAGAATCTGATGGAACGCGAGTTCCATGCCGAGAAGATCATCGGTGACGACAAGAACGTGGACACGGTGGTCGACATCTTCAACCGGGTCAACTCGGGCGGGACGAAGTTGTCCAAGGGTGATCTCGCCCTGGCCAAGATCTGCTCGCAGTGGAGCGACGCGCGCGGCGAGATGCGCGAGAAGCTGCGGGAGTGGCAGGAGGCGGGCTTCGACTTCACGCTGGACTGGTTGCTGCGCAACGCCAACGCGGTGGCGACCGGCCGAGCCCTGTTCACCGCGCTGGACAACGTCTCGGCCGGGGACTTCCGAGACGCGCTGTACAGGTCCACCGGCTACATCGGCCGGTTCCTCGACCTGGTCTCCGGGCGGCTCGGCCTGGACCACGACCGGGTGCTGATGGCCCGCTACGCCTTCCCGGTGGTCTCGCGGTTGTTGGAACTCAACGGTGGCCGGTTCGACGACCGTTCCCACCAGGACAGGGTGCTGTACTGGTACGTCCACGCCGCGCTCTGGGGGCGCTTCGCGGGTTCCACCGAGACGTTCCTACAGAAGGACTACGAGACCGTCGAACGGTCCGGCATCGACGGGCTGATCACCTCGCTGGAGCGGTGGCGCGGCGGCAACCTCGACGTGCACGCGCACGACTTCGAGGGGTCGACCAAGGGATCACGCTTCTACCCGCTGCTGTACATGCTGACCAGGGTGAACCAGGCTTGCGACTTCGGCAGCGGTATGCCGTTGCGCGCCGACATGCTGGGCAGGAACTCCTCGCTGCAGGTGCACCACCTGTTCCCCAAATCGCTGCTGTACCAGGCCGGCTACGAGCGTTCCCAGGTCAACGCAATCGCCAACTTCTGCTTCCTCACCCAGGACACCAACCTCGTGGTGGGAAACCGGCCGCCCGAGGAGTACTTCGCCGAGGTAGAGGAGAAACACCCCGGTGTCCTGGCCTCGCAGTGGATCCCCAACGATCCGGAACTGTGGAAGATCGAACGCTATCCCGACTTCCTGCAGGCACGGCGCGAGCTGCTGGCCGAGGCGGCGCAGTCGTTCCTGACCGAGCTGCGCACCGGGGAAGAGACCGCCGACCGGGAAGAGCTGCAACCGCTGTCCATCGCCGGGGACGACGACATGGACGCCCGTGTCGCCCAGGTCAACGGGCTCATCTCCGAGCTGGTCGAGCTCGGCTGCGCACCTCCGTCCACCGACACCGAGATCGCCGATCCCCGCACCGGTCGGGCGTTGGCCGTGGCCGAGGCGTTCTGGCCCGAAGGGTTGCAGACCGGGCAGGGGAGTCCGGTGGTACTCGAACTCGACACCGCCGACGCCGACCTGCCCCGACTGGAGGAGCTCGGCTACGAGGTGTTCACCTCGGTCGACGCGCTGCGCGGTTACGTGCGGCGCCGCAACCGCAACGAGCCGGAGCCCGAGCCGGACTCCGATGCCGACTCCGCCGCGACCGAGCAGTCCCGTGAGCCCGACCCCGTGCGGGAACCGTTGGTGGCCGAGTTCGAGCAGCGGATGCGTTCGCTGTACGAGCGAGGCCGAAAGGAGGCGCACTACACCGCCACGTACTTCCTGAGCATGCTCGCCGAGCACGGCGGACTGTCCACCGCGCACAAACTTCTCGCCGGTGGGGGCGTCTCCGACGGGTTCGCCGCGCTCTGGGAACGCGGCAGGCTCGACCTCACCGTCGAAGCACTGGCCACCGAGCCGCGGTTCGCCGAGCTGTTCTCGACCGATGAGTTGCGGACGGCCGAGCACCGACTCAGCCAGTTCGGCTACGCCACCTGAGCCGAGTTCCGCCGGTCGGTCAGTGGTGATGCTCGGTGGGTGATCCGTTGCCTCTCGCGACGGATCACCCGCCGCTCCCGCACGGTGATCCGGCATCGCGTCACCAGAGGACGTGGGGGCGGTGCCGGATCCCGCGGGATTCGTCAACAACGACACGCCGATTCCCGGTTTTTCGGGATAATTTCCGACGTTTTCGTGTGCAATTCTGGAACCGTCTCATTTTCTCGGTTCGCGTCGTGGTAATGTTTTCACGAATTTCGCTCGTCGATTCGTGGTGCGCTGCTGAATTCCAATATCAAGTTGTGAACTGATTCACTCTGTTCTAGCTTGGGTGATGCCGCATACCACCACAAGGAAGTGATCACCGATGTCATCGTCCCCGGACAACGGTGCACACGAAACGGTCGATCGCCTGTTTGAACGTCGTGTCGAACCCGTCAATCAAATCCTGGCGAACGCCGAGAACGTGGCCCGAGCCTGTCATGCCGTTGCCCGAAGATTCCACGAGGGTGGAAAACTGGTCGTTTTCGGAAACGGCGGGGCGAGTACCGACGCGCAGCACGTCGCCGTCGAGTTCGTGCATCCGGTGATCGTCGGCAAACGAGCCCTGCCCGCCGTCTCACTGACCTCCGACGTGGCCACGGTCACCGGAGTCGCCACCGGCAGCGCCGAGGGGCTGGACGAGGTGTTCGCCCACCAGATCCGGCACCTGGCCGACCCGGGCGACATCGCGCTGGGAATCTCCACCGACGGGAACTGCGCCAACGTGCTGCGCGGACTGCGGGAGAGCGGCGATCTCGGGCTGCTGACCGTCGGCCTGGTCGGTGGCGACGGCGGGGCGATGGCGGATTCCGGCACCGACCACGTGCTCACGGCGCGAGCCACCGATCCGCGCGTGGTCAAGGAAGTGCACGTGACCATGTACCACATCCTCTGGGAACTGGTGCACGTTTTCCTCGAGCAGCCCGGCGCACTGACCTCGGAAGTGACGGTATGAGCGAGGAACCGCTTCCCGACCCGGTGCCCTCCGGCGCGAGCTGCGACGGACAGCACTGCGTGACCTGCTCGGACGAGGCGGTGCGCGTCACGGTGCTGCGGCTGCTCGCGGACGGCATGGCCGACGTGGAAACCGAACTGGGAACCGAACGGATCAGTGTCGCGCTGGTTCCGGCCGCCGTCGGCGACACGGTGCTCGTGCACGCGGGCGAGGCCATCGCGACCGTCGAGGAGTGAACACCGTGGACCAGACCGACACCCACACCGGACCCGCCGCTCACCCCGCTCCCGCCACTCAAACCGGCACCGGTCCCGACGCCGGACCGGCGAGCGGCATCGGATCGGCGGGCGACATCGGATCGGCGGGGACGCTGTACCCGTTCCTGACCAACGCGCCGGTCGACGTCGACGCCGTGTTCGACCAGGTGCGTCACTCCATCGAGGCCAAGGCCCACGAGATCAGGGAGCTGCGGGTCGAGGTGCACCGGCGTGACGGTGCCAACCTCCTCCGCTGCGCCGAAGCGATGGCCGAACGCTTCGCCGTGGGCGGCAGGCTGCTCGCCTTCGGCAACGGGGGCAGTTCCACCGACGCCCAGGAGATAGCGAGCCAGTTCCTGCATCCCGACGCGGGCGGCACCGCGCTGCCCGCACTCGGGCTGACCAGCGATATCGCGGTCGTCACCGCGCTGTGCAACGACGTCGGCTTCGACGTCATCTTCGCCAGGCAGCTCGGCGCGTTCGGCGGCCCCAACGACATCGCCGTCGGCATCTCGACCAGCGGAAACTCGGCCAACCTGCTCGCGGGCTTCGAGGAGGCCAGGAGCAGGGGGATGCTGACCGTCGGCATCGCGGGCTACGAGGGCGGCAAGATGTCCGAATCGGACAGCATCGATCACCTGTTCGTGGTGCCCTCACCCTCCGTGCACCGCATTCAGGAAGCCCAGACCACGCTCTACCACGCGCTCTGGGAGCTCACCCAATCCGCGCTCTCCCGGAACCGGGACGGTGCGGCACCGCAGGGCACACCGGCCTCGATGCGTGAGTGAGGAGTGATCCGACGTGGCACCGACCAACGAACGACACATGAAACCCGTTCCCGACCAGGACCCGACCACCCGCGGGGCGGGGGCCGAGAGCGAGACCGGAGACGGCATGCCGGGGCCGGTTCACATTCTGTGGATCAACGCCGGACTCAGCTGCGACGGTGACTCCGTCTCGCTGACCGCGGCCATGCAGCCCAGCATCGAGGAAATCGTGCTGGGGGCGCTTCCCGGGCTACCCGAGGTGCAGGTGCACTGGCCGCTGATCGACTTCGAGAGCGGCCCCGAGCAGGGCGCGGACACCTTCATCGAGTGGTTCCACAAGGCCGACCGCGGTGAGCTCGAACCCTTCCTGCTGGTCATCGAGGGCTCGATCCCCAACGAGGCCATCAAGGAGGAGGGCTACTGGTGCGGGTTCGGCAACGACCCCAACACCGGCCAGCCCATCACCACCAGCGAGTGGATCGACCGGCTCGCCCCCAAGGCGCTGGGCATCGTGGCCACCGGAACCTGCGCCACCTACGGCGGGATACACGCGATGGCGGGAAACCCCACCGGGGCCATGGGGGTGCCGGACTACCTGGGCTGGCAGTGGAAGTCCAAGGCCGGGCTGCCGATCGTGTGCGTTCCAGGCTGCCCGGTGCAGCCGGACAACATGTCCGAGACGCTGCTGTACCTGCTCTACCAGGTCGCCGGGCAGGCTCCGATGATCCCGCTGGACGACGCGCTGCGGCCGAAGTGGCTGTTCAGCATCACCGTCCACGAGGGCTGCGACCGGGGCGGCTACTACGAGCAGGGGCAGTTCACCGAGCACTACGGCACCCCCGAGTGCCTGGTCAAGATCGGCTGCTGGGGACCGGTCGTGCAGTGCAACGTGACCAAACGCGGCTGGATGGACGGCATCGGCGGCTGCCCCAACGTGGGCGGCATCTGCATCGGATGCACCATGCCCGGTTTCCCGGACAAGTTCATGCCGTTCATGGACGAACCCCCCGGTGCGCTGCTGTCCACCGCCGCGATCGGCGGCTACGGCGCCGCGATCCGCAGACTCCGCGGTATCACCCGCAGAACCGCGGACAAGGAACCGTCCTGGCGCGGCAAAGGACGTGAGCTTTACACCGGTTACCTGCCGACCTGGTGATCCGATCCGAGGAAGGTACCCACATGACACAGACCGATCCCGCCGCCAAGACGGGAAAGTCGAAATCCGATCTGATGGAGATGTCCTGGGATCCGATCACCAGGATAGTCGGCAGCCTCGGTATCTACACCAAGATCGACTGGGAGGCCAGACGGGTGGTTGAGTGCTACAGCACCTCCTCGATCTTCCGCGGCTACAGCATCTTCATGAAGGGCAAGGACCCCCGCGACGCGCACTTCATCACCAGCCGCATCTGCGGCATCTGCGGGGACAACCACGCCACCTGCTCGGTCTACAGCCAGAACATGGCCTACGGGGTCAAGCCACCCAAACTGGGGGAGTGGATCATCAACCTCGGCGAGGCCGCCGAGTACATGTTCGACCACAACATCTACCAGGAGAACCTGGTCGGGGTCGACTACTGCGAGAAGATGATCCGCGAGACCAACCCCGGCGTGCTGGAACTGGCCGAACGAACCGAGGCCCCCAACGCCTCCGAGCACGGCTACCGCACCATCGCCGACATCATGCGGGCGCTCAACCCGCTGGAGGGTGAGTTCTACCGGGAAGCACTGCAGATCAGCAGGCTCACCCGCGAGATGTTCTGCCTCATGGAGGGACGGCACGTCCACCCCTCCACGCTGTACCCCGGCGGGGTGGGAACGGTCGCCACGGTGCAGCTGTTCACCGACTACCTCACCCGGCTGATGCGCTACGTCGAGTTCATGAAGCGCTGCGTGCCGATGCACGACGACCTGTTCGACTTCATCTACGAGGCCATGCCCGGCTACGAGGAGGTCGGCAGGCGCCGGATCATGCTCGCCTGCTGGGGCAGCCTCAACGACCCGGACCACTGCGACTTCCAGTACGAGAACATGAACAACTGGGGCCGCAAGATGTTCGTCACGCCGGGCATCGTCGTGGACGGGCAGCTGGTCACCACCGATCTGGTCGACATCAACCTGGGCATCCGGATCCTGCTCGGCAGCTCCTACTACGAGGACTGGCAGGGCCAGGAGACGTTCGTCGACCGCGACCCGCTGGGCAACCCGGTCGACCAGCGCCACCCCTGGAACCAGCACACCATTCCCAAACCGGCCAAGCGGGACTTCGACGACAAGTACTCCTGGGTGATGTCGCCGCGCTGGTTCGACGGTTCCGAGCACCTGGCGCTGGACACCGGCGGCGGTCCCATCGCGCGGTTGTGGACCACCGCGCTGGCCGGGCTGGTGGACATGGGCAACGTCCGTGCCACCGGCCACAGTGTGGAGATCAACCTGCCCAAGAGCGCCACCATGGGCGAGCGCACGCTGGAGTGGAAGATTCCGAAGTGGAGCAACGCCATCGAGCGCAACCGGGCCCGGACCTACTTCCAGGCCTACTGCGCGGCGGCGGCGCTGCACTTCGTGGACAAGGCACTGGCCGAGGTCCGCGGCGGCAACACGCAGACCTGGGAACCGTTCGACGTGCCCAACGAGAGCGTGGGCTGCGGCTTCACCGAAGCCGTGCGCGGGGTGCTCTCGCACCACATGGTGGTGCAGAACGGCAAGATCGCCAACTACCACCCCTACCCGCCGACGCCGTGGAACGCCAGCGTGCGCGACTCCTTCGGAACCCCGGGGCCCTACGAGGACGCGGTGCAGAACACCCCGATCTTCGAGGAGAACACCCCGGAGAACTTCAAGGGAATCGACATCATGCGCGCCGTGCGCAGCTTCGATCCCTGCCTGCCGTGCGGGGTGCACATGTACACCGGCGACGGCTTCGAGCTGGACAAGACGCACACCCCCCACGCCTTCGACAGCCAGACTTGATCGGGTTTCCCGGTCGGGTTGGCGGGGTGGTCAGGTAGCGGAACCTCTCGCACGGCTCTCGCTCCGGGAGGCCCGACATCGAGTAGGCACCTACGCCACGTCGGGCCTTCCTCGCGGGAGCCGCACGCGAGAACCCGCGGATGGTTGGGCTGCGAGAGCGGATTATCGCGCCGCGCACCGCAGGAACCACCCGATCCGCCACCTGCTCCGGAAGACCCCGGTTACACACCAGTCGTACAACTCCGAACGATCGTTCCGGTGACCACGCTTCCGGCGGGCGCCGGGACGTGACCCACTCACGCGAGGACTCCCCACTGATGACGCAATCCACCACCACGGGGACACCGCCGCGGGCGGAGTCCCAGCAGGACGACGCGAGCGCGGTCGCCGCCCGCGTGGACGAGCTGCTCGGCAAGTTCGACAACGTCGAGACACCCGGCGTCCGCGAGGCCGCCGAGGACCTCGTCGCCACCATCATGCGGTTCTACGGCTCCGGAATCGAACGGATCACGACACTGCTGGCCGAGCACCGTTCCGGCTCCGAGCTGCTCGACCGGTTGGCGACCGACGAGCTGGTCGGTGGACTGTTCGCGCTGCACGATCTGCACCCGGTTCCGGTGCGGGAGCGCGTGTCCGACGCGCTGGACAGCGTGCGGCCCTACCTCGGCTCGCACTCCGGGGACGTGGAGCTGCTCGACATCGACGAGGAAGGTGTCGTGCGGCTGCGGTTGAAGGGAAACTGCGACGGCTGCCCGTCCTCGGCCGTCACGGTGAAACTGGCCATCGAGGACGCCGTCCGCAAGGCGGCCCCGGAGATCGCCGACATCGCCGTGGAGGGCATGGCCCAACCGGAAACCACCGCCACCGGACCCGGCGGCCGACCGCTGCTGCCGCTGGCGACCGGTTCGGACAACGGCGCGACGCCCTCGGTCGAGACCGCGGAGTGGGTGAACCTGGACGAGCTCGTGAGCCTGTCCGAGGGCGAGCTCACCTCGGTCGGGATCGGTGGCGCGAGCGTGCTGGTGTGCAACGCGGCCGGAGTGCTCTACGCCTACCGGGATCGTTGCCCCGCCTGCGGGACGGAACTGGGGCAGGCGGAGTTGCACGGCGGTGAGCTGCGGTGTCCCGGCTGCGCGCGAAGTTACGACGTACGGCTGGCGGGTCGGGAGGAGCAGGAGTCGAACCTGCACCTGGAACCGCTGCCGCTGCTGGCCGACGACGGTGGTGTCCGCCTCGCGGTTCCGGAGGTCGCGCGGTGAGACCGGAGACATCCCCCACCTCCGCGACCTCCGGAACCGCGGGCACCACTGACCCCGGTGGGCTGCGCCGCTTCCTGCGTCCTCGCGGGGAGTCCGCCCGAGCCGAACGCGCGCCCGGCACCAGCTGCGAGATGTGTTCGGAACAGCTGTGGGAAACGGGGCACTCCCACGTGGTCAACGTGGAAAACCGCCGCATCCTGTGCACCTGCCGCGCCTGCTACCTGCTTTTCACCCACCCGGGCGCGGGCAGCGGCAAACACCGCGCGGTCCCGGAGCGCTACCGCTACGCACCGACCTTTCCGCCGGGCGTCGCGCTGTGGGAGGCCACCGGCATACCCGTCGGCATGGCCTTCGCCTTCCGCAGCTCGACCACCGGTCCGGTGCTGTTCTACCCCAGCCCGGCGGGAGCCACCGAGGCGACGCTGCCGCCGAAGGACTGGGACGAGGTGACAGCCGGTGAACCGGCCTTCGCCGACATCGCCGAGGACGTGGAGGCACTGCTGATCAACCAGCTCGGCGAGTCCGGCACCGAGTTCGAGGGTTTCCTGGTGCCGATCGACACCTGCTACCGGCTGGTCGGGCTGGTCCGCACGTACTGGCGCGGTTTCGACGGCGGCAGCCAGGCCCGCGAGCACATCGAGGAGTTCTTCACCGGGCTCCGGCAGCGCGGGGAGCGGGTCGGTTCCGCGCAGCCCGGATGGGAGCGCGGCGATGGCTGACCTCTCCGTCACGTGCGAGGACGTGCGCTGCGAACGCTACGGCGCCGGCCCCACCCTGCTGTTCCGGCTGCGCATCGACGAGTCCGGCGAGGACCCGATCCACGCGATATCGCTGCGCTGCGCCATCGACATCGAGCCCCGCAAGCGGGACTACGACGGCTCCGAGGAGGAACTGCTCGGCCACCTCTTCGGCGGGCGGGACCGCTGGGGCCACACGCTGCGGAACCTGCGGTTCGCCAACGTGGCCACGCAGGTGCCCGGATTCACCGACTCCATCCGGGTGGACGTTCCCGTGCCCTGCACCTTCGACATGGAGGTGGCCTCGGGAAAGTACCTGCACTCGTTGCGCTCCGGTTCGGTGCCGATGGTGCTGCTGTTCAGCGGCACCGTCTTCGGCAAGGGCGCCAACGGTTTCTGGGTCCACCAGGTCCCCTGGGAGCTGGAGGCCGACTACGCCATGCCGATCGAGGTGTGGCAGCGGCTCAAGGAGCTGTACTTCCCGCGGGCCGACTGGGTCCGCCTGCACCGCGACACGGTGGACGCCCTGCTGCGCTACCAGTCGCGGCACGCGATCCCCACCTGGGACGCCGCCATCGGAACGCTGCTGGACAACGCGGGCGAGGTGACCCCGTGACCGAACTGTTCGACAAGGCGAGGGCGGTGGCCGACGCCGTCCTCTACGAGGGGTACCTGCTCTACCCCTACACCGCCGACTCACCGAAGAACCAGGTGCGCTGGCAGTTCGGGGTGCTGATGCCGCCGAGCCACGCCGACGACTCGATCGGGGAGTACACCGACCTGCGCACCGAATGCCTGCTGGAGGCGCCGGAGGACGCCCGGGTGCACGTCCGGCTGCGCTTCCTGCGCATCCAGCAGCGCTCGGTCGAATCGCTCGACGAGCGGGGGCAGTACCGCCGGGTCGCATCGCTGCCGGTCGGCGACCGCGTGATCGAGGAGTTCGACGAGGCGGTCGAGCAGGAACACGACCTGCTGGTCCGGCTCGGTGACCTGATCGACGGCGGATGCGAGCTCGCCGTTCGCGACGACGCCGCCCGCAGCACCGAGGAGGTCCGCGACCAGACAGGGGAGCTCCGCGGGCGGATCGTTCGCGAACTGCGTCCGCTGCGGGGCAGGCTGCGGGTCGACGCCGAGCGGATCGCGGGCCCCTACGGCGGTCTGCGGCTGCGGGTGAGTGTGGTCAACACCTCCGAGTGGCGGGCAGCGGACGCCGACAGGCAGCGGGCACTGCGTCACGCCTTCGTGGCGACCCATCTGCTGCTCGGCCTGGATCAGGGGTCGCTGCTGTCCTCGATGGACCCCCCGGAATGGGCGGCCGCCGCGGTGGCCGAATGCGAGAACGTGCGCTGCTGGCCCGTGCTGTTGGGGCCCGGGAACCGGAGTGCCGCGGTGCTGGCGGCTCCGATCATCCTCTACGACGATCCGCGGGTGGCCCCGGAGAGCCCGCGGCAGCTGCACGACGCCACCGAGATCGACGAGATTCTGACGCTGCGCACCATGGCGCTGACCGAGCAGGAGAAACAGCAGGCCAGGCAGACCGACGAGCGAGCTCGCGACATCATCGACGGCGTCGACGACATGCCGCCCGAGATGCTGGAACGGCTGCACGGCACGCTGCGATACCTGCGGGAGTCGGTGCCGGATCAGGGGAACTCACCGGATCAGGGAAGCCCACAAGAGCAGCGGAGTTCGCAGCAGCGGAACTCACAGCCGGGAAGTCCGGAGCACGAGGGCCCGCGGCACGAGGTTTCGCCGTCGAGCCCGCATGTGGAAACGGACCTCCCCGCCCCGCCCGGTTCGTCCGGCGCGGGAATCTCCGGCGAGGCCGCGGGACCGTTCCCCGAGCCCGGTGTCCCCTGGTGGGATCCCGGTGCCGACGCCGCGGTCTCGCCGGAGAACGACAGCGTCGAGGTGGACGGGCAGTCGGTGTCCAACGGCAGCAAGGTCACCCTGCGGCCCCGTAGTGGCGGCGATGCGCAGGACATGTTCCTGACCGGGCGCATCGCCACGGTGCGCGCCGTGTACTTCGACGTGGACGGTGGCAGTCACCTCGCCGTGACCCTGGACGACGATCCGGGAGCGGAGATCCAGGGTGCCAACGGGCGGTTCCGCTACTTCGGCACCGAGGAGGTCAGTCCGCTGGCAGGTGCGGCGGACCCGTCCGGACGACCGGAGGAAGCCGCGCCGGCCGGTGAGCACGAGGTGCGGCGATGAGCCGCCGGGTGCTGATCGCGGGTATCGGCAACATCTTCCTCGGCGACGACGGGTTCGGTCCCGAGGTCGGTCGCGCGCTCGCCGAGACCGAGCTGCCCGAGGGGGTTTGGGCGGGCGACTACGGCACCAGCGGGATGCATCTCGCGTTCGACCTGCTCGACGGTTACGCGACCACCGTGCTGGTCGACGCCGTGTCCAGGGGTGATCCGCCGGGGACGCTGACCCTGCTACGGCCCACCGACATCGGGCACGCCGACAGGCGGGACACCGCGACGCTGACCGACGCGCACGGTATGCAGCCCGATGTGGTGCTGGACCTGGTCACCCTGCTGGGCGGTGATCCCGGACGGGTTTTCGTGCTCGGCTGCGAACCCGCCGAGCTGGAACAGCGCATCGGCCTGAGCCGGATCGTGGAACGTGCCGTGCCGGCGGCGGTACGGCGGGTTCACGAACTGGTACGCGCCGAACCTGACGGATCCGAGTCGGCCGGACTCGGACGAGGAGTCGTCGAAGGAGGTGATCGGTAGTGCGCCGTTTTCTGTTCCTGGTGCTGGTGGTGGGAGTGATCGCCACGCTGGCGTGGTTGTTCGGCCCGGACGTGAAGCGCTACGTGCGGATCAGCCGCATGTGACCGCCCGCGCTCTCGGCGCGGCGATTTCGCGAGAAATCGACGGACGAATGGTGTGGCCGCCACCGGCCGTACCGTCCACCGGCACCGCCGCGAGAGGTTCCGCCGAGTGACCGCCCCAGCAAGGCGAACAACGAGCTGCAACGAGGAGAACGTGAATGTGTCTGGGAATTCCGGGTGAAGTGGTAGAAGTACTACCGGACCGGCCCGATCTGGCCAAGGTGGACGTCAGCGGGGTGCGTCGAAACATCAATATCGGTCTGCTCGACGACGACCGTCCGGTGGCCGGTGACTGGATTCTGATCCACGTGGGATTCGCGCTTTCCAAGATCGACGAGCAGGAGGCGCAGGCCGCACTGGAATTCCTGGAGGACATCGGGAAGGCCTACG
The DNA here is from genome assembly GCF_900101095.1 of Actinopolyspora mzabensis. Lineage (GTDB taxonomy): Bacteria > Actinomycetota > Actinomycetes > Mycobacteriales > Pseudonocardiaceae > Actinopolyspora > Actinopolyspora mzabensis. Next base: position 83,993 of record NZ_FNFM01000005.1, read on the forward strand.
AGGACGAGTTGGAAGCGCTGCAGGACTCCTACATCGACTGAGCGAATTGTGTCCGCGTTTTCGCGGGGGCTCGGGTGGCGGAACCTCTCGCAGCGCTCTCGCTGCGGGTGCCCCGACATCGGGTAGTTACTACACAACGTCGGGCCTTCCTCGCCAGAGCCGCACGGGAGAACCCGCGGCGGTGCCGATTGCGAGGGTGGTGGGAGTCCGGAAGCGGGAGTGCCGAAGAAAACCGGTGGGACGCTACTTCTGGCGAGCTCATCGAGACTCGAAAACGCACTGCCAGTGGGTGTGATCGTTTCAGGGCGTGTCGGTCGGGCGTATTCGGGATCGTGTGGGATGAATTCGTCGAGTTGGTCGATCCGGTGATGTGAGAACTGTTTTGATCCGATGGATTCCCGTTTCGGGCTGTTCGTGGCCGATCGATTTTCGTCTCGTCTGATTTCACCCGAAAGGTTTCGGAGGAGGTGCCATGAAGTTCGTCGACGAGTACCGCGACGCGGACAAGGCGCGTGCGCTCTCGGCCAAGATAACCGAACTGTGCGAGCCGGGCAGGCAGTACAAGTTCATGGAGGTGTGCGGTGGCCACACCCACACCATCTACAAGCACGGTCTGGAGGACTACCTCCCCGAGAACATCTCGCTGATCCACGGGCCCGGCTGCCCGGTCTGCGTGATCCCGATGGGCAGGGTGGACGACTCCATCCACATCGCCAGGCAGCCGGGGGTGCTGATGACCTCCTTCGGCGACATGATGCGGGTGCCCGGCAGCAACGGGTCGTTCTTCGACTCCAACGCCGAGGGCACCAACATCCGGATGGTCTACTCCCCGCTGGACGCCCTCAAGCTGGCGCGGCAGAACCCCGAACAGCACGTGGTCTTCATGGCGATCGGATTCGAGACCACCGCCCCCTCCACCGCGATGACGCTGCTGCGCGCCCGGTCCGAGGGGCTGGCGAACTTCTCGGTGTTCTGCAACCACGTCACCGTCATCCCGGCGATCAAAGCCATCCTCGACTCGCCGGACCTGCGGCTGGACGGCTTCATCGGACCCGGACACGTCTCCACGGTGATCGGCTGCAAGCCCTACGAGTTCATCGCCCGCGACTACCGCAAACCACTGGTGGTGGCCGGTTTCGAGCCGCTGGACATCCTGCAGTCGATCTACATGCTGATGCTGCAGCTGGCCGAGAACCGCTCGGAGGTGGAGAACCAGTACTCGCGGGTCGTGCCGTGGAACGGCAACGAGGTGGCGCTGGACGCCATCAACCGGACCATGGAACTGCGGCCCTACTTCGAGTGGCGCGGTCTGGGCTTCATCTCGAACTCGGCCACCCGGCTGCGCGAGGAGTTCGCCGACTTCGACGCCGAACGCCGCTTCGAACTGCCGGGCGTGCGCGTGGCCGACCCCAAGGCCTGCCAGTGCGGCGAGGTGCTCAAGGGCGTGCTCAAGCCCTGGGAGTGCAAGGTGTTCGGCACCGCCTGCACCCCGGAGACCCCGATCGGCACCTGCATGGTCTCCCCGGAGGGGGCCTGCGCCGCCTACTACAACTTCGGCCGGTTCAGCCGGGAACGCGTCAAGGAGGCGAGCAAGTAGTGAGCATCGAGAACGAGACCGGCACGGAGTCGATCTCCGCAGCGACCGATGCCGGGACGCCCCCCGAGCACTCCGCCGCGGCAGCCGACCACGGTCCTGCCGAAGCCGTACACCGTGCCGCCGAGCCCGCGCACGGCACCGCGCAACCGGGCAGCGACTACCGCAGCAGGGAGCAGCAGGTCCTCGATCGCATCGAGAAGGCACGCGCCCGCAAGCCGAAGATCAAGGAAGAGCGCGTCACCAGCGCCCACGGCGCCGGAGGCAAGGCCAGCCAGACGCTGACCGAGGCGCTGTTCCTGGAGGAGCTGCGCAACCCCCAGCTGGAGAAGTTGGAGGACGGCGCCGAGTTCGCGGTGGACGGTTCGCGGCTGGCGATGACCACCGACTCCTTCGTGGTCTCCCCGCTGTTCTTCCCCGGCGGCGACATCGGTGAGCTCGCCGTCAACGGCACCGTCAACGACCTCGCCGTCTCCGGCGCCACGCCGCTCCACCTCTCCGCCGGGTTCATCGTCGAGGAAGGATTCCCGATCTCCGAGCTGCGGCGCGTGGTCCGGTCCATGGCCGAGGCCGCCGAGCGGGCCGGGGTACGGGTGGTAACCGGTGACACCAAGGTGGTGCAGAAGGGCAAGGCCGACGGCTGCTACATCAACACCACCGGGGTGGGAGTGCGCCGGACCGCGCACGAGCTCGGCATCGAAACCGTCCGGCCGGGCGATGCCGTGCTGGTCTCCGGTCCGGTGGGGGACCACGGCGTCACGGTGATGCTGGAGCGCGGTGAGCTGGACATCGATGCCGACCTGGAGTCCGACACCGCCCCGCTGCACGACATGGTCGCCGGACTGCTGGAGGCAACCCCGGGTGTGCGGGCTATGCGCGACGCCACCAGGGGCGGTGTGGCGACGATCCTCAACGAGGTGGCCACCGCCGCCAACGTCTCGGTAGTGGTCGAGGAGGGCGAGGTTCCGGTGCGCACCGAGGTGCGCGGTGCCTCCGAACTGCTCGGCATCGACCCGCTGTACGTGGCCTGCGAGGGCCGGATGGTGGCCATCGTGGACGGTGATTCCGTCGACACCGCGCTGGCGGCGATGCGCGGGCACCCGCATGGTTCGGACGCGGCGGTGATCGGCCGGATCGGCGAGGACCCGCCCGGGTTGGTGATGCTCAACACCGCGTTCGGTGGGACGCGGATCGTGGATCTGCTGGTAGGCGACCCCCTACCCCGGATCTGTTGATCGCAACTTCCCGGTCGGGTGTCGAGGGTGGTCGCTCGGCGGAACCTCCCGCTGGCTCTCGCTCCGTGAGGACCGACATCGAGTAGGTACTACGCCACATCGGTCCTTCCTCGCGAGAGCGCGACGCGGGAGAACCCGCGGCGGTGCCGGTTGCGTGCGTGGTAGTTCGGCGCTGCCGCGCCGAGTGAAAAACCCGCTCACGACGCATCCGACTCACGCACCGGGGACACCCGCGCTGCACATCCGCATGGTCGCTTCCCGATGGCGGTCTCGGGAGCGGCGATTTCGCGAGAAATCGAGGCCGCCCGAAACGGATTTCCGTGAAGTGGTTGTGGGAGGGGAGAGCGGTGCACGAGCTGGGGATCACCCAGAGCGTCGTGGACGCGGTGCTCGACGCGGTCACCGAGCCGCGCGTCACCAGGTTGGAACTGGAGATCGGCAAGCTCTCCGGCGTGGTGCCGGATTCCGTGCGGTTCTGTTTCGACCTGGTGGTCACCGGCACGGCGCTGGACGGTGCGCGGTTGGACATCGTGACTCCGGCGGGCGGCGGTCGCTGTCGGGACTGTGACCGGCGCCTCGTACTCGAGGACCTGCTCGCGGTCTGTGAGTGCGGCAGTCCCGATGTCGAAGTGCTCTCCGGACGGGAACTGCGGATCAGAGCGGTGGACGTGGCATCCGGGACCGTCGCTTCGTGAGTTGCTGGGTACGCGGATTCTTTCGATTGTTCGGTTCGACGTTGTGGGAAGGGAAGAACGATGTGCGCTACCTGTGGATGCGGTGACGAGAACGGTGCTCGGGTGGGAGCCCGCAACGCGGTCGATGCGGCCGGCGAGTCCGGTGCCGGGGTTGGGAAACACCCCGGCGGGCCACATTCCCACTCCCACGAGCACCAACACGATCACGAGCATCCTCACGGGCACGGCCACTCGCACGAGGACGGTGCGCACGCGTCCGACGACTCGGAACTCGATGTGCCGGAGCAGGACGGTGCCACTCGCCGGGTGGAGCTGGAACGCGAGGTGTTGGCCAAGAACGACACGCTGGCCGAGCGAAATCGGCAGTGGCTCACCGAGCGGGGTGTGCTGGCGCTGAACCTGATGAGCTCGCCCGGGGCGGGCAAGACCACGTTGCTGGAGCGAACCCTGGCGGACTCCGGCTCCTCCGTCCCGTTGGCGGTGATCGAGGGCGACCAGGAGACGCTGCGCGACTCCATGCGGCTGCGCCGCGCGGGTGCCGACGTGGTGCAGATCAACACCGGCGCCGGGTGTCACCTGGACGCCGAGATGGTGGGGGGCGCAGTGCGTGCGCTGCAGCCCGCACCCGGCTCGGTGGTGCTGGTGGAGAACGTGGGGAACCTGGTCTGCCCGGCGCTGTTCGACCTGGGCGAGTACGCCAAGGTCGTCATCGCGGCGGTGACCGAAGGGGAGGACAAGCCGCTGAAGTACCCCAACATGTTCGCCCACACCGATCTGGTGCTGCTGAACAAGACGGATCTGCTGCCGCACCTCTCGTTCGAGATGGACAGGTTCGCCGAGTACGCCCGCCGGATCAACCCCGGTGTCGAGATCCTGCCGGTGTCGGCCACCACCGGCGAAGGACTCCCGGCTTGGTACGACTGGCTGGCAGGGCAGGTCTATGCCCCGGTGCACCAGGAAGTCTGACCACCGGGAGGTCCGGCCGGAGTCTCCCGCGGCGTAAATTTCGCGAGAAATCGACATCACCCGTACGGCGGTGCCGGTACGACGATTTCGCGAGAAATCGACGCCCGGTGGCAGAGTGGGCCGCACCGGAAAACCGAAGGAGAGTTCTCATGCGTGCCGTCCAGTTCTACGAAACCGGCTCCTCGGAAGTGCTGCGGATGGACGAGGTCGACCGGCCGGAACCGGGTGCGGGACAGGTCCGGGTCGCCGTTCGCGTCGCCGGGGTGAATCCGCTGGACTGGAAACTACGTCGTGGTGTGATGCCCGGCCTTTCACTGCCGCACCGACCGGGGCTGGAGCTGTCCGGTGTCGTCGACGCGGTCGGTGATTCCGCTCCGTTCGAGGTGGGAGAAGAGGTGTTCGGCTGGTCCGAGACCGGCTCCTACGCCGAGTACGCCCTGGCGACGATCCTGGCACGCAAACCGTCCGGAATGTCCTGGGGGGACGCTGCCGCGCTGCCGGTGGCCGGAGCCACCGCGCTGCGGGTTTTGCGCGAGCTCGAACTCGGTTCCGGCGATGTGCTGCTGATCCACGGTGCCAGCGGCGCGGTGGGGCGGATCGCGGTGCAACTGGCCGTCGAGTTCGGAGCCACGGTGATCGGCACGGCAGGTTCGGGGCGGTTCGACGATCTCCGCGGGCTCGGTGCCGTTCCGGTGGCCTACGGCGAGGGCCTGGTCGACCGGGTTCGTGAGTTGGTGCTGCGAGTGGACGCCGTGTTCGACGCCGCGGGCAAGGGCGTGCTGCCGGAGTCGGTGGAGCTGCGCGGCGGCACCGAGCGGATCATCACCATCGCCGACCCGAACGCCGCCGAATCGGGCGTACCGTTCTCCAGCGGCAAGGAGTGGGACCGCACGCCGGAGGTGCTGTCCGAACTGGCCGATCGTGTCGTCGCGGGTGAGCTGGACCTCCAGCACGCTCGGGCGTATCCGCTGTCCGACGCGGCCGCGGCGCAGGACGACAGCGAGGCGGGCCACAGCGGCGGCAAGATCACCCTCGAAGTGAGCTGAGCGTTCCCGGCTGCCATCGAAAAAATCGAGATGTGACCGCCCGGTGCGCTTCGGCGCGCCGGGCGGTCTTCGCGTGTGGTCGGTGCTGTGCTGTAGTCAGTGCGGGTCGGGTGGTTGGTGCGGCCGGACGAGGTGCGTATTTCGTCGGCAGGTCCGGCGCTCGCGGGCCGTTGTCGCGTCTTGGGCGGGCAAGGTGACCGGCCGGGCCGGGTGGGTGGACGCCTTACTCAGATGTGGTCGAGGAGTGGTTCGCGTTCTTCCTCGGCTCGGAGGGTGAGGCGATTCGTGAGTTCGATTATGAGCAGCTCGTGGTTCCCTGCCTGCTACAGATCCGGGACTCGAAGGATCCTGCCGGGGGTGTTGGTGGTGGACCGTCGCCGCTGGGCCGTGTTCGTGACCAAGCTTTCGAAGTGAGGTGCGGAGCGCTCTGTCACCGGTACGGCTGATGACTTCACCAGGAGTCCGGTGGTATTTGTGAACGCGGATAGTGGCTTTTTGCTCCGCGTTCCGGCTCGGTTAGTCCTGCGGTACTGCCTCGCCTGTACCCGAGCCCTCGCGAGGTGGTGGCGTCGATGAACGCGATGGAACCGTCCACGAGGTACTGGCGTCGGAGTGGTTACAGCGGCGGCAACGGCGACTGCGTGGAGGTGACTACCTTGCCCGGTGCGATAGCAGGACGGGACTCGAAGGCCCCGAACGCCGGGATGACGGTGGTGGATCGTCCTCGCTGGGCCGAGTTCCTGGCAGCTTCGCCGTCCTCATTGGAGTGAAGTGGGTCACTGTTCGGGTTTGTCGGTTTGCCGGATGATGGTCATACGCGTGGGTTAGGCTGATCGCTCGGTCGGGGTGACATCTGTCGCGGTGAGCTTGTTCGGAGCTGGGAGGGGCTGTGATGGCGGACGGGACCGCTGGATTCACTGGCGCGAGGGAGCCGCAGGCCGCCGACAGTGCCGCCGCGATTCATGAGCGGGAGGCTTTGGAAGCTGATCGGTTCGCTCACTCCGCAACCGGGTCGCAACAGGTGCCGAGCTTGGGGGATTATCCGCCGGAGCGACAGTTGGCGAACGAGTTCGGGTTTAAGACAGCTAACGGTTCTGCCGGAGCGGCGGAACTGCCGGGACACTTCTCGGAGCAGCCGCGCCGTAGGACGAAGTTGTTTCGGCAGACCATGCAGCACTGGGTTGCTACGGAGAACGCGAAGAAGGTAGAGCCGAACGTTCCGGAACCGGCGTAAGGGGGCGCTGTCATGGGTATCGGATCCTGGTTGGACGAGAAGATGGGGTCGGTGGACGAGGCCATCGGCGGCGTGGTGAAAGACCTACCCGGGGCCATAAGCGATATTCCGGGTACGCTGCGCGACGACGTGGGCAAGCTACTGGGGTACGACACGCGTGCCGAGAACCGGCAGCAGGAACAGGCCGAGGCCGCCGAGCAGCAGGGTGAGCAGCAGCGGCAGGAGCTCGAAGAGCGTAACCGGAAACTGGACGCCCCCGCCGGCTACGACCCGCCGTCCATCAAGCAGCACGAGAACTGGCAGTCCTACGATCACAAAAAGATCTACGACACCAACCAGAGCACGCTCAGCCACTCCGACGCGAAGGCCGTGGGCGATGCTTGGTGCGACATCGGCGGGAAACTGAGCGAGCTCGGTGCAAGACTGCAGAACGATTCCGCCAAGGCGATCGACAGTGGCTGGTCCGGGCAGGCGGCCGAGACGGCCAAACAATCCGCGCAACCACTGGCCACCTGGGCCAGTGGCAGCGGTGATTGCTTCCGGATGACCGGTAACAAGATCGCACAGGCTGGTACGGCCGCGGGCCAGGTCAAGGAGATGGTCCCGCCGCCGCGCGACTACAACGTGAGCCGTTCCATGGTCGCGGGCATCGCGGGCGGACCCGGTGGCGCGGGTCAGGACGCGAAGCGGCAGCAGCAGGAACGGCAGCAGGAGGAGCGCCACGCCCAGGAGACGATGAACCGGGTGCTGAGCGCGACCTATCAGGACGTGGACTCCACCGTGCCCGCCTACCGGCAGCTGAACGGCGAACCGGCGACTCCGCCCTCGACTCCCTCCGGTGACGAACCACCGCCGGTGCCGCCCGCCGTGCCACCGGGACGAACCGGTCCGGGCAACGTGCCCGGTGGTTACCCCGGTGGCGGCGGTTCCGGGGGTGGCGTGGGGTCCGGTGGAACCGGTTCCGGGGGGTCCGGCAACGGGGGCTCACTGCCGGGACAGCACGGGAACGGCTTCAGCCCGGGGCAGTCGCCCGGCTCCGGGGACTACTCCAACGGCTCCGCGGGCAGCGAGTCCGCGTGGACCTCCGGTCCCGGGGGTTCCGCCACTCCGGGCGGGCCGGGCAGTGCGGGCGGCTCCGGCGCAGGCGGCGGTGCTGCCGGGCGCGGCGCGGGAGGTGTCGGCGGAGTCGGTGGCTACGTCGGTGGGGGAGCGGGTGGCGGAACGCCCTCCACCTCGGGGCGGGGCGGCACCACGCCGGGATCGGGGGGCCGTTCGGGTAGCGCCCCGGTCCGAGGTGGCTCGCCGACCTCCGGAACCGCGGCCACCGGCGCCACCTCGGGGCGTGCCGGAGGGGGACGCGCGCCGATGGCGGGCGCTCCCGGCGGGCGCGGCCAGGGCAGCGACGAGGATCAGGAGCACGAGCGTCCCAGCTGGCTGGAGGAGTGGGAGGACGTGTGGTTCAACGACATGCCCAGAACCGCTCCACCGGTCATCGAGTGACAGCAGCGAAGGTGCGCCCGGCCCCGGAAGGGCTCGGGCGCGCCCCGGCACGAGAGGAACACCGTGGCCGTCTCCGGCCGTTGGCAGTTGCACCCGCTGCACCTGTACTTCCTGCACAGCTATCTCGGACTGGACGATCTGACGCTTCCGCTGGAAGTGGAGCCCTACACCCACACCCGGCAGCAGTTCGCCGAGGTGGGCAAGCGCGAGTACGAAACGATGCGTTCCGAAGGGTTGATCGTCGACGACGAGGTGGAGCCCGGCCTCGCGCACGCGTTGGCCGTGCTGGCGAAGCCCTACCTGTGGGTCGACTCGATGTGGTTGCCGAGGTTCGGCGAGGACCCGATGTGGCGTACGGTCGCCGCCGTCACCGCGGGCAACCGGGTGGTGCTCGGTGTGCAACCGCCGGGGGAGACCGAACGCTACGGTGGCCCGCTCACCGTCGAACTCCACGACCGGGTGAGCCTGTCCCAGGCACTGCTGCCCACGCTGCCCCCGGCACCACCGGGCAACCAGGGGCCGGTGCGAGTTCCCGAGAGCTCCTTCCCCGGGCAGGAGTCCGAAGCGGACTCCGAGTCCCACGGTTTGCTGCGTCCCGCCGCGGGGTCCTCCGGTGGTGGCAGCGGTGACCGGCAGTTGGCGCTCTACCGCGCGCTCGGCGCGGCCGAACACCTCCGGGCGGGCCAGCTCGCCGCCAACGTCCGGGACCGCAACGGCCGCGTCACCCGTTCCCGAGTGGTGCGCTGGTTCGACAACGTCGAACCCGACGGGCGCTACCTCGACCACAACGAGCGAGGAAACACCGGGGAGCGGGTCTACGCACTCACCCCGGTGGACGCACGCGCGCTCGGCGGCAAGATCGAGGAGCTGGTGACCGAGATCAGGTGACCCGCTCGGCCCGGCTGAGCCGTCACCACGGGAGCCGTGGCCACCGGAGCGCGGCGGTCGGGTTCGTTCAGTGCTTGCCACCCGGCAGCAGCTCGTGGAGGAACTCGATCGTTCGGCAGTAGTTCTCGTAGGCCTCGGGATCGTCCGGGCCGCCCGCCTCGAGCATCTCCTCGTAGGCACGTGCCTGGGCGGAGACGGCGCTGTGTATCAGCAGGGCCTGCTGCCGGAACCCGTCGAGGGCATCCCGCAACAGGGCGCTGTCCATGCCGATCTCGTCCAGTCTCTCCAGCGCGGGCTGCTGGTCCGGGTGCATCCGTTCGGCCAGCAGCCGCCAACCCGCCGAATGGCTGCGCAGCAACTCGCCGAAGTCGCTGTGCCCGGCGTTTCGGTCTTTCCCGGCATCGGCGCCCGAGGGGCCGGAAGATTCGATGTCGTCCTGCTCGTCCCGACCGGCTGCCTCGTCCATTCCCCGATCGTGCCACGAAATGCGGCTACGCCACGGTCGTGGTTGCCCGCGGGCCTGTTCCGCATTCGGGCCGTGCCACGAGCAGCGAAGCCTCGCTACCAGGTGAGGCGCTCGAGCAGCTCCGCGGCCAGCAGCAGGGCCAGCCCGAAACCGGCGCACGGCAGCGCCATCAGCACTATCCTGCCGAACTGCCGCTTCGACACCACCGCCAGCAGCAGGATCACCAGTACGACCAGCATGGTGCACACCAGGAACACCGGGTCGGCGCTGAGCGTGGGGTAGAGCTCCCGGGCGGCGTCACCGGACAACAGCCCGATGGCGGTGGTCGTGGCGATCGCCGCCGACCAGCCCTCCCGTCCGATGTGTCGGAACACGGTACCGCAGGTGATACCCGCCAGCACCGCCACGGCCAGCCAGGCGGTCATTCGTACCGGGTCGACCGAGTACTCCGCCCCGGCGTACTGCAGCACGTGCACCCACTGCTTGCCGAGATAGAACACCAGCACGCCACTCAGCAGCGCTGTCGATGCCCGCCGCACCGCCGTACGCAGCGTGTGGCCCGCAGTGGTCGTCACTCCCAGCACGATCCAGATCAGGAAACCGTGCGCCAGCCACTCCAGTCCGGGCGCGTAGTAGGAAATCGCGGCCAACCCGCCGGAGAACATTCCCGACACCACGATTCCCAGCTGGACACCCGTCGATTTCACGAGCGAACGATCGGAATGCGTTTCCTCGCGTTCCGCGACTGTGGCTGGCACTGCTCACTCTCTCGGACGACCGGCACCGAACAGTCGAATGCTACCGGATGGCGGAAATCGAGGCCGTGACCAGTCACTTCCGTGGCAGCGACACGCCGAGGTCTCACGTTCGGTCCCCGAGCCGCTTCGCGAGTCCGTCAAGGCTCCCCAGCGGCCGCAGGGCCTCGTTCGATCGTCCCGTCGCGCGCCGTATGCGATCGATCACTTCGGAGTGACGATCTCGCGGTACGTCGGTAGTTTCTCGGTCCGCAACAGCGCTGTGTCGTTTTCCTGGGGGCGCGAGATGGGGAGTTCCGCCGATGGCGGTCGTTACGCCGTCCATCCCGAGGAGCTGACGAAGATCGGTGAGAGATCCGCCGATCTGGGAGAGAGGTTGCTCGAACTGAAGCGTGCCACGGCCGAGGACTCCGCCGCGGCCGTTCGCACCCACGGAGACTGGGCGTTCTCGGCCGCGCTGGAACGGTTGCAGTCCAGCTGCGAGCACAACGTCGAGGGGTTCGGCCGCTGGCTCGACGACATGGGGGACAGGCTGATGGCCGCGGCCCGGAACTACGAGGAGACCGACGAGTGGGCGGTCGCGAAGCTCCGAGGGGTGGGGGTCTGAGCGCCGTGGACTACCGACAGCTGATGGAAGCCGAGCCGTCGGCGATCGCCCGAGCAGCCGATGCGTGGAGATCGCTGGCCGGGAAGTACGACAAGGTTCTCGGGGACTTCGACGCGGAGGTGCGGGAGCCGCTCGACAACGAGGAGGCCTGGCACGGCGAGGCCAAGGACGCCGCCACCGCTCACGCCGAACGCATCCGCGAGAAGATGCGCGAGTACCTCGACAGGATCGAGTCGGTCCCCACGACGCTGGAACGGGCGTCATCCGAGATCGAGACCTGCCGGGCGCGTCTGGAGCGGCTGTCCGACGAGATCAACGAGGGCGAGCACTGGACGATTTACCGCGACGGTCGGATCGAGTACCCCGAGGACCAACAGGCCCGCTACGAGTCCTACGCCGCCGAGATCGAAGGGTTGCTCTCCAGGGCGGAACAGGCCGATCAGGACGCTGCCCGCGCCCTCGGCGAAGCCGACGACTCACTCGGCCATCTCGACGAGGTGCTGCGCGAGGAGCGTGCCGAACAGGAACAGGCCGCCAAACAGGCGGCCAAACTGGCCTCGCAACCACCGGGAGAACTGGACTTCGCGGAAGGCGAGCGGCTCGCACGCCTGCTGCGGGAGAACGGGCAGGACCCCGCCTTCGCGGGCGAGTTCCTGGAGCGGGTGCGGCCGAAACAACTGCTCGAACTGACCGGCCACCTGCAGGACATGGGGATGACCCACTGGGACGGCCACCACGGGGAATCCGGTCCGAACCGCTCCGAGCTGATCGGCGAGCTGCAGCGGAACCTCGGCGAAACGCTGGCTGCCGGTACGAGCGAGAGCGGCAGGCGCTACCTCGGCGAGGACCTGCACGGCGACGGGGCGGACGACAAGCTCGAGAACCGGGCCGAGACCTACGGCAAGCGGCTCGTGCGGGCGTCGGAGAACTGGGACACCGGGTTTCTCGGCTTCGGGGATCACGAGGACACCGGCTACCGCGCGCTGGGGATGCTGCTGCACAGCGGCGAGTACTCCGCGGACTTCCTGAACCCGGTCGGGGACGCGATGATCGAGTCCGACAAGAAGGACACCTTCGACCGGATCCAGAGCAACGACCTCAACCACGTGGACGATCGCGGCCGAGGCGGTGACCCGCTCGTGGGGCTGATGACGGCGATGGAGCACAGCCCCGACGCAGCCGGTTCCTTCTTCGACCCCGCGCGGGAAACCGGCCACATGGGATATCTGATCGAGCGGGACTGGCCGGTCGACACCTACGACCACGCCCCGGGGCCGGGCAGCGACTACACACCCGACCCGCGGGAAAAAGGACTGGGGCACGACGTGCTCGGCAAGGCATTGGAGTCGGCGACCCTCGGGGAACAGCAGGGCACCGCGGAAGGGGCCCGCGTGATGTCGGGGATGGTGCACGAGTTGGCCAACACCGAGCAGTCGATGAAGAACCCCGGCGAGGGAACGGTGCCGAACTCGATGCGCGACAGCGTCGGCCGCATGCTCGCGCACAACATGGACGCGGTGCACGACTCGGGGTCGGTGTCCCCGAACAGCAGCGGTTCGCTGGGCCTGGACGGGGACGACCCGGAGTGGGCGAAGGGCACGACCGGGGAGATGAGTCCCCGGTTCAGCCAGGGCGAGGTGTACAAGGTGATGGGGTCCGCGGCCTACGATTCCGAGGCCTACGCGCAGATGCGCGACGCCAACATGGTGCACACCGGACAGCGGCTCGACGAGATCGCGGGCGACGACGGTCGGTCGATGGGTGATCGGCGGGACCAAATGGCAATGGTGGCGAAGGAGTCCGCCTCGGTGTTCGGGGCGCTGGACGAGGCGCGTACCTACGCGGTGGATCAGGCCAAGGACGACGAGGATGCCGACCACAACGCGATGATCGACGCGGGTGGCACGCTGGCCTCCTGGGCTCTTACCGGGGCTGGTGGTGCCGTCGGCGGGGCCGCGGGTGGGATCGGTGGCACGGTGGGTGGCGAGGCGGTCAACCAGATCGCCGAGCAGCTCAAACAGGACAGCTCCAATGTCGTGACCAGGGATACCGCCGCCATCAAGGAGAGCGGTCCCAGCGATGCGAGCGACCTGCTGAACCAGTCCTTGTGGCAGCACCGGATGTGGCAGGACGACGTCTACCCACCGCCCATCTCCCCTGGATCCGAGGAACTCGACAACCCGAACCGACTAGTCGATTCCGAAGGCAATATGCCGCGCAGCATGAAAGACTGGATAAGCGAATACAATCCTTATGGATTCGATCAGCAAGTCGTGCAGAATACTTACCAGAATGGCGCCGCAGTTTACTCCGATGCTACCGGTAATCGACCCGTGTCGGTAAGCGAGACCGAATGAAGGGCATGCGCATGCGTTGGAGTCGACTGGCCACCGGTTGTTTGGTCTCTCTGCTTGTGCTCAGCGGTTGTTCGGGGTCGGATGAGGAGTCGGAGATCCCTGCGTGGGTGCGATCACCGCCAGACTACTTGTCGTGCGAAGGTATGACGAGTCCGAGGTTGATGGTCGATCTGATCCAGATTGCGGGCCTTGGTGAACCGAGGGCCGAGGGGGCAAGCGTTGAAATAGAAAATGATCGTCCCTCTTTTGATTGCAATCAAATAGGGGGGGATGAGCTTGGGGTTGGTAACTATCCGGCTGAAGCTGGCTATATGGCCAGTGGGTATAGTCCTCCTGGGCCGCTATTGGTGCCTATTTCTGGCCTTCCGGGGTTCGTGATGCACGATCACGGAAGATTGTATGTTTCGTGTACTAGGGATTCCAAAAAAATAACCCTGAAAAACTCGATCAGTATCGATTCGACCGAGCTTGACAATCCCGAAGAACGGTTGGCGATGGCGCGGTTGTTGGTGGACACGACCAACAAGGCGCGTGCACGGTTCGGCTGTGCGGAGTCGGCGAACGCGTTGCCGTTGCCGAGTGAGCTGCCGGATATCCCTGATTTCGGGGTGGACAGAGCAAAACCGGTGAGTGAGAAGTGGGACAGTGACACGGCATGTCCCCCCGAGATGCGGTCGTTCCTTCCTTTCTACGGCAGTGCTGACAAAAAGGTCTGGGCAATGGGAACACCGCTGCCCAGTAAGTTGATCAGTGTTTGTGACGTCCGAGTCGGGGAGGGAGATTATCTGACCGTCGATGAAATATCCGGTCGCCCCAAGGTGGCGTTCGTGATCTACAAGGGAATCTTTGCGAAGATGCGGCATGAGTTGCCCGAGTATTCCCGCTCGGAGTACGACGTGATGTGCCACGGCAAGCCGGTGTCCTATCGGATTTATGCCCCCAGCGAGGACGACTCCAGTCGGTGGAGTGAACAGCTTTCCGATAAGCACGCGAACAATGTTCTGCTGGACCACTTCGCCCGTGCCGCCGCCGAGCGGGCCGAGTGCCCGCTGCCGGAGTGACGCAGCCGGAGTGACGCTACCGGAGCGACGCAGCCGGATCCAAGGGCCGCGACCCCGGCAACGTGCGTGGCGGCGGCACGACTCCACTCGCGGACTCCCGGACCGGGAGTCCGCGAGGTCCTGACCGGCGAGTCGCTAACCTAGCTCCGGGGAGCATTCACCTCTGCGGTCACGTTCCCCCGCGATCGCCACCTGGCCGAGACAGATGCCGCCGTCGTTGGTGGGCACACTGGAGTGCAGCAGCACCCGGAAACCGTGCCGCCGCAGCGCGTCCACGGTCCGCCGCAGCAGCAGCATGTTCTGGAACACCCCGCCCGACAGTGCCACCTCGCCGACACCGGTCGAATCCCGCAGGCGCTGGCACAACCGAGCGATCAGCTCGGCGACTCCGTTGTGGAACCTGGCGGCGATCACCTCGCCCCGCTGCCCACCGAGCAGCTCCTCGACCACCGCCCGGACCAGCTGCCCGGCGGGCACCGGAAGCGGTGGACCCCCGTCGTCGATAAACACCGAATCCGGCAGTGCCTCCGAATCCGGCAGTGCGTCCGAATCCGGCAGTGCGTCCGATTTTGGCAGTGTTCCCGAAGCCGGCAGGGCCACCGGGTAGTGGCCACGCTCCTCCCGGTCCGCGAGCTGCTCCAGCTCGATGGCGGCCTGGCCCTCGTAGCTGACCGCGTCCCGGAGTCCCAGGATCGCGGCGACCGCGTCGAACAGCCGACCGGCGCTGGAGGTCCGCGGCGCGTTCACCCCGCCTTCGCACATCCGAGTGAGGGCCGCCAGCTGTGGTTCGTTGCGTCGCAGCACCCCCAGCTCGCCGGGCGGTTCGGTTCCGTAGCACGACAGCAGTTGGGACACCGCCATCCGCCACGGTTGTTTCACCGCTCGGTCCCCACCCGGCATCGCCACCTGTTCCAGATGCGCCAGTCGCCGGAAGTCCGCCAGATCGGCTAGCAGGAACTCACCACCCCAGATCGTCCCGTCGGTGCCGAACCCGAGCCCGTCGAAGGCCACCCCGAGCACCGGACCGCTCTCACCGTTGTCGGCCAGGCAGGAGGCGATGTGTGCGTGGTGGTGCTGCACCCCCACCAGCTCCACGTTCTCCCGCTCCGCGGCGTACTTGGTGGACAGGTACTCCGGGTGCAGGTCGTGGGCCACCACGTCCGGGGCGATGTCGAACAGCCGCTCGAAGTGCTCGATGCCCTCGGTGAAGGAGCGCAACGTCTCGTAGTTCTCCAGGTCACCGATGTGGTGCGAGACGAAGGCGTTCGCCCCCTTGGCAACGCAGAACGTGTTCTTCAACTCGGCACCGCAGGCCAGCACCGGGCGTGGGAGTTCCCGCCGCAGCCGTACCGGCTCCGGCGCCCGGCCCCGGGAGCGTCGCACCGACAGTTCCCGGCCCTCGAAGGAACGCACCACCGAGTCGTCGGTGCGCATGTGGATCCCTCGGTCGTGGCAGAGAAACACGTCCGCTATCTCGGCCAGCCGTTCCCGCGCCGCCGCGTCGCGGTAGGCGATCGGTTCGTCGGAAAGGTTCGCGCTGGTCAGCACGAGCGGCCCCGTGGCCGCCAGCAACAGGTGGTGCAACGGGGTGTAGGGCAGCATGATCCCGAGCTGCCGATTGCCGGGGGCCACCGCCTCGGCCACACTCGCGTCCGCGTGTCTGTCGAGCAGCACGATCGGTCTGCGCCGCGATTCCAGCAGCTCCCGCTCGTGCTCGTCGACCTCGCACAGCGCGCGTGCCCACGCCGTGTCGGGGGCCATGACGGCGAAGGGCTTCTCCTCGCGGTGCTTGCGTTTGCGCAGCGTCGCCGCCGCGTCGGGGTTCGCCGCGTCCACCGCGAGGTGGTAGCCCCCCAGGCCCTTGAGCGCCACGATCCCCCCGTCGCGCAGCGCGGCAACGGTTCGGTCCAGCGGATCGCCGGGCAACACGGTTCCGGTCGAGTCGGTCAACCGGAGTTCGGGTCCGCAGGCCGGACAGCACACCGGCTGCGCGTGGAACCGCCGATCCGCCGGATCGTGGTACTCGGCCGCGCAGTCGGCGCACATCTCGAACCGGGCCATCGTGGTCAGCGGCCTGTCGTAGGGCACGTCGGTCACGATGGTGAACCTGGGGCCGCAGTTCGTGCAGTTCAGGAACGGGTAGCGGTAGCGGCGGTCGCCCGGGTCGCCCAGCTCGGCCAGACAGTCCACACAGGTCGCGCTGTCGGCCGAGACCAGGGTGGCCCGTTGCCCCGAGGAGTCGCTGAGCGCGATCTCGAACGTCTCGTCGCCACGGGGCTCGACCGCGGTGGCGGTGACCTCGTCCACCACCGCCAGCGGCGGTGCCTGCTCCGACAGTGCCGTGCGGAACCGGGCCAGCAGTGAAGGCGGTCCCTCGGCGAACACGAACACCCCGTGCACGTCGTTTCCCACGAAACCGGTCAACCCCAGTTCACGCGCCAATGTATACACGAAGGGACGAAAACCGACACCCTGCACCACACCCGCCACCCGGATGTGCTCGCGAACTCGATCGTCCACTCGCTCAGTCTGCGCGTCCGCAGGGTGCGCGGCTACTCGAACGGCCCCGCGTGTCCGGACCCGTTCGGCGGTCGGTTCCGCCGCCTCCGGGCCGTGCGGCGGGCCGGGACCGGTGCCGGACCGGACGGACCGGTGCGGAACCAGCAGCGGAAACCGGGTCCGCGCCCTCCCGCTTTCTCCGAATGTGTGACACATCTCCTCCCCAACGGGGTGACCGGCCGGTAGGGTCTGGCGCATGGTGGCGCCGTCGTTACTCGCGACCAGCGATCTGCACGTATCGCACCGCGACAATCGCCCGGTACTGGACGAGATTCGGCCTCACACCGACGAGGACTGGTTGATCGTGGCGGGGGACGTCGCCGAGACGACCGAGACGATCGGCTGGGCGCTGGGCAAGCTGCGGGAACGGTTCTCCCGCGTGATCTGGGTCCCGGGCAACCACGAGCTGTGGACTCCCCCCGGTGACGACGTGCGTGCCAGGGGTGTGGAGCGCTACGACCATCTGGTGCGGATGTGCCGGGAGCTCGACGTCACCACGCCGGAGGATCCCTACCCGGTGTGGCGTGACGAGCAGCGCTCGGTGGTGGTGGCACCGTTGTTCGTGCTCTACGACTACAGCTTCCGGGCGCCGGAATTCGATGCCGAGCAGGCCCTGGCACACGCCTACGACACCCACGTGGTCTGCACCGATGAGGTGATGCTGCACCCCGATCCGTACGAGTCGCGCACCGAGTGGTGCCACGAACGGGTGAGGCAGACCCTGCCGAGGCTGGAGGCCATCCCGGAGCACCTGCCCACGGTGCTGATCTCCCACTGGCCGCTGCACCGCGATCCCACCAGGCGGTTGTACTACCCCCAGTTCGGCATCTGGTGCGGCACGGAGCTCACCGCCGACTGGCACCTGCGGTTCCGGGCCGTGGCCGAGGTGCACGGCCACCTGCACATCCCGGTGACCGACCGCGTCGACGGTGTGCCCTTCGAGGAGGTCTCACTCGGCTACCCCAGGGAGTGGCGCAGGCGGGGCGGACCGGGCGATCCGCTGCACAGCATCCTGCCCGCCGCGCCCGAGCGGACCTTCGAGGAACTGGTGAGGGCCCACCGGTGATCGAACGAATCCTGCCGGAGGCGGCCGTTTCATCCGAGGTCTTCGGCGACGACCCGCACGCGCGGCTGTTGCCGGAAGAGGAGCAGTACGTCGCCAGGGCAGTGGAAAGACGCAGGCGCGAGTTCACCCTCGCCCGGAGCTGTGCCCGGCGCGCGCTCGGCGAGCTCGGCCATCCCGACTTCGCGGTGCACAGCGGGGAGTGGCGGGAACCGAAGTGGCCGCACGGCGTGGTCGGCAGCATCACGCACTGCCGGGGCTATTGCGCGGCGGCCGTGGCACCGACCTCGGTGGTTTGTTCGTTGGGCATCGACGCGGAGATCGACGACGCGCTGCCCGAGGGCGTGCTGCGGCAGGTCACCGTGGAGCGGGAACGCGACCTGCTGGCCGGGTTGCCCGCCGGAGCCAACTGGGACCGGCTGCTGTTCAGCGCGAAGGAGAGCGTCTACAAGGCGTGGTTCCCGTTGACCGGCCGCTGGCTCGGTTTCGAGGACGCCTTCGTGCGGATCGATCCCCCGGGTGAGTTCCACGCCGAGCTGGTCGAAGCACCCGCACCGAGTTCGGCGGGCGAACTCACCGGGTTCTCCGGCCGGTTCCGCTTCGAATCCGGTCTGGTGATCACCGCCGTGACCGTCTTCCCCGACTGATCTCATCCCATGCTGCGGAGTTCGCTCGGGTCGGTTTCCGTTCGATTGCTTTTCCCCGCAAGCCGAACCCAGACCTCCCCCGCAGTCGGCGTCAATTTCTCGGGCGGTCTCAAAGGGTGAATGCAACAGCTTGGAGTGGCTCGACCAGGGACCTCGTGAGGGCGCTGATCGGGCTCGTTGCCGGGCAGGTCGTGACTGCCCGATGGACGGCCAGCCTATGCGCCCTAACCCCAGGTCAAGCCACGTGTTGCATTCACCGGTTGAAGCGAAGCGAAATCGCCGGGCCACCGAAGCAGGCCGAACTCCTACCACCTTCGCAGCAGTACCGACCGCGGGTTCTCCCGTGCGGCTCTCGCGAGGAAGGCCCGACGTGGCGTAGGTGGCTACTCGATGTCGGGCCTCCCGCAGCGAGAGCCGTGCGAGAGGTTCCGCCACGGCACCACCTCGGCAGCCGAGGTGGTGCAGCTATACCAACGAAAGGAGTGGAAATGATTACTACTGCTGACCTGGCCGACCGCGACGGCGACGAGGTCCGCAGCTGCGACCTGCAGCTGCGAAGCTTCGGCAACCGCGAGGTGTTCTCCGGCCCGATCCGCACAGTGCGGTGTTTCCAGGACAACGCGCTGCTCAAGAGGATTCTCTCGGATCCCGGTGAGGGCGGGGTGCTGGTGATCGACGGGGCGGGTTCGGTGCACACCGCGCTGGTCGGTGACCTGATCGCCGAACTGGGGCGCTCCAACGGTTGGAACGGACTCGTCGTCAACGGCGCGATCCGGGACTCCGCCGTGATCGACGGGATGGAGTTCGGGGTCAAGGCGTTGGGAACGAACCCGCGCAAGAGCTCCAAGGCCGGCGCCGGTGAGTCCGACGTCGTCGTCGAGTTCGGCGGGATCGACTTCGTGCCCGGCGAGTACCTGCTCAGCGATCAAGACGGGGTGGTGGTCAGCCGGACCCGGCTGGACTGATCGGGTGGCCGCGGTTCGGTCCTCGGCGGTGGGCGGGCGGCGGGAACCGTAGTTCCGGAGCTCCGACATCGGAGCGCTCGCTGCGGCGGCCCGCACCGACTGGTGATCCCGGGGAAAACTCGTACCGTGATGCGAGGGATCCGTCTCACTGCCGTTCGGAAGTCGATGTCCGATCGAATCCGGTCCCGTGATTCGGGGTCCTCGACATCGCCGGTGGACGCGAGGTGCTCGATGATCACAAATCCCAAGTTCGTGGTGCTCTACGTGAGCGACCAGCAGACCGTGCTCGATTTCTGTACCCGGAAACTGGGGTTCGAGGTCCGGACCGACGCCTCCTACGGGGACGGCCAGCGCTGGATAGAGGTGAGCGTGCCGAGTGCCGAGACCTACCTGGTGCTCGCCGAAGGGGATCCGCGGGTGCGTGATCTCGTGTTGCAGCGGCTGGGCGAGCTCAGCCACGTCTGGTTCGACTGCGACGACCTCGACGCCACCTTCGACGAGTTGACGGCCAGGGGAGTGCGGTTCCCGGTCGAACCCCGCGCGGCGCCGTGGGACCCCGAGGGCAGAACCCGCTGGGCGCAGTTCGCCGATCCGGAGGGAACGCTCTACGGGCTCACCGAACGGGGGGCGTGATTCGACGCCGATGGTGCTAGGTCGGTTCCCGGCGGTTCGCCGCCCCGGCGGTACCGGGGCGGCGACGCGTGCTCGAAAGCCACGGGCGAGCCCGTGCGGGCCGAGCTCTCGGCACGCGTTCTCAGTCGCCGAGGGGGGATTCCCGGGCCGCTTCGCGGTCCAGCAGCCACAGTGTCCGGTCCCGCCCCCGGGCACCCGCGGCGGGGATGTCGACCGGATCGGCCCCGGTGAGTGCCCGGGACACCGCCTCGGCCTTGCCCGCTCCCGTGGTCATCAGCCACACCTCGGAGGCCGCCTCGATCGCGGGCAGGGTCAGCGAGATCCGCGTCGGCGGTGGTTTCGGACAGTCCCGAACCGCCACCGCGTTGCGCTCGCGTTCACGTACGTAGGGCGTGTCGGGGAACAGCGAGGCGGTGTGCCCCTCCTCCCCGACGCCCAGCAGCAGCACGTCGAACCTGGGGACTCCCGTCTCCGACTCCGTGCCCGCCAGGGTGCGCAGCATCTCGGCGTAGTGGTTCGCCGCCGATTCGACGTCCGCGCCGAAGCGGCCGTCGGACGGGGCCATCGGATGCACGCGCCGCGGGTCGAGCGGCACGTGATCCAGCAGTGCATCGCGCGCCTGGGTCTCGTTGCGCTCCCCGTCGCCGTCGGGCAGGAACCGCTCGTCCCCCCAGAACAGGTTCACCGTCGACCAGTCCACGGCCGAGCGGGCGGTCGAGTTCCGCACCCGTTCCAGCACGCCTATCCCGGTGCGCCCGCCGGTCAGCACCACCGAGGCGACACCGCGGGCCGCCTGGGCGTCCACGATGCTGGTGAGCAGCCTGGCGGCCGTCGCCTCCGCGAGCACATCCGCGTCCGGGTGCACGATCATCTCGTTGTCGCTCATCACTGTTGTCCCGCCGAGACCGGTTCCGCCTGTTCCTCGTTCTCGGAGCTCTCGCCCCGCACCACGTCCGAGAGGCCGCGTAACGTGTTCTCGTAGATCTCGTCCGGGCCGAGTCTGCGCAGCTCCTCGGCCAGGCAGTCCCGTACCGCCCTGCGGTTCAACGTCACCCTGCGGTCCTGCTGGCCGGGTTGGGTGAGGTAGCCGACCTTGCCGTCGGGGCGAACCACCTCCACGTTCCCGCTCGAGCGTTCCAGCACCGCCGAGACGATGCCCGGACCCCGGTGGACCTCTCGGCGCACCGGGATGCCGAGGCTGGCCGCCAACCAGCCCGCCAGCAGATCCGTGGAGGGCGAGTCGGACTCGCCGCTGACGACCGCTCCCTCGATCGGTTCGAACGGCGGCAGGTCCAGCGAGGCGGCCAGCAGGGCACGCCACGAGGTGAGCCTGGTCCACGCCAGATCGGTGTCGCCGTCCACGTAGGAGCGGACCCTGGTGCGCAGCGCCTCGATCGGGTCCGGTTCGGCGGCGGCGTCGGTGATCCGCCGGTGCGCGAGTTCCCCGATCGGGTCCTGGCCCGGGAACTCGGGGGCGTCGTTGGGCCACCACACCACCACGGGGGCGTCCGGCAGCAGCAGCGGCACGACGGAGCCCGCTCCCTCCTCGGCCAGCGGGCCGTACAGCCGCAGCACCACCACCTCCGAGGCCCCGGCGTCGCCGCCGATGCGGATCTGGGCGTCCAGCCGGGCCGCGGCCTGCCGGGCGCCCTTGGCGACCACGATCACCCGCGCCGGGTGCTCCCGGCTGGCCTCGTTGGCCGCCTGGATCGCCTCTTCGGTCTCGGTCCCGTCCCCGGTGACGATTACCAGCGTCAGCACTCTGCCGAGTGCGACGGCACCACCGGACTCGCGCAGCTCGACCATTTTCTTGTTGACCTGCGAAGTGGTGGTGGAGGGCAGATCGACGATCACGGCCGCCTCCATACGCGTCCAGTGCGGGCCAGCATCGACTCCGCCGACGGTGGCCCCCAGCTTCCTGCCTTGTACTTCTCCGGATATCCGTGTTCGGCCCAGTAGTCCAGGATCGGGTCCAGGATCTGCCAGGACTTCTCCACTTCCTCGTTCACCGGGAACAGCGAGGGCTCACCGAGCAGCACGTCCAGCAACAGCCGTTCGTAGGCCTCCGGGGAGGATTCGGTGAAGGCGTGGCCGTAGCCGAAGTCCATCGTCACGTCCCGCACCTCCATCGAGGTGCCGGGAACCTTCGCGCCGAACCGCATCGTGATGCCCTCGTCCGGCTGCACCCGGATCACCAGGGCGTTCTGGCCGAGCTCCTCGGTCATGGTGTCGTCGAAGGGCTGGTGCGGCGCCCGCTTGAACACCACGGCGATCTCGGTGACCCGCCTGCCGAGGCGCTTGCCCGTGCGCAGGTAGAACGGCACACCGGCCCAGCGGCGGTTCTCGATCTCCAGCGTGATCGCCGCGAAGGTCTCCGTCTTGGAGTCCGAGGCGAAACCGCCCTCCTCATGCAGCCCGGGAACCTGCTGGCCGCCCTGCCATCCGCCGGTGTACTGCCCCCGGGCGGTGGTGTCGGCGAACGGGCCGACCGGTTTGGTCGCCGAGAGCACCTTGCTCTTCTCGGCGCGCAGGTCGCCCGGCGCGAAGGACAGCGGTTCCTCCATCGCCGTCAGCGCCAGCAGCTGCAGCAGGTGGTTCTGGATCACGTCGCGGGCCGCGCCGATTCCGTCGTAGTAGCCCGCACGACCGCCGAGCCCGATGTCCTCGGACATGGTGATCTGCACGTGGTCGACGTAGTGGGCGTTCCACAACGGCTCGAACAGCTGGTTGGCGAACCGCAGCGCCAGGATGTTCTGCACCGTCTCCTTGCCGAGGTAGTGGTCGATGCGGAACACCGAGTCCTCGGGGAAGACCTCGTTGACGATTCGGTTGAGCTCCTGGGCGCTCTCCAGGTCGTGCCCGAAGGGCTTCTCGATGACCACCCGGCGCCACTGGTCCTCGGTCTGCTCGGCGAGTCCCGAGTTGGACAGGTGGGTCAACACCGTCGGGAACATGGAGGGCGGAACCGAGAGGTAGAACGCGTGGTTGCCACCGGTGCCGCGCTCCGCGTCGAGCTGTTTGACCGTCCTGGTGAGCCGGTCGAAGGTGTTCGGATCGTCGAAACTGCCGGGGACGAACCGGATCCCCTCGGCCAGTCGGTCCCAGACGGCCTGGTGGAACGGCGTGCGCGCGTTCTCCTTGACCGCCTCGTAGACCACCTCGCCGAAGTCCTGGTTCTCCCAGTCGCGCCTGGCCACTCCCGTCAGGGCGAATCCCGGCGGCAACAGCCCCCGGTTGGCCAGGTCGTAGATGGCGGGCATCAGCTTCTTGCGGGACAGATCCCCGGTGACGCCGAAGATCGTCAGGCCTGCCGGGCCCGCGATGCGCGGCAACCGCTTGTCACGCGGATCGCGCAGTGGATTGTGCTCGGGGGAGCTCACGTGTTTTCCTTTCCTGCCGCTCGCGCCTCAGCCCGCCGTACGCAGATCCTGCACCGCCTTGACCAGCTCCACCAGTCCGGTGGTCCGGTCCGTGAGGTGCAGTCGGAGCACCGGCCGGTTCTGCTGCGCGAGAACCTGACCGTCCCCGAGGGCCTGGGCACGTTGCAGCCCCGAGAGGGTGTACGGGCGTCCCGGAACCTCCATGTCCTCACCGACCGCGCCGGTCAACTGCAAAAACACCCCGTTCTGGTGACCGCCCTTGTGGTACTGGCCGGTGGAGTGCAGGAAGCGGGGACCCCAGCCGAAAGTCGTCTGCAGACCGCTGCGGCGAGCCAGCTCGGGACGCAGCACGCTGATCGAGGCGTCGTCGATCCGGTCCAGGTAGGCCTGCACGGCGATGTAACCGGATGTCGGGGCGGCGTTGAGCAGCGCCCGCAGCGTCTCGGCCACGGTGCCGACACCGGGGGAGAGCCACTCACCGGCCGCGTGGATCTCGATGGCCCCGTCCACGGCGGCCGGGGTGGCCACGGGGCCTCCCGCCGGGCCGTCCAACAGGCCGCGTGCCGCCTTTTTGGCGGCCTCGACGTCGGGCTGGTCGAACGGGTTGATGTCGAGCAGCCTGCCCGCCAGTGCCGTGGTGAACTCCCACAGCAGCATCAGGCCACCCAGCGAGCCGTGCGTGCCCACCGCGGCGGCACCCGCCGCGGGGCCGATCGCCACCGGCGTGGCGTCGCCGCCCGCCGTGGCGAAACCGGGCGCTTCCACGTTCTCCACCGGCACGGGCAGCAGCCCGACCCCGGATTTGCCGGTGGATTCGGCGATCAGCTGTTCGACCCAGTCGGCGAAGCCCACTATCCCGGATCCGCTGTCGGCGAGTACCACCTTCTCCGCCCCCGACTGGTGGGCGGCCGCCAGCGCGGCGGCCAGCCGGATGGCGGGGTTCGACTCCTCGTCGGCACGCACGGACGGGAAGACCGCCTCGGCGTCGTCCAGCAGGCCCGCGATGTCGGCACCGGCCAGTCCGGCGGGCACCAGACCGAAGGCGCTCAGCGCCGAGTAGCGTCCGCCGACGTTCGGGTCGGCGGTGAACACCTTGCGGTAGCCGGACTCCTCCGCCGTGGTCTGCAGCGGGGACTCCGGGTCGGTGACCACGATCATGCGCCGCGCGGGATCGATGCCCTCCTCGGAGAACGCCCGCTCGAAGATGCGTCGGTGGCTCTCGGTCTCCACCGTGGTGCCGGACTTGGAGGAGACCACCACCACGGTGCGCTCCAGCTCGCCCTCCAGAGCGTCCCGCACCTGGGCCGGATCGGTGGTGTCCAGCACGACCAGCGCGGTGCCAGCCGTGGACGTGATCACCTCCGGGGCCAGCGAGGAGCCGCCCATGCCCGCCAGCACGACCCGGGTCAGCCCCTCCTCGTGGAGCTCGGCGCGGAGCGCGTCGATCTCGGCGACCAGGCCGCGCGAGGTTTCGTGCAGAGTGGTCCACGACAGCCGGATCGATGCCTCCGACTCGGCTTCCGGACCCCACAGCGTCGGATCCTGCGCGGCGAGTCTGCTCGCGGCACGGTCGTTGACCAGCCGCTGGACCAGGGGCTCGGCCTCCCGTGCCAGCGAAGGATCGGTGATCTCGGCTGAGGTTTCAGTCGTCATATGGTTCCTTCGCGTTCACTCGTCAACACACGACGAGACGGATGGTGCACACGTTTACAGGCGACCGCCGGTTCGTGAGGCCCTTTCACGAGCGAGGGCGGTGCACGGGATGGACTTCCCGGTACCACCGCCGTGTTCCGGCCGGTCATCCGTGCCGAACACCCACTCGTCAGGATTCCTCGATCCGACCGGGCGGCCGCCTGCGTTCGCGCGGTTTTCACCCGTGCGGGGAGTGGTCCCCACACGGGTGAGGCACCGTTACCGAGTCTGTTCGAGCAGCTGCGAAACCGTCCGCAGCAACTCGTCCCAGGACTTCTCGAACTTCTCCACGCCTTCCCGCTCCAGCACGGTGTAGACGTCGTCGACGTCGATGCCGATCTCGGACAGCGAGTCGAACACCTGCTGCGACACCCCGGCGGTGCCGCTTACCGTGTCGCCCAGGATGTTGCCGTGATCGGCGACCGCTTCCAGAGTGGACTCGGGCATGGTGTTGACCGTGTGCGGCGCCACCAGCTCGTCGACGTAGCGGGTGTCGGAGTAGGCGGGTTCCTTGACCCCGGTCGAGGCCCACAGCGGCCGCTGCCGGTGTGCTCCCGCCTGCTCGAGGGACTGCCAGCGCTGCTCGGCGAAGACCTCCTCGTAGGCCGCGTAGGCCAGCCGGGCGTTGGCGATGGCCGCCTTGCCGTACAGGTGCTCGGGGGCGTCGAGCTGCTTCAGTCGCTTGTCGATCTCCGAGTCCACGCGGGAGACGAAGAACGAGGCGACCGAGAAGATCCGGCTGATGTCGTGGCCGTTCTCCCTGGCCCGCTCCAGCCCGGTGATGAAGGCGTCCATGACCTCGCGGTAGCGCTGCACCGAGAAGATCAGCGTGACGTTGACGCTGATGCCCTCCGCCAGCGTGCGCGTGATCGCCGGCAGTCCCTCCACCGTGGCCGGGATCTTGACGAACAGGTTGGGGCGGTCCACCGCCTTGGCCAGTTCCTGGGCCTCCTTGACCGTGGCCTCGGTGTCGTGGGCCAGTCGAGGATCCACCTCGAGCGAGATGCGGCCGTCCTCACCACCGGTGGCGGTGTGCACCTCGCGGAAGACGTCCGCCGCGTCGCGGATGTCCTTGGTGATCAACTCGCGGACGGCCTCGTCCACCCCGGCACCCCGGTCGGCGAGTTCGCGTACCTGGCCGCTGTAGTCCTCCGCGTTGGACAGCGCGCTCGCGAAGATCGTGGGGTTGCTGGTGACTCCCACCAGGTTCTTGTTCGCGATCAGCTCGGCCAGGTTGCCCGAGTTGATCCGCTGCCTGGACAGGTCGTCCAGCCAGATGGCCACGCCTGCGTCGCTGAGTGCCTGTAGATTGTTGTAGCCGCTCACTAGTTACCTCCGTCGTTCGCAGCGGTTGCGGTTCGGTCGGGTGCGACCGTTCTCAGTTCGACCGCACGCTGCTCAGGCTCCGTCGGGCGGCGGCGAGCACGGCTTCGGTGGTGATGCCGAACTGCTCGAACAACGTCTTGTAGTCGGCCGAAGCACCGAAGTGCTCCAGCGAGACGATCTCGCCGCTGTCACCCGTGAAGCGGTACCACGGTTGTGCGATGCCCGCTTCGACGGCGACCCGCGCGCGCACCGCGGACGGCAGCACCCGCTCCCGGTAACTCTCGTCCTGCGCGTCGAACCACTCGACGCACGGCATCGAGACCACGCGAGTGGGGACACCCTCGCTCTCCAGGATCCCGCGGGCCTCCACAGCCAGCTGCACCTCGGAGCCGGTGGCGATGAGTACCAGCTCTGGTGTACCCGAGGAGGCATCGGCCAACACGTAGCCACCCCGCGCGACACCCTCGCTGTCGGTGCCCTCCAGCGTCGGCACGCCCTGGCGGGTCAGCGCCAGCCCGGCCGGTCCCTCGGGGCGTTCCAGCACGCTCTTCCACGCGGCCGCGGTCTCGTTGGCGTCGGCCGGGCGCACCATCGACAGCCCGGGGATCCCGCGCAGGCTCGCCAGCTGCTCCACCGGCTGGTGGGTCGGCCCGTCCTCGCCCAGTCCGATCGAGTCGTGGGTCCAGACGTAGATGGTGGGAACCCGCATCAGCGCCGCGAGTCGTACCGCGGGCCGCATGTAGTCGGAGAAGATCAGGAAGGTGCCGCCGTAAGGCCGGGTGCCGCCGTGCAGCGCGATCCCGTTGAGCAGCGAGCCCATGGCGTGCTCCCGGACGCCGAAGTGCAGCGTGCGGCCGTAGGGCTGTGCCTGGAACATCTCCGTGGAGATGCTCTCGGGGCCGAACGAGTCGGCACCCTTCATGGTGGTGTTGTTGCTCTCGGCCAGGTCGGCCGAACCGCCCCACAGCTCGGGCAGCACGTCCCTGAGCGAGGCCAGCACCTCGGCGGAAGCCTTGCGGGTGGCGATGCCCTTTGCGTCCGGCTCCCAGCTGGGCAGCGCGTCCGCCCAGTCGGCGGGCAACTCACGGGCACTCAGCCGATCGAGCAGCGCCTTGCGCTGCGGGTTCTCCGCCGCCCACGAGTCGAAGGCGATCTGCCACTTCTGGTGCGCGGCCCTGCCCTGCTCGGCGACCGTGCGCGTGTGGGCGATCACCTCGTCGGCCACCTCGAAGGACTTGTCCGGGTCGAAGCCCAGTGCCTTCTTGACCTCGGCGACCTCCTCACCGCCCAGTGCGGCGCCGTGGGACTTGCCGCTGTTCATCTTGTTCGGCGCCGGGTAGCCGATGACCGTGCGCAGCACGATCAGGCTCGGGCGGTCCGTCTCGGCGCGCGCGGCCTCCACCGCCTCCAGGAAGCCCTGCACGTCCTCGCCGCCGTCGACGGTGACCACGTGCCAGCCGTAGGCCTCGTAGCGCTTGGCCGTGTCCTCCGACAGGGCGATGTGCGTGTCGTCCTCGATAGAGATCTCGTTGGCGTCGTAGATCACCGTGAGGTTGCCCAGCCGCTGGGTCCCGGCCAGGGAGGACGCCTCGGAGGTGACACCTTCCTCGATGTCACCGTCGGAGGCCAGCGCGTAGATCTGGTGGTCGAAAACACTCTCGCCCGGCTCGGAGTCCGGGTCGAACAGACCGCGCTCGCGCCGGGCGGCCATCGCCATGCCGACCGCGTTGGCCAGTCCCTGGCCCAGCGGGCCGGTGGTGGTCTCGACACCCGTGGTGTGGCCGTACTCCGGGTGCCCGGGCGTGGCCGAGCCCCAGGTGCGCAGCGCCTTGATGTCTTCCAGCTCCATCCCGTATCCGCACAGGTAGAGCTGCAGGTACAGCGTCAGGCTCGAATGCCCGGCGGAGAGCACGAAGCGGTCCCGGCCGATCCAGCTCGCATCGTTGGGGTCGTGGCGCAGTACCCGCTGGAACAGCGCGTACACGGCCGGGGCCAGGCTCATCGCGGTACCGGGGTGGCCGTTGCCGCACTTCTCGACCGCGTCGGCGGCCAGCACGCGGATCGTGTCCACGGCGCGTTGGTCCAGCTCGGTCCAGTCCTCGGGAACTCGTTTGGTGGTCAAACGGGCAAGGTCGTCTGTGACGGACACTCCTCGCGGCTCCAGTTTCCCTCGCGCGGTGAATCCGGTCGAACTTGACCGATTCGTTCCGCTGTTATCCCTCGTCCAACGTGCAGCGTAATCCTGTTGTGTGGCCGGTGTCGCGACCCGTCCGCCACGTGGATGCGTTCGATGCCTCACCCCCGTTCGCATGAGGACGCGAAACGGGCTCTCCGTGTCCGGATCATCACTTCCGGTGATCACTTCGATGGGGGTTGCCGCCTTCGAGGGGAACCGCTGAAAGCACGGATTCGTTTCCCACGAACCGGGTGCCGACGCCGCGGTGAATATGATGACCCGATCACAGGTGGAACCGTCGGGAGGGCGCATGCGCCGCTCGGGTGGTTCCGACCGGACCGAGAACCCGAGCCGGAGACGCACAGTGACGAACCGGACACGGCACGCCGCGCTGTACGAGCTGGTCGACGACGGGGTGCTCAGCGCGGAGCAGGCCGAGGCAGCCCTCGAAGCGCTGCGGCAAAGCGAGTCGCGCACCGGCTCCCGCCGGATACTGCGGGAAACAGCGGGCTACCTCGGTGGCGCGCTGGTGCTCGCCGGGGGTGGCCTGCTGGCCGAACTCACCTACGACACCCTGGCCCGGCCGACACGCGTCGCGATCCTGCTCGTGGTGAGCCTGCTGTTCGCCGCCACCGGGCTGTATCTGCTCGGCGGACGGCCCGGCCCGCGCACCCGGGAAACGGTGCCGGGAGCACGGCGGCGACTGTCGTCCCTGCTGTTCGCGCTCTGCGCCCTCACCGGTGCTTCGGCGGTCAGCGTCGCGGTGCCCGACTTCGTGCTGCTGCCCGCGATGGTCACCGGGCTGGTACTCGCGCTGCTCGGCTGGCTGGCGGTGCCGGCCCCGCCCGGCCTGCCGGCGCTGGCCGTGGCGGCCGTCGCCACGGTGCACTCGTTCGCGGGATTCTGGTTCGACCACGTGCTCTCGGAGCGTGCCCCGGCATCGGAGTTCGGGCAGAGCGAATTGACCGGACTGCTGCTGTTGCTGCTCGGCACGCTCTGGTGCCTGTGGGCCGCGCGTCGGGTGACGGTCACCCCGACCTTCGCGCTGGCGCTCGGGGTCACCATCGTGCTGCTCGGTTCCTTCTGGGTCTCCTCGGTCGGACAGAGCTGGTGGGGCCACGCCCTCGCCCTGCTCGTGGCCGCCCTGTTGCTGGCCGGATTCGTGTGGCGCCGTGACCTGGTGCTGCTCGTCGGCGGATTGGTGGCGCTGATCGCGGGGGTGCGCGACACCGTCGCGGACCTGATGGGAAGCGTCGGCCTCGCGGTGCTGGTGCTGGTGCTCGGGGCGCTGACGATGTCGCTCGGCGCGTTCGCCATGCGCCGCCCGGACCCCGCCGGTTCGCGTTCCGCGCGGGGCGGGGCTGCCGGGAACGCTTCCGAACCGGAGGAATGACGCACCCGGCGTTCCGGTTCGGACGAGCTCACTCGGCCTCGGAGCAGTGCTCCGGTGCTGCCCGCTGCTGGCTGCGCGCACGAGCACGCCGAACGAGCACGAACCCCGCGATTCCGACGGCCAGCACGCCGAAGACCACCCAACTGGCGTTGCCGAGTATCGCCCCCACGCGTTTCAGCGAGGCCCTGGCCAACGCTCCCGTACTCACGTAGACCAGCGACCACAGTGCCGCCGCGGACAACGAGGCCAGCAGGAAGCGGTTGTAGCGCAGCTGCGAGACTCCCGCCGCCGCGGGGGTGAAGGTCCTGACTATCGGCACCAGCCTGGTCAGAAAGATCGCCAGGCCCCCGTGCCGGTCCAGTGCGGCGGTGGCACGGTCCCAGCGGTCCAAGCCCATGCGTCGCACGATCGCGGTGGAGCGCATCGCCGGCCCGTAGCGTCTGCCCAGCAGGTAGCCCACGTGATCACCCCCGGAGCCGCACACGGTGACGACCAGCAGCATCACCCCGAGCAGTGCCCGGTTGTCCACGGAGGCCCCCGCGATCAGCACCCCGGTCTCGCCGGGGATGAACATCCCCATCCCCAGTCCGGACTCCACGAACGCCATGGCTCCCGCGACGGCGAGGAGCAGCTCGTCGGGTAGCGACGAAAGCGTGTCCAACACGTCGGAGACCAGCGGCATTCGTGTGCTCCAGAACTACGTAGTGATCGCGTGGGAGTTCCCGCACGATCCTACACAGGCTCTCTTTCGATTCAGTTTCTCAGTAGGATCTCGTCGCCCCGGTTTTCGTGGCCGTTTCCGGGGCGGCACCCCCCGCGGACTCCCGCCGCGGCCAGGCACGACAAACCGCCGCGGGTGATCACCCGGCATTATGAGAATCGGCCGGGCGGAAACCCGACGACGACCGTGTTCGAGTGCTTACCTCCCGGCGATCACGCGGTCCCGTTCGCGGCACGGCGCGCTCGACTGCGGCGGCAGCAGATGCGTTCCGGTCCGGTCCGTGGTGGCGCACAGCGAGCAGACGACGTCCTCGTGCCTCGGGCAGGCCAGCACGTCGGGTCGTTCGAAGTCCTGCTCGCACACGTGGCAGCGATACGAGGTCGCCACCGGCGTGCCCGTGCTGTCGAACCTGGGTTCGGAGATCCCGTCGTCGGTGCGTCGCAGATAGAACCTCCCCTTGGTGACGCTGGCGACCAGCGGGGGCAGTGCCAGCGCGAGCAGCACGGCCGCGATCGGGGAGTAGGGCTGCAGCACGGGACCCAACGCTCCGAAGTACATCGCGATCGAGATCACACTGGCCGCCGAGAACGAGACAACCCCGACGGGGTTGATCGGGTGCAGCATTCCCCTGCGGTATTCCGGCACCCGCGGTGAGAGACGCAGCAGGTACTTGTTCAGCACGATGTCCGAGGCGACCGTGACCACCCAGGCGATCGCGGTGTTGGCGTAGAAGCTCAGCACCGAGTTCAGGAACGCGAACATGTTCGCCTCCCTCAGCACCAGCGCCACGGCGAGGTTGCCGAACACGAACACGTTGCGTCCCGGATAGCGGCGCGTGAGTCTGGCCATCGAGTTGGTCCAGGTCAGCGACCCGGAGTAGGCGTTGGTGACGTTGATCTTGATTTGACTGACCACGACCAGCACCACGGCCAGGGCCACTGCCAACCAGCCGGGCAGGAAAAGGCCGTAGACCCCTAGGAACTGCTCCACCGGTTCGGTCGCGGCGGAGCCCGCCATCCCCAAGACGAAGAACGCCAGAAAAGCACCGGTTGCCTGTTTGAGCGCGCCGAGCACCACCCAGCCCGGTCCGGCCGCGATCACCGAGATCCACCAACGCCGCGAGTTCTCCCGGGTTTTGGGCGGCATGAAGCGAAGGTAGTCCACCTGCTCGCCGATCTGGGCCATCAGCGACAGCGCCACCCCGGCGCCGAGCAGCACCGCGGCCACGCTCACCCCGCCCGATCCGTCCCGCCCCGCGAAGGCCAGCCATTCACCAAGGGATTCGGGATCGCTGAGCACCAGATAGGCCATCGGCGCGACCATCAGCAGCAACCACACCGGCGTCGTCCAGACCTGCAGCTTGCTCAGGGCCGACATGCCGTAAACCACCAGCGGGACCACTAGCAACGTGGTGATCAGATAGCCCAGCCACAGCGGGATCCCGAGTCCCACCCGCAGGCCCTGCGCCATGATCGCTCCCTCGGTGGCGAAGAAGATGAAGGTGAAACTGCCGAAGATGACGCTGGTCAGCACCGAGCCGTAGTAGCCGAACCCCGATCCGCGAGTGACCAGGTCGAGGTCGATGTTGTAGCGCGCGCAGTAGTAGGAGATGGGCACTCCGGTGGTGAATATGATCAGTGCGGCCACCGTTATGGCCAGTAGCGCGTTGCTCGTGCCGTGCGTGAGCCCGATACCGGCTCCGATGGAGAAGTCGGCGAGATAGGCGATGCCGCCGAGCGCCGTGGTCGCGACCACGGGAGGACTCCATCGCCGATACCCGCGCGGGGCGAACCGCAGGGTGTAGTCCTCCAGCGTTTCGTCGGCCGCTCGGGTGCTCGTGCTCGCGTCGCTGCTCTGTCGCGGCAATCCGGCTCCTCTCAACGCTTCGTTTTCCCGGGGAGCGATCCGGGCGCGGCGAGGATTCTGGTGCGCTTCTGTTGCGCGGCGACTCCGAGCGGGTTTCCGGCGTGTTTTTCCCGACGCGTTCGGCTCGAAGACACCAGGCGCGTGGCGTGGAGCGTCGGGCCGGCCGGTGTTCGTCGGCAGGGCCGTGAAGTTACCCCCGGTGTTTACGCGGCAATTACGTCCCGGAAAAGCGAGCAGGATTCACTCAGGGGAGACGCGATTTCCCAGTTCCGGAGGCAGTGATGAACACTATTCACGAGCAGCTCGGCGGCGAGCCCCTCATACGCGAAGTCGTCTTCCGGTTCTACGAGAAGGCGCTGGCCGATTCCCGGCTGGCCGGGTACTTCCACCGGGTGAATCTGAGTCTGCTGCGGGAACACCAGGTGCGGTTGTTCACCGCCGCGCTCGGCGGTTCCGGCGCGGTCGCCGAGTCGGGCACGGTCTCGGAGGAGGGGATCCATCACGAGGAGTACGACCTGGTGATCGGGTATCTCGCGGATGCGCTGCGGGAGAGTTCCGTGCCGGAGCCGCTGCTCACCGGAACCCTGTTCGCGCTCGCGCCGTTGGCCAGGGACGTGATCACCGTTCCCGCGGTGACCGCGTGAGAGCTCCGTCCGGTTCCGTCGGGTGGACCGTTGCCCGCGAGTGAGACGGCGTTCGCCGGGACGGGTCCGCCCCGCCCCGGCGGCAACGCGATCACGGTTCCAACAGGACCTTCCCGGTGGTCCGGCGCCCTTCCAGCGCCTCGTGGGCGTCCGCCGCATCGGCCAGCGGATAACTGCCCCCGATGCGGATCCGCAGTTCGTTGCGTGTGATCAGGTCGAACAGCTCACCCACCCGCCAGTCGAGCTCCGCGCGGTCCAGCATGTGATGCGCCAACGTCGGCCTGGTGAGAAAAACCGAGCCCGCCGAGTTGAGTCGCTGCGGATCCACGGGCGGTACCGGGCCACTGGCGGCGCCGAACAGTGCCAGCGTCCCGCGCGGACGCAGCGAGGCCAGGCTCGCGTCGAAGGTGTCCCTGCCCACCCCGTCGTAGGCGACGTGCACCCCGACTCCGCCGGTCAGTTCCCGTACCCGCGAGGTCACGTCCTGCTCGGTGTAGCGAATGACGTCCTCGGCTCCCGCCTCGCGCGCCAGCCGTTCCTTCTCCGGCGTGGAGACCGTGGCGATCACGTGGCCGCCGCGCAGTGTGATCAGCTGCGTCAGCAGCAGGCCCATCCCACCGGCCGCGGCGTGTACCAGCGCGACCGTGCCCGGCTTGACGGCGTGCGTGGAGGCGGTGAGGTAGTGCGCGGTCAGTCCCTGCAGCATCGCGGCCGCGGCGGTGCGCTCTCCGAGCGTGGTGGGCAGTGCCACCGCTTTGCTCGCGGGCACCACGGCGCGCTCGGCATAGCTGCCCGGAACCATGGCCCACGCCACCCGGTCGCCGATCTCGAATCCGTGCACACCGGAACCCACGGACAGCACCGTCCCGGCGCCCTCGGAACCCGGTGTGAACGGCAACGAGACCTGGTAGATCCCACCGCGCTGATAGGTGTCGATGAAGTTCACACCGCTCGCGGCGATCCCGACCAGCAGCTCCTCCGGGCCGGGTTCGGGATCCGCCACGTCGACGGTGTGCAGCACTTCTGGGCCGCCGTGCTCGGTGACCTGGACAGCGCGCATGTGCCGGCCTCCTGATCCGTGGTTTCGCCTGGCAGTTCCGTGGTGTTCGATCATGCCACGAGAACTCCGTGCGATACCGCTCAAGGTGACTCCCGGGGCATGCCCGAGCACTCGCCTGGTGGCGTGGCTCACGCGCCGCTCCGTCACCGGTCGGGCTACCGTTACGATCTGCCTCGTGACTACGCAGCAGACTGGTGAGACCGCGCCGACGCGGCCCCCGAAACGTGCCGTGGCCACTGCCGCCGAGTTCGTCTCCCGTCACGGTGGTTCGGCCCGTGCCGTGGTGGAGAACCTCGGCAAGGGCGGGGCACGGATAGTTCTCATCGGCCCGGACGGCGCGCTCGGTGACGTGCTGGTTCCCGACCCGACATCGGGGGAGGCGGTCGTCGAGGCCGTGGAAGGCCTCGACAGCGGTGACTGGGACGCCGAGACCGCGGCGGCGTTGACCATCGGACCCGCCCACCGCAGGAAGATGGCGGGGGCACGCGCGAGGTGACCACGGATCCGCATCGCGCCGGCCGTCCTCGTGTGCTGCTGGCGACCTACGCCGAGATGCCCGACTCCCACGAGGACGAGCGGGCGTTGCCCGCCGCCCTCGGCGAACTGGGGATCGACAGCCGCTGGGCGGTGTGGGACTCCTCGCCGGACTCGTTCGACTCCGCCGATCTGGTGGTGCTGCGCACCACCTGGGACTACACCTCGCGGTTGAAGGAGTTCGTGGAGTGGTGCGAGTCCGTCCCGGCGTTGGCGAACCCGGCGCGGGTGGTGCGCTGGAACAGCGACAAGCGGTACCTGGCGGAGCTCGCCGAGGCCGGGGTGTCGGTCACTCCCACCCGGGTCGTGGATCCCGGTGATCGCGCACCGGGCGACGAGGAGCCCGAGCTGCCGGAGCGGGAGTTCGTCGTCAAACCCACCGTCGGTGCCGGATCGCGCGGCGCGGCGCGGTTCCTGCCCGAGCAGCGCGAACAGGCCCTGCGGCAGCTGCGCTCGTTGCACGACGAGGGCAGCTCGGCGTTGGTGCAGCCCTACCAGCCCGTGGTCGACCGGGAGGGTGAGACAGCGCTGGTCTTCTTCGGCGGGGTGTACTCGCACGGTTTCGTCAAGGGGCCGCTGCTCGACCCGGCCGACGACACGAGCGGTGCGGTGGGGCTCGGCAAGGGTCCGTTCGCCACCGAGCCCGCTCCCGCGCTGCGGCGGGTCGCCGAGGACGTGCTCGACGCGACCGGAGAGCTGT
This sequence comes from Actinopolyspora mzabensis, assembly GCF_900101095.1. Classification (GTDB taxonomy): domain Bacteria; phylum Actinomycetota; class Actinomycetes; order Mycobacteriales; family Pseudonocardiaceae; genus Actinopolyspora; species Actinopolyspora mzabensis. Next base: position 119,756 of record NZ_FNFM01000005.1, read on the forward strand.
TGGGCGTGGCGCGGTCCGAATTGCTCTACGCGCGCGTGGACCTGGTGCGTGGCGAGGACGGCGCACCCATGCTGCTGGAGCTGGAGCTGATCGAACCGCGGCTCAATTTCCTGCTCGCCGACCGGGCGGCTCCGCTGCGCTTCGCCTCGGCCGTGCGCGCCGAGCTCGCGCGCCGTGCCGCCTGACACTCCCGTCGTGCCGCCTGTCCGGAGCTCTCCGTCCGGTGTGTCACCGGAGCGGTCGGGGGCCCGCCACCGAGGCGCGTGAATTTCGCGCGAAACCGCCGAGCTGGGTAGTTGTGAACCACCGTGCTGGGGAGCTGTCTTGCCTCCCGTGTCGGTTCCACTTATGGTTTCAGTGTCGAACGAAACCGATCACGGTGCTTCCGTGGTCCGGATCCGGAAGCGAGCACACCAGTGGTCGAGTACACCCAGCGCACGGACCGTCCGGCCATGTCGGAGTGGATCGAGCAGATGGCGGCCTACTTCGAGTCCACCGAAGGGATGCCGCTGATCGCCGGGCGAGTCCTGGCCTTCCTGCTGATCTGTGATCCGCCGGAGCGCACCGCCGCGGAACTCTCGCACGCGCTCAGTGCCAGTACCGGCTCGATCAGCACCAACGTTCGCTTCCTGGTGCGGCTGGGGATCGTCTCCAAAACCACCCGGCAGGGTCGAGAGGCCGCGCTGTACCGGGTGGAGGAGCATCGGTGGCCGGAGCTGGTCAGCGCCCGGATGCACCGCATGGTCGAGCTGGAGAGCCTGATCGACTCCGGGCTGCGCATGTTCAGCGGCCAAGGGGAACGTGCCCGCAGACTGCGGACGGTCCACGAGTTCTACCAGTGGCTGTCCGAGGAGATCCCGGAATTGTGGCGCCGCTGGGAACGGGACTCCCGCAGGCGGAGCTGATCCGCCGGACTCCGCCGCTCCACTGCCGAACCGCGACACGCGGGCCCCGCGACCGTCGATCCGCGAACAGCGGGCTCGTTCAGCCACTCACCGGTTCGCTCGCGAGGTGGACCGAGCGCGACTGTCGCCGGTTGGGAGCCGGCCCCCGGTGGCGGGACTCCGCCCACAGCAGGGACACCGTGGCGATCACGACCGTGGCTCCGAGCACGTGTAGCACCACCAGAGCCTCGGGGACGCCGGTGACGTACTGCACCGAGCCGAGCACCCCCTGTGCGAGCACCACCAGGCAGGCGGTGGCGTAGGCACGCAGCAGCCCCCGCGTCGGCGAGGTTCCGCGCAGCCAGAACCCGAACACCGCCAGCAGACAGAGGTAGGCCATCACCAGCAGTCCGTGCAGCTGGGTCAGTAGCGGAATGGAGACCGGCAGCCGCGGGGTACTCGGGTCACCGGCGTGCGGACCCGCCGCTGTGACCAGCGTGCCCGCGAACACCATCGCGGCGGCGACCGCCGTCAGCGCCACCAGAACCCCGCGCATCCTGCCGGTGACGACCGGATAAGGCTTCTCGTCGCCCTCGCCCGCTGCCTTGACCAGCAGCCCGGAGATCCAGATCAGTACCGCCGATGCCATGAAGTGCAGCGAGACGCTCCACCAGCGCAGATCCAGCAACACCGTCATACCGCCGATCACGGCCTGCACCGGAACACCGATCAGCACCAGTCCGGCCAGCAGCCGCAGCCTCGGGCGGGCCGGGCGCACTCGCCACGCCAGTAGCAGGCAGATCAGTGCCGTGGCCGCGACGACCCAGGTCAGCAGTCGGTTGCCGAACTCGACTGCTTGGTGCAGCGGCGCGATGTCGGCGTGTGAGACCGGCACCATGCTGCCGGGAAAGCACTGCGGCCACGTCGGACAGCCCAGCCCCGAGCCGGTGACGCGCACGACCGCGCCGGTTACCGCGATCATCATCTGGGTGACCAGCACCGCGACGGCCGAGGCGCGAACCAACCGGGCCGAGGGTCGGGTTATTCGTTCTGGCAACGACAGGGTCGGCACGTGACGATGGTAGGCACACCGAGGTGTGGCCCGGAGAGAGGGATCGTGTGGCGGTGTCGCACGCCACGATGGTGATTCCCGTGGGGCGGGGACCACCACCGTGAGAGTGCGGAGCTCGGCCCGATCAGTGCTCGAAGATTTGTTTCGGTACCGCGCCGGCCTCGTGGAGCTGTTTGCTCAGTGCGCCGCCGTGTTCGAGCAGTGTGGCGAATTCCGAGGTGTCGAGCCCGCGCCACGGTTCCAGCGAAGCCGCGTCGGTGGCGTCCTCGATCTCGTCGAGCAGTCGTTCACCGGCCGTTGTCACCGCTCCGGACGAGTCCAGCAGGCCCCGGTCGGCCAGTTCCAGTTGCGCGTCGGTCCACTGCTCCTCGGACCAGGCCCGGGTCTGTTTCAACGTCGCGGCGTTCATCCCGCGTCCGGCCGCGCTCTGCAGCACGGGGGCCTGCAGCGGGCCGAGCCCCGCCTGTTGCAGCACGGCGATGTGCGCGTCGCCCCGGAACTCCCGTAACAGCGTCAGTGCGTGCCACAGGCGCAGGTGCGGTTCGTCCGGATACTCGATCTCCGCGTGTCCGGCGAACAGTGGTTTGCCCGCGGGTGAGCACCTCTCGGCGGCCTTGGCCGCGAGTCGTCCGGCTTCGTCGATCGCCTCCGAACGGGCTGCTTCCTGTCCCAGCATTCGTTCCAGGGCCCCGGAGACCGCGCGGAACCGTGCGGCGATGATGTCGTCCGGACCGGCGATCGACCAGGCGGTGGGGATGTGCTGCCGCACCAGTTCGGGGTTGAAGTTGTAGAAGGTGGCGGCCACCAGGTTCGCCCCGACGGCGCCCAGTGGGGCGGCACGGCTCGCGAAGTAGGCCCTGCTCCAGGAGTCGAGTCCGAGCTGGGACATTTCCCGCTCCAGCTCGGGGGCGAAGTAGATCATGGCGTGCGGTAGGTCGAGAGCCTTTTTGGCCCGGCGTGCGTGTTGGGTTTCCATGGTCCGCACTCTAGTGATCCGCGGCGCGGCTCGGATCGGGATTCAACTGAGTCGGGTGGTGCGCACCGCCAGGGCTCCGGTGACCACTCCCCAGCACAGCAGCACCAGTAGTGCTCTCGCGGTGGGTGCCGTTCCCTCGGTGAGGCAGGCGCCGAGGGCCTCGGCCAGGGCGCCGGAGGGGAGGTACTCGGCGAGTGAGCTCATGACGCCGGGCAGGTGCCGGGTGGGGATCGCCAGTCCGCCCGCCAGCAGCAGCGCGAACCAGACCGTGTTGGCAACGGCGAGCACCGTTTCGGCCCGCAGCGCGCCCCCCACGAGCACTCCGCTCGCCCCGAAGACGAGGGTTCCGAGGATCAGCACCGGGATCGCCGCCGCCACGCCTGCTCCGGATGGGTGCCAGCCGAGCGCGAGGGCGGTGCCGCCGAGGACCACGGTTTGCAGTGCCACGACCACCAGGGCGGCGAGCACGCGGCCCGCGATCAGCACCCAGCGGGGCAGGGCGGTGGCGCTGAGGCGTTTGATCACGCCGTAGCGGCGGTCGAATCCCAGCGCGATGGCCTGTCCGGTGAATCCGGTGGACATCACCGCCAGTGCGAGTATCCGCGGGGTGACCGAGTCGACGCGGGGTTGTTCCACCAGCCCGAGGTCGAGGGTGCTCATGCCGATCAGCAGTACGAGCGGGATCAGCAGCGTCAGCAGTGCCTGTTCCGGGTGCCGCAGGGTCAGCAGCGCTTCCGCCCGCGTCTGGGTGGCCAGCATCCGCATCGGGTTGGCCCGTCCGGGCGCCGGTCGGAAGGTCCCCGGTGGGAACACGGGAGCTCGGGTGGTGTGGTCCGACTCGTCGTCGATCCGTTCGTACGCGCTGTCGGAGCTTTCCTGGCGTGTCAAGCGCGCAACCCCCGTCCGGTCAGTTCGAGGAAGACGTCCTCCAGGCTGCGTCTGCCGATCCGCAGTTCGTCGGCCATCACTCCGTGTTGGGCGCACCACGCCGTCACGGTGGAGACGGTCTGTGGGTCGATGTGGCCCCGCACCAGGTACTGGCCCGGGCGGACTTCCCGGGCGGAGCATCCCTCCGGCAGTGCGGTCAGCAGCGGTTCGAGGTTCAGCTTGGGGCGGGCTCGGAAGTGCAGTTCGCGGTGTTGTTCGTTGCCGGAGGTGAGTTCCTCGGGGGTGCCCCGGGCCAGCACGCGGCCGTGATCGACGATCATCACCCGGTCGGCGAGGGTCTCGGCCTCGTCCATCAGGTGGGTGGTCAGCAGCACACCCACCCCGTCGGCGCGGAGGGCCGACATCAGTTCCCAGACCAGGTTGCGTGCGTGGGCGTCCATTCCCGCGGTCGGTTCATCGAGGAAGACCAGTTCGGGCCTGCCGACCAGCGCGCACGCCAGTGACAGGCGTTGTTGTTGCCCGCCGGACAACCGTTTGTATGGGATCGTGCGCGCTCCGTGGAGCCCGAGAACGTCCAACAGCCAGGCCGGGTCGAGCGGCTCGGCGCAGCAGGCCGCCACCAGGCGCAGCATCTCCTCGGTGCGTACGCCGGGGTAGGCACCGCCGCCCTGGGGCATCACCCCGATGCGGGGGCGGAGTCGGGCGCCCTGGTCGACCGGATCGAGTCCGAGCACCCGGACCTGCCCGGCGTCGGGGCGCAGGAAGCCCTCGCAGATTTCCACGGTGGTGGTCTTGCCCGCGCCGTTCGGACCGAGCAGGGCCAGCATCTCACCGCGTGCCAGGTGCAGGTCGATCTCGGACACGGCGGTGTCGCCGCCGAATCTTTTGGTCAGCCCCCGGGCCCGCACAGCGGCGGAGTCGGCGTCTGGGTTCACGCTCCGCCAGCCTAGTACCGTTCTTCCGGCACGGTTTTCGTAGGTGCTCGTTCGGCGGAACCTCTCGCACGGCTCTCGCTGCGGGTAGGCCCGACATCGGGTGGGTCGCTACCCAACGTCGGGCCTTCCTCACGAGAGCCGCACGGGAGAACCCGCAGCGGTGCGAGTGGAGAGAGCGGCCGTTTCGGCGCCCGCGGCGCCGAAGGGGGGTCTTCCCCGATGCGTCCGGGTTCTAGTGGGAGTCCGGCGTGGCCGGTCGTCGGAGGGTGGGCAGCAGCCGGGGCACTCTGCCGCGGGTGAGCAGCAGGATCACGGCGAACGCGATCAGGGCGGCGATCACGGCGAACGGGATCATGTAGTAGCGCAGTACGTACCCGGCGCCCGTCGGGGGCACCAGCAGCGCCACCGATGCGCTGATGGCGATGGTGACCACTCGGAACCGCGAGTCGTTCGTGGAGACCGCCAGCGGGGCGAGTGCCCACAGCAGGTACCAGGGGTGCAGCACGGGGCCGAGCAGGGCCACCGCCCCGAGGGTTATCCCCAGCCCGGTCAGGGGTTCGATCCGGCCGCGGAAGGAGGTCCACAGCAGTCGTAGGCACACCAGTGCGCTGATCCCGTATCCGACGATCTTGGTGATGCTCAGCATCGCGTCGGTGTGATTGCCGAGCCGCAGCAGCATGCTCACGCCACCGCCGCCGAACATGCCGACCGCGGTCATCGGAGCCAGCCACGTCTTGATGCGGTTCGGCACGTCGAACGTTTCCAGCCAGCCCAGGCCCCAGCCGCTGGCCAGTGTGATGACCGTCATGGTCGTGAGGAACACGGCGAGCATCGCGGCGGCCACGAGCAGCAGGTCGGTGAGTCGGCCACCGCGGCGGCGCGCCAGATACATCCCCAGGAAGCCGAGGGCGATGAAGGCAGGGGGTTTCACGGCGCCCGCCACGACTATCACCACCGAGCCGACGACGAGCCCCACCGGACGTGGCAGCCGGAGTCCCAGTTCGATGCCCGCCAGCATCAGGCCCATCAGCAGGGCCTCGTTGTGCATACCGCTGACCACGTGGAACAGCACGATCGGATTGGCGGCGCACAGCCACAGCGCGCACACGGGTGGTACGCCGCAACGCCTGGCCAGGTGGGGTATGGCCCAGACGGCCAGCGCCAGCGACAGCAGCATCACCACGCGCCACAGCAGCACGCCGAACACGATGTTCTCTCCGACGATCGCCGCGATGCCTCTGCCGAACATCAGGAACAGCGGTCCGTAGGGGGCTGGGGTGTCCCGCCAGATGTTGGGGACGTTGCCGGTCAGCGGGTTGTCCACGCCCAGGGCTTCGGAGGGGCCGAACTCGTAGGGGTCGGCTCCGCTGGCTGCCACCGCGCTCTGCGCGAGGTAGGCGTACATGTCGCGGCTGAACAGTGGTGGGGCGATCGCCAGCGGAAAACCCCACATGACTATGGTGCGGCCGAGCTGGGTGTGTGAGACGAGGCGGCTCCGTCCCGGCAGTGCGAGTCTGCCCAGCCACAGCCAGCCGATCACGACCATCAGCATGCCCAGCCAGGCGCAGGCCATCGCCACGGTGGGCATGCGGGCGAGCAGGCTGAGCACGCGGATGCCGGAGATCGGGTTGTCCACCGGTGCCGCTCCCGCTCCGAGTGCGGCGAACGCGAGCAGTAGGGCGCCGGTGGTGCCGAATCGGCGTACGAGTGCCAGCTGGCGGCGTTCGTTCCGGTCGAGTGGCCCGGGGGTCTCGCTCGTCGGGGGCGAGATCGTGGTGGTTCCGGCGGCCTCCCGTGTTCGGTCCCGCCTGTCGGAGTCGCCCGTCTCGGTCGTTTCGCCTGCCGCCATGTTGACCGAGCCTAGCCACTCGACCGATGGGTACGTGTCAAGGGCGCGTGGTTCGTTCGTGCGATCGGGTTGTGAGACAACTCATGTGCCAGGGCCTGCCGCTGTCTTGCCTTTCCAAATTAGGTAACATCAGTGTTGTGAAAAACGTCGGAACCTCCCCAGCGGGCGCGGCGGTCGAGTGGGCCGCCGACGAGCCGGGCCCTGCGCGGCAGGGTGCGGCTCCGAGCGCCGGTGACGGGCGGACCCGGCAGCTGGTCGCCCGGACAGTGCTCGAACAGGGCCCGGTCACGGCGGCCGGGATCGCCGAGCGGCTAGGCCTGAGCCCGGCGGCGGTGCGCAGACATCTCGATGCTCTCGTCGCCGATGGCGAGGCGTGGATCAGGGAGTCCTCGTCGCGTGGCCGCAGGGGGAGGGGACGTCCGGCTAAGCTGTTCCTGTTGACCGAGAGCGGGCGGGCACGGTTCGGCCATGCCTACGACGATCTCGCCGTCTCGGCCTTGCGGTTTCTGGCCGAACAGTCCGGCGAGCAGGCGATCCGCTCGTTCGCCGAACGGCGGATGGCCGCTCTGGTCGAGCACCACCGCGACGCGTTGGCGGCAAGTGGGAGCGTCGCCGAACGCGCCCAGGTGTTGGCCGACGCGCTCACGCGGGAGGGCTATGCCGCTTCCGCGCGAACCGTCGGGTCGGGGGAGCAGCTTTGCCAGCACCACTGCCCGGTGGCGCATGTCGCTGCGGATTTTCCGCAGTTGTGTGAGGCCGAGACTGAGGCGTTCGCCGAAGTTCTCGGCACCCACGTGCAGCGGCTGGCCACGATCGCCAACGGCGACGCGGCCTGCACCACGCACGTTCCGCACGCACGATCGGAGGACCGTACGGCGAGCCGTGCGGAAACCGATCCCAACGCTGTCGCTTCGGGGGCCGTCTCGCGGAGCCCGGATCGACAGGACACTGCCCCGAGTCCTCATGGAGGGGAGCCCGTATGACTGCCGCTGCGGAGCAGCGCACACCCACCACGGTGCCCAGTTCCGAACCAATGTCGCAGGAAGAGACCATCGCCACGCTCGGCAACTACGAGTACGGCTGGTCCGACCCGGACGTCGCGGGCGCGAACGCGCAGCGCGGCCTCAACGAGGACGTCGTCCGGGAGATCTCGGAGCGGAAGGGCGAGCCCGACTGGATGCTGCAGGCGCGGCTGAAGGCGCTCGGTCTGTTCGAGCGCAAGCCCACGCCTGCCTGGGGCGCCGATCTCTCGGAGATCGACTTCGACAACATCAAGTACTTCGTGCGTTCCACCGAGGAGCAGGCCCAGACCTGGGACGATCTGCCCGAGGACATCAAGAACACCTACGACAGGCTGGGTATCCCCGAGGCGGAGAAGCAGCGTCTGGTCGCCGGTGTCGCCGCGCAGTACGAGTCCGAGGTGGTCTACCACAAGATCCGCGAGGACCTCGAGGAGAAGGGTGTCAAGTTCCTCGACACCGACACCGCGCTGCGGGAGCACCCCGAGATCTTCGAGGAGTACTTCGGCTCGGTCATCCCGGCCGGTGACAACAAGTTCTCCGCGCTCAACACGGCGGTGTGGTCCGGTGGCTCGTTCATCTACGTGCCCAAGGGCGTGCACGTCGACATTCCGCTGCAGGCCTACTTCCGGATCAACACCGAGAACATGGGCCAGTTCGAGCGCACCCTGATCGTGGTCGACGAGGGTGCCTACGTGCACTACGTCGAGGGCTGCACCGCGCCGATCTACTCCACCGACTCGCTGCACTCGGCCGTGGTGGAGATCGTCGTCAAGCGCAACGCCCGCTGCCGCTACACGACCATCCAGAACTGGTCCAACAACGTCTACAACCTGGTCACCAAGCGGGCCAAGGCCGAAGAGGGCGCCACCATGGAGTGGGTCGACGGCAACCTGGGCTCCAAGGTGACCATGAAGTACCCGTCGGTGTTCCTGATGGGCGAGCACGCCAAGGGCGAGGTGCTCTCGGTGGCCTTCGCCGGGGAGAACCAGCACCAGGACGCGGGCGCGAAGATGGAGCACATGGCGCCGCACACCTCCTCCTCGATCGTCTCCAAGTCGATCGCGCGCGGCGGTGGGCGCACCTCCTACCGCGGGCTGGTCAAGGTGGCCAAGCGCGCCAACCACTCCGCGTCCAACGTCAAGTGCGACGCCCTGCTGGTGGACAACATCAGTCAGTCGGACACATACCCGTACGTGGACGTCCGGGTCGACGACGTGACGATGGGCCACGAGGCCACCGTGTCCAAGGTCAGTGACGACCAGCTGTTCTACCTGATGCAGCGGGGCCTGACCGAGGACGAGGCGATGGCCATGGTGGTGCGCGGGTTCGTCGAACCGATCGCCCGCGAACTCCCCATGGAGTACGCCCTGGAACTGAACCGTCTGATCGAGCTGCAAATGGAAGGGGCCGTCGGCTGATGACGGAGTCGACTCTCGAAACGTCCGGCCGGAACGGCCTCGACGAGCGCGATCCGCAGAACTCCGCGGTGCCGCCGCGGAGTTCCCGCGGGCACCGCTTCACGTCCTACGACGTGCGTGCCTTCGAGGTGCCCGGTGGCCGTGAGGAGGACTGGCGCTTCACACCCATGAAGCGGCTGCGCGGGCTGCACGACGGCTCGGCCGAGGCCACCGGTTCGCTCGACGTGGAGGTCAGTGGGGACTCCGCCGTGAAGGTGGAGACCGTGGACCGTTCCGACGAGCGGCTGGGCACTGCCGGAGCTCCCGCCGACCGGATCGCCGCGCAGGCGTGGAGCTCGTTCACCGAGGCCACCGTGGTCACGATCCCGAAGGACACGCAGGCCACCGACCCGGTCACCGTCACGGTGCACGGGCCGGGCCAGGACCGGACAGCCTACGGGCACCTGCAGGTGCGGGCCGAACCGCTGTCCGAGGCCGTGGTCGTGTTGGACTACCGCGGTTCCGGCATCATCGGCGACAACATCGAGATGGTCGCCGAGGACTCGGCACGGCTGTCGGTGGTGACCATCCACGACTTCGCCGACGACGCCACCCAGGTTTCCTCCGAGCACGCCTACCTCGGCAAGGACGCGGTGTTCCGCCACTTCGCCGCCTCGCTGGGCGGCGACCTCGTGCGGGTCAACACCAAGGTGACCTTCGGTGACCGCGGCGGCGACGCCGACGTGCTGGGGGTGTACTTCGCCGACAGTGGCCAGCACCTGGAGCACCGGCTGTTGATGGACCACGCGCAGCCGAACTGCCGCAGCAACGTCACCTACAAGGGGGCGCTGCAGGGCAATTCGGCCCGCTCGGTCTGGATCGGCGACGTGCTCATCCAGGCGGCGGCCGAGGGCACCGAGACGTTCGAGCTGAACCGCAACCTGGTGCTCACCGAAGGGGCGCGCGCCGACTCGGTGCCCAACCTGGAGATCGAGACCGGCGAGATCGCCGGGGCGGGCCACGCCAGCGCGATCGGGCGCTTCGACGACGACCAGCTGTTCTACCTGCAGGCCAGGGGGATTCCGTACGACCAGGCACGCAGGCTGGTGGTACGCGGTTTCTTCGGCGAGCTGCTGCAGAAGATCACGGTCGACGAGGTCCGCGAGCGGCTGGAAGCCGCGATCGACAAGGAACTGGCGGCGGTCGGAGCATGAGCCGGCCACGGCCGGAACGCCCGTCGTTTCGGCCGCCCGCCCACCGCCGCTGACGCGGCACCACGACACAGCTTTTCGCGCAACCATCTGGAGAAGACGAACACGATGGCCACCCTGGAGATCAAGGACCTGCACGCCGAGGTCGAGACGGAGGAGGGCTCGAAGGAGATCCTCACCGGCGTGAACCTCACCGTGCGCTCGGGCGAGATCCACGCCTTCATGGGACCGAACGGTTCCGGCAAGTCCACCCTGGCCTACGCGATCGCCGGACACCCCAAGTACAACGTCACCTCGGGCTCGGTGCTGCTCGACGGTGAGGAGGTCCTGGAGATGAGCGTCGACGAGCGCGCTCGCGCGGGCCTGTTCCTCGCCATGCAGTACCCGGTCGAGGTGCCGGGCGTTTCCATGTCGAACTTCCTGCGCAGTGCCGCCACCGCCACCCGGGGCGAGGCCCCGCAGGTTCGGCATTGGGTCAAGGAGGTCAAGCAGGCGATGAGCGACCTCGAGATCGACGAGTCGTTCTCGGAGCGCAGCGTCAACGAGGGCTTCTCCGGCGGCGAGAAGAAGCGCCACGAGATCCTGCAGCTCGACTTGCTCAAGCCGAAGTTCGCGATCCTCGACGAGACCGACTCCGGTCTGGACGTGGATGCGCTGCGCGTGGTTTCCGACGGCATCAACCGCTACACCGAGAGCGGTGACAAAGGTGTCTTGCTCATCACCCACTACACGCGCATCCTCAAGCACATCAAGCCCGACTACGTGCACGTGTTCGTCAAGGGCCAGGTCGCCGAGTCCGGTGGTCCCGAGCTGGCCGACGAGCTCGAGGAGTCCGGCTACGTCCGCTTCACGGAGAAGAAGGAGGCAGCCGCGCAGTCATGACCGTTGAGCCTCCCGGTGTCCGGGGGTCGGACACCACGCAGACAGGTGCGGGCACCGCACCGGCACCGCTGGACGTGGCGGCACTACGTGCCGACTTCCCGATCCTGCGGCGTACGGTGCGTGACGAGCGTCCCCTGGTTTACCTGGACTCCGGGGCGACGTCGCAACGCCCCACCCAGGTGCTCGACGCGGAGCGCTCCTTCGTGGAGACCTCCAACGCGGCGGTGCATCGTGGTGCTCACCAACTGGCCGAGGAGGCCACGGACGCCTACGAGGGTGCGCGTGCCAAGATCGCCAGGTTCGTCGGTGTGGCGACGAACGAGATCGTGTTCACCAAGAACGCCACGGAGGGCGTCAACCTCGTCGCCTACGCCATGAGCAACGCGGCGACCGCCGGTCCGGAGGCCGAACGGTTCCGGATCGGCCCCGGTGACGAGGTCGTGGTCAGCGAGATGGAGCACCACGCCAATCTCGTGCCGTGGCAGCAGCTGTGCCAACGGACCGGAGCCACGCTGCGCTGGTTCGGGGTCACCGACGAGGGCCGGCTGGACCTGTCGGAGCTGGACACCCTGATCAACGAGCGCACCAGGGTGGTGGCGGTGACCCACCAGTCGAACGTGCTCGGCACGGTCAACCCCCTCGAGGCCATCGTGGATCGGGCGCACCGCGTCGGCGCGTTCGTGGTGCTCGACGCGTGTCAGTCCGTCCCGCACGGGCCGGTCGACTTCGCAGCGTCCGGGGTCGACTTCGCGGTGTTCTCCGGGCACAAGATGCTCGGCCCGTCGGGCATCGGGGTGCTCTACGGCAGGCACGAGCTGCTTCGGGCCATGCCGCCGTTCCTCACCGGCGGATCCATGATCGAACTCGTGCACATCGACCGCTCGACCTTCGCCGAACCGCCGCAGCGTTTCGAGGCGGGCGTTCCGATGACCTCGCAGGTGGTCGGCCTCGGTGCTGCCGTGGACTATCTGTCCGTGGTGGGGATGCAGCGGGTGTCCGCGCATGAGCACCGGCTGGTCGAGCGGGCGCTGCGCGAGCTGTCCGCCGTGGAGGGGGTGCGCATCATCGGCCCCGTGGACACCGAGAACCGCGGTGGTGCCGTGTCCTTCGTGATCGACGGGGTGCATCCGCACGATGCCAGTCAGGTGATGGACGATCAGGGCGTCGAGATACGAGTGGGCCATCACTGTGCCTGGCCGCTGCACCGCAGGATGGGTGTGCCTGCCACGATCAGGGCCAGTTTCTACCTCTACAACGAGTTGGACGAGGTCACCGCTCTGGTGGATGCTGTCCGCGAGGCCCAGCGTTTCTTCGCGGTGACACCGACGGCAGGCTGAGGATGTGGTGATGCAGCTCGAACAGATGTACCAGGAGATCATCCTGGACCACTACCGGAATCCGCACCGGCACGGCCTGCGGGAACCGTTCGACGCCGAGTCGTTCCAGGTCAACCCGACCTGTGGTGACGAGGTGACGTTGCGGGTGCGGTTGGTCGGCAGTGGCACGGAGGCGACGGTGGCCGACGTCTCCTACGCCGGACAGGGCTGCTCGATCAGTCAGGCTGCCACCTCGGTGCTGACCGACCTGGTGGTGGGCCGTCCGCTACAAGAGGCACTGGACAAGCAGGCGGCCTTCACCGAACTGATGGAAGGCCGCGGCCAGGTCGAACCCGACGAGGACGTCCTGGAGGACGGAGTCGCCTTCGCGGGGGTCGCCAAGTATCCGATGCGGGTCAAGTGCGCGCTGCTGGGGTGGATGGCATTCCGGGACGCCGTATCGCGTGTTGTCGATGAGGTGGGAGCTTCATGACCAGTACCGAGAACCAGACGCAGGAACAGCGGGGCACCGCCGACCCCGAGGACGGCACCGAAGTGGTGCGCGGAGTCGAGGGCATGCCGGAGCCCCCGGCCGCCACGGCCGAGCTGGCGGCTGTCGAGGACGTCGAAGAGGCCATGCGGGACGTGGTGGACCCCGAGTTGGGGATCAACGTGGTCGACCTCGGCCTGGTCTACGGTGTCCAGGTCGAGCAGGACAACTCGGCTTCGATCGACATGACGTTGACCTCGCCCGCGTGCCCGCTCACCGATGTCATCGAGGAGCAGACGCGTTCGGTGCTGACCGGCGGTCCCAACGGTGGTCTCGTCAACGATTTCCGGATCAACTGGGTGTGGATCCCGCCGTGGGGTCCGGAAAAGATCACCGAGGAGGGGCGCGAGCAGCTCAGGGCACTGGGCTTCACGCTCTGATCGAAGTTTTCCGGGCGGGTTGGCGGGCTACCCGCCTCGACCGCGTCCGTGGACCGAGCGCTCCGGGCGAGTCCGGAGCGCTCGGTCCACGGAGGCACATCCAGGGCGGCGGTTCACGGGTCGGATCCCGTTGAACCGGCGTCCTTCTCTCCTTCGGTCAGCGGGGCTTGCGGCGGGAGTCGAACGAGGGTTCGTCGGCCGTGCGGAACCGGCGTGCCGTGGTCCTACTGGGTGGATGAGCCGTTGTTTTCCGCCTCGTGGGCCGTCAGGGGCTTGGCCAGGTTCTCCAGGCTGGCGCGTTCGGCGCGTACGCCGAGTGTCAGCTCGGCGATCCCGCCCAGCAACATCACGGCGGCCCCGATCAGAAACGCCAGGGCCACGTTCCCCACCTGCTCGGTTTCGATGAGCTGCCCGAACAGCAGCGGGCCGGTGATTCCGCCGACGGCGGTGCCGACCGCGTAGAAGAACGCGATCGCCAGGGCGCGGGTCTCCATCGGAAACACCTCGCTGACGGTGAGATAGGCGGCGCTGGCGCCCGACGAGGCGAGAAAGAAGATCCCCACCAGCAGCGCCAGGAACGTCCATCTGTTCAACATCCCGTACAGCAGCAGCATCGCCAGCGGCACCGTCAACAGCGCCGAACCGATGTAGGCACCCGCGATCATGGGGATTCGGCCCACCGTGTCGAACATTCGGGACAGCACCACCGGGCCGGTGAAGTTGCTCAGCGCGTAGATGACGATGAACACCGGCACGAGCGTCGAGGAGACGCCGAAGAAGGTGCTCAACAGGGTCCCGAGGTTGAAGGTGAGACCGTTGTACAGAAACGCCTGGCCGACGAACAACGCGATTCCCAGCACCGAACGCCGGGGGTAGCGCCGGTAGGCGGTCTCGGCGATCGTGCGGAACGGGATGGATCGCCGCTGCCGAACCGTGATCGACTCGCCGGGCTCCTCCAGCCGGGTGCCGCTCCGTTCGGCCACGTCCCGCTCGATGCGGTCCACGATCCGCTCCGCCTGTTCCTGATAGCCGTGGATGAACAGCCAGCGCGGGCTCTCCGGCACGTTTCTGCGTACCAGCAGAATGCCCAGCCCGAGCACCGCACCCACGCCGAACGCCACCCGCCAGCCGACGGCGGCGTCGAACACGGCACGGTTGAGGAAGAAGACCGCTGTTGCCGCACCGCCCGCCGCGCCGAGCCAGTACGATCCGTTGATGATCAGATCGACCCGGCCGCGTACCCGTGCCGGGATGAGTTCGTCGATGGCGGAGTTGATCGCGGCGTACTCGCCGCCTATCCCCGCCCCGGTGACGAATCGGGCCAGGTAGAAGTACCAGGGGGCGAAGGCGAACGCGGTGGCCACCGTGGCGAGCAGATATATCAGCAGGGTCAGCAGGAACAGCTTCTTGCGGCCGAACCGGTCGGTGAGCTGGCCGAAGAACAGCGCACCCAGACAGGCCCCGAGGACGTAGATCGCGGCGGCGATGCCGATCTGTCCGGAATTGATGGAGATACCGCTGTCGGACTCGGTCAGTCGGGAGGCCACGGATCCGACCATGGTGACCTCGAGACCGTCGAGGATCCACACGGTTCCCAGCCCGATAACCACTCGCCAGTGGAATCGGGACCAGGGCAGGCGGTCCAGCCGTGCCGGGATTCGGGTTCGGATCGTCCCCAGTTCGATCGCCATCGCCATGGGGCATACCCACCTGGCTCGTGGGGTATGCCTCCCACATGATCGGATGTCGAGTGCTGGGGCATCGCTACCGTTTCCGCGCCGTGGACCGGGAGTTGCGGTGGCACTGCGAGCGCGGCTGCGGAGCGGGCGGCAGCAAGAGCTACGACACTGCCGAACGGGCGGAGCGCTATGCCGCCGCGCTGGATCGGGAGGATCGTGCCGCCCTCGGGGAACGCGCTCCGTTGATCGGGCTGTTGCCGCTGCGGTTGTGGCGCTCGATCAGCCGAAAGCGGCAGGCAAGTAGTTCTCCGACCCCGCGGAGTTGATCAGCGGCCGTCCCGGTGCCGGGGACCGGGGGCATCCGGACGTGGTGGGGCCGGGTCCGGATCGCGGGTGGGAAATCCCGGTTCGCCCTGCTCGGGAATGTCCTCGTGGGATCCGCGCAACACGTCGATCCGGTCCGAACCGATCCGCGACATCACCCAGCTGGAACCGGTCAGCGACTTCGCGTGCTTTTTCAGCGGCACCAGCAGTCGCGAGGCCTCCTGGTAGGAGGTGGTTCCGCTCTGCGTGCACACCAGTGTGGAAAGCGAGAGGGTGACGTCGATGCCTCCGGCGCGTCTGGGTGGATCCAGCACCATCCGCGCCAGGTTCACCAGGTCGTCCAGATCGGCGACCAGCAGGAAGTCGTCCCCGCCGACGTGTCCCACCCGCACCGAGCCCAGTGAGGTCGCCGCGTCGGTGAGTGTTCTACCGACCGAGCGGATCAGCTCGTCACCAGCGGAGAAGCCGGCGGTGTCGTTGACCGTCTTGAATCCGTCGATGTCCAGCCAGCTCAGTGCGAACACCTCGCCGGCGGCGATGCGGGCATCCACATCGCGCTGGATCGCGTCGCTGCCCGGCAGCCGCGTGAGCGGGTTCAGCGCCGCGGCCTGCTCCGCCTTGAACTCCGCCATACCACGGATCAGATGCACCGCACGCACGGTTCCGAGGCATCTGCCCGCCTCGTCCACCACGATCGCGTCGTCGTGCACCCGAGTGTGGTCGGCCCCGCTGACCAGGGTCAGTGCTTCCATCGCCGTGGTGGCCGTGTTCACCAGCCTCGGTTCGTCGGCCAGACGTGCCGCCGGGCGTTGTGCGTGCAGCGCGTGGCCGTAGGGACCGGTGACCGCCAGCAGGAACCGGTTGCGGTCGATCGAGTACTCGGGGCGGTTGTGCTCGTCCACCAGCACCACCCCGCTGATCTCGGGATGATCCGCCAGTACGCCGCGTACCGAGTCCGCTGTGGCGTCCCGGGAGAGCATCGTCGCCGGGGACAGGAACTCGGTCACCCGGGGGCCCGCGGGGGTGGGTTTCGAGCCGCCGTACGAGTCGCCGCTCTCGGCGACGGCCTCGGGGATCTGCAGTGAGGTCGGTGGACGTCGTGCCGCCGACGCCAGCAGGTTGCCCTGCACCACTCGCACGCCGGCGGCGCGCAGCGCTGTCAGCTGCTCCTCCCGTTCCGGCCCCTCGGCGATCAGAATCGCGCCGGTGGCGTTGCACAGTCCCTGCAGCGATTCCAGCAACGCGGCCTGACCCGCGTTGGCGGGAAGTCCCTCGATGACCGCCCTGTCGAGTTTGATGGCGTCCGGTGCCAGCTCGGCCAGCAGCGTCAGCGGTATGTCACCGTCGCCGACCCCGTCCACCGCTATCCGGTAGCCGTGCGAACGCAGGTTCGCCACCTCCGAACGCAGTTTCCGCGTGTCGAGTCGGGAGAACGGTGGAGCGAGCTCAAGTGTGATCTCCGTGGCGCGCCGTCCCACCTCGGCCAGTTTGTCGTGCAGCGCGCGCAGCCGGTGCGACTCGTGGGTCACGGTTCCGCCGAAGAGGTTCAGGTGCAGCGGCAGCAGTGACTGCTGCTCGTGCGCACGGTCCACGGCGGACACCGCCAGGTCCACGTCCAGTTCCCCGACCCGTTTCTGCCGGGCGGCTTCCCGGAAGAAGTCCGTGATGTGTCCGTCGGCGGGGCGGGCGAGCGCCTCCACGGCGACCACCGCCCCCGTACGGATGTTGATCAGCGGCTGGAAGGCGAACCGCACATCGTTGGCCGGTCCTAGCACGTGATCGATGTTGCCGGGATTCATGTCGTCTCAGCGAGCCCGTTCACCAGCTGTTCAATGACATGTAAGCGCTCCTGTCCGTTGTTCTTCGACAACATAGCGCGCTCGCTGGTCCCGTGACAGCAATCGCGAGCTGAGAATGTGGTAACCGGTACCACACGATGACCACGGCTGGGCACGTGGCGTAGCGGGCTGCTCCGTTCGGCCGGCGGAACGTGGCCACCGGGTGTGGCTCCGCGATCGGTCGAGAGCGGGGCTTCGGTCGAGGGTGGGGCTTCGGTCGAGGGTGGGGCTTCGGTCGAAGACGGGGTGGTCGTGGTGGGACCGTTCGCGAGGCGAAACCACCGACGCAGTCGTGGCTCCGCGAGCACCGGGGGCACGATCGCCTGGTTTCGTGACCGCCGGTTCCCGCCGAACACCGTTCCGGGCCGGTGGGACCGTCAGGAAGCCGGGCCCGCCAGCCCACCCACGACCAGTCGTGCTCGCAGCCACCAGGGGGATCGGTTGAACAGCTCGATCATGGCCCCGCGGCACTCCCGGGGTGAGGCCAGCGGTGCCAGGAACGCCCGCTGCTGCCGGGGCGGCATGTCGAAGAACACGTCGAAGAAGGCCGGAACCATTCGCGGCGGCATCGCCAACAGCCCCTCGGCCGCGCGCAGCCGCAGCTGTCGCGTGGCCAGTGCCGGAAGTGGCCACAACACCGAGCGGGCCTTCCGAGCCGCCGTGACCGGATCCCGCTCCAGACCGTCACTCAGGGCGGCGGCCACGAGCGGCGCCAGCTGCAGCACACCGGCGACGCTGAAACCCGTGGTGGGGTGTATCAGGCCGGCAGCGGCGCCGAACGGCACCGTCGCGAACGGGACGGTGCGCTGCCGTTCGGGCACCGGATCGTCCAGCCGGAACCGCACCCGTTCCTCGGGGGTCCGCTCCGGAGCGGTCACCCCCGCCGCTCGCAGTCGGGACCACAGCCGTCGACGCAGCGTCGGCAACGGAAGCCCCGGACGCCGTGCCAGGGCGGTCTCCTCCAGCAGGATTCGGTCCCCCGGCAGCGGGACGGCGTAGAGGAAACTCGGCCACGGATCGTCGTTCGAGGGTGGCTGTCGCCAGTCCATGAACACGCCCCGGCCCGCTCCGACCAGTCGCTCGGCGTGCTCGCCGGGAAGCACCGTGCCCACGGCGGTCTGTTCACTGGCCGCTCGTTCGACGCGCCCACCCGAGAGGACTCGGTTGCTGCCCGAGGCATCCACCAGTACCGCCGCGCGCAGTTCGCGCCCGTCCCGCAGCCGCACCGTGCGCCCCGAGGTGTCGTGTTCCGCGTCGCGGACCGTGCCGGTGACCTCGCGGATCCCGTCGCGTTGCAGCAGCCGCCGCAGCGCCGGGTTGTCCAGCACGCAGTACTCGCCGTGCAGCAGGTGCGGTCGCGTTCCCACCGCGGTCGTCCTGCTGGTGGCGCCCGCTACCGCGGTTTCCGCCACGGCGTGGGGCAGTTCGTCCCGCCAGCAGGCATAGGTGTTCGGCCACGGGCGTCGCGGCGCGGGGTCGACGAGCGTGACCCGCAGTCCGGTGTCGGCACAGGCCGCGGCCATCGCTCTGCCCGCCGGGCCGCCTCCAACCACCAGCACGTCCACCATGCGTCCATCAGATCACGGCGATTCGCGGCGGGGCAGCCGGTGGTGGGCGCGCTAGCGTTGCGGTATGGAGCCCCAGCCGCCGTCCGGGCGAACCGCGCGTCGCGGCCACCTCGTTCACACCGCGGCGGAGCCCGCTCACGTCCCCCAGCCGTACGATCTCGCGACGAGCCCGTTCCGGGCCGATCGGGACCGCATCTCCGGCTCGGCGTTCTTCGCCCGCCTCGGCGGCGTGACCCAGGTCGTCAGCCCGAGTGGATCGGGGCTGCTGCTGCACAACAGGTTGACGCACAGCCTCAAGGTCGCCCAGGTGGCCAGGGCGGTCGGCGAGAGCCTGCTGGGCGATCCCGGGAGTCGGGTCGCGGTGACGCGGCTCGGCGGGTGCGATCTCGACGTGGTGGAGGGCGCGGGCCTGGCGCACGATCTGGGGCACCCGCCGTTCGGTCATCTCGGTGAGCGGGTGCTGGATCGCCTCGCGCGCCAGCGCTTCGGCCTCGTCGACGGTTTCGAGGGCAACGCGCAGACCTTCCGAATCGTCAGCAGCATCGACGTACGCGGTGGCGGCGGGGACGGTCTCGACCTGACGGCAGCGGTGCGGGCGGCGCTGCTGAAGTACCCCTGGACCCGGCTCGCGGCTCCCGATTCGCGTTCGCTGCCGGTGCTGCCCCGCGGCGCGTCCGAACCGGAGGACGCGCCCGGAACCGGGGCCGCCAAGTTCTCCGCCTACATCACCGAGCTCGACGACATGCGGGACTGCCGGGCTCCGTTCGCCGCGGCGCTGGCGGGCTGGCAGCAGACCGTCGAGGCATCGGTCATGGACACCGCCGACGACATCGCCTACGCCATCCACGACCTGGAGGACTTCCACCGGGTGGGGATCCTGCAGCACGCGACGGTGTCCACCGAACTGACCGAATGGCTCGGCAGGGCGGCGGAACTGGCGAGGTTCGACGACGCCGAGCTGCGGCGCCGGGCCGAGGCTCCGGGGTACTCACTGGAGAGCCTGCGCCGGCGCCTGCATCTCAAGGACGCCTGGATCGCCGCCGACGACGCCTTCGTCGGGGCGGTCAAGAAGGTGCAGTCCGACCTGGTCACCAAACTGCTGGAACAGCCGTTCGACCGTTCCAAGCAGGCCGAGCGTGCCGTCGCGGCCTTCTCCGGGACCTGGACGCGTCGACTGGTGCGTGGCGTGCGGGTGGAGCTCGATCCCACCACCCGTTCCGGTCACGTCGTGCTGGACCGCGAGCAGTGGCACGAGGTGCAGATACTCAAGTTCGTGCACCGGCGGTTCGTGCTGCAGCGCCCCGATCTCGCACTGCACCAGCGCGGTCAGGACCGGTTGTTGAGCAAACTGGTGCAGGCGCTGGACGAGTGGCTGATCGACCGCAGCGAGTCCGCCAGGCTGCCGCACCGGTTGCGCGACCTGTTCGAGCACGCCGCGGTCGAACTCGACGCGGTCCGTCGTGACGACCCCGCCTCGCTGCTTCCGCACGCCGAGCGGTCTTCGGCCCGGGCTCCGGACGGGGAGCAGCTCGAACGGATGGCCCGGGGGCGGGCCGTCATCGACTTCGTCGCCTCGCTCACCGACGAGCAGGCAGCTGCCCTGCTGGAATCGCTGTCCGGTCGCACCACGCAGCTGTGGTCCGACACCTTCGTGCTCTGACGGACACGCCCTCGGAAGTCCTCGGTTCCGGCAAGGCCCGATCGGACAGTATGATCCCCGAATCGTGGGCAGCAGGGTGCGGCAACTACCCGGCGGCGGTAGAGCGGTGGAGGTGGAACCGAATCGGCTGGCCGGTTGGTTCGAGCGGTTCGGGCGGCGCCACGAGGGGGTGGCCCGGACCTCCGAGACGGCTGACGTCGTACGAGTGAGTGCCGCCGACGGTGCGGAAGCCGTGGTGCGGGTTCCGTTCGGCGGACTGGCCGCGCCTGGGGGTGAGGCCGAGGGGCTGGCGATATCCGGGCTGCTCGAACACGTCGCGCGGTCACGACGACTCGGCCTGATCCTGGTACGGCACGGCGCCCACAGCGTCGGGGTGGTGCAGGACGGCGAGGTCGTTTCCTCCACCACCGACCGCCACTACGTGCAGGGGCGAACCAAGGCCGGTGGCTGGTCGCAGAAGCGCTACGCCCGCAGGCGGGCCGGGCAGTCGCGCAAGGCGGTGAGCTCGGCCGCCGACGCCGCGGCGGAACTGCTGCTTCCGGTACGCCGGGAGCTGGACGGCGTCGTGCTCGGTGGCGACCGGGCGGCGCTGGACGAGTTGGCGGCGGATTCCCGCCTGGCGGGGATGCTGGCCGCGGCCGAGCCGCGCGTGCTGGACACCCCCGAGCCGAGGTTGACGGTGTTGCGGGAGGCGGCGGAGCGTGCGGTCTCGGTCGAGGTGGAGGTTCGGGAACCGGAGTAGTGGGTTTTCGCCGTTTTCCCCGGGGTGCTGCTCGGCAGCCCGGGTGAACAACCCGAGCAGCTGTCGAAAACCCGGCGCCCGACCGGTATGATTGCGGTGGTTTGTGATCGCTTTCCGTCGCGGCGCGTGTGGTGGACGGACGTCGGTCGTCGCGCCCGGCGTGCCGAGGTCGATGGGGAGTTCCCGCCGCGTGACCGGATGGTTACGGTCCCGTGGGCCGTGGCTTGCCCGTGGTGCGCCCCACAGTAGGTGGGCGCTGCCGCGTGCCGTTCGCGCCGTGAAGTTTTCCGCTGTCGTGGGGGAGTCGTCCCGTGCGGACGCGGTCGACGCGGTTCACGGTCGCGTGACCGCCGGACGACGCTGCCCACTGACAAGCACGTTCGCCGATATGTCTCGATCCGGAGTTTGCGTTGATCTCTGCCAGTGGCCTCGAACTCAGGGCCGGTTCCCGTATCCTCCTCGCGGACACCTCACTGCGTGTTCAGCCCGGTGATCGAGTCGGTCTGGTCGGACGGAACGGGGCGGGCAAGACCACCACGTTGCGCGTGCTGGCCGGTGAGGGCGAGCCCTACGGCGGCGAGATCACCAGCCACGGCGAGATCGGTTATCTGCCGCAGGACCCCCGGGAGGGGGATCTGTCGATCACGGCCAAGGATCGGGTGCTCTCCGCGCGCGGGCTGGACCGCATCCTGCGCGACATGGAGAAGACGCAGTCCGAGATGGCCGAGTTCGTCGACGACTCCGCGCGGGACAAGGCCATCCGCAAGTACGGCAAGCTGGAGGAGCGGTTCGCCGCCCGCGGGGGTTACGCCGCGGAGGGCGAGGCCGGGCGCATCTGCAGCAATCTCGGCCTGCCCGACGGGGTGCTGCAACAGCCGTTGAGCACGTTGTCCGGTGGGCAGCGCAGGCGTGTCGAGCTGGCCAGAATCCTGTTCGCCGCTTCGGAGACCGGTCCCGGTGGCGCGTCCAACACCACGCTGCTGCTCGACGAACCCACCAACCACCTCGACGCGGACTCGATCAACTGGCTGCGGGACTTCCTCAAGGTCCACGACGGTGGTCTGGTGGTCATCAGCCACGACGTCGAGCTGATCGACGCCGTGGTCAACAAGGTCTGGTACCTGGACGCGGCGCGCGGCGTCGCCGATGTCTACAACATGAACTGGCAGCGCTACCAGGAGGCCCGCGCCGACGACGAGAAGCGTAGGCGCCGGGAGCGGGCGAATGCCGAGAAGAAGGCTGCCACCCTCAAGGCGCAGGCGGACAAACTGGGTGCCAAGGCGACCAAGGCCGTGGCCGCGAAGAACATGGCGCGGCGTGCCGATCAGATGATCGCCGAGCTGGACGAGGACCAGCCCACCGAGCGGACCGCCAAGATCAGATTTCCCTCGCCCGCGCCCTGCGGCAGTACACCGATGACGGCGCGGGGGCTGTCCAAGTCGTACGGCTCGTTGGAGATCTTCAGCGGGGTCGACCTCGCGGTGGACCGCGGGTCCAAGGTGGTGGTGCTCGGTTTCAACGGTGCGGGCAAGACCACGCTGCTGCGGCTGCTGGCGGGGATGGAGACGCCGGACGCGGGCGAGGTGCAACCGGGCTACGGCCTGCGCGTCGGCTACTACGCGCAGGAGCACGAGACGCTGGACACGAACGCGACGGTCTGGGAGAACATCCGCACGGTCGCGCCCGAGACCTCCGAGCAGGAGCTGCGCACCCTGCTCGGCGCGTTCCTGTTCGCGGGCGAGCAGTTGCAGCAACCGGCCGGCACCCTGTCCGGCGGGGAGAAGACGCGGCTCGCGCTCGCCGGGCTGGTCTCCAGCGCCGCCAACGTGCTGTTGTTGGACGAGCCGACCAACAACCTCGATCCGGCCAGTCGGGAGCAGGTGCTCGACGCGCTGCGTAGTTTCACCGGTTCGGTAGTGCTGGTCACCCACGATCCGGGAGCTGTGCAGGCGCTGGAGCCGGAGCGGGTGATCCTGCTTCCCGACGGCAGTGAGGACCACTGGTCCGAGGAGTACATGGACTTCGTGCAGCTCGCCTGATCGAGGTTCTCCGCCTGGGCGCACACCCACGTTCGCGCCTGGGCGGAGCTCGTCCGGCGCGAGCCGGGCTCCGCTCGAGGCCGTCACGATCAGTCATTCGGGCTTTACCGATTCGGTTCGAGGAATGCCGGACACGGAGCGGTTCATTCTCGGGGCCGCGCTCTCACGGAACGGATACTCGCGTGCCGGAAACGAAATGTTGATCTTGTTTTGCCTCCCGCAATACCTGATTTTCATGATCAATAGGAATATATCCGCCCGTTGGGCGGGATCTGTTGGCAAGGTCGTCTGGCGTTTCCGGCTTTCCTGTTCGATCATTGGCCTGACAGGGGTCGCGAGCGGCCCGACCTGTTTACGGGGAAGGCGGGGACACAGTGGTTGATCTGAAGAAGGGTGCGCGAATCACCGGAAGCGCACGAGACAAACTGGCCAGTGACCTCAAGAAGAAGTACGAGAAGGGGGCGAGCATTCGTTCCCTGGCGGAGGCGACCGGTCGTTCCTACGGTTTCGTGCACCGCGTACTGGTCGAGTCCGGAGTTCAATTGCGGGGGCGCGGTGGTGCGACCCGCTCCAAGAAGAAATAGGTATCCACGGCTGCGGCGTGCCCGGCACGCTGTCGACACCGGGCACGCCGTGTCCGAACGCTCCGTACCACGCGGCCTCCGATCGCGGCTCCATGATCGGTCTTCTAGGGTGGTTGCCATCCCGACCGCTGGTGTGTAGCGACGGAGGACCCGTTTGACGGAATCGGTAATTGATCCCGGTGTGCTGGATCGTGGGCACGTTCGACTGACGGTGCGCGGTTCCCGCGCGACGATCGTTCTCGATCGACCGGATCAACTCAACGCACAGACGCCGGACACCTGGAAGGCGTTACGCGAAATCGGACAGAATCTCGCACCCGAGGTGCGCGTCGTCGTTGTCCGGGGGGAGGGGAGGGCGTTCTCCGCCGGGTTGGATCGGCGACTGTTCGAGTCCGAACAGGTCGACGGTGCGCCCGGGCTGCTGTCGCTGGCCTCCAGCCCGGTCGAGCAGGGGGACGCCGAGATAGCCGCGTTCCAACAGGGATTCAGTTGGTTGCGCGATCCCGAGCGGGTGACGATCGCGGCGGTCCGGGGACACGCCATCGGCGCGGGTTTCCAACTGGCGCTGGCCTGCGACATGCGTGTGCTGGCCACCGACGCCAAGCTGCGCATGGCCGAGACCAGTCTCGGTCTGGTTCCCGACCTCGGAGGGACGTTGCCGCTGGTTCGGGCCGTCGGTTACTCCAGGGCCGTGGAGATGTGCCTGACCGGGCGGGAAGTGGACGCCGATGAGGCCTCCCGGGTCGGGTTGGCCAACTCGGTGGTCGAACCGGAGCAGCTGGAGGACGCCACCGACCGGCTCGTCGAGGCGATCAGCCGGTCGCCCACCGGGGCGGTCCGCGAGACTCTCGCGCTGTTGTCCCAGGCGGAGGAGGCCGAGGATCCCGAGCAGCAGTTCGCCGCGGAACGAGCGGCCCAGCTGCGCAGGCTGCGGGAGCTGATGGGTGGTTCCGGCAGCGAGTAGAGCTCCTGCGGAATCGCCCGCTCGGGCGGTGCGGGCCGTGGAACGGAGTCGGGCACGGGCCGCACCGGGCCAACGCCTCGGAACGACCGGGACCACCGGGTCAGCCGGTTCCACCGGCTCGCCCGGGTCGCGACGGCCCGGACCCATTTCGGTCTAGACCAGTCGCGACAGCGGCGGGGGAGGACTCGAACCACTCCCGGCGTGCCCGCCGGTTCAGCCCCGCTGGTTCAGCCCCGCTGGTTCAGCGCAGCCGCGGTACGCGCTCGCCGTAGTGCTTCAGCTGGTCGGCGTTGGCCTCGTCACCGCCGGGAACGTTGGAACTGCGCCACCACGGCAGCGAGACGCCGGTCTCACCGGCACGTTCATAGGTCTCGACCATGAGCAGATTCCACAGGAACACGTTGGCCAGTGACGACCCCGGTGCCGTCGCCGGTCGCGGTTCGGGGTGTGTGATGTCGCCCGCGGGAACCATGGTGTCCAGCACGATCGTGGCCTGATCCGCCAGCGTGCCCGCCTCCGAGCGGCGCGGGGCCCCCGCCGCTGCCGCGGGTGAGGTCACCGCGATGACCGGGGACCCTTCGCAGCGTGCCGTGGCCGCCAGTTCCACCGGATAGGGATTGATCCCCGAGTTGGAGAACACCACGAGCACATCGGTACCACCGCGCAGTCCCGCTTCCCGGAGCACCTCCCCGGCGAGACCCTCGCGTCGTTCGGTGGCCGTGCTGGTCGCCGCGCCGTGCAGCGGGAGCAGGTCCTGGTGGTACAGCGGGCGAACCGCGGCCAGTCCGCCCGCTCGGTAGAAGCTTTCCAGTACACCGGCAAGGGAATGCCCCGCGCCGGCGGTGAACACGAGGCCGTCCGCCTCGACGCAGTCGATCAGCGTTTTCGCCGCCTCACCCAGGGCGGCCCTGTTGTGCTCGGCCGCTCGATCCAGGTCGTGCAGGCTCCGTTCGGCGTGCTTGCGTGCGTGCGAACCGTCCGTCATACCGTCCTCTCGGCTTGGATGCTGGTGTCGTGAGCCGATACTCGCAGTGCGATCCCCGACGCTGTGCCATGTGTGACAGATCACTCCTGGCTGGATCTGTCGGAAGGTGTACCGCGGGCGCGGAACCGGTCGCCGGGAACCGGGGCTCGATACGGGGGCAGCGTTGTCCACCGTCCGGGTTGTCCACTGTCCGGGGTGTCCACCGTCCGGTGCTTTCCGCCGGTGCCGTATCGGATCGATTCGTGTACTCACGGTAGCCTCTCGAGTGGTCCCGGACTCCACCGACGCCGCTTTCGGTCACCGGCCCGTTCGATCGCCGTGCGAGGCTGGCAGCATGATCGCAACAGCTTGGTGGGTTCCAGCGGGTGCCACCAGGGAAACGGGTACACGGATTGGAACACGGAAGGCATGTCGAATCCGCCGTCACACGACGAGCCGACCGCGCCGGGGAACTTCTCGGAGATCTTCGCCCGCTTGACGGATGTGCCGTTGGACCATGTGGACAAGCTGCTCGACACCACCGAGTCCGCCTACGCGGACCTCAACAGGGTGATGGAACATCCGTACTGGGCGGACCTGGTGTTTCACCAGGGTGCCGCGCTGCGGGCATTGCGAGAGGCCCGGGCCGAGCTCGACGCCTTCCGCGCCGAAGCCGTCGGAGCGCGCAACACCGAACTCGGGATCACGGTCGCCACCGGTGTGATCGGGGAGGAACGGGAGTACGCCGAGCGCGACGAGCGAAAGCGTGAGCTGGTGGAAAAGTTGCTGCGGCCGCCGCGACAGGGGCGGGCCTGCCAGCTCTACGTCTGGGACCGCCCGTACGAGAACGAGGAGGAGCCCGGCCCCTACAGCGGGATTCGGGTCGTGACCTCGGCCGACGACGAGATGGGGGTGCTCAACTACACCGAGGAGGACGAGGAGGGGCAACTCTCCTCCTGGCAGACCCGCAACAGTGATCCCGATCCACAGGCCCCCGTGCTGCGTTTCGACCTGGGGAGTCCGCTGGCCTTTCCCGCCGACTCGGTACTGGGGTTCGCCGAGCTCCGCGCGGCGCTGGACGAGTTCGTCGACACCGGCGCCTGCCCCCGGTCGGTCCACTGGCAACAGGCTCGCTGGGGCCGGTAGCAGGCCTCGAGAGTCCGAGCGGGAAACTTCGATCAGCCGTAGAGTTCCTGCACGGCTCGGGAGGCCACGGTCGTGATCACCTTGAACGTTTTCATCGCCGTGGTCATGTCGGCTGCCTCGAAGTCCACCGTACGAGCTCCGGTTCGCTCCACGGTGGGTATCAGTTCGACGGCATCGGCGAGGTGCGTACCGGTGAACTCGAGTTCGACCCGGTGGGCCGAGGTTTTCGCGGTGCCGCGTCCCGCCCGTCGCATGGCCAGTTCGGCGGTGGAGCTGATCTCGGACGCGGTGCGTTCCGGTGGCGAGCAGACCGCTGCGTACCTGCTCACGCACTCCTTGACCGCGACGGTGTGGCTGCCCGGAGTGTAGTCCCGCGCGTCCATGCAGGTCAGATCGTCGCCGGTGACCAGCAGTACCGGTACCCCGTACTCGGCGGCCAGCGCCGCGTTGAGCCTGCCCTCGCTCGCGTGTGCGCCGTCCAGCCAAACCCCGAGCAGCCCGTTCTCCATGTAGGTGTGTGACAGCACGCCGTCGGCGCCGGCACCGGTGTGGTATCCGAGGAACACCACCCCGTCCACTCCCGAGTCGATCCCCTCCATCATCGACAGTGGTTTGTGGCGTCCGGTCAGCATCCGCGCCCGCGTGTCGAGTCGCTCCAGCAGCAGGTGCCGTTGGATCGAGTGCGCCTCGTTGACCAGCGTCGCGTTCGCGCCTCCGGCCGCGAGCCCGGCCACGCAGGCGTTGACGTCGCCGGTGAACAGTTCTCGGAACCGTTGCCAGGCTTCCGTGCCCGCCACCACGTCGTCCGTACCGGTGACACCGGTGGCGCCTTCCATGTCCGCAGAGATCAGAATCCGCACGGTCGTCCACCCTAGACGCCAGGTGCCGTCCCGGGTAGCTCCGAACCGCGCATAGCGTTTCGGCGTGCTCGCCACGCCCAACCGGTGAATCATTGACCGGGAACCGTTTCGAGTGGTTCGTTCGTCACGAAGAGCGAAAGGGTGATCACGGTGGGTGTGAGAGCTTCGCGGGCTCGCAGAGCGGCCCCACGCGCCCTGCTGCTGATCCTCACCCTGCTTCTCGCGGCGTCGGTGCCCGCCTTCGGAAAGCACACGCCTGCCACCGCCGCTGACTCCACGAACGGGGGAGAGGTCACCCTTCGGGTGGGTATTCAGCAGGAATTCGACTCGCTCAACCCGTTCCTCGGGTTCAGCCTCGCCTCGACCGACGTGTTCCGGCTGATCTACCCCACCCTGACCACCTACAGCGCCGAGGACTTCTCGGTGGTACCGGAACTCGCCACCGACTGGGAGTCCTCCGCGGACAAGCTCACCTGGACGTTCCACATCAGGCAGGGAGTGAACTGGTCCGACGGCAGGCCCGTGACCGCCCACGACGTGGCCTACACCTTCAAGCGGATGATGGACGATCCCGCCGCGGCCACGGCCAACGGCAACTACGTGGACAACTTCGATTCGGTGACCGCTCCCGACGATCGCACCGTGGTGATCCGCACCGAGAGTCCACAGGCCACCATGCGCTCCATCGCCGCGCCGATAGTTCCCCGGCACGTCTGGTCGAGAATCGACAACGTGGCCGAGTTCGCCAACCAGCGGATGCCCATCGTGGGAAGTGGGCCGTTCGTGGCCACCGAGTACCGTCCCCAGCAGCATCTGACGTTGCGCGCCAACGAGGACTTCTGGCGGGGTGCTCCCACGGTCGACCGGTTGCGGTTCGTCAACTTCGAGAACAGCGACGCCGCCGTGCAGGCGCTGCGCAAGGGCGAGATCGACGTGGTCCGGGATCTCACGCCCACCCAGTTCGACGCACTGCGAGGCACCGAGGACATCCGCCGGGTACGCGGCAAAGGGCGGCGATTCTTCGAGATCGTGCTCAACCCGGGGGCCGCCAACAGCGCGGGCGATCCCATCGGGACGGGGCACCCGGCGTTGCAAGACGCCCGGGTGCGCAGGGCCATCGATCGGGCCATCGACCGGGAGCGCCTCGTCCAGCGGGTGCTCAGTGGTTACGGAACCGTCGGCGCGGGGTACCTCCCCCCGATATTCGAGGACTTCTACTGGACACCTCCGCCGGAGGCGAGACGCCCGTTCTCGATCGAGGCGGTCAACCGGGCACTGAACGAGGCGGGCTATCCCCGCGGGCCCGAGGGAGTTCGCCGCGGCCCCTCCGGCAGGGTCCTGGACTTCGAGTTCGTGCTGCACGGTGACTCGCCCACCGACGCGCTGGTCGGGAAGTTCGTCAAGGAGTGGCTGTCCCGGTTGGGAATCCGGGTTCGGCTGCAACCGGTTTCGGACAACCAGGTCAACCAGCGCACCACGGCCGGTGACTTCGACATGGTGGTCAGCGGGTGGTCGGTCAATCCCGACCCGGACTACGTGCTGCGGCTGCAGACCTGTGGTGCCAGGCCCAAACCGGGTGGGGGCGGGCTGCCCGACAGCTTCCTGTGCGATCGGCGCTACGACGAGCTCTACGCCCGCCAGCTCGCCGAGTTCGACCACACCCAGCGGGTCGAACTGATCCGCAAGGCGCAGCGCCGGTTCCACCGGATGGCCACCGGGCTGATCCTGTTCTACCCCAACGCGCTGGAGGCATACCGATCCGACCGTTTCGAGGGATTCGAGTCGCAGCCCTCCGACGGCGGCGTCATCACCGCACAGCAGGGCTATTGGGGTTACTACGAAGCCCGTCCCACCGAACAGGCGCGAACGGCCTCGGGCGGCGCCGGGTACCGCTCGGCGGCGTTCGTCGTCGTCGGAGCGCTACTGCTCGGTGCGGTCGTGGTCGCGTCCACGGCGGCGCGTCGTCGACGTACAGCGGAACACCGGGAATAGGCCATGACGGACACTCGTGAGGAACTCGAGACCCGCGGCCCCACGAACGGGCCGCCACCCCTGCTGCGGTTCGTGGCCGCGAAGATCGGCGGTGGTGTGGTGAGCCTGTTCCTGGTGGCGGTGCTCGGTTTCTTCCTGTTCCGGGTACTGCCGGGAGATCCGGCTCGCACCATGACCAGGTCCACCCCGGTCAGCGCCGAACAGCTGGCGGCGCTGCGGCACCGTTTCGGTCTGGACCAGCCGTTGTACCTGCAGTTCCGCGACTTCCTGCTGAACCTGCTGCACGGCGATCTGGGTACCTCCTACATCTACAACCGTCCGGTCGCGGAACTGATCCTCGAACGGATCGGGCCCACCGTGCTGCTGGGGGGCACCGCCACAGTGGCGGCGGTGCTGGTCGGGCTCTGGATGGGCACCCGCGCCGCCTGGCGGCAGGGCGGGCCGGTGGACCGGTGGTTCACCTCGGTGGGGCTGACGTTGTGGTCGGTACCCACCTTCTGGCTCGGCCTGCTGCTGCTGATGGCCTTCGGGGTCGGTGTCGGTCCGCTTCCTGGGTTGTTTCCCGTGGCCGGCATGTCCTCCCCCGACGTGCCCGCGGGCGTGGTTGCCCGAGTATTGGACGTGGCGCATCACCTGGTGCTGCCGTGCCTGACGCTCGTGGCGGTGATCTACGCGCAGTTCATGATGGTCATGCGCACCTCGCTGCTCGAGGAGATGGGGGCCGAGTACCTGACCACCGCCCGTGCCAAGGGGCTGCGCGAGGATCTGGTGCGGCGCAGGCACGCCGTGCCGAACGCCCTGCTTCCCACCGTGACGCTGATCTTTCTGCACCTCGGTTTGGTGGTTGCCGGGGCGATCACGGTGGAGACCGTCTTCTCCTGGCCCGGACTCGGGTTGCTGACCTACGAGGCGCTGCGGGTGCCCGATCTGCCGTTGTTGCAGGGAACGTTCATTGTGCTGGCAGGGAGCGTGATCGTGATGAACGTGCTGGCCGAGCTGATCTACCGATTCCTGGACCCGAGGGTGCGTGAGTCGTGAGCGCCCCGCCGAACGCCACCGGAGTGACGGGGCGGCGGCTCGCCGCCCTGACCGAGGGATGGCGTGTCTACCGCGCCGATCGGGGCGGAGCGTTCGGGCTGGCCGTGCTGCTGGTGGTAGTGGCGCTGGCTCTGCTGGCACCGGTGCTCACCCGATCCGGCGAGCTCGACGTCACCCGGGTGCAGGGGGCGCCGTTGCAACCGCCGAGCGCGACGAACTGGTTGGGAACCGACGAGTCGGGGCGTTCGGTGCTGCTGCTGACCTGGTGGGGAGCTCGGATGTCGCTGCTGGTGGGGTTGTCCGCGGCAGTGCTGTCGATGGTGATCGGGACCGTGGTCGGCTTGCTGGCCGCCCACTTCGGTGGTTGGGTCGCCACCCTGCTGCTGCGGGTGACCGACTTCTTCCTCGTGCTGCCCGCGCTGGTGCTGGCGATAGCCCTGTCCACCGTGTTGTCGAGAGGTGTGTTCACCATTGTGCTCGCCATCGGGGTGACGTCCTGGCCGCAGACCGCCCGGCTGGTACGGGCACAGACGCTCACGGTGGAGACGCGTCCCTACATCGAACGGGCCAGAGCACTCGGCGGGGGACATCGGCACCTGCTCGGAAAGCACGTGCTGCCCGCCGTGCTGCCGCTGGTGTTCGCCACCACCACGCTCACCGTGGCCAGCGCGATCATCGCCGAGTCGACGCTCTCCTTCCTGGGGCTGGGGGATCCGTCCATGATCTCGTGGGGCTCGATGCTCAAGTCCGCCATGGACACCGGAGCGGTCACGGCGGGTGCGTGGTGGTATCTGCTGCCGCCCGGTCTGGGCATCGCGATCGTGGTGCTGAGCTTCACGTTGTGCGGCCGCGCGCTGGAAACCGTGCTGAATCCGAAACTGCGGGGAACACGCCGATGAATCCGATACTGCGTATGGACGGGGTTTCGGTCACCTATCGCGGTTCGGCACGGCCGCGTCAGGCCGTGACCGACGCGAACCTGACGTTGGAAGCCGGTGCGACACTGGGACTGGCGGGCGAGTCCGGTTGCGGCAAGACGAGCCTCGCCCTGGCGGTGCTGCGGCTGTTGCCGCGTTCGGCCGAGGTCGACGGCACGATTCTGCTCGACGGTCGGGACATCGAGCGGCTCACCTGGGGCGGGTTGCGCGCCGTAAGGTGGGCGAGCGCCTCGGTGGTCTTCCAGGGGGCCATGCACGCGCTCAATCCGGTTCGCACCATCGCCGACCAGATAGCCGAACCGATCCGATTGCACTCCTCCGAACGTCTCTCGGCGGCGGTGCTGCGTGCCAGGGTGGTCGAGCTGCTGGAACAGGTGGAGATTCCCGGTCGACGTCGCGACGCCTATCCGCACGAGCTGTCCGGTGGGCAGCGGCAACGTGTGATGATCGCGATGGCCCTCGCCTGCGAGCCGCGCCTGATCATCGCCGACGAGCCCACTACCGCGTTGGACGTGGTAGTCCAGGCGCAGGTGCTGTCCCTGCTGCGGCAGCTGGTCGCCGAGCGCGGTATCGCACTGTTGATGATCAGCCACGACCTCTCGGTGCTGGCAGCGAGCTGTCGGCGGCTGGCGGTGATGTATCGGGGGCGGCTGGTGGAGGAAGGTCCGGCCCGCAGGCTCGCGAGCTCTCCGGAGCACGAGCACACCCGAGCGCTGGCCACGGCGTTTCCCACGATCGGTGATACCGGTTCCCGCTATCCGGGGGCGGGTGAGCCCGCCGGGGAGACCGGCTCCGCCCGGCGAGCGCTGCTCTCGGCCGAGGGCGTGAGCGTGGTGTTCGAGGACCGCTACCGCAACCGGGTGCCCGCCGTGCGTGGAGTCGATCTGGAGGTGACCGGTGACGAGATACTCGCCCTGGTCGGCCAGTCCGGCTCCGGGAAAACCACGCTGGCCCGCACGCTGCTCGGACTGCGCCGACCGGACGCCGGGGTGGTTTACTACGACGGGAGACCACTTCCCACCTCGGGGCGGCGACTGCGGGATTTTCGCGGCAACGTGCAGTTGGTGCTGCAGGATCCCACGGGCGCGCTGAATCCCCGCCACACCGTTTACGAGGCGGTGGCGGAGGGACTGCGGGTGCACGGCGGAGCCGCCGACGAAGCGACCCGTGTTCGCGAGGCGTTGGAGGCGGCCGAGTTGCGGCCGGCCGAGGAGTTCACCGGGCGGTTCCCGCAC
The DNA here is from genome assembly GCF_900101095.1 of Actinopolyspora mzabensis. Classification (GTDB taxonomy): domain Bacteria; phylum Actinomycetota; class Actinomycetes; order Mycobacteriales; family Pseudonocardiaceae; genus Actinopolyspora; species Actinopolyspora mzabensis. The sequence goes on from NZ_FNFM01000005.1 coordinate 152,689, forward strand.
GAGCTCTCCGGTGGCCAGCGGCAACGTGTCGTCATCGCGGGTGCGCTGGTGCTGCGTCCGCGTGTGCTGGTCGCGGACGAGCCGGTCGCCTCGTTGGATGCCACGGTGCGCGGCGAAATCCTGGCGCTGCTGCTGCGGCTGCGACGCGAGCGTGGTGTGTCCAGCCTGGTCATCACGCACGATCTCGGGCTGGCCTGGAACATAGCCGACCGGGTGGCGGTGATGCGGGCAGGCGGGATCGTGGAGTCGGGGCCGGTCGAGCGGGTGCTGCTCGAGCCCGAGCACGAGTACACCACGGAGCTGCTCGCCGCGGTCCCCTCGTTCGAGCGAAGTGTTTCCTGAACGTTCGTTTCCGAGTTTCCAGCTGGTTGCGGCGAGCGCCCGGAGTGGTCGTCCCGGGGGCAGCTGGGAATCTCAACCCAACGAGTCCACTATCGCGGGACGTTCCGGGCGGTCCATCCGGACCAGACGGTCCGCCAGCAGATCGGGCCGGATCTCCCGCTGGTAGTCGTCGAAGGCGGGCAGCTGCCACTCGTCTGCCGCGGCGACCCGTCGCAACAGTACTTTCTCGGACATCCACAGGTGTACCGTGAAATCCGTTTCGAGACCGCCGCCGAGCAGGAACGGGCCGTCGACGATCACCACCCCGCCCTCGGTGAGGCGCACGCGGTCCATGCGCGGCGAACGGTCCAGTTCCGCATCCCACAGCGCCGGGAGCACGAGACCGCTGCCTCCCGGCCGCAGCGGTGCGAGGACCTCCCTGGTCAGGGCACCGAAGTCGAACCAGTCGAACCGGAAGGCTTCCGGGTCCCCGCGGCCCCGCTCCAGTCGAAGTGAGGCCGGACGGACGTAGTCCCACAGCCGTACCCGCAGTACGTGCCGTCCCCGCAGCCGCAGTTGTTCGGCGAGCGAATCAGCCAGCTCGCCCGTTCCGGTGAGTGGATGGCCGTCGAGTGCCACCCTGCACCACGGTTGGCCGGTGCCGTCGTGCAGCAGCTCGCTCAACTCGACCGCCAACAGCTCCCGGCTGGTGGAGCGTACCCGCATTCCTCGTGCCACCGCTTCTCGTGAGGTGGCCCGCCGTGGCGGGCCAAGGTTTCAGCCCGGTCCGGTTCCGCCGATCGTGAGGGTGCCCGCCTCGGCGTCGAGCTCGGCGCTCACCCCGAGCGGCACCGTGAGCTGACCGTCACAGTGCCCGAATCCCAGTTCCCACAACATCGGCACTCCGAGATCGCCCAGGACGTCGAGCAGTGTCGCGCGCACGCCCTCGCTCGGTCCGCAGTCCTGCCAGGAGCCCAACACCACCCCGGCGGCGGCCTCGAACCACCCCGCCCGCCTCAGCTGGGTGAGGTACCGGTCCAGTTGGTAGGGCTGCTCGGTCACGTCCTCCAGCAGGGCGATCCCGGGGTTCGGTGGTTCGGGCAGTTCTCCGGAGCCGAGCAGCCCGGCCAGTACACTCAGGTTGCCGCCGTGCGTGACGCCCGTCGCGCGCCCACTCCGGAGCGCGGCCGAGTGCGGGCTGCTCAGCTGCGCCCTCGTCGGCTCGAACAGGGCGCGCCGCAGGTGTTCCCGGGCGGTGGGGTCCTCGGTGAAGGCTTTCGTGGCGATCATCGGTCCGAACAGGCCCGCCAGTCCCAGCCGCAGGCCGAGCACTTCGTGGAGTGCCGTGGTGTCGCTGGAGCCCACCAGGAGTTTGCCCGGGGCCCGTTCCATGGCTCGCCAGTCGAGCCGGGACAGGAGCCGGACACTGCCGTAGCCGCCGCGTGCGCACAACACCGCGCTGATCTCGGGATCGCACCATGCTCTTTCCAGGTCCGCAGCCCGATCGGCGTCCGAACCGGCCAGGTAGGCCAGCCGGGGATGCCGGTCCGTCACGTGCTCGCCGACCCTGACTCGCAGGCCCCACGATTCGAGCAGCTCGACACCGGCCCGCAGTTGTTCCTCCGGCACGGGGCCCGCGGGTGCGACCACCGCAACCGTGTCCCCGGTGCGAGGTGGGGGCGGAACGGTGCGTGCTGCTGTGATCGTCGGCATGGCCTCATGGTGCACCGTTCGAGGGGTGGCGAAGTGCGCACGGCTGCGATCACTTTCGGTTTCGATTTTGCTACGTTTGGTGATAGTCGTCCTGCCGCGGAATAACCGAACCCCGTTCGGGTTGTGGCGACGCGAAAGGACGACCGCTGTTCGCGGGCGGCGAACATCGTCCAGCTGGGGTGGTAGAGGCTCGTGCTACCCGGTGGGCGAGATCGATATCCACGCTGCCAGGAACGATTCCCTTCGCGCGCGAGTGGAAGGGGCTGCATGATCAGCACCGCTGTGACTTAGTGTCGAGGGTGTCATGGCTCGTGTCATCCACGTATTCCGTCAGCCCGACCGTTTCATCGTGGGAACGGTCGGTGAGCCCGGCGAACGCACCTTCTATCTGCAGGCCACCGAGGACTTGCGGACTGTGAGCGTGCAACTGGAAAAACAGCAGGTCTCGGTGCTGACAGAACGCATCGACGCCCTGCTGGAAGAGGTGCAGCGCCGGTTCGACACCGAACTGCCCTCCGAACCGCCGGACGAACTGGTCGACTCCGGCCCGCTGGAGGTGCCCGTAGAGGAGGAGTTCCGGGTCGGCACGATGGGGCTCGGTTGGGATGCCGAGACCGAGGCGGTCGTCGTGGAACTGCTCGCGGTCACCGAGGAGGAGGTCGACGAGTCCGTCGTACTCGACGACACCGACGAAGGGCCGGACGCGGTTCGGGTGTTCCTCAGCGCTGCGCACGCACGTGCCTTCGCGGAGCGTGCGCAGCGAGTGATCGAGGCGGGCCGGAAACCGTGCCCGCTGTGCTCGGAGCCACTCGATCCGGAGGGCCACATCTGCCCACGGCAGAACGGTTACCGCCGTTCGGAAGAGGAGTAGCGGGTCGTGCTCGCCGACGACGTCGCTCTCGAGCTGCTGCGCGAGGGGAGTCTGGAGGTCCGGGGACGTCTTGTCGAGGCCTCCAACGCCACCCTGCTGTGCACGGTGGAGAACGACGGGTTGCGGGCAGACTGCGTCTACAAGCCGATGCGTGGTGAACGGCCGCTGTGGGACTTTCCGGACGGCACACTGGCCGGTCGTGAGGTCGCCGCCTATCTGCTTTCCGAGGCGCTCGGATGGCATCTGGTGCCGCCGACACTGTTACGGGAGGGCCCCCACGGGCCGGGCATGGTGCAACTGTGGGTGGACACCGAGCAGGATTCCGAACTGGTCGACATCCGCGCTCCCGAGGACGTGCCCCCGAACTGGCTGACCGTGCTGCACGCGCAGGACGATCAGGGCGATCCGGTCGTGCTCGCCCACTCCGACCACGACGAGCTGCGTAAGCTGACCCTGTTCGACGTGGTGCTCAACAACGCGGACCGGAAGGGCGGTCACGTGCTGTGCACCTCGCGGGGGCGCGTGCTCGGTATCGATCACGGCGTGAGTCTCAACGCCGACGACAAGCTGCGCACCGTGTTGTGGGGCTGGCTCGGCCAAGCACTCCACGAAACGGAGGTCCGCTCCCTCGAACGGCTGCGAGCTGAGCTGGACGGCGAGTTCGCCGCCGGGTTGGTCGAGCACATCACACCGAAAGAGGTTCAGGCCCTGCGGGGCCGGGTCGACCGGTTGTTGCGGGGTGGGGTGTTCCCGGCGCCCTCCGGGGAGTGGCCCGCCATACCCTGGCCCCCCTTCTGACGTGAACCTTTTCCGCTCGGTTGTCCGGGACACTCGGGTGGCGGAACCTCTGGCACGGCTCTCGCTGTGGGTGCCCCGACATCGGGTAGCGACCTACACAACGTCGGGGCCGTCCTCGCGAGAGCCGCCCCGGAGAACCCGCGGCGGTGCGGGTTGCGTGGATGGTGGGAGTTCAGCCTCCGCCGAAGCGGCGCGGCGATTTCGAGAGAAATCGACACCGGAGGCCCCGGGGCGGGAAAGCTCCGGCCCGTCACGGGTCACTCAACCGTGGCGGCTAGGGTCGGACTCATGCAACCCTGGTCATCGGTTTCCGTGCCCAGCCTGCCCGGTACTGCGCATCCACTGCGACTGTTCGATACCGCCACCGGCGAAGTAAAACCGGTCGGTACCGGTTCCGGGGTGCGGATGTACGTCTGCGGCATCACCCCCTACGATGCGACCCATCTCGGTCACGCCGCCACATACATCGCCTACGACCTGGTGCACCGCATCTGGTTGGACAACGGCAGTGATGTGCACTACGTGCAGAACGTCACAGACATCGACGACCCGCTGCTGGAGCGTGCCACGCACGACAACGAGGACTGGGTCGTGCTCGGGATGCGCGAGACCGCGCTGTTCCGCGAGGACATGGCCGCGCTGCGCGTACTGCCACCGCGGGACTTCATCGGAGCGGTGGAGTCGATCCCGGAGATCGAGCAGGCCGTGACCAAACTGCTTTCCTCCGGCGCGGCCTACCGGCTCGACGCCGAGTTTCCGGATATCTACTTCCGGCACGACGCCACCGGCAGGCTCGGTTACGAGTCCCGTTACACCAGAGCCGAGATGACGGAGGTGTTCCCGGACCGAGGTGGCGACCCGGACCGGCCGGGCAAGGAGCATCCCCTCGACGCCCTGTTGTGGCGCATGGCTCGTCCGGACGAACCCTCCTGGGACTCCGAGCTGGGAGCGGGGCGTCCCGGCTGGCATCTGGAGTGCTCGGTGATCGCCCTGAACAGGCTCGGGATCGGATTCGACCTGCAGGGCGGCGGCTCGGATCTGGCTTTTCCGCACCACGAGTTCAGTGCCGCGCACGCGGAAGCGCTGACCGGGCAACATCCCTTCGCGGGCCACTACTCGCACGCCGGGATGGTGGGACTGGACGGCCAGAAGATGTCCAAGTCCAAGGGCAACCTAGTGTTCGTCTCCCGGTTGCGTGGCGATCGGGTGGATCCGATGGCCATTCGGTTGGCGTTGCTGAGCGGTCACTACCGGGCCGATCGTTCGTGGAACGCCGATCTGCTCACCACCGGTGCTGCCAGGCTCTCCCGCTGGCGGCAGGCTGCGGAGCTCTCGGCGGGTCCCGCCGCCGACTCGACTCTCGACCGGTTGCGTGAGCGGCTCAGCGACGACCTCGACACCGAAGGGGCGCTGCGCGCCGTGGACGCCTGGGTCGACGAGGCGCTGTACGACGGGGGTGAGGACACGACAGCCCCCGCGACGATCCGCCGTGCGGTGGACGCCCTGCTGGGCGTGGCCCTGTAACCTCGCCCTCCCCCGAAACCGGGAACGGAAGTACGTTCGGCGCCTCCGCCGCAGGGGCGCCACTTCCGATTCCGGTTCGGAAATCCCGTCGGTCGCGGTGGTCGGCCCGAGCATCCCGACCGGCGGAATTTCGTCGTCAGGACGGTATTCTCCGTTTTCGGTGGCAATAGGAACCCGTGCCGCCCGCTTCCGGCGTTTTTCACGGCATTCCGTGGTTGTCGACTTCGGTGTGTGTGACGCGTTTCCGAGAGTTTCCCCGGTCTCACCCCGGTTGCCCCGTACTGCGGCGATACCGCGCGGCGTGGTGCGGCCGTGCGCTGCTTTCACCGCTCCTCCCGATCTTCCTGCCGGCAGACGGGGGCGGGTGAAAAGATGGTGATCGCAACATTCGGCTCGGGTTTTTGTTCCGGTGAGCTGGGAAAATGCTCTTGTTCGTCGAATTTTCGGTAATATGCGACAACCACAGGCCACCCCACGGGCCAATAGGAACACCACGTAGACTTCCGCCAACCGATCTGATTGGATCTCGTGACACGAGTCCGCACGAAGCCCGGATCGGTAATAGGTGCTTTGGTTGCGAGGTGGGATGGTGAGTCGGGTATGGGAGATGCTCGAACGCTCGCGCAGATCGTTACGGGACGGTGCGGCGAGACAGCGGTTGGAAGGCTCGACCAGACAACTGCTGCAGCGTTCACGGGACACCGTGGCGCAGATTATCGGCCCTGCGCCGTCGCGTGAGCCGAGTTCGCAGGATGTGCTGGCAGGGGTCTGCTCCAGTGTCGCCTTGCGTGATCTGAACCTTGTGGACTCGCTGCTCGAACAACTGGAACAGATGGAGTCCGAAGAGGACGATCCGGAGTCGTTGGATCGCCTCTATCGGCTCGACCACCTGGCCACCCGGCTGCGGCGCAACGGTGAGAACCTCCGGGTGCTGGCCGGGCGGGACGCCGGTGGTGCGAAGCCCGAGACGGCTTCACTGGTCGACGTGATCCGTGCGGGTATGTCGTCCATCGAGCACTACAACCGGGTGGAACTCGGCAGGGTGACCGAGCTCGGTGTGGTCGGGTTCGCCGCGGACGACGTCAGCAGGCTGCTCGCGGAACTGCTGGACAACGCCACGGCGCATTCCCCGCCGAATTCGTCCGTGACCATCAGCGCGCACCTGACCGAGCAGGGCAGCATGATGGTGCGTGTCGAGGACGCCGGTATCGGCCTCCCCGCGGCGAGGCTCTCCGCGCTCAACGAACGATTGGCGAGTGCCCCGGTGCTCGATCGCAACGCGGTGCGCCACATGGGGTTGGCCGTGGTGCGCAGAATCTCGGGCAAACACGGTATTCGGGTCTGGTTGGCGCGTCGTGCGCCACACGGGACGACTGCCTCGGTGTTGCTGCCGCCCTCCCTGGTGCACGAGAACGCGGCTTCCGCCACCGGCGGGTCGAGGCAGCCTCGGGTGTCCGAGGAACCGGCGATCCCGAGCATGCGTTCCGCGGGAGCGAACGCGGACTCGCGGGGGACCACGGAACCGCGGGGGACCACGGAACCACGGGCCAACGCGGTGGCCGAAACCCCGTCCGAATCCACGGAGGCCGGTGTGGAAACTCCCGAGGTGGCGACCGAGCCCGTTTGGCCCTCCGAGGAGCAGGCGGCGGCGCAGCAGGACCAGTCGCAGCCCGCCACCACGGCCAACGGATTGCCACGCAGGGTTTCGCAGAGCCTGAAGGGATCCGCCGGTGGCGGGAACCGGCCCGCCGCGCCCGCTCGGGAACCCCACTCCGACGACACGGAACGCGACATCCGCGAGAGCCATCAGCAGCTGCTCTCCGACCTGGGAGATTTCGCCGAGGGCGAGTTGGAAGCCAGGCAGCACAACGAAACCGACGATGCCGAGAGGTCACAGCAGTGACGGCTGCAGAGAACAATGCCCAGTCCGCGAATTTCGACTGGCTGGTCGACGATTTCGTGCACCGGGTGCACGGTGCCACCCACGCGTTGATCCTGTCGGCGGATGGCTTGCCACTGGCTGCTTCCTCCTCGGTCACCTCCGATGAGTCCGAGCAGCTCGCGGCGATCTCCAGCGGCATGCTCAGCCTGGCGCACCACGGTTCCTCGTTGTTCGACAAGGGTGAATGCGAACAGATCATTCTCCGGCTGCGGCACGGATACTTTCTGTTCATGGGGATCGGTTCCGGCGCGGGACTCGCCGTGCTGACCTCGGCCGAGGCGCAGATGCGCGTAGTCGCCTACGAGATGACCCAGTTCGTGGAAAACACCGGGCACGCGTTGACCCCGGAGGTCCGTGCCGACTTAAGGCGCGTCGTAACCGCGCGAAGGCCGCGTGACTGATCGGTTAAAGGAAGACCCATGGTCACACACTCACAGAACCAGCGGGAAAGCCGCAGTAGCCGGGTGCGGCCCTACGCGCTCACGCACGGACGAACCCGTACCCGGCACCAGCTTCTCGTGGAAACGATGATTTCGGTGTCCGACTACGACCCCGAGCTCGCCGAAAAGCTGCTTCCGGAATCCCGGTCGGTTTACGAGCACGCCCGACGGCCGATATCGCTGGCCGAACTGTCCGCCTCGCTGAACATCCCGCTCGGGGTGATTCGAGTGCTGGTCAGCGACCTGGCCACGGAAGGGGCGATCGTCATTCATCCCACCGGACAGGCTTACAGTTACGATCACAATATCCTCGAGAGGATTCTCGATGGCCTCAACAAGCTCTCCGCGTGACCAGTCCGAGCTGATGCTCTCGGCGAAGATCGTGGTCGCGGGTGGATTCGGAGTCGGCAAGACCACGTTCGTGTCCTCGGTGTCCGAGGTCACTCCCTTGAATACCGAGGCGTGGATGACCGAGGCCAGCGAAGGCGTGGACGATCTCGATCCCGCCGGGGAGAAGACGACCACCACCGTGGCGATGGATTTCGGGCGTATTCAGTTGCACCCGGACCTGATGCTCTACCTGTTCGGAACTCCCGGTCAGTCCCGTTTCTGGTTCCTCTGGGACGACCTGGCCCGAGGTGCGCTGGGCGCGGTCGTGCTGGTCGACACCAGACGAATAGCGGAGTCGTTCGCCGCGATCAACTACTTCGAGCACGACTCGGACATCCCGTTCGTAGTGGCAGTCAACCTCTTCGAGGGAGCGTTGACCCACGAGCTGGAGGAGATCCGCGAAGCACTCGCGATCGCTCCGGACGTTCCATTGATCACCTGCGACGCACGTGATTCATTGTCCACTGTAGATGCTTTACGGACGTTGGTTACCCACACGATGCGGTTGAACGTGACGCACGGCGCCGCGTGATCCGTCGCCGTGTCCCACGGGGGACCGGTGTCGTCGTGGAAGGGTCTCGTCGGGTGAAAGGAAGGGTGCGATGCGCAAGATCCTCATAGTCGGAGCCGGCCAGGCCGGTTTGCAGACCGGCCTGTGCCTGCTGGAACACGGCTATGACGTCACGGTCATGTCCGCGCGAACGCCGGAGGAGATCCGTGGTGGCCGTGTCATGTCGACACAGGCCATGTTCCACACCGCGTTACAGCACGAACGGGACTACAAGCTCAACCTGTGGGAGGGACGCGCACCGCAGATCCAGGGGCTGGGTGTCTCCATCGCGGCCGAGGACGGAACCAGGGCGCTGGACTGGGTCGGCATGCTGGACAACTACGGCCAGTCGGTCGACCAGCGCATCAAGATGGCAGGCTGGTTGGAGCTGTTCGAGGACAACGGGGGCAAGGTCATCTTCCACGGGGTGACCACCTCGGATCTGGACTCGCTGACCAGGCACTACGAACTGGTGCTCGTCGCGGCGGGCAAGGGTGAACTCGTCCAGTTGTTCGGACGCAATCCCGATCGCTCGCCCTACAACACCCCGCAGCGGATGCTGTCGGTGAGCTATGTCCACGGCGCCGACCGCAGACCGGAGCACCCGGACATGGACGCGGTGCGGTTCAACGTGGTCCCCGGCGTCGGCGAGCTGTTCGTCATCCCCGGCCTTACGCTGAGCGGGCCGTGCGAGATTCCGTTCTTCGAGGGCATACCGGGTGGTCCGCTGGACTGCTGGTCGGACAGGCCCGCTCCGGGCGAGCACTGGAAGCGCATGCTGGAGCTGATGCGGCAGTACATCCCCTGGGAGTACGAGCGCTTCAAGCACGCCGAACTCACCGACTCGCAGGCCACGCTTTCCGGTGGTTACGCGCCGGTGGTGCGGCACCCGGTGGGCGAGCTGCCGTCGGGAGGCGTCGTGCTCGGTATGGCCGACGTCGTGGTGGCCAACGACCCCATCACCGGTCAGGGCTCCAACAACGCGAGCAAGTGCGCCGCCTCCTACCTCGAGAGCATCCTGGAACGGGGCGACGAACCGTTCGACAGCGACTGGATGAGGCGAACCTTCGAACGTTACTGGGCCCAGGTCGAGCCCGTCACGACCTGGACCAACGCGATGTTGCAGCCGCCGCCCGCGCACGTGCTCGACATCTTCTCCCGCGCCGAGCACAACGCGACCATCCGCAGGCGTTTCGTCAACGCCTTCGACAATCCGGCCGATTTCGGCAACTGGTTCCTCGATCCGGAACTGGCGGAGCAGTACCTGCGCGAGGTCGACGGCTGAGCGGTCTCCCCGCCCGATGCGACGGCTCGGCCGGGCCACCACCCGGCCGAGCACGCGGCCCGGATCCCGTCAAGGATTCTTGCCGGGCCCGGCGGGGCCCTTACCGCGTCCTCCGCCTTCCCCGGGGCCACCGGGGCCCCTGCGGCGCAGGTAACGCTCGAACTCCGCCGCGATCGTCTCACCGCTGGTCTCACTCAGCGTGTTCTCGGCGTCCCCGCGTTCCTCCAGCGCCCGCACGTAGTTGCGGACGTCCTCGTCCTCCTCGGCCATCTCGCTGACGGTGTTCTCCCACTCCTCCGCCTGCTCCGGGAGATTGTTGAGCGGGACCTCCAGATCCAGCGCCTCCTCCACGCGGTGCAGTAGCGCCAGGGTGGCCTTCGGCGAGGGTGGTTGCGAAACGTAGTGCGGAACCGCGGCCCAGAACGAGATAGCCGGGATACCGGCCTGTACGCAGGCGTCCTGGAAGATGCCGAGGATGCCGGTGGGGCCCTCGTAGCGGGAACGCTCCAGGCCGAACCGGCTCGCGGACTCGGCGTCGTAGGCGCTGCCGGTCACCGGGATCGGCCGGGTGTGCGGGGCGTCGGCCAGCAGCGCCCCGAGGCTGACCACGGTGCTGGCGCCCGCCTGCTCGATGTGGGACAGCAGTTCGGAACAGAACGCGTTCCAACGCATGTTCGGTTCGATGCCGTGTATCAACACCACGTCTCTGCTGCAACCGGGTGGCCGGCACACGGAGAGCCGCGTGGTCGGCCAGGAGACTTCTCGGGTCACCCCGTCGACCAGTTTGACGGTGGGCCGGGACACCTGAAAGTCGTAGTAGGGATCCGGATCGATCTCCGTCCAGCTGGTAGCGTCCCAGGTGAGCTGGAGGTGTTCCACGGCTGTACTGGCGGCGTCGCCGCCGTCGTTCCACCCCTCGAAAGCACAGATTATGATGCTGTCCTCGAGGGTGAAACCGGCAGGTGGGGCAGGTACGGACACACGGCGAGGGTACTACCCACCTCGTGCGCTGTCGGAGATGATTGATGCCGAGGGCCGTAGCCGCTCGGTAGCCGCCCTCGTGGCTGTGCTCACATCGCGTACTGCGCACCGTGAACGAGGCAGTAAGCTGGGCGCATGTGCAACGATCTTCGACGGTCGTCCTGCCCGGGCCGTCCCGGAGCCTGGTCCCGGGAGCGGGCGGGAGGTCCGCTTCGATGACCGAAACCGATCCTCGCGCCGCCGCGTCCCCTCGGCCCCCCGCTCCGGAGTTCCCCGCCGCCGTGCTCTTCGACATGGACGGCACCCTGGTCGACTCCGAGAAGCTCTGGACGGTCGCCATGGACGACTACGCGGCGACCAACGGCGCCGAGATCAGCGACGCCGCGCGGGCACGCATGGTCGGTTCGAACATGTCCCGCAGCATGCGGTTGCTGCTCACCGACATCGGCATGCCCACCGGCCCGGCCGACATCGAGGCGGCGGGGCAACAGGTGATCGAGCGGATGGCGGAGATGCTCGACAACGATCTCACCTGGCGTCCCGGCGCCGAACAGGCACTGCGTCGGGTCAGTACCGATGGTGTTCCGGTCGCGCTGGTGACTTCCACCATCCGTTCGCTGACCGACATCGCGCTGCGAACCATCGGTGCCGAGATGTTCGACGCGACCGTCTGCGGCGACGAGGTGGACGGTTACAACAAGCCCGATCCGGAGCCCTACCTGCGCGCTTGTCGCAAGCTGGGCGTCGACCCGGCACACTGCGTCGCCATCGAGGATTCCCCCACAGGTGTGAGCTCTGCCGTGTCGGCGGGGTGCGCGGTGCTCGGAGTGAGCTGCGAGGTCCCCCTGGAGCCCGAGCTGGGGTGCACCATCCGGGACTCCCTGGAAGGGCTCGACACCGTTGAGCTCGCTACGTTGCTGCGTCGCGGCTGAGCCCGCCGCGTCCGAGGCCGGGCGGTGTTCGGTTCGGCGCGGCGGGATGCAAGGATCACCGACCGTGAAGACCTTCGACGAGCTGTTCAATCAGCTTCAGCAGCGTGCGCACAGCCGGCCCGAGGGCTCCGCCACGGTCGCCGCCCTCGACGCGGGGATCCATTCCCAGGGCAAGAAAGTCCTGGAGGAGGCGGGAGAAGTCTGGTTGGCCGCCGAACACGAGTCCGACGAGCAGCTCGCCGAGGAGGCTTCCCAGCTGCTCTACCGGCTGCAGGTGATCCTGCTCGCGCGAGGGCTCTCCCCCGAAGATGTCTACCGCTATCTGTGATTCAGATTCCTCGCTCGTCGTGCCGGGGTGGGTGCGTGGCGGAACCTCTCGCGGGCTCTCGCTGCGGGGAGGCCCGACATCGAGTAGGTACTACGTCACGTCGGGCCTTCCTCGCGAGAGCACCACGAGAGAACCCGCGGCGGTGCGAGTTGCGAAGGTGGCCGTTCGGCGCTGCCGCGCCGAAAATTGCTTGTCGGCTCGGTTGAGCACGTTGTCACACATCCGGTGCGCTGGGACGAAGGTGCCTCGCGGGATTGTCCGGATTCTCGGTTCGATTCGACAAGGGCCCGGCTCGGGCGGTTCCGCGTTCCGGCGAGGTGACCGGATCGTGATTCGAACGGCACATAGAGCGCGCCCCGCGGCGGATAATGGTGTCCGGAAGACGCCAAGTACTAGCGGGAGGACCCATGGGTGTGGTCCCGGTGGACTCCGCGCCGCCGAAATGGCAGCTGTACGCGGGGATGCCCTGCTGGATCGAGTTGGTAACCCCGGATCTCGAGCGGGCATGCGAGTTCTACACGGCACTGTTCGGCTGGCGGTACGAACAGCGCCAGGCATCGGACGGCAGTGAGCACCTGATCGCCACGCACGACGGTTTTCCCGTCGCGAGCCTGCAGGCGGCGGGGGAGGACGTGGCCGGATGGCGATTGTTCCTGGCCACGGGGGACTGTCGAACAGCCTGCGAGCAGGCCGAGAGCAACGGTGCCAGCGTGACCGTGCCGCCCGGCCATCTCAGCGGTATCGGCACCAAGGCCGTGCTCACCGATCCCTCCGACGTCGAGTTCGGACTGCTCGAACCGGAGGCCGCCTGGCAGTTCGACGTGGGGTTGCCCGCCACCCTCATGTGGGCTGAACTGCTCACCATCAAGGCGCAGACGGCCGATCTGTTCTTCCAGGAGCTGTTCGGTTACACCGCCACGCAGTTCGGCACCGAGAACCAACTCGACTACTCGGTCTGGTACCTGGGCGAGGAGTCGGTGATGGCTCGCGTCAGCATGCTCCGCGATCACATCAACGGCGAGACCGAGCCGCACTGGTTGATCTATCTCGGTGTCGACTCGAACCTCGGCACCGACGAGACGGTCCGGCGGGCCATCGCCGCGCACGGCAGGGTGCGGGCCAACCCGTACGACTCGTCCCTGGGCAGAATGGCCGTGTTGCGTGATCCCACCGGGGCGAGGTTCGCGCTGGTGGACGCTTCGGAAGCGTCACGCGGCCACGGGATTCCCGGCAACTACGATCCCTACGAGGACTGAGCGGGTTTGTCCGCTCCGGCCGCCGAACGGTTCTCGCCGCGGTGGGCCCGACGCCGAGCGCCACGCCCGACGCCGAGCGCCACGCACGACGCCGGGCCCGCCGCGCGGAAACCCACCCGGATGCGGAGGCGCGGTATTCGCGAGCTTCGTCGGAGTCCGCTGGGAAGCTCAGAGTCTGGTGGGAAGCTCAGAGTCTGGTGGGAAGCAGCGCCTGCGCGCTCTGCCCGACGGGGCCCGCTGCATCGTGCAGCGTGGTCCGGGTCAGTCCCGCGCCGTCCGGACCGAGCGTCATGCGCGCGTCGAGACCCACCCACTCACCGTGCGGTTCCCGGGCCAGGTGCACGGTGAGATCGGTGTTGGCGAACGCCCACTGCTCGAACGGGAGACTGCTCGATACGCCGCTGGCGCAGTCGGCCACGGCGAACAGTCGCTGCAACGGGCTCGGTTCCTCGCCCGCCACCAGCGGCATGCGCTGCCTCGCCCACACCTCCGCGTGGCCCGGTTCCGGTGTCGCGGTGCTCGCCGTACGCCACTCCAGTGCGTTGGCGTAACCGCCCGCCCAGCCTGCCGGTAACGGCATCACGGGGCACTCGGCCGGATCCGTGAGCCGCCGCGCGTCGTCGCGGGCCACGTCGGCGGTGTCGGAGCGCAGCATCCGCCAGGCCCGTGCGGTGGCCGCGACTCGCCCCGAGGCCGCGATCTCGGCGGTTACCAGCTCCACGGAGCGCCCCGGGCGCGCGACCTCCGCCCGTACCGTCACCTCGTCCACCGGCACCGGCCCGAGCACGTCCACACTCACCCTGCGGACGGAGCGGCGTTCGTCGGGTTCACAGCACTCGATGCCGCGCACCAGCAGTGCCGCCACCGGCCCCAGGTGCTGGGCCTTGTCCGACCACGGCCCGACGGTGTGCTCCGTGGCGCGGAAAACACCCTGATCGAGCTGTTCGTAGAACACTTCCTCCGTCGTCGCCAATGCGGTTCCCTCCGCCGTCTCGTCATTCCGCCGGGTGATCCGTGCCGCCGTGTTGTCCCCGCCGCACGGCCGTCGTCCTCGCGTGGACCGTTATAGGAGTTCAGGCGCCGTGTTCGGCGGGGGTGGTTCGCTGTTCCGCTTCCGGCCAACCGGGATAGGGCGGAGGCGTACCCCCGTGGGCGGGGCACAGTGGTTTGAAGTCGCAGAAGTCGCACAACCGGGACGGAGTGGGGCGGAAGTCGCCGCTGCGTCCCGCGCGCAGGATGGCCTGCCAGATGGCCTGCAGCGTCCGTTCGAATCCGCGCAGCTCCGCCTCGTCGGGCGTGTAGGCCAGCGACTGGCGGTCCTTCAGATACATCAGCAGCAGCTGCCGGGGCAGTTCCCCTCGGGTTCGCCACAGCACCAGGGCGTAGAACTTCATCTGGAACAGCGCCTTGTTCTCACCGACCTGCCGGGGCGCGGAGCCGGTCTTGTAGTCGACCAGCCGAACCTCGCCGGTGGGGGCGACATCGATTCGGTCGACGAATCCCCGCAGCAGTACACCGCTGTCCAGTTCGGTTTCCACCCGCAGCTCGCACGCCTCGGGGTCGAGCCGCCGCGGGTCCTCCAGCTCGAAGTACGATTCGAGAAGGTCACCGGTGGAGTCCAACCACTCGGTCAGCTCGTGCTCGTCGGCGAACAGCTCGGCCAACTCGGGCTGCTCGGCACGCAGTTCCCGCCAGGCGGGTGTGAGGAGTTCGGCGGCCGTGGCACGGTCCCGCCGCGCGGCGGGCAGCTGGAACAGCCGTTCCAGCACCGAATGCACCACGGTGCCGCGTGCCTGCGCCTTCGTGGGGGTTTCCGGAAGCCGGTCCACCGCGCGGAACCGGTACAGCAGCGGGCACTGCTTGAAGTCGCTCGCACGGGACGGTGAGAGCGCCGGACGGCGCCCACCGGATCCCCCACGTGCGGAACTCGCGAGCTGGCCGCCTGTTTCGGTCCGGGCAGATTTTGCCATGACCGGCAACCCTAGTAGGGATTGGTGCTTCCGGTTCGCCGAGGTGCTCCCGTGGGAAACCCCACGGGCTCGCGTCGCGGGCAGGGTCCGTACCGGGAGGTTCGAATCGAGACGGGCGTGGGAGGAAGCCGAGAGCCACGACACGCCGCGTTCCCGCCACCGTGATCCGCTCGTCGTCGCCGTGGCATTCTAGGCTGCTCGTATGGCCACCACCGAGGAGAGGCGAGCGGGTTCCGGCGGGGCGGGGCTGCGGCTCTGCCGGGTTGTCGGAGTTCCGGTACTGCTGTCCCCGTCCTGGTGGGTGGGTGCCGTCCTCATCGTGCTGCTCTACACCCCGCTGGTGCGCGGCCTGCTGCCGAACGCGGGGATATGGGCGAGCGCGTTCGTCGCGGCGGCGTTCACCGTGTTCCTGGCCGGTTCGGTGTTGCTGCACGAGCTCGGCCACTGTCTCGTGGCGCTGCGCCTGGGCCTGCCGGTGCGGCGGGTACGGCTGTTCCTGCTCGGTGGGATATCCGAGATCGCCCGCAGCCCTCCCACCGCGTTCCGGGAGGGGCTGATCGCGGCGGCGGGCCCCGTGGTCTCGCTGGTGCTCGCCGGTTTCACCGGGATCGGTTGGTTCGCGTTGCAGCCGTACGGTGCGGTGTGGTTGCTGGTGGCGCAGACCTGCGTCGCCAACCTCGCGGTCGGGGTGTTCAACCTGCTCCCCGGACTGCCGCTGGACGGCGGCAGGATGCTGCGTGCGGTCACGTGGCGGTTGACCGCCGATCGGCACCGCGGAACCGTCGCGGGGGCGCTGGGGGCGGTGTTCGTCGCGCTCGGCCTGCTCGGGTGGGCGTTCGGTGGTGCCATGGGCGACGCTCCCGGGCGGTGGTTGCGGCTGGCGGTGGGGGTGCTGATGGCCTGGTTCGTGCTCGCCGGGGCGTACTCGGAGTACACCGCGGGGCGGGGAGAGCGCTGGCCCAGCGGGACGGGGTTGGTGGACTTGTTGCGGCCCGTGCTGCAACTGCCCGCGGAGAGCCCCGTGGGGGACGCGTTGGCGGCCGCCGCGGGCCGCGGCGTGGTGCTGGTGCGCGCCGACGGGGTGGCGGTCGGGCTACTGGAGCAGTCACGCGCCGCCGAGCTGGCCGCGACCTCACCCGGAGAGCCCGCCGAGCGGGCGTCCGAACAGGTGCTGCCCGAGACCGTGCTGCTGCGCGACGAGCCTCCCGAACAGGTGCTGCACCGACTGCGCACCGTCTCGGCGGAGCAGTTCCTGGTGGTCGACTCCGAGGGCAGACCCTGCGGTGTGTTGCGTCGTACCGCCGTACGGGACGCGGCACGGCGGTACGGGCCGGAGTCCTGATCCACGGCGCGGTGCTGCTCGTCGCCGTGCCGCCCTCAGGGACACGACGGCGGGGACACGATGGCGGGGACACGATGGCGGGGACACGAGAGCGGGGACACGAGAGCGGGGAGACGGCGGCGGGGGCTCAGCTGTAGGGGTGCACGGCGCGTCTGGCAGGATGAGCCGCCGTGTCCGCATCGGTCCAGTGGACGCATTCGCGGGAGGTTCGCACAGGTGAGCAGTGTCAGCGGTCCGTTCGAGGCGGGAGACCGCGTCCAGTTGACCGATCCCAAGGGTCGCCGTAAGACGATCGTGCTGCAGTCCGGCGGCGAGTACCACACCCAGCACGGTGTGCTGCCGCACGACGAGATCATCGGTCGCGACGAGGGATCAGTCGTCAGCTCCAACGGCGGCACCTCGTATCTGGCGGTCCGCCCGTTGTTGTCCGACTACGTGCTGTCCATGCCGCGCGGGGCGCAGGTGATCTACCCCAAGGACGCCGCGCAGATCCTGATGTGGGGCGACATTCGGCCCGGCGCGCGGGTGCTGGAGGCCGGTGCGGGGTCGGGAGCGCTGACGTGCTCGCTGCTGCGCGCGGTTGGTGACGGCGGCTCGGTGGACTCCTGGGAGGTGCGCCAGGACCACGCCGACCACGCGGAGCGCAACGTGGAGCGGTTCTTCGGCGAGCGGCCGGACAACTGGACACTGCGGGTCGGCGACGTCACCGAGTACGACGGTGGTGAGGTGGACCGAGTGGTGCTCGACATGGTCTCGCCGTGGGAGGCCCTGGAAACGGTGCACCGCGCTCTAGTGCCCGGTGGGGTGCTCGTGATCTACGTGGCGACCACGACCCAGCTTTCCACGGTCACCGAGGCGCTGCGCGAGCAGCAGGGCTGGACCGAACCGCAGTCCTGGGAGACGCTGCTGCGACCGTGGCACGCGGTGGGCATGGCGGTGCGCCCCGAGCACCGCATGGTCGCCCACACCGCGTTTCTGCTGGTGACGCGCAGGCTGGCGGACGGCGTGACGCCGCTGCGGGTGCACCGCAGGCCGAGTAAGGGCTGACCGGTGGCCGCGTGACCCTCGCCTGGTCACAGGGACGGCCAGCTCCGACTTCCCGGGCCGGGCTCTTCGGTGGGGAAGTCGGAGCGGACTCGCGGTTTCAGCCGGTGGACGAGTGGCCACCTTCGCACACCTTCCGAGGGCCATTCTCGACGATCACGTCGAGATCGTCTTCGGAACTGCTCGTATATTCGGGACCTCGAGGATTCCGGCGTCTGCCGTGATGGTTGCTTGAATTTTCCACCGCGACGGAATCGGGACTTTGTGCACGCTCATCAGGTCGACGTCGAAGCTCGGGTCTTCCTACGTGTTCTCTGTTTGGAAATGCGTCGTTTCCCGTTTTCGAAAACCTCGGTTACACCCTGGTGATCTCCGGCTTCAGGAGGGGTAGCAGATCTTCCAGTCACCGTTCTCCTTGACCAGATTGAGCTCATTGGTGATCGGTTCCTCTCCGGGCGAGCTTATCCGCAGCGTGAACGTCCCGCTCTTGTCGTCGTGCTCGACATTCCGCGTCGTCACTGTCGTCCGGCGCAGTTTGGACAGCTCCTGCTCGCTGAGCTGTGAGCCCCGCTCCGTTTGGCCGCGAAGTGTTTCCTTCATGGCCTGCCGCTGCCCTTCGCAGAGCAGCTCGTCGTACTCCGACAACGGTGGCGGATTCAGCGGGTTGGAGATCAGCTGCTGGGATGCCTTCTCGTATCGAGCTACCACGTCCTCGGGAGCGCTGCCGCCCATCAGGGTCACCCACAGCAGCGTGATGACGCCTCCCAGCACGAGAACACCGCCGATTCCGCCGCCGAGAATCCAAGGGAGCTTGGACTTCCGTTGCCGCGGCGGATGGGGACCTCCCGGGTGCGCGTAGGGCGGGTAGACGTTGGGATCGCCGGGGAAGCCCTGCTGCGGCTGGCCCCAGGCTTGTTGTTGCCCCCAGGCCTGCTGCGGGCCGCTCTGCGGATACTGCCCGCCGGGCTGTTGCCCCCACACGGGCTGCCCGCCGGGCTGGGGATACTGCCCGCCGCTCTGCGGGTACTGCCCGCCCGATTGTTGACCGTAGGGATCCTGGCCGTACTGCTGGCCCCAGGCCTGCTGCCCGCCGCCGTGCGGGTACTGCCCACCGCTCTGGGGGTACTGCCCGCCCGGTTGCTGTCCCCAGGCCGGTTGCTGTCCGGACTCGGGGTAGTAGCCCCCCAGTTGCCCCTGGTTCTGCTGCCAGGGGTCGTTCGGGTCGGGGTGCTGCGGTGGGTGGGTCATTTTCTCCTCGCCTTTCGAAATAGCGTTACTCGTCGTCGAGCAGCACGGTCACCGTTCACCTCTCCGTGAACGCCGAACCGTTTCCGTTCGTTGCGCCGGGAAAACCGTTCCGGGCCACGGACAGGTCGTGGGCCCGTAGTCGTCGCCGACGGGAACGCATCGCCGGAAACCGGCCCCGCTTTCGTCGGCGACATCTCGCCACTGCCGACGCACTCCTCGTGCCACGTCAGCGGGCCAGGTCGCAGAGTCGCCATCGGCCGTCCTCCCATCGCAGGCCGAGCGATTGATCGACTCGATAGGACGCACTGCCCGCCGAGTAGGTTCCGGTGACCCGGACGGTGGCGCTGTCGCCTCGTGCACTGATCTCCCCCAGATTCAGGTCGAACTCGCCCGCGCTGAGCTGTTCGAGCTGCTGAAGCAGCTTCGCGCGGTTCGCCGAACACAGTTCCTGTTCGAGCGAGTCGAATCGGCCGTCGTTGATTCTGTCCAACAGGTTCGTGGCGGCGGGGCGGGGGTCGTCCGGGCCGGCGAGGAACAGGAAATAGCCGCCCGTCGCGACCCCGGCGAGCAGTGCACCGAGCAGCGCCGGAAGCACCCACCGTCGTCGTGAGCGGCGTGCGGCGGGCGGAGCGGGTTCGAACGGTTCCCGGGGGGCGTTCTCGGGCAGCCCGCGGTTGAAGGCGGGGTCACCCCAGTCCGGTGGTGGGGGCGGAGTGCCGGGCACGTGTCGTTCCGAGGGTGGTGGGCCCCGATGGCCCGGGGGCAGCGGTTGCCCGACGGGCTGTTGGCTCGGGGCGGCTCGTTGCCACGAGGTGGACGGATCGGCCCGGTGATCTCCGGTTCCGTTCTCCGGGGGCCGGGCCCGTCCGCCGGGTCCGGATCTTCGTGGCGGGTGGGTCATCGGGGCCTCCCGAGGCACGTGCCCTTCCGTGCGGTTCCGAAACAGGCTCCTGCGGCGGTACTCGAGCAGCAGCGGTACTCAAGTAGATCAGAGCAGCCCGTATCGGAATCGGGTAGTGGTCGGTAGCTGTACGTGACACGTTCTTCCCGAGCAGTGGGAGTCCCGCGATGGGCCGCACGATCGTGTCGGGGTCACGAATCGGTTACCACACGGATGCCCGTGCGCGCTCCCTGCGGTGCGGCGATCGCGACAGCAGGTGTGCAAACAGGCCACGCGATCGGAGTCGACCGGGAAACTCTCTCCCGAACGGACCAACGGGACGAAACGCACCGTGGTCATCCGGCGAACCGCGTAACGAATCGGAACAATGCCGGAGTGGCTCAGTTCATGTGATGCCGCCGATTCGTGTGGCACGCTGGGTCGTCTAGCGGGATTCGACGACCTCGCGTTGTCGTTGATCGCCGGTACCGTGGTGGTACGAACACGGGAGGAGGGTGCCGATATGCAGCACGACCGTCCCGACAACCGGCCTGAAGAGGGCGTTGGCCAGGGAGCCCGCGGCAGTGCGGAAACGAGCAAGCAGATCCGCGAGCTGGAGGACGAGGTCGCCTCGCTTCGAGACAGGCTCAACGAGTCCCCGCAACAGGTGCGGTTGTTGGAGCAGCGGCTTGCCGAGGCATCCGAGAGAGTGAGTCAACTCACCGAACGGAACGCCAAACTCACCGAGACCCTCAAGGAAGCGCGGAGCCAGCTGACCGCGCTGCGCGAGGAAGTTGACCGACTCGCTCAGCCACCGAGTGGGTACGGCGTTTTCCTCAGCCGTTACGAGGACGGCACGGTCGACGTGTTCACTTCCGGCAGGAAGATGCGTGTGGCCGTGTCACCCAACGTGAATGTGGAGGAGTTGCAACTCGGCCAGTCGGTGCGCCTCAACGAGGCGTTGACGGTGGTCGAGGAAGGAACATTCGAACGTACCGGCGAGGTGTGCACCTTCCGTGAGATGCTTCCGACGGCCGAGACGGATCAGCCTCGCCGGGCACTGGTGACCGGCCACAGCGACGAGGAGCGCGTGGTGTGGTTGACGCCGCCCATGGTCGAGTCCGGCCTGAAGTCCGGTGACTCGGTGCTGGTGGACAGCAAGGTCGGCTACGCCTACGACACGGTTCCCAAGGCCGATGTCGAGGATCTCACGCTGGAGGAGGTGCCCGATGTCGGTTACCAGGACATCGGTGGCCTCGGCGGCCAGATCGAGGAGATCCGGGACGCGGTCGAGCTGCCGTTCCTGCATTCGGAGCTCTACATCCAGTACAAGCTGGCACCCCCCAAGGGTGTGCTGCTGTACGGACCACCCGGTTGCGGCAAGACCCTGATCGCCAAGGCGGTGGCCAACTCGTTGGCCAAGAAGGTCGCCGCCTCCCGGGGGGACGACGACGGCCAGGCCAAGTCGTACTTCCTCAACATCAAGGGTCCCGAACTGCTGAACAAGTTCGTGGGCGAAACCGAACGCCACATCCGGCTGATCTTCCAGCGCGCCCGGGAGAAGGCGTCCGAGGGCACACCGGTGATCGTGTTCTTCGACGAGATGGACTCGATCTTCCGCACCAGGGGTAGTGGTGTCTCCTCCGATGTGGAGACCACCATCGTTCCCCAGCTGCTCAGCGAGATCGACGGTGTGGAGGGGCTGGAGAACGTCATCGTCATCGGTGCTTCCAACCGGGAGGACATGATCGATCCGGCGATCCTGCGTCCCGGCAGGCTCGACGTCAAGATCAAGATTGAGCGGCCGGACGCCGAGTCGGCCAAGGACATCTTCTCCAAGTACCTCACCAGCGACCTGCCGATCCACGAGGAGGACCTGCGGGAGTTCGGTGGGGATCATCCGTCGTGTGTGGACGCGATGATCCAGACCACAGTGGAGCGGATGTACGCCGAGACCGACGAGAACCGCTTCCTGGAGGTCACCTACGCCAACGGCGACAAGGAGATCCTGTACTTCAAGGACTTCAACTCCGGCGCCATGATTCAGAACATCGTGGACCGTGCCAAGAAGGCGGCGATCAAGTCCGCCATCGACACGGGGCAGCCCGGACTGCGGGTGCAGAACCTGCAGGACGCCATCGTCGACGAGTTCGCCGAGAACGAGGATCTGCCCAACACCACCAACCCGGACGACTGGGCACGTATCTCGGGGAAGAAGGGCGAGCGCATCGTCTACATACGGACCCTGGTCAGCGGTAAGAACCAGGAGTCGGGCAGGGCGATCGACACCGCCACCAACACCGGCCAGTACCTGTAGTCGTCCCGGTTTCCCCGGGCGTCCGAATCCCGTACGCAGCAGTACCAGCGGTCGTCGGTCAGCCGCATCACCGTGTCGGAGAGCCGGTCTTCGGCACCTGGCCATTGCTCAACCGGGCCGCCGACCAACCGGGGCGTCACTCGTTCGAGTGGCGCCCCGTAGCTGTGTCACGGCGCGAGCGGCAGCACCGGTGTCGTCATCGACGTCGGGCCGATAGGTTACGGCGCATGACGGATGCCTCGACCGGTCCGGTGGACCGCTTCGGTGTCGGACTGGCCGCGTTGGGCAGGCCCGCCTACATCAACGTGGGGCGTGTCGACGTGCTGCCGGAGGACCGCACCGTCGACGCCATGCGCACCCGCACCAGACAGGTGCTGGACGAGGCATATGACGCGGGGATCCGCCGGGTGGACACGGCCCGTTCCTACGGCAGTGCCGAGCAGTTCCTGGCCGAATGGCTGCGCGACCGCGGGCACGAGGACGTGATCGTGTCCAGCAAGTGGGGCTACGCCTACGTCGCCGAATGGCGGGTCGAGACCGAGGTCCACGAGATCAAGGAACACTCGCTGGAACGCTTCCGACAGCAGTGGCCCGCCAGCCGGGAAGCGCTGGGGGAGTACCTGAAGCTGTACCAGGTGCATTCGTTGACCACCGACAGCCCATTGTTCGAGGACACCGAGTTGCAGCGGGAACTCGCCCGGCTGCGGGACAGCGGAGTGCTGCTGGGAATCTCCACGACCGGAGCGGCCCAGGCCGCCGCGATCGAGGCGGCCTGGGAGCTGCGGGTGGGCGGTGAACAGCTGTTCGGTGCCGTGCAGGCCACTTGGAACTCCTTGGAGCCCTCGGTCGGCAGGGCGCTGTCGCACGCCCACGAGGGTGGTTGGCGGGTGCTGGTCAAGGAGACCCTGGCCAACGGCAGGTTGGCCTCGCGGCCGCCGGAGCCGCTGGCCGCCGTGGCGGGCAGGCACGGTGCCGGTGCCGACGCGATCGCCCTCGCACACGTACTGGCACAGCCGTGGGCGGACACGGTGCTGCTCGGCGCGGCGAGCGTGGGGCAGTTGCGCAGCAACCTGGCCGCCGGTTCGGTCTCGCTGAGCAGACGTGATCTCGACGAGCTGGCGGCCGTCGCCGGGGATCCGGCGACCTACTGGGGTGAGCGCGCCGCCCTCCCCTGGCATTAGGAACTTACACGGGATCGGGTGGCTCGAGCGGTTGCTTGGCGGAACCTCTCGCACGGCTCTCGTTGCGGGTGCCCCGACCTCGGGTAGCGGCCTACACAACGTCGGGGCCGTCCTCACGAGAGCCGCACGGGAGAACCCGCTGGTGGTCGGGCTGCGTGCGTGGTCGTTTCAGCGCTGTCGCGCCGAAGGCGCGTCAATTTGTCGCGAAATCGCCGGGCTGCTTCGGCGTCCCTGGAGGTTCCGCCACCGGCGCCGCTCGCGGGCCGAGATGACTGAGCCTACTGGCCGGTCGGTTCGGAGGAGTTCTCGCGGGGCCGGGCGCGTAGATGGGCGCGCTCGCCCTGCTTGCCGAACAGGCTGAGGAGTTCCACGGGCTCCGAGACTGCGCGGCCGAACCAGTGCGGTGTTCGGGCGTCGAACTCGGCGGCCTCGCCGGGGGAGAGCTCCAGATCGTGTTCGCCGAGCAAGAGCCGTAGCCGCCCGTTGAGCACGTAGAGCCATTCGTAGCCCTCGTGGGTCTGCGGATCGGGGACGGCGGGCCGGTCACTCGTCGGGATCACGAGCTTGTACGCCTGGATGCCGCCCGCTCGGCGGGTCAGCGGCAGCATGGTCATACCGTGCCGGTTGACCGGCCGCAGGTGCACGCGCGGGTCCCCGGTGGGCGGGGCGTCCACGAGTTCGTCGAGCGTCACGCCGTGCGCCCTCGCCAGCGGGAGCAACAGTTCGAGGGCGGGTCTGCGCTCCCCCGATTCCAGGCGGGAGAGCGTGCTCACCGATATGCCGGTAGTCTCCGACAGCTCGTGGAGCGTGGTCTCGCGCTGCCTGCGGAGCGCTCGTAGCCGGGGGCCGACCGTGTCGAGCGTCCGGTCGAGGTCGTCGTCCATGTCACTATTTTGCCATAGCAGCAACTAAAGTTGCGGATTTTGCCCGTGGATTCGCATGGTGGTCGTGGAGGTGGTGGTAATGACCGACGAATCGGCTAAGCACTACGAGGTGGTGGTGATCGGTGGTGGGGCCGCCGGTTTGAACGGGGCGCTGCTGCTGTCGCGGGCGCGGCGCTCGGTGGTGGTGATCGACTCGGGCGAGCCGCGCAACGCCCCGGCAGGCGGAGTGCACGGCCTGCTCGGGCGCGAGGGGGTTCCTCCGGTGGAGCTCATGGAGCGCGGGCGGGAGGAGGTTCGCGATCACGGTGGTCACCTGATCGCGGGCGAGGTCGGCTCAGTGGCTCGGGACAGCGCCGGATTCGACGTGACGCTGCTCGACGGTCGCCGGATCAGTGCTGGCCGGGTGCTGGTGACTACTGGCTTGGTCGACGAGCTGCCCGAGGTGATCGGGCTGCGGGAACGTTGGGGCAGGGACGTGGTGCACTGCCCGTACTGCCACGGCTGGGAGGTTCGGGACCGTGCCATCGGCGTGCTGGCCACCGGCCCGATGTCGGTGCACCAGGCGTTGCTGTTCCGCCAGTGGAGCTTTGATGTCAAGTTCTTCTCCCACACCCTGCCCGCGCCCACCGACGAGGACGTGGAACGGCTCGCGGCACGCGGCATCGAGGTGATCGACGGCCCGGTCGACTCGCTGGAGGTCGGTGAGCGCGGAATCAGCGGGGTGCGGCTCGTCGGCGGCACCGTGGTCGGGCGCGAAGTGCTCGCGATCGCACCACGGATGACCGCACGTGCCGGGTTCCTGGCCGAGCTCGGGCTGCGTGCCGTGGAGCACCCGGCCGGGGTCGGCGAGTACGTCCCGTCCGACGCGACCGGCGCCACCGACGTCGACGGAGTGTGGGTGGCTGGCAATGTCACCGATCCGTCGGCCCAGGTCGGCCCCGCCGCCGCGGCGGGAGCCAACGCGGCGGCACGCATCAACGCCGACCTGGTCGAGGAGGAGACCGCCCGTGCGGTCGCCGCCGCCCGGGAGCCGTTCACCGCCGAGTCCGAGGCCCGTGGCTGTGAAGTGGTGCTGGGCGAGCACCGGAACGGCTTGTGACCCGGGAGAGCCCGTGAATCGGAAAGCCCCGTGAATCGAAAGCGGGCTGTGAACCCTGGGGCGACCCTTCGTGACCGAGCAGTGTCAAGCGGGCGCGCCGGGAAGAGCGTGGCCCGCGGCCGCAGCGGGAGCTTCCCGGCTGATCGTCGGGAGGACCTCGCGCAACGCCGCACGCAGCACGGTGCCGGCCTTCTCCGGGGCGGGGGCGTGGTCGGCGGTGTGCTCCACGGCCACCCGCAGGGCCGTGTTGACCATCGCGGCCTCCGTCTTCACGGTCAGCTCGTCGGCCCGGCGACCGGTGCGGTGGGCGATCCCCGTGGCGAAGGCGGGCTCCGCGTCCCGATGGGCCTGCAGCCACACCGCCCTGATCTCCGGTTCGTCCTTGGTCAGTCGGACCAGCGCCAGCATGGTGGCCATGTCCGCGTGCTCCTCGCCCCCGGCCTGCCCACGCAGTTGGTCGGGCAGTGCCTCGCCGGGTGCCCAGTCGGCCAACGCTCGGGCGACGTCCTCGATCCCGTGGGTCAGCAGGGGCCGTACGAAGCTTTCCTTGCCCGGCCCGGGGCAGTAGCGCCACAGCGTCCGAATCGACACCCCGGCCGCTTCCGCTAGCTCCTCGGCCGAGGTCTCGGCCACCCCTTTGCTCGTGAACAGTCGTACCGCCTCGCGCGCGATGTCCATACGCGTCGCCGCCTTGCGGCGCTCGGTCAGCGGCGGGCGTCCGGTGCGCCTGTTGGACGTCTCCTGCTCGCTCGACATCCTGCGGTTCCTCCTAGTGGCGGCGGTCTCCCGATTCTAGGTCGTTCATTTTTCGGCGCATAATGTAAACCTGGCATTATGTGCCTATAAGTATGGAACGGTTCGGGCCACGCCGATCGTTCGGCGGAATCCGGACCAGGGTGGAAAGGAGTTCGGGATGAGTGGAACCGGCCTGGAAGGACGCTGCGTGGTGGTCACCGGCGCCGGAGCGGGTATCGGGCGCGCCGCCGCGCTGCGGTTCGCCTCCGAGGGAGCGCGGGTACTCATCGCGGACCTCGATGCCGAAGGCGCCTCCACCACCGAACGGCTGATCACGGAGCAGGACGGCACGGCGACCACCGTGATCGGCGATCTGGGCGATCAGAGCGTGGTCGACGAGATCGTCTCCACCGCGGTGGAACGGTTCGGCGGTCCGGACGTGCTGGTCAACAACGCGGGCATCATGGACAGCTTCGCCGCGGTGGCCGATCTGACCGAGGCCGAGTGGGAACGCGTGCTGCGGGTCAACCTGAGCGCTCCCTTCCTGCTCACCCGCGCGGCGCTGCCGCACATGCTTGCCAAGGGCAGTGGTGTCGTGGTCAACACGGCATCGGAGGCGTCCCTGCGGGGCAGCGCGGCGGGGGCCGCCTACACCTCCGCCAAGCACGGCGTAGTCGGACTCACGAGGTCGCTGGCCGTGATGTACCGCGACAGCGGTATCCGAGCCAACGCGATCGCTCCCGGTGGCACCGCCACCGGCATCACCGTCGACGCCGATCCCGAGGCGCTCGGCCCCAACGTTCTCGGCAGCTACGGCAAGAACATCGGTCGTGTCGCCGACGCCGACGAGCAGGCTTCCGCCATCGTGTTCCTCGCCTCCGACGCCGCCAGCAACGTCAGCGGGGTCGTCCTGCCGGTGGACAACGGGTGGTCCGCCGTCTGACGTGGGCTCTCGAAGATCGCTACCCGAGGTCGGGTTTCCCGGAGCGAGAGGGCGGGGTGTTCCACCGAGCGAGCATCCCGGCCACACGGCCACACGGCCACCCGGCCACCCGGCCACACGGCCACCCGGCCACACGGCCACCCGGCCACCCGGCCACCCGGCCACACGGCCACCCGGCCACCCGGCCACCCGGCCACACGGCCACCCGGCCACCCGGCCACCCGGCCACCCGGCCACACGGCCACCCGGCCACCCGGCCACCCGGCCACACGGCCACCCGGCCACACGGCCACCTGGCCGGAAAACCTCGATCAGTCTTCCCGGAAGTCGAACCACTCGGTGAGGAACTGCCTGCCGTCCGGCACGAACGGCCAGGCGGGATCCCGCGCGTGGTTCCGCAGTTCGGCCAGCGGCATCCACCGACCAGCGGCTATTTCCTCCGGCTGGTGGATCACCGGCCCGTCCCAGTGGATCTCGTACACGAAAGCGTGAAATCGCACCGAGCCTCGTTCGTGGCTGGTCCGGAACAGGAAGCGTGGCTCCGCGCGGATTCCCAGCTCCTCGGCCAACTCCCGCCGGGCTGCCTCGTCCGGAGCCTCACCGGCCGCCACGACGCCGCCAGCCCAGCAGTCGTACATGGCCGGGTAGACGTCCTTGTCCGCGGTGCGGCGGTGCACGTAGACCTTCGTCAGATCAGTGGAGCGCACCAGCACCGAGGTGGCCGCGTGCCACAGCCCCTCGGAACGCATCCGCGCTCGCGGGGCCGAACCGACCACCGACCCGTCCCGGTCGTAGACGGCGACTCGTTCTTCTCCCACGGTCACACCACCCGATGATCTCAGTTCCGCTGTCGGCGCCGGGTGGACACTCTCTCGCGGTGCCGCATCGATCCGGTAGCGGCAGTGAGCGAACCGGTACGGGCGGAGTGGGCGCGGGTGCGCCGTCGTTGCCCGCACACGGCACCGGAATGTGACCGTCACAGGGAGTCGTAGACCGCGTTGAACCCGTAGGCTGAACACCATGCGTCGGATCATGGGAACCGAGGTGGAGTACGGGATCACCGTGCCGGGAGACGCGACCGCGAACCCGGTGCTGACCTCCACCCACATCGTGCTGGCCTACGCGGCGGCGGCCGACATCCCCCGAGCGCGGCGCGCCCGGTGGGACTACGAGGTGGAATCGCCGCTGCGCGACGCCCGCGGCTTCGACATGAGTGCCTCGACGTCACCGTCGAACGGCTCGGAGGGTGACGATCTCGGTGCGGCCAACGTCATTCTCACCAACGGGGCGCGGCTCTACGTCGATCACGCCCATCCGGAGTACTCCGCTCCCGAGGTGACCAATCCGCGTGACGCCGTGCTCTGGGACAAGGCCGGGGAACGGGTGATGGAGGAGGCCGCGCTGCGCGCCGCCAGCGTGCCGGGGACCACTCCCATTCAGCTGTACAAGAACAACATCGACGGCAAGGGCGCCAGCTACGGCACCCACGAGAACTACCTGTGTGCCCGCGACACCCCGTTCACGGCCGTCATCGCCGGACTCACGCCCTTCTTCGTCTCCAGGCAGATCATCTGCGGTTCCGGTCGGGTGGGTATCGGCCAGGTTGGCGAGAAACCCGGCTTCCAGCTCTCGCAGCGCGCCGATTACGTCGAGGTCGAGGTGGGGTTGGAGACCACCCTCAAACGCGGCATCATAAACACCAGGGACGAACCCCATGCCGATGCCGACAAGTACCGCAGGCTGCACGTGATCCTCGGCGACGCCAACCTCGCCGAGACGGCCACCTACCTCAAGCTCGGCGCGACCGCCCTGGTCCTGGACATGATCGAGTCCGGACGCCGTTTCGACGATCTCCGGTTGGCCGATCCGGTCAAGGCGGTGCACCAGATCAGCCACGACCCGAGCCTCAACCAGAAGGTCGAACTCGCCGACGGACGGCATTTCACCGGTCTCGACCTGCAGCGGGCCTACCACGAGCGGGCCGTGGAGTACGTCGAGGCGCACGGCAGCCACACCTCGGGCGAGGTGGTGCGAACCTGGGGAGAGGTGCTCGACCTGCTCGCGCGCGATCCGATGGAGTGCGCCGACCGACTCGACTGGCCCGCCAAGTTGAAGCTGATGGAGAACTACCGCAGCCGGGACAACCTCGCCTGGGGGTCGCCCCGGTTGCACATGATCGACCTGCAGTACGCCGACGTGCGCATGGACAAGGGACTGTACAACCGGCTGGTCAGCCGTGGTTCGATGCGCCGCATCCTCGCCGAGGAGGAGGTCCGCGAGGCCGTTACGACACCGCCGGAGGACACCAGGGCCTACTTCCGCGGTCGCTGCCTGGAGCGTTACCCGAACGAGGTCGCCGCCGCCTCCTGGGACTCGGTGATCTTCGACCTGGGGCGCGAGTCGCTGGTGCGTATCCCGACCCTGGAGCCGTTGCGGGGGACGAAGGCACACGTGGGCGAGCTGCTCGAGGCGGCCACCAGCGCCGAGGAACTGGTGGATTCCCTCACCGGTGGGTGATGCAGAAGGGTACCCGCCCGTGATCCACCCGCCCGTGATCCACCCGGCCGCGGGACCTTCGCGGCGCGCCAGATCCAAAACAACCACTTTTGGATCTGGGCGTGTGGCCGATTGACTAGGTAGTGTTCACACCAGGATGTTTTGTTGCCCGTCCGGCCCGAGAGGGTGTCGGGCCCGCCCGGCGGAAGCCGCGGTGCCGGTTACGGGCAGGCATCCTCGATGAGACCACCGGGAGGCGAGATGTCCCAGGAAAAGGTTGAGCGGCACGGCGGCGGAGACGAAGGCGACGACGAGCAGAACGGTGCCGAATCCGCTGGTCAGGATCGTCGGGAGAAGCTCGGCGAGGACGTGGACACTATTCTGGACGAGATCGACGACGTCCTGGAGGAGAACGCCGAGGACTTCGTCCGAGCCTACGTCCAGAAGGGTGGCCAGTAACCCGGAAGGGCCAGTAACGGAGCCCACGGGGCGGTTCAACCGCCCGCTCCTGGCGGAGGCCGGGACGAGACGTCCGAACCGTCCCGTGGAGGCTCCCGTTTCACGGTCGGCGCGGGCGGCACCGGTCCGACCAGCGCGACCGTGCACGACCTAGAGTGTGCACAACCGATCACGTGACGCCCAGTTACTTCGAGCAGGAGACGATGTCGCCCATGGAATCCAGCTCGACTCGGAGCCATCCGGGTCAGGCGCTGCCCCCCGAGTACTTCACTCCCGGATCCTCTTCGTTCACGGATTTCCTCCGAGCCGCGGCGCCCGAGATGCTGCCGCAGGCCAAGGAGAGTAGCGATGGATCCGTGGACGTGCCGCACGGGACGACCATCGTCGCGCTGACCTTCCGCGGAGGTGTGCTGCTCGCGGGGGACCGTCGTTCCACGATGGGCAACATCATCGCCCAGCGGGACATGGACAAGCTCTACGTGACCGACGACTACTCCGCCGTGGGGATCGCGGGTACCGCCGGTATCGCGCTCGAGATGGTGCGGCTGTACGCCGTCGAACTCGAGCACTACGAGAAGATCGAGGGTGTTCCGCTCTCGCTGGACGGTAAGGCCAACAAGCTCGCGACCATGTTGCGCAGCAACCTGCAGGGAGCGATGGCCGGGCTCGCGGTGGTGCCGCTGTTCGCCGGTTTCGACACAGCTGCCGAGGATCCCGACCGGGCGGGACGCATCGTCACCTACGACATCACCGGCGGGCGCTACGACGAGAGCGCGGGGTACAACGCCGTGGGGTCGGGCTCGCTGTTCGCCAAGTCGGCGTTGAAGAAACGCCACGATCCGGAGGCCGATGTCGACTCGGCCGTGCGCAACGCGATCGAGGCGCTCTACGACGCGGCCGACGACGACAGCGCGACGGGTGGGCCGGACGTGGCCAGGAAGATCTATCCCACGGTGGTCACGATCACCGGTGCGGAGGGGGCCGTCCGCATGTCCGAGGAACGAACCGCCGCAGTCGCCGAGGAGGTCGTCGCGGGCAGGCAGCAGAATCCCGGAGGCTGAGGCCGGGAGCCCACGCGGGGTCGGATCGCCACGAGCGGGGGCACGGTGTGTCCGGCCGTCCCGGGGCCGTCGCCGCGTGCGAAGCAAGCGCCATGTGCCAAGTCGGTACAGCACGATTCGAGCCAGGAGTGCACAACCGTGACGATGCCCTTCTACACCTCGCCAGAGCAGCTGATGCGCGAACGCTCCGAGCTCGCCCGCAAGGGTATCGCTCGGGGCCGTAGCGTGGTGGTGCTCAAGTACGCGGGCGGGGTGCTGTTCGTGGCCGAGAACCCCTCGACCACCCTGCACAAGATTTCCGAGATCTACGACCGCATCGGCTTCGCCGCGGTGGGGCGGTACAGCGAGTTCGAGAACCTGCGTATGGCCGGTATCAGGATGGCCGACGTCAAGGGGTACTCCTACGACCGGCGGGACGTCACCGGTCGGGCGCTGGCCAACTCCTACGCGCAGACGTTGGGGGCCATCTTCACCGAACAGGTCAAGCCCTTCGAGGTGGAGATCTGCGTCGCCGAGGTGGGCAGCACACCGGAGGCGGACCAGCTGTACCGGTTGACCTACGACGGTTCCATCGTCGACGAACCGCAGTACGTGGCGATGGGCGGTCAGGCCGAGACCGTCACGTCCGCGCTGAAGGACTCCTTCAGCGACGGCATGGAACTCGAACCCGCCGTGCGGGAGGCGGTGCGCGCCCTGATGGCCGGTGGCGAGGGCTCCCGCCAGTTGGGAGTCGGGCAGCTCGAGGTGGCGGTACTGGAACGGTCCAGGCCGCACCGCACGTTCCGTCGCATCACCGGTGCGGCACTGCGCCAGTTGCTTCCCGACGAGTCCGAGCAGTCCGGCTCGGAAACGGAGGACACCGGGTCGGAGCGGTCGGAAAACGGCGGCTCACCGGAGTGACGGGCCGGTCCCGGGCAGTTCGCGCCGGGACACGGCCTCGTTGTGACGAGCGGAACCGGTGGTTTCGGTGTTCGGTCTCCGAGCGTCGTGACCCCGCTTCCGGCTCGCGTGCGGCCACGTTGTGTGGTGTTATCGGCCGAATTTTTTCGCGTCCGACCCCGAACGGCGGACCGCCGAGTTCGACGAAGACGCCTACTGTGGAGGCATGCAGCGGAGGATCTTTGGCATCGAGACCGAGTTCGGGGTGACCTGTACCTTTCACGGGCAACGCAGGCTCTCCCCGGACGAGGTTGCCAGATACCTGTTCCGGAAGGTCGTTTCGTGGGGCCGTTCCTCGAACGTTTTCCTGCGCAACGGCGCGAGACTCTATCTGGACGTTGGTTCGCACCCCGAGTACGCCACGGCCGAGTGCGACGATCTCGTCCAGCTCGTCACCCATGACAAGGCGGGTGAGCGCATCCTGGAGGACCTGCTCACCGATGCCGAGCGGAGGCTGGCCGACGAGGGTATCGGCGGGGACATCTTCCTGTTCAAGAACAACACCGACTCGGCGGGCAACTCCTACGGTTGTCACGAGAACTACCTCGTGGGGCGTTCGGGGGAGTTCTCCCGCATCGCCGACGTGCTGTTGCCCTTCCTGGTCACCCGACAGTTGATCTGCGGTGCGGGCAAGGTGCTGCAAACTCCACGCGGTGCGGTCTACTGCCTGTCCCAGCGGGCGGAGCACATCTGGGAGGGAGTCTCCAGCGCCACCACCCGTTCCCGCCCGATCATCAACACCAGGGACGAGCCGCACGCCGACGCGGAGCGCTACCGCAGGCTGCACGTGATCGTGGGCGACTCGAACATGTCCGAGGTCACCACCCTGCTGAAGGTGGGCACCGTCAACCTGGTGCTGGAGATGATCGAGCAGGGCGTGCAGTTCCACGACTTCAGTCTGGACAACCCGATCCGTGCTATCCGGGAGATCAGCCACGATCTCACCGGAAGGCGCCCCGTACGGCTGGCCGGTGGCCGTGAGGCGTCCGCGCTCGACATCCAGCGGGA
This sequence comes from Actinopolyspora mzabensis, assembly GCF_900101095.1. Taxonomy (GTDB): domain Bacteria; phylum Actinomycetota; class Actinomycetes; order Mycobacteriales; family Pseudonocardiaceae; genus Actinopolyspora; species Actinopolyspora mzabensis. The sequence continues at coordinate 185,626 of NZ_FNFM01000005.1, forward strand.
GTACTACGGCCGTGCGGTCGAGTACGTGGCTCGTCGTGGTTCCGACCCGATGACGGACCGCATCATGGACCTGTGGGGCAGGGCGCTGGATGCTGTGGAATACCAGGACTACTCGCTGATCGACCGGGAGGTCGACTGGGCCATCAAGCACCGCCTGCTGGAGCGTTACCGCGACAAGCACGGTCTGGAGCTGTCCAGCCCGCGCATCGCGCAACTCGACCTGGCCTACCACGATCTGCGACGCAACCGGGGCCTGTTCGAGATGTTGCAGCGCAAGGATCTGGTGGACCGTGCCACCAACGACGGTGAGATCGAGGCGGCCAAGGACACTCCACCGCAGAGCACCAGGGCAAAGCTCCGTGGCGACTTCATCGCGGCCGCGCAGACCGCGGGCAGGGACTTCACCGTCGACTGGGTGCACCTCAAGCTCAACGACCAGGCGCAGCGGACAGTGCTGTGCAAGGATCCGTTCCGCGCGGTGGACGAGAGGGTGGAACGTCTGATCAGCTCGTTGTGATTCGTTCGTGTCCGATCCGCGTGGCCGGACGCGTCGAGGCTGCCGCGACGGAAGGGTGGGCATGGACTATTCGGAGTACCGCGAACACGACGGGGTGGGGCTGGCCGAGCTGGTCTCCAGCGGTGAGGTCCCCGCGACCGAACTGCTCGATGCCGCCTTCGATCGCTACGAGAAGGTCAACGACCGCATCAACGCGGTGGTCCGTGCCGACCGGGAGACCGCGGCGGAATTTGCGGGTGGGCTGCCCGCCGGTGGTCCGCTGGCGGGAGTTCCGTTCCTGCTCAAGGACCTGAACCAGGAGGTGGCGGGGCATCCTTCCAGTGCGGGAACAGCCGCGCTGGCGCGGGTGGCGGCACCGGAGACCGCCGAGGTGGTGCGCCGCTGGCTGAACGCGGGGCTGCTGCCGTTCGGACGCACCAACACTCCCGAGTTCGGCGCCAAACCGGTCACCGAGCCCGAAGCCTTCGGGCCCGCCCGAAACCCGTGGTCGCCGGACCGCACCCCGGGTGGTTCCTCGGGCGGCTCGGCGGCAGCGGTCGCCGCCGGAATCGTGCCGGTGGCCGGGGCCAGTGACGGAGGCGGTTCCATCCGGATCCCGGCCGCGTGCTGCGGCGTCTTCGGGCTCAAACCCGGTCGTGGCCTGGTGCCCGCCGGGCCCGCGCGTGCCGAGAACTTTCACGGGGCCGCCTCGGACGGGGTGCTCTCGCGTACGGTTCGGGACAGCGCCGCCGCGCTGGACGCGATCGTGGGAACCGATCCGGCCGGTCCGTACTCACCCGCCGCGCCCCCCAGGGACTTCACCACCGAGATCGCCTCCGAACCCCCTCGGCTGCGTGTCGGTTTCACCTCGCAGTCGGCGTTGGGACGGCCGCATCCCCACGCGATCGAGGCGTTGAGCGATGCGGCCCGACTGTTGGAGTCCCTGGGGCACCACGTGGAACCGGTGAGCTCCCCGGTGGATCTCGATTCGCTGGCCGTGGACTTCCTGCGCGCCTGGTCGGTGAAACTGGCCGCCTCGATCGACGACGCGGTGGCTGCCACCGGAGCGTCGGAAACCTCGTTCGAGCTGGACAGCAGGCTGCTCGCCGCGGTGGGGCGCGCCATCAGCGGCCCCGAGTACAGTGCGCTGCTCGACCGGTGGCACGACTACACGCGCAGGCTGGCCGAGTTCCACCGCGACTACGACCTGTTGTTGACCCCCGGACTCGCCGGCCCACCGGTACGCGTGGGTGAGCTCGCGACCGGCGAGCCGCTGCGCGCGGCGGGCAGAGCGGTGCTCGGGCTGGGACTGGGGAGAATGCTGCGCGCCAGCGGCATGGTGGACCGGGTGGCCAGGGAGAACCTGCGCCACGTGCCCTACACCCAGCTGGCCAACATCACCGGCAGGCCGGCCATGTCCGTTCCGCTGTACTGGGATCCCGAGGGACTGCCGCTCGGTGTGCAGTTCGTGGGGCCGCTGGCGGGCGAGGGGATGCTGTTCCGGCTCGCTGCCCAGCTGGAGCGTGCGCGACCCTGGGCGCGGCGCGAACCACCGCTGTGACCGGCGGGCCGTACGTTCCTCCCGTGTCGGCGCAGAGCGCCTCCGCCGGGTAATCTGGATCTTTTCCAGATTTCCCGGCGGTAGGTGGCCGCGTCGTTTCATCAGGTCACGACGTCGGCCCGCGAACGTGACCGCCGTTACCGTCGCTAGACTCGGCACAGTGGGCATTCCGCGCGCAGAACGCCTGGTCAACCTGGTGCTGTGTCTGCTGTCGACTCGCCAGTACCTCACCGCGGGGCGAATCAGGGGGATCGTTCCCGGTTATTCCGACGCTGCCAGTGACGAAGCGTTCTACCGAACATTCGAACGTGACAAGGCCGAACTCCGCGACCTGGGGATTCCGCTCGAGACCGGGCGCAACTCGGCCTTCGACGGCATCGACGGCTACCGGATAGCGCGCCGTGACTACGAGATCGGCGACATCGCCCTCGAGTCCGACGAAGCCGCCGCCGTGGCGTTGGCGTCCCGGCTCTGGGAAGCACCCGAATTCGGCACCGCCGCGCGCGGCGCGCTGCACAAGCTGCGCGCCGCCGGGATCGATGTCGACGACAGCGCAGCCGGCCCCATCGAACCCAAGGTGCGGGCGGACGAACCGGCCTTCTCCCCGCTGCTGACCGCCGTACGCGAGGGGCGACCGGTGACCTTCGACTACCGCAGGCCCGCCAGCAGTTCAGCGCAACCGCGAACCGTGGAACCGTGGGGAGTGGTGTCCTGGTGCGGCCGCTGGTACGTGGTCGGCCACGACAGGGACCGGCAGGCCGCGCGTTGCTTCCGACTCTCCCGCATCACCGGGGAGGTGCGCGCCTTCGGTAAGCGGGGACAGGTGAACCGCCCCGAGGACGTGAACCTGATGAGCCTGGTCACCGGTTTCGAGTCGACTCCACCACCGCGAACTCCGGTGCGCCTCTGGGTGGCGCGGGGACGTGCCCAGGGAGTGCGCCGGGACGCTGAACTCGTCGCCGAGCGCGAGCTGGACGGCCTCGCCGGTGAGGAGCTGCGTCTCGAACTGAGCTATCCCGAATCGGCGACGGGATGGCTCGCGGGCTACGGCCCCGATGTGGTGGTCCTGGAGCCCGAAACGCTGCGGAAGTCCGTCCGCGAGGCACACCTGGCGACGTTGCGGACCCTTCGGGAGGGAGATCGGTGAGCAGTACGAGTGAGCGGCTTCCCCGGTTGCTCGCGATGATTCCGTACCTGGTCAACAGGCCGGGAATCGAGGTGACCGAGGTCGCGGCCGATTTCGGGGTCAACGCGCAGCAGATTCGTCGGGATCTCGAACTGCTCTGGATGTGCGGCCTGCCGGGATACGGCCCCGGGGACCTGATCGATCTGTCGTTCAGCGGGGACACCGTCACGGTGGTCTACGACGCCGGGATGCGCAAACCGTTGCGCCTGACAGGTCAGGAGGCCACCTCGCTGCAGGTGGCGTTGCGTGCGCTGTCCGAGACACCGGGAATCGCCGACACCGACGCGGTGCGCAGGGCGCTGGCGAAGGTCGAGAACGCCGTGGGCGCCGCGCGGCGCCAGGGTGTCGTGGTCGGGTTGGCCGACGAGTCCCGGCCGGTGGCCACCGAGGTCGGCTCGACCGTCGAGGAAGGCACCAGACTCGGCAACGCGCTGCACATCAGGTACTACACCGCCTCCAGGGACGAGATCACCGAACGTACGGTCGACCCGATGCGGCTGGTGCTCGTGCAGGGGCACAGTTACCTGGAGGCCTGGTGTCGCCGCGCGGGTGGGGTAAGGCTGTTCCGGCTGGACCGGATGGACGACGCCGAGGTTCTCGACGAGCCCACGCGTCCCCCCGCAGAGGCCACCGGCACCGACCTCTCGGGAGGACCGTTCCGCCCCACCGAGCCGCAGCCGAGCGTCGAACTCGAACTGTGCCCCGAGGCCCGCTGGGTGGCCGAGTACTACGCCGTCGACGAGGTCACCGATCTGCCGGACGGATTCACCAGGGTGGTGCTGCGTTACTCCGATCGCGCGTGGTTGGTGCGGCTGGTGCTCGGGCTGGGTGGGAGAGGAAGGGTCCTCGCGCCCGTGGAACTGGCGACCGAGGTTCGACAGCGCGCGGACGAAGCGTTGGAACGGTCGCTTCACTCGCTGTCCACCTGAGGGCGATACGGTGGCACCGTGCCGTACGCGTTGATGGTGGGACTTGTGCTGGTGGCCCTGATCGCCCTGATCCCCGTGGTGCTGACCACGCTCCGCTCGGTTCGCCGCACGCGGTCCGCATACGACCGGGTGTTCGGGGAGCTGTCCGACCGCATGGGGCTGCTGCGGGCACGCGGTGCCGGAATCGGAATCGCCCTGAAGCGTCATTGATCCGATCGAACCTGTCGAAACCGGCCACGTGCGGCGTAATATCCCCGTTGCAGCAGGCTCGAGAAGAGGTGTAGAAGCATGAGTTTCCCCGGTGGTTGGGAGCTGGTCCTCATCGTCGGTGTGTTGGTGTTGCTCTTCGGAGCCGCCAAACTGCCGCAGCTGGCCAGGTCGCTCGGTCAGTCCGCGCGGGTCTTCAAGGCCGAGACGCGTGGCATGAAGCAGGACGAGCAGGCCGCCTCCTCGCAGGGCGAGTCCGAACAGAGCGAGCCGCAACAGCTCACCACGGGTGAGCAGCACTCGACCGGGTTCACGGCGACCAGCGCAGAGCGGTTGAACGGCGAACGGCCGGCCGAGGACAAGCACCGTAACGACGCCACGAACTGACGCGGGGGCTGTGACGGTGGAAGGCAGTAGGCTTCGCCGCCTCAACCCGTTCGGGCGTGATCGCACCAAGTACAGTCGCCGCCGGAACCCCGACGGCACCATGACACTGGTCGATCACCTCTACGAACTGCGCTACCGGTTCGGGGTGGCCCTGCTGGCGGTGATCAGCGGCGGGATCTTCGGCTTCTGGTGGTTCTCCCACCAACTGTTCGGTCTGCCGAGTCTCGGTGACTTCGTGACCGGGCCGTACTGCTCATTGCCCTCCGACATGCGGCTGAGTCCGAACGACAAGTGCCAGCTCATGCAGACCCGTCCCTTCGAGGTCTTCATGATCCAGCTCAAGGTCGGTCTGTCGCTGGGTGCGGTGTTGCTGAGCCCGGTCTGGTTGTACCAGTTCTGGGCGTTCATCGCGCCCGGACTGCATGCCAGGGAACGCAAGTTCGCCAGGGTTTTCGTGGGTATCGGCAGCCTGCTTTTCGTGGCGGGTGCCGCGCTGGCCTACTTCGTCGCCCCGAAGGGGCTCGCCTTCATGTCGGGTTTCGGCGGCGGTGCGTTCTTCACCGCGCTGACCGGCGGGGAGTACATCAACTTCGTGCTGCTGATGCTGTTGTTCTTCGGTATCAGCTTCGAACTTCCCCTGGTCATGGTGATGCTGAACCGGGCCGGCGTCGTGAGCTACGCCAAGCTGCGCAGCTGGTGGCGTGGCAGCGTGTTCGCGCTGTTCGTCTTCGCCGCCATCGCCACGCCGGGGCAGGATCCGCTGTCCATGCTGGTGCTGGCCGCCGCGCTGTGTGCGCTGTACGGAGTGGCCCTGGTGATCTGTCGGGCCCACGACAACTCCAAGGCGCGCAAGGAGGCCTCGGCACAGCAGGCCGACCCCGATCAGCCCTCCGAGCTGGATACCCGTCCCTCCGAGGTCGACGTGGGTAGTCGGGCCGGATCCGCTGTCGAGGAGGACGACGTGACCTGACCGCTTCCCCGGGCGGCCTCGGTGTCAGCATGGTGGACACGTTCACGGCCGAGATATGAAAGTCTGGGAGAGTGGCTGACAGCCGTATCGAAACCACGGAGACGAGCGGGCCCGTCGAGCCTGCGGCGGCGTACGCCGCGCATCAGGCGCGCAGTGCGCATCCGAGACTGCGGGCCTTCACGGTCGACCTGTCCTTCGAGTTGGATCCGTTCCAGCGGACCGCCTGCCAGGCACTCGAGGACGGGCACGGGGTGCTCGTCTGTGCGCCCACCGGCGCGGGCAAGACCGTTGTCGGCGAGTTCGCCGTCAACCTCGCCCTCGCCGGTGGGCGCAAATGCTTCTACACCACGCCGATCAAGGCGCTTTCCAACCAGAAGTACACCGACCTGTGCGAGCGTTACGGCACGGGTGCGGTCGGGTTGCTGACGGGCGACACCTCGATCAACGGCAACGCCCAGGTGGTCGTGATGACCACCGAGGTGCTGCGCAACATGCTCTACGCGGGTTCCAGCAGTCTGGACGCCCTCGGCTACGTCGTCATGGACGAGGTGCACTACCTCGCGGACCGTTTCCGGGGGGCGGTCTGGGAGGAGGTGATTCTGCACCTGCCGCAGCAGGTGCAGGTCGCCAGCCTCTCGGCCACGGTGAGCAATGCCGAGGAGTTCGGCGAGTGGCTGGTGGAGGTGCGCGGCGACACCACGGTGGTCGTCGACGAGCACCGACCTGTGCCGTTGTGGCAGCACATGCTGGTGGGCAACCGCATGTTCGACCTGTTCGGCGGTGAGGACGAGAACCGCGAACTCAAGATCAACCCCAACCTGCTGCGGCACACCCGGGAACTGGGGCGAACCAGGGAACCCCCCGGCAAGGTGCGTCGTGGTCGGGACGGTAAGCGGCGCGTGCAGAACCGGGGCGGAAAATTCTTCCAGCCCTCGCGGGTGGACGTGCTCAACCAGCTCGACGACGCCGAGCTGTTGCCCGCCATCGTGTTCATCTTCAGCCGCGCGGGGTGTGACGCGGCCGTCGGCCAGTGCGTGCGTTCCGGTCTGCGGTTGACCACCGAGGAGGAACTGGACGAGATCCGCTCGGTGATCGACGAGTACACCAGCACCCTGCCCGAGGGCGACCTGGAGGTGCTCGGCTACTGGGAGTGGCGGGAGGCCCTAGAACGGGGTGTCGCCGCCCACCACGCGGGACTGCTTCCCGCGTTCAAGGAAACCGTCGAGGAGCTGTTCGTCCGCGGGCTGGTCAAGGCGGTGTTCGCCACCGAGACGCTGGCGCTGGGCATCAACATGCCCGCCCGCACCGTGGTGCTGGAACGCCTGGTGAAGTTCAACGGGGAGTCGCACGTTGATCTGACTCCCGGCGAGTACACCCAGCTCACCGGGCGTGCCGGGCGTCGGGGTATCGACGTGGACGGGCACGCCGTGGTGATCTGGCAGTCGGGTATGGATCCCAAGCAGGTCGCTGGGCTGGCCTCCACGCGTACCTATCCGCTGCGTTCCTCGTTCCGGCCCGGCTACAACATGGCCGTCAACCTGGTCGGGCGCCTCGGAACCGACTCGGCGCGGGAACTGCTGGAGCAGTCGTTCGCCCAGTTCCAGGCGGATCGTTCCGTGGTGGGCCAGTCCAGACGGGTGGAACGCAACGCGGCCGCGCTCGAGGGCTATGCCGAAGCCATGCACTGCGACCAGGGTGATTTCGCCGAGTACTTCGATCTGCGGCGGCGTATCTCCGACCGGGAGAAGGAACTCGCGAAGCAGAACAAGGCCGCCAAGCGCGCCGAGGCGGCCAAGTCGCTCGAGAAGCTGCGCAAGGGCGACGTGATCACGATTCCGTCCGGCAAGCGCTCCGGGTTGGCCGTGGTGGTGGACCCGGGTCTGGACCCGATGGGCGAGGCACGACCGCTGGTGGTGACGGAGGACCGTTGGGCCGGAAGGGTCTCGGTGGCCGACTTCACCAATCCCGTCGAACCACAGGACAGGATCAAGCTGCCCAAGTACGTCGACGTCCGCTCGCCCAAGTCGCGTCGCCAGCTCGCGAACACGCTCCGGGAGAGCGGGGTCACTCCGGTGGGCAAGCGCCGGGGCGGTAAGGGGTCCTCGGCCGGGGACGACCAGGAGCTCGCCAGTCTGCGTCGGGCGATGCGGTCGCATCCCTGCCACGGTTGCGACGAACGCGAGAACCACGCCAGGTGGGCGGAGCGCCACGAGCGGCTGCGCCGTGAGACCGAACAGATCCGGAACAAGGTGGCCGCCACGACGAACTCGTTGGTGCGTTCCTTCGACCGGATCACCGCGTTGCTCGGGGAGCGCCACTACCTGGATCCGCACAGTTCGGACGACCCGGTCACCGGCCACGGCAAGCGGCTGGCGCGGCTCTACAGCGAGTCGGACCTGTTGCTGGCCGAGTCCCTGCGCGTGGGCAAGTGGCGCGCCCTGCAACCGGCACAGCTCGCCGCGGTGGTCTCGTCGTTGGTCTACGAGTCCAGAGGTGACGCGCCCATGGTTCCGGAAGTGCCGCCGGGGGCGGTCTCCGAAGCCCTTTCGGCGACCTGGGAACTCTGGGCGGAGTTGGAGGACGACGAGCGCAGGCACAAGCTGGACCGCACCCGGGAGCCCGACGCGGGCTTCGCCTGGCCGGTGTATCGCTGGGCCAGAGGGGACTCGCTGGAGAAGGTGCTGACCGCTTCCGCCTCGGCGGGGCACGAGCTCTCCGCGGGGGATTTCGTGCGTTGGTGCAGGCAGGTGATCGATCTGCTGGATCAGATCCGGGAGGTTCTCGGTCGGGAGGATCCGGTCGGTTCGGCAGCGAGCAAGGCGATCAACGGGATTCGGCGAGGCGTGGTGGCCGCGGGCTCCGTGTGACCTTCGGTGGGGATCCACCACCGGGTGCTCGTGCGGGTGGTGAACCGCGCTCTCCCGGAGCGGGACGGGCCGCTCCGGGAGAAGCCCACCCCCGGTCGTGCTTCTTCGGTTGTGGTTGGATCGGCTTCCGACGTCGGCCGAGCCGATGCGAGCTGATTCCCGTCGAAAGGCGCACATGAGCAACCCCTACGGCTCGTCGCCGCCCAGGCAGCCGGACCAACAGCATCGCTACGAAATGTCCGGCTCACCCGACGTCGGTTCCGAGCAGCGGGCTGCCTCCCCAACGAACACCTTCGGCGGGGACCTGCGGGGTTCCCCCGGGGGACGCCCCCCGAGCGTTGGACTCGAAGCCGGTGCTTCCGCGCGGCGGCGCCGACGCCGCGTGTGGCCCTGGTTACTCGGCTCCGTGAGTCTGATGGCCGTGCTGGTGGTGACCGTGCTGGGATTCGTCACCCCCGGCTGGTTCTACCGCACCGTGCTGGAGGCCGATTCGGTGCAGCAGGGGGTGCGCCAGATCGCGCGGGATTCCTACGGCGTGGCCGGTATCGAGTCGGTCACCTGCCCGGCTGAGGAGCCGGTGCGCGCCGGACACAGTTTCACCTGCGAGATGCGGGTCGGCGGCGTCAGCAAGAAGGTTCGGGTCGTTATCCGGGACGCGAAGGGGACCTACGCGGTCGGCAGACCCGACTGATTGCTCCCGCACGTCCCCGCTTTTCGATGCGTGCTCCTCGAACGGGCATGCGGTACTCCGTGAGCCTTCTCAAATCATTCGACCGTGCAGAGCATCGGCGGCATCATGAAGGCGTGATCGAGCACGATGTCAGATTGTTGGCGGACTCCGAGTATCGCGCCGCGCACGACCTCTTCCGGGGTGCCCTGCACATGCCCGCCGCGACCGATGCCGCCTGGCGGCGGATGGCGCCTCCGTACGAGATCGGCCGGGTTTGGGGAGATCACCTCGACGGTGAGCTGGCCGGAACCGCGATGGCGTTTCCCGCTTCGGTGGTGTTGCCGGGTGGGGCCGAGTTGTCCGCAGCGGCCGTGAGCGCCGTCGGTGTGCGGGCGGACCGGACCCGCAGGGGTGTGCTGACCCAGCTGATGCGTGCCCAGCTGCACGAGGCGTGGCAACTCGGTGAGTCCTTCGCGATGTTGCACGCTTCGGAGACGGCCATCTACGGGCGTTTCGGTTACGGGATCGCCACCAGGGCGCGCACGGTTCACTTGGAGAGGGCAGCCGCGAAGCTGCGCGACAGTGCTCCCGGTGGTGGAGACGTGCGACTGGTCGACCCCGAAACGGCCGGTCGACTGCTTCCCGAGATCTACCGGAACCTGCCCGCCGGGGCGGGTGTGATCGCTCGGCCATGGGTCTGGTGGCAGACCCAGCTGCGGCGGGACGGTACGAGTGAGGAGCACACCTCGACTGCCGTGCACCGCGACGCTGCGGGCAACGACGACGGGTTCGTTCGCTGGATGGCGCACAGCAACGACTACAGGTTCGGTGACGGACGCACCACCCTGCGGGTGATGGACATGCGAGCGGCGAACTCGGCCGCTGCCTGTGAGTTGTGGCGGTTCCTGCTCGGCATCGATTTGGCCGACGAGGTGGTGGCGATCGAACGACCGCTCGACGAGCCGTTGGAGTGGTGGTTGACCGACGGTAGGCAGTGTCGGGTACGGGACGTCTACGACGATCTGTGGGTTCGTCCGGTGGACGTGGACGCCGCCCTGCGGGCGCGTGACTACGCCGGATCCGGTGCCGTGGTGCTCGAGGTGCGCGACGCCACCCTGCCGCACAACGAGGGCCGGTACCTGGTCGGTCCCGAAGGGGTCGAACGCGTTGCCCGTGAAACACAGCTGAGTCTCGACGTGGCCCAGCTGGCGCCGCTGTTGTTCGGCGAGGTCGAGCCAACCACCCTCGCGGACGCGAACCTGCTCACCGTGCACGACCCCGCCGCGCTGCCGGTGGCCGACGCGCTGTTCGCCACCCGGGAGCGCGCCTGGTGCGGCACGCACTTCTGAGCGAGGTCGGTCGGTGGGATTGCCGGGTCGCCCGGCCCCGCGGCGCAGGAGTCATCCGGGCAACGCGTCCAGCAGTCGGTCCACGCTACTGCCGAGTCCCCACTCCCGTTGCAGCCCGCGAACCCGATCGGTGTCCACGGCGGTAGCGAGTCCCGTGTCGGAGGTGCCCGTATCGCGGGGCAGCACGTCGGAGGACAGCCTGTGGGTCACCGGGGCGTCGGGAACCGTGTTGACCACCGTCGGTGCGGCGTCGAGGTAGTCCGCGGCCTCCGAGAGCTTCTCCCGGTTGCGTTTCGTCAACCCCTGGTCGCCGGCCTCGGCCGCCGCGCGCAGTTCGGTCAGCGAGCCGAACCGCGTGATCAGTTTGGCCGCCGTCTTCTCCCCGATCCCGGCCACACCGGGCAGTCCGTCCGAGGGATCCCCGCGCAGCGTCGCCATCTCGGCGTAGGCCCGGCCCGCGTTCTCGATGGGCAGTTCGTACCGTTCCGCCAGCTCGACCGGACCGTAGTCCTGCGCCTTGGCCAGGCCGCCCCCGATGTAGACGACCCGACAGGGGGTGGGCGACTCCCGCACGAGTTGGAACAGATCGCGGTCGCCCGTGATCACCTCGATCGGATCGGTGTGCTCCCGCGCCACCAGCGTCGCGATGACATCGTCGGCCTCGTACCCATCGGCCTCGGCGGTGTCGATGCCCAGCGCGGCGAGCAGCTCCAGGATCACCGGAACCTGCGGCTCCAGCGTGTCGGGAACCGCTTCCTCCGAAGTGTCCGTCCCCGCCGTCCCGTCCGCCGCCGTTCCGGAATCCGGAGCGGGTTCGGCCACCCGGTGTGCCTTGTACGAGGGCAGTGCGCGCACCCGGAAGTCGGGGCGCCAGTCGTTGTCCAGACACGCCACCACCCGGCGCGGCGCACGTTCGGTGAGCAGTTTCGCGAGCATGTCGCAGAATCCGCGTACCGCGTTCACCGGAGTTCCGTCCGGAGCGGTCAGTGATTCCGGTAGCGCGTAGTAGGAGCGGAACCAGATTCCGGCCGAGTCGAGCAACATCACCGATGACTTCACGAGGTCCAGCTTGGCACGCCTCCGGTACGGCACGCCGTCCGGCACGTGATCCGGCCCGTTGGGACTCGGATCGCGTTCACCGGTGGTCTCGAACTCGGTCCTCACGAGATTGTCGCGCTGTGCGGGGTGCCGTGACGGTGGGCGGAGCCCTGCTCATTGCTGAGCGGATTTCGCGCCTACGGCGGGGACGTGCCGTTGGTGCATCCTGGACACCTCCAAATCACCAAGAAAACTTGGCAGAGTTTTCTTGGTGATTTATGGTGTGCCGGGTGACCGAGGACCACAGCTACGAGCTCGACGCGGCCGGACTGCGAGCGCTGGCTCATCCGCTGCGGATCCGGATCCTCGGCGAGCTGCGTGCCGAGGGCCCCGCGACGGCCACCCAGCTCGCCGAGCGTTTCGAGCAGCGCTCCGGAACCACCAGTTGGCACCTGCGGCAACTCGCCGAACACGGCTTCGTCGAACAGGACACCGAACGCGGTAACCGCAGGGAACGCTGGTGGCGGGCCACGCACGCCGAAACCGCGTTGCACCCCGAGAGGTTCAGCGCCGACGCCGAACTCGGTCCCGCCCTGAGCGCCCTGCTGCACGAGATAGCCGCCAACCACCACCGCGAACTCACCGGGTTCCTGGCGAGACTGTCCGAATGGTCCGGAGCGTGGATCGAGGCCTCGGAACTGTCGGACTGGCAGCTCTCCCTCTCGCGGGACGAACTGGCCGAGTTCACCGCCGAAGCCGGTCGACTCGTGGAACGCTACCGCCGCGACCCCGCGGCGGGTGACGAACCGGTAATGGTGCAGCTGCGCGCCTTCCCGCGAGGGGAGCGGCGGGAATGAACCGCTCACGGTTGCTGGTGCTGTGGGTGTCGACCGGCACCGTCAGTGCCGCCAGCGCGGCAGGATTCGTGGCGATCCCGTGGTTCGTGCTGACTACCACGGGGAGCGCCGCGAACGTGGGTATGGTCACCGCGGCCGAGCTCGTGGGAATGCTGCTCGCCACCGCGCTCAGCGGCCCGCTGATCGACCGTGTCGGACCTGCGCGGACCGCGCCGCTGGCTGATCTGGCGGCCGCGCTGTGCGTCGGCGCGATTCCGTTGGCAGAAGCCACCACCGGGCTCACGCTCTGGTCGTTGATGTCACTAGCGGGTGCGTTCGGAGCGTTCCGCGAACCCGGCCAGACCGCTCGCCGGGTCGCCGTCCCGGAACTGGTCACCAACGCCGGGGTGGCCATGGAACGCGGTGCGGGCGGGATGGACGCCGCACTGCGGGCGGGGCACCTCTCGGGGGCGCCGCTGGCGGGCGGAGCGCTCGCGCTGTTCGAGCCGCCGGGTGTGCTGTGGCTCGCCACCGCCGTGATGGGGCTGTCGGCGCTGCTGGTCGCCTACGCCTCGCGGGGATTGACCACATCGGACTCCGAGGTCTCGGACACCTCCGAGGGGTTCGGGCGCCGATTCGCCGCCGGGCTCGGCTATCTCCGTCGCGATCGGCTGATCAGCTGGATCGTGGTGCTGCTGTTGTTGACGAACACCCTCGACCTGGCGTTGACGGGTGTGCTGCTCCCCACCTACTCGGCACGGATACTGCACGACTCGCTGGCACTCGGGGTGCTGGTCGGCGCGCTGGGCGGTGCCGCGCTCACGGGGAACCTGCTGTTCACCTGGCTCGGCGCACGGGTGCGACGTCGCAGGATGCTGTTCACGCTCGCGTTCGCGCTGGGGCCGATCCCGCCCCACCTCGCGATGGCAGCGGGCTCCGGGTTCGCGGTGCTGTTCGTCGTGGTGGCCACGTGCGGGCTGGCCGCCGGAATGATCAATCCGATCCTGGCCGCCGTGACCTACGAGCGTATCCCGGCCGAACTGCGCGGACGCGTGCTGAGCCTGACGACTCTCGTGGCGCAGGGCGGTACGCCGCTCGGCGTGCTGTTCGGTGGCCTGGCGGTGGAGGGGATCGGGCTGCGTACCACGTTGACCTGCACTGCCCTGCTCTATCTGCTCGCGTTGGCGATACCGGTCTTCGGCGGTGGCTGGCGGGAGATGAACCGTCCTCGAACTCGGCCAACGGTCGAGGACGTGCTCGCGGGAAGTACACCGCACGGCGGGCAGGAGTTGGCCGACTCGTCATCTCCGGGTTGTGGTCGGCAGGCCGAGAACCCGGGATGCTGATCGTGTCGGTTCCGGGGCGCTTTCTCCCTCCCGTTGTGCGTTCCGGGACCGTCACATCGCTCTCGCTGCGTCGGAGTCGTGGCGACCCGTGAGACTGGGGTTCCGGGAGTTGTCGCCGGGAATTACTTTCGCGGCTTCCGCGCTGGTGTTGCTCCGTCGGCCCCCGGCCAACTGACCTCCTCGTAGCCGGGGCGCCTAGAGTTGGGCCCATGTCCACCGTTGCAACGAAGCAGGATCCCACAGTGCTCTCGGCGCGGCTACAGCACGCGGCCGAGAAGGCTGCAGGCGCGGACATCGACGCGCTGCTGATCTCGCCCGGCTCCGACCTCGGCTACCTCATCGGGGTGGACGGTGAGTCCTTCGAACGCCTCAGCTGCCTGGTGCTGCCCGCCGTGGGCAGCACGGCTTCGCCCGTGCTGCTCCTCCCCAAACTCGAGGAACTCGGTTACTCCGAGGTACCCGCGCGGGAACTCGGGCTGGAGATCGTCACCTGGGTGGACGGGCAGGATCCGCACGGCATCGTCGCGGAACTGCTGCGTCGTGACGGTGCCACACCCTCCCGGGTGGGGGTGGCGGACGTGATGCCCGCCCTGCACACCCTGCCGCTGCGTACCGCCCTGCCGGAGACCGAGCAGGTACTGGCCAACCCGGTGCTGCGCGCCCTGCGGATGCGCAAGGATCCCGCCGAGATCGACGCCCTGCGCGAGGCCGGTGCCGCCATCGACCGGGTGCACGCCCGAATGGGTGAGTTCCTCCGAGTCGGTCGCACCGAGGCCGAGGTGGGCGCCGACATCAGCAGGGCGATCCTCGAGGAGGGCCACGCCGAGGCCGAGTTCGTGATCGTCGGTTCCGGCCCGAACGGGGCCAGCCCGCACCACGCGCTCTCCGACCGGGTGATCCGGGAGGGAGACGTGGTCGTGGTGGACATCGGCGGCCCCATGCCCGGCGGCTACAACTCGGACTGCACCCGCACCTACTCGCTGGGCGAGCCGCGGGACTCCGACGTGCGGGGCACCTACGAGGTGCTGCACGCCGCCCAACGGTCCGCGGTTGAGGCGGTCCGCCCCGGAGCCACGCCCGCCCAGGTCGACGCCGCCGCCAGGGAGCCGATCGCGGCGGCCGGCTTCGGTGACTACTTCGTGCACCGCACCGGGCACGGTATCGGTCTGGACGTGCACGAGGAGCCCTACATCATGGAGGGTAACGAGATCGCGCTGGAACCGGGAATGACGTTCAGCATCGAGCCGGGGATCTACCAACAGGGCCACTGGGGTGCCAGGATCGAGGACATCGTCGTGGTCACCGAGCACGGCGTTGAGAGCGTGAACAACCAGCCGCACGAGTTGGTGGTGCTGCCGACGTGACAGACCGGAATGCCGCGCAGGGCTCCGAGCTCGAGGCGACCGATCGGGCCATTCTCCGTGAACTGCTCCGGGACGGACGGTGCAGTTTCACCGACCTCGGTGAACGGGTCGGGCTCAGCGTCTCGGCGGTGCACCAACGGGTCCGGAGGCTGGAACAGCGCGGAGCGCTGCGCGGCTACACGGCCAGGGTCGACGGCGAGCAGATCGGGCTGCCGCTGACGGCGTTCATCTCGCTCACCCCGATCGACCCGGCGGCTCCGGACGACTATCCACAACGGTTGGAGCATCTGCCGGAGATCGAGTCCTGCTTCTCGGTGGCCGGTGACGAGTCCTACATCCTGCAGGTTCGGGTGGCCTCACCACTGGCGCTGGAGGATCTGCTGCGGCAGATCCGCGAGTCGGCGAAGGTTTCCACCCGGACCACCGTGGTGCTGTCCACCCCCTTCGAGAACCGCGCCCCCGAACTTTGATCGAAATTCTTCTCGGCTTTCGGCGGGGGGCTTGGCGGAACCTCTCGCACGGCTCTCGCTCCGGGAGGCCCGACCTCGGGTAGCGACCTACACCACGTCGGGCCTTCCTCGCGAGAGCCGCACGGGAGAACCCGCGGCGGTGCCGACCGCGAGGGTGGTGGGGGTTCGGCCTGCGGGCGTAGGGACTCGGGGCTGGGGATGTCGAAGCGGGAACGGGCTACCCGTTCGGGTGAGTACAAGCGGGACACGCCGGTGCTCGGCGTGTCGGTGTGGGAGAACCCGTCGCATCTGATGAAGATCGCCGGAAATTCCACTACCGTAATCGAGTGGCGCGCAATACGATCTACCATCAGTTCGCGGAAGCCTACGCCCTGCACTCCGAACACAGCCCGGCCAACGCCTACTACGACCGTCCCGCCGTTTTGGACCTCGCCGGTGACGTCGCGGGCAAGCGAGTACTCGAACTCGGGTGTGCCGCCGGTGTGCTCTCCGAGCAGCTCGTCGAGCGTGGTGCCGCGGTGTTCGGAGTGGACCGCGAACCCAGGATGGTCGAACTCGCCCGTCGCAGACTCGACGGTCGCGCCGAGTTCGACGTGGCGGATCTGTCCCAACCGCTCGATCTCGTCAGCGACTCCGGCACCGATCTGGTGGTGGCCTCGCTGGTGCTGCACTACCTGGCGGACTGGGAACCGTTGTTGACCGAACTCAACCGGTGCCTGGTGGCAGGCGGTGAACTGGTGTTCTCGGTGCATCATCCTGCCGCCGACTGGCAGTGGTTCGGACGTCCGGACTACCTGCGTACCGAACTGGTCACCGAGACGTGGCCGGTGGCCGGGCAGGACATTTCGGTGTCCTTCTACCGCAGACCCCTCTCGGCGGTGTTCCACCAACTGCACCGCTGCGGCTTCGTGGTCGACACCATCGGTGAACCGCGTCCGCTGCCCGAGCTCAACGAGCTCTCCCCCGACGCCTACGTGGAACTGAGCAGTAAACCCGTGTTCCTGTTCGTCAAGGCCTTCACCGTGGGCTGAGGGGCGCCGAGCTCTCCCCCGGAGCTGGTTCGGCGGTGTTTCCACCGAGCGGAGCCAAGCGCAGGGATCCGTCACCGGTGGTGACGCACCCGGCCTGTTGCCTCCCGGACGGCAGGAAGTCCTCGAGGCAGCCCGCTATGCGCTCGTATCCGGCCGCGTTGGGGTGAAACGACTCCTGCATCGCGTGCGGGGCGCGTGCGTCGTGTTCCAGATCCCGCCAGTCGACGGCGAGGCGGCGGAACCATTCCGTATCGGCCGATTCGCTCGGGGCGGTACACGCCTCGTGCCCGTAGCCGGCGCGCGCGAGGTCGAGGAACCGCACGTCCTGTTGTTCGGCCACCTCGCGCAGTCCCTCGGACAGTTGGGGGACGGCAGTGTCGCGGACCCAACGCACGTCGACGGTGCGTAACGGACAGCCGGACAGCCCCCGCAGGTCGGGTCGAATACCCGGCGAGACCGGGGAAGCGTAGGACTGCAGCACCAGTGAGTAGCTCTCCCGCGAGTAGCCGGCACGGCGCATGACGTTTTTGATGTCGCCCAGCGCGTCGGCGACCTTCGGCTGCATCTCCGCCACGCGATCGGGCCACTCGTCCCGCAGCCGCTGCGAGCAACCCCCCGAGTTCTTGGTGAACCACGCGCGGACGCAGGAATTCAGCACACCCACGAAATCGGGGTCGTTGTTCGCACCGACAGCCACCACGATGTCGGTGACGCGGTAGCGCTCGGCGATCCGGGCGAGTTCACCCGCCTGCGAAGGCCTACCCGCGTCCGAGGCGGAGTCGAGCCCGACCGTAGCCGCCTTCGCGCCGGAGCAGGCCAGGTTGAAGCGTTTCACGTCGGCGGGCAGTCGCAGTTGGTGCACCATGGCTTCGGTGGAGCGGTGGCACCAGTTGCCGTCGCGTCCGTCGGTGCCGGGGACGTAGTCGCCCGCACCTTCGCCGGAGATCGTGCTGTCGCCCATGGTGACCACCGCGCGGGGCAGTTCCGGATCCGGGGGTTGTGGCACCCGCACCGGTCTGTCGCTGACGAGCAGCACCAGTGCGAACACGCTCCCGACCAGGAACAGGGTGATCATTTTGGCTGTGCGTGTTCGCATCACCCGGGAGTCTATGGCCCCGTGGGTGGTGGGTGGCACGGTGCCCGCCCCGAGTTCGGGTAACGTTTCGGACACCACCGCCCCGACTCGTCGCCGGCCGGTTCCGGGGGTGGGTCGGCGGGGGATGAACCGAGCTCCGGGAGTAATTCGGTTCGCTCGCGCGTTGTTGTCTGCAGAAGGTTCTGTTAGCGGAGGTGCCAGCGCGACGTGCCGATACTGATCCTGCTGCTCGTCGGGTTCGCCGTCGAGGTCAGCGTACTTGTTCTGGTCGGTCAGCTCATCGGGGTTTTTCCCACTATCGGGTTACTGCTCGCCGGTGCGCTGATCGGATCCTGGCTGCTGCGCCGCGAGGGGCGCAGGACACTGCGCGAGTTCTCCGAAGCGGCGCGCTCGCGCCGACCCCCCGAGCGGGAGATCTCGGACGGCGTGCTCGTGAGTGGCAGCGGATTCCTGATCATGATCCCGGGGCTGATCAGTGATCTGTTCGGTCTGCTGTTGCTGCTGCCCCCGGTCCGGGCGGTACTACGAACCCGGATGCGGCGCAGCGCCGAACGAAGGCAGCGGTTGATGCGGGAGCGCATGGCCGGTTTCGGTCCTGCCGGTTTCGGCGCCGCGTCATTCGGCCCGGACGCGTTCACCGCACCCGGCTTCGGTCCCGGTCGGGGGCAGTCGAGCGGCAGCGGCGACGAGGACGTGATCGACGGTGAGGTCGTATCCGTCTCGGAGGACGACGATCACGAGCGGTACGATCACGGTTCCAACCCGCTCCGCAGGGGTGGAACGGACGAGGAAGAAGGGCAGGACCGGCGACAGTCCTGAGTGGGTCGGCTGTGGTCGGGCAAGTACAAGCAGCGGGTTAAGCTGCTCGGGGGCGACCGCGACCGACGGCGACGAGCCGGGCCGGTCGTGCCGCACAGCGGCACGACCGAACACGCGGCTCGGAACACGCCGAGTGACGGTCGGGCGGTTCGCGCAGGTTGCACACGCGAGGGTGAACTACAGGGGCCAGGTCCGATACATGTCCGACACCACGCTCTTGCTCGGCGGGCGAATCCATTCGCCGGGCAGTCCGGATGCCACCGCGATGGCCGTCAAGGACGGCACCATCGCCTGGGTCGGCACCGACACGGTTGGCCGTGCGTTGCATCCGGATGCCGACATCGTCGAGCTGGACGGCGCATTCGTGGCGCCCGCCTTCGTGGATTCGCACGTGCACGCGACCTCGAGCGGTCTGCTGCTCAACGGACTCGACCTCACCGGGTGCGCCTCGCTGACCGAGTTCTTGCACGCGCTGCGGGACTACGTCGCCGAACACCCCGGCAGGCTCGTCTGGGGGCACGGCTGGGACGAGAGCTGGTGGCCCGAGCAGCGTCCTCCCACCAGGGCCGAGGTGGACGAGGCCGCCCACGGGGCGCCGGTCTACCTGTCCCGCATCGACGTGCACTCGGCACTCGTCTCCAGCGCGTTGCTCGACCGCGCACCGCTGGCGAAGGGGGCCGAGGGGTGGGACGAGCAGGGGCCACTCACCCGCGTCGCGCACCACCACGCCCGCAGTGCCGCTCGGGAATCACTCAGCCCACTGCAGCGCAGGGAGGCCCAGGCCGCCTTCCTGCGTCACGCGGCCTCGCGAGGCATAGCGAGTGTGCACGAATGCGCGGGACCGGACATCTCGGGTGCCGACGATCTCGCGGATCTGATGATGCTCTCCAGGCAGGGCGGAGTTCCCGAGGTCGTCGGCTACTGGGGGGAGCTGGGGGCGCTGGAGACCGGGCGTGCACTCGGGGCCAAGGGGCTGGGCGGCGATCTGTTCGTGGACGGTGCGTTGGGTTCGCGCACCGCGGCGCTGCGGGAGCCCTACACCGACTCTCCCACCACTTCGGGCGTGCTCTACCTCGACGCCGATGCCATCGCCGAGCACCTCGTGGACTGCACCCGCAACGGTGTGCAGGCCGGCTTCCACGTCATCGGCGACGCAGGGGTCGCCGAAGTGGGGGAGGGGTTCCGACGCGCCGCTCAGGTGGTCGGCACACCCGCCCTGGCGAGCAGCAGGCACCGGTTGGAACATCTCGAGATGATCGACGGGGAGCTGGCCGGGGAACTGGCGGGCTACGGGGTGGTGGCCTCGGTGCAGCCCTGCTTCGACTCCTCGTGGGGTGGTACCTCGCGGATGTACGCCAGCAGGCTCGGCCCGCGGCGGGGCGCGAGGTTGAATCCGTTCTCCGAGCTGGCCTCCAGTGGCCTGGTGCTCGCGTTCGGCTCCGACGCCCCGGTCACTCCGCTCGGGCCGTGGGAGGCGATCCGAGCCGCCGTGCACCACCGGACCGAGGGATTCGGTATCTCCCCGCGGGCCGCTTTCAACGCGCACACCAGGGGTGGTTGGCGAGCCGCGGGGGTGGACGACGGCGTCACCGGAACCCTCGTTCCGGGAGCCACGGCCACCTACGCGGTGTGGAACGTCGACGAGTTCGTCTCGCCGGTGCAGGACTCGCGCGTACGCCGCTGGTCGACCGATTCCCGTTCCGGCGTCCCCGATCTGCCGGACGTGTCCCCCGAGGCGAGACTGCCACGTTGTCTGCGCACCGTGCTGCGCGGTGAAACCATTCACCAGCGCGACCCCGGGGACGAGGACCAGTGATCGGGCAGGTTCGCCGACCGGGCAGGAACGGCCCCGCGGAGCCCGCCGTCCCGTGGCCGTGAGCGTCGCCACCACCATGCGTGTTCGGGGGCGCGTACCGGCGGAGTAGATTCGCCCCCGTGTGCCGCCGGTGGTGGTGGCCGAGTTGCTCGTTGGCGGCGAAGGTTGATCGGTTGGTTGTCCCCAGGGTGAGTTCGGGAGGCGAACAGCGCTCCGGCCTCCGGGCCGGAACACGTTCGAAACGTGCTCGCTTCTCGATCCCGGCGCGGCTGGTGACGGCAGTGCTCGCCGGGCTTTTGCTGTACTGGTCGGGCCCGCCGCGGGAACTGTGGTGGCTCTCCCCGGTCGCGGTGGCCGGTTTCGTGCTCGCAGTGCGCGGACGACGCGCCCGAGTCGGCTTCTGGTACGGGCTGCTGTTCGGGCTGGCCTACACCCTCCCGCTGCTCGGCTGGCTGCTGGACTTCCTCGGTGCGCAGTTCGGTCCGTGGCCGTGGCTCGGGGTGTGCTTGGTCCAAGCGCTGTTCTTCGGCCTCGCCGGGGCGGGTGCGGCCCGGGTCACCCGGCTACCCGCCGCTCCCGTCTGGCAGGCGGCGGTCTTCCTGGCGGCCGAGGTGCTGCGTTCCGCGCTGCCCTTCGGCGGTTTCCCGTGGGGGCGGCTGGCGTTCACCCAGACCGATGGTGTGCTGCTGCCGCTCGCATCGATCGGGGGAACCGCCCTGGTGGGGTTCGCCGTGGCACTGATCGGCGCGGGACTGGCCGAGTCGGTGAGTCGGTCGCCGTGGCCGGGGGTTGGCGTCGAGCGTGGACCCAAGGGGACTCGTGGCATGGTTCGGCTGTTCGCCGTGCCGCTCTGCGCGGTGCTGGTGCCCCTCATGGCGGGGCTCGCGGTGCTTCCCACCGTCGGGGCGGGAGCTCGATCCGGAACCGCGACGGTGGCCGTGGTGCAGGGCAACGCCCCCAACGTCGGCCTGGATCTGTTGTATCGGGACGAGCAGCTGCAGGCGAACCACATTCGGGCCGCTCGCCGGTTGGCCGCGGACGTGACCGCCGGACGGGTTCGACGCCCCGACTTCGTGCTGCTGCCCGAACAGGTCGGCTCCTGGGGACCACAACGGCGGGATCCGGCGTTGCGGCGCATCGCCCAGCGGATCGACGCGCCGGTCATCGCCGGTGGTCTCGCGTACGGGCCGAACGGCGAGCTCAGCAATCGCATCGTGCGTTGGGGAGCGGACAACGGGGCCACCGGGGAATACGTCAAGCAGCATCTCGTGCCGTTCGCGGAGAAGATCCCGCTGCGTTCGGTGGCAGGCGCGGTGAGTCCCTTCGTTCAGCGGTTTCAGCAGGACATGACCGCCGGCGACGAACCGGGTGTACTGGCTGCCGGACCGGCCCGGCTGGGAGTGGGGATCTGTTACGACGTCGCCTACGACGACGTGTTCCGGGAAGCGGCGCGTGCCGGGGCCGAGCTGTTCGCGTTGCCCACCAACAACGCGTGGTACGGCCGTTCGGAGATGAGCTATCAGCAGCTGGCCATGGCTCGCCTGCGCGCCGTCGAACACGACCGCGCGACGGTCGTGGCAGCCACTTCCGGGGTCAGCGCGGTGGTGCGGCCGGACGGAAGCGTGCGGCGGAGTACGGAGCAGTTCACCGCCGAGACGGTCGTGGCCGACGTGCCGCTGCGTTCGTCGAACACCGTGGCCACCTTCCTGGGCCGCTACGTCACGTGGTTGGTGACCGCACTCGGCGCGGGCGCGGTGCTGTCGACCTCACTGCGACGCTATCGCGACCGTCCGTCGAGGCGGGCGCGGTGATACGACCTACCGTTGCGGGCCGTTCGACCATTCCGGCCGGAGGACGTGTCGTCGGGTGGTCGGACGTCGACGGCCGTGAGTATGCGAGGGGAAAGCGATGACGAATCCGCGGCAGGCTGCGAACTCCACCGCGTCCTCGGTGCTCGTGGTGATTCCGACCTTCAACGAACGGGAGAATCTGCGAACCATCGTGCGACGGCTGACCACGGCCGTGCCCACCACGCACGTCCTGATCGTCGACGACAACAGCCCGGACGGGACCGGGGCGCTCGCCGACGAGATCGCCGCGGCCGACGAGCGGATCCACGTGCTGCACCGCGCCGCCAAGGCCGGCCTCGGGGCCGCTTACGTCGCGGGCTTCGACTGGGCACTCCGGCGCGGTTACGAGGCGATCGTGGAGATGGACGCCGACGGTTCGCACGCGCCGGAACAGCTGAGCACCATGCTCGAGGTGTTGCCCCGGGCGGGCATGGTGCTGGGGTCGCGATACGTCCCGGGCGGGGCCGTGCTGAACTGGCCCTGGTACCGCTCCCTGCTGTCGCGGGGTGGCAACGTCTACTCGAAGTGGGCACTCGGGGTGGCGATCAACGATCTCACCGGTGGTTTCCGGGTCTACCGGGGCGAGGTGCTGCGCGAGCTGGATCTGCACACCGTGGCTTCGCAGGGTTACTGCTTCCAGGTGGATCTGGCGATGCGCGTCGTGGAGACGGGCAGCACCGTGGTGGAGGTGCCCATCACCTTCGCGGAGCGGGAGAGCGGCGAGTCGAAGATGACCGGCTCGATCGTCCGGGAGGCGCTGCTCCGGGTGACCAAGTGGGGACTGCGTCGCAGGGGACGTCGGCTGCTTGCCTCGCTGAGCCGCGGAGGACCGTCGCCGCGGCGCGATCGGTGACATTCGGCGCGGGGAGTCGGATCGGGCGGTCGGGGAGACCTCGGGGGGCCGAAACCGAACGGGCGCCCGTTCACCCGGTGGAACGGACGCCCGTGTGCGGTCGCACGGTCAGCTCGTGCTCTCGGTGGGCCGGTTACGGCGTGCGCGCAACTCCTCCAGCCGCTCGTTGAGCAGTTCCTCGAGCTCGGGAACGCTGCGGCGCTCCAGCAGCATGTCCCAGTGGGTGCGCGGCGGCTTGGCCTTCTTCTGCTCCGGCTGGCTGCCGTCGATGATCTTCGACTCGGTGCCGTGCAGGCGACATTCCCAGGTCGACGGGATCTCGGCGTCGTCGGAGAAAGGCACCTCGAACTCGTGGTCCTTGGAGCAGGCGTAGCGCACCGTCCGGCGCGGTGCGAGGTCGTGGTTACGGTCCGTCTCGTAGCTAACCGCTCCGAGCCGGCTGCCACGCAGAACGCGGTCGGCCATGACGGTTCCTTTCGCTTCGGGGCCCGGGGGCCGGGCGGCTGTGCTCACCGAGTGCAACGACGTGGGCCTCGTCGTCTGTTCCCGGTATGAGGTTCCTGGTTGCCGTCGGTGACGACATTCACTCGTCAACTAGGTCGACTACCCGTGAGATGCACGGTTGCGGCGTTCGTGACGCGTTTTCCCTCTCGTAACCCACAGGTGCGTCTGAACGGGTGATAGTGCCAGAACACCCGTTACTCGGACCAAATACCAACCCGGACGTGTTGCGGAATGCGACCGATCTCACTTCCTCTTTCGTGTTGTTGGGCAAGTGTATCGTTACTCTCAGTGATTAATGCTGCCCTCGATCCGATAGTGACGCAAGGTACTGGAATATGCCAACACGCGGATGAGCGGGGGGATAGTGTCACCGATTCGGAGCAGTGTTTCCCGTAGCGACGTGCCGTGCGCTCGCACGAGTACCTTTCCGGGCGAGCCGACGGCCCGTGCCGGGCAGCCGAGCCACTGGACCCTCGCGCGGGCCGACGCGAACTTCCGGACTCCCTCGAGTGGTGGACCCCTTCAGAGCACCCGAGGCGCGGAGTTGCCCGCCTGCCGGATCGCTTTTCGGACCGGAACCATCGAAACCAGCAGCAGCCCGAGAACGAAGAAACCGAGCAACGACAGGATCGCCAGTCGGAACGAGCCGGTCGCCTGCCCCACCGCGGCGAACAGCAGCGGACCCACCCACGAAGTGGAGCGCTCGCCGATCTGGTACAGCGAGAAGTACTCGGCCTCGCTGCCCCTCGGGATCATCTGGCTGAACAGCGAACGCGACAGCGCGTTCGTTCCGCCCAGCACCAGGCCGATCCCGGCGGCCACCCCGTAGAACTGCAACGGTTCCCCCTGCTGGGTGAAAAAAGCCCCGAGCAACACGGCGATCCAAACCACCAGGCTGATCATGATCGTGCGCTTGGCTCCCAGCCTGCGGGCCACCCAGCCGTGCAACATCCCACCGAGAAACGCTATGAACTGCACGATCAGGATCGTCGTGATCAGCACCTGCCGGTCGAGACCGAGTTCCAGCTCGCCGTACTGCGCCGACACCTTGAACACCGTGCTGATGCCATCGGTGAAGACCATGTAGGCGCCGAGAAAGGCCAGCGTCAACGGGAGGCGTCGTGCCTGCCGCAGCGTGGTGCCCAGCTGCCGGAAACCCGCGCGCAGCACCGGTCCCTCGGAACTCGCGCCCGGCCGTCTCCCCGGCAGTCTCCGCAGCGGCAGCACGGTGAACGCGGCCCACCAGATCCCGGCGGAGACGAAGACCAGGCGCACCGCCGTGTCCTCACCGATCCCGAGCGCGTCGTGTCCGACGTAGAGCATCAGGTGCAGCGCGAGAGCCACCCCGCCACCGAGGTAGCCGAACGCCCAGCCACGCGCCGACAGACCGTCGCGTTCGTCGGCGCGCGCGATCTCCGGCAGCAGCGAGTAGTAGACCACCACGGCCGCCCCGAAACACAGGTTCGCCAACAGGAAGAGCCCGGCACCCAACAGCCAGTCCTGCCCGCCCACCAGAGCCAGCAACGCGGTGGTTCCCGCCCCGCAGCAGGCGAAGATCCCCAGCATTTTCCGCTTGTCGTGACTCCGGTCGGCGACAGCTCCCGCGAGCGGCAGGACCAGCACCTGAACCACCGCCGCCAACGCGAGCAGATAACCCCACAGCGAACCGGCCGGAAACGACCAGCCCAGCACGGCGATGTCACAGCGCTGCAGCGCGTCACCGCCCGGGCAGGCTGCCGTACCGTTGCGCGCCGTGTCGGACTCCGCGGCCCGGGTCGCCACCGTGGTCAGATACAGCGACAGGAACACCGTCGTGATCGAGGTGGGAAACACCGAGTTGGCCCAGTCGTACCAGCACCAACCGCTGTGCTCGCGCCGCCGAGCGGCCTCCGGCGTGAACTCCGCGTGCGTGGCGCTCATGTCTCTCCGTCCTCGAAGTGGGTGACCGCGTCGGCTCTTCCGGGACTTTTCTTGTCCGTACCCGTCGGGGCAATGCGTAGTTCCACTCATTGCAACCGTCCGGAAGGACCGTCCGAGAGCTCGCCGAGCGCGGTGAGAACGCCTCGAGACCGATCACGAGACCTAGTACGGAAGCGACGCCCCGGTCCCGCCGAAGCACGGCCCTACCGGGCAGCGGGCCACTGACCCCGCCCGCGCAGGAGCTCACGCAACAGATCAGGGCGATCGGTCAACACCCCGTCCACCCCGAGCTCGAACAGCTCGGCCATTTCCACCGGATCGTCCACCGTCCACACGTGCACCTCGGCGCTTCGTGCGTGCGCCCGTGCCACGAACCGCCGGTCCACCACGCGCAGAGCGCTGTGACGACGGGGCACCTGCGCGGCGACACCACGTGGCAACGCGCCGCGACGCACCGCCCGCACCAGCGGGACCGCACCTGCGCGGGAACCCAGCCACAACCCACCGACCTCCATCGGCCCCATGGACGTCAGCAGCCGGGCGTCCCCGTGGGCCCGCAGCATCCCCAGCCTCCGGTCGGAGAAGCCCGCCAGACACACCCGGTGCCAGGCGTTGTGGCGCCGGATCGTTCGCAGCGTCGCCACCACCGCCGAATCCGCCTTGACGTCGATGTTGAGCAGCGCCCCGGGCAGCTCCTCCAACAACTGGTCCAGCGAACACACCGGTTCACGTCCTCCGATGCGCGCGCCGGAAACGCTCGACCAGCGCTGACGACGGATCTCGCCGTCGCTGTCGGTGGTCCGGCACAGGTCGGCGTCGTGGTGCACCACCGCGACACCGTCCGAAGTGGCGTGCACGTCCGTCTCCAGGTAGTGAAACCCCTCCCGAACCGCGCGCCGGAAGGCACTGAGCGAGTTCTCCATGCCCGCCAGCTCGCCGAGGTGCCAACCCCGGTGCGCGAACGCGCGCGGACGAAGCTCAGGACTCAGGAACGGATGCTGCCGGGAAGCAGCCGGGAACGAGCCGTGCATCGCACCACTGTGCAACGAGCCCCGCCGCGGGCCTCCGAGGGGTCTCCGGTGGCCGCCGGGATGGTTCCCTCCATCGGCCGGTGCGGAAGGATTTTTCGGCGTGCCTGCCCGCAAATGAGGCTGATTCGGACTAGCGTGGTCAACCGTGGAGACAACACCCGATATCGAATCGCTCGAACCACGCACCGGAACACCGCGGCACTGCTCGTGGTGCGGTCGTCGGATACCGGGCGCAGGCAGTGTCGGCCGCCCACGCATGTACTGCGCACAGTCCTGCAGACAGCGGGCCTACGAGCGGCGCGCGGCGGTGCAGCGCGGTGGCCTGCCGGAGGACGCGGTGGTGCTTTCCGGAGCGGAACTCGACGATCTGCAGGACCGACTCTTCCAGCTGCGGTGCGCCGCCGAGGACGTGGCCACGGCGGCGGGGGAAGGTGCCGCACAGGCCGAGGTACGAGGACTGGCCCAGCAACTGCTGGACAGCGCGCGTGACTTGGAACGTATCCGCTGACCCGATGAACGGTCCTCTTGGTTGCTCCGAACGGAGCATTGTCAACGCCGGTCTGGTTGGCCAAGATGATACGCCGAATGCTGCCCCAAGCGAGTGATCGCCGCGACGACACCGCGCTCGTCGGAGCCCGGTCGCTCCGGTACCGGCTAGGAAGCTACAACGTTGCCCCCAAACTCAGCGGTTTGCGGCCTGCGCCGCGCCGAGCTGCGTACTGCCGATCCCGCCGCCACCGCAGGCTTCTACCGGAAACTGCTGGACTGGACGGTGCTGCGATCCGAGGAAGGTTTCGAGTGCTGGGTCGGTGAGCGCAAGTGCGCCACGCTCCGCACGAACCGTTCCCGCCGAACCCCGCAGTGGCAACTCGTGTTCGCCGGCGCTCCCACGGACGGAGACCTCTCCGGCCCGGAGGACACCTGCGCGAGCATGGTCAGAGGCCGCGCACAGCACGGCCCGTGGGCGCCGCCGCCCCGCAGGGGCGAGCCGTGCTGGGTCGAACTGTGCACCGCCCAGGCGGAGTCCGCCGACAGCTTCTGGAGCGAGTCGCTGATCTGGGCAGTGCGGACGGACCCGCCGAGGACGAACTACACGGTGGGGGAACGCGCGGTGGCGGCTCGGACCGGTCCGCGTGGTGCGGCCGAGAGCACCGGTTGGTTGTGCTACTTCGTCGTGGGCGCGCTGGACGAGGCGGCCGAACGCGTCACGGAACTCGGCGGATCGGTGCTGGAACGCGCCCCGCACGACGTGCTGGGGGACTCCGTCGTGATCGCCGACTCCGCCGGTGTCGTCTCCGCGCTGGTGGGGGAGCCGGGAGGCTGGGGCGGCTGAACCGTTCGCCGCGGGCGGCGAGAGTCACTCGGAGTCGGAGCCCCCGGACAGTTCGCCCAGCACCCGATGCGTTCGGTTCGCCCGCACGGACAGCCGCTGCTCGCGGGCCGTCACGTCTATGTAGGCCTGGCTCGAATTGATCGAGGCGTGCCCCAGCAGTTTCGCGATCTCGGTGGCGTTCGCGCCGTCCTCGGCGAGCCGGGTCGCGAACGTGTGCCGCAGCGCGTGCACCATGGCGCCGCGCTGCACCCGGTCGGAAACCCCCGCGGCACGCAACGACTGCCGGACCAGGTACTGCAACCCGCCGCGCCGCAGCGGCTCACCCCGGTGATTGACGAACAGCGGCTCCCCACCGGGAAGTCGTCGCCCGAACCGCAGCCTGCGGCTTTCCAGGTACTCCTCCAGCACCCTCTCCAAGGACTCGTCGATCGGGATCGACCGGTTGGCACCGCCTTTACCGCGTACGTGCAGCCGACGTTCGCCACTGCGGCCCGCCAGCGCCGATACGGTCAGATCCAGCAGTTCCGCCGAGCGCAGTCCCGTGCACAGCAGAGTGGACAGTATCGCCAGATCCCGCTCCGGCCAGGGATTCCTTGCCTGGCGAGCGCCCTGGGCGATCAACCGCAGCAACCGCTCCGGAGTCTCCTCACCGTTGAGCGGTTTCGGGGTGGCCGCGGCCAGCCGTGGCTTGGGCACCACTGACATCGGATTCCCCGCGGCCGCACCCTCCACGACCAGGAACCGGAAGAACCCGTTCCAGCTCGACCAGGCGCGGGTGACCGACGAAGCCGACCGACTGGCGGCGTGCCGGGCGAACGCCGAGCGCAGCGTTTGGGCCGTCACGGACTCCACCGGCGGCCCCTCGCAGCCCGTTCCCGTGGTCTCGGCCAGCTCCGCGGCGATCGACTCGAGATCACGCCGGTAGGCGCGCAGTGAGTTCTCGGCCAGCTTCCGCGCCTGCAGGTGTTCCAGGTAGGCCTCGATCCACTCGGAGAGGGGGCGCGGGCCAGGCGCGTCCTGCGTACCCGTCGGCACCGTGACACCTCCCGCCGTGGCTGACTGCCGGACCTATCCGGCGTCTTCCTCCGAAGACGATCATACGAGAACGCGCGGCTTTCGGCGCGTTCCGTGCGGATCTCCACGGTGACCGGCACCGTTCCGGGCCGGTCACCGTGTGGCCGGAGGGGATCAGGAGGTGCGCAGGAAGTGGTCCAGCACCCGGGTGCCGAACCGCAGCGAGTCCACCGGGACACGTTCGTCCACCCCGTGGAACAGTGCGGAGAAGTCCAGCTCCGCTGGCAGGCGCAGCGGGGCGAAGCCGAAGCAGTTCATGCCCAGCCTGCTGAACGACTTCGCGTCGGTGCCGCCCGACATCATGTACGGCAGGGTGCGGGCCGCCGGGTCCTCGGTGAGCAGGGAGCGGCTCATGGACTCGACGATCTCGCCCTCGAACCGGGTCTCCACCGGGGGCAGGCCGACCCACTCGCGTTCGACGTGCGGGCCGAGCACCTCGGCCAGCTCCCGGTCGAACTCCTCCTCGCGGCCGGGAAGAATGCGGCAGTCGACCGATGCCTCGGCCACCGAGGGGATCACGTTGGCCTTGTAGCCCGCGTTCAACATCGTCGGGTTGGCGATGTCGCGGACGGTGGCTCCGATGATGCGGGAGAGGTTGCCCAGTTTGGCGATGGCGCCGTCCAGGTCCTCCTCCGGGAAACTCCAGCCGGTGAGTTCGCTGACCCCGTCGAGGAACTCCCGCACGCTGTCGTTGAGCACGATCGGGAAGCGGTGTTGCCCGAGCCTCGCGACGGCCTCTGCGAGCTGGGTGACCGCGTTGTCCTCGTGCACCATCGAACCGTGGCCCGCGCGGGCGCGGACCCGCAGCTTGAGCCAGCGGATCCCCTTCTCGGCCGTCTGGATCAGGTAGGCCCGGACGCCGTCGTCGAAGGTCACCGAGTAGCCGCCGACCTCGCTGATGGCCTCGGTGCAGCCCTCGAACAGCTCCGGGCGGTGGTCCACCAGCCACTGTGCGCCCTGCAGGCCGCCCGCCTCCTCGTCGGCGAGGAAGGCGAACACGATGTCGCGTGGGGGCGTGATGCCGTCACGACCGAGTCGGCGGGCCGTGGCCAGGGTCATGCCGACCATGTCCTTCATGTCGACCGCGCCGCGGCCCCACAGGTAGTCGTCCTGCACCGCCCCGGAGAACGGGTGCACCGACCACTCGGTCGGATCGGCGGGGACCACGTCCAGGTGGCCGTGCACCAGCAGCCCGCCGCGCTGCCGGTCGGCGCCGGGCATCCGGGCGATCACGTTGCCACGTCCGGGGGTGTCTCCGGATTCCACGTAGGTGGTCTCGAAGCCGACCTCGCCGAGTTTCTCCGCGACGTACTCGGCCGCCGGGCGCTCCGGGTTCAGGGTCGCCGGATCACCGGTGTTGGTGGTGTCGAACCGGATCAGTTCGCTCGCCAGCGTGACGACCTCGTCCTCTGCCCGGCGTAGTCCCGGATCCGTGCTCGACCGGTCGTCGTTCTCGGGATCAACATGTGCGCTCACCTGGCCTTTCTACCACTTCCGGATCAAAGGAGGGGGGTGGTTGGCGGGCCGCTGTGTCGATCGGTTATCGTAGTATCACAACGCAATGAGGGGCTCGGAAGAAACCGAGTCGATGTTGCCGCGTCGGAGTGGCGGAAACGGTAGACGCGCTAGCTTGAGGTGCTAGTGACCTATTAATGGTCGTGGGGGTTCAAGTCCCCCCTCCGACACACTGTCAGGGGAAATTTCCCCGATTCGCGAGGTTCGAAGGTCTGTTGTTGCGGCACCGTGGGTGCCGCCTTTTCTCATGTCGTGACGCGCTGGCTGTGCGTGGGCCGTGCTGTGGTCGCCGGGGTGGTGGTCGGCATGGCTGAGTCGGTCGTGTCGGCGGTGGTTCCCGGTGCCGGGTGTGGTGAGTCCGCCCGGAGTCCGGTGGCTGGTGGGGTGTCGCCGCGTGCGTTTCCGCTGGCCGAGGTGCCGGAGTCCGCCGGGGTGTCGTCGTGGGTGTTCGGCATGGGCCGGGTGGATGCTTCGGGCCGGGTCGGTGATCGTGCGGTGGTGGCCGCGCTGGGCTGGAGTCGTGATCAGCGCTGCGAGCTCGGTGTGGTCGCGGGTTCGGTGCTGCTGCGGGCCCATCCGGACGGGCTCTACGGGCCCTCCGGGCCCGGGTATGTGGTGGTTCCGGCGCGGGCGCGTTCGCGCTGCGGGATCAGCCCGGGTGATCGTGTGCTGCTGGCGGGATCGCCGCGGCAGGGGGTGCTGCTGGTGCACCCGCCGGTGGTGGTGGAAGCGGCGCTGGCCGAGCGGCACGCGGCCGTGCTGGGGGTGAGCCCCGATGAATGATCCCAGGGAGCAGTCAGGCAGTACCGGTCCCGCTCCGTCGGAGCTAGAGGCGGCTCGGTTGGTGTTGGCGCGGATGGGGGTGGCGCCGGAGGATCTGGTGGGGTCTGCGGCGGAGTCGTGTGTGGTGCCGACGTTTGCTGAGTATGTGCCGGTGGTGGAGCAGGCGGTGTCGGTGGGCACTAGGCGGGTGTATGGCTCGTACTGGAAGCGGGTGCTGGAGTTGTGGGGTTCTCGGCGGTTGGACGAGCCCACCGCGTCGGAGATCAAGCAGTTGGCTGAGCGGGTGCGGTCGCAGCGGGTGGTGCGGCGCAACGCGCGGGGTGGGCGCAGCGCGGTGGAGCACTGTATCGCGGCGTTGCGGTGTGTGTATCGGCACGCGGTGGCTGACGGGATTGTGTCGGAGTCGCAGGATCCGGCCCGGCGGGTGGTGATGCCGCGTCGGTTGCCGAGTACGCGGCGGGGGTTGGGTGAGCAGCCGGTGGCGGAGTTGAACCGGGTGGCCGCGGCCACGGGTAACGATCCCGCGTTGGACACGCTGCTGTTGCGGGTGCACACCGAGACGGCCTGCCGCCGCGGGGGTGCCCTGGCGTTGACAGTCGGGGATCTGGATCCGCAGCAGTGTCTGATCTTGTTGCGGGAGAAGAACGACACGGTGCGGTGGCAGCCGGTCTCACCCACACTCATGCGGCACCTGCGGGAGCACGCCGACCAGCGGGGCGCGCACGTGTCCGGTGACGGGAGGGTGCTGCGCTACCGCGGTGGTAACCCGTTGACGCATCGCCGGTATGACCATTTGTGGCACCGGTTGGGGCGGCACGTGTCGTGGGTGGCCACGCAGCAGGTCAGCACGCACTGGCTGCGGTACACCACCCTGACGTGGGTGGAGCGCCACTTCGGCTACGCGGTGGCCCGGGCCTACGCCGGCCACACCGACAGCGCGGGCGAGAGCGGAGTCACTGCCACCTACGTCCGCGCCGGGCTACCCGAAATCGCCGCGGCGTTGAGCGCCCTGACCGGAGAAGAACACCCACTGGCTCCCTAGCCTTCGTCCGGTCGTAGCAAGGATGACGCCGAGCAGGGCCAGCTTCGCCAGGTTGTTTCTGGCGAAGCTGGCTTGAGTCCGGAGCACCTGAAGTGTTCCCGCTTGTGTGGGAGCACTGGGGGGTGTTGATGGTGCTCGTGCCGGATCGGAGGGCACGCGGCGTGAGTCCGAGATCACCAGAGTCTGAGAGCGTCTGTGCTGATGCTCGCAAGAATCAGCTGGCCAAGAGGCGTGAGCGTAAGATCCGAGACAGCGCGGGTCGAGCGAGAGGGTTCTACCTATTCCACTTCTGGCGTTTCCTGGGCTGTGTCTGTCTCTTGTCTCTATGGGTTTCCCCGTAGAGGTTTCGTCCTATGGAAGCGGCGGTGGTGGGTGTCCACGGAGGCATCTATCCAGTGCTGTGCTGGCCTACGTTGCACCGATCGACTGGTTCCGGACCACCATCCTGGAGATCATCTCTAAAATCACCTCTCAAACGAGTTGATCGCTGCGGGAGGATGTCCGGATGGAGTCTCGAGTGTGGTCGCCGCGCTCGCGGCTGTCGACGGGCATAGGTCTGGTCCTGCTGATGGTCGGGCTGGCGTGGCTCACCGTGTGGCTGTTGGGCAAGACCGGCAGTAGCGATGGAGCGGGGATCGCCAACGTGCTAGCGTTACCCGCAACGGTGCTGGGCACAGTGATCTCAATGTATGGGCTGCGAGTACGTCCTCAGGCCGATGATCCAGCTGTGTTGGCCGACAGAGCACGTACCCTGCTGACTCAGGTAATCACCCACGAGGAACGTACGCTCCAGCGATTGCTGGGCGATACCGGTCAACCGAGCCCGGCCGATGTTGGGTTCACTCAACCCGAGTTGCTGCACTGGCGGACTGATGGCGGCGACCGGCACGGTTCGTTGGACTCGATTGCCTCGTTCTATCAGCAGTTGGATCGGGGTCGGCTGGTGGTTTTGGGGGAGGCTGGGGCCGGTAAGACCGTACTGGTGACCCGGTTACTACTGGATCTTGCTAGCAATGCGCACGAGACGATGACCGTACCGGGCGCTGATTCTATGCTTCGTGTTCGGGTACCAGTACGGCTGAGTCTGTCTGCATTTACCACCTCCATCGATACCACCACTGCAGTGGTACGCGAGCGGCTCGATGTGTGGATCGCTGAGCAGCTGACCACTATCTATGGTTTGGAGGCGGCTGTCGCCCGCGCGTTGGTTACCAGCGGGTGGGTGTGGCCCATACTGGACGGGCTCGACGAAATGGACACTGACGATGCCGACCCGGTACGCGGGCAAGCAGTGATCGCTGCGCTCAATCTGCCCGCCGGGCCAGATCGATGGGGGGCTGTGCTGACCTGCCGCAGCAGTCGTTACCAACAGCTTGCCAACGGCATCGGTGCAGGCGGTTCATTGCAGGACGCCACTGTGGTGACCATGCAGCCGCTCAACGTTGATCAGGTCATCGCCTGGCTCGCCCATCGTTTTCCTGCCCCCGGTGGACCTGACGGTATCCAACAACGATGGCAACCGGTGGTTGATGCCCTCCGCGCAGACCCCGCAGGCCCTCTCGCGGCCTGTCTAGCTTTGCCTTTGCGGCTCTATCTTGCTGTTACTGACTACCAAGGCCCCCACACTAGCCCCCAGGAACTCACTGGACTGGGCAGGGACGATCTCGACAACTATCTGTTCTCTCAACTCATTCCTGCCATTACCGCACATCACGCTCGGGGCGACGGCAGCCACTATGATCCCGACGATGTCGCACGATGGCTACACATCTTGGCCGACCACCTCGCTTATATGCGTCAGCAAAAACATTCCGGTATCGACCTGCACTTACACGAAATCTGGCGCACCACCAGCGATCTCAGGCAGCTCTCTGGCTGGCGCGGATTTTTTACTTCACTGGTATATCGCGGGATGTCCATCGTCTGGTCTCATCCTTCACCTTCGCACTCAGTAAAACGGTTGAATCTATATGCACTTCGTGATTCAGTTGGACGTCGTAGAGCTGTAGGGAAATTCGGGTTCGGTGTCGCTTTTGCTCTAGTGTCTGGCGTCATGCTTGGTTTTTTGGTTGGTATGCAGCATGGTCACATAGTTGGCCTCGGTTCCGGAATAATATTCAGCGTATCTCTTTTTCCGCTGGGTCTTGCCTTTGGTTTTATAGACAGTTTTAGCGATACCCAGCAGGCAGTATCCTGCCCGAGTGCATCTGTACGTCAAGCACTGGCTCGTGACCTCGCTCAAGTTATTGTGATTACGTTTGCGGCCATGTTTGCATGTGGATTTTTGAGTGGAATTACGGGAGAATTCTATTTTGGAGTGGTTTCCGGTTTTATGGGCGGACTCGTGATCGGGTTTAGGAACACTCCATGGCCACATTATGCACGTGCCCTATTCGGTCTTTCTCGTGCTGGTCGCTTGCCTGTTCGTCCGGCACAGTTCCTCGATTGGGCGCACAGCGCTGGACTGGTCCGTCTTGCTGGTATCGCCGTCCAATTTCGCCATCGCGATCTGCAAGAGCGATTGACCACACAGCCATCGACAATCGCAGATAGTCATCATTTTGCGAGTGATCTCGAATAGAACATGGAAAGAGCGTTCACATAGTCACGAGGGCGGCAGAGCACTACACGGAACTGGCGATTCCCTGTGGATACGTATAGGGTGGGCAGCTGCCAGTCAGACGGGAGGGTTCGCTCAGTCATCCCAGTTGAACAGCTGTAACGATGTGGTCGTTGCGCTGTTGTCGAATATCGTGGTTGCGGGCTTCGTGGAGCCAGTGCAGTAGGTGCACGAGGGGTGTCTAGGTTGAATCTTTTGGTGTTGATCCGGCAAGGATCGTTGTTTCGGCGGTGGCAGTGCTTCGTCAATACGACTGGTAATGACCAATCGAAACGGGACGCCGGCCGAGGCCGTGAGTGCGCTGGAACTTGTGTTCTGGAATTTTGTCGAGCCCGTCGAGAAACACGGTCACCCGGCCAGCGGGCAACATCTCAGTGGCATGCTCGCAGTTGTGGAATATAGGGTAGCTTTCGACGAGTTTGTCGGGCAGCCAGTCAGTGGCAGCGATCGTGGGATCCCAGCTGTGTAACGTGAACATCACCGGAACAAGTACTCGTTCCCAAGTCTCCACAGAGGTTTGATCGCGAAAGCGTAGCGCATCCCGAAGAAGAATCACTGCCGCGCTTTTTCCGGATCCGGCAGGGCCGAGCCCAAACCTCTGTACACGGTGTATACAGATGCTGTGTCCCCTCCTCTAGCTGTGCTGGGTCGCAGACTCCGAACCGGCAACGGCAGCGGATGCAGAAGTCTCCGCCCCTCGATGGTCTTCGCCCGCTCGTTCCACACCACTGTTGCGAGCCGATCATCTAGATCGTGTATATCCGAGCTCGATTCACTCAGTGATCTAAGAAACAAAGATAATGTGAGAAGTCCGGAGATTCAACCAATGATGTCAACGAGGTCAACACTCCTCGGTGTAGCTCGACCGGCGCCAACAGTCATCACCACGGCGCAATCGGCCTCAAACGCTTCGTGGTGCGATGTTGTTGGTGTCCGTTGACGGGCCGTCCAACCACGTTCAGCCATGCCCGTCCTGGAGCGAAGATCAACATGACCCCATCCCGGGCTTGAATCAAAGACTGGAGCCCGATGCTCCTGATTCGCTCCAGGCCACCCTGTTGAGCACGCGTCAGTGCCCCGGTCAAGATCCACACCCGAGTACGAAAAGCCCGATAACCTGCGCTTTTCGCAGTCGGTCAGCGGGCTCTGCCGCTGGTCGGGATGGCCGGATTTGAACCCGCCAATTCCTGACCCCAGTCCAATTCTGGCAGAGCATTGACCTGCGAAAATGAAGAATCCGCAGGATAGGTCACGTTGGTTCGCGATCGTTGCGCGCAGTAGACGCCGCTTGGAGCACACCATCTGTACCGGATGCACTCCTGCTCCAATGTCGCAAGGTGCCCCCAGAGGCCTGCTTCGCAGGACAACAGCTCAGCACGATCAGCCGGTGCCATAATCACATTGCACTGTTGGCCCGCTTGTGGACAGCAACAACGGCGCACGGCATCCCGCTGGAAGTTCAATTCGGAGAGGCGAGTCGCCGCGTATCCGCGGAACGCGGAGCGCATTGCGGACACGTTCGAAACTGTGGGTGGTTCATGTTGAGGTGGGCAAGATCGGCTCGGGGCTCGCAGCATCCAACTGCGCCCACCGGCAATCACAGGAGGCCACCACGTGCCAGTACCTCAATCCCGGGCCGACGCCTCCAGCGAGCTCACCGGTAGCGGCGAAGGTCATGCGCAGAACCGGGCGCCGCGACACCATTGCCGAACTTGCTCTGCGACGGGCATTGCACCGCCGCAGCCTACGCTTCCTCACCGACGCGATCCCGCCCGGCACCAACTGCCGACGTCGTGCCGACGTGCTGCTGCGTGGTGCGCACATCGCTGTCTTCGTCGACGGCTGCTTCTGGCACTGCTGCCCGGGGCACGCGCACTTGCCGAAGAGCAATCGGCAGTGGTGGCGTCGCAAGTTTGACGGAGCACTGCGGCGCGATCGGGACTCTGACGCGGAACTCTCGGCAGCCGGTTGGATGGTCATCCGGGTGTGGGAACACGAAACCGTTGAAGTCGCGGCCGACCGGATCGTCCGATTGGCCCGCCAACGCCGAGAACGGCCATGAAACCAACGGACAGGGCCAAGTCAGGCCGCCCGGTCTCGATAAACCGTCAAGGACGCTGCAGAGACACCGATGCGAGGAGTTCGGGGTACGCGTAGTCCCATGGGATGCGCTCCTGTTCGAGGAGCAACCCGGTTCCGTGCCTGGCAGCGTGTTCCGCAAGATGTTCGTGCAGTTTCCTCTCGATCACGGTCAGCTGGGGGAGGGTGGTGCGTTGGGGGAGGGAGCCGTTCACTGAGAGGTGTCGAAACCGCTCGAGGGTGGTGATATCCATCAAGACCGTGTTAACGGACAACCCGTGGATGCGTAGGTCGTTGACGAACTGAAGACCAGGAGCATCGATATCACCCCAATAGACGATCTTCCGGGAATGACGCACCCAGTTGATGCGGGCGAGGTGTGAGACATGGAACCCGTGTCCATGGAGCACAACCACATCTGCATGGTCGTCGGGGATCGCGTAACCAGTCTCCTTGTTCTCGAGGATGACGACCGTGTCCGGCTCCTGCGGCCATTGGTTGAGATCGTCGACACTGGCCGCGAAGTGGCGCATCCCGGCGAATTGGGATCTTATGCCGGGATCCAGTACGGTTACCTGGACAAGATCCGGTGGCCGCCGAAGTCCGAGTCGTTCGTGCAGGTGACGACGTTGGGAGCGTGTCTCGGCGGTGTTCGTGTCCGGAGCGTCTGGCTTGCCGAGTAGGGCCAGTACGAGGCGCGCGTGCTGTGACAGCCACTTCGTGTCGATACCTTCGATCGGGAGTTGACGCAACAGCATCCCGGAGGTGGGGTTGGCGCGCAGCCAGGTGACTGCTGTCCGTAGGCGCTGGTAGGTGTGTTCGTCCAGCTCGGTGATGCGGCGAATGATGCCCGTGAACGTCGCATCGGGGAATTCGCGTTGCAGGGTCGTCAGGCGGTGGCCGCAACGACGCCATGTCTCGCGGGTGTCAGGATGGACGTCGGCCACGTCATGGGGACTTTGCAACACGAGCGTCTTGGGCATGGCGTGGGTTCCGGTCGGAAACCGTGTGTCCGAGTAGTCCACCCTCCCGGGGCCAGTGAAACCGTTCCACTGTTCGGCCCAGGCGTGGCATGCGACCGGGTCTTCCGAGCGTTGTGCGGGGCTCGGTGGACGCAGTGGGACGCGCATGGGCCAGGTGCCTTCATTGCGAGCCCATTTCGGGTAGTCACTGTCGAACCTGCGACGCAGGTACTCAGCAACCTGCTCAGGCAGGCGCATGGACAACTCCGTCGGACTCGGCGATACGGCGGTTGGTGAGTTCCCCGAACGTCGCGGACGCAGCATCGGAACGGGCCTCGTTGTCGATTGTCCGCTTTTCAACCAGAATAGCCTGTCCGATGAACGGTTCGAGAATGCCGGACATGCGGATCGGTGCGGCTATGAGCAACTGGAAACCGAACTGCTCGAACGCCGCCAGTGCCTGGGCGGAAAAATTCTCGTCGGACTTGCTGAATGCTTCGTCGAGCATCAGTGGTGCGAAGTGAGGTGTGCCGTCGCAGTCGGAGCGGGCGAGATTGTAGCTGAGCGCGGCCGCGAGACAGAAAGCGACAAGCTTCTCCTGCTCGCCGCCGGAGTTCGAGGCGGTGTTACGATACGTGTGAACCGTACGGCCGTCACTGTCCTGTTCGAGTCCGTAGAAGGTGTAACTTTCACGAACGTCCAGGACATTGGTGGACCACCGTTGAGAGACGGAATCCTCGCTGGTGAACCATCCCATCAGCTCGCGCACGCGCTGGAACTGTGCCACCGACTCATGAGGGTCCTTCTGGGCGGCCGTGACGTTGCGCAGCAGCAGGTCGACGCGGCGACGGAACTCTTTGACATCGTCGGACGGGTTTGCCTTGTAGGCGATCTGCAGGTGTGTTCCCGCGTTGAACTCCACTTGCCGCAGTCCGGCGTTGACCATGTCGATCCGCTGCTTGATCTCGCTGGTCGCCTTTTCGATGGTGCGCTGCAGGACACTGACCGAGGGAACCATGTCCTCACTGATCATTCGTTGGAACCGGTTCATGGCCCCAGGGAGACGTCGTTGCGTGATCTCCTCGTGCAACGCGGCGAAGTCGCCGCCGCTGTGGTCGACGTCCCCGCTGGTATCCGGTGCCGTGTCCGGCCACCGGGAGATGAAGTGGTCGAGCGCGTTCTTGAGTGTCGTGTGGGCCAGCTTGCGCTGTGACTCGGCTGAGCTCTTGTGCTTTTCGAGCTCTTTCCGGAAGGCGGACTGGACCTGAGGCATGGAGTCGGTGGTGACAGGTACGTCGAGTTCGGCGTACACCTCGTCGAGGTAGGTTCGGTGTTCCTCGTCGTCGACGGAGTGTGGCTTGCGTTGTTCCTGTTCGTACCGCTCGGTTAGGTGGGTTTGCCGCGCACTGTGTTCGGCAATCTTGTTCTTGGTGTTGGTGCGCGTTTCGGTGGCGGAATTCCACTTTCGTTTTGCTTCGTCGCGAGCTTTTTCCAGTTGGTTCAGGTTCACGTTGTCGGCCCTGATTTGCTCGATGCGCTCTTCGAGCTGGCGAACGTGGCCTTGGGAATTCCAGAAATTCAGCTGAGACCAGCTGCTGTAGGTGCGGAGCTGTTCAACGGCGCTCAGGGTGGTGCTCAGGTTCTGGAATGTTGAGTCGATCTCGTCGGCGTCTGCTTTCGCCTTCTGCCGGGATTCGTCGAGTTCGGCGACGGCGGCTTCCAGCGCCGCGCGCTTGGTACGCGTGTTGGCACCGAGGATGTAGGACGATGGGTCGGCTGCTTCGCTGCGGTCGTCCTTGCGGTAGTGATTACCAGGACTCTTCACCGTACCGTTGATCGTCACCGCGATTGTATGGTGGTCGAGCTCGCGTGGGTTGTCGACGCATACGTGATCGAACTTTTTGACGAGCTGTCCGAGTAGCCATGGCCCGCACGGGTGATCGGTGTCCACGATGAGCTTGCCGGCCAGGAATCCTCGGTCGGGGCGGGGCTGGTGAGCTGACGTGGCGGTAACAATGCTGTACTCGATCAGACCGCGCATGTTGTTGGTGTCGATGAACTGGCTGATGGTGTCCTTGTGCTGCTCGGGAACGAGCAACCGCAGCCCGAAGGTGCGCAGGACCCGCTCCGCGGCAGGCCGCCACCGTTCCTGGTCGTCGGCGACGTCGATGAGCTCGGCGGCGTACGGGAGTTGTGCGAGGGGGACGCCGGTGTGTTGTGCGATGAACTCGCGGCGGCGAACGGCCCGCTGGGGGATGAGACTCGCGGCTGACCGCAGTGCCTCCAGTTCGGCGGAACGCTCGTCGTATCGTTCTTCGGCTTGTGCCAGCGCTGCGTAGACCGAGTGACGCTGTGCCTGCAGGGCGGCCTGCTCGTCATGGGCTTGCTGGCCTATCGCGGGCAGTTGATCGCGCAGGGCGGTGAAGGCCTGTTCGTCCTGGGGGCACGTCACGCTCAGTCGAGCGACCTGCCCGCTGTAGAGCTGGTAGGCGTGCTGTCGGCTACGGACTTCGGTGTTGGCCGCGTCCAGCTCCACCTGTAGGTGGCGGAGTGGTTCATTTTCGCTGCGAAGCTGCTGTTCAAGGGACAGGTAGGCGTCCCTCGCCCGTTCTTCGTGTTGCTGTTCCTCGGCCAGCTTCGTGTCCAACGCGTCGATGGCTTCGTCGAGGCTGTTGCGTTCCTGATCGATGCTCCGCAGATGAACACCCCGCAGGTAGCGTTCCATCGGTGTTCCCAGGAGGGCTTCGGCGAGGTTGTGCGTTCGGCCGGACTCGCAGTACGTGATCCAGGACGACGGTACATCGCGCAGGATCAGCTCCTGGTTATGAGCTCGCTGTGCGATCTGGTAGGCCTCGTTGAGAGGGGTGAACGCCTCCAGCATCTTGGTGCAGGCAGCGAACGTTTCCGGTCTGTCGAGCATGTTCTCCCGGATGAACAGGTCCAGCGCTCCGACGTTCTTCATCGCCTTGGCCTTGCCGAGCAGGGATAGCGCGGTCTTGGAAGTACCCAGACCGATGCGCTGGGCCAGTTCGCGCATGTAGCTTTCTTGAGAGGGCGGGTAGAAGGCGGGAACCGCGTGTTTCAGCCATGTCGTGTCGAACCCCCGGTCGGCCCACTCCTCCAGAGCGGTCAGTTCGAAGCTGCCGTCGTGCAGTTGGCGCAGCGTCTTCATGGACTTGGGATCGTTGTCCACCCCGGTGAACCACTTGACAACGACTGCGGTAGTGATCACACCGTGTCCGTTGTCGTAAGTAGCCGCGATTGCCGACCAGGTTGGTCTGCCGCTTCGCAAGTATTGGGTCTGGGACTGCTCGTGTTCGTCGTTGGTCTCCGACCAGGCACCGCGTACGTAGTCGACGACGCTGCGGGTGCTTTGCTTGGACCCACGCGCCGTCAGATCCGCCGAGGCGTTGAAGCGTTGATCGTTGGTGGGAAGCAGCACCATGGAGTGCGCGTCCATCAGTGACGACTTACCTGAGCCGGACGGCCCGGTGAACAGCACTCCGCGCTTGTCGATGGCGAAGTCCTTGTAGCCGCAAAAGGTTCCCCAGTTTACGACCTGCAGACGGGTAAGGCGGAACTGGTCTTGGTGACTGCGGTCGAGCATGTCTTCAGTCATCGTTCTCTCCGCTGTCGCTGTCGCTGTCGCTGTCGCTGTCGCTGTCGCTGGAACGGGCCGTTTCGCCGGACGCGATCGCCTTGTATCGCTGGCCGAGTACATCGACCTGGTCCGTCGTGAGGATCGACGTGATGACTCCGTAGATGACGTAACGATCCGTGCCCTTGATCGGCTTGATGATGGCGGCGTCGTCGAGCGCACGAATGGCAGTTCTGATCTTTTTCTGGTATGCGGCGTCGTCGGTGTCGGTGGCCGGTTTGTAGGCCATCATGTGGTCGATCATGTCGGCTGTTTCCACGACCGGATTGTCCGGAGACAGCAGGTACTGGTGATACAGGTGCAGAGCCAGCGTGCTCGCCGCGAGGCTGAGTGTCTTCGTGCGCAGGATCGCGCGACTGTGCGGGCTGGGATCGTCGGCCTGGCGCGTGAAAGCGTAGCGGTACTCGTGGTTGACTTCGAGTAGCAACCCGAGCTCCGACAGGCGACTGCGCAGAACATCCTCGTGCTCGACCACGACCGCCCAGTACTTGCGTGCCTTTTCGCTGACGTGCGGGGCCGCCACTAGCTCCTGGAGGGTCCAGCACACGTCGTGGGGCAGTTGACTGGTGTCGCCGTCGAACCGCGGTTGTATGGTGTCCTGGCCAAGGTGGGTTCGCACCGGTTCCGCCGCACCGGAAAACACCTGTTCGGGGTCCAAGGGAACGGGATCGGCGTCCTCGTAGGCTTCTTCCGGGAACAGGCCGTCGAACACGTTCGCGAAGTTCGGTTCGAGGGAGTTAACCATCGAGGATGCCTTCCGTGACAGACGTTCGCACCCGTAGGGGAGTGCGGTTGTCGAGTCCGAGCTGGGGGTCGGGAAGTTGTTGATCGAACACCAGGTATGGAACGGTGATCTCGCGCGAGCCGCGGCTCGTGTGCGTCTGGACCGTGATGCCGGAGGTGTCGTCGACGTCGCCGTGACGAGTGGCCAGCGACCACAGGCCGATGACATCGCCGGTGCGTGGCTCGGGGAGCTGCTCGAGCACCTCGGGCAGCGTGGCGAAGCCGTTTCGGGCGTCCATGGCGGAGTGCACGGCGACCTGCAGAGCTTGCCAATCGATGGCTTCCTGACCAGTCAGTGCCGCAGGATCGATGTCGAAGTCGTTGTCGGACGCGTTGAGGGGTTCGGGCAGCGTCGTGATTCCCTCGTCGAGGCGCAACCGTCCTACGGAGCGGGCATCGACTCCGCTCATGGGGACGACAAACCCGATGTCGCGGCCGCCGTGAGTGCGCGCAAAGGCTTCGGCCGCCGAGGCTTGGACCTCGTTGATCCGGATGCGCATGCTGCGGTAGTGTGAGAAGTCACCGCCACGGACGAAATTGCTGATCCTGCGAAACGCGGCTCCTCGTGTCTTTTCGACTTCCTGAACGCGGTTCCACATGACATCGATGAACCCGTTCAAGCTATCGGCCAGATGTGTGGGCAGGTCGGGGAGGTGCTCGGTGATCTCGGCAATGTCGGTTTCCAGCTGAGCACGATGTGAGGGGTTTCCGATCATCGTGGAGAACGATCGGAATGCCTGCCCTTCTGGACTGTCGGCGATGACGTCGTGGCCGTCGAACATGCGCTGCAGTGACTCGGCGAACTCGTTCGGGTCCCCGCTGAGTCCCTGTCGGAGCAGTGTTGCGGTGTTGGCGTGCATGCGTTCGCCGTATCGTGCGATGTCACTCGGGATGCGTTCGATGAGCTGGGTCAGCGTGTTGATCTTGTCGACGAGTTCGGTGTGGTTGACCCGCGGCGTCTCGCCGTTATCGAGTGCGTCTCGCTGAGCGATAAGAGTCGCGATCTGCTCGTTGATCGATGCCCGACGGGCGCTCGGATCGGGATTGGCTTCGGCAGCGATCTGTCGCAGTTCGGACATCACGATGACGAGGGTGGATTCGGTGGCGATCGAGGTGTGCCGTTGCAGGTTGCGCATCTGCCGTACCGCCTGGGTCGCACCCGAGGTGAGCTGATACTGCTCGGTGCGGCTGGTGGGGTCGACGCTGCGATGTACCCAGCCCTTCTTGGTCCAGTGCGTGAGGAGATCGTCCGCGTCGGTGACAGCCGGTGTTGCGGCGTCATCGGTGTCGGCGTGCGGGGAGCTGTGCAACAGCTCGGGCAGATCAGCGTTCATCTCAGCGGCGAGTGTCTGTCCATCGACGATCTGTCCGTCGCCGAGATGGGCGGCCATGACAGCCAGATGGAACAGGGCGTCCCGGGAGCGCAGCAACGACATGGTCACGTCGGCGGCGGAGCTGGCACGGAATTCGTGCCACCACTGCTCGGTGGTCTTGACGGTCATGTCAGCGCTCTCTCCTGGTACGCGAGTCGATCTGGACGGATAGTTGCATCGGTGTGTGGACAGTCGGCTGCGGGCGTCGACGCGGTTCGTTCGCACGGTAACCCCGAGCACCGACACCAAATGATGATCCCTTTCGGCGACACCACGCTGTGCTTGACCACGGGCTTGTTCGATCTGGGCGAGACACTTTTCCTCTCGGAACCGAACCGTGTGTGTCTTACGCACGCGGGACATGCCACAGAGCTGTTAGAGGTGCTCGTCTCGAGGACGTGTCGACTTCACATGCTCGAGTAGCCTGCGGACCTCGTTCTCGTTCGGCGCGAATTCGAAAGCGTGGTGGTGGCATGCGCGGCTGAGCCCGAGCCAGGATCTTGCGAGAAGCTCGGCGGTCGTTGCGTTCGTGTGGTGTCGCAGGACGACGAGTCGTGCTCGCATGGTTGCGATGTCCGAGCGGACGCCGACCCGTTCGCACAGATCGCGCGTGATGGCTTCGAGAGCGCGGCGTGCGAGGAAGGCGGCCACTCGGGATACCTGGTGCGGCGGCACCGCGATGGTGCGATCGAGGACGGCGTGAGCGCTGGTGATCAAGCGGTCCGCATCTGACGTGTTCGCGGTCATCATGACTCCCGGAGCAGGTCGTTCACGGTGTCGGAGAGGTCCTGGACTGCCAGCTTCGGATCCTTGCGCAGTCCTTCGTGGGTGCCGGCGCCG
Organism: Actinopolyspora mzabensis; assembly: GCF_900101095.1. Lineage (GTDB taxonomy): Bacteria > Actinomycetota > Actinomycetes > Mycobacteriales > Pseudonocardiaceae > Actinopolyspora > Actinopolyspora mzabensis. The sequence continues at coordinate 230,284 of NZ_FNFM01000005.1, forward strand.
CAGATCGTGAGGGTTCTGTTGCGCCAGGACTTGCTGTATTGCCAGCTGGTGAGGTCGGCTTCCCGAGCGTCGTACAGGGCCAGGGCCACGCATTGCCGGGTCTTGTGGGTGCGGTTCCACTCGTCCTCGGTGGTTGCCCTGTCCGCTCCTCGCGAGAAGCGTCGTGCCAGGAAGATGTCACGTGCGGCTGCTTCTACGGCCATGCGGCACAGGCCGGGGAGAACGTCGGCTTTCACGTCGTTGTCGAGCTGTTCGTCGTGGGCGATCGTCCGCGCGTCGGCGACGTGGCGCTGGGCGGGGTGGTGGGACTCGGTGATGTCGACCGTGGAGCCGGATCCCCGTGTGACGTGCAGGATGCGGGCGTCGACACCGGTGCGTCGTGCCGATTCGGGGAGGCGGTCGTCGTGGGAGAGCACAACGACCTGTCGGTCCTGGGCCAGGCGTGCCAGAACCTGGACGAAGCCGTCGACCTTGGCCGGGTCCATGGCCTGGATCGGGTCGTCGAGCACGATGAACCGGAACGGGCTTTCGGGCATGGTGGCCCGGGGCAGGAACAGGGCCAGCGCCAGAGCGTGCAGTTCACCTTGGCTCATCACTCCCAGCGCGCCCGCGTTCTCGCCGTCGACCTCGGCGTTCAGGGCGACCCTGCGACGGTTGCCGTTGCCGGTCAGCGAGATTGACTCCAGGTCGACGTTGCTCTCCTGACGCAGTTCGGACCAGATCGTGCGAGCTTCGATGGCGAGCGGTTGGAGACGCTCGTTGCGCAACAGGTGGGTGTTGTCCTTGAGCCACGTGCTGGCGTTCTTGCCGTCGGTGAGGGCTTCGGATTGGGCGCGTGCTTCGCGAGCACGACGGACCCATTCGATGATGCGTGCGGCCAGCGGGGCCCAGGCGTCCTCCCGCTCGGTGATCAGGTCTCGTGCCTCAGCTGTCAGTTCGGACATTGCCTCGGCGAGTTCGGGGTACGTCCGTGTCACGTGGTCGGCCAGGGCCGCGTCGGTTTCGGGCATGTTGGTCCAGCGATCGATGGCAGCTCGCGCTCGATCGAACGCGGCGAGTTCGACGCCGTCGGGCTCGACCAACGGGGGTGTGGTGGTGACCAAACGCCGCAGGGCGGCGGCGCGGTCGCGCATGTTCGCGCGTGCTTGCTGCGCCGCGGCCTGCCGCTGATCGTCTTCGGCGAGTTGTGCGGTGACGCGAGTGCTCCACTCCGCGTCGAGGGTGCCCACACCGCATACTGGGCATGCCCTGTCGCCGTGCTGGTGGTGGAAGTGCAGGGCCTGCCGCAGCAGGGCGGTGCGGTGGTCCACGCCGAGCAACGAATCGTCGAGCGCAGTGCCGGCGTCGTCCAGCGCTGTGCGGAGGGCGGTTACGGCGTCGTTGACGGCTTGTTCCGACGGGAAATCGACGTTGCTCAACGTCCGGAGTTGGGAAAGCTGCGCATCAGGTTGGCGGACGTCGGTCGCGTAGCTCTGGATGAGGTCGAGATCGGGCGAACGCCTGCGAAGCGCCTCGAGTACGTGAGCGGCGCGTTCGTCGGTGCTGTTGTCGAGCTCGGCCTTAAGGGTGCTGCGCATGGCCTTGGCCGTCTTCTCGGGCTCCTCCAAGCGCGTGACCAGTGCCCGCAGCCGTCGAGTCGCGTCGGCGAGTTGCTCCAGGCCGAGCAGCTTGGCCAACGCGTCGTGCAGTTCGCTGGGACCGGCTTCGAGCAGGCCTCCGAGTTCGTCGTAGGACAGGATCGGCCGGTACAGCGCCAACGGTTCCTTCCAGCCCAGCGTAGCGACACTTTCCTGCCGTTTCCCGGTACGCTGGGCCCACTCCGCGCGGTTGGTCAGAGCGGCGTCGTTCGCCCAGTCCACGCCGACCGTTGTCGTGCCGACGCCCTCTTCGGCCAGCCGGACCCGGATGGCGGGTCGCGTTCCGTCGTGGACGTTGCGCCAGTGCTCCTGCCACATCGTCGAGTTCTTCTTCCACCGGTAGCTGTCCCCGATGAGCGCGAGCTCCAGCGCCTCGGTGAAGCTGGACTTGCCGCACCCGTTGCGTCCTGCGACGACGGTCAGCCCCGGAGTCGGGGTCAGGTCGAGCGTCGTGGTCGCGCCGATGCCGCGGAAACCGGAGACCTCGATCGCCTCGAGGAAGGCTCCGACCGGCTCGGAAGGAGATCCGGACGGGATGCGCTCGCTCGGCGGACGCGGTGGCGTTTCGGCGTTTCCCGCGGCCTCGGCGAGGGCTTCGTCGCTGTCCAGCGCGGCGAGGACGAGCATCTTCGCCTGGTCGTTCAGCGTGGGGTCTTGCTCGGCACGGTCCAGCACGGTGTTGGTGAGTTCGGTGTTGCGGTCGCTATCCATCATGAGGAGTTCCTCCTGGCTTCCGGGGGGCGTGGAGTGGTGATCGTGGCGAGAGGCGGGAGCCGGACCCGCGCCGGAGTCGGCGTCGAGGTCAGAACACGTCGACGACCTCGATCTTCAGAGTGGTGCTGGACGACGGGGTCTGTACGGATGAGCGGTTGACGCCGTACTTGCCGTCGCGCAGACGCGTCGAGTCGATCTGTTCCGCCTCACCGCCGGTGGCCCGGTAGGTCACTGTGGCCGGTCGCAGCTCGGAGATCGGTGTCACGTCGGTGTAGGCGACGTCGACCTGGTACTCGACGAGACCCCCGGCGGAGCCGTAGCACTTCTTGCTCAGCACTCGCATCGACAGCTTCAGGTCGTCGGCCGCAGGGAGCGGTTTCAGCGCCTGCTCGGTGGTGGTCGGTGACGGCGTGACCATCGGGGTGCTGGTGCCGCCGTGGTCGGGACCGTTGGGCGCGGGGCCGCCGGAGCAGCCCGCCACCGCGAGGACGAGCGCGCCGATCGTTGCCAGTCGTTTCATCTGTTCGCTCGTTCCCAGTCGTTGCGGACCTGGTGGTAGAGCGCGAGGTCGCGCTGGTACTGCTTCTGCTCGTGCCGGCCTTGGTAGTGGTTCCACGCGGCCACGCAGGGCCACACGAAGATCCAGAAGCCGAAGGTGACCAGCGTGAGCAGCAGGTGCAGCACGTGGTTGGTGCGGCGTTGTGCGGGTAGCACCGGCGGGACCGGAGCGGGTTGGCCGCGCAGGGGGTGGCGGTCGGGCTGGGGCATCGGCTGGTTCACGACATCCCTCCTCAGAATCCGGTGTTGCCGGAGCAGGACACGACCGCGTACGGCTCGGAGCTGGTGTTCTCCTTGATGACCTCGCCGTCGACGGTGATGCGGCAGGTGATCTCACCGCCGTTGTTGCCGTTCTGCGCGCTGAGCGTGAAGAAGTCGTACCCGCCGTCATAGGGCCCGGTGTGCTTCCACGGCAGGGTGGCTCCGGTCTTCTGCGAGACTCCGCCGCTGGCGCCGTAGCTGATGTTGCCGGCCGTGCCGCTGCCGGTCACTTCGTAGACGACCTGGGCAGGCTTGTCGGGAGCCTGCTGGGTTGACTCGGTGCTGCTGCCGCCGGCGGAAGGCTGGTTTCCACCGCCTCCGCCCGCGGTGCCGATCGCGCTGCCCAGCACGACCAGCGCCACGAATCCGCCGAGGACCCACGGCCACTTCTTGCGCTTGGTGGGCTGCCGCGGCGGCTGCTGACCGGGATACGGGCTGTAGGGCTGATTCATCGGAGAACTCCTGATGTCGGGTAGGTGATCGAGAGGTGATGGGCGGTCCGGGATGCGATGCATCCGGGCGGACCGGGGCGCCGGTCGCTCTCGGTGTGGCGATGCAGTGCCGTCATTGAAAGCAATCATAGATGAGCATACCGATGAAAGCGGTGTCAAATATGTATACAGCTTGAATTGGTGGTGTATGGTTCAGGCATGCGACGAACCGTGGAGTGTGCACCGTGACGCGAGTCGAGGTCACTTCAGCCGACATCTCGCGGATGGCCGGGGTCACCCGGGCCACGGTGAGCAACTGGCGACGGAGACATCCGGACTTCCCGGATCCGACCGGCGGCACTGACACCAGCCCGGCTTACGATCTGGTGGAGGTGCGGGACTGGTTGGCGGCGCGTGGTCAACTGCCGGAGTTGTCCCCGTTGGAGGAGCTGCGCACGACGCTGCTTCAGGCTCCGAGGGAGGCGGCTGCGCTGCTGCCGTTCATCCCGCCGCTCGTATGGTTGGAGACCAGCCGGTTTGACTGGTTGCGTGAGCTGCATGACGAGGAGCTCGTGGCGGAGACTTCTCGGTGCCTGGACGTGTCTCCTCCGACGGAGGCCGCTCCGGAGACGGTGCGTGCGCTGCTGCGCTGCGTGTCTGAGGAGGGCGCCGAGGTCGCGCTCGTGGTGTTCCAGGATGTGCTGGGTGCGGACTCGGTGCACACGACTCCGAAACCGGTCGTGGACCTGATGGTCGGCCTCCTGCTGGAGCCGGGGACCGTATTCGATCCGGCGTGCGGGGGAGGTGGTCTGCTGTCAGCGGCGGCGCGACAGGGCGCCACTCAGTTGTTCGGGCAAGACATCGCACCGACCCAGGCCGTGTTGTCCGAGGTTCGGCTTCGTGTCGAGGCCCCGAAGGCGGAGCTCGTCGAAACGGTCGCCGCCGACAGCCTCCGGCAGGACGCGTTTCCGGACCTGCAGGCCGACACGGCGTTGTGCAATCCGCCGTTCGGGATCCGCGACTGGGGTCATGACGATCTCGCCTACGATCCGCGCTGGGTTTACGGGCTCCCTCCGAGGGCGGAATCCGAACTGGCGTGGGTGCAGCACTGCCTGGCGCACGTGGAACCGGGTGGTGGCGTGGTGGTGCTGATGCCCCCGGGCGCGGCCGAACGGGCCTCGGGCCGCAGGGTCCGCGCCGAGCTGATCCGCCGTGGTGCGTTGCGCGCTGTCATCGCGCTCCCGCCGGGAGCCGCGCCACCGCTGCACCTCGGCCTGCACCTGTGGGTTCTGACCCAACCGGACGAAACTCTGGACACGGGCGAATCGGTGCTGTTCATCGATGCGGCGACCGAGAACCTCTCCCACGAGCGGATCGTGGAGTTGTGGCGGGACTTCGACGAGGCCGAGGAGCGCTTCGAACCGGTGGAGGGGGTGGCGCAGCGGGCGTCGATCGTCGATCTGCTCGACGCCACGGTCGATGTCACGCCGGCTCGCCGCGTTCACGCCGGGGTGGTGGCCACGCCGACCGAGCAGGCCGAGCGCGCCGAGCACCTGCGTGAACAGCTGGCTCGTGCCTGCGCAAACCTGGCCGAGTTGACGGATGCGGCACGCATCGGCGGTGACACGTTCGACGCGAGCTCGCACGCGTGGGCCGTGGCGGATGCGGAGCCGGAGACGTGGCGGACGGCGACCGTGGCCGACCTGTTGCGCGGTGGGGCGCTCACCCTGCACCGAGCGACCTCGGTTCGTCGGGGCGCGTCTTCGCGAAACACGGACGCGGCCATCGACGATATGCCAGTGTTGACCTTGAGCGATCTTCGCGGAGAAACCCCCACCTCGGGTTCGCCGCGGGACAAGCCTGCCGAGCACGTCCGGATCGAAGACGGGGACGTCATCATGCCCGAGACACTGCACGGCCTCCGCATCGTTCCTGCCCGCGTGGCCGATGCGGAGGACTCCGGCAAGTTGCTGGGCCCGCACCTGTTCCTGCTTCGGCCTGATCCCGAGCGGCTGGACCCGTGGTTTCTGGCCGGATTCCTGTCGGCCGAGGAGAACACGCACCGAGCGACAACGGGCACGTCGATCGTGCGGCTGGACGTCAAACGGCTGCGGGTACCGCTCGTGCCACCGCGGAGCCAGCGGGATTACGGGAGGGCCTTTCAGCACTTGTTCCGGCTCCGGCAGTCGGCCGCACTCGCAAGCACGCTCGCCGAGGAGACCGCGAGACAGTGGGCGACCGGGTTGACCAGTGGGGCGCTGTTGCCGCCCGAAGCGGACAGCTGACCGTCGCGCTTCCGGCGACGGCTCGATGTCCCGGTCCATACCCATCATTTTCTCTTTCGACAACCAAGAACCAAAGGAAAGCGTTGAACACCGACAAACACACGGAGCTGGCCAACCACGCGTGGTCGGTCGCCGACCTGCTGCGTGGTGACTACAAACAGTCCGACTACGGCAAGGTGATCCTGCCGTTCACGGTGCTGCGCAGACTCGAATGCGTACTGGAACCAACCCGCGACGAGGTACTGGAAACGGCGCGGAAGTTCCGGGACCAGGACATGGACCCGGAGAAGTTCCTGCGCCGAGCCTCAGGGCACAGCTTCTACAACACCACGGCCTACACCCTTCGGTCGATCGCGAACGACTCCAAGCACGCTCAGCGCAACCTCAAGCAGTACATCGGGGGGTTCTCCCCGAACGCTGCCAAGGTCTTCGAGCACTTCGAGTTCGTGAGACAGATCGAGCGGCTGGACAGTTCGGACCTGCTTTATCAGGTCGTGGGCAAGTTCGCCGACCTGGACGTGCGGCCGGAGGTGGTGTCGAACCACCAGATGGGCTACATCTTCGAGGAGCTGATCCGGCGGTTCTCCGAGCAGTCCAACGAGACCGCGGGTGAGCACTTCACCCCGCGCGAGGTCATCGAGCTGATGGTTAACCTGCTCATCGGCCCGGACGACGACGCGTTGAGCGTACCCGGCGTTGGGCGCAAGGTGTTGGACCCGGCGTGCGGCACGGGCGGGATGCTCAGCGCCGCTCACGAACACATCACCGCGATGAATCCGGACGCCAGCGTCGAGGTCTACGGCCAGGAGATGAACCCGGAGTCGTGGGCGATCTGCCGGTCCGACCTGATGATCAAGGGGCAGGATCCGGAGAAAATCGCGTTCGGAAACTCCTTCAGCGACGACGGACACTACCGCCAGACCTTCGACTACCTGCTGGCCAACCCGCCGTTCGGCGTGGAATGGAAGAAGGTCAAGGACGAGGTCGAGGGCGAGCTGGAGCAGCTGGGAGAGAACAGCCGGTTCTGGCCCGCGCTGCCGCGCATCAACGACGGCTCGCTGCTGTTCCTGCAGCACATGATCTCGAAGATGAAACCGGCCGACAAGGGCGGCAGTCGAGTCGCGATCGTGTTCAACGGCTCGCCGCTGTTCACCGGCGCGGCAGGCTCGGGCGAGTCACAGATCCGGCAGCACATCCTGGAGAACGACTGGCTGGAGGGCATCGCCGCACTGCCGGACCAGCTGTTCTACAACACCGGCATCTCCACCTACTTCTGGATCCTGAGCAACCGCAAACGGCCAGAGCACCAGGGCAAGGTGGTGCTGCTCGACGCCCGCGACTACTGGCACAAGATGCGCAAGTCGCTGGGCGACAAGCGGAAGTCCATCGGTGATGGCAGAGAAGGCCGCCCCGATCAGATCGCCGAGATCACGCGGCTGTGGAGCGAGGCGTTGGAGGTCACCGAGGACGAGAACCACCCGTTGCACGGCAAGGTCAAGATCTTCGACAACCACGACTTCGGCTACCACCGCATCACCGTGGAGCGGCCGCTGAAGCTGCGCTTCGAGCTCACCGAGGAGGCCCTCGCGGCGCTCGGTCAGGCCAAGCCGGTGCGCAAGCTCGACGATCCTGAGGGGTTCGTGGCCGCGCTGCGCCCGCTGATCGGCAAGACGTGGTGGACCAAGGACGAAGCCGTGCTGGCGATCAAGGACGCGGTGGTCGACTCCGGCGGGACCTGGCCGACCGGCGCCCCGTTCGCCAAGGCCCTGCGCGAGGCCGTCGGCGTGCGCGATCCGGAAGGTGAGGTGCAGACCGTGAAGGGCGCGCCCGAACCCGACACGGAACTCCGCGACTACGAGAACGTCCCCCTCGACGAGGACGTCGACGAGTACCTCGCCCGCGAGGTACTCCCGCACGTCCCCGATGCGTGGATCGACCACACCAAGACCAAGGTCGGCTATGAAATCCCGTTCACCCGGCACTTTTACGTGTACGAACCGCCACGGCCACTGTCGGAGATCGACAGCGAGCTGAAACAGCTGGAGTCCGAGATCCAGGAGCTGCTCGGGGAGGTGACGGAATGAGTTTTTCACCGACAGCTTGGACCTCTTCTATCCATCCGACATGGAGGCGCGGCCGTTTGAAGGATATGGTCGCGCGAAATGCAAACGGGACATGGGGTACGGATCCTTCCGGCGACCAAGACGACGTCCGTTGCATACGTGCCGCCGACTTCGATCGAGAGCATCGACGAGCGCGACTTGACACCGCTCCGCTTCGACAAGTGGAAGCTTCATCGCTTCGGCGATACGAACTCGCACCGGGTGACCTTGTACTGGAAAAGTCAGGTGGAGGGGACAAGCAACCGGTCGGCATGGCGGTGCTATTCGAAGGCGGAGAGCGCGCCATATGTTCCAACTTCTGTGCTCGTATTACGCCTGCGTGTAACATTGACTCTCGTTTCTTGAATTATGTATTCACGTCGACGTATAAAATGGGACTGACAGAAAGTTCGATTAAGCAGGCCACCGGCATTCAAAACCTTGATACACGTGCTTTTTTCGATAACGAATGGGCATGGCCTCCGCTGAAGGAGCAGCGCCACATCGCCGACTTCCTAGACTCAGAAACTGCCAAGCTAGATCAGATTAGCATGCGATCCATCCGGATTAGCTATCTGCTTGCAGCGCGGAAAGCTGCGTTCATGGACATGTGTTTCCAGGCCGGGATCGGAGAATTTCTAGACACGCTTCCGTTGAGGCGGGTTGTGGAACGGTGGATTGATTATCGCGGCGCCACTCCGGAGAAGACTGTGAGTGGTATACCTTTGGTGACGGCGAAGAACATTAAGAGTGGATCCATAGATCTCGACGCGAGTCGTGAATACGTCGCTGAAGAAGACTACAATGTTTGGATGCGACGAGGCTTGCTGTCGCACGGCGACGTTCTCTTGACGACAGAAGCCCCTTTGGGAGAAGTCGCTCTGGTGGAGGACACCAAAGTGGCTCTTGCGCAACGGGTCATCCTTTTGCGTGCCGATCGTCGATACTGTTCTCCAGAATGGATCTACTGGTGGCTGCGATCTCCGCGTGGGCAGTTTGAGCTCGCACTGCGAGCAACCGGCTCTACAGCTCTCGGCATCAAAGCCGACCGATTGCGTGGGGTTCCGATCCCTATGACAGACGGAACCGACAGCGCCGAGCGGGTTCGTAAACTCCAACAAGACGTGACGGAATTGGACGCATTGGAACGCAAGCTTGAGCGGCAGCGCCTGCTTCTCACCGAACGCCGCCAAGCCCTAATCACCGCTGCCGTGACCGGCGAGATCGACGTCTCCACCGCGAGTGGACGAGGGATCGAGGAGTAGTCAGCCATGAGCCGAGCAGATCACGAGGCCGTGTGCGAGGTGGTCGGCGTGCGTGACCCGGACGGCGATGTGCAGACCGTCAAGGGTGCACCCGAAGCAGATACGGAACCCCGGGATTACGGGAACGTGCCCCTCAACGAGCACCTCGCCCGCGAGGTCCTCCCGCACGTGCCCGACGCGTGGATCGACTACACCAAGACCGGCTACGAGATCCCGTTCACCCGGTACTTCTACGTCTACGAACCACCGAGGCCGCTGTCCGAGATCCAGGATCTGCTGGGGGAGGTAACGGAGTGAGCTGGCAGCATACCACGCTCCGCAACGTCGCCGAGATCGACCTCGGCCGACAAAGATCCCCCGAGCACGCAAACGGTCCAAATATGGTGCCATACCTGCGGGCTGCCAACGTTATGGACGGGTCCTTAAAGCTCAACGATGTACTGTCGATGAACTTCAGCCCAAAGGAACAGCCGCTTTACTCGTTGCGGTACGGAGATGTGCTGGTTACTGAGGGGAGCGGTTCCCTCGGTTCCGTTGGGGCGTCCGCTGTCTATCGATCTGAGCTCGAGGGAACTGTTTGCTTCCAGAACACTTTGTTGCGCGTGCGTCCACGTGCTGATATCGACGGAAGGTTTTTGGGCTGGTGGACTCGTTCGGCTTTTGAATCCGGCCTGTTCGCTGCGATTGCCACTGGAGCGAACATATACCATATCAGTGCAGAGCGTGTTCGTATGCTCGACATTTCGGTGCCGACTCTGCAGGAGCAGCTTCGTATCGCCGACTTCCTCGACGCCGAGACCACCCGCATCGACAATCTGGTTTCGGCGTTGGACCGGAAGCTAGGTCTCCTGGTGGAGCGTCGCAGCACGGGCGTTGCTTATCACGTCGTCAACGGAGATGCGTCCGAACGTCGCCGGTCGACATTGCCGTGGGTGACAACCATACCTACGCATTGGGAGGAGCCTCGACTCGGGCTTGTGGCGCACATGGGCAGTGGACACACTCCAAGCCGTAGTAAACCGGAGTGGTGGGTGGACTGCACGATCCCGTGGGTGACGACGGGGGAGGTCCGTCAGCTTCGCGAGGATCGTCTCGAAGACCTTGTCGACACGCGCGAGAAGATCAGTGAGTTGGGGATGGCGAACTCGGCAGCCGAGCTGCACCCCAAAGGCACCGTATTTCTATGTCGTACGGCTTCCGCTGGATACTCGGGTGTAATGGGCACGGACATGGCCACAAGTCAGGACTTTGTGACTTGGACCTGTGGTCCTCGTCTGAACCCGTACTACCTCTTGTGGTGTCTGCGCGCGATGCGGCCAGACTTGCTGGGACGTCTCGCGACGGGTTCGACGCATCTGACGATTTACGTCCCTGACTTGCAGATGCTGCGGATTCCGCTGCCATCGGTGGAGGAGCAACAGAAATTGGTCGATCGGATTAGGCGACAGAACCGTCAGATCGACTCGATGGTCGACAAGGTTCGACGTCAGGTCGAGTTGATGAAGGAACGCCGCCAAGCCCTGATCACCGCTGCCGTCACCGGTCAGATCGACGTTTCCACCGCGAGTGGCCGAGGGATCGAGGAGTAGTCAGCTATGAGCCCGGTTCATCACGAGAACGTGTTCGGCACCGCGATCATCGACGCGATGCGGGAGAACGGCTGGGAACTCGGCACTTCCGACGAGTATGTTCCCGAGCTGGGGCTGGACACCGGTCAGCTCTTCACCTTCATCGGCGCCACGCAGTCCCGCAAGTGGGACGAGCTGCTCGGTTATTACGGCGGTGACGCGGACGCGGCCCAGCGCGGGTTCGCCAAGCGCGTGGCAAAGGCCATTGACGACGAAGGTGTGCTCGAAGTCCTGCGCAAGGGCGTGAAGGACCGGAGCGTGCGGTTCCAGCTGGCCTACTTCAAGCCGTCGCTGGTGCTGGACGACGCGGTGCTCGACGATTACCGGGCCAACCGGCTCACCGTCGTGCGCGAACTTAAGTACGCCACCAAGCAGGCCGACAAGGACAACCAGCTCGACCTCGTGCTGTTCGTCAACGGCATTCCGGTGGCGACCGCGGAGCTGAAGAACCCGCTGACAGGTCAGGGTGTAGAGCACGCCAAGGAGCAGTACCGCCTCGAACGAGACCCCACCGAGCTGATCTTCACGCGCCGGGTGGTGGCCAACTTCGCGGTCGACCCGGACCTGGTGTTCGTGGCCACCGAGCTGCGCGGTGCGAAGACCCGGTTCCTGCCGTTCAACACCGGCTCCGAAGGTCCCGGCAAGCCGGGCGGAGCGGGCAACCCGCCCGCAGTCGAGTTCGGCAAGTACGCCACCTCGTACCTGTGGGAACAGGTATGGCAGCCTGACAACTGGCTGGACCTGCTGGAACGGTTCGTGCATCTGCACAAGGAGAAGGACGCCAGCGGGAGGGCGAGGAAGAAGATCATCTTCCCGCGCTTCCACCAGTGGGACGCGGTCAGGAAGCTCTCCGCCCACGCCGCCCGGCACGGCACCGGGCAAAACTACCTCGTGATGGCCTCGGCCGGCTCCGGCAAGTCCAACACCATCGCCTGGCTCTCTCACCGACTCTCCTCCCTGCACACACCGAGCGACCCGGACGAGCTCGACCAGAACGCGGCGGCCAACGGACTCAAGCCCGGCACGGCTGTCTTCGACAAGATCGTCATCATCACCGATCGTCGAAACCTCGACGCCCAGCTGCGCGACACCGTCGGCAGCTTCGAGCAGACCGCGGGACTGGTATTCAAGATCGACGAGAAGCACGGGGCCAAGTCCGCGCAGCTCGCGCGGGCGTTGTCGCAGGAAACCGGCAAGATCGTCACCGTCACCCTGCACACCTTCCCGGCCCTGCTGGACTACCTCAAGCAGAACCCGACCGAGATCAAGGGCTCCCGGTTCGCGATCGTCGTCGACGAGGCCCACTCCTCGCAGTCCGGAGACGCCTCCAGCGACGTGCGCAAGGTACTGCGCGACCTCGGGCTCGACGCCGACGACGACACCGGCGAGAAAGGCGCGGCCTCGACCGAGGCGAAGCTGAAGCAGAAGGCCGCCGACCGGGGCCAGAGCCCGAACCTGTCCTACTTCGCGTTCACCGCCACCCCGAAAGCCAAGACCCTGGAAACCTTCGGCACGCTCGTCGAGCACGAGGGCAAACCGACCCACGTCCCGTTCCACACCTACTCGATGCGGCAGGCCATCGAGGAAGGCTTCATCCTCGACCCGCTGCGCAACTACGTCACTTACGCCACCTACTGGAAACTGGTCAACAACAACCCCGACGAGCGGGAGGTCGACCCGGCCAAGGCCAATCCGGAACTGGCGCGGGCCGCGGTCACCCATCCCTCGACGGTGTCGCAGCACGCGCAGGTCATCGTCGAGCACTTCCGCACCCACACCCTCGGACGACTCGGTGGACGGGCCAAGGCGATGGTGGTCACCGCCTCCCGGCTCAGCGCGGTGCAGATGGCGCGAGGCATCAAGGAATGCATCGCGCGCCTGCGGGAGGAAGGACGGCTCCGGGAGGATCCCGGCGTGCTGGTGGCCTTCTCCGGAACCGTGAAATACGAGAGCAAGGAGGTCACCGAGGCCGGGGAGAACGGTATCCCGGAAAGCGCACTGCCGAAGGCATTCGCCTACACCCGCGCCGACGACAAGTCCACCAAGCACGGCGGGGCCGGGCAGGACGAATACCGGATCCTGGTGGTGGCCGAGAAGTACCAGACCGGGTTCGACCAGCCGTTGCTGACCACGATGTACATCAACAAGAAGCTCGGCGGCATCGGCGCGGTGCAGACGCTGTCCCGGCTCAACCGGACCTCGGACCGCAAGACCCAGAACGACCTGGCGGTGCTGGACTTCGTCAACGATGCCGACGAGATCCAGGAAGCGTTCCGGCCGTACTTCGAGCAGGCCGTGACTTTACCGTCGGACCCGAACCTGCTCTACACTGCCCAGAGCAAGGTGATGGCACCACCTGTCCTTGTCGAAGCCGAGATGCGCACTTTCGCCGAAGCGCTGTTGGCAGCCGAGGAAGAAGCAGCCGACAGTCCCGCGAAGTGGGCGCGGCTGCACGCCGAGCTCTACCGCCACACCGAACCGGCCGTGGAACGGTTCACCACGCTACTCGAAGATCCCGAGGAGCGTGAGGTGGCCGAGCAGTTCCGCACCGATCTGGGCGACTTCACCCGCAAGTATAGCTTCATGGCACAGATCGTGCCGTACTCCGACGACGAGCTGGAGCAGCTGTACCTGTTCGGACGGCACCTGCTCAACCGGCTGCCGAGCCTCGGCGACGGCGGCGTCGACATCGGTGAAGTGGACCTGAGCCACCTGCGCGTCGAGCAGACCGGGGAGTACAACCTCAGCCTGAAACCCGAAGGGTCCGCGATGATGCAGGGCTTCGGCGACGGCTCGGGGACAGGTAAGGAGCAGGACAAGTCACTGCTGTCCGAGCTCATCGAAAGGTTCAACGACAAGCACGGTACCGAGTTCACCGAAGCCGACGTGGCCCAGCCGTTCCAGGAGACCGTCGACGACCCCAAGGTCCGGATGGCCGCGGTGGCCAACAACGACGAGAACAACTTCGGCATCGTCTTCGACGACGTCTTCGAAGACAAGATGATGGATCACATTGATTCCATCGCCGATCTCGGACGGCAGTACTTCGGCCCCGAGAAGTCCTTCAAGGACTCACTCAACCGCAGCGCCCGCAGCGCGGCGTGGCGATTGATCCGCAAGCAGGAGGGCATCACCGACGACGTGAGATAAAGCCATGATCACGAGTGAATCGCTCTCGGATCAAGCGGTGGACGCACTGATCACACGACTGGATCATGAAACACCGGCTGTGACGGTATGGGCGAGGAGGACGCGTGCGGACGGAGGCGGTCGGCGATCGCTATGAACTCCGGGACGAAATCGGCTCCGGCGGGATGGGAACCGTCTGGCGGGCCTTCGACGTCGTGCTCGACCGAGAAGTCGCCGTCAAGCGGATCAGTCCCGCGTCGATCGCCTCCGGCACCGCGAGCGACGTGCTCGCCGATCGGTTCCAACGCGAAGCGCGCGTCACCGCGCGCATCCAACACCACGGTGTGCCCCAGGTCTACGACGCGGGGCTGGACCGCGCGGCCGACGAACTGTACCTGGTGATGGAACTGGTGCGCGGCACGCCGCTGCACGCGTTCATCGACCCGGACGAGTCGCTGCCCATGAGCTGGGCGGCGGCGTTCGCCGCGCAGATCTGCACCGTGCTGTCCCACGCGCACGCCTTGCCGGTCGTGCACCGGGACCTGAAACCGGCCAACGTGCTGGTCACCGACGACGGTGCGGTCAAGGTACTCGACTTCGGCATCGCCGCCGTCCTGCGGTCCGACGTCACCCGGCTGACCGCGACCGGCATGCCCATGGGCACCAGTCGATACATGTCGCCGGAACAGGTGCAGGGTGCGCGCATCACGCCGCACAGCGACCTCTACGCGCTCGGGTGCATCCTTTATGAGCTCGTAATCGGGCATCCCGTGTTCGGCGGGGACAACGACTTCGCGCGGATGTATCATCACGTCAGCACGGAGCCGACCCCGCTCCGGGAAGTACAGCCCGAGGTCCCGGTCGAGCTCGAACGACTGGTTCTCGATCTGCTGGCCAAGGCATCCGATCAGCGGCCCACCGATGCCTACGAGGTCTACGAAGGGTTGCTGCCGTTCCTGCCGTCGCCGGGAGAACAGCCGGAGACCGCGGGTGCGGTCACCGACGCGATGCCCGATCCCACGCTCGTGTTTCGACGTCCCAACGCACCGCGGCGTCCTCCGGAATCCCGACCGACCCTGGAGCGCTCCGCCGCGGAGGAATCGTCGGTCGCGGCCGTGCGTGCGCCAAGCACCGGTCTGCGAGAGGCGATCCGCGAAGCATTCGAGCGGTCCACGGCGTTGCTGGAGGAGGAGCGCTATGCCCAGGCCGCCGATGTCCTGGAGGCTGCGATCCACCCGGCCGGGGAGGTGCTCGGTGCGGAGAACCCGAACGTATTGGAACTTCGGTTGCGCCGCGCGGCGGCCATGGTGATCGGTGGTAGCTATCGCGAGGCATTGCCCGAGTTCGACGCTCTCGAAGCGGCTTTTTCCCGCACTGCCGGGCCGACGAGCGATAACGCGGTTCAGTGTCTGCTTCAGGGCGCCTACTGCCGAGCGGAGCTCGGCCAGGCACCCCAGGCGCTGCAGCAGTTCCACGGAGTGCTCGACCGGATCCGCGCGACAGAGGGCGACGCGTCCGAGATGGCGCGGCAGGTACGCCTCGATATCGGCAAGCTTCATCTCGCGGAAAACAACGTGACAGACGCGCGTCGAACGCTGCAGACCCTGTACGATGATCTATTCCTGCTGCAGGGGCAGGATGATGAGCTCACCCAGGAAGTCGCGGCGCTCCTGGAACGGATTCGACTCATCGGCGGTCCGCGGGATCCGCGGGATTAAAATTCGATCGGGTTGAAAATTCGTTGCAGAATGGTCCGCGTAGTGGGGATAGTGGGAACCCCGGCCGGGGTCTCGCTGTGGGATCTCCGCGTGCCACATACCCGGGTAGGCGTAATCCCAAATTTTCTTTCCCGAAGGTTGGTGAGCTGTGCTTGGGGCAGCATGTCCAGGGAGCGCTGATTGGCGGTGGCTGGACCTTTGAGGACGGAGTATGGCGGGAATTGAACAAGATCGGATGAGTGTTCGGTGACGGGGAGGTTTTCGAAGCTGTAGTGGAAGTTGCGGCCTCGGATGTAGTTCTCGAAGGCGCTGAAGGTGTGTGATGGTGTTTCGTGTTGGATGTTGGCGATGGCGGCTTTGCTGTGATTCCAGACGTGCTCGATCGGGTTGTGGTCAGGCGCGTAGGGCGGCAGTGGGATGAGGGTGATGGTGTCGAATATCTGCCCTGGTTCGAACAGTCTCTTGAGTTCTTTCGCGTGGTGCCAGGACGCGTTGTCCCACACGATCGCGATCTTGGAATTCGGGTGTGCACGTTGGAAACGGGCGAGCACGTGCGTCATCTGTTCGGCGTTTTGCCTGCCCTCGATCCGTTCCAGATGAACGTTTCCGCTGGCCAGGTTCAGAGCGCCGAAATAGGACTGCGCCGCTTTCTCCCGGTCCACGTGCATGTTCGTACGCACCCCGATCGGCAACCACGTCCGGCGCGTCTCGGCCTCGTGGTCGAGGCGGACCTCGTCGGCGGCGAAGACCTCGTATCCGGCCTCCATGAGCCCGGTGACCTGGTCACGAACCTCCGCCATACGCGTGGCGATGTTCTGCTCGTCTCGGCGTCCGTCGAACGCGTCCGGGTACTTGAACGACATCCCGCAGAACTTCATCAGCAGATGCAACGACGAATCCGACTCGTATTCCACGTCGAACCGCAACGACACCAGCTTTTCCAGCGTCGGAACATCCCAGAACTCCGCGGGGACACCCGACTCGGACGGCGGGCACGCCAGCGCTTCCCGCGCTTCCTCTTTCTGTGCGGAGGTCAGTTTCGCGGCATTCTCACTACCCGCGTGGCCAGTGACCACCGACGCGAGACGAGAATTGTGCCAATCACGAAACCAGCTCAGCACCGTCGACACGGAACGATCTACGAAACGACCGATCACCGCGATCGGGACGTCCTCGGAAGCGAGCATGATCGCTTCAGCCTTCAACCGAACCACCACGAACGAACCCGCATCCCGCTTCCAGTTCTGCAGGATTTCCCATTCACGAAGCTCGACAAGCACAGTCACTCGATAAGTATAGCATCTCACTTGTCAACCAATGTCATTTCGTTTAGTTCTTGCCATGCGCGCACATGCCGGACGTCAGATCAACGAACTGATCGACGTCGCCTCAGTCCCCGTGTTTCTCCTCGACGAGGATCAGACCGTTCGTCCGGGAGAAATGGGATCGCTGGAGGAGATCACCACAGCAGCGAAAGCTCAGGGCTGCGACGTTAAAGTCGTGTCCCTGGAAGGCCAGTTCCGCTGCGGCGGCTCTGCCGTGTTCGACACGTGGGTCTCGCGGCTTCTCGGGCTCGAACGGGCCGCTCCGACGACGTGGAGTCAGCTCGCCTCCTCAGTCGACGACGACTTCGTCGTTGCCAGCGTCTCCTCCCCGCAGGAGATGGAATCATGGCTGCGGACCCGGCAGTCCGAACACGGCGGTACCGCGCGCATCGCAGCCGGCTACTGCTGGCCGTGGAGCGACCCGACAAATACAGAACACGGCAAACGTCTCGTCGACGACGTCGTCATCGGTGACTGGAAACGACCCTGGAACGCGAAACCCGAGAAACGCGTTCCCGACGCGCCCGAATCCTACTTCTGGGCCTCCGACGAACGTGGATTCGGACAGGTCGGATGCATCTACACCGCGCAGGGGTTCGAATACGACTGGGCCGGGGTTATCATCGGCCCCGACCTCGTTCGTCGCGACGGACAATGGGTCGCGCGCAGCGACCACTCCTTCGACCCCGCCGTACGCAAAGCTGACGAAACCCACTTCGCCGGGCTTATCCGCAACACCTACAAGGTGCTTCTCACCCGCGGAATGAGCGGAGTTTGCGTGTATTCCCCTGACCCCGAGACTCAGGAGTTCCTGGAGCACGTGACGCGGTGATCAGAGCGGGTGTTTCCACTGGTGTGGAACGAACATCCCATGAGCGTTGTTCACGGTTCGTTGCCGCCCGGACCGGTCGGAGCCGTTGAGCTACCGCACAACTCGGGAGATCCTCTCCCGCGCCTTGTCCGTCGTCTCCGGCGAGCACTTCGATGATCTCGACGACGGCAGCGACACCCTGGCCGGATACCGTTCCGTGCTGCACGGGCCTGCCCCCACGGTGACCGATTATGACTCGTGGAACGAGGAAATCGCTGCTCTGGCCGCCACGCTGCGAACCTGGCTCGCAGAGCTGGCGACCAGCGAGCACGGCGTCGAGCAGGACCCCAGGGGGTGCATCGCGGTGTGCGTCGCGGACCGCGAAGCGGTGCATCATGTCATGCGCTACCTGAGCGACGAGGCCGGCATCACCTGTGCCGAGCTGACCAAGGAAGGCCCCCGAGATGGGCAGTCGAAGTCGATCTCGGAGCCGAACCGTTGTTGGTGGGGATCGAGCACGGATCTGGAACCGGCACTTGTTCCAGGTTTTTCTGGCGCAACTCAAGAACGCGTGCTCCGCTTTCGCTCGTTGGCCAGCCGCTCGATCCGGTCTGCGGCGGTTTCGGGGTCTTCGTGCTCCCCCCCCATTACTTTTTGGTTGTCCCCGGAACGGGGATCTCGGCCTGTGAGCTTGGCAGGACTTGTACCCCCTGTTGTTCATGATCCGGGGGTGGTGTCACCGAGTTCTCAGGCACCGCATGACCGCTGATAGAGGTACGAACACTGCTCTGATCAGAGCGAATAGGTTCTGTGTCATGTGGATGCCGGATGGAGCGGTGCCGCCTGGCAGGCCGGGAGGACCTGTAACGGACAGGAGTAGCGTGGCCGAGCCAGACGAGATCGGCGCCTTCGTGGGGCTGGATGTCGGCAAGGACGAGCATCACGTCCGCTCTATCACCCCGAACGGCAAGAAGGTGCTGGACAAATGGCTACCCAACAGCGAACCGACACCGGACGTGCAACGTCACACCAGTGAGCTGGGCCAGGGGTGGGTCACCACGGTCGAACAGACGGTGCTCGATCTGGTCACCCTCCCCGAACTGGGGGGTCTGCCCGAGCAGGCCCGTGCCGCCGCCCACGATCTGTTGGACCGTTGTGATCGTCGACTGCTGGATGAACTGGCAGTCGGACAGCGCCGCCAAGCCAGCCTCGCCCGTCTACTCGAAGCCGCCTGACCATGCTCGATCCGCAGGAGGAAGCCGCCGTCGCCGAGCAGTTCGGCGTGGCCCGCGCCCAGGTGCGCCGGGACCATCTCATCTCCCACCTGCTCGCGGCCATCAGTGACCGGCTGGCCGACGAGGTCCTCTTCTTCGGCGGCGTAGCTTTCTTCCGTACCTTGACCCCGAGGGGGCTGCGCCACGTGATGACGGAGCCGATGTCGGCGAGGAGTTCCATGCTGGCGTGCGAGCAGGGGGCTGGGGCGCAGTCCTCGTTAGCGGCTTCGCACCGCGATTCCTTCCCGCTTCGGTGGTCGATCGCGGTGACGAGGACCAAGCGGTTCCGTCGGGGGGAGTACGAACGCGACTCCGTGGGAGCCAATCTGCGAGCCAATGGATCGATTCAGAAAACATGGGCCCTTTACCGGCTGGTGGTCTAGACGTTTCCCTCTTTATGCATTGAGAGCGCTCTCCTTCGGGAGCCCGGTGGGCCGGAGCGGTCCGCCCCTCCAGGAATGAGGAGTTCCATGTCCGCGCGAAACCGTGTCGCGATCGTGGTGGCGACAGCCCTGCCGCCGTCGTCGGCAGCTCCGATAGCCGTGGCCGAGCAGCAGAGTTCCTTCGACGAGTTCTCCGGTTCGACGATCGATCGATCGAAGTGGATGGTCGTGGTCACCGGGGAGAACTTCGGGCCGGTCAACTCCGAGCAGCAGG
The DNA here is from genome assembly GCF_900101095.1 of Actinopolyspora mzabensis. Lineage (GTDB taxonomy): Bacteria > Actinomycetota > Actinomycetes > Mycobacteriales > Pseudonocardiaceae > Actinopolyspora > Actinopolyspora mzabensis. The sequence goes on from NZ_FNFM01000005.1 coordinate 250,079, forward strand.
ATTGGGTCGATTCTCCGGAGACGTGCTACATCGACCAGGACGCCGCTGGTTCCCGGAACGGCGTCCTGGCCATTCATCCGCGTTACAGACCGGGTTTTCAACCCCCGGGCCGCAACACCTGCGGTTTCGTCTCCGGGCGGTCGCAGAGCCAGGGGAAGGCGGAGCTCACCCACGGCACCTACTCGGTTCGGCTCGAACTCCCCGAAGGCGCGAGCGCGCGAGGGAAGTCGGGCGATGCCGGCTACCTGGTCGACCGGGGTCGCGTCGACCCCTGAGGAACGTCGAACCCTGATGAACCCCGCTTTTTCGGGGATCGTCTCGTCCCGCTCGAACCCCGAGAGCGGCGAGATAAATCGTGTTTTCGCGGTTTTTCCGTTTTTCGCGAATGGGAACTCCCGAACACTGTGACCGATCACCTTCCTGTTTGGAGGAATTTTCGTGTCCACCTCTTCATCCGAGAATCAGGAATCCGGCGGAACCGCGTTCTCCCGCCGAAGCGCCCTCGGAGCGATGGCCGCCGCCGTGGCGACTCCGGCCGTGCTGGCCGGTTCGTCGCAGCGCTCCGCGCGGGCCGCCACGACGACCTCCTCATCGAGTGCCGACGTCGATCTCGGACCGAACGTGCTGGTTTTCGACCCCAGCACTCCCGACATCCAGGCGCGACTGGACCAGATCTTCGCCGAGCAGGAGTCGTCCCAGTTCGGCACGGGCCGCTACCAGCTGTTCTTCAAGCCCGGCACGTACAATGGGCTCAACGCCCAGTTGGGCTTCTACACCACGATCGCGGGTCTGGGGCTGTCTCCCGACGACACGACGATCAACGGCGATGTCACCGTCGACGCCGGTTGGTTCGACGGCAACGCGACGCAGAACTTCTGGCGTTCCGCGGAGAATCTCGCGCTGCGGCCGGTGAGTGGAACGGATCGTTGGGCGGTCGCCCAGGCCGCGCCGTTCCGGCGGATGCACGTCAAGGGCGGGCTCAATCTGGCACCGAGCGGGTACGGCTGGGCCAGCGGTGGCTACATCGCCGACAGCCGTATCGACGGCACGGTGTCTCCGTACTCGCAGCAGCAGTGGTACACCCGCGACAGTGCTGTGGGCGGTTGGAGCAACGGCGTGTGGAACATGGTCTTCTCCGGTGTCGCGGGTGCTCCGGCGCAGAGCTTCCCCGAACCGCCGTACACGACGCTGGCGACCACCCCGATCTCGCGGGAGAAGCCGTTCATGTACCTCGACGGCAGCGAGTTCAGGGTCTTCCTGCCCGCGCTGCGCACCGGAGCCAGCGGCACCACGTGGGAGGGCGGTGCGCCCGCGGGGGAGTCGCTGTCGCTGTCGCGGTTCCACATCGTCAGGCCCGGGGAAACCGCGGCCACGATCAACGCAGCCCTCGATCAGGGCAAGCACCTGCTGGTCACTCCCGGCATCTACCACCTCGACCAGCCGATCCGGGTCAACCGGGCCAACACCGTGGTCCTCGGGCTCGGCTATGCCACGCTCATCCCGGACAACGGGGTCACGGCCCTGCAGATAGCCGACGTGGACGGGGTGCGGATCGCCGGGCTCCTCGTCGACGCCGGAACCGTCAACTCGGAGACCCTGGTGGAGGTCGGTCCGGAAGGATCCGCCGCGGACCACGCGGCCAATCCGATCTCGCTGCAGGACCTGTTCGTCCGCATCGGCGGGGCAGGGGCCGGTAAGGCCACCACCAGCGTGGTGGTCAACGCCCACGACACGCTCATCGACCACACCTGGCTCTGGCGCGCCGACCACGGCAGCGGCGTCGGCTGGGAAACCAACCGCGCCGACTACGGCCTGGTCGTCAACGGTGACAACGTGCTGGCCACCGGCCTGTTCGCCGAGCACTTCAACAAGTACGACGTGCAGTGGTACGGAGAGCACGGCCGGACAGTGTTCTTCCAGAACGAGAAGGCCTACGACGCCCCCGACCAGGCAGCGATCAACCACGACGGGATCCGCGGCTACGCCGCCTACAAGGTCGGCGACTCCGTGACGACCCACGAGGGTTGGGGCATGGGCAGCTACTGCAACTACACCACGGATCCGACCATCCGCCAGGGGCGCGGTTTCACCGCACCGAACACGCCGGGCGTGGTCTTCCACGACCTGCTCGTCGTCTCGCTCGGCGGCAAGGGGCAATACGACCACGTCATCAACGACACCGGGGCCGCCACCTCCGGCTCGGACACCGTGCCCTCCACCGTCATCTCCTACCCCTGACGGACAGGCCCCCGCACAACACGGGCACCACGCCGAAACAATGTGCGAGCGTGCTGCGAGTCATCACCTCGCAGCACGCTCGCACCTCCTCGGGGATTACCAACCCGCCCCGGCCAGAAGCCCGAGGACGTCGGGACCGGGTGATCATCCGTGAGCGGGTGGAACGGTCGATGCGGGGCACGGGCGCTCGACCGGGTTCCGCGCGGGTGGTTACGCACCACGACTTTCCGGGACGCTTGCCGAACCAGCACCTGACCTGGTCAGCAGGGTTTCCGCTCCCGGCGGGCTGGAGCAACCTCGGGCAGGTGACTTCACCTACCTCCCCATCGGTGAGGGCTGGTTGTACTGGGTGGGCCAGCGACCATCCGCAGTCCGGGCATGCCGAAGTGGCAGGAGGCGCGAGGTGCCATGAGGCGGTCGAGTGCGTTCTCCACCGCAGGCGGGATGATGAACGACAGGTGATCGTACCGCGGTGAGACGGTCATGCTGTGCGAGAGCAAGGTGCGGGCGCTTTTGCCACCATCGTGGCCCTTTACGCGGGCCGCATCTTCCCGTGGAAGACGTTGAGGAATACAGCCCGCTCGAGGTGCCTGAGGAGCAACGGACACTCGCCAAACCCAAGATCTCGCCGTGACCAGGAGTAGTGCCGCCGAGGGCGAGTACGGGGTCATGCTCGTTGGGGTGTTCGATTATTGTTCAGTCCCTGAGCTGCGGTGTTGTCAATAGTGCTCATGTTGGGATGCCGGCTGCCTCGAGACACCGGGAGGGGTCGATCGAGAGCGTGCAGCAAGTTGTCGTCCAGCTTGCGGCAATCGGGCGCGGGTGGATAGTGTGTATCTTGCCCCTTCGCCACACTGTCAGGGGAAATTTCCCCGATGTGCGAGGTTCGAAGGTCTGTTGTCGCGGCACCGTGGGTGCCGCTTTTTCTCATGTCGTGACGCGTTGGCTGTGCGTGGGCCGTGCTGTGGCCGCCGGGGTGGTGGTCGGCGTGGCTGAGTCGGTCGTGTCCGCGGTGGTGCCCGGTGTGGGGCGTGGTGAGTCCGCCCGGAGCCCGGTGGCCGGTGGGGTGTCGTCGTGGTGTTCGGACTTGTCTCGATCGTGCTGTGGTCGGTCTCGGAGATCACCATCCTCTCCGTCGAGATAGGGCTTGGTGCGGCGTCCAGCCAGTGAGTCCCGGTGGCACGGGCAGCTTGGCCCTGATTTCTTAGGTGGCTTCACCTGAACGCTCCTGCGATGGGAGATCGGTCGTCAGCTGAGCTTTTGGACGTGTGTGTTCCCGGCGGTGAGGGTGGTGCCGTCCGGGCGTTGCAGGTGCAGTGTCGGTACCGGTGTGTCGGTGTCGTCGTCGACCAGTACCGAGTGAGGCTCGCCGGTGTCGAAAGCGTGTGCCTCGCCCCATTGCCGTAGGGCCACCATGGCGGTGAACAGTTGTTCACCGGAGTGGGTGAGGACGTATTCCTGTCGTTTGCCCGATGCGGCGGTCTGTCGGTCGAGGACGCCGTGGGCGACGAGCCGGCGGAGCCTGTCGCTCAGGATGTTCTTGGCGACGCCGAGGTTGCGTTGGAAGTCGGTGAACGCCCGGGTCCCGTCGAAGGCGTCGCGGAGGATCAGCAGGCTCCACCTGTCTCCGACGAGGTCCACGGCGCGCGCGAGAGCGCAGGGAGGGTCGGACCACCCATCGGAGGGCGTGGCTGGTTGTCCTGACCCAGCGGGTGGTGTGGTCACGACGTACCCCTCAAGTAGTTCGGTTGCATATTGCTACCTTTATGGCTACATTTCGATTGGTTTCATAATACTACCGATTGGAGTGAGGGTGCCGTCCTCGGCTCCTACCGCGTCCACTGTGCTCCTTACCCGGCCACGCCTGCTGTTGCTGGCCGTGTTGTGCGGGGTGTCGGTGGCCAACGTCTACTACGCACAGCCCCTGCTTGAGCGCATGGGTTCCGACCTGTCGATCTCGACCGGACGGGTGGGCTGGGTGGTGGCCCTCGGACAGGCCGGTTACCTGGTCGGCCTCGCCGCGCTCGTCCCGTTGGGGGACTGGCTGAACCGCCGGATGCTCATTCCGGCGCATCTGCTGCTGATCGCGGTGGGAACCACGGTGGCGGCGCTCTCGACGACTGCGGCGGTCCTCTATGCCGGAGTGGCGATCGCCGGTCTCTTCGCCGTGGTCGTGCAGACCGCGGTCGCCTACACCGCGGCGAAGTCCCTCCCGAGCATCGTGGCCGGAATATCGGGATCGTCACCTCCGGAGTGGTGGTCGGGATCATCCTGGCCCGCACCGTCGCCGGGTTCATCGCCGACGTCGCCAATTGGCGCGCCGTCTACGCGGCCGCGGCCGTCATGGCCGTGATCATGGCCATCTTGATCTGGACGGTTCTGCCCGACGATCAATCAAGTCGGGCACCACGCTCGTACGGGGCCGCGGTGGCCTCGATCCTCGTTCTCGGAGCGACCGACCGGGTGTTCCGGACTCGCTCGCTCATCACGTTCTTCCTGTTCGCCTCCTTCGGTGTGCTCTGGAGCGGGCTGGCTCTGCCCCTGGCCAACGCTCCCTGGCACCTTTCCCCGGCCCAGATCGGTCTGTTCGGATTCGCCGGGCTGGCCGGGACTCTCGGTGCGGCACGGGCCGGTCGGTGGGCCGATCGCGGGTATTCAGGTGTGGTCACAGTGGTGTCGTTGATCGTGTTGATCGCTTCCTGGTGGTTCACCGGACAGGCCGAATGGTCGTTGTGGCTCGTGGTTCTCGGCGCGGTGCTGCTCGACTTCGCCGTCCAAGCCGTGCACGTCACCAATCAGAACCTCATCGTCGCCCGGGATCCGGACTCGAGCAGCAGGATCATCGGCGCCTACATGATCTGCTACTCACTGGGATCAGCCCTGGGTGCCGTCACAGCGTCGAGTCTCTACGAGAGCATGGGGTGGACGGCTGCTTCGGTTGCCGGTGCCTGCTTCGCCGGCGCCGCGCTGGGGATCTGGCTCATCGACCGAGTCGTGCCCGACCATTCAACGCGCCCCGGTGTCGAGCGTGCCCCCGTATCGGCGTCGGCCGAAGGTAAGCAGTGATCGAAGAGTGAACCATGATCACCCTGGAGTCGGGGATGTCTGCTGAAGTGACCATCGCGTCAGTCCCTGCGTGTTCCGCTAGGCACGGAGTGGAGAAACACACCACGGGTTGGTCGCAAAACGGCTCAACACCCTGATTCTGTACCGCCGCGAGATGGTTCGCGTCTGATGCGCGGTTTCCGCGCGCTGGCGGTCGCGGTCGTGGCTGCCGCTCGGCACCGGCCGACGTCGCGGGTAGCCGACCGTGAGGCCAGTGTGCTCTTCGTTCGTCGCCGCGTAGCCGCCCTGGACGTGCAACGCCACACCAGTGAGCTCGGCCAGGGGGTCACCACGGTCGAACAGACGGTGCTCGGTCTCGCGGCCCGGACCGAGCTGGGTGGTCTGTCCTACTAGGCCCGCGCCGCTGCCCACGATCTGTTGGACCGTTGCGGGCCTCGACTGCTGGATGAACTGGCAGTCGGACAGCGCCGCCAAGCCAGCCTCGCTCGTCTTTGTGTAGCCCTCTGACCATGCTCGATCCGCAGGAGGAAGCCGCCGTCGCCGAGCAGTTCGGCGTGGCCCGCGCCCAGGTGCGCCGGGACCTTCTCATCTCCCACCTGCTCGCGGCCATCAGTAACCGGCTGGCCCGCGAGACGTCGATGATGGTGTCGATCTGGCCGGACCTGATGGCCTGTTGCAGCGGTTGCGCAAGCAGATCATGGAAGCCGGCCACGAGGCCGAGAGAAGCGAGCACCTCGGCCACGACAAGTACGAGGGCAGAGCACGAGGGCCCTGCCCCACCGAACGAGCCGCGTCGAAGTGCCCGCACTCGGCGATCCGGTCATTGCCCCCGATCGGGGTAGCGGACGTCGCACGTGGACGTCCCTCGGAAGCCCCACTTCGAACGCGTTCGCCACCATCTCCGAAGCCCGCATCGTCTCCACCGAGGACCACCGACCCTCCCCACCGCGATCACATCCTCCCCGGCCAGCCCCTTGACGAGGTCACACGTCGGTCCAAACCGGAGGGAGGGAGTCGCGTATATCACACCTCGCGTGGTGCCAGTTCTCGGGTCAATCCCCATGAAGGTGGTACTTCATCTGGAGCACCCGTGCGAGCCTGTTGATCATCCGTGCACCCCGGATGGCGGGCAGCGACGGAGACCGGATCGGGTATTGGAGAAGTATGAGCGTTGCAGTCTCGATGGACGGCCTGTTCACCACTGCGAGCCACGATCGCCTTCGTGACGAGGTGCGTCACTTCGCCGAGACCGAAGTGCGTCCGCAGATTCCTGACATGGAGCAGTCTCGGTCGGTCCAGTACAAGCTCTCCCGTCTGATCGCCGAACAGGGCTGGATCGGAGTGACTATCGGGCCCGAGCACGGTGGCATGGGCCTGGGGCACCTGGCGAAGTCCATCATCATCGAGGAGCTCTCGCGGGTCAGCGGAGCGATGGGCGCCATGGTGCAGGCATCCCAGCTCGGCGTGGCGAAGCTCCTGCACTTCGGAAACGCGGAGCAGCAGCACCGGTGGCTTCCGGAGATCAGCGCGGGACGCTGCTTACCCACCATCGCCGTCACCGAGCCCGACTCCGGCGGCCACGTACTCGGCATGACGGCGAGCGCACGCCGCGACGGTGATGACTACGTGCTCAACGGGCGCAAGGTCTTCGTCGGCAACAGCCACGTGGGCGACGTGCACGGTGTGGTGGTTCGCACCGGGGAGGGATCCCGGGGGTTGTCGGCGTTTCTGGTGGAATCGGACCGACCCGGTTTCTCCCTCGGGGAGCACCAGGCCTCGATGGGGCTGCACGGATTCAGCTACGGCGAACTCGTCTTCGACGAGTGCCGCGTCCCGGCCGAGAACCGACTCGGCGACGAAGGGCAGGGCCTCGCGGTGGCCTACAGCTCCAGCATCCTCTACGGGCGGCCCAACCTGACCGCTGTCGCGCTGGGGATCCACCGGGCCCTGGTGGAGGAGACCGTCGACTTCGCGGCTCGGCATCACCGCTACGGACAACCGTTGTCCCAGCTGCCGACGGTGCAGCAGAAACTGGGGCAGATGCAGTCCCAGCTGATGACGGCCCGGCTGGCGGCCTATCACGCCGCGCACTCGCTGGACAACGCCATGCCGTGTGACGCGGAGTTAATCAACGCCAAACTCGTCAACGTGGAGTACGCGCTCGACTCGGCACGGACCGCGATGGAGGTGCACGCCGCGTACGGGCTCGGTACCGACAGCCCGGTGGAGCGTTACCTCCGCGACGCGCACCACATCTTCGCTCCCGCCGGCACCTCCGACATCCAACGGTTGCGGCTGGCCGAAACGGCCCTGGGGGACTCGCGTACCCCGTGGTCGGAGCGACTGGCCTCCCAGCTCGGTGTCTTTCCACGTTCGAGCTGATCCCGCCGCGGTGTCGGGGCCCGTGCCCGCGAGTATGCGCCTACCGCGCCGGACACGGGCCCGCGACGGGCGAGGTGTCGACCGGGGTCTGCCGGAGCGGGATCTTCCCCTCCCGCACGAGCGCTACGTGAAGCGCTCCTCGGCCGTCACTGGCGTTCGCGGCCGTGTATCAGCTCCATCACCTCGGTCGCGAAGCCTTTGATCGTCTCCAGTTCGCGACGACCCCATGATTGGGTCTCCGGTGCGACGGTGCAGACCGTGCCCAGTGTGAGGCCGGTGTGGTCGATCAGCGGCGCCCCCATGTAGGACCGGATCCCGATCTGATCCACCACGGGATTGCTGGTGAACCGTGGGTAGGAGCAGACGTCGCCGAGGACGAGTGGCAGGCCGCGGGCCACTACGTGCGGGCAGAACCCGTGGTCTTTCGGCATCTCCCTTCCCGGTGACACGGCCGTTTGTGCCGCTTCCATCGCGGCACTGGTCTGGGACTCGGCTCGCGTGTACAGCCCGGTGAAGTACTGCCGCTGGCCGCTGATGATGTTCACCATCGCGTAGGGGGCGCCCGCGGTGTCGGCGAGCCGGCGCGCCAGGGCATCGAACTGCGGGTCGGGTTCTTCCCGGATGCCGAGTTCCCGCAACCGTTCCATCCGGTGCTGAACGTTCGGATCCGGTGGTGTGCCTACGAGGCGCATATTGCTGTCGGACATCATGTCCTCCCTGAGATCAGCCGATGGGGTGCGGTGACGACGTCGTCGATACGTGTTCGAGCAGCGTGATGAGCGTTCGCGTCGCGGCGTGGGAGTCGCGGGCATCGCACATCACCAGCGGAACGCTCAGCGGCAGCGCGAGAGCGTTCCGCACCTCGTCGGGGGTGTAGTACATCGCGTTGTCGAATTCGTTGACGGCAACGAGGAAGTAGATCCCTCGTTGCTCGAAAAACTCGATCGCTCCGAAACAGTCCTGCAGTCGACGCGTGTCGGCGAGCACTATCGCACCGACTGTGCCGCGGGACAGCTCGTCCCACATGAACCAGAAGCGATCCTGGCCCGGAGTGCCGAACAGATACAGCACGACGTTGTCGTCGGGGAAGGTGATGCGGCCGAAATCCATGGCCACCGTGGTGGTGGACTTGCGTTCCACACCGGCCACGCTGTCCGTGGCGAGACTGGCCGTGGTGAGGGTTTCCTCGGTGTTCAACGGCTCGATCTCGCTGGACGCGCCGACGAAGGTGGTTTTCCCGGCACCGAATCCGCCCGCGATGAGAATTTTGAGCTGCCAGGGGAATGCGTCAGAGTCGGCTTCTAAGCCCATGGAGTACCTTCTCGATCAGGTCCGGGGTGACGTCAGCGGTCGCGGTGGGATCGTGAGTGGTTACCGCACCGGTGCCGATGAGATCGGAAAGCAGAATTTTGACGACCACCGCGGGTTGCCGCAAGTGTCCTGCTACCTCGGCGACCGTGGTCGGGGAACGGCACAGCCGCAACGTCTGGGAGTGCTCGGGTCCCAGCACGTCGTGCGGCACCTGCCCCGTGCTGCGCACCATGGACAGCAGGTCCAGTGCCGCGCTGGGGTGGGTGCGCCCGTTGGTGACCAGGTAGGGACGTATCCCCTGTTCCCGGGGCGATTGACCGTCGAACGCGTTCATACCGGCCGACTCTCCTCCGCAGCGGAGCGGCGTGACGGTGTGGCCAGACTGCTGGGCACCTTCCTGCCGAGCTGCTGCATCTCGTAGCTGAGAACCCCGGCGTTGACCGTGCTGTCGGCCAGGACCGCGAGAATGCTGCCTGAGCTGGCGGCCGTGATCGCCAGGATACTGCCGTCACCGAGTTCGGCATTGGCTTGGCGCATCCCGTCTCCACCCCCGAAGCATTTGCCCACTTCCTGAACCAGCGAGCACAACGGACTGGCCAGGGAAGCCAGCCGGTCCGCGTCATCGCGCTCCAGACCGTAGTAGAACCGCGGGATCGCGTCGGTGGACAGCAAGAGGGCGCTTCTGGTGTGCGGAACCTGGTTGACCAGGTTCGCGAGTAGCCAGGTCAGATCCTGTGGCTGGGTCACGGTCGACTCCTTGGGGCGTTTCAGGTGGATGTCGAGGGGTCTCGCCGATCTTCTGACGAAGCTGACTGATCGGTCTCGGAGTGGCTGAAGGCGCTCAACAACCCCGTGTTGTGGCCGGGAATCGGGGTGACGTTCTCCCGCCGTGTCCGCAACTGCTCCGGAAGGTTGTCCGTGCCGGGCCTGCGTTGCGGAAGCTGTGACGCGTCACCCCGATGGCGCTGACCGCCCTCGGGTGAGCTCGTCGGCTCCGCCGAAGGGGGAGCGATCCGCGCAGGGGGTGGCGTCGCCGCCGGTTCATGAGCGGGTGGTGCCGGTACGCGTCTTTGGGGCAAGGGGGCGGCAGCCGGATCTGCTACCTCGCCGGTCCATTGCATCCGGCTGGGAGAGGGGGCGCGGGAAACCTGCGGGGGCGGTCCGCTGGCAGGTGGCGGCGTGGGGGTCAGCTCTTGGGCAGCGGGCCCGGGCTGGGCGGGTTCCGGGGGCGTGGTGGTGAGCAAGCTCTCCGGCAGCAGGACGACCGCTTCCATACCTCCGTAGATGCTGCTCTGCAGGCGGACCCTGATGTTGTAGCGCTGCGCGAGGACTCGGACCACCGACAGCCCGATACGTCCGTCCGCGAGAAGCTCGTCGAGCTCGACTCGGTCGGCTTCCTCGAGCAGGCGGTTGTACCGGTGGATCTCATCGCTGGTCATACCAAGACCACGGTCCTGGATCTCGATGGCCACGCCGGCAGTGACGGTTTCGGTCCGCACCACCACGGGAGTGTTGTTGCTGGAGAATTGGGTGGCGTTTTCCAGCAGCTCCGCCAACATGTGAATCACCTCGGCGGTGGCGGGGCCTTTCAGCATTCCGTCCACCGCGGTCATCTTCACTCGGGAGTAGTGCTCGATCTCAGCCACGGCGGAGCGCAACACCGTCTGGAGGCTCACGTCGTCCTGTGTTTGCCGCTGCGGCGCTTTACCGCCGAGTATGGCCAGACTTTCCGCCTGGCGGCGAGACAGGTTGACGAGGTGGTCCACGCGGAACAGGCGCGCGAGAAGATCGGGGTCTTCCACCTGGTGTTCGGCTTCGTCGATTTCGGTGATCGCGCGGTCGGCCATGGCCTCCAGCCCCCGCGCCAACTTGGCGAACGCGGCCTGGAGCGCGTCGTTGCCGTGGGAGGGTGAGGAGGGGCCATCGGCAGCAGAGGCCGTGGCGGCAGAGATTGTGGCAGCAGAGGCCGTGTCAGCAGAGGTGACGGCCATGTCGGTTCCGACCGTCTCGTGCTTTCGCCGGAGTTGTCGGACACCGTTCCTGGTCCGCCTGACGGCGAGGAAACCGATCAACAGGGCCGACGCGATCGCCGAAGCACAGAGGACGAGCGCTACTCCAAGGAGCGAACGATCGACGGCCACGAGCATAGCCGTGACAGCACCCAGCACGACGAGTAAGGGCACCACCGGCAGTAGAGCAAGCCACAGGATGCGGTCCCGCAGCTCCGTGGCAGCTTGATCCGAAGAGCCCTCGGGACCATCGTCCTCAAGACAGCCAGTAGTGGTTAATAGTGCAGACATCAAGGTCCTCAACGCGGCGATGTACAACGGACGGGTGGCATGGCCTCATACTTGAATCGACGAACGGGGCATCTCCAGCTCAGCCTGTTCCACGTATCCACACCCGGTGCCACCGACCATGTCCGCCGCTCCTCGCAGCTCCATTGGATGGATTATCCTGTGTGATCTTGCGAAAGCAGATCGTACCTCAGCCAGGTGTACGTACTCGGATCCTCCGCATGGAGCAATCACGAACTTGTGACTGAGCAGGTCACGGTGCACATTCGGGGCAGTGAGATTCACCCCGTGGGGTGACCTAAGGCAGTGTCTCATTTGGTGAGTTCTTTGTAGCAGGCGAGGGTGGCGAGGGTGAGGAAGTTGCGATGGAGGTCGGCGCGGCGTTCCCAGCCTTCGGCCGACCGTCGGAACCGGTGCGGTAGCGCGGGGCATGCTCGACGAACCGGCGAGCGGCCTGGTTGCTCTCGCGGGGTTCGCGGCGACCGATGAACGAGTGGATGCCCTGTGGGCGTAGGTAGGCACGGTAGTCGTGATCGTAGTTGTGGTCGATCACGAGAGCTTCGGGTTCGATCGGGGATGACCGCGTAGCCCGTGCACGGACGAGGCCGTCTCGATCAGCGGCAGAATTCGGGCAATGTCGTTGCGGTTGGCACTGCTGAGGATCGTCGTAACGGGAATGCCTGCGCCATTGGTGATCAGGCGGCGTTCGGTCCGTTTCTCCTCGCTCCACCGGGCATGCTCTTGTCCGGAGCCCCATTTTTTGGTGCGGACGGGGGAGGAGTCCGTGAGCAGTCGACGGCCTCGGCCGCGTTTGGTTCGACCAGCAGTACCTGAGGCAGGCTGTCGAACACACCGGCCTGCTGCCGAGCCTGCTCCACCATCGCCGCCGCAGCGGCCCGCTCCGGCGACAACTGCCGCCCCGACGGTTCGACCTGCTCTGGTGTGCTCACAGCATCAGAGGTCGTGCCCATCCCGCCGGAACCAAGCCCGGCGTGTCGGGCCGGAAACACCGCTCGAGCGACAGTTCCTCTCTGCATAGGGAGAGTGGCTATCGGGTAGCCGAGTCGGGAAGAGTCGGACCGGCGCGTTCCTGCGTCCCGGACGGTCTCGTGAGTGCTGCGGAAGGAGGCGGAGCCATGGAGCCGATGGAGGTGTCTGGGCAGGGGGAGCGGCTGCAGTTGATTGACGTGCGGGAGCCGCAGGAGTGGCAGGCCGGGCGCATTCCCGGGTCGCGGTGGATTCCGATGGGTGAGTTGCCGGATCGGCTTAACGAGATCGATCAGCAGCAGCCGGTGGTCACGGTTTGTCGCAGCGGCAGTCGCAGCGGTGAGATGGCCGAGTTCCTGGGTGGGCACGGCTATCGCGCCGACAATCTCGACGGGGGGATCCAGGCTTGGGCCGAGCAGGGCCTGCCGGTGCGCACCCCTGATGGCGAGCAGCCGGGAAGGGTGGTGTGAGCCGTGCTGTTTCAGCAGTTCTACCTGCAGTCGCTGGGGCACGCCTCGTATCTGATCGGTGACGGGAAGACCGGCAGGCACTGGTATTCGACCCGCGCCGGGACGTGAGCGGCTGCACCGAAGCGGCTCGGCAGCACGGCATGTGCATCTCCCACGTGACCGATACGCACAGCCACGACGATTACTTCTCCGGACCGACCGAGCTCACCGGACGTACCGGTTCCCGGGTGTGGGGATAATTCGCCGGCGAGTTCGGCTATTCCTACCAGGTTCTCCGTACCGGGCAGGTCGTCGAGATCGGCGATGTTGGCCTCGAGATGCTGCACGCCCCGGGCCACCCACCGGAGCACATCAGCCTACCGCTCTGTGATCGCGACATGAGCGGCCAGGAGCGATGATTCCCACATCGGCACGTTGTTGCCCGGCAATCTCGTCAGCTAAGAACAGGACGGGGCTCTGCCGCGCCGCCATGGAACCCGCACTGTTGAAGCAGTTCGGAGAGCCCGCCCCCGAGCGGATGGGGCTGGCCATGGACACGCTGCTGGAGAAGCTGTTCGACGGGATCACATCCTGACAGCCAGTACTGCAGGCGTAATGATGTCCTTCTGCTCCTCATCGGAGCATCGAGGACGCGGAAGTGGTGGGTCATCAGTACCGTGCACGGTTCTGCCGGCGGGTGCTGCGCTGCTGCGCAGCCGGCGGAGTCGGATGAGCGGTAGTGGTGCGGGATCGGTCCCGAAAACGCGGACGAGCGCCGAGCTGCCGGGATCATCGCTCGTGCGCCGACGGAACCTTCCGGACTGATCGGACCGATTCGAGGAGTCAGGGGAACGGCATCGTGCAGAAGCGCGAATTGGTCCTCGGGTTGGGAAGCGGACACGTCCATGGCGCTCGGGCTGCGGTAGGCCCGCTGGACACCGGCGATCGTCGAGCGGGCCCGCAGCGCCAAAAGGGTGGTTACTTCGTCGGCCTGATGACGCAGGGCAGGAAGGCAGGCGGGCATCGACCTCGGGTTCACCGACCGGCCCCACCACCCCGCTGACCTACCGGAGCGAAGACACCCAAAGGCAGCTCACCGGATCCACGAACCCGCGCCTGCGTACCGCCCTCTCCGAGGGGGGAAGACTCCGCGGTCCGCTACGCCCCGGACTTCGTGCAGCGGTCTCCGCTCGACTCGGTGCACCAGGTGAAGTTGCCCCGATGGAGCAGCAGAGGCTCGCCCGATTGTGCGACGCGGCTTGATGTCCGAACCTCTGCTCTGGAAGGGGAGCCACGGTCGCCCTCCGCGGTGGCGCCGAGCTTGGCAGGGCGTTGTGGGGGAAGCTGGGCGGCATCGAGGTCGGACTCGCCTTCTGGGAGTCGAGGTTGCGTCCGTCCATCACGAAGCACCAACGGATCACACGGCTGAAGCGGCAGGTGTTCGTGTCGTCGAGCCGTCCCGTTCGAGACGATTTGCTCGAGGGTTCTGCCTCCCGCCTGCACAGCGCGGGAGCGGAGATGGGCGAAGGCCTGTGCCAGGACATCGGTATGAACAAGGCGACTGTGTACGACGGCGGGTTGGTGACCCCGTTCGATAGTCCGTCGAGCACGTCCGTGTGCCGAATCCGGGCGTCTGCGGGGTGGAAGACCCCTGCGTCAGGTCGCAGAGGCACACACGGCCCCGGACAAGAATCTTGCTCTGCGCTGAATCCCCTCATGTCAGCCCCTGCGCATCCGAACCGCAAGCGCTCCGGGGCCCGGAATATGCGCAGAGCGATACGAACATGATCGCCCGCCGGATGATCTTCCCGAATGTGAGAGGACGCGGTACTGAGCGAGTACAGCCACTCGGAGACCTCCGCACCGGATTCTTCGTGGGCACTGGTGACTGGTTCGACAAGCGGGATCGGCCACGCGACGGCCCTCGGACCGGCTCAGGATGGGCACTCGGTCATGGTCACGGGACGCGATCGAGGCCGGGCGGCCGAGACGCGTCGATCCATCGAGGCCGCGGGTGGCCGTGCGATCGATCTGGTTGCTGACCTCGGTGATTCCGCAGCGGCGCGCGGTCTGGTGGCACAGATACACGAGGCCATCGAGGGTCCGCTCGACGTCCTGGTGCACAACGCCGGCGGCGGCAACTTCGCGCCGACAGAATCCACCCCGGAGGAGGTGCACCACGCGGCCTGCAACGTACACGCGAAGGCGCCGTTCATCCTGACGGGCTCCTTCGCCCCTGCGATGGCGGACCGGGGCCGAGGGGTCATCGTCAACGTGGGCAGCTTGAGCACCTCGATGGCCGTTGCGGGCACGTGCGCCTTTCAGGCCTCGAAGGCAGCGTTGTCCATGATGACCAAATCGTGGACGGCGGAATACGGTCCCCGAGGGGTGGGGGTCAACTCCGTCGATCCCGGCTTCATCCTCACTCCGGTGAACGAGGGCATCCGTGACATGTACGGGTGGGTCCTATCTCGCCTCGCTGCCTGCCGGACGTGGCGAGCCCCTGAAGACGTCGCGAACGCAGTCCGGTTCCTCGTCTCGCCCAAGGCGTCCTACATCAACGGCGTGAACGCTGATCGTGGACGGTGGCAAGACCGCTGTCGTGGCTATGTGACGGCTAGCGCCGTTCCATGACTAAGAGCTTGTCTCACGTGGTGCGTTCTTGTGGCGGATGAGAGTGAGAAAGGTGGCGAAGTGGTTGGCTGTGCGTTCGTAGCGTCGGGTCGGGCGTCGATAGCCGGATAGCCGGGCCAGGCTGCGTTCGATGCCGATGCGGGTGATCCGTGGTGATTCTTCGTCGCCGTAGCCACCGACGCAGTGCGTTGTCGTAGACGGCCCCGAGCCGTCGGCGCCACCGCCTGCCGGTCCAGCCACCGGTTGCGTCACGCCCGCTCCGCGAGCATGCTGAGTTCGCCGCCGAACAGAGGCTGGGGGCCCGGGACCGCGGCGGCACGTGGGTGGCTCGGCGACGTTTTCCGGCCACACCCGCCCACACCTCGGCTGGCTCCGTGTTCGGTGGTTCCTCGTGGGGTTCGAGGTTGCGCCTTCCCGGACCCGCGTGGCCTTCACGGATCCGCGTGCGAGACCACCGCTCGTGGTGGGCAGGGAGTGGGTGTTCTCGAGTTGCCCCGGGCCGGGCAGGGGCCATCGCCACGATCGGTGGCTGATCGCGGAAGGAGGAGGGTATGCCGTACTCGAAACAACTGCTGGAGACCCACCCCTGGGCGGGTCATGTGGATCGTGAGGTCCTCAGTGCCTGTATCGAGGCGTGCGTGGAGTGCACCCAAGCCTGCACCGCGTGTGCCGACGCGTGCCTGTCCGAAGACGACCTGCAGAATCTGCGCCGGTGCGTGCGTCTCGATCTGGACTGCGCGGACATCTGCGCGGTGACCACCCGTGTCCTGTCCCGACAGACCGCCTACGACGCGCCGACGTCGAAAGGCCAACTGGAGGCGTGCCGCGAGTCCTGCGCCACCTGCGCCAAAGAATGCGAAAGCCATGCCGAGATGCACGAACACTGCCGGTTGTGCGCCGAGGCCTGCCGCCGTTGCGAGCGGGCCTGCGAACAACTGCTGCAGGCGATGAAGTAAGCCGGCACGGCGGCGCGCCGGGACCGAATCCCGGCACGCCGCCGCTGATCCGAGCCACCGCCCGACAGGACCTCGCCCGCCCCGTCTCCCTCGTTACGGTCCTGCGAGCTGATCGAAGTCTCAGCTCGGATCGTGGGGTGCTCGCTCGGCGGAACCTCCGCTCGAAGGAGCTTCGTCGGGGTGCAGCTTGCTCTAATGGAACCGACGCGGCCCTCGTGCGGCCGCGGGTGGGGGCGGGATAGCCGCTGATCAGCGGCAGGTCTTCCCATCCGAGGCCGTCCACCGCGCGGCCGCACCAAGGACTCCCGCCTCGAAGTCACCAATGTCTCCGAGACATTCAGAGGCGCCATCAGCGCAGGCCGCCACGAGCCGTGCCCGCGGTGCGATCAGCTGCGCCTGGAGCGCCGATACGCACACCCCTTCAACGTCCGCCGTGCGGTATCGGTGGGCCCCGATCAGGCAGGCGCGGTCCTCGACGCCCCATCACACGAACATGCGACAAGCCAGGGACTCAGCACACCAGATCAGTGCTTCTTCCCCCCGTGTGAGGCGTGCGGTCCGGAGCGCGTCAATGTAACGGGTCCGACTTCATTCTTTGAAAGTGTCCTTGATCTTGTCCTTGGCCTTGCCCGCGATGCCTCGGTCTTCGGTGTTGGTGGCGTAGAGCTGGGGGTCCGGGGGTGGTGCTGAGGCCAGATCGCCGAGGGGTTCGGGCTGGTCGAGATAGTGGAATTGGTGCTGGTTGTCCGGGGCGGTGCCGGAGGCCCACTTGCCCTGGTCGGCGGTGGTGCCGTCCGAGAGGCCCCATAGGGTCTGGCTGTGCTGTTGATTCTCTTCGTCCAGCAGAGCCTCGGGGGCGATGGTGCCCGCCAGCCCGTCTTCCTGGAGCTGTTCGATGGCGGCCAGCCACTGCAGCTGGTGCATGGTGTCGCGGGCCAGGTTGAACTTCAGCATCTCTTTGATGCCGGGGTCGTCGGTCATGTTGTACAGCCGCGCGGTCTGCAGCCTGCCCTGGGACTCGGCGGCCACGTTGACCCGGAAATCCGCCAGCAGATTGCCGCTGGAGACGATGTATTTGCCGTTCCACGGTGTGCCGACGCTGTCGGCGGGCAGCGGCCCCCCGCCGCCGACGATGGCGTGTTCGGGGTCCATGCCGCCTACGACCGCGGCCAGCACCGGATCCTGGTCGACCATGCCGGCGGTAGTCTCGGCCGGGGCGCCTTCCAACAGTCGTGCGACCATCGTGGCCAGCATCTCGACATGGCCCATCTCCTCGGTGCCGATGTCGAGGATCATGTCCTTGTACTTGCCCGGTGCCCGGCAGTTCCAGCCCTGAAACAGGTACTGCATGGTCACTGTCATCTCGCCCCAGGCTCCCCCGATGAGTTCCTGCAGCTTCTTGGCGTACAGCGCGTCCGGTTGTTCGGGTTTGGCCTCGAACTGCATCCGCTGGGTATGACGAAACATCGAGTCTCTCCTCCGTTGGGCAACAGCCGACTGGGTGGTTGGGAAGTACCGGTATACGTCCGGTGAGGGCCTCGCAGCCGGTGCACCAGAGCGACGAGGGCGAGGATGTCGTTGCTCGGTGGCTGTTTCGCCGTGGTCTTGTCGGTCCGCCGGCCCTTGCTCCCCAGTTCCATCGGCCCCAGTTCCACCAGTCTCGCCCGGCTGCCGGTAGTACGCACTTTCGGAAACGGCTCGTTTTTCCTCGTCCGGCCGGGGCGGTTCGACTCGCCCAGCTGCCCGGCCGTGTGCTCCCGATGGGAATCGTCGGGCCCTGAGACCTCAACCGCCTGCCGGGACGCCGGGGATTCGGCGGACGAGCGCCTGCAGACGACCGGCCACGACGCGGGTGTGGAAGGTGGGTTGCGGCGCCGTGGCCGGGCCGTGCACGACCTCACCGTCGGCCACCCGGAACACACTGCCGTGCCACGGACACTCCACGCACGGTGACCCGTCGGGCCACGCCAGCGAACCCTGGTTGAGGGGGCCGGAGGCGTGGGCGCAGCGGTCGGCGAGCACATACAGTTCACCGCGGTCGCGCAGCACGAACACCGGCACCTCACCGGCCATGCGCCGGGTCGGAGAGCCCTCGGGCAGGTCGGCGACCTCGCCGAGATCGGTCCACTCGTCAGGTGCGATGTGCGGGACCGCATCGGCGTGATTGACACCGGTGGCCTGGTGGAACGACAGGTGCCCGCCGAGTATGCCGCCTGCCACGGTCAGGCCCAGCCCGGTCCACCCCGCCGCGATCCCCGCGGGTTCGCGCCCCGTCGCCCGCCAGCGCAGCGACAGCAGGTAGCTGGTCAGGGCGGCGGTGTTGGCGAGCGCGTGCACCAGACCGGTGCGTTGTTGTTCCTCGTGGCCCTGGGCGAAATCCGCCGCCCCGGCCACGGCCGCGGGCACACCTGCCAGTAGACCGAGCTTGATCAAAAGCTGGCTCACCCGCCGTTCGCCCACGCCTCGCCCGGGCAGCGCGTCGACGACACCGGCACACGCGAACGCGCCCATCGGGGCTTGCGCCACGGCGGGGTGCACCGGGTGACCGAGCCACACGCCGTGCAACGCGTCCTTCAGCCGCCGACCCCGGAGGGTCCGCGAGACAGCGTCACGCAGCATGCCGGCCGGTTTGTCCAGCCACGTCCATTCGGCGATCCGGTCGATGGCTGAGAGTGAGCGCATGACCGCGGGATTACCTGTACCAAGGGCGACCAAACTCGACGGTCGCGCCGGAGCGCAGCGACAGCTCGTGCAGCAGTGTCGCCAGGCCACCGGGTGCGCGCCCCCTGGTGCGACCGCTGGTCAGCACCGGGCACTCGTTGGGTTGCCGCGTGAGCCGGCCTGCCCGCAGCAACCGTGCCCACAACCCGTGGTCCTCGCCGGTGTACAGGGGCGGAAACCCGTCGGCGTCGACGAACGCGTCGGCGCGCACGCCGAGGTTGGCGCCGTAAACGTGGCGGTGGTGATCGGCCGTGATCTTTTCCGCGACCAGCGCCTCGTAACTCGGCCGTGCCCGTACGACCGGGCCGCTCCACCAGCGCACGACCGCCCGGCCTGCCACCGCGTGCACCCCGCTCCGGGCGTAGCGGACGTGCTGGACCGCCCACCTGGTCGGGACGACCGTATCGGCGTCGGTGTGCAGGATCCAGGTCCGCTCCGGAGCCGGTGATCGCAGGGACTGGAGGGCGTGCGCGGTACCTCGGTTGCGCAGCTCGCCGAGCCCGCAGGGTACCGAGTTGGGCAGCACCTCGAAGCGGTCGAAACGGTCCGCGAGGGACAGCGCCAGCCGCGCGGTGGCGTCGCCGCACCGGTCGGCCACCACGCACACGCAGGTGCGCACGGCACCGACCTCCGTCCTGAGACACCGCAGCGCAGCCGCGAGGCTGTGCAGGCATTCCGGCAGCAGTGCCTGTTCGTCGTGGGCGGGAACCACGATGGTGACCGCCTCGATGCGCCGGGTCACGCTCGCCTCAGCACGTCGACGAGGAAATCCGGTTCGGTGTGACGAACGAGGACGTCGAGGTCGGGGTGTTCCCGCAGCCGCTGATGAGCGCTGTCGCCGTTGGACGGCGCGTCGGGAGCCTGTGGCCGCCAGTGCACCGCCAGGAGATCTCCGGCTGGGCGCAGCGCTCGCACCGAGGCGGCGAGGACGGCGGCGGCATCGTCCTCGGCAAGGTAGTAGAGGATCTCGCTGAGCACGACCAGTTCCGCCGAGTCGCACTCGGACGGGAACTGGTCGGGCAGCCGCCTGCGGCGCACCTCGACGTGGTCCTGGTCCGCGACCCGGTGGCGGGCGCGCGCGGTGGCGGTCCTCGAGGCGTCGGAGGCGGCGAGCCGATCGCAGCGCCCGGCGAGCGCGGCGGTGAGTTCGCCCGTGCCGCAGGCCGGCTCGATCGCCGAGGTGTAGCGCGGTTTGGGCAGGCACGCCAGCGCCACGGCGCGTTTGCGCCACTCGTACCAGGAGCTCGCCGTCCGCCACGGGTCCGGGTCGCCCTGGTAGAGCTGTTCGAAGCGACTGGACGGCGTGCTCACGGATGCTCCTGAAACAGCACCTCGACGCCGCGTCCGAAGTGGGCCAGCACTTCCGGTGGAAGCACGGCGCCGCCGACGCCGGGCGGCGGGACGCGCTGGGAGACGAACTCTTCCAGCGCGGCGTTCTTGCGGGCCTGCTGTGCGGGGGAGAGCCGGTGCAGCACGGCACGTCGCCACGGGATCACCTCCTCGTTCGGGCGCATCCAGTGCCACATCCAGATCGGATACGACCACATCCGGCTCCGCGGCGGCCTCGTCCTCGCCGCGGCACGCCCCGCCACCTGGTGGTCCGGGTGCGGGTCCCGCGGCCACGGCGCGACGGTGGCCGTGGCGCCGGTGAGCAACGCTCGGAGACGGTCAGCCAGCGCTGCTTCGTGCGAGACCAGTTCCGAATCCGGCAGGCCGAGCCAGGTCACCGGCACGGCGGGCAGCCCGTGAACGCGCAGCGCCGCGTGCAGTTCGCGTCGCCGGGTGCGTGCCAGCTCCGCGCGGTCGGCCTTGTTCAACTCCGGGTAAGCGGCCTCGCCGTCGGTGGCCACGACGATCCGGAGCTCGCCGGGCAGTCTCCGCAGCTCCTGGAGCACTCCGCCCAGGGCGAGGCACTCGTCGTCGGGGTGCGCGGCCACCACGACGACTCGGCCACCCAGCTCCGGCACGCCGGGCGGCAGGCCCGATACGGTGCGCATCCACTCGGATTCCGAGGTCGTCGGGTGCGGGTCGTAGGTACTCACGTCGCACGCTCACCCGCCCGTGCCAACAGGAGGCTTCTACCGAGATCGGCCAGTTCGCGCTCGGCGTGGTGCTGTCGCACGTAGACCTCCAGATCGGCCAGCCGCCGGGTGAATGCGGCATCGCGGCTCAACGGTCCGGGCCCGGTCACTCGGGGCGCCCGTGCCAGCACTTCGCACGCGGCGCGTTCCGCCGCCGAGCGGCATGTTCCAGCGGTGATCGCCCGGTCCGTCCCGGTTCCGGAGGTGTCCACGGCCTCGGCCGCGGTCGCCAGCGTGCTGTCCACCGCCTCCACCGCCACGTGCATCGCCGCCAGATGCGCGAGCTGGTGCTCGTCGGGAGCACGTGCGGCCAGGTGCTCCGCGACCCGGTCCACGACACCCGCCGTGCCGCCGAGCCACACCGCCGCCACCCCCATCGCTCCGAGCCGGAAGCCCGGTCGCCCGGTGTAGAAGCCGGGCGGGCCCACGCGGTCCTCCTCCCGCACGGGAACTTCGTGCAGCTCCACGTCCCAGGAACGCGAGTCGGCCATCCCCGCTGCGTGCCAGGTGTCCGGCAGCGGCCGAATCCGCGCATCCGGCAGCGCGATCTTGATGACGACGTCGTCCGCCGCGCCGGCGGAGCCGTCCGGCCGTGCCACGACCAGCGCCCTGTCCAGCTGCCCCGCTCCGGAGCAGAACGGGATCGTGCCGGTGAGCACCGGCCCACTGTCCGGCCTGTCGGTCAGCACGGCGCCCTTGCCGGAAGCGCGAGACGCCCAAACCCCGTACAACGCCCCCGGCTCCGGCTTGGCACCGGACTCGTGCAGGATCGCCACGGCGTCGGTGTGGCCTTCCACCAGACGTCCCAGCGCCAGGTCGGCCCGCCCGTAGCGGCACAGCGCGGCCCAGCGGCGGGCCGTGTCGCCGCCGCCGGGCAGCGGAATCTCCAGCTCCCCGGCCTCCAGCGCCCCGCGCAGCGCCGCGAAGACGTCGCCCCACCCGCTCGAGGTTCCCTCGGACGTGGTCGGCCGCGCGATCCGCAACACTGGGCACCCCCGTGTGGGTCGATGGCGTTGCCGCTTTACATCCCCCGTTCGGCAGGAACGTAAACGCCGTCGTCCCTCGGAGCTGTCCGACGATCGTTCCGGTGGCGGACGGAGCATTCCCCCCGCGGTAATCGTCCGTAATGAGTGTCGAGCCCCGCGAGGTACGACAGCTCGCGGTGGCCCTCGGTTCTCGGAGCCGGAAACGAAGATTGTTCCGAACGGTTTCGTTCCTCCGGATGAGAGGGGACGGGGGTGTGCCGGTGTGTCGTTTCTCCGATTTCCGGGTACCGCACTGAGCAGGAAGTGCTTTCCCGAGAGGAACGGATCGGTGTTTCGCGCAGGGGATCGATTCGGCACACGGAGGTTGTGATGAGCGGGGATGCCGAGGTTATGTGGCGGCGAGAGCCTCGTTACGCGGCAGAGGTACCCGAGGCGGGGCCGAGAACCGAACACCGCGTGACGTTCGGCCGGGAGAGATTGGACGAGCCGACTCCGTCGGTTCCCGAAGAACGCGACACGGTTGTCGAAAACCGTGCACTACCCGCCAGTGAAGGAGCCCTGCATCGGGCCGCCGCGCGATATCGATCTCGGGGAGCTCCGAAACCGGGACGCGCACTCCGTCCCGGCACCGCGCGTCCGGCTCGGGGGTGACGAAATGACGGGTATCGGTTACACGCTCCTGACCGAGCAGTCCGGACCACGTTCCCTCGTCGAGCACGCGGCCTCGGCCGAACGTACCGGATTCGACTTCGCGGTGATGAGCGACCACTACTTCCCCTGGTTACGTCCGCAAGGTCACGCCCCGTACGCGTGGAGCGTGCTGGGTGCGGTGGCCCAGGTGACCAGTGACATCGAGTTGATGACCTATGTGACGGCTCCGATCATGCGCTATCACCCTGCCGTGGTGGCGCAGAAGGCGGCGACGCTCGGTCTGCTGTCCCGGGAGCGCTTCCTGCTCGGACTCGGTGCGGGCGAGAATCTCAACGAGCACGTCATCGGCCGCGGCTGGCCGCCGGTGAACGTCCGGCACGAGATGCTCTCCGAGGCCGTCGAGATCATTTCCGCGCTGTTCGAGGGCGGCAGCGTCGACTACGTCGGGAGGCACTACCGGGTGGACTCGGCGAAGCTCTGGGACCTGCCCAAGCGGAGAGTGCCCATCGGAACGGCCGTTTCGGGGGCGCAATCGATCCGACGATTCGCCGCGGCCTCCGATGCCATGATCGCCGTCACGCCCGAGTCGAGACTGTGCGAGGACTGGGATCGTGCCTCGAACACGACCGGCGACCGCAAGATCGGGCAGTTGCCGATCTGCTGGGACCCCGACCGCGACGCGGCGGTGGAACGCGCGCACGAGCAGTTCAGCTGGTTCGCCGGTGGTTGGAAGGTCAATTCCGAGCTGCCCGTGCCGGACTCTTTCGCCGCGGCGACCAAGTACGTCCGTCCCGAGGACGTGGCCTCGGCGATCCCGTGCGGCCCGGAAGTGGGGCCGATCGTGGAGGCGGTCTCGTCCTTTCGGCAGGCGGGGTTCACCGATGTGGCACTGGTGCAGATCGGGGTGGACAGCGATCCGGCGGGCTTCTTCGCATTCGCCAGGGAAGAGTTGCTGCCCGCCCTGCGAGCCGCCGGGCGTTGACGGTTCCCCGGAGCGAAACAGCGGACTCAGCCGGAACGCGGCCGTGGCGACCAGGGGAGTCGCTCGCCCGTGCCACACCCGGTGGTGCGCGTGTTCGTCTCCGTCGTGCCTTCTGTTCCCGAAGTGCGGGCAGGCCCGCTCTCGTTCTTCCCGGCGCCTGCGCACGATTTCCTTCCGCACGCACCACGTTTCCCACCCGGCGGCACGGCACTCACCCCGGTCGGCTCGGCCCCGCCCGGTCGAGCGACATCGTCCTCGACCGGCCTGGCCCACGTTCGCTCCGGTGGGCGGGGCCTCCTGCGGGGGTCGCTCCGCCGAGTTGGCGGTACACGTTGTACCGGAATCCCAGCGTGGACGCGGAAACAGGCCTACGACGGGTATCGGGGTGGAGAATACGGCGACGAGCTCCTCGGCTTCTCACACCCGGCGCGCCGCGCTCGGCGGCTCGCGGTGCACACGGGAAGAGGTGATCGTGAATGCTCTGGGGGAAACGTGAAGACATGATCGTACACGCGGTGGAACCGCTCAACGTAGAACCACCGCGTGCGGCGCTCGCGGCGAGCATCGTTACCGACACCGGCACGTTCTTCGTGCGCAATCACGGTCCGGTCCCGGAAGTCGAGCCACGGGAATGGCGTTTGCGGGTGCAGGGCGAGGTGGAGCACTCGCTGGAACTCTCGTTGCCCGAGCTTCGTTCGCGTTTTCCCGTGCGTGAGATGGTGGCCACCATCCAATGCGCGGGTAACCGACGCGATGGGCTGATGCGGGTGCGCGACATCCCGGGCGAACTCCCGTGGGGAGCCGGCGCGGTCTCCACCGCCACGTGGACGGGCGTACGACTCCGGGACGTGCTGGCCGCCGCCGCGCCGACGGCCCACGCCGAACACGTCGAGTTCGAGGCCCGCGACGTTTCGCGCATCGCGTCGCCACCGCAGCGTTTCGGGGGATCGGTGCCGATGGTCAAGGCGCAGGGGGATGAAGTGTTGCTGGCCTGGGAGATGAACGGAGAGCCGTTGCCCGCCGTGCACGGCGCTCCGCTTCGGGTGGTGGTGCCTGGTTACATCGGTGCCCGCAGCGTCAAGTGGGTGGATCGCATCACCGTGAGCCCGCGTCCGTCGGACAATTTCTTCCACACCACCGCCTACCGACTACTGCCCGCCGAAGCGGATCCGGGCATTCCCGGCCACGAGATGGGTTTTTCGCTGGGGCCGCTCGCGGTCAATTCCGATGTCCTCGTCCCGCCCGAGGACGAGATGCTCCGCGCGGGCCCGAAAACGATCCGCGGCTACGCCCTGGCGGGAGAAGCCCACGGGATCACCAGGGTGGACGTCTCCACAGACGAAGGCCGAAACTGGACTCAGGTGACAATGGAGAAACAGGCTGCCCACTGGGCATGGCGCCACTGGCATCTGACGCTCGATCTACCACCCGGACGGATACCGATCAATGCCCGTGCCTGGGACACCAGCGCCACCGTGCAGCCGGAAACTCCCATCCAGCTCTGGAACCCCAAGGGCTATATGAACAATGCCTGGGCCCACAGGGTGCTGTGGGTCCGGCGGTGAACCGCGCCTTCCCACGTCCGCCGGAGAGAGCACGTGGCATCCCGCGGGCGAAGTCGTGCCCACGGTTCGCTCGACGGTTCCACGCGCTCGAAGTGCCCGGTGATCGCCACAACGGCCAACGGTCGGCTGCCACGGGGCAGGGATTCAGTTGCGGCGCGATGTGGTTCGTCCGTACTCGCGAAACGCTTTCCGGGAGGACACTCGGCCCTGATCGAGCACTCGCGCCGAAACACGGCGTCCGGGCCGCTGCGAGGTGGAGCGGTGGCGAAACCGTCTTTCCCTCGTGGTTTCGCGGTTCCGACAGCGGGAAATACCTGTTCGCGACACGGTTCAACAGTGCCGGGAGGTAGCGGTGGAGCAGCCGGAGAGTGTTCCCGCACAACAGCAGCAACCGCCGGGACGCACTGATGAGATGCGCCCGACACCTCGTGACGAGATGCGACATTACCGGGGTAATGGGCTGCTCGACGGTAAGCGGGCCCTGATCGTCGGCGGAGATTCGGGGATCGGTCGTGCGGTGTCGGTGGCATTCGCCAAGGAAGGCGCCGATGTCGCGATCGCCTACCTCGCCGATCTCGAGGACGACGATGCCGAGCACACGGCAGGTCTGGTGCGTGCGCAACAGCGCCGGTGCGTCCTGTACAAGGGCGATATCGCCGAGGAAGCCTACTGCGCGGAGTTGCCGGGGCGAACGGTGGATGATCTCGGCGGGTTGGACGTGCTGGTCAACCATGCCGGGGTCCAGTCGTATCGGGAGGACTTCACCACCATCGACACCGCACAGTTCGACCGGACTTTCAAGGTCAACGTCTACGCTCCCTTCTGGCTGATCCGGGCGGCGCTCGCACACCTCCCGAACGGTGGGGCCGTGATCAACACGGGCTCGGTCAACGGACTGCGCGGCAACAAAGCTCTCATGGACTACTCGGCGAGCAAGGGTGCCGTGCACATCCTGACCAAATCGTTGGCCCAATCGTTGACCAGCAGCGGAATCCGAGTGAACTGTGTGGCTCCGGGGCCGGTGTGGACGCCCTTGATCCCCGCGACGATTCCAGCGGAGAAGGTCGAGGGGTTCGGGGAACAGACACCGATGGGGCGAAAAGCCGACCCCGACGAGATCGCGCCGTCCTACGTTTTCTTCGCCTCCGATCGGCTCTCCAGCTATTACACCGGCGAAGTGCTCTCGCCCGTCGGCGGGGAAACCCACCCCGGCTGAGCCGCACCGGCACCGTTTCGGGTGCCGATCGCCGGCGGACCCAGCGTGACCAGGACCGGATGCGTTCGGCCGGGGGTGCGCGGGTGATGAGGTTGCCAAGCGGGTGGCGTAGCTCTGCTGCTGGCAGTGTGTTACGCCTCCGGGCCACCCGATGGGAACACCGTGCCGCCGAGGATCGTTGACACCACGAGGCGTAAGCGCGGCCGCTCAGGTGCGAGGAGGGGCGGCGAGTTTGACCGCCCCTTGATCAGGGTAAGGCGGTGGCACGTCCGAGGGCCGTGGAACGGCCCGTGTACCGACTCGGCGAAGGAGAGGCCGACATGAGCATGATGGACAAGCTGAAGGGACTCGTCGGTAAGAGCCCGGACAAGGTCAAGCAGGGGATCGACAAGGCGTCGACCTTCGCCGACCAGAAGACCGGCGGCAAGTACCACGACAAGATCAGCAAGGGAACCGAGCAGGTCCGGAACTTCGTCGACAAGCAGGGCTCGCAGTCACAGGGCGAGCAGGGGGGTCAGCAAAGCCCCGGGCAGCACGGACCCGATCAGCGTGGTGACCAGTCCCAGGGCGGGCAGTCCCGCCAGTAACGGGTCTCGCGGAAGGACAGGGAGAATCGGACGTTCCTCTGGTCGGGCGGCCGGCTCAACCGGCTTCAGGTGCCGGTCACGTGCTCGCCCTCGAAGCGGCTACCAGCAGCGGTACTCGCAAACGTTCAATTCCTCCCCTGTTCTTCCGCCGGCCTCGTCCTTGCCGACGCCCTGGCCTCTCGCCTTCTCGCCAGCGACACAGGCCTGCGATAAAGGCCCATGAGGAGTAGAACGGATTCTGTCCGGGGCTCGGTGCTCCTGTCCACCAGTCAGGCGCAGTTCCGCGCTGCGAGGAGCCCGCCGTCCCGAAACCTTGATCGGACCTCCGTACGGCGAACAACACCCCGACGTCGACCCGCGCGAAAAAATCGTCGAACACAGTTTCGTCGATGACGCACGCGGTGACGATGTCCGCCTTCCAGGTAAGCGGATCCACTCCGATTCCCAGCACCCACCGGCGCACCTGTCCGGTCGAGCGGGTCGCATTCAATTCCCGGTGCGGCCACTGCCCACGGCATTCCGGCCGCGGCAGGCCGCGCCCGTAACATGCATCGAGGCCGCGGAACTCCTAGGCCCACTCGCGCGACACCATCCGCCGCGGGTCGAGGTCCTCGGCGGCGGAGAGCTCGTCGGCATCGGCCGGACCGAACCCGCCCGCGGGCACGGCTCGGAGCATGCCCGGAGCCACCACCCGCTCGTCGCTCCTGCGGTCCGGGAAGAAGCCCGCACACCGCGCCGCCAGCGAATCGTCAGGGTGAGTTCTCCCGGCTCGGTCGCACGTCGGGACAGGTCGAAGGGCCCGGCGACGAACCGTCTCACAACCACCGGCGCACGGGTCG
The DNA here is from genome assembly GCF_900101095.1 of Actinopolyspora mzabensis. Lineage (GTDB taxonomy): Bacteria > Actinomycetota > Actinomycetes > Mycobacteriales > Pseudonocardiaceae > Actinopolyspora > Actinopolyspora mzabensis. The sequence goes on from NZ_FNFM01000005.1 coordinate 278,027, forward strand.
GCCGCATCCGTGGCCCGACGGAAGCTTCATAAGCCAGGAACTCCGTGGTGGCGAGGTGGTCGAAGTAGTTCCCGAGCGCGCCCCGCAGCTTCAATCGCCCGCCGAGGGAATCGATGCCTACAGGGGGATGGATCCGTCCGTGGAAGAGCTGGTCCACTCCAGCGATCCGGATCAGGGCATTACGTTGCAACACCTTGCGGCGTCGAGAGGGGACGGGTCCAGTGTTCTATTCGTTCAGGGAGATTCCGATCAGCACCGTTGACAGGATCACCAGTACAAAAACCAAAGCTCGCAAACCAGCACCCTTGAATTTCGGGACTCGGAACGGGAGAACATTGGCCGTTGCCACCAGGATGGCCGCGATGGCGAGTGTGACGGCGAACCCTTGGTCACTCAGTAGCGGCGAGAACAGTGTCACGGTCGCCGCGACCAGTAGGTTGTAGATTATGGGGGCGCCGATGAAGTAGTCGGCTTGCATACCGTAGACGTTGAAATAAGCCAATCGCAGTACCGGAGCCCCGATCGTCACCAAAGCCACGGGCAGAAATGCGGGATGAAAATCGCCTGCGGCCAGCACCAGTACCGCTACAGCCACGCCACCGCATACTGCGTCCACCAGTGAGTCGAGCTGGCCACCGAACTCCCGCAGAGCCTCGGAACGACGCGGGCTCCTGCGGGCGATCACACCGTCCAAGCTGTCGAAAACACCTGACCACAAGCCGGCCGCTGCTGCCAGCGCGAGCTGCCCGGAGAAGGCCAAGTACATCATGAGCATGCCGCAGGCGAGTCCGGCGAATGTGCAGAGATTGGCGCCATCGCGCAAAAACGACAGCATGCTGGGGCGAGACGTGGTCGTGGACGAGGTCACGGAGCACCTTTCTTCTTGCCGGACCGAGCCGGTGGTCAGCAGCGAGTCGCTAACGAACGTCGAGAGCGTTTTCGGTCCATTCGGCTGCCTGTTCCAGCACCGTGAGTACTTCGCGTCGACTGCTGCCGGTAGCAGCGATCGCGACCATGCAGTCGATGCTGGAGCGGGGCTCGCCGAGGCGTTCGCCGCTGCTGACTCGTGGTTCGTAAACCGCTACCCCCGGAACCGGACAGCTCGGGGGTATTCCCGAGACAGTGCCCGGACGAGGTGGGACAAGTACGTACCCGCTTTGAGTCATGGGGCGACGAGGCGGGGCGAATCGGCTCTCGCCGGATGAGAAAAGGGCCCGTACGTACCATTCGACGAGATCCACACCGAAGGCCAGCTCGATGATATCGCGGACTTTGGCGCCGCCGATACGGCACCCGATCTCGTTCAGCATCAGTTCCCCGTCCTCGGTCAGAAAGACCTCGGCGTGGAAGATACTGGTCGCTGGGGTGGGCAATGCGTCGACGGCGGCCTCGACCAAGCCGATCAGCTCGGAGCACCATGGGTCATCCGGTTCGAGAGCAGCCGCCACCAAATTGGCACCGTCCTCGAATCCCAGACAGGACGTGGTGCTGGACGGCCAGCAGACTCTGATCACCCCGTCGACAACGATGCCGTCCACGTTGTACATCGTGTTGGGAATGTATTTCTCCGCCAGCAGGTGGGCCGGGTGATCGCCGTACAGCGGACCGTCCGCGAGGAATTCGTGCAGCTCGTCGGAATCCCTGAGGACGTTCACACCCTCGGAGGAAGCTCCACGCCGCGGTTTGACGACCACGGGCAGGTCCGAGTCCCGCACGAACGACAGAAGTCCGGTGGCGTCGTCGACAGCATCGAATTCGGCGACCGGGATCCCCCTTTCTGTCAAGCACCGCTTCATCTCGTGTTTGTCCCGGTACGGTATGACGCTGTCGGGGTGCTGGCCGGGTAGATTCCAGTCCTGCCTGAGCCGCGCTGCTCGTAGCAGATCGAACTCCGACATCGCCAGTACGGAATCGAAAGCGACCTCGCGGTGTAGTCGATGCGCGTGAGACTCCAACAGCGCGGAGGAGGAGTAGGCTTCGATCTCCACCACCTCCTCGAAACCTGCCAGTTCGGCCGCGCGCCGTTCGGCTTCCTCGCTGACGGCGGAACTGCTGGTGATCAGCCACAGCTCGTGTCCGTCGATCCATTCCCGGTACCGGACACTGCTCAGGGGAAAGCGGTTGAGCACAAGGATTCGCATGTTTTTCTGCCCTGTCAGACGTACTGGGTTACGGTGTCGGCGGGGTCCCATGCGAGACGCAGTTCCCGAGCCGCGGCCTCTGCTCGTGATATCGCCTGGTGTCCGCTGTCACCGACTGCGATCACCCAGGCCGCGCGGTCCTGATTGGAGCCGTTGGCCTGGTGAACCTGACCGATACCGATGCGGTGGTGTACCTCGACGACGCCGGGTAACTGCTCGACCTGCCGGATCCCCTCCACCGCCGTGAGCCGTCCCGACTCCGGAGCGAGTTGGAAGGCCACAGCGGCGTACTGGTCCCGGTCCGGGCGAGCGTGGCGTGGTCGCCCAAGCAGCGCGTCGACCTGCAGACCGGTCATGTCGATCCCTCGCGCCAACCGAACCAGTTCCGGTATGCGGTCCCCGGCGAGGCGGCTGTTGACTTCGATGACTCGGGCGTCGTCGCCACTACTGGTGAGGCGGACCTCGACATGAGCAGCGCCCCAATCGAGTCCGAGGGTGCTCACGGCGTGCCTTGCCGTCTCGGTGACCAATCGTCGAACGTGTTCAGGGGCATCGGCGGGAAACAAGTGGCCCATCTCGATGAAGTTGGGGGGAGGCCCGCAGCGTTTCTCGGTCAGCCCGAGGACCTCGCCGTCGAAGACCTCCGCGGAGAATTCCGGTCCAGCCACGTGTTCCTCGACGGCCACCTGCGGATCGACAGGTATTCGAAGGTACTCGTCCAATTCGAGAATCGTTCGACTGATCCGTTGGACTTCCTCGGGCGTGTCACAACGGCGCACGTAAACACTTCCGGTCAACCCGGTGGGTTTGACCACGACAGGAAAACCGATGTCGGAAGCCGTCGCGACAGCCTCACCGACGGTCTCACAGATACCGAAGGCGGGATTGAGGTTCGCCACCCCGTCCAGTGCGTGACGCATCGCCGACTTCGAGCGACAATTACGCACCGCAGCCGGCGCAGGGCCGGGCAGCCCCAGCTCGGCCGCCACCTCGGCCCCTCGCACTGTGTAATATTCGTAAAGTGAGGTTACCGCCAGTAGTTTTCCGGTCGCCGCGATGCGACGGCACTCTGCCAGAACAGCTGCCGTGTCGGCGGTATCGCAGCGCCGTAGTTCCGCGCCGGCCTCCCCGTACTGCCGCACGAGATATTCCGGCAGTCGCTCAGGGGCCGCGACCAGCACCACGGTTTCAACGCCTTCGGCGGCCAACAGACGAGCGGCGTCTGTACCGGCACCGGTCAACGGTGACTCGACAAACACGACAACACGGTCGTTGCGGGATGGTTGTTGCATTTGACTCTCTCACCGTGCGAACTGTTCGACGTGTTGCTCGTTCGATGTTTCCTGCTGCTGGTGATGCTCGGCCAGGTCCTCCCAGAAGTCCCGTAACCATCTCAGGACATCCTGCATGACATGGTGATTCTGATTCGGACGTAGCGCTCCGAGCTGAAAGAACATCACGCCCTCACTGGGAGGACCGAGGAACGTCAATCGATGATCGATGCTTCCGTCGGCCCGGACCGGGTGGAAGTCGGCGCTCAGATCGAGTCCTCCCGGTTCGAAGTCCCGTCCGTCCGACCCGGGATTGCGCCACTTGCGAACCAAACCGCGCCGCAGCATGTTCGAGTACAGTGGCAACACGTCGTGCTCAGGACTGAACGGATGGACCCGGGAATCCACGAGCAAGTCGAGGTCGATACGGGCTCCGGTGTGGGGGCCGGAGACCTCGAATCGTCCGCTCCGCTCGTTGACTTCCAGGTTCGCCTCCGGACCGGCCGAAACGTCCACCAGCCCGTATCGGACCAGCGCCTCGATCTTTTCCATGACTTCCAGGGCCGCGCCATTGCACAGCCGATTGTGGTGGCGCATGTAGGTGTCGAGAAAGCGGCGGTGCGATTCGGCGCGTAATCCGCCGAAGTCCACCGCGTATGCCAGTACCGGTCGCAGATCCCGCCACACGTTGTCGGCGGCTGCTTTAGACGGGTTCTCGGTGTTGTCCTGGACAGCGAACCTGTGGTCACGGTCCATGAAGTCGAGCACTGCGTCCCGGTACTCGGCCGCGTTCCCAAAGCTGTCGTGATCGATCGGTCGGATCGTACTTTGCCACACGAACAGGTTGTCCCGCAGCATACGGGCATGCCGCCACGGAGAGTGCAGCCCTGTGATCACGTCGACCGGTGCCGATGCCGACATGAGCCGTTCCAACGCCCGGTACGCGGCCTCTCGGCCGAACACCACCTCCAAGTAGCGTTCCAACGCCTTCCGCAGGTCCCATCCGTCCGAGGTGGCGTCGGCGGCCGCATCGGCGAGTGTTCTCCGGCCGGTCAGTACGGAGTCGATCACGTCGGCCGCGTAGCGGACCGTGGTGTTCACTGTTTCCAGCAGTACTTCGGCTCCACCCTCGTAAGAACGCGGATCACCTCCGCGGAGGAAGTTCTCGTAAGCAGGCCGAGCCCGACGGTCCAACTCGCGAGCGAAATCGGCCCCGAGCAGTGTTCGGTAATAGACGCTGCCCATTTCCAGCAGAACGATCGGTAGCAGGTGCCGTTCGAAATCGAGCTGGCGCCGTACACCGGCGCTTCCCACATCGATCGGTTCTCCTACGCTCTCGCGCAGCGCGTCGACCGCGGATTCGACCAGGAAGACGCCGCGGTGTTCCAGTCTCTCCGGATCACGTTCCTTGGCGTTGTAGGGGCGAGCGAACGTGAACAGTCCCGCTTCACCGAAAACCACTACCGAGTTCGGCTCGCTTCCCGAAGGGTGATAAACGAGGTGGTCTCCATGGCGTTCGAACCGTCCGCCGCGTCCTTCGCTGAGATAGAGCACGACGTCGATCGCGGTCAGGCCCATACCCGCGCATCCGACCACGGTTTCGGGGGTCACCTGCCGCGGTCCGAGATGGCGCTCCAGTGGGTATACGGACGACACGTAGGTGGCACCCGTCCGATCGGCGAATTCGGCGAGTCTGCTGGTTCGTGGTTGGGTTCTGGCCTCGTTGGAGGAATGTCCGGTGACGAACAGTACGTGGTCGGCGTGCAATGCCGCTGATTCTTCGTCGGTGTCGATCGTGAAGCCCTCGGTCACCTCGTGGATGTCGGTGACTTCGGCGTGCCGCAGTCGTACCGTAGTCGTGGGATGGTCGTTCAGCAGCTCGACGTAGGTGTGGAAGCACTCCTGGAGAGCCATGCCGTGGACATAGCGTTTCGGCCAATCTTCGGGACGCAGGTCGAATACCGGATCGCCGGTCTCGGCGAACTTGCGACGACACCATTCGTGCAGAGTCGGCCGAAGACGTTCCTCCAACAACGGTTCCGCCCCGTCGACGGTCTCGTCGGCGGCGAAGGCGACCTGCCCCACGATTCGGTTGAGAAAACTGCTGGCCGGTTGCGCGCTACTGTGCACCTGGCCGTCTCCGAAACGGCCGGAGCGGTCGAACACGTGAATTTCGAGCGCCGAGTGTTCGGTCATCCTCCGGGCAGTGGCGGCCAGTCGTTCCAGCACATAGGTCGCACTGGGGCCACCGCCTACGATCGCGAGTCGTAGGGGGCGCATACTCGGTTTCCTCTCCGGTCGTCCGACGAGCAATGCTTTCTGGTGGAATCACCGCACCAAGTGTTGGCTGTCGTCATGTCGAAGTCGACGCCCGGGCTTTTCGTAGTACATCGTCGAGCGCTGCGAGGAAACGATCGATGTCGCTGTCGGATATCAGCCCCATGTTCGCGATGCGAAACACCTCGCCGAGCCGCTCCTGGCAGGCGTAGACGATGAAGCCCTTCTCCTTGAGGGAATCGTGTAGGTACCGGTAGGTCGTCCTCTCCGGAACCCGTACGTGCGTCACGCTGTTGGCACGATGGTGAAGTGGGAGCAGGAATCGCAAACCGAGATCGGTGATCCCGTTTCTGATACGGGCGGCTCTTGCCTCGTAGCGCTCGCGGCGTCGGTGCACGCCTTCGGACAGTGCCAGGTCGAGTGCGCGGTCGAAGGCGTAGAGAACTTGCACGGCGGGAGTGAACAGCGGGGCCTGGTCGTCCTCTTGGGAACGATAATGGCTGTACAGGTCGAGGTAGAAGGTTCTCGAAGTCGTTCCCTCGAGCGATTCCAGCCCCGTTCGGGAAGCGCACACGAAGCTCACACCCGGCAGGCCTTCGAGGTTCTTGTTCGCGCTCCCCACGCACCAGTCGACGTGATCGGTGCTGACGTCGAGTTCCTCGGAGCCGAGACTGCTGATGGCGTCGACCACGAGTGATCTGTTGTGGCGGTGTACGATCTCGCCGATTCGGCGCAGTGGGTTGAGCATTCCGGTACTGGTCTCGTGATGGACCATCGCCACGTGCGTGACGTCCTGGTCCGCGGCGAGCAGCTCGTCGACCGAGTCGATGTCAATGGGTTCGGTCCAACCGAACTCCAGACGTCGGTGAGCGATACCATGGCAGAGCGTGATTCGATACAGGCGCTCGCCGTAGTTGCCGTTGTCGAGAACCAGAACCTTACCGTCGGCTGGCACCACCGAGCTGAGCACTGCCTCCAGGGCCGCTGTTCCCGAACCTGCCAGTACCACTCCGACGTGATCGGTGACCGCACCACCGCATATCGCGACGATTTTCTCGCGCACTGCTTTCATCAGATCGGCGGCTTCCTGCTCGCGATGGCACACATCGGGATAAGACATCGCCGCGCGTACATCGGAGTGAACCACTACAGGACCGGGGTTGAGTAAAACGGTGGGATCCGGCTTCGGTATCGCTCTTACTGAAGAGACCTCCGGTAATCCCGTATCAGTCACAGGTTCGCGTCCTTTCTGCATGGCCGCAGGTTAAGTCGGCACACGGGTGCGATCTATCGGAATTGTCGCCTCACTGTGGAGGGGTGGTCGTCAACCGTTCATCGGATGGTCCGTGAAGAAGCGCGATTCGGCGCGTTCGAGTTCGTCGTAGTCGAGTAGGTCGAAGACATTCGACAACGGTGCGAGTGTCTCCAGGTGGCTTACGGACTCGGTATCGCGGATCTCGCGGCAGGTCTGCCGGATCGCGGCGAAAGCAGCACGCATGCTGTGGTTGGCCCAGATCACGGTGGAGATGCCACAACGGCGAAAGATGTCGGTGGGCGTGGTTGCCGCGTAGGTAGTGGGGGCGATTACCAGCGGTAATCGTTCTCCCCATTCTTGGGAGAACTCTACGATCTCGTCGGAGACCTGCTTCTTGGAATGTATGAAAATTGCGTCCGCTCCGGCCAGTCGGTATTGTTCTGCCCGGTCGATCGCTTCGCGCATTCCGACTCCGGCGATCAGGGACTCGGTGCGCGCTATCAGACAGAATTCCGGGTCCTGCTGGGAGTCCTTGCAGGCTCTGATTTTTGCGCAGAACTCTTCGGCAGGAGCCAGCTCGTGTTCGGTTCCGACGAATGAGTTCATTTTCGGAAAAATTTTGTCCTCGAGGCTCACTGCCGCTGCTCCGACTTGTTCGGCCTTGCGGAAGAACCTGCGCGCGGAATTGAAGTTTCCGTGCCCGGAATCGCCGTCGACCACGATCGGAACAGATGTGGCATCGGCCATTAGCTCGACCACCTGGAGGAACTGTGACCAGGAGGCTTCGTTGTTGTCCCGTAGCCCCATGGCTGTGGAAATGGACAGTCCCGAAGCCCAGAGAGCCCTGAATCCCTCGGCCTGCGCGATTCTGGCGGACAGGCCGTCATGGGCTTCCATGGCGAAGCTCAGCTCCGGTGACGCGAGCATCCGGCGGAAACGCCCGGGTCTGCCACTGCCGGCTTCCGGCTGTCGTGCCGACTCCGGAGATTCCGTCCTGGTGGAGATGGACAATACTGTCTCCAGAACATAGTGGTGGTTCAGGAACAAATAAAAGCAAGCAGTGCAAGCACCGGTGCTGCTCCATACTTGCTGGAGCGGGCCGCATCAATATCAGAAATCGAATATTTTCGATATTTTTGTTGATCACCAAATGGCTTTTTTCGACAGTATCCGCGAGCTGTCGTATGGTCAACTGTGATTTATATCACTATTTCGAATGGTCTTTCCGTATTAAGGTCGTGTTAGCCTTTCGTCCACTCAGATCACCTAATAGGGAAGGTTGCTCGCAAAGAATCAGCTCGTCCGAGCACGTCCAGTGCCGAAATGGTGCCTTCCGCTTGAATAGCCAATCCGAGAAAGCAATGAGCCAGATGGAGCAGCGATCACGTCCGAACGACGTGTACTCACAGGACAACGGCGTCTCCGCTGACGGTCGGCTGTCCTTTCCACGGGCGTCCCCTTGCGAACGAACAGCTCCGGGCGACCGTGCGCTGCGGATTCTCGTCGTGGACCCGGTGCACGCCGAGGCGCTGGCCCGTTTGCGCGCGGAACACGAGGTCGTGGTGCGGCTGCAACCTTCCACCGCGGAGCTGTGTTCGTTGATCGAGGACATCGACGTGCTCGTTGCGCGCAGCGGTGTGCTGATCACCGAGGAGGTGCTGGACGCGGGTAATCGTCTCCAATTGATCGTACGCGCGGGTGTGGGCACCGATAACGTCGACTTGGACGCGGCTCGTTCGGCCGGTGTACACGTGTGCAATGTTCCGGGCGCCTCGGCGAATGCCGTGGCGGAACTCGCCATCGGCCTGCTGCTGGCGGTGACGCGCGGGATCGTGCGTGGCGACGGGCAGGTGCGGCAGGGGGTCTGGAACAAATCCGACTTCGAGGGCACCGAACTGCGCGGCAGAACGCTGGGACTGGTGGGGCTGGGGAATATCGGCACCCGCCTGGCCGAGATCGGACGAGGTTTCGGCATGCGGGTCGTCGGAAACGTGTCCAGCCCCGACCCGGTACGCCGTGAGAAGTGGGCCGAGCACGGTGTCGACCTCTTAAGCCTGCCCGACCTCCTCGCAACATCAGACGTGGTGAGCTTGCAAACGCCGTTGACCGAGCTGACGCACGGCTTGATCGGCTACTCGGAGCTGGCCGCGATGAAAAGCTCTGCCGTGCTGATCAACGTTTCGCGCGCCGGGGTGGTCCTCGATGACGAATTGTTCGCCGCGCTTCGCGACGGTCGTATCGCCGGAGCCGGACTGGACGTACTGGCGACCGAGAGCGGCCTCGGTCGGTTCGCCGAACTCGACAACGTCGTGCTCACCCCGCACATCGGGGCGATGACCGAGGACACGCAGCGGCGCATCGGCCAGGCGGTGACCGACGCCGTGTCCGCACACCTGCGTGGTGAACAGGTGGAGAACCGTGTCCACTGAGGCAGCACAACCGCCCGGTAGCGGACCGGGACCCGGATCTATGACAGCTGCTGTCTTGACAGCGGTCGAGACCATGCGAACTCGTACCGTTGCCGTCCCCGCGCCGCGCGCCGACGAGTTGCTCGTCCGGGTGGTCGAAACCGGAATCTGTGGCTCCGACGTGGCCGCTTATCGTGGCCTGCACCCGTACAAACGGCCCCCGGTGGTACTCGGTCACGAGTTGTCGGGCGTGGTCGAAACGGTCGGTGAGAAGGTAACCGGATTCGCTGTCGGCGACCGGGTGTGCTCGGCAGCCTACTCGCCCTGTGGGGCGTGTCAGGAGTGTGCGAGGGGAGCGGTCCACCTGTGTCGCGCTCGTTCGAACCTTTCACACGACGGTTGGCAGGGGTCGTTCGCGCAGTATGTCGTGCTGCGGGCCAACAGCACGTTTCGCCTCGACGACACCATCGGATTCACCTCCGGCGCATTGGTGGAACCCTTGGCCATCGGGTTGCACGCGGCTCGCCTGATAAGGCACGAGATGCCGAGGCTGTTGGTGCTGGGAACAGGAAACATCGGGCTGACCTGTTTGACAGCGGCTCGGCGACTCGGCGCCACCGAGGTGCTGTGCGCAGACATCGGTGCGGACAAAGGCGAGCGTGCGCACGCGCTCGGATCCGACGGTTACATCGACACACGAGAGGGGCCACCTCCGAGTCAACGACGGTTGGCCGACCATCCAGTCGATGTCACGATCGTGGCCACCGGTTACGAGGGGGTACTCGACGACGCCCTTGCCGTTACACGTCCGGGTGGCCAGGTGATCGTCGTCAGCTACTTCGACCATCCGCATGCGTTGAACCTCAACGACTGGGTATCCGCGGAGGTCACGCTGGACTTCTCGGCTCTGGCCACCCCCGAGGACTTCCGGACGGTGCTGGCTTGGCTGGCCTCCGGGCAAATCGATCCCGCTCCGATGGTGACCGATCGCTTTTCCCTGCGTACGGCTTCGGAAGCCTTCGAACTGTTGGAAACCGCGTCGCCGCACGTGGGCAAGATCCTGCTCGAAACCCCCGACTCCACTGCTGGTTTGGAGGATTGACGCATCATGAACGCGAGCGGACTCAATGTCGGTGTGGTCGGTGGGACCGGCTATTCCGGTGGTGAACTGTGCCGCCTGTTGTTGGCTCACCCCGCTGTGGATAAGATCCTTCCCACCTCCCGCGGGGACCAGCCTTTCGAACGCAACCATCGAAATCTGCTGGGCTGTGGGCTGGAGTTCGTAACGCCCGAGCAGTTGTTGGCCGACGTGGGCGATCTCGACGTCGTGTTCTTCTGCACCCCCACCGGGGAAGCGATGAGCGTCGTCGAACGGTATCTCGATCACGGGGTCCGCGTGATCGACCTCTCCGCCGACTTCCGATTCGGCGATCCGGATACTTACCGAGCTGCACACGGCCTGGAACACACCGCACCACATCTGCTGACCGAAGCAGTTTACGGCATCAGCGAATTGAACAGGGAACGAGTCCGTTCGGCGCGCCTCGTGGCCAATCCAGGTTGTTACGTGATCACGGCCGTACTCGGCCTCGCACCGTTGCTCACCTCGGGTATGGCCAGTCTGGACGCTCCGTTGCACGTTTCGGCGATCAACGGAACCACCGGGGCGAGCAGCACCCCTAAGCGGGACGTGATGCACCCACACGTGTTCGGCTCGATTCTGCCTTACAACATGGAGGGTCATCGACATGCACCTGAACTCGAAGACGTACTCGGCGCGTTGACCGAGCGTCGCCTCACGGTTGATCTCAACACGGCCCACGGCGATTTCGCTCGCGGTATCTATGTGCAGGCGAGCGTTCCGTTGCTGAGTTCTGCCCGGCATAAAGTCGATCAGAGCGTGCTGTCGGATCTGTACGAACAGGCCTACGGCGCGGGGCACGACGGCGAACACTTCGTGTTGCTCAACGACTTTCCCAAGAGCGGCAAACTCAATGCCAAGGATTACGACGTCTATCCCAGCGTCGCGGCGGTCCGTGGCTCGAACTTCTGCCATCTCGGTGTTGATTACGACGAGTCCCGCGGCATCGCGAAGGTGATCGCCGTTACCGACAACCTGGTGAAAGGCGCCGCGGGGTCGGCGATCCAGAACATGAACACCATGTTCGAGCTGCCTGAGATCGAAGGACTACGGCACTACGGAGCTTGATGACAACGATCGACACGTCGAGCGCGATCATCGACCGGATCCCTCGACTGGCGGATGCGAACGTGCAACGCGGCCAACGCTGGATCTACTCGGCGGGGTGCAACGTCGACAAGAGGATGTCCGATACGTCCCGGATCGATTGCGAGCTCGACGACCTGCGGAGACTTGCGGATGCCGGAGCTCGTGTCGCCATCCTGAGCCACCAGGGGGAGTTCGATGACGGCAGTGCGCAGCATCTCGATCATCTGGCGGATTACCTGGGCGATCGGTTGGCGCGCCCCGTGCAGTACTTTCCGACGAACGCCACCGACGGCGCTGTGCGGCGAGCTGCCGAGATGAGCGATGGCGAGATCGTCGTATTCGGAAACACCAGGTTTCACGGAGGTGAGCAGTGCGATGCTCCCGAACTGGCGGAAAGATTCGCCCGTCTCGGGGACTACGTCGCCGTCGGTGGGTTTTCCAAGGCGCACCGATCACACGCCTCCAACGTGGGATTGTTACGTCTGCGCCCCGGGTGGGCAACGGACGGCTTGGTCGACGAGGCCGCCGAACTGCGACCGTGGGCCGGTCCCACGTCCGACCGTAGGTCGGTAGCGGTCGTAGGTGGTGTGAAGAAGGAGAAGACCACGATCGGTCTCGATCAGCTCCGCGGTAGCTACGATCTCGTGGTTCCGGGAGGGATCGTACTCAACACGTTACTCGCTGCCGGCGGTGTCGATGTGGCCGAATCCCGGGTGGGAGGCTGGAAAGAACAGGAGGTCGCTCAACGCGTCTTGGCGGGGTCGACACAGCACCTGCACATGCCTTCCCACGTGGTTGTGTCCTCTCACGACGGAGAAGGGTGGCGGTCCCCGAGTGTTGTCCCGGTCGATCGCGGGGTTCCTGCCGGTCACGCCATCGTCGATTTCGTTCCACGTCCCCGGCTGATCGAGGAACTCGAAGAACTACGCCGGACAGGAGGGCGGGCTGTGATCGCAGGACCGCCCGCCCTGTACGCGGAGGGTTTCCGAGAGGCCACCGAAACGATACTGACGGCTTTCGCCGATCCAGCGGTTTCGGCCATGTTGCTCGGTGGTGACACCGTCAAGGACCTCCCGTGGAAGCGGGCCAGCTCCACCGGTGGTGGTTCGGCCCTTCAATTCCTGGCTACCGGAACCTGTGCGGTGTTCGACGCACTGCTGACCACCCCAACGAGGAATCAGACCGATGAAACTTGATCACTTCACCCCCACACGTGTTGTCTTCGGTGCGGGCAGGCTACGAGAAGTCGGCCAACTCACCCGAGAGCACGGAAGCAGAGCTCTGATCGTGTGCGGTCGTCGTGCAGCACGCCAGCACGGAATGCTCCACGTCGTCCGATCCAGTCTCGGTGAAGCGGGTCTTGCGGTCACCGTGTTCGACGAAGTATCACCCGACCCGCGTGCCGACGAGGTCGACCAAGCCGTGGCCGTGGCTCATCGGGAAGGTTGCGATGTGCTGGTCGGCCTGGGAGGTGGAAGCGCGATCGATGCGGCCAAGGCGGCCGCCGTGGGCTTCGTGCACGGGCCGGCGGGAGCGTTGCTGGGTACCACGGTGGCTGCAACAGACGACCTACTCCCGGTTGTGGCCGTACCGACCACGGCAGGCAGTGGAGCCGAGGTCACAAAAGGTGCCATCATTACCGATACCGACCGTGGACTGAAGACGGGCATTCGCGGGGAGGCACTCTTTCCCGCCGCGGCGCTGATCGACCCGGACCTGTTGCGCAGCGTTCCCCATCAGGTGCTCGTCGAGACAGGTTTCGATGCTTTCGCCCATGCTGTCGAAAGCTATCTCGCACGTCGCAGCAATCCGCTCAGCGACTTACTGGCCGAACGCTGTTTGGAGCTCATCTCCGGCAGTCTGCCTCGACTGGTCCGAGGAGAGCGCGACGCTGAACTGCGAGAGACCATGGCGCTGGCGGCACTGTTCGGCGGACTCAACGTCGCCACCGCCAGCACCTGCCTGCCCCACAGGTTGCAGCAGGCGATGGGGGCGATCCCAAAAGCGGCAGTCAGCCACGGACGTGGCCTGGCTCTGGTGTATCCCGCTTGGTTGCGACACGCTTACCCCCATGCGTCGCGGCGCATGGACAACATCGCGGAGCTGTTGGGACGCGGCGGGGAGGGGCCCGACGCGATCGTAGAAATGCTCGACCGAATAGGACTCCGTGCTCGGCTGACGACCGCAGGGGTTTCCGAGGACGATTTACCGATTCTGGTCGGGTCCGTGACGGGAAACACCGACAACGACCCGATCCCGGGTGTTACCGGTGACCTGATCGGTCGGATATACGAGGAGTCACTGTGAACAGGGACGCAGTCGATGCATCGAACAGCGTTCGTGTCATCGTGCTTTCCGCGGGGCTCGGAACACGATTGCGACCGCACACCGATTATGTGCCGAAAGCACTGGTGCCGGTTGACGGCGAACCTATAATCGAGCGCTTGCTCGCCCGTTTGGCTCTTCCCGTCGTGCACGAAGTCGTGTGCGTGACCGGGTACCACGCCGAACTGCTCGAAAAAAAGGTCTCGGCGGTTTCCGAGCGGCCACCTGTACGTTTCGTGTACAACGTCGACTATGCTTCCGCGAACAACATACTGTCCTTGACCGCTGTTCGCGATCTGCTCACCGGCCCCACCGTCATCATCGACGGTGACTTGATCCTCTCCACCGATCTCGTCGAGCGGATCCTGTACAGCGTCGATGACACGTTGGCCGTGGATGTGGGAACGGATAGATCCATGATCGACATGGCGGTGGAGATCCGCGGCGGTCGCGTGTGGCATCTGCAGAAGCAGCTACCCCCCGAACGGATCAGTGGTGAAGTGGTGGGGGTGTCCTACTGGACCGGTGAAGGAATTCACGCGTTGCTGAGAGCCGCCGACGACGTGATCGACCGTGAGGGAACGGAAGGATGGTACATGCACGCTGTCCGAGCCGTTGCCAAACAGCGTCGATTGGAACCGCTCTGGGTGAAACAGGACGACTGGATGGAGATCGACACCGTGGCCGATCTGGAGCGTGCTGAGCGCGAGATAAAAGATTGTCCGCCATGGGCGAGATGATTTCGTCGGCCGAAGCCGGGAGTTGCTTTCGCCGTAAATCCGTTGCTCGGCAGGGCCGAGCCGGCCACCCCGCCGCTTCCTCGCGTCGGGTACGACGAGGAAGCGGCAGCGAAAGCCTTCCAGCGCCTCAGGGTTGCAATCGGCGAGCCCGCCAGCCGTCGCCGGCGCGTTCGTACTGCAATCGTCGGTGCAACCGATCCGGACTGCCGTGCCAGAACTCGATCGTTTCCGGCACAAGCCGAAAACCTCCCCACCAGCTCGGACGTTCAAGTGGTTCGCCGGCATCGGTGAGTCGGGCGACTTGCGCCCGCAGGGACTCGGCGTCCTCCAGCGTTTCGCTCTGTCGTGATACCGCAGTGGTCGCCTGAGCGGCTACGGGGCGTTCGTCGAACAGTGCATCGGAGTCCTCGTCGGTAAGCCGTTCGATTCGTCCGGCGACATTGATCTGTTGCAGAGTCTCCCGCCAGTAGAATGTCGCCGCGGCACGCGGATTCTCTGCGATATGAGCGCCTTTGCGGCTGTTTCCGGAGGTGGAGAAGATGATTCCTCGATCATCGACGTTCTTGGCCAGCACCACCCGTGTCCACGCTTGTCGCTCGGTGTCCGTGGTAGCCAGGACCATCGCCGCGGGTTCCCGTACCTCCTGCTCGGAAGCCGTGGACAACCACGATCGCAGCAGAGCGACCGGGCAGTCCGGCGGCGACTCGAACTCCGGTAGGTGCAGATCCGCGGATCCGGTCAAAGTATTTCGCTGTGCGCCAGCCATGGTGACCTTTCGAACGACATCCGGTCGTGGAGACTCTAGTCGCTGTGCTCGGATGTCACGGGAAAGGGGCAGTAATCCGTTCGTCGTTCCTGGTCGAAGGTGTCTTGGCGTGCCGCTGAGCTCGACGCCCGCATGTCGCGTGGTCTTCCGGCTCCATTTCCGTTCTGCGAATGGTGTCGATCCTCTCAAATTTCCACGGGCCGATGAGGTGGCTGTCGAAGAATGAACGAGTTACCGATTCGTGGTAGAGGTGGCGAGTGCTCCGGTGGAGTGCGTTGCCGAGCGGGAGAAGGAACGTGCTGTACACGTTTCGCGCTCGACTTGCGGACACCGTGCAGTGCCGTCCTCCCGAAAAGAATTGTGCAGGAGTCATGATGGTGACGTCGTCTCAGGGCAAGCGAGCGGCCACTACCACGCGCACCGCGATTTCGCTGCTCGTCTGTGCACGGTTCCTCGGTCTGCTGGCCGATCAGATGTCGACCTTTATGCTACCGGTCGCGATGTATACTCTGACCCGTGACGTAACGTTGTCAGGGATCGCTTTCACTGTGCAGTGGTTGCCAAGGGTCCTCGCGATGCCGGTGCTCGGGGTTTTCGTGGGGCGCTTTCCCGCCCTCCGCCAGTTCGTCCTGACCGACACGACCCGTGCCGCGGTTCTGCTGATAGTGGCCGCTTTCCCCGAGCCCGGCGTGCTGTTGGCGACCTCGGGTTTGCTGACTCTGCTCAATGGCCATGCCAAGATCACAACCGAGAGCGTGTTCGCGAACCGTGTCGCCTCGGATCTTCTTTCTGATGCGCAGAGCAAACTCCAGGGCGCCCAGCAACTCGCGATGACAACCGGACCGGCTCTCGGCGGAGTTCTGCTGGCGACACCGGGACTGTCCGGCGGGGTCGTGGTCGTCGCGGCAGTGTTCGTCCTCGGAGCGACGATCACGCCTGTGCTC
This sequence comes from Actinopolyspora mzabensis, assembly GCF_900101095.1. Classification (GTDB taxonomy): domain Bacteria; phylum Actinomycetota; class Actinomycetes; order Mycobacteriales; family Pseudonocardiaceae; genus Actinopolyspora; species Actinopolyspora mzabensis. The sequence goes on from NZ_FNFM01000005.1 coordinate 294,384, forward strand.
GCGCGAGGCATTGTGCTCGATCGACGTGTCGATGACGAGCAGCCCGCCGGACCGCTGGGTCAACTGAGGACGGGAGCTGTGGCGACGGTACGAAACCGTCCGCTGATGCAGCTGATGCTGCTGACCATACTGGTGAATTTGATCGGCGGGTTGGCTTTGGCGGGTCTTCCGATGATCATGGTCGGCAACTTCGGCACGGACAGCTCGGCGGTAGGACTGGTGGCGGGTGCCGGAAGTACAGCCAGTTTGGCGACAGTGGTGATCGTCAATCCGCTGACCCGTCGAATGGAGATCGGCAGGATCGTCGCGATTGCCTTTGCCCTACTGGCTTTTAGCGCTCCGGGCATGGCCTGGGCGCCGTCGGAGATCAGTTTCGGAATCATGTACGGCATTTGGTCGGCCGGGATCACCGTCTTCACCATATGGATGCGTACTCGGCGATTGCAGCTGATCACGGATACACAGGTCGGCACCACCCTGGGGTTTTTCATCGCGGCGATCTTGGTGGCCACTCCGATCTCGGGAGGTGTGCTTTCCGCGGTCGGCGATCGAATCGACGTGCAACGACTTCTGCTGGTGGTTACCTGCGTTGTCGCAGGATTGATCGCGCCGTTGGCGTGGGCCTGGTGGCGTGGCGTCCGTCGGCCTGGTGACAGTGTCCCCCATACGTGACCGCCCACGTCGAAATCGACGTCGACTCGAAACGGAGGGCAGGAAAATGACCCGGGAAATGGTGGTAGTCGGGTGCGGTGTGATGGCCGAGCCGTATCTGGCCGCGGCCGATGAGCTCGGTCTACGGATCGGTGTGGTGGAGACGGAGTCCCGTTTGGAAGTACTACGGGAGTCACATCCGTGCGTAGCTGACGGCGAATCGGTGCCCGCGGTGTTGGCCGCCCAGGACGAAGCATGGATGGCGCCGACCCATCGGCTGGTCGGCCGTATGGCCACGGACGGTGTGATCGCTTTCACCGAGCCTCACGTCCTCGCCACCGCTGTGGTTCAGCACCGAAACGGGTTGCCGGGACCCGGGCTGGACGCGGCGGTCGTGTCCCGGAACAAGGCATTGCAGCGGTTCGAATTCGATCGGGCAGGACTGGGGCAACCACGGTTCCGGTATGCCACCGCCTTGAACGAGGTTTCGGATTGGGTGGCGGACAACCTTCCTGTGGTGGTGAAGCCGCTTTCGATGTACGGCAGTACGGGTGTCGAGCGAATCGACGATTGGACGGGCTGGCAGGAGGCAGTACAACGGAGGGGAAACGAAGCGGAACTACTGGTCGAGGAGTGTGTCGAAGCACCGGAATACAGCTGGGAAGCGCTTGTCCGGGAAGGTGAAGTGTTACTCAGCAACCTCACCAGAAAAGAGACCACGGGTCCACCGTATTACGTGGAGACGCTGCACGAGGTGGCTCACGGGGAAGTCAACCCTGCTTTACAGGTCTCCGCCGACCAGTTGGGGCGGGAAGTGCTGGCGGTGTTGGGGATGCGAACAGGGCTCTGCTGTCTGGAGTTTCGTGCGCGTACCTCGACCGACTTGGTCATCATGGAGGTCATGGTTCGGATGCCGGGCGATCATCTTACCGAGGTATTCTCCCGAGCCGCCGGTATCGATCTGTTCAAGACACACATCCAGCTCGCGTTGGGCGACGAGCCCGACCTGCGGTCATGCTCGTACTTTTCCGACAGCACCGCCTACCGTCCGGTTAAACAGGCCGCCAGCCTCTTCCTGGTCGCTGAGCACTCCGGCAGATTTCGCTCCGAATGCCTGGAAAAACTGGCCGATGTTCCCGGAGTCGTGCGTAACGGGATCAGAATGCACGACGGTGCACAGGTCCAAGCTGCTACATCCTCAGCCGACCGACTCGGATACGCGATACTGGAGACTTCCGACCGTACCGAATTGCGGACCTCTATCGAGCTGGCTCGCGTCAAATCCGCGTCTTCCGTCGAATCGGTGACCGACCCCACCCGTGACCCATGACAGGTCTTTGGGCTCTTCGCAGTGATGAGCGGGTGGCGTGAGCGATGAAGAGCCCTCTGCCGAAGCAGGTTCCGAGGGTACCGCAACGCGGCTGCTTGGTGCCGGCGGCGGGTACCGCCCCGGGAAAGCTCGGAGCCAACAGGCCGGGGCCAACGCCGAGCCGCAAGACGACGGATCGGGGGCGCTCTGCCACATTTCACGAACGGGATTCGACTTGCGGATTTCTCACCGCACCTCGGTGTTACCGTTCTGATGCCGTCTAGGCCCTCGGCGGCCGGCCCGGGTCAGGTTCGCGGCTGAGACGTTCGCCCGTGCCGACATCCAGCACCACGAAGGCACCGCTCAACCCGGCAGCCACGTTACACAGGACCTGGTCCTGTTCGTACCCGTATCAGTGCTCGTGCGGTGTCCGTGGGCCCGATGACACCCCCGGACCATGCGTGCCAGGGGACAAGTCCTGCCGAGCCCACAGGCCGGGAGCCCCGTTGCGGGGACAACCAAAAGGTAATGCGGGGGGCAGACGCGAAACTCTGTTCGCGCTTTAGTGGTGCCGGGAATCCCTGGTATGCGGAAGACCACTTGTCGTGACCTCGCCCGAAGAAGGGGGCAGGCCTGAGTTCACCTCCTCAGCTCTACGAACGAAGGTGGCCGAGAGGCCGGTCGGTCGCGGAGTAGGCACCCCGACGGTGATTCCCGGCGTCTGCTGGATGTAATTGGAAATGATAATCTTTATACTTCAGTCGTGGGGCGTCGGCCTGCGCGCCCCGGGACGAGTTGCTGCCCCTTCACCACGCGTAGTGCCGCTCTGCTCGCCGGCCATCGGCACAGGGGCGAAAACGGTCGAGCCCCGACCGCGCTCCCGAAGGAGCGATCAGTGGAGACGAGCGTGGAGATCGAGTCACCGGCTCGATCAGGACCGATGCGTCGTGATCGAGCCGGTAGTTCCGGAGTTGTCCGAGGTCGGCCACGTGGTCGCTGCTTCTCTCTTGCTCACCCTGTCCCGAACCAGGGATGCACGCTGCTCGGTGAGCCCTCATCCTGGAACTCGAAGAGCACGAGCATCACGTTCGGCGGAACTGCCCGTGGTGTGGTGGTGCATTCTCGGGAAGAAGGAACCGATGACCTCGTCCACGCCTGACGAGCCGAATCGCGGTCGTGAGCCGGATTCGACTCCCGGTCCCGACCCGGACTCCACTCCCGCCCTCGACTCCGGTGGCGGGGTACTTCCGGGAGACACACCTCCGGCGGAGGGAGGGCTTTCGGGTTTGTCGCACCAGGAAAAGGGACCGACTCGTTGGGCGCCTGTGGTGACTCTCGTCGCCATCGCCGTCGTGGTGCTGTCGGTCGCGGGTTTCGTGGTCGGGCATCTGTTTGGGCTGTTCTGAGCACGCCCGGCCGATTCCACCTCCCGACCGGCGACCATGCCGACGAGGACCATGGTCAGTCACTGTGGCGAGATGCCTGGTCGAGGACTTGATGGGGGAGTAATCGAACCGCGTGCGTGAGCAGGCGCGGCACTTTCCGTGGCGAGCACTCGAAGGATCGCCTGCTCCACCGAACCGGCGCGCAGTAGGACTGGGTGGCCAGGGAGCACGGGTTACGAGCTCAAGTCAAGGGGATCACACCTTGCTCGAACGGCCGTTGCCGCTGTCGGTGCGCGTGGTCGTCAGGACGCTCAGTAATGAAACGTCATAACGCTTGGATAGTGCTCATCCTGGTCCGATGTGGATCGAGAGTGGCTGCTTGCCAGGCGTTACGAGATTTTGTCGAACTGATGTCTTGCTTAGGTGGGTGATCGCTGCCATAGTCCGTGAAACGTTTCATAAAGGGAGGAACCGATGGCAGTACCTGTGGTAGCCGAAGCGGCTCTCGAACTCCGTGGCGTCTCCAGGTGCTTCGGGAGGGGATGTCGTGGTGCCCGGGTTCGGCGCGCGTCGAGCCCGGCTCGTTTGCCGAGAAGCGCCTTCACGGAGCGTCGACAGTGCTGAGAAGCGGCTCGGCGCTTGTTCGGCAATTCGCCGTTGGCCGCACGGATGCGGAAAAAGCATCGGTTCAGGTCTTTTCAATTATTCGATGACCTGATGAACGGAAGGGTGTGCGGTCTCGTATCCGCAGGTGTGCCCTCGGCGGCAGAACGCTCTGCTTTTAATTCCTGTGTCGCGTAGAAGGTCGTGTGGGTGTGCGCGCTTGAGCAGGACGTAGCTTTCCGTCGAAACGGCCTTTGAGGTTCAGTGGTAACTCACTGCTCGGGTGATTCTGCTGGTTTCTGTTTTCCGTGGAAACCCTGCTCAGCTGTTCTGCATGCGACCTTCGCGGTGTCCGCGGTCCTCCGGATTATTCGAGGTGGTGGCGATGTGGGTTGTATTTGAACGTTTCAGTTCGATTGCTCGGGTCGGGATTCGTGACGGCGGCGGGTTTCCGGCCCGATTGGTAAGACGTGACGAGCGAGAAGGAAAACGTGCTCATGGCTGAGATGTCATCGGGGGCGGACGGTGTGTCCCGCAGGAAATTCCTCCAGGCCACGGCCGCGAGTGCCGCGGGCCTGGCCAGCAGCGGCACGACGGTTGCTCTCGGGGCCGAAGCCGCGGCGGCCACTGCCGTAGGCGGGGAAACGCTCGGCGGCTTGTCGGTCGCGGGACGGTTCGACCAGCCGCTGGGTGTGGACAACCGCACCCCGCTGCTTGGCTGGCGTCTGGGGCGGGGAACCCAGCACGCTTACCGGATTCGCGCTGCCAGCAGCGCGGAGAAGCTCGCCACACCGGACTTGTGGGACACCGGATGGGTGCGATCCGGCACCTCGACCGGAGTGCCCTACGCCGGTGAGCCCCTCGGCTCGCGGCAGCCGGTCGTCTGGCAGGTGCGGGTCACCGACGCCCACGGCACGGTCTCGGAGTGGAGCGCTCCGTCGCGGTGGGAGCTCGGACTGCTGGACCGGTCCGACTGGTCGCCCGCCGTGTGGATCGAGCATCCCGACCGCGACAACACCGCTCCATTACCGGTCTTCGCCCGTGGTTTCACGGTCGACGACGGCAGGACCGTGACCCGGGCACGGCTCTACCTGGCAGGCCTCGGTGCCTATGACGCCACGCTGAACGGCAGGCGAGTCACCGACGCGGTCCACCTGCCCGGCGACTCCAACCCGCAGCAGTCGGTCGAGGTGGGAACCTACGACGTCACCGAGCTGCTGGAAAGCGGCCCGAACGTCCTCGGAGTCCAGCTCGGCAACGGCATCTTCAACGCCGTCGAGGTCACCAATCCGGCCGTGGGGCGAACCGAGGCCTACGACAAGTTCACCAGTGAGATCGTGCAGCCGACGACGCTGGCCGCGGCGACCGGGACTGGCGATACGAGCATCAGGGTGGCCGATGTCGACGGTTTCGACGTCGGGGCCACGGTGGACATCGACACCGGCGACAGCGGCACCCGGCTGGAAAGCCGCGTCATCACAGCGGTGGGCACCGTCGGTGCGGACGGCAGCGGCATCGGCTTCAGCGAGCCCCTCGCCCACGGGCACGACAAGGGTGCCACCGTCAACCACTCCGGCACCGCCAACGAGGCCCGCACCGCCATCAGCCCGCGACTGCTGGCGCGCCTGGAAGTCGGCTACGCGGACGGATCCACCGACACGATCGTCACCGACCGGCAGTGGCGCACCGCGCTCGGCCCGTCGGTCACCGACAACTGGTACGCGGGCACCGACTACGACGCGCGCCGCGAACAGCCCGGTTGGGACCGGCCGGGGGCCGACCTGTCGGCCGCGGCCACGCGCGGGAACGGTGAACCGACCGGCTGGATCGACGCGGGCATCGCCCCGCCGCCCAACCTGGCGACCGACCTCGCCTGGCGGCAGGGCAATCCGGTCAGGATCGTCGACACCGTCGCTCCGGTGGCCGTCACCGAGCCGAAACCCGGAACCTGGGTGTTCGACTTCGGACAGAACTTCTCCGCGCTGTTCGACCTCCGCGTCGACCCCTCGGTGCCCGCGGGAACCGTGCTCAAGATGCAGCCCGCCGAGTCGCTGCACGGCGACGGCACCGTCGACGCGTCCAGCATGGGCAGTGACGAGCACATCTACGACACCTACACCACCGCCGGTGCAGCGCGGGGTGAGCGGTGGCGCCCGCAGTTCGTGTACCACGGCTTCCAGTACGTCCAGCTCACCGGACTTCCCTCGGGCCACCGGGCGACGAAGGGGATGCTGACCGCGCTGCCGATCCGCGCGTCGATGGACGTCTCCGGCGACGTGTCCACCTCCAGCGACATGGTCAACCGGATCCACCGGATGAGCACCCACTCGATCGCCAGCAACACGCAGTCGATCTTCACCGACTGTCCCAACCGGGAGAAACTGGGCTGGCTGGCCGACGTGCTGCACTCGATCCAGGCCATCCACCGCAACTTCGAGATGTCGGCCTATCTGCCGCACATGCAGCGGGTGATGCGCGAAGCCCAGCTCGCCTCGGGGCCCGACGCTGGGATGGTTCCCGCACACGCCCCGGAATTCCCGGTGTTCGGCGGTGGGTACCGCGACGACATCAACTGGGGCAGTTCGGTGATCGTCCTGCCGTGGTGGCTGTGGCAGCACCACGGGGACACCGCCACGATGGCCGAGTACTACCCGGACATGGTCGGCTACCACGATTTCGTCCGCACGGTGCAGGCCGGTGCGGACGGCGGTACGAACCTGGTCCGTGGCGGACTCGGTGACTGGGTGGCCGCGGACGACCGCACTCCGAAGCTGCTGACCGGCACCTACGCCTACTACCGGATGACCCACAAGCTGGCGCGGATGGCCGACGCGCTCGGCAGGAGCGCCGACGCCCGGCGCTACAGCGACCTCGCCGCCGACATCAGGGACGAGTTCAACGCCCGCTTCTTCAACGAAAAGCTCCGCGCTTACACCAACGAGGGCAACGACGGCACGGTCGGCACCCAGGCCGACGACGCGCTGGCGCTGGACGCGGGGCTGGTCCCGGACGGGCAGGAAAAGCACGTCCTGGACGACCTGGTGCGGCGGATCCACGCCTACCACCCGTCCGGTGGTGGGCCACACCTCAGCGGTGGAACGATCTCGCTCGGCCCCACCTTCCGCGCGCTGACCGAGGGCGGGCGCGCCGACGTCGTCTGGGACGTGCTGCACGAGACCACCAGGCCGAGCTACGGGGCTTTCCTGCGGCCCAGCGAGATGAACCCCCACGGCATGACCACCGTTCCGGAGCACTGGCACGCCCCGGAGAACAGTTCGTCGCTGAACCACATGATCCTGCTGCAGATCGATGAGTGGTTCAGCACGGGGTTGGCCGGTATCCAGCGTGCCCCCGACTCTGTCGCCTACGGGAAGGCGGTGGTCAAGCCTCGACTCGTCGGCACCGACGAGCATCCGCTCACCCACGTCGACGGTTACTACGACGGTCCGCGTGGCCGGATCAGCAGCTCCTGGCGCCTGAAAGGCCAGGGTAGTCGGGATTTCGAGTTCGACGTCACCATCCCGGCCAACTCGGTCGGTGAGATCCACGTTCCCACGATTCGTCCGCAGGCGGTGTGGCTCAACGGTCGTCACGTCCGCGCTTCGAAGGAAGTGAAGTTCGAGTCCTATACGGACGGCTGTGCCGTCTACTCGGTCGGGCCGGGTAACTACAGCTTCAGCTCACAACTGCACCAGGGTGGAGGTCCCCGATGAACGAGGTATCCAGAAGAACCATTCTCGCGGCGACGGCCGGGGCGGGCGTCGCGGCCGCCCTGCCGTGGAGCCTTCCGGGAGGCGGTAAGGCGGCGGCGCAGGGGTCCCACGCGGGTTCCTTCGCCGAGGCGTTCGCCATCCCGCCCCGTTCAGTGCAGGGCAGGTTCCGCTGGTGGTGGCCGCACGGCCTGGTCGACCCGACGGAGATCGCGCGGGAGGTCGACCAGATCGCCGACGCCGGATTCGGCGGTGTCGAGATCGCGGACGTGCACCACAGCGTCGAGGAGCCGTTGGACCCGGCCGAGCACGGTTGGGGAACCCGACCGTGGGTCGCGGCGGTGGAAGCGGCGCTGGGCAGGGCGGCCGAGCGCGGCGTGACCGTCGACATCACGATCGGACCGTCGTGGCCCGCGGCACTGCCTACCGTGACTCCGCAGAGCACGGCAGCCGTGAGCGAGTTGGCGCACGGGCTCGTGAAGGTCGACGGCGGCAGCTACGACGGCGAGATTCCCGGCCCGGCGGTCGAACCCGCCTCCGGTGTCACCGAACGCAGGCTGCACACGGTGCAGGCAGCCCGGCTCGCCGACGGCGCCGCGTTGGAAAAGCCGTACCGGTTGGACCCGGCGAGCGTCACCGACCTCATGGACTCCGTGCGCGACGGGCGTCTCGGGTTCACCGCCCCGGACGACGGTACCTGGCTGATCATCGCCACCTGGCTGCGCGGCTCGGGGCAGCGCCCGGAAGCCGGCCCGCACACCGAGCCGGCCTCCTACGTCGTCGACCACTTCAGCGCGGCTGGCACACAGGCCGTGATCGATTTCTGGGAAGGGGAGATCCTCAACCCGCGGCTCCGGGAACTGATCCGGCGCACCGGCGGAGCGATGTTCGAGGACTCCATCGAGCTGGAAACCGAAGCGACGCTGTGGACACCGGCGATGTTCGACGAGTTCCGGCGGCGCAAGGGATACGACCTGTTGCCGTACCTGCCGGTCGTGCTGCGGATGCACGAGGACGGCGTGTTCTCCTACGACGGCGTGACCGACCGTCGGGTGTCCGACGATCTCAACGACGTCCGCTCCGAGCTCTACATCGAGCACCACCTGCGCCCGCTGCAGGAGTGGTTGCACGGGCTCGGGCTCGGATTGCGCATCCAGCCGTACGGTCTGGAGACCGACGCGTTGGCGAGCTCCGCCGTCGTGGACACGCCCGAAGGCGAGTCGCTGGGGTTCAACAACCTCGACGACTTCCGCTCGCTGGCAGGTGGCCGCGACATGGGCGGCAACGAGCGGCTCTCCAGCGAGGCCGCCGCCGTGTACGGCGGCTCGTACAACACCACGTGGGACCACGTCGTGCGCACGGTCTCCCGCGAATACGCCGCGGGCGTCAACCAGGCGGTGCTGCACGGGTTCTCCTACGCCAACGCGCCGGGAGCCCGCTGGCCCGGATTCGCCGCGTTCACCCCCTACGACGGCGGTGTCGGTTACAGCGAGTCGTGGGGACCGAGGCACCCGATCTGGCGACACGCTCCCGACATCGCGGGGTTCATGGCACGTTCGCAGTTCGTGCTGCAGACCGGGACGTCGCGGGTCGACGTGGCCTTCCTCCGCCAGAAGGGCTATGCGGGCACCGGCTTCGGCGCGGCGTGGTTCACCCCCGAGGGCATCCCGCTGGGCTGGACGCACCAGTTCCTCAGCCCGCGCCTGCTCGAACTTCCGTCGGCGCGAGTGGCGGACGGCAGGCTGGCCTCGGACGGCCCCGGCTACAAGATGCTCGTGTTCGAGGGCGACGCCTTCAACGGGAAGGTGGAGACGATGCCGCTGGCCACGGCGCGGCGGTTGCTCGAGTTCGCCCGTGACGGCCTGCCGATCCTCGCGGTCGGTGGTTGGGACGCACCCACGGTGCCGGGTGTTCCCGAACCAGGTGAGAACGAGGAGCTCACCGAGGTCATGGCGCGGTTGCTCGCCCAGCCCTCGGTGCACCGCGTCGACAGCCGTGCGGGGATCGCGGACGGGGTGGCGGCGCTGGGCCTGCGGCCGGACGTGCGCTACGCCGAGTCGTCACCGCTGCTGCACGCCCGACGCCACGAGGACGACGCCGAGTACTACTACTTCGTCAACGGCTCCGACGACGAGGTGGTCGATCACGACGTCACTTTCGCCACCACCGTGTGGCCGGTGATCCCGTATCGCCTCGATCTGTGGACCGGCGGCGTCGAGCGGGCCGTGGTCCACGAGGCCGAACGCGGCGCCGTCCGGTTGCGGGTTCGTCTCGACCCAGGAGCCGCCACCGTGATCGTGCTGGCCCGACCGAACTGGCTCGGTGACGGTGTCGCGGCGGGACGCGGCGTGCGGTCCACCGAGGCGGACGCGGTGAAGGAGATCGAGGAACGGGTGGTGGTGCGCGCCGCGTCGAGCGGGACGTACCGCTCGACGTTGGCGAACGCCCGGACCGTTTCGACGCGGATCGACTCGGTGCCGGACGAGCTCCCACTCACGGACTGGAAGTTGACGCTCGAGGACTGGCGTCCCGGAGCCTCGCCCACCGAGACGGACGTTCGCGGCCACGAGAGGGAACTCGACTCCCCGGTGCCGTGGACGGAACTGCCCGGCTTGGCGGACGTGTCCGGGGTGGGGCGGTATTCGGCCACGGTCCACCTCGGACCCGCCTGGACGGGTGGACACGGCGCGTACCTGCATCTCGGGGAGGTCTCAGACACGTTCCGCGTCTCGGTGAACGGAAAGGCGCTGCCGCCCGCCGACCAGCAGACCGCGGTCGTCGATGTGGGCGGTTTCCTGCGGGAGGGGCGCAACACGATCGAGATCGAGATGGCGTCGACACTGCTCAACCGGATGCGCGTCTTCCGCCCGGATGTGTACGGGGCGGTCGACCGTTCCCGTTACGGCCTCGCCGGTCCCGTTCGCCTCGTCCCGTACGGCCAGGCCCGGCTGATGTAGGCCCGCCTGATGTAGCAGGTGTGCCCGCCGGGCGCGCGACGCGGCGTGCGCCCGGCGGAGCTTCGGAGCTCGGTGGGGAGGCGAAGCTGGTTGTCGTGCGCTCCTCGGGAGAGACGTACGGATCGTGCGCCTCCACGGGGTACGAATTCCGTTCAGAAAGTGTGTAGAAACGTGCGCTTTCTGAGCCGTCGTATTGCTACGCGGCCTTGGCCGCACCCGTGGGTGCGGGGTCTTCCCGTGGCGATGTTTGGCACACAGTTACACAGGAGCGGGAACAGCTAACAACCCCAGGGGCACGTGCGCCATCCGCCGCCGGTACCGCCACCTGCCCCGCGAGTCCCCGCGGAGCACGAGGACTTTTCACGTGGCTTGCCGCATGACGCCGGTGATCGCGGCGGCGATTCGCTCGGGGTGGTCCTCGGGGGTGAAGTGGCGCCCGCCGTCGATGCGCTGCAGTTCGGTGCCCAGGTCGCGGGCCAGGCGCCTGCCGTAGTGCAGCTTCTGGAAACGGTCGGCGGCACCCCACACCACCCGTGCCGGCATGTTCAGTTGTGGCAACCGGTCGGCGATCGCCCTGGTGTCCACCACATCGAGGGCGCTGGTCTGCTGGACGAGGGCGCCTGCCGCGCCGTGCGTGACGTAGTGCCGCCAGTGCTGCCCGATCGACTCACCGGCGCGCACGGCATTGTCGTGGCCGCGTCGCAGCAGGGACACGAACATCGGGTAGACGGCGGTCTCGGGCATCCGGCGCAGGAACGCTTTCCCCCGCTGCATCGCCTCCACACTCGGGATCGGCCAGGAGTCGTAGCAGATCGAGTTGGTGAACACGGCTCCGGCCACCCGCGAGCGGTGCTGCGTGGCGAGGTTCTGCACCACACCGCCGCCGAGGTCGTGCCCCACCAGCACCGCTTGCTCGATACCGAGGTGATCCAGCCACTTGACGAGGTACTCGGCCTGCCGGGCTACGGAGATGTCCCGACCGTGCCCGGCCGGGATGCTCGTACCGTAGCCGAGCATCTCCCACGCCAGGCACCGTGCTCCGTCGACCAGCGGCGCGACGTGTCGCCACAGCTCCGGTGAGGTGGGGATGCCGTGCACGAGTACCACGGGAGTTCCCTGCCCGCGCTCGAGCCAACGCATCGGGATGCCCTCGACCACGGCGGTGTGTTCGTGCATCGCGTCCTCCTCGAATCGTCGCCGTGTGCTACCCAGCTCGTGCCGACCCTCCCGGAACGAACGCGGTGCGGCAACGCGAAGTCCCTCCTCACGGGCGTTGTGCCGGAGACCTCACCCGCTCTCCGCGGTCCTTGAGCAGCCGCTGGTCGGTTCGGCACGACATCGATGCGTTCGGGGGTGAGTGGTACAGCTGCCGGCGGCCGGGAAGCGGGGTGTTCGATGCCGAGTGGAAGAGCCCCCCCACGGCCGGAGCCAGTTACGGGCTCATCCGGCGAGCTCGTCCGAAAGCTCGTTCAGCGTCGGTGCGGTGTGCTCGGGACGGGTGAAGTGACCGGGGTACGGGGTCCCACCGCGGTTGAGCCACGCCGTGCTCATCCCGGCACGAGCCGCGCCGTCGATGTCCCATGGGTGCACGGCCACGAGCAGCATCTCGGCCGGATCGGTGCCGCACGTCCGGGCGGCGTACTCGTACGCGTCCCGGGCGGGTTTCCAGCTTCCGGCGTCCTCGACCGACAACAACACCTCGAACGCCTGGCGGATGCCCGCGCGGGTGAGCAACCGCTCGGCGACCCGCGTCGACCCGTTGCTCAACGTCACCAGGCGGAACCCGGCCGCGCGCAGTGCTCGCGCTCCGTCCGGTACGTCGGGGTGGACCGGTAGGTCCATGAAGCCGGACAGGACGTGCTCCACGGCGGCGTCGAGGTCGCGGTCGAGCTGGACCTCGTTCAGCAGCGTGCGCAGTGCACCGTCCGCGAGCACGGCGAACCACGTTTTGGCCAGGTGTTCGGGGGCACCGATTTCGGTGAACCGTTCGGCTATCGGGGTCATGTCGGACAGGGTTTCGTTGACGTCGAAAACCACTACGGAAGGCGTTCGCGCCATGCTCGTCTCCAGGTCCTCACGAAGCCGCACCGGCCACGTCCACGATGGCACTCCGGTGCGGACCGCGCGACCAAGCGCGTGCGCTCTTGTCCTTTCGGCTCCGCCCGGCTGCACAGGCGTTCGACCGATGGGCCAGTGGTCATTCGGCGTGCTCATGAGGTCGGAGGGGAGGTGGCATGTTCGTCTCGCCGCCTTTGTTCGCGCCGAGTCGGGCGGAAACCTCGGCGGCCGTCGCACGCACGGTCTCGGCCAAGTGGACACGTAGTTCGGGGGAGACGCGGAAGCTGGGAGCCGAGAGCAGCAGGGCGGCGGCGAGATGTCCGCGGTGATCGCGCACGGGTGCGCTGATACCGACTTCCTCCACATGGGTCTCTCCCGCGTTGACGGCCACTCCGGACTCGCGAACGGTCGTGAGCCGTTCGAGGTAGGCGCTCACGTCGGACTCGTCGTGGTGGACGGGGCTCAACAGTCCCCGTTCCAGCAGTTCTCGGACTCGGCCTTCGGGGAGTTCGGACAGGAACACCTGAACCGATGCGCTGGCCGAGGTGGTGTAGCGGGTTCCGATGGGACTGGTGTGCTTGACCTGCTTCGGGCTGGCGACCTGTTCGACCGAGACGGATTCGTGCCCGCTCCACACGAGCAGGGCACTGGTCTCGCCGGTGCGTTCTGAGAGGCGCTCCAGGAAAGGGTAGGCCTGGCGCCGCACGTCGAGATTGGCCAGCAGGGGACCGGCGATACCGATCAGGCCCAGACCGAGCCGAAAGCGTCCGCTTTCCTGGTCTCGCAGGACGAGGTCCATCCGTTCGAGCTGATGCAGTAGTCGGGAGACCGTGCTCTTGTGCAGGTCCACCCTGCGTGAGATCTCGGTGACCCCGAGGGCGGGCTCGTCCACGGAGAAGGCATGCAGAATGCGGATGCCGTTGCGCAGCATCGAGGACGCGTTCCTCGGTTCCTGCTGAGCGAGCTCGTCGTTGTCGGTCATGGTCGTGCTGTGCTCCTGTGCCACCGCGCATCGCGTGGGCCGCGACGACCCCGGTCTCCACCCCTCGGATGAGGAGCGGAGACCGGAACAGCCTTCGGGCCGCCGTCAGGCGGGGAGGATGTTGTGGTCGGGTCCGTAGGGGAAGCCTGTGATGTTCTCGGCACCGTTCTCGGTGACCACGAGGATGTCATGCTCGCGGTACCCGCCCGCGCCGGGCTGTCCCTCCAGAACGGTGATCATCGGCTCCATCGACACCACCATGCCCGGCTCGAGAACGGTGGTGATGTCCTCGCGCAGCTCCAAGCCCGCTTCCCGGCCGTAGTAGTGCGACAACACTCCGAAGGAGTGGCCGTAGCCGAAGGTGCGGTGCTCGAGCAGCCCCTCGCTCTCGTAGACTTCGTTCAGCTCCGCGGCGATGTCGGCGCAGACCGCGCCCGGGCGGATGAGTTCCAGACCTCGCTCGTGCACGGTGGTGTTGACCCTCCAGTGCCGCAGCTGCGCCTCGGTGGGCTCGCCGTACACGAGGGTGCGTTCCAGGGCGGTGTAGTACCCGGCGATCATGGGGAAGCAGTTCAGACTGAGGAGGTCACCGCGCCGGACCTGCCGAGAGGTGGGCCAGTTGTGGGCACCGTCGGTGTTTACCCCGGACTGGAACCACACCCAGGTGTCGCGCAGTTCGGCCTCGGGGAAGGTGCGCGCGATCTCGCGGACCATCGCCCGGATTCCCGCCAGCGCGACCTCGTACTCGGGGATCCCCTCGGTGATGGCATCGACCACGGCGGTTCCGCCGAGGTCGGCGATGCGCGCGCCCTGCTTGATCAGAGCGATCTCCTCGGCGGACTTGATCATTCGTTGCGCCATGGTTGCCGCGGAGACGTCGACGAGCTCGAAGCCGGGGAGAGCCGTGGCGAGTTGGGCGCGCAGCATCGGGGGGATGTCGTCGTCCTCGACACCGAGGCGGCCGCGGGTGACTCCGGCGTCGGAGAGCACCGTGGCGATGGCGTGCTGGTAGTTGTCGCGTTGCCAGTCGGTGTAGACGATGTTGTCGCCGAAACTGCGTCGCCACGGCTGGCCCGCGTCGATGTTGGCCGAGACCGTCACATGGCTGTCGTGGGTGACCACAAGCGCGTAGTTACGCCCGAACGCGGTGTAGAGGAAGTCGCTGTAGTAGTTGACGTTGTGGTAACTGGTGAACACCACCGCGTCCACACCGGATTCGGTCATGCGCTCGCGTAGCGCGCTCACGCGTCGTTGCATCTCGCTCTCGGAGAACGTCGGGACGACGCGCTCTCCGTTGTGGATGGTTTTGAGTCGTTTCGTGTTCATCGGGCGAATCCGTCCTGCTGAGCTGCGGGGTGTTGGGTGGCCTGAGCCGGTTCCGGAGACCCGTCTCCGGGGGAAACATGGCGTGCGGCGAGCATGATCAGCGCCGCGGCGAGCCCGGCGGCCGCGAGGTACCACGCGGGGGCGATCGGGCTTCCGCTCGCGTGGATCAGGGAGGTGGCCACGAAGGGGGCCGTCCCTCCGAAGAGCGCGTTGGCCGTGTTGAAACTGAACGCGAAACCGCTGTAGCGGACCCGGGTCGGGAACAGCTCGGCCAGGAAAGCGGGAAGGGTGCCGTCGTTCGTGCTGAGCACGAGTCCCAGTGCCGTGTGGATCAGTACTACACCGACCAGACCGCTGACCCCGAGGAGGAGGAACACCGGGACCGTCAGCACGGCGAAGAGCACTCCGGCGGTGGTGAGCATCCTCACTCGGCCGGCCCGGTCCGACAGCAGACCCATCGCGAGCACCGCGGCGATGTAGACGACGAGCGTGACGCTGGTGGACACGAACGAGCTGGTCTCACCCATGCCGAGCTCGTTGGACAGATAGGTCGGCATGTAGCTGAGAAGCATGTAGAACCCGACAGCGTTGAGACTGGCCACGCCGAAAGCGATCAGGAGCCTGCTCTTGTTGTGGGTGAAGGTCTCCTTCAGCGGGGCTTGCGTGGCCGACTGCTGGTGTTCCAGTTCCCGGTATTCGGGGGTGTCCTCGAGCTTCAGCCGGATGTAGCGGCCGATGATCCCCAACGGTGCCGCGAGCAGGAACGGAACGCGCCATCCCCAGGAGGCCATCGCTTCGTCCGAGAGGGTTGTGGTCAGTAACGTGACCACGAGCGAGCCGAGCAGGAGTCCGGCGGCGGTGCTCGCCGGCACCACACCGGTGTAGAAGCCCCGGCGCTTCTTCGGAGCGTACTCGTAGAGGAACGCCGAAGCGCCCGCGTACTCGCCCGCCGCGGAGAACCCCTGCACGAGCCTGGTGACCAGCAGCAACAGGGGTGCTGCGATGCCGACGTAGGCGTATCCGGGCAGCAGGGCGATCACGAAGGTCGCCGCGGACATGATCAGAATGGACAGTGACAGAGCGGTGCGCCTGCCGACCCGATCGCCGAAATGGCCCCAGAAGAGCCCACCCACGGGGCGGATGACGAACGACAGCGCGAAAACGCTGAACGTTGCCAGCAGCCCGGCAGTGGGGGAGCTCGTGGGGAAGAAGACACCGGCGATCGTGGTGGCGAGGTAGCCGTAGACGGCGTAGTCGAACCACTCGACCAGGTTGCCGATGAAGCTCGCGCTCACGACCCTGTGCATCGTCGATGCCGCGGGCTGTCGGGGCGAGTCGGTGGGATCAACAGGTACGGAAGGCATGTAACCCACCCCCGTGCGGGTCGAGCCGACGGCGCAGCAGCGTATCGGCAGGGCCGTTTCCCGTTGAATCCGTGCTGGATTTTGTACAACAACGTTGCATTGGACGAAACGTAAGTAGCGACTCGGGGTGTGTCAACATCCGTAGGGCTCGGTGAACGGTGTTGCTTTCCGGTGCGTAACAGTGTGCTGGGTTTGTTTTCCTTGGTTTTTCCTGGTGTAGGGGTGAGTGGGTAACAAATGGATATCACTGCAACGCCGTTGTGTTGAAAGCAACATTGCCGCGAGATCTGCGTCACGTCACGTGGTTTTCTCCCGATTGGAATGCCGTTGCGGCGGCGGGAAGAAATCCTCGTGTGTGTGCTCGTGACACGTGCGGTGGTGGGGACGCCACGCGGCGAACTTGCTTCGACTTGGGTTCGAGGTCTCCGGCAGGTGTGTTGCCGGGAGACCGAGCTGCGTTCCCCTGACGGGGAAGGCTCCCGGAATGGCTGAGTCGTCGATAGTTATCGGCCATATGCTCGAAGTACCCACCACATCGAAAACGGCTGTGTGTGAGGCCGTTCCAACACGTTGAGATCGGCCGCCTCTCACCCTCATGCCGGTAGCACTCGGCGGTCGATGCTGCGCAGACTCGAAGCCATGGTCAACACCGAAGACGTGTGGAAAACGCTCCAGCAGACCACCGACCTCATCAAGGTCGCGGATACGAAGGCCGCAGCTGTGCTGGCCGCGAATGGTGTGCTCGGCGGTGTACTGGTGCGAGCTCTCTCCGCGCCGAATGATTGGGCGGCCAGTTGGCTCTACGCGGTTCTGCTGTTCGTCAGCCTCGGTTTGGCGTCTCTGAGCATCGTCTTCGCGCTGTGGGTGTTCACACCTCGGCTGAGCACGGGGGACTCACGGTCGCTTCTCCACTTCGACAACATCGCTCGTTGCTCTCCGGCATCGGATGGTTTCGCGTCCGTATATCGGGATCTGTTGGAGGACGGTGAACAGCTGCAGCTGTCGCTCACTCAGCAGGTGTGGGCGACCAGCCGGATCGCTCGACGCAAGTTCCGCGCCGTCACACCGGCCATCTGGGCCTTCGGCGCATCGCTCTTCACCGCGCTGGCGGCAGGCTGGGCAGGGCTGTTCGAGTGATCTTGGGCTTTCCCGGACCACCTCCCGGCGATCAGGAGCTACATACTTGGTCGTGAGTGCCGTCAACGACTTCCGCGGCCCACGTGGTTTCCGCTCTCTCATACCGAGCGATGCCTGGGCAGCACTGGTACAGCAAGGTGTTCGCAGCACGCACCACGCGCGGGAGCGCGTGCTGCACCAAGGGCAAGCAGGCGGGTGGGTACTGCTGTGCCTGTCCGGCCGGTTGAAGGTCGTGTACTCCGAACCCGACGGCCGCGAGCTCGCGCTCGCCGTCCGCGGTCCCGGTGACGTGATAGGCGAGTTCTCCGGTCGAGACGGAGGTCCGAGGTCGGCCACGGTGCAGGCCATCGAACCCGGCATCACCTACAAGCTCCCCGACGAGCGGTTCGGTGAGCTCCTCCAGCGATTCGGCCTGGAATCGAAGTTGGACGCTTACATACTGGGCAAGGTGCGTGAGAGCTCCGCGCATTCTTGGCAGCTGGCTCACCGCACCGCCTCGGCGCGGCTCGCGGACTTCCTCGCGGCGCTCATCGATGTCGCGGGTCCTGATCACCCTTGTCCGGCCACCATCGCGATGTCGCAGGAAGAGCTGGCCTCAGGGCTGGGACTGGCGCGGTCGGCCGTCACGCCGGTCCTCGCCGAGTGGAAGGCGGCAGGGCTCGTGCGGATCTCCCGGGGAAAGCTTCACGTGATCGACATCACGTCGCTTCGTGCTTTCAGCGAGGTCGATGTGTCCAGTTCTGGACAGAACACCGCCAGGTGACAGGGCAGCCTCACTTCCGTCAGTCGCACGCGAAGACGCGAAGAAGGAGCACTGGTGGACCTAGAACTCCCCACCGACAATCGCTCGATCGGTGAGCAAACCGGGATACTCGCGGTGGACGTTCGCCACTTCAGCAGGCACAACGACGTCCAGCAGAAGATGATCGCGGAACAGTGGTTGCCCGATGTCCTCGGACAGGCCGCGAGCCGTGCCGGTATCGCGGAACTCTGGCGGGGACACTGGTTCCGAGCCTTCCGCGGCGACGGCTACCTCCTCGGGTTCTCACCTGACCTCGTGGCCGCCGTGGTCGACAGGTTCTTCGACTCCCTGCAGGCGGAGCTGCGTCGTCGTGCCGCTGAGGTCCGGGCGGCGGAGGTCGAGCTCCGACTGCGCACGAGTCTGCATCTCGGCCCCGCGCAGTCGTTCGAAGCGCTGGTGGCCGATTCCTCCGTGGTTGACTCCCCGTCGGGCAAGGTCATGGTCGACACGGGGCGCATGGTCGACGCGGCTCCGGTTCGCTCGTTGCTCGATCACTCGGATCCGAACGTCACGCTCGTCGCCTCCGTACTCTCCCAAGCCGTTATGGAGCACGTCGTGCGGGCTGGGCGAACCACGCGGCAACACAGCGAGTTCGTCGAGGCACCGCTGGAGATCGATTCCAAGGACTACGCGGGAACGGGGTACTTGCGCGCACCGGTGCCCTCCGGTGTGCTGTTGAACTCCGGCCTGCTGCACGGGCAACCCACCGAGCTGGATTCCGCGAGCGTCGAGGAACGAGAGACCGATGTCGACGGAGGCGACGTGTCGAACGTGCTCACCGGTAACGCGGGGAAGGCCGTGCAGACCCGCGACGTGCACGGTGGGATCCACGACACTACGGTGCGCGAGGTCAGCCGTGGTGTCGCGGCCACTGACAACGGTTTGGTCTCGATCGGTCGCGATCTCGACCAATCAACGCAGCGGCAGGAGTTCTCCGGTCAGTTCCACACGAGCGGCGACTCGAATTTCGGGCCGGCGAGTGGTCGCCGCGGCGAGAACGGGTCGGGGGAAGGGTGAGTGCCGTGGACCAGTACGACGTCGATGCTTTCGCCGTGCTCGACTCGCCCCACCCCCAGGCGGATCCGAGTCCCGACGGGGCGCCGGTTGTGAAAGAGGAGGTTGCTTACCGGACTAGTACCTCGGCGTCCGGAGGGGGAGCAGTTGGCATCGGTCGCGATCTCGACCAGTCCCACGGCAAGACCGAGATACGTGACTCCATCATCTTGCTGAAGGACGGTGCGGAACAGTTCGCCCAGGTGCGGGTGCAGGAGCGCAGAGGGCGTGGTCTCCAGGACCGCGAGGCTCTGCAACGACTGGCGGAGACCTACGTGCCACCGCCGGGGCTGCTCGACGTGCCGATCGAGGGTGAGAGCGAAACGGCCTTCGAGACACTTCGTCGACGTCGGATCCTGCTGATCGGGGCTCAAAAGTTCGACTGCGGCCAGTTCGCCGCTGCGCAACGTCTCGGTTTCGAGTTGCAGAAGACGCATTCGGAACTCACCGTTCGGGAGGAGCTGAGCGATCCGGATTTTCGGTTGCGGGCCGACGCGTTGTTTGTCGAGCAGGAACCCGCTGTGGTGCTCGTCGACATCCGCAGGTCGAGCCAGGATGATCTCCTGGAAGTCCAACGCGATTTGGTCGAGCTCACCCAGCAGATCGAGCGCTACCGGAGTTACCTGATCCTGCTCGTACCACCCGACCACACGAGCCGGTTCGAGAAACAGCTCCCCGAACGCATGCACATGCTGGGTAAGCCTTCCTCCGTCGAGGTGTTCGAATGCCACTTGGTGGGGGAGGACCCTCGTGCGCTAGTCAAGCGAACCGAATCGGATTCGGATCTGGAGAGCCTGTGGCCGCCGAAGGTCGCGGAACTCGCGGAAGCCGTATCGAATCGCAGTAAACAGGGCGACGATCCGGAACGTGTTTTCCGGGATCTGCTCGACAACGAGCTGCACGGTCGAACTGACGAGCTGCGGGCCAAGATTCACCAGTGGCAGGTGGCGGGGAACTCGGAGTGGATCGCTCTCCTGCTCGCGGCGTCCGCTCTGGAGAGCGCGTCGACCGAGCGCATCGTGGCAGCCTCAGATCGGATGCTCGAGTACAACCGTGCCGAGGTGGAACAATCCGTTCCGCTGCTGCGCTTGAGCCCGTTCACCAGGCTACGCGGCCTCGACGACGAGAACTTCGACGCCGGGCGTCGGGAGTTCCGACCTCCGGGATTCGGAGCTCAGGTGCTCCG
This sequence comes from Actinopolyspora mzabensis, assembly GCF_900101095.1. Taxonomy (GTDB): domain Bacteria; phylum Actinomycetota; class Actinomycetes; order Mycobacteriales; family Pseudonocardiaceae; genus Actinopolyspora; species Actinopolyspora mzabensis. The sequence goes on from NZ_FNFM01000005.1 coordinate 314,907, forward strand.
CCACTTCTGGTGGGAGCACCCCGATCTCCGGAAGCCGATGTTGGACTGGATCGGGAAATTACCCGTCGAGATCCGCGATTTCGAACGCCACGAACTGGAGCTGCTCGTCGACCGGGTCGCTGATCTGGCCGGTGTGGGAGGGGCCGAGCTACCGCTCAGGTTGGCCCGTGAGTGGTCGACGACCAAGGCAGGCAGGGAATCGTGTGGAACCCAGACGTCCAACAGTGCCTCGGACCGCTCTCGACGCTCCATCGCGGTGCGCCTGCTGACCACCACGGCCACGGACCAGACCCTGGGCAAGAGCGTTCGGCAGAGGCTCTGGTCCTGGTCGAGGGAGGGGAGCGCCGATCTTCAGCTGATGACAGCGGAGGTGTGCGCGGGTATCGGGCACTCGTTCCCGCGAGTGGCGTTGACCCGACTCAAACACCTGGCGAACGCGGAGAACGACTTGGTTCGGGAATCAGTGCGGGAGGCCGTTCAACAGATCGGCATCCAACTCGGTGGTTCCCAGTTCCTGCGGTACCTATCGGAGTGGTTCGACGGGGCCTCGTCGGCACGCCTGCGCCTCCTGTCGGAGGCCGTCGCGGAGGTGCTGAGGAAGCAGAACGGGGAGGTCGAGGCCCAGCTGGCGACGTCCTTCTGGCAGCGAGCCCTCGGCGCCATGCCTCCGGAGGACAGCCGGACCATCGTCCAAAGCTGGCTCCGAGCGGCATCCGCAGTCTCCCCAGCCCAACGGGATTCCATGGTGGAGTCGCTCGTCCAAGCCACCGGCTGCGACTCGATCAGGATCGCGCAAGTGGAACACGCCAGCCGGATCGATCGTGCCTCGCTCGACCTGAGTTCCCTCGGAGACGACTCGTTGACCTCGGTGGTGCACCAGCTGTGGACACGTCTGGACGAAGTGGACCCCGTCTGGCGGTAGGAGGGAGTGAACGTGCCGGTGTCCCAATGGAAACGGCTACTGTTGCACCGCTGGGAAGCTCGGGAAGGTGTGTCCGCCTCGAACGGGGAGCATTCCTTCGAAGGGCCGTGTTCGGACCGCTCCAGCACTGACGGCCTTGCACTGCCCAGCGCGGACGAGCCACTGCATTTCGATGTGAGTCTCTCGCTGGAGGCATATTGGGGCGGGAATGTACCCGCTCCTTCCTCCCTGACGGACATCGCTTGGGCTGGGCTAATCCATCGAGCTGCGGAAGTGAGCAGGCAATGCGCATTGACCGCCACCGAACGATTGCGGGTTGAGCTCAACGCGGCCCTCGTCGTGTGGTGCCGGGTGGGTGGAACGAACGTGTACGTGCGCGGGCAGTGCTCCTCGGTCGATGCTGACGCGGAGCTCGTCGCGGCGGTCGCCGCTCGTGAAGAGGCGACGCGTCGGCACGTCGCGTTGTCGTGGCAGAACCAACAACGCAGTAACCAGGAGGAGCGGATGTGCTCGGTGCTCCTCGACCCGCTTCGGGCCACGGCATCCTGGTTCCTCGACAATCAGGACAAACCCGAGCAAGTGGTGGCCGTCGCGCAGCAGTTCCACGAACTCCGCGAGGTCATGAGCACTGCGACGCGATCGGAATCCGTGGGTCAGCTCGTCGACAAGCTATTGGCAGCCACTGATGAAACGGTGCACCTTCGTGTGATTTCCACATTGCGAAAGATGTTCATCAATTACCACAGGGAGGACTTGGCTGCTCGATTGGACGAGCCCGGAACAGGTGAAACAAGCGATCACTAGGATCTGTTGGAGCTAGGGAGTCGAGGGGGCGAGGGCAGGTTGCGAACCTGCCCTCAGCCCGTGCGTGAAGGTTCTCGTCGATGTTGTGTTTGTCTGCGCCTCGCCCGACCTGGTTCGCGGAATGGTTTCGACGATGCGGGGCCGTAGGGATTGGTGAGAACCCGAGTGAGCAGGAAGGCGAAGATGGTGATCTCGGCTTCCCCATATCGTGCGTCAGGCGTTCGTTCGCCTGCCGCGTGGCTGAGGTGGCTCGTTGGTGCTCGGCCTGCCCTTTCGAGGTCAGGCTGATACGGGTGGCCCGCCGCTCGTTGTTGACTTCCTTGTGGCGCAGCCGGCCGTATGTGATGACCCGGTTGCTCTGACGCATCACGCTCTTGCTGGTGATGGTGAGTATCTCGGCCGGGTCGCGTTGGATCATCGGGCCTTGCTTCGTACGGCTCAGTTCTGTCAGTGCGGGGTGTTCTCGCGGAGCAGGGCGCGTCGTTGCTCGGGAGGGCGGCCGGGGCAGGAGGAGCACTTGTCCTCGCCGGGCGCCCGGTAGAGCAGGCAGCACGAGGTCCGCTTGGTGAACAGCCGGGATGCGTTCTCCCGCGACTCGACCTCGGTGTAGCGCGGTGCGGGCATCGGGGCGTCCATGGCCGCGACCAGCGGTTCGGCCAGCGCGGTGGCCCGGCCCGGCGCACCTCGTGCACGGCCTGCCCAGAGCAGGCACCCGGCGATGGCGTCGGTCGCGATCGCCCAGAGAGGACGTTGCCGTATCCCGGCGGTGGCGGCCACCGAGGCGATGCTCCGGTCGAGGGTCCGCCGCAGCGCTTGGGCCAGTGATTCCAGCGGGTCGCTGCCGGGGAGCACGTTCACCGAGGTGACCCCGGACAGCCTGCTGTCCGGCTGCCAGTGCAGCCGCAGGTCCTCCAGCCGAGGCGACAGCGCCTCACCGGTGACGACGTACGAGGCGACCGACGGCGCGATCAGTTTGCTCGACGTCGAGAACCACCACAGCGTGGCCAGCACGCGCGCGTCGTCGGTGTACCAGATCCGTCCGCGCAACCGCAGCTGCTCGGCCATCCACTCGGGATTCTCGATGAGGGACGCGGGTAGCTGCCCCCAGCTCTCGTCGGGAAGCAGCCGAGCGTGCTCGGTGGGGTTCATCCCGTCGAGGGTGCTGGCGAGCAGTTGGTTGGCTCGAGTGCTCATGTCTCTCCTGGGGACGACAGCGGAACGCGCTCCGCACGGCAACGGGCGGATCAGTCTCCGAAGAGGACCGTCGGAGCTCCCGTACGGGGATGAGTACCGACCTCGGTGTGCACGCCGTACACCTCGGACAACAGCGATTCGGTGAGCACCTCGACGGGGGTGCCGATCGCCACCGCTTCGCCCGCAGCCAGCACGCAGATCCGGTCGCAGAAACGGGCGGCCAGGTTCAGGTCGTGCAGCGCTGCGAGGGTCGTCACGTTCAGCCGGCGCACGAGTGCCAGCACATCGAACTGGTGCCGCATGTCCAAGTGGTTGGTGGGCTCGTCGAGCACCAGCATCCCCGGTTCCTGCACCAGTGCCCGTGCGATGAGCACCCGCTGCTTCTCCCCGCCGGAGAGCTGGGCGAACTGCCGGTGGGCCAGCTCGGCCATCTCGACCATCTCCAGCGACACGGTCACGATCCGCTCGTCGCCGAGGCGATCCCCACCGATCCTCCGTCGGTGCGGCGCGCGTCCCATCGCGGCCACGTCGTGGGCGGTCAACTCGAACTCGGCGGGGGTCTCCTGCGGCAGGGCGGCCAGCCGACGTGCCAGCGAGCGGCGTGGCATCCGGAACACGTCCGCTCCGTCGAGCAGCACCCGCCCCTCGGCGGGCCGCAGTTGCCGGTATGCCGTGCGCAGCAGCGTCGATTTTCCGGCCCCGTTGGGACCGACCACACCGAGCACTTCGCCCGGCTCCGCCGTCAGCGAGACACGCGAAAGGACTTCGCGACCCCCGGCGGTGCAGGAGACGTCCCGGATGTCCAGCTCGGCCGGTCGCACTTCGTGGTGACTCATCGGTCCGCCTTTTCCCGGCGCGCCTGGCGACGTAGCAGCCACACGAAGAAGGGGCCGCCGCACAGCGCCGTGAGCACCCCGAGCTGGATCTCCTGCGGCGCGGCCACGGTTCGGGCGGCGAGGTCGGCGAGGATCAGGAACGTCGCCCCCAGCAGGGCCGCGGTCGGCAGTACGCGCCGGTGGTCCGCCCCGACCAGCATGCGCACCGCGTGCGGCACCATCAGGCCGACGAACCCGATGGCACCGCTGACCGCCACCATCACACCGGTCATCAGCGACACCAGCACGAACATTCCGGTGCGGAAGCGGTGCACGTCCAGCCCCAGGGTTCCGGCTGACTCCTCGCCCGCGAGCAGCAGGTTCAGCGACCCGGACTGCCACAGCAGCACGGCCAGACCGGCCAGCACCACGATCGCCGGTATCGGCAGCGTCTGCCACTCCGCCCCGGCGACGCTGCCCAACCTCCAGAACCGGATCGAGGACAGCAGGTGCGGATCGGAGGCGGTGCTCAGCAACAGGTCGGTCAGCGCGGAGAGCACGTAGGACAACGCCACTCCGGCGAGGACGAGGCGGGTGGTGGTCATCCGTCCACCCGAGCTCGCGAGGGCGTAGACCGCCGCCAGGGTGACCGTCGAACCGGCGAACGCGGCCACCATCGGGGTGGCGAGCGTCCCGAGAACCGTGGCGCCGGTGACCAGTAACGTCACGGCGCCCAGGGAAGCTCCCGACGAGATCCCGAGCAGGAAGGGGTCGGCGAGCGGGTTGCGGACGAGTGCCTGCAGTGCGGTCCCCACGGCCGAGAGCCCGGCCCCGACCATCCCGGCCAGTAGCACTCGGGGCAGCCGCACGTCCAGCACGATCGTGTCGTAGGTGGCCGGCCAGCCGGGATCGATCCATCCCGGAAAAACCCGGTGCACGAGGATGGCGGTCACGTCACTCGGAGGTAGCGAGACCGACCCGACGGCGAGACCGACGACGACGGCGACCACCAGAGCGGCGCCGAGCAGGACCAGCACCAATGGGTAGGAGATCCGGCGCTCGCTGGGCGAAACGCGCTCCGGGGCGGGGCGTGTCGCTTCGGTTGACGAGCTCGATTCCGCCTGCGCCGCTCGGGCGGGACTCCGCACGTTGCCTCCGCTCACCGGAACCGCCCCGGATGCAGTTGCTCGCTCAGCTCGGCCACGGCGCGGGGTACGCGTACTCCCGCCACGGCGGTGGAAAGCGGCAGCACCGCGAACCTCCGGTGCTTGATGGCCGGAACGTTCGCCAGTGCCGGCTTGCTCAGCAGCAGGCGTTTCTTCTGCTCGACGGTGGTCGATCCGTAGTCCAGGATCAGGATTCGTTCGGGACGCCGCTGAAGCACCTGTTCCCAGGAGACGTCGACGAAGCCGTCCCGCTGGTCGGCGAAGACGTTGCGGCCGCCGGACATCCGGACGATCGAGTCGGCGATCCCGTCACCCCCCGCGGTCAGGGCCGATTTCGTGCCGCTGTCGTAGACGAACACGCTCACCGGTTCCACCTCGCCCAGCTCGCGCTGAGTTTCCGACAGCGTCGCGTTCATACGGTCGATGAGCTCCCGGGCCCGTTCCGGTACGTCGAAGATCTTCGCGATCGTGCGGATCTCCTCGTGTACCTCGGAGATGCCCACCCGTCCGTCGGTGCAGTTGGCGATGTTCAGGTGAGTCCTCATACCCGCCTCGCGCAGTCGTTTACGCGAGCGCCCGTCCTGCTCTCCGAAGGCGGAGGCGTAACCGCCGTAGACGAAGTCGGGTGCCTGCTTCAACAACGCTTCGTAGGAGGGGTATCGCTCTGCCAGCACCGGAATCCGCCGGTACTCGTCGCGGTACTCCGCGAGGATCCGATCGTCCAGGTAGGCGGTACCGACCATGCGGTCGTCCAGGCCGAGCGCGAGCATGATCTCGGTGGTGTGCTGGTTCATCGTCACCGCGCGTCGCGGAGGGCGCTGGTAGGTCGTGGTCTCTCCGCAGTTGGTGACCGTGACGGGGAACCCGGCCGGGGACTCTTCCCGGGCGCCGGCGTTCGTTCGCGCGCCGGTGGCGCCACATCCGGCGATCAGTGTGGTCAGCGTCAGCGCGGCCAGCACCGTGGCGGCGCGTCGTGGTCGGTCGCGTCCGGCGCGGGGCCGGGCGGCGATACGTGTCGCCGGGTGGCGCATCGGTCCTCAATCCATCGTCGAGCGATACCTGCGCCGCAGCCGGTCTCCTGGCTTCCGGATCGTCACGTCCGCGCTGCCTTCCCGGCGTTTCGGCCAGTGGCTTCGTGGTGCGGGACGCTCCCCGGTCACAGTGGCGAGGACCACGCCGGACTCTCACCGGCTTCCCGTGCACTGCGGCGAAAATAGAAGCTACACGTTCGAAGCGCGGTGTTGGACCTTCGCATGACATTACCCACTCGCTCACCCCCGGCGGGACTGCCGGATGTGCGAGCCGAGGTTGGGCTTGTGCTGCGTGGCGGCGCTCGGGACAGCGCATGCACCGGCGAATTGACGTCCTCGGCGGAGAGCGCCCCCTTATCGGGCAGCGGGATCGACGACCCCCATGGGCGCTACCGGGATCGGTTTGGGTGCGAGCTGGTGCTCGGCTGGCCGGGCGGCCGTGGGTGGACGTGACAGCACGGAGAGCGCAGGATCCCGGTGGCGGAACAGGCGAGACCCACGAACTTTCGAACGGACGGGAGAAGCATGGCCCTGAGTGACTTTCCACGTTACCGCCTGCTGTTCGGGCCCAGCCCGATTCACCCGCTGCAGCGCCTGAGCGACCATCTCGGTGGGGCGCGGGTGTGGGCCAAGCGGGAGGACTGCAACTCCGGCCTCGCCTTCGGTGGCAACAAGACCCGCAAGCTGGAGTACCTGGTTCCGGACGTCCTGGCCAACGAGTCCACCCACCTGGTGTCGATCGGTGGTGTGCAGTCCAATCACACCCGGCAGGTCGCGGCCGTCGCCGCGAAGCTCGGGTTGCGGGCGCGGCTGGTGCAGGAAAGTTGGGTCGACTGGCCCGATGCGGTCAACGACCGGGTCGGAAACATCCAACTCTCACGCATCATGGGGGCACAGGTCCAGCTCACCGATGCCGAGTTCGGCATCGGCTTCAAGCAGAGCTGGCAGAACGCGCTGGAGGAGATCCGCGCGGAAGGAGGCACACCGTACGCGATCCCGGCCGGTGCCTCCGACCACCCGCTCGGCGGGCTCGGATTCGCCAACTGGGCTCACGAGGTCGCCGAACAGGAACGCGAGCTCGGCGTCTTCTTCGACACCATCGTGGTCTGCAGCGTCACCGGTTCCACGCACGCCGGCATGATCGCCGGTTTCGCCGAGCAGCAACGGCCCCGCCGAGTTCTCGGTATCGATGCCTCCGCGAAGATCGACAGCACCCGTGGTCAGGTCGCGAAGATCGCGCGAGACACGGCGGAGAAGATCGGGCTGGGCCGGGAACTGCGCGAGGAGGAGATCACCGTGCTCGAGGGGTGGGCGGGTGAGCACTACGGGATCCCCGTGGAGTCGACGCTGGAAGCGATCCGGCTGACCGGCAGGCTCGAGGGCGTCATCCTCGACCCGGTTTACGAGGGCAAATCGATGGCGGGACTCATCGACCTCGTCACCTCCGGTGAGATCGGACCGGACAGCAACGTGCTCTACGCACACCTCGGCGGCCAACCCGCCCTGAACGCCTACAGCGCCCTGTTCCGGGACTGACCCGCGACTCGGCCACCCCGATCGGCGCTTCGGCCGATTCGCGGAACTCGTGGCACGCTCACTCCGCCACCGACACCCGCTTCACCCTGGCCGTTATGCCCGACACGCAGTACCTGATCGAGGAGGGCGGTGATCGGAGCTGGTTGCTGTTCGCGTTGGACTGGCGGGTTTCCGACCGCGGCGTGCGGTGGGCGCGGGGTGTCCTGAACGAGCACCCCGAGCTGCCGACGATCCTGACCACCCACGAGCTGATCCGGGCCGCCGAAGAAGGGCTCGCCCACCTCGCCGAGCACGGGCAACGGTTGTGGGACGGGCTCATCCGCGGCGACGACCAAATTTTTGGCGATCGGTGGCCACTACTGGCCGTGCGGCCGCGCCACGCTGACCAATGACGCGGGCAACGCCGTGCACCTGCACCTCGCCAACTACCAGGAGCGCTACTACGGCGGTGCCGGGATGATCCGGCTGTACTTGTTCGAACCGGTGCGCGGCATGATCGACGTGGCGACGTTCTCGCCGTGGTTGCGCGAGCAGCACGCCGCACGGTGCTCGCCGTTGGAGGCCGCGAACGTGGAACTCACCGCGAACGCGGACCGGTTCGGTGTCGAGATCGACTTCGAGGAGCAGTTCACGGGATTCGCCCCACCGGCTTCGTCGCCGCAGCGCCCCGCCTCGGAAGTGGCGCACCACGACACCGTGGCCTCCTGGCGGTTCGACGGTGGCCAGAGCCCCAACAGCGGGGCGGTGTTGCGGGCGAAGCGGGGCGCGCCGATCAACAGCGCAGGGTTCACCCAGGGGTACACCATAGAGACGTTCCTCAAGTTGTCCGAGCCGTTCCGGGGTTCGCACGCCTGGACGGGCATCTTCGGCTGGGAGGGACGCGCGGGGGACGCGGGCAAGGACGGGGGCTACTCGACCGACGACGCGCCGGGTGGCCTAGCCCTGTCCGACGAGCGGTTCCTGCGGTACGTAGCGTTACCCGCACAACCGCGACGACGAGCCCACCTGTTGAAGCCTCGCGCTGCCCCTCGGGCAGTGGGTGCACGTGGCCGTGGTCAACGACGGTCGGCACACCACCGTGTACGTGGACCGGTCGAAGGTCGCGCGCAACGCCGCCGCCCGGTCGAAGGGAATCACCACGCTCGGCGAGCCGTTCGCGCTCGGGGACAAGCAGAGTGCGGGGCGCTACGGCCAGGGCTTCCACGGCTCGCTGGGTGACACCCGGATCACCGCTCGCGCGCTACAACCCGAGGAGTTCCTCAGCGCGGTGAGCTCGGACAGCGGGCGGGGGCGTTGAGCGAGACGAGGCCCTGAAGTACGGGCGGGCCACGAGCGCGGCTGAGCTGGTGCCCACTTGGTTCGTTACCAGGGGCGCACGCCGCCGTAGAAGGTGTTCTCGCCGAGCTCGTGCGTCTTGCGCATGACCCTGTCGGGGTTGTCCCCGGTGTTGCCCTCGATCAGGGTGACCCTTTCGCCCTGGATCTTCTCGACCACACCGATGTGGTGGCTGGAGTCGGGGGTCGCCGGTCCGGTGCCGAACAGCAGCACGTCGCCCGGCTTGGCGCTGTCCAGTTGGGTGCTGTCGTAGGCCGTGCCCTCGGTCTGCCCGGTGGTGTAGACGTCGCCGGTGAAGGAGAACTCCTCGGGTTCGACGTCCACGCCCGCTCTTTCCCAGGTCGTCATGGCGAACAGGGCGCACCAGGGCACGCACTGGTCGGAGTACTTGTGGCAGTTCTTGCCGGTTTCTTCGGTGCCGAGTTCGGCTTGGGCTGCCGTGATGATCTCTTCTCGCTCGGTGCCTGGGTCGGCCGTGATCACCGGTGCTGCCGTGTCTCCGGTGGGGGCTTGGGGTGGTTCTTCGGGTGTGGAAGGCAGGAGTACGGCAGCCGTGATCGCGGCCGCCGCCGACAGGCTCGTCACGAGGCCCAGTACGGCTCCGCGCCTGCGTGGCCGGCGTGCGGCTGGTTCTCCGTTGCGGTCATCTCGGTGAGTCACGCCCAGCACCTCCCGCTCGGCGTTGACGAGTTCCCCACCCGATATACCGTTCAGGGAGTGCGTATAAACGTTCCCTCGGTGCGCGGCCGTGGAACTTCCGGAGCAGGACGAGCCGAGGCGCTGCTCGGGGCAGCTTTCGACGAATTCAGTTTCCCGCTTCGACGGCCCGCCAGAACGAATCGACGCGGGAGTTCCATTCATCCGGTATTTCCTGGAAGGGTTGATGGGCCTCTTTTTCCATGATTTCGAACCGCGCGTGGGGAATTTTCTCGGCCACGGCGCGGCACAGCCGCGGACGCGCGGTCGGGTCGAGACCACCGGCGAGGACGAGCGCGGGTACGGAGATCCATGGGAGGTGTTCGGTCGTGTCGTGCTCGATGAAGCAGTCGAGAAACCGCTGCACGTCCTCGGCCGCTTGTTTGTGGGGGAAGGCGAGCACTTCCTCGATGAGTTGGTCGACGGTTCCGTCGTTGTGTGCTCGCGCCGTGTAGATGTCGAGGAAGAATCCCTCGAGGAACGCCCGTTCGCTCGGAGCGACCTCCACCAGCCAGCGGACGAACCTCGCCCACGAGCGGAGGTAGTGGTCCATCGCCGGCCACGTGCTCTGCAGGACCAGGCTGCGCACGAGCTCGGGGTGGCGCAGGGCCAGCTCCTGGGCGATGATGCTACCGCCCGAGAAGCCCGCCACGTGGGCGGAAGGAACCCCGACCGCACGCAGGAGGTGCGCCGCGTCGTCGGCCATCGTCTCCACGGAGAGGGGCGCCGCGGGCATGGCTGTCCTCCCCGCCCCCCGGTTGTCGAAGGCGATCAGGTGATAGCGGTCCGAGAGTCCGTCGAGCTGGAACTGCCAGGACTCGACGGTATCGCCCAGCCCACCGATGAGCAGGACATCCGGTCCTTGTCCGGTCTGTTCGGCCCAGATGTCGAGCTCCCCTGCGCGGATGTGCGTGCCCATGCCTGATGATCCTGTCCGTGGCCGTGCCACTCACGTGGGTCCGTGGGGTGGGTGCGGGTAAGCACCGGGTTCGAAGGAGTGGTCGTAGAAGGCCGGGTCGGGATGGTGCGGCCTGGACGTGCTCGAGGACGAACACCCTCGACACCGTTCCGGGGAACCCCCAAGACGTCGAGGACGCATCGGCCTGCGGCCCGGCGCATGCCCGCACGCCAGGTGGTTCCCGGTTCTGCTGACGTCTCGGTGAGCGCGTACCGTTCCGTGAAGGTCAGCGGGAACCCCGTGGGTTCCGTGACCGCCTCGCTCGCGGGGTGGTCGTCCGCTCCTCTCGCACCACGCACTCCCTCGCCGGGACCTCACGCGGATGACTCCACCGTCCTCTCCCCGCCGAGGTTCGCACCCCGCGGCGTGAGCGACGGCCGTGGTTCTCCTGCCGTGCGGGGGCGCAAGCTTGTGGTGCGGTGGGACCTCGCTCGTGGATCCTTCTCCGGAAAGGACTGCCGTGCAGACGTTCCTTCCCTGGTCGGAGTTCGCGTCGGTCGCGCGAGTTCTCGATTCCCGACGGCTGGGCAAACAGCGAGTGGAGGCGTTGCAGGTGCTGCGTGCCCTGACCGTGGCCCACTACGGCTGGCGCCACCATCCCGCTGCGAACATGTGGGCCGGGTACGAGGAGGCACTGACCCGCTATGGTCTCGAGATCTGCCGGGTCTGGTGCGCTACCGGGCGAGCCGACACCTGCGCCTCGTCGCTGCGAGCGGACCTGTCCAGCAGTCTCGGCCTGGAGGTCGTGCGCACGCAGGAATCGCTTGCCGAGGCGGGGGAGCTGCCACCGTGGCTCGGTGATCCGGTGTTTCACCGCGCCCACCGATCGGCGCTGGTGCGCAAGGATCCCGCGTACTACGGGGAGTGTTTTCCCGACGTGCCGCCCGATCTTCCCGCCGTGTGGCCGGTATCCGACAGGCCGCGCCGCACGCTGTGAGACCGCACCCCGGACTGCGGCGCGTTCTCCCGACACGGGGGCGGCGGGGAGCCGGTTCGGACAACCCGAGTGCCCTCGCGACGGTCTTGCCGCCCGGCGGTGTCTCGTGGGACGGCGCAGACCGAGGCGCTTTCGGGTTCTTCGCCGGGGGCCTACGTGCGGTAGTTCTCCCGGCGGGCTCATGCGGGGTTGGTGCTTCTTCCCTCGATCTGGCGTTTGATGTTCGCCAGGGTCTGCTCCAAACCCGCGCGGACACCCGGACCGTCGGCCCGTTCGGTGTGCAACGAGACCGTCACAGTGGATTGTCCGTCTCCGGCATCGGCGACCTCGAGTTCGCCGTGGTACTGATTCTCGCTCTCGGTTCCCCACCGCATCGAGCGAGCCTGGGTGTCGATCTCGAGCCAGGCCTCGCCCTCGCGGCGCTGCCCCTCGACCTGAGCCACCGTGCGCACGGTGTGTTGCCCGGTGGACTCGACGGAGACCATTCCCTCGAAGTAGTCGGGCAACCGGTTCACGTCGGCGAGGTATTCGAACAGAGACGCGGCGTCAGTGCGCACGGTGGCGCTGTGTTGGTAGTCACCCATGGCCGATTGTTATACCGGAGCGAAGGCTTCTTTGCTCGGTGCGTATCCGGGAAATAACGGAGTGTCGTCGCGAGTGGTTCTCGTGAACCGCGTGCTCTCGCGCGTCCCGTCGCGCCGCTGCTCGTCCTCGGTCCCGTGGGGTGGTTGTGGACGGGTGGGGCCTTACCGGCGAGGTCTCCGCGTAGCTCCGGGGTGGCTACCGGAGTGTCCCGACCAAGTCGCCGCGAACGCGTCGCGCGGTCGAAATCCGCCGTAACCGGCCCCGGGCGGGATGACCGTGGCGGTCGCGCGACCTCCTATAATTCGGCCGTACCGGTGTCGTTCTCCGAAGCGACGCGCGGGAGTCATGATTTCGGGAAAGGGGATCAGTGAGTACACAGGCGGAAACGTTCGAATTCCAGGCGGAATCCCGCAAATTGTTGCAGTTGATGGTTCACGCCATATATTCGAACAAGGACACGTTCCTGCGCGAGCTCGTTTCCAACGCCTCGGACGCGCTCGACAAGGTGCGGCTGGAGTCCTTCCGCGACAAGGACCTGGAGGTGGACACCTCCGACCCGCACATCCTGATCGAGGCCGACAGGGAGCACCGCACGCTGACGGTGCGCGACAACGGCATCGGCATGTCGCGGGACGAGGTCCAGGACCTCATCGGCACGATCGCCAAGTCGGGCACGGCGGAGCTGCTGCAGCAGCTGAAGGACACGCAGGACGGCGCTGCCGCGCAGGAGCTGATCGGCCAGTTCGGACTCGGGTTCTACGCCAGCTTCATGGTGGCCGACCGGGTGACGCTGCTGACCCGTCGGGCGGGTGAGAGCACCGGCACCCGCTGGGACTCGACCGGCGAGGGCACCTACACCCTCGAGACGGTCGAGGAGGCCCCGCAGGGCACTGCGGTGACGCTGCACCTGAAGGCCGAGGACCAGGAAGACAGCCTGCTCGACTACACCGACAGCACGACGATCACCAACATAATCAAGCGCTACTCCGACTTCATCTCGTGGCCCATCCGCATGGAGGTCAAGCGCACCGACTCCGAGGGCGAGACCACGCGGCAGATCGAGACGATCAACTCGATGAAGGCCCTCTGGGCGCGCCCCAAGGAGGAGGTCGCCGAGGAGGAGTACCGCGAGTTCTACAAGCACATCAGCCACGACTGGAACGATCCGCTCGAGACGATCCACCTGCGGGCCGAGGGCACGATCGAGTACCAGGCGCTGCTGTTCATCCCCTCGGTCGCCCCCTTCGACCTCTTCACGCGGGACCACAAGCGCGGCGTCCAGCTCTACGTCAAGCGCGTGTTCATCATGGACGACTGCGAGGAACTCCTGCCGGAGTACCTGCGCTTCGTCAAGGGTGTGGTGGACGCGCAGGACCTCTCCCTCAACGTGTCGCGGGAGATCCTGCAGCAGGACCGCCAGATCCAGATGATGCGCAAGCGTCTGGTCAAGAAGGTTCTGGCCACGGTCAAGGACATGATGAGCCAGGACCCGGACAGCTACGCGAAGTTCTGGGACCAGTTCGGTCAGGCAGTCAAGGAGGGGCTGCTCAACGACGTCGACAACCGCGAGCAGATCCTCGAGATCGCCTCCTTCGAGTCCACGCACGACGCGGAGAACAAGACGACGCTGCGTGAGTACATCGAGCGGATGAAGGAGGGCCAGGACAGCATCTACTACATCACCGGCAGTTCGCGGTCCAAGGTCGAGAACTCCCCGCACATCGAGGCCTTCCGGGACAAGGGCATGGAGGTGCTGCTGCTGACCGACCCGGTCGACGAGATGTGGGTGGAGTCGGTCCCGGAGTTCGACGGCAAGCGGTTCCAGTCGATCGCCAAGGGCCAGGTCGATCTCGACGAGCAGGACGAGGACGGCAAGGACAGCGAGCGGCAGCAGGAGTTCGCCGACGTGCTGTCCTGGATGTCGACCAAGCTCGCCGAGGACGTGAAGGAAGTGCGGCTCTCCTCGCGCCTGAGCACGTCACCGGCCTGCGTGGTCGGCGACAACGACGACATGGGGCCGACCCTGGAGAAGATGTACCGGGCCATGGGCCACGAGGTGCCGCCGGTGAAACGCATCCTCGAGGTCAATCCCGACCATCCCCTCGTGAGCGGGATGCGCGACTCCTACGACAAGAACGGCGAGAGCCAGGAGTTGAAGGAGACGGCCGAACTCGTCCACGGCATGGCGCTGCTGGCCGAGGGCGGCGAGCTCCGCGAACCCGCGCAGTTCACCAGTCTGCTGGCCAACAGGCTCGCCCGAACGCTGTGACCACTTCGCCCCTGGCGGGGCCGGAGGCCGACCGCTCTCCGGTCCCGTCAGGGGCACGTGGTGGGGGCGCGGTTCGGCGAACCGCGACGCGATTCCCCGGCAGACGCCACGGAACGCATCGTCGTCCCGTGCGTCGAGGCTGTGCTCGACGAAGCCAGGGGTCATTCGAAGTCGATGTCCGATTCGTCGTACAGGCAGTTCTCGCTGGGGCCGCTGCCGATCCGCTCGGGTTCGGTTCCGTCGTCGTTGCCCAGGTACGAGACGCAGATGTCCGTTCCGGGGTCACCGGCGACCGTGATGTCGGAGAGCGCGACGGTGTCGCCGTAATTGACGTTGACCCCGGTCAGTTTGTTCTTGGGGGCGGTTGTCCTGATGTCGTGGATGAACGCGTGACGTTCGTACTGCTCGGTGCAGTTACCGCAGGACAGGTAGAAGGTGCCGAAGTCCCTGGCCCGGAAATCACTGATCACCATGGTTCCCGGGCCGTTGTGCTGGAACACCTTGTCCTTGGCGGCCTGCGCACCACCGCCCTTGATCACCATCAGGTCCCACGTGTCTCCGGCCGCGAGTGTCGCGGCGTCCTCACCGACGTCCTCCCACCACACGTTCTGCAGGGTGCAGGAGCCGAGACAGTGGATACCGTCGGAAGCGGGCGCGCCGATGATCACGTTCTTCAGCGTCGCACCGTCGGCGAGTTCGAAGATCGGCGGTTGGTCCTCGTCCTGGTTACCTCCGCCCAGGTCGCCCTCCCCGTAGTAGCGGGTGAACCCACCGTTCAACTCGCCCTCGACGGTGATCGTGGAGTCGACGGCCTGCTCGCCGTGTGCTTCGGGGATGGGAAGTGCCTCCGGGGCGGGAGGGCTCGGTGTGCCCCACGGGAGCAGCCACAGCCATGCCCAGCACGGTCAGCGCGCTCAGCGCTGCCGAGTACAGGCCTTTCTTGGCGCGGGAAGAAGCACGGGACAACAAAGTTTCTCCCTCTCCGATCCGGAAAACGCTTTCCTCAGGGTTACGATGAGTCATTCGAGGAACCAATCGGCTGTTCTTCCTCGCGGGTTGGGTGAGGCGGCCCAGTGAGGTCGTACCTGAACGGCGCATGACGTCGGCTCGGTGATGCGTCGCTACGCAGCTGTTCAGGGCTTTGCGGAAGCGTGCCGGCCAGGCAGCGGGCGTGATCTCGTGGTGTCGCCGAGGTGTTCGTGTACTGGTGGGTGTCCGAGGTCGCATCGGGCGGAGCGATACACCGCAGCCGACCGGGGACGAGCAGCGCACGAGGCCTCTACCCCCAGTGAAGAGGCCTCGTGGACTCGTACTCGGACGATGAGTGCTCCGTGGGCCCGGCGGCTTCGCCGCAGTGGCTCCGCCGGGGGCGATTCCCGCGAGGGCGAGTGGGGTCGGAGACAGCCGGGCGTGCTCTGCTTGCCCCGGCGGGCCCGTGGGGAGTCCTGCCGGTGGGCCGGTTCGAACGAGCGCTCTCGCGGTCGGTTGCGCTTGGCCGCACGCCTCGGCCGGGGCGATCGGTCAAGGATCTCGTTCAGCACGCCCTTGCTTCCAAGCCCGTCCCCCTTCCTCCTAGCGCTCGAAGTGGGCTTTGGGCAGCTCATCGTGTCAGATATTCTTGACTTGCTTGGGAACGTACGGTCAGAGGCAGCAGTTGTCAAATATCGGCGACATTGATGTTGTAGATGTTTGACTCGGCTGTGGCTGGGGGACCGATTGGAGGCTCGGCGTGACAGACGAGGGGCGCGAGGCGTTCGCGAGCCGGCTGTACGAACTGATGAACGAGCAGGTCCGGGACGACGGGCGTCCGTGGTCGATTCCGGCACTGGCGCGTGCGCTGACGGAGCGTGGTCATCCCATCTCCCGGCAGCACCTGCACGGTGTGGCCAACCAGAAGCACGTGCCCACCTGGGACCTGGTGCGCGCGCTCGCCGAACTGTTCGGCACGACCACGGACTCGTTCACGGGACGCCGTGCCGACGCGGACGACGAACTGCCCGTCCTGCTGAACAGGGCGGGCGAGCTGGACGAGAACGGGCGGGCGGAAGTCGCGGACTTCATCCGGTTCCTGCACCAGAAGCGCAGGCGGACCGGTCCGGGCGAGTGAGATTCCCGTAATTGGTGGGGCCGCGGCCGGACGCGCCGGCAGGGTGGCTCGGGTGATCGAGGGAGCAACGTGTCGTTACGGCAGGTCTGGAGACGGAACCGGGAGGAGGCCCGGCTGCGGCGGCAGCTGCGTTCGACGCTGCGCCGGGCGGGCATCGCGGAGCCCACCGACATGCTCGAGGTGTGCGAGCGCCTCAGCGCGATCTGGCCGGTGCCGATCGTGGCAGCGCCATTCGATCTGCCCGCGCACGGACCGTTCGGGTTGACCATCCGGTACGCACCTGAACCGCGGGACGAGGCGATCTACATCCTGTACCAGCGGGTGGCGACCCCGTTGCACCAGCAGCACGTCGTGGCGCACGAGCTCGGGCACGTTCTCGGCGGTCACCCCCTCGAGCCGGTCAACGATCTGTCCGAGATCGACCCGAGTGGTAGCACGGGAACGCTCCGCCGTACCTCGTACAACTCCCGCGTCGAGCGGGAGGCCGAGACGATCGCGACCGTTCTGCTCGGCCGTGCCGCCGCGCAGGAGGGTGTCACCCTGCCCTCGAACGACGCCCGTGACCACCGGTTGCGGCGTGTGCTTGGAGACAAGGTCGAATGGCTGTGACGCCGATCGAGATGCTCGAACTGGTGATGACCGGGTGGTTCGGTTATCGCCTCGCCCGCAGCCCCCGCGATCGCGGGTTGTGGGTCATCGTGGTGGCGCTGGTGTTGTTGCTGCTCGGTGAAGCGTTCATGATCACCGCTCTGCGGGCGTTGACTGGCGGCGTGGTAACCGCGGGCATGGGCAAGCTCATCCAGAACTGCGCGCTGGTGCTCGGGTTCTGCGCGGTGATGCTGTTCTTCCTGCTGTCGGCGTCCGGGACGCGATACGCCTCCGGTCGCGCGGAGGAACGGCCGCGAGTGCCGCTGCGGGGGTGGTGGGACGGTGCCACGGCTGTGGTGGTGTGCGTGGTGCTGTCCTTGTCGATGGCGGCCACGCCGCCGCGGCTCCAGGCCGCTTCCTACCCGGCCAGCGGCAGGTTGCAGGATGCCGCCCTCGATCGTCCCGAAGTGGTGGCCTTCTACGCGGTTGCTCTCGTCTACTTCACGTATTCCTGCAGCGCTGCCGCGGTCTGGGCGGTGCGCTACGGGCGCGAGTCCAGTTCCCGCGTGCGGTTCGGGCTGCGCTTGGCAGCGGCGGGCATGGTGCTGTTCGGCATCGCCTCGGCCGGGCGCGGGATGTACGTCGCTCTGGCCGGGGCCGGCCTGGTGGCCCCGGACGCGCTGGCCACCGGCGCCACCTCGCTCATCGAGGTCGGCGCGGTGCTGTGGATCAGCGGACTGCTCGCGGTCGGGATCGCCGCTCGGTGGGCCACGTTGCGGGTCTGGCTGCACCACCGGCGTCAGTACCGGGCCCTGCGGCCCCTGTGGGAGCGAATGCACCAAGCCTTCCCCGAGGACGCACTCGACCACACCCGCCGGGCGCCGGGACGGCTCTGGCGGGACAGGTTCTCCGCCGCACAGGTGCACCGCGCGTTCTGGCGCCGGGCGATCGAATGCCGCGACGGCCTCTCCAAACTCAGCCCATGGCTGCGGGACGTCGGCTGCGATCCCGAGGCGGATCCGGCCGAGCAGGCCGACGCCGTGCGCCGCGCACTCGAGCTGCGCGCAGCCGGACACACCCCCTCCTCGTCGGCGCCCCTGCTGGTGGCGGCTCCGGACACCACCGCGGCCACTGTGGACACCGAGGTGAGCCAGTTGGTCCGGCTCGCCCAAGCCCTCGACCCGCACGACTGAAAGTGGAGCCCATGCAACAACTCATCACCGCCGACCAGGTAGTGCCCGGCCCGGACGGGCAGCGGATCGCCGACGGCGCGGTGCTCGTCGACGGGGAAACGATCACCGCCGTCGGACCCCGCGCCGAAGTCGAACCGCACGCCGACGACGCGCGGCGGCACACCGCGGTGGGCGGCACCGTGCTGCCCGGCCTCGTCAACGCCCACGTCCACCTGACGTGGGATGCCGGCTTCGGCATGCTCGAACGCTACCTGGCGGCCGACGACGCGGAACTGCTGCTCGGCATCGCCGGTCGTGCGCAGCAGGCGTTGCGGGCGGGGGTGACGACTCTGCGGGATCTCGGCGACCGCGACGGGCTGGTGCTGCGGGTACGCGACGCGATCGATCGTGGTGACCTCGCGGGCCCGCGCCTGCTCGGCTCCGGGCCGCCGTTGACTCCGCCGAAGGGGCACTGCTGGTTCTTCGGTGGCGAGGTCTCCGGTCCGGCGGAGATCCGCGATCGCATCCGGGGCAACGTCGCCCTCGGTGCCGACGTCATCAAGGTGATGGCCTCGGGCGGGGAGATGACCCCCGAGTCGCCGGCCACCTGGCAGAGCCAGTTCTCCGCCGAGGAGCTGGCCCTCGTGGTGCGGGAAGCCCACGCGGCCGGACTTCCCGTGGCCGCGCACGCGCACGGCACCGAGGCGATCGCGGCGGCGGTCGAGGCCGGTGTGGACACCATCGAGCACTGCTCGTGGCAGGGTGCGGACGACTCCGGTCCGGACCTGCGGGACGAGGTCGCCCGCGAGATCGCCGAGCGGGGGATCGTCGTGTGCCACGCCTACCCGCCGGACTGGAGGACCTTCCAGCGGGTCGTGGTCGGCGAACAGCGTTCGCAGGCCGCCCTCGACCGGCTCCACTGGATGGACAAGCACGGGGTCCGGTTCGTGCCCGGCACCGACGCCGGCCTGCCCACCTCGGTGTTCGACAACTACGTCGGCGCGCTGAGTTACTACGCCGACGCGCTCGGCTGGTCCCCCGCGCGCGTGATCGACATGGCCACCAGCGGGGCGGCCCGCGCGCTCGGCCTGGACCGGGTCGGCCTGCTCGCGCCCGGTAACACCGCTGACCTGCTCGTGGTCGACGGTGATCCGCTCGCCGAGCTGACCGCGCTGCACCGGCAGCGGCTCGTGCTCGCCCGGGGGCGTGTGATCACCCCCGACGTCGCTGTCGGGTAGAGCGTGGCGGGGCGTCCGGAACCGGGGGCGCGTTCCGTGCTGTTCGGGCTTGCTCGGTGTGGGTAGGCTGCTGGGCACACGAGATCGTCGGAGAACCACGATTCGAATCCAACACGGGAGTCGGCACGGACATGACCTATCCGCCACCACCATGGTGGCTGTCCGGTGAGATGTCCGTGTCGCTCTGGCGGCTGCCGAAGCGACTGCTCCCCACTGTCCCCAAGGGACTGTCGCCGGTGCTGCTGGGGGACACGGGCCTCGTCGGTACCGCCTGGGTTCTCTACCGGACCGGAAGCGTGCTGGAGTACAACGAGCTGCTCGCCGCCGTGCTCGTGCGGCGTGGCGCCCGGCTCCGGGCGTGTATCACCCACATCTGGGTGGACAGTGCTGCCTCCCTGCGGGGAGGTCGTGAGTTGTGGGGCATTCCCAAGGAGCGGGCAACGTTCGGGGTCGACTCGGTGGACCCGTTGCGGATCGAGGCGCACGGGATCGCGTCGGCGTCCCTGACCGACCGGGTGTCGCTGCCGGGGAAGTGGCCGCTGGGCTACCGGATCGCGCAGTCGATGGGCGGGGCGATCGTGGAGAACCGGGTGAGGGCGCGCGGTCGTGCTGCCGTGCGCACCGCGTCCTGGCACCCGGAGCCACACGGTCCGCTGGGATGGTTGCAGGGGCGTGGGCCTTTCCTCAGCCTCGCGATGCACGACTTCGAGATGCGGTTCGGCGAGAAAGCGGACCCGCCCGTCCAGGGGTGATGCGTCCCGGTGGGGGAGACCGCGGGTCGGTTGCCCAGCCACAAGAGGGACAACGACTCGACCGACAGCACTCGGCGGGCGGGAACGGTTCCCTTCCCGCCCGCCGAGGGGTGACCGTCCGTGCGGTCGCTCTCCTGCCGGGTGTGCTCGCCCGGTGTGCCCCTCAGCCCCAGCCTGCCTGCGCACCGCCGACGCGTTGCTCGGCCAGGTGCCGCTGGTGGCCGGACTCGGCGTAGGCGCGCATCGGCTCCTCGGGCAGGCCGCGCGAGGCGCGCCACTGTGCCAGGGCCGGTCGAACGTCGGTCTGGAAGGCGTCCATCAGCACCTCGTTCGCACCGAGCACGTCGTGCTCGGCCTGGGCCTTGTCGAGGGCCGCCCGGTCGACCAGCAGCGCGCGGGCGGTCATCTCCTGCACGTTGAGCACCGAGCGGATCTGACCGGGGATCTTCTCCTCGATGTTGTGGCACTGGTCGAGCATGAAGCGAACCGGGGAATCCTCGTCGAGCCCACCGTTCGCGATGACCTCGTACAGGATGCGGAACAGCTGGAACGGGTCGGCCGCACCGACGATCAGGTCGTCATCGGCGTAGAAGCGCGAGTTGAAGTCGAACGAGCCGAGCTTGCCCAGCCGCATCAGCTGCATGACGATGAACTCGATGTTGGTGCCCGGCGCGTGGTGGCCGGTGTCCAGACAGGTCAGCGCCCGGTCACCGAGCGCGCTGACCTGCGCGTACGAGGTCCCCCAGTCGGGGACATCGGTGTGGTAGAAGGCCGGTTCGAAGAACTTGTACTCCAGCACGAGCCGTTGGTGCGCGTCGAGCCGCTCGTAGATCTCGGCGAGCGACGCGGCGAGCCGGTCCTGACGCGCCCGCAGCGAGTCCTGACCGGGGTAGTTCGTCCCGTCGGCCAGCCAGATCTTGAGATCGGTCGATCCGGTGGCGTGCATGATCTCGATGCACCGGAAGTGGTGATCGATGGCCTTGCGCCGAATCGCGGGGTCGGAGTGGGTGAGGCTGCCGAACTTGTAGTCCTCGTCCTGGAACGTGTTGGCGTTGATCGTGCCCAGCTCGACCCCGAGATTCTCGGCGTGGGCCTTGAGCTCGGTGAAGTCCTCGACGTCGTCCCACGGGATGTGCAGCGCCACGCTCGGCGCGAGCCCGGTCATCTCGTGAACCTTGGCGGCGTCGGCGATCTTCTCGTGCGTGTCGCGCGGGGTTCCGGGGGTGCCGAACACCTTGAAGCGGGTGCCGGAGTTGCCGAACGCCCAGCTGGGCAGTTCGATGGACTGGCGGGCGAGCGTTTCGGTGATCTCGTCGAAGCGATGCGGTACGGTCATCGTTCCCCTTCGTTCGGATCGGCGTTGTCGAGTACCGGTGTGGTGCTCGCGTGCTGGTGGTGCTCGTCGAGATCGGCGAGCTGGTCCTCGAGGTGGAAGACCTCTTCGAGGGTGATCGCGGTCTGGTCGGCGCGTCCGCTCCGGCCTACGAAGAGATCGGCCATGTACTCCTCCCAGATCGCGGCTACCCGCGATTCCGCGAGGTGGGCGTCCGAAGCGGACACGGAGTCCGTCTCGTAGTAGCCGATCAGCAGCCCGTCCGGACGCAGGAACAGCGAGTAGTTGCGTCGCCCCGACGCCTCGAGCTCGCGCAGCATCTCGGGCCACACGGCCGCGTGGCGGCTCCGGTACTCGTCGAGGCGGTTCGGGTCGATCCACAGCTGGAAGCACACGCGGGTCATGAGGTCGTCACCGGGTCTTCGGCTGTCGCGGTTCCGTAGCGCTCCCGTTCGATCTGCTTCAGGTCCTTGCCCTGGGTGTTGGGTGTCCACAGTGTTCCGATGAGCAGGGCGGCGGCCAGCAGGCCGAGGATGAGCAGGCCGAGCCCCTGCAACCCGATCTGTGCCAGCAGCATCGGGAACCAGACGCTGAGCACGCCGACGAGCACTCGGGCGGCCAGGAACAGCACGCCCTGCGCGCTGGCGCGGTACTGCGTCGCGAACAACTCGCTGGTCCACAGGCCGTAGAAGGCCTGCGCGCCGACACCCATGGACACGCCCCAACCGATCGCGAAGAAGAGCAGGGTGAACATTCCCGGGGGGACGTAGATCAGCGCGGCCCAGGCGAGAACGCCGAGCAGGGCGCTGGAGCAGTACAGCCACCGGCGGCTCATCCGGTCGGCGAGCCGCATGAACCCGAGGTAGGTCGCCGCGCTGGTGCAGCCCCACATGAGCACCTGCAGCAGGTACTGCTCGGTCACGGACGTAACGCCCGCCGCCTCGTACACGCGGGGCTGGAAGATCCCGGACTGCCCGGCCACGGTGTTCCACAGGGCGTAGACGCCGAACAGGAACAGCATCGCGGTGAGGTTGGCCTTCTTGGTGAACAGGCCGCGCAGGCTGCCCAGGAAAGAGGGGCCCTCGTTCTGGGCGTTTTTCTTGTCGCGCCAGATCCCGGATTCCGGCAGACCGCGTCGCACCCACCAGGTGATGGCGGCGACGAGGAACAGGTGCGCGAAGATCAGTCGACTGCCGAGCAGGTCGAGCGGGGCCACGACGACGGCCAGCAAGTAGCCGATCATCGGACCGATCGACCAGGCCAGCTGGGCGGTGCCCACGTGCGCCGCTCGTTCGTGCGCCGGTGCTTCCTCGGCGATGTAGGTCCACGAGGCGGTCACCCCGGCGCCGACGGCGATGCCGGTCAGTATGAAGGCGGTCAGCAGCATCCCGTAGGACGTGGCGAACACGGCCAACAGCACGCCCAGCATGTACAGCAGCAGGTCGTAGGTGTAGATGAACTTCCTGCCGTACCGGTCGCACAGCGGGCCGCCGATGGCCGCGCCCGCCGCGGCGCCGAACGCGTTGGCGCTGAGTGAGGCGAGCAGGCCGACAGCCAGGTTGTCCAGGCCGAATTGTTCCTGCCACAGGCTGAGGCTCGTGGCGATCGCGATGATCGATCCGGCCTCGATGTAGTTCGACATGGCCACGGCGATCGTCGCGCGCCACCCCGTCGTGCGGTTGTTTCTGGAACGGACCCCCATTGGTCCTCCCATCCGTTGAACCTGGTCTCTCACGCTTCGACTGCGGAAGCAGTAGAGGTAAATCGTTTCAAAGTGATGCGAACCATAGCGGCCCTCGCGGCTGTGAACAAGACCGTGCGCGAGATTCGTGTGCGCGAGCCGGCTCGCGGTCGCGCACCGGATACGCACGTGCGAAGCGAGTGGCGAGTGGTGGTGGGATCGCCCGTGACGCCGGGCTGCAGGAGGGGCTCCGTGTCGGCTTCCAGAGTTCCCCGAAGGGGAGGCACCGCCGTGACGGCGTTTCGTTGCGGAGTCGATTCCCTTGTTTGGGTCGGTTTTCGGGTGGTTTCAGCCTTGCTCCCGCTGCGGTACCGGTTGAGCTCCTTCCCGCGCTCCGCGGTGGGGGAGGATTTTCGGCCGGCTGGGGTGGTTCTCCGGGTTCACTCGTTGTGTGCTGAGGCGCGACAGGTGAACGTGCGCCGGTGCGGCCGAGTCGGGTGTGGAGGACCGTTGGGACCGAAGAAGCTTAAAACGTTTTATTTTGGTGAGTTGTTTCGACCTGTTCTCATTCGGTGAGCGGGATGCCGTGCCGCGCCTCTCGGTCGTGTTCCCCCATGGCGCGGGTGTCGACGAATTCCGACGGAGTGCGAGTCCGCTGTTGCCTACTTCGGCAGGTAGTGTCCGGTCGCGTCCGGGGCGCCAACTGGGAGCGGATTGTAGGCGTGCGGCGATTCCGCGAGTATTCGTTCCCGCAGTCGGATCGGAGCGTGTCGAGCGGCACGGGTCCGGCGAAGGAGGTGTGCGGCGGGAGCCCGCCCGCTGTGTGGCTGAGATTGTCGACCGCGGAGTACAAGGTAGGTGTAGCTCGTGCGGGTGTAGACGGCCTTGGTCTGTTCGAGCTGTTCGTCGGGTTCGCTCCCCTGACGGGGGCGCGCTCGAAGCGACGGGCGCGCCCGGAGCTGTCAGGGCTTCGCGGCCGGTTCGTACGCGCCGTAGCGGTTCGCCTGCCAGCCCGTCACCAGCAATGCCACCGCCGCGAGGACGACGTAGGCATTGCCGACGAGTTGCTGCGGCACGTACAGTAGCGGGGAGACATCGGCCGCGAGTGCGTGGAACGCCACCTTCCTGCCCGCGACGACGATCGCCACGGCGAGCAGGAACCGGCTGATGCTACGGGTCCGCACGGCGGAGCCGAGCAGAATCAGCAGTCCGGGAATCACCCAGACCCAGTGACTCGACCAGGTCGTGGGGGACACCAGCAGCGCGAACAACCCGGTCAACGTCATCGCCACCGGCGGGTCGACCCGCCCGATCG
Source organism: Actinopolyspora mzabensis (assembly GCF_900101095.1). Taxonomy (GTDB): domain Bacteria; phylum Actinomycetota; class Actinomycetes; order Mycobacteriales; family Pseudonocardiaceae; genus Actinopolyspora; species Actinopolyspora mzabensis. Next base: position 339,341 of record NZ_FNFM01000005.1, read on the forward strand.
TGCGGGCGAGCACGACGGTCAGCGCGATGCACACCACCGCCCAGATCCCGTACTCCACCACCTGGTGCGATAGCAGTCGGGCGAGCATCCCCATGATCGACTGGTTGGGATCGGCCGCATGACCAGCGACGGAGGAAGCCGGACCATAGCGGAACCAGTAGTCCGTCGAGGCCTTGAAATCGATCGCGAAACCGAGCAGCGTGCACACCACTGCGGTGATCGCGCAGGTAGCCGCTGCTCGGAAATCCCTGCGGAACAGGAAGAACAGCAGGAAGGCCGCGGGCACGAGCTTGACCGCGGCGGCGATGCCCACCAACAGACCACGCGGCCATCGTGGCTTCCGCACGAGGCAGTCCGCCGCGACCAGTCCCATCAGCACGATGTTGACCTGCCCCTGGGCGAAACACGCGTAGACCGGCTCCAGCCACAGGGGCCACGGGAGCACGAGGGCCGCGACGGCCAACGCGCCGCGAGGCCCCACACCGGGCCACTGCTGCCGCACGATCAGGTAGAGCGTCATGCCGATGGCAGCCAGGTTCGCGGCCCACATCAGAATCGCTCCCACCGTGACCGGCGGTAGGGCGAACACGCTCAGCGGCAACAGCGCGAACGGGGGGTAAACCCAGGGCAGCAGATTGCCACCTCGGAGCGGGGCCCAGTCCTCGATGATGTCGCCGCCTGTCAACCAGGTGTGCACGGCCCAGCGGTAGACCTCGAAATCACCTCGGAGGTAAATCTCCCCGCCTTCCCCGCGAAAGAGAGCGGGCAGCAGCACGAACCACACCGAGACGGCCAACAGCGGTATCGAAGCGGCGACGAGTGCGAGCGGATACCGCGTGAACAGAGCGCGCAACAGCTCCCGTGGACCGTTCTTCGAAGCCGGGGTTTCGGGAACTACCGATGGTTCCGTGGGGGTGTGTTTCGAAACTGCCACCCCGACATCCGACCACAAACCCGCGTGCGGAGGTCGAAGGGCGGTCCGGAACCCGTCACGGTGCTACTCGATCGAGTGGGACCGCCACGAGTAATGCCCGGATTCCCCGGATCCGGTCCGCGGGTGAGACGCCGTCGTAGCGGGGAAGCTTTACTCGCGCGAGCACGTCGTCGGGCGGTTGCCAACGGAGTTGTCCCGGTCCGGACCGGCCTCCGGTCGACGGCGACGCAACGGGGTGTAAGAAGCCCGTTGGTCAGGCCGTGCGAAGGTGCTCGAGCAGGTTCCGGGCACGACTCAGGGAGTGCGCGCGGTTGCCGAGGTCGGACCAGGGATCACCGTGGTCGCGCAGCCTCGTCGGGATGTCACGCACGGTGAAATCCCAAGGTGTCACCTCGGGAAGCTCATCCCATCCCAGTGGGGTCGCCACGGGAGCGCCGGGCCTGGCACGTACGGAGTACGGTGCGACAGTGGTCTGTCCGTACGCGTTGCGCAGGTAGTCCACGAACACGCGGTTCCCGCGCTTTTCCTTGCGCTGCTGCACGGTCAGCGTCTCGGGTTTGCGCTCCGCGAGGACCGCGGCCACTTGTCCGGCGAAGTCGCGAACCTCGTCGAAGTTCTCGTGCCGCCGCAACGGAGCCAACACGTGGAATCCCCGGGAGCCGGTGGTCATGACGAAGGAGGGCAGGGTGAGCTCGTCCAGCAGGTCACGGGTGGAGCGGGCGGCCTCGCGCAGGGTTTCGAGGTCGTTGCCCTCCGGATCGAGATCGAAGATCAGCCGATCCGGGAAGTCCAGTGCGTCCACCCGGGAGAGCCACACGTGCGGTGTCAGACAGGCCTGATCGCTCAGATACACGAGAGTGGCCGGCTCGTCGCACACCACGTGCACCGTCACACCGCCCTCCTTCTTGGGGGCGGAGAAACGGCGAATCCAGTCGGGCGCGTGCTCGGAGACGTTCTGCTGGAAAATACGCTGTCCCGTTATCCCGTCCGGGTAGCGTTCCGCCGCCAACGGGCGTTCCCTGGTGTAACGCACGACAGTGTGGCCGACCTCCCGGTAGTACTCGGCGATGTCGCCCTTGGTGAACCCCTCCGCGGGGAACAGCACCTTGTCGGCCTTGGACACCTCTACCGGCCGTCCCGCCGTGCGCAGGGTTCGCTCACTCATTTCCCATGCTCCCTGGTGACTTCGGAAGGCTGCTTGTCCCGGCGCAGCCCCTGGTAGCTGGGGTGGCGGAGCTTGCCGTCCCGGGTCCACTCGGTGAAGGAGATCTGGGCGACTAGCTCCGGTGCCACCCAGTGCGCGCCGTGCTCGCGCACTTCCTCCGCGAACGGGTTGTGCTCCCGCTCCAGTCGGTCGAGTCGCTTGCGCAGGTCCTCCAGGGTGGCCTCGTCGAATCCGGTGCCCACCTTCCCGGCGTAGGCGAGGTTGTCACCCTCGTAGTAGCCGACCAGCAGCGCGCCGAGATCAGGACGGCTCCCGGTCGGTTCGGTGAACCCGCCGATCACCAGTTCCTGGCTGGCGACGCACTTGAACTTCAACCAGCTGCGGGAGCGCCCGTGCTCGTAGGGGGCGGTGGCGTCCTTGGCCAGTGTTCCTTCCCACCCCCGCGCGCAGGCCCGTTGGTGATACTGCTCGCCGTCGGTGTCCTCGTACGGGGTCCACCGCAGGGGGTCCGCGAACTCCACCGCGCTGCTCAGCAGTTTCTTGCGGTCCCGCAACGGCAGCCCGGTGGTGTCGTAACCGGCCAGGTGCAGCACGTCGAACAGGTAGCACCGAATCGCGATGTTCGACGGTGTCGACTCCTCGTCGACGAGCTGCATTCGTTGCTGCAACCGGGCGAAACTGGTCAGCTCACCGTCGAACGCGACCACCTCGCCGTCCAGCACACAATCCGGTTCGACCAGGCGGGGAACCGCTGCCACGATCTCCGGATAAGTCCGGTCCAGCGGCTTGCGACTGCGCGAGAGGACGTCGACCCGGTCACCGTGGCGCACGATCAGGCAGCGCTCGCCGTCCAGCTTGGGTTCGAACAGCCAGTCGGAATGGCTGAACGGCTCGTGCACCAGGGTCGCCAGGGTGGGTTCGGACCATGCGGGGGAAGGCTGTTCCCGGAGCCTTTCACGGGACTCGGCACTCAACCTCTCGAAGAGCTCGTTCACTCCTGCTGCCCTCCGTGTGCGGCTATCGTGTTCAGATCCGCACCGCTTCGGACGGAACGGGGTTGTTTCTTGAGCGGCTTGCGCCGCCGATCGGCCCCCTCGTCGGCCATCTTGACCAACAACCACTGGTCCTCGGTGCGTTTGCTCATGCGCAACAGGGTGTAGCCGCCGCGCAACTTGTGACCCTCCAGCCAGACGTCGATCCGTCCTCGATCCAGCAGCTGGGCGGCGTTCTCGTCCCGATCGGTGCGCAGGCCGTACGAGCCGCTGTCCCACACCAGGACCGTTCCCGCGCCGTACTCCCCTTCGGGAATGACCCCCTCGAAGTCCGCGTAATCGAGTGGGTGGTCCTCCGTGCGGATGGCCAGTCGCTTGTCCCGCGGATCGATGGAGGGTCCCTTCGGCAGTGCCCAGGACTTCAGCACCCCCTCCGCTTCCAGGCGGAAGTCGTAGTGCAGCGTGCTGGCATCGTGCTTCTGCACGACGAATCGGGGGCGGGAGTTTCCCTCGTCGCCGCGAGTGTCACCGTGCGGCTCGGTGGTGCTGCCGAAGTCACGCCTGCGCCGGTATTTCCGTAGTTTTCCCCGCATACATCGGGTTTACCCGGCGCGTGGTGGTGACAAACGGTGTGGCCGACCCGCTGGGTCGGTGCTCGGCTCGTGCGACGCGACGAGATGACCACTCGCCGGGGCTCGCATCGGCTCGTCGGGACAGGCATGATCGTAATATGGCCGTGGTTGTTCATGCGCCTCACACAGCTGCGGTCACCGGGTACTGACCGAATACCACGACATCCGCTTTCGGGGTGGTTGATGCTTTCCTGGGTCCTGCTCGGTCTGCTGGTCCTGGTGTTCGTCGCACCCGCCTCGCTCGTCGTCGGCGTGCTGTGGCGCAGGCAGCGCCGGGTTTCTCGACAACCGGAGCCCGTGCCGTCGCCGAGCACACGGGCCCAGCTTCGGGTGCAACGCACCAGGGAACGTGAGGCCGGTGATCACGAGGCTACCGACGTGCTGCCTCTCGTCGACGATCGCGATGATCTTCGTGGCTCACGGTGATCGTCCGCCCCGGTGAACGCGGCGTACGACTCGAAACGTCGTGCCGCGGGGACGGAGCCGCTCGGGAGCAGCGGGACCCATCGGGGCCGGACGGCGTGATGCCGGGTTCACCGGAGGGGGAGCTCGACTCCGCGTTCGGCTTCGGTGCGGGGGCCGTGGACGCGTCGCTCGGTTTCGGTGATGGTGACGTCGTTGATGCTGGCCTCGCGGCTTCGCATGAGGCCGTGTTCGTCGAATTCCCACATTTCGTTGCCGTAGCTGCGCCACCACTGCCCCGCTGCGTCGTGGCACTCGTACTGGAAGCGGACGGCGATCCGGTTCTGGTGGAATCCCCACAGGCTCTTGCGTAGCGCGTAGTCGAGTTCGCGTTCCCACTTCCGGGTGAGGAAGGTGATGATCTCCTCGCGGCCCCGCAGGAAGGCGTCGCGGTTGCGCCATATCGAGTCCGGTGTGTAGGCCGTCGCCACTCGGTGGGGGTCTCGGGTGTTCCAGGCGTCTTCGGCCGCCTGAACCTTCCGCAGGGCCGTTTCCGGTGTGAAGGGCGGGTACGGCGGGCGGTCTTCCGACATGGTTCGGCTCCTCACGCGTTGAGAACGTGCGTTCTCCAATGATGATGACTTAAAGTAGGTAACGATCGTTCTCGACGTCGAGGAGTCACAAATGCCGGCCCCGCTCACCGAGGAACGAAATCGTCTGGACCGTGCTGCGCTGCTCGACGCGGCGGAACGGCTGTTCTACGAGCGAGGTGTCCAGGCGGTGGGGATGGACGAGGTGCGTGCGGTCTCGGCGCTGCCGTTGAAGCGGATCTACCGGTTCTTCCCGGGCAAGGAGGACCTGGTGGTGGCGGTGCTCAGGCGTCGCGATCAGCGGTGGCGGGAGAGCCTGGCCGCGTTCGTGGAGCTGGTCCCGGATCCCCGTGAGCGTGTGCTCGCGGTTTTCGACTGGCTCGCCGACTGGTTCGCCGAACCCGGGTTTCGGGGCTGCGCCTGGATCAATGCCCACGGTGAGCTCGGTTCCTCGTCCGAGGCGGTGCTGGCCGAGGTTCGGTCGCACAAGCGGGCGTTCCGCGAGCAGCTCGCGGAGTGGGTGGGGGCCACCGGGGCCCCGGTGGCCGAACAGGTTTTCCTGCTGGTCGAGGGAGCCATCGTCACGGCGGGCATCAGCGGTGACCCGGAGCCCGCCAGGCATGCCCGTGCGGCCGCCGCGGCACTGCTCGGCATGCCGTGACTCGCCGGAGAGCGTTCCCTTGCCCGGTCGTGACCTTCCCCCGGACGGGCAGGCGCGTGCCCTGCTGCTCGCTGTGATCACCATTACCTGATCGCGGCCGGTCGGTGTCATCCGCACCTCTCCTCGCACCTGAGACGTTTTCGATCTTTTCCCGGTGGGGCGCGGGAAGCGAGTTGTTCACCGTGGCGTAGGTGGCTCACCGTGTCGGGTTCTCGTTCGTGCGAGCTGCTGTCCGAACAGGACTTGTGTTGCGCCACTTTGATCAACTAGCTTCCTCGTCCGGGTGACTGTTGTGCGCCTGATCGGGCGATCGGCTGTGGTCGTCCACCGGCTGAGCAAGGGCACGCTCGACACCGCGCTGGGGGATTTCAGTGCGTGGGCACTGACTGATCCGACGCGGACAGGAATGTGACATGCGTCGAAATGGTGGTGTGTGATGACAGGTACGGAGCCGGTCTCCGGTCAGCAGAATGAGGACGGACAATCGCCGCTGAGCCTGGGCACGGCGGCCGCGCGGAATCTGTCCACGACGACGAAGACGCCGCCGCAGATGCAGTCGATCACCTCGCGGTGGTTGCTTCGTCTGCTGCCCTGGGTGCAGGCCACGGGTGGCTCCTACCGGGTGAACCGGCGGCTGACCTACCAGCTCGGGGACGGGCTGGTGACGTTCTCCAACACCGGTTCGACGGTGCGAGTGATCCCTGGCGAGCTGTGCGAGCTGCCCGCGCTGCGGGGCTTCGACGACACCTCGGTGCTGGAGGGCTTGGCCGAGCGGTTCGAGCAGCGCGAGTACGCCCCGGGCGATGTGATCGCCGAGGCGGGAACCCCGACCGACGAGGTCGTACTCGTCGCGCACGGCAAGGTGAACAAACTCGGCACCGGGCCCTACGGGGAGCAGACGACGCTGGGAGTGCTGGCCGGTGGCGAACACTTCGGTGGCCAGCTCCTGGCCGATGACGAGGCCACGTGGCAGTTCACCGCCAAGGCCGTGACCCCGTGCACGGTACTGGCGCTTCCCCGCCGGTCCGCCCAGGAGGTGGTGGAACGTTCCGATGCGCTGCGCAGTCACCTCGAGCAGGTCCGGAACGCTCCGCAGGGCGCGCACAACGCCGACGGTGAGTCCGAGGTCGCGCTGGCCTCCGGACACGCCGGTGAACCCGAGCTGCCCGGCACGTTCGTCGACTACGAGCTCAAGCCTCGCGAGTACGAGCTCAGCGTCGCCCAGACCGTGCTGCGAGTGCACAGTCGGGTCGCGGATCTGTACAACGAGCCGATGGACCAGACCGAGCAGCAGCTTCGGCTGACCATCCAGGAACTGCGCGAGGAACAGGAAAAGGAGCTGGTCACCAACCCCGAGTTCGGGTTGCTGCCCAATGCCGACCTGCGCCAGCGCATCCACACCCGCACCGGCCCACCCACTCCGGACGACATGGACGAACTGCTGTCGCTGGTGTGGAAGGACCCCGGATTCTTCCTTGCGCACCCGCGCGCCATCGCCGCGTTCGGGCGTGAGTGCAGTCGCCGCGGGTTGTACCCGGCCAGTGTGGACATCGGTGGCCACCAGGTGCCCGCCTGGCGGGGTGTGCCGATCTTCCCGAGCAACAAGCTGCCGATGAGCAGCACCCGGACCACATCGATCATGCTGATGCGTACCGGTGAGGCCAACCAGGGCGTGGTCGGGCTGCACCAGACCGGTCTTCCCGACGAGTACGAGCCGGGCCTGTCCGTGCGGTTCATGGGAATCAACGAGAAGGCGTTGATCTCGTACCTGGTCTCCACCTACTACTCGGCGGCGGTGCTCGTGCCGGACGCGCTGGCGGTGCTGGACGACGTCGAGACCGGCAGGGAAGGCTGAGCCCGTGGCGAGCCAACCGTTCGAACTCCCGGAGTTCTACCTGCCCTGGCCCGCCCGGTTGAACTCGCATCTGCAGCGTACGCGCGAGCACTCCACGGCGTGGGCACGTCGGATGGAGATGGTCACCCCCGAAGGGACGGCGGGCAGCAGTGGGGCGTTCGCCTGGGACGAGGCCACGTTCGACTCGGCCGACTACCCGCTGCTGTGCGCCTACACCCACCCGGACGCCACCGCCGCGGATCTGGATCTGGTCACCGACTGGTACGTGTGGGTGTTCTACTTCGACGACCACTTCCTGGAGCACTACAAGCACACCGGCGACCTCGCCGGTGCCCGGAAGTACCTGGCCGGGTTGTCGGCGTTCATGCCTACGAATCCGGGTGAGACTCCACCGGAGCCGGCGAATCCGGTGGAGTGGGGCCTGATCGACCTGTGGACCCGCACGACCTCGATCATGTCGGCCGATTGGCTCGTCCGGTTCGCCGAGGCCACGCGCAACCTGCTCGAGGACTGCGTGTGGGAGCTGACCAACATCAACCAGGGACGGGTGCCCAACCCGGTCGACTACATCGAGATGCGCCGCAAGGTGGGTGGGGCGCCCTGGTCCGCCGGGCTCGTCGAACTCGCCGCTCGCGCCGAGATCCCGGCGGCGATCGCCGCGAGCAGGCCGATGCGGGTGCTCACCGACACGTTCTCCGACGGGGTGCACCTGCGCAACGACCTGTTCTCCTACCAGCGCGAGACACAGGAGGAAGGCGAGGTCAACAACGGTGTGCTGGTCATGGAGACCTTCTTCTCCACCACCCCGCAGCGGGCCGCCGAGCTCACCAACGACCTGCTGACCTCCCGGCTGGAGCAGTTCGACAACACCGCGATGACCGAGGTGCCGGCGCTGTGCGACGAGCACGCCCTGGGGCCGGACGAGCGGGCCAGGGTGCTGGCCTACGTCAAGGGGCTGCAGGATTGGCAGGCCGGTGGGCACGAGTGGCACACCCAGTCCAGCCGGTACATGAACGAAAACGTCACCACGACACCCACCGCCACGGACCTCACCGGTCCGAGCGGGTTGGGAACCTCGGCGGCCCGGGCGTTCACCCGGCTGCGGCCCGGCGTGCGACGTCGGGCCCAGCAGCAGTCCCACACCCCGTTCCAGCCGGTGGGGCATCTGACACTGCCGGAACTGCACATGCCGTACCCGGTGCGGATGAGTCCCCACCTGGACAACGCCCGTCAGCACGGCGTCGACTGGGCCCGGCGGATGGGCATGTTCGACTCGGTGCCCGGGGTGGAAGCCCACGGGGTGTGGGACGAGCGCCGGTTCATCGGTTTCGACTTCGCCCACTGCGCGGCGATGATCCACGCCGACGCGAGCTCGGAACAGCTCGACCTCTCGTCGGACTGGCTGGCCTGGGGAACCTACGGCGACGACTACTTTCCCGTGGTGTTCGGGGCGACCCGCAATCTGGCGGCGGCCAAGGCGTGCAACGACCGGTTGTCGGCGTTCATGCCCGTGAACGGCGAGTCCACACCGGAGCCGACCAATCCGATCGAGCGGGGGCTGGCCGATCTGTGGCGACGTACCGCCGGGCCCATGCCCACCGCCGCGCGGCGTCAGTTCCGCACCGCGGTGGAGGAGATGACCGCCAGTTGGTTGTGGGAACTGGCCAACCAGGCCCAGCACCGGGTGCCGGATCCGGTCGACTACCTCGAGATGCGCCGCAAGACGTTCGGTTCGGACATGACGATGAGCCTGTCCCGGCTGTCGAATCTCGACGTCGTGCCCGCCGAAGTGTACCGGAGCACCGTGGTCCGGGAGATGGAAACCGCCGCGCAGGACTACGCCTGCCTGACCAACGACTTGTTCTCCTACCAGAAGGAGATCGAGTTCGAGGGGGAGGTCCACAACCTGGTCCTGGTCGTCGAGCGATTCCTCGACATCGACCGGTGGCAGGCCCGTGACGTAGTGGCCGATGTGATGAACGCCCGGATGCGACAGTTCCAGCAGATCCTCGCCGAACAGCTACCTCGGGTGTTCGAGGAGTTCGGACTCGACGAGTCCGCCCGCCGGGTGCTCATCGGTCACGCCGAGGGGCTGCAGGACTGGATGTCCGGAATTCTGGAGTGGCACCGCAGATGCGTGCGCTACACCGAGGCCGAACTGCGACGTCGTCACGAGCCGGGGGCTGCCGATGTGGAGACGCCGCCTTCCCGGAGCGCTCTCGGGAGCGCACGAGCGGAAGGGGGGCTCACGACCCGGCAGCGCCTGGCGGGCCCCACCGGCCTGGGAACGGCGGCCCGCATCGCAGCGCCGAAAGAGACCACGGCTCGTCGTACACCCGAAGCCGGGTGAACGCGGTCCACGACTGCCGCCGCTGTCCGCATTCCGACCCGATTCGCGAGGGGTAGAGCCACATGACCGAGATCGCTTCGAGCGCGTCCGACGCGCCGCAACCCGATGCGCGGGGACAGCTCAGCCTGGGCACGGCCGCGGCCCGAAACCTGGCCACCACCACGAAAACCCCACCGCAGATGCGGGCGATCAGTCCTCGGTGGCTGCTGCGCATGCTGCCCTGGGTGGAAACCAACAGCGGTTCCTACCGGGTCAACCGGCGGTTGACCTACGAGCTGGGGGACGGCCGCCTGACGTTTTCCAACACCGGCGACAGGGTTCGCGTCCTGCCGCCGGAACTCCGCGAAATAGCCTCCCTGCGTGATCTCGATGACGAGACGGTGCTCGAGGCGCTGGCGGAGCGGTTCACCCAGCACCACTACGCTCCGGGCGAGCGCATCACCACCGCCGGTAGCTCCGCGGACGAGCTGATACTGCTGGCTCACGGCAAGGTCAACACCAGCACTCCGGGGCCCTACGGTGACGAGGTGTCGCGGGACGTGCTCGCCGACGGCGAGTATTTCGGCGAGCACGTCCTCACCGGCGGTGGGGACACCTGGCCCGCCACGGCCACCGCGCTCACACCGTGCATCGTGCTGCAGCTGTCCCGCCGCGACGTGGACGAGCTCACCGACCGCTCCGAACCGCTGCGTAGCCACCTCGACCGGGTGCGCGGCCATGCCCTGCCCGAGCACAACAAGCACGGCGAAGCAGCCGTGCGGCTGACCTCCGGCCACGAGGGCGAGCCCGAGCTGTCCGGTACTTTCGTCGACTACGATCTCAGTCCTCGTGAGTACGAACTCGGTGTCGCCCAAACCATCCTGCGGGTGCACACCCGGGTCAACGACCTCTACAGCCGGCCGATGAACCAGCTCGAGCAACAGCTCCGGCTCACAGTGGAGGAACTGCGCGAGCAGCAGGAGTCGGACCTGGTCAACAACCGTGAGTTCGGGCTGCTGCACAACGCCGACCTGCGCCAACGCATCCAGACCTCAGGTGGCCCGCCCACCCCGGGTGATTTCGACGAGCTGTTGTCCCGGCGGCGTAAGTCCGAGTTCTTCCTGGCCCACCCGCGCACCATCGCCGCGTTCGGCCGCGAGTGCAACCGTCAGGGCGTCTACCCGGACAGCATCGACGTGCACGGCACCCGCGTGACCTCCTGGCGTGGCGTTCCGCTGCTGCCCTGCGACAAGATCCCCATCAGCGAGAACAACACCAGCTCGGTCCTGGTCATGCGAACCGGGCAGGAACACCAAGGAGTGGTCGGGTTGCACCAAACCGGTATCCCCGACGAGTACGCTCCGAGCCTCAACGTGCGGTTCATGGGCATCAACGACAAGGCCGTCACCTCTTATCTGGTCAGTGCGTACTACTCCGCCGCCGTGCTCACCCCGGACGCGCTCGGCGTGTTGGAAAACGTCGAAATCGGGCGTTGAGAGGAACACGTACATGGCCACCCCCGATGTGTTTCCGCACGCCGTCCCGGAGCAGGAGGCATACCAGGCCCTGACCGTCGCGCGCCGCAGCGTGGAGCCCGCGCTGCGATCCGCGGTGGACACGCTGCCCGAGGACATGCGGCGTATCGCTCGGTACCAGTTCGGTTGGACCGATGAACACGGTCGTCCCAGCGATGCTTCGGGCGGCAAGGCACTACGCCCCGCGCTGGTCCTGCTCGCCGCCGAGTCCGTGGGCGGCAGCGCCGACGCGGCGCTGCCCGCCGCGGTCTCCGTCGAGCTCGTGCACAACTTCTCACTGCTGCACGACGACCTCATCGACACCGACGACACCCGCCGTCACCGGCCCACGGCCTGGACCGTGTTCGGTTCCGACGCGGCGATCCTGGCGGGCGATGCCCTGCTCTCACTGGCTTCCGGGGTGCTCGCCGACAGTGGGAACCCGGCCGCCCTGTCCGGTGTGCGACTGCTCAACACCACTGTCCAGGAGCTGATTCAGGGCCAGGCCACGGATCTGGCCTTCGAACAGCGTGGTGATGTCGACGTCGCCGAGTGCCAACGTATGGCCGAAGCCAAAACCGCCACGCTGCTGGCAACCGCCTGCGAACTCGGTGCCCTGTTCGCGGGGGCCGAGCCGCGGCGGGTCGAACAGCTGCGTCACTTCGGCCACGCTCTCGGGCTCGCCTTTCAGCACGTCGACGACCTGCTCGGTATCTGGGGTGATCCCGACACCACCGGCAAGCCCGCCTATTCTGACCTGCGCGCCCGGAAGAAGACCCTGCCCGTGGTGTTCGCGCTGAACTCCGACACCCCCGCCGGACAGCGACTCACCACGCACTACCACCAGTCCTCGGGCTCGGAAACCGACCCGGCCGACATCGCCGACCTCGTCGACACCGCGGGCGGGCGCACCTGGAGCCATGCCGAGACCGACCGGCTGCTCACTCGAGCTCTGAGCCATCTCGACGCGGCCGAGCTCACCGCCCGCACCGACGAGCTGAGCGCACTCGCACACCTCGTCACCCGACGCGACCACTAGCAGTGTGGTGTCGAGTTCGGCCATTCTCGGCGGGTGGTTCCGGCAACGCTGTTCCGGCACAGCGCTCCTGGAGTCTCAGGTGAGTTTGATCTGGCGGTTGACGTCCTTGTAGAGCAGGTAGCGGAACTTGCCGGGTCCACCGGCGTAGCAGGCCTGCGGGCAGAAGGCGCGCAGCCACATGAAGTCGCCGGCCTCGACCTCGACCCAGTCGTCGTTGAGGCGGTAGACCGCTTTGCCCTCCAGGACGTAGATGCCGTGTTCCATCACGTGCGTCTCGGCGAAGGGGATCACGGCGCCGGGGTCGAACGTGACGATGTTGACGTGCATGTCGTGGGACAGGTCGTCGGGATCGACGAATCGGGTGGTCGTCCACGCACCGTCGGTGTCGGGCATCGGTGTGGGGGTGACGTCCTGCTCCTGCACGGTGAAGCCTTCGGGAACCGGGTGTCCCGGTAGTGGCTCGTAGGCCTTGCGGACCCACTGGAAGCTGGCCGTCTCCTCGGAGTCGTTGCTCACCGACCAGTCCGCGCCCGCGGGCAGGTAGGCGTAGCCGCCGGGGGAGAGGACGTGGGTCTCGCCCGCGAGCACGAGGGTGAGTGCGCCGGAGAGCAGGAACAGCACCGACTCGACGCCGCGCTCCGGTTCCGGTTCGTCGCTGCCGCCGCCGGGGGAGACCTCGACGACGTACTGTGCGAACGTGGTGGCGAACCCGGCCACGGGGCGGGCCAGGATCCACGACCGGGTGCGGTTCCACCCGGGCAGGTTGCTGGTGACGATGTCGCGCAGCACGCCGCGGGGGATGACGGTGTAGGCTTCCTTGACCACGGCCCGGTCGGTGAGCAGGGTGTCCTGCGCCGGGAGTCCTCCCTGCGGGGCGTGGTACGTCGGTGCGTTCAAGATCCGCTCCTGTCCTGCTCGAACTTCGCATGCCCGGCCCGCGTTGGTGCGCAGCGCCGTTGGCATGACGGAAGAACCCCGCCGGCGGCGGGAAGACGTCGTTCCCGTCGGCGGCCGTGACTCATATGGTGCATTTTTCCGCTATTCGGAATATTGATTCCAAATTGAGGATATTCTAGTCAGCCCCGCGTGTCGGGTCAACGCGCCGCCCGCCGGAGTACCGACGGGCGGTAGTGTCGTCGGTCCGGGGATACCGAATGCCAGTGCGACCGAGGGGCGAATCATGGCCGGTGATGCCGAACTGGACCAGTTGCGTCGTTGCGTGGAGCTGGCGGAGGAGGCGTTGCGGGCGGGCGACGAGCCGTTCGGCTCGGTCCTGGTGGCCTCCGACGGGCGCCGTCTCGCCGAGGACCGCAACCGTGTCGCCACCGGTGGTGATCCGACCCTGCATCCCGAGTTCACCCTGGCACGGTGGGCGGCGACGAACCTGACCTCGGCGGAGCGCTCGGCGGCCACCGTGTTCACGTCGGGCGAGCACTGTCCGATGTGCGCGGCCGCGCACGGTTGGGTAGGACTGGGGCGCATCGTCTACGTGAGTTCGAGCGCGCAACTGGCCGAGTGGCTCACCGAGTTCGAGGCCGCCACGCCGCCGGTTCGCACCCTGCCGATCACCGAGATCGTGCCCGACTTGGTGGTGGAGGGGCCGATCGACGGACTTGCCGAGGAAGTCCGGGAGCTGCATCGTCGTGCCGTGAACGGGCATGGCTGAATCCGCCGCGAGCTCTTCCCCGCAGTGCTCCGTTTGGTGATGCGCGGGGCCGGTCAGCTCGATGACGCCGAAGATCTCACCGGCTTCCGTAGCGGCCTACCGAGGTGAGCTCGGCGGCTGCCGAGGGTTGCGCGAGGCTCTCGCTCTCGAATTCCATCGATAAAGGAATACCGCTGGGTAAGTCACACGCGTGATCACCGAGCGGCTCGAGGGCTTCTCGGGGTGGAACCGGGAGGCGATTGTCCACCATTGGCGCTCCGTGGAGATTCGGTGCGTTGTGAAGTGAAAGTACCGCTTGTTCCCTCTTTCGCGTGACGCTTTCGGTGAGCGGACCATGGGCTTCGAGGGGATCATGCTCGCGATGCATGGTTTTGTCACCGCCCTGCTGCTGCTCGGGTCGGGGTTGGGACTGCTGGGTGTGGTGTACCTCGTGGCCTGGTCCGTGAGGAGGGCACCCGCGGAATCGGTGGAGGCGTTCCTCTCCGGCAACAGGTCGGTTGAGCACGCCTTCTCGCGGTTCCACGTCCGTTGGTACGCGCTGACGATGCTCTATCTCGCCTTCGAGATGGAGATGCTGTTCATGTATCCGTGGGCGCTGGTAGTCGCGGACGAGGGCGCGAGTGCCGTGATCGAGATGTTCGTCTTCCTGGCGATTCTGCTCGCCGGGGTGGTTTACGCGTGGCGCGAAGGGGTGCTGCGTTGGGTTTGAGGGATGGGTTGCTACGCGCTGCTGCGAGCAGACCGCATGTACTGATCCTGGAGACTCCCGGCGGCACGCGGTCGCGCGTGGCCGTTGAGGCCGAATCGCGGAGGCGTGGGTGGCCGATGGCCCTGAATCCAGCCGACGCCGACCTCGTCGTGGTGGCAGGCCCCCTGACCCCTCGTTTCACTGAACCTGTGGAACGGATCTGGCGGCAGGTTCCGCGTCCCCGTGCGTTCGTCCGGGTTCGCGAGCACGAGGTCGGTGACCGTCTCGACACCGCCTCCGTCGTCCTCAGCCGCGGTGGCGAGCACGAGGACGGAGGTGGGGAAGTGCGGAATGGACTGGTGATGGCCGACCGGGGTACGGATCGTGACGGTCTCGCCCTGGATCGGCTGCATGTTCCGTTGGGGCCGTTGTTGCCCAACTGGCCGGCCGGTTTGGTCGTGCACACCACGTTGCAGGGAGATGTTATCCAGCATGCTCAAGTGGACACACCGGACGAGGTGGGAGTGGGTGAGGATTTCTGGCGGTGGCCGTGGTGGCCTGCGGGCACAGGCGAGAAGATCACCTCGGGAGGTGTGGCTCGTATTCGCCTCGTCGAGTTGCTGGACGCACTGGGAAGGTTGTTCGCGGTGGCCGGCTGGCTGGACGTTGCCATGCGGGCGGGCGTCCTCCGCGACTTCCTGCTCGAAGGCGCGGAGTCCGCATGGGTGAGGAGGCGGTTGCTCCGGCTGATCACCCGTGTTCGTCGGTCGAGGACGTGGCGGTGGCTGACAGCGGAGCTCGGCGAGCATCGGCATTCGGTGGTCGGTGATGTGAGCACTCGCTGTTCGGCGTGGCTGAATGAGATGGAACGGCTCCTCGTCGACCTCGATTCCATCGAATCGGTGCCATTGGACGGACCGGGAAGTGGGGATAGGTCGGTTCCCGTTTCCCCGCAGCGGGTGCTGCCCGAACTCCTGGAGGGCACCGAGTTCGCTTCGGCGCGGTTGATCGTGGCCAGCCTGGAACCCTGGCGTTCCCCGGACGAAGTCGGGTCGCCAGGTGGCGTCGATGACTGAGGGTACTGGGTGGGCGGTGCTGGTATTGCCGCTCGCGCTCACCGCGTTCGCGCTGTTGGCACTCGCCGCCGATGCCGCGGTCGGGGTTCGAGTCGCGCACGCGCGAAGGTCGGTCGCCGCCGCTGCGGCCGACCCGTGGCGCGAAGTGGCGCGGCTGCTGGTGGGGCAGCGGCGTACCACCGTGGCCGCCGACGGTGTGCTGTGGCGTTCCGGTGTGGTCACCGTGCCGCTGGCCGCGTTGCTGGCGGCCCTGGTGCTGCCGCTGGGCGGTTTCGCGGCGGCCGATCCAGGTGTAGGGATCGTTTGGTTCAACGCGATGGAAATCCTGGGATGGGCAGCACTGTGGACAGCGGGATGGGGACCGAACTCGCCGTTGTCGCTCATAGGCGGTTACCGTTTCGTAGCGCAGGGGATGTGCTATGAGCTTCCGCACATGTTCGCGTTGATCACGGCCGCAACCGGTGCGGGCACGCTGCGCGTCGGCGGCATCGTCGATGCGCAGGCGGAGCTGTGGTTCGTGGTCTGGATGCCCGTGGCATTCGTGGTGTACCTCATCAGCGCGGCGGCGATGGCATTCTGGGGACCTTTCGACGCACCGCTGGGCAGGGATTTGTCGGGTGGCGTCGTCGCAGAGCTCTCCGGGGTGGACCGGTTGGTGTTGCTGACGGGACGTTGGTTGCTGGTCGTGGTCGCCGCCGGCATGGCGGTTCCGCTCTTCCTCGGAGGCGGACGTGGCCCGTTGCTGCCCGCATGGCTGTGGACGCTGGTCAAGACCGCGCTGGTTTTGACTTTCCTGCTGTGGTCGCGCCGTCGTTTCCCGACCGTCCGGATGGAACGGTTCACCGAAGTGTCCTGGTTGGTGTTACTGCCACTGACCATTCTGCAGGCGCTGCTCGTTGCGCTGGTGGTGCTCGTATGACTACGGACAAGAGGGGGACACGATGCTGACGGCGGTGCTGTTCTGGTTGTTCGGAGTGTCAGCCGTCGTGTTCGGCTTCCTGGTGTTTCGCTTGGACTCGATGGCGCGCGTGACCTTCGCCCTGCTCGCTTCTTTCGTGTTCGTCGCCTGCGAGGTGCTGCTGCTCGGATTGAGTTACCTCGGTGTGGTCATCGTGCTCATGATGGTCATGGAGATGGTGATCATGGCCGTGTTCATGATCATGTACATGATGAACCCGGCTGGATTGATGCCGATGGCCATGTATCACAACAAGCCGGGTGCGATGTCCGTTTCGCTGGGTACGTTCGTCGTGCTGGCGACAGGGACTTTCCTCGTCGACTGGCCCGAATCGCGAGGCAGCCGGCCGTCGGATACGACGAAGGCTCTGGGGGAGTCCCTGATGGGACCGCAGATGCTGACGATGATGGTGCTCGGGCTCGTGCTGTTCGCCACCATCGTGGCCACCGTTGTGCTGGCTACGCACCGGGGGCGCTACGACCGCTTCGGCGACGATCTGCGCGCGCGTCCCGACGATCCCGTGCCGGGCGGTGTGCGCCGATGAACCTAGAGCTTTTCCTGCTGCTCGGCTCGGGTCTGCTGGCCATCGGGTTGTATGGCGCGCTGTCGCAGCAGTCCGTGGTGATGTTGATGATGGGCTTGGAGCTCATGTTCAACGGGCTCATCGTCGCGGCGGCCGCGTTCTGGTACTACGTCGCTCCGGTGGCCGAGGGGCAGGTGCTCATCGTCGTGCTCATGGTGGTGATGGCCGTGGAAATGGCGGTCGGATTCGCGGTGGTCACGGCGATCTTCCGGGCTCGGGACGTCGACATGACCGATATGGCCGCCGATCTCAGGGAGTAGTGGCATGAGCCCGTTGTTGTGGTCGCTGATCGCCGTGCCGCTCGGTTCCGGGGGGCTCCTGGCTTGTTCCGGTAGTCGCGGCGACCGGTACGCCACGGCCGTGGGGACAGCCGTGATGGCGGTTACCCTGATCACCGGGGTTTCCGTGGTAGTCGCTAGGCCCGAAGCATCGTTTCCGTTTTTCGCCGGTATGGGGCTCTCGCTGATGGTGGACGGTCTCTCGGCGATTCTCATCGTGACTGTAGTCGCGATTACCTCGGTGGTGTTGTTGTACGCCGTCTCCGAGCTCGGTGCCCGGGAATCGCGTGCTCGGTTCACCGGGCTGATGTTGCTGTTCGCCGGAGCGATGTTGACGACTGTCACCGCCTCCAACCTCCCCACCCTGCTGATGGGATGGGAGGTCATGGGGGCCGCGAGCTGGGCGTTGATCGGTTTCTGGTGGCGTGATTCGGAAAGAAGCGTCTCGGCAAACATCGCCTTCTTGACCACCCGCGCCGCTGACCTCGGGCTGTACCTGGCGGCGGGGGCCGCATTGGCCGGTGGAAGCGGTTCGCTGGCGTTGGGCACGTTGCCGGACGTTTCACAGGGGTGGTTGGAACTGGTCACAGCCGGGATCGTGGTCGCGGCCCTGGGCAAGTCCGCGCAGCTACCGTTCCACTTCTGGCTCTCCCGCGCGATGTCGGGACCGAGCGCGGTTTCGGCGTTGCTGCACTCCGCGACCATGGTCGCGGCGGGCGGCTATCTGCTGTTGCGCTCGGAAGCGTTGCTGGCGGCCTCCGGATGGGGTGAGCCGGTCGTGGCGTGGACGGGCGTGTTCACCGCGTTCGTGCTCGGGCTGGTCGCCGTCGCGCAGCGCGACCTCAAGCAGTTGCTGGCCGCGTCCACCTCGGCGCAGCTCGGGTTCGTGGTACTCGCGGCGGGTGTCGGCAGTCTGACCGGCGGTACTGTCCAACTGGTCGCCCACGCGGCCACCAAGTCCGCGTTGTTCCTGGTGGCTGGCGCGTGGTTGATCGCACTGGGGACCAAGGATCTCCGCGAGTTGCGCGGTGCCGCCCGCCGATACCGTGGAATCGGAGTCGCGTTCACGCTCGCCGCCGCGAGCCTGGCTGGAATACCGCCGTTGTCGTTGTGGGTGGCCAAGGACGAAGTTCTAGCCGCAGCCCTGGCGCAGGCACCGGCCCTGTACGCGGTGGGAACCGTAGCCGCGTTGCTCAGCACCGTCTACACCGTCAAGGCCGCCCTACTGGTTTGGCGCCCTGCCCCCGATCGCGCCGAGGTCACCTTGGACCGTGAGCGAGTCGGTACTCGGCGGGTGTCGCCGCTCGCCGAATCCGCCTCCTGGGTGCTGGCCGGTGGCGCTGCTCTGCTGGGAGTCCTCGGGATCCCCTCGCTGGCGCACTCCTTGGACGTGTTCCTCGGGCCGGAAGCCGATCCCTCTCCCGCACTGTGGCAGTTGGTGGTTTCGACTGTGGCCACCTTGCTCGTCGCGGGGTCGGTCCGCTGGTGGGCTGAGTGGAGGATTCCTACGCCGCTCCTCGGATACCGGGGGTGGCAGGAGTGGTTGGGTGTCGAGGGGGCGGTGAGGATACTGCTGGTCCGGCCGGTGCTGGTGGCGGCACGTACCCTGGCCGCGTTCGACGACCGGGTGCTCGATCGGCTCGTGTCGGCCGTTCCCGTAGCGGCCCTGTGGCTCGCTCGGCTGGTCGGCCGGCGCGTTGAGTCGTGGTTGGACGGATCGATCGGTGCGTTGACCGGTGGAGTGGGCCTGCTGGGCTCCCTCGCTCGGCGCCCCCAAACCGGTCAGTTGCACCAGTACTACGTCCAAGCCGTTGTGGCGCTCGCACTGCTGGCTGTCCTCGTCGTCCTGGGGTGAACGTGCTCTCTCTGATCGTGTTCCTGCCGTTGGTGGCTGCTGCCGCACTCGCCCCGGTGCCCGCTCGTCTCGGTGACCGGGTGTTCACCTGG
Source organism: Actinopolyspora mzabensis (assembly GCF_900101095.1). Taxonomy (GTDB): domain Bacteria; phylum Actinomycetota; class Actinomycetes; order Mycobacteriales; family Pseudonocardiaceae; genus Actinopolyspora; species Actinopolyspora mzabensis. The sequence continues at coordinate 358,650 of NZ_FNFM01000005.1, forward strand.
AGCTGGGGGGCCGCGGCCGCGGCGGATCTCGCCCTGGTGGTGGCGATGTGGATCGGGTTCGACGCCGACGGCGGGATCTCCTACGAACAACGATTGCGTTGGATGCCCAGCGTCGGCATCGACTACCACGTCGGCATCGATGGCCTTGCCCTGCCCCTGGTGGCGGTCACGGCCGTTCTGTTCCTCGCGTGCGCGATCTATTCACAGCGGCGCCTCCGGCGTGCCAAACCGTTCGTACTGCTCTTCCTGTGCCTGCAAACGGTGAGTCTGGGACTGTTCACGGCGCTGGACCTGATCCTGTTCTTCGTCTACTTCGACCTGTCGATCGTGGGCATGTACTTCGTCATCGCGGCCTGGGGGCACGGAAACGCGAGAAAGTCGGCGCTGAAGTTCTTCCTGTACACCTTCGTGGGCTCCTTGGTGCTGCTGCTGGGATTCATCGGGCTGTACTTGGCGGCCGAACCGCACACGTTCGACATCGTCGAACTCGCACGAGCGAATCCGCTGGCCGGTCGCGAGACCTATGGCGCTGTCGTGTTGCTGGCCATCGGGCTCGGACTCGCGATCAAGACTCCGACCGTGCCGTTTCACACCTGGTTGCCACCCGCCCACACCGATGCCCCGGCCACGGGCTCGGTGATCCTCGCCGGTGTCCTGCTGAAGATGGGTACCTACGGCTTCGTCCGCATCGCTATGCCGTTGCTGCCGCAGTCCTGGCGTGAGTACGCCTGGATCGTAGTGATCGTCGGGGTGGTTTCCGTCCTCTACGGAGCGCTGGTGGCCCTTGCCCAGGAGGACTTCAAACGCATGATCGCCTACACCTCCGTCAATCACATGGGCTATGTCGTGCTTGCGGTCGGCGCGGCGGGGCTGATCGCCGAGGGTGATGAACAGGCTCGCTCGCTTGCGGTGACCGGGGCGGTCACGCAGATGGTCAGTCATGGTCTGTTGACCGGAGCGCTGTTCTTGATCGCCGGCGTGCTGTTCGATCGTCGTGCCAGCTACGACATGGGATCCTACTCCGGACTGGCCGGACGCGCCCCGGTACTCGCTGGCGCGACCGCCCTGGCCGCCTTCGGTTCGTTGGGACTGCCCGGGCTGTCCGGATTCGTCGCGGAGTTTCAGATCTTCACCGGAAGTCTCGCTTCGGCCTCGGTCCCCACCGCGCTGGCGTTGCTCGGAATTCTGATCACAGCCGGACTGCTGTTGCGGGCCTTCCACCGCATGTTCCTGGGTGCCGAACGACTGCCGGACACACCTGGAAGTGCCCGGCGCTTCGAGGACCTGCGATCGCGGGAGATCTTCTCCGTGCTGCCGTTGCTCGTGCTCGCCGTCGTGATCGGTTTGCTGCCACGATTCCTGCTCGACGTCGTCGAACCCTCCGTGACCAGTATGATCGGAGTGGTCGGTCGATGAACGCGAAGCTCACAGCGCTCGTCCCGGAACTCGCACTCGCCGCGGGCGCCGTTCTCGGACTGCTCGCGGGAAGTTGGTTGCCTCGGGCCAAGCAGTGGTCGGTAGGAGTACTCGCTGCGTTGGCCTGCGTCGTGGGACTCGTCGCGACCGCGTCCTCGTGGGGAGGCGTACCGGAAACGGTCTTCGGAGGAAGCTACGCGCTGGATGTCACCACACACACGAGCCGCCTCCTCGTGCTGTCGGGCACCGTGCTGGTCATCTGGTTGGCCGGGGAGTCGCTGGGAAACCACCCCCGGAAAGCTGAGTTCTACGTTCTGTCGCTGCTCGCCGCGCTGGGAACGATCGTACTGGCCGGTGCGACCGATCTGTTGCTGCTCGTCGCCGGTTATCTGCTCGCCTCGATCCCGCTGTACGCGTTGGCCGGGTTCCGCAAGGACGCGCCGGGTACGGAGGCGAGCCTGAAGTACTACCTCTTGGGCGCGTTGCTGGGGGTCACCATGCTCACCGGCGTGACCCTGCTGTACGGCGTGGGCAGGACCACCCGCTACGTGGTGCTGGTTCGGACGTTGCCCGAGGCTCCACACTCGATCGTCGCTGCCGGTACGGTGCTGCTGCTGGCCGGTCTGCTGTTCAAGATAGGCGCCGTACCCACGCATTTCTGGGTCCCGGACGTCACCGAAGGTGCTGCTGCGCCGGTGGCCGCGTTCGTGACGACCGTGCCCAAGGTCGGCGGCCTGGTAGCTGTCTACCGACTGGTGTCGGAAGTGGTTCCTCCCACTGTGAACTGGCCCTCGCTCATCGCGGTTCTGGCGAGCGCGTCCATGACGCTCGGCAATCTGGCGGCGTTCTTCCAGGAATCCGTCCGGCGGTTGCTCGCGTATTCGACGATCAGTCAGGTCGGCTACATCATGTTGGCCGTCACGGTCGCGACCCGCAGCGAGTTGGCGCTGCCTGCGTTGCTGTTCTACACGGGCGGCTACGTGGTGACCAATATCGCCGCGTTCGCCGTGGTCTCGGAATTCCCAGGGGCGACGCGCATCGCCGACTACCGGGGTATGGCCAGGAGTCATCCCGCATTGGCAGGAGTGCTGGTGCTGAGCCTGCTGGGGTTGGTGGGCACTCCTCCGACGGCCGTTTTCCTGGGCAAGCTCGAGGTGTTCAGTGCTGCCGTCGACGGGGGATACACTTGGTTGGCGGTTCTCGCGGTAGTCAACACCGTAATCAGTCTCTTCTACTATCTGCGGTGGATGGTTCCCGCCCTCCTCGCGGTACCGGGAGGCGAGCACGTTCCCCTGGTCCGCGCCGGGCGTTGGACGGCTGCATGCGCCTACACGGCCGCGTGCGGATCGCTCGGGCTGGGACTCGGGGGAGGGCTCGTTCTGCCCGGGCTGACCGGAACGGTGCTCCCGTGACCCGCACTGGCCAACCCTGCTGAACCGCGGGGCTCGCTGGTCGTGTACCACCGCGGACACAGTTTCCTCGTCGTGATCGAGCAGCCACTGCTCGACGCAGTTGCCACTGTCGTCATCGCCCCGTGGGGATGTCCCGGCTCGGAAGGTTGTTGCCCCTGGGTGTGGCCGGAGGGGGAGGGTCTTGCGGTGCCAGGATGAGAACCGCCAAGTCGTTCGCCCGGTGAACCGGAAGGACCCGTCCGGTGTCACACCGCAACGCTCCGCTGGCTGTCGAGGGCCTTAAAAGTCGGCCAGACCTCATACAGCTACTCGTGATCCGGCTGGAGGGCATCCTAGCCCACAGGGGTGCACACCCCGTCCCGCTCGGCGCATGATGGAAGTGCCGTGGAGCGCTGACGGGGTGTGCTCCGACCTGGTTTTGAGGGGGCGGTGATGGGTTACGGGGACATGATGGGGTGGATCTGGGTCTGGCCGGTTCTGCTCGTGATCGCGCTGCTGGTGTTCGCCTATCTCGCGATGCTGTTCATCGGACGTGGGCCGGTGCGGTGGAGTGGCGGGGACTCGTCCGAGCGCTCCTCGGCCCGCAGGATTCTCGATGAGCGGTTCGCGCGCGGTGACATAGACGAGGAGGAGTATCGTCGCCGCCGCGACGAGCTCGGGTGATGCTTCTTACCGGGGATGCCGTACCGGTAGTGACCGGCTGCGGCCCGGAACGTCGCCCGGCATGACTGGAGGCCGGGCCGGGATGCCTGAAAGCATGCTGGGCCCGGCCCGCCGTACGTGGTTCTCCGCGACCGGTGATTCGTCACCGAGGCTGTGCCCCATGACGAGTCCGGACAGCCACACCGGCCGCCCTTCCGCGGTGGTGTCCGATTTCCGGTTCACGGGGCACGCTCCTCGGGGCGTCAACCGTGCTGGTGGGAGTGCTCGTCTTCGTGTGCTGTCGAGGGCGTCGGGGAGGTGGAGGCCGACCCCGTGGCGGGAGCGGGTGGTGCTGGCTCGTGGTGCTCACTCGTCCCGTGCCGTGGTGTTTCGCCCTTGGAATCCTGGTGGTGTCCGGTTTCCGAACCGTGGTGGCCGCCGGATCCGTGATGGCCACCGCTCATCGCCGTCAGCACCGCCACCGAGGTCGCCGCGAGTACGACGAGTCCTCCGGTGCTCACACCGCCGATGTAGCGACCACGAGTTTCCGGAGTGCCGCGCGTACCCGCCAACGCGCCGAGAGCGCCCACGACGGCGATCACCTCGAGCAGCACCGTCAGAGTGCCGGACAAACCTACCGGCTCCGCCACGCCCACCGCGGGGCCTATCGGTTGGCCGAGCGTACGCGTCACGGCCCACGCGCCGATGAGAACAGCCTGCATTGCCACGCCTATTCCGAGCAGAGCGCGGTTGCCACGAAGCAGAGCGGTGATTCCCCACCCGAGCTGCGCGATCGCGGCGAGGACGAACTGCAGACCGTAACCCCACCACGAGCTCCAGTGATCGACGGCAACAGTGGCGTGTACCGCGGCCGCTCCGATACTGGCCAGTGCGGCTATCATCTGGGCAGCCGCTACTCGAGTGCGCATGTTTCTCCTGGTTACTCCGAACGGGTGAAGACGTGATTTTGTCGAGTGAAAACGAACGGAGTCAACAGCTGGTCGGCCACAGTTATCGACTCCGGTTTTCTCGCAGGCCTGTAGGCTCGCCAGCGCGCGAGAGCCGCACGGTCCGGCTGCTATGTTCTTTGCCCTCCCGCGAAGCCCCGATCCGGACATGACCGACAAGCCCCCGGGGGTGCCTTCCTCCGCTCGACGAGGGATGCGCCGTTAGGAATCCGAATGAAACGAGAGGGCCGCCACTGTCGGCTCGTCGCTCGGGAATTAGGGTTACCGGATGGTAGGACGCCAGGTGTCGGCGACCAGGACGGTCGCGACCACACCGGACAGGATCTTCGAGCTGCTCACCGATCCGGCCCAGCACTCGCTGCTCGACGGTTCGGGCACGGTGCTGCAGGCGCAGCAGGGTGGACCCCAGCGGCTCGAGCTCGGCTCGAAGTTCGGCATGGACATGAAGATGGGCGCCTCGTACAAGATCCTGAACACGGTGGTGGAGTTCGAGCAGGACCGCCTGATCGCGTGGCGGCACTTCAACGGTCACCGCTGGCGCTGGCGGCTTCGCCCGGTCGAGGACCGTACCGAGGTGACCGAGACCTTCGACTGGTCGACCGCGCGGATTCCACTGCTGATCTCGTTGAGCCCGTTCCCCCGGCGGAACAGAGCCGCCATCGAGAAGTCGTTGCACCGCCTCGGGGAGCTTTTCCCGGGCTGAGCCGTTCCCGGTCCGAGGCGGTGTTGCCTTCGAACTCTCGTGACCGCGGTAGTTCGAGCCAACTCGCCCGACTCACCCCGGCACGCCTTCCCGGACGGCCTCGACGTCCTCTGCCAGCAACCGGGTCAGATCGGCGGTGGAGGTGTCCGGCGAGACCGACAATCGCGAGGCCTGGTGGTCGACCATCCGCTCGAAGGTCTTGCGCGCGGTCCGGCCGTTGCCGAAAGTGCCGTCCTTGGGCAGTTTCTCGAAGTGCTCCTCCAGCGCTTCGGCGGCGCTCTCGTCGAGCTGGTAGTCGTGCACGGCACACTGCTGGCGCACGATCGTGACCAGTTCCTCGGCGGTGTAGTTGGTGAACTCGATGGTCCGGCTGAAACGGGACTCCAACCCGGGGTTAGTGGCCATGAACTCGCGCATCTCCGCGGAGTAGCCCGCCGCGATCACCACCACCTCGTCCCTGTGGTCCTCCATCAGCTTGACCAGGGTGTCCACTGCTTCCTTGCCGAAGTCCGGGCCGGATCCGCCGGAGGAGGAGCTCAGCGTGTACGCCTCGTCGACGAAGAGCACCCCGCCCAGCGCCTTGTTGAACTCCTCGGTGGTCTTGATCGCGGTGCCGCCGACGATGTCGGCGACCAGGTCGGCGCGTGAGACCTCGACCAGGTGTCCGGAGGCGAGCACGCCCAGCTCGGCCAGCACCGCGCCGTAGAGCCGAGCCACGGTGGTCTTGCCGGTACCGGGCGCTCCGGCGAAGACCAGGTGCCTGCTCATCGGTGGCGCCGACAGCCCGGCCTCCTGGCGTCGCTTGGCCATCTTGTTCAGGTTCACCAGCGTGGTGACGTCGTGCTTGACGCCCTCCAGCCCCACCAGCGAGGTCAGCTCCCGCATCGGCTTGCTCTGCTCGGTGCCCGCCTCGGCAGTGCCGCTCCCGGGGCCGGCGACCTCGGCGGTATTCCCGCTGGCGCGGGAGTCGGAGCTCTCGTTCGCGAGGCCGTACGCGTCCGGGAAACCGTTTCCGGTGCTGGTGAACCCCTCCACTGTCAACGCCTCCGAAGGAACGGTGCGCCGCAGGCCCGCACCACGGTTGTCGGTGGCCGTGCAGTCGCGCAGCACCACGGTCTCCGTCGAGCGCACGCTGATGCCGTCGGCCTCGTTCTCGGCGAACTCCGATTCGGACACCTCGGCGCGTGCGGAGGGCTCGACACGCACTCCGCACGCCCGCCCGGAGCGAGCCCGGCAGCGGTGCAGGCGGATCACGCCCCGATCCCCGATGTACATTCCCTCGTTTCCGGCACGGTGGACGTCGCACCCGGCGAACGTGGCGTCCGCCGCACGTAGCACCACCACCCCGGAGCCGCTCGTGTCCCGCACGCTGCACCCGTTGACCGTCGCCGTCCCCTCGTCGGCGAGGAGCACGCCCACGTCACCGGCCCGCTCGATCTCGACGTTGTCCAGCCGGGCCTTCGCCCCCTTGGTGATCTCCACGGCCGCTCCCGTGGAGCCGGTGACCCGCAGCCGTCGCGCCGAAGGAGTGGCGCCGTTCGTGGCGCTCAGTCCCGTCCCCTGGCACTCGGTCACGGTGAGCCGCTCGAATTCGGTGTTCGATTCCGCCTCGACCAGGACCCCCGTGCCGCGCACCCTCGTGATCGTGCAGTCGCGGACGATTCCGGCCGACCCCTCGGTGATCCGGATGCCGTGGTGGTTGCTGTGTTCGACGGTGCACCGCTCCAGTGCGATGTGGCCGGTGGAGGCGATAAGCAGTCCGTCCGCCTCGGCCCCCTCGACGGAACAATCGGTGAGCTCCACGCTCGAGCCGGTGGCGAGATAACAGCCGACGCCACGACTGTCGCGCACCGCCAGCCCGGTCAGCGTGGCCGAGGCCTGCTCCTCGACGGCCAGCCCGGGCTTGCGCGCGCCGACGATCGTGATGTCCTCGCCGTCGATGTGCCCGCTGCCGTTCAGGCACAGTCCGTTGCCCGCCGCCTGTTCGACGGTGCACGAGCGCAGCGTGAGCGCCCCGTGCTCGGCGGCCACGATCCCCGACGTCCCGGGTTCGGGGAAGGTGCATCCCTCGATCGAGCTTCCGGCGGAGGAGGTGACCACGACTCCGGCGCCCTCGGAGTTGCGCACCGAGCAGTCGCGCATCGTCAGGCTGCCCACTCCGTGGCCGTGGACCGCTGTCCAGCCGGTCGCCTCGATCCGGCACTCGGTGAGCGTCAACCGGTCCGACCCGGCCACGGCCACGGGAGCGTCGGGGTCGGTGGAGCGCAGGGTCAGTCCGCTGAGTTTCGTCGGTGTGTCGGCCGAGATCACCGGTCCCCGCGCGGAGCTGATCTCGACGGTGTCCGGCCCGTCCTCGGCGACGATCGTGACCGGCCTGCGCGGCGCCAGATTCGCCACGTACTGCCCTGGTGCGACGTGCACCGTTGCTCCTTCGGGCGCCGAGTCCACGGCTTCGGCGATCGAGGAGTGGCAGCCGGGAGCGTCCGGCGAGACGATGATCATCAGCTCTCCTGTTGGCTGAATCCCGGTGGTCGCACCGGGTTTGGTGGGCGGTGTCCTTCTCGTGCCGAGACGTCGGGTGTGCGGCACGACTCGTTCTCGTGGCACCGCGATCAGGCGGGCATGAGTCGGCCCTCCAGCCGTGCGGTGGCCAACTCCACGCGGGAACGGCAGCCGGTTCGGGTGAACAGTTTGGTCAGGTGGCTCTCCACCGTCTTCTCGCTGGCCTGTACCGCCACCGCGATCTGGCGGTTGGTGTAGCCGTCGCTGACCAGTTCGATGATCCGGTTCTCGGTGTTCGACAGCGGTTCCCGCGGGCCGCGCGAGCGCGTCAACGCGATACCGCGGCTGCGCATCAGTTCGCTGAAGACCCCGCGTCCGTACGAGGAGCCGAACTGTTTGACCAGGTCGTAGCCTTCGTGCAACCACGACCGCGGCTCGTCGAGCAGCCTGCCCATCGCGGCGCAGCCACGGGCGACCCGATGGTTGTCCCCGCGCCGCTTGGCCGACTCGATTCCCTCGCGCAGTGGAGCAGGGTCCGCCTCCACCATCCCCCGCGCGAGCAGCGCGGCCTCCCTGGCCGAGGCGGTGCGGGCACGGGTCTCGAAGGCTTCCAGCTGTTCGAGCAACCGCTCGGCGCCCTCCTGGTCACCGAGCCGCACGCTGTAGTCGATCAACCGTTCCAGCAGCCGTTCCAGACCCGCCGTGCTGCCCCGGTCGCGGTGGTGCAGGTACTCCCGCCACCCTTCCGCGACCGCCTCGGCGGTGTGACCTCGGCGGTGTCGCAGACCACAGTGCACCCAGGCGAGGAGGTGGCCGCAGGCGAACCGGCGCGGTACCCGGGCCAACCAGTTCTCCGCTCGCCGGAAGTGGCCGCGGGCCGCACAGATCTCCGCCGCCATCACCCGCGTCAGGTGCAACGCCAGGGATCCTCGGGGGTGCGACCGGTCGGCCTCCAGCGAACGGGCCACCGACAGCGCCTCGTCCCACTCGCCGGCGTGGTAGGCGCGCAGCACCCGCTGGTAGGCGTGGGCGGAGCCGCGGCGGCCACCGCCGTTGCGGTGCCCGAGAATCAGTTCCAGCGCCGTGGCGTGGTCGAGCATGCTTCCCGCGTCGCGCAGCCGCTCGATGTCGGGGGCCTCTCGCCCCGATGGGTGACGCCGTTGCCACCGCCAGAGAGCCCGCAGAAACTGCTCGTGCTCGCCCTCCAGCGCTTGGAGCAGCAGCACTACTTCCTCGAAAGCGATCACCGGCCGTGCCGTTTCCCGCTCAGCGGGGAAGGTCTCGACCAGAGTGTCGAGTGTGCTCACCGCCTCGCGCACTCGCCCGCGGAACAGCGCGGAGAAGAGCCCGCGCATCTGTTCGCTGCTGCCGTCCCGCGTGCTCACCAGGTCGAACAACCGTGTCGAGTCGTGGATCCCGACCGTGTGGCCCTCGTGCAGCTGCACCAGGAACCAGCAGACCGCGAGCTCGGTCAACAACAGCTCGTCGTCGTGCCCGTACGGGCCGGTTTTCGTCGAGTCGCCCTCGTGGTGCAGTGCTTCCAGCAGCGCGGGCAGCACGGTACCGAGATCGTCGGCCAGCTCCCTGAAATGCCCTCGGGACAGCTGCAGCCGTGTCATCGCTTCCAGCGATCCCGGCAACCGCGAGTCCGAGGCACGCATCCGGTGCACCGCCGCGCGGTAGCGCTCGGCGGCCCCCTCCGGATCGGTTTCCACGGTGCTGTTCGCCTCGTGGAGCAGAATCTCCAGAGCGTGTTCACCGCCGAAATCCGGACCCGCCTCGACGAGGTGGTGTGCCAGCGCCGAGTGGTCCACCACGCCCCCGCGTTCGCGGCGGTCGAGCATGTGCCGGACCAGCGCACCGTGCACGGCCCGCCAAGACCGCGTCCCCTCGCGGCCCAGCGCCGTTCCCAGCGCTGGTACCTGCAGTCGCAGTCGACCGTGGTCCTCGTGCAGCACCTCGTCGCGCACCAGCCGGTCCAGCAATCGACCGCAGGCGTGCAGCTCGACGTCGGCTACTTCGGCGAGCATCGGCAGGTCGTTCACATCCAGCTCACCGAGCACCGCGACGCTCCACGCGATCCGACCGCCCTCGGGGCCGCACTCGTGCACCAGGCGCAGCAGCTCGTGGTCCTCGGGAAGGGCGATCGGTTCCCGGGGCGAGCGCAGGCACAGGTGTTCGTCGATCACCGTGAGACGGTCCTCGCGGCGGAGTGCTCGCACGACCGAGCGCATCGTCGCCGGATTGCCGAACAGCGGTCCCAGCGTGGTACGCAACGCCTCGATCGTGCTCGGGTCGACGGCCGCCTGTCCACCGGTCCAGCGCGTCAGCAGCGCCGCGACGTCTTCGTCCGACAGGGGAGGGAGATCCAGCACGGCGTCGGCGAGGTCCACCAGTTGTTCGTGGGATCCCCGTGAGGAGCTGCGGAGCGTGGCCAGCACCACTCCACCCGTGGCCCGGAATCCCTGGGCCAGCGCCGAGAGCGCGAAGGCCGACTCCCGGTCCCCGTGGTCGACGTCCTCGATCACCAACACGGTGCGTTTCCCGCGGGTCAGTCGCGTCAACGCGCGGGTCAGCTCGTGGACCAGGGGAAGCGGGGTGAAGTCTCCGATGTCCGTCCTCGGCGGACGCAGCCGCGCCGCCGCCGCGACCGTCTCCAGAAGTTCGGGATCGTGGTGGTCGTCCACTCGGCCGCGCACGGTCTCCAGCAGCGCGTCGAACATTCGCGGTGCCGGAACGGCGGCCGAAACCGAGAGCACTCGCACGTCGTCTCGGATCCAGTTCCTCGCGGCGACATCGAGCAGTGCGCTCTTTCCCGAGCCGTTAGGTCCACGTACGACGAGCAACGCACCGGCCCCGTCGGAGGCGTGCACGGTGCTGTTGAGTCGGGCCCACTGCTCGTCTCGGCCGAGGAAGGGTGTGCGCTCGCGAACCATTCGCCTTTCTTCCTGGTGTTGGGGGTGTGCGGCCTCGGTTTTCGGAAGGGCCACGCCCACACCTCGTTGTTATCGAGGATGTGAATGTCACACCAGCGTTGCTAATCATGTTGCCCTAGATGGAGGGAGATCCCTCGCGTGGCGCACAATGGATCCCCATGAGATCGAGGTACGTCCTCCTGTCCGAGGCTCCGCCCCACATCGCGCGAGCGAATTCGGAGGGTGGGAGCACCGAGAACCGTCCTCGTGCGGAAATCGGTGATCGACGTGGTTGACTCCTCGCGGTGGGAGCCGCGTCCGGCGCCCTCCCCGGAACAGGGCGATCGGTCGGTGACTTCGATGTTCGGCAGGCGAGCGCTGGTCGAACGGTTGTGCTCCGGCGCGCGGTCCGGTGTCCCGCCGCTGACACTGCTCACCGGTGAGGCGGGCAGCGGGCGTTCGGCGGTGCTGAACGCCGTGGCCGGTGAACTCGCCGCGGCCGGGGCACGGGTGGTGTCCATACGGGTCGGAGAGCACGAACGAGCCACCCGTTACGGTGTGCTCTACCGGCTGTTGACCGCCCTGGAGGAGATCGGAGGGCGAGAGCCGGCTCCCCGCCCCGCGCGAGACTCGGTGCTCGGGCTCGTCGCCCGACTCAGCGCCGACACCGGTCAAGGCCCCTCCGGGGAGGCTTCCGAGCGGCTCGCGAACACCGTGCTCGCCTCGGTGCGTGGATACGCGCCGTTGACCGTGCTGATCGACGACGCGCAGTGGGTGGATACCGCCACCGCTTCGCTGCTCGACCGGATCACGCGCCTGTTCGCCGGGCAGGAGTGTTCGATCGTGGCGACGTGGCGAATCGGGTACTCCAGCGGGCCGGCCGGGCAGCTGCGTGCCACCGAGCTGGATCGCCTGGTGACCGAGGGGTTCGCTCGGTTCGTCCCGCTGCGCCCGCTGAGCCGGGCGCAGAGCGCTGCCTTCCTCGCGGACTCGGTTCGGGCCGTGCCCGATGCCGAACTCGTCGACCGACTGCACACCGCGAGCCGGGGCAACCCCGCGGCGTTGCGTTCGATGATCGAGGTGCACCGGCAGGCCGGGGTGCTGCGGGTCGTGGACCAGCACGCCTACACGCGGCCCGCGGTGGAGTGGCCGTCGCTGTCCGAACGACACCCCTTGCTCGCCCCGATCCACGAGACCGGCTCGGTGTACTGGTCGGTGGCTCGTGCGATGGCGGTGCTGGCCCCGCTGGACGAGAACGCGGTCGCACTGGCCGCCGAGGCACTCGACCTCGATCCGGACACCGTGCGTGTCACGTTGGACTCGCTCGTGGCCGACCGGGTGCTGGTCGGATTTCGCGGAGCGCGGCAGCGGTGGCGGTTCCGGATCCCGGCGGTGCGGGACGCGCTGGAGTCCTCGTTGGGGCCCTACGAGCGTCGCAGGCTCTGCGCGCTGGCAGCGACCGCCGTCCGGGACGGCATCGCCGAACCGGCCGACGTGAACTACCTGCCGGACCGGCTGGCCGACGCGGGCAAGCTGGTCGACCCGCGGCGTTCCACCGAGCTGTTGCTGGCGCGCAGCGTGGAGGTGATGTTCACCGACGGGCTGCACGCCGTCCGCTGGTTGCGTGCGGTGCTCGACCGGGCGAGCGATCCGGAGCAGCGCGCCGTGGCGGTGCTGACCTACAGCGCCGCCTGCGCCATTCACGGCCGGATGGCCGAGGCCGTCGACGGTGCTCGGGCCACGCTGCTCGAGCACGCCGACCGGTTGTCGGTCGAGATGCTGCAGGAGGTCGCGATCGTGTACGTGACCGGTCTCGCCGCCTGCGAGCGCTGGTCGGAGCTGCACCGGCTGGGAGAGGGCGAGCCGCCACCGGTGCCCGGCGGCCCGGCCAACGAACTGGTCACCCGCGCCTTCGCGCTGATCGTGCAGGGGCGCTGGGCCGAGGGTGACCGGTTGCTGGCCGAGAACCAGCAACTGTGGTCGACGGCGAATCCGATCACCGCCGACTTCGGACACATGTTCCGGGGTGGCTCCGGAGTGCTGCTGGGCGATCCGAGCACACTGCGCCGAACCCTGGCGGATCCGGATCTCTGGTCCGCTTCGGAGTACCCGCAGCACCGTTTCGAGCAGGCGCGCTACGAGGTCGACATGCTGCTCCAGCTCGGTGAGTTGGGCGAGGCGATGCGGGTGCTCGACGAGCGGGAGCTCGCCTTCGAACAGCTGCAGGCTCCGGACCAGTCGCTGGTCCTGCTGCTGCGGGGTGAGCACTCGAAGGGATTGGACGTCGCGCGTCGCAGTATCGCCGACGGTGTGCACTCGGCACGCCCGCTGGCTCCGGTGCGAATGGCCCACGGTGCGGCCGGTGCGCTTACCGGGCGTGGCTGGTTGAGCCGGGCCCGGCAGCTGATCGGTATGGTTCGTGGCAGGCACATCGGCCATGTGCTCGATCACGCCGAGTCGTGGGTGCTGTACGCGCTCGGGGCGGAGTCCGAGGCCGACGAGCTGCTGCGTTCCGGCCTGCGCTCCGCCGACGAGCACGGCTTCGTGCTGGGGACCGACTGGATGTGGGCCGATCTCGCCGTCCGCGAGCACCGGCGTGGTGCGACCGCTGGTGCCGAGGAGTGCGTGCGCCGGAGCGGTCTGGTGGTCGAGGCGCTGGGCACCGGGCGATCCGAGATCGCCTGGTTGCTCTCCCGCGCCCTGGTGCACGGCGATCGGGACTCGGGGCGGGCCGCGGTACGGCTGGCCCGCGAGCGCGCGATGCCGGACGAGATGGCCTGGACCTTCCTCCGGGCCGCTCGGTCGGGTGTGGACCCGGCACGGCTGCTCTCGGAGGCCTACGAGCTCTTCGGTGCGCTCGACGCGCTGCTGTGGCGCGCCAGGACGCGCGGGATCATGCGGAAGCACGACGTCTCGGTGCCGGGGCGTGGTGTGGCCACGGCGGAGAACGAGCGACTGCTCGCGGTGCTGGTCACCGAGGGGTTGGGAAACCGACAACTGGCGACGGTGCTCGGCACCAGCGAGAAGAGCGTGGAGGGCAGGCTGACTCGGATGTTCGCCCGGACCGGCTACCGCTCGCGGGTGGAGCTGGCCGCGGCCATGCTGACCGGTGAGTACACGCCCTGAGAAGCCGTGTGTTCGCCGGTCGCGTCCCCGATGTCGAACCGCCGATGGGTGGACGGGGGCGGGCGGAGGCGGAAACGCGGCCCGCTACCCCGGCGGCGGATCAGCGTGGTTCCCGGGGATCAACCGCCACCCGGCCGGCCGCTCCCGGGCGCCGGGGCGAGGAAGCTCGCCAACGCGCTTCGCGGCGGGGCCGCCCCCGGGTTGTCCTCCCGCAGCGGTCGGACCTCACCGGAGGGGGCGTCCTCGAACACGTCGCGATAGCCCACCACGTGCTCGGCGCTTACCCCGCCGGGAAAGACGATCTCCTGCTGGTCCGGAAAGGGAGAGGCTACGTCCAGTGTGGCGTTGACGTCGATGCCTCCCGGAGCGCGGAAGGTGTAGAGGTATCGGTAGGTCGAGCCGAACACGCGGTCCGGGTTCTTCCAGCGAAGTCGGGACATCATGTCCGGGTCCCTGGTGGCGCTCATGAAGTTGGTGTCCCGGTGGCCGTTGACGACGTAGTCCAGCAGGTGCCGTCCGGTGCCGTTGCCCTTCGGCAGCAGCCCGCCCTCGGCGAGGATCTGTTCGGGCGGCTTGTTGCTGAAGTGGTACAGCTCACCGTCGTCCTGGCGCCACAGCGCGTTGGGCAGCGTGAACCCGGTGTCGGCACCGTCCGGGGCGACCGAGTCCGCACCCCGTGGTGGCACCGGGGAGGCCGAGGCCACTTCGGGCAGGCTCTCGGTCCGGAACTGGCTGTGGCCGATCGGCTCGTCCGTCAGCTCCCCCAGGTACCACTCGAACACCGGTATGTCACGCAGCAGCCTGCCACCGGTGCTGCTGACGAAGCTCCCGTCCGAAGGACCCGCCTCCTCGTAGAAGGCCATCAGCCCCGTTCCGCCGTGCCAGGCCAGGAAACCGGTCTCGGAGTCACCGCGCACCTCCCAGGAACCGTCGTGGCTCCGGGAGACGGGCGCGAAGCCGTCCCGCACCTCGGTGTACTGCTGCGGGGGTGCGGCGTACGGGTAGTCCGGTTCGTCGGGGGTAAGCGGGGCCGGTCGGGGCGGTACCGACCCCGCGGAGTCGCTACCCGTCGGGAGCGGGATCGATGTCTGCCCGCCGTGGAGTTCCGATCGCACCTCCTCGGTGGTGTCTTGCTGGGTTTCGGAGGTGTGGGGCTCCTCCGAGTCGACAGGTCGGTGCTCGGAGTCGGTCCGTTCGTCGTGGTTCTCGCTTCCGGAACCCGGCTGCTCGGTCCGATCCGAAGTCGACTCCGGCGCCTGCTCCCCGGGCGATTCCCGAGCCCGCTCCCCGGTCGTTTCGGAGGGCGGTTCCGTTTCGTGCAGTCCCAACCGGAGCAGTCCGTCCCGGTCCACTTCCAGCAGTATCGGCTCGTCCTGCCCGGTGCGCAGCGGCTTTTCCCACTCCGCCGGATTCTCGCCACGGTAGGACGGAGTCAGCTCCCACTCCGGTGTCACCCGCACCAGGTAGCGGGTCTCCTCGCGCCTGTCCGTGGCTTCCTCGCTGGTGGAGTTCTCCACCGACTCATCGGTGGTCCAGTCCCCCAGGGTCCGGTTGACGCTGACCAGGCCCTGGTGTGGTCGCAGTGGTGCTCCCTCCAGCCCCGGTTGTCGGAAGTCCATCGAGCTCATCGAACCCGCCTGGCCGCCGCGTTGCGAGGTCGACCTCATCTCCCGTTGCTCGGTGTCGGTGTGGGTCAGCGAGCCCTGCTCGATCTCGCCGAGCAGTTCGCGACGGCTCAGATCGGCGTTGATCCGCACCGACTCCAGACGTCCCCCCGCGAGATCGACGGTGTGGCCACCGTCGGAGAGCGCGTTGCGCAGGTTCGAGCGCAGGTGGCCGACATCGGTGGCGGTGTGCAGTCGGGAGGCGTTGCCCGGACGCAGACCCGGCCTGGGCGGTTCCAGTTCGGGGTCACCGTGCGCGAGCTTGCCGAGCTCCTCGTGCAACGCCGGGGCGGCGAACGGCCGCACCCGCACCTTCGCCTCCGCCGACCAGGCGGGCTGATCCGCCCGGTTTTCCCCGCTCTGCCGGAACGAACCGTCCACCCGGGTCATGGGCTCCGGGGTCGGCCCGTCGACGGGCAGCACCTCGGAGCGGGGGACGGTGGAACGCATCGCTCCGCGCAGTTCGAAGCTGCTGCGCCACGGCTCCCCGAAGCGGCGCGGGGCGAGCCGGTCGAACCACTCGCCCAACCGGTTGCTGTAGGTGCCCGGCCGGGCGTAGGGGTAGACCTCCATGTCGATGGTCAGGTCGTGCAGGAACCGCACCCCGTCCTCCTTGCCGGTGGCGGTGGCGGAGTGCTCGGTGCTCGCGGTGTTCTCGAAGCCGCGTTTGTTGCCGTAGGCGCCGGTGAAGCCGTGCATGTGCACGCTGCCGGGGTTTCCGCTGGTCCCGTAGAAGGGCGACACCCCGAGCATGGTGTTGAAGTCCCACCCTCGCTGGTCACCTCGTCCCGTGGCGCCGCTGTTGCCGTGCGAGTCCGTCGTGGTGTGTTCGGACAGCGTCCCCTGATAACGCCCCGCACCGGGCCGTGCGTGCAGCACCACCAGCTGCTCGACCTTGCCGAAGGGGGTGTCCCCGGTGAGGTGCACATGCCGCCCCCCGTTGAGCATCTCCTCCACGGCGTTGTTGAAGCCGTGCCTGCTGCCCAGCTGACTCAGCACGTCGTCGACGAGTCGTTCGTTGATCGCGTCGAACTTCGCCACGCTCGGCTGTCGCTCCACCCGAGGTTTGCCCAGCGCCTCGTAGGCGAGGTCGAGCATCCGAGCGCGGGCACCGGGTCGCCCGTGTTCGCGGGACCACCCGTCCAACCGCTGCCGCACCTGTTCCAACAGCTCCCGCGCGGCCCCCAGCCGGTAGAGCTCGACCCTGCCGCTGCCGCGCCCCACGTTCGCCGGGGGACGCACCGTGGAACGCTCCTCGTCGGTCGCCGTTCCGGAGTCACCGTTGCCCCGCGTCGCCTGTGGCGCGCCCTCGGAGGTGGTTCCCCGCTGGTGTCCCGTGTCCGTGTCCGGTCGCTCGGGGTCCGGTCGCTCGGTGCCCGAGTGCTCCGAGTTGCTCCGGTAGTGCTCGACGTCCTCATCGGACAGCCGTTCGACGTCGGAGTCGTTCAGCCTGCCGACCTGGTGCAGTTCCGACGCGGGGACCCACACCTCGACGGCGTCGGGTACCCGTACCCACTTGCTCTGCTCGTCCGGATCGCCGCGGTGCAGCAGTCGGGTGGGGTCCTGCCAGGCGTGCCGCGTCGAGGTCCGCACCTCGTGCACCGCGTCGTAGCGCACCAGGTAGCCCCGCTCGGAGTGCCGGTTCGAAGAGCCGCTCTTCGCGGTGTCGGCCTTCGAGGTCTCGGCGTTCTCGGTGGTGTACTTCCCACCGGCCTCGAAGGACGGGCCGATCAGCGCCGCCGGATTGCCACTCGAGAAGTAGTGCGTGATGTCGAGCCCGGCCCGGTAGCTGCGGTTCCGCTTGGTCTTGGAGTCCAGACCTCGCTCCGCGCGCTCGTCGGTACCGCCGAAGCGGTGCGCGTCGTCCCTGCCGACCACCCGCGGGGTGTCCAGCCTGGTGGACAGGTCCGCTCTGGCGGTCAACTCCCGGTTGCCCACCATTCCACCGGAGTTGTGGGTCTGCAACCAAGTGGTGTCGCGGTGCAGCGCCGCTCGTTCGAACCGGGCGGCACGAGCATCGGTGCTGGTGAAGGACTCCATCGCGTCGAGTGCGGCGTTCCGCTGGTCGAGCGCGCCGCTGCTCCGGTCACGGCTGCTGGTCATCCCGTGATTGACGGACTCGTCGAAAGCCGGGGGCCTGCCACCGACGAGCGGAGTCGTCAGTCCGCCCAGCCACCATGACCCCGTGATCGCACCGAGCATGTCCGTCATGGTGCGGCGCAGCCCCGGCACGGGTTTGAGCGTTTCCAGCTCGAATCCCGCCGGGAGGTGCCCTTCCCGGTGGCCGCGCGGTGCCCGACCCCGTTGCCAGGAGCCGGTCGTTCCGTTCCCGCGGGTTTCCGCTCCGGTGCCCCCGTTTCCCCGCCCAGGGTCCCGGTTTTCCCGCTCGTCGCTCCTGGTGTCGGGTTCGGACCTCGACTCGTCGAAGTGGATCCCCGTGCGCTCTGGTGCCGATACCCGCACCTCCGAGCTGATCCTGCTCGTGGTTGCCTGGTCCGGTCGGTCCGACCACCGGCCGCCGATCCGCACCTCGAACTCGGTCGGGTAGCCGAACTCGTGTACCGGGGAGCTCTCCGAGGAACGTTCGTAGCCGGTCAGATGCGAGCTGGTCTCGCCCCGACTGTTCGAGGTCTCCACGGCGGCTTGCAGCCCGGAGAAGTTGTTGTGCTCGTCGGGCCCGATCGGGTTGGGGATCGAGGCTGGGGTGATCCCGCTGATTCCCGCCGTGGTGGTACTGCCGTGGCCGCGTCCGGCGCTGTGCCCGTCATGTCCCCCGATACTGCTCTTGCTCGTCTCACCGTCCGTGCTGCCCAGGTATCTGGCCCCGGAGCGGTCCATCGCGCCGCGTACGAACACGTCCGGAGCCCCCGGTTGCATCGAGCCCAGGGGCAGGCGCAACCCGTCTCCACCGGTGATCTCCCTGGGGCGGTTGCGCACGAAGGTGTTGAGCCGTTCGGCGAGGTCGGGAAGGTCCTTGCCCGGTAGGGTCCCGTCGGCGTGCAGCTTGCTCAGCACTGGTCCGGTGATGGCCCGCACCGTCTGTTCCGGCAGGCGGTGGTGGGCATCCAACCGGTCCGGGGTCCGGTGGCGATCGGCCCCCGCGGGGTCGGCCGTGTGCTCCCGCCGTGGCGTCTCGGGAGCGTCGTTGCCGGAGGTTTCCCCGGCGCGGTCGGGGTTCGGTTCGCTTTCGGCGGTGCGGGAGTCCTGAGTCGTTCCGTCGTCGGTGCCGCGCGTCCACACCGTGGCCGAACCGTCCACTCGCAGCAGCCGCTCTGGTTCGTACCGCTTCACTGATCGCGGGTCGTGCGGTTCGGCGTTCTCGCGGCTGGCGTGTTCGTTGTCCCGGTTGGGTTCGTTGTCGCCGGAGACGTTCTCGTTGTCGTGGTGGGATCCGTCGTGCGGGACCTCACGTTGTTCGTTGCCCACCCGCACCAGGTACCGCATGTCGAGGCGTTGTTTGATCAGTCGTCCTCGGTAGTCGCTGGTGGTCTCGCGTTCGTGACCGCTGGAGAGGGTGTCCTCGTTCCGGGTGCTGCGGATGTGCGAGACGCTCGGTCCGGCCAGCGCCCCGGTCAGATCGGTGATGTCGCCCCCGGCCACCCACAGTCCGCCCCCGCGCTGGCGGGTGTTCGCCTGTCCTGAGGTGGACTCCGCCTTGTCCTTGGCGGTGTGCTTGACCGTCCCCTCAACGTCGGGAAGCCGCTGGGCGTTCGCACCGTCGGCGATGCCCACCACTATCTCGGTCGGAGTCCGCTTCCCACCGAAGGAGAAGCTCCTTCGAACCGGCCCCTCGAACACCTCCTCACCCAGCGAGTGCAGCCAGTCGCGCAGTTCCCGGCCCGCTGGATCTCCGACCCGCAGTCCCAGCTCCTCGGACACCGCGCGCTGGACGTCACCGAGACCGGAGAGCTCGACGTGCTCGATCTCGCCCCGGTGCCGCCAGGGCTCGGTCGAATCACGTGTGGTGTTTTCCGGCCAGGTCAGGCGCACCTTCGCGTCGGCGGAGCCGTGCTGGGTCACCTCGTCGTTCCAGCTGAACCGGCCCGGGGTGCGCAGGGTGATCCGGTAGTCGACCGTGTGTTCGGCCGTCCGGCTCGGGCTGTCGTGCTCGGTGAGCGTGGTGGTTTCCTCGTGCGTGTTCCGCGCGGTCAGGTCCGACTCCCGGGAGTTGACCAGGCCCGCCACCTGCAACTGCGTCAGCAGGTACAGCCACGGTATCCGGATGTTGAACCCGCCGGTTCCCAGCGGGGAGCGTTTGTTGGTGGAGCTGTGCCGGGAACCGTCGTGCGTCCGCGAACTGGTGAACTCCTCGGTTCCCTCGCGTGAGCCGTTACCGGCTGCCTCGCGCAGCCCGGCCACGTCCAGGCTGATACGCCCGCCGTGCTTACCGGCACGGGGCCCCAGATCCACCTCGTAGCTGCCCTCGGCCGAATCGTGGAACTTCCGCCGCAGGTTCTGGTCGGAGAAGGCGATCTCGACGAAGTCCCGCAGGTTCGGATTGTTCCGCAGCCGTTTGTTCCCGGTGAGCAGTTCGAGCACCGACTCACGCACGGACACGCCGTCGATGTCCTCGGCGACCTTGGGGCGGTCCGCCCTGAGCCGGTCGAGCGGGATCTCGCGCGAGCCTCCGGTGGTGGTCCCGTGCTGCGTTGGCGACTCCGCATCCAACGTGGATTGTGCGTTCGTCTCCGGTCGGGCGGCCGTGGTGAGGGGAGCGGGTGCCTGATCGTTCGCCGCGTCGCGTATCCGGTCGAACTCGCCGAGGACTTCGTCGGCGAACGCGCTCGTGCTCGATCGCTGCTCGACGGTTTCGTTCGCGGTGCGGTTCGTTGTCGAGGTGCTTCGGTCCGGCTGTTCGATGTCGGATCGCTGGTGGAAGGTCTCCAGCTCGATCTCTTCGGGGATGGGGGGCAGGCGATTCGGTCGTGCCCGGGCCGAGGCTACGTGCGACGTGTGGGTGGCGTCGTGCTCCGCCGGACGGATCCGTGCGGCTCGTTCGGATCGGGGGCCTCCCCATTCCTCACGGGGCAGGGTCGAGGAGTCGCTGTCTTGGTCGCCCCGCTCGTTCCGGGATGAGGATCGGTCCCGGACCGCTTCTGGAGTGGATTTTTCCGTCTCGTCGTGCGTGATCGCTGAGTCGTTGTCCCGGTTTTCCGTCGAGCCGCGCGCATCGGTGGGAAGGGGGTGGAAACGGTCTTCGGAAGGTGGTGTTTCCGAGTTCCGCTCCTCGGAACCACGAGGAGCACCCGTATCAGCCCCGTGGTCTCCGGGGGCCATCAGTTGTTCCTGTGTCCGATCCGGTTTGGTGAGGATGATCCTCGGTGTCGAGTTCGCGTTGTTCTCCGGTGTGCTCGCCTGATCGGCGTCGCTCGTTGCCTGCTGCTGCCTGCCGTCGTCCTCGTTGTCCCGGTCCTCGTTGTGCCGGTCCTCGGGGTTCGGTCCGGTGGTTTCCGATACGGGCTCCCGCGCCCCGTCTCCCGACGGGTCCCTGAGCTCGATCTCCTCGGGTTCCGCAGTCGGCTCATCCGAGCGCGGCTGCGGGGGAGTGGAGTGGAGTCGTTCCGCTTCGGGGTCGGGGTTCGCGGTGCTCGGGCTGTTCTCGGACGGGAGGTTGCTCTCGGGCCGGGTCTCGTCGGCGGACCGGGGGATGATGTCGGGGCGGGCGCCCTGGCTGTGTGCGGTGTTCTCGATGTTCCAGAGGTGGCGGGGTTTGAGGTGGGGATCGTGGTTGACGGAGTGGCCCATCAGGCCGTTGTCCAGCCGAACGGAGTTCTGTGAGGGGTGGGGTCGGCCGGTGTGCACGTCGGTGGCCCGTGGCGGGTCGCCCCGGTTGAACACACGGCGGGTGTCCGGGCTGTCGAGCGCACCTCGTGGGTCCGGGGACTCGTCCGGGAGACCGAAGTAGTGGCCGATCTCGTGGGCGTGGATGTTCGGGGAGGCGTGGATGTTCCAGTGGGTCTGTTCGGTATGTCCCTCGCCGCTGACGCGGATGGTGTCGTGGGCTTCGGCCGGGGTCTCGACGAATTCGACGCGGGCGTGGAACTGGTCACCCGAAGGAAGCCGGTTCCCCTGGTTGAACAGGTTGTCCACGGTCTCGGTGAGCCGGTCGCGCAGCTCGCGGAGCTGGTCCGGGGTGATGGTGGGGTCGGGGGCGAGGTGGGCGCGGAAGGTGTACTCCTGCACGCCCTGCCCCGCCACGTCCATGTGGCGGAGGTCGTAGCGGATGCGGCCCTCGTAGAAGTCCAGGTTGTCGGCCGTGCTGTGCATGCGCACGTCGCGGACCTCGGTGGCGACCTCGTGGGCCGGAGTGTGCTCGCGCTGCTCGCTCCACTGCTCGGGACGTACGGGCGTGGCATCGGGCTCGAACCAGTCGGCTGTGGAAGCGGTGCTGTGCTTCCACGACCTGTCCCACGAGGAGGGTTCGCTACCGCCGGTGTTCGAGTCGTGCTCCCGCGACGACGTGTCCTCGGTTCGGTCGGAGCTGCCCGTGTCCTCGTCGGTGCCCAGCGGAGCGGGGCGACTCCCGGAACCACCGGAGTGTTCTCGGAAGGTGTGCGGGTCGTTCCACTGGGAGAAGGTGCGTGAGCTCGACGAGTCGGGCGCGAACAGGGCGCCGGGGTTGACCGTCCCGTCGGACGGCGGCGCGTCCTGCGGCACCGAATCGGTCGCTGTCGTGTCGTTGCCGCCGGGGTTTCCGCCGCCGTTCGGATCGAAGTTGCCGATGTCGAACGCGTGCGGGTCGAAACCGCCGGTGGTGTCGTTGAGCAGCGCGTTGAACACGGGATCGTTGAGCAGCGCGTCCAGCCGGTCCTGAACCCCCGGGGCGAACGAGCCCGGTGCTGAGGAACCCGGCGCGAACAGGTCGGTGCTGTCCAGGGTGTTGCCGGTCAGGTTGGTGGGGTCGAAGCTCAGCGAGTTGAGGTCGTTCGGATCGATCGAGAAGGTACCGGGATCGTTCTGGTATATCGCACCAACGTTGTTGAGCAGGTTCTCCAACCGCGCCCGGCTTTCGGCCCGTTGTTCGGCCGTGTCGTTGTGCTGCACCAGCAGGTCCTCGTCGTACTCGCGTACCTGTACGTCGGCGTCCTGGAACGACTGCGGATTCAGCATCGGATTCCACGGTTCGGGAAAGAACAGCGCGCTGGGATCGGAGGCGATTACCATGGCGCGTCCGTTGGGTGTCAAACTGCTGTCGATGCCGATTTCCCAACCATCGGGATTGGTTATGAAATCCGTGTCGAGGACCTGCTGGATGCGCTGCGGGGATCCCCCCAGGATCTGGGTCGTCTCGTTTCCGATCTCGACACCCATGTTGGACAGCCAGCTGTCGAGCGGCGCCGGACCGTCGCTGGTGGAGGGGTCGAGCACGTGCACCTTCGGGCCTTCCGGAGTGTTGACGTTGACCGCGGGCGCGACGTGGTATCTCCAGTTGACCTGCCCCGGCAGGCCGGGCAGCGCGTCAGCGGAGTACGGCGTTCGCACCGACAACCCCGGGCTGGCGCTCGCCACGAAGATCTTGCTCGGCGCGGCCCCCATGCGTTGCAGGTCCAGTGCCCACAGGTGGGCGCGGATGTAGCAGCCGTCCTCCGGGTGATCGGTGCGGATGGTGGTGCGACCCCGTGCGTGGTGTTCGAAGGTGGACTGCTTGAGCTGCTCGTGCCAGTACGACGCCTGTTCCACCGACACCGGATCAGTGGAGTAGCCACCCATGGCGTTCCACACCTCGTGGGAACGCCAGGGAGCTGTGCTCATCAGATCGGAGATCAGTTCGCTGCCTGTCTGCCTCCGATAGGCGTCCTGGATCGCCCACAGTGCGCGAATGTCGCGGCCGACTCCGTGCAGCATCGTCATCGCGCCGTCGAATCGACCAGCCGAGTTGTGCCGGACCAGTTGCCCGGCGAAGTTCCACACCGACTGGTTGTAGGCGGGGTCGTATCCCATTCCCGGCGGGGCGGAGGTCGACGGCGCGCCGGGCTGGACCGGGCCCGTGACGTAGTCGCGCGGCAGCCCCAGCAGGTCCATCGCCCGGAAGTAGTTGGGGCGGTCGAGGTTCAACGCCAACGGCATCCACAGATCCATGCCACCGGTACGTGCCCGGAAGCTCTCCTGCAGCGACTGGCTCGCGGCCGGATCGCCCCGCAGCTGATGGAGCTCGCGGAGAACCGCGCCGCTGTCTACCGGAGTGGCGGACAGCAACCCGTGCAGCACCTCGGCCCGCAGGTTCGACTCCATCGTCGGCGCCGGTCGTGTCGGTGCCGATTCGTTGTCGGCCACGTCCCGACCACCGTTGTTCCGGGAGGACTCACCAGTGCGGTTGGGGGCACCGGTGGTCTCCACGGGTGTCTGGCGTGTCGTCCCCGAATCGGGCGTCGGGCGTGTGGGCTGTGCGGCAGTGCTCGGACGCCCGGTCGCACGAGGAGTATCACCCCGGCTCGTCGAGTTGGGGGATTCGGTGCGAACCTTCGACGGGTTGTCGCCGTTCGGAGTGGTGCTCCTGCCCGGGGCCGCGGTCTCCGAGTGGTTCGACACGGACAGCCCGGTGCTGCCGCGCTGTCCGGTGTTGTTCCACTGGGAACCGGAGCCGCTCCGGTCGACCGGGGGTGCCACTGTGCTGGGTGATTCGGCGCCGTTTTCCGTTTTCGTGCTCTGGCCGGTGTCCTTCTCGGCGTCCAGGGGCCGGTTGGTTTCCGCGTTCGGCCCGCTCTCGGTGGTGTGCGGTGCGGTTTCCGGGCCTTCGGAAGCCGTGTTCACCGGGGAGCCATCGAGGTCCGTGGGGGAGGAGGTGGAGGTGGTTTCGTTGCCCGAGCTGTTCTCCGAGAGTGCGGTGCTCCGGGGCGCTCCGGGCGTGCGGTCAGCGGAGTCCGGGCGCCCCGGAGTCGTGTTTCCGGTGCTGTTGCCGTGCCCGACGCTGGTATTCGACGGCGTGGACGAGATACCGCTTCCCTGTGTGGTGACCACGGGTGTCGGGCCGGATTCGCTGTTGTGCCGGGGGGTCGAGGTCTCGTCTTCCGGCCGAGCGGTGGTCTCCTCGACCCGTTCCGGGCCGGAGGCCGAGCGCGATCCGGTGTCCGCTGTTTCTCCGGGTACGTGCGTCGTCGTTCGCGACGATTCGTCGAACCGGGATCCGGTCGGTTCGGCCCGCTGATTCGACGGTTCCGTCCCGTCGGGACGCGTGTCGGTACCGGTATCGGTCTGCTCGGTGTTGGTGCGGTCTGAAACCGTGTTCCGGTCCGGTTCGGACGCGTTCGTATGTTCCGGCTGCGGAGATCCGGTGGTGTCGGTACCGCGCTGTGTATCGTCCGCGGCTTGCTCGGGGCTGGTCTCGGTGTGTGCGTCTGGTGTCCGCCGAACGGTGTTGCTCTCGGCGTCGAGGGTGGTGGAATGGTTCGAATCGTCGGTTCGGAATTCCGCGGTGGTGCGGGAGTCGCCGGATCCCGATCGTTCTCCGGCCCCGAAGGAATGATTGGTTTCGCTTCCCGACGTGGTCGTGTCCTGCTCCGGGGAAGTACCGGATTCCCGTGTGCCGCTCCCGGTGTGGACGCTCGTCGAGCCGTCCTGCCGGGCATCGGTGTTCGACGTGCCGTGTTGTCCGGCGTCGTTGTTCGGGGCCGATTCCGTGGCGGTGCTCGACGACCGGTCGGTGGTCCCCGCACCAACCGAACCGGGAGTGTCGGTGGTGGTCGTCGTTACTTCCGTGTCGTCGGCGAGTCCGGAATCTTCTCGAGGTGCGGCGATTGACTGCGGGGACTGGGCGCCGGGATCGCTGTGCTGGTTCTGGAACCGGGTGGAGTTCGGGCCGTTCTGCTGTGCGGTGTCCTCCGTGTGGATTCGCCCTCCGGCCACGACGGCGGGGTCGGTTTCGTCGCGCACCGCGCGCTGTTCCTGATCGGGCGCAGATTGTTCGGGGGAGTCGTGCTCCCCGGCGGACTTCAGGGATGTGGCCCCGTTCGTGCCCGTGCCGTCGTTCTCGTTCTGCCAGGTGCTCTCGTTCCGCCCAGTGACGGCCTCGGGATCTCGCTGCGTGCCGTTGTCCGAGGGGGTTTCGTTTC
This sequence comes from Actinopolyspora mzabensis, assembly GCF_900101095.1. GTDB lineage: Bacteria > Actinomycetota > Actinomycetes > Mycobacteriales > Pseudonocardiaceae > Actinopolyspora > Actinopolyspora mzabensis. Next base: position 384,047 of record NZ_FNFM01000005.1, read on the forward strand.
GTGAGCCGAATTCGTTCCCGACATCGAATTCGTTCCTGCCCGGAGCGTTCGCTCCGGCGCTCTCCCGCCCGGCGGCACCCTGACCAGCGCTGTCCTGATCCGTGGTGTGTCGCTCAGCGGTGCTGTCCTGGTAGGAGTCGTTCCCCTGCTGTGAGCGGTTCAGTCCGCTCGTGGACCTTTCCCGGTGCCCCGTCTCGTCCGTTGCCTCGTAGTTCGACTGCTCCACGCCGTCCGACCCCGAGCCGAAGGTGTTTCGGCCCGTTTCCGTCGCAGCCAGCGTGGTCCCGCTCAACCAGCTCCTGTCGCTCGCCCCGTCGTCGAGGGTGCTGCCGTCGCTGTCCTCACCGGTCCACGTGGACTCGCTGCCGAGATCGGTCCCGTCCTCGCTCGTCACCTCCCCCGGATCCCCGATCGTCTTCGGCAGGTCCTCCGCGCCGGGGCGATCGGTGTCGACGTCGTCGAAGTCACCCAGCCCGTCCAGGCCACTGGTGTCCGTCCCGCCCTCGACGTCGTCCCCGCCGTAGGAACCGTTGCCGCCGCCGCGTTTCTCGAACCCGTCGGCCATCGACGAGGTGAAGGAGAAGGGGTTCCACTCCTCCGAACCGAGCGCGGAGTTGGTCGCCCCGTCAGCGGCGAACCCCGCCCCGCCCTGGCCGACGATGTTGGCCGCGTCGAAGCCGAGTTTCCCGCCGGTGGTGTCGAGGAGGTCCTTCGCGCCCTGCCCGAGGATGCCCTCTGCTCCCTCCGCGTCCGGGCCGCGGACGACCTTGTCGTCGAACCCCTTGGCGAGATTGTCGGTGACGTTGTCGAACCCGTCGCCGGAGACATCGCCGATACCGCCCCGGGCGAAACCGCCGACGCCCCGGAAAACGCCGTACACGGCACCGCCCATCGCACCGCCGAGTGCCCCGCCGAGCGCCGCGCCCTGGGTGAAATCCTCGTTCCAGTCGGTGCGCACGCCGGTGAGCATCTGCATGCCCTGGATCACCGCGTCCAGCCCGACCTCGAGTGCGACCCCCGCCGCCGCACCGACGATGATGTTCTGCACCACCGTGCGGAACAGCGACGTGATCACCGCTCGTGCCGTGGCGGCCGCGGCCGCGGTGATCGCCTGCCCGATGCCGGGCAGCCAGGAGAAGGCCAGCGTCGCGGCCACGATCACCAGCTGCACGATGATGCTGATCTTCACGTACTGGATGTCGGCCGCGGTGTTCTTCGTCAACTCCGAGTGCTTGGCGGTCTTGTCGCGCAGGTCCTGCAGCATCGGCCGCAGCGTGTCGGTGACGTACTTCCCGTAGGCGTCGCTGAACTCGCCGTGCATGGTGGTGCCGATGTCGTTGGCCGAGCGGTCCACCGCGGCTTCCAGCTTGTCGATCGCCGCGGAGATGTCCGCCCAGGCCACGCTCATCCTGCGCAGCCCGTCCTCGTCCCCCTCGGGCCAGCGCTGACCGCCGACGATCTCCAGTGCCTTCTGAAGTCCTTCCGGGAGTTCTGTGGGCATGGGGGACGATTCCTTAGCGTGCGCGGTTTACAACTCATAACGGAACTGCGTAGCTGGCCGGGTAGCCGTCACGTGAGTCGGCGCCTTGCTGCGTCGGAGGGCACCTCGAGTAGCGGCCTACGCCACGCGCCCTCCCCGCCTTGCAATGCATCCGACTCACGCACCGGATCTCCTCGTCCTGCTCAGGCTGAAGCGCTTGGGGGAGGAAGCAGCCTTTCGTTAGAGGTTCTTAGTCTGCTCGGGTGGTTCCGTGAGGAACCGACGGGGAGTGGCGGTGTCACCGCGTTCGTCGCTCGCGCCGGGTCCGGTGAAGCGGCGGCTCCGCCGGGCCGTGCTCGGTGGGACGGCCGTTCCGGAAGGGCGTTACCGGACCCGCGCGGTCACGAGGACTTCTCGTTGTCCGGAGGAAGCATGTGCTCCGCCATCTTCGAGCGGTATTCCTCGAGCCGGCTCCGGTACTGCTTCATGACGTCACCGTAGGAACTGTCCAACTCCTGAATGTTCGATACGACGTTGGGCAGCCCCACGTCGGCGAACTCGGTGAGGGACTCCTGCAGCTTCCGCAGGCTTTCCCGCGTCTTGTTCGCCTCGTCCAGGTAGGACGATTCGAACTGTTTGCCGATCTCGTCGTCACTCCAGCAGCCGTGGTCCCGCTCCAGCTCGTAGTTCAGGCTTCGCAGCGATCCCTTGAACTCCTCGACTGCCTGGGACAGCCGTCGCCCCGCGTTCTCGGTCCCCGGAGCATCGAGGTAGGTCTCGGAAGTCATGTCAGTCTCCGCGGTGTTGTTGGGGAAGGTTCACGGTGGTGGGCTCAGCTCCGGTCCCAGCCGTCGTCCTCGGTCCTGTCGGAACTCTTCGACGGTGAATCGCCGTTGGCCTCGCGCACCAGGTCCAGCGACGGTTCCATCACCTTGCCGAGTACGTCGGCCAGGTCCGCCTGTCCGGAAGCGAGGTCGTTGAGATCCGTGCCGCCCATCGGGCTGCCCATGAGCTCCTGCATGGTCTCCAGGCTCTGCCGACGCGCCTTCTGCAGCGTCTCGGTGATCAGTGCGGAGAGCTCGGCCGGTGGCATCGAGCGGTAGCCGGTGGTGTTGAACTTCAGCTCGGTGAGTTCGCCGTTACCGTCCAACGTGACCGTGAACAGCTTCTTCGGCGCGTCCACCACGGTGGTGGTCTCTGCCAGCTTGCGCTGGAACTCCGCCAGCTTTCGTTGTTCCTCCTCGAACACCTCCAGCGCCGAGCTCAGATCGGGCATCTCGCGTCGGAAACCCTCGGATGTCATGTTTCCTCCCTGATCGTCGGAATTCGGATGTCGGTCAACGCCCGAGCACGCCGCCGGAGTCGCCTCTTTCACCCCAGACTTCCTCGTCCTCGTACCGCAGGGTGTTCCGATCGCGTTCTCGGTCGTCCCGATTACCGGTGCCTCCCGTGGGTGGCACCGAGCCGCCCGGTGCTCCGCCGAGCCTTTCCGGGCTCGCCGGCGGGCCGGTGCGGCCGGAGTTTCCCGTGGTGACGGCTGAGGGAATTTCGGCACTGTTCGCGAGGCGTCCGGTGCCGGTCGGGGCGGCGCCGCCGGTGGCGGTCCTGCCGTTCGCCGCCGAGTACGCGGTCGTGCCGCCGAGCTCGCCCGCAGTGCTCATCCCTGCAGCGCTCGCTCCGTAGGCGCTCGACGGGCTGACCACGGTCGACACTCGGGAGGGAGCCGTGGCACCGGGGGATACGGGCTTCGAGGTCCTGCTGCTCGCCACCTCGCCCTGCGTGGTGGGCGCGGCGTAGCCGGTGGACGTGCCCGGTGTGGAGTACTCGAGCCGGGACACCGGAACAGCGGTGCCGAACGTCGCGGCACCGGTTCCTGCTTCGTTCCCGGTCTCCGGGAGATCCGAAGCCGATTCGAGCTCGGTCCGGTGTTCGAGTCGCTCCTTCCCGCCGCGTTCCCGGCCGCCGGGGTTCGTGGCACCGACGGACATTCCGGGCGCGGCGAGCACGCCCGGGACCTCGGTGCTCGCCAAACTCGCCTCGACCCGCTCACCGCTGTCCGGAGTGATCTCGGTTGTCCGGTCCGTGTCACGGCCAAGCACACCGTCGCCCACCCGCGCCGCGCCGGCCAATGTCGTCGGCGCTCCGGTGCTTTTCACGAACGTTTCCGAAGCGCTCTCCGAACTCGTCGGGTGCGTGGTGGGCTGTGCGCTGTCCGAGAAGGATTCCTCGCCGCCGACCACCACGCCGTGCCGCAGCGTGTCGTTGGTGTCCGAAGAGGCTGATCGGGTGCCGCCGGTTCCGGTCCCGGGAGTCCCGGAATTACTCGTGGGGGTGTTGACACCGACGAAACCGGCTCCGCCCGTGGCGGTGATCGCATCGGTTCCCGCGGCCACACCGGGATCGACTTCGTTACCGGTCTCCCGGTGAACCGCATCGCGAACCTGGGTGCCCCGCGTGCTGTGGGGCGGAGCCTCGCGCAACTGCCCACCGACCTGCTGATAGATCCTCGCCAGGTCCCGCAGCACCAGTTGGGCGTGCTCGTTCTGCGCCTGCTCCTGGTGCCGGAGCTGCTGTTGCCCTTCCGGTGTTCCGGCCATGGCCGGATCGTCGGCCACGGCCTGTCGTCCGCTCTCGCGCTGGGAGCGCAACTCCCGCAACTGCCTCCCGGCGTTGGACGCCGCGTCCCCGAGATGACCGTGCAACGCCGAATAGCTCGGAGCCGAGATCGTTTCGACCAGCTGCTCCACGGTGTCCGTGATCCGCCGCGCCGTGGTCTGGAACTGCTGCGCGCCGGGCCCCTGCCAGGCTCCCTCGACCCGGCGCAGCTCGCGTCGAAACGCGTCGTTGGCCGTGCGCAGTCGTTGCGCGGTGTTCTCGAAGTGCTGTCCGTCCCGGTAGAACTGCTGCGGATCCGCGGCGGCCACCGCGGCGGCTGCGGTATCCAGCGTGTGGTGTTCTTCCACCCGCGGTACCTCGGATCGGTCCGATTGCTCGGCACCGTTCGGCGTGCTCATGCGTTTCCTCTCCAGACGTGCTGCCGAATCCGCGCGTTAGGTGTCGTGGCCCAGCACTGGTGGAGCGACTTCCTCGTCGTTCGTGAACCACGCGCCGTCGTCCTCGGTCAACCAGGTCGAGCGTTCCCGGTCCTGCTGGCCGCCACCGCCTGCTCCGGCCCCTCCGCCGCCCATCATCGGCGGCATCATCGGCATCCCTCGGCCGCCGGAAGCAGTCGTGCCCGGCGCCGTCGCCGCCGTACCGCTCCCGGGCCCGACAGTGGGCTGTGTCGAGCTCGGCGGTGTGGCGCTCAGCCCCGTGGTCGTGGCGTTCGCCCCGAGCGTGTTGCCCCCGCCCACGTTGTCGGGGATCGAGCTTCCACCACCGCCTACGCTGCCTACACCGCCCACACCACCGCTACCACCGCCGGTGAGCGCCGTGCCGTTGTCGGAACCGAGGCCGGGCAGGCTCGGGCTGTTCACACCCTCCGAGGCCACGTTCGCCGCGTTCCGCTGTGGTGCCAGGAAGTCGCTGAGGCTCCGGCTCTGCTGATCTCCTCCGTCCAGCGAGGACATCGCCTCGTCCCCGGCGGTGCGGCTGGTCTCCACCACGTCGTCGATCACGTCGCCGACCTCGTCGTAACTCAGCGGTCCACCATCCTCGGTGACTTCTCGCAGGCTCTCCTCGCCCGCGGTGCGGGCCTGCTCGACGACGTCGTCGAGGATGTTCTGGGCCTGCTCGCTCTGGGCGGCTTCGGGGCCGAGCAGTTCGTTCAGGGATTCCTGCCCGGCCGCACGGGCCTCGTCCGCCATGTCGTCGATGATGTCGTCGACCTGCCCCTGCCCGACCGAACCGCCACTGGTGTCCACGCCCTCGGCGTTGAGCGCATCGATAGCCCCCTTGCCCGAGGTCTCCATGGAGCTGCCGGCCTCGTCGAAAGCATCCGAGACCCGAGAACCCCCTGCCACGTCACTTCCGTCGCCGGAGGATTTCAGCGCGTTCATCGCGTCCTCACTGGCCGAACGGCCTTTCGCCAGCACGTCGTCGACGACTCCGCCCATGTCCCCCGCTGTGATGGGGTCGCCGTCCGAGGTGAGCTCGTCCAGGCTCTCCTGCCCGGCGCTGCGGGCCTGTTCGGTGACGTCGTCGAGGATGCTCTGGGCCTGCTCGCTCTGGGCGGCTTCGGGGCCGAGCAGTTCGTTCAGGGATTCCTGCCCGGCGGCACGGGCCGCGTTGGCCATGTCGTCGACGACGCCCCCGGCCTGCTCCCGCCCGATCTCCTGCTCAGCAGCCTCGGAACCCTCCGGGGCATCGGCGCTGAGTGCTTCCAGGGCATCCCGCCCGGCCTGCTTCGCCGCGTCGTCGGCGGCATCCAGCGCTTTGCCCAACTGCTTCGGTTCGAGTGCGTTCCCGTCCTGTCCGGACTCGCCGGTGCCCGAAGCGGCGCCGTCCGTACCACCATCCGTGGACTCTTCGGTCCCCTCGTCGCCGGTGAGGTCTTCGAGGGCTTGTTGGCCTGCTTGGCGGGCGGCGCCGGTGGCGTTGTCGAGTGCCTGGTCCACGGCGTTCTGGTCGATCGCGGCCTGATCGTCGCCGGAGCCGCTGCCGCTGCTGGAGCGGCTGCCGCTGGTGGGGCCGCTGCCGTTGCCGAGACCGCCGCCGCTGCTGTTGGGATCGGAGCTGCTGGTCGGTATGTCGCTGCCGCCGCTGTTGCTCCCGCCGCTGCCGTTACCGGTGAGGTCTTCGAGGGCTTGTTGGCCTGCTTGGCGGGCGGCGCCGGTGGCGTTGTCGAGTGCCTCGTCGACGGCGTTCTGATCGAGGGTCGATTCCTGCTGCCCGCTTTCGCCGTTCCCGGAACCGTTGCTGTAGTTCTTGCTGCCCTTGCTCCTGCTGCTCCCCGCGGTGCCGGAGCCGCCTGTACCACCCAGCACACCGCCCCCGCCGGAAACCTGGCCGGTGCCCTCGCTGCCTGTTCCTCCGCTGCCGGAGGACCCGGTGTCATCGCTGCCCTCGAACCGGGACATCGCTTCCCGACCCGCGGCTCGGGCGTCCTCGGACGCGTTTCGGGCCGCGTTCAGTGCCGCTTCCCCCGAACCGTTTCCGTCGCCACCGCCGGAGCCGACGTCCCGCGGGCGCTCGGTTGATCCGCTGTAGCCGGAACCGCCGTTCGCCAGCTTCGACACGGCCTCCTCGCCTCGGCTTTCGGCGTCCTGCCGAGCCTGTCGGGCCAGTTCTTCCTGCCGATCGCGCTCCGCGGCGAGTCCCTCTTCGCTGAGTTCGCCGTTCCCGTTCGTGCCACCTTCGGTCAGCGAGTCAGCGATCCCGTTGCCGTAGCCGTTCCCGTTGCCGTACTGGTGGCCGTAGCTGTTGTTGCCGTACCCGTTATCACTCCCGTACCGGTTGCCGGTTCCGTATCCGTTGCCGTATCCGTTCCCGTTGCCGTACTGGTTCCCGTATCCGTTGCCGTATCCGTTCCCGTTGCCGTACTGATTGCCGTATCCGTTGCCGTATCCGTTCCCGGTTCCGTATCCGTTCCCGGACCCGGTGCCGGGTAGGGAAGTGGTCAGCGGAGCAAGTGAACTGCCCGAGGCCTGATAGGTGTCGGCGACGGTGGCTACCACTTCGCGCGCCTTGTCCAGGATCTCCTTCGCGATCTTCTCGGCGGATCGGGCGGCAGCGGCGGCTCCCTTGACCGAGGAGCCCAGCGAGGCGAAGGCCTCGGCGTAGGCAGCCGCCTCGGCGTAGGCCTTCACCAGCGGGATGACCGCGTTCTTCCCGCGTGCGGCCATGTCCCCGGTCTCGGTGATGCCTTCCCGATAGCGGCCGTCGCGCAGCGAGGTGACGACTTCTTCGGCCGATTCCAACAGCTTCTCGGAGTACCGCTGGAAGGCCTTACCGGCTTCGCCCTCGAAGGAGTCCTTCAGCTTGTCGACCTGGTTCCGGAAGGACTCGTGCGCGGTGGAGAGTTTCTCGGTCATGTTCCCGAAAGCCGTGCCTGCCGCGCGCAGGCTGCCCGAGTCCCCGCTGAGTGCCTGCACGATCTGGGACATGGAGAACTGGGTGTAGTCCTCCAGCGGAGCCGGCGGAGTCGAGCCCCGTGCTCCGGTGGAGTCGCCGCCGGAGTACCCGGTGTCCTCGGCACCCTCCACTTCCACGCTCTCGTCGGAACCGGAGATGGTCTCCTCGGAACCGTCGAGGTAGTCCTGCGCCTCCTCGGACTCCTCGTCGGTGTACTCCTCCTCGCGATCCAGGGCGTCCTCCGAGTCGGTTTCGGAGTCGTTCACCCTGTCGTCGAAGTAGTCCTGATTGATCCAGACCTTGTCGTAGTCACCGCCGTCCTCGGCGAGCTCTTCGGGGGAGTAGAAGTGCCGGACACCGTTGTCGTCGGTGTGCTCCTCCTTGCGCTTCCTCTCCTCCTCGGTGAGCTCGTCGTCCTCGCCTTCCTCCGTGTTCTCGCCCTCCTCTTCCGGGTCCTCGTCCTCCTGGTTCTCCCTGTTCTCGTTCAGGGCTTCCCTGTTCTCCTGGTAGTCGAGGCCGTAGTCGGTGTCGTTGAGGGAAACCATGGGTGTGTTCTGCTCCGGTTCGGATGCGACGGAGTCCCCGTGGAACAACGAAGCGGTCTACGAGGTGACGGACCTGGATCTCGGGAACTCGGAGGATGGGGGAGTGCGGTCGGATCAGCGGTTCAGACGAGGTCGGTCTGCGTGTCGGGACCCTTCGGAGCCATCGGTAGCGTGGGGGCCTGGCTTCGCAGCTGGTTCACGGAGTTCTGCAGCTCCGCGTTGAGCTTGTCCAGCTGTTCGCCGTTGTTCCGGTCCGTTCGTTCGATCTCCGTGGCGATGTTCTTGAGTTGCTCGGAGACCTCCCGCAACGTCCGCTGCAGGTCGTTGCAGTGCTGATGCAGGGTGTCCCGGCGTGCGGCGATGAGCTGGTTGAGCCAGGAGCCCACGGCGAAGTCACCCGCCTTCGGGTGCACGTCGTTGAGTTCGGAGAAACCGTTGACGTCGTCGGCGATGTCGCCGATGGCATTGCCCGCCTTGCGGACCTCGGACGCGTCGAGTGAGGTCTGGCTGCCTTGGGTGCTCATGGGAGTTGGTTCCTCGGTTGCGTGCGGTCGAGGGCGTTTTGGCTCGCTGGGGGACGGTGCGAGGACGCGCGGTACCGGGTGGTGCGGTCATCGTTTCCGGTACCGCGCGTGTGCACCGATCCGCGGCGGGCTCAGCCGAAGTTGCTCGCCAGCTTGCGGTCGGTCTGACTCATGTCCTCCTGCGCCTGGTTGGTGGCCATTCGCAGTCGGGTGAGCATCTGGTTCATCGCCTCGAAGTCCGCGCGAATCCTGCTCGCGAGCTGGTTGTAGGTCTCCGAGCTCTGCGAGTCCCAGTCCTGCAGGGCCTGCTGCGTCTGCTGGCGCAGCTCGTCGACCTGCTGCTGAATCTGCTGGGTGACCCGTTGCATGTCGTCCACGCCCTGCTGCAGCGCGGCGTACTGGTACTGGATCTCGTCGGCCATGAAAGGGCCTCCTCGTACGTGCGGAATGCGGGTTTCGAAAACAGGGGTCAGGACATGAAGCTGGAGAGCCCCGGGGTCTGTACTCGCCCGATCTCCTGGGCGGTCACGGAGTCCTGATCCTGTGTCTCGCGCCCGGTGCGGTTGACCTCCTGGGCCATCCGCTCCAGGTTCTTCACGATGTCCCTGCACGCCTGGTCCCACTGCTGGTGGACGTTCTTCAGGCTCGTCATCATGTCGCCGCGGTTGGCGCCTGCCAGCATGTCGATGCTGCTCGCGAGGGACGTCTGCTGACTGGTGATCTGGCCCGCCACCTCTTCGTGCCGGTTTGAGAGCTGGGCCAGATTGGACTGCGTGAGCCTCGTCTGCTGCGTGGCCATGTGACCTCTCTTCCGTGGTCGCCGGACGGAGCGGTCCTCCGCCGGCGGAATCCTGCTTTCGCCGATTTCCCCGTGGCGGCGGGAGTCAGTCCATCATCGATTCGTTCCGGGCGGGCCGCTGCGAAGCCGTGTTCGATTCGAAACAGGGATATCCTTCACGGGACGTCGTCGCCCGTGCTGCCCGGTTTTCGGGTCACCGTCGCGGTGCTGGGGTCCAGTGATGGGCCCGAGGGCAACAGCGACAGCAGCGATCCGGGGACCGCCACCGGCTCCGCCCCGCCGTAGCCCAGTACTCCCGCCACGTCCGGTGTGGCCAGTGGGTACTTCACCCCGAGACCGGTGATCAGGTAGTTCGTTCCGCCCGCCACGTCGGGTGCGGGCAGGTCGCGGGCCAGCACGCCCCGCCCGGCCGGGACCGTGATCCGTTCGGCCACCGCGTCGCTGCCGGTCCCAGCCGTGGTGGTGCTCCGGTTCCGGTGGCCCAGCGTGATGGTGGGGGTGTTCGACTGTCCCGAACCGACCCGGAACGAGGCGCAGGGGCGGGTTTTCCCGCCCTGGCTGAGTTGCCGTGGCTTCGGCGGCACCGCCGGGTAGCCCCGCGGGGTGCTGTCGGTTTCCGAGATCGGCGTGGTGGACAGGGCCGCAGGGCCGATCTCGACCGGCTGTGCTCCGGAGGAGGGTGCGGTGAGCAGCAGGCTGGCCACCAGCGGGGTCAGCGAGGAGAGCCCGTCGGAGCGCATCACGTAGAACGAGGACTCCGAATCCAGCGCCGGGTTGCGCATCTCGTAGATCCGGCCGACCGTGGCGGATTCCCCCGCCACCTCCGGCGCTCGTGAGCCGGCATCCGGAATGTCCGGTGCGGCGATGTCGGTCCCGCTCGGGATGGTGTTGATCCAGGATGTGCTCACCGGGAACGGAACCACGTCGCCGTAGCCCAGCGCCTCGATCACGGAGCGCCCGCTCAGCTTCAGTCGCCTGCCCTGCCACACCAGGTATTCCGTTCCGTCCGGGGTGGAGACCACGACTCCCTCGTCGGGGCCGAGCTCGCGCCTCGGGCCATCTCCCACCCGGAGGTGAGTGATCGGCACCTGCTCGCCGGACGGTTTCGTGGCCGTCCGCGCGCACACCACCCAGGGTGCCCGGCTCAGGTTCTTCCGCTCCGGCATCGAGTCCGGAGCGCCGGGAATACCGATCGGGGTGCCGCGCGGTGTTCCCTGTAGCGAGTTCCGCGAGACCAGCTTGGGGTCACCGCCGGGCTGGTTGCGGGCCAGCAGCGCCGAGGCGTGGTTCAGCACCGGGCGCAGCGTGCCGTTCAGGTACAGGTAGCGGGCTCCGGTCTCCTTCTCCACGACGATCGTGCCCTCGGCCTGCCACGAGGTCTTGCCGCCGGGAAAGATCAGCCCCACGATGCCGAAACCGGCCACCACCAGCGCACCCAGCAGGGTTCCGATGACCGTGCCCATCACGAAGCGGCGGGTCGGCGTGGTCTGGTCGTCCGGGCTCGCCCGCATCAGCGCGGATACCAGGCGCCCCACCACGAAGAAGTAGGCCTGCACCTGGTCGCGTCTGGACTGCATGGTTCTCCCAGGGGTGGTTCGTGGTCGGTGATCTCGGAGGAAGTGCCCGACTTCTTCGGAGGTTCTCGTTCACCGGGGTCGGGCGCGGGCACTAACCGGCCAGGCCGCGTACGAACATGTAGACGTCGAGCGCCGCCAGCAGCAGCGGGACCAGCGCCAGTGCGGAGAACGTCTCCAGCAGGTCGACCGCCCGCCCCCAGTACGGGGCCAGTTTCCGGCCGGGCAGGGTTGTGCTGGCCACCACGAGCAGCAGTGCGAGCACCAGGGTGGCGGTGAAGCCGTACCAGAGCCGGGCGAACGGCTCCAGTCCCAGTGCCAGGACCACGCCGTCCAGCGCGAGTGCGTAACCGGCCGTGATCAGTAGCGGCCAACGCTGGCGCGCGCTGTCGACGTGTCGGGAGCGCAGCAGGAGCAGCAGTGCCGCCACGGCGGTGGTGATCATCGACCATCTCCCGCCCGGCACGGTCAGCGCCGTGAACAGCACCACCGCGGTCAATCCCAGCGCCGCGTACAGCCCGGTCATGTACCGGTCGGCCACCGCCGAGCGCTCCACCACCAACTCGTGCGGGAAGGGATCGGTGTCCTGGCCGAACTCCTCCGAACTCGTTGGCAGCGGGGGCAGGCTCAGTCCGGCCAGTCGGAAGGAGGACGTGGGCACGAAGCCGAGTGCGAGCAGCACCAGCATCAGACCGATCCCGGCGGCCTGGCCGCCGTCCAGTGGTGACGCGGCGTCGATGATCGCGGTGATCCCCAGCGGAACGGCGGTGAACAGCCCGCTGACGAACAGCAACGCTGCCTCGGCCGTTCCCACCAGTCCGATGGCGAGTCCCGCCACCACCAGCATCGCGGCGCAGGCGAGGCTCGCCGGTGCCTGCGCCTCGGGTGAGGGCAGCAGCGGCAGGTACCAGCCGCACAACCCCGCGTAGGGCAGTGCCAGGCCGGCCAGCACGACGGCGGTGATCGTGTCGGCCCGCCCTCGTGCGAGCGCGGTGGCAGTCAGCAGCAGCACCAGCGCGGTGCCCCCGGCGGTGATCGTTCCGGTGATGCCGGGGCCGCCGGAACCGAGCACCACGAGGCCGACGAGCAGCGCGGTCCCGCCGAAGGCCAGCAGCATCCACCGGCTGAGCCGCTCGGACCACGGGTCGGAGCGGCGTCGTGCCTGCTCTGCGATGCCGTCCACGAGGTCGTCGAAGTCGATGGGCGGCAGGCTGTCCGCCCTCGGTCGCAGGTGGAGCGTCTCGCCGTCGAGCAGTCCCAGTTCGGCGGTGGTGCGCTCCTCGTCGAAAGGCGACTTGCCGAACCGCTGCAACACCCACCCCTCGTGCTCTACCCCCTCGTCGGCGAGTTCGCCGCCCGCGTGACGCAGGATGGCCGGCAGCAGGTCGATCAGGGCGACGTCGGTGGGCAGCGCCATCTCGACCGATCTGTCCTTGACGATCAGGCGTAGTCGGCAGAGCTGATTTGTGACATCCTTGGTGGCGTCGTCCACGTTGGTGTCCGGTTTCCTTCCTGGCTGGCTGGCCGAGACCGTGACAACGGCGGAAGGTAGTCACTCGCGCGCGCGGATTGGTGCGTCCGGGTGGCCGCTCCGCAACATCAAGGGAAATCCCGCACCAACGAGGAGACGCGCGTTGAGCACGACGCTGTTCCGCAGGCCGGCCCGCCGCGTGGGGCCTGCGATGCCCGCGGACCAGGTGGAGCTGCAGGAACCGCCCAGTGTGCCGGAGCCGCAGAGCAACAGCCTGAGCACGGTGCTGACGTACCTGCCGATGGCGGTCATGGCCGGCGCCATGATGATGATGATGCTCTCGTCGGCCCGTTCCGGGAGCATGATGACCTACATCGGTGGCGGGCTGATGGGCGTCGCCATGGTCACCATGGTCCTCGGGCAGTTGGCCAGGGCATCCACCGACCGCAAGCACCAGCTCACCGGTGACCGCCGGGACTACCTGCGCTATCTCTCGCAGATGCGGCGCAAGGTGCGCGAGGCGTTGGGTGAGCAGCACCGCGCTGCGATCTGGAAGCACCCGGATCCGCGGTCACTGTGGTCGCTGGTGCGCAGTTACCGCCTCTGGGAGCGACGTGCGGCGCACGAGGACTTCGGCGAGGTCCGACTCGGACTGGGGCAGCAGCGCTCCGCCGTCAAGCTCGTCCCACCGCAGACCAAACCGGTCGAGGACCTCGAACCGCTCAGCGCGTACTACCTGCGCCGATTCCTGCGCGCCTACACCACGTTGCCCTCCGCCCCGATCGCGGTCTACTTGCGGGGGTTCGCCAGGATCCAGCTGCGCGGCGAGCCCGAGGCGCAACGTTCGCTGGTGCGGGCGCTGCTGTGCCAGCTCGTCGCCTTCCACTCCCCGGCCGATCTGACCATCGCCGTGTGCGTCGGGAACGAGCGGCGCGAGGAGTGGCTCTGGACCAAGTGGCTGCCGCACGCCCAGGACGACGGTCGTCGCGACGGGGCCGGGCCACTGCGGTTGATCTCGGACAACGTCACCGACCTGGAGGAGCTGCTCGGAGGAGAGGCCTACACCGAGCGTCCCCGCTTCGAACCCGCCACGCCGATCACCAGCGGCGAGCCGTTCGCGGTGGTCGTGGTCGACGGGGTGAACATCCCCGCCGGGCACCGCTTCTCCGGCGGCGGTTACCGCAACACCGTGATCGTCGACATCGACAGCGCGCTGACCTGGCAGGCGGACCGGTCGGTGCTGCACCTGGAGGTCGACCCCTCCGAGATCCGCACGGTCGACTTCGACCGCGCGGGCCGGGAGAGCACGAGTTCGCTGTGCGGGCCGGACGGGGTGGGCGTGGTGACGGCTTCGGCGCTGGCGCGCGACATCGCGCCGCACCGGATGGGCACCAGCGGCGACTCCGGCGAACCACTGACCACCGACTACGAGCTGACCTCGCTGCTGGGCGTGTCCGACGCGCGCACCTTCGACGTCGACCAGCTGCGCCGGGACCGCTCGGGGTGGCAGCGCCTGCGGGTGCCGATCGGCATCGCGGGCAACGGCACTCCGATCGAACTGGACATCAAGGAGTCCGCCGAGGACGGTATGGGGCCGCACGGGATGCTGGTCGGCGCCACCGGTTCCGGCAAGAGCGAGCTGTTGCGGACCCTGGTGCTGGCCCTGGTGACCACGCACGCCTCGGACGAGCTCAATCTCGTGCTGGTGGACTTCAAGGGTGGTGCCGCCTTCCTCGGCTTCGACCGGCTGCCGCACACCTCGGCGGTGATCACCAACCTGGTCGACGAGATCGAACTGGTCGACCGGATGCAGGACGCGCTGACCGGGGAGATGAACCGGCGGCAGGAGCTGTTGCGCTCGGCGGGGAACTACAGCTCCCAGCGGGAGTACGAGAGGGCACGCCGCTCCGGGGTGCCGCTGGACCCGATGCCGAGCCTGTTCGTCGTGGTGGACGAGTTCAGCGAGATGCTGGTCAGCAAACCCGAGTTCATCGACGTGTTCGCCATGATCGGCAGGCTCGGCCGCAGTCTCGGGGTGCACCTGCTGCTGGCGTCGCAGCGGCTCGACGAGGGCCGCATCAGCAAGGTGGAGACCCACCTGTCCTACCGCATCGGGCTGCGCACGTTCTCGGCGATGGAGAGCCGCAGCGTGATCGGTGTGCCGGACGCCTACGAGCTGCCCACCACACCGGGCAACGGTTACCTGCGTTCGGACACCCAGACCCTCTCCCGGTTCAAGGCCGCCTACGTGTCGGGTGTCTACCGCACCGCGCGCAGGCAGCGCAGCAAGGAGGTCATCGAGGAACAGCTGGTGCCGTTCGGCGGTGACTACGTCGAGCCCCGCGTCCGGCGCACCGTCGAGGCCCCGCCCGAGCCGGAGGACGAGAGCGGGCCCCAGACCTCGCTCGTGGACGTGCTCATCGACCGGCTCAGCGATCACGGCCCGGCCGCGCACCAGGTGTGGTTGCCGCCCATGCGGGTCTCGCCCACGCTGGACGACCTGCTTCCACCGCTGCTCGACTCTCCCGACACCGGCCTGCGGTCGGCCGAGCGCTCCACCGAGGACGGACTGCGGGTGCCGCTGGGGCTGATCGACCTGCCCGCGCAGCAGCGCCGTGAGCTGCTGACGGCCGATCTCTCCGGTGCCCAGGGGCACGTCGGCGTCGTCGGTGGCCCGCAGAGCGGCAAGAGCACCGTGCTGCGCACCATGATCGCCGCGCTGGCACTGACCCACTCGGCCGCCGAGGTGCAGTTCTACTGCCTGGACTTCGGCGGTGGCTCGCTGGCTCCGTTGCGGGACCTGCCGCACGTGGGCAGCGTGGCGGGTCGCCTCGACCGGGACCGGGTCACTCGCACCGTGCAGGAGATCGTCAACCTGCTCGAACGCCGGGAGGTCGCCTTCCAGGCCAACAACCTGGACTCGATGTCGGCCTACCGCCGCGCCAAGCGCGCTGGGCGGTTCGCCGACGAGGACCCTTACGGCGACGTGTTCCTGTTCATCGACGGCTGGTACACCGTGCGCAACGAGTTCGACGAGCTGGAGGACCGGCTCGGCGAGATCGCCGCGCGCGGGCTGACCTTCGGCATCCACCTGGTCGTCGGCGCCGCGCGCTGGTCGGACATGCGCCCGTGGCTGCGCGGCGTGCTCGGCACGCGGCTGGAGCTGCGGCTGGGAGATCCGGTGGAATCCGAGGTGAACAGCAGGCTGGCGGCCAAGGTTCCCGAGTCTCCCGGACGGGGCCTGACCACCGACAAGCAGCACTTCCTCGCCGCGCTGCCCCGGGTGGACGGTCGCGCCCGCACCGACGACCTCGCCGACGCGGTGACCGACCTGGTCGAGGCGGTCGCGGTACCCGGGGTCCCGCAGGCGCCTCCGGTGCGGCTGCTGCCGCTGGAGGTGCACACCTCCGAGCTGCCGGAGCCGCGGGCGGGCAATACCGGTTTGCCCAAGGTCTCGCTGGGCATCGACGACGTCGACCTCGCGCCGCTGTGGCACGACTTCGACGTCACCCCGCACCTGATGATCTTCGGCGACACCGAGACGGGCAAGACGAACCTGCTGCGCCACATCGCGCGTTCGGTGCAGTCGCACTATCGACCCGACCAGGCGCGGTTGATGTTCGCCGATCTGCGCCGCGAGCTGCACGACGCGGTGCCGCAGGAGTACCAGCTGGGCTACTCGGTCTCCGGCGACACCTTCGCCACCACCATCGAGGAGACCGCCGGGTTGCTCACCGACCGACTTCCCGGACCGGAGATCACCCCGGACCGGCTGCCCAAACGGGACTGGTGGAGCGGTGGGCGGCTGTTCATCATCGTCGACGACCACGAGCTGGTGCAGACCGGCATGAACAACCCGGTGCAGGCGCTGGCCTCGCTGCTGCCGCAGGCCGCCGACATCGGGTTCCACCTGATCATCGCCCGCAGCACCTCGGGCGCCGGAAGGTCCATGATGGACCCGGTGCTGCGGCGGATGTGGGAGTTGGGCACCCCCGGTCTGCTGTTCTCCTGCCCCAAGGACGAGGGGAAGTTCCTCGGTGAGCTGCCGCCGAAGACGCTCCCGGTCGGCAGGGCCCAGTTCGTCAACCGCAAGCGCACGGTGCGGCTGGTGCAGACACCGCTGGCCGAGCCCGTCGTGCCCGCCCAACGGTGAGCACTCCCCGGCCACAGTTCTTCCTTACCGGGGGTCGCCGGGCTGGGGCTTACCTTGCCGAGACGTGCGAGCGGTCCTCGCCGGTGCGGTCAGCGCCTGCGCCGTCGACCACGCGCACCACGCGGTGACGGCGCCACCCGCGCCGCCATCCGGCGGGCCCCAACCTCGCCCCGATCGCGGCCAGGCTGATCAGCAGCGTCACCCCCACGGTGCTGATCAGCACCACGCGCATCGGTGTCGGATCGTCCCGCGGCACGTCCGGGTGCTCGACCCGGACCGCTCCGGTATCGGTGCCGCCCCCGTTCCCGGCGGACAGCACGGTGGTGACAGCGGAGTACGGATCCACCACACCCCAGCCCACCGCCTCGTCCGGCACCTCCGCACCGGGGTGGCTCGCCGTGCTCGTCAGGCGGTTCCTGACCTGCGCCGCGGTCAGCTCCGGGTGGTAGGCCCGCACCAGTGCCGCCGTGCCGGAGACGAACGGTGCGGCGAAGCTGGTCCCGCTGTCCTGCCAGTGTCCCGGCCCGCCCGGGCCCGCGCTGACCACGTCGACGCCGGGGGCGACGAGATCGATGAACGGCCCGGTCTGGGAGAACCGCGCGCGCTCGCCGGTCGAGTCGATCGCGCCGACCGCCAGCACGCCGGGGTAGGAAGCGGGGTAGGGGACCGGGTTGCCCTGCTGCGCCTCGTTCGCTGCCGCCGCGACGATCAGCACGTCGCGGGACAGCGCGTACTCGACGGCCTCGCGCAGCGCCGCGTCGTCGTAGTTCGTGCTGGCCGAGATGTTGACGACCTGCGCGCCCGCCTCGGTGGCCGCGCGGATGCCGCTGGCCATGGACTCGGCCGAGCCGCCCTGCTTGGAGCGGGTGTCGCGGACGGGGAGGATCGTGGCGGCGGGGGCGATACCGGTGAAACCGGTGCCCCCGGTGGGGCGCGCGGCGATGATCCCGGCGACGAACGTGCCGTGCCCGAGGCAGTCGGTGTCGGCGGTTCCCCCATTGTCGGAGAGGACGTCGACACCGTCGAGCACGGCACCGGCCAGCTGCGGCGTCGTCCCGTCGACACCGGAGTCCACCACGGCGACAGTCACCCCCTCGCCACGAGTGAGTTCCCAGACCCGCTCCGGTGCCAGCATCTCCTGTGCCCAGGGGCGTGCCCGCGCCGTCTTGACCGGTGGCCGACGGCACTGCTCGGTGGCCGATCGCGCGGCGAGCTCGAACCCGCTCGCCGTCTCCGTTGGGCTCGTGTGACCAGCGGCGACGGTCTGCGGAGCACACGCGAACAGCAACGCGCTCAGCAGCAGCACGAGACGGGTGAGCACGCCTGGGCGGCGAGCGGACATTACTGTTCTCCCTACCGCGGCCTCCCCGCGGCCGCGTTCGTCGTCGAAAACCGCGCCGTGCGGCGTCAAATCACCGGGTCGACTCATCGGGTGGTGGTCGCGGCGCCCGCGGCGTGCTCCGACTGTGCCGGTTCGGCCCCGGAAGCAGTGGGTGGTGCTTCGGCGTCGCCGCGGAGCTCCGTCGGCACCAGCCCCACCGGGGAGCTCATCCGGTCCAACTGGTCCCGCTCGGAGAGCACTCGTGGTTCGGCACCGTGTCTGCGCCGCAGCGCGCGCTGGAGTTTGGGCAGCACGGCCAGATCGGCCTCGTCGAGTTCACCGTGGGTGGTCCGCTCGTCCTGCCGCAGTTCCCGCAGCAGCAGCGCGGGCCGACCGTTCTCCTCGTCCGCCGTGGCCAGGACCTTGAACCGGGCGTCGGAGGCGAACACGACCTCTTCCGGCAGCGAGTTGCGCCCGAAAAGCGAGACCCGGCGTGCCGAGTGCGACCAGATCACCACGTCCCCGTTCACCGAGTTCCCGTGCTCGTCATCGGTCGTGAGGTCCTCCGCCGCCGTGGCGCTGAGGAAGCCGGGCTCGGACAGCACCGCGCCCGGCTCGTAGCCATCGACATCTCCGTCCGGGGAACCGCCGAAGCGGAAGGAAGGGCCGCGGTGCACCGGCAGCCGTCGCAGTCCCGATAGCAGGCAGGACACGTAGTCCCGGGCGGCTCCGGGCTTTCCGGTGCGCAGTAACCGGTTCACCGCGTTTCCCCCGTTCTCGCCGCATCCGGTGTAGAGGATGACCGCCACGAAGTCGGCCTTGGCCTCGTCTGCCTCGTTCTCCCGCAGCGCGGGGTGGGTGGCCAGCACCGTGTTCACACTGGGCAACACCTCATCGAAGTCGTCACCCACCGCCTGGGCGAAGCGCGAGCGTTCCTCGGATGTGCTGCGGTGGTTGTGCGGTGTGCCGGTCCCGCCCGCCTGCGCGGGCACGAGCCTCGGGCCCGCGGGTTTCTCGCTGGTGGGGGAATCCGATTCCCGGTCGGAGACCGGTTCCGGGGGAGCGTCGGCCGGTCCGTCGGGAACTCCCGAGTGCTGTTCCCCGGTGGGGTGGGCCGCGGTGTCGATCGGAGACGGCCGGCCTGCCTGCTCGGAGAGCAGTTCCGGGGGCGGTTCGCCGACCGTGCGCGGTCGGTGCGTCGGCAGCGGCGTGGCGTGGTTGGTTGGCCGCTGCTCGTCGTCCGCCTCGCCGATCGGTGTCTCACCAGCCGAGGTGCCCCCGCCAGCCGACGCGCCCCCGCCAGCCGAGGTGTCGCTTGCCACCGCGGGGATGTGCGCCGTGGTCTCGTTCGGGGGTGCGTCGGGGGCGTCCGCCTCGGTGAGTGGGGCGCTCGTGGTATCCGGAGCACCGTCGGCTGTGGAGATCGGCGGGTAGGCCGGAGCTCCTCCGTTCGGCTCGCCCGCGATGGTGGTGAGTTCCCCGCGCGTCCGCTCGTCGGCGATGCCCAGGATCAGCAGTCGAACCCTGCCGCGCTGTCCGGGGGTGAGTCCGTCGAGCAGTTGCCGCAGCACGTGCGGAGCTTCCGGCGGCACCGGGACGTAGGGCGATCCGACCGAGACGGTCATCCGGTGCTGTTCGAAGGCGATACCGTCCGCGACGCCCCTGAACCCGGCCTGTGCGAACGGCAGCAGCGCCAGGCCACCGGGGACGACCCTGGCCACCATCTCCCCAGGTGCGGGGATGGCGGGGCCCGCTTCGGCGTGCCGATAGACCAGCTGGTTGAACCGTACCCATCCGCGTGGCGCCGGTGCGGTCAGCCCCACCCGGGCGGTGCCGGTGACCGAGTGCCACAGCGACACGGGAAACGGTTCCCAGGCGGAGTGCGGATCCGGCACCACCGATCGTTCGCCGCCCGAACCGTCGTGCAGTACGGAACCGGTGGTCGCCAGCACGTCGCTGCCCAGCCGTTCGGCGAGCTCGCGCAGCCGCGCCGGTGCGGCCTCCTCCACCGTGGTCGGCACGAGCTCCCACGGTCTCCGGGATCCCCCGGAGATTCGGGTCAGCATGGATGCCAGTCGTGCCGTGGGGATCGGTGCCGCGTCGGGAGAGCCCAGCAGCAGGCGGGGGTGGTGCGGGGACTGCGGCACCGCGAGATCCTCATCCCTGGGAGAGGGCTCCTGCCCGTCCTCGCGGATCCGCAGTCCGGCTGGAACCGGTTCGGCGAGCAGCCCGGAGTCGGCCACCGGCCCTGCGGGCAGCTGCTTCTCCCACAGCGGCGTCGGGTATCGCACGACGTGCGGTCGAGGTTGTTGTCCTGCGCGGTACAACCGCCACTGTCCACCGGTGACGTAGAGCGAGCCACCGGGCACCAGCTCCAACCGCCCGTCGGGGACCAGCACGTCCGCGTCGAGTTCGGCGGCGAGTTCCGCTGCCACCGAGTTACCTCGGGGCCCGGGTCGAGTCAGTCCCCCCACCGCGATCCAGAGTTGGCGCGGCGGCCGAGGTGCCGTAGGGGAGGAGTTCGGTGTCGGGGCGGGAAGCATCGCGCGGCGGCAGGCGTGCCACAACGTGTCGAGGAAGCCTGCCTCGCGTATCGACGCCGTCGTGGCCAGCACGGCACGACTGTCCTGCGAGGAGGGGATCGCGGCGAAGAGTTCGCGTTCCCGCTCGTCCGAGTCGTGCTGCTTGCGCACCGCGGTGTTGCCACCGAGATTCTCGACGCGGAGACCCTGACCGTGGGGGTGGCTCGTACTGTTCGCTTCCTGGTCGGGCATCAACCTGCTCTCGTCGGGCACGATCCGTCCTGTGGTTCGTCTCGCCACGCTCCCGGCCGGGAACCCGTCCCGGCTCCACCGGGGAACGGTCCTGTTGCGACAGTCTCCCGCGCGTGCTCGCGCGCGCAACGGCCCGCCCCGGTTCCGCCGATGCCCCCAGGGACATCCCTCACCGCTCGGTTCTCCTCGTGCTGGTTCGCCGGGTTTGGGACCGGAAGGCGACGGAACTACTCGAACGGGGTGGGATCACCCGCGCCGTAGCGGGCTATCTCGGGCTCGTCCTCGGAGAAGTCGACCACGGTGGTGGGTTCGGTCCCGCAGTCCCCGGAGTCGAGCACGGCGTCCACCTCGCGGTCGAGCCGCTGTTTGATGTCCCACCCGTTGGTCATCGGTTCCTGCTGGTCGGGCAGCAGCAGGGTGCTCGACAGCAGGGGTTCGTCCAGCGTGTCCAGCAGCGCCTGGGCGGTGACGTGGTCGGGGATGCGCACGCCGATGGTCTTCTTCTTCGGGTGCAGTAGCCTGCGGGGAACCTCCTTGGTGGCGGGCAGGATGAACGTGTAACTGCCCGGTGTGGTGGCCTTGACGGCGCGGAAGGTCGCGTTGTTGATGTTGACGAGCTGGCCGAGCTCGGAGAAGTTTCGGCACACCAGGGTGAAGTGGTGGTGCTGGTCGAGTTTGCGGATCGTGCGGATGCGTTCCAGCCCGTCCTTGTTGCCCACCCGGCAGCCGAGCGCGAAGCAGGAGTCGGTGGGGTAGACCACCAGGCCGTCCGAGCGGAGGATCTCGGCTGCCTGGTTGAGCGCCCGCCGATGCGGATTGCGTGGGTGAACCTCGAAGTACTGCGCCATGTTCCGACCCTAGATCCGATGGTTCCAACACGAAATCCGGCCGCTTTCGCCGGGGAACTCCGAACCGCGACCCTCGACAGCCTCTGGTGCCCCCGGTGCCAGGCCGCCGTCCATTCTTTCGAGGGAATCCGAGATTTGTCGGGAACTCCCGTGGGGTTTTCGCGGGGGCTCGGGTCCCGCGTGGACCCGTAAGGCTGCGAGCCCCCCTCGATCTCGGGTGAGCGGTGCGTTGGACACAGTTCTCCCGGGATCGAGGGGGAGGTGAAGCTTCTCGGTATACCGGAATTGTGACTTCGGAGCTTCACCCCGCGCGGGGTGTTACACCCGCGCCGAGCCGGGGGTTACGGGCAGAGCCACGGTGATGGGCGGAGTGCCCGAGCATGAGCGCCAGGGCTTACCAAGGACACGGCCGGGTTCGCCTAGATCGTGCGTTGCCTGACGCGCGGACTTCACGCCCTCTGACGGCGGTCCGCACGGCTGTGAACCGTGGCCAGGACTTGTAGCCCTACCCACGCGCTGCCTGGGGTGCGCGTGGCGGGAGGCGTATTCCGTGCTACGCTCGGCACTGCTATTTGTAATCTTGGCGGATACAAAGTAGCACGGGGCTCCCTGGTTTCGATCAGGGGGCTCCGCTTTTCTCGAACGAGAAAACAGATGTGAAAGAAATTTCGAATTCCCGTCGATGGCGCGACACTGGTCGGCCGGGGTTCAGCCCAGCTCGGTGCGGATCTGTTCCAGTTCCCCGGCCAAGGTGGAAGAGATATTCCGCGGAATCTCCGCCACGGTTCTCCGAAGTATGTTCTCCGTCCTCCCCGAGGAAACCTCTCCCAGCATCTGGTGTACATCGGCGATGACTCGTTCGGCCTCCTGCCAGGCACCCACCCGCAGGCTCAGCCGTAGGGCGTTCGCCGCCGTGATGTAGGTGGCCCATCGCAGGTGTTCTTTTCCACGCGAGAGTTCCCAGGATTCGAGCACGTCGCGCAGCGCGTCGTGGGAGTGTCCGAGTCCGTCGTGGACATGGCCGCGCTGAACCGCGAGTTCTCGTTGGTCCACCCACCAGGTCCACGAGGGATCGCGGTGGGTGAAACTCTCGGTGAGCTCCGAGCGTGCCTTGTCGAAGACATCCAGGGCTGCTGGCGATTCGAGGGCGGCCAGTGCCCGGGCCTGCCGGATCTCGAACAAGGCTCTCACTCGGTTGGGGAGGTTCGCCTCGCTGAAGCGCCGCACGATGCGCAGTGCTCCGTACGGATTGCCCTGATACAGGCTGACCAGGGCGTCATTGGACATCACGAACCACTCCATGCTCCTGTCCCCCGCTATGACGGCCAGGCGTAAGGCTTCCGCGTTGACCCGGTGCGCCTCGGTGAACCGTCCGGCGTCGATCAGGCACCAGCCCGCTACCTCGGCGAGTTCCGCCGCGGTCGCTTCGAGATCACGTTCGACGGAGGCGCGGTAGCTGCCCTGGTTCAGGATGCGTTGGGTGCGTAGGAAGGCGCGCAGTGCCAGCGGGGCTACCTCGCCGCCACCGAGGCTGCCGTCCAGCACGACCAGACGGTCGATCGTGGCTCGCAGCTCGCTTACCGTGTCACTGTCAGCTGGGGAATCGGTGATCCGCTCGGAAATCGCGTTGTCGGCAGGCAGAGCTCGTCCGGAAGGAGTACTCCGAGCAGCGGGAGTGCTCGCTCGGTCGAAACCGAGCTCCGAGTCCTCCGTCACCCCGAGGATGGTGCGCAACGCCGCTCGGTAATCCCTGTTCGGCCGCGCCACCGCTCCGCGCTCGTAGCGGGCCAAAGCGTGTGCGTCCAGGGCGCCCGAACTGCCCGTGTTGGCAGCGAGCCACCGATTCGCCTGCTCGGCCAGCTCGGCACGGCTCATGCCCGCGCCCGGGGTGCGCGGGGAGGGAGTGGCTTCGCGTGCCTGTCGAAGACGGTGATTGCGGGGCACGACCGTGATCGTGCCACCTCTCGCCCTCAGGTGGGATGAAAAAGCACCCTCGGAGCGAATCCGAGGGTGCGATGCGGTTCGACCGGTGGTCAGTCGAACCGGTTGGTCTTCACAGCGTCGATGAAGGCGGACCACTGCGCGGGGGCCGCTGCGAAGTGACCGGCCGCACGGTCTTTGCTGTCGCGAACACCGACGACCTCGGAGGTCATCGCGACCTCAACACAGTTGCCACCGTTTCCGCTGCGCGAGCTTGTCCGCCACGTCGCGCGCGACAGGTCTGTCATTGCCGCCCCTTTCGAAGTCTCGATCTCGCCGAGGTGCATCGTACGGTCCCAGGCTAGCGAGACCAGGCAGGGGCGAATTACGTCGTCACGGGCTTCCCCGGGGCGATCTCGCGTACCAGGTCGATGGACTCGCGCTGCGGCATCGCCGAGGAGCGCAGTTCGTCGAACAAGTTCCGCAACAGCGTCACGTCAGCGTTGTCCTCGATCACGTGCCCACCCAACGGGCCATCCATGTAGGCCACGTCGGGATCGGTTTGTTCCGCGAAACTCAGCACAGCGAAACCGGATGTCATCGAGGCATGTGCGCCGGTGTCGTACGGGATGACTTGGAACATCACATTCGGTCGTTCGGCCAGAGCCAACAGGTGCTCCAGCTGTTCGCTCCAAACCTTCCTGCCGCCCACCTTGCGGTGCAGAGCCGCCTCGCTGATCACCGCGCGTAGCTCCAGCGGATTGTCCTTGTCGAACAAGCGACGTTGCCGTTCCATGCGTGCGGCCACGCGTTTCTCGACGTCCTCGGGGTCGGTGATGTGTCCGCCCGAGGTGTGGATCGCCCGCGCGTAATCCTCGGTCTGCAACAAGCCGGGGATCAGTTCCTGCTCGAAGTTGCACACCAGCGCGGCGTCCGTTTCCAACCCCACGTAGGGCTTGAACCACTCGGGGAGACGGTAGGTCGACCACCAGCTGCGTTTCGATCCTTCCCGGCGCGCGTCCTCCAAGGTCTGCCGAACTTCGTGGGGCGCGTCGTAGAGCTCCAGCAGGGCGGCAAGCTCCATCTTCTTCATGCTGGCCTGGCCCTTTTCCCAGTTTCGGATGGTCTGCGGCGACGCACCCATGTGCTCGCCCACATTGGAGACGGCGAGTCCTGTCTTCTCGCGAAGCTCGGAAAGATGCGCGCCCAACCGTCGTCTACGTGCTGTTGGTCCGAGTGCCATAGCCAAGCACTGTAGTCGATCAGCTACCTCACAACTATCACCTAAATGAGCTACGTAGCTGCGTTGTTCAAATCTTGAGTCAAAGATTTCAGTTCGTTAATGTGACTGATCGTGAGCACAGCGCAATCACCAGGGCTGATCAGTGTCGTGCGATCCGGCCGCGATCTGGGCTGGACCGCCGTGGAACGGGGGTACCGCGTGGAGATCGGTGAGGGGACCGGGCGGGTGGTCGTGTCGTGGTTCGTGCCGGACGGCGACACGCACCAGCACGCCACGTTGGACGCGCTGCCGACCGAGGGCGGCGGGGTGAGCACGCTCGGCGGGCACGACTACGCCGAAGCCCCCGCCTACCAGGACCGCCGGATGCGCCACATCCGACCGTTCTGCGATCTCTGCTTCACCGAGTACCTGAAGCTCCACCGGGCCCAGCCGAACTGGAAGGGATAATCATGGAAACCACCGAACGACAGCACTACTGGCTGCCCGTGCCGGACAGGACAGGGTTCAAGTGGCACCGGCACGCCTTCCGGGGCAAGTACTGGGACGGCCGAGCCTCCGACACCTCGGTGTGCGGCAAGCCCTGCGCCATGGCCAAACCCAGCGAGTTGGACTGGTTCCAATCCCCCACCTGCCCGGACTGCACCGAACTCCTGATCGCCGAACAGTCAGACACCGGAAGTACCGAACAGCCGCGCACCGCGAGCCCCGAGCAATCGGACACCGGCAGCGCCGAGGGGGAACAGTGACCAGACAGCCCCGCGAGCCGAACCGCTTACGCGGCTACGTCCCCGCCTTCTCCGGCGAGCTGCACGAACCACCGAGGAAACGAACCACGGTGCCGCACTCACTGCTGGAACGGATCCTCGATGGACTGGAACAGCTGTGAGTGCCGGGAACGAGCTGATCCCGGGCATGGGGTGAACTGCTGTGATTCCGGTGGTCAGGAGGAAGACGCCGTATCCCCGCTCGCTCCGCTCCGGCAGTACCGCTCGGACGATCTCGACGGCTGTCAGCAGGAACATCGGGAGACCCTTCTCCACGGCGGCGGAATCCTGCGCAGGGGCGGGAGGGGAGGTACCGTCGCGCTCACGCGGCCGTCGTGACCGGACCGATTTTCGCTGATGGGGGCAGCACCGTCCCGGCTACGCGGTGAGCCTCCCGCCAACGAAGGCGTGGAGCTTCCGAGGCCGCTTCGGTGGAGCGCAGAACTCCGGTCCGTGGAGGTGCGGGGTGAGTGGGGACGCTTCGGAAACTGGTTCAGCCGGTTCGACCCGGCGGCCGCACCCGGTCCGCTTCGACGTCGAGTATCCGGACAGGGAGCTCAACCGTGTCGGCACGGCCTTCAGGCTGATTCTGGCCGTGCCGATTCTCGTGCTGCTGAGCAGCGTCGGCGGCCGGACGATGCAGTTCGGCGAGGGATCGGCGGAGGTGGTGCTGTCCAGCGCCGGTGGGATGCTCTTCGTTCCGCCGCTGCTGATGCTCTTGTTCCGGCGCAAGTACCCGTACTGGTGGTTCGAGTGGAACCGCGAGCTGCTGCGCTTCACCAACCGGGTGATCGTCTACGTCGCTCTGCTGGACGACCGGTATCCCTCCACCGACGAGCACCAGGCGGTGCACCTCGATTTCGACGCTCCCGAGGAGCGCACGCTCAACCGGTGGCTTCCGCTGGTGAAGTGGTTGCTGGCCGTTCCGCACTACGTCGTGTTGTTCTTCCTGGACATCGCGGCGGTCGTGGCCGTGGTAGCCGCGTGGTTCGCGATCGTGTTCACCGGTCGCCATCCGCGGGTGTTGTTCGACTTCCTGGTGGGGGTGGGGCGGTGGCACAACCGTGTCATCTCCTACGCCTGGATCCTCGTCACCGACCGGTATCCGCCGTTCCGGCTGGCACCGTGATCGGTGCGGCCGGCGATGCGGTCGCGCGAGGCAACCGGTCAGTACGGGAGTTCCGGTTCAGCCGATCTCGGCGACGGTGATCCCGCTGCTCGGGGGTGTCGCCTCGTTCATCGCGACCAGCGCGGCAGGTATGTCCCCCAGCCCGACCCTGCTCCCGATCAGCCGGTCGAGGTCGATGCGGGATCCGGTGACCAGCCGCAGCATCTCCGGGTACTCGTGGGCCTGCAGGCCGTGGGTGCCGAGGACGCGCAGCTCCCGGGCGATCACCTCGTGCATCGGCACCGGCGGTAGGCCCCGTTCGGGCGGCAGCAGCCCGAGCTGCACGTGAGTTCCCCGCGTGCGCAGCGAGGAGATCGAGGCCGCGCAGCTGGCCGGGTGCCCCACGCAGTCCAGCGACACGTGCGCACCCCCGCCGGTGAGTTCCCGGACCGCCTCGGCCGTGTCGGGAGTGCGGTTTCCGTTCACGGTGTGTTCCGCGCCCAGCTCGGCGGCGAGCCGCAGCGCCGCATCGGAGAGGTCGACGGCCACCACCCGTGCACCGGCGGCCGCGGCGATCGCCACCGCCGAGACGCCCGCGCCGCCGCAGCCGTGCACCGCGACCCACTGGCCCGCGCGTACCGCCCCCTGCCGCAGCACCGCCCGGAAAGCGGTGGCGAACCGGCAGCCCAGCGCGGCGGCCGACGTGGCGGGCAGTTCGTCCGGCAGCGCCACGAGGTTCGTCCCGGCCCGGGGCACGGCCACCCGCTCGGCGAACGAGCCCCAGTGGGTGGCGCCGGGCTGGAACTGGTGCTCGCAGACCTGCTGGTTTCCGGTGGCGCACTGGTGGCAGGTGCCGCAGGCGCAGACGAACGGCACGGTGACCCGGTCACCGGGGTGCCAGCCGCGCACGGAGGAGCCGACCTCGACGAGGCGCCCGGCCAGTTCGTGACCGGCCACGTGCGGCGGGGTGACGTCGGGTTCGTGCCCCTGCCAGGCGTGCCAGTCACTGCGGCACAGGCCGGTGGCCTCGACCGCTACGACCACCCCGTCCGGTTCGAGTCGCGGATCGGGGACGGTGCGCACCTCCGGGGTGGCCCCGAACTCCTCGAACACAACGGCGCGCATCGATAGCCCTTTCGAACCCACTCCGGCTGTCGCGGCCAGCTTACTGATGCTTGCCAGTCGTGTTGTCGAGGGACGTGGGGCTCTTTCGGTTCCGAAGCACGGGAGCCACGTCACCGGCTCGCCCGCCCGCGGGTTCTCCCGCGTCGCGCTCTCGCGAGGAAGGCCCGACGTTGTGTAGTACCTACCCGATGTCGGGCCTCCCGGAGCGAGAGCCGGCGGGAGGTTCCGCCAACCGAGCTAGCCGACAACCCGAGCGGAAAACTTCGATTAGTAGCGCGCCGCCGCCTACCGACCGCCCGCCGCCGAGGTGCCTCAAAGGGCGGCGACGGCCTCCCGAACCGGCGTGTCCCCCTCGGTCAGTTCGAGCGTTCGAGCGCCTCCCCGGTGGGTGGCGAGCAGCTCCGCCAGCACGGCGGCAACGTCCTGCCGCGATACCTGACCTCGGGGAGCGGGCGGGTCGGAGAGTGTCACCAGACCGCTTCCCGGATCGTCGGTCAACGCTCCGGGGCGCAGGATGGTCCACTCCAGGTCTCTGGAGCGCAGGTCCTGCTCGGCGCCGGTCTTGGCGTCGATGTAGGCCTTCCAGACCTCTCCGGAATCGGGATCCGGCGACTGCCCGGCTCCCATCGTGGAGATCTGCAGGAAACGCGGCACTCCGGCGTCCTCGGCGGCCTCGGCCAGCGACACCGAACCATCGCGGTCCACCGTGTACTTGCGCTCGGCTCCGCTGCCCTTGCCCGCACCGGCGGCGAACACGACCGCGTTGGCTCCCCGCAGGGCCTCCGTGATCTCGGTGGTGGAGCTGTGCTCCAGATCGAGCTCTACGGGGTGGGCCCCCGCGGCTGCCAGCACGGGGGCGTGCTCCGGTTTTCGGATCAGCCCGACGACTTCCGTTTCCCGCTCGTGAAGCAGCGCGGTCAGCCGCAACGCGATCTTGCCGTGTCCGCCCGCTATGACGACACGCATGTCGTACCGTTCCTTTCCGCACCGAGGACGCCGCCGGACGTGTTCCGTGCCCACGCGGTTTCCAGGGGCCGGTTCATCGGGGTCCTTCCGGACCGGTTCAGCTCAGCGTGGTAAGCATCCGCTCGGCCAGTGGTTCCGAGGAGGCCGGGTTCTGGCCGGTGTGCAGGTTGCGGTCGTCCACCACGTTGGGCTCCCACGGCTGTCCCTCGGAGAACTCGGCCCCGAGGGCCACCAGCCTGTCCTGCAGCAGCCACGCCGCCTTGTCGGCCAGACCGGCCTGCTTCTCCTCCGCGTTGGTGAACCCGGTGAGCCGGTATCCGGAGAAGGGGCTGGTGCCGTTCTCGTCCTCGGTGGCCAGCAGGGCGGCCGGGGCGTGGCAGACGACGCCCAGCGGCTTGCCCGAGCTCAGCACCTCGGTCAGCAGCCGAGCCGAGTCCGCGTTAACGGAGAGATCCTCCATGGGGCCGTGACCACCGGGGTAGAACACCGCCGCGTAGTCGTCCGGCCGCACGTCCTCCAACCGCACCGGTTGCCGCAGCACCTCGGCCGATTCCAGGGTCGCGGCGACTTGGTCGGCCTTTTCCCGTCCACCGTTGGCCTCCGGGGCAAGGCTGGACTGATCGACCGGTGGGACGACCCCGCCTGGAGTGGCCACGACCACCTGGTGCCCCGCCCCGGTGAACACGCGGTACGCGGCGGCGAACTCCTCGGCCCAGTACCCGGTCGGATGCTGTGTCCCGTCTGCCAGCGTCCAGTGGTCGGCGCCGGTCATCACGAACAGGATCCTCGCCATGCTTCCACACTCCTCGTTCCGGGATCTCTTCTCGCCCTCGGCCCGCTCAGCAGGACGGCTGCGGACAGGACGATCGCGAGTTGGTCGGACCAACAGGGTTTCCAAGTTGGCCCGCGGGAAAACAGCGGAGCCGACGGTGGCATTCCCGAAGGGGAGTTCGGAGGCCTTCGGAGCCAGGGTTGCCGGATGCCTTCCCCCTCTGTCGCCGTTCCGGAGCGCTCAGCGCGGCACCTCGCTCGGCGAAGGACCCCCAGGGAGTGGCGCAGGGCTGGATGCTCAAGGGTGGCACTCCCGTGAGGCGGGGACATTCATCGCATGGCACGCTGTCGGAACACCGGGGTAAACACCGTTTTCGTGACTCACGGAACGCATCGAGCGGTGCGATACGATGCGGGCATGTCGACAGGGCGGAAACCTGATTGTCCCGGTTTTCGAGATGGAAGAGCATCTGGAATGCGGTTCTCGTTTCTGGTGGTCGCCGCTGCGGTCGTGATGACCGTTTCCTCGTGCGCGAGATTTTCGGGAGGTGAAGTGCGGGCCGACGAAGGTGAGTTCTCCTTCATCTCGCCGGACGGTAGAACGAAAATCGTGTACGCGGAAGACGAGCGTGGGAAGGTGGGGGAGCTCTCCGGAAATTCCGTCATGGACGCGGAACGAACCATCGCTTTGTCGGACTACCGGGGCGAGGCGGTCCTGCTGAACCTGTGGGGCTCCTGGTGTGCACCTTGTCGAGGCGAAGCAGGCAAACTCGAACAGCTGGCGGAGAAATCTCGGGGTTCGAACGTTCGGTTTCTCGGGGTGAATGTCCGCGACAACAGGAAGTCAGCCCAGGACTTCATGCACAACCTGGATGTGAGTTACCCGTCCGTTTATGATCCGAATGGCAAAGTGGCCCTCGCTCTCGAGGGGCTTCCGCTGTCCACCGTTCCTGTGACGCTCCTGTTGGATCGGGAGCACAGGGTGGCGGCGATATTTCTGGGGTCCGTGGTCGGTAAAAATGTGATGCCGGAGATGAGGAAAGTGGCGAGGAGCGAATAGGACGGAATCGATACTCCGTCTACGGTGGTCGGTAAGTGCCATGTGGTCCAACTGCGGACCGCCGTCGAGAAGGCCGCTACCGGCATCCCGATATGCTCGGCCCACCGGCGGCCCTGATCCCATCGGGGCGTTGTGCGGGCTCCGGCCCGTCATCGCTCCCGAACCGTGGCATCGCCACGGTCCGAAACAGTACTCCCCGGGGCAGCTGCCGCCGGTGCGCCACCGGTCAGCTGCGTCGGATCCCCACGGCGGCGTAGCCGTTGGAGTGCCGGGCCGCCTCGTCGGTGACGGGCTCGGTGGGGCGCCAGGCGGCGCTGGGGACGATACCGGGTTCCAGCAGGGTGTACCCCGCGAACAGCTCCCGGACCTCCTCGGGATCGCGGAACGTCACGTGCGGGGTGGTGGTGCCCGACATGACCCGGTCGATGCCCGCTCGTTCGGCGTCGGTCATGGCCAGCTGCGCGCCGTTGGTGACGGCCAGCGCGCTTCCGGGCGCGCACGCGTCGCGGTAGGTGGCCAGCATCCCCTGGGGATCCCGGACCGAGATGATGTCCAGGATAGCCACGGCCAGCACCGCCACGGGCCGGGTGAAATCCAGCAGCCCGGCCACCCCGGGAGCGGTCAGTACCTCTTCCGGCCGCCGCAGGTCGGCCCGCGTGATGGTCGCCAGCTCCGTCCCCCGCAGCATGTGCTCGGCGTGGCTGACCGCGACCGGTTCGATGTCGACGTAGGCCACTCTGGCATCGGGGTTCGTCCGGTGGGCGATCTCGTGCACGTTGCCCACGGTCGGGATTCCCGAACCCAGGTCGAGGAACTGGTCGATGCCCAGCTCGCACAACTCGCGCACCGCCCGGCCGAGGAACGAGCGGTTGTGCTGGGCCCACAACGTGTTGCCCGGGTAGACCCGCAGGAACTCCTCCGCCGCGGTTCGGTCGGACTCGAAGTGCGCCGAGCCCCCGAGGAAGTAGTCGTACATCCGGGCGATGTTGGGTGTCTGCTCGTCAACCTGCGGTGGTTGTTCTCCGGTACCCGTCTCCAACGGTGGCTCCCCTTCTCGGGCGGCTTCGTCGATCGCCGGGATCGATTGTCCACAGTTAGCAATCGAGGCGCCACGCCGAGTAGATGACGGAAACGGCTCACCGGCTCCCGCGCTCAGGCGAGCGTCCGTAGTGGGGCGCCTCGTGACACAGAACCTATTCGTCCTGATCAGAGCAGTGTTCGTACCTCTATCAGCGGTCATGCGGTGCCTGCGGGCCCGGTGACACCCCCGGATCATGCATAACAGGCGGTACAAGTCCTGCCGAGCCCACAGAGCGGGATCCCCGTTGCGGGGACAACCAAAAGGTGATGGGGGTAACGCACCGAGGCGGTACCGCTTGGCACCCGTCCCGCCGCTGAAGCTCGCCGGCGCTCCGTGGGACACGGGTCTTCCGGAGCGATGGGCAACCGGTTCGCGGCATGGCCACGGAGTACGGCTTCGCCAGGGCGAACCGCTCCGAAAACTCGTAGACGGCCGAGTCGTTTTTACTGTTGAGTAGATTATGCGGTCGGTTGGGTTGAGCGTTCTCGGTCTATATTTTCCGAATTGTAATCGAGCGTGACTTTTTGTTTTCACGCCGGGTTCCGTTCGGGGAGCGGTGTTGGTCGTTCGGGTTTTCGGCCCGGTTTCCGGTCTCGTGGGCACTCGTTCATTTCGTCCGCCGGACCGGTCGTGCCTCGAGTAAGGGTTCCCTCGCCGAATCGAATAATTGAATGCGGGACTGATCGTTACCTGCTAGGCCTTTCGTAGTAGTGGCCGGATCGTGCAAGATACAGCGCGTGAGTCAGACGAAGTGGATCGAGCGCCGTGACGCCAACCCGCGCGCCCGACTCCGGCTGTTCTGCTACCCGCACGCGGGTGGTGCGGCCTCGGCATTCCAGGCCTGGCAGCGGGCGATGCCGGAGACCGTCGAGGTGTGTCCCGTTCAGCCGCCCGGTCGATGGACGCGGCACCACGAGCCGCCGTTCCGCCGTGTCGAACCGGCCGCCGCCTCGTTCGTCGAAGCGATCGAGTCGTTCACCGATCTCCCCTTCGTCTTCTTCGGGCACAGCCTCGGTGCCCTGGTGATGTTCGAGGCGACCAGACTCGTGGAGGCGCGCGGCAAGCGAACTCCGAAAGCGTGCGTCGTGGCCGCGCGAGGGGCGCCGCACATCGACGTCGGTCGCCCCGCCCGGGAGGTCGTCGCCGACGACGAACGCCTCGTCAACTGGGTTTCCGAGCGTTACGGGAAGCTTTCCGGATTCGACGATCCGGAGATTCGTGAACTCTTCATGCCCGTGTTGCGCGCGGACCTGGAGGCGTACGCGCACTACGAGCTCAGCTCCGCCTCGCCGCTGGCCACGGCGCTTTACGCCTTCGGTGGCGACACGGATCGGGCGGTACGGGCCGAGGAGCTCGAAGGTTGGCGCGAGCACACCGCCGGTTCCTTCGAGTCCGCTGTCCTGCCCGGCGATCACTTCTTCGTCCACGACCAGCACTCGGGGTTCCTGCCGAAGCTCGCCGCACTGCTCGAGGAACTCACCGTCGATCACGGTGCGTGATGATGCTCTGTTGGTTCCCCCGATGGATTGACATGGGCTATTTGGCGCATACAGAATACGGGCAATCTTCACGACCCGCAGGAGTGAGAATCGGAACGAGAGGTGTACGGATTGGCGTTGGCCTCGTCGGCTTCCCCGCGTCCTGTTTCATAGGGGATGTTTCCCGAGGGTGAATCCTCGTTGGTGACGTAGTGGAATCGTGACCAATCGTATCTGTGTTATCGATGGTCGAGTTTGGATTGAATTTTTAAATCTGGCCGTGAGTTTTCTCGGTTTTCCGTTGCCTCGTGTGACCGGTATCGTCGCTTTCCTTTCCTCACGTTCCCCTGGAGGGGTTCAATGAACGTGCCCATCGCAGTGGTCGGAACCGCCGGGCGCTTCCCGGGCGCCGCTTCGACGCGGGAGCTGTGGCGACTGCTGCTCCGCGAGTCGTGCCCGACCGACGTTGTTCCCTCCTCCAGGTTCGACATCGACAGGTTCTACGACCCGGATGCACGGTCACCGGGTGCGATTGGTTCCCGCTACGGTGGATTCCTCGACGGCATCGATCGATTCGATGCGGGGTTCTTCTCGCTCTCCCGGCGTGAGGCGCGCGTCATGGACCCCCAACAACGCCTGCTGCTGGAGGTCGCGTGGGAAGCGTTCGAGGACGCCGGGCTCCGAGCGGGCGCCGACACCGGCGTGTACCTCGGGATGATCGCCAACGAGTACGCCGAACGTCTCCCTGCGGATAACGTCGATCTGTCCGCGTTGACCGGAGCCGGCTCGCGGAACGCCGCGGCCGGCAGGTTGTCCCGTTTCTTCGGTGCCTCGGGACCGAACATGGTGATCGACACCGACCGGTCGTCCTCGCTGGTCGCGGTGGAGCAGGCGAGCCGAGCGCTCGCTCGTGGTGAGTGCTCGGTCGCCCTGGCGGGTGGGAGCAATCTGATCCTTTCCCCGCGCACCAGCATGGCGTTCTCGAACGCGGGGAGCCTCGCCCCGGACGGGCGGTGCAAGTTCGGTGACGCCGCCGCCGACGGCTTCGTGCGCAGCGAGGCCGTCGGACTCGTGGTGCTCAAACCTTTCCAAGCGGCCCTCGCGGACGGCGACTCGATCCATGCCGTCCTCCTCGGCGGAGCCGTGAACAGCAACGGCTCGGCTTCGTCCGATCTCATGCGACCGAGCGTCGAATCCCAGGTGGAGGTGCTCGGCTCGGCGTGTCGGGACGCCAACGTGGCGCCGGAAGAAGTGGGCTACGTCGAGGCGCACGGCACCGGGACGCCCGCGGGTGACCCGGCCGAGCTCACCGCCCTCGGGAGGGCGTACCGGGCGCAGGGTGGTGACCGGCTCCGAATCGGGTCGATCAAGACGAACATCGGTCACACCGAGGCGGCAGCCGGGGTGTGCGGTCTCGTCAAGACCGTGTGGGCGCTCCGGGAGGGAGTCCTCCCGCCGAGCCTGCACTTCCGGACGCCACGGGAGGACGTCGACTTCGACGAGCTGGGGTTGCGGGTAGTCACCGAGTGCGAAGCGTGGCCCGAGCCCGATACCCCGAACGGCGCGACGGGTTCTCGGGGAAGCGGTCGACTCGCCGGGGTGAGTTCGTTCGGTCTCACCGGGACCAACGCGCACGCGGTGCTCGCTTCCGCGGCGGAGGCGAAGCGGCGGTTCCCCGAGTTCCTGCCGCCCGAACCCGAGCCGGATGCGGCGGAAACCACCGCACGAGCTCAGGTCGTCACGATCTCGGCTCACTCACGAGCCGCACTCACCGCGCACGTTCGGGCCCACCGTGATCGTGTCTCCGCATGGGACGAGACGACGCACGGTTCGCTCTCCCAGCTCGCCCACACCACCGGTGCCCGCCGCATGCATCGCGAACAGCGCCTCGCCGCGGTGGTGCGTTCGACGGACGAGCTCGCGGACGAGCTCAACGCCTATCTCGACGGCGAGCCGAGCGGAAACATAGCCACCGGGATCGCCGAGTCGAAGCGGCGCGTGGTGTTCGTGTGCGCCGGGCAGGGTTCGCAATGGCTCGGCATGGGGCGCGAACTGCTCGAACGGGAACCGGTGTTCGCCGACGCGATCCGCCGGATCGACGCGGCGGCTCGTCCCTACTCGTGGTCGCCGCTCGCGGAACTGTCCTCCGGCGGCGACAGCGTCGAGGCGGGTGCGCACGATGTGCAGCCCGCCCTGTTCGCCATGACCGTCGGGCTGGCCGAACTGTGGCGATCCCGTGGCGTCGAACCGGACGCCTACGTCGGCAACAGCATGGGTGAGGTCGCCGCCGCCTACCTCGCGGGCGCACTGACCCTGGAGGACGCGGTCCGGGTCATCTGGGAGCGCAGTCGGCTGACCGCGAGCATCAGCGGTACGGCTGGTGAGGTCATGTCGGTCGAGCTCCCTGCCGAGGCGCTGACGCCGTGGCTCGAGCCGTACGAGCAGCGCGTCGTCGTCGGCGTCTACAGCAGTCCCCACGCCTCGGTCCTCTCCGGGGACAGCGCCGCCCTCGCGGAACTGGCACAACGTTTCGAGGCGAACGGCATCACGTGCCGTACCGTGCCGTTCCGCGCCCCGATCGCCTCGCACAGCCCGCTGATGGAGCCGCTGCGCGAGCCGATGCTCGACGCGCTCCGATCGGTGCGCACGCACGGATGCACCACACCGTTCCTGTCCACTGTCGACGTCGAGTACGTCACCGAGCCGTTCGGTGCCGATTACTGGTGGCGCAACCTCCGCGAGCCGGTGCGGTTCGAGCCAGCCGTCCGCAGGCTGCTGGCCGAGGGACACGACACGTTCGTCGAGCTGAGCCCGCACCCGACCTTGCGGAGACCGGTCGAGGACACCGCCTACGAAGCTGGCGCGACGGCGAAGGTCGTCTCGTCACTGCGTCGGGAGCGCCCAGAACGGGAGACGCTGCTCGCGAACCTCGCCGAACTCCACGTCTGGGGCGTGCCCGTGGACTGGGCGAAGCTCCACGGCAAGCCCGAATCCCCAGTGGCACTACCGAGCTATCCCTGGCAACGCCAGTCGTACTGGCTGGACCCCGCGACCCCCGAGGCCGACGGCGCGGCTGGACATCCCGAGACGACGGTAACTTCCGCCACGGTGGGCACGGACTCGTCGGAAGATCAGGTGGCGAGTTCCACCGCTAACGAGCACGACGATCGCGTTCCGTCGTTTCGCTCCCGGCTGGAATCCGCCGAACAGCGGGAGCGGATATCGCTGCTCGAGTCGTTCCTCCGGCGTGAGATCGCGCGCGTACTCGATGAGGAAGCGGCTGAGGACGTTCCGCTCGACGTACCGTTCCACGAACTCGGCGTCACCTCGGTGCTCGGCCTCGACCTGTGCACCGGACTCGAACGGGCCCTCGAACACCGCGTGCCCCCGCCCGTGCTCTACCGGACCGGCACGGTTCGGGCATTGACCAGCTGGTTTCGCGAGGAGCTCGAACTCGGCACCGCGTCGGGTGCCACGGGCGCGGACTCAGCGGTGGACCCGAACGCCGCCTCGCGCGAGGAGACCACCGAGTCCACCGCCCACTCCCCGGACGAACCAATCGCGGTGGTCTCCACCGCCTGCCGCTTTCCCGGCGGTGTGGTCGACCCCGACGGGTTCTGGGAACTGCTGCGCGCCGGAGGGGACGCCATCACCGACGTTCCCGCCTCCCGGTTCGACATCGACGCGGTGTTCGATCCCGACCCGGAGGCGGAAGGCAGCACCTACAGCCGGTCCGGTGGATTCCTCGACGGAATCGACGAGTTCGACCCGATGTTCTTCGGGATTCCGCCGCACGAGGCGAAGTCGGTCGACCCGCAGCAGCGGTTGCTTCTCGAAACGACCTGGGAGGCCCTGGAACGGGCGGGGCTTCGGGCCGAGGAACTGAAGGGGTCGAGGACCGGTGTGTTCGTCGGTCTGTGGACCGAGGAATATCAGAACGAGGCGTTGCGCGACACCGACGGGATCGACGCGTACACGTTGCTCGGGACGAATCCCTCCGCGACAGCGGGGCGTATCTCCTACTGGCTCGGGCTGCGGGGGCCGAACCTCCCGGTCAACACCGCGTGTTCGTCCTCGCTCGTCGCGATGCATCTCGCGTGCCAGTCGCTGCGTTCCGGGGAGTGCGAGCAAGCGCTCGTGGGGGGCGTGAACGTCCTCCTCTCGGCCGCCGGATTCGTGTACTTCAGCCGGGTCGGCGCGCTCTCACCCACCGGGCGTTGCCAGGCGTTCTCCGCCGATGCCGACGGGTACGTGCGCTCCGAGGGCTGCGGCATGGTGCTGCTCAAACGGCTCTCCGACGCCGAGCGGGACGGTGACCACGTCCTCGCGGTCGTTCGTGGTAGCGCCGTCAACCAGGACGGCCGTTCCAACGGGTTCACCGCACCCAACGGCGCCGCGCAGCGGGAAATGCTGTCGCAGGCACTCGATCGGGCCGACATCGCGGGAAACACGGTCGACGCCGTGGAGTGCCACGGCACCGGAACCCCGCTGGGCGATCCCACGGAGGTGCAGGCACTGGCGGAGGTCTACGGCAGGGACCGGCCCGCCGACCGACCGCTGCTGCTCGGTTCGGTGAAAAGCAACATCGGACACACCGAAGCGGCCGCGGGCATCGCGGGCCTGCTCAAGGCCGTGCTCTCGCTGCAACGGGAGACCCTGCCGCCTTCGCTGCACGTCGAACGGTTGAACCCGCACCTGGCGTGGGACGAGTCGCCGGTTCACGTGGCGACCGAGCCGACGCCGTTGCCCCCCGGTACGCGCCCCCGGCGGATCGGTGTGTCGTCGTTTGGGATTTCGGGGACGAATGCGCATGTGATTGTGGAGGAGGCTCCGGAGGGTTCTTCTGTAGCGAAGAGTGGCGAGGGCGAATCGAGTTCGGTTCTGTTGTCGCCGCCGCTGGTCATCAGTGGGCATACGGAGTCGGCGTTGTGGGCGAATGCGGCGCGGTTGGCGGAGTTCGTGGGTTCTGTGGCTGGTGAGGGGTGTGCCGAGGGGTTTTTGTCCGGTGTGGCTGCTGGGCTGGTGACGAGGCGTACGGCGTTTGGGGAGCGGGTGGCGGTGCCGGTGTCGGAGCCGGCTGGGGCGGTTGAGCGGCTTCGGTTGGTGGCTGGTGGTTCGTTGCCGCAGGGTGCGGTGCGTGCGAGTGCTTCTTGTGGGCGGGTGGTGTGGGTGTTTCCGGGTCAGGGTGGTCAGTTTCCGGGGATGTGTCGTTCGTTGTTGGGGGACGAGGTTTTCCGGGCGGCGTTGGTTGAGTGTGATGGGGCGTTGCGTCCGTATACGGGGTTTTCGGTGGTGGAGCTGCTGGAGGCTGATGAGGAGTCGCAGCGGGAGCAGCTTGAGCGGGTGACGGTGGTGCAGCCGGTGTTGTTCGCGGTGGGGGTGGCGCTTTCGCGGGTGTGGGGTTGTTGGGGTGTGTCGCCGGATGCGGTGGTGGGTCATTCTCAGGGTGAGGTGGCTGCTGCGGTGGC
>NZ_FNFM01000006.1:0-189810 GCF_900101095.1 Actinopolyspora mzabensis
TGCTGGAACGCGCACGGGCCAACGACAAGATCCACTGGCGCACGAACACCGTGGTCACCGAGGTCAACGGGGACGGGACCGTCTCCGGGCTGACCGTGCGTGACACCGTGACCGGGCAGGAGTCGCAGCTGCCGGTGACGGGCATGTTCGTCGCGATCGGGCACGATCCGCGGAGCAAGCTCGTCACCGACCAGGTCGAGGTGGACGAGGAGGGCTACGTGCAGGTGCGGCATCCCTCCACCGCCACCAACATCCCGGGTGTGTTCGCCGCGGGTGACCTGGTGGACAAGACGTACCGGCAGGCTGTCACGGCTGCCGGTTCGGGTTGCTCGGCGGCCATCGACGCGGAGCGTTGGCTGGCCGAACACGAAGCCTCCGAGGCGGCCGAGGTCGCACCGGAACTCGTCGGCGGTGGCTACGGAGCCGCCACCGAAGCCGACACCGCGGCAGCTCACTGAAAGGCCGCGAGCGACACCGAGCCGAACCCCGCACGGCGCCGGGACGCCCGGGGGGGGGGGCGGGCCGGTGATCACCCCCGTACCGACCAGAGCACCGAACAAGGAGCGAACATGGCAGCCAAGCCGGTTACCGTCGATTCGGAGTCGTTCAAGAACGACGTCCTCAACAGCGACAAGCCCGTCCTGGTGGACTTCTGGGCCACCTGGTGCGGCCCCTGCAAGATGGTGGCCCCGGTCCTGGAGGAGATCGCCTCGGAGCACGAGGACAAGATCACCGTCGCCAAGCTGGACATCGACCAGAACCCCGGCGTCGCCCGTGACTACCAGGTGATGTCGATTCCCACCCTGCTGCTGTTCTCCAACGGGGAACCGGTCAAGCAGATCGTCGGTGCCAAGCCGAAGGACCAGTTGCTCTCGGACATCTCCGACTATCTGTGACGGGTGACCACACCTCGCGCACTCGGGCGACGAAGCCCGAGTGGCAGCTCGCCGAGATCCCACCGTCCCGCGGGACGGTGGGATCTCGCGTTCGAACGGTCAACGATCGGGGCCGACCAGGCTAGCGGAACGTGCCGAAGCGGCGACGGTGCGGCCCATAGCCCACGCGCTACAGCGACAAGGCACAATACTTCGCAGCGGACCGCATCGGAATAAACTGATACTTGGGGGTAATGACACGTCGTTAGCACCGGCCGAGGTCGGTGCCTGAATCGAGCGAGGGGTGCATGCAGCTGCTCCACCGCGGTGACATCGGCCCGGCTGTAACCGAGATCCATGGCGTTCTCGTTACGCTGGGGCTCTTACCACCACCGAACGGCCACGGGGGCCCGGCCACCTACGACGCGTCGGTGGAACACGCGGTACGCGCCTTTCAACAGCAACGAGGTCTGATAACCGACGGGGTCGTCGGCCCGGCCACCTACCGAGCGCTCACCGACGCCAAGTGGCGGCTGGGCGATCGTTCGCTCGCCTACTTCGTGTCCCGTCCCATCAGTGGTGACGACGTGTTCGCCCTGCAGGAGAGGCTGCTCGAACTGGGTTACGACGCCGGCCGCCCGGACGGGATCTTCGGCAGGCAGACCGAGCACGCGCTGCAGAACTTCCAGCGCGAGTACGCGCTGAACTCGGACGGTATCTGTGGGCCCGCCACCCTGCGTTCGCTGCGACAGCTGACCCCGAAGGTTCGCGGCGGACGCCCGGTCTACCTGCGGGAACAGGAGAAGGTGCGGCGAGCGGGACCACGCCTGCGTGGCAAACGCATCGTCATCGACCCCGGACACGGCGGAAACGATCGGGGAGCGGTGGTCAACGGTGTCGCCGAGGCCGATCTGGCCTGGGACTTCGCCCGCAGGATCGAGGGCCGCATGGTCGCCACCGGCATGGAGGCGCTGATCTCCCGAGGCCCCAACTCGTGCCCCGCCGAGGCCGACCGGGCCTCGTTCGCGAACGAGGCCGGCGCGGACCTGTTCCTGTCGCTGCACGTGGACTCCAATCGCTCACCACAGGCACAAGGGGTCGCCACCTTCCACTTCGGCACCGGCAACGGCACCACGTCGAACGTGGGGGAGGCGCTCGCCGGTTTCCTGCAGCGCGAAGTGGTGGCGCGCACCGCCATGCTGGACTGCCGCAGCCACCCGAAGAGCTGGGAAGTCCTGCGCTGGACGAAAATGCCCGCCGTGCGCATCGAAGCCGGATACCTGAGCAACCCGGAGGACCAGGCGCGGCTGTTGGATCCCGGCTTCCGCGACGTGGTGGCCGAGGCGGTGCTCGTCGCCGTCAAACGGCTCTACCTGCTGGGCGAGGACGACCGGCCCACCGGCTCGTTCACCTTCGACGATCTGCTGCGCTACGAACTCACCCGCGCCGAGGGCGCCTGAACACGCGTCCGACCCGGGGAACATCGGGGATGTTTCCGAGAGCGGTTCTCGCACGGCACGAGGAGTGTTCTCGGAAATCACCTCCGCCGTGGGACATTCGCGGCCCGCGACGGCGCGTTCGGCACGCCCGGTCAAGCACTTCCGGGAGCCCACCGAAAGCCCTCAACTAGTGATTTTGCTCACTGTTGGCCAGGATGGCACGAGGCGGACGTTACACAACCGCGAACGTCACACGATGAACCGGTTAGAATCGCCGGATCAAATCCGGTCCCGCTTCCCCGTGACCGGTGCCGATCACACGGCGCACCACCGACCCTGGAGCGCGGAATGTCCGATCATTCGAACCAGCCGAACGAGCAATCCGAACCGGAAGAAACCGGCACGCCGGCTCCCGCGACAGGAGCGGCGATGGGCAACCTCGACACTCACTCCGCACGGTATGCCGAGCGCACGGCGGGGATGACGGCATCGGAGATCAGGGCACTCTTCGCGGTGGCCAGCAGACCGGAAGTGGTATCGCTGGCCGGTGGCATGCCCAACCTGGCGGCGCTGCCGCTGGACTCGCTGTCCGAGGAAGTGGCCCGGCTGATCGCCGAGCAGGGCCAGGCGGCGCTGCAGTACGGCTCCGCACACGGCGTTCCGGAGTTGCGCGAGCAGATCTGCGAGATCATGGCACTCGAGGGCATCTCGGGCCAGCCGGACGACGTCATGGTCACCGTGGGCTCGCAGATGGCGCTGGACCTGGTCACCAGGATCTTCTGCGACCCGGGCGACGTGGTACTGGCCGAGGGGCCCTCCTACGTCGGCGCCATGGGCGCGTTCTCCACCTATCAGGCCGATGTGGTGCACGTGGCGATGGACGAGCACGGGCTGCAGCCGGACGCGCTGCGCGCCGCCATCGAGGAACTCCACGAGCAGGGCAGGAGCATCAAGTTCCTCTACACCATCCCGAACTTCCACAACCCCGCGGGCGTCACGCTGGCGGAGCAGCGACGCCCGGAGATCCTGGAGATCTGTTCCCGACACGGCATCATGGTGTTGGAGGACAACCCCTACGGACTGCTCGGTTTCGAGGGGCAGACCTACTCGTCGCTGCGCTCGCTGGATCCCGACAACGTAGTGTACCTGGGCTCGTTCTCCAAGACCTTCGCATCCGGACTCCGGGTCGGCTGGGTGCTGGCCCCGCACGCCGTCCGGGAGAAACTCGTGCTCGCCGCCGAGTCGGCGACGCTGTGCCCCCCGACGCTGAACCAGATGATCGTCTCGCGCTACCTGAGCACGCACGACTGGTTGGGACAGATCAAGAGCTTCCGGGAGCAGTACCGGGAACGCCGTGACGCCATGCTCAACGCGCTGGAGCAGCACATGCCCGCGGGCTGCGACTGGACCCGCCCCGACGGCGGTTTCTTCGTGTGGTTCACCGCACCGGAGGGGGTGGACACCAAGGCGATGCTGCCGCGCGCGGTCACCCAGCGGGTGGCCTACGCCTCCGGGACCGGTTTCTACCGGGACGGCCTGGGAACCAGGCAGATGCGGCTGTCGTTCTGCTATCCCACCCCGGAGCGGATTCACGAGGGCGTTCGCAGGCTGGCCAACACGCTCAACGAGGAGCTGGACCTGCTGCGAACCTTCGGTTCCGGTGGCGGACGCGAACTCTCCGGGCCGCAGACCCCCTCACCGGACACCGCCTGATCTTCGGTGGAACCCGCACGGCGTTCCCGGTTGGGGCCGCACAAACCCCGGCAAGCGCGCTGAGCCCGTGCGGGGCGGCCCTACCGGCCGGTTGCCGAACCGCATAACGTCGTCCGGGTAGGTTTTTCGTACTGATCCGGTAAGTCCGTCACGCTCGGTCGGGTGTGACGGACTTCGTCATGCAGGAGTCCACTTGAGCGATCGCTGGGTTGCCGTACTTTCCGGAGGGCTGTCGCACGAGCGCGACGTCTCGCTGCGTTCCGGCCGCAGACTGTCCGCCGCACTTCGTTCCACCGGGCTCACCGTGACCGAGCTGGACGCCGACCACGAGCTGCTCAACCGCCTGAGCATCGAGCGGCCGGAGGCGGTGCTGGTCGCGTTACACGGCGGAGAAGGGGAGAACGGCGCGATCCAGTCCATCCTGGAGCTGCTCGACATTCCCTATGTGGGCACCGATCCGCGGGCCTGCCGCCGGGCCTGGGACAAACCGACGGCCAAGGCCGAACTCGCCAGGGCGGGGTTGCCCACTCCCGAGTGGATGGTGCTGCCGCAGTCCACCTTCCGCGAGCTCGGCGCCCATCCGGTGTTGGACGCCCTGGTGGACAAGATCGGTCTCCCGCTGATGCTCAAACCGGTGCAGGGCGGCTCCGCCCTGGGGGCACGAGTGGTGCGGGAGTCCGCGGAGCTGCCCTCCGCGATGATGGGGGCGTTCTCCTACGGCGACACGGTCCTGGTCGAGAAGCTGGTGGAGGGCACCGAGCTGGCGATCGGGGTGCTGGAGGACTCCGCGGGGCCACACGCGCTCCCGGCCGTACGAATCGAACCGTCGAAGGGGATCTTCGACTACACCGCGCGTTACACGGCGGGGTTGACGAGCTATCAGGCTCCCGCCGAGCTCCCCGAGGGAGTGGCTCGCCGGGCGGCCGAGCTGGCGGTCTCCGCGCATCGCCTGTTGGGACTGCGCGACATCTCGCGCACGGACGCGATCGTGGACGAATCCGGCGAGGTCCACTTCCTCGAAGTGAACGTTTCGCCCGGCCTGACCGCGACCTCGCTGATGCCGATGGGGATCGAGGCTGCCGGACGGGGACTCGGGGACGTCTTCGACGGGCTGATCGAACGGGCGATCGAAGGACGGAACTAGCGGCGTCGACCTCGCTTCGTTTCACGTGAAACGCTGGCCATGGTTCCGGCTACGGGAGCACCGTCCGAAACAGAACGTCACCGTGACGGAACCATGTCGGCCCAAGGGGACCTTTGAGTCCGCCCGTGGTTGGAGCGCGCCGGGGCAGTGGCCGCACTGCCCCGCTGTGCGGTACCTTCGCCCCGCAGTGGAAACCACCACGACGAACCACAGTCACCACCATGCGGCTCAGACTGCGTAAATTTCCCACGAAATTCACGCCGCTCCGACACCCCCGTCGGGAAGCGACCAGGTGTGTCGCAGTGCGAGTGTCCGCAGGCCGAGCCCAACTACCCTCGTAATCGGCGCCGCTGCGGGTTCTCCCGTGCGGCTCTCGCGAGGACGCCGGAGACGTTGTGTAGGTCGCTACCCGATGTCGCCGGCCCCGCAGCGAGAGCCGCGCGAGAGGTTCCGCCACCCACACCGCCAGGCAAACCGAGCCGCCGACAATTAGTCACCCAACAGAAGTTCCGTGAGTCTGCGCAGATCGTCGGAGGAACCGAACTCCACGACGATGCGTCCCTTCCGCTGCCCGGACTCGACCTTCACCTTGGTGTCCAGCCAGTCGGCGAGGCGTTCCTGCACTTCCTCGGCTCCCGCGAGCTCCATCTTGGGACGTTGCTTGGACTTCGGCTTCTCGGGTTGTTCCCGCTTCTTGAGCGTCACCTGCTCCTCGGCGGCACGTACCGACAGCCCTTCCGCCACGATGCGATTGGCGATCTCCTCCTGGGCCTGTGCGTCGTCCAGACTGAGCAGCGCCCGGGCGTGGCCGGCTGCGAGCACTCCGGCGGCGACTCGACGTTGCACGGGCAACGGCAGCCGCAGCAGACGAATCATATTGGTGATCACGGGTCTGCTGCGCCCGATGCGGTCGGCCAGTTCGTCGTGGGTGACCTCGAACTCCTCCAGCAACTGCTGATACGCGGATGCTTCCTCCAGCGGGTTGAGCTGCACCCGGTGGATGTTCTCCAGCAACGCGTCCCGCAACAACGCGTCGTCCTTGGTCTGTCGGACGATCGCGGGAAGTGTGGCCAGTTCGGCCTGCTGCGCCGCTCGCCAACGGCGCTCTCCCATGATGAGTTCGTACTGCTCGCCACCATCGAGCTCACGCACCACGATCG
The DNA here is from genome assembly GCF_900101095.1 of Actinopolyspora mzabensis. GTDB lineage: Bacteria > Actinomycetota > Actinomycetes > Mycobacteriales > Pseudonocardiaceae > Actinopolyspora > Actinopolyspora mzabensis. The sequence goes on from NZ_FNFM01000006.1 coordinate 6,332, forward strand.
GCTGCATGAGCCCGAACTCCTTGATGGAGTGTTCCAGCTCGGCGAGCGCGTCCTCGTCGAAGACCTGGCGCGGCTGTCGTGGGTTGGGAACTATCGCCGAGATCTCGACCTCGCGGTAGACGGCTCCGGCGACGCCCTCGCTCGTTTCACGTGAAACAACGGGTTCCACGGCGGAGCCGCCGGGCGGGGGAGTGGAGTCGGTTCCCCCCGGAAGCGTCACCGTGTCGAAATTCTCCCCTTCCCGTGGTGCCTCCGATTCCGGAGCACTCGGAATGAGTGCGGCCAGTCCGCGCCCCAAACCACCACGACGCTCGGTCATGACGTCTTCCTCTCCGTACCGCGCTCGGCGATCTCACGAGCAGCATCCAAATAACTCATGGAACCCCGCGATCCGGGGTCGTAACTCAGCACGGTTTGCCCGAAGCCGGGAGCTTCGGAAATCTTGACGCTACGGGGGATGACGGTTCGCAGCGCCCGCTCTCCGAAGTAGTTACGAACTTCCTCGGTAACCTGTTCGGCCAGCTTCGTGCGCCCGTCGTACATGGTCAGCAACACGGTGGAGACGTTGAGACCGGGGTTGAGATACGACTGCACCAGCTCGATATTGTTGATCAGTTGCCCCAACCCCTCCAGCGCGTAGTACTCGCACTGGATCGGAATCACCACTTCGTGCGCGCCCACCAGCGCGTTCACCGTGAGCAGTCCCAACGAAGGTGGGCAGTCGATGAAGACGTAGTCGTAGTCCAACTCGTCGAGTACCGCCGGTCGCAGCGCCTCGCGCAGTCTCGCCTCGCGAGCGACCATCGTGACGAGTTCGACTTCCGCCCCTGCCAGATCGATGGTGGCGGGCACACAGCTGAGGTTCTCCGACTGCGTACTGGTGGCGGCGGCATCCGCCACGCCGATCTCACCGAGCAGCAGTTGGTAGACCGAGGGAACCCCGGCCTGGTGATCGACCCCGAGCGCGGTACTGGCATTGCCCTGCGGGTCGAGATCTATTACCAGAACCCGCAGCCCCTGCACTGCCAACGCGGTGGCCAGGTTGACCGTGCTGGTCGTCTTTCCCACGCCGCCCTTCTGGTTGGCGACGGTCATGATCCGGCGCTGATCGGGTTTGGGCAGCCGGGTCGATTCCGGCGCGGGGGAGGAGGTGCTCCGTTTCGCCTCCTCCACGAGAGGGGTCCAGGCGCTCCAATCGGAACCCGGTTCCTCCGCCTGCGCTCCCTCGCCCGCCACGGCGGGGAAACGCATCCCACCCATGGAACGACCCTTTGTTTCACGTGAAACACCATCGGTCTGGTTCGATTCCGGGGTCACCGTCACCGTTCCTTTCTGTTTCGCCGTTTGTCCGGCCGAGGCGTCCCCGCCCCACGAGCTCGCTTTCCGGAGCCGGCGGAACGCGACGGAGCCGCATCCGAACGCCGCACCACGACGACATTGGCCGGAGTCTCCAGCACATCCGCTCCGCAATGGCGCACCTCGGCCGACACGCCACCACGGCGTGCTATCGCGGCACGATCACGCTCCAACTCCTCGGACGCACTGGCACCTTTCTGCGCGAGCAGCCGGCCGCCCGAACGCAGCAGCGGCAGACACCATTCGGCGAGCCGCTCCAACGAACTCACCGCCCGGGCAACCACGAAGTCCTGATCGTGCAGCCGGGCACGTATCGGCTTTTCCTCCGCTCGTCCCCGCACCACCGTCACGGGCAGTTCCAGATCATCCGACAGTTCCTCCAGCCACGCGACCCGACGCGCCATCGGTTCCAGCAATGTGACGGTCAGATCGGGACGAGCGATCGCGAGCGGTATACCGGGCAGCCCCGCCCCGGAGCCGACATCGACCACCGTGGCTTCACGTGGCAACAACTCCCGCAGCACCGCCGAGTTGTAGATGTGGCGTTCCCAGAGCCGGTCTCCCTCTCTCGGACCGATCAAGCCACGTTGCACGCCATCCGTCAAGAGGCGTTCCGCGAACTCGGTCGCCAACGACGCCCGATCACCGAAAATCATCCGCTCCGGTGACATTCCCTCGGTCCCTCGCACAGCTTCACCCGCATCATTCTCGGCCGGGAACCGCCCGGCCGGACTCTCGTCGTCCAACAATCCGCCTCTTCACTGCCCCGACTTCGATCCCGTTCATCATAGAGTTGTTTCACGTGAAACATGCCCCGAAGGCAGGCTCCACCGCAGCCACCCACGAAAAACGAATATCTCTCACCCGTCACGGGTGACATCCCGCCGAACGAGCACGTCGCACACCTCGGACAGCGGCCCGGATCCACCCGTACACCAACCCCACGAGCGAGGCCGCCACGCTGTTTCACGTGAAACGCGCCGGGCGAGCACGCCCCCGCGCGGTGCGCCGCCCCACGGCACAACGCGGCACGCCGCCGAACACAACGCTGCCCCTGTGACGCGGTGTCACAGGGGCAGCATGACAACGAACCGTTCCCGCCGGAACGACCACACGCCGGGGAATCACCCGGCCCGGTAAACGACCACACGCCTACTGGGCGGTTCCCCCTCGCCCTCGCTGCTGACTCCCGACACGGCGGCGACCGCGTCGTGCACCACCTTGCGTTCGAACGGACTCATCGGGCGCAGCCGCTGGGTCTTACCGGTACTCGCGACCTTCTCGGCCGTTCGGCGGCCGAGATCACTGAGTTCGTCGCGCCGGTTCGCGCGCCAACCGGCGATGTCGAGCATCAGCCTGCTACGCACCCCGGTTTCCTGCTGCACGGCCAGTCGGGTGAGCTCCTGCACGGCTTCGAGCACCTCGCCCTGCGAACCGACGAGCTTTTCGAGGTCCTTGCCGCCTTCCACGCTCACCACGGCACGCCCCGACTCCACATCCAGATCGATGTCGCCGTCGTAGTCGAGCAAGTCCAACAGCCGTTCCAGGTAGTCACCGGCGATGTCGCCTTCGCGCACCAGATCGGCTTCGTTTCTGGACGTCGATCCACTGTCCCGATCAGTGGCCTGTTCGGAACCACCGACTGCCTCGGACTGCTCGTCCTGGCCGGCCTCCTGCACGGTATCGGACACTGGGTGTCTCCTCTCTGGAGGTGCGTACGGACTCACCGGTGCTCGTCCGGCTTGTCCGTGTCGCTGGAACGGTCTTCCGGTATTCCGGGCAATTCGGCTCGCTCGTCGTCTTCAGGTCGAGCGTGGGACTCCGCACGCTCGCCTGCCGAGGAATCGATCACCGCGGGCGCCGCGTCCGGCGTCTGCTGCCGCTGTGCTTCTTCCTCGTCGATACGTCGAAACACGATACGCTGCTGCCCGAGGGTCCAGAAGTTGTTCGCCAACCAGTACAGCAGGATCGCCAACGGCAGGAACGGGCCCGCTATCACGGCGAACGCCGGAAAGAGCCACAGCATGATCCGATTCATCATCGCCTGCTGGTTCGGAGCGGCCGCGGGAGCGCGTTCGCCACGCTGTCTGGCTATCGAATGTCTGGTGGTGAAATGCGTGGCGACCCCCGCCGCGATCATCAACGGCACTCCGACCGACAGCATCGAGGCCCGGTCGGTTCCGAAGGCGCGCAGTGCCTCGGCAGGAGCCGTGAGCGTGCCGGAAAGACTCGCTCCGAACAAGTGGGCGTCGAGGAAGGAGCGCACCCCCTCCGCGCCGAAGAAGTAGTTGCTCTCCTCGTTCGGCCGGAAACCGTTGAGCACACGGAACAACCCGATGAAGACCGGAATCTGCACGATCATGGGCAGGCAGCCACCCAGCGGATTGAACCCCTGCTCGGACTGCAGCTTGCGCATCTCGGCGGTGAGACGCTGCGGATCGTCCGGGTGGTCCCGCTGCAACTGCTGTATCCGCGGCGCGACCTCCTGCATCTTGCGCATGGAGCGGACCTGGTGCACGAAGGGCTTGTACAGCAGGGCCCGCAACGTGAACACCAGGAACATCACGGAAAGTGCCCAGGCGAAACCACTGTCCGGACCGAGCAGCGCCCCGAACACGGCATGCCACAGCCACAGGATGAACGAGACCGGGTAATTGATGAAGTCCAGCACTTGAAAGGCTACTCCTCGCCGGTGGAAGGATCTGTGGCGCGACGCGTGTCACGGGGCGGTGGAACCGGATCTATCCCGCCCGGGTGCCAGGGACCACAACGCAGCAGTCGCCACAGCGTCAGCCAACCGCCCCGGAGAGCCCCGTGAACCCGCAGCGCCTCCACGGCATAGGCACTACAGCTCGGATAGAACCGGCAGGTGGGCGGAAGTATCGGTGATACGACCTTGCGGTAGACGTGGATCGGCAACGAGAGCAGCCAGGCGAGCGGCCCCGGGCGAGTCACGGGAGCCGTTGCCGAGTCATCGGACGAACCGGGATCTTGCTCTGCCATTACGAGGGATCCGTGGTGGAGTGGACACCACCGTCCGGGTGATCACCCGGCACCGGCAGGCCCAACCTGCGAGCGGCCTTGTCCAGGTCCCGGCCGAGTTCCGCACTGGTGGCCGCTGCCGCCGGCGGCAGCGCTCGTACCACCACCATTGTGCCCGAGGGCAGTGCCGGAAGGCGGTCACGCATCAGATGGCGCAGCTGTCGCGACACCCGGTGCCGGACCACCGCGTTGCCGACGGCCTTGCTTACGACGAAACCCACCCTGGGCTGCTCCCGCTTTTCCAGGGTGGGCGGACTGTCGGATGTTCCGCGCTTGTTCTCGTCGTCGGGTTCAGCGACGGCATCGCCGGCAGCCCGGGACTTCACGGCCGGTTCGGCATCCACCGCCCCGCACGTCAACGCGTGCAGCACGAGACGTGGCCTGCCCGCTCGACGTCCACGACGTACGACCCGGGTGAAATCCTGGCTGCGCCTGAGCCGCGCGGCCGCTGGAAGCACGGCCCGTCCCGATCAGGCGGTCAGACGCTTACGGCCCCTGCGGCGCCGGGCGGTCACGATGGCGCGGCCGGCCCTGGTGTGCATCCGCTGCCGGAAACCATGCGTCCTGGCCCGTTTGCGGTTGTTCGGCTGGTAGGTGCGCTTGCCCTTGCTCACGGTCGGCTCTCCCGGTTACTACAGGCCAACCATGCGCCTTACAAGGCACAAGATGGCCGCTGTGGCTCGGTCAAGTGTCCCCGCGCTGGGAAAGCGGAAGCGGCTTTGAAGCTTCATCCGCGGCAGGCGCACGCACTCCTGTCGTACGCGCACGATGCCGTGCGGACGAACCGGGTTGGGCGCCGGGTCGGATTTCGCGACCGACGCAACAACCGAACGCCCGCATTACAGCGGGAGACTCAACGAGGGTACTTACTCGAACGCCGAGTCGAGCAGCCGGGGTGCCGGTCAACGACGGGACGGACACCGCCACCAGGGTAGCGCCGGAGGTTTCCGAAGCCGATCAAGGCCGCCCCCGAAGGGCTGGTGGAGCGCCGCGGACGCCCCCGACAGTCACGGGCCGCCGGCTCTGTCGTACCTTCGGCAGAGCTGTGGACAACTCTGTGGATACCTTGTTTCCACCTTGTCGTGCACAGGTGATTCGACCCGGAACCGGCCGAGCGGAACTCACGAGCCCGCCACCGGGGCATCCGGAGTCCCACGGCAACGAGGGGAGGGGAGCTCAGCGGTGTCGGACCACCAAGCAGATCTCGGCAGGGTCTGGGACGAGGTGGTGCACGAGCTGTCCTCGGGAACGCTCTCACCCCAACAACGCGCGTGGATGCGCGTGACGCGTCCCATCGGTCTGCTGGACGGGACCGCCCTGCTGGCGGCCCCCAGCGACTTCGCGAAAGAGGCCATCGAGCGCGCCCTGCGGGACCCGATAACCGACGCGCTCTCGCGCAGGCTCGGCCGAGAGATCTCGCTGGCCGTGAAAGTGGACACCGCCGTGCCCGCCCCCACGCGCCCCGTCACGCCGCAGTCCATGGGCGAGGAGGACGGCGAGGACGTCCCCGGCTCGATCGATGCCGAGCCGGAGCCCGAGCCGGACCCCGTCGACGAGGGCCGGTGGCAGTTCGGCCAAGTCGAGCTGCCCTACGAGACCGGCTACGGCGCTCCACCGGGAAACGGGCCGGTGGGCTACATCCCCACGGACGAGGCGCAGGGGTGGCACGGGAGGCCGAGCGAGCACCGGCAACGCCCCCACACCACGCACGAGACCGAGGACTACGGCAACACCGCCCACACGGGTTCGATCAGCGGGGCGCTTCCCCCTGCTCCACCGGAGCAGCACCGCCCCGGAAACACGGGTTCGGACTACTCCTGGCAGGGCATGACACCCCTGCCGTTCGGTCCGCAGTACCGGGCGGGGGAACAGCACGCCGACGGCGAGAACGACTCCGAACCGGAGGAGGACGAGGAGGGGGAGGCCCTGCGGGCGGCCAACGAGATCTGGCCGACCTTCGGCGGGGACAACAAACCGGAGCAGCAACAGGGGCAGCCCTACACGGCACCGAAGAACGGGCCCCCGACCTCCCAGACCCGGTTGAACGCGAAGTACACCTTCGACACCTTCGTGATCGGCTCCTCCAACAGGTTCGCGCACGCGGCAGCCGTCGCCGGGGCGGAAGCACCCGCGCGCGCCTACAACCCGCTGTTCATCTGGGGCGAGTCCGGACTGGGCAAAACCCACCTGCTGCACGCGGTCGGCCACTACACCCAGCGGCTCTTCCCCGGGATGCGGGTGCGCTACGTCTCCACCGAGGAGTTCACCAACGACTTCATCAACTCGCTGCGGGACGACCGGCAGGTGGCCTTCCAGCGGCGTTACCGGGATGTGGACGTGCTGCTGGTGGACGACGTGCAGTTCCTGGAGGGCAAGGAAGGCACCCAGGAGGAGTTCTTCCACACCTTCAACACGCTGCACAACTCGAACAAGCAGATCGTGGTCTCCTCCGACCGCCCGCCGAAGAGCCTGCACACGCTGGAGGATCGGCTGCGCACCCGGTTCGAGTGGGGACTGATCACCGACATTCAGCCCCCAGAGCTGGAGACCCGCATCGCGATCCTGCGGAAGAAGGCGGCACAGGACCGGTTGGCCGCCCCCGCGGAAGTGCTGGAGTTCATCGCGGCACGCATCGAGCGCAACATCCGGGAGCTGGAGGGCGCGCTGATCCGGGTGACCGCGTTCGCATCGCTGAACCAACAGCCGGTGGACGTGCAGCTCGCCGAGATCGTGCTGCGCGATCTGATTCCGGACGACGCCCAGCCCCCGGAGATCAGCACGCAGACCATCATGTCCATGACCGCCGAGTTCTTCGGCGTGACGGTGGACGATCTGTGCGGGCCGGGCAAGACCAAGGCGCTCGCCCAGGCGAGACAGATCGCCATGTACCTGTGCCGCGAGCTCACCGACTCCTCACTGCCCAAGATCGGCCAGAGTTTCGGTGGGCGGGACCACACCACGGTGATGCACGCCGACAAGAAGATCCGCAAGGCCATGGCCGAGCGGCGCCGGGTCTACGACCACGTGCAGGAACTCACCGCCAGGATCAAGCAGCAGGCCTCGTTCCTCTAAGCGGGTTTCGTCGGCTCGGGCTGCGTAGCGGGGCGCTTGGCGGAACCTCTCGCACCGCTCTCGCTCCGGGGAGGCCCGACATCGGGTAGCGATCTACCCAACGTCGGGGCCGTCCTCGCGAGAGCCGCACGCGAGAACCCGCGGCGGTGCCGACCGCGCGGGTGGTGGGGGCTCGACCTGCGGGGGTGGTCGGAGTTCGGCGCCGTACCGAAGAGATGGGCGAGTGGCCCGGCCTCGCCACGCGTCCGACCCACTCACCAGGGACACGCACGCTGCTTACTCGCATGGCCGCGTCCCGAGGACGGTCCCCGGATCATCGATTTCGCGAGAAATCGACCCCCACCCTGGCCAGTCCACATCCCGTACCGGGGTCTCTCCACAGCGGCGCGGTGATCTCGCGGGAACTTCCCGCCGTTCTCCGCCGTGGCCCAGTGGCTCGACACCTCCGCGGCTCTCTTCCGGCGAATCGGACGAAGTGCACGAAACGGGGGCGTGCACAACCTTGATCACGTTGCGTGCCCGGGGCGGGCAAAGATCACACAAATGTGAATTTCCACATCCGAACCCCGTCGAAAGTCACTCGGAAGTGGGGTTGTGCACAGCTTTCGGGATCCCCAAGGCTGCGCAGCAGCAGGGCTCGATCGCCCCACAAGCTGTACACAACAGTGGAGAACTTGCCCACAGCTACCCCCCAAGTTACCCACAAGATGTCCACAGATTTATCCACAACCTGATCGAGCGATCACAGCGTATCCACAAGCACTGGGGACAACCTGCGAAAATCTTGGGGATCGACTGTGGATCAACACCCCGCAACTGTGGACAACTCGGCTTGTGGACAAATTGGTCCACAGTGCCGCTTGTTCATCCCCAAGTTGCCCACAAGGTTCTCCACAGCGGGGTAGCGCCACTCAGCAGCGAAAAACCGGGTTGTCCCCAATATCCACAGGCCCTACTACGCCTGCGTTGTTTGGTTTTTCTCTTAAAGAGAGGGGAAACGAAGTAGGGCGGCGAGTCAAGATCAATTTTTCGGCTGCCCCGGACTCCACGAGCCGTGAAACCCCGGACCCACGTCATGGGCGCAGAGCGCACGCTCTACCGTGGGAGACCCATCGGGCCGAGAGCCGCCGCGGTTCCGCCGCGCTGGGTGGGGGCTCGAAGCACGATTCGCCGTACCCGCTTCGGTTCGCGGTGCACAGCACACCCGCATCCCGTTCGACCAGGCTCTCCACGACCGAGACGTCGTGGAACCGGAACCGAAAGGACACTCATGAAGATCCGTCTGGAACGTGACGGTCTCGCCGATGCTGTCGCCTGGGTCGCTCGTAGCCTGCCCTCACGCCCGCCGGTGCCGGTGCTGGGAGGGATGCTGCTGGATGCCGACGAGGGCAAGCTGACCATCTCCGGTTTCGACTACGAGGTCTCGGCGCAGGTCGGGGTGGACGCCGAGGTCGAGACCGGTGGCAAGACGCTGGTATCCGGCAGGCTGCTCGCCGACATCACCAAGGCGCTGCCGCAGCGCCCCGTCGAGATCACCGTCGACGGTTCCCGGGTGAGCATCACCTGCGGCAGCTCCCGCTTCAGCCTCCCCACCATGCCTGTGGAGGACTATCCACAGCTGCCGCGGATGCCCGAGCTCGCGGGCTCGGTGCAGGGCGACTCGTTCAGCTCGGCGGTGGCCCAGGTCGCCGTGGCCGCGGGCAAGGACGAGACGCTGCCCATGCTCACCGGCGTGCGGATCGAGATCAACAACGATCAGCTCACCCTCGTGGCCACCGACCGGTTCCGGCTCGCGATGCGCGAGCTCACCTGGCAGCCCACCGAATCCGTCGAGGACACCGAGGTGCTGGTTCCCGCGCGCACCCTGTCCGAGTCGGCCAAGACGCTGGGTGGCGCGGGGACCACCGTGGAACTGTCGCTGGCCTCCTCCGACGGGCTGCTCGGCCTGTCCGGAACCACCCGCCGCAGCACGACCAGGCTGCTGGACGCCGAGTTCCCGCCCTACCGCAAGCTGCTGCCCGACGAGTACGCCACCTCCGCCGTGGTCGACGTCGGGACGCTCGCCGACGCGATCAAGCGTGTTTCGCTGGTCGCCGAGCGCGGTACCCAGGTGCGGCTGGAGTTCTCCGAGAACGCGCTGCGACTGACCGCGGGCGGTGACGACGAGGGCAGCGCCGAGGAGGAACTCCCGGTCGAGTTCGAGGGCGAGCCGCTGACCATCGCCTTCAACCCGAGCTACCTGCAGGACGGGCTCTCCGCGCTGAAGGCGGACCGGGCCCGCATGCTGTTCACGACCTCCAGCCGGCCCGCCGTGATCAAACCGGCCGGTGAGGACGGCGAGGTGCTGCCCGGGTATTTGTACCTGCTCATGCCGGTTCGGATGCCGGGCTGAAAACGCAGCACGTTCACACGGCCCAACGCGGTGCGACGCCGGCTGCGACGACGTGGCTGTGATCCCGCCCCGGTGTGCTCCGTCGGGGTGAGGCCAGCGAAGTGTGTGAAAGGGAGTTTCGGTGCAACTGGGTCTGGTCGGTCTCGGCAAGATGGGCTACAACATGCGCGAGCGGTTGCGCGCGGACGGCCACGAGGTCGTGGGCTACGACCGTGACCAGCAGGTCGCCGACGCGTCCTCGATCACCGCCATGGTGGCCGAGCTCACCGCGCCGCGCACCGTGTGGGTCATGGTTCCGCACGGCGAACCAACCAGCAGCACCGTCCGGGAACTGGCGGGGCTGCTCGATGCGGGCGACCTCGTCATCGAGGGCGGCAACTCGCGCTACACCGACGACCGGGACAACGCGGCGTTGCTGGCCGAGTCGGGAATCTCCTACGTCGACGTCGGCGTTTCCGGCGGCGTCTGGGGTGCCGAGAACGGCTACGGCCTGATGGCGGGTGGCGAGACCGCCGACGTGCAACGCGCCATGCCGATCTTCGACACGCTGCGCCCCGCGGGCGAGCGGGCCAAGGGCTTCGTGCACGCGGGCCCGGTCGGCGCGGGCCACTACGCCAAGATGGTGCACAACGGCATCGAGTACGGCCTGATGCAGGCATACGCCGAGGGCTTCGAACTGCTCGCGGCATCGGACCTGGTCACCGACGTCGCGGGCACGATCAAGGCCTGGAGCCACGGCACCGTGGTGCGCTCCTGGCTGCTGGACCTGCTGGTCCGCGCCATGGAGCAGGACCCGGAACTGGAACAGTTGCAGGGCTACGTCACCGACTCCGGCGAGGGCCGCTGGACCGTCGAGGAGTCCATCAACCACGCGGTCCCCACCCCGGCCATCACCGCCGCGCTGTTCGCGAGGTTCGCTTCCCGGCAGGACGACTCACCCGCCATGAAGGCGGTGGCCGCGCTGCGCAACCAGTTCGGCGGTCACGCGGTGCAATCCAGCGACGGCGAGTGAGCCGCTGGTGGTGGTCGCGCTGCCGGCCACCACGTTCAACGCCCGGTTCGTGCCTCCTCGCCCCTAGGACCGTCGTGTACGTACGCCACCTGCAACTCACCGATTTCCGGTCCTGGCAGCACGTGGACCTTCCGCTGGACGCCGGACCGACAGCGCTGGTCGGCGCCAACGGTCAGGGCAAGACGAACCTGGTCGAGGCGGTCGGCTACGTGGCCACCCTCGGTTCGCACCGCGTGCCCAACGACGCCCCGCTGATCAGGCACGGTGCCGAGCGCGCGGTGGTGCGTGCGGCCGTGGTCAACCAGGACAGGGAACTGCTCGTCGAGCTGGAGATCGCCCCGGGGCGGGCCAACCGCGCGCGGATCAATCGCGGCTCGGCCACGAAACCGCGCGACGTCCTCGGCGTCCTGCGCACCGTGCTGTTCGCCCCGGAGGACCTGGCGCTGGTGCGGGGCGACCCCGGCCAGCGGCGGGACTTCCTGGACGAACTGCTGGTGGCCCGATCCCCGCGCTACGCGGGGGTGCGTTCCGACTACGAGAAGGTGCTCAAGCAGCGCGGCGCGCTGCTGAAGTCGGCGGGCGCGGCGCGGAGCGTCGATCCGACCGACCTGCGCACCCTGGAGGTCTGGGACGGCCACCTGGCCAAGTACGGCGCCGATCTCCTGGCGGGCAGGTTGGACCTGGTCGCCGACCTGATTCCGCACGTCAGGCGTTGCTACGCCGAGGTCGCGGCGGACGGGTCCCCGGCGGAGGAGGGGCCCGCCTCCCGGGTGGCCGAGCCTGCCTACCGCAGCAGCGTCCCGGGACTGCCCGAGGGGTACGGCACCCCGGAGGGCCCCCGTGCCGATCCCGGCACGATCGAGGCCGCGCTGCTGACGCAGCTCGGCGAGTCCAGGCAGCAGGAGTTGGAGCGCGGTGTGTCGCTGTCGGGGCCGCACCGCGACGACCTGGAGCTGGTGCTGGGGCAGGCTCCGGCCAAGGGGTATGCCAGCCACGGCGAGTCCTGGTCGTTCGCGCTCGCGTTGCGGCTGGCCTCGTATCACCTACTGTCCGAGGATGGTGCCGAACCCGTGCTGATCCTGGACGACGTCTTCGCGGAGCTGGACGCGCGACGCCGCGCCCGGTTGGCCCGGTCGGTGGCCGGGGCGGAACAGGTACTGGTGACCGCGGCCGTGGCCGAGGACGTTCCCGCCGAACTGTCGGGGGTTCGGTTCGACGTGCGCGAGGGGGAGGTGCGGCGTGCCGAATGAGTTCGGAGGACGTCCCCGGTCGGCGGCGGAGCGCGACGCGTTGTTCGCGTCCTGGCGGCCCGCACGCGCCGCAGCGGGCCCACCCGGCGGCGCGGACTCCGCGCGGGGAGCCACGGTTGGGGATCGAACTGTGGACAGTGTGGACAACTCGAAGAGCGCGTCGAGTTCCCACGACACCACATCTGCCGATCTCCGGGCCGTCGGACCCGAACCGGTTGGGGCCGCGGGCGAGCGGACGGCGGGCTCGGACCTGGCTCGGGCGGCGTTGCAGGCGGCGCGGGAGAAGTCCGGGGTACGTCCCCGTGGCCGGACCGCACGTCCGGGTGGCCGTACTCGGCGTGGTCGTGGCTGGTCGGGTCCCGACGCCGACGACCGGGATCCGCAGGAGCTGGGGCGGCTGCTCCGGCGGGTCGTCGATGCCAGGGGATGGTCCGAGCGGTTGACCGGCGGCCAGCTGTTCGGGCGCTGGGCGGAACTCGTGGGGGAGGAGATCGCGGCGCACAGCGAACCGGTCGAGCTGAGCGAGGGAGTGCTCACGCTGCGGGCGGAGTCCACGGCGTGGGCCACCGAGTTGCGGTTGTTGCAGCGCCAGCTCGTGCAGCGGATCGCGGACGGTCTCGGCAGCCGGGTGGTGCGACGGATCAAGGTGTCCGGTCCGGCGGCCCCCAGCTGGCGGCACGGGCCCCGGCACATCTCCGGGAGGGGACCGCGCGACACCTACGGGTGAGCCGCTTCGCGGGGGTGGCGGTGCGTGCCCGGGTGTCCGGGCGGCACCGGGGTCGTCCCGCTTTCAGGTGAGGTTCGCGCGGTTCGGGCACCCGGGTTGCACCTGGCGGCAGGCTACAAGTCAGAATCTTCCTGTCGTGTTCGCCGCCCTTTAAAGGTGTCCTGATCCGTTTTGGTCGCTCTGTGAGCAAGCCAGGGGTGTCCTTGGCGGCTTTCTGACAGGGCCGACCAGTAGAATGGCGGTGGGTCCGGTTCGTGCGTCGGTGTCGTGACGTTCCAGTACCGGGCGGTGGTGGGGTCGTACCGGCCCCGGCCCGCGGGCGGCTTCGCCGATCCCGCCGTGCGGGCCGCAGACTCAAGCAATTCGGCTCTAGGAGACTCCGAGGCCCGTGACAGCGAAGAAGAACGAATACAGCGCTTCATCCATCACCGTTCTCGAGGGCCTTGAGGCAGTCCGCAAGCGTCCCGGCATGTACATCGGCTCGACCGGTGAGCGCGGCCTGCACCACCTTGTGCAGGAGGTTGTGGACAACTCGGTGGACGAGGCGATGGCAGGCCATGCCAGCGAGGTCACCGTCACACTGCTCGCCGACGGCGGCGTACGGGTAACCGACGACGGGCGCGGTATCCCGGTGGACGAGCACCCCGTGGAGAAGAAACCCACGCTGGAAGTCGTGCTGACCATGCTGCACGCGGGCGGCAAGTTCGGCGGCGACAGCTACGCGGTCTCCGGCGGGCTGCACGGCGTCGGCGTTTCCGTGGTCAACGCGCTCTCCACCGGACTCGAGGCCGAGGTGCACCGCGACGGCCACGTGTGGCGGCAGCGCTACGAGGACTCGAAACCCGTCTCGTCGCCGGAACGGGGCGAGCGCACCGGCGAGACCGGCACCAGCATCACCTTCTGGGCCGATCCGGAGATCTTCGAGACCACACGGTTCGACGCCGAGACCATCGCCAGGCGGCTGCAGGAGATGGCCTTCCTCAACAAGGGGCTGCGCATCGTGCTGCGCGACGAGCGCGCCGCCGCCGAGGACAGCTCGGGGGAGGACGCCTCCGGCGAGTCCGCCCGCGCCGCCGAACGGATCTTCCACTACCCGGGTGGCCTGGAGGACTTCGTCGCGCACATCAACCACACCAAGGACCCCATCCACAAGAAGATCGTGAGCTTCAGCGCCGCCGGTGAGGGGCACGAGGTCGAGATCGCGATGCAGTGGAACGAGGGGTTCAACCAGTCGGTCTACACCTTCGCCAACACGATCAACACCCACGAGGGCGGCACCCACGAGGAGGGCTTCCGGGCGGCGCTGACCAGGGTCGTCAACTCCTACGCCAAGGAGAAGAAGCTCCTCAAGGACAAGGACGGCAGCCTGACCGGCGACGACGTCCGCGAAGGGCTCGCCGCCATCATCTCGGTCAAGGTCTCCGAACCGCAGTTCGAGGGGCAGACCAAGACCAAGCTGGGCAACACCGAGGTCAAGTCCTTCGTGCAGACCACCGCCTTCGAGTGGCTCAACGACTGGTTCGAGCGCAACCCGGCCGACGCCAAGAACATCATCAACAAGGCGGTCTCCTCCGCGCAGGCCAGGGTCGCCGCCCGCAAGGCCAAGGACCTGGTGCGGCGCAAGTCGGCGATGGACATCGGCGGGCTGCCCGGCAAGCTCAAGGACTGCCAGTCCAACAACCCCGACGAGTGCGAGCTCTACATCGTAGAGGGCGATTCGGCCGGCGGTTCCGCCAAGGAGGGGCGAGAGTCCCGCTACCAGGCGATCCTGCCCATCCGGGGCAAGATCATCAACGTGGAGAAGTCGCGGATCGACAAGGTCCTCAAGAACAACGAGGTCCAGTCGATCATCACCGCGCTGGGCACCGGCATCCACGACGAGTTCGACCTGTCCAAGCTGCGCTACAACAAGATCGTGCTGATGGCCGACGCCGACGTGGACGGGCAGCACATCCGCACGCTGCTGCTCACGCTGCTGTTCCGGTTCATGCGGCCGCTGATCGAGAACGGGCACGTCTACCTGGCCAGCCCGCCGCTCTACAAGATCAAGTGGCCGCGTTCGCAACCGCAGTACGTCTACAGCGACCGGGAGCGCGACGCGGTGCTGCAGCAGGGCGCCGAGGAGGGGCGCAAGCTGCCCAAGGAGGAGGGCATCCAGCGGTACAAGGGGCTCGGCGAGATGAACGCCCCCGAGCTCTGGGAGACCACCATGGACCCCGACAACCGCGTGCTGATGCAGGTCAGCCTGGACGACGCCGCCACGGCCGACGAGCTGTTCAGCGTGCTGATGGGCGAGGACGTGGAAGCGCGCCGCTCCTTCATCACCCGCAACGCCAAGGGCGTCCGACTGCTCGACGTCTGATCGGCGCCCGCGCCGAATCCCCACGACCCCGCGAGATCGCCCGGCGTGGCCGTGGCCGCGTACCCGACGGGGCCACCGGGCGAACCGCGACCGCCAACCCAGCGAAGAGAAGGACGGTATGACCGAGACCTTGCCCCCGGAGGGTGGCCGAGTCGAACCGGTCGATCTCCAGCAGGAGATGCAGAACTCCTACATCGACTACGCCATGAGCGTCATCGTGGCGCGGGCGCTGCCCGACGTGCGCGACGGGCTCAAACCGGTGCACCGCAGGGTGCTGTACGCGATGTACGACTCCGGGTTCCGGCCCGACCGCTCCTACGTGAAGTGCTCGCGCGTGGTCGGTGACGTGATGGGTAACTACCACCCGCACGGCGACTCCGCGATCTACGACACCCTGGTGCGGATGGCCCAGCCGTGGTCGATGCGCAACGTGCTCATCGACGGCCAGGGCAACTTCGGCTCGCCCGGCAACGATCCGGCCGCCGCCATGCGCTACACGGAATCCCGGCTGGCGCCGCTGGCGATGAGCATGCTGGCCGAGATCGACGAGGACACCGTCGAGTTCTCGGACAACTACGACGGCCGCACGCAGGAGCCCGACGTCCTGCCCTCGCGCATCCCCAACCTGCTGGTCAACGGCGGTGGCGGTATCGCGGTGGGGATGGCGACCAACATCCCGCCGCACAACCTGCGCGAGGTCGCCGACGGTGTGGTGTGGGCGCTGGACAATCCCGAGGCCGAGGACGATGAGCTGCTCGAGGCCATGATCGAGCGCATCAAGGGGCCGGACTTCCCGACCCACGCGATGATCATGGGCACCAACGCGATCGCCGACGCCTACCGCACGGGCCGCGGCTCGCTCCGGATGCGCGCGGTGGTCGACGTGGAGGAGGATGCCAAGGGACGCACCTCGCTGGTGGTCACCGAGCTCCCGTACCAGGTCAACCCGGACAACCTGATCGAGAACATCGCCACGATGCATCGTGAGGGCAAGATCTCGGGGATCACCGACATCGCCGACGAGTCCAACAGTCGGCGCGGGATGCGCATCGTGATCACGCTCAAGCGGGACGCCATCCCCAAGGTCGTGCTCAACAACCTCTACAAGCACACCCAGCTGCAGACCACCTTCGGCGTGAACATGCTGGCGCTGGTCGACGGTGTGCCCCGCACCCTGCGGCTGGACCAGGTGATCCGCTACTACGTGCGGCACCAGATCGACGTGATCGTGCGGCGCACCAAGCACCGCCTGCAGCGTGCCGAACGGCGGGCCCACATCCTGCGCGGGCTGACGCTGGCGCTGGACCAGCTGGACGCGGTGGTCAACCTGATCCGCAACTCCTCGACCGTGGACGACGCCCGTTCCGGGCTGATCGAGCTGCTCGGCATCGACGAGGAGCAGGCCACCGCGATCCTGGACATGCAGCTGCGCAAGCTGGCCGCGCTGGAACGGCAGAAGCTGCTGGACGAGCTGTCCGAGATCGAGACGCAGATCGCCGATCTCAACGACATCCTGGTCAAGCCGGAGCGGCAGCGCCAGATCGTGCGCGACGAGCTGATGGAGATCGTGCACAAGCACGGCGAGGAGCGGCGCACCCGGATCGTCCCGTACGAGGGTGAGGTCTCCATGGAGGACCTCATCGCGGACGAGGACGTGGTGGTGACCATCACCCGGACCGGTTACGCCAAGCGGACCCGGACCGATCTCTACCGGGCCCAGAAGCGCGGCGGCAAGGGCGTGCAGGGCGCCGCGTTGAAACAGGACGACATCGTCTCGCACTTCTTCGTGTGCTCCACGCACGACTGGATCCTGTTCTTCACCAACAAGGGGCGGGTCTACCGTGCCAAGGCGTACGAGCTGCCGGAGGCCAACCGCACCGCCCGCGGGCAGCACGTGGCGAACCTGCTCGCGTTCCAGCCGGACGAGCACATCGCCCAGGTGATGCAGATCAAGGACTACACCGCCGTCCCCTACCTGGTGCTGGCCACCAAGAACGGGCTGGTCAAGAAGTCCAAGCTCACCGATTTCGACTCCAACCGCTCCGGTGGGCTGATCGGTGTCAACCTCAAGGACGGCGACGAGCTGGTCGGTGCGGTGCTCTGCTCGCCGGAGGACGACCTGCTGCTGGTCTCGGCCGAGGGGCAGTCCATCCGCTTCAACGCCAGTGACGAGGTGCTGCGTCCGATGGGGCGGGCCACCTCCGGTGTGCTGGGGATGCGGTTCAACTCCGGGGACGAGCTGCTGGCCATGGGCGTCTGCCACGAGGACCGTTACGTGCTGGTCGCGACCCAGGGCGGGTACGCCAAACGCACCCCCATCGACGAGTACCCGGTGCAGGGACGCGGCGGTAAGGGCGTGTTGACCATTCAGCACGACCGGAAACGTGGCAGGCTAGTGGCAGCGCTCATCGCCGAACTGGAGGATGAGCTCTACGCGATCACCTCCACGGGCGGGGTCATTCGCACCACCGCCAAGGAGGTGCGCAAGGCCGGTAGGCAGACGAAGGGGGTGCGCCTGATGGATCTGGGCGAGGGGAACTCGCTGGTGGCCATCGCGCGCAACGCGGATGAAGCCGCCGATCCGGACGCAGCCGGCCCGGAGCAACGGAAGTAGGCGCGGGGCACCCCGCGTGGTAGGCAGCCGACGATCAGTGAAGGATCGCTCGTGACATCTTCGGACAAGCCGCAGGAATCGGAGTCTCGTTCAACCGGCGAGCAGGAAACGACCTCGACCACTACGACGGCGGAGGCGACCACCTCGGTTTCCGAGGGGATGTCCACGGACGCTGCCGAGAGCGGTGGGGATTCGCGTGGTTCTGCCGGTGGCGCGAAGGGCTCCCGGAGTGAGGTCGACGGTTCCGGGGCCACTCCGCCCTGGCAGCGAGCGGGTGGCTCGATGAGTACTTCCGCCGCCTCGGCGGACACCTCCTCGGGCACCACCGAGGTTTCGGACGACTCGGACGGGCAGCAGGGTGCGGACTCGGGGACGGGGTACGAGGAGGAGGAAACGCATCGGATTCCGCATCCGGCGGGTTCGGCCTCCCAGACCGGTTCGCAGTCCGCCGGTTCGCAGCCTGCCGGGGAAGCCGCCGGTGACGGTTCCGCCGCGGAGTCGCCCCGGCCGGGACTCTCGCTGGGCATGGGAGGCGGGGCTCGCGGTGGGGCGGCCACCCAGGGTGCGCCGCGTCGGCCGAGTCGCGGTCCCCGGCGGGCGAGCCTGCAGATCCGGCGGGTGGATCCGTGGTCGGTGCTCAAGCTGGCACTGATGCTCAGCGTCACGCTGTTCTTCGTGTGGTTGATCGCCGTGGCGGTGCTGTACGGGGTGCTCGGCGGTATGGGCGTCTGGGAGCAGCTCAACGGGACGTTCAGTGAGCTGACTCAGCCCGAGAACTCGTTGAGCGAGCCGTTGATCAGCCCGGTGCGGGTGTTCGCGGTGGCCTCGATGATCGGTGCGATCAACATCGTGCTGTTCACCGCCCTGGCGACCGTTGCCGGGTTCATCTACAACGTGGCGGCGGATTTCGTCGGTGGGGTCGAGGTGACCCTCTCCGAGCGGGAGTGAGGTTCCGGGTTACTCCCGGTTCCCCGGTTGACCTGGGGTTCCGGGAGTCCGTTCCGGGCTCGGTCGTCACTCGGGACGGTGAGGGGGACCCCCCTTTGGAAGACGATCGCGCGGGTGTGTAGTATTTGTAATCGCACGCAGGGCCTATAGCTCAGTCGGTTAGAGCGCTTTGCTGATAACGAAGAGGTCGGAGGTTCAAGTCCTCCTAGGCCCACGTGGCACGTGCCGCCGCTGCGATTATCGTGGCGGCGGCATACGTTCGTAGTAGGAGGCGTCCGAAGTGAAGAAGCTGCTCGTTCTCGCTGCTGTTGCCGGTGCCGTCCTGTTCGTCGTGCGTCGCAAGACCGCGGCCAAGGCGGAGGCCGACCTGTGGCGTGAAGCTACCGCGG
This sequence comes from Actinopolyspora mzabensis, assembly GCF_900101095.1. GTDB lineage: Bacteria > Actinomycetota > Actinomycetes > Mycobacteriales > Pseudonocardiaceae > Actinopolyspora > Actinopolyspora mzabensis. Next base: position 25,496 of record NZ_FNFM01000006.1, read on the forward strand.
AGGTCTGAGCGAACCGCGGTTCGGCCGTGCTTCGGGGTGTCTCACTACGGCACCACCGATCGGGCAACGTTGTCCGCGGGCCGTGGGGCAGTGCTTCGGCGCTGCGAGGGGACGTAGCTCAATCGGCAGAGCACCGCTTTTGCAAGGCGGGGGTTAGGGGTTCGATTCCCCTCGTCTCCACCATCGAAGGACCAGGTCACCAGGCCTGGTCCTTTTTCATGATCCATCCTGGGGCGCATCTGGGGCACATGCCGCAGCCCGGGCTTGCCGATGCGGCGGGTATCGGTGTGCGCCAGATCAGGCGATACGAGGTAGGCGAACAGCAACCTATCCTGTCGGCTGCTGTGGCGCTGGCGAACGCTCTCGGCATCTCGGCAGCCGAACTGGCCGGCGACTGGTGGGCTTCCTGACAGACGTCGAAGGACGGCGAAGAGGTCGTCACCCCCAGGAAGTCCGCATCGGGCAACAGGGCAACCTGTTCGAAGTCCACACCACCACACGCGGCATCGAAGGCGAAGACGGTGGCTACCACTGGCGTGGTGAGCTACGGCTGTGGGACAGCGAGATCCTTGTGGGCTGGTATGCAGCCGACGATGGTTCCGTCCGGTCCAAGGACAAGATGCCTCTCATCCTGCACGTGCACGGTAGCAACATGTGCGCTCGGTGGGTCGGTTTGAGCTATGACGGCCGGATCATGATCGGTCGGGGCGGCCATGGGCCGCAGCGAGTACGCCGCGCGAGGAGTAATCGAGCAGCTCAAGGAAGACGACAAATGAGCGCACGGGATGACGTTTGCGAAGTAGTCATCACGGCACCACGCTCCGAACGGCTCGCGGACTTCGGTAAGCGACTCGTAGATGATCGTCTCTGTGCGGCTGCCCACACGATTCCCCGTATCGAACCGCGTACCGATGGCGCGAGGAAGCCAACGACACAACCGAAGCGAGCGCCGCACTCCGGACACGTCGCACTCTCGTGAACGCCATCGTGAAGCGGACCAGGCAAGGGCACCCATACGAGTTCGCTTGTGTCGCCGGATTACCGATCATCGACGGCGATCAGGAATACGCGCGGTGGATCATCGACGAGACCAGCAACTGAGTCGCTCTCCACTGCGTGTTATGTCGGTCAGCGTATCCCAGACGCGGTGGATCTATGAACTGAGCTCTTCGTACTACCCGGGAATGGCGGACAGTTGGTCCTCTGTCAGGGGCGGTCGGTGTAGCCGAGTCGTATGGCGTCGGGGTCAGGATTGCCCGTATCAGGCACTCGATGACGCAGCCTTAGACCCACCTTTACCGCCACTTTCACCGAGCCGGTGTTGTGCTCGAGCAAGGGGGCTGCGACGGGTATGTCGGCTTCGCGCCGGTGAGCGTGCCTCACTGCTTCCTGAGTGAGTTCAGTGGTGTAACCGGGGCCCTGGGCATCAGTTGCGAACCTGTATCCGAGATTCCAGAACATTTGTCCACCGCGTAGGCTGCAACAGCCGTAACCGATGATGGGCGACGAATCGCGGACTCTGACCCTCCAAGTCCCCAAGCCGTCTCGGTCCCACTTTTGTTGCCGGGTATGGAGCATCGCTAGCCTCGCGTCGATGTCGTCGTGCCGAAGACTCGGAAAGTGAGTCCACACCTGAGGGTCAATGCAAATGTCGTGAAGGCCCTCGAGGTCACTGGCGGTTGGTCGGGCAAGATCAAGGCGAAGACTTCCGGAATGCCCCCGGTAACCTAGCCAGTCCCTCTGCCAGAGCGCAGCCGTCGATGTACCGATGCCGAGGTGCGGGCACGCATAACCCAAGGCCACCGGACACGGACGCGCCCAGCCTGCTTCTCAGTCGAGGAGGGACCACGATTCCGGCCGCGCGTAAGGATTCCGCGGATGTACGGGAGGGATCGCTCAGCGGACGCCCCAGGGCAAAATAGTCGTTGTCGGTCGATAGGGCTACGGTGTGCTGCGTGGTCAGTAAGACGTCCTCCGCAGGTATGGCAAGCGATCTGCTCCGGTACCTGCAAGAGGCCCGGGAGACTGTGTTGCGCGGGCTCGACGGACTCGACGAGTACGACGCCAGGCGCCCGCTCACACCCAGCGGGTCGAACATTCTCGGGCTGGTCAAGCATCTGGCGGGTATCGAGATCGGCTACCTCGGTGATTGTGTAGGGCGGCCCTCACCTATCTGCCTGCCCTGGGTAGAGGATGGCTCGATCTGGGACGACGCGGACATGTGGGCGACCCCCGAACAGTCCCGCGACTACCTCACTGGGCTCTACCGCCAGGCGTGGGAACACTCCGACACCTCGATTACGCAGCTGGGTCTGGAGACGCCCGCGCACGTCGCCTGGTGGGCCCCTGACCGGCGCGACACGACGGTCGGTCACCTGCTGGTACGCGTAGTTGCCGAAACCGCCCAGCACGCCGGCCACATCGACATCCTGCGCGAGAGCATCGACGGTCAGGGGGGTCGCAATCACGACGAGTACGGCAGCCAGGGTTACTGGGCAGGCTACGTCGCCCGGATCCAAGCTGCGGCCGATACCTACCGCAGCAGCTGACCAGCCGACGCAGGCGAGGACATCCGCCGATCGTAAAGAATCACCTAAAACCGACGTGTCGAGACCGCACAACTAGAACACCGAGCGAGCGTGTTCACAATTTCTCTACAGGATTCAAGAGCGGCCCCTGCCGAGGCCACCTGCCTACTTGCCCGGTGGGTCCTGGGGAGAGCCGCCAGCCCACGTGCCGGTGTGGTCGGCCCGACCGGACGCCGGGCGTGCGGCTGGTGCCGGTCCCGGCGCCGGTAGCCGACCGCGCATCGGTGCGCCCTGGTCTCGCGAGACGCCCCCTCCCTCATCCGCCGTTGGAGGATGGCGGCCAATCCGGTGAGTCAAGAGAGTCAGGCGGCTCCCCAAGCAACGCTGCGGCACGCACAGGTTCGGGCACTCTTGACTAACCGGCTTGCCCGCTGAAAGCGGTGGGATGTCGGATGAGGGAGGGGCTGGGTGATCGTCATCCTGAGCAGGTCGAACATCCGATGGAGGTCTTGATGGACTTTGATCAAGGGTTCTCAAGGACAAATCCTGACCGTCCGAGGCAGTTCAATGGCGCTGGCGAGGAGGTTGACTACTTCATATCGATTGTTTGCACCGATCGCGGGCAACACGAGCGAGTTCAGCTTACCGAGGCTCGTAGGATGCTTGATGGGCAACGCGGCATGAACCATGCTCTGAAGTGGTTCGCTCCGCCGCAGCGAGATGCGGAACCCCACACGTTCCTAGGTCGGGACTCATATGTGTTTCGGTGTCCCAAGTGCCCACGCACCCCGCAAGTTCAACGTGATAAGTGGTGGAGCCTTCTAGATGGAGCAGTGAAAGCGGACTTCGACGAACTCGAATCTCTCTTTTAAGCTAGAGAAGCTGCTATTAAGTGCGGTCCCCGGGCGCGGACGGGGTAACTTTCCGACTGGGTTGACTGTCCGGTTAACGCGCTTTAAGCCCGCTCATCCGGTGGGACATTGGATGATGTCCACTGGAGGACCGGATGGGGTATGGGGTAGTTCCAGAACGCTCTGATCACGAGTCTGTATTCACCCGTCGGCAGTCTCATTCCAAAGAGACGTTGTACCTTGTTGCGACTGAAGGCTGGGGGACTACCATCCGTTATGGTCTTCTATTGCTTGTACTACGAGGATCTGGTGTGGCGGGGGGTTGTCTGGCCTTTGTGATCGCACGGCACTTCGGCTGGTCGTGACCACTTCTCGTGGTTGCTCTGAGAGCTATGTGGCATAGGTTGGTTTGGGGCACACACCAGCGAACAGCGGCGACGAACAACAGAGAACAAACGGCACGGTGTCCAGCGATGCGCCGGTATAGATACCGGTAAGCGCATCGACCGCACCGCTTTTGCAAGGCGGGGGTTAGGGGTTCGATTCCCCTCGTCTCCACCATCGAAGGACCAGGTCACCAGGCCTGGTCCTTTTTCGTTCCCGGCCCTGGGCACGATCCGGCCGGCTGGGGGCCGAAAACCCTTCGCGCCTGCTCGACTCACCCGGTACGATCTCGAGCTGTTCCCAACGCGGGAGACCGCGAGATCCGTCCGCGGTCGCCCCTCGGTTCCTTCGCTGAGAGTAGGTTTCGTCAATGGCGTGTCGTATCGGTGAGCTCGTGCTCGATTGCCGCGACCCCGAGGTGCTGGCGCGGTTCTGGTGCGAGGTCCTGGACTTCGTGGAGCTGGGTCGCGAATACGCCGGGGAGGACTACGCCATCGAGATCGGGCCGCGCGAAGGGTTCGGCGGCCCGCAGCCGACGATCATCTTCCGGAGCGGGGGCGAGCCGGGCCAGGAGAAGTCTCGGTTGCACATCGACGTGAACCCCACCGACCGCGATCAGGCCGCCGAACTCGAACGCCTGATGAAGCTCGGGGCGCGTCCGGCCGACATCGGCCAGACCGGCGAGGAGCAGTGGAGCGTGCTCGCCGACCCCGAGGGCAACTCGTTCTGCCTGCTCAAGGCCCGCCTCAACCCGCTCTGACGGCGCTTCGTGCCCGGCGTGGTCGGTTTCTTCGTGGGTGGGTTCCGTCGCGCTCGACAAAATTTCACGAATGCCCGAGCGCTGTCGGATAGGGTGGTTGCCGGCGACGGTTCAGCGGGGTGATGCGCGATTTCCGGGGATTCCCGGCCACGGTTCCCGTGGCCGTGGTTGGTGCCGAGTCTCGTGCTCCTGGTCGGCATGAGTGCTTGGGGAGCGACGGTGTATCCCGAGCTGCCCGAGACGGTGCCCCAGCACATCGGCCCGACCGGGGTCGATGCGTGGGCGCGCAAATCCGTCGGCTCCGCCTTCGTGCCCGTCTTCCTCTACCTCGGAACCACGGTGCTGATCGCGGGCGCCGCTTTCGCCGTCGCACGGACCAAACCCGAGAGCGAGCTGCCGTCCACCGCTCGCACCGGGGCGGTCAACCGCCCCGCCACCCGAGCCTCGGCGGCGCGGCAGGCCAGGGCGTTCCTGGTGCTCAACGCCGCCCTGGGCACGGCGCTGCTGCCGCTGTGCGCCGTCCAGTGGCGCACCACACGGACGGTTGAGGTCGGCTGGTGGCCGCTCCCCGTGTTCCTCGTGCTCTTCGTCGCCGGGTTGGTGCCGCTTTTCCTCGCGGCTCGGTGGGATCGGTTGGCGAAGCGTCGAACCACCCGTTGGGACGCCGGCTGAGATTCCCGCCGGGCATCCCGCATGCGCACGGAAGCGGCACCTCCTCGATGACCCCCTCCCCACTGGGGGGTGGGGCTCGGTGCCTCGTGAATCCCGGAAACTGCCACGCCGCTGCCGTCCCGTAGTAGCTTGAGAGCGTACTCGGCGTGCGAAGCGGGGGTGGGCGATGCGGACGACGGCAACGAAACTGGAGCGGTCCCGACGGCACTGGGATCGGCACTCCCGGACCTACGATCGGCAGATGGGCCGCCTGGAGCGTCGCTTCTTCGGTGACACCCGGCAGTGGTTGTGCGGGCGGGCCGAGGGTGAGGTGCTGGAGGTGGCCATCGGCACCGGGCTGAACCTGGAGCGGTATCCGGCCGGGACCCGGTTGACGGGGGTGGACCTGAGCCCGGCGATGCTCGAACAGGCGCGGCGCCGGTCCGAGCGCACGGGGCGTGCGGTGGAGCTCGGCGTCGCTGACGCGCAGCGGTTGGCCTTCCCCGACGCCTCGTTCGACACGGTCGTCTGCACCTTCTCGCTGTGCGCGGTTCCCGAGGTCCGTACTGTGCTGTCCGAGATGGACCGGGTGCTCAGGCCGGGCGGGCTGCTGCTGTTGGCCGACCACGTGGTGAGCACCTCGCGGCCGGTTCGGGTGGTGCAACGCCTGCTGGAGCTGGTCACGGTTCCGCAGGCCGGAGAGCACTTCCGGCGACGTCCCCTGGAGCAGGTCCGTGCGGCCGGCTTCGGGTTGGAGTTGCACGAGAGGTTCAAGCTCGGCATCGTCGAGCGTGTGGTCGCCCGCAAACCCACGGGTTGAGGCGCACCGGTCGTCCCGGCGCCGACCTGTCCGAGGGTAACTCGATCCCCGGAGTACGCCGGGCGGGTTCTTGCCTGGCCGGGGGCGACCTCCTTGAACACCCCGGTTCTCACCGGTCCCGAAGTGTCGAATCCGAACTGTGCGGGCCGATGACTCGTTACGCTGCGCCGTACGGCACTCGTACTGAAACGGGGGATGACGATGGTCGAACTGACCGAGAAGCCGCGCGTCTACGACCTCGACGAGACCGATCAGCTACCCTCCCGGCTCTACCTCGCCTGTCGTCCTGCGGAGGAGAGTGGCGGTCTGATGCTGGAGATGCGGGATTTCTCCGGAGGGCTGGTGGTACTCGCTTATTCCACATTAGACGGTTTTCTGGCCGGATGTGGACCGAATCAACCGTGGATACTGCTGCCACTCGACAAACTCCACGAGTCCGCACGAACCGGTTCCCGTTCCGATTCCGTGTTGGAATCGCCCGATTTCCGGTTCGGGGTGTTGCTGGACGCGCCGATTCCGGCCGAGCTGCGGGGTACGGCGGGCGAATGGTCGGAAGAAGAAGCGGAGTGGAACGACCCGGATTCGCCCGACTGGACAACGGTTTACCTGGCTTCGCGCCCGTACGGCGGGCGTGAGGAGCGTGTTGAGCTGGAGCTGCAACCCATGCCCGGTGGCTTGCTGGCCGTGATGGCTTACACCTCGATGGAAGCGCTGCGTCGGGGCTGCGGGCCACATCAGGCGTCCGCCCCCGTTCCCGCGGGTCTGCTCGGCGAGGTCAGGCATGCGTGTGGCGCGCACACGATCTGCTTGGACACGCCCTTGCCGGAACACCTTCGGCACGGCGGAGAGGAGTGACCGTGTCGGAGAACGGGATTCGCGCCGATCGCGATCGATTGCGCGGTATGGCCTCCGCGCTGCGAAGCAGCACGGACAAGCTGGACGCGGCCGCGAACGACGCCGCCGATATGCCCCAGGTGTCCACGTCGGCGGAGAAAGTGAGTCACACGCTGGGTGAGCTCTCGAAGACCGCTGCCGCTGTGATCGCGGCGATCGATGAGATCGCCCGTGACATCGACGCCAGCGACGGCAGCTACGGCGAGTTGGACAACCGGAACGCCGAGCGGTTACGGAAAGAGTACTACGACGAGTACGGCGGTAGGGCCGACTGATCCGGGGTGGAACATGGCTGGGGAACTGAACACCGAGGTGCTGGACGAACCCGCCACGTGTCGTGACACCGCCGACTGGTTGGGGAAACTCGGTACCGGCACGGGAGAGGTCATCGATGTCGTGAGCGAGCAGCGCGGTGCCTCCGAGAGTTTCTGGACCGGAACCGCTGCCGATGCGGCACGCGGTGAACTGGGGCGGCGATCCAAGCAGGCGCAGGAGCTGGAGGAGGCGCTCGGCAAGGTCGAGTCAGCGCTGCGGGCCTTCGCGGACGAGATCGAGACCGTCGATTCGCGCATGGCCGCCGCCCGTGGCGTGGCCCGGCAGGCGGGACTCGTGATCAATGGGACGAAGATCCTGCCGCCGAAACCGAGTCCCGCCGGGGAGTCCGGGTCGCCGAGCGCTCCGGGGAAAGCCGCCGAGAAGCGGCAGCGGGCGTTCGAGGAAGCGGGCGACATCGTGGTCGATGCGCGGGAGAAGCAGGAGAGGGCGCATCGCGAGCTCGAATCCGCGATGCAGGATCCCAACGAGACCTTCAACGCCGTGAAGACCCACGTGACCCGTTCGCTGACCGGCGGCCTGACCGCGATCAAGACCTCCACCGAGAGTGCCGCCGCGCTCTTCGAACAGGCGGACGCCCTCGAGGACAAGGCGAGGGAGATGCGGAACCTGGCCAAAGCGGCGGACCACAGCAGCGATGCCGCCAAAGCGAGGGTGGCGGCCATGCAGTACGGCGCCAAGTCAAAGGTCGCCGATGCGCGGGGAGCGAAAACGGGTGCGTTTTCGGAGAAAGTCCCGAGTTCGTTGCGAAGGGCTGCTACTGCGGACGCAGTCGGTTTACTCGGCGATGGGGCGAAAATGGCTTCCAATGCGAAGCCGGTTTTACGTGGATTGCCTTATGTGGGAACAGCGATAACAGTGGCTTCCGAGACCACCGATGTGGCAACTGGAACCCATGGGGTTGGGGAAGCTGCGATGGATGCTGGTGCCAGTCTCGGAGGCGCAGCGGTCGGCGGAGCCGCCGGTGCGGCGATCGGATCGGCGATCTTTCCGGGTGTCGGAACGGTGGTCGGAGGAGCGGTCGGAAGCATGGCTGGAGACTTCCTTGCGACCAGTGCGGAGAACTGGCTGACCGGCGAGTAGTGAGGACCAGGTATATGCAAGAGGAGACTCCGGCGCAGGAGGAGCTGCCGCCGCGTCCGGATCCGTGGACCGGAGAGCCCAGACCGCCGCGTGCTCCGGCATTCTTCGGTACGAGAAAGGCGGAAAAAAGCAGGGATTCGGACAGAGAACAGGAGCAGCACCGAAAGCCGGAGCCGCCGCCCGGTCAGGGTCCGGTGCTGGAGTGGTACCGCCACAGTCGACTGGGCGCTTTGTCCGTGGCTCTCGCCGGTTTCGTGCTCATCGTGGGCGGTGTAACCCTCAAGCAGGGGCTGGAGTTCTCGTGGATGAGCCTCTGGCCGGTGTGGGTGATCTGCCTACTGGCGACCATAGGTCTCTATGTGCTCAGCAGAAAGCTGCGTCAAGCGGCAGGGGCCGATTGGTACAGCAACGGTGGTGAGTGGGTTCGGCTGTACGAACTGGTCGAGGTGACCGTCAAGCACAGGAGTTCCTCGATGTACCTGGATCTGAAGGACACCGGTGGACGGAAAGTGCACGCCAAAATCGAGGAGGTACAGGAAGACCGCGACATGTGGGATCTGGTCTACAATGGCCTGCTGCACTCGGTGGTGGCCAACGGGGCGAGTACGAACAACGCGGTGCACTCGCGGTTGAGGGTTCCCCGTCGTTCCGAGTGATTTCGGGGCTCCGAGCGGCGAGACCGGGCCGGGCTCGAGTGCCCGGACTCACCGGGAAGGCGCGCGTTCTTCCGGCGCGGCCCCGGCTCGTCGTCGGATTCCGAAACGTCCCGCCGCGTCGGACGGTTCCGAGCGGTCGTGGCCCATCGGGGTGCCGGTCACCCTCGAACCTCGTCGAGCCCGGGCTCGACGAACTCGACGCTTCCGACACGCCCGTCCGTCCGGCCGCGTACCGAGCGGGCTCAATTCGACTGGGCGTGCCGACCGGCGGTCTGCAGCACCGCCCCGTCCGGCCGCTCGATTCCGCTCGACTCGGTACCGGAGGCATCGGCCCCGGCCTCCTCGCTGTCGCGGTGCCTGCCGCTGAGCGCCGAGTCGACCAGCAGGTCCGCGAACTCCGGCGGCTCGGAAACGGCGATCTCGGAGCCGACCGGATCGGACAGTTCGCGGGCCAGTTCGGCGAAGATCGGGTTCATCGTCTCGTTCGTGAGGTCGGACATCGTTTCCGCTCCTGTTCTCCGGATCGTGCTGCTCGGTTGTCGTTGTCGTAGTGGCGGGGGAGGGGCCCGAACTTCCCCGGTTCGGGCCCCGGCGCACCGCCCGGTCCCTCCCCCCGTGCGCGCCGATGACCGGGTGGTGCTTACGGACGTGTGCCCTCGGCACCGGGGCTCCCCGTTGCCGTCCGTTGCCCGTGGGACGCATGGCTCGCCCGCTCGTGACGTGACTAGACCTGTCCGATTTCGTTCCGCTATCCGCTCGTTATGACCGATTCGGGAAACCGCGTCGCGGTCGGTTGCCGGGCCGGGCAGCCCGTCGGTTCCTCGGAAAGCCCGTGCTCCGCTCCGCACGGGGGCGTGCCAGGATGCTTCAGTCGTTCGTCGGGGTGAGGCCGGGGGCCTGCTCGATGGTTCGCTTCACGGCGCGGACGGTGTGGCGCATGCCGCCCTCCAGTCGTGACCTGCGGCGGGCCAGGAACAGCGCCGCCTGTTGTTCGGAGAGTTCGGCGAGCTGCACCCGCAGCCCGTGGCGGAGTTCACTCATCACGTACCGCTGGGTCAGCAGACAACCGCCCTCGGTAGGGGTGATCTCGAACGACCAGGTCGAGGTCTCGGCCGCGTTCACGCTGCCGTGAACGCCCCACGAGAACAGGTGGGGGCGGTCGGCCGCCAGGACCTCGCACTCGGTGGTCCAGTCGCGTTGCTCGCCCCTGTTGTGGCCGCGGAAACGGGCGCCGGCTCGTCCGGGTGGGGCGGTGAGCCATTCCCCACCGGTGTTCTCGGGGCTCCACTCGCCCATGCGGGTGATATCGCTGACGGTGTCGTAGACGGTGTGGGGGTTCGCGTGGACGTGTACGGCGGCGTGCAGCTCGAAGCGCGTGTCGATCTCGGGCTCGGCCATACGCGTACTCTGCCAAGCCACCCCGACAAATCGCCCGGAGTTTTCGGCGTGGGGCCGATACGAGACGTGGGGCCGATACGAGACGTGGGGGCCGGTACGAGACGTGGGGGCGCCGATACGAGACGTGGGGGCGCCGATACGAGACGTGGGGCCGATACGAGACGTGGGGGCCGGTACGAGAACCACCGGCCCCCACGTCCGCTGTCGTTAACCGTCGATCAGTGGTTCTGCGACCCCTGGTGCGGCTGCTTGTCCGAGACCTGTCCGTTCTCGGTCGACGCGGGCCCCTGGTCCTGCGGCTCGTTCGGGGGGAACTGCCCGTCGTCGATCGGCAGCTCCTCGGGGCGGCGCGAGAGGGCGGCGGCCGCGGCTGCCGCCGCTCCGGCGAGGAGCAGCACCACCCACGGCCACTTACGCCGCTTGGGCTTGCCCGGATCGATCCGCCCGGCGAGCTCCTTGCGTGCGACCTCGGCGCTCTTGGCGAGCTGCTTGCGCTGCTTGGCGGTCCGCTTGTCCCACGCCTTGCGGGCCTTCTTGCCGCGTTTGGCGAGTTCCTTGCGGGACATTCCAGTGGCCCGCTGCGCGATGCGTTCCTGCAGGTCGTCCGTGTAGATGCCGCGTGCGGCCAGTTCCTGCTCGGCCAGTGCCGCGGCCTGCTTGGACACCTTCGATCCCACGGTGCGGGCCCTGGCCGCTCCGTGCTTGGCGCCCTTCACACCGGTGCCGACGGCCCTGCCCACGTTCTCGCCGGCGCGGGACATCGCTTTGACCTCGTCCATGCTGTTGCCTCCTATTCCCTGGGCCCTGCCGGACTCCTCGCCCGGGTGGCGCCGCTGGTCGTCCGGCTTTCGCGGGGTTGCCACCGTGATCAGCGGGCTGTGGACCCGATGCTCGCTTCGCGCTCACCGGGTACCGCGCACTCCTTGACGATCAAACCCCATATTGCACCCTGTGGCGGTTCGTACGCTCGTCGATGCGAGGATGAGGTGGTGGCAGACAACGGATCGCTCGTGGGAACGACGGTGACCGCGACCCTGCATACTACGCAGGGCAATATTCGAGTCGAGTTGTTCCCGAACCAGGCTCCAAAGACCGTGTCCAACTTCGTCGGGCTCGCGGAGGGGACCGCGGACTACACGGAGCCCAACGCGCGGGGTGAACGGTCCGGCCCGTTCTACGATGGTGTGATCTTTCACCGGGTCATCGACGGTTTCATGATCCAGACCGGGGATCCGACCGGTACCGGTCGTGGCGGCCCCGGCTACCAGTTCTCCGACGAGTTCCACCCCGAGCTGCAGTTCAACCGGCCGTACCTGCTGGCCATGGCCAACGCGGGGCCGAACACCAACGGTTCGCAGTTCTTCATCTCGGTCGCGCCGACCACGTGGTTGAACTACAAGCACACCATCTTCGGCGAGGTCGCCGACCAGGAGTCGCGTAACGTGGTGGACGAGATCGCCAACACCGCCACCGGTCAGGGCGATCGTCCTGTCAACGACATCGTCATCGAGAAGGTGACCATCGAACGTGGCGAGACCGCCGAAGCCTGAGCCGTGGCGACGCGGCCGGTACGGGCCGCGCGCCTCGCACGGGGAGCGGGGATCGAGGTGAACGTTCCACCCGGACAGGCCGGGGACCCGAACAGTCCCCAGGCCATGCCGACGTGTCCGCGTCACCCGGACCGGCCCACCGGGTTGAGCTGCACGCGCTGCGGGCGCCCCGCTTGCCCGGAGTGCCTGCGGGACGCCGCGGTGGGGCAGCACTGCGTGGACTGCGTCAAGCAGGCCGAGCGCACCACCCGCAGGCCCGTGACCGTGGCGGGGGCTCCGCTGCGCAGCAAACCCGTGTTGGTTCCCGGGTTGATCGCGGTGAACGTGCTGATCTACGTGTTCACCGCGGTCCAGGCGGGTTCGGCAGCCGCCAACAGCTCCGCGCCGCTGTTCCAGGCGTGGTGGTTGATGCCCGCACAGGTGGCCGGGGATCAGTGGTGGCGGGTGTTCACCTCCGCCTTCCTGCACTTCGGGCTGATTCACCTGCTGATCAACATGATCGCGCTGTGGGTGGTCGGTCGAGATCTGGAGTTGTTGCTCGGTAGGCTCCGGTTCGCCGCCGTCTACCTGCTCTCGCTGCTCGGCGGCAGCATGTTCGTCTTCCTGTTCGACGCACCGTTCACGCGGACGGCCGGTGCCTCGGCCGCGTTGTACGGGCTGTTCGGTGGGCTGGCCGTGGCAGCATGGCGCCTGAAGCTGAACATACGGCCCATCCTGCTCGTGATCGGGCTCAACGTGGTGCTGACCATCACCATCCCGAACATCTCGCTGCTCGGGCATCTCGGTGGCCTCGTGCTGGGTGCGTTGTCCACCGCGGCGCTGCTGTACGCGCCCGCCGCCCGCCGCAACCGCTGGCAGGCCGGCGGACTGGCCGCGGTGTTCCTGGTGATCGTGGCCGCGATGCTCACCCGCGACGCGATGCTCGGCGGGACGGTGTGCGACGTGTTGCAGGGCAGGCAGTTCTGCGTGCGGACGAACTGATTCGAAGCACCGCCCGCACCGGGAGCCGTGTGAGCCCGGGGACTGCCGAGCGCCGCTTCGCCGGTGCCGGGTACGTGGCGTCGGAGACTCCGGCGACGTCGGCGGCGGAAATCCTCAGCGCCGCAGCGCTTCGAGCTCTTCGGCCACCTCGGCCGGTTCCGCTCCCAGGTCGAACCGGCCCAGCAGCAGCAGTCCACCCGTCAGGTCCGCTTCGGGAACCTCGATCTCCAGTATCGGCACGGTGCGTCCGAACCGGCTGCTGGTGGTGACGCGGTGCGAGAGCCGATCCCAGGGCCAGCGGTGGCGTCCTCCGAGCGTGCGCACGGTTATCCCGCCGGGGTCGGCACGAAGCCTGGGGCGCAGGTAGGTCAGACATCCCGCGGCCACCACGGCCACCGCCAGGGCGGCCCCGAGGAAGACGCGGTCCAGGCTGTTCGAGGCCAGCCACACCACGGGCACCAGTCCCGCGGCCACCACCCAGCAGAGCACCAGCGAGCCTACCGGTGTGGACCAGACTCGGGATTGCGCCGCGCCGGGATCGCCGGAGCCGTCATCGCAGCTCAATGGCTGTCCGAACGAAGTTGTCCACAAGAGTTGTCCACATGGGGATGACTTACATTCGTGTTATTCGGCGTCCCGGCCCGGCCAGTTCTCACCGCCATTTCATGGTCATCAACAACCCGATGATCATGAAGCCGAAGCCGACGGCGAAGTTCCACGGCCCGAGATCGGCCATGAACGGGATCTTGGGGCCCGCCAGATAGTTGACCACCAGCCACAGCAGGCCCAGCACCATCATGCCGAGCATCACCCCGACGTAGATGGGGTGGGAGGGTCCGGCTGACTTCGCCTTCACCGGTGTGCGGCGATCTACTGGCGGGGGAGAGGAGGTCTTCTTGCGGACCTTTGACTTGGGCATGGTGTCCTCGCCAGGTGGGTTCGGCCGCCCCGACCGCGCTGCTCGCCCGGTGAGACGGACCTTCCTCGACACGTTTTCACACGCCGCCGAGCGAGGTGATTCGCACGTTCGACCGGACCGGGCCCGTTGGTGCCCGGCGACCGGCGGCTGACGAACCGCCCCGAGGCGACTACTTTCCACTCACACGTTAACGCAATATCCCGGTTTTCCGAACAACCCGTATGCTGCTGTTGATATCCCTCGATCGGGGCCGGGGAGGGCGTCATGGTGAGTCTCGACACTCCGCCGCAGGCACCACCGCCGGAGCGACGGTCAGGTCGGCTACGCGCTGTGCTGCGCGGATTCGGAGAGGGGCTCATCACGCTGGGACTGGTGGTGCTGCTCTTCGTGTTCTACGAGGTGCAGGTGACCAGCTGGTTCTCGGCGCGTCAGCAGGCCGATGCCACGCAGCGGTTGCGTGACCGCTGGCGGGAGGTCTCCCCGGAGGCCCGGGCACCGGACCCCATCCCCGGTCGTGGCTTCGCCCGGCTCTACGTGCCGGCACTCGGATCGGGCTTCCCGTTCACCGTCCTGGAGGGCACCGACCAGGAGACCCTGGCCGCCGGGCCGGGGCACTACACCGGTACGGCCCTTCCCGGGGAGCGGGGCAACTTCGCCCTCGCGGGGCACCGCTCCGGACGCATGGCCCCGTTCGGGGATCTCGACCGGCTCGACTCCTGTGACGCGGTGGTCGTCGAAACCGCCACCGAGTGGTACGTCTACCGCGTGCTCCCGCTGCGGGACGAGGCCGCCGACTGGGATCCGGAAACCGCTCCGGAACGCTGTGCCGGTGCGGCACCGATCGGCGGGCCCTACCGGGAGGTCTTCGGCAGGAGCATCGTCGAGCCACAACGCCGCGAGGTCATCCACCCCGTGCCCGGCGTGCCCCGTGGGACCGTGCCCGAGCAGTGGCGCAGCAGGCTGATCACGCTCACCACCTGCCATCCGCGCTACTCGGCCGAGAAGCGGATGATCGTGCACGGCGTGCTGACCAAGCGCTATCCGAAGGTGGCGGAGCGGCCGGATCTCCGACCCCCGGAACTGGACGGTTGAGCACCGCGACACGAGAGCGGGTTGTGGAATGTACGCATGGATCTGGCGCCAGCTGCCCGGACCGCTCGCGGTGCGGGCCGTCACGGCGTTGCTGCTGGTGGTCGGGGTGATCGCGCTGCTGCTGTTCGTGATCTTCCCCGCGGTCGAGCCGCTGCTGCCGTTCGGCGATCCCACTCTGGAATGAGCGGTTCCCCGGGCTCGAACTCCACCCGGCCCGCCGTCGACTTCTCGCGAAATCGCCGCGCCCGGGACCGCCGTCGGGACGCGACCGAGCGGCTCGCAGCGCGGGTGTCTCGAGCGCGTGAGTCGGATGCATTGCGAGGCCGGGCCGCCTCGCCGCGTAGGTCGCTACTCAAGAGCCGGCCCAACGCTCCCAAGGCGCCGACTCACGTGACGGCTACCGGACCACGTAGCCGAGTCCTGTCACGAACTTACCTACCCGATGTCGGTCCTCCCGGAGCGAGAGCCCACGAGAGGTTCCGCCAGGCGACCACCCTGCCAAGCCTGGGCGCTCAGGGGTCCGTCAAGTGAGGTCGGCGAACCGCTCCACGTCGTTCGACCTCCCCGAGACGATCAGAATGTCGCCGTGGTGCAGCACGGTTTCCTGCGTGGCGTAGGTGAACCCTTCGCCGGGACGTTTGATCCCCACCACGGTCACCCCGTACTTGCTGCGCACCTTGGTCTCGCTCAGCGGGCGTTCCACAGCCGCCGCCGGGGCGCGGGTCTTGACTATCGCGTAGTCGTCCTCGAACTGGATGTAGTCCAGCATCCGGCCGGTCACCAGGTGCGCCACCCGCTCCCCCATGTCGTGCTCCGGTAGGACGACCCGGTGCGCGCCGACTCGTTCCAGGATGCGGCCGTGCTGCCTGTTGACCGCCTTCGCCCAGATGTGTGGGATCTCGAATTCGGCCAGCAGCGAGGTGGTCAGGATGCTGGCCTCCAGATCGTCCCCGATCGCCACCACGGCGCGCCGGAAGTCGGGTACGTCGAGCTGGCGCAGCACCTCGGGGTCGGTGGTGTCGGCCACCGCCGCGTGGGTGACCGCGTCCGAGAACTGCTGCACCAGGTGGGGGCGGTTGTCCAGTGCGAGTACCTCCGAGCCACCCTCGACGAGCTCCACGGCGAGTGAACCCCCGAAGCGGCCCAGTCCGATCACCACCACGCGGGACGGGCGTGCACCGTGATTCTGTCTACCCAACGATCGGTCGCTCCTCAGGCAAGTCGTAACGGCGGCCACGCTCCCGCAACGCGAGAGCGGAGGCCATGGTGATCGGCCCCAGCCTGCCGGTGAACATCAGCACGATCAGTACGAGCTCGGCCGCCCGCGGCAGCTGCTCGGTGATGCCGGTGGAAAGACCGACGGTGCCGAAGGCCGAGATCGATTCGAACAGGGTCGCGTCCAGTCCGAAGGGGGTGATGACGAGCAGCAGCAGCGTCGCGGTGAACACCATGCCCACCGCTACCAGCACCACGGTAAGCGCCTGGCGCTGCACCCCCACCGGTAGTTTGCGCCCCAGCACGTGTACCTGCGATTCGCCCCGCACCTCGGTGAGTATCACGAACGCCAGCAGCGCGAAGGTGGTGACCTTGATACCGCCCGCGGTGCCCGCGCTGCCGCCACCGACGAACATGAGCACGTCGTTGACCAGCATCGTGGTCGGGTTGATCTCGCCGATGTCCACGGTGGTGAACCCGGCGGTGCGTGGGGTGGTCCCGTGGAACAGTCCGACCAGCAGTTTGCCCCCGACGCTCAGCGGGCCCAGGGTCTCCGGATTGTTCCACTCGAACGCCCCGAAGGCCAGCACGCCGACCCCCAGCAGTACGGAGTAGGCCAGCAGTGTCACCCGCGCGTGCAGCGACCAGTGACGGCGTTTGCCGCGCAGCCTGCGGCCGATCTCGAACAGCACCGGGAATCCCAGGCCGCCGACGATGACGGCGAACAGCACCGGCAGGCACACCAGCGGATCGGTGGCGTAGCGCTGCAAGCTGTCGGGATACAGCGCGAATCCGGCGTTGTTGAATGCGGAGACGGCGTGGAACACCCCGAAGTAGGCGCCCTCCCCCCACGACTGGCCGTACCCGAGCACGAACCGGAGGGTCAGCGCGAGCGCGGTGATCGCCTCCATCACGAGGCTCAGCGTGATCACTCCCGCGATCACCGAGCGGACGTCACCGAGGCCCAGGCTCTTCGTCTCGGCCTGGGCACTGCGCCGCATGCGCAGCCCCAGCCTGCGCACCACGAGCATGCCCAGCAGGGAAGCCAGCGTCATGATGCCGAGGCCACCCACCTGGATGAGCCCGAGGACCACCACCTCGCCGAAGGTGGACCAGTGCGCGGCGGTGTCGACCACCACCAGGCCGGTCACGCACACCGCCGAGGTCGCGGTGAACAGTGCGGTCACCCAGTCCGTCGTGCTGCCCTGCTCCGTCGAGACCGGCAGCATCAGCAGTCCGGCTCCCAGCAGCACGGCCATCGCGAAGCCGATGACCACCATCCTGGCCGGGTGGCTGGCCCGGAGGAAAAGTCGCACCAGCGCCGCTGCCCGTCGCACCACGGCGGTCGGCATCCCGTTCGGTCTCCCGCTGGTCGTCACGGCGCCACCGTTGGTTCCGGCACCGCGGAGCTAGGCGTGTCCACGAGACGCGGAGGCTATCGCATCCTCCTCGCCCGTCACGAGCGACCCGCCGCGTCTTCGCAGTACAGCGGATGATTCGGGTGATTCGGGTGACACGTCCCGGGCCGGAGCTCTCCAGGGGCTCGCCGTGCGGGGGAACGGCGAAGTAGGCTGGCCAGCGTGCGGGTTCTGGTGGTCGACAACTACGACAGCTTCGTTTACAACCTCGTGCAGTACCTCGCCCAGCTCGGGGTGGAGTGCGTGGTTCGCCGCAACGACGTCGTGGCCGACGAGGACGTCCGATGGTCCGACGGTGTGCTGCTCAGTCCCGGACCTGGCAAACCCGAAGGGGCCGGGCGTTCCCTGGAGCTCGTCGGCGACTGCGTGCGCCAGAGCAAGCCGCTGCTGGGAGTGTGTCTCGGCCACCAGGCGTTGGGGGCCGCGCTGGGGGGCGTCGTCGAGCGGGCACCGGAGCTGCTGCACGGCAAGACCAGCGAGATCGAGCACGGGGAAGCCGGCGTGTTCGCCGGGTTGCCGCATCCGCTCGTGGCGACGCGCTACCACTCGTTGACCCTGCGCCCGGACAGCGTGCCCGCCGAGTTCGACGTCACCGCACACACCGCCGAGGGGGTGGTGATGGGGCTGCGGCACCGTGAGCTGCCGCTGGAGGGCGTGCAGTTCCACCCCGAGTCGGTGCTGACCGAGGGGGGACACCGCATGCTGGCCAACTGGATGGACCTCGCCGGTTACGCGCCGGACTGGACCCTGGTCGGGGAGCTGGAACGCGGCATGCGGGAGCTCGCCGCGAACGCACTGCGCTGACCGGTTACCGGGCCCGACCGGGCGGCGATACGGCCGGGCGGCGATACGGCGAACCCCGTGGCGGAATCACCGAGGCGGGGATTTCCGCGGCGGAATCCCCGCGGGGCGGGACCGCCGAGCCGGTATCGGCCCTCGTCGACCCCCACCTCACGGGGTCGGCCCGAGAGGCACGGGCGCTGTTCTGTTCCGGCTGTGTGCTCTCCGGCTCCGGCCGTGTGCCGTGCCCGTCCCGGACGGGTGCGCTTCGTCCGGGACGCCCGCTCCCACGGCTGCCGAGAGTCCGGGGCCGCGCCGGTCAGTCGAAGATGCCTCCCCCGGGAGGGCTCGTGCTCGACGTGTCGGTGGGGCTCTCCTCGTTCTCCTCGACGCCGATCCGCAGCGTCACCTCACCGTTGCGGTCCAGCTTCGAGCTCGCCGAGGGGGAGGTTGCCACGACCGTGTCCTCCTGGGAGGAGTCCGAGACGGCCTTCTCACCGGTCCTGACCGTGCCCTTGAAGCCCGCCTCGCGCAGCGCGGATTTGGCCTCGGACTCGTCGAAACCGATCACGTCCGGCATCCGCATCTGTGAGCCGTCCGAGACCGAGAGCGTGACCTCGGACCCCTTGGGCACGCTCGACCCGCCGGAGGGACTCTGGCCGACCACGGTGCCCTGGTCCTTGACAGAGGCGACCTCCTTGGTCGAAACGTCGAAGCCCGCCGAGCTCAGGAGCTGTCTGGCCTGTTCCACCTGCAGCTCGGTCACGTCGGACAACTGCTGCTTCGGGACGGCCTTGCCCACCACGACGTTGATGGCGCTTCCCTTCTCGGCCTGGCCGGTGGCGTCCTGCTCGATGATCTTGCCGACGTCGGACTGGTTCTGCACTTCCCGTTCCTGCTGGGTGCCGAGCTGCAGGCCCCTTTCGTCCAGGGCGGCGCGGGCCTCTCGCACCGTCATTCCGCTCAGGTCGGGAATCTTCACCGAGTCGGGGCCGGTCCCCTTGATCAGCTCTATCTTCCGGTCGGGCGGGTACATCCCCGCTCCGGGAGTCTGCTCGATGATGGTGCCTTCCTGCCCGGATTTCGAGGCCTGGCCGGTGATCGAGAAGTTCTGGAATCCGGCGTTCCTGAGTTCCTGCTTGGCCGCCGGAACCTCCATCTCCGTCAGATCATTCAGCCGGAGCTGTTTCGGCTCCTCGGAACCGCCCCCGTTGAACATCACCAGGGCCAGCCCGGCCAGCAGGGCGAACACCGCTACGCAGGCGGCGGTTACCAGCCCGATCGTCCACCGCCTGCGTCTCCTGCGGGCGTAGTCCTCGTCGTCGCCGTCGTAGTCCGGCGGCATCGCCGCCGCCGTGCGGGGCTCGCGTTCCTCGTTGACCCGGGTGGTCTCGGCCTCCCCGGCGGCCAGCTCGGTGCGTTCCTCCTCGGACATCACCAACGGCGCCTTGGGGCGCTGGCCGGAGAGCACCCGCACCAAGTCGGTGCGCATCTCGGCCGCCGACTCGTAGCGGTTCTCCGGGTTCTTGCTCAGCGCCTTGAGGATCACCGCGTCCAGCTCGCCGGGCACCTGCTGGTTGACGTCGGAGGGTTTGCCGGGTTGTTCCCGGACGTGCTGGTAGGCCACGGCCACCGGCGAGTCACCGGTGAACGGGGGTTCGCCGCACAGCAGCTCGTAGAGCACGCAGCCCGAGGCGTAGACGTCGCTGCGGGCGTCCACGGTCTCGCCGCGGGCCTGCTCGGGTGAGAGGTACTGCGCCGTTCCGATGACCGCGGCGGTCTGCGTGACGGCCGCCTGCCCGTCGGCCACCGCCCGCGCGATCCCGAAGTCCATCACCTTCACCGCGCCGGAGTCGGTGATCATGATGTTGGCCGGTTTCACGTCGCGGTGCACGATGCCGTGCCGGTGGCTGAAGTCCAGCGCGGCGGACGCGTCGGCCATGACCTCCATCGCGCGGCGCGGCGCCAGGGGCCCCTCGGTCTTGACGATGTCCCGAAGTGTGCGGCCGTTGACGTACTCCATGACGATGTACGGCAGCGGCCCGTTCTCGGAGTCGGTCTCACCGGTGTCGTAGACGGCGACGATGGCCGGGTGGTTCAGCGCGGCCGCGTTCTGCGCCTCCCTGCGGAACCGCAGCTGGAAGGTGGGATCCCGAGCGAGGTCCGCACGCAGCACCTTCACTGCGACGTCCCGGCCGAGCCGGACGTCACGGCCACGGTGTACCTCGGACATACCCCCGTAGCCGAGGGCGTCCTCGATCTCGTAGCGGTTGGAGAGAAGTCGCGGTGAGCTCATCGCTGCGTCGTCCCGATCTGTGTCCACGAGCGTCCCATCAAGTTGCCCCGGAAAGCCGTGACGGCTGTCGCCGACCGGTTCCGGGCGCGGTGCGCGGTTCCCCCGACTTCGTGCTTACCGGCTCCACGTGTCTCGTTCGCGATCGACGAGACAGCGTAGGTGCCTCCGATTCGCGGTGGCAGTGCGTACTGCCGCGGTGTGCCGATTCCTCGCCGGCCGGGCGTCCGTTCCGCCACCGGCCTCGGAATCGACGAGAGCCGTCCCTCAGGATGCCGTACCGACCCGCCGTTGAATGCCTCCGGAGAGGCGAAATCGGCCAATCTCACACGACTGTCGGTGCCCGGTCGGGCACTCGGTGCGACTTCCGGGGCGGCCGGTGCTCCCACGCCGCGTGTGCCTGCCGAACGATCGTACGCCAGCAGCAACGCGAAACCGCCGGCGATCAGTATCAGCACCACTATCACGCCGAGTACCACCAGCACGGCGGTCCGGCGCCCGGGGCGGTGCGAAGCCGGATGTCCCAACGGGTGGTCGCGCCCCCGGCCGTGGTTCCCGCCGCCCGCGAGGCCGGGGGGTGCCGGTTGTGGCGGGATGACACCCGGGGGAACGGTGCTGCCCGTGT
Source organism: Actinopolyspora mzabensis (assembly GCF_900101095.1). GTDB lineage: Bacteria > Actinomycetota > Actinomycetes > Mycobacteriales > Pseudonocardiaceae > Actinopolyspora > Actinopolyspora mzabensis. The sequence goes on from NZ_FNFM01000006.1 coordinate 46,727, forward strand.
GGTGCGGCGCCCCCGCGGGTGGCGCGTGGTGGTTTCCCGGTGGCTGGTTGGCGCCGTAGGTGGTGGGGGTGAGGTTCCCCCCGCTCGGCGGCACGGCGTGCTGCTGGCCCCCGGGGGGTGGCTGATTTCCGGTCGGTGGTTGTGGGGGCGGCGGTTGCGGTCCGGGAGGGTGGTGCTGACCCGTGGAACCCTGCCCCGTCGTTGACTGCCCCGTCGTTGAGTGCCCGGTCGCCGGTTGGCCCGGGTACTGCTGCACCGGAGCGTGGCTGGGCGCGTGGGGCGGCTGCTGCGGAATCGTCAGAGCCACCGGGGTGGGCAGTGGTCTGCCCGCACGGACGTTGGCCACCGCGTTCGCGAACTCGCCGCCTTCGGCGTAACGCCTGCGGGGGTCCTTGACCAGGGTCGCTTCGATCAGCGCACGGGCTCCCGGCGGAACGTCCGGCGGCAGCGGCTGCGCCACGTCGCGGATGTGCATCATGGCGACGGTCACCGCGTTGTCGGAGAGGAAGGGACGATGGCCACGCAGGCACTCGTACCCGACCACCGCCAACGAATAAACATCGCTGGCCGGGGTCGCCTCGCCGCCCAGCGCCTGTTCGGGCGAGATGTAGTGCGCCGTGCCCATCACCATTCCCGAGCGGGTCACCGGTGCCGCGTCCGCGGCCTTGGCGATGCCGAAGTCGGTCAGCTTGATGGTTCCGTTCGGTGTGACCAGGATGTTCCCCGGTTTGACGTCGCGATGCACCAAGCCGCGTTCGTGGGCGGCGTGCAGCGCGTTACCGGCCTGTTCGAGCATCTCCAGCGTGTGCTCGGCCGTGATGCGCCCCTCCCTGGCGAGGATGGCGGCGAGGGGCTCGCCCTCGACGTGCTCCATCACCAGGTAGGCGGTGTCCTCCGGCCCGTCCGAGACGGCCGCCGCCTCGCCGTAGTCGTGCACCGCGGCGATTCCAGGATGGTTCAGCGACGCGGTGGTGCGTGCCTCGGTGCGGAAGCGGTGCAGGAACTCGGCGTCGCCGCACAGTTCGGGTTTGAGGACCTTGACCGCGACAGTGCGATCCAACCGCACGTCCACGGCCTGCCACACCTCGCCCATACCGCCGACGGCTATGCGCGTGGCGAGCCGATAACGCTCGGCGAGCGTTTGGCCGGAGTTGGGCACCCGTCAGCCACCCCCCTGCAGACCGGCGCGGATGACGGCCCGCGCCACCGGTGCGGCGATCTTGCTGCCGGTGGCGTCCGCACCCACGTTGCCGCCGTCCTCCACGACGGCCGCGACCGCGATCTGGGGGTTCTCGGCGGGTGCGAAGGCCACGTACCAGCCGTGCGGATCCTTGCCCTCGCCGTGCTCGGCGGTGCCGGTCTTGGAGGCGAGCTGCACGCCGCTGATCTTGCCCTCGTCGCCCGCCTGCTGCTCGGCCTTGACCATCATGTCCCGGACGGTTTGGGCGATATCGGGCGAGACCGCCTGGCCCAGCTCCTCGGAGTCGGTGCTGTCGAGCACCGACATGTCCGGGGCCAGCGTCTTCTCCACCAGGTGCGGTTTCATCACCTTGCCGTCGTTGGCGATCGCCGCCGCCACCATCGCGTTCTGCATCGGGGTCATGCGCACGTTGAACTGCCCGATACCGCTCTGGTAGAGCTGCGCCTGGTTCTCGATGTCACCGATCGAGGACGGTGCCACGCCCATCGGGACGTTCAGATCCTGACCGAACCCGAAGCTCCGCGCGGTCTCCCGCAGCTTCTTCTCCCCGATGTCACCGGCGATCTCGGCGAAGGCGGTGTTGCACGAGCGTGCCATCGCCTCCCACAGCGGGGCCGTGGGCATCGTCCCGCACGTGGAGCCGCCGTAGTTGGGCAGCTGGGCGTCGACCTTCGGCAGCTTGATGGACGACTTCGCGGTCACCTTGCTGTTGTAGTCGTACTTGCCGGTCTCCAGCGCGGCGGCCGCGGTGATCAGCTTGAACGTGGAGCCCGGCGGGTACAGCGTCGAGGTGGCCCGGTTGACCAGGGGATCGCGGGGTGCCTCGCGGAGCTCGTTCCACGCCTGTTGCTGCTTGTCCGAGGACAGGCTGGCCAGTCGGTTCGGGTCGTAGGACGGTGAGTTGGCCATCGCCAGGATCGAGCCGTCCTGCGGGTTCAGCGCGACCACGGAACCGCGTACCCCGCTGCCCGCGAGCTGGTCGTAGGCGGTCTGCTGCATGGCGGGGTTCAGGGTCAGCTCCACGTTGCCGCCCTGCTGTTTCTGCCCGCTGAACATGCGCTGCAGCCGGTTCAGCGCCAGTGAGTCGGCGGTGCCGCTGAGCACCTCGTGCTCGGCCTGCTCGATCCCGCCGCGGCCGTAGACGAACGAGAAGTAGCCGGTGGCGGGCGCGAAGGCCGGGCCGTTGGCGTACTCACGCTTGTACTTGAACCGTTCGCTGTCGGTGGGCTCGGAGCTGGCCAGCAGTTTGCCGTCGGCGATGATCTGGCCGCGCGGTGTGGAGTACTGCTGGTACAGCGTTCTGCTGTTGCCGGAGTGGTTGCGCAGTGCGTCGGCCCTGATGACCTGCACATAAGTGGCGTTGGCCAGTAGTAGCACGATCATCGCCATCATGGCCATGGCCACTCGTCGTAGTGGCTTGTTCATCGTGGACGCTCCACCAGCTCGGTATGTGCTTCGGCGATCGGGGGTTGTTGCGGCTGCGGCTTACTCGGTTGCTGCGGGCGTCTGGAGGCGTCCGAGATGCGAAGCAGCAGTCCCACCAGCACGTAGTTGCCGACCAGCGACGAGCCACCCGCCGCCAGGAACGGCGTGGTCAGTCCCGTCAGCGGAATCAGACCGGTCACGCCGCCCGCGATGACGAAGACCTGCAGCAGCATCGCGAAACCCAGTCCGCCTGCCAGCAGCTTGCCGAAGGAGTCCCGCACCGCCAGCGCCGCCCGCAGGCCACGCGCGGTCAGCAGCAGGTACACCAGCAGCAGCGCGGCGAGCCCGAGCAGTCCCAGCTCCTCGGCGGCGGCCGCGAGGATGAAGTCGTTCTTGGCGTAGGGCACGATCGCGGGACGCCCGCCACCGAGGCCGGAACCGCCGATGCCGCCGGTGGCCATGCCGAACAGCGCTTCGCTCAGCTGGTAACCGGAATCGCTGGTCATGGGGTTCAGCCATGCGTCGACCCGCTGCTGCACGTGGCCGAACAGCGAGTAGGCGGCCAGGCAGCCCGCCGCGAACAGCGAAAGCCCGATCGCGATCCACACCGCCCGTTCGGTGGCGATGTAGATCATCACCAGCACGATGCCGAAGAACAGCAGCGAGGTCCCCAGATCGCGTTCCAGCACCACGATCCCGATCGAGGCCGCCCAGGCGACCAGTACCGGAGCCAGGTCCCGCGCGCGGGGGAGGTCGATGCCGAGGAATCTGCGTCCCGCCGTGGTGAACAGTTCCCGCTTCGACACCAGGAAGGAGGCGAAGAAGATCAGCAGCAGGATCTTGGCCAGCTCGGCGGGCTGGAACGACAGCGGGCCGAGCTTGATCCACAGCTTGGCTCCGTTGATGTTCGGCGCGATCATGCTGGGCAGCACGGCGGGCAGCGCCAACGCCACCAGGCCGACCAGGCCGCAGGTGTAGCTGTACTTGGCCAGCGTGCGGTGGTCCCTGACGAACACCAGCACCAGTGCCAACAGCACCAGGCCGAGCGCGGTGTAGAACACCTGTGAGGGCGCGGCGGGGCTGAAGGCGTCCCCGGCGCGTTCGGCCTCGGCCGCGTTGCCGATGTCTATCCGGTGGATCAGCACCAGGCCGAGTCCGTTGAGGAACGCGACCAACGGCAGGATCAGCGGGTCGGCGTAGGGGGCCCAACGCCGGACCGCCAGGTGCGCCAGGCCGAACAGCGCGAGGAACGCCACCCCGTAGTAGAGGATCTGGTTCGGGGGCTGCGATTCCAGGTTGAGGTTGACGAGTGTCAGTGCGCAGGTGACGACCACGGTGGCGAATGCCAGCAGCACCAGCTCCGTGCCGCGCCGGGTCGGTGTGGTGGAGGTCGCGGAGCCTGTCCCCTTGCCCGTGCCCGGTCCGCCCGGGGCCTCGCGGTTGTCCGGGTTGGTCGAGGTGGCTGCCATCAACTCACCGTCCGGCAGTTGACACCCGGTTCCTGTTCGGGAGAACTCAGCGGGGTTCTTTCGCTGGACGACTGCGAGGACCGGGGGGTCGAGTTCGTCGCGCTCGCTCCGGCGCTGGAGTCGGCCGGATCGTTCCGCGCGGAGGCGCCGGTGGCGGGGGGCTGCTGGCCGGTGTCGTTGCCGGAACCGTCGTCGCCGGAACCGTTGTTACGGGTGTCGCCGTTTCCGGAACCGTCGTTGCCGGTGTTGCCCTGGTTGTTCTCGGAGTTCCGCTCCGTGTCGTCGCAGATCGGCAGCAGCGCGCTCAGCCGCAGCCGGTGGATCGTCTCCCGCGCCTCGTCGAGATCGGAGACCTGCGTTATCCCGTCACGCACGTTGGCGCGTTGGGCTTCCTTGAGATCCTGTACCTCGATCGGTGTGCATCCCTCCGCCGCGCCGGGGGGGCAGGACAGCTCGAGCTGCCGGTGCATGCTCACCCCCAGCACACTGCCCTGCACTCCCTGGAAGATCGCGACTTTCTGGGAGCCGTTCACCCCGATGTAGTACTGGTTGAACAGCCACCAGCGCCCCGCGAAGACCAGCCCCGCCAGCACCACCAGCACGCCGAAGCCGACGAGCATTCCTCGTAACCACCGTCTCCGGCGTGGTGGATCCGGGGGCGGGGCCGTGAACTCCCGCTGCTGCGGCGCGGGCTGGCTCCGGGTGGCAGCCGAGGCGCGAGCCGCGGCCGAGTCGGGCTGTGGCCGGGGGTCCTGGTCGTCGAACCCGGCCGCTCCGGCGACTATCGGCGCGTCGTCACCGAACTCGACGTCGACGACGTCGGCGACGATCACGGTAACGTTGTCCGGACCACCACCCTTGAGGGCTAGTTCGATCAGCCGGTCGGCGGACTGCTGTGGATCGGATATCCCGAGGGCCTCGGCTATGGTCTCCTCGCTGACCACACTGGACAGACCGTCCGAGCACAGCAGGTACCGGTCGCCCGCTCTGGCTTCCCGCACCGCGAGGCTGGGTTCCACCTCGTGGCCGGTCAGCGCACGCAGCAGCAACGAGCGCTGCGGGTGGTTGGCGGCCTCCTCCTCGGTGATCCTTCCCTCGTCGATCAGCGACTGCACGAAGGTGTCGTCGTGCGTGATCTGGGAGAGCTCGCCGCTGCGCACCTGGTACGCCCGCGAGTCACCGATGTGGACCAGGCCGAGTTTGCTCCCCGCGAACAGCATGGCCGTCAGCGTGGTGCCCATGCCGTCCAGATCCGGGTCGCTGGCGACCAGTTCCGAGATCGCGTTGTTGCCGGACAGCATCGCTTCGTGCAGATGGCCCAGCAGGTCGTCACCGGGTTCGTCGTCGTCCAGCGCGGACAACGCCGCTATGACGACCTTGCTTGCCACCTCGCCGGCGGCATGGCCGCCCATACCGTCCGCGAGGGCGAGAAGTCTGGGGCCGGCGTAGACCGAGTCCTGGTTGTTGGAACGAACCAGGCCGCGATCACTGCGGGCCGCGTAGTGCAGGACGAGGGTCATGAGCGCAGCTCGATCACCGTTTTGCCGATTTTGATCGGAGCTCCGAGCGGGACCTTGGTCGGCCCCGTAACCTTCGTCCGATCGAGGTATGTGCCGTTGGTGGAGCCCAGATCTTCCACGTACCAGTCCTGGCCCCGTATCGACAGCTTCGCGTGTCGTGTCGAAGCATAGTCGTCGTCCAGGACGAGTGTGGAGTCATCGGCGCGACCGATCATTATGGGACGCCCCTCCAGGGTTATTCGGGTGCCCGACAGCGCCCCCTCGGTGACCACGAGCTGCCGTGGTGACTTCGTTTTCGGGCGTGACTGCTTGCCGGACTTCTTGCCCGCTCCCGGAACCGACATGCGCAGTCCGGAAGCCGACTGCAGGTCGGAGCGCACCACACGCAGCGCTACGAGTACGAACAACCAGAGCAGGGCGAGAAACCCTGCTCTGGTCAGCTGAATCACCAGCTCGGACACTTGTTGGGGACGCTCCTAGCTTGCTGGTCGGCTCGTGCTGGTACAGGCGGACTCAGCCCTGAGCCCGGAAAACCAGGGACGAGTGGCCGACACGGATGACGTCTCCATCGGCCAGTTGCCAGGTCTGCACCGGCGTGCCGTTGACCGTGGTGCCGTTCGTCGACCCCAGGTCCGCGAGCATCGCCGCCTGACCGTCCCACTGGATCTCGATGTGCTTGCGGGAGACCCCGGTGTCCGGCAGCCGGAACTGGCCCTCCTGGCCACGCCCGATCACGTTACTACCGTGCTGCAGGGTGTACGAGCGGTTGGACCCGTCGTCGAGCTGGAGGGTGGCGGTCAGCTGCCTGGGAGCCGCGTCCGGCGGATAACCGCCCGGCGCTCCCGGCGGAGGGTATCCGGGCTGGCCGTAGCCGGGGGGTTGTTGGCCGTAGCCCTGGTCGGGGAAACCGCCGGACTGCGGGTATCCGCCACCCGGCTGACCGTAACCGGGCGGCTGTGCGTAGGCCTGGTCGTAGCCGGGGGGTTGACCGTAGCCGGGGGGTTGTTGGCCGTAGCCCTGGTCGGGGAAACCGCCGGACTGCGGGTATCCGCCGCCGGGCTGGCCGTAGCCCTGGTCGTAGCCCGGGGGCTGGCCGTAGGCCGGCGGGGGCGGGGGATAACCGGGCTGGCCGTAGCCCTGGTCGGGGAAGCCACCGGACTGGGGGTATCCGCCGCCGGGCTGACCGTAACCCTGGTCATAACCGGGCTGGCCGTAGCCGTAGTTCGGGTCCTGCCCGTACTGGCCCTGGTCGTAGCCGTACTGCGCCTGCTGGGCGTACGGATCCCCCTGGGGATATTGGCCTGGTGGCTGGCTCATGGGTCGGTCTCCTGCGGTACGAGGTGTTGCCGGCCGTCGGCTTACGTCGGGGTCGACGGACGAGCTTATTCGAAACTGTCCCGTGTGCAGCGTCTCAGAGCGCTCCAGGGAGACTACGACGTCACCATATGTGTCCCACCGCTGCTCGGTGAGATGCTCCTGAACGCAGTCGGCGAGAAGATCGGTGACCCGATTCTCGTCCTCCATGAGTCGATCGTGATCGGTGGGGCTCAGCTGCACGACGTAGTGGTTGCACGCCAGCAATCTGCCGCCCGCGAGTTCGCGCACCTGCAACTCGGCTTCCCGCTGCAGTGACTGCGCGACCTCCTGGGGAACGACCTTGCCGCCGAACACCCGCGCGAAGCTGTTGCCGACGATGCCTTCGAGCCTGCGCTCGAAGCGCTGCACGAGGCCCACGGCAATCCCCCTCCATACTCTCGACTCTTGCGTACCATCGTATCTGGCGCGACGAGCCGTTACAGCTACTAGTTCCGATCGGGGACGCACCCCGCGGGATTCCGGCGACCTGGCTGTGTTAACCTGATCGTGCCGGTTCCGGAACACGGTTTCCGCTGGCCGATTGTACCGATCGCTCACGGTCGGTGCGGTGATTCGGACGAGGACCCCCGTTGAAGGGTTCGGATCCGAGTGTTGTAGGGTGAGGTTACAACAGAAAAGCCCACGGGCGGGTGGCGGAATAGGTAGACGCGCACGGTTCAGGTCCGTGTGTCCGAAAGGACGTGGGGGTTCAACTCCCCCCTCGCCCACCGGGGGCCGACGACACGATGAATGTCGGGTGACCGGCACAATGGTTCGTCGAGCTTGGACGTGACGATCGGGGAGAGCTTCGCTTGAGGCGGGGCTCTCCCCGGTTTTTTGTGTCTCGGTTCTTGTGGGGCTTTGCGGCTGGGTTGCCCGCTGTGCCCGGTTGGCGGGATCTCTCGCGGGCTCTCGCTTGCGTGCGCCGTGTCGGGTTTTCGGGGTGGTGGAGTGTTTCGAGTGTCACTCCGTGGTGGGTTTTCGGCCTGTCCTCGGCTGGGGTTCAGCGGTGTGAAGTCCAGGGGTGTGGGGTTCGGGTGTCCACTGTGGCAGTGATGTGGTGGTGCGGCCGCTGAAATCTCGTTGGCGTGCCGGAGCGTGTGCATCCGGCGGGTACCGCCGAGCGGTTACGGCCGCCAACGGTGCGATGCTCCGTCCGGACCGGGGCATCGGATCGGGGGCATCGGACCTGCCTCAGTCGACTAGCTGGCCGAGGGCGGCTTCGATCGCCCGGTGGAAGGTGGGGAAGGCGAAGATCATCCGGCGGAGCTGGGCGATATGCACCTGGGTGTGCACCGCGACGGTGAACGCGCTGAGGATCTCGCCGCCCAGTGGTGCGACCACGGTGGCTCCGAGCAGGATGTCGCGGTCGGTGTCGGCCACCAGTTTGATCACCCCCTCGTTACCGGCCTTGTGGATCCAGCCGCGGGCAGAGGAGGGAATCGCGGTGACCGCTGTGCGCACGGGGAAGCCCTGTCGGCGGGCTCGGTCCTCGGTGAGGCCGAGGGATGCCACCTCGGGGTCGGTGAACGCGACAGCTGGCATGGCCCGGTAGTCCGCGGTCTCCGCACCATCGCCGAGGATGTCGTCGGCGGCGATGCGTGCCTGATACACCGAGGTGTGAGTGTAGGCACCGTGACCGGTGACGTCACCGACGGCCCACACCCCCTCGGCGGCGCGCATCCGCTCGTCCACGGCGATGGTGTTCGCGTTCTCCTCGAGACCGAGTGCGCCCACCCCCAACGTGGCGAGATCCGTGTGCCGTCCGGTGGCGATCAGCAGTTGTTCGGCGGAGACGCTCTCCCCGGAGTCGAGTTCCAAGGTGAATCGGCCCTCCCGGTGCCGCACGCGCCGCGCGGAGGTGCCGGTGTGCACGGTGATCCCCTCGGCGGTGAACACTTCGGTGATGCTCTCGGAGGCTTCGGGTTCGCCCACCGACAGCACTCGTGGTGCGGATTCGACCACGGTGGTGTCGACGCCGAACCGTGCGAACACCTGGGCGAACTCCAGTCCCACGGGTCCCGCGCCGAGCACCACCATCGAACCGGGCAGCGAGCGGGCCCGCACCGCCTCCCGGTTCGTCCAGAAGGGGGTGTCCCGGAGCCCGTCGATCGGCGGCACGGTGGGCTCGGTACCGGGGTTGAGCACGATCGCGCGGCGAGGGCGGAAGACCCGCTCTCCCTCAGGCGTGGCGACGGTGACCTCACCGGGGGCGGTCAGTCGGCCGAGACCACGCACGAACCGCCCTCCCGTGGCCTCGAAACGCCGCACGGCGGCCTGGTCGTCCCAACCACTGGTGGCCTCGTCGCGGATGCGGTCGGCGACCGGGGTCCAGTCCGGCTGGACCGACGCCGTTCCCGCGAGCAGCGGAACCCGTCCGGCCTCGGCGAGCGCACCGGCCCCGCGGACCATCATCTTGGTGGGAATGCAGGCGTAATAGGGGCACTCCCCTCCGAGGAGACGATTGTCCACGCCGACCACGCTCAGTCCCGCCGTGGCCAGTCGCCCGGCGAGCTCCTCACCGCCCGGACCCATGCCGACCACCACGGCATCGACCTCGTCCTCCGCCATCTTCGCCTCCTCGCGGTTCGGGGTTTCCCGTAACCGTCAGCCCAGCACCGGAACGGCGAGTACGCACGGCGGAGCGTCGGCTGCCCGGATACACCGATACCGAGTTCCCCGAAAGCTCGCTTCGTCGCCCCGTGGTGGTGAACCGAGCGCCTCGATCACCCCACGACGTTCCCGCCCTGGTAGGGAGCTCGCCATGCTCGGCACCCTCCGCGCGGGCTGGGCCTCCGGGAGCATCGCGACACCGACCCCGCGGGAGCGAATCACCGCCGTGCTCGCCTCGATCCTGACCGCCGGGGCACGAACGGGGTCGTTGCGAGCCGATGTCGACCCCGGAGACGTCGTCACCATGCTGCTGGGTGAGTTCCTGTCCACGACAGCCGCGGAGACCCCGGAACGCATCGACCGTCTGCTCGACCTCGTCCTCGACGCACTGCGCCCGAACGGCCGAACCTAGGCGCGACCGTCGGTTCCCACGGGAGCGGAGAGTCGGGCCGGGTGGCCGGGGCTCGTGCGGGGTTCCCGGCAGGGGTGTGACTTCCCGCCGTGAAATACTATGATTTGTAGTAGTTGTTGTGTCGCGGGTGGCTCTCCCGCGAGCGCGAGGGCGCATCCGACCCAGGGTGGCCGCGGTCGTGTGCTGTTGGCTCGGTACCGGCCGGTCCGGCGTCCCACGCCGGTTTCCTCGCGCGCACGTGGCGAAAGTGGTGTTCGATGAGAGCGTGGACAGTGCGTCAGTGGGGCGTGGCGGGTGTTTCGGCGCTCGTGATCGCTCTGGTCATGGGAGTGGCGACCGCGATCATCGACAATCCGTTCTTCGTGCGGATGATTCCCACCCCCTGGTGGGCCTACCCGATCTGGATCACCACGTCCGTGCTGCTCGGACTGCTCCTGGCCACGTACGTCAGGCCACGGGGACCCTGGCTGGAGAGCTCGTCGTCGCGGCAACGGCGTGGCTTGGGGGCGGCGGTGTTGGCGTGGTTCGCGATCGGCTGCCCCACCTGCAACATGCTGGTGGTCCTGGCGGTGGGCACCAGTGGGGCGGTGACCTGGTTCCAGCCGCTTCAGCCGGTCCTCGGAGTGCTCTCCGTGCTGTTGCTCGGTGCGGCGCTGCGCGGCCGGTTGCGTAACGCGTCGGCTTGTCCCGTGGCTATTCCCGCCGCAGCGGAGCGTGATTGATCCTCGACAGGGATTCGTTGACATCGAAGACCTTGGCAGTTATGCCGGTGATGCCGAATCCGGTCAACCGTTCGGTGTGCTTGCGCAGGTAGCGCTGCGCGGTCTCGTGGGATTCGAACAGGTAGACGCCGCCCGCTTCGGCCGTCTCGCGGTTCTCGGTCCAGATCTTCCACAGCAGTCCCGGTTCGCCGTCGATGCTCTCGGCCAGCTCGGTGAACGCCTCGGTCATGGCCGCACCGAAGGGACCCTGGGTGGGAAAGTCGATCTGCAACAGGCAGGGCATCGTGAGCCGGTTCCTTCCCGATCGGAGTGGGCACGTTCGGACCCGGGTTCGGTGCCGCGTCGTGGGCTGTCGGCGGCCGTCTCCTGCCGAGCGCCGTGGTGCGCGGTCGAACCCGCCTCCGCTCAGCCGACCATACGACGTACGGAATGCACGTCGCCGATGTCACTGTAGTGCTCGACCTTGACCGTCTGACCGGTCGTGGGGGCGTGCACGACGTCGCCGCCACCGATGTAGAGCCCGTTGTGGCTGGCCGAGTCGTAGTAGAAGACCACGTCGCCCGGCTTCATCCGATCGAGGTCCACTGCCCTGCCCGCGTCGATCTGGGTCCTGGTGGAGGCGGGCAGGTCGACTCCGGCCTGTTCGTAGGACCATTGCACCAGTCCGGAGCAGTCGAAGCTGTCCGGCCCCTTGGCGCCCCACACGTAGGGAGAGCCCTGTTTGCTCAGGGCGATGTTGACGGCTTCGACGGCCGCGCCGGAACCGGATATGGCGCCGACCCCGGTCGATCCGTCCGCGGCGAGTGCGGCTCGTTCCGCGCGGGTGAGCCTGTCGTACTGCCGTTCGACCTCGGCGATCCGCTCGCTCATGGCTCGTTTACGTCGAGCGATCCTGTCCTCCAGCCGTTCCGCCTCGGCGGCGGCCTTCGCCGCGTCGTCCCGAGCCGCTCGCGCTCGCCGCTCGGCGGTCTCGGCGCGCCGTGTCGCCTCGGTGATGCTTCGTACGGCCGCGCTGCTCTCGGACGCGAGTTTGTCCAGCATGCTGGCGCGATCGAGGTACTGGTCGGGGGATTCACTGGTGAGCAGGGCGGAGAGCTGGTTCGAGCCGCCGCCGGTGTAGGCGGCGGCGGTGAGCTCGTCGACTTCCTCGCGGAGCGCTTCCTGCTCGGCCCTTGCCCGCTTAGCCGCACGCGTGGCCCGGGTGACGGTGGTTTCGGCGCGGGAGAGCTCTCGTTCGCGGGCCCGGTGGTTCTCCCGGGCTTCCTTGTAGTCCTCGGTGAGGGACTCCGCCTCACGGGCCAGTTCCCGAAGGCGTTGCGCCGCTTCGGAGGAGGTGTCCGGGGGTGCCGGGGCCGCGGTGGCCGCGGAGGTTCCCGTGGTCAGGGCCACGACGAGCGTGGTGGCCACGGCGAGGACTCCCGCGCACTTCGGCGGGTGGGAAGGCATGTGAAGAACTCCGCTCTCGTCGTTGGTGCGAGCTCGCTCGTGCGGGCGGTTCATCGGGAGGGGGAACGTTCGCGACGGGCGCGGTGGAGTCGCCACAAGGCGACGCCGAGGGCGAGCACGGCCAGTACCAGCAGTACCGCTCGGTTGGAAACGCCGGAGGTGAGTCCGTGCAACAGGACGCCGAGCTCGTACTGCGTGTCCACATCGATCGGACCGCCCAGCCCGGCCGTTCCGTCGGTGGCCAGGAACAGCACTCCGAGAGCGCAGAACAGCGCGCCGGAGACGAGGTTGGTCGAGTGGATCCGGAAACTTCCCAGGGAGAGCTCTCGTCCTCGCAGCCAGCGCCGGTTCCCCAGGTCGAGGCGTTCCCACAGCAGGGCGAGCACGAACAGCGGAAACGCCATTCCGAGGGCGAACACGGCCAGCAGCATTCCGCCGTAGCCGGGGTTCCCGCCCGCGGCCGACACGGTCAGCACGCTGCCGAGGAGAGGGCCCGCGCAGAAACCGGCCAGCCCGTAGACACCACCGAGGGCGAACACCGAGATCCCGGAGGAGATCGGGATTCTCCCGACCGAGCGCTGTGCGGCGCCGATGCCGAATCCCTTTCCGCTGATCTGCAGCAGACCCAGCCCGATCAGCACGAGTCCGCTGCCGAGAGTAACGGCGCCGCGGTGCTGCGTGAGCAGGGCGCCGAACAAGCCCGCCGCGGCGCCGAGCGGTACGAGTGTCACGCACAGCCCGAGGTAGAAGACCGCTGTTCGCGCCACCAGCTTGCCGAGGTTGTCGAAGGCGTAGGCGAAAAAGGACGGCAGCAGCAGCGCCGCGCACGGACTGAGCAGGGTGAGCAGTCCGCCCAGGAACGCGCCGAGCAGGCCGATACCGGTCATCGGGCTTCCTTGCGGGCGGTCTCGATCGCCGAGACGAACGCGTCGAGGGGCTGTGCCCCCATGATCGGATCTCCGTTGACCACGAACGTCGGTGTGGCGGAGACTCCTATGCGGTTGCCCTCCCGCGAATCGGTCCGGATCGCGCGCTCGACGGCGGCGTTCGCCATGTCGGACTCGAACCGCTCGATGTCGGTGATCCCCGCCTGCTCGGCGTAGTCGATCAGCTTGGACACGGGCAGATCCGGTTTGCTTCGACGAGGTGCGTTCGAGTACACCACGTCGTGGAACCGCCAGAACTTTCCCTGGCGTGCGGCGGCCTGACCGGCCTTGGCGGCGCGCATCGACTGCGGGCCGAAAACGGGGAAGTCGCGCCACTCGATGCGCAGTACCCCGGTCTCCACGTAGCGCTTCTTCAGTTCGGGAGCCACGGTGCGCGCGTACTTGGCGCAGAACGGACAGCGGAAGTCCTCGTAGGTGACCATGACCACGGGTGCGTCGACCCGGCCGAGCGCCTGTGGATCGCCGGGTTCCCGGCGGGCGAGTGATTCGAGCGGCCCCGCCTGCTCTGATTTCGCTTGCCCGGACCCGGTGGTTTCCTGCTGCGCGGCCGGCCGGTTCGAACTCTCGTTACGCGGTACCAGCATGCTGACGAGGAGAACCGCGATGACAGCGACCAGGACCGCCACCACCGCGTTGAGCCGCCACAGCCGTGCCTTTCGAGGTGATGTGCCCATGAGCGCTCCGTTCGATCAACTACTACGGAGCATAGTAAATACTACGGTCGATAGTATTTAAATGGGGGGCGCGGTCAACAGGCACAACCACAGCACGGCACCGGCCGTGGCCCCCAGCGCGAGCACGGCGGGTGACAGGGACGTGAAGGCCGCGAGCGGGTAGCCCATGCCACGTCCCACCCTGTTCGGACCAAAGCGGGATCTCGGCTCCAGCCACCGCAGTCGCAGCTCGATCGCCTCGCGCGACATGGCCAGCGAGATCGTCGGGAGGCGTTCCGAACCGACCGTCCGCAGTGCGTTCCGGACCCCGTCCCGGCCACACACGCGGGCCGCCGCGGAGTCCGCGGCGAGTTCCACGAGCACGCGAATCGCCGAAGGGGCCGTGCGGAACAGCGGCACGAAGCACAGCACCCGCGAGGCGATCTCCGCCAGGAGCACGAGGCGGTGGTGGCGTCCCCGCAGGTGGGCGTGCTCGTGCGCGAGGATCGCCCTGCGCGTTTCCCCGTCGAGTCGGGCGACGCCGGTGGTGGCGACCACCGCGCCGCGGCGCCCGCCGAGGCTGTACGCCACCGGGGTGCTCTCGGGCAGCCAGAACACCGCCTCCCGGTCACCCCCTTCGGTGTGGCCGAGGAGACGCAGCGCCGTCAGGTGCTGGTGGCCGCGCTCCGAGGCCGATCTGCCCATCCGCACGGCAACCCAGCACGTTCGCACCGTCAGGGCGACCGCGAGCCCCGCGAGGAGCAGCCGCAGCACCGTTTCCCACAGGTGCCGGCCGGTGTTCACACAGGCGGCGGCCATCCCGATCAGCCCGTCGGCCGAGAGGCCGTGCGGCAGGACGAGCAGAGCCGTCGCCACGTAGAAGGAGGCGATGGCGGCGAACATCGAAATGAGCCAGCCGGCCAGAGCGGTGCCGGGGCCGAATCGGGGGGACATGAGGCCGCGCAGGTAAACGGGACCGAGCGCCCCGATCAGTACCGCCGTGCCCAGCAGTCCCAGTACGAGGGTCATGGTTTCTCGTCACGCCGCTCGTCGCGGTCGAGGGCCCGGCGCAGCAGCCGGTACTCCCGCTCCGACACCGATTCCGCGAAGTGCAGCAGCACCGACTCCGCATCCCCCGACGAGTCGAGCACCTCGCGCAGCAGCCCGGCGCCCGCCTCTTCCCGGCTCCGCGCCGGAACGTAGTGGTAGGCCCGGCCGTGGCGGGAGCGAGTGACCCAGCCCTTGGTGTGCAGGTGATCGAGCACGGTCATGACCGTGGTGTAGGCCGGGTCCCGGTCACCGGTGAGCCGTTCCAGCACGTCACGGACCCGCAGCGGGCTCTCCGAGGCCCAGAGGACGTCCATGACCTTCATCTCCAGCTCACCCAACCCGAGCACGACGCGAGTGTATCCGTCCTCTCGCCCGTTCCCACGGGCTGACCGGATTCCCTCCGGCGCGCGACCCCTCGGGGTGGTGGTGATCTCGGCGGCTCAGCGGATTCGTTCGCGCGGGCTAACGAGGAGTGTCCCCCGGACCCGCCGTACCGGATCCCCGGCACCGAGTTCTCCGGGGAGAGCCGGGGAGATCCCGGATGACCTCGGTGTTGGAGAGCGCGACTCTTACCGGTGGGTACCTCGTGCACGGGAACCGCGTAGCGAAGGGCAGGGACAGATGTCGGAGTCGGTGGAGTCAGAGGTCCGGGTGCGTCGGTTCCGGACGAGAGCGGCCGGGAGCATCGTTCTGTTGGGAACCGCGCTGACGATCGTCAGTCAGTCCCTGCAGCAGCGGGGGGAGATCCCCCGTGGTGATGCGGTGGGGGTCTTCGAGCACGTCCTGGGAACGCCGTGGCTCGTGGCCGCGTTGCTCGGGATCCTCGGGGTGCTCTGCTGGGGGGTGGGCTTCACAACTGCCGGGCGTGCCCTGCGGGATCCGGTGGGCAGGGCTGTCGCGCGGATGGTGGACCCCCTGATGGTGGTCGCGCTCGCCCTGTTCGTGGTCAACTACGCGCACGACGGTTTCAGCAGCGGGGTGCTCGCACGCCGGTGGGCCTCCGGTGAACTCGAGGCCGGTACGGCGACGGGGGACTTCCGAGTCGTGGAGATCCTCGTCGGGGGGACCTCCATCCTGTCCCAGGCCCTCGTGGGGCTGGCGCTGGCGGGCTATGCCTTGGCGATGCTGCTGAGTCGGCAGTATCCGCGCCCGTGGTCCTGGCTGGGCCTCGTGGCTGCCGCGGGATGGTTCCTGCTCGGTTCGGGGTTGTTCCTGCGGCTTCCCGGGGTCTCTTTCGAGCTGCTCCTGCCGTTCGCGGGGCTGGCAATGGTGTGGGCGCTGGGCGTCGGGGTCATCCTGCTACGGCTGAGCACCTCGGGAAGGCGGATCGAAGCCGACCGGTAGGAGCTCCTCGCGCCATGTTCGAAATGGTTGCCGCGAACCGCACATGGGAAAGCGAGCAGGGTGGCCACCCGCTGTTTCAGGCAGGTGCGGCGTTTGCCTGTGATGGCGAACCCGGTCGATAAGAAAAGCGCGCTGGCCGCGGTGATCACCTCGATCAATAGCGGGTCACCGGACGGGGAAAAGCGTGATTGTCAAGTCCCATTGTGCTGAATGCACGATTTCCGGATGGTGAGCCGGTGGTCCCGGTTAGGTGAGAAACGCTCGTTATCGGCGGGTGAGTGTTCTCGCCTTTTTGGCGCGTCGCGCCAAAAAGTTGTTACCGTACGTGATAGCAGAATGCGCGACGGTGAAAGTCGAGTCGCTTCGAGGTATTAGGTTGTGCGCTGCGGCGACGTCCCCCTCCGGGGGAGGGCAGTGGTCGACGCCGACCAGCAGCGTGACCTCCGCACCCCGCAGCCCCGGGATGCGACGCCTGGCGCCTCCGAGGACGGGCAGGCCGACCTGGCCGGGGTGACGCGCGCCCACCGTGTTCCCGGGAACCCGCGCACCTCGCCGCGGTCGCCTATGCCTCGACGGTGGGGCCTCGCCGGTAGTCGAGGGGGTTGGCGGTCCCCGTCTCAACGTCCCCTGGCAGATGTCGCTCCGCGCGGGTTTCGTGGGTGTCACCGGACTGCGGAACGAACGCGGTCCGGAGCCTCTGGGACGCGATCGCCCGTCGCCGGTGGTCAGGATGGACGACGTCGCCGTGCCCGAGCAACCCGAACATCCGCTGGCCGACCTGAGGCGTGGCCATGGGGGTGTCGTGGCGCCGGTCAGCGGCCACGACACCATCGCTCGTGAGGAGCGGTCGGTTACTCCTCTTCCATCTCCTCCGCGAGTTCCTCGGCGAGCTCCTCCTCGTCGACCTCGCCCTCTTCCTCATCGCCGTCGAGCATTTCCCCGACGACCATGCCGCCCACCGCGCCGACGGCCAGTCCGCCCGCACCGGCGGCGATCATGCCTCCCATACCGGGACCGGAATGCTCCTCCTCGTGTTCCGGATGCCCGTGGTGTTCGTGCACGTGGTGCGTGTGGATGCCGCCGTGTCCGTGAATGCCGGACTCGTGACTGGTGGCCACGCTTTCGAGCCAGTGGGTGAGCTCGGCGTGCCAGTCGGTGTGGACGGCTTCCTCGTGGCTTCGCCGGAGGCGCCCGATGGCCTCGCCGTCGGGGGTGAACATCCCGCCCCGCTTGTCGGCCTGCAGCACGATGTCGATGCCGTCGGGGTGTGCGACGAAGGTGAGTTCGATCTCCTCGACAAGTCCGGCCAACTGGGCCGGCGGGAAGAACTCGATCTCCTGGTAGAACGGCAGTTGCTGCGGGGTGCCGTGGATGTGGCCGTGTTCTAGGTCGGCGTCCTTGACCCGGGCTCCCAGGTCCAGCAGAGCTTTGATCACCGGGAGCTGGGACTCCAGCGGCTCGATGTGGACCGGGTCCAGGTCACTGGTGTCGACCGCCTTGGCCACCGCGACCTGCGTGCTGAGCCCCAGGTGCATGCCTCGCAACTTTTCACCGAAGACCGTCGTGATCGGTGCTTCCCACGGCACGGGCACGCTGAAGGGGATGGTGTGGTATTCCTCACCGCTCAGGTGTAGCTCTTCGGCGACGGTGACCTGCTGCAGCGGCATGGCCCGCTTCTCGTCGTCGCCGATTTCCACCTCGGCCACGAGGGTCAGCACGACCTGCTGTATCTCGGTATCCGTGCTGGCGCCGCCGACCCGGACCTCACCGAAAACGGCCCCACCCGGTCGGGCCGTGTCGTTGCTCAGGACGGCGTCCACCGACGGTCCGCCCACGCCGACGGCTTGCAGCATCTTCTTGAACATCACCGCTCCTGTGTTCCGTACGATCGGATTCGGGCCGGGCAACGTGTGCCCGTTATCAGCGGTTCCTCACGGACCGTGACGATCCGGTGATCGTTATCGACTCGTGATGAACGGGTTGTGCCCGCGCACGCGGCGCCGCGCACGCAACGCCGCGCACGCACCCGTTCGGTCCGACGAGCGGGTGTACTACGGCTCGTGCTCGTACCGAGGTGTTCGGTCGGGAATCAGCGGCCCCGCAGGTCCGTTCGAGGACGGAAAGGGTTCTGTCCGGCCCGCTCCGATTCGAGATGAGGTAGAGGTGCACAGACTCCGCAACGGACTCAAGACCGCCGTCCTGCTGGGCGGCCTGTCGGCGTTGATTCTGCTGGTCGGCCAGGTTCTCGGCGGCACCGTCGGCCTGCTGCTCGCCGCCGTGGTGGCGCTGGGGCTCAACGGCGTCTCGTACTTCTACTCGGACAGGCTCGCGATCCGGGCGATGCGTGCCGAGGAGATCGGGCCGAACCGGGCCCCGCGCCTGCACGCGATCGTGGCCGAGCTCGCCGCCACCAAGGGGATGCCCATGCCCCGGCTGTACCTGAGCCCTACGGACAGTCCCAACGCGTTCGCCACCGGTCGCAACCCCTCCAACGCGGCGGTGTGCGTGACGTCGGGGATTCTGGAGATTCTCGACGAGCGGGAACTCCGTGGTGTGCTGGGACACGAACTCAGTCACGTGGGTAATCGGGACATTCTGATCTCCTCGGTGGCGGCCGGACTGGCCAGCATGGTCATGATTCTGGTCAACATCGCCCAGCTGGGGGCGCTGTTCGGGTTCGGCGGGGACGAGGACGGTCCGAGCTTTTTCGAGATCATCCTCATGGCGGTGCTGGGTCCGGTGGCCGCCGGGCTGATTCAGGCCGCGATCAGCCGTTCCCGGGAGTACGCCGCCGACGCGTCCGGTGCTGAGGCCACTGGTGATCCGCTGGCTCTGGCCAGTGCGCTGGACAAGATCGAGCGTGTCGCCCAGGGACGCCCGCTGCCGGAAAGTTCCGAGACCGCTCCGGTCAGCTCGCTGATGATCGCCAACCCGTTCTCGGGTAAGACGATGATGCGGCTGTTCTCCACTCATCCCGACACGCGCGACCGCATCGCCCGACTGCATTCCATGTCCGGCGAACAGCGTTGAGGAAGCGACGAGCTTCCGGAGGGAAGTGTCGACAGCGCGCTACCCCGGAAGCGGGAGGGCTGCCCGGTCACGCGTCCCCGGCGTGTCAATGCTCCCGTGTCCGCCCGTCGGCGAGGAGCCCCGTCGGCGAGGAGCACTGTCGGCGAGGAGCACTGTCGAGGTGTAGGTCCGCGTCAGCGCATCGTCCACAACAACAGCATGATCGAAACCAGCACGTGTGCCGCCCCGAGCGCGATACCGAGTAGCGCGGTGATGTCGAGACGGTGGTCGCCCCGGGTTGTCACCGAGGCCGCGCCGCAGACCACGGCGCCGACGGCACATACCACGCCGGGTACGAGCAACACCCAGCTCGCGATGCCCAGGCACAGGGCGAGCGGGCCCAGCCAGGCATACGAGCCGGGACGATGTCGGGCCGGTATTCGTTCTCGGCTCATGCGGCTTTCCTGGGCTACCGAACTCGGGAACTCAGTGGTTCGGGGAATCTTGCGGGGACCGGTCTACTGAAATCGAGGATCGCCCGCCCTGTCGGTCGTTTCCGCTTTCCGGGGTCCTCCGACGGTATCGACGCCAGAGCAGCGTGCTCACGACAATGAGGGCGAGGGCGGCGAAGAGAATCCAGCTCGCACGTCCGAGCACGTCCTCGAGGTAGGTGGCCGAAGCCCCGGCTGCTGTACCGAGGCCCACGTGCAGCAATGACCAGCCACACGCTCCGAACAGCGAGGCGGGCAGAAACCGACGGAAGGACAGCCCGCTGGCCCCGGCGGCGGCAGGGGTCAGGGTGCGCACGACGGGCAGGAACCGGGCGGTGAACACTGCCCCACTGCCGTGCTGACGCAGCATCGCCGCGGCACGGTCCCAGTGCTGCCGCCCGAGTCTGGTCACGATCCGCGTTTGCCGCATGCGGGTGCCGAAACGGCATCCCAGCCAGTAACCGAAGCAGTCGCCGGCGCACGCGCAGCCCGCGACGACGGCGACCAAGCCCAGGAAGTAACTGGGTTCGGTCACACTCGCACCTGCGAGGAACAGGGCTGTCTCACCGGGGATGAGGAAGCCCAGCCCGATGGTGCACTCGCTCAGCGCCAGTAAGCCGGCCAGTGCGATCACCAGGGGCCACGGAAGGTCCGTCAGGACGCTGACACCGTCTCCGATGTCGGGCATGCGCACTCCTTGTGATCGAAAGCGGTGCCGACACCGTACAGGCGGCCGGGGACGTGTGCCGCAGTGAGCGAGGCCGCCGTAGCGGTAAGCTGCACGTCGAAGCGAGCCACGGTGCGCGCGTGGGGTCGTCGTAGACACGGAGGTCGCCGTGCCGGACGAGCAGCAGCCCGGAACCGGTCGTGAGCAGCGCAGGCCCTATAGCGGCTACCATGCCGACTCACGGCATTCCGGATCTCTTCCCGAAGACCGGCAGGAACGCACCAGTGCGCCGCCCTCTTCCTCGAATGCCTCCCACCGATCGCGTAGGAACTCGCGGCGATCTCCTGACGAGCCCGTCACACGCCCCATCCGCGCGGCGTCGCGACGCCCCGTCCGCCCGAGCCGGGCCCTACGTGCTGTGTTGAGGTCGATGCTGGCACTGATGTCGGTTGCGGTGTTCGTTCTCAGTGGCTACGCGTGGCTGATTCTCAACGACCTCGAGGGCCGCCTCAACACCAGCGATGTCACCTCCAAGGTCAGTGCCGACGGCTCGATGGACATTCTGCTCGTCGGCAAGGACAGCCGTACCGACGCCAACGGCAACCCGTTACCCGATGATCTGCTCCGACGGCTGCGTGCCGGTGACAACGAGGCCGAACTCACCGACACGCTGATCCTGCTGCACATTCCCCGTGACCGTTCGCGGGCCGTCGCCTATTCGATCCCGCGTGACACCTACGTCTCGATGCCGGACGGCTACGGCAAGCACAAGATCAACTCCGCTTTCGGGCGTGCCAAGGCGCAGGCCGCCGACGAGCTTCGCTCCGAAGGAGTATCGGATTCGGCCGAGCTGGAACGTCGTTCCGCCGAAGCCGGCCGAGAACTGCTCGTGGACACGGTGACCGACCTGACCGGCGTCGGCATCGACCACTACGCAGAGGTCAACCTGCTCGGTTTCTACCGGCTGACGAAGGCCGTCGGTGGGGTGGAGGTGTGCTTGAAGAACGCCGTCGACGACCCGTACTCCGGAGCGGACTTCCCCGCTGGTCGACAAACCATCTCCGGCGGTGACGCGTTGGCCTTCGTGCGGCAACGCCACGGTTTGCCCCGCGGTGACCTCGATCGCGTGGTGCGCCAGCAGGCGTTCATCGCGGGCCTGGCGCGTTCGATGCTCTCCAGCGGAACATTGTCCAATCCCGCCCGCCTCGACCGGCTGTTCAGCTCGATAGAACGCTCGGTGGTGCTCGACTCGGGCTGGGACGTACTGGAATTCGCACAGCAGATGAACGGTCTCGCAGGCGGGAACATCACCTTCGACACGATTCCCGTACAGGACCCCGCCTACGACACCCCCGACGGGCTGGCCGTCAAAGTCGATCCGGACGAGGTTCGCGAGACCATCCAACGTGTCAACGACGGGCGGTCACCGCAGCCGGAGCCCCCGCGACAACTCGCGGCCACCACGGTCGACGTGCGCAACACCACCGACATCACCGGACTCGCCGGTCGTGTCCACGATGACCTGGACGAGGAGGACGTACCGGTCGGCGACGTCGGCAACGCCGCCGAACGTGACACCTCCCGTGTCACCTTCGGGCCTGGGGCCGACACCGCCGCGAGTTACGTCGCCGAGCTGCTCGACGGTCTCCCCGTCACTGCGGACGACGGACTCGACTCCGACGAGATCCGAGTCCTGCTCGGCGACGACTACGAAGGACCCGGCGCCGCACAAGGCTTCACCTCCTCGGCGCCGCTGTCGCTGAACCCCGATTCGTCCCCATCCCTCGCGAGCCCGCCAGCTCCCAGCGACGACGCCATCACCGCCGAGGACATTCCCTGCGTCAACTAGACGCCTCAACTAGGCGAACTCCTCCCGCGCTGGAGGAGTGCCCATTCCGCCTCCGTCGCTCGTCGCGGGTGTCCGCAACGCAGCTCCGAGACGTGGACTGCCTACCGTGCTCGGTCGTGGAGCGGGGGATCGGATCGTTCCGGCCGGAGGGTGTGGGGGC
Source organism: Actinopolyspora mzabensis (assembly GCF_900101095.1). Classification (GTDB taxonomy): domain Bacteria; phylum Actinomycetota; class Actinomycetes; order Mycobacteriales; family Pseudonocardiaceae; genus Actinopolyspora; species Actinopolyspora mzabensis. The sequence continues at coordinate 69,061 of NZ_FNFM01000006.1, forward strand.
GTCGTCGGATTCCCGGTATCCGATGGGTGCGGCAGTAGGAAGTTCCGGCCCCGGTCGTCGAGACCACCCCGCGACGTCGGCTCCCGTCGTCGCGGCACAACCCGGGATACCCGCGAGCCATGCCTGTCCGCGTACCGGTGGGGACCGTGATCGAGCCATTACTCTACCCTCACGTAAGGGTAGGTTCTGCCCGGAAGTCCGACCCGGAGGTGGCCTTGACGGACGCGGGGACGCGAGAGGAAGAACGGGAGCGTCGGCATCTGGCCGAGACGACGCGGCTGCTGAACGCGGAGTTGGAGCGGCTGGTCGATTCCATCGACAGGTCCGCCGAGTTCATCCAGGCGCAGAAGGAGCACCTGTGGGAGCACTGGCGCGACATGGACAGCTCCGAGAAGGCCAGGTTCCGCGTCGACGTGGACCTGTCGGTCGCCCAGGGGGAGCACTCGGTCGAGCGGCGGGAACGCGTCGAACGGCTGCTGGAATCCCCCTACTTCGGGCGCGTTGACTTCCGCGCGGAAAGCGACGCGGAGTCCGGTGCCCACTACATCGGGGTGCACAACTTCTCGGACCCCGAGACCCAGGAGATCCTGATCCACGACTGGCGCGCGCCGGTCGCCACGCTGTTCTACGACTTCGAATCCGGGGAGGCGCACTTCGAGGCGCCGGTGGGCACCATCCACGGCGAGATCACCGGCAAGCGCCAGTACAAGATCCGGGGCGGGCAGCTGGAGTACATGTTCGAGAGCTCGCTGAACATCGGTGACGACGTGCTGCGGCGGGAGCTGGGCGAATCCGCCGACGACCGGATGAAGAACATCGTGGCGACCATCCAGCGGGAGCAGAACGCCGTGATCCGCAACGAGACGGCACGGGTGCTGATCCTGCAGGGCGTGGCCGGCTCCGGGAAGACGTCGATCGCGCTGCACCGCGTTGCGTTTTTGCTCTACCGCTTCAAGGACACCCTCTCGTCCGACAACATCATGATCCTCTCCCCAAACAGGGTCTTCGGCGACTACATCGCCGACGTGCTTCCCGAGCTGGGCGAGGAGCAGGTCTCGGAGATCGACTTCGACAGGATCGCGGGCACGTTCCTGGCCAAGGTCACCGGCTACGAGACGTTCAGCGAGCAGGTGGTCAAGCTCCTGGAGAACGGCGACGAGGCGGCTGCCGAGCGGATGCGCTACAAGGCGACCCCCGAGTTCGTCGCCGAGCTCGACGAGTGGATCGCCGCGCGCGCGGAGGAGGATTTCACCCCCGCCGACGTCGAGCGCAGGAGCCGGCGACTCTCGGCCGACTGGGTCGCCGACGCCTTCGAGGAGGCGCGAGGGCTTCCGATCTTCACCAGGCTCGACCGCGTGGCGAGCAGGGCCGTGAACCAGCTCAAGCAGCAGGTCATGGACAGGGGCGGTGGCAAGTGGTCGTCCTCGGACGCCGCCAGCGTCCGCAGGCGTGTCCACGCCATGTTCCCCTACAAGGACGCGCTGGCCGTGTACAGGGCTTTCTACGAGGATCCGGCCCGGCGCGGCATGTTCCAGCCGCTCGCCCGGAAGCGGATCGAGTACGCCGACGTGTTCCCGCTGATCTACACCATGATCAGGACGGCCAGGCAGGAGGGCTACGGCCACATCCGTCACCTCGTGGTCGACGAGATGCAGGACTACACACCGGTGCAGTACGCCGTGCTGCGCGAGCTCTTCTCCTGCGACATGACGATCCTGGGCGACTCCAACCAGTCGGTGAACCCGTTCAGCTCCTCGTCACTGGCCACGATCCACAGTGTTTTCCCGGAGGCCGACTGCCTGGAGCTTTGCAAGAGCTACCGCTCCACGATCGAGATCACCGAGTTCGCCCAGCGCATCTCCAGAAACGACAAGCTCGTCCCGATCGAGCGGCACGGGCCCCGACCCAGGGTTGTCGCCTGTTCCGACGAGCGGGCGCAGCGGGAAGAGATCCTGGGCGTCGTCGAGCGGCACGGGGACAGCGAGCACCGCTCCCTCGGGATCATCTGCAAGACCGCTACCCAGGCGGAGGCGCTCCACGGCTTCCTGTCCGAGACCGGTGTCGCCGCGACCCTGCTCGACTACGGGAGCACGGAGTTCACCGGTGGCATCGTCGTCACCTCGGCACACGTCTCCAAGGGACTGGAGTTCGACGCCGTGGTGGTCCCCGCCGTGGACGACGCGAACTACGCCGACGAGATGGATAGGTGCATGCTCTACATCGCCTGCACCAGGGCCATGCACGAACTCCACCTGACCCACGAGGGGAAGCTGTCGCGTTTCCTGGAGTTCGGGCGGCACTCCGAGGTGCTCTCCGGTGCCGGTACGGCCGAGGTCGGCGAGCATTCAGCGGAAGTGCGGGTGGGGTGACTTCGAACCTCCCCGGAAGCCCCGCGGCTTCTCGGTGAGGCTCTGGAGCCCGCGGTGCCGATCCTCACACATGGTCCGTGCCCGACCGGGCTCGCCGGTGCGCGAGAATCGACGGTCACCGTCGTCGCGAACAGCGGGCGTTCCGGGTGTGAGGAAAGGACGGCATGGTGGACGGGCATATGCAGATCGGTGAGGTCGCCGAGCGCACCGACCTGTCGTTGCGCACGATCCGCTACTACGAGGAAGTCGGTCTGGTGGTGCCGAGCGCGCGCAGCCAGGGCGGGTTCCGGCTGTACACCGAGGCCGATCTGCGGCGCTTGGCCGTGATCAAGCGGATGAAGCCGCTGGGGTTCCAGCTCGAGGAGATGCGTGAGCTGCTCGACCTGCTCTCGCGGGAGATCACCGAGCTGACTGATCGGGAGCGGGAGCGGCTGCGGGGCTTCCGAAACAAGGCCGACGAGCAGTGCGACCGGCTGCGGAACCGACTGCGGACCGCCGAGGAGTTCGCCGAGACGCTGCACAACCGCCTGGCCGACTGAGCGGGCCCTGCCGGGAGAATCGACGGAATTCCCCACCGGCTCTCGCCGTTGTGAGGCCCGAGGTCGAATGGGCCGGGCCGCACGGGCTGCAGCGCGGCTGCGGTACCGCCCGTGCGGTGCTCCGGCAGTGGTGCCCGATCAGTTGTGCCTGATCAGTGATGCCCGCCGAGATTTCCCGCGAGAGCTGTGTGGCGCTGCTCGCTGGTTTCGTTCATGCCGGTGATGGTCACCTCGGTGCCGCGTTGTTCGTACTTGGTGGTGATCGCGTCGAGTGAGGCCACGGTGGAGGCGTCCCAGACGTGGGCCTCCGACAGGTCGATGACCACGTTGGCGGGATCGTTGGCGTAGTCGAACTGGAACACCAGGTCGTTGCTGGAGGCGAAGAAGAGCTGGCCGGTCACGCGGTAGATCTTCGTGCTGCCGTCCGGGTCGAGGACGCTGTCCACGGAGACGAGGTGCGCCACTCGGTGTGCGAAGAGCACCAGCGCCACCACCACGCCGACCACGACCCCGATGGCGAGGTTGTGGGTGAACACGGTGACCGCGACGGTGGCGAGCATGACGGTGGTCTCGCTCTTGGGCATCCTGCGCAGCGTCCTCGGGTGGATGCTGTGCCAGTCGAAGGTGCCCACCGCGACCATGACCATGACCGCGACCAGGGCGGCCATCGGAATCAGCGCGACGACGTCGCCCAGTGCGAGCACGAGCACGAGCAGCAGTGCTCCGGCGAGGAAGGTCGACAGCCGGGTCCGGGCGCCGGACTTCACATTGATCATGGTCTGCCCGATCATCGCGCAGCCACCCATGCCGCCGAAGAAGCCGGTGACGATGTTGGCCACGCCCTGCCCCCACGAGACGCGGGTCTTGTTGGAGTGCGTGTCGGTGAGGCCGTCGACGAGTTTGGCCGTCATCAACGACTCCATGAGCCCGACCAGGGCCAACGCCAGCGCGAAGGGGGCGATGATCCGCAGGGTCTCGAAGGTCATCGGTACGGCGGGAATGCCGAGCACCGGCAGGCTGTCGGGCAGCTGCCCCTGGTCACCGACCGTGGGTACGGGGATTCCCGCGCCCACGGCGATGCCGGTGACCACCACGATCGCCACCAGCGGCGCCGGGATCGCCTTGGTCAGCCGGGGCAGGCCGACCATGATGCCCAGTCCGACCGCGGCCAGCGCGTAGACCTTCCAGGAGACGTCGGTCAGGTAGGGCAGCTGGGCGGTGAAGATGAGAATGGCCAGCGCGTTGACGAAGCCGACCATCACGCTGCGCGGCAGGAAGCGCATCAACCGGGCGACGCCGAGCGCGCCGAGCAGGGCCTGCATCACTCCGCCCAGGACGACGGTGGCCACCAGGTACTCAACGCCGTGCTGCTGGGCGACGGGAGCGACGACCAGCGCGATCGCCCCGGTGGCGCCGGAGATCATCGCGGGGCGCCCACCGGCGAACGCGAGCGTGACGGCCATGGTGAACGAGGCGAACAGTCCCACGCGCGGGTCCACCCCGGCGATGATGGAGAACGAGATCGCCTCGGGGATGAGCGCGAGCGCGACGACGAGTCCGGCCAGTGCCTCGGTGCGCAGCACACGCGGGGACAGCCAGGACGGGCGTGTTCGCAGGACAGCAGGAAGCGACATCATCTTCTTTCGGTGACGACGGAAGTGGAAGAGATTGACCCCAGTGGGGGCCACGCCGATGGGGCCCCGTGATCGAGTCCAACACTACCCTTACGTAAGGGAAGCTTTGGGGAGAATGTGATTCAGCTCGGAGTGTGACCCGGCTTACCGCGCTGTTTCCCGTCGAGGCGGGACCCAGCTCGACGCTGTTCCCGCCGGACGGCGGTTCTCGCGGTTCGGTCCGGCCGGGGCACGGAACCGCTCCGCGCGCGGAAACCTACACTGACGTAAGTGTTGCGTACCGGGGCTCGACCGGCGGCATCTCCGGCACGGCAGCGTTTTCGTGTCGGGACAGTGTGGCTCGACGTGGCGGTCCGGCCGTGTGGTGCCCCGACGAGCGCCGGTGAGACGAACCCCGGCGATCCGGCTACAGCGGGAGACAGATTGAGCACGGCCCCACGGACCCAGCACGCGGACCCCTCGAAGGAGGCGGCACGGCGCCGCACCTTCGCGGTGATCAGCCACCCGGACGCGGGCAAGTCGACCCTGACCGAGGCGCTCGCGCTGCACGCGAAGGTGATCTCGGAGGCCGGTGCGGTGCACGGCAAGGCCGGTCGGCGCGGGGTCGTCTCGGACTGGCTGGAGATGGAACAGGCACGAGGTATCTCGATCACCTCGGCGGCGCTGCAGTTCGAGTACGACGACTGCGTCATCAACCTGCTGGACACGCCGGGCCACGCCGACTTCTCCGAGGACACCTACCGGGTGCTGGCGGCGGTGGACTCGGCGGTGATGCTGCTGGACGCCGCCAAGGGCCTGGAACCGCAGACGCTGAAACTGTTCGACGTCTGCCGCCACCGCGACATCCCGGTGATCACCTTCATCAACAAGTGGGACCGTCCCGGGCGCGAGGCGCTGCAGCTGTGCGACGAGATCAGCGAACGGATCGGGCTGCGGCCGATGCCGCTGACCTGGCCGGTCGGCGAGGCCGGGCACTTCCGGGGCGTGCTCGACCGCGAGTCCGGGGAGTTCGTCGGTTACGAGCGCTCCGACGGCGGCGCCCACCTCGCGCGGGAGAACCGCCTGACCGCCGACGAGGCCGCCTCGGAGGTCGGCGCGGAGTGGGACCGGGCCGTCGAGGAGTCCGAGCTGTTGACGGAATCCGGCGGTGACCTCGACACCGAGGCGTTCCACGCGGCCGTGGCCACCCCGGTGCTGTTCGGTTCGGCGGTGCGCAACTTCGGGGTGGGGCAGCTGCTCGACCTGCTGGTGCGGCTGGCACCCCAACCCGCCGCCCGGCCGGACACGCGAGGAACCCCCCGAGCGCTCGACGCGCCGTTCTCGGCGTTCGTGTTCAAGGTGCAGACCGGCATGGACCCCGCCCACCGGGACCGGGTGGCGTTCGCCCGGGTGTGCTCCGGCGAGTTCGAACGCGGCATGGTCGCCACCCACGCCGCCACCGGCAAGCCCTTCGCCACCAAGTACGCCCAGCACATGTTCGGTCAGCAGCGCGACACCGTCGAGACCGCCTACCCCGGCGACGTGGTCGGCCTGGTCAACGCCACCGCGCTCGGGGTGGGGGACACGTTGTACGAGGGCAAACCCGCCGTCGAGTTCCCCGGCATCCCCAGCTTCGCCCCCGAGCACTTCGCGGTGGCTCGCACGAGTGACCCCGGCCGGGCGAAGCAGTTCCGTCGCGGTGTCGAACAGCTGGCCCAGGAGGGCGTCATCCAGGTGCTGCACTCCGAGGTTCGTGGTGAGGGTGCTCCGGTGCTGGCGGCGGTCGGGCCGATGCAGTTCGACGTCGTCACGCAGCGGATGGAGTCCGAGTTCCGCGCGCCGATCAAGCTGGAGCGACTGCCCTACCAGGTGGTGCGCCTGGTCGGCGACCGGAACCAGAGCGCCGCGCTGCGGACCCACAACAGCGAGGTCCTGGAACGCCGGGACGGTGTCACCCTGGCCGTGTTCACCGACAACATCGCGCTGCGCTCGCTCGTGCGGCTGAACCCCGATCTGGACCTGCGTCACCTGGTCGCCGACGCGGAGTGATCCCCTGATCTTCGACGGACTTCCCGGTTTCCGTCCGATACCGTCGGTTACGACCGAGCCCGTCGCTTCCGCCCGACCACCACGAGTCGACCGAGGAACTCGCTTAGTGTCCACTTCAGACGGCTCCGGAAACAGCGCCGCGACGACGAACACCACGGCAGCGACGAACACCACGGCAGCTTCGGACACCGGGACAGCGGTCGAACCCCGCTTGTCCCGCGTGGTCGTTCCCACCGCGACGGCGCTGGCGCTGACCGCACCGGGACAGACCCCGGCCGTGTCGGTCTTCGTCGATCCGATCATCGAGTCACTGGGGCTGTCCCGCACCGTGGTCTCGACCGCCTACATGGCGGGTTCGATCTCCGGCGCGTTCGTCATGCCGCTGCTGGGGCGCGCCATCGACCGCTTCGGCCCCCGCACGATCATGGCCGCCATCGGGGCCTGCTTCGGGATCATCCTGCTCGCCGCGTCCACAGTGTCCGGAATCATCGGTCTGACCGCGGCCTTCATCGGAATCCGGGTCGGCGGGCAGGGAGCGCTCAACCTGGTGGCCACCACCACCGTGGCCGTCTACGTCCACCGCCGCCGCGGCTTCGCGATGGGCCTCACCTCGGCCATCGGCACGGCGGGCATCTCCCTGGTGCCGGTGCTGCTCGAACGGCTCGTCTCCCAGCTGGGCTGGCGTGAGGTCTGGGCCCTGGAAGGGGTGGTCGTCCTCGCGCTCGTCGTCCCCGCCGCGCTGCTCGTGCTGCCGCGCACCCCACCCCGCCCCGAGGAGCATCAGCGGAAATCCACTTCCGGTGCCGGCGGCGGAACCGGACGCCGCAACGGCCCCGCCGTGGACTGGACGCTGCCCGAGGCGATGCGCACCGGCATGTTCTGGGTCGTCGCGAGCGGTGTCGGGGTGTGCAGCCTCGTGGCCACCGCGCTGACCTTCCACCAGGTCTCGCTGCTCGGTGAGCGGGGGCTGAGCGCCGCGCAGGCCGCGGCCGTGTTCATCCCGCAGACCCTGGCCGGACTCGCCGCCAGCTTCCTGCTCGGCTGGCTCGCCGACCACGTGGCCGACCGCGTGCTCATCATCGCCACCATGACCGTCCTCGCCGTGGCCACGATCGGCGCCGGGTGGGTCCATCCCGGTTGGACCGCCTTCGCCTACGGACTCGGGCTCGGCGTGTGCACCAACGGCATCCGCACCCTGGAAGCGGTGGCCTTTCCCCGCTGCTTCGGGCTGCGCCACATCGGCTCCATCCGCGGGGTGGTCCACTCCGTCACCGTCGGAGCCTCCGCGTTCGGACCGCCGCTGCTGGCGATCGGGCGTTCGATGACCGTGTCCTACCGCCCCGTGCTGCTCGTGCTCTGCCTGCTGCCCATCGCGGTCGTGGTGGCGGCTGGGCTGACCAAGGACCCGCCCCCGGCGCCGCCCAACCGCCCCCTCACCGAGCGGGACGAGGAGCAGCCCGCCACCGGCCCGTCCGAGGACCGGTCCGACTGACGGCACGACGCTCACTCCTCCGGCGGCAGGAGTGGGCCTCCGAGCCACCTCTGGAACACGAGGTTCGTGTGCACCAGGGCTATCTCGTCACGTGCCGTGAGCTCATCGAGCACCAGTCGTTGCAGGGCGTTCGCGTTCTCCGCCGCCACGTGGATGAGGAAGTCGTCGGGGCCCGTCAGGTGGTAGAGCTCGCGGGTCTCGGGCTGGTTGAGGACGTGTTCGACGAAGGGTTCCACCAGCGGACGGCGATGCGGCTGCATCCGAACGTAGAGCAGCGCTTCCAGCGATCGATCGAGCTTGGCCGGATCGACTCGTAGCTGATACCCCACGATGACCCCGGTCTCGCGGAGTCTGTTCACCCGGTCCAGACAAGTGGACGGTGCGATCCCGACCGTCGCGGCCAGCTCCTTGTTGGAAAGCCGGGCATTGTTCTGCAGCGCCGCCAGAATTTTGAGATCCACCGAATCCAATGGGACAGCCCGGGACATCGGTCGAATTCTACACGGATTCGTTGCCCGTTCCCGTGTTCGCGGCGGAGACTTCGGCCCAGTCGCGCCGAGAATCTCGAACCGTTCTCACTCGATTGGACCTTTATGATCGAGCATGTTGTCGTCTTCATCGGCACGACCGTGCTGATGCTGGCCGTCCCCGGTCCGGATTTCGTGCTGGTGACCAGGAATGCCGTCGCCGGTGACCGAAAACGGGGCTACCGGACGATGGCGGGCATCTGCGCGGGACTGGCGTCGCTGACCGTGATCACCGCCAGTGGGCTGGCAGCGGTGATAGCGGCCAGCACCACCATGCTGACGATCCTGCGCACGGCTGGAGGTATCTACCTCCTGGCGCTCGGCGGCTTCGTCCTGCTGTCGCTGTGGCGTCGGCGGCAACGAACTCCCACCACGGTCCCGCCGCCGCGACGGGCGAACTCGCCGTTCCTGCAGGGGTTTCTCAACAACGTGCTCAACCCGAAGGCACTACTGTTCTACCTCACCTTCATGCCGCAGTTCCTGCTCGCGTCGGGGCCGCCCGTGTTCGTGCAGACCCTGTTCATGGGGATGCTGGTGGTCGGCTGCGCCGCGACGTGGTGGACCCTGTACGTCACCGCGCTCGGCTCGATCCACCCCACGCTCGCACGCGGGTCCGTCCGCACCGCCGTCGACGCCGGGGCCGGGACAGCGCTCGGCGCGCTCGGCGCGGTGGCTCTCGTGGGGGGACTGTGAGAATCCCCGCGGGCTGTTCTCGCGCCGAGAGCGACGGAAGAATTTTCGGAACGGTTCCGGACGGTTTCCGGTCCTTCGGATTCCTCGCGGTGAAATCCTGTCGGGTCCCTCGTCGACCACACGATGTTCGGACCGCCGTGCTCGTGAGACCGCGCTGAACCCGTGACGACTTCGGGTGACGGATGCTCCCGCCAAAACGCGTTCGTACGGCGCGAGGCTGCTCTGCTCTCTCCCGAGCAGCGGCCCGGTGCGCCGTACCACGATCCGGAAGGCTCTCCCGCTGGGCCGGGTTCGTGATTTCGTGTGGGAGTGGCAGTTTCGACACCTGTTCGCCGCGAAACGGCGATGATCAGCTCCGAGCCCGCCCGGCGAGGCCCTGCTGGAGCGTTCCGCGTCACGGCGGGACGTCCACGTGGGGCGCCGTCCTCCCCGGCGGCGAGCGAGCCGAGTGCGGCGGCCCCGGTGCGAGATTCGCGCCCCCTGGCGGGAACACGCCGGAGGGGAGGTCGGTGACGGTGCGCAAGCGTTCGGTGTGGCTGCTGGTGGCGATCGCGGCGCTGGCGCTGAACCTCCGCCCGCCGTTCACGGCGGCGGGCGCGCTGCTGCCGGACATCGCGGCGGGTCTGGGGCTTTCCACCGGTGTCGCGGGCCTGCTGCCGACCCTGCCGGTGGTCTGCCTCGGCGTGTTCGCGCTCGCGGCGACCTCCATCCGACACCGGTGGGGCGACGAGGGGGTGGTCGCGGTCTGCCTGCCGCTGCTGGTGCTGGGCAGTCTGCTCCGCGCAGGTCCGGGGGCGGCGACGCTGTTCGCCGGCACGATCGTGGTCGGCGCGGCCGTCGGGATCGCCAACGTCACGCTCCCCGCGCTGATCAAGCGGGAGTACCCGGACAGCGTGACGCTGGTGACCTCGCTCTACACCGTGTTCCTCACGCTCGGCAGCAGCCTCGCCGCCGCGCTGGCGGTGCCGCTGATGCGCGCCGCGGGTGGTTCCTGGCGGGTGCCGCTGATCGGGCTGGCGGGGCTCGCCCTGCTGGCCGGCCTCGTGTGGCTGCCGTTCCTGCGACGCGGCCGCGCGGTCGCCCCCGGTTCCGGTGTTTCGGCCGTGCGACTGCTGCGCAGTCCGCTGGCCTGGCAGGTGACCGCGTTCATGGGGCTGCAGTCGCTGCTGGCCTACGTGGTGTTCGGCTGGCTGCCGACCGTCGCCCAGGACCGTGGGATGGCCGCCACGGCAGCGGGGCTGGTGCTCTCGGTGTCCACGCTGGTGCAGGCGCTCGGCGCGATGGCGCTGCCGCTGCTGGCGGGCAGGCGTGCGGACCAGCGGGTGCTGGGCGTGGCGCTGCTGGCGGTCTCGGCGCTGGGGCTGCTCGGGGTCTTTCTGGCGCCGCTCTCCTGGATGTGGGTGGCCGCCGTGGTGCTCGGCTTCGGGATGGGAGCGCTGTTCGGTCTCGCGCTGAGCGTGATCGGGCTGCGTGCGGCGGACGCCGCCGTGGCTTCCCGGCTGTCCGCGATGGCACAGGCGGTGGGTTACCTGGTCGCGGCGAGCGGACCGCTGCTCGTCGGGCTGCTGCACCAGATCAGCGGCGGCTGGACGTCGTCGATGTGGCTGCTGCTGGCGGTGTGCCTGTTCGGTGCGTTGGCCGCCCTCGGTGCGGGCAGGCCACTGCGCATCGGCGCGGAACCGGAGGTGCGCCGTTCGGGTGAACGCTCGGTGGGCTGATCACCGAATCCGCTGTGTGTGACGTTTCATCTTCCCAGTATCTTTCCGGGTGAGGACCGGTACGTGGCATGTTCTCGCCACACGGCGACCGCGTGCCGCGGCCGGGGCACCCGACGCCGAGGATTCGGGAGAGGTCGATGGCGGGCAACAGCAGGCAGGCAGGTCGTTCGGTGACCGAACGTGCGCTGAGCGTGCTCACCGCTTTCGGTCCGGACGCCGACAGGTTGTCGTTGACCGAGATCTCCCACCGCGCCGAGATCCCGCTGGCCACCGCACACCGCCTGGTGGGAGAGCTGGAGAACTGGGGCGCGTTGCAGCGCGACTCCGACGGCCGCTACGCGATCGGGTTGCGGCTGTGGGAGCTCGGACTGCTCGCTCCGGTGCACACCGGGCTGCGCGGCGTGGCCATGCCCTACATGCAGCAGCTGCACGAGCAGACCGGCGCCAACGTGCAGCTGGCGGTGCGCGACGGGCTGCAGGCCGTCTACGTCGAGAAGCTCACCGGCAGGCGCTCCACCCCGATCATCTCCCGCAGCGGCGGCAGGCTGCCGCTGCACACCACCGGCGTGGGCAAGGTGCTGCTGGCACACGCCTCGCGGGAGGAGGTGCAGGAGTACTGCGCCCACCACCTCTCCCGCCACACCCCTTACACGATCGTCGAGCCGGGCAGGCTGGTGCGCGAGATCGGCGGGATCCAACGGCGCGGTTTCGCCTGGACCACCGAGGAGATGACGCTGGGTTCCTGCTCGGTGGCCGTGCCCGTGCTTTCCGAGGGCGAGGTGGTGGCCGCGCTCGGGCTGGTGGTCGACAGCGCGCGTGCCGAGGTCGGCAAACTGGTCCGCCCCCTCTCCCGGACCGCCGGGTCGATCGGGGAACGACTGGCCGAGACGAACCGGGCGAAGGCCGGCGTGGAGTGATCGAGGTTTTCCGGTGGGGTCGCTGCGGTGCTCGCTCGGCGGGACGTCCCCTCGGCTCTCGCTCCGGGAAGCCCCGACGTCGGGTGGCGAGCTACCCGCCGTCGGGCCTCCCCGGTTCCGCCGCGTGCCGCCGGGACGGTTGAGATCTTTCGAGCGCGGGTGGTTGTGGGAATCCGCCCCGCTGTGGCCGAATTATGTCGACCGTTCACCCGGTTGGTGAAAATCAGCGAGAGGTGTCGGGTGGCGGTTCACCGCTTACTCACCCGAATGGCGGTCAAGCCGGACCGAATTTCCCGAACCATTCAGCTACCGGTCACCGACGTCTGCTGGCCGTCTGTCGCAGCGAACCCGAGGTGAGCGCATAGAACCCCCTCCTGGCTGTTCTAGTCGGGTGCACGTGCAGATGCGCCGAGTACGCGGCGCCGGAGCCGTTCCGACGGTTCCGCCCGCTTCGGCCGTTGGTTTCGCGCAATCACCCTTGGAGGCGGGAAAATTGACCGCGACACCTGAATACGCCGCGAGAGACAACCGCGGGGACAACGGGGTTCGAATCTGTTCGACCGGGCTCACCGACACGCGTGACCTGCCGGGCTCCGTGGAGGAGCTGGCCGATCTCGCCGTCGGAACGCTCGACTGGACCGGCAGCGTGCTGCCCGCGCTGCGGCTACTGGGGCGGCGTGTCGTCCCGGTGGCCGAGCTGGTTCCGGACGCGCACGCCGAGCGGGTCTGTGTCGGAAGTGCGCCGGTGCTGGACCGTACGGAGATCGCCACCTGGGTGTGGCCGGAGATGAGTGACCGGGTACCACCCGCCGCCGCGCGGCTGTCCGGGGTGCTCGCCCCGGCACGGCACTGGCGTACCGCGCTGACCGCCGCGGTGCCCTTCGCGCGCTTCACCAACGCGGCGATCGTGGTCCCGCGCAGCGTCAGCGACCGCGACGGTTTCGTGTCGACCTGCCTGATCAGAGCCAGGCAGTTCGGCGTGGCGGTGCTCAGCGCGGACGAGAACAGCGTCCGCGTGGAGCTGGAGGGCAGGTCGTTCGCGGACAGCGCCCCCGTGGAGCAGACCGCCGTTTCCCGCTGGGTCAACGAAGTGGTCTACGAACAGCTGCTGGCTTCCGAGACTCCCGCGCCTTCGCACAACTGAGATCCGACGAGCGGTTTCGGCGCGTGCGCTGCCGAATGCGCGCTGTCGAAACTCCGACACCGTGGTTGGAAGATCGCCTGCCGGACGTTCGGCGCTCGTAGGCGGTTCGCGGGATCTCGTGGAGGTCCACGCGCGATACGAGCAGCCCCGGGTTCTGCTGCGGAGTCCGGCGCGGGCCCGGTGTCGGTTTCGAGGCGGGGGAAGCGAGGACCGCGGCGAGCGGTTACCGACTGACATATCGGCGAGGGCCGACATCGCGGGTGCGGTGTCGGCCCTTCTCGCGTTCGCGGGCCGTTCTTCGGGGAATCACGCCGCGAGGAGTCGGGGCCGTTCGTCGTGAGTGGGCTGGGCCGTCAGGCCTCGGCGGGATTCTTCCGGGAGTTCGAGCAGCCTGGCGAGGTCTTCTTCGGCGAGGCTGGTGGGGTGGTGTGGTCGTTGTCTGCTCGCGTTCGGGGGTTGGTACTCGGGGTGGTTGAGCAGGGCGCGTCGTTCGGCCGGGGTGGGGTTGGGGTCGGGCCGGTGGCCGAGGGCGTCCCACCAGTCGGAATCGGGTGAGCGGTCGGGGCCGTGGAAGACGATCGTGGCCGTTTCCAGGGGTGAGCCCGGTGGTGGGCACAGCACCGAGCCCGGTGGTGGCGGGGGATTTCGGGTAGTTGCCGAGGTAGGTGCGTCCACAGTGGTGGTTTTACCGGTCCGGTGAGGTGTTCGGTTCTCGGGCGAGGTGTGCTGGGTGAGCAGCTGTACCACGGTCAGCGCGCCCGGCCCGGAGTCGGCGTGTTGGCCGTGCCCGCCGCGTAGTGGGGTCAGGGTGCCCACCAGGGCCAGCGCGAGCGTCACGGCGACCGTGAGCAGCAGTCCCGAGGGGTGGAGGAACAGCCCCGGTGGGTGGATCCGCGGTACCGGTGGTTGCAGCGGCAGGGCCCCTGGCTGGAGGAGCAGTGTCGATGGCTGGAGGAGTAGGGCCGAGTCGGCGAGGGTCGGTATCGATGCGTCCAGCCGAATCGGTGGCGCGGTCACAGCGCGCCTCCGTCCCGGCCGAAGCGTTCGCGGAGCTTGCGGCTGGTCTCCTGCTCGCGTTGTTCCTGCTGGCGGCCGTGTTCGACGGCCGCGCTCATGCAGATGTCACAGGTGGGCACCAGCCAGTCCACCTCGGACGGATCCGTCAGCACGACCTGCTGCCCGCACAGCGTGTCGCGCTGTTGCTCCGGACGCGGCCGGACCTCGCGGGAGAAGGCGTGGCGAAACCCGCCGACGGGGTTCCACCACACCACCGGACCCGGCCAGCCCCAACCCAACAACGGAACCTCAAGCATCGCCAACACTCCCTCTAAGTGAGCCATATTTTGTGAACCTCACATTCAACGTGACGCATAGAAAGTGAACCTCACAAGTAGCTTCACCTGATCGGGTACTGCGTACGCTGCTGTCGCAGCAGGCATCAGCGAGGAGGAGTCATGAGCTTTACCGGCAGTCCACGTGTGCTGAAACGACGAATCGCCTCGGAGCTGACGCGGATGCGTCTCGAACTTGGCTGGTCCCAGGCACACGTGGCACACCTGATGTCTTCCTCGGAGGGGCGTATCGCCAACCTTGAAGGGCAGCGCAACCTTCCCAAGCCCGAGTTCCTGGAAAAGCTGTTGCGCATCTACGGGCACGCCGACGAAACCGAGCACTACCTCTCGCTGCTCGAAGAAGCCAAGGGCAACAAGGCGGCGTGGGAGAACATCGATCTCACTGCTGAGCCGGTCGGCCTCGACGACTACCTCGGACTGGAGCGTGGGGCTTCCAAAATCGAAGGCTACGAGTCTCGTCTTGTCCCCGGCCTGCTGCAGACTCACGACTATGCCCGCGACGTGATCCGTGGGAGGCAGCGTTCGGACAGCAATCTGGACCAGAAGATCGAGCTGCGTACCCGGCGACAGGAGATCCTCACTCGCTCCGAGCAGCCGGTCCGGTCGTGGATGATCGTCGAGGAACAGGTGCTGGATCGCCCGGTGGGGTCTTCGGAGACCATGCGCGCTCAGCTCGAACATCTGATGGAACTGGGTAAGCTCGACAACGTGCAGCTACAGGTGTGCCCGACATCGCTGGGCTCACACCCGGCGTTGACAGCGCCGTTCACCATCTTCCATGTGCCCATTCCGAACGATCCCGGACTGGTCAGTGTGGAGACCCGGATCAAAACGATCTGGTTCGACGATCAGGCCGAGGTCGATCAGCACGTAGAGATCCTGAACCACCTGCGCACGCTCGCACTCTCTCCGGAACAGAGCCACGCACTGCTCGGCACCAAGCGGAAGGAATACCAATGACCAGCTTCCCCAGCAACTTATGGCGAACCTCCAGCCGAACCACCGACGTCGGCCACTGCGTCGAGGTCGCCTTGACCAGCCGGTCCGTCGGTATCCGCGATACCAAGAATCGCGCGGGTGGCACTCTCACTGTCACCCCCGCAACCTGGGCGGGCTTCGTGGACCGTCTCAAGACCGGCAACTACGACCGGGGCTGACTCCGAACGGACGCCGCTCACGCCGTGGCCGGGCCGGGGCGTCGATTTCCCGCGAAACTTACGAAACCCCGGTGCGGACAGCCGAGTGTTGTGCGGTTGTGGGCTTATGCACCGAGATCGAGCCGTTCGAATCGTGGGAAAAGTCGACAGAGCAGCCGAACTTGCACAACTTTGCTGTAACGATTTGTTCGGCTTCCGAAGGTTTCTTCGGAAGATTTAGTGCTCGGTGGTCCGGATGCTCTGCCGTAGTGGCTCCGAGTCGATCATCCGGTGGCAGCGGCGGCGGTTCTGATCGTAGATCTCGCTGCTGGTATTGGGGGGAGATCAGTGAAGCAATACGAAGTGTGTCCGGACATGGACTTCTTCTTTTGTTTGCTTTCGCGAACTGATTGCTGACCAGGAGAATTCGGCCAGAAAAGCATGGGACTCGTTGCTGGCCGTAACCGAGCGGCGATCCGCCGCGAACTCTACAGCGGACTTGGCGGTGAGCCGGTGCTGGGGTGGGAACGTGGTTGCGGGGCCCGCGGGTGGGTGAGTAGTGGCGGTAGCTATTACTCGTAAGAGGGGTCACTGGGGATGGACTGGGCCGTTCGAGTGATCGCAGTGTGTTTTCCGGAACACGTTAGAGTGTCGATCGTCATAGTGATAGTGGGTCTGTTCTGCTGACGTGGTGTGCGCTGGTCCGGCAGGATGTGGCCCGGTCGCGGATCATGGCCCAGGGGACCAGGGGGAGCAGACGTGAGTCAGCAGGACGGCTTCGGCGTCGACCACGAGAAGCTGAATGCAGCAGTCAAGGAGCTGCGGAAAGCGCGGGACGAGGCAAAAAATATCTCTGAGCAGTCGGAGTCGATTGAGCCCGGTGAGTTGACTGCTTACGATGACACTACCGGAAAAGCGCGCGAAGCGTTCAAGAATCGTATGAATGGACCCGAAGGTTCGCTTCGTGCCGCTGCCGAGGATATTCGTAAGAAGTTGGACGAAAAGATAGTCGCTTACGATGCCCTGCTGCGAGAGTACGGCTTGGCCGAAGATAACGCTTCGGTTGCGCAGCGGGATACCGAGAGGCAGAGCTGAGTAGCGTGGATAGCTTCATGGCTAAGGTACGGCGTGGCGCTGTGGTTGCGGGCGTTCTCATGTTGAGTTTTGTGCTCGCCGCATGTTCTGCTGACTCCACGGGGCAGACCGAATCTTCGGTAGAGACGACCACTGAAAATGTGGCTTCCTCGGATTCACAGTCCGGAATCGAGATAGAAAATCCGAAGGATGCCGCCTCTCTCGCTCCATGTGAATTACTGCCCAATGACGTGGCGACCACGCTGGGCATGGAAGCTGACGGAGAAAATAATCCGAACGAGCTCAAGCCTAGCCTTCCTGACATATGTCGATGGGAAAATGTTGAGAACTCTTTTACTACGGTGTCCTTGACCGCTTTTTCCGGGCGACCTATTCAGCAGTATTACGACAACCAGTCGAGTTACGGATATTTTGAGAAGCTGGACATTTCTGGGTATCCTGCCGTTGTGGCAAATACTGAAGATCCAGCTAGTAGTGCCGATTGCGCGATGTACATGGCCGCGAGTGCAAATCAGGTGGTCATGTCGTCCACGGATATTTCTCCCAATGATGTTGGTAAGGTGAATCCGTGTGATTTGTCGCGGAAGGCTTTGAAGCTGTCGTTGCCGTCTTGGCCTGCGGCGAAGTGAGAAGGTGGGGGTAATGTCTTCGAGTCCTACTGTTCCGATAATGTGTTACGCGAGTCAGGCGAAGGACATCCGGGCCAATATGGCCGGAACACCTGAAGCCACTCAACTTCCCTCGGCGAGTAGCCAGGGGTCCAGCTCGCTGGAGATCGCTGCCTCGAAATTCCGGAGCATCGTCGAAACCGTCAACTCGGCGCTGGGCAAGGCCGAAGAGGCCCACGAGGGGCGTGCGGCCGAGATCGCCAAGGCTTCGGTCTCCGCGGTCAAGCCGGTCGTCGACAACGCGGCCGATTTCTGCGAAACCGTCCAGAAATCGTTGGACGATCAGGCGGGCGCGCAGCGCAAGACTTTCCAGGATCTTCCGGCTGAGGGTGGCAAACTCTCGGACGGCCGTCCCGCCCAGATGGAACCGCCTGAGAAGAACTGGGCGGACGACAGCGGGATCAGTGGTGTTCCCGGGTTGGGGTGGACCAGTGATTACGAGGAGAAGCAGGAGCGTTATCGGGCCACCAATGCCGAGGCCAACGGTGTGATGGGTCGGTACAGGGAGCAGACGACGGCGGCGACACAGGGCCTGCCGGAGTTCAAGCCGTCGGAGGACTCCGACACCGACGCGTCGCGGCAGGCCGACTACGGCGGCAGCGCGGGCAGCGTGGTCGCGGGCAGCACCTTCGACAACAGTGTGGGCTCGGGATACTCGGCGCCCGCCGCCTCGTCCTCGGCGTGGGCCGGAGGTTCCGGCGGCTCGGTCGGTGGTGGCTCGTATGCCCCGTCGGGTGGTTCCGGTGTGGGCGGTGGGTCCTACACCTCACAGCCCGCCGGCTCGAGCTCGGCGTGGGTGAACCCCTCGGGTGGTGGCTCCGCGGGCAGCGGCTCGCTTCCGCCGGGCGCGGTGCGCGGATCGGACGGCACGGTCTACCGGCAGGGGCCGGACGGTGCTTGGCAGCGGCAGAATCCGTACAACGGCCGGTGGGCGCCGGCTCCGAACGGCCCGCCCGGAGTGTCCGGCGGTTCGGGTTCCGGTGCTCGTGCCGGCGGCGCGGGTGGCCTCGGTAGTGGTCGTGCCGGCGGTGCGGGCGGTCTCGGTGGTGCCCGTGGTGGTTACGCGGGCGGTGCCGGTGGGTTCGGTGGAACCGCCGCCGGTGAGCCCGCTGCTGGTGGCCGTTCCGGGGCGGGTTCGTTCGGCCCGAAGGGCGGCGGCTCGACCGTCTCGGGTGCCAATGCCGCTGGTGGGGCTCGTGGCGCGCCGATGGGTGGTGCCGGTGCCCGCCAGGGTGATGGTGGCGACGAGGAGGAGCACGACCGTCCGAGTTGGCTGGTCGAGGACGAGGACGTGTTCACCAACGACATGCAGCGGGTGGCCCCGCCGGTACTGGGTGAGACCCCCTACGAACAGGGCCGCTGACCGGCGAAACCCGAAACGAGGCAACAGGCCGTCCCCCACGAGCACGGGACGGCCGTCCAAGTGAGACCGAGGCGAACACTCGCGTAGCGCCCGGCGCGGGCACGCTCCACCGGGCACGCCCCGATGGGCGAGTCCACTGGCACGCCTCACCGGCCGTGCCACCGGACCCCGCCGGTCGCCACGCGAGTTCCCTCCGCCACGCGTTCGCGAACGCACGGTGCGCGGAGCGGCAGAACCAACGGAAACGACGGTGCGGAACCAGATCTCTGTCGGCCCAGCGGCCGCCATCTACCTGTGTGAGCGTTACGACCTCACGATCCACCCGCTGCTGCGGGTGGGCATGCTGTCGGTGCAGCTCGACGAGGACGAACGGGTCCGGATCCCGGAAGAGGGCCGGGCCGAGCTGCAGCGGCAGGGGTTGATCCAGACCGACGAGGTGCACCCCTTCCTCGACGACGCCTGGCACCTGCTCGCCTATCCACCGCTGGCGCTCGGCATGGCGGTGCGCGACGACGAGGAGAGCTTCAACGCGGTGCTGGCAGAGCAGGGCCGCGGCACGCTGCGCGCCTACCAGGCCGACGCCCCCGACTCCGGCTCGGCGGAGAACATCCTGCTCGATCGGCAGGAGTACGGCGGTCTCGGCGGAAACGCCGTCAAACTGCTCGGCGAGCTCAAACCGCTCTCCGGCGGCTCGGCCAGCGTGCCCACCGAGCTGCTCAAGCAGGTGGGCCAACGGATGAAGTCCGATCCCTCCGGCAACGCCATGAGCGCGCTGGCGTCGGTGGGGGTCCGGCAGAACGACGCGCGGGTGCTCGGCAACGTCATGACCACGCCGCGCAGCACCGAGGCGGTCATCACGGCCCGCCGTCACGACCGCAAGGTCAACCGGACGCACAAGCTGCCGAACGGCCTGCAGGTCTTCCGCACCGAGCAGGGCTGCTACATGACCCAGCAGAGCACCGGAAGCGACGGGCGCGAGTGGTTCACCGTCGCGCCCGCCGACCCACGCAAGGTCACCGCCAAGCTGGAGGAGATGCTCGAACACCTTCGTAGCGCCTGAGCCTCGCCCGGTTGCCGGGGTGGTCGCTTGGCGGAACCTCTGGCACGGCTCTCGCTGCGGGTCCGGCGACATCGGGTAGCGACGCACGACGTCTCCGGCGTCCTCGCGAGAGCCGCACCGGAGAACCCGTGGACTGTTGCCCTGCGTGAGTGGTGGGAGTTCGGCACTGCGCCGCGGGGCCGGCGATTTCGCGGGAAATCGCCGGCAGCCGGGACCGCACCGACCCACCTGCCGGCGGTTTCGTGGGAAATCGAGGCCGCTCCGGAGGTGCGGGGCGGGTGGTCAGGGCCGGGGAAGCCCGGTCAGCTGCCGAGGACGCGGGCCAGGTAGGGGTTGCCGAACACACGCTCCGGGTCCAGCCGGTCCCGCACCCGCAGGAAGTCGTCGAACCGGGGGTAGCTGCGGCGCAGCTCCTCGGCGCCGAGCCCGTGCATCTTGCCCCAGTGCGGCCTGCCCCCGACCTCCCGCACGATTCCCTCGAAGGTGTCGAACCACTCGCGGTACGGCATCCCCTTGTACTGGTGGATCGCGACGTAGGCGGTCTCGCGCCCGTGAGCGGTGGACAGCCAGATGTCGTCGGCCTCGGCCACCCGAACCTCGACGGGGAACATCACCGGATGGCGCAGGCGCGCCACGGCACCCCGCAGCCGCTCGATCACCTCCGGCAGCCGCTCGCGCGGGATCGCGTACTCCGACTCCACGAACCGGACGGTCCGGCTGGTCACGAACACCCGGTGCGAGATGTCGCCGTAGGAGCGTCCCGACCAGGTGGCGCCGCAGATCCGGCTCAGCCGCCGCACGAGACGGGGGTTGCGCCTCCCGATCTCGCACGCGAGACCGAACAGCCCGTTCTCCAGCACCCGGTACTCCAGCCAGGAGCGCACCGGGTGCAGTGGTCGGGGCCGCTCGTGGTCGGGCAGTCTGTTGTTTCGTTTTACCAGGGTGTGCGTGCTGTGCGGGAACCAGTAGAACTCGAAGTGGTCGTTCTCGGTGGCGTAGCGCTCGAACTCGGCCAGCACCTCGTCGAGTTGCCGCGGGTGTTCCTCGGCGGCCAGTGCGAACGCGGGAACGCAGCGCAGCGTCACCGTGCTGATCAGACCCAGCGCCCCGAGACCGACCCGGGCCGCGGCGAACGTCTCGGGGTTCTCGGTGGGGGAGCAGCGCAGCGTCGAGCCGTCGGCCAGTATCAGTTCCAGCGCCGCCACCTGGGTGGCCAGCCCGCCCAGCTTCGCCCCGGTGCCGTGGGTGCCGGTGGATATCGCGCCTGCCACGGTCTGCCGGTCGATGTCGCCGAGGTTGGGCAGTGCCAGTCCCAGCCGGTCCAGCAGTTCGTTGAGCAGGTGCAGCGGCGTCCCGCCGCGGACCGTGACCGTCCTTCGATCGGGGGCCACATCGGTGATCCCGGTCCATTCCGACAGGTCGAGTGCCGTGACCTCGGTACGCTCACCGGACGGCAGCGGTGCGGCGATCTCGCTGAACGAGTGGCCGGACCCCAACGGGCGCACCCCGTGGCCCGCGGCACGCGCCTCGGTGACGGTGTTGACGAGGTCGGCCCGGTCGCGCGGGCGTGCGGTTCGGCTCTCGGATGCGACCGCCGTGCTCGCCCAGTTCGACCACGTGGTTCGGGTAATCGTCATGACCGCATCGTCCTTCCGCCGCCGATTGCCGGAAAATTATGTGAATATCTCTCGCGTAACAAGGGGTGCGGGCTTACCTTGAAATACGTGACCCCGTCGGCAGCACCCACCATCGCCGGTTCCGCGACACGGTTGGACGCCGTGACCGCCGAGCTGGAACCACCCTTCGGGGTGGCGGATCTGGACGCGTTCGACCGCAATGCCGCCGAACTCGCGAGACGCGCCCACGGCAAGCCGATCCGCCTGGCCACGAAGTCGCTGCGCTGCCCCGAGCTGATCCGCCGCGCGCTGCGCTCACCGGGTTTCGCGGGACTGATGTGCTACAACCTGCCCGAGGCGCTCTGGCTGTACCGACTGGGAATCTCCGACGACCTGCTGGTCGCCTACCCCACGGTCGACCGCGCGGCCCTGGCGGAACTGGCCGCCGATCCGGGCGCCGCCGCAGCGGTCACGATCACCGTCGACTCCGTCGAGCAGCTCGACCTGATCGAACGGGTGACCTCCGGCGCCGCCGAGCGGGTGCGGATCTGCATGGAGATCGACGCTGCCTGGCGCCCGCTGGAAGGGCCGCCGCTCTCCCGTGTTCCCGGGCTCGGCACGAAGCTCGTCGAGCGGCTGCACCTCGGCCCGTTGCGCTCGCCGGTGCGTTCGCCGCGACAGGCGCGCGAGCTGACGCGGGAGATCCAGCGCCGGGAAGCCTTCCGGCTCGTCGGCATGCTGGTCTACGAAGGACAGATAGCGGGAATCGGTGACGCCCCACCCGGGCAGCCGCTACGCGCGGCTGCCGTCCGTTGGGTGCGGCGTGGCTCGGCCACGGAACTCGCCCGCCGTCGTGCGGCGGTCGCCGAGGCCGTCGGTGAGCTCTGCTCGCTGGAATTCGTCAACGGAGGTGGAACCGGCAGTCTGGAGACGACGACGATCGAATCGGCCGTCACCGAGGTAGCGGCGGGCTCGGGTCTGATAGGGCCGACCCTGTTCGACGCCTACGAGGCGTTCCAACCGCTGCCCGCCGTGCTGTTCGCGCTGCCGGTGGTACGTCGCCCCGACCGTCGTAGTGCCACCCTGTTCTCCGGTGGTTATACGGCTTCCGGTGTGGCGGGGCCGGACCGGCTTCCCAGCCCTTACCTGCCCAGTGGGTTGCGACTGACCGGAACCGAAGGCGCCGGGGAGGTACAGACCCCCGTCGTGGGGCCGGGAGCACGGCGACTCCGGCCGGGTGATCGGGTTTGGTTCCGGCACGCCAAGGCAGGCGAGCTGGCCGAGCGGCTTCCCGAGTACCACCTGCTCGAATCCCTCGACTCCGGAGCGGACCGCAGGCTCGGTGCCGTCGACACTTACCGCGGCGCGGGCAAGTCCTTCGGCTGATCCTCCGAGATCCGACTGGACAGGTAACCGCGGACCAGCTCCCTCGCCTCGTTGACCAGTGTCTGGTCCCCCTCGGGAGCGCGCCGGAACGCCAGGTGCAGCACCGCGTCAGCGGCCTCCACCGCGACCGACAGCGGAAGCTCCAGCGCACCGGGTGGCATCCCGAACCGATCCGAGATTAGGCTGGTGAGCTTCTCCGCGATCACCGCGTTGTTGTCCTTGGTCTCGTGCAGCAGCCGCAGATCCACCACGTCACCGAAGTGCAGCTTGCTGAACGCGGGTATCTCCCGGTGCATCCCCAGGTAGACGTCGAAGACCGTGTCCACGGCGTCCCACCAGTGGGCGAGCTCTGTCCGGTCCAGTCGTTCGGAGACCGTCTGCACGAAGCGATCCAGATTGCGCAGTGTCAGCTCCTGCACCACCGCGCGTTTGTCCGGAAAGAACTGGTACAGCGAACCGACGGCGACACCGGCACGTTCGGCTATCAGTGTCGTGGTCAGCCCGTCGTACCCCACCTCATCGATGAGTTGTGCGCAGGACTCCAGCATCCGCTCGACACGCTGGGCGCTGCGTTGCTGGACGGGCTTGCGGCGCAGCGGGGCTACTTCGGTTGGCAAGGTGACTCCTTGATCGTATCCGAGCTCCAGGTTTTCCCGGACCGAGTCCGAGGCGCGCCGCAGGCGCCGACGGCCAGCCAAGCGGCACGGCTTGCCTAGTCTCGCGCTCTTAAAGCGATCATGCTTCCTGAGCGGTCCTTCAGAGTGTCAGTCGATAGGGTGAGCAGTGATCCTTCGTCCGCACGATCGCCGCTGCCGCCGGCCCGGTGAACCGTGCCGACGTCGGCGGGATCCAACGCCCGAGTCGGATCGCGTTACGCGATTATGCACCTCGTCACATCGGCGGCGAAAAAGATCGCTCGCAAGCGTGAGACGGTGCGCCCGGCCGGTCGGTCGTCCCCCGCACGATTACTCGATGATTGACTATCGCGATCTCGGGGTGGCGCATGGTGTTGTCTGACCGAGACGAATCGCTGTCCGCAACCCCGGCACCCCCATCCGGTACCCCGGACCGGATGGTTCCAATCGCGGAGCTCGGTGTCTCCGCCCGCAGCCGGAGGAAGAGCAAGGAGATACCCGTTGGACGGTCGGTCCCGGCTTGGCCCCGAGGAAAACACAGCACCGCCGTTCGGGGCGTGGCCGCTCGACGTGGCCCGGGCCAACTCCGTGCTCGCCGGAGGCGAGTACGGGGTGCGTCTGTCGCGTCGCGACGGTCTGGTCAGGTTGGTCGGAGAGAGAGCGGGTAGTGGGATCTCACTGGGAAGCGCTCCGACCTGGCGGGAGCTCTACCGGACGCTGATCCGACTGCGCCTCACCCGTGGCCGCCGTGATCCGGCGTGGCTGGCGCTGCTCACCGAAGTACTCGACACCTTCCCCGTCGACTTCCCGGGTAACGGCTCCCCGCGGAGCGCTTCCCCACGGGGTGCGTTCCCGCCGGGTGGGTCCGGAGCGGGCGGACCCGGACAGGAGGAGCCCCCACGGCCCGGCCCGGCGTGGACCCGGTTCGCCGGGATGTTGGCCGAGGACCCGATAATCCGGATGCACTGCGCCACGGCCGAACCACGCGTTCCCGACGATGCGGCGGCCCCGCTGGGTGAGCCGAGCCCCCCGCACCCCGCTTTCCCCGGCGGGACCATAGCC
This sequence comes from Actinopolyspora mzabensis, assembly GCF_900101095.1. Lineage (GTDB taxonomy): Bacteria > Actinomycetota > Actinomycetes > Mycobacteriales > Pseudonocardiaceae > Actinopolyspora > Actinopolyspora mzabensis. Next base: position 93,495 of record NZ_FNFM01000006.1, read on the forward strand.
GTCCGGCTCCCCACCCTGCTGCGGATCGGTCCGGCGCTGCCGCAACCGCTGCTGGGTGAGGTGGTGGGCAACCGCTTCGAACGCGCCGAGAGCGCGGCACGCTACTTCCTGGAACACTTCGTCCGACCGCCGCTGCGGGCCTTCCGGCTCGTGCTGGAGAACTCACCGGGAATGCTGCTCACCCCGCGCGTGGAAACCCTCGCCGTGGAACTCTCCCCGGAGACCCAGGCGACCGGCCGGTTCGTCTTGACCCCCGAGACCGCGGTGCGCGAGGCCCGGGAGGTCACGGCGAGCGAGGTCCGTGACGGGGTGCGCGAACTGGTTCGCACCCTCCAGGAGCTGTCCGCGACGTTCGAGCTGACCCAGTTCGGCGAGCGCGACCGGGCGGGTCGCGGCGAGTTCCGCGCCGCGATGCGGCAGGTGATCTCGGCCGAGTTGCGTGACCTGGAAACCGGTAGCGCCGATGTGCTCTCCGGAAACCATCCGCTGCGCGGTTTCGTGCACACCGTCCCGGCCGAGCAGGACGAGCTGCTTCGCCGGGTGCTGCGCACCGTGCAGGAGCGTACCCGGCTGCGCAGGTGGAATCGCGAGCTCGGCCAACCGGCCGTGGTGATAGACCTGGAAGCCTGCGGGCTGGTGCCGGAACGCACGGTCCCGCCGGGCCAGGCCGGAAGCGAACCGTTCCGGAACCGCTCGGACGGCGACCCGTTCCCGCACTCCTTAGCGCGCGGGGAAAGCTCGAATCGTCGTAGCTCCGGAGCCGCCGGGCCCGAACTCCCTCATCCCGAGAGCGTCCTGTCGGAAGGTTCCCGGTCAGAAGGTTTTCGGCCGGAAGGTTCCCACCCCGAGAATCACCCGTTCGAGCTATGCCGCTTCGAGTCGAGCCGCGACGAACCCGGCGGGGCGCGCGGACCGCGATTCCGCGGCCGGTCGTCCCACCGCGCCGCCGAATCCGTGTGGGACCCGCCCACCGCCGAGCTGGCGGAGCTGCACACGCCGATCACCGGCACGGTCGGAGCGGGGCTGCCCAGATTCGTCTGGGACATCCGCGACGCGGGTGGGCGAGTGGTGTTCTGCGGGCCGGGAGCCGAGCGGCACTACGACCACGCGCGAGTCGTACTGGATCGCGCCGGAGTCCCCGAGGCCGACCTGATCCGGGTGCCGCTCACCGAAGCCGGTTCCGCGACCGAGTGGACCGTCCACCGGTTGCGGGAACTCGGCGACACCGACGTCGTGGCGATCTTCGACACCGAATCCGCCGCCACCGGGATCGAGCTCCCCGGAGTGCTGACCGTCGCGGTCTCGCCGCGGGGGACGCTGCCCCGCCAGCGCGACGGTCGGAGGAACGGTGTCGAGCCCTTCCCGGTACCGGACCGGGTCGTTCCCGTGATCTCCAGTTTCGAGATCTCCCCGTGGCGCCATGCCGCGTGGTCCCAGCCCGTGCTCTCCAACACGCATTCCCTGGAAGAACTCCAGATAGCCTCGTTGCGGGAGAACCGCAGCTCGTGGCGCTGGGCGGTCCGGCTGAGCCGGGCGGAAACCGAATCCATGGTGGAATCCGTGCTCGACGACGCCGACCGTGCCGCGGACCGAACCGCGCGTGGCGCCAGGGTGAAGTTCGCGGTCGACGAGCCGGTCGCCGACCCGGCCGAACGGACCCGGCGCACCGTCGGGGCGTTGCATCACGTGCTCACCAGGAAGCAGTTCCTCAAGGGATCGCGCTCCAACTACCTGCTGGCGGACATGCATCGCGACGCGGATCTCTTCGTGGCGCGCGACGAGCCGGTCGAGGTGATGCTGCTGGGCTTCCCGGTCAAGCATTCGCTGAACCGGCTGAAGGCGTGCGGGCCGCTACCCGACATCGCCGAGCTGGGTGGGCTGATCCGGCTGCGCGAGCTGCAGCGAGCGGCGCGTGGTGTCTACCCGCCCGGGCTGCGTTTCAACATCCTCACCGACGGCAGGCACTTCCGTCCCAGGCCGGTCTCGGTGACAGCCGCTTACACCCGCAAACTGCGCGAGTACGCCTCGATGGTGGGGCTCGACGGCTGCGTGTCCATCCGCGAGATCGACTCGCTGGCCACCGAACGGCTCGGGCGGGAGGTGACCGACCTTCGCCCCGACATGTACGAACGTTTCCGAGGTTCGCTGGAACGCGCGCTGCAAGGGCTCGACATCACCGACCAACCGCTGCGCACCCTGGACCGGGTGCGGGATCGGGCGGATGCGCGGCTGGGGCCGGACGCGGAGAGTGTGGCGCGTTCGCTCTACCTGTTCCGCGAGATGGTGATGTCCATGGTCTACTCCGTGCCCGTGCCGACTCCCACGGGCACGGATCGGTTCGGTTGGGCCCGAAGGGTCTACGCCGATGTCTACAACCTCGGTGACTCGCGACTCTCGCCGCAGCTCAGGCAGGCGCGCGTCGCGGTGCTGCGGCGTGCCTGGCACAACGCGATCCGCTATCTGTCCACCATGCAGGTGGACGAGGAGCTCGGTTACGAGAAGCTGCTGGATCCCCGGGTGAGGCTCACCGTGAGCGCCGTGACCAAGGGACGCTGCGGTTTCACCTATCTGGGTGGGTCCGGGCTGCTTCCCTGGCAGGGGACCGGGGTGCTCGACAGCAGGGGGTACGTCGCTGTGGACTTCGCGGTCTCGTTGATCGACCAGGGGTTCGTGCCCGCCTTCTCCCCGCTGCTGGGGTCGAGCCAGCCGCTGATGATGGTTCCACCGCAGTACGCCCGGTTGCCTTCCCGCGGGTCACGTGCACCGGGCGCCCTGCTGGACGGCTCCCTGCGCGACAGGGCCCGCCTACGCCGCAAGTGACCCGGTCCCGCCCGTGTCGATTTCCCGAGAAATCGCCGCGCCGGCGGTGCCCCCAAAGCCGAACTCCGACCATGCACGCAGTCGGCACCGCTGCGGATTCTCCGGTGCGGCTCTCGTGCGGAAGGCCTGACGTTGTGTAGGTCGCTACTCAAGAGCCGGCCCAACGCCGCAAGGCGCCGACTCACGTGCCGGCTAACCGGCCACGTACGGTGCGCTACCACCGTCCGTATTCGAAAAAACCGGGATCCCGGTACTCGCCAGGGGGGAAACGAGTACCGGGATCCCGGTTCGACTCCGTCGTCGTTGATGATGTAGAGCAGCGGAGTATCTCAACGACGGAGTTGTTGGAATCCGCGAGCCGATACCGGTTCGGGGGAGGGGAGTAACGTCGGTACCGGCTCGCGGAAGTCTGGCGTGAGAACGAGCTTTTCGGTGAAATCGTTAGTCCGAAAAAGTGATCGTGTCTTCACCTTGTGACGCTCTGGGGCAGTGTGGAGTTGTTGGGCAAGCCGAAGTTTCCACCGTGGTGGCGTCCCACCGATGCCGTAGCCCTGCCGGGGAACGGGGTAGCCGGAAAGCAGCACGGTCGGGGGAACGGGGGAGACCGGTGATCGGCATAGCCGTGGTCGGGGGGCACGTCATGCCGACCACCGGTCAACTGGCGGTGACTCGGTCCGAAACCAGTTCGGGGGAGGTGGTGTCCGGTGACCGAGTCCGCCGAGTCCTACGGCACCGGCGCCGCTCGGCGCAGGGCCTGCGCCGGGCGCAGGTGCCGTGCGGGACGGGGTGCGAGGCCACCGGCCACCAGGTGCTCGTAGGCCGAGCGCCACACCGCGCAGGGTGCCTTGCGCTGGCGCAACCGGGTCGAGCACTGCGGGCAGTTGCCTCGTTCGTCCGGTTCGTGTGCGGTCAGCAGCGTCCGCCACCCCGCGGTGAGGCGCGGGATCTCGGAGCGCGCTACGGACAGCAGGGACGACGCATCAGCGCGGTTCGCGAGCTCGGAAAGCACATCGAGTCGCTCCCACACCGCGTTGCGCAGAACCTGTCCCAGGATCGCGTCCACCGTACGTCACCGTCACTTTCTCGCCTGATCAGCGGCGAACCGCAGCGCGGAGCTGAGTTGGCCGACCCGTTCGGTCGACACCGCCGCGGTTGCGCCGGGCGGTCCGGCGAGAACCACCCTGTCCCTATCGAGGAGCACTTCGAGGGTCCGGGGAGTGTGGTCCACACCCCGGCACTGCACCCGCAGTCGATTCGCCCCGGCGGTCTCACCGGAATCCTCGTGGCGGTGTTCCGGTCGGGGGACGGGGCCCACCGGTTCCGGTTCGCCGGACTGCTGGGAGGAATCCACTTCGCGGATGTCCTTTCGGTGCTCGGCTGCTTGCTGATGTCTAGATTGGAACGAACCGGCGCCGGCTGGCTAGGTGGTGGGCGACGACCGGACATACCGCGCGATGAGCGGTCAGCGGACTTCGGTCCCGCCGATCAACACACTTCGATGTCGACTTCACCGTCTGTTGGGCGGAGCCTTAACCTGCGATCGACGCCCGAGAAGCTTAGAGGGGTCTTCAAATGAACACCATCGGTTCCAACGGCTCTCTCGTTACACCCGAGGTCTGGGAAGGACGAGAGATGCGCCAAGCGCTGGCCAATCGCGACATCAGCGACATCTACAAGCTGTTGCGCAAGCACGGTGTATCGCAGCGTCAGATCGCTGCCGCGACCGGCCAGTCGCAGTCCGAGGTTTCGGAGATCCTCAAGGGCAGGCAGGTCATCGCCTATGACGTGCTGGCCCGAATCGCGGATGGTCTCGGCGTCCCGAGGGGGTACATGGGCCTCGCCTATGACGGGGCGACGGCAGTGAGAGCCACCGAACAGGACACCGGTGGCTCCCCGGCTGAGGAGGACGAGACGGTGAAGCGTCGGAAGTTTCTTACCCATGCCGCGGCGGTTGCCATGGGGGCTTCTGTCTTCGGTGCGGAGGAGGGCGAATGGCTGATGTCCAGCGCCCAGACTCCGGCACCGTCGCGTATCGGCATGACCGACGTTCAACAGATTCAGGCGGCGACCAAGGCGCTGCGCGATCTGGACTACCGTCACGGCGGGGGGACTTGCCGTGACGCTGTCGTGGCCCAGCTGAACTGGGCCAGGCAACTGCTGCACGCCGACTGCAGCGAACACGTCAAGCAGCGGTTGTTCGTCTCGTTGGCCGATATGCACAGCCTCGCGGGGTGGACCTCGTTCGACATGGGGTTGATGGATCCCGCCAGGAGCCATTTCGGCAAGGCGCTGCAGTTCGCCAAACAGGCCAACGACGACAGCCTGGCCGCCAACGTGCTCTACCGCATGGGGCGGGTCTACCTGCACTACCAGCAGCCCAACGAAGCGCTCAAGCTGTTCCAGCTGGGACAGATCGCCGCGCAGGACTCCGGGTCCTCGTTGACGGTCGCCGTGATGTGTGCCAACGAGGGCTGGGCCTACGGCATGCTCAACCGCCCCGATCAGGTCGGCAAGATGTTGGGCCGTACCCAGGACGAGTTCGCCAGGGCCGAGCACAATCAGGAGCCGGACTGGGTGAAGTTCTTCGATCAGAACGATCTGCACGGCATGACCGGTTCGGTCTACGACGCGTTGGCCGAGTTCACTCCGGAGCGCTACGCCCCGCTGGCCGTCGCGGAGACACTCAAGAGCAACCAGGCGTACGGCGAGAACATGCAGCGTAGCCACGTGTTCATGCTGGGAATGCAGGCCACCAACCACATGCGCTCCGGCGACGTCCAGCAGGGCATCAAGGTCGGCAGGCAGGCACTGGAACTCGGTTCGCTGGTCAAGTCCGCGCGGGTGCCCGACCGGCTGCGACCCTTGCAGCTGGAAGCCGCCAAACACACCATGAACCCGGACGCGCGCGATTTCGCCGAACAGGTCCGCACCTTCCGCGAGGCGCGATCGGTTTGATCCCGGTCACCGGTGGTGCCGGAGTGCGGGCGCCGGTTCGACCACATCGAAAAGACACAACATGACATCGGCAAACATGACTTTCCCGCCGAACTCGGCATCCGGTGCCGGGGTTCCGCCCGAACTGGAAACGGCACTGGCCGAGATATGTGCCGAGGCAGGGCTCGACCACCGCGGCGCGCGGTTGCTGCGGTTCGTCAACAACGGGGTTTTCCTGCTGCGTGCTCACCCCGTGGTGGTGCGTATCGTGCTGTCGCCGTCGCTGGCCTATCGCGCGGAGCACGTGGTCGAGGCCGCGAGCTGGTTGGCCGAACACGGTATCGACTCCGTACGGCTGTTCCGAGGAGTTCCCCAGCCCGTTCGGGCCGGACCCCACATCGCCACCCTGTGGGAGGAGGTCGCCGATTCCGGGGTAGCCCCCACGGGAGGCGACCTGGGCCACCTGCTGCGTGAGCTGCACGCGCTGGGGGAGCCGCCTTCGGCGCCGCCCTGGCAACCGATGGCCGACGCCCGGCGCCGCCTCGCCGAGGGCGAGCACGAACTCGACCGCAGTGACCGGGACTTCCTGAAACGCCACTGCGACGACGTCGAGTACCGGCTCTCCGAGCTGGAGTTCGTCCTCCCCCGCAGCACCGTGCACGGCGACGCCCATCTCGGCAATGTCATCGTCGGCCCGAACGGCCCGGTGCTGTGCGATTTCGACTCGTTGTGCGCGGGACCTCCGGAATGGGATCTCACGCCGATGGCGGTGGGATATCTGCGCCTGGGGCGTTCTCCGCTCGCGTATCGGCAGCTCGTGGACGCCTACGGGTTCGACGTCACCGACTGGTCGGGTTTTTCGGTGCTGCGAGACCTGCGCGAACTGAAAATAACCGTGAGTGTGCTTCCGAATCTTCGCGGTAATCCCGCTGTCGTGGAAGAGTTCTATCGCCGGTTGCGCTCGATGCGTGAGCGCGATTTCACGGTGCGCTGGTCGCCATACCGTTGAAGGGATGCCCGCCACGGGACTCCGTGGTCGAACGCGGCCGGCTCGATTCGTGCCGCAGCGGTCTCGGGGAGAACACCGAGTACTTTGTGTCCGGGTACTTTGTGTCCGGCGGTTCGCGCCCGAGTCGGCCTGTCACGCCCGGCCCGATCCCGGAATTTGATCGGCGCGACCGAAGTCCGGCAACTCACCGACGAAAAACAACCGTTCGACGACATGACCTGCTTTTCGTATCGTGGAAAATTTGGTCCGAATTTGTCGAACTTCGGTTCCACTGACAGGTCGCGCTCTATTCTGTTGTCGTTCGTGGGCGAAGCGTAATCCTTGGTGCTCCGTGTTTGCCACCCGGAGATGCCGGGCGTGTCGGCTCCGGAGGCGGCAGCTTCCGTTCGGTCGGTCCGCTTCGGAGTCTCGAATGTGTTCGCGGTCACATTTTCGTCGTGGGGTGATCCAGCTCGTCCGCTGCCGCGTCGCAGCGAAACGTTGCAACCACCCGAAGTGATCGTCGTGATCGGAACGTCCCCGCACCGGGGCGGGCTCCGTCACTCACCACAAGCACCGTAGGGGGAACGCCGTGGCCACGAACACACCAATCCAACAGCAGGGGCTCGGCTCGGGGGAACCGGACCCCGGGGACAGCTCCCGAACCGGCGAACACGCCACCACACCACCGGGGACGGGCGGGAAAACCGGGACCGACCGGATCGTGTTCGGCACCGTGGCGCTGATCATGTTCGCGCTGGTCGCCTGGGGCGGCCTCGCCACGAAATCGCTCGGCGACTGGTCCAGCGGGGCGTTGAACTGGCTGATCGGCAATTTCGGCTGGAGCCTGGTACTGGCCTCCACCGGTTTCGTCGTGTTCGCGCTGTACCTGGCAGTGAGCAGGTTCGGGCGGATCCCGCTCGGTGCCGACGACGAGGGCCCCGAGTTCCGAACCGTTTCCTGGATCGCGATGATGTTCAGCGCGGGCATGGGGATCGGGCTGATGTTCTACGGCGTCAGCGAGCCGCTCTCGCACTTCGTGTCGCCCCCGCCCGGGTCCGTGGCAACCGTGCCGGGCCCGGACGGTACGGCCGTGGTCGCACCCGGCGCCACCGACGAGGCGGTTCGAACCGCCATGGCCACGTCGCTGTTCCACTGGACGCTGCACCCCTGGGCCATCTACGCGGTCGCCGGCCTCGCCATCGCCTACAGCGCGTTCCGAAAAGGACGGAAACAGCTCATCAGCGCCGTGTTCGCCCCGCTGCTCGGTGAACGCAACGCCTCCGGTCCGCTCGGCAAACTCATCGACGTGCTCGCCCTGTTCGCGACCCTGTTCGGCTCCGCCGCCTCACTCGGCATCGGAACCCTGCAGATCCGCACCGGACTCAGCGAGGCGGGGTGGATCGACGGCGCGAGCACCACGGTGCTGGTGTTGATCATCGTGGTCCTGACCGTCTGCTTCATCGCTTCGGCGGTGTCCGGCGTCGCCAGGGGTATCCAGTACCTGTCCAACATCAACATGGTGCTCGCCGCGCTGCTGGCGGTGTTCGTGTTCCTGGTGGGACCGACGGTGTTCATGCTGAACCTGATCCCCACCTCGCTGGGCACCTACCTCGGTGACTTCGGCCTGATGGCCTCGCGTTCCGGTGCCACCGGCGGCGGCGAGACACAGCGGTGGCTGTCCACCTGGACCGTCTTCTACTGGGCGTGGTGGATCTCCTGGACGCCCTTCGTGGGGATGTTCATCGCACGCATCAGCCGGGGGCGGACCATCCGGCAGTTCGTGGGTGGCGTGTTGCTCGTTCCCAGCGTGGTCAGCGTGATCTGGTTCGCGATATTCGGCGGGGCCGCCATCGGACTGGCCAGGGACGGTGTGTCCGTCTCGGAAGGCGGTGCGGAGGCACAGACGTTCAACGTGCTGGAGCAGCTCCCGCTGTCGACCATCACCTCGGTGCTGGTGATGATCCTGGTGGCCATCTTCTTCGTCTCCGGCGCGGACGCGGGGTCGGTGGTGATGGGCACCCTGTCGCAGCGCGGCTCCATCGAGCCCGCCCGCTGGGTCGTGATCTTCTGGGGTGCGGCCACCGGTGCGGTCGCGGCCGTGATGCTGGTCATCGGGCACGGCGGCGACACCGCGTTGAGCGGCATCCAGAACCTGACCTTCATCGGTGCGCTGCCGTTCACCGTCGTGATGGTGGTGATGTGCGTGGCGCTGATGAAGGACCTGCGCTCGGATCCGCTCACCCTCCGCGCCGACAAGGGCACCGAGGTGCTGGAACGGGCCGTGCTCAAGGGGCACGAGCAGCACGACGGGAACTTCGAGCTGGAGATCTCGGAGGACGAGGGCGAACCGTCGGACGGTGATCCCTCCGGATCCCCGGGCACAGCGGCTGACGCGCCCGACCGGGACCGGTAACCGACCGGTACCGGTAACTCGGTAGGGGCTTCGGGTGTGGGAAGTGTCCGTTCGGGCGGCGCCGCTTCGACGCAGGCCGCGCTCCGACCACCCTCGCAGGCCGAACTCCGACCACCCTCACCACCGGCACCGCCGCGGGTTCCCCGGTGCGGCTCTCGCGCGGAAGGCCCGACGTTGGGTAGGTGGCTACCCGCTGTCGGGCCTCCCCGCAGCGAGAGCCGCACGCGAGGTTCCGCCACAGGCGAGGTCACGCGAACCGAGAGACTTACTCACCCTTCCACCCGGAAGCGGCGCAGCAGATCGTCCTCGATCCGACCCAACTCACCCCGCACGGCCCGGTGCGCCGAGCGACGCCTGCCCGCGGGCATCCGCTCCGCCGCGCGTACCGCGCTCGCCAGTTCGGACAGGCGTTGCTGCGCCGAGTCCACGAAGCGGGTCACCTCGGTCTCGCCCCGGTCCTGCTGCTCGCGTTCGCGCAGATCCCGCAGCGCCGTGCTGTCCCCCGCGATCCGGGCGTGCAGCGCGGCGCCCCGCCCCGAGAAGCGATCCACCTCCGTCACGGCCACTCCGAGCCTGCGGGCTCTCGCCCGTTCGTAGGTCTCCCTGGCCGCCGAGGCCGCCTGTGCCGCGTAGGGCGCCAACGCCGGTCCGATCACCCTGGCGACCCCGACCACCTTCCTGGCGTTGCCGGGTGTGATCCGCCCCGCCTCGCCCTTGCTCGCGGCCTTGTACCGCTGTTTGGCGAGTTTGACCTCCTGCTTGGCGGTCTTGGGGTTCTTCCCCTCGAAGTATTCCCCCGACTCCGGTTCCGGGGAACGTCGCGGGTGGGGGAGCCGCCGTGGGCTGGGGGATTCGGAGCGCCGACGCGCTGCCGGGGCTTCGTGCCGCGTTCGCTGTGCACGTGTCATACCGACGAACACCTCCGGACCGGTCCGGCGTAACGGATACTGCGCCGATCAGTCTAGGCAGTACCGCCGTTCGTTGCTACAGCGCGGCGAGCGCTCGATTACTTTCCGTGCTGGGTGCTGTTTTCGGGTGTTGGAACACCTCGCCGTGACGTTCGCCGCGCGAACCGCCCGTGTCTCCCGCTGGCCAGGGGATTCCGGTATTCGGAAGGATGATTGTCATATCTCTCACCGGGGTGATGGACGCGCCCGGCAGCGTTAGGACATACCCTGCAAGCGTGGAATCCGAGGTGCTACTGGACGGCGATGTGGTGACGCGCTGTCGCCGCCGCGTACATCTCGATCACGATCCGACCATGATCGACTCGCCGACCGCTCCGCTCGATCCCGGCGCGGAACAGCGAATCGCCGACGCGGCCGAGCACCGGCGCGAGCTAGCCGATCGGCTCGGCAGGGAGCTCGCGCCGGACTGGACCGAGATCCCCGGCGACGAGAACGTCGTCGACAGGGAACGAGCCACCCTCGCCGCGATGCGTTCCGGCGTGGGATACATCTCGGGAGCACAGCTGCCCTCGGACAACGAGGGCGGCAGACAGGGCTCGGTGGATCTGCTGGTGCGCAGCCGGGGCGGTTACGTGCCCGTGCTCGTGGTCCGCCACAAGGTGACCGACCCCGGTAAGGGTGCGCGGACCTCCCCGCTGACCGATCCCAGACCCGAGTCCGCGGCCAGGGACCCGAGACGCAAACCTCGTTCGCAGGCCAGGGACCAACTCCGGCTGGCTCACCTGGTGCGGCTGCTGCAGGCGTGCGGGATGCAGCCCACCGGCAGGAAGTTCGGCGGGGCGATCGGCTCCGACACCGACACCGTGCTGTGGCACGACCTCGAATCCCGGGGCTGGTCGGGTGGCCGCAGCGTGCTCGCCGAGTACGACGAGCGGTTCGCCGACCGGATCGCGGTCGCCGAGGCCGCAGCGACGGGGAGCGAGGCGCTGGCCCAGCCCACCCGAGTCTTGGAGTGCAAGGGGTGCCCCTGGTGGCCGGTCTGCGGCCAGCAGCTGCGTGCCGCCAGGGACGTGAGCCTGGTGGTGCGCGGCGACGACGCCGTGCGGCTCCGTGCGGTCGGGGTCACGACCGTGGACCAGCTGGCGGAGTTGCCGGTGGGGCCCACGAGGGAACCCCCGTTGCCGCCCAATCGGATGAGCGAGGCGGTGCTGTTGGCCCGGGCCTGGTTGCGCGACCTCCCGCTGGTGCGGCGGGTCTCGGAGGTGAAGGTCTCCCGGGGCGACGTCGAGATCGACGTGGACATGGAGAGCTACGCCGACTCCGGCGCCTACCTGTGGGGCAGTCTGCTCTCCTGTCCGAGAGACGAGGCCAACGGGAGCCGCACCACGGCCGAACTGCTCGGCGCCGAGCCCGGTTATCGCGGGTTCGTCACCTGGGACCCGCTGCCCTCCGACGACGAGGCCAGGTCGTTCGCCGAGTTCTGGTCCTGGTTCTCCGCGCTGCGCCGCGCCGCCCACGAGCACGGCCTGACCTTCCGCGCCTACTGTTACAACGAGCTCGCCGAGAACCGTTGGATGCTGAGTTCGGCGCAGCGGTTCGCGGGAAAACCAGGCATCCCGACCGTCGAGGAGGTCCGGGAGTTCGTCGGCTCCTCCGAGTGGGTGGACGTCTTCGCCGTGGTTCGTGACCAGTTCCTCTGCCCGAACGGCAAGAGTCTGAAAGTCATCGCGCCCAGCGCCGGATTCGCCTGGCGCGACTCCGAGGCGGGCGGGGAGAACTCGATGCGCTGGTACCGCGCCGCGGTCGGTTTCGACGGCGGTGCGCCCGATCGGGAACAGCGCGACCGGCTGCTGGAGTACAACGAGGACGACGTCAGGGCGACCCTGGCCATCCGGCGCTGGATCTCCTCGGGCCAGGTGCGCGAAATCCCGTACACCGGGGACATGGGCCCCCCGGGCAGGTGATCATCCCCTGCAGCGAGTGTCCGGTGCTCCCCGAGCCCGAGCCCCGACTCCGAACCCGGCCCCGGCCCGCCGCGCGGGCAGCGGGCTCGCCGGAGCATCGGGTACCGGGACTCGCGGCCGTCCGTCCGGTAGTTCCGCGGGCGGCGGCCACGGGGGATCAGGGCACGATCACGGCCCTGCCGGGGATCTCGCCCCGGTGGAAGCGTTCGTAGATCTCGGGGGTCTCGTCCAGCCCGAACGAGTCCGCGTGCACCCTAACCGCACCGGAGCGGGCCAGTTCCAGCACCTCGATCAGCTCCGAGCGGCTGCCCCAGTACGTTGCGGAGACCGAGACCTCGAACGGCGTGGTGCCGAAGCCGACCGGTACCGTCCCGCCCCCGATGCCGACCACGGTGAGGTCGCTCTCGGCGCGGGTGCACTTCGCCGCGATGGCGGTGGTCGCCGAGCTACCGACGAAATCGAGCACCACCTCGGCGCCGAAGCCGTTCGTGAGATCGCGGATCTTGTCCGGTGCGGACTCGTCGGAGATCACGGTGCGGTGCGCGCCGATCAGGTACGCCAGCTCCAGCTTCTGCTCGCTGACGTCCACCGCGATCACCTCGGCCGGTGACAGCGCACGAAGCAGCTGCACCGCCACGTGGCCGAGACCGCCGGTGCCGATCACCACGGCTCTGGAGCCGCCCACGAGCTTCGGCAGTGACTTCTTGATCGCGTGGTAGGGAGTAAGTCCCGCGTCGGTCAGCGGGGCCGCCTCCACCGGATCCAGGTCGCCCAGCGGTACCAGGTGGCGTTCCCGGTCCACCAGCATGTACTCCGCCATCGCGCCCGGAGCGCCCAGGCCGGGCGGGCGGATGCCCAGCTGGTCGGCGTAGTCGCAGTAGTTCTCCTTGCCCTGGGAGCACATGTGGCAGAGGCCGCAGCCCTGCGGACCGTAGACCGCCATCCGGTCGCCCACGGAGCAGCTGTAGGTCCCGGGGCCGAGCGCGCTGACGGTTCCGATTCCCTCGTGTCCCAACGTCATGGGAAGCGAGTAGGGGAAACTCTCCTCGGGCCAGCTCATCACGGCTATGTCGGAGTGGCACATCCCGGCCGCGTCCACTTTGAGCAGAATCTGGCCGGGGCCGGGCTCGGGGACGTCCACCTCGACGACCTCCGGTTGCTCCCCGACCCGCCGGTACTGAACGGCTTTCATGGTGCGCGACATTCCACATCCCTTCGCAACCGGTGCCGGTCGCATCATGCGGTATCGGCGGAGTCGCCGCAGCGTTACGGCGCCGTCCGGGGGACGGGGTGCTCCGACAGCTCCCTTCGGAGCACCCTTCGGAACACCCCGACGCCGAACTCACGGTGCGGCCCGTGGGCGATGCCCGCCACCGCGCGAAGAGCGGGACTTACTTGGGCCCCATCCGGAGTCCGCCGTCCATCCGGATGACCTCGCCGTTGAGGTAGTCGTGCTCGACGATGTCCAGGGCCAGCCTGGCGTAGTCCTCGGGCGTTCCCAGCCGCTTCGGGAACGGCACGCCTTCCGCCAGGGTGTTGCGGATCTCCTCGCCGACCGTGGCCAGCATCGGCGTGTCCACGATGCCCGGTGCGATCGTCATCACGCGGATCCCGGTCGAGGAGAGATCGCGCGCCGCGGGCAGCGTCAGACTGGCCACACCACCCTTGGAAGCCGCGTAGGCGGCCTGCCCGATCTGCCCGTCGTAGGCCGCGATCGAGGCGGTGTTGACGACGACGCCGCGCTGTCCGTTCTCGTCCTGCTCGGTCTCGCCGATCGCGGCCGCGGCCAGTCGGAGCATGTTGAACGTGCCGACCAGGTTGACCTCGACCACCTTGCGGAACAGGTCGAAGTCGTGCGGTCCCTTCCGCCCCGCGACCCGCGCGGAGGGCCCGATGCCCGCGCAGTTGACGACGGTGCGCAACGGCACACCCGAGCCCGCGGCCGAATCCACCGCCGCCTGCACCTGGTCCGCGTCGGTCACATCGGCCGCGGTGTGGGTCACGCCGGCCACCTCGGCCGCGTTCGCCACGGCGTCCGGCAGGTCGACAGCGAAGACGTGGGCCCCGTTGGCGGCGAGTTCGCGTGCGGTGGCGGCGCCCAGCCCGGACGCTCCGCCGGTGACGATGGCGGCAGTACCGTTCAGTAACATCTCATCTCTCCTGGGTTGGAACTTGTGGGTCGGCCTTGTAGGGGGCTCGGGTAGCGGAACCTCGCGCACGGCTCTCGCTGCGGGGAGGCCCGACATCGGGTAGCGACCTACACAACGTCGGGCCTTCCTCGCGAGAGCCGCACGGGAGAACCCGCGGCGGTGCCGGCTGCGAGGGTGGTTGTTCGGCGCTGTCGCGCCGATGGGAGGGTACGGATCCGTTTCCGCGGGGACGCGAATTCGGAGACCGAACGGAACTCCTTCGGCTCGATCGTTGATATCCGTTTCACGTCGCGGGCCGGACGACGCTTACGGTTGTCAGCGGTAGGCGGGTGGGCAGATCGTGTCGATCTCGTCGAGGTCGGCCTGACTGGGGCGCCACTGTCCCGCCGAGGCGTTCGACTCGACCTGCTCCGGCGAGGTGGCGCCGCTGATCACCGAACCGACGGTGGGCTGTGCCGCGAGCCACCCGATCGCGGTGGCGATCATGGAGATCTCGCGCTTCGCCGCGAACTCCCGCAGCCGCTCGATCCGTTCCCAGGGGGCGTCGGCCAGCAGCCGCTCGCGACCGGACAGCCTGCTGCCCTCCGGTGGTTCCTGACCCTGCTGGTACTTACCGGTGAGCAGCCCGTTCGCCAGCGGGAAGTACGGGATGAGTCCCACCCCGAACTTCGAGCAGGCCGGGATCACCTCGCGCTCGGCCTCGCGCTCCAGCAGCGAGTAGTGGATCTGGGCCGAAACCGGGCCCGTCATCCCCCGGTGGGTGGAGGTCCACGACGCGTCGACGGTCTGCCACCCCGCGAGATTGCAGTGACCCACGTACCGGATCTTGCCCTCCCGGACCAGGTCGTCCAGCACGGACAGCGTCTCGTCCAGCGGAGTCAGCGGATCGGCGCGGTGCAGTTGGTAGAGGTCGATCCATTCGGTGTCCAGCCGTCGCAGCGACGCCTCCACGGCGCGGCGCACGTAGCGGCGGGAACCGCGTGCCTCGAAGTCGGGGCCGTTGCCGCCCTGCATGTCCATCCCGAACTTCGTGGCGATGACGGCCCGATCGCGATGTCCCCGCAGCGCTTGGCCGAGCAGCTCCTCACTGCGTCCTCGCGGTGAGCCGTACGCGTCGGCCACGTCGAAGAACGTGATGCCCGCATCCAACGCGCGGTTGACCACGTGCTGCGCACCGCGCGGGGACTCGGTGGTCGTGCCCGGCCTGCCCAGGTTGTTGCACCCCAGGCCGACGGCACTGACCACGAGACCGGAATCGCCCAGACGTCGCTGTTCCACGAGATCCGACTCTAGCCCCGGCGGGATGCCGCGTCACGGGTTTCCCCGCCGCGACCCCCGGTCGCGTCAGGACACCAGCCGGTTCCCCGTTCGAGGCGCCCCTCGGAGCAGCGGTGACGGCGCTCTTCCGCCGTGGCGGTCAGAGGCTGACGAGGAGCATGGTCCCCACGAAAACCGCACCACTGACGACGAGCGTGACCGCGGTGAAGCCCAGGATGTCGCGGATGCGCAGCCGGGCCATCGCGAGTAGGGGGAGCGCCCAGAACGGCTGGATCATGTTCGTCCACTGGTCGCCGTACGCCACGCCCATGGTCACGACCGCGGGATCGACGCCGAGCTGTGAGCCTGCCTCCAGGAAGACCGGAGCCTGGACGGCGAACTGTCCACCGCCCGAAGGGACGAAGAAGTTCACGATGCCGCCGGCGAGGAAGCTCCACAGGCCGAGCGTGGTCTCGTTGGAGATCGAGACGAAGAAGTCGGAGAAGATCGTGATGAGGCCGGTGGCGCTCATGATCCCGAGGATGCCCGCGTACAATGGGAACTGCAGCAGGACGTCGCCGACGTTTCTCGCGGCCTGGGCACCGAGCCGTCCCAGTTCGCGGGGTGAGTCGATCAACAGCAGAATCAGGCAGAGAAACGTCCAGTTGACGATGTTCAGGGTGAGGGAGAATCCTTCCTGGGCGAAGTAGATCACCAGGTAGGCCAGTAACAAGGCGCCCATCGCGAGGGTGACCGCACGGGCGTTGTCGAGTCGCTCGGCCGGTGCAACGCCGGTTGTGGTCTCGATAAGACCGTTTTCCCGCTCCTCCGTCGTCCTGGCGTCTTCCGGGAATTCGATGATCCGCTCGTTGGAGCCGGGAGCCATCAGCATCATCGCGCCGACGACGACGAGCAGCGTCACGACGGCGGCGGTGATGTTCCACCAGGAGAAGATCGTCTCGCTGATCGGCAGCGGAGCACCGAGCTGGTCCTGGGCGAAGCTTCCCTCGGTGGCGGCGGCCAGCGGCCCAGAGCCGGAATAGCCCATGTGCCACACCACGAACCCGGAGTAGCCCGCGGCCACCAGCAGGGGGTAGTGCAGGCGCATCCCGCGCTCGCGACCGACCCGCGCGACCTCGACGGAGAGCAGCGCCGCGACGACCAGGCCGAGCCCCCAGGTGAGCAGGGAGGCGGCGCCGGCGCACAAGGTCACGAAACCGTACGCCTGCAGGGGTGTCCCGGGCACCCGCGCGAGTCGTACGAGCAGTCGGTGCACCGGTCCGGTGTGCGCCAGGAGATATCCGAGCAGCAGCACCAGGGCGATCTGGGTCATGAACTCGAGTAATCCGGTTAAGCCGTCCCCCCAGGCGCGGATCACCTCGACCGGGCCCGAGTCGGTCATACCCAGCGCCATCAGACCCACGGCGATCGTGAGTACCACGGCGAAGACGAACGAGTTCGGCAGCCATCGCTCGACCATCGCCACGAACGGTCGCGAGAGGGTACGCAACATCGGGAAGCTCACCTTCGAAATGCGGGGCGTCGAGAGATTCACCACACCCTAAGGGGGGTATCGCTCTACCGGAACCCGTCGACAGCGAACTTTGGACAGAGCTGAAAAATTGACGGCTCCCAACCGGAAATGAAGCGGTCGTCCGTATCAGGGCAGAGTGTTGACCCGCTCGACGGTAAGGGAACGTCTCATGTGGCGTGTTCTGTAGCAGGTGAAGGCGGCAGCCAGGGCGGGGAAGGCGGCGATAGGTTCCAGGACAGTCCGGCGAACCGAGGACAGTCCGGCGAACCGAGCCGCCGAACCCTCCCCAGATCGGAGTGAGCGCATGACCAGCCCCACACGACCCGAACTCGCGGGTACACACGGCATGGTCGCCTCGACGCACTGGCTCGCCTCCGCCGCGGGCATGGCGGTGCTGGAGGACGACGGCAACGCCTTCGACGCCGCCGTGGCGGCCGGATTCGTGCTGCAGGTGGTCGAACCGCATCTCAACGGTCCCGGCGGCGAACTTCCCGCCCTGTTCGCCACACCCGGCGGTCCCGTTCGCGCGCTCTGCGGCCAGGGGCCGGTGCCCGCAGCCGCCACCGTCGAACACTTCCGGGACGAACTGGGGCTCGAACTGATCCCGGGTTCCGGGCTGCTCCCGGCCACCGTGCCCGGTGCCTGGGACGGCTGGTTGCTGCTGCTGCGCGACTACGGCACCAAGTCGCTCGAGGAGGTCCTGCGGTTCGCGATCGGATACGCCCGTGACGGGTTTCCCGTGGTCCCGAGGCTGTCGGAGACCATCGCCACGGTGCGGGAGATGTTCCGCGTGCGCTGGCCGTCCTCCGCGCGGTTGTGGTTGCGCGACGGTGCCGCGCCCGGCGCGGGAACGCTACTGCGCAACCCGGTGCTGGCCCGCACGTGGCAGCGACTGCTGCGGGAGGGTGACGCGGCGGGAGGCGACCGGTGCGACCGCATCGACGCGGCCCGCCGAGCCTGGGCGCAGGGGTTCGTCGCCGAAGCGGTGGACCGGTTCGCGCGCAGCCCGGTCACCGACAGTTCGGGACGTTCGCACGCGGGGGTGCTTACCGGGCAGGACATGGCCGAGTACAGCGCCACCTACGAGGATCCCGTGACGCTGCGGACCTCCGGCGACGGGCGGTTGGCCAAGTTCGGCGCGTGGTGTCAGGGTCCCGTGCTGCTGCAGCAGCTGCGGCTGCTGGAACAGCTGCCGGTGGAGTACCGGGACGGGATCGCCACCGCGGAAACCGTGCACCACGCGGTGGAGGCGGCCAAACTCGCCTTCGCCGACCGGGAGGCGCACTACGGCGACTCGGCCGATCCGGGAGTGCTGTCGGAGCTGCTCGGTGCGGACTACACCGCCGCGCGTCGCGAACTGATCGGGCGACACGCGGCCGAAACGCTGCGGCCGGGAACCCCCGGCGGCCACGCACCACGGTTGCCCGAGTACGTCTCCGAGGCGCGAGGGGCCGGACTCCCGCCCGATCCCAGCGGGGTGGGGCTGGGGGAGCCGACGGTCTCGCCGAACGGGGACAGCAAGGGGGACACCGTGCACCTCGACGTGGTCGACCGCTGGGGGAACATGGTCTCGGCCACTCCTTCCGGGGGTTGGTTGCAGTCCTCACCGGTGATCGAGGAACTGGGGTTCTGCCTGGGGACCCGTGCCCAGATGTGCTGGCTGCGCGAAGGACTGCCGAACTCGCTGGTCCCCGGCCGCAGACCGCGCAGCACACTGAGCCCCTCGCTGTTCACCAGGGGCGACGAGCCCGTGCTGGCCTTCGGCACGCCGGGTGGTGACCAGCAGGACCAGTGGCAGCTGTGCTTCTGGCTGGCCCATGTGCACGGTGGGCTGGATCTGCAGGCGGCCATCGACGCGCCCGCCTGGCACACCACCGCGTTTCCGGCCTCGTTCTACCCGCGCGGCTGGCAACCGCGCCGGGTGCTCGCCGAGTCGCGACTCGGCGAGGCGACCTTCGAGCGGCTGCGGCGGCTCGGACACGAGGTGACCGACGCGGGCCCCTGGTCGCTGGGCAGGCTCTCCGCGGTCGGCAGGGACCCCGAGACCGGAATGTTGCGGGGCGCAGCCAACGCGCGCGGCGCGCAGGGCTACGCCGTGGGGCGATAGCCTCTTTCCCCTACTGCGCGACGACTGGTGTGTTCTGAGCCATGCGGATGCGCCACTGTCCAGCGGCGTCCCGCAGCAGTGTCATCGTCAAGATGGCTTCCAACGGATCATCGGC
Source organism: Actinopolyspora mzabensis (assembly GCF_900101095.1). GTDB lineage: Bacteria > Actinomycetota > Actinomycetes > Mycobacteriales > Pseudonocardiaceae > Actinopolyspora > Actinopolyspora mzabensis. The sequence goes on from NZ_FNFM01000006.1 coordinate 112,688, forward strand.
CTCCGCCGCCCGCTCCTCGGACGGGACAGACCTCTGGCGGGCACGGGCCACGGCGACCTCGGGGGTGAGGAAGGCGATGTTCTCGGTGGTGTAGCGCACCGTGATGTCTGCCAAGGGGCCGTTCGCGGCGAAGACGAAGGATTGCGCCTGATACAGCTGCTCGGCTCCCGATACTACGGTGCCGCTGAAGTTGACGAAGACCGTGTCCGGCGAGAAGAGGGCATTCATCGCCCTGGCATCGTTCTGATTGAACGCAGCCTCGTAGCGCGCCACGACCTCGGCGACTTCCGCTTCGCCGTTCGAGAAGCTCGTCCCTTCGAGCCCTTGCGCGGTCGGCATCGGATACCCCTAACTGTGTGGTGGTACTTCGACGTCGAGCCTCACACCTCAAGCGCGCTTCAGGTCAACGGCACTCGCGACGGCCACGTCGGTACTTCGTCGGCTGGCGCGCTGTGTCGGCGTTGCACGGTTCACCGGGACATCGACAGGATTCGCCGGTCGTGCCTTGGTGGCACCTCCGGTCACTCCCGTTCGCGAGGTGCCCTCGTTCGGCCCCGCCCACGGCGGCGATTTCGCGAGAAATCGACGCGGTACCGGTGATGCTCGTCGCTCCGCCGCGCCGCGGAGAACTCCCAGATACAGGGGCGGGCTTCCGGCGTCCTCGCAGGGCACGAAATCATTGGACGTCTTTTCCCGGCCGGGCTTACGGTTCTCGTGTCCCGTTCTCAGGTTTCCGCTCCCGTTGGGCTGGTTCGCGACGGCACCGCGATTGCGCGCGAAATCGCGGCCGCACGAAATCACCGCCGGAGAGCGTCCGATGTCCGTGCAAGGGTGAAGCGTCGTGACCGATTACCCCGTACTGCTGTCCGGTGCTCGCGCTCCCACCTTCATGTGGGCCGCCGAGCACGAGGTTGACTCCGCCGTGCTGGACCAGCTGCGCAACATCGCGGCCCTGCCGTGGGTGCACGGAGTACGCGTCATGCCCGATGTGCACCTGGGCAAGGGCGCCACGGTCGGTTCGGTCATCGCCATGCGGGATGCCGTGTCCCCCGCCGCCGTGGGGGTGGACATCGGCTGTGGCATGGAGGGTGTCCGGACCTCGCTGCGCGCCGGGGACCTGCCCGCCGATCTCGGTGGTATCCGCGCGAGCATCGAGCGCGCCGTGCCGGTGGGCTTCCGCGCGCACGACGAGGCCGTCGACCCCGCGCGGCTGGGCCTGAACACCTCGGAGTGGCAGGACCTCTGGAGGCGTTTCGGCGAGCTGCACGGCGGAGTGAGCTCGCTGGAGAGCAAGGCGGGCAAACAGCTCGGCACGCTCGGCGGTGGCAACCACTTCATCGAGGTGTGCCTGGACGAGAACGACGCCGTCTGGCTCATGCTGCACAGCGGTTCCCGGCACATCGGCAACCGACTCGCCGAACAGCACATCGCAGCGGCCCGCGAACTGCCGCACAACCAGGACTTGCCCGATCGTGACCTCGCGGTGTTCGTCTCCGACACCCCGCAGATGGCGGCCTACCGGCACGACCTGTTCTGGGCGCAGGAGTACGCGCGGGTCAACCGGCGGATCATGCTCGCCCTGACGATGCGCGCGCTGCGCGACTGCTTCACCGGACGGCGGATCGACTTCGACGAACCGATCTCCTGCCACCACAACTACGTGGCGGAGGAGACCATCGACGGTCAGCCCATGCTGGTCACCCGCAAGGGTGCGATCCGGGCGGGGAAGGGCGACATGGGACTCATCCCCGGCTCGATGGGCACCGGTTCCTACGTGGTCCGCGGCTTGGGGTCGGACGACTCGTTCCAGTCGGCGGCGCACGGGGCCGGGCGCCGGATGAGCAGGAACAAGGCCAAGAAAACGTTCGGTTCGCGCGACCTGCGGGAGCAGACCTCGGGAGTCGAGTGCCGCAAGGACGACGGGGTGCTCGACGAGATCCCGGGCGCCTACAAGGACATCGACTCCGTCATCGACGCGCAGACCGCGTTGGTGGAAGTGGTGGCCAGGTTGCGGCAGGTCGTCTGCGTGAAGGGGTAGAGAAGGTTCCGGTCCGCTCGGGCGGTCGCTCGGCGGAACCTCTCGTTCCGGGAGGCCCGACATCGGGTAGTCACTACACAACGTCGGGCCTTCCTCGCGAGAGCACCACGAGAGAACCCGCGGCGGTGTCTGTCGCGTGAGTGGTCGGAGTTCGGCCCGCGGGGTGGTTGGGGTTCGCCCTGCGTCGATGGCGCGGCGATTTCTCGAGAAATCGACGGAGTCCGGGGACACATCCACGAGAGTGCTGGGACATCCACGGGACCGCCGCACCGATCCGGTGCTGCGGGCCCACGGCTCCGGTCCGCTCTGCGAGACTGCGGACGCGGGTCTCCCGGCGTTCCGCCGTGAGCCCGCCCGCTGTCCCGGTGCCGAACGGAGAGGCTACGGCTGGTGAACCCTTCGAGTTCGATGAGCGAGGACGGGCGAGTCGTCGACCCGGTGCGAACCGGGGGACCACCCACGACGGGCCCCGGAGCCGGCTACTCGGTGGATCGGGACCGCATCCCGGAAGCCGTCGCCGAGTTGCGCCGCGCCCTGCACGCCCTGGAGCGGGCAGCCGACGAGGCGCGGGACAACGCGCCACTGACAGCCCCGGGTCACGACCCCTACAGTCGGCGTGCGGCCCACGAAATGGGGCCGAGACTGGTGACGGACTACCTGGCGGGCAACGAGCGGGAGCAGCGCGAACTGCGCGCGATGATCACCGATCTCGAGGACGCGATGCGGCGCTACGACGTGAGTGAGGACGAGGCGACTCGCGCGTCGCGCACCGCCTCGGAGTGATCCCGCTCTGGAGTGATCCCGCCCCGGAGTACCTCCTTCCGAGGCCGGTCCTGCCGGGAACCGGGAAGCACCGGATTGTCCCGAACCACCCGGACGACGATCGTCCTTCTGGCAGACTGCGCGGTGACGGGGATCGTACGTCGTCCGAAGTGGCGGCTCGGGCGATGTGACGGGCAGGGCGCTGTCCGAGGCCGAAAGGCGGTGGGGCGTGGATCGGGAAGCGGACGGCACGTCGATCGAGGGTGGCGCGCGGGCGGACCGCTCCGGTGCGGACGTCGAGGACGTGCCGGACTCGGAACTCCGCCCCGAGGGCGTGGATCCCGGCAGGATCCACGAATGGTTCCACCACGCGCCCGGTACCGACAGCATGGATCGTGCGGCCGAGAGCTGGAGCAGGGTCGCGGCCGAACACGGGGAGGCGGCCGAACGTATCGATGCCGCGATCGACGGGATCGGAGCAGCCTGGAGCGGTACCGCGGCCGAGGCGGTTCGGGACCGAGGCATGCGAGCTCGTGTCGCGGCCGACGACTCGGCGGAACTCGCGGAGCGGGCGGGTGAAGCGCTGCGGGCGCAGAGCTTCGGCTTCAACGAGGCCAAGAAGCAGGTGGTCGAGGTGAGCGGCCACTCGCCCGCGACGGGCCACTCATCCGCCCCGGGCGTCGCGGAGCGGGGTGATCCCGGTGCTGTCGTCGACGAATCGGCCACGATGGAGGAGAACCGGCTCGCGAACCAGACCGCCCTGCGGAACTACGGTGTGCGAACCACCGAGAACACCCACGTGGTGCCTCGGCCAGCCGAATCATCGTGGGAGTCGGCGGCCGCGTGGGGGACTGCTACCGCGGGGGAAACGGGCACCGCCCGGGACACCGAACCCGCGTGGGGTGCGGGCCCCGCCTCGACCGGCCCCACCGCACCGGATTCCGGCGATACGGGGGAAAGCGGAGCCCGTACCGGTTTCGGGGGAGAGGTGTCCGGCGCCCACCTCGCCGCCGGTGCGGCGGGACTGGCCGCCACCGGTGGTGCGGTACTCGGCGGTGGTGTGCTCGGTGAGCGGATGACGGGGCGCGGCGGGATCAGCGGACGCGGCTTCCCCGGTTTCCCGGGGTCGGCCGCGCACGAGCGAGACGACGACACCGAGCAGCCTGCTCCGGACCGAGTCACCGAGGACGAGGACCCCGACGAGTTGTTCGCCGCGGCGCCGGGAGCCGTTCCCGCGGTGCTCGGCTTGCTGCCCGCAGCGGAACGGGAACCGGCGGCCGAGTGACGCACGGCGGCACGAACCAACGGGTTGTCGTCCGGTGACCGACCCGTTCCGGACTGCTCACCGGACGGGGGCAGAATTGGCTACACGGTTGCTGGTGGCCGAGCTCGCACCGGTTGGGTGAGCGGCGGACTCGGACCGATGTCTCGTGCGTCGAAGGGGGGCCGAATGGGCGACAACGGTGATTCGGTAACGGAGCGTCCGCAGCGGTTGATCGAGTGGACCGGGGAGCGGTGCGTTCCGTGGGCCGACGACGCGCGGGTGATCTACGAGCACTACCACCGCTACGCGGTGGCGGCCCGCCTCGCGCGTGGCAAGCGCGTGCTCGATCTGGCCAGCGGTGAGGGGTTCGGCGCCGCCATGCTCGCGGCCCAGGCGGCCGAGGTCGTGGGGGTCGACATCGACCGCGAGGCCGTGCGGCACGCGGCGAGCAACTACACCGCCTCGAACCTGACGTTCCACACCGGATCGATCACCGATCCCGCGACGCTGGCCGAGGCGGGAACCTTCGATGTCGTGGTGTGTTTCGAGGCGATCGAGCACGTGGCCGAGCACGACGCCGTGCTCCGGCTCGTTCGGGCCAGACTCGCCTCCGGCGGACTGCTGCTGATCAGCACTCCGGACACCGCCGTGTACCACCACGAGCACGGCAACGACAATCCGTTCCACGTGAAGGAACTCGCCGCGCCGCAGTTCGAGGAGCTGCTGCGTGACTCCTTCCGGCACGTGGCGCTGCTCAAGCAGAACGTCGCCGTGGGGTCGCTGCTCACTCCGGCCGATCCCGGCGATCCCGACATCGCCGCCGACGGGGTGCGGCTGCAGACGCTGCGTCAGCTCGACTCCGGGGACTGGCAGGTACGGCAGGGCGTGGGGCACACCTATCTGTTCGGGCTGGCCTCCGATCGGCAGCTGCCGCAGCTCCCCGCCGCAGCGGTGCTGCTGGACGCGGATCTCAAACTCGCCCGCGGCGATTCCGGGGCGGATCACAGCGAGATCGTGGCGCAGCGTGACGCCGCCGTGGCCGATGTCGCTCGGTTGAACGAGCTGTGTCGCGCCAACCGGGCCGAGGCCGAGGAGTTCAAACGCACCATCGGCGAGCTGGAGTCGGCGCGGAGCACGGCCGAGGAGCGGGCTGTCGAGGCGGAGCGGGAACGTGACGGCTTGCGTGCCGAGCTGCGCGAGGCCCGACTGCGCTCCCGGCGCGAGTCGACTCGCAACGAGTGGTTGCGCGAGACCGTCACCGAACTGGAGTCCGAACTGGACAGTGCTCGTCGTCGGGTGGCCGAGCTCGCCGAACAGAACTCCGCGCTCGTGCAGCGCGCGGTGAGCAAGTACCGAAAGGTGGTCGAACGCGCCGCCCCGCGCGGCACCACCAGGCGTGACGTCTACGAGATCGCGATGGGGCGCGGCCCCTCCCACACGCAGGGGACGGTGGAGCGGGAGCCGCTGGCCGTGCCGCACAGCGCACAGCCCGAGGTGAGCGTGATCGTGCCGGTGCACGGCAAGTGGGAGTACACCAGGCAGTGCCTGCGCAGCCTGGCCGGGCACCGGGTGAGCACTCCCTTCGAGGTCGTCGTGGTCGACGACGCCTCCCCGGACGACAGCGCCGAACTGCTGCGGAGTTGTCCCGGTGTGCGGCTGGTGCGCACCGAACGCAATCTCGGTTTCGTCGGCGCCTGCAACCTCGGCGCCGAACACGCCCGCGGTCGTCAGCTGTTCTTCCTGAACAACGACACCGAGGTCACCGAGTCCTGGTTGGACGAGTTGGTCGACACCGTCGATTCCGACGAGCGCATCGGTCTGGTCGGCGCCAAACTGGTCTACCCGGACGGGCGGATGCAGGAGTGCGGCAGTGCCGTGTGGTCCGACGGCACCGGCTGGAATCTCGGCAGGCTGGGTGACCCGGAAGCGCCCGAGTACGCCGCGCTGCGCGACGTCGACTACTGCTCCGGCGCGGCACTGCTGGTGCGCCGTGAGCTGTTCGAGTCGTTGGGAGGCTTCGACACCAGGTACTCGCCCGCCTACTACGAGGACACCGATCTCGCGTTCGGCGTCCGTGCCGCCGGTTTCCGCACCGTGGTGCAACCGCGGGCTGTCGTGGTGCACCACGAGGGAGTCTCCAACGGCACCGAGGCCGGCTCCGGGATCAAACGCCACCAGGAGCTCAACCGCGGGGTCTTCGTCGAAAAGTGGCAGGGCACCCTCCGCGAGCAGCACCTTCCGGAGGCCGGAACCCGTAACCTCTGGATGGCGCGCGAGCGCGGTACGGAGGGACACTTCGGGCCGCTGGTGCTGGTCAAGGACCACCAGGTGCCGCGGCCGGACTACGACTCCGGATCGTTGCGCATGTGGCGGATTCTGGAGCAGCTCACCGCTCTGGGCGCACGGGTGGTGTTCTTCCCCGACAATCAGGCAGAGCTACGGCCTTACACCGACGAGCTGCGGCGCATGGGTGTCACCGTGCTCGCCAGGCCGGAACACCAGCACGCCTTCCTGAGCGAAGTGGGTTCCGAGATCACGCTGGCGTTGTTGTCCCGCCCCCAGGTCGCCTGGAGCCTGGTCGAGCGGTTGCGGGTCGACGCGCCGAGTGCTGTGATCGTCTACGACACCGTGGACCTGCACTTCGTCCGGCTGCAGCGGCAGGCGGAGCTGGCCGCCTCCGACGCGCGTGACCGGGATGCGGCAGCACTGCGCCGCAGGTCCTTCGCCTCCCGGCAGTCCGAGATCGGCCTGGTGCGCAGCTGTGACGTCACGCTGGTCGTGTCGGGGGACGAGCAACGCACGCTTTCGGAGCTGGTCGAGGACGTAGACGTGCGAGTCTTGTCCAATGTGCACGAAGTGCGGCTCGGTGCCGACGGTCCCGCCGGACGCGCCGACGTGCTCTTCGTGGGCGGTTTCGACCACCCGCCGAACGTCGACGCGGTGGAATGGGCGGTCCGCGAGATCATGCCGCTGGTGTGGCACCACTGTCCGCGGACCACACTGCACATCGTCGGCAGCAACCCGCCTTCGGAAGTCACCGCCCTGCGGGGGGCCGGAGTCGAGGTGCACGGCTGGGTCGACGACCTCACCGGGATCTACGACCGCACCAGGGTGACGTTGGCCCCGCTGCGGTTCGGCGCGGGCGTGAAGGGCAAGGTCGGCGAGAGCCTGGCCGCCGGGGTGCCGGTGGTCGGCACGAACCTGGCGATGGAGGGCATCCGGCTCACCCCCGAGCGCGATGTTCCGGTCGCCGACGACGCGGCCGGGCTGGCCTCCCGACTCGTGCGGGTGCTCACCGACGACGCCGAGTGGCGCCGGTTGTCCGAAGTGGGCGGCCACGCGGTGGCCGAGCAGTTCGGACCGGGCGTGTGCCGGGAAACGCTGCGGGAGCTGCTGGAACTTCGTTGACCCGGCCGGGGCGGTTCGCCCGTGGAACCGCCCGCGCTCGCCGTGGTCCCGCCCCCGGAATCACTCGCGGATCGTCGGTGGCGTCTTCGCGAGCTGGTCGGTCAGCAGCTTCTCGAACAGCGCGCGTGCGTCGCTGCCCGGCGCGTCGACCGCCTGCACGTCCAGGATCACGGTCCAGCCGTGGCTGGTGTAGGCGGTGCGCAGCGTATCGCCCGAGGAGTAGACGTCGACGCCCTGATAGGACAACTCGTCGATGACCGTCAGCGCCCCCTGCTGTTGGAGGTACTTCCGGGTGAGCTCCCCCGCGGTCGCCTCGTCGGGCATCTCGATGGCGATCATCGTCGTGCGCACCGGCACACCGTTGGCGTCGGTTCCGGAGTAGCGACCGTTGACAATGCCGTTGTTGAGCGCGAACTCGCGCACCGGTTTGATCAGGGCGCCCGAATGTGGTCCGGACAGCGCCGTCCTGCCCAGCGGTCCGTTGAAGGGATGGGGCTTCCCCTCCGGCGTCGGAATCAGCACTTCCTCGGCGTTGCCGGGAGCCGGTTTGACGGCCGGGGGCTCCGGCAGCGGCGGAGTCGTCGAGGTGGGCGTCGAGCTGCTCGTGGGCTGCGGGGGTGTCGCCTGGGGCGTGCCCTGTGAGGACAGCAAGTAGAACACCACCGCGACGGCGACGCCGAGCACCAGCACGCCGCCGACGGACAACCCCACGGTTCTGCCCGTTTTGGAGGATTTGCCCACCGTCTCGAAGACCTCGGGGCCCTGCCGCATCCAGCTCGGGTCACCGTGTTCGGCCGGAAACTCCGAGTTGCCCCAGGGAGTGCCGCTGCCACCGCCCCAGGAGTACTGGCCCCACTGGAACTGCTCGTTGGGGCGCGCCTGCTGGTACTGCCCCTGGCTGGGCCAACCGTGCGGTGGGCTGGGTGGTTGTTGCTGGTAACCCTGCTGCGGGAGGTCCTGCTGCCCGCCGGGAGACTGTGCTCCGGTGTTTCGCACCACCTGGGTGCTGTCGGACTGCCCCTCGGCGTCCCCGCCGTACTGCTGCCAGCTGAAAGCGGGCGGGAACGGGTTCTGCTGTGCCCCGGATTGCCCACCGTAGCCGCCCGAGCTCTCTCCGGGGGCGACGGAGTGCTGCGGCCAGGAGTGCCGCTCGCCCGGATCGGGCTGCTGCGCGGGTAAACCACCGGACGGACTGTCCGATTGCTCCGCTTGGGCACGGCCCAACACGGCATCGCGCCGCTGCCGGTACTCATCGGCGGAGATCCGTCCCGCCGTGAGTTCCGCGTCCAATTGTTGCAGCTCGTCTTGCCAGGTCACCGCTGAGCCCTTTCCGGATTACACCACCGCGCCCCAATCGCGGTCGATTCCATCATCGCACTCCTGCGGGGGTTTGTGGTCACTACCCGAAAACGATCCGCGGGAGCGGGCCGTCGTACCTACCCCGCTCGACCGGCTCGTCCGAGCCCGGAGATCCGTTAAGCTACTCCGCGTCTTCGCAGTCGTACGGTGAGGTTCGGGGATGGGTGAACGCGTGTCACGCGCCGAACGCACGCATCCCGAACGGTTCGCCCCGCCGAGCCACGGGTTCGCCTGGCTGCGGATGATCGGCGCGCTCGTCGTCATCTACGGCCACAGTTATCCGCTGGTCAGCGGGAACGACATGTTCCCCCCGGAATGGCCGGTCCAGCCCGACCACGGGCTGCTCATGGGTTTCTTCGCCATGAGCGGTTTCCAGATCACCGGCAGTTGGGTGGGTGACCCCCACCCCGTCAGGTTCGCGGCGAAACGAGTGCTTCGGCTCTGGCCGCCGATGCTGAGCGTCTCCCTCTTCGTCGCGCTGGTGCTCGGCCCACTGGTCACCACGCTGCCGTCGGCCGAGTACTTCGGCGAGCAGCGCACCTGGGGCTACGTCGTCGGCAACACCGGGATGGTGACACTGCGGCACCACCTCCCCGGCGTGTTCGCGAACAACCCGTGGGACGGCTCGGTGAACGGCTCGCTGTGGACACTACCCATGGAGCTGATCGCCTACGCGGGACTGTGGCTGCTGTTGCTGGTGGGAGCGGCACGCCGACGCAGCCGCTGGTTGGCGGTGCTGGCGCTGGTGGTGTTGGTCGTGGTGGACCGCAGGATGGCGCACGCTCCCGGACCGGACTCCCCGGGATCGCTGCTGAGCGTGCCCGTCGAGCCGTTGCTGTCCTTCCTGGTCGCCTTCGCCATCGGGGTCGTGCTGCGGCTCTACTCGGTTCCCCGCTCACCGCTGGCCGCGACGGCGGGACTGCTCGCGTTGGCGGCCATGCCGATGAGCGAGGCCACCGCGTTCTGGATGACTCTCGCGGTCAGCTACGCGGTGATCGTCTTCGGGCACCACTGGCCCGCCCGCGCAAGCGTCCCGGGAGTTTGGGTCAACGGCAGCTACGGCGTCTACGTCTGGGCCTTTCCGATCCAGCAGACCCTCGTGCTGGCCGGGATCGGCAACCAGTGGGTGCTGCTCGCCCTGGCCGCGCCGATCGCCTACGTAGCCGGAACGCTGTCGTGGCGGTTCGTCGAGGAACCCACCATGCGGCTGCGGCACTACATCGCGCCGCGTCGTGCACCCGGCACCGCTCCCGCCGGCACGGTCGGGCCGCCGGTGGACCCGGCGAGTGCTCAGCGGGAGGACCCACCGACCGAGCCGATCGGTTCCCCGCCCTCGGTTCCGGTGGAGCCCCCCGAGGAACGCACCACGCCCGCGCTGCCCCGCGTACCTCCTTCCGGCTCCGGCGAGGGGAGTCGGCTTCCCGAACCGCCCGACCGCAGCCGGGGATGAACGCGGTAGGTACGACTCCCACCACGGGACGAGCGATGCCGCCCCCGCCGCGCTAGGCACGCACAACCGCTCTCCGGGCGGCGCACCGCTGTAGCCTGGGGGTATGGCACTGTTCGGCAACAAGACCCGCATGATCGAGCCCGCCGAGGCACTCCCGGGGCGCTCAACTCCGCTGCACGTCCCCGAGCGGCACGCCGTGTATCCGGACCGCACCATTGTCGGCCCCTTCCCGGAGGGGACCGAACGAGCGGTGCTCGGCATGGGGTGTTTCTGGGGTGCGGAGCGGACCTTCTGGCGAACCGAGGGCGTCTGGACCACCGCGGTGGGCTACGCCGGTGGCTACACCCCTAATCCGACCTACGAGGAAGTGTGCAGCGGCAGGACCGGGCACACCGAGGCCGTGCTCGTGGTGTTCGACCCGAAGGTGATCGACTACGCCGGTGTGCTCAAGGTGTTCTGGGAGAACCACGACCCCACCCAGGGGCTGCGGCAGGGCAACGACGTCGGTTCGCAGTACCGCTCGGCCGTCCTGACCGTGGACGAGCGTCAGCGCGAGGTCGCCGAGGCCAGTCGGGAGCGGTTCCAGCAGGCGCTGACCGAGGCCGGGCACGGCGGCATCACCACCGAGATCGCGCCGCTCGGTGAGTTCTACTACGCGGAGGGCTACCACCAGCAGTACCTCTCCGAGAGCAAGAACCCGAACGGCTACTGCGGGATCGGTGGGACCGGGGTCGCCTGCCCCACCGGGCTGGCCGTCTGAATCCCCGGCGGTCCGGGTCCGGAGCCGCCCGGGGCGGGCTCTCCCGCACCGCGTACGTTTCGCGCGAAATCGCCGCGCCCCGGCAGCCGGGGCGCCCTGCCGGACGTGATCCGTCCCGGCGCCGCAACGGTGGCGCCGGGACGGATTATCGGTGATCACGGTCGGGGCCCGTCACGTCCGGGTTTCCGTGGCGTGGTGCTCCCGAGACCCGGGCGTTCGCGACGTGCGCCGCCGCGTCGACGTCAGCTGAAGTTGACGTCCGAGCAGGTGTAGAAGGCGTTCGCGGTGTCCGCGACCTCCCAAACACCGAAGATCAGGTGTTTGCCGCTCTTGTCACTGGGCAGCTGACCGGTGTGGGTGACGGTGAAGTCGGGCTGCGCACCGTTGTAGTCCACCGTGAAGAAGGGTTGCAGCTCCAGGTCGCTGCGGGTCAGCTGCTGACTCGGGTCGTAGCTGTCCTTCGTGATGAAGTAGCGGAACGACTCGGTGGAGTGCGCCGCGGTGAGCTCCCAGCGGAACTGCAGGCTCTGCCCCGCGTTCACGTCGGTGGCGGGCCAGTTGCCGTTGCGCGGCTCGTCGAGCTCGGAGAACCGGCTGTTGCCGCCGCTGCAGAGCTGGCCGTCGGAAGGACCGCCCGAGGGGAAGTTCCCGGGCCCTTCCACGCTCTGCGGCTCCCACTGGATGGAGCCGCAGTCGCTGACAGTGCCCTCGGCGCAGTACGCCTGCCTGCTCATCGGGTTCTGCGTGTAGCCGTGGCCGACGGCGGCACCCGAGGTGACCATGGGAAGCGCCAGCGGTACGACCGCGAAGGCCGTGATGCCGAGCGCCCGCTTGATCCGTTTGGTGAGCATGGGTACTCCCTTCGTTGCTCGTTGTAACCGGAAAAGCTACGGATGAGCTCGGGGCCGTCGGCAGCTCCGTTTCGCGTAATCCGAGGCGGATGATCACCATCACTTTGGTCCAGACCTCATAACAGGTTCTGGTCTAGACCTATAGGCCGAATGGCGTAGCGCACCACTCTGTCAGGTGGGGAAAGTGCTCGTCTCTTGCGCCGCTGCGGGACTGCCCCGAGCACGCGGAGCCGAGCGAGCACGTCCGTCGGGTGCGGAGTTCGTCGGCGCCTCCGACCGGGGTCGGACGAGGCCATCGGCAAGGGGCCATCGCGCGCTCCGCACGCCACGGGAGTCCCGGCGGTTTCGGGGGAAATCGACGCCGCCCGACTCGGGAATCCCGCGACCTCGCAACTCACCGGAGCTCGTGGTGCCGCGTGGAGTCGCCGTACCGAAGAAACGAAGAACCCGCCGGGGCTCGCCCGGCGGGTTCTTCGTGGAGCGGATGACGGGATTCGAACCCGCGACCCTCACCTTGGCAAGGTGATGCGCTACCGCTGCGCTACATCCGCACGATCCGTATTCGACTCTCACACCGGCCCGTCGGCCGCTGTGACAACTACTCTAACCCATGCCGGGCGGGCGCGGAAAAGGGGGGTCGGCACGGCCCTCACCCCTCCTCGTACGTGCCTGGAGGCCCCGCGCGGGGCTCGCCACGCGGCGGAAGTGCTCGATCAGGACGGGCCCGCACGTGTCGGTTCGACACGCAGTACCACCCGTCGCTCCGCCCACATGGCCGCGCGGTACTGCTCCCAGTCCTCGTGCTCACCCGAGATGTCGCGGTAGTACTCCTCGAGCAGCGGCATCGCCTCGGGCAGCCGCACGATCTCGGCCGTGCCGTCCACCTGGATCCACCGGCCGAAGAACTCGTCGGGCAGCACGCACAGCCACACCCGCCGGTCCCTGCCGATGTTGGCGACCTTGGCGGTGTTCGCCTTGGTGCTGACGGTGATCCGACCACCGGAATCCACAGTGGCCAGTATCGGACTCAGCTGTGGCTCACCGTCCGAGCGTCGGGTGGCCAGCACGGCGTGGTGCTGTTCGCGCACGATTCCGCGTGCCCGGTCCAGATCCATCGAACCTCCCGGTCGTCGCTGCCCGGGAGCCGGTCCGGCTCTCCCGCCAGCCGACTCCTCTATCGGTGCTTCGCCCGCGCCGCGGCTTTCGCCCCGGGTTTCGTGGGTGTTCGGCACCACTCCCGATGGTTGAGCCCACCTCGATTCCTCCGGAAGAGTAAAACCGCGGTCGTGTTCGGCGCATCCGCGGAACTCACGCGGTACGGTGGGATCACGGTTGCCGATCAAGCCGGTACGGGCCGTCGCTGGCCCGGACCGTGCCCGACCAGTGCGTGGAGGCGGTAATGAACCGCGCGGTACGTGGTTCCGACGGTCGGAGATGGACCCTCAAGACCAACATCGAGTGGAGTGATCCGCTCCAGGTCGACGAGTGGGAGCTCGATGTCAGTGGCGGTCGTTCCCCCGGCGTCGTGATGGGGACGATCGTGTTCGTGATGATCGCGGCGTTCCTCCTCTGGACACCGACCGCCGTGATCGTCCCGATCTGGGTGGTTCTGGCGCTGCTCGTGCTGATCCTGTTCTTCCCGGTCCGCTGGTTGGTGCGCAGGCCGTGGACGGTCATCGCGGACACACCCGGCGACACCGACGAGCACCCACCGGAGCGATGGGTCGGCGTCGTACGCGGGGCACTCACGGCGCGGCAGGAAAGTGCCCGGGTGGCGCGCAACATCGAGCTCTACGCCGAACCGGACATGAACGGAGCACTGCAACCGGTGGAGTGATCGGCCGCCATATGGGTGAGCCGCTGCCTCGTCGAACCGCTCACCGACGAAACGGGCTCACTGGTCGTGGTTTCCTTGATTCCGCGCGTGATGACCGTGAATATATGAAGTGTGCTCGAGCTGTTGACTGAGCGGACAGTGCTCACCGTGATCGCCGCGCTGGCCGTGCTCGGCATGTTCGTGATGCTGTGCCGTTCACGCCGAGTCAGCACGTCCAAGGAGGACGCGACGCTGGCGGCGTTGCACAACGTGACCAGCGCCGCGCCCCACCTGCGCCGGGGACTCGATCAGGAGTCGGCCGACGAGACCGCGCCCCACTTGCGAGCCCTGCTGTCCTGTCTCGCCGTGGGAATCGTCGACCCGGAGGGGACGCTGCTCGCCTGGGACGGCGGTGCCAACCACCACTACCGCGACACCACCGAGAGCATCGAGCGGGCCCTGCGCACCGGCAAGAGCGAGTACGTGGACCACTCCGACATCGTCTGCGACGAACGTCCCTGCCTGATGCGGCACGTCGTGATCGTGCCGCTCGAAGTGGAGGGGCTCAGCCGGGGTGCACTGGTGCTGATCACCGCGGGGGAGCGGAGCCGGTTGATCCGGGCCGCCACCGAGGTGGCCGAACACGTCACCTCGCAGCTGCGGTTGGCGGAACTCCAGGTGTCCCAACAGAAACTGGCCGAGGCGGAGGTCAGGGCGTTGCGGGCGCAGATCTCGCCGCACTTCGTCTACAACTCGCTGAACACGATCTCCGCGCTGATCCGCACCGATCCGGATCACGCCAGGGAGCTGATTCAGGAGTTCGCCGACTTCACCAGGTACTCGTTCCGGTCGAACGAGATGTATACGACCCTGGCGGACGAGATGCGCAACATCGACCGCTACCTGACGTTGGAATCCGCCAGGTTCGGTCCGGAGCGGTTGAACGTGCAGCTCAAAATCGCACCCGAGGTGCTTCCCGTGGTACTGCCGTTCCTGGCGCTGCAGCCGTTGGTGGAGAACGCGGTGCGCCACGGTCTGGCGAAGAAACCGGGTGGCGGGACGCTGTCGGTGGCCGCCGAGGACAACGGCAACGAGGCACTCATCAGCGTCGACGACAACGGGGTCGGCATGGACCCCCGGGAGCTGGAACTGGAGCTGGAAGGCAGCCACACCGAGGGGTCGCACGTCGGCCTGGGCAACGTCAACGACCGGATGCGCGCGACGTTCGGCAACGACTACGGGTTGGTGGTGGAAACCGAACGCGACGCGGGGATGAAGGTCATCATGCGGGTGCCGAAGTTCGCGCCCGGAGTCCGGCCCCTCGCGCGTGAGCCGTTCGAGGAGATGGACTGTCCCCAGGTGCCTCCCGACCCGGAGCCCGATCCCGAGCCGCTACAGGAGGAATGGCGGGTCGAATCCGATGGCACGGCTCCCCAGGAATTCGGGCCAGGGGAGTACGGAACCGGGGAGTTCGACACAGTGGATTCCGAGACAGCGGATTCCGACACGGCGGAGGCCGACACGGCGGAGGCCGACACGGCGGATTCCGACACGGAGCAGCCCGTACGGGAAGCGATCTCCTCCGACTCCTCCACGGCAGGCTGAAGCGCGTTCCCGTGCTCTCGGGTCCGTCCGCCGGGCCCGAGCGATCGGCCCGGCGGGCGGAGCCACCGGTCCGGGGTGCCGGGCGGATCCGTGGCCGGGGCGCTGCGCCCGGTAACCGGGTACACGGGTGAGTGCCGCCATCCCGCTCGCGGCCCGGCGCGCGGTCGAGTCGTCGACGGTGCGTTTATCGGCAGTAACGTGGGGGCATGAACGACAAGTCCTCCCAGAAATTCACCGCCACGCTTTCGGACAGGATTTCGGAGAAACTGCCCGGAAAACTGGCCGAACGCGCCGAGCGGGGCCCGGTGGTGCCCGTGGTCAAACTGCACGGCCCGATCACTCCGACGCCGTCGCCGGTGAGCCGCCCCTCGATATCGCTGCACACCGTGGAATCCGCACTGACCCGCGCGTTCTCCTTCGACCGGCTGTCCGGCGTGGCGCTCGTCATCAACTCACCGGGCGGTGCCGCCACGCAGTCCGCCCTGGTGGCCGAACGCATCCGGAGCCTGGCCGCCAAGAAGGAGGTGCCGGTGCTGACCTTCTGCGAGGACGTGGCCGCTTCCGGGGGGTACTGGCTCGCCTGTGCCGGGGACGAGGTCTATGCCCACGCGAGTTCGATGGTGGGATCCATCGGCGTGGTCAGCGCCGGTTTCGGGATGGAGGAACTCATCAGGCGGATCGGGGTCGAACGCCGGGTGCACGCCGCGGGTCAGCACAAGACTCGCCTCGACCCGTTCCGCCCCGAGAACGCCGAGGACGTGCAGTGGCTGCAGGGCATGCAGCAGGAACTGCACACCCAGTTCGCGGACTGGGTGCGGCAGCGTCGCGGGAACTCGTTGGACGAGTCCACCGAGGACCTGTTCTCCGGTGAGGTCTGGACCGGAAGGCGAGCCAAGGAACTGGGGCTGGTGGACGGACTCGGCAACCTGCGTGACGTGGTGTCCCAACGGTTCCCCGAGTCGCACCTGGTGTCGGTGGAACCGCGCAAACCGCTGCTGGCGCGGTTGGGAATGACCGGTCCCGCCGGTGGAGCCCAGGGGTTGGCGGCCGGGATGGCGCAGGCGCTGTTCGACACCGCCGAGAACAGGGCCACTTGGTCCCGCTTCGGGCTTTGAAGTTGATTCCCGGCTCGGTGGTCGCGGGTGGTGCTGTGGCGGAACCTCGCGCACGGCTCTCGCCGCGGGTGCCCCGACATCGGGTAGCGCCCTACACAACGTCGGGGCCGTCCCCGCGAGAGCCGCACCGGAGAACCCGCGGCGGTGCCGCCCGCGAGGGCGGTCGGAGTTCGGCTTCGCGGCGAGTGGCCCGGCGATTTCGTGGGAAATTGACGCCGGCGGGGCCGCACCGCCCCCAGTGGAGCGTCGATTTCGCGAGAGAGCGAGCTCGCCCCGAGCCGGAGCCGACACATGCACCGGACCGCGGTGACCCGCACGGTCGTTTCCCTCTGACGAGGGAAAATCGGCGAAGTGTTGCATCGATCGTGCGAATGCGGTCGTACCCACCCGGCGAAACGTGAATGCGGGGGCTTAGGTTGAATGCGGTGAGTGTGTTGACTCACTCACGGTCGGTTCGTTCCGGACGGTTCCACGGGCGGACTCCACGACGTTCGGTGGAGTCGGCCGTGGACAGTGCCCGGTGTGCTCGGGAGGATTGGGCGTTGCCGTGAGTACCCCATATCGCATCAACGGTTCCCGTGATCGCGTAGAACGCGCCGGTTCCGGTGCCGGCGGTTCGGACGGTGGCGGGCTCGTAGTGCTCGTCGTCGACGACGAGGAGCCGGGAATCACGACGACCCGTGACATGCTCAACGGCAATTCACGGGTCGGCAAGGTGCTGACCGCCTTCGACGCCGCCGAGGCGCTGCGGCTGCTGCGGCAGGACAACCCGGATCTCGCCGGACGCCCCTCCGACGCGCCCCTGGTCGACGCCGTTTTCATCGACGTCGCGATGCCGGGACTGACCGGAATGGACCTCGCCAGGGTGCTCTTCTCGTTCGAGAACGCCCCCGCCCTGGTGTTCATAACCGCCCACGGCGAGAACGCGCTGGAGGCGTTCGACCTGGGGGCCATCGACTACGTCATGAAACCGGCCAGCCCGGAACGGATGGAACGGGCGCTGCGCAAGGTGCAGCGGATCAGCACCCCGCTGGAGGGCTCCTCCGGCGACCGTTCCGCCCTGAACGCCGGCTCGACCGGTGCGGCGCTCGAACCGGCCGGACAGGACGACCACTCGGTCATCCCGGTGGAGCTCGGCGGCACCACCCGCCTGGTGCAGCGTTCCCAGGTGCGCTGGGTGGAGGCCCAGGGGGACTACGCGCGGCTGCACACCGACGAGGGCTCCCACCTGGTGCGGATTCCGCTCGCGCAGCTGGAGGAGAAGTGGGCGGACGCCGGTTTCGTCCGCATCCACCGGTCCTATCTGGTCTCGTTGAACCTCATAAACGAGCTGCGCATGTCGTCCTCCGGATATTCGGTGTTGATCGCCGGAGGTCAGTACCGCGAGACTCGTGAACTGCCGGTCAGTCGCAGGCACACCAGGGAACTCAAGGACCGGCTGGTGCGGTCACCCCGGCCACCCCGGGAATGACCCCGCGGGCCACCACTTCTAAGAGGGTCGACGAACGTGACTTCCAGCAGAACATCCGCCTCGCAGCAACGTCCCCCACGTCGTAAGCGGGTCGTGCTCGCGGACCGGCGCGGCGAACGCCGAGTCCCCCGCACGATCATCGAGCTGGAGGACCAGAGCAGCATGGGCGAGGCGATGGTGCGCGGGCTGGTGCGGGCCCAGCTGCGTACCTCGCTGCTGCTGGCGGGCATCAGCGTGCTGGTGCTCGGTGGACTTCCGATGCTGCTGCGCTGGGTGCCCCTCCTCTCGGAGATCCGGTTGTGGAACATTCCGCTGCCGTGGCTCGTCCTCGGGGTGCTGCCCTTCCCGTTCATCCTGCTGATCGGTTACGCGGCCACCCGTGCGGCGGAGCGGCACGAACGCGAGTTCGCCGAGTTGGTGCAGCGGTGAATCCGTGGGCTCTCGGCGGTGTGGTGCTGATCGCCGTCGGCACGTTCGGGCTGGCGGTGTGGGGATCGCGCGGTGCCCGCACCACCTCGGACTTCCTGCTGGCCAGACGTATGGTCGGTGTGGAGCGGAACGCCGCCGCCATCGCGGGTGAGTACCTCTCCGCCGCGTCGTTCCTCGGAATCGCCGGGCTGCTGCTCAAGGACGGCATCGAGGCGCTCTGGTACCCCATCGGCTACACGGCGGGCTATCTGCTGCTGCTCCTGTTCGTGGCCGCACCGCTGCGTCGTTCCGGTGCCTACACCCTCCCGGACTTCGCGCAGGTCAGGTTGGACTCCGGGCGCGTGCGCACCCTCGCCACCGTGTTGGTGGTGCTCATCGGCTGGCTGTACCTGGTGCCGCAGCTGCAGGCGGCGGGCGTGACTCTGGCGACGGTCACCGGTATCTCCTAC
Source organism: Actinopolyspora mzabensis (assembly GCF_900101095.1). Taxonomy (GTDB): domain Bacteria; phylum Actinomycetota; class Actinomycetes; order Mycobacteriales; family Pseudonocardiaceae; genus Actinopolyspora; species Actinopolyspora mzabensis. The sequence continues at coordinate 131,465 of NZ_FNFM01000006.1, forward strand.
GCGGGCGGCATCGTGCTGGTGGCGATCGTGGTGCTCACCGGGGTGCTCAGCGGCGGGATGCACGTGGTGACCCTGGTGCAGGCGTTCCAGTACGGCGTCAAGCTCTTCGCGATAGCGGTGCCCGTCTTCGTGTTGTTCTTCGTTTTCCTCGGGGACGACGCGCAGCACCGACGTGGGCTGGACCAACCCACCTCGCCGGTGTTCGAGCGGGCCACCACCGTCCACATCGAAACGGACGTGCGGTTGCGCGTCACCAGCCCGGTGTGGGTGAAGGTGCTGTCCGGCCCCGGTCCGGAGCGGCTCAGCGGGCCGGTGCGGCAGGACGAGCCGACCGGCGGGACGGTGTATCTCGCTCCCGGGATGCACTCGGTGAGCGCGGATTCCGAGTTGCGGTTTCCCGCGGGCAGCACGGTTCCGGTGGTCGACGACGCGGAGCCGAACAACCGCGCCTGGCTGTCGCCGCAGGACGGTGACTCCTACGAGCTCTTCGAGACCTATTCGCTGATCCTGTCGACCTTCCTGGGGACGATGGGGTTGCCCCACGTGCTGGTGCGGTTCTACACCAACCCCACGGGGCGAAGCGCCCGGCGCACCACGCTGGTGGTGCTGGGCCTGTTGGGGTTGTTCTACCTGTTCCCGACCGTGCTGGGCGTGCTTTCCCGGTTCTACGTGCCGCAGCTGCTGGTGAGCGGGGAAACCGACGCCGCGGTGCTGCTGCTCCCGACGGCGATGCTGCAGGGATGGCCGGGGGAGCTGGTGGGAGCGATCACCGCGGCGGGCGCCTTCGCGGCTTTCCTGTCCACCTCCTCCGGGCTGGTGATGAGCGTGTCCGGGGTGCTGTTCACCGACCTGTTGCCGGGCAAGCTCTCCAACTTCAGGCTCGTGGCGCTGGGGTCGTGCATCCTGCCCGCCGCGCTGGCCGTGATCGCCATCGGCCGCGACATCTCGCAGAGTGTCGGATTGGCTTTCGCCATGGCCGCTTCCACGTTCTTCCCGCTGCTGGTGCTCGGTATCTGGTGGCGCGGGCTCACCGCGGTCGGCGCGACGAGCGGTCTGGTCGTGGGCGGCGGTCTCGTGCTGCTGGCGGTGTTCCTCGGCGCGTTCCTCGGCGACGGCTACGGGTGGTGGTCCGCTGTGCTGCTGCAGCCCGCCGCGTTCACCGTTCCGCTGGCCTTCGCGGTGACGGTGCTGGTGAGCAAGCTGACCGCTCGAAGGGTTCCCGAGAACACCGGTCGCGTCATGCTGCGCATGCACACCCCCGACCGCCTCGGATTCACGCGGGACCGCTCGGCCGAGCACCACGCCGCCGAGCAGGACAGCCCCGCGACCGTCCCGAGCCGCTCCAACGGTCGTCACCGCCTCAGGCGCGGCAGGCGTCGCCGTTGAGCACGACACCCCGCCGCGGCGGGCAAACAGGTGAAAACTGGCCGGACTCTCCCCGAGGTGGGCAATCATGGTCCCATGACGACGACACTGATCACCGGAGCGAACAAGGGGCTGGGGTTCGAGACCGCCCGTCGGCTGGTTGATGCCGGGCACACCGTCTACCTCGGCAGCAGGGATCCGGAGCGCGGTCGAACGGCCGCCGAGCGGCTGGGCGCCAGGTCACTCGCCCTCGACGTCACCGACGACGAGTCCGTCGCGGCGGCGGCGAAGACCGTGGAGGCAGGCGGCGGGCTGGACGTGCTGGTCAACAATGCCGGCGCCGAGGGGCGCACCCCGGAGGGAAACGTGATCCCCGCCGCCGAGGTCACCGCCGGGATGATGCGCGGGCTGTTCGAGACCAACGTGTTCGGCATCGTGCGGGTGACCAACGCGTTCCTGCCGTTGCTGCGACGTTCCGCCGCCCCCGTGGTGGTCAACCTCAGCAGCGGACTGGCCTCCCTGGAGCGGATGGCCACCCCCGGCACACCGGCTCACGCGTATCCGGGCATCGCCTATCCCGCCTCGAAGACCGCCGTCAACATGATCACCGTGCAGTACGCGAAGCAGTTGCCGGCGATGCGGATCAACGCGGTCGACCCCGGTTACACCGCGACCGATCTGAACCACAACACGGGCTCCCTGACCGTCGAACAGGGCGCCGAGGTCATCGTCCGCATGGCGCGGATCGGTGCTGACGGGCCGAGCGGTGGCTACTTCGATGCCGAGGGGCCCCTGCCCTGGTGATGCCCGGCCGGTTATCCACGAGACCGGAAGGCTGGCAGTATCGGGGTGTGACTACACCGATGCACGGCCGCGTCCCCGAGGTGGCCCCCGAGGAACTGCCGACGCAGCTGCCCGAGGGTGCGCTGCTGGATGTGCGGGAGAACGATGAGTGGTCCGCCGGGCACGCCCCGGACGCGGTGCACATTCCGATGAACGAGATCCCGCAGCGGCTGGACGAGATCCCCGACGCCGAGCGGCTCTACGTGATCTGCCGCTCGGGTGGGCGCTCCTCCAAGGTCACCGCCTACCTGAACGCCAGCGGCTGGGACGCGGTGAACGTCCAGCGGGGGATGAACGGCTGGTCCGCTCTCGGTCGCCCGCTGGTGGCCGAGGAGCCGAATACGGAACCATACGTGCTGTGAGGAGCTACCCACCGGCATCCGGCCCCCCGATGGAGTGGACGGCCACCCCACCGGGCGGCCCCCGGCAGCCACGCCGCCCGCCCCGCAGGCGGCCCTACACCGGCCCGCCGTCCTACCCGGCACCGCCGCGTTGGGGTTTCCCGCCGCTAGCGTGGCGCTGGCCGCTGGCACTTCCCACGAACGGACGTGCCGATCCGGCCGAACGGGTCGCCTCGCTGTCGGTCACCACGGTCGCCACGCTCTGGATCACGGCAGTGCTGGGCAGTGCCGCGGCGGCTGCCGAGCTCTGGCGGTACGTGCTGCTGCTGCGCAGCACGAGCGGTGCGCTGGACGGGACGGTGCTGGCGGTCTCGGACGCGCTCGTGGCGACCGCGGGGATCATGACCTGGTTGTTCGGGGCGCTCGGCGGTGTCTTCGGGGTGCTGTGGGCACTGCGGGCCCGGGAATACGCGCATCAGCGCGCCGAACTGCGCCCGGCGCGACGGGCCTGGCAGGTGGTGGCCGGATTCCTCGTGCCCGGGCTCAACCTGTTCGTGCCCGGATCGGTGCTGGCCGAACTGGAGCACGCCACGCTGCGCGGCATCGGCGAGGCGGACGGGCGGGTGCGTCCCGCTCCGTCGCGGATGGTGAAGCTGTGGTGGGGCGGTTGGTGCCTGAGTCTGCTGCTGGGCTGGACCACCCTGCTCTGGGGGCTGCGGGACAGCGCGCAGGCGCTGGCCGACGGGGTGCTGCTGCACGCCGGATCCGACCTGGCGCTGACCGGAGTGGTGGTGCTGTCGATACTGGTGATCAAGCGGTTCAACCGGCTGTTGCTGCCGCCGGACCCGACGACCTCCCGGCCCATGCGGGTGGGGCGGGTGACCGGCGCCCCGGAACCCCCACGCGCTCCCCGACCCCCGCACGCGGTGCGCTGAGCGGTGCCGAACCGTCCTCCGTGGGACCGCGCGCCGGTGGATGTGTCGGTGCCGTCGCGCGGGAAGCCGGATGTGACACAGTGCGTACCCGAGCACAGCAAGTCCAGACAAGCACTACCGGGAGACAGACTTGAGCGAACGCACCGAAGCACAACAACGTCCCGATGCCGAGATACCGGTGGTCGGTCGCAGGCAGCCGTGTCCGTGCGGCTCCGGCAAGCGCTACAAGGCGTGCCACGGCGCCTCCGGCGGCCAGAGCAAGATCAAGGTGACCAGGCCGTTCGAGGGGATCGCGGCCGAGTGCGAACTGGTCGCGCTGCGCGAGTTCGTGCCCTCGGCGACGGCGGTGCTGCCCCGCACCTCCGGCGAGCGCGAGATCGAACTGGCCACTGTGCTGCCGATGGCCGCGGCGGCCCTGGTGCGCACCGACGGCAAGGCGTTCGTCGGGCTGCAGGTGCAGACCAAGTCCGGTGACATCAGCAGGGATCTGGCCCGTGCCGTGGAGTGGGCGGAGACCGCCGAGCCCGGCAACTCGCTGTCCGCGATCGGCCCGGAGGACGCGCCGGAGGGCACGGTGCCCAACCGGCTGCAGGACCTGATGGACACCGAGGCGCAGCTGGACGTGCGGATACACGAGGACTTCTCGTGGTGGATGCCGGAAGGCGTGGAGGCTTCGGGCGAGGTCGCCATGTCGCTGGAGCGGGCCAACGCCGCGATCATGCCCACCCGCAAGTTGGAGACCGAGGGCGTGCACGCCGCCTACTGGGTGGACGCGACCGACCGTGCCCATCTGCGCTGGGTGCGTCCCGAACCCGAGGAGAAGCTGATCTCGGCGATGGCCCGGTTGTCGGCACGCGGTGAGCTGGCGCTGGACGAGGACAGTCGTTACGCGGGCTCGTTCCGGGCGCACGGCCTGTTGGTGCCGGTGTGGGACCTGGACCGCGAGAAGCACCACCGGGAGTGGGAGGAACCCGCGGCCGCACTGGGGCAGCGGCTGGACGAGGCGCTGGCCTCGCTGGACGAGCAGGGCTTGGACGCGGCCGAGCGTCGTGCCCGGGACGGGCTGCGCGGGCGGCAGATCACCATTCGTTAGTGCCGCCGGGGTGGCCCGGTCTGCTCGGGTGGTCGCTTGGCGGAACCTCGCGCACGGCTCTCGCTGCGGGGAGGCCCGACATCGGGTAGCGACCTACACAACGTCGGGCCTTCCTCGCGAGAGCCGCACGCGAGAACCCGCGGCGGTGCGAGCTGCGTGAGTGGTGTAAGCGGCTGGCGCCGCTTGGCGTAGCTCGGTTTTTCGGTCCGGTCGGGACTTCGGTTGCGGGACCGTGCGTGTCGCAGCGCGGGTGTCTCGAGCGCGTGAGGCGGATGCATTGCGAGGCCGGGCCGCCTCGCCGCGTAGGTCGCTACTCAAGAGCGGCCCAACGCGGCGAGGCGCCGCCTCACGTGCCGGCTACCCGACCACCGTGCCAGAGCGACCGGTACGGCAAAGCAGCGAGAGCCCGCGAGAGGTTCCGCCACACGACCAGCTACGACGAGCGAGCCGACACAGTGCTTCGCGGGGTCTCAGACGGCGCCGCCTGCGGCCTCGGGCGCGGAGGAGTCCGCACCCTCCTCGCCCACCTGCTCCCGGGTGAGGAAGTTCTCCACCTCGAAGAGGTTGCCGTTCGCGCGGTCGACCACGGTCAGCAGGGTGGACATCTGCGAGACCTCCTCGACCTGTTCCTTGAGGAACCACTGCATGAACTGCTCGCCGATGTAGTCGTCCTCGGCACGCGCGGTCCTGGCCAGCAGCTCGATCTCGCGGGTGACCTCGCGCTCCTGTTCCAGCGCCAGAGCGACGAGTTCGCGTGCCTCGTTGAACTCGTTGCGTACCTCGTCGACCGCCGGAATGTGCACGGAAATGTCGTTGTCCATCAGGAACTGCACGATCATCATGCCGTGATTGCGCTCTTCCAGCGCCTGCTTGTAGAAGTGCGCGGCGAGGCGGGGAAGATCGGATTTGTCGAACCACACGGCGAGTGCGATGTACTGTTGCGAGGCATTGAACTCGCTGCGCACCTGCTTCTGCAGCAGCTCGTGGAACTTGGATTCGTGTTCTTCCGGTTTGGCCGCCTTCAAAGTCATACCACGAATGTACGCCTTTTGGTTCGCGGCGTTTTTATCAGGGTTTCCTCAAAAAAGTTCGCCTGTCCTCAAAAAAGTTTGGCTTTCCTCAAAAAGGTGAGCCTCAGCGAATTGAGGTTAACCTCAGCGAAGTGACCCGTGTCGCAGAAAGCGATGCCGTCCCGAGTCTGGCACGGATGATCCACCGCCCGGTACGGCCCCGGGCGGCAGCCGTCACGAGAGCCATCCCCTGCCGGCCAGCTCGGCGTGGAACGCCTCGTAGCTCTCGGCGAGCCGCGCCACCTCCCCGGGAACCGGTTCCACCGACTCCGCTTCCGGTGTCATGGCCGCGGCGGCCGTCCCCAGATCCGGGTGGAGCGTCCCGCAGGCCGCGAGCAGCGCCGCCCCCAGCGGCGTACCGGCCCGGGGCACTCGCAGTACCGGTTCGCCGAGCACCGAGGCGCGGATCCGGCACCAGGTGAGGCTGCGAGCTCCACCTCCGGCCGTGCGGATCGGTCCGGTCACGGGGGCGCCGAGTGAGTCGAGCCGGCGCAGCGCCAGTTTCTCGCAGAACGCCACGCCTTCCAGCCGCGCGCGGTGCAGCTCCACCTCGTCGCCGGGCTCGCCCGAGAGAAAACCACGTGCTCGTTCGTCGGAGAACGGGAAACGCTCCCCCTGCCTGCGCAGCGGGTAGCACAGCACTCCTGCCGGGCCACGTGCCGCTGCCGCGCGGTCCAGCTCGGCCAGCTCGTCGGTCACGTCGGCCAGGGCCTCACCGCCGGTGTTCGACGCCCCACCCGGCAACCAGCCGCCTTCGGGGTGCCGGTGGCTGTAGATCACGCCGGTCGGGTCGTGCACCAGTTCCGCCGAGACCGCCTTGAGTACCAGGGTGGTTCCGAGGACGGTGACCACCCGCCCTGTGTCGACCGCCCCCGCGGCGAGCTGCCCGGCACAACCGTCCGTCATCCCCGACCGCACCTCGCAGCCCGCCGGCAGCCCGGTCTCGGCGGCGGCCCGACCGGAGACCACGCCCAGCGGCCGTGCGGGCGCCACCACGTCGGGCAGCCGCGCCGGCTCGACGCCGACCGAGTCCAGCGCCTCGTGCACCCACTGGCGGCGCAGCGGGTCGTAGCCGCTCTTCAGCGCGTGGCTGCTGTCGGTGGCCACCGGATGCCCCACCAGCCGTTCGGCTATCAGGTCCGGGGTGTGCAGCAGCCGGGATCCGGGGTCCTCGGTGCGTTCCGCCAGCAGCGCCAGGTGTGCGAGCCCCGAGGTGGGGGACGGGGTGATTCCGATGTCGTCCCACCGTCCCGCTCCGGCACGCCTGGCCAGCGCGGCGTGCTCGGCGCCGCGACGGTCGTCGTACATGATCGCCGGTGCCACCGGTTCCGTCGCGCTGTTCACGGCCGTGACGGTGCCCGAGGTGGCGCAGACGGCCAGCGCCGTGATCGCGCGGCTCCGGTCACCGAGTTCGGCGGTGCAGCGGGCCAGCGTGTCGCGCACGGCGGGCCACCAGCTCCGCGCGTCCTGTTCGGCGGAACCGTCGGCACCGTGCACCGGCCGTGGCAGGGCGGTGGCAGCTGTCGCCGCGAGTTCGCCACCGCCGTCGCGTATCTCGACGCGCACCTCGGCCGTGGCGATGTCCACCCCCGCGACCAGCGGTTCGGTGCCTCCGGTGTGGCGTACTGCCGTTTCGGTGCCCAAGGTCGTGTCCTTCACATCCGTTCCAGTGCCGCCGGGAGCTCGTCGAGTGAGCCGATCACGGCGTCCGGTTCGGCCAGCTGTTCCGGCGTGGGGTGGGGAGGGGCCTCGCCGCGCGTGATCCAGACGCTGCGCAGCCCGACCCGTTTCGCGCCGCGCACGTCGGTGTCCAGCCGGTTGCCGACGTGCACGGTCCCGGCGGCGGAGACACCGGCGCGGTCCATGGCGTACCGGAAGATCGCCGGGTCCGGCTTCTCCGCGCCCACTGTCTCCGAGATGGCCCAGACGTCGATGTGCTCGGCGATCCCGTCGCGGCGCAGTGCCTCCACCACCAGTTCTCGTTGGTTGGCCACTATGGCCAGTCGGTAGGTGCCGGCGAGGGTGCGCACGGTGGGCAGCACTTCCGGGTAGAGGGCGCTCGGGGGGTATTCCCAGTAGCTCTCGGCCAGCTCGGACAGTCGCTTCCGGTGGTTCGGGGTGAGGAAGTGCTCCGCGATCGCGGTGCGCAGCGACCCCGCCTGGCGTTGTCGCTGTTCGTCGTAGACCCGCTGGAACGTCTCGCGTTCGATCTCGGATCCGGCGAGTTCGCGGGTGGCCCGCAGCAGCGCGTCGCGGTAGACCGCGTCGTCGTAGATCGGCCCACCCACGTCGAGCAGCACCAGTTCGGTGGGGGCGGGCCGATGGGCGTTGTCTTCGCTGGTCATTGGCTCTCGTCGCGTGTTCGGGACCGTGTTGGTCGGGACGGTGGGTCGCTCACCAGGATCGCGCATCGGCCCTCCATCCCGGTGTGCTGAGCCGAGCGGCGCGTGTGACGGAGTACGCCACACGCGCCGCCTCGGGGTGAACGGGGCGTTCCGGAGGTGCTTGCCCGTGACCGTTCGGAACGCCCCCGACGCCACGCGGCGTCGGCTTCGAGCCGGGCCCTTCGCCGCGCGGCGAAGGGCCCGGACGGTGGGTCAGGCCGTCGTCGCGGCCCCGGCCGGGGTGGTGGTCGAGGCGGCCCGCGCCTTCTTGGCCTCGCCCGGGTCGCTGCCGTCCTTGACGAAGGTGGACAGCACCGCGACGATCACGTACATCAGCGCGAACGCGATGGCCACGCCGCCACCGCCGAAGACCGGGTGGATGGCGTAGACCGTCACCGGCCCGAGGAAGGCCGCACCGCCGGCGCCGAAGTTGAGCACCGCCAGCGCCGAGCCCTTGTCCTTGGTGGTGACCATGGACGGCATCAGGGCCGAGAGCGGGACGAATCCGGCCAGCAGCACACCGTAGACGGCGCCCAGCGTGGCGGCGACGCCGAAGCTCTCGCTGGCGATCGAGGCGAAGTACCACAGCGGGGTGGCGATCGCGCAGCCCACGCAGCCGAACCAGGTGACGGTGCGGCGCCAGCCGAAGTAGTCACCCAGCACGCCGAACGCCAGGTTGGCCGCGATGTTGGCGCCGTAGACGATGCTGGTCATGGCCGCGATCTCGGGTGCGGTGAGGAAGCCGCCGCCGGGAGTCTCCGGTCCGAAGACGAAGGGGAACATCGCGAAGAAGCCGAACTCCGGCGCGGTGTTGACGATACGGGTGATGCCGCCCGCCAGGGTCCGCTTGTCGCGCCACACGATGTCGACGCCCTCGATCAGTCGTTTCGGGCTGCGCGGGTTCTCCACCGTCTCGTCGGCGATGGGCTTGGTGCCGTGCGGTTCGCGGACCGAGCAGCCGATCACACCGCCGACGGCGACCAGTACCAGCGAGAGCACCAGCGTGTTGTGCAGGCTCATGCCCAGCGGGCCGATCGCGAAGGCGGCCACCGCCGCACCCAGGGTGGGCAGCCCACCGGTGAACACGAACCAGAACCAGCCCGCGACCGAACCGCGCATGTGCACCGGGCTGGCCACCTGCGCCCACACCAGGAAGGCGTAGGCGAACAGCGGGTAGGCGAAGCCGCGGATGCCGTAGATGGTCACGATCAGCAGGTAGCTCTGCGAGGGGATGGCCACGTACAGGAAGAGCAGTTCGAAGACGACCCACCAGGCCGCGCCGAGCCACATCACGTAGCGGGGTCCCCAGATCGAGGACAGCGTGCCGGAGAACCAGGAGGCGATCATCACGGCGAGGCCGTAGATGGTCACCGTGGCGAAGGTGGCCTGCGAGCCCGCCAGCCCGCCGCCCTCGGGCTGCGTCAGGTACTGGGTCAGGTAGGTGATCTCCACGCCGTCGCCGATCATGAAGATCAGCACACCGACGAAGCCCCAGAGCAGCGGCTTGGGGATGCCGATTCTGTCGAGCCAGCTACGGCTCTCCGATGCGGCGGTCGAACCGTCCGCCGCTGCTGGTTGCTGTACCAATGTTTTCGCCTCCGAAGCGACTGGTGTTGCCGGACCCCGCGGCCTCGGTCGAGGGGTCTTCGTTGACGCGGCGGATGGGCGATCTAGCTGTGATGCGCGGCACCGCCGGTGTTAACCGTGTATCATGCACCTCGTTACTTTCACGCGCAAGATGTTATTTCCGAGTTTCCGGTTGTGCTCGCAACGTGTACGACTGTGGATCGTTCCAGGGGGGATCGGCCGGACTCGCTGCGTTGTTCGAACCACTCGCCGCCCGAGGGCGCGTCAACTCGGGGCTGGACAATTAAAGTAGCTAGCGTTAATTTAACTTCAAGTTTGTGAAAGGACAGCGCATGACGGTCAGTCAGGTAACCGAGCCCCGGTCGACGGGACCGCTGCGGGCGGTCGTGTTCGACATGGACGGCGTACTGGTGGAGAGCGAACACCTCTGGGAACGGATGTGGAGCCGCTACGCCGCCCGGCACGGGCACGAGTGGAGCGCCGAGGACACCTCGACGGTCCAGGGCATGAGCTCGCCCGAATGGTCGGCCTATCTGGGCAGGGTCTGCGGGACCCCGGAACCCGCCTCGGAGACCGAACGCGCGGTCGTCGACGACATGATCGCCGCGCTGGAGGACGGCGAGATCGAGCTGCTCGACGGCGCCCGCGAGATGGTCACCGAGGTCAGCGCGATGGTTCCGATCGCGCTCGCCTCCTCGGCCGCCAGGCCGCTGATCGACGCCGTGCTGCAGCGGCACGGTCTGGCCGAGCACTTCACGGCCACCGTCTCCAGTGCCGAGGTGGCCAGGGGCAAGCCCAGCCCCGACGTCTACACCGAGGCCGCCCGGCGCCTCGGATTCACCGGCGCGGAGTGCGCGGGAGTCGAGGACTCCAGCAACGGGATCCGCGCCGCCCACGCGGCGGGGATGAGCGTGGTCGCCATCCCCAACACCGGGTATCCCCCCAAGCCGGACGCCATCGCCTCGGCCACCGTCGTCGCCGATTCGCTGGACCACGTGCGGAAAACCCTGCTGTCCATGCTGTCCGACCCCGTTACCGAGAGCGAGGGTGCCTGATGACCGGACTGACGGACTCCGCCACGTTCAAGGACTCCTGGCTGGACGGTTTCGTCGCCGCCTACGGCCGCACCGTGGCGCGCGTGCCCGGTGCCTACGGCGTGGTGGGCAGGCACGCTCCCCGCCAGGGCAAGGTCTCGGTGATCATCGGCGGCGGCTGCGGGCACTACCCGGCCTTCGCCGGGCTCGTCGGCCCCGGCTTCGCCGACGCCGCCGTCATCGGCGACGTGTTCACCAGCCCCAGCGCCGAGCAGGTCTACCGGACCGCGCTGGCCGCCGACGCCGGAGCGGGTGTGCTGTTCAGCTACGGCAACTACTCCGGCGACGTGATGCACTTCGGGCTAGCCGCGCGGCGACTGGCCGCCGAGGGCATCGACAGCCGCACCGTGCTGGTCACCGACGACATCGCCAGCGGCTCCGCCGACACCCCCGAGGTCCGGCGCGGCGTGGCGGGCGACTTCTTCGTGTTCAAGGTCGCCGGTGCCGCGGCCGAACGAGGCGAGAGCCTGGACAGCGTGGCCGCGTTGGCGCGCAAGGCCAACGACCGCACCCGCACCTACGGCGCGGCCTTCGGCGGCTGCACCCTGCCCGGCAAGTCGGAGCCGCTGTTCACCGTCGACTCCGGCCGGATGGAACTGGGACTGGGGATTCACGGCGAGTCCGGCGCGCGCGGCGTGGACGCCATGAGCGCCGAGGACCTGGCCGCCGAACTGGTCGACAACCTGCTGACCGAGCTGCCCGCCGGCACCGAGCGGGTGGCCGTGCTGCTCAACGGCCTCGGCCGCACCAAGTACGAGGAGATGTTCGCCTGCTACCCGGCCATCGAGCGCAGGCTGCGGGCCGCCGGGCTGCGCCCGCACCGCCCCGAGGTCGGGGAGTTCGTCACCTCGCTGGACATGGCCGGACTGTCGCTGTCGCTGCTCGCGCTGGACGACGAGCTCGCCGAGCTCTACGAGGCCGACTGCGACACCCCCGGTTACCGGCCGCTGCGGCCGCTGACCGGCCACGAGCCCACTCCGGAGGAACGCGGCGCGGCACCCACCGAGGAGTCCACCAGCCGGGGCGGGCTCGTGCACGAGCTGCTCGAGCGCGCGCTGGGCGACGTGGCCGACGCCGAGGACGAGCTGGGGCGGCTCGACGCGGTGGCGGGCGACGGTGACCACGGTCAGGGCATCGTGCGCGGCCTGCGCGCCGCCGTTCGGGCCGCCGACCACGCGGGCAGCGACGCGGCCGATCCCCGTTCGATCGGTGACGCGCTGCTGGCGGCCGGGACCGCGCTGGCCGACGCCGCGGGCGGCGCCTCCGGAGCGCTCTACGGAACCCTGCTCAGCCAGACCGGCGCCGGGCTGCGCGAACACGCGACGGTGGACACCGCTGTGCTGGCCGAAGCGGTACGGGAGGCGTCCCGAGCGGTCGCCGAACTCGGTGGCTCCGCCAGGGGCGACAAGACGCTGCTCGACGCGCTGGAACCGTTCGCCGAAGAACTCGCCGAGTGCTCCCGGGCAGGCACCGAGCTGCCCAACGCGCTGACCGCCGCCGCCGAGGTGGCCACCAAGGCGGCGCAGGACACCGCGCGGCTGACCTCCGCACGTGGCCGTGCCTCGCGGTTGGGCGGGCACGACCAGGGCACCGCCGATCCCGGTGCCACCTCACTGGCCCTGCTGCTCGGCGCGGTGGCCGCCGGAGTCTCCGACGGCGCGTGCGAGCGGAATCGTCGAAAGGGGAACCCGGAATCATGAGCCCGATCACCGTGGCCGTGGCGGCCGACAACGCCGGTGTGGCACTCAAGAAACTGATCGCCGAACAGCTGGAGGGTGACGTCAGGGTCGCCGAGGTGCTGGACTACGGCGTGCACGACGACTCCGACGACCGCGCCTACCCCCGGCTGGGGCTGGCGGCGGCGGAAGCCGTGGCGCGCGGCGACGCCGACCGCGCGGTGCTGATCTGCGGCACCGGCATCGGCATGTGCATCTCGGCGAACAAGGTCGACGGGGTGCGCGCTACCGTCGCGCACGACTCCTACTCGGCGGAGCGCTCCATCAAGTCGAACGACTGCCAGGTACTGACCATGGGGTCCAGGGTCATCGGACCCGAACTGGCCAAACGACTGGTCGACGAGTGGCTGGGCTATTCCTTCGACCCGTCCTCGGCGAGCGCGGCCAAGGTCGCATACATAACCGACTACGAACACCAGAGCTGATAGCCGCGGCCCGCGGCGGTCGCCGCGGCCGGAGCGGTCGGGGCGCCGTGCCCGCGAAGGCCGGTAACCCCGGGAACCGCCGCGGTGAGCCATCGGACAGCGGTGAGACCGCTGAAGGAGGAATGAACAGTGCGCGTGCTGGCAGCGGGCGACAACTTCGTCGGCCCCGACCTGCTCGAGAACGCCGTGCGTTCCAGGGTGAACGACGTCGAGGTCGGCAAGCTCAAACTGCCCTGGCCGGTCGAGCCGTTCGGCCCCGTCGGCGGGGTCGAGGAGGCCAGCGGGACCGAACAGCAGGTGATCGAGGCCGTCGAGGGCGCCGAGGTGTGCGTGACCCAGATGGCGCCGTTCACCGAGCGCGTGTTCGCCGCCGCCCCCTCGCTGAAACTGGTCGCGGTCTCGCGCGGTGGTCCGGTCAACGTGGATCTCGCGGCGGCGACCAGGGCAGGGGTGACGGTCACCTACGCCCCCGGGCGCAACGCCGCCGCTGCCGCCGAGTACGCGGTGGGCATGATCCTGGCCGCGATGCGCCGCATCCCCGACTCCGACGCCGAGCTCAAACGGGGCAACTGGCGGGGCGACTTCTACGCCTACCCCGAGGCGGGCATCGAGCTGGAGGGCAGCACGGTCGGCCTGGTCGGCTACGGCGCGATCGGCAGCAGGGTGGCCAGGGTGCTGCGCGCCTTCGGCGCGGAAGTGCTGGTGGCCGACCCCTACACCGACCAGGACGCGCTGCGCGCCGACGGGGTGGAACCCCTCGCGCTGGACGAGATGCTGCCCCGCTGCTCGGTGGTCAGCCTGCACGCCAGGCTCACCCCGGAGACCAAGCACCTGCTCGACGCCGACCGCCTGGCGCTGCTGCCCGAGGGCGCGGTGCTGGTCAACACCGCCCGCGGTGGCCTGCTCGACTACCAGCCGCTGCCGGGGCTGCTGCGCAGCGGCAAGCTGGGTGCGCTGGCGCTGGACGTCTACGACGAGGAGCCCCCGCCGCCGGAGTGGCCGCTGCACGGCGCGCCCAACCTCATCACCACCCCGCACCTCGCGGGCGCGACCCGGCAGACCGCGCACCGCGCCGCCGAGATCGTGGCCGCCGAGGTGGATCGGTTCGCGCGGGGCGAGCGGGCCGCGCACCTGGCCAATCCCGACGTCCGGGGGAGCGAGACATGATCACCGCGGTCGACATCGGAACTTCGCTGACCAAGGCGGCGGCCTTCGACGACTCGGGCCGCGTGCTCGCCGAGGCGAGCAGGCAGTCGCACCTGGAGCACTACCCCGACGGCAGGGTGGAGCAGGACCTCGACGACGTGGTGTCCACCGTGGCCGCCGTGGTGCGCGACGTGGGTGAGCAGACCGGGCAGCAGCCGCGCGCCGTGGCGCTGACCGGGCAGGGCGACGGGTTGTGGTTGCGGGACTCCGCCGGGAGGCCGGTCCGGCAGCCCATCTCGTGGATGGACGGTCGCGCCGCTTCCGTGGTCAAGCGGTGGCAGCGCGACGGGGTCAGCAGGCAGGTCTACGAGCGCACCGGCAACGGGCTGTTCCCCGGTGCGCAGGGACCCCTGCTGGCCCACCTTCGCGACAACGAGCCGGAGTCGCTGCGCGACGCCGCGGTCGCCGGGTACTGCGTCGACTCGGTGTTGCACGTGCTGACCGGCGAGATCAGCGTGGACGCCTCGGACGCCTCCGTGCCGTTCCTGGACGCCGACACCAGGGAGTACGACGAGCTGGCGCTGGAGGCGTGCGGGCTGTCCGAGTTCCGGCACCTGCTGCCCAAACCGGCCCGGCCGAGGCAGCTGTTCGAACTCGACGCCAACGGCGCGGAACTGCTGGGGCTGCCCCGGGGGTTGCCGGTCACGGCGGGCCCGTTCGACCTGCCGGCCTGCGCCGTGGGCGGCGGGCTGCACGAGTTCGGCGACGGGCTGCTGATCGTGGGAACCACGCTGGCCTGCCAGGTGCTCACCGAGACGGGCAACCGCCGTTGGCAGGAAGAGCCCTCCGGGATGTGGTTGTGCACGCCAGAGGAGAACCAGCTGCTGCACGGCATGCCCGCGATGGTGGGCACCGCCAGCCTCGACTGGGTGCTGGACCTGCTCGGCATGGAGATCGGTGATCTCGGCGGAGCGCTGGAGGCCAGCCCGCCGGGAGCCAACGACGTCTCCGCGCTGCCGTTCCTGGCGCCGGGCGGGGAGCGCTCGCCGTTCGTGGATCCGCGCGCCAGCGGGCAGATCAGCGGGGTGCGGTTGGGCACCAGCCGCAGCGACGTGGTGCGGGCGGTCTGCGAGAGCGTGGCCTACGCGGCGCGGCACTGCTTCGAGGCGGCCGGGTTGAACGGCAAGCTGGTGGCCTGCGGCGGCGGCACGCGCTCGCATCCCTGGGCGCAGGTGTTCGCCGACGTGCTGGGGCAGCCGCTGCACCTCACGGACGATCCCGGCATGGGGGCCAGGGGAGCGGCGGTGACGGCCGCCCGCGCGCTGGGTGACGAGGTGGACTCCGGCGAGTGGACGTTGCCGCTGCGCGAGGTCCGCCCCAACCCGGACGTGCGGGAGCGCTACGAGGACGGCTACCGCCGCTACCGCGAGACGCTGGACAGCATGCGCGAGCTCTGGCGCGACTGGATGGGCTGAGACTCACGGGCCGAGATCGCTCTCCACGGGGTCGCTTCCCACGCGGTCGCTCCCCGTGGGGCGCGGCGATTTCGCGAGAAATTTACGTCGTCGTGGGGTGGTTGGCGCCTCCTTTCGCCGCCCCGCGAGGGTGGGACCGTGACCGGACACTGTCGGATCCCTCGTCCGAGGAGGTCACGGTTCCACCCGGCATTTCGCGTTTCCCGGCGGCTCCCGTTTCGGGCACTCCGCTCGCGACGCGCCCGCCGGCAGCCCGTGCCGGTGCGACACGGTGCCGAGTACCGCGTCGTGGCCCGAGCGGACGTTGTTCAGGCGTTCGTCGTACTCGGAGTGGCTCCCGACTCGCGCGGTTTGCGCAGCAGCCGGTCGACCGAGTAGTCGCCACCGCTGAAGCCGAGGGCGAGTGCGGCGGCGGCCAGCACGAGCACGTACTCGTAACCGGAGAAGCCCTGGCTGAGGTGGACGAAGAACAACGCCCCGAGCATGTTCAGCGCCAGCAGCACCCCGGCGAGGGGCAGCGCGATGCCCAGGATCAGCGCGATTCCGCCCAGCGTCTCCACCAGCGCGGCGAACCAGGCTGATACTCCGGGGGCGGGGATCCCCATGCCCGCGAACGTGTCCGCGGTGCCGCTGACCCCCCACTGGGTGAGTTTCTGCAGGCCGTGCACGATGAACACGGCTCCGAGCACGACTCGCCCGAGAAGCAGGGCGAGATCGCGGACTGCGGTTGGTAACTGCGGCACGGTCTTCCTCCCGTGGTTCGGCGTCGGGTGGCCCCGAGCGGGTAGTTCAAATTGAAACCACCACGAAATTACCGGGTTGTTCAAATTCGAACAACCGCTATGGTGGGTGCATGACGCGACCGAGGTGGCTGGATTCCGAGGAAAAGGCCGCGTGGAACGCCTTTCTGGAGGCGAGTCACCGGGTGGAGCGGCGTGTGGAACATCACCTGCGCGAGCAGGAGGGGCTGTCGCACCCGCAGTACGAGATCCTGGTGCGGCTGGCCGACGAGCCGGAGTGGCAGCTGCGGATGACCGAGCTGGCCGAGTCGCTGCTGACCTCCAAGAGTGGTGCTTCGTACCAGATCGGCAAGCTCGAGAAGGCCGGGCTGGTGTATCGCAGCTCGTGCCCCGGCGACGATCGCGGGGTGTTCGCGGTGTTGACCGAGGAGGGCATGGCCAAGCTGCGTCGCGTGGCCCCCGGCCACGTGGAGCTGGTCCGCTCCTCGCTGATCGACCTGCTCAGCCGCGAACAGCTCGCGGCGCTGACCGACGGCCTCGACACCGTCGCGCGCGGGCTGGAGGACTGAGCGGCGCGTCCCCGAGCACGTGCTTCCCGGCTTCGAGTGCTCGGGCCGACACGAGTCGAGCGGCTGAGCGCGGTGCTCCGAGAGCTACGTCGTCTCCGAGAATCTTTCGGCGTGTCTCGTGCGCTGTCTTGCACCGGGGCTTCGCACATTTCGCGAGAAATCGACGCCCCGGCCACGGCGTAAACGGCGTCTGTTGGTCAGCTCTGGTCGTAGTCGCCGGTTTTGAGGCGGTTCAAGAATCCTGCCCAGGCTGCGGGGGTGACGGTGAGAGTGCCGCCCGCGCGGTCCTTGGTGTCGCGGATGGTGATGGTGGGGTCGGCGAAGCCGACTTCGACGCAGTGGGCGTTGTTGGCGCTGCGGCTGGGCTTGCGCCATGTGTGCGGTGCGGGATGTTCACGGGTCATCGTCACGGCTGAGTTCCACCTTCCTGGCTGATCGGACACCGAACAGGACGCTTCGGAGTAGCTCATCACGCGGGGTCACTTCGCCGCTGGCCACGACGGCAGCGACAGCTCCAGGGCCTGCTTTGCCAAGTCGCACGGGTTTACTTTTCCGATGTTCTCAGTGGAAATAAAAGTGGAGGACAGGACTATCTGGTTTTCGTTCGCGGCCATGTACATTGCGCAGCCTGAACTCTTCGCGGGATCTTTATCATTTGTCACGACGGCGGGGTGTCCGGAAACCTCTAGTTTTTCGAAGTATCCGTAGCTCGATTTGTTGTCGTAGTACTGTTGAATGGTGCGTCCGGGAAAGGCGACCAAGGAAACTCGCTCCGAAACGATCTCTCCAGCTCTCCATCGGCATAGATCTGGGAGGCTGGGTTTGAGGTCGTTCGGGATCCTTTCGCCTTTGGTCTCCACTCCCAGCGTGGTGGCGGCTTCGTCCGGTAGCAGCTCGCACGGTTCGAGGGCAGCGGGGTTTTTCGGGTTGGTTATTCCGGTTCCTGACTGTGAGTCGGATGAGGTTACGCTGCTGGTGGTTGTGTCTTCTGGGTTTCCGGTCTGTCCCGTTGAGTCACTGGAGCAGGCGGCCAGTGCCATGGTCAGTGCGAGTCCGCCCGCGATGACAGAGCCGCGTCGTGCCTTGTGCATGAGGTTTTCCACGGTGTTCAGCTCTGCCTTTCGGTGTCGCGTTGTGCGAGCGAGGCGTTGTCCTCGGCGATGTCGTATTCGCGCAGCAGGGCTTCGTAAGCGGCTATCTTCTCGTTCAGTTTGTCGCGAATGTCCTCAGCGGCAGCGTGAAGCGATCCTTCGGGGGCGTTCATACGCTTCTGGAACGCCTCGCTCGTGGGAGCTTAGGGTGAAGGTGGTTGTGGAACTCCTGTGATGGAGGTGGTCGTGCCGTGGATCCTCCTCACGAAGGAGTTCCAGCTACCGGGTTGTGTCTGTGACCTCGGGAGGACGCTTCGGAGTAGCTCATTACCCCTGTGGGGTCACTTCGCCGCCGGCCACGACGGTAGCGACAACTCCAGGGCTCGTTGCGCCAAGTCGCATGGGTTTGTTTTTCCGATATCGTTAGCAGGGATAGATGTGGAGGACAGGACTATCTGGTTTTCGTTCGCGGCCATGTACATCGCGCAGCTGGAGCTCTTCGCTGGATCCTCCGTGTTCCCCACAACCGCGGGGTGTTCGGAAACCTCTAGTTTTTCGAAGTATCCATAGCTCGATTTGTTGTCGTAGTATTGCTGGATGGTACGCCCGGGGAAAGCGACCAAGGAAACTCGCGTCGAACCGGTCTCTCCGCCTCTCCAGCGACATAGGTCTGGGAGGCTGGGTTTGAGGTCGTTCGGGATCCTTTCGCCTTTGGTCTCCACTCCCAGTGTGGTGGCGGCTTCGTCGGGCAGCAGCTCGCACGGTTCGAGTGCGGCGGGGTTTTTCGGGTTGGCGATTCCGGTTCCGGATTGCGAGGTGGACGAAGCCACGCTGCTGGTGGCTGTGTCTTCTGGAGTTCCGGTCTGGCCCGTTGAGTCACTGGAGCAGGCGGCCAGTGCCATGGTCAGTGCGAGGCCACCCGCGATGACAGCGCCGCGTCGTGCCTTGTACATGAGGTCTTCCACGGTGTTCAGCTTTGCCTTTCGGTGTCGCGTTGTGCGACCGAGGCGTTGTCCTCGGCGATGCCGTATTCGCGTAGCAGGGCTTCGTAAGCGGCTATCTTCTCATCCAATTTGTCGCGAATATCCTCAGCGGCAGCACGAAGAGATCCATCGACTCCGCTCATGCGCTTCTGGAACGCCTCGCGTGCCTTTCCGGTGGTGTCGTCGTACGCGGTCAACTCACCGGGTTCGATCGACTCCGACTGTGTCATAAGATCTGCGGCCTCTTCCCGCGCTTTTCGCAGGTCCGCGATGGATGCTTTGAGTTTGTCGTGGTCGACGCTGAAACCATTTTGGCTCACGTCTGCTCCTTCCTGGGCCGTTGGCCGCTGGGTCGTGATCCGAAACCGGGTCACATCCTGCCGGATCTGGGTGTGTCGCGTCAGCGGGATGGACCTATGGCCACTATGACGATCAGCACTCCGAGGTGCTTCGGGAACGCACTGCGATCACTCGGATGGCCCAGCGCTGTCGGCAGTGCTCGCGCGTGTGGAGAGCGGCCAACCAGGTGAGGTCGCTCTGCCGAACGGTTCGCGAGTCTGATCGGGATGCCGCCCCTACCGCGTAGTGCCGGGGCTTTGTGAATTTCGCGAGAAATCGACGCCCCGGCCACGGCGTAGCGGCGTGCGCGCGAGGTCAGCCCTGGTCGTACCCGCCGGTTTTGAGACGGTCCATGAACTCGGCCCAGGCTGCGGGGGTGACGGTGAGGGTGCCGCTTGCGCGGTCCTTGGTGTCGCGGATGCCGACGGCCCGGCTGGATAATGCGACTTCGACGCAACCTTGGTCATCGTTGGAGTAGGAGGACTTCTGCCAGGCGTGGGCGGTGAAGCGCATCGTCTAGAGCTCCTTCAGCTTTTCGGTGAGCAGCTTCTTCGACTCTTCCGGGGTGTTGGCCAGCGCGCGTAGGTGATTCATGACCTGGGTGTATTGATCGATCTCGGGTTTGTCCTCGAACCACACCGCGCGTACTCGGGTCTCAACGTAGACCACGCCGGGATCTTCGGGAATCGGGAAGTGCAGGATCTCGAATGTGCCGGTCAGGCCAGGGTGCGGTCCTACGCTGGCGGGACAGATCTGGATCTGGACGTTGTCGAGTTCGGCGAGCTCGACGAGGTGTTCGAGCTGTCCCCGCATGGTCGCCGTATCGCCGATGCGACGATCGAGCGCGCACTCGTCGATGACCATCCATGCGTGCAGCGGATCGGTAGACCGGGTGAGCGCTTGTTGTCGTCTGCCGCGCAACTCGACCTTGTACTCCAGGTCGCTGTCCGACTGCTGGCCACCCCGAACGACCTCGCGCGCGTAGTCGGAGGTCTGCATCAGTCCCGGAACCAGCAGTGCGTGGAATCCCTCGGTCTTGCTGGCTCCGTCTTCCAGTCCGATGAACGTCTGTAGTCCTACGAGGGTTTTCGTGTCGGATAGCCGATCCCACCAGGTTCGCTGTTCGGCGGTCTCCAACAGTTCGGTGTAGCGCGGGATCTCGTCTTCGGCGTCGTAGTGGCGTAGCAGCTTCTCGATGAACTCCAGCCTCGGCAGGTTACGGCTGTTCTCGAGGTTGGCGATCTTGCCCTGTGAACAGCGCATGTACTTCGCGGCTTCGGCCTGGGAGTACCCGGCACGCTTGCGCAAGTTGGTCAGGCCGTACGCCACCAGACGGCGCACCACTGCAGGGCTGGCGTTCACGTGCATCGGTGGCCTTCCTGTAGGTCGATTCGCCCCCAGTTTCGCAGCTCGTTTCGCATCATCCGATCGAGGCATAGTAGTTGCTATTAACACGAGCTACTTCTAAAAAGTAGTTACACCGATTGATAAGTAAGGAGTGTTCGTGATGCTTGAGGTTCCGTTGTTGGGGTGGGGTTGGTCGGGTCCGGTGGTGTGGTGGAACCCGGTGGGCGGGTTTCGGCACGCGTTCTCCCGTGAGGTCCGGCCGCGTCCGGAGCAACAGCGCGACACGTTGTGCGGGCAGCAGGTCGTGCTGATCGATCCGTCCGAGGTGGACTGGCTGGTGCCGACCTGCGACATCTGCATGAGCGCGGCCGTCGAACACGGCCGCGAACAGGAACAACGCGAGCAGGAGACCAGTCGCAAGCTCCGCGAACGCTTCGGCCGGGACGGAGGCGCGCTGTGACGGCGGCCAGCACGCTGGGCCCGGCCGTGCTGCACCAACCATTCGGGTTGCTGTGGCTGTTGGGAACGGTGCTGGCGCTGGCGGTGGGCAGCGCGCTGGCCCCGCTGCGCGGCGGGCACGGCGAGCACGCCGACGCCGGTCCGGGCACGCTGACGGTCGCCGGTCTGCTCGCACGGCAACCGAACAGCGACCCGGCAAAGCACCACGACGGTTCCACCACCGGGCACAGCACACCGGGAGCGAGCTGTGGCCCTATCCCGCCGGGCTCGCTGCTGCGGCGAGCCACGATCGTGCTACACGGCCCCGACCGCTCACCCGACTCCGGCTGGTGGGACGCCCTCGGCCACCGGCCCGACCCCAACCCCACCCCGGCCGAACGACGCGCCCTGCTCAACCACCCCGAGTACCAACCCCCGAACGCGAGCAGACAACGACCCCACCACCCCACCAGCCTCGCCGAAGAAGACCTCGCCAGGCTGCTCAGCCTGCCCGAAGTGCCCGAGCAGCTCCCCGAATCCGGCTACATCGGCAGACACCGGCTCAATGCGAGCCGTTCCCGCTCCACGTCGGTTAATCCGGAATGGACGGAACTCGGAAACAATGGAGAAGTCGGAAGCAGTGGAGAAGATCGCTGGGTGAGGCACATCGGCGAACCGTCGCCGTACCGGGAACGGGCCATGGCGGCCTGAGCAGCCGGATAGCCCTCGCGGTGAAGCACCTTGGGCGGTTCACCCGAACGATATGTTGATCTTCGTACTCCGGTGCTCGACAGTTTTCCCGGGAATCACGAAATGATCACGAGAAAGGATCGGTTCTCGGTGAAGCCGAAGAAGCGGATCGCACTGGTACTCGCGACGGCGCTCTCCCTGGTGGGCATCATGGGAGCGGGAGCGGGTGCCGCCGAACAGCACGAACAGCGGCCTGGGGCGCGCGAGGCGCAGACCTCGATCGTGCTGGGAGAGCCGTACCATCTCTACAACCGCAGCGCCCACCTGTTCATGATCGCCAAGGGGTGGAACACCTCGCAGAACGGCATCCTGGACCTGTGGTACCAGCACCGCACCGACGCGAACCGGCTCCAGGAGCAGTGGAAGTTCCTGCCCACCGGCTTCAGCGGGGTGCTCCGCATCAAGAACGTCGGCTCGGGGCTCTGCCTGCAGCCCGACAACCAGGACGCGCTGCGCCACGTGCGGCAGCAGGAGTGCGACCGCGGTGACCGCGAGCAGTGGTGGAACGTGGACAAGGACGAGGGGCTGCGCATCTCGCCCTACAACAACGCCCACCGGGTGATGAACCCCTACCAGGTGGCCTATCCCTCGCGGGACATCGTGCTGAACAAGGACGTGGACAGCCTGTCCCAGCGGTGGAGCGCCGTTCCCATCGACTGATTCGCGTACGACGAATCGAACGGTCGGCTCGTTCCTCCCGGTTGCTCGGAAAGGAACGGGCCGACCGTTTCCGCTCCGGCTCCCAGCGGTGTTCCGCCACTTCGGCCGGAGCGCCGAGTCGAGCACCCGCCGGTGATCCCCATCGGAGGATCCAGCCGGAGGATCCAGCCGGAGAGCACCTCCTCGGGAACCCACTCCGGTTCGGCCCGGTTCCCGACACGCGCGCTACGCGGGATCCGCCGAGCGGTGCACCAACTCCGCGTGGCCGCGGCGGACGCGAACCACCAGATCCGCCCGGTGCACCTCGCGCTCGTGGTGCGTCACCCGCACCACGGTGCGGCCGCGCGACTCGCGTTCCAAAGTGTCCAGCAGTTCCAGCGCGGTCGGCTCGTCCAGGTGGGCGGTCGGCTCGTCCAGCAGCAGCACCTCCGCGTCGGGAACCAGCAGCGCCCTGGCCAGCGCCAGCCGCCGCGCCTCACCGCCGGAGAGCTCGGTCCCGCCGGTGCCGACCACGGTGTCCAGCGAGTCCTCCCAGCCACTCAGCCCGGCCGAGCGCAGCGTCGCCGCCAACCGGCGGTCGTCGGCGGTGGGATCGGCCAGCCGAAGGTTCTCGCGGATCGTGGTGGAGACCAGCTGCGGATCCTGCGGACACCACGCGACCCTGCCACCCACCGCGCACGTCCCGCTCGCCACCGGCAGCAGCCCGGCCAGCACCGCCAGCGTGGTGGACTTCCCACCGCCCGAGTCGCCCACCACGGCCACCTGCGATCCCGGTGGGATCCGCAGCGTCAGCCCGGCCAACGCGGGCTCATCGGCACCGGGCCAGCTCGCTCGGACGCCTTCGAGCAGCACCTCGCCCGGAGCGACCGGCTGTCCCCGGGCCGGCTCGGTTTCCGACCCCCCGGACACCCCGACCGGGCGCTTCCCCCCGTCGATACCGCCGTCCCGTTCGGACAGCGCTCCACCGGACGGCGCTCCACCGGACAGCGCCCCTTCCGCCTGGTCCGGCTCGGACAGGAACGGGCTCAACCGCTGCTGCGCCCGTCGCAGCGGCAGCCACTGCTGCGCGGCCGTGGGGAGCTCGGCGACCGCCTCGGTGGCCGCCATCGGCACCAACGCGAGCAGCGGCGCCAGCACCGGGGCGAGGTCGCCTGCCGCTACCGCGCGTGCCGCCAGCGCGGTGCAGCCGACCACGGCCGCCCCCATCACGAGCGTGACCACGGCCCCGGCAGCACCCTCCCCCGAGGCCGCCCTGCGGGCCTTGCGCGCCAGCTCGGCATCGGCGCGTGCCAGTTCCGCACGCCGCCCCTCGGCGGCTCCGAACGAGAGCAGCTCGGCGGCGGAATCGAGCAGCCCGAGCACCCGGATGGCCACCTCCCGGCGTCCCGAAGCCACCGCCGCGGCCGCACGACGCTGCACCGCCAGCGCCACCAGCGGACCCAGCACGCCCGCCAGCAGCAGTGCCACCGCGAGCAGCAGCCCCGCCTCGGGCAGCACCAGGGCCTGCACGACAACGGCCCCGCCGCCCACCCCGACGGCGGTCAGCGGCGGCCCCAGCACGCGCGGCACCAGGTCCCGCACGTTGTCGGTGTCGTCCACCAGCCTGGCCGCGCCGTCGCCACGCACCAACGCCGCCGTACGCGCGGGGCCCCAGCGGACCAGCCCGCCCCACAACCGTTCCCGCAGGCTGCCCGCCAGCCGGAACGCGGCGTCGTGGGTGGCCAGCCGCTCCAGATAGCGCAGCACGGCGCGGGACAGCGCGAAGGTCCGGACCCCCACGGCGGCGACGCTGAGCGTCAGCACCGGTGGCTGCTGCGCGGCCCGCGCGATCAGCCAGGCCGAGGTGGCGGTCAACGCTATGCCGGACAGCAGCGAGAGCACACCGAGCGCCGCGCCGCCGACTCCCCGCGCCGTGACCAGCTCCCGGATGCGGGCGGGTCCGGAGGCGGCGGGGGAGGACGCGGTGCCGTGCTCGTGCTCGTCGGGCGGCGACTCGCGCGGCTCGGCAGGTCCGGGGCGGTGGCTGGCCAGCAGCACGACGGCGCCCGACTCCGCCGCGTCCTCGATCGCTGCGGAGACGTGCGCGGCGGTGGCGGCGTCCAGGTGGGCCGTCGGCTCGTCGGCCAGCAGCACCCGAGCTCGGCCACGCAACCGCAGCAGGGCACGCGCCACCGCCACGCGCTGCCGCTCACCGGTGGACAGCGAATCGACCGGACGGCCGGCCAGGTGCTCGGCCGCCGCCGCGCGCAGCACCTCGTCGATGCGCTCGGCAGTGCCCTCGGGCTGGTCGCTGCCGGCGAGCAGCAGCTCGTCGGTGACGGTCCCACCGGAGAACGCGGGACGCTGCGGGATCCAGGCGATCGTGGCGCGCCAGCTCGCGGAGTCCGGCCGGTCGATCTCGGTCGCGCCGTAGCGCAGCGTCCCGGACTCGGGGGCGGTGAACCCGAGCAGCACCCCGAACGTGGTGGACTTGCCGCTGCCGCTGGGGCCGATCCCGCCGAGACCCTCCATGCGGGTCACCCGCCCCGGCGGAGCCGTGAAATCCAGCCCGTCGGGAGCGTGGCCCTGCCTGCGGGCCACCCGGAGACCGCTCACCCGCAGTGGGGCGGCGCTCGGAACCCCGGCGGCGCTCGGAACCCCGGCGGCGTTCGGAATCCCGGAAGGCGCGGGTGAGGAGGTGCCCTGCCCGGCATCCGGAGGCTCGAACCGGACCTCCTCGACGCGGCGAACCGCCTCCAGGCCGTCCTCGCTGGCGTGGTGCGCCGCCCCCGCGTTGCGCAGCGGGAGGTAGCACTCCGGAGCCAGCACGAGCACCAGCAGCCCGGTAGCCAGGTCGAGATCCCCGGACACCAGCCGCATCCCGATGCTCACGGCCACCAGCGCCACCGACAGCGAGGAGCACAACTCCAGCACCAGCGCGGACAGGAACGCGATCCGCAGGGTGGAGACGCTGTCGCGCCGGTACCGCTCGCTGAGGCGGCGCACCGCCTCGCGCTGCGCGCCCGCCCGGCCGAAGGCGGTGAGCACCGGCAGGGCGCGGACCAGTTCGGACAGCTGCCCCGACATGCGCCGCAGCGACTCGGCGGCCCGGTTGGTGCGGCTCTCGGTGTAGCGGCCGACCAGCCAGGCGAACAGCGGGATCAGCGGGACCGTGACCAGGATGATGGCCGCCGAGGTCCAGTCCGCGAGCAGAATCCGGAAACCGACGATCGCGGGCACCACGGCGGCGGTCACCAGTGCGGGGAGGTAACGCGTGAAGTAGGCGTCGAGCGCGTCCAGCCCCTTGGTGGCGAGCGTGGTGAGCTCCGCCGCTCCGTAGCGGCCGATCCACTCGGGACCGCGCCGCAGCGCGGAGTCCAGCAGCAGCGCGCGCAGCTCCTCCTTCGCTCCTGCCGCCGCGCGGGCGGAGACGCTCGCGGTGGCCCAACCGAGTACGCCCCGGGCCAGTACCGCGCCGCACAACACCGCCAGCCGGTCGCCGATGGCGGCGGTGTCGAAACCCCGCATGACCACCCGCGCCAGTGCGTCGGCCAGCGCCCACGCCTGCGTGATCAGCGCGAACGCGCTCAGCACGGCCAGCGCGCCGCTGAGGTAGAGGGCGCGCCGGGTGGACGGCGACAGCCGGGGCAGCGCCCCCAACGGCCCCCCGGCGAGGACGGCGCTGCCGTCGGCACCCGGGTTGCTGCCCGGCTCCGTCGAACGACCCGTCACGCTTCCCACCTCCTTGGCGCGATCTCTCCCGATCTCATTGCTGCTTTCGCACCGTCGTCACCCCAACCGAGTCGCAGTGCTCGTGGGCGTCGATTTCTCGCGAAATCGCCGCGCCGGTGGTGCGGTGTGGCTCCGTGGCCGTCGATTTCTCGCGAAATCGCCGCGTCGCTTCGACGCAGGTCGAGCTCCGAGCGCCCTCGCAGGTCGAACTCCGACCACCCCGGCAGTCGGCACCGCCGCGGGTTCTCGGGTGCGGCTCTCGCGAGGACGGCCCCGACGTTGTGTAGTAACTACCCGAGGTCGGGCCTCCCCGCAGCGAGAGCCGTGCCAGAGGTTCCGCCAAGCGAGCACCCTCCACACCCGAGCAGACGAACCTCTCAAGCGGCGTGCACCGGAGGGATGTGCTTGGTCCCGATCCGCTTGCGGAACACCCAGTAGGTCCACCCCTGGTAGACCAGCACGGCCGGGGTCCCGAACGCGGCCACCCAGGTGACCACGGTCAGGGTGTAGGAGCTGGACGCGGTCTCGGCGATCGACAGCGACCACGCCGGGTCGAGCGTGGAGGGCAGCACGTTCGGCCACAACGCGCCGAACAGCGTCACCACCGCCCCGGCCAGCGCCACTCCCTGCAGCACGAACGCCTGGCCGTCGCGGCCCACCGCCTGCCGCGCGAGCGCGGCGAGCCCCGTCAGCAGCGCGATCAGCAGCGGAATCCAGGTCCAGGGCGCTCCTTCCCGCAGTTGGGCGACCAGCAGCAGCCCCACCACGGGCAGCAGCAGCGGGACCCCGAACCGCAGCGCGAAGCGGTGGGCCCGTTCCCGCACGTCGCCCTCGGTCTTCAGCGCCAGGAACGCGGCGCCGTGCAGCAACGAGAACGCCGCCACGGCCACGGCTCCGAGCACGTTGGGCAGCGTGAGGATGACCAGCGGGCCACCGACCCGGTCCCCGTTGGCGTCCAGCGGCAGCCCGAACACGGTCGCCGAGAGCACGAGGCCGACCATCAGCGGAGCGATCCACGAGGCGAGCACGATCACCGTGTCCCAGGCACGACGCCACCGGGCGGTGTCGACCTTGCCCCGGTACTCGAACGCCACGCCTCTGCCGATGAGCACCAGCAGCAGCACGGTGAACGGCAGGTAGGCGGTGCTCAGCAGCCCCGCGTACCAACCGGGGAACGAGGCGAACATGGCGCCGCCCGCCACGATCAGCCAGACCTCGTTGCCGTCCCAGACCGGGCCGATCGTGTTGATCAGCACGCGGCGTTCGGTCTCCCTGCGTCCCAGCACGGGAAGCAGCATGCCGACGCCGAAGTCGAAGCCCTCCAGGAAGAGGTAGCCCAGCCAGAGCAGGGCGATGATGCAGAACCAGACGGTCGGCAGGTCCATCAGGTCACTCCGGTGGTCGGGGCGGTGGGGCGTGCGCGGCTGATTCCGCGCGGGTTCGGCAGCGGGTCACACGTGGGGTTGGTGGGGGAGAGGGGCAAACCGGTCCTCCGGAGCGGCGTCAGTAGGCGAACGAGAGGACGTCGTCCGAACCGGAGCCGCCCGAATCGGAATCGTCCTCGGAGTCGTCGGAGGACTTGTGCGGCATCACTGACTCGAAACCTCCCCGCGCGTAGCGCACCATCAGGAACACCTCCACCACGAGCAGCACGCCGTAGACGGAGGTCAGCGCGATCAGCGAGGTCGTCATCTCGCCCGGCGAGACCCCGGAGGAGACGGCCTGCGCCGTGTACATCCAGACGCCGTCCACCCCCGAGGGATTGGGGTTGGGAGCCACCACGAACGGTTGGCGCCCCATCTCGGTGAAGATCCACCCGAACACGTTGGCCAGGAACGGGGTGGCGATGGAGGCCAGTGCCAGCGGTCCCCACAGCCGCCCGCGCGGGAACCTGCCGCCCCTGGTGAACCAGAGCGCGCCCAGGGCGGCCAGGGCGGAGACCGCGCCGAAGCCGATCATGAACCGGAAGCCCCAGTAGGTGACCGGCAGGTTCGGCTGGTACTCGATCCGCTCGCCCGCGAGATCGCCCAGCCGGGGGTCGTCCGGGTAGTGCGTGCCGTACTTCGCGGCGTACTCGTCCTGCAGCTGCCGCACGCCCTTGACCTCGGTGCTGAAGTCGCCGTGGGCGAGGTAGGAGAGCATGAACGGCACGGTGATGCTCTTGACGCTCTCGCAGTCGGGGCGGCTGACGTCCCCGTAGGCGAAGACCGAGAAGCTGGCGGGCTGTTCGGTGTGGCACAGCGCCTCCGCCGAGGCCATCTTGAGCGGTTGCTGCTCGAACATCAGCTTGCCCTGGATGTCGCCGGAGATCGCCAGGCCCACGAAGGAGAACAGCGCCACCCACGCGCCGACCCGCATCGACTTGTGCCAGACCCGGCGGTCCTCGTCGTGCGGCATGCCCTGCCGGTCGCGTTTCCAGACCTTCCAAGCGGCGATGCCGAGCACGAACGTGCCCGCCACCGCGAAGCACCCGAAGATCGTGTGCGGGAAGGCCGCGAGCAGGGTGTTGTTGGTCAGCACGGCCCAGATCGAGCTCAGCCTGGGCTCGCCGTCGACCATCTCGACACCGACCGGATGCTGCATCCACGAGTTGGCGGCCAGGATGAAGTAGGCCGAAGCCACGGTGGCCAGCGAGAACGCCCAGGCGCAGGCCAGGTGCACCCGCTTGGACAGCCGGTCCCACCCGAAGATCCACAGCCCGAGGAAGACCGATTCCACGAAGAAGGCGACGATGCCCTCCATGGCCAGCGGTGCCCCGAAGACGTCGCCGACGAACCTGGAGTACTCGCTCCAGGCCATGCCGAACTGGAACTCCTGCACGATGCCGGTCACCACGCCCATGGCGAAGTTGACCATCATGAGCTTGCCCCAGAACTTGGTCATCTTCAGGTACCGCTCGTTACCGGTGCGGTACCAGGCGGTCTGCATTCCCGCGACGAGGATCGCGAGGCCGATCGTCAACGGGACCATCAGGAAGTGATAAACCGTCGTGATCCCGAACTGCCACCTGGCGATGTCGAGAAGATCCACGCGTACCAGCCTGCCCCCGGAGCAGCTGGGGCTCACAGGACAAATCGTCCTCTTTCCCGCCGGGCGAGGGTCCCGGGGCGACCGGGACGTTGGTCCTGTCGGGGGAGGACCACTGGTCCGAGCCGGGGCGGATCAGGGCGCGATCAGGTGAGCGGCAGGGGCTTCACCCACGAATGAACGGAATTCTCACTCCGAAATCGCCCGTTGTAAACCGCCCGCCCGAAAAATCCACCAGCAGGGGACGCTCCGATTCGCGGCCCAGGCGGCCCGGGTGGGTGTCAATTTCCCACGAAATCGCCGCGCCCTCGCCGCGGAGCCGAGCTCCGAGCACTCCCGCAGGCCCAGCTCCCACCACTCACGCAATCGGCACCGCCGCGGGTTCTCCCGTGCGGCTCTCGCGAGGACGCCGGAGACGTTGTGTAGATCGCTACCCGATGTCGCCGGACCCGCAGCGAGAGCCGTGCGAGAGGTTCCGCCACGAAACCAGCTACGCAGACCGAGCCGACAATTCGACTACCCGAGAGCGTCGGAGACGGCGGAGCAGGTGCGCACGACCAGGGGTCCGACCTCGTCCGGCGAGAGCGGCTCCATGGCCACCACGCCCACGCTGGCGCGCAGGCCGGGCACACCACGTACCGGAGCGGCCACGCCGTACGCCCCCGGCTGGAGCTCGCCGACGCTGGCCACCCACTTCGGCCCCTCCTCCGAGAGGTCCACGGCGCGCCCCGCCGCACCGCGCTGCACGGAATGTCTGGTGCCCACGCGGTAGGAGACGTGATAGCTCGTCCAGGACGGCTCGACCACGGCGATGGCCTGGGCCTCGTTGCCGTCGGCGACGGTGAGGTGAACCGTGGCCCCCACTCGTTCCGCCAGCGCGCGCAGCGCGGGCAGTGCCGCGAACCGCAGCTGCGGCACCACCTTGCCCGCCAGCCACAGCACGCCGAGGCCCAGCCGGACCTTGGAGCCCTCGCGCCGAACCAGGCCCCGGCTCTGCAACGGGCCCAGCAGCCGATACACCGCCGCCCTGCTGACGCCGACGATGGTGGCGAGGTCGCTGATGGTGGGGGCCTCGCTGTCGGCGTCGGCCACCGCCTGCAGCAGGTTGAGGCCGCGCTCCAGCGTCAGCGAACTCTCCTTCGTCGGAGTGGCGCCGGCGGGCTCCCGCTCGGGGTCCGGAGTGGGATCCCCGGCGGATCGGGCCGAGCTCGTGCTCATCGGGTCACCTCCGAACCGCGGGCAGCACCGTGCCGGACACGTCCCCCAACCCGACCGGACGGCCGTGCTCACCGGGCGCCGTGGCGCTGATCGTCACGCGGTCGCCGTCCTGCAGGAAGGTGCGCTGCTCGCCGTCCTCCAGCGTAATGGGATCGGAACCGCCCCAGCTGAGTTCGAGCAGGCAACCCCGTTGCTCGGGCTCCGGTCCCGAAACCGTACCGGAGGCGAACAGGTCGCCCGGTCGCACCGTGCTGCCGTTGACGGTCAGATGCGCCAGCTGCTGCGCGGGCGACCAGTACATCTCCGCGAAGGGCGGTCGGGACAGCAGGGTGTCGTTGCACCGCACCTCCAGGCGCAGATCCAGGCCCCACGGCCGCTGCTCGACGAGGTAGTCCAGCAGCTGGTGATCGTAGCCGGTGGTGGGGACCCGGGCCTGTTCCAGCGCCGCCAGCGGGGTGATCCAGCCCGACACCGAGGTCGCGAACGACTTGGCCAGGAACGGACCCAGCGGCTGGTACTCCCAGGACTGGATGTCCCGGGCGGACCAGTCGTTGACCAGCAGGGCCCCGAAGACGTGTTCGTCGAATTCCTCGGGGCTCACGCACGAGGCCGGTTCGCCGCCGCAGACGAAGCCCACCTCCGCCTCGAAGTCGAGCCTGCGGGTGGGCCCGAACACCGGGGTGGGGTCACCGGAGACGCGGCGCTGCCCGTTGGGGCGGGCCACGTCCGTGCCGGAGACCACCACGGTGCCGGAGCGGCCGTGGTAGCCGACCGGCAGATGCGTCCAGTTCGGCAGCAACGGATCCGCTTCCCGGCGGAAGATCTTGCCGACGTTCTCGGCGTGGTGCCGGGAGGAGTAGAAGTCGGCGAAGTCGGCCACGGTGAACGGCATCAGCTGGGTGTGCCAGTCGGCGCGGATCAACTCGGCGTCCCGGGGACGTGAGTCGGCACCGACCAGCTCCAGCAGGCGTTCCCGCAGCTCGCGCCAGGCCGCCGGTCCCGCTGCGAGCAGCGGGTCCAACGAGTCGCCGGAGACGAGCTCGCCCACCCGCGGGCCGAGCTCGTCGGCGACGCTCCGCAGCGGGACGGCGTGTTTGCCCACCCGCACGGCCACCGTCGGACCCTTGGCGGTGCCCAGCACGCCGTAAGGCAGTGTCTGCGGCCCGAACGGGCGGTCCGGCGCGAACTCTGGGTCCTCGATCCAGGTCACAACAGTTCCAACTCGACGAGATCGGACACGGGGTCGATGGGCGAAGTCGCCCCGTACGAGGAGAACACGCTCCGGACCGCCTTCGCCGCCTCGTCGGAGAGCGAGCACGCTTCCTCGGTCAGTGCTCGCTCGTCGGTGCTGGCCAGGGCCGCGCGCACGTCCTGACCGGACAGGGCGCGCCCCACGGCCACCAGCAGGTTCAGGAAGCCGTGGTGCGGGAACCCGGTCTCCGAGTCGGTACGGCGAACCGCGCGGGGCATTCCGGCGGTCACCTTGAACGGAACCTCCAGCGTGGTGGCCACGGCCAGGAACTCGGCCACGACGTCGACGCTGGGGAAGGACTCGACGGTCTGGCCGCCCGACCGCAGTTTCGGCCAGCATCCGAACTCGGCGACCCGACGCACCCCGTCGAGCCATCCCTCGCCGCGTCGTGGTTCGACGACGCGAACCACGTCCTCCGGGACGAACTCGGAGACGCGTTCCAACCACACGTCGTCGACCTCGGACGGCCCGGGCATCTCGACCATCCGCAACGAGAGCAGTTCGTGTCGCCCCTCGATGATCGACAGTGCCTTCGGCACCTCACCGAGCCCGGTGTCGCAGACCAGCGACATGGGAACGGGCTCGGCCGGTTTGGTCTTGGCCAGTTCGGTGATCAGTTCCGGCAGGCGGGAGACCTGGCAGAGGATTGGCCCCAGTAACCCCGCGTACTCGCCGTCCCGCGCACGCAGGTGTTCCTCAACCGCCTGAGCGACGGACGCGTTGGCGGGCGGGAACAGCGAGGCATCGTCCACCAGACGTGCGAACAGGGGCGGAATACCGCGCGGACCGGGCGCGTGGAGTTCAACAGCGCTTGACACGAGTGTCACGCTAATGCCGTGCCGGGCAGTGAACAAAAGTGTCCGCAAAACGAACGCTTTGCGGGATCGCTCGATTCGTCGCCGGTTCGGGGCGAACCGGCGCTCGTTCGGCTGTCAGCCCGGGGTTTTTGCAGCGTTCGACTTCGCCGCACTCGATCGACCGGAGGCCGGTATGCCGTACTACCGCCAAGTGGGTCAGATTCCGCGCAAGAGGCACACGCGGTTCCGTCAACCGGACGGCAGCCTCTACGCCGAGGAACTGATGGGAATCGAGGGGTTCTCCTCGGAATCGGCTCTGCTGTACCACCGCGGACTGCCCACCGCGGTCCTCGCGGCCGAAGCGGTCCCCGAGCAGGGACGTGCCACCGAACCCAACCTGCCACTCCGGCCACGGCACTTCCGCACCGGAGAGCTCGCGTTCCCGAGCGGTGAGGCCGGTACCGACGCGGTCACCGGGCGCAGGCTGCTGTTCGGCAACAGCGACGTGTCGATCTGCTTCGCGGTGCCCGACACCACGAGCCCGCTCTACCGCAACGCGACAGGTGACGAGCTGTGCTACGTGCAGCGCGGCTCGGCACGATTCGAGACGATCTACGGCGCCCTGGAGGTCGCCGAGGGCGACTACGTGCTGCTGCCCGCCTCCACCACGTACCGGGTGGTGCCGCTGGGCGAACAACCGCCCCGGCTGTACCTCGTGGAAGCCACCGGGCACATCGGCCCGCCCAAGCGCTATCTCAGCGCCAAAGGGCAGTTCCTGGAGAGCTCCCCCTACTGCGAACGGGACCTGCGCGGCCCCACGGAGCCGCTGCTGCTGGAGGGCGAGCACGTGGACGTGCTGGTGCGGCACCACGACGGCCTCACCCGGATGACGTACGAGCACCACCCCTTCGACGTGGTCGGCTGGGACGGCTGCCTGTATCCGTGGGTGTTCAACATCGCCGACTTCGAACCGATCACCGGACGCATCCACCAGCCGCCGCCGGTGCACCAGACCTTCGAGGGGCCGAACTTCGTGGTGTGCTCGTTCTGCCCCCGCAAGGTGGACTACCACCCGGACTCGATCCCGGTGCCGTACAACCACGCCAATGTGGACTCCGACGAGCTGATGTTCTACGTGGGAGGCAACTACGAGGCGCGGAAGGGATCCGGAATCGGCATCGGCTCGCTGTCGCTGCACCCCTCCGGATGCAGCCACGGGCCACAACCGGGGGCGGCGGAGGCCTCGCTGGGCGCGGAGCGGTTCGACGAGACGGCCGTCATGATCGACACCTTCCGGCCGCTGCGGTTGGGCGAGGCGGCCACCGCATCGGAAGACCCCACCTACTACCGCAGCTGGGTCACCAACAAGCCGAATGGCTGAGCAAGTCGGCTCGGTGGGCCCGGCGGTGCGGGTGGCGGAACCTCTCGCACGGCTCTCGCCGTGTTGCTGTGCCGGTCGCTCTGGTGAGTTGGTCGGGTAGCCGGCACGTGAGTCGGCGCCTTGGGAGTGTGGGCCGGCTCTTGAGTAGCGACCTACGCGGCGAGCGGCCCGGCCTCGCGATGCATCCGACTCACGCACCGGGGACAATCGCGCTGCGAACCGCACGGTCGCTTCCCGACGGGGGTTCCGGGACCGGCGATTTCGCGAGAAATTTACGGCCACGGGGCCACGTCGCCCGAGCGGGGCGTCGATTTCGCGAGAAATCGACGTCGTTCCGGCCCCGGTCGACGGCGCGGCACACCGCACGCGGTTCCGACCCGCGGTGGTCCCTGATCGGGTCACTTCCACAACGGCGCCGACTGGGTTAGGGTTGCCTAATAAGTCCTGCTGTGCCGTCTCTGGAGGTGAGTGATGCCCGAGACCGCTCGCACGCCCGCGAAGCCCGAGGCTGCCGAGCGCGCCCGCACGATCGCCAAACGGGGCGGCAGAGCGGCGGTACAGCCTTCCGGCGTCGACGCCGAACGGGTTCAGCCGTTGCTGCACCACGTCCA
Organism: Actinopolyspora mzabensis; assembly: GCF_900101095.1. Lineage (GTDB taxonomy): Bacteria > Actinomycetota > Actinomycetes > Mycobacteriales > Pseudonocardiaceae > Actinopolyspora > Actinopolyspora mzabensis. Next base: position 165,873 of record NZ_FNFM01000006.1, read on the forward strand.
CCGGGACGGCACCGCCACGGTGCTGCTGTCGGACGGGCACCCCCTGGTCGGGGCGGTCTGGCAGGCGCCGCGCGGCGAATTCGGTGCCGTGCTGGAAGTGGCGGACTCCGCCCCGGTACGGCTGCGTGAACCGGTACGCGGGCTGATCTGGCTGACCGGATGGCTGCGCGTTCCCGGCAGCGGTGAACGGCACGAACGGGTGCTGCAAATCGCCGAGGAACGCCCCGATCCGCGACTGCTGGACGTCGGGCACGGCGTGACGGCACTGCGCCTGGAGTCCGTCTCGCTGGTACTGGCCGATTCCGAGGAGACCAGCTCGATCGACTCCACCGAGTTCGCCGCCTCGCGGCCGGACCCGTTCTGCCTCTACGAGGACGGCTGGCTCCGGCACCTGGAACTCTCCCACCGTGACGTGGTCGGACTGCTCACCCGCTACCTGCCGGAGCGGCTGCGGGGCGGGCACGTGCGGCCGCTGGGGCTGGATCGCTACGGGGTGCGGCTTCGAGTGGAATCGGCGGACGGGGACCACGACGTCCGGCTCGGGTTCTCCCGAGCGGTGGAGGACTCCGAGCAGCTCGGCGCCGAACTGCGGCGGTTGATGGGATGCCCGTTCCCGGCCGAGCAGCGGTGACCCGTCCAGCGGTGCTCATCCACCGGTGAGCACCGCCGGTGACCACCCACCGATGAGCGCCCGGTCGCTTCGGCGCCCGCCGTGCGTAACGGGCACGGCCACGCGCCCGGAAAACACCGGTCAGTAGGGTTCCCGGGGTGAGCACCAGTCACGGTCCCACCGCGCCGCGTTCCTGGTTACTGCCGAACCGACCCGAGCAACCGGCCCTGATCACCGATCCGGGCAAGCGCAGGGCGATCGTCGTCGAACTGGTGATCGTCTTCGCGATCACGCTCGGCATGGCGGGGTTGCAGAGCCTGCTGTCCCTGTTGGACGCGCTGCTGCGTCCCGAGTCACTGGACCAGCAGGCGGTGGCGCTCAACACCTCCCAGGCGCGGTTGGGACTGCTGGACCTGCTGGAACAGCTGGCGGGTGTGCTGCGCCTGTTCGCCTGGGCCGCTCTCGGCGTCTACCTGCTGTGGCAGGGCGGTATCGCGCTGCGAAAAGTGGGTTTCGACAACAGCAGGCCGGGGCGGGACCTCGCGGGAGGCGCCGGGCTGGCCGCCCTGATCGGCATCCCCGGTCTGGGGCTTTACCTGGTGGCGCACTCGCTGGGGCTGAACCTGGCCGTGCAGCCCTCCACCCTGGACGAGGCGTGGTGGCGGGCTCCGGTGCTGGTGCTTTCGGCGTTGGGCAACGCCGCGGCCGAGGAAGTGCTGGTGGTCTGCTACCTGCTCACCCGGTTGCGGCAGCTGGGCGCCACCGAGAACCGCGCCCTGTGGATCTCGGCGGTGCTGCGCGGCTCCTACCACCTGTACCAGGGATTCGGCGGTTTCATGGGCAACGTGGTCATGGGGTTGGTCTACGGTCGGGTGTGGCAGCGCACCAACCGGATCCACGCGCTGATCATCGGGCACGCGCTGATCGACGTCGTCGCCTTCGTCGGTTACGCCCTGTTGCGCGAGCAGGTGGGTTGGCTGCCCTGATCGCACACCCTCGGCGCAACGAACCGTTCCCGTCCTGCCGGAATCGGTTAACGATCCGTCGAATTTCGCGTCGGATGCGGCTATTCTCGCTCGATACGGCTAGGCTGCGGGACCGTGACGACCCCACACGTGACGAGCGAAGTCGGCCCGCTGCGCACCGTGCTGCTGCACCGCCCCGGCGGTGAGCTCAAGCGGCTCACCCCGCGCAACAACGACCAACTGCTGTTCGACGCGATTCCCTGGGTGGACCGCGCCGAGCAGGAGCACGACGCGTTCGCGGCGGTGCTGCGCGAGCAGGGCGTCGAGGTGCTGCTGCTCGACGAACTGCTGTCCGAGGCGCTGCGCGACCCGAGGGCCCGCACCGCCGCGCTGCACAGCGGCGTGGACGAACGCAGGCTGGGCGCCGAGGTGGCGGACACGCTGTGCTCCTACCTGTCCAGCATGGACGAGAAGACGCTCACCCGCGTTCTGGTGGCGGGAATGACCTTCGAGGAGCTGCCCGCCGCCGAGGGGCAGTCGCTGGTGCGTCGGATGCACCAGCCGCACGACTTCGCCATCGACCCGCTGCCGAACCTGCTGTTCACCAGGGATTCCTCGGTTTGGATCGACGACAGGGTGGCGGTGACCTCGCTGGCGATGCCCGCGCGGATCCGCGAGTCCGCGCTGACCGACCTGGTCTACGCCTACCACCCCAGGTTCGCGCAGTCCGCCCGTGCCTACGGTGCGCACTCCGCCCCGGTCGAGGGTGGGGACGTGCTGCTGCTGGCGCCGGGCGTGGTGGCCGTGGGGGTCGGGGAGCGCACCACTCCCGCGGGTGCGGAGTCGCTGGCCCGATCGCTGTTCGTCGACGGCCTCGCGCACACCGTGCTCGCGGTGCCGATCACGCAGACCCGGGCCTCGATGCACCTGGACACGGTGTGCACGATGGTCGACCACGACGCGGTGCTGATGTATCCCGCGATCCGCGATCACCTCACCGCCTACGTGCTGCGACCCGCCGGTGAGGGCATCAAGGTGTCCGGCCCCGAGCCGTTCCTCCGGGCTGCTGCCGAAGCGATGGAACTGGACCGGCTGCGGGTGCTCGACACCGGGCTCGATCCGGTCACCGCCGAGCGCGAGCAGTGGGAGGACGGCAACAACACGCTGGCGGTCTCCCCGGGAACGGTGGTGGCCTACGAACGCAACGTGGAGACCAACGCGCGGTTGGAGGAAGCGGGCATCGAGGTGCTGCGCATCAGTGGTTCCGAACTCGGCTCCGGACGCGGCGGGCCCCGCTGCATGTCCTCCCCGATCGCGCGGGACCCGCTGTACTGATCGAAGTCCTCCGCTCGGGTGGCCGGGTGCTCGCTCGGCGGAACCTCCCGCCGCGCGGCGATTCCGCGAGAGATCGCCGCCCCGGCGGAGGACTCCGGGTGTGAGGTTGCTCCTGCACCGAGCGCACGAAGCGCCGAATGGCTATAACGTCGTGGGTGCCATGGATTCGACGCTGGCCAGGCGAATGCTCGCCGCCTCCACCGAGATCACCAAGGCCGCCCTCGCGGAGGAGGATCCGGGGGCGGTGCTTCCGCTCGTGGTCCGGCGCGCCGCCGCGCTGGCCGAGGCGGACCTCGGGCTCGTGATGGTCCGCGACGAGCAGGACAACCTCACGGTGGAGGCGTCCCACGTCGGTCCGCACGCCCCCGAGCCGCTGACCGACCCGGTGGGTTCGGTGCTCTCACCGCACTCCGCCGCCTCCCAGGTGGCGCACGGCGGTGTACCGGTGGTGGTCGACGACCTCATCGACGATCCGATGACGGCTCCCTACGTCCCGTGGGCGCTGCGGGTGTACGGCCCGTTCGCGGTGGCCCCGTTCGGCACGCACGAACGGAGGTTGGGTGCGCTGGCGGTGTACCGCAGGCGGGGTGCGGACCCCTTCACCAGGGTGACCGTGGATCTGTTGACCTCGTTGGCAGCGCAGGCCGGGCTGGCGCTGGTACTGGCGGAGGGGTCCACCGCCCGGCAACGTGTCGCGGTCTACCAGGAACGCGAGCGGATCGCGCGCGACCTGCACGACGTGATCGTGCAACGGCTCTACGCGGCCGGGGTGCAGCTCAACGTGCTCGACCGCAGGATCGCCGCCGATCTGGATCCCGCGGACGCGAAGCGGCTGACCGAGATCACCGATCAGATCGATCAGACCATAGCCGAGGTGCGCGCGACCGTGCGCACGTTGACCTCCTCCGATCCCGAGCAGCCGACCCGGCCCCCGGACCTGGCGGAGTCGCTGCGCGGCGAGGTACGCATCGCGGGCGAGCTGCTCGGCGAACCGCCCGAGCTGGAGCTGTCCGGCAACCTCGACGATGTTCCGGTGACGGTGGCCGATCACGCACGCGCCGCGTTGCGCGAGGCGCTTTCCAACGTGGTGCGCCACTCCGGCGCCCGGAACGTGCTGGTCCGGGTGCGACGGACCTACGAGGGAATGCTGTTGCAGGTCACCGACGACGGCTGCGGTATTCCGCGGGACGTGACCAAGCGGGGACTGCGCAACATGGCGGAGCGCGCCACGGCCGCCGGAGGCAGCTGCACCATCGATTCCTCCCCGGACAGCGGCAGCACCGTCACGTGGCAGGTCCCACTCGCCGCGACCTGAGTCCGGCAAAGCTCGCCCCGCGCCCCGAGCACGTGCCGCGGCTCGGAACAGGCCCCGCGATTCCGGCCGGGTCCCGCGGCTCGACCGAGCACGTGGTTGCCGCTACCGGGCCCGAGCGCCGCTGGCAGCCGACCGCTCATTCCGCAGCCGATCAGCCCTCGGCAGCCGACCTCTGGCAGCCGACCTCTGGCAGCCGACCCTCTGGCGGCCGATCAGCCCTGTCTGCGGGCGTACCAGGCGGCTGCCTGGGTGCGGCGTGCCATCCCCAGCTTGGCCAGTACCGATGTCACGTAGTTCTTCACCGTTTTCTCGGCGAGGAACAGCCGTTTGGCGATCTCGCGGTTGCTCATGCCCTCGCCGATCAGCTCCAGCACCCGCTGCTCCTGTTCCGTCAGCGTGTCCAGCTCGTCCGGCGGTTTCTCGCTGTCCTCACGCATCCGGTCCAGTACCCGGCGCGTGGTCACCGGATCCAGCAGGGAGCGTCCCGCGGCGACCTCGCGGACCGCGTTCACGAGGTCCTGACCCCGCACCTGTTTCAGCAGATAGCCGGAGGCGCCCGCGTTGATCGCCCCCACCAGGGCCTGCTCGTCGTCGAACGCCGTCAGCACCAGGCAGCGTGGCGGTTCGGGTAACTCGCGCAGTCCGCGGCACAGCAGCAGCCCGTCGCCGTCCGGCAGTCGCATGTCCACGACCGCCACGTCCGGCTGATCCGCGCGTGCCCGGACGAGGCCCTCGTCCACGTTGCCCGCCTCACCGACGACGCTGACGTCCGGCTCGGTGTCCAGTAGATCGCGCAGCCCTCTGCGCACGACTTCGTGGTCGTCGACGAGCAGCACGCGTACCTGCACGGCCTCCACGCTACTGGCGTGCTCCGCCGTGCGGTCGGGCAGGGTGTCGACCGGTCGTTCCCTCGGGGTGGAACCGCGCCGACCCGCCCCGTGACACCGGCGGTTCCTAGTGCCGGAGCTTCCCGATGCCGCAGTTCTTACCGCCCTTGCCGGGTACGGCCTGCTGCGTCTGCTCGACGGCCCGGTGCGCGCCCTGCCGGGCCCGGTAGCCCACCGAGGGTTTGCCCTTCGTGTCCACCGCCGTGGTCAGCAGCCCGCCGAGCAGGCCGAGATTCTTCAGGAAGTGGATCTGCTGTGCGGCGCGCTGCTCCGGGTCCTCTATCTCCCAGAAGGCGTGCGCCGCGAGGGTAGTCGGCACCAGGCTGCCGCTGAGCAGCACCGCTGCCAACCGCGGCGCCTTGCCGAGCCCCAGCAGCACACCCGCCCCGATCTTCACGGCGCCGTCGATCTTGACCAGGGTTCGGGGGTTCGTGGGGACCTGTTGGGGCAGGCTGTCCTTGACCGGAGCGGTGGCTCGTTCCAACAGTGGGGTGGCCGCCTTGGCGTGGCCCTCGGTGTCGCGGAAGACTCCGATACCGCCCCAGACGAAGATCGAAGCCAACAGTGGGCGCGCGAGCCTGCGGATGAGCATCGACGAAACCTCCCGGGGTCCTTACACCTGGCCAGCCTGCGACGTGGCCGACATTACGCTTTCGAGCTCCGTTTCGCTCGGGGCGGAGTCGCCGCTCGACGAGGCTCGCGGGTGGGAGCGGCCGATGTGCGATCAGGCGGTGTCCACCCGTGCGAACACCTCGTCCCAGGCGGCCGCCGTCTGCTTGGCGCAGAGTTCGGGCGCCGCGCCGCCCACTCCGGTTCCCAGCCCGGGCAGCGCTATGGAGCGCACGACGTGGCGCACCGGTGTCCCGTTGTCCAACACCGCCCCGGACCACAGCCGAAGCATCGCCCTGGCTGCCAGGTAGGGGTGCACGGTGTCCCCCGGCAGTGTTTCGCCCGGTTCCCGCATCGTGGGGGCGCTGATCAGCCAGGTGGGTACTCGGCAGCCGGTGGGAACCAACAGCGCCTCACCGACCGGAAGCTCGCCCCCGTGGTAGGCGAGTACGGCACTGCGCACCTGTTGTTCCACATCGGGGAAAGCGTTCGCGTAGGCGGCGTCGATGCCGCCCCGCATCCACCCGTACGAGTTCGCCGGGCTGACCACGGCGTCGACGTGCGTGTCGAGCACCGAACCGTGGTGAACGCTGATGCCTTCCCGGCCGTAGGCGATGCTGTTCCACGCTGCGGCCAGCGGCTCGTCCAGTGCGCACAGGACCAGCCGCAGCTCCGGTTCCGCCCCGTATCTCGAGCGCTCCGAATCCGCGGTCACGTGCACAGCATCGCAGCCGGAACGGGTTTCGCGTAATTGGGTAGGTCACACTTCGGGGGCATGATCTTTACCACTAACGTGTGAACTGGGGTTTCTTCGGTACGCCCGGGTGACCACTCCCGCCGAAACTCGGCATAGGCTGGCAGGCGTGCCCCGAATCGCTTATCTCGGTCCGCAAGGCACGTTCACCGAACAGGCCGCGCGTGAGCTGACAGCGGACTTCGCCGCAGAGCTGGTCGCCTACGACACCGTGCACTCGGCGTTGGAGGCGGTACGTGCCGGGGAGGTCGAAGCGGCCGGTGTGCCGATGGAGAACTCCGTCGAAGGCTCCGTGCCGTCGACCCTGGACGCGCTGGTGGCGGGCGACCCGGTGGTGGCCGTCGCCGAGCTGGTGCTGCCGATCCGGTTCGACGTGCTGGTGCGCCCGGGAACCACCCCCTCGGAAGTCACCTCGGTGGCGAGTCATCCGCACGCACTGGCCCAGGTGCACGGTTGGTTGTCCCGGGAACTGCCCCGGGCGCAGGGCGTACCCACCGCTTCCACCGCCACCGCCGCGGTGGAGGTGGAGAACACCACCGCGGACGCGGCCGTGGTGGCTCCGGTCGCCCACCGGTACCACTCCCGACTCACCCGGCTGGCGAGCGACATCGCCGATGTGGACGACGCGGTCACCAGGTTCCTGCTGGTCCGTAGCCCGGGTCACCTGCCCGAGCCGACCGGGGCCGACCGGACCTCGATCGCCGTGGTCGCACACGACGAGGTGGGAGCGCTCGGGGAGGTGCTGTCCGAGCTCTCGCTGCGCGGCATCAACCTGAGCCGCATCGAGTCCCGGCCCACCAAGGACCGGCTCGGCGCCTACCGGTTCTTCCTCGACTTCGACGGCCACGTGGCCGACACCAGAATCGGCGACGCGTTGACCGGGCTGCACCGGCGCTGCTCCGAGGTGCGCTTCCTGGGCTCGTTCCCCAAGGCGGACAACAAGCCCGTCAGCGTGCGGGCGGCCGACTCCGAGCAGGCCTTTCGCCGCTCGATGCGGTGGCTGAGCGAGGTGCGCGAGGGCAGAACCGCCTGAGCGGCGGTCCGGTACCGGCCCCGACCCTTACTGGCCTCTACCCACTGCCGGGCCCGCCCGTTGCCAACCCCGGCCCGCTGCCGACCCCGGTCCGCTGCCGACCCCGGTCCGCTGCTATCCCCAGCCGAGCGCGTGCAGCTTCTCCTCGTCCAGCCCGAAGTGGTGCGCCAGTTCGTGCACCACGGTCACCGCGACCTCGTCGACCACGTGCTGTTCACTGGAACACATCTCCAGCAGCGGTTCGCGGTAGATCGTGATCCTGTCCGGCAGCACTCCGCCGTAGCTGCTGTCGCGCTCCGTCAGCGCGATCCCCTCGTAGAGCCCGAGCAGCGACTCGTCGTCCGGGTTGCGGTCCTCCACGAGGATGACCACGTTGTTCAGCTCCCGCAGCAGCTGCTGCGGCACCCGGTCCAACGCGTCGCCGACCAGCTCCTCGAAACGCTGGGACGACATTTCCACCGGCATCTCGCTCACCTCTGGCCGTCGGCGGGAACTCCCGGTCGGGGTGTCTTCTCGGGTGCGGGCTGGTCACTGATGGAGATCTCGCCGGTGACGCTGCCCGTCACCGGGGCGAATCCGCCGTCGTCGAGTGTGGCCGCCACCTTGCAGTTGACCTTGCGCGATCCGGCCTGCCAGCTCTCCTTCGAGAGGTTGTCCCAGTAGAGCGACAATCCCTTGTCCTCGGCCACGTTCTTGCCGCCCGCGTAGTCGGCCAGCTGTTTCTGACAGGTCGTGAGCAGGAACTCGTCCTGCTTCTCGGTGGCGGGATGGCCGCCCTCGAACTTCTGGCTCAGATCGGCGACTCCGGTCATCTCCACCGAGTGCGGTTTCGAGCACTCCACGGGCGAGGAGACCGAGGTGCCGCTGATCCCCAGGCAGGTGCCCACCTCGTAGATGTCGGACTGGTCGAGGGAGTCGACCTTGCCGGTGAAGCGGTACAACTGACCGGCCGGGCCCGGCTGCTGCAGCGCGCAGTGCAGCGTGCGGTCGCCGTCGTTCCAGCTCTGCTTGCTCGGCAGGAAGGCGCTGACCTCGAAACGGCCGTTCGGGTCGAAGCCGTTCCCCAGGTACTGCCGGGCCACGTCGGAGCAACGCTTCGTCTTGATCTCGTTGAACACCTCGGTGTTGGGGAACTCGGCATCGGGACCGAACCGGGCCCACACCTCGGTGGTCCCGGTCATCTCGAACAGGTGGGGTTCGGAGCAGGGGACCTCGCTGATGTCGCTGGCATCCGGCTGGGTCCAGTTCAGGCAGGTCCCGGCCGGTGCCTCGAAGTCGGGAGGCGGGGCCGTCGTGGTTGGCTGCTGCGCCAGCCCTGGGGGCGGGTTCTCGGCGGAGGGCCAGTTCAGCAGCGCCGCTACCGTGAACACCAGCAGGGCACCGATAACGGCCATGATCATCACCAGTCGTGCGTTCGCGGCTCCCTGCCGGCTCCGACCGCCGCGGGAGGGATTCGTACTGCCGGAGTTCTGCTCCGACGGTGATTCGGGGGGCTCGGCCATCACTCCTCCATACTGCCTAACCCGACATCGGAACGCGCACAGCACGGTGTGTTTCGCGCCCGAGGGGGTGCGGATCGCGCCCGTGGGCGCGCGGGGCCACCCAGGCTGGGGCACACCGGCCGCGACAAGCTAGGCTGACCTGCCGTGATCGACCTGAAGACGCTGCGCGAGGATCCCGACGCCGTGCGCGCTTCGCAGCGCGCCCGCGGGGAGGACTCCGCTCTGGTGGATGCACTGCTCGCCGCCGACGAGCGGCGCAGGTCAGCGGTGGCCGGCGCCGACGAGCTGCGTGCCGAGCAGAAGCGGATGGGCAAGGAAGTCGGCAAGGCGTCGGGCGAGCAACGCGACAGGCTGCTCGCCGAGGCCAAGGAGCTCGCCAACAGGGTCAAGGAGGCCGAGGCCGAGCAGACCGCCGCCGACGCCGAACTGGAACGGGCGCAGCGAGCTGTCTCCAACATCATCGAACCCGAGACCCCACACGGGGGCGAGCAGGACTACGTCGTGCTCAAGCACGTCGGCACGCCGCCCGATTTCGACTTCGAAATCGCCGATCACCTCGAACTGGGTACCTCGCTGGGTGCGCTGGACATGGAGCGGGGAGCCAAGGTCTCCGGGGCGCGGTTCTACTTCCTCACCGGTGTGGGGGCCCAGCTCGAACTGGCGCTGCTCAACATGGCCGCGGCCAGTGCGACGGCGGCCGGTTTCACGCTGACGGTGCCGCCGGTGCTGGTTCGCCCCGAGGTCATGGAGGGAACCGGCTTCCTGGGGGCGCACTCCGACGAGGTCTACCGGCTGGAGCAGGACGACCTGTACCTGGTCGGCACCTCCGAGGTCCCGCTGGCCGGCTACCACCAGGGCGAGATCCTCGACTTCACCGCGGGCCCGCGTCGCTACGCCGGCTGGTCCACCTGCTTCCGCAGGGAAGCCGGGTCCTACGGCAAGGACACCCGCGGCATCATCCGGGTGCACCAGTTCAACAAGCTGGAGATGTTCTCCTACTGCCCGCCGGAGCAGGCCCGCGAGGAGCACGAGCGGCTGCTGGCGCTGGAGGAGGAGATGCTGGGCAAGCTCGAACTGGCCTACCGGGTGATCGACACCGCCGCGGGCGACCTCGGCGACAGCGCCGCCCGCAAGTTCGACTGCGAGGCGTGGATCCCCAGCCAGGGGGAGTACCGCGAGCTCACTTCCACCTCCAACTGCACCACGTTCCAGGCACGGCGCCTGAACGTCCGCTATCGCGACCCGGACGGGGCGAACCGGATCACCGCCACGCTCAACGGGACGCTGGCCACCACCCGCTGGATCGTGGCCATCCTGGAGAACCACCAGCGGTCCGACGGCTCGGTTCGGGTTCCGGAGGGGCTGCGCCCCTTCATGGGCGGTGTCGAGGTCCTGAACCCGTAGTCGCCACCCGGTTCCGGACCTCCCGCCGCGAGAGCGGACGGGAGGTTCCGTTGGGAAGCCCCCGGGATGGGGCGCGAGCCGGGCCTCCTGCGCTCACCCGGTGGCGGCGGTTCGGCCGGTGGCGGAGGGTTGCTCGACCTTCTCCGCCGTCCCCTTCTCCAGCGTCACGCGTACGCAGGCCGCTGCCAGCCGGGCCAGCTCCTCCGCCTCGGCGAGTTCGGCGAGTTCCGCGGCCCTTCCCGGCAGGCCGACCCGCTGCGCGCCTGTCAGGGCCTTCTTGTCGAAGTAGGGGCGCAGCTCCGGCCACACCGCCTGTGCCTCGCGGCAGAAGATGTCGGCCCCCACCGGCCCCAGCTTCGGGATCCCGCGCAGCGCGGAACGCAGTTTCGCGGGGTCGCCCGCTGCCTCGGTTCGTATGTTGCGCGGATCGCCCGCGTACTCGTCCCGCAGCAGTTCCGCCCCCTGGCCGAGGGCGGTGGCGGTGCTCTCGTCGTAGCGGACGTAGTGGCCGCGTCCCAGCGCGTCCACCCGCTGCTGCCAGGTGGCGCGCAGCATCCGCTCCGGCGTGTCGAACTCGGCGAGCTCGCGGGCGGCGGCCACCGCGATCTCGGCCTTGATCCGGGTGGACAGCAGCACCGACAACACCAACAGTCGGTACAGCGGTTCCGGTCGGTTCCGCAGCGTGATGTCCGCCTGGGCGGCGTAGGTCGTGCCCGCCACGTCCAACAGGCGGCGGGCCGTGCTTCGTGTGTTCATGGGCCGGGATCTCCCGACGGCGAGGTTGTCGATTCCGAGCGGTTCGTCCGGTGGATACCCGACACGACCCGTCGGTATCCGCGTTGCCGGAAGCGGTTTCCCCGGCAGGGGGCCTCCGGCGGCGGGTCAGTGCTCCTTCAGACCGGGCAGTACCTCCGATGCGATCTCCTCCAGCACCGATTCCCGTCCCGCGAACGGTGCCTCCGTCCGGGGCCAGTGCACGATCACGTCGGTGAATCCCAGTTCGCCCGCTCTGCCCAGTACGTCCCTGAAACGCTCGACGCTGCTGAGCGAGTAGACCGCGCCCGCGTCGGCGTTCAGGTAGCGCGGCACCCTTCCCGGCACGCGCCCCCGCTCCCGCAGTACTTCCTCGAAACGTTCCGTGTTGTCCCGCAGCGAACGCCACCACGCCTCGTCGTCGGTCACTTCGGTACCCGACCCGCGGCCGTTCGTCACCCAACCGTTGCCGAACCGCGCGGCGAGGTGCATCGCACGGGTGCCCTCGGCGGCCACCACGAACGGGACACGCGGCGTCTGGACGCAGCCCGGGGAGCGCCGCGCCTCCACCGCCGAGTAGTACTTGCCGTCGGAACTGACGTTGTCGTTCGTGAGGATCGAGTCCAGCAGCTCGGTGAACTCCCCGAAACGCTCGACCCGATCGGAGGTGGACAGGGGCTCGGTTCCGAACACCCGTTCGTCGAAACCACTGCTTCCCGAGCCGAGACCGAGCAGGAAACGTCCGTCGCTGACATCGTCCAGCGCGGTCACCTCGCGGGCGAAATGCACCGGGTGTCGGAAATTGGGGGAACTCACCAGCGTGCCCAGCTTGATCCGGGAAGTCACGGTGGCCGCCGCCGTGAGGGTGGGAACCGCGTCGAACCACGGTTTGTCCACCAACGATCTCCAACCCACGTGGTCATAGGTCCAGGCGTGGTCGAAGCCGTACTCCTCCGCCATACGCCAGAGCGGCTCCGCGGCCCACCATCGGTGTTCGGGCAGAATCACTATCCCAACGCGCACACTCGTGACCGTATACGTTCATGCCGCTCCGCTACGAGAGGTAGCCACGGCGTAGGCGGCATATTCCATGAAAGTGGTGCGCATCGCGTCCCGATAACCGGCTCGGCACGGCAGAATGGTCTGGTGCGCAGACCATCCCTTGTCGCTTCCGACGTCGACGGAACCCTGCTGGACCCCGCGGAGCGGGTCAGCGAACGCACCGCGCGCAGCGCGCGCGGCGTGCATGACTCCGGAACCCCGTTCGTGCTGGTCACCGGTCGTCCGCCTCGGTGGGTCCCGCGAATCGTGACCGGTCTCGGCGTGGCCGGCACAGTCGTGTGTTCCAACGGTGCGGTGCTCTACGACGCGGCCGCGGACCGTGTGCTGCACAGCACGCCGATCGAGCCGACAACCCTGCGGGAGGTGACCGGCGAGCTGCGCGAGGCCCTCCCGGGGTGTTCCTTCGGGGTCGAGCGAGCCACCAGCGGCGCGCACGACCGGTTGGACCAGCAGTTCATCGCCGAGTCCGCGTTCCACCGCTGCTGGCCCAACCCGGATCTGCGGATCGCGGTCCAGCACGAACTCGTCGGTGTGCCGGTGGTGAAGTTGCTGGTCATGCACGAGCGGATGACCAGTGCCGAGATGGCGCCCTTCGCGGAGGAACTGATCGGGGGACGGCTGGAGATCACCTACTCCACCGGGGCCGGGCTGCTGGAGCTGTCCGCGCCCGGCGTGAACAAGGCGGCGGGGCTGGCGCGGGTGGCCGAGCAACTGGCGGCTGAGCCCCCCGACATCATCGCGTTCGGCGACATGCCCAACGACATCCCCATGCTGGAGTGGGTGGGGCACGGCGTGGCGGTCGGCAACGCGCACCCCGAGGTCCGCCAGGTCGCCGACGAGGTGACCACCAGCAACACCCACGACGGGGTGGCAACCGTGCTCGAACGCTGGTGGTGACCTCCTGCTGGAGGCGGCTCGGTTCGCTACGCGAACCGGCGACGGATCATTCGGCCGAGGCCTGTCTGATGGTGGCCATCCGGTCGTAGACGTTTTGACCGGGGCAGGCGGTGTCGCCGACGTCGCTGTGGGTGAAGATCCGGGGCAACGTGACCGAGGTGCCCTCGGGGTACTCGTTGCCCTTACCGCCCCCGGAGACCAGCGTGGTTTGGCCCAGCGGATCACGACCGACGGTGCCGAGTTTCCAACCCGCGATCCTGCCGGTCGAACGAAGCGCGCTGTCGGTCGGGTGGGCGGTCTCGAAGTTGCCGATCAGCGCCACCCCGAAGGTCTGGCCGTTGAATCCCTTGGTGTGGCCACCCACCACGTGGCGGCGCAGCCCGTCGGTACGGCCAGCGAAGATCGTCCCGCACTTGTCCACCAACGCGTGGTAGCCGATGTCGCCCCACCCGAGCTCCACGGCGTGGTAGTGATACAGCCCCCTGACCACCTCGGCGGAACGCGCGCAGGTGTAGTCGTTCGTCTCCACGGTGTGGTGCACGATCGCCGCTCGTGTGGTGGCCGAGTACTCCGGTGGCCAGCGCATCAGGCTCTCGTCGGCGCCCCACTCCGCGCGGGTTACCACCGGTGGCCGTGCGCTCCGCCGTTCGGGTTCCGAGCGCACCGGCTCCGTGCCCGGCGTGATCGCGATCAGTTCCAGTTCCCCGGTCACGTGCTCGCCCGCCCGCACCGCGCGTATCCGGATGCGGGAGCTCGGCCCGGTCCACCAGGCACCGCTGGCGCCTGCCGCGCCGGAGACATCCTCCCCGCCGTGTCCCGCGGAGCGCAGTGGTGACAGCTCGTGCCAGGAGCTCCAGCTTCCGTCCTGCCAGTACTGGGCCGCTGTGTGGTCCGGGGCTTTCCCGTCCCAGGTGACAGCGACCATGCTGAACTGTTCTCGGGTCCGTACCGTGCGGACGCCCGGTGCTTCCCGCGTGCCCGGTGCCTCGGAGAGCGCTCGGTGCACCGCCGTGGTTTCCCCGCGGTCCGGGTTCGCTCGTTCCGTGGTCGAACCGGCTGCGCCGGTGGTCAGCAGGGTGGTCGTGGCCAGTGCGATGGTTCCGACGATCAAACCGCGGAGCATAAGTCGCCTCGCTCACATTGCCGGTGGGCCGGGCGGTAGTTGTCGGTGGGCCCGGACGGTGGTTTTCGATGTGAGTCGTTCACACCATCGCGGGGCAGTATGCGACCGAATCACTTCACGCGCCCGACGGAGTTCACGCGCCCGGCGGAGCGAGCCGTTTTCCGAAGCCGCGATCGCGAAACCGACACGATCAGTCGCTGATGGCACGCGGTTTCGGCACCCGATCGGTCTAACGCTACCCTCGCGGCTGTGAGCTTCGGAGGTTATGACCTGATAATCGTAGGTTCCGGATTTTTCGGACTTACGATCGCTGAACGCGCCGCCACCCAGTTGGACAAGCGAGTACTGCTGCTGGAGCGAAGGCACCACATAGGTGGCAACGCCTACTCCGAGGCCGAGCCGGAAACCGGTATCGAGGTGCATCGTTACGGTGCGCATCTGTTCCACACCTCGAACAAGCGCGTGTGGGACTACGTCACCCGCTTCACCGACTTCACCGACTACCAGCACCGGGTCTTCACCCGGTACCAGGGACAGATCTACTCCTTCCCGATGAACCTCGGGCTGATCTGTCAGTTCTTCGGACGTGCCTTCACTCCGGACGAGGCGAAGGCGCTGGTCGCGGAGCAGGCTGCCGAGATCGAGACCGCCGACGCCAAGAACCTCGAGGAGAAGGCGATCTCGCTGATCGGTCGTCCGCTCTACGAGGCGTTCGTACGCGGTTACACCGCCAAGCAGTGGCAGACCGACCCCAAGGAACTGCCCGCTGCCAACATCACCCGGCTGCCGGTGCGCTACAACTTCAACAATCG
This sequence comes from Actinopolyspora mzabensis, assembly GCF_900101095.1. Taxonomy (GTDB): domain Bacteria; phylum Actinomycetota; class Actinomycetes; order Mycobacteriales; family Pseudonocardiaceae; genus Actinopolyspora; species Actinopolyspora mzabensis. The sequence continues at coordinate 180,934 of NZ_FNFM01000006.1, forward strand.
TTACTTCAGCGACACCTACGAAGGCCTGCCGGTGGACGGTTACACCGCCTGGCTGCGTCGGATGGCCGATCACCCCAACATCGAGGTGCGGCTGGAAACCGACTACTTCGACGTGCGCGACCAGTTGCCCGACGTGCCGGTCGTCTACACCGGGCCGCTGGACGGTTACTTCGACTACTCCGCCGGTGAGCTCGGCTGGCGAACTCTCGACTTCGAGACCGAGGTCGTGCAAACGGGTGACTTCCAGGGCACGCCGGTGCTGAACTACGCCGACGAGGAGATCCCTTACACGCGGATCCACGAATTCCGGCACTTCCACCCGGAGCGGGATTACTATCCCAATGACAAGACCGTGATCGTTCGGGAGTACTCGCGGTTCGCCGAGAGCGGCGACGAACCCTACTATCCGATCAACACGGCCGAGGACCGAGCGAAGCTGGAAGCCTACCGTGATCTGGCCAAACGGGAGGCGAAGGAGCGCAAGGTGCTCTTCGGCGGCAGGTTGGGCACTTACAAGTACCTGGACATGCACATGGCCATCGGATCCGCGCTGAGCATGTTCGACAACAAGGTTTACCCCTACTTCACCGAGGGCCGCTCGTTGGACGGCTCGATGGAGGACTGACGTGACTGACCGGACTTCTCCGACCGAGCCTGACCTGGCCGAGTCGGATCAGTTGGAGCAGGACGCCGCGGAGCAGAACTCCCCGGAACAGGGCACGGCGGTTTCCGGAGCGGAGAGTGACTCCGCGGACGCCGTGGGTGAGAGCAAACTCGCCGATTCGGCCACGGTCCGCACCGGCGGCAAGCGGATCGGCGCGGAACAGGTGCTGCAGCGGGTGTTGCTGCCCCGTTCCGAGGACCCGATGGATGCCCGTCCGCTCTACCTCGACGAACCGGAAGCCGCTTCGCAACACGCCACCGTGTTGTCCCGCCGATCGCTGCGTGTTCCGGTACACACCAACATCTCGTTCGCCTCGTACTTCAACGCGTTCCCCGCCAGTTACTGGAAACGCTGGACGAAGCTCGACGAGGTGGTGCTACGGCTCAAGGTTCGCGGCTCGGGCAGGCTGGATGTTTACCGCTCCAAACCGAACGGCGACATCGTGCACCTGGAGGGGACGGCCGTATCCAGTCCGAAGTCCTGGCGTCGGCTGGAGTTCCGCATCTCGCTCAAGCCCTTCGAGGACGGCGGCTGGATCTGGTTCGACCTGTTCACCAACGAGGGCGACATCGAGCTCGACGAGGCGGCCTGGACCACCGACCTCAAACTGCCGAAGCAGCGGGTCGTGGTCGGCACCACCACCATGCGCCCGGACGACTGCGTGCAGACGCTGCAGACCCTGGGTGAGGACTCACAGGTCCTCGACCTCGTCGAACGTGTGGTGGTGGCCGACCAGGGGGCGCAGAAGATCCGCGAGACCGAGGGCTTCGACGAGGCCGTTCGCCGGATCGGTGACAAGCTTCACGTCATCGAGCAACCCAACCTCGGCGGTTCCGGTGGGTTCACCCGCGTGATGTACGAGGGGATCTACAACTCCGACGCCGAACAGGTGATGCTGTTCGACGATGACATCGCGATGGAGCCGGACGGCATCCTGCGCTCCAACGCCTTCGCACGCGCCTCGGTGCAGCCGGTGGTCGTCGGTGGGCACATGCTCAATCTCCAGGCCAGGTCACGGCTGCACACCATGGGTGAGGTCGTCGATCTCGGCGCCGCGATGTGGCGTGCCGCACCCGGAGCCGCCACCGACCACGACTTCGCCCAGTACCCGCTGCGAAAGAGCAGGAAGCTGCACAAGCTCATCCACTCCACCTACAACGGGTGGTGGATGTGCCTGTTCCCGAGGGAGGTCATCGAGCAGACCGGTCTGCCGCTGCCGCTCTTCCTCAAGTGGGACGACGCCGAGTACCACCTGCGGGCGGGTGAACGCGGTTATCCGACCGTTTCGCTGCCCGGTGCCGCAGTCTGGCACATGCCCTGGACGGACAAGAACGACGCGACGGACTGGACGGCCTACTTCCACACCCGCAACAGGCTGATCCTCGCCGCGCTGCACAGCCCGGACGACGTGCGCAAGAACCTGGTCAAACAGAGTCTCAAGCTCACGTTGCGGCACCTGTTCTCCATGGAGTACTCCACGGTCGCGGTGCAGCTCAAGGCGGTGGAGGACTTCCTGGCCGGGCCGGAGGGGCTTTTCGACAGCCTGCGTACCGCGTTACCCGAGGTTCGCAAGCTTCGTGAGCACTACTCCGACGCACAGACCTACTCCTCCGCGGGAGAGCTACCGACTCCCTCCGCCAATCCCGCCATGGCCGAAGCACTGTTGGATCCGCCGGTGCACCCGGTGCGGATAGCCAAGCGTGCCTCCCAGGCGTTGCTGCACAACCTCAAGGCCCCCGATCCGAACGCCAAGAACCGGCCGCAGCTGAACATCCCCTCCTCGAACGCGCTCTGGTTCCTGCTCGGTGCGCTGGACAGTGCCACCGTATCCACCGCGGACGGGAGCGGTACCGTGTTCCGGCGACGTGACCCGGACGAGTTCCGCAGGCTCGGCAGGCGTGCCCTGGCGGACTACCGCAAGCTCGTCAGTGAGTGGCCGCGGTTACGGGACGCCTACCGCCAGGCGCTGCCGGAGCTGACCAGCCCGGAGTCCTGGAAGCGGATGTACGAGTGATTCGAAGCGAATCCGAGCGTCGGGCACTACCGGGTGCGCCGGTCCGGGGCCGGAACACCGGCCCCGGACGGGTCCCCGGAGTGGACGCACCTCGGCAGGAGAGGAAGCCGGAGACGAAGTGGACGCAGAGCTGACCACCGTGGCGGCCGAGCCGATCGAGCGGATCGAGCCGGAGCAGACCACGGAGGAGAGAATGCCCGCTGCAGTCACGGCAGAGACCACCGCGGTGCGCCGTGTGCAGCACGTGCTGGCAACACCACCGGTGGTTACCGTCGCGAAGGGCATGTCCAAATTCGGCGATCACGCCCTCGGCTGGCTGGCGCTCGGGGCGGTCGGGGCGCTCACCGACCGCCGCCGTCGTCGCGAGTGGGTACTGGCCGCCGCCGGTGTCGCCGTTTCGCACGGCGCCTCCATCGCGGTCAAGCGCGTCGTGCGACGCAACCGCCCCGGCGACCCGGGCATCCGGGTGCTGGTCGACACCCCCAGCCGGTTGAGCTTTCCCTCCTCGCACGCCACTTCGACGACCACGGCCGCGATTCTTTACGGCAGGTTGCTCGGGCGCGGGCTGGGACCGGTGGTGGTGCCGCCGATGATGGTCAGCCGCCTGGTGCTCGGTGTTCACTACCCGAGTGACGTGCTGGTCGGTTCGGGACTCGGTGGGACCGTCGCGCTGGGCGTACGTCGATACGTCGAACGGCGGAGGAACCGTGGCTGACAGGAACGAAGCCGATTCCAGGACCGCGGAGGACACCACCGCGGGAAGCAACGAGGGGCAGCGGTCCGAGCGGTCGGCGACAGGATCCGCTTCCGGCGGCGGTGTCGACACCGCCACCACCGAGCGCGAAGCCGAGACCGAACGTGACGCCGAATCCTCGCCCGCCGAGGCACGTGCCGCGGACACCGAAGAGGCCGTGCGGGCCGACTCCGAGGGACTGATCGGCTCGGAGGCGGGCGGTGAGGCCGGTGCGCTGGAGGACCGGTTCACCGAAGACACGGCGAGCACGGCCCCGGCGGGGGAAACGAGCGCCGCGGGATCGTCCCAGGACAAGTCCTCGGACGCCTACCACGCGAGGGTGATCGCCGCCGCGGGAACTCCGAGCGGGCTGCTCAACGGCCTGCTCAAGGAGCTACGACCGAAGCAGTGGGTCAAGAACATCCTGGTGCTGGCCGCACCGTTCAGCGCGGGTGAGCTGTGGGCGGTTCCGACCCTGCTCGACGCTGCCGTGGCCTTCGCGGTCTTCTCGATGGCCGCTTCGGGGATCTACTTCATCAACGACGCTCTCGACGTGGAGTCCGATCGGGCGCACCCCACCAAACGAAACCGGCCGATCGCGGCGGGGTTGATCCCGCTGCCGGTGGCCTACGGGGTGTGCGGGTTGCTGCTCGTGGGCTCGCTGGTCGTCTCCGGCCTGATGAGCATGGGCCTGCTGGCGGTGATGGTCGTCTACGTCGCCGTGCAGCTCGGCTACTGCTTCGGCCTCAAGCACCAGCCGGTGATCGACCTGTGCATAGTGGCCTCCGGCTTCCTGCTGCGCGCGGTGGCGGGCGGCGCGGCCGCCGGGCTGGAGATCACCCAGTGGTTCTACATCGTGGTCGCTTTCGGCTCGCTGTTCATGGTGGCGGGCAAGCGCTACGCGGAGGTCAAGCTCGCCAACGAGACCGGAGCCAAGATCCGCAAGTCGCTACGGGCCTACTCCGCCTCGTACCTGCGGTTCGTCTGGGCCATCTCGGCCGCGATCATGATCATGTCCTACAGCATGTGGGCCTACGACATCCGGCAGGAGGACAACTCGATCTGGGGAGTGGTGTCGATCATTCCCTTCGTGATCGGCATCCTGCGTTACGCGGTGGACGTGGACAAGGGCGTGGCCGGTGAACCGGAGGAAGTGGCACTCAAGGACAAGGTGCTGCTGGTGCTGTTCGGCATCCTCGCAGGGTGTCTTTTCTTCGCCTTCTACCTCTGAGCGAGGTTTTCGGCTCGGTCTGTGCGGCGGTGCGGGTGGCGGAACCTCTCGCACGGCTCTCGCTGCGGGTCCGGCGACATCGGGTAGCGACCTACACAACGTCTCCGGCGTCCTCGCGAGAGCCGCACGGGAGAACCCGCGGCGGTGCCGACTGCGAGGGTGGTCGGGACTCGGCCTGCGGGAGCGCTCGGAGGGCGGCTACTCCTCGGCGCTGCCGGCCCGGCGATTTCGCGAGAAATCGACCCCCCCCCCAGGCCGGACCGTCGTACGCCCCGGCTCCCTCGCCACCGGCGCGGCGATCTCGGGGGAGATTGACGCCGGACGGTGCGGGCTCCGGTCACTCTTCGGAGGCGACCGGTAGGGACCGGCCGTCGGTCATGCGGACCAGCTCGTCATGGCTGGTGGGAAACAACGTTCGGGGTGTGCCGCCCGCGGCCCACACCCGTTCGTAGTCCGCCAGTGCGCTGTCGACCACCGTCGGCAGCGCCTCGGGATGTCCCAACGGAGCCACCCCGCCGATCGCCTGGCCGGTGGCCCGCCGGACCTGCTCGGGCTTGGCGCGGACGAGCGGTTGCCACCCCAGCCGCAGGGCCAGCGCTTCCGTGTCCACCCGGTGGCGCCCACTGGTCAGCACCAGGACCGGCTCCTCACCGGAGAGGAAGACCAGGCTTCCCGCGATCGCGCCCGTCTCGCAGCCGAGGGCCGCCGCGGCATCGGCGGCGGTCCTGGTCGATCCGGGCATCTCCCGGATCTCGCCCGGTACTCCCATCGCCCGGAGCCGACGGGCAACCTCTTTGCTGCGTTCGGGGAGCATGCTCTCCGAGGACGCGGTCGTCTCCGACTGCACGCGGCGAACCTCCGTACGGCTTTTCGGCGCATTGGGCCGACCTCTCGCGACAGTTCGCACCCTAGCGCACCATACTTCGATCGTGACCGAATCACCCGGGCGTGGTGCCCCTTTCCCGGACTCGTTGGAGATGCTGCGCGGATTGCGCGCCAACCGCTGGTTCACGGACGCCGAGGTGCCCACGGCGGATCTGCGCCGGATACTCGAGGTGGCCCGTTGGACCGGTTCCGCGCGTAATCGCCAACCGTGGCGGGTGCACACCGTTCGCGATGCGGACACCCGTGCCGAACTGGGGCGCTGCGGCGACTACGCCCTGCACCTCGCGCAGGCACCGGTGGTGATCCTGCTGGCGCTGGATCGCGGCGGGGCGGACGCCGAGTTCGACGGGGGCAGGTTCGCACAGACCCTCATGGCGGCGGCGGGCGCTTTCGGACTCGGCTGTTGCCCGGCGACCTTCTTCCCGGCGGCCAACGCCGAGCGGGCCACCGCGATCGCCGGGTTCGAGGAGCCGTGGTCGGTGCGTACCGGTATCGCGTTGGGATGGCCCGCGCCCGCGCCTGCCGGCAGGTCCGCGATCCCGCGGGGCAGGTTGCCGTTGCACACCCTCTGGTCGGGGGAGTGAGCTTGGGTAGGAGAGTGAGCTGGGCAGGGGAGTGGGCGCCGCTCCACAGCGGCACGGCCCGCAAGGCACCGCCGCACGCGCCGTCCGTCACTCCACCCGCGCGAATCCGGCCGCGAACCCGCTCGGTAAGACCAGTCAGTAGTAGGAGTACTCCGGCAGGGGTTGCCCGGAAACCTTGCGCAGCACGTCCGCGACATTCTGCATCCACCACACCGCGAAGCGTGCGGGCGTGAGCGGATCGCTCCAGTCCGCCGTCTTGTCGAAGTGCTCGTCGATGGGGGCGCAGCCCGGACCGAGCACGCCGTGCTCCACTCCGTAGGCGATGCGCATGTTCACCAGCACCCAGAACCACGCCTCGACCTGCTCGGCGTTGTGCAGCACCAGTTTTTCGCCCCTGGCGGGCAGGGTGCGCAGCACGACGTCCGCGTCCTCGCGGAGCCGGTTGATCAGATCGGCCTCCAGCCAACCGCGCAACGCGTCGTCGTCCACGGGATCGCACCAGCTGTCGCGCAGCGCGCGGAGCATGGTCGAGTCCAGTGGGGTGACCGGCAACGGCAACGAGAGCCGCTCACACAGCCAGTCGTATTCGCGGTATTCGTCCAGTCTTCCCTGGACCAGTTCCCGATATCGTGGCAGTGAAGCGCGTAGCCACTTGAACATGGTCGAATCGAACTCAGCGACCAGCGTGTTATCCACAATGGAGCACTTCACGGCCATATCCGAGTCTCCCATCGCCCCGGCCCCGAATCCACAGTCGATTCTCGCAGCCGACTCGACGGGAGTCACAACCGCATCCACGATGCGATAGCGAAGGCGTTTTCCGCCCGTTGCCCGGTCTCCCTCGACGCTTCCGCGCCGAAGGAGACCGGGTGGCAACCCGGTGGAAAACTCCGGTCAGTAACGGTACGCCTTGGTCTTGCCGGTCTTGGAGTTCCAGATGATGTAGCCGTGCTGGAAATCGCTACGTCGACCGTTTTTGATGCCGTACTCGTTGGACTTGGGAAAACCCAGCCACGATTTCTCGGCGCCGAGCTTCAGCCAACGGGCGCGGATCGCGCCCTGCACCGAGTGAGCACCGGTTTTCTCGCTCCAGTACACGGAGGCCCCGTGGTGGTCCGCGCCGCGGAAATGCGTGTAGATCCCCTTGCCACCGGGAGTGTCCGTGGTGGTGGAGGTGGGGTAGTTCAGAAAGCCGCGCTCGTAGCCGTGCTTGGCCCAGAATTGCCTCGGCGGCCCCCAGATTCCCTGTGCACCGGTCTTCGGGGTCCAGTAGATCGAGGCGATCCCGATCGCCTTGGTCCCCGTGAAGTGGTTGTAGCGCCCCTTGCCGTCCGGGGTCTTCAGCTCGTCGGTGGTGGGGACACCGTAGGTCTCGTGCGTGCCTACCTCGGTGTAGCGGTCCGCGATGGCCCCGTGCACCTCGTGCGTGCCCGTGTCGTCGGTGTGGTACATCCAGCCGTTCTGGTACTCCTGGTAGGAGATCCCGTCCTTGTGGTACTCGGTGTCCACCGGGTGACCGAGCAGCTTACGCAGCTTCGGATCGTTCCAGTACCGGTGTTCGATGGGGGTGAATTCGGCGGGCGAGGCCTTCTGGGGCTGCTCCTCCGCCCGGGTCTGCTGCTCCGCGCGGGGAGTGTCCACATCGCCGCTCGCGGTGCCGGACAGCCCCAGCGACAGCGTGACCGCGAGCATGGTGGCCGCACCGGCCACCGCTCTGCGCAAGATCGAACCATTTCCGGAAAACACGGGATGCTCCTGTTCAGCTCGGCGAACTCCGAACGATGCCCAGCTTGGGAGCGGGTGGGCCGGAGCTGTGGAACGGACACGCTCGATCACGCGGCTCATACCGGTATTTCACCTGTTAGTGACAACGAAGGGCCTTCCGGAGCGTTCCGGAAGGCCCTTCGGGGATGTCACACTCGCCGGGTGCTCAGCCCGGTGTGACCGGTTCGGTCACCACGGCCGGTCGACGATCTCACCGGTCTCCGGGTAGTAGGTGATCTGACCACCCTGGAAGTCGACCCGGTAGACGCCGTCCACCTGGTACTGGCCGCTGGTCGGGTAGCCCAGGTAGGAACGCTCCCAGCCCCGCTGCTGCCAGCGGTCCCGGATCCCGCCGAAGACCGCGTGCGCCCTTCCGACCGCCTTGCTGGAGTAGATCGAGCTGCCGCCCGCACCGTTGAAGTGGTTGTAGGAGCCCTGACCGTCCGGGGTGGTACGCTGGTCGGTGGTCGGGTAGCCCAGGACACCGCCCGGACCGCCGTACTTGGAGCTCGCGTATTTGTAGGCGATCTTGCCCTGTACCGAGTGTGCTCCTGTCTCCTGGCTCCAGGCGATTAAGGCGAACATACCGTCCTGACCGCTGAAGGCGTTGTACCTGCCGCTGTAACCGAGTTCCTCGTAACCGACGAGCTCGTCGGTGATCGGGTACCCCAACGGTCCGTTGACCCCGCCGCTCGCCACCCATTTGTCGTAGATGGCGCCGTAGACGGCGTGCGTGGCTCCGAACTCTTCTATCCAGGCGCCCTCCGAGGCCGAGTAGATGGCGCCGCCATCGCTTCCGGCGAACTCGTTGTAGCGACCCTTACCGTCCGCGGCGCTCTGCTCGTCGGTGGTGGGGTAACCCAGCGGGCCGCGTTCCCAGCCCATGGAAGCCCACTTGTCCCGGATAGCGCCTTGGATGGTGTGTGCGCCGGTCTGTTCCGACCAGTAGATCGAGCCGTTGTTCTCGAAGTGGTTGTACTGGCCGGTGTTGCCTGGTGTGGC
>NZ_FNFM01000006.1:190100-375766 GCF_900101095.1 Actinopolyspora mzabensis
GACCAGTAGATCGAGCCGTTGTTCTCGAAGTGGTTGTACTGGCCGGTGTTGCCTGGTGTGGCCGTGGTGTCGGTGGTCGGGTAACCCAGCGGGCCCGCTCCACCACCGGTCTCCTCCCACTTCGCCAGGATCCTGCCCCGCAGCACGTGGGCCTGCGTCTCGGCGGTCCAGTAGATGACGCCGCCGTTGGCGAACTCGCTGTACTGGCCCCGGCCGTCCGCTGTCGCGGCGGTGTCGGTGGTCGGGTAACCCAGCTGGCTACCGCCGCCTTCGGCGCGCCACTTCCGCAGCACGGGCTCACCGAGCACGTGGGCTTCCGCGTCCTCCGGCGCGTAGATCGCGCTCGTTCCCCGCTCGGAGCTCACGAACTCGCCGTAGGGGGTTCCCAGGTCGTCGGCGAGCACGTTGGTGGCGGGAACGCCGATCGCCTCGTGACCGCCCGCGTTCACGAAGGCGTCGAGCACGGCACCCGAGACGGAGTGCACGCCCTGCTCGGCCGACCAGTAGATCCGGGCGTTGTCGTACTTCTGGTAGCGGAGCGAGTCGCTGACGAGCTGCTCATCACCCACCGGATCGCCCAGCCGCTGCTGCTCCTCGGAGCTGAGGCTCTGGTAGTACTCGTCGATTTTGCCCGCGCCGGGGTCCTCGTCGACCTGGTCGCCGTCGTCCGCGGAACCGTCGCCGCTGGCTCCGGAGCCCGAGTCGCTGCCGGACTCGCTGCCGGACTCGCTGCCGGAGTCGTTGCCGGAGCCGGTGGCATCGCCGGAAGCCGAGTCGTTCGACCCGGACCCGTCGGTGGAGCCATCGGTGGAACCGCTACCGGAGTCACCGGTGGCGTCGGACTCGTCGGTGGCGCCGGAGCCGTCGGTGCCGCTGCCGGAGTCGCTGCCGGAACCGGAACCATCGGTGGAGTCGTCACCGGAGCCCGAGGCGTCGCTCGATCCGGAGTCCTCGTCGGAAGTGCTGTCCCCAGAGCCCGAAGAGTCCGCTGCGGCGCCGGTTTCACTCCCCGACTCGTCCTGGGTGGAGTCGTCACCGGACTCGGCCTGCTGGCTCGACTGGGTGGTCGGCGTGCTCTGCTCGGGCTGTTCGGTCGCTCCGGCCGCGGGGGCGGCCGTGACCAGGGCGGCCGCCGTGCTCAGCGCGACGGCGCGTCCCACAAGATTCTTGACCGTCACTATTTCCCCTTTCAGGTCTCGCTCCATGATCGGACGAAAGGGGCGTGACTGTCGCGTCCTGTTATCGTTTCGCAGTCGAATTTACCCGTGCAATCGTCTTGCCGCGGGGTGTAACACGGTGAGCCGGATTACATTCCATGTTTTCGTCACCACGAGCTGTCGCGAGTGTTCGCCGCGTTCGGTCTCGAGTCTCGTCGAATGCGGAAACGATGTCACCCTTCGCGGAGGTGGTCGGCGAAATCGGGTGGCGGTGCACAGCCGGCCGAAGACGAAAGCGCCCGGTGCGTGTTCGACGAGAACAAGCACCGGGCGAAATCGGTATGCCGCGTGGAGGTTGTGCGGTCAGGCCGGAGAAGTCGGAAAACGGGACGTGCGTACGAGCGGAGTCAGAACGGGAGCCTGCGGAACACCGCGCGTGGCAGATGCCGCAGTACGCTCATCACGTAGCGGAACTGCGCCGGCGCCCACACCAGCTCCTTGCCCTTGCGCACCGAGTTCACGACGATTTCCGCGACCTGCTCGGGAGTCTGCGCCAGTGGCGCCTCCTTGAGTCCCTCGGTCATCTTCGACTTGACGTGGCCGGGGCGCACCACCGTCACCTTGATTCCGGAGGGGCGCAGCGCCTCGGTCAGGCCGGTGTAGAACCCGTCCATGCCGGCCTTGGCCGAGCCGTAGGCGAAGTTGGAGCGACGCACCCGTTCCCCCGCGACGGAGGAGAGCGCGACGATGTGGCCGTGTCCCTGTTTGCGCAGGTGCTCGGCAAGCAGTACTCCCACCGTCACCGGGGCCACGTAGTTGATCTCGGCCATCTCCTGCGCGGCAGTCACATCGGTCCAGAGTTCTTCCTGGTCACCCAGCATGCCGAACGCGACGATGCTGATGTCGATGTCTCCCTCGCCGAAGGCCTTGTCCAGGGTTTCCGCGTGGGTCTCGGGCTTGCGGGCGTCGAACGGGACCGTGGTCACCGTGCTGCCCGTCTCGCGCAGCCGCTCCGCCGCGGCCTCCAACCGATCGGAGGGGCGAGCGGCCAGAACTATCCGAAGTGGACGCTCTCGCGCGTAGCGCTCGGCGGTGGCCAGCGCGATGTCCGAGGTGCCGCCGAGCAGCAGCAGGGACTGGGGGTTGCCAACCGCATCGATCACAGGTTCAGCCTCCTGGCCAGGTCGGAACGGAAGATTCCTTCGGGGTCGACCGCGGCACGCGTCTTGCGCCACTCGTCGATACGCGGGTACATGCGCTCGATCATCTCGGGAGTGGTGCGGGACTCCTTGGCGAGGTAAAGCCTGCCATCGGCCTCCAGAACCATTTCGTCGAGCTCCCGGCACAGCCGGTCGAGTCCCGGCGTGACCGGGATGTCGACGGTGAGCGTCCAGCCCTTGTCCGGGAAGGACATCGGTGCGGCGTTTCCCGGGCCGAACGTCTTGAGGACGTTCAGGAACGAGACGTGTCCCGAGGCGCTGATCTTGTCGATCGAGCGGCGGAACATCCGTTCCTGGCCGAACGGAACCATGAACTGGTACTGCAGAAAACCGTTGGAACCGTACACGCGATTCCATTCGCCGACCAGGTCGAGCGGGTGGAAGAACTGCGTGATGTTCTGTACCGAGCCGTACTTCGTGGGCGCTTTGCGGTACCAGACCTCGTTGAAGGCGGTGATGGTGTACTTGTTCACCAAGCCGTTCGGAAAAATCGGCGGTGCCGTCATCAACTGGGGGGCGTCGAATCCGAGCGGATTCTTCCGCAGTTTTTTCGGGAGTTCGTCGAGGGTGGCCGGATTGCCCCGAGTGAGCAGCGCGCGTCCCATCCGGTCGCCCCGCGCCAACGAGTCGAACCAGGCGACCGAGTACACGTAATCCTCGTCGGAGCCGTCCGTGAAGTGTTCGAGCAGCTCGTCCAGATTCCGGGTTTGGATGTTGTCGACCACGAAGTAGGCCGTTTCCACCCGCTTGAGGCGAATGGTGGCTCGGACGACGATGCCGGTCATCCCCATACCGCCGACCGTGGCCCAGAACAGCTCGGGCGAGTCTCCGTCGGGGGTGAGCGTGCGCACCTCGCCGTCCGCCGTCAGCAGGTCCAACGAGATCACGTGGCTGCCGAACGATCCCTGCGAGTGGTGATTCTTGCCGTGGATGTCCGCCCCGATGGCCCCGCCGACGGTCACCTGCCGGGTGCCGGGGAGTACCGGTAGCCACAGCCCGTGCGGGAGCAGCCTGCGCATCAAGGTGTCCAGAGACACGCCCGCGTCCACGTCGATGGCCGCGTTGTCGACGTCGATCGTGTGGATCCGGTCGAGCGCGGTCATGTCGATGACGGTCCCACCGGCGTTCTGCGCGGGATCGCCGTAGCTGCGGCCGAGCCCTCTGGCGATCACCCCGCGGGGGCCGGCCTCACGCACGGCGCGGGCGATCGTCTCGACATCCGGTGTGCTGATCACGTCGGCCATGGTAGGGGCGGTGCGACCCCAGCCCGTCAGCATCCGTTGCTCGTTGTTAACCGATCCCACCGTGTCGAGTCTAGCTGCGTACTGTGGCACGGCAGCGCCGGGTGAAACCCGGCCCCACCCCGATTGACCTGTCGAGTGGCTACACTTGTCGACGAGTCAGGGGCGGCGGGTGACGTGTGGGCGGATTGATTGCCGCCCGGCCCGGTTCCCGCTTAAGTGTCGTCGTGACAGCCGAGGTGAACGAGTGGCCGTGGCCGAAAGCACCGCCGAACCTGATGCCAAGAAGCTGGGGATAGTCGAGCAGCTCATCCGTTTCGGACTCATCGGCGCCGTCTGTGCGCTGCTGGACTACGGCTCGTACATGACGCTGCTCGCGCTGGACATGCCGAACTGGGCGGCCCGGACCCTGGCTTTCGTGCTGGGGACCAGCGCCTCCTACGTGGCGAACCGAAGACTCACCTTCGCCGGTGCCAACACCGGCAACACGAAGGCGAAGGCCGGGGCGTTCGTGCTGGTCTACGTGGTGACCTTCTTCGTCAACATCAGTACCAACCAGCTGTTGTTCCTGCTGCTGCCCGAATTCGGCTTCCACTACGGGGCGCAGCTCAAGTGGACGGTGTGCTGGCTGGCGGGCCAGGGACTGGGTACCGGGATCAATTTCGTGCTGCTGCGCTGGGTCGTCTTCCGCGAGTGAGCCGCACCCCGACCCCCCGGAGGCTGGCGTCGATTTCTCGCGAAATCGCCGCGCCGCAGGGCGAGGGACTCCGGTGAGCGAGGCGGTGCGGCCCTGACGGCCGTCGATTTCTCGCGAAATCGCGGCACCGTCACGACGCGGGGCCGAGCTCCCACCACGCCCGCAGGCCGCACTCCGAGCACTTCCGCAACCCGCACCGCCGCGGGTTCCCTCGTGGGGCGGTGATTCCCCGCGAGATCGCGCCGTCCCCGGAACCCTCGTCGGGACGCGACCGTGCGATTCGCAGCGCGATTGTCCTCGGTGCGTGAGTCGGATGCATTGCGAGGCCGGGCCGCTCGCCGCGTAGGTCGCTACTCAAGAGCCGGCCCAACGCTCCCGAGGCGCCGACTCACGTGCCTGCTAACCGGCCGTCCCGGCAGCCGTCACGGCTCCGGCGTCTCAGCTGCTTCCGCGTCGGTTGGTAGAACCGTCGACGTGCCCGATCTTGTCGCCGTCGAACTCCTCTTCCTCCGCGGAGGTGTCGTTGCGGTCGTCCGAACTGGGCACGTCCCCGGGAAGCTGCACCGGTCTGCTCATCGGCCCGGGGCTCCAGGTGCCCCAGTGGGTCTCCTCCTCGATGTCCATGGCCGTCTGGGCGGGTAGTGCCGCGGGGCGATACCGGTCCACGGCGTAGAGCGTGCCCCAGTCCCGGTGGATGTTGCCGCGCAGGTAGGTCGGCATCTCACGCATGCTGCTGGTGACGTTGAGCCAGCCGAACGGTCCCGCCGCGTCGGGCGAGGACCACGCCTGGCCGACCGAACGCAGACTGCCACCGGCGCTGATCCGGAAGCGCGGCACCTCCGCGATGCCGTGGCTGATGTCCGGCAGGTTCAGGCACGGATGCTGGAAGGCGGCCGTCCATTCCACGAACGCGGGGGCGTCGCCGATGAAGTCGGTCATGTTCGTCAGCCGGGGGGCGCGGGGGGCGCTGAAGGCTAGCCAACCGTCCTCGCCCAGAGACTGGTCGACGGCCACCACCCGGGCCTGCTCGGCTCCTTTCGCCCTGCCGTCCACGCTGATCCGAGCGTCCCGCCAGTCGGTCTCGGGAGCTGTCAGCACGCGGCGACGATCCGTCACCTCGAAGCCGTCCTCGGTCTGCTTGCCGAACTCCACGTAGATCTTGTTCGCACCACTCACCTTGCCCGCCAGGGTGAGCACCACCGGGACGTTGCCCTTGCGAGCACGTTCCGGCAGTTCGTACCACTGGGTGCGCAGTTCGCCGGTCACAGCCTCCCGGGGGGCGTAGCTGCCCCAGACCGGCGCTTCGTCGCTGCCCAGGTCGTAGGGCGGAGTCCAGTCCTTGCCCTGGGGTTCGCCGTTGTCGGGGGGCAGGCCGTCCCGGCGGAAGCCGCGCATCTTGGCCCCCAGGTACGCCTTCGGCGACTCCTCGGACTCCAAGCGGGCGGGAACCTCGGCATCCGGTAGCGGGTTGTCGGGTTGTGTCTCGGATACCCGCAGCATTCCCGCGAGGGGGTCCTTCTCCACGTACACGTAGTCGGACAGTCCGCAGCTGCTGCCCGTCAACTGCTTGACCGAGTCCTTGCCGAGGCTGTAGCTGTTCCACTGGCTCTGGATCGCCTTGCCGAAGGTGGCCAGCTCGCCGATGACGAGCAGTGCGCAGACCACCGAGAGCGGAGCGGTGCCCAACCGCAGTGCGCGACTGCGCCCTTCCACACCGGTGCGGCCGTGGCGGTCGAGTTTCGGCGGGTCGACCACGTGCGGCCGGTACTCGTCGATCCGCAGGTGCTCGATGATCGCGACGATCAGCGCTATCCCACCGATGATCAGCAGTACGGTGCTGGCCTCGTAGCCGAGGACGGAGGGCTGCTTGTTGTGCCAGGGGATCCCCCACCCCGAGACGTACCACCAGGCGTTGGGTCCGGTGGCCGCCAGCGCGCAGATCGCCATCAGTCCGGCGAAGAACGCGGCCCGGTTGCGCCGGGAACGCAGCACCGTGCCGCTGGTGGCCAGCGCGGTCAGTGCCGCGAGGGCGCCGCCGACCGAGGCGAAGATGCCGAAGTGGTGCGTCCACTTGGTGGGAGTGAGCACCAGCACGAAGAACGTCAGCGCCGTCATCCCCAGCAGCCTGCGACTCGGGCCGAGCGCCGCGCCCCGGATACGGCCGCGTCGCAGCAGTACCACGGCGCACGTGATCAGGCACAGGATCACCAGCAGTACGGGGAACCGCCGGGTCATCGAGCCGTCGGGGATCTGGCTGAACAGCAGCGAGTAACGGCTCACCTCCTGGTACCAGCTCAGACTCGGGCCGAGTTCGCCGCGCAGCTGGGTCGACTCGATCACCGATTGCCAGGTCTGATCCCAGTAGACGATGTTGAGTATCGCGAAGCCGCAGGCCGAGATCGGGGCGAGTATCGGCAGCCAGCCGAAATCCCTGATCCGTTGGCTGACGATCCGGAACAGCGGTTTGAACGCGACCACGAAGGGCAGCACGGCCATCAGACCGTGCGGGTTGGCCCCCAGCGCCAACGCGGCCCCGAACAGGCCGACCGCCGCGGGCAGCAGGCGCTTCGTCGCCACGGCCCGCTCCACACCGGCCAGCGCGAGCAGCGAGAACAACACGACCACCGGCTCGGGGCGGAGACCGTTGTTGTAGGGCAGCCAGAACGCCAGGAAAACGGCGGCGGCGGCCCAGCCCGCCGCGTGGCTGCGACGAACCTGCTGTCCGAGCCTGGGAAGCAGTTCCCGACTGATCAGCAGCCAGCTCGCGATGCCCATCAGCAGGGCGGGCAGCCGCATCCAGGGAGTGGATGCCGAGATCCGGACCCACTGCGAGTAGAGCTCGTAGAACCAGCCGAACGGGGATTCCGGAGCGCCGAACCAGCGGTAGTAGTTGCTGATGTAGCCCGCGCTGTCCCGGGAGCGCGCTATCGAGAGGATGTAGCCGTCGTCGGAGGTCATGGCTCCGATCAGCCACCAGACGATCAGTGCCGCCAGTACCGACGCGTCCCGCCATGTGGGCTTCCACCATCCCGTCGGGACCAGTTTGGGAGCGCGTCGTCCGGCGCGGCGGTCGAGCCTGCGGATCACGATCACGCAGCCGATGAAGCACAGCACCGCCAACCCGATGACGACGAACTTGAACACCGTCGCGCTGGTGGACCACCGGGTGTCTACCTGTGCCCGGAACGAGACCTCCTCGACCGGGTCCTGCCGGTCGTCGAGGTCGGAGTAGATGCCGGTCAGCTGCGGCCGCCGGTCCCCGCCCGTCGCGTTCGCCAGTGGTTTGTCGCCCACGGTGGCGACCGTCCGCGAGCCGTCGGAGCGCACCGAGATCGTGCAGTTCCCGTCCGGGATGGTGGCGCTGCCGAGTCGGCTTCCCCGGGAGAGCAGCGTGAGCTTGCCGTCCTCGACGCGTAACACCAGGCCGGTGAGATCGCCGTACTCGGAGGAGGGGGGATTCGTGCTCAGCACGTTGGCCGAGTTCGAGGTTCTGGAGTCCAGGCTGCGGGCGGTCGCGCACGGGGCGGTGAACTCCAGGTCCACCGGCGAGTAGCTGACCAGCGGGGCGGAGACCGGCTCGGTTCCCTCGGCCGTGGGCCAGCTGAGGTGGGTGATCTCGTGCTTGACGGGCAGGAACGGCACCGACAGCGAGAGGATCGTGCCCACTATTCCGAGTGCCGCCGCGATCATCCGAAGACGTCTGCGGGAATCGGTGTTGTGCGCGGCATCGCGGCCTCCGGTGTCACCGGAGCCGTTTCCCCGATTGGGCCGCTCGTCCTCTTTCCGCCCGACGCTAAGCACGAGTGGAGAATAGTAGGTGTTCAGGCGGCGCTGTTTCGCGGTATCACCGGCATGTGCCGCCCGACACGTCGCGCCGATTGTCGTCGAGTTGGTTTTCGCCGTTTTGTCCAATGTCCGGCGGCGCGGCGCCGAACCGGCTGCACGCGGATTTCCGGTCCGACCGCGCGGCGATCGGACCGGCCCGGCGTGCCGAGCGGCACCGTCGTGGGCCGCCCCGGCTTACCTGCGGTAGAAACGTTCGCGCCTGCCCAGCCGCAGCAGGCGGAGCCATTCCAGGAAATCCTTCGGGCTCCGGCGCTGCCACACGAAGTAGAGCCCGAAACGGGCCACTTCGAGCATCCCTATTCCGCGCATGCCCGGCTGGGCGAGCAGGTAACCGCGGTTTCGGTAGGTGTAGTAGCGCTTGGTGGAATCCTCCGGATCCTGCGCGTGAAACTTCCCACCCAGCATCGGTTTGAATTCTCCCGAGCCGTTGGGATGCAGGAATCGAGTACGCAGCGTGGTCCCGAACGGCAGTCCCGATCGCACGATCCGGCGGTGTATTTCCACCTCGTCGCCGCGGAAGAACAACCGGTAGTCGGGGACTCCGACCACGTCCAGCGTTCCGGCCCGGAACAGCGCGCCGTTGAACAGCGAGGCGATGCCCGGCAGGAAGTCGTGCTCGGAGCCGGTGCCGCGCAGTTCCTCGGGGCGGCGTTTCCACGTCAGACCGCGCCGCAGCGGGAAGGCGAGGGTGTCCGGGCTGTCGATGTCGACCACCACCGGTGAGACGGCGGCGAGCCCACGCGTTTCCGCCTCGTCCAGCAGGGTGCGCAGCGCGTCCTCGTCGGCGGGGCGGCCGTCGTCGTCACCGAGCCAGATCCACTCCGCGCCCAGCGAGAGCGCGTGCATCATGCCCAGCGCGAAACCGCCCGCGCCGCCCAGGTTCCGCCGGGAGGGCAGATAGGTCGTGGGGATCGAGCACTCGGCGACCACCTCGGCGGCGGGCTGGTCGGGGCCGTTGTCGACCACCACGAGGTGGTCCGGCTGCCTGGTCTGGCTGCCGATCACCTTCAGCGACTCGGCGAGCAGTTCCGGGCGGTGCCGGGTGACGATCACCGTCACCACCGAGTCCGCCGGCAGCGGTGCGGGTTGTTCGGATGCCGTCATCAGCCCTCGCTGCTTCCGATGGTCGCGGTCGAACCGGCGTGCTCCTCCTGCATCCGGGCCTTCGCCCGCGGGCTGAGGTTCTCGAAGGGGTCCTTGCCCTTGTAGTGCGTGAGCACCTCGCGCAGCGGCCCGTGCTCCTTGATCTGGCCCTTCTCCATCCAGATCGCCGTGCTGCACAGCTCGGCGAGGAACTCGTCGGAGTGCGAGGCGAACACCAGCATTCCGGAACGCTTGACCAGCTCGTTGAGCCTGCCCTTGGCCTTCTCCAGGAAGTCGGCGTCGACCGCGCCGATGCCCTCGTCGAGCACCAGGATCTCGGGGTCGATGGAGGTGACCACGCCCAGCGCCAGCCGGACCCGCATACCGGTGGAGTAGGTGCGCAGCGGCATCGACAGGTAGTTCCCGAGCTCGGTGAACTCGGCGATGTCGTCGATCCGCTGCTCCATCTGCTTGCGGCTCATGCCCAGGAACAGACCCCGGATGATGATGTTCTCCTGCCCGGAGATCTCCGGGTCCATCCCCACGCCGAGATCGAAGACCGGGGCTACCTTGCCCTCCACCCGCGAGCTGCCCCGCGTCGGCTCGTAGATGCCGGACAGCAGCCGCAGCAGGGTGGACTTGCCCGCGCCGTTGTGGCCGACCAGGGCCACCCGGTCGCCGTGTCGCAGCGAGAGGTCGATGTCGCGCAGTGCCTCGATGATCGGCACCTTGGTGTCGGTTCCGATCTTGCCCCCGGTCTTGCCGAGCATGGCCTTCTTCATCGAGCGCGACTTCGCGTCGAAGATCGGGAAGTCGACCGCTGCGTTCCACACGTCGATACTGACCACGGTTCGTCGACCTCCTTCTAGACCCAGTAGGAAACGCGGGCCCGGTAGTTGCGCATCATCAGCAGTGCCAGGCCCCAGCCGCCCACGGTGATGGCCAGCACGATCAGCCAGTGGTACAGATCCTGGTTGCTGCCCAGCAGCGGCGAACGAACGATGTCGACGTAATGGTAGACGGGGTTTATCTGGGCCAGCCAGGCGCGCGCACCCGCGTTCTCCTCCAGCGCCGACATGGGCCAGACGATCGGCGACATGAAGAACAGCAGCTGCATGAAGCTGCTGACCACCGGCGGGATGTCGCGGAACCGGGTGCTGACGATCCCGAACAGCAACACGACCCAGCCCGCGTTGACCAGTAGCAGCAGCAGCGCGGGGAACACGCTGAAGACGGTCCACGACAGCTCGGGCTGGAAAATCGCCAGAATCGCGAAATATATGACCAGGTTGTGCAAGAAGAGCAGGAACTCGCGCCACACCGTCCGGAAGACGTAGATGCTGATCGGCGCGGGCAGCTGCTTGATCATCCCCTCGTTCTGGATGAACACGTCCGTGCCCGAGGTCAGGCATCCGGAGATGAAGTACCAGATGATGAAGCCCACCGTCATGTACGGCACGTACTCGCCGGGATCCATCCCGAAGATGGTCGAGTACAGCAGCCCCAGGCCGGTGGCCGTGACACCCATGCTGATGGTGATCCACAGCGGGCCCAGGACGGAACGGCGGTAACGCTGCTTGACGTCCTGCCACCCCAGATGGGCCCAGAGCTGTCGCTGCTGCGCCGCCCTGCTGATGTCGTCGAACACCCTGCGCCAGCTGCGGGAGCGCGCCGTGGTGGGCGCTGCCGCGGGCGCTTCGGTTTGGTCTGTCGTGCTGGTCGCCTGCACGCTGTGCAGCGTACCGACCGGGGCACGCGCTGTTGCGGTGGGAGTCGCCTCGGGGAGCATTGTCCGCTTGGTTAGGTTGGTCCGTTTCGAGGTCACTCGAACGGTGGATCGGATACTGGCTCGATCGATGCAGCGCACGACCTCGTGAGGCGGACGTTATGCCCCCTCTGGCGGAGTTCCCGAGCCAAGGGGCGAGCGATGCCCGGGCACCGCCTCGGGGTGCGGGCACACGCCCCACTCGACCGGTTCGGGTGACGCTCCGGCGGGAAGGGCAGAGTCCGTTCCGGAGTTCAGGGCTTCAGAGGTACTGCCCGTGCGAGGAGCCACCCCGGTGATCGGGTTCACCGCCGTCGGTCTCCCCCACGGGCAGCGCGCCCTGCCGCATCTTCTCCAGCTGATCGCGGGCGGCGAGCTGCTGGGCGTACAGCGCGGTCTGCAGTCCGTGGAACAGCCCTTCGAGCCAACCCACCAACTGGGCCTGTGCGATCCGCAGCTCCGCCTCCGAGGGAGCTTCCTCCCCGGTGAACGGCAGCGAGAGGCGCTCCAACTCCTGGATCAGCTCCGGAGCGAGTGCCTGTTCCAACTCCTTGACGGAGGAGCGGTGGATCTCCTTGAGCCGGTTCCGGCTGGCTTCGTCCAGCGGAGCGGACCGCACCTCCTCCAGCAGCTGTTTGATCATCGTGCCGATTCGCATGACCTTGGTCGGCTGCTCCACGAGCTCGCCGAGATTTTGATCACCGTTCTCGGTCGCGGACGCGGCGTCCCCTTCGGCTTCGTTGTCGCTGATCGGCTGGTTCGGAGTGGTCGAGGCCCCCACCGGAGTGTTCTCGTCGCCGACCACGAACATTCGTCCCGGTTCGATGTCCCTGCCGTGCATCGTTCAATGGTGCCGCGTGTGTCGTACGGAACGCGAACCGGTGTGCCGGTTGTGTGACTTCCGGGTCGGCGGAACACGCTCCCGTGAGCGGGTGGGGCCGGAGGAACTCGGGGTGCGCCCGCCCGGCCCTCGGGTTCCGGCCCCTCCGCCCGGTGGTCATTCCGCTCGGTCGGTCGTGAGCAGGATCTTGCCGTGCACGCCGCCCGCCTCCATGAGCTCGTGCGCGCGTGCCGCCTCCCGCATCTGGAGCCGGTGGTGCACGACCGGGCGGACCTCGCCCCGCTCGATCATCGGCCACACCCACTGCCGCACGTCGTGCACGATTCCGGCCTTGCCGTGGGGGCCCTCCAGCGGCCTGCCCCGCAGTCCCAGCGCCGACATGCGCAGCCGCTTGACCAGCATCTTCCCCATGTCGAGTTCGGCCTTGCGGCCACCCTGCAGCCCGATCACGGCCAGGTGCCCGTCTGTGGCGAGCGCGCTGAGGTTGCGGTCCAGGTAGGAGCCGCCCATGTTGTCCAGGATCACGTTCGCCCCGCCGAGCCGCTTGACCTCGGCGACGAAGTCCCCCTCGCGGTAGTCCACCGCCGGACTGGCTCCGAGTTCCTCGCACAGCCGCAGCCCCTCCTCGCTGCCCGCGGTGGCGACCACCCTCGCCCCCAGCGCGCGGCCGAGCTGTATCGCGCAGGTGCCGATGCCGCCCGAGCCGCCGTGCACCAGCAGCAGCTGTTCCGGTTCGAGTCCGGCCTCGTGCACGATGTTGGACCACACCGTGCAGGCGACTTCCGGCAGTCCGGCCGCGTCCACCCGGTCGACCCCCGGAGGTATCGGCAGCAGTTGGGTGGTGGGCACCACCACCCGCTCGGCGTAGCCCCCGCCCGACAGCAGGGCACACACCTGGTCACCCGGCCGCCAGCCGGTGACCCCGGGGCCGGACTCGACCACGGTGCCCGAGCACTCCAGCCCGAGCAGCTCGCTGGCGCCCTCCGGCGGAGGGTAGGAGCCCTGGCGCTGTGCCAGATCGGCCCGGTTGACCCCGGCGGCGGTCACATCGACGGCCACCTCGCCGGGGCCGGGTTCGGGTGCGGCGACCTCGCGCCACTCCAGGACATCGGGTTCGCCCGCTTCGCGGACGGTGATCGCGTACATGTTCCCGACCGTAGCGCCGCCACGCGTTCCGGACGCGGAGAGTGCCTTTCGGTCCCGGCGTGTCGGCCGATTCCGGCGGTGGGGAAGGCGGAATTGTCGAATGCGTGGGCGGGAAGGTTTTTCGGGAAAAACGGGAAATGTCTTCGTGTGCGCCGCTGGACCGCCTGAACGGAGATATTTCGGCACCTCGATCCTCCGTTCCGCCGCCATGGCGTCTTGACTTTAGCGGGGAGTTCTATGAACTCTTGTCCGACACGTATTCACCCGATACGGGGAGCAAGATGAGAGTGCACAACGTCCGATCAGGACGCTTCGTCGCCGCGCTGCTCGCCACCGGCGCGACCGCCGCTTTCACGGCGGTTCCCGCTGTGGCGACCCCGGCGGCGGGGTCCGGATTCGATGTCAACGACGTGAATCGGCATCTCGTGGCATTCCAGCGGATAGCCGACCGCAACGACGGCACACGTGCTTCCGGAACGCCCGGATATCAGGCCAGCGTGGACTATGTCGCGGGCAAACTCCGGCGCGCGGGATACGAAGTGTCCACTCCCGACTTCGAATACACCAAGTACCGCCTCGACTCGGTCTCCCTGAGCGTCGCCGGCTCGCCGGTCGAGGAAGTCGGTGCGATGGAGTACTCGCCCGCCACTCCCGACGGGGGAGTCCAGGCGCCGCTGGCGGTCACACCGGTGGACGAGTCCACCGGTTGCCAGGCGGCCGATTACCAGGGCACGGACGTTGCGGGCACCATCACGCTCGTCAAGCGCGGTGCCTGCACCTTCGCCAAGAAGCAGCGGCTCGCCGCCGAGCAGGGCGCCGACGCCGCGATCATCTACAACAACGTCGAGGGATCGCTCAACGGCACCCTGGGCGGTGGCGACGCGGGCGTGATCCCCACGGCCGGGGTCAGCAAGGCCGTCGGTGCCGATCTGGTCGCCAAGGCCGGTGAAAGCGCCACGCTGAACCTCAGCGCGAGCTTCGACGAGATCACCACCGAGAACGTGATCGCCGAGACCCGCACCGGTCGCGAGGACAACGTCGTGATGGCCGGCGCCCACCTCGACAGTGCGGACGCGGGGCCGGGCATCAACGACAACGGCACCGGCAGCGCCGGGCTGCTGGAAACGGCCCTGGAGATGGGTGGCAGTCCCGACGTCAACAACGCGGTGCGGTTCGCCTGGTGGGGCGCCGAGGAGTCCGGCCTGATCGGTTCCACGAAGTACGTCAACGGGCTGAGCTTCGAGCAGCAGCTCGACATCGCGATGTACCTGAACTTCGACATGATCGGGTCGCCGAACGCCGGTTACTTCACCTACGACGGTGACGATTCGGACGGCGTGGGCGCCGGTCCCGGGCCGTACGGCTCGGCGCAGATCGAGCAGGACTTCACCGAGGCGATGCAGCGCCAGGGCATCGAGGTCGAGGGGACCGACTTCAACGGCCGCTCGGACTACGGGCAGTTCATCGCCGTGGGCATTCCCGCGGGCGGACTGTTCACCGGTGCCGGGGGCATCAAGACCGAGGCCCAGGCGGCCAAGTGGGGCGGTGAAGCCGGCGTCGCCTACGACCCGAACTACCACAAGGCCGAGGACGATCTCGGCAACGTCGACCGCGGCGCCCTGATCCGCAACACCAGGGCACTGGCCGGCGTGGTCGCGCACTACGGGCAGACGACCGAGGACGTCAACGGGATGCAGACCAGGGCCGAACGCGCCCGGCTGCGCAGCATGGCGATGGCGCAGCCCATGAGCCTCGCCTCGCACACCGACTCGCACGGGCACAGCTGCCAGCTTCCGCTGAAGTGAGCCGGTTGCCGTAGGGCCGGATCCACGATCCGGTCATTCGATCGGTGAATCGACGGCCGGGGCGTCCTCGCGGCGCTCCGGCCGTTTCCGTGCGGTGGCGATTTCCCAAAAACTGCCGGGCAGATGGCACCGGCGAGTGCCGAATCCCGAGCACTCTCCAGGCCGAACTCCGACCACCCTCGCGGTCGGCACCGCCGCTGTCCGGGACTGTCCGCCGGGACGCGACCATGCGGGTAAGCAGCGTGCGTGTCTCGAGCGCGTGAGTCGGATGCATCGCGAGGCCGGGCCGCTCGCCGTGTAGGTCGCTACTCAAGAGCCGGCCCAAAACTCCCGAGGCGCCGACTCACGTGCCGGCTACCCGGCCACCCGAGCAACTTCTGTCGCGGATTCCTAGTCCAGGGCGCGGCGCAGGAAGAACTTGATCCCGAGCGCACCGAAGATCACACAAGCCCCCAGCAGGGCCAGCAGGCACACCCAGGGCGCCATGTGCGGCACGTCCGGCAGCAGCGCCCCGCGCATGCCCTCGCTGACGTAGGTCAGCGGGTTGAACGCGCAGACGATCTGGAACCAGCGCAGCTGGTCGAGCTGCGCCCAGGGGAACTGGCTAGCGCCGGTGAAGATCAGCGGAGCCAGGATCACGGCGAACATGATGTTGATCCGCCGAGGCGGTACCGCCGCCCCCACGGTGAGGCCCACGGTGCCGCCGACCAGCGAGCCGAGCACCATGCACAGCACCGCGAACGGCAGGCCGGAGAGGTCCCAGGCGACGTTTCCCAGCATCAGCAGCCCGATCGGGAACATCAACAGCGCCGCGAAGAGCCCTCGCAGCGCGCCGAAGAGCATCTTCTCCACCGCCACCCAGGTGATCGGCAGCGGTGCGAGCAGCCTGTCCTCGATCTCGCGGGAGAACGAGAAGTCCAGCACCAGCGGGAACGAGGTGTTCTGCAGTGCCACCAGGAACGAGTTGAGCGCGATCATCCCCGGCAGCAGGATCTGGGCGTAGCCGGGTTGGGTGTAGCCGAGCTGGCCCAGCACCTTGCCGAAGATGAACAGCAGCGCCACCGGCTGCACCAGCACCTGCGCCAGGAAGCTGGGCATCTCGCGTCCGGTGACGAACACGTCCCTGCCGAGCACGGCCCAGAACGCGCGGATCGAGCTCTGTGTGGTGCCGCTCATCGCAGATCCCTGCCGGTCAGTTCGATGAAGACGTCCTCCAGGCTCGCCGAGCCGAGCGAGAGGTCGCTGACCGTGATGTCGTTGTCGTGCAGTTTCGCCGCCACCGGCCCGAGCAGCGAACCGGGTTCGCAGTCGACGTAGAGACGTAGCTCGGTCTCCGGTGCGGCCTCTTCGGGGGCGTCCGAACCGCCGGGGGTCTCGACCCGCTGCACCCCGGGGATGTCCGAAAGCAGGCCGGTGACCTTCTCGCTGTCGAAACCGTTCGGACGGACCCGTGCGTCGATGGTTCCGCTGCCCGGCAGCGACCTGATCAGCGCGGTTGGGGTGTCCACGGTGAGCATCCTGCCGTGATCGACCACGCCCACCCGGTCGGAGAGCTTTTCGGCCTCCTCCATGTCGTGCGTGGTCAGTACGACGGTGACTCCCTCGGAGCGCAGATCGTTGACGCGGTCGTGCACGAACAGCCTCGCCTGCGGATCCAGGCCGGTGGACGGTTCGTCCAGGAACAGCACCTCGGGCCGGTGGATCAGCGCCCTGGCGATCATCAGCCGCTGTGCCTGGCCGCCGGAGAGGTCGTCGATGCGTGCCTTGGACTTGTCGGCCAGCCCCATCCGCTCCATGAGCCGGGTGGCCAGCGCCCGTCGTTCGGAGCGACCGATTCCGTGGTACGAGGCGTGGAACAGCAGGTTCTGCCTGGCGTTGAGCGACCTGTCGAGATTGACCCGTTGCGGCACCACGGCGACCTTGCTCCTGGCGGCCACGGGATCGCGGGCCACGTCGACCCCGCCGATCGTGGCGGTGCCGGCGGTGAGCACGATCCGGGTGGTCAGGATCCCCACCGTCGTGGTTTTGCCCGCACCGTTCGGGCCCAGCAGTCCGAAGATCTCACCGCGTTCGACCCGGAAACTCAGCCCGTCCACCGCGTTGTGCGTGCTCTTGGGGTAGTGCTTGACCAGATCCGCCACTTCGACCGCAGCAGTCACCCGTCCCCCCGGCAGGAACTCGTCGTCTCGGTTGTGCCCCCTGTGGTGCTCCCCTGCCACTCGTCGGGCCACGTGGCACCGGCAACCCGTGCGGCAGCTGGGTTGCTGCCGTGATTGTACGCCGCCGATCCGAAATCGAGGTCAACTCTGACCTGTCGTCGGTCCCTCTCGTCGGTCTCTGTCGTCGGTCCCTGTCCGCGGCCCCCTGTTGGCGTGGTGAGCGGTGCGGGCTACCCTACTGCGCGGAAGCGTGGCAGAGCGGCCTAATGCACTCGCCTTGAAAGCGAGCGGCCCGAGAGGGCCCGGGGGTTCGAATCCCCCCGCTTCCGCCGGTGTGAGCGGGGACGCCCAGTTCGAGCGGCACGGTCGCGGGGGTGGGGCGACCCTCCTGCGACCGAACGTCCCGCCCGCCCGTCTCGCCGCCGAGCGACCCCCGCACGATCCTCGTCGAGCTGCTCGTCGATGCTGGTCCTCTTCGCTTCTCCGGGGCGTGAGCGTGCAGAGCCACGGTCTTCCGATCACGCTCGGCCGCACGGAACGGGCCGGGCGCACGTATCGCCGGCCACATTGTGATCGACTGTCGACAACCGGGCGGGAAACGCTTTCGATCGGGAACCGGCTTCGCTCTTTTGGGTGAAAATTCAATCGAGCCAAAGTGAAAAATAATTCGCGTAAGGGCTCTCGAGATCGACTCGCTCGGTCGTTTGGCCAGGTGATCGGCTTTTTGTCGGGAATTTCCCGTAATGTGCGAACGGTCGCCTGGCGGTTGCTATACCTCGGTGATCGGTTAGCGTTCGCTCGGAATCCGACCGTGCAGTCGAGTCGGTTCCGCCGCTGATCGTATTCGCGGGGCCGGTGAGAAGTCCCCGAGGAGATCGGTGCGCACAGCGAAGGCAGCCACGGCCGCAAGGAAGTTCGCAATGGAGTTCTCGGGAGTCGAGTTCCGTTACGCGGGCGGCGGGACATCCAGGTCCCGTCGTGCCGTCGTGGTGCTCGGCGTCCTGCTGGCCGTATTGGTCACCGGCTGTTCGGCGGCCACGTCCGAGTCGCGGCAGGTCGACGAAACCCCGTCGTCGACCCGGCGCGCGAAGGTGGATCTCTCCACGCTTCCGGACGCGACCACTTTCGGAACCACGCCCGATTCCCCCTCCGATCCGGCACCGCATTCCGGGACCGACGGTGTGGTGCTGCGTGTGAAGCGGGACATCGCGGTACACGATTCCGTGGGTGGGGAAGCGATCGCGCGGCTACCGGCTACCCAGTTCGAATCGCCGACCTGGGTTCCGGTGGTCGCCGAACGCGACGGCTGGGCACGAGTTCTGTTGCCTTCGCGTCCGAACGGTTCGACCGGTTGGGTTCGGTTGGGAACCGAGAAAGTGCACAAAGCGCACTCCCCGTACGTCGTGGACGTCGACGTGGGGAACCGCCGGCTGGTGGTGCTCGAAAATGGTCGGGAACTCGGGTCCTGGAGCGTCGGGGTCGGTTCCGTGGATACGCCGACACCGAGGGGGCGCACTTTCATCCTCGCCTCCATCCGGGAGACGGTCAGCGATTTCAGCCCGATCATTCTGCCGCTCGGGACACACTCCGAGACCTACACCACGTACGGCGGTGGTCCCGGAACCGTCGCGTTGCACGGCTGGCCGGAACCCGAGGTCTTCGGTACGGCGAGCAGCGACGGATGTGTCCGAGTTCCCGGTGATGCGCTGCGGTTACTGCGGTCGCTGCCGTTGGGCACGCTTGTCCGGCTGCGCTGAGTGGGCGGACGGTGAGGCGTTTTCGCCGGCTCACCGTGCGAAATCCGCAGGTATTCGACGAAGGAAGTGTGACAGTGGCCAAGAAGACATACTTCGCGGGAAGCGTGGCCGCGACGGCGGGTCTGCTGATCGCGGGCACCCCGGCCCTGGCGGACAGTGTCGACAACGACGGCATCAACGTCGGCAACGACAACAACGCCAGTGTGCTGCCGGTCCAGCTCTGCGGTAACAACGTCGCCGTGCTGGGGGTTGTCGCCAACGTCCTTTCGAGCCAGTCCTCCGAGTGCGTCAACGCGCCGGTGGTCGATCACCCCAAGACCGGCGACGAGGGGCCCGAGGAGCCGGAGGAGCCCGACAACCCCGACGAGCCCGAGGAGCCGGAGGGGCCCGACAACCCCGACGAGCCCAAGAAGCCCGAGAAGCCGGAAGAGCCCAAGAAGCCCGACAACCCCGAGAAGCCGGGCAAGCCCAAGGAGGAGCTGCCCTCGGCGCCCACTCCGGTGAGCCACGAGGGCCACGCGGCCGTCACCGGCTGACGCGTGCCGAACGGACCCCGTACTCGCTCCCGAGAAGCCCTCGCCTCCGAAAGGGAGCGACCGGCTGGAGCGGTACGGGGTCCCGTTTCGTCGGGGCGCCGATACCGTCCGAGATCATCACCGGAACGAGGCGGCGGCCTTGAGCAGCGCGTCGTTCTCCTCGGGGGAACCGATGGTGATCCGCACACCGTCTCCGGCGAAGGCCCGTACCACCACCCGGTGCTCCGCGCAGTGCTCGTCGAAGGCCGCGCTGCCTTCCCCGAGCGGCAGCCACACGAAGTTCGCCTCGCTGGGAGGAACCTCGTAGCCGAGTTCGAGCAGCGCTTCGCGTACCCGGGTTCGCTCGGTGGCGATCTCGGCGCAGCGCCGTTCCAGTTCCGTGGTCGCGCTCAGCGAGGCCACCGCCGCCCGCTGGGCGACCGCGTTCACGCTGAACGGGATGTAGACCTTGCGCAACGCGGTGATGATCTCGGGGGCGCCCACCGCGTAGCCCACGCGCAGCCCCGCCAGGCCGTACGCCTTGGAGAAGGTCCGCAGCGACACCACGTTGTCCCGCTGCCGAGTGAGTTCCACGCCGTCCGGTGCTTCGGGATCGGTCACGAACTCCCGGTACGCCTCGTCCAGCACCACCACCACTTCCGACGGAACGCGCCGCAGGAAAGCCTCCAGGTCCTCCCGGCGCAACGAGGTTCCCGTCGGGTTGTTGGGCGTGCAGACGAAAACCACCCGGGTAGCCGGGGTGATCGCGCGCAGCATCGCTTCCAGGTCCAGCTCTTGCTCCGGGGTGAGCGGAACACGGACCTCCTCGGCGCCCGCCACGCGGGTGAGGATCGGGTAGGCCTCGAACGAACGCCACGGAAAGACGACCTCGTCCCCCGGCTCACAGGTGGCCTGCACGATCTGCTGGCACAGCGCCACCGAACCACAGCCCACCGCGATGCGGTCGGTTGTGACCTCCAGCCGCTCGGCCAACGTTGCCACGAGTTCGGTCGCGGCCATGTCGGGGTAGCGGTGCACGTCGTGCGCCGCTCGTGTGATGGCCTCCACCACACTCGGCAGCGGCCCGGCGGATACCTCGTTGCTAGCCAACTTGACCGAACCCGGCACCGTCCTACCCGCGACGTAGGCGGGCAGTTTCTCGAGGTCGGAACGGATG
The DNA here is from genome assembly GCF_900101095.1 of Actinopolyspora mzabensis. Taxonomy (GTDB): domain Bacteria; phylum Actinomycetota; class Actinomycetes; order Mycobacteriales; family Pseudonocardiaceae; genus Actinopolyspora; species Actinopolyspora mzabensis. The sequence continues at coordinate 210,510 of NZ_FNFM01000006.1, forward strand.
CGCACGCTCATTGACCACTCCTTGCTCTGCTCGTGGCGGCTCGTACGGGCCGCGGTGCGACAGTATCCCGCCGGGTGCTCGCGACAGGACCTTCGGTCGATTCGTTCCTAGTTTCTGATCCGGAGAGAGCAATGATGGGAGGACTCCTCGGAAGCAATGTCGACATTCCCACGGCTCTTTTCCGTCACAGTACGTTGACGGGAGTTCACCCTCGCGTGGTTATCTGCGCGTATGATCCAAACCAGGACCGAGACGATCGCGCTCACCAATGACACCCGCCTCAGGCTGACGGTCGCCGAACCAGACAACGTGGTTCGAGGTGGGGTCGTGGTCCTGCACGAGGCAAGAGGAGTCACGGACTACACGAGAGTCCTGGTGGCGGCGCTCGCCGATGAGGGCTGGCTCACGGTGGCGCCGCACCTGTACCACCGCGACGGCACCGACGAGCTCCCCACCGAGGAAACCCCGCACCGGGTGGCGGAGCAGGTGAGCAGGCTTTCCGGCGAATCCGTGCTCGCCGACACCGACGCCGCCTTCGTCTGGCTGGCCGATCGGGGCGTTTCCAGCGACCGACAGGGCATCATCGGGTTCGACATCGGTGGCACCGCCGCTCTCATGGTGGCCTCCAGCAGACGACTGGGTGCGGCCGTGACCGTGGGTGGTGACGGCATCGTCACACCGCTCGCGGAGGGCTTCTCGCCGCTGGTCGACATCGTGGGGGAACTGAGCTGCCCCTGGCTCGGGCTGTACGGCGAGCAGGACGGCCGAACCCCCGCGGCGGAGCTCGACAAGCTGCGCGCCGCCGCGACCGCAGCCGAGTCCGTTACCGACGTGGTGCGCTACCCGAACGCCGATCACCGCTTCGACACCGATCCGGAGGCCGCGGCGGAGGCGTGGCAACGTGCCCGCAACTGGCTCGATCTGCACCTGCGCTGAGCGGGGTCCGGTCTCCCGGACCCCTCGTCCGGCGCGGGCGGTGGATTCGCGGGAAATTTTCGGTCGAACCGCGCGGGTGCCACCTGTGGCCCCGGGAGGCGGTGGTGGGTTAGGAAGCTGTTATGACTTCAAGCACCACACCCGAGCTGCTCTGGCAACCCTCACCCGAGTGGGTTCGGCAGACCCGCGTCGGCAGGTTCCGCGACTGGCTGTGGAAACACCGGGAGCTGGACCTGCCCGACTACCGCGCGCTCTGGCGCTGGTCGGTCGAGGACCTGGCCGGGTTCTGGTCGGCCGTGGCCGACTTTTTCGGGGTCTCCTTCCACGAATCCCCGGAGCGGGTGCTGAGTGCCGAGACCATGCCGGGAGCCGAGTGGTTTCCCGGCGCACGGTTGAACTACGCGGAACACGCGTTGTGCGTGGGCCCGGGCAAGGACGACGCCCGCACCGCCGTGATCTTCGAACGCGAGGACGGCCACGGCGAGACGATCACCTTCGGCGAGCTGCGCTCGCGAGTGGCCGCGGTCAGGGCGGGACTGGTCGAGCTGGGAGTCCGCAGCGGTGACCGGGTGGCGGCGCTGGTGCCGAACAGCCCCGAGACGCTGGTGGCGTTCCTCGCGACCGCCAGCCTGGGCGCTGTCTGGTCCTCCTGTTCTCCGGACTTCGGGCTGCGCGCGGTGGCGGACCGCTTCGTGCAGATCGAACCCAAGGTGCTGCTGACCGTCAACGGGTATCGCTACGGCGGCAGGGAGTTCGACATCACCGGCACAGTCGAGGAGCTCCGGGGGCAGCTGCCCGGACTCGGTGCCACGGTCTCGATCGACTACGTGCCGGGTGCGGCGTCGCCGTCGGGCACCGTCGACTGGCGGGACATGGTGGAACGACACGCCGACGCGGAGCTCTCCTTCGAGTCGGTGCCGTTCGATCATCCGCTGTGGGTGCTCTACTCCTCCGGCACCACCGGGCTGCCCAAGGGCATCGTGCACGGGCACGGCGGGATCGTGCTGGAGCACCTCAAGGCGATCGGGCTGCACTGCGACCTGGGGCCGGGGGACAGGTTCTGCTGGTTCACCACCACCGGCTGGATGATGTGGAACTTCCTGGTGGGTGGGCTGCTGACCGGCTCGGCCATCGTGCTGTTCGACGGCAGTCCCGTGCATCCCGGGACGGACACGCTGTGGGAACTGTCCGCGCGGCACGGCGTGAGCTACTTCGGGACCTCCGCCCCGTTCATCCAGACCTGCCGCAAGCGGGGCTTGCGTCCGGCCACCGACCACGACCTCTCCCGGCTGCGGACCGTCGGCTCCACCGGGGCGCCACTGACCGCCGACGGGTTCGGTTGGATCGCCGAGGAGGTCGGGCACGAGGTGCAGATCGCCAGCGTCTCCGGCGGCACCGATCTGTGTACCGCCTTCGTCGGGGCCTCGCCCGACGTCCCGGTGTGGTTGGGCGAGATCTCCTGCCCCATGCTGGGCGCCTCGGTCGCCGCCTACGACGAGCACGGGGACGAGACGTACGACGAGGTCGGCGAGCTGGTGCTGACCAAGCCGATGCCGAGCATGCCGGTGTACTTCTGGAACGACCCGGACGGCAGCAGGCTGCTGGAGGCGTACTTCGACACCTACCCCGGCATCTGGCGGCACGGGGACTGGGTGCGGATCACCGAGCGGGGGTCACTGGTCATCTACGGGCGCAGTGACTCCACCCTCAACCGCGGTGGCATCCGGATGGGCACGGCGGAGTTCTACCGCGTGGTCGAGGGGTTCGACGAGGTTTTCGACTCGCTGGTCATCGACACTTCCGGCGCGGGGGAAACCGACGGGGAGCTGTTGTGCTTCCTGGTGCTGGCGGAAGGGGTCGAGCTGGAGACGCTGGAACCGGCGCTGCGGGAGCGGTTGCGCGACGAACTCTCGCCCCGGCACGTGCCGAATCGCTTCCTCGTGATCGGTGAGGTACCGCACACCCTCAACGGCAAGAAGCTCGAAGTGCCCGTCAAGAAGATCCTGGCGGGGGCCGCACCGGAGAGCGCGGTCAGCATGGACGCCTTGCGGAACCCCGGTTCACTGCGACCCTTCATCGAGATGACCAGCGGTTGAGCTGATCGCGTGCCGTGCGGCGGCGGGGGGTCGGTACCGACGATGGTCAATGACGACCCCCCGTTGTGATTCGGCACGAGGGAGTGTGTATGGTTTACATCAGTGGCTGAGAGGAACTACCCGGAGGCTTCGCCTAGTCTGGTCTATGGCGCCGCACTGCTAATGCGGTAAGGGGCAACCCCCCTTCCCGGGTTCGAATCCCGGAGCCTCCGCCAGGACTCCCACTCCGGTGGGAGTTCACAACTGAACACGCGCCCGTAGCTCAACGGATAGAGCATCTGACTACGGATCAGAAGGTTTGGGGTTCGAATCCCTACGGGCGCACATTATCGCAGGTCAGGGGCGGTTTCGGGGCAATCCGGAGCCGCCCCGCTGCTGTGCGGTACACATTTTGTACACATCACGCCTGATCGGCCCCGAGCTCGTCGGCCGGTGCCAGTGCCCGCGAGCGGGCCGCGTCCATCCGATCCGCTATTTCGTCCAGCCGATCCGGGAACAAGTGCCCGTAGATGTCCAGCGTCAACGTCGCGGTCTTGTGGCCGAGCATCTGTTGGACCACCTTCACGTCCGCGCCGGACGCGATCGCCAGTGACGCCGTGGTGTGCCGCAAGGTGTGCAGACTCAGCCCGTCCAGGTGATCGAGCTTGGCTTCCCGAACCGCGGGGGCGAACACCCGCGTGCGAAAGTTCGCATACCGCAACGGCTGCCCTCGGCGGCTGGTGAACACGAACGCTTCGGAGCGCTGCCCGGAAACCACCGGGCGCAGCTCGTCGGCCAAGAACGCGGGAAGCGGAACGGTGCGCCGTTCGTGGGTCTTCGGGTCGGTGAGGTACGTCTCCGCCGAATCCTTGGCGAAGGCTTCGACTACGTGCACCCGCCGGGCGTCCACCAACACGAGGTAGGGCTCAGATCCATTGGCCGAGCTGCCAGTGAATACAGCCGGGTCGCTGACCGGTGCGGCAGTATTCGGCGATGGCCTGGCGGGCCTGGACGAGGGGCAGCGAGGCTGACGCGGGGAACCAAAGGTCACCTTCGGGGTCGAACAGCAGCGAGGGAGTGTCTTCGGTAGTGGGGTTGTAGGAGTCGGCGAGATCTTGATGCTCCGGGGTGCCGTCGTGGTAGTTCACCGATGCCCACCCCCCTGGGTGGGTGCTGATCCTGAGTCGGTGCGGTGGAAATTCATCACTCGCACCGTCGCTGCTTTCGCGGCACGGGCGATCCCATGCGTACACCTGCGAGTGGGGCGTAGCGAGGACAGCGTCGATGATTTCGTTGATTTCTTCGGTAGTACGGGCGTAGTGGAACTCGCGGCCGAGGATGGCGGTGACGACGGTACTGATAGCGATCGTGGTCATGGTTGGGCTTCTCCGTGGATGGTGACGGGGTGTTGTTTTCCGGGTTCCCAGACGACCAGCGTGTACCCGCGAGGCAGGATGGCACGCACCGCTATCATGCACCGCTGAGGTCCGGTGCACATGTCCTTGTTCAGAATCACGACGCCGTAAGTCTGCCCGCGCTCCTTCATCCGCTGGGCATACTTCGTTTCCACGTGGGTGTATACCCCTGGTGCCCCCCGTGGGTCGAAGCTGGGGAACACGGTGGAGTTGTGCAGGGTGAGGCGAGCGCGTTCGGATTCGTCGTCGCGTCCGCTGCTCTCGGTGAGTTCGGTGCCGTCCTGGTCGTAGGTGAGTCCGGTGGTCTGCCCTCCGGTGTATTTCGGCAGTCGTTCGCGGACCTGGTCGATCCACGAGCGGTTTCGGGAGGCGTCGGTGGGAATCCGGGGTGTGGTCGAGGGGTGTGGCAAGCTCGGCGGCGGCTGCTCTCCGCTCACGCCGAGGGTGGCGAGGTAGCCCACCAGGTGTCCGCGGGTGTTCTCGGACAGCGCGAGCACGTCGTCGATGAGCTCACGGGCTCGGTCGAGCAGCGCCACGGCCTGGGCCAGTTCGGGTGAGGTGCTGCCCTGGCCGATCTCGGTCAGGGTGGGCAGGGCGTACTCCTCGATCCATGCCCGCGCCGGGTGCAGTTGTTGGGGTGGCAGTCTCCCGAGCATGGCGGCGAGGGTGTTGCCCACCTCCTCCACGTGGGACATGGCGGGCTCCTCACAGCACGGCGGAGAACGAACGGACGTGCTCGGCTGCCTCCATCGCCGCCTGCACGGCTTCTCCTGCCTTCTCGTGGGCGATGCCGAACAGGTGTAATGCCTGCCGCACGTCGTGGTTGGTGCTGGTCCCGGCGACCTGGTTCAGTTGCTTACGCAGCTCGTCGAGCGTGGTCTGCATCGCCTGCAGCTCACCGGCGGGCGTGGTGTCGATGATCTGCTGAAGCTGGTCGCGAATCTCGTCGAGCATCGCAAGTCTTCCTCGTAAGGGGAAACAACATCGGATGGGCACTGCCCGGCCGGGCGAGCAGGGGGAGGGCTGCAGGCCGGGCGGCGACGGCCCGGCGACGGGCGTCGGGCCGTGTCTTACAGGGCGCGGAGTCCGGCGAGAATGCGGGCAAGAGTGGTCCGGTCGAGGGACCAGCCGGACAGAACCGCCCCGCCCCGAGATGTGTTCCGGTTGCTGGTGTCGTGGCGATCACTGCCCGGAGACCGTGTTGGGTGGTGGGTCCCCGCTGCCGTGAGGTCACCGGACAACACGGGCATGTGCTCCGGCAGCCGACAGGGGCGGAACCCGTGTCGACCGAGGTAGAGCCGATCCGGACGGGGGCTCATCGCTCAGCCTCTATTACCGTGGCCTGCTCACCGGCACAGATGGTGAGCTCGGTGGGTTCGTCGCGGTATTCGCGCAGCGCGGCGGCGAGTTCGTCCAGTGCGTCGGCCAGTGTCCGTCGATCGGTGGCAGGGAGTTGGTTGCCGCCGAGTCGGTGGGCGGCTTCGTCGAGCATCCATTGGCAGCGGCGCAGCAGTACGGCCAGTTGGGTGTGTGGCTGGCTCACCGAAAACCACCCCCGTTCGGCAGCTGGCCCAGCAGTTTGGTCAGGGTGTCCCGTAGCTGGCGCGCCTGCTCGGCATTCCAACGGGTGCGGTCGTAGACGGTGGGTGTGATGATCGTCAGCCGGTCGCGCTCGATCGACAGCTGTAGTGATTCGGTGCCGGCGTGCTCGACGGTGTTGCACCGCACCGACACGGGGTTTGTTGATCTCGTGGTCATGCCCGCAGCATCGGTCGGTTGGCGATGCGAAGTGTAGGGATTGCGCTGTGCATTCCCTTATGTGCATAGCGCAAGAGGTGTTATCGGTGTTGCTCGGCCCGGTCGAGAGCTTCCCGGTATTCCACTGTCCATTCCCCGGTGCGTTGATCAGGGGGAAGTCCGTCCAAACCGGTACTGAGGTGATCGGATGCGGTGGTGTGGTCCGCCAAGGCTAGATGGGCCAGGCCGATGTTGAGTCGGTGAAAAATCGGGGTGAGCCAGTAGGCCGTGCGCGGAGGTTCTTCACGGGCAGCTGCGTCGATCAGCTCTCCGGCCGTGTCCAGCAGGCGAAGAGCGTAGTCGGGTTGTCCGAGTTCGGCATAGCCCTGCGCCGCCTGCGCAGCGGCTCCGACCCGTTGGGCGATGTGGGCACCGGGGGTGTGGTGCTCGGCCAGGAACCACCGCACGACTCCCCGCGAATTCCCCTGTTGTCGGGCCAGATAGCTTTTGAAGTTCGCCGCCTGGGCAGCCAGAATGCCGTTTCCGATCTCGTCGGCAACCTCTTCGGCCTCGCTGAGTAGTCGCACGGCGTCGCGGTCCCGACGTGTCTCGGCGTGCAACCATCCGGCGAACTGCACGTACTCTGCCCCCACCTCGGCCAGGGAATGCTGGTGTCTACCGCTTGCCTGGCGCATCAATCCGAGCACCGTATCCACCTGGGACATGACAGCCGGGATCAACGGTTCCGGTCCGAGTGCGTCGTCCAGCCTGCGCTGGGCAGCCAACATGTCCGCGAGAGCGGTTACGGTCGCCGCGTCGATCCGGTAGGGCTGCTCCAGCCCCCGAGCGAGCCGCTGCTGATCGTCCGGGGTGAGCAGTCCGCTGGCCGGAGCCGCCAACGTGGTCAATTCCTCGTCCGAACCGAGCAGTTCGTCCAACCGGCGCGCCATCGACACGTCAATCGTCTGACGGTCCGACTCGTACCGCGACAGCGAGGACTGGCTGATATGTGCCTGCCTGGCCAGCTGCGGCTGAGACAACCCCGCCAACGCACGCAACCGGCGCAACGCTTGTCCAAACGTCTCCACGATGCACCTCTTCGCCGAACCTCTTAACCGCCCCCACGGCGCCCCGCGGGGTCAACCTCGGCGAAGAGGCACCAACCACACTACCGAGCACACGATCAGGGGACGAGAGTTCGGTGCGCGGTACACATCCTCCCGCGAAGTGTTGAGAACGGCCGAGTTCAGCGCCTCACCAATCGCGTGGGAAGCTCGATCGCGTGCCGTGCGGCTGGGCAACGATCGAGTGCGCTGCCTCATTCGGCCGGTGCGAGCGGGTCGCTAGCCACGGCGACCGGATGGGGACCTCTGGACGCGATTTCTCGGTCTCCACCCGGGTAGCCGCATCGCTGCGCCACCATCGGGTGAAGCGCTCGGCATTTCGACTGGTAGAGCGGTCGCTCCGGTGGGACCGTGCTGTCCGAAAGCTCTCCGAAAACGGAGGTGGACATCATGGAAATGCCCATCGTGAACGAGTGCGACGCCACGGATTGCGCTTACAACCAGCACCACGCCTGCCACGCCCTCGCGATCACCGTGGGAGAGCCGGCCAACCCACGATGCGACACCTTCACCACCGCCACTTCACCCGCGGGCGATCCCGGGGCGGTCGGCCACGTCGGGGCCTGCAAGATGTCCGACTGCGGGCACAACGTCAACCTCGAATGCCAGGCCCCCGGCATCACGGTCGGCTACCAGGAGAACATCGTCGACTGCCTGACCTACGCACCCGCGTAGATTTCCCGCGAAATCGACGGGGTGTCGGGGGACCGGACCCGGCGGGGCGGCGATTTCCCGCGAAATCGCGGGACCGCGATGCTCCGATGGACGGGCGCTGGGAACGGGACAGTGGGGTGCGGAGGGCCGGAACGGTGGGCTCGGGGAGCCGGGAGCGGCTCAGAAGACCTTGCCCACCTCCCGGGCCACGATCTCGTCCATGTTGCGTTCCGCGAGTGCCGCGATGGTCATGGACGGGTTGCAGGCGCCCGTGGAGCCGGGGATGAGCGCACCGTCGGTGATGTAGAGCCCACGCTGCCCGAGCACCCGGCCGTGGGCATCGCACACCTCGCCGATGGTGGCGCCCCCGAGCGGGTGGAACGTGGTGGTGTCGAAGGCGCTGGTGTCCAGCGTGATGTTCGTCAGGTGGTCCGCCAGGCTCCCGCCGACGATGTTTCGGATCCGCTCGCGGATCCGGTCGGTGAGCTCCGCGTCGTACGACCGGCTCCAGTGCAGCACGGCGTCGTCGCGATGCGGGTCGTAGCGGAACTCGCCGCGCGGCCGCACGATCCCGAAACCGATGACGCTGGTGGTGCCCAGGTCCACCGGGAACGGCACCGGACCGTGCACGACGGTGACCGGACCGTCCGGGTTGTCCCAGTCCCGCACGCCCATGCAGGCCGGGCCACCCTGCAGCGCACCGGGACTGTCACCCAGCGGGGTCCAGGAGAAGATCCGATCCCCGTTGTTGCCCCAGTTCGAGCCGACCGCCTCGGGCAGGTCCGGGATCAGCTCCTTCTCCCTCGCCTTCACCAGCAGTCGTGTGGTGCCCGCCGAACCGGCACCGAGGAACAGCGCGTCGGTGACGATCCGCTTGCGTTCCCGCACGGTGCCGTCGGTGGTGATGTGATCGGCCCGCACCACCCAGCGCCCGGAGGAGTCACGCGCGATGTCGCGAACCAGGTGCAGCGTGGCCACCTCCACGCGCCCGGTCGCTTCCGCCTCGGCGAGATAGGTGACGTCCACGGTTCGCTTGCCACCGTTGTTGACGCCGTAGAGCACGTCTCCGGTGGTGTAGGAGGGTTTCATCTCCCCGCGCAGCTCGCGGCGGGCGAAGTCCCAGTCGATCGGCAGTGGAACCCGGTAGGGCGCCATGCCCTCCCGCGCGACGTGGTCGTGGAACTGCTTGACCGCCCGGTACTCCGGGGCGTGCAGCAGGTCGTCGGGAATGCCGTTGGGCCGCAGCACCGACTCGACCCGGCGGTAGTAGTCCCGGTCGAACCGTTCGTAGTCCAGGCCCGCGGGCATCGAGCGCGTGAAGTGCTCGGCGCTCGGCTGGATCGTCATCCCGTGGTAGACCAGCGAGCCACCGCCCACCCCGGAGCCGCACAGGATGTCCATGCCGACGCCGCGCACCCGTTCCAGCACCCCGGTGTAGGGTCGCCAAACGGTCGGTGGTGATCCGGTCAGCACCGGCCTCGGAGTCAACCAGGAGGCGCGGCGGTCGGGGCTGAACATGTGCGGGAACGTTTCCGCGTTCGGCCCGGTGGGCCACCGGATGCCGCGTTCCAGCACCAGCACCGGCACCCCGGCTCGGGCGAGTCGCGAGGCGGTGATCGAGCCGCCGAAACCGGAGCCGATCACCACCGCCCGGCGGCGCTCCGCCTCGGGCGCGGCGGAGACCGAGCCCCTCGCACCCGTGGTCAGCCCCAACGCGACGGACCCTGCCGTGCCCTTGAGCAGTTCCCGGCGTCCCAGCGAACCACGCATTCCCTCTCCTCACCACGAATCCGAATGGTGATCATACGAATTCGGTCGAACTCGTGGCGTAGTGCTCATTCGATCGTGTGAGGGAAGCGTGTAGTTCGTCCCGGCGTATCCAAGGGGCTCAGGGACGACCCCCCGCTCGCCGGTACGGCTCGGTCGATCGGGCTGCTCAGCGGCCTCGGCGCACCGGCTTCGTCGGATCATCCGGTCCACACCCGACGGATGCGGTACGAAGCGGTGGCTGTACGGTCCGGGCGTCGGGCGCATTCTTCGTTCCGGCCCGGCCGGTGGGAACAGTCTCGGCGTGGGGGAGAGTTGGTTTCGCTCGTGATCGCGGTGCTCGTGTTGCGTAAGGTTCGTTCCTACTGGACGCACCGTAGACGCGTCACGCAGCCTCGTTGCGGAGGAAGCCAGGGGAACGGTTCCGCGCGTTTCGCGATGCCTTCACCGGTGCGCCGCGGGCGATCGCCCGGTCCGTTTCCGTCGGACAGTCCCGAGGCGAATTGCTCGGCCGGTGTTTTTCGGGATCGAACACGCGCGACGAAACCGACGCGATTCCACGAATTCGGTGAAAATTCGGAATAATCTTTCGGATCGAATTTCGTGTGTCGGGCTCCCGGGAACGGAGCCCGACAACGAACATCAGTCAGCTCACTGGATGCCGACGTTGATGTTGCTCTTCTCGACCTCGATGTCCTGCTTCTTCCAGTTCCAGCTCCAGAGCCAGAGCTTCTTCTGCTTCTTGTCAACGTCGATCGTGCAGGACTTGTAGAAGCACTTGTCGGCTTCGTCCTTCTTCTTGCCCTTGTGCTTGTCCTTGTCCTTGTGCTTGTCCTTGTGCTTGTCCTTGTGCTCGTCCTTGTGGCCGTGGTTGTGGTTGGCCTCCGGCCTCATGTCGTCGGCCGAAGCGACCCCCGCACCGCCGATGGCCAGCGGCAGGGCCATGGCACCGACAACTACTGCCCGCGTGAACGAACGCATGTTTGCGCCCTTTCCTTTCGGATTATGGGAATTCTGTCGGCCGACCCGTATGGGTCGATCCCGTGGAGCGATCCCATTGGTTCGCCGACAACTCGTTTTTACCCCAGTGTTTTTCCCGGCGCCGGGCGACACGCGCGGCATTCACCGTATTGGGTGTTGTTGGTTTTCTTGTGAATCAAGTTTCGGAAAAATCGATGGAAATCGGTGGATCGATGGTTGTTCACGTTTCCGGTTGTACTCGGACGGCGACAGCGGTTGCCTGGCCGACCCCCACCCCGGTGGCCGCGATTCCGAGCCCGCCGCCGCGATGGTTCAGGTGTCGACACAGGTCGACGACCACTCGCGCCATGGACGCGCCGAGCGGATGCCCGTAGGCCAGTGCACCACCGTGCACGTTCACTCGATCGTGCGGAGCCTCCGGGAGCCGCCGCAACACCGCGAGCACCAGCGCGGCGAACGCCTCGTTGATCTCCCACAGGTCGACTTGCTCGGCGTTCAGTTCCAACCTGTCCAGCAACTTGCGTATCGCAGTCACGCTCGCGAGGACGAACCGCTGGGGTGCGCAGGCCACCGTCGCCGTTCCCACCAGCTCGCCGAGGGGGGTGACAGCCAATCGGTCGGCCTGTCGCTGGGAGCCGATGAGCGCTGCCACCGAGCCGTCGCCGAGCGGTGCGGAGTTGCCCACCGTCACGGTCCCGTCATTCGAGAAGGCGGGTGGAAACTCCGCCAGCTTGGCCGCTCCGAGCTCCGTGCTCAGCGGTTCGTCACTGCGCATCGGGATGCCGCCCACACCGCGGACCGGGAAGACGAAGCCGTCGTGCATTCCGGCGTCCCACGCCGCCGCCGCGCGGCGGTGCGAGCGCAGCGCGTACTCGTCCATCGCGGCCCGGCCCACGCCCAGTTCCGCGGCGATACGTTCGACGAGCAGCCCCAGCGGAGCCGTCCACTCCGGGTTCATGCGCGGATTGATCAGCCGCCAACCGACAGCCGTGGACACGGCCTCCAGCCGGTCGGGCAGCGCGCGTTCCGGGCGGGGGACGATGAACGGTGCCCGGCTCATGCCCTCCACGCCGCCCGCGACGACCAGTTCGGCGTCCTCCGTGCGCACCGCCCGCCCCGCCTGCACGAATGCCTCGCACCCCGAGCCGCACAACCGGTTGACGGTCACGCCGGGCACGCTCTCGGGCAGTCCGGCCAGCAACACGGCCATACGCGCCACGTCGCGGTTCTCCTCGCCCGCTCCGTTGGTGTTGCCGTAGATCACCTCGTCGATCGTGCCGGGATCCAGCGGACGTTCGTTCCGGTCGGCGTGTCGGCGCACCAGCTCGGCCAGCGGCATGGCGGCGAGGTCGTCCACCCGGATCCCGGAGAGCTCACCCCGGTATCTGCCGAACGGGGTTCGGGTGGCGTCGAGCAGCATCGCACGGGCCATAGGGCCATGATGCCGCAATCGGGGGTGAGTACCTTAGTTCTTTCGGGTGAGTTCGGCGCATATCCGCCGACCCCGCCAGCGCAGTCAGCCCCGTCAGCGCCGGCAGCTCCGCTCGTACCGCCGACCCCGCCGGCACCGCCGGCACCGCCGAGGCCGGTCTCTCACTCTTCCGAGGGGGTTTCCGCGTCGTTCGCGACGGGCGCCGGACGTTGCTCGGCCACCGCCGTGCCCTCGGCCAGCGAAACCACGTGAGCCCCGCCCTCCCCGAGCTCGCGCAGCCTGCGCAAGGCGTGCCCGGCGTCGAGCCGCACGCTCGTCCTTACCGGTTCGGCTCGCTCGGCGGGATAGAAGCCGGCACGTGCCTGGTGGCCGGAGCGCAGCGTGGCGTTCAGTGAACCGGTGGAGGCCAGCGCTCCCCGCGCGGCTCCGAGACGTCCCAGGGTGTCGTCCAGTGCGTCCAGCAGTGCCGCCCGGTTCCCCTCCGTCATGGCCCGCACCAGATCCGGGTCGGTGGCGATCACTCTCGTCCCGTCCCGGAACGAACCCGCCGCCAGCGATTCGGCCAGTGCTCCACCGTCACCGCCCACGGAGGCGAGTACGGCCGCCAGCAGGTGGGGCAGATGCGATACCCGTGCCACCGCGGCGTCGTGCTCGGCGGGGGAGGCGGGAACCACCCGCGCGCCGCAGTCCAGTGCCAGCAGCGCCGCTTCCCGCCAGGAGTCGAGGCCGGTGTTGTCGTCGATCGTCACCGCCCAGAGCGCCCCGTCGAACAGTTCCGCGCTGCCCGCCTCCCATCCGGAGCGGTCGGTGCCCGCCATCGGGTGCCCGCCCGCGTAACGCGCGGCGGGCGCGGATTCCCGCACCGAGTCGTGCACCGGCTGCTGCACGCTGACCACGTCGGTCAGCCACGCCGTGGGCGCGTGTCGGTTCACCTGCCGCAGTACCGTGCCGACGGCGGGCAGCGGGATCGCGAGCACCACCAGCGCGTCTCGTTCCTCCGCCCGTTCCAGCGCCTGCTCGGTGCTCGACAGCACCTCGTAGCCCGCCGCCCGAGCGGCGGCGGCGTCCGCCGCCGAAGTGGTCGTTCCCCAGGCCGGTCTGCCCGAACGCACCGCCGCCCGAAGCACGGATCCGCCGATCAGTCCCAGCCCGATCACACACACGGCTCGCATGTGGCTCATCCTGCCCTACCCGCGACGGCTCGTGCCGGAGTGGTGACCGGGTGAACACACCCGACGTGAATCATTGACCCGGTAGGTGAGCTGTTCGCAATCGTGCTTTCGGGTGGCGTTCGCACGCTTTACCGTGGCGTCATGACGCTCCAGGAGCCGGTCGCGGGGTTCGCGGTCGCCGCCGTTCGGGAGGACGGCCAATGGCGATGCGACATGTTGGACGGTTCGGTACTGACCGGACTCGACGCGATCATCACCGCATTACGCGAATTGCGCTCCAGCGGAGCCGTGGTCGGCATGTGCAACGTGGATGACGAGTTCTTCGTGCTGGTGCGTCCGGTACCGGGTGGTGTGGAACTGACGTTGTCCGATGCGGCGGCGGCGCTCGACTACGACGTGGCCGCCGATGTGCTGGACCTGCTGCGTACGGAGCCACCCGACGAGGAGGACGAGGAGATCTGGCCGGAGGGCAACCTCGCGTTGCTCTCCGATCTGGGGCTTCCGGAGGAGGAACTGCTGCTGATCACCGAAGAGGTCGACCTCTATCCGGACGAGCAGCTCGAGATGATCGCGCAGCGCTGCGGATTCGGTGAACAGTTCACCGCGGTGCTGGAGCGGTTGTAGTGCCCGCTGTCGGATTCGGTGCCGGGGCGGGGCGGCAGCCGGACGGGCCGGAATGATCGAGGCCTCCGGGGATCGGGAACTGGTCCGTTCCGCGCTCGCCGTGGCCCCGGACGCCACGGTGGCGGGGGACGTGCCGATCGGCGCGGTGGTGGCTGCCCCCGACGGTCGGATACTGGCGCGGGCGCACAACCGTCGTGAGGAGCTGTCCGACCCCACGGCCCATGCCGAGCTGCTGGCGCTGCGTGCCGCGGCGACCGCTTACGGGGACGGTTGGCGGCTGGGGGGATGCACCCTGGCCGTGACCGTCGAGCCGTGCACGATGTGCGCCGGGGCGCTGGTGCTGGCCCGGGTTTCCAGGCTGGTCTTCGGCAGCTGGGAGCCCCGTACCGGGGCGGTCGGTTCGTTGTGGGACGTGGTCCGGGACGACCGGCTCAACCACCGCCCCGAGGTTGTCGGCGGTGTGCTCGACCGCGAGTGCGCCGCGTTGCTGGCGGAGTTCTTCGGCGAGCATCGGGTGTGACTTGAGTCACTATCGGGTGATTCGGCGGAATTGCCGGGTATGCAGCGGGAGCAGTCGGCAACAGGAGGTCGCGATGAGTACGTTCGACAAGGTCAAGCACCAGGCTCAGCAGCTCGCGGGCAAGGCCAAGGAGGCGACCGGCCGCGCGACCGGCAACCGGGACATGAAGGACGCGGGCAAGCGGGACCGCCTCGAGGGCGAGGCCAAGGAGTCCGGCCAGGACATGAAGGACCGTGCCGCGGGCGCGGCCGAGGACGCCAAGGACAAGCTGCGCGGTGACCAGAGCGGTGACCAAGGCGGTAACCAGGGTGGAAACCGGGAAGGCGGCGAGGACCGGCGCTGACGGCTACCCCTTCGGGGCGGGACCCCGATTTCGGTCGCTCGGGGGTGTCACGGGAGAGACGCGGGGCCGCGCGCTCCTAGTGTTGCGGCACTCCTCGCCGCCAGGGCGCCAAAGGCGCGCTGCGCGGGAGAAATCGAGTTCCTCGACCCCATTGCTCGATTCGTGAGGGCCGTTCGTTACGCTTGTTCGCGGTAGCGTGTCCGAGCGGCCTAAGGAGCGCGACTCGAAATCGCGTGAGGTGAGAGCCTCCGTGGGTTCGAATCCCACCGCTACCGCGCGTTGACGAGAGCGGCGCCGGGTCCCCCGAGGGAAGCCGGCGCCGCTCTCTCGTGTCGGAGGGTGTCCGGGAGCTACCGGGCCGACCTCCTCGGTGCCGGCCGGCTCAGCAGTTGGCGGTCTTCGACTCCACCCGGGTCTGCCACGCGGGGTTCTCCTGCGGGCCGTCGACCGTCACGTCGTGCACGTACCAGTAGTAGTGCCCGTAGTAGGGGTCACCGAAGTGCAGCTCGTAGGTTCCGGTGACCTGCTGCCGCATCGGCGCGGCGTAGATGTTCACCGCCTGGTTCGGCCCCAGCTCGTGACGGATCTCGTCGGACTTGGTGGTGCTCCAGCTCCACTGCCGTTCGTAACTGGTCTCGAAGCCCGCCTCGAACACCTCGCCCAGCGTGACCCCGGCACTGATGGTCACGCTCACGTTGGTGGTGGTGCCCCTAGTGGACTGCCAGCTGATGATTCGGGTGGAGGTTCCCTCGGAGCAGTTCGTGGCCCCGCCCACCAGCTCGTAGGAGCCGCGGCGCGTTTCCGGTGCCCCGGACGGGTGGAATTCGCAGAGATCGGTGTTGCCGTTCTCGCACTGCTCCAGCAGCTGCCGCACGGTGGGTTCGGCTTCGGTCGTGGCACTCGCGGGGGCGGCCAGCCCGGTCATTGCCAGCGCGGCGGCGCTCAGGCCGACGGCCAGTCGATTGCGCGACTTCATCTTCGTCCTCGCTCAGCTCAGTCCGACGGTCACTGTTCGGTCGTTGATGTAGCTGCCCACGTCGGGGTGGTTCTCCTTGTAAGGGCCCGCGCGGTCGCCCGAGTCCGGGTACAGCCAGACCCAGCAGGTGGACCAGGCCTGCACCGAGGAGATCCGGTTCTGCCAGTAGTCGTCCAGATCGAGCCAGAAGTCCACTTTGTCGTTCTTGGGGCACGGTTCCGGTACAGTGATCGTCAGTGAGGAGCCGCCGTACTCGGCGTCCTCGAAGACGGTGGCGCCGATGAGCTCACCGGTGGTGTCGGCGATTCGCCGCCCCTGCTGTCGGGCCTCGGCCAACGTCTCGTGGCAGGTGTGGTTCCGGGTGGAGACGTCCAGCACGCAGTGTTCGTTCGCTTCGGCCGCCTGGGCCGCCTGCGCGGTGGTCGCCGTCAGCCCCGCGGCCATCGCGCAGCTCGCCAGAGCCACCGCGGCGGTCCTGGTGCGGAGCCGTCCGGTTCCGGTCTTGGCTCTTGCCAATTCCGTTCTCCTCTCCTCTTCCGTCCGGCGGGTTCGCCGCCGCTGCGGAATCGGTTTAGCGGATTGCACGCGCACTATCGGGGGAGTCGGGAGGCGAGATCCAGAGTCGCGAGGCGATTGCCTCCGAATGCGGAAGTGCCGGGAGTAACGCGTTACTGCTTTCGTGCTCGCGTCGTCCCCCCGACGGGGCCAATTACCCCCGGTCGGCCCAACACCGCGTCGGGGCCGGTGCGGACGAGGCGACAACGCGACGCGGGACGAAGCGGTACGGCTGGCGGTGGAGATGCGGACGGGAGTCCGCCGCGAAAGCGTCGAAGGACCGTCGAGCGGGCAACCACGAGCACCGGGGCGGCGGACACCGCACGGCGGCTCGACGGACGGGGCCGTGAGCGAGAAGAGGTGGGCGAACGAGAACGGGCCTGTAACGAGAACGGGCCTGTAACGAGAACGGGCCGGGCGTGGAGTCCACGCCCGGCCCGTCGCCGGCGGAGGATGCGGGATTCGAACCCGCGAGGGCTGTTAACCCAACACGAATTCCAGTCGTGCGCCTTAGGCCGCTCGGCCAATCCTCCGCGAAAGAGTGTACGTGACGGCTTCCGCCGATCTCGCGACCCCCCTCCGGAACCGCTCGGCGGGCGGCCCCGTCCTGGTTCGGGGCGCCCCCGCTACTGCTCCTCGGCCTGAGTCACGCTCGTGCCCGGGGGCCGCGCCGTCACCCGGACGGTGGCGGGGGGTCGGTTCACCGTGGCGGCGGCCCGTTACACTGAACGCGGACTCCGCGCGGCGTCATCCTGTGAACTCCCCCAGGGCCGGAAGGCAGCAAGGGTAAGCGGGCTCTGGCGGGTGCGCGGGGTCCCCTTTTGTCTCGGGGGCACCACTTGTCTCAGGGTGCACCGCGGGATCCGCGTGAGCGGTCGGTACCGCCCACCTGATCCACCCACTCCGCCCGCACCCTCGGCGCCTCGCCACGCTGCGCCTCGTAACACTGTGGCGCGCCTCGATCGGGGATCCACACCACGTACCCGCGATGGTCGCTCCCGATGCCGAACTCGTCGGTGGTGGCACGTATCGTTGCCGGTGTGGCGCTCGCGCTCTATCGCAAGTATCGACCGGCGACCTTCGGCGAGGTCGTGGGACAGTCACACGTTACGCAACCGCTGCGAACCGCGCTGGCCGCACAGCGGATCAACCACGCCTACCTGTTCTCCGGGCCCCGTGGGTGCGGCAAGACCTCCAGTGCGCGGATCCTCGCGCGTTCGCTGAACTGTGCCCAGGGCCCCACGGACGAGCCGTGCGGCGAGTGCGACTCCTGCGTCGCGCTGGCTCCGGACGGCGCGGGCAGCGTCGACGTCGTCGAGATGGACGCGGCCAGTCACGGCGGTGTGGACGACGCGCGTGAACTGCGCGACCGGGCGGTGTTCGCCCCGGCGCAGTCGCGTTACCGGATCTTCGTCATCGACGAGGCCCACATGGTCACCCAGCAGGGGTTCAACGCCCTGCTCAAGATCGTGGAGGAGCCGCCCGACCACCTGGTCTTCGTGTTCGCCACCACCGAACCGGACAAGGTGCTGACCACCATCAGGTCCCGCACCCACCACTACCCGTTCCGGCTGATCCCACCGGGCGAGCTCCGCGAACTGCTGGAACGGATCTGCGCCGAGGAAGGCGTCAGCGTGGACCCGGCGGTGTACCCGC
Source organism: Actinopolyspora mzabensis (assembly GCF_900101095.1). GTDB lineage: Bacteria > Actinomycetota > Actinomycetes > Mycobacteriales > Pseudonocardiaceae > Actinopolyspora > Actinopolyspora mzabensis. The sequence continues at coordinate 228,477 of NZ_FNFM01000006.1, forward strand.
TGGCGATCAGCGCGGGGGGAGGTTCCGCACGTGACGCGCTGAGCGTGCTGGACCAGCTCGTCGCCGGTGCCGGTGCGGAGGGGATCACCTACGAGCGTGCCGTGGCGCTGCTCGGGGTCACCGACGTCGCCCTGATAGACGCCATGGTGGACTCCTTGGCCGCGAATGATCCGGCCACCGTCTACGGCACGGTGGATCGGGTCGTGGAGGCCGGGCACGATCCCCGCCGGTTCGCCTCCGACCTGCTGGACCGGTTGCGCGACCTCGTGTTGCTGCACTCGGTGCCGGACGCGGCGGAGCGCGGTCTCATCCAGAACGCCGGTGACGGGATCGGCAGGATGCGCGAGCAGGCCGAGAAACTCGGGACGGCCACGCTGACCCGGTTCGCCGAGATCGTGCACGCCGGGCTGTCCGAGATGCGCGGTGCCACCGCGCCCCGCTTGCTGCTGGAGTTGTTGTGCGCCCGCATGATGCTGCCCGCAGCTTCCGGCAACGAGGCGGCGATGTTGCAGCGCATCGAGCGGGTCGAGCGGCGCATGACCGTGGCGCCGCCTGTCTCCGGAGGCGGTGCGGAAGTCGCCCCGGCGACGCCCGCACCGACCGCGCGGAGCGCCGCTCCGAGTGAGCCGGACGGCGGTTCGCCCTCGCCGGTCACGGACTCGGGCCGTGCCGAGACGGCAACCCCCGCACGGGTTGCCGAGGCCGGGCGGGACAGCGCCACCGACGCGGGGAAGCCTCCCGAGCGTCCGGCGGGCGGCGATCGTGCCGCGACACCCCCCGAGGCACCCCCCCAAGAGCGGCAGCAGGCACGCCAGAGCTCTCCCGAACCGGTGGACGAGTCACCGGCGGGGGGCGGCAGGCCCGCAGCCGAGCTGCGTCAGGTGTGGAACGACCTGCTGCGGGCCGTGGCGGAGCGCAACCGGCCGACCCAGGCGCTGCTGCTGAACGCCTCGTTGGTGGATCTGCGGGACAACACGCTGGTGCTGTCGATGCCTACCACCGGGCTGCGCAAACAGTTCATGCAGGCTCGCCGCATCGACTACGTGCGGGAAGCGCTGCGCGCGGTCGTCGGCGGCGAGTGGGAGCTGGAGTGCCTCGTCGAGGGTGAGGAGCAGTCCAGGCGGACGCCGGCCGCGACGCCGCAGCGGCAGCCCGAACGAGGTGGGGCCGAGCGGGGCGGTGGCGAGGCTCCGCAGCCCGCCGCACCAGGAGCGCCCGCGAGCCCACCGACTCCCGCATCGGAGCGGTCCGCTGCTCCGAACGCACAACCGGCCACCCCGAGCGCGCCCGCGGAGCGGACTACCGAACCGGAGAATCCCCCGGAGGCGCCGGAGGCCGCTTCGGCTGCGGCTGCTCCCACCGCGGCTGCTCCCCCCGCGGGTGCTCCGGCGGTGCCGGATGCCCCGGGTGCTTCCGAGCCCGCTGCGCCCGATTCTCCCCCAGCGCCCGAACCCCCAGCGCCCGCCGAGTCGACCGCGGCGGCCGAACCTCCTGCCGCAGCCGAGTCTCCCGCCGCACCGGGGAGGTCGGAGGCCCCCGCGTCCTCGGAACCACCGGAACCGCCCCTGCCGCCGGAACCGCCTCCCGAATCGGAGCCCGAACCGCCCGAGTGGGACGACGTCGAGCCCGGTCCGCCACCGGAGCCGGACTTCGCGGCTTCGGCCCGTTCCGAGCCGCCGGGGGCCGAAGCCCCGGGAAGTGGTTCCCCCGGCTCCGAAGCGCCGGATTCCCGACCCTCGGAGTTCCAACCGGCCACCCCCGCCGCGGAACCGAGCGGAGGGGCGTCGGGCTCCGAACGGGCGGCGGCTCCCGCGAGTGCGCAGCGAGGAACGGTGGCCGCGCGATCGCGGGGCGGAGCGGCTACCACCACTGCCGAAGCCGCACCAAATGGCGGCTCGGTCGAACGCGATCCCGACGACGAGGCGGTCGAGTTGCTGGTCAGCGAGCTCGGCGCGCGCAGACTCGACTAGTGGGATCCGGTCCGCCCGGCCGGGCGCCCGCCACCGTCGCGGATCGACGACTACGCTGGATGGCAGGAGATGCCTCGCTCGAACAGGTGAGCCCAGCCGGAACCGGGAGAGGAGCCACGGTGCAACCAGGCGGTCAGCAACCCGACATGCAGGAAATCATGAAGCAGGCGCAGGAGATGCAGCAGCAGCTCATGAATGCGCAGCAGGAACTCGCCGAGGCGGAGGTGACCGGTACCGCCGGGGGCGGCATGGTCACCGCGACGGTTACCGGCGCGGGAGAGTTGCAGTCCATGAACATCGACCCCAAGGTCGTCGACCCCACGGACACCGAGACGCTGTCGGACATGGTCGTCGCGGCCGTCCGGGACGCCAACCGCGCCGCGCAACAGATGCAGGCGGACAAGATGGGGCCGTTGACCAACGCGCTGGGGGGCCAGGGCGGCACGGACATGGGCGGACTCGGTCTGCCGGGGATGTGACGGTAGCCGCGTGTACGAGGGGCCAGTACAGGATCTGATCGACGAGCTCGGCAGGTTGCCGGGGATCGGTCCGAAGGGCGCGCAGCGCATCGCCTTTCACCTGCTCTCTGCCGAGCCCGCCGACGTCACCCGGCTGCAGGACGCGCTGCAGCGGGTGAAGGAAGGCGTGGTGTTCTGCGAGGTCTGTGGCAACGTCTCCGAGCAGACGCGCTGCAGGATCTGTCAGGACACCAGGCGTGACCCGCGGCTGGTGTGCGTGGTCGAGGAGCCCAAGGACGTGCTGGCCGTCGAACGCACCCGCGAGTTCCGGGGGCGTTACCACGTGCTGGGTGGTGCGTTGGATCCGCTCTCCGGGGTCGGGCCGGACCAGTTGCGGATCCGCGATCTGGTCGGCCGCATCGGGACCGACGAGGTGACCGAGATCATCATCGCCACGGATCCGAACACCGAGGGGGAGGCCACGGCCACCTACCTCGTGCGGCTGTTGCAGGACTTTCCGGGGCTGAGCGTGACACGGCTCGCGTCCGGGCTGCCGATGGGTGGCGATCTCGAGTTCGCGGACGAGCTCACCCTCGGCAGGGCGTTGTCCGGAAGGCGATCCGCTTGAGTCGTTCGAGTCGGTCGCGCGCGGCCACCGGAGCGGTCCTCCGGTGAGCAGCCCGGTGGCTGGTGCCGCCGTTCGGTCTGGGCGAGGTCGCGGCGGTCCGGGGCGCCCTGCCGGTCGTTTCCCCGCCGGTCGTTTCCCCGCCGGGCGTTCCCCCGCCGTGGCGCCCGGCTCGTGGGTGGTGCGCTCGCCGGTCGTGCGCCTGCCGCGTGCGGCGGACTCCGAAACCGCGGACTCGTTGGTGCGCCGCGTGGGGCGCGGTGCACCCCGGCTCGGTCCGGTGCGGCTGGTCGCGGTGGACGGCCCTTCCGGCGCGGGTAAGTCGACGTTCGCCCGCGTGCTGCTGTCCGCCCTGACTGCGGCGGGATTCCACGCCGCGCTGCTCGGCACCGACGACTTCGCCACCTGGCGGGAACCGGTGGGCTGGTGGCCCCGGCTGCGCGACGGCGTGCTGGAGCCGTTGGCGCGGGGACGTGCCGGTCGCTACCGGCGCACCGAGTGGCCCGGTGGAGTGCCGGTGCCCGGGGCGTTCGTCGACGTCCCCGTTCCGGAGGTGCTGCTGCTCGAAGGGGTCTCGTCGGGCAGACGTTCGGTCGCGCGCCGCCTTTCGGCGCTGATCTGGATGGAGCCGCCCGACTCGGCTACCCGGCTGGAGCGCGCGGTGCTGCGGGACGGTGCGGAGACCCGTCCCGAACTCGTCCGCTGGCAGCGGTTCGAACGGGTGTGGTTCCGCTCGGACCGAACCGGCCAGCGGGCCGACTTCGTGCTGCGGGGATGACGAATCGCCCCCCGGGGCTTCGGATGATCTTCGAAAATCCACTCGTTCGAGTGAGCCGGGTGGCGCAGCATTTCCGACTGTGACCAGGATTTTCGCAGATTTTTCCCAGATTTGCCGGATATTAGCCCGAACGTTGTAGCCGAATCGTAATCCTGTGGCACTGATCCGGACACATTCCTCGGGTTACGGTCTCTCTCACTTTGCGAGACGTGAGTTGTCGAGGTGAGTGATGGGTGCAGCCGCCGGGCCGGGATTCCGGTTATCGAGAGTGGGGCGCAGGCTTGTGACGGTCGGGCTGACCGCCGTGCTTGCCACGTCCCTGTCCGCGTGCGTGCAGTCGCAGCGCGGTGAGGACAACGGGCAGACCATGGTTTTCGGCGCGCCGGGAGCTCCGGCCCTGTTCGATCCGTTCTACGCCTCCGACGGCGAGACCTTCCGGGTCACCCGACAGATGATGGAGGGGCTCGTCGGTTTCGAGTCGGGCGGAGTCGAGGTCGAGCCCGAACTGGCCACCGACTGGAACTCCTCGGACGACGGTACGAAGTGGACCTTCCAGCTCCGCGAGGGCGTGAAGTTCCACGACGGTACCGACTTCAACGCCGAGGCCGTCTGCGCCAACTTCGAACGCTGGTACAACCAGACCGGTACCGGGCAGAGCTCCGCGCTGTCGTACTACTGGATCGAGACCTTCGGCGGCTTCGCCGGTGACGACGAGCCCTCGCTGTTCTCCTCCTGCGAGGCGCCGGACCCCACCACCGCGGTGATCAACCTGACCCGCGCTACCTCCAAGTTCCCCGCCGCGCTCGGGCTGGATTCGTTCAGCATGCAGTCGCCCACGGCGATGAAGAAGTACGAGGCCGACAAGGTCGAGGCCAAGGGATCCGGTTTCGAGTACTCCGAGTACGCCCGGAAGCACCCGACCGGTACGGGGCCGTTCGAGTTCGACTCCTACGACCAGAACAACCAGTCCGTGGAGCTGCGTCGCAACGACGACTACTGGGGTGACAAGGCCAAGCTCGACCGGCTCATCTTCAAGGTGATCTCGGACGAGTCGGTCCGCAAGCAGGAACTGCTCTCCGGTGGGATCGACGGCTACGACTTCCCGAACCCGGCCGACCTGGACTCGCTGCGGCAGCAGGACTTCAACGTGCAGGTCCGCGAGCCGTTCAACGTGCTGTACCTGGGCATGTCGCAGAAGAAAAACCCGGCGCTGCGCAAGCTGAAGGTGCGCAAGGCGCTGGCCTACGCGGTCAATCGCGAGAACCTGGTCAACGCCAACCTGCCGGACGGGGCCAAGGTCGCCAACCTGTTCTACCCGTCCAGTGTGGACGGATATGCCGACGACGTGGCGAAGTACTCCTACGACCCGGAGAAGGCCAAGCGGCTCCTGAACGAGGCGGGCCACTCCGACCTCACCATCGAGTTCTGGTGGCCCACCCAGGTGACGCGGCCCTACATGCCCGACCCGCGCGGCATCTTCAACTCGCTTGCCGGGGACATGCGCAAGGCGGGCATCAACGTGAAACCGGTCAGCAAACCCTGGAACGGCGGCTACATCTCCGACGTGAACAAGGGCGACGCCGAGGTCTTCCTGCTCGGCTGGACCGGCGACTACAACTCCCCGGACAACTTCATCGGCACCTTCTTCGGCTCGACGGAGAACCAGTTCTACACCAAGCCCGCACCCTGGGGCGAGAAGCTGGCCAACCGGCTGGACGCCGCGGACAAGGAACCGGATCCGACCAAGCGGGAGCGGATGTACACCGAGATCAACCGTGACCTGAAGTCGAAGTACCTGCCCGCCGTGCCGCTGTCGCACTCGCCGCCGGCGATCGTGACGGCCCCGCACGTCAAGGGACTGGTCACCTCGCCGCTGACCGCCGAGGAGTTCGCCTCGGTGAGCATCGAGAAGTAGTTCCCGGGCAGCGCCCAGGTTTTTCCGTCGAGAACGTAAGGATCCCGGTTTGCTTCGTTACACGGTCCGGCGACTCGGCCAGCTGCTGATCGTCACGGTCGTGCTGTCGGTCCTGCTGTTCGGATGGCTGCGGGCGCTGCCGGGTGGCCCGGTCTCCGCACTCCTCGGTGAACGTGCTACCGAGGAGTCCCGAGCCCGACTGGTCCAGCAGCTCGGGCTCGACCAACCGCTGTACGTGCAGTACTGGAAGTTCGTGCAGCGGGCGATCACGGGCGATTTCGGCGTCTCCACCGGGGTGCAGCCGGGCACCCCGGCCATGGAGGTCTTCCTGCAGCGCATGCCTGCCACGCTGGAACTCTCGGTGCTGGCGCTGCTGCTCGCGGTCGCCGTGGGCATCCCGCTGGGCTACTTCGCCGCCCGCAGGCAGGGCGGCTGGCTGGACAACCTCAGCATCACCTGGTCGCTGATCGGCGTCGCGGTGCCGGTGTTCTTCCTGGCCTTCCTACTCAAGTACGTCTTCGCCATCGAGTTCGGCGTACTGCCCGCCTCGGGAAGACAGGCGGCCGGAATCGACGCCACCCACGCCACCGGCTTCTTCGTCCTCGACGGGGTGCTCACCACGGAGTGGGACGCGGCGTGGAACGCCCTGATCCACCTGCTGCTGCCCGCGATCGCGCTGTCCACCATCCCGTTCGCGGTGATCTTCCGGCTCACCCGGGCCTCGGTGCTCGACGTGGTCGAGGAGGACTACGTGCGCACCGCCCGCTCCAAGGGACTTGGCGCGATGGTGGTGCGCGGCAGGCACATCCTGCGCAACGCGATGCTTCCCGTGGTCACCACCATCGGGTTGCAGACCGGCGCGCTGCTCTCCGGGGCGGTGCTGACCGAGCAGGTCTTCAACATCCCCGGGATCGGACAGGCACTCTCGCTGGGTTTCCAACGGCAGGACTACGCCGTGCTGCAAGTGGTGATCCTCGCCACCGCGATGGTCTACGTGCTGGTCAACCTGCTCGTGGACCTCGCCTACGCGGCGATCGACCCGAGACTCCGGACACGCTGATCGAAGCGTGGTGCTCGTCACCGGGCCTGCCAACACGACGGAAAGTATCAGTGAGAGGTCGCGCACAGTGCTGGGTACACAACGCAAGGAGCGCATCGACGGGCTGGCCGAGTCCGGTGGCGACACCACCGCGGGTGTCAGCCTGGCGGCCTCGGCATGGCGACGGCTGCGTCGCAGCCCGACGTTTCTCGTGGGCGCGGGGATCATCTGCGCCTTCGTGCTGCTCGCCCTGGTGTCGCCGCTACTGGCGCAACACGATCCCGCCCTGCGGCTGCTGGAGGAGCAGGTCTCCCGCGCTGACAACGAGATCCCGGCCCCTCAACCCGGTTTCCCGCTGGGTGGCGACCAGTACGGGCGACCGCTGCTGTCCCGGGTGCTGCTCGGTTCGCAGCAGACACTGCTGGTCGCGCTGCTGGCCACGGTGATCGGCCTGGGCGGCGGTCTGACCCTGGGCATCCTGGCCGGTGCCTTCGGCGGTTGGGTCGACACCCTGGTGATGCGCGTGGTGGACGTGATGCTCTCGGTGCCCTCGCTGCTGCTGGCCGTTTCCATCGGGGCGCTGTTCCAGCAGCAGTCCCAGTTCACCGTGATCATCGCGGTCGCCACGGTGCAGATACCGATATTCGGCAGGCTGCTGCGCGGGACCATGCTCGCCCAGCGGGCGAGCGATCACGTGCTGGCGGCCCGCGCGCTGGGGGTGCGCCAGCGCTCCATCGTGTTCCGGCACATGCTTCCCAACGCGCTCGGCCCGGTGATCGTGCAGGCCACGCTGATGCTCGCGGTGGCCATCATCGATGCCGCGGCGCTCTCCTTCCTCGGCCTGGGAGCGGCCGATACCTCGACACCCGAATGGGGGCAGATGCTCGGCTCGGCGCAGAACTTCTTCGACACCCACCCGCACCTGGCCTTCTGGCCCGCCGGCTGCATCATCGTCGTCGCGCTCGGTTTCACGCTCGTCGGTGAGTCGATGCGGGACGCCCTCGACCCGAAGAAGCGGCGGTGAACGGCGACATGGCATTGCTGGAAGTGCGCGATCTGTCCGTGCGGTTCGTCCGCAAGAGCGAACCGACGGTCTCGGCGGTGGACGGCGTCTCGTTCGACGTGCATCCCGGGAGCACCGTCGGGCTCGTCGGCGAATCCGGATGCGGCAAGTCCGTCACCTCGCTCGCGATCATGGGGCTGCTCCCGGGGCGTGGAACCGAGGTGACCGGTTCGGTGAACCTCGAAGGCAGCGAACTGCTGCGGCTGTCCCGGCGGGAGTTCGACCGGCGCAGGGGCAAGGACCTCGGCATGGTCTTCCAGGATCCGCTGACCTCCCTCAACCCCGTGGTGCCCATCGGACTGCAGATTTCCGAGGTCATCGAACGCCACCGCGGGCTCTCGCGCCGCGACGCGTCCCGCGAGGCCGCGAAGTTGCTGGAGCGGGTCGGCATCCCGGACCCGGACCGCAGGCTCAAGGAGTACTCGCACCAGCTCTCCGGCGGCATGCGGCAGCGCGCCCTGATAGCCATGGCGCTGGCCTGCGAACCGCGGCTGCTCATAGCCGACGAGCCCACCACCGCCCTCGACGTCACGATCCAGGCGCAGATCCTGACCCTGCTGAAGGAACTCGTCGCCGAGACCGGAACAGCGCTGATCATGATCACTCACGACCTGGGTGTGGTCGCGGGGATGTGCGACGAGGTCAACGTGCTCTACGCCGGGCGGATCGTGGAACGCGCCCAGCGGCACGAGCTGTTCTCCCAGCCGAGGCATCCCTACACCGCCGGGCTGATGGCCTCGGTGCCGCGACTGGACTCTCCGCGAGGACAGCGGCTGGCTCCGATCGAGGGGTCGGTGGCCGACAACATCCCCTGGGAAGGGGGGTGTGCCTTCAGCCCGCGCTGCGGCAACGCCCTGGCGGTGTGCCGCGAACGCGCGCCCGAACTCGAAACCGTCGAGCAGGGCAGGCTGCTGCGCTGCCACAACCCGATCGGTGCCGCGGAAATGGAGCGTGCCCATGACTGATTCGAGCCGCACCATCACGGGTGCCGAGACCTCGCCCGTCGGTACGGACCCGGCGGACACCCTGGTGGAAATCGACGACCTGCGGGTGCACTTCCCGATCAAGCGGGGAATCGTGCTGGACCGCACCGTGGGCCACGTCTACGCGGTGGACGGGGTCTCGCTGCGCGTCGGTCGCGGCGAGACCTACGGACTGGTGGGGGAATCCGGTTGTGGCAAGTCCACACTGGGCAAAGCGGTGCTGCGGCTGGAACGGCCCACTGGTGGTTCGATCCGCTTCGACGGTACGGACATGGCCCGGATGTCGGGGGAACCGCTGCGAAGGATGCGGCGGCGGATGCAGATGGTCTTCCAGGACACGCTGTCCTCACTGGACCCGAGACAGTCCGTCGAGTCGCTGCTCGTGGAGGGGATGCGGGCGCACGGGTTGGATCGGGACGGGAAGAGCACCGAGCGCGAACTGCGCGAGCTGCTCTCGTCCGTCGGGTTGCCGGCCTCGGCGCTGCGCAAGTACCCGCACGAGTTCTCGGGCGGGCAGCGGCAGCGCATCGGCATCGCCCGGGCGCTGGCCGTGCGCCCGGACCTCGTGGTCGCGGACGAGCCGGTATCCGCGCTGGACGTCTCGGTGCAGGCCCAGGTGCTGAACCTGCTGGAGGACCTGCAGGAGGAGTTCGGCCTCACCTACCTGGTGATCGCGCACGATCTCGCCGTGGTGCGCCACGTGGCACGGCGTATCGGTGTGATGTATCTGGGGGGTCTGGTCGAGGAGTCCGACTCGGACGTGCTGTACGAACAACCGCTGCACCCCTACACCAGGGCGCTGCTCTCGGCGGTGCCCGTGCCGGAACCGGAGGTCGAGGACCAGCGGGAACGGATCCTGCTGTCCGGGGACCTGCCGTCACCGGCCGCGCCGCCCACCGGGTGCCGGTTCCACACCAGGTGCCCGTGGCGGCAACCCACGCGCTGCGACTCCGAACGCCCCGAGCTGCGCGACGTCGGAGGTGGGCACCGGGTGGCCTGTCACTACGCCGAGGAGATCCGCGACGGAATCATCACCCCGAACTCGGTTGAGGGAAACTCTTCCGCCGGTGTTTCGTAGCTGGTGCTGTGGCGAAACCTCCCGCACGGCTCTCGCTGCGGGTGCCCCGACCTCGGGTAGCGACCTACCCGACGTCGGGCCTTCCTCGCGAGAGCCGCACCGGAGAACCCGCGGCGGCGCCGACTGCCGGGGTGATCGGAGCTCGGCATCGCGGCGACAAGGGCGCGGCGATTTCGCGAGAAATCGACGCCCACCCGGGCCGGACCACTCCTTCGTGACCGGGATTCGGGATCGGAACAGTATCGATCATGTCCCCGTTGGGATGACGTACGTTGCTCGGACGTCTCGCACCGGATTGACTGTGCTGGTGCCGATCGACCCGAACGGAGGTGTGTGGTGTCCGAACTCTCGGAAACCGACCGGCTCGATCCGGAACGGTTGAGTTGGAGCGTGCCGTGTCTGGACTCCGAAGACGACGACGCCGCCGGGGAGGTGAAGGTGCTGGTGCTCGGTGACCGGGTCGCCCTGGTGCTGCCGCCGGGCGAGACGCTGGTGTTCACCCCGGACGAGGCCGGTGAGTTCGCCAGGCTGCTGAACACCTCGCCCGGCCGGTGAGCCACGTGCCACCGGGTCACCGGACGGGCGGTCGGAGTACGAGTCGACGGAACGTCCCGTCGACCGAGCACCTCCACCCGCGGAGCGGGGTTCCCCTCAGCGGTTCGCCCGGTTCACCGCCGAGACCACGGCGCGCAGTGACGCGGTGACGGTGGAGGTGTCGATGGCTGCACCCCACAGCACGGTCGGGCCGTCGGATTCGCTGTCCACCGAGCACTCCAGGTAGGCGGCGGCCTTGGCGTCGTCCCCCGCCGTCATCGCGTGCTCGTGGTAGTCGAGCACCCGCACGTGGTAGCCCACGGTGCTCAACGCGTCGACGAACGCGGCGATGGGACCGTTGCCGGACCCGCTGATCTCGTGTTCGGTGCCCTCCACCCGAACGGTGGCCTCGACGGTCTCGTCACCGGCCTCACCGCTGAGACGCTGCCGTACCAGTTCCAGCGGTGCGCTCGAGTCCAGGTACTCGTCGGCGAACACGCGCCATATCTCGCTCGGCTCGACCTCGCCGCCGTCCGAGTCGGTGCGCTGCTGGATCAGCTTGGACAGCTCGATCTGCATCTTGCGGGGCAGGTCGAGCTGGTACTCGGTCGTCATCACGTAGGCCACGCCGCCCTTGCCGGACTGCGAGTTGACCCGGATCACAGCCTCGTAGCTGCGTCCCACGTCCTTCGGGTCGATCGGCAGGTACGGCACTTCCCAGGGATATTCGCTCTCGGCGACCCCGGCGCGTTCCGCGGCCTCGCGGTGCGCCCGCAGCCCCTTGTTGATCGCGTCCTGGTGGCTCCCGGAGAAGGCCGTGTAGACCAGCTCGCCACCCCACGGCTGCCGTTCGGGAACCGGCAGTTGGTTGCAGTGCTCCACAGTGCGCTTGATGTAGTCGATGTCGGACAGATCCAGCTGCGGGTCGACCCCCTGGCTGAACAGGTTCATCCCCAGCGCCACCAGGTCCACGTTGCCGGTGCGCTCGCCGTTGCCGAACAGGCAGCCCTCGATGCGGTCGGCTCCCGCCTGGTAGCCGAGTTCGGCGGCCGCGACCGCGCTGCCCCGGTCGTTGTGCGGGTGCAGCGAGAGGATCACCGAATCACGCCTGGACAGGTTGCGGTGCATCCACTCGATCGAGTCGGCGTAGAGGTTCGGGGTCGCCATCTCGACGGTGGCGGGCAGATTGAGGATGACCGGGCGTTCCGGGGTGGGCTCCCAGATCTCGGTGACCGCGTCGCAGATCTCGGCGGCGTAGGAGAGCTCGGTGCCCGTGAACGACTCGGGGGAGTACTGGAACCGGAAGTCGGTGTCCGGGTACTTGGCCGCGTACTCGCGCACCAGTTCCGCGCCCTGCGTGGCGATCTTGGTGATTCCCAGGCGCTCCTCGCCGAACACCACGCGCCGCTGCAGGATCGAGGTGGAGTTGTACAGGTGGATGATCGCGGAGTGCACGCCCTCCAGTGCCTTGAAGGTGCGCTCGATCAGGTCCGGGCGCGCCTGGGTCAGCACCTGGATGCGTACGTCCTCCGGGATCGCCCCGTCCTCGATGATCTCGCGTACGAAGTCGAAGTCCGTCTGGCTCGCCGCGGGGAAACCGACCTCGAGCTCCTTGAACCCCATCCCGATCAGCAGGTCGAACATCCGGCGTTTGCGCGCGGGCGACATCGGGTCGATCAGCGCCTGGTTGCCGTCCCGCAGGTCGACCGCGGACCACAGCGGTGCTCGGGTGATGCGCTGGTCCGGCCAGGTGCGGTCCGGCAGCGAGACGTTCTCCACCAGCTCGTCGAACGGCCGGTAGCGGTGGAACGCCATCGAGCTGCCGCGCTGCGGATTCCAGGGCTTCTGGTCGGGCGGAGCGGGACGCGAGGGGCGGCGCGGTCCGGATCCCGCGGCGGGGACGTCGTCCGTGCTGGGGCGGGAATCGGAAGCGGAACCGTTACTCATCCTGCTGGACTCTCCTGCTCGTGCTCGGTTCGGGAACTCATCGACCGGCACGCTTTACCTCCGCGACGAGGGGCCGGTCTAACTGACCCCGTCGCGGCGGCAAAGCAGGAGGTTGAAAGTCACGAAGACAGCTTAACCGCACCCGGTGTCCGAAACGCAACCGCCTGTTCCGAATGCTGGACACAACGTAATGCTGGACACATCGTGTCGCCGTGCCGTCGGATCGGTGTTCCGTCCCCGGTTCCCGGTGGGGGAGGTGCTCGCCCGTACCGCGAACGACGGCGCGATGTGCCGGTCACGGCGGCCGGTTCGGGGTATCTCTCGTGAACTGATCGCGGGTCCGCTGTTCCGATGCGGCAGGCTGGTGCCATGGCTGCGAAGAAGAACAGTTCCGGCTCGGCCCTGGCGACCCTGCTGCAGGGAATCGGTTTCCTGCTCGCCGTGGTGTTGGTCGCTCACATCGTGTTCGTGTTGTTCGACTTCCAGGCGGAGGGGCAGCTCGCGCAGTCGGTCGCGCGGGCCGCCGAGCCGCTCGCGTTGTTCTTCCCGGGGCTGATCGACGCGCCGAGTCGGGTACTGCAGGTGTTATTGGACTACGGACTGGCCGCGATGTTCTGGATGCTGCTGGGAGGTCTGCTGGGACGGATTTTCGGGTGAGCTCCCGAGAGTGGGAGAGCGTTGGAAAAACAGCGGGAAAGCGGCCGTCGAGGTCCGCCGCGGCGCTCCGATGGTGGGAGCGTGCTCCCCGAGCTTCGCTGTGCCGATGTTCGGCTACCCGCTGGTAATTTGATCGTGCCTCGTGCCACACTGCCGTCATGTCCGAAGACGTGGCGGATGCGACGCGCACCTCCGGGGTCGGTGGGCACCGCCGCCGGAAGTCCTTCGATTTCGCCCGATTGTGGGCTCGCACTTGCGGTTCGCTCGCCACAGTGGTGCGTTGGGCCTGCTCGTTGGCGGCCACGCTGCTCACCGCGCACGTGGTGCTGACGGTCGGGGGCGCCAATCCGGAGAACGCGCTGACGCGTTTCGTGGCGGAATGGGCGCGGGTGGTGTCGTTCGGCTTCCGCGATCTGTTCCTCAAACCCGAGCAGCCGAAGCTCGAAGTGCTGCTCAACTACGGCATCGCGGCGCTCTGCTGGCTCCTCGTCTCGGCGCTGGTGGTGCGCCTGCTGCGCGCGCTGGGTGCGCTGGGCGCCTCCCGCTGAACCGCCGTGATGCCGCACGAGCTCCACGGTGACGCTCGGGAGGGGCGCGCCCCCAGCGGGCCACGGGGGGATCACCAGGATCCGGCCACTCGGAGCAGTTCCTGGCGTACCAACGTCACGTGGTGATTCTCCGTCGCGTCCGCCCGCTGGGCGAGGAACAGGGTGTTGACGGGAGGGGCCGTCGGTTCCGGGAGGTCCACCAACTCCCCGGCGGCGAGTTCGGACGCGCACAGATAGCGGGGCAACACCGTGAGACCTGTTCCTGCCGCCACCGTCGCGAGCATCGCCCGCAGGTCGGGCACGACGATCCCGGCCTGCTCGGTGGGCCGGGTGCCGAAGACGTGGCGCCAGTAGTGCCGCGTGAGGGCAAGGTCTTCCGCGTAGGCGACCAGGGGGATGCCGTGCAGCGGCGTGGCGTCGCCACTCCGCAGCCGCGTGCGGTCGAGTTGTGCCGCGGTTTCCGGTGCGCAGACGAGTACCAGCTCCTCGTCCGCGAGTGGAACCGCGTTGACGGCCCGGCCACGCGGACGGGCAACCGACAGCACCAGGTCGAACCTACCGCTGCGCAGACCGACCAACAGGTCCGCCGCCAGTCCGAAGGTGGCCCTGATCCGTACTCCGCTCCCCAGCACCGGTGCCAGCGAGGGCAGCACTCGCACACTCAGCAGTTCGGCGGGGCCCGCCAGGTGCACCGGTTCGATCGGTGCGGCTGGTTCGTTCCGGTCCGGTTCGGTGACCGAGGCCAGTTCGTCGAGCGGGCCTGCCACTTCCGAGGCCAGCTCCGCTGCCGTGGTGGTCGAGGCGACACCGCGCGGCAGTCGTTGGAACAGGGGTGTGCCGAGCTGTTGTTCCAGTGCCCGGATTCTCGTGGTCACTGTGGACTGCGACAGGCCCAGGAGCCTGGCCGCCGCCGTGAACGACCCGGCCCGGTGAACGGCCAGGAACGTCCGCAGCTGGGAGAGCTCGAGTGGCGCGTCGCCCGGTTTCCGGGCCACGTCGAGCCGCCGGGACGAATCGCTACTCGAGTGGTGGAACATGGCGCAGAGACTATTGCGCGTTAGGAGGAATTACTAACGCCTTCCGGGGGCAGGCGTACCACCATTTGGGATACGGGAGCATGCTTCGGGAACGGGAGCCCGGTGTCGGGACGCTCCGACGCGTCCCGTGGGGCCGGCGGGGCAACCGGCGGCCTGCCGATCGGTACCGCGAGTGCAGCGGCACCGATCGGCCACCGATCAGAACGTCGGTTCCTGCCACGAGTCACTGAACACGAATTCGGTGAGCGGGATGCGGCTGCGGGGTGCGGCCTCCTTCTCGCGGAGTCGCTCGGGCAGCTGTTCGGCGTCCCCGGCGGCGCCGACGGCTACCACGACCATCGGCTCGTAATCGGTGGGAATGCCGAACGCCTCCCTGGCGGCGGCCCGGTCGAAGCCGGCCATCTGGTGCGCCACCAGTCCCTCGCCCTCCGCCTGCAGCACCAGGTTCTCGGTGGCGAGCCCCAGACCGTACTCCCCGTAGGGCAACGTCTCGCCGTCGTCGTCGGTCAGTTTGACCACGCCGAGCACGAGGGCCGAGGCGTTGCCCGCCCAGCCGTGGTTGCCCCTGGAGAGCGTGCCGTGCAGTTTGTCGAAGGTCGATTCCCCTCGACGGCCCGCGATGTAGCGGGCGGGTTGCGTGTTGCCCCAGGACGGTGCCCAGCGTGCGGCTTCGAACAGTGCGGTGAACTGCTTGTCGGTCAGTTCGACCCCGGGATCCAGTGCGCGCGGGCTCCATCGCTCGGCGAGCAGCGGATGAAGCGGGACTGACGAGTCGGCGGGTTTCAAGGTGCCTCCGTGGCCTCTCGGCGCTCACGTGCCGAGCTCGATTGTCCCCGGACCGTCGCTACCCGATGTCGGGTACCCGCTCACGAGGCGTCGAGTGGTTCCGCCCCGGCTTCGCGGCGGCGTCGATTTCTCGCGAAATCGCCGCGCCCCTTCGACGCGGGCCGCGCTCCCACCACGCCCGCGGGCCGCACTCCGACCACCTTCGCAATCGGCACCGCCGCGGGTTCTCCGGTGCGGCTCTCGCGAGGACGCCGGAGACGTTGTGTAGCTCGCTACCCGGCACTGTCGATAACGAAGCGACTATCCGGGTAAGCAGCGCACGAGTCCCCGGTGCGTGAGTCGGATGCATTGCGAGGCCGGGCCGCTCGCCGCGTAGGTCGCTACTCAAGAGCCGGCCCAACGCGGCAAGGCGCCGACTCACGTGACGGCTAACCGGCCCACTACCGAAGGTGCCGGCAATAGCTACAAGGCGTAGGGCCAGATGGTTAGTGCGTACGCGCTGAACCAACTTCCGAAGCAAACGAACATCCCCACCCCGGCGATCATCACCGGTCGACGCCGCACCCCGAGCGCCATGGCCAGGGGGAGCAGCAGCGGGAAGGCGGGCAGCAGTGCCCGTGGTTTGGCGAACATCAGCCCGTCGGTCCCCAGCACGAACACCACGGTCAGCAGCGCGTACAAGCCCAGCGGCCAGGCGATCCGCCGGTCCGCACAGCAGATCAGCAGCGCTACCGCGGCGAGCAGAATCCACGCGGCGAAGGTCACGAACGTCGACTCCTCCGTGAACAGTGCTTCGCCCAGGAAGCGCGCGGTGGCGATCCCGCCGTCGGGTGCGGAGGACCAACCGTCCTGCCGCACTTCGAAGTAGCCGTCGAACTCGCCGGTGCGCAGCCCCACCCAACCCAGGTAGCCGAGCAGGCCGCACGGGGCCGCCAGCAACGCGATCAGCGGGCGGTTGCCGTCTCGTCGGTGCAGCAGCGCCACGACGGCGGCCAGCATCACCACCGCGATCAACGTCACCCCGGTGTGCCGCACCGCCCCGGCCAGCGCGCAGGCCACGCCGGCTTGCATCCACCGGCGTTCCAGCACTCCCAGCAGGGCCCAGACCGCCAGCGCGCAGAACAGCGACTCGCTGTAAGGCATGGACAGCACGATCGACATCGGGGCTGCGGCGAACAGCGCGACCAGCACCAGACCGGACCGTTGTGAGCCGCTCACGGTTCGTCCCATCCGGGCCAGTCCGTAGGCGCACGCGAGCCCCGCAGCGAGGTTCACCAGCATCGCCGCGGCGGGCGGGTCGAGACCGGGCAGGAACGCCACTCCGTGGGTCAGCAGTGGAAACCCGGGGAAGAACGCCAGCACGGATTGGGGGTCGGCGTCGCCGTTGCCGTTGAGCATCGCCTGCCCGGTGGCGGCGTACCCGTGCTCCGCGATCCACAGGTACCAGTCCGCGTCCCAGGAGAAGAGGTGCTCGGTCGGCGACTGGTCGCGGATCCCGGAGAACACGCCGAGCACCAGCAACCCGAACAGTCGAACTATGACATACACCACAGCTGGTCCGGCTGTTCGCGCCCAGGAAGGGTCCTCGTCATCGGTCACGGGTCCTCGTGGCCGAATCCGGACTAGATCTTTCACTCTTCGCGCGGCGGAAAATTCACTGCTTCGACGCGGCACTGTCCCGATCGTTTCGTCGGTCGCGGACAAGTGGTGCACCTTCTTCGTCGAGCCTCGGTCGTCGCGGGTGCCGCGTCGTAGCCAGACTAGTCACGCCAAACGGCTATCGGGCCGCAGGGGGCTGATTCTGTAGGCTGGGCAGGCAGCGGAACGGCCTGGTGAAGGCACCCGACGAAGGTTCGCGAGCGGTTTCTTCGGACCTCGGGGCGCGGCGAGGTGTCCGGATCCCTAACACACGGCACGATCGAGTGATCACTGCCCGGGGGTGCGGACGGCGTCACGCTGCCGGCTGCCCGGCCGTCCACCCGGTGTCAGTGCGGGGCCTCTCGCACCCGGGGCGTCCGCGCGGCTCGAGGAGGTTTGTTCAGGTGGCACTCGTCGTCCAGAAGTACGGCGGTTCCTCGCTCGAGAGTGCCGATCGAATCAAACGGGTCGCCGAGCGCATCGTGGAGACCCGTAAGGCGGGTAACGACGTCGTCGTGGTGTGCTCCGCGATGGGGGACACCACCGACGAGTTGCTGGACCTGGCCAACCAGGTCAATCCGGCTCCCCCAGAGCGAGAGCTCGACATGCTGCTCACCGCGGGTGAGCGCATCTCCAACGCGCTCGTGGCCATGGCGATCGAATCTCTCGGTGAGCAGGCTCGTTCGTTCTCCGGTTCGCAGGCCGGGGTCATCACCACTTCGGCACACCAGAACGCCCGGATCATGGACGTCACCCCCGATCGGGTTCGACAGGCCCTGGACGAGGGCCGGATCGTGATGGTCGCGGGATTTCAGGGGGTCAGCCAGGACAGCAAGGACATCACCACGCTGGGGCGCGGCGGTTCGGACACCACGGCCGTCGCGGTGGCGGCGGCGATGCGAGCCGACGTCTGCGAGATCTACACCGATGTGGACGGCGTCTACACCGCCGACCCACGGATCGCGGGCGACGCCGAACACCTCGACCGCGTCACCTATGAGGAAATGCTCGAACTCGCGGCCACCGGGGCCAAGGTGCTGCATCTGCGCGCGGTGGAGTACGCGCGCAGGTACGGTGTGCCGCTGCACGTCCGCTCGTCCTACTCGGCCAATCCCGGAACGATCGTGTCCGGATCAGTGGAGGACCTCCCCATGGAACAGGCCATGATCACCGGCGTGGCGCACGACCGGTCGGAAGCCAAGGTCACCGTGCGCGGTGTCCCGGACACTCGCGGCGTGGCGGGGAGGATCTTCCGTGCCGTCGCCGATGCCGAGATCGACATCGACATGGTGCTGCAGAACGTTTCGGGTGTGGCTTCCGGCCTCACCGACCTCACCTTCACCGTGGCCAAGAGCAACGGTGTCGTGGCCGTCACCGAGCTGGAGAAGATCAGGGGCGAGCTCGGGTTCCAGGAGGTCGTCTACGACGACGACGTCGGCAAGGTTTCGCTGGTCGGGGCGGGGATGCGTTCGCACCCCGGCGTGACCGCGCAGTTCTGCGAGGCGCTGGCCGAGGCGGGCGTGAACATCGAGATCATCAATACTTCCGAGATCCGCATTTCGGTGCTGGTCCGGGACGCCCAGCTCGACGACGCGGTGAGTGCGCTGCACACCTCCTTCGAACTGGGTGGAGAAGAAGAGGCCGTTGTATACGCGGGGAGTGGTCGCTGAATGAGTTCCGGACGTTTCCAGGCACCCACCGTCGCGATCGTGGGAGCCACCGGCGCGGTGGGCTCGGTCATGATCGAGATCATGAACTCGCGCGAGACCGTCCCGTGGGGCGAGGTGCGGTTGATCGCCTCGCCGCGTTCCGCCGGGAAGAAGATCGAGGTCCGGGGTGTGGAGCACACCGTGGTCGCGCTCTCCCCGGAGGCCTTCGACGGCGTGGACATCGCGATGTTCGACGTGCCCGACGAGCTGTCCGCGGCCTGGGCCCCGGTGGCCGTCGAACGGGGTGCGGTCGCGGTCGACAATTCGGGGGCCTTTCGGATGGACCCCGAGGTGCCGCTGGTGGTTCCGGAGGTCAACGCGCACGAGGTGGACCAGCGCCCGAAGGGGATCATCGCCAACCCCAACTGCACGACACTGTCCATGATGGCCGCTCTCGGGGAGTTGAACCGCGAGTTCGGCCTGCGTGAGCTGGTGGTCTCCTCGTACCAGGCCGCCTCGGGCTCCGGGCAGGACGCCATCGACCGGCTGCGGGCCGAGATCGATGCCGTCGCGGGCAAGCAGCTCGGGGACCGTGCCGGGGACGTGGCCGAGGCGCTGGTGGCGGCCGGTCTCTCCGAGGAGACGCCGTTCAGGGCTCCGCTGGCGTTGAACGTCGTGCCGTGGTGCGGTTCCCGCAAGGAGGACGGCTGGACCTCGGAGGAGCTCAAGGTTCGCAACGAGTCGCGCAAGATCCTCGGGATCCCGGAGCTGAAGGTCTCGGCGACCTGCGTCCGGGTGCCGGTGGTGACCACGCACTCGCTGGCGGTGCACGCCACGTTCGACCGCGAGGTCGGCGTGTCGGACGCGCACCGGGTTTTCGAGCGGGCCTCCTCGGTGGTGCTGCAGGACGACCCCGAGGGGCCGGACTTCCCGACTCCCGCCGGTGTCGTGGGTGGCGAGCCGACCTACGTGGGGCGCGTGCGCCAGGCCGTCGACTTCCCGAACACGCTGGACTTCTTCGTCTGCGGGGACAACCTGCGCAAGGGGGCTGCCCTGAACACCTACGAGATCGCGGAGACGCTGGCGTCCCCGGCGTGACCGCTTCACCCTGAGCCGGGACGGTGGCGATTTCGCGCGGGATCCACGCGGGGTCGCCACCCGAACGGATGGTCCTCCCGGCACAGGGCTACGGAGCCGGTCGGTAGGTGTCGACACTGGAGGCATGACCGCGATGTCCTGGCCCGATCATTTGCTGAGCCTGGAAGAGTTCGAGCGGTTGCCGGAAGACGATTCGCGTCGTTACGAGCTCCAGGAGGGCGTCCTCCACGTGACTCCCAAAGCCGCCGGTATCCACCAGCGCGCCGTCAAGCGCCTCACATCGGTGCTCGATCGGCAGCTACCCCTGGAATGGGAGGCGATACCGGACGTGGAAGTGGTGATCGTCTCCTCCTGGCCGCCGGTGGTTCGAGTCCCGGACGTGGTCGTCGCCACCGCCGCCCGGATCGACCAGAACCCGAATCGGCTGTACGCCCAGGACCTCCTGCTCGCGGTCGAGGTGGTCTCCCCCGGTTCCTCGCAGACCGACCGGGTGGTCAAGCGTCACGAGTACGCCAAGGCCGGTATACCCGGGTACTGGGTGCTCGATCTCGACGATCCGGTCACCATCGCCGAGAACCGGCTGCACGACGGTGGTTACAAATCGCACTCCACCGAGGGCGGGGTGTTCCGCACCGGGGAGCCGTTCGAGTTCGAGGTGGAGCTGGAATCCCTCGTGCGACGTGGTGGCGCGGGCATCGGGTAGTCGACCGAGCCGCTCGGTGGCGATTTCGCGTGAGATCCACGCGGTGTCGCCAGCGGCCGTGCTTCCGGGCGGGTGCCCGTTCCCACGGATCCGTGCGGAATCGGACCCACGCCGTCGCGGTTGTGCCGTGTGTCTCGCTCGTCGGAACCAATTCCTTCGCGCGGATAGGTTGGGGGTATGAGCGCAGCCGAGAAGGATGCGGTCGTCCTCGGTCTCGATCTCGGTACGACAGCCACCAAGGTCGTCGCCGCCGACCGCGACGGCACGGTGCTGCATCACGCCGAACGTGCGAACACGATGCGCACCGACCAGCCGGGGGAGGCCGTCCAGGACGCCGCGGCAGTACGTGATTCCGCGACCGCGGCACTGGCCGAGTGCGCGGCCCGGGTGCGCGAGGCGGGCCGCCCTGTTCGCGCGCTCTCGTTCAGCACGGCGATGCACACCCTGGTCGGGTTGGATTCGGAAGGTGATCCCGTCACTCCCGCGTTCAACTGGGCGGACAGTCGCTGTGCCGATATCGCGGAGAAGTTCCGCGGGGAGTGGTCCACGGCAGCGGAACTGCATCGCGCCACCGGAACACCGGTTCACCCGCAGTCGGTGATGGTCAAACTGGCCTGGCTGACCACGCAGCGCCGCGACCTGAGCGAAGGGGTGGCGTACTGGTGCGCGTTGAAGGATTTCGTCTTCGCCGCGTTCACGGAGGAATTCGTCACCGATCAGTCGCTGGCCTCGGGAACCGGGCTGCAGGACATGGCGACGTTGGACTGGCACGACTCCGCGCTGCGCACGGCCGGAGTCGAGGCGGCCCAGCTGCCCCGCATCGGCGCGCCGACCGACGCTTTCCCGCTGGGAGCGCGGGTGGCACGCGCCACGGGGCTGCCCGAAGGGCTGCCCGTGGTGCTGGGGGCGGGCGACGGCCCGTTGGGCAATCTCGGGGTCGGCGCGATCAACACCGGAGTCGCCGGGCTCTCGCTCGGCACCAGCGGGGCGTTGCGTGTGGTACGCGACGAACCCGGTGTGGACGAGCGCTGCCGCACATTTTGCTACTACCTGGCCGATGGTCTGTGGGTGTCGGGTGGCGCGGTCAGCAACGGTGCGGTGGTCGGCCAGTGGGCAGCCGAGACTTTCGAGACGGACGTGGCGCGGCTGCTCGGCGAGGCCGCCGAGGTGCCGCCCGGAGCGCGCGGCCTGATCGCGTTGCCCTACCTGATGGGTGAACGTGCTCCCTGGTGGGAGCCCGGGCTGACCGGCTCGCTGATCGGGTTGCGGCGGATCCACGGACGCGCCGAGATGACCCGCGCCCTGGTGGAGGGGGTCGCCCAGCAGCTCGCGCTGGTTCGGGACGCCGTGGTCGACACCGGCGCGCGGGTGCGCGCCGTGCGCGCCACCGGCGGCGGTTTCCGCAGCCGGATCTGGGCCGAGACGATCGCTGCGGCCCTCGGCATCGAGCTGGAGTTGGCGGAGGAAAGCGGTGGCTCGGCGGTGGGCGCGGTGCTGCTGGCCTGGCGCGCCCTGGGTGAGCTGGACTCGCTGGACGAGGCCGCCGATCTGATACGGCCCGCGCGAACCGTTCCGTCCGCTCCCGAGGCTGCCCGGATGATGCGTGCCCAGCGCCCCGGTTTGGAGCGGTTGCACCGCGCGATAGTCGAGCTGACCCCGCTCGACTCCTAGGACTACCGACTCGTAGGACTTCGTTCGCTCGGTGGAGCTCGGCCGAGTCGGAACGGTTTTTCGGGAGCGCTCCGCCGGAAGTCCCCCCATCGGGAAGTTCCGGCGGAGCGCTTCTTCGTGTACGGCGGGGAGTTGGCGGGTTCGCTGCCCCGTCGTGCGAGGCGTGCCAGTGGTCGCTGAGCGAACGAGCCCCTCGTTCGACTACCTGCTGCTATCAGCTGTCAGAGTTTCGTGTCAACAACGTGAACGCCGTTGAAAAAAGTATGACTGAAGCGATACAGAGCTCTAGCGGCTGGGGTATTCGCCTTGTGAGGATTCTGGCCGTTCGGCATCCGTTCGGGTGATGCCCGGTAGCGACAAAGGGGCAGATTCTTGCGAGGAGTAATCGCGGCGGCCGAGCCCGCCGCCCACTCCGCACTGGGGCCGGGGCTAACGCTGACCGTGGCCGCGGGCGCTGTCGCGGTTTTGCTGTTGCTGATCGTCTTCCTCAAGCTGCAGCCGATGATCGCGCTGCTGGCCGTCAGCATCGCGACCGCGCTGGTGTTGGGCATACCGCTCGACGAGGTGATGAGCACCCTCAACGACGGTCTCGGGGGGACGCTCGCCGAAGTCGCCCTGATAGTCGGCTTCGGCGCGATGCTCGGGCGGATGCTGGAGATATCCGGCGGTGCTTCGGTGCTGGCCGAAGCGCTGGTACGTCGGTTCGGTGAGCGCCGGGCACCGCTCGCGCTCGGGATAGCCGCACTGCTGTTCGGCTTCCCGATCTTCCTGGATGCCGGTGTGGTCATCTTCCTGCCCATCGTGTTCACGGTCGCCCGCAGGCTCGGTGGCTCGGTACTGCGTTACGCGCTGCCGGTGGTGGGTGCTTTCGCCGTCATGCACGCCTTCGTCCCGCCCCACCCCGGCCCCGTCTCGGCCGCCGGGCTCATCGGGGCCAACACCGGCCTGCTGCTGCTCATCGGGCTCGTGGTCGGCATACCCACCTGGCTCATCGCCGGCTACGCGTTCGGGCTCTGGAACGGCAGCCGGGTCTTCCTGCCCGTCCCCGAGAACTCCACCGCCTCGGGGCAGGACACCGCGCCGGACAAGCCGAGGCCGAGCATGGGGGCCGTCATCGGGCTCCTGCTGCTGCCGCTGGTACTGATCTTCCTGCGCACCGGGCTGAACACGCTGGTCTCCGAAGACGTGGTCGACTCCAAGTCACAGCTGGTGCAGGCCGCCATCCTCATCGGGCAGAGCCCGGTCGCCCTGGCCGTGGCGGTGCTGGTGGCCTCGGTCGTGCTCGGCCTCAAACGCGGCATGCGAGGCAAGGAGATCGAGAACGAGCTCACCGCCAGCCTCTCGACGATCGCCGCGGTCATCCTCATCACGGGTGCCGGTGGCATGTTCGGTGCGGTGCTCGCCAAGGCCGGGGTCGGCAACGCGCTGGCCGAAGGACTCAACAGCGCCGGGATCCCGCTGATCGTCGCCGCCTTCCTGATCGCCGTGGTGATGCGCGTGGCGCAGGGCTCCGCGACCGTCGCGCTGACCACCTCCGCGGGCTTCATCGCTCCCGCCGTCTCGGCCGCTTCCGGGCTGACCTCCATCGACCTGTGCCTGATCGTCATCGCCATCGCCTCGGGTGCGACCGTGCTCTCGCACGTCAACGACTCCGGGTTCTGGCTGGTCGGCAGGCTGCTCGGCATGGACGTGCCGACCACGCTCAAGACGTGGACGGTGATGGAGACGCTGATCGGTGTGGTCGGGTTCCTGATCGCATGGGCACTCTCCATCTTCCTGTAGGACTCTCCGCTGTCGGCCCGGTTTTCGTAGCGGGTCGTGTAGCGGAACCTCTCGCACGGCTCTCGCTGTGGGGAGGCCCGACATCGGGTAGTTACTACACAACGTCGGGCCTTCCTCGCGAGAGCCGCACGGGAGAACCCGCCGCCGTGCCGACTGCGAGGGTGGTCGGAGTTCGCCCTGCGTCGAAGCTGCGCGGCGATTTCGCGAGAAATTGATGGCCACCCCAGGCCGGACCGCCGTACCGGGGTGTCAATTTCGCGAGAAATCGAGGCCGCCCGATCGGGGGGTAGGCCCCCACCACCGGGGAGCCGGGACCAAGGACGAGTGCCCGGCCCCCGAGGAAGCACCGAGACCGTCCCAGTGCCGGAATCAGACACAGCTGGCGCCCGTGAACCGTGGCGGGTGTCGCCCTCGTCACGGTTCTCGCACGATCGGTGGCAGTTCTCCGAGTGTTTTCTTGACTTATTCCAATCTGCGCGTGGCATACTGATGTCGCTATGACATCCAGTACGACATCCGGCGGGCAGGCGGCGGACAGTACGCGGGAACGGTTGCGCGCCGCGGGGCTGCGCGCGACGAGCCCGCGAGTGGCCGTGCTCGGTTGGCTGTCCGACAATCCGCATTCCACCGCGGATCAGGTGGCGGGTGCCGTACGGCGGACTCTCGGCTCCGTCTCCACCCAGGCCGTCTACGACGTGCTGCACGCGTGCACTTCGGCCGGGCTGTTACGCAGGATCGAACCCGCCGGTCACCCGGCCAGGTTCGAATGCCGTACCGCCGACAACCATCATCATCTGGTGTGTCGGGCATGCGGCCGCGCCGAGGACGTGGACTGCGTCCACGGTTCGGCTCCGTGCCTGGTCCCCTCGTCGACCGCTGGCTACAGCATCGACGAGGCGGAAATCGTCTTCTGGGGTCTCTGCCCCGACTGCGCGTCCGCGACCGAATAGTCGACGGACACCGTAATCACCACACAAGGAGGGACGCTCGTGAGTTCGCCACGGCCCACGACGACCAACGCCGGTATCCCGGTGGCAAGCGACGACCACTCGCTGACGGCGGGCACCAACGGTCCCACGCTGCTGCAGGACCACTACCTGATCGAGAAGAACGCCCAGTTCAACCGCGAGCGGGTGCCCGAGCGCGTGGTGCACGCCAAGGGCGGCGGCGCGTTCGGTTTCTTCGAGACAACCGAGGACGTCAGCCAGTACACCAAGGCCGCGCTGTTCCAGCCGGGCGTGAAGACCGAGACCCTGATCCGGTTCTCCTCGGTCGCGGGTGAGCTGGGGTCCCCCGACACCTGGCGTGACCCGCGCGGGACCGCGATCAAGTTCTACACCTCCGAGGGCAACTACGACCTCGTCGGCAACAACACCCCGGTGTTCTTCATCAGGGACGCCATCAAGTTCCCGGACTTCATCCACTCCCAGAAGCGCCGGGCCGACAACCACCTGCGTGACCACGACATGCAGTGGGACTTCTGGAGCCAGTGCCCCGAATCGGCACACCAGGTGACCTGGCTGATGGGTGACCGGGGCATCCCGAAGACCTGGCGGAACATGAACCTCTACGGTTCGCACACCTACCTGTGGGAGAACGCCAAGGGCGAGAAGTTCTGGGTCAAGTACCACTTCAAGACCGACCAGGGGCACGACTTCCTCACCCAGGAGGAGGCCGACCGGCTGGCCGGTGAGGACAGTGACGCCCACATCCGCGACCTGTGGACCAGCATCAAGTCGGGCAACAACCCGAGCTGGACGCTGTACGTGCAGGTCATGCCGTACGAGGAGGCCGCGGACTACCGGTTCAACCCGTTCGACCTCACCAAGGTGTGGCCGCACGGCGACTACCCGCTGATCAAGGTCGGCCGGTTCGTGCTCGATCGCAACCCGGACAACTACTTCGCGCAGATCGAGCAGTCCGCCTTCGAGCCGGCGAACACGGTGCCGGGCATCGGCCTTTCCCCGGACAAGATGCTGCAGGGCCGGTCGTTCGCCTACCCGGACGCCCACCGGTACCGGATCGGTCCGAACTACATGGAACTGCCGGTCAACCGTCCGGTCTCGGAGGTGAACTCCTACTCCAAGGACGGCCCGATGCGGTTCAGCTACGGACAGGACCCGGTGTACGCGCCGAACTCCTACGGCGGCCCGCACGCCGACACCCGCAACGGCAGCGAGGACACCGCCAGCGGGATCGAGCAGGAGGTCGTCCGCTCGGCGTACCAGCTGCACTCGGAGGACGACGACTTCGGCCAGGCCGGCACCATGGTCCGCGAGGTCTTCAGCGACGAGGAGCGGCAGCGCTTCGTGAACAACGTGGCGGGGCACCTGTCCAAGGGAGTCAGCCAGCCGATCCTGGAGCGTGCGCTGCAGTACTGGCGCAACGTGGACAAGGACACCGGCGACAAGATCGCCGAGAAGGTCCAGGGCTGAGCTCCCCCTCGGTAGTCCGGTGACGCTCGCCCGTCCGCCGGGCGACGTCCACCCTGACCGCTGACTGCGGCTACCACCACCGAACCGGGCCCGGCGACCACCGCGTCGCCGGGCCCGGTTCTCGTGCGGAAACCCTTTTCGCGCGAGGATTTCTCGGAAGCGCCCCTGGAGCGGACCGAGTTTGGGGTAGGTTGTCGCTCGATGCGGATTGATCGTACTGTTGTCGAGCGCGGATCCCCGAGTTTCCCGGCCTCTCCGAAAGATGTGAGAACGAACACAAAACGGGGAAATTCTCGGTTGATTGTCCCGCTCGGGATCATCGCGTTGTCCGTTATCGCCCTCGGATGGGAATTCTGGGCGTGGATCTCGACCCAGGACCACTGGCCGGATCACGCGGTCTACCGCTGGGCGGTGGAATCCTGGCTCAACGGCTGGGACGTGATGCCCTCCGAAGCCACCGTGACCAATGAGGACCCCCTGCCCTGGGTGTATCCTCCGTTCGCGCTGTTACCCCTGACCCCGCTGGCCGTGCTCCCGCTCAAGGCCGACATCGCGCTGCTCTACGTGTTGAACGCGGTGGCCATGGTCACCACCTTCTACCTCGTGTTCCGACGGACCTGGCCCCGCGGCGCTCCGCTGCTGTGTTTCGCCCTTTCCGTGGCGCTGGCCAGGTTCTCGCTATTTCTCGAACCTGTTTTCGGGTGTTTCGCGCAGGGGCAGATCAATATCCTGCTCATGGGGGTTGTCGTGGCGGATTGTCTCGTGCGTAATCCGCGTTGGCCGCGGGGAATGCTGGTGGGAATAGCCGCCGCGATCAAACTCGTTCCCGGTGCTTTTCTGTTGTTCTTTCTGCTGCGCAAGAATTTTCGGGCGGCGGGCACGGTGGTGCTTACCGCGTTCCTGGCGACACTGCTCGGTTTCCTGGTGGACTTCGAGGCCTCGGTCAAGTACTGGTTCACACAGGGGCCCGCGGCCGCGGCCTTCGGTTCGCCACTGCGCAGCAACCAGAGTGTACTGGCGGTGCTGAGCCGGACCGATCTCTCCGGGGCCGCGCAGGTGGTGTTGTGGGTGCTGATCTGTGCGGTGCTGATGGCCGCGACCGTCTACTGCGTCCGGAGGGCGTCCGACGCGTTGGCCGTGGCGATGATCGGGCTGTTGGCGTTGCTGGTATCGCCCACTTCCTGGTCCAATCACTGGGGCTGGCTCGCACCCGCACTGCTGTTCATGGCGCTGTACGGGCTGCGCAGCCGTAGCAAGCTCTGGTTGGGCACGGCGGTGGTCTCGATCGCCGTGACCCACTGGGCGCCGTTCGTGGGGTTGCCGCTGAACCGGCACCTGATGCTGCATCTTCCGCCGGTGGACCAGGTCCGCGCCGCCTCGTTCGTGCTCCTGGGCGTTTCGCTACTCGTGCTGACGGCCTTCTCACTGCTGCGGTCGTCCCGGGGCACGCCGGAACGCGAACCGAGCGGTCGCTACCTCGCTTCGCTGGTTCGTACCGGAGAACAAGCCGGCTGATCCCCGGATCCCGTGAGCCCGGCGGGGCGCCGGGCTAATGCCCGAAGTTCGCCGCCAGCAAACGTTCACAACTGCGCAGCACCGTCCGTACCGCCTCCCGGTGGTCCCGGTCGCGCAGCGGATCGGCGGCCAGCACCCGCCACCGTCGAGCGGCCTCGCCCGCACGCTCGGCGAGATCCCGCGCGCCTGCCCCGGCCGGGGCCGCCAGCCTCGCTACCGGCTGGTCACCGTGCGCCCCGAGCAGTCGTTCCGCCTCCTCGCGGAGCCTGCCGGGCAGGGACAACTGACCGGACCACAGGCCGGACAGCACCCGTAGCTCGTCCCACTCGTACGCGTTGCTCAGCAGGCGATCCAGTTCGCCCTGCAACTGCCTGTCGCCGGAACGGGGGTTGGCGCGCAGTGCCATGTCCACCGCGAGCAGGGTCGACCGCGCCCGCAGTGCCTCCTGGCGTTCCACGAACTGCAGGTGAACCGCTTCCTGCAGCTCGCCGATCCTGCTCTCGGCGAGCAGCTGCCGTCGCAGTCTGCCGTGGTCGAGCCCACCCGCCGCGAGCGCGGTCAGCGCACTGTGCAGCCCGAACAGCCCGAAACGGCGCAGCAGTTCCCGCCGGGTGCCGGGGTCGACGGACTCCGGCGTCTCGGAACCCGCGAACCGGTCGGCGGACAGCAGCAGCTCGTCCAGCTGCTCGCGGGGCAGCGCGGCCAGTCGGGACAGCGCCTCGAACTCGGACTGCCCGAGGGTGCTGCCGCCCTGCGCCAGCAGCCCGGCCACCGGCAGCACGTACTGCACGAAACTACGGATCTTGGGGTCGTCCCGGCACGCGTTCGCCACTCTTCCGGCCGCTTCGACGGATTCGTGGTCACCGCCCGCCACCTCGTCCGCCCGCGACAACGCGAGGATCGTGTTGATCGGCGCGCGCCGCGCCACCCGCAGTTCGTGCACCGATTCGAGGAACTGCAAGTCGATCTGCTGCGGCTGTCTGGTCAGGTAGAGCACCGAGTCCGCCTCGGAAAGTATCTGTGCCAACGCCGACCTGCCGGTCTCCTTGACCGCGGTGGAGGCCACTCCCGGCGTCTCGATCAGGGTGATCGCCTGCAGTCCGGGGGAGGGGGACTCGATGACCAGGCGCGCCACCTCGTCCGGACGCCAGCGTTGCAGGTCCCGGATGGTGGCGGGGTCGAGCTCGTCGACCGGCATGTTCCGCTGCGCTCCGTGCGGGGTGTGCACCGTGATCCTGGGTTCGGGACCGTAGCGGAACACCGTGTTGACCTGGGTGCGTTCCTCCGGGTCGCTGGGAGCGAGTTCGGCCCCGACCAGCGCGTTGATCAGCGTGGACTTGCCGGATTTCACTCGCCCGGTCACCGCCATGCGCAGCGGTTCGGAGAGTCGCTCCAGCCGGGCTCGTAGCCACCCCGCCGTGCGTGGGTCGTCCCGGTAGAAGGTCATGGTCCGCAGCAGCAGTTCCCTGGCCTGGGAGAGCAGCGCGGTGCTCGGGCCGGTTTCGTGTGACGTGGTCATGCGGCCGCTATCCGGTTGGACGTCAACGCTCCCGCCCGTTTGCGCAGCGCGCCGAGCTCTTCCAACTTCTTCTTGATCTCCCTGGCACGAGCGTCGCGATCCACCGCGCTCTGTTCGGCCATCCGTTTGGTCTCCTGGATAGAGCGGCTGATCCGGATCTGTGCCTGTTCGGTGATCCGGTTGCAGTGATCGTGCAGCGTCTGGTGCGTGTTCCGAATGGCGTCGCGGGCCTCCTTGTTCACCTGGAAGACCACGTGCTCGACATAGCGCTGCACCGCTGCGCGTGCCTCGGTCTGCCTGCGTTTGAGCCGCGTGTCCTTCTCCTCGTTGAGGCTTTTGCTGCCCAGCAGCAGCCCGGCGGAGATGGAGATCACGTTCATCAGCGGTAGCCCGGCCATGCTCGTCATCAAACCGAACATCAGCACCCCGCCGTAAGAACCGCGCAGTCCGGTCAGCATCTGGTCCCTGCGCGGGTAGCCCGCGTTCTGCGGTGCCTTCGGGGCGGGTACTCGCGACAGCGGGTCCGGAACGGGGATGGGGTCGCTACTGGGCAGCGTTCGTACCTGTTCCCGCAGCAGTTCGTCGGCCACCTGCTCGGTGATCCGCTCCCGCCGCCGGTCCAGCCAGTCGAAGGTCTCGGCGATCGCCGTGTTCAGGCTGTCGCGGAGCCATTCCGCGAACTCGTCCCAGTGGGTGTTCGGGTCGGCCTCGTCCAGCGTCTCGTTCGCCTGGTGCAGTACCGCCCAGCTTCGTTCCCGAAAATCGTACTCGATGTCGGAGTAGAGCTCCTGTATCCCGTCTGACAGGGTTTTCTGCCAGCGCCCGGACAGGCGTTTGAGGTCCTCGGCACGCCGTTGTGCCGTTTCCAGTTCCAGCAGCGTCTCGGTCGCGGTGCGCGGACTCTGGTTGCCGAGTTCCTCCCGTAGCTCGCCGGTGATCGTGTCGATCGAGTCCGCGACGTTGTGGGCGACCAGCTTGCGGGTCAGTTGTTCGTGCGCCCCGGCCATCTCCTTGCGCAGGTAGTCCAGCAGCGCGGGAAACCCGGACTCGGTGTTGAGGTCCTTGTTCTTGTCGCGGGTGGCCAGCGCGCGGATGCGGGCCGACACGGGGAAGATCCTGCCCGCGATGCCCGCGTTGGACAGGTGCTTGCGGTTGAGTTCGACGATGTGTCGCCACTCCGGCACCACGTCGGTCTTGGGCTGGACCAGCGCCACGTTGGGGCATATCGCGGTGGCGCGTCGCAGAAAGTTCAACTCGTTGGTGGTCAGTTCCTGGGTGGCGTCGGACACCATGAGCAGCGCGTCCGCTTCGGCGACCGCTTCCTCGGTTACCGAGCCCAACGAGTTGGTGACTCCGCCCACCGCGGGCGTGTCCATCAGGGCGAGGCCGTTCTCCAGCAGGGCGCGGGGGATGCCGATCTCGGTCCGGTCCACGCGGTGTCCCGCCGCCAGTGCGCGCTCCAGTTCCTCGCTCACCGACTCGATGGGCACTCGGGAGCGGTTACCGCCCACCGGGCTCCGCGTCGTCTCCTGCTCGACGAGCTGTGCCGTGGGTTCCTCCGAGTGTCTCACCAGGCTGGGCACGCTCGTGCTGACGTTCTCGCCGCTGCCGCACACCGGGGCGCTGACCAGGGAGTTGACCAGTTCACTCTTGCCCTGGTCGGGCTCGCCCACCACAAGGACGAGCTGGTCGGGATCGAGCACCCGGTTGCGGATCCGTCGTAGTCGGTTTCCCAGATCCGTTCGTCCGGCTTCGGCGCATTCCGCTTCCGCGCTGTCGAGGAGTTCCACGAGTGCCGTTTCGATCACGATGGGATTGTGCACGTGCACACGCTCGGTGGTGAAGGCGGACAACGTAATCGCGTCGGCCGGTAGGGATGTGCGTGCGGAATCACCGTCGCGAAGCGCGGCCGCGACGGCGATCGAGCCGCCGGGATCCGTGGAGAGAGGGGCATACGGATCCCGGCGTGTCCGCCCGCTCAGCTAAGAGCACGTTCAACGGCAGTGCCGTCGTGTCACACGGGCGCCGTGGTCAGCGGCGCCGGCGTGTCACAGCAGGTCGAGCGGCAGGTCCGAGGTGACGCCCCCGACGACGTCCTCGGCCTGGCCCACGGTGCCGCCGACGGCACCGGTCGCGCCGTCCAGGGTGCCCGCGGCGTCCTCGGCGCCGGTGGCGCCACCGGCCACGCCCTCGACCGTGCTCGTCACGTCGTCGACCGGGAGGTCGCCCGCGGTGCCCACCGCGGTGTCGGCGGCGCCCACGGCCACGTCGACACCGGTGTCCACGGTGCCGTCCACTGTGTCGGTCACCTCGCCGACCGCGCCGTTGGCGGTGCCGCCCACGGTGTCCACCGTGTTGTCGACGGTGTTGTTCACGCCGCCGACCGTGTTGCCGACCGCGCCGACGGTGTTACCCACGGCGCCGACCGCGTTGCCCGCGACCTCGTTGCCGCTGGCTACGTCGTTGCCGCTGACGACATCGTGCACGTTGACCAGGTTCTGCGAGTCCTGGTTGTCGATGTCGACGTTGGTCTCGTTGTTCTGCTCCATCTCCCTGTCGGCGTCGCCGCCGGAGGAGTAGTTCGGGCTCGCGGAGTTGTCGTTGTCCAACAGGCTCATGTTCGTATCCGTCGCTTCCTGCGGCTCTGGAACTTGTGCGGGATCGAGTTGGTTGATCGCGACGTGCTGCGTGCTCGCGGCGAACGTGTCGATGCCGGGTTGCACCGTGCGTCCGTAGTCGGTCACGAGCTCGGCGGGTGCGTAGTCCAGCACCAACGACGAGGCTTGCAGCACCTGTTTCGCGTTCAGTTCTCCGAGGCCGGCGCTCTCCATCGCGCCACGCGGATCGGCTTCGAAAGCCGAACGCGCTTCCGGATTGCCGACCAGACGTGTCAGGAATTCCTGCAGTGTCGGTTGTTCCGGCGTGGCCGTTGTTCGAGCGTCCGTCCCCGATGTGGATAACCGGGCACCGTCTCGCCCGTCGGCCTGCTCCGGCTGTGCGTTCGGCATCACTGGCGTTCTCCTGAACTCAAGCCGTAGGTCTTCTCAAGCCGGGCGAGGGAATCGGTGTCCCCGCTCCTGATTGAAGAAGTTACGCGGCTGACGGCCCCCACCCATCGGGAGCCACTCCTAGTTATTGATGAACCTGTTAGGGGGACTTTGATGTGTCACCCGTTAGGGGATCAATGGAGCGGGTCACATCTTTGCGTGATCGAGTCCGCGCTAAGTTGGACCGGCGGGCTTACCTGACGAACCCCGCTCGATCGCCCTGTGGCAAAGCAAGTCCAACCAGGTAGGCCGGAAGGGATGGCATGCCTTACGTTCTCGGGGTTCACCTGGGCGCGACCAGTACCTCGGCGGCAGTCGTCGCGCGTGACGGGGGACAGTGGGCACCCGCCGCGCCGTTCCCGTTGGGTCACTCCCGTGCGGTGGTCCCCACCGCACTGGGTCGGTTGCCGGACGGCTCCCGGCTGGCGGGCGAGGCCGCCGCGAGCAGAGCAGCCGAATATCCCGAATGGGTGAGTACCGAGTTCGTCGCGGAACTCGGTGAGGACACCCCGCTGCCGCTCGGAGGTGAACTCGTGGCCGCCCATCGCCTGGCCGCGGGCATGGTGGAGTGGGTGGCCGACCAAGTGGCGAGCAAGCACGGTGGCCCCGCCGAGCACATCGCCGTGTCGCACAGCGCCACCTGGGGAACGCACCGGACCCACCTGCTGCGCCGTGCGCTGGCCGAACTCGGCCTCACCGATGTGACCCTGCTGTCGGAACCGCTCGCGGTGGCCACCGACTACATCGCCAGACAGCCGGTAGCCGCGGGCGCGTCGATAGTCGTCGGAAACGTGGGCGGCAGCGGTGCCGATGCCACTGTGCTGCGCAGACGCGAATCACACCGGAAGGACGAGGGGGTGGGTGAGCACGGTGCCGAGCTGGAACTTCGCGGCGTCACGGTGCACGGCCCCCGCCCCGCGGGCCGTGATCTCGACGACCTGATCGTCGGGCAGCTACGCGACGAACTGGGCGGAGCGCTGTCCGAACTGGACCCCACCGATCCCCGCAACCGCGCGGCAGCCGCTCGGATACGGGAGGAATGCACCCGCGCCAGGGAGGAACTGTCCACCAGGGACACTGCTGGGGTGAGCGTGGTACTGCCCCGGTTCTCCCGGGAGATCCTGCTCGCGCGGGTACGCTACGAGCAGCTCGCCCGGCCGCACCTGGAGCTGCTTCCCGAGAAGCTCTCGCAGGCGGTGCAGTCCGCCTCCCTCAGCCCGGGAGAGCCGGAAGCGGTGGTGCTGGCCGGTGGTCCGGCACGCACCCCGCTGCTGCGCGAGCTGGTGCAACAGCGCCTCCGGGAGCAACTGTCGGGCAAGGACGCCGAAGCGGTCCCGGTCCGCGTCGACGGTTTCCCCGAGCTGGTGGCGGCACGCGGAGCGGCGTGCCGTGCGGCCGAGGTGCTCTCCGCGGTCACCGACCTCGCCGCCGCGCGAGCCGAGACCAGTGTGCTGCTGCGCGTGGACGACTCCATCGAGGAGGAGGCCGTCGAGTACGGCTACGACCTGCTGGACGAGCGAGAAGGGGACGGGGCCGAGTCCGCTCCGGACCGTTCGGCCCGGCCGCTCCGGCCGCCGGTGGAAGTCGAACCGATGCACATCGAACCTCCCCCGAAACGGAAAGTGTTTAAAATCGTCAAATTGTCGCTCGCGGCAATTTTGATCATTCTCGGGTTGGTAATGACCTTCGTACAGGGATTCGGCGGGCAACAGCCCGCGTTACTCGGCTCGCCGTGAGGGGCCGAAATCCGGCCTGCCCAGGGCGAACCCGTGCCGCCGCGCCCACCGAACACCGCTCACCGATTGGGACCGCTCGTGAATCACCCCAGCGCCACACGGCCCGCGCCGGACACCGGTTCAGCAGCCCGGTTACGGGAGGTCGCACCGCACCGCGAGGCCACGCGCCTGCGGCAGGAGATAGCCGCCAACCCGAACAAACCCCTCACCGCGGTGGTGCGCGCTCCCGGCGGCTACGGTAAGACGAGCCTGCTGAACCTGCTCGCCCACACCTACCGCGAAGCGGGTACCGCGGTGCGCGAGTCCGCCGAGTTCGACCCGGCGGAAATCCGTTCCGGCGCCGCCGCGCTGCTGCTCGACGACGCCCACCTGCTGTCCGCCGCCACGCTGCGGGAAGTGGAGGCCCTGGCCGCCGCGGGGCCGGTACGCGTGATCCTGGCCTGCCGCCCCTGGCCCTTCCCGGAGGAACTGGCGCGGCTCTGCGCACGCTTCGCCACTGGCAGGCCGCTCGTGGAGCTGTCCGAGCTCGGCGTCCCCGAGATCTCCGAAGCGCTCCGCGGGGTCTCCACGGCCCCGGGCGACACCGAGACGGCACAGCGGCTGCGGATGTTCACCGGCGGCGTCCCGGCCCTGGTGGGGCGCGCGATGGAAACGCTGGAACCGCGCGAACTCGCCGCTGGTGGTACCGAGCGCCTGCCCCGGACCGCCCTGGACAGATTCGACCACGAACTGTCCGCGCTGGATCGAACCGCGCGTGGCTGCCTCACCGCGCTCGCAATCGGCGCCGAACCACATCCCGCGCTGCTGGCCACCGTGCTCGACGCGGAATCCCCCGAGATCACCACCGCCTTGGCGGCACTGCGTTCCGCGGGTCTGCTGGACGACACCGACACACCCCCGCCCATGGTCGCCCGTGCCGTGCTGGCGCTGACCGACTGGCAACAACGACTGGCGGTGCTGCGCGTGCTGCTGCGGGTCCGGCTGGACCGCGGCGGGCCGGTGCTGCCGTTACTGCGGCCGCTGCTGGGAACCGAGTCCGTGCTGCCGTGCGATGACACGCTGGCAGCCGCCTTCGACGCGGCGGGCGGCCAGGCGCTGAGCCGGTCCTCGGAAGTGGGCGAGTCCCCGGAAGTGGCGGTGCGGATGTTCGACGCGGCCGTGAGCACCGGTCTGCCCGCGTCCTCGGTCACCGCCCGCAAGGCGTGGGCGGTCGCGCTGGCCGGACGATTCGACGAGGCGCTGCGCCTCGCAGACCGGGTGATAGCCGACGAGACCGCTTCCGACCGGGCGACCGCGATCCAGGTGGCGGCGGCGGTACTGACACACCGCGGGCTGCCCGAACGAGCCGCGGAGCTGTGCCGCTGGTCCGCCCGCCACGTCCGCTGGCCGGGGGACAGTTCCTGCGCCGTGCTCGGACTCCTCTGCACGGGCAGACTCGACGAAGCCGTCGAACTGCTGCGTACCGGGGTCGAGGAACCACCCACCTCGGTGGCCGGGGCGAGCACCCAGCTCGCCTCCGGCCTGCACGAGTCGGTCGACGGCGCGGCTTCGGAAGCACTGAACACACTGGTGCGAGCCGCCTCGCTCGCCGAACCCGTCGGGGCGTCCCTGCTCACCCCGGACACCCCGGCAGCCGTCGCGGCCACGGTCGCGCTGCACGGCGGGGAACCCGATCTCGCCGACTCGGTGCTGCGGCGGGCCGTCACGGCCGACAGCGGCGGGCCGCTGTTCCGCACCAGGCATCGCTTGCTCGCCATCTGGTTGCCGCTGTTGCGGGGCGACACCACGGTGGCCAAGCGTGAGCTCGCGGCACTGCTGTCCGAGGTGGAGGAACTCAGCCCGCGTGATCGGCTGCACGCGGTGGCGATCGAGGCGGGTATCGCGAGCCGCGACAACGACATGGCGGCGTTGGGGGAGGCACGCACCAGGGCACGCCGGGCGACGGCCGAACACCCGGTGGACCTGTTCGCACTGCTTCCGCTGGGCGAACTCGCCGTGGCCACCGCGCGGTTGCGGGACGGCGACTGGCTGCTGCCGCAGCTGCGCCAGGCACACGAGCTGCTGGCGGCGCTCGGCGAACCCCCACTGTGGGCGGCTCCGCTGCGCTGGCGCGAGATGCAGGCCGCCATCGTGGTCGAGGAGTACGACCGGGCGGCCGAACACGCCGCCGTTCTCGACCGGATGGCGCGGCACAACCAGCTCGCCGCCGCGCTGGCAGCGGCGGGAGGGGTGTGGCTGCGCGTGCTCGAGAACGAGGTGGACCCGACCGAGGTGGAAGGCGCGGCACGGACGTTGCACGCGGTGGGACTCGCCTGGGACGGCGCCGGACTGGCCGGACAGGCGGCGATCCGCACCACCGACCGGAACGCGATGCCCGCCCTGCTGGAATGCGCGCGTGGGCTGAGCGGCAAGGGGAACCGTTCGCAGCGGCAGTCGAGCGGAACCGGTGGGGACCTCGGCGCGGCGGCCGATGAGACGCAACTGCTCAGCGACAGGGAACGAGAAGTGGCCGAACTGGTGCTCGGCGGGATGACCTACAAGCAGGTCGGCCAGCGGCTGTTCATCTCGGCGAAAACGGTGGAACACCACATCGGCCGGATCAAGCAGCGGCTGGACTGCGCCGACAGGCAGCAACTCCTGGAGAAGCTCCGCTCCTTGCTGAGGTGATTGGTCTCCCGGGTGGCGTAGTCGGTCGCTTGGCGGAACCTCGCGCACGGCTCTCGCTCCGGGAGGCCCGACATCGGGTAGTTACTACACAACGTCGGGCCTTCCTCGCGAGAGCCGCACGGGAGAACCCGCGGCGGTGCCGGTGGGCGGGCGTGGTGGCGAGCGGCTCCCGCCGCTCGCACGTGCTTTTCGTTCTTCGGCCCGGTGGGATTCATCCCTCACGGCACCACGAGCGACCTGCGCGCGGGATCCCGGTGCGCCGCACACTGTCCCGCAACCGACGATCCCGGCCGGACCGAGAGCCCCGGCTGCGCCAACAAGCGGCGCGAGCCGCTTGCGGCCACGCACGCAGCCCGACCAACAGCGGGTTCTCTCGTGGTGCTCTCGCGAGGACGCCGGAGACGTGGCGTAGTACCTACTCGATGTCTCCGGACCCGCAGCGAGAGTCCGCGAGAGGTTCCGCCAAGCGACTAGCTACGCTGCCCTCGGGCATCTACCTTCCAGAGTGGAGGGAGAGGCCGGCTCGCAGCTCTCCTACGATCTCGAACATCGCCTCCCGCAGCCGGGCGCTGGCTCCGAACAGGTTCGCGAAACCGTGGATGAGGTCGGGGAACCTACGGGCGATGACCGGCACACCGGCCTCGGACAGCCGCCTGCCGTACTCCTCGCCCTCGTCCCGCAGCGGATCGAAGCCCGCCGTGATCAGCACCGTGGGTGCCAGCCCGGTGAGATCCTCGTTGCGCAGCACCGAGAGCCGCTGGTCGCTCCGCGCGGAGACTTCGGGCTGGTACATGTCCATGAACCAGTCCATGTCCCCGTCGGTGAGCAGGAAGCCGTTCCCGAACAGCTCGCGGGAGCGGCGCCGGGTGCTCGCGTCCGTGGCCGGATACAGCAGCAGTTGCAGCACGGGGCTCTTGAGTCCGTTCGCGGTGGCGTGCTGCGAGACCACGGCCGCGAGATTGCCTCCCGCGCTGTCCCCGCCCACCGCGATCGAGTCGGCGCTGGAACCGAGGTCCTCGGCGTTATCCAGCACGTACTGGTACGCGTCGATCGCGTCCTCGGCCGCCGCGGGGAAGGGGTGCTCGGGCGCCAGTCGGTAGTCCACCGAGAGCACCCTGATGTCGGCGTGCTTGGCGAGGAACCGGCACAGCTCGTCGTGGGTGTCGAGATCGCCAACCACCCAACCGCCGCCGTGGTAGAAGACGAGCAACGTGCTCGGCTCGGTGCGGCCCTCCGGGCGGTACAGCCTGGCGGGCAGTTCTCCCGAGCCCGCGGACACGGTGCGTTTGCTCACCTGCACCCCGGTAACCCCCGCGCCGCGTACGACCTCGATGCCCTGCGCCATCCCCGCGCGGGCCTTCTCCGGGGTGTCGGCGGCCATGCGCTCCTGGCCGGCCAGGGCCTGCAGCCGCAGCAGTGCTTGTACCTCCAGCGCCAGCTCCTGGCCGTCGACCCGCGTGGGCGGCCCGGCGATCCGCCGCAGCAGCGGGCGCGGCAGTCGGAGCAGGCTCAGCAGCACGGCTGACTGGGCACGGCGTTGTGCCGAGGCGGGGATGGCTTCGAGAACCTTGGACACGGCTGGACCTTTCCACGGGACCGTTACTGTGTGACGTGCACTACGCGGAGGCTACCGATGGGTAGTGCGTGGTGCGAGACACGCGGTGGACAATTGACCTCGAGCGGACTTCAACTTTTACCGTTGCGGGGCTGGTCGCTCCCTGGAGGGGCGACCGATCGTGTGAGGCTGCTTGCCAATGTGGTGACATCAGGTAATCGATCGTGTGATTCACGGGGGCGGGCTGTGCACCCGTGCGGGTGAGGAAGGATTGTGTCGATGGCTGTGACCGTAGTGGGGATCGGTGGTTCGGTCCGAGCCGACTCGCAATCCGAACGTGCCCTGCAGGCCGTGTTGGCGGGCGCCAGGGACAGTGGTGCCAAGGTGCAGGTCATAACCGGCGACGAGCTGATCATGCCGTTCTTCGACACCTCGGTGTCGGAACGGACCGCCAACGCCCGGACGCTGGTGCGAGCTCTCCGCGGTGCCGACGGGGTGGTGCTCGCTTCTCCCGGCTATCACGGCACCGTTTCCGGGCTGGTGAAGAACGCACTCGACTACGCGGAGGACCTGCGCGAGGACGAGCGCCCGTATCTGCAGGGACGTGCCGTCGGCTGCGTCGGTATCGCGCACGGCTGGCAGGCGACCGTGACCACGTTGCAGGCGTTACGTTCGGTGGCCCACGCGCTGCGGGGGTGGCCGACCCCGTTGGGGGCGGCCGTGAACTCCGCCGAGACCGGGCTCGGGCCCGGTGGGGAGTGTGCCGATGCCAAGGTCGCCTCGACACTGCACACCATCGGAGTGCAGGTGGCGGAGTTCGCGCTGGGAAACTGGCACGGGCACTGATTCCAGGGGCACTGGCTCACGCCGGTCCACGGTTCCGTGCGCCGATCCCGCCGAAGGCTTCACGAGCCGTTTCGGAGCGGGAACCTGCGGGTATGCCTTCCACAGCCCCCCACATCCGATGTCGCACCGGGGGCTAAGAGGAGGTACGACGAAATGGCCGAGAAGGGTCCGATCACCAGTCCGTTGGCCGATTCCGAGCGCGATATCACCGCCAAGTCTCTCCAGGCCACCCTGGTTGACCTCGTCGACCTGCATCTGGTTGCCAAACAGGCGCATTGGAACGTGGTGGGCAGCGATTTCCGCAGTGTTCACCTGCAGCTGGACGAGCTGGTCAGCAACGCCAGGGACTTCGCCGACAGCGTCGCCGAACGCGCGGCGACGATCGGGGTCCCACCCGACGCGCGGGCGGGCACCGTGGCCGAGAGCTCGGGTGTGCCCGAGTTCGACTCGGGGTGGCGCCAGGATCGCGACGTGATCGTGGCGACCGTCGAGATCCTCGGGAAGCTGATCAGGCGGTTGCGCGCGCGGATCGACGAGACCGACAAGACCGATCAGGTCACCCAGGATCTGCTGATCTCGATCGCCGCCAAGTTGGAGGAGGCCCACTGGATGTGGCAGGCCAAGCTCTCGGATAGTTGATTTCCGTTACACATCGTGCGTGGAGGCGATGATGGTGCGAAAGATCGCCGACTGCAGGGAAACCCCCAGCGTCGCGAACTGCACGCTGACGATCACCGGTGAGGAGCACGAGGTGGTGCGGGCCGCGGCCGAGCACGCGGTCTCGGTACACGGCCACGAGGACACCGAGGATCTCCGCGAGATGATTCGCGGTTCGCTCAAGGACGAGCGGAGTTCCACCGCTACCGGCTGAGGTTCGGAGCGGTGCCGTGCCCGCGAACACCCCTGGGGAGGGGCCGGAATCCCGCACGGGTCCGGTAGGGGACGGGCGGTGGCGTGGCCGTGCGGAGCTCCCGCGCCCGCGACGCCACCACCCGGTTCCACGTGGCTCCGCCGTGTACATTTCGCGCGAAATGTACACGGCGGCGTCCGGCATCGTGCCGGTGTCCGGTCGGTGGGGTGGGCGTCAGCGCGCCGCCCGCTCGTGATGCCCACTTACGCTCCGCTGTTGCGCTCGAGTCGGTATGCCCAGGAGCTGAGCCCTCGGGTTACGAAGTGCGCGACCAACGCGACGGGGACCAG
The DNA here is from genome assembly GCF_900101095.1 of Actinopolyspora mzabensis. Classification (GTDB taxonomy): domain Bacteria; phylum Actinomycetota; class Actinomycetes; order Mycobacteriales; family Pseudonocardiaceae; genus Actinopolyspora; species Actinopolyspora mzabensis. Next base: position 268,956 of record NZ_FNFM01000006.1, read on the forward strand.
ACACAGCACTGGAACCCACTTTCCGTGCTGCGCCGGGTACATCGCCAGGGGAAGATATGGTTCGACGTCGGTGAACAGATTGTCGGTGAGCGCCAGGCCGAAGTATCCGGCGATACTCACAGCCCCGCCGAGCGGAGGTCCCAGCAACGCCGACAGCAACAGCGTGAACCCGCCCATCGTGAGCGTGTTCGGCAGTATCCACCAGAGGTCGACTCCGGTGGGCATCGTGTGCTTTCCGACAAGTGCGGGTAGCACCGGCAGCGCGATGGCCGTCGCGGCCAGTACGACGGCGAGCAGTCTGACCCTGATTCCCCCAGCCGCTCCCACTCCCAACAGCGTGGTCGCAGTATCGCGCTCGCCAGTACGCCTGTGACCACGGCGATCAGTTCAGGAGTGGGGATCTTGTGCGGGCGGGCGAACGGATTCACACCGAGATCGACATTGATGGCAGTGCGGTAGAACGCATACGACACGCCTGTTACGGCGACGACGAGCAGCAGGAGCATAGGTATCCGTCGCGCGAGCAGAACAAGCCGTAATGTCGTCATGGTCTGCTGTCCAGTGCGCATTCGGTGATTCGCCGTTCGTGAGTGGCGAGCCAGGTTCGGACCTCCTGCTTCGAGGCAGTGTCGAAAGCCGGAATGTCGGAGATCCTCGGGCGCAAGCCGCTCGTCCGTTCGGCCCGGCCCGCCAGCCAGTAGGACAGCTCAGTGGCGATGTCCGCCGGGTGTCGGGATTCGAGCACGGTACGAACCATGCCGGGCTGGGAACGTTCGGGGAACCGAGCCGCGCAGGCGGGGGAACCGGCCAGCCCGTAACCGACCTGCCGTTGCAGGGTTCTCGTAGAGCCGGTCATATCAGTGCGGACTCGGATTCCGACACCGACGATGCCATCGGGTCTCGAATCAGCCTGCGAGCCGCCCAACAGCGCACTGTCCCAGACTTGTTCACCGTGCGTGGGTACGCTGCCGTAGGCCTGATAGACCGGTTCAGCGGCAGCGATCAATTCGTCGAGCTCCGGCTGATGAGCCTGATGCACGCAGAAGCGGACCCCCGCCTCGGTCCGGCAGGTTCGTGGTGGTTCGGAAGCGGCTTCGGCGAGCCGGGGATCAGTACCGAGCGGCGCCAGCAACATCGCGAGCAGCAGCACGATCATTCCCCCGGTGCTCCAGGACGGGATCTTCCATCGTCGTGAGCGTGCCAGGGCGCGGGAGGCCATGAGGCTTGTTGCGGTCGTGACCAACAACATGAACGCCACACGGTAGCCGACGACGGACAGGTTGGGCGTCTGTCCCACTCCCGCCCCGTCGTAAGTGACCGGAACGATCGCGCGGAAATTACCCGAGCTGGCCATGTTGAGCTGGATCGCCAGAAAACCGAGCACCAATATCAACGGGCTGACCCACGCTGTGGTCGCCAGCACTCCGGCGAAGTACCCGACCGCTGTGGCGGTGAACACGCTCAACAGGCCGGTGAGTACTGGGAGCGGGCCAGGACCTCCCGCATGAGCTGTCAGGATCGTCAGCACCACGAGCGGGAACATGCCCAATGCGTAGCTGCCGGTGAAAACACCACCGAGCAAACCGAGCTGGCGGATCGCGATCGGTGAGCCGCTGCGGAGCGAGCTCGCCAGATTGGTGATCCGATCCGGTCCGGTCAGACGTCCCGCGGCGTAGGCCGCGGCAGCGGCGCTGAGCGGTACCGCGAAGATCAACGGTTCGGAGACGAATTGCTGCGAGGTGCGCGCCCACACCTGGTAAGGCCAGGAGAACATTTCCAATGTTTGTGAGAACACCGCCAGGGTGATCGATATCGCAGGCAGCAGTAGCGGCAGCGAACCCAGTGGCCAGCGGGAGGGGCGGATCATTCGGCCACCCCCAGGCTGTTCACCAGTGTGTCGTAGGCCCGTTCGAACGGGGAACCCAATGCCGACGAGGTCGACTCCGGGGCGTTGGCTTCCAGGAGTCCGTGGAACTCCTCGTTACCGCCCGCGAACGCGAGGCGTCCCGCGGCGAGAACCGCGACGGTCCCGCACAGTTGCGCGATGTCCTCGAGCAGATGGCTGGACAGCAGGACGGTTCGTTGCTCGCCGAGTTCGCCGAGCAGTTCCCGCAGACGTAGTCGCTGCCCTGGATCCAGGCCCACTGTGGGTTCGTCCAGCACCAGGACGGATGGATCGTGTACCAGAGCGGCCGCGAGACCGAGGCGTTGCCGTTGGCCGCCGGAGAGCTTTCGTACCCGTAGGCGCGCGTATTCGGACAGCGATACCGATTCCAGAGCGCGTTCTGCGGCGGGCAGACATTCCGCGTCGGACAGACCGTTGATCCATCCCGCGTAGGCGACCGTGTCACGGGTCCGCATCTCGGAGGCGAGCGAGAACCGCTGGGGAACGTAACCGAGCAGTTTTCGTGCTGCCCTGCGGCCCTGCGAGGTGCCCAAGTCGTTCCCGCTCAGCAGTATTCGTCCCTCGGAGGGAAGGGAAACGGTGGTGAGCAGCGAGAGCAAAGTTGTTTTACCGGCGCCGTTCGGCCCCAGTAAGCCGTTGACTCCCTTCCCGAAGGTCCACGAGACGTCGTGCAACGCGGTGTGCCGTCCGTACCGGAAAGTCACCCGGTCCAGCTCCACGTCCAAGCGGTACAGCCCCTTTGAATCCGTTGATCACCCCGGCGGTCCGAGTCTGCCACGAGGACAGCAATCATATCCGCCGGGGTGTTTCCCCAGTACTCACGAATAATTTCTTATTTCATGGATACCTGGATTGTTTTCTGTTGAGTTTTGATGGTTACACGTTTCGTCTGATCGATATTGAAACGGGCAGGTCAGCAGACTGCCTTGTGGGTTCCTTCGGTTTCCTGTCCGCTATTCGTGAAGGTGTACGAATAGTAGGACATATCGGACTCCTCGCACACGCCGTGTGCTCTTAATCCGGCAGTGTTCGTCAAACGCTGCGTTTTTTCGGCGAGTGTGTTGTCGGGCCACAGAGGAACGTCCTTGTTTAACCTGATGGTTACGTTTACGGCCCTCGGGCAACTCGGTCCCCGCCTGGCTTGCGCGAAAAGCCCTATGTTGTCGAAGCTGGGAACGTCAGCGGCCAGTCCGCAGGCCGCCCTCTGGCTGGAAGAGGTATCTGACCAGGCGGGAGCGGCGAGTGCTGCTCCTCCTGCGGCTACGCTTGCCGTAATGCAGGCGACGGCTGCGATTTTCCTGAGCATTGTTCTCCTAAAGCCCTGTTCTTCTCGATGTGACCAGAAGAAAAGTAAACCCCAAGGTTACAGTTTTCTTCGTTTGGTCGATATATTTGTATCAACTCTGGCTTTGGAGATCAACAAAATTAAGAAAAATTACTGATAATTACTCTTATTGGATCAATAAATAAGTGATTTTCGTCATTTTTTGCGGGGAAATGAGGATGTGTGTACATGGTGGTTTTTCGCTGCTCGTGGTGTGAGCAGTGGGGTAGGGCGATAGTTGACATGCCGTGTTCACTTCGCCCGAAGTCACTATATTCAGGGCGAGGGCGTGATCGCGTCCCCGACAGCATGGGGTGAGGCCGTATTGCGGGGCATTCAGCGCGCTCCCTGCGAGGAACGCGCCGAATGTATGAGATCTCCGTTCAGTGGGCGACGGTCAGCGCGCCGCCCGCTCGTACTGCTTCGGCCAGGGCGAGGCGGCCCGCAACCGGTCGGCCGCGTGCAGCGGCCAGTGCGGGTTGCGCAGTAGCTCGCGAGCCAGCAGCACCGCGTCGGCCGAGCCGGAGGCCACGATCTCCTCGGCCTGCTCCGGGGAAGTGATCATCCCCACAGCCCCGGTGGAGATCTCCGCCTCCTGCCGTATCCGGCGCGCGTAAGGCACCTGGAAGCCGGGACCGACCGGGATGGACACCCCGGGTTCGATTCCGCCGGAGGACGCGTCGATCAGGTCCACGCCGTGCTCGGCCAGCAGCTCGGCCAGCCGCACCGAGTCGTCGCCGGTCCAGCCGCCCTCGACCCAGTCGGTCGCCGAGAGCCGCACGAACAGTGGCTTGCCCGCGGGCCACACCGCGCGCACCGCCTCGGCGATCTCCAGCGCCAGTCGCGTCCTGCCCTCGAAGTCGCCGCCGTACTCGTCGGTGCGGTCGTTGGCCAGCGGGGAGCAGAACTGGTGCACCAGGTAGCCGTGCGCGAAGTGCAGCTCGACCACGTCGAAGCCCGCCTCGTCGGCCCGCCGGGCCGCGGCGGCGAAGTCGGCGGGCAACGCCGCGACCTCCTCGGTGCGCAGCGCGCGCGGCGCGGCCAGCTCCCCGAACGCCCGGCCGGTGGAACTCACCGTCGGCCAGCCGCCCTCGGTTTCGGGGACGGCGTCGTCGCCGTTCCAGGGAGCGTTCGCCGAGGCCTTGCGGCCCGCGTGGGCCAGCTGCACGCCCGGCGTGGCGCCCTGCGCACGCAGGAAGTCGGTGATCCTGCGCCACGCGGCGACCTGTTCGTCGTTGTACAGCCCGGTGTCGGCGGGGCTGATCCTGCCTTCCGGGACCACGGCCGTGGCCTCGCTCAGCACCAGCCCGGCCCCTCCGGTGGCGAACTGCCCCAGATGGACCAGGTGCCAGTCGTCCGGGACGCCTTCGGTGGCCGAGTACTGACACATGGGGGCGACCCAGGCGCGGTTCCTGATGTCGATGTCGCGGAACTTGATCGGTTCGAACAGCATGCTCACGACTGTTGGGACACCGTGGCGGAACGGAGTATTCCGCTACGTCGCCCTCGTCACTCCCGAACCGCGCCGGGCTCAGGCCGTTCCGGCCTCACGGCATCGAGCTCGCCACGCGTTCGAAGGCCTCGGTGAGCAGGTCCCAGAAGGCACGCTGCTGGAGCGCGGTGGCCACCAGCGCGTTGTGCTCGGCCTCCGGGGCGAAGTCGGTGACCGTCATTCCCGAGGTGAACCGACCGGAGGTCTCCACGTCCACCCGGGCCCGCACCGTGGTGAACAGTTCCGGCGCGATCACGTGCGCCACCGCGCACGCGTCGTGGATGGCCGGTCCCTCGTCCCGGTACTGCCGATTGCTGCCGTAGAAGTCCAGACAGGGGGAGAGCAGTTCCTCCTGCAACTTCCCCAGCCCGACGAAGCGCTGCCTGACCTCGGACGTCGCCCTCGCCTGGTGCGTCAGGTCGAGCCCGAACATCACCGGCTCCCACGGCGCGTCGAAGACCACGCCCGCCGCCTCCGGGTCGGCCCCGATGTTGAACTCGGCCGCCGGGGTGAGGTTGCCACGCGTGTAGGAACCACCCATCACGACGAACTCTCGCACCCACTCGGCCAGCCGGGGTTCCTTGCGCAGCGCGAGTGCGACGTTGGTCAGCGGCCCCACCGCCACCAGGCTGATCTCCCCGGGGGAGGCCGCGACCGTGTCGATGATGAAGTCCACCGCGTGCCGCGTATCCGGCTCGGCCTTCGCCGTGGGCAGCACCACGTCGCCCAGACCGGTGGCGCCGTGCACGGTGGAGGCCGTGTCCGGAGCGCGCAGCAGTGGGCGGTCGGCGCCGCGAGCCACCGGCACGTCCATGCCGTAGAACTCGGTCAGGCTCAGCGCGTTCGGCGTGGTTCGCTCCAGCCCCACGTTGCCCGCCACCGTGGTTATCCCCACGACCTCCAGCTCGGGCGAACCGTGCGCCAGCGCTATGGCCAGCGCGTCGTCGATGCCGGGATCGCAGTCCAGCAGGATCCGTTTCAACCTCGCAACCCTTCGTCTCCTGGTACGACTTCGTCACCGCGGTTCACCCGACGGAGTCGGCGATCGACTTCGCCTCCTTGGAGCCGGTCTCCAACGAGCGGCAGCAGTACACGATCCAGGCCGCCACACCATCGCTCTCGCCCGAAGTGAATCCCGCCGCGGCCGAAGCGTACTCCTGCTGCCTGCGGAAATGGGTCACTTCCGGGACGACGAGCCCCTTCGGATCCAGGCCGCTGCCGATCACGGTCAGGCGTGCCGCCGCTCGCGCGATCACCCCGTCGACCTCACCGAAGGGGGCCAGTGCCAGCAGTTCCCCGTGCACCACGGCGGCCTGCACCGGGCCGGGCACGGTGCCCTGCGCCTGCCCGCCGAGCTCGGTGATCATCCTGGCCAGCAGATCGAGTCGGCTCGACACCTCCGGGTCGGCGCGCGGACGTCCGAGGCGTTCCTGCTCGTCCGCCCCCACGAGATCGGCCGCGGCCAGCACGTGCAGCCGGGCCAACGCCTGCAGCGGGGCGCGTTGCCAGGTCGACAACAGCGGCCCCAGGGCTTCCGCCACCCGCAGTGAGCCCGCCAGCAGCGGATCGGTGACCTCGCCGCCTTCCGGGATCTCGGTGGCTCCCCCGGCCACCGCCGCCGAGGCACGTGCCGCACGTACCGAGGCCTCCGCAGCCGTGGTCGCCCAGCCCCGACGGTTCGTCGGGTGTTCGTGGACCTCGTCGATCGCGGCCCTCGCCGCGTCGACCGCCTCCGACACACCGGGGAGCCCCACCAGCGGGCGTAGCGATTCCTGCGCGTTCACGGGTCCAGACGCTACCCGTCCGTTCGGATGAAGCCGTACCCCTCCGTGCCGCTGCTCACCAGCGGCCGCTCGCCGCGAGGACTTCCTCCCCGGCACGGGTTTCCCCGACGAACGGGTCCGTGCACTGTCGCGCGCTACGAGCCCACCAGTTCGAGCAGCTTCGACACCGTGTTCCAGTTCCGGGTGGTCGCGACGGTGTCCCCCAGCACGGCCGGCCGGCTCAGGGCGGCGGCGAGTCCGGATCTGCCGATGCCGTCCGGCAGGTACATGTAGATCACCCGGTCGCCGAGTCGGAACCGCTCGGGGTGGAATCCCGCCGGGTCGAGCGTGGTGGTCCGCTCCTCCGGAAGTCGCCGGGACAGGAAGCTCGCGTGCAGCAGCTTGCCGTGACCCGCGGCCTCGGGGAAGGGATTGCCCGCCGCGACTTCCCGCAGATAGCCCGCTTCGCGAACCAGGCACGACACGTTGATGCCGAACCGCCGTTCGATGCCGTGCTCCAGCAGTTCGCCCAGGGCCGATTCGTCGCCCGAGTCGTGGCTGAACACGAGATTGCCGCTGTTGAGGTGGCTGCGTACTTCCGCCAAGCCCAGTTCCCGGGCGAGCTCCCGCAGCCCCGCCATGTCCACCCTGGTCCGCCCGCCGACGTTCACCCCGCGAAACAGGGCGACGTAGCGGGCTTCCGTTCCGTTGGTGCTCATGTTCGTAACGTATCCCGCGGGGCCGACTTGGGCGGGGGTTCGAGCTCCGCGGAGCCATCGGACTTCGGCCCCGGGAGTCGGAGCGGAAAAGTTCGAACAGGGCGCGAGAGCAGTGCACGAGCAGTGTTTTCTTGCTGCTCTCTTCCGGGCATACTCGCCTGAACGTGGGTAATTGTTTCGGGTGATCATGTAGCGCTCGGTGATGTCCGTTTCGCGGCGTTCCGGTTCGCCGCGCGTGGCTCGCCCGAGCGAGATCACGCGCTCGGGCGCTACTCGTGCGGGGTATTCACAGCTGCCGGCAGAGCGGCCAGAATCGTGGCGACAGCGGAGGATCGATGCCGTTCACGTGCGAATAGGTAGTGCGTTTCGCATTCGCGCGGCTTAGCATCGACTCGCGGAAGCGATGCCGCCCCGATCTTTCGAGGCACGTCTCCGGGGAGACTGGATCCCCCGGGCAAATTGGTCTCAACCTTTGCGAGATTCCCTCTATCGAAGTAAGCCGAATCCCACTACGGTTCGGTTACAGACAGAGCTGTAGCAGCAGCCACGGAGGTTCGACACCGATGAGTCAGCCCGACGGGCAGAGCAACACGTTGGACAATCTGCTCGAGGAGAACAGGACGTTCCCGCCCGCAGCGGACTTCGCGGCGCAGGCGAACGTCACCGCCGAACTCTACGACCGCGCAGCCGAGGATCGGCTGGGCTTCTGGGCGGAGCAGGCCCGTCGCTTACAGTGGGACTCCGAGTGGGACCAGGTGCTGGACTGGTCGAACGCGCCCTTCGCGAAGTGGTTCGCCGGCGGCAGGCTCAACGTGGCCCACAACTGCGTGGACCGGCACGTCGAAGCGGGCAACGGCGACCGCGTGGCGATCTACTGGGAGGGCGAACCCGGCGACTCGCGCAGGATCACCTACTCCGAGCTGCGCGACGAGGTCTCCAGGACAGCCAACGCGCTGACCGAACTCGGGGTCGGCTCGGGGGACCGCGTCGCGATCTACCTGCCGATGCTGCCCGAGGCAGTGTTCGCCATGCTCGCCTGCGCCCGGCTCGGTGCCCTGCACAGCGTCGTCTTCGGCGGGTTCTCCTCGGAGGCGTTGCGCAGCCGGATCAACGACGCCGAGGCCAAAGTGGTCATCACCTGCGACGGGCAGTTCCGGCGCGGTTCGGCGACGCCGCTGAAGGCCAACGTCGACGAGGCCGTCACCGGCACCCCCAGCGTCGAGCACGTGCTGGTCGTGCGCCGCACCGCGAGCGAGGTCGGCTGGGACGCCGACCGGGACCTCTGGTGGCACGACGTGGTCGACCGGCAGAGCGCGACGCACACACCCGAGTCGTTCGACTCCGAACACCCGCTGTTCATCCTCTACACCTCGGGCACCACCGGAAAGCCCAAGGGCATCCTGCACACCTCGGGTGGATACCTGACCCAGGCCGCCTACACCCACAACGCGGTGTTCGACCTCAAGCCGGAATCCGATGTGTACTGGTGCACCGCCGACATCGGCTGGGTCACCGGGCACACGTACATCGTCTACGGGCCGTTGGCCAACGGCGCCAGTCAGGTCATCTACGAGGGCACCCCCAACAGCCCGCACGAGGGCAGGCACTGGGAGATCGTGCAGAAGTACGGGGTGACCACCTACTACACGGCCCCGACCCTGATCCGTACCTTCATGAAGTGGGGAGCCGAGATCCCCGCCCAGTACGATCTGTCCACCCTGCGGGTGCTCGGAACCGTGGGCGAACCGATCAACCCCGAGGCGTGGACCTGGTTCCGCGAGCACATCGGGAACGGCCGCACGCCCATAGTGGACACCTGGTGGCAGACCGAGACCGGCGGCATCATGATCTCACCGCTTCCCGGTGTGACCTCGGCCAAACCCGGTTCCGCGCAGCAGCCGCTGCCCGGACTGTCGGCCACCGTGGTCGACGAGAGCGGCACGCCGGTCGGCAAGGGAGAAGGCGGGCTGCTGGTGCTCGACAAGCCCTGGCCCGGGATGCTGCGCGGTATCTGGGGCGACGACCAGCGCTTCAAGGACACCTACTGGGCGCGGTTCGCCGAGCAGGGCTACTACTTCGCCGGTGACGGCGCCAAGTACGACAGCGACGGCGACATCTGGCTGCTGGGCCGGGTCGACGACGTCATGAACGTCTCCGGCCACCGCATCTCCACCACCGAGGTCGAGTCCGCCCTGGTCTCGCACCCCGCGGTCGCCGAGGCCGCCGTGGTCGGCGCCGAGGACGCCACCACCGGCCAGGGCATCGTGGCGTTCGTCATCCTGCGCGGTGGCAGTGGCCAGGACGCGGGCGGCGACACGGCCGTCTCCACCCTGCGGGATCACGTGGCGCACGAGATCGGCCCCATCGCCAAACCCCGGCAGATCATGGTGGTTTCCGAGCTGCCCAAGACCCGCTCCGGCAAGATCATGCGCAGGCTGTTGCGCGACGTGGCGGAGAACCGTGAGGTCGGCGACGTCTCCACACTCGCCGATTCGAGTGTGATGGATCAGATCAGTGCCGGGATGAACTCCGGCAGCGACGACTGACAGCGGGACCGCATCCGCTCGGTCCGCGGGGCGGTGCTGGTGGCGGAACCTCTGGCACGGCTCTCGTTGCGGGGAGGCCCGACATGGGGTGGGTACTACACCACGTCGGGCCTTCCTCGCGAGAGTCGCACCGGAGAACCCGCGGCGGTGCCGCCTGCGAGGGCGGCTGGAGTTCGGCCTGGGTGAGTGGTTGGAGCTTGCGCCGCGGAAGTGGTGGGAGTTCGGCCCCACGTCGTAGCGGCCCGGCGATTTCGCGAGAAATCGACGCCCGGAGGGGTGCCCAGCCGCAGTGGAGCGGCGATTGCGTTGGAAATCGACGCCGCCGCTGCCGCGCCGGCAGCTGAGCGCGGCGAGCGGGCTCCCGGATGTCGCTCGATTTTTCTCACATCCCGGATGTGTACCCGCCTGCCCCCGAACGGGTGATCCCGGGGAGCGCGGCCGAGTGAGCCACCGAAACCCCAGTTCACAGCGGTTTCAGTTGTGGATTAACAACTTTTTCCCCGATTGACAACCCCCACGTCCCGCGCCGCCCCGTCGGCGTCGCCATGCCGCTCTCGACGGGGCGGGGCGGACGTTCTCCCGTGTTAAGCTCAGCCGCGGGGCGAGCCGGAAAACGGTCATTGTGGAGTACGTGACGTAACAATCTCAGGAGCACCTCCGTGGCGAAATCGCAGCGCAACCGATCACAACGGTCCGGCGCCCCGGAGGCTCGGGGATTCGACTTCGGTTCGTACCTGCGAAACGAAACCGTCGGTGGCATGTTCATGCTCGCCGCCACGGTGATCGCGCTGATAGCCGCCAACTCCCCCGTATCGCACCTTTACGCGGCGGTTCGCGACTTCACGATCGGTCCGCACTCCCTGCACCTGGATCTCACCGTGGGGGAGTGGGCCAAGGACGGTCTGCTGGCGATCTTCTTCTTCGTGGCGGGGCTGGAGCTCAAGCGCGAGTTGGTCCTGGGGGATCTGGCCGACCGCAAGAAGGCAACGCTTCCGGTACTCGCCGCGCTCGGCGGCATGATCGTGCCCGCCGTGCTGGCCGTCGCCATCGGATACGGTGCGCCCGGCGCCGCCCAGGCTTGGGCGATCCCGGTGGCCACCGACATCGCTTTCGCGCTCGGGGTGCTCTCGCTGACCGCCTCGGCCATGCCCACCACCGCCCGCGTCTTCCTGCTCAGCCTCGCCGTGGTGGACGACCTGGGCGCCATCATCGTCATCGCGGTGCTGTTCACCAGCGGGATGAATCTGATCGCGCTGCTGGTGGCGGTGCTGCTCTGCGTCGGTTACTGGTACGCCCAGCACCGCCGTATCCGGACCTCGTGGCTCTACGTGCCGCTGGCGGTGGGCACCTGGGTCGCGGTGCACAGCAGCGGAGTGCACGCCACCATCGCCGGTGTGGCGCTCGGCCTGCTCACCAGGGTTCGCCCCGATCCCTACGAACAGGCCTCGCCCTCGATGCGGCTGGAACACCGGTTGCAGCCGTGGTCGGCCGCCCTGGTGGTGCCCGTGTTCGCGCTGTTCGCCGCCGGTGTTCCGGTGGGGCTGGACGCGCTCGGCAACGTCTTCCAGGACCGGATCGCGATCGCGGTCATGGTCGGTCTGGTGGTCGGCAAGCTGCTCGGGATCTTCGGTACCTCGTTCGTCGCCATCAAGCTCGGGTTCGGCAGTCCACCGCAGGGAGTCACCTGGAGTGACCTGTTCGCACTGGCGATGCTGGGTGGTGTCGGTTTCACCGTCAGCCTGCTGATCGCCGATCTCTCGCTGACGGGGGACGCGGCCGACCGGGCCAAGGCCGCCGTGCTGATCGCCTCGGCGGTCGCCTCGATCGTCGCCACGTTGATGCTGGTGTTCCGCAAGCAGCACAGCTCCACGCACACGACCTGAGCCTCTGGTTTCTCCCAGTCGTTTCGCGTGGCGGTGCTGGTGTCGATTTCTCGCGAAATCGCCGCGCCCCGGAGACCGCCGTCGGGAAGTGACCGTGCGGGTCGCAGCGTGCGTGTCTCCGGTGCGTGAGTCGGATGCATCGCAAGGCCGGGCCGCTCGCCGCGTAGGTCGCTACTCAAGAGTGGCCCAACACAGCAAGGCGCCGACTCACGTGACGGCTACGCAACCGCCCGGGCAAAGTACCGCTGTGGATCCGGCAGGGGCGCGTCACTGCGTGGGTGTTGGTCGCTCGTGGCACGATAACGAGCGTGAACAGCTCCCAGAACAAACAACACGACGGGGCCGGCACCACCGACGAGTCGGCCGTGACCTCGATTCCACTGTCCGAAGAGGGCACCGGTTCCGGAGGCGAGCAGTCCATCGGTGCCCTGGGGCGGGACGTCGCCACGCACTTGTCCTCGTTGGTGCGTGGTGAGCTGGAGCTGGCCAAGGCCGAGATCTCGAGTGAGGCCCGCAAGGCCCTCAAGGGCAGTGTCTACTTCGTCCTGGCGCTGACGGTGCTGGCCTTCAGCAGCTTTTTCCTGTTCTTCACGCTCGCCGAGGGGCTCCACGCGCTCGGACTGTGGCGCTGGGCCTCCTTCGGCATCGTGTTCCTGGTGATGCTGCTGGTGGCCATCGTGCTGGCCCTGTTCGGCTACCGGCGGGTGCGCAAGATATCGGCCCCCAAGCGGACCATGGACTCGTTGCGCGAGAGCGCGCAGCTGCGCCACCGGCACCCGCAGGACTCCGCCGAGCGGGCCCGGCCTTCCGAGTGAGGTCCGCCGCGCGTGGCCCGTGCCCGTCCGGACGCGAGCACACACGTGGGGCGACCCTCCTCCCGGCCCGGAGCGGCCTTCGGATCACTCGGTGCAAACACCCGTCGTCACCTCCGACGACAGGGTGGGCGCCGCTGCCACCTCGTCGGCTACCTCGGACGCGGTCAGCGCGAACCCGGTATTCGGGTCGTCGACCGCGGCGCCGAACACCAGACCGACCACTTCACCGTCCGGGTTGATGAGTGGACCTCCGGAGTTGCCGCTCTGCACCTGGGCACGAACGGTGTACACATCGCGTGTCACCGTGTCGTCGCCGTAGATGTTCGGTCCGCGCAGGTCGATCCGTTCCCGGACCCTGCCCGCCGCGGCGGTGTAGGGGCCGTCCAGCGGGTAACCGAGCACGATCACGTTCGTACCGGAGTCCGCGGGCTGTGAGACGAACTCCATCGGCTCCGCGTTCAGGTCGGGAACGGACAGCACGGCCACGTCCTCCTCCTCGTCGAAGAGCACCACGTTGGCCGCGAAGCGCCCCCGACCGATCTCCACGAACACGCTGTCGGTCCCCGCGACCACGTGGGCGTTGGTCACCACTCTGTTCGGGGCCACCACGAAGCCGGTTCCCTCCAGTGCGCGTCCGCAGTCCGGGGCCCTGCCGCGTATCTTGACGATGCTGGGGCGTACCTCCCGCACCACCTCGCTGCGCGCCAGCGCCGGATCCGGGGCCTCGATGCGTGCGACCGGTGTGCGGGAGAACGGTTGTACCGCGTCCGGGAACCCGCTGACCCCCAGCACCTCCCGCAGTTCGGACGGCAGTGCGCGCGCGGCCTCCGGCATCATCGAGTCCACGGTGCGCAGCACGCTCGACCTGCTGACGCTGCCCGCGAGCCCCGGCAGCGCAGAGGCCGAGGTCAGTGGCAGCGCCACCAGCCAGGCGACCACGAACACCGCCACCCCCTGCAGCAGGGCACCCAGCGTGTTGTCGACGCCGATCAGTCTCCGGTGTCCGGTGATCCGCTCCCGAAGCTGGTGGCCCGCCCACATGCCCGCTGTCTCGCCCAGTGCCACGAGCAGCACGACGATGCCGATCCCGAATCCGATTCGGGCAGCCGCGCTGTCGAGCTGTTCCAACAGCAGCGGAGCCGAGCGCACCCCGACGATCGCACCGGCGAGTACTCCGAGGAACGACAGTGCCGCGGTGACCATGCCGTGGCGCGCGCCGGACGCGGCGGCCAGCACCGCCAGCGCCACCACGAGCAAGTCGACCCAGTTCACCGGTCACCTCGGCTTTCGTTCCTCGGAAGCTGGCTGTGATTTCGTGTCCCGTTCGCGTGCCCGGTCCGGTTGGGCCGGTCCCGGTGGCCGTCTCGGGCGCGGCGGGACGGGGAGGCACGGGAGCGCTATGCGAAGTGCTCTCCACCGTCGGTGACGCGCCGAATCGGCCGCCGGTTCGGCGTGCGGAGGAACCAAGGTTCCCAGACCGGCACCGGGATCATTGTCCGAACCCGGGATCGTCGATGTCGACAGCGGCCTGCCAGGCTTCGCTCAGTTCCCGCACGTCGCCACGGTTCCACTCCCGCGACCACCCCGCGAGGTCGAGCACCCCGTCCAGCAGCCCGCCGGTGAATCCCCAGACCAGCATGCCGGGCACGAGGAAAGCCGGGGTGGTCCTGCCGCCGATGCGGACGTTGAGCCGGTTGTTCGGTCGGGTCAGCATCGAGATCGGCACGCGTGCCACGGCCGCCGTTTCCGCGGGGTCCACCGCTTCGACCGGACCCGGATCGTGCCAGTGGGCCAGTACCGGAGTCACCCGGAAGTCGCTGTGCGCCAGATAGAGCTCGGGCAGCGTCGCTACCGGGGTGATCCCCGAGGGCAGCACGCCTACCTCCTCGATCGCTTCCCGCAGTGCGGTGTCCACCGGACCCTCGTCCCCGTCGTCGGTGGCCCCACCGGGAAAGGCCACCTGCCCGGGGTGCGAGTTCAGGTTCTCCGCGCGGCGCAGCAGCAGCACGTCGGGACCGTCGTCCCGCCCGGGTTCCTCGCCGAACAGGATCAGCACCGCGGCGGGGCGGACGGCCTCGCGATCGGGTGGACGCAGCCACCCCAGGGAGTTCGCGTCCACCTCGGCGGTGCGTTCCACCAGTGGTCGCAGCCAGGCGGGTAACTCGTTCGAGTCGATCAGCGGTCCGTGTTCCTCGTTCACCGAGCCTCCAGTTTCTGCTGTACCGCCGAGGCGACCTCGTCCGCGGACTCGAACACTTCGACGGGCATTCGCTCGACCTCTCCCGAAGGTGTGACGAGGTAGCTGGCGGGAAGCGGTTTCGGCACCCGCAGGCCACGGGAGAGCTCTCCCCGCGCGTCGTGGATCATCGGCAGTCGCACGTCGAGCTCGCGCAGCAGCCGCAGTCCGCTCTCGGGAGTGCTGCGTACCTGCACACCGACCACACCCACTTCGTCCTGCCGCTCGGCGTAGTCCCGCAGCGCGGGCAGTTCCTCGCGGCACGGGGCGCACCAGCTCGCCCAGACGTTGATCAGGGTGGTTCCCGAAGCCGTCAGCTCACCCAGGTCGGTCCGGGAACCGTCGCCCAGGCAGCTACCCGTGGCCCCTCGCAGCCGCGAAGGCGGTTCGCCGCCCTCGGTGGATTCGCAACCGGGGAGCCCGGCGGCCGCGCGCAGGGCCGCGAGGTCACCTGTGGTTCGGTTCGTGCCGGTGGGTGCCGGGCTCTCCGGCCGGGTCGGATCCCGGTCGCGGGGCCACAGCGCGACCACGGCCAGCGTCGCCACCGTCAGCACGATCAGGGTCCACCTGAGCTCGCTGCCGAACCGGAACCGTTTCGAGCGCTCCGGACTCATCCCGCCGACTCCCGTGTGGCCGGTTCGTCGGTCCGATCATCGGTGGTGGGCTCGGCCGGGGAACCGGTGGTCACCCCTGCGAGCTCCAGCAACCGATCGGCTTCCGAACCGCTCACGAGTTCGGCGGCCGTCCCCGGATCGGTGGGGCCCGTGCCGTACGAGGGGCAGTCCTTGGCCAGCAGGCAGGCGCCGCAGGCCGGTTTGCGCGAGTGGCACACCCGTCGACCGTGGAAGATCACCCGGTGCGAGAGCATCGTCCACTCCGACCGCGGGATGAGCTCGCCGACCGCGCTCTCCACCTTGACCGGGTCCTCCTCCGTGGTCCAACCCCAGCGGCGAACCAGCCTGCCGAAGTGCGTGTCCACCGTCAGCCCGGGGACGTCGAAGGCGTTGCCCAGGATCACGTTCGCGGTCTTGCGGCCGATCCCCGGCAGTTTGACCAGCTCGGGCAACGTGGCGGGCACCTCGCCGTCGTGCCGCTCAACCAGTGCGGCCCCCAGGCCCAGCAGCGAGTTGGCCTTGTTGCGGTAGAAGCCGGTGGGGCGGATCAGCTCCTCCAGCTCGGTGCGGTCGGCCCCGGCGTAGTCGGCGGCGGTCGGGTAGCGGGTGAACAGCCCGGGGGTGACTTCGTTGACGCGTTTGTCGGTGCACTGCGCCGACAGGATGGTGGCCACCGTCAGCTGCAGCGGCGTCTCGAAGTTCAGCTCGCAGTGCGCGTCCGGATAGGCGTCGGCGAGCGCACGCATGATTCTGCGTGCCCGTCGCACCAGGCCGAGCCGGGTCTCGCCGCTACGCCTCCGCTTCGGTTCGGTGTCGTGCTCTGAGCGATCTGGAACTGGTTCGGACACCCCACTAGCTTACGGATCGTGAGTCCCGCAGAGCCTCCAACCGGTTGGTGGAGGGGAGCGTCCGGTGATGCCGGGGCCCGATAGATTCGGGTGGGTCCGGATGGATTCGGGTGTGCCCGGGGGCTGTCCCCCCGACGGGGGCCGCTGTCAAGTACCCCGGTTGCGGATCGCACCGACGTATGAGCGAAGATTGGGTCACAATGACTGCCTGGTTCGTGATCGTCGTACCGCTTGTGATCATGTTTTTCACGCTCTTCATGGAGCGTGTCGAAGCCCGGCTTCGGCATGTCGCGGTGCAGGAGAACGAGGTGGAGGAGCTGCTGGAGAACGCCCGGCCCGACGAGGTTCGGGCGCTGTTCCGGCAGGGAATTGGACGTGCGCTGGAGCTGTTCCAGCTTCGCAGGGTGGGACGCGCCGGCAGACTACGAACCCGCCGTTCGCGTGACCGGTCGTAGACTGGTCGGTGGTGATAGGCGGCACACATCGGTACCGCTTCGAGTGACGGTGCCGGTGTCGAGAGCAGCCGCCGCGTCTCAACATGGAGGGACGAGGTGGACGAGACCCTGTCGCGGGCCGGTATCTTCCAGGGTGTGGAGCCGGCCGCCGCGGAGGCACTTACGCAATCGCTGGAACCGGTGGAGTTCTCGCGGGGACACGTGATTTTCGCCGAGGGGGAGCCGGGGGATCGCCTCTACATCCTCCAGTCCGGCAAGGTCAAGCTGGGCAGGAAATCCCCGGACGGCCGGGAGAACCTGCTCGCGATCATGGGGCCCTCGGACATGTTCGGGGAGCTGTCCATCTTCGATCCGGGGCCGCGGACATCGACCGCCACGACGGTGACCGATGTGCGGGCGCTGACCATGGACCGCAGTGCGCTGCGGCAGTGGATCGGAACTCGGCCGGAGATCGCCGAACAGCTGCTCCGAGTCGTGGCCCGTAGGCTGCGCCGGACGAACGGTATGCTCGCGGATCTGATCTTCACGGACGTACCCGGCCGGGTCGCCAAGGCGTTGTTGCAGCTCGCGCAACGTTTCGGCAGCCAGGAATCCGGTCTGCTGCGGGTCACGCACGACCTGACCCAGGAGGAGATCGCGCAGTACGTCGGGGCTTCCAGGGAAACCGTCAACAAGGCGTTGGCGGACTTCGCGCATCGCGGATGGCTGCGGCTCGAGGGCAAGAGCGTGCTGATCCTCGACCCCGAGCGGCTGGCGCGCCGTGCCCGCTGATTCCGTCAGCGGAGAGCGGGACCTCGCATAACCGACGCCGCCCTCGGCGTCCGCGACACACCGACCGCCCACTGCTTCGTGCCGGACAGGCACGGTTGGAGCGGCCGGTGCTTTTCAGCATGTCCGCACGCCTTCGGCGTAAGCGGTAGCGCACGTGGGACGGCCGGCCCCGCACGGGCCGGCCCCGCGTGTCCGGAGTGCTTTCGCTGCTCCCAGCATTCGGGAACCCGGTTTCGGCGCAGGCCGCAAGGGCCGGTGCGCACAAAAAGAAGGAACCGGGCGCCACCCCCGACGCGGCGCTCCGGTTCCCTCTCCTCGCGTGGTCCGTCCCCCGACCAACCACGCTTTTTCCCCGATCCCTCGATGGTCGGCCCCGAACCAACGCATCGAAGGCTTGTTTTTCGGTTCTCCCGCCGCCGAGTCGGCCGCGGCGCGGCTCGGACGACCGGTCCCCGATGGCTACGCCGAGTGTTTTCACGATCACTCGTACGTTGCACACTCTCAGCTTGCGCCATTCGAGCCGCCTTGCCAAGCCCTTTCACTCATGAAGACGTATCGGAAGCGCCCGGGGTTGCGTGTCGGCCCCGATTTTTTCGGCTCTTTTTCATCGCGAGCGCTTGATCGGGCTGACCTGCGAATTCGTTTCGCGTGTTGTTCGGGTGCCCGGTCGGAGGGTGAGTGGGATAACGCGAAAATCAGTGGTACTGGCGTACCACTTTCGTGATACTGGCACGCGTGTCCCACTCCGTCTCACTGACCGACTACCGCGCGGCGCTGCGTACCCGAGGTGCCGCGGCTCCCGTACTGACCTCGTTGCTCGCCAGGCTGCCCGTGGCGATGATCGGGCTGGCTCTGTTGCTCTACGTGCAACGAGTGACCGGATCCTTCGGTGTTGCCGGGCTGGTTTCGGCGGGCAACCTCGTGGGAGTGGCCGTCGGGTCGGTGGTGCAGGGGCGGATCATGGACCGGCTGGGGCCCACCCGGCCGCTGCTCGTGGTATCGGCGGTGTTCAGCGGGTTCGTCACCGCCGAGATCGTGGCGATCGAGTCGGGTGGGGCAGCGGTACCGATGATCGTGCTCGCCGTGGCCGTCGGGCTGACCGAGCCGATGACGGGCCCGGCGTCGCGGGCGCTCTGGACCCGACTGCTCCCGCCGGGCCGCACCAGGGACGCCGCCTACTCGTACGAGGCCATCAGCATGGAGGTGTTCTTCATCCTGGGGCCGGGCATAGCCGGTCTGCTGGTGAACATGCCCTGGGCCGGTACCGGACTCCTCGTCGGGGCCTGCTGCATGGTCACGGGAAGCGCCGGATTCGCGCTGACCCCGGCGGCCAGGCGACACCGGCCGGCGGACCGTGCCGACGCCGTCGGCTCGCTGCTGGGGGCGCTCGCCGCCCCCGGGATGCGCACCGTCGCGCTGGCGGCCTTCGGTTTCGGAGCGCTGCTGGGCATGGTGGAGGTCGCGGTTCCGGCCGCCGCCGAACGCGCGGGCCACGCCGCCCTGGGCGGCTTGCTGCTCAGCGTGCTGTCCGTGAGTTCGGTCGTGGTCGGCGTGCTCTACGGGATGCGTCCCTGGCCGCGCCCCATGTACCTGCGACTCCCCGCCCTGCTTTCGGTGTTCGCGGTGCTCATATCGCTGCTGGCGTTGCCGACCACCCTCCTCGGGCTGACGGTGGCCCTCCTGGTTGCGGGCACGCTGATAACTCCGCAGTCCACCGCTCACTCCGTGGCGCTGGAGGGGGCCGCGCCTCCCGGAACGGCCACCGAGGCGTTCAGCTGGGTCATCACGGCGGTGACGCTGGGTTCGGCCTTCGGGCAGTCCGTGAGCGGACAGCTCGTGGAGGCGGCCGCGCCGCCAGCGGCCTTCCTGGTGGCCAGTGGTATCGGGCTGGTACTCGGAACGGTGCTCTGGTTCCGCCGCCGCACCCTGCTCACCGAGGACGACGTGCGCGCGGTCCAGAGCTTCGCCGAAACCCGCTGACCGGAACGCTCCGGCGGGAAGCCTCCGCTCGGGAGGGCCGGCCGGAGCGAACCGGTCAGCGGAGATGCTCCGCGGTGGCGTGGTTCACTGGATCTCGACGCGGTGCGGCTTGGTCTGCTCGCTCTTCTTCACCCGCACGGTCAACACCCCGTTGTCGAGTTTGGCCTCGACGTTCTGGCTGTCCACTCCCGCGGGCAACGAACTCCGGTACGAGAAGCTGCCGGTGCGCCTGGTCTGGCGATGCATCACACCGGACCGTTCCCGTTCCCTCATCTCGCCGGTGATCCAGAGTTCGTGGTCGCGGACCTCGACGCTGACGTCCTCCCGGTTCACCCCGGGCAGCTCGACCTCGAACTCGTAGGCATCCTCCGTCTCCGCGACGTCCACCAGCGGTTGCCACATGCCACCGGCCCTGGTGGTGCTCCACCCCGGATCGAACATGCGCTCCATGCGATCCCAGATGTCCTCCAGCTCCCGGAAAGGCTCCTGCCAGAAGCTCGGCATCGCCCTGCTGCTCATCGGACTACGTTCCCCACGACGTACTGGTACCGGTTCGGCCATGATCAGCTCCCTCCCCTGGAGTTCCGACTGCCGCACTACCGCAATACCCCGAACTCGCGTGGGGATAAACAGCGGCCGATCGGGACTTCCCCGCAGCCTCGGCTCTTCACGGGGAGAGTGCGGGGGAGATGTGGCCCCGAGTTCGGGACGTCGGAGTGGGGAACAACCGGTGGGATCCGCCGGTGTCTCTCCGAGGCCCGAACCGGGGAGACCCGCTCAGCCGAGCTCTCCGAGTTCGCGCAGGTGGTTCAGCTGCGCCCGCACGGTGCTCTCGGCGGCGGGCCGAACGGTCGGATCCACGTCCGCGTAGACGATGTCCACCACCTCGCCGGGGTCCACCACCTCGCCCGGCTCGCCGCCGCCGAGCTTGCGCAGCGCCGCCCGCACCTGGTCCAGCCGCTGTCGCCGATGTTCCAGGTAGGTCGCGGCGGTCTGCCGCGCGTCCGGTTGCTCCGGACCGTGCCCGGGAAGCAACCAGGTGCTCCCGGCGAGTTCGGTCAACCTGCGCAGCGATTCCAGGTACGAGCCCAGGTCACCGTCCTCGGCCGCTACCACCGTGGTCCCCCGACCGAGGATGCTGTCCCCCGAGAACAGCGCCGCCACGCCGTCGTGCTCGGTGTGCAGGCACAGCGAGTCCGCGGTGTGGCCGGGCGTCGCCATGACCCGCAGCCGCACGCCCGCGGCGTCGATCGTCTCGCCCTCGCGCAGCGGGCCCGAGCCGAATCCCGGTTTCCGCGCGGTGCCGTCCACGCACAGCTCCGGGTCCAGCGCCCGTACCGGTGCGCCGGTGAGCTCGGCGAACTCCGCCACGCCCTCGGTGTGGTCGGGATGGTGGTGGGTGAGCAGCACCCCGGTGATCCGGGCCTGCTCCCGTAACTTCCGCAGGTGCTCCCGCTCCGAGGGACCGGGGTCGATCACGATCCGTTCGTCGAATTCGGGCGCGCCCACCAGCCAGGTGTTCGTGCCGTCCAGCGTCATCGCGTTCGGGTTCCGCGCCAGCAGCACGGTCGCGAAGTCGAGCACCCGACGCGGGGTGCCGGGGGCGGGGTGCTCCAACGTCGACGAGGTCAACTCGTGTCCTTTCCTGCTCGTCCGAGGTCGGGGTCGGGCCGACCGGGGTGCCCTCCGGCGGGTCTCACGACTCCCGGTCGGGCGGTTCCGGTAGCACCACCCGCCATGCTCCGTCCTGCCGCACGATCTTGGGAACGACCTTGTCGATACTCCGTTCGGCGCGCAGCGCACCCGCGACGTCCTCGTGCTCCGCGAGTTCGGACAGCGTCACCCACGTGGGCGGCAACAGCCCGTTGTGCCCGGCGCGCCAGTCCGCCAGCGCGTCCTCGGGGGTGCGCCAGTAGGCCTCGGCGGCCTCCCCGGTGCGGGCGTCCGCCCGCTGCCCTTCGGGAACGGTGGTCACGAAGAAGCGCGTGTCGTACCGCCGTGGCTCCATCTCGGGAGTGACCCAGTTCGACCACGGGACCAGCAGGTCGGCACGCAGCACCAGCCCGTGGCTCCGCAGCATCCCCGCCAGCGACAGTTCCTTGCTGACCAGGGCGTGCCGTTCGGCGTCGTAGCGCTCGGTGTCGGTGACCACGTGATCGGGGCTCTCGCCCGCCAGCAGGACCCCGGCCTCCTCGAACGTCTCCCGCACGGCGGCGCAGACCAGCGCGCGCGCCAGGTCCGTCCCACAGCCCAGCCGCCGCGCCCAGTGCTCCGGCTCCGGGCCGTTCCAGGCGATCGACGCCTCCTCGTCGCGGGGGTCCACCCCGCCACCCGGGAACGCCGTCATGCCGCCCGCGAACGGCATGCCGCGCACCCGGCGTTGCAGGAACGCCTCCGGACCCGTCGGTCCGTCCCGCAGCAGCACCACGGTGGCCGCGTCGCGCGGGGTGACCGGTGGATCGGTCGTCTCCTCCGGGATCATGCCGTCCGGCAGGGTCAGTTCTTCCGGCAGTCGCATGACAGCGACTCTAGAGGTCCGATGCCGGTGCGGTCTGCGGTAACGGCCCGATCGGCGGTAGAGCGCTCCCGTGCCCGGCGATTTCGTGGGAAATCGACGGCGGACCAGGGAGTGCGCAAAGCGCCCTCGGGGAACGCGTCGCTCTGAATCGCTCCCCGAGGGCGCTGTGCTGTTTCGGGCTGAGGCTTTCCGGTCTCAGCTCCGGTCTCAGTCGAACCGGTTGGACTTCACGGCGTCGATGAACGTGGTCCACTGGGGGCCGGTAGTGGTGAAGTACCCGGCGGAGCGGTCCTTGGTGTCACGCACCGCCGCGCCGTCGGCCACGCGGCCGACCTCGACGCAGCTGGTTTTCGAGGAGCGACTCGACTTGCGCCAGCCCTCGGGGGATACAGTCATTCGTGGTTGTCCTCCATTTCAGCCGCACACTGAGCGATGAACTCGATGGACTCGGTCGGGTTCATCGCTGCCTCACGGAGGTTAACCGTCGCGTCGCGGTGAACACGGAGTCAGCGGCACCGGGCGATTCCCGCATGCCGCTCACCGCGACTGGTTGGGGCCGGTCGAACCGATGGGCGGGAAGTTCCCGGTCCCGGGAACGGTCGTGGTGCGGGGATCCTGCTGTGGCTCCGCTCCGACCGCTTCGTGGGAGTTGCCGGTATCGCCGGGCGACTTGTCCTGCTCCCGATGCGCCAGCTCCTCGTGCAGCTTCTGCAGCAGGTTCCGCTCCCGATCGGTCAGTTTGGCGTCCACGGCGGCCGGAACCGCGGGATTGGAGTTGCCGTCCTCACGGGACTCGGAGTGCTGTTCGGCGGGGTGGTCGTTCTCGACCGGAGCGGGCTCGAACGTCGCGATCTCCGGGGGAGACGGGAAGTCGCCGGACTCGGAGTACTCAGCGGGTTCCGGAAAGCCGAACGAATCCGCGTGGTTCGTGCTCGGGGCGGGCTCGGGCAGGATGAAACCGGTCTCCTCCGGATCGGGCTCCGGCGGCAGGGAGCGTTCCTGCCGATGGCCGGAATCCCCGTGGTTGGAGTCCCGATAGCTGGACTCCCGATAGCTGGACTCCCGACCGGATTCCCGATAGCCGGCCTCGGGGAAGCCGACCCCGAGCGGGTCCCTGTCGTCCGACAGGTCCGCGTTCAGCGAGCTGCCGAATTCCGTGGCGGGCCACTCCGTGGTCATCTCCACCGAGGGCAGGTCCGGTTCCGGAGCGGGGGAGTCGGCGAGCACACCGGCCTCGCTCGGCTCCACGCGCGACGGTTCGCCCAGCGGGTCGTGGTAGGAGAGCGGATCGGTGAAACCCTCGATCCCCTCCTTGTGCCTGGTGCCGCCCCGGGCGGACTCAATGCTGCCGAGTGCGCGGTCCAGCCGCACCTCGTGTGCCACGGCCAGTGCTTCGCGGTGGTAGTCGGGGAGCTCCTCGCCGGTACCGAACGCCTCCACCGAGCACTGGATCCCGTGGCGGTGCAGCGCCCGCAGCAGTTGGTAGTCGGTGGGGCCGATCGCCGTAGATCCGTCCACCTCGGCCAGCAGCACCCGGCGCGGCACCGCTCCCGCCGCTACTCCCGCCGCCGTGGTACGTGCGGCGCACCACAGCGAGCGCAGGTTCGGCAGTCGTGCGGTGATCTCCCGAAGCGCCTCGGATACGTCCTCGACCCGTTCCGGTTCGGTGAACCGGTGCTTCTCGGAACCGTCGGTCTCGTCCACGGTGAGCCGCTCGGCGAGGCCACTGCGGGAATTGGTCCGCCCCAGGATCGAGGACAGCTCGCGCTGTTCGTCCCGCGTCACCGCGATCCCGCCGGCCAGCAGCGCTCCGGTGACGAACTCGGCGGCGCTGTCCGGCTCCCCCGCACCCGCCAACTCGCGTGCCGTGTTGACCGCGTCGTCGTCGAGTCGGCCGCTCAGCGCCAGCAGCAGTTGGTGCAGCCGGTCGATCGGGCCGGTGCTGTTCGCCACGTCCACCACGGGGTTCTCCTTGGGTGCCTGTTCGAGATGCGGGGCAGTGGGATCTGTTCGGAACTCGTCACGAGACGTCGAAATGTGGTGCGTCCGGCCACCGGTGCTCAGTTCGACCCCACGAGTTCGCCACTACCGGTGCAGATCAGATTCGAGGCCGTTCGGGCGCGCTCGTGGTAATCGGGGGGATCGATGTTCGCCGGAAGCACCTCCACCATGGGGGTGTGGTTGCCGAGCGCGCGCAGGATTCGCTGGATCTCACCGGCCAGCTCCACGGGAGCTCCGCCGGTGTGGACCAGTATCACGCGCTGCTCCGGCTCCGAGCTCGACGCGGCGGTGTCGCGGCGCCAACTGTCGCGGACTTCGCCCACGTCGGACCGTCCGCGCAGCGTCGCTCCCAGTACGAGCGCTGCGGAGTCGCCCTTGTCGTCGCCGGGAGCCGCCGCCGTGAACGTGTGACGTCGTCGCGGCGTGCTCTCCTCCGGAAGTATCGCGCCCACCGCGGCCGGATCGGCCCCCATCGGCAGCAGGGCTTCGGAGAGCAGCCGGTGGTCGCCGTCGGTCAGACCGATGCGCTCCCGGACCAGCTGCTTCGGCAGCGAAACGGCCACAACGTCCCCGGCGTCGCCTGCCAGCCAGTCCCGGTAGCGCCACAGTGACTCGTCCGGGATACGGCCCGCGAGTCGGAGCAACAGCTCGTGACACAACAGGCTGGTGTCTCGGTCGGCCACGTCAGTCATCCCCTCCGGGGCGAGGCCCCAGCACGCTGCGTCGGACAGTCATCGGCGTTTTCATCCCTATGGGTGATTTTCCCGCGGAAATGTCTGCGATCAACCCGCAGCACGCATCCGGCCTTGTTACTCACAGCTCAGTTACTCACGGTTCACTATAAACAGCCCTCCCCCAGATGGGTGAGTGCGCGTTGTGGTTCGGAGCCGAGGCGCGGTGCGATGGCCGCACGAGGTGTGAGTGGTCGAGCGAACGCGGCCGGGAACAGTTGTCCTCCCACACGGGGTTCACGGGCTCAGTGCCCGTCGGCGATCTCGGCGATCAGTTCCACTTCGACCGGAGCGCCCATCGGAAGTTCGGCCACCCCCACCGCCGAACGCGCGTGCGCACCGGATTCGCCGAATATCTCCCCGAGCAGCTCCGAGGCGCCGTTGAGCACCGAGGGCTGGCCGGTGAATCCCTCCGCCGAAGCGACGAAACCGACCACTTTGACCACCCCGGCCAACGAGTCCAGCTCGACCACGCTGGTGACAGCCGCCAGGGCGTTCAGCGTGCAGATACGTGCCATCCGTCGGGCCGTGTCCGGGTCGACGTCGCCACCCACCTTCCCCGCGGCCGACAACGTGCCCGACACCAGGGGTAGCTGTCCCGCGGTGTGGACGTGGTTCCCGCTTCGCACCGCGGGCACGTAAGAGGCGAGGGGGTTCGCCACCTCGGGAAGCTCCACTCCGAGCTCGGTCAAGCGGGCGGTCCAGTTGCCCATCGCGGACACCAATCTTTCCGGGACTCGCCAAACGGCCCCGCTGCGTTACGGATCCGGGCGTTCCCATCCTCGCGGACGGGAACGGCCCCGGGAAATCACTCGATCCGTCGTTACTCCTTCGGGCGCTTCATGTAGGCGACCATCTGCTCGCCGGTAGGTCCCGGCAGAACGGCGACCAGCTCCCAGCCGTCATCGCCCCACTGGTCGAGGATCTGCTTGGTCGCGTGGCTGAGCAGCGGCACTGTCGAGTACTCCCACTTGGTCATGCCGCAACCCTAAGTGCCGGCTCCGAGAGGTTGTTCCTCGGCTCGGAAACCCCGCCGGTCGGGCCGCGGCGCACTCGCCGGTGAGTCCTCACCGCTCCCGTGTGACGCCCCGCGGCCTCGAGGAGCTGACGGCACGAGCGGACAGTACGAGCGGACAGGGACCCCCGAAGGAGCTTAGGCTGATCGTGTGAGCTCTGAATGGGACCGCGAACTCGACGGGGCGAGGCTGCACTTCGTCAGTGGTAAGGGCGGTGCTGGTAAGACCACAGCCGCCGCCTCGCTGGCCCTCGCCCTGGCTACCGGTGGGCGCCGGGTGCTGCTCGCCGAGGTCGAAGGCAGGCAGGGGCTGGCCCAGCTGTTCGACACACCGCCGCTGGAGTACTCCGAACGCAGGCTGGCCGCGGCTCCCGGCGGAGGCGAGGTCCGCGCCCTGGCCGTCGAGGCGGAAGCCGCCCTGTTGGAGTACCTGGCCATGTACTACAGCCTCGGTGTCGCGGGGCGCACGCTGCGCAGGATGGGGGCGATCGAATTCGCCACCACGCTCGCCCCCGGCCTGCGCGACGTGCTGTTCACCGGGAAGCTCAAGGAGTGCGTGCGCCGGACCGACCCCAACGGGCGACACACCTACGACGCGGTGGTCGTGGACGCACCACCCACCGGCCGGATCGTCCGGTTCCTCGACGTCACGCGCGCCATGGCCGACCTGGCCAGGATGGGACCCATCCACGGTCAGAGCGAGGAGGTGGCGGGCCTGCTGCACTCCTCCGACACCGTGGTTCACCTGGTCACCCTGCCGGAACAGCTGCCGGTGCGGGAAACCCTGGAAACGGTGGAGGAACTCGACGCGGCCGAACTGCGCCCGGGGGCGGTGCTGTTGAACCGGGTACGCCCCTCCCGGCTGGCCACCCGTTCGGTGCTGGCCGCGGCCGGAGGGAGGGTCGACGCGACCAGGATCCGCGAGGGGCTGCGCTCGGCCGGGCTGGACTGGGACACCGAGGTGCTCGACGGTCTGGTGGCCGAGACCATCGAACACGCGGGTCGAGCCAGTGCCGAACTGGCGGCCCGGGAACAACTGGACAACACCGCCCTGCCGTTCCTCGAACTGCCAGACTACGTCGAGGGGATCGACGTCGCGGCGCTCTACGAACTGGCGGAGGGGCTCGTCGCGCGCGGTGTCGGAGGAAGCCGATGAACACACCCCCGGGCCCGGAACGGCTCGACATCGACCGGTTGCTCGAGGACCCCGACAATCGCGTCCTCGTCTGCTGCGGTTCCGGCGGAGTCGGCAAGACGACCACCGCGGCCGCCCTGGGCATCCGGGCGGCCGCCCGCGGCCGCAAGACCGTGGTGCTGACCATCGACCCCGCCCGCAGACTGGCGCAGGCGCTCGGGCTGGCCGAACTGGACAACACTCCCCGGAAGGTCGATCTCGAGCAGGGCGAGTCCGGTGAGCTGCACGCCATGATGCTCGACATGCGCAGGACGTTCGACGACATGGTCCTGGCGCACGCCGGTCGTGACCGGGCACGCCAGATCCTGGACAACCCCTTCTACCAAACCGTGTCGAGCTCGTTCTCCGGGACGCAGGAGTACATGGCGATGGAGAAGCTCGGGCAGCTGGCCGCCGAGGACACCTGGGACCTGATCGTGGTGGACACCCCACCGAGTCGCTCCGCGCTGGACTTCCTCGACGCCCCCCAGCGACTGTCCACCATCCTGGACGGCAGGCTCATCCGGATGCTGGCCAGCCCCGCCAAGGCGGGCGGTAAGGGGCTCCGCAGAATCGTCGGAGCCGGGTTCGGGATGTTCGCCAAGGCGGTCGCCACGATCGTCGGACGCCAGCTGCTCGCCGACGCCGCCGCCTTCGTGCAGGCGTTCGATTCCACGTTCGGTGGCTTCCGGGAGCGGGCGGACCGGACCTACCGGCTGTTGCGCTCCAGCGGCACCCGGTTCCTGGTGGTGGCATCCCCGGAAGCGGACGCGCTGCGGGAGGCCTCCTACTTCGTGGAACGGCTGTCCACGGAGCACATGCCGCTGGCGGGCATGGTCGCCAACCGCACGCATCCGATACTGGCCGATCTGGCGGCCGCGCGTGCGTTGTCGGCCGCCGAGGAACTGGAAACAGCCGGGTCCGCCCCGCTGGCAGCCTCGGTTCTCCGGTTGCACGCCGACCGGGTGGCGGTCGCGGAGCGGGAGAAACGTCTGCTGGCCCGGTTCACCAGGGCGCATCCGGAAGTCGAGCTCGGCAGCGTTCCCGCGCTGGCGGACGAGGTGCACGACCAGTACGGCCTGCGCGAGATCGGCCGCCGACTCGCCCGGGAGTGAGCCCGCCCCGCCCTGCAACGGCCTCGATTTCTCGCGAAATCGGGGGCCCCGACCGCAGGCCGAGCTCCGACCATCCTCGCCACCGGCACCGCCGCGGGGTCTCGCGTGCGGCTCTCGCGAGGAAGGCCCGACGTTGGGTAGTTCGCTACCCGATGTCGGGCCTCCCCGGAGCGAGGGCAGTGCGAGAGGTTCCGCCACGCAACAAGCTACGCAACCCGTGTGGCCGACGGCTCTCCGCTCTCACCCCAGTTGGTAGGCGTCGATGTCCTGGGTGTAATCCTCCCGCGCGGCTTCCAGCAGCTCACGCCAGTTGCGCACATCAGGGCGTCTGCGCAGCAGCGCCCGTCGTTCCCGCTCGGTCATGCCGCCCCAGACACCGAACTCGATCCGCTTGTCCAGCGCCTCCGCGAGGCACTCGGTGCGGACCGGACATCCGAAGCAGATGGTGCGTGCCTTGCGCTGCTCCGCACCTCGTACGAAAAGCTGGTCGGGGTTCTTGTCGCGGCATGCCGCGTTCACCCGCCAGTCCCCCTGTTCCAACATCAAAGCCCCCAGCTCCTCACTGGATTGTCGGCGACCATGCAACCTCCGGTCCCCCGGCACCGGCCGTCGTGGCGTGCCCGCGGGCACGCCACGAAACCTGTCGCTAGACGTGGACGCACACTAGAAGATCTCGGTTCCGTAGCCAACCGACTTTCGTGGGAATTTTCTTTCACGCTCATCACATCGGGGGTTATTGACCGTGACAGCGAGTCGCGTAGCGCGGCTCGACTTACCGTTTACCTCGTGCGGCTACGTAACGGCGTGCTCAAGCTGTTCGGTCTTTGTGTGCTGGCCGGCGTCCTGATCGCCGGCATGATGTTCCCCGCTGCGGGAGCGCTCGGAGTGATATCGAATCGTGCCGGCGACGCGGTGAACCGGATCTCCACCGAACTGCTCACCGAACAACCACCCCTGGTCTCGACGGTGACGGATCGAAATGGCGATCCGATCGCGTACCTGTACGAGCAGTACCGGACACCGGCCACCTCCGACCAGATCGCCGACACGATGAAGGCGGCGATGGTGGCCATCGAGGACCAGCGGTATTACGAACACGAAGGTGTGGACTGGCCGGGCACGGTGCGTGCTTTCGTCAGCAACCAGGTGGCAGGCAGGATCACCCAGGGCGCTTCCACGATCACCCAGCAGTATGTCAAGAACTACCTGGTGCATGTCACCGCCGCGGGAGATCCCGTCAAACAGGCCGAGGCAACCGAGCAGACCGTGGCGCGCAAACTGCGTGAGATCCGGGTAGCCCTCCAGCTGGAGAAGCGGTTGAGCAAGGAAGAGATACTCACCCGCTATCTCAACGTCGTGCCCTACGGCAACCGCGTCTACGGCATCGCCGCCGCCTCCCACGCCTACTTCGGAACCACCCCTGGCGAACTCACGATCGCGCAGGCCGCGTTGTTGGCCGGTGTGGTCAACCGCCCGGGCTCGTTGAACCCGGTCACCCAGCCCAAGGAGGCGATGTTCCGGCGCGGGCTGGTTATCGACGCGATGGCCCGGCAGGGCAGGATCACCCAGCAGGCCGCTCGGGAGGCCAAGGAGTCCCCGCTGGGGATCGAACAACCACTCGCCAAACTGCCCAACGGCTGCGTCGGTGCCGGCGCGCAGAACGGCTTCTTCTGCAAGTACGTGGAAAACTACCTGCAACGCGCGGGGTTCTCCATGGACCAGCTGCGCCGTGGCGGCTACACGATCCGGACCACGTTGGACCAGGGAATCACGGCCGCGGCAAAGGAATCGGCCGAGCAGGGCGTGCCCAAGGACAGCGACCAGATCGCCAACGTCATGTCCGTGGTGGAGCCCGGCGAGGACAAACATCAGGTCCGCGCGCTGGTGGCCAACCGCGACTTCGGTTTCGACAAGGAGCAGGGTGAGAGCGCGTACGCGCTGCCCAGCTCCATGGCACCACCCGGCGCGGGTTCGGTGTACAAGACCTTCACCGCCGCGGCCGCGCTGGAAGCGGGGATGGGGATCCAGGACGTCGTCCCGGCACCGGGCTCCTACACCTCGGTCAAGTTCAGCAACGGGAGCAACCCCTACACCGTCGGTAACGCCGAGGGAGTCGGCGCCGGTTCCCGCTCGATCCAGAGTGCGCTGGCGACCTCGCCGAACACGGCGTTCGTCATCCTGGAGGAGCGTGCCGGACTGGACAACACCGTGGAGATGGCCTCCCGGCTGGGGATGCGCCGGACGCTCAACCACCACGATCTGGCGGGCGTGCCGATGGTCGCCGACCGCGCTCGGGAACGTACCCAGGCCGAAGAGATCAAACAGCGCAAGATCGGCGCGTTCACCCTGGGATTCAGCCCCACCAGCCCCCTGGAACTGGCCAACGCCTCCGCGACGATCACCAGCGGTGGTGTCTGGTGTCCACCGACGCCCGTCAAGAGCATCCGCGACCGCCACGGCAACCGGGTCTCGATCACCGAGAAACCCTGTGAACAGGCCGTGGACCGGGAGCTGGCGGACGCGATGGCCGTCGGAATGTCCGACGACACCATTTCCGGTACCGCCGCGCGTGCGGCCAGCGCCGCGGGGTGGAGCCGTCCCACCGCGGCCAAGACCGGTACCACCGAAACCTTCGGCTCCGCCGCCTTCATCGGTGCCACCCCGCAGCTGGCGGGTGCCGTACTCACCTACATCGACCGCCCCGAGTCCCCCGGCATGGGGATTTGTCTGGGGAGCCCTCCCACGGTCTGCGGCAGCGGCAACATCTACGGTGGCACCGTTCCCGCCAAGACCTGGATGCGTGCCATGAAGACCGCGCACGAGGGACTGCCCGTGGCGGAGTTGCCGTCGACCACCGACCGCTACCGCCACGGCGGTTCCGGGAAGCAGGTTCCCGAAGTCGTGGACATGTCCGCCGACGAGGCCGCGAAGAAACTGCGCGAGGCGGGTTACGAGGTGGAACGGCGCACCGTCAGCAGCAGCGAGTCCGAGGGGACGGTGATCAGCCAGTCGCCGCGCGGTATCGCCCAGAGCGGCACCTCGGTGCTGCTCTCGGTCAGCAGCGGCTACATTCCGCCACCCCGCACCGTCGCCGCGCAACCGCCTTCCCAGGGGGAGAACTCCGGTGGAAGCGGGGGAACCGGCGGAGGTGAGCGCGGCGGCAACGGTTCCGGCGGTGGTTCCGGCGGCGGCGGTGGTGGTGAGCAGCCCTCGCCGCAGCAGCAGGAGGACTCCGGTGGCTGAGCGGAGTTCTCCGCTCCGGCCCCGGTTCTGCGCTCGGGCCCGGTGCTGCGGTAGAGCCCTGGTTCTCCGGTAGGGCTCCGGAGGACACTCGGGTGGTTCCGCCACCCGAGTGCTCCGGAGAGGGCGGGCGGAAAACTTCGGTGGCGGGGGTCAGCCGTTGAGCTCCGCTTTCACCGCGGCCGCGACCCTGCCCCCTTCGGCCTGGCCCGCGGCCTTGGCGTTCGCGATCTTCATGACCTGACCCATCTGCTTCGGACCCGGCGTCTCGCCGATCTCGGCCGCGACCTCGCTCACCGCCTCCTTCGCCAACCGGGTGAGTTCCTCGTCGTCGAGCTGCGCGGGCAGGTACTCCCGGAGGATGTCGCCCTCGGCGCGCTCAGCCGCCGCCTGTTCGGCACGCCCCGCCGACTCGAAGGCCGCGGCGGATTCGTCCCGCTTCTTGACCTCCTTGGAAAGAACCCCCCGAACCTCCTCGTCGGAGAGCTCGCGTGCCTGTTGCCCGGAAACCTCCTCGGTTCCGATCGCGGACAGCGCCATCCGGAGCACCCCGGTGCGGGTGGTTTCCCGTTCCTTCATCGCCGCGGTCATGTCGGCCCGCAGGCGTTCCTTCAACTCGGACATGGCCCAATTATCCCGGAGAGATGGAGTGCGGGGCCGCTCGGTTTTCGTAGTTGGTGCAGTGGCGGAACCTCTCACACGGCTCTCGCCCCGGGGAGGTTCGACATCGGGTAGTTACTACACAACGTCGGGCCTTCCTCGCGAGAGCCGCACGCGAGAACCCGCGGTCGGTACCGCTGCGAGGGTGGTGGGAGCCCGGCCTTCGTCGGCGACAGCGGCGCGGCGATTTCGCGCCTGGCTTCAAGGGGACGGTGCAACGCGGAGTCCCCGCGGAGGATCCGAGAACACGTGACCGCCACGCGGCTCGGGTCTGTGCGTTCTCGTAGGCTGGGTGCCGTGAACACCTTCGGTCGTACTCTGCTCGCCACCGGTGCTCTCGGGGCCTCGGCGCTCGGTTACGCGGCGGGAATCGAGCGCACGCACTGGACACTGCGCAAGGCCACACTGCCGGTACTCGGGGAATCGAGTCCGCGGCTTCGGGTGCTGCACATCTCGGACCTGCACATGACCCCGAACCAGACCTCCAAACAGCGCTGGGTCGCCGCGCTCGACGAGCTCGAACCCGACCTGGTCGTAAACACCGGCGACAATCTGGCGCATCCGCAGGCCGTCCCGGCGGTGTTGCGGGCGCTGGGGCCGTTGTTGGACCGCCCGGGGATGTTCGTGTTCGGCAGCAATGACTACTACGCCCCGAAACCCAAGAACCCGGCACGGTACCTGTTGCCCTCCGGCAAGAAGAAGCGCATCAGGGGAAGGCCGTTGCCGTGGCGGGATCTGCGTGCCGCCATGACGGAACGCGGCTGGCTGGATCTGACCCATCGGCGGCGGCAGCTGACGGTGGGCGGGGTCACCATGCACACCGCCGGGCTGGATGATCCGCATCTCAAGCGGGACCGCTATACGGAGATCGAGGGTAAGCCGCCCGCCGAGGTGGGGCTGAGTCTGGGTGTCACCCACTCGCCGGAACCCAGGGTGCTGGACGCCTTCGACGGCGATGGTTACGACCTGGTGCTCGCGGGGCACACCCACGGGGGACAGCTCTGCGTCCCGGGCTTCGGCGCGATCGTGACCAACTGCGAGCTGGACCGGGGGCGCGCCAAGGGAGCCTCCGAGTGGGGTGAGCACATGCGGCTGCACGTTTCGGCCGGACTCGGGACCTCGCCCTACGCGCCCGTGCGGTTCGCCTGTCCACCCGAGGCGACGCTGTTGACGCTGGTACCGCGTTCGCAGCGGCCGGAGGAGGGCCTCGCTCACTCCGTTACGGGGACCCCTGTCGAATCCGGCACGGGCGTGGGATAGACTTTGTCGTGCCGTCACACGGAGATCCACCGCGTGGTCGGCACAACCAATGGGAACCGCCGATTCGATGGTTTCGGTGGGGTACCGGGGTGTAGCGCAGTTTGGGAGCGCGCCTCGTTCGGGTCGAGGAGGTCGTGGGTTCAAATCCCGCCACCCCGACAACAAGATCCGGCTGTCGACTCTCCTTCCGGAGTCGGCAGCCGGATTTTCGTGTGTCCAGCCGAGTCGGGTGCCTACCCGAGCTCTGGGCTCCTCCACTACCGGGGCGCCCACGGTGAGGCGCCCCGGGGATGACGCCGGGGGAGTGGCTCAGCCACCCGAGCGGAAACCCTCAGTTGTCGCTCCGGGGGGCCTCGAGCTGCTGATACGGCACCGCCGCGCTCAGCCGCGCCGTAACGGCGTCGACCACGTCCTCGTGCCGCGGATCGTCGGCTCCCAGTGAGGCCGTAACCGCCTCGGAGATCATCGTCCGCAGCGCTTGTTCGGCCGTCCCCTCCCGCGCTTCGTGCCCGTTACCGTCCTGCTCGTGCCCGTTACCGCCCTGCCGGGTCGCGACGGCGTCCTTGGCGTACCGCTGGTGCAGCCGGAAGGTGTGCTTGTCGATGGCCCTGATGAAATCGAGGGTGGTCAGGCTCACCTCGCTGTTCACTTGGGACTTCCAACCCGGGTACTGGCCGGGAACGCGGCTGCCGGTGAGCTGTTCCAGAATGCTGAAAATGGCGTTTCGTTCGTCGTCACGCATGTCTTCTCCCCGTGGATCGAGCAGTGCTTCCAGCTGTTGCCGGTTCCCCCGGTAGGCGTTGGCATCTACGGGGCGTTGGCCTGCGACGGTGGCGGAACTGGTGAACTGCAGCACGGCCACCCGGTTGTTGCCGTAGTCACTCCAGAAGTGTTCGGGTACGCGTTGGTAGATCTCGCTGGCGTAACCGCCGTTGTTGTCCGGGTAGCGGGATTTCCAGAGTGGTGGGAATCCGGACAGGTCCGGCCTTCCCAGGCGTTGCCAGTACCACTCGGGAAGGTAGAGCAACGGGGTTCCGAAGCCGCGGGCGTGCAGCTCACCCAGCAGCTCACCGGTCAGCCGGGTTCCACCGCCGCCCTCCTCCACGTCCAGGATCACCGGTACCTCGGGGGGCACCACCCGGGCGACGTGATCGGCCTGCGCCCTCGCCGAGTAGTCCTCCCGCTGGTAGTGGTAGGCGGCTACCAGCAGTCCGGCCGCACGTGCGGACGCCAGGTTGGCCTTGAACCTGGCGTCGACGAATCCGGTCCCCTCCGTGGCCTTGATGAACACGAACTCGAAATCCTCGGCCCGAGCCCGGTGCATGTCGAACGAGCCCTGATAGTGCGAAACGTCGATTCCGTAGATCATTCCTGCTCCACATGAGCTCGCGGGAGATTTTGCGTGCTCGGGACCCGTCGTTCCCGGCGTTCCTCGTGGGACTCCGGGCACCCGGGTTCTTTCGGTGAGGTCTTGTTCTCGATGAGTTCCGGCAGAGCGAGACGTCTCGATCATCCTGACTCGTCGGCGAAGTGACAATCCTTCGACCGGCTTGTATCCCTCACTCTCTCGTGTGAAGCACGCCGGCGAGGGACACCACATCCCCGTTGCCGGTGAGGTTGCCCGATCGGGCAGTATCGGTGTCGTGAGCACGTATCCCAGCGCCGAGATCCCAGCGACCCTGTTCGACGACGCGGACAAGGAGGACCGCTGGCGTGCGCGTTTCAGCGCCCCCCGCGTCTCGATGCCGGACTGGGCACGTGACGCTCCGGAACGGAGCCTGTACGTGTCGAACGTGAGCGGGACCTGGGAGCTCTACGCCTGGGACCGTGCCGACGACTCCCACCGGCAGGTCACCGACCGGCCGAACGGCACGTTCCACGGCACGCTCGCCGCGGACGGCAAGCACATCTGGTGGTTCGACGACACCGACGGCGACGAGTTCGGCGTGTGGCGCAGCGAGCCGTTCGAGAAGCACGACACGGCAGCCGTCGAGGCGTTGCCCGGAACTCACGCCGGGTATCCGGCCGGGTTGGAGCTGGGATCGAGCGTGCTCGCGCTCGGGATGTCCACCGACGACGGGGTCACAGTCTGGATCTCCCGCGACGGTGCGGCCCCCACGGTGATCTACCAGCACGAGCAGGACGGCGGCCTGACGGGGATGTCCTGGGACGAGAGCCTGCTGGTGCTGTCCCACTCCGAGCACGGTGACAGCAGGCACCCCGCACTGCGCGTGCTGCGCAGTGCCGACGGGTCGAAGCTCGCCGAGAAGTGGGACGGCTCCGGTCTGGGGCTGGGCGCCCTGGACTTCGCGCCGGTCTCCGGTGACACCAGGCTGCTCGTCTCGCACGAGCGTTACGGCCGCGAGGAACTGCTCATCTGGGACGTGGCCACCGACACCGAGACCGAACTCGACCTCGGCCTGCCCGGTGAGGTCGCGGCCGACTGGTACCCGGACGGTTCGGCACTGCTGATCGCGCACACGCATCAGGCACGCACGACGCTGTACCGCTACGAGATCGCGACCGGCACGCTCGTGCGGCTGCCCACCTCGAAGGGCACCGTGGGGGCGGCTTCCGTGCGGCCGGACGGTGCCGTGGAGTACACCTGGTCCTCGGCCGCCGTGCCCGGTCGGGTGCGAGTGCTCTCGCGGGAGGGCGAGGACAGCGTGCTGTTGACCCCCGGCGGGGTCCGGCCCCCCGAGTCGCAACCGGTCGAGGACGTGTTCGTGCCGGTTCCGCACGGTCCCAACGACACGGTGCACGCGTTGCTCGCGCGGCCGGAGGATGCGGGTGACGAGCCGCTTCCCACGGTGTTCAGTCTGCACGGTGGTCCGCACGCGGCCGATGAGGACCGGTTCTCGTCCTACCGAGCCGCCTGGCTGGAAGCCGGGTTCGCCGTGGTGGAGGTGAACTACCGGGGCTCCACCGGTTACGGCTCGGCGTGGCGCGACGCCATCGAGGGACGCCCCGGCCTCACCGAACTGGAGGACGTGGCGCTGGTGCAGGACTGGGCGATCGACAACGGGCTGACGACCCCGGAGCTCAGCGTGGTCGCCGGTGCCTCCTGGGGTGGTTATCTCACGCTGCTCGCGTTGGGGACCCAGCCGGACCGCTGGGCCTGCGGAGTGGCCGGTGTCCCCGTGGCGGACTACGTCTCGGCCTTCGCCGACGAGATGGAACCGCTGCGTGCCTACGACCGGGCGCTGTTCGGTGGTTCGCCCGAGGAGCTCCCGGAGGTCTACCGGGAGTGCTCCCCCATCACCCACGTCGATCGGGTGCGGGCCCCGGTCCTGGTCCTCGCGGGCGACAACGATCCCCGGTGCCCCATCCAGCAGGTGTTGAACTACCTCGACCGGCTGGGGGAACGGGAGTTGCCGTTCGAGTTCTACCGCTACGACGCCGGGCACGGTTCACTGGTCATCGCCGAGACCCTCAAGCAGGTGGCCACCGAGATCCATTTCGCCAGGCGGACGGTGGGGAACCACTGAGCAGCCGCCGAGACGCGGTACGAGCCGGTCACGGTGGTGCGCCCGAGGCTGAGCGGCTCCTATGCTGCGGTAATGGTCGATCCCCGCTACATCGGCGTGTTTCACGAGGTGGTGCGCACCGGTTCCTACACGGCGGCGGCACGTAGTCTCGGCTACAGCCAGCCCGCCGTGAGCCAGCAGATGCGTGCTCTGGAGCGAGCGCTGGGGACTCCGCTGTTCCTGCGCGCGAGCGGGGGGCTGGAACTCACCGAAGCGGGCCGCATCCTGGCCGGACACGCCGACTCGGTGGTCGAGGACCTCACCGCGGCCGCGAACAAGATCACCGCGGTTCGCGAGCTGCGCCGTGGCAGCGTCCGGCTGTGTGCCTTCCCCAGCGCCAGCGCCACGCTGGTGCCCAGCGCGGTCGCGCGGATCACGGCAAGCCACCCTGAGCTGCGCATCCAGCTCAGCGAGGCCGAACCCCCCGACTCACTGGAGGCGCTGCGTCGGGGGGAGTGCGATGTCGCGCTGGCTTTCAGCTACCCCGACATCGAGGAGCCCGCCGGGAACGACATCACGGGGACCGACGTGCTGGACGACCCGATGGTGGCGGTGCTGCCGGTGGCGCACCCGCTGGCCGAGCGCGAGTCGGTGGCGCTGCGGGAATTGGCCGGACAACGCTGGATCGCGGGTTGTCCGAGATGCCGGGACCACTTCCTGCGTTCCTGCGAGAGCGCGGGGTTCGAGCCGGACGTCGCCTTCACGACGGACGACAACCTGGCGGTGCAGGGGCTGGTGGCCGCGGGGGTGGGGATCGCGTTGATGCCCTCGCTGGTGCTTTCCTTCCTGCGGCACCCCGATGTGGTCGGCATACCGGTGGAAGGACTGCGTCCCCGCAGGGTGACGGCCTACGCGTTGTGGGAGCAGCACCGGATACCGGCCACCGCGTTGTTGCTGGAGACGTTCGGCGGACTCGGTGCGGAGATCGTCGCCGAGGGGTGAGCGGTGCGACCGCGTTCACGCCGGTCCTCGGCGGTTCCCGTGGCGCCCGCCCTGTCCCCGGTCCCCGCCGCTCCTCGTGGGGTTCCCTCGGTTCTCGGTAGTGGTGTGGATCATGCTTCCTTCCCGGCGCGGTGCCCGTTCCGTGCGGCTATAAGCCCGGTTAGCACCCGCCAAAGAATTCGGTGGTCGACCGGGGACCGGTCGGCTGTGCATGGTTTCGACATGACCACCATGCGGAGCGAGCTATCGAGCCCTCGGCTGACCGAGCTGACTGACGTGATCCGTGACCGCGTGCGCGCCGGAGTGAACCAGGCCCACACCGCCGACCTGGTAAAGGAGGCGCTGCGGCCGTTCCTCGACGTTCCCGGGCTGCTCACCGAGGAGCAGCGACGCGGCGACCCGGAGCGCTATCTGCAGCACGTGCTGCACGTGGAACCGGACGCGAGTTTCTCCGTGGTGGCGCTGGTCTGGCTGCCCGGACAGCAGACCCCGGTACACGATCACGTCGCGTGGTGCGTCACCGGCGTCTACCAAGGGGCCGAGAGCGAACAGCACTACCGGGTGCGCGAATCCGAGCAGGGCGCCTGGCTGGTTCCGACGGAGCTGGTCACCAACCAAGTGGGGGAGACCTGCGGATTCGCCCCTCCCGGGGACATTCACCGTGTCCGCAACTGCGGCACCGGAACGGCGATCTCGCTGCACGTCTACGGCGCCGACATCGGAGAGCTGGGCACCAGCGTGCGGCGGGTCTACGAGCTCCCGGTGCACGAGTGATCGGAGTTTTCCGGTCGGGTTGTACGGCTGTTCGCACGGCGAAACCTCCCGAGGTGGGGTGAGCGGAGGGCTGCTCCGGTGGCCCACCGGTCGCCGGCCTCAGGAGCGCAACGCGCGCAGTGCCTCCCGGACGTGCCCGGCTGCCTCGCGCAGCGCGTCCGAGGCGCTTTCGACGTCCACCTCGCCCAGCAGATGGACCAGGGCGGTCTTGAGGTCGCCTCCCGCTCGGTGCAGCGCGGGCTCGCAGGTTTCCGCGGGCGCCCCCGTGGCCTCGCACAGGATCCGTACGGTGCGTGCCCGCAACTTGGCGTTGGTGGCCACCATGCTGACCATCAGGTTGGAGTAGGTGCGTCCCAGCCGGATCATCACCGCGGTGGAGAACGAGGTCAGCACCAGCTTCTGGGCCGTTCCCGCCTTCATCCTGGTGGAGCCGGTGATCGGCTCCGGTCCGGTGTCCACGGTGATCGCCGTGTCCACCGCTGCCGCGGCCCGCCCGTGCGGGTTGGAGGAGACCAGACCGGTTCCGGCGCCGAGCGTGCGCGCCGCTTCCAGCGCACCGAGCACGTAGGGCGTGTTCCCCGAGGCGGCCAGGCCGAGCACGAAGTCGTTCGCGGTGGCGTCGCGCTCGATCGTGCTCGCTCCGGCGGCGTCGTCGTCCTCGGCGTTCTCCACCGCCTCGCGCAGCGCGGCTTCGCCCCCGGCGAGATGAGCCACGAACCAGCCCTCCGGCACGTTGAACGTCGGGACGAGTTCGGCGGCGTCCAGCACGGCCAGCCTCCCGGAGGTGCCGGCGCCGACGTAGTGCACCCTGCCGCCGGATTCCAGCGCCTTCACCGCGAGGTCCACGGCGTGCGCCAACTCGGGCAGTGAGCTCCCGACGGCTTCCGGCACCGAGCGGTCCTCGGTGTTGAGCCGTTGCAGCAGGTCGAGCGTGTTGAGCAGGTCGATGTCCGTGGTGCGCGGATTGCTCCGTTCGGTCGGCGACTCCCCGGGCGTGGGGTGGCCACCGCGATCGGCGGACCACTCGGTTCGGGAGTCCCGGGGCGCACCGTTCCGGCTCACGGGCTGTCCTCCCGGTGTCTGCGCTTGTCGGGCCGCACCCGCAGTCGGTGGTTGCCGACGGCCTGAGAAGTCGCCTGCAGCGCTGTCTTGGCGTCTTCGATGTGGCGCTGCGCCACCCCCACGAACAGGCAGTCGATCACGGTCAGCTGGGCGATCCTGCTGGCCATGGCGCCTGACCTGTAGGTGGTTTCGCGGGCGGCCGTGGTCAGTACCAGGTCGGCGATCTCGGTCACCGGGGAACGTTCGAAGTTCGTGATCGCGGCCGTGGTGGCGCCGTGGGTGCCCGCTTCGCGCAGCACCTCCACGGTTTCGGTGGTCGCGCCGGTGTGTGAGACCCCGAGGGCCACGTCGCCGGGCTCCAGGATGGCCGCCGAGGTCAGCGCGTTGTGCGTGTCCGGCCAGGCGAAGCAGGTCAGGCCGATCCGGTGCAGCTTCTGCTGCAGGTCCAGAGCCACGAACCCGCTCGCCCCGACTCCGTAGACGTCGATCCGGCGTGCCCGGGCCACCGCGTCCACCAGCGAACGCAGCGCGGTGACGTCGAGCTGCTCCGTCGTTTCCTCCACGGCACGCGCGTCCGCGTACCCGATCTTGTCGACGATCTGGCCGAGGTCGTCCGTTTCGGAGATCTCGCTGCCCAGGTCGCGGTCCCTGCTGGTCGTGCGCGCGGTCTCGGCGGCGAGCGCGATGCGGAGCTCGGGGTACCCGCTGACCCCCACGGCCTTGCAGAACCGGGTGACGGTGGTCTCGCTCGTCTCCGCCGCCTCGGCGACGTCGGTGATGCTGCGGTGCGCGATCGAGTAGGGGTCGGCCAGCACTATGCGGGCCACTCGCTGCTCGGCGCGCGCCAGGCCGGGCAGCAGCGAACGAATCCGGACGAGCGGGCTGTGCTCACCGGATTCGATGCCGGATTCGTCTGGAGTGGCCATGTGGGAAAGTTACTAACATCACTGTTGCTCGGTCAAACGGAGCGGTGGGCGGGAACCACGTACACCACCATCAGACTAGGCCACCGGGGGCGGTTTCCGCCGCCTTTTCGGGATGATTACCGGAAGCAGCGGCTACGGCGCGGTGAGGTTCTCCGAGTGTTCTCACACGACCGGGGCGGATGCTGGTCAACGCCGCGACGGCCGCTGCGGCTCGGGGACTCACGCGGTGGCTTCCGGTGGGCACGGCGTTCCCTGGTGGTGGCGCAGGCGCCAGTCGTCGCCCTGCCTGAGCCACACCGAACTGCGAATGGTCTTCACTTCACCCCGGTGTGCCGTGTAGGTGAGCAGGATCGTGTCGGAGTCGATCCGCGCCGGTCGAAGTTCCGTGGCCGTGATCCGTTCCGAGCTGTCGGAGCCCGTGGCAGTGGTGATCGTATCCCGGTCCCACACCGCTCCGGAGGCGCCGAACTCGGTGAACTCCGGGTGCAGCAGCGCGCGAACGGTTTCCGGATCGTCGCGCACGCGGGGCTCGAGCAGTTCCAGTTCGTGCGCGACGACCTCGTCGAAATCCGTTCCGGGATCCACCATGCGCGGAGCGTAGATGGCTCCGCCGTCGCCGGTCGAGCCGGTTCCACCGACGTGCGCCCGCTCCGCGCTCACATCCGATCAGTTCTCACATTCGGGTGGTGTGCTGCGGCTCCACGTAGACGATCACCCGGTGATCACCCGGCTGGTCGTAGGGGTACTCGTCGGCGTCCATGTACTTCTTCGCCATCCGGTTGATGAACGCACGGTCCGGGTCGTCCTCCACCCGGGCGACCCTGCCGCGAACCTCGATGTAGCGGTAGGGCTGTTCCGGGTCGAGTGCGGAAATCGCCAGTCGCGGCTCCCGCTGCAGGTTCCGGTACTTCTGGCGCGTGGTGGTCTGACTGAACTTGAGGTACTGCCCGTCCCAGTCGATCCACACCGGACTGGTGTGTGGTTCTCCCTTCGGTCCGATCGTGGCGATGTGCGCGAACGAGCGCTTGTTCAGGATGTCCTCTAGGTCCTCCGGAATCACGGACAAGGCCTTTTCCCTCCTGCCGGGTGAACACGGTCGACATCGGGCACGCTATCGCGAAATCACGCCGGGTGCCCGCATCGAAAAGCTCCGTGTTCGACCCGTTCGAAGGACTCGGCCTTTCCCGGTGGATTCCCGCGACGAGGCGGCCGGCGGCCCCCGACTCAGCGTTGTGCCACCAGGAACCCCGATCCGCGCAGCCTGCTCGCCTCGGCCTCGCCGTCGAGCACCGTCCGGCCCCCGGCCGAAAGCCTGATGCCGTCCAGATAGACCCCCCTGCCCACGTACCGTTCGTCCGGCACGAAACGCCACCGCACCAGCGTTCGCCCGGAACGCCCCTCCGGAACGGTGCCGCGCACCCGCCACCAGGCGCGGTGACCGGAACCGGCCAGTTCGGTCACGGGATGCCTCGGGGATCCCGGACCTCTGGTGTGCAGCCGCACCGGGTGCCAGGAGGTCCCCTCGTCGTCGCTGTACTCCACCAGCAACCGGTCGGCCCCGTCGGTGTCCCGCTGGGTGTCCACGAACGCCTCGAACGACACCCGCAGCCGCCCGCCGGTCGCCACGGAATCGGTGGTCAACGTGGTTTCCGCCTCCGAGGCTCCACCGCCCGTGAACCAGGCGGTCGGGCCGCGCCGTGGCTCCACGGCCATGGAGCGGGCCAGGCCCTGTGCCAGTGCCACCCGCGCCGGGTTGTTCGACCCCCACTCCCGCGAGGGGTGGACGCGGTTGGTCAACAGGATCGCCATCGAGCGTGACCGCGGATCGAGCACCATCGACGTCCCCGTGTACCCCGTGTGCCCCGCGCTGCGAGGACCGGTCAGCCCCGCCATGTACCAGCGCTGCGCCAGCTCGAAGCCGAGGCCGTGCGAGTGCTCCGGGAACTCGGTGTTGTAGTCGGTCAGCATCAACTCCACGCTGCGCTCGCGCAGGATGCGCTCGCCGTCGTAGCTTCCCCCGTTGAGGATCGCCTGCCCGAGCACGGCCAGGTCCTCCGCCGTGCCGAAAATTCCCGCGTGTCCTGCTATGCCTCCCAGTGACCAGGCGTTCTCGTCGTGCACCCCGCCA
The DNA here is from genome assembly GCF_900101095.1 of Actinopolyspora mzabensis. Classification (GTDB taxonomy): domain Bacteria; phylum Actinomycetota; class Actinomycetes; order Mycobacteriales; family Pseudonocardiaceae; genus Actinopolyspora; species Actinopolyspora mzabensis. The sequence goes on from NZ_FNFM01000006.1 coordinate 311,381, forward strand.
CGCACCATGCCGCGGGGCGGATCGCTCTGGAACTCCGTGGCCGCGATCCGGCGCAGCTTGGAAGACGGTGGCAGGTAGCCCGTGTCGGTCATGCCCAGCGGTTCGGTGATCCCCCGGGAGATCACGCTGTCCAATCGCCGTCCGGTCACCCGTTGGAGCAGCTCACCGAGCACGATCATGTTCGGGTCGGAGTAGTTGTAGGTGCTGCCCGGCTCGGCGACCGGTTCGAGGTTCATCACGTGCGGAATCCGCTGTCGTTCCGGCAGTTCCCACAGTTTCACCACCGACTGCAGTCCGGAGGTGTGGGTCAGCAGCTGGCGCACCGTGATCTCCGACTTGCCGTGGTTGCCGAACTCGGGCAGGTACCGCGCGACCGGTTCGGTCAGCTCGACGTGCCCGGCCTCGACCTGCTGCAACACCGCCACGGAGGTGAACAGCTTGGTCATCGAGGCGAGATCGAAGATCGTGTCCGGGGAGGTTCTCTCCTGGCGCCCCGCGGGAAGTTCGGTGCCCGCGCCGTCGGCGTAGCGCAGTTCGTATCCCACCGCCTCGTGGCTGACCACCATGCCGTCGTGGGCCAGCAGGCTCACCGCGCCCGCGTACATCGGTTTCTCCCGCTCCGGAGTGGATTCGCTCCACTCGGCCAGACGAGCGGTGGCTTCCCGGATCGGTGCGGGCGCCAGCCCGGCCCGGCGGGGGGTGGCGTCGCGCAGGCGCGTGTCCGCGGCGGAGAATCCCTCGTGCGGCAGATCGAAGCGTCCGCTCGACCGCACTCCGGGCGCGGGCGCGGAAGCGCAGGTCGTCACGGTCAGCATCGACAGCAGTGCCGTCACCAGCAGCGGGTTGCGCATCCTCACCTCACGGCGCTGGAACTTCATCGACTCGGTTCCCGTGTTCGGTCGGTGGTGTGTGGTCCCCTGTCCGGTGCTTGCTCCCCTGTCCGGTGCTTGTTCCCCTGCCGGTTCCTGCTCCACTGCCGGGTCCCCCGTGATGCCGGTTCACCGGTAGAGCAGGTAGGGCCGGCGTCGCCGCCGGAAATCGGCCAGCTCTTCCTCCCAGGCCCCGACGACGTCGGCGGTGTCGGCGCCCGCGTCGATCATCTCGCGCAGCCGGGCGGATCCGGTGAGGTTGTCGATCCAGTGGTCCGAGCGCCACCCGAACGCGTCCGGATAGAGCCGTCGGGCCTGCACGAGCATCCGCACCGCGGTGCCGATCGCGTCGAACTCCGCCTCCCCGGTGCGGTAGAGCTGCACTCCGCCACAGGTCTTTCCCCGGTGCTTGGAGAAGGTCGGCACGAAGTGGGTCTCCCGGAAGTAGGCCCCGGTCGTGCCCTCCGAATTGAGTCGTTCCGCCCAGCGCCGGTCCACTCCGGGCGCGCCGATGATCTCGAAGGGTCTGGTGGTTCCTCTGCCCTCCGAGAACACCGTGCCCTCGAACATCCCGGTACCGGGATAGACCAGGGCGGTGTCCGGTGTGGGCATGTTCGGGCTCGGCGGTATCCACGGCAACCCGGTTTCGGTGAACGAGTGTTCCCGGGACCAGCCGGACATCTCGACCACGTCCAGCCCGGGGAGTCGCTCCTTCTCCCGCTCGGGCAGGAACTCGGCGTCGAACATGCGTGCCAGCTCGCCGACGGTCATGCCGTGTTGCTGTGCGATCGGCAGCTCACCCACCCCGGAGGCGAACTCGGGATCGAGCACCGGCCCGGCCGCGCGCCCGCCCAGCGGGTTCGGCCGGTCCAGCACGGTCAGCGGCACCCCAACCCGCACTGCCGCCCGCATCGCGGTGTACATCGTCCAGACGTAGGTGTAGAAACGCGTTCCGACGTCGGCGATGTCGAACACCAGCCGGTCGACCGAGGCCTGCCGCAGCATCCCGGCGAGTTTCGCCGTGTCCGCCCCGTAGGTGTCGTAGACCGGTATCCCGGTTCGGGGATCGGTGTAGTCACCTTCCGAACCGCCCGCCTGCGCGGTGCCCCGGAAGCCGTGTTCCGGGCCGAAAACGGCCACCACCTCGACGCCCTCGGCGGAGTGCATCTCGTCGACGATGTGTGGCAGCCCCGCCCGCGGCCGGGTTACCACGGAAGTCGGATTGGCGATCACGCCGAGCCGGGGGCCGCGGAGACGTTCCCATCCCGCGGCGGCGAGTTCGTCGGCTCCGGTCCGTACCGGTCGGCGGCCGGCTCCTCGCCCGGAGTCCCGTTCGGAGTCCTGTTCGGTACTGGCGGCCGATGCCCCGGTGAGCCCGAGCATCGGAGCCGTCACTGCGGAGGAGAGCAGGAACCTCCTGCGGTCAAGTTCACCCAACTCGCTACCTCACCAGGTGATTCCGTGGCCGAACGGATAACGCGGTGCGTCGGGGCGGTCCGGATCGGGGACCGGCACCGGCAACTTGCCCGAGGGGGACACCACACCGAACAGCACTCTTGTCAGGGATCGCATCGACACCTGCCGGTAGGAGTAGGTGGCCAGCCAGGTGCCGATTTCGTCGACGCAGGCGGCGTCGTAGGGGTCGCGCACCGCCACTGCGATCACGCGGTCGCCCGCCCGGCTCAACGAGCGGAGCAGCTCGCGTTGCGCACCGCCGGAGTCCCGCCAGGCACCGTTGGTCAGCACGATCGTCACGTCGTGTCGTTCGGCGCGGTCGGCCGCCTCGCCGATCAGTCGCTCTTCCGGGGATTCCCCGGTGTGCAGCGTTTCCGTCATCCGATGCTGCCGCCGGACCTCGGCGGCCAGTTCGGCGGTGGTTGTTTCGCCCCACCCCGTGACGAACACGCTTCCCACCGCTGTCCGCAGTGGCAGCAGGCCGGTGTCGTCGCGCAGCGCCGTCACGGAGTCGTCGGTGATCCGCAGCGCCTGCCGCCGGTGTGAGGCAGTGCCGACCGTCCGTTCCACCTCCGCCGGGTCCACCAGGGGGGTCGAGACCGTCCCACGGCGGTCCTTCATGCTCAGGATCCGCAGTACGCTGTTGTCTATGTCCCGTTCGGCCAGCCTGCCCGAACGCACGGCATCGGTCACCGCCCCGATCGCGGCGGAGAGGTCTCCCGGCATCAGCAGCTGATCGGCGCCAGCCTCCAGCGCCAGCACGGGAACGTCCTCGGCGGGGTGGAGCTCGTGCACTCCCGCCATCCGCAGCGAGTCGGTGACCACCACCCCCTGGAAACCGAGTTCCTCGCGCAGCAGCCCGGTGAGAATGCGGTGCGAAAGCGTCGCCGGTTCTCCGGAGGGGTCGAGTTCGGGGAACTTCAGGTGCCCCGTCATCACCGCGTCGGTGCCCTCGTCGATCGCGGCTCGGAACGGCGGCGCGTCCAGCCGTCGCCACTGCCGTTCGTCGTGGTCGATGACTGGAAGGTCGGTGTGGCTGTCCACGCTGGTGTCGCCGTGACCGGGGAAGTGCTTGACGGTGGCCGAGACGGTGTTTCGCGCCGCTCCCGCGCGCTGGTAGCCGCGTATCTGGGAGCGGGTCAGTTCCGCGGCCAGTTCCGGTGAGGAGGCGAAGGAGCGCACCCCGATGACCGGGTTCTCCGGATTGACGTTGACGTCCCCGACCGGCGCGAAGTTCTGGGTGATGCCCATGGCGCGCAGCTCTCGGCCGGTGATGCGTGCCGCCCGCTCCGCCGCGCCCGTCTCGCGGGCCGCGCCCAGCGCCATGCTGCCGGGCAGTACCGTCGCGGGTTCGTCTATCCGGGTGATGGCGCCCTGTTCCTGGTCGGTGGCTATGGTCAGTGGAATCCCGGCCCCCGAATCCAGCGCGGCCCGCTGCAACCCGTTCGAGAGTTCGGCGATCTGCCGGGGCTCCCGCAGGCTGTCCGTCCAGGAGAAGTGGATGACGCCGCCGAGCCCGAACCGCCGTACCACCTCGGCGGGGGAGCCCACCCCGTACTCCGTGCGGTTGGTGGGGTGGTCGGTGTCGGCCGTGGCCCCGTACACCACCGTCACGAAGAGTTGCCCCACCTTCTGCGGTAGCGACATGTTCCGCACCGTGCGGCGGGCCCAGTCGGTCGTCCCCGTCAGCGGTGGCCGGTCGGTTCCTGCCGCATCGAACGTGCCCGGGGGGTGCTGTCCGTTTCTCCCGTCGGCGGCGGCCAGGGTGCCCAGCGTCGCCGTTCCCAGCGCGACAGTACCGAGCTGCCGCCTGCCGAATGTCGCTGCCACGAGGGAGCTCCCGTTCCACGGAACTTGGATTCGCCGGTGGCGGCCGTCGTTGGTTCTGGGACGCGGCGGAGAACCGAACGCATGGGAGAACCGTGAGTGTCCCACCGGATACCGGATCGGGGTGTAAGTTACCCACGGTGTGTGAGGCGGTCAACGCTACGCGCCGGGCTGGTGACTTTTCGGGTGAGTGGTTCCAGCCCGCACGACTCGGCCAGGGCAGGACTCGCCCGCGGCAGGACGTGCCAGGATTCGATCCCCGGACATGATGGTGGCGCCCGCCAGTTCGACTGACGAGCGCCACTCTCCCGGCGCGAACCTGCGGGTTACCAAGCGTGTGCTAGTTGTCGTATCCTGCGGGCTCGGCGCCCGGCGTCCCGGTACGCAACCCTGAGAACGACTTTGCCTTTATTCAGCGGCTGCGCGTGGGTTCCCGCCATCGCGCCCGGAGCCCCGTCGGGAGGACGCTGCTTCTCCTCCGCAACGTCCCTGGCCAACCAGGGTTCCGTACTTCCTTTTTAGACCGCGCGGCGAGCTCTCGCAAGTCCCGGAGCGAGATCCTCTCCCGGGATCGGGCCAGGTGGGTGGGGAAGGCGACGCGTCGGGGTCGGGCGCTCCCCCAGCGGTGCCGGCGGCGATCCGGCTCACGGGTTGGGCACTCGGCCACCGACTTCACCGCTTCGCGTGCCATCGCCGCCACCACAGCCCGTAAACCACTCCGGCGGCGACGACGCCCAACGCCACGACGGTGGTGGTGACGGTGGTCGCGGACGGAGTGGGGAACCGTGCCCGCAGCGACACCGGGTGTTCGAACACCAGCGCGGGCCAGCCGCGCTGCGCCGCCTCCTTGCGGAGGCCCCGGTCCGGGTTGACCACGGTCGGGTGGCCCACCAGCTCCAACAGCGGCAGATCGGTGAGCGAGTCCGAATAGGCGTGGCACTCCGACAGCCGGTACCCCTCCCGCTCGGCGATCTCGACCGCCGCGCGTGCCTTCTCGGCGCCGGTGCAGTAGAACTCCAGCTCGCCGGTGTAGCGCCCGTCCTCGATCCGCATCCGGCTGCTCGCCCAGTTGGTGACGCCGAGCAGCCGGGCCACGGGGGCCACCACCTCTTCGCCGGACGCCGAGAGCACCACCACGTCGTCGTCCTCGGCGCGGTGTTCGGAGATGAGCTGGGTGGCTTCCCGGTAGACCAGCGGATCCACGATGTCGTGCAGCGTCTCGTCGACGATCGCGTCGACCTGCTCGACGTCCCACCCGGCGCACAGCGAGGTCAGGTGCTGCCGCATTCGTTCCATCTGGTCGCTGTCCGCGCCCGCGAGCATGAACATGAACTGGGCGTAGGTGCTCTTCAGGACTGCCCGACGGTTGATCAGCCCTTCCCGGAAGAACGGTTTGCTGAACGCGAGCGTGCTCGATCGGGCGATGATCGTCCTGTCCAGATCGAAGAACGCCGCCCCGCGTCGTTCGCGGTTCTCGGGAGCATGCTGGGTCACCCCGTCAGCATAAGAGCCGTCGCGCCGGGAAGCGTTCCAGTCGGTTCGAGGAGCTCGCGAGCCGTTCCGAGCTCGTCCACCGGTCCGGACGGCCGTCCTGGAGTCGGCCGCGAACGAGCCGTGGCGGTTAACTCTTTCGGGTGAAATTGCTCCCGGCTTCGAGCACGCAACGTACAGATGCAGCTGCATGTGAACGGTTCGATTAGTCCGAATGCAGGTTTTCAGTCCGCTACATTCCTCCTAATGGACGCAACGCGTCCGTTCGAGGGTGAGCGATACAGTGGGGAGGTCCGGTACACCGGACAGTTCAGCCCGACCCCCCGGGGCTGAACCACTGGCGGCCCTCGTCCCTCCCCCCTGGCGAGGGCCGCCCTTCTTTCTCCGATTCCGTGGTTCCTCGGTTTTGTCCACGAGGCCCCCGCTCGTCCACAGCGCCTCGATCTCGTGCTGGCGCACCGGCCCCACCCGGCCACACGGTGGACGGGACAGGGATGTGGACAAGGTGAACGCGGCGGTCGTTGTTGGCACCGAGGGAACTCGCCGTGCCCCGGGCAACACCGCTATCGGGGGTGCCAGTGGGATGCCGGAAGACGCGGAGCAGGGTCGGGAGAAGCAGGGCCGGGAGAAACACGGCCGGACGGGGCAGGGCCGGACGGGGCAGGGCCGGACGGGGCAGGGCCGGGCGAGGTCGGGGGGCGCGGTACCGGCTCACGCGGTGCGGGCGCGTGGGACGCCGGGAGAACCGCTGATCGTCACCGACGACCCGGGGCTCGCCGAGGAACTGGCCGGAGTGGCCGCGGCCGCGGGCTGTGAGCCGCGCCGGGTCGCCACGGCACGGGAGGTGGGTGGGTCCTGGCACGAGGCTCCCGTGGTGCTGCTGGATACCAGGGCGCTCGAGGAGTGTTCGGCAGTGGGGCTCCCACGGCGCCCCGGGCTGATTCTGGTCACCGCTCGGGCGGAGCCGGAGTTCTGGCGAGCCGCCTTCCGGAGCGGGGCGCAACACGCCGTCGAACTGGTTTCCGAGGAGCAGCGTCTGGTGGGGCTGCTCACCGAACTCACCGAGGACGTCCCAACCCGGGAGGGAAGCCTGCTGGCGGTGCTCGGCGGCAGCGGCGGCGCGGGGGCCTCGGTACTGGCCGCCGTCACCGGCGTGCTCGCCGCTCGCAAGGGCGGCCACTGCACGTTGCTCGACTGCGACCCACTGGGCGGAGGTCTGGATCTGCTGCTGGGGGAGGAACACACTTCCGGGGTGCGGTGGTCGGAACTGTCGCTGGGCACCGGGAGGTTCACCGCGGCGGCGCTGCGGGAGGCCCTGCCCTCCCGGCGGCTCGGTTCCGGCGAGATCGCCACCCTGAGCTGTTCCAGGGAGGACGTGCCGCGCGGCATGACACCCGAGTCGGTGTGCGCCGTGCTCGACGCGGCCCGCAGAGCCGGTCAGACCGTGGTGTGCGACCTGCCCCGCGTGCAGAACGAGTCCACCCTGGCTGTGCTGCGTCGCGCCGATCTCACGGTGCTGGTGGTTCCGGCCGAGATACGTGCTTGCGTCGCGGCGGGCGGAGTGCTCGACGCCGTCCGGGACGCCGTGCCCGGACAGCTGCGAGCGATCGTGCGGGGGCCGTCGCCCGGAGGATTGCGTCTGGTGGACATTCGCAGAGCCCTGGGGTTGGAAGTGCTCACCGCGATGCGAACGGACCGTGGGCTCACCGCGCTCATCGATCGGTTCGGATTGTGTGCCGTTCGGCTCGGTGAGCACCGGCCACCGGTTCGGGCGGGCAGGAAACTGCTCACCCTGCTGGACGAGATCACCGGCGAAGCCTCGGGAACGGCTGATCGGTGGGAGTTCTTCGGTCGGCACGGCCGTTCCCCGCTGCGGTTCGCTTGCGGTGCTACCGGCGGGGAGGATCGTCCGATTCGATAGCTCTACACGGCGAACCCCGTTTTACGTTTCGTGTTCGGCTTTTCGGTGCTCCCGCTTCGCGTGGACGCGGAAAGATCACTGAAGTGCGCGGTCAAAATCGCGCTTCTTTTCGGTTGCGATTCGGGATACCCGACCGCGGAACACCGTGATGGTTCCCGAGGTCGAAATTCGACACGAGTGTTGTGCCGGATCCGCCTCGCAGCGGTGGTGTCGACGATTTCGCGGTGCTCCCGGCGCGCCGCGTGCCCGACTCTCGGTTCCGACCCACTTCCGGGCCCCGGTTCTCCTCGCGAGGGAGCCCTCACCGCGAGCCGGTACTCTGCACCAGCGGCGAAACGCGCTCACCGCTCCGTATCGAACTGAGCACGCGCCGGTGTCCGGCAGTGTCCCCCGTGTTCGGTCACGGTGTTTTCCCTGCTCTTCCCCGATTTCCCCCAGGTGGATCCGTGTCTTGTGGGCTCTCCGCGGACACCTTAGCTCCGTTCGCGACGGTTCGCACGATGGAAGGAATCGGTACGGTATCGCTCTCGAGTGCGGGGGCTTTCGGGCGCCCGGTTCTCGGAGTGCGTTCCGGCCCGGGGGATTGTCGATCTTCGAGGAAGATTCTTTTTGGTTGATGTCGAATTTGACCCGGCAAAGTTCGGGGTAATACCGGTAAACTCGCCGAAGAGTTCTTGCGCGAAGGCCGCGAATGCGACGAGGGGTGCCGTGTTCCGTGGCCACATGCTCGTGGATCCCTTCCGGGGCCACGACTATTTCGGACAGTTGTCGGGAGGAGGTTCGCGGTGTCCGAGTCTTCCAGCTCCAGCCCGCGACCCATGGACGTCACGATCGCCGAGAGTGTTGTTCGTACGGCTACCGGAACCGTGGATTCCGAAATGGTGGACCAGATCGCCAGAGTGCTGGCTCGTCACTCCGCGTTCAGTTCCGAGCTCGCCGATACGGCTGCCAGGGGAATGCTCTCGGCAGAGGAAGTCAGCGCCGCGAGTGCGCGTGCACACGAAGTGACCGAGCGCGAGATCCAGCGTGTGCTCGCCAGCGCGCGGGCGCACGAGACGGATGCTCCGGTGCCGCCGCAGCCGCGTGGCAGGCCGGCAGTGGAAACCTACGAGGAGAGCTACGAATCGGAGCCCTCGTTGCCCGCGCAGACCGCGGCGGCGATGTTGGGAGTGCATCCCTGACCGGGCTTCTTCGCTCCGGTGGTCGGGTGCCCCTCCGGGCGGCAGGTCCGGCCCACCGCGGCACTTCGCGGTCGATTCGCGACTGTGGACCGATGTTTCAGTGCTCGGGCTGGTGGATCCGGGACGAGAGCGCGTCGATCGCGTCGTCCAGTTCCGCCAGCCGGAGGCGGAGGGTCGCGGCGAGCCGCGGATCCTCGGTTTCCTCCAGTGTCGCGGCGAGCTCGCCGTAACGGGTCAGCAGCGCGGCGATGTCGTTGCCCGATGTCTCCCACCCCTGCTCGTTCAACTTGACTCCCACCCTTTTCGCGTGAGTTTCGCCGACCCCGCGTGGACCCCGTCGGTACGGCACGGGTCCCCGAAGTCCGGCTTCGGTTGTCGTAGCCCGCGGCCGGATTCCTCGTCGCCGGCTCCGTTGCCGGTTACCCGAACCGAGCGCCCGTCATTCCCTCCCGGACACGTGTCCGTTCGCCGACCGTGCGGAACCGGTGTTTCGGGAGTTCGTTGCTCGCCATCGCTGTGTGCCGTGAAGAGTCCTAACACGAATGGCCTAACGGTGCCATGCGACTCGGGCTTCGCGACCCCGTTGCCGCTGACTCGGCAGCGGTGACTCCCGCGCCGCTCGGTCCCGTCCCCGGCTGGGCGGCGACCGCTTGTCCACAACAGACCCGTTTTTCCCCAGGGAGCGAGGTTCGGGATTGGCGCCGGGGCCGTATCGGAGCAGCGTGATCGGTGCGGACGACGACGCGGTGCGGGTAGTTCCCCGGCCGCCGAACCGAACTGAGGTGGGAACGATGCCGCTGTCCACCGAGCGAGGCTCCACCACGGACTCGCCCACACCCTGCTCCGAGCTTGTGGACGAGGATCTCGTGAACCGGGTACGGGCACGTCTGGTCTCCGAGGGTGGCGACCTCACCGCACACGCCATAGCCGTTGCCGTACGTGAGGAGGCCGGGGCTCCGCTCGGTGACGGCGAGGTTCTCCGCACGATCCGCAGGCTCCACCGCGACTTCCTGGGGACCGGACCGCTGGAGTCGTTACTGCGACGTTCCGACGTCACCGATGTGCTGGTGAGTGGTCCCGAGGAGGTGTGGATGGACCGCGGTTCCGGCCTGGAACGTGCCGGGGTGAGCTTCGCGAGCGAGGAGGAGGTGCGCAGGCTCGCCCAGCGTCTGGCCCTGGCCGCGGGCCGCAGACTGGACGATGCCCAGCCCTGGGTGGACGGGTGGTTGCCCGAGAGCGTGGCGGGCACCACGGTGCGGTTGCACGCGGTGCTCGCTCCCGTGGCCGCGGACGGGACGTGCGTTTCGCTGCGAATTCTGCGACCCGAGGTGCACGATCTTGCGAGTCTGTGGCGACTCTCGACGTTCGACTCCGAGACCTGGTCGTTGCTTCGCTCGATAGTGGCCGCCCGCCCGGCCTTTCTGGTCACCGGAAGTACCGGCTCCGGGAAGACGACACTGCTCGGCGCGCTGCTGGGGGAGGTGCCCGCCACCGAGCGCATCGTGTGCGTGGAGGAGGCACGGGAACTCAACCCGGTGCACCCTCACGTGGTCCGGCTGGTGGCCCGGCCGCCGAACATCGAGGGCAGCGGACAGATACGGATGAACGAACTGGTGCGGCAGGCGTTGCGCATGCGACCGGACCGAATCGTGGTGGGAGAAGCGCGCGGTGCCGAGATCCGGGAGCTGCTCGACTGTCTCAACACCGGTCACGAGGGCGGCGCCGGCACGGTACACGCCAACTCGCCCGCGGAGGTCCCGGCACGACTGGAGGCGCTGGGGGCGCACGGCGGTATGGGTCGTCGAGCGCTGCACAGCCAGCTTCTCGCAGCGATCCGGGTGGTGCTGCACATGCGTCGTACCGCCCACCGTGGCAGACACCTCGCGGGGATAGGCGTGCTGCATCGGGCCGGTTCGGAGACCCGGGTGCGGCCGGCCTGGGAAATCGAGTCCGGTTGGGGACCGGCACGTGGACAACTGCTGGACCTGCTCGCGGCGGGAGCGGAGCGGGCCGAATGTTGACCTCGCCACCTGTCCAGGGGACACCGGCGGTCCCGATGTCCGTGGTGCTCGCTTCGGCGGCGTTGCTGCTCGGTTGGCCCGACCGAGCGGCCGTGAACAGGCTGGCGCTGCTGCGTGGTCCGGTGGGTTCCGCTTCGCGCTCGTGGCCGCGGCCGATCCTGCCCGTTCTCGGTCTCGGCGGCGTGGTGCTGCTCGTGTCCGCAGTGGACCTCACGGTGATCCTCGTCCTCGTGCTGCTGGCCGCGCTCGCCGAGCGACACCGCAGGTGGCGGGCGCGCTCCGCACACCGGCTGCGGGTGTTGGAAGCGCTGGTAGCGGGACTGCGGGTGCTGGTGAGTGAACTGGAGGTGGGAACGCATCCCTACGCCGCCGCCGAGAGTGCCGCCGCCGAGAGTGCCGCCGCCGAGAGTGGTGCCGCCGAGAGTGGTGCCGCCGACAGCACGACCGAGGTGAGCGGGTTTTTCACCGACCTCGCGAACTCGGTGCGCCTGGGAGGACTCCCCGACCGGGAGTTCGGCAGCGGACCGCTCTCCGCCGAGCTGCATCGGGATACCGCCCGGATAGCGCGTCGCTGGCGGCTCGCCGAGCGATACGGCGTTCCGCTGGCGCGCTTGCTCGAAACCGCTCAGACGGATCTGGAGCATCGGCTCCGGGCAGAGCGGGACGTCGAAGCCAAGCTGGCCGGGGCACGGGCCACCGCCGCCGTGCTGCTCGCCCTGCCCGCGCTCGGACTCGCGCTCGGGCAGGCGAGCGGAGCCGGGGCCCTGGCCGTACTCACGACCACCCCGCTCGGACACGTCCTGCTGCTGTCGGGAACCGGTTTGCTGTGTGGCGGCGTGCTGTGGGTGCAGCGACTGACCGACAGGGGAGCACGGCAGTGACCCCGGCCCTGTCGATGACCCCGGCCCTGTCGATGACCCCGGCCCTGGCGATGATCCCGCCCCTGGCGATGCTCGACCCACCGGTACTACCGCTGGTGAGCGTGGCGCTGCTGCTGCTGGGCAACGGATCCACCGCTCGGAGGCTGCGTGGCGTGCTGCCCCCGCACCGGACGACCGGTTCGCGGAACGCGTCCCACGCGCCGGGTGCCGGACGCGGGAAGGTCGGCCGTGTGCAGCCTCGCTCGGCGTCGCGGCAGGTGCTCCCGATCGGACTCGGCTCGGCGGTCGGGACCGGCGTGCTCCTCGTACTGCTGGGTTCGCACGGCCCTGCCGTGGCCGTGCCCGTTGCGCTCGGCGCGGGTGCGGCGGCGGTCCGGGGGTGCCGCCTCGCGCTCGGTCGTGGACGCAAGCCGAACCCCACTCCGCCGACTCGGGTGGCAGCGGGTTGTGAACTGTGGGCCGCGGGACTGCGGTCCGGGTTGCCGCCGACGGCCCTGTTGCACGAGATGGCAACCGAGTTCGAGACCCCCGCGGCCGACGGACTCCGCGAGGTCTCCCGAGTGCTCGCGCTCGGGGCCGATCCGGATGCCGCCTGGGAATCCGCCGTGGCGCAACCGGATACCGCCGAACTCGCCAGGGCGGCCCGTCGCAGCGCGGGCAGCGGCAGCGGCCTCGCGCGAGTCGCCGAGCAGCTCGCCGCCCGACAGCGAGCAGCAGCACGGGAAAAGGCGCTGGCCGATGCGGAGCGAGCGGCTGTCCGGGTGACGGCACCGCTGGGGCTGTGCTTTCTGCCGTCGTTCTTCTGCCTCGGCGTGCTGCCGATCGTGCTGGGGATGGTGCAACGGCTCCAGGGCCACTGGTGAGCGGGCCCCCGCTCGAAGGCGGGACGAGCTCGGAGTTCCGGGCGTGAACCCGCTCGAACGCAACGCTCGGTCCATGCGGATCGAGCACGCGGAGGAATCGAACCCCGGTTACCCGAAAACCTCCGCTTACCGGAAAACACCGATGTTCGACGAAACGGAGGGAGAACATGACATCGATTCGACGAGCGTGCCGGCATCCCCGCGCGGTGCCGTTCCGGAGGATCCGGGCCGGATTCCCCCGGCGTCTCCGAGGCGTGCTGCGCGGGGAGTCCGGCATGAGCACGGCTGAGTACGCGATCGGCACGCTGACCGCGGCGGCTTTCGCCTCGGTGCTGTACATGCTGGTGACCAGTGACTTCGTCACCGAAGCGCTGACCTCGCTGCTGCGGCAGGCGCTGTCGGGGCACTCGCGTTGACCGGCGCTGGTTCGGGCGGTGCGGTGCGCGTCGAACGCGACGCCGAACCCGCTTCCGCCCCCGACGCCGGAAGCGTGACCGTGGAAGCCGCACTGGGAATCTGCTCGGTGGTGGCCGTTTTCCTGCTGGTGCTGGGGGCGATCACGGCCGTTTTCCTCCAGCTCCGCTGTACCGATGCCGCTGTCGAGGCTGCCAGGCTGCGTGCCCGTGGGGACGTCGTCCGTGCGGAACGAGCCGTGGAACGCGTCGCCCCGGACAGCGCGCGGCACCACACCACCGTCGCGAACGGATACGTGACGGTCACCGTCGATGTTCGGCCGCTCGGAAATGTCCTTCCGATCCGGCTGCGCGCTCGTGCGCACGCGGCGCTCGAACCCGGCGTGGCAGGCTCGGGCACTCCGGAAGGCGGGCGGCACGAGGCCCCGAGCGGCGTTCCGGAGGCTCCGGGATGAGTTCGGTGGGACGCGTTCGCTCCGGTGGTGACTCGGGTGACGAGGGCAGCGCCACGGTTCCGGCCGCGGTGCTGACCTTGGCGGTACTCGCGGCGTGCTGGCTCGGGGTTCAGTTCGGTGCGGCGCTCGTTGCCGGTCATCGGGTTAGTGGCGCGGCCGATCTGGCGGCCCTGGCAGCGGCCGCACACAGTCACCAGGGGCGCTACGCCGCCTGTTCCCGCGCGGAGGAGGTGGCACGGCGGATGAACGTCGTGCTGCACGAGTGCCTGCTGCACGGCAGGCGGGCACGGGTCCGCACCGAACTGGAGATCCCCGCGGCACCACCGGGAATCGGGCATGTGAGCGGGCGGGCGATGGCCGGACCGGTCGACGATCGGCGGGACTGATCGAAGCCTCCCGTTCACCGCCGCGGTGCCGGCTGCAGCGGCGGGCTCCGGTGCGAACCAGCGGTTCGGCGAGCACGGCGTCGAACCGGACGGAGAACCGGCCGTGCCGAACGCGGCGTCCACGGGGGAATTCGAACGCGTCCTCGGGAGTGCGGTTCGTCCGCTTGGCGCGGAAACCGTCCACTTCGTGGAGACCGCTCGTCACGCGACGAGTGGTAGCGACGGGACCGCTCGTTACCGCTTCGAGTTCGGCCGCTCTGTTATCCGGATCACGCTCGTCGCCTTTCGGTGACCGGTCGTCGACGCGGGGGTGTACGAAACGCCTTCGCTTGCCGTTATTTGGGGATACCAGCGCGGAACAAGGAGGCGTGACGAAATGGATTTGGCGACGGAAGGTTGGCGCAATGCCTTCCGGATCGAGCTGCGGGTGCAGGTCCTCGAACTGGCTTCGCACGGCTGGCCGGTGTTTCCGGGGAGCTACCCCTCGGCCGATGGATGGGTCGGTGGCGAGAATTCGCCCGACGAGACCGGGCCCGGGCCGCTTCCGGTGCACCGCGACTGGCGGGGCCTGCTCCGCGCCGACGCCGACGACGTCGCCGGTTGGTGGACGGCGCAGCCCTACAGCGTGCTGCTGGCCACGGGGGACGGGATCGAGGCGATCGAGGTGGACGCGGACCTCGGACGTCGGGCCGCGATCGCGCTGCGCGCCCTGGCAACCCCCACACCGATCGCCGCCACTCCGCACGGCCGGTGGTACTTCTTCACCGAGGCCGGTCAGCGGTTGTCCGAGGAGCTGGCAGCGGCGGACGGCGTGCGACTGCACGCGGCGGGTAGTTGGCTGCCGTTGCCGCCCTCGACCTTCCCGAACGGGGTACTGCACTGGCGGGTCAAGCCGCAGCTCTGCGGCTGGCGGCTTCCCGAACCGGCCCACGTCCAGGACGCGCTGCTCACCGGGCTGCACCGGCTCCACGGCGATCGGGTGCTCACCGCCACGGGCTGACCGAACCACGGACTGCGGGGCCGGCACCGAGTGCCGGGGCTTCGTCGCCCCGGTTCGCCGGGGTGCGGTGGCGGAGACTTCCCGCCCCGATCCCGGCCCCGCGGTTCCATAACAGAATCCGGCGGTGCTGGAGGTCAGGCCGGTGCGACATCGGTCCGCTCGGCCAGCAGCACGTCCAGTACCGCCACCGCCCCCGCCTTGTCCAGCGGTTCGTTGCCGTTGCCGCACTTCGGCGACTGAACGCAGGACGGGCAGCCGGCCGAGCAGTCGCAGGCCACGATCGCCTCCCGCGTGGCGGCCAACCACGGGAACAGCGCGGCGAAACCGCGATCGGCGAACCCGGCACCCCCCGGGTGTCCGTCGTGGACGAACACCGTCGGCTCCCCGGTGTTCGGATGCAGCGCGGTGGACACTCCGCCGATGTCCCATCGGTCACAGGTCGCGAACAGCGGTAGCAGGCCGATCGCCGCGTGCTCGGCAGCATGCAGCGCGCCGGGGATGCGCGCCGGATCCAGCCCGGCGCCCCCCGGTGCGCTGCTCACCAGCAGTTCCTCGTCGAGGCTGTACCACACCGCCCGCGTGCTCAGGGTTCGTTCGGGTAGGTCGAGCGGCAGCTGATCCAGTACTTCTCCGCTGGGCATCCTGCGCAGATACCCCGTCACCCTGGAGGTGACCTCCACCTCGCCGAGATTGATCGACAATCCGTGCGACGTTCGCCGCTGCCGCTGAGTGCGCAGCACCGCGATGTCGGTTTCCTCGCGTGGTGAGGTGTTCCACTCCGGATCCTCGGCGTGGACCAGTGCGATCCCCTCATCGAGGTCCAGCTCGTCCACCACGAACGATTCGCCCTGGTGCAGGTAGACGGCTCCCGGGTGGACGAGACCGTGGGCCGATTCCGGATCCACCGTTCCCAGCAGTCTGCCGGAGTCACTCTCCACCACGGCCGTCTGCTGCCCACCCGAGCCGCGCAGTTCCACCGAGCGGTGCGGTGGTTGCCGTGCCGTCCAGTACCACCCGTTCCGGCGAGCGCGGAGCTCGCCGGCCTCGGTGAGCCGAGCCACGCTCTCACGTGCCGTTTCGCCGCCGAACTCCTCCAGCGCCCGTTCGTCCAGTGGTAGTTCGGCCGCGGCGCAGGCGAGGTGCGGCCGCAGCAGGTGGGGATTGCCCGGATCCAGCACCGTGGCTTCCACCGGACGGTCGAAAACGGCCCCCGGATTGTGGGCGAGGTAGGTGTCCAGCGGGTCGTCCCTGGCCACGAAAACGACCAGCGCCCCGTCGCCCTCGCGCCCAGCGCGGCCCGCCTGCTGCCACAGCGAGGCCAGTGTCCCCGGGTAGCCCGCGATGACCACCGCGTCCAACCCGGAGATGTCCACCCCGAGTTCCAGTGCGCTGGTGGTCGCCAGGGCACGTAACTCACCCGAATGAAGCGCGCGCTCCAGTTCCCTGCGTTGTTCCGGCAGGTAGCCGCCACGGTAGGCGGCGACTCGGTTCACCAGCTCCGGCGCCACCTCCCGCAGCGAGCGCTGCGCCCCCAGCGCCGCGAGCTCGGCCCCGGTGCGGGAGCGTACGAACGCCAGGCAACGCGCCGACTCGATCACCAGATCACTCATGATCCGCGAGGTCTCCGCCCCGGCGGAGCGTCGAACCGGTGCCCCGTTCTCACCGGTGACCTCCTCCAGCAGCGGTGGTTCCCACAGCGCCATGGTGCGCCCGCCGCGCGGGGAACCGTCCTCGGTGACCGCGTGACAGGTCCGACCGGTCAGGGTGCCACCCAGTTCGGCCGGTGCTGCGACGGTGGCCGAGGCGAGCACGAAGACGGGGGCGGCCCCGTAGTGTTCCGCGACACGGCGCAGCCTGCGCAGCAGCAACGCGATGTGCGAGCCGAAAACACCCCGGTAGGTGTGGCACTCGTCGACCACGATGTAGCTCAGGTTCCGGAAGAACCGGGCCCAGCGCGAGTGCCGCGGCAGTACCCCGTGGTGCAACATGTCCGGGTTGCTGAACACCCATCTGGCGTGTGCCCGTACCCAGTCCCGCTCCGTTCCGGGGGTGTCACCGTCGTAGGTGGCCGGTCGTATCCCGGGCAGGTCGAGTCCCGCGACCGAACGCAACTGGTCGGTTCCGAGTGCCTTGGTGGGCGAGACGTACAGCGCGGTGGCGCGGCTGTCGAGGTCCAACCGGGTCAGCACCGGAAGCTGGTAGGCCAGCGACTTGCCGGAGGCCGTGCCCGTGGCGACCACGACGTTCTCCCCGCTGTGCGCGAGTTCCGCCGCTTGTAGTTGATGGATCCAGGGACGCTCCGTCCCGCGGGCGCGCAGCGCGGCCACCAGCCGCTCCGGTGCCCAGTCCGGCCACTCGCCGTACCGGGCGGGGCGTTCGGCGAGATGTTCGACGTGGCGCACCGGGGACTGCTCGGGTGGGGTGCCCGCCAGCACCCGGTCGAGCAGCCGGTTCCCGCCGGTCGCTCCGTACGCACGGTCGCGTCCCGTTGAACTCACGCTCCGAGCCTCGCACAACCGGCCGTCGGTGGTGCGCGCAGTGCGAGTTCCCCGGGTTGGTGCTCGGGGCGGCTCCGCCGGGCTACTCCTCGGGCGAGTCCCCGGTCAGCTCGCGGGCCGGCTCGCGTCCCGAGATCCGGAAGGCCACGCCGAGCGATCCCCCGTGCGGCCCACGCTGTGCACGGCTCCCGTGCCGATCTCCATCGCTTCAGTCGCCGCACCGTCCCCCTGAACGGGTGATCGTCCGGATGCCTTGATCGATCCATGGTGGAAGAATGCGCACTCCGGAACGAGCGGAAGATCACAAAGTGAATCGAAGCACTTTGCATGGAAAGGGTCGCGGATGCCGCGTACGGGGCGGGGCAGCACCGCTCGCCTCGGTGGGACACCGGTGTCCGAAGCCGGATCCGAAGCTCTCCGGCACGTGACCCGAGCACAACCGAGGAGGACGAATGTCCCTGCTCAACGTTGCCCGGTCCGGGTGGGCCGCGAGCACCGGACCGCGGCCCGCGCCACCGGGGGGTGAATTCGCGAACACGGCGGCGGAATCGCGAGCCGTGCCGCACGGCGGTCACGTCCTGGCTCAGGAGCCGTCGTCCCTGCTGCGGCTCGACGCCGCCGATTACACGATCGTCGGAATCGTACTGGTCATCGCACTGGCCGCTCTCGTCTTCGGCTATGTGCTCATCCGGGAGGTGCTGGCGGCAGCCGAGGGATCCGAGCGGATGCGCGAGATCGCCCGAGCGGTGCAGGAGGGTGCCTCGGCCTATCTCAACCGCCAGTTCCGCACCCTGGCGTTCTTCGCGGTGGTCGTGTTCCTGCTGCTGTTCGCGCTCCCCGCCGAGACACCGGCACAGCGAATCGGCAGATCGGTGTTCTTCCTGTTCGGCGCGGCGTTCTCCGCCGCCATCGGCTATCTGGGCATGTGGTTGTCCACGCGGGCCAACCTGCGTGTCGCCGCGGCGGCCAACGACCCGACCGCGGGCAGAACCAAGGCGATGCGGGTGGCGTTCCGCACCGGCGGGGTGGTCGGCATGACCACCATCGGCCTGGGACTGTTCGGCGCCGCGCTGGTGGTGCTGGTCTACGCGGGGCAGGCGCCACGCGTGCTGGAGGGCTTCGGATTCGGTGCCGCGCTGCTGGCGATGTTCATGCGTGTGGGTGGCGGAATCTTCACCAAGGCGGCCGACGTCGGTGCCGACCTGGTCGGCAAGGTGGAACAGAACATCCCCGAGGACGATCCGCGCAACGCCGCCACGATCGCGGACAACGTGGGTGACAACGTCGGCGACTGCGCCGGGATGGCGGCCGACCTGTTCGAGTCCTACGCCGTGACCCTGGTGGCCTCGCTGATCCTGGGAACGGCCGCGTTCGGCACCAAGGGACTGCTCTTCCCGCTGATCGTGCCCGCCATCGGGGTGATCACCGCCGTGATCGGCGTCTACATCACCCGGGCGCGCAGCGGTGAGAGCGCGTTGCTCGCCATCAACCGCTCCTTCTACATCTCGGCCGCGATAGCGGCCGTGGCCTGCGCGGTCGCCGCGCTGCTCTACCTGCCCGGCTCGTACGCCGAACTGAGCGGAGTGCCGCCCCAGATCCTCGACCTCGGCGGCAACCCCGCCGTGGTCGCGCTCGTCTCCGTGATCATCGGCATCGCGCTCGCCGTCGTCATCCTCAAACTCACCGGCTACTTCACCGCCACCGAGCGCAAGCCGGTACGCGACGTCGGCAGGTCCTCCACCACCGGTCCCGCCACGGTGATACTCACCGGCTTCTCGGTCGGCTTCGAGTCGGCCGTCTACACCGCGCTGGTCATCGCGGCGGCGGTCTTCGGGGCCTTCCTGCTGTCCGGCTCCATCTCGGTGGCGCTGTTCGCGGTCGCGCTGGCGGGTTGCGGTCTGCTGACCACCGTCGGTGTGATCGTCGCGATGGACACCTTCGGCCCCGTGGCCGACAACGCGCAGGGCATCGCGGAGATGTCCGGCGAGTTCGAGGGCGAGGGGGCGGCCGTGCTCACCGAGCTGGACGCGGTCGGCAACACCACGAAGGCCATCACGAAGGGCATCGCCATCGCCACCGCCGTGCTGGCCGCCACCGCGCTGTTCGGCTCGTACCGCGACGCGATCGGCAGCGCACTGGCCGAGATCGGTGCGCAGCTCACGGTCGGCGAGTTCCTGGTCTACGCCCCGAACGTGCTCGTCGGGATCGCCATCGGTGCCGCCGTGGTGTTCCTGTTCGCCGGGCTGGCCATCAACGCGGTCTCCCGGGCGGCGGGAGCGGTGGTGCACGAGGTGCGCAGGCAGTTCTCCGCCAAACCTGGGATCATGGACGGCTCGGAGCGTCCCGAGTACGGCCGGGTGGTCGACATCTGCACCAGGGACTCGCTGCGGGAGCTGGCCACTCCGGGGCTGCTGGCTGTCCTCGCGCCCATCGCGGTCGGCTTCGGGCTGGGGGTCGGGCCGCTGGCCGGCTACCTCGCCGGTGCGATCGCGGTGGGAACCCTCATGGCGATCTTCCTGGCGAACTCGGGCGGTGCCTGGGACAACTCCAAGAAACTGGTCGAGGACGGCTACCACGGCGGCAAGGGGTCGCCGGCCCACGAGGCCACCATCATCGGTGACACGGTCGGCGACCCGTTCAAGGACACCGCCGGTCCCGCCATCAACCCGTTGCTGAAGGTGATGAACCTGGTTTCGGTGCTGGTGGCACCCGCCGTGGTCACCGTGACGGTGGGGGTCGACGCCTCGCTCGGGCTGCGGATCACCATCGCGGTGGTCTGCTTCCTCGTGATAGCCGCGGCGGTGATCTCCTCGAAGCGGAGGAGCACCGCCATCGCCGAGAGCTCCGGGGACGAGGTCGTCAACGGCGCCAAGTGATTTCGGAACCGTGACCACCTCGTCTTCCGTTGTTACTTCCGTGGCGGAGAACCCGCGGCGGTGCCGATGGCGAGGGCGGTTGGAGTTCGCCCTGCGTCGATGAACCGGCGATTTCGCGGGAAATCGACGCCGCCCGGAAGCTTCGTGCCGGTTCCCCGGCCCGGTTCCGGTGATCGTGTGCTCTGGCGCCCGGCGTGCGCTGGACTCTACGATCACCGGAGTGGGCCAGCTTTCGTTCTTCTCGGCCGAGGCGCGGCCCGCTCGTATCGCCGATCTGGCAGGTCTGCTCTGCGGCCACGGCCAGGTGACCGGTTTCGGGCGCGGCACCGCCGCGCGCCTGTCCGTCGTGCTCACCGAGACCTGGCGGGCCCGCGCACTGCACGAGATGTTCCGGGCGCGGGGCGTCCCCTTGGAAGTCTCCCGAGCCGAGTGCGGTGAATCGCTGCTGCGGACCTCGTTCCGGGCAGATCTGACCCAGCTGGCGGCGAATTGGTTACACGGCGCGGTAAAGTCGGTGCCGAACGGATTCAACCCGGATGGTTCGGCGCTGCGCGTCTGGACGCTCATCGCGGGCGCCCCCACCGCTGGGGGGTATCTACTCGGGCTGGATCCGAGCGTGCCGGAGACTCACGAGCCGCTTGCTTCGTCACTCGGCCGTGCGGGCCTACCAGCCAGGACGGTCGGTTCGCCGGGTGCGGAGCCCGCGTTGCGGATCGTGGGCCGGCGTCGCCTGACTCGGTTGGCCGAGCTCGTCGGACCCGCGCCGAACGGCGCTCCTGGGGGAGCATGGCCGCTGTCGCCGTGAGTCGTTCGACACACCTCCTCGTGGGAGTCATGGCGGAACACTGCCGAGGTCGGGGACGTTCGGCCTGGTGAAGCGCGCGGAGCCGGGGCGGCGTGTGTCACGCTGTGCGTTCCCCGGGACGGCGAACAGGACCGGACACGGTGCACACTGACGGATCGGACACCTCCAGACGAGAGCAGGTAGGCGTGGCTGGCTCGACACGGACGAAGAAGGACGGCGCCAAGGGGCGCGCTTCTAAGGCATCCACCGGGAGCTCCGGCGGTCGGCGGCTGGTGATCGTCGAGTCCCCGGCCAAGGCGCGCAAGATCGCTTCCTTCCTCGGCTCGGACTACCAGGTCGAGTCGTCGCGCGGTCACATCCGGGACCTCCCGCGTGGTGCCGCCGACGTTCCCGCCGATTACAAGGGGCAGTCCTGGGCACGCTTCGGCGTGAACGTGGACAACGACTTCGAACCGCTGTACCTGGTGACCGACGACAAGCAGGACACGGTCGCGGAACTCCGGGAGGCGCTGTCCGACGCCGAGGAGCTCTATCTCGCCACCGATGGCGACCGGGAGGGCGAGGCGATCGCCTGGCACCTGCAGGAGACGTTGCAGCCCGCCGTCCCGGTGTACCGGATGGTGTTCCACGAGATCACCGAGTCCGCCATTCGCGCCGCCGCGGCCAACCCCCGCGAGCTCGACAACGACCTGGTGGACGCGCAGGAGACCCGGCGCATCCTGGACCGGCTCTACGGCTACGAGGTCAGCCCCGTGCTGTGGAAGAAGGTCATGCCGAAGCTCTCGGCGGGGCGGGTGCAGTCGGTGGCTACCCGCATCGTCGTGCAGCGGGAGCGGGAACGCATCCGGTTCGTGCCCGCCTCCTACTGGGACATCGCCGCCACGCTGCACACCGCCGACGACGAATCCGCCCGGCAGGGCGGCTTCGGTGCCCGGCTGGTCAACGTCGACGGCTCCCGGCTGGCGACCGGGCGCGACTTCGGCCCGGACGGCGAGCTCACCGGCGACGCCCTGGTGCTGGACGAACCGCGTGCCCGTGCGCTCGCCGAAGGGCTGGCCGACACCGAGCTGACCGTCTCCGCCGTCGAGGAGAAGCCCTACACGCGCAAGCCCTACGCGCCGTTCATGACCTCCACGCTGCAACAGGAGGCTGGTCGCAAGCTCCGGTTCTCGGCCGACCGCACCATGCGGACCGCGCAGCGGCTCTACGAGAACGGCTACATCACCTACATGCGTACGGACTCCACGACGCTGTCGGACACCGCGATCGCGGCGGCGCGGCAGCAGGCCGGGGAGCTGTACGGCAACGACTACCTGTCCGCGCAGGCCAGGCAGTACACCCGCAAGGTCAAGAACGCGCAGGAGGCCCACGAGGCCATCCGCCCCGCGGGGGAGAACTTCCGCACCCCGCGCCAGGTCGCCTCGGAACTGGACACCGACGGCTCCAAGCTCTACGAGCTGATCTGGCAGCGCACCATCGCCTCCCAGATGGCCGACGCCAAGGGAACGACCATGTCGGTGCGGGTCACCGGCACCGCCACGAGCGGGGAGGAGTGCACCTTCGCCGCCTCCGGTCGCACGATCACCTTCGCCGGTTTCCTCAAGGCCTACGTCGAGTCGGTGGACTCCGAGGCCGGTGGGGTCGCCGACGACGCGGAGTCGCGGCTGCCACGCCTCGTCGAGGGGCAGCGGGTCTCGGCGGGCGAGCTCGACCCGGACGGGCACACCACCAGCCCACCCGCCCGCTACACCGAGGCCAGCCTGGTCAAGGCCCTGGAGGAGCTGGGGATCGGGCGGCCCTCCACCTACGCCTCCATCATCAGCACCATCCAGGAACGCGGCTACGTCTGGCGCAAGGGTTCGGCGCTGGTTCCCTCCTGGATCGCGTTCGCCGTGGTGGGGCTGCTGGAGCAGCACTTCTCCAGGCTGGTGGACTACGACTTCACCGCCGCGCTGGAGGACGAACTCGACCGGATAGCCGAGGGTGCCCAGCAGCGCACCAAGTGGCTCAACGGGTTCTACTTCGGCGGTGACATCGGGCCGCAGGACTCCATCGGCCGTGCCGGGGGGTTGAAGAAGCTCGTCGGGTCCGGGGTGGAGGAGATCGACGCCCGACAGGTCAACTCCATCCCGATGTTCACCGACGACGACGGACGCACGGTCTACGTCCGGGTCGGCCGCTACGGTCCCTACCTCGAACGCAGCGCTTCCGCGTCGAGCGAGGGCAACGGCGAGTCGCAGCGCGCCAACCTGCCGGACGCGTTGCCGCCGGACGAGCTGACCCCCCAGGTGGCCGAGAAGCTGTTCGCCACCCCGATGGAGGGCAACACCCTCGGTACCGACCCGGAGACCGGCCACGAGGTCGTCGCCAAGGACGGGCGGTTCGGGCCCTACGTCACCGAGATCCTGCCGGAGGGCACCAAGACCAAGCCGCGCACGGCCAGCCTGTTCAAGTCGATGTCGCTGGACACGGTGACGTTGCAGGACGCGCTGCGGTTGCTCTCGCTGCCGCGCACGGTGGGGACCGATCCCGACACGGGGGAGGAGATCACCGCGCAGAACGGTCGTTACGGGCCTTACCTGAAGCGGGGCAGCGACTCGCGCTCGTTGGACAACGAGGAGCAGATCTTCACGATCACGCTGGAGGAGGCCCGCGCCATCTACGCGCAGCCGAAGCAGCGTGGTCGCAGGGCCGCGGCGCCTCCGCTGCGCGAGCTCGGCGAGGAACCGGACACCGGCCGGAACCTGGTGGTCAAGGACGGCCGGTTCGGCCCGTACGTCACCGACGGCGAGACGAACGCCTCGCTGCGCAAGGGCGACAGCGTCGAGGAGCTGACCAAGGAACGCGCCGTCGAGCTGGTCGCCGAACGACGTGCCAAGGCTCCCGCCAAGAAGGGCGGCAAGAAGTCCGGTAGCTCCGGCTCCAACGGCGGTAAGAGCGGCTCCAAATCCGGTGGCGGCAACGGTTCCGCGGGATCCGGCACCTCGGGCAGCGGCACCAAGAGCGGCACCGGCGGTTCGGGCGGCAAGAGCACCGCAAAGAAGTCCGCCACCGGCAAGGCGAGCGGCTCCGGAACCAAGAGCTCCACCAGCAAGAGTTCCACCAGCGGCACGAGCGGGAAGAGTCCGGCGAGCAAGGGTTCGGGCACCAAGAGCTCGACGACCAAGAGCTCGGGGAGCAAGAGCTCGGGCAGCAAGAGCAACGGCTCCAAGACCAGGAGTTCCGCGTCCGCGAGTTCGGAGGGGCAGCGAGCCGCGGATCGTTCCAACACGTGATCGGGTTTCGAGGTACCGGCGATGGCAAGCGAGACAGCGGCCCCGACAGCCGGGGCTGTCGCCGATCGAGAGTCCGAGGGCATCTGGGCCGAGGTCGTCGGCCAGCCCGAAGCGGTGCGTACCCTGCGCGAGGCCGCTCGGGCGGCGCGTGACCGGCTGGCGGGGCACGACAGCGGAACCGGGGCCATGACCCACGCCTGGCTGTTCACCGGTCCACCGGGTTCGGGACATCCCGTCATGGCCCGCGCGTTCGCGGGAGCGCTGCAGTGCACCGACCCGGAAACGGTCGGCTGCGGCGGCTGTGTCGCCTGCGAGACGGCACTGGCCGGGACGCACGCCGATGTCACCACGGTGGTCCCGGAAGGTCTCTCGATCTCGGTTGCCGAGATGCGTTCGCTGGTGCAGGCGGCGGCCCGACGCCCCAACACCGGTCACTGGCGGGTCGTGCTCATCGAAGACGCCGACCGGCTCACGGAGGGCGCGGCGAACGCGCTGCTCAAAGCGGTCGAGGAACCTCCCGCGCGCACCGTTTTCCTGTTGTGCTCCCCCTCGGACCATCCCGCCGACGTGCCGGTGACCATCCGCTCCCGGTGCCGGGGCGTGCAGCTGCGCACCCCGCTGACGGAGGCGATCGCCGAGGTGCTGCACCACCGGGAGGGTGTGGAGCGGTCCATGGCCGACTGGGCGGCCTCGGTGTGCGGCGGACACGTCGATCGCGCTCGTCGGCTGGCCACCGACCAGCAGGCCAGGGAACGCCGCGAGGCCGTGTTGCGCATCCCGTTGGGGCTGCGCGGGCTGTCCGAGGTCTTCAGCGAGGCGAGCGGTCTGGTCCGCGCCGCCGAGACCGAGGCCGGTGAGGCCAACCAGTCGCGCGACGAGGCCGAGAAGGAGGAGCTGCGTACCGCGATGGGGGCAGGTGGCACCGGCAAGGGGACCTCCTCGGCCACCAAGGGTGCCAACGCGGCGTTGAAGGAACTGGAGAAGAAGCAGAAGGCCCGCGCCACCCGGTCACAGCGGGACGCGCTGGACCTGGCGTTGGTCGATCTCGCCGGGTTCTACCGGGACGTGCTGGCTCTGGGCTTCGGGGCCGAGGTGCCGCTGAACCACCCCGACTTCGCGAACCAGGCACGCAGGGCGGCCGCGGAGTGGACCTCCGAGACCGCCCTGCGCCGATTGGAGGCGGTGCTGCGCTGCCGGACCGCGCTGGACCGCAACGTCAAACCGATCATCGCCGTGGAGGCGTTGGCCGCCGAACTCCACCGATGATCCCGGAGGCTCATCCCCGGCGGCGCGGCAGTGCCGCCACCAGCACCGCACCCAGCAGCAACAGGGCCGTTCCGCTCCAGAACAGCGGCACCGCGTGGTAGGCCCCCGAGGTCTTCGCCAGCGGCGGGGAGTCGCCCCCGCTCGCAGGTGGGGTGGTGCTCGTGGGCTGGGTCGAGGTCGAGCAGTCGACCCCACCCTCCGGCGCGTTCGCCCTGGCGAACTGTTCACCGAACGAGATCTGGGCGAGTGCGCTGGAGAAGCCGAGCAGCTCGTTCGGCAGGATCTTCAGGTCCAGCAGCCGTGCCCCGGCGCGTACCGCCGTACCGTCCTGCTGCTTGGTCAGTTCACCGAGACTGAGCCGCAGCACACCGATATCCAGTACGTTGGGCTCGTCCGAGTGGCCCACCAGCGGAACGTCGGAGTCGAGTCCCGAGGTGGGCAGCGGGATACCGATCGGAAGTTCGAACTCGGGGTTGGCCGCGTCCAAAGTGAACAGTTCCTCGCCGCCCCGGCTGATCCGCAGTACCGGCGCGCTGTAGTCCACCGCGGACGTCTTCGGGTCGCCGGTCGCCGTCGCGGTGAGGGTCGGTTGACTGACGATGTCGATGCGCAGTTCCTGCGAGGTCCCGGCGAACAGCCGGATGCTGGCGACGTCGAACCGCGAGGTGGAGCGGACCGCCTTGTTGGCCTGCCCCGGCACGTCCACCAGCCGCACGTTGGAGCGGGCGTGCATGATCTCGGGAACCCGCAGCAGCGAACCGGACGCGTCGGAGTCGCCGGCACCTCCCAGCAGTCCCCCCAGTCGCTCGAGCGGCCCGGCCAGCCGGTTCAACCCGTCGCGCAGCGCCCCCGCATCGGCTGCGGCGAGTTCGCTCGTCCCGCCGGAGACCTTCTCGGCGAGCTCGTCCTCCTGGCTCTGCAGCGAGGGCAGCACGTTCAGCGCCGAGACGCTCGCCAGGGTGGTCTCGGCGTCGGCGATCGGTTTCACGCAGGGGCCGAGTTTCTCGTCCCAGCGGGCATGCACGTTGCCCTTCAGCAGGCCGAGGTCGAGCAACTTGTCCAGTGGAGTGGACGGTGGTTCCAGACCTCTGGTCCTGGGGTCGGCGTGATCGGGCACCGCGGTCTGTGCCAGCGAGCCGGGTAGCGCGGGTGCGTTGCCTCCCACCGCGAATCCGAACGGTGCGGACTCCGCGATCGCGTGCTCCTGGGCGAGGTAGGCCTTCGAGTCGGCCTTGGCCGTTGCCAGGCCCATCCCGGTTTCCACCAGCGCCTGCCTGGGCAACTGCTCGTCGAACTCGGGCGCGTCCAGGATCGACTCGCCCGGCACCGCGTTCGGCAGCACCCGCAGCAGGCCGATTCCGGTGCCCGCCTCTGCCACCACCGGCCCGGGAACCGGGTTCTCCGGCTCGCCCCGTCCGGGGGGCTGCCCCGGGATCTCGGGGGAGGGGGTGGGGGTTTCCGGGGGCGTGCTCTGCGCGGTCGCGGCGGGAAGGCTCAGACACGCGACGGCGAACGAGACGGCGGAACAGATCGCGATCCGGTGGACAGGGGGTATGCGCATCCAGCACCTTCCGGTATTCCCGTGATCGTCATCACTCCACCTTTCAACGAGCCGGGGGGCTGCGGGTGACGTTCACGTACCCGCTACACTTGTACGCGGTTTCGCCGCCTTAGCTCAGTCGGTCAGAGCGACGCACTCGTAATGCGTAGGTCAGGGGTTCGACTCCCCTAGGCGGCTCCACCGGTGACCGGCCGTTTTCCGCCATGCGGGAGACGGCCGGTTCTCGTTTCGGCCCGATTCTCCTCGTCGCTCGCCCCGCGATTTCGCGAGAAATCGACACTGACCGCAGCGGGTGCTTCCGAATACCCCGTGATGTCGGGGCTCCCCGATAGCTTCGGCCCATGACCGAGCAACAGCAGAGCCGCGCAGTCGAGATCCCGTTCGAGGTCCTGGAGTGGGACGAGTCCGTTTACGAGGAACCGGAGGAGGGCCCCAAGCTCTCCCGCATCTCGATCCGTAAGCGGTACCGGGGCGCGCTCGACGGCACGGGCACCGGCGTAGTGCTCACCGCGGGAGGAGCCTCCGGCGGGGGCTACGTGATCTCCGAACGCTTCGAGGGCACGCTCGACGGTCGGCACGGTACCTTCGTGCTGCAGCACGGCGGGCTCGCGGACGGTACGGAGCAGCGCACCTACGGCACCATCGTCCCCACGTCCGGAACCGGGGAACTCACCGGCGTGGCGAGCCGCTCCGTCGAGTTCGAGCACGGCCTGCTCCGGCTGGAGTACACGCTCTGATCCAGCCCCTCGCCGCCGGGCCCGACGGGAGGTCCACCGTCGTCGAGCCGAGCGAAGAGTGGCACTGGGCACACCCTCCTGACATTGGGCACACCGACCCGAGGGCGGGATCGCCGGGGTGTCGGCACCGACATCGCGCCACCCCGGCACCTAAGGTTTGCCCATGGCGGATGAGCACGGGACGACCGTTTCGAGGATGGCGGCAGGCGCGCTGTTCGTCGCTCCCGGCGGAGAGGTGCTGCTCGTCCGCAAGACCTACGGCAACCGGTGGGACATCCCCGGTGGTTACGTCGAGCCCGGTGAGTCACCCGCGCGGGCGTGCACCAGGGAACTGGTCGAGGAGCTGGGGATTCGGCGGTATCCGAGTCGGATACTGGTCGTGGACTGGGCCCCCACCGACAGCGAGCCCGACAAGCTGCTCTGGGTGTTCGACTGCGGTGAGCTGGCAGCCGACGAACAGCGCGTCCGGCTCGACTTCGACGAGCTGGACCACTGGGA
This sequence comes from Actinopolyspora mzabensis, assembly GCF_900101095.1. Taxonomy (GTDB): domain Bacteria; phylum Actinomycetota; class Actinomycetes; order Mycobacteriales; family Pseudonocardiaceae; genus Actinopolyspora; species Actinopolyspora mzabensis. Next base: position 339,660 of record NZ_FNFM01000006.1, read on the forward strand.
GTGGGTTCCGGTGGCCGAGCTCGACGAGTACCTGATCCCGAGGCTGGCCCGCAGGCTGCGTGGGGCCCTCACGGCTCGTGAGCTGGGTGGGACCGTCTATCTCGAACACGGCGAGCCGGTGCTCGGGGAGTAGCCGCACACCGGGGTAAGGCACCGTACACGTCTACGTCGCGGGCTTCCGCCACGTCTCGCCGGAACCGTGGCATTGACTTCGAGCGCGCTCGAAGATCTAGATTCACCGCGTTACCGAACGGGAGTGGGCGGATGAGCTTCATCGAGGTCGAGCGCGAGTACCTGCGGGGGCAGCTGCTGGGCAGGCTCGCCACGGTGGGAGACGACGGAACGCCGCAGGTCAGACCGCTCGGTTTCCGGCTCAACGAGGACGGAACCATTGACCTGGGTGGCCCGAGGGTCGCTTCCACCAAGCGGTACCGGAATGTGTCGGAGAGACCCCGCGTCGGGTTCGTGGTGGACGACATGACACCCGACGAGCCGGGGAACGTGCGGCCGGGGATGGGCCGTGGTGTGGAGATCCGGGGGCTGGCGCGGACGCTGCGGGTGGCTGATCCGCCGGGTGAGCCTTCGCTGGCTGGGCCGGACATCATTCGCCTGTACCCGAAGCGGATCGTCAGCTGGCACATCGATCCGGAGAATCCCAACGGTTACGCCAGGAACGTGTGAGCGGCGATCAGCCGCACATTCGCGCGCTCGACGCCGCGTCCCGCGAAGCAACGGAGGAGACGACGTGCGGATCTCGACGGTCGAACACCACGTGAGTGACCTCGCGGCGGCGGTGGCCTTCTACCGCGATCTGCTGGGGCTGCCGGTCTCGTACGACGAGGGTTCCGCCCGCGTCACGCTCGGTTCGAGCGAGTTGTGGCTGACCCCCGGACCCGCGACCGCGGCGGCACACCACCTCGCCTTCGACGTCCCAGCGGAGAACTTCGACGCCGCGGTCTCGTGGTTGGCGGAGCGCGTGCCGCTGCTGCGCTCCGCCGATACCGGCGAACACGAGATCGAGGGCCCCGCGGGCTGGAACTCGCGTTCGGCCTATTTCACCGGTCCCGACGGCGAGGTGCTGGAGTTGATCGCCCGGAGGCGGGTGCGCCACCGTCCGGCGCCTGAGGGATTCGGGCCCGAACACATCGCCTCCATCAGCGAGGTCGCAATCGCGGTGGACGACGTATCCGCCACCGCTGCCGAGCTGGGGCGTCGTTTCGGCCTCACCTCGTTCGGGCCGAGTTCTGAAACCTTCGGTCCGGTGGGTGAGGAGGCGGGATTGCTGATCCTGATGCGGACCGGGCGGGCAATGGCGCCCGACCGGGTGAAGCACAGTGCACCGTTGCCGCTGACGGTGTGGTTGGCGGATGTGGGCACCGCCGGGAAGTTTCGACCGAGTGACGCCTGCACGGTGGTCATCGATTGATCGGCCGTGGCGGCGGTGAGCTCCGTGAGTGGACCACTGGCGCGGGCGTCCTCCCGTGAGCCCCCTGCCTCCGCTCGGGCGTCGCGAGCGGGCCACTCGGAAAATGCGAGTGATTTACACAGAACATCGCTCCGGAAAACGCGAAAAGCGTTCCCAACGTTGCCCGTCGAGTGTGGTCGAAACTCCGGACCTGCTCCACTTGATACTTCTTCGGGATGAATTCGGAGGTCGGAATATTTCGTTTTCGGCTGTCGGTTCGTTCGGGGGAGTGCTGTCGGTTTTCGGGGGTGCTTGGTGGTGTTTTCGCTGTACAGGTAATATGGCGCCTTCCGGTTTGACGGTTTCGGATGGCACGTGCCGGCGGGTGGCTCGAACGGGGGTGGAATTGTCGTGATCCTGTGAGGGTGCTACGGGTGCTTTCTTTCGGGGCCTATTCATTCCGGCTGCCCAATGTGTCCTCTGTTCGTGCGATAAAGCGACTGGGTGATGTTTTTCGGGAAGCGCTGTTGCTCTCGCTCCCAGTGGGTGATGCGCGGTGGTCCGATCGTGGGGGCTCGGCGAGATGCGGGGAGATGCCGCCGGCGCGGGGAGATGTCGCCGGGTGGAGGTGTGTCGTCCTCGTCGTGGCGATCCTGACGTGGATTGTGTGTCCACTGTGGACTTATTGTATGTTTCCCCGTGTCCGTGCGAAGTACGCCATGTGCCGGGGGTTCGTGTCCGTGACTCGCCTGACCGCGCGGCTGGTGTCTCGTGGATGATGTGACGGGTCGGTGACTGCCGGTGAACGGTGTCGATGCCGCTCTGCGGGGGACTGAATGCGTAGCGTTATTCGACCACTCTGGGCGTCACTCCGTCAGCCGATTGCAGTAACGCTGTTGAGCTATTTCGATCACAGTGACGCCGTGAAGGGATCGTGTGATGAGCAGTACCGAGGTCAGCACGGGGATTGTCGGGGGAGGTGTGCTCTCCGCCGAATCAGACCCCGATGACGTCGCTCGACGTATCGCGGACCTCTCCGAACAGGTGCACCGGGCGCTGCTGTTACGACGCCTGTTGGCGGTATGGGCGCTTCCCGCCAATGTGGCGCTGGTCGCGTTGACCGTGAGCTGGTTCGCGTTGGGCTGGAGTCCGGGATGGAAGCTGTCGACACTCGTTTCGGTGATTCCGATGATCTCCGTAGTGGGGTCGGCCTTCCTGCTCTACCGGCAGTACTTCAAAGTACGCGATATGGCGATCGAACTGCGCGAACTGAACCAGGCTCGGCGTGAGCAGTCACTCGACGACGTCGGCTCCGGCGGCGACCTGCTGGCGGCGCACAAGCGCTACCGGGCCTACCTGCCCGATGCGATTCGTGCTTATCGCAGGCAGGCCCGGCGTCTTCGTCGTGCGCACAACGCCTTGCAAGTCGTGATCATTTCCGGCGCGATCGTGACGTCGGTGATCGCGGCGATCTCGGTCACGATGGCCGACGTCCGTTGGGCCGTGGTGGGGGTGAGCCTGCTGGTCGCGTTGACCGCCGCGTTGTCCGGCTTCGCCAAGTACCGTGAACGGGGGGTCAACCTGCAGCAGACCGCGGACGCGTTGGAACGTGAGTACCATTCGGTGGAGCTTCGGGTCGGCAAGTATCGCCGGTTCGACAGCGAGCAGGCCGCTTACGCGGAATTCGCCCACGAGGCGGAAGTGTTGCTGGACGAACACGCCAAACGTCAGCAGCAGGTCGGCCCGGCCATGTTGCCGGACGCCCTCGTGTAGGTGCCGGGTCGCGGTCCGCCGAACGTTCCGTGACCCGGCTCGTGCTCGATACGGTGTGCGACGAAAATCTATAGCTCGATCGTGTTAGTGCTCGTATTTTTCGAGGCTTTACGGCAATTTTCGTTACTCGCCGTGCGAGAAAACCGCTACTAGGGTTCGCTGAATCGTGTTGAGAGTGGTTTCCGTAGTCTTTGCCCGGCGTGGGGGACAGTTACCTGTGCAGAGAGGAACCAAGGCGATGAAACGCACTCTTACCACGGTGACCGCCCTGGTGGCGGGAAGTGTCGGTGCCATCGGCTTCGCGGGTACCGCCGCCGCGGATGCCCCGAAGCTGCCCGCCGAGCTGCCGGTGGACAACAACGTCGCCAAGACCACTTACCACACCGCCGCTACGCTGCATTCCGCGCAGCAGGCCATCGGCGATGTCGTGCCCTCCGAGGGGCTCCCGGCTGCGGCCCGCTCCGCCGAGGCCACCGACGGTGACCCGCTCGCGGAAGCCGTGCAGCACGGTCACATCTCCGGTGAACTGCTCAACGAGGAGCAGCTGAACGGTGCCCCGGGCGAGATGCTGCAGAACCCGTCCCAGCAGGCTCAGCAGGAACAGCAGTCCTCGACTCGTCCCGCGCCGAGTTCCAGCAGCAACCTCGCTGGGCTGCCCGTCGGCGACGTGATCAGCGGTATCGCCGGCTGAGCGGTGCTCCGTCGCCACGGCGACGACCCGACAGGGGCGACGACATGACAGGAAGGTCCCCGCCGAGCGATGGCGGGGACCTTCCTGCTGTCCCGCTCTCTCGGGGCGTTCCTTCGGCGCTTCCCGCGCCGGACGCCCACCGCTCGGCCCGGCCGCTCGTGGCTTCCACCGCGCCCCTCTCCCGGTGGGCTTTCCGGGGGTGCGGGTGATCGCCCGAGATCAAGGGGAGCCGCTCACGCCCGGGTGGCGAGTTCGCCGCCGCGGGGAGCATCCCGACGAGCCGAACGGAAAGTCCGAAGGCTCAGTGGCCCTCCTCCTTGGCCCGCTCGTACGACTTCTTGATCTCCGCCTCGGCCTCGTCCCGGCCGACCCAGGTGGCGCCCTCGACGCTCTTGGCCGGCTCCAGGTCCTTGTAGACCTCGAAGAAGTGCTGGATCTCCAGCCGGTGGAACTCCGGCACGTGATGGATGTCGCGCATGTGCTCCTGCCGCGGGTCGTCGGCGGGCACACAGATGATCTTGTCGTCGCCGCCCTTCTCGTCGCGCATCCGGAACATGCCGATGGCGCGAGCGCTGATCAGGCAACCGGGAAAGGTCGGCTCCTGGATGAGCACGAGCGCGTCCAGCGGATCCCCGTCCTCGCCGAGGGTCTCCTCGATGAACCCGTAGTCGGCCGGATACTGGGTGGCGGTGAACAGCGTCCGGTCGAGACGGATACGGCCCGTCTTGTGGTCCACTTCGTACTTGTTGCGCTCCCCTTTGGGGATCTCGATCGTGACGTCGAAGTCCACGCGTTCCTCATTCGTCCTAGTGATGTTTCGGACGGCGATGGTGCCGTTCCCGGCCGTTGCTCGGGGAGTCCCCCGATCGCCCGCCCTGGGGCGGACCATCCGGCGTGGAGTCGGCTCGGAATGGATCGTGTCCGAACCGTTACCACCACCGGTGGAGTGGTGACTACAGCCTAGGAACCGGCTTTGAAAACCGCTCGCGGGGTCGGAAAACTCCAGCTCGCAGCGGGTGCATGCTCCGGCCGGAGTCTCCGGCGCCGTGCTCGCCGCCCGGCCGGTCCGGCCTGACGGGCGCGCACGACGACAGTCGACTGCGGTTCTCGGTAAGCGTTCCGCACCGTTTCCGGTGTGGCCTCATCCGTCACTCCCACGGACGCAACTAGTGTGGGACAAGTCAGCCGTTCCAGCCGCACACAGTGTGCGAGATCGCATTCGCGAGCCGGTGAGAGTCGCTAGGAGGAGCACTTGCCCGAACCCCAGGAATCACGGGGTGGGACGGGCGGTCGTGACGACGCGGCATCGTCCGCCGAATCCACCGGCGACTTCCCGACGGAGTTCTCCGAGGGCTTTCCGGATGCCGACCCGGCCGACAGCGCCTCGGATCCGAGCGACTCGTTCGAATGGCCCGCGGAGGATCCCGAGCAGCACGCCACCCGGTCGCAGACCGCCCACCCCTCGGAAGCCCAGTCGCCGGAATCCCAGTCGCCGGAATCCCAGCCGCCGGAATCCCAGTCGTCGGGTACACAACCATCGGCTCCCCGAGCGGATGAACCCCAGCGGGAGTCCGATCGGCAATCGCCGGAATCCGGGGAGGAGCTCTCCGCCTCGGAAGCTCCGCACAGCTCCTCGGAACAGGACGGGACCTCGGAGGAGCAGGAGACCGCCCAAGAGGAGACCCCCCGGCAGGAGACCGCTCAGCGGGAAACCGTCCGGCAGGAGACTGCCGAGCAGCCCTCGGAGACCTCCGAATCGGAACCGGAGTGGCCGGAGCAGGATCCCGCCGCGGTCGAACGTACCCAGCGTTTCAGCGCGATCCGTCCCACGGATCAGGATTCGGACCAGCGGGGGCGGAATTCGGACCAGCGGGGGCAGGAGGTCGGAGGGAGCCCGAACTCGGCCCCGAGCCCCGGCCCGGCTCCCGCCGCCGATCCGCCCACCATTCGGATGCCGCGGATCCCCGCCGGGGAGCCCCAGTGGCCGCACGCCGAACCGGACCCGGCAGCACACCGCGAGCGGCTGGAGCAGCGAACCGAGCGGTTCACCACCCAGCAGCGGTCCCACCACCCCCCGGGGAACTCCTCCGATGGCAACCAGGGTCCTCCCCGAGACAACCAGGGCCCTCCCGCAGGTAGCCGGCATCCCGGTCCCGGCCGCCCGGCCGCGCCCGCCGATTTCGGCATGCCGGTCGGCTCGCAGACGGCTCCAGCCCAGCCTCCTCGACAGGATCCCGGCCATGCCCGGGGTCGAGCGGCGCCGGGTGAGCCGGGCGCGGCTCCGCATCACCCGCCGGGCGGGGAATTTCCCCGAGGCGGGGAGTACGACGAGGCCGGGACCGTCGAACAGGAGCTGCTGCCCCGGCGGCAGGAGCAGGTCGCTCGGGAGGCCGGTTCGCACCGGGGCGGGAACGCTCCTCCTCCCGCAGCCGGTTCCCGGTCTGCCGAGGCGGCCCAACCCGGTGACCCCGACGCCCCGGATCCCGTCGACTCACCCCTCCGGGGAGACGAGCAGACCCCGAGCGCCGGCACCGCCGCACTCCTCGATCACGCCGAGGAGCACCAGGCCCCCGAGGAGCATCAGGCCCCCGAGGAGCATCAGGCCCCCGACGAGCACCAGGCCCCCGACGAGCACGGGGACCACGAGGACCACTACGGCGAGCTTTCCGAATCCGGTGCGGCCGCTCCCGCTGCGTCCGGTACCCACCCGCCCCGCCGGCGCCGCAGGAGACTCGTGCTCGCCGTGGTGGCCCTGCTCGGCGTGATCGCACTCGCCGCCGTGCTGGTGTTCCGCGGTTCCGGTTGGTTCGGCGACATGCTGAACCCCCGTGCGAATCCACCCGCCCCGGTCTCGTTGCGGCCCGATGTCAGGGGGTTGAGCAACTCGGCGCCCCTGCCGACCGCCCAGGGCGTCGAAGCCAAGCTGGAAGAGATCGCCTCGGATCCCGTGCTCGGCGACTTCGGAGCCGTGGTCCGGGACGCCAGGTCCGGCAGGACCCTCTGGGAGCGGAACCCCGGCCAGGGCCTGGTTCCCGCCTCCACCGACAAGCTGCTCACCACGTCCGCGGCCTTGCTGGCGATCGATCACGATTTCCGGTTCCGCACGAAGGTCGTTCGCGGCAGCGAGTCCGGCAGCATAGTGCTCGTCGGTGGCGGCGATCCGACGTTGTCCGCACTGCCCGAGGGTGAGAATTCGGTCTACCCCGGCGCGGCCAGGCTGGACGAACTGGTGGAGCGGATCCGTGCCACCACCTCCGGAGACATCGAGTCGGTCAAGGTCGACGTCAGCCGTTACAGCGGGCCGGGATTGGCCTCCAGCTGGGATCCGGCGGATGTGTCCAGGGGATATGTCGCCCCGATTCAGCCGGTGATGCTCGACGGTGGGCGGCGGGATCCCGAGAACAGGGTCAGCCCACGTAGCGACGAGCCGGCGCTGGACGCGGCCCGTGAACTCGCTTCCAGACTGGGAGCTCCCACTAGCTCGGTCAGCAGGACCACCGTCGACTCGGAGGCTTCCACCCTCGCGGAGGTCGAGTCGCCGCCGTTGCGGGACCTGGTGCGCAAGACCCTGCGGGACTCGGACAACGTGCTGGCCGAGGCCCTGGCACGGCAGGTCGCGGTCACCACCGGCAACGAGCCCTCGTTCTCCGGCTCGGTCGAAGCGGTCCGCACCGTGCTGAGCGAGCACGGGTTCGAGCTGAGCGGTGTCGACATCGTCGACGGCAGCGGGCTCTCCGCCGCCAACGAGCTGCCCGCCCGAATCCTGGGCTCGATAATGCGCACCGCGAGCGCTCCCGTCGAGAGCCCGGCGGGTCCTTCCGCCAGGCTACGTCCGTTGCTGACTTCCGTGCCCGTGGCAGGCGGGACCGGCGGTCTGGCCGGGCGCTACGACGGTGACGCCTCCGAGGGCAGTGGATGGGTCCGTGCGAAGACCGGAACGCTCACCGGAACCAACGCGCTGGCGGGGACCGTCGTCACCCGGGACGGCAGGCTGCTGGCGTTCGCGTTCCTGTCCAACGGGCGGAACCCCGTCGCCGTACGTCCGGTGATCGACGAGCTCGCGGCCGCGTTGCGCACCTGCGGCTGCCGGTGAGCCGGCTCCCCCGGAGCCGCCCGCCGCGCGTGGGCCGGGGCCCGGTTCCGGTTCCCCGTTCGCCGGTGGCGCGGGAAGTCGGGACGGTGGGAATTCGGGACGGGGGAAGTCACGGCGGGGGCAGCCGGGGTGCGAGCCGGAGATTCGCCGTGTGATGCCCCTGCGGGTACCGTCGGAAACGTGACTGTTCGTGCGTCCGCGCTGTCAGCGCCGCTACGTCGGGATTCGGCCAGGCATGCCCGACCGAGTCAGCAACGCCGGGACGGGCACGTCTCCGGCCACGGCAGCGGCGATGTAGTCGACTGGAACACCGCTGTCGCCACCGCGAGCAGGCTGCTCGGGCCCGGTCCGGAGATCTCGCGTTCCGAAGCCGACCACGTCGTCGCCGAGCTCCGCGATTTCAGCGTCACCGCCGAGACACATGTTCGGGAGCTGACCGGTCTGGGCGCCGACCTTCCGGTGGCTCCCGGCGATGTGGTGGACCGGCCGGGTTGGTTACGGGGTGCCACTCGTGGCCTGGCCGAGTTGACCGGCACCGCGCTCGCGGACGCCGGGGGCGAGGACCGGGAGGAGGTCAACCCGGTGCTGGCCGCCGTCAACAGTCGTGGTGCCGGGATGCAGGCCGGTCTCGTGCTCGCCTACCTGGGCACCAAGGTTCTCGGGCAGTACGATCCGTTCGTTCCAGCCGAGTCCGGTTCGGGCGACCGTGGCAGGCTGCTGCTGGTCGCCCCCAACATCGTCGCCGCGCAGCGCGCGCTCGGCGTTCCCGAGGACGACTTCCGGATGTGGGTCTGTCTGCACGAGTCCACCCACCGGCTCCAGTTCAACGCCGTTCCCTGGTTGCGCGAGCACTTCTCCCGCAGTATCGGCGAACTGTTCACCGAGATGGAAGGGTCCACCGGTGAGCTGTTGGGCAGGTTGCCCGCGGCGGCTCGTGAGCTTCGCGCGGCGCGGACGGGTGGGAGCGACACCAGCCCCGGCATGCTCGGCGTGGTCGAGCTGCTGCAGAGTCCACGGCAGCGTGCGGCGCTGGACCGGATTCTGGCCATCTCCACGCTGCTGGAGGGGCACGCGGATCACGTCATGGACGCGGTGGGGCCTCGGGTGGTGCCCAGTGTGCACACCATCCGGGAGCGGTTCACCCAGCGCCGGGCGGGCGGAGGTCTGTTCGACCGGGTGCTGCGCAGCCTGCTCGGGGTGGACGCGAAGATCAAGCAGTACGCCAAGGGGGCCGAGTTCACCCGCAGGGTGGTGGATGCCGTGGGCATGACGGGGTTCAACGCGGTCTGGCAGGAACCGGAGAACCTGCCCACCCGCTCCGAGCTCTCGGACCCACCGGCCTGGCTGCGGCGGGTGCACGGCTGATCGGGCTCTCCTCCCGCGGGCGGCTTCCGTCGGGGTCGAGAACTCGACGGTCCCGCACCAGCACCGGTGGGCTCGCCCGCCGTCCGGTGGCGCGATAATCGGTCCGTGCCGCCAGCTCCCAGCGTCAGCGCCGTCCGGCTCGCCGTGCGACGGCTGCTCGACTCCGAACAGGCCGCTCGATACCGCGGTGTCCCGCTGGTGGTGGCCTGTTCCGGTGGGCCGGACTCGTTGGCCCTGGCCGCGGCCACCACCCATTTCGCGCGGCATCGGGACGTGCCGGTTCACGGTGTCGTCGTGGATCACGGGCTGCAGCCGGGTTCGGATCGGGTCGCCTCCGAGGCCGCGGATCAGCTCACTCGGCTCGGCTGCGCCGAGGTGGACATCGCGCGCGTCGAACCGGACGGGGTGGGTGGTACGGAGGCCGCGGCTCGACGTGTCCGCTACGAGGCGCTGCGGCTCCGGCGTCCCGAGGGGGCCCCGGTACTGCTCGGGCACACCCTCGACGACCAGGCGGAGACGGTGCTGCTGGGCCTGGGGCGTGGTTCCGGCGCGCGTTCGTTGGCCGGGATGCGCCCGCTGGACGGGCCGTGGGTGCGCCCCTTCCTGGGGGTGACACGTCGAACCACCGAACGGGCCTGCGAGGAGCTGGGGCTGCGGCCCTGGCGGGACCCGCACAACACGGATCCCGCCTTCACCCGGGTCCGGCTGCGTGCCGAGGTGCTGCCGTTGCTGGAGGAGGTGCTGCAGGGCGGGGTGGCCGAGGCGCTTTCCCGTACCGCCGTCCAACTGCGGGAGGACGCCGACGCGTTGGACGCGGTCGCCGCGGGGGTCCGGGAGCGGGTGGCCGACTCGTGGGGGCTCGACGCGCGTAGTCTTGCCGAGCACCCTCCCGCGCTCCGCAGACGGGTGCTGCGGGACTGGCTCTCCGGACAGGGCGTCCCTGAACTCAGCGACGCCCATCTGCGCGCCGCGGATGCCCTGGTAGGTGACTGGCGCGGGCAGGGTGGTCACGCTCTGCCAGGAAACTTTGCGCTGGTTCGTCGGCGTGGGACCCTTCTGGTGGAATGCGGGGGTCGCGGAACCGAGCAACGGTCGAGCGACGGGTGAACAACGACCCAATCGAGAGGGGAAGCCGGGCCGTGTACGACGGCGACATTGCCTCCGTGCTCATCACCGAGCAGCAGATCAACGACAAGGTCGGTGAGCTGGCCAAACAGATCGACGAGGACTACGGGGACCTCGCGGGGGGCGACTTGGTGCTTGTCGGTGTCCTCAAGGGCGCCGTCATGGTGATGACCGATCTCGCCCGCGCACTGCCCAGGCCCGCGCAGCTGGAGTTCATGGCGGTCAGTTCCTACGGCTCGTCCACCTCGTCCTCGGGCGTGGTACGCATCCTGAAGGATCTCGACCGGGACATCGCGGGCAAGCACGTGCTCGTGGTCGAGGACATCATCGACTCCGGGCTGACGCTGTCCTGGCTGCTGCGCAACCTCGCCGCCCGGGATCCGGCCTCGGTCGAGGTCTGCACGCTGCTGCGCAAACCCGATGCGGTACGGGTCGAGGTGCCGGTGCGCTACGTCGGATTCGACATTCCCAATGAGTTCGTCGTCGGCTACGGGCTGGACTTCGCCGAACGCTACCGTGATCTTCCGTACATCGGAAGTCTCGATCCGAAGGTTTACACCTCCGGAACGTGATCCGGTTTTTCGCTGGTGCCTTACCACGGGTACAACCGGGAGAGGACGGTGCGCCGCTCCCCGGTGTCCGCGAGTGACGGTGATCCGAGATCACGGTGATCGCTGGAATTGCGGGAGCTCACGGCGTACGGTCGACCATCGTCCGTGCGTTGTGTCACCGAGCGAGGGGGCCGCTGGAACTAATCCGGTGCATGGGCCGTTGGAACGCCAGGGGCGGGTACCCTGGGTTGCCGGTGAAACGACTCGCGCAGTTCGACGCTGCCGCGAGCGGTACGCTGGGCTGAACCGGGGGTGGACGTTGAATGGACGCCCGCCACCACCCGACGTGACAGTCAGGGAGGGTCGAGGCCGCTCGGCGGCCGCAAGTGAATGGACCGAAAGCGCCTGCTCCGCAACCCGCTGCTGTGGCTGTTGGCGGGGTTGCTGCTGATTTATGCCTTCAGTGTGCTCTTCGACGACACGCGTGGCTACACGGACGTGTCGACCTCGAAGGCGCTGCAGCAGATCTCGCAGGGCAACGTAGCCGAAGCCACGATCGAGGACAAAGAACAGCGGGTCAGGCTGACCCTGAACGATGGCGTCCAGGTTCAGGGCAGCAACCGGATCCTCGCCAAGTATCCGACCGGTTCCCAAGAGGACATCGTCAATCGGATCGAGCAGTCCGGCATCTCCAACTGGAACACCGAGGTGTCCCAGAGCTCCATCTGGAGCCAGTTGCTCATCTACCTCATCCCACTTGGCCTGCTGGTCCTGCTCGTGATGTGGATGATGAACAACGCCCAGGGCGGCGGCAGCAAGGTGCTGAACTTCGGCAAGTCCAAGGCCAAGCAGTTCACCAAGGACATGCCCAAGACCCTGTTCGGTGACGTCGCCGGTGCCAACGAGGCCGTCGAGGAACTGCACGAGATCAAGGACTTCCTGCAGCACCCGACCAGGTACCAGGCGCTGGGGGCGAAGATCCCGAAGGGCGTGCTGCTCTACGGGCCTCCCGGTACCGGTAAGACCCTGCTGGCCCGCGCCGTCGCGGGTGAGGCGGGCGTGCCGTTCTACTCGATCTCCGGCTCGGACTTCGTGGAGATGTTCGTCGGCGTCGGCGCCTCCCGGGTCCGTGACCTGTTCGAACAGGCCAAGCAGAACGCGCCCTGCATCGTCTTCGTCGACGAGATCGACGCGGTCGGCAGGCAGCGCGGTGCCGGTCTCGGCGGTGGCCACGACGAGCGGGAGCAGACGCTGAACCAGCTGCTCGTCGAGATGGACGGTTTCGACTCCAGGGGCGGGATCATCCTGATCGCGGCCACCAACCGTTCGGACATCCTGGACCCGGCGCTGCTGCGTCCCGGCCGGTTCGACCGGCAGATCCCCATCGCCCCGCCCGACCTGCGCGGCAGGCGCGCCATCCTGAACGTGCACACCCAGGGCAAGCCACTGGCCCAGGACGCCGATCTCGACGGGCTGGCCAAGCGCACCGTCGGCTTCTCCGGTGCCGATCTGGAGAACGTGGTCAACGAGGCCGCCCTGCTGACCGCACGGGAGAACGCGCAACTGATCACCGGTGCGGCCCTCGAGGAGTCCGTGGACCGGGTGATCGGTGGTCCGCGCCGGAAGAGCAAGATCATTTCCGAGCGGGACAAGAAGATCACCGCGTATCACGAGGGCGGTCACGCGCTGGCCGCCTGGGCGATGCCGGATCTGGAGCCGGTCTACAAGCTCACGATCCTGCCGCGAGGCAAGACCGGAGGGCACGCACTCGTCGTCCCCGAGGACGACAAGGACATGATGACCCGTTCGGAGATGATCGGTCGTCTGGTGTTCGCCCTCGGTGGGCGTTCCTCCGAGGAACTCGTCTTCCACGAGCCGACCACCGGTGCCTCCAGTGACATCGAGCAGGCCACCAAGATCGCGCGTGCCATGGTCACCGAGTACGGCATGACTGCCCGCCTGGGCGCCGTCAAGTACGGCAAGGAGGAGGGCGATCCCTTCCTCGGTCGTTCGGCGGGGCAGCAGCCGAACTACTCGCTGGAGGTGGCCCACGAGATCGACGAGGAAGTGCGCAAGCTGATCGAGGCGGCGCACACCGAGGCGTGGGAGATCCTCAACACCTACCGGGACGTGCTCGACAACCTGGTGCTCGAGGTGATCGAGAAGGAGACGCTGAACCGCACCGATCTGGAGCGCATCTTCGCCGATGTGGAGAAGCGCCCCCGGATCACCGCGTTCAACGACTTCGGTGGGCGCACCCCCTCGGACAAGCCGCCGATCAAGACTCCGGGCGAGCTCGCCATGGAACGGGGCGAACCCTGGCCGCCGCCGATCAACGAACAGCCCGCACCGGCGCCGATCGGAGCCGTCTCCGGCTCCAACGGGTACGGGCCGCAGCAGCCCGCGGGGCAGTACGCTCCCGAGGGCCAGCAGGGACAGCCCTACGGCTACCCGTCGCAGCCCGCACCGGGGCAGCAGCCCTACCCGCCGCAGGGTGCGCAGCCGCCGCAGGGTGCGCAGCCGCCGCAGGGTGCGCAGCCGCCGCAGGGTGCGCAGCCGCCGCAGGGTGGGCAGCAGCCGCAGGGTGGGCAGCAGCCACCGCAGGGACAAGCTCCGCAGGGTGGTCAGGTTCCGCAGGGAGTACCGCCCAACTACGGGGCCCCTCCCGGCTGGACCCCCGCCACCGCCCCCGGTGGACAGTCCGGCTACCAGCCGCAGCAGGGTCAGCCCCAGCAGGGCCAGCCCCGGTACAACGGTTCTCCCGCCTGGGAGCAGGGCGCCGCGCCGCAGGGCCAGGGCCCGGCGGAGCAACCCGGCGCTGCCGAGCAGTGGACCGAGCAGATCCAGCAGAATCAGGATCAGAACGGTCACCAGCCTCGCTCGGGTTCCGCCGACGCGGAGACGCCCGCTTCCGGCACGGAACAGCCGGACGCGGGCAACCAGCAGAACTCCGAACGGAATTCCGAGGGTGACCCGGATTCCGGCAACGAGAACGGGACCGGTCCCAACAGCGGCCGGTGACCGCGGACTGCAGTGGAACGAGGCACCCGGCTCGCTGAGCCGGGTGCCTCACCGCTGTGGAGGGGAAGACACGTGACAGGTCAGGGCGTGCCTATCGGGCCGGACGCTGAGTTCGGCTCCGATCCCGCCGAATTCGTCGAGGAGCATTTCGACAGGCCCCGCGCCGAAGCCGCCATCCGGGAACTGCTGCTGGCGGCGGGTGAGGATCCCGAACGCGACGGGCTGCGGGAGACCCCAGCACGGGTGGCCCGCGCCTACGAGGAGTTGTTCACCGGGCTCTACACCGACCCGGACGAAGTGCTGGACCGGACGTTCGACGAAGCCCACGAGGAGCTCGTGCTGGTCCGGGACATTCCGATGTACTCGCAGTGCGAGCACCACCTGCTTCCGTTCCACGGAATGGCCCACATCGGTTACATCCCCAACGAACAGGGGAGGGTCACCGGACTGTCCAAACTCGCGCGGCTCGTCGATCTGTATGCCAAGCGCCCGCAGGTCCAGGAACGGTTGACCTCGCAGATCGCCGACGCACTCATCCGCAAGTTGGAACCGCGGGGAGTGATCGTCGTGGTCGACGCGGAGCACCTCTGCATGGGGATGCGCGGTATCCGCAAGGCCGGCTCGACCACCACCACCTCCGCGGTGCGTGGCATATTCCGTTCCTCCTCGTCCTCCAGGGCCGAGGCGCTGTCGTTGATTCGGGAGAAGTGATGTCCGTTCAGCCGCCGGAACCTTCGCGCTGCCGCGTGATGGGAATCCTGAACGTGACCCCCGACTCGTTCTCCGACGGTGGTCGGTACCTGGATCACGCGGCCGCCGTGGCGCACGGGCTGCGGTTGCGGGAGCAGGGCGCCGACATCGTCGACGTGGGCGGGGAGTCCACCAGGCCGGGTTCGGAACGGGTCGACGCCGCCACCGAGAGCGAGCGGGTGCTTCCCGTCGTGCGGGAACTCGCCGAGGCCGGGGTCCCCGTCAGCGTGGACACCACACGTGCCGAGGTGGCCGCCGCGACCGCGCGAGCGGGCGCGGCGATGATCAACGACGTTTCCGGCGGTCTGGCCGATCCGGAGATGGCCGGTGCGATCGCCGACTCGGGGCTGCCCTGGATACTCATGCACTGGCGGGGCCACAGCAGGGACATGAACTCGCTCGCCGTCTACGAGGACGTGGTGGGTGAGGTCCGTGCGGAACTGTCCGGACGAGTCGAGGCTGCACTGGCCGCGGGTGTTCCGGAAGGCTCCATCCTGCTCGACCCGGGGCTGGGCTTCGCGAAGAAGGCCGAGCACGACTGGCTGCTGTTGCGACGGCTGGACACCTTCCTGGGAATGGGATTCCCGGTGCTGGTGGGAGCTTCCCGCAAGCGTTTCCTCGGCAGCGTGCTGTCCGACTCGGACGGAACTCCCCGTCCCGCCGCTGGTCGCGACGTGGCCACCGCGGCGATCTCCACCCTGGCCGCCGACCGTGGTGCCTGGGGAGTACGAGTGCACGACGTCAGCGGAACCACCGATGCGCTGAAGGTGGCCGCTGCCTGGCGCAACGGAGGTGAGATCCGTGGCTGACCGGGTAGGACTGACCGGCCTGCGGGTTTTCGGTTACCACGGTGTCTTCGACCGGGAGAAACGGGAAGGCCAGGAGTTCGTCGTCGACATCACCGTGTGGGTCGACCTCGGCGAGGCAGCCGACTCCGACGACGTCGAGCGCACGTTGCACTACGGGGTGCTCGCCGAACGCGCCGCGGCCGTGGTCGCCGGTCCCGCGCGGGACCTGATCGAGACCGTGGCGGCCGAGATCGCCGACGACATCATGAGCGACGGCAGGCCGCACGCCGCCGAGGTCACGATCCACAAACCCGACGCGCCCATCCCGGTGACCTTCGACGACGTGTCGGTAACCATCCGCCGTTCCAGCCGCGGCGGCAGAGGAGCGAAGGCCGCTTCGTCATGAGCAGGGCGGTGTTGTCCCTCGGTTCCAACCTCGGGGACAGACTGGAGCACCTCCGGCTGGCCGCGCGAGGACTGAGCGAGGTGCTGCTCGCGAGCTCCTCGGTCTACGAGACCGCTCCGTGGGGAGTCACGGACCAGCCCGACTTCCTCAACGCCGTCCTGCTGGTCGAGTCCGCCGCGGACGACGAGTGGGACTGGCTGCGCCGGGCGCAGCGCCTGGAACAAGAGGCCGAACGTCGCAGGGAGCGCCGTTGGGGGCCCCGTACCCTGGATGTCGACGTGGTCACCGTGGACGAGGTGTACAGCCGGGAGCCCGAGCTGTTGCTGCCGCACCCCGGAACTCCCGAGCGAGCGACGGTGCTGATTCCGTGGTTGGAGATCGAACCGGAAGCCACGCTTCCCGGCCACGGAGCGGTGTCCGAGCTGTTGGCCGCACTGCCGGAGGCGGAAACCGCGGGTGTTCGGCTACGCCCCGACCTGGCGTTGCGCTAGGAGCCTGCCCGAGAAGTGATCCAGGCCCCGTCTTCGGTTTCTCGTGCTCGGAGTACGGGTGGTTGTCGGGGCGCGAGGAAGACCCCGGACGAACGGGAAAGCCCCGGACGGGAGAGCACTGCGTGGCGCCGTACGTTGACGGAGCCGCCTCGCGATACGGACGGAGGACGGATGAGCTACACCAGGCCCCGCGAGCTCCTCGGCGCGGCGCTGCTCGCCGCGGTGCTGCTCTACGGTGTCGTGCAGCTCTCGTACGGATCGCTGCCGCCGTTGCCGGTGGCAGCCGGGGGCGTACTGCTGGTGGTGGCCATCGTGGACGCCGTACTGGCGATCGTGCTGCGTCCCAGGGCCAAGCACCGGAGCGGCTCCGAACCACTCGATCCGATGATGGCGACCCGGATCGTCGCACTGGCGAAAGCGTCCTCGCTGGCGGGCGCACTCATGGCGGGTGCGTGGGCGTCGATGCTGTTGTACCTGCTGGGCGAGGTGCGAGTGTTCGGCTCGGACACCATCGCCTCGGTGGTCGGGCTCCTCAGCGCCGCCGCGCTGATCGGCGGTGGGCTGTGGCTGGAGTGGGCCATGCGCAATCCCGATGAGCCGCAGGAGGACGACGACGATGAGGCTGAACGGTAACCTCGGAAGTTTTGCCGGTGTGGCCCTGTGGCGGAACCTCTGGCACGGCTCTCGCTGCGGGTGCCCCGACCTCGGGTAGCGACCTACACAACGTCGGGGCCGTCCTCGCGAGAGCCGCACCGGAGAACCCGCGGCGGTGCCGATTGCGGAGGCGGTGGGAGTCCGGCTTGAGCGCCCCGCCCGCCCGGCGATTTCGCGAGAAATCGACACCGCAGGGAGCCGCACTGCCTACTGGCGCGGCGATTTCGTGGGAAATTGACGCCGACCGGAGGGGTCCGGCTAGTGCCGTTTCCGGCGGATGAATACGTTCGGTGTGTAGTTCGTAGCGCGAAACGGTGACTTCGGGCGTTATGGACAATCCGTGCGGTTTCGCTGTGTGATCGCTCCGATTTCGGAGCGTCCCACCGGATTTCGAAGCGATAAACTCCGGGTACGGTTGGCCGCATGGCTGACCCGAGCGATTCCGAGTCTCGATCGCGAGGAGATCGAGCGGTGCTGCTGTGGCTCGGTACATCGGGTCTGGCCCTGGCCGCGACGGTCGTGCTGATCGTCGGCGACGACGTCCGGATGCTGCGGCTGGGAATCCTCGCCGCGCTGTGGGCGGCGCTGTTGTCGAGTCTGTGGGCAGGCCGGATACGTACCCGGTCGATGGAGCAGGACGAGCTGTTGGCCGAGCGACAGCGCTGCTACGAACTGGAACTCGAACGCGAGATCGACGCTCGCGAGGAGTACGAGACCGAAGCCGACAACGAGGCGCTGCGTCGGGTTCGGGAGGAGACCGATAACGAGGTCGCCGAGCTGCGTTCGGAGCTGTACGAGCTGCGTCGGCTGTTGAATCGTTCGCCTTCCGGTGGGGCCCACTCCTCGGCCGCGATGTCCGCTTCGGACTCCGCTCACCGGGATGGGGCCGGTTCCGTCGAGCACACGCACGGACCTCCCGAGTCCCGACCGCGGCCTCCCGAGCAGCCGAATTCCGAAGCCGCCGAAGCGCCTCGCCCGGCTGCTCCGGCGCCCGCCGCGCCGGGTGCACCCCCCTCCGGGGGGACCACACGGGCCGATGTTCCCGGTAGGGGAAGTGCTTCCGGAGCAGCGGCCCCTCCGGTTCATCCCGGAGGGGCGGATCCCGCTGCTCCCGCGGGGAGTGGTGCTTCATCGGCTACCGCGGAGCAGGCGGAGGGCGGGGCCTCCGCGAGTGGCGGCGTCCCGCCCCGGCGTCCGCCCGGGCGTCCCGGTGGACGTCCTCGAAGCGATGGTCCGTCCGCTTCGGGGCCGAAACCTCCTGCTGCTCCCGCCCCCGAACGCTCCGTCGAACCCGGTCGGCAACAGGCTTCTCCCGGCGCGCGGGAGCCCGGTTCGCCCGGCCCCGGTGCCGAGGTCGGTGCCGCCCCGCTGGCGTTTTCGGGTGAGGGGGAAGCGGTACAGCGGGAAGCCGCATCCCGCGGGGCCACCTCCCAGGCAGCGGCTCCTCCGACAGCCGCCCCATCCCCAGCCGCTCCACCCGCAGCCGCCCCACCCCCAGCCGCAGCCCGGGGAAGTGCGTCGAGCGGAGTCACTTCGCACGCGGCAGCGAGTGGTCCGGCCGGGCGCCCCGCCGCCCAGGGCGTGCCCGGCTCGGAGCCGACCCCCGATCAGGTCGGTGCGCAACCACCGCAGGCATCACCTCCCCCGACCGCCGATGCGCAACCACCCCCACCGGCCCCGGCCAAGCAGGACGCCCCGGCCCGTACCCCGGGACGAAGAACCGGCCCCGCCCGGCCACCGGGACGTCCTCGGGCGCGTGGCTCCGGTGGCGCCCCGGCCGGTGAGGAGGGGCCCGGCACGCGCCCGCCCGGTAGCGCGATGGGAGGGGCGCCGGGTGGACACGGCCCGCCCAGCGGGCCGCCGAACGACGCCGGGCCGGTTGAACGCCCGCAACAGACACCGCCCGCCGCCGTGCCTCCCGGGCCGGCGACACGAGCGTCCCGCCAGGGCGCCGCGGCGGGCGGTACGAATCGATCCGAGGACGGATCCGCACGATCGAGTGAGACATCGGGTCCCCCCGCCGGAGTGACACCTCCCACCGGGGAGCCGCACCCCCCTGCCGAGACGGCAACCTCCTCGGCGCAGCAGCCCCCTCCAGTGGGGGCTTCCGGCGCTCATACGCAGGGAACATCCGTCAACGATCTGCTGGCCGCCTACGGCAATTCCGGTGAGACGCGCAGACGTCGCCGCCGCGACGAGTGAGATCGCGGGCTGATTTCGGTATCGGCTGGTGCTGTCGGCCGGTGGCAGGCGGGCTTTATCGTTTCTGACGTGTCCAATCCTGATCTGTCGGGCGCCCGCAGGAACCAGACCTACAAGCACAGCGTCGTGGGCTGGCCCATCGCGGGTCTGATCCTGCTCGGTATGTGCGGCTTGACGATGCTCGGCATCGCGACCACGCGTGTGGGCTACCTCGCGGCCGTGGTGGGTGCGCTGGTCGCCCTGCTGCCGGTCGGCGTGGTGTTCGCCGCGATCGTGTGGATCGACCGTTGGGAGCCCGAGCCGCCGATGTTGCTGCTCGGCGCGTTCCTTTGGGGCGCCGGTGGTGCCACGGCATGTGCCTTCCTGCTCAACGACGCCATGACCGGTTTCGGCGAGATCCTGTTCAACGGCACCCTGCAGCAGCATTTCGCCCTGGTGGTCACCGCGCCGTTGGTCGAGGAGGCCGCGAAGTCGCTTTTCGTGGTCGCACTGTGGTTCCGCCGCCGCTCCGAGTTCAACGGCATGGTCGACGGCATCGTCTACGCGTCGTTGACCGCGGCCGGATTCGCCTTCATCGAGAACATCTTCTACTTCGGCAAGGCGTTCGCGCAGGCGGGACTGGGGGACATGAGTGGAGGAGTCGTGGCCGTGTTCGTGCTGCGCGGTGTGCTGGCCCCGTTCTCCCATCCGCTGTTCACCGCGATGGTCGGGATCGGAATAGGCCTCGCCACGCGTGCCCGCGGACCGAGAACGCGGGGACTGTGGCCGGTCCTGGGGTTCCTGGCCGCGGTGTTGCTGCACGCCTTCTGGAACGCGTCAACCACCCTGGGCGGGGTGCGTTTCCTGGACATCTACTTCGTGATCATGGTGCCCATCTTCCTGGGAACCGGTTGGCTGGTGGTCTGGCACCGCAAACGCGAACAGCGCATCGTGGCCGCGCAGCTGCCCGCGTTGCAACGGGCTGGGCTGATCGTGTCCAGCGAACTCGAAAAACTGGCCAGTCTCTCCGCGCGACGCGACTGGAAGCGCAGGGTGCGGCGGAACTCGGGGCAGGAAGCGGCCCGGTCCGTCCGCGACTACCAGATCGCGGTCACCGAGCTGGCCTTTCTGCAGCATCGGGCGAGCAGCGGAAACACCACGAGCATGGTGCGCAGACAACGCCGTGAGAAGCTGATCGAGGACCTGAAGACGGCTCGTCGTTCCGCCAGCGGCTCCCAGGAGGCGATCTACACCGAGCGGATCAGGATGGACGAACTGACCAGCATGAACGTCAAGCGTCCCAAGAAGCGCTGATTCGGGACTTCCCCTCGCGGGTTCCGCACGCCTCGGCGCCGATCGGCTCGGGCGCTCGGTCCGTGAAGAGCCGCGGGCCCGGACTCGTGAGCCGGCCGGGGGCGGGGCGGCCGCCCGTGTTCCGGTTGCCGGTCGGCCGGACTCGGTGGTTCGTGCGAGCGCCGGTTTCGCTGCCGGTTCCACTCCGGACCCGAAGATTGTGGTACTCGCCACTTCGGGCGAGTCCGCACGGTTGCGGATGCGTGGCTCTCGCCACCATGGGATCCCACCGGAAGTGTTTTCCGGTTACTCTCACGACGCTGTCCGGTACCCGGTACGGGACTGGAACGGTAGGAGGATTGGTCGACGTGTCCACTGACAGGCACGGTGTCCGTGGCCCGGGAGCGGACCCGGACTCCCCGCGCTCGGCCGCTGAAACGCGTCCGCGCCCCCGCCTTCGGGTCGGTGTGATCTCCGCGGGACGGGTCGGGAGTGTGCTGGGAGCAGCGCTGCATCGAGCGGGCCACGAGGTCGGGGCGGTGGCCGCCGTGTCCGACGCGGCGTTGAACCGCGTGTCGTCGCTGCTGCCCGAGGCCCCGGTTCGCCCACCCGACGAGGTCGCACGACAGGCGGATCTGGTGCTGCTGGCCGTGCCCGACGACGCGCTCGGTGGGCTGGTGCGCGGTCTGGTGCGCGCGGAGGCACTGCGTTCCGGCCAGATCGTGGTGCACACTTCCGGGGCACACGGTGTGGCGGTACTCGAACCCGCCGTGAGCGCCGGTGCGCTGCCGGTGGCGCTGCATCCGGCGATGACTTTCACCGGAAGGCCGGAGGACCTGGAACGGTTGGCCGCGGCCACCGTGGCCGTGACGGCTCGGCAGGACGACGCGGCGGGCTTCAGCGTCGGTGCGGCGCTGGCCGTGGAGCTCGGAGCCGAGCCGGTGCGGATCGCCGAGGAGTCCCGAAAGCTTTACCACGCGGCGCTGACGCACGGATCCAACCATCTGATCACCCTCGTCAACGAGAGCGCGCAGCTGCTGCGCGCGTCCGGTGTCGAGTCCCCGGACCGGGTGCTCGCCCCGATCCTGTCGGCCGCGTTGGACAACTCGCTGCGGTACGGGGACCGGGCCATCACCGGGCCGGTCTCGCGGGGTGACGCGGGAACCGTGCGGGACCACCTCGATGTGTTGGGCGAATCCGCGCCGGACGTGCTGTCCGGCTACGTACAGCTCGCGAAACGGACCGCGGAGCGTGCGGTGAGCTCGGGAATGCTGCGTGCCGACGACGCCGTTGGCGTCAACGAAGTACTCGACGGGGGGCGCTGATGAGCATTACGGACGAGCGGGGCGGTTCGGCGAGCGTCGGCGCCGGACCGGGGTTCACCCCCGACGAGGTCACCGTGCACCGACTTCCCGCGGAACTGGGCAAGGTGACACGTGCGCTGCGCCGCACCGGTCGCAAGATCGTGCTGGTGCCCACCATGGGGGCGTTGCACGAGGGGCACCTGGAGCTGATTCGCGCCGCTCGTCGCGTCCCGAACAGCGTTACCGTGGTCTCGATCTTCGTGAATCCGCTCCAGTTCGGTCCCGGGGAGGACTTCGACAGCTATCCGCGCACCTTCGACGAGGATCTGCGGGTCTGCGGACGGGAGGGTGCCGAGCTGGTGTTCGCGCCGAGCAGCCGGGATCTCTACGGCGACGATCCCCGGACGACGATCGAGGCGGGAGAGCTCGGGCGCGAACTCGAGGGCGCCAGCAGGCCGGGCCACTTCAGCGGCGTGCTCACCGTCGTCGCGAAGCTGTTCAACATCGTGGCCCCGGATCTGGCTCTGTTCGGTGAGAAGGACTACCAGCAGCTGGTGTTGCTGCGCCGAATGGCCCGCGACCTGAACTTCCCGACCGATGTACAGGGCATTCCGATCGTGCGCGAGCACGACGGGCTGGCGCTGTCCTCCCGCAATCGTTATCTCGGTGAGCGCGAGCGCGCCGCCGCGTTGACGTTGTCGGCGGCGCTGGCGGCCGGGGTCCACGCCGGTTCGCGCGGTCCGGAAGCCGTGCTCTCGGCCGCGCGCGAGGTGCTGGACACCGAACCGGTGGTCGAACTCGACTACCTGCGGTTGTGCGACCCCGAGCTGGGGCCAGCGCCGCACGAGGGAGAGGCGCGCCTGCTGGTCGCCGCGAAGGTGGGCGGCACCCGACTGTTGGACAACGCGTTGGTGGAACTCGGACCGTCCGACGCGGCATCGGAGCGGTAGTCCGTACCCGGTAGCTCGAAGCCTAAGGAGCAGGCATGTTCCGGACCATGCTCAAATCCAAGATCCACCGTGCCACGGTCACCCAGGCCGATCTGCACTACGTGGGTTCGGTGACCATAGACGCCGCCCTGATGGAGGCCGCCGACCTGTTGGACGGTGAGCAGGTCACGATCGTGGACGTGACCAACGGAGCCCGGCTGGAGACCTACGCCATCACCGGTGAGCGAGGTTCCGGGGTGCTCGGTATCAACGGTGCCGCCGCCCATCTGGTCCATCCGGGCGACGTGGTGATCCTGATCGCCTACGGCGTCATGGACGAGGCCGAGGCCAGGTCGTTCCGCCCGAGCGTGCTCTTCGTCGACGCGGAGAACCGGGTGGTCGAGCGTGGTGGCGATCCGGGGCACGCCCCCGAGAGGTCGGGGCTGGCCACTTCCGCGTTGGGAATCGCGAGTGTGCCGCCCGACTGAGGGGGAGGGCTTCCCCTCGCGGTGTGGAGCCGGTAGCCGCGCCGGGCCCGTCCCGCTCGGCCCGGTCGCGGGCCGGGGCGGGTGAGACCCCTCGTCCGGCTCGTTTCCGGTGGGTGCTCCGCGTGAGGCACCCATCGCTGTGCCAGCGTTTTTACAGGAAGGGAACTCCACGGTGCTGCTCGCTATCGACGTCGGCAACACCAACATCGTGTTGGGACTCTACGAGGACGATCCCGATGGTCCAGAGCAGCGATCCGGTTCCGGCCGGAAGCCGAAGGCACAGGCTCGGCTGGTGCGGGACTGGCGGATGCGGACCGAGCCCAGGATGACCGCCGACGAGCTCGCGTTCACCATGCGTGGTCTGCTGGGTGACTACGTCGACAAGATCACCGGTATCTCGGCCCTGTCCACCGTTCCCACGCTGCTGCGCGAGCTGCGGGTCATGCTCGGTCGCAACTGGAGCGACGTTCCGAGGGTCGTCGTGGAGCCGGGGGTCCGAACGGGTGTCCCCCTGCTGGTTGATAATCCCAAGGAGGTCGGTGCGGACCGAGTGATCAACACGTTGGCCGCGCACCATCTGTACTCCACGAACTGCGTCGTGGTCGATTTCGGTACCTCGACGAACATCGACGCCATCTCGGCCAAGGGCGAGTTCCTGGGGGGAGCGTTCGCCCCGGGGGTGGAGATCTCGCTCGACGCGTTGGCCTCGCGGGCCGCCCAGCTGCGCAAGGTCGAGCTGGCCAGGCCGCGTTCGGTGATCGGAAAGAACACGGTCGAGTGCCTGCAGTCCGGACTGCTCTACGGTTTCGCCGGGCAGGTGGACGGTCTGGTGCACAGCATCGTCTCCGAGCTGGAGGAAACCCACGGCGGTCCCACGACGGTGCTGGCGACCGGTGGCTTGGCCCCACTGGTGATCAGCGAGTCCCGGACCATCTCGCACCACGTTCCCGAGCTCACCCTGCTCGGGTTGCGGCTGGTCTTCGACCGGAACCTGGAGTGACCGAACCGGGCGAGCAGTGATTCGTGCCGCCACCCGGTCGAGGGACTTCCATCCCGCTCGAGGGAGCTCCCCGCCGGTCGAGGGACATCGGCGGTGTTCCCGCGCACACCTTCGGTGCACCGGTTCGGGCGAGTCCGCCGTGCGGCCACGGCCTCGCGCGCCGGGTGTGCCACCGAAAGGCGGGCTGTCCCATCCTGCCGGAATGTCGCCCCCGGCGGGTCCGTACCCTTGTAAACCGTGAATGACCAGGATCAATCGAGTCGTGTCGACGGAACCGAGGACCTGCCGGAGCAGCTGCGGGTGCGTCGGGAGAAGCGGGAACGTCTGTTTTCCGAGGGGCAGGATCCTTATCCGGTCGCGCTGCCCGTGACCCATGAGCTGTCCGAGGTGCGTGCGGCGCATTCGGAGCTGCCCGTGGACGCTTCCAGCGGACAGCGGGTCGGTGTCGCGGGCCGAGTGATGTTCATGCGCAACACCGGCAAACTGTGCTTCGCCACGTTGCGGGGTGGGGACGGCAGCGAGCTGCAGGCCATGCTCAGCCGGAACGAGATCGGCGAACAGGCCCTGTCCGCGTGGAAGTCCGACGTGGATCTGGGGGACCACGTTTTCGTCGCGGGCGAGGTCATCACTTCTCGGCGTGGTGAGCTCTCGGTGCTGGCGGACGAGTGGCGGATGGCGGCGAAGTCGTTGCGTCCGTTGCCGGTGGCCCACAAGGAACTCAGCGAGGAAAACCGCGTGCGGCAGCGCTACGTGGATTTGCTGGTCCGCAGCCAGGCGGCCGAAACGGTTCGCACCCGTGCCGCGACATTGCGTTCGCTGCGGGATTCGTTCGAACGGCGCGGATACCTCGAAGTGGAGACGCCCATGTTGCAGACTTTGCAGGGTGGGGCCGCCGCCAGGCCGTTCGTGACTCACTCGAACGCCTTGGACATGGATCTTTACTTGCGCATCGCCCCGGAGCTGTTCCTCAAGCGGTGCGTCGTGGGCGGTATCGAGAAGGTCTTCGAGATCAATCGGAACTTTCGCAATGAGGGGAGTGACTCTTCCCACTCCCCCGAGTTCGCCATGCTCGAGTTCTATGAAGCTTACTCGGATTACAACGCGATGGCCGAACTCACCCGCGCGCTGATCCAGGAAGCGGCCCAGTCGCTGTTCGGTACTCAGACCGTCACTTGGGCCGACGGTTCCGAGTACGATCTTTCCGGGCAATGGGCGAACATTACGATGTACGGATCGCTTTCCGAGGCCCTCGGTTCGGAAGTAACCCCCGAAACCTCTGTCGAAACCCTCCGTAAGCACGCCGAGAGTGCCGGTTTGTCCGAGCTCGATCCGTCGTTCGGGCACGGTAAGTTGGTCGAGGAACTCTGGGAGCACATGGTCGGCAACCATCTCCACGCTCCCACATTCGTGCGGGACTTTCCGCTGGATACCGCTCCGTTGACCCGGCAACACCGACAGCATTCGGGTATGGCGGAGAAATGGGATCTCTACGTGAAGGGTTTTGAACTCGCGACCGGTTACTCCGAGCTCGTCGATCCCGTCGTCGAACGTGCGCGGCTGGAGGAGCAGGCGCGGTTGGCTTCCGAGGGGGACGAGGAAGCCATGCCCGTGGATGAGGACTTTCTGCGGGCGCTGGAGTACGGAATGCCCCCCACCGGCGGGGTGGGAATGGGGATCGACCGGTTGTTGATGGCGTTGACGGGTCTGGGCATCAGGGAGACCATCCTGTTCCCGCTCGTGCGTCCGGAATGACGTGATCGCACTCCCCTGATCGCCGAGGGAGCGAAAATTTCTTCGGTGGGGTGAGTGCGAATCCGGCACTGCTGCGCTAACCTTGCTGGCGAGAATGAAACGGTGACGATGTATTAGTGGCTCGATACGTGATCGGTCGCGATACGGCTTCGAGGATGATGTGGTTCGAGAGAACACCGGCGATACTCGTTCGGGCTCGGATCGTCACCGTCTCGCCGTAAGGAATACCGGGGAGGACCGCGGAAGATGGCGCAGAAGGTAACTGTCCAGTTGGTGGACGACCTGGACGGTGGAGAGGCCGATGAAACGGTCGAGTTCGCCTTGGACGGCGTCTCGTACACCATCGACCTTTCCAATGACAATGCGACCGAGCTCCGGGAGGCACTGAGCGGCTTTCTGGCCAGCGCGCGTCGGGCCGGGGGACGTAAGAAGCCGGGGCCGAAGGCGGGTTCCGCGCGTTCGTCGTCGGCTTCGTCCGGTGGTTCCACGAGCGCGGATCGTGAGCAGAACCAAGCGATTCGGGAATGGGCCCGCAAGCGGGGTATGAAGGTTTCGGACCGTGGTCGTATCCCCGCCGATATCGTCGCCGAGTACCACAAGGCGCACTGAAGTTCGCAACGGTCGACGTCGGCTCGGTTCGTCCTGCCGGACACCCGTCGAACCGGAACGCGGCTCCTGCCGTGCTCCCTCGATATCCGCCCGACCGATATTGGAGACCGATTCGGAATGCGGCGGGGGAATGTCTCGATACTCCGGCCGTTGTTTCGGGAGTGCCGACCGCTGTTTCGGCAGCGGCGGTCAGCAGTGCTTTGTCGAGTCCGGAAGTGCCCGTCGCTCGTGGCATCCGGTGGTGCGGGCGCGTCGGCGTCGAAACGACCACTCGTGCCCCCGTACCGCCACGGGACTCGTGCGGACGAGGGCAGCCCTCGAGCAGGTGCCCACACGGACACCACCGGGCCGGAGTGGGGCCGGGTGCGCCCCGGGCGGACAATGTCGCATTGGACAATGTCGGAGCGCACCCCGCACACTTGGCCTGTTATCGCGCCGCGTCGACACCGAACGCGTTCGCGAGGTCGTCGAGAATCGCGTGAGCACCGTGGATTCCCACCGACGTCATCCAGGTTATGTCGTCGACCAGGTGCTGCTTTCCGGTGAGTTTGCTCCACAGCGGGTTTGATTCGAAGGTTTTTCTGGTCTCGGCCGCGTCGCCCGCCTCATCGGGATAGACCGTCACGAAGATGTGCTCCGCGTCCAGTTCCGGGATCCGCTCCTGGCTGAGATTGACCGCGATCCCGTCACCTTCCGGTTGCCCCTCGGGGCGAGCCAGTCCGGTGTCCTGCTGCACCGTTCCGGGGAACGAGTCGGCGCTGTAGAGCCGCACGGTCGGTTCACCCGCGAAGCGCACGATCGACATCGTCGGGTTGTGCCCCACCTTCGAACGAATGCTGTCGCCGACCGTTTTCGCCCGTCGCTCGTATTCGTCCAGCTTGTTCCGGGCCGTTTTCTCCTTGCCCAACGCCCGCCCGGTCAGCAGCAGGTTCTCCTTCCAGGTAGCCCCGGTCGTGCGGCTGAACACGGTGGGCGCGATCTCGGAGAGCTGCTCGTACATGTCCTGGTGCCGGACCTTCGCGGACAGGATCAGGTCGGGCTCGCGCTGGACGATCCGCTCCGCGTCCGGGCTGGTCAGGCTGCCCACGCCCTGTGCCTGTGCGCCGTACTCGGTGCGGTCCCGACCGAGGTACGCGGGCAGTTCCTCGCGACCACCGAAGGTGGTGTAGCCCACGACGTCGGTCCCCAGCGCCATCGTGGCGCTGGTGAAGGTGGCGTCCAGCGCGACCACCCGTTTCGGCGTTCCGGTGATCTCGGTCTCACCCATCGCGTGCTCGACGGTGCGGGTGTTCGTCCTCCCGCTCTGCCCCGCCGAGTCCGACTCGCCACCGCACGCCGTCAACCCGAGTACGGGCAACGCGCTCGCGGCGGTCAACGCGGTTCGCAACAACTCACGTCTGGTGCGTGTGACTTCCGACATCGGTTCGCCTTCCGGTTTCGGTTACTCTTAGGTGGGCCTAACCTAAGTGTGGGCAACCTAAGCGAATCGGCGCGGATAGCCAAGGGAGTGGGATTTGAGTCGCAGTTCGGCCACGGGCGATCCGTCCGGTTCGGGCCCCGCTTCTCCGGCCTCTCCCGCGTCCGACGACGAGTACCCCGCGGCGGACCCGCCGCCGGAAGACCCACCCACTTCGACCGGGCACGCCAGTGCTCCACACCCCGACCGGGCCAACCGGACCACGGTCTCCAAGGGCTCCAACCGGCTGAACTCGCGACGACGCGGCCGACTGCTGGGCGTGGTCGTACTGTGCTGCCTGCTGCTGCTAAGCTGCGCGCTGAGCATCCTCATCGGAGCCAAGCTCATCCCGCCCGGCGCGGTGCTCGACGCGCTGTTCGCCGGCTCGCGGACCGAGAACAACGTGATCATCTACGAGCTGCGCGTACCGCGCACCATCGCCGGAGTGCTCGCCGGTTCCTCGTTGGGCCTGGCCGGGGCGCTCATGCAGGGCTACACCCGCAACCCCATAGCGGCCCCGAGTGTGCTCGGAATCACCCAGGGCGCGGGGCTCGCGGTGGTGTTGGCCGTGTTCACCATGGGCATCAGCGGCATGCTCGGCTTCATCTGGTTCAGCTTCGCGGGAGCCCTGATCAGCGCACTGGCGGTGTTCCTGATCGGTTCGATCGGCAAGGGAGGCGCGACACCGGTCGCGCTGGCACTGGCCGGGGCGGCGATCAGCGCGCTGCTGCAGGCACTCACCTCCGCCCTGGTGCTGCTGGACCGGCAGAGTCTGGACACCTACCGCTTCTGGAAGGTCGGCTCCATCGCCGTCTCCGACATGGGGCTCATCCAACGGGTGCTGCCGTTCCTGCTGCTGGGGCTGGTGCTGGGACTCGCCAGCGCACCAGGTCTCAACGCGCTCTCCCTCGGCGACGACATGGCCGCGGCGCTGGGGCACAACGTCGCCAGGTCGAGGGCGCTCGGGATCACCGCCATCGCGGTGCTCGTCGGCAGCGCGGTGGCCATGTGCGGGCCGATCAGCTTCGTCGGCCTCGTCGTGCCCCACATAGCCAGATACTTCGCGGGCCCCGACCACCGCTGGTTGCTGCCGTTCGCCGCGCTGGGGGGCGCCTGCCTGGTGCTGCTGGCAGATCTGGTCGGCCGGGTCATGGCGCGCCCCTCGGAGATCCAGGTCGGCGTGATGCTGGCGATGATCGGCGCGCCCTTCTTCATCGCCCTCGTACGGCGCAGGAGGCTGATGCGGCTGTGACGGAATCGGTGCGAACCCCCGTCGACGGCCCGGCCGCGCGGGTACGTGGTCGTGCCCCGCTGCGTGTCGGCCCCGTGTCCACGGTGCTGCGCCTCCGGCCGCTGGTGGCGTTGCTGGGCGGCCTCGGTGGGCTGCTTCTGGTGTTCGCCTGCGATCTGGCGCTCGGCGACTACCCGATCTCCCCACTGGGGGTGCTGCGCACGCTGTTCGGCGGTGGCGACGCCGGGGAAAGGCTGGTGGTGCTGCAGCTGCGGTTGCCGCGCGCGCTGACCGGACTGCTGGTCGGGGCGGCGCTCGGGCTGTCCGGCGCGATCACCCAGGCGGTGGTGCGCAATCCGCTGGCCAGCCCGGATCTGCTGGGCGTGACCACGGGTGCCGGTGCGGCCGCGACCCTCGTCATCGTCACCTCCGGCACGCTGGGCGGGATCAGCGGCCTCGTGGCGAGTCTCGGCCTGCCCCTGGTCGCGCTGGCGGGCGGCATCGTCACCGCAGTGCTGGTCGGACTGCTGGCCCACCGGGGCGGGGTGGACTCGTTTCGGTTGGTGCTGGTCGGCATCGGCATGAACGCGCTGACGGTCAACGTGACGCTGTGGCTGCTGACCATCGGCGAGACCCAGGACGCCGGGCGCGCGATGGTGTGGCTCACCGGCAGCCTCAACGCGCGTGACTGGGACAACGTGGTGCCGGTCGGGCTGGCCCTGCTGGTGCTCGTGCCGGTGACCCTGCTCGGCTCGCACGCCCTGGGGGCGTTGCAGTTCGACGACGATACGGTTCGCGAACTCGGGGTGCCCGTCAACGTCGCCCGAGGTGCGCTGCTGCTCGGGGCCGCCGTGCTCGCCTCGCTGGCCACCGCGGCGGCCGGGCCGATCGCCTTCGTCGCGCTCGCCACCCCGCAGATCGCCCTCCGCACGGCAGGCACCCCGCGACCGCCGCTGGTCGTGTCGATGGTGTTCGGAGCGCTTCTCGTCGTCGGTGCCGATCTCGTCTCGCGCACGCTGTTCGGTCCACTGCAACTACCGGTCGGAATCGTCACCGCCGCGCTCGGTGCCCCGTACCTGATCTATCTGCTCGTCCACCGGTATCGGGAGGTTCAGACATGACCGCCTCGCACATCGCGCACGACCCGGCCGCCCGCACGGCCGCGGACACCGAGTCCTTATCGGGCGACGGTTCCGCAGAAGGGGCGAGGAACCGGTTGTGCGCCCGCGACCTGTCGTTGGGCTACGGCGAGCGCGTGGTGGTCGACGGGCTGGATCTGGACGTGGTCGACGGCACCATCACCGGCGTGATCGGTCCCAACGGCTGCGGCAAGTCCACGCTGCTGCGAGCCCTGGGCAGGTTGTTGCGGCCCAAGCGCGGCAGTGTGCTGCTGGACGGCGAACCCATCCACCGGATGTCCACCAAGGAAGTCGCGCGTAGGCTGGGGTTGTTGCCGCAGTCGCCGGTCGCCCCGGAAGGACTCTGCGTCGCCGACCTGGTCGCCAGAGGCAGGCATCCGCACCAGTCCTGGTACCGCCAGTGGTCCGGGGAGGACGAGTCGGCGGTGGCCGAGGCATTGGCGCTCACCGGCATCGGTGACCTCGCCGATCGGTCCGTGGACGAGCTGTCCGGTGGGCAGCGGCAGCGCGCCTGGTTGTCCATGGCACTGGCGCAGGGAACCGATCTGCTCCTGCTGGACGAGCCGACCACCTACCTGGATCTGTCGCACCAGGTGGACGTGTTGGAGCTGATCGGCAGGCTGCACACCGAGAGCGGGCGCACCGTGGTGATGGTGCTGCACGACCTCAACCTGGCCGCCCGCTACGCGGACCGACTGGTGGCGATGTCCGAGGGGGAGATCGCCGCGCAGGGCCCTCCGGGAGAGGTGCTCACGGAGCGACTGCTGCACGAGGTGTTCGATCTCCGGGCACGGGTGATTCCGGACCCGGTTACGGGTACCCCGATGGTGGTTCCGGCGGGTGGCAGGCAGGCCCGGGGCCCGGAACCGGAGAACGGCGCCCTCGGAACCCGGGGGTCCTGACCGCGACCACCGTGACTCGGCACCACCCCGGGCCGGATAGTCACCACACTGGGCCGGATGAGTGAGATTCGGTCCGTCGGAGGCGGTGTTCGCGCTCGGCGGACACTGCGGGCGACCTGGTTTTCGGATGGAATTTCGCAGCTCAACGCCCTGTTGGGCTGGTTGAACGCAACGTCGTCGAGAAGTGGGCTGCGAGCCGGAACAGCCCTGAGTGCGCCGTGGCTACTAGAGTGGAGTTCAGAGTGCTGAACCCATCGCGGGCATCGGCGTGAGCAGGAGCGGTGCCCGGTACGAGACCGCCGGCGCAGCAGTCAGGGAGTGCGAATGTTCGAGAGGTTCACCGACCGCGCGAGGCGGGTGGTTGTCCTGGCCCAGGAAGAGGCCAGGATGCTCAACCACAACTACATCGGCACCGAGCACATTCTCCTGGGTCTGATCCACGAGGGTGAGGGTGTCGCCGCCAAGGCGCTGGAATCGCTGGGGATCGCCCTTGAGGGCGTGCGCCAGCAGGTCGAGGAGATCATCGGCCAGGGCCAGCAGGCGCCCAGTGGCCACATCCCCTTCACCCCGAGGGCCAAGAAGGTTCTGGAGCTGTCGCTGCGGGAGGCACTCCAACTCGGGCACAACTACATCGGTACCGAGCACATCCTGCTCGGACTGATCCGCGAGGGCGAGGGCGTGGCCGCGCAGGTGCTGGTCAAGCTCGGCGCCGATCTCAACCGGGTCCGCCAGCAGGTGTTGCAGCTGCTGTCCGGCTACCAGGGCAAGGAACCGGCCGAGGCCGGTGGCCGCAGCGAGGGCACCCCGTCCTCCTCGCTGGTGCTGGACCAGTTCGGCCGCAACCTCACCCAGAGCGCCCGTGAGACCAAGCTCGACCCGGTGATCGGTCGCGACACCGAGATCGAGCGCATCATGCAGGTGCTGTCCCGCCGCACCAAGAACAACCCCGTCCTCATCGGCGAGGCCGGTGTCGGCAAGACCGCCGTGGTCGAGGGGCTTGCCCAGAAGATCGTCAAGGGCGAGGTCCCGGAGACGCTGAAGGAGAAGCAGCTCTACACGCTCGACCTCGGTTCGCTGGTCGCCGGTTCCCGCTACCGTGGTGACTTCGAGGAGCGCCTGAAGAAGGTCCTCAAGGAGATCAAGACCCGCGGCGACATCATCCTGTTCATCGACGAGATCCACACGCTGGTCGGTGCGGGTGCCGCCGAGGGGGCCATCGACGCGGCGAGCATCCTCAAGCCGATGCTGGCGCGCGGTGAGCTGCAGACCATCGGTGCCACCACGCTGGAGGAGTACCGCAAGAACGTCGAGAAAGACGCGGCCCTGGAACGCCGTTTCCAGCCGATCCAGGTGGGCGAGCCCTCGCTGGACCACGCCGTGGAGATCCTCAAGGGACTGCGGGACCGCTACGAGGCGCACCACCGCGTTTCCATCACCGACTCCGCCCTGTCGGCAGCGGCCAGTCTGGCGGATCGCTACATCAACGACCGGTACCTGCCGGACAAGGCGATCGACCTGCTGGACGAGGCCGGTGCGCGGATGCGCATCCGCCGGATGACCGCACCGCCGGACCTGCGCGAGTTCGACGAGAAGATCGCCGAGGTCCGCAGGGACAAGGAGTCCTCCATCGACGGGCAGGACTTCGAGCGCGCCGCCAGGCTGCGTGACGAGGAGAAGCAGCTCATCACGCAGAAGGAGGAGCGCGAGACCCAGTGGAAGGCCGGTGATCTCGACGTCGTGGCCGAGGTCGACGACGAGCAGATCGCCGAGGTGCTCGCCAACTGGACCGGTATTCCGGTGTTCCGCCTCACCGAGGAGGAGACCTCCAGGCTGCTGCGCATGGAGGACGAGCTGCACAAGCGGATCATCGGCCAGGAGGACGCGGTCAAGGCGGTCTCCCAGGCGATCCGCCGCACCCGTGCCGGCCTGAAGGACCCGCAGCGTCCCTCCGGTTCCTTCATCTTCGCCGGTCCCTCCGGTGTCGGTAAGACCGAGCTGTCCAAGTCGCTGGCCGAGTTCCTGTTCGGCGACGACGATGCCCTGGTCCAGATCGACATGGGTGAGTACCACGATCGCTACACGGCTTCCCGGCTGTTCGGTGCCCCTCCGGGCTACGTCGGCTACGAGGAGGGCGGTCAGCTCACCGAGAAGGTCCGTCGCAAGCCGTTCTCCGTGGTGCTGTTCGACGAGATCGAGAAGGCCCACCACGAGATCTACAACACGCTGTTGCAGGTCCTGGAGGACGGCAGGCTCACGGACGGTCAGGGCCGTGTGGTCGACTTCAAGAACACGGTGCTGATCTTCACCTCCAACCTGGGCACGGC
The DNA here is from genome assembly GCF_900101095.1 of Actinopolyspora mzabensis. Lineage (GTDB taxonomy): Bacteria > Actinomycetota > Actinomycetes > Mycobacteriales > Pseudonocardiaceae > Actinopolyspora > Actinopolyspora mzabensis. The sequence goes on from NZ_FNFM01000006.1 coordinate 373,381, forward strand.
CGACATCTCCAAGGCGGTCGGTCTGGGCTTCACCGCTGGTAACGAGCAGGAGACCAACTACGAGCGGATGAAGTCCAAGGTCAACGAGGAGATGAAGAAGCACTTCCGTCCGGAGTTCCTCAACCGGATCGACGATGTGATCGTCTTCCACCAGCTCACCGAGGAAGAGATCATCCGGATGGTCGACCTGCTCATCGGCAGGGTGGAAACCGCCCTCAGGAGCAAGGACATGTCCATCGAGCTGACCTCGAAGGCCAAGAAGCTGGTGGCCAAGCGGGGCTTCGACCCGGTGCTGGGTGCCCGGCCGCTGCGCCGCACGATCCAGCACGAGATCGAGGACAAGCTTTCCGAGAAGATCCTGTTCGGCGAAGTCGAGGCGGGTCAGATCGTCATCGTCGACGTCGACGGTTGGGACGAGGAAGGAACCGAGGACCAGGCCCAGTTCACCTTCCGAGGTGAGCTCAAGCCTTCCACCGTTCCGGACACGCCGCCGGTGGACCTGGCTGGTTCCTCCGGTGGTTCCTCCTCGGAGGGCTCCGGCTCCAACCAGGACGACCAGTCCGAGGGCTCCGGCTCCTCCGAGTGACCCACCGAGCCGAAACGATCGATCCCGTCCCTCCGGGGGCGGGATCGTTTCGTCGGTCGTCCGGTACCAGGACCGCCGTTGACCTCCGGAACGGTCGGTAAGGTCCGATTCACGTGAATCCCCGGCGGAACAGCGAGGACCGGATTCGGAGTGCGCTGCACGTTCCGGTGCTCACCGCCGCCGCCGTTTCGGTTCCCGCGGTGTTTCTCACCCGGCTCGACGGTCCGGTGTCGCTGTTCGGCAGCGTGCTCAACTGGGCGTCGATGCTGGTGCTCACCGCCGAGTCGGTGCTGCTGTTCTGGTTCAGCCGGGACCGACCCCGTTGGTTGCGGGAGCACTGGTGGATGGCACTGGTCACCCTGCTGACCATCCCCGCCGTGGTGTTCGCGTTCGCCCCCGCCCAGGTGCTGCGGCTGGTCCGAGTGGTCGCCGCTGTCCAGCTCGTGCGGGTGCTTCGTTTGGTGAAGGTCGCCCGGGTGCTGCACCGGCGTGCCCGAGTGCTGGGCAGGCCGAGGTATGTCCTGCTCGCCGTGGTGCTGCTGGCCGCCGTGGTGCTGCTCGGTGTGGTGTTGGCCGATGAGGCCAGCCCCACCCGACGTGTGCTGGACGCGATATCGAGTCGCTGGGGTTGGCCTGTGCTGCTCGGTGCCGTCGTGCTGTTCGCCGCGGTGCTCGGTGGGCTCGTCACGTGGCTGCGACGGCGTCGCCACGATCGGTCGGAGCGCGGCCGGTGAATCGCCGTCCCACCCGGGAGAGCTTCTCGGTGCGCCGCGGCTCGAGGTCGCGCCAGTAGTGTCCGTGCCGTTTTGTCCTTCGGCGAGATCGGCAGTGGACGAGTGAACCGCGCCGTGCGTGGTGGGCACGTTCCCGCGGGGCGGGAGTACTGCGCTGGATGCCGGGATGTACCGGCAGCGGAAACCCTGGTTGATCCTCGGTTGGATCATCCCGGTCGTCGATTTCTGGTTCCCGAAGCAGATACTCACCGACATCCGGCGCGCCAGCCGTCCCGGCCGCGTGCGCGGAGGTGTGGATTCGAGTGCCGAATACAGGGATGGGCTGCTCTGGGCCTGGTGGCTGTTCTTTCTCGCGATGCTGTGCGCCGGACGAGTCGAGCGAGTGATCACTCGAGTACATACCGGATTTGGGAGAACCCAGTTCGATCTTTCCGGTCAGGAGGAATCCGCGCTCTACCGCGATCGGGCTTTGGCGGGCTTTCTCGCCGCTCCCGGCTACGTGGTCACGGCGATACTGGCTGTGCTCGTCGTCCGCCGAATCACCAACTGGCAGTACGAACTGTGTTAAGGCCGTTGTGGACAGTCCGATTCGGTGGGTGTGGTCGCCGCCCCCGCTGGGGAGCCTCGTGCGGGCGGCCCCGGTGAACTGTGAGGGTACGACGGTTATCCGAATGGTTTTCGGGGTATTTACGGGGGCTGTCCTGCGATTTCGCGAATTAACGGGGGGTGGGTGTGTGGGGTGGTGTGGTGGGGGTTTAGAGTGGTTGTTGTCAGCACGGCGGGGCCGGGCTGGAAATCACGGGAAATGGTGAGCCTGGGATGTGGTTCCGGGTTTGTTTGGGTGGTTTCTGGTGTTCGGTTCGTGGTGGTGGCTGGTTGTTTGAAGAACTGCATGTGGTGCCTGGTGCTTGCTGGCTCGGGATCTGGCCTTGGTGGGTTGGGTTTCGGTGTTGGTGGGTGGCCCCCCGGTGAGTGGGGGGTTGGTTGGGGTGCTACGGTGGATGCAGTCAACAGCAAAGGGCATTCGGGAGATCTGCTGGCTGGTTGTGGTTGGTGGGTGTTTCCG
>NZ_FNFM01000002.1 GCF_900101095.1 Actinopolyspora mzabensis
GTCGGTGTCGGTAGTGATCACCCGGTCTCGGTGCAGTCGATGACCACGACGAACACCACCGACATCAACGGCACGCTGCAGCAGATCGCCGAGTTGACCGCCTCGGGCTGTGACATCGTGCGTGTGGCGTGCCCGACCGCCGACGACGCGGCGGCGCTGCCCGCGATCGCCCAGAAGTCGAAGATCCCGGTGATCGCCGACATCCACTTCCAGCCGAAGTACGTCTTCGCGGCCATCGAGGCGGGCTGCGCCGCCGTGCGGGTCAATCCGGGCAACATCCGCAAGTTCGACGATCAGGTCAAGGAGATCTCCAAGGCGGCCAAGGACCACGGCACGCCGATCCGCATCGGCGTCAACGCGGGCTCGCTGGACAAGCGTCTGCTGGAGAAGTACGGCAAGGCCACACCGGAGGCGCTCGTCGAGTCGGCGTTGTGGGAGGCCTCGCTGTTCGCCGAGCACGACTTCCACGACGTCAAGATCTCGGTCAAGCACAACGATCCCGTGGTGATGGTGCGGGCCTACGAACTGCTGGCCGAGCAGTGCGACTACCCGCTGCACCTCGGTGTGACCGAGGCCGGTCCGGCGATGCAGGGCACGGTCAAGTCGGCCGTGGCCTTCGGTTCGCTGCTGCGGCAGGGCATCGGCGACACGATCCGCGTGTCGCTGTCCGCCCCGCCGGTCGAGGAGGTCAAGGTCGGCACCCAGATTCTGGAGTCGCTGAACCTGCGGCCGCGCAAGCTGGAGATCGTCTCCTGCCCGTCCTGCGGCCGGGCGCAGGTCGACGTCTACAAACTCGCCGACGAGGTCACCGCCGGTTTGGAGGGCATGGAGGTTCCCCTCCGCGTGGCCGTGATGGGCTGCGTGGTCAACGGTCCCGGTGAGGCCCGCGAGGCCGACCTCGGGGTGGCCTCGGGCAACGGCAAGGGGCAGATCTTCGTCAAGGGCGAGGTGATCAAGACCGTGCCGGAGAACCAGATCGTGGAAACCCTCATCGAGGAAGCCATGCGGCTCTCGGAGAGCAGCGAGGAGTCGGGCGAACCCGTCGTCAGCGTCTCCTGATCGAAGTGTTCCGGCCGGGGCGGCGGGAGGCTCACTCGACGGAACCTCCCGCAACGAAGTCCCGGCGATCTCGCGAGAAATCGACGCCCGCCGCGCGGGAGCCGCCGCACGACCTCGGTCCTCGCCCCCGCGAGATCCGAGGTCGTGGGCGGACCGGCGGCCGCCGGAGAATGGTGGGCGAACATGATCGTTCGGCCGAGCCGGCGGTGACGGGCGGACCGGCATCATCGAGACGTGACCGAATCAAGCACTTCCTCCGGGGCAGGGCCACCACCCACCGCTCGCTCCCCCGCCGCACGAACCGGGCGCCTGGTGGGCATCGATATGGCTCGCGGACTGGCCGTGCTGGGGATGTTCGCCGCGCACACCGTGCCGTCCGGCGGCTGGCTGTACACGCTGGTGTCCGGACGCTCCGCGGCGCTGTTCGCCGTGCTGGCGGGTGTGTCGATCGCGCTGCTCAGCGGCGGCACCGAACCGCACACCGGGCGGCGGAGAACCCTCTCGGCCGTGCGGATCGCGGTGCGTGCCGTGGTGCTGTTCGTGCTCGGCCTGGTGCTGACCAGCATGCAGGTGCCCGCCATGGTCATTCTGACCTTCTACGGTGTGCTGTTCGTGCTCGCGATCCCGCTGTTGCCGCTGCGGGCCACCTGGCTGGCGGTGCTGGCAGCGGTCCTCGCCGTGGTGACTCCGCTGGTGTCGTTCCTGATCCGGAGCGACATCCCCACCCCGAACCGGCTCGGCTACACGCCCGACCTCGCCGACTTCACCTCGCTCGGAGGGGTGGCGGAAGCTTTCCGGGCCATCGTGCTCACCGGTGCTTATCCCGTGTTGACCTGGATTCCGTTCCTGCTGGCGGGTATGGCGCTGGGCCGTCTCGGGCCGCGCGGGCACAGGGGACCGCTGGTGGCGATCGGAATCGGGTTGGCCCTGCTCGGCTACGGTGTCTCCTGGCTGGCCCTGTACGCCTTCGGCGGGTTCGAGCGGCTCGTAGGACTTTACCGGGGGAAGTTCCCGCCGCGAGTGGTCGAGGAACTGCTGGCCTCGAACCTGGGAACGGTTCCCACGGAGGATCCGGCCTACCTGCTCACGGCCGGGGCGCACAGCGGAACTCCCTTCGAGATCATCGGCGCCACCGGTGTCGCTCTCGCCGTGATCGGGCTGTGCCTGTTCGTGGAGCGGCCGCGCACCGTGCTGTTCCCGCTCGCCGCGGTGGGCGCGCTGGCACTGACCTGCTACGCGGGGCACCTGCTCGTGCTGCGGGCGTTCGGTCCAGGGGGACTCGCGCACCTCATCGGCGAACACTCCTACACGTTGTGGCTGCTGCTGGTTACCGGCGCGCTGCTGAGCGCCGCGCTCTGGCGCCGGTTCCTGGGACGCGGGCCGCTGGAATGGGCGCTGCACCGCCTCTCCGCCCTCATCGGGAGGGTGATCGTGCGGGGAAACCCGACGAGTGCGGAAAACTCCACATCCGAATAGCCGAACTGCTTCGCGGCGTGGCAGGCTGTTTCCGATGCGCGAACACGACGAGACTGGTGCGGATGCGAACTCGGAAGCGGGTGGGCTCGACGCGCACACCCCGAACATCGCCCGCATGTACGACTACTTCCTGGGCGGCTCGGCGAACTTCGTCGCCGATCGCGAGGCGGCCGAACAACTGCTGCGGGCGTTTCCGGGCAACGTGGAGTGGACCCACATCAACCGGGCCTTCCTGGGCCGCGCCGTCCGCGTCTGCGCCGAGGCTGGGATCGACCAGTTCCTCGATCTGGGCTCCGGCATTCCCACCAAGGGGAACGTGCACGAGATCGCCCAGCAGGTGAACCCGGCCGCACGGGTGGCCTACGTCGACATCGAGACCATCGCGGCCACCCACGCCCGGCAGCTGCTGGCCGACGATCCGCTCTCCAGCATGACCCAGGCCGACATCACCGACCCGGAGGCCGTGCTGAACGCTCCCGGCGTGACCGAACTGCTGGACTTCGATCGTCCGATCGCGGTCCTCGCCGTGGCGATCCTGGACATCCTCGACCTCGATGACCCGGCGGCGCTGATGGCGCGGTACCGGGATGCCTGCGTGCCGGGCAGCGCGCTCGCGATCTCGAACTCCGCGATGCTCGACATCTCGGAGGAAGAGATCGACGGAGCACAGGAGGTCTTCGAAACCACCACCACACCCACCCTGCGAACCCGCGACCACGCGGAGGTCCTGGAGATGTTCGCGGGATACGAACTACTCGACCCCGGCGTAGTCCCCAGCGCGCAGTGGCGCCCCGACCAACCCGTCTCCGAGAAGTACGCCGCACGCAGCAACGCCTACGCCGGAGTCGGCATACTGCGGTGAGCACCGGAACCGGACCCGAATGATCGGCGATGCGGAGCAGAAGGAACCGACATGCCCCGTGCGCCTTCCTGGATCCTCGTGCTCGGTTCGGTATCGGGATCGCTCGCGGTTCTCTCACTGCTGCTGAACGCCTTGTCCGGGAGAGGTTCCCTGCTGCCGCACCCGGCGATCTGGGGTCTGGTGGCCGCAGGAGCGACTCTCCTGGGACTCGGGCTCGTCGAGTCACTCCGGCGCGTGAGAAGAGGTGGGGGCGCTCGATGCGGGCGCTCCGCGAGGGTGTGACCGAACGGGCTTGATGTGTCCGCCCGTCCGGGCCGGAAACACCAGTGGCTCCCTACCCATCCCGGGCAGGGAGCCACTGGAAAGAAGAAAAGCGGTACTCAGACCGCCCGCACGAGGTCGGCCTGCAGCCCCTTGGGGCCCTGGCTGACGTCGTAGGTGACCTGCTGGTCCTCTTCGAGAGTACGGAAGCCGGAGGCATCAATCGCCGAGTAGTGCACGAACACGTCCTGGCCGCCCTCGTTCGGGGCGATGAAGCCGAAGCCCTTTTCCGAGTTGAACCACTTCACTGTTCCGTTAGTCATGTCCGTCTCCTTCGGGAGCTGGGGGTATGACGAGCCACCACACCGTGCGGAGGCCCGGGCCGGGGATCTCAGACGGCGACTCGCTCCAGCTACAACCAAAGAAAGAAGCTCGCCCGCATCAACATCCTGCGAGCATGCACACAACACGAACCCAGAAACTCAACGACCACCAAAGACCCTACACACCCCACCCACGACCCGCGCCGACGGGGGGGGCGACCTAACCCTGCGCGCCCGACTCCGGCCGATCGGTGTACTCGGCGAGCTGGTCCTCGAGGCTGATGATCCGGCAGGCCGCCGTCACCGGGGTGCCCTGGTCGACGAGCTCGCGGGCGCGGGTGGCCCGCCGCAGCTGGCGGCGGGAGTAGCGGCGATGTCCCCCGCCGGAGCGCTGCGGGGCGATCAACCCAGCCTCCTCCAAGGACCGCAGGAACGGCTGGGTAACCTCCAGCATCTCCGCGGCCCGCCCCATGGTGTAGGCGGGATAGTCCTCGTCGTCGAACTTCTCCTCGGCTCCGGGCCGATTTTGATCCACTACCGCTCCCCGTTCCCTCGACAAGGCCCCCGGCACACCAACGGTGCGCCGGGGGCCGCGGAGGGATACTTACTCACTGCTCAGGCCGTGCCTCCACCCACCAACACGGGAAAATGGGGGCGGCCGGAAAACAACTGACTCGACGACCCCCTTCTCATACGCGTGCGGATCACGGACTTACCTTCACAACCCGGGTGAGGACCAACGGGCCCACCGGGAGCCTGCAACTGCACTTCTCATCACTCACGGCGCCGATTCATCGGTGATGGCGCTTCAGTGCTCTCCGTCTGCTGGCAACGACTCTAACAGGACCAACCCATCATGTCTACAGCGGCGATCACAGAATTTCCTCTCGGGCCCATCCCCGAGAACTCGGGGCAGTCATGAGCGGAAAGGGATGGCACGGTACCGGGATGCCTGCGTACCGGGCAGCACGCTCGCGATCTCGAACTCCGCGATGCTCGACATCTCGGAGGAAGAGATCGACGGAGCACAGGAGGTCTTCGAAACCACCACCACACCCACCCTGCGAACCCGCGACCACGCGGAGGTCCTGGAGATGTTCGCGGGATACGAACTACTCGACCCCGGCGTAGTCCCCAGCGCGCAGTGGCGCCCCGACCAACCGGTGTCCGAGAAGTACGCCGCACGCAGCAACGCCTACGCCGGAGTCGGCATACTGCCGTGACCGAGGCGTGTCGTACCTGCCGAAAAGCGAGCTCGATGAGGTTCGGTCGTAGCGGGCCGCGGTTCGGTCCGCTTCGTCGCCGGGGAGGCTCGGATCGGGTCGCGTCGGATCGCGGCAGCCGATCCGACGCGGTGAAAGCGACCTCCTCGAATTCCGCGAGCTCATCGAGTCCTCCGGCGGCGAGCCGGTTCTCCGCGCGATCGTGGTTACCGTTCGAGCTGGTGGAAAACGCCCGTTCTCTCTCAGGGAGAACCGCCGCGGCGGTTGCGCGGACTGCGCTCGAGTTCGGTGTATCCGCCCCATACTCCGTAGGTCTCGCCGACGGCGTGCGCGTGGTTCAGACAAAGCTGGCGCACCGGGCAGTCCTGGCAGATCGACTTGGCGACCCGCTGCCGCCGCTCCCGATCATTGCGGGTCTCGCCGTCAGGGGCGAAGAAGATGTTCGGGTCAACCCCACGGCACGCCGCACGCAGCTGCCAGTCCCAGTAGTGGATCACCGGGGGCGGCACCGGGCCGTTTCCGGCGCTGGTGAACCGCCCGGACACGTACGGTGCCTGCGGATTCGATGTGGCGTCGCTGCCGGGTCTGCCCAACGTGGTCGTGTCCTTTCCGAAGTTGGACAGGACCACGCGGGACCGAGTCGAGCACGAATCTTCGGAGAGAGCAGCCGGGTGCCGTGAACGGCTAGGAACGCGGCATCCTGTCCGGATGCCGTGCCGGCTGACTGCTCAACCGGTTTCACCCTATCCGAGACCGTCCACGGCGATGAACTACCGGCGAGTGAGGGTGGTCACTGTCGGCCGGTGATGGTGGTGCTGGGGGATCCGATGGCGTTGCCGTCGGTATCGGTGGCGCGGATGCGGTAGGTACCCGCGGTGTGCGCGCTGTCGGTGTGGTTCAGCAGTGGGGTGTGCCAGGGGCGGGTGGCTTTGGTGACGGTGTGGATCGGTTCGGCGCTGCCCTGCCGGTTGATCTCGTAGCGGATGCGGTTGGTCTGGGCCGACCAGGTGGTGTGCCAGGTGATGACCACGTTGCCGTCACCGTCGCGGGACAACTCCGGTGAGGTCAGTGGGGCTTGCTGCGGGCCGTTGTTCACCGCGCCGGAGACGTCACGCGCGCCGAACAGGGCCAAGCTCTGCTGATCGTCGCCGTTGACGGTGGTGAACTCGCCGCCGACCAGGACGTGGTCACTGGTGGCGTCGATCGCCCAGGGACCGTGCTGCCACGCGGAGTCAGCTGGCCCCTGGTCGGTGTTGGGCAACCAGGGCAGTACCTCGGGGACGGGATCGCCCTGCTGCACGTTGTTGGAGCTGGTCACCGCGGTCGAGGTAGCTTGGGTGGTTTCCGCCAGCAATCGGTAGTAGTTGCCGTCGGTGGCCGCGCCGAGGGCTTGGCAGTCGTGGGTGTGCGAGGCGCTGTAGAGCACTCCGTCGGCGACAGCGACTCCTTGGGTGTCGCCGTAGCAGCCGTCCCACCAGTCGGCCGTGCCGGTGGCGATGTCGATGGCCGCGCGGCCCTCGAAGCGCATCTGATTGCCGCTATCGTCGTAGGCGCTGAAATAGGCGGTGCCGGTGTCGTCGGTGGCGATGTCGGAGACGACCTCGCTGCCGCCGGGCACGGTGGCCTGCCAGGAGACGTTGTCACCGCTGGTGGCGTCGACGGCCATCATGGCGCGGTGGGGCTGCCCGTTGACGGTGTCGAAGGCCCCGCCCAGCAGCACGCGCTGCTGCTGTGGTGCGGCCTGGACGGTGAAGACCTCGTTGTCGGCGGTCGGGTTCCACGGGGTGAGGTTGCCGTCGGTGGTGCTCACCGCCGCCAGCCGTTGCCGCGTGGTGCCGTCGACGGCGTCGAACGCGCCGCCGAAGTAGACGGTCTCGCTGGTGACCGACAGCCCGCGTACCCGGCCGGTGGCGCGGGGGCGAAGTCGGGGTCGAGCTCGCCGGTGGCGGTGTCGAACCGCGCCAGCCGGGAGCGCCACTGCCCGTCGACCCGGTCGAAGTCCCCGGCCGCGTAGAGCCGGGAACCGTCCGGGGAGGACTCCAACTGGAACACCGTGTCACAGGTCCATTCCAGCGGTGACAGTTCGCGGCAGAAAGATCCCGGGGCGGTGGTGACGGTGTGGCTGTTGCTGACCTCGGGCGACCACGGCAGCAGGTCGCCGGTGTCGAGGTCGAAGGCCAGCAGGTTATGCCGGGCGACCTCACCGGCACCACCGGGAGCCACCCCGGCCGGGCGGGCTGTGGTGAACATGCCGCCCGCATAGGCGGTATCACCCACGATCTCCACCGTGAAGATCGTGCCGTTGGTCTGCGGCGTGGGCATCACCCCGGCCGTCACCGGGGAAGGAGCGGACTCTACCGACGTCGCCGCGAAGGCGGGTGCCGGACTCGACACGGCGAGCCCAACCAAGACGGCTAATGCGACGACCAGTGTGGACACCACTGCGCGGTGTCCGTGGCGGATGTGGGCCTGGCCCATCGGGCATCCTTCCGTAGCGAAGGCAACGGAACCCCCAGGTTCCGCAGTGGACAGCGGCGGTGTGGGGCCGAGTACCACGCCGCCGACGGCGGACATTAAGTCCGGCGTGGATCCTAAAAACCCATTATTGTGCAGATCACATTTGACCTAAACCAAATGGGTTACACCTTGTAACCATCCAGTTACAAATATTTGTAGGTTCTGGCTTGAGGGATGATCGGTGCCCTAAGACTTCTCTCCGTGTCCCGGGCACGAGTGGTGTCAGGCCGAGCGGGACCGATACTGGGAGAGCTGTCCGAGGTATGTCCTCACATTCCTTACCGCGACGCGGACTGCTGCGCCGTGTCGCGCCACTGGCGATTTCCGCGCTAGTCATGACTGTGCCCGTGGCCGCACACGCCACCGACACAGCCAACGTGTCCACCGAGCAGACCGGTACTACGGGGTTGTCCCTTCCGGACTCGGTCTGGACCCCATCAGAGAAGGTGGATCGCACTCCGAACGGTGGTCCGGCACCGGCAGAGTCATGGGATCCGCCGGGTAACGCCGCCCGGCAGGCTCCCTCCCGTGCGGCTGTAGAGACCGCGGCCGAGGCGGTGACCTGCGAGCCGGGGCAGGCCACCGGCATTCTGCCGCAGTACCCGCTGGAGCGATTCCAGATCTCGGATCGGGTCGAGCTCGCGGTCAACACGTTCAACGGCAATCTGGTCGCCACCTCCCGCGACCTCACGATCCGGGGTACGGGGCAGAACCTCTCGCTGAACCACGTCTACAACAGTCAACTTCCCGGTGCAGGCTCCTATGGGCAAGGGCGCAGCATCAACGCGGGTGGCGACATCGGGCTGACCTTCGACGGATCCGACGTGGTGCTGCACGGTGCGTCCGGTTACTGCGCGACCTTCACCGCCGACGGTTCGGGCGGTTACACCCCCGCCCCTGGAGTAGACGCCGAACTCGACCAGCTGGCCGATGGTAGTTACGAATTGAGCTGGAACGGCTCTGGAGAGGTGTGGGCGTTCTCAGCCGAAGGCTGGCTCAACAGTAGAACCAGCCGCAACGGCAACACCACTACTTACCACTACACCGATAACGGGAACCTGTCCTCGATCACCGACTCGCAAGACCGGGTCACCAATTTCGAGCACGATGGGGCGGGCCGGATCACCAGGATCACCGATCCCACTGGCACCACCGCCGGGACATACACCTACAACGATGCCGGGCAGATGACTACGTTCACTGAGCGTGGTGGTAATCGGTATCTGTTCAACTACACCGAGGCGGGCAACCTCTTGCGGCTGACCCTGCCGGACTACAGCCAATACCAGTTCCGGTACAACGCCGCCGACCAACTCACCCAGGTTCGTGCCCCTAACGGCTCCACCCGTGCCATCACCCGGTTCGCCTACGGTGATCACGAGACCACGGTGACTGACCCAAACGGTCACGAGTCGGTCTACACCTATGATCAACAGGGGCGTCGGATCACCGCTGTGGATCCACTCGGACATCAGCAGTCGTCCACATGGACGGCCAGCAGTGACGTGGCCACCACCACCGACGGGCTGGACAACTCCACCACAGCCGAGTACGACCGGCTCAACAATTTGATCGGGACCAAACTTCCCACCGGCGCTAATACCAGTGTGGGCTACACGAGCTCGGCGCACCCGCACCTGCCGACCACGGTCACCGACGCCCAGGGCAACACCACCACCCGCTCCTACGACCAGGCGGGCAACCTCACCGAGGTGCGCTCGCAGCAGCTCGACACCACGCTGCGGTCCTACACCTACAACCCCGACGGCACCGTCGCCACCGACACCAACGGCAACGGCGCCACCACCGGATACGCCTACGACGACGCCGGCAACCTCATTACCATCACACCGCCTGGGCCACTGGGCGAGACCAGCTACACCTACGACGCGCTGTCACGGGTCACCAGCGTCACCGACGGCAACGGCACCACGATCGAGTACTCCTACGACAAACTCGACCGCATCGTGGCCATCAGCCATGACGGCACCGTGCTGCAAACCATGAGCTACGACGGGGTGGGCAACCTGGCCAACCGTGAAACCGCCACAGCAAGCACCGAGTACCGCTACCGCCGAGCAGGCCAGATCATCTGGGCGGAACGCGACGCCGGCGGTGACAAGGAAACCGTGCGCTACGACTACGACCCGACGGGCAACCTCACAGAACTCGTCGACCCGAACGGCACCACCACCTACGGCTACGACGCCGCCAACCGGACGGTGTCGATGACCGACCCCGCGGGTCAGACCACCGAGTTCGGCTACGACGCCGCCGACCGCCGCACCAGAACCACCTTCCCCGGTGCCGGCACCCGGACCAGCAGCTACGACGCCGCCGGACGCCAAACCGGCATCACCGTCAGCAATACCGCGGGCGACGAGCTGTTCACCGCCGACTACTCCTACACCACCCCCCGAGGCAGCGACAGCACCCTGCTGCAGTCACGCACCATCGACGGGCACGGCGACACCTACACCTACGACCCGCTGAACCGCATCACCTCCAGCGGCTCCGGCAACGGCTCCTACAGCTACGACACCGCCTCCAACATCACCAGCGACCCCAGCGGCACCGACTACAGCAGCAACGCCGCCGACCAACTCACCCAACAAGGCGACACCAGCTACAGCTACGACGACGCAGGCAACCTCACCAGCAGCACCTACCCCGGATCCAGCCGCAACTACAGCCCCACCGACCAACTCACCAGCGCACAACTGCCCACCGGCAGCATCGACAACACCAGCTACGACACGGTCAACCAGACCCAGCCCCGTAGCATCACCGAAACCACCGACGGCCGGACCGTCACCCACACCTTCACCCACACCGCTCTCGGTATCACCAGCATCACCGACAACGGGCAGCGCACCGGCTACCACCGCGACCCCAACGGCACGCTGATCACCGAAGTCGGGCCGGACGGCACGCGACAAAACGCGATCACCGACCAACGCGGCACCATCCTCGCCCTGCTCGGCAACGACGGCACCATCACCGGTAGCTACGACTACGACACCTACGGCGAAACCACCGCCACCGGACAAGCCGCGAAGCAGAACCCGTTCCGCTACACCGGTGCCTACCAACTCGACACCGGCGACTACCTCCTCGGCCACCGCACCTACGACACCACCACAAAGCGCTTCACCCAACCCGACCCCAGCAGACAGGAAAACAACCGCTACGCCTACGCGAAATGCAACCCCACCAACAACACCGACCCCACCGGACTCAGCGCAGCCTCCACCGCGAGCACCATCGCTTCGGCAGCACTGGGCTGTGTCACCGGAGCCATCGCCGCCTACCAACAATTCGGCACAGCAGCCACGTTGCTCGCACTGTCGACAGCGGGAACCGGCGCGACTGTTGCCACAGTGGGAATAGCTGCGTTTGGTTGTCTCAGTGGAGGATTCACGTCAGTATACAGCGGCGTCACAGTCCCTTGAAGCGCATCCCCAGATTCGAGTGAATACCAAAGATGCCCGAACCCCGAAAACTTCCCACCCCCTTGCGGAAAACCGCAGCCCTTTACACATTAATGTTCACGGGAGCCACCATCGTGTTTGCCTTCATACTGAACGACCAGCTGAACAAAAACAACATTTTCGGCACAATAGCAGCCTTGATCGGATTGATTCTTGGGCTAGGATTCGCAGTACTGGCATTTCTGGCGGCGATCGGCTGGCACAGAAAGAAATAGTTAGCAATCCGGATTAATCAAAGGACCTCCGAAGTGTCGGAGCGGCACGAGCCATCCCCGCTCCGACACTTTCCGCGAAGGCCTTCCACAAAGAACATCAGTACACCACAAAATTCGCCATTGCACCTACAACACCGACCCCACCGGGCTCAGCGCAGCCTCCACCGCGGGAACGATCACCTCAGACGTCATCAGCTGCGCATCAGGTGCCTACAACGCGTACAAGGGATACAGCACAGCAGCCATGCTGCTCGCGCTATCGACAGTCGGAACCGGCGCAACCGCAGCAGTGGTGACAGTAACAGCACTCGGATGCTTCAGCGGAATAATCACCGCCCGCAACACGGGAGGAATAACGTTCCCTTGAAACCTAGAACACACCCAACAAGGAAAACAGATGCCAGGACGCGGCAAACTCAGCACCGAGTGGCGCAAAAAATCAGCACTGTACCTAGCGTCAATGATAATACCTGCAGCTCTCATGGCCAGAGGAATACAAATGGGTATAAACAACAGCAGTGTATACCTCATCATTATTTCCTCGTTGGGAATACTGTGCACGCTACTGCTGAGCACTCTATTCTTTCTCGGCGCGATCGGCTGGTACAAGAAGAAGTAGACCGCACTTCGTGACCCCACTGGAAAGCTGAATCCTTGGTGGTTGGGAGAACACCAGCCCTCCCAACCATCTTTCCAAAAGTTCGACTCGGTGAACTCAAAATGTCGACACAACCCGACATTTACGACACCACCCCCCAACGCTTCACCCAACCCGACCCAGCAGACAGGAAAACAACCGCTACGCCTACGCGAAATGCAACCCCACCAACAACACCGACCCCACCGGACTCAGCGTCTCCCAAATTCGGAAACCCCTGGTAGGCAAATTACATCCGACTTCGTCGTCACCGACCAAGATCATAGTTCCGTTGATTCCGCGAAAAGATTGTCATGCCCCTAAGAAACCATACTTCATCATCCGAGAAACTTATCAAGAACTCCATGCTGATCAGCGTACTTTTCTGCAACTCGGCAGTGCTGACTTTCGCCTGGCCCAACCGCAGCACACTCGTTTCTTACGTTTTGTTCACACTGGGACTCCTTCTGCTCGGAGCACTGTTCGCGGTTTCGATCAGATTCAAGAGAGGAAGCGGCGGAAACAGCAGCTCCCCTCGAAGGAACGTGAAAGCACCCTACATATTCAGCCTCTCGGTTTTGTTCGTAGGCACACTGGCGGCGTACACGATGTTCACTGTATGCCTGGAGAGCGGACCATGGTGGATGGTACCGATCCCCGCCACGGGAATCGGCCTGTACAGCGGACCGATCGGCCCCATTTTCCTCACCGCCATCGGGAAGGAGCGCCTCTTCCCGAACGTGCCAGGCCGAAAAAGCACCGGTCTCTCGTTGCAGAGTTCCGAGGAGCAGCGACGCACGAACAACCAACCTTGCACGAAAAGCAGTGAACAGCCAAAGTGATCTCATCGGCATGGCCACCGGTGCGGTCGGAACAATGCTGGCGCCATCTCCCGCTATCGACTACCGGGCAGCGGTTCAGCTGCCGTAGTCATTCTCTCATTCGGTTTCGAACCATCCCGGAGATGAGCCGACGAATCGCTACGAAGCAACCTGTTCCACCACAGCGGCCACAACGCTACGATCACGGACGTACTCGTGTCTGACCTTTTCCACGTCGTAGTAGTGACCGACGGGTACACCGTTCCCTCGCGGAACCGGTTTCGGAACTCGCACACGAACACTCCGACCCAACGGGAGGGACCGGAATGCAGCGGACACCGACCGGTCTGCACATCGCTTTCTCGGCAACGCTCACGCTGACCACTTTGACACTGATTCTCGCCGCGACCTCACCCCGAGACTCACTGCTTCCGGCACCGGTGGAATGGGCTCTGGCGGCCGTGTCGAGCGTTCTGCTCCTCGTATCCCTGGTCGAGCTGTTCCGCGCCGACCGCATCTTCGAGGCAGCGATACCAACGAGCGCCTCTCCCGCTACGGATGATCGGGGCACGCGGACCACGACCACCCATCGCAACAACCCGAGACGTCAACGAACCCTGCAGGAGCCGACATGCCGTTGGGAAACTTCACCCGGAAGTTCCGGATAAGCGCCGCCATGTACTGCCTCGGTTCGCTCGCGGTGACCGCGTACCTGACGTTCGTGCTCATCGACCAGATCCACAAGGGAAACCTGTTCTGGATCATCGCCCTACCCGTCGGGGTATTCTGCGGGCTCTGCCTGAACTTGCTGTTCTTCCTTGCCGCGATCGGCTGGCAGCGGAAAGGACTACAAGCCAAGGACTCGTCGGAGACCGCAGAATCCGACTCTACAACTGAAGCGCCGAGGGCGGATCCCAGGGCGAAACGGCTACTCGTGCTCACCTACGCCGGGCTACTCCTGTCCCTTGCCACCCTCGCGCTCCGGAGCTCGCGGGACAGCGCGACAGCGGCGCTCGCGCTACTCCTGCTCGCCTGCGTGTGGACCTTCTGCTTCCTGCGGTGGCGTAAGCACGAGCGCGTGAAGATCCCGTCGCTGCGGGAGGCCTACACCACCTGGCCACGTCGTCTGCTGCGGAGGTCGAACGACTCACTGGCGATTCCTTCGATGGAGGAGCTGCTCTACATCGTCACCGCCCTGCTCTACCCGGCAGTTCCGGTCCTTCTCGTTCCGGAGACCGGCCGGGTAGTCGGAACGAGCCTGCTTCTCTCCTCGCTGCTCCTGACGATCGCCGTCTTCCCCGCCGTGCTGTACCTCGCGTCTCCTCAGAACGAAAACTGACGCGGGGGATGCTCCTGCCGCCGAGCAGCTGCTTCGGGACCTGGACGACTAATCCGCGAACCGGTTCCCCAGCCTGCGCAGCCGACTCGCGATCTCCGCGCAGGTGTCCAGTGTGAACTCACCGTCCAGCCCCGCGACCACCGCGACGTACTGCGTGACCAGTTCCGGCGACTCGGCGCTGAGCCGCACCACGCACCGCTCCGCGCCGTCCTCCCGGATCTCTCCGGGTATCGGCCCGAACACCCCGGCGCGCACGGTATCGGCGGGCAGCCGCACGACCATCCGCGCGGTGTAGCGGTAGGAGGCGGTCGCGAACGAGCTCTTCAGATAGCTCGCCGCGTCCTGCGCTGGTAGCCGACGCCGGGGACTGGAACGGTACGTGCGGGTGGGCCGCTCGATGCGATCCACCCGGAAGGTGCGCCAGTCGGCGCGGTCGGGGTCGTAGGCGAGCAGGTACCAGAGCCCGTGCACGGTGACCAGGCTGTAGGGCTCGACGCGTCTACCGCTCGGCGTGTCGTGGCGATCCCGGTAGTCGAAGGAGACGATCTCCCGGTCCCGGGCGCAACCGGCCAGCACCGCCATCACGCTCACATCCACCGGAGGCTGCTCGCCGCGTTCGACAGCGGTACTCGTTTCGGCCAGCGCCGCCAGCCGGGGGCGCAACCTGGCGGGCAGCATCCGTTCGAGTTTGGCCAGCGCGCGCATCGAGCTCTCCGAGATACCGGAAACGGCGCTGCCACTCGCCCGCACGAGTCCCACCGCGACGGCGACGGCCTCGTCGTCGGTCAGCACCAGCGGTGGGAACGACTCGCCGGGAGCGAGTCGGTAACCACCGGCGGTGCCGGTCGTGCCGACCACCGGGTAGTCGAGGGCGCGCAGCCGGTCGATGTCGCGACGCACGGTCCGGCCGGTGACCCCGAGCCGCTCGGCGAGCTCGGCACCGGACCACTCCCGCCTGCTCTGCAGCAGTGCGAGCAATCGCAGCACGCGTGTCGGTGGGTCAGCGCGCACCTGTTCCGGTTCCACGTCTTCCAGTCTGCCGTCGCTCGCGGACACCGGTTGTCCGCAACGGTTCGTAGCGTGCCGACATGACCGACACGACGAACCCGAAACCGACCGTTGACGCACTGCGCCGCCACCTCCTGGGGCGGGTGATCACACCGGAAGGCAGCGGTTACGACCGTTCCACCACCGGCTTCCAGCTCCTCGATCCGCACCGCCCCGATGTGGTGGTCGAGGCCGCCGACGAGCGTGATGTGCGCACCGCGTTCGAGTTCGCCGCCCACTCCGGCAGCCGGTTGACCGTGCAGGCCACCGGCCACGGGCGCGGCGCCGCGCTGCGCGGTGGGGTGCTGCTCGACACGCACCGGATGTCGGGAGTCCGGGTCGATCCAGGGGAACGCACGGCGTGGATCGAGGCGGGCGCCGACTGGCGAGGAGTGATCGAGGCGGCGGCGCCACACGGCTTGGCGCCGCTCTCGGGCAGTTTTCCCGGGGTGGGCGCGATCTCCTACACCCTCGGTGGCGGGGTGGGGCTGCTCGCCCGCCGCCACGGCTTCGCCGCCGACCACGTGAACCGCCTCGACGTGATAACCCCGGACGGGGCGCACCGCCGGGTGACGGCTTCCGATGAGCCGGAGCTGTTCCGGGCGCTCCGTGGCGGCGGTGGCGACTTCGGAGTGGTCACCGGTATGGAAATCGGGCTGCTGCCGGTGGAGCGGATCTACGGCGGTGGGCTGTTCTTCGACCTCGCACGGGTGCCCGAGGCACCACGCGCCTGGCGGGACTGGACCGGCACCGTGCCGGAGGAGATGACCTCGGCGGTGACGATGCTGCCCTACCCCGACGTTCCGGGAGTGCCGGAGTCGCTGCGCGGGCGGCACGTGGCACAACTACAGTTCAGCTATCTCGGGTCCGCCGAGGACGGCGAACGACTGGTCGAGCCGTTGCGCGGTCTCGGGGAACCGCTGGGTGACACGTTGCGCGAACTGCCGTACTCCGAGTCCGGCGCGGTGTTCGACGAGCCCGACCAGCCGCACGGCTACCGGGGCAGGAACCTGCTGCTCGACGAGCTCGGCGACCGGGAACTGGCCGATCTGGTCGAACGCACCGGCCCGGAGGCACCGGTGATGTGCGTGACCGGGATCCGACATCTCGGCGGCGCGCTGGCCCGGGAGCCGGAGGTTCCCGACTCGGTCGGACACCGTGCTGCCGGGTTCTCGCTGGGGGTGCTGTCGCCGCTCGAACCCGGTTCGGATGAGGAAGAGGCCCGGAAGCCGCACGACGAGATCCTGACCCCCTTCGAGGAACGGGCGCTCGGGCACTCGCTCAACTTCAGCTACGGCTCCCTCGAACCGGAACGGGTACGCACCGCGTTCGACCCGGCCACTTACCGGCGACTCGCGGAGTTGAAGGCCCGCTACGACCCGGACGCTCTGCTGCACACCAACCACCCGATACCGCCGCTTAAGACGGAGCGATGAAACCCGAGTCGGGGTGCGGTACGGGACAGCTGTCGTCGTTCAGTTGTCGTTCCTCGTCGGTTCTGGGGCGGAAGAGGTCGTCGCTGCCGCCCGTGAATCTCACGAGAAATCGACGGGGTGCTCGGTGCCGGCTGGTTCTGGTGTGGTCGGGAGCCAGGTTCGTGCCTCGTTGCGGCGTTCCTTGTCGCGCAGGGCTTCGTCGAGGTCGATGTCGAAGCGGTTGGCGATGGCGCAGAGGTAGATCAGGACGTCGGCGAGTTCACCGCCGACGCTGCCCGTGGCCGAGCCGGGGTCGATCGCGAGGCCGGAGCGCTCGCGGACGGCCTTGCACAGCTCGCCGTACTCCTCGCCGAGTTTGAGGGACTGCTCCAGCACGGTGCTGTCGGCGAAACCGCGTTCGGTTTCCATCTCGGTGACGTAGCGCTGGAGTTCGGCGAGCGTCGCGTCGGCCGGTAGCGGTCGCATCGTGGTCCTTCGGGGGCTCGGGGTGGCTGCGGCCGCGATCGGTGCTCTCGGCGGGAACGCGCTCGCGGGTGGCACGACAGCGAGCGTCCGGGACGCGAGAGCCGGTTCGCAGTGGTATTCGTGACGATGCTCGGTGTCAGCCGAGGTGGTGAGCCACCACCGCCACGACAGTGAGTTCGATCGTGTGAAGGCCGGTGAGGAGCAGACCGACGAGGATGGGCCATGTCGGACGCCACCCGGCCAAGCGCACCCCGCCCACGCCTGTCCACCACAGCAGGCAGGCCAGTGCGCCGAAGAACGCGTGGAGTTCGATGCTTGGTTCGTCGGGGTGGGTGATCGTCGAGACGAGGGACAGGTTCAGGACGACGGTGATCCAGCCGCTGTAGGCGAAAGCCGCTACGGCCAGCCCGATACCGGTGCATTCGCGCAGCAGGATCGTGGTGGTCGGGCAGGGTCGGGCATGGTGGTGGGTCCGCTTCGGTTCGACGGATTGGGTGTGGTGCGAGATCCCCGGCCGGGGCGGGGTGGGAGCGGCCCCTGCTCCCGGCCGGGGTGGTGCCGCGTCGGATGGGGAAGGGAAGGTTCCGGCGCGGCACCGGTCTAGGGGTGGGGTGTGCCCTGCTTCGGTCACGACGATTTCGCGAGAAATTGACGGCGCTGGGGCGGTGATTTCTCGAGAAATTGACGGTGTGGGTGGCCCCGCACGGCGGTGTGCGGGGCCGGGGCGGACGCGTGCCGGAGGTGTCGGGGGTTTTCACGGCACGCGCCCGGGTCTGGAGTGGACGGTCAGGCCACGACGGGGAGACCGGGGTGACCGGCCCCTGCTGGGTGAGGACTACTGGGGAGTTCCCCGGAAGATGCCTCGGGCTCGTCGGGATCGGTAGTGGGCCAGTCCTGCTCGGTGGAGGGCCAGCCCGGTTCGGTGTCGCTGTGAATGATCCGCAGTGAACGCAGCCGAGGCAGGTACGGCGGTAGGTGCCCGATGGCGTGCAGGCAGGCGTCGCAGACCGACCGGCCGTCCTCGTCGGGCGGACTGCTGCTGGCCCGAGCGCGGTAGGGGCCGCGGCGGGACAGGTGCCCGCACAACGCCCGCACCCCGTGGGCGTGGGCTTCGGTGTTGGCGGGGCAGGCGTGCCACTTCGACTCGAACACGCTGGAGAACCAGGCGTGCCCACTACTGGTGTTCAGCGGTTCGGTCCCCAGGCCAGCCGCGCCAACACCAGGGTCAGCAGCAGCACCGCGATCTCGGACTCGGACACGGCCCCTCCCGGGAACACGGCGTTTGGTGAGCAGGTGGCGCAGCGCGAGTAGCAGCAGGGTCAGCGTCATGAGGACCACCCCGCTCTGGCACCGATGGCCGTATCCAGCGCGTCCCGCAACTGCCGCGCTTCGGCGACGGTGAACAGCGAGACCGCGCCCCGCGCGGGCGCCAACAGGGCGACGCCTTGAGCTGTGGGTTTGAGCTGCAGCACGGTTCGGCCGTGGCGCTGCTGACGGCACGGGACGACCGACCACTCCGACGCTTCGTCCACAGTGGTCGAATTGTCGAGCTGGGCCAGCTCGTACAGCCAGGGATCGTAGGAATTGACCGGGCTTGGCGGATGGGCCTCGCTACCGCCGATCACGTACTGCAAACACACCCGGCAGTAGTGGTGCCACCCGCCCAGCACCCGCTCCGGCGGGTGCGGGGCGAGTTCGAGCGCCTGGCCGCAGAAACACGCCACCCTGCCTCGGCCCGCCGCAGCGCTGGCCTCGCGTTTGTAGGGCGCGGTGGCATGAATCGTCCCGGAATCGGTGCCGGTGACGAACCGGAGCGGCGGGGCGGACGGTTCAACGAGTGACGGCATGGCGCACCACCCGTCCCCGCAGACCCGACCACGCGATCATGGAACAACACTGCGCGCACAGCTCCGGATCGGCTTCCGGGACAGTGATCGCGGCCATCTCGCCCAACCCCAGGTAAACGTGACACAGCGAAAGCACCCACGACGCCGTGTACTCGGCCGGATGACGCTCAATCGCGTGCAGCCTGGGTTCCTGGCCATGCCGGTGATCGGCCTCGGTCGCGGCCAACACCACAAACACCGCACCGCGCGGAAACAACGAACCCACCTCACACCACCCCCAGCAGGCAGTCGTGGTGCGGCGAACCGAGACACGTAGCGACGCGCCTCATACCAGGCGATAGCATCAACAACGCTCCACATCAGTAGTAAACGGCTGACGGAGCCACCCCCGCGTGATGCTTGCCGGCTGTACGCGGGAAGGGCTACTCGTCCGGTGGCACCCACCACCGGACGAGTGGTCAAAAACTCAGCGACACTCGTAATACGTGCGTGTCGAAAGCTTCGCTCGTCGTCGGACGATGCGTGATAGCTCCGAGTTGTCGTGTCATTCCTCTACTCCGCAGCTCGATGGTTCATCGCCCCTAGGACAGTGGGGCTTCTTGCGGGTTGGTTCGCACGCTTGTGTCCACAGTGTTGCGATGCTTGACACTATGCATGTGGGATTCCCAATGATGCAACGGTTGGGTGCAATGAAGTTCGATGCTTTACCCAATAGTGGGAATCCCATCAAGAGGATTTCTCGTAGACTGCGCGACGTAGTTAAGGCGGACGACGGAGGTAACCATGTCCGGACAGGATGAAGCGGAACGCATCAGTCCCACAGTGCGCTTGCGCAAGGTGACCAGGCGGATTCGCCAGTGGCGCAGCGAAGCGGGACTTCCCCTGGAGGAGGTCGCACCTCGGCTCGGCTGGTCCAAGAGCAAACTGGGTCGCTACGAAACCGGGGACACGCCCATCGGTCCCGCCGAAGTCATGGCGATCGCCACCGTGTTCGGCATCCCCGAAGAAGAGCGGGAACACTACGTCGGACTCGCCTTCCAAGCACGGCAGAAGGGCTGGTGGCAGCGATACGGTGCGAGCACGCTCGCAAGCAACTT
Source organism: Actinopolyspora mzabensis (assembly GCF_900101095.1). Taxonomy (GTDB): domain Bacteria; phylum Actinomycetota; class Actinomycetes; order Mycobacteriales; family Pseudonocardiaceae; genus Actinopolyspora; species Actinopolyspora mzabensis. The sequence goes on from NZ_FNFM01000002.1 coordinate 20,117, forward strand.
CGCGGAGTACGTCGGCCTCGAATCCGAAGCAGGCCACGTGCGGGAGTTCGCCTCGGACCTGATCCCCGGACTACTGCAGACCGAGAACTACGCCACGGATCTGATGAACGCCTGGATTCCCCGGGCCAGTCCGACCGTCACACGCGAACGTGCCGACCTGCGCAGGCAGCGACAGCAACGACTTCACGACGAGCAACCGGTCCAACTCAGCACAGTGATCCACGAGTCCGGCCTACGTCAGTTGGTCGGAGGTACCGACGTGATGCGGGAACAGCTGGAACATCTCGTCACGATGAGCGAGCTGCCACATGTGACATTGCAGGTACTGCCGTTCGACGCCGGTGCGGTACCCGCGCTCGGCGCGCCGTTCATCATCCTCTCGTTCCCCGACCAGGAAGACCCCGACGTGCCCTTCGCGGATTACCTGACCGGCTGCGTCTACATCGAGGATGAGGACGAAGTCGAGTCGTATAATCTGAACTACAGCGCTCTTGAACAAGCGGCGCTGGCCCCAGCAGACTCGGCAGAGTTCATCACCAAGCTTGCCGGGGAGCTATGAATGCGAGGAGTACCCACATGACCGCCCCAGACTTCAGTCAGGCTCGCTGGCACAAAAGCAGCCGCAGCAACGGTGGCGGCTCCGCTTGTGTCATGGTGGCGCACGTGCCCACCGCCACCGGTGTCGCCGACAGCAAACTCGGCGAAAACAGTCCCGTCCTGCCGTTCAGCAGCACCACGTGGACTTCGTTCCTCGACGCGATCAAAAGCGACCGCCTCGACGGCTGAACCACTGCCGTGAAGTCCCGCTCGGTGTGCCGGGCGGGACTTTTCGCGTCTCCGGCCACGATGGCTCGTCGTAGCGCGAGGGAATGTATGGATGCCCCCTGGCAATCAGGGTGTTCCATCGGCCCTACAACGTGATCGAGACGTTCGGCCGCCGACGCTACGATGACTCCTGGCCGAAACCGGTCGAGAAGTATTGACCCCACATCCGAGGTGCGATGTCGCGGTGGCGCGAAAACGTGCAACGGCGGTCATAACATCGCAGGTCGCAGAGGGCGCTCTCCACGGGCGTGGAGGTGGACCGTCGGACCGCCCCAGGTGGGAGCCGATCGGGTCGTGCTCTCCACGGGCGTGAAGGTGGACCGTTCGACGTGCGGATGCGGCGTCAGGAAATCCTGTGCTCTCCACAGGTGTGGCGGACTACCTGGATCGACCGCACCACCTCGATACGTATAACCTGGTCTACGAGCGGCTACGGATGGACGCGCTCGGCTTGCACGAGTCCCAATCCGTGCTGCGACAGACCATGAACGACCTTGGCGCTGGAGGGTGACGGCATGCCCCCCGACCTCACCGAGGCGCGGTGGCGCAAATCCACCCGCAGCAATGGCACCGGCGCGTGCGTTGACGTGGGGATCGCGCCTTCCGCCGCTGGAGTACGCGACACGAAACTGGGTGAGGACAGCCCCATCCTCGCGTTCACACGTTCGCGGTGGGACTCCTTCCTCGACGCGATCAAAAGCGACCGCCTCGGCGGCTGAACCACTGCCGTGAAGTCCCGCTCGGTGTGCCGGGCGGGACTTTTCGCGTCTCCGGCCACGATGGATGGTCGTGGTGTGCGGAGATCGGGATGTTCGGCTACCGACGCTACGACGACTCCTGACCGGAGCCGGTCGAGAAGTACTCAGCCCACATTCGAGGTGCGATGACGGTGGCGTGAATACGTGCAGCGGCGGTCGTAACATCACAGGTCACAGAGCGCTCTCCACGTGCGCGGAGGTGGACCGGGTTTTGCGGAACCTGACCAGGATGCGGTGGAGAGGCGCGCGACTCAGCTCTGCGCACTAGGGCTGGGGTTTTGCGCGTTCGTACTGTTCCTGGTCAGGGACAGCCGGAGTCCGTCGTTGAGGCGTGAGATCCGGGCCAGTCGGTAACCGTCGGGCAGGTTCGGAAGGTGCGCCGTCTCGCGCGGACTGTGGGCCTCGATGTGGTCGATCAGCCCGGCATCGAGATACGGCCGGACTGCCGCGCTGTCCGCAACCAGGCCGACTGCTCGGGCGCCTTCGTGATGGAGCGTGGCGAGGGCCTGGTGCGGATCGGTCGGCAGCGTGGACAGCGACCTGGGGGCGAGCCATTCGGTAGCGGCCGTGGTCGTGTCGTCGTGGACGAGCGTGTCGATCTCGCCCGGCAGGACCGTGCCGTCGCCTTTCAGGGTTCCCTGCCGAGTGAGGCAACAGCCCCAGGTGAGCACCGGGCGCTGCCGCTCCAGCGCGGCCAACCACGGGCCGAGCACCAAGTGGGCTTCCTCGACGAGCAAACCCTCAACCACGTCGATCCCGGCCTCGCGTAGCAGGGCGGCACCGCCACGTCCTCGGGAGGTCGGGTCCAGGACGGCGATGACCACGCGGGCGATGCCCGCCTCGATCAGTGCCCGATGGCAGGGCGGGGTGCGCCCGTGATGGCAGCACGGTTCGAGCGTGACCACGGCGGTGCCACCACGAGCGGCGCTTCCCGCCTGCGCGAGGGCGTGGGCCTCGGCGTGCGGCTCGCCTTTCCGGCGATGCCACCCCTGCCCGGCCAACCGCCCGTCGCCGTCGAGCACCACGCACCCCACCGGGGGATTCGGACTGGTCGTACCGCGTCCCCACGCCGACAGCGCGATCGCGTGACGCATCGCGCGAGTCTCGACCTCAGCCGTGGTGATCGTCATGGAGCTGGTCTAGCAGATCGGCGACGGCCGGAACACCGCCACGGTTAAGCAGCCGGGCGCCGTCCACTTGAGTATCGACCGTTTCCACTGGCTGATCGAGACATTCGATTGCCGACGCTGCGAGGAGCCCGACCGGAACTGGTTGGTATACGCGAGGCGACGTTCGAGATTGGTGGTTCCGTTGTCGCGGTGGCGTGAAAACGTGCAACGGCGGTCACAACGTCGCAGTTCGCAGAGGGTGCTCTCCAGGGGTGTGGAGGTGCACCGTTCGTGTTCGGCGGGATGGCGATCTACAAATCGTGCTCTCCACGGGCGTAGAGGTGAACCGGTGGTTCTGGGCACGGGTGACCGCAACGTACGGTGCTCTCCACGAGCGTAGAGGTGGGCCCATCGATGTCGTCCTGGGTGTTGACCTGCGCGTCGTGCTCTCCACGCACGTGGAAGTGAACCGCCACGCGGATCGGTAGCTACAGCATCCGGGGCGGGCAACCAACGGAACGCACCGGCCCGATGCGTGCGGCGGGGGCGCCCGACGTGATCAGGAGCGGTACCGCTCGACGTAGCGCTGCCACGCCTCGGAATCGTTCTCGGCCTGACGCTCGGCGCGCTTCTCCCGTCCGGTCCCGAGCGGGTAGCCGTGCTTGACGAGCCGGGTCTCGCAGCTCTCCACCATGGACGACGTGGAGTAGAGCAGCGACATGAGCAGCCCGCCGACGACGCACATCGCGGTGATCCACAGCGGCCCGGGCAGCAGCAGCACGAGCAGTCCGGGCGAGACCTGCACGAACACCCGGGCGATGTGCCGCAGCGCCCAGGTCCGGCAGGTGACGTCGTGCAGCACCCACTCCCGGTAGCGCTCGGGCAGACGTCCACCGTAGACGTACCAGAGCCACAGCATCGGGTTCGGACGGTTCCCACCGCTCATCGTGACTCCTCACTCCCTCGGCCCGCGCTCCCGACGGACCAACACCAGCACCGACAGCATCCCGGCCCGCCGCGAACACCCTGAACTCGGTAGCGAAACCGACGGACAGGCACGGCGGGGGCCCGGCAACGCCCTCACTCGAAGTCGGGCGGCAGGCGCTCCCGCCAACGCCGCCCCTGCGGGTACAGCGTGATCTCGCGGGTCTCATCGGCGCGGCGCTCGATGCGCACCAGCAGGTTGTCCTCGGACAGCCGCTCGGCGAAACCGCCACCCCACTCGACCACCACGGCCGCCTCGGTCAGCTCGGTGTCCAGATCCAGGTCGTCGAGCTCGGCCAGCGAGGTGAGCCGGTAGGCGTCCACGTGCACCAGCGCCGGACGCCGCCAGTCCGAGGCGTAGTGCTCCCGCGCCAGCACGAAGGTGGGCGAGGTGACCCGGCCGCTCACCCCCATCCCCCGGGCGATGCCGCGCGTGAGCGCGGTCTTGCCCGCGCCGAGCGGACCGTCCAGCAGCACCAGGTCCCCGGCGCCGAGCACGGCACCGAGCGCGGCACCGAACCGGTACGTGTCGTCCACCGTCGCCAGCTCGTAGGTCCAGCTCACCACATCGGAACTCAACTGCCGCTCACCTTCTCCGCGGCCCCCTCGGCCCGCTCGTCCCGTGCCACTCGCCGAACCAGCTCGCACATCCGCTCCGTCACCAGTTCGGCCCGTTCCAGAATCGCCATGTGACCGGCCCCCTCCACCCGCACGAGCTCGGCGTGGGGCAGCCGCGCCGCGATCGTCTCCGAGTGCGAGAACGGGATGAGCCGGTCCGAATCACCTCCCAGGACCAGCACCTCGGAGTGCCGCAGCCCGGCCAGCGCCGCCGTGCGGTCGTGCGTACCGAGGGTGTCCAGGAAGTCGGTCACGGTCTCCACGGTCGTGGAGGCGATCATGTCGTCGGTGAGGTCCACCAGCGCGGTGTCGACGTCGCGATCACCGAAGGCCAAACCGCGGACCGCGCTCCAGGCCACGTGCGAACCGCTCCGGCGGGCGCTCTCCACCAGGTTGGGCTGCCACTGGGCCAGCAGTCCCATCGTCCTGGTCAGCGGATTGTTCTTCGACAACCACGGCTTGGGCAGCCCCCGCGCGCCCACCTGGCCGGCCGAGGTCGACAGCAGTGCCACCCCCGCGATCCGGTCGCGGAAGAGTTCGGGCCGCTGCTCGGCCAGCGCCATGATGGCCATACCGCCCATGGAGTGCCCGGCCAGCACCACCGGCCCGCGCCGCGCCGTCGCCCGCAGTACCGCGTCCAGATCCCTGCCCAGCTGCTCGATGGTGCAGTTGGCGCGCCCGGAGTGGCCGGATCGCCCGTGGCTGCGCTGGTCGTAGAGCACCAGCCGCACGTTCGGGTCGAACAGCCGCGCCAGATCTCTGCGCTGGAAGTGCCAGCACCGCGAGTCCAGCGAGTAGCCGTGGACGAGCACCACGGTCAGCTCGGCCGTACCGCCGTGGGCGGGACCTACCTCCTGCACCGCCAGCGGCACCCCGTCGTCGGCGGCGACGGTGGACCTGCGGTGGGGTTCGAGTCTGCCCAGCGCCTCGCCCTGATACGGGTCGGCTTCGGCCCCGTTCCTGCGCTGCGTCGCGATCCGCGAGCTGTGCGAGGCGAGGCTCACCGCCGTGCCGGTGACGACGGCGCCCACCATCCCCGCCGACCAGGCGATCGCGCGCCACGGCTTCATAGCGTGTCCTCCGCCACCACGGTTCGGGTCACGCGCGGACGATACATACCGGTCACGATCTCGTAGTGGATGGTGCCGAGTTCGTCGGCCCACTCCGCGGCCGTGGGCTCGCCGCGATCGCCGGGGCCGAACAGCAGCACCTCGTCCCCCTCGGCGACCTGATCGTCGTCGCAGCGCACCACGATCTGATCCATGCACACCCGCCCCACCACGGGGCGGCGCTCGCCGCCGAGCAGCACCGAGAACCGGTCGGACAGCGAACGCGGCACCCCGTCGGCGTAGCCGACCGGAACCAGCGCCAGGTTGGTGTCGGTGGGGGCCGTCCAGTTGTGGCCGTAGGAGACGCTCTCCCCCGCGGCGATCCGCTTGGTCAGCGCCACCGAGGAGCGGAAGGTCATCGCGGGGCGCAGCCCGTGATCGCCCTCCTGCGGGACCGGGTCGAGCCCGTAGACGGCTATGCCGGGGCGAACCATGTCGAACCGCAGGTCGGGGCGGGTCAACAGCGCGGCCGAGTTGGCGAGGTGGCGCAGCGGGCGCAGCCCGGCCGCCAGGGCCTGCTCGTGGGCGAGCCGGAACCGCTCGGCCTGCGTGTCGATCGAGGGATGGCCCGGCTCGTCGGCGCAGGCCAGGTGCGACCACACGGCGAAGACCTCCACCGTGCCCTCGGCCTCGGCCTTGGCGGCCAGCGCCACCAGCCGTTCCCACGACTCGGCGGGGGCGCCGTTGCGGTGCAGCCCGGTGTCGATCTTGAGGTGGATCCGGGCGGTGTGCCCGGTGGACTCGGCTGCCGTCACGACGTCGTGCAGCCGCGCCTCGGAGGACACCGACAGGTCCACCCCCGCGCGCACCGCGCCCGCCACGTCGTCGCCGCGCTGGTACAGCCAGCACAGCAGCGGCGCGGAGATGCCCCGCTCCCGCAACCCGAGCGCTTCCGGGATCGAGGCGACGCCCAGCCAGTCGGCACCGGAACGCAGCGCTGCCTCGGCCACGGCCGAAGCACCGTGCCCGTAGCCGTCGGACTTGACCACGACCATGGTCCGCGCGCCGGACTCGTTCGCGTGTCCGGAGAGCACGGCCACGTTGTGCCGGATGGCCGCGAGATCGATGCGCAGATCGGCTCGGTACGCGGGAGGTTCGTTCATCCCGCTCATAATCGCACAGGAACTCCCCTGAACCACCGCGTCGCCCGAGGGACGGTCAAGGTCAGCCCCGCCCGGGCGGCGGAAATGGTTACGTGGCGGAACCTCTCGCACGGCTCTCGCTGCGGTGCCCCGACATCGGGTAGGTACTACACAACGTCAGAGCCGTACTCGCGAGAGCCGCACGGGAGAACCCGCTGGTGGCGGGTTGCTTGCACGGGGGTTTCGGTGCTCGCGCACCGAAGGGCACCGCGATGCGGCAGCGGAACAGGGCATGCCGCGGCACCAGCGACCTCCCTGGAGAACACTCGCTACCGGATTCGGTTCAGGGGGTCGTGGCTGCCACGGCGCGGACCTCCCGGACGGCCGCGGGGAGCGCGTCCAGCAGGGCGGAAGCGCCGATCGGTGCCCCCACCGATTCGAGGTCGCCGGCGGTCTCGGGGGGATCGACCGGGGCGCGACCACCCGTGGCGGCGATCTCGGCGGCCCGCGCGTGCACGTGCGCGGCGCTGCCGCAGGCCCACAGCGGGTCCATCCCGGTGGCGAGCAGCTTGCCGATCATGCCGGTGAGCACGTCACCGGAACCGGCCGTGGCGGGCCAGGCGTGTTCGCAGGGGTGCACCAGGACACGCCCGTCCGGATCGGCGATCACGGTGGTGTTGCCCTTCAACAGCACCACGGCCGAACAGCGCCGGGCCACCTCGCGCACCGCCGCCACTCGATCCGCCGGGCGCTGCCCGGCCAGTCGGGCGAACTCGCCCTCGTGCGGGGTGAGCACCAGCGGGACGTCCGGATCCCGCGCGTCCCACAGCGTCTCGTCGTCGGCGAACAGCGTGATCGCGTCCGCGTCGGCCACCACCGGCTTGCCGTCGTCGAGCGCCGCCGCGAGCACCTCGCGCCCGGCGGATCCGGTGCCGATCCCAGGCCCCACCGACCACGCCCGCACCCGGCCCGCGTCGCCGACCGAGCCGACCGCGACCACCTCGGGCCAACGCTGCCGCACCGCATCGGCGGCGGGTCCCGCGTAACGCACCATCCCCGAGGCGGTGTGCACCGCTCCGCCCGCCGCGAGCATCGCCGCGCCCGGGAAGTTCGCCGATCCCGCCGCGACCCCGAGCACCCCCTGGCTGTACTTGTCGTCCGCCGGATGCGGAACCGGCCAGGCCCGCCCCACATCGCCCGCTTCCGGAACCGAGCAGTCCGGCTCGTCCAGGTGCGGGTCGAGCCCGATGTCGACCACCACCACCCCACCGGAGCGCACCAGCCCCGCACCGAGCACGTGGCACGGTTTGCGTCCGCCGAACGTGACGGTCAGCGTCGCCGAGACGGCCGGGCCGTCCACGGCCCCGGTGACCGGATCCACCCCGCTGGGAAGGTCGACCGAGACCACCGGGGCGCTCACCCGCTCCACGGCCGCAGCGGCGAGCGGACGCAGCGGGCCGTGCGCGGCGAGGCCGACTATCCCGTCGACCACCACATCGGCGCGGCGCAGCTCCTCGGCGGCCACCTCGGCCAACCCGGAGTCCACGGCGGCATCCGCCGCCTCTACGACGCGGCCTCCGGCGGCACGCAGCGCGCGCAGCCCCTCGGGATGGGTCTTGTCGGGGGCGAGCAGCACCGCCGTAACCCCCACCCCCCGGTCGCGCAGCAGGGCACCCGCCCAGAGCGCGTCACCGCCGTTGTTGCCCGCCCCGACGAGCAGCGCGACGCGTCGGCCCGCCACGCGGCCGAGGCGTTCGGTGAGCAACCGGCGTACCCACAGCGCCATCCCGTTGGCCGCGCGCCGCATGACCGCGGGTTCCGGCACCGTTCGGAACAACCGCTGTTCCGCCGCGCGCACCTGGTCGGGCTTCCACACACCGTGCAAGTCGGAGCCTCCTGGCGGTTCGACCGTCGACGTTTCCGTCCCCGCCGGGGTGCCGACTCGGCGGAAGGACGATTCGGATCACTCCACGGTGACCGATTTGGCGAGATTACGCGGCTTGTCCACGTCGTAGCCGCGGTGGCGGGCGATCTCGGCGGCGAGCACCTGCAACGGGACGGTGGAGACCAGCGGCTGCAGCAGCGTCGGCACGGCGGGAATCTCGATCAGCTCGTCGGCGAACGGCCGGACCGCCTCGTCGCCCTCCTCGGCGATGACGATGGTGCGCGCACCCCGCGCCTGGATCTCGCGGATGTTGGACAGCAGTTTGGCGTGCAGCTGGGAGTGCCCCTTGAGCGAGGGCATCTGCACCACGACCGGCAGACCGTCCTCGATCAGCGCGATCGGTCCGTGCTTGAGCTCGCCCGCGGCGAAGCCCTCGGCGTGCATGTAGGCGAGCTCCTTGAGCTTGAGCGCGCCTTCCAGCGCCACCGGGTATCCGACGTGCCTGCCCAGGAACAGCACCGCCTTGGCATCGCACATCCGAGTGGCCAGCTCCCGAACCTGGGGGACGGTCTCGAGCACGGAGCGCACCGCATCGGGCATCGCGGCCAGTTCGGCGAACTCGTGCTCCAGCTCGTCGGTGTACTTGGTGCCGCGTGCCTGCGCCAGGGCCAGACCCACCAGGTAGTTCGCCGCGATCTGGGCGAGGAAGGTCTTGGTGGCGGCCACGCCGATCTCCGGACCCGCGTGGGTGTAGAGCACCGCGTCGGACTCGCGCGGGATCTGCGAACCGTTGGTGTTGCTGATCGCCAGCACCCTGGCGTGCTGGGTGCGGGCGTGCCGCACCGCCTCCAGCGTGTCGGCGGTCTCGCCGGACTGCGAGATCGCCACCACCAGCGTGTCCCTGCCCAGCACCGGATCGCGGTAGCGGAACTCACTGGCGAGTTCCACCTCGACCGGGATGCGGCACCAGTGCTCGATGGCGTACTTGGCGAGCAGCCCGGAGTGGTACGCGGTACCGCAGGCGACCACGAAGACCTTGTTGATGTCCCGGAGGTCCTGCTCGCTGATCCGCTGTTCGTCCAGCACCACACCGCCGTCGGCGAAGTGCCCGCGCAGCGTGTTGCTCAGCGCCTCGGGCTGCTCCTCGATCTCCTTGAGCATGAAGTAGTCGTGCCCGCCCTTCTCGGCGGCGGACAGGTCCCAGTCGACGCTGAACGGCCTGGTCTCGACCTCGGTTCCCGCGAAATCGGTGACCAGGTAGCCATCGCGGGTGATGGTGACCAGCTGGTCCTGCCCCAGCTCGACGGCGTTCCTGGTGTGCTCGATGAAGGCCGCCACGTCCGAGGCGACGAAGGTCTCGCCCTCGCCCACGCCCACGACCAGCGGGGAGGAGCGTCGGGCGGCGACGATCTTGTCGTGCTGGTCGGCGTGCGTGACGACCAGCGTGAACGCGCCGGACAGCCGGGCGGCCACGATCCCGAGCGCCGCGGTGAGATCACCGGCGGCCGGACCGGCGGCGTACGCCCTGCCCACCAGGTGTGCGACCACCTCGCTGTCGGTGTCGCTGCTCAGTTCGATGCCGTCGTTCTCGAGCTCGGCGCGGAGCTCCGCGAAGTTCTCGATGATCCCGTTGTGGACCACCGCCACCTTGCCGGTGGAGTCGCGGTGGGGATGGGCGTTGCGGTCGGTGGGGGCGCCGTGAGTGGCCCACCGGGTGTGTCCCATACCCCCCGTACCGACGAAGTGCTCGCGCCCGTCCTCGGCGACCCGCTGTTCGAGGTTCGACAGCGCACCGGCCGAACGCTGGACGGCCAGCGAGCCGTCACCGTCCAGCAGGGCGATGCCCGCCGAGTCGTAACCCCGGTACTCCAATCGCCCCAGGCCCTGGAGCACCACGTCGAGGGCCGAGCGATGTCCTAGATAACCCACAATGCCGCACACTCGACCCAGCATAGCCAGCGGAGATGGTCTGAACCTGATACCTGTCCCCCAACCGGGTGTCACCCGACCGTCCGGCTGGTCACTGCCACGGGTGAGGGGAAGCATCCGCTACCGTGACGAGCCATGGCCCACAACGCCAAGAAGGCGCTCCAGGAGCTCACGCGACGGGGACCCCACGACGTGCTGCACGGTGACCTCGCGCTCGTCGGCCTACCCGGCATCGTCTGCGCACCGCGCGGCGGGCGAGGGCTGGCCGCCATCGCGTTCGGGCACGGCTGGCTGCAGCCCGCGCGGCGTTACACCGGGCTGCTGCACCACCTGGCCTCCTGGGGATTCGTGGTGGCCGCCCCGAGCACCCACACCGGGCCGTTCGCCTCGCACCGGATGTTCGCGTCCGACCTGCGCACCGCGCTGGACATCTGCGTCAACGTGCGACTCGGCGAGGGTGACATCAGCGTCGACGAAGGCCGACTGGCGGTGGCGGGCCACGGCATGGGCGGGGGCTGTGCCGTACTGGCCGCCGCCGAGGACAGCCGAATCCGCGCGGTCGCGGGGCTGGGCACCTCCGAGACCATGCCCTCGGCGATCGCGGCCGCCGGACGGGTGAGCATGCCGGGGCTGCAGCTGGCGGGAGAACGCGACCTGCTGGCCGCCGCGCGCTCCAACGCGGAACCGATCACCCGCGCCTGGGGTGGTCCGGCACAGCTGCGAACCGTGCGCAAGGCGAGCCACCTCGCGTTCACCGAGGGCAGGCACTGGAGCGAGCTGCTGCTGCAGGGCAAGTCGCACTACGGTTCGCAACGTCTCTCGCGCGCGCTGCTCACTGCCTTCTTCCTCCGCACGCTGACCGGCGACAAGCGGGGCCAAGAGCTGTTGACCAACGACGTCTCCGGAACCGAGATCGACGGCGAGCACAGCAAGGGGGCACTGGCCGCCGCGTGACGGAAAACTCCGGACGGAACACGGCAGCGGCTTGATCCACCAGAATGGCGGATGATGAGCACGCCACAGCCGCCGCACGGCGTACCGCAGCAGCCCCAACCGGGCGGCGCGCCCTACCCGCAACAACCCCCGGTGCAGCAACAACCTCCCGTACAGCAATCCCCGGTGCAGCAGCAGGGACGGATTCCGCAGTACCAGGGCTACCAGCACCCCGGAGCGCAGCCAGGGGGACAGCAGAACTGGGGACAGCAGTCTGCCGGAGCGGGTCAAGGCGGTGCTTACGGCTACCCGGCGCCCAACGCGGGATACGGATGGCAGTACGGCGCCGCCCACCAGCAGCCACCAGTCCAGCGACAGGCAGCGGGCCCGGTCGACGACACCGGCAGGCCGCTGGCGATCATCATCGCCGTCTGGGCGATCATCGCGGGGCTGCGGACGCTGATCATCTATCCCATCGAGATGGTTCAGTTCTGGATGGAGTACGGCACCTACTCCACCGTGCCACTGACCATCGCCTCGGAATCGTGGAACTTCCTGTCCCTGCTCGACGCGGCGGCGCTCGTCGTAGTGGGAATACTACTGTTCGCCAGGCGACCCAAGGCGCGTTTCTTCGCCACAGCGGTAATAGCACTGACTTTGACGCTGTACGTCATGGATGTAATCTTCTATTTCATCTGGACGCCGGATCGCATAGAGCACCTTTATGAGTACTTCTACAGCTGGATCCGGCTTTCCGGTAACGCTTTCTACCTGATTCCCGCCGTTCTCGCGCTACTCCCGGGAATATCCCGCACGCTGCGCAGGAAACCGAAGCAGCAACAATCACCGCGGCAACCGGTGTACGGCCAACAGCCGGGATACTGAAGCAATACCGAAGATCGTGCGGCGGTTTCGACAGTCGGGGAAATCTCAGAGGGCAGCATCATGAACACACCACAGCCGTTTCACGGACAGCAGCCGCAGCCAGGAGCGATACCACCGCAACAACCGCCCTATCCGGGAGCTCACCCCGGACAGGCACAACAACCAGTACCCACTCCGGCCACTCCCCGGCAGAGCGGGAGATCTCCGGCTCCCACGATCCTGGGAACAGCCACAATTGTCATCGCCGGTATCGTCCTTACGATTTCTGTTACACAGCTGGTACACTGGATAGTACCGTGGGGCGCAGTCAAAACGGTCACAGCCATGTGGGTCCTGGACGGAGTCGTACTGCTCGCACTGGGAATAATGCTGCTGACGCGCACGCGCCTCGTGAAGGGAATCGCCGTGGGCGGTATGGCAGTATCCGCTATCGCAGTCTGCTTGCGAGTGTTCGAATTCGGACTCGGTGCGTACGACTGGCGGACACCATTGGATGTCGGTTACGACATGGAAACCACGGACGGAATAATGTTCTACTGCTCGATTCTGGTGACGATGCTGGTTTTCCTGCCCTCCGTGCTGCACTCGTTGCGCCGGAAACCGGTCCCACAGCCGCCGCAGCAGTACTACTACGGCATGCCCCCAGGTCACTGACACCGACGGGACCACTAGCGCAGCCAGCTGCGCTGCGAGAAGTCCTCCTCGTCGTCATCCCAGTCGTCGGCGGCCCGGCGACGAGGCCGCGGCGTCGGATCGGGACGCTGCTCCGGAGGCCGCTCCGGTGCCGGACCCGGCTGCTGCTCGACCGGGGGCTCCTCGGGCGGAGGTTCCTCGGGCGTGGACCTGCCGAACCGCCCGGCCGCGACGTTCCAGCTCACGTCCGGCCGCGCGGGCTGCGGCTGCGGGGCCGGCGATTGCGCTCCGCCCACGCCCGAACCCACGGTCTGACCATCGGCCGGACCAGCGGGGAAACCGCTGGAACTCACCTGATGGGCGAAGGGGTCCTCGTCCTCCCGCTCGCCGATGCTGATCTGCTCCCTGCGGGCACGTTCCCGCAGCACCGCCCGCTCGGCCTCCAGCCGCTGTTCCTCCTCGCGTCGGGCCTGCTCCTCCTGCTCCCGAAAGACGCGTTCCCGTTCATCCACCTCGGACTGCACGGCCGCGGTCTCCCGCTCGTACGCACTGTCCAACTCGTCCTTGCTGCGCCGGGACTGCTCCACCACAGCCTCGATCTCCGCGACCGACACCTCGGACTCGTACATTCCCCTCTTCCAAGCTTTTCCATCATCCAGGGAATCCGACGATCGGCGACCGATCATCTCTCGTTCGGCCACTCACCGGTCGTTCGTCCGGTCATTTCTCGTTCGGTTCCCCCAGCACGGCCTGATACTGCCAGAAAGTGTCCGCGTCGAGGCCGTCGTCGAACAGATCGCCCTCGGTGCGCCAGGGGCTGTCGTTGCTGCGCTCCTCGTCGCCGCCACCCTGCTGGCCCGCACCGCCCATACCGCCCATGGGCATCATTCCACCCCGGGCACCGCCCTGCTCGCTCTGAGCGGAAGCGCCGCTCGACTCGCCCATGGAGGCCAGCCCGGTGGCTCCCTGCGAATCCGTCGCGTCCGATTTCCCGCCCATTGTCGACAGCCCCGCCTCACCGGCTACGTGGCCGAGTTGGCGCTCGGAACGATCGCTGCCCCAGATGCTTCCGCCGGTCTCCTCCGGAGAGCTGAACAGGTCCCCGGAGAACGCGGTGAAGGTGGAACGGGGCGAGAACTGCTCGGAATCGCCGAGCATCCCAGCACCCGCCCACTGCGAAGTGGTTCGCGCCGCGGCCTCGTACGGGTCGTCGGGCTGCCGCGCCCCTTCGGAACCCAGCCCCTCCGCTGCGGGGGCACCGGCGAAGTTCGCAGCGCTCGTACGCGGCGTTCCGTCCGGCTCGGCGGTGTTCTCCCACCGGGGCGCTTCCCGCCGGGTGTCCTCCCCCGGCACCCCGTCCTGTTGGGGTGCCTGCTGCTGGCCAGTTGGCGGCTGAAACGTTTCCCGCGCGGTTGCGTCCTGTTCCGCGGCACGCTCGGCTCCGCTCACCGCATCGGCCGGTGCCGCGGCTCGGTCCTGGCCGAAGTCGACGGTCTGGGTTCTCGGTTGACCGTCCCCGTCGTCAATCGTGACGCGCAGCCCGCCTTCGGCATCGCGTGCCACGTTGATGGTGCGATCACCGTCGCGGATGACAGCGGTACCGTCCTCGTTCGGCCGGACGACCATCGGCTCGTGCGAACCGCCGGTAGCGTTCGTCGACTCGCCCGGAGCCGCGGGGAAACCCTGCTGGCCGGGAGCACGGGGGGATTCCGCTGCCTCCGGTGCGACTGCTTCCGAGCCCGTCGCACCGCCCGAGTCGCCGAACGGGATCTGGTAACTCCGGGGCTGGCCCTGCTCATCCAGCAGCGTCAGCTGGTTACGGCCCTGCGAGTCGGCCTCGCGAACGGCGATTCGCTCGGAACCCTCCCCGATGGTCACCTGATCCAGCTTTCGCTCGGCCCCGGCACCGCCGGTTCCGTTCGGACCCGCCGAAGCGGCCCCACTGCCCTGCTCGGCCAGCTGGGAACGAATCTCCTCCGGCGAGGGGGTCTCCGGCCGCTCGGGCATCCCGGCTCGCTGCTCGCCGGGCGCGCCCGCACCGCCCGCTGTGCCGACTGATCCGCCACCACCACCGGGAGCACCTCCGGTACCGCCGCCGGTGCTCTGCGCGCGAGCGGTGACTCCGGCGTTCGAGGGACCTCGCTGTTCACCCTGCTGTCCGTTGCCCTGCTGCCCGCTGCCCTGCTGCGATCCTTGCTCGCCGAGCTTGTCGAAGGTGCCGTCGTCCAGCTTGCTCAGCTGGTCCCGCAGCGCGGAGAACGCCTTCTCGGTGTGCTTGTAGGCGTCGTGGATCTCCCTGCGCAACGCCTTGACGTCGTGGGCGTACCAGCCGCAGAAGTCGTCGAGCCACTTGATGCGTTTGTTGGCGACGGTACCGTCGCCGCCGTCCCTGCATCCCGGCGCACCGGGGAGCCGGAGGTCGTCCCAGGTGATCCGGATATGGTACTCAATGTTCTTTGGTTTCTCGGCGTCCTTGGGATCCACTTCTGTGTTCTTCGGCAGTTGCGCTTCGACGCGCGGCAGCAGTGCCTTGCCGAACTCCTTCATGCCCTGCAGGGCGGACTCGCTGTAGCGGACCCCCTCGCGGACCTTCCTCTCCATGCCGTCGAGGTCCCGGATCATGTCCTCGGACTCGTCGTCCTCGCCGTAGTGCTTGTAGAAACTGCTCTTGTCCTGGAAGTCGGACAGCCCGCCGGGGCCGATGCGGTTCTTGGGGACCTTCGCCGCCTCGCGCAGCGCTCTGCCGGCCGCGTCCAGGTCGTCGCAGTACTTGTTCAGCGGGCCTTTGACCCCCGTGTACCGCTGCCGCGCGGCGTCGGCCGCCGAGCCCTGCCAGGCCTGGTCTATCCCCTTCTCCAGCGAGTCGAGGTGGTTCAGCCAGGCTTCTCGGTTACTGGCGAGTTCGGAGAGCTTGTCCGAAGCGGACTCCAGCATTCCCCAGTCGATGCCGCGTAACTTCGGCAGGTCGTGCGTCTCGGTAGCTCCGGTGCCGTAAACCGCGTACTCGTCGCCGGGATACTTCTTGGCCGCGCCCTCGTGGGCACGCCATCTACGAAAGACCCTGCCCCACACGCCGTCGCGCATGACCTTTTCGAGCTCGTTCAGCTTGTCCAGGTGGAAATCCGAGTTCCCGTGGCCGGAGGGGGAACCGTTGCCGGTTCGGGCGTCGTTCGAAGAACTGTCGTCCGGCGACGGAGGCCTGCTCAAGTTCGACTTGTCAGCACCACTCACGGTTTACGCCCCCTCCCCGGCGTTGGCAACGTTCTCGGCCTGGGCCCGATCCCGCGATTCCATGTCGCTGAAGGCGGACTCGACATTCTCGGCCAGCCCGGTCAGATGGTTCCGCGCCTTGCCCAGCGAACCGGCGAACCCCTGGCAGGCGGTCTCGAAAACGGCGCCGACACCGATGTCCCTGCCGACCTGACCGAAAGTGCCCTCTCCCGACTCGATCGACTCCGCGAGGTTCGTTCCCGTGTTGAAGGCGTCCGCCAGGTTCCGCGTGCTGTCGGCGACCCGCTTCATCGCCTCGCCGTCGTAATCGGCGGAGCCGTTCGACCGGCCCATGACCTCGTCCCCCTAAACCGCTCGTTCCGTCCAGCGCCCGTAACGCGGACCCGGGAAGGTGAGCGTACGGCGCACCGTGGATCATCCCAGATCGTGCGGTGGCGCCGTGCGGGCTCAACGACGTCATTGCACACGCAAAGCCGCCCGCACGGGAACCAGCGGACGAGCAGGAAAGCTCCCGGCCCCTCGGTGCGGAGCCGTAGCGATTGGCCCTGGTGATAATCCCCAGCGATGAGCTCTTGCGGGAGGTTCTTGTGGGGGTTCTTGCGAGGGGCCCAACAACGGGGCGTCGGGAACAGCTCACCGAGCCACGGCGTGCGGCTACGCCCGCCTGCCGCCGCGGTTCGGCACGCCGGAACCGACGGTGTTCGAACCATCGGGGCTCGAACCGCCGGGAGTCGAACCAGCAGGACCGGAACCAACAGGACTGTTGCTCAGGTCGGTGGTGAGACGAGCACCACCACGGCGATCGCCCCGAGGGCTATCACGAGGAGAGGAAGGAACAGCACGTAGAGCAGATCGCCGACGAAATAACGCATGACGGATCACGCCTACCGAGCGGTGGGACAGGGGAGTCGATTCACCGCGCCACGAGTCAGGGCTCAAAGCCACGACTCAGGACTCAAAACGGCGCTCAGGATTCAGCACGGTGAGTCAAAGCTCAAAACGGCGAGTCAGGCCCCGAAACGGTGAGTCAGGGCCCGAAAACGATGAGTCAGGGCCTGGCACGGCGTGGCCAGTGCTCCACCAGCCAGTTACTGCCGTCGTGCGCCAAGGTGGCTGCCTTGGCACCCGCGACGGCGAGAGCGGACAACACGACAAGACCTGCGACCAGGCTGATCGCGAAAAGCGCGACCAACATAGTGACAACGATGGCACCCATGTGACGAGGCTCTCACAACTGAGCGCCGAACGCGAGACTTTGATCACATATTCATCTGATCGAGCCAACGACCTCGGCCAGTCGCTCCGCGGTTCGCTTGGCGCACTCGGCCGTGGGGGCCTCCACCATCACCCGTACGAGCTGCTCGGTTCCGGAGGGACGCAGCAGTACCCTGCCGTGCTCACCCAGCTCCGACTCGGCGTCGGCGACCGCCTCGGAGACCGCCGGAGCGTTGACCGCGGTGGTCTTGTCCGACACGGAAACGTTCACCAGGCTCTGCGGCAGCCTGGTCATCGTGCCCGCGAGCTCGGCCAACGGGGCTCCGGCGGCCGCCATCCGCGACATCAACCGCAGCGCGGTCAGCAGCCCGTCCCCGGTGGTGGCATGGTCCGGCAGCACGATGTGGCCGGACTGCTCCCCGCCGAGGGCGAACCCACCGTCCCGGAGTTCCTCCAGCACGTAGCGGTCCCCGACGGCGGTGGTACGGAGTGACACACCGTGCTCGCGCATCGCCAGATGCAGCCCGAGATTGCTCATGACCGTGGTCACGACGGTATGCCCCGTCAACTCCCCGGAGTCCCGCATCGCCACGGCGAGTATCGCCAGCAGCTGGTCCCCGTCCACCAGCTCACCGGCGGCGTCGACCGCCACGCAGCGGTCCGCGTCCCCGTCGTGGGCGATCCCCAGATCGGCGCCGTGCTCGACCACGGCGGCGCGCAGCCGGTCCGGCCGGGTCGAGCCGACGTCGGCGTTGATGTTGAGCCCGTCCGGCTCGGCGTGCAGCGCCACGACCTCCGCACCGGCACGTCGGTACGCCTCGGGCGCGGCCCGGAAGGCCGCACCGTGGGCACAGTCGACCACCACCCGCAGGCCGTGCAGCGAACCGGGAGTCGAGGCGAGCAGGTAGTCCACATAGCGGTCCAGCGCGTCGGGCATGTCCCGCACGCGACCGACGTGTTCCCCCACCGGACGGACCGGGTTCTCCGCCATCCGCTCCGCGATCTCGTCCTCGAGGGCATCGGCGAGCTTGTGCCCGCCCGCCGCGAACAGCTTGATCCCGTTGTCCGGCATCGGGTTGTGCGAGGCCGAGATCATCACGCCCAGGTCGGCCCCGGTGTCGGCCACCAGCCGCGCCACCGCGGGCGTCGGCAGGACACCGACGCGCACCACGTCGGCCCCGGCGGAAGTCAGCCCCGCCGTCACCGCGGCCTCGAGCATCTCACCGCTGGCCCGGGGGTCCCGCCCCACCAGTGCGATCCGCCGACGTGAGTCGTCCCGGTCGTAGAGCACCCGGGCAGCGGTGCCCGCCAGGGACATCGCCAGCTCCGGACCGAGATCGGAATTGGCCAGACCGCGCACCCCGTCGGTGCCGAACAGACGGGACAACCGCTTCCTCCTGATGCTCACGGCACACGTGGGCCTGTTTGCGACTCTTGGTGGGATGGTCGACCGAACCGGTGCGGCGTCTGCCGAAACCACGGGACGCGTGACCCGACCAACCGAGTCACCCGAGGGTGGCTCGCTACGAGGTCCGACTCGGCTCGTCCGGAACCTCTCGGCCCGGCGCGACCGCGTACTCGAACAACCGAACTCCGCCGACCAAACACCACGGGAGCAGCCCCGACGCCCGACGGACGACCGAGACTGCTCCCACAGAATGTCGACACCGCCCCGCTCCTGCCACCGCGAGGGGCGGGCGGGGCGAACCGGGTTCGCCGGATCGGGCGAACCCGGGAAAAGTCACCGCTTGCTGTACTGCGGGGACTTCCTGGCCTTCTTGAGGCCGTACTTCTTGCGTTCCTTGGCCCGCGGGTCACGCGTGAGCATGCCTGCCTTCTTCAGGGTGGGCCGGTCCTCCGGCTGGTAGGCCACCAGGGCACGGGCGAGCGCCATGCGCAGCGCACCGGCCTGACCGGAAGGGCCACCGCCACTGAGGTTCACGAAAACGTCGAAGCCCTCGGTGCGCTCCACCAGCTCCATCGGCTCGCGGGCGATGTTCTGGTGCACCCGGTTGGGCATGTACTCGTCCATCGGCTTGCCGTTGAGGATGAAACGGCCGGTGCCGGGAACCAACCGAACCCGAACGATCGCCTTCTTGCGACGCCCGACGGTCTGGATCGGCCTGCTGGACGGAAACGGCGCCACGCCCTGAGCGAAAGCCTCAGGGGCCGGCTCGTCGGCCGGGACCTCTGAATCGAGGACCTCGGGAGCCGGGGCTTCGTCGGTCTCTGGAGTGCTCACGTGCTCTTCCTCGTATCCCTCGGTCACTTCTTGGCCTTCGTTTCGATCTCGAAGGGCTGCGGCTGCTGCGAGTGGTGCGGGTGGTCCGGCCCGGCATAGACCCTGAGCTTCTTGGCCATCGCGCGACCGAGCTTCCCCTTGGGCAGCATGCCCTTGATCGTCTGCTCCAGCAGACGCTCGGGCTTGTTGTCGAGCATCTCGCCGAAGGAGTTCTTCTTCAGGCCGCCGGGATAACCGCTGTGCCGGTAGACGAAGGCCTGGTCGCGCTTCTTACCGGTGAGGACGACCTTCTCGGCATTGACGATGACGACGAAGTCGCCGGTGTCCATGTGCGGAGCATAGGTCGGCTTGTGCTTGCCACGCAGCAGCGTGGCGGCCTGGGTGGCCAGCCGGCCGAGCACTACGTCCTCGGCGTCGATCACATGCCAGGCGTGGGTCACCTCGCCGGCCTTCGGGCTGTACGTGCGCACGGGTCTACCTCGTCGTCGTTCGCGTTGGAGTCTCGGTGCGGCAGTCGTGTCCCGTCGCCCATCACGTCGGGGCGTATCGCGATCCGATTCACCCCGTGGGAACCGGTACGTCCCACGAGCGATCGAGACCGTCACCTCGTGCGAGCCGCCCCCGGGGCTTTCCACCTCGGCCGGTCACCGAGTCATCTCGCGGTCGTACACACCCACCGCACAACAACGGATGAGAGTACTCGGTGGCTGACAAGCGGGTCGAAACGGGTCCCCGAACACCCACCGCGCCCCACGCGGGAGTCACGGCGGCGACAAGAACCAACTTCGGCCTGTTTCAGCACCAACGCCATGGTATCGGACGGGCGGCACGACGAATACGTGCCCCCTGGACCCGTTGCGATCCAGGGGGCACGTGGCCGGGACGGCGTGGTTCAGCCGCCGAACTTGGCGGCGTTGGCACGCTCACCGGCCTGGTAGGACTCGTTGGCCGCGTTGATGGCCATGCCCATCTTGGCCGTGATCTCACGCATGTTCTGCGCGGCGTTGTCCCAGTCTTTCTGCGCGGCGTAGTACTGCTCCTGCGCGGCGCCCTCCCAGGTGCTGATCAGCGGCTTGAGCATCTGCTCCAGCTCGTCGAGCTCCGCCTGGATCTTGGTCGCGGCCTGGTTCAGGCTCTCGGCACCGGCGCTGAGCTGGCCGAAGTCAACCTTGATCGAACTCATGAGACTTGTTCCCCTCTGTGAAGATTATCGGACTCGAAACCCCGGCAGCCGGCTCAGCCGTTGAGCATGCCCTCGATCTTGGAGACCTCGGCGGCCTGCTCCTCGTCGCGCTGCGCGTAGTCCTGACCCGAGGACTTGATGTTCTCGCTGATCTCCTGCAGCCGCGTGGTGATGACGTCGGCGTTCTGCCGGAACTGGTCCATCAGCTTCTGGAAGGTGCGGCTCGCGGTGCCCTCCCAGGAGGCGATGACCGGGTCGATCTCGCCCTGCAGCTTGGAGATCGCCTGATCGACGTTGTTGCGGACCTCCTCGACCTGAGCAGCGGAGCGCTGCATCAGCTCTACATCGGTCCCGAATCCCTGACCCATTTGGGAATCCCCCTTCAATCCGTCGCTGAAAGATCGATCGAACTTCCGACGCAGACATTGCCAGAACGGTTCCATCGGTGTCGTGGTTTTTCGCGGATCACGTTGCTCATGTAAACGCGCCGTCGAAACCGCTTCCGCCCCAACCCGTTCCGGAGACATCGCGGGACGCCGGAACGAGGTCAACGCACCGAGATGCTGCGCACCACCCGCTCGCAGCCCGCCGTCACACGCCGTTTCCCCTCGGGATCGTACTGGCAGCCGATGCTGATCCTGGTTTTCGAACGATGCAGCACGTACCAGTCCACAACGGACCCGGACAATCCTTCGCGATAGTGAACCACCCGTTCACCCGCGAATCGGGCGTCCGACTCGAAACCGGACAGTTCGCTGTCGGAGCCGTCGAACTTCTCCCGCAACTCGCGCACGGATCGTCGGCGGTTCGCCGAAACGTCGTAGCCCGGTCTGCCCGCCCGAACCGAGATCAGCTCGTCGCCATCGGAGCCGGGTGGCCGGATGCGCGTCTCCCACAGCTCGGGAGCACCGCCGCCCTGCTCCCACCCCGCCGGGTACTCGAACTGGTAGCCGTAACGAGTCACATCGCCACCGCGCACCGAGGGCAGCAACCACACGACCGCCAGCGTGACCAACGTCCCCAGCGCCAGGAGCGCCGCCGCTCCCGCGAAGAACCGTTTTCGCCGGGAGGAGCCCCCACGCCGCGCCGGTTCGGCGTGCCGCGCGGCCGCCTTCCCGCCGGGGCCACTCGGAAAAGCGGGGGCTCCCGGAATACCGGCGCCGCCGTGGTTCGTCGCGCCGGAGACGGTCGCACCGGAAACCGGTGTCGTGCTCCCGGTCGACCACGGCGCAGGCGCGGGGCCGGTGGGGCGTTGCCCGTTTCCACCTCCCGGCTGAGCCCCCGGGGCGGGGGAACCGCCGGAGTACGGTGGGGCCGGTGCGCCACCCCGACCGGAGGGGCCGCTCGTCGGCTGCCCGGAACCGGGAGGCACGCGCAGCGCCCGCGTGGCTTCCCGCGTGGGGTCCTCCCGCACGGCCCGCAGCGCGCCGCGGGCCACCACCGTCTCGGGTTGGTCCAGTGTGGTCGGCACGATCCCGGTTCGCTCGTGGAGCAACCGCGCGACCATCGGCACCCTGCTGGAACCGCCGACGAGGAAGACGGCGGCGAGTTCCCGCTCCGTCACACCACCGTCCGCCAGCACATCGGGGACGAGATCGGCCACGTTGCTCAGCGGCGCCGCGATCAGCGACTCCAGGTCGGACCTGGTGACGTGGGTGTCCGAGAACGGCGGTGGCAGCGGGACGTCGGTGTAGCTGTGTCGGGACAGCGTTTCCTTCGCACCGCGCACGTCCTGCCGAAGCACTCTCCTGCGTCGCCTGTCGGCTATCTCGCGCCCCTCGACGAGCCGGCGCCAGGCCGCCGGCTCGACCGGCTCGACCGTACCGCCGACGTGCTCCAGCAGCGCTTGGTCGATGTCCGCCCCACCGAAATCGGGTTTGCCACGGCTCGCCAGCACCCGGAAGGACTCGTCGGTCCGGCGCACCAGACTCGCGTCGACCGTCCCACCGCCGAGATCGAGCACGGCCAGCGCGGCGCCGTCGGGCAGACCGTGGCCCGCTGCGTGGAACACCGCCGCACCGACCGGCTCCGGCAGCAGCACGACTTCGGTGGCCAGCCCGGCCGCCGCGTGGCGCAGCCTGCCGGTGCGCACCGTCCCCCAGTCGGCGGGGTGGGTCAGCACCAGCAGATCGACGGCCATTCCGCCCGCGTAGCGCCGGGCCTCGTCGACCGCCCGGGTCAGCACCGCGCGGATGGCATCGCCCACGGCGAGCACGGTGCCGCCCAGCAACAGCTCGACCTCGTCGATGCGGCGTTTGGGATGCGGCTCGAAGCGGGCCGGGTCGACGGCGGCCTGCCGCTCCGCCTCCTGGCCGACGAACAGCGTGCCGTCGGCCGAGACGAACAGCGCCGAGGAAAGCAGCGGGTGGCCGTCGATGACCACCACGTGTGGTTCGGCACCGTCGAGCGAGGCGACGGTGCAGGTGCTGGAGGTGCCGAAGTCCACCGCGACGTGCAGGCTCACGCACATCTCCTTTGGTGCCGCCGGTTGTCGAAGACCGGCGCCGGGCGGCCACCGGTTACGATCAGCACTCTATTGAAGTTCTCCGCCGGTTCCCGACGGTGTTCGTGAGCAGCCGAGCCCGCCACCGGACCCGCCGGGGTGACCGCGTACGGGAACGGGCCACCCAGGCGGGTCCGGAAAGGGTTCACTCCGGCTGGATGTAGGCGGTCTGGATCAACTGCGGACCCCCCTTGAGACTCCGGCTGACCAGAGTTCCCCTGCCGGGCGGCAACTGCCGCGACTTGATGTTGCCGATGAGCTGACCGTCGTCCTTGTTGGCGCTCATGGCCAACCCCGGTGCCGAGGACTCGCGCATCTTGCCGATGATCGGCTCGAACAGCGCCCTGCTGGCACCACCGGAGTTGCGCGCCAGCACCACGTGCAGGCCGACGTCGCTGGCCTGCGGGACGAACTCGGCGAGCTGCTGCATCGGGTTGTTGCCCTGCGGGGCCACCAGGTCGTAGTCGTCGGCCACCACGAACAGTTCCGGACCGGACCACCAGGAGCGGTTCTTGAGCTGCTCCTGGGTGACGTCCGGACCCGGCAACCGCTTCTTCAGCGCGTTGCAGACGTCGTTGATGTTGCCCTTGAGCTGGTCGGCGGAGACGGCGTACTCCATCAGGTGCCCCGTGTCCAGGAAACCGAGCATGGTTCGCCGGTAGTCCACCAGCAGGATCAGCGCTTCCTTGGGGCTGTAGCGGTTGGTGATACCGCGCACGATGGTGCGCAGCAGTGCCGTCTTGCCCGCTTCCCGTTCGGCGAAGGCGTAGAAGTGCGGTTCCGCGTCGAAGTCCAGGTAGACCGGCTGCAGCCCGTCCTCGTTGATGCCGATCGGCACCAACCGCTGTTTGGGCTGCTGTTCCGGTGCGGGCAGCTGTTCGTGCGGGAGCACGTCGGGCAGCAACCGCACCTTGGGCGCCGGTTTGCCCTGCCAGGAATTGCGCACCTTGGCGACCAGGTCCGCCACACCTTCGGAAAGATCCTGGTTGTAGGCCTCCCAGCCGGCCCGGTCACCGAGGTTCTCGCTGTCGACCCTGGGGATGGCGGTGAGGAAGTGCAGTTTGCTCGGGTGCAGTCCGCGGCCCGGCCTTCCGGACGGGACGTTGACGGCCACCTTCCGATCCACCTCGGACTCGCTCGGGTCACCCAGCCGGAGTTCGAAGCGGGTACCGATCAGGTCCTTGAGCGCGGGACGGATCTCGGCCCAGCGGTTGGCCGAGACGACCACGTGCACCCCGAAGGTCAACCCCTGCGCGGCCAGGTCGAGCACGTCCTGCTCCAACGTCTCGAAGTCGTTGCGGAACGCGCCCCAACCGTCGATGACCAGGAAAACGTCACCATAGGGGTCCTCGGTTACGCTGCCCGCCGCCTTGCGCTTGCGGAAGTCGGCCATCGAGTCCACACCGAGCTGCTGGAACCGCGCCTCGCGCTCGGCGACCAGCTGCTTGATCTCGGCGATGGTCCTGCGCACCACATCCTGGTCCCGACGACCGCCGAAACCGCCGATGTGCGGCAGGCTCTGCAGCGCGGCCATCGAACCGCCGCCCAGGTCGACGCAGTAGAACTGCACTTCCTGCGGGGTGTGGGTCAGCGCCATCGAGCAGATCAGGGTCCGCATCAGGTTGGACTTGCCCGACTGCGGCCCGCCGACCACGGCACCGTGCCCGTTGGCACCGCCGAGATCGACCACCATGTGGTCCTGGCGCTGCTGGTAGGGCATGTCGATGATGCCGACCGGAATCTGCAGCTTCCCGTTGCCGACGTTGCCGACCGGGGTGTAGCCCCGGTCCTCGCTCGCCGAGAGCGGCGGCAGCACCGAGTCCAGTGTGGGCGGGGCATCCAGCGGGGGGAGCCACACCTGGTGCGCGGGTGGCCCCTGCCCCTGCACCTTGTTGATCACGAGTTGGAAGTCGCTGTCCGGCAGACCGTCGCCGTCGTTGTCGACCATGCCCGACTGCTCCGACTCGGGTTCCGGCTCCGGCTGCGCGGGCTGATCCGGCTCCGCGGGCGGTTCGATGTAGTCCGGCACGAAGAACCGGGGACGCTTCTCGCCCGTGACCGGCGAAGCCGCGACCGTACGGCGCTTGCCCCCGCCCTGGTGCATGTGGCCGGAGACGTAGGCCGCGCGGAACCGCTCCATACCGCCCGGATGCTTCAGGTAACCGTGCCCACCGGTCGCGGGCAGGTCACCGGCGTCGGGAACGCCGATCGCGGCACGCGACTCGGCCTGGTTGAAGGTCTTGAGCCCGATCCGGTAGGAGAGGTGCGAGTCCAGCCCCCGCAGCTTGCCCTCCTCCAGGCGCTGCGATGCGAGCAGCAGGTGCACCTGCAGCGAACGTCCCAACCGCCCGATCATGTTGAACAGCTCGGCGAACTCGGGCTTGGTGGACAGCAGCTCGGAGAACTCGTCGATGACCACGAACAGGGCGGGCATGGGCGGCAGATCCGAACCGGCCTGCCGGGCCTCCTCGTAGTCCCAGACGTTCTTGACCTTCGCCTTGTTGAGTTCCTCCTGGCGCCGGTTGAGCTCGCCCGCCAGCGCGTCCTGCATCCGGTCTACCTGCGTGAGGTCGTCGGCGAGGTTGGTGATGGTCGCCGAGACGTGCGGAGCCGCCTCGAACCCGTTGAACGTGGCACCACCCTTGAAGTCGACCAGCACGAAGTTCAACGCGGTCGAGGAGTGGGTGGCCATCAGGCCGAGCACGATCGTGCGCAGGAACTCGGACTTACCGGAACCGGTGGCGCCGATGCACAGCCCGTGCGGGCCCATGCCACCCGAGGCGGTCTCCTTGATGTCCAGCGAAACGACCTGACCGTCCTCGCCCGGGCCGATGGCGACCTTGTAGCGCTCCGGTATGGGACGGGGCCGCCACGCCTCGTTGAGGTCGAACGAGATCGGGTCACCGCTGAGGCCGAGCTGCTCGATGTAGTTGAGCGGCGTGGTCAGCGGTTCCTGGCCACTGCTCTCGGCCTCGGCCTGGCCGGTACGGGCCGACATCATGCGGTAGGGGGACAGCTGCCGCGCCAGCGCGGTGGCCTCCTCCTTGGTCATGGCGTCCGGCACACCGAACCACTCGACGTTGTTGCCGCTACGAGCACCGACGCGCTCGGGTTCGACGACCATGCGCATCCCGCGCTTGGTGGTCAGCGCACCGAGCACATCGGACAGATCGATCAGCGTGACCCCGGTCATGCCGCCTTCGAGCAGAATCTGCTCCTCACGGCTGATCTCGGCGTCGTCGAGCACGATCACGACGTGCGGACCGTCCGGCGGCGCGTTGTTGCGGTTGAACCGGGGCCTGCCGTCCAGCTGGTCGGCGAGCATCTCCTCGACGGCACGCAACGAACCCGCCATCAGCCGCTGCTGGCCGATTCCGTCCGTGAGCTCGGGGTGCTGGGAGTGCGGCAGCCACTTGACCCAGTCCCACTCGACCCTGGAACGCCCGCCGCTCGCGACGGCGATGACCACGTCGTCCGGGGTGTGGAAAGTCGCCAACTGCGCCAGCAGCGCCCGGGTCAGCGCACGAGTGGTCTCGCGCTCTCCCTGCAGGCCGATGGCCGCGAAACCGCGCAGCGAGGTGGCCACCGGCAGTTCCGACACCAACGAATGAGCACGGACGAACCGACGCAACGCCAGGGTGGTTATCGGCTCCAGCTCATCCACGGGACCGGTCTGCGGCGGCACGAGTCGGGTCTCCAACCGCTGCGAGCCCAGACCCACCCGGATCTGGCAGAAGTCGCTGTCGCCCGCACGACGCTCCCACATCCGACGACTGGTGGCGATCGACCACAGCGTCGACGGTTCGGGGTGAACCCAGGTACGAGCCAGCCGCTGCTCGTCCGCGGCCTGTCGGGCCCGGTCCCGCATCTGTCCGAGATACCGCAGGTAGTCCTTGCGGTCCTCGTTCATCTCGGCCTTGCTCTGCCCACCGCCCTGGTTACCACCGGCCATCATGCCCACAGTGGAAACCAGCATCATCATCGGCATCATCATCATCATCGGGTTGCTTCTGGCCCGCTGAAGCATGAAGACCATCATTCCGAGAGATGCCACGATCATGACGGCCGGAAGGAGTTTCTGCACGATGTTTCCGGGGACCGCTCGCGGAATCTCGGGAGGGGACTCGAGATGAACCTCGCCACCCGGCGGCTTTGGAGCGGCCATGCGTGGCGGTCGCTTGAACTGCAGCGTGCTCACCGGACAGCAGCACCCTTCCATGTTGTCGGCGATCTGTCGTCAACTGCGCAAGCAGCATTCTGTAACCGGCCGGACCGCACCCCGCCGCGGGGGCGGAAACGACGGTGTAGCCACCGGACAGCCCGCTCACGGTGATCGTCACGGAACCGGCGCGGAACAGTTCTGGCAAACCGACCCCGCGCCCCGGTTCGTACGGCCATACTAAGAGGACCACGCGTGCGAGTGGGGTGATTTCGCGGAATTACATCCCGCTTGGTTGGATCGAACCGAGCGCGTAGAGCACCCACACGGGATCGACATCGAAGGACGAGGGATTAGGGGGCCCAAGTGGCGACCGGGACCACGGTATTCAGCCGCGTGACGGTGGTCGCGCCGAAGACGCGCATAGACCTCGCGTTACCCGCGGACGTCTCGGTGGCGGACCTGCTGCCGATGTTGCTGGACATGGCGCACGAGGCCACTCCGGACGGCGGAGCGCGTCACGGCGGCTGGTGCCTGGCGAAGCTGGGGGACGCCCCGCTGGACACCAGCCAGACTCTCGCGGCACTCGGCATCGTGGACGGCGACATGCTCCAGCTGCGACGCAAGTCGGACGATCCACCACCGCCGCTGTACGACGACGTGGTCGACGCACTCGCCGAGGCGGAGCCGGGAAGTTACCGCCCCTGGACCAAGGAGACCGCCGCCAGAACCGGACACGCGGCGGGCGCGCTGGCGATGATCGCCTCCGCCGTGGCCCTGGGAATGGCCGCCCTTCCGCAGGGGATCATCTTCCACATCATCGCCGCGGTGGTCGGACTCGCGGTCGCGATCTTCGCCACCGGCATAGGCGCGATAGTCGCCCGCGCCTACGGCGCCGCGAGCACCGGGACGGTACTGGCCGCGGCGGGCGGCCTGCCGATGGCCTTCGTGGCGGGTCTCAACATCGTGCCCGGCCAGGACATGCGACCGAAACTGCTGCTGGCCAGCGCGCTGGTGCTGATATTCGCCTCGGTGTCGCTCATGGTGATCGGGGCGGGCATCATCCACTTCATCGCCGCCGCGACGATCTCGCTGTTCGCCGTGATCGGATTCCTCGTCGCCACGCTGGTCCCCGCCGCGACCGCAGCGGGAGTCGCCTCGGGCGCCGCGGCGGTGGGTCTGGCGGGGATCTCGATGCTGCCCCGAATCACGATCCAGCTGGCCAAGCTGCCGCTGCCGCACGTTCCCGGCAGTGCGGAGGACCTCAAGGAGGACGGCGGCTTTCCGGACTACCACCAGATCCAGCGGCAGTCCGGCCTGGCGCACAAGTACATGACCGGCCTGATCGTGGGATGTGGCGGTACGGCCGCGCTCGGAGCGGTGATCGCCGCCACCGCACCGAACATCTGGGGCCTGCTGCTGGCCGGGGTGGTATCGGCCGTGCTGATGCTGCGTGGGCGCAACTACGCCAACGGGAGCCAGGCGATCGCGTTGCTGCTCAGCGGACTGAACGCCGCGCTGGGCACGACCGTCTGGCTGCTTCTTCCCACGGTGACCACCTCGCAGCAGAAACTCACCTGGGTGTTCTGGCCGCTGCTGCTACTCGGCGTCGCGGCGATCGTGTTCGGCGTCGTCTTCCCCAACCGGCGGTTCTCACCGGTGCAGCGCCGCAGTGTGGACATCCTCGAGGCGGTGCTGATCGCACTGGTACTCCCGCTGGCACTGGGCGTCATGGACGTGTACATGACGATCCGCGATCTCAACATCAGCCTGTTCTGATGGAGCTTCCGTCGATTCGCCGAACAGCCGCCGCGAAGGAAGCGTGATGCGTTCAACCACAACCGTGCACCGGGGCAACCTTCGGCGTGCGCTGGCTATCTCGGCAGCGACCGCCACTCTCCTGGTTTGTGGCCCGATACAACCGGCCACCGCCCAGGACGAGGAGGAAACCGGAACCGAGAGCGAGCAGGAGCTGCGGCTGCCCCCCGTCCCGGAGGGCACGAATCTGACGGTCTCCTCCGCCGCCCTCTCGCCGGACAACGGCTTCACCCGGCAACAGGCGTGCCTCGCCGCCAGCGAGAACGGCTCGCGGATCAGACGGCAGCCCTGGAGTCAACGGGTACTCGGTTTCGGCCGCGCCCACGAGCAGGGACTCACCGGGGCGGGCCAGACGGTCGCCGTGATCGACACCGGCGTGAACGAACATCCCAGGCTCGAATCACGGCTCCGAGCGGGCGGTTCCAAGATAACGGGTGGTGCGCTGCGGGACTGCGACGGACACGGCACGGTGGTGGCGGGCATCATCGCCGCGAGCGACTCGGAGGAGACGGGATTCGTCGGTGTCGCACCGGAGAGCGACATCCTGTCCATCCGACAGTCGTCCTCGGTCTACCAGAAGGAACAGTCCGGCGAGACGGTCGGCAACACCTCGACCATGGCCCAAGCCATCGCCAGCGCCGTGGCGCAGAACGCGGACGTGATCAACATCTCGCAGGCCTCCTGCCAGACGCTCTCCCGCGCCCTCTCGCCCAACGAGCCCAACTGGGAACTGCGCAAAGCCGTCAGACAGGCCTACGAGCAGGACGTCGTGGTGGTTGCCGCGGCGGGCAACGTCGGCGGCAAGTGCGAGAAGAACGACCCCGGCGAGCCGAGCACCGCGGTGCTGCCCGCCTGGTTCGACGATTACGTGCTGACCGTGGCCTCGGTGAACCGGCAGGGCGCACCGTCCGAATTCACCATCCCCGGGCCGTGGGTGGACGTCGCCGCCCCTGGCGAGGAACTGATCTCGCTCGATCCGGGGATCGGTGGCAAGGGACTGGTGAACCGCGTCACCCGCGACTCCAACAGCCAACCACAGCCGTTGCAGGGCACCAGTTTCGCCGCGCCGTACGTTTCCGGGCTGGCGGCGCTGATCAAGGAGAAGAACCCGGAACTCTCCGCTGCCCAAGTGATGCACCGGATCACCGAAACCGCCCAGCACCACGGTGGCAGCGAGGGCGGTAACGACATCATCGGCTACGGCTTGATCAACCCGATGGCCGCGCTCAACGACGTCATCCCCGCCGAGCACGACGCGGCTGCCGCCCCGGTCGAGCCACGGCGCCTGGAGGCGCACGTCTTCCCGCAGCGGAACTGGGCGGCCATCGCGGTGGCGATGGGAGGAACCATCGGCGGACTGGCCACCGTGCTGTTCACGGCGTTCCTGCTCAACGCGGTACGGCGGGTACGGGCGCGGAACCGGGGCGAGTCGCCGGTGGGGCCGGAAACCCTCTGATCGAGGTTTCCCGGTCGGGTCGCCGGGTTGCTCGCTCGGCGGAACCTCCCGACGATGGGTACGAACGAACTCGCGGCCCGGAACCGACTCGGTTCCGGGCCGCGTTGCCGCCCGAGGAGATCCCCAACCGGCGAGGTGACTGCCGGCGGGTGGCTGCCGAGTGGCCGCTAGTCGGCGGCTGCTCCGGTGTCGGCCCGCTGCTGTTCCTCCGCCGGCGCCCGATTCACCCCGGCGTCCGATTCGACGGGTATGGAGTCGTACACGAAGCCGGCCTGGGCCGGATCCAGGAAGTCACCGGAGGGCAACGTTCCCAGGATCGAGGCGGGGGCCGCTCCGATGTCCCCAGCGCCGTTGACGACGCCGAGCCCCTTGGCGGTGGCGACGTCCTTGATCCCGTAAGTGACCCCTCGGTTGGAGACCAGGTAGACGGGACCGCCCTCGGCCGTGTCGGGCCCGGTGCTCCCGCGCGCCACGGCCGCCTTGCCCGGCGGCATGTAGAAGTAGTCCACGCGCGGCCCCGTGCCGTCGAACTGGGCCAGCTTCACCGGCGCCTTGGGCGCGGGCGTACCCGATCCGACGGTGACCGTGACCCGCTGTTCCCCGGACTCGTCGGACCAGCTCAGGCAGGAGCGATCGGCGTCCGCGAACGAGAGCGGCTGCGGAACCCCTACCGGGAAGTGGTCCACGTCGAGCTCGTCGGCCGCATCGGCAGTGCCGATGTCGGTGAGCATTCCCGTGGCGTTGGGAATCTCCTCGGAGCTGTACCTGGAAGCGTGCAGTACCGCGGCCGCGCCGCGAGTGACGTGCTGCTTGCCGCTCTGCCGCAGCACGAAGAACTGCGGGGTCTCCCCCGGCACACTGCGCTCGAGGACGTCACCCACCCCGTAGCCGCCGCTGTCGTAATCCGGGGTGGTTTCCGCCAGTTCCGGCACGTCGAGCGAGTCCACCTCGGGAATCGCGTTGAGCATGTTGGTGCTCACGATGCGCGGAACCGCGTCACCGAGCCCGAACATCTCCGTCACCGCGGGCTCCTCGGCCGGGAGGGCGGCCTTGACCACCCTGGCTCCGGTGCTGTTGTCGGATCGCACGCGATAGATCAGATACGGCTGCTCCGAGGAGGAATCCCGCACGTAGAGCGCCTCGTCACGCCCGAGTTCCCTACCGTGGCCGGTCACCCCGCCCAACACGGTGGTCTCCACCTCGGCGGAGGCGAGCATGTCCTCGGTGTCCAACGCCTTGTTCAGCTCGGCCACGTCGCAGATCGCCCATGCCGGGGTGGCCGCCTGCCCCGGCTCGGGCAGGAAGTCCGGGGCGTTGGGCATCCCCGTCTTCGGTCCGCGGGGTAATTCCGCCAGGGCTGCCTGGTCGACCTTGGTCGGCTCGATCGCCTGCCCCTGACCGTTGCCCTTGGCCATGACGAGCAACTTCGCCGAGGCCATGTTGAGCATCGGGATCAGACGCTTGTCCGCCTGATCGTCGGAAGTGACGACGTAGACGCTGCCGCTGCCTTTCGCGATGACCACCGATCCCGGTTTCGGGACGGTGCCCTGGCCGCCGAACAACCCCCACACCAGGAATCCGATCATCCCGACACAGGCGATGATCGCACCGGCGATGGTGGCGCGTTTGTGCGAACCGAGCGGGTCGTGCAGCATCACCGCGTCCCTGCGGGCGAGTGCCGACTCCATACGGCGTATGACGAACCTGTACGCCTGGACTTGTGATTTGGTGGTGGGTGTTGATGCCATTCTTCGCCTAAAGCTCTCCCGTGCGAGGTACCGTTCAGCAGGGTAGCCGGGAAAGGTTGCCGCGTGGGTCCGGTTCGACCGACTTACCGCAGTATTCTCTTCGATCGGTTACCGATACCTACACTCGCCCGCACCCACAGTGGGCAGACGCATCTACCTGCGAGGGGGAGAGACCCAACGGATGTCCGTGACCACACAGCATTCGGCCCCACCGAAAGCATCGGGATCGTCCGGCACCGGGCCCACCAACGCGACGCGGGCACGAATTCAGGCAAGGCGACGGACCAATGGTGCCAGTCTGGGGGCACTGCCGGTATCCAACCTCGTCGTCATGGAGATCGGCATCGCGGCCGGGCTGGTCCTCGTCGGCATCGACCGGACACTGTGGCCGGTCGCGGCGGGAGTGGCCGGATTCGCCGTGATCATCGCTCTGCTGCGCAGGCGCGGCCGGTGGTTCACCCAGATGTTCGGGCTCGTGCTGGGCTACAAGTTCCGCAACCACACCAGCGTGGTCACACCCGTCACTCCCGGCCTGACGGACGGTGGGGACGAGAACGGCGACGGGGTGATCGGCCCGGAGGAGAACCACCGGGTCTCACTGCTGCGGCTGGTCGTTCCCGACCTGGTCGTGGCACACGGCCAGGACCACGACCGCAACCACGTCGGGATGGCGTTCAACGACGGCAAGTGGACCGCTGTACTCATGGTCGAGCCCACACCCTCGTTGGTCACCGAGATCGGTAAGGCACCGAACCTCCCGCTCGGCTCGCTGACCCACTGCCTGGAGGACCGCGGTGTGGTCCTCGACGCGATCCAGGTGATCTGGCACTGCTACCCCGGCAGTGCCGCACTGCCCTCGAAATCGCCCGCGCTGAACTCCTACTTGGAGGTGCTGGGGCCGTTACCGGCGGCGGCTCGTCGCACCACGTGGGTGACGGTGCGGTTGGATCCGAAGCGATGCGCCAAGGCCGTGGGAGAACGAGGCGGCGGCATAGTGGGTGCGCACCGCGCACTGATCGGTGCGCTGTCGCGAGTGCGCAGCGCCCTGGAGCGGGAATCCGTACCCACCCGGCCGTTGGATCCGGACGAACTGCTGCAGGCGGGAATCGCCTCGGCCGAGCTGCAGTCGGTGCTGGGATCGCAGCGCTCGGTCGGCCTCAAGGAACGCTGGGACGGGGTCACGGCGGGCGGAGTGGGGCACTCCAGCTACGCGATCACCGGTTGGCCCTCGCAGATGAGCAACAACCTGAACGCGCTCACCGGGGTTCGTGCGCTGTCCTCCACGGTGGCGATGTCCATATCCCCCACCGGGGAGAACAGTGAGGTCGGGCTGCGCAGCCTGGTCAGGGTCAGCGCCCGAACTCCCGAGGAGCTGGACACCGCGGACGAGCAGTTGCGCGGTATCAGCAATCGACTCGGGGTCACGCTGACCCCGCTGGGGGGCGTGCAGCTGGCCGGATTCAACGCGACTCTGCCGTTGGGAGGCTCGATATGAGCCGCAGCAGGACCATAGACACACCCGACGACCTGCGCGACAGGGTTCCGGAGTTCCTGGTACCCCCGGAAACGCTGGACGCGGTGAGTCCCTCCGGCGACCGCGGCGGGATGATCATCGGTTCCGGGCCGCACGGCGAACCGATCTCCACCTCGATCCTGCGTCCGCAGCCCACCAGGATGGTCACGGTGGGCGGGCTCTATCTGGCTCGTCAGATCGCGCTGCGCGCCATGGCCACCGGCGCTTGGGTGATCATCGCGACCGGGCGACCGGACTCCTGGGACAACCTGGCCACCGCCGCCGGGCACACCCCCGACGGCACCCCGGTGCCGCTGGTGCAGATCCGACGGCTCACCCCGTTCGACCTGCCGCGCTCCAGTGAGGACGCCCCGCTGCTGGTGATCCACGACGGCGGAGCCGTGCCCCAGGAACTGTTCCCGCCGCGTTCGGCGTGGCAGACCACCATGTACGTGCTGCCCTACCTGCACCCGCAGGTGGGTAACGGTACCGCCGCGAACACGGCCGATCTGGTGCTGCTGCAGCGGATCCCGATGAACCAGGCCCAGCTGGCGGGACGGATCTGGCACCTGCACCCGCCACAGGTGCAGCAGCTGACCGCGCTGCAGGACGACGGGATCATCGCCCTGGGCAACATGCTCTGGAGCCCGATCCGGCTCGTGACGAACAAGCGCGAGCAGGAGCTGCTGGGCCCCATTCGGCGCGGCGACTGACCTCACCTCCCCGGCGATTTCGCGAGAAATTGACGCCTTGGGGGTGTCGATTTCTCGCGAAATCGCGGCAAGTGTGTCCACATCGCACCCAGGTGTCCACATCCCGCGGGAAACGCCGGGCCGAGGGAGGTTCGTCGCTTCGATACTGGCGGGCATGGCAGACATCGCATCGACGACACACCCGGAACCGGCGCCCCGGGGGGCGGTACTTCTCACCCGCGCCGAAGCACTGGAAGCCGGAATAACGGACCGCGTGCTACGGGAGTCCGGGGCGTACCGCCGGGTGCTCCACGGGCTCTACACCCCGGCCGATGTCCCGCTGAGCCACGAACTGAGATGCCAGGCAGCGGCACGGCTCCTGCCGTCCGACGCGGTGATCACGGGAAGGTCGGCCGCCACGCTGCACGGGGCACGGCTCGCTGACCACAACGACGCGGTCGAAGTACTCGTCAACGACAAGTACGTGAATCGAAGAGGGGGGTTGAAGTGTTGGGCGCGGAGCGTCTCGACCGATGAGCACTCCGCCTGGAGCGGAATCAGGCTTGCCTCCCCCTGCCGGAGTTCCTTCGAGATGCTCGCCCGCTATCCGCTCAGGTGGGCTGTGGCCAACTGCGACCGGATGTTGCACGAGGGAATGGTCGAGGAGAACCAGCTCCGCCGCTTCCTCGGCGAACGAAACCACTACGGGATCCGCCAGGCCCGAGCCGCTTTCGAACTGCTGGATCGCAGAGCGGAGTCGCTTCCGGAATCGATGCTGCGCGTGCTCCTGGTGCAGCGGGGCCTGCCACCGACCCCGCAACTTAACATCCTGCACCGGGGAAGGTTCGTGGCGCGAGTGGATCTCGCATACGAGGACGCCAAGGTCGCCTTGGAGTACGAAGGGGCCTGGCACGCGGACGCGGAACAGTACCGCCGCGACCGGATGCGCAGGCAGCGCATAGTGGAGTGCGGCTGGCAGGTGCTCGTGGTCACCGCGCGGGAGCTGTTCGAGACGCCGAACGAACTCCTGCGGCGGGTCGGGGCGGCGTTGGGAAGGGTGTGAGCGTCGATTTCTCGCGAAATCGCCGCGCTGTGCGGGAAGGGAAGCCCCCACGGACCGGGCGGCGCCGTTTTCCGGCGAAACCGACGGTCACAGCGAACGCCGCGCCCGGGTGGTCCTGATCCGCTCGGCCAGCTGGTCGTCGGGCGGATAGTCGACACCGGTCAGGGTCAGGCCGTGGGCGGGAGCCACCGCGCTGGTCTTGGTGCCGTCGTGCAGCATCTCCGCGGGCCACTCGGTACCGCGTCTGGAATCACCGGACATCAGCACCGACCCCACCAGACTGCGGACCATGGAGTGGCAGAAGGCGTCGGCGGTGAGGGTCGCCGCCAACAGGTGCCGGTCGACTCGCTCCCACTCGAACGACTGCAACTGCCGGACGGTGGTCGCACCCTCGCGTTGTTTGCAGAAGGCCGCGAAGTCGTGCAGTCCCACCAGGTCGTCCGAAGCCAGTTTCAGCCGCCGCACGTCCAGTGGCCTGTTCCAGGCCAGGGTGTCGCGTCGCCGCAACGGGTCGACACCCCAAGGCGCGTCCGAAACCAGGTAGCGGTAGTGCCGCCGCATCGCGGCGAACCGGGCGTCGAAGCCCGCGGGAGCGACCTCGGCCCGCAGCACCCGCACGTCCCCGGGCAGAATGCGGTTCCAGCGACCACAAAGCCGCGTCAGATCGGGCACACCGTGCTCGTCGATCTCCAGCCGGTGCCGATCCCCGGCCGCCAGCGGCACCGCGTCCACGTGAACCACCTGACGATCGGCGTGCACCCCGGCGTCGGTTCGCCCGGCCACTACGACCGAACCCACGAGCTCCCTGCCCGGCGGCTGCTTCCACAGCGCGTCCTCCAGCAGTCCCTGCACGGTCCGCAAGCCGGGCTGGCGCGCCCAGCCGGAGAAATCGGTGCCGTCGTAGGCGAGCTCGACACGAACGCGAACGAACCCGCCCTCCCGTTCGGGAGCGGCGGGTTCGTCTGCAACCTCGGCACGCGACGAAATCAGGACCGGTCCTTGTTCTCGGCGTCCTCGTCGCTGGTGCCCTCGGTCTCGGAGGCGTCGGAAGCGGACTCCGCGACGTCCACGTCCGCGGACTCGTCGGCCTCGGCGGTCTCCTCGCCCCGCTGGGCGGGCTCCGCCGTGGCCTGCTGGTCCTTCGCGAACTTGGTGCCGCGGGCGGCTTCGGCCTCGGAGGTGGCCGTCTTCTCGTTGAC
Organism: Actinopolyspora mzabensis; assembly: GCF_900101095.1. GTDB lineage: Bacteria > Actinomycetota > Actinomycetes > Mycobacteriales > Pseudonocardiaceae > Actinopolyspora > Actinopolyspora mzabensis. The sequence goes on from NZ_FNFM01000002.1 coordinate 56,889, forward strand.
CAGCTCGATGATGGCCATCGGAGCGTTGTCACCCTTGCGGGGCATGGTCTTGACCACCCTGGTGTAGCCACCCGGGCGGTCGGAGAAGAACGGTCCGATCTCCGCGAAGAGCTTGTGAACAACGTCCTTGTCACGGATCGTCTTCAGCACTTCGCGACGATTGTGCAGGTCACCCCTGGTGGCCTTGGTAATGAGACGCTCCGCCAGCGGCTGGACCCGCTTGGCCTTCGCCTCGGTGGTGGTGATCCGCCCGTGCTCGAAAAGCGCGGTGGCCAGGTTCGCCAGGATCAGCCGCTGATGCGACGGCGACCCGCCAAGACGCGGACCCTTCGTTGGGCTGGGCATCGGTTGCTCCTCTCAAGGTGCGGCCGGAAACCAGTCCGCGAAGCGCAGCCGTCAGAGCTGCTCAGTCTCCGCGTAGTCCTGGCCGTCGTCGTCATAACCGTTGTCGAAGCCGGTGTCGTAACCGCTGTCGAGACCGGTGTCGAAACCGCCGGCGGACATCCCCTGGGAGATGCTCGGCTCCTCCGACCAGCCTTCCGAGGGGTACTCGGCGGCAGCGGCGGAGGGATCGAATCCCGGAGGGCTGTCCTTGAGGGTCAGACCCAGACCGACCAGCTTCATCTTGACCTCGTCGATCGACTTCGCACCGAAGTTGCGAATGTCGAGCAGGTCGGCCTCGCTGCGCGAGACCAGCTCGCCGACGGTGTGGATACCCTCGCGCTTGAGGCAGTTGTACGAGCGTACCGTGAGATCGAGATCCTCGATCGGCATGGAGTACGCTGCGATGGTGTCCGCCTCGGCGGGCGACGGACCGATCTCGATGCCCTCTGCGTCGACGTTGAGCTCACGGGCCAGGCCGAACAGTTCGACCAGGGTGCGGCCTGCCGAGGCGACCGCGTCCCGCGCGGTCATCGACGGCTTGGTCTCGACATCGAGAACGAGTCGGTTGAAGTCCGTGCGCTGTTCGACACGAGTCGCGGTGACGTCGAACGAAACGTTCCGCACCGGCGAGTAGATCGAGTCCACCGGAATCCGGCCGATCTCGGCGCCGGACTCCTTGTTCTGTGCCGCCGGGACGTAGCCGCGACCCCGCTCGACCACGAGCTCGATCTCCAGCTTGCCCTTGGAGTTCAGGGTCGCGATGTGGAGATCGGGATTGTGTACCGTCACACCGGCGGGTGGGACGATGTCGGCGGCGGTGACGTCACCCGGACCCTGCTTGCGCAGATACATGGTGACGGGCTCGTCGTCCTCGGAACTGACCACGAGTTCTTTGATATTCAGGATGACGTCTGTAACGTCTTCCTTGACCCCCGGAATCGTGGTGAATTCATGCAGCACACCGTCGATACGCAGGCTGGTCACGGCCGCACCCGGGATCGAGGACAGCAGGGCACGGCGGAGCGAATTGCCGAGGGTGTAACCGAAGCCGGGCTCCAGCGGCTCGAAGGTGAACCGGGAGCGCGTCTCCGAAATAGGCTCCTCGGACAGTGAGGGTCGCTGGGAGATGAGCACTGTCGTTTTTCCTTTCCACACGGCGCCCGCCATTTTACGCCGAAGGGATGGCGTGCCCGCTGCGAACAGTGGGCGAGGTGGGGACGCGTCGCGTCCCCACCCGTACCGGACCGCGGAGCAGCCATCGATGCGGTAGCCGCTCCGCCCGGTATCACTTCGAGTAGAGCTCGACGATGAGCTGCTCGGTGACCGGTGTATCGATCTGCGCACGCTCGGGCAGCTGGTGCACCAGCACACGCAGCGACGAGGGCACCACTTGCAGCCAGGCCGGGCAGGGCCGCTCGCCCAGGGTTTCCTTGGCGATGATGAACGGCGTCGTGTTCAACGACTTCGGCTTGACGTCGATGATGTCGAACTTGGCGACCTGGTAGCTCGGAATGTCGACCTTCCTGTTGTTGACCAGGAAGTGACCGTGGTTGACCAGCTGACGGGCCTGCCTGCGGGTACGAGCGAGTCCCGCACGGTAGACCACGTTGTCCAACCGGCTCTCCAGCATCTGCAGCAGGTTGTCACCGGTCTTGCCGGGCCTGCGGTTGGCCTCCTCGTAGTAGGAGCGGAACTGACGTTCCAGCACTCCGTACGTGAAGCGGGCCTTCTGCTTCTCCTGCAGCTGCTGCAGGTACTCGGTTTCCTTGATGCGTCCGCGGCCGTGCTGCCCCGGCGGGTACGGACGACGCTCGAACGACTGGTCACCGCCGACGAGGTCAACCTTCAACCGACGGGACTTACGGGTCGCGGGACCGGTGTAACGGGCCATTGCGTTTCTACTCCTCTCCCGCTTCTCAGACCCGACGACGCTTCGGCGGGCGGCAGCCGTTGTGGGGCTGCGGGGTCACGTCCTGGATGGTTCCCACTTCGAGGCCGGCGGCCTGCAGCGAACGGATCGCCGTCTCACGTCCGGAACCGGGCCCCTTGACGAACACGTCGACCTTCTTCATGCCGTGCTCGGCGGCCTTGCGGGCGGCGTTCTCGGCCGCCATCTGCGCGGCGAACGGCGTGGACTTGCGGGAGCCCTTGAAGCCGACGTGACCGGCGGAGGCCCAGCTGATCACCGAACCGACGGTGTCGGTGATCGACACGATCGTGTTGTTGAAAGTGCTCTTGATGTGCGCCTGTCCGTGCGCTACATTCTTTTTTTCCTTGCGCCGGACCTTCTTGACGGTCCCGGCGCGACCCTTCGGTGGCATTACTGCTTATCTCCTCGCGAGGCTTACTTCCTGGCCTTCTTCTTGCCTGCGACCGTCTTCTTCGGCCCCTTGCGGGTACGGGCGTTGGTCTTGGTCCGCTGCCCGTTCAACGGCAGGTGACGACGGTGCCGCATCCCGGCGTAGGAGCCGATCTCGATCTTCCGGCGAATGTCGGCCTGCACCTCACGACGGAGGTCACCCTCGACCCGGTAGTTGTTCTCGACGTGTTCACGCAGCTTGGCGAGCTGCTCGTCGTCGAGATTCTTGGCACGGGTGTCCATCGAAATGCCCGCGTTGCGCAGAATCTCCTGCGAGCTGCTGCGGCCGATGCCGTAGATGTAGGTCAGCGCGACCTCGATGCGCTTCTCGCGCGGGAGGTCGACGCCGGCAATCCTTGCCATCTGGCAGGTGCTCCTCACTCTTCATTCCAGGTCTACTCCCCGACCGTCCTCGTGCACGGGGCTCGCCCGGGCGGACTCGCTTCGAAACCGAAGACCCGTCCGGACCCCGTAACCACACGAAGCCCCGGCCTGGTTCCGGGGGTGAACCGACTCAACTCCCGAGTCGGCAGGTCATGGGGAGGTCCCTTGTATCGCCTGGTTCGGTTGTCTCGGTAGAGACCGCTTCGCTGCCGATCAGCCCTGACGCTGCTTGTGACGCCCGTTGTTGCAGATCACAAGAACCCGTCCGTGACGACGGATCACCTGGCAGTTATCGCAGATCTTCTTGACACTCGGTTTGACCTTCACGGCCGTGCTCTCCTGATCGCGACGCGTGTCCGTAACCCCGGACACCGTGGAGGTCACTTGTAGCGGTAGACAATGCGCCCACGGGAGAGGTCGTAGGGAGACAGCTCCACGACGACCTTGTCCTCGGGCAGGATGCGGATGTAGTGCTGGCGCATCTTGCCACTGATGTGCGCGAGGACCTTGTGGCCGTTCTCCAACTCGACGCGGAAGGTCGCGTTGGGGAGCGGCTCGATCACCCGACCCTCGACCTCAATGGCCCCGTCCTTTTTGCCCATGTCCTCCGCGTTTCGTGACGGTGACAGTTCATCTTCTCGGTAGCTCGTACCGTTATTACCGCTGACGCCGGAGCCGGCACCAAAGGCAGACCCACTCCGACGCGGTCCGGCAGCCCAACCACCCACGGACAAGCTGGCCCGGAGGACATGCACAGGATCACGGCCCCCACGATCGGGAAACCGCATTGCTGCCCGCCCCAGCGGACCACGCCCCCTGCGAACAGAACGGCATGACGAACCGGCGCCACGAGTGCGCCGATACTCCACTGTACGCGCACGCGCGAATGCCACCCAAATCGGGGCTGGACAACGAGCCGGCAGTAACTCTCAGCAGTAACACAAACACCCTGTGTTACATTTGGTCGTTGTCCGTTCGCCGCGCCAGGAGGGAGACGAGTCCCACAGCCGCCCGTATCACCGCCGCTGACACCCGCCGAACCCCGTCTCACCGGGGAGGCTCGGGGCGAGCCGGACCGCGAGCGACGCTCCGTAGGAAGCGCTCCCGGAGCAAGTGGCGGTATGATCGAAGGCCGTCCGGCGCGACACCCCGGTCAGGCACACCGAGGAGACACAAGGTGACGACCCAGCACCACGGCCGTTTCTCACCGACGCATTGGCTGCGAAAGGCGCCCGTCGCTGATTACCGGCGGTTCCTCACTGCGGCGATCCGTCATCCGGGAACGGTTGGCGCGGCGACCCCCACCTCGAGCGCGGTGGCGGACAGCGTGGGGCGCGTCGTGCCGGCCCACGGTGAGCCGGTGGTTGTCGAGCTCGGCCCGGGGACCGGCTCACTCAGCGTCGAGATACGGAAAAGACTTCCCACCGCGGGCAGGCACGTGGGCATAGAACTCGACGAGCGCATGGTGCGCCATCTGCGCGACCGGATTCCCGAGATGGAAACGGTGCACGGAGACGCTCGGAAACTGCGATCGACCTTGCCCAGCCTCGGGATCGAGAGCGCGGACGTGATCGTGACCAGCATTCCCTGGTCCTTGCTCGGGGAGAACGAGCAGCACGAGGTCCTTCGGCAGTGTCGCCTGAGCCTGGCACCCGCCGGGGTGTTCACCGCCATGACCTACCTGCCGATGCGCCACAGCGCCGGGGGGCGCCGGTTCCGCGCTCGCCTGGAGGCCGGTTTCGGCGAGGTGCTGACGCACACCACGTGGCGAAGTGTCCCGCCGATGCTGCACTACACCTGCCGCTCCCCGATCGTGTGAGCTGCAGCGCCCGAATCCTTCGTCAATTTCTCGCGAAATCGCCGCGCAGCTAGGCGAGGGGCCCCGATGCGTGAGGTGGCCCGGCCCGGGTGGGCGTCAATTTCTCGCGAAATCGCCGGGCCCGCGGTGCTCCCCCGATACCGAGCTCCCACCACTCCCGCGGGCGGGCTACCACCACCCTCGCAGCAGAACCGACCGCGGGTTCTCCCGTGCGGCTCTCGCGAGGACGGCCGCGACGTTGTGTAGTACCTACCCGATGTCGGGGCACCCACAGCGAGCGCCGTGCGAGAGGTTCCGCCACGGAACCAGCTACGCAACCCGAGTGACACGCGGTGTCACTCGGCGGTGAGCACCCAGGGTCCGTCCGGCGTGATTGCCACGGTGTGCTCCCAGTGAGCGGCCCGGGAGCCGTCGACGGTCACGACGGTCCACTCGTCGGAGAGCTCCTCGCTGTCCGGCGGACCGAGAGTCAGCATCGGCTCGACGGCCAGTGCCATCCCCTCCCGGAGCTTGGGCCCCTTGCCCGGCCTGCCGAGGTTGGGAAGGAAGGGCTCCATGTGCATGCGGGTTCCGATACCGTGCCCGCCGTACTCGGCGATGATCCCGTAGTCGATTCCGTCCGAGGTGGCGGCAGCCCTGGCCGCGGACTCCACCGCGTGCGAGATGTCGGTCAGCCTGTTACCGGCCGCGACCTTGTCGATACCCGCCCACATCGCTCGCTCGGTGGCAGCCGACAACGCCAGGTCACGTTCACCGACCGAACCGACCGGGATGGTAACGGCGGAGTCACCGTGCCACCCGTCCAGAATCGCTCCGCAGTCGACCGAGATCAGGTCGCCGTCGGCGAGCACCTCGGTCGTCGAGGGGATGCCGTGCACGATCTTCTCGTTGATCGAGGCGCAGATCGAACCGGGGAAACCGTGGTAACCCTTGAAGGAGGGAGTCGCACCCGCGCCTCGGATGACCTCCTCGGCGACCGAGTCGAGTTCGGCGGTACTGACCCCCGGTTTCGCCTGCTCGGTCACCGCCGCGAGGGCGCGCGCGACGACGAGTCCCGCCGCGCGCATCGCCTGAATCTCACCACTGCTCTTGAGCTCGATGCCCTTACCGCGACGCAGCACCGGCTGCCCCTCTCGTCAACTCAACGGCCTTACAAGAACGATTCTCGTCCCGGTACGACTCCCGGGCCACTCCCCCACCGCGGCCCGGCAACCGCGGGAGCCGGGCACTCCGGGACGGCCGAAGACCTCTTCGGCTCCGCCCCGCGTCCCGACCCCCGCGGCTCGAGTACCGTCGCGCCGGACACCACAGTTCGCGGAACGAGTTCACGCGGGGTCCGGCCACGAAATCATCTCCCCGGGAGCGGCCGCCCGGCTACGGGCAACGGATCGAACCGGGGAGCGGAACCACTCAGGCACGAGCGCGCAGGGCCTCCAGAGCTCGCGAGGTGACTTCCTCGACCGGCCCGAACGCGTCGATCGTGATCAGCTTGTTCCGATAGTAGTCCAGCAGCGGCGCCGTCTCCGAGTCGTACACGTCCAGCCTGCGCCGGATGAGTTCCTCGGTGTCGTCCGAACGACCGCGGTCCAGCAGGCGCCGGACCAGCTCCTCCCGGGGAACCTCGAACTGCACCACCGCGGTGAGTTCCATCCCGTTCTCGGAGAGGATGTTGCTGAGCACGTCGGCCTGCGGCGTCGTGCGCGGGAATCCGTCGAGCAGAAAGCCCTCGGCCGCGTCACTGGCGGCAAGTCGCTGACGCACCATCTCGTTGGTGACCTCGTCCGGCACCAGCTCCCCGGCGTCGAGGTAGCTCTTGGCCTCCTTGCCCAGCGGCGTGACGTTGTCGATGTTCTCCCGGAACAAATCGCCACTGGAGATGTGGGGGACCGCGAGATGTTCACTCAGCACGGCCGCTTGGGTGCCTTTGCCCGCACCTGGCGGGCCAACCAGAACCAATCGCACCAAGGGTCTGCCTCCGAATCCGTGATGATGGCTCACGCCACCGTTTGGCGGGCACTTTCGTCCCGTCTGTCATCGCACGCCCGCGCCGCGGCGACACCGGGAAGTGCTCCCGGCGGCGATCCCGCCGACACGGACATCGAGCGATCGACACCGTAACCGACGTGGCCGATTTCGCCATGTTCACCGCCCGAACTGTGGGAAACCACTCGAAGCGGAACCGCGCCGCTCGGGGGTGGGAACCACCGAGCGGGCAGCGGCCACGGCGTCATCGCCAGGACTCTTCGAGCCTACCGGAGGAAGCCCTCGTAACTGCGCTGCGTGAGTTGGCTCTCGACCTGTTTGACGGTGTCCAGTCCCACGTTGACCATGATCAGGACAGCGGTTCCGCCGAACGGGAAGTTCTGCGCACCGCCCTGACCACCGGTCACCCCGAGGAAGAAGTTCGGGAGTACCGCGATGATGCCCAGGTAGAGCGCACCGGGCAACGTGATGCGCGAGAGCACGAAACTCAGGTACTCGGCAGTGGGCCGGCCCGGACGGATGCCTGGGATGAAACCGCCGAACTTCTTCATCTCGTCGGCACGCTCCTCCGGGTTGAACGTGATCGAGACGTAGAAGTAGGCGAAGAAGATGATCATCGTCATGTACAGCAGGATGTGTACCCAGCTGGACGGGTCGACGATGTAGGTCTGAATGAAACGCGACCACCAGGTGTTCTGGTTACCGGCGAGCTGCCCCAGCAACTGCGGGAGGTACAGCAGCGAGGAACCGAAGATCACCGGGATGACACCGGCCTGGTTGACCTTCAGCGGCAGATAGGTGGAGGTGCCGCCGTACATCCGGCGCCCGATCATGCGCTTGGCGTACTGCACCGGGATGCGGCGCTGCGCCTGCTCGACGAACACCACGCTGGCGATGATGACCAGACCGAAGCAGCAGATCACGGCGAAGACGAAGCCGCCGCTGTTGTTCAGGATGTTGCCACCCTCGGCCGGGATGCGGGAAGCGATCGAGGTAAAGATCAGCAGCGACATGCCGTTGCCGACCCCGCGTTCGGTGATCAGCTCGCCCATCCACATCAGCAGTGCCGCACCGGCGGTCATGGTGACGACGATGACCACCATGTTCAGCACCGAGTTGTCCGGGATGACCTGCTGCTGACACCCCGGGAAGAGCTGCCCGCGCACGGCCAGCGCGACGATGCCCGTGGCCTGCAGCACGGCCAGCGCCACCGTCAGGTAGCGGGTGTACTGCGTGAGCTTGGCCTGGCCGGACTGGCCTTCCTTCTTCAACTGCTCGAACCGCGGGATCACCACCTGCAGCAGCTGAACGATGATGCTGGCGGTGATGTAGGGCATGATCCCGAGGGAAAGCACCGACAGTTGAAGCAGGGCTCCGCCACTGAAGAGGTTCAGCAACGAATAGACGCTCTGACTCTCGCCTTGTAGAACCTGCACACACTGCTGGATGTTCGGGTACGACACCCCGGGGGACGGAATCGTGGCACCCAGTCGGTACAGCACGACCATTCCCAGTGTGAACAGGATCTTACGGCGCAGGTCCGGCGTCGTCAGAGCCGAGCGGAAGGCGCCGAGCACGCAGACCTCCTGTGCGCGAGCCGGTAGTCACCGGCCGATGTCGGTGGCCGACTCACGAGTCGCCCACGGCTGGATTCCGTCAACGGTTCCGTACCACGGCGTGGCACGGAACCGCCGCACGGACTCTAACAGCATTCACCCCGCCCGTAGTAGCCACCTGCGGACAACGGCAACGAAACGGCACCCGAACAACACTCACGGTGATCAATGAGCAGCCACTTCGGACACTGTTCGCGATCGGCGAACCCGACGTGTGGCTGTCGGTACCACGTGTTCGAAGGCGAAATCACCGCTCACCGACAGCGGGAGCACCGCCGGAGCAAAAGAACGGGCCGGTCGACAGCGAAGTCGACCGGCCCGAAATCGTGAACCGCGCGACGCGGCGCGGGTTCGATCGCACCGGAACATCACCCCGTGGTGGGGTGGTTCGTCCGGGCTCAGCGCTCCTGCTTGGTGGCGCTGCCGCCCGCGGCCGCGATCTTGTCCTTGGCACTGCCCGTGAACGCGTGCGCGGTCACGTCCAGTTTCACCCCATCGAGATCCCCGCCGCCGAGAATCTTGACGAGTTCGCCCTTCTTGAGCAGTCCGGAGGCGATCAGTTCGTCGATGCCGACCTTGCCACCCTGCGGGAAGCGCTCGGCCAGCTTGCCGATGTTGATGCCCTGGTACTCCACCCGGTTCGGGTTCTTGAAGCCACGCAGCTTGGGCAGCCGGATCTGCAGCGGCATCTGGCCGCCCTCGAACCCGGGCGCCACTGTCTTGCGCGCCTTGGTCCCCTTGGTACCGCGACCCGCGGTCTTGCCCTTGGAGGCTTCACCACGGCCGACCCGGATCCTGCTCCGCTTGGAACCGGGAGCGGGCCGCAGATCGTGAATCTTGATGGCCATTACTCGACGACCTCCTCGACCGAAACAAGGTGGCCGACGGTGTCGACCTGACCACGAACCGTGGGACTGTTCGGCCGAACGACCGTCTGGCCGATCTTACGCAGCCCGAGGGTGCGCATGGCGTCACGCTGGTTGGGCTTGGTGCCGACCAGACCACGCGTCTGGGTGATCTTGAGTTTGTTCATCGGCTCAGACCTCCTGACCCGCGCGCTGGCGCAGCATCCGGGCGGGAGCCACGTCCTCCATCGGGAGACCACGGCGGGCCGCGACCTCCTCGGGACGCTGCAGCTCCTTCAGCGCGGTGACGGTGGCCTGCACGATGTTGAGCGCGTTGCCGCTGCCCAGCGACTTGCTCAGCACGTCGTGCACACCGGCACACTCCAGCACCGCACGGACCGGGCCACCCGCGATGACACCGGTACCCGGGCTGGCCGGGCGCAGCAGCACCTTGCCCGCGGCGTCCTCACCCTGCACCGGGTGAGTGATGGTGCCCGCCACCCGCGGTACGCGGAAGTAGTTCTTCTTGGCTTCCTCGACCCCCTTGGCGATGGCGGAAGGCACTTCCTTGGCCTTGCCGTAACCAACGCCGACGAGGCCGTCGCCGTCACCGCAGACGACCAGGGCGGTGAAACTGAACCGCCGGCCACCCTTGACGACCTTCGCGACCCGGTTGATGGTCACTACACGCTCGAACTGCGGGGATTTTTCCTGGGCCGCCCCGCCACGGCCGCCGTCGCGGCGGTCCTTGCGGTCCTTGCCGCCGGATTCCGAACCGCCTTCACGCCGAGTGCGTCCAGGCATCAGGCGTCCCTTCCGTTACGTGCTGTCATCCTTCGTACGACGACGATGTGGTTATTGCGCACTTCTCAGAACTCCAGACCGCCGCCACGCGCAGCGTCCGCGAGAGCCGCGACCCGGCCGTGGTAGGCGTTGCCGCCACGGTCGAACACGACCTTCTCGACTCCTGCCTCGGAGGCCCGCTGCGCGACCAGCTCACCCACGCGGGTGGACTGGGCCGTCTTGTCACCCTCGAACGAGCGCATGTCGGGCTCGTGGGTGGAAGCGGCAGCCAGGGTGTGACCGATCGTGTCGTCGATGACCTGCGCGACGATGTGCTTGGTGGATCGGCTGACAACCAGCCGCGGCCGCTGCGGGGTACCGCTGATCTTCTTGCGGAGTCGAACGTGCCGCTGGTCCCGGGAACGGCGACGCTCGCCCGCGATGCTCTTGCCCGCCGGCTTCTTCCTGGTGGCTGTGGTGCTCTCGCTCATGGTCACTTACCCGTCTTCCCGACCTTGCGGCGGATCTTCTCGCCCGCGTAGCGCACGCCCTTGCCGTTGTACGGCTCGGGCAGACGCAGCTTGCGGATCCTGGCGGCTACCTCGCCGACGAGCTGCTTGTCGACGCCCTTGACCGAAAGTTTGGCCGGGCCGTCCGTGGCGAACTCGATGCCTTCCGGGGGCTCCATGACCACGGGGTGGCTGTAGCCGAGGGAGAACTCGAGCTTCTGCCCCTTCTGCACCACGCGGTAGCCCACGCCCTGGATTTCGAGATCCTTCTGGAAACCCTGGCTCACGCCGACAACCATGTTGTTGATCAGGCTGCGGGACAGACCGTGCAGCGAGCGGTTCGCCCGCTCGTCGTCCGGACGCTTCACCAGCAGCGAGCCGTCCGAGTCCTGCTCGACCCTGATCGGTTCGGAAATGTTCTGTTGCAGCTTGCCCTTGGGGCCGTTCACCGTAACCGTCTGGCCGTCGATGCTCACATCGACGCCGGAGGGAACGGTGATCGGCAACTTCCCGATGCGCGACATACCGTAAACTCCTCCTTCACCAGACGTAGGCGAGGACTTCCCCGCCCACACCGTTCCGCATCGCTTGGCGGTCCGTTTGCAGACCGCTCGACGTCGAGATGATGGCGATGCCCAGTCCCCCCAGAACCTTGGGAAGGTTCGTGGACTTGGCATACACCCGCAGCCCCGGCTTGGAAACCCGGCGCAGCCCGGTGATGGACTTCTCGCGGTTGGGCCCGAACTTGAGCTCCACGACCAGTTCCTTGGTCTTGGCGCCCTGCTGTTCACGAGAGCCGGCCACGTAACCCTCGCGCTGAAGAATGTCGGCGATGTTCGCCTTGAGTTTGGAGTGCGGCATCACGATCTCGTCGTGGTATGCGCGACTCCCGTTGCGCAGACGCGTCAGCATGTCTGCGATCGGATCGGTCATCGTCATGGTGACCCTGTCAACCTTTCTCGTTCGGTTCCCCGGGCCCGGATACCGCGAACCGCGGTTCGCAGGTCTGGGCCCTGGCCTGAACGAAGTCGGGGTACTGGCTGCCCGCTCCCGAAGAACCTTCGCAGCGGTCAGTCCGTTGTCGTCGCGAGCCGTTGCCGGGCTGCAGCCACTGGTTTCGGTACCGGTGACGAGACGCTCCACCGTCTGGGGAGTCGTCCCGTCTCACGACCTCACCAGGAGGACTTGCTAACCCCGGGCAGCTCGCCCGCGTGGGCCATCTCGCGGAAGCAGATCCGGCAGAGCCCGAACTTCCGCAGGACCGCCCGGGACCTTCCGCAACGCTGGCAACGAGTGTAGGTACGCACCCGGAACTTCGGCTTGCGTGCCGCCTTGTTGATCAGTGCTTTCTTGGCCATCGGCCCAGTTCTCCTAGTCTCGATCCGCAGCGACGGCCACGAGTCACTGTTCCCGGAACGGGAATCCCAGCTGCCGCAGCAGCGACCTGCCTTCTTCGTCGGTGGTGGCCGTTGTCACTACCGTGATGTCCATACCGCGCGAACGGTCGATCGAGTCCTGGTCGATCTCGTGGAACATCGACTGGTCGTTGAGACCGAACGTGTAGTTGCCGTTACCGTCGAACTGCTTCGGCGACAGCCCCCGGAAGTCCCGGATCCGCGGCAGGGAGATGGAGACCAGCCGGTCCACGAACTCCCACATCCGTGCGCCACGCAGCGTCGCCCTGGCGCCGATCGGCATACCCTCGCGGACCTTGAACTGCGCGATGGACTTGCGTGCCTTGCGCACCTCGGCGCGCTGGCCGGTGATAGTCGCGAGGTCGCGAACAGCGCCCTCGATCAGTTTGCTGTCCCGCGCGGCATCGCCCACACCCATGTTGACGACGACCTTGACCATGCCCGGCACCAGCATCGGATTGGAGTACTGGAACTCCTCCTTGAGCGCCGGTACGATCTCGTCGCGGTAGCGGGCCTTCAGCCGCGGGACAATCCTCTCGGTGTTCTTCTCAGTGGTAGTCACGAGTTAGATGTCCTTACCGTTGCGGCGAGAGATCCGAACCTTCTTGCCGTCTTCGCCGGTGCGGTAGCCGACGCGGGTGGGCTTACCGTCCGAGTCCACGACCATGACGTTGCTGACGTGGATCGCGGCTTCCTGCGTCACGATGCCGCCGGACTGCGCACCACGCTCGGTACGCGAGACGCGCGTGTGCTTCTTGATCTGGTTGACGCCCTCGACCAGCACACGCTCCCGGCTCGGGAAGGCCTGGATGACCTTGCCCCGGGCACCCTTGTCCTTACCGGCGATGACGACGACCGTGTCGCCCTTCTTCACCTTCATCACAGCACCTCCGGCGCGAGCGAGATGATCTTCATGAACTTCTTCTCACGCAGCTCACGCCCGACGGGGCCGAAGATACGGGTACCTCGCGGGTCACCACCCGGCCTGACCAGGACGGCGGCGTTCTCGTCGAACCGGATGTAGGAACCGTCCGGACGACGCTTCTCCTTCTTCTGGCGGACGATTACCGCCTTGACCACATCCCCACGCTTGACACCGGCGGCGGGAATGGCTTCCTTGACGGTAGCCACCACCACGTCGCCGATACCCGCGTAGCGCCGACCGGAACCACCGAGCACCCTGATCGTGAGGATCTCCTTGGCCCCGGTGTTGTCGGCGACTCGCAGTCGCGACTCCTGCTGGATCACCTTTACTCCTGACCCTAAGTTTCCGCACACGCTGTGCGGAGACACTTTGGCACGCCCGATTTCCGACCCGGCATGCGCGGTCACAACAACCCGCGGGGGGCTTGCCGCTGCCCCCCGCGGATGGCGTTACTTGGCCTTCTCCTGGATCTCGACCAACCGCCAGCGCTTCGAGGCCGACAGCGGACGAGTCTCCATCAACGACACCCGGTCGCCGATGCCCGCCTCGTTGTTCTCGTCATGCACCTTGACCTTGGTGGTCTTACGCATGATCTTGCCGTAGAGCGGGTGCTTCTTACGATCCTCGAGGGCCACGACCACCGTCTTGTCCATCTTGTCCGAGACGACGTAGCCCTCACGGGTCTTGCGCTGGTTGCGCTGCTGCTCTTGCGTGACTGTTTCGGTCATGCCGCGCCCTCCTCGGCGCCCTCGGGAGACACGGAGAGGCCCAGCTCACGTTCACGCATGATCGTGTAGATCCGAGCGATGTCCCGACGAACGACGCGCAACCTTCGATTGTTCTGCAACTGCCCGGTAGCCATCTGGAACCGAAGGTTGAACAACTCCTCCTTCGATTCACGCAGCCGGGAGACGAGCTCCTCGTCGTTGAGTTCCCGGAGCTCGGTAGCGGTGACGCCAGCCGCCATCAGAAGTCACCACCCTCGCGGGACACGATCTTGCACTTCATCGGAAGCTTGTGGACCGCGCGCCTCAATGCCTCGTAAGCGATCTTTTCGTTCGGGTAGTTCAGCTCGAAAACCACCCGGCCCGGCTTGACGTTGGCGATCCAGTACTCCGGCGAACCCTTACCGGAACCCATGCGGGTCTCGGCGGGCTTCTTGGTCAGCGGGCGGTCCGGGAAGATGTTGATCCACACCTTGCCGCCACGCTTGACGTGCCGGGTGATCGCGATACGGGCCGACTCGATCTGCCGGTTGGTCACGTAGGCGTGTTCCAGCGCCTGGATGCCGTACTCGCCGAAGTTGATCCGGGTGCCGCCCTTGGCGAAGCCCTTACGCTTCGGCGCGTGGCTCTTGCGCCACCTGACCTTGCGTGGGACGAGCACTTGTCAGTCCTCCGTCTTCTCATCAGCGTGCGGCTCGCTGACAGCCGGAGCGTTCGCGGCGGCGGCGTCCGTCGCCGTCTGCTCCTGCTGCGGGCTCTCCGCGGAGCCACCGGACTTACCGCCCTTGGCTGCGGCACGGCCACCCTCGGTGCCCACGTTCGTGGTGCCGGAGGCACCCGAACGACGACGGCCGCCACGCTCGGAACGGCCGCCACGGCCGCCCTCGCGACCGCCGCCACCGCCGCCGCCCTCACCGCGCGGCGGGCGCACCTCGGACTCCTGCTGCTTCTGCTTCAGGCCACCGATGAGCTCGCCCTTGTAGATCCAGACCTTCACACCGATCCGGCCGAAGGTCGTACGAGCCTCGAAGAACCCGTAGTCCATGTCCGCACGCAGCGTGTGCAGCGGCACCTGGCCCTCACGGTAGAACTCCGAGCGGGACATCTCGGCGCCGCCGAGCCTGCCACTGCACTGCACCCGGATTCCCTTGACCTGGGAGGAGCGCATGGCCGACTGCATGCCCTTGCGCATGGCCCTGCGGAAGGACACCCGGTTCGACAGCTGCTCGGCGATCCCCTGGGCGACCAGCTGAGCGTCGGCCTCGGAGTTCTTGACCTCGAGGATGTTGAGCTGAACCTGCTTACCGGTCAGCTTCTCCAGCGAACCGCGGATGCGGTCCGCCTCGGCACCCCGCCGACCGATGACGATTCCCGGCCGTGCGGTGTGAATGTCCACCCTCACCCGCTCGCGAGTGCGCTCGATCTCCACCTTGGAGATCCCGGCGCGCTCCATCCCGCGGGAGAGATGACGGCGGATCTTGACGTCCTCCGCGACGTACTCCGCGTATTGCTTGTCGGCGTACCAGCGCGACTTCCAGTCCGTGGTGATGCCGAGCCGGAAGCCGTGCGGGTTGATTTTCTGACCCACTACCGGGCACTCCCCTTCTGGCTGCGCTTACGAGACTTGCCCTGGCCCTTCGGCTGGCGCGACTCGACCTCGACCGTGATGTGGCTGGTCCGCTTGCGGATCCGGAAGGCCCGGCCCTGAGCACGCGGGCGGAACCGCTTCAGCGTCGGTCCCTCGTCCACATACGCGCGGTGTACCCACAGCGTGCTCGGATCGAGCGCGTTGTTGTTCTCCGCGTTGGCCATCGCACTGGCGAGCACCTTCGACACCTGACCGCTGGCGGTCTGCGGCGCGAACTTGAGCACGTCCAGGGCTTCGCTGGCGCTTCGACCCCTGATGAGATCGACCACGCGCCGCGCCTTCATGGGCGACACGCGGACGAAGCGGGCCCGCGCCACTGCACGCGGATTCTCAACCGCGGCACTGTCGTCGGTACGGGCATTCATCCTGCTACCCCTTTGCCCCGGGTCGTCGAATCCGTGCGACGACCCGGCTCGTTCGTGTCACAAACCCGCTCAGCGGCGGCGAGACTTACGGTCATCCTTGACGTGACCCTTGAAAGTGCGGGTCGGGGCGAACTCGCCGAGCTTGTGCCCGACCATGTTCTCGCTGATGAACACCGGCACGTGCTTGCGGCCGTCGTGCACCGCAATCGTGTGCCCCACCATGTCCGGAATGACCGTGGACCGGCGCGACCAGGTCTTGATCACCGTCTTCTTGTTGGACTCGTTCAGGGCGTCCACCTTCTTGAGCAGGTGGTCGTCCACGAACGGGCCCTTCTTCAGGCTACGTGGCATCGGTCGTTACCTCCCTGCTCAGCGCCGCTTCTTCTTGCCGGTGCGACGGCGCCGAACGATGAGCTTGTCACTGGGTTTGCTGCGGCGGCTACGACCCTCGGGCTTACCCTTCGGGTTGACCGGGTGACGACCGCCGGAGGTGCGGCCCTCACCACCGCCGTGCGGGTGGTCGATCGGGTTCATGACGACACCGCGGACGGTCGGGCGCTTGCCCTTCCAGCGGTTACGACCCGCCTTGCCCCAGTTGATGTTGGAGTGCTCGGAGTTACCGACCTCGCCAACCGTGGCCCGGCAGCGGACATCGACGTTGCGGATCTCGCCCGAAGGCATCCGCAACTGGGCGTAAGGCCCTTCCTTGGCCACCAGCTGAACCCTGGTGCCCGCCGAACGGGCGATCTTCGCCCCACCACCGGGGCGCAGCTCGATGGCGTGGATCACCGTACCGGTGGGGATGTTGCGCATCGGCAGGTTGTTGCCGGGCTTGATGTCGGCCCGCGGCCCGCTCTCCACCATGTGGCCCTGCTGGACCTTGTTCGGCGCGATGATGTAACGCTTCTCGCCGTCCCGGTAGTGCAGCAGCGCGATGCGTGCGCTCCGGTTGGGGTCGTACTCGATGTGCGCGACCTTGGCCGGCACACCGTCCTTGTCGTTCCGGCGGAAGTCGATCACGCGGTAAGCACGCTTGTGGCCGCCACCCTGGTGCCGGGTGGTGATCCTGCCGTGCCCGTTCCGGCCGCCCTTGCCGTGCAGCGGACGGACCAGCGACTTCTCCGGGTGAGATCGGGTGATCTCGGAGAAATCGGCCACGCTCGAACCGCGACGGCCCGCCGTCGTCGGCTTGTACTTGCGAATGCCCATCTCTATCGCAGTCCTCAGTCTCCTTCGGTCGGTCGCGAACGCCCGTTTCAGGCGGCCGAACCGCCGAAGATCTCAATCGGCTTGCTATCGGGGGACAGCGTCACGATCGCCCGCTTGGTGTCCTTGCGTTTACCGAAACCGGTACGGGTCCGCTTGCGCTTGCCCTGGCGGTTGATCGTGTTGACACTCTTGACCTGCACGCCGAAGATCTTCTCGACCGCGATCTTGATCTCGGTCTTGTTGGAGGTCGGGCGCACCAGGAACGTGTACTGGTTCTCCGAGATGAGGGCGTAGCTCTTCTCGGAGATCACCGGCGCGATGATGATGTCTCGCGGATCGGGGATCACTGGTCTGCCTCCTCAGCCTGACTCGAAGTCGCGTCGGAAGTGACCGCGGTCTTGGCCGAACGACCCGGAGACCGTTCCGCGACGAAACGCTCGAAGGCTTCCTTGCTGAACACGACGTCGTCGTTGACCAGAACGTCGTAGGTGTTCAGCTGACCGGGGTCGATGATGTGCACGTGGGGAAGATTGCGCAGGCTCAGCCACGCGTTCTCCTCGGTGCGGTTGAGCACCACCAGCACGCGCCGGGCGTCGGTGACGTTGCGCAGCGCGGCCTTGGCCTCCTTGGTGGAAGGCTTGTCGCCGGTCGTCACCTGGTTGATGACGTGCAGCTGCTCGGAACGCGCCCGGTCGGAGAGCGCGCCGCGCAGGGCGGCCGCCTTCATCTTCTTGGGCGTGCGCTGCGAGTAGTCCCGCGGGGTCGGGCCGTGCACCGTGCCACCGCCGACGAACTGCGGGGCGCGGATCGAGCCCTGCCGGGCGTTACCGGTCCCCTTCTGGCGGTACGGCTTCTTGCTACCGCCGGAGACCTCGCTGCGGGTCTTGACCGAGTGCGTACCCTGCCGGGCCGCCGCGAGCTGGGCGGTCACGACCTGGTGCATCAGCGGCACGTTCGCCTGCGCGTCGAACAGCTCCGCGGGCAGATCGACCTGCCCGTCGGTCTTGCCTTCCGGGGTACGGACGTCGAGCTTCGCGGCCATCACGCACCACCCTTCGTAGAGCTCTTGACCAGCACGAGGCCACCGTTCGGGCCGGGAATGGCCCCCTTGATCAGCAGCAGCCCGGACTCGTCGTCGACCCGGTGCACCTTGAGGTTCTGGGTGGTCACGCGGTTACCGCCCATACGGCCGGGCATCTTCTTGCCCTTGAACACCCTGGCGGGGTAAGCGCAGCCACCGATGGAGCCCGGCTTGCGGTGCACGGCCTGGGTACCGTGGCTCATCGGCTGCCTGCCGAAGTTGTACCGCTTGATCGTGCCGGCGAAGCCCTTGCCCTTGCTGGTGCCGACCACGTCGACCTGGGCGCCCGACTCGAACACGTCGGCCTTCAGCTCCTGGCCGAGTTCGTAGTCGTTGGCGTCCGAGGTGCGCAGCTCGACCAGGTGACGACGCGGCGTCACTCCGGCGCGGGCGAACTGGCCCCCACGGGGCTTGCTCACCTTGCGCGGATCGATGGCGCCGAACGCCAGCTGCACGGCCTGGTAGCCGTCGTTCTCGTTGGTACGGATCTGGGTCACCAGGTTGGGCCCGGCCTGCACGACCGTCACCGGGACCACCCGGTTGTTGTCGTCGAAGACCTGGGTCATCCCGAGCTTGGTGCCCAGAATCCCCTTCATCTGCCTTTCAGACATGGGTCTCGTTCTCTCCGCCGCCTGTCACTGAAACGAATGCGCGTCGACCGCTCACTGAATATTCACATCGACACTGGCCGGCAGGTCGATGCGCATGAGCGCATCCACCGTCTTGGGTGTCGGCTCGACGATGTCGATGAGTCGCTTGTGCGTCCGCATCTCGAAGTGCTCCCGCGAGTCCTTGTACTTGTGCGGGGAGCGGATGACGCAGTAGACGTTCTTCTCGGTAGGCAGCGGCACCGGCCCGACGACCGAAGCGCCGGTGCGCGTCACGGTCTCGACGATCTTGCGCGCGGACGCGTCGATCGCCTCGTGGTCGTAGGCCTTGAGCCGGATGCGGATCTTCTGTCCCGCCATAGTGGCTTGCCGTTCCTCTAGTCTCGTGCCGCTAGTACCTAGCGCGGTGCGCAGACCCGGCGCCGACGTCGCGGCGATCCGGCGGTCACGTGCGACGCACGTACCTGCCCGATCTCGCGAACGCGACACCACGGTTTCGCAGCCCGCCCCTGTTTAGGTGTCTGGGTGCCCGGCACACGCGGTCGGGCGTGTCGCCCGCGCGACGCAACCGGTCCCATCGATCCACGCCGATGAGATGGATCCACACGGATCCGTACACCTCGGGTTGCCACCTATCGGCCCCGGCCGGAACGTCTGTCCGGCGGCACCCGCGCAACCGGAACGCCGCCCCGCGAAGGAAATTCACGGCAACGGCGTGCCCACGTCGAAGCGGCCGAACCGATCACGAACCGTGATTCACACGGGTCACGAAGTTCGGCCGCCTCAACAGGCAACCCGTTCAGGGTGACACACCGAGTGCGTCGACCCTGAATCGGGGTGGGTTCCGGGTCCGGTCACCACCGGGTCCGGAACCCTGCCATCACTTGTTGACCTTGATGACGCGACCCGCGCCGACGGTACGACCGCCCTCACGGATCGCGAAGCGCAGCCCTTCCTCCATGGCGATGGGCTGGATGAGCTGCACCGACATCTCCGTGTTGTCACCGGGCATGACCATCTCGGTGCCCTCGGGAAGGGTCACCACACCGGTCACGTCGGTGGTACGGAAGTAGAACTGCGGACGGTAGTTGTTGAAGAACGGCGTGTGCCTGCCGCCCTCGTCCTTGGACAGGATGTAGACCTGCGCCTCGAACTCGGTGTGCGGAGTGGTGGAGCCGGGCTTGATGACAACCATGCCCCGCTCGACGTCCTCGCGCTTGACACCACGCAGCAGCAGACCGACGTTGTCGCCGGCCTCACCGCTGTCGAGCAGCTTGCGGAACATCTCGACGCCGGTGACGGTCGTGTTGATCGGCTTCTCCTTGATGCCGACCATCTCGACGTTCTCGTTCACCTTGATGACACCGCGCTCGACACGGCCGGTGACCACGGTCCCGCGACCGGTGATGGAGAAGACGTCCTCCACCGGCATCAGGAACGGCTGGTCGGTGGCACGCTGCGGGTCCGGAACGCTGGAGTCCACCGCGTTGAGCAGCTCCATGATCTTCTGACCCCACTCGGCGTCGCCCTCCAGGGCCTTCAGCGCCGAGACACGGACGATCGGGACGTCGTCGCCCGGGAAGTCCTGCTCGCTGAGCAGCTCACGGACCTCCATCTCGACCAGGTCCATGATCTCCTCGTCGTCGACCATGTCGGCCTTGTTCAGCGCGACGAGGATGTAGGGGACGCCGACCTGCTTCGCCAGCAGCACGTGCTCGCGGGTCTGCGGCATCGGGCCGTCGGTGGCGGCCACGACCAGGATCGCACCGTCCATCTGGGCGGCACCGGTGATCATGTTCTTCACGTAGTCCGCGTGGCCCGGAGCGTCCACGTGGGCGTAGTGCCGCGCCTCGGTCTGGTACTCGACGTGCGCGATCTGAATCGTGATCCCGCGGTCCTTCTCCTCCGGCGCCTTGTCGATGTCCTCGAAAGGCGTGTAGGGGTTCAGGTCCGGGTGGTTGTCGTGCAGGACCTTGGTGATAGCCGCGGTCAGCGTGGTCTTGCCGTGGTCAACGTGACCGATGGTCCCGATGTTGACGTGCGGCTTGTCCCTCTCGAACTTCGCCTTCGCCACTGGAATGTCCTCCTGGACTCGTCATCATTTCCGCCCCGCCACGGGCTCGGGTCACGCGCCCTCTCGCGTGGGAGCCAGCTCCGGGCGGAGTCCTGTCGGGTTGTGCCATCGGCCCGCTGTCCCGAGCGCGGAAACGGGCCGATGCCGGGCCACAGCGGAGTTACTCCCCCGTGGCCTTCGCGATGATCTCCTTGGCCACGTTCGCCGGAACTTCGCCGTAGGAGTCGAACACCATCGAGTAGTTCGCGCGACCCTGCGTCTTGGAACGCAGATCGCCCACGTACCCGAACATTTCGGACAGCGGAACCAGCGCCTTGACAACGCGGGAACCGCCACGCTCCTCCATGGCCTGAACGTGACCACGGCGGGAGTTGAGGTCGCCGATGACTTCACCCATGTATTCCTCGGGTGTCGTCGTCTCGACCGCCATCAACGGTTCGAGCAGCGCGGGACTGGCCTTGGAGCAGGCCTCCTTCATCGCCATCGAACCGGCGACCTTGAACGCCATTTCCGACGAGTCCACCTCGTGGTACTGGCCGTCCACCAAGGTCATCTTGACACCGACCATCGGATAGCCCGCCAGCACACCGACCTGCATGGCGTCCTGCGCGCCCTCGTCCACCGACGGAATGTACTCGCGGGGGATACGCCCACCGGTGATCTGGTTGTCGAATTCGTAGGTCGCGCTCTCCGCGCTCTGCTCGATCGGATCCAGGTTGACGACCACACGCGCGAACTGGCCGGAACCACCGGTCTGCTTCTTGTGCGTGAACTCGTGCTTCTGGACCGACTTGCGGATCGTCTCGCGATAGGCGACCTGCGGCTTGCCGATGTTGGCCTCGACCTTGAAGTCGGTCTTCATCCGGTTGACCAGGACCTCGAGGTGGAGCTCACCCATGCCCTTGACGATGGTCTGCCCGGTCTCCTCGTCGAACTTGACCTGGAAGGTCGGGTCCTCTTCGGCGAGTTTCTGGATCGAGGTGGACAGCTTCTCCTGATCGGCCTTGGTCTTGGGCTCGATCGCGACCTCGATGACCGGGTCGGGGAAGCTCATCGACTCCAGAACGATCTGGTTCTGCGGGTCGCACAGGGTGTCACCGGTGCTGGTGTCCTTCATCCCGACGACCGCGTAGATGTGCCCGGCCTGTCCCTCCTCGACCGGGTTCTCCTTGTTGGAGTGCATCTGGAACAGCTTGCCGATGCGCTCCTTGCGGTCCCGGATGGTGTTCATCACCTGGGCACCCTGCTCGATCCTGCCCGAGTAGACCCGCACGTAGGTGAGCTTGCCGTAGAACGGGTGCACGGCAACCTTGAACGCCAGAGCCGAGAAGGGCTCCTCGGTGCTGGCCTGCCGCTCGGCGGCGTCGCCGGAGCCGGGCAGCACACCCTGCACCGCGGGAATGTCCAGCGGCGAGGGGAGGTACTCCACGACCGCGTCCAGCATCGGCTGCACGCCCTTGTTCTTGAAGGCGGTCCCGCACAGCACGGGGAAGGCCTCCTGGCTCAGCGTGAGCGCACGGATGCCCTGCTTGATCTGCTCGACGGTAAGTTCCTCACCGCCGAAGTAGGCCTCCATGAGCTCTTCGCTGGACTCGGCGACCGACTCGAGCAACTCGTTGCGGTACTCGTTGGCGGTCTCGACCAGCTCGGCCGGGATGTCCTCGATCTCGTACTGCGCGCCCTTGGCCACGTCACCGCGCCAGGTCAGCGCCTTCATGCTGACCAGGTCGACAACACCCTCGAAGTCGGACTCGCTGCCGATGGGCAGTTGCAGCACCAGCGGCTTGGCGTTGAGTCGTTCCCGGATGGTGCCGAGGGTGAAGTAGAAGTCGGCGCCCATCTTGTCCATCTTGTTGACGAAACAGATGCGCGGGACGCCGTACTTGTCCGCCTGGCGCCACACCTGCTCGGACTGGGGCTCGACCCCCTCCTTGCCGTCGAACACGGCGACAGCGCCGTCGAGCACGCGCAGTGAACGCTCCACCTCGGCGGTGAAGTCGACGTGCCCGGGGGTGTCGATGAGGTTGATCTGATGTTCCTGCCAGAACGTCGTGGTAGCAGCCGAGGTAATCGTGATACCCCGCTTCTGCTCCTCCGACATCCAATCCATCGTCGCGGCGCCGTCGTGTACCTCACCGAGCTTGTAGTTGATCCCGGTGTAGTACAGAACCCGTTCGGTCGTGGTGGTCTTGCCCGCGTCGATGTGGGCCATGATGCCGATGTTGCGGACCTTGGTCAGGTCGGTCAGCACGTCGCGTGCCACGAGTTAGTCCCCGTTCCTACAGCAAGCCTGAAGCCGTCGAATCGGTGAGCCGAGGCGGGCAATACAGCCGTGCCCGGCCTCACCACCGGTAATGCGCGAAAGCCTTGTTGGATTCCGCCATCTTGTGCGTGTCCTCGCGCTTCTTGACACTCGCACCGAGCCCGTTGCTGGCATCGAGCAGCTCGTTGGTCAGGCGCTCGGTCATCGTCTTCTCACGACGCTGCCGGGAGAAACGGACCACCCAGCGCAGGGCCAGTGTGGTGGAGCGGCCCGCGCGCACCTCGACCGGGACCTGGTAGGTCGCGCCACCGACACGGCGGCTGCGTACCTCCAGTGAGGGCTTGATGTTGTCCAGCGCGCGCTTGAGCGTCACGATCGGGTCGGTGCCGGTCTTCTCGCGGCACCCCTCGAGCGCGGAGTAGACGATGCGCTCGGCGAGCGAGCGCTTGCCGTCCACCAGGACCTTGTTCACCAGCTGAGTGACCAGCGGCGAGCTGTACACGGGATCGGCGTTCAGCTGCCGCTTCGGTGCAGGACCCTTCCGGGGCATCAGCTCTTCTCCTTCTTCGCTCCGTACCGGCTACGAGCCTGCTTACGATTCTTCACGCCCTGCGTGTCGAGCGAACCGCGAATGATCTTGTAGCGGACACCTGGGAGGTCCTTCACACGGCCACCGCGGACGAGCACGATCGAGTGCTCCTGCAGGTTGTGCCCCTCGCCGGGGATGTAGGCCGTGATCTCGACGCCGCTGGTGAGCTTGACACGAGCGACCTTGCGCAGTGACGAGTTCGGCTTCTTCGGAGTCGTGGTGTACACGCGGGTGCACACACCACGGCGCTGCGGGCTTCCCTTGAGCGCCGCGGTCGTCACCTTCGCGGCCTTGTCGTGGCGGCCCTTTCGGACCAGCTGCTGGATGGTGGGCATGGACCGGCTTTCTTCTCGAGCGTTCGCGTCTTGGTGGTACTCGTTAACAGCAGCGCTCGTTCGAGCACCGTTCGCACCCCTGGCGCCGAGCACCGCGTACGTAGGTCTCTGTGTACTTGGGCCTCTCCCGCGCCCTCACCCGCGACACGAGGTCGGGCGTGTCGCCCATTCCTCAGCCGTTCGGCGGGGCGGCGTCCCAGCGGGCAGTAGCCCCGGTGGGCCGTCAGGAGAGTTCCGCACCATCCACGGGCGCTCCCCCGCCGACCACGCGGGCGGTTCTCGCGCACGGACATGCGGAGTGACCCGAGGGGTTTCGGGTCCAAGTCATAAAGATACCTGCCCCGTTTGCAGAGGGTCAAAACGGGGGTGCGCGCCCGACTCGCCAACGTCCGCACCCGACTCTACTGCGGAAGACAAGAGAGCGCGAGCACCCGCCGTCCCGGCTCCCGAACTGTGGATACCCGAGCACTTCCCCGGCCCGCTCCTGCGGCGGCCTCGCGCTCGAGCACTCGTGCACGGGACAGTGCCGGAGGGGAGCGGTTTTCTCACGAGTCGTCCAGCACGTCGAGCTGTCCGGAGCTGACGCTGTTGATCCGGCGAGGAGCCGGTTTGGGGTGGTGCGACTGGTCGCTGCCCGCTTCCCGCTCGCCGCGCCCCACTTGCGGACGTGGTGCCGCCTCGCCGGAACCGGCGGAGCGCCCCTCGGCTTCCGGCCGGAGCCGGGATCCGGAGTCGTCCCCCCGATCACCCCCCTCGGTCGGAGTCGCGCTTCCGCCCCAGAGGGCCCCGGCGAATTCGGGGCCGGCGTTGTCCGAGGCCGTGCTGTCGCGAGCGGGCTCGGCGGGGTGCTCGGGTACCGCGGGGTGGTCGGTAACGGCAGGGTGGTCGGGAACGGGAGGGTGACCGGTGGTCTCGGAGTATCCGGCGACATCGGTGCGCCCCGGGCTTTCGGGGTGGCCGGGGGTGTCGGGGCGGCCGGGGGTCTCGGGGCGGCCGGGGGTCTCGGGGCGGCCGGGGGTCTCGGGGCGAGCGGCCTCGTCGGAGACCGCCGGAATCACGTGGGTTCGTCGAACATCATCCGATTCGGGGAAGGAATCCCCGGTTTCCCCACCCGCCGGAGCATCCGAACCGAACGCGGCACCATCGGTTCCCGCTTCCGGTTCGCCGGGTTCGGTCCATCCGGTGCTCCCGCCGGAACCGGTTCCGGCACTCGGCACCTGCCCGGCGTCGAACCACGAGTCCGAAGGGTCGGCCGGAACCGAGGTGTCGAAGGCGACGCGCTCCTCGCCCCCGTCGCGCCACCCGACTTCCGGAGCGGGAAGTTCCCCACCGGAGTCCGCCGACTCCACGAGCGGCCCCGGCGACTCGTCGATCGACGGCGGGCGGCCGGGACGAGCCGGGCCCGCCTCGCTCTCCCCGACGCTTCGGGAGGGATAGCGGCGGCGCCACTCACCGTCCGATGCTGGGGAGCTCGCATCGGAGTTCTCCTCCGGCCGCAGGCGAGCGTCGAAGGCCGCGACGCAGTCCATCGCCATCCGTTGCACGACCTCGCGGAGTTCGAGCTCGGCCAACCAGTCCATCGGCAGCGCCCCCACGCCCAGCAACGCCCCGACGACGGAGCCGCAGACCGCTCCGCTGGCACTGCTGTTACCCGAGTGGCGAACGGCGAGGCGCAGCGCACCACGCACGTCCTCCGAAGCCAACGTGGCGCACACGGCTATGGCGAGCACCTCGGCCGCGCTCCGGCCACCGCCCAACCGCCGCGCGAGTCGCTCGGGATCCGGCGTGCCCTCGGCGGCGACCTCCACCGCGGTGGCGAGCGCCGCGCTGGTGTCCTCGTGCCCCTGCCAGGTCTCCAGCACCTGGAGCGCCAGCCACACCCCCTCGTCGAGTCCCTTGCCCAGTACCGCCTGCTGCACGATCACCGCGAACGCCCCGGCCGGCAAATAGCCGCTCGGATGACCGTGGGTCAGCGAGGCCAACCGCACCCCGACCTCGAAGACCTCGACGGGCTCGGCGGACCAGAACGCCGCCGGAGTGGCACGTACGAGCGCGCCACAACCGGTGGAGTTGTCCACGGGAGCCGTCTGCTCACCGTGCGCGGAACGCTCACCGAACGCCTCCAGCTCGCTGTACACGGAGGAGCCCGGCGAACGCACGGCGAACAGCTCGGGCACCTCGACCAGCCAACCGTCCGGCTCCGGATGCTCGTCGATCAGGTCACCGAGCGCCCATCGCCAGGAAACGCCCTGGCTGTACAGCCAACGCTGGGCCGCGAGCCGCAGCTCCGGCAGCGGGTCCACGGCATCCGGTGAGGTCGAGTGCCCGGTACAGGCACGAATCAGCCCCTCGGTGCTGAACAGCACGGTCTGCGTGGCCGCGGTCACCGAGCCGGGCGTCCCGGCGTACTCCGGAAGCTCCCCGGGACCCGCCGTGCCGTGACGCTCGGTGATTTCCTCGGCGCTCAGCGGGGTGATCCCCGCCCCGAGGGCATCCCCCAGCGCTCCACCCAGCAGGCACCCCAGGATTCGTTCGGTCAGCGAGTGCGGGGCCGCATCGGCGTCCTCCGCGATCGCGTGTCCCCTCCCGGAAGGGGTGCCGCTCGGCGGCGTACCGGCAGCGGAGTCGCCATCGGATGCGGAGTCACCACCGGAGGGACGGGCGGTGGACTCGATCGACGAGTCCTCCCGCTCCCTCGGGGGCTCGGCCGGAGGCTCGACATGCCCGGCCGGACGCCCGGCCGAGTGGTCGGCTGAGTGGTCCGCGGGGTGTTCGGCCGGGTATTCGGCGGGATGGTCGGGAACGTGTTCGGCGGGTTGATCACCGGGACCGTCACCGGTCATCCGACCGGGAGCGGCAGTTGTCGCGTGGCTTCTCCCCTGGGTCGGCTCGGGCCACGCCTGCTCGGGATCCCCTTCGACGAGGAGGTCGGACTCCGCGGCGATCTCCCGCGCGACGGGAGCCCCTTGACCGCTCTCCGCTGCGGTGGAGGCATCCAGGGTGCTGGTGAGCGGCGCCGCGAACGGCGCACCACCGGGTTCGGAGACCTGCGAAGCTCCTTCCGGAGACGTTGCCACCTCCTCGTCCTCCACCGCTCCCGCCGCGTCCTGCCCGACCGGTCGTTCGGCCTTCGGGGGCCACGGCACGTCGGGGGACGAATCGAGCACCGAGGAGAGCTCCGGTGAAGCCGTCTCGGTGGGTGGGGCTCCGGTGGTTCTGCTGCCCGGTAACGGTGGCAGCTGGTCGACGCCGGGCAACCGGATCCGCGGCGCGGCCGATGTCTCGGTGTCCTCCGGCGCGAGAAGCGGATCCGCACGCTCGCCGGTTCCGTCACCGGGGTCGCCTTGCGAGGTCGCCGGGGCGGCGGAACGCTCTTCCCGCGGCGAAGCGAGATACCCCCGCGCCAGCGGGTCGGCCGAGTCGACAATTCCCTCGTCCACGCTGGGAACGGGTGTGCTCTCCGGGTGGTCGATGTCGGCGATGTCCCCCACCGGGCCGGAGCCACCACTGCTCGTGCTCGCCCCGGACGGCTCCTGCCAGGGAGATTCGGGGACTTGCTCGGAACTCGGGGCCGTCCCGTAGTCCGGGGATCGTTCGGAGTCCCCGCGCAACACGATCCGATCGGTTCCCGGACCGCTCCCCGGCACGGGGGTCCGAGCCGCGGTGCTCTCCACAGTGGTCTCGCCGGCCTCGTCCTCGGCATTGGCGGGCGGTTCGGGATCGACGGGCGGTTGGGGATCGACGGGGGGTTGGGGATCGACGGGGGGGTCCGGGGACGGCTGGTGCTCCTTCCCGATCGCGGGCAGCACCTGGGTGGGAGGGGCGGCCGCGTCCACCGTCCAGGCGGCGGAGTCCAGGCCGCGTGCACGCTCGGCGTTGTCACCGACGTAGCGCTGCGCCCACTTCGGAGCGGGTGGCGGCGGGGCGAACGCCTCCGCCGCGTCGGCGGACAGAGTGTCGACGATCTCGCGAATCTCCAGCTCGGCGGCCCACCGTTCGGGAATGGCCGCCGCCCCGTGCACCGCCCCGGCCAACTGTCCGGCCAGCGCCCCGGCGATGCTGCTGTCCGCCGAGTGGTTGACCGCGGCGGTGACCGCGTCGGCGAACGTGGCCGCCGAGGCCACCGAGGCGAAAGCGATCCCCAGCTCGCCCAGCCCGTGGGACGGGCAGAACTCGATGTCCAGCACACGCGGATCGACCGGTCCGCCCTGTCGAGCGGTGAACACGGCCGCGTGCAACGTCCGCAGCACGCCCGCGGGCGGAACGCCCTGTTCCAGCTGCGAGCGGTGGAGTTCCCAGGAGCGCACCGCGTCCCACAGCGGGATGCCGTTGATGAGTGCGCCGAGCACGTCCGAGTACAACGCGCAGGCGGCGCGGGTCTCGTAGTTCGAGGTCAGCAGCCACGGAACCCGCGATGCCACCGCGTTGACGGTCCGGGCCTCGCCACTCCAGACCATCACCGGGGCGGTCCACACCAGACAGTCCGCGAAGGGCTGCTCCTCGGGTGGAACGGCCGAGGGCTGCCCGGAGGTGAGCTGTTCGGCCGGTATCCGGTCGGTCAGCGCCGACAGCGTACGAAGCGCGGGACCACCCGGGTTTCGGGTGGAGAAAAGCTCCGATCTGCCGAGCAGCCAACCCGTGGGTTCGGGATGACTGCGCCAATAGCCGGACATGGCGTACGGCCAGGGCACACCCTGGGTGTACAGCCAGGCCATGTGGTTGGCACGGATCACCTGCAGCGGATCCTGCTCCCCCGTGGCCCGGGCGCGCAGCAGGGCGTCCATGGTGAACACCATCAGCTGGGTCAGATCCGTGACACCACCGCGGTTACCGAACACGGGCAGGTTGTCCACGACACCGCGCGGGCCGAGCCACTGCCGGATGGCGGAGGAGTTCCAACCACGCACCCCGGCACCCAGCGCGTCACCGACCGCTCCGCCGAGCAACGCGCCGCGCAGTCGTTCCGACCAGCTCAACTGCCGGAGCGCACCGGGGTGGCCGCCGGCCTGGGCGGGTCCGGACTGCCTGTCGGTCATGAGGGCTGCTCCTGCTCGGTTCGGTATTTCCGGGCCGCGCACCCGGAAACGCTCGACATGGCCGATAACGACGGCATCCGGACACTCACCGGGTGTCCCGTTCCGACGGTCGCACGATCGCGTCGAACGGCTCCAGGAAGTTCACCCGTTCTCGCCGTTCCACCGCGAACGAGCCGATGACGAACACCCCGGCCCCATCGGTTCGCGCCCGGAAGGATCCGAAGTACCGGGGGTCCGGATCACCGCCACGACCGAAAGAGTACCAACCGAGCGGGAGCCCGCTCCCACGCTGAACCGATCAGTCCGAGTCCTCGGCTCACCCCCGGCTCGGCGGCTGCGCGCGCGAGGTGATCGCCAGCCGGTTCCAGATGTTGATGCCCGTGGCGGCCCAGGTCAGCGCGGCCGTCTCCGACTCGGAGAAGATCCCGCGCACCCGCTGCCACACCTCGTCGTCGACGTGGCTCTCGCTCACGAGGGTGATCGCCTCGGCCAGTTCGAGCGCCGCGCGTTCCCGCTCGGAGTACAGCCCCACCTCCCGCCAGGCGGGGAGCACGTCGAGCCGCTGTTGGGCTATACCCAGCTCACGCGAGTCCGACAGGTGCATGTCCAGGCAGAACGCGCAGCCGTTGAGCTGCGAGGCCCGGATCTTGACCAGCTCGTACACCTCCTTCTCCACGTTTGCCCGCTTGAGCTCCTCCTGGATCGACTGCTCCAGGTTCCGCATCGCGCGGTAGACCTCGGGAGTCGATTCGGCGAGATTCATGCGTTGTTCGGTCATGGTGCGAATCTACGAGCTCGTGGGGCGCGGATATGGTCCAGTTCGATGCGTGACAACGGGTCCAGTCCGGATCGAACCGGCCCGGGTGGAATCGACCTCCACCTCGACCGGCGGGCGAGGGTGGGCAGCAGCGAACTGGCCGCCTCACTTCGAGCGGCGATCCGGGAGGACCGGCTCCCGGCTGGGAGCAGGGTTCCCTCCACCCGGGAGCTGGCCACCGACCTCGGGGTGTCCCGGGGCACCGTCACCCGCGCCTACGAGCTGCTCGTGGCCGAAGGACTGCTGCTGGCCAGGCAGGGGGCGGCGACCGTCGTCGCGGCCACCGAATCCCCGGTCCGCGAGTACAGCAGGGAACCCGCCGTCCGGCGGCCCACCGAACTCCGCTGGGACCTGCGTCCCGGCAAGCCGGACCTGAGCATGTTCCCGCGTTCCGCCTGGCTGGCCGCGCAGCAGCGCGCGCTCCGGCACGTGCCCGCCACCGAGCTCGACTACGGTCACCCGGCGGGTCATCCGCTGCTGCGCGAGGCGTTGGCCGAGTACCTGGGGAGGGTTCGGGGAGTCCGCACCTCCCCGGAGCGGATCGCCGTGTTCGGCGGGTACGGCCAGGCGCTGCGGGTCCTCGGGGAGGTCCTGCTGCGGCGCGGGACGCCTTCGGTGGACTTCGAGGACCCCTCGTTGCCGAAGTTGCGCGAAATCGCCGAAGAGGTGGGCCTGCGGGTCAACGGTGTTCCGCTGGACGAGGCGGGTTTCGATCCGCGTGGTTCGCACAGCCCCGTTGTCGTGGTGACACCGGCACACCAGTACCCGCTGGGCGTGACCATGTCCGCGCAACGGCGCACCGAGCTGAGCGGACTCGCCCACAGCGAGGACAGGCTGGTCGTCGAGGACGACTACGACGGTGAGTTCCGGTTCGACCGCGAGCCGGTCGGGGCGCTGCAACGGCTGGCGCCTCGGCACGTGATCTACGCCGGCACGGCGAGCAAAACCCTGGCGCCGGGACTCCGGCTGGCCTGGCTGGCGTTGCCGGAACGACTGGTGGAGCCGGTGCGCGAACGGAAGGCGGACGGGGACCGGACACCCCCGGTGACGGAACAACTCACCCTGGCCGAGATGTTGCGCTCCGGAAGCTACGATCAACACGTGCGGCGCTGCCGAGCCGGTTACGAGCGACGTCGACGGCGGATCGTGGCCGCGCTCACCGAACGGAAGGTGCGCCACGAGCTGTACCCCGCGGGGATAGCGGCAGGCCTGCACCTGACGCTGCGGCTGGATCCGGAAGGGCTTTCCGAACAACGGGTGCTGCGACGGCTGCGTCGGCACTCCGTGGCGGTGGAAGGTCTGGCCGAGCACTGGATGGACGAGCGGCGGCGACAGGAGGGTCTGGTGATCGGCTACGCCGCTCCTCCGGGCCACGCGTTCGGACCTGCGCTGCGAACGTTGTTACGTGCCTTGTCGGAGAGCTGAACCGGAGTTCGAGGGCACCACGACGAGATCGGGGCGTTGGAACGCGGGACCGGTTCCCGCCGTGACTACGGCAGTACCGCACGAAGCATTATCGAACAGGCGTTCTACCCTGATCTTTTTCACCGGTGTGACCGAGAGAGGAAACGTGAACGAACAGCAAAACGTAACCGACGAGCAGACCACCGCCGAGCAGGACACGGCGGGGCAGAACGCTACGGATCAGGAGGCCGGGGAGCAGGACGCCACCAACCGGGGCGTCGCTGATCAGAGTGCCACTGATCAAGGTGATACGGAGCGGGGTGACACTGACCGGGGAACCGAGAACGCCGAGGCGAACAACGGCAACGCGGAACAGGGCACCCAGAAAAAGACCAAGGGGCGCAAGCAGACCGGTGCGCGCAAGACACGTCAGGTGGAATTGACACTGACGGTCAGCGGAACCGCCGAGGGCGAGTGGCAGGCCGATCTGACGCACGCGGGCAAGAAGATCGTGCAGGGACTCCCGATCTCCGCCTCCTCCGTTTCCAAGGCGGCCGGGGAACTGCACGACGACATCTCGGAAGCGATCGAGTCGGTGCTTTCCGAGGCCCGGCAGCAGCACGAGGCCAGGCTGGCCGAGCTGGAGGCGGAACTGCAGCGGGTGCGCAAGACCCTGGAAGAGCTGGAGAGCTGACCCCCGTGTGAGCATTTCCGCCTCGGTTGCGTAGGGGCGCTCGGCGGAACCTCTCGCGCGGCTCTCGCTGCGGGTAGGCCCGACATCGGGTATGACTACTCGATGTCGAGGATCCCGCAGCGAGACGACCCGTGAGGTTCCGCCACCGGCTCCGCCGAGTAACGCGAGCCGTCACCCTTCGAAAAAAGCTCCCTGCTCGGAGGAGACGAGCAGGGAGCCTGGCGACCGGACGGTGCGCCGAACACTTCCCGGTTCGGCGCACCGTTTCGCGTCAGCGGTAGTCGCGACCGAAGTCGAAGTCGTCCAGCGGAACCGCGGCACCGGTACCCGGGCCGAACACGTCCGGCGCGTAGTAGCCGTCGTCGTAGGACGGGATCGCGTAGGCCGCGGCCCGTGCCTCCTCGGTCGGCTGCACCTGGATGTTGCGGTACTTGTTGATACCGGTACCGGCCGGGATCAACTTACCGATGATGACGTTCTCCTTCAGACCGATCAGCTTGTCGCTGGCGCCCTCGATCGCGGCGTTGGTCAGGATCCTGGTGGTCTCCTGGAAGGAGGCCGCCGACAGCCACGACTCGGTCGCCAACGATGCCTTGGTGATACCCATCAGCACCGGACGGCCCGAGGCGGGGTCGCCGCCCTCGGAGACCACGCGGCGGTTCTCCGACTCGAACTGCGCCCGCTCGACCGGCGAACCGGGCAGGAACTCGGTGGCGCCGGAGTCGATGATGATCACACGACGCAGCATCTGCCGGACGATGACCTCCACGTGCTTGTCGTGGATGCCCACACCCTGCGAGCGGTAGACCTCCTGCACCTCGCGGACCAGGTGCAGCTGTGCCTCCCGCGGGCCGAGCACGCGCAGGATCTCGTGCGGATCGACCGCACCCTCCATGAGCCGCTGCCCGACCTCGACATGGTCACCGTCCTCGAGCTGACGCTCCGTGCCACCCACGTTGAGCACCGCGAGCCGCTGCCGCTTGGACAGCTTGTCGTAGACGATGTCCTCACCGCCGTCGTCCGGGGTGAGCGTCATCTTCCAGTAGCGGTCGTTGTCCTCCAGCCGGACCCGTCCGGAGGCGTCGGCGATCGGCGCCTTGCCCTTCGGCAGCCTGGCCTCGAACAGCTCCTGCACACGCGGCAGACCGGCCGTGATGTCGTCACCACCGACACCGCCCTGGTGGAAGGTACGCATGGTCAGCTGCGTACCCGGCTCACCGATGGACTGCGCGGCCACGATGCCGACCGCCTCGCCGACGTCGACGAGCTTGCCGGTGGCCATGGAGCGGCCGTAGCAGTAGGAGCAGACTCCCGAACCGGACTCGCAGGTCAGCACGCTGCGGACCCGCACGGTGCTCACCCCGGCCGAGATCAGTGTCTCGATGGCGGGATCGCCCAGGTCCGAGCCCCTGGTGAGCAGGATGTTGCCGTCGGAGTCGGTGACGTCCTCGGCGGTCATCCGGGCGTAGACGCTGGTCTCGACGTGCTGCTCGCGGACCAGCCTGCCGTCCGGCGTCGTCTCGCCGATCGGCATCCGGATACCGCGGTCGGTACCGCAGTCGTTCTCGCGCACGATCACGTCCTGCGAGACGTCGACCAGACGACGGGTCAGGTATCCCGAGTCGGCGGTACGCAGCGCGGTGTCCGCCAGACCCTTGCGGGCACCGTGGTTGGAGATGAAGTACTCCAGCACCGACAGACCCTCGCGGAAGTTGGTCTTGATCGGGCGCGGGATGTACTCACCCTTGGGGTTGGAGACCAGCCCACGCATCCCGGCGAGCTGTACCACCTGGGACATGTTCCCGGCGGCACCGGACTTCACGATCATGTTGATCGAGTTGTCCTCCGGGAAGTTGTTCTCCATCGCCTCGGAGACGTCGTCCTTGGCCGCGTTCCAGACCTTGACCAGCTCGGCGTTGCGCTCGTGGTGGGAGAGCGCACCGCGCCGGTAGCGCTTCTCCACCTGATCCGCCTTCTCCTCGTAGGAGTCGAGGATCTCCTTCTTGTTCGGCGGCACGATCACATCGGAGATCGCGGTGGTGACCCCGGACCTGGTGGCCCAGTAGAAGCCCGCGTCCTTGAGCTTGTCCAGCGTCTGGGCGACCGAGACCATCGGGTAACGCTCGGCGAGATCGTTGACGATCGCACCCTGGGCCTTCTTCGGCAGCAGCCGGTTCACGAACGGGTAGTCCGCGGGCAGCAGCTCGTTGAACATCACACGGCCGAGGGTGGTCTGCAGCGTCATCGAGCTGCCGGGCTCCCAGTCCTCGGGCGTGTCCTCCTTGGTCGGGACGATGTCGTTCATCCGGATCCTGACCATCGCCTGCAGGTCGAGCGAGCCCCGGTCGTGGGCCATCAACGCCTCGTCGTACGAGGAGAAGGCGTGCCCCTCACCGGTGGCACCGTCGATCTGGCGAGTCAGGTAGTACAGCCCGGTGACCATGTCCAGTCGCGGCATGGCCAGCGGACGTCCCGAAGCGGGCGAGAGGATGTTGTTGCTGGAAAGCATCAGCACCCTGGCCTCGGCCTGGGCCTCGGCGGACAGTGGCAGGTGAACCGCCATCTGGTCACCGTCGAAGTCGGCGTTGAACGCCTCGCAGACCAAGGGGTGCAGCTGCACCGCCTTACCCTCCACGAGCTGCGGCTCGAACGCCTGGATACCCAGTCGGTGCAGCGTGGGCGCACGGTTGAGCAGCACCGGGTGCTCGGAGATGACCTCCTCGAGCACGTCCCAGACCTGCGGGCGCTGCCGCTCGACCATCCGCTTGGCGGACTTGATGTTCTGCGCGTGGTTGAGGTCGACCAGCCGTTTCATGACGAACGGCTTGAACAGCTCGACCGCCATCTCCTTCGGCAGACCACACTGGTGCAGCTTCAGCTGCGGACCGACGATGATCACCGAACGGCCGGAGTAGTCCACACGCTTACCGAGCAGGTTCTGCCGGAAACGGCCCTGCTTACCCTTGAGCAGGTCGGACAACGACTTCAACGGCCGGTTGCCCGGGCCGCTGACCGGGCGGCCACGCCTGCCGTTGTCGAACAGCGCGTCCACCGACTCCTGCAGCATCCGCTTCTCGTTGTTGATGATGATCTCGGGGGCGCCGAGATCGATCAGACGCTTGAGGCGGTTGTTGCGGTTGATGACCCTGCGGTAGAGGTCGTTGAGATCGGAGGTCGCGAAGCGGCCACCGTCGAGCTGCACCATGGGACGCAGGTCCGGGGGAATCACCGGGATCGCGCCCAGCACCATGCCCTGCGGGTTGTTCTTGGTCGTCTGGAACGCGGCGACGACCTTCAGTCGCTTGAGGGCACGCAGCTTCTTCTGCCCCTTGCCGTTGCGGATGACCTCACGCAGGCCCTCCGCCTCGGCGTCGATGTCGAAGTTGGCGAGCAGGGCCTCGATCGACTCGGCGCCCATGCCGCCGGTGAAGTACTCGCCGTAGCGGTCGTAGAGCTCGCGGTACAGCGACTCGTCCGAGATCAGCTGGCGAGGCTCCATCTTGGTGAAGGTCTCCCAGATCTCGTCGAGCTTGTCGATCTCCTTCTGGGCCCGCTCGCGGATCTGACGCATCTCGCGCTCGCCGCTCTCCTTGACCCTGCGGCGGACGTCGCTCTTGGCGCCCTCGGTCTCGAGCTCGGCGAGATCCGACTCGAGCTTCTGGGCCCGCGCCTCCAGGTCGGAGTCACGCTGGTCGGCGATGTTCTTGCGCTCGACGCCGATCTCGCTCTCCAGCGTCGGCATGTCGTTGTGCCGCATCTCGGTGTTTACCGAGGTGATCACGTACGACGCGAAGTAGATGATCTTCTCGAGATCCTTGGGGGCCAGGTCGAGCAGGTAACCGAGCCTGCTCGGCACACCCTTGAAGTACCAGATGTGCGTGACCGAGGCGGCGAGCTCGATGTGGCCCATCCGCTCACGCCGCACCTTGGCACGAGTGACCTCGACACCGCAGCGCTCGCAGATGATGCCCTTGAACCTGACTCGCTTGTACTTGCCGCAGTAGCACTCCCAGTCCCGGGTGGGCCCGAAGATCTTCTCGCAGAACAGGCCGTCTTTTTCGGGCTTGAGGGTGCGGTAGTTGATGGTCTCGGGTTTTTTGACCTCGCCGTACGACCACTGGCGGATCTCATCGGCGGTCGCCAGTCCGATACGGAGTTCGTCGAAGAAGTTGACGTCAAGCACGTCGGATCTTCTCCCTTTGTTGGGGGTATGCCGGGTGGACGTGGGGCCGGTTCGCGGAGGCCGCGGTGGGCTTCCGCGAACCGGCGACGAGGTCAGTTGACGACGTCGTCGACCGAGGGAGCCTCGTTCTTGGACAGGTTGATGCCGAGGTTGGCCGCCGCGCGTTCGAGGTCCTCGTCGTCACCGTCCCGCATCTCGATGGCGGCACCGTCGCTGGAGAGCACCTCGACGTTCAGGCACAGCGACTGCAACTCCTTGAGCAGCACCTTGAACGACTCCGGAATACCCGGTTCGGGGATGTTCTCACCCTTGACGACCGCTTCGTAGACCTTGACGCGACCGAGCACGTCGTCGGACTTGATCGTCAGCAGTTCCTGCAGCGTGTAGGCGGCGCCGTAGGCCTGCATCGCCCAGCACTCCATCTCACCGAAGCGCTGGCCACCGAACTGGGCCTTACCGCCCAACGGCTGCTGGGTGATCATCGAGTACGGCCCGGTCGACCGTGCGTGGATCTTGTCATCCACCAGGTGCAGCAGCTTGAGGATGTACATGTAGCCGACCGCCACGCGGTGCGGGTACGGCTCCCCGCTGCGTCCGTCGATCAGCATCGCCTTGCCGTCGCCGTCCACGACACGCTCCCCGTCGCGGTTGGGCCTCGTCGACGACAGCAGACCGGTGATCTCATCCTCGCGAGCACCGTCGAAGACCGGGCTGGCCGTCTTGGTACCCGGCTCGACGTCGTAGAGCTCCTCGGGGATCTTGCTCGCCCAGTCCGGATCCCCGTCGATCGACCACCCCTGCGAGGCGATCCAGCCGAGATGGGTCTCCAGGACCTGCCCGATGTTCATACGCCGCGGCACACCGTGGGTGTTGAGAATGATGTCCATCGGGGTGCCGTCCTTGGTGAACGGCATGTCCTCGATCGGCAGGATCTTGCCGATAACACCCTTGTTGCCGTGCCTACCGGCGAGCTTGTCACCGTCCTGGATCTTGCTCTTCTGGGCCACGTAGACCCGGACGAGCTCGTTGACCCCGGGCGGGAGCTCGTCGTCCTCCTCGCGGTTGAACACGCGGACGCCGATGACCTTGCCGGTCTCACCGTGCGGCACCTTCAGCGAGGTGTCCCTGACCTCCCTGGCCTTCTCCCCGAAGATCGCGCGGAGCAGCCGCTCCTCCGGGGTCAGCTCTGTCTCACCCTTGGGAGTGACCTTGCCGACGAGGATGTCGCCGCCCTGGACCTCGGCACCGATGCGGACGATGCCGCGCTCGTCGAGGTCGGAGAGCACGTCCTCGGAGACGTTCGGGATGTCCCTGGTGATCTCCTCGGAGCCCAGCTTGGTGTCACGGGCGTCGACCTCGTGCTCCTCGATGTGGATCGAGGTGAGCACGTCGTCCTGCACCAGCCGCTGGGAGAGGATGATCGCGTCCTCGTAGTTGTGCCCCTCCCACGGCATGATGCCCACGAGCAGGTTCTTGCCCAGCGCCATCTCGCCGTCCTCGGTCGAGGGACCGTCGGCGACGACCTGCCCTGCCTCGACCCGGTCGCCCTCGTTGACGATGGGCTTCTGGTTGATGCAGGTCCCGTGGTTGGACCGGGCGAACTTCTGCAGCCGGTAGGTACGCCGGTTGCCGTCGTCGTCCATGACCGTGAGGTAGTCGGCGCACAGGTCCTCGACGACACCCGCCTTCTCCGCGGTGATGACGTTGCCCGCGTCGACGGCGGCACGGAGCTCCATGCCGGTACCGACGAGCGGGGACTCGCTGCGCAGCAGCGGAACCGCCTGCCGCTGCATGTTGGCACCCATCAGGGCGCGGTTGGCGTCGTCGTGCTCCAGGAACGGCAGCATCGCGGTGGCCGCCGAGACCATCTGACGCGGCGAGACGTCCATGTACTCGATCTCGGTGGGGGCGAGCAGCTCGACCTCGCCGCCCTTGCGCCTACCGAGCACCCGGTCCTCGAGGAAGTTGCCGTCGTCGTCGATCGGTGTGTTGGCCTGCGCCTTGGTGTAGCGGTCCTCCTCGTCGGCGGTGAGGTAGTCCACCTGGTCGGTGACCACACCGTCGACCACCTTGCGGTAGGGCGTCTCGATGAACCCGAACGGATTGACCCGGCCGAAGGTGGCCAGTGAACCGATCAGACCGATGTTCGGCCCTTCCGGTGTCTCGATCGGGCACATCCGGCCGTAGTGCGAGGGGTGGACGTCACGAACCTCGACACCCGCACGCTCCCTGGAGAGACCTCCCGGGCCCAGCGCCGAGAGCCTGCGCTTGTGCGTCAGGCCGGCCAGGGGGTT
Organism: Actinopolyspora mzabensis; assembly: GCF_900101095.1. Lineage (GTDB taxonomy): Bacteria > Actinomycetota > Actinomycetes > Mycobacteriales > Pseudonocardiaceae > Actinopolyspora > Actinopolyspora mzabensis. The sequence continues at coordinate 95,236 of NZ_FNFM01000002.1, forward strand.
GGTCTGGTCCATGAACTGGGAGAGCTGCGAGGTGCCGAAGAACTCCTTGATCGCAGCGACGACCGGGCGAATGTTGATCAGCGTCTGCGGTGTGATCGCCTCGACGTCCTGGGTCGTCATGCGCTCGCGGACGACGCGCTCCATTCGGGAGAGCCCGACCCGCACCTGGTTCTGGATCAACTCGCCCACGGTGCGCAGCCTGCGGTTGCCGAAGTGGTCGATGTCGTCGAGCTCGACCGGGACGTCGTTGTCCTCCGACCCCATCGAGTTCTCGCCCGCGTGCAGCCGGACCAGGTACTCGATGGTGGTGGCGATGTCGTCGTGCGTGAGCACGCCCGAGGTGAACGGCAGGTCGATGCCGAGCTTCTTGTTGACCTTGTAGCGGCCGACGCGGGCGAGGTCGTACCGCTTCTCCTTGAAGAAGAGGTTCTCCAGCAGCGTCTGCGCGCTCTCCTTCGTCGGCGGCTCGCCGGGACGCAGTTTGCGGTAGATGTCCAGCAGGGCCTCGTCCTGGCCCGAGGTGTGGTCCTTCTCCAGGGTCGACAGCATCGTCTCGGAGAAGCCGAACCGCTCGCGGATACCCTCGGCGGTCCATCCCAGCGCCTTGAGCAGGACGGTGACCGGCTGCCTGCGCTTGCGGTCGATCCGCACACCGACGGTGTCGCGCTTGTCGACGTCGAACTCCAGCCAGGCACCCCTGCTCGGGATGATCTTCGCGCTGTAGACGTCCTTGTCCGTCGACTTGTCGACGGTCTGGTCGAAGTAAACGCCGGGCGAACGGACCAGCTGCGAGACCACGACACGCTCGGTGCCGTTGATGATGAAAGTGCCCTTGTCGCTCATCACGGGGAAGTCCCCCATGAAGACCGTCTGGCTCTTGATCTCGCCCGTCGTCTGGTTTATGAACTCCGCCGTGACGAACAGCGGAGCGGCGTAGGTCATGTCCTTGTCTTTGCACTCCTCGATGGAGGCCTTGACCTCGTCGAATCGCGGGTCGGAAAAGGACAGCGACATGGAGCCCGAGAAGTCCTCGATCGGTGAGATCTCGTTGAGGACCTCTCCCAGACCGCCAACGGGCATTTCCTCGCCGGCATCGACCCGGCGCTGGAACCAGGCCTCGTCACCGACGAGCCATTCGAAGGATTGGACCTGCAGATCGAGCAGGTCTGGTACTTCCAGCGGCTCACGGATCTTCTCGAATGAGACCCGCCTGGGGGCCCCAGGGATCCCCCTCGTGAAGTTGGAAGCTGCAGAGACCTTGGTCGCGCGGGAGACTGCCAAGATGCGTCCTTCCGGGACTCTGAACTGGCTGCAACCGCTTCCGGAGCGTTGGATGTAAGTGTCCGGATAGCACGGCTGTCAAGGGTGCAATGGCGCCCGCAATCCGGAAAACCCCAGCTCAGGGGTGCATCATCGGGTCCTCAGGCCAGGGAACGGAAAATGCGGGCAGCGCAACGTAGCAGTCTAGCGCGCGTGTCGCCCGCTGTCGAGAGGGGGCCAGCACTGGCCGCCTCGATGATCACCACATCACCCGCTCGGTCATCCCCTGACTCATCCGCTCCGGCGTCTGCCGGGAACAAGCGTGACCTCCCGGAGGCCGTGAGTCAAGAGCTCCACGCCGCATCACCCGCCCGACGGAAAACAGGATCACTCGACGTGGTTAGTAACCACGTCGTGCGCTGCTACTGTCACGCTACGCCGCGACCAGGGTCACACCCTCCATACGCCACTCTTCCGGCGAGCGGCAGCCGCGAACCCCGTAGACGCCGCACCCGCGTCCTGCACCGCCGCCGGGAAGACCACCCCGCCGCCCGGTACCCGACCCCCGCTGCCCGACGTACGGCTCGCTGCCCTACCGGAGCGCCCGCCCCGCCGCGGTGGAACCACGGAAAAACGTGGCCCGTTCCCACAGTCCGGACAATCGATGCGAATTTTTGACCGATACCCCGGCGAGGCGGCAGGAGGCGCTCGTATCGTCTGCAGCGAGCAGCGGGCATGGCACGATCGAGACGTGACCGTGCGGAATCGTGATCCTACTCTATGGACGCTGCCGGCCTCCAGGAGCCGGCCCCGGTTTCGCACCGGCGGTGACACGGGAGAACAGAATGGACCACAAGGTGAACCAGCAGGACCGAACGCCCCGAGACGACCGGACCGAACGTCCGACACCGGAGCGGGGGGCGAGCGGTACCGGCAACAGCTGGTTCACCAACGAAACGGAGGATCCTCCCGCGCAGGAGCAGCCGGGCGCGCACCCCCAGCAGCAACAGCAGGGCCCACCGCAGCAGGGTCCACCACAGCAGGGCACGGCCGCCGCTCGTTCGGCAGCCGCCCGCTCCGCTGCTCCTCGTTCGGCGGAGCAGGACGCCGAACAGCGATACGCGGACGCGCTGGCCGCGCTCAACAGGATGATGAGCACCTTCGACTTCAAGGAACTGTCCTGGGTCACCGAGGTGCTGCGCGCCACTGCCGGAGCGCTGCCGGAGCAGGACCCCTCTCGTCCCGGGGTGCTCAACAACCTGGGAAGCGCCGCCCAGCTCGCACACCTCGCCTCCGGTGATCTCGCGCACCTGGAGGACGCGGTGGCCTACTACCGCTCCGCCGCCGAGGCAGCGAGCAGCGAGGACCCGGACGTGGTCCTCTACCTGAGCAACCTGGCACTCGCGCTGACCGACTGCGCCAGCCGCAAGGGATCGGTCGAGCAGGCCGTAGAAGCGGTCGACGTCGCGCGACTCGGAGTAGAACGCACCGGGAAGGCCGGGGCGGGGAGCACGGCCACCGACTCGGCGGATCTGCCGCGCCATCGGGACACCGCGCTGATCCGGCTGGGCAACGCGCTGAAACTGCACGCCAGACTCGCGGCCGACAACGAGTCGGACGACGAGTCGATCGAGGTCTTCCAGGCCGCGCTACGGGAATCGAGCGGCCAGGAGGGCACGCAGCGCGCCGACGGGCCGGACCTGATGATCAGCCTCGGCTCGGCCCTGCTGCGCAGACACGAGCGAACCACCGATCCGAACGACCTCGACGAGGGGATCAAGTACCTGCGCACCGGCGTGGGGATGCTTCCGGACGGGCAGCACCGCCGTTGGATGCTGCTGCGGTTCGCGGAGGCGCTGCGGCTGCGCTACCGCCAGCGGGGCGATCTGACCGACCTGCAATCGGCGATCAACGAGCTGTTCGGGGTGCTCGACGACCTGGAGTCGGGCAACCCGGTACTGGGCAAACTGATCTGGAACCTCACCTCGGCGACGGTGGAGCACCTGGACAGCAGCGGTGAGTCCGGCAATCTCTACCGCGCGTTGAAGACCATCAGCCCGGTGATGCGCAACCTGGCCACCGACGACCCGAACCGGGCCGTGGCGCTGGCGAGCTACGGGGCGCTGGCCCGCAGGCACTACCTGCACGCTGGCAACACCGCGGCGCTGGACACCGCCGTGGCAGCGGGCGAGGCGGCGCTGGATGCCGAAACCACGGCGGCCAAGCGCTGCGCGGTCCTCAACTCGCTTGCCTCCACACTGATCACGCGGTTCGAGCGGGCGGGCCAGCAGTCCGACCTGGATCGCGCGCACGCCGCCGCCAGCGAGGCGCTGCGGGACTCCGAGCAGCGCACCGCGCCGCAGTACACCGCCTACGCGCAACTCGGCGTGGTGTCCACGCACCAGCACCGGCTGAACTCGCGCAACGAAGAGCTGGAAACGGCGATCGAGATGTTCGACAGGGCACTGATCGCCATGCCGAACTCGGCCCCGGAGCGCGTCACGGTCGCAACCCATCTGGGCCGCGCACTGCAGACCCTGCACCGCCGCACGGGCAGGCGGAAGCTGTACCGGTGGGCTCGCAGAACACTGACCGAGGCGGCCACCCTGCCGACCGGCCCGGCCGATCAACGGCTCAAGGCCGCCAACCTGTGCGGCAGGCTCGCGGCGCAGGCACACCGCTGGTCCGAGGCACTCGAATCGTTCACGCTGGCCGTGGAGCTGCTTCCGCTGGTCACTCAGGGCAAGCGCGCGGTGGCGACCCCGACGGTGCAACGCCGCTGGGCCCATGTGACCGCCGACGCGGCGGCCTGCGCCATCGAGGTGGGCAAACCGGAGCGGGCCGTGGAGCTGCTGGAGCACGGGCGTGCGGCGCTGCTGTCCGAGCTGATGCCCGCGGGCAGCGAGCTCGGACAGCTCAACCTGAGCCACCCGGATCTGGCCACCGACGCGGTGCGGCTGCGCAGGCTGCTGGACCGGCATCCCGAGGAACCGATCCTCGGCGGGGTGGACGTCATCGACGACGTGCGGCGCAGGCGCTGGCTGGCGGACACCTGGGACGAGCTGCTCGGCGAGATCCGGAACGAGTCCGGCGACGACCGAATGCGGCCCTGGCAGTTCGCCACACTGGCTTCGGCCGCCGACGAGGGTGCGGTCGTGCTGATCAACCTGAGCGAGTTCCGTTCGGACGCGGTGATCGTCTTCGGCGGTCGTGCCCTGGTGGTCCGGCTGCCCGGTGTGACCCCGGAACTGGCCGAGGAGCACGCGGCCGCCACGCTGAACGCGGCGCAGCAGGCACAGCGCACGGCCGACACCGAACGAACCCTCGGTATAACGCTGGACTGGCTGTGGCAGCACGTCACGCGCCCGGTGCTGGAGCGAATGGGATACACCCGTACGCCACCCCAGGGAGCGCGGTGGCCCAGGCTGTGGTGGAGCACGCAGGGTCCCGCGGCTTTCCTCCCGTTGCACGCGGCGACGTCGACCGCGGGGGACAGCGCGTTGGACCGCGTGATCTCCTCCCACACGCCGGGGCTGCGCGTGCTGTTGACGACCAAGCAGCGACGGGAACGGACGGATGCCGACACGGCGCTGATCGCGGGGCCCGCCGACGAACGCACTCCCGAACAGCCGGGCAGGATCCCGGCGCGACACTGGTCCTCGGCGACCGTGATGTCGGAGCCCGACCACACCGCCGACGACGTGTTCGCCGCGTTCGGCCATCACCAGCTGATCCACGTCTGCGAACCGAGCACGCAGCACGCCGCCCAGCCCGCCGCCGGGTTGGTGCTGGACCGGGAGGACCGCGCCAGGTCGCTGAACCTGCTCGACATCGGGCAGCGTGACTTCGGGGACGGGAACTTCCTCTGCCTGGCCAGGTGCAGAACGAAGGACACTCCCTCGGCGGCCGCGCTGACGATGGCCGGAGCGTTCGCCTTCATCGGATTCGCGCACGTGATCAGCACGCTGTGGGCGATGCACCGGGGTCCGGCGGAGGACGTGCTGGCGGCGCTGTACGCGGAGCTGGCGCGCGACGGCGAGTTCCGGGCCGAGTTCTCCGCGGGAGTACTGAACGCGACCACCCGGCGACTGCGGCGGCGGTATCCGGAGGCACCGACGCTGTGGGCCGGTTACACCCACGTGGGGGTCTGAGCGCGGTTCGGCGGCACGGTCGGCGGCGTCGGGTCCGCGGGAAATCGACGCGCACCCGGCTACTGGGCGGAGGGGGCCGGGCACGTGGTTACCGGGAGTGCGACTCGCTGCCGCCGGGCATCGGTGCGTAGCCCTGCCGAGCGGCCCCGGCCGACCCCGCGACGGGTTGCTACAGCTGGGTCATGCTGCTGATCTTCCACTGGCCATCGCGTTTCACCGCGACCACGCTGAGCTGCGCCGGGTAGACACCGCCCTCCCCACTTCCGGTGCGGGTGGCGTTCTGGTTGACGAACAGCAGCACCTCGGCGCGCCCGTCCTGCAACATCGTCACCCCGGACTCGGCGACGGTGGTGGTCAACACCATCTTCTGTTTCGGGGCCTGTTCACGCACCGTTTGGAACATCTTGTCGTACTGCTCGACCGAATCGCCGACCAGAACGTTGCCCGCCGCCTTCTCCGTCTTGTCCATATTGGAGTAGTCGAAGGAGAAGATCTTCTCCACGGCCTTGCCGACCTGGCCCTTCACTTCGCTGGTCCTCGACTCGTCCACCAGGGCCCGGTTTGCCGCCGCGCCGCCGTGCCGCAGGGTGTGCGCGGAGTACTGGAACCAGCATGCCAGCCCGGCGAATCCCACGGTCAGCGCCAGCAGCACGGCCGTGAGCACCTTTCGATTGCTCCGCGTCGAACCGCCCCCGGGGGTCGTTGCCCCGGAAGCACTGTCGGACTCCTTCGAGGCACTGCCCGGGTCCGGACCGTCCGAACCACTGCCGTCCGCTTCCGGGCCGTTTCCCTCGTGTCCGGGGGGTGTCTCGTGAGGCCGTTCGGTGACCTCGTCCTCCGGACCAGTGGAGCCGTCCGGGAGGGCGGGCTCGTCCGAGGTGGCGGGGTCCTCCGAGGTGGCGGGGTCCTCCGAGCCCGAGTCGGAGGCGCCGTCCGTTCCACCCGCAGCCGTGGGTGACTCCGTCTCCTCGGCGGGTAACTCCGAGCCCTTCTCCGGCGCGCCGTGCCCGGCGGAAGTCACCGAGGACACGCTCTCGGTCGGAGCCGTATCACTCGCACCGGTGGTGGTGGGCTCGTCGAGCGAGAAGTCGCCGGACGAGTCGACCGGCGAGTCGACCGGCGAGTCGACCGGCGCCGCTGCGGCGACATCACCGGTGGCCTCGGAGGTTCGGGTGTCGCCACTGCTAACGGCACGGTTGCGCGCACCGGCCACGCGCGGTTTGCGCGCGGCGGAACCGCCTCGGCCGCGGCCGGCGGGACGGCGAGAGTTGCTCACGGGTGTTCTCCTTGCACGAAAACTGCGTTACCGACCGGTCTCGTGGCGACCGTGACGGATCGAGGTCGAGCGGTGCCGAGCGACACCGCTCACCCCGCGCTCGGGGTCATCCGGTTCAGCTTCCACTGCCCGTCGGTCCTGGTGAGTTCGGCCCTGACCCGCCAACGGCTGGTGGTCGGCTTACCACCGTCCTCGGTCTTGGTGATCTTGTAACTGGCGATCATCCGGGCCTTGCCCTGCCGTGCGTTCAACTCGGTCAGGGCCGAGGCCAGGATCTCGGCCTCGGTGACCGACTTGGCCTTGGTCACCTGCTCGACACGCTGTTCCCGGCTGCCCTTGAGCACCTCCCGCAGCGGCCCGGTGGTCCCGTCGATCGCGCGCCGCATGTCCTGCTTCACCCTGCGGTGGTCGATCGAGTTGAAATTGATCACCGCCTGTCTTCCGGCGCGCAACACGCGGTCCCGGGTGACCGCCAGCTCCACGTCGGAGTCGTTGGCCGCGAGCGCCCAGGAAACCCCGAATCCGCCCGCGGAGAGCACGCTCGCGACGAGTAGCACCACCGCCACCGGCACCATCCGCCAGCGGCGGGGTCGCAGCAGTGCCGAGACCGCCGATTTCATAAGAGTCCCCTCCCGAACGAGTGACGAACCGGCGCGGTCTCCCGATCGGGGGACCGGGACACCGCGCCCATCCGCTGTTTCGCGCTATCGCTGTTTGGCACTGTCACTGTTTCGCGCTGTCGCTCCGGTGTCGTCGTCAGTTACCAGGCGCGTTGTGAGCTCCGCGTACAGCGGTGGGGCTCCCCTCCGGCACATCGCAACGCGCGTCGGTGTTCAGTGGCACCGCGCCCAGCTCGTTGCCCGCGCGGCGCTCGGTGCTCTCGTACACGCAGGGCACCGGATCGAAGATGTTGAGCGCCAGCCCGAAGTGGGCGGAGCCGTCCCCGGGGGCGACGGTGAAGCCCCCGGCGCTGACCGCCGGATAGGTCACGAACAACTGTTCCAGTCCCGCGCTGTTGTCCGAGAGCGCCCTGGCCGTGGGGATACCGTTGGCGAGCAGCCCGGAGAGCGCGGGGCCGGTGGTGCGCAGCACCCCGCTGACCTGCTGCGCGGCTTCCGGTGCCCGGTCCAGTACCGCACGGATGTCGCCGTCGGACTTCTCCAGCTGCCGCGACACCAGTCGCAGGTCCTCGCTGAACGACCTGATGGCCGAGGACTGGTCGTTCTGCGTCTCCAGCACCGTGGCTCCGTCGGAGAGCAGCCGCTTGGTCTGTGGCAGGTGGCGTTGGGCCTCGGCGGTGAACTCGTCGGTGGTGTCCAGGATGCGTTGCAGGTTCCCGCCGTTGCCCTCGAAAGCGGTTCCCAGCTCGTCGACGACGGTGCGCAGCGATTCCTCGGGCACCGACTCGACGAAGGAGTCCAGATTGGCGAGCAGGTCCTCGACCGGCAGCGGGGTTTCGGTGTTCCGTTCGCGGATCACCGAGCCGTCGTGCAGATAGGGCCCCTCGGAGTTCTTCGGGCGCAGGTCCACGTACTGCTCACCGACCACCGAGCGGTTCGCCACGATCGCCCGCACGTCGCCGGGTATCCGCGGCGCGGCTGGCTCGATGTCCAGTGGGACCCGCACGCCTTCGGGGGTGAGTTCGAGTTCGCCGACCCGCCCCACCTGCACGCCCCTGTAGGTGACCTCGGCATTGGGGAAGATGCCGCCGGAGTCGGCCAGTTGGACGGTCACCACGTAACCGCGCGGCCCGAACAGCCGGTCCAGCCCCGCGTATCTGGCTCCGGCGTAGCTGACCCCGACGAGCGCCACGACTAGGAAGGCCGCGATCTGCACACGTACCTTGCGGGTGAGCATCAGTCACCTCCGAACAGGAAGTCGAGGAAGCCGCCGTCGTCCTCTCCCGAGGACTCGTCCCGCTCGGCGGAGGGCCCCGTGGATTCGGGCGTGCCGGACGTGCTCGGCTGCCCGCCCCGGCCGTTGCCCGGTTCGGCGGAGCCCGAGGACCGCTCGGAGGAACCGGCGGACTGCCCCGAGGATCCCGAGGTCAGGGGCAGCGGCATGTCGGGAAGCTGGGAGCTGCTCGACTCGCCGGGCAGATCGAGCAACGGTTGTCTGCTGCGTCCGAGGTTCTCGGAGATGCGCGAGAGGTTGAGGTCGACGTCCATGTACAGATTGGTGTAGTCGCCCTTGATTCCCTTCACGGCGGCGTCGGTGAAGGGGTACGTGAACAGGATCTGCAGTGATTTCGGCAGGTCCGAGCCGGCCGCGGCGAGGTTGCGCAGCACCGGTTGCAGCTTGCGCAGGTTGTGCAGGATGTCCTGCCTGGTCTTGTCGATCACGTCGGTGGCGACGCCGGAGAGCTTGTCCAGCGATTCCAGCATGGTCACCAGCTGCTGCCGCTGCCGGTTCAGCACCTTCAGGCCGGGTTCGAGGTCCCGCAGGGCTGATTCGATGTTGCCACGCTGTTCGCGGAGCGTGGCGCTGAGCCGGTTGACGCTGTCCAGCGCGGCGGTGATGTCGTCCTTGCTCTCGTCCAGCTCACCGACGAGTTGGTCCATGTTGGACAGCAGGTCGCGCACCTGGGCCTCACGGCCGTCCAGGGCCTTGTTGAGCTCCTCGGCGATGTTCTGGATCTGGGCGATACCACCACCGTTGAGCAGCATGGCCAGTGCCCCGAGCACTTCCTCCACCTCGGGGCCGCGCCCGGTCCGGCCGTTGGGGATCACGTCCCCCTCGCCGAGTTCGCCCTTCGGTTCCTCGGAGTCCGGCGGCGGGTACAGCTCCACGTACTTCTCGCCCAGCAGGCTGGACTGTTCGATCTTGGCGAGCGCGTTGCCCGGCAGGTCGACCTTGTCGTGGACCGTCATGGTCACTTCGGCCCGCCAGGAGTCCCCGACGAGTTCGACGTCCGAGACCCGGCCGACCGGCACGTCGTTGACCCGGACACCGGCGTTGGGCACCAGGTCGGTGACGTCGTCGAACCGCGCCTTGACGGTGTAGGGGTCGTCCCCCACGTCGGCCCCGCCGGGGAGCGGCAGGCTGTGCACCCCGTTGAAGTCGCCGAGTCCGCAGCCGCTGGTGACCAGCAGGGTGGTCAGCAGGGCCAGCGAGACGCGACGCAACGGCCGGAACCGCGCGGTGGGGGTTCGAACCGCGGCGGTCCGAGCGGTGCCGGGGTCGGACGGTGTGTGCGGCGTGGCCATCACTGTCCTTTCGGTCCGGACCCTTGCGAGCCCTGGAAGAGCTCGTCGCTGCTGCGCTGCAGCGGCAGCGGCAGATCTGGCTTGCTGCCCTGCTCCAGCTTGGCGATGGTCTCCGTCGGGTCGAGCAGTTCACCGCCGTTGCCCAGGAAGGAACTCACCGACTCGCAACCGTCGCGCAGTCCCGACGGCACGTTCGCCAGCGAGCCCTGCTGGCTCTCCGGCCTGATCTGCTTGAACAGCTTGCACAGCAGCACCAGCGGGGGCTGCCGCAGCTCGTTAAGGTTGGCCCTAGTGTCGAGGGTCCCGGAAGCGGCGTTGTAGGAGTTCTGCAGGTTGCCCAGCGCCAGGGGCGCGTCGGTCAGCGTCTCGCGCAGTGCCTTGTTCTGCTCCGCCAACACCTTGGCCACCGAATTGAGCTGCTCGACGTTGCTGCGCAGCTTCCCGCGGTTTTCCCGCACGAACTTCTCGACCTTGTCCAGCGCCAGGGCCAGTTCGGACAGTGCCGTGTCGAGGTCGTCGCGCTGCGAGGCGAGCAGCTGGTTGATGTCGCGCATCTGGCTGTTGAAGTCGCGGACCTGCTCGTCGTTCTCGGCGAGGTTGGAGGTGATCCGCTGCAGCTGGTCCACGGTGGAGAACAGGTCCTCGCTGCTGCCGGACAGCGTGCTGCCGGCTTCGCCGAGGTCGCGCAGGGTGCGGGAGATCAGCTCACCGTTGCCCTCCAGGGTTTTCGCGCTGGTGCGCAGCAGCCTGCTGAGTTCACCGTTGGAGTTGGCGCCCTCCGGGCCGAGCGCGGTGGAGAGTTCGTCGAGACTGCGGTAGACCTCGTCGATCTCCACCGGCGTCACGGTGCGCTCGTTGGGGATGGTCGCCCCGGCCGCCAGCTTCGGGCCGCCGTCGTAGACCGGGGTCAGCTGCACGAACCTGCCGCTCACCACGCTGGGCGAGATCACGGCGGCTCCCGCGTCGGCGGGGATCCGCAACGAGCGGCGCACGCTCAGCTCCACCCGGACCCGGTTCGGTTGCGGTGTCACGGTGTCGATGCTTCCCACCTGCACACCGAGCACACGCACCTCGCCCCCCTCGTAGAGGCCGACCGCGTTGTCGAAGTAGGCGACGACGCGGCGCTGGTCCACCCCGTAGAACACCCACCACACGGCCGCGGTGACCAGCAGCGCGAGCACGCTTCCCAGCGCCAACGACCTGGTCAGGGGAGGTTTGCCCAGTCGGTTCATGGCAGACATCCCTCCTGGTTGATCGGGCCGACCGCGGGTGGCAACAGCCCGCAGAGATAGACGTCGAACCAGCGGCCGTTGCCGAGCACGTTGGAGAACAGCCGGGTGAACGGCGCCATGCGCTCGATGCTCTTGCCGAGGTTCTCCTGGTTGCGTTGCAGCAGCTTGGTCACCTCGTCCAGCTGCCGCAGCGCCGGTCCCAGCTGCGCCGAGTTGTCCTCGACCAGCCCGGTGAGCTGGCGGGACAGTTTCGTCACCCCGTCGAGCAGTGACTTGATCGCGTCCCTGCGCTGCCGCAGTTCCGCGAGCAGCAGGTTGCCGTCCCGCAGCAGCTTCTCGATCTCGGTGTTGCGCTCGGCGACGGTGGTGGCCACCTTGTTCGTCTTGTCCAGCAGCTCCTTGAGCTGGCGGTCCCGTTCGGAGATGGTGTTGGACAGCCGGGACAGCCCCTGCAACGTGCCGCGCATCTCCTCCGAGGTGCCGGAGAGGGTGTTCGACAGGGTGCGGAAGCTCTTGGCCAGTTGCGCGGTGTCGACCTTGTCGACGGTTTCGGACAACTGGCTGAAGGTCTCGATGACGTCGTAGGGCGACATGGTGCGCCGCAGCGGGATCGGCTCGGAAGTGGGCTGGCGGTTCTCACCCTTGGTGTCGAGGGCGAGGTACTTCTTGCCGAGCAGGGTGCCGACCTTGATGGCGGCCACGGTTCCGTCGCCCACCCAGGCGTCCTGCACGTCGAAGGTGACCTTGACGTGGGCGTCGTCCAGTTCGACCCCGGTGACCGAGCCGACCTTCACCCCTGCCACGCGCACGGTGTCGCCCTCGGCGAGACCGCCCGCCTCGCTGAAGTTGGCGGTGTAGGTGGTTCCGGAGACGAACGGCAGGCTCTTGTAGTTCATCGCCAGCAGGAATCCCAGCACCAGCACCAGCAGTCCGGCGATGCCGATCTTGATCGGGTCGCGTTTCCGGAAGGACTTCATGGGCGACACCTCGGCTGGGTAACCGGCATCAACGGTAGCGGGATGTCGGCCTCACCCACGCCGACCGTGCCGGAGACCTCGCAGACGTAGAAGTTGAACCAGGAGCCGTAGCTCGCGGTCCTGCTGATGGTGTTGAGCTTGTCGGGCATCTTGCGCAGGAAATCGCGCACGTCCGTCTTGTTCTCGTTGAGGTTGGCCGAGAGTTCACCGAGCCCGGCGATGTCCTGCTGCAACGGTGGCCTCGCCTGTTCGACCAGTCCGGCGGTGGTGTTGGTCAGCTCGTCCATCGCGGTGATGGCGCTGCCCACGGAACCGCGGTCGGCAGCCAACCCGGAGACGAACTCCTGCAACTGGGAAACCAACCCGGAGAGCTGGTCACGACGGTCGTTGACCGTGGTCAGCACCTCGTTGAGGTTGTCGATGACCTGGCCGATGACCTCGTCCTTCTCGGCGATGGTCTTGGTCAGCGAGGCGGTGTGGGTGAGCAGACTCTGCACGGTGCCCGCTTCGCCCTGCAGCACCTGGATGATCTCGAAGGAGAGCTTGTTGACCTGTTTCGGTGACAGCGCCTGGAACAGCGGCTGGAAACCGCCGAGCAGCGCGTTGAGGTCCAGCGGTGGCTGGGTGCGTGCCAGCGGTATGGTCGCGCCTCCCGACAGGTAGTCGTCCACCTCGCCCGCGCCCTGTCGCAGCGACACGTAGCGCTCCCCGATCAGGTTGCGCCACTTCACCGCGGCACGGGTCGACTTCGGCAGTCGTTGTTCGGCGACGGTGAAGTCCACCTTGGCCGTACCGTGGTCGACCAGTCCGATGCTTTCCACCTGGCCTACCTTCACCCCGGATATGCGCACGTCGTCGCCCGCTTTCAGCCCGGTGACGTCGGTGAACAGCGCGGTGTAGGACTTCGAGTCGCGCAGCCCCTGGTTGGCGATGGTCAGGATCAGCACTCCGGTGGCGAGCACGGTGACCAGCACGAAAATCGTGAACTTGACCAGCGGGCCGGTGATGGAGCGTCCGCTCATTCGTAGCTCACCTCGCTTCCGCGCAGCAGCGGCCCCACGAGCAGCGAACTCCACTCGGGAACCCGCTCGGGGGAAACGTTCATCGTCGGGGCGAGCACGGTGGAGACGAACTCGCGTTCGGCGGGGGAGTTCACCAGTTCGCTGGCGGTGGTGGCCGACTGCGGCGAGGTGCTCGCCGCCGAGTCGTCGCCCCCACCGCCCGAGGAGCCGTTCGACGAGGAGCCGCCCGTCGAGGAATCGGCCCCCTCACCGCTGGTGGGCAGGTAGTCCTCGATCCCCGAAGGCGGGTTGACCCCCTCGTTGGAGGTCTTGGCCGGCGGCGGCTTGTAGGAACCGTCCTCGACGGGACCGTCCGGCGGGTACTGCGGGAAGGGGGTGGGCGCGTTCTCGAAGTTGTAGCAGCGGGGACCGCGCTTGTCCCGGAATTCCGGCTCGTCCCTGCCGGGGACGTACTTGCCCCGGTCGGAGGTGATCTCCAACGTGATGTGCAGCCCCGGTTCGTCGGTGCCCTTGCCGAAGGCCCGGTCGATCCTGGGAACGAACTCGGCCAGGTCGTCGAGGAAGCACCGGTACTCCGGCGCGTACTTGGCCAGCACGTCCATGGTGGGCCGTGCCGAGGAGTTGAGCCGGATCAGGTTGTCGCGGTTCTCGGCCAGGAATCCCCGCAGGTCGTCGGAGGTGCTGGTGGTTTGCCGCGTCAGCACGCGCAGCTGCTCGCGCTGCTCCACCAGCGTCCTGGAGGTGGTGGTCAGGTTGTCCAGCGCGTTGAGCACGTCCGGTGCCGCCTGTTCGTAGGTGCGGGCGAAACCGACGACCTCGCGGAGGTTGCGCTTGAGGTCGGGCACCGACGGGTTGATCCCCTCCAGGTAGGTGTTCAGCCGAGTGAGGGTTCGGCCGATGTCGTCGCCTCGTCCCTCCAGCGCGGTGCTCAGCGCGTTGAGGGTGGCCGAGAGCTCGGAGGGCCGCACCGCGCGCAGCACCTCCAACGTGTCGGAGAGCACGTTCTGCAGCTCCACCGACGTCTCGGTGCGGTCCTGGGTGATCACGTCCCCTTCGGACAGGTGCGTGCCCGCGGGCCGGTCGGGGATCCGCAACGAGACGTAGCGGGAGCCGAACAGCGACTTCGGCAGCAGCCGGGCCGTGACGTTGGACGGGATGCTGTCGACCTTGTCCGGCTCCAGGGCGAGCCGCAGCGTCGCGCCGTCACCCGCGGCGCTCACCTCGCGCACCTTGCCGACCAGCATGCCGCGCACCTTCACGTCGGAACGGGGGCGCAGTTGGTTACCCGCGGACGCGGCGCGCAGCTGCACCTCGACCACCGGTTTGAAGGCCTTCTGGTAGATCGCCACGGTCAGGCTGACGAACAGCACCATGCTCATCAGCAGCGCCAGGCCCAACAGGCGCCGCTTGACCGGTCCGGGTCCGCGCCTGCTCATCCGGCGATCCGAACCGTGGTCGTCGAACCCCAGATGGCGAGGCTGAGCAGCAGGTCGAGCACCGCCGTGGACACGATCGCGGTGCGCACGGCGCGGCCGACGGCGATTCCCACCCCGGCGGGACCGCCGCTGGCGCGGTAACCGAAGTAGCAGTGCGTCATGATCACCACCACGCTGAATACGAGCACTTTGCCGAAGGACCACAGCACGTCCTGCGGCGGCAGGAAAAGGTTGAAGTACTTGTCGTAGGTACCGGGCGGTTGGCCGTAGACGAAGATCGTGACCGCGCGGGACGCGAGGTAGGAGGTCAGCAGCCCCAGCACGTACAGCGGGATCACCGCCACGAAACCGGCGGTCACCCGCGTGCTGACCAGGTAGGGCAGGCTGGGGATGCCCATGACCTCCAGCGCGTCGATCTCGTCGGAGATGCGCATGGCGCCGAGCTGGGCGGTGAAACCGGATCCGACGGTTGCCGACAGCGCCAGCCCGGCGACCAGCGGCGCGATCTCACGGGTGTTGAAGTAGGCCGAGACGAAGCCGGAGAACGCCGCGGTGCCGAGCTGGTTCAGCGCGGCGTAGCCCTGCAGCCCGACCACGACACCGGTGAACATGGTCAGACCGATCATCACGCCGACCGTGCCGCCGATCACCGCGAGCGCGCCGCTGCCGAAGCTGACCTCGGCCAGCAGCCGCAGGACTTCCCTGGAGTAGCGAACGATCGCCTTGGGCAGCCACACCAGCACCCGCAGGTAGAACGACATCTGGTCGCCCAGGCCGTCCAGGGTCCGGAGTGGACGCCGCGCCACTTCGAGCGCGCGCCGGGAGATAGTGGTCATTCCCTCACAACCTCTGTGCCGGGAAGATCTGCAGGTAGAGCAGCGTGATGATGAAGTTCACGGCGAACAGCAGCAGGAACGTCACGACCACCGACTGGTTGACGGCCTCGCCGACCCCCTTCGGTCCCGGTGGCGGGTTGAGACCGCGGTGGGCTGCCACCACGCCCGCGATGAAACCGAAGATCAGTGCCTTGAACTCGCCCACCCAGATGTCGGACAGCCGCGCCAGCGAGCCGAAACTCGCCATGTAGGCGCCGGGCGTGCCGCCCTGCATGATCACGTTGAAGAAGTAGCCCCCGAGCACGCCGACCACGCTGACCATGCCGTTGAGCAGCACGGCCACCAGCATCGCCGAGAGCACCCTGGGCACGACCAGCCGCTGCACCGGCGAGACGCCGAGCACCTCCATCGCGTCGATCTCGTCGCGGATCTTGCGGGAGCCGAGGTCGGCGCAGATCGCCGAACCGCCCGCGCCCGAGATGAGCAGCGCGGTGACGATGGGGCTGGCCTGCTGGATGATGGCCAGCACGCTCGCGGCGCCGGTGAAGGCCTGCGCGCCGAGCTGCTGGGTCAGCGAGCCGAGCTGCAGCGCGATCACGGCGCCGAACGGGATCGCCACCAGCGCGGTGGGCATGATCGTGACACCGGCGATAAACCAGCACTGCTGGATGAACTCGCGCAGCTGGAACGGGCGTTTGGGCAGCAGGCGGATCACGTCGAGGCCGAGCGCGAACAACCTGCCGGTCTCGCGCAGTGCCCCGGTGCCCGGAATGTTGGTTCGGGTCGGAGCGCTCACCGGTCACCCCGCTTACGCCAGAACCGGCGGCGTTTGCGTCCGTCGGAGGCGGCGGGTTCGGCCGAACCGACCGGCTGCGGCTGCTCCGGGGGGTGTTGTTCCGGAGCCCGCTGTTCGGGGGCGCGCTGTTCCGGTGCACGGCGCGGATGCGGCGTGGGCCGGGGCTGCGGCGAACCGGAGCTCGACGGGGTCTGCTCGGAGGCGGATGGGACCTCCTGCCGCGGGGCCTCCGGTCCGGAGTGGTCCCCGCTCGGAGCACCCGCCTCCTCCCTGGGAAGTCGCGCCACCTGCTCGGTGGACAGTTCTCCCGCGAATCCGGCCTCGCCGGAGAGCCGCACCGTGTCACCGTTGTCGGCGCTCCACTGCTCGGCATCGAGGTCGACCGGGCCGGTGGGGACGTCCCCGGCCAGGCCGTAGCGGGCGCGTTCGGAATCGGAGAGGCTGTTGACCACTGCCTGCCGGGCGCCCGGTTCGAGCGAGTCGAGATCGGCCATGACCCGGTCCTGCCTGCGCCGAACCGCGACCCGCTCGGGAACTCCCGGCGAGATGCCCAGCTGCGGAATGATCTCGGGAACCCCCTGGTCCTCGCCGAGTTCGGCGAGTTCCGCGGCGGTCTGGCCGGAGTCCTTCTCCTCGCTCATCCCGATGGGGCCGGCCCTGCGGCCGTTGAGGAACTGCTCCACGGCGGGTTCGGTGGAGGTCAGCAGCAGCTCCCTCGGGCCGAACATGGCGAGGTGGCGCCGGTAGAGCATCCCGATGTTGTCCGGGACGGTGCGGGCGGTGTTGATGTCGTGGGTGACGATCAGGAACGTCGCGTCGGTCTGCGCGTTGAGATCGACGATCAGCTGGTTGAGGTAGGCCGTGCGCACCGGGTCGAGCCCGGAGTCCGGCTCGTCGAACAGGACGATCTCCGGTTCGAGCACCAGGGCGCGGGCCAGTCCGGCACGCTTCTTCATACCGCCGGAGATCTCGCCCGGCAGTTTTTCCTCGGAGCCGACGAGCCCGACCATCTCCATCTTCTCGCCCACGATGTTGCGGACCTCGGTCTCGCCCTTCCTCGTGTGCTCCCGCAGCGGGAAGGCGATGTTGTCGTAGAGGTTCATCGAACCGAACAGCGCGCCGTCCTGGAACAGCACGCCGAAGAGCTTGCGCACCTCGTAGAGCTGGCTCTCCGAGCAGTCGCAGACGTCCACTCCGTTGATGACGACCTTGCCGTGCTCCGGGTTGAGCAGACCGACCAGGGCCTTCAGAAACACCGACTTGCCGGTCCCGGAGGGACCCAGCAGCACGCTGATCTCACCGGTGGGCAGCGTCAGCGTGACGTCGGACCAGATGTTCTGCGACCCGAAGGACTTGGAAAGTCCCTCGACGGCCACTTCGACACCCATCCGCACCTCCACGTCGCTCATCGGCACCCACGCCTGCACGCGGCCCGGGTCGCTGGTCAGACGGAAAATCTGACAGTTGTGACACGCTTAACGAGCGTTGTGCGTGTCACACCGCTCAACGAGACCGGCGCGGCTGGGTTACTCCGGAGTCGCGAACGGATTTCAGCGGATGGGACGCGGCGAATGTGCTCGTCGGGGCGGGAACGCAACGTGGCCGGTGCCCCTTGGTGGAGCACCGGCCACCGTTACGAACGTTCGTTCAATCAGAGACTTTTCGGCAGTGGAAGGCTTGGAACCGGATTACACATCTCAAGGTTCGTACTGTCCTCACCACAGAAACCTTCGATCCAGAGATCATCGTTCCTGATGAAAGAATCACCAGTGGACAGCGAGACGTAGACCTCGCCCTTGCCCCCATTCAGGAATGTGATGATGTCGTCCCTGCCGTCCCCGTTGAAATCACCAATACCCGGCTTCTCACCGGAGGGGGCGAAGTAATCGTGCCATACGCCTCCGCCCGCGAACTTCTCACCGGTGGACAGTGAGACGTAAACGAGGCCGTTGTCACCGCTGGTGAAAGTAACGATATCGTCCCTGCCGTCACCGTTGAAATCACCCACGCCGGGACGTTCCCCTTCGAGAGCGAAGCGCTCATGCCACAGGGCGTCGTCCTCGCGGAAGCTGTTTCCGGTGGACAGCGAGACGTAAACGTCGTCGGGACGCTTCGGATCGTCCTGCAGGAAGGTAACGATGTCGTCCCTGCCGTCACCGTTGAAGTCACCTGCCATCGGAATCTCACCGGCAGGGGCGAAGGAGTCGTGCCACCGCGTCTCCGCATCGAAACCGCTGCCGTTCGAGAGTGAGACATAGGCTCCACCGGAGGAGTTGTTGGGGAACCTCACCAGGTCGTCCTTGCCGTCACCGTTGAAGTCACCGACATCTACACTCGGAGTCACCGTCAGATTGACCTTCGACCGCCAACGCTGGAAAGGATTGAACCCGTCACCGTTGGACAGTGCCACGTAAACACCTGGGTTGTCGCTGGAGAATTTGTTGGCGATAAGCAGATCCGACTTGCCGTCACCGTTGAAATCGCCACCCATCGTCCAATGGGCACCGTCTAACTGCTCCTGTGTGATATTGGTAACGGAACCGAAACCGGCACCATCGGAGATGGCATTGCTGAATTCGCTACCATAGAGCCCCGTAGTGTACGCGGCGATGTCCTCGTAGCCGTCACCGTTGAAGTCGGTGCCGGCCTCGGTGGACACCGTGGACTCAACGGTGTTGGAGGCCGCGCCATCCCCGGTGGGGTAGACAGGCACCACCCGGTAGTGCCAGGTCTGTCCCGCCCGGAGCGCTTCGTGACGGAACCCGGTTCCAGCCACGGTGCCCAGCAGGTTGGCCTGCTGCAGCGGCACCTCGGCGGCGGTTGCGCCGTAAACGCGGTACTGCGCGGCGCCCGCGTCCACCCAGTTCAGCGTGTTGGCGTGCTTGACACCGGTCGCGGACAACCCCAGCATCCGGGAGTTGAGCCATCCGGTGATGTTGTCGGTGCGGGCGATGGTCGCCCCACGCTCGGTGGTGTCCTCCCCGAAGCAGCCGTGCTGCCACGAGGCGCTGTTGAGCCCGACCAGCTGCACGGTCTCATTGACCAACCGCAGCACCGGACCACCGGCGTCGCCCTTGCAGATGCTGGACTGCTCGGTCGTGCCCAGCACGGTGGCCGACCCGCTCGACACGGACTGCACGTCGAACGTGCCGGTGTGCGCGGTGTTCGGCGTCCAATCGGTCGCGGTACGGCCATACCCCGCCGACCGCAACGTCTCCCCAGTAGTGGCGCCCTCGGTCGTCAACGGCGCCGGAGTGATCCCCGAAATCGCGCTGCCCAGCTTGGCCAGCACCAGATTCCGATCGGTGCGCGGCACCAACTCCGTCACATCGGCGACCTGACCACCGTCAGTGGACAAATCCGCACGACCCACCGTGACGGTAGTGGCCGTGTTCGGCGGCCCGGCCGGAACCGTGCCCGGCTGCGACGGGTCCTGCGCGAAGCAAGATGCCGCCGTGGCCACCCACCGCGGCGCCACCAGCGCACCGGAGCAGGAGCGATCGCTGCCCACATCCACCTTGGCCAGAAACTCGTAACTGCCCTGCGGCACCTGCTGACCACCACTGAGCGCGTGAGCAGGCAACCCGGCCAACACCGTCGCGGCCACCGTAGCCACCCCGACGGCCAAACCACATCTCGATCTAGAACTCGACAAAACCATTCCCTTTTCGCTACTCATCACGATGCGCGTAGTTCCAGCAATGTGGCCGGACCGTTTTCGGTATTCTCGCCCTCACCGACCGGCGTGAAGGAGTTCTCGGCCACGTCGACCACCTCGGTCTGGCCCTCCACCGTCACGGTGGCCTCGACCGCGTGGTCATCCCCCTTCAGCGTGTAAACCTGGGGGATCTCCACTTTCAGATACCCGGTATTACCGATGACGCGGTAACACGATGTTTCGGTCTTGCGACTGTAGACCTCGATCAGCTCGTCCGAGGCAGCGCAGTCGGCCAGCACGATGTTCCCGTCACCCTCGATGAGCTTGATCCCGCGCTGCTGTTCGATGCGGTCCGCCCCCGGGTAGGAGTAATCCTCCACGATCGGCGGCGGTGATCCAGCGGCCACTGACTCGGTGGTGACGTCGTTCCCGGTCACAGCTACCGCCATCCCAGTCGACAGGGCGACTAATCCGGAAACGCCGAGCACGGCGAGTCGAACGGTATTACGCACAATTCTCCTCTCTCCGAAACACACAAAATAATCGATTCCCGAATGAAACGCGGATCAACTTAACAAAAAGACAAAAATATAAACAGCGTTTCCGGTAAAATATCGCGATCATCACACTCTAAAACAGGGCATTGACAACACCTGTCAAATAAATTCTCGGATACCGCACGCGGATAATCCTTGTGGATCACATTGATTTGAGCGAGGATCTTGCTGGCCCCAGTTCAGCACTAAGCCGAACAGGGCATGATTTCGATACTGCATTTGGAGCAATACGAGCATGCGGACCCACAAGCATCGCGAAGTGGACGGAATCGCTCCACCACGCACATCACGCGGTCGAAGACGAGCACTCACCGCTATATTCCTGGCCACGTCGGTAGTGAGCGGCATGGTTGGTTCGGCGAGCATCGCCACCGCCGAAGCGGCCGAGGTGACACCGGCCGATCGCCAGGAGGTGCTGGAACTCTGGAGAAACGGCGGTCCGGACACCAAGGACGACGCGGCAACCGCACTGGCGGGGACCGATGCGGACATCCGTGAGTTTCTCAACACCGGCAAGGACATCGCGGCCGAGAACGATCTACGTATCAGTGTCCTGCGAATGATGTCGTCCGGCGGGCGCGGCATGAAGCTGGCCGGGAACGAGGTACTCGAGGACGGCAGCGTCGCGGCACTCGAAGAGTTCGTCCAAGAGGGTTGGAAAAAGCCCTACGAGGACGATCTCCGGGTACGTGTGGTGCAGATGAAGGCTTCCGGTGGCCCCGGCGTCAAGGAAGCCGCCGAAGCCGCGCTGCAGGCGGGGACGGTCACCGCTTTGCAGGAATTCCTGCTGCAGGGCTGGGAGAAGCCTTACGAGGACGACCTGCGGGTGCGTGTGGTGCAGAAGTTGGCCACAGGCGGGACACACGTGCAAGAGGCGGCCAACGCAGCGTTGGACGACGGCTCGACAGCGGCACTGAAGCGGTTCCTGGAGCACGGCCTCGAAGTCGCCGAGGCTCGCGATCAGGAGAAGGCCACCGTCACCGAGCTCGTGGAACGGGCCGAAGCCGCCCGAAAACGGGCAGAAGAGCAAACAGCCGCGGCCAAACAGGCGACTGAACGAGCACTCGACGCGTCCAGTGAGGCCAAGAAGGCCGCACAACGGGCGAAGGCCGAGACCGAAGCCGCCAAAAACGATGCAGACCGCGCCAGTTCGGCTGCCGGAAGAGCCGCGGATGCGGCCGATCAGGCGACTTCGGCGGCTCGGACCGCGATCAACGCGGCGAACGCGGCTGACCGGGCAGCACGCACCGCTGCGACAGCGGCCGCTCGGGCGGCGAACGCCTCCAGTCTGGCCGGACAAGCGGCCTCCCGCGCGTATTCGGCGGCCTCGGCGGCTGCCACCGACGCCAGCATGGCCGAAGCGGCACGTATGTCAGCCGAACAGGCCCGAAGCGCCGCCAGCAGTGCTCAGAGCGCCGCCGCAGCGGCAAAGGCCGCGGGCAACGCGGTCCGCGACGTGGCACGTGCCGCACGCTCAGCGGCCAGTGCCGCCCAGAACGCGGCAGCCGCCGGTGCGGCCGCCGACGCAGCCGGTCGCTATGCCAACGTCTCCGAGTATCAGGCGCAACGGGCCAGAGAGGCAGGCGCACGAGCTCAACAGCAGGCAAACCGAGCCACTCAGGCAGCGAACGCTGCCACCGCGCTGGCCGACCGTGCCTCGACAGCCGCGGACGAAGCGGCAGCGGCCGCCACTTCGGCTGCGGAGCACGCTCGTGCCGCGGCAACGGCAGCGGAGGACGCGGCCGCTCACGCGGGCGAGGCGGAAAACGCCGCCCAGCAGGCCACACAACACGCCAACGCGGCCATCGACGCGGCCAACACCGCCATGGACGCGGCCAAGCAGGCCCAGAGCATCGTTCAAATCGCCCGCGACGCCGAAGTGGAACGTATTCGTGCGGACAAGCAACAGGCGATAGCCGAAGCGAAAGAAGAGGCTGATTCACACCAGGAGGAGCAGTCCCGCGTTGAGTGGGAGGAAGCCGAGCAGAACCGCGTCTCCGAGGAGACCCGGAAGCTACTCGACGCCGCGGAAGCACCCGATGCCGATCCGGCCACTGTGGTCAGCAAGGGTCGTCAAGCAGCGGTGAACCTGTTGAGCACCGGTGGTCCGTGGACCAAACAGGCCGCGCAACATGCGTTGACGGGCACCGATGCCGACGTGCGGCAATGGGTGGAAAAGGGTAGGTTGATCGCCGCCGAGCAGGATGATCGTGCTCGGGTAGCCCACATCGCAGATACCGGCGAACCGAAGGCTCTACGAGAGGCCGCGAAGACAGCACTCGACGGATCCTACGCGGACGTCAAGGCTTTCCTCCGCACGAAGGCTTATCCCGGGGAGGAGGATGACGACAGGTTGCGCGCCACGCAGATTCTCGCAAGTGCAACCGGTCCCGCCGTGAAGGAAGCCGCCAACGCTGCCCTCGACGGAACTCACGCCGATGTCAAGGAGTTCCTGAAAACCGGCCAGTACGAGGCACGCGAACACGACAATCGCATCAACGTGCTGCGCATCATGGACAGCGGTGGGCCCCGTCTGGAGGCTGCGGGTCAAGCGGCATTGCAGGGACCACCGGAATATCTGCGCAACTTCCTGGATGTCGGGCAGTACCTGGCCAAGGAACGGGACGCCAGAGCAGCGGTGCATCACGCCGAGATGCAACGGCTGGTGAAGCGAGGTATGGAGGCCGCTGCCGAGGCGCAGGGTAAGGCCTACGAGGCAGCCCAATCAGCCGCGAAGGCCCGCAATGCCGCCGAAGAAGCGGCCCAGTACGCGCAACAAGCGCAGGACTCCGCCAGCCAAGCGGCCCAGTACGCCGACCAGGCCGAGCAATCCGCACAGCAGGCGAAGAACTCCGCGGATCGAGCGGCACAATCGGCCAAGACGGCACAGGACGCGGCAGCGAACGCCCGTGAATCGGCTGAACAAGCCTCGAACTCGGCAGCAAGAGCGAATATGTCCGCTGCACGGGCTAATTCTCTTGCGAGTGAAGCTTATGTGGCGGCACAAGACGCGCGGAATTCTGCTCTCGAAGCCGGTAAGGACACCGTAGCAGCCGCTCGGGCAGCGCTCGACGCTATCAACACAGCGATCAACAAGTTGCCGGACCCAGTACCTCCCGAAGAACCGGGTGAAATCCCCGAGGCAGATGAAGGAGCTCCACCTCCACCACAGCGTGAGCTGGATATGTCGGGAGGACTGTCGGCCGCCGACAAAATCTCCTTCATTCTGGACACAACAGGATTATTCGACCCCACTCCTAGCAGCGACATTGGCTCCGGAGTCATAAGTCTCATTCAAGGAGAATGGACACAAGCTGGTTTAGCCGCAGCATCGACCATCCCTTACGTGGGGGACGCTTTCGCGAAACCGGCAAAGTACGCAAAATACTTTGATGACAACTTTCCAAGCATAGCAAAAAAAATATTATCAGATTATGAATTTGCTGAAGAGGTTCTCGCGTCAGCGAAAAAATACGCCACGTCTCCAGGAAAATTAGAAAGAAACATTACAGCAATAAACAATCTGCACAAAAAAGCAGCCAGTGTCTACGCGAAGAAACCGGACCTTCTGGAAAAAGTAAAACACGAAGAACTGCCAACTGACGGACCAATTCCATTTGTTCCTCCGAAGGACAGACCTTTCAAGAAAAAGCACGGCGGATACTACGACTACTACGGGTATCTGTGGAAAAAGGGAGAGAAACATGATGAGACCGGATGGGAATGGGATGTTCAGCTGAGAACCGGCAAAAAGGGTTACATGAGTTACTTCGCAAAGGACAAAGGCCACGCAAACATATCCAAAGAGGGGAACGTGACACATTGAATCAATAAGCTGTCAACCAACGACAAGCTAGGAAACTGACCAACAATTAGGGGTGGAAAACTCGCCCACCCCTAACTCTTGGCTGTGATACAGTCAAGGTTATGCACTGAATTGTTTACCAGGTCTCTTGGAGTCGCCGGAGTCCGGTGATGATGTGGAGTATTCGTTGAAGGTGAACGAGTGGCCGGCGGTATCGGCTGGCCAGGATGTTCCAGTTTTTCAGGTGGGCGATGGCGCGTTCGATCGGGTAGCGTAGGAAAGCTATCGTCGTGTTGGTTTTTTCTCTGTCGTGGTCTAGTTTTCCGTTTTTCGGTGTTTTGGTGGGTTGGGTGACGGCACTTCCCAGATAGCCGAGATCGCCGATGGTGTTGGCATGATTGAGTGTCTCGTGTAGTGATGAATGCCGGAACACTGTGAGGTCATGGGTGGCGCCGGGAAAGATCTCCGAACACGCGAGAAGATTCCCTCGGAGATCGGTGGTCAGCTGCAGGCGCACGCCGTAGCGCCGATGTTTCCCAGAGTAGAGCCCGTGCTGGTCACGGCGGTTCCCGGTGGGGATGAGTACACCATCCACGAGGGTGACTCGTCCGTGGAACTCCTCAAGCGGGGCGTGTACCTCGTTCAACGTGTCGGCCAGGACGGACTCGATCCGGCGCATCACGCGCGAGATCGTCGACTGGCTCGTATTCCGGAACACAGCCAGTTGTTTCTGGGTCAGATTCGTCCGGTAGGAATCCAACGTCACCACCAGAGCCATGAACACCGACAATGTTTTCTCGGGCCCCATCGAATCAACTCACTGATCCGCTCGGCCAACCAGCACAGCTGGTCCTCACTCAACCCTGTGGTATCCTCGTAACGCAACGCTCTTTCCTTGGCGTACTGCTTGTTTTTGGTCGAACAGCATGATACCGGAAAGGCCGTTGCTTTTTGTGCCTATCCCCACTAATCACCACACCTGCATAACCTTCAGTGCGAGTAAGCACCACCCCTACAACACAAATTAACCCAAAACGTTTTCCTTACGCCTGTTCCCTAAAAGAGCCACACAAGGTTAAAATTGTATTTCACTGAAAACGATACCGTAACTTGGGTAAGTTTCGACATCGACGTCGACACACTGACCGAGGCAGTTGAAAGGTCCTGCCTTGTAGCCGAGGATCTCAACTTTCCTGCACTTCGAACCGAAATTTTCAAAGAAGAGACAACAGTACTTCATTTCAGAACACACACAGCTTCACCGAAACCAATCAGCCCCGATTTCACCACCAGCGAATCTCTGCTTTTTTCGGCCTACCCCGCACTTGAAAAGTTCAAGTTCGCAGAAGATCGTTACAAGATACTCGAGGACGAAGAGGGAACTTTTGCTGATTTGGCGGCACCAATCAGGTTTTACCCGAAGCTAGGAGTGAACGTATTTTCGATATCTGGTTTTACTGCGAACTGGGCCCAAGAAGAATACGTAGAATCGAATCACCCTTTTCGTGAAAGCGACGTACACCGTTCCGAGCGCGTGCACTCCGTGTTCTGGAACGCTGCATCCAACCCGGATGACGTGGTGGTTCGCCTGCAGCTGTGGCTCGCTGCCGCAGATCTGAGCACAGCAGTCGGACTGATACGACAACCACTGCAAGAACTTGATGCGAGTGCGGTCGAACTTTTGCCCGTCAGTACTCACCCCGGTGAAGGTTACCATGCAGCATTGCTCTATACGATTTCCGGCGATGAACTGAATTCAAAAGAAAAACAGGTCTTAGCGGCAAGCCAAAAGGCAGCACACTTTTACGGATTAACCGACGATCGCGTAAGCATCGAACATTGGGGAGCAGAACCTGTAAGTGTGGCTGAATATCACCAGGAAGAGCAAGCTCCGATGAAAACTCGAAAAATTACGGAAATTTACGCCCGAATCAAGTACGACCCACTGGAAATCGTCAATAAAGATGCTTCAGAGAAGTCTCCCGATAATGCCCCAGAAGATCTGGAAGATTCACTCGAAGAAAATATCACCGACAAACAGCGAGAAGAATTTTACGAAGCAATCCAAGATATGGAAGAATTCCTGGAGCAGGTTTGGCTCGTTGTCCACGCTGATATACGATGTTTCGAACCCGGCACGGCCGAGAACAGATTCCTGGCCCTGATAAACGAAACCCAACCAAACATCTCCGACAAAGAGACCCGCCTCATCCTCGAGGAAACATTGGAAATCGACACCGAAAGATACAGGACGCAAGTGTCAATTCACACCCTCGAAAGAGACCACAATCAGGTATTGGACGGAGCAATGAACTCCCTTAGTGGCGGGATATGGCGCAGTTACACCCGCCCGTGGGGAAACGACGCAAAAGAAGAAACAATTATTTACTGGAACCCAAACGAGCCCGAAAGGGAGGACAGTATAATCGAGATCGCAGTACGAGCTACACACGGACCCCCGCGACACTTGCGGAAGGAATGATCACCGGAACAATAAATCAAAATATTACTTGATAAAATTTCGGTTGCAGTCAACCGCCCTATCTGGGGCTTATGATCCGACGAAAGCGCCGCGAAACGCAGGGCTGGCCCTCGAACCACCGTTACCGAGCCACCCCAAGAACGCCTCACAGCTCGGGCAGCGGGTCCTGCGGCACCTGGTCGGGCGAACCGAGTTCGGCGTCGGCGGCGTTGAGCACCGGCACGTACTCGTCGTCCACTTCGTAGTGCACCCCGTTGAACGTGAACCAGGCCGCCGCGTTGGTGTCCACCGGCCCCAGCCGGACACCGCGCGGGCTCTTGGCGAGCACGCCCTTCGGCTTGCTCCGGTTGAAGATGCCGGTCGAAAGCACCGTGATCGACTGCTGACTGACCACCACGACGACGCCGGGCGAGATACTGCCCAGGATCTCGGCGGGAAAGACGTAACGGATACGCTCACCGGTCTCCAGAAACCGCTGAATACGCTCCCGGAACTTCGACGAGATCGGCATACTCGGCATGTTAACCGGGTTCGTTACCCAGTGTCGACGAGCGACATGCCCTACGTGACCGATTCCGGCAGCGAGCGTCGGCACTGAGCGCCGACCGCCGCCGCACGCTCCCGGAGGCGCTCACCGGCGACGAGCCATGAGCTCGGTCCGGCCTTTCAGTACGGCTCTTCCATACGGTGATCTTCTCGCGCCGCTCGGCGCGGCGCCGACTCGACGATGGCGCGCAGCCGAGGGCTGTGCGCACCGGGCCAGTAAATCCTGCCGCAGGCCACACAGCGGGCGAACTCGTCGTAGCACCTGCGGGTGCCGGGCTCCAGCCTGGCGGCGATCTCGGCTTTCGGTACTTCCACCAACTTCCCGTTGCAGGAGACGCAGCGGGTCCAGGGGCGCGGCGTCGGTTCGAACCGGGCGAGTACCTCGGTCTGCTGCCGGG
Organism: Actinopolyspora mzabensis; assembly: GCF_900101095.1. Classification (GTDB taxonomy): domain Bacteria; phylum Actinomycetota; class Actinomycetes; order Mycobacteriales; family Pseudonocardiaceae; genus Actinopolyspora; species Actinopolyspora mzabensis. The sequence goes on from NZ_FNFM01000002.1 coordinate 122,874, forward strand.
CCGGATCGGAAGCGTAGACGTAAGCACCTTCCGGCAGCGCGCGCCGGCGCAGCAGCCCCCGGTCCCTGGTCAGCAGCACCCTCCGCTGCCGCGCGGCCCGCTCCAGCAGCTCATCGTCGGTGGCGTCGTTGCGATAGGCGGTGTCGATCCCCAGCAGCCGCATCCGGCGCGCCAGCTTGCCGAGATGCACATCCAGCACGAAGCGGTCTCGGGTTCGCTCCGGGTAGCGCACGGGTGCGACGTCCACGACACCGCCGTCGGACGGCCGCTCCCCCGCCTCGGCGGGCACGCCGTCCAGCAGCAGCTCGCCGACCTCGGTCAACGGCACCCCCGTCGACTGCACCAGATGCCCCAGCGTGGCGGTGCCGTCATGCGGCACCCGAACCGGTGCGCCTCGATCACGCGGTCCGAGGAAGAGCAGCAGTTCCCGCGCGGGTCGGACGAGCACCGCGTGTCCACCCGTTCGACCGCTCCGGGGCTCCGCTGTCGACATCCCGGTCATGGCTTCCCGCTTCGATCGAGTCCGAACACGAGTCGGGGGCGGGCTCACGCCGCGACGGAGCCCGCCCCGCTACCGCACTGCCGTTCACACAGTGGGTCCACGCCGCGCTCAACGACTCATCGCGGCCTCGTGGCTGCCAGTTCTCGGTTCCGGGGGCCGCGGCGCACGCCGCGAAGCGGCGCCCGGGTCACGCTCGGCGGATTCGAACACCGGCCTGCTGCCGTAGGTGAAGCGGCCCGCCAGGCCGAGTACTTCCAGCGGCCGGTCCACCGCCCGGACACCGGTGACCAGAGACAGGCGTTTTCCGGTGATATGCGCTCGCAGATCCAGCTGCGCCAGCACCTTGATCGCCTCGACCCCGAGGAAGGTCACCCCGGTCAGGTCCAGCACCACCACCGGCGCCGAGGACTCCAACCGCCGTTGGACCAGTTCCGCGAAGCGGGGAACCGTCACCATGTCCAGTTCGCCGGACACGTTGACGACCATCACACCGCGCCGCGGTCGTTCCGTACTCATCCGGAAGGCGACGTTCTCGTTGCTCTCCTCCACGGCACGCACGTATTCCGCGACGGAGGCGGTACCCCGAACCGATGCTTCAGTCATATGATCCACCTTTTGGTCTCCAAAGGTGGCGCAGAGCCGACGTCTCGCTCTTGATCCGAAAATTGCGCCACGACGTATCGCATTCGGCGAATACGATCGTCAGAGTCCCTTTCGCATGACCCGACGTCACCGCCGACTGTAGCCAGCCCTCGCAGGGCACGCCAAGAGAAACAACTCACAGCGCAATAGGACGAAACCGTCATGTACACGCAGTGTCATACCTGGTCAGAACGTTGATCATCGTTCGGGCCGACCACGGCAAGCTCGCCCCACGGACCGAACACCGAACGTGGCCGGGCGGCATTTTTCTCTCAGGAATTATTCAGACGGGACTCAGTGAAATACTTGGATTCTTATTACTTTCCGTCCAAAGATAAATCACCCGATCGGGGACCAAAGACCCTGGTGAGAACACACTGTGCATGTGGGCGTCGGATTATCGACAAGAGTTCGTGTTCGATCCGCGCGTTCGCCCAGCGGACCCCCGCACCCCCAAGGGGTGCTCGGGCGAACGGGGACGGAACGCAACCGGGGCGGCCGCCCGAAGGCGACCGCCCCGTGAAGTACCGGCTGGATCACTTGAGGGTGATCTTGGCGCCGACCTCCTCGAGCTTGCCCTTGACCTCGTTGGCACGCTCCTTGTCGACCTTCTCGACGACCGGCTTCGGCGCGTTCTCGACCATCTCCTTGGCCTCCTTGAGGCCCAGGCCGGAGACGATCTCGCGGACCGCCTTGATGACCTTGATCTTCTCGTCACCGGCGTCGTCGAGCATGACGTCGAACTCGTCCTGCTCTTCCTCCTCCTCGGCCGGGGCGGCACCCGCGGCGGGGGCGGCGACGGCGGCCGGGGCGGCGGCCGTGACGTCGAAGGTGTCCTCGAACTGCTTGACGAACTCGGAGAGCTCCAGCAGGGTCATTTCCTTGAAGACGTCCAGCAGCTCTTCGTTGCTCATCTTGGCCATGATGATGTTCCTTTCGGATCAGCAGCGCCTGCGCGCGGCGCACGGGTGTTGTTCGCGGGAGAACCGGGCCGACCGCCGAGAACGGCGGTGACGGCTCACTCCTCCTTCTTGCCCTTCAGAGCCTCTGTCATCCGCGCGACCTGCGAAGCGGGCGCGGCGAACAGGGCCGCCGTCTCGTTGAGCTTCGCCTTCATCGCACCGGCCAGCTTGCTCAGCGTGACCTCGCGCGAATCCAGATCGGCGATGCGCTCGACCTCACCGGCCGAGATCGGGCGGCCGTCCATGTAGCCGCCCTTGATCTCCAGGGCCTTGTGGTCCTTGGCGAAGTCGCGCAGCGTCTTCGCCGCGTCCACCGGCTCACCCCTGATGAAGGTGAGCGCGGTCGGACCCTGGATGAGATCGTCGATGCCCTCGACGCCCGCCTCTTGGGTCGCGCGCCGGACCAGCGTGTTCTTCGCGACGCGGTAGGTCGCGTCCTCACCGAGGTTGCGGCGCAGCTGCTTGAGCTGGGCCGTGGTCAGTCCGCGGTACTCGGTCACGACGGTCGCGGTCGCGTTGCTGAAGTTCTCCGAGAGCTCATTGACCGCGTCAACCTTTTCGGGCCTCGCCATGTCGCCTCCTCTCTAGTGCCTCGCGACTGTGTGCCGGTCGCCAAGTGCCCTGAGACGACAAAAACGCCCCGGCGCATTCGGCACGGGGCGTGGAAGATCATCCACCGCGCGACAGTGATCTCGCGCTGCTGGGCCTCGTCCTCCTGCGCGGGTCGCCCGTCTCTACGGGACCTTCGTTCTCCATCGGGGGAACCGGGCGGTGCCGGGAACCTCACCGAGGGAAAAGACCAGCGGTCTCTGGTGGAACCTGTTCCAGCGTACGCCACGGATTCCCCGGACCGGCAGCCACCCCCGCCGCTCCGCCCCGCACCCAGGCGGCCGCTGCCAGGCGGTACAGCCGCGAGCCCCGACCGCGCCCCGGACACCGACGCCCCACACTGCACACCCCGCTCGGGCGGGAAGACTTGCGCCACCGGGCATCATGATTACCGTGGTCGATCACCGTGAACCGTCCGAGCATTCCCCGCAGCACCCGCCGGAACGAACCGACGGGACGAACGACGCGGAGCCGATCGACGCCGAGGTGGTCGACGAGCACCCGCCCGAGCGCGCTCCGGCGCGACCGAACGAGACCTTCGGGGCGACCGAGGCTTTCGGGGCACGCGGCGCGGGCGACGCGGCCCGAACCGAACGGGAGACCGGTACCGCCGAAACCACCCGCTCCGACGAGGAGGACGCCCACCGGGAGTACCAGCAGTTCCTGGAGTTCCAACGGTTCCGGGAGATGCGGCGGCAGTACGGCGACACACCGCCGGTCTCGGAACCCACGGCCGCCGGCAGCGGCAAGCGCCCCTGGTACCGCCGCGCGCTGCGACTGCTGCGGTTCAAGTTCGTGCGGCGACTGCTGTACCTGCTGGTGCTGCTGCTGGTGCTGATGTACCTGTACAACAGCATGTTCGGCGGTGGCGGCGGAGGGGGATCGAACGGCTCCGCGCCGGGGGGCGAGGAGAGCAGGTCGGCGATGCTGCAGCGCTCCCCGACCGCCGCGGTCCGAGCGGTCTACGACGAGCTCGCCAACCGACCCGACACCGTCTGCCTGCTGTTCGACGAGGACGCGCGGAGCGGCTTCGCGGCCGTGCACGACGCCGAGAACTGCGGGGCCGCGGCGCGGCGGCTCAACGAACGGGTGGCCGAGCGGCTCGAATACAAGAACCCGGACATCGACCGGAACGCGGTGCGGGAGTTCGAGTCGGAAACGGGTGGGAGCTGGGCCCGGATCTCCTCCTGCGACCTGGGCGTGAGCGGCGGCCCCCGACTCGGGATCTTCCGGCTGCGGCAGGAGTCCTCCGGGGGCTGGCTGATCGACGGCTACGAAGGCGCGAAGTGCGGGGAGTGAGAGCGCGCGAAAGGCGTCGCGGCAGCGACACGGTCGGCCTGCTCGTGGGTGGAACCGATATCTCCTTAGGATGACGGCACGTCGCGACTTCCCGGGCGACGCGAAGTGCTTCCATCAGCAACGCAGTGTTCTCAGCAGCAGCCCAGTGTTCCATCAGTAGCCCAGCGTTCCCAGCAGCAGCGCAGTCTCCGCCCCTTCAGCTGCACAGCCGCCGCAGGAGTCCCCGATCGATGAACCGAACCGAGCAAGGTGACGACCCCGAACCCGCGACCCCCGAATCCGGGGGAGCCACGGAGCGGGGCGGGAGCATCCCCGGCCACGAAAGGCGCAGGCGAGCCGGACGCTTACGCGACTGGTTCGCACGCCGTGATCCCGCCTGGATGATCGGGGCGCTGTCACTGCTGCTGTCGGCGTTGTTCGTGGTCGTCAACCTGTCCTACAACCAGTGGCACTTCATCCCGCCGCTGGACGACTCCTACATCCACCTGCAGTACGCGAAGCAGTTCGCCGAGGGCCACTTCCTGCGGTACAACACCGGGGACCCGGTCAGCACGGGGGCGAGCAGCCTGCTGTACATGCTGGTTCTCGGCGGGCTGTACACGCTCGGCTTCCAGGGGGCGGCGCTGCTGCCGGCCGCGATGGGCCTCGGCGCGCTGTGCATGGCGCTGACGGCGGTGTGCGTCTACCGGCTCGGCAGCACGCTGGTCGATCGACGGGTCGGCAGCTGGGCGGGTCTGCTCGTGGCGACGAACGGGGTGCTGCTGTGGGGCTCGGTCAGCGGGATGGAGATCGGTCTCGTGGCGCTGCTGGTCTCGGGATCGGTGCTCTCCTACACCACCGAGGCCCCGCGAAACCGGTTCGTGCGGACACCGATCATCGCCTCGCTCGCGGCACTGAGCCGACCGGAGGCGTTCCTGTTCGTGCTGGTGCTCAGCGTGGCGATGGCGTGGACGACGCTGCGCGGGCGGCGTGCTTCCGGCTCCTCCCGTGCGGGGCTGCTCGCCCGCCTCGCCCTGCTGCTGTTGCCGCTGGTGGCCTATCTCGGCCAGGTACTGCTCTACGAAATCACCACCGGCCACACTTCGGCGAACGGGATGCGGGCGAAATCGCTGCTGTACGAGCCGATCTTCTACCCGATGGGTTTCCTGGACGAGGTGCTGAAGCAGTTCCACCTGCTGCTGCGCGTGTTCACCGGGTTCAACAGCTTCGACTTCGTCTTCCCCGGTACGCTGCTGTTGGCCGTGGCGGGCACGATCGCTCTGCTGGTGCGGAGACCGCGGTGGGCCCCGTTGGCGTGGGCGCTGGCGGTCGGCTACGTGCTCGTGCTGCTGGCGATCTCGACGCTGCACGCCGCCACCATTCACCACCTGCGTTACCACCAGCCCTTCCTGCCGATCCTGCTGCTGCTGGCCGTGCTCGGGATCCACGGAACGAGCCGCCTGCTGCGTCACCGACGCAACCGGCGGATCGTGCTGCACGCCGGTCTGGTCACGGCGTTGTTGTTCACCGTGGCGGAAATGCCGTCCTGGGCCATCCGGCTGGGACAGCAATCGGCGGGTATACGCGACCAGCAGGTCTCGTTCACCGCCTTCCTGGAGCGGGAGCTGCCGCCCGGCGCCGTGCTCGCGGTCAACGACGTGGGAGCGCCCGCCTATCTCGGCAGTCACCGGATCGTCGACCTCGTCGGACTGACCACGAACCGGTTCACCCGCGCCAACAACCACGGCGCGGGAAGCATCTACGAGGTGCTGCGCGACATGCCCGCCGAACGGCGTCCCGACTACTTCGCGGTGTTCACCGAGTGGAAGGTGCACGATCTCGACCACGGTGACGTGTTCGCGGCGGAACCGCTGGCCACGTTCCACTCCAAATCGCCGACCTTCTCGTACCGCACGGTGGGGTCGGCGGGAGCGTGCCAGGCCGCGAAGCTCTGTGACGAGGTCGCCATCCACAAGGCCGACTGGAGTTCGCTGGGCTCCGGGGACCGGCCGGTGGAGAGCGACGCGCCGGGACGGATCCGCGACCACGTCAACGTGGCCGATCTGCGGAGCGAACAGCGGCACGACTACGAGGTGCTGCCCGCGCACCGGGAGTTCCAGCCCTACACCGACCTGCGCACGGTGAACTCGCCGCGTGGCGAGGTGGTCGACAGCGGCAGGCACGTGATCGGTGGTGAGGCACTCACCGCCCGGAACCTCACCCCCGGTGAACCGGTCACGGTCACCGCACGCTACGCCCGCGTCGGGGAAGCACCACCCGACCCGATGCGGACGGCGGTCTTCGCGAATGGCCAAAAGTTGCGGGACCGGACCCTGCGCTCGAGTGACAACGGTTGGCACGAGGCCACTTTCACTGTTCCGGGTGAGTTGGTCACCGACTCGACGCTGCGGGTCGAGTTCCGCCCCCGCGCCGATTACCTCGGTCCCTATCCGGACTACACGTCCTACGGTTACTGGTTCAGCCAGTGACACGACGAGCCCGATGGTTCCGGTGGAATCGGGCTCTTTCGGAGCAGGGCCCTTCGGAACAGGGCCCTTCGGAACAGGGCCCTTCGGAACAGGGCCGTTCGGAACAGGGCCGTTCCGATTCCGGTCCGAACGGCGCACGAGCAGCACCGGCCGGCTGAAGAACGAACCGGGCCACCCCTCGGCGAGGGGTGGCCCGGTCGCGGCTCACACGCGGGAGTCCCAGCGGCCCGAACGGCCGCGGGAACGGGCGGTCATGCCGCCGCTGTCTCGAGCATGTTGCGGGTACGGTTCGCGTCCACCGTGATGCCCGGGCCCATCGTGGTGGTGAAGCTGACCTTCTTGAGGTAGCGACCCTTGGAGGTGGCGGGCTTGGAACGCAACACCTCGTCCAACGCGGTGGCGTAGTTCTCCAACAGCGCCTCCGTGGAGAACGAGGCCTTGCCGATGACGAAGTGCAGGTTGGCCTGCTTGTCAACGCGGAAGCTGATCTTGCCGCCCTTGATGTCCTGCACGGCCTTGGCGATGTTCGGCGTCACCGTGCCGGTCTTCGGGTTCGGCATCAGGCCACGCGGGCCCAGCACGCGAGCGATCTTGCCGACCTTGGCCATCTGGTCCGGGGTGGCCACGGCCGCGTCGAAATCGAGCCAGCCGCCCTGGATACGCTCGATCAGGTCGTCGGAGCCGACAGCGTCGGCACCGGCGGACTCGGCCTCAGCGGCCTTGTCGCCGGAGGTGAAGACGACGACGCGGGCCGTCTTGCCGGTACCGTGCGGCAGGTTCACGGTCCCGCGGACCATCTGGTCCGCCTTGCGCGGATCGACGCCGAGCCGCAGGGCCACCTCGACGGTGGGGTCCATCTTGGTCTTGGCGGTCTTCTTCGCCAGCTCGACAGCTTCCTTGGGGGAGTAGATCCGGTTGCGGTCAACCAGTTCGGCTGCCTGCTGGTATGCCTTGCTGCGCTTTGCCATGTCTGTTCCTGTTCAACGGATCAGTTGTGGTCGGGGCCGCGCTGCGAGCCCTCCCACACTCTCGGTGGATCAAGGGGTACGACCCCGGCGCGGAGCCGGGCCGCACGGAGCGCCGTCAGTCCTGGACGCGAAGACCCATGGAGCGGGCGGTACCGGCGATGATCTTCTCGGCCTCGTCCATCGAGTTGGAGTTGAGGTCGACCCACTTGGTCTGGGCGATCTCGCGAACCTGCTCGCGGGTGACAGAGCCCACCTTGGTCTTGTGCGGCTCGCCACTGCCCTTCTGCACGTTGGCTGCCTTCATCAGCAGCTTCGCGGCGGGCGGGGTCTTGAGCTGGAAGGTGAACGACCGGTCCTCGTACACGGAGATCTCGACCGGCACCACGTCACCGCGCTGGTTCTCGGTGGCGGCGTTGTAGGCCTTGCAGAACTCCATGATGTTGACGCCGTGCTGACCCAGCGCCGGACCGACCGGCGGCGCGGGGTTGGCCTGACCGGCCGAGATCTGCAGCTTGACGATCGCTGCGAGTCGCTTCTTCTTGGGCGGCATTTCGTTCTTCCTGTCCTCGTTACTGTGGTCCGTACCGGGCGCGACGCACACCGGCACGCGCACGGGCGGTGGTGAACACCGAACCGCCCGCCGAAGAGCCGCGGCGCGCCCCTGCCGGCCACCGCGGCAACCACACTCCCGAAAGGCCGGGAGTGGGTCAGATCTTGGATACCTGGTCGAAGGACAACTCGACCGGCGTCTCGCGGCCGAAGATCGACACCAGTACCTTCAGCTTCTGGGCCTCGCCGTTGACCTCGCTGATGGTGGCGGGCAGCGTCGCGAACGGCCCGTCCATCACGGTAACCGACTCGCCGACCTCGAAGTCCACCTCGACCGCGGTGCTCTTGCCCTGTTCCGGCTTGGCGGCGGCCTTCTTGGCGGCGGTCTCCTTCGCCTCCCGCTCGGCCTGCGGGGCGAGGAACTTGAGGACTTCCTCGGTGCTCAACGGCGAAGGCTGCGAGGTCGCTCCGACGAAGCCGGTGACGCCCGGAGTGTTGCGGACGGCCGACCACGAGGCGTCGTTGAGCTCCATCCGGACGAGAACGTAGCTGGGAAGCACCTTGCGCTGCACGAACTTGCGCTGGTTGTTCTTGATCTCGGTGACCTCTTCGGTGGGCACCTCGACCTGGAAGATGTAGTCCTCGACGTCCAGCGTCTGCGCGCGGTGTTCGAGATTGTTCTTGACCTTGTTCTCGTAACCGGCGTAGGAGTGCACCACGTACCAGTCGCCCGGCGCGCGCTTGAGCATGGCGCGCAGCTCCTCGACCGGATCCGCCTCGGCTTCCTCGTCGTCACTGGCCTCGGAAGCCGATGCACTGTTTCCGGAGTCGGCGGTGTCCGCGGAGTCGCCCGCCTCGGCATCCCCGCCGGAGTCCACCTCGGGACGCTCCTCGGCCGGGTCCGACGACCCCGTAGGGGAGTCCTCCGCGGTCACGGCGTCCTGCTCATCGGACAGGCCGGTCAACTCCTGGCCGTCGTAGGAGGTCACAGTGGTCTCGCTTCCTCTCGTGCGTTGCGTGCCCGGTGGATGGCATCCGCCACCGCACGAAGTCCGTGCGGGCGTCTAGCTGCCCACGGTCGGCATTCAGTTGCCGAACAACTGGAGCACACCCTGCGCGAAGAGCAGATCCAGACCGGCTATGAACGCGACCATGATGCTGACGAACACCAGCACCACCGCAGTATAAGTCAATAGCTGCTTGCGCGTCGGCCAGATGACCTTGCGGAGCTCCGCGACCACCTCTCGGAAGAAGCGGCCGATCCTGCGGAACAGCGAAACCCGTTCTCCGCGGCCGTCCCTGGCGGGAGTCGGCCTGCCCTTGGGAGCGGTCGCGTCCTTCGAATCACCACCCGCGCTCTTCCGGGCGCTGGAGCGCCCGGAGGCCCGGCGGCTACGGCGTGCGGCGGCGCTGGAAGGGCGGGACTCCTCGTCCCGGTTACCGTCCTGGCCCTGCTCGCGGTCCTCGCTCACGCCTCCTCCTAGATGGCGCTCGTCGGACGCGTGAACTCGTCAGTGGTGGTCACCGAGACTCGCACGGCCGACACCGTCCACTTCCTCCGCTCACCGTCAACATCGACGCAGGGGTGACAGGACTTGAACCCGCAACCTGCGGTTTTGGAGACCGCTGCTCTGCCACTTGAGCTACACCCCTCCGCGATCGGTCGTCCCGACCACATCGGTACACCCTACGTCCCGACCGACACCGCACCGTGAGCGGGTCCGGCACGATCGATCCGTACGGGCTTCCCGAGTACGAGAGTGTACGACATCACCGAAGTGGATTTCCAACCCCCGCCCCGATTCCGTCATCCTCGGTGGGCACGGTTCGTGCGACGCGACACGCGTCTGCGACGATGCGGACATGGCCGCACCCGGAACACAGGCAAGCTCGACCACCGAATCCCGCGTCTCGGCACGAGTCGGCGCGATCGCCGAATCGGCCACCCTCGCCGTGGACGCGAAGGCCAAAGCACTCAAGGCAGAGGGACGCCCGGTCATCGGATTCGGCGCCGGTGAACCGGACTTCCCCACCCCGGAGCCGATCGTGCGTGCCGCGCAGGAGGCATGCTCCGAGCCGCGCAACCACCGCTACAGCCCCGCGTCCGGACTGCCCGAACTGCGTGAGGCGATCGTCACCAAGACCGCACGCGACTCGAACCACGTGATCCAGCCGAACCAGGTGCTGGTGACCAACGGCGGCAAGCAGGCCGTGTACCAGACGTTCGCCACCCTGCTAGATCCCGGCGACGAGGTGCTGCTCCCCGCGCCGTACTGGACCACCTACCCGGAAGCCATCAGGCTGGCGGGCGGAATCCCCGTCGAGATCCCCACGGACGACTCCACCGGTTACCTCGCGACGCTGGAACAGCTCGAAGCCGCCCGCACCCCGCGCACCAAAATGCTGCTGTTCAACTCGCCCTCCAACCCGACCGGGGCGGTCTACCCGCCCGAGCGGGTCGCCGAGATCGGCCGGTGGGCGGTGGAGCACGATCTCTGGGTCGTCACCGACGAGATCTACGAACACCTGGTCTACGGCGACGCCAGGCACGTCTCCATGCCGGTGGAGGTGCCGGAGCTGGCCGACAGGTGCGTGGTGCTCAACGGAGTGGCCAAGACCTACGCGATGACCGGCTGGCGCGTCGGCTGGATGATCGGTCCGACCGACGTGATCAAAGCCGCTGCGAACCTGCAGTCCCACCTGACGTCCAATGTGTCCAACGTCTCGCAGCGGGCCGCGCTGCAGGCCGTGAGCGGGCCGCTGGACGCGGTGGCCGAGATGCGCGAGGCATTCGACCGACGCAGGCGCACCATCGTGGAGCTGCTCGGCGCGATTCCGGGTGTGAGCTGCCCGGAGCCGAAGGGGGCGTTCTACGCCTACCCGTCCGTGAAGGAACTGCTCGGCACGGAGATACGCGGGGTCCGGCCACAGACCAGCACCGAACTCGCCGAGCTCGTCCTGGAGCAGGCCGAGGTGGCCGTGGTCCCAGGCGAGGCGTTCGGAACCCCCGGCTACTTCCGGATGTCCTACGCGCTCGGCGACGAGGACCTCGCCGAGGGTGTCCGCAGGATGGCCACCCTCCTCTCGGAAGCCAAGTGACTTTGGAGGGCGGGGTGCCCTGACGCGGTGGCCGGTTAGCCGGCACGTGAGTCGGCGCCTTGCTTCGTTGGGCCGGCTCTTGAGTAGCGACCTAGGCGGCGAGCGGCCCGGCCTCGCAATGCATCCGACTCACGCACCGGGACCACCCGCGCTGCGACACTCACGGCCGCGTCCCGACGGCAGCCCGGCGTCGTCAATTTCGCGAGAAATTTACACCCCGATACGGCGATGCGGCCCCTGCCAGCGTCAATTTCCCACGAAATCGCCGGGCTCTTGGTGCCACCGACGCCGAGCTCCCACCACGCCCGTGGGTCGAACTCCGACCACCCTCGACACCGGCACCGCCGCGGGTTCTCGCGTGCGGCTCTCGCGAGGACGCCGGAGACGTTGTGTAGATCGCTACCCGATGTCTCCGGACCCGCAGCGAGAACCGTGCGCGAGGTTCCGCCAAGCGAGCACTTACGCCGACCGAGCGGCTCAGGAAATGCGCACCAAGGCGTAGGCGCCGCCGAGTACGCCCTGGTTGGCGCACTTCGCGGTGATGTTGATCTTCGCGGTGCCGTCCTCACCGACGTCGGCGACCTTCCCGGAGAGCTCCACCGTGGCCCCCTGCCCGTCGTCGGGAACCTCGACCGGGCGAGTGAACCGGACCCCGTGTTCGATGATCCGCCCTGGGTCACCCAACCAGTCGGTGACCAACCTCGTGGCCAACGCCATGGTGAGCATGCCGTGCGCGATCACCTCCGGAAGACCTACTTCCCGGGCGAACGTGTCGCTGTGGTGAATCGGGTTGAAATCCCCCGAGGCCCCCGCGTAACGCACCAGATCCGTCCTGGTGATCGAAACGCTGGACTCGGGCAGCCGGTCGCCCTTCGCGACCGACGACAGTGTCGTCGTCACGCCTGCTCTCCCTCCTCGGCCGTGCCACGCGCCACCAGCGTGGACGTGGCGGTACACACCGGCTCTCCCTCGGCCGTGCCGATCTCGGCACGCACGGTGAGGAAGTCGTTGCCCGCCCGCGCCTTGATGTCGTCCACGTGGGCAACGGCCACCAGCACGTCCCCGGCACGAATCGGCCGGTGGTGCCGAAACGCCTGGTGTCCGTGCACGACGCGGCTGTAGTCCAGCCCCAGCTGTTCGTCCTCGACCACGGCTTCCTGCGCCAGCACGGACAACCGCATCGCGAACGTGGGCGGAGCGATCACGTCCGGGTAACCGGCGGCCTTGGCGGCCTCGGTGTCGCGGTACAACGGCGACTCGTCCTTGATCGCCTCCGCGAATTCGCGAATCTTCTCCCGCGCGACCTCGTAGGGGGCGCTGGGCGGGTACTCACGTCCGATGAATCCTTCGTCGAGCGGCACAACCCGCAGGTTACCGCAGTACGAAAAGAAACCCGCCCCGGCGGGAGCCGGAGCGGGTTTCCCGAGTCCTCTCGACCCATGGTCGAGACGCCCAATCACCGAAGCGGTAAGGAGACTTCCCGAAAAGGTTGTCGACCCTGACACCGCTCAGCCGAGTCCGGCCGAGTGGTTCCGGGGACACCCTTCCGCGAGCGATCCCGCGTCGAACCCCGAAGGGTTCGGCGAGAACTCAGCGGGTCTCCTTGTGCTCGCGGTGAGCATTGCAACGCGGGCAGTGCTTCTTCAGCGACATGCGATCCGGGTCGTTGCGGCGGTTCTTCTTGGTGATGTAGTTGCGTTCCTTGCACTCTTCACACGCAAGAGTGATCTTGGGGCGAATATCGGTGGGCGTCTTAGCCACGGGGAGACCTCTCTCTCGTGTCTGGAACCGGACGAGGCTGCCGTCCGGTTCACTCCACGTGTATACCGCCCCGGGCCGGGCGGCATCTCAGCCGCAGGAGTAGCGGTGGCCGGATTCGAACCGGCGACACAACGATTATGAGCCGTTTGCTCTGCCCCTGAGCTACACCGCCTCGCGGACATCCGCTGGTACACAGTACCTTCACAAGACAGCCGCAGCACCCAGTTTAACCGAGTGCCGCGGCCGCCCTACAGAGCCCCAATACGGACTCGAACCGTAGACCTTCGCCTTACCATGGCGACGCTCTGCCGACTGAGCTATTGGGGCGTGCCCTCGCGGAGCGATTACTACTCTACACAACATCCGCACCGCCGCCGCACCGGGGGTGACTTTTGGTATATCCGCAGGTCAACAACGCTCTGGAGCTCTCGGGGTGAGCTCCTCCCACGACCAGGAAGACCTCGACCGAGCGCTCGGACAACCCGCTCGGAGGCCCCCGATCAGTTGAGCCTGATCAGTTGACCCGAAGCACCGTCTCACCCAACTCCGGAGCCCCCTTCGGGTATTCCCGCGTGGTCCGCGCCCACAGCCACGACTCGAACCGCTCCTCGGAGAGCGGCCGGGAGATGAGATAGCCCTGCGCGGTGTCGCACCCCATCCGCACGAGCTGATCCCTGGCGGCGTCGTCCTCGACCCCTTCCGCGACCACACTCAGCTCCAGCGAGTGCCCCAGCTCGACGATGGAACGCACCACCGCCATATCGCTGAGATCGGTCCCCATGCCGAGCACGAAGCTCTTGTCGATCTTGACCTCGTCGACCGGAAGCTGCCGGAGGTACGCCAGCGAGGAGTAGCCCGTTCCGAAGTCGTCGACCGCAAGCACCACGCCCAGCGCCCGGAGTCTGCGCAGCACCGGCAACGAGCGGTCCGGATCGGCCATCACGCTGGACTCGGTCAGCTCGAAGGTCAACAGCCCCGGCGGCACGTCGTGCCGATCGAACGCCTCCCGCACCCGCTCGGGAAACGTCTCGTCGGCGAGGTTGCGCACCGAGAGGTTGACGGCCACCGAGAGCCGCAGCCCCCGATCGAGCCAATCCCGGATACGGATCAACGCCCGTTCCAGCACGAACTCGGTGAGCGCGTCCACCAGCCCGGTGGCCTCCACGACAGGCACGAACTCGTCCGGTGAGAGGCGCCCGTACTCCGGATGCGACCAGCGCACCAGCGCCTCGGCGCCGACGATGCGCTTACCGGGCAGCGCGACCTTGGGCTGGTAGTGCACCTCGATCTGACCGCTCTCCAGCGCCTGCCGGAACTGGGTCACCAGTTGGAAGCGCCGCAGGAAGATCTGCCCCATGCTCGGGACGTAGCCCCGCACGCCGTCCTCACCGCTGCGCGCGGCGCGCACCGCCACGTCGGCACGTTGCAGCAGCACGTCCACATCGCCCGCGGTGTCCTCCTCCGCCGGGACGGAGGAAACGTAACCGGCCACGGCCGTGGCCTCCACCACCAGCTTGTCGAGTGGATAGGGCTCGGCTATCAGCTCGCGTAGCGCGCCGGCGATCTCCGCGGCCTGCGCCTCGGTGTGCCCCTGCAGCAGCACCGCGAAGGAGTTCGCCTCCAACCGTGCGACCGGCACGTGCGCCCCGAGGTACTCGCGCATCCGCCTGCCCGCCGCGACGATCATGCGGTCACCCCAGGCATAGCCGAGCGCCTCGCTGACCGTGGTGAGCAGTTCGAGATCGACGCGCAGCACCACGGCGGTGCTCTCCTGCAACGCCTCCGCGGACATCTCGCGGAAACCGGTGCGGTTGAGCAACCCGGTGAGCGGATCGTGGTAGGCATCGTGCCGCAACCGGGCCAACAGCCTGCGGTTGTCCATCGCGGTGGCCAGATGACTCGCGAGGGTGTGCAGCAGCCTGATGTCGGCGCGGCCGAATCCGCGCCACCGACTCACTCTGTCGTGCACCTCGATGGCACCCAGCAGCTGGTTCGTACCGCGCAGCGGCACGACCAGGGCCTCGTGCGCCGCCCTGCGGTTCAGCGCCACGCGGATCTCCTCCGGAGCGTCGACGCTGCGGAAGGAACGAACGTGTGTCCCCGGCAGTTGCAACAGCGAGCACTCGCGCAGCAGCGTCGCCCCTTCGGTGCTCATCTCCTCCGGCTGCGGGCTGCCCGCCACCAGGGTGCTGACCTCTCCCCTGGGGTCCAACGAGAGGCGCAGCACCACACGAGTGGCGTTGAGCTGCTCCCTGATCCGTTCGGCCACCGGTTCCCACTCGTCGATCGAGACCTGTTCACCGATGGCGCTCACGGCAGGAGCATCCGAATCGGACAGAACTCGTGACGCGTGCTGTCCGGAACGTGCGACCCGCAGACTCACGTCGCTGAGCGCCTCCAGGTCGCGCTGTTCGCGCAGCAACCCGGAGTAGGCGCGGTAGAGCGCCAGCACACCGACCATGAGCACCGTCACCAGCGCCCAACCCCACTGGGTGTTGACCGCGAGTTCGTATCCGACGAGCCCGATGGAGGTGTTCAGCAGCCCGACGACGAGGGTGCGACCACCGAGCAACAGCCCCGCGGAAACGCGCATTCCGTTGCCCAGCGCGTACAGCGCGGCCACGGCACAACCACAACTGATCAACGAGGAGCTGACGGCGCCGATCCCGGCGCAGAACCAGAGCGGCACCACGCCACCGAGCGCATCGCGACACACGCCCGCGATCAGGAAGGGGATCGCGATCTCCCAGCACAGCACCCCGGCGTTGTAAGCCACGTGACTGGCCGCGCGTTTGCGTACCTGTATCGCCAGTCCCGCGACGAGGTTGGCCGCCAGCACCACTTCGAACGGTGCGGTCAGCAGCCCGAGGATGAGCGGGATCTCGGTGAAGGAGATGGTCCAGCCGACCCGCTTGGCGTCCACGTCGATCGTGAGTTGCTCGGCCAGCAGGAACCCGACCGCCAGCAGCGGGCCGATGAACAGCAGATCGGGATTCCGCGGGAAGGGCAGCCACAGTGCTACCAGCAGCGAGACGAGCATTCCGCTCAGCAGCACGGAAAACGAGAATCCCAGGAAGATGCGTCGCCTTCGCGGCGACACTTCGGACCGAACCGGAGGGCGGGGAACATCGGCGGTCAACCCCGGCTCCGAAGAGCGGTGATGCTCGATCATCCACGCTCCTCCCGCCAAGCGACCCGTTTCGTGGTCGCGTTACTCAGCGTCGATCGTGACGCACGACAACCCTGCTTGACCAGTCTTCGATTGGTGCCATCGTGGATGGACCATCGAGCAGATTACTAAATCCCACCACTGAATGTGGCCGGTTCATCCTCCGAAGTAAACGGAAAGATCAGCAAGCGCCACCCGGCGCACCGGGAAACGGAACCAGCAAGAGATCACGCACAGCAACCGAGAACCGCTGTGAACCTTGCCGCAGCAACCCACGGGAACAGGCACGGTACGTGTCGAGACGAGACTTTCGGTAACAATCGCCCTCCCGGCGCTCGCCGCTGGTGTTGCCCACCGTCCAGCGGAACGCGGAGCGCACCGGCCCGTTTCCACGTGCTGCCCGCTCCGGGGCGGGCCGTCAGTGCGGTATCCGGAACTCCTCGAAGAAGTACCCCACCGCCCGGTCCAGTTCGGCCAGTGCGGATTCAGCTCTGGGCATGTGTCCGGAGCCGGGCAGCGGCACCGAGCGTTTCGGCGCGTTCAACCGACCCAGGAAGCGTTCGGAACGCACCCCCGGAGTCCAGCGGTCGGCCTCGGGAGAGGCCAGCAGCACCGGTGGCGCGGTGAAGTTCGCGGGCGAAACGGCGGGCGGTAGCCGTAGGTAACTCCGGAACAGCCGCAGCGGGATCGTGGTGGCACCGCCGAGTTCGTCGGCGGCGTAGACGGCGGCGAACCGCGCGTTGTCGGAAACCGCGGTGATGTCGAGCAGCCGGTGCAACGGAACCCGGTGCGAAACGGGAAACATCGGCGCCCGTGCCAACGCCTCGGCCAACAGCCCCGCGCCGGGGTTGGCAACCAGCCCGCCCCGCACGTCCGGGCTACGCGGATCGGCCAGGCTGGTTACGACCAGCGCCGCCACTCGGTCCGGCACCCTGGCGGCGACCTGGTAGGCCAACCAGCCGCCCAGCCCCAGCCCGAACAGCACCACCGGCCGACGGTCCGCCACGCGCTCGGCCGCGATCAGGTCGATCACGCAGTCCACCCAGTGCCGGTAGGTGAGGTGGTAACCGACCGCGGGACTCAACCCGTGCCCCGGCAGGTCCGGGGCCAAACACTCCAGCCCGCTCAGCGCGGGCAACCTGGCGTAGGGCGCCAGCATCCTGCCGTAACCGCCTATACCGTGCAGCATCAGGAGTTTGGCCGCCGCGTCGTCCCGCCGGACGACGTCCAGGTGCAGCGGAGCACCGCGCCAGGACCACCGGTGTTCGGTCGGCGAATTCGTGGTGGTGCTGCGCAGCGCACCGGGGAAGAATTCCTGGTAGCGCAGCCAGTGCGTGTGCTCCAGATAGCCGGGGGCGGCTTCGGCCGAACCGATGGGAGACCTGGCTCGCGAACCCGAGAACACATTACGAACATACGGAGCGAATCGCCCCATGCGCATCGACCGGGAGCAGGCAATCCGACTGTTCGACCGGGCGCGCGTCGCTCGACTGGGCACCGTGGGCCGGGACGAGCAGCCGCATCTGGTTCCCGTGACCTTCGCGTTGACCGGCGGCGGCGAACGGATCGCCACGGCCGTGGATCACAAACCCAAGACCACCACTTCGCTGCGAAGGCTACGCAACATCGAGCGGAACCCGTTGGTGTCGGTGTTGGCCGATCACTACTCGGAGAACTGGGACGAGCTCTGGTGGGTACGCGTGGACGGCACGGCTTCGGTCCACTCGGCCGAAACCTCTCCGGAAGCCGTACGAGCGCTGCGGGACAAGTACGAGCAGTACCGACGGCGGCCCCCAACCGCGAGCCTGATACTGATCGAGATACAACGGATCACCGGCTGGGCCGCCACGGGGAGCTGACGGCGAACTGACTGCGAACTGACGGGGAGCGCACCGGACCGGCGACGCAAATCTCCCACGAAATCGCCGCGTTGCTGGGCGAGGTTCACGGTGCGCATGGGTTGGTTCCCCGCGCGGCGGGCGTCAATTTCCCACGAAATCGCGGCGCCGCTTCGGCACTCCCGGCGCCGAAGCACCACGCACGGACTCGGCACCGCGGCGGGTTCTCCCGTGCCGGCTCTCGCGAGGAAGTTTCGATGTTGTGTGTGGCTACCCGAGGTCGGGCCTGCCGCAGCGAGAGCCGTGCGAGAGGTTCCGCGACAGCACCACCGACGAAACGAGCACTGCTGCGGATTCGAAGGCGTCCCGCGCTCAACCGGCCTGGGGGTCACCGGGAGCGCGGGACGCGTAATCGACACTACTGATCGGGCGTGCCTGCTGTCGAGTCACCGATGGGCCGGGTCACTCACTTTTCCGATTCCGAACCCGCGGGTTCGGACCTGCGGTGCATCCGGACACGTCCGGAGTGAAGATCCAACGGTCCCGCACCGCTCTCCCGGTCGTCCTCCTTGGCGACGGCCACCCACTCGGCCCGTTCCAGGCGGTACTTGCTGCCCGCCTCGAACAGTCCGTCCACGCCGGTGACGGTCTGTCCGGAGCCGTCGAAGCGTCGCGCGTAAGAGTCGCGACGCGCCTGTCGCCGCCTGGCGCGACGCACCCGGTCTATGCTCACACGGCCACGCTAACGGCGCGTGCCGCGCTGTCCCGGAGCGGTGAGAGACGAGCCACAGCATTCCGCGCACCACCGGCGCCAGTGTCGTGACGAGTATCACTCTCGAACTTCGGGCACGGAGGCACCCCGCGCCCGGTCGAGGAACTTCAATAGGGTTTTCGGTGTGCAGCAGGATCCGTATCAACTCCGCGTGCGGACAGCACGGTTGTCCCCGCTGGCCGAGGCGTTCGAGGTCGTGGACCGGCACGCCGAGATCAATCATCGCTACCGCAAGCTGATCCACGACTCACGAGAGATGCTGGCGGCCACGGATGTGCGCCTCACCCAGGCGAGGGGGATGGGCAAGAAGCTCATGGTGCTGGTGCGGGCAGCGGGCCCGGACTTCCGGGAGCGGCTTTCCCCGGAGCAGCTGCGCCTGTTGGACGCGGGACTGCGCCAGGCCGACGACCTGGTGTACGGCGACAGCACCGGGCAGGACTGATCGAAGTCTTCCGATGGGGTGGTGGCGTGGGTGACGCGGCTTTCGGAGGTGTCGACACCGAGAAAGCCCCGGTCGACCACACGACGGGAAAGCATCGGCCGGCGAGCCGTCGCGGGCCGCCGAACGAGTCGGCGGCCCGCGACACGGTGGTTGCTCCTCCGGCACCGACCACGGCGCCGGAAGGTGCTCAAGCGCTGCGGCCCGAGGCCACCCACTTGCTCATCGCGTACTGGACCAGCGCGATCAGGGCCTCCTTGGTGGAGGCCTGATCGCGCGCGTCGCAACTCAGCAACGGAACGTCCGAGCCGACCGCCAGTGCCTCACGCACTTCCTCGATGCTGTGCTGCAGCTTGCCGTCGAAACAGTTCACTCCGATGACGTAAGGAGTACCTCGGTCCTCGAAGAAGTCGATCGCCGAGAAACAGTCGGCCAGCCTGCGGGTGTCCACCAGCACGACGGCACCGATAGCACCGCGCACCAGGTCGTCCCACATGAACCAGAACCGTTGCTGTCCCGGCGTGCCGAACAGATAGAGGATCAGATCGGCATCCAGCGACAACCGGCCGAAGTCCATCGCCACGGTCGTGGAGTTCTTGCCCGGGGTGGCGGCCAGGTCGTCGATCCCTTGGCTGGCCTCCGTCATGACCGCTTCCGTGGTGAGCGGAACGATTTCGGAGACCGAACCGACGAAGGTCGTCTTACCCACGCCGAACCCACCGGCCACCACGATCTTGGCCGAGCTGGTGGAGGATTTTCCGGTCTGCTGGGGCGCCTTAAAGCCGGCGGAGTCCACTCAACACCCTTTCCATCAACATCATGTGCGGTTCACTGCCGCTGTCGGTCACGGTCTGGTGGATATCGACCAGACCCTGTTCGGCCATATCCGCCAGCAGGACCTTGGCCACACCGAACGGCACACCAAGCAGCGCCCCGATCTCGGCAACCGACCGGGGCTGACCGCACAGCTGTACCACTGACTGGTACTCCTGCCGCAAGGGTGTGCCCGGACGGTACTGCGCGCTGGTGGAAATAAGTGTCTCCAGCTCCAGTTCCACATTGGATTTGGTACGTCCCCCCGTCCACGCGTAGGAACGGATGCTGGCCGCTGGAGTGTCCTCCCCCTCTTCGGCCCGGTTCGCCGGTTCGTTCTCACGACCGACCGACTCCTCGGGCCGGGCGCGGTCGGAACGCGTGCGCTCGGAGCGCCGGGGACGCGCTGCGCCCTCCTGCTCCTCCGACCTCCGTTTGTTCCGGCCGCGCCCACTTCCGAAATTGAGCCCGTTGTAGACGTCGGCGAAGGTCGCCTCCTCGACGTCCTGCTCCTCGTCCCGCCCGTACCACCGCCCGGCCTCGTCGGAACGACGCTCGTTGTAGTCGGAATCCCTGCTCATGGTGGCCTCACACCAATTGCTCTGAAACGGAGTTGTCAGCACCCTGCAGCTTCGAACGCAGCTCGGGCGTGAGAATTCGACCGACTCGTTCGACCAGCATCGCCATCTCGTAGGCGATCAGGCCCATGTCGCACTGCGGTGCCGCCAGTACGGTCAGGCAGGAACCGTCACTGATGGACATCTGCAGCATCATGCCGCGATCCATCTCGACTATGGTCTCCTTGACCTGTCCCGCTTCGAAGCATCGAGCGGCGCCCTGGGTGAGGCTTAACAAGCCCGAAGCCACCGCGGCGAGCTGTTCGGCCCGGTCCCGCGGCAACTTGTCCGAAGACGTCAACAGCAGTCCGTCCGCCGAGACCACGATCGCGTGAGCTACTCCGCTGACGCGCTCCGTGAAATCGGTGACCAACCAATTGAACTGGTCGATCTTCGCCTGCTGAGATGACATGTCGCCTCCTTTTGCTTGGTTCGGCGGTGGCTGAGCGGGCGGAACTCGGCCCCACCTATCTATTCCCCAGCGCTGTGCCTACCCCGACGCACACCCTGCTGGAAACTCGACAACCGGCCACGTGTCTCGTCCGGCGCCGGTGTGTTCTGCGGCCCGGAACTCTGATCACTCGGTGGTGGGGCGCTTCCCGGGGCGAGATGCTGTTTGGGCACTCGCCTGGGTAAGCCCGCCGAGGTGTAGTCCGAGGGCTGTGGATCCGCGGCCGCGGCCGCTTCCTGCTGGGCCTGGTCGGTTTCGAAGTTCCACGCGGAGGGCTCGTTCACCGGAGACTCCGATCGAGTGATCCAACTCGACGAATTCCGCTGCTGTCGAGCTCGTCCGTCGAGCTGATGGTTGGCTTCGGCTCCGGGGACACCGGCCTGCTGCGCCGTCGCGGGCGACTGCTCGCGCCGCGGCCCCTGGCCGGGGGAACCGCCACCGGGGACGTCGGAGGCGGCACTGTTGGAGGACTTTTCGAGCTCGGCCTCTTCCATCCAGCTGAGCCCGCTGCGGCCGGTGGCGGCACCGGCGTTCCCACCTGCCTGCGGAGCGCCGGGAGCGGCCCCGGACCGGCCACCGGAGTCGTTCGACTGGCCGCGCGGCGTACGGCGCGGCAGGCCGGAGGGGGTGAAACCACCCGGTTCGGCACGCGATTCGGAGACGGGTTCCTCCACCCTGGGATGTTGGGTTGTCTCCTCCGTGCTTCCCGGCGGAGCCGGTGGCCCCACGGGGGCTCCCCCGTCCTCGGGGGTAGCCCGCTCGTTCGGGCCTCGCCGATCGTTTGTGTCCTCACCGGTGGGCCAGGACCACCCACCAGTGCCGGACTGCCCCGAGGAGGTCTGGTGGTAGGCGTCCTCGGGCGACGGGTGGAACCACTGTGGTGCGGAATCGGTGAACATCCCGGGTGAACCGGTTTGGGGGGCTATCGCGTGCACCACGGTCGGCGCGCTGTCCGAGTAACGCTGTTCCGGCCCTTCCCTTGACGCGAAGTCGTCGAAGTGCAGCGATTCCCCGAGCGAGTCGTCCTCCTCGGTGCTTTCCACGTACTCCTGCCCCTCCGGAGGTTCGAAGAGACCGCGGAACCTGTCCGACGGCTCCGGATCCCGCTCCTGACTCGCGGAGCGGACGGGTTCGGCAGCGGCCGGAGGTTCCGGTTGGGAAACCGGCGCGGTGGGCGGGGTCGGCGCCTGCGGCCGCGAGTCCCCCTGCTCCGGAGGTCGGGAACGATCACCGGTGTGGGACGGGGGCTGGGTGGGAGCCGACTGGGAGCCGCCACGCTGCTGGGTCGGCAGCGAGGGGGGTTCTCCCAGGTCGAAGCGGGGCAGACCGCCTTCCAGGATCTGATGCCGGTTGGCTCCGTTCGCACGGGGGGCCGGGGCCTGTTCGTTGCCGTTGCGGGGCTGTTCGTTGCCCTGGCCCGACTGTTCGGCGGCGGTGCTGCCGGAAGCGTCCTGACCGGGAGCGGACAGCCGCTGTTCGATGGTGGGAGGGCTCGGCTCGGGGGTGGCCCGCACGGTGGGCTGCGGGGACCCGTCGGGAATGACCAGGTCGGGCGGGATGCGGACCGTGGCGCGAATTCCGTCGACGTCGTCCCCACCGTGCAACCGCACCGTGATGCCGTGCCTGCCGGCGAGCCGCGCGATGACCAGCAGCCCCATTCGGCGGGAGGTGGACAGGTCGTACTCGTCGAAGGAGGCCAGTCGTTCGTTGGCCTCGGCGAGTTCCTGCTCCCCCATGCCGATCCCGTGGTCGAGCACGTCGATGGTCAACGAGGAGTCCTCGGACTGATGGCTGGAGACGGTGACCGAGGTCTCGGGTGAGGAGAAGTTCGCGGCGTTGTCGAGCAACTCGGCCATCAGCCGCACCAGATCACTGCCCGCGTAACCGACCAGTCGTGCCGTCGGAGGCGCCTGCACCACCACCCGGGGATAGTGCTCGATCTCGGAGATCGCGGCACGGAGCACGTCGGACAGCTCCACCGGCTGAGTGAACCGGCGTGCCATGTCGCTGCCGGACAGCACCATGAGGTTCTCGTTGTTGCGCCGCATCCGGGTGGCGAGGTGGTCGAGCCGGAACAGTGTCGCCAGCTGGTCCGGGTCGTCCTCGTCGTGCTCGAGTTGTTCGAACAGTCGCAGCTGCCGCTCCAGCAGACTCTGACTGCGCCGGGAGACGTTGACGAAGGAGTCGCTGTAGCCGCGCCGCAGGTTCGCCTGCTCCGAGGCGAGGTGGAGGGCCTGGCGGTTGACCTCGTCGAAGGCGCGGGCCACCTGACCGACCTCCTCGGTGGTCTGCACCGGTACCGCGTCGACCTCCACATCGGACTCGAAGGAACCGTGCCGGATGCGCTCGACGGCACGGGGCAACTGCTCGTCGGCGGCGTGCAGCGCACCGCGACGCAGCTGATCCAGCGACCTGAGCAGATTGCGCCCCATCACGATGATGACGGCCGCGGCCACGATCAGTCCCGCGACCATGATCACCGTGGTCAGTCCGGCCCGGTCACTGGCTTCGTCGTACAACGAGTAAGCGCGCTGGTTGAACTGCTCCGACAGCTCGTAACGCACCTGGGTGGTGCTGTTGATCAGCTTGTCGGAAAGCTGGTTCCACTGGTCCAACGTCAGGGAGGAGCGCACCTCGTCGACTCGGATCGCCCGCATGAGCTGATCCTCGGTCTCCAGCCACTGCTGCATGACGTCGCTGTTGACCACCTGCCTGGCCTGTCTCGGCTCGGAGTTGGCAACGGACTCGAAGCTGGTTATCCGCGAGTCCAACCGGGCTCTGGAGTCGTTGAGCGCGTCGGTCAGCGCGGGAGTGAAATCGCTCCGGGGCAGCGCGGCGTCCACGAGGGCGCGCTGGATCCGGATCTCGTCCTCGGCCCTGGAGAGTTCGTGCAGCGCGCTGATCGTGCTGTAGAGCCTCGAATCGTCGATGGTGTTGATGACAGCGCGCTCCAACGACAGCAGCGAACTGATGATCTCGTTGTAGGTGCCGATCGCGTCGACAGGCCGCAGCGAACCGGTCATCACTCCCTCGCGCAGTTCGCGCAGTTTCGCGAGCTGCTGGCGGAGTTGGTCGAACTGCGCCGAGGTCACCGGGCTGAACTTCTGCACGTTGTCCAGCACCTGCGGTGCCTTCTTCGCGAATTCGGTGACCTTCGCGTACTGCTTCTGGTACTCCTGGCGCGCGCCGGGAGCCTCACCGAGCAGCTCGGCGGCCTTGGTGCGCTCGGTCTGCAGCCCGGTCAGCAGCGGCTGAATGCTGTCCCGCGCCTCGGTGAGCCTGCTGATCTCCTGGTAGCGATTAGCCTGGGAAACCTCGTCGTTGATCTGGAAGACACCGAGCGCGAGCACGAACACGACCGGGACGAGCACGACGGCGCCGAGCTTGACCGGAATCCGCCAGTTCCGCCAGTCGCGCAGTGAGGCGCGCCGCGCACCACCGGGCCTGTTCTGCGGGGCTCGGGTGTCTCGGACCTGTTCCCGGTTCGCCCGTCGTGCCGCCGCACTCACGAAAGCTCCCGAAAGTCAAGCTGTCGTTCGTCCTGCTCTGTCACGGTGCGGTCCCTTCCGAACGAACAAATCGTAGGAGAACGGCGCCTGTGCCACCCGGCCGAGTGAAGGCATATCGCCGTGTTCCCCGAGTCACTCCGAGCGCATCCCGGATCACTTCGATACGCGACATTCTGGGCGGACGCGATCCCACAATACGCTCCGTCACCAATAGTCGCGTACCGCGAGGGTCACTTCACCAGCCTTTTCGAACGGGTGACGCGCGGCTTGTGGCCATCTCGGATTGTAAAGATAGCGGACAAGGTACCGATCGCGGGGCGAGTTTTCCACCCCGCCCACTCGAACAGGCACTCCGGACACATACAAGATCATGTTTTAGGCTTGCCCCGCAGCGTGACACACGAAGGACGGAGAAAGTTCGCACAAGGTGTCGAACCGAAGTACCCTATCGTGTTCGGCCGACTGTGAAAACCGGGACAGGCGCAACGCGGGCGAGCCACTGTGGTACTCATCGGTAATGGCCCATGAGCTGCGACACGACAGAGCGACATCCCCTCGGCCATGCCCCGAAGTCCGGACTGTACATCTGTCCGCGTACGGCGAAGGAAGCAGCAGGATTCCCCCGATAGCGGGAACAAGGACGTAGTATGTTGCGCTGACCGGACAGGCTCCGGCGGGCCGGCACCACGGCCGGGAGGCGCCGCGATTCGCGTCGGCTGTCGACGTGGTCGCGCCGAACACACCGAATCGGCACAACCCCACCGACACAGTTCACCGACTTCGGAAGAAGAGCGCATGAGCAACACGACGCCACCACCACTGCGCGCGCGGTACGGGGAGCGAAGCGAGAAAACGCACGCTTCCTTCGGCGGTATCGAGAAAAGCGCGGCACTCGGCGCAAAAACCGGCCCCGATTTCGCGGGAATTGCGGGATCGGCGGAATTCGATGAACTGCGTGCACGGTTGAAGCGCTTCGTGCTGCCGATGACCGTGTTGTTTCTCGCCCTGTATCTCGGGTACGTACTACTGGCCGCCTACGCGCCGGAGTTCATGGCCGAACCGGTCCTCGGCAACATCAACGTCGGACTGCTGTTCGGAGTCGGGCAGTTCGTTTCCACGCTCCTGATCACCACGCTCTACGTCAAGTTCGCGGAACGGCGGGTGGACCCCGAGGTGGACAAGCTGCGCGAGACCGCCGGTGGTGGTCAGCGGTGAACACACTGGCGCAACAGCAGTCCCCGCTCGGCGACACCAGTCCCGTCGTCAACATAAGCGTGTTCGCCGGGTTGATCCTGCTCACACTGCTGATCGCCTACCGGGCCAGCAGCAGCGGAAACACCAGCGACTACTTCGCGGCGGGCGGCACCTTCTCCGGTGCGCAGAACGGAGTCGCGCTTTCCGGCGACTTCCTGTCCGCTGCCTCGTTCCTCGGCATCGCGGGCGCCATCGCGGTGCACGGCTACGACGGGTTCCTCTACTCGATCGGTTTTCTCGTGGCCTGGCTGGTGAATTTGCTGCTGGTCGCCGAGCGGCTGCGCAACACCGGCCGGTTCACCATGGGCGACGTGCTCAGTTTCCGGATGCGCCGACGCCCGGTGCGTGCCGCGGCCGCCGTGTCCACCCTGTTCGTCACCATCGCCTACATGGTCGCGCAGATGGCGGGAGCGGGCGATCTGGTGGCCCTGCTGCTGGACATTCGCAGCGGTACGGGGCAGGCCCTGGTGATCGCCGTGGTCGGCGTGGTCATGGTCTTCTACGTGCTCATCGGCGGCATGAAGGGCACCACCTGGGTGCAGATGCTGAAAGCGGTCATGCTGCTGCTGTCGGTATCACTGATAACACTTTTCCTACTGGGCAAGTTCGGTTTCAACTTCAGCGACCTGATGCACCGCGCCGCGGAGAACAATCCGCTCGGTGAAGGCATGTTCGCCCCGGGCGCGCAGTACGGCGAAAACGCGCTGACGAAGCTGGACTTCGTATCACTGTCGATGGCCCTGGTGCTCGGCGTGGCCGGACTCCCCCACGTGCTGATGCGGTTCTACACGGTGCCGAACTCGCGGGAAGCACGTCGATCGGTCGTGTGGGCCACCTGGTTGATGTCGCTGTTCTACCTCTGCACGCTGGTGATCGGGTTCGGCGCCGCGGCACTGGTGGGCACCGAGACCATCAACAACGCGCCGGGCGGCGAGAACTCCGCCGCTCCGCTGCTCGCCTACGAGATCGGCGGGACCGTACTGCTCGGTGTGATCTCCGCGGTCGCCTTCGCTACCATCCTCGCCGTGGTCGCGGGCCTGACCCTGACGGCCTCCGCCTCGTTCGCGCACGACTTCTACGCCAACGTGATGCGCGGTGGTAAGGCCGATCCGACCTCCGAGGTCAGGGTGGCTCGCATCACCGCGATGGTCATAGGTTTCGCGGCCATCCTGGGTGGAATCCTCGTCAACGGGCAGAACATCGCCTTCCTGGTGGGACTGGCCTTCGCGATCGCCGCCTCCGCGAACCTGTCCACTCTGGTGTTCACACTGTTCTGGAAACGGTTCAACACCAGCGGAACCCTGTGGGCGATGTACGGCGGGCTCGGATCCTGCCTGCTGCTCATGTTGTTCTCCCCCGTGTTCTCCGGGTCCGCCGACTCCATCTTCCCCTCGGTGGACTTCAGCTTCTTCCCGCTGAGCAACCCCGGACTCGTCTCCATCCCGATGTCGTTCCTGTTCGGCGTCATCGGCACCTTCGTACGGCCGCGTTCCGCCGATCCGGAGGACTTCGACGCGATGAAGGTGCGCTCGCTCACGGGTATCGGTGCGCGGGACGTGGTGTACTGAGGAGTCGTGGTCGGCGGGATCTCGTCGGCGCGGTTTCCGCGGGGGTCGCTCGGTGCGGCCTCCGCCGGGTCCCGTTCCCGCCGGGTCCCGTGGCCAAGGGGTCTCGCGCCGGAACCGCACCGCGCCCGTTCGATTCGGGCGCTGTTCGGTTCCAGCGCTGTTCGGTTCCAGCGCTGCTCGGATCTGCCTACGTTCGGTTCGGACGGCGCACGAACTCGGCCACCACGCGGCCCAGTTCGACACCCGCGTCCTCCTGGAGGAAGTGACCGGCTTCGGCGATGGTCGCGTGCCGCTGTCCGGCCGCGCCCGGCAGCAGCTTACGCAGCACCGGCCCCATGGACGCGGTGATCGGATCACTGTCGCTGAACGCGGTCAGCACGGGTGTCTCGTCGGCGGTCAACGCTCGCCACGCGGCGCGGTTCGCCTCGGTGGCCGGATCGTCCGGGCTGGTCGGCACCAGCCCCGGCATGGCACGCGGCCCGGCCTTGTAGGACTCGTCGGGGAACGGTGCGTCGTAGGCGGCGCGTACTTCCGGCGACATCGGCCGGGCGCATCCGCCCGCGACCAGTCGCCCGACGTCGAGGGTTTCCGCCCGCTCCACGGCCCTGCGGAATCGCCACCACACCTCGGGCATGTCGTGGTCGCCGGTGGGCATGCCGGTGTTGGCCGCGACCGCGCCCGAGAACCTGTCGGGGTGCTCCGCGAGCAGTCGCAGTCCCAGCAGACCTCCCCAGTCCTGCCCCACCAGGGTGAGCTCACGCAGGTCGAGCATGTCGAAGGCGAACTGGCGCAGCCACTCGACGTGCCGCGCGTAGCTGTGATCACCGGTCTCCGACGGCTTGTCCGAGCGTCCGAAACCGACGAGGTCGGGAGCGATCGCCCTGATGCCCGCCTCCGCCAGCACCGACATGACGTCGCGGTAGAGGAAGGACCAGCTCGGTTCCCCGTGCAGCAGCAGCACCGTCGGACCGTGCTCCGGACCGGCGGCGACGTAGGCCATGCGCAGCGTCCCGCCGTCCTGATCGGACAGCTCGACGTGGTGCGGGGAGTACCGGAATCCGGGGATCGCCTCGAAGCGCTCTTCGGGCGTGGTCAGTACGCGCATGCGGGGACGTTACAACCGCGCTCCGCAAGGCGTCCACGGAACCGTCCCGTTCCGCAAGCACCGGAACCGGGAACACCCAGTGCTTCCGAATCGCCGCACCAGGTGTCGGGACGGTGCTAATCTCGGGTACGGCTCGGTTCCGAGCTCTCGCCGGAAGTTCCGGGGAGCCCGGGGCGTCCCGGCTCCGGACAACACCTCCAGGAGTCGGAGCCCACGATGTCCAACGACCCCACAACGGCCAGGCGCACTCCGGTCATGCCCGGCTGGACGATCTGGGTCGGCGCCCTGGTGCTGGTTCTGGTGGCGGGCCTGTCGATGTGGCTGCTGCTGGAGTCGTTCGGCAGCGGCA
Source organism: Actinopolyspora mzabensis (assembly GCF_900101095.1). GTDB lineage: Bacteria > Actinomycetota > Actinomycetes > Mycobacteriales > Pseudonocardiaceae > Actinopolyspora > Actinopolyspora mzabensis. Next base: position 151,617 of record NZ_FNFM01000002.1, read on the forward strand.
GTGCCCGGGACAAAACCCGCCTGGAGGCCGTCAAGGTCGCGGGCGGCATCGTGCTGGGCACCGGCGGAGGGGTGGCACTGCTGCTGGCGGCGCGCAGGCAACGGGCCACCGAGCTCTCCCTCGACCAGAAAGAGCGAGCGGCCGCCGACGCCAGGCACGACGCCACCGAGCGGCGGGTCACCGAGCTGTACGCGGCGGCGGCGGAACAGCTCGGCTCGGACAAGGCACCGGTACGGCTGGCGGCGCTCTACGCGCTGGAGCGGCTCGGGCAGAACAATCCCGCACATCGCCAGACGGTCGTCGACCTGTTCTGCGCCTACCTGCGGATGCCGTTCACACCCGCCGATCCGGAACAGCCCGAAGCGAGCGGCACGCGAAGCACCAACCGGGCGCAGCGGCTGGGACTGCGTCCGCCCACCCGGCGGATGAACGGCGCACACCCCTCCCTGCTCGTACCGATCAACGGCCTAGAGGCGGGCGACGAGCAGGAGGAACAGCAGCAGGAGGAACAGCAGCAGGAAGAACAGGTGAGGCGTACCGCGCAGCGGCTGATCTGGTCACACCTCCGACCGGATCCGGACGCGAGCGGGGAGCCGAGCAATCCGAAGTTCTGGCACGAGATCAGTCTGGACCTGACCACCGCGACCCTGCAGGACTGGAACCTGGTGGACTGCCGGGTGCGTCACGTGCGGTTGGACCGCGCGCGGTTTCTCGGTCCCGCCGCGTTCGACCGGGCCGAGTTCACCGGGCAGGTTCGCGCCAGGGAGACGGTCTTCCAGCGCGAGGCTTGGTTCGCCGACACCACGTTCCGGCAGTTCGTGCGGCTGGACCGCGCGGAGTTCCACGCCGAGGCCGATTTCGACCGGGCGGTGTTCGAGGAGTGGCTGAGCCTGGCGGGAGCGGTGTTCCACGGCTCGTCCTCGTTCCGGGACGTGCGGACAGCGGACTCGGGGTGGGAAGCTCCGTCCAAACCTTCGTTCGGGGAAAGTCCGCCGCTGCCCGGAAGCGTTCCGGGAGAATACGAAAGACCCGGGGTACGGACCGGGCAAGCGCCGGACACCGAAGGGAGGGAGACTCGGGACCAGCTGGCACCGCCCGACGAGCCCAGTTCGGCGGCGGTCTCCGCGGGCAACCCCTCCACTTCGGATAGTCGCGACACGATCCGGCGGATGCAGGGCTGAGCACAGCGAAACTTTGGGTATGCACGCTGTTGCATTGCTATGCTCAAGTTGTGATCTCAGCTGTCGAGCTGGACGAGCTCATGCGCGGGGGATGGCCCGCGACTCGGGAGACGACGGTCGACGGTTGGCTCGCGCGGCTGTCCGGCGGAGTGACCCGGCGAGCCAACTCGGTCCTGCCGTGCCACGCACCATCAGATGCGGAACGGACCCTCACGCGGGTCGAGGAGCTGTACCGCGGCCACGGACTGCCGCCCGTGTTCCAGCTCGGCCCCGCCGCACAGCCATCCGGTCTGGACTCGGTACTGGCGCGGCGTGGCTACGAACTCCGAACGCCGACGATCGTTCAGATCGCGACGATCGAGGACGTGCTGCACCGCCTCCCCGACTCCGAGGCCGATGTCCGGGTGCGTCGCCGGCCGGACACGACCTGGATGGATCTGTGGTGGGAAGTGGACGGCCGGGGCGGCCCCGATTCGCGAGAGCTCTCCCACGACATCCTGACCGGCGTCCCGGGGCTCTACGCGAGGAGCCACCACCGGGACGGCATCGCGGCGGTGGGACGGTTGGCCCTGGTCGACTCCTGGGTCGGGGTGTACTGCATGGCCGTCCGGCCCGACGCGCGACGTCGCGGCCACGCACAGGCCGTGCTGCGCGGCCTGCTGGAACGAGCCGCCGAGCACGGCTCGAAGCACACCTGGCTGCAGGTCACGGCCGACAACCACGCCGCTCGCACGCTCTACGAGCGAGTGGGGTTCGCCCCGGCGGCGAACTATCACTACCGCGAGCTCACGAAGCCGGCCGGTGAAACTCTTCCCACCGAAACGAGGGCGGCGTGAACCGATTGGCACATCGGCGGCAACGATGGAGCCTCGAAAGCCGACTCACCCGAATATCGACATTCGGACCCACTCCATCGCCTCGCTGAAATTGTTGGTCACCCCGACTGCGTCCAGCTCACTGGCCCACTTGCGCCGCGCGGGCGTGACCCGTGCCACGTAGAAAACCACGGGTCCCTTGTAGATGTTCTGGTCCCGCAACGCCTGAACATCCTGCAGCCCGGAATCATCGACCCCGTACCGGTTGATATCGGAGACGATTATGTCCGGAACTCTGCCACGTATGGCCCGTTTCATCGACTCGAAGTCACTGGCGGTGTCCACCTTCGCACCCCATCCCCGCAGGGTGGTGACGATTCTTCCGGTGTCGGAGAACTCACCGTTCTTCTCCGCGAAGACGTCGTCCACGACGAGTGCGTACCCACCCTGCATGTCGGTGTGCTCGCCCGGCAGCCGTTCCTCGGCGTCGGCGATCCCGCCCGGGTCGAACCGAAACCGCCGACGTTGCAAGTGTTGCCGCAAGTGATCGAAGCGCGAGGACTCCTTCAGCTGACGCAGCGTGGTGGTGAACACTTCATCGCTGACAAGCCTGGGGAAGGACTCCGGAAGCTGCTGCTCCAACTGCCCGAGATAGTCGCGAAGTACGTCCCGGTCCACGTTCTCGCCAGGTGGCTCGATCTTGTGGTTCTTGAAGACGTTCCGCCACGATTCAGGGTTTATGCCGCCCATGTTGATGTTTTCGCGAGCATCGTGGTATTCCAGGAATTCCTGGACGGGATCCTCGGTCTCGGAGCTGGTCAGCAGTCTGTAGAACACCGGATAGAAGTGCTGCAGCAGCAGGACTCTTACCAGGATTTTCGCGCCGAACTCCTGCCATTCCTTGTCCAGGTGGTATTCGAGCACGAAACTGTTGATCAGCCTCTTGATACGCCGCGGATTGCGCCCGGTCCGCTCGGCCACGAAGTTCAGTACGTGTTCGTCGAAGAACTGCGAGGTACCCGACCTCGAGGCGTAACCGTTGACCAGGTCACGCACCTGCCGCTGCCCCGGCTGGGGCGAGTGGTAGTTCACCTGGACGATCTTCTCCAGATACCCGGCAGGGTGAGCGCCCGCGATGTCCGCCTGCTGGATGCTGCGGTTGAGAGCGGACTGATCACAGCCGATGACGAACACCAGTCCCGGCACATCCAGGTAGAGCTTGATCGCCTCGCAGACGGTCACCACCACATCATGCCGACAACGATCCAAGTCATCGACGAAGACGACGATCTGCTTCCCCGCCGAGTTCGCCGAGTTCACCCACTCCTGGGCCATGTCCCTCACCGCGCCCCGAATCTCGTTGCGCGACTTCGGATCCACCGAAAGCTGGGCCCAGAGTTCGTCCACCAGCCGTCGAAGGCCGAACGTGGTCATCGCGAGGCGGAATCCGATACGAAGCCACCTCGACAGCCGTGGCGCTCCGGCAACCCTGTGGTAAGCCCTGCGCACGATATTGCGATCGAAACGCAGCAGCACGGACTTGATCAGGACCTCCAAGGCGTCGGATCCCGAGGTCCAGGCGTTGAACCAAGCCGTCTGCACCCCTTCCGTCCCGTCCAGTCGAAGCTGCAGTTGCCGCATGAGACTGCTTTTTCCCATGCCCCAGCCGGCATCGATCGCGAGCGTGAATGGAGTGGAGTCCCGCGAGGAGACGATCAGATCGGAGAGCCTGTCGGCGGTCTCACTCGTACCGAGCAGATCCTCCCCGTGCTCGCTCACCGGCTCGTCGTTGAGAACGACGAAACGCTCGTCCGCCGACGGTTGCACCTCTGTCCTCTCCTAACAGCGATTTCCACTGGTTCATCTCGGAGTGATGAGATCCTCCGTGCCGTGTCGCCCCCGAGCTCCCGTCAACGACGGCGAGCCGTGCCGCACCGGTTTCCCGGTTCGCCCCGGCGAGGTATCGACGCACTCCGTGCTGCCGCACTGGCCGCTGAAGCACCCTGTCTCACCCCGATCCGATCCCACATCCGCATCGGATACATGCTCGCAGCCAGTACTACCGCTCGTGTCGAGAACAGCGACTTCCGTGCACGGACCGAACCGCGCTCCGGCGCACGGTTCGACGGATCCGGAGACAAGGAACCGCCCCCCCCGTCCCGTCTCCGCGGGTCAGGGGGCGGTCTACTCGGGGTTGTGCCGGGTAGCGGATTCGATCCTCTGTAGCGCTTTCGCGCGGCTGTTTTGCATTCCTCGGGTGATCGCTGCCTACGTAGAAGGCTGAACCACTCAGACGACTCCGGTACGGCGTCAGTGAGATCGCCTTGTACGCGCGTGTTCGCCCAGGATGGGATAGGCGTCGCGGCGTAGTAGGCACCGCCGGCCTGTTCACCTGTCGCTAGGTCTGGTTGAGGGCGTCGCGAATGAGAGTCATCGCCTCCAGCAGCGCGTTCTGCTGGTCGGCGCTCAGTGGACTGGTGGTACGTCGTTCGAGTTCGGCCCATGCGGCGCGCGCTCTGGGAACGGTTTCACGGCCGTGGTCCGTCAGCACGACGGTCGTCGCCCGCTTGTCGGTTGGGGAGGAGGTGCGGGTCACCAGGTCGGCCCGTTCCATCGCCTGCAACGTGACCGTGACGGTCGAGCGATCCCGCCCCAGGTAGTGGACGAGTTCTGTCTGTGGGACCGGACCGTGCTCATCGAGGTACAGCAGAACGATTTCGTGTGGTGAGGCCACGCCTGCTTCCTGCAGCAGCGCGGTGCCTACCCGGGCGTGCGCGCGGGTGACTTGAAGGAGCAATGAACCAACGGGCGCGCCGTCGATGCTGGTACCGACGTGCCGTCGAGGTTCGGCTTCCGGGGCGGACCGCTGCTGGGAGGAGTGCACCACTGGGACAGCCTATTGGGTTTGTTGGCACGCCAGCAATTAGCTACGATCGTTGGTATGCCAACATTCCGGCTCGCGCCCGGCCCTCCGAACTCGGAGGGGATCGATCCGCAACTGCGGCGGATCATGGGCGTGCTCCTCGTGGGCGCGAGTGTGGCGCTGCTGGACACCACCATCATCGGCGTCGCCATCGACGGTCTCTCCCAGGACTTCGACACCTCGGTAGCCACGACCCAATGGGTCACCACCGGTTACGTGCTGGCGATGGTCGCGGTGATCACGACGATGGGCTGGTTGACCGACCGATGGGGGTGCCGACGGGTCTGGCTGGGCGCGGTGGGGGTCTTCCTAGTGGGCTCGGTGCTGTGTTCGGTGGCATGGTCGATCGGGACGCTCATCGCGTTCCGGATCGTGCAGGGGCTCGGTGGAGGCCTGATTCTGCCGCTCGTACAGGCGATCCTCGCCCGTGCGGCAGGTCCCCACCGGGTTGGCCGCGTCATGGGCTACGTCGGAATCCCCGGCCAACTGGCGCCGATCCTCGGGCCGGTCCTCGGGGGGCTGCTACTGGCAACCGCGGGGTGGCGGTGGATCTTCCTCAGCAACATCCCGATATGCCTGCTGGCTCTCGTCGTCGCCCACCGCCACCTCGCCGACGACGAGCCGCGCACACCGGCCCGGCTGGACCGCGGCGGGCTGCTGCTCCTGCTCCCGGCCACCGTGGCCATCCTGTGGGGGTGCACGGCGAGCACCGAGCAGACGATGGCCCCCGCACCGGCACCGCTGATGCTCGGCTTGGGAGTCGCCCTCGTGGGCGCATTCTGGCTCCACGCCCGTCGCCTCGGACACCAAGCCCTGCTCCACGTCGGACTGCTCCGGCAACGGACCTTCGGTGTCGCGACCTTGATGATGCTGCAGTTCGGCTTCTCGCTCTACGGCAGCCTGATCCTGTTACCGCTGTTCTATCAGCGGGTCCACGAGGTCGAGGTGGGCGATGTCGGACTACTGCTCGCACCGCAGGGCCTGGGCACCATGGCCGCGCTGGGGCTCGCCGGACGGTGGAGCCACCGGCTTGGCCCGCGCCTCCTCGGCGTCCTCGGAACCCTCATGTCCATAGCCGGCACGACGGGGCTCGCGATGACCGGCGCCTCCGCCGCCACGCCCACGCTCTCCCTATGCCTACTGCTGCTCGGAGCCGGTTTCGGCGCTACCGGCGTCGCCGTCTCAAGCGCTGCCTACCGCGACGTCCCTCCAACCTCCGTCCCGCACGCCACCAGCCTGCTGAACGTCGTGCAACGACTCGGCGCGGCTCTCGGAACCACCGTGATGGCGATCATTCTGCAACTGAACCTCGCCAATTCGAGCCTCGCCGACAGCGATACCGCTGCGGGGTTCTCGCACACGTTCTGGTGGGCCGCCACCTTCGCGACGGCGACTCTCATCTCCGCTGCCCGCCTTCCTGCCCGTCCAGCGGGCTCCGACCATCATTCGCACCCCACGAAAGGACTTGACACGTGCGCGCCATCGTCGTCGACCAACCCGGGGGCCCCGAGGTGCTCCGACCGACCACGCTGCCCGACCCCGTCCCCGGAGCCGGACAGGTCCGAATCGCCGTAGAGGTCGCCGCGATCACCTTCATCGACACCCAGATACGCTCCGGAAGCTCGATCGGTCCCCGGATCGAGTTCCCGGCCGTACTGGGCAACGGTGTCGGTGGGTACGTCGATGCGCTGGGAGAGGACGTCGACCCCGCGTGGAAGAACACCCTGGTCGTGACCTCCACCGGCGGCACCGGGGGTTACGCCGACCAGGCTGTGGCCCGAGTGCCCGACCTCCACCGGGTTCCCGACCCCCTGGGAGCACGGGAAGCGGTCACCTTGCTCGCCGAGGGGCGCACCGCCGTAGGGCTCAACGCCGCAGCGAAAATCGAAGACGGGGACGTCGTGGTGGTCACCGCTGCCGCTGGGGGAGTCGGCGGTCTTCTCGTCCAGCTCGCCGCCACCGCAGGCGCCCGCGTGATCGCACTCGCAGGCTCCGACTCGAAGGTGGAGCACGCGCGGGCTCTTGGCGCCGACACCGGGGTGAATTACCGCGCCCCCGAATGGGCCTCGGCACTGCGGGAGGCTGCACCCTCCGGAGTTGATGTCGTGTTCGACGGCGTCGGTGGCACCACCACCGACGCCCTTCACCCGCTGGTACGACGAGGCGGACGATACGTCGCGCACGGAGCCGCCAGCGGCACCTGGGCAAGCCCCGACGAGCAGGCCACCTCGCGCGGGATCACCCACATCGGCCTGGACGCGATCGGCGGTACCCCCGGCAGCCTCCACGACCTCGTCGAGGAAGCCCTTGCCCTGGGATCAACGAAGAGTCTGCGACCCACCATCGGGCAGACCTACCCCCTCGAAGCTGCGGCGCGAGCCCATTCCGACATCACCGCCCGCACCGTGATCGGAAAAACCCTACTCATCCCGTGATCAGGGAACTTCCCGCCTCCGACGACGGGGAGCATGAGCCTCGGGGGAGCCCGCATAGACCGATCCTCGGGCTGAGGCCGTGGTCAGCCATCGGCCGGCGAGAGCCGGGAGGGCTCGGGGAGTTTCGGGTACCACCGGGTACACGAAAAACCGCCCCCTGCCCTGTCTGTGCAGGTCAGGGGGCGGTGTTCCCAGTTGTGCCGGGTAGAGGATTCGAACCTCTGAAGCTTGCGCGGCTGATTTACAGTCAGCTCCCTTTGGCCGCTCGGGCAACCCGGCTAATCAGCCATCCGCTGTTGGCTTGTACCAAAATCATACATACCGGCACCCGCACTCACGTAAGGGGGTCCGGGTAGCGTATTCGCTCACCACAACAGCCCACGTGAGGAGTTTCCGACATGGCGGACCCGTCGTTCGACGTAGTGAGCAAGGTCGACCGGCAGGAGGTGGACAACGCACTCAACCAGGCTGCCAAGGAACTCGCGAACCGGTTCGACTTCAGGGGAACCGACACGAAGATCAGTTGGTCCGGCGAGGAGGCCGTGACCCTGGAGTCCGAGACCGAGGAGCGATGCAAGGCCGCGGTCGAGGTCTTCAAGGAGAAACTGGTCAAGCGGGGCGTCTCACTGAAGGCGGTCGAACTGGGCGAACCGGTCAGATCGGGCAAGGTCCACCGGGTCTCCGGCACCCTCAAGCAGGGGATCGCGCAGGAAACGGCCAAGAAGATCTCCAAGAAGATCCGCGACGAGGCACCCAAGGGAGTGCAGGCGCAGATCCAGGGCGACCAGTTGCGGATCTCGGGCAAGAAGAAGGACGATCTGCAGTCCGTGATCTCGCTACTGAAAAGCAGTGATTTCGACGTGGCGTTGCAGTTCGAGAACTACCGTTGAGCGGGTGCGGGGACGGGCCCGCTCGCGGGGTGATCGCGCCGCACGCAAAGCACTCTTAACCGTCGACGGGAGAGCTCGTTGAAGGGAATCGTGTTGGCCGGGGGCAACGGCACGCGGCTGCACCCGGTCACCCAGGTGGTGTCCAAGCAGCTTCTCCCGGTCTACGACAAGCCGATGGTGTACTACCCGCTCTCGGTGCTGATGCTGGCCGGGATCCGCGACATCCTGCTGATCTCCACTCCCGAGGACCTTCCACTGTTCCGCCGCCTGTTCGGCGACGGCAGCAGCCTCGGGCTGCGCATCGAGTACGCGACCCAGACCGAGCCCAACGGGCTGGCCGAGGCGTTCCTGATCGGCGCCGACTTCATCGACGACGACTCGGTGGCGCTCGTACTGGGCGACAACATCTTCTACGGTCAGGGATTCTCGAAACTGCTGCAGCGCAGCACCACCGAGCTGCAGGGCTGCACACTGTTCGGCTACTCGGTGCGCAATCCGCAACGCTACGGCGTGGGCGAGACCGACGGTGCGGGCAGACTTGTCTCGCTGGAGGAGAAACCCGCCGTCCCCCGCTCCAACAAGGCGATCACCGGCCTCTACCTCTACGACAACGAGGTGGTCGAGATAGCCCGTACGCTGCGCCCGTCCAGCCGGGGCGAGCTGGAGATCACCGACATCAACACGACGTACCTCGAGCGGGGTCGTGCGCACCTGATCGAGCTGAATCGCGGTTACGCCTGGCTGGACACGGGCACGCACGAGTCGCTGCTGGAAGCGGGGCAGTTCGTGCAGGTGCTGGAACACCGCCAGGGAGTGCGCATCGCCTGCCTGGAGGAGATCGCGCTGCGCATGGGGTACATCACGCCCGAGGAGTGTCACGAGTTGGGGTGGCGGCTGTCCAAGTCCGGTTACGGCCAGTACGTCATGGAGATCGCCGAGGCGATTGCCGGACGGAAGTTGAACGCCGGAGCCGAGTGAGTCGGCTCCGCCCCGGTTGTAGCGATTTCTCGCGAAATCGCCCCGCCAGTGCGGCGTGGTGGCCCCGTGGGCGTCAATTTCTCGCGAAATCGTCGCCCACGCGGGACCGCGGTCGGGACTGCACCATGCGGCTGAGCAGCGCGGGTGTCCCCGGTGCTTGAGTCGGATGCATTGCAAGGCCGGGCCGCTCGCCGCGTAGGTCGCTACTCAAGAGCCGGCCCGACGTCGCCTCGCGTCCTCTTTGGTGCTCCCAGCGCCGAAACCACCACCAGAGCAGCCCGACCACCCGCGGGTTCTCCCGTGCGGCTCTCGCGAGGACGGCCCCGACGTTGTGTAGTACCTACCCGATGTCGGGGCACCCGCAGCGAGAGCCGTACGAGAGGTTCCGCCGAGACAAACTACACACCGGGCCGCGGAATCCGTCCTCGGTGCCACGCAGCGCACGTATCCCCGGTGCGTGAGTCGGATGCATTGCAAGGCCGGGCCGCTCGCCGCGTAGGTCGCTACTCAAGAGCCGGCCCAACACAGCAAGGCGCCGACTCACGTGACGGCTACCCGACCACGCAAGTGAGTGTTGATGCTCCCTCTTAATAGTGGGTGGGTAGCTTGCGTCCTGCCAGACCCTCCAGCCGCCGAACCCGGTCGTCGATGGGCGGGTGTGTCGAGAACAGCCGCGTCATCCGCTCCCCGGAGCGGAACGGGTTGGCGATCATCAGGTGGGACTCGCTGACCAGCTTGGGTTCGGCCGCCAGCGGGGCCTGCTTGGTCCCCCGCTCGAGTTTGCGCAGCGCCGATGCCAGAGCAAGCGGATCCCCCGTCAGATCGGCCCCGGATGAGTCCGCCTGGTATTCGCGGGAGCGGCTCACGGCCATCTGGACCACGGCGGCCGCCACCGGCCCGAGCAGTGACACCAGCAACAACGCGATCAGGTTGGGGCGTTCCTCGTCGTCCCCGCCGAAGCTGGCGAAGATCATCCCGAAGTTCGCGATGAAGGTGACCGCACTGGCCAGCGCACCCGCGACGCTGGATATCAGTATGTCGCGGTTGTAGACGTGGGAGAGCTCGTGACCCAGCACCGCGCGCAGTTCCCGCTCGTCGAGCAGTTCCAGGATCCCGGCGGTGGCGCAAACGGCGGCGTTACGGGGGTTGCGCCCCGTCGCGAACGCGTTGGGCGCCACGGTGGGACTGATGTAGAGCGCGGGCATCGGCTGCTTCGCGGAAGTGGCGAGTTCACGCACGATGCGATACATCGCGGGCTGCTCCGCTTCGGAAACCGGTCGTGCCCGCATCGACCGCAGCGCGAGGTTGGCCGAGTTGAAGTACGCGTAGCCGTTCATTCCGAGCGCGATCAACAGCGCCACGACCATGCCGGACCGCCCGAACAGCGACCCGATCAACACGAGGAGTGCGCTCATGGCACCGAGCAAGAGCGCCGTTTTTACTCCGTTCCAATGCCTGTGCAAGGTACTCCCGCCTCCGCCCGGTTTCCGGACCAGTTTCCGGGGCCGGTCACCTTCGGCGGTGACCGGGAAGCACGCACGGTGAGCGGCGATTCACGCCGACCGGGCGCCCCGTGAAGAACTCACTCGGACAACGTCGCGCGAGGAGCGCCAGTTCCTTAACACCCCACGCCGAACACGTCACAGCTTCGTCGGAGATCGAGCTCATGGCCCCACCGATCAACTTTCTCTCGCGAAGAAACTAAACTGAGGAACACTTGTAACCGACTCACGCGCTCGGCCCGTGCCGAGACGCGAGGCCGCCCGGCGGCGGAACGTTGTCGCACCGGCTGCTGTGGTGGCTACGCGGCGGAGCTCTCCGCCGCACTCCCCCGCCGCATGAGACATCGGTCGGGATAAGGCCGCTCCTCCGGTCCCGCGACCGGAGGACGGGTTCAGGGGCGTACTGCCGCCACCGGCATCCGGGAGGCGGCGGAGAGGATTCGGATTGGTCTTGTCGAAACTGCTCGGCCGTGGTGCCGCGCGCAAACCCGCCCGGGAAGGCGCCAGCAACGCGCTGCCTCCCACCCCGCTGGACGGCGGGACGCTGAGCTGTCAGGTACACGACGAAGCCGACCGCCCGCTCCCGGAGGCCACCGTGACGGTGGTGAACCGACTGAATCAGCAGGTGGCCAGCGGAACCACCGACGGGTACGGGTTCTTCCTCGCCACGGTGCAGCCGGGCACCCACAAGGTCTCGATCACCGGTGGTGGCTACCAGCGCACGGGCACCAGGGCCGAGGTTCGCACCAACCGGCACACCGCCATCGGCTCGGTGCGGCTGGAGCGGGATCCGGAGAGTTCGCTCCCCGAACCGGGTGTCTGGACGTTCGATCCGGACCACACCGAGATCCGGTTCATCGCACAGCACATCGGCATGTCGAAGATTCACGGAGCCTTCCGCGAGCTGGAGGGACGCGTCACCGTCCGGGAACCGTTCGAGAAGTCCGTGGTCGAGGTCGCCATCGACGCCGCCAGCATCGACACCGGAGTACGCATGCGGGACGACCACCTGCGTTCCGCGGACTTTCTGGACGTGGCGAACCATCCGAAGCTGTACTTCCGCAGCGACAGGTTGACCCAGCTGCGCGGTGACCGCTGGGCGGTCGGTGGCCAGCTGACGCTGCGCGGCAGGAGCAGCCCCGTGCAGCTGGACACCACCTACCTGGGAACGCGCTCCTGGAACGGCACCCGAACGGCGTGCCACTCCACCACGGAACTGCGCCGGGAGGACTACGCGGTCAACTGGCAACAGCTGTTGAGCAAGGGAATCGGCGTGGTCGGCCCGACGGTCCGGATCGAGCTGGACGTGCAAGCGGTGCTGGAGGAGTGACCCGAGAGGTCGTGACGGAGCCCGCGTGCCCGCCCGGTCGCCGTTCCGCACAGGGTCGGGCTCGCGTCTCCGGCGCCGGGAAGCCGACGCCCGCTCCGGCACCCCGGAGGATCGGCGGCGGGCCGGTGCGGGCATCACGCGGCGCCGAAGGACGGACCGGCCGCCACCGCGGTCGCTACTCGTGCAGTTCCATGGTGCAGCACTTGGGGCCCCCACCGGACTTGCGCAGCTCCGAGATGTCGGTGAGCAACGGCTCGTAGCCGTGTGCGCGCAGTCGTTCGGCGAGGCCGGTGGCCTCGCTGGGCAGCACGACGTTCCTGCCGTCGGAGACCCCGTTCAGCCCGAGGCACTCCGCGTCGGCGGAGTCCGCGATCACCGCGTCGGGGAAGAGCCTGCGCAGTACCTGCCGCGATCCCTCGGAGAAGGCCTCGGGATAGTAGGCGACCTGGGGTCGATCGCCCTTGCGGAGGACGAACAGGGCGGTGTCCAGGTGGTAGTAGCGGGGGTCGGTGAGCCGCAGCGACACGACCGGGACACCGAGCACCTCCTGGGCCTCGGCGTGGGCCTGCGGATCGGTCCGGAAACCACTGCCCGCCAGCAGCAGCTGCCCGGTCCAGGCGAAGTCCCCCTCGGCCTCGTTGATCCGGGAGGGCATCACCAGGTCACGGTAGCCGCTCGTGGAGAACCACCGCCGGAAGTGCTCTGCCTCGGGAGCGCGTTCGGGTGACCTGAACCGGGCACCGAGCACTCGGCCACCGATCACCGTGGCGGAGTTCGCCGCGAAGACCATGTCGGGTAGTCCCGGCTGCGGCGGCACCGTGTCGACGGTGTGACCGAGCCGACGGTAGATGTCCGCGAGCTCCCGCCACTGCGACATCGCCAGTTCGGTGTCCACGGGATCGTCCGGGTCCATCCACGGGTTGATGGAGTACTCCACCGTGAAGTGCTTCGGAGGGCACATCACGTAGTGACGCCTCGTCGGCACGTTCTCGGCCGTGGCAGGACGTTGCACGGGATCGGGCGCTGCGACAGTGGTCACCGACATATTACGTAATCTAATCCCCGCTTTTGCAGCATTCAATGCACCTTCATTGCGGCGAATACGGCAGAATGTTGCACATGGACCCCCTGGATCAACGAATCGTTTCGCAACTGGTCACCGATGCCAGGGCCAGTTACGCGGAGATCGGCGAGGTGGTGGGACTCTCCGCGCCCGCTGTGAAACGACGTGTGGACAAACTGCTGGACAACGGCGTGCTGCAGGGCTTCACCGCCGTGGTGGACCCGGAAGCGCTCGGCTGGGGAACCGAGGCCTTCGTGGAAGTGCACTGCCACGGCAACGTGCCCACCGACCGGCTGCTCGCGGGCCTGGAACCGCTGCCGGAGGTGGTTCGCGCCTACACCGTCTCCGGAGAGGCGGACGCGATCGTGCACCTCCGCGCGGCCGACATCCATCACCTCGAGACCGCGCTGGAACGGCTGCGTGCGGTCGAGTTCATCAACCGGACCGTTTCCACCGTCGTGCTGTCCCGGTTACTGGACAGACCACCCCAGGCATGATGAGGGCAGTGTCGAGACTTGCGTGCCTGGTCGGGTAGCCGTCACGTGAGTCGGCGCCTTGGGAGTGTTGGGCCGGCTCTTGAGTAGCGACCTACGCGGCGAGCGGCCCGGCCTTGCAATGCATCCGACTCACGCACCGGGGTTCCCCACGCTGCTTATCCGCATGGGTCACGTCCCGAGGGTGCCGACTGCGAGGGCGGTCGGAGCGTGGCCTGCGGGGGTGGCTGGAGTGCAACTTCGCGACGGCACAGGGGCTCGGCGATTTCGCGAGAAATCGACGAGCACGGAGCCACGCCGGACCGCCGTACACACCGCGTCCCCCGTCCAGCGGCGCGGCGATTTCGCGAGAAATCTACACCGCACGGGCCACTCAGACACCGCACGGACCATTCAGGAGCGGGAGCGGCCGTCCCAGGCGACGAAACCGGCCTGCTCGGCATCCGCCGGGCCGCGGAACCACACCTCGGCGACCACCCGATCGAAATAGGGCGACTCGGCGGTGTGGTACTGCCGCGACCCGAACTGCCCCTTGACCGTGTAGCTCTCGTCCGGTCTCGGTTGTTCCGGATACCTCTCGTCGGGGTACCACTCCTGCGGTTCGTGCCCGGCGGCGGCGTCGGAGTCACCGGCCGTGTCGTCCGAAGGCCTTCCCGAGGCCGGGTTACCGAGAACGTTTCCGCTGAGCACGGAGTGGGCGTTGGCGGCGGGGCCACCGCGCCGAGCGTTGGCGCCGGGGACCCTTCTGGGAAGTCCCTCCGGGGTCTCCTCGACGCCAGAGGTACTCCCCGACGCGGAGTCGGTGGGTCCGGCGGGATCAGCGCCCACGGCAGGTGCGGTACCACCCGTGGTCTCCCCGGGATTCGGAGCCGCCCCCGCGCTGTCGGTCACCGGCGAGGCCGAGCTGTCCGGCAGTTCCGCACCGCTGCGGTCGGGATCGATCCCGGGCGTCACCATCGGCTCGAACAGTGAACGCAGCCTGCCGGTGAGCTCCCCTTCGGAAGGCTCACCGGAGTGCCCACCGGCTGCCGCTCCCCGGTGGGGCTCGCCCGGTTCCGAGCCCGAACCGGGACGCTCGGAACCGCCACCACCGAACCGCCCCGGGGCGCTCTCCGAGGCGACGTTGTCGGTGTCGTACATGTCGAACTCAGCGGCCGAGAACCACGTGTGGTCCCCAGCGGGAGCGGAGAATTCCGCACCGGTCCCAACCTCGGCGGGTGCGGTGGGTGTGGCGGGCCACCCGGTGCCGCCCGGTGCGGGGGCCGATTCGGGAGGTTGCCTGCGCGGATGTTCTTCGCGCAGCTCGCGTTCCCGCTCCAGCCGCAGTTCGGACTCGTCGAAGGAGGTGGTGTCGGAACCGTGCGGTGTCTCCTGGACGGGCTGCCACTCGTCCGGCTCGGAGGTCCTCGCGCCTTCCACCCCGGGCTCGGCCGCGAAGACCGACCCGCCGAAGTCCTCGGAGGCGGCTTCCATCCAGCGCGCTCGTTGGTTTCCCAGCGGCCGGGGCACGTGCTCGGTAGGCCGCTCGACGGCGCCCGCGTCGGAGGGGGTGCTCGCGTCCGGGGGCTCGGGGTGGCGCGCGGTGGTTTCGCCATCGGACTCCGGGACACGATCGCGCACTGTCCCGTTCTCCGGAACCGGCTGAACCGCGGTGTCGCGGGTCGTCGCGGCGGCCCTCTCGAACTCGGAATAACGGTGGAACTCGCTGTCCGGGACCGATTCGGAGTCCCACAGCGGGATGTCGCCTTCGGCGGACGAGTGGTCCCGCAACTCACGCAGCCGCTGGTGGGCGGGCCGCACGAACAGCAGCCAGGTGGCCGCCACGCCTGCCGCGAACGCGGCCAGGCTCCACAGCCACACCTGGGTAAACAGCCACGTCACCGCTGCGGTCCTTTCTCTCGCGAAGTCAACCGTCGACGAGTACGACCACGCCCGGAACCGGCACGGTGGCGAACGAAACGCCGGGGCACCTCATCGGGTGCGGGCCACGACGTAGTCGACCAGCGCGAACAACCCCTGCCGTGCCGCACAGTCCGGCAGTCGGGCGAGCTCGGCCCTCGCCTGTTCAGCGTAAGTATCGAGGGTTTGACGAGCACGCACCAACCCGGACGAGTCGCGCAGCCGTCGCAACGCCTCCTGCACCTCGGCATCGGCCGTCAGTGATCCCGAGAGCAGCTCACGTAACCGTGCGTCGGAGTCGGAAAGGGTCAACTCGTAGAGCATCGGCAGTGTACGAACTCCCTCGCGGAGATCGGTACCGGGCGTCTTGCCGGACTCGTCCGGCGGGGAGGCGATGTCGATGATGTCGTCCGAGATCTGGAAAGCGGTGCCGACGATCTTTCCCACCCGTTCCAGCACATTGATCTGCTCCTGCGGCGCGCCCGAGAACAGGGCACCGAACCTGCCGCAGGTGGCGATCAGCGAGCCGGTCTTCTCGTCGATCACCTCGAGGTAGTGCGCCACGAGATCCTCGCCGCCCTCGACACCGACGGTCTCGCGCATCTGGCCGGTCACCAGGGACTCAAAGGTACGAGCCAGCATGCGGACCGCATCGCTGCCCAGATCGGCCGCCAACTGGGACGCCTGCGCGAACAGGAAGTCGCCGGTGAGAATGGCCACCGAGTTGTCCCACCTGGCGTTGGCGCTGCTCGCCCCGCGCCGCATGGTGGCCTCGTCCATCACGTCGTCGTGGTAGAGCGTGGCCAGGTGGACCATTTCGAGGATCACGGCCGCCTTGGTCACCGCTTCCCGCTCCGGCTCCCCGAATTCGGCGGCCAGCAGCGTGAACAGCGGCCGGAACCTCTTGCCACCCGCCTCGACGAGATGCAGGGACGCGCGGGTGGCGAAGTCGAGATCGCTGTGCACCGCTTCGTGCAGCAGTCGTTCCACCCGCGTCATCCCGGCCCGCACCGATTCGGCGAGCTGCGGATCGGCAATGTCGAAACCACCGACCGCGGCGCCCGTCTCCCACGGCACACCGCCGGTCGGTTCACCAACTGGGCTGGTCACGTCACCGTCGCCTTCGTCTCCCCCGGAAATGCCCTGCGAGGGACACCTTACGACACGAAGCCACCGACACTCGCCCAGTCCAGCGCCAGCTGCGGTGCCAGCCCGAACAGCAACGTGACAACCACCCCGAGCGTGATGGCCGCGGTGGTGAAAGCCCCGGGCACGCTGACGGTGGGCCCGTCGGGTGCCGGATCGTTGAAGAACATCAGCACGATCACGCGCAGGTACAGGAAGGCGGCCAGCGCGCTGGCCAACAGCCCTATGACCACCAGCGGGCCCATACCTGCCGAGAACGCGGCGGAGAAGACCACGAACTTGCCCATGAAACCGCTGGTCGCGGGAATACCGGCCAACGCGAGCAGCAGGAACGTGAACACCGTGGCCAGCAGCGGCGAGCGCTTGGCCAGTCCCGCCCAGTCCGACAGGTGAGTTGCCTCACCCTCCGAGGTGCGGACCAGGCCGATGAGGCCGAACACGGCCAGCGTGGTGAACCCGTAGGCGAACAGGTAGAACAACGTGGCGGACAGGCCGCGTTCGGTCAGCGTGATCGCCCCGACCATGAGAAATCCCGCATGTGCGATCGAGGAGTAAGCGATCATGCGCTTGAGGTCCCGCTGCGTCAGCCCGGACACCACCCCGATGAGCATCGACAGCACCGCGACGGTCCACAGCACCCAGTGCCACTCCCAGCTGGAAGCGCTGAAGGCGACGTGCAGCAGGCGCAGCATCCCGCCGAAGGCGGCCACCTTGGTGCATGCCGCCATGAAGCCGGTCACCGCGGTGGGGGCACCGTGGTAGACGTCGGGGGTCCAGAGGTGGAACGGCCCCACCGAACCCTTGAACAGCAGCCCCATGATCACCAGCCCGAGGCCCGCGAACAGCAGTGTGTCAGAACGCAGGCTTCCCGCTGTGGCGTCGGCGATGTCGGAGAACTTCACCGAGCCCGCGTAGCCGTAGAGCAGGGCCAGCCCGTACAGGAAGAACGCGGAGGCGAAGGCGCCCAGCAGGAAGTACTTGACCGCGGCTTCCTGCGAGAGCAGCCTGCGCCGCTTGGCCAGCCCGCACAGCAGGTAGAGCGGCAGGCTCAGCACCTCGAGCGCGACGAACATCGTCAGCAGATCGTTGGCCGCGCAGAACACCATCATCCCGCCGAGGGAGAACAGCGTGAGCGGGAAAACCTCGGTGCGCATCCCGGCCACCGAGGCGGTGGCGCGGTCCATCACCGACGCGGAGGCGGCGCCGGGCGCGTCGGCGGGCTGTCGTGGCGTCTCGGCGGTGTTGGTCTCGGCGACGAACGCACCGCCGGGTTCGATCGAACGATCGGCGATCAGCAGGATCGCCCCCAATGCCAACGCCAGCAGCGTTCCCCACAGGAAGAGGGTCGCCGGTCCCACGGCGACCGTGTCCGACAGGGTGGTCCCGCCGGTGTTGATCTCCCTCGCGTGCCGGATCACCTGCGCACCAGCGAGGATCACCGCCAGCAGGCTCAGTACCACCTGCGCGGCCCAACGCTGCCGCCGGTGCACGAAGGCCTCGATCAGCACACCGAGACACGCCGCCACCAGCACGATCAGCACCGGCGCGATGGCGGCGTAGTCGATCGGCGGCATGTCGGTGGTCTGCTGGGCCAGCAGTTCGGAATGCCGGTCCGGGGCACCGGTTCGCGCTACCACTCCCACTGTCAGTTACCTCCCTGAGAGGTCACGGGATCGGTGACGCCGACCTCGCTCATAGTTGCTTCCACCGAGGGGGTGATCACGTCCAGGACCGGGGCCGGGTACAGCCCCAGCAGGACGATCAGCACCACGAGCGGAGCCAGGACGCCGATCTCTCTGCTGTCCAGATCGCGGAGGGCGAGCCGACTGGCCCCGGGGCCGGAGCCGCCGTCCACCGCGACCTCCGGGTCGGTCGCGGCTCCCGGGCCGCCGACCGAGTCGAGCAGGGCGGTCCCCGAGAGCGGCCCCTGCATCACCCGCTGGTAGAGGCGGAGGACGTAGACAGCCGCCAGCACCATCCCGACGGTGGCGAGTATCGCGAACACCGGCCGGGTGGTGAAGGAACCGATCAGCACGAGGAACTCGCTGATGAACGAGTTCGTTCCCGGCAGCGACAACGTGCTCAGTCCGGCTATCAGCAGCATCCCGGCCAGCACCGGGGTGACTCGGGCCATGCCGCCGTAGTCGGCGATCCTGCTGGAACCGCCACGGGCGATGATCATTCCGATCACCAGCACGAGCATCCCGGTGGCGATGCTGTGATTGACCATGTAGGAAGCCGCGCCCACCTGCGCCTGCGAGGTGAACGCGAAGATCCCCAGCGCGATGAATCCGAAGTGGGCGATCGAGACGTAGGCGATGAACCGTTTGAGGTCGGTCTGTCCGAACGCCTGCAGCGAGCCGTACAGCACGCCGATCACGCCCAGCGTGAGCACCAACGGTGCCAGCAGTTGGGACGCCTCGGGAGCCAGCGGCAGGCTGTAGCGCAGGAATCCGAAAGTGCCCACCTTGTCCAGCACGCCCACCACGATCACCGCCACCCCGATGGGGGCCTGTTCGGTGGCGTCGGGCAGCCAGGTGTGCAGCGGAACCAGCGGTGCCTTGATCGCGAACGCGGTGAAGAAACCGAGGAAGATCCACACCTGCACCGAGGTCGGTGCGTCGGCGAGCACTCCGCGCAACGTGGCCCAGTCGAAGGTTCCCCGCCCGGTGGCGCTCGCCGCGTAGGAGTAGGCCCCGATGGCAGAGGCCAGCATGATCAGTCCACCGAGGAAGGAGTACAGGAAGAACTTCACGGCCGCGTACTGCCGCCTGCTGCCGCCGTAGCCGCCGATCAGGAAGTACATCGGGATCAGCATGATCTCGAACAGCACGTAGAACACGAACAGGTCGGTGGTGGCGAACACCGCCACCGTCAGTGCCTGCTCGACTAGCAGCAACGCGAAGAAGCCGCCCCGGCTGCGCTCGGCGGGAAGCCGTTCCTGCCAGCTGAATCCCAGTACCACCGGCATCAGCAGCGCGATCACCGCCACCATGACGAGCGCGATGCCGTCCAGCCCGAACGAGAGGCTTATGCCGTACTGCGGGATCCACTCGACGGAGCCGCTCAGTTGCAGCCTGGCCCCACCGGGCTGGTAACTCAGCCAGGCCACCGCCGCGAGCACAAGTTCGACCAGCGAGAAGCCCAGGGCTACCGGTTTGGCCGCGCGTTCGTTGCCGCGCAGCAGCGCCACGACGATCGCGCCGAGCAGCGGCAACAGAATCAGCGCGAGGAGCAGGTTCATCGCGTCTCCTCTTCTCCGGCTATTTCGCGGGAATTCGCACAGCGGGCCGTCGTCATGGGGTTCCCACCGAGAGCAGGGCGGCCACCAGCAGGACGCCGCCGACCAACATGGACATCGCGTAGGACCGGACGAAGCCGGTCTGCCAACGCCGCAGCACCTGCGAGGCCGCGCCGAGGGTCGTGGCGACCCCGTTGACCGTGCCGTCGACACCGGCCCGGTCGAACCGCGCCAGCCCGTCGGCCAACCCCACGGTCGGACGCACCGCCACCGCGCGGTTCAGCGCGTTGCCGTAGAGATCGGCGCGGGCCGCGCGCACCAGCGGCGAGACCCGGGACGGTGCGGTCTCGGGAACGGGACGGCGCCCCACCACCAGCCAGGCCACCAGCACACCGAGCGCGGAGAATCCGAGCGTGAACACCGGGATCACCGAGTGCGGCAGCACCGTGTGTCCCTCCTGGAGTTCGCCGAGGGCGGGGCTCAGGAAGTGCACCAACCGCTCGCCGCTGGTGAACAGGAAACCCGCTGCCACCGAGCCGACGGCGAGCACGATCATGGGCCCGGTCATCACCGGCGGCGACTCGTGGGGGTGGAACTCCCCGCCGTCGGAGGCCGTCCGGTGTTGCCAGCGCCGCTCCCCGAAGAAGGTCAGCAGCATCAGGCGGGTCATGTAGAAGGCGGTGAGCCCGGCACCCAGTACCGCCGCACCGCCGAGTGCCCAGCCCTGCCAACCGGGTTCGGCGAAGGCCGCCGCGATGATGGCTTCCTTGGAGTAGTAGCCCGAGAGGAAGGGGAAACCGATCAGCGCCAGGTAGCCGACCGCGAAGGTGGCGAAGGTGATCGGCATGTAGCGGTAGAGCCCGCCGAACTTGCGCATGTCGACCTCGTCGCGCATGCCGTGCATCACCGAACCCGCACCAAGGAACAGTGCCGCCTTGAAGAAACCGTGCGTGAGCAGGTGCATGATTCCCAGCGCGTACCCGGCCGGCCCCAGCCCGACGGCGAGCATCATGTAGCCGATCTGGCTGACCGTGGAGTAGGCCAGCACCTTCTTGATGTCGTCGTAAGCGCAGCCGATCACGCAACCGACCAGCAGGGTGACCACCCCGACGATCGCGACCACCAGCTGACCGGTCTCGGTCATGCTGTAGAGCGGGTTGGCCCGCGCGATCAGGTAGACCCCCGCCGTGACCATGGTGGCCGCGTGGATCAGCGCCGAGACCGGGGTGGGACCCTCCATGGCGTCGGGCAGCCACGCCTGCAGCGGCACCTGGCCGGACTTGCCGCAGGCTCCCAGCAGCAGCAGCAACGAGATGGCCAGCACCGTTCCCGTCGAGAGCTCCCCGGCGCGGGCGAAGACCTCGGAGTACTGCGTGGTTCCGAGCCTGGCGTACAGCAGGAAGATCGCCAGCGCCAGTCCGACGTCGCCGACCCGGTTCATCACGAAGGCCTTGGTGGCCGCTCCCGCGGCGCTGGGGCGCTGCTGCCAGAAGCCGATGAGCAGGTAGGAGGCCAGCCCGACACCCTCCCAGCCGAGGTAGAGGGTCACGAAGCTGTTACCGAGCACCAGGATCAGCATCGCCGCCACGAACAGGTTCAGGTACCCGAAGAAGCGGCGCCGCTCGGTGTTGCCCCGCCCGGCGCGCCCCTGCTGGTCGTGGGCCATGTAGCCGATCGAGTAGATGTGGATCAGCGCACCGACGCCGGTGATCAGCAGCACGAAGACCAGCGACAGCGGGTCGATGCGCAGTCCGAAGTCGACCTGCAGGGAGTTGACGGGGATCCAGGAGAACAGGTGCAGCGAACGCGCGGCCTGTTCGGCTCCTCCCACGGAGGTGAACAGCGCCAGGGCGTAGCCGAAGGAGGCGATCACCGTGGCGCAGCCCAGCAGGTGTCCCCACCCGTTGGCGCGTCTACCCGCCAACAGCAGCACCGCGGCACCGAGCAACGGAATCGCGATGATCAGCCACGCATTGTTCTGAATCGCTCCCTGAGCGGCCTGTACCGGCTCCGGAGCGGCCAGCATGGAGGTTGTCACGCCGTCTTCCAATCCGTTCCGTTGGTCCATTCGCTGTGCGTTTCGTTCCGTCGGGCTAGTACTTCAGGAGGTTGGCGTCGTCGACGGAGGCCGAGCGGCGGGTGCGGTAGATGGACATGATGATGGCCAGTCCGACCACGACCTCGGCCGCGGCGACGACCATCACGAAGAAGGCCATGGCCTGCCCGTCGATCGATCCCTCGATACGCGCGAACGTCACCAGCGAAAGGTTGACCGCGTTGAGCATCAGCTCCACGCACATGAACAGCACGATCGCGTTGCGGCGTATGAGCACCCCGACCGTGCCGATGGTGAACAGCAGCGCCGAGAGCAGCAGATAGTAGGTGGGGGTCACTGCCTGACCTCCTCGGGGGAACTCGAGCCGGCGTCCGGGTGCGCGGTGTCGTCCGGGGACTGCGGGTCGTCCGTGGCTCCCGCCGCCCCGTGGCTCCCGGCGTGACCGGTGGAGCCGTTCTTACCGCCACCGTCACCCGGCGTGCCGTCACCGGAATCGCCGTCGGGGGTTTCCTCCCCGCCGGAGTCCGGGGTGGACCCCGACGTGCTCCGTTCGCTGCCGTGCTCCGGGTGACCGGTTCCGGTCAGCGCGTGCGCGTCGGGCGGGGGAACACTGCCGGAGACGGCGTCCCGGTCGGGGCGCAGCCGTTCCACGGGGGTGCTGTCCAGGATCTCGGACAGCGAGTCCTCCGCCACGGAACCGTCCGGAAGCAGTGCCGGGGTGGCGACCGAGTTGGCCGTGGCGTACACCCCGGGTCCCGGCAGGGGGGACGGCCTGGAGTACTTCCCCTGGAACCTGGCCTCCACGGTTTCCCGCTGCGTCATGCGCGGCTTGCGTCCCTTGCCCCCGTAGGCCAGCACCATCGCCCCGAGCGAGGCGGTTATCAGCAGCGCCGAGGTGAGCTCGAACGGGAACAGGTAGTCGGTGAAGATCACCTGCCCCAGGCCGCCCGCGGCTCCGCCGCCGGGAGACCACGGATTCAGCGGCGCGGCGGGCACCACCGCGTCGAGCGAGCGCGCCAGGCCTGCCACCAGCAACGCCGCCAGCGCCACCCCGAGCACCCCCGCGGCCAGCCGCTGCCCGCGCAGCACCTCGACCACGGAGTCGGACGCGTCCCTGCCGACGATCATGAGCACGAACAGGAACAGCATCATGATCGCGCCGGTGTAGACGATGATCTGGGTGAATCCGAGGAACTGCGCGCTCTGGGCCATGTACAGCACCCCGAGGCTGAGCATGGTGAGCACCAGCCACAGTGCCGAGTGCACCGCGCTGCGCGCGAAAACCATCCCGAGCGCGCCCAGCAGTGCCAGCGGCCCGAGAATCCAGAACACCACCGTCTCTCCGGTGCCCACGACACCCTGCTGCGCGGTCTGCGCGAGCGGCGTCCGCACGAGCACCTCGGTGGTAGCCGTCATGGTCATCACCGAACGGCCTCCTCGCCACCGGTCTCGACCGTGGTGCCGTCGGGTACTCCCTGCCCGCGGGCGAGTTCCGGTCCGTTGACGTAGTAGTCCTGCTCGTCCTCACCCAGCCGCATGTCGTGCGGCGGCTGTTCCATACCGGGCAGCAGCGGCGCGAGCAGGTCCTCCTTGGTGTAGATCAGGTTCTGCCTGTTGTCATCGGCCGTCTCGTACTCGTTGGTCATCGTCAGCGCACGTGTCGGGCACGCCTCGATGCACAACCCGCAGCCGATGCAGCGCAGGTAGTTGATCTGGTAGTCGAAGCCGTAGCGCTCACCGGGCGAGTACCGTTCGTCGTCGGTGTTGGTCCCGCCTTCCACGAAGATCGCGTCGGCTGGACACGCCCACGCGCACAGCTCGCACCCGACGCATTTCTCCAGCCCGTCCGGATGCCGGTTCAACTGGTGCTTGCCGTGGAACCGGGGAGCCGGGATCTTCTTGACCTCGGGATACTCCTCGGTCAGCACCGTTTTGAACATCTTGGACAGGGTGACGCCGAAGCCCTTCAGGGGATCAGTCATTCCCATCGGGTGCCTCCTTCGTTGAGCTGGTGGGCTCTTGCCCGGCTTCCGGCAGCCGGGATCGCGTACCCGTGGTGGCCGAAACCCGGGTCTCCCTGGGGGTTTCGGGAACCTTGAGGTCGAGCGGCGGCACGGGGTAGCCACCGCCGGACAGTGGTGCCCGCGGTTCCTCCTGCTCCTCCTCCGGCGGTTTCCGGTCCGGCACGAGGAAGGCCACGATCAGCAGCAGCACGACGATGCCGCCCCCGATGAACAGGAACTGCTGCGAGCCGAGCAGGTCGGCGTTGCGTACGCCCCGGATGGCGGTGACCGCGCAGATCCAGACCAGGCTGAGCGGCACCAGTATCTTCCAGCCGAGGTTCATGAACTGGTCGTAGCGCAGCCGCGGCAGCGTGCCGCGCAGCCAGACGAACACGAACAGGAAGAACAAGGTCTTGCCCAGGAACCACAGCACCGGCCACCAGCCGGTGTTGAGGACCCCGTCGCCGATCAGGTACAGCGGCCAGGGGGCGTGCCAACCACCGAGGAACAGGGTGGTCGCCAGGGCCGAGACGGTGACCATGTTGATGTACTCGGCCAGGAAGAACAGCGCGAACTTCAGCGAGGAGTACTCGGTGTGGAACCCGCCGACCAGCTCGGACTCGGCCTCCGGCAGGTCGAAGGGCGCCCGGTTCGTCTCGCCGACCATCGCGATGGCGTAGACCAGGAAGCTGAACGGCAGCAGCGCGAAGAACCAGCCGTTCTGCTGCGCGGCCACGATTCCCGAGGTGGAAAGCGTGCCCGAGTAGAGGATGACCGCGATGAACGAGAGCCCCATCGCGATCTCGTAGGAGATCACCTGCGCGGCCGAGCGCAGCGCGCCGAGCAGCGGGTAGGGGGATCCGGACGACCAGCCGGCCAGCACGATGCCGTAAACCCCGACGGCGGCGCAGGCCAGCACCACGAGCAGGCTGACCGGCAGTTCCACCAGCTGTAGCGCGGTGGGCTCGCCGAAGATGGTGACTTCGCCGCCGATCGGGATGACCGAGAAGGCGACCAGTGCCGGGGTGGCCGAGATGACCGGCGCGAGGATGTAGATCCACTTGTCGGCCATCACCGGGCGGATGTCCTCTTTGAACGCGAGCTTGAGACCGTCGGCCAGGGACTGCAGCATCCCGAAGGGGCCCGCGCGGTTCGGCCCGGGGCGCTGCTGCATCCTGCCGATGACCCTGCGCTCGGCCCAGATGGTCAGCAGCGTCATGACCACCAGGAAGGCGAACGTGGCCACGACCTTGATCAGGATGAGCCAGATGGGGTCGTCGGAGATCAGCCGTGCCGTCTCGTTCATGCCACACCCCCGTCGGTGCCGGTGTGACCCTTGCCGTTCGGACCGTGCCCGGCGGCGCCGAGGCCGCCCGCGCCGTGACCGTTGGCACCGTCGCCGTGACCGTTGGCCCCGTCGCCGTGCCCGTTGGCACCGTGGCCGTTGGTCGCCGCCGAGACCGTCTCCCCGGCCGCGGTCGCAGCGGGCTCCGGGCTTTTCGGTCCACCACCGGGCGGGGGAAGCGGACCGGCCGCGAGGCCTACCACCGTGCCGTGCCCGGCACCGAGCACGCCGTGGACCTTGGCCGGCCCCGAGTTGCCCGGCAACCAGACCACACCGTCCGGCATCTCGACGATCTCGGACTCCAGCGCGACGGTTCCCCGCTCGGTGCTGACGCGGATCGGCTGGTGCGGCTCGATGCCGAGCCGCCGCGCGGTGTCCGGGGAGATCCGCGCCACGGGCGGTCGGGCGGTGCCCGCGAGGTTCGGTTCGTCGTGCTGCATCGAACCGTTGTCCAGCAGGTGCCGCCAGCTCGCCAGCAGCGCTTTGTCCCCGACCGGTTCGGCAACCGGCTCGGCCGGTATGTCCGGGGGTTTCGGCCGCGCCCCGGGATTCGCACCCAACCGACGGATCTCGGCGGCCACCGCGGCAGGGGTCTGGGTGAACAGGTCCACGTCCATCTCCACCGCGAGGGTGTCCAGCACCCGGCAGTCGGGCAGCGCGCCGGTGCCCTCGATGGTGATCTCGAACTCGCGGGGACGTCCCTCCCAGTTCAGGAAGGTGCCGGACTTCTCGACCGTGGGCGCGATGGGAAGCACCACGTCGGCGTGCTCGGTCACGCCCGAGGGGCGCAGCTCGAGGCTGACGACGAACCCGGCGGAGCGCAGCGCGCGGCGGGCCTGCTCGGGGTCCGGCAGGTCGTCGGGATCGACCCCGCCTACCAGCAGGCCGGACAGCTCACCGGACTCCGCCGCGGTGAGGATGCCGTCGAGCTCCCGCCCGGGGATGCTGGGCAGGCTGCCCTCCGGGACACCCCAGGCCTGCTCGATCCCGGAGCGCACCACCGAGTCGGAGACGGGGCGGCCGTTGGGGAGCAGCGTCGGAAGCGTCCCCGCCTCGACCGCACCGCGTTCCCCGGCGCGACGCGGGATCCAGGCGATGCCCGCCCCAGTACGTTCGGCCACCTGCATCGCGGCGGTGTAGACCCCGGAGACCTGGGCGCAGCGCTCCCCCAGCAGCAGGACGGCACCCGGCTCGGACAGCGCCTGTTCCACTTCGGACGGAAGTTCGTACAGCGCGGCGGCCTCCCCGCCCGGCAGGCAGGGCAGCAGCCCCCCGCTGTGGATGGGGCTGCCGGAGTCGGCGATGTCGGTGGTCTTCTCCACGCCCGGCGAGTCCCACTGGCCGAGGTGGAAAACCCTGGTTCCCGAGTCGCGGGCGGCCTTGCGCAGCCGGAGGAAGACGATGGGCGACTCCTCCTCGGGCTCGAAGGCCACGCACAGCACCGTAGGGGCCGCTTCCAACGAGGAGTAGCTGACACCGTCCTCCGGGCCGGTTCCGACCACCGAGGCACCCAGGAAGTCGAGCTCCTCGGTGGAGTGCGGCCTGGCGCGGTGATCGATGTCGTTGGTGCCCAGCGCCATCCGGGCGAACTTGCCGTAGGCGTAGGCGTCCTCGCGGGTGAGCCTGCCGCCGGGCAGCACCCCCACACCGCGCGAGTCGCGCGCGGTGAGCAGCCCGTTCGCGGCCCGGCGCAGCGCCTCGGTCCAGGAGGTCTCCCGCAGCTCACCCGAGTCCGTGTCCCGCACCATGGGGCGGGTGATCCGGTCGCTGGCGGTCGCGTACCGGAAAGCGAAGCGTCCCTTGTCGCAGTTCCACTCCTCGTTGACCTCGGGGTCCTCGCCCGCGAGCCTGCGCATCACCTTGCCGCGGCGCCAGTCGGTGCGCTGCGAGCAGCCCGAGGAGCAGTGCTCGCAGACCCCTGGGGTGGACACGAGGTCGAACGGGCGGGAGCGGAATCGGTACGCCGCGCTGGTGAGCGCTCCCACTGGGCAGATCTGGATGGTGTTCCCGGAGAAATAGGACTGGAACGGCTGCTGCTCGCCGATGCCGATCTGCTGCGTGGCGCCGCGTTCGAGCAGCTCGATGAACGGATCCCCCGCGATCTGCTTGGAGAACCTGGTGCAGCGCTGGCAGAGCACACAGCGCTCCCGGTCCAGCAGGATCTGCGAGGAGATCGAGACCGGCTTGGCGAAGGTGCGCTTCTTGTCCACGAACCGCGACTCGCTGCGCCCGTGCTTGAGCGCCTGGTTCTGCAGCGGGCACTCCCCGCCCTTGTCGCACACGGGGCAGTCCAGCGGGTGGTTGATCAGCAGCAGCTCCATCACGCCCTGCTGGGCCTTGTCGGCCACCTGCGAGGTCTGCTGGGTGTTGACCACCATTCCGTCGGCCACCGCCGTGGTGCAGGAGGCCGCGGGTTTGGGCATCGGTTTGCCGTTGACCTCGACCTCGACCAGGCACTGCCTGCAGGCACCCGCCGGATCGAGCAGCGGATGGTCGCAGAACCGGGGAATCACGATGCCCAGCCGCTCGGCGGTACGGATCACCAGCTCGCCCTTCGGGGCGTCGACCTCGATACCGTCGATGGTCAGCCGAACGTGCCCTTCCGGTACCGGACGGGACTGCGCGGCGTCGTTTCCGGACGCGGATGCCACCGTCATCGGGCCACTCCTGCCAGTGCGGGTTCCTCTGTCGTGTCCTGCCCGCGGTTGCTCTCGCACAGCGCGAGGAACTCTTCGCGGAAGTACTTGATGCCGCTGGTGATCGGGCTGACAGCGCCGTCACCCAGCGCGCAGAACGAACGGCCGAGCACGTTGTCGCAGACGTCGAGCAGCGTGTCGATGTCCTGCTCGCTGCCGCGCCCGTCCACCATTCGCTCCAGCACCTGCGCCAGCCAGAAACACCCCTCGCGACAGGGGGTGCACTTGCCGCACGACTCGTGCTCGTAGAACTGGGTCCACTTCATCACCGCCCACGGCACGGAAACCGTCTCGTTGAAGATCATCAACGCGGTCGTGCCCAGCATGGACCCCGCCTCGGTGGCCCCCTCGAAGTCGAGCGGCACGTCGAGGTGGTCGGCGGTGAACAGCGGCGTGGAGGACCCGCCCGGAGTCCAGAACTTCAGCGGGATCCCGTCCTTCATGCCGCCCGCCAGTTCCAGCAGTTCCCGCAGCGTCGTGCCCAGCGGAGCCTCGTACTGCCCGGGACGTTCCACGTGCCCGGACAGCGAGAAGATCTTCGGCCCGGGGGACTTCTCCCGCCCCATGGCGCGGAACCAGTCCGAACCACCGTTGACGATGTAGGGCACCGAGGCGATCGTCTCGACGTTGTTGACGGTGGTGGGCGAGGAGTACAGCCCCGCCTGCGCGGGGAACGGTGGTTTCAGCCTGGGCTGACCGCGCTTGCCCTCCAACGAGTCGAGCAGCGCGGTCTCCTCGCCGCAGATGTAGGCACCGGCTCCGGCGTGCACCACCATGTCCAGGTCGAACCCGGAGTCCAGGATGTTCTTGCCGAGGTAACCCGCCTCGTACGCCTCGCGCACCGCGTGGTGCAATCTGCGGATGCAGTGCAGCGCCTCGCCGCGCACGTAGATCATGCAGGTGCTCGCCCGCATCGCGTAGGCGGCGATGACGCAGCCCTCGATCAGCGAGTGCGGGTCGGCCATCATCAGCGGGACGTCCTTGCACGTCCCCGGCTCACCCTCGTCGGCGTTGATCACCAGGTAGTGCGGTCGGGAACGGTCCTTGGGCATGAAGCCCCACTTCACCCCGGAGGGGAAGCCCGCACCGCCCCTGCCGCGCAGCCCGGCAGTCTTGACCAGTTCGATGAGCTGGTCGGGATCGGCCGCGAGCGCGGTGCGCAGCGCGGTGTAGCCCTCGAGCTGCTCGTAGGTGCGCAACGACCAGGACTCCGGGGACAGCCAACGCCGGGTGAGCACGGGAGTCAGCGGACTCACCGCGGCCCGTTCCGGGGCGCTGCCGTCTGATGCGTTCGCTTCGGTCATCGCCTGCCCTCACTTCTTCTCCGGAATGGGCGGAAATTCGACCTCGTCGGGCATCGGTGGTGCGTTCCAGCCCTGTTCGCGGGCGAGTTCGGCACCGCGCACCGTCTCGGGGGCCGCGGCCGACGACTCGGCGGCCTCCGCCGCACCGGGCCCGTCGAAGAACCCGGCGAGCTGACGCTCGGTGTCCCGGAAGTCGGTCAGCGGCGCGCCACGGGTCGGCTGCGGCCGCTCCCCGCGCCGCAGCGCCCGGACCGTCTCCAGCGCGCTCTCGGCCGTCTGGTTGTCGAAGTACTCGTAGTTGACCTGCAGCACCGGCGCGAAGTCACAGGCCGCCAGGCACTCGGCGTGCTCCAGCGTCACCGAGCCCTCGGCACCGGGGGTGCCCGCGGTCTCCTCGTGCCCGGTGCCCAACTCCTCGGACAGCGCACGGTATACCTCGTCGCCGCCCATCGCCGCGCACAGCGTGTTGGTGCACACGCTGACCAGGAACTGCCCGCACGGTTGCCGCTTGTACATCGTGTAGAACGTGGCGACCGCGTTGACCTCGGCGGTGGACAGCGCGAGCTGCTCGGCGCAGAACCGCATCCCCTCGGCGGTGACGTGCCCCTGCACCGACTGCACCAGGTGCAGCATCGGAAGCAGCGCCGAGCGGGACTCGGGATAGCGCTCGATGATGCTCCGCGCCTCGGCCCGGACGCGTTCGCCGAACACCGCCTCCCCCGCCGCGGCCTGTTCCGCCGACTCGGTCGGGGACTGCCCGCCGGGGGTGAGCACGTGCTCGGTGGTCGTGTAGTCGAACTGCTCGGTCATCTAGCGGTCCACCCCACCCATCACAGGATCGATCGAGGCCACGACGGCGATCACGTCGGCGACCAGCCCACCTTCGGCCATCGCCGGGAACGCCTGCAGGTTCACGAAGCTGGGGTCCCGGACGTGCACCCGCATCGGGCGGGTCCCGCCGTCCGACACGTGGTGGTAGCCCAGCTCCCCCCTGGGAGCCTCGACCGGCGTGTACGCCTGGCCAGGCGGGACGTCGAATCCCTCCGTGACCAGCTTGAAGTGGTGGATCAGCGACTCCATCGACTGACCCATGATCTTGCGGACGTGGTCCAGCGAGTTGCCCATGCCGTCCGGCCCGATGCTCAGCTGGGCGGGCCAGGCGATCTTGGGGTCGTCGACCATGACCGGTCCGGGTTCCAACTTGTCCATGCACTGCCGGACGATCCGCAGCGACTGCCGGATCTCCTCCACCCGCAGCAGGAACCGCGCGTAGCAGTCGGCATCGGTGCTGGTGGGAACCTCGAAGTCGAACTGCTCGTAGCCGCAGTAGGGCTCGACCTTGCGCAGGTCCCAGGCCAGTCCGGCAGAGCGCAGGATCGGGCCGGTGGTGCCCAGCGCCAGGCAGGCGTCCAACGGCAGGTAACCGACGCCCTTGAGGCGTTGTTTCCAGATCGGCTGGCCGCTGAAGAGCTTGTCGTAGTCGGGCAGCCTGCTCTCCATGACCTTGCAGAACTCCAGGACCTTCTCCCGGGAGTTCTCCGGGATGTCCTGGGCGACCCCGCCCGGTCGGATGAAGGCGTGGTTCATCCGGAGCCCCGTTAGGAACTCCAGCAGGTGCAGCACCTCTTCGCGGTCGCGGAACCCGAAGGTCATGCCGGTGGTGGAACCGAGTTCCATCGCGCCGGTGGCCAGGAAGACCAGGTGCGAGGAGATCCGATTGAGCTCCATCAGCAGCACCCGGATCGTCTGCGCCCGTTCCGGAGCGGACACCCGCAGCAGCTTCTCCACGCCCAGGGAGTAGGCGGTCTCGTTGTGCAGCGGCGCCAGATAGTCCATCCGCGTGACGAACGTGACGCCCTGGGTCCAGGTGCGGTACTCGGTGTTCTTCTCGATACCGGTGTGCAGGTAGCCGATCACCGAGCGGGCCTTGGTGACGGTCTCGCCCTCGAGCTCCAGGACCAGCCGCAGCACGCCGTGGGTGGAGGGGTGCTGCGGGCCGAGGTTGATGACGACGCGCTCCTCCTGCTGCGTGTCGTCCAGGAAGTCCTCCCAGTCACCACCGGTGACCGTGTAGACCCTGCCCTCCGTGGTCTCCCGGGCGGAGGCGGCGAACGGGTCGCCACCGGACCGATCACCGCCGGACCCGTCACCACCCGGTCGGGAACCGGTGGGGGTTTCGGCGTCGATACTCATGCTGCCTCCTCGAACAGCGCGACCGCCCGGCTCCGAGTCCGGAGGCCGCACCCGATGGATCCAGGCCCGCTCACGTGTAGGACCTGCGCTGGTCGGGCGGTGGAACCTCGGCTCCCTTGTACTCCACCGGGATGCCACCGAGCGGATAGTCCTTGCGCTGCGGGTGGCCGTCCCAGTCGTCCGGCATGAGAATCCGCGTCAGGGACGGGTGGTCGTCGTAGACGATGCCGTACATGTCCCAGGTCTCACGTTCCTGGAAGTCGGCCGTCGGGTAGACGTCGACCACCGAGGGGACGTGCGGGTCGGCCACGTCCACGGCGACCTCGACGCGGATCCGACGCCGGTAGGTCAGCGAGGTGAGGTGACAGACCGAGTGCAGCCGTTGCGGCACATCGGGGCCGTAGTCCACCCCGGACAGACTGCTGCAGAGCTCGAACCGCAGCGCGGGCTCGTCGCGGAACGTCCGGCAGATCTCGACCAGATGCTCCCGGTCGACGTAGAAGGTGATCTCGCCGCGGTCCACGGTGATCCGCAGTACCGCCGAGTCCGGGATACCGCGCCGTTTCATGCCCTCGAACAGCTCGTCGGCCACCTCGTCGAACCAGCCGCCGTAGGGCCGTTCCGCCTCCGGCGGGACGTAGGCGGGCACTCGGAGACCGCCGTAGCCCGAGGTGTCCCCGCTGCCGGTCACGCCGAACATGCCCTTCCGGGCGCGACCCGCCACCATCTGTTCGGGGGCCGCTTCCTCCGTGGGACCGGTGTGCTCGGCCGCCGTCTCCGGGAGTCCCCCGGTGGTGTCGTCACCGCTCATCGCCGAATCACCTGCCCACCGTCGTCTCGTTCCGGTTCCGCGCGTCCGCGGGAGTCACCGGGTGGCAAACTCTCGATACCGGCGGCGCCCAGCTCGCCCTCCGCGCCCATCTCGCGGCGCTGCGCGTTCTGCTGCCGCTCGGCCATGCGCCGCTTGGACCCACGCCGGGGTGCGTACTTCTCGGAGGAGGCGGGCAGCTCCGTGCGGTGCCCCTGCTCCACCTGCTCGGCCGCGCGCTTGCCGTTGATGGGCTCGTCCATGACCTTGGCGTGCAGCTTGAGGATCGCGTCGAGCAGCATCTCCGGACGCGGCGGACAACCGGGCAGGTACATGTCCACCGGAACCACGTGGTCCACGCCCTGCACGACCGCGTAGTTGTTGAACATCCCGCCACTGGAGGCGCAGACCCCCATCGCGAGCACCCAGCGGGGCTCGGGCATCTGGTCGTAGATCTGCCGCAGCACCGGGGCCATCTTGTTGGTGACCCGGCCCGCGACGATCATCAGATCGGCCTGCCGAGGTGTGGCCGAGAACCGCTCCATCCCGAAGCGGGCGATGTCGTAGCGGGAACCGCCCACGGTCATCATCTCGATGGCGCAGCAGGCCAGCCCGAACGTGGCGGGCCACATCGAGGTCTTACGGGTCCAGTTGACGAGTTTTTCCACATTGGCCAGCAGGATGCCGTTGGGCAGGCTTTCCTCAAGCCCCATCTCGGCACTCCTTCCCACGAGTCGCCCCGGCGAACGGGGCACCACCGATCCCGACGCGCCCGCACCGGACGGCTGTCGTACTCACTTCGCCGCTCAGTTCCAATCGAAACCACCACGCCGCCACACGTAGAGATCGGCGAAACCGAAGGTCAGGATGAACAGGATCACCGCGACCACGCCGTAGAGCCCGAGGGCGTCCGCGGAAACGGCGTAGGGGAACAGAAAGACCATCTCGATGTCGAAGAGGATGAACATCATGGCCGTCAGGTAGTAGGCGACCGGCATGCGGCCACCGCCACCGACCGGCTGCGGCGAGGGTTCGATCCCGCACTCGTAGGCGTCGAGCTTGGCCTTGTTGTACCGACGCGGACCGACCAGCGGCGCGATCGCGACGGAGAACGCGGCGAAGCCGAACGCCAACGCGAACATCAGCACCAGCGGGATGTAGGGATCCAGCACTGTGCCTGCCTCCTTAATCCAGTTCCCGCTACGCCCCGAGCGAGCTCGGCGACCACACTCAGCACTTTATGCTTCCGGCTGCACGCACCCCGTATTGAGGTGAACCTAACTTTATGAATTACCGCACAGGGCCGTCGGAATCTGATCAGACGGGCGCCCTCAGGCGCTAGGTGTGAGCCGAGTAGTGGTACTTATCACACGATCCACGGCGTCACCTCCCCTGCTGTCGTAGAGGTTGGCCAGCAGCTTGAGCACGAAGCGCATCAGCGACCTGCGGGGAAGGCCGTACTTCGTGGCGGTGCGCATCACCGTCGGGTGGCCGATGATCTTGCTGAACAGGTTTCCCATCCGGAAGTAGCCGCCCAGCGATTCGGCGACGGCATCGGGGTAGCGGGCGAGCGCGCGTTCCCTGGCGGCGGCATCCGTCCGGGACCTGGCCTGGATCACGCACTCGGCGGCCAACCGGGCGGCCTCCATCGCGTAGGCGATCCCCTCGCCGTTGAACGGGTTGACCATTCCGCCGGAGTCACCGACCAGCAACAGGCCGGAGCTGTAGTGCGGCATCCGGTTGAAGCCCATCGGCAGCGCGGCCCCGCCGATCCGGCCGGTGGCGTTGTCCTCCCGGAGTCCCCATTCCTCGGGCGTGCCGTCCAACCAGGTGCGCAGCAGCGCCCGGTAGTCGGTCTTGCCGTAGGCCTTCGAGGTG
The DNA here is from genome assembly GCF_900101095.1 of Actinopolyspora mzabensis. GTDB lineage: Bacteria > Actinomycetota > Actinomycetes > Mycobacteriales > Pseudonocardiaceae > Actinopolyspora > Actinopolyspora mzabensis. Next base: position 185,797 of record NZ_FNFM01000002.1, read on the forward strand.
GACAGCACCCCCAGCCCCACGTTGACGGTGCCGTCCCCCATCCCGAAGATCCAGCCGTAGCCGGGCAACAGCTCGGCGCCCTTCGGGTTCGAGCCGTTCCAGAGCTCCACGTGCGACTCCAGGTAGTCGTCCTCGGCGCGCGGGCTCTCGTAGTAGCGCCGGACGGCCACGCCCATCGGGCGGTCCTCCCTGCGCTGCAGGCCCATGGACAGCGCCAGCCTGCCCGAGACTCCCTCGCAGGAGATGACCAGCGGCGCCCGATAGCTGACCTCGGCGCGTTCCGGTCCGGACTTGGCGTGCACCCCGGTGATACGACCGGTTCGGTCGTCGGTGATGGCCTCGGTCACCGAAGTCCGCTGCACCAGCCTCGCTCCCGACTGCTGCGCGTGGCGTATCAGCAGATCGTCGAAGTCGTTCCGGGGGCGGACGACCCCGTAGGGCGGGTACTCGGCCAGTTCCGGCCAGTCCAGTTCCAGCCGCACGCCGCCGCCGACCACCCGGAGGCCCCGGTTGTGCAGCCAGCCCGCCTCCGGGCGGGTGTCCACCCCGAGGTCGATGAGTTCCTTGACCCCGCGCGGTGTGATGCCGTCGCCGCACACCTTCTCCCTGGGGAAGGCGCTCTTCTCCAGGACGAGAACGTCCAGGCCCGCCTTGGCGAGGTAGGTGGCGGCGGTTGCCCCCGCCGGTCCCGCTCCGACGACGATGACCTCGGCGTCGTCGGTGGCCCGGCCTCGGATGGGGGTGGTTGTCATGGTGCTCCTTGTCCAGCCTTGCTGTTCGGATCGACGTCGTTCCCCTCCGATGATCCCGGCGGAACGCGCCGCCGCACCGCCCGAGCGACATCGGCGACCTTGTGAATAAGTTCACTAACGAGTCTAGGACGGACATCCCGCTCGATCGAGACATCGCGAGCGAAAGAAATCGCGACCGCGGCGGAAGTAGCGCGGCGAACGCGGCTCGGGGCGGGAGGGGCCGCCGTCCGCCCGACACGGTCCGCCCGCCGCGGTACCGGGCGCTGCCTCCTCCGGGGCACCCGGCTAGACCGTTCGGGCGCCTCGATTTCTCGCGAAATCGCCGCCGCAGTGGGGCGGTGCGGCCCCGGCTGCCGTCGATTTCTCGCGAAATCGCCGAGTCGTCGATGCGGTACCGAACTCCCACCGCCCCCACGGGCCGAACCCCCGCCCGCGGAAGCCGAGTCGCCGGACCCCCACTAGTAGGCTGCGGGTGTGTCTCGAGCCGGCCTGGACAGGAATCCCCGTGCGGTAGCCGCGATGTTCGACGGCGTCGCCCGTGGCTACGACCGCACCAACACGGTGCTCTCCTTCGGGCTCGACCGCCACTGGCGGAACGCGACCCGTCGGGCACTCGCTCCCGCACCGGGAGAACGAATCCTGGACCTGGCCGCCGGAACCGGCGTTTCCACCGCCGAGTTCTCCCGCTCGGGCGCGTACTGCGTGGCCGCCGACTTCTCACTGGGGATGCTCGCCGCCGGTGGCCACCGGAAGCTGTCGATGGTGGCGGCCGACGCGCTTCGTCTCCCGTTCGCCGACGATGCGTTCGACGGGGCCACCATGCTTTTCGGGCTTCGGAATCTGGCCGACACCGAGGCCGGGCTGCGGGAGATGGCACGCGTGGTCCGCCCCGGTGGCAGGCTGGTGATCTGCGAGTTCTCCACCCCCACCTACAGGCCGTTGCGCGCCGCCTACCGCAACCTCGCGTTGCGCGCGGTTCCACCGGTCGCACGGACCGTCGCCAGCAACCCGGACGCCTACGTCTACCTGGCCGAGTCGATCCTCGCCTGGCCCGACCAGCGGGAGCTCGCCGCCACGATCGCCCGCTCCGGCTGGTCCGAGGTGGCCTGGCGTGATCTCACCGGAGGAATCGTAGCCCTCCACCACGCCTGGAAACCTTACTGACCGAACTCGTCCGGTGGGGCGTGGCACGCCCTGTGTGGAGACCAGCCGGACCGGGCGAACCCGCGCACCGCTCCGCACCCCGCACGTGAGCGAGCCGGGATTCTTGACCGGAGCATCGCCGCGCGGCCACGCGCAATTGGCCTGCCGGTTACCCATAGCGAGCACAATGGTGCGGTATGAGTGTTTCGCCTCCCCCGAGGACCGGCCGTGCGGAGCAGGCGCTGATCTCACGCGCGTTGGAGACCGCGGGGCGGCTGGCCAACGAAGCGGCCGATGTCATCACGGCAACGGCGGGACACGACACCCCACCCTCGGAGCCGGACTCCCCCTTCGACTGGGTCACCGATGTGGGCCGCACCCTCGAACGGCACACCCGGAGGATCCTGGCGGAGCACTTTCCGGGCATACCGGTGTACGGCGAGGAGTTCGACGCGGCCGCGTGGGGCGGGGGACAGGGCGATTTCCGCTGGGTGGTCGACCCGGTGGACGGCACGGCGAACTACGTCGCCGGGGTGCCCTGGTGCGCCTACAGCCTGGCGATGCTCGACGCCCAGGGCCCCGTGGTCGGTGTGGTGGCCGACCCCTATCGGGCGCAGATATACGCGGCCGCCCGCGGTCGGGGGATGCGGGCGAACGGAAAACCGGTGCGGTTGACGGAGGCGCGCTCCCCCAGGGCGAGCATCGTATGCACCGAGTTCACCAGGTTCGGGCCCTGGCGGGGTATGGACAGGTTCATAGCCAACGCCGCGGCCGATCACGTGGGTGTCCGGGTTCTCGGCTCGCCCGCGCTGGCGATCACGCAGGTGGCGCTCGGGCAGGCGGTGGCCGCGGTGCTCCCCACCTACGGGGAGGGGGATGTGGCGGGCGCGCTGGCCCTCGCCGTGGAATCCGGCGCCAACGTGCTGGACAGCTACGGAAGACCGGCGACACTGCCGCACGACGGCCTCCTGGTGGCCGCTCCCGGAGCCACCGAGACCGCGTTCGGGTGGTGGTTGCAGGCATCGGAACCGGGGTGAGCAGTAGCCCGCCGTTCAGGCCCGCGCCTTCACCAGCGAGGACGTCTCGGGCGTGCCGCCCGAACCGGCTCGACCTTCCAGGATCGCGGACATCGCGGGTAACAGGGGGAAGCGTTCCCGCAACGCGGCGATACGGCGTTGTGCGTGCTCCTGATCGACTCCCGCGGCCAGCTCGGCCACCACACCGCTCAGCTGATCTCCCAGCTCGGTGAACCGCGAGACCGCCACCACCACACCGTCCTGCAGCCTGCGGAGCGCCACCAGCCGTGTCGAATCGGCGGTGGCGACCGGGGACTCACCGGCGTCGAGCTCGCGGGCCAGCTGCACCAGCGTTCGGACCGTGGGCAGTTCGGCGTCCATGCGATAAACGACCTGCCGCAATCCGCGCCGCACCGGTAGCGAGGAGACCGTGTCGGCGGCTCGAACCGCCCGGTGCACGGCCTGCTCGCAACGGTTGAGTTCGCACAGCCACGCGTCGCGGTGCTCGGTCAACGCGTGTTCGAGCCCGGCACGGGGCTCGGTGCGGGTGCCCGCCGTGGTTTCCGGCGGCTCCTCGGGCACCGGGGGCGCGCTCGACGTACGTCGGGCCAACACCCCCAGGAGTACACCGAGCACACCGGCGGCCAACGCCACGATCAGGTGCGTCCAGAATCCGCCCATTTCCCGCGGTGCCCTTCGCTCGAACTCCCCCTGGCCGTGTACCGGGCTTCCGCGCGACCGGAACGCTGGGAACGCTCCGCTGCCACGAGAACCCCGAGGCGCGCACTACGCCACTCGGAGAGTGTGCCCGGCGAGCGGCCCGCTTCGCTTGGGGGAAAGTACTCAAATACCGATCGGCGGGGTTCCCGAGGGACGCTGGGGTTCCACGTGGGCTCTCATGCCTCGACCGTCTCGTACTGCCGCATCTCGGCGAGCAGGAACTCCAGCGCGGTGGTGTGCACGCCGGAGCGCCCCAGCGGCTCCGCGTCCTCGTGGAAGACCCGCGCGTCGGGCGGTTCCAGTCGCGCCACCGAGAGCACCTCGTCGAGCAACGCCGCCACTTCGGTACGCAGCCCGGTCGGATCCACCGCGAAACCGAGCTCGGCCAACCGGCGCTCCACGGGGTGCGGGACGAACAGTTCGCCGGTCATCGGCCAGACGCGGGCCAGTCCGGTGCTCATCCGCTCCCGCGAGGCCGACGTGCCGTCGCCGAGGCGGATAACCCACTGCGCGGCGTGATCGCGGTGGCCCCGCACTTCCGGCAGCGCCACCCGCGCGAGTTCCGCGAGCACCGGATCACGGCTGGCGACGAGCTTGCCGAACAGGGCGGTTCGCCAGGCCGCGCAGACCATCAGCCTGGCGATGGAGACGGCGAAGTCCCCACCCGCTCCGGGGCCGCAGTCGAGCTCGACGAGCCGAACGTTGCGAAACTCCTCCAAGCCCCGCTCGTGGGCGAGCAGATTCTCGTCGCGCCCGCTGTCCTCCACGGTCGCGGCGCGATGCAACAGCTCCCGGGCGTGGCCGAGCAACTCCAGCAAGATGCCGACCTGGACGCAGTCCTCCTCCAGGTCCGGGGAGTGCTGGCACCAACCGACCTGACGTCGTGCCAGTACCAGAGCGTCGTCGCCCAACATCATGCAGTAGACCGAGAGGTCGGCCGCGGAAACATCGTCCGGAACGCCGCGGTCCGTCGAGGCCAGTGGGGTGCTCGCAGTCCGCACGGTCCAACGCTGCTGCTCACCGCGGGGGTTCGAAATGTTTTCGGGCGTGGTGGTGCCACCGCCCTCGCGAGCGCCCCGTCGCGTGGGGAACCACTGCGGTGCGTCGCCGATACCGGAAGTAACCATGGCCACCTCCCCTTCCGCCCGGTTCCCTCGGCTCCGGTCCCCTCGCACCGGACCGCGGGATGCCACTTCGCCTGTCAGCGTTGGTTCGGCTGGCAGCGTTGGTTCGCCTGTCAGCGTTGGTTGGGCTGGCAGCACTGGTTCGGCTGTCAGCGCCGGGTCACACCGCCATTCTCCCACCGCAACGCGATACCCCCAATAGAGTGACGGGCGGCTGCGGGCCTGCGGGCACGGCCGGGAGCTTCAATCGCTGCCAGAACTTCAAGAGCCGCCAGAACTTCGAGCGTCGACGGCGCGCCGTGTCAGCCAGTAAGCGGGCAGCACGATCGCCCACAGCACGGCCAGCGCGCTGCCGATCGGCAGGATCGCCACCGACATGTTCCTGCCACCCACGCGCACGAGATCCGGGTTCCCCCGGTCGAACTCGACGCTGACCAGCTGCCCCTCCTGCAACCCCACGGGGTAGAGCACGCCGTTCGGCGGGGTGTAGACCCGACCGCTGTCGGTGTTGAACCGGACCACGGTACGCAGGTAGGACTTCTCCACGACCTCGGCGGAGGCGATGCCCATGTCCTGTTCGATGCTGCGGTCGTCGATGTGGCAGGCCAGCAGCAACGCCAGCCCCAGGGCGGTGAAGAACCCCCCCACCGCCAGCACCAGCAACGGCGCGAGGCGCCGGAACCCGCGGGGAAACCACCGCTTCCCCGGACGGTTGTCGGCGCTGTTCGGTTCCGCGGTGCCGACCGCCCGCTCCGGTTGCGTCTCGCCAGTCACAACCGGTGATTGTAGTGCGCCCGACGAACCGGATCGCGAAACGACCCGTTCGGAGGGCCGGACGAGGCCCGCCTTCCCCGGCCGGAGGACCTGCCGTGCGGAGTGCCACCCGCTCGGACGAGATGATCGAAAACGCTGTTCCGAACCGGTCACCGGCTCGCCCGAGCGGGCGGTTCCCCGAGGCTCCCCGAACAGCAGGGCCGGAAGTCCCGTGCGCGCCACGCTTCGCGTCGCGACGCACGGTGCGCGTCTCCGGTGACCCCCGACACGTCCGATGTGGTGGCGGGCACGCGCGAGACGGGTGTCACCCGACGGAGTCGCAGGACACCTACCCTCGAAACGTGGAGCACTTCCAGCAGAATCTGACTGTCCGCACACGTAGGGTTCCGTCTCCAGAGGGACACTACGATCTTTTGGACCTGTTGCCCGAAGGGATATCACCCGATTCGGGGCCGCTTTGCTGGATGCGACACGGCGAAGGAGTGGTCGGCTGGGGGGAAGCGCTGCGCATCGAGACGGCGCGCAGCGAGCGGTTCGTGGCGGCGGACGAGCGATGGCAGCGACTCGCGGCGCGGATGGAGGTCGACGACGAGGTGCAGCTGCCGGGAACCGGTCCGGTGGCGTTCGCCAGTATCGCCTTCGGCGACGACCCCGGTTCCTCGGTGCTGATAGTTCCCGAGGTCGTGATCGGGCAGCGCGGCGGGGTGCGTTGGGTCACCACCATCGGTGAGCACGACCGAAGACTCTCCCGTGCCGCTCCCGCGCGGGCCCCCGGCACCATCCGCTACAGCGACGGCGAGTTCCCCACCACGCGCTATCGGCAGGCGGTCGCCGAGGCGGTACGCCGGATGCGCGGCTCGCCCGAGCTGAGCAAGGTGGTCCTGGCGCACGATCTGCTGGCCACCACCTCGGAACCGCTGAGCTCCCGCTACCTGCTGGGCAACCTGGGTAGACGCTACCCCGGGTGCTGGACGTTCGCGGTTGACGGGCTGGTGGGGGCCACTCCGGAATTACTGTTGCAGCGCAACGGCAACGAGGTGAGTTCCCGGGTGCTCGCCGGGACGGCGTGGCCGCACGAGGGGCGCACCCAGCAGCAGCTGATGTCGGAGTTGCTGGGCTCGGCCAAGAACCGCGGGGAACACACCTACGCGGTGCGTTCGCTGGCGAACGGGCTGGAACCGTTCTGCAAGGAGCTGGACGTGCCCACCAGTCCCGAGGTGCTGCGACTGCGCAACGTGATGCATCTGGCCTCGGACGTCTCCGGACGGCTGGACCCGATGCTCGCGCAGAACGGCCACGCCGGGCTGCTGCGACTGGTGCAGTCGGTGCATCCCACGGCCGCGGTCGGCGGGACACCCACCACGGGCGCGCTCGAACTGATCGACGAGCTGGAGGAGATGAACCGGGAGCGCTACGCGGGGCCGGTCGGCTGGGTGGACGCCGACGGGAACGGGGAGTTCGGCATCGCGCTGCGCTGTGCGCGGCTCACCTGGCGCTCCGGCGAGGGCTCGCGGGCGCGGTTGTTCGCGGGCTGCGGTGTGGTGCCCGATTCCGATCCGGACACCGAGGTCACCGAGGCCGAGGCGAAACTGCTTCCCGTGCGGGAGGCGCTGGAAGGAGTGCGTTGAGCGCGGTTGGTCGTCGACGCCGAGCTTCCTTCCGGAGGGTGTTCACTCGTGCTCGGTCGGGCACGCGGCGCGTAGTTTCCGCAGCACCGCGTCCACGTCGTCGGCAGCCGCTCGGGGATCCGCCCGGTAGGCGATGACCAGTTTCTCGGCCACACGTTCGGGATCCTCACCGTTCAGGAGATCGCGCAACACCCGGGCTCCGGTCGCGTTGAGCTCTCCGGACATCTCGTCGTGCAACAACATCCTCTTCGGACCTCCACGAGCCCGCCCGGCCGACGATGCGGCTGCGCGAATCCTGGACTCCACACCGGACCGACCGGGTGCTTCCACTCGAACGCTAACGAGGTCTCCGGTTCCCGCAAAGCCGCCGCACCGGAATTCACGCGAAGGTACGACTCGCGCGGCTGTGGAACGCCACGAAAAATCGTCCCCGCTCACACCGGGCGAGCGGGGACGGTGACGAGAGCGACCGGTTCAGCCGTGGTTGTGCATCCGGGCCAGCAACTCGTGAGTGTGGTTCAGCTGCTCGACCGCCTTCGGCTCGGGCGCGTCCGCGGGCCGCGCGGCGGCGGTCCGCGAGACTCCGGTCTCGCTTCCCACCCGCGGTTTGCCCTTGCTGAACAGCCACTTGTCGAAGAAACCGTCCAGCCGCTGTCCGGAAACGCGCTCCGCGTGCTCGACGAAGTCCGACACGGTGGCGTTGCCGCCCCGGTTCCGCTCGAACCAGGTCCGCACGGTGCGCAGCATCTTCGCGTCGCCGATCCGGTTCCGCAACGCGTGCAGCGTCATGGCGCCCCGGTTGTAGACCGAGGCGTGGAACAGGTCCTCCTTGCCGGGATCACCCGGCGTGACCTGCCAGAACGGCGATTCGGCCGGGTAGGAGGAGTAGTAGTGGTCGAACAGTTCCTGGGCCGTTCCGTTGCCCTGGTGCTCGGCCCACAACCACTCGGCGTAGCTCGCGAATCCCTCGTTGAGCCAGATGCTCGACCAGTCCGCCACGGCCACCGAGTCACCGAACCACTGGTGCGCGAGCTCGTGGGTGACCACCGAGGTGTTGGAACCGATCCGGAAGAAGTTCTGGCTGTAGACGGGCCTGGTCTGGTTCTCCAGCGCGAAACCGAGCCCTTCGGCGGGCACCACGCCCCCCTGGGTCTCGAACGGATACGGCCCGACGATTCCCGAGAGGAACTCCAGGATCTCCGGGGTGCGTTCCAGACTGGCCTCGGCGGGCCCCTTGAGATCACCCAGGCCGTCGGCGTAGGCGGTGATCATCGGCTGCTCGAAGGCGCCCTGCTTGCTGTGCACGTCGTACTGCCCGATGGCCAGGAACGCGAGGTAGGTGGCACTGGGGCTGGGCATGCGCCAGTGCCAGCGGGTCCAGTCGCCCTGACGGGTACGAGCGGTCATCCTGCCGTTGGACAGCACTTCGGTTCCGTGCGGTACGGCCACCGAGATGTCGAAGGAGGCCTTGTCCGAGGGGTGGTCGCTGCCGGGGAACCACCACTCGGAGATCAGGGGCTGCCCGACCGCGACGGCCCCGTTCTCGGTGCGCTTCCAGGGGGTCTTCCCGTTGACTTCCACAGTGGAGGGTTTGTCGGCGTAGCTGACCACGAACGTGGCCAGGCTTCCCTCGCGCAGTTTGCGCTTCGGCGTGACCGTCACCTCGGTCGCGCCCTGCCGCTCCACTCGGGCGGGCGCTCCGTTGACCCGCACGGACCGAATCCGCAGCGCGAAGTCCAGGTTGAACGAACTCAGGTCCTGGGTCGGCTCGGCCACGATGGTGGTGGTGCCGCGCAGCAGGTCGTTCTCCGGTTGGTAGCGCAGCCGGATGTCGTAGTGGGACACGTCGTAGCCGCCGTTGCCCGCCTCCGGGTAGTACGGATCGCCGACCCCGGGTGCGCCGGCACCGCCGGTTCCCGCCAGGGCCGGGGTCGCGAGAACCGCCGTCGCGGCGCAGGCTGCGACGGCGGTACGTAGCGCTCGTCTCCGCAACAAGTGACAACTCCTAACACGGTGCTGGACTCGGAACACAACCAGTGATCATACGCATACGAAGCGAGATCGGACCGGATCAGCGGGCCGACTCTATTGCCCACGGCAGCACCGGACCAGCACGTGGTGATCACGGGTCTTACCGGGTTGCGAGAAGAACCGGGAACGGCCCACTTCGGGATTGCCCCGCATCGGTACGGCCCCGGCGCTGCATCGGCGAATGGCGAGCACCGGCCGCCGCCGAGCCGTGGGGCGGATCCTGTCGTCCCCCCGGGACTCGAACGCACAATGCGGGCATGTCGAACAGCACACGGGGAGTCGCCCCGAGCGCCCGTCCGATCGGGAACACCGCTCTGCTCGCGGCCGGAATCATCACCGCGATACAGCTGTCGACGGGCAGTCACGCCTCGGGCGGCCCTTACGTCGTAGCCCTCATGCTCTGCGTGGTGGGGACGGGACTGCGGATCGAGTCAGCGGTGCGGGACCGCGCGTCCGAAACGAATCCGGCTACGGAAACACGCCAGGACCACACGAGTGGGTGACATTCCTCGTGGCGCCGGACGCGCGAAACGCCGTCACTCCTTGCCGGGCATGGTCGGTCCGATGTGGTCGTGATCGCGCAGGTGCTGCAGCAGATCGAGCACGGCCTCGACACTGGTTCCCGCGATCGGGCCACGCCGGTGCGGGATCGGCACGTCGGTGTAGGTGGTGTAGGCGACCCACCCGGCCGGATCGATGTGGTAAACGACGCTGCCGAGGTGGTCCCCGGCGACGTAGACCTCGTAGCCGACGGTCGCCCGCTCCTGGTCGACGATCGGTTCGTAGTGCTGGTCGGTGATCTCCTCGGCGGTGTACAGCCGGGTCATCGCTGCTCCCGTGATCGGATTCCGGCGTAACGGCGCCGCGTGCGTTCGGCGGCACGGCAGCCCGTGATCCGACAGTCTCGCACCGACACCGCTCCGACACGAGGGGTGTTCACCCGACCGCCCGAGGAATTCGATAGCACCGGACGCGGGGTCACCGAAACCCTTACTCATCTGATCGAACGAATCCGGCGGGACGTGGCAGCGAGCTGGAACAACGGAGAACCCGCCGTGGACGAACTGCTGGCCGAACGCCGTGCGGCCGCCGCTGTCGAGGTCTCGGGGAAAGCGCGGGTGCGGGCGTCGCGACCCGGTTGAACGTCCCGGCCGTCACCGCTGATCGGGCTTGGAAGGAGCTGGATACCGGCGTGGAGGTCCGACTGATTCGCTGATTTCGGCTCCGCTCAGCCGAGCACGGCGGACGCGACGGCTTCCGACAGCCGTCCCCGCAGTTCGCGCTGCCCGTCGCGCGTGGTGCGGACCTCGACCACCCGCAACCCGGGCCGGTACCGCAGCGCCTCCCCGATGCCGTCGAGCCCGACCGACCGGTGCGGCACCCCGTGCGCCGCGCACAGCGCTGCCAGATCGGTGCCGTGCGGGGTGCCGAAGACCCGCTCGAACGTTGCGGCGTAGGCCGGGTCCCCCTGCTCCAGCAGCGCGAAGATCCCGCCGCCATCGTCGTTGCACACCACGATCGTCAGGTCCGGGCGCTGTTCGTGCGGCCCCAGCAGCAAGCCGTTGGTGTCGTGCAGGAAGGTGAGATCACCCAGCAGCGCGTAGGTGGGTGTCCCGCCGGCCAGGGCCACGCCGAGCGCCGTGGAGACCGTGCCGTCGATCCCCGCCACGCCCCGGTTGCGGTGCACCCGCACGTCGGGGCGTGCTCTGGCGGACAGCGCCACGTCGCGCGTGGGGTTCGAGGAGCCCACGACCAGCGTCGAGTCGGCCGGAATCTCGTCGAGCACTCGGGCGGCGACGACGGGGCCTTGCGAGCCGGACTCGCGGTCGAGCGCGGCGGCCAGTTCCTCCCCCGCCTTTCGGTCGGCCGCCGACCACGCGTCCAGCCACACCGGGTCGGGAGTCACCGCCGTGGGGTCCACCGAGTCGGCCAGCAGCGAGACGTCGTGCGCGGGTGCGGGCCAGGAGTCCGGCTGGTCATGCAGCAGGACCTTCTCCACCTCGCGGTCGGCCAGCAGCCGCTGCACCTGGCGGAACACCGTGGGCCTGCCGACGCAGACGACCTGATCGGGGCGGTTGACGCGCACGAACTCGGCGAGCTCCAGCAGCCACATCCCGGTGGGCAGCAGCGTCTCGGCGCCCGAGCCCACCCCACCGGTCTCCGAGAGCACCGGCCAACCGAGCCGCCTCGCCCAGTCGAGGTCGTGCTCCCCGCCGTCCGCGGCGAGCAGCACCAGCCCGTACGGCGAGTCGGGCCTGTAACGGGCGGGGGCGCGCGGTGCCTCGGCGAACTCGGTCCAGGGGCGCCCGCCGGGGCGTCCCGCCAGGGATTCGCACCACTCCGATCGGTGGCTTGCGGGTTCGCCGCCCGACTCGCTCGGAACGGTAGTGACCGGTTCGTCGGGCACCAGTGGTTCCCGGAACGGCAGGTTGAGATGCACCGGCGCGGCCGGACGAGCACCACCGAGCGCCGCGTGCACGGCACGGCAGGTCTGGCCGCGCCAGTAGGCGTGCTGTCCCGCGCGGTTCTCGGCGACCGCCAGTTCGTCGAACCACCGCACCGAGCTGCCGTAGAGCCCGTGCTGGTCGACGGTCTGATTGGCTCCGGCCGCGCGGAGTTCGTTCGGCCGGTCGGCGGTGAGCACGAGCAGCGGCACCCCGGCGTGGCCCGCCTCGGTCACGGCCGGGTGCAGGTTCGTCGCGGCGGTGCCGGAGGTGCAGACCACGGCCACCGGTTCCCCGCTCGCCGCGGCGATGCCGAGGGCGAGGAACCCCGCGCTGCGCTCGTCGATCCGCACGTGCAGCGCGAGACGTCCTCCGGAAGCGGCGCGGTGCAGCGCGAAGGCCAACGCGGCGTTTCGCGACCCCGGAGACAGCACGGCGTGGCGCAGCCCGTTGCGCACCAGCTCGTCGACGAGCACCTCGGCCTGGGCCGTCGCGGGATTCAAAGGATCACCCCGGTGTCCGGGAGAGCTGCGGTGGACTGCTCGTAACTCTACAGAACCGCCTCACCTCCGCTTTCGCAGGTTCGGACGACCGGAAGTCCGGACAGCGGAGCATGGCGGAGCTCGGTACGGACCGATCGACGTCGGGCGCAACGCGGCCGGGGACGGGGGAACACGCTGCTCAGCCGGGCGGACAATGGAGGCCATGAGCAGCGCCAGAGAACTCCGCGCCCTGACGATTCCCCGGGAGCCGGGCGAGCTGACGACAGTGGTGGCGGAGCTGCGGACCGCGCTGGACGGGACCGGCCCGGCGTTGCTGCCGCTGGCGACGGACGATCCCGCCTCGGGGGAAACGGCCCGCGCGCTCGGCGTGGGAGAGCCGCTGGCCGCTGCGGAGGACTCCGAGTCGGACCCCACGAGCCTGGTGATCGCGACCTCCGGCTCGACCGGCAGGCCCAAGGGGGTGCTGCTGTCGGCGTCCGCGCTGCGTGCCTCCGCCCGGGCCACCCACGACCACCTGGGTGGCCCCGGCCTGTGGCTGCTGGCGATGCCCGCCCACCACATCGCGGGAATCCAGGTGCTGGTCCGCTCGATCGTGGCGGGCCACGCCCCGGAGACCGTGGACACGCGGGAGGGCTTCACCGCCGAGGCGTTCGCCGACGCGGCCGAACCGCTGCTGCGAACCGAACACCGGCACTACACGGCGCTGGTGCCCACCCAGTTGGGGCGGCTGCTCGACGCGGCGGGGGATCCGCGCGGGCTCCGGGCGCTGCGTGCTTTCGACGCGGTGCTGCTCGGCGGCGCGGCGGCGGCGCCGGACCTGCTGGAGCGGGCGCGTGCGGCGGGGGTGAACGTGGTCACCACCTACGGGATGAGCGAGACCGCGGGCGGCTGCGTCTACGACGGCACCCCGCTGCCCGGTGTCGGGGTGCACGTCGAGCCCCCGGAGCCGGGGCGGATCAGCCTCTCCGGGCCGACACTGGCACGTGGTTATCGCCACTCCCCCAGCAGTGGCGATCCCCAGCACAGCGGCCACTCACCCGACGACGGCCACACCCCCGAGCGGACCGCGTTCGAGGCGGGCTGGTTCCGCACCGGCGACGTCGGGCAGTGGCGCGACGGGCACCTCGAAGTGCTGGGCAGGGCCGACGACATGATCGTCACCGGCGCCGTCAAGGTGGTGCCCGCGGCGGTGGAACGCGCGCTGACCGAGCATCCCGACGTCCGCGAGGCGTGCGTGCTCGGTGGCCCCGACCCGGAGTGGGGGCAGGCGGTGCTGGCGGCCGTGGTTCCCGAACGCGACGCACCCGACGAGCGGGAGCTGCACACGCGGGTGCGCCGGCGTCTCGGCGCGGCGGCGGCCCCGAAGCGGTTCGTGGTGCTCGACGAGCTGCCACTGCGTGGTCCGGGCAAACCCGACAAGCGGGCGCTGCTGGAAATGTTCGGCTGACCGTTCCCGACCGGATGCGCACCGTCTCGCGCACCGGCACCGCTCGGTGACCGAGATCAGGCGGAACACCCTGGGGCGATATGCCGGATCACCGGTGCGCGAGGATTGCGGCATGGCCTCAGTCGCTGAATGGGTGGAGGGTGTTCGGGTCCGGACCTGGCCGAACGCCGTGGCTCCCGTGATCGCGGGCAGCGCCACCGCTGCCGGAGCAGCCGGATTCGACCTGCCGCTGGCGCTGTTGTCGCTGGTGGTGGCACTGGCCCTGATCACGGGGGTCAACTTCGCCAACGACTACTCGGACGGTATCCGCGGCACCGACGAGGTGCGGACCGGCCCGCAACGGCTCGTGGGCTCGGGCTCGGCACGTCCGGGCAGCGTGCTGGCGGTGGCGCTGGGCTGCTTCGGCATCGCAGCGATCGCCGGACTCGCGGTGCTGTACCTGAGCGGCCACTGGTGGCTGGTGTTGCTCGGCGCGGTCAGCATCGCGGGAGCCTGGTTCTACACCGGTGGCAAGCGGCCCTACGGCTACGCGGGCTGGGGCGAGCTGGCGGTGTTCTGCTTCTTCGGTCCCGCCGCCGTGCTCGGCACGATGTACGTGCAGGCCGACAGCATCAACGGTTCGGGGATCGGCGCGGCAGTCGCGATGGGCGCGTTCTCCAGCGCGGTGCTGGTGGCCAACAACCTGCGGGACATCCCCACCGACCGGCAGAGCGGCAAGCGCACGCTGGCGGTGCTGCTCGGCGACCGGGACACCCGGACGCTGTACGTGACCCTGGTGCTGGCGCCGTTCCTGATCACCACGCTGACCGGGCTGCGGATCACGCCCGCGCTGCTCGGGTTCGTCGCGCTGGCGTTGGTGATATCGCCGATACGGCGGGTGACGCGCGGCGACACCGGGCTGAGCCTGCTTCCGGTGCTGCGCGACACCGGCCTGGCGATGCTGCTGTGGGCGGTGGCTACCGCTGTGGGGCTGGCGATCGGTTGAGGGGTGGCCCTTCGGTCGCGGAGTGCCGACGTCAGGGGTGACGGGACCGGTACCGGGTCGAGCGACGCGGTGGGCGCCGCCCACGCGGACGACGCCACTCCCGAATCCCGCCGCAGGGTCGAGAGCCTCACCGAAGGCAGTCACCTTCGGATCCGCACCAGCCCGTAGTACCAGATCAGCGCTAGCACCAGCGGGATCGCGGCGAGCGCCGCGGCTCCGAGCTGCACCAGCCGCGAGGTCGCCAGCTTGTACATCGCCAGCGAGCTACCCGACCGGATGGTGGCCCGTTCGCCGCAGGTCACCGTGGCGGCGCCGGAGAACCACGGCTGGTACTGCCGGTAGGAGACGGTGGAATCGTGGCGCGGGCTCCGGATGTTGCGTCGTTCGCCGCTGTCGGGAACGACGTCGCAACTGGCCCAGCCGTTCTTCCGGAGGTTGTCGGTGAGCGCGATGGTCTTCCCGCGCCAGCGGTACTCGTCCGCGTTCTCCTCGGTGACCCCGCGATCGGAGTGCACCGTGGTGGCGTTCAGCGTCGCGGCTCCGTAGAGCACCCCGAACCCGGCGACCATGAGCACGACCCAGCCGATCGCCAGGTACAGCACTGCTTTCCGTAACATCCGTCCTCACTCACCAGTTACCGCGCTGCAGGAACGAATCAGGCGGTTCCTCGTCGTCCTGTTCCGGGGCACGGTTCGGATCGTTGGCGATGATCTCGGGAGTCTCGTGCCCCTCGTCCAGCATCTCCTTGACCTGCCGCATGGCGGGCACACCCGCTTCGAAGGCGCGCTGCACTCCCTCGTCCGCCATCGCCCGGCCGCTGGTCACTTGCTGCCAGCTCAGCTCCCCCTCGTCGATGCGCCGCTGCAACTCGGCGATCCCGGTAGGCGCCTCACCCCGCCGGACGAGCTGTTCGATCTGTTCGGTCTGCTCCTCGGAGAGTTCCGCTTCCGGTAGCTCGCTGTTCAGCTCCTCGGCGCGCGCCGCGACGCGCTCCGCGTCGGTCACGGCTTCGTCGAGCGCGGCCTCCGCGTCGCGGATCTGCTGTGTTTTCCAGTCCTGCAAGTCCTCACCTCGGGTTCGCCGGTTTCGACGGGTTCGGTGGGGTCCGGCGTCACAGATCTCCCGCCATGCTCGTGCGGCGGCCCGAACCGTCCTGCTGACCAGCACCTTCCCGCTGACCAGCACCTTCCCGCTGACCAGCACCTTCCCGCTGGCCGGTACTTCCGCCCCCACGCATGTCCGAGGCGCTCTGTCGCACGTCGGAGGCACCACCGCGCACCTGCGTGGCGCCCTCTCTCACCTGGTTGACCCCGTCGGTCACTCCGGACACGGCACCGGTGAGCTCCCGTGTTCGGTCCAGCGCGGCGTTGACGGCGTCACCGGTACCGCGCGGACCATCACCACTGGCGACCTCCTGGATCTTCGCCAGCGAGGTTCCGGTGGATTTGACTCCTTCGACCACCTGCTTCACACCCTGGTAGATCCGGATGACCGCCTGGATCATGTCCATGATCATGAACACGATGTCGATGCACCGGATCACGATGCGAACCGCGTTGGCCCAACCCCCGACGGGCACCCAGGCGGTGCACGCCGCCTGGATCAGCCGGTTCACGAGCTTGTCGATCAGCTCCAGGATCTTCGAGCAGAGCATCTTCGAGGTGTCGGCGGCCTTGGTGAAAGCCGTGCTCACCAGCTCGGCCGCCGCCGCGTCGGCCTCCAGCGCGACCGTCCAACCACCGACCATCATGGACTCGAAAGCCGCGGCGGCGGCACCGTCCCAGCTCTGCCGCAGATCACTCACACCGTGGTTGAGGTTGCGTCGCACTGCCCGCAGTGACTCGCCGATGTCGCTCCACGCCTTGGCGTTCTGCTCGATCTTGGCGAAGTCACCGGTGATGGGCGAGATCAACGACTCCACGAGGTTCTGCCCGGTAACCTGCTCGTAGATCCAGTTGACGCCCTGGACCTGCCAGCTCGCGTCCTGGACGGCCGACTTCAGGGTCTCCGAGTCCGCCTGCCCGGTCCGCTGTTCGAGCTTCGCGATCGGATCGTCCACATCGGCGAATGCCATTCGTCCCCCTAGTACACCTGCCCGTAATGGCTCGCACCGGCCGCGGCCTCGGGAAATCTCCCCTGATCACTCCGTTCGGAGCCCGCCACGGTGAGGCCACCCGGTGCTGTCGATCGTTCCGGCGCCGAGCGCTCAGGGCCGCATCCCGCTCAGGGCGGTCGCTATGCCGCTGAGCAGCTGTTCGATCTGGCGTTCACGTTCTTCGTACTCGGCGGCCGTGTTGTCCAGCTCCTCACGCACCCGGAGCAACTTGGCGTGCGCCAGTCGCAGGGTTTCGGAGTAGAGCGCGGTGGCCCCCTGCACCACCGGGATCAGGGTCGCCATTACGCCGGTGAAACCGCTGGTGTCCGAAGCGGTCTCGTTGGCGTAGCTTTCGATACCGCTGAACGACTCGGCGTTGCGCCCCAACAGACCGCCGTAGTCGCGGAGCCGCGACGGTACGGCTTCGACTCTCTCCGACACCGTTTCCCCTCTGCAGAACCGTTCCGGACGTGGCCGGACGTGTCTCACTCGTTCGGACCACGACTGTGACGCGACCGCACGGCTGACGGTTCCGGGGAATACCGGTTTTTCCGATCGGTGGTGGGGCGAGCTTTCCGCTCAGTGCGCCACGGACTCCAGCACCAGGCGTGAGATCCGCTTGGCGGCCTCGCACTGGTCGGTGCCGGACTCCTGGTCGCTGACCACGACCTGCAGGGTCGCTCCCGTCACCTCGGAGTAGACGGTGCAGTCGTTGGCGTAGGAGGTCCTACTGGCGACGACGGGAAAGTCGGAGATCCGTTCGCTGCCGAGCTGCTCGAAACCGTCGGGCTGGGCGGCGAGGAGCACCGAGTCGTCGGACTCGGGGGCCTGCTTCGCCGGGAAGCGGCAGCCCCGCACCGGCGGATCGAAACTGACCTCCTCCGCCTTGCCGTTGCCCACCGCGAACGCCAACTCGCGCAGCTCGGCGGGCTCGACCAGCGAGCACATCCGCTCGGCGGAGAGTTCGGCCAGTTCGTCGCGCTGCTCCGTGGGAGTGGTGGGGGTGGCGGAGGACGACGGTGCCGGTGTCGTCGTTCGCCCGGTGCCGGTGGAATCGGTATCGGTGCTGCCACCACCGCCACAACCGCTCAGGAATACCAGCAGCGCACCCGCGCAGGCCGTGACGCGGGGCATCCCGGCGCGCCCGAACCGGGAGCCGACGACAGAAGCACAAGACATGCTCCCCAGGATGCCCTAGACCGTCACGCGGCGCGGCGGCTGCGCGATTTCTCGAGAAATTTTCGCCGAGCGCGCTGCCACGCCCGGGCGCGGCGGCGATTTCGCGAGAAATTGACGGTGCCGTGCCGGAAAGGGGCACCGCCGTTCCGGAAAAGCGGCCACACCGTTGCCGGCCGGACAACGGTGTGGCCACCGTGCATTCCGAAGGCGCCCCGGCGACGCACGAACCGGGAACGCCCTCGGTGTCCACATCGGAAACCGAACGCCCTAGTGGTGCGCGGCAGGGGTGGTGGGCGCCTCGTCGTTGGTGAGGTCACGCTTGTAGGTCTCGGTCAGCAGGTAGGCCGAGCCGAACGAGATCACCGCGAGCACGATCACGTACACGGCGATGGACATCGCCGAACCCGTGGTGCCGTAGAGCCAGGTGCAGATCATCGGGGCTATGCCACCGCCGAGGATGGACGCGAGCTGGTAGCTCACCGAGATGCCGCTGTAGCGCAGCCGGGTGGAGAACAGCTCGGAGAAGTAGGCGGACTGGGGGCCGTAGACCGCTGTCCGGCACAGCTGCATCACCATGCCGCCGAGCAGGTACAGCATGATCGAGCCCGTGCCGACCAGCATGAAGTAGGGCACGGCGATCAGCGCCATCACGGCCATGCCGCCGAGCACCATCCTGCGCCTGCCGAAGAAGTCGGACAGCAAGCCGAACAGCAGCATCAGCGGTATGTCGACGAAGCTCAGCAGCGAGTTCGCGTTGAGCACCGTGGTGCGCTCGAAGAGCCCCTCCTGCGTGGTGTAGAAGACCATCCAGGTGCTGGTGATGTAGAAGGTGGCGTGCGTGCCCAGGAACATGCCGGTGGCCAGCAGGATCGTCTTCGGGTGCGAGCGCAGCGCCTCCAGCACCGGCATCTTGGCCTTCTCCTTGGTGTTCATCACCTGTTCGAAGACCGGGCTCTCGCTGATCGTGATGCGGATGACCAGCCCTGCCACGATCAGCACGGCGCTGAGCAGGAAGGGGATCCGCCAGCCCCACGCGAAGAACTGTTCGTCGCCGATGCTGGCCGAGATCGCCGAGAAGGTGAGGTTGCCCAGCAGCAGCCCGGCGGGCACGCCGACCTGCGGCCAGGAGCCGTAGAAGCCGCGCCGGTTCTCGGGGGCGTGCTCGACGGCCATCAGGGCCGCGCCGCCCCATTCGCCGCCGACTCCGATGCCCTGCGCGAAGCGCAGTGTGACCAGCAGCAGCGGCGCCCAGGCACCGATCGTCTCGTAGGTGGGTAGCAGTCCGATGAGCAGCGTGGCCACGCCCATCAGCATCAGCGACCAGATCAGCATCGGTTTTCGTCCGAGGCGGTCGCCGAAGTGGGAGAACACGACGCCGCCCAGCGGGCGGGCGATGAAGCCGACGGCGAAGGTGGCGAAGGATGCGATCGCGCCGACCATCGAGTCGAGTTCGGGGAAGAACAGCTTGTTGAACACCAGCGCGGCGGCGGTGCCGTAGATGAAGAAGTCGTACCACTCGATGGTGGTGCCGATGAGGCTGGCGAAGGCCACTTTTCGGGAGTTCGGCTGGGACGTACCGACCATTTGGTATGCACCCTTCGTGTCGAAGCTGACGGGGACTCGCACGGACAGGTGGGTGTGGCGCAGATAACTAACGCTGTAAGTTTTGGGAACGCTAACGGCGAAGCGCGGCAATCACAAGAGGGCAGCGGAACTCGATCTTGAAAAGTACGAAAGGGATCGGCGGCGGCAGAGCGGGCGCCGCCGGAGAACGGAGAGCGCGGCGAGGGCGCGACGGAAGAACGCGACCGTCTTCCGGAGGTTCGAGCCGACCCGGCACAGCACGGTCCACAGTGGTCGTACGCTGTGGCGGGAGAAGTGGCTAGCGGGGGCGACGAGCGCCCGAGCCCCGTCGTCATGCCGGACGATCGGAGGAGGACGGAACGAGTGGTTCTCACAGCGCGTTCGCGCCGCTAGAATTCCAGGTCAGTGAATGTAGGCCCCGCGCACGCGGGGACGGACCGAGCCAGCGTGGGGTTCCCATGTGCGCTGCACCGTAGGCCCCGCGCACACGGGGATGGACCGGTGGGCGACCGGACGGGCCAGGGTAGCGCTGGGTAGGTCCCGCACACGCGGGGATGGACCCTCCTCGCGCTGAATTAGCGAATCGATCCGGTGGTAGGCCTCGCGCACGCGGGGATGGATCGTACGCGTGTTCGACCGGGTCGAGGCTCACGAGGCTGGCCCCGTGCACTCGAGGCCAGCCTCGTGAGGACGACGAAGTCGGCCTCCGGCGGGACGCCACCCTGGAACAGGCCGCTCAGCACCGCGCCTACACGTCGTGCTCACGTAAGGGCCTCGAAGTCGGTATCGATTGGGCATGTGATGCACCCCGCCATACCGCCGAGGTGCCATTCCCGATTTTTTGGATTATTCTCGGGATTGAAAGGTGTTGGTTCGGCTGTGGGAGGTGTGCCGTGACCACGACCAAACAGCGTGAGCGCGACGAGCTCTTCGACCAGTTCCAGCGGGTCGAGGAGCTCGAAGAGGTCGCCGAACAGGCCTCGGCGCAGCTGGACCCCACCCAGCTCGAACGCTTGCGCTCCGTGGCACGACGCACGCTCGCGGGCATCAAGCCGGTTCGTGTCTCCCTGGCCAGTGAGCTGCTCGACCTCGACGAGAAAACGATCAGGAGCTGGACCGAGGAAGGTGTGCTCACCGAGGCCGACACGGCCAGCACCCGACGACTGCTGGACCCCGAACGGCTGCACGAGGTGCTGCACATCGTGCGCGAGTTGCGCGCCAGCGGCAAACGAGCAGATCTGCTCGACGCGGTGTGGTGGAAGCTCAGCGACCAGGCCGTCCTCGACCGGGAGGACCTGGCCGACAGCCTGGCGGAGATGCGTAGCGGCGACGTGCACAAAGCATGACCGACAGTTATCAATGACTACCGGTGGTGTTGAGATCATCACCGCGTGACCGTTGACGTCGAAATCACCAGCACTGCTCAGCAGCAGCGAAAGATGCTTCGCAACAAACACGCGAAACACTTCGAGCAGTGGTTGGAAAAACTCAAACGGGACGGTTGCCGTGCGCTCCAGTACCGCTTGACCGGCGATCTCGTCGAACGACTCTGCGTACGGCACCTCACCGGCCCGCTGCGCGTGATCGTCGCGTTCCACAACGCCGAACACGCCACAATCGTTCTCATCGGGCCCCACGACGACAGCGATCCCGGCATCGATGTCTACCGGCACCTGTACGCCCTGGCCGGGATCGAAACCCCGTCCGCGCGAACGCGGACGAAACCACCGTGCTGCGACGAACAAGGGCATCCGCCCTCGGATGACGACGAGATCATCGAGCTGGCCCAGCGGGCCCAACGCCTACGACCCTGACGCACAGGTTGATTCGCCGAAACAGCGCTTCGGAGAGATACCGCCCCGACAGGCTCCTCGGCACACGATGAAGCTTCCGGTGCCGCACGAAGCCAGTACCGCCCTGGATTTCTGCATGGAGGCTTTTGGCAAGGTAATCAGTCGGGCAGCACCTCGCGCATGACCCGGATCGTGTTGCCGCCCATGATCGCGGCGATGTCGGCCTCGGAATGCCCGCGGTCGCGCAGTTCCTGCGTGATCACCGCGATGTCGCTGGTGTCCCAACCGACCGTCGTCGACCCGTCGTAGTCGCTGCCCAAGGCGGCCGTCTCGATGCCGCCGACGTCGATGACGTGCTCGATGGCGTCGACCACGGCGGCGGGAGTGGTGTCGCAGACGGCGGCGTCCCAGTAGCCGATGCCGACGACTCCGCCGGTACGCGCCACGCCGCGGATCTCCTCGTCGGTCAGGTTGCGGTTGACGTCGCAGGTGGCCTGCACACCGCCGTGGCTGTAGACCACGGGTTTCGTGGCACGGTCGAGCATCTCGGCCACCGCGCGGTGGCTGGAGTGTGCGATGTCGACGATGACCCCCCGTTGTTCCAGCTCGTCGAACACCCGGCGGCCCAGCTCGGTGAGTCCGCCCTTGTCGATACCGTGCATCGAGCCGACGAGCTCGTTGTCGAAGAAGTGGGCGAAGCTCGCCATCCGCATGCCGGCGTCGAACAGCACCTCGACGTTTTCCTGCTCGCCCTCGAGATTGTGCAGGCCTTCGACGGAGAAGAGCGCGCCGGTGACCCGCTCACCAGCTTCGCGGGCGGCGATCAGCTCGTCGAGGTCGGCTCCGGTGCGGATCCGCACCAGGCGACCGTCGGAACGCGCGGCCGCGTCGCTGAGCTTCTCGGCGTGGTAGAGCGATCGCTCGAGCAGCGAGGTCCACGTCGCCGGTGGCTGCAGCTGGGCGATGGCCAGCGGGGTGATGTTGTCGGTGTCGGCGGAGTTGGATTCGTAGTTCTGCCCCCTCGGGGACTTCGACACCGACGAGAACACCTGGAGGCTCACGTTGCCCTCCTCGAGCCGAGGCAGGTCGACGTGCCCGCGCTCGGAGCGCTCGAGCAGGTCACGGTCCCACATCAGCGTGTCGGCGTGCATGTCCACGATCGGCAGTGAATCGTGCAGCTCCCGCGTGGAGGCGTCGACCGTGGGAAGGCGGGTGTCGACGACCTGGTTCATCCTGCGCTCGACGATCCCGGGCGCGAACACGAAGAACGCGATCACCGCGAGCACCACGAAGATCGACCCCGCAATGACGGTCCACCGCAGCCACCCGCGCTTGATCCGAGCCACGAACGCGAACCGTAGCGCTTTCACCGATCCGTGGTCCATCCCCGCGCACGCGGGGATCGGCCCGGCTCGGCTGTGCACCGGCGAACAGGAATGACACCTCCGAACAGCAGCGACGGCCGAGCGATGCTCTCGACCGCGGCCTGCATCCGGGCGAGCCCCGGCTCGACCGGGATCGCTCCGCAGGACTTGCCGCATGTCGTTGTAACGATTAGTGTTACAACCAGGAGTGAGAGTCAAGGTGGTGGAGACCGACGTGAGCGCCAACAGCAGACTGACCGTCGCGGCGCACGCCCTGACCTGGATCGGGCTGTATCAGCGGCGCGGTCATGAGGTCGCCACTTCCGAGCAGATCGCGACGAGTGTCAACACCAACCCGGTGGTGATCCGCCGCCTGCTGGCCGAGCTGCGCAAGGCGGGCCTGGCTGATTCGCAGCGGGGAGCGGGGGCGGGCTGGATGCTCGTGCGGGACCTGGAGACGATCACCCTGCTCGACGTCTACCAGGCGATCGACCCGGGGCCGATCTTCGCCTTGCACCGCGCGAGGCCGAACCCCGAGTGCGTCGTGGGAAACGGCATCGGACCGGCGATGACCGCCGTGTACGACGAGGTGGAGGCCGCCCTGCGGGGGGAGCTGGCCAAGACCACGTTGGAGGACGTACTGCGGGACGTCTTGAAAACCGCCTGACCTCGGGCCGTTGATCTTCCCGGATTTAGGGAGATCACGGCCGCGAACATCGGCCATCGATGTAACAAAAATGGTTACAGCAAGGAATCGGAGAAATCCCATGGGACAGCTGGACGACAAGAGCGCCCTCGTCACCGGCGCATCCAGCGGCATCGGCCTGGCGATCGCCCGCCGTTTCGCCGCCGAAGGCGCGACCGTCTACCTCACCGGCCGCCGCAAGGCCGAGCTGGACACCGCTGTCGCGCGGGTCGGCACCCGAGGTATCGCCGTCCAGAGCGACGCCTCGGACCACGGCGACCTCGACCGGCTCTTCGCCGAGATCGCGAACCGCAGCGGCCGACTGGACGTCGTGGTGGCCAACGCAGGGGTCGGGGACTACGCTCCGCTCGGCACGATCACCGAGGAGGAGTACGACCGCACGACCTCGATCAATCTCAAGGGGACGGTCTTCACCGTCCAGAAAGCACTGCCGCTGCTGACGGCGGGGGCCTCGGTGATGCTGGTCTCCTCCAGCGCGGCCCTGCGGGCCGCCCCGGGGCTGGGCGTCTACGCCGCGACCAAGGCCGCGATCCGCAGCCTCGCCCGCACCTGGGCCGCCGAGCTGGCGGACCGGGGTATCCGCGTCAACACCCTCACGCCCGGCGATGTCGAGACCCCGGGCGGGGACGAACTGCGCGCCGCTTTCCCGCACGGCGATCAGCCCACCGAAGCCGAGTCCACCCCACTCACCCCGCTCGGCCGGATCGGCAGTCCCGACGAGGTCGCCGCCACCGCGCTCTACCTGGCCGGAGACCAGAGCAGCTTCACCACCGGTGCGGAACTGCTCGTCGACGGCGGCGCCACACAGCTCTAGGCACCGGTAGGCGATACGGGACGCCCGTGCTCGGCGGACCGCTGAGCGGCAAGCACTTCCGGCCCCAGGGCTGCGGCCCGACCGACACACCACACGCGAACGACGAGACGAAGGACGAGGGCGATGGCAACGGATACGCAGACCTCGCGGGCCGTGGTGGAGAAGTTCGTGGAGCGCCTCGGCAGGCAGGATCCGGAAGGCATCCAGGAACTGTTCGCCGCGGAGATCGACTGGTACGTCCCCGGCAGTGACGCGCTGCCCTGGTCCGGACCCCGTACCCGCCGGGAGGAGGTCGCGCCGTACTTCACCACGAGGTGGCCGCACTTCGAGCTCGGCAGGAGCGAGGTCGTGCTGGATCGCGTCATCGTCGACGGTGGTGACGTGATGCTGCTGGCGATCTTCACGCACACCGTCGTGTCCACCGGCAAGGAGTTCACCACACCGGTGGCCATGCACCTGGTGGTCGAGGACGGCCGGATCGTCCGCATGCACCTGCACGAGGACACGCTGGCCGTCGACAAGGCGTTCACCGCTGACTGAGCGGAGAGGATTCGGGCACTCCGTGACACGGGGCGGCCCGGCCGGGCGGGACTCGCACGAAAAAGCGCCTCCGGAACGCATCCGGAGGCGCTGGACTTCTCGCCGCTGAATCAGCCGAACTTCTCGGCCTTCACCGCGTCAATGAACGCCGACCACTGCGGGCCGGTAGTGGTGAAGTACCCGGCCGAGCGATCCTTGGTGTCACGCACCGCCGCGCCATCCGCGATACGACCGACCTCAACACAGTTGCTAACCCGGCCAGAACGGCTCGATTTCCGCCATCCCTCAGGGTGGTGTACCGTCATCAATGGCCTCCATTTCCTCTGCTTGGTTGGCGATGAACTTTTTAGACTCTTCCTCGTTCATCGCCAACGTTTGCAGGGTAGTAACCGCTTCGGCGTAGTCCTGGGCAGTGGTCGGGTTGTGCAGGAACGAAGCCGACTGATAGTGCTCGAAATGCACGATCGGTGAAGCTTTCGGAAAGTTGTAGAGCACGAACGACCCCATATGCGCCGGATGTGCAACGGTCGATCCTGAACGCAGCACCTGAACAGCGACATTGGGCCGCTCACTCATGTCGACGATGTGGCGTAGCTGCTCCGCCATCACCGGGTGACCGCCGATCGGTTCCGACAGCGCCCGTTCGCTGATGATCGCTGTGAACGCGACGCCCTTGTCCGTCAGGACTTCACGGCGGCCGACACGCATCAACACACGCGTCTCGCGCTCCTGATCGGACATTTCCAACATGAGCGCGCGAGCGTATGCCGAAGTTTGCAGCAATCCCGGCACAAGATCCGTAGCAACATCAGAGATCGCGATTGCCGTCCGCTCGAACTCGATCAGCGTGGTCAGCTCGTGACGAGACCCGTTCCGCCCCGTCGTGAGCCAGTCGGGCTGATCCGCATCACGCGCCATCTCAACAACGCGGTCTCGTTCTGAAGCGGTGGTACCGCAGGCCGCGAGGTAGACCGCGACGAATTCAGGGGCGGGAACCTGAGCTCCTGATTCGTATCGCCCCAGTTTCACGTGGTTGGTTTCGAGTTCGCGTGCCACCGCACGAAGACTTTGCCCACTCGCCTCACGCGCTTCACGCAGTTCAGCGCCGAGTGCACGTGCTTTGGGCGTTCCACCTCTGGTAACCGCCATGTACCAGATCCTAGGCCGTCACGCATGGCACTAAACCATCACCTGATCGAAGGATTGCATACGCTGGACATGTTCCAAAAAAATGGAACATGTCCATCAAGGAAGACATTGCCCATTGCTTTCGGTACAGGCTAGGAGTAACGAGTTGCCCCAGAGAAATCAGGTATCGCACCCGGGCATACGGCTGCGGTGCAGGGATGAGTCCGGCTCGTCGTCGCTGCGGATCTGGCGGTCACAGTGGACGCCGAGGGTGATCCGGATCGACACGCCGACCGTTTACAACCGGACCGAGTGGACGGTCGAGCAGGCGAAGCTGCTGCGGGACGTGCTCGACGACGCGATCCGGGCGGGCGAGCGGTCATGAGCCGTCCGCACACCCAGCTTTCCGTCTTCCTGCGGCGTGGCGAGTGGATGCTCAGCGACGCCGCCTTCGAGATCGGCGGGCAGCGCTACACCGCGACGCAGTGCCGCGACACCGCCACCGTGCTCGACGAGCTCGCCGCCGCACTGCGGCAACACGCCGCCGCACTGCCGAGCGGCGAGCTCCCCACCGGCGAACTTCCCCCCGACAGCACTCCCGCTGACAGCACTCCCACTGACGACGCGAACGAATCGGATGCCTGAGGCACCGCCCCCGGAAGCGCCACCCGCCGCACCGCCGGAACAGCTCCGGGCCGACGCGGCACCCACGGAGATCATGCCCGCCATCAGGGCGGGTCGCTGGTCCCGCTGGCGCGGCACGCTGCCACTACCCGCGATCGCGAAGCGCCGACCGGGCAACAGCGACCTACCCGCTCGGCCCGCCGAGATCAACGCGCCGACAACCCTCGCCCCGCCACACCCACAGCTGCTCGCCCGCGTCCTCTCCGGTTTACGCGCCCTTTGAACCACGGCCCGGTCCCGTGAGCCCCGACCTCCGGGGCCGGACCGTCCGCCGCCCGGCCGGGCCGCTCCCCTTCCCCGTCTCGGCCGGGCGGTTCCCAACAGCGCGAGAACCGCGCGCCCCGACCACCGAAACGCCAACGAGTCCCCGGAACGACACGACGATCTGCCGAGACGACACAGCGACGCGGA
The DNA here is from genome assembly GCF_900101095.1 of Actinopolyspora mzabensis. Taxonomy (GTDB): domain Bacteria; phylum Actinomycetota; class Actinomycetes; order Mycobacteriales; family Pseudonocardiaceae; genus Actinopolyspora; species Actinopolyspora mzabensis. Next base: position 212,662 of record NZ_FNFM01000002.1, read on the forward strand.
AAGGACAACCGGAATGACGACCGCCGAACGCGGAACTCCCCGCACGCGGGAGACAGAGCCGGACACGGCGCCGCGCGCCGGTGATGCCTCGTGACCGGTCACCCGACGCGGCCGAACATCGCCCTGAACCACGACCCCGAACGGCTGAACCGCACCATCCACGACATAGCGGCCGGTCGGGCCACCGCCCGGCAGTGCGCCGAGACCGCCTCGGCACTGCGACACCTCTCCCACGAACTGAGCGACCACGCCGCGGTACTCGCCTTCGGCTGCCTGCCACCGAGCGAGCAGCCACCCACCACCGGGCCAACTCCCGAGGAACCACGGAAGCGAGAGGATTCCGAATGAACACCCATCCGGCCATGCTGCTGGGCACGGCGGTGCTGCTGCTGGGCACCGCGATCGTGCTCGGCGCCTGGGGAAACCGCGTCAGCTACCGACCCCGCCACGCGGGTGGCAGTGGTCCCGCCGCCCGACGACTGGCCGCACTGCGGCTGGAAGCTCACTTCCGGGCCGAACGCCCCTCAGCCGAAGTAATCGGCTGGCCGCTGTGCGACCCGGACCGATACCCGCGGCTGTTCGACCTCGCGGCACCGCAACCGGTTCCGCCGCCCGGCCCGGCGATTCCGGAACCCGTACAACCGATCTCCGGCGCGAACACCGGGAACGGAAACCCCACCGGTGCCACGGAGAGTCCCGCAGCCGAGCATCCCGATCTCGCGCTCATGCGCCGCGTGCTCGACGGACTGCACCGACTCTAGAAGCTTCCGCCACCACTTCGCCCCGCACTACCCGACTTCGCCCAGCACTACCCGCCCCGGGAAACGGCGGGAGGATCGCTGCCTCGCCACTTTCGCCCGGCCTCGGAGCGCGTCAATTTCTCGCGAAATCGCCGGGCGGGTGGGGGCGAACAACTAATCGGAAGGTGAGTTCAGTCACGAGGCGGGTCGGAGTCCGAGTGCTCGTCGTCCACCGGGGGGTCGGATTCGACGCTGTCGGCCTCGCCGCGCAGCTGCGCCCGCAACTGTTCTTTACGTTCGGCGCGTTCGGCGGCCCGCTCGGCCATGCCCGTGGCCACCCTGCGGCGCAGCCCCGAGAAAACCACCAGGGAGAGCGGCATCGCCACCACCACGGACACGGCCAGCGCCACCAGCAACGGAACGTCGAAAAGCACCAGCACCCCGGCCAACACGGCCAGCAGTCCGAACCTGGCGACGGTGTAGAGCGTGATGTCCCGCGCGAGGTTTCCACCGCGCGGTGGCCGCTCCGCGCCGGAGGTCTCCCCGCCGCGTGGTTCCTCCGGGCCCTCGGGCGTTTCCTGCTGCTGTTGCTGCACGTCAGCCAGGGTAGAGGACGCCACCACGAACCCTCACCGCGCCCGAACCGCACCTTTCGTCCCTTACTTTCCCTTTACCTGGACCCAACGGTTCGAGTACTTGCCCCTATCGGTGCCAGGATGCGACCGGAATGCCCGGATACCATTCGTTCGACCGTGGAGGTCACCAGTGACAGCGTCGACCCAACAGATCACGCAGAACGGCCAGGACCATCTGCTCACCCCAGGAGAGGTCGCCGCTATGTTCCGGGTGGACCCGAAAACCGTGACCCGCTGGGCCACCGCGGGCCGGATCGGCTCGATCCGCACACCGGGCGGCCACCGTCGGTTCCGTGAGTCCGAGGTTCGCACGATGCTCGCCGAGCTGACCAACGACGCGGACATGCCCCACGGGATCGGCACCGCCCGCTGAGCGGAGTTCCCAGTTGAGCGGGGTTCGGCGCGCACCCTCGACCGGGTGCTCACCCGACTCCGGGTGAACGGGGAAGCACGCCCGGCCGAGCCGACGCCTTGCTGTGTGGCAGGGTACGGCGACCGCGAGGTACGAACCACGAGGTCACGAACCCTGCCGTCCGGCAATGCGACCGGCTCGGCGCCGGGCGACAACACCCACCCTTCATCCGGGCCGCCGAGATTGTGAGACAACTCCGCACCACCGGCTCGGCGACAAGTCCCGGCTACCTCGCCGAGCGATACTGCCTTCGGCACCGAGTGATGCTGCCCGCGTTGCCCTGCGAGCACCGCCTGCCCCCACCGCGCGACATTCCTCACCGCATCGCGCGATAATCGACACTCCTGCCGGTTTCGTCGACCGGTTATCATGGAACTTCGCACGCCACACGGATCGGACAAATCCCCGCACCACGGCGAGCGATCCGGCATGCGGCAACGAACAGCGGGACGAGCGCCACAACCGGCGGATCCGCTGCCCCGACGGAACAACGGAGGTGACCACGATGGTCTACATCCTGGCGGCAATCGGTGCCATAACGCTCGTCGTGCTGCTGTGGCAGGGCTTCGGTCCCATTCGGGAGACGCTGGAGAAGCGCACCGAACAGCCCCAACGCCCAACCGCACCGGACGACGACCCCGAGTTCCTCCGCAGGATCTCCGAGCAACAGCGCAAACCCCGCGACGAGAGCTGAGTACCCCGGCCCGGTCCCCGTGACCGGGTTCCGGCCGTCAGCAACGTAAATTTCCCACGAAATCGCTGCTCGCCGAGGCCGTGCGCCCCGTAGCCGTAAATTTCCCACGAAATTGACGCCCCCAGTACGGCGGTACGCGGCCCGGGCAGCGTCAATTTCTCGCGAAATCGCCGCGCCCCTTCGACGCGGGCCGAGCTCCGAGCACCCTCGCAAGCCGAGCTCCGGCCACCCTCGCCACCGGCACCGCCGCGGGTTCTCCCGTGCGGCTCTCGCGAGGACGCCGGAGACGTTGTGTAGTAACTACCCGATGTCTCCGGACCCGCAGCGAGAGCCGTGCGCGAGGTTCCGCCAAGCTAGCCCTTCGGCAGCCTGCGAAGTAAACGTCTCGTCAGCCGGCCTGCTGCCTACCGGCTGCGTGCGGGAAGTCGTCGGCCACCGTGGCCGCCAGCTCGAGCAGCGCCAGCCTGGTGGAAGCGGCCAGCTGGTCCAGATCGACCTCCGCGCCCTCCTCCAGGTGCGGATCGAACGGGATCTTGGAGACCGAGCGGCACCGCGAGCCGAAGTGCGCGGCCAACTTGTCGACGTCGACCTTGCCGGAGCCCGGCCGCACCGAGTTGATGATCGCCACCGAACGCGACACCAGCTCGCCGTAACCGTGGGCGTCCAACCAGTCCAGTGTGGCCGAAGCGCTGCGCGCGCCGTCGATGGAGCCCGGCGAGACGATGACCAGCGAGTCGGCCACGTCCAGCACCCCTTTCATCGCGGAGTGCATCAACCCGGTCCCGCAGTCGGTGAGCACCACGTTGTAGAAGTGCTCCAGCAGGTCGACGGCGGTGCGGTAGTCGTTCTCGCTGAACGCCTCGGAAACCGCCGGGTCCTGCTCGCTGGCGAGGATCTCCAGCCTGCTCGGGCCCTGCGAGGTGTAGGAGCGCACGTCGCTGTACTTGCGGATGCGCGGCGCGTCCCGCAGCAGGTGACGCACGGTCGCGGTGGTCTCGAGCGGGATCTTCTGGCTCAGCGTCCCCCGGTCCGGGTTGGCGTCCACCGCGACCACCCGGTCGCCGCGCAGCGAGGAGAACGTGGAGCCGAGCGTGGCGGTGGTGGTGGTCTTGCCGACCCCGCCCTTGAGGCTGAGCATGGCGATCTTGTAGCAGCCGTGGAGCGGCTGGTTGATGCGCGAGATCAGCTCCCTGCGGTGCACATCGGCCGGGCTCTCGCCCGGGTTGATGGTTTTGCCGCTGGCGAGGTAGATCGCGCGCCGCCATCCCGACTGCGGCGGACGCTTGGCCTGGCGCAGCAACTGCGCCGAGGACAGGTCCTGCGCGGCGGCGGGATCCTGCTGACCGGGCGGCACCTGTTGCATACCGGGAACGGGCTGGGGTTGCTGACCGGGTTGGGGCTGCTGGCCCGGTTGAGGCTGGACCCACTGCTGCCCCGGGACGGGGTGCTGGCCGGGGGCCTGTTGGCTGGGGGCCTGCTGGTTGGGCGGAACCCCCTGTGGCGGATAGGGCTGCCCGGGTGCGGCGGCGTACGGCCCGGAAGTGCTTCCCGGAGCCGGGTACGGACCGGACGGGGCGTTTGGCGGCATCTGGTACGGGCCGGACTGTGCCTGGTTCGGATCACCGCCGGGAACCGGCCTGGGCCCCGAAGCCGCGGGATTGGCGTACGGGTTGACCACCGGATTCGGGCCGGACTGGGGATACTGCCCCGGCACGGGGTACTGCTGTGCCTGCTCGGGATGACCTCCCGCCTGCTGGGCGGGAGCGCCGTAGTCGGGGGCGGCGTGCCCCGACGAGGACGAGCTCTCGGCCGACTCCGCGTTCGGTTCCGCTCCTCCCCCGGCGGGAAACCGTCCCGAATCCTGCCGGGCGTCCGGCTCGTCGTTTCTTCCGGTCACCGTTCGAATCCTCCAAGAACGAATCGAGACCTACCCGGCCCGTGTGCACGGTAGTGGCGGAAACTCACCCGGTTCACGGCGGGCGTCCGACGCGGGGCCCGGCCCGCGCCGTTTCCCGCAAGCCCGCGCCGTTTCCCGCGGGCCCGCCCGGATCACCGGGCCATACCACAACCGCGATCTTACGGACAATATCCACGATCACGCGAGCACCGGGTGCCACGAGCGCGAATGCGCCGCCACGGCTCGACGAAGGACCACCGATGGGGGAGGAGACGACCGGTCACAGCCCCGCGTAGGAGTGCAGCCCGGAGATCACGATGTTGATGAAGAACAGGTTGAAGATCATCACCGCCAGGCCGAAGATGTTGATCCAGGCGGCGCGGGTCCCCCGCCACCCCGAGGTCGCCCGGGCGTGCAGGTAGGCGGCGTAGACGATCCAGGCGATCAGCGAGCAGGTCTCCTTCGGGTCCCAGCCCCAGAAGCGTCCCCACGCGGCCTCGGCCCACATCGCGCCCGCGATGATCGCGAAGGTCCACACCGGCATGATCAGCACGGTGGCGCGGTAGGCGAACCGGTCGAGCACCTGGCTGCTGGGCAGCCGCTCGCCGATGCGGCCGGGGTCGGTCGGATTGTTCTCGCTCCGGAGCCGCACGAGGAAGAGCACGCTGGCGACACCGGCGAACATGAGCACACCGGTGGACACGATCGCGGCGGAGACGTGGATCCAGATCCAGTAGGACCGCAGCGCGGGTTGCAGCTGCGAGGCGGTGGCGTACAGCGCGGTGCCGGACAGGAACAGCAACAACGTGGCGGGCAGCAGCACGAAACCGCCCAACCCCCGCAGCTTGGGCGCGGTGGTGGGCTTGCGGACGGCGCGGGACTGCCGGTAGAGCACCACCAGCCACGCCACGACCGCGACCAGGCAGATCGCCGAGCCGAACTCGTACATGTTGCCCCACGGCACGCGCCCCACTGCCACGCCCCGGATGACCAGCGAGAAGGCGTGCACGAGCACACCGAGCACGGTCACGGCCACGGCCATGCCGCCGAACCGCTCCGACCACGGTTTGCGGGGCTCGGGTTCCAGCCGACCGACGACCGGCCCCGAGCCCGGCTCCTTGGTGGCTACCCCGCCCGCGCCGACGGTCGCCCGCGCCGGTTCGGCGTTCTCGGCGGCGTTGCCCGTGGCCTTGCCGGAGGCGAACTCGGCGAAGTAGAGCAACATGGCGAGGATGTAGATCACGACCGAGGTCGCGAACGCCATGTCGCTCAAATCGGACAGTGTCTGGTTGACCATCAACTGCTCCTTCCGGGGGAGTCGGTCCCCGACGAGCCCGCGGTGGGTTCCGCCCCACTTCCGAGCAGCTCGTCCGTCAGCTTGGTGAACTCCTCGCCGTAACCGGCCTGATCGGTTCGCGCGAGTCCACCGATCTCGACCGAGGCACCACCGCCACCGGCGGCGGAAGCGTTCTCGTCGGTGTGGCCCGAACCGTCCGCGAGAGGTTTGATCCGCAGCCAGATCCGGCGGCGTTTGATGCTCAGCGAGGCACCGAGTCCGATGACCACCGCGATGGCGAAGACCAGGACGTATCGCTGGAACGGGTTGTGCGAGATCTGCAGGTTCGCCCAGCGCTGCACCCCGTCGAACCGGATGGTGGTGCCGTCGTCCAGCCGGATCGTCTCCCCGACGGCCAGGTTCTCGCGGGCCACCCGGTTCAGCTCACCGGAGTCGATGAGGGACTGGTCCACGCTGAAGATGGACTGGCCGGTGTCGCCCGCGAGTCCGAGCTTGCCCTTGAGCACGTCCACGGCCACCATCGGGTCCCGCAGCGCGGGGAAGCGCGAGCTGAGCACCTTGCCGTCGAGGCTGGCGGTCGGGGCGAACAGCCCGGTGATCGCCAGCTGGTTGTTGTGCCTGCGCTGTTCGTTCGACATGCCGGGCCGGTCGAACTTGGTGGCGCCCTGCGAGAGCATGGTGGTGGTGTCGACCGGCTGCCACTGCGTCTTCTTGGTCCGCTGGGTGCCGTCCGGGAAGGTGACGGTGAATATCGGGGTGTAGCCGTTGCCCGTCAGGTAGATGCGGTCACCGGCGGTGCGCAGCGGATTGTTGACCCGCAGGTCGTGGGATTTCCAGTTGCCGTTGTCGAGCGCCTCGCCGGACTGGTACTCGATGTCGGCGTGGAACCGCTCGGGCTGGCCGGAGTGCAGGTAGCGCACGTCGAAGTCGTTGAGCCGCACGCAGAACGGGCTCAGGTTCGTGCCGTCGACCGTCAGGCCCGCGTCGAAGGAGTCGTAGTTGTAGGTTCCCGAGTTGCAGAACCCCGAGCCGTCGGCCTGCACGACCACCTGGCCCTCGTAGCGCATCAACTGGTCACCGCCGACGGTGATCAGCAGCCCCACCAGCGCGAAGTGGAACACGAGGTTGCCCGCCTCGCGCAGGTAACCGCGTTCGGCGCTGAACGTGCGGGTGCCGTCCTGCTCGGTGTTCTCGGCCACGCGCCAGCGCCGCAGTCTGCGGCGCGCGAAGTCGGACATCTCGTCCGGCGAGAGCGAGACGGTACCCGCGGCGTGGTGCGGCATGCGCTCGAGGTTGCGCGGGGTGCGCACCGGACGTGCGCGCAGCTGCCGCAGGTATTCCGCGCTGCGCGGGACCAGGCAACCGATCAGCGAGACGAACAGCAGCACGTAGATCGCGGCGAACCACACCGAGCTGAACACGTTGAACGCGCCGATGGAGTCGAGAACCTTCGCCCAGGTGGGGTGATTGTCGTAGAACGTCTCGACGTTCTGGCGGTTCAGCGACCACTGCGGCAGCAACGCACCCGGCAGCGCCGCGAGTGCCAGCAGGAACAGCAGCACCAGGGCGGTGCGCATCGAGGTGAGCCCGCGCCAGGTGTTGCGCAGGAAGGCCAGGACTCGCCGGGGGGCCGAAGTGTTCATCAGATGGGCAACTCGAATCCGTTGATGGGGGCGCGCAGCGACGCGATCATGCTTCCCCACAGACCGGTGACCAGCAGCAGGCCGACGAGTATGAGCAGCAACCCACCGACCCACTGGATGGTGCGGGAGTGCCTGCGCAACCAGCCGGTGCCGCGTACGGCCCAGCGCGCGCCGAGTGCGAGCACCACGAACGGGATGCCGAGGCCGAGGCAGTAGACCAGCACCAGCACGACACCGCGCAGCGCGGCCCCGCCCTGCCACTGGGTGCTGTAGGCCAGCGAGACGACTCCGGTGAGCGTGGGGCTCAGACAGGGGGTCCAGCCGAGTCCGAAGACGGCGCCGAGCGCGGGAGCGCCCCATAAGCCGCCGCGCGGCACCCGCCGAACACGCACGTCACGCTGCAACGCGGGGAACACGCCGAGGAAGACCAGGCCCATGAGCACGGTGACCACACCGCCGAGCCTGCGCAGCACGGGCTCGTTGAGGGCCAGCGCGTCGGAGAGCCCGAGAACGCCGACCGTGGCGATCACGAACACGGCGGTGAACCCGAGCATGAAGAGCAGCGCCGCACCCGCGACCCGCCATCGCCCGCGGCGAAGGCCCGCGGTGGTTTCCGCGGTGTCGACCGCCGGGGCGTCGGCACCGACGAGACCGGCCAGATAGGCGAGATAACCGGGGACCAGCGGAATCACGCAGGGCGAGGCGAAACTGACCGTCCCGGCGAGAACAGCGAACCCGACCGCCAGAATCAGCGGGCCGGTCTGGACTAGCTCGGTCGGATCCACGAACCCGAGGGTAGGTAAGCCGCTGCCGAGCCCACACAGCACCCCTGGTGACCGAAGCCACATCGAGGCGCGCGTTCGCCCCGGTCACGGGGCTCGGCTGCTGGAAGCGCTCCGCGGTTCCCGGCGCGGCGGAACGAGTACGCAGGTCATCGAATCGGAAAATCCGGACATCGCTCGCGCCGCGATGCTCCGGTCCCGCGTCTCGCGGGGCGAGCACCGGACGTGCTCCGGTGCCGCCGGGAGCGTGCAGCTGCCGCCGGGAACCCGTACGGCGGCGGTGGGGAGGGCTCCCGCTCACGCCGGACCGACCGGGAAGCCGTCACCGGGAGTCCGCACCGGCCTGTTCGTTACCGGCCTGTTCGTTACCGGCCTGTTCGTTACCGGCCTGTTCGTTACCGGCCTGTTCGTTACCGGCCGGGCTCCCGCTCCTCGGACGGGCTCGACCCGCCCGTGCTACTGGAACCTCCCCTGTCGCCGGAATCACCGGTGTTCCCGGCCCCACCGGAGCCGGAGTTCTCGTTCGCGATGTCGCGAACCTTCGGCAACAGGCCCTGCTCGGTGACCTCGGTCAGATAGATCGCCGCCACGCGGTGCTCGCGGTCCAGCACCACCGTCGCCGGGGTGGTGCTGCGGGGAAAGCCGTTCAGCGCCAGCATCGCGCGGCCGGACGGGTCGTAGATGGAGGGGTAGTCGACGTCCAGGTTGTGCACGAAGTCGTTGGCGGCGTCGCGGTTGTCCCGCACGTTGATCCCGAGGACCTGCACACCCCGGTCATCGAGTTCGTCCTGCACCGCCTGCAGATCGTCGGCCTCCGCACGACAGGGCGGGCACCAGGAGCCCCACACGTTGAGCACCACGACCTCGCCGCTGAAGTCCGACAACCGGATGGTGTTGTCGGCGTCGGCCAACGACTCGCCCTTCAGGCCCGTGACGCGCCCGCGCTCGTCCGGCGAGTAGAACAGCCGGGTCCGCCCACCCGGCGAGACGAACGTGAACTCACCGTTGTCGGAGACCGCGTTCTCGCTGCCCGCGCACCCGGACAGCAACGCGAACAGCGCGACCAGCGCCAACGCGGCGACAGGCCTACCCGCGCGACGGCCACCACGGCCCCACAACCGGTCGGATCTCATGCACCGCTCGCTCTCGCGTCGGTCTCGCCCACCGGCTCGGCGTAGGCCAGGCGTTCGAACTTCTCACCCCGGAACACCAGGCTGGTCACCGACGCCAGCGAGCACTGCCTCCTGCGCGGGTCGTGCCAGAGCGCCTTGCCCTCGATGAATCTGCGCAGGATCCAGATGGGCAGCTGGTGGGAGACGCAGACCGCCTCGCCGGACCCGGCTGCCTCCCGGGCGCGGTGCGCCGCCGCGAGCATCCGGCGCGCGATACCGAGGTAGGCCTCGCCCCAGGAGGGACGCACCGGGTTCCAGAGTTTCGGCCAGTGGCGTGGCGAGCGCAGCGCGCCGTCACCCACCGACACCCGGCAGCCCTCGAAGCGGTTCGCCGCCTCGATCAGCTGCTCGTCGGTGTCGATGTCCAGCTCGTGCTGCTCGGCCACCGGGCTCGCGGTCTCGGCGGCCCGCTGCATCGGGGAGGCGTGCACCACCCGGACGTCGTGGTCGGCCAGGAAACCGGCGACGACCTTGGCCTGCCGCTGCCCCTCCTCGGAGAGCCGGTATCCGGGCAGGCGGCCGTACAGGATGCCCTCGGGGTTGTGCACCTCACCGTGCCGCACGAAGTGGACCACGGTCGTTCTGCCGCTCACTTGGACTCCCCCGGCTCCGCCGCTGCCGCGGCGGCGGCCGCGTGGGGCAGCGCCTCGGCGATGATCTGGAAGGCGTCGTCGTCCATGGCCGCGTTGACGAACCAGCACTCGAACGCGCTCGGCGGCGGGTATACCCCGCGCCGCAGCAGCTCGTGGAAGAAGGCGGGGAACCGCCAGGTCTGCTGTGCCTGCGCACCCGAGAAGTCGTGTACCGGGGTCTCGGTGAAGAAGACGCTGAGCATGTTGCCCGCGAAGGAGATCTGGTGGGGCACGCCCTCCGCGCGCAGCGAGTCGCCCAGCAGCTCCCCGAGGCGGCTCGCGTTGCGGTCCAGCGCGGTGTAGACCTCGGCGTCGGCGGCGCGCAGGTTCGCCAGCCCGGCGGCCACCGCCACCGGGTTACCGGCGAGGGTGCCCGCCTGGTAAACGGGACCGCGCGGCGCCAGCAGGTCCATCACGTCGGCCCGGCCGCCGAAGGCGGCGGCGGGCAGCCCGCCCGACATCACCTTGCCGAAGGTGTAGAGGTCGCCGGCTACGCCGTCCACGCCGTACCAGCCGGCGCGCGAGACGCGGAAACCGGTCATGACCTCGTCCATCACCAGCAGCGCCCCAGCTTCGCGGGTGATCTCGCGCAGCGCGGCGTTGAAGCCCTCGCGCGGCGGCACCGCCCCCATGTTGCCGGCGGCGGCCTCGGTGATCACACAGGCGATCCGGTCGCCGTGCTCGGCGAAGGCCCGCCGCACCGCCTCCAGGTCGTTGTAGGGCACCACGATGGTGTCGGCGGCCTGCGCCTCCGTGACACCGGGTGTGCCGGGCAGCCCGAGGGTGGCCACGCCGGATCCGGCTCCGGCGAGCAGCGAGTCGACGTGACCGTGGTAGCAGCCGGTGAACTTGAGGACCTTGTCGCGGCCGGTGAACGCGCGCGCCAGCCGGATGGAGGTCATGGTGGCCTCGGTGCCGGAGTTGACCAGCCGCACGTGCTCGACGGGATCGACCCGGTCGATGATCTCCTGCGCGAGATCGATCTCGCCGCCGGCCGGAGTGCCGAACGAGAGCCCGTCGACGGCGGCCTCGCGCACGGCGCCGACCACGTCGGGGTGCGCGTGCCCGTTGATCATCGGCCCCCAGGAGGAGACGAGATCGACGTAGCTGTTGCCGTCGGCGTCCCAGAGGTACGCGCCCTCCCCGTGGACCATGAAGCGTGGGGTGCCGCCGACCGAGTGAAACGCACGCACCGGGGAGTTGACCCCGCCCGGGGTCACCGCCTCCGCTCGTTCGAAGAGCTGCCGGGAGCGGGGCGCCGGATCGGATGCTGCTGTCGTCGCGTTGGCTGGATTATCGGCAGTCACACCGCCCAGTTTGCCAGGCAGCGGAAGAGCGCGGCTCGGGGCTCCCCGCCGGAGGTGGTGAATCTCGCGCTCGTTTTCCGGCGTGCCGCTTCAGTTCGAGTGGTGCTCGGTCGACGGGTGCCCGCGGCCGATCCCGGGTGGCGGGCCGAACCGAGCAGAGCGCGGTCGTTCGGTTCACGAACGGGCGTCCGAATCCGGTGCTTCCCCGGCCTCGGGTGTTCCCCCGGCCTCGGGTGTTCCCCCGGAGTGGGATTCCGGCTCCGGCCCGACCCGGGACCGCCTGTCCGAACGACCGGCGCGCACTCCCAGCGTCAGGTGGCGGAGGGCGTCGATCAGCAGCAGCCCGCCGGTCGTGACCGCGAGTACCGCGAGCGCGACCCAGCTGCCCAGCATGCGGGAGACGCCGGTACCGCCGGAGGCCTCGGGCAGCTCGATACGGACCACCGAGTTCTCCCAGGCCGGAAAGGCCAACGCGATCAGCACCGCCGCCAGCAGCACCTCGACCCCGAACACGCCCAGTCGCCACGGCTGGTGCAACCGCCGTGGTGGCCGCTCGGACGCGGTCGGCTCGGATTGGGGATCATGCACCGAACCAGCATCGCATGCCGCGAACTACTCCGAACGCAGCAGTGTCGCGAGTTCGGCATGCAACGCCTCCGGGAAACGGGCCCAGGCCAGCACCACGGTCTCGGTTCCGGCCGTGGTGTCGGAATCGGCAGCGGTATCGGGATCACCAGCGCTGTCGGGATCGGCGGGCTGCCGCAGCAGCAGCGGAACCTCGGTCATCCCCTTCGGCACCGTGCTCGATTCCCCGAGTACCCGAGCGGCGCGTGCCGTGGGCTCCGTCCCGGGCAGCGCGAGACGGTCGAGCGGGACCGACTCCCCGCCCACGGTCAGCTCCACTGTAGTCAGTGTTACCGAGTGGAAGCGCCTGCGCGCCCGGATCCACGGCACCGCGGCCGCGGCCAGCAGGGCCGCCAGTACCGGCCACTGTGGCAGGTGCAGCGGCCCCGGAGTCGTCAACTCGACGAGGAGACCGAGCAGTGCGAACGCAGGTCCCCAGAGCAGCGGCCACCAACTCGACCCCGGCTCGGCGTAGCGGATCTCGGCGGCTTCGGTCAACGGTCACCGGCCAACCACTCCGAGGTCTCCCGGCGCCAGAAGCACGCCCACGCGAGCACCGCCAGCACGAGCACGATCAGATTGGAGGCACTCCAGGCTCCGGACAGCAGCAGCAACAGCACGTGCGCCACGGCGAGCAGGCTGACCGCGATCCGCGCCCAGGAGTGCCGCCGCAGCACCGACCACGCCAGCCCCGCGTAGCCCGCGGCCAACACGACCGCCAGGATCGTGTTGACCACGAGGAACTCGCGGGCCAGCTGCTCGGCTCGCTCCGGAGCCAGCCCTCGCGTGTCGACGAGACCGCCGCGCAGCGCACCGAGATCGGTCCACGAGATCGCGGCACGGACGAGCAGGAAAACGCCGAGCGCCACCCAGAGCCCCAGTCCCACTCGCAACGTCCGCGGCACCCCCGTGGGTACCGGTTCGGAGGTGTTCGTCATCCGTGCCCGTCCCGCTCGCCGTGCGGCGGCTGCGCTGTCACCGGCGCGCCGTCGCCTGGAAGAACCCGTTGGACCGCTTGAGGTAGACCAGCACGATGAAAGCGATCATCGCCAGCAACGTGAGGGTGCTCTGCACGTAGCTGGTCACCAGCTGTGCCGTGGGGATCTCCAGGGTGTAGCTCCCCCCTTCGGGAAGCTGCACCGTCTGCGGGATGGCGGCGGTGACCATGCCGCTGAGGGCGTTGAGTATCCAGGCACCGGCGAGCACGGTCAGCGTGATCCTGGCCCAGTTGCGGCCCGCGCGCATCTTGAACGCGAAGAGGATCCAGAGTCCGGTGAGCACAACGGAGATGATCAGTCCGGCTACGACGCCGAACATCATGGCGAACCGCAGCATGTCCTCGCTCATGACCGTGGAGCTGCCGGAGATCTCCTCCAGCATCCGCTCCATGTAGTTCCGCTGCAGCACCATCGAGATCGCCGACAGCATCGTGGCCAGGAGGGGCACCACGACCGCGATCCAGAAAGCGATGTCGATCGTGTTGGGGCGTGGCGGGCCTTCGATCTCTTGTGCCGAGACCGGCGGCGCGGCGTAGGGGTTGGGGTAGCCGCCCTGCGCGGGACCGGCCGGGTAGCCCTGCTGCTGATAACCCTGTTGCTGGTAGCCCTGCTGGGGGTAGGGAGAGGGACCGTAGCCGGACTGCTGGAATCCGCCGGACTGCGGATCGGGTTGTTGGAAGCCACCCGACTGCGGGTCGGGCTGGTACCCGGGTTGCTGCGGGTACTGCCCCTGATTCGCGGGATCCTGTTCCCAAGGATTCTGTGGGGAAGTCACGCGGAAACGGTAGAAACCCGCCGTCGAGATGTCCAATTTCCGCGATGGCGGGGAAACCGGATGGAAACCCCGCTCAACCGGGGCGACGAACCCCCGGTCCGGCGAAGAAACGCCTGGAATCACCACGCAGCAGCAGTACGAACACCGCGATGTTCAGTGCCGCGATCACAGTGGTGAACAGCACAGTCAGCGGGCCGACCGCCATCTCGGGCATCAGCTGCGGTCCCAGCACCGACCGGGCCATGCTGATGGTGAACCACGCGAACAACCTGCCGCAGACGTACAGCCCGCAGAGGACCATCACCAGCACGCGTGCCCAGTTGGCACCACGCGCCATCCGGTTGCCGAAGAACACGTACAACAGCGTCAGCCCGGCCATGACCAACAGCGCGAACATGATCCCGCCGTTGGCCGCCGCGTCCACTTCCTGCTGCGACAGCTCGGGGTTGACCCGCCGCAGCTCGCCGATGAGCATCTCGCGGTCGGCCAACCGCACCAGCGTGTTCCCCAGCCCCACGAGCGCGGCGGCTATCCACAGCCACCTGGCCAACCACACCGAGCGGGGCGGTGCGGTGGGTGCGGAAGGAGCGCGGTGGTCCACACCGCCGTGCGGGTCGGGCGGCGCGGTCACGCGGCATCCCCTCCGGACTCCTCGCGCAGCCAGCGGGCCGCCCGCGCGGCCCAGTAGGTCAGCACGATGTCGGCCCCGGAACGGCGTAGCGAGGTCAGGGTCTCCAGCACCGTTCGACGCCGGTCCAGCCAGCCGCGTTCGACGGCGGCCTCGATCATCGAGTACTCCCCGGAGACCTGATAGGCAGCGACCGGGACCTCGGAGATCTCGGCGGTCTGCCTGACGACGTCGGTGTAGGACATGGCGGGCTTGATCACCACCATGTCCGCGCCCTCGGCGATGTCCTGCCCGACCTCGCGGGCCGCTTCCCTGCCGTTGGCCGGGTCCTGCTGGTAGGTCTTGCGGTCCCCGGACAGCTGGGAGTCGACCGCGTCGCGGAACGGGCCGTAGAAGGCGGAGGAGTACTTGGCCGAGTAGGCCAGCAGCGAGGTGTCGTGGAATCCGGCGGCGTCCAGCGTCTCCCGGATGGCGCCGATCTGCCCGTCCATCATGCCGCTGGGGCCGAGCACGTGCGCCCCCGCCTCGGCCTGCGCGAGCGCCATCTCGCCGTAGAGCCGCAGCGTGCGGTCGTTGTCGACGTTGCCCTGGTCGTCCAGCACACCGCAGTGCCCGTGGTCGGTGAACTCGTCCAGGCAGGTGTCGGCCATGAGCACGGTGTCGTCGCCGACCTCGGCCGCGACATCGCGCAGCGCCACGTTGAGGATCCCGTCCGGGTCGGCGGCGGCCGAGCCGGTGGCGTCCCGTTCACTCGGGACGCCGAACAGCATCAGCCCGCCGACGCCCGCTGCCACGGCGTCCACGGCAGCCGCGCGCAGCGAGTCCCTGGTGTGGTGCAGCACGCCCGGCATGGAGGGAATCTCGACGGGCTCCGTCGCGCCCTCGCGGACGAACATCGGCAGCACCAGGTGCCGCGGCCGCACCTCGGTCTCGGAGACCAGCCGCCGCAGCGCGGCGTTGCGGCGCAGCCTGCGCGGGCGGACCGACGGGTACATATCTCGAACACCTCGCGGGAGTAATCAAAAACGGGGTCGGCTGTCGAGGTTGG
The DNA here is from genome assembly GCF_900101095.1 of Actinopolyspora mzabensis. Classification (GTDB taxonomy): domain Bacteria; phylum Actinomycetota; class Actinomycetes; order Mycobacteriales; family Pseudonocardiaceae; genus Actinopolyspora; species Actinopolyspora mzabensis. The sequence goes on from NZ_FNFM01000002.1 coordinate 227,946, forward strand.
TTGCGTGGCGGAACCTCTCGCACGGCTCTCGCTGCGGGAGGCCCGACATCGGGTAGCGACCTACACAACGTCGGGCCTTCCTCGCGAGAGCCGCACGCGAGAACCCGCGGCGGTGCCGGCTGCGAGAGTGATCGGAGTGCTCCCCGGCAGCGCCGAAGAGCACCACTCGGTTCACGATCCGGCCGAAAATCTCGCCGAGATTTTCGGCTACCGCCGAGGTTCCGCCGAGCAAGCCGCAGGCAACCCGACGGGCACCGTTCACTCAAGAACGGCGGGTGCGCTTGGCCTTCTTGGGTGGTGGAAGGGCACCCTCGGCACGCAGCTTGGCCGCGTGCTCGGCCAACGAGTCCACCAGGGACGGCACCTGGGCCTGGTCCGGCCGGACGTCCACCCGGAGGCCGAACTCCTTGGCGGTCTCGGCCGTCTTGGGGCCGATGCAGGCCACCAGCGTCCTGGCGTGCGGCTTACCGGCGATACCGACCAGATTCCGCACGGTCGACGAGGAGGTGAAGCACACCGCGTCGAACCCACCCGTCTTGATCATCTCGCGGGTCTCCGCGGGCGGCGGGGCCGCACGGACGGTGCGGTAGGCCGTGACGTCGTCCACCTCCCAGCCGCGCTCGGTCAGCCCGGCCGAGAGCGTCTCGGTGGCGATGTCGGCGCGCGGCAGCAGCACCCTGGCGACGGGGTCGAGCACGTCGTCGTGCGGCGGGAAGTCCTGCAGCAGGCCCTCGCTCGACTGGTCACCGGAGGGCAACAGCTCGGGGTTGATCCCGAAGGAACGCACCTTCTCGGCCGTGGCCTCCCCCACGCAGGCGATCTTGACGCCGGAGAACGCACGCGCGTCGAGGCCGAACTCGTGGAACTTCTCCCACACCGCGCGCACCGCGTTGGCGGAGGTGAACACCACCCACTGGTAGCGGCCGTCCACCAGCCCCTTGACGGCCCGCTCCATCTGGGCCGGGCTGCGCGGCGGCTCCACCGAGATGGTGGGGACCTCGTGCGCCACGGCACCGTGCGACCACAGCCGGTCGCTCATCGCCCCGGCCTGATCCTTGGTGCGCGGCACCAGGACCTTCCAGCCGTAGAGCGCCCTGGTCTCCCACCAGGACAGTGCCGCGCGGTTGCCCGCGGCGGTGCCGATCGTGACCACCAGCTGCCCCTGGAGCTCACCGGCGTCGCCGGGCAGCGAGGCCAGGGTGGTGTCGATGGTGCGTTCGGACACGGTGGTTCCGGAGGCGGTGACCGCGGCCGGAGTCTGCGGGCTCATGCCGTGCTCGGCCAGCGCCGAGGCCGCCTCCGCCAGGTGACTGCCGGAAGCGTGCAGCACGATCGGACCGTTGGTGGAGGCCAGCGCGGCCCAGTCCACCTCGCCGCGCACGTCGACCTCCGCGTGTGCGGAGCCGAGCGCGACGCCCGCGTAGGCGGGGACAGCCGTCCCCGCGGACACTCCCGGGACCACTTCGAAGGAGACGTCGGTCTTGGAGATCTCCTGCACCTCGCGCACCACCGCGTCGGCGGTGAACGGGTCACCTGCGACCAGCCGCACCACGGGGCGACCGGTCTGGGCCTCGCCCGCCAGGTTGCCCGCCACATCGGCGGGATCACCGACGGCCGGACGCACCTCGGCGGCGTCATCCGCGAGTCCGGAAACCTCCGCGGGCACATCCGGATCCGTCACGATGAGCGAAGCGTGTGTAAGCAACTGCCTGGCCCGGACGGTGAGCAGGCCCGAATCACCGGGACCGGAGCCCACGAAAGCCACTCGTCCGGGGGTATTACGTGCTCGGGTCATCAGGGCACTCCCCATCAACTACTGCCGGGGCCGCGGAGCGACGCGGCCCTGGCTTCGAGCAGCTGGGCGGCGACATCCTTGCCCAGCTGCTCAGCGGCGGTCGTCTCACCAGTGGCGGATGCGCGCACCAACCTGTTCTCGTCGGTCGCCACCACCCCGCGCATGGACAGCCGGTTAACCACACGGCCGTCGTCGTCGAGGTCCTCCACCACTCCGGCCAATGCGCCGACGGGCGCAGTACAGCCGGCTTCGAGCGCTGCCAGCATGGCGCGCTCGGCGGCCACCGCGACGCGGCTGGCCTCATCGTCCAACACGGACTGCAGCAAGTGCTCGGTGTCCACGTCATCGACGCGACATTCCACCGCGAGCGCGCCCTGAGCGGGTGCGGGCAGCATTTGCAGTGGATCGAGCGATTCAGTGATCACCTCAAGCCGGCCCACCCTGGCCAGGCCCGCGCGGGCCAGAACGACGGCGTCCAGCTCGCCGTCGCTCACCTTGCGCATTCGGGTGTCCACATTGCCACGAATACCGCGCGTTTCCAGCCCCAGTCCCAGGGCTTCCAGCTGGCTTGCGCGGCGCGGCGAACCGGTCCCCACGACGGAGCCCGGAGGCAGTTCCCCCAACGTCAGATCGTCCCGTGCCACCAGCGCGTCCCGGGGGTCCTCCCGCGGTGGGACGGCTGCCAGTGCCAGTCGGGGATCGGGCGCGGTGGGCAGATCCTTGAACGAGTGCACCGCCACATCGACCTCACCGGCCGCGAGTGCCTCGCGCAGCGCGGAAGTGAAAACACCGACACCGATCTCGGTAACCGGCGCCTCCGACTGGTCACCGGACGTGGCGATCCGAACCAGTTCGGTCGTGTAACCGGCGCGTTCCAACTCCTCGGCGACCATGGAACTCTGCGCCATCGCCAGCGCGCTGCCCCTGGTGCCGATCCGGAGGGTTCTGGTCAACGGTCCTCACCGTCCTGTTCGGAACGATCGCGCGAGACCGCGGCGGCCCTGGGAGGTTGGGCGTGCGAGACCGAGGTACGCGTGCCCGGCGCGGTGTGCTCGCCCTCCTCGACGGCCTGCGGGGTGCCGATGGCCGCGGCGGTTTGCGGATCGAGTTCGAATAGCTCACGAAGCGCGTCGGCGTAGCCGGAGCCGCCCGGGGCCGACGCCAGTTGTTTGACCCGGACGGTCGGGGAGTGCAGCAGCTTGTCCACCACGCGGCGGACGGTACGCGCGAGCTCCCCCCGGACATCCGTGTCGAGCTCGGGCAACCGGGAGTCCAACCGGAGCAGTTCGGAGTCCACGACCTCCGCCGCACGCTTGCGCAACGCGGTCACGGTGGGGGTCACCTCGGCCGAGCGCTGCGCGGCCAGGTAGGAGCGGACCTCCTCCGCGATGATGTCGCCCGCCTCCTGCCTGGCTCCGCCACCGTGCTGGTCGGCCAGCCTGCGCTGCAGTGACTCCAGGTCGACCACGGTGACGCCCGTGAGCTCGGCCACCTCGGGCTCGATGTCGCGCGGCAGCCCGAGATCGCAGCACAGCAGCGGTGCGTCCGAGGACCTGGCCGCGAGTGCGTTCGACACGGTGGCGGTGTCGAGCACGGCATCGACTGCTCCGGTGCAGGTGACCACCAGGTCGGCCTCGCGGATGGCGCCGCTGAGCTCGGAAAGCGGGACCGTGGCGGCCGACAGCCCCTCCGAACGCAGCGACTCGGCCAGCCGGTCCCCGTTGCCGGAGGTGCGGTTGGCGATCACCACCTCGGCCACCCCGAGCCGCTTGAGCTGCGAAGCGGCCAACGCGCCCATCGATCCCGCACCGACCAGCAGGGCGGAACGGCCCGAAAGGCTCGCCAGCACGTCCTCGGCGTCGGACAGCGCCTCGGAGACCACCGAGGCACCCGCGGCGTCGATGTCGGTCTCGGAGTGCACCCGCTTACCGACCCGGAGCGCCTGCTGCGCCAGCTCGTGCAGCGTCTTGCCGACCGTCTCGGCCTCGTCCGCGTCGCTGTAGGCCTGCCGCAGCTGCCCGAGGATCTGGGCCTCGCCCACGACCATCGAGTCCAGTCCGGCGGCGACGGAGAACAGGTGCTCGACGACGGCCCCGGCGTAGTGCACGTAGAGGTGGTCGGCCAGCTCGCTGAACTCGACGCCGGCGTGCCTGGAGAGTACCGATGTGACGTCGTCGAGACCGCCGTGGAAGGTCTCGGCCACCGCGTAGACCTCCACGCGGTTGCACGTGGCCACCAGCATCGCCTCGCAGATGTGCTCGCTGCGGAGCAGCTCGTGCAGCAGCTTGCCGACGTCGTCAGCGCCGACCGCCATGCGTTCGAGCATCCGTACCGGGGAGCTGTTGTGCGACAGACCGACGGTGAGCAGATTCACGGCCGAACCACCATCCCGTCCACCGGGTTGATCCCGGTGTTCACATCACTGTTTTTCGACTGTGGCGCCCCGGTCGCCGCGTGCTCGGAACCGGTGGAGTCGGGGGATTCCTGACTCCGCCGGGCCACGTGGAAGGACAGGATCTGCATCTCCACGGCGAGGTCGACCTTGCGCACCTCGACCTCTTCGGGGACCTGCAGCACCACGGGCGCGAAATTCAGGATGCACCGAACCCCCGCCTTGACCAACCGGTCACAGACCTCTTGGGCACCTTTGGCGGGAGTGGCGATGGCGCCGATGGTCACGTCCCGCTCGGGACACACCCGGGGAATGTCGTCGACGTGGTCGACCGGGATGCCGCCGACGGGCACCCCCATCAGGTCGGGATCGAGATCGAACAGCGCCGCGACGGGAAAACCCCGGCTGGGAAAACCACCGTAGTTCGCCAGCGCGTGCCCCAGGTTACCGATACCGATCACCGCGACCCGGTTCTGCTGGGTCAGTCCCAGGGTGCGTTCGATCTGCCCGATGAGTACGGCGACCTCGTAGCCGACTCCCCTGGTGCCGTAAGAGCCTATGTAGGAGAGGTCCTTGCGGAGTTTCGCCGAGTTCACACCCGCGGCCACCGCCAGTTCCTCACTGGAGACGGTGTGCACCTCACGCTCGTGCAGGCCGGAAAGCACGCGCAGGTAAACCGCGAGTCGTGCCACCGCCGCTTCCGGGATCGACCTGGCGCGGTCCTGCGGCTCGGGGATGCTCACCCCCTCCGACTCCGACGACCGCGCTTCCGCCGCGGTCGCGGCTTTCGCGTCGTCTCGCACGCCGTCTCCGTGCGCCGTCACGCTGGCTCTCCCTCGACCTGCCTGCTGTTGCTTTCGTGGGTGGCCGGAGGAAGCGCGCACCGGCAGCCGCCACGTTGGACTACGTGACACCCGGTTGGACGCAACACCGACCACGAAGGGGTGACTTCCGGGGGCGTATGCCAACGCCACCGGTAATCGCGTGCGGAGATTCCGCGGAACGAGTCCGGCAACACGACACCGCCCACCGTAGCTATTTGTGAACACATGCACAAAGTCGACCCGGCCCGTAGTAACGAGCCCCACAACCATCCGAACGCCCTGCCGGACGCGGGGCCGAATTCTCGGGCGATCGCCGGGCTCGACCGTGCTGTCGTGGCCCCGCCGACCCGATCGTCCGTTCCCCGCGATTCCCGAAGAACCCACGGGTGGGCACCCGTTCCGGATCCGCTCCGATCGGACCGGGTACTCCGCCCGAATCGGCCGTGATCCCCGAAACCGAGCCGGACGACCGAACGAGCGGCGAACACGGACGGATGAAACTCCGTCACGCTCCGCGCCACGATCGGGAACCGCCTCGAAGGGTGACCCTCGACCACCGGACCGAGTGGTGGAACAGGTACTGAACACATCCTCCCCGACAGCCCCCCGAGGTGCCAAAACGAGTGGTCTGCGGATCGCGAAGCCACCGGGAAGGGCCTGACGACGAGCTTCGGGAACGCCGGCGGCCCGCGTCGGGACCGGGGCGCGGCGATCCGGCCTCAACGAGTCAGCGCGGCGCGCAGCCGCTGCGGCTCCACCTTCCAGAACCCGTGCTCGACGCCGTCGACGAGTATCACCGGAACCCTGTCGCCGTACTCCGCCCTGAGTTCGGCATCGGCGTCGACGTCCGAGGTGCTCCAGGCGACCCCCAGCTCGGAGCACACGCCGTCGATCTCGGCCGCGGCGGTGTCGCAGGCGGGACAGTCCCGCCGAACGAGCAGCGTCACCTCGTGCCTGGCCCTCTCGGACACTCGATACCACCCCGTCTCGCCGTTTCGCGGACACGATCGCCCGCCACTGGTGATTGTCCACCCCACGCCCGACCCGACGGTCGCCGGATCAGCCGGTGCGCAGGGAGAACGGCGAATCGCGAGTGGTGGAAATCACCGGATTCCGCCCCCGGAGGACGAGTTCGGGTGAGGGCTTCGGGTGGGGACTTCGGGGAATCGGTATCAATTCGACCTCCGGACACACTACCTACCCGGCAGTAACAAGACGTATGCTGCCGATCCTGACAACCGATTCCCGACGAGGCTCGCACGATCACACCGAAGACTCCAGGGACCAGAAAATGCTTCAGGCAACGGTGCAACATCAGCGAACGCCGCGACTCCCACCCGCACCCCACGAGGCGCGCCAGCCGTCGTCAGCAGCCCCGTTACGCGAGGAGCCCTCGGTGGCACGGGAGCCGACACCGGCCGAGGAATCACGGCTGCCCACCGAACCACCCCCGACACCGCGGTCGACGGTGCCCGAGCCGAACGAGTGGGACGGCTGGAGCCACGTGCGCGCCGCGCAGGACGGCGACAACCAGGCGTTCGGCAGGCTCTACGACCAGTACGCGCACCTGGTCTACCGCTACGTCCTGCTGCGGGTCAGCGACCACTGCCTGGCGGAGGACATCACCAGCGAGACCTTCGCGCGAGCGTTACGGCGGATAGCCTCGGTGAGCTACCAGGGGCGCGACGTCGCCGCCTGGTTCATCACAATCGCCAAGAACCTGCTGCTGGACCACATCAAGTCCAGCCGCAACAAACTGGAGGTCCCGCTCGCGGACCCGAGCGAGGCCAACAGTGGCGGCACCCCGCAACAACCGATGGGGCCGGAACAGCACGTGCTGGCCGAAGCGGCCCACCGCGAACTGCTGGACTGCGTCCGCAGACTCAACCCGGATCAGCGGGAATGCATCAGACTGCGTTTCCTGTTGGGCCTGTCGGTGACCGAGACGGCCGGTGTCATGAACCGCAACGAGGGAGCGGTGAAAGCACTGCAGCACCGGGCGATCCGCAGATTGGCCCAGCTGCTGCCGGACGATCCGCGCTGAGACCGCCACCCCGACACGGCGGCAGGTGAACCCCGAAGGCCGCGGTAGTCGCGAACAACCGTCTCGCTCGCGGAGCGAGCCACACCCCGCCACCGCCACCAGCTCCACCGCCACCAGGCCCGGACGGCCACAGCCGTACGGCCGAGGGCTCGGACGACGCGAACCCGCGATCACTCCCCCCGTTGGAACGACGCCGCCCCCGACTGGGTCAACACCGAAAACGGACAATACATCTAAGCTAGGAATGCTGGTGGTGGGCAACAGCGCGAGAACAGGCCACACCGCTCGCGGACCAGCAGCGAACGGACGACTCCGGAGGAGACCGGGAGGCGCGGCGGTGCCGAGACGGCCAGGCTCAGCCGAGGAAACCAACGACGGGGACCAGCACGACAGCGTGTCCGAACCACGGGAGCCCACGCTGGAGGACGCCCCGGACAGCGCCGAAGTCGCGGGACGCGCCTCGGCGGAGGCGGCTGTCACCACGACCTCGGACGACGAGAACACGGCGACATCGCGAGATCTCACCGCGGCCGCGTTCTTCGACGTGGACAACACGATGATGATGGGGGCGTCCCTGTTCCACTTCGCCAGGGGGCTGGCCGCGCGGAAGTTCGTCCGGGCAGGAGATCTGGCCGGGTTCGCCTGGCAACAGATCAAGTTCCGCATCGGAGGCGCGGAGAACGCGACGGATCTGCAATCCAGCCGGGAGCAGGCGCTCTCGTTCGTCGCGGGCCGCGACGTCTCGGATCTGGAAGGACTCAGCGAGGAGATCTACGACGAGCTGATGGCCGACCGGATCTGGGCGGGCACCAGGGCACTGGCCCAGATGCATCTCGACGCGGGCCAGCGGGTGTGGCTGGTGACGGCGACGCCGGTGGAGCTGGCACAGGTAATGGCACGCAGGCTCGGTCTGACCGGTGCTCTCGGCACCGTGGCCGAACACGTGCAGGGTGTCTACACCGGCAAACTCGTGGGCGAGATGCTGCACGGCGGGGCGAAGGCGCACGCGGTGCGGGCACTGGCGGCCAGCGAAGGGCTGGATCTGCGCCGCTGCACCGCGTACTCGGACTCGGCCAACGACGTGCCGATGTTGTCGGTGGTGGGTAAGGCCGTAGCCGTCAATCCGGACCAGCGGCTGCGCGAGACGGCACGCGCGCGCGGCTGGGACATCCGCGACTTCCGAACCGGCCGCAAGGCCGTGCGGATCGGGGCCCGCTCCGTACTGGGTGTGGGAGCGTTGAGCGCGGGACTGGCCGCGGGCCTGGCGTTGCGTCGCAGAGACCGTTCCTGACCGGGCGGGTCGAACCCCCCGGCCGTGCGCCTCTCCGGTTCTCGGACCGCTGCTTCCGCTCGGGACGCACCGACCTTCCCGGGGGCTGACCGAGTGGACCGTCCGGAACTCACCACTCCCGGAACTCACCGTCGCCGGAACTCACCGCCGCCGAAGACCCGTGATCACGGTTCGGCGGAACTCGGCGGCGGGGACCGGGTGCCCGAAGAGCCAGCCCTGGTACGCGTCGATACCGAGGTGAGCGAGCAGGTCGCGTTGGGCGCGGGTTTCGACGCCTTCGGCGATGCAACGGTGCCCGGTGGCTCGGCACAGGTCCACGATGGCGCGGATGATGGCCACGCTGGTTTCGTCGGCATCGGTGGCGGGCAGAAAAGTGCGGTCGAGTTTGATGATCTGCGCGGGCATTTCACGCAGGCGGGCCAGTGAGGAGTAGCCGGTTCCGAAGTCGTCGATGGCGAAGGCCACGCCGCGCTCGGTCAGGTGGCCCATCGCGTGCTGCTGGAGCAGCGGCAGTTCCAGTAGCGCGGTTTCGGTGAGTTCGAGAATGACCCGGTGGGGATCGATGCCGGATGCTGTGACGAGCTTGGACAGGGTTTCGAGCTGGCCGGGTTCGTTGGTGGGCGGGCCGGAGAGGTTGACTGCGATGTCGATCTCGGGCCAGGTGACTGCCTCGGCCAGCGCGGTGCGCAGGACCCAGCGATCGAGTTCGGCGAGCAGATCGCCCTGTTCGGCCAGGGGGATCACCACGTCCGGAGCCAGCATGCCTCGCTGCGGGTGCGGCCAGCGCAGGAGAGCCTCGGCACCGGTGATCCTGCCGTGGACGTCGACGAGGGGTTGGTAGTGCAGCGCGAGCCCGTCGTTGGCCAGGGCGTCGCGGAGCTCGTCCTCGAGATCGAGCTGGCCGGTGCTGGCGTTGTCGGGAGCGGTGTCGGCGATGGCGACCCGACCGGTTCCGCGTCGTTTGGCGTCGAACATCGCGGCGTCGGCGAAGCGGACCAGGTCCTCGAAGGTGCTCGCGGCGCCGCCGACGGCGGCCGCCCCGACAGAGCCCGAGATCCGCACGAGGCGTCCTCCGAGCGGGAGGCTGGCACGCAGGATGCCGGACACGCGGGCGGCGAACGTCTCGAGTCCTCCGTGCACGGCCACCTCGGGGCAGGTGATCAGGAACTCGTCGCCGGAGAAGCGGCCCACCCGACAGTCGGGCGGCAGCGCGTCCGTCAACAGCCGGCCCACCGTGATCAGCAGTTCGTCGCCGACGGCGTGGCCCCACGAATCGTTGACGCGTTTGAAGTTGTCGATGTCGCAGAACAGCACGGCGAAGCCCTCCGGAAGCCCTTGGGCGAGGTGAGTGGCCAGCAGGGTGTGCAGCCCCTGGCGATTGGGCAGGCCGGTCAGCTCGTCGTGGTGGGCCCGGTGATGCAGTTGTTCGATGCGCTGTTGCTGCGAGGTGACGTTCTGGGCCACTTTCAGCCACAGGCGAGTGCCGTCGTGCTGGACCGAGGCAGCGGTGTGGATCTGGCAGTACACGGTATGCCCGTCCGCGTGGGTCAACAACCGGAGTTCCCCGTGGGGCAGGAGTTCCCCGTGGGGCAGGAGTTCCCCGTGGGGCAGGTTCGCCGATCTCGGCGCCGTTCCCGAGTCGGCCTCGCCCAGCAACGAGGAATCGCTCATGCCGAACAGCTCCGCACGGTCACGGCCGATCAGCCTCCCGGCCGCGTCGTTGGCATCCAGCACTCGGCCGGATTCGTCGACGATGAACAGGGCCACCGGCACGAGGTCGAACAAGCCCGGCATCAGTCGCGGTGGTGACGGCCGTCCCGCCACTCGGATGGCGTCGTCGAGCGCGTCGAGATGGCTTAGCACGCCGTCGTGATACCCGTCCGGGTCGCTCAGTCGCTCCCGCAGGCTGATCAACGCATCCCGCCGCAGGAAATGGGCCGAATCAACCATCAGTTCCCCCGGCCCCAGGACCGGGCCGCCTCCGTGTGGACGGGGTGATTACCGAAATCGTCGCGGCTGGCTGCGATGGAGGACACCGCCCCGCTGACCGGTCGAGCGCGATACGTCGAGCCACAGGAATTCTCATTCGTCGAAGCGGGCTCGTGGCCAGGATCACTCGTGGCCAGGAACAGTAAACCGTGCCAGCTATTGCTCAACCAGCTGAACTCAGCATAGCAACGGAACGGCTTGACCGGTATCACCACACCGTGTGTGGGTGTATACACTGGAAGTGATGAAAAAGAGTAGCACCGTCGGGGCTTCGACGGGCTCTCGGATCCCCGGGGGAGACGAACCCTGGTTCCGACGATCGGGTAAGAGTCGAACCGGGCACGAGTTGGATCGGGCGTGAGTGGTTCGCCCGTCACTGCCCGCTGAAAGCGGTTATGGGCGGGAGCAGCGGCAAGAGTCGGGGAGGAGTCGTTGTCGCCATCCCCGGCCGGAGAACACTTCGCGCCGGCCGGATCGAGGAGACGCCCGGTCCGACGCGGGGACGCTCCGGCCCGTGCGAGGTCGATACGGAGGTGGCACGGCCGAGTCCCGGAGATCGATCCCACGCGACCTCGCCGCGACCGGGCGCGGACCGGCGGACCCCGGGTGGGAGCAGCACGGCGGATGGGGCGGTTCGCGACAAAAATCAGGTGGTGGACGATGAACGAGACGATCGACGAAGACAGCGGTCTCGTGGTCGAGCTGTCGCGGGCCGCGCAGCGATTGCAGCGTCCGGACTCGGAGAACGAAGCGTTGCGATCGATCGTGACCGGCGCCGTGGACACGGTCCCGGGCGCCGAGCACGCGGGGGTGTCGTTGCTGCATCGCGACGGCGGGATCACCTCGGCGGCCATCAGCGATGCCACCGTCGAAGAGGTGGATCAGCTGCAGGCCGACTACCGCGAAGGCCCGTGCGTAACCGCGCTGTGGGAGCAGCACACGGTCATAGTCGACGACCTGAGCGCCGAGACGGACCGCTGGCCCCGGTTCGCTCCCGAGGCGGCCGCGCTGCGAGTGGCCAGCATGCTGTCGTTTCAGCTGTTCACCCGCGACGACTCCGTGGGCGCGTTGAACCTGTATTCCGGACTCCCGCGCAGTTTCGGAACGGAATCACAGCTGTTGGGTGGGTTGTTCGCCGCGCACGCCGCGACCGCCCTGGGCGGGGCCCGCCACGTGGCTCAGCTGCACCGGGCGTTGGCCACCCGCGATGTGATCGGACAGGCCAAGGGCATCCTGATGGAGCGTTTCGAAGTGGATGCCGACACGGCGTTTCGGCTGCTGGCCCGCAGTGCCCAGGACGCCAACATGAAACTCGTGGCGGTGGCACGATGGTTGACCCGAGCCGAGGCGTCGGACGAGCGGGACGCGTGAGGGTTCCCCGCCGGTTCGACGGGACACACCCCTGGTGGACGGGCCGTTCTCGTGAGCCGGGCTACGATAGCTCCTCAGGCCGTGCCGGTTCACCACCCAGCGATCGGTACGGCTCCCGCACAGTGCATCGAGACCGCCCCCGCGGTGGGAGATGGTGATGAGTCAGGACCGGCGAACCGTGCTGTTGTCCCGGCTGGAAAACAGGCTCGCCGCCGGGGAGACGGCGTCGCGGATGAGTGTGCTGTGTGCGCTGACAGTCGAGCACTTGACCGTGTCCGGAGCGGGGGCGACGGTGTTGGCCTCGCTCGCCGACGGGGACGGGCAGGATCCGAGTCGCGGGTTGGTGCACGCCACCAACGAAATCAGCACCGGCTTGGAGGACCTGCAGCTGACCGTCGGCGAAGGACCTTGCTTGGACGCCTTCGTAACCGGCGGACCGGTACTCGTCGCCGATCTGACGGAGACTCACACCCGGTGGCCCGGTTTCACACCCGGCGCGCTGGCCCTGGGCGCGGCCGCGGTGTTCTCCTTCCCACTGCACATCGGCGCCGCGCGACTCGGTTCACTGGACATGTACCACGACCGTCCCGGCAGGCTTTCGGACGCCCAGATCTCCGACGCGTTGATCCTGGCCGACCTGGCCACCCACACCGTCATCACCGAACTCGAAGGCCACGCCAGCAGCGACGCCGGTTGGCTGGCCGACCCGCACGCCGAGATACACCAGGCCACCGGCATGATCCAGGCCCAGCTGAACACCACCACCGAGAACGCGCTGCTACGGCTCCGCGCCCACGCCTACACCTATTCCCTACCCCTGCTCGACGTGGCCCGCCGGGTCACCGACAGACAACTGCGCTTCACCGACGAGCCCGACGACGATCAGCAGGGCACACCCGCCTGAGTCGGCACGACGGATTCGATACCGAGAGGGAAACGAGATCGGCGATGACTACCCGGCGCGAACAACGGCTGGCCCAGACCTTCGTGGCGCTGTCGGACACCCTGGTCGACGACTTCGACGTGCTCGACTTCCTGACCCTGCTGGCCGAACGAGCCACCGCACTGCTCGAAGTCACCGCTGTCGGAGTAATCCTGTCCGACCAACGTGGTGGCTGGCACCCCACCGCCGCGTCCACCGAGGACGCCCACCTGCTGCAGCTGCTGGCCACCCAGACCCACGAGGGCCCCTGCCAGGACAGCATCAACACCTCGACCCCGGTCACCAGCTATGACCTCAGCGCCGAGCACGCCCGCTGGCCCACCTTCAGCGAAGCGGCCGTGGCCGCCGGTTTCCGTACCGCCGCCGCCGTACCGATGCGGCTTCGCCGCCGGACCATCGGTGCCCTCACGCTGCTGGACACCACACCCAGCGCCGTGGACACCAACGGCATTCAACTGGGGCAGGCTCTGGCCGACCAGGCAACCGTCGGCATCCTGCACCACCGCGCACTGCGCCGCGAGGAAACCCTGGTCGAACAGCTGCAGGCCACCCTGCATCACCGCGTCGTCATCGAACAGGCCAAGGGTATCCTCGCCGAAGCCGGGAACCTGACCATGCACCAGGCGTTCCAACTGCTGCGCGAGCACGCCCGCGTCCACGGACACCACCTCACCGATCTCGCCCACAGCCTCACCACCCGCTCCACCCGGGCCGACGACCTGCTCGAATTCCGGGCGCATCCCAGCACCGACACCCGCGAGTGACGGGTCGGTCGCTAACCGAAGAAGACGGTCCGCCGCTGTGCCAGCAACCGGTAGATCGTCTCCTGGATCGTCTCGCGCACCTGGTCACTCAGGTTGAAGACGACCATGGGGTCCTCGGCCGCCTCCGGACCGTGCTCGGCGGTGTCGATCGGTTCGCCGAACTCGATGTACCACTTGGACGGCAGCGGCACCGTGCCCAGCGGCCCCAAGTGGGGGAAGAACGGCGTGACCGGGAAGTACGGCAGACCCAACAACCTGGCCAGCGGACGAATGTCGCCGATCTTGGGGTATATCTCCTCCGCGCCGACGATGGAGCACGGCACGATCGGCACACCGCTGCGCATCGCGGCCGAGACGAACCCGCCCCGGCCGAACCGCTGCAGTTTGTACCGGTCGCGGAAGGGCTTGCCGATCCCCTTGAATCCCTCCGGCCAGACACCGACGACCTCACCACCGCGCAGCAGCCGTTCCGCGTCCGGATTGCACGCCAGGGTCTGACCCGTCTTCCGCGCCAGCGCCCCGACCAGCGGCGTCCCGAAGACGACGTCGGCCCCGAGCATCCGCAGCTGTCTCCCGGTGGGGTGGTAGTCGTGCAGCGCCACCGTGGTCATCAGCGCGTCCCACGGCAGCGTCCCGGAGTGGTTCGCCACCACCAGGGCACCGGAATCGTGCGGCACGTTGTGCAGCCCGACCGCCTCGACCCGGAACCAGTTGTCGTAGACGGTGCGCAGCAGCGGCAGGAAGAACCGCTCGGTCAGTTCGCGGTCGAACCCGAACTCGTCCACCCGGTACTGCCCGAGCAATCGCCTACGGGCGAAGGCCGTCAGGTCGGCGAGGGTCTCGTGCCAGTCCAGCCCTTCCCCGCCACCCTCGTTCCCGGCACCGCCCTCGCCGGCACCGTCCTCCTCGCTACCGGCCTCCCCGGAGCCCGCCGGACGCTCCCGAGCCGAGCCGGGCGCTCCGGAGGCCGCGGCCCGAGCGTCCCCGGCCCACCGACTCGAGGAGCCCGACTCCGCCCGGCCGCCACCGTCATCCTCCGGATGCAGCGGAATGACTCGCGCGTCCGCCATCACATCTCCTCAACGTAACCGGGTGATCGTCCTGTTGATTTCCCGCTCGGCGCCCTCGACCATTTCGGGGTCGATCACCGGGCGCAGCTCACGTCCGTGCACGAAATCGTCGAACGCCTGCTGCGTGGTCCACCTCGGAGCGAATCCGAACCGGTCACGCAGTTTCGCGGTGTCCACCACCCGTCCGAAATTCAGAAATCTCATCTGTTCGGCGGACAGCGACGCCAGGTTGGTTCCCCGGAAGAATCCGGCCAACGGGGAAACCATCGTTCCCGGGATCGGCACGGGAACACGCCCCGCGCGGCGAATGGCCTGCCCCAGCATGAGCACCCCGTCGGCACCGACGTTGAAGACCCCGGGAAGCTCCTCGAGCGCCGCGCGGCGCAGCACCGCCAGCGCGTCCTCCGGGTGCAGCAGTTGCAGTCGCGCGTCGTGACCGAACACCGTGGGAACGAGGGGAAGCGAGAAGTACCTGGTGAGCACGGAGTCGATGCGCGGCCCGATCAGATCGGTGAAGCGGAGCAGCGTGACGGCGACGTCGGGACGACGCCTGCCGAAACCACGCACGTACCCCTCGACCTCGACGGCGTCCTTCGCGTAACCGGAGGAGGGCAGGTCCTTGGGCGCCATCTCCTCGTCGAAGACAGCCGGATCTCGGGAACTGGCACCGTAGACGGCGCTGGTGGACTTGACCACCAGCTTGCGGACGTGCGGGGACTCCTGACACGCGGCCAGCAGCCGCATCGTGCCGAGAACGTTCATCTCCTTCATCGCCGCACGGGCCACGGGCATCTCGTCGGTGTTCGACGAGGCGTGCACCACGGTGTCGACCGCCGCCTCCGAGATGATCCTGGCTATCAGCGGGTTCCGGATGTCGGCCCGGACGAACTCCGCACGACCCATGCGGCGGGAGAGCTCACGGCGCGGGCGTTCGCTGTCCACCCCGAGCACTCGTCCCACCGCGGGATTCTCGGCCAGCCTGCCCGCCAAGTGGGCACCGACGAAACGGCTGACTCCGGTAACGAGCACGACGTTCGGGACCATGGGGCCTCCTGACCGCGGCCGCGGTGTCGAACCACCTCGGCGAGGTGATCGCGGCACGCCTCCGAGCACACCGTGAGACTGCCGAACACACGAGAACCGGGACGACCGGTGTCCCGGAACACCACGGCGCACCGGCTCCCGGTGACGATCGTAACCGCGATCGCATCACCACCGCGTGTCAGCACCGTTACGACACGCGGTGGACGAGCGAAACGGGAGCGCGGCGGGCCGTGCGTCCCGGTCAGGGGCCGCTTCCCGGAACCACCGCCCCGGGCAGCGCTCCGCGCACCGGGCCGGGCGCACCGGAAGGGCGGGACGGCTCAGGCTCCCTCGGAGTCGGTCTCCTGCCGATGCTTGGCACCGAGCTCCACCGAGCGGGAGTGGGCCGCCTCAACGGCGTCGATCAACGCCGCCCGGACACCGTGCTTCTCCAGCTCGCGGACCCCGGAGATGGTGGTGCCCGCGGGCGAGGTCACCCCTTCGCGCATGATCACCGGGTGCCCCTCCCCCTCGCGCAGCATCGTGGCCGAGCCCACGGCGGACTGCACCACCAGCTCGGCCGCCACCGAGCGGGGCAGGCCGAGCAGTATCCCGGCGTCGATCATGGCCTCTACCAGGTAGAAGAAATAGGCGGGCCCGGAGCCGGAGAGCGCGGTGACCGCGTCCTGCTGATCCTCCGGGATCCGCACCACCCGGCCGACGCTGCCGAGCAGCCCCTCCACGAGGTCCAGGTGCGCTTCGGTGGCGTGGGTTCCCCCCGAGACGGCGCTCATGGCCTCACCCACGAGCATCGGCGTGTTCGGCATCACCCGCACCACGGGGGTACCGGCGGCGAAGCGACGCTCGAACATCGAGGTCGGCAGCCCCGCGCAGAGGGTGGCCACCAGCTTGTCCGGCGTGACGAGATCGCCCACCTCGTCCAGCAGCGGTTCGATGTCCTGCGGTTTTACCGAGACCACCAGCACGTCGGCCTGCCGCGCCGCGGTGGGCAGGTCGGTCGCCCGCACGCCGTATCGCTTGGTCAGTTCCTCGGCACGCTGCTGGTACCGCTCCGTGAACAACAGGTTCTCCGGGGAGTATCCCGCGTTGAGCAGGCCGGAGAGTAACGACTCCCCGATCTTTCCCGCCCCGAGTACGGCGATCGTCGACATGCGGTCAGGGTGCCAGAGCAGCCGATTCGAGCGGCCCCCGGCCCGGTGACGTGGAAGTTCTCCCACATCCTGAACAACTCGGTGCGGCGGGCGGTTTGGTTCACAGTTCGAAGTCGGGATTCTCCCGCAACGGCTCCAGGTGGAGCCTGGCGAACAGCAGCGCCTCGGCGAGTTGGGCGGCGCGCTGGTCCACGGTCTTGGCCTTCCTGGTGCTGACCTCGATGACGACGGTCCCGGTGTATCCCCCCGACCCCAGGGCGGTGCAGATCTCGGCGCAGGGTTGACTGCCGTGCCCCGGCAGCAGGTGCTCGTCCCTGGGGGTGCCGGTGCCGTCGGTGAGGTGGACGTGCGCGAGCCGTTCACCCATGCGGCGCATCAGTTCCAGGGGGTCGTTCTGCGACGCGGCGGCGTGCGAGACGTCCAGGGTGTAGTTGCGGAACCCGACCTCGGTCGGGTCGGGCGAGGGGCGGAACGCCGACAGCCCGGAGGCCCGGGTACCGCGCAGCCTGTCCCAGCTGTTCGGCGGGCGGATGGGGAACATGTTCTCCACGGCTATCCGGATGCCGCTGGCCTCCTCGAGGTCCGCGACGAGCTCCTCGAAGTTCTCCGCGTACCTGCGCTGCCAGCGGAAGGGGGGATGCACGACGACCGTACCGGCACCGAGGTCGCTGGCGGCGACCACCGCCCTGCGCAACCGTTCCTCCGGCTCGGGGGACCACACCCGCTGGGTGATCAGCAGGCAGGGCGCGTGCACCGCGAGCACCGGCACGCCGTGCTGCTCGGCCAGTCGCCGGAGCGCCGAGACGTCCTGGCTCGTCGCGTCGGCCCAGACCATCACCTCGACCCCGTCGTAACCCAGATCGGCGGCCATCTCGAAAGCGGCACGGACCGGCTGTGGCCAGACGGACGCGCTGGAGAGACCGACTGGAACGGCGGGCCGGTGTGGTTCGGACATCACTGGAACCGTTTCACTGCTCGTGTCCCCGTCAGGGCTCGATGCTGACGCGGACTGGTGTACGCGGCGTCACCACGGTAGCCGGGAACGCGTCGGGGCAGCGGCCAGTCCCGAGCCGAGGCTCCCGGGCCCCCGGGGGATCCCACAGCCCCGACCCGGCGAGTCACGATTCGGGGACGTTCAGTAACCGAGCAGCAGGAACGCCACCGGCGATACGGTACAGACCAGGCCGACCAGAACCGACAGCAGAATCGTCTGCAGATCATCGGTACGCAGCACTTTCCGCGCGACCAGCACGAGCGTGCCGGTGAAGGCCAGCGCGGCTGCCAGGGCGGGCAGCGGCAGTTCACTCCACAGCCAGCGGAACCCGATCCACACCAGACCGCCACCGACCAGCCCTGCCACTGTCTGCGCGACGAGGAGCACCCATTCCCTGAGAGCGGAACGTCCGCCGTGCTCGGCTTCCCGTTCGGCCTCGTACTCCTCGGCCGGGAGACCGGTGGGGGGTTGCTCGGCGGAGTACTCGTCCTCCTCGGCGTAGTCGTCCGAATCGGCATAGGGGTCGTCCACCATGCCGGTGTAGAACGCGTCCGAGTCCCCGAACTCCGACTCCATGCCCTCGTAGGGGTCGAAGTAGGCGGTGCCGTGGGGCTCGTCCGGGGCGTCCCGCTCGGCCTCGGTCGGCTCCGCACCGACGGAGTCGGCACCGCCGGGTATCGGATACTCCAGCAACGCGGTTCCGTCACCGTCGGTCGCTTCCGGGTCACCGGCGGAAGTGCTCCCCCGGACCGGGGGGAACTGCTCGGTTGCGTCCTCCCGTGCGGGCGAGTTCTTCGGAGCCGGGCTCTCCGGAGCCATCGCGTCCGAAACGGCGCCGTCCGGAACCGGGTGGTCCGGCACGGCGTTGTCCGGCACGGCGTTGTCCGGCACGGCGTTGTCCGGCACGGCGTTGTCCGGGCTCGCCCCGCCCTGAGCAGGGGTGGCCCAGGTGTCCGGTTCGGACGCCGGGGAGGTGCCCCCCTGCCACTGCGGCGTGTCGCCGGGGGGAGCGGAGGGCCCCTTCCGGCTCATTCCGCTCGTGCCGGGCGTCCGCACCGGCAGCGGGGGTTGCTGGGCGGTCGTCTCGGTCTCGTCGGCGGGTGGTGCGGAGTTCGTGGGGGTCGAGGGTGGTGGTGTCGCCGCGGTAGGGGGTGTCGCGGCGGCGGGAGGTGTCGCCGCAGCGGGGGGCACTGCCCCTCCCGGTTCGGCAGCGGGAGTGGACCACTTCCCGGCTTCGTCCTCCGCCTCCGGCTGCGCATTCGGTTCGGCGGATCGCGCCCCCGGTCGCGTGGGACGGCGAGGCCCGGCCCCCGAAACACGTCTGCGCGAGGGGGCCGACGAATCGTCGCTCGCCGGGCCGGTCGGCTGGTCGACGGTGGGGCCCGGCTGCGGTGGTTGGAGTGGGGAAGGCTCCGGGGAGGCTCCGGCGGCAGGCGGCGGCGCGGTCACGGGCGGTTGCGCCGCGGCGCCGAAGGATGCCGAGGTCTCCGCACCGGAAGCCGTTCCGTGCTCGGGCGACGATTCGTCCTCGGCCTCGGGTGCGTCGACGGGGAGCATCCTCCCGCTGTCCGAATTCACCCGTTCGATGATCGCCTGCGGAGCCGTTTCGGACGGGTCCTCGGCACGCCTGCGCCTGCGGCGGGAGCCGCGTTGCCCACCACCGCCGTGTTCGGCCAGCAGTTCCGCGACGGTGCGCTGGCTAGGGTCACCGGACCCACTGTCCCGACTCATCGACTCCACCGTGCCCCGTGCTAGATCTCGCGTCCAGTTCACTCCGCGATCGCGCGGCCGTTACCCAGTATCGCCCGTCCCGGTCGGCGTGAGTGTGCCCAGGCCGTCATCCGGGCTCTCGGCACCGTTGACGTGGTCGAGACGGCGCAGGATCACACCTTCGCGCAGCGCCCACGGGCAGATGTCCAGTTCGCGCAGCGACATGGCGTCCATGGTCGCCTCCGCCACCAGCCCACCGCTGACCAGCTGGTGGGCTCTGGCTCCGCTCACTCCGTCGAGCGAAGCGAGGTCCCGCGCCGAGATCTTGGTGATGAACGCCAGGAGCTGCCGCAGCGCGGTGTCGGTGAGGGTGCGCCGCACCCTGGGCCCCGCCGAGGGCGGCGCGGCACCGGCCAACCTGGCGAGCGACCGGAAGGTCTTGGACGTCGCGGCCACCTTGTCGGGTGCGCCGAACTCGGCGAACCGCTCGACGGCGTCCGAGAGCTGTTCGGCCAGCCGGTTCCGGAGATGCTTCACTTCCTCGCGTTCCGGCGGGTCCCCGAGCGTGGCGGTACGCGCCACGTGACCCGCTCCGAGCGGGAGCGAAACCGCGATGTCGGGCTGCTCGTCGATGCCCAGCGCCATCTCCAGCGAGCCGCCTCCGATGTCGAGCAACAGCAGATTGCCCGCGGACCAGCCGTACCAGCGCCGTGCGGCGAGGAAGGTCAGCCGGGCCTCCTGTTCTCCGGAGAGCACTTCGAGGGACACCCCGGTCCGCTCCCGCACGGTGTCGAGCACGGTGCTCGCGTTGTCCGCTTGTCGGATGGCGGAGGTGGCGAAGGCCATGAGCTCGGCACACCCGAGGCCCCGGGCCGAATCCCTGGCGGCCTGGACGGTGTTGACCAGCTCCTCGATGTCGGAATCGGTCAGCGCTCCGCCCTCCCCGATCCGCTCGGACAGGCGCAGCACCGACTTCTCAGAGGTCATCGGGGTGGGATGCGCACCTCGGTGCGCATCCACCACCAGTAAGTGAACCGTATTGGAACCCACGTCGAGCACCCCTAGGCGCATGGCGGCCAACCTACCGTGCGCGAGGGCGTAACGGGTGCGTGGTGTGTCGAACTCACCCGAGATTTTCCGGCACGAACCGGCCACTTGCGCGGCCGGCTCACCGCTCGTGCGGCGTCGATTTCTCGCGAAATCGCCGCGCCGCTTCGACGCAGGCCGCACTCCGACCACCCTGACCAACGGCACCGCCGCGGGTTCTCCGGTGCGGCTCTCGCGAGGACGGCCCCGACGTTGTGTAGTAACTACCCGAGGTCGGGGCACCCGCAGCGCGAGCCGTGCCGGAGGTTCCGCCACCAGCACCCTCACGAGCGCCGGGCCGCGGAATCCGTCCTCGGTGCCACGCAGCGCGGGTGTCCCCGGTGCGTGAGTCGGATGCATTGCAAGGCCGGGCCGCTCGCCGCGTAGGTCGCTACTCAAGAGCCGGCCCAACGCCGCAAGGCGCCGACTCACGTGCCGGCTACCAGACCCACTCGGCAAACCGGCCGGCCTGAATAGGAGTCAGGTTTCGAACTTGTAGCCGAGTCCTCGTACGGTCAGTAAGTGCTTGGGGTCGGTGGGATCGGGCTCGAGCTTGGCGCGCAGCCGCTTGATGTGCACGTCGAGGGTCTTGGTGTCGCCGACGTAATCGGCTCCCCACACCCGGTCGATCAGCTGGGCACGGGTCAGTACCCGCCCGATGTTGCGCAGCAGGTACTCCAGCAGGTCGAACTCCTTGAGCGGCAGCCCGATCTCCTCACCGGAAACGGTGACCACGTGGCGTTCCACATCCATCCGGACCGGTCCCGCCTCCAGCACCTGTCCCGGCTGGGTGGGCTCCTCCGCCTCACCGCCGCGCCGCAGCACCGCGCGTACCCGGGCGATGAGCTCCCGCGCCGAGTACGGCTTGGTCACGTAGTCGTCGGCCCCCAGTTCCAGTCCGACCACCTTGTCGATCTCGGCGTCCCTGGCCGTGACCATGATCACCGGAACGGTGGAACGCTGGCGGATCTCCTTGCACACGTCGGTGCCGCTCATGCCGGGAAGCATCAGGTCGAGCAGCACGATGTCGGCACCGTTGCGCTCGAAATCCTCCAGAGCCTGCTGGCCCGTGGTGGCCACGGATGCGGTGAATCCCTCCTTGCGCAGCATGAAAGCCATCGGGTCGGCGAAGGACTCCTCGTCCTCCACGATCAGCACCCTGGTCACCGGACTCCTCCCGTTTCGACGGTTCGCGTCCTTTGCCCCCCGCGCTCCGCGCGGTCGTCGGTATCGCCCTCGGGACGGTCGTCCCCGGCTGACGCGTCTTCGGTGGTGCGGGCGGCCTCGTTACCCGAGGACCTGGGCACCCGCAGTGTGAAGGTGGAACCGGTGCCCGGCTTGCTCCACACCTTGACCTCACCGCCGTGGTTGGCGGCGACGTGTTTGACTATGGCCAGTCCCAGGCCGGTCCCCCCGGTCGCCCTGGATCGCGCCCGGTCGACCCGGTAGAACCGTTCGAACACCCGCTCCTGGTCGGCGGGGTCGATGCCGATGCCGCGGTCGGTGACGGCGATCTCCACCCAGCCGTCCCGGAGCCGCCTGCTCACCGAAACGGGGCTCGCGTCGGGCGAGTAGGAGATCGCGTTGTCGATCAGGTTGCTCAGGGCGGTGACCAGCAGGGTGCGGTCCCCCTCCAGTCGCAGCCCGCTCGAGTCGTCCAGGGTGATCTCGATACCGGCCGATTCTGCGGGCATGCGGCAGCGGCCGAGTGCTTCCTCGACCACGTCGTCGACGTCGACGGTGGAGAGCTCGGGCAGCGGCTCGGCCCCCTGCAACCTGGACAGGGCGATCAGCTCGGACACCAGTGTCCCGAGCCTGGTCGACTCGTGCAGGATTTTGTTGGAGAACCGCCGGACCTCTTCGGCGTCGTCGGCCGCGTCCAGCACGGCCTCGGCAAGCAGGGCCAGCGCGCCGACCGGTGTCTTGAGTTCGTGACTGACGTTGGCGACGAAGTCGCGTCGGGTCTCCTCCAGGCGGACCGCCTCGGACTCGTCGGCCGCGTCCACCACGGTGAAGCCGTCCCCCAGCGGACGAACGTCACCGAGCACCGCGGCGGGAGAGCGCCCGTGCGGCTCGTCCCGGTTGAGCGGGGACAGGTCCACCGGCACCGGTCTGCCGGTCTTCAGTGCCTGCTCGGAGGCCTTGCGGGCACGCGCGTCGGGGCGGTTGTCCCGGACGAAGCCGAGCTCGTCCGCACGTGGGTTGTGCACCACGACGTCGCCGAAGTTGTTGAGCACGACGATGCCGTTGTCACTGGTGTGCACCAAGCGCTGGAGCAGTTCCGCGACTGTTGGCCCCGTCGGCCGGCTGCGTTGGGGACGCCCCTTGGCCGCGGCGAGTCGGTACCCCGCCACCAAGCCCAGCGCCAGCACGCCGATCAACAGGGCGCTATAGCCCAATGCGGTCACAACCGCATCGTAAGCAAGCAGGGGCAGGGGTGGGCCATAGTATGCGGCCATTCAGTGATGCCCGTGACACTCGAAAGTGAAGTTTTTCATCCTCACGTCACTTCCGCGTGGCCGGTTGTTCAACGCGAGAACAGTGCGTGTACCAGTCGGTCACGGGCAGCTACGCCCGTTTTGCCCTTCCCTTCGAAAGCATGACACCGAAAGAGCGAAGAATCTGTTCGGTGCCACGGTCGGCGGACCGGGCAGCCACCGGGCGGCGATACCGGCCACTCGGCGCCGCACCGTCCGGACCGACCGTGGCGGGCCACCCCCACCCCGGGGACGAGCGTCGGGCCGATGAGGGCCGCGACGCGCCGAGCTCAGAAGCTCTCGAGTTCAGCCCTCCCGGGGTCACCGGCCCCGGGGCTCCGGAGGTCAGCGGCCCTGGCTCGCCACCGAGGCCGCCGCCTGCTCGGCCGCCGTCGGATCCAGATAGGTTCCGCCGGGGTTCTCCGGGGTCAGGTTCTCGTCCAGGTCGTAACGCAGCGGGATGCCGGTGGGTATGTTGAGCGCGGCGATGTCCTGCTCGGAAACCCCGTCCAGGTGTTTGACCATGGCGCGCAGCGAGTTGCCGTGCGCGGCGATCAGCACGGTCCGCCCGGCACGCAGATCGGGAACGATCGAGGACTCCCAGTAGGGCAGCAGGCGCGCCACGACGTCCTTGAGGCACTCGGTACGCGGCATCTCCTCCCCGAGGTCGGCGTAGCGCGGGTCCCCCTCCTGGCTGTAGGGGTCCGCCGGATCGATCTCGGGGGGTGGCGTGTCGTAAGAACGGCGCCAGAGCATGAACTGCTCCTCGCCGTAGGTCTCCATGGTCTGTTTCTTGTTCTTGCCCTGCAGTGCTCCGTAGTGGCGCTCGTTGAGCCGCCAGTGCCTGCGCACCGGGATCCAGTGGCGCTCGGCGACGTCGAGCGCGATGTTGGCGGTGCTGATGGCGCGGCGCAGCAGCGAGGTGTGCAGCACGTCCGGCAGCAGCCCGGATTCGCCGAGCAGCTCACCGCCTCGTCGCGCCTCGGTCTCGCCGTCCTCCGACAGCGGAACGTCCACCCAACCGGTGAACAGGTTCTGCGCGTTCCAAGTGCTCTCACCGTGGCGCAGCAGTACAAGAGTCCCGACAGCAGTCATGTGGCCAGGCTATCCGTTACGCACGGCCGCGATAACTCGTGCTCGTCGCTTCGGTCGTTCCGAAAGTGAGTGCGCGAGATGCCGACGCCGGCACCCCGAACCCCGCCACACCGAACTCCACCATCGGTCGGCGCGGCGGCGCGGGGCCACGGCCGGAAAAGCGCCACGGCACGGTTCGCGATCCGAACGGAAAATTTCGATCCACTTTCGAGGACCTCCCCGAAAACGCACTGTCCGGCCTCCTGACGAGGCGCGAAAGGCTCACCGAAACCGGACGGTTATTTTCCTGCCACCATTTTGTTCCCTCGAAAGTGTCACTCATCACATCTTAGTGTGAACTAGCGACAAAGATGCTTCACAGCGTTACTTTTCAATTCAAACTTCACTCGAATAGAGCAGGTTAATGGCCTTGTGGTCATCAGCCCGACTCTGCGAAGTTTGGCAACGCTCTGGCGTGATCGGCTCCCACGCACTCCCCGATCCCGTCGGAGTAGGCGTACGGCCCGCTTCCCCCCGTCGGGTCGTGCCTGCCGGGCCAGGGTCTCCCCGCCTACTGCGCCCGGCACAGCGAAACCCCCGCGTGGGGACGGCTCGAGCTCGTGACTCCCCCTCTCTCCCGAGCCGTCCCCACGCCGGGTTCGGATCCGGCCTCGCGGCGCACCCGCCGGAACGGCTCGATCACCGCTTCCCGGGGTAGACGAACTCCGCTACTCCTCCGACATCGGGGGCAGCGCTCCCTGCCGCTCCACCAGCGAGCTGAAGGCACGCAGGTTCGCCAGGGACTCACCACGGGATTCGCGCCAACCCCACTCCCGCCTGATCGCGGTCGCGAAACCGATCTCCAGCAGGGTGTTGAAGTCGCCGTCGGCGGCGTCGAGCACCTGACCGAGGATCCGATCCAGTTCCTCGCTCGTGACCGCGTGCAGCGCGGTCCGGCCCACCAGGTAGAGATCACCGGCGCTGTCCACCGTGTAGTGCACCCCGTAGAGCCGCGCGTTGCGTCGCAGCACGTGGCGGTAGAACTCCTCGTGGGCCTCGTCCGGCTGCCTGCACACGAACGCCTCGACGAGCAGGGCGTGCTCGGTGACAATCAGCCAGCAGTTCGTGCGCAGCTTCTTGTTGCCCGGAAGGGCGACGAAGAAACGACCGGTCTCGGGGTGCTCGTACTCGAGTTCGTCGCTGTCGAGCGTGGTTCGAATAACCCGATCCAACGAGTCCCGCGTCGTCGCGCTCATCGTCCTCCTCGTCGATTCCTGACCAACCGGTTACCCGCACCGCTCCGGGCACCGCGCGCCGTCGTTCCGAACGGTACGCCGACGGTTCCGATCACGCCGACAACCCGGTCACTCGCGCGGGCGCTGCGCGGAAGTCCCGCCGGGCACGCGCGTAGGTCTCCAGCAACGACTCGGTGGTCCGCTGCCAGGAGAAACCCGCCGCGTGAGTGGGTGCCGCCTCGCCCAGTCGGGCCAACAGCTCGGGGTTCCGCAGCAGCGAGGCCAACACGTCGGCCCAGTCCACCGGATCGTGGCCGGCAACCAGCCTCCCCGACACACCGTCCGCCACGGCGTAGGGCAACCCTCCCACCGCCGCGGCGATCACCGGTGTGCCGCAGGCCTGCGCTTCGAGAGCCACCAGCCCGAACGACTCGTTGTAGCTGGGCACCGCCACCAGGTCCGCCGCACGGTAGACGGCGGTCAGCTCCTCGCCCCGCTGCGGGGGCAGGAAGCGCACCACGTCGGTGATGTCCAGTGCCTCGGCCAGCTGGTGCATGGCCTCGGGGCGTGCCATGCCGTTGCCCGAGGGCCCTCCCACCAGCAGCACCCGCAACCGGGTGCGTAGCGCCGGGTGACGGGTCAGCAGTTCGGCGACCGAGCGCAGCAGCACGTCCGGCCCCTTCAACGGCTGGACCCTACCGACGAAGGCGAGCACGAGGGCGTCGGGCTCGATCCCCAACGATTCCCGCGCCGCACCGACGTCCCCCGGGGTGAAGCGCTCCAGATCCACGCCCGGCGGCACCACCGTCACCTCCTCGGGGGCGGCGTCGTAGCGGGACACCAGCTCCCGCGCCTCCGCCTCGGTGTTGGCCACCAGCCGATCGGCGTCCGCGACGACCTGTTCCTCGCCGACCACCCGCACCCTGGGTTCCGGTTTGTCGTCCTCGGCCAACGAGGCGTTCTTCACCTTGGCCAGGGTGTGCGCGGTGTGAACCAGCGGAACACCCCAGCGTTCCCGCGCCAGCCAACCGACCTGTCCGGACAACCAGTAGTGCGAGTGCACGATGTCGTAGTGGCCGGGCTCGTGTCGCGCCTCCACGCGCAACGCGCCCGCTCCGAACGCGCAGAGCTGCGCGGGCAGATCGTTCTTGTCCAGCCCCTCGAACGGTCCCGCCACGATGTTGCGCACGGTGACACCGGGCGCCAGTTCCGCCACCGGGGGAACATCCGAGGAGGTGGCACGCGTGAAGATCTCCACCTCGGTGCCCAACCGGGCCATCCTGGTCGCCGTCTGGGCGATATAGACGTTCATACCGCCGGCATCACCCGTTCCGGGCTGCTCCAGCGGCGAAGTATGCAACGAGAACACGGCGACACGCCGAGGGCGAGTCTGAAGTCTGCTGGAAGTCATCTAACGCTCATCGCAAGCTCGTCGTGCACACCCGAGACCTTCGGGCCCGTGCGGTCACGACGCACAACCCGCCGGAAACATTCCGGCGTCCGAGCGGGAGTTCGCCGGGCCACTCCGGACCGATCGGGCACCGCGAGCCGAACGCCGGAACGCTGACCGGCGAAAACCACCGAACTTCGGTGGGCCGGCGCGGCAGGCGCGAACGATGGGACTGTGCTGCAGGACACATCGGAGGCCGGGGCTCACCGACCGAACCGCCCCGGCCCGACCTCGTGGCGGGTGCGGCACCCGCCACGCGAGCGGAGCGGACTCACAGCGCGGACATGTTCTGCCACTGGTCCCAGCTCAGCATCCAGTCGTAGACGGCGTACTTCGCGGGCATGTCGGTCCCGGAGCCGCTGACCTCCACCGGGTCCCCGATCATCGCGCTGTCGAAGTAGTCCTTCGCGTCGGCATTGGTGAGATTCACGCAACCGTGCGAGGTGTTTCGCTTGCCGATGTTGGCACGGTTCTGCTCGTTCTCGTGAATGAACTCACCGTGGTTGGAGATGCGCACGGCCCACTTCTTCTTCACGTCGGTGTAGCCGTACTTCGGGTTGTCCATGATCTCCACCGGGTGCTTGGCCATGACCATGTAGGTGCCGTCGTGGGTGTGCCGGTCGGGCACCGAGTCGAGGCCGTAGCTGGCCGGGTAGCTGGCGATCTGCTCACCGTCGCGGATCACGCGCACCCGGTGACGCTGCACGTCGGCCTTGACGATCTGCGACCTGCCGATCTCGAATTCGGTGGTCAGATCGGCCTTGCCGTACTTGCCGCCGCCGTAGTCGAGACCGTAGAGCGGGGCGTCGACCTTGACCGTGGTGTGGGCGGGCCAGTACTCCTTGGGGCGCCAGTCGACCTGCTTGTCGTTCAACCAGGCCCACGAGCCCTTGACGTCCTCGGACGGATCCACGCTCAGCGCACGCTGCACCTCGGCCTTGTTCTCCACCGGCGCGTCGAACTTGATGCTGACCGGCATCGCGATACCGACGGTCTTGTCGTCGACGGGGTTGATCGTGGCGCGCACCACGCGTTGCGGATCGACCGTGCGGAAGCTGCCGCCGACCGGAGAGCTCTGACCACCGGAACCGACCACTTCGCCGGACCACTCGTAGGTCTTGCCGTAGCCCAACGGCTCGGTGGCCTTCCAGGCCGAGTCGTTGTTCACCAGCTTGCCCTCGACTTCTTCATCCGAAGAGTTGACCAGTGAAACGTTGTGCAACTCCCCGTGCTCAGCCGAGACCTTGATCGAGTCCTTGGGGTTGACCCCGGTCGCGCCGTCGCCCGGTTGCAGTGAGACCTGCGGTTCCGGCGCGGAGCTCGTCGAGTCCCCGCCGGATCCCGCGACATTCGCCGCACCGCCGCCACAGCCCGAAAGCAGCAACAACGCCGCCGTCACGACACCGAGCGCGCCCTTCGACGAACGCCCGTGCGAACCGTTTCCCCTAGTGGACACTCCTACCTCGATCCATCGCGAATGGACATGTGTTCCGTTCCTCGTTCCCTGGGACGCCTGGCTGCCTCCGCGGGATGCCCGAACCGGAAAGTGTGCTGCATCACACTGCCCCCGTATCGGGCGAAACACGTCCCGACTACGGGAGAATCGTAACGTGAGCACAGAGTCGACAGCGGGAACGAGTAACCGATCCGTCATCGCCAGTGACCGAGATGTAGCCGTGATCACCGGAGCGAGTTCCGGAATCGGAGCGGCCACCGCACGCAGCCTGGCGAACGAGGGGTTCCACGTGATCCTGGGCGCACGACGAGTGGACCGACTCCGCGAACTGGCCGCGGAGACCGGCGGCACCGCCCTGCCGCTCGACGTCACCGACGAGGACTCGGTGAACTCATTCGTCGAGCAGGTGCCCACCTGCCGGATTCTCGTCAACAACGCGGGGGGCGCGAAGGGATCGGCCCCGGTCGCGGAGGCCGACGAGAGCGACTGGCGCTGGATGTGGGAAACGAACGTGCTGGGAACGCTCCGCCTCACCAAAGCGCTGCTGCCCAAACTGGTCGCCTCCGAGAACGGGCACGTGATCACGGTGACCTCGGTGGCAGCACTGGAGGTCTACGACAACGGCTCGGGATACACCTCGGCCAAGCACGCCGAGGCGGCGCTGCACCGCACCCTGCGCGGTGAGCACCTCGGCGAGCCGGTCCGGTTCACCGAGGTCGCCCCGGGGCTGGTGGAAACCGAGTTCTCCGAGGTGCGTTACCACGGCGACACCGAACGCGCGAAAGCCGTCTACCGTGGCCTCACACCACTAGTGGCCGACGACGTGGCCGACGTGATCACTTTCGCGGCGACGCGACCCGCACACGTCAACCTCGACCAGATCGTGGTGAAGCCGCGGGACCAGGCATCGGCCACGCGCTCCCACCGCACCTGAACGACAGTAGAACCGTGGAACCCGGCTTGCCCGGCGGTGCGAGCGGCGGAACCTCTCGCACGGCTCTCGCTGCGGGAGAACCGACATCGGGTAGCGAGCTACCCAACGTCGGGTCTTCCTCGCGAGAGCCGCACGGGAGAACCCGCGGCGGTGCCGGTTGCTGGAGTGGTAAGAGTGTGGCTATTCCTCGGCGCTGGCGGCGTGGCGATTTCGCGAGAAATTGACGACCCCGGTAACCCGCACCACGTCGTGTGAGCACAGGTCAAGTCCGAGCTCAGCGGGTTTGCTGGTCGTGGGGGCGCAGTCTGCGGAACGTGACGGCCAGCTTCACGTCCAGTTCGGCGAGTACGTCGGCTATCGGGCAGGCGAACCCGGTACGACCGTCCGCGCTGCCCGCGGTGTGCAGGCCGACCACGCCTCCTTCCCCGTCCACCACCACCGCCCCCGCGTCACCGGCACCGGTGAACGGCTTCTCGCGGGTGGTGACAACTCTGAGCTGTTCGCGGCGGGTCCGAACACCCAGCGCATCACCGTGGTCGATCCGCAGCGTGGCGTCGGTGGAAGCCACCGAACCCCGCGTGAGGCCGGTGCCCAACCCGCTCTTGCGCACCGTGTCCCCGACCTCGGCGACCCCCTGGCCGGTCACCGCCCCCACACCGGGAATCGTGCGACAGCAGTCGAAAGCCTCGTCGATCATGACTGCCGCGGCGTCCACCCTCCCGGACAACGCCGCGCGCGAGAGCTCGGCGTAGCAGCGGCCGGAGTGCGGATCCAGCATCGCGTCGCCCACCGACCAGGCATCGTCCATGCAGGCCACGTCGAAAGTGGTCAGTCCCATGGTGAGTACGGCCGACCCCCGTCCGGTCACGAGGGCACCCAGGGTTCCGATCCGCCGGTACTGCCCGCCGTCCCGGTGCTGGCCTTCGGCGACGGAACCGACCGGACCGAGTACGACCGGACGGGAGGGCGCTATCCCCACGCCCCCGAACACCGTTAGGGCAGGGGTGGGCAGCACGGCCGGAACGAGTTCGTCGAGCGAACAGTGGGCGTGCTGCGGAAACACCCGTTCCTCCACCACATCGGTGGGGATGCCCAGGATCAGGGACGGCACGCACTCCCCGACCTCGAGCCACTCCATCGGTTTCTTGCGCGCGACGGAAACGATGATCACCTGTTGTCCGGTGGGACGGCCGGATGTCCACTTCTCGCCGATGTCGACGAGCCCCACGCCCGGAAGATCCAGCAGCTGATCCTCCACCGCACGCTTGATCGGACGAATAGCCGCCCGGTCGCGTGCTTCCCTGACGCTAATCATGGCAGCCTCCGCCCACCATTTAACACGCAGGGTGACTATTAGTCACGTAAAGTCAACACAGTGGAGCGTCTCGGATGCGCATCAGAGCAGACAGTCCACCAATACGGGCTCCGGAGCCAGCAACACGCCGAAGGCGTCCCGCACTCCGTCCCGTACTTCACCCGCGAGGCTGAGCAGGTCCGCGGTGGTGGCCGAACCACGGTTGGTCAGCGCCAGGGTGTGCTTGGTGGACAGCCCCACCCGTCCACCCGGACCGGCGTAGCCCTTGGCGAAGCCCGCGCGTTCGATCAACCAGGCCGCCGAGAGCTTGGCCGCTCCGTCCGCTGCGGGATAACGCGGGATACGCTGCTGCCCCACCCGCTCCTCGATGCGTTCCAACACGCCCGGCAGGTGCTCGGCTCCCACGATCGGGTTGGTGAAGAACGAGCCCGCACTCCAGGTGTCGTGGTCATCGCGATCGAGCACCATCCCCTTGCCGCCGCGAAGCCGCAACACCGCCTGCCTGGCACGTTCCACCGGCACACGCTCGTCCGGCGCCACTCCCAGCTCACCGGCCAACTCGCCGTAGCGAACGGGTTCGGAGAGCCCGTCCTCCCGCAGCCGCAACCGAACTCGCAGCACCACCGCCCGATCCGTGCGCTTGAGCATGCTGCTGCGATAGCTCAGCCCCAGCTCCTCGGCGGGCACCGTGCTCACCTCCCCGGTGGGACGATCGAGCAGATCCACCGAGATCAGCGGTTCGGAGATCTCCACCCCGTAGGCCCCCACGTTCTGCACCGGGGTGGCCCCGGTCAGGCCGGGGATGCCGGAGAGGCACTCCAGGCCTCCCAGGCCGCGACGGACCGTATCGGCGACCACCTCGTCCCAGTCCTCGCCCGCTTCGACGGTGAGCCGCACCAGACCGTCCCCCAACCGGTCGTAGGTGATCCCGCTCGTGGCGATGCACACCGCTTTGCCGTCGAACCCCTCGTCGGAGACGACCAGATTGGAACCGCCGCCGAGCAGGAGCAGCCGCGTTCCGGCACGATCGGCGGTACGCACCAGCTCGACGAGCTGTCCGGAGTCGGTGGCGGTGACGAGTTCGGTCGCGGGGCCGCCCAACCGCAGGGTGGTGTATCGGGCCAGCGAACGGCTGGGAGCGGCGGAAGCCGGGGCCTCCACGGCGCCGCCTTCGGACATCGAGCTGGAGGTCACGGTCGCCACGGTAACCTGCGCCGCATGACAAGCCGCATCGAGCACCACAGCATGTCGCGTTGGCCCGCGGCACGGATCCACGCGGCGCTGGTCGATGAGGCGTGTCTGCGCGAGCGGCTGGACACGCTGGGAGGTGCGGCCGCGCGGCTGGTGTCGCACACCGTCACCGGGGACGAGGTCCGCTTCCAGATCCGGCAACAGCTCCCCGAGCAGGACCTGCCCGGCGTGATCCGCGGTGTGCTCGGGGGGAGCCCGGTCGTGGACCGCAGCGAAACCTGGCGGCGGCGGGAAGAAGGTCATTTCGTGGGGGAGGTGGCAGCCACGCTGGGAGGCGTTCCGAGTACCGTCACCGGCTCACTGTGGCTGCGCGATCTGACACCCGGCGAAGAGGTCGACACCGACACCGCTGCCGGGGATCGACCGTGGGCCAGTGAGTTCGTGTTCCACGGCGAGGTGAGCGTACGGCTGCCGTTCCTGAGCGATCGGGCGGAAGAACTGCTGGCGGTTCAGGTGCGCCGCGTGATCGCTCAGGAGCGGAAGTTCCTGGCCGACTGGCTGAGCCGCACCGGCGGGTAGGTGGGTCGCCGATCTCCTCCTAAACTCCGTGACATGAACGAGGACCCGAATCACGCACGGTTACGCGAACACGCGACGGCGTTACGCGAGGCCGCGTCCGGCGCGGGGGCCGACGCGGCTGTGCCCACCTGCCCGGAGTGGGACGTCCTGCAGCTGGTCCGGCACCTGGGCAAGGTCTACGCGATGGTCGGTCAGGCACTGAGGCTGGACCCCGAGGATTCCAGGCCCAGGCCCGAGTCGGCTCCCCGCGAGTTCGACGCCGCGCTGCACTGGATGGACGAGCGGTTGACGGAGCTGACCACGCGGCTGGCCGCTGAGTCACCGGACCGCGCGGTGTGGTCCTTCTTCCCCGGCGGCACCCCACGGAACTGGGCGAGACGAATGGTGCACGAGACCGCCATCCACCGGCTGGACGCCGAGTACGCCCTCCCGAACGGCGGATCGGACGAGCGCGGGCTGCTGTTCGACGCCGAATTCGCCGCGGATGGGATCGACGAATTCCTGACGATGTTGCTCGCGGTCGGCCACGACTGGTCCGCGGCACGGAATACCGGACGCCTGCTGTTCCACGCGGTGGACGTGGAGCGGGCATGGCTGGTGACGTTCGAGGCCGGGCAGTCCCCTTCGATCGAACGCCGACGCGGCACCGCTACCGGTGACATCGAACCGGAGGCGACGGTCGCGGGCGAGGCGGACACGCTCTACCGCAGGGTGTGGGGGCGCCCCAACACGGCGACGACCAGGGGAGACCGGGAACTGGCAGGGCTGGTCAACGGCAGGTGACCAGCGCGGATACCGAGGACCGAGCGCCCTGGCAGCGTCGATTTCTCGCTTCGATTCAACCGGTGAATGCAACACGTGGCTTGACCTGGGGTGAAGGCTCATAGGCTGGCCGCCCATCGGGCAGTCACAACCTGCCCGGCAACGAACCCGATCAGCGCCCTCACGAGGGCCCCGGTCAAACCGGGAGGACGGGTTCCGTCACCGGTCGTCGAGGAAACCGGTCAGCAACCGCCGCAACTCGGCACGCCTGTCGAGCATGGGCGCGGCGGAATCGAACACCTGCAGCCGGGCATCGGGCAGCACGGCCGCGAGTCGTTCGGCCACCGCGGGCTCGTGCAGCGGATCGGCGGCGGCGCCTATCACCAGCACGGGGGAAGCAACGGCGGAGAGTTCGGCGCTGTCGTGCAACGGAGCCTGCCCGGGGAGGGTGCGCAGGGCGGGACCGAGGCGCCGCAGCGTCGCCGCGCGCTGCTCGACGTACTCGCCGACGTCGGCATCTTCCGGGAGCCCGGAAGCGACGATCCCGCGCAGCCACTCGCCGTCGTCCTCGGCGGCGGCGTCGACTCCCGAGGCAAGTTGTTCGAAGATCGCGGTCACCGCACCACCACGCGGCCGGTCCAACGCGGCGGGAAGCAGCAGGGCGAGCCGTTCGAAACGCGTGGGATTCCGCGCGGCTAGCCGGGTCAGCGCCCCGGCGCCGAGTGAGACCCCGACCGCCCGCTCGGCCCCCACCCGATCGGCCGCTTCGAGTACGTCGTCGGCCACGCGCTCGTAACTCCAGTAACCGGCTACCGGGTCCGCCGCACCACCGTGGCCGGGCAGGGTGAGCACCACGCGGGTCCCGCGCAGTCCCGAGGCGGGGATGCGTGCCTCACCCTCGGTGGCACCGAGGCCGTGCACCACCAGCGTCACCGGCGCACCGCTGCCGTGCACGCGCCAAGTGGCTCCCGAGGCGAGTTCCGGGCGGGCACCGCCGACGGTTCCCGTCGAACCGACCGTCACTACCAGGAACTGCCCTTCTGCACCTCGGTCACCCGGGGACGCACATCCACGATGTAGACCAGCGCGGCGACCAGACCGGCGATCCAGATAATCGTCATGGGTCCCCTGACCATGAGTATGAGCACCAGCGCGCCGGCGCCGGTAATCCCGAGCCAGATCGGCTTGGACTGCTTGTCCGCCGCCGTGAACGCGTCGGCGCGCTGCATCAGCGCGTGCCCGAACGCGTACACCCCGACCGGGATACCCGCTATCCAGAGAGCCGTCACGATCACCTGAGCCAGAAGCACACCGCAAGGATACGGGTAATCCTCACGGAAGTCCCGGTCGTGTACCGAACGGGCGCGACCTCGGCCGCGCGAGCAGCGGTGGCCGCGCCCGACGGGGGGTAGCAGGCCGGTGACCGTGCCTGGCAGCGGTCGTTCCCGGCAGCGGTCGTGCCTGACCGCGGCCGTTCCCGCAGGCGGCCGGGTCCGGTCAGCTCTGTTCCTTGTTCCGCGCGGCGGATTTGGGCTGCTTCGAGGGATTGTTCCTGCCGGCGGTCGAACCACGCTGCCCACCGGAACGGCTCCCGCCTCCGGAGCTGCCGCTGGCGGAGCTGCCGCTGCCGGAACTCCCACCGGCGGAACTCCCACCGGCGGAACTCCCACTGGCGGAACCGGTCCGGCCGCTGCTGCCGGAACCGGTCCGGTCGCCGCTCTTCGCCGTGGAGGCGCGGTTGGCGGTGCGTCGTGTGGCACCGCGGGTCTCCGAGGCGGCACGTTTCCCCGTCTCCCGCACCGTTTCGGCACTCTCCTCCGCCACGGTCTCGGTGGTGCGGGCCGCCTTCTCCCCGGACGAGCGGGTGGTGGTGCTGACCCTGCCGAGCACGTCGTCGGCCAGCTCGCGGGCTTCTCCCACGGCTCCCTCGAAACGTTCCTGGGCGTGCTCCACCTGGCTCTTGGCGCTCCGCACACCCGGCTGGGCACGAAGTCGCTGCAGTGCGTCCTCACCGCGCTCGCCGAAGTAGCCGTAGAGCTTCGCGGCGGAATCCCGGTAGTTGTCGAGCAGTTCGCGCAGATCGCCGGAACGGATCCGGTCGCGCAGCTCCCCCAGGTCCGAGGGCAGTTCGCTCACGGTCTCGCGTGCCGATCCCGCGTGCTCGTTGAGCTGCTCCCGCACCCGGTGCACGCTGTCGGCCACGGCGTGCGCGGCGACCTCGCCCGCTCCGAGGGCCGCCACCAGCGGCATCCGAGCCTGCTTGTAGAGGTTTTCGGCGGCTTGGCCCGCACGACCACCCGGTTGCTCGGTCTCACTGTTGTCGGTTCGCGTCGCCATGGTGCTCACTCCTCGGATTCGGATCGAACTGTCTCGTGGACGGCGGTCTCTTCCCGTGACTCCGGCTCGGTCCGTGACTCCCGGTCCCGCCCGAGCACCGCCTCGGATGCCCCGTTCTCGCCGTTCTCGCCGCGGAACGAGGTGTAGACGTCGAGCAACACCTGTTTCTGTCGGTCGCTCAGTTCCGTGTCGGCCAGAATCGCGTCGACCACCGGCCCACCCGGACGGCTTTCCAGGAACCCGGCCTGCACGTACAGCGCCTCGGCCGAGATCCGCAGGGCGTTGGCGATCTGCTGCAGGATCTCCGCGCTGGGCTTGCGCAGTCCTCGTTCCACCTGGCTGAGGTACGGGTTGGAGACCCCGGCCCGCTTCGCCAGCTGTCGCAGCGAGATCTGGGCGGTGGCGCGCTGCGCGCGGATGTAGCCTCCCAGGTCGTTGACGGCCCGGTTAACCGCTTTGACCGGGTGATCCATCCGTTCCACGCTCGCGCCACCTTTCCCGTCACGTCCACGCTAGCACCGTTGCTAACTATTGCAAGCACAGTGCTTGCACTCGAACAGGTGAAAAGAGCGGTGGTCGGCACCGCGGAATCGAGGGCTGTCGCTTTCTCGCGAAATCGCCGTGACGAGCCCGGTGTTCGCTAAGATCGAGCGCGATGAAGTGATGGCCCCTCGCGGACCGCGTAGCGGTCCCGCTCCGTCCGAGACGCTCCGGCCACTCGCGCCGAGAGCGGGTTCTTTGCCGTCCACTTCATCCGATCGGATTCCCGATGAACGACGAAACCTTCCCCGGGCGTGTCGCCGAACGGCTGGCGACACTCTCCGGCGTGCGCGCTGTGACTCTCGGCGGCTCACGCGCACTGGGCACCCACACCGCCGAGAGTGACTGGGATTTCGCGCTGTACTACCGCGGTGACTTCGATCCCGCGGAGCTGCGCGCGCTCGGCTGGCCCGGCGAGGTCTCCGGAATCGGCGACTGGGGCGGCGTGTTCAACGGCGGGGCCTGGCTGACCGTCGAGGGCAGCCACGTGGATGTCCACTACCGCGATCTGGACGTCGTGGAACACGAACTCGCCGAGGCGAGGCAGGGGCGTTTCCACTGGGAGCCGCTGATGTTCCACCTCGCCGGCATACCCAGCTACCTGGTGCTCGCGGAGCTGGCACGGAACCGGGTGCTGCGCGGCAGTCCGCCCGACCCCGAATATCCGGAGGCACTGCGTGCGGCGGCACCTCCGGTGTGGCACGACCGAGCGATGCTCACGCTCCGGTACGCCGAGGGAGCCTTCGTCGAGCGCGGCCGGGTCACCGGATTCGCCGGCGCGTTGGCGACCGCGGCCATGCAGCTCGCGCACGCCGTGCTGGCGGCTCGTGGCGAGTGGGTGACCAACGAGAAGTCGCTGCTGCGGCAGGCCGGCCTGGAGGGCGTGGACGGGATCGTGGCCGGGCTGGGGCCCGACCCCGAAACGCTGCGACGGGCCTTCGACCAGGCGAACGAGCTGTTCGGAACCGTCACGGCCGAGATGCGATGACAACCGTGGGGCGGACGGCACCGGTACCGGGGGGCCTCTCCTGAGCCACCGGCGCGCGTGCCGCCCCCTCGGGCGACACGCGGGGCACCGTCGATCCCGTCCGGGGGATCTCGATTTCTCGCGAGATCACGCGGGCGGCGGTCCCCAGCACAGGCAGAACGGGTGTCCGGCCGGGTCCGCGTAGACCCGGAACTTCGATTCGAGCTCGTCCGCCGGCTGGGGCAGCCGGGTGGCTCCGGCACGCAGCGCACGGGCCTCGGCGGCCTCGAAGTCGGTCACCCGGATGTCGAGATGGGCCTGCTGCTGCGGCGGCGAGTCGGGCCACCCCGGCGCGGTGTGGTGCGGATCCAGCTGGCAGGAGATCCGCGCACCGCCCTCGGGGTCGGCCAGTTCCACCCACCGCTCGTCGGACACCGACTCGTCGACCGGCCAGCCGAGCAGCTCGCCGTAGAACTCGGCCAGCCCGCGCGGATCGGGCCCGTCAAGCACGAAGGAGATCACGCGCAGCTGGGACGAGGTGGCGCGTTCGGCTCCTGCCATCGAAGTCTCCGTAACTACCGTAACTGTTTCAATGGTTACCAATCGATGATTATGACCTCGCAACCGCGTTACCGCAAGGAATCGCTGGCTTACGATGGGACCGTGAACAGCAAAGCCGTCGCAGCCGTCGCGCCGAACGGGCTATCAGCGGCACCATCCGAGCCCGTCGGGCCCGACACGGAACAGGACATCGACCTTCTGCTGGCGTTTCTCAACACCGTCGACGCCGAGACCGGCACTGATGTGCTGGCGGAGACGGAACAATGGCAGCAGTGGTGCCTGCGACACACCGGGCAGGCATCCGTGGACACGGCAGCAGCACGCGAGATTCGCGACCTGATGCGCGATTCGATCAGTTGCGGTTCAGGCGAATCGACGGCCATACCTCCCGCGACAGCGGAATGGCCGGTGCGCATTCATCTCGAGGAAGGAGTGCCGGTCGCCTCCGGCAGTGATGCACTCGGAGCCGTCCTCGCGGCGGCGTCCCGCATCGCCACGGTGGGCCGCTGGCATCGCATCAAGATCTGTCCCGCGACGAACTGTTTGTGGGCCTTCTACGACCGTTCCAGAAACCGATCGCGCACCTGGTGCTCGATGCGGGTCTGCGGCAATCGGGAGAAGGCACGTTCCTGGCGGGAACGCCACACCCCGCATTGAGCACCATCGCGACACCGCTCGGCACAGCCGCGTGGCCGCCGCGGGAGGTCACAACAACAACTCGGTGACCGTGTGTATGGCCAGCCCGGCCAGCGCACCCACCACCGTGCCGTTGACACGGATGAACTGCAGGTCGCGCCCGACCTGTAGCTCGATCCTGCGGGAGGTGTCGGCCGCGTCCCAGCGGTCGACCGTGTCCGTGATCAGCGTGGTTATCTCGGCACGATAGTGGTTGACGACGTAACGGGCCGCCTCGCGCAGCCAGCCGTCCACCTTGTCACGCAACTCCGGCTCGGCGGCGAGGCGGCCACCAAGCGATACCAGACCGTCGCGTACCCGCTGCCGCAGCTCGCTCTCGGGGTCCTCGGCGGCTTCCAGCAGCATGCCCTTGGCCGTGGTCCAGGCGTCGGTGACCAGGCTCCGCACCTCGGGGTGTTCCAGCACCTGCCACTTGATGCGATCCGCTCTGGCCATCGTGGCCGGGTCCTCCCGCAGATCCCGCGCGAACTCGACCAGGAACCGGTCCACGGCCTTGCGCATCTGGTGCTCGGGATCGGTCTTCACGGCCCAGGCGAACGCCAGTACCTCGCTGTAGAGCTTGTCCGCCACCAGCGAGTCGAAGAACCTGGGCGACCAGGAGGGAGCACGCTGGTTTACCACCCGCGAAACCGTTTCGTAGTTGTCCCGGACCCAGTCGTAGGCACGATCGCAGACCAGATCGACCAGACCGCGATGCGAACCGTCCTCGAAGACCCTGCCGAGAACGCGTCCCAACGGCGGTCCCCACGGCTGTTCGACGACCCTGCGCAGCACGGTCTGTTCCAGCACCTGCCGCACGTCCTCGTCCCGCAGCACCCGCACCGCACCGCGCAACACCGCTGCCAACTCCGCCGTGACGCGCTCCGCGTGCTCCCGCCGCGACAGCCACTCACCGAGCCGACCGGTTATCCCGGCACGGTCCAGCTTGTCCACCACGACCTGCTCAGACAGGAAGTTGCTGCCGACGAAGTCACCGAGGCTCTGCCCGAGCGCGTTCTTGCGGTTGGGGATGATCGCGGTGTGCGGGATGGGCAACCCCAGTGGCCTGCGGAACAGCGCCGTCACCGCGAACCAGTCGGCCAGCGCGCCAACCATCCCCGCCTCGGCGGCGGCGTTGACGTATCCGACCCAGCCCGAGCCGTCCGGGACCAGCCACCCGGTCCACAGGTAGACGAACGCCGCCAACAGGAACAGACCCGTGGCCACGCCCTTCATACGGCGCAGCCCGCGCTTGCGGGAAAGCTCGGCCACCGAAGTATCCGACACCCCACGATTGTGGCAGCGCTGCCGAGCACGCCCACCACTGCTCACCTTCCGGAACCGGCGGAACTCCGCCGGGCGAGCACTACGGAAACCGAGTCACCGCGGCCTCCACTAGTAGGGTGCGAGCCGTGCGTACTCCACCCTTGAGCAGTCGACTGCGCCCGTTCACCTCGACGATCTTCGCCGAGATCACCGAGCTCGCTCGGCGCAACGAAGCCGTCAACCTGGGACAGGGGTTCCCCGACACCGACGGTCCCGCTGGCATGCTCCGCAGCGCCGAACGGGCGATCGCGGACGGCACGAACCAGTACCCTCCGGGACCGGGCGAGCCCGAGCTGCGCGCCGCGATCGGTGCCCAGCGCGCCGCCGACTACGGCATCGAGCACGACCCGGAGACCGAGATCCTGGTGACCGTCGGCGCCACCGAGGCGATCAGCGCGGCGATGCTCGGCCTCGTCGAGCCCGGTGACGAGGTGGTGCTGTTGGAGCCCTACTACGACTCCTACCCCGTAGCCGTGTCGCTGGCGGGCGGCACGCGACGCACCGTGCCACTGCGGGTGAGCGGCGGACGGTTCGGGCTCGACGCCGCGGCCCTGCGAGCGGCGGTCGGACCGAACACCCGCGCGCTCGTGCTCAACTCGCCGCACAACCCGACCGGTGCCGTGTTCACCGAGGCGGAGCTGGCCGAGGTCGCCCGGGTCTGCCGGGAGAACGATCTGCTCGCCATCACCGACGAGGTCTACGAACACCTGGTTTACGACGGGCGCGGCCACGTGCCGCTGGCCACGTTCCCGGGAATGGCCGAGCGCACCCTCTCGGTGTCCAGCGCGGGCAAGAGTTTCAACGTCACGGGGTGGAAGATCGGCTGGGTCTGCGGTCCTCCGGAACTGGTCGCGGCGGTGCGCGCGGCGAAGCAGTTCATGACCTTCGTCGGTGGTGCCCCGTTCCAGCCCGCCGTGGCCCACGCCCTGCGGGAGGAGCGGGACTGGCTGCCTGAACTGCGCACCGAACTGCAGCAGAAACGGGACCGCCTCCGGGCCGGGCTCGGCTCGGCGGGGTTCGACGTGCTCGCCTGCGAGGGAACCTACTTCCTGTGTGCCGACATCCGGCCGCTCGGCTACACCGACGGCGCCGAGTTCTGCCGCGGTTTACCCGAGAGGGCCGGTGTCGCGGCCATTCCGCTCCAGGTGCTCTGCGACGATCCGGAGCCGGTACGCCACCTCGTCCGGTTCGCCTGCTGCAAACGCGACGAGGTGATCGACGAGGGAGTGCGGCGGCTGCACAAGCTGGGCTGAGAGGCCCGCCGGGGTGGTCCGCACCCCTCCGAGCTACCTCTTTCCCCGGAACTCACCAGCGCACCCCGCACACGCCGAGGCGAGCTGAAGCCACCGGTGGCGAGCGGGGCCGCCGCATGGCTGCTACCCCGCTGGTGACGGCCCCGGTTGGCCGGGATCCGCACGAATCCGGCCAACCGAACGCCTCCCCACCACGCTCGGGAAACCCCGTGCCCCGGTCAGCACACGAACCAGTCGCTGCTCGTCCGATGCGTGACGAGACCGTCCGCTCGCCGGGTGTGCAGCCGCAGACAGATCGGTCCGGCGGGAACACCGGCCACGGCGAACCCGCCGCAGCCGTCCAACTCGCCCCGACACTCTCCCCGCCCGTGCCGCAGGATCACCGTGCCCGAGGGGCTGGGCTGCCCGGCACGGCTCAACACGATGCCGCGGGCGAGGAACCTCCCCTGCCGCGTTTGGCGCAACTCCAGTTCGACGAGTCTGCCCGGCGCGGCGAAACTCAGCGTGCGCACCTCCGCAGCGCCGCGCGACTCGTCGACAGCGCGGCCTCGGAAGGCGGAATCGCCGAGCGGCTCCAGCACTCCGACGGAGTCACGCTCCCGGACCAGGCGCCGCGCGGCCCCGTAGGCCACGCTGATCGCCCGCTCGGGGGTGGGATCCGTTCGGCGGAACAGCCTGCCCAACGAACGGAGTTCTTCCGGGATTCCCGTGCTCGCACCTGCGCCGGTACTCACACCGCCACCCCTTCCACGGCTTCCGGACTCCCCGAGGCGAGCATCCGCAGGCGCAGCGCTCGCAGGCATCGCTGCTTCTTGGGACCGATGGAACCGCGGGCCATCCCCAGGGCGGTACCGATCTGCTCGTAACTCGCGTCCGGGGCCACCGCCATGATCCGCAACAACTGTTGGCAGCGGTGGGACAGCTGGGCGAACGCCTGTGCCATCCGCGCGGCCGACAACGAACGCATCGCACTGCTCTCCGGGGTCTCGCTGCTGTCGGCGGTCTCGGCCAGCAGTCCGGCCAGCCCGCTGGGCGATTCCCTGCGTCGGGCGCGTGCCAACCGCATCGACTCGCGGCGGGCGGTGGTTACCAGCCACGCGGACACCCCTTCGGGATCGCGGAGGCGGTGCAGGTTCTCGGCCAGCAGCAACCAGGTCGCCTGCCAGGCGTCCTCGGCGTCGGCGCGATTGGCCGAGTAGGCGCGAACGGCTCCCCACACCACACCGCTGTTGCGGTCCACCAGATCACGCCAGGCACGCTCGTCACCCACGGCCAGCCGACTGAGCAACACGGCGGTACCGCAGGATCGCTCCCGTTCCGTCACTGGAACACCTTTCCTACTTCGGGATCGGCCCCGGCCCGGGAGCGGTGCGCGTCGAGCGAAGCACACGACTCGGGCCGGTTCGCCGAATAGGAGACGTCCCGGCCGCCGTTGGATTCACGGTGCGGCAGTAAACCCCCGAACGGGGCAAGAGTTCGAGTAGTAATACGTAGCTGCCGGGTAGCCCCGGGGAAGGCGCGTCCAGCCCCGAACCGTTCGCACTCGCTACCGGAGATCATTCGGGAAAAACCAACGAGTCACGGCGGAGCGTTGTTGGTTCATAACGCCGCCTAACCGGGTGACAAGCGGCGTTTGCGGATGCCAATTCGCCGATTACTCGGGAGGATGATGGTCGAACGCGGGCAGCGAGCCACGGGGCGGTGATTCTGATGCAACGGGCAGTCCCGAGCGGTGCGGGAGCGTCCACATTCACCGAGACCGGACGATCGCCGGTTGGGGCGCTCCGGTTCCCGAAGCATGCGGGGCGTTTCCGCGCCAGACCGCGGGCAGCGGACGGCGGCTGACCCGAAGCGCGCTGCGAAAAGCCGGATGCACTGCGCGAGACCGAATGCGCAGCGCGAGGCCGGAAGCGCAGTACGAGAACGGAAGCGCAGCGCTAGGCCGAAGTACGTAGTAAGAGTTCGCCGCTCGTTCCGAACGACCCGAACGCCGAGACCTCCGATCCGGTTGCCTGCGCCCGACCGGGTCGGTCGGGGCGCCGCATCAGGGCGAGCCAATCGTCACGAGAGCGGCAGACCGCCCCGCCCCCGGTGTCGCACTGCCCCTGTGACACCGGGTCGAGCGGCCACCCACCGGCACGTCGAGGGGCCGTGCCGGCGGGTGGCCGAACAGCCACTCCCGCCGCGAGCCGCGCGAACGGTGTGCACCACTCGCCTCCGGCACGGCGTCGATTTCCCACGAAATCGCCGCGCCCACGGAGTGGCAACACCGGATCGCGGTCACCCCACGCGGCCCGGCTGCCGTCGATTTCCCGCGAAATCGCCGCGCCGCTTCGAGACGGGCCGCACTCCGACCACCCTCGCAGTCGGCACCGCCGCGG
Source organism: Actinopolyspora mzabensis (assembly GCF_900101095.1). Lineage (GTDB taxonomy): Bacteria > Actinomycetota > Actinomycetes > Mycobacteriales > Pseudonocardiaceae > Actinopolyspora > Actinopolyspora mzabensis. The sequence continues at coordinate 270,927 of NZ_FNFM01000002.1, forward strand.
GTTCTCCGGTGCGGCTCTCGCGAGGACGGCCCCGACGTTGTGTAGGTCGCTACCCGATGTCGGGGCACCCGCAGCGAGAGCCGTGCCAGAGGTTCCGCCACCAGCACCGCCACGCGGCGCAACCAACACTGTTCCCACTAGGTAACCAGGTCGGGCGGCGATTCAGGCTTGATCGAGTCATCGGCCTCGGCGATCGACTCCACCGCCCGCCGCAGCGTTTCCGCCGGCAAGCTGTAGGGCAGTCGGAGACGGTCGTCGAGCTCCCCCTCCACCGCGAATCTCCCGGAGGAGGCCAGCCGCACGCCTCGTTGTTCGGCGGCCACAGCCAGCCCACCGGCTCGTCGGGAGCCGAGGTGGCACCACAGCGAGAGCCCACCGTCCGGAACGGTGAAGGTCCACTGGGGGCGAAACTCGCGCAGCGCCGCCACCAACCGGTCCCGCTGGTGCGACAGCCTCGTGCGCTGCCGACCCAGTATGCGATCGGCGTCGTCCAGCAACTCCCGCAGCACGAGCTGCTCGAAAACGGGACTGCCGAGGTCTATCGCGGCACGACCGACGACGAGGCGCTGTACCAACTCGTGCGGGGCTCGGATCCAACCGAGCCGCAGACCTCCCCAGAACGACTTGCTCGCCGAACCCACCGTGACCGTCTGCGAGTCGGCGAAGGCCGCCACGGGAGGCGGAAGCGGCTCTCCGGAGAGATTGAGCTCGACCAGCGTCTCGTCCACCACCGCCGTCGTGCGGTGGCGCCGCAGCGCGTGGCCCAGTCGTTCCCGCTCTGCCGCGGTCATCAGCGCGCCGGTGGGGTTCTGGAAGTCGGGAATCAGATATGCCAACCGGGGAGCAGCCTGTGCCAGGGTCGCCTCCAGCAGTTCCGGATCCCACCCGCCGTCGACCATGGGCACCGGCAGCGGTCGCGCGTGTACGCCGCGGACGGCTTCCATCGCGTTCGGGTAGGTGGGGTGTTCCAGCAGCACCCGCTGCCCGGGAGTGAGCATCGTGCGCAGCACGAGGGCGAAAGCGTGCTGCGCGCCGTTGGTGATCAGTATCTGCTCGGGGTCGGTGGGCAGGCCGCGCTCCGCGAAGCGCCGTGCGATCCGCTCGCGCAGCTCCGGCAGCCCCTGGGTCTGATAACCGTGCCCGTGGAACAGCGTGGCGAACCGCTCGATCACCCGTTCGAACGCCTCGTAGACCTCGGGGGACGCCGCGGGGGTGGCCTGGGCGAAGTTGATGCTCTCGCCGCGTTCCGGCGGGTACCAACCACCCGACTCGGTGGCGCCACCGGCCGTGGCGGGCACCCCGATCCAGGAACCCGCTCCCCGCCTGCTCCGCACGAACCCCTGCTCCCGGAGCCGGTCGAGCGCGGCGGTCACCAGATTGCGGCTGGCGCCGAGCCGGTCGGCCAGTTCGCGTTCGGCGGGAAGTCGCGTACCGGGCGGCAGTTGTCCGTCCAGCACCAGCCGGCGCAGTGCCGAGTACAGCGCGTCGGCACTGGGACGGCCGTTCCGCGACCAGTTGCCCAACATCCGCGCCAGAACATTGGCCCCCATTCGTCCCGCTTGCATACTCGTCACGGGTACCAATATTTCACGATTGGCTCTTTTCACAACAGACCAGCACCGAATACGAATCGAACATGCCCCAACGAACGGCACCAGTGGACCTCGAACCGATACCGGTGACGCACCGCCCCGGCACCCGGCTGCTACTGCTGTTCGCCGGCCTGGCCTGCTACGGGACGAGCATGGCGATGATGGTGCGTGCGGAACTCGGACTCGCGCCGTGGGACGTGCTGCACGACGGCCTGGTGGAACGCACCGGCCTCGGCTTCGGCACCGTGACCGCGATCACCGGAGCTCTGGTGCTGCTGTGCTGGATACCGCTGCGCCAGCGGCCCGGCATCGGCACCGTCGCGAACGTGCTCATGGTGGCGCTCTCGGTCAGCGTCGCGCTGTACCTCATCCCACCGGTCGAGAACCTGCCGGTCCGGGTGGCACTGCTGCTCGGCGGCGTGCTGTGCAACGGCCTCGCCACCGCGGTCTACGTCGGAGCACGGCTCGGTCCGGGCCCCCGCGACGGGCTGATGACCGGCCTGCACGGCACGACGGGGCTGTCGCTGCGCGCCGTCCGCACCTGCGTCGAGCTGGCGGTGCTGCTGACGGGCTGGGTGCTGGGCGGCTCGGTGGGGTTCGGAACCGCGCTCTACGCGCTGGCGATCGGCCCGGTGGCGCAACTCGCGATGCCCGTTGTGGCGGTACGAACTCCGAACGCCGGATAATCCGGGCATGCCCACTGTCGAGGTAGCCGAACAGGCGGGAAGCGAACCCAGCGAGGACGTGGTGCTCACCCTGCCCAACGCGGTTGTGGTGCTGGACGGCGCCACCTCGCTGCGCCCCACCGAGCGCACCGGCGGCTGGTACGCCGCCGAACTCGCGGCGGCGCTGCGTCGCCGCCTCGAGTTACGCTCCCACCTCGATTCCGGAGCCGCCCCGGACCTGGCCGACTCGCTGGCGTCGGCGATCGAGGAGGTCAGCACTGCCCACGGGCTGCAACCAGGGCACTCCCCCTCCACCACCGTGTCGATCCTGCGGTGGGACGAGCGGACCGTGGAGGCGCTCGTGCTGGCCGACAGCCCGATCGTGGTGTTCACCGACTCGGGACCCGAGGCGGTGACCGACGATCGGCTGCACGCGCTGCGCACCACCGGCAACGGTGACTACCGGCAGCGGCTGCGCGGGGGCGGTGGCTTCGACGAGCGGCATCACGACGAGCTGCGAGCCGCGGTGGACGCGACCGGCCGCTGGCGCAACGTCGAGGGCGGTTTCTGGGTGGCCGAGGCCGATCCGTCCGCCGCGCACCGTGCGATCCGGCGAAGCTGGCCCAGGACGGAGGTTCGCTCGGCGTTGCTGGCGAGCGACGGTGTCTCCTGCGGTGTCGACCAGTACGACAGCTACCGCGACTGGCGGGAACTGCTCGCACACGCCCGGGCGGAATCGGCGGGGGCGGTGCTGGAGCGAGTCCGCGCCTCCGAACACGCCGATCCGGACGGCAGTCGCTGGCCGCGCCCCAAGCGACACGACGACCAGGCACTCGCGGTCGTGGAGTTCGCCCCGGACGATTGAGAGCACTCGACCGCTCGTCCCCGCGGAGGTGTCCGGCATGGTGCTGGCGAACAGCGTCATCTATCTGAACGGCAGGTCGTGGCAGCGCTGCGAGACGGTGGAGCAGACGCTGCACGAGCTGCGACGCGGCTCCGACTCCGATCACACGTTCGGGTGGATTGATCTGTCCAGGCCGGACGGGGACGAGCTGACGACGCTGGGAACCGAGTTCGAACTGCACCACCTGGCGTTGGAGGACGCCAGGCTCGCGCACCAGCGGCCGAAGCTCGACCGCTACGGCGAGACGCTGTTCATGGTGCTGCGCTCCGCGCTTTACCAGGAAGACAGCGAGAACGTGGCGCTCGGCGAGATGCACGCGTTCATCGGCTCGGACTTCGTCATCACCTCGCGGCAGAGCGACCGGCCCGACCTGGACGCGGTTCGAGACCGGCTGGAGAACCAGCCGGAGCTGCTGGCGCACGGCCCGCCTGCCGTGCTCTACGCCCTCGTGGACCGGGTGGTGGACGACTTCCTGCCGGTGGAGCACGGGTTGCAGCACGACCTGGACGAGATCGAGACCGAGGTCTTCGGCGGCGAGTCCACAGTGTCCAAACGGATCTACCGGCTCTCCCGCGAGGTGATCGAGTTCCAGCGGGCCACCGGCCCGATCATGGAAGTGCTGGACGGCATGGAGCAGGCGTTCCACGAGTTGCGCGACGGTGTGGAACTCAAGCGCCACCTGCGGGACGTCCGGGACCACGCGGCGGACGTGGCGGAGCGCGTCGAGTCGCACCGGCAACTGCTGGCCAACATCCTCCTGGTGAACTCCTCGCTGCACTCGCAGCGTCAGAACGAGCAGGCCACCAGACTCACCGAGACGAGTCTGCGGCAGAACGAGCAAATGAAGCGCATCTCCTCGTGGGCGGCGATCCTGTTCACTCCCACGCTGGTGGGGACGGTGTACGGCATGAACTTCACGCACATGCCGGAGCTGGACTGGCCGCTGGGTTACCCGATGGCGCTGCTGCTGATGCTGTTGGTGGCGGTATCGCTTTACGCGGTGTTCCGAAGGCGCGACTGGTTGTGACCACTCGAATCCGCCCAAAAAAGATCTCTTCCCCTAGAGACATCTGCTCCACTGTTTAGTAACCTGGGCGACGTCCACCTGACCCCCAGGGGTGGACTTGGCGCCCCCGCACTCCCGGTGACCCCCAGGCCGGTTGAGAGCGGGGGCGCACTTTTCGTTCGGGTGTCACCTTTCCGGTTGACTAGTGCCGTGAGCTCCCGATTCGCCGAGTGCGGCCGGGCGGGTCGTGCGATGCTCCGATTCGAGGGGCCGCCACGCATCCGGACGGGGGTCGAACGGTGGTACGTCATCCCGCACCGGAGCCCGATCGCTGGTCCGTTCGGGTGAAAAAGCGGAACCAAACCCGAGACCTAATCGTCAGTAATAAAAGCCGGAGGTTTTTCACACGGAGGCACGCCATGAACCTGCACGCCCGCATCGAGCTGTACGGCGGCCCGGAAGACGGCCGCGAGATCACGCTTCCCGTCAGCGGCGAGGGTGAGCCACTGTCACCCCTCCCCGTACCGCGCGCTTCGGAGGAGAACGAAGGCGTCGCCTGGTACGAGCGGGACCAGCACATGGGGCGCGGATTCTGGGTCTACAAGTACGCCGACTCGCAGTCGGCGGAGCACCCCCAGGCGGGCTGACTAGGTTACACCGTCCGGGAGCCGAGAGCGCTCGCCGCGGGTAACCCCGCAGGTGACCCCGTAGGTGACCCGGAGACCGCTGTGCGGCATCGCCTCGAACAACGGTGTGGGAGAGCGGTGCCGGAGCGATCTTCGCGGCCGACCGGGCGGAGATCAACGATCAGCGCACCGCCTACGGCCTGACCACCTGGACCGAGGAGCGCGGCGACCGTCGCTACGCGCTGGCCGGCGGGAGCGGACGCACCGGGATCGCACTGCTGGAACTGATCCTCAGTCCAGAGGGGACGGTGGACTGCCGGGAGGTCCGCTCCGTGCGGCTGCCGTCGACCTTCCGGCTGCCGGACAGCTCCTCGTGGTCGCCGTGCGGTGAGCCCCGTGAGCTACCGCCGGTGGCGGGCACGGTGAGGTTGATGTCGACGACGTCCTTCGCCGCGAGCCCCACCACCGCCGTTAAGCCGACGTGCTCGATGCCGAGCGATACCTCGCCGAGAGCCGCGACGATGTCGGCGGCCAGAGCGCGGTAGCGAGCGGACCACTCCGGGTCGTACGCCACGATCGCCACGGTTTCCGGGGCGGGCGGGCCGTGAACCCACGGGTTCTCAGCGGGGTCGGGATCGTGGTGGCGGGTGATCTCCTCCGGGGCGGGCATTCGAGTGAATCTAGCGCGATCTCATCGGGGATTCCACCTCGATCTCCGACACCGATCCGGGCATACCACTACGATCGCGAGCACGAGCGGCAACCAGCCGTGTCGCGACGCACCCTCGAATCCGGTCCGGAAAGATTCCACCACTCGAAGCGGCACGTCGGAGACCGCGACGGTTCCGCGGTTCTCCGTGCTGAGCGGCAGCGCCGAGTTGGCCGAGGAGCCCTGTATGACCACACCAGAAACCACGATCACCGTCGGCAGCCCGGAGTTCCTCGCCGACCCGCACGCGCACTACGCGTGGCTGCGTACGAACGCCCCGGTCCACTGCGGGCGGATGGCCTACATGGGCGAACAGGACGTGTGGCTGGTCTCCCGGTACGAGGATTGCCGTCTGATGCTGGCCGATGACCGGTTCCTGCGCTCGCCGGGAGGGCAGGGCCCGGCGATGCTCGCGGGGTTTCCGGACTCGGTCCGCGAACCGATACGGCTGATGACGACCAGCAACATGATCCTGATGGACGATCCGGGGCATCGACGCCTGCGCAAGCTGGTGGCCAAACCCTTCACTCCCCGGGCGATCGAGCGAATCAGCGGACGCGTCGACGAGCTCTCGCACGCGCTGCTCGACGAGCTGGAACCCCTTGGTCGAGTGGAGCTGCGCGAGCGGTTCGCGCTGCCCGTCCCCGCTACGGTGATCAACGAGATGGTCGGAGTGCCGCACGCCGACCGGGACCGTTTCGGCCGAGGAATGAATGCCCTCGTGACGGGTATGGCGCGGCTCGGCCAGGAGAGTTGGGCCCGGGAGATGAACGCCCTGACCGAGCTCGTGCGCGAACTGATCGAGCACAAGCGATCCGAACCCGGCGAGGACATCCTGACCGGTCTGATCCAGGCTGAGGAGGACGGGGATCGCCTCTCCGAAGACGAACTGGTCGCGATGGTCTTTCTGCTGGTCACCGCGGGCTACGAGACCACGTACAACCTGATCACCAACGCGGTGCTCACGCTGTTGGATCACCCCCACCAGCTCGCGCGGTTGCGCGCGGCACCCGATGACGAAGCGCTGTGGCGGAGCGCCGTGGAGGAAGTCGTGCGCTACGGCGGACCGATCGGCGGAACCAAACCATCCACCACCGTCGAGGAAGTCACCTGGCACGACACGACGATCCCGGCCGGTGCGACGGTGATTCCCGTGTTGGCCGCGGCCAACCGGGATCCCGCCGCGTTCGACGATCCGGACACCTTCGACATCGACCGCCGCCCCAACGCCCACCTCGGATTCGGCCACGGAGTGCACTTCTGCCTCGGCGCCAACCTGGCCCGCATGGAAACCCGCGTCGCACTGCGCGCGCTCGTCCGCCGCAACCCGAACCTGCGGCTGGCAACCGACCGCTCCGAACTCGCACTCGAACCGATGCCGTTCTGGACCCGCTACGAGGAGCTGCCCGTTCACCTCGGTTGAGACTCGGAAACAGCGACTGGTGGGGGTCCACTACCGGCGCGGTGCGGTAGCGGGCGCGACGTCGGCGCGCTACGCCTCGGCGCCCCGGTAAGTGCCGAAGGTCCACAGGTTGCCCTCCGGGTCCCGCACCGTGAGCGCGTATGAACCGGCTCCCGAACCGAACTCGGTGTGGTGCGGCGCCTCGACGACGTCACCCCCTGCCGCCTTCACTCGGGAGTGGACGGCGTCCACGTCCTCGGTGGCGACGTAGACGGCGCTGCTTCCGGCCCGCATCCGGCCGTGCACCCCGTCGGTGTGCTTCGTCGACCCGAAGACCAGCGCACCACCACCGGGCCGACGCAGCTCGGCGTGCACGATGTCCCCCTCGTCGTCCGGCACCGCGAGCACCTCGTGGAATCCCAGGACATCGACGAGGAAGCGCAGCGCGGAGCGCGTGTCGTCGTAGTGCAGGATCGGCCAGACGGAGGACGCCGAACTGTCAGCCATGCCCTCCAACGTAGCGGTGTCTCCTGGACGGAAGCACGAGAACGGCCCCACTACGGATTCGGCGGGATCCACAGCGGGTGCGGTTACCCGTACGGTGAGAACTTCCTCGTGGCATGTTGCGAGCGAAGGTCATGTAACTACGGAGCGGCCGAGCGAGCTCGACTTGTCGATCGGATCGATTCGTTTGCCGGCGAAGAAGCCGGGAGGCGGGGGCTCTCGCAGTGGGGTGTGGGCCGGATTAGGGCGTCACTTCGGACGAGTACGACAACTCGCCCGCTCCGTACCCGCTGCCCTCCTGAGTACCGACGGGTCGTTATCCCACGGCGTTGTTCTCCTCGCACAGCGGTAGTGACGACGCCGGAAGGTCACGCTATGAGCCGCCTGTCCCACGGTGAAAAGTCACAACTTGTCCACCAGTTTCGCGGCCTCCACGAGCGGCACCTCCGGGATATCCTGACGCACCCGACGGACGGCCCGCGCTTTTCCCTCGTCGTCACGCAGTCGTCGAATTTCTTCACGGTCCAGAGACCGAGCCACATCATCCGACGTCGGAAATTTCTCGCGAAACTCGGCGTAAACTTTGCGGCGACGAATCGAGGAAACAATGGAGTCCGCTACTGTCCACGCCAGCAGAACACACCCGGCAATAAGATACTTTCCCGAAACGGCGAGGAAAATGCCGCCCAGCAGTACGATGAGACCAACTATCCACATGATCACGAGATGTAGCACGAAACCGTCCCGTCATTCAATGTGAATCTCGCTACCACTGTCCATCGGATTATCCACGAAAAACAGCACGTTTGAACGCTCACGATCCCTGTCAGTTCCGTAGCCGGGAACTGGCAGGAGTGCTCCCTTCTCCGCCGCGTTTCCGGCTTCGACCAGCGGCCTGACCACTCACCGGACCCCAGACCGCCGACGTTCTGCTTTTCGGGTCATGAATGCCGGGTTCACCGAAGAGCGCTGTAGTCCTTCGACACGGCTCATCGCGAACGAACACCCGAACACTCCATGCGGCGAACAATTCAACTCCGGGCGAGCAATGCCCTTCTGTGCTGCCAGGCCAGGTTCACCGCCGCCGAGGCTCCGGGCGAAAGTTGGCCCAGTTCGTGAAGACGGCTGATGGTATTGGCCTCGAACGGCAGGTGCCGGGCGGGAATGCGGCCCTCGTCATTGGTGGTGACGGCCGCACCGAACAACTCGTCGTAGGTGTCGGGCTCGATCACAGCCACGGTGAGGATGTCACCGGACAACGTGAGCGCGTCGAGCGTGCCGCCGAGGTAGTAGACCCGAATCCGCCCCCCGCCGCGGGCGCGATCCATACCCGCGAACGGTTCGCGGTTCTCGTAGTCGATCGGCCTGCCGCTGCCGTCGTACTCGACGTGCCCGAGCAGCTCCTCGGCGAACTCGCGCTGCATGTTCCGCCAGATCGAGAAGTCGTTGCGCACCGCGTCGGGAATGACGCTCGACGGCTGGAAGATGCCCGCGGGCAACAGGTGCGCCATCCCGCCGCCACCGACCACCCGGCCGCCGTCCCGCTGGTGCAGCACCATGCTCGGGCTCTCCCCCGCCCGAATCGTCAACGTGCCGATCGCGCCCAGCAACGGCCGCCGGGCCAGGTCGAACGGATCACCGACGTGCTTGCGAAACGTCAGCCGCCGCCACGACGCACGACCGACACCGAGGTCGCCGTGCCCGTCGCGAACGAGGTGATGCGCGGCCATCTCGTGCGCCAGGGCTTCGTTCGTGTCGATCGAGTCGAAGAACCCCATCGTGCCGAACTGCAACCGCAGGTTCGGGTGCGAGCGATCGAGAGCGGTCAGGCGGAAGCACAGCCGGTTCTCGAACAGGCGTGGCGCGGCCAGATCCCGCACCGCGTGGCTGTAGCGGTGGTAGCGCTGCTCGGCCGACGCCAGGGGGCGTACGCCCGCACTCTGCCGCTCCGAACCATCGACAGCCGGAACCGCGGAGTCCGTGTCGAGTTCGAGCTCCAGCTCCGACAACGGCACCGGGACACTCGGAAGCCAATCCGGACCGGTGATCACGCCGCTGCCCTCAGAGCTCGGCACCGTCGAATCCGGATAGAGCCGCTCGGCGGCGAGGGCCAAACCCCGCCGGAACGTGCCCAGCACCGCGCGAGTGTCCTTCCAGTCCTGTTGATCCTTGTCCACGCGCGGATCGACCGTGCCGGGTGAGGCCACCAGGGTCAGCAGTTCCCCGTCGCTGGTGGGAGCGTTGTCGGTAGTCCTACGCGGTCGTTGGAATCCCAGCTCATCGGCAGCTCAGTCGAAGAACTCCGCCAGCAACCGACGGTAGAACGGCTGCGGCCACGCGACTTCGCCACACTCCCAACGGCCCACGGTCTTCTTGGTCACGTTCGGGTATTTCTTGTGCTTCCGCCCGGCCAATGCGTTCAGCTCTTCGGCCAGGTCTTCCTGCGAGAGCCCGGCGTCCTCGCGAAGCCCGATCAGAGCGGAGTTCTGGGTACGTGCTGCGGAAGCCCCGGCCATGTCCCCAACCCTAGGTGCTCAATCCCCATTCGGACTGGAATGTCCCCTCAATGTCCCCGGAATGGCTCATCTTCGGTCATTCGATGTCGTCGCCGCGAAGTCGCCCACTTGATGGCATTGCGGCATGAGAAGAACCGAGCCCCGCACTGTGGCTCGCGCTACGCGACGGGCTCGAACTCTCCGCACTGGACGACGAGTGTCTCGTCCACGAGATGGTGCTGGAAAAGCTGCTCGCCGAAGGCGGAAACGCCACAGCCACCGCCCGCGACGAGATGCACCACCAGCCACCCGGCACGCACGAAGACCGCACCACCCACGCACTCCGCACGATCACCACCCGGCTCTACGGCACCGCCTGGACGCCGAGGACGAGTGACACAGCTCGGGACGGAACGATTTCCACGCTCGATGTCGGACGTGAGCGCTAGTTTTCCCGGCATGACCGAGCAACAGGCTACCCACGAGCTCGAGGCCCCTTTCGAGATCACTGAGTGGAACGAGACCGTCTACGAGGAACCGGTCGAGGGCCCCAAGCTGACCCGGATCACGATCCGGAAGCGCTACCACGGCACGATCGAAGGCTCCGGGGTAGTCGAGGTGCTCACCGCACAAGGAGCCGCCGGTGCGGGTTACGTCGCTTCCGAGCGGGTTGCAGGCACGATCGACGGCCGCCAGGGCACCTTCGTCATTCAACACGGCGGCCTGGCTGAAGGAGCCCACCAGAACAGCTACGGCAACATCGTCCCGACTTCCGGCACCGGAGAGCTCACGAACATCTCGGGCCACGCGAAGGAGGTTCAGCGAGAGGTCCTCACCCTCGTCTACTCGCTTTAAGAACTGCCACAGAGTCGCACCCGATCTTCGCCACGGCTGCCTCTGATCGCTCTCACTACTCACTGACCAGGAGCGGACACGATTAGCTCTCGGACCCACCGAGCAAGAGAACGGCCCCCACCGGTTCCGATGAAGGCCGTGCTCGCTGGTCGTTCCGCACGACCAGGGGCGTGGTCGAACCACCGACAATCGGCATCGGGCCGCCATCAACCGCCCGCTCGGGCATTTCTTCTCCACTCGCTCAGCTGGACGGCATCCACCCACTTCCATTCGGCCGGCGAGGAGAGCGATCCATGCTCCACGAAATCAGCGCTCAGCAGCGTGAAATCAGCGACACCGCGACCGTGCTCACGGTCATGTTCGACCAGTACCGCCGGTCACATCACGCCTGCACAGCCGAGGAAATCGCGACTCTTCTCGACCACGTGGTCACCGAATCCACCGAGGGAAACCGCACCACGCTTGTCACCGCGTGGACCCGACCGGCCCACTCCCATCACGACGATGGTCAACCCGAGTACCCACCCGCCTACCTCCGCGTCGCCGTCGATCCCGACACGGGTTGGGGCGCGATGACCTGGATCGAGCTCACTGCGGGCGAAGTGCTCGACACCTTCGACCCGGCCGAGCTGGAGGACCGGCCCGCCCTGGTGTTCGCCGCCGACGAGCCCAGCTATCTCCCCAACTCCGCGTCCCCGCCGCTCGAACGGATACGCCATGCCCTGTGCGAATACGCCGAGACCGGCACACGCCCCACCACCGTGCGGTGGCAGCAGGGATACCTCGTCCTCTGAACGAGGACTCCGCACTCGGAACACACCGGATTTCAAGTCACGGTTCTGCTCGCCGGTGCCGCATCCGAGCGCGAGGACTCCAACCACTCCTCGCGGGAAGCGACGCTGACGGGTTCCAGGTCGCAGGTGCTCGCCTTCTCCAGGATCGCGGCGTTGTAGATGTCCACGATCGCGGGCAGATCCGCACGCGTGGCGAGGCGATGGCGGTACCCCAAGAGATCGCTCCAGTCCCGGTTCTGCTGCCCGCGGCGAGGCAAGCGTGTTCGTTGCGCCTCCGGACAGTACGAGCGGTGCGAACCGAGATCCAGGACGGCGCGGAAATCGGCACGCTCCGCCCGAGTCGCCTCACTTCGGCTAGTCACTCCGCTGCACTGTCCTGCTTCGCCACGGCGCTCGGCTCTGACTAGGCCCTGCCCTGTCGGATTCAGCCGAGGCGGAGTCCGACAGGGTTCGCCGGATGGATGCTCAGTGTGCGACCACTCGGTGTTGGTGTTCGCGGTACTTCCACCCGCCGACGAGAACTCCGATGCCGAGCATGGTGATCAGGCCCAGGAACACGGTGGGCGATGTCGTCGAGTGCGGGGTACCGGACAGCGTGTGGGAGGTAGCGGCTGCGAGAGATCCCGCTACGGCGAACAGGCTCGGCAGCCCGAGCAACGCGCGCCTGCCCTGCTTGCGGAGCACTCTGGTGACGGCGTCACCGACCATGAGCAGAGCGGTCCCGGCTGCCATGCCGAAGGTGAACCGCCGAACCTCGGTGGACACATCGGATTGGCCGAGCCGGACGGCCACCAGGATCAGCACCACGGCGAGGGCCGCCGCGAGCACCACCGAGGCCCCGACATCCCAGCTCAGCGGAAGAGTGCGGTGCCGATCCTGCCGGTTGCGGGGAATGAAAGCCCATGCCCGCTCGCGATCGAGGTGACTCGCGAGAGCACCGAAAGCGATGATCGCGGCGGCCATGATCAGCGGCGGCAGGAAGCCGTGGGTGGCGAACCAGACGATCGCGGCGAGGCACACCCCCATCGCGGGGTTCGTGAGCGCGGTGATGAGTTGCGCGCGCCGAAACGGTCGGCGGGCTTCGCACAGGTCCAGCGGGTGCACCAGCGGTTGGACGTCCGCATCGGGCAGATCGACGAGTTCGGTGAGTTCACGCATGGCTTCCTCCTGGGGCCTGCTCGATGAAGGGGCCGCTCGTACTGCTGCGGGCGATGTCGTAGACCTTCTGCCGCGATACCCCCAGTCGGGCCGCGACGGTCACGGCGCTGAAGTCGTCGAGCAGACCGTCCGTCGCCCGGGCCCGCACCGCCGAGGCGCGCGAGTTCAGGTGGGCGGCCAGCGCACTGACCTCGGCGGCCAGCAAGGCCACGGCGAGTGGGCCACCGAATCGCTGGGTCCAGTGCTCGTCACCCTGCGCTGCGGCGGCGTACAACCCGTCGCCCATGTCCGCCAGCACCGAAGCAACGTCGGTTGGCGAAATGCCGTTGTCGACGAATCGCTCTGCCACCGCGGCACGCGTCTCGTCCGGGCGGTGGGAAAGCACCGCGTCCCAAGCGGCGTCAACCCCGGGGTTACGACTCATACGAGCATCATGCCCCGGATCGAGAAATGTGTAAACCCGGGGGCGTCACCCACAGGCGAGAGGCGAGGATGCGCGCCCAGGTAGCCCGCAGCGGTCGCACGTCCAGCCAGGCGCCGGTCGTCGTGGTTGCCTAACGTAATGCACCTTGAGCGGTTGACCCTGATCGTCGACGACTACGACGAGGCGATCCGGTTCTTCCTGGAAGCGCTGGAGTTCGAGCTCGTCGAGGATTCGCGGTCCCTGACCGACGACGGGCGCGAGAAGCGGTGGGTGGTCGTACGACCGCCCGGCGCCGCCACGGGCCTACTGCTCGCACGAGCTGACGGTGAGCGGCAGGAGCGAGTGGTGGGAGATCAATTCGCGGCTCGGGTCGGCCTGTTCCTGCGCGTGGACGACTTCCAGGCGTCCTACGACCGGATGCGTGCGGCGGGGGTCGAGTTCGTCACCGAGCCGCGCCGGGAACCCTACGGCGAGGTCGCGGTCTTCCTCGACGTCGCGGGCAACCGCTGGGACTTGCTTGGCCCACGGCCGTATCGGTGATCACTCCCGCGGCGAGGCGGGTCCGAAGCCACCGGACGAACAACCGAGACCGGAACTGAGACCCACCGACCATGAGAACGGCCCCCACCGTTTCCGGTGAGGGCCGTTCTCGCTGGTCGTTCCACGTGGCCAGGGGCGGGGTCGAACCGCCGACCTTCCGCTTTTCAGGCGGACGCTCGTACCAACTGAGCTACCTGGCCGTGCAACCCGGCTCATGGCCGATCGCGCTGGCGACCCAGACGGGACTCGAACCCGCGACCTCCGCCGTGACAGGGCGGCGCGCTAACCAACTGCGCCACTGGGCCATGTGTTGTTGTCACCGGACGAGTCCGGTGGTACCCCCAACGGGATTCGAACCCGCGTTACCGCCTTGAAAGGGCGGCGTCCTAGGCCTCTAGACGATGGGGGCTTGGTCGACCAGATTCCTGCTCGGCCTTGCCTCCAACCGGCTTTCCGTTGTCGGATGCCCCGTTGGGAACGATTAAAAGCTTACGTCATGCCTTCGGGGAGTTGTAAACGGGGGGTCCCCTATCGACACACGCCCTCCCGCCACAGCCGGGCGAACCCGGCCGCCCACATCGAAGTTACACCGCTGAGCTGCTGCTTCAACCAACGAAGCCACGACGTCCGACACGCCGGAACGAGCTCGCGCACCCGCCGAACACCCCCACTGAACCCTCGATCACCCACCCGAGGCGATTTCGTGACGCCGGTCGCAACATCGACCGGAGATCGGGCGTGCCGCTCCACGGGGAGCCCCGGAAGGCTCAACGAGCCTTCCGGTTGCTCAACCACTCGGGACTGGCGACCCCCTGCAAGGTGATCCGCCAGGTCTCCTCCATCCGCACGCCCGCACCCGGTTCCCGCCTCGAACCGAGCACTCGCGCACCGACCAGTGCGGCGTAGGCGACGCGGGCGACGGCCTCCGGATCCACGCCGGGCCGCAGCATCCCGTCGGCCGAGGCTCTGCGGAGCAGGTCGAGCAGCAGGGTTTCCCAGTCCGGTTCGGAGTCGAGACCCCTCCCTTCCGCGATCCGGTGGCGGGCCAGTCCCGTCCCGGCGCGGAGCACGACGTCCTCCTCGAGCAGCCGTGCCGCCTCGCTGAGCATCCCGACAGCGATCGACAGCGGGTCGAGCTCGCGCCGCAGCCAGTCGCCACGCAACTTGGGCCAGCGCCGCGCCTGCGACTCGACGAGCGCCAGAGCGAGCTCCTCCTTGGCCGCGAAGTGGAAGTAGAACGCCCCCTTGGTGACTCCGCTGCGACGCAGGATCGCGCTCAACGGCGTGGCGTCATAACCCGTTCTGTCGAACTCCTCGGCTGCCGCGACCACGATCGCGTGACGAGTCAGTTGGGCACGACGTTGCTGAGGCATGTGTACGCGGCTCCAACGGGTGCCCGCGGACGAACAGCCAGCACGCTCAGTGACAGAACGAACAGCTGTCCCCCACGAACGGATGATCAACTTTACGAGTTGAAGTTACCGCGCGTGGGCAAATTTCATCCCATCGGCCCAGTCATCAGCGATTGGAACGAGCGGTCGAACAACATCGGCCACCTGGTGAACACCCAAAAGAGACTCGCAGGTAGGTTTTCGGTGTGGCCACAAGGCCGTCCGCCGACGACCCGCGAGACGCTCCACCGGGGGGTGTGCGTCTCGCGGGGTCGGCTTCACGAGAGCCCGGGGACACAATCGGCGGAACACCGGGGAGCGGGAGAACGGCGTGCTTTCCGCGCGCCGGGACGCGCGGTCGTCACCGGAACCAACAGCGCGTTCCGGTCGTGTTCGCGGGAACCCGCGCGGTCGTCAGTCCTCCCGCGTGGCTTCCTCGTTGTCGTCGTCGGTGAGTCCGAGCATCGCCAGCAGCATCCGACAGTCCGCACGGTCCCGCGCGCCACGTGCGACCGCGAGACGCGCACGATGCAACTGCTCGGGGGAGAGCCCGCCGGAGTCGCCGTCGCGCTGCGCCGGAACCGCGGCGGCCGCGGACCTGGGGGAAGCTCTGTCCTGCAACGCCAGGAACTTGCGTACGTCGAGTGACCCGTCCATAACCCCTCCCCGACTAGGGTGTCGCCGCAGGTTATCCACCCATCGGCTTCAAACATAGCCCCCTGCGGAGTGATTCGCGAACACGAAACGTGTTTGCTACCCCACCGAGGGAAATCACATCCGACACTACTCCGAACGCGTCCACCGGATTCCCGAACGCGGGCAGCGGCAACCCGAAATCGGGCGACAGTGACCCGACTCATCCCCGACCGCTTACCCCCCTGGGGTATTTTCGAGGTCGAGGACAACGACACTCGCCACGAAGGAGCCCCGATGTCCACGCAAACCTTCAAGGTCGCCGGAATGACCTGCCAGCACTGCGTCGCCTCGGTCCAGGAGGAGCTGGGGGAACTGCCCGAGGTCACGAACGTCGAGGTCTCCCTGGACAACGGGGACGTGACCGTCACATCGGAGAACGGGATCAGCGAGGAGGCCGCCAGCGCCGCCGTGCAGGAGGCCGGCTACACCGTGGCCGAGTGGAACCGGAGCTAACGGACATAAACGAAAAATCCTCGCGACACTCCCCAACGGGCACCTCGACGTGCCACAATCGAATCGCTGACACACCCCCGGTCAGCAGCTGTGGAGATCGGCATTGCGTTGGCCCCCGCGCTCTTCCCCCGACGCGGGGGCCGACTCTTGAGATCCCCTCTCGGCGTCCGTCGCGTTGTTCGCGCGGACAGGCCGGGAAACCGGGCCTCCGCGCGGGAAGCCGCCGAGGCGTCAGGAACTCTTCACCGGCCTCACGGCAGGGCCGTCGCCGGCCTCACGGCAGGGCCGTCGCTCCCGGATCGGCTCCGGCACATCGTGACCACCCCCACATCCGCCGTCACGACGCCGTGGAACCGTTATCGTGTCCGGGTGGTGCTAGGACGGGCGAAGAGCGGACGCAGGCAACGTACGGACGACGCGGAACAGCGGTCGGCCGAGTCGGACCAGGAACTGGACTCCTACCTGGCGGCGCTCTCACCGGACGCGGATCCGGAGACGACGGGTACCGGACGCAGCTTCGGCGGTTCCGAGGTCCATCAGCTGCGACTGCCGCTGATGGCCAACGAACGACTCAAGGAGCTGGCGGCCGAGCAGGGCACGTCGCCGAGCGCGCTGGCACGGGACTGGGTGCTGCAACACCTGCAGGAGATCCCCGAGGAACCGCCGCAGCCGGAGTGGCCGAGCGGCGGGGAGCAACGGCCCGCGCACGCCCGCCCCGAGGAGGAGACCGACGACGTTCGGGACCCGGGACTCTACGGGGGTGAGCTGTACGGCAACGAGCTCTACGGCGACGAGGGCTTTCCCACCGAGTTCCAGGACGGTCCGCCCTCACCGGACGAGTACCCCACCACGGCCTTCTCCGAAGATCCGAAGCACGGGGCCGGGGGTGGCAACACCTCGGAAACAGAGACCGAGATCACCATCCCGCACGGGCAGTACCGCTACTACTGAGCTCCGGAGGACGACTCCCGACAGCCGCTGCCGACCCCCGTGGCGAGCCGCCGTCCGATCTCCTCGAGATCACGGGCGGGTGCGAATCCCGGGGCTTCCGACATCGCGTGGACCAACAAGGCGCTCGTACGCACAGCTGTCGTGTTAGGATAGTCGTCGTAGTCCCCCGGTCAGCCAGTATCCAAGCGATACGCCCCGGGGGTTTTGTTTTTCGCGGGCAGTGGCCGGATCGCCAAGAGTGCTCGACGCCGTCTCTGCGTCGACACTGCAAAGGCAACCAACGCGATTACCTGTACCAGCCGCTCGAATCCTTCCGACGATTACGAGGTGGCTACCCGGTACCCGCCCCTGAGCCCCCGCCGGTACAGGGCCGTACCGTGGTCCTCGTATCCTGGGCGAGGTGCGACAGGCGACGGCAGCGGCCGTGATCGTAGGATCGACCCGAGTCCACTGTTCCGGGGAAGGTGCGGTTGCGTCAACTGACCTATTTCGTCGCGGCAACGATCGACGGGTTCATCGCCGGGCCGGACGGTTCGGATCCGTCGGGTCCGGACGGTTTCTTCGTGGCGGAGGGCGGCCACATGGAGGCGATCTTCGCCGACTACCCGGACATCATCCCGGCACCGGTACGCACCGCCCTGAACACGCACCCCGCGAACAAGGTGTTCGATACCGTCCTCGAAGGACGCGGCTCCTACGAGGTGGGGCTGCGAGCCGGCGTCACGAATGCCTATCCACACCTGCGGCACTACGTCTTCTCCCGCACCGTGACCCAGGCTCCCGATCCGGGCGTGGAGCTCGTCTCGACCGACCCGGTCGAGACGGTCCGCGAACTCAAACGCGAGGACGGGAAGAAGATCTGGCTGTGCGGTGGAGCACGACTCGCCGCCACCCTGCGTTCGGAAATCGACGAACTGATCGTGAAGCTCCACCCCGTAGTGGCCGGGGCGGGGATTCCCCTGTTCGACGGTGAGTTCTCCCCGCAGCGATTCACGCTGTCGGAAACGCAACGCTACGACAGCGACGTGCTGCACCTGACGTATCGGAAACGATAGACTCGCCAGCTATCGGATGACCTCTTCGGTGTCCTCAGCGGTCTCCGACGGCCTCGGGAGCGGAAAGGATCCGAAGACCGAAATCTCGGACAGGAAGATCTCAACGAGCGATCCTCGACAGTGACCACACCGTAGTTCTTCGACCCGCGACGCGAACCCGGCGACTCGGAATCGTTCTTTCAGGACATGTGCGCTCCGGCTGCCGAACAGCGAAAATCCCCCAAGTGCGCTTCCGTGGAGAGGCGTGGGGGATGTAACGGCACCGTCCTGGCAGATCGAGGCTGGCAGATCGAGGCTGCCGGATCGAAGCCACGCGCTACCGAAGGTCCTGTTCCGCTACTTCGGGACTCGCGGCGCCCCGAGCTCACTCGGCGGGCAGCCCGAGCTCCCGCGCGATCAGCATCCGCTGCACCTCGCTGGTTCCCTCCCCGATCTCCAGGATCTTGGCGTCCCGGTAGAACCGGCCGACCGGGCTCTCGTTCATGAAGCCATACCCGCCGAAGATCTGGGTCGCGTCGCGCGAGTTGTCCATCGCCGCGTTCGACGAGGCGAGCTTCGCGATCGCCGCCTGCTTCTGGTACGGCTCGCCGCGCAGCATCCGGGAGGCCGCGTCGTAGTAGGCCAGCCTGGCGGTGTGGGTGCGCAGCTCCATGTCGGCGATCTTGAACTGGATCGCCTGGTTCTCGCCGATCCTGCGGCCGAAGGCGCTGCGCTCCTCGACGTAGCGCAGGCACTCGTCCACACAGCCCTGCGCCAGCCCCACGCCGAGCGCGGCGATGGCGACGCGGCCCTCGGTCAGCGTGGCCAGGAACTGCGCGTAGCCGCGACCGCGCTCCCCCAGCAGGTTCTCCGCCGGGACCCGGCAGTCGTCGAACGCGAGCTCGTGGGTGTCCGAGGCGTTCCAGCCCACCTTGGAGTACTTGGGCGCCACGGTCAGCCCCGGTGTGCCGGCGGGGACGATGATGGTGGAGATCTCGTTGCGGCCGTCGGGTTTGGTGCCGGTGACGGCGGTGACGGTGATGAATCCGGTTATGTCGGTCCCCGAATTGGTGATGAACGCCTTGGAACCGTTGATCACCCATTCCGACCCCCGCAGCTCGGCGGTGGTGCGGGTGGCCCCCGCGTCGGAACCGCCGCCCGGTTCGGTGAGCCCGAACGCGCCTAGGATCTCGCCGGAGGCCAGCCGGGGCAGCCACTGCTCCCGCTGCCGCTGGTCGCCGAACCGGTAGATCGGCATCACCCCGAGCGAGACACCGGCTTCCAGGGTCACCGCCACCGAGGAGTCCACGCGGGCCAGTTCCTCCAGCGCGACGCACAGCGCGAGGTAGTCACCGCCCATGCCGCCGTACTCCTCGGACACGGGCAGCCCGAACAGCCCCATCCGCCCCATGCCGGCCACGATGGAGTAGGGGAACTCCTCGCGTTCGTAGTGCTCCCCGATGACCGGTGCCACTTCCTTCTGGGCGAAGGAACGCGCGGCAAGCCGCAGCTGTTCGTGCTCGTCGTTGAGTCGATAGTCCACCATGCCGACCTCCTGGGGGCGGGACACGGCAGGTAGTGCCGTGTCGATTCGACTCGCGGGGGGAGGATCACTCCCCGCGCGAGGTGTCCTCGTCCGCGGTCACCACCGCGAGCGACTGTTCCAGATCGACGGTCTGTCCGGCCGTGACGCGCACCTCGGTGACGGTGCCGTCGACCGGGGAAACGACGGTGTGCTCCATCTTCATCGCCTCGACCACGAACAGCGGCTGGCCGCTCGCCACCCGCTGCTCCGGTTCGACGTTGCTGACCAGCACGGTTCCCGGCATCGGGCTGACCACCGCCCCGTCGGCGGCGCCGGTGTCGCGGGCCGCGTCGGCCAGCAGGGTGTGCTCGGTCAGCGCCCAGTGAGCACCGCCCGCGGCGAGGTGCACGGTGTCGCCGCGCACCACGTGGTCGTAGCGGTGGGTGTGGTCGTCCAGCGTGACCGTGAGGGACCGACCGGCGCGGTGGGCGCGCAGCCGGTGTCGGGACAGCTGCTCACCGCCGGGATCGACCACCACCTCGGCCGCGCCGGAACCGCCCCGCAGCCACACCGTGGTGCGGTCGCCGTCCACCGCGAACCGCCAGTTCATCCACCCCGGCGCGCCGAGCCGCCAGCCCGCCAACGTGTCCCAGGGGTCTCCGGACTCGGTCGCGGTCTCCTCGGCCAGCAGCAGCGCCGCGGCGGCGGCGATCAGCACGTGCTCCGGGGGACGCTCGCGCGCGCCCTCGGTGCCGACGAGATTCGCCAGCTCCCGGTCCACCAGGCCGGTGTCCAGCTCGCCGGAACGCACCTCGGGCCGACCGAGCAGCGCGCGCAGGAAGCCGAGGTTGCTGACCGGCCCCAGCAGCGAGGTCTCGGCCAGCGCGCCGTCGAGCCGACGCAGCGCCTCGGACCTGTTCGGGGCGTGGGCTATCACCTTGGCCAGCATCGGGTCGTAGTCGGAGCCGACCACGCTGCCCGTTGCGACACCGGAGTCCACCCGAACACCGGCCCCGCCCGGCTCGCGGAGGTACAGGATCTCGCCACCCGTGGGCAGGAAGCCGCGTGCCGGGTCCTCGGCGTAGACGCGGGCCTCGACGGCGTGCCCGGTCATGCCCAGCTCGTGCTGGTCGTAGGGGAACGGCTCACCCTCAGCGATGCGGACCTGCCACGCCACCAGGTCGATTCCCGCCCCCTCCTCGGCAGGTCGGGTTCCGGCCCGATCGGGCAGCACGGTGACCAGCTCGGTGACCGGGTGCTCCACCTGCAGCCGGGTGTTCATCTCCATGAAGAAGAACTCGTCCGGGCGGTCGGCGGAGACGATGAACTCCACCGTGCCGGCGCCCACGTATCCGACGGCTTTGGCGGCGTCCACGGCCGCGCCGCCGATCCGCGCTCTGGTCGCGGCGTCCAGCAGTGGGGACGGGGCCTCCTCGATGATCTTCTGGTGGCGGCGCTGCAGGCTGCACTCCCGCTCGCCGAGGTGGATCACGTGGCCGTGGGAATCGCCCAGGATCTGTACCTCGATGTGGCGCGGGCGCGTCACGAACCGCTCCACGAACATGGTGTCGTCGCCGAAGGCGGCGCGGGACTCCCTGCGGGCCGCTGTGATGGCCTGGTCGAGCTCGTGCTCGTGGTGCACCAGCCGCATCCCCTTGCCGCCGCCCCCGGCGGAGGGTTTGAACAGCACCGGCAGCCCGGTGTCCAGCGCCGCGCGGCGGAGCTCCTCGTCCGTGGCCCCTTCCTCGGCGCTGCCCGGCACCAGCGGAACACCGGCATCGGCGACCGTGCGCTTGGCGCGGATCTTGTCGCCCATGGACTCGATGGCGCTCGCCGAGGGGCCGATGAACACCAGTCCCGCCTCGGCGCAGGCGGCGGCGAAGGCAGCGCTCTCGGACAGGAAGCCGTATCCGGGGTGAACGGCTTGGGCACCGCAGAAGACTGCGGCTTCGACCACGCGGTCGACGTCCAGGTAGCTCTCGGTCGCCGCCCGTGGGCCGATGCGCACGGCGGCGTCGGCCTCGACGACGTGTCTGGCGGTGGTGTCGGCGTCGCTGTGGACCGCGACCGCGCGGATCCCCAGCTCGCGCAGGGTGCGGATGACGCGTACCGCGATTTCGCCGCGGTTGGCGACCAGCACGGTGTCGAAGCGCCGCATCCCATGCGACTCGTTCTCCGGTCGGCCGGGCCGTTCCTGTGGGCTCGCTGCCTGGGGGGTCACTGCCTGCCGGGTTGGTGACGGCTGGTTGTCGGCCATGTCCTTGCCTCCGAGGGGGCCACCGGGGTTCGGGTGGCCGTGGTCGTGTCGGCGGGGTCGTGTGGGCGGGATCTCCGCCGGTCGGCACGCCTTCCGGGTGCTTCGGTCACATGCGGAACACGCCGTTCTCCACCTGCTCCAGCGGGGCGTTCGCCGCCACCGACAGCGACAGCCCGAGCACGTCCCTGGTCTGCTTCGGGTCGATCACGCCGTCGTCCCACAGCCTGGCCGTGGAGTAGTAGGGGTGCCCCTGGTGCTCGTACTGCTCCCGCACCGGCTGCTTGAACTCCTCCTCGTCGGCCGCCGACCAGTGCTCGCCGCGTTCCTCGAACTGGTCGCGGCGGACGGTGGCCAGCACCGAGGCGGCCTGCTCGCCGCCCATCACCGAGATCCGGGCGTTCGGCCACATCCACAGGAACCGCGGGGAGTAGGCCCGGCCGCACATGGAATAGTTGCCCGCACCGAACGAGCCCCCGATGACCACGGTCAGCTTGGGGACGCGGGCGCAGGCCACGGCGGTGACCATCTTGGCGCCGTGCTTGGCGATGCCCCCGGCCTCGTACTCCTTGCCCACCATGAAGCCCGAGATGTTCTGCAGGAAGACCAGCGGGATCCGGCGCCGGTCGCAGAGCTGCACGAAGTGGGCGCCCTTGAGTGCCGACTCGCCGAACAGGATGCCGTTGTTGGCCACGATTCCCACGGGATGTCCGTGGATCCGGGCGAAGCCGGTCACCAGCGTTGTGCCGTACTCGGCCTTGAACTCGGAGAACCGGCTGCCGTCGACCACGCGGGCGATGACCTCGCGCACGTCGTACGGGGTGCGGCTGTCGGTGGGCACCACGCCGTAGAGCTGCTCGGGATCGGCGGCGGGTGCCTCCACCTCGGCGACCTGCCACGGCCGTTCGGGCGCGGGCGGCAGGGTGCTGACGATGGAGCGCACCATGCGCAGCGCGTCGGCGTCGTCGGCGGCGAGGTGGTCGGTGACGCCGGAGGTCTGGGCGTGCAGCCTGCCGCCGCCGAGCTCCTCGGCGGTCACCTCGGCACCGGTCGCCGCCTTCACCAGCGGGGGCCCGCCCAGGAAGATGGTCCCCTGCTCGCGGACGATCACGGCCTCGTCGCTCATGGCGGGGACGTAGGCGCCACCGGCGGTGCAGGAGCCGAGCACCGCCGCGATCTGGGGGATGCCGCGTGCGGACATGGTGGCCTGGTTGTAGAAGATCCGGCCGAAGTGCTCCCGGTCCGGGAAGACCTCGTCCTGCTTCGGCAGGAAGGCACCGCCGGAGTCGACGAGGTAGACGCAGGGCAGGTTGTTGTGCAGCGCCACTTCCTGGGCGCGCAGGTGCTTCTTGACGGTGACCGGGTAGTAGGTGCCGCCCTTGACCGTGGCGTCGTTGGCGACGATCACGCACTCCCGCCCGGATATCCTTCCGATGCCGGTGATGATCCCGGCGGCGGGCGCCTCGTCGTCGTAGAGCCCGTGCGCGGCCATCGGGGACAGCTCCAGCAACGGGGAGCCGCGGTCCAGCAGCGTTTCCACCCGGTCGCGCGGCAGCAGTTTGCCGCGTTCGACGTGGCGGCGCCTGGTCTTCTCCGGGCCGCCCGCCCGGACCCGTTCGAGGCGGGTGTTGAGGTCAGCCACGAGTGCGGTGTGTTCCGAGGCGTAACGCTCGTAGGACTCGGCCGTGGGGTCCACGTTGGTGGACAGCACCGGTGCATCCATCTCGCTACCCGTACCTTCCGTTCGGGCGCGGCCGCGCCGGGAAACGCCGGTGGGCGCTCACGGGCACGACCAATGTAGTTAATGATCGTTAACGTAGCGATGTTAACGCTGACTAACCAGTTTCGTCTAGTATCGGATCCGATGTCGAACGAGACCCCCGACGGAACCGGACGTGGCGGTGCCACGTCGAGACGTGAACAGCTGCTGAGCGCGGCCGCGGAACTGTTCGCCCGCTACGGGTTCCACGGAGTCGGCATAGACGACATCGGCGCTGCGGTCGGAATCTCCGGACCCGCGCTGTACCGGCACTTCCGAGGTAAGGACGCGATGCTCGGCGAGATGCTGACCGGCATCAGCGAACGGCTGCTCCACGGCGGGCGAGCCAGAACGGTGGACACCCCCGACCCGCTCGCCGCGCTCGAAGCCCTGGTCGCCTGGCACGTGGAGTTCGCGCTGACGAACTCGGCGCTGATCACGGTGCACCTGCGCGACCTGGACAGCCTCGCCGAACCCGATCGCCACCGGGTCCGCGAACTGCAGCGCGGCTACGTCGAGGTCTGGGTCGACACCCTGCTGCAGTGTCGCCCCGAGCTCTCCGAGCACACCGCGCGCGCATCCGCCCACGCGGTACTCGGGCTGATCAACTCGACCCCGCACAGCGCGCGACTCGACCCCACGAGGATGTCGGAACTGCTGCACCGGATGGCGATGAACGCGCTGCTGGCCGACCGGCGGAACGGCGCCGGCACCGACGGGGTGTGACGGCCGGTCCGGGCACTTCGGTGCGGCGAGCCCGGCGGGCGGGAGACCAGGAGAAGGAAGCTGTTGAGCCGGATCTAGGCAACCGCGGCGCCGTCCACCGTGGTCGTCACACCGTCGACCAGGAAGCAGTACAACCCGGTGATCCCGGCCGACTCGGGCAGCGGCTCCTCGTAGCGGAACACCGCGTCCGGCAGGTCCAGGCCCTCGCCACGCACCGACCGATAAGTGGCGGTCCCCTTGTAGGGGCAGACCGTGGTGGTGGCGCTGGTTTCCAGCAGCTCGGTGCGCACGTCCTCGGCGGGCAGGTAGAACCGGTTGGGCAGCCCAGTCTCGGACAACAGCCTGGCCCGGGCGCTCTCGGCCAGCACCACACCGCCACTGCTCACTCGGACGTGACGTGCGGTTTTCCGGACGTCCACCCGGTGATAAGGATCGCGGAGGTGCCCGAGCACCTCCTCTTCCTCGTCCAGCCACTGGTCCATCGCCCCCCAGCTGACGGACAGGTGCCCGGCCAGCCAGGACGCCTCCTCGAGGGGAGCGGGATAGCCCCACACCGCGCTCTCCGCGACCCAATCGCCCACCCGCACCGACCGGTACTCCGCATCGCCCTTGAACGGGCAGTGCGTGTGCCGCGTACTCGGCTCGAGCAGTTCCGCACGAACGTCCTCGACCGGCACGTAGAGCTGCGGCAGCAAGTTGCTCTCGTGCAGCAACTTGCCTCGCGAACTGTCCAGCACGGTCTCCCCCGCGAACCTCGCCCGCACGCGCCGCGGGAAGTCCTGCCAGAGCAGTCGGTGCGCGGGTCCCTCGATGCGGTAGTTCACCGTTTCCGGCGGCCTGCTGGTGAGCGGACCGCCGCCCAGGGTAAGAGCCACTGCGATAACCTCGAACTCTCTCGGAAGTCGTTTCGTGCCCGGCCCCCGGCCGGGTGGACGAGCGGGAATCACCGAGTCGAGCCACCACCTCGGGCACCGATCCGCCGCTTCCGATGGCCCACGGGATGAACGTGGCAGGTCACCCCGTCGCTCCCACACCGGTGACAACACTCCCCACTCGCAGCATGCTCCCGGAGCGCAGCAACATCAACCCATCGGGTTAAGAACACGTTTTGCGAGGTGACGACAGCGGCGCAAGACTGGACGGGTTCGGCCGCCGAGCCGAGGGAGGCAGGCAGGATGGCTACGCCCGACGCACAGCCCACACCCGTCCCGACGCGCGCATCCGGCCGCCAGCGGGCCAGGAAGGGTTCGGTGCTGATCGCGCTGACCCACACCACCGATCCGAAACGGATCGGCGTGCTCTACCTCTCCACCGCCTTCACGTTCTTCCTGATCGGCGGGCTGATGGCGATGTTCATCCGCGCCGAACTCGCCGCACCCGGTATGCAGGTGATCTCGCAGGAGCAGTACAACCAGCTGTTCACCATGCACGGCACGATCATGCTGCTGCTGTTCGCCACGCCGATCCTGTTCGGGTTCGCCAACGTGATACTGCCGCTGCAGATCGGCGCGCCGGATGTGGCCTTCCCCAGGCTGAACGCGTTCTCCTACTGGTTGTTCCTGTTCGGCGGCATAACCGTGATCGCGGGTTTCCTCGCCCCGGACGGTCCGGCCGACTTCGGCTGGACCGGCTACCCACCGCTCTCGGGGTTCAGCGTGGGGATCGGGGGCAACCTGTGGATCACGGGTCTGATCGTCTCCGGCCTGGGCACGATCCTCGGCGCGGTCAACATGATCACTTCGGTGGTCTGCATGCGCGCGCCCGGCATGACCATGTGGCGGATGCCGATCTTCACGTGGAACATCCTGGTCACCAGCCTGCTGATCCTGATAGCCTTCCCGATCCTGACCGCCGCGCTGTTCGGCCTGCTGGCCGACCGGCACCTCGACGCCCACGTGTTCGACCCGGCCAACGGCGGTGCGGTGCTGTGGCAGCACCTGTTCTGGTTCTTCGGCCACCCCGAGGTCTACATCGTCGCGCTGCCCTTCTTCGGCATCATCACCGAGATCCTGCCGGTGTTCTCCCGCAAGCCGCTGTTCGGCTACACCGGGCTGGTGTACGCCACCTGGGCCATCGGGTTCCTGTCGGTGCTCGTCTGGGCACACCACATGTACGTGACCGGGGCGGTGCTGCTGCCGTTCTTCTCCTTCACCACGTTCCTGATCGCGGTGCCCACCGGGATCAAGTTCTTCAACTGGATCGGCACCATGTGGCGCGGCCAGCTGACCTTCGAGTCACCGATGCTGTTCAGCGTCGGCTTCCTGGTGACCTTCCTGTTCGGCGGGCTGACCGGTGTGCTGCTGGCCTCACCACCACTGGACTTCCACGTCTCGGACACCTACTTCGTGGTGGCGCACTTCCACTACGTGCTGTTCGGCACGATCGTGTTCGCGGTGTTCGCGGGCATCTACTTCTGGTTCCCCAAGATGACCGGCCGGATGATGGACGAGCGGCTGGCGAAGGCGCACTTCTGGCTGACCTTCATCGGCTTCCACACCACGTTCCTGGTGCAGCACTGGCTGGGCAACGAGGGGATGCCCAGGCGTTACGCCGACTACCTGCCCACCGACGGGTTCCTCACGCTCAACGTGATCTCCAGCGCCGGGGCGTTCCTGCTGGGGGCCTCGATGCTGCCGTTCCTGTACAACGTGTTCAAGAGCTACCGGTACGGCGCGCAGGTCCACGTGGACGACCCCTGGGGACACGGCAACTCGCTGGAGTGGGCGACCTCCTGTCCGCCGCCGCGGCACAACTTCTACGAGCTCCCCCGGATCCGCTCCAGCCGGCCCGCCTTCGAACTGCACTACCCGCACATGTCGGAGCGCATGGCGCTGGAGGCCCACGTGACCGGCCCCAGGCCCGAGCGCCGCAAGGAGTGAGTAGCACGACCGCGGGGCGTTGCCGCGAGCGCCGTTTCCGGGTCAACCGCGTTCCACTGCGGCTCCCTCGGAGTCCTGCTCCTCGCTCGCCGCGTTCGGGACCGGCATCTCCACCCCCGCTTCCTCGAAGCGGGAGGGGTGCGACCTGTTGTTGGACAACGGCTGCACCTTGTTGCCGGTGCTGGAGACACAGCCCTTACCCGGCGAAGCCCGGCACACCGGGCACTTGACCTGCAGCACCTGCCGTCGGGCCTTGATGTCCTGAATCGCCTCGTCGGGATCCTGTCCCTTGGCTTCCAGCAGCGCGGCGGTGGCCCGTTCCCAACCGCGCAGCGACTCGGCAGCCGAGGGACGAGGCTTGGACTTGATCTCCGCGCTCTCGGCCTTCTGGATCTGCTGGTTGCGGTACTCCACCCACTCCCGGTGGATCACGCTGGTGGAAATCGACACCGAGTTCCTGCGGTAGTGCTCCACCACCACGGACTTGGCGAAGTCGGCGGGGACGTCTCCCAGCGCCGCCGCCCACGACTCCGCGGTCAGATCGGCCTTGCCCTGCTGCTGTTCGGTCTTGGGGTAGGCGAACCCCTCGAAGGACCTGTCGTAACTCGCGGCGAGTTGGAACAGCTCGGGGAGTTCGTAGGTTTCCATCAGGCTTCCTCCTCGTCCTGCGGGCCGTCGATGTCGATGACCGAGTCGTTCTCGGTTTGGTCGTGCTCGACCTTCTCGCGCATCCGCCGCTTGTTCTGGGCGGCCACGTAGTGTGCCTGTCTGGGCAGGTCGAAGGCTCGGCGACCGAAGGCGGGCTCCGGGAGACAGTCGGGGCACTTGCGCAGCCTCCCGTCGCTCTGCTCGATGTAGCCGCTGTCGCATCCGGCATTACCACAGTGCCCCGGCAGGGGGCGGGTGGACGCGCCGACCGCCTTCTCCTTCGAGTCCGGCAGCGAGAGGTGCCTTGCCCGGGGATTCGCGCGCTCGGCCGGTGGTTCCTTGGCGACGGCGGTGCTCGACGAGGA
Source organism: Actinopolyspora mzabensis (assembly GCF_900101095.1). GTDB lineage: Bacteria > Actinomycetota > Actinomycetes > Mycobacteriales > Pseudonocardiaceae > Actinopolyspora > Actinopolyspora mzabensis. The sequence continues at coordinate 299,282 of NZ_FNFM01000002.1, forward strand.
GCCGTCGTAGACGTCCCGCGCCGAACGCTGCAACGCCTCCCCGTAGCACTCGGAGAACCTGCTCGGCGAGGTCTTCTTGTCGCGCCAGATGTTGAGCGCCGCGATGAGGTCTCCGGTGTTGGCCAGCGGCGACATCTCGCGCTTGGCCCTGATCTCGCCGGCCAGTCGTTCCAGGATCCGGTCGGGTATCGGGTTCTTCTGCTGTTCGGCCCACTGCCGGACCAGGCTCTCCGTGCTCATGGTGTTGCCGGAACCGCCGTTCGAACCGGACCCGCCGTTCGAACCGGAGCCGCTGCCGGAGGCCGACCCGTTGTTGGCTCCCGCCCCGCCACCGGAGCCGGAACCGGTGTTCACCCCGGAAGGACGCTCGGTTTCCCGCGGGACCGTCGACCTGGCCACCGGGGCCGTGGCCTCCTTGGCCAGCGCGGTCCGTTCGGCGGGAGCGACGGCACGAGCGTGCAGGGTCCACTGCACCCCGGTCTCCGCCGAGGCCCCGGTCAACCAGCCGTAGCGCTCCAGCTCGGCGATCACCTCTATGGGATCCGACGCCCCCGCGGAGGCCAGATCACTCAACCGCACCCGCCCCTTGGCCTGGATGAGTGTGAAGGCCGCTCTGGCCTGCAGGCTCATGGAGTTGTCCTGAGCCAGTTCGGCCGGGACCGCTATCCACCCGTCCCAGCCGGCAGACAGCGCACCATCCATCGAACGACCCCTCCATCGGTGTCACACGCCGTGCTCGGACAAGGCTATACCGCCCGGCGGCACCCCCGGACAGCGTGCGCCGCCCCCGTGCGAAGCCGTCGAGCCCGCCGCGTGGGAGGCGTTTCGGGAGGCTTTTGGACACATTTGGACACATTGAGTGGCTCGCCTGCTCTTTTCGGGTGGAACCACCCTCGTCCCGAAGTGGCGCCCTTCATAATCGATGCAGGAACAGACCCCGCGCACTGTAGCGTTATCTCTGCGGGTCGCGTGAACAGGCGCCACCCGACCGGGCAAGGAAGCCCACGCATCGATCGACCGTTCCCGATCTCTTGACCGTGGCCGCGAAACCGGAAACACCGGCTCGCGTCCACCGAAACACGTCGGCGTGTCCGCGTTACACCGCAAGGAGAAAGCGTTGCCTGTTGCCCTGTTGGCACTCGCCATCGCGGCATTCGGAATCGGTACCACGGAATTCGTGATGATGGGGCTGCTGCCCGAGGTCGCCACCGGTATGAACGTGTCGATCTCGGCGGCGGGCGGCTACATCTCGCTGTACGCACTGGGAGTCGTCATCGGCGCGCCGCTGCTGACGATCTCGGGGATGCGCATACGCAGAAAAACCATGCTGCTGAGCATGCTGGGGTTGTTCATCGTGGGCAACCTGCTGTCCGCGATCGCGCCGACGCACGAATCGCTGCTGGCGGCCCGGTTCGTCGCGGGGCTGCCGCACGGCACGTTCTTCGGCATCGGGGCGGTCGTGGCCGCGAGCCTGGTGAGCAGGGACAAACGCGGCCGGGCCATCTCGATGATGTTCGTGGGGCTGACCGTGGCCAACATCATCGGCGTTCCGCTGGGCACGCTCCTCGGCCAGGCGATCAACTGGCGCTGGACCTTCGGACTGGTGGCGCTGATCGGAGCGGTGGCGCTGGCCGCCGTGAGCGTGCTGGTGCCGCGCCAGGCCAAACCGACCGAGGTCAGCGTGCGGGGCGAGCTGTCGGCCTTCCGGCGCCCCCAGGTGTGGCTGGCCTTCGCGGTGGTGGTCTTCGGCTTCGCGGCCACGTTCTCGTTCTACAGCTACATCAAGCCCCTGCTCGTCCAGGTGAGCGGCTACACGCCGCTGGCCGCCACCGTGCTGCTGGCGCTGTTCGGCACCGGCATGACGCTGGGCACCGTGATCGGCGGGAGGCTGGCGGACCGCTCCCCGATGCGCACGCTCTACGTCTTCCTGACCGCACTGGCCGTGGCCCTGACGATGTTCACGTTCACCGCGCACAACACAGTGCTGGTAGCGGTCAACGTGTTCCTGGTCGGCGTCACCGGTTTCGCCGCCATCCCGAGCATCCAGGCCAGGATCCTGGATCAGGCCAAGGAGGCGCCCTCGCTGGGTTCGGCCAGCATCCAGTCCACCTTCAACATCGCCAACTCCCTCGGCGCCTACCTGGGCGGGCTGGTCATCGCAGCCGGATTCGGTCTGATCTCGCCGAGCTGGGTCGGAGCGGTACTGGCCCTGGTGGGCCTGGGCTTCGCGGTGCTCTCCGGCAGGCTCGACCGTCGCGGTGCCGGCGGCGCTTCCGGCGGCGCTTCCGGCGGCCGGGATCGCTCCGCCGATTCCGGGGCCGCTTCGGAGGACACCACCCCCGCCCGGGTAGCGGAGTCGGCGAGCTCGACGACCGCGCACGCGCGCTGAGCCGAGCTCACCTCCCCGGGTGGCGAGGCCGTACCGGGCGATTCCGCTCCGCTCGTGATGCAATCACCACGGTCGGGAATGCTTGATCGATTCCACTGGTTACACGGGACGGCGTACTTCCCCCGAACAGGGGAGGAGACGCCGTCCGATTGGTGGCCGTGTTACGAGTCGACATTCGTGAAGGGAACACCAGATGAGCCAGGTTCCGAACATCACGCTCAACACCGGTGCGAAGATGCCGCAGCTGGGCTTCGGCGTCTTCCAGATCCCCTCCGAGGAGGTCGTGGCACCGGTCAGGGCCGCCCTGGAAGCGGGCTATCGCAGTATCGACACGGCGGCCGTGTACGGCAACGAGGAAGGCGTCGGCAGGGCGATCGCGGAGTCGGGCATTCCGCGTGAGGAACTGTTCGTCACCACCAAGTTGTGGAACGACAGGCAGGGCTACGACGAGACGTTCCGCGCGTTCGACGAGAGCCTCGACAAGCTGGGGCTGGACTACGTGGACCTCTACCTGATCCACTGGCCGATGCCCGGTCAGGACACCTACGTGCAGACCTGGCAGGCGTTCGAGAAGCTCCACGCCGAGGGCAGGGCCAAGTCCATCGGTGTCTCGAACTTCCACCCCGCGCACCTGCGCAGGCTGTTCGAGGAGACCAACGTGGTTCCCGCCGTGAACCAGATCGAGTTGCACCCCAACCTGCCGCAGGCAGAGCTGCGGGCGTTCCACGCCGAGCACGGCATCGCCACCGAGGCGTGGAGCCCGATCGGGCAGGGCAAGGGACTGCTGGAGGACTCCCGGCTGCAGGGCCTGGCCGAGAAGTACGGCAAGTCCCCGGCACAGGTGGTGCTGCGTTGGCACATCCAGCTGGGCAACGTGACCATCCCGAAGTCGGCCACCCCGGCGCGCGTTCAGGAGAATCTCGAGCTGTTCGACTTCGAACTCAGCGAGGACGACATGAAGGCCATCGGCGAGCTGGACAACGGTGGTCGGGTCGGACCCAACCCGGACGTCTTCGGCGCGTGACCGAAGGTTGAATCACCGCTCAAGCGGGCGGAGAGGCGCTGCTGCGCCGCGAGTGGGGGGCACCGGGTGTGCCTCCCACTCGGCACCGCCCCCGGCGACGGGCTCCCTGGAGTTCGCGCGAAATCGCCGCGCCACTTCGACGCAGGCCGAACTCCCCTACCCTCGCAGCCCGCACCGCCGCGGGTTCTCCGGTGCGGCCCTCGCGAGGACGGACCGACGTGGTGTAGGTCGCTGCTCAAGAACCGGCCCGACACGGTAAGGCGCCGACTCACGTGCCGGCTAACCGGCCACGCCGAAAACCGCCGACATTTCAGTCACGCTACGCCCACGGAGACCGAGGGTGGGGTAAGCCCGCGGAGGATGTTGCTGCCGGAGCGCAGCGAGATCACCTGGCTGCGAGTGGCGATCCAGCGCGGGAACTTGCCGATGCGCTGCAGCGGGGTGCGACGCTGCGCCGAGGTCAGCGCCGCGGTGCGCGACACCTTGGCCACCCGGGGTCTGCGCTGCTGTTCGTAGTCCCGCAACATCGGTTCGGGGTGTCTTCCGCCGTCGTGGGCGAGGGAACAGGAGAGCAACCAGGCGTCCTCCATCGTCTGGTTGGCGGCCTGCGCCACCGCGGGCGGCATCGCGTGCGCCGCGTCACCGATCAGGGTGGTTCGCGGCCCACCCCAGACCTTCGGTATCTGATGCCGGATGTGCGGGAAGAATCCCAGGTCCTCCTCGGACACCGATGCCAGCAGCTCCTCGACGGGTTCCGGCCAGCCGGTGAAAACGGACCGCAGGTCTGCCACGGTCAACTCGGCCTGGTCGTCCCGCCACGGCATGTCGAACCACCAGTGCAGCAGCCCTTCACCCGCCGGTATGAGCCCACAGTGGCCCTCGCGTCCCGCGATGTTCAGCGTCTGGTACCCGTAGGCGATCGGCAGGTCGCTGCGGGTCAGCCCCTGCCAGCTCGCCCAACCGGTCGGCCGCGCCGGTTCACCGCCCAGCACCGTGCGGCGGACCATCGACCGCTGCCCGTCCGCTCCCACGACTACGTCCCCGGTTTCCGAACTGCCGTCGGCGAAGTCGGCCACGGCGTGATCGGCGAACTCCCGGACGCCGACACAGCGCTTACCGAACCGGAAGACGTCGCTCGGCAGCGCCTCGGCCATGCGATACAGCAGTTCCCGCCGGGGGATCTCGACCGTGGGAGAGCCGAGGCGTTCCGTCACCTCGTCCAGATCCGCTTCCCAGAGCAACCTGCCGGTCGCGGTCATCGCACGCAGGCTGTGCAGCTGGCGTCCGACGCCTTGCAGCGGGATCCCCAGCCCGCGCAGCGCGGCGGTTCCGTTGCTCCACACCGTGACCCCGGCACCACCGTCCCGAAGCTGCTCGGCGTGCTCGTAGATCCTTACTCGGTGACCGTTGTCGAGCAGGCCTTTGGCCACGGCGAGTCCTCCCAAGCCTCCCCCGATGACCAGAACCCGCATGTCTCCGTCCGTTTCGTCACCGGCGCCCCATGTGCGGGAGCGCGACCAGCAGAACCGTCCTCGCTACAACGCTGCACCTCGGGTGCATTTTATCCGGAACTCGACCGGAACGGGACTTACGATTACTCACATCCGGATCATCCGCCGGTCCGCGCGAGCATCGACCGGAATTCCAGGGACGCGCGGGCCGACCGCGAACACGGTCAGGCCGCGCGTTCGAGGAAGCGGCCCGCGACCAGGCCGGGCTCCTCGTCTCCGTCGAAACGAACCCACAGCACGGGACCGTCGAAGACGTCCGGCAGACCGGTCGCGGCCTCGACCACGGTTCCCGTCTGATCCTGAAAACGGCCGAAGGAAGCGCGCACCCGGGTGCCTGGTTCCAACGGACTCGATGACTGCTCCATGAGAGTGGACGGTACGTGCCCGGCTGGCGGCACGAAAAATCACTCCCACCGGTATCCGCCCACGGAAGCGTGTGCAGGTGCTATCAACGCCGGTTACCGGATGTGCCCGAGATCACACCGGTTTTCGGGTGAGCGTTGTCACCAACGCCGCCGACGCGAGGGCCACCTTGCGTAGTCGGCTCACCACTGCCGGAGTCGCGGGCGAACGGTCCGCCGCGGCGCTTTCGGGCACGGTAGGGCCCCGCCGCCCGTTTCCGGTAGGAAGGAGGGCATGCGCACGATCCGACAGGCGGGTTCGGCAGAGCTCGTGGAGAAGAAGTCCCGCTTTCTGTGCGTGCTGCAACGCGTCGATTCCGAGTCGCGGGCGCGCGAGTTCGTGGCGCGGTGCCGCAAGGAGCACCCGGATGCCAGGCACCACTGTTACGCCTACGTGGTGGGCGACCACGCCGAGGTGCAGAAGTCCAACGACGACGGGGAACCGTCCGGTACGGCGGGGATGCCGATACTGCGGGTGCTGCACCGCAACGAGCTGACCAACACCGTGGCAGTGGTGGTGCGCTATTTCGGCGGTGTACTACTGGGCTCGGGTGGCCTGATCCGTGCGTACGGTACGGCTACCGGCCGAGCGCTGGAAGAGGTCGGGCTGGCCCGGCGGGAGCCGGCTCGGGTCGTTTCGGTCGCCGTGGATCACTCCACGGCGGGAAGACTGGACAACGAGCTACGCGCTACCGGATACGAACCCTCGGACACGCGTTACGGAAGTTTCGTGGAGTTCGACGTGCCGGTAGCGGAACCGGACATCGGGGCCTTCGAACACTGGCTCACCGAGACGGCGGGCGGCGACGCCCGGGTCAGCCGGGGTAACCGGATCTTCGTGGAAGTGGCGGAGTGACGCTCCCGACGACTTCCGGCGGATCTTAGCGAAAACTCCATACCGGACGAAAGCACCAGTGAGAAGATCAACATTGCCGTGTTCGCCCGGCCGCACTGCGTGATAAGCACACTTCCGAGGGGAGTTGGCACTCACAACACGACGCGCCGAAAGGAACCGGATGACCGACATCGCGGACAAGCTCGACAAGGCCTACGAGGGCAAGCCGCTCAGCGAGCTTCCCGACGCTCCCGTGGCGGCGCTGCAGGGAGTCAGCGAAAGCGACGCCGAACAGCTCGAGAAGGCCTTCGGGATCCGCACGATCAGGGACCTGGGCAACAACAAGTACTTCCGCTGGGCGCAGGCGATCAACCAGCTCGCCGACTGATTCGGAGTTCGCCGGACTCCACTTTCTCGAACACTGTGGACAGTCTTGTGGCGACGCGGGCTCCCGGCACGTTCCGGGAGCCCTGTTCGGCGCTCGGTCGTTCCCGGACCGTGCCCCACCGGGAACCGGCTCGGCCCGGGGCCTTCGAAGCGCGTCGGCACCCCCACCCCGCGCGACGATTTCGCGCGAAATCGACAGTCGGCCCGCCTTCGGCGACTCCGGACTTACGGGATTTTCCAGTCAAGATGCGGTAACGATCGAACCGGACAACGCCAACACGGAAACCACATCGGCGGCAGCATCGTCGCACGGGCGAGAGCACGTGGCACCCCCCGAACCGGCGGGAGTCGCGAAAACGGTCGGCGATGAAGGGATCGCGCGGTGTTCAAACGCATGTTGCAGGCAGTGGGAATCGGTGGCCCCTCCGTGGACACAGTGCTGCAGGGGGAGGCTTGCCAACCGGGTGGTCGGGTCTCGGGGGAGGTCCGCATCGGCGGAGCGAACGGAACCGCCGAGATTCAACGTATCGACCTGATCCTGGTCGCCGAAGTGGAAACCTCCGACGACCAGAAGGGAACGTTGGAGTTCCAGCGTCACACGGTGAGCGGGGAGTTCACGCTGGAGGCCGAGCAGTACTCCACGATTCCGTTCGAACTGCCGCTGCCCTGGGAGCTACCGATCACGGCACTGCGCGGCCAGCCGCTGCGCGGCATGCGGCTCGGCGTTCGCACCGAGGTCGCGGTGGCCAAGGCGGTGGACACCGGTGACATGGACCCGCTGCACGTCGAGCCCCTGCCGTCGCAGCAACCGGTGATCGAGGCGCTGCTGAACATGGGCGCGCCACTGAAAAGCGCCGATGTCGAGCACGGTGTGCTGCACGGCATCGCGCAGCAGTACCCCTTCTACCAGGAGATCGAGTTCTTCGCCCCGCCGCAGTTCGCGGGCGGCATCAACGAGGTCGAGCTGACCTTCGTGGCGCGTCCCGACAGCCTGGACGTGGTGCTGGAGGCGGACAAACGGGGCGGTCTGTTCACGTCCGGCGGCGACGCGCTGGGGCGCATCCACCGCAGTCACGAGGAAGCGCTGCACACCGACTGGACCTCCGAGATCCAGCACTGGTTGCAGGCGGTGTCGCAGTCCTCGGGCGGCTTCTTCGGCGGTGGGCACGATCACCACGGCCACGGCTCGGGTCGCTCCGGTTCCGGACTGGGTGGTGCCGTCGCGGGCGGAGTCGCGGGCGCCGCGGCAGGTGTTCTCGGCGGCATGATGCTCGGCGAGGCCCTGGAGGGCGAGGAAGAGGAGGAGGAAGAGGAAGGCTGATCCCTCCCGCCCCCTACCCGGCGGGCTCCTGACCGGTCTCGAAACCCCGTGGCGAGGGTGAGGGCGTTCGTGGCGGGCCGCACAGCGCTGACCGGTCGGACGCCCCGCCCGAACCGGTTCGGGTCGTTGCCGTGGGGCGGCCGTAAGAGTGTGCTCGGTCGCCCCGGCAGCGCTCCGCCCCACCTCAGTCGGGCGAAGGGCTACCGGTCACGGCCGACCGTGACCGGGGATTCGCCGCGGACGCGGCGGCACTCCTTCCCGTCCGCACGTTTCGCGAGTGATCGACGAGCCGGGTTGCCCCGGAGGAGACCGCGTCAAGCACACATCGAGGAACGATCGACCTGGCTCGTGGAGACCGTGACGTCGTGATCGGCGAAATCAGCCACGAGTTTCAGCGTGCCCCCTAACGCGGCGACATAGCGCCGGATGGTCCCCAACTCGAGATGTGCGAGATTTCCCTGCTCCAGTTTGCTCACACGCGCCTGGCTGACTCCCAGCCGCTCAGCCATCTCGGTTTGACTGAGATGCTGCTCCTCGCGCAACTGCGCCAAGCGATCACCCAGCACAAAGCCCTGAGTTAGGGCAGAAGCGTGTTCCCGAGCAGTCTCCACGTCACGCCCGTTGGAACGATCGAGAGCTTCTTTGTCCTTCTTGACGTCTTTCCAGGATCGACCCAACTTCACTCCTCCAGTACGGCCAAGTGCTCCTCGAAGCGCTTGTCGGCTATGGGAACAGTGGTTTCGTACCAACCTCTCCAGTTTCCGGCCTTGTCCCCGGCCACCAGGATGAACGCAGAGCGCCGTGCGTCAAAGGCGAACAGCAGTCGCAACTCGCTGTTACCGGTAGATGCGGGGCGTAGTTCCTTGAGGTTGTTGTTTCGGGATCCTTTGACATGATCAACAAGAGGACGGCCGAGATTCGGCCCTCTCTCGGCGAGCATGTCCAAAGCCTGTTCGACGAGATCCGCTGACTCGGGATCCTCCTCGCTCAGGGCAAGAAACCAGCTCTCGACCTCCTGATGCAGTTCGAGTTCCCAGCTCACGGTAATATTATAACCTCTGGGTTATAGACACAAGGAACCTGGCCGGAGCTTGTCCGGGCGGGACGAGCGTTCCGGTACGAGAGACCCGGCACGTACTCTTTGCGCGCCCCGCCGCCCGCACGTTTCGCGAGAGATCGACGAGCCGGGCGGAGGGCTCAGACGTCGTAGTCCACCGCGACCTCCTCGGTGACCGGGATCGACTGGCAGGTGAGCACGAACCCGGACTCCACCTCGGAGTCCTCCAGCGCGAAGTTGCGGCGCATCCGCACCTGCCCATCGGTGATCCTGGCACGGCAGGTACCGCACACCCCGCCCTTGCAGGCGAACGGCAGATCCGAGCGGACCCGCTGGGCCGCGTCGAGCACCGGGGTGTCGGTGGGCAGCGCGACCTCGGTGGTGCGGCCGTCCAGCGTCACCCGCCCGCGGGCGACCTCGCCCTCGTAGTCGCCTTCCTCGTGCCGCACCGGTTCGGGGGGAACGTCGTCGACGTAGAACAGCTCACGGTGCACCCGCTCGCCCGGCACACCGAGTTCGGCCAGTACCGCTCCGGCGTCCTCGACCATGCCGTACGGGCCGCACAGCCACCAATGCTCCGAGCCGTCGAGCGGCACCAGCGTGCCCAGCAGACCGCGCAGCCGCTCGGCGTCCAACCGCCCGCTGACGAGTTCGGACTCCCTGGGCTCCCTGGAAAGCACGTGCACCAGTTCGAAGCGACTCGGATAGCGGTCCTTGAGGTCGGCGAGCTCGTCGGCGAACATCACCGTGTCACTGCGACGGTTGCCGTAGATCACCGTGACCGCCGATTCGGTCTCGGCCAGCAGCGTAGCCGCGACGGAAAGCACCGGGGTGATCCCCGACCCCGCGGCGACCAGCACATGCCTGCCCGCGACCGTCAGATCCGGGGTGAACCTCCCGGTGGGTGGCATCACCTCGACCTCGTCACCGACCTCGATCCCCCCGGTCAGCCACCCGGAGAACAGCCCCTCCGGCACCAGTCGCACCCCGATGCGGGGCCGGGTGCCCCGCGCGGAGCAGATCGAGTAGGAACGCCGGTGCTCACCGTCGGCCTCCCGCCGCCGCAGGGTCAGCGACTGCCCGGGCAGGAAGTCGAACTCGGCCGCCAGCTCGGCGGGAACGTCGAGAGTCACCGCGACCGCGTCGTCACACAGCCGCTCGACCTCGGCCACCCGGAGGGTGTGGAAGGAGTTGTCCGCGCGACGCCTCGGCGCGGTAGCTGTCGGGGTGGACACGTCAGATCTCCTTGAAGTACTCGAAGGGCTCCCGGCAGTCCAGGCAGCGATACAGCGCCTTGCACGCGGTGGCGCTGAACTCGGAGGTGCGTTCGGTGGCGGGGGAATCGCACTGCGGGCAGCGGATCTCCCGTCGCGGCGGCCCCAGGGTCAGCGGGACCGGACCGGCACCACCGTTTCCGGGGGCCCACTCACCGGCCCGCTCGTCCGGCGGGTGTATGCCGTGCTCGGCCAGTTTGCGCCTGCCGCGCTCGGTGAGCCACGAACTGCTCCACGGTGGGGAGAGCTCGGTGCGGATCCGCACGTCGGCGTAGCCCGCCGCCGTGAGCCTGCGGTGCAGGTCGGTACGCATCTCGGTCAGCGCCGGGCAGCCGGAGTAGGTGGGTGTGATCGTGACGACCACGCCGCCGGTGTCGGTGACCGTGACCTCGCGCAGCACCCCGAGATCGGCGAGGGTGAGCATGGGAAGTTCCGGATCGGTCACCGACTCCGCGACCTCGGCGGCCACGGTCCGATCGCGTTCGGTGCTGGTTACCATGTCGCCTCCGGATCACTGCGCGCCAGGCTCTGCATCTCCGCGAGCAGGTAGCCGAGGTGTTCGGTGTGGACGCCGTCGCGGCCGGCCAGGCCGCCGACCGACCCCACCCGGTTCACCTCGGGCAGCCGCAGCAGCGCCTGCTCGGCCACTTGGGCCAGCACCCCGTCGAACTCCTCTCGCAGCTCGGTGCTGTCCACGGCCACCCCCGATGCGGCCAGTCGCCGTTCCACGGCGTGCCCGGTGAACAGCTCGTCGACCAGTGGCAGCACGTCGGCGAAACCGCTGCGCAGGCGCTCGGCGGAGTACTCGGTGCCGTCACCGAGCCGGACGGCCCAGCGTGCGGCGTACTCCCGGTGGTAGGTGACCTCCTTGACCGCTTTCGCGGCGATCGCGGCGAGCACCGGATCGGTGGAGGAGACCAGGCGGTTGAGCAGCGCCAGCCGCCAGGTGGACGACACCAGCAGCGCGGCGATGGTCCTGCCGAAATCCCCGCCGGGCAGCTCGACCAGCCGCACGTTGCGGAACTCCGGTTCGGAGCGGAAGTAGGCCAGCGCGTCCTCGTCACGGCCGAGCCCCTCCACCGAACCCGCGCGGGAGAGCAGCATCCTCGCCTGCCCCAGCAGGTCCAGGGCGATGTTGGCCAGCGCCACCTCGTCCTCCAGCTCGTGAGCACACGTCACCCACTCGGTGAGCCGTTGCGAGAGGATCAGCGCGTCGTCGCCGAGCATCAGGCAGTAGGCCGCGAGATCGCCGGTGTCGACACCGGCGGGCAGGGTGGTGTCCACTCCGGACAGCGGATCGTCGAACCCGGTGCCGAACGCCCAGCGAGCGTCCCCCTCGGGATGTGTCTCGGCGATTGCCTCGTAGGCGTTGTCGAACGACATGGGGAATTACCTCACCGGTTGCGAACGTGGCCGCCGAACCGCGGCGCCACGACTTGTCGAGTTCGGGACCGGAGCGAGAGCCGTACTGGGCCGAACCTCCACCAGTCCCGCAGTCGGCACCGCCGCGAGAGGTTCCGCCATCGGACCACCCCGACAGCTCGGCCGACACCGTCACCTCAGATATGGGGGACATCGTCGGGTATCTCGTAGAAGGTGGGATGCCGGTACACCTTGTCCCCGTTCGGCGCGAAGAACGGGTCCTTCTCGTCCGGGCTGGACGCGGTGATGTCGGCCGCGCGCACCACCCAGATGCTCACGCCCTCGTTGCGTCGGGTGTAGAGGTTGCGCGCGTTGTGCAGCGCCATCTCCTCGTCGGCGGCGTGCAGCGAGCCCACGTGCACGTGGTTGAGCCCCCGCTTCCCCCTGACGAAGACCTCGAACAGCGGCCAGGCCGTGCTGGGCCGTTCCACCCCGCCCGTAGCGTCCCGGTCGTTCTCCCCGGTTCCGGATGCTGTGCTCATACCGCGGCCCTCCCGCGTTCCGCCTGCTTCGCCGCGTGCGCCGCCGCGGCCTCGCGTACCCAGGAGCCGCCCTCGTGCGCGGCGCGCCGCCGTTCGACGCGTTGCGTGTTGCACGGCCCCTCACCGGCCAGCACGCGGTGGAACTCCTCCCAGTCCGGTTCGGAGAACTCGTAGTGCTCGCGCTCGGCGTTGTAGCTCAGCCCGGAGTCGGGCAGCGTGACTCCCAGCACCTCCGCCTGCGGCACGGTCATGTCCACGAACTTCTGCCGCAGCTGGTCGTTGGTGTGCCGCTTGATGCCCCAGGCCATCGACTGCTGGGTGTTGGGCGAGTCCCCGTCCGGCGGTCCGAACATCATCAGCGAGGGCCACCACCAGCGGTCCACCGCGTCCTGCACGTCCCGCCGCTGCTGTTCGGAGCCGTGCATCATGGTCAGCAGCAGCTCGTAGCCCTGCCGCTGGTGGAAGGACTCCTCCTTGCAGATGCGGATCATCGCCCGGGCGTAGGGCCCGTAGGAGCACCGGCACAGCGGCACCTGGTTCACGATCGCGGCCCCGTCCACCAGCCAGCCGATCACGCCGATGTCGGCGAAGGTCAGTGCCGGGTAGTTGAAGATGGAGGAGTACTTCTGGCGGCGTGCGACGAGCTTCTCGGTCAGGTCGGAGCGCTCGACGCCGAGCGTCTCGGCCGCCGAGTACAGATAGAGCCCGTGACCCGCCTCGTCCTGCACCTTGGCCAGCAGGATCGCCTTGCGCCGCAGGCTCGGGGCACGGGTCAGCCAGTTGCCCTCCGGCTGCATCCCGATGATCTCGGAGTGCGCGTGCTGGGCGATCTGGCGCACCAGGGTCTTGCGGTAGCCCTCGGGCATCCAGTCCCGCGGCTCGACGCGCTGGTCGTGTTCGACGGTCGACTCGAACCGTTGGTGTAACCGCTCCTCGTCGGTGATCGTGGCTTCCTCGGTGCTCACGCCACTCACCTCCTCCCCGAATTCTTCCGTTTCGCTTCGTCCGGCTGCGCCACCCGGCGGCGGCGCCTCATTCCGGTGGGTTCTCCTTGGCCACGAGGGTGAGGACGTCGTACTTGGCGACGGACTCGCCGTCCTGGTTGGTCACGTCCGCGTCCCAGCGCACCTCGCCGTAGTCGGCGTTGTGCCGTGGTGTGATGCGCTTGGCGGTCAGCGTGACCGTGATCTCGTCGCCCGGATAGGTGGGCGTCAGGAACCGCAGGTTCTCCAGGCCGTAGTTGGCCAGCACCGGCCCGGACTCGGGCGCGACGAACAGCCCGGCGGCGAACGAGACGACGAGGTAGCCGTGCGCCACCAGACCCCCGAAGAACGGGTTGGCGGCGGCTGCCTCCTCGTCGGTGTGCGCGTAGAACTCGTCCCCGGTGAACTCGGCGAACCGTCGCACGTCCTCCCGGGTGACGGTGCGGGGGCCGCCGACCACGCTGTCCCCGACGCGCAACCGCTCCAGGTGCTTGCGGAACGGGTGAACCGCCGTGATCTCGCGGGCGCTGCCCGGCGTCCACTTCCGGGTGAGGGAGGTGAGGGTGTCCGGGTCGGCCTGCACGGCGGTGCGCTGCATGTGATGCAGTACGCCGCGCAACCCGGCCATCTCCTCACCGCCGCCGGCCCGGCCGGGACCGCCGTGCGCCAGCTGCGGCAGCGGGGAACCGTGGCCGGTGGACTCCGCGGAATCGTGGCGGTTGAGCACGAGCATGCGTCCGTGCTGAGAAGCGGCGCCGGTCACGACGGTGCGGACGAACTCCGGATCCGCCGAGACGACCGAACCGACCAGACTGCCACTGCCCCGGCGCGCCAGGTCCACGGCGTGCTCGGCGTCGCGGTAGGGCATGATCGTGCTCACCGGGCCGAACGCCTCCACCTCGTGCGGCTGCGGCAGCTCGGGATCGTCGCAGCGCAGCAACATGGGCGGCACGAAGGCGCCCTGCTCGTAGTCGGCGTCGACGAGTTCGAACGGCGTGTTCGGGTCGCCGTGCACCGCTCGGCACGACTCCAGCAGCGCCTTCAGCGAGCGGCGGACCTCCTCGCGCTGTTCCAGGTCGGCCAGCGCACCCATGTCGACCTCGCTCGAAGCGGGATCGCCGACCCTGATGTCGGCCAGCCGCCGCCGTACGGCCTCGGTCACCTCGTCGGCGAGCTCTGCCGGGACGAAGGCCCTGCGGACGGCGGTGCACTTCTGGCCCGCCTTGACGGTCATCTCGGTGACCAGCTCGCGCACGAACAGTTCGAACTCCGGGCTGTCCGGGGTGGCGTCCGGCCCGAGGATCGAGCAGTTCAACGAGTCGGCCTCGGCGTTGAACCGCACGCCGCACCGAACGACGTTCTCGTGCGCGCGGAGGCGCCGCGCCGTGGCGGCCGATCCGGTGAACGAGAGCGTGTCCTGCTCGGTCAGGTGGTCGAGCAGATCGCCGGGATCGCCGCACAGCAGCTGAACCGACCCTTCCGGCAGGATGCCGGACTCGACGATCAGCTCCACCAGCCGGTGGGTCAGGTAGGCGGTCTGCGGAGCGGGTTTGATCAGGGTCGGCATTCCCGCGACGAAGGCGGGGGCGAGCTTCTCCAGCGGTCCCCAGACCGGGAAGTTGAACGCGTTGATCTGCACCGCCACCCCTCGCAGCGGGGTGGCGATGTGCTGCCCGAGGAAGGTTCCCTGCTTGCTCAGCGGTTCCGTGGCGCCGTCCACGTAGACGGTGTCGTCGGGCATCTCGCGTCTGCCCTTGCTGGAGTAGCTGAACAGCACGCCGATGCCGCCGTCGATGTCGAACTTGGAGTCGCCCTTGGTGGCGCCGGTCCGGGCCGAGAGCGAGTAGAGCTCGTGACGGTGTTCCCGCAGGTGGGAGGCCAGGGTTTTGAGCAGCGCGGCCCGCTGGTGGAAGGTGAGCTCGCGCAGGACGGGACCGACGGTCTCCCGGCCGTAAGCGAGCGCGGCGGCGGGGTCCAGCCCGGATGTGGAGATCCGCGCGACCTCCTGCCCGGTCACGGCGTCGTGCAACGGCGTTCCGGCCGCGTCGGGTCGCTGCCACCGTCCCGCGAGGTAGCTGCGCAATGGCTCCATCGTCGCGATCTCCCTGGGGTAGTCCGCCTGTCGTCCGAGTGCTCGCTCCGCCCGCCGTGGCGTGGCCGGGCAGCCGAGTTCGCTTATTACTGACCAATCGGTCGGTAAAGCATTGTGACGCAGAACAAGCTCGTGCACAATCACCTGACCGATAGTTGCCCACGAAAAAACCATCGAAGACCGGCAGCGCGGCACGCGCTGGAACCACGGCGACCCCGGGTCGGCAACCGACTGTTCGGTCAGTAATCCGAGGTGGTGAAACCGATTTGGACGCCGATCACCCGCCGATAGCCGCCCCCACCGCGGCCATGTTCGACGAGGACCACGCCTCGAAGGCACTCGGCATAGAGCTGCTCGAAGCCTCGGAGGGCCGCGCGCTCGTGCGGATGCGCGTGACCCCGGAAATGGTCAACGGGCACGCCATCGCCCACGGCGGTTACGTGTTCCTGCTGGCGGACACGGCCTTCGCCTGTGCCTGCAACAGCCACGGGCCGGTCACCGTCGCCGCGAGCGCGCAGATCACGTTCCTGACCCCCGCACACGAGGGAGAACTGCTCCACGCCCGGGCGGTCGAACGCCACACCAGGGGACGCAGCGGCATCTACGACACCACGGTGTTCCGCGACGCCACCGACGGGGAAACCGTCGCCGAGTTCCGCGGGCACAGCCGCAGCATCAAGAGTTGAAGGGAGCACGACATTGACCGAACTCGCCGCGCACACCGAATCGACCCCCGCCGAGCCGAGTAGCGGACCGGACCCCGCGGAGAGCGCGAGCCGCGCCGAGCTGGCCGAGCTGCAGCTGCGACGGCTCCGCGAAACCCTGCGGCACGCCTACGAGAACGTGCCCTGCTACCGGAGGAAGTTCGACGAGGCCGGGGTGCGGCCCGAGGACTGCCACAGCCTCGCCGACCTGGCGAAGTTCCCCACCACCACCAAGAACGACCTGCGGGAGAACTACCCGTTCGGCATGTTCGCGGTGGGTCAGGACCAGCTGCGGCGGGTACACGCCTCCAGCGGCACCACCGGCACGCCCACCGTGGTCGGCTACACCCAGCGGGACCTGGACACCTGGGCGGATGTGGTCGCGCGCTCCATCAGAGCGGCGGGCGGCCGACCGGGCCAGAAGGTGCACGTGGCCTACGGATACGGGCTGTTCACCGGTGGGCTCGGTGCGCATTACGGCGCCGAACGGCTCGGCTGCACCGTGATCCCCGCCTCCGGAGGGATGACCGAGCGGCAGGTACGACTCATCCACGATCTCGAACCCGAGATCATCATGATCACCCCCTCCTACATGCTCACGCTGCTCGACGAGTTCCGCAGGCAGGGACTCGACCCCAGGAAGAGCTCACTGCGGATCGGCATCTTCGGGGCCGAACCCTGGACGGCCGAGATGCGCCGCGAGATCGAGGAGGCGGCCGGGATCGACGCGGTGGACATCTACGGACTCTCCGAGGTGATGGGGCCCGGCGTGGCGAACGAGTGCGTGAGCACCAAGGACGGCCCGCACATCTGGGAGGACCACTTCTACCCGGAGATCATCGACCCGGTCACCGAGGAGCCGCTGCCCGACGGCGAGCACGGCGAGCTGGTGTTCACCTCGCTGACCAAGGAGGCCATGCCGGTGATCCGCTACCGCACCAGGGACCTGACCAGGCTGCTGCCCGGAACCGCACGCCCCGGGATGCGCAGGATGGAGAAGATCACCGGACGCAGCGACGACATGATCATCCTGCGCGGCGTGAACGTCTTCCCCAGCCAGATCGAGGAGCTCGTGCTGCGGCAGGACGGTCTCTCGCCGCACTTCCAGCTCGAACTCACCACGCAGGGCCGACTCGACGAGATGCGCGTCAAGATCGAGGCGGACGAGACCACCACCGACGCGCAGCGTTCGGAAGCACCGGGTGCGCTGGCGACAGCGATCAAGGACGCGGTCGGTGTGAGCGCGGGTGTGGAGATCGTCGAGCCCGACACGCTGCCGCGTTCGGTCGGCAAGCTGCGCCGGATCGTCGATCTGCGCGAGAGCTGACCGAGCCGTCCCCACCGGATCCGTGCGGGCGACCCCTCACCGGAGCCGACGAGAACCGGTGGACACCCCCGCCGGGGCCGCGCGGGCCGGTGACCGCGCTCCCCGGCCACTACTGCGAGACTGAAGACCATGGCGGGTGCGGCTACGAACAACGGTGCTGGGCGCGGCAGACCGGGTTACGATCTCGATTCGCTGCTGCGCACCGCCGTCAAGGTCTTCCACGAACGTGGCTACGACGGCACGAGCATGGAGGACCTCGCCAAACGACTCGGCATCACCAAATCGGCCATCTACTACCACGTCTCCAGCAAGCAGGAACTGCTGCGGATGAGCGTGGACCGGGCGTTGGACGCGCTGTTCGCGGTGCTGGACGAGCCCGAGTCGTTGGAGGGTCCCGCCATCGACCGGCTGCACCACGTGGTGCGGCGCAGCGTCGAGGTGCTGGTGGACGAGCTGCCGTTCGTGACCCTGCTGCTGCGGGTACGTGGCAACAGCAAGGTGGAGCGCCAGGCGCTCGCCCGACGCCGGGAGTTCGACCACCTGGTGGGAGAGCTCGTCGCCGAGGCGGAGCGGGCGGGCAGCCTGCGGCTGGACCTGGACCCCGCACTTACCAGCAGGCTGCTGTTCGGGATGGTGAACTCGGTGATCGAGTGGTACCGCCCCCGGCAGGGGCTCACCAAGGAGGAGATCGCCGAGGCGGTGACCACGATCGCCTTCGAGGGACTCAAACGTCACGACTGACTACCGCGCCCGGCACGGGTCGCGTGGCGGTGCGGATGGCGGAACCTCTCGCAGGCACTCGCTGCGGCGAGGCCCGACATCGAGTAGGTACTACGCCACGTCGGGCCTTCCTCGCGAGAGCACCACGAGAGAACCCGCGGCGGTGCCGACTGCATGAGTGACAGGAGCTCAGCCTGCGTAAGTGGTCGGAGTTCGGCTCTGGTAGTGCCGCAGGACCGGCGATTTCGCGAGGAATCGGCACTGCCGAGCCCAGCAGCGAGCAGAGCGCGCGGTGCTCGCTCGGGTCGGGACGCGGAGCGTCTTCGCGCCGCAGGCGTGTTCGTGTTGCCGAACTCCGGTCTCTCCCTGAGAGTGCTATGGGGACGCCGAAGTGATTCCTATCACTCGAATGGGGCCGACTATGGGCACACCGGCTGGTTCACCTACCCGTGCCACAGTGCAGCTCGATCACGGGGTTCGCAGGGACGTGAACCGGATCAGCCTGCTGTTCACCGGGGTCGGCGCGATCATCGGTTCCGGGTGGCTGTTCGGCGCCCTCTACGCTTCCCAGATCGCCGGTCCGGCAGCGATCCTGTCCTGGATCGTCGGCGCGATCATGGTGTTGTTCATCGGGTTCGTCTACGCCGAGCTGTCGGTGATGTTCCCGGTCGTCGGCGGAATCATCCGCTTCCCGCACTACTCCTTCGGCTCCTTCGCCAGCTTCAGCTCCGGCTGGATCAGCTGGCTGGCCGCCGCCGCGGTCACCCCCATCGAGGTACTGGCCACCATGCAGTACGCGTACCCCTACGCGAGCTGGTTGATGACTCCGGTGGAGGGGGAGTACCTGGTCAGCGGCTACGGCTGGTTGATCGCGATCGCGCTGATGGCCCTCTACAGCACGATCAACGCCTTGGGAGTCGGCGTGTTCGCCCGGCTGAACAACATTCTGGTGTGGTGGAAGCTCGCGGTGATCGTGCTGGTCATCGTGGTTTTCTTCGCGGTGTCGTTCAATCCCGGCAACCTCTCCGAGTTCGGCGGGTTCACCCCGGAGGGCGCCGGGACCATCTTCACCGCCATCCCGGCGGCCGGGGTGGCGTTCTCCTACCTGGGATTCCGCAACGGTGTCGAGTTCGCGGGCGAGACCGACAATCCGCAGCGCAACGTCCCGTTCGCCCTGATCGGTTCTGTGGTGATCACCGCGATCATCTACGTGCTGCTGCAGATCGCCTTCGTCACCGGACTGCCCCGGGACCTGCTCGGTGACGGTTGGGGCGAGCTGACCTTCGCCGAGAGCGCGGGACCGCTCGCCGGGCTGGCGTTGGTGCTCGGTGTGGTCTGGATGGCCTGGCTGCTGCGAGTGGACGCGGTCGTCTCCCCGGCGGACACCGGACTCATCTACGCGGGTGTGACCACCAGGCTCTCCTACGCCAACGCCCGCAACGACAACGCACCGCAGGCACTCACCAGGCTGAACCGGCGGGGAGTTCCCTGGATCTCGGTGCTGCTGATGTTCGTGGTCGGGTGCTTCTTCTTCCTGCCATTCCCCGCGTGGTCGAAGTTCATCGGCTTCATCACCTCGGCCTTCGCCGTCTCCTTCGCACCGGGTTGCCTGGTGGTCGGCGCCATGCGCCGCCAGCTGCCCGACCAGGACCGCCCCTTCCGGCTGCCCGGTGGGGACACGATTCCGCTACTGGCGTTCTTCTCGTCCAATCTGCTGGTGTTCTGGTCCACCTGGTCGATCAACGAGAAGATGCTCATCGGGTTGCTGGTCGGCTACGTGGTTTTCGTGATCTACCACGTGGCCACCAAGCACGACACCCCGCCGGTGGACTTCAAGGCCGGCTCCTGGTTCCCGGTGTGGCTGGCCGGGATGCTGGCACTGAGCTACTTCGGGGAGGTCACTCCCAACCAGCCCGCCGAGGAGGCGCTGCTGCTGCAGGGCGGTGACGGCCCGATAGGGGTGGGGCTCGGCGCGTTGATCATCGCGGTGTGGAGCGTACTGATCTACTACTACGCCATGGCGGTACGGCTGCCCTCCCGCCGGGTGGCCTCCTTCGTCGAGAAAACTCCGACCGACGCTCCCCACACGGCGGGCTGACCGGATCGCTTCCCGACCCGCCGGGGTCTCGAGTCCCCGCTGCGTTCTCGAGTCCCCACCACGTTTCGAGGTCCCACCACGTTTCGAGGTCCCACCACGTTTCGAGTCCCCGCCAGCGGGCACGAGGAGCGTCCTCCCGGCTGTCCGGGGCCGCCTCGCGGAACCTACCTCAGGTAGGGGCGTTCCCGTACCGCGGGAACCCCGACGATCGAAGCACGTACACCGGCGGGAGAACTCGTTCCACACTGTGGGAGCTCGCCGGTCAACGCGCTCCTGATCTTCACGCGATTCTGATCACACTAAAGGCCACGAATCGCCCAATACGCGACACGATCGCACGGCCTACGCACAGTTCCGTACACAAAATGTTACTTGATTGCGCGACAGGTTAACCGTTTCGTGTTGACGACGCCGCCCGAATCCTAGAGAGTCCACGCTCAAAGTAGTTATCGACCTCACAAAGGTACGGAAAGGGCGAATAGATGGCGACACCAACTGCGCCACCGACGCAGGCCAAGGTGCAGCTCGATCACGGGGTTCGCAGGGACGTGAACCGGATCAGCCTGCTGTTCACCGGGGTCGGCGCGATCATCGGTTCCGGGTGGCTGTTCGGCGCCCTCTACGCTTCCCAGATCGCCGGTCCGGCAGCGATCCTGTCCTGGATCATCGGCGCGATCATGATCATGCTGATCGGGTTCGTCTACGCCGAGCTGTCGGTGATGTTCCCGGTCGTCGGCGGAATCATCCGCTTCCCGCACTACTCCTTCGGCTCCTTCGCCAGCTTCAGCTCCGGCTGGATCAGCTGGCTGGCCGCCGCCGCGGTCACCCCCATCGAGGTACTGGCCACCATGCAGTACGCGTACCCCTACGCGAGCTGGCTCATGGTCGAGTCCGACGGCGAGTACCTGGTCAACGGAGCGGGATGGTTCGTGGCCATCGGGCTCATGGCGCTCTACAGCGCGATCAACGTGCTCGGCGTCCGACTCTTCGCCTACCTGAACAACATTCTGGTGTGGTGGAAGCTCGCGGTGATCGTGCTGGTCATCGTCGTGCTGTTCTACGCTGAGTTCAACCCGGGCAACCTCACCAACTTCGGCGGCTTCATGCCCAGCGGGGCGGGCGCCATCTTCACCGCCATCCCGGCGGCCGGTATCGCGTTCTCCTACCTGGGATTCCGCAACGGTGTCGAGTTCGCGGGCGAGACCGACAACCCGCAGCGCAACGTCCCGTTCGCCCTGATCGGCTCGGTCGTGGTCACCGCGATCATCTACGTGCTGCTGCAGATCGCCTTCATCACCGGACTGCCGGAACGACTGCTGGGCAGCGGATGGGAGAACCTCGAGTTCGCCGAGAACGCCGGGCCGCTGGCCGGGCTGGCGCTGACTCTCGGCGTGGCGTGGATGGCGTTCCTGCTGCGCGTCGACGCCGTGATCTCCCCGGCCGACACCGGGTTGATCTACGCGGGTGTGACCACCAGGCTCTCCTACGCCAACGCCCGCAACGACAACGCACCGCAGGTGCTGACCAAGCTCAACCGGCAGGGCGTGCCGTGGGTCTCCATCCTGCTGATGTTCGTGGTCGGGTGCTTCTTCTTCCTGCCATTCCCCGCGTGGTCGAAGTTCATCGGCTTCATCAGCTCGGCCTTCGCCGTCTCCTTCGCACCGGGTTGCCTGGTGGTGGGTGCGCTGCGCAGGCAGCTGCCCGACCAGGAACGCCCCTTCCGGCTGCCCGGCGGAGACCTGATCCCGGTGCTGGCGTTCATCGCCTCCGGCCTGCTGGTGTTCTGGTCCAACTGGTCGATCAACGAGAAGATGCTGATCGGCCTGCTGGTCGGCTACGTGGTTTTCGCGATCTACCACGTGACCACCAAGCACGACACCCCGCCGGTGGACTTCAAGGCCGGCTCCTGGTTCCCGATCTGGCTCGCCGGGCTGATGGTCTTCAGCTACTTCGGTGAGGTGACTCCCGGTGGGGAGGTCGCGGACAGTCTCCTCGGCGGTGGCGACGGGGTGCTCGGCATCGGGCTGGGCTCGCTCGTGGTCGCGGTGTGGAGCGTGGCGCTGTACTTCTACGCGATAGCGGTACGCCTGCCCGCGCAGCGCGCCGTCGCCTACATCGAGAAGACCCCGACCGACGCGCCCGCCACAGCGGGCTGAGGCGTCGACAACCGGTTCGGGCCGAAAGGTCCGGAAACGGCGAGATCGCAGCCGGGGCGGGACCGCGTGGTCCCGCCCCGTTCTCGTCCCGGCCAGTTGCCACGTACGTAACTCCGGTGATCCCGTACGCGCTTGCCGGTCGCTGATGACCTCGGGATCGCCAATGGCGTAGCACACACCACACACCGAGGAAGCATCGCGCCACCCCGCATACACTTCGGGGTGCAGACCTTTCGGGGCGTAGGCGCAGCAGGCAGACGGGAGCAGTGGTGTCCACCAGCGGCGGATTGAACCGGGTGGCGGTCGTGGTCAACACGCTGTCCCGGACCGGAAGCATCGCTTACACGCAGGCCGTGCGGAGTCTGACGAAGCTGGGGGTCCCGTTGGGGACCACCTATCCGCTCAAGGATCCGGCACGGTTGGTGGAGACGGTACGGGCCGCCATCGACGAGGAGCACGACTTCGTGATCATCGGCGGTGGGGACGGCACGATCAGCTCGGTGGTCGACGTGCTCGCCCACACGGGTGTTCCGATGGGACTGTTGCCGCTGGGCACGGCGAACGATTTCGCCCGCACCCTGGAGATCCCGACCGAGATCGAGAAGGCGTGCGAGACCATCGCCCGGGGCAAGATCGTCGATATCGATCTCGGACTGTGCGGCAACAACTACTACGCGAACCGGGCCTCGGTCGGCATCGGCTCGAACGTCGCCACCGCCATGTCCCCCAAACTGAAGAAGCTCGTGGGGAAACTGGCCTACCCGGTGGCATCGGCCCGGGGCTTCATGCGACATCGGCCGTTCCCGGCACGGCTGACCTTCCCGGACGGGGATCATCCGACGAGGGAGTTCAACAGCCTGCTGCAGGTCTCCGTGGCCAACGGTCGCTACTTCGGCGGGGGTCAGCTCGCCGTGTCCGATTCGGGCATCGACGACAGTACGCTGGACGTGACGGTGATCAAACACGGCAACGTTCGCGAGCTGGCCACTGTGGCACGGAACTTCAAGAGCACGAGGCTGTTGGAAACCGATCAGGCGGAGCACATCCGCACCAGGCGAATGCGGTTGGAGACGACTCCGAACATGCCGATCAACATCGACGGTGAACTCGTCGCGGGGACGCCGCGAGACTTCTCGGTGGCTCGGAACGCACTGCACGTGGTCGTACCGCAGGACTGGGTGGACGGTGGGTGAGGACGGGTGTGTCGCACGGCCGACGATCGCGACTCTCCGAGGCCGTAGCCGCACCGCGCGACCGCATCCCGAACTCCCCGCACAGCGAGATACCGGTGAGGAAAAACCGCCGTTGACGATGTGGAACTACAGCAACGCTCCGAGATGCACGGTGTGCGCGCATCGCGCGATCATCACCAAACAGCAGGCGCAGACCCTGGTCAACTCCAGCGAGGGCAGGCTGGTGGCCTATCAGTGCCCGATCGAGCTGTCCAGCTGGCACGTGTGGTCACCGGAGTTCGAGCGGGCCGACCGAAGTGAATCCGAATAGGACACTCCGTTGTGGAACCCGAGCAGCGTCGATTTCCCGCGAAATTTCCTAGACGCTGGGGCAGCACCACGGCGGTGGGCGTCGATTTCCCGCGAAATCGCCGGGAGGCTTCGATCCAGTGCCGAACTCCGACCACCCCGGAGGCTGAGCTCAGATCACCCTCGCAACGGGACCGACCGCGGGTTCTCCCGTGCGGCTCTCGCGAGGAAGGCCCGACGTTGTGTAGGTCGCTACCCGATATCGGACCTCCCGGAGCGAGAGCCGTTCGAGAGGTTCCGCCACGGAACCGCCTCGCCCAACCGAACTGGCGAGCTCTAGACGAGTTCGAAGGCGACGGCGTGTTCGGCGCCGAAGGACGCCCCCGCCTCGGCGGTGGTGCGGTGCAGGAAGTCGCGGGCCATGTCCTCCGGTGCCTGCTCGCTCAGTGCCGCCAGGTAGTTGGCGTGCGCGGCCAGCGAGCCCACCGCCCGGTCGAGGGTCGGGCCGACGTCGACAGCGTGCGTGGGATGCGGTGATCCGGCCACCGCGATCCGGCGCACCCCGTTCCAGGGGTGCAGCCCCTCGTCGGTGACGAGCTCGGGGAAGATCCAGCGGTTTCCCGCGTCGCCGACGGCGTCCAGCGCCGACCGTCCCACCGCGCGGTGGTCCGGACTGTTCCAGCCGCCGAATCCCCAGCGGTCGTAGTGATTGAACGTGACCACCAGGTCCGGGCGCACTTCGCGTATCCCGCGCGCCAGGTCACGCCGCAGCGCGGTACCGGACTCGATGACGCCGTCCCGGTGCTCGAGGAAGCGCACGTCGTGCACACCGACCAGGGCGGCGCTCTCGCGCTGTTCCCGTTCGCGCAACGGCCCGGCCTCTTCGGGGGGAACTCCGTCGATACCGGCCTCGCCGCGCGAGGCCAGCAGGTAGCTGACCTCGTGTCCCGCATCGGTCCAGCTCGCCACCGCCGCACAGGCGGCGAACTCCACATCGTCGGGATGCGCCACGATCACCAGCGCACGTTGCCAGTCGGTCGGCATGGGTTCGAGCGTCTCGGTCATGAATCCCCCATCGGTGTCCCGGAGTCGGCGAGCGGTTCTCGGATTGTCGGGTGCTGCCCAGGGCGCGTCAATTTCTCGCGAAATTTTCGATCCGGTGCGGCGATGTGGCCACGTGGGCGGCGATTTCTCGCGAAATTTTCGATCCGGTGCGGCGATGTGGCCACGTGGGCGGCGATTTCTCGCGAAATCGCCGCGGTGCCCGTCGGGCCGGAGTCGTGCGGGCGAACAGCGCGGGTGTCTGGAGCGCGTGAGTCGGCTGCGTGGCGAAGCGGGGCCACTTCGGCACAGTGCGGAACCCCGACCGCCCTCGCAGCTCAGTGCACGATGGATTAGGCAAGATCGCGAGCGAGTGCTCGTCCCGCGTTTCGGCCGGAGAACACGCAGCCACCGAGGAAGGTCCCCTCCAGCGCGTTGTAACCGTGCACCCCGCCACCACCGAAGCCGGCCACCTCCCCGGCGGCGTAGAGCCCGTCGAACGCGGAGCCGTCGGGCCGCATCACTTGGGAGTCCAAATTGGTCTCCAGCCCGCCCAGGGTCTTGCGGGTGAGCAACCGGAGCCGCACCGCGATCAGTGGCCCGTTACCGCTGTCCAGCAGTCCGTGCGGTGTGGCGATCCGGATCGCCCTGTCGCTGATGAACCCGCGCGCGGCGCGGATCGCCGAGACCTGCATGTCCTTGCCGTAGGAGCGATGCATCTCGGCGTCGCGGGCCGCCACCCGCTCCCGCACGGCGGTGAAGTCCAGCAGCGACTCGCCGGTGAGCTCGTTCATCCCGGCCACCAGGTCGCGCAGGTTGTCCCGCACCACGAAGTCGACCCCGTGGCGCTTGAACGCCTCCACCGGGCCTGGAGCCCCCTTGCGCACCCGGGACAGCAGCTTGCGCGGGCTCTTGTCGGTCAGGTCGGGGTTCTGCTCCGACCCCGACAGCGCGAACTCCTTCTCCAGGATGCGCTGGTCCAGCAGGAACCACGTGTAGTCGTAACCGGTGCCGAGGATGTGGCGCAGCGTTCCCATGTTGTCGAAACCGGGAAAGTAGGGCGCGGGCAGTCGCTCACCGGTGGCGTCCAGCCACATCGAGGACGGTCCGGGCAGAATCCGGATGCCGTGCCCCGGCCAGACCGGGTCCCAGTTGGTGATGCCCTCGGTGTAGTGCCACATCCGGTCGCGGTTGACCACGCTGGCCCCGGCGCGCTCACCGATGTCGAGCATCCTGCCGTCCACGTGGGCGGGAACGCCGGTGAGCATGGACTCCGGTTTCCGCCCCAGCCAGGAGGGCCAGTTCCGCCGCACCAACTCCTGATTACCGCCGATCCCGCCGGAAGTGACCACCACGGCCTGCGCGTGGTGCTCGAACTCCCCCACCACCTCGCGTGCGGAGGCCACTCCCCTGCGTTCCGCGCTGGGCGCCAGCACGCTGCCACTCACCCCGTGCGCGACGCCGTCGGAGGTGAGCAGCTCGTCCACCCGGTGGCGGTACCGGATACGCACCAGCCCGGCACGCTCGGCTTCTCGTACCCGCTCGGCGAAGACCCGCACGATCTCGGGCCCGGTTCCCCAGCCGAAGTGGAACCGCGGCACCGAGTTGCCGTGGGAGCTCGCGGTGCCACCGCCGCGTTCGGCCCATCCGACGAAGGGCATGAACCGCATCCCGAGGTCGCGCAGGTAGGAGCGTTTCTCCCCCGCGGCGAAAGCCACGTAGGCCTGTGCCCAGCGTCGCGGCCAGTGGTCCGTCTCCGGGCGGTCGAAGGCGGCGCTGCTGTTCCAGTCCCGCAGCGCCAGTTCGTAGCTGTCCCGCACACCGAGTCTGCGCTGCTCCGGGCTGTCCACGAGGAACAGCCCGCCGAGGGACCAGTGGGCCTGCCCGCCGAGGTTGTCGGCGTTCTCCTGTTCGACCAGCAGCACGGATCTGCCCGCGCGGGTCAGCTCGTAGGTGGCCACCAGCCCGGCGAGTCCCGCGCCGACCACGATGACGTCCGCGTCCGATGCCATTGCCACGCCTCCCGTCAGGCTCGGGACCGCTCACACGCCTTCGCGATCGGTTCTCCGAGTCCTCCCGCGAGCGAGGCGTGAGTCACGAAACACTATCCGATACAGGCCGGGGCCGGAAACAGTACTTCCGACTGCCGCTCCCCGAACCGCGCGTCACCGCGACGCGGTCTCCCCGGAGGTCTCGGCCTCCGCCGCCTCGGTGGCACCGGCGGGCGCCTCGGTGGCGTAGTAGTCGGCCTCGGCGGTGGCGTCGCTGCCCTCGGCGGCGCCGAACCACCGCAGCAGCGGAGTGAGCACCACCGCGACCAGCAGGTTGAGCAGCAGCGCCACCGCACCCACGTAGATCTGGGTCCGGACGTCCGGCAACGGCTGCCAACCGAAGAGGCTGAAGTCCGACAACGGCATCGCGGAACCACCGAAGTGCCCCTCCCCGGTGGCCGGGTCCTTCGGGATCAGGTACAGCTGCCACAACCCCCAGGCCATGCCGACCGTCCAGCCCGCCACCAGCGCCCAACGGTGCAGCCACCTGGTGTAGAGGGCGATCGCGACGGCGGGCAGGGTCTGCAGCACGATGACGCCGCCGATCAGCTGCATGTCGATGGAGAACTGCGGGTCGATGAACACGATGCTCAGCACCGCGCCGAACTTGACCACCAGCGAGGCGAGCTTGGCCTGCTTGGCCTCCTGCGCCGGGGTGGCGCCGGGACGCAGGTGTTCCTTGTAGATGTTGCGGGTCCACAGGTTGGCCGCCGCGATGGACATGATCGCGGCCGGAACCAGGGCGCCGATACCGATGGCGGCGTAGGCCAGCCCGGCGAACCAGTCGGAGAACATCTGGTCGAACAGCACCGGCACGATCGTGTTGGAGTCCGGCTCGCCGGTGGCGCCGTTGACGATGGGCTCGACCCCGGCGGCCAGTGCGGCGTAGCCCAGCAGCGCCAGCATTCCGAGCAGGAACGAGTAGGCGGGCAGCGCGACCATGTTGCGCCGGATGACCTTGCGGCCGGAGGAAGCGAGGATACCGGTCAGCGAGTGCGGGTAGAGGAAGAGCGCGAGCGCCGAGCCCAGCGCGAGGGTGGCGTACTGCAGCTGGTTGTGCTCCCCGAGCAGGATGGATCCACCGGAGTCCGGGCCGGAGAACGTCTCGGCGGACTGGTCGATGATCGATCCCCAGCCGCCGAGCTTGCTGGGCAGGTAGAACACGGCAACCAGGATGACCACGTAGATCAGCAGGTCCTTGACGAACGCGATCAGCGCGGGGGCGCGGAGTCCGGACTGGTAGGTGTACAGCGCCAGCACCACGAAGGCGATGAACAGCGGCGCGTGCCCGGCCAATCCACCGGCGTTGAGCCCCATGGTGCGCAGCACGGCCTCCAGCCCGGCCAGCTGCAGCGCGATGTAGGGCATCGTGGCGACGATTCCGGTCACCGCGATCAGCGTGGCCAGCAGCGGCGAGCCGTAACGGCCGCGCACGTAGTCGGCCGGGGTGACGTAACCGTGCACTCTGGACACCGACCACATGCGCAGCAGCGGCAGCAGCACCAGCGGGTAGAGCACCACGGTGTAGGGCAGCGCGAAGAAGCCCATCGCACCGGCCCCGAAGACCAGCGCCGGGACGGCCACGAAGGTGTAGGCGGTGTAGAGATCACCGCCCACCAGGAACCAGGTGATCCAGGAGCCGAACTTGCGGCCCCCGAGTCCCCACTCGTCGAGGTGCTGCATCGACTCGGCACGGCGCCAGTGCGTGGCGGCGAACCCCAGAACCGAGACGAACAGGAAGAGCGCGGTAAAAACGCCGAATTCGATCCACTGCATTTTTCAGAGTTTCCTGTCGGGGTTGCCGGGGGCTCGGGTGGCGGAACCTCCCGCTGGCTCTCGCTCCGGGGGCCCGACATCGGGTAGCGACCTACACAACGTCGGGCCGTCCTCGCGAGAGCGCGACGCGGGAGAACCCGCGGGTGGTCGAGTCGGGGAGGTGGTGGTTCGGCGCTCGCGCGCCGAAATCATCGCCGGGGCGGACGACGACTCGGGAAAGCATCGGTCAGTTCTTCCGCTCGGTGCCGTCGGCGGCGGAGCCCGTGGCAGCGCGTTCCCGTCGGTTCGCGGCGCGGACGACCAACCCCACGCACACCACGCCGAGCGGCACGAACAGGAACTGCGACCAGTAGAACATCGGCAGGCCGAACAGCCTGGGCTCGTCGTGATTCCACAGTGGAGTAACGAGCATCAGCAGCGGGACGAGCAGCAGCAGGTTCCCCGGGGAGCGGTCGGTTCCGTGCCGCGCTCGCGCGGCGGAGCTCGGTGGCTCACTCATGGGTGGCTCACTCATGGGCTGCTCGGTCATGGACGTCTCCCCAGGCTGGACCAGTGCGGATCACCCGATCGGGCAGCAGCATGCTAGTCGGACTCGATCTCGCTGGGAAGGGCTGTCCGACGGATTGGGACGCGGCCTCGGCCGCCAACGCGGATTTTCACGGCGGGTGCCCGGTTCTCACGGGGTGTGCCCGGTTTTCACGGGGTGCACCCGGTTTCGGTGGGTGGGCGCGGTGTTTCGCCACTCGCACACCGGACCGGGAACGCCCGGGACATACACCCACCGGCTGTCCGGCACACTTCGAACTCGGAGCACACTCCGAGCACGGCCCACCGACGAGCCCGATCGGACATCACCGGAGGGCCACCCGGCATCGGGCGACACATCTCGAGCAGAACGAAGGCGGACCCATGACCGAGCCCACCGAGTCCGAGTCGCGGCGGCGTACCGCACGGCTGCTGAACGAACACCCCGTGTTCGACGGCCACAACGATCTGCCCTGGGCACTTCGCGAAACGGTCGGATACGACACCGACCGGGCCGACATCGCAACGGACCAGTCGGCGGTGCTGCACACCGATCTGGCTCGACTGCGTTCCGGCGGTGTGGGCGCGCAGTTCTGGTCGGTCTACGTACGCACCGACCTCACCGGCGACGCAGCGGTATCGGCCACCCTGGAGCAGATCGACTGCGTGCGCACCCTGACCGAGCGGTACTCGGACCGACTGGTTCCGGCCCGGTCGGCCGCGGATGTGGAGCGCTGCCGCGAATCGGGCGGACTCGCCTCACTCATGGGTGCCGAGGGCGGACACTCGATCAACTGCTCGATGGGCACGTTGCGGGCGCTGTACGAGCTGGGCGTGCGCTACATGACGCTCACGCACAACGACAACGTGCCCTGGGCGGACTCGGCGACCGACGAACCCGCCGCCGGTGGTCTCACCCGCTTCGGCGAGGCGGTGGTCCGGGAGATGAACCGGCTGGGCATGCTGGTCGACCTCTCGCACACCTCGGCCGACACCATGCGGGACGCACTGCGGGCCAGCCGCGCCCCGGTGATCTTCTCGCATTCCAGCGCGCGAGGGGTCTGCGACCATCCGCGCAACGTGCCGGACGACGTGCTGCGGGCGCTGCCCGAGAACGGCGGCGTGGCGATGGCGACCTTCGTGCCGAAGTTCGTGCTGCCCGAGGCCGCCGAGTGGGACCGGGCGGTCGACGCGCACCTGACCGGGCTGGGGCTGCACCCGCTGGACGGCACCGAACAGGGACACCGGGCACGCGCCGAGTTCGAGCGGGAGAATCCGCGCCCCGTGGCGACCGTGTCCAATGTGGCCGACCACCTGGATCACATGCGCGAGCTGGCCGGAATCGACCACATCGGACTGGGCGGTGACTTCGACGGCACCCCGTTCACCACGGCAGGGCTCGACGACGTCGCCGGGTATCCCAACCTGCTCGCCGAGCTGCTGGAGCGGAACTGGTCCGAGGCGGAGCTGGCCAAGCTCACCTGGCACAACCCGCTGCGCGCGCTGCGCGACGCGGAGAACGTGGCCGAGCGGCTGCGGCGCGCCGAGAGCCCGTCGATCGCCACCGTGGAGCAGCTCGACGGGGCCGCGGCGGACTGATCGCGGCACGCCCCGGACTCGCGCGGTTTCCGGAAATCCGGTTGCGCGTGCGGGTAGGAAGGTAGCGGGCAGTCGTTCGAGAGGGGCCGCAGTGTTCGCACATCCGTTGGGGGCCGACGCCGAGTTGCGGCCGTTGGAGCCCTGGCAGGCGGCGGAGTTCGCCGAGTTCACCGAAGCCAACCGAAAACACTTGGAGCCCTGGATGCCCTGGGCGGGCATCGTCTTCGACGAGGAGTCGGCACGGCGGTTCCTGCAGAAATACGCGGACAAGCAGGCCGGCGACTCCGGCCGGATCATGGGGATCTGGCACGGGGAGGAGCTCATCGGCGGTGCGCTGTGGCGGGTGTTCGACACCAGCAGCGGTTGCTGCGAACTGGGTGTCTGGCTCTCCGAGGCGGCGCAGGGTGGCGGGCTGATCACCCGGACCTGCGAGCACCTGATCGACTGGGCTGTACGGATTCGCGGCATGGCACGGGTGGAGTACCGCGTCTCGGCCGAGAACCATCGCAGCATCGCGGTGGCGAAACGGTTGGGGATGACCCACGAGGGGACGCTGCGCAGTCTTTTCCCGCTCAACGGCAAGCGCCACGACATGCAGATCTGGGCGGTGCTCGCCGAGGAGTGGCACGGGCGGGAATCCTGACCGGTTTCTGCTCACGAAGCGGCCAGTAGCGGAAAGCGGACCGAGCATCCCGGCACCCACTGCCGTCGATCTCGCGCGAAATCGCCGCTCCGACGGGGCGGGACGGCGAAGATGGGCACCACTCTCTCGCGCAATCTCGGGGCCGCGAGGTGACCGGCCACAAGCGACGGAAAGTCACCGAGCGTGTGGAACCGGTAGCGCTACGAGAAGGCCCCCGGATCACCGGGGGCCGACCGTGCTATATTTCGATCTGCCAAGAAACGAAAAAAGCAGATGCCAGCGTAGCACGTATACGCTCCCGCTTCAGCCGTTCCCGGCAGGCCGAAGGACGGGATAAGTCCGGGGCGCGGTTCGCGACCGCGACTACCCCGGTCAGAGCGGGCCGGGAGACGAGTGCCACGACACCCGGCGACGGTCGCCCGGTTCGGCAATCTTGGGAGCGCGTGGCACGAGAGCAGCGGCTCCTACCGCTGTAACCCCGGCGAGTGCGGAGTAGTGCCCGCACGTGGATTCCCACCCCACGGACCTGTGACCGGTGTCTTCGACACGGTCGCGGTCAGGGGGACATACCCCCGTAGCTCCTCCCGCCGCGCGCTTCGGTGGCAGACGAGCGGGGCACCGGTTGGCGGTTTTTCGGGGAATCGCTGGGCACGTCGGCGGCCCTGCCGGGCTTACGCAGCGCGAGTCGTGCGGGTGAGTTCCGACCGCGCGCACGCGCGCGAAGCCGTCGTCGATCTCCCGCGAAATCGCCGCTCGGTGGGGCGGTCCGAGGAGCCGACGACACGCGAGGGACGGGGCATTCGCCGAAGCGGCCCCGCCCCTCCTTGCCGTGGAGACGCCCTGACCTCAGGACTTGGCCGGCTCGGCGTCCTCGACCGGTTCGGCCATGTCCCCGGACCAGTCACGTTCCGGACGTTTGCCGAGACCGTTGCACACCACGATGGCCAGCAGGGCCACGATCCAGCCCGGGATCATCTCGTAGACCCCGGTGCCGCTGAGCGCGTCCACGTTCTTCCAGACCAGCACGGTCACCGCGCCACCGACGACACCACCGAGGGCACCGGTCCAGGTCATGCGGGACCAGAACAGCGAGAGCAGGATCACCGGGCCGAACGCGGAACCGAAACCGGCCCACGCGTAGGAGACGATGTCCAGCACAGCTCCGCCGCCCAGCGCGATCACGTAGGCCACGATCGCCACCAGGATCACGGTGGCGCGCCCGACCCACACCAACAGCCGCTCCGAGGCCGCCTTGTGCACGAAAGCGCGGTAGAAGTCCTCGGTCAGCGCGGTGGAGGCGACGAGCAGCTGACTGTCGGCGGTGGACATGACCGCCGCCAGCACCGCGGCGAGCAGGATGCCCGCGATCCACGGGTTGAGCAGCTGCTGTGCCAGCGCGATGAACACCTGCTCCGGATCGTCCAACGGCTGGTCGAGCACGCCGATACCGACCAGGCCGACCAGCGAGGCGCCGAGGAGGGTCACCAGCACCCAGGTGGTGCTGATCCGCCGGGCGACGGGAATGTGCCGCGCACTGCGGATTCCCATGAACCGCGCCAGGATGTGCGGCTGCCCGAAGTAGCCCGGCCCCCAGGCCAGCAGCGACACGATCGCGACGAAGCTCAGGCCGCTTCCGCTCGACCAGCTCCCGTCGGTGAAGCTCGCCTCCTGGCCCATGTCCAGCAACGCGGGGGACTGCTCGGTGAGGGCCCCGCCGAGGCCGCCGAAACCGCCCAGCAGTGCGATACCGATCAGCGGGAGCACCACCAGGGCCAGGAACATCATCGTTCCCTGCACCACGTCGGTGAAGCTCACCGCGAGGAACCCGCCCAGGAAGGCGTACATCACGATGACCGCCACCGAGATGGAGATCGCCGTTGTGGAGTCCACGCCGAAGACGTCCTCGAACAACACTCCCCCGGCGACGAGGCCGCTGGCGACGTAGACGGTGAAGAACACCACGATCACCAGCGCGGAGACCAGCCGGAGCGAACGACTGCGGTCCTCGAATCGCGATTCGAGGTAGGCCGACAGGCTGACGGCGTTGTTGGCCCGCTCGGTGTAGGTACGCAGCCGGGGCGCCACGAACAGCCAGTTGAGGTACGTACCGAGGGCCAGGCCTATCGCGATCCAGGTGGCCCCCACGCCCTGGGCGTAGACCGCTCCCGGGAGGCCGAGCAGCAACCAGCCGGACATGTCACTGGCCTGCGCCGACAGTGCCGCGGTCGGCGCGTTGAGGTTTCGACCGCCGAGCGCGAAGTCGGCGAGAGTGTTGGTGCGGGTGTACACCCACACTCCGATCACGAGCATGACGACCAGATACGCGGCGAAGGTCGTCAGCACCACTGGACTGATCTCAAACACTGATACTCCTTCAGCCGGGACGACACATGCGCTCCGCCGAAGCGGATCACAGTCAGTGGTCACGAATCGAGGCCGGCATGTGTTCGCGGTAAGTGTTCGAAGGATAGTAAGTGGTATTCGCAACGGCGTATTCGTGCGATATCACATGATTTAGGCGTTTTTGTTGTCCGATCGAACAACGAGCGCTCACCCCGAAGAGTGAATGCAACCTCGTCTCACCCAATGGAAGATTCAGAAACGAAACGTGAAGTTCCGAAAACCGACGGCACCGGCTCGGGGCACCGGAAGGATTCGCCATCCTGCGCGACCCCCGGAGAACGAGGAGGCCGGAACATGACGAGGAGCGAGGACAGCCGGAGAACCCACCGGGCCGGACATGCGGAGATCCGGGCCGAAGTAGCAGCGGAAGAGCCCGAGAACGCCGAAGCGGAAGCGATCGAGAGCGCCACCACAGCTGAGCATCGGGCAACGCCCGGCACCCGAATTTCGGGGGGATAAAGTGTGGCAGTGATCTTGATCGGTCAGTGGCGGAACTCGCTGACCTGGCCTTTTGGTGGGCCGCCAGGGACTCGAACCCTGAACCCGTGGAGTAGCGGGTCGGTTCCCGCCGTCGTTTGCCGGTGGGTGCCGATACCCGCTGTCACCTGGCTCGATGCCGCCTCCGAACCGATCGCTGTGACTGGTCGGTGCTCGTCGTCTGTCGTCGTTTTGTGTGGGAAAAGTGTGGCTGCGCCCCAGAAGGGCCCCAAAACACACCTCGGGCCGGACATTGTTCCGCCGGGTCACTCAGCGGACTGTCCGGGGCGGGCCCAGCCGCGGGCTTCTCCTTCGGCGATGAGGCGCTGCCCGGCTTCCCACAGATACGTCGAGGCGTCGCCGATCACGGCTTTCCGCCTGCGGACGTCGTCGGCGGTGGTACCGGGCGTACGCCAGGTACCACCGCGAGCCATCCAGTTGAGCAGGAGCGGCTGGAAACGGTCCATGGCCTTGGCGAAACGGGCCTCGGGCGTGTCGCGTTCTTCGAACTCGTCCCACAGCGTGCGAAGCCGCGAAGCCTGGTCCTCGGGCAACAAGCCGAACAACTCGGTGGCCGCGTGAGCTTCGCGCTCGTACTGGTCGTCTCTGTCGTTGGCCGCGTACAGCGGTGTGTCACCGGCGTAGATCTCGACGAGATCGTGGACAAGCACCAGTCGCACGGTGCGCCCGGTGTCGATGGGCTCGTCGGAGTACTCGGCCAGCAGGACCACCATCATGGCCAGATGCCAGGAGTGCTCGGCGTCGTTCTCGCGTTGTTCAGCGGCCACGAGCGGGGACTGGCGAAGGACCGCTTTGAGGTGATCAACCTCGATCAAGAAGGTCAGCTGGTCACGCAGGCGTTCGTCCAGCTCGGCGGGGAACGGGGTCTTCGCTGCGAGCGGTTCGCTCCGGCGATCATCAGTCACGTAAGTACACGATGACACAGCGTCCACAGCAATGACAGGGCTTCGTCGTGTCTGCTCGTAACCGGTACGACTCCGGTTGCGCGGCTGCGAGCCTTACCTGCGGGCTTTGCCCGGAGTGAGCTTGCTCGAGTGTGCGAGCTCTCGGGGATTGGGCGAATGCGAGCGATCCGCATGCTCAGATGATCTCGTGGAAAACTCGATCACAGTACGCGACGCGACACCCGCCGACATTCTGTCGACGATCGGTATCGATCCGCTGGCCGAACATGGTGATGCTACTCGGTCCGACTCGATCCACCGGTATGTGGAAACCGGGAAAACCCGCGTCGCAGAGATGAACGCAGCGGTGGTGGGCTACTGCGTCGTCGACCGCTCGTTCTTTGGTCACGAGTTCGTCGTACTGCTCACCGTCGACGAACGCGTCCGGCGGCACGGCGTCGGCGCGGCACTGCTGCGCGACGCCGAACATCGTTGGGCGACGACGAAACTGTTCACCTCAACCAACTTGTCGAACCACGCCATGCAATCCCTGTTGTTTTCGCTGGGATGGCAATCCGCGGGCATCGTTTACGGCCTGGACGAAGGGGATCCGGAGCTGTTCTTCATCGCCCCACGCTGAACGACCGACCGGCTGGCCGCTCATACACGAACATCCAGCCTCTCGGTCACCTCCCGGAGCCTGCCACCCGTAGCTCCGGAGATCGCGACTCGACTGCGGACCCCGATCGCAGCGGCACGAGGGGAGGCCCCGAGTCAGCCTTCGACACCGCAGCCCCTGACGTTTCGATGAGCGGAGGCGATGACGAACAGAGCAAGATCAGAAAACGGTCGACCTCTCAATGGCTGGACCAAGTAGCACATTGCGCTACACTTAGAGCGTGACAATCGAGCTCTGGTGGGACGAAGAGGACGTCGAACACATACGTACTCGTTCGGTCCGCTATCCCGGAGCGACCGACATCGAACCGAGTTGGACGACAGAAGCGGTCACGGACGCTCACCGAGTAGTACGTGATCCGGACCCGAAAAGCCGAGCGAGCTACATCCGGATCATCGGTTACTCCACGAGCGCCGAGTTCGTGATCACCGTCATCGTCGACCCCGAGGACTTCTCCGGGGTTACGGCCTGGAAAACGCGTGGTGCCGACCTACGCGACTATCTGAAGAACAAGGAGGCCGGAACATGACGAGGAGAGAGGACAACCGGGCACTCCGCCGTGCCAGACATGCGGAGATCCGAGCCGAAGTAGCAGCTGAAGAGGCCGAGAACGCCGAAGCGGAAGCGGTCGAAAACGCTACGACGCTGGATGTCCCGCTGCACTTGCGCATCGATCAACAACTGGACGCACAGCTGCGCGAGTGGGCCGCTACCGAGCACATCCCCACCTCGGCGCTGGTGCGCCGCCTGTTGCGACAAGCCATGCAGGAACATCACGGTGCCTCTCCCACCATTGCTCAGGTGGAAGAGATCGCCCGCCGTGTGGCACGCGAAGAACTCCAGCACAACTGAACATCGGACAGCACACCGGAACACGGATTTTGTGCGCCTAAAGTGCACTCGTGATCTTGACTGGTCAGTGGAGAAACTCGCTGACCTGCGCTTCTGGTGGGCCGCCAGGGACTCGAACCCTGAACCCGTGGATTAAAAGTCCACTGCTCTGCCCATTGAGCTAACGGCCCGCGAGATACACCTTACAGGCAGCCGTTGATCTGGTGCATCGCCGGGCGGGCCGATCGCCCGCCCGGCGTGTCGGTTCAGCCGCGCACGAGTGCGACTTCCGGTTGGACGACCTTCCGACTACCGGCACGTTCGTTCCAGCCCAGCGCGGTGATCATCACGACCAGCAGCACGAAACCGACCCACTGGGTGACGGTGAGGGTCTCGCCCAGCACACCGACACCGACGATGGCGGCGGTCGCCGGAAACGACAGCTCCGCCAACGTCGCCCGGGCAGCCGGCGTGGCGCGCAGCCCCAGGTAGTACAGGCTCAACGCCAGCAGGCCGGGAATCAGCGCGAGCAGCAGCAGTCCTCCGAGGTTCGCCCAGCCCACCGCCAGCGCCTCACCGATGCTCGACAGCCCCTCGGTGATCGAACCGTCCCGCAGCAACAGCACCAGCGCCACGGTGGGCAGCCCCACCGAGTACCGCAGCGTGGTCACCTCCATCGGAGCCAGTTCCCTGCTCAACATCCTCCCCAGCACCGTCCCGGCGGCCCACAGCGCCGCAGCCCCGAGCGCCAGCAGCGCGGGCATCAGCCGCGAGACGCTCACCTGGGTCGGATCCGGAAACGCCAGCAGCCAGGCACCTGCCAGCGCGGGAACGGCGAAGGCGAGGTAGCCACGGCGGAAGCCCTCGCGCAACAGCAGGAACGAGGCCACCGCGGCGAACACCGGTTGCAGTTTCTGCAGCACCACGGGAGTCACCGGATCGCCGTAGCCGAAGGCGGCGGTGAACATGAGCGTGGCCAGCGCGGAGGTACCGGCCCCCACCACCAGCGCCGCCGCCCGCTGCTTGCCGCCGCACCGGGCGAACGCCCGCCACGCCCTGGGCAGCAGCGGCGCCAGCAGCACCGTGACGATCAGATGTTCGCACAGCACCACGGTGGTGCTCGGTAAGCTGGTCGCCAGCGGCATCCGCCACAGCGCGTCCGTCCCCCACATCGCGGTGGCGATCGCGACCAACCAGGTCCGGTCGCGCCCCGAATCAGTCATCGGATCAACGTAGCGCGCCTACACACCGGTACGCTCCCGCGACGAGGACGATCCTCGTCACACTCACCGCCGGACACGCCGTTTCACCCTTTCCGGCGATCATCCACCGGTGAGGACCGCGCGGCACGTAGAACCGGACACATGCGATCCGTATCGAGTGTCGTGCTGGCCGTGACGGCCCTGATCATCGCGGTTCCCGCCACCGCGCAGGCGGAGCCCTCGGACTCCGAGGGGAACAGCCGGACGGTGGCGCAGGGAGTTTTCACCCGCTACCAGGAATCCGCTGCCGCGATCACCTACGCGCCCGAGCTGGTGCCGCCGGGCGCCCGGATGGCGGTGTTCGCCGAGAGCTCTCCCGGGGAAGGCACGTCCGTGGCCGCTGTCCTGGAAGGGTTGCGCCCGAACCGCACCTACGGCGCCCACGTGCACACCCGCCCGTGCGGCGCGGAGGGTTCCGACGCGGGGCCCCACTTCCAGCGGGTACCCGCGCCGGAGGGCGTGTCCGGTGATCCGGCCTACGCCAACCCGAGCAACGAGATCTGGCTGGATTTCCGCACCGACGCGGCCGGCAACGCGGTGAGCGGCGCTTTCGGGGAATGGAACCCGCACCGGGGTGACGCCTCGTCGGTGGTGATCCACGAGCACCGCACCCGCACGGCGCCCGGTGCGGCAGGTGAGGCCGGGGCCCGGCTGGCCTGTCTGAACGTGGCGTTCTGAACGGACTGCGTCCGCCCGGTGCTGATCGGCGGTGGCGAACACCGACAATGGAGGTATGTCGCTCGCGCCAGCCACCGAACCACTCCGGATCGGCCCGTACGCGGTCGATCCGCCCGTGGTGCTCGCTCCGATGGCGGGCATCACGAACCTGGCCTTCCGGAAGTTGTGTCGGGAGTACGGCAGTCGCGACTCGCTCTACGTCTGCGAGATGATCACGGCCCGCGCGGTCGTGGAACGCAACGCCAAGACGCTGCGGATGATGAGTTTCGACGAGGGTGAGCACCCGCGTTCGATGCAGCTCTACGGTGTGGATCCGGCGACCATGGCCGAGGCGGTCAAGATCGTCGTGGGCGAGGGCTGGGCCGACCACGTAGACACGAATTGGGGTTGCCCGGTCGCCAAGGTGACCCGGAAGGGCGGTGGAGCGGCACTTCCCTACAAGCGCAGACTGTTCGAGGACATCATCTCGGCCGCCGTGCGGGCGGCCGAACCGGCGGGTGTTCCGGTCACGGCCAAGTTCCGGGTGGGAATCGACGACGAACACACCACCTACCTCGACGCGGGGCGCATCGCCGAGGAGGCGGGGGCCTCCGCCGTGGCGCTGCACGGCCGCACCGCGGCACAGCGTTACTCGGGGACGGCCGACTGGGAACGGATCGCCCGGCTGAAGGAAACCGTGCGGAGCATTCCGGTCCTGGGCAACGGGGACATCTTCACGGCCTCGGACGCCCGGCGGATGATGGACGAGACCGGTTGCGACGGCGTCGTGGTCGGGCGTGGCTGCCTGGGTCGGCCGTGGTTGTTCCGGGAGCTGCACGCCGAGCTGCGGGGTGAACCGATCCCCGAGCCGCCGGATCTCGGCGAGATCCGTGGCATCGTGTACCGCCACGCCTGCCTGCTGGCCGAACTCATGGGCGAGGAAAAGGCCATGCGCGACCTGCGCAAGCACATGTCGTGGTACTTCATGGGCTTTCCGGTCGGTTCGGAACTGCGCCGCAGGCTCGGTGTCGTGTCCACGCTCGGCGAGCTGGCGGGCATGCTGGACGAGCTCGATCCGGACGTCCCCTTCCCCGCCGATGCCGAGGGGCCGCGCGGCAGGCAGGGCTCACCGGGCAAGGTGGCGCTGCCGGAGGGTTGGCTGGACGATCCGGAGGACAACTCAGTGCCGGTGGGTGCCGACCTGGACCACAGTGGAGGATGAGTTCCCTCCCGCGCCGCTCGGGGACGCTCATGGCGTCACCGCTGCTGGTGCTGCTGTGGTGCTGCCTGCTCTCGGACAGCCCCACGCCCGTTCCACCGTCGCCGGAATCGGGAGCCGTTCGCTCGGTCACGGCCTACTTCCGCACCAACAACGCGGCGGCACGGCGCGGCCCGGACGCGCAACGGAGCTTCCTGCGCCGTACCCAGCATCCCGACTACCGGGATCGGCGCTGCTCGCTGGACGGAATGACCGTCACGGCGGAACCAGCGCTCGGGACGATGCGCCCCGACGGGGAGTTCACGGTGGCCGGGCGGCACCCCGCGGGGAGGGTCTGGGTCGTGGGTGTGGAGATCACGGTGCGCCGCGAGGGGGTCGTGGTGGGTAGACAGCTCGGTTCGCAGCACCTGGTGGTGCTCGACGGCCGTTGGTACGGCTTCGCTCCCTGCCCCGGGTAAGCCCCTGCGTCGGGGAGGGTCCTGCGTCGGGGAGGGTCCTACCTCGGAGGAGCTCCCTGCCCCGATCAGGAGTTCGTCGGCTGGTTCCTCCCGCACGCTCACTCGGCCGAACCTCTGCCGGACTCCCGTCGCGGCGAGCCCAGATATGGATACCTCCTGGTGGGCGCGGCCCGTCCCCTCGGAGCACTACGGGCTGCCGCCGGCACGAACAACGCTTCGTCCTCGACATGCCACTATGCGTGGTTACGTTAAACCGGGTTGAATGGGGTATGGCTACGTAAGCCTCCGGTAATGAATCGTGACGGGACGTGACAGGAGCGCTCGGAGAAGGGGGGTCGAGGCAGGCATCGACCCCGTGACCGGAGCGACGGGTGGGAGGCCGAGCGGACGAACGGGTTGTCCGGGCACGCCGGTGACGCGGTACGCCGGTTGAGCGAAATCGGGTCCGGTTGAGCGGAACCGACTCAAGCCCGGTGGCTCACCGGACGACACCACTACGGGAGGTGAGTGCGATGTCCGGACTTTGCGATGGTATTGCCAAATCGGAGACCTGGCGGGAAGAAGCCGCCAGGGCCCGGCTGCACGACCTCCCGTGCACCGAGCACAGCACCGGCAGGCATTACGCGAGCGATTCGGCCACCGCCGCCGGACTGGCCGAACTGCACGAGGCCATAGCGGAACTGCTCGCCTCCCGGGGACGCTGGCAGCAGGCCTACCACCACCTGCGGGCCGCGCTGGATCTACGCAACAGCGAGCTCACTCCTCCGGTACCGGAACAACTCAGACACGAGGTGAACTGGCTGCGGCGGGAACACGCACGCGTCAGGGAGCAAAGTCTGCGCGACACCCTGACGGGTGGTTACAACCGGCGCTATCTGGACGAACGTCTCGAGAGTCTGCCGCGGGAAACTCCCGAGGGGCTCGGTATAGCTCTGGTGGACCTGGACTGGTTCAAGCAGGTGAACGACACCTTCGGGCACGTACTCGGCGATCGCGTGTTGCAGCGTGTCGCCGAATTACTACAGGAAGAACTACCCAATGGGGGATTCTGTGCGCGATACGGCGGCGAGGAATTCGTACTGGTGCTGCCGGGTATCGACGAGCCGACCGCGATTTCGCTGTGCGAACGTGCACGGTCGCGGATAGCGGACTTTCCGTGGCAGCGAGTGGCACGCGGACT
Source organism: Actinopolyspora mzabensis (assembly GCF_900101095.1). Taxonomy (GTDB): domain Bacteria; phylum Actinomycetota; class Actinomycetes; order Mycobacteriales; family Pseudonocardiaceae; genus Actinopolyspora; species Actinopolyspora mzabensis. The sequence continues at coordinate 340,652 of NZ_FNFM01000002.1, forward strand.
TCACATAACGGTAAGCATCGGATTGACGTACGACGCAACGGCCGGGGAGGCCGTCACGTCCGGGACGGAAGAGAAAATTCTCGGGGCGGATGTGTTGCTCTACGCGGCCAAACAATCGGGGCGGAACGTCGTCGCCTACCGAAAGCGCGGTGAAGTCCACTTGACAGGGATCACCAGGCGATCCGAATCGTCATCACAGAACTACTGAACGCGATCACTTCGGTCACGTGGGTGTTCGGCACCAGAGCGCTGCCCCACTCGGACGAGCGAGAGCTGTGATTTACCCTACATAACACGGTTGTGCCGTGCACTGATTGTGAAGAATCCGGCGCCGCTATCGTCAGTGCGAGCGATCAGCCGTAGCATCTTGACCGAGTCTGGCGATACAGCTTCGGGGGTGGGGATCGCCAACCGTCCGAATGAAAGCCAATGACAGCAAGGTGGGAGGGAACGCAGGTGCCGGATAATCCCCGTCGAGGCAGTTCGGGGCACCAGAGTTCCCACTCGGAGTGGGCGTCTCCCGAAGACGAAACCGGAAACGGCTCCGAGACGGGCAGCCGGGCCACTTCGCGCAGGCGCAGAAGGGCTCTCGGGGACGACGGTACGGGTGGTACGCGAGTCGGAGATTTGCTGTCCCGACACGGTAAGGGGCAGAGCCAGAACACCGGTTCGCACCGAAAGGTCGAAGTGGACGAATCGGAATTCGTCCCACCCGAGGAACAATCCGGACCACGATCCCCCCGGAACGGGCCGGACGAGGAATCGCCGGAGCAGCCCACGCGGACAACCGAGGCCGTGCCGGAGACTCCGCCATCACACGAGAACCAGCCCCAGGACGGGGGCCGCCGGTCTCGTGGTCGCCGCGCTCGCCGCAGGCGGCAGGAACCGGAACAGCCCGAGGGAGCCGAGCCGGGACAGTCCGAACAGACCCAGTGGCAGATCCCCAGTTCGGCGAGTTCCCCACCGCCCTCCGATGGAATCGGATCCACCAACGCTCCGCCCGCGGAGAGCGACGACACGGCACGGATGACGCCGTTCCTCGGTGCGTCGCGCAGGCCGAACGCAGCCAGGAGCAACGACAACACCCAACAGCCCGCGGACCAGAGCTCCTCACACACCTCACCCATGGCTCCGCCCTCGGCGGAACAGGCCACCGGAAACCCGACGCCGGCTACGCCACCCCGGCCCGGGGGCGACACCGGAACCGACACGAGCGACCGCACCCGCCCGAACCAGCCGATCAGCGCGGCGTTGAATCAGAACCGCCGTGCTCCGGCTCCACCGCCCCCGTCCCGGGAAACCTGGTCCCGGGAAACCGGCTCCCGGGAAACCGGGGCCCAGCAGATTCCCTCCGAGGAACCCACCGCTCAACAGCCCGCGGTACGCGGCGAAACGCCGCCGCAAGCAGGCGGGTACCCGCCCGAGTCACCACGACAACCCGCCCGTGGCGAGGGAACCGCCGCTCCGGATCCGAGCGCTCCCTCGGCCGCGGAAGAGATGTTGAACGGCTCGCCCCGGGCCGGGGGGCCCGCACCGGAAACCCCCTCCCCGTACGAGGGCGCACAACCGGAACGGAGCCCCGAGAGCGCGGTCGGCGCCCGGACCTCCGGGACGGAGCACGATCCCGCCACCACCGCCATCGCCCCGCAGCACGACTCGTCCGGCACTGCCCAGTCCACCACTTCCCGGGAAGCGGCCACGGACGACGAGGAGTCGGCGGACGAGCAGGACGACGACAACGAGGCCAGCGCCGCAATCGACGCGACGCTGGCCAGGTTCTCGGCGGTACACGACGAGCTCGCGGCGGAGGAGGAGAAGCGGCGCAAGAAGTACGCCTGGCTGTGGGGAAGCCGCAAGGAGCCCGAACCCGGCCAGGACATGCCGTTCGACTTCGCCGAGGACCGCGACGCGAACTCCTCGCGCGTGGAGTGGCGCAAGGGGAAGCGGCGTAGGCGGATGCAGACGCTGGGACGGGTAGCGGCCGTCGGCGTCGCGGCTCTGGTGTTCGTCACGACGGGGATCGGCTGGGGCAGCAAGACCTGGTTGGACGCGAGCTTCAACCAGATCCGCGCGCTGAACGAGAACTCCGACGCCATTCAGGACGCGCACCTGCAGGAGGGAGATCAGAACTTCCTGCTGATCGGTTCGGACACTCGCCAGGGCGCCGAGACCTCGGACGACATCGGCACGACCGAGGGGGTGCCCGGTGCCCGTTCGGACACGACGATGATCGCGCACATTCCCGCCGACCGGAGTCGGGTGGTGATCGTGTCGATCCCGCGCGACCTGGAGATCGACATCGACGCCGACACCTGCAAGAAGTGGGATTCCGCCACCGGGAAGTACAGCGAGGAGACGGTGGCGGCCCGGCAGAACGTCAAGTTCAACACCGCGTTCGGGGAAGGCGGGCCCGCCTGCGTCACCAAACAGGTGCAGCAGCTCTCCGGACTCGAGATCAACAGTTTCCTGGGGATCAACTTCCAGGGGTTCAAGTCCATGGTCAAGGCGGTGGGCGGTGTGCAGATCTGCACCAACAAGCCGATGATCGACCACGAGCTGGGCACCATCCTCGAAACCGCGGGCACGCACAAGCTCGGTCCACAGCAGGCGCTGCGCTACGTCAGGGCACGCAAGCTCACCAACGACGTCACCGCGGACTACGGCCGGATGGAGCGGCAGCAGCTGTTTCTAGGCGCGTTACTGCGCAAGACGACCTCGGCGAACGTGCTGCTCAACCCCGGCAAACTCACGAACCTGGCCAACGCCATCATCGCCAACACCTTCGGCGACAACGTCGACAGTGACAAGCTGATCTCGCTCGGCAAATCGCTGGACGGGCTCGACCCGGAGAAGGTCACCTTCGTGACCATCCCCACCACCGGAACCGCGAACTCACGGGGCAACGAGGTGCTGGCGGAGTCCAAGGCTCATTCGCTGTTCCGGGCCATCATCGAGGACGTGCCGCTCGACTCCTCGTCCGGAGAGCAGAGCGGGCGGGCTTCGGAGGGGGCCGCATCGGACACCTCGCCCATGGCCTTCACGCAGCAGGAGCAGGGGAACGGCTCGGCGAAACCCGAGCCCTCCGAGGTGAGCGTTTCGGTGTTCAACAGCACCGAACGCAGCGGCCTCGCGAGCAACACCGCCAGCGACCTGCGTGAGTTCGACTTCGCGGTCGGCGACGTCGGCAACCTGGACTCGCCGCTCGACCGGACGGTCATCCGGTATTCGGAGGGGAACAAGCAGCGGGCACAGCTGCTCGCCTCCGCCGTGCCCTCGGCCGAGATCGTGGCCGATTCCTCGGCCGGCGAGACCCTCCGGCTGGAGTTGGGGACCGATTACGAAAACCGGATTCGCAAGCCGGACAGCGGTGACGTGGACGTTCCGGAGAATCTCTCGACCGTCAACGCGGGTGAGGACAAGTGCGGCGGTGTCAGCGGCTAACCGGAACGTGTTCTCCCGTGACCGGCGTGCTCGTTCGTACCGAGCAGTCGGTCACGGGGCCACGGGGGCGTGCGGCTCGCACATCGGCCCCCGCCCCTTTTTCCGGAGAACGTTCGGCGGGAGTGGTGGGCACCGGAACCAACGCCGGTGGCGGATTTCGACGCGGAAAGCCCGCTCGGGACTCGGGGAATCTCACCCACAGTGATGCCCCACCGCGCCCGTACTCGTCTTTTCGAGTGAGAACTCAAATCGTGTTCACCGCAGGTTAACCAACGGGAACCCTGCGCAATACCCCCACGAAGTAGGGTGGGAGCCATGCGTGAGGTCTACCAGGAACAGCTCGACAAGCTCGCCGACGAGCTCGCCGCGATGTCGACCATGGTCGGTAACGCGATGGAGCAGGCAACCACCGCGCTGCTCGGAGCTGACCTGTCGTTGGCCGAGCAGGTCATCGACGACGATTTGAAGGTCGACGAGGCCCGAGCGCGCTGCGAGGAGCACGCCTTCGGGCTGCTGGCGCTGCAAGCACCGGTCGCGGGAGACCTGCGTACCGTCATCTCGACCATCCACGCCGCCGAGAGCCTGGAGCGGATGGGAGATCTCGCGCTGCACGTGGCCAAGGCGGCACGGCGCAGGCACCCGCAGCCCGTGCTCCCGGAGGACGTGAAAACCTACTTCTCGCAGATGGGCCAGGTCGCGGTCAAGCTCGCGAACCGACTGAACCAGATCCTGCGCACCCAGGACGTGCAGCAGGCGCGGGATCTCGAAGGCGACGACGACGAGATGGACGACCTGCACCGTCACCTGTTCAGCGTGGTCATGGGCTCCGAGTGGTCCCACGGCGTATCGGCGGCGGTGGACATCACCCTGCTGGGCAGGTTCTACGAGCGTTTCGCGGACCACGCGGTCTCGGTGGCCCGACGGATCATCTACGTGGTGACGGGAACCATGCCGAGCAGCGACCATTCGTGACCGAGTTTCCGGATAAGCGTCTTTTTCTCACCGGAACGGGCGAGCACACGGAACGCTGTTGACGGCTCAACGTCGTCGATTCCGCACAGCGCTCATTCGATCGAGTGAACGCTATTATTAGTCGGCGTTGACGACGGCTGTTCACGGCCGCGGTGTGCGAGTCTGCCGACGTGAGTAAGAGTCCTACCGTGCACCGCCGACGTCTGGGCAGCGAACTACGTAAGCTGCGCGAGGCAGCGCAGCGCACACACCGCGAAGTCGCGGCTCACCTGGATTGCTCACAGGGAAAGATAAGCCAGATCGAGCTCGGCCGTGTCCCGGTCCGTACCGCGGATGTCCGGCTCATGGCCGAGCTCTACGGCTCGAGCGGCCAACAGGTCACCACACTGCTCGAACTCGCCGAGGGCTCCAAGAAACGCGGTTGGTGGCAGGCGTACGCCAGCACCGCCCGCCGCAACGGTTTCGACACTTACCTGGGGCTGGAGACCGCCGCCGAAGCGGTGAGCACGTTCGGGGCGGATCCCCTCCCCGAATTACTGCAGACCGAGGAATACTGCTCGGCACTGCTGGCGACGGAACGCGAGACGATAACCGAGGACGAGATCTCCGAACGGCTGACCATCACGGCTACCCGCCAGCAGCGTCTGCTGGGGGAGCATCCGCTGGAGCTGTACTCGGTGCTGGACGAGTCCGCGCTGCGGCGCGGCGTGGGCGGGCCCCGGGTAATGCGCGCCCAGCTGGAGCACCTGGTGCTGATGAGCTACCGGCGCAACGTGACGCTGCGGGTGCTGCCGTTCGGCAGTGGAGCTCATCCGCTGCTCGGTGACCGTGTCACCGCCTTCTCGTTCCGGGAGACGGGCGACCCGCAGGTGGTGCACGTGGGTGATTCCACGAACTCGCGGTTCTGGGAGAAACCGGCCGAAACCGCTCCGTACCTGGCCGCGTTGGAGCGGGTGTGCGCACTGGCGTTGCCGCCCAAGGAATCGACGATGCTGATATCGAGCATCGCGGACGAGCACCGCGAGTGAGCCGGCCCCCGAAGGCCCCGCGGTCCCCGGCCGGGCGATCCGCTCGCTCGGCCGGCGTCGATTTCCCACGAAATCGCCGCGCCTTCGGTACGGTCTCGGGATCCCACCATGCCCGCGGGCCGTACTCCGGCCACCCTCGCGGTCGGCACCGCCGCGAGTTCTCCGGTGCGGTTCTCGCGAGGACGGCCCCGACGTTGTGTAGGTCGCTACCCGATGTCGGGGCACCCGCAGCGCGAGCCGTGCGGGAGGTTCCGCCAGCAGCACCGCCAGGCAGGCCGACCCGACGCGGTCCCCTCAGCCGAAGCGGCCGGAGATGTAGCCCTCGGTGGCCTTCTGACTCGGGTTCGAGAAGATCTTCCCGGTCTCCCCGATCTCGACCAACTGGCCGGGCTGCCCCACCTCGGGCAGGTTGAAGAACGCCGTCTGGTCACTCACCCGCGCGGCCTGCTGCATGTTGTGCGTGACGATGACGATCGTGTAGTCCTTCTTCAGCTCGGCGATGAGGTCCTCGATCGCCAGCGTCGAGATGGGGTCGAGTGCCGAGCAGGGCTCGTCCATCAACAGCACGTCGGGCTGCACCGCGATGGCACGGGCGATGCACAGCCGCTGCTGCTGGCCACCGGAGAGCCCGCCGCCGGGCTTGTTGAGCCGGTCCTTGACCTCTTCCCAGAGGTTGGCTCCGCGCAACGAGTGTTCGGTGATCTCCTCCAGGCGCTTCTTGTCCTTGACCCCGGCCAGCTTCAGTCCGGCCACCACGTTGTCCCGGATCGACATCGTGGGGAACGGGTTGGCCCGCTGGAACACCATCCCGATGGTGCGACGCACCTGGACCGGGTCGACCCCCGGTGCGTAGACGTCCTCACCGTCGAGCAGCACGCTGCCTTCGACCCTGGAGCCGGGAATCACCTCGTGCATGCGGTTCAGCGCTCGCAGCACGGTGGACTTGCCACAACCGGAGGGGCCGATGAAGGCGGTGACGCTGCGGGCGTGCACCTGCAGCGTGACGTCCTGCACCGCGTGGAACTTGTTGTAGTAGAGGTTGAGATCGTTGATGTCGAGACGTTTGGCCATGATTCGGCTACCGCCCTACCTGGTCTTTACCGCGAACAGTTTGGACAACAGTGTTGCCAGCAGATTGATCAGCATGATCAGCAGCACGAGGGTGAGCGCCGCCCCCCACATCCGGTACTCGCCCGCCTCCGTGGACGTCTTGCGTGCCGTGTAGACCGTCAGGGGCAGCGAGGCCATCGGCCCCTCGAACAGGTTGTAATTGATCGCCCTGGAATAGCCGACCAGGATGAGCAGGGGCGCGGTCTCGCCCATCACCCTGGCCAGCCCGAGGATTATGCCGGTGATGATGCCGGAGAACGAGGTCGGCAGCACCACCTTCAGGATGGTCTTCCACTTGGGGACGCCCAGCGCGTAGGAAGCCTCCCGCAGCTCGTCGGGGACGATCGTCAGCATCGTCTCGGTCACCCGCACCACCACCGGCAGCATCAGCAGCACCAAGGAGAGCGAGACCGCGAATCCGCTGCGGTCGAAACCGAACGTGGTGATCCACAGCGCGTAGATGAACAGCCCGGCCACGATCGAGGGGAGCCCGCTGAGGATGTCCACCATGAAGGTGGTGGTCCGGGCCAGCTTGGAGTTCCTGCCGTACTCGATGAGGAAGATCCCGACCGTCACGCCGAGCGGAACCGCGATGAGGGCGCAGACGAGTGTCTGTTCCAGGGTTCCCACCAGCGCGTGGTAGACACCGCCACCGGAGTCGTTCGGCAGCAACCCGTAGAACGAGTGGTTCCACCACTCAGCGTTGAGCATGGGAGCCAGGCCGCGCTGCACCAGGGTGAACAACACCCACAGCAGCGGAACCACCGCGATCACGAACGCCAGGCCGAACAGCACGGTGGCGGTGTGATTCTTGATCTTGCGCCCCAGGCCGAGCTGTTGGAAGGCGGGGGCGCTGGCGGGCCGCTCGAGGTCAGCGGTGTCCGTTCTCATTTCTTCCCCTTACCGCTGCCGCTCTCGATCCAGCGGGCGAGCGCGTTGACGGCGAAGGTGCTGATGAACAGCACCAGCCCGGCCGCGATGTAGGCACCGACGGTGAGGTGGTTGTTGAACTCGGCCGAGCCGAGCGCGATCCGCGAGGCGAAGGTCGCCCCCGCGTCGAAGATGCTGTAGTGCGGCCCCTCGAAGGTGTAGCTGAGGATGACCGTCAACGCGACGGTCTCACCCAGCGCTCTGCCGAGACCGAGCATGGCTCCGCCGACGAACCCGCTGCGGCCGAACGGCCAGACCGTGGTGCGCACCACTTCCCACTTGGTCGCCCCCAGTGCCAGGGCGCCCTCGATCTGTGCCGAGGGGGTTCGCGAGAAGACCTCGCGCGCGACCCCGGTGATGATCGGAAGGATCATCACCGCGAGCACGATGCCCGCAGTGAAGACGTTCGAACCGCTGTTGGCGGGCACGTTTCCGTCGGCGAAGATCGGTATCCAACCCAGTGTCCCGTTGATCCAGAGCGCGACGGGCTTGAGCACCGGCGCCAGCACCAGCGCTCCCCAGAGGCCGTAGATCACGGAGGGGACGGCGGCGAGCAGGTCCACCACGTAGGCGAACGGCTTGGCCAGCACCCTGGGGGCGTACTGGGTGAGGAAAAGCGCGATTCCGCCCGCCACGGGCATCGCGATGATCAGCGCCACCAACGAGCTCGCGACGGTGATCCAGGCGAGATCGACGATACCGAAGGCCATGTCCTCCGGATCGCCGGTGCGCCACTGCCCGGAGAGCAGGAAGTTGGCCTCGTTGGCTTGCAACGCGGGGATGGCCCTGACCAGCAGGAACAACCCGATTGACGCGATGATGGCGACGACGAAGATCCCTGATCCGGTCGCCACGCTCTGGAACAGCCGGTCCCCGAGGCGTATCACCTTCTTCCTGCCGCCGGACTGCTCCGGCGGTGTGGGGTGCTCGGGAGACGCCGCCTCTTCGGAACTTCCCACGAGGGTGTTGCCGGTATCGCCCGGGGAGGTGACTGCTTCGCCCGGCGGTGCGGACCGCCACTCGGAATTCGTCGACTCGGTCACCGTTGTTCGCGACCTCTCAGTTTCCGGATTTCCCGGTCGTGCTCGTGTGCCGTGCCTGCCGCACGGCGCGAGCCCGCACTAGCCCGGGAGGACGTCGGGTTGGTGGCGACCTGGCTCGGCACTGCCGGGCTCAGGTCCGGATCGCCTCGACCGCGTCGAGGACCTTCTCGCGGAACTTCGGGGGCAGCGGTACGTATCCCGCCTGCTCCAGGTTCTCCTGGCCCGCGTGTGCCGCGATCCGCAGCGCGGCGCTCACGGATTTCGCGGTCTGTTGGTCGTAGCCTGCCGAGCAGACGACCTCGTAGGTGGCCAGCACCAGCGGGTAGACCCCCGGCGAGTCGTTGCCGTAGATCGACTCCAGGTTCAGCCGGAGGTCGTGCCCGGTACCGGCTATCTCGGCACCGTCGATGGCCTTGCCCGCGGATCGGCTGGTGAGTTCGACCGGGCCGTTACCGCTGTCGATGGCGGCGATGCCGAGTCCGGCGTTCTTCGGGAAGGCCCAGGCCGCGTAGGTGATCCCGCCCTCGGTCTGCTCCACCGAGGAGGTGACTCCGTCGGTGCCTGCCCTGCCCTGGCCCACACCGGATCCGGGGCGGAACGTCTTGCCCGAGCCGTTCCACATCCCGTCGGTGGCGATGGAGAGGTATTCCTGGAAGTTGGCCGAGGTGCCGGACTCGTCGGAGCGGTAGAACGGAACGATATCCGTCCCCGGAAGGTCGGCTCCCTGATTGAGCCGCTGAATGGCCGGGTCGTTCCACCTGGTGATCTCCCCCTGGTAGATCTTGGCGATCGTCTCCGGGCTGAGGTTGAGGTCGTCGACCCCCGGAAGGTTGTAGGTGATCGCGAGCGGCCCGAAGACCATGGGGATGTTCCAGGCTGGATTGCCCCCGCAGCGTTCCCTGGCCTTCTTGGCCTCGGCACTGTTGAGCGCCTCGTCCGAGCCGGCGAGATCGACCTGCCCGGCGGTGAAGGCGGAGATTCCCTTGCCCGAGCCGGAGGCCGTGTAGTTGAGCTGCCTGCCCTCGCACTTGACACCGAAGTCCCTGGCGAAGACATCCATCGCGTTCTTCTGCGCGGAAGAACCCTCGGCGACCACGGAGGCGTTTCCGCAGTCGACCTCGAGTTGCCGCAACTCGGGGTTCAGATCGGCCGTGGTGACGTTGCGATCGGTTCCGCAGGAGGTCAGCGCGAGAACACCGACCGCGAGAAACCCGAGCGCGAACCTGTGCCGCCCGAAGTGCACGTCGCTCCTCCAAGACAACGGAGTTGACGGCGTGTGCCGTTCCGAGAGCGACCTTAAGTCGACTCGGTAGCCGTCGACCACCATTCAGATGAACAGAAAATGAACACGGCACGCTAAGTAAGCAAGCACACAGCTAAGCGGGTGAGCACATCCGAAACATGCTCACCCGCACCGCAATTATGAACACCCACAGTGTTCAGCGTTGCTCACCGGCCGAACTGTGCGTCGACATCCCAGCGCTCGAAGCCGAGCCGGCGGTAAACGCTGACCGCGGGGCCGTTGTCCGCCTCCACGTAGAGCATCACCCTCGGACATCCGACGTCGCGCAGGTAGCGCAGCCCGGCCAACGTCAGCGCCCTCCCGAGTCCACTACCCTGCGTGTCCGGATCTACTCCGACCACGTAGACCTCACCACTTCCGTCCGGATGAATCTTGGTCCAGTGGAATCCGAGCAGCCGGTCCGCATCGTCCACGGCCAGCAGGAATCCGGCCGGATCGAACCAGTCCAGCCCCTCCTTCTCCCGCAGCTCCGCCTCGGTCATCCCACCCTGCTCGGGGTGCCAGGAGAACGCGAGGTGATTGACCCGGACCAGCTCCGATTCGTCCGCACCGGCCCGGAAACCACGTATCGTCACCCCCTCCGGCAGCACCGGCTCGTCGAGTTCGGCACCGCTCAACTCACGCCCCATCCGCCACAGTTCCCGAACCCGCGCGAGACCGAAGCGATCGGCCAGGCGAACCGCGGCCGCGTGCAGGCCGTGCGACCAGATGCGCAACCGGTACGAGTCCCCTTCCTCGTCGGGTTCGGGGGGTATCTCGGCACGTTCCAGCAACGCCCCCACCAGCTGGGTACCGATCCCTTTCTGCCGGAACCGGGGATCTACCGCGAGTTCGGCCACCAATGGTTCTCCCCGGGACTCGCCCTCGTTGTCCACATGGGCGTAGCCCGCCAGTTCGCCACCGTCGGCACGGATCACGAAGTGTTCCGAACCCGCTACGTCGGCCTGCACCGGCTCGATCTGCTCACTGACCCCGCGGTGGGAGCGCAGCCGCAGGATCACGTGCTCACCGACCGGCGCCACCCCGTCGGCTCGCTCGGCCGCGGTCAGCAGGTCGAAGACCTCGCCGGTCTCGCTCTCGTCAAGTCCGTTTCGCCACGTCAGATGCACCACGCGACCGAGATTACCGATGTTCAACCGGAGTTGGTTGCCCGCGTGAGCCCACTCGAGTACGAAACCCAAGGAAGGCCAGACACGAAACCAGAAGTCGCAGCGAGTGGAACGACGAACGGGCGCGGCACGCCGAACCCCCACCCCCGAGGCGGCGTCGATTTCCCGCGAAATCGCCGCGCCATCTCGACGCAGGCCGAACTCCAACCACCCTCGCCACCAGCACCGCCGCGGGTTCTCCGGTGCGGCTCTCGCGAGGAAGGCCCGACGTCGTGTAGTAACTACCCGATCTCGGGCCTCCCCGCAGCGAGAGCCGTGCCAGAGGTTCCGCGCCACCCACACCGCCACGCAGCCCAAGCCCCGCACGAACGAAAGAAGTGGTCATGCGTTTGCAAGCCCGCCTCGGTACGGCCGACGCGGTGACGATCGGGCTCGGCTCGATGATCGGCGCCGGGCTCTTCGCGGCGTTCGCCCCGGCGGCCTCGCTGGCGGGCTGGAATCTCGTACCGGCTCTACTGCTGGCGGCGTTCGTGGCGTTCTGCAACGCGTCGAGTTCGGCGGCGCTGGCGGCACGCCACCCCGCCGCGGGAGGTACCTACGTCTACGGCCGCGAACGACTCGGTCCGCTCTGGGGCTACCTGGCCGGCTGGGGATTCGTCACCGGTAAGACGGCCTCGTGCGCCGCGATGGCGTTGACGGCGGCGAACTACCTCTCGCCGTCGCACCGCGATGTGGTGGCGGTGGTGTTCGTGCTGCTGCTCGCCGGGACCAACTACGTCGGGATCACCCGCACGGCGCGGCTGGCCCGGGTGCTGTTGCTGATCACGCTGGCCGGGTTGGCGGTGGCGCTCGTCGCCACATGGCTTCCGGACTCGGATCCACCGCTGCTACCCGGCACCGGCGGCGTCCCGGCGGAGACCGGCTCGCGCTGGGGTGGCCTGTGGGGAACGACCGGTGCGGCGGGGCTGCTGTTCTTCGCCTTCGCCGGGTATGCGCGGATAGCCACCCTCGGCGAGGAGGTTCGCGATCCCGAGCGGACCATCCCGCGGGCCATTCCGATCGCGCTGGGCATCGTGGTGCTGCTGTACCTGGTGGTCGGGGTGACGCTGCTCGGCTCGCTGGGCCCGGCAGGGCTGGCCGAGTCCACGGCACCGCTCGCCGAGGCGGTAGAAGCGGGGCCGCTTCCGTGGCTCGCCCCGGCGGCGAGGATCGCGGCGGGCACGGCCGCGCTGGGCGCGCTGCTCGCCCTGCTCGCTGGGGTGGGAAGAACCGCGATGGCGATGGCCCGCGAACGGGACCTGCCCGGGCCGCTGGACCGCGTTCACCCCCGGTTCGGCACCCCGCACCACGCCGAACTCGGAGTGGCCGCCGTGGTGGTGGTGCTGATCGCGGCGGGCGACCTGCGCGCGGTGATCGGCTTCTCCTCGTTCGGCGTGCTGGTCTACTACGCGATCGCCAACGCGGCGGCGTGGACCCTGCCCGGGGAGCAACGGTGGTTCCCCAGGGCACTGCCCGCCGTGGGTCTAGTGGGGTGCGCTGTACTCGCGTTCAGCCTGCCGTGGCAGGCCGTCGTGGCCGGACTCGGCTGCTTCGGCGTCGGACTCCTGTTCCGCGAGCGGCGGAAGCTCCGCTCCCTCCTGCTGCGCGGCCGAATCGGCCCGCCGTGACCCACTCGAATCCCGGTTCGTCCGCGAAGGCCGCACGAACTTGTAGCCCACGCTGCGGACCGTTCCGATCATGGCCTCGTGCTCGGGGCCCAGCTTGGCGCGTAGCCGCCTGATGTGCACGTCCACCGTCCGGGTGCCGCCGAAGAAGTCGTAGCCCCACACCTCCTGCAGCAGCTGTACCCGCGTGAAGACCCTGCCCGCGTGGGTGGCGAGGTGCTTGAGCAGCTCGAACTCCTTGTAGGTCAGTTCGAGGGCCTTGCCCTTGAGCCTGGCCGTGTAGGTCTCGTCCTCGATGACCAGGTCTCCCACGGTCACCGGCCCACCCGCGACGGAGTCGGCCCCACGCTGTGCGGTACGCAGCCTGATTCGCGCGTCGACCTCGGCCGGGCCGGCGGTGGGCAGCAGCACGTCGTCCACGCCCCACTCGGCGTTGACCACCACGAGGCCGCCCTCGTTGACCACGGCGAAGACCGGCACCCCGGCGCCTCCCGAGGAGAGCATCCGGCACAGGTTCCTGGCGTTCGCGAGGTTGTCGCGGGCGTCGACGACGACGAGTTCGTGTCCGCCGGCGGTGACCATGGCGGAGCTGTCCGGAGCGATCACCCGCACCCGATGCGGCAGCAGGGACAGCGCGGGCAGCACGGACTCGCAGTCGGACTCGTTGCTCAACAGCAGCAGATCGGAGCTCATACAATGCCTCCGTGAACCGGCGGGAACGCCGGAAGTGGGCGATGCGGAAAATGCGCCGTAACCGGGCTGCGAGGCTCCGTTGCCTCCGATGACGATGAGAATACCCATAACACGCAGCACAAGCACAAGTAACGCAACACAGCTCACACGACCGAGGCAGCGCGACCGGCCCGAAGGGACCTCGGTTACGAACCACCCGGTGTCCGGGCTCTGCGCGACGAGTGACGGAACGGCCGCGCACGTTGCCCGGACCACCGTGACGGGTGCCACCGCGCGAGCCGTCGCGAAAGGTGACTCGAAGAACTCCTACTAGAGTGAGAAGACCGTGTCTCCCCGCCGCGGATACACCAGACAGAAACGGAAACCTCCCGGTGCGACGTGCTTTCCCGGCCAAGAAGCTCACGATCACGCTGGTCGTGCTGCTCGGTCTGTTCCTGGCGGCAGATTTCGGCGGCGCGGCCATCGCCGAGTACCAGGTGTCCAAGAAACTGGGGAAGAAACTCCAGCTCGGGCGCGACCCCGGGGTCCGGATAACCGGTTTTCCGTTCCTGACCCAGGCGGCGCGAGGGGACTTCCGCGATGTGCGGTTACGCGTACCGGGGGTCGACGTCGGTCCGCTGCGCGATGTCGACGTCCGTGCCCGGCTGCATCACGCGCGGATCTCCACGCTGGGCATGTTGACCGGCAGGAACAACCGGATAGCGGTCGACGAGGTGACCGGGAAGCTCCGAATCGACGAATCCGATCTGGACAAGACCGTACCGGTCGAGGACCTGCGCATCACTCCGGTCGAGACCCCGGCCACCTCGGCAGCCGCGTCCGACGGCGCGGGCACCGATTCCGCGGGGACTGACTCCTCGACGGGGGTGCGGATGCGCGGAAAGGTCGACATCGCGGGAACGAGCAACCAGGTCACCGTCACCGGCACGCTGCGGTTGTCGGACGGCAAGCTGCGGATCGTGCCGAACGAACTGGACCTGGAGAACAGCGCCGTCGGCCGGGTGGACCTGGCGAGAACCTTCGAGAAGATGATCCTGCGGCGGTTCGACACCACGCTCGACCCGGGAGGGCTGCCGTTCGACGTGCGGCCCACGGCCGTCGAGGTGGAGCGCGGCACGCTGGTGGTGGCGGGCAGCGCCGAGGACGTGGTCATCAACGGGAACGGAACCGTTGGCTGATGCCACCGGAGTGGTGGGCGCTGCTGCTCTCGCTGCTCGTGACGCTGGTGCTCGGCTCGGTGCTCCGCGTGCGGGAGGGCCGGATCACCAAGCGGAATAACCGCCGCGCCGAAGGAGTTTCCCTGGCAGTGTTCGATCAGCTTCCCGCGGAGATCGCCGAGGTGCTGCGCCGCGAGGTCACCGGCACCGGCGGCAGGATGACCGGAGACAGGGTGACCGGAACCGGGCGCACGGCCGGTCCGGTGGACAGCTCAGCCGCACGAGACGGCACGCCCGAGATCATCCTGCTGCAACTGTCCACCACGTTCTGCGCCCCGTGCAGACACGCCCGCATCCTGCTGTCGACGATGACCGAACGAACCACGGGGCTGCGCCACGTGGAGGTCGATCTGACGCACCGTCCGGAGTGGTCGGCACCGTTGGGGGTGCACACCACACCCACCACGCTCGCGCTGGACGCCGACGGGCGGGAACTGTTCCGGGTGTCCGGGGTGCCGCGCCGGGAGGGGCTCACCGAGGCGCTGCGCCCGCACCTTCCCTGAGCGAAGTTTTCCGCTCGGGTCGTCGGGTCGCTGGCTCGGGGGAGCCTCTCGCACGGCCCTCGCCGCGGGGAGTCCCGACATCGGGTAGTCAGATGAGCGACACGACAATCCGGTCCGGATACATCCATCCCAACAGGTGAACAATCTTTCCGCTCGCCGGTCGGGACGGGTAACCTCCGAAGTGTGCATGTACTGCTGACCTCCAGGCGCGCGGTGGATCTGTGCCGCGTCGGAAGCAGCCTGTGTCGCGGGTGACGACCAGGGCGGCGGCACCGAATGCGATCGGTTCTCACATCGACGCGGCGGCGTTACCCGGCCCGGCGGATTCGGCACCCTCTTCCACCAGCCAGGAGACACCATGCCCAGTGATGACCGCCTCGATCCACGCGGTGTCCGTTTCACGGCATGGATCACCAGCGGCATCCTCGTCCTGGGGCTGCTGACCGGGAGCTGGCGAATTCTGGCCGCACAGACCGCGCTGTTCGCGCTGTGTGCGTTCGTGGGGCTACGCCTCAATCCGTGGGGGCACCTCTACCGGCACACGGTGCGCCCTCGCTTGCCCGAGGATGACGAGCGGTCGTACGAGGCCCCCGAACCGGTTCGTTTCGCCCAGGGAATCGGATTCGCCTGCACCCTGATGGCAACCGTCGGATACGCCGGAGGGTGGATCCTCTTGGGGGTGACGGCGAACGCGCTGGCACTGGTCGCCGCGCTGCTCAACGCCGCCTTCGGTTTCTGCCTCGGTTGCCGGTTGTATCCGTTGATCCGGAGGTTGGTTCCCGCGGGACTAACCTCCGAAATCCGCTGAGAATTCACTTCGCCGATACGAGCAAAGGAGTCGCTCGATGAGTCGTGAACAGGTCCTGGTAACCACCGACTGGGCCGAACAGAACCTGGACGCCGACGGGGTCGTGTTCGCCGAGGTGGACGAGGACACCACAGCCTACGACGGTGGACACATCCGCGGCGCGGTCAAACTGGACTGGCGCAACGAACTGCAGGACCACGTGCGGCGTGACTTCGTGGGCCGGGAGGACTTCGGCAAGCTCCTCTCCGCCAAGGGGATCTCGAACGACGACACGGTGGTTCTCTACGGCGGCAACAACAACTGGTTCGCCGCCTACGCCTACTGGTACTTCAAGCTCTACGGGCACCGCGACGTGCGACTGCTCGACGGCGGCCGCAAGAAGTGGGAGTTGGACGGCCGAGAGCTGACCAAGGAGGTCCCGGCGCGCTCGGCCACCAACTACGTCGCGGCGGAGCCGGACAACTCGATCCGTGCGTTCCGCGAGGAGGTCGTGGACGCGATCGGCGAGCGCAATCTGGTCGACGTGCGCTCGCCCGACGAGTTCTCCGGGAAACTGCTCGCACCCGCGCACCTGCCGCAGGAGTCCGCGCAGCGCGCCGGCCACATCCCCTCGGCGATCAACGTGCCCTGGAGCCGCGCCGCCAACGAGGACGGCACCTTCAAGTCGGACGACGAGCTGCGCAAGGTCTACAACGAGGCCGGGCTCGACGAGTCCAGGAACACGATCGCCTACTGCAGGATCGGCGAGCGTTCCTCGCACACCTGGTTCGTGCTGCACGAACTGCTGGGGCACCAGCACGTGAAGAACTACGACGGTTCCTGGACCGAGTACGGCTCGCTGGTCGGTGTGCCGATCGAGAACCCGAGTGAGCAGGAGGCGTGATCGTGAGCAGTGGATGCGGAGCACCGGACCAGTCGGCCGCGGGGGCGGACACCGGTGACCAGACCGTGGTGGCGGGCAAGGTGCGTTCCGGAGGTCAGCCGGTGGGCGGTGCCTTCGTCCGGCTGTTGAATCCGGCGGGGGAGTTCACCGCCGAGGTCGTCTCCGCCGAGAGCGGTGACTTCCGGTTCTACGCGACCGAGGGAACCTGGACCGTGCGTGCGCTGCACCGCGACGGCAGCGGCGAGTCCGAGGTCGCCGCGAACGGGCCGGGCCTGCACGAGGTGGAGATCGCCGTGGCGTGATGCCGGTGGGTGGTGTCGACGCGGGAAGCGCCGACACCACCCCCGAGCGTGATCTCACTCCCCGACGTTGCGGGAGCGCAGCAGGGCGAACGCCCGCTCGTCGCGGTCCTGCGCCGCCGGATCGGAGTCCGTGGTTCGTCCGACGGTGGTGAACTCGAGCACCTCCCACCCCGTGCGGTCGAACAACCTGCGCAGCCCCGCCTCCGAGAAGATCCAGAAATTCGTGGCGTCGTCGTTCGCCTCGGTGGGGTGAAGC
Organism: Actinopolyspora mzabensis; assembly: GCF_900101095.1. GTDB lineage: Bacteria > Actinomycetota > Actinomycetes > Mycobacteriales > Pseudonocardiaceae > Actinopolyspora > Actinopolyspora mzabensis. The sequence goes on from NZ_FNFM01000002.1 coordinate 357,914, forward strand.
AGATAGGCCACCGGTTGTTCGGCGAACCGGGTCCCGTGGTCGGGGCTCAGCTGTGCGATCCGGGTAGAGACGAAGCAGAGCTCGCTGTGCCGGGACAGCGTCTCCAACACGTAGAACGGGTTCTTCAGGTGGTACAGCAGCCCGAGGAACAACACGGCGCGGTAGTGCTCGGCGGGTAGTCGGAACTGGCTGTCCAGATCCACGTCGTGGATGCCCGCCTCGGAGCCCAGCCGTTCGGCCAGCAGCCGCGCGCCCCGCAGTCCGTTGTAGTTGGGGGCCGAGGTGTCGACCACGTCGAGCCCGCATCCCAGCTGGGACTCCAGGAAGAAACCCAGGTCGCCGTCGGCGGCGCCGATATCGGCGATCCGTTGCCCCGCCAACCGGTCGAACACGGTCCGGTTGTCCCCGGACAACAACCCGTCCAGGTGGAGCATGTTGGCGAGGGTGTCGAAGGGATACCAGGGGAACTCCGGATCGATCTCGGACTTGCGTCCGAGCAACCACTCCCGGTAGTTCATCGCCTTGTCCCGCAGCGTCGCGAACTCCATGTGATCCCCGTCTCCTCGGCGCCGGCCCCAGACCCGCTGAGCACCGAAACGCGGTTGAGCAACCCTCTGGTCCGAGCAGATCATGCCTGAGACCACATCCCACGCGAGCCGGGTGGTGGTTATGCTTAGAGCCGTGACACTCATCGACTTCGTGCACTACGGCCTGGTCACTCTGGTGGGGATCGCCGCCCTGGCGACGGTCTGGTTCGCCTTCTACGTGGTGTATCGCCTGCACAGCGACTGATCCGCCCACCACTGGACGGGGGAGCGGCGACGAGCGCGGCGAGCCTTCGAGGTAACCTCGGAGGCGATGTCTGCCACGCCCAACCAGCCGTCCGAACAGTCCGGCCCGTCCAACGGTCAACCGCAGCCCGGCAGCGGTGACGCTGCGGTGCGCGCCCAGGCCGAGCGCGCGGAGAAGACCCGCGGGCGCAACATTCCCGAGTTCGACGACCTGCCGGGAATCGGGGACACCGCGAACCTGCGCATGGGCCCGGAACTCGACGGCGCCTGCCTGGGTCTGCTGCCGCTGGTCGGTGTCTGGCGGGGCGAGGGCGAGGCCAACCACCCCACGCTGGACGAGAAGTACCGCTTCCTGCAGCAGGTGACCTTCGCCCACGACGGCAGGCCCTTCCTGTACTACGAGAGCCGGGCCTGGAAGCTGGACGGTGAGGGCGGCGAGATCGTGGAGCCCGCTTTCCGCGAGTTGGGCTGGTGGCGGCCGCAGCCCGACGACAGCATCGAGTTGCTGCTGGTGCACTCCTCGGGCATCGCGGAGATGTTCTTCGGCAACCCCCTCAACCAGACCAGCTGGCAGCTGTCCACCGACGCGGTGCTGCGCACCCCCACTTCGGAGGACGTGACCGCCGCGACCAGGCTGTACGGCGTGGTGGACGGCTCGCTGGCCTACGTCGAGGAACGCGCCACCTCGGAGCACGAGCTGCAGCCCCGCCTCTCCGCCAAGCTGGAACGCGTGGTCGGCTGAGCGCCGTAGTGCCCCCGAGGCGGGAGGCATCGGGTTTTCCGCTGTCCTCGCCGGTGATCGTGGCGAGTTCACGGGAAAACGACACCGCCCGCGCCGAACTCCCGGTACGTCAGTACTGCGACTCGTAGAGCTTGCAGATCCGCTCGTTCAGCCCCGGGTCGGTGGCCACGGGTGTGCCGTCCACGGTGTGCACCTGGGTGATCTTGCGGATGCTCGACGCCAGCCAGACACCGTCGGCCCGCCACAACCGCTCGGCGGTGATCGGTTCCACGGCGGTCGACCAACCGGCCTCCTCGGCGGCCCGGAACAGTGCGCCCTGGGTGGTGCCCCGCAGGATGCCGGAGCTCGGCGGTGGGGTGGCCAGCCTGCCCCCCTCGGCCAGCACCACGTTGGAGGTGGGTCCCTCCAGCAGCGAACCGTCGGTCGCCGTGAACACGACCTCGTCGGCGCCGCGTCGTTCCGCCTCGCGCAGGGCGGCCATGTTGACCGCGTAGGACAGCGTCTTCGCGGAGAGCAGCAGCCAGGGCGCGCGCTCCATCATCCCGGGGTCGATGCCGCGTTCCAGGGTGACCACGGAGATGCCCTCGGCACGCTTGCGCATCAGCTCCGCCGACAGCGACTGCCCCGAGACGAACGCGGTGGGGGTGCCGTCCCCGCCGTCCAGGCCCCTGGTGCACACGAGTTTGATCGCGCTCTCCGGCTCGCTGCCCCACGGCCACTCCGCGAGGACCGACCGCACGGCGCGATACCAGTGCTCCCGCTCCGGAAGCCCGAGTTCCATCAGCCGGGCGGAGCGCTCCAACCGGTCCAGGTGGGCCTCGATCTCCCGCGGATCACCGTCGACCGCCAGGATCGTCTCGAAGATCCCGTCGCCGCGCTGCACCCCGAGGTCGTCGGAACGCAGCAGCGGGACCTCGGGATCGGCCAGGGTGCCGTCCAGCAGAGCCAGAATGCGCATACTCGCAGCCTAGAACCTACACACCCGGGTGCCCGAGCGGGCCGCGCCGGCTCACCCGGTCGTACGATCGAAAGCGAGAGTCGGCCGAAGCGCTGGAGAACGTGCGCGGACCGTTACCCGCGGGAGAGCTCAGATGAGGCAGGACGACGAACGGGGCACGAGCACTACATCTTCGCGTGTGGGTCCGACGCGGAGTGCCACGAAGCCCGCGCTGCGCAGCACGCTGCACCGGCGGGGAATGCGCATGACCCCGCAACGCCAGCTGGTGCTGGACGCCGTCAGGGAGCTGGCACACGCGACCCCGGAACAGGTGTGCAGACACGTACAGCGCACGACACCGACGGTCAACATCACCACCGTCTACCGTGCGCTCGACCTGCTGGAGCAGCTCGGGCTGGTGCGGCACACCCACCTGGGGCACGGGGCTCCCACCTACTCCGTGGAGGAGCACGAACACGTGCACCTGGTCTGCCACCGCTGCGGCGGGATCGACGAGGTCCCCTGCGAGTGGTTCGAGGAGCTCGGCGGACTGCTGCGCAGCGAACGCGGCTTCGAGCTGGACGCCACCCATCTCGCACTGTCCGGGACCTGCGCCTCCTGCCTGGCTGAAGAGGCGGATCAGGACGGGAATATCCAAGCTCCACACGGAGCTGACCCTGGCGAAGGCGACTGAGTCGCCGCGCGAACACCGAACAGCACCCGACCGGACGGCCCCGCGACCGAACCGCCGGGGTTCCCGCCGATGGGAGAAGGATGAACTCACCGCTGCTCGAACTTCCCGGTGCGGTGCCCGCACCCGAGGACTCCCCCGATTTCGGGGTGCCGTGGCACTTCGGTGACCCGTTCGGGGAACAGCGCGCGGCCGCTCGTGGCGCCGCGGTCGTGGATCGTTCGCACCGGCAGGTGATCGCGGTACCGGGCGGGGAGCGCCTGAGCTGGCTGCACCTGGTGCTGTCCCAGCACCTCACCGAACTGGCGGAGAACCGGGGTACCGAGGCTCTGGTGCTGGACAGCCAGGGGCGGGTGGACAGCCACACGATGGTGGCCCACCACGACGAGGTCGTCTACCTGGACTGCGAGGCGGGTTCCAGGGCGACCAGCGCGCTGCCCACCATGGGCACCGACGGCACCCAGTCGCTGCCGGAGTACCTGGAGGCGATGCGCTTCTGGTCCGACGTCCAGCCGCGCGAGGCCACCGAGGAGTTCGCCGTGTTCACCGTGATCGGGCCACGGGCGGGCGAGGTGCTCGAGGCGTCCGGCGTGTCGGTGCCCAGCGAGCCCTACGGGGTGAGCGGGCTGCCCGGCGGTGGCCTGGTGCGCCACGTGCCGTTCCGGCAGATCTTCACCGCGGACCTGCTGGTACCGCGGGATTCGATGGTCGACTGGTGGATGCGGCTGACCGAGAACGGCGCGCGCAGAGCGGGCAGCATGACATACGAGGCGCTGCGCGTGGAGGCACTGCGCCCCCGGGTGGGCCTGGACACCGACGACCGCGCCATCCCGCACGAGTTGGGCTGGATCCACACCGCCGCTCACGTGGCCAAGGGCTGCTACCGCGGCCAGGAGACCGTGGCCAAGGTGCACAACGTGGGCAAGCCGCCGCGCAGAATGCTGCTGCTGCACCTGGACGGTTCGGTGGAGATACGTCCCGAGACCGGTGATCCGGTGCTGCGCGGCGAGCGCACCGTGGGGCGGGTGGGCAGCGTGGTGCTGCACCACGAGCTCGGACCGGTGGCGCTGGCGCTGTTGAAGCGCTCGGCCCCCGTCGACGAGGAGCTGCTGGCAGGCGATGCCGAGCAGGAACGTCAGGTGGCCGCCGCGGTGGACCCGGACTCGGTGCCACCGGACACCGGGGAGCCGCCGGGCAGGATCGCCGCCCAGCGGGTCCGGGGCCACTGACCGGGTGAGGCGTCCCCGCCCTTCGGTGGCTCGGCGGCCCATGCTTCGCGAGCACTCCGGACGACGGGTTCCCCACCAACCGCGCTCCCCTTGACCGCGCTCCTGCTGGCGTCGGCCCTGCTGACGTCGGCCCTGCTGGCGTCGGCCGGGAGAGCCCTCCGGTGCGGCCACCGTGCGCGAACCGTCGAGTCGTGTCGGTGAAATCCCGGAACGGTGCTCGCCACGGGGTCACCGCGAGACGGAGCTGTGCCAAGATCGAAGCATGACAGCGCCGGCAACCGATCCAGCCAGCTCCCGGGCGCGTCCGGGAACGATCATCACGGTCGCGGTCACTGGAGCCCACGCGAAAGCCGATGTCCCCGCGCTGCCGGTGGGCAGCGAGGAGGTCGCCGCGGCCGCGGCTTCCTGCGCGAGGGTGGGTGCCTCCGTCATCGACCTGGAACCCCGACACGACACCTCGGTTCCGGACGTGGTGGCCGCTGTGCACAACCGGACGGACCTGGTGGTTCGGGTGGCCGCCTACGCCCGGTCGGAAACCCTGAGCACCCTGCTGGACTCCGGAGCCGAAGTGCTGACCTGTCCGGTGGACGCGCCGGAGGACTTCGTCGCCGCCCTGCGGGAGGGGGCGCGCACCCGCGGGATCGCGGTGCACCACGAGGTGCGGACACTCGAACAGCTGGAGACGCTGCGAGCGCGCTGCGCGGCGGAGACCGGGCCGGTGCACGCGGTTCTGGTCTTCGGTTCGGCTACCGACTCCGGTATGCACGGCGACCCGGAGACGTTGAGCAGAGCCGTGGCACGGCTCCCGGAAGGGGCCGGCTACACGGTCACCGGACTGGACGACACGGCGGTGCCGATGCTGCTGGCCACGTTGGCGACGAACGGGCACGTCCGGGTGGGGATGGCGGACACACTGGAGTACTCGCCGGGAGAACCGGTGCGGGACAACGCACAACTGGTGGCACGTGCGGCCGGTGTGGCGAAAATAGCGCAGCGATTGCCACTAGCGGTATCCCACGTTCGTGGACTGTTCGGCCTGTCCGGGTGATTCGACCGGGCGGCACACCTCCGATCGGCCCAAGTGGTGGATCGCCTCCCCTAGGATGTGGGTAATCGAGCGCCGAAATGCCGGCTCCGGTGAAGTCAGCGCCTGGATGCAGAGGATTTAGCCGTGATCGAAGTGCGCCCCGGAGGCCGCCGACGCATCGACCGGGTTCTGGACCCGGACTTCGCGGGCGGTCTGGAACAACGTGATCTCGATGAAGTGCGCTCGTTGCGGGACGAAGCCGCACAGGAGGAGACCGACCTGTCCTATCTGCGCCGGATGCTGCACGCGCGGATCGACATCGTGCGTGCGGAACAGCGCAGACGCGCCGAGAACGGTTCCGCCACGGTGGTGGAGGAACTGGTCGGCATCCTTTCGGACAACGCCGTCGGACCGGCCACCGGTTCGGGGCGTTACCAGACCGTGGAGCCCTCACGGGTCGAGGCACACCGCAGGCACGTGGAGGCGCTGATCTCGGATGTGGACCTGTCCGACGTGATGTCGTTGTCGGCCGCGAAACTCGACGTCGCGCTGCGGGCCTTCGAGTCGGAGGAGGAGTCCGTCTCCACCAGGCGCAAGCAGGTGCAGGCGGTGGTGGACGCCCTCAACGACGAGATCGCCCGGCGGTACCGCGAGGGCGTCGCCTCGGTGGACGATTTACTGGCCGCGGAAAGGGACGGGCATTGAACGAGCAGGTCGAGCAGACTCCGCTGGTGGAGCTGGTTCGTGGTGAGATCCGGGAAGGGCTGCACCACGGATCCGTGGTCGTGCTGGCGCCGGACGGGCGGGTGGCGCGCTTCGCGGGTGAGGTCAACCGCCCGATGTACCCGCGTTCGGCGAACAAACCGGCGCAGGCCGTGGGAATGCTGCGGGCCGGGCTGCGGCTGGACGAGGAGGCCGACCTCGCCATGGCAGCGGCATCCCACAACGGGGAGCCGGAACACGTGTTGCGCACCAGGGAGGTGCTGCACCGCCACGACCTGACCGAGGACGCACTGCGCTGCCCCACCGACTGGCCGCTGCGCGAGGACGAGCGGGACCGGCGTGCTTCCGAGGGGTTCGGCAAGCAGCGCATCACCATGAACTGCTCGGGCAAGCACGCCGCGATGCTGGCCACCTGCACCCAACGGGGGTGGGCCACCGAAGACTACCTGGATCCCAAGCATCCGCTGCAGATCGAACTGCACGGGGCCGTGGCCGAGTTGGCGGGCGAACCGATCGACTCGGTCTCGGTGGACGGCTGCGGGGCTCCGTTGTTCGCGCTCTCGCTGACCGGGCTCGCCCGTACGTTCCGGAGCATGGTCACCGCGACCACCGGGACGACCGAACGGCGGGTGGCCGACGCCATGCGGGCGCACCCGTGGTTCGTGGCGGGCACCGAGCGCGAGGACACGCTGTTGATGCGTGCCGTCCCGGGCCTGTTGAGCAAGTCGGGGGTCGAGGGGGTGCTGGCGTTGGCACTGCCCGACGGGCACGCGATCGCCCTGAAGATCGCCGACGGCTCGGCGCGGGCCAGGCTGCCGGTGGCGGTGGCCGCGCTGCGCGCGGTGGGGGTCGACAACGAGAGCCTGACGGAACTGGCGGAGAGCAGCGTGCTGGGCGGAGGTCGCCGGATGGGTACCGTCCGCGCGCTCAAGGGCCTGTTCGACTGAGTCCGAGCCGCGCTGCCCCCTCCGGACGAACACGGGCCGGAGGAGCCCGGACCGGACGAGGGACCCGGCGAGCGGAGCCGGGGCGGCCGGCGGCAGGACGGACAGCGGCAGGACGGACAGGTTCAGGGCGGTCACCGAGACGGCGGAGGCCGCCCACCCCGTTGATCGAGCGCCCAGGTCGAGGCGGTGGGAAGGCTCGGATCAGTTGTAGCGTTCGTGCGCGGCCAGCTCGGCCCAGAACTCGCGCAACGCCTCGTAGCGTTCCCCGACCTCGGTGGTGTGACCGAGTTCCATGGCGTCGACGATCGCGTGCACGTCCTCGGCCGAGGAGTCCGCTTCCAGGTCCTCGTCGGACATCATCTGCACCAGACCGCCGTAGTCCAGTTCCACGGCCGCGTGGGGGTGGAACCGTTCCAACCAGCGCCCGGTCTCCCGCAGGATCTTCGGTGGCCCCTCGTCACCGAGGGTGTTCCTCGTGACGGTGTGCGCCCGGGAGACCCGCCTGCGGGCGTCGGCCATCGAGGTCAGCCAGTAGAGCCGCCTGATCCGCCCGTACTCGTCGTGGCGCACGGTGCGCTGTTCCGGATCCACCACCGCGAACCACGGCAGCGGGATGGTCCAGGTCGAGGAGATCACGTGGACGGCGCTGTCGGAGAGTTCCTGCACCACGGCGGAGGCCTTGGACTTGGCGGTGTCCTCGGGCACGTGCAGAGCGGCTGTTCGCAGCGGGGGTTCCGCCGCGCCGATGAAACCGACCAGCGCGGCGGCGGCGCGACCGCGCAGGTCCAGTGGGCAGACGAGCGGCCCCGGCCCCACCGCGGAGGCATCCCCCGTGGGAACCTCCTCGGTGTCGAGGGCCAGCACCTCGTCCGGCCCCTGGGCGGTACCGTCGACCGCTTCACCGGGAAGCAGGCGCGGACGGATGGACAGTTGGGTACGCAGCCACCTGTGCTGTTCCCGAGATCCCACTCCGACCGGATCCACAGCACCCTGATCCAGCGCTTCGGAGAGCTGTTCACGTCGGGGCGACTCGAATGACGACAGGGGCTCGTACACCCTCAGGTAGGCGACGAACGGCTCCGGCACAGCGTGTATGTTGCCATGTCGTCGGAACCGGATCGGCAGTGCCCGTCCCGTGTGACAACCGCCGGGTACCGCTGCGGTCCACGTCACCAGCTCCAGGTAGAGCGGGTTGGCCTACCACGTCGCGAAGAACCGCATCGGCACGGTACGGTAGTTACAGGAAAAGGTTGTCGAGATTCATGCGGGGCCGCCGTTCCCCTGGCCGCCCCGCAAACCCTGCGCGAGGGGGTCGAGCCATGGGGCGCGGCCGTGCCAAGGCCAAGCAGACGAAAGTGGCCCGCGAGCTGAAGTACAATTCCCCCAGTGTTGACCTCGGGGCGTTGGAGCGTGAGCTTTCCTCTGACTACACCCCTGAGTGGTACGAAGAGGAAGATTACTACGACGACGACAGGGACGACGACCACCGAAGGTGAACGCGGCCACGTCGACGAGTGACGGGTTCATTCGTCGACCGGGTTTCGGGTTCCTGTCGGCGGGCGAGGCAACGGCCGGCATCACGAGCGAGCGGGACTGATGCGCCGGTTACGCGACCGATTGTTCGGAGATCCCACCGAGTTGTGTCACCGGTTTTGGTGATGCGGCTCGGTGGGTTCCGTATTGTCCCGGGGGAATTGTCCGGACAGCGCCCAGCGGGATCGGGCGTCACCAGCACGTGGTCACCGCGAGTCGATCGCGGTTCCTCGGGCTGATCCTCTCCGCCGCACCGACCGACCGCACCGGCCGGGCGAGCGTCGCACCGGAGCCGAACCACTCAGTGCGCGTGCGCACCGTGCACCACGGCGTGCCCCTGGCCACGGCCGATCATCCACTTGTTCACCGGCCACGCCAGCAGGAACGCCATCGCCAGCGCGAATGCCAGCGCCGCCCAGAAGAACCAGTTGGCCAGCCCGGCGTGCATCGCCCCGGGGATGCCCACCATCACCAGGTTGTCCACCAGCTCCATCACCGCGATCGAGAGGGTGTCGGCGGCGAGGGCCAACCGCAACGCGCGCTTGAACCCCACCCCGGCACGCAGCACGCCGCGCATGGTGAGGCCGTAGCCGAACACGAACGCGAGCACGACGGCGATAACGACGGTCGCGGCGTTGTGCAGTCCCAGCGCGGTTCCGATGACCATCCCCAGGACCTCACCGATGGCGCACCCGGTCAGGCAGTGCAGCGTCGCCGAAGCGGCCATCGTCCAGGAAGCGGCGTGCGTCGACATCGACTCCTCCGTGATCGCGACTCGTTCCACCCAACGAGTACCCCGGAGGGGTATATTCCCCACTCGCGGAGTCGCCACGGACCCCGACGATGCTCGCCGCGCGGGGCCCGCGGTCCCCGACGGGTGCGGACCCGACACTCAGAATCTGGGGTGGTTCCCCCGCAGCACGACCCGCTCCGCGGCCCCGGCCTCGGAGTTCGTGGCGTCCTTGACCACCTCGCCCAGCACCCAGGCGGGCAGATGCCTGGCGGTCGAGACGGCCAGCGCACGGTCCACGTCCTCGGCGGCCACCACGGCCACCATGCCCACACCCATGTTGAAGGTGCGCTCCATCTCGGCGTTGTCCAACCTGCCGCGCTGCCCGATCAACCCGAAAATCGGATCCGGTGTCCAGCTGCCCCGGTCGATCACGGCACTGAGCCCGCTGGGCAACACTCGTTCGAGATTGGCGGCGAGCCCGCCGCCGGTGATGTGCGCGAAGGCCCGCACCTCGGCCTCGGCCGCCAGCGAGAGGCACTCCTTGGCATAGATGCGCGTCGGTTCCAGCAGCTCCTCGCCGAGCGTGCGACCGAACTCCTCGACATGCCCGTTGAGCGGCATCCTGGCCTGTTCGAGCAGCACGCGCCGAACCAGGGAGAACCCGTTGGAGTGCAGCCCGGACGAACGCATCCCGATCAGCACGTCACCCGGGCGAACCCGGTCCGGCCCCAGCATGTCGTCGGCCTCGACCACACCGACGCCGGTGGCCGAGATGTCGTACTCACCGGGGGCCATCATCCCGGGGTGTTCGGCGGTCTCCCCGCCGAGCAGCGCACATCCCGCCTGCACGCAGCCGTCCGAGACCCCTTTGACCAGACTGCTTATCCGGTCCGGGTCGACCGACTCGGTCGCGATGTAGTCCTGCAGGAACATGGGCTCGGCGCCGCAGACCACCAGATCGTCGACCACCATCGCCACCAGGTCGATACCGACGGTGTCGTGGATGTCCATGGCCTGCGCGATCGCGAGCTTCGTCCCCACCCCGTCGGTGGAGGAGGCGAGCACCGGTTCGGTCCACCGGTCCAGCTTGAGCTGGAACAAGCCTGCGAAACCACCGATGGAGCCGAGCACCTCGGGACGCGTGGCACGAGCCGCCAGGGGACGCATCCGCTCGACGGCCTCGTCGCCCGCTTCGATACTGACCCCGGCATCGGCGTAGGTTGCTGCGGGCCCCTCCGGATCGGAGGAACCGGAATTCGACCCTGCCAGCAGGTCTTCGGACACGTCTTGCTCCAGATCTGGTGCGCGTTTCGGATGCGGTGTGCGTAGCCGTGCGTGGCACGACCACGCTACGGACGAACATGGACGACCGGGGTAACGAGCACGGTGCCGCCAAAGTTGCGAGGACGTTTCGAACTCGGGGAGGCCACGGCGCCGGGCCTTCGCCGCCCCCGGCACCTCCTCTCCCGACCCCGCGGCGTCATGGCCTGCTCACGGCGTCCTCGGCTCCGTAGCCGCTCGGTAACACCGGGTCGGACGAGCCCGCGGTTTCCCCGCTGCTGGGCTCGGGGTTTTCCAGCAGGTGTTTGCCGATCCGGTCCTCCTCGGGGATCGGGATCGGGTAGTTCCCGTCGAAACAGGCCGCGCACAACCGGTTGCGGGGCTGCTCGGAAGCGGCCACCAGCCCGTCCAGCGAGACGTAACCCAGCGAGTCGGCACCGATCGACTGCCGGACCCCGTCGAGATCGAGCCCGTTGGCGACGAGCTCGGCCCGCGAGGCGAAGTCGATCCCGTAGAAGCAGGGCCAGCGCACGGGCGGCGAGGCGATCCTGACGTGGACCTCGAGCGCTCCGGCCTCGCGCAACATCTTCACCAGGGCGCGCTGAGTGTTGCCGCGCACGATGGAGTCGTCGACCACGAGCAGCCGTTTGCCCCGGATCACCTCTCGCAACGGGTTGAGCTTGAGCCGGATGCCGAGCTGGCGGATGGTCTGGGACGGTTCGATGAAGGTACGGCCCACGTAGGCGTTCTTGACCAGGCCGTTGCCGTAGGCGATGTCGGCTTCCTGGGCGTAACCGATGGCCGCCGGAGTTCCGGACTCCGGCACCGGCATCACCAGGTCGGCCTCCGCGGGATGTTCCCGAGCCAGCCTGCGCCCGATCTCCACCCTGGTGCTGTGCACCGAGCGCCCCGCGATCGTGGTGTCGGGGCGCGCCAGGTAGACGTACTCGAACACGCAACCCTTGGGTTCGGGATTGGCGAACCGCTGGGAACGCAGCCCCTCGGAGTCGATGGCCAGCAGTTCGCCCGGCTCGACCTCACGCACGAAGGAAGCGCCGATGATGTCCAGCGCGGCCGTCTCGCTGGCCACCACCCAGCCGCGCTCCAGCCGGCCGAGTACCAGGGGGCGGACGCCGTGCGCGTCCCTGGCGGCGTAAAGCGTCGACTCGTCGGAGAAGACCATGCTGAACGCGCCGCGAACCGTCGGCAGCAGCTCCATGGCGGCCTGCTCCACGCCCTTGTCCGCGGCGTTGACCGCCAGCAGCCCGCACACCAGGTCGGAGTCGGAGGTCGCGCGCTGACAAGCGCCCGCGGCGGAGGAGGCGTTGCCCACGGCTGTGTCGGCACCCTGCTCCACGGCGCGGTCGAACAGCTCCGCGGTGTTGACGAGGTTGCCGTTGTGCCCCAGCGCGAGGCCGCGGCCGGTGACCGTGGTCCGGAAGGTGGGCTGGGCGTTCTCCCAGGTGCTGCCACCGGTGGTGGAGTACCTGGCGTGGCCCACCGCCACGTGTCCTCGCAGCGAGGCGAGGACCTGCTCGTCGAAGACCTGGCTGACCAGCCCCAGATCCTTGTAGACGAGCATCTGCGAGCCGTCGCCGACGGATATGCCCGCGGCCTCCTGGCCCCGGTGCTGTAGTGCGAACAGTCCGTAGAAGGCGAGCTTGGCGACTTCCTCGCCGGGCGCCCAAACGCCGAAGACACCACATTCCTCGCGCGGGGTGTCCTGCTCGACCGCCTCGGCGCTGCCCGGATATGGCAGGTCGGTGACCACCGAAAACTCCCTGAGGGACGGAGCCGGAGTTACACCTCAGTGTAAACCGTGTGTCATCCGGCCGTATCCACCTCCCGAGGGTGGGGCCGGTCACTTCTCCGGGGCCTGGCCGTCCGGATCGGCGATGCGCAGCAGCGGAAGCCACCACGAGAGATCGGCTCGGGAGCCGGAGGCTGCGACCAGCTCCTGACGGATCGCTCGGTCCCAGCCGATCCTTCCCGTCGCGAGGGACAGCCAGGTGTGCGGATCGGTCTCGACGACATTGGGCGGTGTCCCCCTCGTGTGCCGCGGGCCGGAAACACACTGCACCGCCGAGAAGGGAGGCACCCGGACCTCGACCGTGTGCCCCGGGGCCAGCTGTTCGAGGGTGCGCAGGCTCAGCCGCACCGCCCGGGCCAGTTCGCTTCGCCCGGGGCGCGGCGCTCGGTCGTCCAGCCACGGCAACGTGGCGGCCACGGCGGTACGCAGCTCAGCGGGATCGACGTCTCGTCGGGCCGGCATGTCCGGCAGCCTACGAGTCTGCCGGGAGCCGCACGACACCGGCCGCCGACCGAGCGCCGTTCGACGCCTCGGGCACGAGGAGGGCCGGGCTCGGTCAGAGCCAGCCCAGCTTCACCGCCCGCACTCCGGCCTGGAACCGGGTTTCCACTCCCAGCTTGGTGACGAGCTCGCGCACCCTGCGATGGGCCGTGCGGGAGCTGAATCCCATCAGCCTTCCGATGGTGTCGTCGGTGGCTCCCGAGGCCAGCAGCGAAAGGATCCAACGTTCCTCGTCGGTGGGGACATCCGATTCGGCGGAGGCGGCGGACTCCCGCACCGGGGCCGCCGGGCGCCACAGGTCGTCGAAGACGCGGATCAGGGCGGTGAGCATCGCCGAGTCGCGCACCAGCACCGCGCTCTCCAGCTCCTCGGGACCACCGGTCAGCGGCAGCAGCCCGAACTCGTCGTCGACGACCAGCAGTTTCGTCGGGGCGAATTGCACCACCCGCGCCTGTTCGCCCCGACGCATCAGGCGTGTGGTCGTCTCGAGCTGCGGTGGACGGGCCAACGCGGCACGGTCGTAGAGCACTCGGTACTCGACGCCCTCGGCGAGTTTGTGGCGCTCCAGGGTGTCCAGCGGCTCGGTGGCGGCGTAGGGGGGTTTGACCACACCACGCACGAGGCTGCTCGCACCGCGCTGCAGGCGGTGTGCGGTGTTGCCGATCCGCTCGGCACCGTGCACGACCCGTAGTACGCCGTCCGCTGCCACGGTCGAGCGGGTCACGGATTCCACGGCTTTCCGCGCTCTGGTGTGCGCGTCGTGTCCGGCCGCGGTGCTGTTCCCGGTCGGGTTCCGGGGTGTCGGATCCGCGGGTGGCGGCATTCCGGCTTGGATACTCGGCACGATTACCCCTCTCAGTGGGTGCCCGGCCAGGATCGGACCGTCGTCCTCTCCTGCGCGGCAAAGTATCCGAGCCGAACATGTCGCGGAACCCACTTTAGGGGGAGCCCAACCAGCCGTAGGGCTTAGAACGAACGACGGACTCAAGCATTCCGAAGTGCGAACACTAAGATCGAATCAACCCGGAGGAATCGGACGGGGCGGATTTTTCGCCCCCGAGCGGAAACATGCGCGGCCCCGGTCCCGAACACTTCGTAACCGGGCCGAAAAACATTTTAACGCGATCCTCCGACATTCGCGGGGAAATCGAATCCGTCGGTCGGACGCGGCGGGTCTTCCGCGCGCTCTCGCCGGGGCCCACGACGTGACGTTGCTCGCCACTCGTACCGGGCCGCCCGAAGCGAGAGCCTGCGGAAGATTCCGCGAGGACATCACCCGCGTGACGTGCGGGGGACTCCTGTCGTCGCACTCCTACCGGCGGACCCCTACTGGGGGGGCCGCCGCCCAACGCCGCAACCGGGTGCGGAGTGCCCGCACCTGGCTGCCCTCCGCCACGGCGGAATGTCGTGGCGTCTCCTCGAGGGGCAGCACCGGTTCCGGAGTGTTCACGCCGTAGCGCATCCCGTAGTGCGCGTACAACTTCGTTTCCTGCTCCGGTTCCAGATCGCCGTCCTGGAGTGCCACGCGCGGTGCACGTCGAACCGTTTCCCGACCGACGGCCACGGTGAGCGTGTCACCGTCGAACGCGGCGCCGGCCAGCGGAACGAAACTCTCGTTGGTACCGAACAACCCGGTCTGCACCGTTATCCAAGCGGGCTGTTCGGTGTCATCATCCACGAATACCCGGCCGACGACGCCGATCCGACTACCGCGCGGATCGAACGTCTCACAACCGGTCAGCCGCAACGCCTCTCGTTGTCCGATCAAGAGCAACCACCTCCCACCCACCTGCTCGCCCCGACACGAGCATCGACTGTTTAGTCTGCACGCCTACCCCCGCACGAAGCATCCCGATCATCCGTGCGGCACAGAGCCGTTGTCATATCGAAACCGCGCGTCGGACCGGACCGAGACCCTCGGGCCCGGCGACCGGGGCGCATACTGCCGTGCGGGATCCGTTCGAACGGGCGGGCTCCGTACGAACCGACCACCGCATCCGAAAGGGCCGTGAACCGAAATGGCAGCCGACGAATCGCTACCCCCCTACGCGCCACAGATCACCGAGGAGATGCGGGAACAGGCGAAACAGACCCCCAACAGCTGGCTCTACATCGTGGACCCGGCTTACGAGGCCTCCGGGGAGCACGTTCCGCCCGAAGGTGTGGTGGGCGCGTTCCGGATCGACGAGTCCGGAGAGATCGACGAGCGCTTCCACCCCAACGACGAGTACGAACCGGGCACCAGCACCTTCGAACCCAGCAACGAGCTGGAGCGGGTGCTGCAGCTGATCGCCACCGGCCACGCCTCGGAGTCCGAGTTACCGGCCGCCGTGCTGGCGGGGGAGCTGCTGCTCTACGCCGAGGAGGACGACGAGGACGCGCTCTACGAGGCGGAGCTGGACGACGGAAGCAGGCTCGTACCCGCCTGCACATCCGTGAACCGGGTTCCGGAGGACTGGCCGAGCTACCGCACCGTCGCGGGTGCGCGGCTGCCCGAGCTGCTCGACGGCCTGGACCTGGGGCTGAACCTGGACGACCCGGTGCGTGCGGTGATCCCCCACGACATGCTGGCCCAGGCGCCCACCTCGGAGTGAGCCGACCTTCCCGATGGTGCTTCGTCGGGTCGTGCCGTGCCAGGGCGGACCCGGGTGGCTCGCGTCGGTTCTCCCCGACACGCTCGACGCCGAGAAGTCCGAGTGGGAAGAATTCGGGTGGGAAGAGGCCGGGTGGGAAGAGTCCGGTGCCACCGGGCGAGGCACGGGGCCATCTCGGACACGTGCTCGGCGCCACAACCGGGGGACACGGGCGACGCGGTTAGCCTCGACCCTGTGAGTGAGGATCAACGCAACGGCGGTCCCGGACCGATCGAGCACTACGCGCTGCTGTCCGATCTGCGTACCGCCGCCCTGGTGGGCAGGGACGGCTCCGTCGACTGGCTCTGCCTGCCCAGGTTCGACTCCCCGTCCTGCTTCACCCGACTGCTGGGCGAGGACAACCACGGTCACTGGCGCATCGCACCGACCGGCCCCGTGCGGCGGGTCGAGCGGCGCTACCGGGACAACTCGCTCGTGCTGGAAACGGACTTCCACACCGACACCGGCGTGGTGCGACTGATCGACAGCATGCCCCCGCACGAGAAGAACCACAACGACGAGCCGTGCGTGGTGCGGACCGTCGAGGGAATCTCCGGCGAGGTGGAGATCGGAATCCGCTGGGTGGTGCGGTTCGCCTACGGCCACTCGATGCCGTGGGTCCGCACCATCCGCGAGCGGGAGCCGATACCGGACGAGTACCTGCTCGCGCTCGCCGGGCCGCACACCGTGGTGCTGCGCGGCGACGTGCTGCCCGTCCGCAAGGAGGACGAGCGCGCGCACGAGATCACGACCACCGTGAGCGGCGGGCAACGCTACTCCTGGGTGCTGCAGTGGTCCTCGGACCCGGACGATCTGCCCGCCCCGATGGATCCCGTGCAGGAGGTGCGGGACAACGAGGACTTCTGGCGGGACTGGTCGCGCCGGATCAACTACACCGGACCGCACCGCGAACCGGTGTACCGCTCACTGGCCACCCTGAAGGCGCTGACCTACGCCCCGACCGGCGGCATCATCGCGGCTCCGACGACCTCGCTGCCGGAGGCGCTGGACGGGAACCGCAATTGGGACTACCGCTACTGCTGGCTGCGGGACGCCACGCTGGTGCTGCTGGCGCTGGACAACTTCGGGTGCTCGGCGGAGGCGGCATCGTGGCGGCGGTGGCTGTTACGGGCCGTCGCGGGAGATCCGGCGGATCTGCAGATCATGTACGGCGTCGGTGGTGAGCGACACCTGCTGGAGTGGGAGCCGGACTGGCTGCCCGGTTATCAGGACGTCTCACCGGTGCGGATCGGCAACGCGGCCTACGACCAGCTGCAGCTGGACGTGTTCGGCGAGGTGATGGACGCGCTGCACCTCGCTCGCGAGCGGGGAGTCGCGGAGACCCCGGACTCGTGGGCGCTGCAGCGGGGAATGCTCAAGCACCTGGAGACCATCTGGCAGCGGCCGGACAAGGGGCTCTGGGAGGTGCGCGGGCCGGACCGGCACTTCACCCACTCCAGGGTGATGGTGTGGGTGGCGTTCGACCGCGCGGTCCGGGCGGTGGAGGAGGACGACCTCCCGGGACCGGTGGACCGCTGGCGCGAGATCCGGGACTCGGTGCGTGAGGAAGTGCTGCGCGAGGGGTTCAACACCGAGCTCGGCGCGTTCACCCAGTACTACGGTGGCACCACGCTGGACGCCGCGACGCTGCTCATCCCCGCACTGGGTTTCCTGCCGGGCGAGGACGAACGGGTCCGCGGCACCGTGCGCGCGGTGGAGCGGGAACTGCGGCACGGCGTGCTGGTGGACCGCTACAGCACCGAGCCGGGCACGAACTCCGTCGACGGCCTGACGGGTCGGGAGGGCTCGTTCCTGGCCTGCTCGTTCTGGCTGGTCGACGCGCTCGCGCTGTGTGACAGGCGCGACGAGGCCGAGCGGATGTTCGGGGAACTGCTGGAGCTGCGCAACGACGTGGGCCTGTTCGCCGAGGAGTACGACCCCCACGCGGAGCGGTTCACCGGCAACTTCCCGCAGGCGTTCAGCCACCTCGCCCTGGTCAACTCGGCGGCGATGCTCTACGGCGGGCACACTCGCGAGGAATCCAGTCGACGCGACGGAGGGAGCCGGCGTTGAAGGCGGCGACCGTGATTCCGGGAAAACCGGGCTCCTCGGCCGTCGACGAGCTGCCCGATCCTTCACCGGATCCGGGGGAGCTACTGGTCGAGGGCCTGCTGGCGGGAGTGTGTTCGACCGACGAGGAGGTCGTGGGGTCCGAGCACGGCACGTCTCCCGCGGGTCGGGAGCGAATTGTGCTGTTCCACGAGTCGCTGGGCAGGGTGAGTTACGCCCCCGCGGTCAGCGGCTTCCGGGAGGGCGATCACGTTGTGGGGGTGGTCCGCAGACCCGACCCCCGGCCGTGCCCGGCGTGCGCCGCCGGGCAGTGGGACTTCTGCCGCAACAACGAGTACACCGAGTGCGGGATCAGGGGACTCGACGGGTTCGGAGCGCAACGCTGGACCGTCGAGCCCAGGTTCGCCGTACCGGTGCCCCACCGGCTGGGCGAGCTGGGAGTGCTGACCGAACCGACCTCGATCGTGGAGAAGGCGTGGGAGCAGGCCGAGTTCGTCGCCAGACGCTCCTACTTCGCCCCGCGACGGGTGCTGATCACGGGTGCCGGACCGGTGGGGCTGCTGGCGGCGTTGCTCGGCAAGCAGCGTGAACTGGACGTGCACGTGATGGACCGGGTCGAGCGGGGAGCGAAACCGGATCTGGTTCGTGAACTGGGTGCCGGGTACCACAATTCGCTGGACGAGCTGGACTTTGAACCCGAGCTGGTGTTCGAGGCCACCGGTTCGGGGGACGTGGTGTTCGACGTACTGCGCAGAACCGCCCGGAACGCGATCACCGTACTGCTGGGGCTGTCCGGCGGTGATCACACGATGCGGATCCCGGCCGGTGCGATCAACGACGAACTCGTGCTGGACAACGACACGGTGCTGGGGACCGTGAGCGCGAACCTGCGGCACTACCGCGGCGCGGTGCACGCGCTGGACGCGGCGGACCGGGAGTGGCTGAACGGGCTGATCTCGCGCAGGGTGCCGCTGACGGAGTGGCAACGAGCGCTACGCGCGGAAGAGGACGACGTGAAGGTCACGGTGCGACTGGGGGAATGAGACGGGGCAGGAACGGGCCGCGACACCCCGTCGTGGGAATCACCCCGGCTCCGAGTTCGAACACACGGCGGGCGGCCGTGCGCTCGACATCGCGCCCCGGGCGGTCCGGATCCGTCCGAGCAGTACGCACACCAGCGGCCAGCTCAGCATGGCCAGCGCGAGCAACGCCGCCGGCAGCACGTCCCAGAACGAGGAATCCGATTGCCACACGGCAGTAACAGTAACTGAGTTACGGTAACTGGCAATCGTGACAACTCTCGCTCACTCTTCCGTGAGGTGCTGCGCCTCAAGATTTCCCTCCGCCGAGTGATCAAGTTGTGCGGCTCCGGACTCGGAAGCGGGAACCCCGCCGAACGAAGCGGCAGCCGCCCCGCTCGCCGAGCGCCCCGACCGGCTCGCCCGCGAGCGAAACCTCCCACCCGCGTGCGGTCGCGGTGGCGTCTCGACCAGAGTGATCACATGGCACGACTGCTCAGCCCCGCGGTGTATCGCCGAATGATCGCTTTCGAACTGCAGCGCATGCGCAAGGCAGCCGACGTCACGCAGCAGGAGGCCGCGACGAAACTCGGCTGCTCCAGGGTGCGCATCAATCACTTCGAGTCGATGCGCAACCTTCCCCGACCGGCCGATGTAGAGGTGCTGCTGCCCCACTACGGAGCCACCGGACGCGTCGAGGAGTTCCGGGAGGTCATCACCATGCTCAAGGACGTGCCCCAGGACTCCGACCTGGCACGGCTGGCCGAGGTTCCCAGGGGATTCGACATCTACCTGGGGCTCGAGCAGGGGGCGCACAACATCCGCTCCTACGAGGCGATGATCGTTCCGGGGCTGTTGCAGACCCCGGAGTACGCCGGAGTGCTGATGCGGGGGCACGACGAGGAGCTTCCCGAGGACGAGGCGGTACGCAGAACCGAACTCAGGCTGGCCCGACAGCAGGTCCTGGACCGCGAGGGCACACCGCTGGAACTGACGACCGTCGTCGACGAGTCGGTGCTGCGGCGACGAATCGGCGACACGCGGATCATGCGGGAACAGCTCGAACATCTGCTGGACGTCTCGGAACGCACGAACGTCGCCGTACGGATCCTCGGCGCGGACGTCGGCGTGCATCCGGCCCTGCACGGACCCTTCACCCTGATGGACTTCGCGATCCCCGGCGATCCGGGCGTGGTCTATCTGGAGGACCGGCTGGGCGGGAGGTACTACGAGGACGCCGACGAAATAGCCGAGTACATCGGCGTCATGGCACACCTCCTCGCGCGGTCCCTGGACGAGAGCGAGTCGCGAAGGCTGCTCCGACAGGCACGGGAGGAGTTCGTCCCTTGAACGGACAGTGGAACTCGGGGAACACGAAGAAGTGGCACAAGTCCAGCTACAGCGCGACCCACGGCCAATGTGTCGAGGTATCGCCGCGGGGCAACGCGGTGTGGCTGCGAAACGACAGTCCGGACGACGAAGGACCGGTGCTGGTCTTCGAGCCAGCTAGGTTCGGTGCGTTCCTGGGCGCCGTCAAGGCCGGCAGGTTCGACCACCGAACCGATTTACCCCGGCGGCCGTGACCGCTGGCCGCGCGCCCGCCCCGTTGGGGACAGTGGACGGTTCCGGAGTGGACGGTGGAATTATAAGCTCACGGGATCATGACGCAGCACAGCTCGACGACACCTGCCCTCAGAACGATTATCGCGCCGCTGGCGGCACTCGCACTGCTGACCGCGGCCGGTTGCGGTGGCGATGGAAGCGCGAACGATTCGACCGCTGGTTCCGTTGCGCCTTCGGCCACGGCTTCGCACTCCCCGAGCTCGGATCCCAGCGGCGACGAGTCCACCGCACCGGACGAATCCGACGCCGGTGGATCGGAAGCGGCGTCGTCCGGCGACGCCTCCGGGGACGGTGGCAACGGCTCCGGCGAGGAGGCGAATTCCGGCGGAGCGAACGATGGCGACACCTCCGGCTCGGCGGGCAGCGGCGGTCCGGGCGGCGGCGCGAAACCACCCGCACCGACGTTGGCGGGTACCGACCCGTGCGAACTGTTGACCGAGGCACAACGCGACGAACTGGGGCTGCCCCGCACCACCGCCAACAAGCGGAACGGCGAGACCCGCAGTTGCGAGTTCAACCCTCCGCAGGGCAACGGGCCGGGCACGAGTGCGCTGCTCGCGATCCACGAGGAGCAGGGCCTGAACGAGTTCAGCGGCATGACCGGCGAGGCCGAGAAGACCACCATCACCGGCCACGAAGCGAAGATTCAGTGCGAGTACGGCAACTGTCTGATCGGCATAGCGGTCACCGACACCTCGCGCGTGGACGTGCAGTCCACGGTGCTCGGTGACGACGCCGCCACGAAGAAGCTCGGCAACCGCATAGCGAAGATGATCATCGGGAATCTGGGCAGTTCCTGA
This sequence comes from Actinopolyspora mzabensis, assembly GCF_900101095.1. Classification (GTDB taxonomy): domain Bacteria; phylum Actinomycetota; class Actinomycetes; order Mycobacteriales; family Pseudonocardiaceae; genus Actinopolyspora; species Actinopolyspora mzabensis. The sequence continues at coordinate 379,004 of NZ_FNFM01000002.1, forward strand.
ACCGGACGCCGTGCGGCGATCCCGCGATCCCGCGTGAGATCGCCGCACCGGAACGGCCGCACCGCCCCGCTGCGCGTCGATCTCGCGCGAAATCGACGCGCCCGGGCAGCGGCGGGACCACCACTGCCTACTGGATCAGCTCTCCCCCGCGATGAACGACTCCACCGCCTGATAGGCGTCCGAATCGGAGTACTGCTCCGGCGGCGACTTCATGAAGTAGGAGGATGCCGACAGCACCGGTCCGCCGACCCCGCGGTCCGCGGCGATCTTGGCAGCTCGAATGGCATCAATGATGATGCCCGCGGAGTTCGGCGAGTCCCAGACCTCCAGCTTGTACTCCAGGTTCACCGGCGCGTCGCCGAAAGCGCGTCCCTCCAACCGGATGTAGGCCCACTTCCGGTCGTCCAGCCAGGGGACGTAGTCCGAAGGACCGATGTGCACGTTGCGGTCCCCCATGTCACGCGTCACCTGCGAAGTGACCGAATTGGTCTTGGAGGTCTTCTTGGACTCCAGCCTGCCGAGTTCCTTCATGTTCAGAAAGTCCATGTTGCCGCCGACGTTGAGCTGCATCGTGCGGTCCAGGTGCACGCCGCGGTCCTCGAACAGCTTGGTGAGCACCCGGTGGGTGATCGTGGCACCCACCTGGGACTTGATGTCGTCGCCGACGATCGGCACGCCCGCCTCGGTGAACTCGCGCGCCCACTCGGGATCGGAGGCGATGAACACCGGCAGCGCGTTGACGAAGGCCACACCGGCTCGGAGCGCGGTGCGCGCGTAGAACTTGTCGGCTTCCTCCGAGCCCACCGGCAGGTAGGAAACCAGCACGTCGGCACGGGACTCGCGCAGCGCCTCGACCACGTCGACCGGCTGTTCCTCGGACTCCTCGATGGTCTCGGAGTAGAACTGCCCCAGCCCGTCCATCGTGTGACCGCGCTGCACCGGCACCCCCAGCGGCGGGACGTCGGCGATCTTCATCGTGTTGTTCTGGCTCGCCACCACGGCCTCGGACAGATCGCGGCCGACCTTCTTCGCGTCGACGTCGAACGCTGCGACGAACTCCAGATCACCGACGTGGTAACCGCCGAAGTCCACGTGCATCAGACCCGGGACCCGACCACTCGGATCCATCCGCCCGTAGTACTGCACACCCTGTACCAGCGACGCGGCGCAGTTGCCCACACCGACGATCGCCACTCGGACCTTGCCGGTCGTCGCCTCGTCGTGACGATCTCCGCCCATGGTCGCCGGCCTCCTTCTCCGTCATGTCCCGTTCGTCGTGTCCCTGTCCAAGCCTCGGTCGAGGCCACCCACACCCGCGGGCCGCTCGGCTCCCTGCTCGGCCCGCTCGTGCGCGATCAGCTCGTCCAACCAGCGAACCTCCAGTTCGCTGTGATCCAGGCCCAGGCGGTGCAGTTGCGCCGTGTACCGGTCGCACTGCTCGTCGGCTCTGGCCAGGATCGCCCGTTGCCCTTCCCGGCGCTGCTCCACGCGCCGCCGGCGGCTCTCCAGAATCCGCATCCGGATCGTTGGCGGTGTTCGTGCGAAGAAAGCCAGCCTCACGTCGAACGCCTCGTCCTGACACGCTCGTGGCCCGCAGTCCTCGACCAATTCGACGAAGCGATCCCGTCCCGGCTCGGTGAGACGATAGACACGCCGAGCCCGCCGTGACCGCTGCGCCTCCTGTTCTTCCTGGGTTTCCTCGATCAGCCCCGCACGACTCATCCGGCGCAACGTCGGATAGACCGTTCCGCAGGAGAACGCACGAATCTCCTGGAGTCGCTTGCGCAGCTCGTAACCGTGCATCGGCGCCTCGTGCAGCAGTCCGAGCACCGCGAGTTCGAGCACCGGCCCTCCTCTCGCGGACGAAGCCCAGCCGAGCAGCACCCGGTGATGATTATATCGTCCCGATACATCGGAGTACTACAGTCCTCGCCGCTGCCGCATCACCGTTCCGGGCCCCGGCGGGGCAGCACCGGTCTCGTGACCGTGGCAGCCGACCGGCGTCCCACTGGCCGGGACGAATCGCCGGGACGAATCGAGGCACCCCCGCACCCGGCCCGTTTCGCACCGAGTCACCCCGTCGTGGCACGGTCACCGTCGGTAGTTCGGAGACACCCCGCCACGGGGCTGCCCCGAACGGCCCAATTGAGCCCGGGCGCAGGACACGTACGCTGAGGGCGTGCGGACCCAACGGCAAGTGGTGGATTACGCGTTGCGGCGTCGGTCGCTGCTCGCGCGACTCCATGCTGGTCGGGTAGGTGTGAAGGAGGTCTGCGACGCGGGACCGTACCTGCTGCAGGCAGCCAAGTTCCACGGTGAGTCCAGTGACGTGATCTGCCCGGTGTGCCGCAAGGAGCACGTGACCTACGTCTCCTGGGTGTTCGGCGAGCAGCTCAAGCACGCCGACAATTCGGCCCGGAGCAACGCGGAACTGGCACGTATGGCCACCATGTTCGAAGAGTTCAATGTGTTCGTCGTCGAGGTTTGCCGTACATGTAACTGGAACCACCTGGTGCAGTCATACGTCCTCGGTACCGGGGGCCACCACGGCCGCGGTCGGGGACGCAGGACCGTGGCCGAGTGAGCAAGTAGCCTCATCGGTCACGGCCGGTGGCACCCGCCGACGTGAACGCATCGCACGGCGTCCGTGTTGACGCCTGTCCCGGAGGACGACTTCTCGTGAGTGACGAGCGTGACGACCGGTCCGAAGACGGCCGCCGCCACAGGCAGCCAGCTGCCGAGGATCGGGAGCCGGAGCGCGGGCGGCAACCCGGCCGACCGCCCCATACGGAGCAGCAGGGAGAACAGGCCGGGCAGCACAACGAGCCCCCGCCGGGGAACCAGCCGCCCCCACCGCCACCCGAGCGAGGCGGGGGGCAACCGCCGCCGCAGGCACCGCCGCCACCACAGGCGTCCCGTGGACAACAACCACCGCAGCACCGCTGGCCGGGTGGTCAGCAGAGCGGACAGCCGTCCGCTCCGCAGGGAGGTCCGCCGCCACCGCAGTATCCCGGGCAGCAGGGCCCCGGGCAGCAGGGTCCCGGGCAGCAGGGTCCCGACGGGGGGCACTTACCGCCCGGCCCCGCCTCCGAACAACCACCACCTCCGCCACAGAACGGACCACCGCAGGGACCGGCGGCACCACGAGGACAGGCGCAGCCGCACGCCGGGGGACCGCCACAGACCGGTGCCGGACAACAGCCGTCACAGGGTGGCCAGGGGCGGCCCGGCGAGGACGCCACCGCACAGTGGCCCGGCGCGCAGCAGCGGGGTGGTGGCCAGCAGCCACCGGCACCCCCACCCGGTGGTCAACAGCGGCCACCGGCCGACCCGGACGCCACCGTGCAGCATCCGGCCGTGGACGGCTCGGGAAACCCCCGTGACGCCTCGGGCAGGCCGCCCTCCGGCGCACCCGCTCCACCGCCGGGCAACACCGGCGGGCGCGGCGCGCAGGGCAACACCCCCGGACCCCAGCAGGGCGGCAATCCGGACGAGGTGCCGACCAGGAAGACCGCACCGCCAGGCCCCCCGCAGGGCCCACCCGCGGGGCAGGGCGGTCCCGGACAGCACCCGAACGATCCGGGTGAGGCACCGACCCAGCACATAGCTTCCGTGGGTGGGCCGAACGCGGCGCCCCGCGGTGGCGAGGAACCGACCCGGGAGCACCGAACCACCGGCGGTAAGGCAGCTGGCGCGGCTGGTGCGGCTGGTGCGGCTGGTGCGGCTGGTGCGGCTGCCGGGGGCATGGCAGGCGCCGCCGCGGGCGCGGCGGCCTCCGCCGGCCCGAACGGCCCGGACGGAACCGCCGGAAACTCCCGGGACACTCCGGGCTCCCGCGAGGAAGCCGACGCGACGGCTTCGGCCCGGTCCGAATCGCCCGAAAGCTCCGCCGAGTTCGGCATGACCCGCGCCGAGCAGTCCTCGCCCCCGGACAGCGATCCGGGGCTGATCACGCACCGCGCCTCGCACGGCGGCTACAGCTACTACTCGGACTCGGACCCCTACTCCGCCGACGAGTACGACGACTTCGAGGACGGCTTCAACGAGGGGTTCGACGACGAACTCGACTATCCCGACGATCCGGATGACGACGACATGACGGCCCTCGCCCGCAAGAAACGCGGCAGGCGCAGGATCTGGCGCGGTCTCCGGCGTACCTGTTACGTCGCGGCGGCGCTGGGAATCCTGGTGCCCGGCGCGATATTCGCCTGGTGCTACTTCACCTTCGAGGTCACCCCACCCTCGAAGGTCGCCAAGAACTACAGCACCAGCATGGTGGTCAAGTACTCCGATGGCAGCGTGCTGAACAAGTTCTCGCCCGAAAAGGGGGAGGAGCGCGTGCTCATCAAGGACCTCAGCGAGGTCTCGCAGGAGATGCGACACGCCACCATGGCCGCCGAGGACGCGGACTTCTACAGCAATCCCGGATTCTCGGTGACCGGCATCGGCCGCGCCGTCTACAACCAGCTCTCCGGTGGCCAGGGCGGCGGCTCGACCATGACGCAGCAGTACATCAAGCTGAGCACGGGTAAGGACGACCACAGCATCACCCGGAAGTTCACCGAGATCGTGCGGGCGTTCAAGCTGACCAACCAGTACGACAAGACCACGATCTTCAAGGCCTACCTCAACACCGCCTACTACGGCAGGGATGCCTACGGCATCGACAACGCTGCCGAGGCCTTCTTCGACAAGGACCCGAGCGAGCTCAACGCCTCCGAGTCGGCGGTGCTGGCCGGGATGGTGCAGCTACCCCGAGGCAACGATCCCCAGATAGACGCCGAGCGGGCCAAGGACCGCTGGGAGTACGTCAGCCTCCAGATGAAGCAGAACGGCTGGATCAGCCAGCAGGAGTACCAGAACCTGAAGATGCCGCAAACCCGGGAAAGGTTCGCGTGGCAGCAGAAGACCACCACCGCGCAGATCCACATCCAGCGGCGCATCATCCAGGAGCTGGAGGAGCACAACTACACCAAGGACGAGCTGACCAGTCAGGGCCTGCAGGTGGTCACCACGCTGGACAGCCAGGCCCAGCAGGCCGCCCGCGACGCGGTGCAGCAGGTGATGGCCGACCAGCCCGAAGAGATCAACCCGGCCCTGGCGGCCGTGGATCCCAAAACCGGCGCGGTGCGCGCCTACTCACCGGGCAACAAGGGCTACGACTGGGTCGAGGAACGCCAGCCCGTCGGCTCCTCGTTCAAACCGTTCGTCACCGCGACCGGCCTGAAGGACGGCTACGGGATCGGGGAGACCTACGACGGTTCGGACGACCAGACCATCGCGGGTACCGAATACGGCAACGCGGCCGGGGTCACCTGCGGCAGTAATCCGGAACGTTGCGGCGTACGCACGGCCACCGAGGAGTCGGTCAACACCGCGTTTCTGAACATGGCCAACAAGTTCGGACCGCAGAGCGTGGCCGAGACGGCCTACCAGGCGGGCATCCCGCGCGAGAAGGTCAACAGGGAAGGCGAGACCGTGCCGGTGCTCGCCAACTCCAAGGGGAACACGAATCTCGGCGTCACACTGGGTGCCTACCCGGTGAGCACGCTGAGCCTGGCCAACGGCTACGGCGGGCTGGCCGACGGAGAACGGGCCGAGCCGTTCCTGGTCGAGAAGCTCGTGACCAACGAGGGCGAGGTCAAGGAGGACTTCTCCTCCGAGACCGAGACCGCGTTCTCGGACAGCTCCCACAGCAGCGCCAACATCGCCGCCAACGTGACCGAGAGCATGCGGGACGTGGCGAAGGAGTACGGGCTGGACCTGAACGGTGATCGGCCGGTGGCCTCCAAGAGCGGTACCCACCAGCTCCGGGACAGTGGGCACAACGCCACCGCCTCGTACGTGGGCTACACCCCGCAGATCTCCACGGCGGTCGTGCTCAACAAGTCCACCACCAAACAGGAACCACTGACCGACGCTTCGGGTGCGGACATCTACGGCGCCGACCAACCCGGCGCCATCTGGCAGAAGTTCATGAACTCCTACCTGGAGGGCAAGCCGGTAGAGGAGTTCCAGGAGCCGGATCCGATCGGCCAGTTCACCGTGCCCCCGCCACCGAGTCCGGATCCCCCGGAGGACGAGAAGAACGAGTCGGAGACTCCCCCGAGCGATGAGTCACCGTCCGACGAAGCACCGTCCGACGAAACGGGGCCCAGCGACTTCCCCCCGACTGGCGGGGAGAGCTCGGACCGAAACGACGAGTGCCAGGAGAACCCCTGGTTCTCGGACTGCGAGGACGAAAGTGACACCACGAACCCGAGCGCGTCCGAGGAAGAGCGACCACACCAGCAGGGCAGCGGGAACGACGAGAACAGCGCCCGCGGTCCCGACTGACCGTCCGGCGTGATGTCCCCATGAACTCCTGAATCTCGTGCGGAGTGCGGCCGGTTCCACGAACCGGCCGCACTCTTCGTAGCGAGGGCTCCGTAACATGCGGACCGTGTCCGAGCCGGAGCAGCCCGAACGAGCGGGAAACGAGCGGGACCCCGCCGAAGGGGTCGGTGAAGAACGCCACGGCACTCCGGACCCGGGCGGAGCCGAACCGGTCGCCACCACCGAGCGGGTGGCGCGGGTGGACAGCGCCTCACTCGACAGGACCCAACGCGTTCCACCCACCTGGACGGAACCGCTCGCGATCAAGCTGAGCAACCTGTTCGGCGGGCGACTCGGCGTGCACGCCCAAGTGGGCAGGCAGTGGTTCTGGACCCCGCTACGGGTGATCCTGCTGCTGGCGGTACTGCTGCTGGCGGCGAGCTGGCTCCTCAAGGCACCCTGCGCGCAGACCTACGAAACCACCGACGGCCCCCGGCTGGACTGGCGGGACAACCGGCAGTACGTCGCGTTGTGCTACACCGACCTCATCCCGCGCTACGGAGCCGGCGACCTGGCGCCGGACGGGGCGTTCCCCTACAAGACGTCCTGGGTGGACGATCCGGGCACCCCCCACGAGCAGGTCCGCTACATGATGTATCCCGTGCTCACGGGGCTGTTCCAGTGGGCCAACGCGAAACTGACCGACGGCTGGATGACGCTGGCGGCTCACGGGGTGCTGCCTGCCACGGCGGAGAGCGCGGTCTACTTCGAGATCAGCGCGTTCTGGCTGGCCACGGCCTGGCTGGTGACCGTCTGGGCGCTGTACCGGCTGTGCCGGTTCCGGGCGTGGGACGCGGCGCTGGCCGCCACCGCCCCGCTGGCGTTCGTGCACGCCTTCACCAACTTCGACGCGCTGGCGACCGCGCTGGCCACCACCGGACTGCTCGCCTGGGCCCGCAAGCGCGTGACGCTCGCCGGGGTGCTGCTGGGGCTGGGCGCGGCGACCAAGCTCTATCCGCTGCTGCTCATCGGCCCGATTCTGGTGCTGTGCCTGCGTTCCGGGCGGGTCCGCGAGGGGCTGCGCGCGCTGCTGGCCATGCTGAGCGCGTGGCTGGTGGTGAACCTGCCGATCATGATCATGTTCCCGCGTGGCTGGTGGGAGTTCTTCCGGTTCAACAGCGCCCGACCGGCGGATCCGGACTCGTTGTACAACGTGGTCATGCACTTCGGCGACTGGGCGGGTTTCGACGGTCCGCTGGGGCCGAACGAGACTCCCTCGGTGCTGAACGCGGTGAGTTTCGTGCTGTTGCTGCTGGGCTGCGCGGCGATCGGAGTGCTGGCGCTCTCCGCACCGGTGCGGCCACGGCTGGCGCAGTTGTGCTTCCTCGTGGTGGCGGTGTTCCTGCTGACCAACAAGGTGTGGAGTCCGCAGTACTCGTTGTGGCTGGTGCCGCTGGCCGTGCTCGCCATCCCGCGCTGGCGGCTGCTGGCGACGTGGATGCTGCTCGACGCGGCGCTCTGGGCGCCGCGGATGTACTACTTCCTCGGCACCTCCAACAACGGACTGCCCGAGGACTGGTTCCTGGGGGCGGTCGTGGTCCGCGACGCGGTGGTGGTGCTGATCTGCGTGCTGATCGTGCGGGAGATCCTGCGTCCGGAACTGGACAGGGTCCGCCGTGCTCCGCACTCCGATCCGCACGGCGGGTTCCTGGACAACAAACCCGACCGGTTCGTGCTGCCTATTCGGCGAAGGCGGGTCGGGAATCCCGCTCGGCGGCCGCCCGTGGCGGTGAACTTCCGGGGAACCTGAAGCCGGCGGCCCCGAGAAACGCGACGAACAACCCGACCAGCAGTGCCGCGCGACCCCACACCCCGATCATCACCGCCTGCGCCGCGAACGACTCGTAGATGGCGAAGGGCTGGTCGGTGCCGATCAGATACATCCAGCGGAAGAACCCGATCCCCATGGCGGCGTCGGCCAGCAGGTAGGCGATCAGCCAGCCGGTGCGTACCGGCACGAGCACGAGGAACGGCAGCAGCCAGAGCGCGAACTGCGGGGAGTGCACCTTGTGCAGCAGCAGGAAGCCGCACAGCATCGCCGCCGAGACCGCCACCCACGGGAAGGCCCCGCCACGGGACCAGTGGCGCATCCCCAGCACGCAGGCCAGCGCGAACGACACGAGCACCAGCACCGGGGAAAGCACCCCGACCAGGGATTCGAACCGGTCCTCCGCCACCAGCGGCCGCAGGCCCCAGTACCAGATCGAGTTGGTGGTCAGGTCCACCGAGCGCCGCAGCTGGAACCGGAACGAGGCCGCCCACCCCTCGAAACCGATCACCGCGAACGGCAGGTTGATCAGTACGAAAGTTCCCAGCGCGGTGCCGAGCACGCCGAACGCACCAACGATGTCGAACCGGCCGCCGCGCCTGTCGGAATCACCGGCACCGGTGGAACCACGGGAACCGGCGGCATCGCGGGCACCGGCAGCGCCACCGGTGAGTACGTACAGCGCCAGCGGCAGGGCGAACATCGCGGGGTAGAGCTTGCAGGCCGCGCCGATCCCCAACAGCACGGCCGCCAGCAGAGCTGGTCGTCGCAGCCCGGTGGCCCGGTGGCGATGCACGGCGTAGATCGCCCCCACCGAGCAGACCACGGCGGCCAGGTCCCAGTTGTGGAAGGAGTAGAGCACCAACGGCGGGCCGAGCGCCCACCACAGCGCCCGCCAGCGGCTCAGCCTTCCCAGCCACCAGGCGGTGAGCAGTCCGAACGGGGCGAACAGCAGCGCGGAGGCGGCCAGGAAACCCGCGTCGGTCCGCACGAACAGCGACCCCAGCCACACCAGCACCCCGATCAGCACCGGGTACTCGACGACGCTGCCGTACAGCTCCCCGTCCTCGGTGATCCCACCGGTGGCGTAGGGAAAGCCCATCTCGTCGAGCTCGCGCGCGTTCCACAGGTACTGCAGGTCCGAGTAGCAGACGTAGCGGGAGCTGCGGGACGCGACGTCGGAGCGCGAGACGCCGGACTCGTCGAACTCGGGCCCGGTGCAGCGGGCCTTGTTGGCGTAGCCCAACAGCATGGTCAACCCGGTCAGCACGCACAGTGCCGCCAGGGCCAGGGCGGAGAGTCCGGTCGTTCGCCGTCCCACCGATCGGTCGCGCACACTCGCTCCCGGACAAGAATCGAGGTCCCGGTCCTCCGGCTGGGGAAACTCGCTCCTACCGACGTCGAGCTCGCGTGAAATCGCCGGCCTCCCCTGGCCGGGGGAATTCAACCACGGAGGTAGGCGATGTCCTCGGCCTGCCCCTCGGGAGGGGTCTCCACGACGATCGGGGCCTCGGCGGTGGCGCAGACCTCGCGCAGCACTTCGGGATCGATGGTGCCGGAACCGACGTTGGCGTGTCGATCGCGCCAGGAGCCGAACGGGTCCCGCGAGTCGTTGAGATGCACCAGATCGAGGCGCCCGGTTATGGCGCGAACCCGCTCCACGATGCCTACGAGGTCCTCACCTGCCGCGTACGCGTGGCAGGTGTCCAGGCAGAATCCCGCGCCGAACTCGCCGACCGCGTCCCAGAGCCGGGCGAGGTCGTCGAACCCGCGCGCCATGGCGTTGGCACCGCCCGCGGTGTTCTCGATCAGCACCGGCACCTCGAAGCCGCCCTCGGCGGCCTGTCGCTCGAAGAGTTTGCGCCAGTTGGCCACTCCCTCGGCCGGATCCTCGTCCTTGGTGACGTGACCGCCGTGCACCACCACCCCCTCGGCCCCGATCCGCGCCGCGGCCGCGGTCTGCGAGAGCACGGACTTGCGGGAGGGGATGCGGATGCGGTTGTTCGGCGAGGCGACGTTGATCACGTAGGGCGAGTGCACGAAAACCCGCAGCTCGGAGTCGCGGATCCGCTCCTCCAGCGGATGCGGCTGCGGAGCCTTCCAACCCTGCGGATCGGACAGGAAGAACTGCACGACCTCGGCGCCGCGTTCGCTCGCGGCGGTCAGTGGATCGTCGTCACGAACATGGGCACCGATCTGCATACCCCGACCTTAGTAGGAGCGCCTCGGGTCGGTTTGCGTGGCGGTGCGGGTTGCGGAACCTCTCGCACGGCTCTCGCCGCGGGTGCCCCGACATCGAGTGGCCACTACACCACGTCGGGACCGTCCCCGCGAGAGCCGCACGCGAGAACCCGCGGTCGGTCCTGCTGCGAGGGTGGTCGGAGTTCGCCCTGCGTCGAAGCGGCGCGGCGATTTCGCGAGAAATTGACGCCGCACGGGAGAAACCCCGGCGGCACCGACCACGTGAGCAGTGGGGCCTCAAGCGGGAGAGTGATGGCGCGGGCTACGAAAGGGATCGGGGTACCGCCTCCGGGAGCGCGCGGCGGAGGCGATTCGAAACGGTTTCACACTATGGCGTTACCGTGACCGTACTCACGCGTTAACCAGGGTGAGGGCTTCGATCTCCGCGAACCGCCCACCCGCGAGCCAACGGCGGGCGTCCCGGAGAGCGCGCACGGAGTGAGGGGTACGTGTATGAGCAGTCAGCGCGATGACCACCCGACCGAGGAATCCACTCTCGACGCTCGGAAACGAGCACCCGCTGCGCTGCGGCGAGCGGCCGCTGCCACGGCGGCGGGCGCCGTGGTGGCGACGAGCGGGTTCCTGGGCGGCGGTGTGGCCGCCGCGGCGGATCCGGTGGTGATCGGCACCTGCACCGAGGACGTGACGAGCGCCGAGCACGGCCAACCGATCGTGGTCTCACCCCGTGCGCTGGACTCCCGGGTCAAGGACGCGGCCGGACTGACCTTTCCGCTCGATTTCGACCGGATAGACCGGATCCACCAGCAGTTCCTGCGAACCGCGCCGATCCGCATCGGCGAAGTGACAGCCGAGGAACAGCACTTCTCCGGTTCCGCGCTGGCCGATGCGCTGGCGAATCGTATCGCCGGGCTCGCCGCCGTCGAGGACCGCGGCGACACGATGAACTTCCACGTGGGAAACCTCGCGGTCACCTGCCTGGGCGGCGTGAACGTGCCGGGCCAACCGAAACCGGAACCGAGCGAACCGAGCCCCACCCCGGATGAGCCGACGACCGGCCAGCCCACCGAATCCCCGGATCCGGGCTCGTCCGGCGACGAGAAGCGGAATCCCGGCACACCCGGTTCCGGCAGCGGCGGTGATCCCACCACGGATCCGATCGACGACCAGCCGCAGCGGCAGGCGGGCGGGCCGGGCTCGAACTACTCCCCGGGGTCCGCCGAACAGGTGGCGCCCTCCGAGTACGCTTACGTGCCGGGGTCGCTGCCGCCGTGGTCGGACAGCCGGTTCGGCGAGACGTCCGGTGGAGAGCCCGCCACGGGTGACCTGCGAACCGGCGATGAGCACAACCAGCAGGACCGGGTGCGCGAGGCGGGAAGCGCTCAGGCGTTGCCCACCGGCTCCGGGGAGCGCGTCGCGTTGCCGGTGCTGCTGGCCGCCGTCTCGTTGGCCGGGGTGACCGCCGCGCTCATCAGGACGTGGGTGCTGCGCCGGGTCTGAGACGTGCCGCTTCTCGACCGTTCGGACTCGCCCGCGGGTGAACGCTCGCGGCGCGGGGGCGTGAGCACCGATCGTCAGGACGAAGCGGTGCCGGGTAACCGGGCAGTACGCGCGATACCCAGGTCACCGGCCGATTCGCCGGATTGCTACGCTGTACCGGATCGCCATGGATATGGCGACCCTCCTGCCGCGGAGAGTCCGCGGCCGTAAGTCCACAGGAGGTGAGTGGTCGTTATGCGTCATTACGAGCTCATGGTCATTCTCGACCCGAGCCTGGACGAGCGGAATGTCGCCTCGTCCCTGGAGAACTACCTCAAGGTCATTCGCAACGACGGCGGCAGCATCGAGAACGTCGATGTCTGGGGTCGCCGCAGGCTGGCCTACGAGATCGACAAGCGCGCCGAGGGCATCTACGTCGTAGTGGATCTGAACTCCGAGTCGGCTTCGGTCAACGAACTCGACCGGCAGCTCAACCTGAGCGAGAACGTGCTGCGCACCAAGATGCTGCGCAAGATCGTGCAGCCGCGCAAGGAGGCCCGTCTGGCCCGTGCCAGCGCCAAGGCCGCCAAGGCCGCCACCCGCGGCGAGGTCGGCGCTTCGGTCTGATCCCCGCTCTCCCGAGCGGCCCAGCCCCCGACCTCAGCACAGAGACGGAGTCAACAGGCGATGGCCGGTGAAACCGTAACCACAGTGGTCGGCAACCTGACCGCCGACCCGGAACTTCGCTTCACTCCCTCCGGCGCGGCGGTCGCGAACTTCACCGTCGCGTCCACACCGCGGTTCTACGACCGCCAGGCGGGCGAGTGGAAGGACGGCGAAGCCCTCTTCCTCCGTTGCAACATCTGGCGGCAGGCAGCCGAGAACGTTGCCGAGACACTCACCCGGGGCATGCGCGTGGTGGTGCAGGGGCGGTTGCGCCAACGCTCCTTCGAGACGAAGGAAGGCGAGAAGCGCACCGTGGTCGAGATGGAGGTCGACGAGGTCGGCCCCTCGCTGCGCTACGCCACGGCGAAGGTCAACAAGATCAGCCGCGGCAGTGGTGGCTCCGGTGGCGGCTCAGGCGGGGAGGATCCCTGGAGCTCGGCCCCTCCGGCCGGTTCCGGCGGCGGCTTCAGCGACGAGCCACCCTTCTGATCCGCGGGAGGAGCACGGTCACCGGGTGACCGAAGCATCCCGTCCCGCCGTGGCCGCGGCGTTCTCGCGAATGCCCGGGAATTGCCCGGCCGTGGTCGGCGCGCCCCTGCGGTCGCTTCCGGCCCACGGCCGAACGAAAAGTCCATTACGGAGTTCTCGCTCGCTTCGAAGGAGCAAGCACATGGCCAAGGCGCCCGTGCGCAAGCCGAAGAAGAAGGTCTGCGCCTTCTGTGATGACCAGAACGCACTGAGCATCGATTACAAGGACACCACGCTGCTGCGTAAGTACATCTCGGATCGCGGCAAGATCCGGGCACGGCGTGTGACCGGCAACTGCAGTCAGCACCAGCGGGACGTTGCCATCGCGGTCAAGAACGCCCGCGAGATGGCGCTGCTGCCGTACACCTCGACCGCCCGGTAAAACCGGGATACTCGCCACCGCCCCGCGCTCCCACGCGTGCACGATTCACGACGGAGCCCCGGCTCGTCAGGGCGCGACCCCGCTGCCCGGATTCGGGAACTCGGTCACACGCTCGATCACGCCTGGGAGACCGGCCGGCTCGTCGGTGCCGGTCGGCGACGGGGCCGGGGTGACCTCGGTTCGGCTTTGAAAGGAGACACGCCGTGAAGATCATTCTGACCTCGGACGTGAGCGGTCTCGGCGCCTCGGGTGACGTTGTCGAGGTACGTGACGGCTACGCCCGCAACTACCTGCTGCCGCAGAACATGGCCATCCTGGCCACCAAGGGTGCGCAGAAGCAGGTCGAGACCATCCGCCGCTCGCAGGAGAACCGCAGGGTCCGCAACCTGGAGCATGCCCGGGAGCTGCAGGAACAGCTGCAGAACATGGGCATGGTGCGGCTTTCCAAGAAGGTTTCCAAGAAGGGCAAGCTGTTCGGTTCGATCACCGAGTCCGACGTGGTCTCGGCCGTGCGTCAGGCGGGTGGCCCCAGCCTGGACAAGCGTTCGGTGGAACTGAAGGGCAACGTCAAGTCGCTGGGCAAGATGGCCGTCGGCGTGCGGTTGCACCCCGACGTCTACGCCTCGATGCACGTCGAGGTCACGCCGGGCGGCTGAATCATTCAACGCGGTTCCGCGCGGAGGTGGCGAAGACCGGCCGCGCGGAACCGGTTCGGTTCCGTTCCTACCCCGTGTTTCCGCACCAACAGCACCACGGTTGGGGACGGTCGTTTCGTATCCGTCACGGACCGGCAAGCTGTCCACAACCTGTCCACAGGGCCTTCGTCGAGAAGTGCGCTGCGAAGACGAGCACCACGACAGAGTTGTCCCCAGTTTGTCCACAACGCGCACCGTCGAGTGGACACGTGTGTCCAATTCCGTTCGACACGCTGTCCTCCGACTTGTCCACAGCCCCTTCGCGTCGGCTCGGTTCCGAACCGGGTCACGTATGATGTGGGCACCTTCGAGATCACGGACATGACAGCACGCACTCGCGACACGCCGGGCCGCGACCAACCGGGCGCTGTCGATGTCTCCGCGATCATTTGCCGCGACGACTCGTGACCCGGCGACCCCATCGGGTCGGCACGGTGACGCGTATGTCGGAACTCGGCCCGGGCATCGGGGCCGGACTCTGCGTCCAGGAGGTGGCAGTAAGCCGTGGCGTTGGCTGACGAGCGCGGTACGGAACCGCCCCCCGACGAGAACGATGGCGATCACGGAGCGGCCTTCGAACGGCAACCACCGCAGGACGTGGCCGCCGAGCAGTCGGTGCTCGGCGGGATGATGTTGAGCAAGGACGCCATCGCCAACGTCGTCGAGGTGCTCCAGCCACAAGACTTCTACCGTCCCGCACATCACGTGATCTACGAGTGCGTGCTCGATCTGTACGGGCGGGGTGAGCCCGCCGACGCGGTCACGGTGTCCGCCGCGCTGGAACGGCGCAACGAACTCGGCAAGGTCGGTGGTGGCGCCTACATCCACACGCTGCTCCGGACGGTCCCCACCGCGGCCAACGCCAACTACTACGCCGAGATCGTCTCGGAGAAGGCGGTACTGCGCAGGCTGGTCGAGGCGGGCACCAGGATCGTGCAGTACGGCTACAACGGCGCCGAGGGCGCCGCGATCGAGGAGGTCGTGGACCGCGCGCAGGCCGCTGTCTACGACGTGACCGAACGACGCACCAGCGAGGACTACGTCGCGCTCGAAGAGCTGCTGCAGCCGACGATGGACGAGATCGACGCCATCGCCTCGCGCGGCGGCGAATCCGAGGGGATCCCGACCGGTTTCGTGGATCTGGACGGCGTGACCAACGGGCTGCACCCGGGGCAGATGATCATCGTCGCGGCACGTCCCGGTGTGGGCAAGGCACTGGCGCTGCACACACCGCTGCCCACGCCGGAGGGTTGGACCACCATGGGCGCGGTTTCCGTCGGCGACCAACTGCTCGGCGCGGACGGCAGATCGGTCCGGGTGACCGCGGCCACCGAGGTGATGCACGGTCACGTCTGCTACGAGATCGAATTCTCGGACGGCACGCTGGTGGTCGCCGACGAGCAGCACCAGTGGGGCCTGCGGGACGGCACCGTGTGCACCACGGCCGGACTCCGCGACAGGCTCGGCAACCGGATGGACGTGGAGCTGCCCGACCACGGGCCGTTCTCGCTGGCACAGCGGGACCTGCCGATCGCGCCCTACCTGCTGGGAGTGTGGCTTGCGGCGGGCGACAAGGCCGGTGAACTGTCCGGGGTGGGCGAGGACGTACTGGCCAACCTGGAACCGGCCACCCCGGAACCGAACGGCCTGGTACGCGCGAACGACGGGGTCGTGCTCGACGAGGAAACCGCGGCCGAGTTGGCCGGGCTGGGAGTGTGGCACGAGGCCGAGGTCCCCGCCGACTACCTGCGCGGGAGTGAGCAGCAGCGGCGTTCGCTGCTGGCCGGACTCGCGGACACGGCGGGCAGCGTGGGCGAGGACGGCCGCGTGCTGCTGCGAGTGCGTGAGTCCCTTTCGGTGCGGGTTCGCGAGCTCGTCCTCACCCTGGGATACCCGTGCACCGCCACCGTGGACCCGGACTCGGGTGACGAGATCACCACTCTCGTGGTCTTCGACAGCGGCGAGGACCAGATCTTCCGCCGCACCGAACTCGACGACCAGCACAAGCTGAAGCGGGGCGGCAACCGGCGCCCCCGGGGTGTCAGGGCCGTGCGGCGCGTGGACAGTGTCCCCGTGCGGTGCGTGGAGGTCGACTCACCCGACCGGCTCTACCTCGCGAGCCGGTCGATGATCCCGACCCACAACTCCACGCTCGGACTGGATTTCGCCCGTGCCGCCTCGATCAGGAACGGGCTCGGCAGCGTCATCTTCTCGCTGGAGATGGGCCGCACCGAGATCGTGATGCGCATGCTCTCCGCCGAGGCTCGGATCCGGCTCGGGGACATGCGCGGTGGCCGGATGACCGACGAGGACTGGACCCGCCTCGCGCGCCGGATGAGCGAGATCAACGAAGCACCGCTGTTCATCGACGACTCGCCCAACCTGACGATGATGGAGATCCGCGCGAAGGCGCGGCGCCTGAAGCAGCGCAACGACATCGGGCTGATCGTGGTCGACTACATGCAGCTGATGACCTCGGGCAAGCGGGTCGAGTCCCGGCAGCAGGAGGTCTCGGAGTTTTCCCGGAGCCTCAAGCTGCTCGCCAAGGAACTGGAGATCCCGGTTGTGGCGATCTCGCAGCTCAACCGTGGTCCGGAGCAGCGCAACGACCGCAAACCACAACTGTCCGACCTGCGCGAGTCGGGCTGTCTGACCGGTGGTACGCGACTGCTGCGGGCCGACGACGGTTCGGAGATCACCTTCGACGAGCTGATGGCCGAGGGGCAGCGACCGCTGGTGTGGTCGGTGGACGAGCAGCGGCGGATGGTCCCGCGACCGATCACGAACGTGTTCAGCAGCGGTGTCAAGGAGGCGTTCCGTGTCGTGCTGGCCTCCGGCCGGGAGGTCGAGGCCACCGCCAATCACCCGATGCTGACCCCGTGGGGCTGGACCCCGCTCGGCGAGCTGACCGAGGGAGCCCACGTCGCGGTGCCGGGACGGGTTCCGGACCCGCTCGACGCGGAACCGGTGTCGGAGTCCGAAGTGGTCTCGCTGGCCCGGTCGGCGCTCGACGGTGGCGAGGTGCCACATCGGGTTTTCTCGCTGCCACGTGGGCAACTCGCGCTGTTCCTGCGGCTGTGCTGGGACGGCGAGGGGAGCGCGGCGGAACCGCGCGAACTACGGGCGGGGTGGGAACGCCGCACGGTCAAGGGTCGCGCGCTGGCCGACGGGTTCCAACTGCTGCTGTCGCGGTTCACCGTCCACACCAGGCTGCGTCGCCCGTCGCCGGAGGCGGATCCGAACCGCTGGGAGATCCTGCTCGACGGGATCGACAGTCGACAGCGCTTCGCGCGCGAGATCGCCGGAGCGGAGGTCGCGAGTCGGGAGATCGCGAGCACGGCACCCGCACCGGTCGCCCGAGCCGGTGGGTCCCTCGAACCGGGGGCGGTCGCCGTAGGGGATGGCACGTTCTCCGCCGATCGGCGGGAACGAGCGGTCACCACCGACGCCGGATCGCGCCGGAACGAGGTGCCCTCGGACGAGGTGTACTCGGACGACGTGCGCTGGGACGACGTGCGCTGGGACGAGATCGTCGAGATCACCTCGCTCGGTGAGCAGCCCGTCTACGACGCGACGGTGGCCGACACGCACAACTTCGTGGCCAACTCGGTGGTCGTGCACAACAGCCTGGAGCAGGACGCCGACATGGTGATCCTGATCCACCGGCCCGACGCGTTCGAACGGGACGATCCCCGGATGGGCGAGGCGGATCTGATCCTCGCCAAGCACCGTGCCGGCCCCACCGAGACCGTTACCGTGGCGCACCAGCTGCACTACAGCCGGTTCGTGGACATGGCCCAGGAGTAGGGCAGCAGTCCTCGCGAGCCGGTCATGAGGTCCGCGCCCGGTGCCGCGCGCGTGCTGCTTCGCGGGTGAGATGCTCGCGTTCGGCCAGGTTGGTGGCGGCGCGGGCGGCTTCGGCCTACACGCGCAGCGTGTCGTCGGTTCCGGGCACCGGAACGCCGGTTGGTTCGGCCGCCACCGCCAGCTCCCGCTCGCGCCGGGACTTCTCGGCCCGTGCGGAGTCGAGGAACTTGTGCCACGCGACCGAGATCAGCCACGCTTTCGGGGGCGCGCGGTTGCTCCTCCGGCCGGGCTTCGAGTGCCCGAACCAGCGCCTCCTGCACGGCGTCCTCGGCCGAGGCGAATTCAGCTCCGCGACGGACGAGAACGCCGATCACCACGGGTCCGAGTTCCCGCAGCAGTGGCTCGTTCACTCGGTCACCGTGGGTGGCTCGGTGAGGAACGGCCGTACTTCGAGCCATTCGTGGATCGGCTCGCCGCCGTTCCCGGGAGCCGCCGAGAGCTCCCCGGCCAGCTCGACCGCGCGCTCCCAGGACTCCACGTCGATGACCATCCAGCCCGCGATGAGGTCCTTCGTCTCGGCGAACGGGCCGTCGGTCACCGGCGGTTGTCCCGCGCCGTCGTATCGCACGAACGTGCCCTCGGGAGCGAGGGCCTGCGAATCCACGAACTCGCCGGTCTCCTCCAGACGGGCGGCGAAGTCCTTCATGTACTGGATGTGCGCGTCGACCTCCTGCGGAGTCCACTGATCCATGGTCGGATGGTCCGCAGCCGGTTCCGGACCACCTCGGTAGTGCTTGAGCAGCAGATACTTCACGATGAGCTCCCTATCCGTCGAACGACCGGTTGATCCGATCGTGCCCCGGGGACGGAGCCAGCGCGCTGTTCTCGACACCGTTGCGCCTCGATTTCTCGCGAAATCGCCACGCGAGCCGAGTCGACGAAGTCTCACCGGAGCGCGCGGTGCATGATGTGCAGCCCCACGAAACCCTTCTCGGGGTGCTCGAAGGCCTCCGGCACCGTGGTCAGGATCTCGAATCCCAGGGAGCGCCACAGCGCCACCGCCCCGGTGTTGGTCTCCACCACCGCGTTGAACTGCATCGCCGAGTAACCGTCGGCGCGGGCCTGCTCGACCACGTGTTCCCCCAGCGCACGGCCGTAACCGCGTCCGGCGTGGGCCGGGTCGACCATGAAGCCCGCGTTGGCCACGTGCGCGCCGGGCCCGGGGTGGTTGGGGTGGGTCTCGGCGGTTCCCACCACGGTTCCCTCGTCGTCGATGGCCACCACGGTTCGGCCCGGCGGCAGTCGCATCCACCCCGCGCGAGCACTCGGTTCGGTGGTGTCCCGCTCCCAGCAGAAGGTCTCGCCCGCCGAGACGATGTCGCGCATGAAGCGCCAGATCGCGGGCCAGTCGTCGGCCGTCGCCTCCCTGATACGCACGTAACCAGCATCCATCACCGATGGTCCGGGAGGCAATCGAGGGGCCGGCCGGGAGGCGGGAACCCCAGCGACCTCTCACGCGGACAGTTCGGCGAGCACCCCGGGCAGCTCGTCGATGCGTTCCAGGCGCCGTTCGGCCAGTCGCAACGCGTCCGCGGCGGGTGGGAAGTGCGGATTCGGCACGGCGACGACGGTGGTGCCCGCGGCCGCCGCCGAGCGCAGCCCGTTGGAGGAGTCCTCCACCGCCACGCACCTACGCGCGTCCACCCCCAGCTCGTCGGCCGCGCGCAGGTATACGTCCGGGGCGGGCTTGCCCGCCCCCACCTGCTCACTGGATACGGTGTGGCGCACCACGTCCGTGAGTCCACCGGTTTCCAGGAACGCCCCGATGATGCGTGGCGGGGCCGAACTGGCGATCGCGACCGGGTACCGCTCGGCCACGGTCCGCACCGTCTCGACGGCTCCCGGCAGCGTCGGTGGTTCGGCGGCGTAGTGCTCGGCCATCCGGTCGATGACCGTCTCGGCCACCTCTTCGGAGGACAGTCGAACGCCCAGCCCGGTGACGAGGTACTCGGCCCATTCCGGCGTGCTCATCCCCATCATGCGTTCACTGGCACCATCGGCCCATTCGCCGCCGTGCTGTTCGGTGACCTCGCGCCGTATGCGGTCCCAGAGGTGCTCGGAATCGACCAGCACACCGTCGAGATCGAACAACACCGCGGTCACGCCATCGCTGCCGTCGCCCACGCCGTCGATGGTATGACCCGGACGCGGTTCCCGGCTCGCTCGGTGAGCTTGCTCATCCCGGAGGGGCAGCCACCCGGCATGAAAGTTAGCATTTCTAACGAAATACTTCGTCCACAAGAGGAGCGCGCGCCCATGAGCGGGTCCGAAGCCACCCCATTGCGCGAGGTGTTCAAGGGGCAGCCCAAGACCGTCTGGATCACCGCGTTCGCGGCCGTGATCGCCTTCATGGGCATCGGCCTCGTCGATCCGATCCTGCGTTCCATAGCCGAAGCACTCGACGCGGGCCCGGAGCAGGTGACCCTGCTGTTCTCGTCCTACCTGGGGGTCCAGGTGGTGGCCATGCTGATCACCGGCGCGTTCAGCGCGCGGTTCGGCGCCAAGCGCACGGTGGTCACCGGTCTGGTGCTGATCGTGCTGGCCACCCTGGCCTGCGCGCTGGCGGGCACGGTCGTACAACTGGTGGCGCTGCGAGCGGTCTGGGGCCTGGGCAACGCCCTGTTCATCGCCACGGCACTCTCGGTGATCGTCGGCGCGGCCAGCGGCGGACAGCAGGCCGCGATCCTGCTCTACGAGGCAGCGCTCGGCATCGGCCTGTCCACCGGACCACTGCTCGGGGCGCTGCTCGGCAACATCTCCTGGCGCGGGCCGTTCGCCGGAACCGCCGTGCTGATGGCCATCGCCCTGATCCTGGCCGTGGGCTTCCTGCCCTCCGACACCGGCAACCGCGGTGAGCCGGTCAGGCTGCTCGACCCGCTGCGCGCCCTGCGGCACGGCGCGCTGCTGCGTACCTCCGTGGGTTCGGCGCTGTACACCGCGGCCTTCTTCACCGTGCTGGCGTGGTCCCCGTTCGTGCTGGAGTACGGCGCGATCGCCGTGGGGCTGGTGTTCTTCGGCTGGGGTGTGTGCGTGGCGTTCGCCGGGGTCACGCTGGCCCCGAAACTCGCGAACAGGTTCGGCGAACTGGGCGGCACGGTGCTGGCCGTGCTGCTGTACGCGGTACTGCTGCTGATCATGACCATCGACAGCAAGGCCGTGCTGATCGCGGGCATCGTGGTCAGCGGTCTGGTCTCGGGACTGCTCAACACGCTGTTCACCGGTAGCGCCATGAGCGTCAGCAGGGCTCCCCGCCAGGTGGCCAGCGCGGGATACAACTTCTGCCGGTGGCTCGGCGGAGCACTGGCCGCGACACTGGTCAGCCACATCGCCACCTGGCTGGACTGGCCCAGGGCACCGTTCGCGGCGGGCGCGGTGGCCTGCCTGATCGCGGCCGGGCTGCTCGCGGTGGGACTGCGCTCGCACGCCACCGATCCGCACCGGGTCCCGGAGGAGGCAGCGGTGGTCGGCGAGGAGTTCTGATCAGCCCCGACGGAGCACGCCCCGGCAACGCCCCGAAAACGAGCAACGAACGAGAACCGCGAGTCCACAACGGATTTCGGCGCGCCCGAGCGCGGGACGGATCGACAAATCGGCGGTGCCGTAAATCACATCGAGAGGTAACAGTGTCGAAAGTGGAAACGCTGGGTCGCCTTCGCGCTGTCCGACATCCGGTCGTGGGACGACGCTTTCACCGTTGTGCAGCAGCCGGACTCGACTCACCGTCACGAATTTCCCTGCCGTTCACGTTCAATCAGCTGGGACCTCGCCTGCCGCGCATAGTGTCGGCACGTCCCACTGACAAAAGCTGTGGAAAGGCAGGAAATGTCCGCCAACTCAGCCGAACCACGCACGCTCCCGCTACCGCTGCTGGACCACCACTCCGCCAGCCGATCCGCGGTTACCTGCGAATACCGCTGCGGGAACGCCTGCGCGCACGACGCGCCGAACGAATCGGACAACAGCTACTTCGGAGACCTGGTGCGACGGGTCGTGAACAGACGGGGCGCGCTGCGCGCGGGCGCGGTGCTGTCCGTGGCGGCGGGGGCGACCGCCACGGCCGTGGGCACGGCAGCGGCGAACCCGGGGCGGGGAAACGGCCGTGGGCACGGGAACGGTCACGGGAACGACTCGGGCGCCGCTGCCCTCGGCACCGACTTCGACCCGGTGCCGCCGAACACCCAGGACAGGGTGGTCATCCCCGAAGGGTATGAGCAGCAGGTCGTCATCCGGTGGGGAGACCCGGTACTGCACTCGGCCCCCGAATTCGACTTCTGGAATCAGACGCCCGAGGCCCAGCAGGCCCAGTTCGGCTACAACAACGACTTCGCCGGGCTGATCCCGCTGGACAACGCGGGAATTCACAACCTGCTGGTGGTCAACCACGAGTACACCACCGAAACCCACATGTTCGCCGACTACGACCCGGACAAACCCACCGAGCAGCAGGTGCGGACCGCCTGGGCCGCGCACGGGATGTCCGTGCTGCTGGTCCGGCGCGACCCGGCACGCGGCGGACTCAGCCCACTGCCGAGCTGGTACAGCAGGCGGATCACGCTGCGGACGGAGTTCGAGCTGCGTGGCCCCGCTGCCGGGAGCGAACTGCTCAAGACCTCCGAGGACCCGAGCGGTACCCGGGTGCTGGGAACCCAGAACAACTGCGCCGGGGGTGTCACCCCGTGGGGAACGGTGCTCTCCGGTGAGGAGAACTTCCACCAGTACTTCGCGCACGCCGACCGGGTGAGCGACCCGGAGACCAGGGAGCGGATGCGCCGCTACGGACTGGGCACCGGCAGCAGCACCCGCAAGTGGGAACGCTTCGAGAAGCGCTGGGACGCGAGCCGGGAGCCGAACGAGTCCAACAGGTTCGGCTGGGTGGTCGAGGTGGATCCGCACGACCCGAACTCGACACCGGTCAAGCACACCGCGCTGGGCCGCTTCAAGCACGAGGGCGCCACGATCCGCACCGCGGACGACGGCCGAGTGGTCGCCTACATGGGGGACGACGAGCGGTTCGACTACATCTACAAGTTCGTCTCCAGCGGCAGGTTGAAGAACGGCCGGAGCGCCCACGCCCGCAGGCACAACATGTCGCTGCTGGACCACGGCACCCTGTACGTGGCGCGGTTCTCCGGCGACAGCCCCGCCTCGGAGATCGACGGCAGCGGCGAGCTGCCCTCCGACGGCGAGTTCGACGGCTCCGGTGAGTGGCTGCCGCTGGCCACGGGCGACACCTCGCACGTTCCCGGCTTCACGGCCGAGGAGGTCTACGTGTTCACCCGCCTCGCGGCCGACGAGGTGGGGGCGACCAAGATGGACCGCCCCGAGGACATCGAGCCGAACCCCTCCAACGGGCGGGTCTACTGCGCGCTGACCAACAACTCCAACCGAGGAGCGGCGGGGCACGCACCGGTCGACGAGATCAACCCCCGGATCGGCAACAAGCACGGTCACGTGCTGGAGATCCGCGAGAACCACGACGATCCGACGTCGACCCGCATGTCCTGGGGCCTGTTGCTGGTCTGCGGCGACCCCGAGGATGCGGGCACCTACTTCGGCGGGTTCGACAAGGATCAGGTGAGCCCGATCTCCTGCCCCGACAACGTGGCGTTCGACCGGCACGGCAACCTCTGGGTCTCCACGGACGGCAACGAGCTCGGCTCGCACGACGGGCTGTTCGCCGTGCCGGTGACGGGCCCGGAACGGGGGCACGTCAAGCAGTTCCTGACGGTGCCCAACGGCGCCGAGACCTGCGGCCCGATCATCACCGACGACGTCGTGACCGTGTGCGTCCAGCACCCGGGCGACAACGGGTCCGGCCCCTCCGACCCCGGTTCGCACTGGCCGGACGGCGGTGACTCCCAGCCCCGCCCGTCGTTGGTCGCCGTGTGGCGCGACCACGGCCACCGCGTGGGCGAGATCGGACGACGCTGAACCACGGCGGTGAGCCCCCCCCACCGCGCACCCGGATCGCACCGATGCGCTCCCCTGGTAGGGAACGGTGACGGAAGCGCGACAACCGACCGGTCGTGCCGGGGTCGAGAAACCCCGGCACGACCGGGGCGTGCGGTGTGCACCGTGGTGACGGCGCTACCGTAATCGGGATGACTTCACGACCGACCGCACTGGTCACGGGCGCTTCACGGGGTGTGGGGGCGGCGGTGGCACACCGGCTTTCCGAAACCCACGACGTGCTGCTCGGTGGCCGCGACGAGGAAACCCTGCGAAAGCTCGCGGCGGATCTGCCCGGGGCCAGCCCCTGGCCCGCCGAACTCACCGACTACGAGGGAATAGCAGCGGCGGCGGCCGGGATCGGGGAACTCGACGTGCTGGTGCACAGTGCGGGCATGATCGAGCTCGGCTCGGTCTCCGAAACCGGGGTCGACTCGTGGCGCCGCACCTTCGAACTCAACCTGTTCGCCGTGACCGAGCTGACCAGGACACTGCTTCCCGCGCTGCGGGCCTCCGCCGGCCACGTGGTGCTGATCAACTCCGGCGCGGGCATGACCGCCAAACCGAACTGGGGCTCCTACGCCGCCAGCAAGTTCGCGCTGCGGGCCTACGCGGACGTGCTGCGCGGTGAGGAAGCCACCAACGGAATCCGGGTGACCTCGGTGTTCCCCGGACGTGTCGCCACCGACATGCAACGCGAGGTACGCGAGTCCGAGGGCGGAGCCTTCGAACCGGAGCGCTACCTGCGGCCGGAATCGGTCGCCGACACTGTGGTGTCCAGCGTTCGGGCCGGCGCCGACGCGCACATGACGGAGATAGTGCTGCGGCCGGACGGCTGACCGGCCGGGACCCGTCCCGGACCCGCGTCGGTCCAGCGTCGGGACTCGGCCGGTGGCGAGCACCGGCACGACGGAAGCGAGAGGCACCGCATCCCGGCGGAGTCAACCGGTCGGGAAGCCACCGAGTGGTTCAACTCTCGATTCGGCGTGCCGCCGCGCGTGCGGACTTCAACACCGAGTCCCGCTCCACCCGAGTGGGTTCCCCCGCACGCAACACTTGTTCACCGGCCACCCAGACATCGCGCACGCGGTCGACTCCCGCCGCCCAAACCAGGTTGGACAGGATGCGTTCGTCCGTGGTGTCGGCACCGCGCACGAAAGCCGGGGTGTCCAGGTCCAGTTGGACGACGTCGGCCCAGCGGCCGCGTTCCAGCACGCCGATGTCGGTACGGTGCAGGGCCTGCGCGCCTCCCCTGGTGGCGGCGAGCAGCAGCTCCGCCGCGCCGACCGCGTTGGCATCGCCCTCCCGCAGCCGGGCGAACATCCCGGCGAGCTGGATCTCCTCCCGGAGGTCGATGTCGTCGTTGCTGGACGGGCCGTCGGTGCCGAGCCCGACCGGGATGCCGGCCCGCAGCAGATCGACGAACCGGGCCGTACCGGAGGCGAGTTTCGCGTTGGAACCGGGGCAGTGGGCCAGGCCCGCGTCGTGCTCGGCGAGGGTGGCGATGTCGGTGTCGTCGAGATGAACCCCGTGGGCTGCCAGGAAACGCCCCTCCAGCACCCCGAGTTCGGCCAACATGCGCGGCACCGAGCCGTACGAACGTCGCTGCTCGGTGTCCTCGTCCGCGGTTTCGGCCACATGGGTGTGCACCAGCGCGTCGCGTTCGCGCGCCTGTTCGCCGATCGCTCGCAGGGCCTCCGGCGGAAGGGTGTAGGCGGAGTGCGGGCCGTAGGCGAGTTCCACGCGCTCGCCCGGGCCGAAGCGCAGGCCGTCACTGTCGATCCAACGGCTGACCCGGTCCACCATGCCCTGCCAACCGCCCAGGTCACCCAGGTCGGGAGTGTCGATCACCGCGGAGGCGATCACCGCACGCGACCCCACTTCGAGTATCGCCTCGGCGACGGATTCGGGCGCGAAGTACATCTCCGCGCTGGTGGTCACTCCCGCGCTGAGCATCTCCAGGCTGCCGAGCCGCATGCCGTCCCGGATGTCCGAGGCCCGCAGCCGGGACTCGGCGGGCCAGACCGCTTCCCGCAACCAGCGGAGCAGCGGCAGCTCACCTCCGATGCCCCGCAACAGCGTCATGGGCGTGTGCGCGTGGGAGTTGACCATTCCCGGCAGCAACAGCCCGGGACAGTCCTGTACGACGGTGTTCGGATCCGGTTCGGGAGCCGAGACACGCGGACCGCAGTAGCCCAGCCTGCCCTGCTCGTCGATGTCCACGACAGCGTCACGCCGGACCGAGCAGGTCTCGTCGCAGGGAAGCATCAGCGGGGCGCGTAGGCGTCGAGCGATCGGCATGACCGCATTGTCCAACCGGCGACCGGCGGGCCGGAAGCTACCCGGTACGCCTTCGGCCGCGGCGGGGCACCGGTCAATGTCTGGATTCCTCCCGGGACGGCGGGAGACCGGGTTACCTGTTTTATGGCCCGAGTGCGTTCATGATGTGAAACATCACCAGCCCAGCGGCGAGCATGCCGCACGACAGTGCCGCACAGATCAGTCCCTCGCGAAGTCTTCGCGCGGCGACCGAGAACTCACGGACCCTCCCTCCCGGAACGGCGTCCTGCTGTCGGGAATGTCCCGGCAGCCGTGGGCTTGCGCCTTCACGGAACTTGTCTCGCGCTCGCGACGGGAGCAGAGCTCGCAGCGGGGTCAACGCTCGCAGCAGGGCCCTGGGGCGCAACAGGGAGCGGGATTGCAACGAGGTTCGGGATTGCAACGAGGTTCGGGATTGCAGCGGGCTTCGGGATTGCAGCGGCATTCGGGCTTGCGTGTGTCGCGTCATGTCCCCAGCATGCGCGCGGTTCGGTGCGCTCACCTCGGCAGTTCGGCCAGAAACGATCCGCCGAACGGCCGGTGCTCGGACACTGCCCGTACGAGGTCGCCTCCACTCCCCGGGGGGTACTGCGGGATCGCCAGCCCGGTCAGTCGTTCATCCGGCCGGTGCGCCACGCCCAGGCCGCGATCTCCACCCGGTTGCGCGCCCCGATCTTGCCCTGCACCGAGGCCAGGTGGGACTTCACGGTGGAGAGCGACATGTAGAGCTCGCCGCTCACCTCGGTGTTGGTCAGGCCGCGGGCCACCGCACGGACCACGTCGTGTTCCCTGCTGGTCAGTTGTTCCCCGGGCTTGTCCGCTTCGCGTTCGCGGTGTGTGCCGGACTCGTGGAAGTGCCTGAGCAACCGCACGGTGATCTGCGGCGACACCAGGGCGTCGCCGCGGGTGGCGGCGTGCACCGCTTCCACCAGCAGCGCCGGCCCGGCGTCCTTGAGCAGGAAACCGCTGGCACCGTTGTTGAGCGCGGTGGCGACGTACTCGTCGAGGTCGAAGGTCGTCACCACGACGACCTTGATGGGGTCGGTGGCCTCCTCGCCCGCGAGCAGTCCGGTGGCCTCCAGGCCGTCGATGCCCGGCATCCGGATGTCCATGAGGCAGACGTCCGGGCGCAGTTCGCGTGCGAGCCGTACGGCCTCATCGCCGTTTCCCGCGTCACCGACCACCTGGATGTCGTCCTCGCTGTCCAGGATCATCCGGAAGCCGGCTCGGACCATTTCCTGGTCGTCGGCGATCAGTACCCGGATCATGCCCGCTTTTCCTCCGTATCCGTCAGCGGCAGCCGAGCCTCGACTCGCCAACCACATCCTCGCCCCGGTCCCGCGCTCAACCGACCGCCGAGCAGTTCGATTCGCTCCCGCATGCCGACCAGACCGTATCCACCGGAGCCGCCCGGCGGCTGCCCGCTGGGAGCTGTTCCGTCGTCGGTGATCTCGACCAGTAAGTGCTCGTTCGCGGTGTTGACCGAAATCGTCACGAGGTCGGCGTCGAGGGCGTGCTTCTCGGCGTTGGTGACCGCCTCCTGGACGAGTCGCAGTGCCGAACGCCCCACTTCCTGCGGCACCTCCTTCGTCAAGCGCACCTCCAGCTCGATCCGCTTCCCCGAAGCCTCGCGCGTGCTGTGCTCGACAAGTTTCCGCAGGTCGGCCTCCAGGTCGGCGGTGGGCTCCGTCTCCAGTGCGGAGAACGAGTCGTTCTCGGGGTCACGCATGCTGCCGACGAGCCGCCGCATGGCCGTGAGGGCCTCGGTACCGCTGGACGAGATCCGCTCCAATGCCTCGCCCGCGGCTCGCGGGTTCTTCTCGGCGACCTTGAGCGCGGCCTGTGCCTGCACCACGATCCCGGTGACGTGATGTGCGACCACGTCGTGCAGTTCGCGGGCCAGTGCCATCCGCTCGTCCTGCTGCGCCCCCTTCACCGCCGCACGAACCGCACGGGCCCGGTCCTCGTCGCGGGCGCGGAAGTACATCCCGGTGCCGACCGCCATCACCAGCAGGACTGCCCCCAGGAACAGCAGGCCGAGGAGCTGGGACAGCGGCTCGCTGTACCTCGTCTGCGGAACGAGAACCGCACCGAACACGGCCGAGGCCGTGAGGGCGCCGGTGGCCACGGTGGCCTCACGTGTGGACGCCAGCCGGACCGCGAAGGCCACGAGCAGCATTCCGGCCACGACGATCGGTGCCGGGAGCGCACCCATGCCCGGGATGCCGGCTATGACGGCCTCTTCTCCCATCGCGTCGAACAGCCAACCCAACACCGTGGTGAACACGACGGTCACCGCCCCGAACAGCGCGGCATGCACCGGTCGGAGCGGGGCGAACACCGCGAGCACGGACATGAGCACACAGCTGACCAGCAGCATCATGCCGCCCCAGGGCATCCTGAGGAAGTCGATGTTGATCGTCTGCACGAACAGCAGAACGGACAGCACGGCGGTGATCGGCCACTGTTCGCGCAGCAGCTCGACGATCGGGGAACGTGCGACCCGGTGTTCGCGGTTGTCCCGCAGATACATACCGGTGCCCACCGCGAGCACCAGCTGCAGGAATCCGAGTTCCAGACTCCGGTCCCTCGGGACGAACACCGAGGAAGCGTCCCGCAGGAACACCGCTGCCAGGCAGGAAGCCACGAGGACCAACGTGACCAGGCCCGCTCTGCTCCGAGAAAGGCCACGGAACGCGTAGACCACGAGCAGCAGCCCCGCGACGTTCTCGGTGATCGAGACGTTCGCGAGCACTCCGGGGCCCGGCTCGAACCCCGGGGCATACGAGAACACCACCCCGAGCAGCAACGTGCCCGCGCCGAGCAGGCCGCACCTGACCGGATACCACCGAGCGGCCAGCGCGAGCAGCACCATCACCGTGATCAGCGGAATGCGTCCCAGTTCCGGAAAACCGGCATCCAGTGTGTGGGCCAGTTCGCCGAGCCAGGTCAGCAGCAGCAGGGCCGCGAAGATCCACTGCTCCCGCAGCGCACGCGCCGTGCGGCGTGACAGGAATCGTGCCGACCACCGTCCCGGTTGCTCGGGACTGGGCCGAGTGGTGGATGAGCGACCGGACCGAGGCAGCACATCCGAACCCTAACCGGCACGAGCGCCCGCGCCCCTTGGCCGATCGGTCGGCAGGAAATAACCACATGGCCGATACAACACGTGACGATCGCCAGTCACGCTCGGTGACGCAATGCAGTAACCGGCGGCCTCCCGTTACCGACACGGGCCGTTGCCGACACGGAATCGGCGCGGGACACGACCGGCGGCACGAAAGGAGCGACACCGTGCTTACCACGTTATCCGTCATCGGGACAGTACTGGCACTGGCCGTACTGGTGCTGATGGCACTCAGCGCGACGCTGCCCGACCTCTGGGAGGTGTTCCACCACGGACGCTGACCGGTGATCCGTTTTGACCACCGAACGACAGGTCAGGTTCTCATCCGGCGCGGTCGAAGACGACGAGGGACGCAGGTGTGCAAGGCACGCATCCGGAGGCATGCGCCCGGGTTCGAATGAACCGCCCACCGTCGCCACGACTGTCGAAACGGGATCGCGCCGGTCAACCTCGAACGACGTGCCGACGTCGAGCAACCTGCCAAGATCGAGCAACCTGCCAAGATCGAGCAACCTGCCGAGATCGGGCAGGTGACTACCCCGAAGTCTCCACACCCGGCACGTTTCTCCGCACTCGGAGCTAGCACAGCCGAGAAATTCCGCCGAGCGAACAATCCGTCCACCCGACCGGAAAAATTCGATCAGACGCGCTCGAAGAGCAGGTCGTGCACTTCACGACCCTCGGAATGGGCCCGGTTCTCGAACTTGGTCACCGGTCGCCACTCCGGCCGCGGCGCCCATCCCCCCGGAAAGTCCGCCCAGCGGTTCCGCAGGCTCGGTTCCGCGGTGCAGACCTCCATCATCTGCTCGGCGTAACTCTCCCAATCGGTAGCCAGGTGCAGCACCCCACCGGGGCGTAACCGCGAGGCGACCAACGCCACGAAACCGGATTGAACCAGCCGTCGTTTGTGATGGCGCTTCTTGGGCCACGGGTCCGGGAAGAAGACCCGCACCTCGCTCAACGTGTCCGCCGAGAAGTGCTCCCGCAGCAGTACCGTCGCGTCGCCGCGCAGCAACCGGAGATTGTCGATGCCGAGGTTCTCGGCACGTGCCAGTAGCTGGGCCAGCCCGGGCTTGTAGACCTCGACAGCCAGGTGGTCGCGATCCGGCTGGGCCGCGGCGAGCTGTGCCGTCGTCTCCCCCATACCGGAGCCGATCTCCAGCACCAGCGGGGCGGTTCGACCGAACCATCCGGTGGTGTCGAGCGGCCCCGCGGGCAGTTCGGAGATGTCGTGGCCGAACTCGTGCCAGTACCGATCCCACGCACGCTGCTGTCCGGTCGTCATGCGCTCGCCGCGCTGCACATAGCTGACGACCGTGCGGTGGTGGGGAATCTGCTGGTCGGAAGCACTCACGTCGAGCCAGTATCGCAAACGCGGTTCCGGGGCCGAGGCGGACCACCGGTTGCCCGTGTCGTCCGGACGAGTGGAGCAGGTTGTCGAATTGTCGAAGCGCCATCACTCGGTGACCGGACGGCTGATCCGACCACCGAGCGGCGCACGTGTTACCAGGCCTCGATTCGAGGCAGGATCGCGGCCAGCTCGCTGACGCCCGGTGCGGGCACCCGTGGTGTGGGCGCTCCCTCCGTCTGAGCGGGCACGATGTTGATCCACCCCGGATGCTGGTCGGTCAGCGTCACCGTGGTCGGTACCGACATCGGTGGACGATCGGAAGGACCGTACTCCCAGTAACCGATCTCACCTGCGGTGGACCAGGGCACGAACACCCAACCGGGCCGAGTGATCAGCAGCGCGTGGAGGTCGTCCTCGAACCGGAACGCCTCGGCGCGGGTGCCGATCTCGCCCCGGTGCAACGCGTGCAGCCACCATGGAGCAGGCAGGCGTCCATCGGGGCCGCCGAGTCTGCGGAACAGATCCAGCACCTGGTCCTGCGAAGCGGTGTGCACCCATCCGGTACGCATCGACTCGGGCGAACCCGCCTCTCCCTCGGGCTGGTTCGATTCGGTTGCCAGCGACCACTCCAGCCGGGGAGTGGGAATCAGTCGTACGTCCTCGGCTTCCTCGGTGACTTCGGTGTCCTCTGCTACTTCGGTTTCCTCGATGGCCTTGGCGGATTTTTGATTGAGCGACGAAAACTCACTCGACAGAACCACAGCTTCACCCTCCTCCGCGTGAGCCGCGAGGGGATTCGGGTAGGCGACTCGCGGCCTTACCCCCAGGGATGTGCTCCGGAGACATCGGCCCCCTGGAGCTACATCTCTTACCTTACGGGTTACCACAGACACGGTGGGTGTATGCAACATTCCGAAGAATGTGCTACCCCTCACACTGTCCAGCGAGAATGCAGGACCCGCAGCGCAATCAGCCGTTCAACCGAACGAAACAACGCGAACGGGCTATGTGAGCATGGTCACCGAATCGGCCACTGTGGGACGTTCGCGGCGAAATCCGTCGCGATGGGACATCACTCCCGAGCGAGCACGGGTTCTCCCGCCGCGCACTCTCACACGGACCCCCCGACGTTGTGCGGTTCCTACCCGATGTGGCAGCCGCCCGGAGCGAGAGCAGGCTGGGGTTCCGCCGAGCGAACAGCTCCACAGCCCGGCTGGAGAACATCGATGCGGCCGAAAAATACAGGGCCAGGGCCATCCCCCGAATGACAGCCCTGGCCCTCCCCCGTCCCGACCACAGGCACCCCCGAGCGCCCGTCCAGTCGGTTTCCGGCTGTGCGCGACCGGTCCGGGATTGCCACGACAGACACTCCGGCGGCCCGCTCAATCTCACAACCAGCGGTAAGTTCGATTTCTCTTGATCTTATCGGTAGGGGTGAGCAGTATCTCCCCCGGGCTCGATAACGACGTGCGGCACCGCACAGCCGCTACCGAACCGGATTCGGTTACCGGCCGACGACCTCAGGCGTCGCGCTTGCGGACCGTGATCAGCGCGATGACCAGCAGCGCCACCCCGACGGCGAGGAAGTAGACCAACGAGGCCCACGGTCCGATCGGCGCTTCAGGCATCTGGGAGGTCATCGGCGTCTGCGGAGCACCGCCCTGCAAAAACTGGTTGGCGGCGGCGAAGGGCATCCAGTCGAAGATGTCGTCGCCCACCCTGGGCAGCAGCCCGACCAACGACTCGACCAGCAGTGCCCAGACGATCACCAGCGAGATCGCTCCGGCGCTCTGCCGCACCAGCATGCCCACCGCGAGGGCGTACAGCGCGGCACCGGCGTAGACCAGGCCGAGTCCGGCCACGTTGCGCCACTCGTGCCCCGCGTCCAGCACGAGCGTCTCGCCGCCCGTGATCAGGTAGCTGACGCCCCAGGCCAGGAAAGCCGCGATCTCACCGATCACGAAGGCCAGCGCCGCCACCACGCCGCTCTTGGCCAGCATGACCGCCGTCCGGTTCGGCACGGCCTGGAAAGTCGCCTTGATGGTGCCGAAACGGTACTCGGTGGTCACGGCCAGCGCGGCCAGCACCATGATCACCATCATGCCCAGTTGGCCGCCCGACTGGGTGGCGCCGACGACAGTGAACTCCGCGGGCGCCGTGGCCGCGTACAGCACACCGAGCCCTACGGTCAGCAGCAGGGCTGCGAACATGCACCACCACGGGGAACGGGTGGTGAACAGCTTCATGCGTTCGATTGCCAGCAATGTCATTTCGAATATCCCGATGCTCGTGACCGGCGAAGCCGCTCCGCGCGGCGTCGCCGAGTGCTCGTGGCTGTCTGTCGTCTCGAACGGGGCGCTAGAACACGACTCCGCCGGATGTCCGGGAGATTCGGACGGCCCGAGAAGTCGGGCCGGATCGAGGTCCCACGCTGCGGGACCGCGTGCTCCCCCAGTACCGGAACTCCCACGGGGCAGCGTTCTCGGCACCCACCGCGGGGCTGCCGGAAACGACTGCCGTCTCGCTTCCCGTTCGATGCCTACTGGTCGTGCGGGGTCACTTCTCCGCCGCGACCGGCGCCTCGCCCGGGGAGCCGGAAGACTCCGCACCGGAGCTCCCGGTGCTGAACTCCACTTCCTCCCCGGTGATCTGCATGAACGCCTCTTCGAGCGAAGCACGCTGCACGGTGAGTTCGTGCAGTACGCAGTCGTACTTGGCGGCCAGCTCACCGATCTGTTCGGTCGCGCCGTCGGGCACCAGCAGGGTGTCCCGCTCCTGCTGGTTCTCGCGGGTGACGGCGAAACCGTTCGAGGTGAGGACCTCGCCGAGCTGATCGGCCTGCGGGCTGCGGACCTTCACCGAGGTGCTGCTGGAGCTCTCCACGAACTCCTGGGTGCTGCACTGCGCGATGAGCTTGCCGCGTCCCACGACGACCAGTTCCTCTGCCGTCTGGGCCATCTCGGAGAGCAGGTGGCTGGAGACCAGCACGGTGCGCCCCTCCGCCGCGAGGCGCTGCATGAACCGCCTGATCCAGTGGATGCCCTCCGGGTCGAGCCCGTTTACCGGCTCGTCGAACATCAGGATCTTGGGATCGCCGAGCAGTGCGGTGGCGATGCCGAGCCGCTGGGACATGCCGAGCGAGAACCCGCCCGCCCTGCGTCGGGCCACCTCCGAGAGCCCGACGATGTCGAGCACCTCGTCCACCCGTTTGGTGGGGATGCCGTTGGACCTGGCCATCCACTTGAGGTGCGCGTAGGCGGAGCGGTTCGGGTGAACCCACTTGGCGTCGACCAGCGCCCCCAGCGTGCGCAGCGGGTTCTTGAGTTCGGTGTAGTGCTTGCCGTCGATGAGGACCTTGCCGGCGGTGGGGCGGTCCAGGCCGAGCATCATGCGCATCGTGGTGGACTTGCCCGCCCCGTTCGGCCCGAGAAACCCAGTGACCTTGCCGGGCTTGACGGTGAACGAGAGATCGTCGACCGCCAGCTTGGAGCCGTAGCGTTTGGTGAGGCCCACAGCCTCGATCATCGTCACTCCTGTGGATTCCGGTGACCGGCCGGAAATGTGATCCGGCCTCATGTCACCTACCAGCCTGCCCGAGGAACGGCCGTCACCGCGTCCACCCGGGGTATAGAACCGAATCCACTTCAGGTCGTAGTCTTCCCGGATCCCCCTGAGACCCTCAGCCCGGAGCTCGTTCGCAGGGGTGGGATCGCTCACTCGACCGGAGGGCACGGCGGTACGAACCCGCCGCTGCCACGGAGGCGCTCAGCCGGGGGCGAACCAGCGTTCGAGAGCGGGAACCAGCCCGTCCTCGGTCACCGGGTTCGCCACCTCGGCGGCGGTGAGCCGCACGGTCGCGGGTGCCTGGCCCATCGCCACCGAGTGGTGT
Source organism: Actinopolyspora mzabensis (assembly GCF_900101095.1). GTDB lineage: Bacteria > Actinomycetota > Actinomycetes > Mycobacteriales > Pseudonocardiaceae > Actinopolyspora > Actinopolyspora mzabensis. Next base: position 413,598 of record NZ_FNFM01000002.1, read on the forward strand.
GCCCATTCGAGCATCTGGAGATCGTTGTCACCGTCCCCGGCCGCGAAGGTCCCATCCGGGGAGACCCCGAGTTCCAACCGGAGTTTCTCCAGGGCGGCAGCCTTGCTCACCCCTGCGGGGACGACCGTCACCCACGGGTCGTAGTGGTCGATCGTGAAGGTGCACCCCGGCAGCTCGAGACCTTCGAGGCGCCCCCAGACCTCGGCGGGATCACGGTTCGCCCAGTTCACTATGAAACGGGGCACCGGATGTCCGAGCAGTTCGGCCAGCCCGACGTGCCACTGCGGACCGTGCAGCTCCTCCGGAGTGAACGGGGCGGTCACCATGCTGCCGACGCCGATGCGCTCGGCGGCGAACAGCGAGCCGGGCAGCAACGGGGAGAGTCGGGTGTGCACGGGCTGCGGATCGAAGGTCTCCACCGAGACGGCCTCCCTGGTGGCCACATCGACCCGGACGGCTCCGTTGGAGCACAGCGCCACCCCGTCGGTGACGCCGAGCTCGTCGAGCACCGGCAGCGTCCCGAGCATGCTCCGACCGGTGGCGAGGACCAGGTAGCTACCCGAGGAGGCGACACGCCGCACCGCCCGACGCACCGGGTCGGACAGCAACTGCGTCTCGGGATCCACGATCGTCCCGTCCACGTCGAGGGCGACAAGACTCGGTGTCCAGCTGGATCTCGTGGTCACAACAGCAGCCTATCCGTTCGGCCCGGTGGCGGGGGTCGGTCGCGAGTCGAATAACACTACGGGAGCGCTGCTCGGGGCGAAACCCCTGTCACGCACTGCCGACACCGTCACGCACTGCCGACCGGACGTTTTCGCAGTGCTTCGATGTCGTCCAACGAGTAGGCGGTGTCGACCAACCGCTCGGGCACCACCGAGGCGCCGGAGTGGATCAGACCGCGGATCGATTCGGCCACCCCGAAGACGTTGACGTTCATGGCGGCGAGCACCCGTTCCGAGCTGTCGAGCCAACAGGCGACGAACCGCTGCTCGTCCGTCGAACCACGCACCACGACCCGTTCCTCAACCCCGGCGGGCACGAAACCGTGGTACTCCATCCCCAGGTCGTACTGGTCGGTGAAGAAGTAGGGCAACTCGGTGTAGGAAGCCGAGTGCCCCAACATGGTCGCCGCCGCCACGGCGGGTTGTTTCAGCGCATTGGCCCAGTGCTCCACCCGGAGCCCACCGAACGACGGATGCCGCACCTCGGCGATGTCACCCACCGCGAGGATGTCCGGATCGCTGGTGGTCAGGCCGGTGTCGACCAGCACCCCGTGGTCGATGTCCAGTCCCGCGCCCTCGGCCAGGCCGAGCTCTGGGCGGGCCCCCACCGCGAGCAGCACGGCATCCGCCGGCAGCTCGGACCCGTCGGTGAGCCGCACTCCGGTGACCCCGGAGGGGGTCATGATCTCGGAGACGTGGGAGGAAAGGTGCAGCGTGACCCCGTGCTCGCGGTGCAGGTCGGCGAAGAACTCACCCATCCGCGGCCCGAGCGAGAGCAACAGGGGCTGACGCGCCGCTTCGACGACGTGAACCTCCACCCCGTAGCTCCGGGCCACGGCGGCCACTTCCAGCCCGATCCAGCCAGCACCCACGATCACCAGCCGCTCCACGCGCCGCAGCGCGGCGGCGAGCCGATCGGCGTCGCCCAGTCTGCGCAGGTAGTGCACGCCTCGGGAATCCGTTCCGGGCAGCGGCAACCGGCGAGGCCGGGAGCCGGTGGCGAGCACGAGCTTGTCATACCCCAACCGGGTGGAATCGGCCAGTTCGATCTCGTGGCTGCCCGGATGCAGCCCGGTCGCCCGGGTGCCCAGCCGCAGCTCGACGTCGTTCCGGACGTACCACTCCCTGGGGTGAACGGCGAAGTCGGCCACCTCGGCCCTGCCTGCCAGGTAGTCCTTGGAGAGCGGCGGACGCTCGTAGGGCGGTGCCTCCTCCTCGCAGATCAACTCGACACGACCGGGGAACTCCCGCTCCCGCAGCGCCTCCACGGTCTTCGCGCCTGCCAGGCCACCACCGACCACGACGAATGTCTCGGACATGAGAACTCCCTCCCCACCAGGGCGGTTAGGGGGAGGGTAGGCACTGGAAGTCGAGCTCGCTCACCGGAAGACCGGGGCGGCACGGGTCCGGGGGTGCACGGACGGTGAACACCGAGCGGCGCCACCCCGGACCCAACCGAGGCGGAGCCAGCGGCAATCACTCCGTGCCGGGGCGGATGAGTCCCGTCTCGTAGGCGAGCACCACGGCCTGCACCCGGTCGCGCAGCTCGAGTTTGGCCAGGATACGGCCGATGTGGGTCTTGACGGTGGCCTCCGAAAGGTAGAGGCGCTCGGCGATCTCGCCGTTGGACAGGCCACGTGCCATGTTGACCAGCACTTCGCGCTCGCGCCCGGTCAGCGACTCCAGTACGGAGTCGTCACGCAGCTTCGTCTCGCCCGTTCCGATGAAACGATCGAGCAACCTGCGCGTCACGCTCGGCGATACGACCGCGTCGCCCTCGTCCACCGAGCGCACCGCGGAGACCAGATCCGCCGGAGGCGTGTCCTTGAGCAGGAATCCGCTGGCTCCCGCCCGGAGCGCGGACAGCGCGTAGTCGTCCAGGTCGAAGGTGGTCATCACGAGCACCTTGGCGAGCTCCTCGCCCACGATGAGCTCGGTGGCGCGCACCCCGTCCATGCCGGGCATGCGGACGTCCATCAGCACCACGTCGGGAGCGAGTTCCCGTGCTCGTTCGACCGCCGCGGCACCGTCGTCGGCCTCGGCCACCACCTCCACGTCCTCCTGGGCGTCCAGCACCATGCGCAGCCCCACCCGCATGAGTTCCTGGTCGTCGACGAGCACCACCCGAACCATGCGGATCAGCCTATAGCAGAATTCTCCGGCCCGGTTTCCGTAGTGGGGGACGGGTACCCCGCTCAGCTCGCGGTCGCGGACTCCCCAGCCAACAAGAGCTCCGCGCGCACCCGCCAACCGCCCTCCTCCGCCGGTCCCGCCTCCAGGCTCCCGCCGTAGATGGCCGCGCGTTCGCGCATCCCGATGAGACCGTTGCCGCCCGGCACCGCCTCCGACGCGAGCACTCCCCTGGCCCCGTTGTCGGTGACTTCGATCCGCACCCGCTCGCCGTCGTTGCGCAGCAGCACGGCGGCCGTGGCGTGCCATCCCGCGTGCTTGAGCACGTTGGTCAGCGACTCCTGCACGATGCGATAGATCCCCAGCCCCTGTCCGGTGGGAATCCGATCGAGATCACCCTCGACCCGGAACGTCACCGGCAGCCCCAGACCACGCACCCGCTCCACCAGTTCGTACACCCCGCCGACGCCGGGCTGCGGGTCGCGTCGGGCGCTGTCGTCGGCCTCGGTCCGGTTCCGCAGCACGTGCAGCAGGCTGCGCAACTCGACGAGTGCCTCCCTGCCGGTGTCCCCGATCGTGTGCAGCGCCCGCACAGCGTTGTCCGGGGCGTCGCGGACGATGTACGCCGCGCCGTCGGCATGGGTGACCATCACGTTCACCGAGTGGGCCAGCACGTCGTGCAGCTCCCTGGCGATGCGGTTGCGTTCCTCGGCCACCGCGATCCTGGCCTGCTGGTCGCGCTCGAACTCCAGACCGCGCAGCCGGCTCTCCATCGCCTCCTGGTAGGCCCGGCGGGCCCCGAAGTACTCGCCGAGCACCCAGCAGAATCCGAGCACGAGCACCAGTTGCACGGCGAACAGCGCCCACGGGGGCGTGACACCGGTCGTCGGATAGCTCGACAGCAGCCAGACCGCGAGCACCGCGCCCACGTAACCGCCCCCCGCCCTCCTGCCGACATAGGCGACGAGGGTGTAGACCATGATCAGCACTGCCAGGAAACCCGGCCGCAAGAGGGGTGGGTGCGGACCGAACAGCTGGAAGAGCAGACCGAGCAGCACGGCACAGGCCGTCACACCGGGCAGGTTCCGCCGGAACGCGAGTGGGAACACCAGCAGCGCGCCCGCCAGGACGCTCCAGAACCCGATCAGATGCTCGGCACCCCAGGTTATCACCACAGCGGCGAGCTCGGTAAACAGCAGCAATACCATGATCGAGACATCGCCCACGCTCGGATGCGCACGCATCCACAGACTGAGTCGCCGCACGTCCGCCGATGCTATGCCAGGTGAGTCGGCGATCGCCTCATTCCGGGGTCGAAATCGAGGTCATACTTGAGAGGCAGAGGGTCGACAGCGCCTCGCACGGAAGGAGCCCGTTGACTACGCAGCGAACCCGCGGGCCGTTGTCTGACGTGGTGGCGCGGCTGTGCGCCGACCTGCGCGGCAGGGTCGGAGCGGACACCGCGAACGGGTTGCACGAGGTGGTGCTCCGGCTCGGGGAACCGTTGCAGCTTGCGGTGGTGGGCAGGATCAAGTCCGGCAAGTCCACGCTGGTCAACGCCCTGATCGGACGTAACGTGGCGCCGACCGACGTCGGCGAGTGCACGCGGGTCGTCACCCGATTCCGGTACGGCACGGTGGACCGGGTCGAGGTGGTCCTGCGCGACGGTGGCAAACGGTCGCTGCCGTTCACCTCCGACGGGGCGATCCCGGCTGATCTGGGAGTGGAGCGGGAGCGCGTCTCACACCTGGAGGCCTACCTGACCAACGAGGCGCTGCGCGATCTGACGGTGATCGACACTCCGGGGCTGGGGTCGACCGACGACTCCTCGGTCGCCCGCACCGAGGCGGTACTGGGTAGGGAGGCGGTGCCGGGCGAATCCGGAGCGGCGGAGACCGGAGCGGCGGGGACCGAAGCGGCGGAGCCGGAGGAACGCGCCGAAGCACTGGACCCGGTGTCGCGGAGCGCGGTGGCGGGCGCGGAGGCCGTGCTCTACGTCGTCACGCAGTCGGTGCGGGCCGACGACCGGCGGGCGCTGAGCTCGTTCGGCGCCGCGACCGGCAACCGCCCCGCGGGCCCGGCGAACGCGTTGGCCGTGCTGAACAAGGCGGACACGGTGGAGCCGGAGTCGGTGCGCGAGAGCGACGGCAGCGTGTGGCACGCGGCGAGTCTGCTGGCCGGCAGGCAGGCCCGGCAGCTCGGCCCGCGGGTGACCGACGTGCTCCCGGTGGTCGGGTTGCTCGCGGAGACCGCCGAGACCGGGGTGTTCACCGCTTCCGATGCCGAGGCGCTGCACCGGCTTGCCGGGCTGGACGAGACGACCAGGGAAACCCTGCTGATCTCCGCGGATCTGTTCACCGGCTGGGAGTGCGACGTGCCGACGGGCACCCGGACCCGCCTGCTGGAACTGCTCGATCTGTACGGCATCAGGTGTGCCCTGGAGGCCATAGCCGCCGACCCGGACATCACGGCGGGGGAACTGCGTCGAGTGCTGCACGAGTCCTCCGGCCTGTCCGAGGTCTCCCGCAGGTTGAACGCGGTCTTCCGCGCCCGGGCCGACGGCATCAAGGCCGCGGCGGGTCTGGCGTCGATGACGGCCGTGGCGCAGCGGAGTCGGGACCCGGCGGAACGCGGGCGGATCCAGGACGGGATCGAAGCACTGCTGGCACGGCCCGACGCGCACCAGCTGCGGCTGCTGGAGGTGTTGACGCTGGTCTCCTCGGGCGAGGTCACGCTGCCGAACGACCTGCTCGACGAGGTGCTGCGGCTGGGGGCCTCGAACAATCCGTCCGAAAGGCTGGGGATGCTCGGGGGAGCTCCGGAGCGGCTGCTCGAGTACGCGATGGAACGCGCCAACTGGTGGCGCTCGTTCGCATCGCTGGGCGCCACCCCGGCGCAGAGCCGGGTGGCCCACGTGGTGCACCGTGCCTACTTCCTGCTGTGGCAGCAACTGCGCAGCGGGACGCGCGGGTGACCGGACTCCTCGAACGTGCCGACAGTGCTCGATGGCCCGCCCCGCTCCGCCCGACCCGCGGTGTGCCCCACACCTGTCGGGTGGGGGTCCCTGTCGGGTGGGGGTCCCTGTCGGGTGGGGGTCACAGCCATGCCGGGCGGCGTCGTTACAGCCCTGCCGGAACAGCCCTGCCGGAACCGAGCGCGAGATTACTCGCGAGTGGAACCGAACACCGCGCCGCCGCGTCCAATGCGGCGGCAGCAGGGGCTTCGTATCGCGTCCCTCGGCCGAGAGACCTGGGGTTGGGCAAGCCGCAACGGAGTTCGGAAACGCTGATGGCCACTTTGAGCAACGAATCGCTCGTCGACCCGCTGGACCAGGCGCTGGCGGAGCGGGAAAAGCTGATCGAACTGTGCATGTACGCCTTCGACCGGACGCGCAGCGCGGGCGTCACCGAACGGCTGACGGAGGGAATGAGCACTGTGGGGGTAACCGCGTTACGTCCCGACGGGGAGCGGTTCGACCCGACCAGGCACGAGGCGGGAGGCACGGTCGCCACCGGTGACCACTCGCTGGACGGTGTCATCGCGGAAACCGAGGTTCTCGGGTTCTCCGACCGAGGACGGATGCTGCGGCCCCCCGTCGTGGTGGTCTACCGCTCGAACCACGAGAGTTCCACCGTGGAACCGACGTCCTCCGGTGAGTCCACCGCGTCATGAGCACGAACTCTCCGCTCTCGAACCTGCCGGGCGCCGACGCGGCGGCGGCCTCGCAACTGCCCACCCAGGTGAAGCAGACCCGGGAGAACCTGACCGCGCTGGTGCGGGAGGTCGACACCGAGGCTGCTGAGTGGATCGAGCGCATCAGGAACTCGCGCACCGCCGTTCCGGGGGTGGTGGCGGTCGGCGAGACGAACCGGGGAAAGAGTTCCCTGGTCAACGCTCTGCTGGGCAGCCATGATCTGTCCCCCGTGGATGCCGATGTGGCAACGTCCACCTATCTGTGGTTCCAGCACGGTACCGAGTGGGCCGGTTACGCGTGCTACCCCGGCGAGCAGGAACCGGTGCGGTTCGACATCGAGGAGCTGGGCTCCTGGTCCTCGGGAGCTGGCGAGCTCCCGGCCGGTGAACTGCCACCGAGATACATCAGGGTCGATGCTCCGCTGGAACCGCTGCGAGAACTCACGCTGGTGGACACACCCGGAGTTGGCGGGCTGCAGGCCGTGCACGGCGAGCTCGCCGCCGAAGCCGCCGCTTCCGCGACCGCGCTGCTGTTCGTGGCGGACGCCTCGGCTCCGTTCGGTCGCGGCGAGCTGGACTTCCTGCACAGCGTGAGCAACCGCGTGGAGACCGTGCTGTTCGTGCTGACCAAGACGGATCGGCATCGGGGTTGGCGCAGGGTGCTGGAGGAGAACCGGCAACTGCTGGCCACGCACGCCCCGCGGTTCGCCGAGGTTCCGATATATCCGGTTTCGGCGCGGATGGCCGAACTCGCCGCACGTTCCTCCGCCCCGGAGAGCGCGGCGATGCTGCGGGAACGCTCCGGTGTGGACGAGCTGCGTTCCGCGTTGCGGCAACTGGTCGCGGGCCACTCCGCGATGCTCGGCGAGGCCAACACCATGCGCGGCATGTCCACAGTGCTCAGCGAAATCGTCTCCGGCCTGGAGGGTGAGAAACGGGCGCTCACCGCAGGGGAGAGGGAAGTGGAGTCACTGCGCGCCAGACGGGAGGAGCTCGCGACGGCGCGCCGCTCCTCCACCCGGGGTTGGCAGGTCAAGCTGCGCGGGCGGATCCAGCGCACCCGCGTGGAGACCAGCCACGAGGTCACCGACCGGGTGCGCGAGGTGCAGAACTGGTTCCGACGCGAGGTCGATACTGCCGACGGGGAGAAGCTGGCGTCGCTGCCCGGGCAGGTCGACTCGGCGCTGCAGCTGGTCTCGACGCGAGTGGCCACCCTGCTGTCGGGCCGCCTGGACGAGGTGGCTCGCGACTCGCTGGCCGAACTGTTCGGCGAGGCGGAGCTGAACGTGATCCGCGCCCAGTTCGCACGCGGTAACCGCTCCCCGGTGGCGCTGCGCCCACCGGAGAGCAGGCCACCCACCGCCGAGGACAAACTGCTGGTTTTCATGGGCGTTTCCGGCGGGTTGGGAGTCGGCCGCGCCGCGGCGATGCCGCTGGCGGGGATCGGGGTGGGCGCACTCAATCCCGTGGTGCTGCCGGTGACGATCGTGCTGGGCCTCGGGGCGGGCTGGTGGATGGCCCGCACCCGCAAGCACGCTGCCGACAAGCAGCACATGAAGCAGTGGCTCGGCGACGCGATCTCGGAAGCGCGCTCGGCACTGGACCAACTGGTCTCCGAACAGCTCATCGATGCGGAGCAGCAGTTGTCGCTCGCGCTCGACGAGGCGCTGAGCAAGCGGATGGAGTCGATCGAGAGCGAACTCCGCGAGATCGACCAGGCGCTGAAGCTGGACTCGGCCGAGCGCAACCGGCAGTTGCAGCTGGTGAACCGCAGGTTGGAGGAGGCGGTTTCCGGCCGGGACAACGTGGAGCGGTTGCTGGAACGGATACGCGGGCTGCGCGACCGCTCCGGGTGAAGGATCGGGGCTGCCCGGCCGGGTTGTGTGGGTGGTCGCTTGGCGGAACCTCTGGCACGGCTCTCGCTGCGGGTGCCCCGACATCGAGTGTTACTACGCCACGTCGGGACCGTCCTCGCGAGAGCCGCACCCGAGAACCCGCGGCGGTGCCGACTGCGTGAGTGGTCGAGGTTCGGCCTGTGTAGGTGGTGGGAGTTCGGCCTGCGTTGAAGTGGCCCGGCGATTTCGCGAGAAATTGACGAACGCCCAGGCCGGACCACTTCACGCACCGGGTCCCCTCGCCCAGCCGCCCGGCGATTTCGCGAGAAATCGACGCCGCGGACACGGTGGCGCGGGGACGGCTGAGCGGCCACAGGGGACCCCACGAGCGAGACCTCTAACCACTTCCGCTTCCCACACTCCGGGAGGGGCAGCCGGCCGTGGCGGGTATTCGCTTCCGAGGCCTCGCCGGCGAGTTTCGCCGCGAGGACGACACCACCACCCGACGACACCACCACCCGACCGAACGTCCGACGTGAACGGACTCACGACACAGCGAGCTCGAAATAGGTTAGCCTAAGTTCAATGAAAATTAGGCTAACCTAATTCCGCACGGTCGCGACGCGCCGAACACGGTGGCTGACCTCGCAACGAGGTACTCGAAGCCGCGATGCGGCGCACGCCCCCAAGCCATCCGGCATCGCACACCCAGCACCGAGGAGGACGGTTCGTGAGTTTCCTCGTACCACCGGCCGAGCAGACCGCTGCGACATCGGCACAGTCCGTCGACCCCAAGTCGTACCTGCTGGACGAACACAACACCGAGCAGTACCGCGATTCGGTGACCGAAGGGGTACAGCGGGTGATCGGCGAACTCCTGGATCCGGGCCACCAGCCCACCACCGGAGTCACCCCCGAGCAGCTCGGGCCGGTCATCGGCGGAATCGACCTGGACGAACCGTTGCCGGACACCAAGAGCGCGCTCGACGAGCTGGAACGGGTCTACCTGCACGACGCCGTCTACTTCCAGCACCCGCGCTACCTGGCCCACCTCAACTGCCCGATCGTCATCCCCGCCCTGCTGGGCGAAGCCATCGGCTCGGCGATCAACTCCTCACTGGACACCTGGGACCAGAGCGCGGGCGGCACGCTCATCGAACGGCGGCTGATCGACTGGACCACTGCCCGCATCGGCTTCGGCCCGACCGCCGACGGGGTGTTCACCAGCGGAGGAACCCAGTCCAACCTGCAGGGACTCTTCATAGCCCGCGAGCAGGCGCTGCAACGGCACGCGGCGGAGAGCGGAACCGGCGGACCGGAGAGCGACCGCGCCGAACAGCTGTCGCGCCTGCGTGTCATCGCCTCGGCCGACAGCCACTTCAGCGTTGTCAAGGCGGCGAAACTGCTGGGCATGGGCGCTGCTTCGGTGCTGACCGTGCCCACCGACGAGCACCGGCGCATGCGGGCCGACGAGCTGCACGAGCTGCTGCGGAGCTGCCACGAGGCGGGACTGACCACGATGGCCGTGGTGGCCACGGCGGGCACCACCGACTTCGGCAGCATCGACCCGCTCTCCGATATCGCGGCGCTGTGCGAGCGGTTCGGGGTGTGGCTGCACGTGGACGCGGCGTACGGCTGCGGTCTACTGGTCTCCCGGGAGAGCGCCCGACTGGACGGGATCGAACGCGCCGACTCGGTGATCGTGGACTACCACAAGTCGTTCTTCCAGCCGGTGAGTTCCAGCGCGGTACTCGTGCGGGACGGCTCCGTGCTGCGGCACGCCACCTACCACGCGGACTACCTGAACCCGGAGCGCCACGTGGCCGAACGGGTTCCGAACCAGGTGGACAAGAGCATCCAGACCACCAGGCGGTTCGACGCGCTCAAACTCTGGCTGACCCTGCGGATCATGGGCCCGGACGCGCTCGGGCGACTCTTCGACGACGTGCTGGACCTGGCCGAGCGCACCTGGGAGATGCTGCGGGCCGATCCACGTTTCGAGGTGGTCAACCGTCCCGAGCTGAGCGCCCTGGTGTTCCGCTACGTGCCCGCCGCGAACGCGGACGGACAGCTCTGCGACCGGGTCAACCTGCACGCGCGCGACGCGCTGTACCGCTCGGGTGCCGCGATGGTGGCCGAGACGGTCGTCGACGGGAACACCTACCTGAAGTTCACCCTGCTCAACCCGCGCACCACGCTGCGGGACGTCGCCGAGGTGTGCGAGCTGATCGTCGAACACGGCAACCGGTACCTGACCGGGACGCCCGAGGCGGATCCCGAGCGCCGTGCGAGCTGACCGAGAACTCCGAAGGGAAAACCCCATGCCCCCCACTTACGACTTCGTAGCCGTCGGGGTCGGTCCGTTCAATCTCGGTCTGGCCTGCCTGACCGAGCCCATCGACGAGCTCGACGGGCTGTTCCTGGACGAGAAGCCGGACTTCGAATGGCACGGCGGGATGATGCTGCAGGACACCACCCTGCAGACGCCGTTCCTGGCCGACCTGGTGAGTCTGGCCGATCCGACCTCGCCGTTCTCGTTCCTGAACTACCTCAAGGAGGTCGGCAGGCTCTACTCGTTCTACATCCGGGCGGACTGGTTCCCACCCCGAGTGGAGTACAACGAGTACTGCCGCTGGGCGGCGCGCAACCTCGACAGCGTCCGGTTCGGCCACCGGGTCGAGCGCATCGAGCACGACCCGACCGAGGACGTCTACCTGGTGCACGCCACCGAGGTCGCCACCGGGCGGACGGAGACGCACCGGGCGCGCAGGCTGGTGCTGGGCACCGGCACCCCGCCCCACGTCCCCGAACCGTGCCGCGACCTGGGCGGCGACGTGATTCACGCGTCGCGGTACCTGCACAACCGGGACTCGCTGGTGCGCAAACCCAGCATCACGATCGTCGGCAGTGGACAGAGCGCCGCGGAGATATACCGGGATCTGCTCGGTGAGATCGACGAGCACGGCTACACCCTCAACTGGGTGACCCGCTCGGCCAGGTTCTTCCCGCTGGAGTACACCAAGCTGACCCTGGAGATGACCTCGCCGGAGTACGTCGACTACTTCCACTCGCTGCCGGACAGGACCCGGCAGTCGCTGCTCGCGCAGCAGCACGGCCTCTACAAGGGCATCAGCGCTGAACTGGTCGACGAGATCTTCGACCTGCTCTACCTGAAGCGGGTGGCCGGGCCCTGCCCGACCAGACTGCTGACCAACACCGAGGTGACCTCGGCCGAACACCACCCGGCGGACGGCGGCTACACGCTGGGACTGCGGCAGTGGGAACAGCAGGAGGACTTCAGCCTGCACACCGACGGGCTCGTGCTCGCCACCGGCTACCGGTACCGCACGCCGGAGTTCCTGCAACCGATCACGCACCGGATCAGCTGGGACGAGTCGGGCAGGTTCGACGTCGGCCGCGGCTACGGCGTGGACCCGACCGGCGAGGAGATCTACGTGCAGAACGCCGAGCTGCACACGCACGGCTTCGTCACCCCCGACCTCGGGATGGCCGCGTACCGGAACTCGCGCATCATCCAGGGGATGCTCGGCGAGGAGTACTACCCGGTCGAACGTTCGATCGCCTTCCAGGACTTCGGCGCTCCCGGCGACCTCGGACCTGCCCGGAGCGAACCGGCAGGAGAGGAGTCGGCGGCATGACCGAGATCGTGTTCGAGCGCACGGACGAACGGCTGGGCGAGTTCGCCGTGCGCCCCGTGTCGGCCGACGAGGATACCCAGCTGCTGCACGGCTGGCTCACCCACCCGAAGTCGGCCTTCTGGCTGATGCTCGACGCCGAACCGGCCGACGTGCGGCGGCAGTTCCGCACCATCGAGGCGACGCCGGGCAACGACGCGTTCGTCGGCCTGCACAACGGGATTCCCGCCTTCCTGATCGAGCGGTACGACCCGGCCCGTTCGGAACTGGCGGAGCTGTATCCCGTTCGGCCGGGCGACGTGGGGATGCACTTCCTGGCCGCGCCCACCGGTATGCCGGTGCACGGCTTCACCCGCGCCGTGCTCACCACGGTGATGGACATGCTGTTCACCGACCCCGCGACCGAGCGGGTGGTCGTGGAACCCGACGTGAACAACACCTCGGTGCACGCGCTGAACGCGGAGGTCGGTTTCGGAGTGGTCGACACCGTCTCGCTGCCCGAGAAGAGAGCGCTGCTCAGCATCTGCACCCGCGCCGACTACCTGGCGAGCAGGACCGCGGGTTCGACCGAGGGGGAGGTATCACGGTGAGTTCCGGCAACCCCGGCACGCACGAGCCCGCGGGCCATCTGACTCCGGAGCACTGGCGGCTGGTGAACCGCCGCCTGGTGCGCAAGGCGCTGGCCGAACTCTCGCACGAACGGCTGCTGACCCCCACCCCGGTCGGGGAAGGACGCTACGTGCTCGGCAGCGACGACGGCAGGGTGCGCTACCACTTCCGGGCCAGGATCGGGAGCCTGCGGCACTGGTCGATCGACACCGACAGCATCACCCGGCACCGCGACGGCGCGGAGCTGCCGCTCGACGCGCTGGAGCTCTTCCTGGAGCTGCGCGACACGCTGGGGCTGCACGAGGGGCTGCTGCCGGTGTATCTGGAGGAGATCAGCAGCACGCTGGAGAGCGACGCGTTCAAACTCGCCAAGCCCCGGGTGAGCTCAGGAGAGCTGCTGGACGCCGGGTTCCAGGCGATCGAGTCGGGCATGACCGAGGGGCATCCGTGCTTCCTGGCCAACAGCGGCCGGATCGGGTTCGACCTCGCCGAGTCCGCGAAGTACGCGCCGGAGGCGGGGGTGCCGCTCAAGCTGGTGTGGCTGGCCGCGCACCGCGACCGGGTCGGCTTCAGCGCCTCGGCGGGGCTGGACTACGAGGAGCTCGTGCGGTCCGAACTGGACCGATCGACCCGGGAGCGGTTCGAGAAGCGGATCCGCGAGTTCGGGCTGGATCCCGCCGATTACCTGTTCGTGCCGGTGCACCCCTGGCAGTGGGACAACAAGCTGCCGGTGACCTTCGCGGCGGAGTTCGCCACCCGCAACCTGATCCACCTCGGCGACGGCGACGACGATCACCTGCCGCAGCAGTCCATCCGCACGTTCTTCAACGCCGACTCGCCGGAGCGGAACTACGTCAAGACGGCGATCTCGGTGCTGAACATGGGCTTCCTGCGGGGGCTCTCGCCCGAGTACATGCGCGCCACCCCGGCCATCAACGACTGGGTGGGCGAGCTGGTCGCCGGTGACGAGCTGCTGCGCGAGTCCGGCTTCGACATCCTGCGGGAACGCGCGGCGGTGGGATACCACAACGAGTACTACACGGCCGCCGCGAAGGACTCGCCGTACCGCAAGATGCTGGCCGCGCTCTGGCGGGAGAGCCCGGTTCCGAAGCTGCGGGAGGGGCAGCGGCTGGCCACCATGGCCGCGTTGCTGCACGTGGACGAGTCCGGCGAGCCCCTGGTCGGCACGCTGATCAACCGTTCGGGGCTGGCACCGGCCGACTGGCTGCGGCGCTACCTGGACGCCTACCTGCGCCCGCTGCTGCACTGCTTCTACGCCTACGGCGTGGTGTTCATGCCGCACGGCGAGAACATCATCCTGGTGCTGGAGGACGGGGTGCCGAAGCGGGCACTGCTCAAGGACATCGGCGAGGAGGTCGCCGTGATCGAGCCGGAGACCGAACTCCCGGCCGAGATCGAGCGGATCCGCTCCGAGGTGCCGGAGCACCTGCGGGCGCTCTCGCTGTTCACCGACATCTTCGACTGCTTCTTCCGCTTCCTGTGCTCGATCACGCACGAGCACGGGCTGCTGGACGAGCGGGAGTTCTGGCGGACGGTGGCCGAGTGCGTGGCCGATTACGAGGCAGCCGCGCCGGAGCTGCGGGACCGGTTCCGCAAGTACGACCTGTTCGCCGAGCGTTACGAGCTGTCCTGCCTCAACCGGCTGCAGCTGGGCGACAACCAGCAGATGGTGAACCTGCAGGACCCGGCGAGCGCGCTGCAGATCGCGGGAACGCTGGACAACCCCATCGCGCCCCACGCGCCCGATCGGGACTGAGGAGCCATGGCGGAGCTCGCGTCGGTGGTCGGTTAGCCGCCCGCGTGATTAGCAACTCAAGGTCGTGGGGCGCGTGGCGTGGTTGCACGCGATGTGTCCCGCGATCTCGCGAAACTCCCGATACACGCCCCACCGGTACGGTTTTCGATGCTCAGCGAAAAATCCCCACCGGAAAAACACTTGGAATGAACGAACAAGAGCCCCAAGCAACAGGATCACTTCACGTCGAGTGGTCCTGGGACAAACGAGCCAACGCCGCGGTTTTCAAGTTCGACGGGAAACTTTCGGGCAACCCTCCCGAGACGCTGGAGGTGCGCGGCAAAAACGATGAAACGGTCGCGCTTCTCGATTTCTCGGACGACGGCGAACTGTTGAACCTGGAACTGCTGGACGCGGAAAAGCACATGCCGCGTTCATGTCGGGATTGAGATCCGGTCCTGCTCGGTAACGACTCGTCGAGCATGTGCGCAGCGTCGAGCGGGATCGAGTCGTGGCGGACACGCGGCGACCCCGGCCTGTTCCGAAGCCGGGGTCGTCCGTGATCATCCGAAGGAGTACCGCGACCGGCCGGAGGGCGGGTCCACCGGTCCGTTGTCGACTCAGTTGTCGACCGGGAAGCGCAGCAGCGCTCCGACGCCCTCGGCCAGACCGGTGCCGGACTCCACCAGATCAGCGCGGGCGCTGGTCTCGGCACACGTCTTGAGCAGGAACGCCTCGCGCTCGGTTCCGGTGCCGTACTCCAGCAGCAGGGTGTCCACCGCGCCCATCTCGGCGGCGCGGGCCACCGGGTGGTCACCGTGCACGGCCTGTCCGTGCGCCAGTCCCGCGTTGAGCTGTTCGGCGCGTTCCTGCGCGTTGCGGGAGCTCTCCTTCTCGGCGATCTCGCGCAGCTGTTCGTTCAGTGCCTGTTCCGCGGCCTCGTCCTGGTTACCACCGCGGTCGGCGTCCACGTGCAGCTCGGCCAGCCGCTCGGGCAGCTTCTCGCGGACCATGCTGCGGGCCTGCGTCTCACCGGCCAGCACCAGCAGCCGCGGCCGGAACTCGGCCTCGATGGTGCGCAGCCGCTCGACGATGTCCTCGACGTTGTGCTCGACGGCCTGCTCGGCCCGGCGCTGCAACTGCTTGTGCGCCAGGGCCGCGCCGCGCGGTTTGTGCGTGTCGGTCTCGGCACCGCCCTCGACGGTCTCACTGCCCAGCTCCCGGGGATGGTGCTGCTGGGCCAGGACCTCCTGCCGGACCACCGCACCCTGCTCGTCGGCGATGACCACCAGCATGCGCACCGAGCGGCACTCCTCGCGCACGTAGGCGCCCAGTTCCGGCAGCCGCGTCCAGTACTGCGCGTCACCGGCTCCCAGGGCGGCGTCCCACGGCTCGGCGAGCAGCACTCCCTCGTTCTCGGTGGCCACCAGCACCCGCCCGTTGGCCTGTTCCTCGCCGTACTCGGCGTCGAGGACGTACGCTTCGAGCGCGTCCAGCACCTCGTCACCGGCGCCGGCGCCCGCCAATCCTTCTCGCAGGCCACGCCACCGCAGTCGCAGCTGATCGGCCGACTCCTCGCTCGGGGAGCGTCCCTCCAGGTACACCGTGGCGAACGGTCCCTCGCTCTCGTAGACCGACCGCAGCCGCGTCAAGTCCATCATCGTTCCCCTCTCTCAGCTCCAAGGACCGTTCTTCCGGACCGACGTCGAACGCTCACGAGAAGTGCTCACACGTCGATCACAGTCACTGGCATGTGCATGCCCCGCACACAGCGCGGCAAACCCACAGAGTGCCATAGAGTGACTCAGATCACGTTTATTGACCACGGCGGCGTGGGCACTGCGATGAGAGCCGCCCCGGGGAGACCACTCCGGTTTCGGGGACGGGAGGCGGAAACGATCCGAAGAGGGAGTTCGATGGCAGAGATCTGGCAGAGCGAGCCCATGCGCGACTTCGCCGAGCAGGTACGGCAGAGCGCGGGCATGTCCTCGGCGGACGAGGCGTCCCGCGTCGCTCGCGCCACCCTGACCACGCTGGCCGAGGCCGTCAGCGCCGGACAGGTCGACGAACTCGCCGAGGGGCTGCCCGAGGAGCTGCGGAACGAACTCTCGCAGCGCAGCGGGCAGGCGCGTTCGCTGAACAAGCTTGAGTTCCTGGACCGCGTCAGCGGCGAGATCGCCACCACCGACCTGGAGACGACCGAGGACCAGGTCAGGGCGGTGCTGAGCACGCTGCGCCAGTGGGCTCCCGCCGGCGAGACCTCCGACACCGTGGAGCAGCTGCCGGGCTCCATCGCCGGGCTCTTCCAGTAGCGTCCCGCGAGCCCCCCCGGAGTTCCCGGGGTTCCCGGAGCTCCTCGGCGAATCTCGGGGGTTCCCAGTGATCGCACTCGGCAGCCAGTGACCGCACCCGGTGCCCGAGCGAAGCCGGACCAGCACCGCCGCGCGGCGATTTCGCGAGAAATTTACGCCGGTTCGGCGGCGGTGCCGTCGGCGTCGTTCGTACATTTCGCGAGAAATTGACGCGGATTCGGTGTCGGGTGATGCCGCGCACCACGAAGAAGCTCAGGCGAAAACCGTGGGGTCGCCGGTAAGGAACTCCGCTCACCCTGCCGCACTTTCAGGCGGTGTCGTCATCGTCGGGCAGCCATTCGACCGTTTCGAATATCCCCCGGGCCAGGTCGGCGATGTCGGTCCAGTCCTCGGTGTTGTTGCTCGTGACCGAAACCCCCAGGATGTCCGACACGGCAGGACTGGGAATCCACGCCGTGATCGCGTGATTGGTCAGCTCGACGGCTTCCTCGCCCACTTCGACGGTGCTTGGGGTGGCGGCACGGGTCACGACGGATTCACCTGCGGGAAGCTCGACCACTTCGACCTCCGTGCCCGACTGATTGCCGTAGTACTGCTCCAGCGCGGCGACGGCGGTGTGCCGTGTGGTTCGTTCCGAGCCGAATACGAAGCAGCTGACCACGACCATCAACGGTCGTTGCGCTTCCTGGGCCGATCGGAAGACGGCGGCGGCGTTGTAGTGCGCCCCGCCCGCCTCTGCGGAGGCGCCGAGCGTCATCAGCATCGCCGCGACACCGGCCAGCCCCTGATCGATCTCGGTGTCCTCGGGGAGCCCGAACCGGACCGCCACGGCCGATGCCAGCGCGTGCAGCTTCTCCTCGGTCGGCTCCCCGTCGGGAAGTTCGATGAAGCCCTCGGGCAGCACGAGCGAGTAGCGGGGTACTTCCTGAGCGGTATCGGTGGTGTCGTCGGTGATGTCGGTCATCGTGGTTCGTTGTTCCAGGTGGCGTTGACGAAGCGGGTAATGAGCTTGCGTTCCTCGATGGTGGGGCAGAAGTACGCCCGGCAACCGTCCGGCCAGGCGACCTCGATGCTCTGCTGCGAGGCGTGGTGGAACCGGACCGAGGAGGACTCGTCGCTCTGCCACACCACACGCGGCGGCTTGTCCGGCTTGTTCAGCACCACCACCGCGACCCGCGAGCGGGAAACCACCAGCCACAACCGGCGCTGCGTGCGTTTCACCGTGTCGATCAACGAGGTCGGGCCGGGATTGCTCTTCGAACCGGAGACGGAGATGACGCCGGGCGCCGGTTTGACGTGGTGATAGGACTCCTTGACCAGGCCGAAGGCCTCGAACCATTCCCTGATCCAGGCATAGGCAACCAGCAGCGGGAAAAAGACTACAAAACCAATCTTGAACCCAATAGACCTGGTCCCAATCTCCTCCCGCCCATTGAAATCACTGAGCTCAAATTTTTCCCAACGGAAGTAGATTACCTCGCAAGACTCAGACCAAGCATCGACATACCGACCCTTAACAACATCGCGCTCGTGCTCATCCACTGGACAAACCACCCCAATTTTGTTGCTATTTTTATTTTTCGTTCAATTTTGACTCAACATAGGATTCAGCCTGCCCCGAAGCATAGTCCTTGCCTTCAGCTATAGCAACCTTTTTGACCGACTCCACCCCAGAGCCAATAGCAACCCCCGCATTAGAAAATGGATCAATCGAAGATTTCGTCACCGTGTTAATCAAATCGACAGATTTCGCATGAGTGTAAATCGCGGCGTTTTCGATGGCTTCCTTGGGATTAGCCCTCAGCTCTGCTTTGGTGATCGGAGAGATATCCGTCTTCCCGGTAGCCTGCTTCAGAATGTCCGATTTTGAAGTAATTCCATCGACACTCAAAGCTTTCTTACCGAGACCGCTCGCCTTGCTCGGTATTTTGGATGCCGCCGCGACCTTCCCTGCCTGTGAAGCCGCGTTCTTCGCACCGGCGACGAGGCGTCCGCCGGGAATAACTCCGATGGCGTCCATACCGATCTTTCCCCAGGAGACATCGGCACCACCGGCCTTGGCCAGCGCGTTGGTTCCCAGCGCGGCGGCGCTGACGGTTATGGCGGCGGCCGAGGTGACCGCGTTGACTCCCGGGATCCAGGAGGTCGCGATCGCGACGACACCGAGCACGGTGCTCACGGTGCTGAGCACGTCGCCGATCTGTTTCAGGAGTTCGGCGTGGTCCTCGACCCACTGCCAGGCCCGGTCCGCCACCTCGCTGATGCTCTCGCCGAGTTCTTCGAGCGCGTCGCCGAGACGTTCCAGCAGGCCGGGTTTCTCCGGAGCCTCGTCGGTGGCGCGGCGTAACGCGTTCTCCACCTGCTTGGCCAGCTCTTCGTGCTGGGCGAGCAGACGCTTGGCCTGGTCCAGGATCGCTTGCAGCTCGTTGTCGGCTTCACGCAACGTCGCCTGCGCGGCGTCCAGTCGGCGCTGCGCCTGCTGCAGGGATTCCTGGTCCGGGAACCGCTGGTTGGCCAGGTTCAGATCCGGATTCGACTCCGCCTCGCGGAGACGTTTTCGCGCGGCGGCGGCCTTGGCCTCGTAGTCCCGTGCTCGTTGCTGGAACGAGCTCAGGTCGTGCGACCACTGCGTGAGCGTCCGTGAGGCGTCACCGAGCGAACGGTGCGCCTGCTGCAGGTACTTGGGTAATTCGCCCACGGTGTCCTGGAACGCTTCAGCGGCCTTGCCCTGCCACAGCCCTTCCTGGCCGCTGATCTTCGACAGCGCCTCGTGGGCACTTCCCATCCTGGTGGCCACGTTCCCGAGGTCGGTGGCCACCGACTCGACCGTGGCGACGGTTCCGGGGGCGGGATCGAAGCCCAGTGCCGGGTACTCGGAGTTTCCACTCATCGTCGTCCTTGTAAGCACTCGTCCGGGTTGTCGATCATTCGATCCACCGGCTCGATATGTCCACTGTGTTCTCCGCAGGCGTCACTGTCCCGCCATGCGTTGCTCGATGGCGGACATCTCACCCTGCGATTCCTGCGTTCCCTGTCCTCCGGAGCCGTCGGGCGAGGACTGCTGCGAGACAGCGGAGGCGAGCAGTGAAACGACCTCCTGTTCGAGCTTGGCGTAGGTCTCGCGTGCCGACCCCAACGCGTCGCTGGTGGCCTTCGCCCCCTCGGCGATCTTCTCGATACCGTGCGACCAGCGTTCCCGGAACCCCTCGCTGGCATCGTCGATGCCGGGGCTGCCCAGGTCGCGACCTCTGGCATCGCTGAGCGCCCTGTTCGCCGCTGTGATGTCGTCGGCGGCGTGGTCCAGATCGCTTATCAGCCTCGTCAGTTTCTCGATGTCGACGCGATAACCGTCACCCACGAAGTCCTCCCCGAACGAACGATCGTCGCTTCGGCAACGTAGCAATCCCGTAAGCCGCTCGGGGGCGAAACGAGACATCCGGTGCCCCTCAGCACCAAGCGGAGGAATCCACGCAACGATGCGGCACCACCGATTGTGGGTTTCACGGGGAACCGAAACGGGGGTGCGGGAGTTCGGAGCGTTCTGGTGGGTCCCCGCCCGGCCGGGTGGGAGTGGGGAGGGAGGCCCGGCCGGGCGGGGTTTTCGGTGGTGGCGGTTTGTACATTTCGTGGGAAATCGTCGCCGCAGTGTGGGGCGTGCGCGGCGATTTCGTGGGAAATTGACGCCCCGCCACCGGGGCCCGGGGTGTCTCGGCGGTTGTCGGGGGTTGGCCGAGTGCACGGTTCCGGGCCGGTCTGGGCTGGAGAGATGGATCGTGGGGGCGGACGCTGGCGAGTAGTTGGTGGCTAGAGGCGATGGAGCCCGTTGAGGACGCGGCGCATGAGTGCCAGCTCGGGATGCTCTGTCCCGCTGGGATCGGTGGCGGGTTCAGGTGCCGTGGTGCTGGTCGTCACGGTGGGAAGCGGTGCTGCTGGTTGCGCCGGAATCGGTTTCGGGAGCACCGGGGCCGGTGGGTCGAGGTGGAACAGGTGCGGATGCTCGTCGGGGTCGCACAACGGCCAGCCGATCAGCTCGGTGGTGGGGCGTTCGTCGCGGACATGGTGCTCCAGCCGCAGTGCGGCCAGCCGTCTGGCGGCCGGGCCGCTGCCGCCCGCGTGGCGGGGCCGGTAACTCGCCCGGTTGCCCCAGCCGCCCAGCACGATCGCCGTGGCGGCCAGCACGATGGCGGTGGTCAGCAGCATCGCCGGATGGGTGCTCACTCCCCATCACCCCGCCTGCGGAACTCGTCCGGGTCGATCGAACTCGATTCCGGCGGATGGCCGCCGCCGAAGGCCAGTCCGGCGGCGTAGTCACGCAGCTCGTCGGAGAGCCGCTGCAATATTCCGGCGAGTTCGGCGCACTGCCTGGGGGTGGCCTGCCGCGCCGGGATGTCATACGAGGCCTGTTCCAGCTTCCACTGCTCGTGGGCCAGCCACATGCCCAACCTGCCCGCATAACTGGTCACCACGACTCACCCCCAGTCTGAACAGCCGAGGTGAGCACATCCCGCAGGTGGGCAGCCTGATCCACCGTCCACACCGTCCGGTGGAACACCGTCGGCGTCTCGATCCGAATCACCTCCGGCGACCACCGCGAGATCCACACCAACAACGACGACGACCACCCCGACTCGTTGCCACACCACACCCGCACACCCGGATGACGGACCTCGTAATTACCTGGCATCAATGACCTCCTCGCAATGCTGTATCGCTGTATCGCAATCCAGAGTGGTGGATTGAGTTACGTTGGTGCAATAGCGCGATCGAGTGATGATCTTCGAGGCCGATATCATCTACGGTTGGTTTATGAACCGATCCAAACCTGGCAGTCCCAAAGCACGCTCGCTGGCGGCTGAACTGCGTAAACTTCGCCAAGATGCCGATGTCGGCGTGCGCGAACTGGCTCGCAGGATCGGAACATCACACGGTTGGGTAACCAGGACCGAATCGGGCAGCCGCTCGATCAGCGTTGCGGACGTGACCAGCATCCTGGCTGCCTTGGAGATCTCCAGCGAGGACCGTGAACGTCTGGTCGACATGGCCAGGGAAGCGGATCAGCCGGACTGGCTGCGTCCCGGCATTCCCGGAGTCCGGGAAGAGCTGGTGACGCTGATCGAGTACGAGCGCACGGCTACCCATTTCGTCGAAGCCGCCCCACTGTTGATCCCCGGCATCCTGCAGACCGCCGACTACGCCCGGGCGATCATGTCCGGTCTTCCGGCAGGTGAACGTGAGGCCAAAGTGGGGATGCGAGCCGCCAGGCGCGATGTACTCACCAAGGTGCAGGCTCCGGTCTTCGAGGCGTTCATCCTGGAGCACGTCCTGCGTGATTCGGTATGCGATGCGTCAGCGCACGCCGATCAGCTGCGGCACCTGCTCAAGATGGCCGAGCTGCCGAACGTCTCGATTCGGGCGCTTCCCAAAAACTTGGGATGGACACACCTGCACAGCGGCCACTTCATCCACTTCGAGTTCGGCGACGCGGCACCGATCGTGCATTTGGAGACGCTCGGTTCCGGTGTATTCCTTTCCTCACCCGGAGCTATCTCCAATTACACGGATGCCATGGGTAGCCTCCGACAGGCAGCGATGACCGAACAGGAGACAGCTGAGTTCATCACTTCCATCATGGAGCGACTGGAGGAGAGCACATGACGGCATCCCCCGAAGGCTGGCGCAAAGCCAGCTACTCGTCCCGCGAAACCGCTTGCGTCGAAATCGGCCGCACCCACGACGGCGCCGCCGTCCGCGACACCAAGGACCGCGCCGCCGGGTACTTCACCACCACCGAGCAGCAGTGGGCCACGTTCATCAACGCGGTGAAGAACAACCACTTCGACTGAACCCCAGCGAACAAACACAGCGCCTCCGGAACAGCACTCCGGAGGCGCTTTTGCTGTCTCAGACCCCGCGTGCGCGGGGTCTACCTGGACTGGCAGACGCGAGGGGGTGGCTGATGGGGTCCATCCCCGCGTGCGCGGGGCCTACACTCACTGCGCTGGGATTCTAGCGCGGCGAAGGCGCTGTGAACACCACTCCGCCGCACCTCATCGGACAGAACCGATTACTCCGCGGCAGGCCACGAGGGCAACGACAGCCGGAGAGCCTTCTTCGCCAACGCACACGGGTCGGCGCTTCCGGTATCGTCCGACGGGACAGTCGTGAACGACTGCACGAGCTGATCCTCCTGCACGGCGACGTGCATCCCGCACGACCCGGACTCCATCGGCTTGACCCTGTTGGATCGCACTCCCGGATGCCCGTGCACCGTTATCCGTTCGAAGTCGACGTACTCCGACTCGTGCTCGTAGTAGGTATCCAGCGAACGCCCCTGAACGGGAGACAACGAAACCGAAGTGAAGTCTTCCGCGCTCTCCCAAACACAAGCTGGGGCAGAGCCGGATTCGACTTCCTCCTTCTCCCCTTGAGGCTGAACCCCGAGTTGTACAGCGGCTTCCTTGGGCAACAGCTCGCACACCCCCACAGCCGTCGCATCCTTGGGATTCGCGATCGCCGAACCGGACGACGACTCCGACGAGGACGTACTCTCGCCCGTGGTGGTTCCCGCCGAGTCCCCGTTCTGCTCGGCCGAACCGGACGAACACCCGGCGAGCACCACGCTCAGCAACACACCGCCCGCGATGACACCACTGCGACGCATCCCGCTCCGCAAGCTACCCACGATCTCAGCTCCGCCTCTCGATATCCCGCTGCGCCACCGAAGCGTTGTCATCGGCCAGCCCGTACTCGGCCAGCACCGCGTCGTACGCCTCGATCTTCTCTTCCAGTATTTTCCGAATATCGCGAGCAGCGCTACGCACTGAACCCTCTTCTCCGGTTATGCGCTGCTGAAACGCTTTACGAGCCTCGTCGGTCGTGTTGTCCAGCGCGGTAAGCTCACCCGGATCAGTGGACTGAGCCTTCCGCTCCAATTCCCGGGCCTCTTCCCGAGCCGCTTCGAGGTCCTTGCGCGCCTCGCGGAGCTTGTCGTAATCGACACCGAAGCCGTCCTGCCCCATGTGCTGTCTCCCCACTCCAACTCACAGGTCTCACACCCGGCACCGCATCCTGCCGGATCAGCACACACCGTGTCAGCGGAACGACTGAATTGTCACGAGGACGCGGGACACCTCGACTCACCCCGTTGATCACACTGCGGGCAAACGAACGCCCCGGTGCATCGACAGTCACCCAAACCGCTGTCATCGACCCAAGCGATCACAACGCATCACCCAACCATCAGCCACAGCGATGAGCAACCACGCGCACAACCAAGGACCGCCCAGCCCGACACCTCACTACCACCGGGCGGCGGTGATCCACCTTCATCAACGCGGTGAATAACAACCACTTCGGCTGAACCCCAGCAGCAACACAACGCCTCCGGAACGCTCCGGAGGCGCTTTTGCTGTCTCAGCCCCCGCGTGCGCGGGGCCTACTTGTCCATGCAGGAAGGCGAGCGTGCCCACGTGGGTCCATCCCCGCGTGCGCGGGGCCTACCGCATCCCTCCGCAGACCTACATGGCCGCGTGGGGTCCATCCCCGCGTGCGCGGGGCCTACACTCACTGCGCTGGGATTCTAGCGCGGCGAAGATGCTGTGAACACTACTCCGTCACACCTCATCGGACAGAGCCGACTCGCTCTCGGGCTACAGGTCCGGAATATCGTTCAAGTCGGCGCTCACCAGTACCTTCCCGTCCGGCGTTTCGAGCTCATGCGGAGCGAGCTTGGAGACACCGACGCCCTGAAGCAAACCGAAGTTCACCAGGTAGGTATCACCATCGGAGTCCATAGCGGGCACAACGGCTTTCGACTGCATGAGCTTGAGTACCTTCTCGGTGACTTGCTCCGGAGTTCCCCCGAAGAACTCGATGGTCACCTGAAGTCCCGGGGCACGTACGTAGACGGGCTGGAGTTGTTCCGCTGCCACTGAGTTACGACCTCTCAACTCGGTTCGGTGACCGTGAGCTCCGCCAGCGGTTCCACCAACCGATCGCCACACCTCGGCGACGAGATACCGCCGACACATCTCGGCAGTCCTTCGACACAGAAGTCCGATGTGGACGACATGTCGAAGTCAACCGACAAAGCCATCGCCTTCGTCCGGCGCGAGATGCGTGAACTCCCGGCACGATCATGACTCGGACATCATGGCACGGATACGAGCCCGTGCGGGACGAGCGCGGGCAAGGAAACACGCCAAGTCGCAGCGATGGAGGGCGGCAACCGTGCACGAATCGGGCGGCATCCCGGCGGAGCAACGCTGGTTCTGGACGCCGGAGTGGCAATCGGGCGAAGCCGAAGCCACTCAACAGATCGCCGATGGCGAGTGCTCAGAAGCGTTCACCAGCGCGGCAGAGCTGTTCGCCGCCATCGACGACGAGTCGGCGTGAGACCGGGCGGACAGACCACCGAAACCGACAACCGCGAACGGTGCCAAGCGTACCTACCGAGAAAGGACCCGGTCGCCGCGATACCACGGGGTTCGAGCAGCGCCGGGTCGGTAACGGGGTCCGGGGTATTCGGGGAGCGCGGTCGAGTGTGGACTGTCCGACCGGGCGTCGATTTCCCAAGAAATCGCGGAGCGGTGGGGCAGCGGTGGGGCAGCGGCGGCTCGGCGACGACCTCAGCAGCGGCCCTGGCGCCAGTAGCCCATGAACGCCACGGAACCGCGCGGCACGCCGTAGCCCTGCACGGTCATCCGGCGCAGCCGCTTGATGACACCGGCCTCACCCGCGAGCCAGCCGTAGAGCTCCCCGCCCGCGATGTCGAGACTCTCGTCGAAGGCCGGGTCCTGGTGCTGACTACCCGGGATCTCCCAGAGCAGGTAGTTGTCGACGTCGACGTCCTCCAGCGCGGCGATCGCCTCGCTCGCGGCGGGGCAACCGTCCACCTTCGGCCCGGCGCACAGCTCACCCAGCGCGGTTTCGAGCGCCTGTTCCAGCAGCTCACCGTGCTCGCTGCCGGCGATGTCGCGCGGCAGCCAACGGATCTCGACACCGCTCGGCACGTGGTCCCACGCCTGAACATCGGCCTCGCTGGGCACCTCCAGGCAGGCGATACCCCGCGAATCGGCGGGCAGTGATTCCAGGATGGCCGCCACCGCCGGGATCGCGGTCTCGTCCCCCGCCAGCAGCAACCGCCGCGCGGTCGCGGGCGGGCACCACTCGCAACCCCACATCCTGCCGGAACCGGGACGGTCGGGCCCGAGGATCGCCACCCGGTCACCGATGCGGGCGCCGTTCGCCCAGGCGGAGGCCGGGCCGCTGGCTTCCTCGCCGGAACCGTGCAGCACGAAGTCGATGTCCATCTCCGCGCGCTCGGGGCGGAACGACCGAACCGTGTAGGTCCGCATGGTCGGCCGGATCTCCTCCGGCATGGCCTGCCAGGTGGGGTACCAGTCGTGACCGTCCGGCACGTCGGCCACCGTCCGGCCGGGCTTGGGCAGCATCAGCTTGATGCGCTGGTCGACCCCACCGGCACCGAAGGAACGCAGCCCCTCGCCCGCGAAGGTGAGCCGCACGAAATTGGGACTGAGCCGCTGCCTGCCTGCCACCTCGACGGTGTAGACCCGGGACTCGGGCCTGGCGGTCGCTTCGGGTCGTGTGCTTGCGGGTGCCGCGGCACGTACCGTCCCGGTAGCAGTGGCCATACCGTTCCTCCCAATCACGAGATACGGTGCTTCGGTGAGGCTAGCCTGAGTTTCTGCAGTAAGGTTAGCCTACGCTCAGCCAATTGACGACAGGCGATCGAGCGTGTCGCACGACACATCTCGACAGCACCGCCCCGGAAGCGGAACGCCCCGAACCGCGTTCTTCCCGGAACCGCGCCGGCCCCGGCCGCGTCCCAACCGCCGAAGCCCACCGACGAGACCCAACCGCACGGGAGCGCCCTGATGTACGTGGAGGACACCGGTTCGGGAGACGGCGACATCCGGATCGAAATCGCCGATTCCGAGTACACCGCCGAGGCCAACTACGACCTCAACGACGACGGCGTGGACGAGACCGTCGCCGTGCTGACCGACGACGGTTTCCTCGCCTACACCGACTCGGATGCCGACGGCGAGGCCGACGTGATGCGCGGCATCGACGAGCGGGGCAACGTGGTCGAGCAGGCGCGCTACGACGAGACGACCGGCGAGTGGACCAGGGAGAAACCCGACGAATCACCGGTCCAGGAACCAAACGGCGAGGACGAGGGCCGATCGATGGTCGTGGACACCCCGCAGGGGGACCGGGAGGTCGGCCCGCCCACCGAGGACACCAACAACGACGGCAGGGCCGACACCGCGATCGTCGACACCGAGCACGGCCAGATGATGGTCACCGACGCCGACGGGGACGGCTCCGCCGACCAGATGGTCGAGATCAGCGATTCCGGCGAGGTGACCGTCGCCAAGCACACCGGCGACGGCGAGTGGACCGTGGTCGAGCAGGGCCGGGTCGACGGCCAGGGGCAGTACGCGACGCAGCAGCGCCCCTTCGAGGTCAGCGGCACCGAGGACTGGCTCTGGGACGGCGAGGAGCGGGATGGCACCGGCCGCGGCGAGGCCTCGGGCACCGACCCGGCCGACGACTCGTTCTGGACCTGACCCCCGCGCGCTGAATGCGCCACGGATTCCCGAAACGGAACCCGAAGCCATTAACACGAATGGCGGCAATTCGGATCAAAATGTGCCCCGGAACACATCCGATTTCCGCGGGCTCGCTCGGGAATAATCATCCGAACGAGCGAGTCCGCGAGGCTCGACGACGGAAAACATCGATCCAGCTCCCCTCGGAACAGTCGGATTTTCGCGACACCCCGCCATCTGAATCGATTCCCTTATCGTTCTTGTGAGGGAAGTGACAGGACTGATCTCCGCCAACCCCGGCACCTCCGGTTAGCCTCGGTACATCCCCAAATGCAGCTCCGTCCGGATTTCCGGGCGGAGCGAAGCATTTTGAAAGCTCCGCCGGCCCACGCGTCGGCGAGAGGAGAGAATCCGGGCTGTGGCGCCCAGTCAGGAGACACGACGCGATGACCGCTTTGACCATCCCCGGTCTCGACCAGGCACCCGTGAATCACGAACGCCTGTTGTCCTGGGTACGTGAGGTGGCGGAGCTGACCACGCCCGAGCAAGTCGTATGGTGCGACGGATCGCAGCAGGAATGGGAACGCCTGACCAACCGACTGGTCGAGGCCGGTACCTTCAAGCGTCTGGACGAGTCGAAGAAGCCCGAGTCGTTCTGGACGGCCTCAGATCCCACCGACGTCGCCCGGGTCGAGGAACGAACCTTCATCTGCTCCCGCGAGAAGAAGGACGCCGGGGTCACCAACAACTGGATGGACCCCGACCAGATGAAGGCCACCATGACCGAGCTCTACCGGGGCTGCATGCGTGGCCGCACGATGTACGTGGTGCCCTTCTGCATGGGGCCGGTGGAGGCCGAGCCGCCCAGGCTCGGCGTGGAGATCACCGACTCCGAGTACGTCGTGGTGTCCATGCACATCATGACCCGCATGGGTGACCGCGTGCTGGAGCGGTTCTCCGAGAGCGAGGACGTGGAGTTCGTGCCCGCACTGCACTCGGTGGGTGCGCCGCTGGAACCCGGCCAGCAGGACTCCACCTGGCCGTGCAACGAGATCAAGTACATCACGCACTTCCCCGAGGAGCGGCTGATCTGGAGCTTCGGCTCCGGCTACGGGGGCAACGCGCTGCTGGGCAAGAAGTGCTACTCGCTGCGCATCGCCTCCGCGATGGCGCGTGACGAGGGCTGGCTCGCCGAGCACATGCTGATCCTGAAGCTGATCTCGCCCGAGAACAAGGTCTACTACGTAGCAGCGGCCTTCCCCTCGGCGTGCGGCAAGACCAACCTGGCGATGCTGGAGCCGACCATCCCGGGCTGGCGCGTGGAGACCCTCGGCGACGACATCGCCTGGATGCGGTTCGGCGAGGACGGCAGGCTCTACGCGGTCAACCCGGAGGCGGGCTTCTTCGGTGTCGCGCCGGGCACCAACTGGAAGACCAACCCGAACGCGATGCGCACCATCGAGCGGGGCAACTCCATCTTCACCAACGTCGCGCTGACCGACGACGACGACGTGTGGTGGGAAGAGATGGAGGGGCAGCCGGAGCACCTGACCGACTGGAAGCGGCAGGACTGGACGCCCGACTCGGACGAGAAGGCCGCCCACCCGAACTCCCGCTACTGCACGCCGATGTCGCAGTGCCCGATCCTGGCCCCCGAGTGGGACGACCCGCAGGGCGTGCCGATCTCGGCGATCCTGTTCGGCGGCAGGCGCAAGACCACGATCCCGCTGGTCAACGAGGCCTTCGACTGGCAGCACGGGGTCTTCATGGGCGCCACGCTGTCCTCGGAGAAGACGGCCGCCGCGGCGGGCAAGGTCGGCGAGGTGCGCCGCGACCCGATGGCGATGCTGCCGTTCATCGGCTACAACGTCGGCGACTACTTCCAGCACTGGGTGAACATGGGCAAGGAGGCCGACGCCTCCAAGATGCCCAGCATCTACTACGTCAACTGGTTCCGCAGGGACCCGTCGGGCAAGAAGATCGTCTGGCCCGGCTTCGGCGAGAACTGCCGGGTGCTGAAGTGGATCGTGGACCGGCTGGAGGGCAACGCCGCCGCCGAGGAGACCGCGATCGGCCGCGTGCCCACGGCGGAGCAGCTCGACCTCAGCGGGCTCGAAGCCACCCGCGAGGAGATCGAGCAGTCCCTGGAGGTGAGCCTGCCGGAGTGGCGCGAGGAGCTGCCGCTGATCGAGGAGTGGTTCGACACGATCGGCGAGGACCTGCCCACCTCGATGCGCGACGAGCTGGAGGCGCTCAAGCAGCGCATCGGTGAGTGACGCTTCGGCGAGGTTTCGCGAATCCGAGGGGTGTCGAGATTCCGTTTTCCGGAATGTCGACACCCCTCGGTTCACGCAGCGCATTGTGTGAATCGAATTCATTCGAAAAACGCCCCCGAAAGCGTGGTTCGACACGCGTCGGTAAATGCACCGAAAACCCCCGATCGTGGGTAATCACGGATATTTTCGCGAACTCACGGCTGAACAGAACGCGCCGGAGCCGCCCCGAGCGGCACAAACGTCGGTGAACGATCCCTCGAACCGTTCGCACTGCGTAGGAACACTCAGGGTCACCCGCGTAGGAATTGATTGGCCGGAACCGGACGAACCGGTGCACACTCGGAAACGTCCGAGAAAAACCGGAAAGCCTGCACACCCCGGGAGGTGTGTCATGGTAGATCTGGCGATGATCGCACTGGTTCTGGTCGCGCTGCTGGCCGTGTGGCTGTTCCTGCGGGGAGCCGACAGCGTGGGCAGCCGCCGGAGCGCCGGGTTGGCCCGTTATCGAAGCCGCGTCGCTCCCCCAGCACCGAACCACCCGACCACCAGCGAGGCGGGACGCTCCGAGGACTCGTACGGCCCGGCCGCGCGCGGCGGCGTCACGCACGGCCCGGAAGCGTATCGCTCGATGTTGTCACTGCGCAGGAAGCGGGCCGAGAACCCCGAGAGCGACTGATCGGAAAAACCGACCACGTCGTGCTGCCCGTGCTGGGCCGTGCTACCCGTGGTCGGAGTCCGACTCGACGGCCGAGACCGCGTGCGTCGGGTTGAGCACCCGCGCCAGGAAGTGGCGGGTGCGCTCCCGCTGCGGGTTGCCGATCACGTCGGCGGGCCTGCCCTGCTCGACGATGGCCCCGCCGTCCATGAACAGCACCC
Organism: Actinopolyspora mzabensis; assembly: GCF_900101095.1. Lineage (GTDB taxonomy): Bacteria > Actinomycetota > Actinomycetes > Mycobacteriales > Pseudonocardiaceae > Actinopolyspora > Actinopolyspora mzabensis. The sequence continues at coordinate 444,043 of NZ_FNFM01000002.1, forward strand.
GGTCGGCGACCTCGCGGGCGAACTGCATCTCGTGGGTGACCACCAGCATGGTCATGCCCTCGTCAGCCAACCCGCGCATCACGTCCAGCACGTCGCCGACCAGCTCCGGGTCCAGCGCGGAGGTCGGTTCGTCGAACAGCATCACGTCCGGGTCCATCGACAGCGAGCGCGCGATGCCGACCCGCTGCTGCTGGCCGCCGGACAGCTGGGCGGGGGTGGCGTTCTCCTTGGCGGCCAGCCCGACCCTGCGCAGATTCTCGCGGGCGGTCTCCTCGGCCTTGACCCGGTCACGCCCGAGCACCTTGCGCTGCGCGACGGTGAGGTTGCGCAGCACCGAGAGGTGCGAGAACAGGTTGAACTGCTGGAAGACCATGCCGATGCGGGTGCGCGCCGCGTCGATGTCGGCGTCCGGGTCGGTCAGCTCGACCCCGTCGACCACGATCCTGCCCGAGGTGGGTTGTTCGAGCAGGTTCACGCAGCGCAGGAAGGTGGACTTGCCGGACCCGGAGGGGCCGATGACGCAGACCACCTCGCCCGCCTCGATCCGCTGATCCACCCCGCTGAGGACCTCCAGCTCGCCGAAGGACTTGCGCAGTTCGGAGATCTCGATCTTTACGTCGCTCATGTGAAGCTCCCTCGGCTGCCGTTACCGACCGTCGGGTCCGAACCTGCGTTCCAACCGCTGCTGCAGCACCGACAGCGGGATGGTGATCACCAGATAGCACAGCCCGACCACCAGGATCGGGGTCATGCCCGGGTAGGTGGTCATCGCGGCTCGGCCGAACTGGGTGAGTTCCTGCTGAGCGAGCGTGGCACCGAGCACGAACGTCAAGGAGGAGTCCTTGGTCAGCAGGATCAGCTCGTTGGTCAGCGGCGGCAGGATGATGCGGAACGCCTGCGGGATGACGACGGTGACCGTCGCCCTGCCGTGCGACATCCCCAGCGAGCGGGCCGCTTCCAGCTGGCCGTTGGGCACCGCCTTGATCCCCGCGCGGATGGTCTCGGCCATGTAGGCCGAACCGACGATCCCCAGCGCGATCATGACGGTGACGTTGCGGTTGAAGCTGACGTTGTTGAACGCGGTCGGGATGCCGATTCCGACCGACAGGAACACCAGCAGCGCGGGCAGCCCGCGGAAGAACTCGATGTAGGCGCCGGAGATCCAGCGGTAGGGCGCCACTGAGGACATCCGCATCAGCGCGAGCACCAGCGCCAGCCCCAGGCCCAACGCGAACCCCGAGGCGGTGTAGAGGACGGTGTTGAGCAGCGCGGTTGTCAACACGGTGGGGAACAGCGCGCGGGCGACTTCGAGGTTGAAGAGCTGATCCTGGAGACGCCCCCAGTCGGCGAGCAGCGCGGCCACGACGACGACCGCGAGCAGTACCGCGTACTGCACACCGCGCCCGATCTTGGCGCGTTGGCGTTTACTCATCCCGCTGGTGGCGGGTCGGGTTTGCACTGCCATCGAGGCTCCAGGGCAGTCGGAACGGGACGGACGCGGTCGACGCCCGTCCCGCCACGTGCGAGATCATCGGGAGGACCGGTGTGGTCGGTTCACCCGTCGGAACGAGTCACTTCTCGGACGGCGCGTGGCCGAACCACTTCTCGTACAGCCGGTCGTAGGTGCCGTCCTCCTTGGCCTTGGCCAGCACCTCGTTGATCTTGTTCTGCAGCTCGCCGTTGCCGGTCTTGACGCCGAAGCCGTAGCTCTCGTCGGTCTTGAGCTTCTTGGTGACCTCGAACTTCTGGTTCTGGTCCGCGAAGTCGATCAGCGCGAAGTCGTCGTTGATCACGGCGTCGATCTTGCCGGTGCGCATGTTCTGCAACAGCAGGCCGAGGTCGGCGAACTGCTTGAGCGTGACGCCGTTCTTCTCGGCGCGCTCCTTGGCGTACTCCGCGCCGGTGGTGCCCTTCTGGTACCCCAGCGTCTTGCCCCGCAGCTTCTCGAAGCTGTCGAGGCCGGAGCCCTTGGGGGCGAGCAGCGCCTGCGTGGCGTCGAAGTAGGGGTCGGAGAAGTCGAAGTTCTTCTTCCGGACGTCGGTGATCGTGATCGCGGCGGCGGCCACGTCGCAGTTGCCCACGTTGAGGGCCTGGCCCGACTGGATGGTGGTGAACGGCGCGTTGGTGACCTGCTGTTCGACGCCGAGGTCCTTGGCGACCAGGTCGATCAGGTCGATGTCGAAGCCGACGACCTCGCCGTCCTTGCGCGATTCGAACGGCTCGTAGGGCAGGTTGGTGCAGGTGGTCAGCTGTCCCTCGTTCACCAGCGGGACGCCCTTGGCCTCACCGCCACCACCACTGCCGCAGCCCGCTACTGCCGCGGCCAGCGCGAGCGCGGGTAACAGGGCCGCGGCCCGCAACGTTGTTCGAAGCGCCACAGTGTCACTCCTCCTCGACGGGAATCCGGATGCTGGGATCCTGCCATCATCCGGGGCCGTTACAAACAGCTTCGCGTGTTTCGATCACGTCAAATCCACTCGGAAGCGGGACAGCCGCACCGCGATCGATCACGCAACGCACACCCACCGCAGCCCCCATCGAGCCGGAAACCGGACGATATCGAGCGCAACGGCCGCGTAAGCGGAACACACGATACCGTTACGCTGATCGGGTGAAGCATCGCGGGTCGGCGAGCATCACCAAGAGTGACCGGAAGAAATTCCCGTCGAACCGATCGAGCAGCCGATCACCGACCCGCCGGTGACCGACGCACGGACGGCCGGGCGCGCCACGGGCGGGTTCCTCGGTGACCGATCAGCGCCGGGCGTGCGCGTCCAGCACGTAGGCGACGGCGCTGGTGACCTTGGCGGCGTAGTCCAGGTGCAGCGACTCGTCCGGGACGTGCGCGTTGCTGCCCGGCCCGAGCGCCCCGGTCACCACGAACTGGGCGTCGGGATAGTTGTCGTGCAGCAGCCCCATGAACGGGATCGAACCGCCCAGCCCCATGGTGCGCCAGTCGTTGCCGAACACCTCGGTGCCCGCCGCGTCCAGGGCGTCGTTCAACCACTCCGCAGTGTCGGGCGCGTTGAAGCCCTGGCCCGCCTCGGCGTGGCCGAACTCGACACTCGCACCGTAGGGGATGTCGGTCTCCAGCGCGGTCCGCACCGCGTCCAGCGCCCGCTGCGGATCGGCGGTGGGCGGGAGCCGGAAGCTGAGATCCAGCGTGGTGTGGGGACGCAGCACGTTGCCCGCTTCCGAGGGGTGCGGCAACCCGTCGGCACCGATCACCGTGAGCGTGGGCCGCCACCAGTTGTGCAACGCCAGCTCGGCCTCGTCATCGCTGATCATCCGCATGCCCTCGGGCAGCTCGACGGACTCGCGCACCAGCCCCGGCGCGGCCTCGACACCCGCCCTGGCCTCGGCCACCCGGTTCTCCGGGACGCGCACGTTCAGCTCCGGCAGCCGGATCTCGCCGGTGGCGGAGTCCTCCAGCCGGTCCAGCAGCTGCCGGGCGATCCGGAACGAGTCGGGCACCAGCCCGCTGGCCGCACCGGAGTGCTGCCCCGCGTCCAGCACCCGAACCGTGACGTTGAGCTGCACCATCCCCCGCAGCGAGGTGGTCAGCCACAACCGGTCGTAGTCCCCGCCGCCGGAGTCCAGGCACACCACCAGGCCGACGCGGCCCAGCCGCTCGCCGAGGTGCTCCAGATAGGCGGGCAGATCGGGACTGCCGGACTCCTCGCCCGTCTCCAGCAGCAGCACACAGCGCGGATGCGCACCGCCGTGCGAACGCAGCGCCTCGATGGCGGTGATCGCGGCGTATCCGGAGTAGCCGTCGTCCACGGCACCGCGGCCGTACAACCTGCCGTCGCGCACCACCGGCGTCCAGGGCCCCAGTCCCTCGGACCAGCCCCCGACCGGCGGCTGCTTGTCCAGGTGGCCGTAGAGCAGCGCGGTCTCAGCCGAGGCTCCTTCGGTGGCGGGCACGTCGACCAGCAGCAGCGGGCTCCGACCCGGCAGGCGAACCACCTCGATGTCTGCACCCGTGATCCCGCGAGCGGCGGTCCAGCCGCGCACGTGCTCGACGACCGCGTCCAGGTGGCCGTTGGCCTCCCAGTCCGCGTCGAACGCCGGTGAGACGGCCGGGATGCCGACCAGCTCGGAGAGGCTGGGAAGTACCGAGGACTCCCATTGCTGCTGCACGAAGGTGTTCACTGCTGTGCGATCCACACCCGCGATCGTATTCCCAGTCCTCGGGAAAGCTCACCCGCCCTGGTGAAGCCCGAGTTGGTGAAGATCAGCTGCCTCCGCCGCCGTCACCACCACCGCCGTCACCGCCGTCACCTCCCACCGAGGAGGCTATGGCGCCTCCCGCCTTTGCCACGACGGCCGAAACAGCCCCTTCGAGGTCCTGACCCTTGGCGATGTGCTTGAGCCTGCTCGACTGGGACCAGCTGGTCACGAACTGCCGGTGCAAGCTGCTCGGATAGGCGATGGCCACCAGCAGAGCCAACCGGTCGTCCGGCGATCGCTCGCCGTCCGCCAGCCGGAGGATCTCGTCGACCAAGGGCTGCCGCGTGGCCTCGTGCGGCCGGTAGCGGTCGTAGGACAGGAAACCGAGTATCTTGTCCGGCTCGTGCCGCAGGTACCCCCGTTGCTGCAGCGACGAGCGGTGCTCCTGGAACGCCCAGGTCCGCTCGCTCAGCCAGGAGCGGAACGAGAACGCTCTGGCCGCGCCACCGGAGCGGTTCACCAGGGCCGCCAGTGGCCGGTCCAACGCTTCGACACCGAGCGGGGTCGGATCGACCGGGCCGACTTTGACGTTGCCGAACACGGTTCGGGTCAGCTCCGCGCGTCCGTGCACCACCAGCTCGGCGAGCTCAGCCGCCGGAGTCACGACATCGCGGTTGACACTGGTGAACGGCCTACCCCTCGGAGGGTGCAGCAACAACACGATCTGATCCGGCAGCGACAGCGACCGATGTGCTTCCACACCGGGGATGCTAGATCACACGGAGCGCGCCGAGGCCCACTTCGGGCGAATCCGGCCCCCACCACGGGAGCTCTCACCGCCCGGGACCGCCCCCACGGAGAGCACTCGCCGGCGGGAGCACGCCGCGGTTCAAGAGTGATCGTAGTGAACGGAACCGAAGTGGAAGCCGGTTTCGCCGAAATCCTCCCCGTTCGGCTCAGCTGCCTCCGCCGCCGTCACCACCACCGCCGTCACCGCCGCCCGCACCACCCGCGACCGCGGCGCCGATGGCGGCACCCGTGGCCGCCACCGCGGCCGAAACGGCCCCTTCGAGGTCCTGGCCCTTGGCGATGTGCTTGAGCCTGCGACCCTGCGACCGGTCGAAGCCGAGCAGCCTGCGAGGCAGCCCGGCGGGATGAACGATCGCGACCAACAGCGCCAGCCGATCGTCCGGTGAACGCTCGCCACGAGCGAGTTGCCCCAGCTCGCCGATCAACTCCTGCTGGAGGGGCCCGTGCGGCCGGTAGCGGTCGCGCGGGATGAAGCCGAGCAGCTTTTCCGGTTCGTACTCCAGATACCCCTGCTGCCGCAGTGCCCAGCGCTGTTCCCGGAAAGCACCACGTCGCTCGGACAACCAGGTGTGAAACGGCAGCGGTTTGCCCTTCCCCTCGATTCGGCCCGCCAGCGCCGAGAGTGGACGTTCCAGCGGTTCGAACCCCACCGGGGTGGAGTCGAGCAGACCGATTTTGACACCGCCGAGCGCGGAGCGATTCAGTTCCGCGCGGCCGTACAGCACGAGCTCGGCGAGCTCGGCGGCCGGCGTGAGCACTTGGTGATTGACCCCGTGGTGTTGCCTGCCGTCCGGGCCGTGCAGCAACAACACGATCTGGGCCGGCAGCGACAGCGACAGATGTGCTTCCACGCCGGGGATGCTAGATCACACCCGCCACATCCGAGGTCGTTTCGGAGGATCCGGTGCCTCGCTCCCCGGCCGAGACCGGTCCCGCGCCGGAGGCGAAGCCCGGCCGGAGCCCGGCCGAAGCCCGGCCGAAGCCCGGCCGAAGCCCGACCGTGCACCGTGCCACGGTCCGCAACCCGCGAGTAACCGAGCACCCACCGAGTGTACTCACCATCGATTCAGCACGAGCCACGACAACGCTGACCAGTGCCGGAACCAACCGGGAAAAAATCGGTTATACAACTGTCACAACGCCATCCATCGGAGATCCACCCCTCTGATGACCTGCGAATTCGCTTGATCCAACCGCGAGCTACGGTGCGCCGGACAAGGTTTGCAGGCGGCATCGATCTCTGTGTCAGGACTCACGGAAGTGGCCGTTGTCATGCCAGGATGGCGAGGAGCGATCCAACGACCCCGATCGGATGACCCGAGACCCACCTGGTCGACGGCACCGTTAGGGGTAACCGGCCTCAGCCGCCACAAGCGGTAACGGCCGGGGTGAGACTAGGAGATCCACATGTCCCCCGAACACTGGACGCGACCGAGCCGACCCGACGATCGCGATCGACTCGCGGACACCGCGGTGCCTGCCGCAACCTCAGCAACACCAACGAGGGAGCAGGTGATCGCCGGTTTGCGTGCGACCAGCGAAGGCGGAGCTGACCTCGTTCAGCTCTTGACGCCGGAGGGTCAGCGGGTATCGCACCCGGACTTCGACATCGACATCACCGACGAGCAGCTACGCGGCATGTACCGCGACATGGTGCTGGTGCGGCGTGCCGACCGCGAGGGCAACGCACTCCAACGCCAGGGCCAACTCGGAATCTGGGTTCCGCTGCTGGGTCAGGAGGCCGCGCAGATAGGCGCGGGTCGCGCCATGCGACCGCAGGACATGGCCTTCCCGAGCTACCGCGAGCACGGAGTCGCCTGGTGCCGGGGCATCGACCCCACCGAGCTGCTGGGCATCTTCCGCGGCACGGACCACGGCAGCTGGGACCCGAACGAAACCGGCATGAGCCTGTACACCATCGTCATCGGCAACCAGTGCGTGAACGCCACCGGCTACGCGATGGGGCAGAAGTTCGATGGCAAGGTCGGCAACTCGGGTGACGACCCCGCCTCGAACGAGGCAACCATGGTCTTCTTCGGCGACGGCGCCACCAGTCAGGGTGACGTGCACGAGGGCATGGTCTGGGCCTCGGTCTACGACGCGCCGGTGGTCTTCTTCTGCCAGAACAACCAGTGGGCGATCTCCGAGCCGACCGAACGGCAGAGCCGGGTACCGCTCTACGAACGCGCAAAGGGATACGGCTTCCCCGGCATCCGGGTCGACGGCAACGACGTGCTCGCCAGCCTCGCCGTCTCCCAGTGGGCCATGAACGAGGCCAGGCAGGGCAACGGGCCGCTGCTCATCGAGGCGTTCACCTACCGCATGGACGCGCACACCACCTCCGACGACGCCACGCGCTACCGGCTGGACGACGAGCTGGAGGCGTGGAAGCTCAAGGACCCGATCGAACGGTTGCGGGCGCACCTGCTCCGGGAGGAGATCGCCGACCAGGAGTTCTTCGACGGGGTGGATTCCGAGGCAGACGAACTGGCCGCGAGGTTCCGCGAGTTCTGCGTGAACATGCCGGAACCGCCGCCGGAACGGATGTTCTCCGCCGTCTACGCGGAGGAGAGCCCCGTGGTGGCGGCGCAGCGGGAGGACTACCTGAACTACCTTGCCGGCTTCGCCGACTCCGGCCACGACACCGAGGGGAGTGTTCGCTGATGGCCGCGCCCACCATGGAATCGACCGGTTCGAGCACGACACCGACCCAGACGATCACGATCGCCAAGGGCCTGAACAACGCGCTGCGCAACGCCATGGAGCGCGACCCGAAGGTCCTGGTCATGGGCGAGGACGTGGGCAAGCTCGGCGGTGTTTTCCGCGTCACCGACGGGCTGCAGAAGGACTTCGGCGAACACCGGGTGCTCGACACGCCGCTGGCCGAGTCCGGGATCATCGGCACGGCCATCGGCCTGGCGATGCGCGGGTTCCGCCCGGTATGCGAGATCCAGTTCGACGGGTTCATCTTCCCCGGCTTCGACCAGATCGTCTCGCAGCTGTCCAAGATGCACTACCGCACCCAGGGCAAGGTCAAGGTTCCGCTGGTCATCCGGGTTCCCTTCGGCGGCGGTATCGGGGCGGTGGAGCACCACTCCGAGTCTCCGGAGTCGCTGTTCGCCCACGTGGCGGGCCTGAAGGTGGTCTCCTGCTCCAACCCGGTGGACGCCTACTGGATGCTGCAGCAGGCCATCGACTCCGACGATCCGGTGCTGTTCTTCGAGCCGAAGCGGCGGTACTGGGAGAAGGCCGAGCTCGACCCCACGGCCGAGCACCTGCCGATGATCAGCTCCGCCGTGCTGCGCACCGGATCCGACGTCACGGTCGCCACCTACGGGCCGACGGTCAAGACCTGCATGGAAGCCGCGACCGCGGCCGAGGAGGACGGCAACGACGTCGAGGTCGTGGACCTGCGTTCGCTCTCACCGCTGGACCTGGGCCCGGTGGCCGAGTCGGTCCGGCGCACCGGACGGCTGGTCGTGGTCAGCGAGTCGCCGCCGGAATCCTCGGTCACCTCGGAGGTGGCCACCCGGATCCAGCAGGAGTGCTTCTACTCGCTGGAGGCCCCCGTGCTGCGGGTGAACGGATTCGACACGCCGTACCCACCGAGCAAGCTGGAGGAGGGCTACCTGCCCGACCTCGACCGGGTACTCGATGCCGTCGACCGTTCACTGGCCTACTGAGGGGGCAGGCATGGCGCAACTCAAGAACTTCCCGCTTCCGGACGTCGGCGAGGGACTGACCGAGGCGGAGATCCTGAACTGGCGGATCGGTCCCGGCGACGCGGTAGAGCTGAACCAGATCATCGTGGAGATCGAGACCGCGAAAGCGTCGGTCGAGCTGCCGTCCCCCTACGCGGGGAAGATCAGCGAGCTGCTCGCCGAACCCGGCCAGACCGTGGAGGTCGGAACCCCGATCCTGACGATCGAACCGGCCGGCGCGGCAGGCGACGAGCCGGAACCGGACAAGCCCGCCGAGCAGGGCGAGCCGTCCGAGCAGGGCGGCAAGATCGGTGAGGAAGGGGCCGACGGCCGGATCGCCACCCTGGTGGGATACGGTCCGCGCTCGACCAGCGCGAAACGCCGCCCCCGCAAGGGGAACGCCACGGCCGGGCAGCGCGGTTCCGGCAGCGGCGGGTCCAACGGCTCGGCCGGACAACGGCCCGCCGCCAACGGAACACCGGTGGCGACCGGCGCCGGCACCAACAGCGCCGGCACCAACGGCACCGTGCTCAACGGCTCCGCCTCTGCCGTGAGCACGCCGTCCGCTTCCCGACAGGCCGAGTCGGCCGCAGGCGGCACCGACGTCGCAGCGGGTGGCGGGGTCGCAGCGGGTGGCGGAGTGCCGCTCGCGAAGCCGCCGGTGCGCAAACTGGCCAAGGACCTCGGCGTGGAGCTGCGTTCGCTGCACGGTTCCGGCTCGGGTGGCGTGATCACCCGGCAGGACGTGGAGCGCGCGGCGGCGGGCGACGTCACGGCCGCGGCCCCCGAGGGCTCCGCTGTCGGAACCCGACCCGCCCGCGACGGTGCCGAGCGGGAACAGCGGGTCCCGATCAAGGGTGTCCGGAAGGCGACGGCGCAGGCCATGGTGGACAGCGCGTTCACCGCCCCCCACGTCACCGAGTTCCTGACGATCGACGTCACTCCGATGATGGAGTTCCGGGAGCGGCTCAAGAAGCACCCCGACTTCCGGGACGTCAAGGTCACGCCACTGGCGATCGCCTCCAAGGCGATGTGCCTGGCCGCGAAGCGGACCCCGGACGTCAACGCCTCCTGGGACGGCGAGGCGGGCGAGATCGTCTACAAGGACTACGTGCACCTGGGCGTGGCCGCGGCCACCGACCGCGGCCTGGTCGTGCCCAAGGTGCGCGACGCGGACGGAATGTCGCTGCGGGAACTGGCCGTGGCGCTGGAGGAACTGACCAGCACCGCACGTGAGGGCAGGACCTCGCCGGAGGCGATGACCAACGGCACGATCACGATCACGAACGTGGGCGTGTTCGGGGTGGACACCGGGACGCCGATCCTCAACCCGGGCGAGTCGGCGATCCTGGCGTTCGGCGCGATCCGCGAGATGCCCTGGGTGGTCGACGGCCAGGTGGTGCCGCGCCAGGTCTGCCAGTTGGCGCTGAGCTTCGACCACCGGGTGGTGGACGGCCAGCAGGGATCGCGGTTCCTCGCCGACGTCGGAGCGATACTGTCCGATCCCGGGATGGCCCTGACGTTCTGAGGATGCGGGGCGGGACTCACGTGCCGGAGCGGCTACCGGCACGTGAGTCGGCGCCCCACCGGGGCGTGGCGATTTCGCGAGAAATTGACGCCCCCCCGCACGGAGGTGTGATCCCAGCTCCGTCGATTTCTCGCGAAATCGTCGGGCCATCAGTGCCGACGAAGGGCCGCACTGCCACCACTCCCGCAAGCCGCACTCCGACCACCCCCGCAGTCGGCACCGCCGCGGGTTCTCCGGTGCGGCTCTCGCGAGGACGCCGGAGACGTTGTGTAGGTCGCTACCCGATGTCGCCGGACCCGCAGCGAGAGCCGTGCGGGAGGTTCCGCCACCCGCACCGCCGCGCAACCCGAACCGGAACTCGGAATCAGGAGCGGTGGTGGTCGGTGATCCCGGCTCCGGGATGCCAGGTGCGGATCAGCAGCTGGTCATCGACCACGCTGGTGTGGGTGATCTCGTGCAACTCCCAACGGAACATGTGGAAGGTGCCGGGCTCGTGCTGGATCTCGGCGGCGTAGCCGCGCAGCTCCTCGCCGTCGGGAACCTCGACGGCACGCCCGGCGACCTTCACATCCCCCTCGGTCATCTCGCAGGGGTGGGCGTGCAGCGCGGCGCGCGAATCACGCCGCAGGTCGAGCGCCTTCAGCGCGCGTGGCATCGACCCCATGGTCAGGTTCCCGGCGTGGAACTGGACCTCGGTGCCGCTGACCCGGGGTGATCCGTCGCCGCGGAGTGTCGCCAGGACGTGGTGCCGGTGTGCTTCGAAACACCGCCGTACGGCCGCCGCGAACTCTGGTGCTTCGGTTTCGAACTGTTGCCAATCGGTCACGCGGCCAACATCGCACGAACCCCCGACAACACGGTGTCGCCGCCGGATTCGGCGGTTCGGCGGCGCCCCGGCTCGTGGCGCGAGGTTCCCGAACTCGGAGCCGCCTCACTCCTCCTTGCGCCTGCGGCCGCCGCGCTGTGCCGCGGCCCCGGCCCCGGCGACGGCCTGGGCAGCCGCGCTGGTGTGCTGCCCGGACTCCTGCGCCCCGGAGTTGGCGCTGTCGTCGGCCTCGGACGTCTTGGTCGGCTGGGCGGAAGCGCCCTCGGGCTGCTGATCGTGGGCCTGTGAGGCCCCGTTCGGCGTGGTCGGGGCGGACTTCTGCTGGGTGCTCCGCTGCGCACCGGCTCGCCGGGAACCGCCGGAGCCGCTCTCGGGCCGCTCGGCCTGCCCGGTCCCCTGCTGCTGCTCGGAGCCCTGCTCTCCGCCCGCCGCGGCGGCCTTCGCCTGCTCGGTGGCCGGCTCGGCTTCCGGTGGCTGGGTGGCCGATGGCCCCTCCGGAAAGTCGAACTCGTGCGACTCGAAGTCGTGCACGTCGATCTCCGGCAGCTCGAGCTCGCTGTTGAGCTCACCGAAGATCGGAGTTCCAGGGTCGGATGTCGCCTTGCTCACCGCTTCGCCCTCCCAATCACTCTCGAAGCGAGCCGGGATACTGCCGGTGTCTCGCGTACGACGGAGATCCCGGCGTGGTGTACCCAAGCGTCGGCACCACGAATCCCCGGCGGTGATTCGTGGCCCGCGGCCGACCCGAGGGCCGCCCGCGCCGATAAAACACAGGGGCAACGGTCTTCGCAGGCGAAGCCGCACAATCTCACCTCTTCAGGTGAGGTGTGTGCCGACTTCACCCGGCCGCAACCCACCAGCATTCCAGAGAAACAAAGCGGAAACGGGCGACAATTCCGAACCGTGGCAAAGACCACGCACGGCTTGCGAGCTTGCTCACAGGGTCCCCTCGTAACCCCAAGGCACGGGGTCCCCGCACCGAAAAGTGACGCAGGATACGTAACGGAGAACCGCCCGGATGCCGGGACGGCCTCGGGCCTGATCAGTACCGGGGATCCTGCCAGTCGAGGCCGGTAGGGCTGGGCCGGTGGGGCTGGGCCGGTGGGGCTGGGCCGGTGGGGCTGGGCCGGTGGGGCTGGGCCGGTGGCGAGGAACTCGCGGGCGGCCTGGTGAGTTTCGCCGACGGGGACGGCCGAGTCGAGGGGGCGTACCTCCGGACGCCGCCGTAGTCGAATCGCGCACCCTCCGGGGTGGGCGAGGTGCCTCGACTCGCGACGGCACGCGGAGGGCATCACAGCGCACCCGCGACGAACCGTTCGCCCGAGATCTCGTGCCTGAGCCGGCGCGCGTCCGTGCCCGTCCCGCACGGGGCTCGGGACGGGCACGCGGACCTCTTCCGGCGCGGGGACGGCACGCCGACACGTCACCTGCGGCGTCAGGGGATGTGCCGCCCCGAGACCGCCCTGGCCACCACGAGCTGCTGGATCTGCTCGGTGCCCTCGAAGATGTCGTAGATCTTGGCGTCGCGGTGCATCCGCTCCACCGGGTACTCGCGGGTGTAGCCGCTGCCGCCGAGGATCTGGATGGCCCGCTCGGTGGCCCAGGTCGCCACCCGACCGGCCTTGAGCTTGGACATCGAGCCCTCACCGGCGGTGAACGGGATCTCGTTGCGCCCCATCCAGGCGGCCCGCCAGACCAGCATCCGGGCCGCGTCGATCTCGGTGCGCATGTCGGCGAGGGTGAACGCGATCCCCTGGTTGTCGATGATCGGGCGGCCGAAGGTCTCCCGCTGGGTCGCGTACTCCAGGGCGTGCTCGTAGGCGGCACGGGCGATGCCGATGGCCTGCGAGCCGACGGTGGGACGCGAGAGCTCGAAGGTGCGCATCGCCTGCGAGCTGGACTTGCCGCCCTCCCTGGCGCGGGCGAGCCGCTCGTCGAGCTTCTCCTTGCCGCCCAGCAGGCAGCGGCCCGGAACCCGCACGTCGTCCAGGAACACGTCGGCGGTGTGCGAGGCGCGCAGCCCGTGCTTGCGGATCTTGCCCGGTGCGGACAGCCCGGGCGTACCGGGCGGGACCACGAACGCGGCTTGACCGCGCGGCCCGAGTTCGGGGTCCACCACGGCCTGCACCACGTGCACGTTGGCGATCCCGCCGTTCGTCGCCCACGCCTTGTGCCCGTTGAGCACCCACTCGTCGGTGGCCTCGTCGTAGACCGCGCGGGTGCGCATCGCGGCGACGTCCGACCCGGCCTCGGGTTCGGAGGAGCAGAACGCGGCCACCTGGGGCTCGTCGACGTCGCCGTAGCACTGCGGGACCCACTCGGCGAGCTGGTCCGGGGTTCCGGCGGAGAAGATGCCCGCCACCGCGAGCGTGGTACCGAAGATCGCCATCCCGATACCGCCGTCGCCCCAGAACAGTTCCTCGTTGGCGATGGGCAGCGACAGGCCGGTCTCGTCGGCCCAGAACGTCGCCAACGTCTCGAAGCCGTAGAGGCCGACCTTGGCGGCCTCGGAGATGATCGGCCAGGGAGTTTCCTCCCGCTCGTCCCACTCCGCGGCGGCGGGCCGGATCTCCTTCTTGGCGAAGCCGTGTAACCAGTCGCGCAGTTCCTGGTGCTCTTCGGTGAGTTCCAGTGAGAAGCTCATGGGGTTCCTCGGGTGTCGTTGCTGGTGGTTCGCGGGCGAGGCGGACGGTGAACCCGGTTCCGACCCGGCGGCGTCTTGGCTCTCCGCGGTGGACGCGTGTGGCGGTGGGGAGCCCGCACGCGGATCGCCGGGGCATCCGGGGCGTCGGAAACGTCGGGACGCCCGAAAATCGGGAGCGCCGGGCTCGTTCGGATCAGGCCTTCGGGATCTGGAAGAGCTTGGTCAGCCCGGCGGCGAAGCCGACGTCCCCAGCCACCTTGAGCTTGCCGGACATGAACAGCATGGGCGCCGAGGCGTTGCTCGAGGCGAGCTTGAGCAGCTCCACCGGGCCGAGCATCACGGTGGCCCTGGGCTCGTGCTCCGGGGTTTTGCTCACGGTGCAGGTGCCGTCGGACAGCACGCACTCGTAGCGCAGCACCCCGGTCTCGTCGTCATCGGAGTCGGGCGAGCCCTGCGAGGTGGAACCGTCGAGGTTGATACGCCAGCGCACCACGGCCTCGGTGCTCTTGGCCTTGTCGGAGCGGTAGTGCTCGCCCATGCGGCGGAACAGCTCGTCGAGGATCCGCTCTGCCAGCTCCGGGCGGTCCATGACGTCCCGCAGCTGCTCGTCCGAGGCGCGGGAGATCAGCCTGGCGAACTGCTGCGGCTCCAGCGAACTGAGATCGACTTCGGTGTCGGCCGCGGCCAGCTCGGAGGCCGCCGCCAGCAGACGGACGAACTCCTCCCTGCTGACCTGCTTCGGATCGGTGGCCGCCAACGCGGCGATGGGGTCGGATTCCGACATGCTGCCCTCCATTACCTACTCACGAGTAAGACTACTCCCGGGTAGATAGACCGGCAATACAACCCCCTGATCGACACTGTTCTACCGTGCCAAGAGTGCAGGACGCGAGAGACAACCGGACGGACCCGTCCGGAACCACCGCCAAGCCCCGCTCCAGACGCCTGCCCCGGCAGGTGCGCGAGCGCCAGATCCTCGACGCCGCCGTGAAGGTGTTCGCCAAGTACGGCTACCACGAGGCGGCGATGGACGAGATCTCCGACGTGGCCGGGATCTCGAAACCCATGATCTACGCCTACCTCGGCGCCAAGGACGAACTCTTCGTGGCCTGCATCCGGCGGGAGGCGAACCGGCTGATCGAGTCGATCAGCCAGGCGGTGGACACGGATCTGAAACCGGACGAACAGCTCTGGCGCGGGTTGCACGCGTTCTTCGAGTACGTCAACGACAACCGCGACAGCTGGACCGTCCTGCACCGGCAGGCGAGTGTGCAGGGGCAGCCCTTCACCTCCGAGCTCTCCGAGTGGCGCGACCGCGCGATGGACATGGTCGCCGAACTGCTGGCCCGCGCCGGAGGAAGCAGCGAACAACCGGTGCAGCTCGAGCAGATGCAACCGTTCGCCGCCGCGCTGGTGGGAGCGGGCGAGTCGATGCTCGACTGGTGGGCGGACCATCCGGAGTACACCGCCGACGCGCTGTCGATGCGCCTGATGAACCTGGTGTGGATGGGATTCGGCGACATGGTGCAGGGACGCCGCTGGAAACCCTCCTGACGCGACCACGGCCGCACGGTCACCGGCACGGTCGGCACGCGGCCACTCGATCACCGCGATACCCACAACCGACACGAACACACGGAGGCAACCTTGCGCTTGACCCACTACGGCCACGCCTGCGTCCTCGTCGAGACCTCGACGGCGAGACTGCTGATCGACCCGGGGACGTTCTCCCACGACTTCGAGGCGCTGCGCGACCTCGACGCGGTGCTGCTTACCCACCAGCACCCCGACCACCTGGATCTGGAGCGGCTGCCGGACGTGCTGCGCAACAACCCGAACGCGCGGCTGGTCGCCGACACCGAGTCCGCGGCCAAGCTCTCCGAGAACGGAATCGAGGCCGAGACGGCCCGCCCCGATGACGCGTTCGAGCTCGCCGGGGTGGCGATCAACGTCGTCGGCGGCCAGCACGCGGTGATCCACCCGGACATCCCGCGCATCGCCAACATCGGCTACTTGGTCGAGCACGGCGCCTTCTACCACCCCGGCGACTCCTTCCACGTCCCGGCGCAGCACGTCGACGTGCTCGGGTTGCCCACCGGGGCGCCCTGGCTGAAGCTCTCCGAGGCAGTGGACTTCCTGCGGGCGATGAAACCCCGCGTGGCGGTGCCGATCCACGAGGCGGTGCTGTCCATGCCGCAGATGCACTACGGCATGTTCGAACGGCTCGGGCCGGAGGGAACCACCGTGACCGTGCTCAACCGGGGCGAACCGACCAGCCTTTGAGCGCACCACACCCCGGACCCGCTGATCAACTGGTCAGCGGGTCCGGGTTCGGGGTGCCGCGCACCGTCGGAGCCGAATACGGCGGTGCGGGCGGCGGTGCGACCAGCTCTGGGTAGGTCGCCGGGACGGCTCCGTGCAGCAGCGCGAGGTCGATGGCGTCGTGCACCGCCGCGCGACGGGCGGGATGCCCCAGATCCTCGGCGGAGATCGCGAGCCTGACCAGTCCCGGCCAGGCACGTCCCGGCCGAGCACGGATCTCCCGTTCGGCCATCGAACGCAGCCCTCGGCAGCGTGCCGACTCGCTACGGAAGCCCGTCAGTGTTCCTACCCTGCTGCGTCGTACCCGCCCGGTGCGCAGGTCCCGCAGCACCTCCGGCTCGACGCAGGCCCCGAAGCCCGCGGCTCGCAGCGCCGCCAGGGTGCCCGTAGAGGCCCGGCCACCCAGCGGAGCGAACGTCTCGGAGCCGAGCCCGGCCGCTTCGAGAACCGCGTTCACCGCGGTCAGCCGCAGCCCGGCCTCGTGTCGGGGGCGACGACGGTCGTCGTGGCGGCCGCGAATCCGGTTCGAACGGGGCGGTTCGAGGCCGTGCAGCACCAGGGCGTCACCCGAGGCCAGGCGCTCCCGCAACCAGTCGGTCACGGCCGAGCCGGTCAGCAGCGAGGCGGGGACGAACACCGACAACCCGGCACGCAGCCGGTCCAGCCGAGCGGCGAAGCTGGCGCAGCGTACGAGGTCCTGCTCGCCGCGGATGCCGTACAACGAGACCACGAGTCGCGTACTCACGGTGCTTCATGGCGCCAGACCGGATCGTCGTGCCGGTGACCGACGAATGAAACCGACATGACCTCTCGGAGAAACCCGCCCAGCGGGATTCACCGAGCCAACGCACCCGGACGGTGTCCGGTGCCTGTCGCTACCGTTCGGAGCGGTCCGGCAGCACCGGCGCGGCGTCGATTTCTCGCGAAATCGCCGCGCCGCTTCGACGCGGTGCCGAACCCCCACCATCCTCGCAGCCAGAACTCCGACCACCCTCGCAATCGGCACCGCCGCGGGTTCTCACGTGCGGCTCTCGCGAGGAAGGCCCGACGTTGGGTAGGTCGCTACCCGATGTCGGGTCTCCCGGAGGGAGCGCCGTGCGAGAGGTTCCGCCACGGCACCAGCTACGCGAACCGAGCCGACGACCCCTCAATCGGGCCAGTCGGTGAGATCACGTCCGGTGATCCGCTCGTACGCCTCCACGTAGCGCGCCCTGGTCGCCGCGACCACCTCGTCGGGCAGCGGGGGCGGCGGCACGTCGGAGGCGCGGTCCCAACCGGATTCCGGCGAGGTCAGCCAGTCCCGCACGTACTGCTTGTCGAAGGAGGGCTGCGACCTGCCGGGCGCGTACTCGTCGGCGGGCCAGTACCGCGAGGAGTCCGGGGTCAGCACCTCGTCACCGAGCACCAGCGTGCCGTCGGCGGCGAGGCCGAACTCGAACTTGGTGTCGGCCAGGATCACGCCGCGCGTCCGGGCGTGCTCGGCGGCGCGCTCGTAGATCCGCAACGTTGTGTCCCGCAGCTGCTCGGCACGCTCCCGCCCGACGGTGGCGGCCACCGCGTCCAGGGTCACGTTCTCGTCGTGCTCGCCCAGTTCCGCCTTGGTGGCCGGTGTGAAGATCGGCTCCGGCAGTCGGGAGGCCTCGGTGAGGCCGTCGGGCAGTGGTACCCCGCAGACACTGCCGGTCTCGCGGTACTCGGCCAGCCCGGAGCCGCTCAGATAGCCGCGTGCCACGCACTCGACGGGCAGCATGTCCAGCTTGCGCACCAGCAGCGCCCGGCCGCGCACCTCGTCCGGGATGCGCGGGTCGTCGGCGGCGACGAGGTGCGAGTCGATCAGATCACCGAGCAGTTCGAACCAGAACACGCTCATGGCGGTCAGTACCCGGCCCTTGTCCGGGATCGGCGTCTCCAACACGTGATCGTAGGCGGAAACACGGTCGGAGGCGACCATCAGCAGGTGCTCGTCGTCGACCTCGTAGAGCTCACGGACCTTGCCCGCTGCCACCGGGCGGTATTCGGAAAGCGCGACCACGGTTCGGAATTCTGCCTCACCCGAACGATCGGCGGGCCGACGGGCCGCCGTCGCGGCAGAGTACGCGGGACCGAGGGGGCGAGCGGCGATTTCGAGAGAAATCGCCGCTCGCCCCCAGGAAACGGCGCCTCAGAGGATCGGGGCGGGGGCGTAGGCCGCGGCCTCCGGGTGGCGGCCGGTGATCTCGCCGATCTCCTCGGTCACCTCGCGTACCTGGTTCGCGGCGGCCCCGGTGAACTCCAGCGGATCGGAGAGCAGCTGCCCGAGCCGCTCGCGGTCCAGCGGCAGCCGCTCGTCGGCCGCCAGCCGGTCGAGCAGGTCGTTGCGCTCCAGCCCGCGCTCGCGCATGTCCAGTGCGACGGCGACGGCGTTCTCCTTGATGGCCTCGTGGGCGGTCTCCCTGCCCACCCCTTCCCGCACCGCTGCCATGAGCACCTTGGTGGTGGCCAGGAACGGCAGGTAGCGGTCCAGTTCACGCGCGATCACGGCCGGGAAGGCGCCGAACTCGTCGAGCACGGTCAGCAGCGTCTCCAGCAGCCCGTCGAACGCGAAGAACGCATCGGGCAGCGCCACGCGCCGCACCACCGAGCAGGAGACGTCCCCCTCGTTCCACTGGTCCCCGGCCAGCTCGCCCGACATGGAGACGTAGCCCCGCAGCACCACGGCGAGTCCGTTGACGCGCTCGCAGGAGCGGGCGTTCATCTTGTGCGGCATCGCGCTGGAACCGACCTGCCCCGGCTTGAAACCCTCGGTGACCAGCTCCTGGCCGGCCATCAGCCGGATGGTCTTGGCCAGGCTGGCGGGCGCGGCGGCCAGCTGGGAAAGGGTGGTCAGCACCTCGAAGTCCAGCGAGCGCGGATAGACCTGGCCGACGCTGCCCAGCACCTTGCCGAAGCCGAGATGCCCGGCGACCCTGCGTTCCAGCTGGGCGAGCTTCTCCTGGTCACCGTCGAGCAGGTCCAGCGCGTCCTGGGACGTGCCGACGGGTCCCTTGATGCCGCGCAGCGGGTACCGCGCCAGCAGGTCCTCCAGCCGCCGGAAGGCCACGATCATCTCGTCGGCCGCCGTGGCGAACCGCTTGCCGAGGGTGGTGGCCTGGGCGGCCACGTTGTGCGAACGGCCCGCCATGACCAGCTCGCCGTTCTCGGTGGCGAGCTGCCCGAGCCGGGCGAGTACCGCCACGGTGCGGTCGCGCACGTGTTCCAGGCTGCGGCGGATCTGGAGCTGTTCGACGTTCTCGGTCAGATCGCGCGAGGTCATGCCCTTGTGGATCTGCTCGTGCCCGGCGAGCGCGTTGAACTCCTCGATCCGCGCCTTGACGTCGTGCCGGGTGACGCGCTCCCGCTCCGCGATGGAGTCGAGATCGACCTGTTCCAGCACCCGCTCGTAGTCCTCGACCACGCCGTCCGGGACCTCGACGCCGAGTTCGGCCTGCGCCCGCAGCACGGCCAGCCAGAGCTTGCGCTCCAGCACGATCTTGTGCTCCGGCGACCAGAGCCGGACCAGCTCGGACGAGGCGTAGCGGGAGGCGAGCGGGTCGGGAATGCTGGGCTTGTCCGTCACGAGTGGTGAGGATACTTCCACCAACGGAGGAACGCGCCGGGCGGCCCCGGTGCGGTCGGGTCGCGATTTCTCGCGAAATCGCCGGGCCGCCCGGGAGGAAACGGCAGGGCACGGCGCTGCGGCCCAGAGTGGCCTCGATTTCTCGCGCAATCGCCGCGCGGGAGGTCGGGAAGGATCACCGGAGCAGTTGGGCGCGCAGCATCCGCCGGGCGGCTCCCCTGGGATCGGGGTCGCTCTCGATGAGGGCGTTGACCACCGCACCGTCGACCAGCGCGATGAGTTCCAACATCCGCTCGTGGCCGATGTCCGCGTCGGAGCGGCGGAAGATCTCGGCGAGCAACTCGTGCAACCGCGAGTGCAGATCGCGCATCGACTCGGCGAGGTAGGGCCGTCTCGGCGAACCCACCAGCCGCTCGTACCGCAGCAGCACGGACTCGGTGCCGCCGTCACGCGAGTCCGTGCCCAGCAGCAGGTCCAGCACCAGCTCGACGACCTCCTCGGTGCCGAGCCGCCGCTCGGCCAGCTCCTCCAGCCTGCGCCTGCCCGCCGCGAGTTCCTCCTCGGCCTCGTGGCGCACCGCAGCGGTGATCAGCTCCTCCAGCGAGTCGAAGTAGTAGGTGGTGGCGGCGAGCGGCAGCCGGGCGCGCTCGGCCACCGCGCGGTGCCGGATCGCCGCGAAGCCGCCCTCGGAGAGCAGTTCCGCCGCCGCGACCACGAGCAGCTGCCGCCGCCGTTCACCTTTCGGGGTACTCGCCGCCGTCATCGCGTCGATCCTAGCCACCCTGCCCACTCGACTGGGGGACGTGAGGCGAGGCTCTCGCGGTGTCCGCCCCACCCACGACCGGAAGTCCCGCCCACGACCGGGAAGTCCCCGCCCCCGCTTCCGGAGACCCGGTCTTCCGGAGACCCGGTCTTCCGGAGACCCGGTTCCTACAGCCGCCCAGGCGGTGGATCGTTCCACCGGACTCAGTGCCCGACGCCCGCCAGGTTGAGGCCGAGCACCCCGGCGATGATCAGCACGATCGAAACGATCTTGAGCACCGAAACGGCGTCGCCGAGCCAGATCATGCCGATCGCGGCGGTCAGCGCAGCGCCGACGCCCGTCCACACCGCGTAGGCGGGGCCGACCGGCAGCAGACGCATCGCCCACGCCAGCCCCGCGAAACTGCCCGCGGCGAGCACCAGGAAGGCCATGCTGGGAACCAGCCTGCTGAAGCCCTCCGAGAGCTTGAGCGAGATCGCCCAACCGGCTTCGAGTACTCCGGAGAACAGCAGCACCAGCCAAGCCATAACGAGCACGCCCTCCCACGGTCGGCGATACGAACCACGCTCACGCCGGGAAGACTACCCGTAGAGTGGTACGGACGTACCATTCTGGTGTGCGACACCACCACGACTCGACGGATCCGGGACTCGACGGATCCGGGACTCGACGGATCCGGGAACGGCTCGGGTCAGAGTTCGCCCGCGAGCCGCCGGGCCATCCCGGTCAGCTCGCCCTCGTAGGGCGGTGGACCACTGGAGTCGGAACTGCTGCGCAGGATCAGCTCGCGTCCGCTGCCGGTGCGCACGGCCACCTGCACCCCGTCGTCGCCCCGGCGTCGCGGTTCGACCGACCCTTCGGAGGGAGCCGAGGACGCCGACCCCAGGATCACGGTCACGTTGCCGTTGCTCCGTTCGGTGCGCAGCTGGAACGACGCGGTGCGCGCGCCGGGGGGACACCGCTGGGCCGCCACGGGCGCGCTGGCGTCGCTCACGGCGGGTAACTGCTCGGAAAGGGCGTCGGCCAGCTCGGGGTCGGGTGGACCGCAGCCCGCGGAGCGGTCGCCCGGCGCGGACAGCACCGTGGGCTCCTGCTGTCCGGTGCCCACCCTGGGAGCGGGTTCGCTCGTGCGCTCCGAGACACCGGTGGAAGCGGTATCGGACCGGTGGGACGATCGCGGATCGATCCAGCCCGTTCCGAAACCGACACCGCCCGCCACCACGGCCAGCGCCAGCAGCGACCCCCCGGCGGCGCCGACTCTGCGCCGCGCCGTCACACGCCGCGACGCCTTGGCGATGTCCCCCGCGTCGAAGGTCGCTTCGGGGGCGGAATCGGCCGCGTCGCGGAACAGTTCCGCGAGTTCGTGCTCTCGCACTGCCTACACCTCCTCACGACATCGACCGCAGATCACCGAGCGAATCACCGAGGGCGGCACGCAGCGCCTCCAACCCTCGGGCCGTCTGGCTCTTCACGTTGCCCTCGCTGCACTTCATGACCTCGGCGACACCGGCGACATCGAGTCCCTCCAGATAACGCAGCACCAGCACCGCCCGCTGTTTCGGCGGAACCAGCCGCAGCCCCGCGAGCAGCGTCCGACGGGTGACGACCGAGTCGTCCATGTCGACCCGGTCCGCCGAGTGCTCGGGCAGCTCGTCCACGGCGCGCTCCCGACGCCAGGGGCGGCGCGAGTCGTCGATCACCGCACGGGTGAGGGTGCGGCGCACGTAGGCGTCCAGCGCCTCCTTGTCGCGGATCTTGCGCCACCTGCGGTGGACCGCTATGAACGCGTTCTGCGTCAGGTCGTCCGCTCGGTGCCAGTCCCCGCACATCATGTACGCCATTCGACGCACCGCCTCTCGCCGAGCCGCGAAGTACTCCGCGAACTCCTGCTCCTCGCGTTGCTCCACGCGGAAGCCTCCGCTCGTTGCGTGCCAACACGTACCAGGACGGAACGTCCAACGTTCAAGGTTGCACGCCGGTGAGGCGCGATCACCACACCCCCGGTGGAAGTCGACGAACCCGCAGGCCCGCGTACCCGATACCGCTCACCGGGCCGAATATGGTGTGATCCTTTCGTGACCCAAACAGCCCCGATCGATCTACGCTCCGACACGGTGACTCGTCCCGACGAGCGGATGACCACGGCGATGGCCGCCGCGGAAGTCGGCGACGACGTGCTGGACCGGGATCCCACCATGCGAAAGCTCGAACGCCGCGTCGCTGAGGTCCTGGGCACCGAGGACGCCCTGTGGGTCCCCAGCGGCACCATGGGGAACCTGATCGCGCTCTCGCTGCACCTGCGGCGCGGCGACCGGTTCCTGGCGCCGCGCGGGGCACACGTGCTGACCCACGAGCTGGGATCCGCGGCATGGCTGGCGGGCGGGATGCCCGAACCGCTGGACTGGGACGCGGGACCGGGCAGACCCAGCGCCGGGCTGGTGCGCTCCGTCACCGGGGGAAGCGCGGGGTACGACTCGCTGCGCGACAGCCTGCTGTGCCTGGAGAACACCCACAACGAGTCGGGCGGAGCCGCGATCCCGCCGGAGGAGCACGCGCAGCTGGTGGCCGCGGCGCGCGACAACGGTCTGGCGATCCACCTGGACGGGGCGCGCCTGTTCAACGCCGCGGTCGCGCTGGGGGTGAAGCCCGCGGCGCTGACGGTCGGGGTGGACACGGTGCAGACATGCCTGAGCAAGGGGCTCGGGGCGCCGGTCGGTTCGGCTGTGGGGGGCACCACCGAATTCGTCACCGAGGCCCGCCGGATGCGCAAGATGCTCGGCGGCGGGGTCCGGCAGGGCGGCGTGATCGCCGCCGCCGGTCTGGTGGCGCTGGAGGACACCGAGCGGCTACGCACCGACCACGACAACGCCGCCCGACTCGCGGAAGGGCTGACCGAGCTGGGCTGGCACGTCAATTCGCCGCGGACGAACATGGTGCTGGCCACCGTTCCCGACGTCGGTCACAGTCTGGAGCGGCTGCGAAAGGCCGGGGTGCTCGCGGTCCCGATGGCCGGGCGGGTGCGTTTCGTGACGCACCGCGACGTCGACTCCGGCGACATCGACGAGGTGCTGCGCCGGATCGGGAAAGCGGACTGACCAGCGGAGGGGAAAGCGATGGGAACGAGCGGAACCGGAAGCGAGCGGCCTTGCTGGGTCGTCTTCGACTACGGTGAGGTGATCAGCAAACCCACCAGCGCACTGCCGCGGATCACGGCCGAGTTGGGGATGGACGGCGCCGCGCTGCACAGCGTGAGCGCGGCCTACTTCGCCGAGCGCGAGGCGTACGACCGCGGCTGCGACGATCACGAGTACTGGAGCGCGGTCGCCGCCCGGCTGGGTACGAGCGTGGACGAGCGGCTGTCCCGAGAACTGACCCGGCTCGATGTGGCGGGCTGGTCCGAGACCGATCCTGGAACACTGCTGCTGTTGCGGGAGCTGACCGCCTCCGGCACCCCACTCGCGCTGCTGTCCAACGCGCCGGGCTCGTTCGCGCGGGAAGCCGAACGCACGCGGTGGGCGGAGCACTTCCACCAAGTGGTGTTCTCCGCCGATCTGGGCATGGCCAAGCCCGACGAGGAGATCTGGCGCGTGCTGCTGGAACGGATCGACGCGTCACCCGAGCGCTGCCTGTTCTTCGACGACCGCGAGCCCAACGTGGCGGCGGCCCGTGCGGCGGGGCTGCACGCTCGGCGTTGGCAGGGGCCCGAGCACGCACGGGAAGTGCTCCGCTCGCGCGGAGTGCTGCCCGCCGCGAACGACGACTGAGGCGGGAACACGCAGGACCTCGGAACTCACCGGAGCCGCTCCGGGATCCGAACGCCGCCGCACACCCGGCGGCAAGCGGTGGTCTCAGCGGAGCTGCCGACCGCGATCCCTGCCGCCGACCTGGCGGCTGTCCCGCTTGGCCCAGCCGACGGCGGCTGTGATCAGGAACAACGCACCACCGATCACGGCGAGCCAGAACAATCCCTTCACCACGAAGCCGATCACGGCTCCGGCCACCGAGAGCACCAGCCACAGCGCCAGCAGGCCGAGAACTACCTTCCACCACATCGCTGCTCACCTCACCACGAGGGCACGGCTCCGCTGCTGAGCGGAGACCGATCGCGTAACGGCTACCGCGGGTCCGGAGCCAACAACTCCAGCTTCCCACAACTCCGCTGCCCGTGAACCACTTCCGGGGCATTCGATTCGGTTGCCGGGGAGTTCCTCCCGAAACGCCGAACCCGATGTCCCCTAGGGTTGCCAGGCAAGCCGTCACTTGCCTATTGTGGGGGTGTGCCCGAAGACGTCTTCAAGGCGCTGGCCGACCCCACACGTCGCCACATCCTCGACGAGCTGGCGGACCGGAGCGGCCAATCCCTGTTCGAGATCCGCGCCCGGCTCGCGACCAAGCACGGCCTGGGGATGTCCCGCCAGGCGATCAGCCAGCACCTCGCCGTGCTGGAAGCCGCGGAGCTGATCCGAACACGGCGCCAGGGCCGCTACAAGTTCCACGACCTGAACACCGCACCCCTCGAGCGCCTCGTGACCCGATGGCTCAGGACCGACGCAGCGGAGGACAACCGATGAAGATTCACCTGGCCAGCGTGTTCGTCGACGACCAGGAAAAGGCCCTGCGCTTCTACACCGACGTGCTGGGTTTCGTGAAGAAGACCGAGGTCCCACTCGGCGAGCACCGCTGGCTGACCGTGGTCTCGCCGGAGGAACCGGAGGGCACCGAGCTGGTGCTCGAACCCGACGCCCATCCCGCCGTCAAGCCGTACAAGGCGGCACTGCTCGAGGACGGCATCCCGGCGACCTCCTTCGCCGTGGACGACGTGCGGGCAGAGTTCCACCGGCTCAGTCGGCTGGGGGTGCGGTTCACCCAGGAACCGGTGGACATGGGGCCGGTCACCACGGCGGTGCTGGACGACACCTGCGGCAACCTCATCCAGATCGCCCAACATCACTGACACGCCCGGCCGGCCAGGGCCGAAACCACCACTGCACGTCGGCACTGCCGCGAACTCACCACTCCCGCAACCGGCGCCGCCGCGGGTTCTCTGGTTCGGCTCTCGCGAGGAAGGCCCGACGTTGGGTAGGTCGCTACCCGATGTCGGGCCTCCCCGCAGCGAGAGCCGTGTCAGAGGTTCCGCCACAGCACCACCCGAGCACAGTGCACCGAGTGCCGGTCCTTAACTCCGGGTGAGGTCATTGTTCTCGGGGACGGCCACCTCGCCGCGCGCGGCACGCGCCGCGATGTCGGTGCGGTAGTGCGCACCGGGCAGGTGCACACCTTCCACGCGCCGGTAGACCTCCGCACGCGCGGACTCCAGATCCTCCCCGGTGGCCACCACCGACAGCACCCGCCCCCCAGCGGCGAGCACGGCACCGTCCTCTTCTCTCCTGCGGGTACCGGAGTGCAGCACACCGGGGCCGTCGCTGCCGCCGATCACGTCGTCGACGCGGGGCCTTCCGGGGTAGCCCTCGGCGGCCAGGATCACGGTCACCGCGGCGCCGGGCTCCCACTCGGGCTCGGGCGCCTCGGCCAGTTCACCGTTGGCGACGGCGGCGAGCAGGGTCGCCAGCGGGGTGCGAAGCATGGCCAGGATCGCCTGCGTCTCGGGGTCGCCGAAGCGGCAGTTGAACTCGATGACCTGCGGACCGTTCGAGGTCAGCGCCAGCCCGGCGTAGAGCAGGCCGGAGTAGGGAGTACCGCGCCGTGCCAGCTCCTCCGCCGTGGGGCGCACGACGGTGTCGACGACCTCGGCGACCATTCCCTCCGGAGCCCATGGCAGCGGGGCGTAGGCCCCCATCCCGCCGGTGTTGGGGCCCGCGTCGCCGTCCCCGACCCGCTTGAAGTCCTGTGCGGGCAGCAACGGACGCACCGTGGTGCCGTCGACCAGGCACAGCAGCGACGCCTCCGGGCCGTCCAGGAACGACTCCAGCAGCACCGGATGGCCGTCATCCAGCAGCTTCAAGGCGTGAGCCCGGGCGGCATCGAAGTCCCTGGTGACGAGCACTCCCTTGCCGCCCGCCAGCCCGTCGTCCTTGACCACCCAGGTGGGGCCGAAGTTGACCAGCGCGGCGTCCAGCTTCGCCGGGTTGTCCACGGTCTCGCTGTGCGCGGTCGGCACACCGGCCGAGAGCATCACGTCCTTGGCGAAGGCCTTCGAACCCTCGATACGTGCCGCGGCCTTGGACGGCCCGAAGCAGGGGATCCCCGCCGCTCGAACCGCGTCGGCCGCGCCCACGACCAGCGGGGTCTCGGGGCCGAACACCACCAGGTCGGCTCGCCACTTCACCGCGAGTTCGGCGATCTCATCAGGGGCGGCGACATCCACCGAGTACGACTCGGCGATCGTCGCGGTGCCCGCGTTGCCGGGGGCACACGCCAGGGCCGTCACCTCCGGGTCGCGGGAGAGCGCCCGCAGGATCGCGTGTTCCCTGCCGCCTGCACCAATCACGAGGATGCGCACGCCCCGCAGCGTAAAGCTTGGCCGGACCGCGCACGCCTCGCCCCCCGCCGAGAAGTGGCCGACACGACCTCGATCGTTCACCCCGAGTTCGCCGCGAGGTGCGCGACCATGCTCGACGATCTCCCCGAACGAATACGCGAGCAGGAGAGGTCCACGTGCCACGGAAACGGATACGCGAGATCGCGGTATTTTGTACGCTGGCCTTCGCGGCGCTGCCGGTGCTGGGGGTTTCCTCGACCGCCGAAGCGGACCCCGCCGCCCCGGAGCATTCGAAGGCGAAACGACACCCGAAGGGGGACGAGACCATCCGGGTCCTCGGTCACCGGGGGGCACCGGGTTACCGCCCGGAACACACCCTCGCCTCCTACGAGCTGGCGGCGCGGATGGGCGCCGACCACATCGAGCCCGACCTCGTACCCACCAAGGACGGAGTGCTCGTAGCCAGGCACGAGAACGAGATCAGCGGCACCACCGACGTGGCCGAGCACCCCGAGTTCGCGGACCGCAGGACGACCAAGGTCATCGACGGGGAGCGGGTGACCGGCTGGTTCACCGAGGACTTCACCCTGGCCGAACTCAAGACGCTGCGGGCGACCGAACGTCTTCCCGAGCTCAGACAGCACAACACCGTCTTCGACGGGCGATTCGAGATCCCGACCTTCCAGGAGATCATCGACCTCAAGCGGGAACTGTCCCGCGAGCTGGGCAGGCGGATCGGGATCGCACCGGAGATCAAGCACCCGAGTTACTTCCACTCGGTGGGACTGGGCATGGAACCCGGCGTGGTGCGGGCTCTCGACCGCAACGGACTCAACCACCCGCACGCGAAGGTGGCGGTGCAGTCCTTCGAGGTGGGCAATCTGCGATGGCTGGACCGGCGGCTGCACGTCGATCTGGTGCAGCTGGTGTGGAGCAGCGGTGCGCCACGGGACTTCGTCGAGAGCGGTGACCCGCGCCAGTACGCCGACATGGTCACCCCGGAGGGACTGCGCGAGATGTCCGAGTACGCCGACTGGGTGGCGCCGGTCACGACCATGATCCTGCCGAGGGACAAGAGCGGTCGCCTCACCGAGCCGACGAACCTGGTGGCCGACGCCCACGAGGCCGGTCTGCGCGTGGTCACCTACACGGTGCGGGCCGAGAACACCTTCCTGCCCACGGAGTTCCGAAGCTCCGACGTGGACGGCGCCTACGGCGACGTGTTCGGCTTCCTCCGGGAGTTGTTCGCCACCGGCGTGGATGCCGTGTTCGCCGATCAGCCCGATCTCGCCCTTCACGCGAAAGAAGAGTGGGAGGCTCACTCGGCGTAATTGGGCGCTCGGCGGAAGCTCCGGGGCGCCTCGCTGTTTTCCCGGGCCGGTCGCTCCGGCGCGGTGGTCGGGTAGCCGGCACGTGAGTCGGCGCCTCGGGAGCGGTGGGCCGGCTCTTGAGTAGCGACCTACGCGGCGAGCGGCCCGGCCTCGCAATGCATCCGACTCCCGCGCTCGAGACACGCACGCTGCGACACACAGTCCCGCGACCGAGGCCCCGGGCGGACCGAAAACCCGAGCTACGCCCAAGCGGCGCAGCCGCTTACGGCCACGTCTCCCACCGGCACCGCCGCGGGTTCTCGCGTGCGGCTCTCGCGAGGAAGGCACGACGTTGGGTAGGTCGCTACCCGATGTCGGGCCTCCCGGAGCGAGAGCCGTGCGCGAGGTTCCGCCACCAGCACCGCCACGCAACCGGGGAACCAGGAAAGTATCTATGCCATCTGGTGGCGCACGATGGTCTGATCCCGTCCGGGACCGACCCCGATCGCCGAGATCCGCGCCTGGGCGAGCTCCTCCAGCCGCTCGATGTAGGCCCGGGCGTTGGCAGGCAGGTCCTCGAAGGCGCGCGCTCCGCTGATGTCCTCGCGCCAACCGGGCATCTCCTCGTAGACCGGCACGGCGTGGTGCACGCCGGTCTGGGTCATCGGCATCTCGGAGGTGCGCATCCCGTCCACGTCGTAGGCCACGCAGACCGGCACCGTCTCCAGTCCGGAGAGCACGTCCAGCTTGGTCAGGAAGTAGTCGGTGATGCCGTTGACCCTGGTCGCGTAGCGCGCGATCACCGCGTCGAACCAGCCGGTGCGGCGGTCCCTGCCGGTGTTCACCCCGACCTCACCGCCGACCTTGCGGAGGTTCTCGCCCGCCTCGTCGGTGAGCTCGGTGGGGAACGGACCGGCCCCGACCCGGGTGGTGTAGGCCTTGATGATGCCGATCACCGAGTCGATCCGGCTCGGGCCGATCCCCGCTCCGGCACAGGCACCACCGGCCGTGGGGTTGGAGGAGGTGACGAACGGGTAGGTGCCGTGGTCCACGTCGAGCAGCGTGCCCTGCGACCCCTCCAGCAGCACCGTCTCGTTCCGGCCGAGCGCCTGGTCCAGCATCAGCTTCGTCTCCGCTACCCGGCCCGCGAACCGTTCGGCCTGCGCCAGCACCGTGTCGACGACCTCCTCGGGGTCCATCGCACGCCTGTTGTAGACCTTGACCAGCACCTGGTTCTTGTACTCCAGGGCGGCCTCGACCTTCTGGCGGAGGATCTTCTCGTCCAGCACGTCCTGCGCCCGAACCCCGACCCGGGCGACCTTGTCCTGGTAGCAGGGACCGATTCCCCGACCGGTGGTACCGATGCGCTTCTTGCCGAGGTAACGCTCGGTGACCCGGTCCATCGCCACGTGGTAGGGCATCACCAGGTGCGCGTCCGCCGACAGCGAGAGCTTGGAGGTGTCCACGCCGCGGGACTCCAGCCCGTCCAGCTCCTCGAGCAGGGCCTCCGGGCTGACCACCACACCGTTACCGATGACGTTGTGCACCTCGGGACTGAGGATCCCCGAGGGGATCAGTTTCAGCGCGAAGTCCTGCCCGTCCGGCAAAACCACCGTGTGACCTGCGTTGTTGCCACCCTGGTAGCGGACGACCCACTGCGCCTGCTCACCGAGCAGGTCGGTCGCCTTACCCTTTCCCTCGTCACCCCACTGGGCGCCGATCAACACGATTGCCGGCATGTGAAACTCCAACCTGTCACTGGAGACGGTCTGTGCAACTGGTAACGGCGGGTCATCGCTGTCGGTGGCCACGGGTGCGTCGCCACACCGAGGAAGGCCCGGCACCTGCGAATGCCGACCGATCAGGGTAAACCAGGAGCGTAACGTGACTACCACCGCACTATCCTGCGGAAACATCGAACGCGAAGCACGCCCGGCACGGGCCGACGTGCGGTGGTTCGATCTGCCGCCCCAGCCGTCACGCACCGACGTGGATCCGCTACTGCTCGAGGCCGAGGGCCGTGTGGTGGTACACGGTACGGATGCGGATCTGGCCGCCGTGGTGCTGCGGCTGCTGCGTAAGAATCTACTAGCGGAGTTGTCCGTGGGCTATGTCCCGGTCACCCGTTCCCCCGCGAGCTCGGTGTGGTCCCTCCCGGTCGGGGAGTTCGACACGGCGCTGGCGGCCCCGGCGAGGGCCACTCCGCTGATCAGGGACGACTCCGGCGGGGTGCTGCTGGGACGCGGCGCGATCGCACCGATGACCGGGCAGGTGTACTGCGACGACCAGCGCATGCTGCACGGTTCGGCACGCTCGGTCGAGGTCTTCCCCGACCCGCACGCGCCCCCGCTGAGCGAACCCACCGACGACCCGCTGGCCACGCAGCCAGCGCCGGTCACGACCGGCCTGATGACCGTGGTGACCACCCGGAAGCTGCTGCGGCAGCGGCGCGAATCGGCACGTGGTCGCGCGATGCAGGCCAGTTTCGAGGAGACCACGGTCCACCGGGACGGGGTGGCGCATCCCAGGCCGCTGCACCGCTGTGCATGGTATCGGCACACCCGGGACCTGCTGCTCGCCCGCCCGTGACTCCCGGCTCCCCGCGCCGAAGACGAGCATCGGACGGGGGATTGCGTGGTCCGGCTCAACACCCGTACGCCGAGATCAGGTACCTTCCGCACCTCACGAGCTCCAACACCCCACCACGGCCGCCCCGCGGCCGGATTCGTCCCGGAGGCAGTCATGCCCGTCGAAAGAACGCTGCGTACGGCGACAGCCGTGTTACCCGTCCTCGTCGTGTTGGGATGCGCCACCCTCACCCCGACGGAGGAAACCGACTCGACCGCCGGGCCACCGGGCGCACCGGACACCGCACGGGCGGAGGAGATGCTCGGCGACCTCCGGACGGCGCGGGAGGGCTCGATGGACGGGTACGACCGCGACGAGTTCCCGCACTGGGACGAGGCCGAGGGCGAGAACTGCAACGTACGGGAGCGGGTGCTCATTCGCGACGGTGAGAACGTGCGAACCGGTTCGGACTGTTATCCCACGTCGGGGACCTGGGACAGCCCCTACGACGACGGCAGCTGGAGCGACCCCTCCGAACTGGACATAGATCACATGGTTCCGCTCGCCGCGGCGTGGCGTTCCGGGGCTTCCGACTGGACGCGAAAGAAGCGCGAACGGTTCGCCAACGACCTGTCCGGTCCGCAGTTGCTCGCCGTCACCGACAACGTCAACCAGTCCAAGGGTGACGACACCCCGGACGAGTGGCTACCGCCGGACGAGAGTTTCCACTGCGAGTACGCGAGCTCCTGGATCGGCACCAAGCACAACTGGGAGCTGAGCGTCACCGAAGCCGAGCGGACCGCGCTGCGCGGTGTGCTGGACGGCTGCTGAGCGGAGTTCCCCGTCGGGGTGGCGAGATGCTCCTCGGGGCGGAACCTCCGGCGGCCTCCCGCTCCGGGAGCGAAGCCCTCGGGCAGCGACGGGCGGCCGTGGCGCGAACGCGGGTCACTCCGGGTTCCGGTCGGAGGGAGCCTCGGCGGAGTCCTCCCCGGAATCCGGGTGCAGCGAGGGCAGGCTGTTCAGCGCCTCGGAACGGCTCAGTCCCGTGGCCTGCAGCAGGTCCACCGTGATGGAACGGATCTGCAGCACCACCACCTGCATGGAGAAGTCCGTTTCGGACACCAGTCGAACCGTGGTGCGACGCGCGACCGAACGGGCCGCTTCCCTGGTGCGCAGCGGTTCCGAGCCGTCGGCGAGCTCGTCCCGCAGCAACACCACCACCCCGGCCAGTTCCTCCAACATCCCCGGTACCGGGTCGGGGACCGGTTCCTCGTCGCGCAGCGCGGCCAGCGCGCGCCTGGCGAGCACGCGGGTGTTGCGCAACGCGCGATCGACCGGGGTGGCGGCGGTCTGGTAGTGCTCCAGCTCCCTGCGGTTGCGCCAGCGGATCGGGGCGTATCTGGCTATCTCGTCACCGGTGGTCAGCGCGGAACGCAGTTCCTCGACCGAGCGATGGCTCTTGCGCGCGGCGACGAGCACGTCGGAGGCGGCGGCACTGTCCTCGCCCGCCATGGCGGCGGAGATGCCGCGCAGCGCGTCGGCCAGCGAGCCGAGCACCGTCCTGCCGTAGCGATGGGCCACGGCGAGCGGGTTCTGCGGCAGCAGCGCTGCCACGATCAGACCGACCACGCC
Organism: Actinopolyspora mzabensis; assembly: GCF_900101095.1. Classification (GTDB taxonomy): domain Bacteria; phylum Actinomycetota; class Actinomycetes; order Mycobacteriales; family Pseudonocardiaceae; genus Actinopolyspora; species Actinopolyspora mzabensis. The sequence goes on from NZ_FNFM01000002.1 coordinate 476,354, forward strand.
GCCGATCGCGGCGTCGACCATGCGGTTGAGCCCGCCCATCGTGGCGGGCGGTAGCAGGGTGGCGACGAGCACCGAGGACGAAGCGGCCTGCATGACGATCACGCCACCCGCGTCCAGCAGCACGGCCGTGCTCATGGCCAGCGCCACCACCAGCGCGATCTGCCACGGTCCCGTTCCGATGACGGAGATCAGTACGTCGCCGACTCCCACACCGACACTGACCCCCACGACCAGCTCGGCGGCGCGGCGCAACCGCTGTCCCAGCGAGATGCCGAGTGCGATCACACCCGCTATCGGCGCGAAGAAGGGCTCGGGGTGACCCACCAGGTGTCGGGCGATCAACCAGGCGATCCCGGCCGAGATCGCGCACTGCACGATCGGGATGCCGGTCCGCAGCAGACGCTGCGTTCGTCGGAGGAGTTCCTGGCGAAATCGCTGCACGCTGTCATTCTGCGACAATCACGGGGCGTGATCCGGTCAGCCCGGGCACGTCCCCGGCAGGTGCCCGTGGCGGAGGCCGCTCGGGGAGTGCTCCCGAACACCACGATTCGATGTCTCGCGACGGTCACCCGGCCGGTGAGCGGCTACGGCAGGACGGAACCGCTCCCCGACGGGCAGCGACGTGACCGGCGGCCGGACCGCTCGGGCGGCCCGGCCCGATCGGCTCAGAGCCCGTTGGCCTCCAGGGAGGCCGGATCACTGTCGGCGAGCAGTTGGCTGCAACGCTGGTACTCCCCGTCCTCGCCGATGTCCCGGGCCGCCTTCGCCAACATCGCCACGGAACGCAGCACCCCCTGGTTCGGGCGGTGGTGCCACGGGACGGCTCCGAAACCCTTCCAGCCCGCCTTGCGCAGCGCGTCCAGGCCACGGTGGTAGCCGGTGCGCGCGTACGCGTAGGCGGCGACGGGGCTCCCGGATTCCAGGGCGAGCTCGGCCAGCCGGGCCCACGCGGCGCTGAAGGTGGGGTGCCGAGCCGCGACGTCGGCGGGGTCGTCCCCTCGGTCGAGCTCCGCCTGCGCATCGCTGTCCTCGGGCAGCATTGTCTCCGGCGGTTCCAGCAGGTTTCCTCGCGTCATCATGACCTCATCCTGCCAGCCGGGCCGGGCGAGGTCGCCGGTCGCGGGCGCCGGTGCGCCGAACCGGGCCCGACCGACGGGAGCTCGCCGTGCGGGGTGCTCGACCGGGATCTCCGATCAGCCGAGCCAGCTGCCGGTGACCGCCTTCCACTCCCGCACCGTGGTCTCACTGAGGACACCCTCCTTTGTGTAGGGGTCCTCGGCCAGGACGCGGTCGAGTTCGGCGCGGTCGGGAACCTCGTAGACCAGCATCGCGCCGTCACCGTCGACGAACGGACCACCGGCCAGCAGTACCCCGCGGTCGGCCAGCGCCTTGGCGTATTCCCGGTGGTCCGGGCGGACACGTTCGAGCAGTTCACGGTCCTCGCCGTATCGGATGTGCACGACAAAAGTGGCCATTTCCCACCCTTTCGGACGATGTTTTGGTCACAAGTTTCTTGCGGAGGTTACCGGGTAAGCAGACGAACCGGGGGCTGAGCCGGTACCTTGCTGAATCGTGATCGGGGACGGAACCAGCGGAGTGGAACGCTCGGTCGAGCGCACGCTCGGCCACCTACGTGCTCTGGACGGCTCGGACGAACAGGAGGATCAGGACGCTCAGTCCCAGGCACCACTGACACTGGAGGACCTCTACCGCAACCAGCAGATGCGGATGGTGCGGCTCGCCATACTGCTCGTCGACGACCCGGCGACCGCCGAGGACGTGGTGCAGGAGGCGTTCACCGGGCTGTATCGCAACTGGTCGCAGCTGCGGGACTCCAAAGCCGCCGTGGGTTACCTGCGCACGGCAGTGGTCAACGGCAGCCGCTCGGTACTGCGACGACGCAAGACCGCACGCGAGTACCAGCCGCCGCACCAGCCCGATGCGCGTTCCGCCGAGTCGCTGGCGATGCTCTCCAGCGAGCATCAGGCGATCGTGGCCGCGCTGGGACACCTGCCCCGGCGGCAGCGCGAGGTGCTGGTGCTGCGCTACTACGGAAACATGTCGGAGGGTGAGATCGCCGAGGCGACCGGTGTGTCCAAGGGAACGGTGAAATCCACGGCCAGCCGGGCTCTGGAGGCGTTGCAGAAGCAGCTCGGCAACGCCTGACCGGAAGTTCCACACCTCGGCTCGTTCGGCGGCGCGGGTGGCGGAACCTCCCGCCGGTTCGCGCCGCGGGCCCCGACCTCGGGGCGCTCCGCACCACGCTGGGATCGTTCTCGCGAGGGCGGAAGTGGGGACCCCGCGAGCATCCGGGCCTTGTAGGTGATTTCGGTACTGCCACCCGGTAGGGGCGGTCTCGGTTACGCACCGTTCAGGAAACGTGTGGATGTGTTCCTGAGCCGTCGCCTTGCAGCGGGGCGTTGGCCCTGGCCCGGTGGGTCGGGGTCTTCCCTGGCGATACCCCCTTCGCGGACGTCCGGCGGCCGTCCCGAGAGCCGTTCGTAGGTGGCACGAAGGCTGCCGGCTCGTAACGTCGCGCACCGGAATACTCACTTACTGAATCGATTCACTTCGCCGATTGCCCTGAAAGAGCGGCACGCACCACGTCTCCGACAGGTGGTGTAGACCAAAATGGGGTCGATGTCGCAGGATCGGATTAGCAACCCGAAACATTCGCCCGGCAACACGGGGCGACTCCAGCGGCATCGACCGCAGCCGCTCCTGGAAGGAACGCCGAGACTGTGAGCAACGAAGCAACCGAGCCGTCGCTGATCGGCGGGCGGATCGTCACCGACGAGGGAGCGCCGCGGGACGGCTGGATCCGCGTCGAGGGAGGACGGATTGCCGAGATCGGTGAAGGCCCCACCCCCGACGGACTGCGGCCGGAGCTCAGCGGCCACTGGATCGTCCCCGGATTCGTCGACATCCACTGCCACGGCGGAGGTGGCGGGTCACTGACCAGCACGGAGCGGCGGCAGATCAACACCGCGGTGGCGGCGCACCGTGCACACGGCACGACGACGATGCTGGCCAGCCTGGTCACGGCCTCCGTGCCGCGACTCCGGGAACAGATCACCTCGCTGCTCGATCCGGTGCGCGAGGGGCTGCTGGCCGGGATCCACCTGGAGGGCCCGTTCCTCTCCGCGGTGCGGTGCGGCGCCCACGACACCGACATGCTGCGCGCCCCCGACCCGGAAACCGTCGCCGAACTGCTCGAAGCAGGCGAGGGCGAGGTCCGGATGGTCACCCTGGCGCCGGAGCTCGACGGTTCCGTCGAAGCGGTCAAACAGCTCGCCGAGGCGGGGGTGATCGCCGCCGTCGGTCACACCGACGCGGTGGCCGAGCAGGTGCGCCCGGCGATCGACGCCGGGGCCACCGTGGCGACCCACCTGTTCAACGGGATGCGTCCGCTGCACCACCGGGAGCCGGGGCCGGTGGGCACCCTGCTGGACGACGAGCGGATCACCGTCGAGATGATCTGCGACATGGTGCACCTGCACCCGACAGTGGCACGGTTGGTCGCACGGCACGCGGGCCCCTCGCGCACCGTCGCCGTCACCGACGCGATCAGCGCCACGGAGGCGGGCGACGGGCACTACGAGCTGGGCAGCCTGCCACTGACCGTCACCAACGGTGAACCCAGACTGGCGGACGGCTCACTGGCGGGCAGCACGCTGACGATGGACACCGCGCTGCGCAACCTGGTCGAACGCTGCGGTCTGAGCCTGCCGGAGGCGGTGGCGGCCTGTGCCACCAAACCGGCCGAGCTGCTGGGTCTGTCCGAGCGGCTGGGCTCGATCCGCACCGGCCTGGCCGCCGACCTGGTGGTACTGGACGAGCGTCTGCGGCCGCGACACGTACTCAAGGACGGTTCGCCGGTCCCGGCGGCACCGGACAGCGCCGCCAGCTTGGCCGGATGAGCACCACTCCCGCGCGGCAACCGCACGGATACCTACGCTGAGGGGCATGAGTACGTCCTCGACGGGTGGCGAACCGGATGCGGAACGGGTGCTCTCCGCCGCGTTGCGCGCCCAGGCGACCGGCAACGGGAACGCGGAACCCGAGTCAGCGCCGAACCGACGACCGCCGCGGCAACCGAATCCGCGGCGGTTGCCGGTGCTGCTCGTGCTGCTCTACGCGCTGCTGCTGGGGATCCTCGTCGGCGGCATAGCGGGCGTGATCTCGATGCTTTGAGCTCGAGGCAGGGAGCTCGACGCGGGGAGCTCGGCGGCACGGCGGAGCCCCTGCCAGCGCGAGGTTCCGCCACCCGAGCCCCTGCGCCGGCCGAACCGCAGAACCCCGCAGTCAGCCAACCCTGGAGATCTGCTCGGTGGGTTCGTCGTCGTTCGGCCTGTTCCGCAGCGCGAGGTGCTCGCTCACCAGCACCGCAGCCACCAGGGCCACCCCCAGCAGGAAGAACAGCACCGTCGCCCCCACGTTGCCCGAGGGGGCGAGCAGCTCGCGGTGCTCCTCGGTCTGCCAGGGCCACAGGGCGCGCAGGCAACCGGCCATGAGCCCGGTCATCACGACCAGCGTGATCCGCCTACGGTGCTCCAGCAGCCACTGCAGCAGTTTGACGAACAGCGAGAGACCGATGATCGCCCCCACGGCGAAGGTCGCGATGTAGCCGATGTCCCGCTCGTTGAGCGCGGAGAGCGTCGTTTCGTAGAGCCCGAAGGAAAGCAGGAAGAAGGAACCGGAGACCCCGGGCAGCACCAGGGCGCAGACCGCCACTGCCGCTGCCAGCGCCACGATCAGCGGGTTGGGTGAGACAGCGGTCGGGGGGAGGCTGGTGAGCCCGAAGGCGAGCAGGGCGGCCAGCACGGCCGTGATGACGTCGGCAGCCCGCCAGGCACGGCCGATCATGGATATGGGGACCCACAGCGAGGCCAGCACCAGCCCGAAGAACACCGCGCGGGAGGAGATCGGGTGCTCCTCGATCACCGGTTCCAGCAGTTTGGCGGCGATCAACGCGGCGCACACCAGCCCGATGAGCGCGGGAAGCACCACGTCCCAGCGCACCTTGCGGAACTCGACCCCCGCGCGGGTGAAACCGGCGCCCCGCGGCACGTCGGCCACGGCCAGCCGCAACGCGCTGAGCAGATGTCCGGCGGAACCGATCAGTGCTTCGTATATCCCGGTGACCAGGGCGATCGTTCCACCGCTTACACCGGGGACGATCTCGGCGGTACCGATCAGAGCACCGCGGACCAGGTTCGCTAGATACGCACGCAATGAGTTGACCATGACCTGCTTTTCATTGTCGGACACTGGAGAAACCAACCGGCGGCGCCACCGGGCCCGCCCGTGCCGAACGCTCCGGCGGAAGGGATTCGCCGGTTCACGTGAGTACGACGCTACCGATCGCCCTCATGGTGCCACCCGGCAGTGCTCGCAGGCTCGCCGGAGATCGTAAAAGCAGTCCGGCACCCCGCAGTGGTGAATTCACCAGGCGTTCTCCAGCCGGGCGTGCTGTCTGATCCAGGTGTGCATGACGATCCCGGAGGCCACTCCCGCGTTGATCGACCTGGTGGAGCCGAACTGCGCTATGGAGACCACCAGATCGGCGATGCGACGGGAGTCGTCACCGAGACCGGGTCCCTCCTGCCCGAACAGCAGCACGCAGTCGGCAGGCAGTTCGACCCGCTCTACCGGGGTGGCTCCGGGAGTGTTGTCCACGGCCACCACGTGCAGCGAGTGCTCCTCGGCGTAGGCACGCAGCTCGTCCAGTCCCGGATGATGGCGCACGTGCTGGTAGCGGTCGGTGACCATGGCACCGCGCCGGTTCCAGCGTCTGCGGCCGACGATGTGCACCTCCTGCGCCGCGAAGGCGTTGGCGGTGCGTACGACCGTTCCGATGTTGTGGTCGTGCTGGAAGTTCTCGATGGCGACGTGGAAGCCGTGCCGCCTGCGGTCCAGATCGGCCACGATGGCCCGCCGACTCCAGTAGCGGTAGCGGTCGACCACGTTGCGACGATCACCGTGTTCCAGAAGTTCCGGATCGTAGTGCTCGTCCGCGGGCCACTCCCCTTCCCACGGGCCTACCCCGACCTGGGCACCCCACTCGGTCGGCCCGGCCTCGGCTGGTGCCTGTTCGGAGGAATCGTGCCCGGAGGCCCCCTGTTCGGCCGGTTCCCGGCCGGAAGACGGCGGGTCGGCCTGTTGCCGGCCGGCGTCCCCGGGGACACCGCCCGTGCGCTCGTCCTCGGTCGCGTTCGGGTGCGCTCCGGCGCCGTCGTTGGAACTCACCAAGGCTCCTGGTGGTAGTGCTTCGTCGGTTCGGTCAGTCCAGCCCCAGGTCCGTGACTCCCAGCAACGACCGATACGGCAGCCCCGCAGCCTCGATGGCTTCCCGGGCTCCGGTGTCGCGGTCGACCACGGTGGCCACTCCGAGCACCTCGGCATCGACCTCTCGCAGGGCCTCGACGGCGGTGAGCACGCTGTCCCCGGTGGTCGAGGTGTCCTCCACGGCCAGCACCCGACGTCCGGAGACGTTCGGCCCCTCGATCCGACGCTGCATGCCGTGCTGTTTGGCGCTCTTGCGCACCACGAACGCGTCCAGCGGGGCCCCGGAGGAGTGCAGTACCGCGGTGGCCACCGGATCCGCGCCCAGCGTGAGTCCGCCCACGGCCGTGTAGTCCCAGTCCGAGGTGAGCTGCCGCAGCAGCGTTCCGATCAGCGGCGCCGCCTCGTGGTGCAACGTGGCCCTGCGCAGGTCCACGTAGTAGTCGGCCCGACGTCCCGAGGACAGCGTGACCGGTTCGTGCACCACCGTGAGGTCCCGGACGAGCCGGGCGAGCTGGTCACGACGTTGCTGGTCAACCGTAGTGTGCGCGGTTCGTTCCTTCACGACCGGCAGCATACCGCTCCGTCCGGTGATCATTTTCGCCCTGCCACGAAATTCGGATATATTACCCGAAACCGAAGTCAATTTTGGCCAGAACGAAAAATCTCACCTAATCGTGTGATCGAATAGGGATGCTTCCCGAAAAGGAACCAGCGGTTACTATTTCCGCCATGACATCAATCGCCGAAGTACGCCCGATCGAGAACAGGGACGTCCCGGAAATACTTGAACTCGGCAACGAGATTTTCGACGTTTCCGTATTTCCCTACAGCGTGTGGTCGTTGGGAGCCATAGCCAAACATCTCGACCAACAACCGGAAGCCTGCCACGTGGCGGAGGTGGGCTCGCGGAAAGTGGGATTCGTGTTGGCCTCGATGCCGTTCTTCGACCAGAAGTACTGGGGCCACGTCGAATGGATAGGGCTGCGTAGGGATTTCCGGGGCAAGGCGCTGGCGACCAAACTGGCCGACGCGACCATCCGTGCGCTCTACCACGCCGGCGCCACCCGGGTGGTGGGTGACATCTCGACGTCCAACCGGGAATCCAAGCTGCTCGCCCGTTCGATGGGATTCACCGAACTGACCACGATGACCCTGTTCGCCGCCCCCAGCCTGGACTGGATCAAGTCCGTGGCACCGGAGGAGGAGTTCGCCACCAGCGACGCCTGATCGAAGTTCTTCCGCTCGGATGGTCGAGCCGGTCGGTTGGCGGAACCCACCGCGGGCTCTCGTTCCGGGGCCGCGACATCGAGTAGCCACGAGCCCGGACCGCGATTCGTGGTTTCCGACGGGACGGAAGCCACGAATCGCGCGGGACCGGATCACCACTGGCGAGTGAGCTGGGGAAATCCCCGGAACGACACCACCAGCGGGGCGACGTGCTTGCTCGGCGGATTGGTCCGCACCACGGAAATACGCTCCGGCCTCGGCGAGTGCGGATTCCACGCGGAACGCCCGCCCGTTACTGCCCTAGGGCAGCGGCCAGCTCGTCGTCCCGACGCAGTGTGAGGATCATGCTCCCCAGCTCGGGAAGCTCGCGCCACGCGCTTACCGTGGCCACCGCACGTTCCGGCAGTTCGGAGCCGAGCGCACGCTCGATCTCACCCCAGTCGTCCCGCAACCGACGCAGCGCCGTCGGCCAGGTGGGGGCGGTGTTCTCGGTGATGTCGAGGAACTCCACCGGTGCCAACCCGGCAGCGTGGGCGAGCTCGAAGTATCGTGCCAACGTGTCCAGCGAGACCGCCTGGATCAGTTCGTAGTACTCGGCGGTGCGGGAGCGCAGCCGCTCCGTCATTCGAACTCGCGCGTAGGGCGTTTCCAGCACCAGAAGTCCGCCGGGGCGCAGCAACCGGGCCATACTGGACAGCAGTTCGCCCGTCTCGAAGTGCGGCGAGGACTCGACGGACATCACCGCGTCGAAACTCTCGGAGCGGAACGGTGGGTTGAGCGCGTCGGCGTACTCGAAGGAAACGTAGTGCGACACACCGTTCGAACTGGCGTGGGTAGCGGCCTCTCGCAGCGCACGACGGTTGACGTCGATACCGGTGATGTCGGCACCGGTGCGGACGCCCGCCGCTACGGTGGGACGGCCGTTACCGCACCCCACGTCCAGCACCCGGTCGCCGGAAGACACGCGCAGTTTGTCGATCACGAGTTCCGCCAGCCTGGCGGTGGCTTCCTCCAGGGAACTCTCGTCCGCACCGTCGAACCAGTACCCGTTGTGCAGATCGGGACCCCAGTACTTCTCGGCCAACGGCGCGAACCGTTCGTAGGCATTCTCGATGCCGGTCGCCGGCAGGGCGGATCCCAATGCCGCTCGGTTTGACATGTCGTGTCTCCGGTTCTCGGTGAACTCGTTTCCGAATGACTGCTGGCAGGACTGCCACTTTCCGAAGAAACCGCGTTCGTTGTCGGTGATCGACGACATCTCGAGGGACGCTCATCCGAAACCGAACACCGGTGTCTTCCGGACAGGGTGTCACCGCGAAGAAAGTAGCAGCACTTCCAACCCGTTGTGTTACCCCGCCCGAGCGAGAACGACGCGACACATTTTCATTTCTACTGGACGGTATTTCCGGACGCTTACGGCTCGGCGTGGATTCGACGGAACCACACCGAGCCGAAATCGTCGGGTTGGTTTCTCGGGCTCAGGTCCGCCCCGGCGCGGCGCGACCGACGACGAACCGCTGCAACCGGTTCGGTATCAGCTTGCCGAGGGCCACCACGGCCTTGTACTGAGCGCCCGGAATCGACACGGTGCGACCGCGACGCAGATCGCGCAGCGCCTCGTGCACGAGCGTGTCGGCATCCAGCCAGAACGCCTTCGGCAACGAGCTCATCTCCAACCGGGCGCGCTGGTGGAACTCGGTGCGGGTGAAACCGGGGCAAAGCGCCATGACCCGCACACCGGTTCCCGCCAATGAGGCGGACAAGCCCTCGGAGAACGTGGTTACATAGGCCTTCGTCGCCGAGTAGGTGGAACCGGACATGGCGAAGAAACCGGCCACACTGGACAGATTGATCACGTCGCCCCGGCCGAGGTCACGCAGCACCGGAACAACGGCGCGGGTCAGCCGCAACACGGCCGTGACGTTGAGATCCACCTGTTGCCGCAGCGTCTCGGGGTCGGTGTCCCAGAAAGCACCGGAGGTACCGAAACCCGCGTTGTTGACCAACAGCTCGATCGGCCTCGTCGCGTCGCCGAGGCGACGTTCGACCTCCGCGAGTTCCTCGTCCCGGGTGAGATCCGCGGGCAACCGCTCGGTGACGGTACCGTAGCGATCCCCCAGGTACTCGGCCAGTGAAGCCAGCCGTTCGGAATCACGGGCGACGAGCACCAGATCGTAGCCCTCTGCTGCGAGCCTGCGGGCGAAAGCCCGCCCGATACCGGCGGTGGCACCGGTTACGAGAGCGGTAGACATGTCTCGGACCCTACCCGCGAGTTTCCTCGACGACCGCTTCCGTCGAAGCTCCCGGATCGGTAGGCCTAAACCCGGTCGGCGGAATCTCCGAGGCTACGGTGCGGCTTCCTCCGCGCGACGGGGTGCGGAGGCACCGGCGGCCTCGATTTCCCGCGAAATCGCCGGGCCGTAGGGGCTGGGCACGTGGCGGTGCCCAATCGCGGTGTCCCGAGGGTGCGCCGCCTCCCCCACGGGACACCGCGCCGTTCCGAGGGGGCGGCCCGGTGCGCGGTGGAATGCCGCTCAGGCGGTGTCGTCCTCGGTGGTGGGGCTCGGGATTATCTCGTCGTCGGGACGCTCCGCGCTCGGGGTCTCGCCGTTGGGGTCCACTTCGAACGGATCGAGCAGGTCGGCGAACCGGCCCAACGCGCGCAGCGTGCCCTCCAGCTGTTCCGGTTCGGCCGCGGCGGGTTCGAGCGCCGCGAGCACCCAGTCGTTCTCCGCCCAGGCCACGGTCACGTCGTCGCCGAACTCCTCGACGGCGTCGACCACGTCCGGGGTGACCAGCGGCCGAGCCGTGGCGACGTCGCCCACGAACGCGTAGCGCGAGCCCACCGGACCGAGCAGGTCGAGTTCGGACTCCGGTGGAACCGGCACCTCCGGCAACCACAGTTCGAGCGTGGTGGCCGTCGACCGGCGGCAGCGGAGCCCGAGCAGCACTGCCACCGTCCTGCCGCCGACCACGAGGTCGAGCACCGAGACCTGGCGCCTCCCGTCGGCGGTGAAGGTGGACCCGGCCACGATGTCGGTGGCCACCGCTCCGTTGTACTGCGGCAGCAGCCCCCGTTGCCACTTGGTCGGCAGCACTTGATCGAACTCGGCGAACTGCCAACCACGCAGCGCCGCCCAACGTCTTCTTTCCCGGTTCTTCGCCGTTCGCCGCGCGTGGTCGGTGATCAGCAGCGTGACGCCCGCCGCTGTCGCGACCGCCGCCACGGCGAACCAGACCCAAGCAGGTATGCCCACACGCGCAGGGTAGTCGGCCGCCGGAGCGGTGCGAAGATCACCTGCTCCCGAAATCGCGGTACCACTCGGAAGAACCCCGAAAAGACGTGGCCGAACCGGCCGGATCGCCCCGCGGAGTCACTGTCCACCCGGAACACACATCCGGAAGAGCTCGTCCCACTCGGGCGCGTCGCCGGGCAGCCGGTCCGCCCGCTCACGGAGCCCGGGAAGCAGCAGTTCGAGGTAGCGCTGCCGCAGCTCGGCACGACGTTCCTCGTCGGTGGCGAGTGGCGGATTGAGGTGCTTGAACAGCAGGAACACATCGGCCGAGCGCAGCTCATCGCGCAGCTGCCCCGCACGCTGGGCCGTGCTCACCAGCTCCTCGATGAGTTCGATCATGCGTTGCCGCAGCCGGGTGAAATCCTCGGAGACGTCCGCGGACTCCTCGTAGGGCGGCAGCACCACGCCGATCCCGGCGTGCGCGCGCAGACAGCCCCGCATGAACCGCACGAACGCGGCCCAGGGGTCGTCGGGTTCGGTCTCCCTCGCCGATTCCGCCTCGGCCACGACGCGACTCATGGCGGCGATCCGAACTTGCTCGGCCAGGCGTCGCTTGTTTGGGTAACGCCGGTAGATGCTGGCCACTCCGACTCCGGCGAGCTCGGCTATCTCGGAGACCGGAGCCGCGAATCCCTGCTGCGCGAACACCTCGCGAGCCGCGCTGATCACGCGTTCGTCGTAGTCCGCGGCGTGCTGGGTTGTGGGCATGGCCACAGCATACCTCGGAACGGAATGATCCGCTCCGGGGTTGTGTTGCGCCGTGCGGAATGACTCGTTCCGGTGAGGAGAATCATGTCGCCCGAGCCGACCCCCACCACTTCCCCACCAACCGCGGAAACCTCGCACCCCCGCCGCTTCTCGCCCGGCGGAGCGTTCGCACTGGCGGCAGCCGTGCTCGCGGTGTTTCTGATGGCCTCCACGGCACCCTCCCCGATGTACGCCGTCTACCAACGGGAGTGGGAGTTCTCCAGCACCGTGCTGACGGTGGTGTTCGCCGTCTACATGGTCGGCATCCTGACAGCGCTGCTGCTGTTCGGCTCGTTGTCGGACCACCTGGGACGACGCCCAGTACTGCTCGGAGCGCTGGCGCTGGAGATCGTCTCGCTGCTGGTGCTGGCGTTCGCCCCCGGTGTCGGTTGGCTGTGCGCCGGTCGGATTCTGCAGGGACTGGCCACCGGAGCGGTCACCAGCGCGGTCAGCGCCACGCTGCTCGACTTCCAACCACCGGGAAGCGGACGCGGACCGCTGGTGAACGGGATCGCCGCCTCGGCGGGCATGGCGGTGGGCTCGGCGATGGCGGGTGCGCTGGTGCAGTTCGCTCCGGCACCGACCGAGTTGAGCTACCTGGTGCTGATCGCCGCGCTGGTCGTGCTGTTCCTCGGGGTGCCGGCGATACCCGAACCCGTGGCACGAGGCCGTGTCGAGGCGCGACGGCTACTGCGCCCGCAGCGGCCGATCGTGCCCGCGGGACAGGGGCGGACGTTCGCACTGCTGGCCACCACGATGCTGGCCGCCTGGACGGTCGGCGGGATGTTCATGTCGCTGGGCCCCTCGGTGGCCGGCGGACTGGTCGAGGACAACTCGCACTTCGTCGGTGGTCTGACCGTGACGGTGCTGGCCGGGGTCGGCAGCATCGGGCAGGTGCTGGCCTCGGGGTGGCACGGCACGCGCGCGGTGCGGCTGGCGGTCCCGTTGCTGCTGGTCGGGCTGACCGCCGTCGCGACGGCGGTGATCCTCGGAAACGCCGTGCTGCTGTTCGCCGGGTCGATCGTGCTGGGCGCGGGGTGGGGGCTGATGTTCATGGGTGGTTTCCGACTGCTCAGCGCCCTGGCGAAACCCGAACAGCGGGCGGGCACCTCGGCGATGATCTACGTGGTCGCCTACCTGTCCGCGGGATTTTCCAGCATCCTGCTCGGCTACCTGACCACGCTGTTCGGACTGGACAACGCCACGATCGTGTTCGCCGTCGCGGCGGGAGCGTTCGCCGTGCTGGCCGGGATCGGCAGCGGCAGGGCCCGTTGACCGGCAGCGGTGTCACCACGAGAGCGGTATCACCCGGTCGAGCTCCGCCGATCGGTTCGGCGGGGTGTTCGGCGCCACGGCAGCGCCGTGCCCGTTCGTGGCCGCTCGGCCCCACGGCCGAACCACGAGCACGTCCACCCGGACGCACTCCTGACCGCACCCGATGCCGCGGCCACGTCCTCGGCACGCGAACCGAACCAGGACCGCTTCCGTTACCGACGCGACGAGTCGAGCACCGCGGCCACGACCGCCTCGGGAGCGTCGTCGGGAACCAGGTGTCCCGCCTCGGGGACGACGCCGAACTCGGTGTGCGGCATACGTGCGGCCAACTCCCGACCTCGCTCCAGCGGAATCCACGCGTCCCGCTCACCCCACAGCAGACTGACCGGACAGCGGATCTCGTCGTAGCGATCCTGGATCTCGTCGGTATGGCGGTCGCGCATCTGGGCGATCTGGCGGTCGCGCATCTGGGCGATCTGGCGGTAGAACGCGGACTGACCCGACTCTCCCAACCAGGGGTCGAGGTAGTACCGCATCTCCCGCTCGGAAAGCGAGCGGCACACCGCTCCGCCGATGTAGGCGCGCAGGATCGCCTCGTGGATGTAGGCGGGCAGTTCACCGAACGCGTCCTCGTGGCGCCGGGCCGTTCTTACGAGCTCCGAGCCGTGCGGACTGAGCGCAACCGGGTCGATCAACGTCATCGAGCGGTAGTCGCGGCCGTCGAGCAGGTGGGTGCGCAGCGCGGTGGTCCCGCCGAAGTCGTGCCCGACCACGTGTGGGGAATCGAGTTCCCAGTGGTCGAGCAGCACGGCGAAGAGCTTGTTCTGCACCCCCAGCGACACGTCCTGTCCCGCCTTCTTCTCCGAGCGGCCGTAGCCGAGCAGGTCGAAGTAGTGCACCCGGTGGTGACGGGCGAGTTGCGGCGCGATCCGTCGCCACACCACAGAAGAGAACGGTGTGCCGTGCAGCAGGACCACGGGCTCGCCCTCTCCCATGACTCCGTAACGGATCTGCTGACCACGGAACTCGAACGTCTCGGGTGGGCTCCACGACTCGCGGTCCGACATCTCGAACATAACTAACCCCTTTGTCCGTTTTTATGGTTAGTATGGTTGCCGCGGCACACCGCGCTGTCAACCCGACCGGCGCCACACTCGCGGAGGAGGAAAATGGCCGACTGGACGGCTGACTCGTTGATCGGTGACCATCCGGCGCTGGTCTTCGTCAACACGGTCGGAGGCCGCACCAGAAGCCGTGACGTGGAGTACCTGAGCGAGTTCACCGACGCGGCCGACTGGGCGCACGCGATCGGGCTGCTCGAACCGGAGGAGCACGAGTACCTGCTGAGCCGCGCGGCGGACGACCGGGCGGAAGCGGACGCGGCGCTGGTGGAACTGCGCGAACAACGCGAGGCGCTGCACACGTTCCTGCTCGCAGGAGTGGAAGAGGTCCGATGCGAGCGGGCCGTCCGGGACCGGGTCAAAGCCGACATCCTGACCGCGCAACAGGAGGCGGAACCCTCGGAGCTGTTCCGCACCCGACATACCTGGGTGTTCGACACCGTGCGTCTCGGACCGCGTTTGGTGGCGCGCAGAGTCGCACTGGCGAGCGCGGAACTGCTGCTGAGCGAACAGCGGTCGCTGATCGGCGTGTGCGGCCGGTGCTCTTGGCTCTTCCTCGACCCCTCACCGAGCCGACGACGCCGGTGGTGCTCGATGGCGATCTGCGGCAACCGGGCCAAGGTCGAGCGCCACCAGCGGGGCCGAAGCCGGTGAGCCCGGCCGGGCATCCGGCGCGGCGATTTCGCGAGAAATCGACGCCCCGCCCCCGTCGGACTCGGCCCCTCAGACCCGGCTGTCGCTCAGAACAGTCCGCCCCGGTAGCTGCCGTGTGCCGTGCGTACGGCCACGGTGAGCCACGCGAGCACCAGCAGCAGGTAGAGCGCCACGGCGGCAACGGTGAACAGCAGCGACCCGGTGCGGGCGGCCAGACCACTCGTGCCGGTGACGACGGTGCCCACCGGGAAGGTGAAGCTCCACCAGGTCAGCGCGAAAGGCAACCCGGAGCGGGCGGTGCGGAGGGTGAGCGCGGCGGCCAACGCCAGCCAGACGAGGGCGAAGCCCCAGGCTGCCACCCCGTAGAACAGCCCGAGGGCGTCGGCGGCCGCACCGTAGGGCGCGGGCAACACGTTCCCCGCGGGGCGGGCCAGCAGGTTGACCGCGGTAATGGACTGCCCGAGCGGGCCGAGCACGATCCACACCGTGGGCACGGTCGCGGCGGCACCGGTCTTGTGGCGCAGCAGGCGCTGCCAGAGCTGCGGAACGATGCACAGCGTCGCGAACAGGCTGATGCCGAACATCGCGTAGCAACCCAGCAGCATGGTCAGGCGCGGCTGGCCCGCCGGCAGGTGCTCGACGAGCAGCGCGCCGTTGGCCGCCGAGACCATGGGAGGAACCACGGGCATCAGCCAACCGCCGAAGGCGCTCTCGCGCGTTATGTCGTGCGTGGTCATCATCCGGTAGGGGATCCACGCGGTGGTGAACAGCCCGAGCAGGGTTCCGGCCGTCCACAGTATCCAGTCCGCGGTCAGTGCCGGACCGAGCCCGATCCAGTCCCTGCCCAGCAGCAGGGTGCCCGCACCGACCGTCAGCAGCGCCATCGGAGGGGCGCCCCAGAACTGGGCCATGACCGGATCGTGGGCGTGACCACGCGCCGCCCCGGTATGGCGGATCCAGTGCACCGCCCACGCGGCGCAGAGGGCGAGGAGCAGCAGCGCACCGAACGCCCACACCACCGTCGCCGCGGTGCGTACCCCGGGCAGCCACACCGGCAGGGTCGCGGCGGCGTTGGCCACGATGCCGGTCCCCATCACGGAGGCGAACCAGTTGGGGCCGAGTCGGGCGAAGACCCGAGCCGGGTGATCGAGTTCGCGCAACGGGCCGAAGCGTCGCGACGTCGCGGGTTCCTCGGCGAGGGCGGTGCCGGTCATGCTTCCACCCTCGTGCGGTTCCTCGTGCCCGAGTAGTCCCTCGTCGGTTGGGAACGCATAAGCTGCGCCTATGTCTTCTCGGCCGTTACCCCGGTCGGTGCGCGATCTGACCGGATACGAGCTGCTGCTGAGCGTGGCCGAACTCGGCAGCATCGGGCAGGCCGCCCGCTCGCACGACATGTCCCAGCCCGCCGCCAGCGCACGGCTGCGGCAGCTGGAGGCCGATGTCGGCACCGCCCTGCTCGAGCGCGGCGCACGCGGGACCCGGCTGAGCACGGCGGGCGAACTCGTGGCGAGCTGGGCGCAGGCCACGATCGAAGCGGCCTCGGACCTGGCGGCGGGCATCGCGGCGCTGCGGGCCGACCGCCACGGCCACGTCCGGATCGCGGCGAGCCTGACGGTGGCCGAGTACCTGTTGCCACGCTGGTTGATCGCGCTGCGATCTGCCGATCCGGAGACCGTGGTCGCGCTGGACTCGGGCAACTCGGCGGAGGTCGCGACGAACGTGCTGGCCGGTACGGCCGACATCGGATTCGTCGAGAGCCCGGAAGTGGCGAGCGGCCTGTCCGCGCGTGAGGTCGCCAGGGACGAACTGGCGCTGGTCGTCGCGCCGTCGCACCCCTGGGCCAACCGCCGACGTGAACCGAGGGCCGAGGAGCTGGCCGCCACTTCGCTGGTGAGCCGGGAACGCGGCTCCGGAACCCGCTGGGCGCTGGAACGAGCGTTGCGGGAACACGCCGGACTCGAAACCGCCGAGCCACTGCTCGAGGTCTCCTCCACCACCGCGATCAAGGCTGCCGTGACCGGCGGGATCGGTCCCGCCGTGCTCAGCGCCCGTGCCGTGAGCACCGAACTCACCGCGGGGACGCTCGTGCGGCTCGAGGTCGCCGAACTCGATCTGACCCGGAGCCTGCGCGCGGTCTGGCCCGAAGGAACGCCGCTGCGCGGCCCGGCCCGCGATCTGCTCGCCATCGCACTCCGTGGTGAGTGACACCGGCGCGGCGATTTCGCGAGAGATCGCCGGGCGGGTGTGACGTTGTCCACTCCGGGTACGACTTCGGCGGCCCCTCGGGAACCGAACGCCCCCTCCGGACGACGTGCACGGCGAACACGGTTCGTCCCACGACCCGACGGTCGAGAAACGGAAACGGGCATGCACGGTGAGATGGCGGCAATGCACATGCCACTTTTACCCATGTGGTTACGAATCGTGTGGGCCTTGGCACTTTTCGTGGTGATCGTGGTGCACGCCGGCCACCTGGTCGCGATGTCCGGACAACACCGCGCCTGGCACGCGGGGCACACGGTCATGGCAGCGGGAATGGCCGTGATGTATCTGTTCCCGCGCATGGCGAACCCGGAGCTGTACCGGATCGGCCTTGCCCTGTTCGTGCTCGTGACGCTCACGCAGGCCGCCCTCACCGTCGCTTTCCGCGTCCGGGAGGGCGCGCTCAACCCGCTGTGGCTGTTGTCCACGGTGGACATGGCGGCGATGGCCTACATGCTGCTGGCGCCCACGGCACGCCCCGACTGGCTGAACTGGGCGTTCGTGGTCTACCTGACCTGCCAGGCGGTGGCCTACGGCGTGGGAGCATGGGACCGACTTCCGGTGTTCGACCACCGGGTTCCGGCCACCGTCGCCACCCCCTCCACCCCGGCGGCGGAACCCGTCCGGCAGCACGAGCACGGGGTGACACCACTGACGGCCGAACCCGCGCCCGACCCGGCGGCGGGGCCGGTGGTGGGACTGGTCGCGCACTCCACCGTGGGAGTGCGGGTGACGCTGGCAGTGATGGCGGCGAGCATGGCCTACATGATCGCCGTCATGTAGCGGAAAGCGAGGACGATGTCGGCGGTGACCCCCCTGACCTGGTCGAACGCACTGACCAGTTGGCAGCTCTCGCCCTGGGACGGGCTCGTGGTGCTGCTGGCCGTGGCCTACCTCGTGGGACTGCTCCGGTACCGGCAAATCGGCCGCTGGCCGATCCGGCGCTCCGTCGCCTTCCTGGGCGGGCTGTTCGCACTGGTCTTGGCGGTCAACAGCGCGATCGGCGTCTACAGCGAAGCCCTGACCTGGGTACACATGGTCCAGCACCTGGTGCTGATCATGGCGGTGCCGATCCTGCTGATCGTGGGACGCCCACTGGAACTCTGGGTCGCGGCGGGCGGAACCAACGCATCAGGACGGCTGGAGAGCGCGCTGCGAAGCCGGACCGTGAACGCGCTCACCCACCCGGCGACCTCGTTCGTGTACTACACCGCCGTGCTGGTGGTCACCCACCTGACGGTGTTCGCGCAGCTGCGGCTGGAGCACGAGTGGCTGCGGCACTTCGAGATCGTGCTGTACCTGACCAGCGGTTACCTGCTCTTCCTTCCCGTGCTCGGCAGCGAACCACTCCGGTGGCGGCGCTTCCCCCATCCGCTGCGCGTGGTGCTGCTGATGGCGGGGATGCTGCCGGACACCCTGGTCGGCGTGGTGCTGATGATGTCCCCCAGTCCCATCGCACCGGGTTATCGCCTGGCCCGTCCCGACTGGGGACCGACGCTGCTGGACGACCAGCACCTCGCCGGAGCGATCATGTGGTTCTTCGGTGACGCCACCATGGCCGTGCTGGCACTGATCACCGTCGGGGTTTGGCTGCGCTCCCGCGGCCCGGAAGCGGGCTTCGGCACGTGGTTGGAGTCCGCGCGCCGCAGCGCGCTGGCCCACACCGCCTCGGGTACCGCTCCCGCGCTGCGCGACTCCGCCGATGTGGACGCCGACGAGCAGGCGCTGGCCGACTACAACGCCATGCTCGCCCGGCTGCACCAGGGCACGGAACCAAACCAGGGCACTGCGTCAAACCAGGGCACTGCGTCAAGCCAGGGCACGGGGGCGAACCGGGGCGACGGGCGGCAAGCCCCGGACGGTTCCACCGTCGAGACCGCCCGAGCGGATCCCCCCGCGGCCGAGGACAGTAGCGGGGAGACACGGCACGAGCGGCCGGAACGGGGGAGCGGATGACTTCGGTGGCACCGTCCGAGGAGTCACACTCCGAGGGTTACTCGGTGGACCTGGCCGTCACGGGGATGACCTGCGCCGCGTGCGCGACGCGGGTGCAGCGCAAGCTCAACAAGCTCGACGGCGTGTCGGCCAGTGTCAACTACGCCACCGAGAAGGCCACCGTCGAGGCGTCGAACGAGGTGGCGCTCGAACGACTGCTGAAGCAGGTCGAGACCGCGGGATACGGCGCCGAGGTGATCCGACCCGACAGTCCGGAGGACGGCGACCCTGCCGAACGGGTCCGCTACCTGTGGCGCCGCCTGGTGGTGGCGCTGCTGTGCGGGGTGCCGCTGGCCGACCTGTCGATCACGCTGGCCCTGACCCCCTCACTGCGGTTTCCGGGGTGGCCGTGGGTGTTGCTGGCGCTGACGCTGCCGGTGGCCACCTGGTGCGCCTGGCCCTTCCACCGCCAGGCGCTGGTGCAGGCCCGCCACGGAACCACCTCCATGGACACCCTGGTCTCCATCGGCATCCTGGCGTCCGCCTGCTGGTCGGGATACACGATCTTCGCCTATCGGGAGACAACGACCGGTGACCGGGGCCTGACGGGGCTGCTGCTGGAACCCGCCGGGTCGGTGTACCTGGACGTGGCGGCCGCGGTCACCGTGTTCATGCTCGCCGGACGGCTGCTCGAGGCCAAGGCCAAACAGCGCGCGGGCGGTGCGCTGCACGCCCTGGCCGCGCTCGGTGCCAAGGACGTCGCGGTGCTGGACCGGGACGGCAACGAGAGTCGGGTGCCGGTCGAGCGGCTGCGGCGCGAGGACCACTTCACGGTTCGCCCCGGTGAGACCGTGGCCACCGACGGCGAGGTGCTGCGCGGGCACGGCACCGTGGACACCAGCGCGATGAGCGGCGAACCGGTCCCGGTCGAAGCGTCGGCGGGTGACGAAGTCGTGGGAGGCACCATCCTCACGAGCGGCCGCCTGGTGGTGCGGGCCACCCGCGTCGGCGAGGAGACCCAACTCGCCCGGCTGCGGGGGCTGGTCGAGCGGGCGCAGCACGACAAGGCCCGGACGCAGCGGCTGGCCGACCGGATCTCCGGCTGGTTCGTACCCGCCGTCGGCGTGCTGGCCGCGCTGACTCTGCTGAGCTGGTGGCTGCTCGAGGCGCCGCCGGAACGAGCCTTCAGCGCCGCGCTGACCGTGCTGATCATCGCCTGCCCCTGTGCGCTGGGGCTTGCCACCCCCACCGCGCTGCTGGCCGCCACGGGACGAGGTGCGCAGCTGGGGATCTTCATCAAGGGGCACCGGGCCCTGGAGTCCGCCCGTGCGATCGACACCGTGGTGCTGGACAAGACCGGCACCCTGACCACCGGCAGGATGGCCGTGGTCGACCTGCGCACCACCTCGGACACCGACACCGCCACGGTGCTGCGGCTGGCGGGCGCCGTGGAGGACGCCTGCGAACACGCCGTGGCTCGGGCGATCAGCACGCTGGCCGGGGAGGAACTCGGGCGGCCGGAGCCGGTCGCCGACTTCACCAGCCTCTCCGGTCTGGGCGCGGCCGGGACGGTGGCGGGCCGTTCGGTGCTGGTGGGGTCGGCCAGGCTGCTGCGGGAGCGCGGCAGCGAGCTGCCCGAGGAGCTCGAAGCCAGGCGGGTGGCTTGGGAGAGCCAGGGGCGCACCACGGTGGCCGTGGCGGTGGACGGCCAAGCGCGGGGGATCTTCGCCCTGACCGACACGGTCAAGCCCTCGGCGGCTCGCATGGTCGCTGAACTGCACCGGCTCGGGCTGCGCACGGTGCTGCTCTCCGGGGACAACACCGCCACGGTGCGGGCGGTCGCCGAGCGGGTGGGTATCGACGAGACCCTGGCGGAGGTACTGCCGGCGGACAAGGCGGCCACCATCGCGGGACTGCGGGAGCAGGGCCGCACCGTCGCCATGGTCGGCGACGGGATCAACGACGCTCCCGCACTCGCCGGTGCCGATCTCGGGATCGCCGTCATCTCCGGTACCG
The DNA here is from genome assembly GCF_900101095.1 of Actinopolyspora mzabensis. Lineage (GTDB taxonomy): Bacteria > Actinomycetota > Actinomycetes > Mycobacteriales > Pseudonocardiaceae > Actinopolyspora > Actinopolyspora mzabensis. Next base: position 497,175 of record NZ_FNFM01000002.1, read on the forward strand.
ATGTGGCGCTGGACGCGGCCGACCTGTTGCTCGTGCGGGACCAGCTGGAGATCGTCCCCGAGTCGATCAGCCTGGCTCGCCGGACGTTGCGGACCATCCGGGGCAACCTGGCCTGGGCCTTCGGCTACAACCTCGCCGCGCTGCCGCTGGCCGCCCTCGGACTGCTCAACCCGCTGATCGCCGCGGCGGCCATGGCGTTGTCCTCGCTGTTCGTGGTCACCAACAGCCTGCGGCTGCGCAGGTTCGGCACCGAATCGCCCCGTCGGGAAGCGACTCCGGACGAATCTTCCACCGACGGCTCACCGGTGGACGGAACCCGGCCGGGAGGCGCACTCACCCCCTAACGACGCGGCACCCAGTAACGGGGTACCGCTCGAACGGCGTCGATTTCTCGCGAAATCGCGGGGTGGGCGGGGCAGTACGGCCTCGGCGGTGTCGATTTCTCGCGAAATCGCCGCGCCACCGACGCAGGGCGAGCTCCCACCACCCTCGCAGGCAGAGCTCCGACCACCCTGGCCCTCGGCACCGCCGCGGGTTCTCCCGTGCGGCTCTCGCGAGGACGCCCCCGACGTTGTGTAGTGACTACCCGATGTCGGGGGAGCCGCAGCGAGAGCCGTGCGAGAGGTTCCGCCACCCGCACCGCCAGGCAAACGGGCGGCAGCGAACTCCACCAAGAGCTCACTCCGAGTTCACGGTGAGACCGTTGTCCTCGGTGGCCGCATCGACCGTCACCTTGTCGCCATCCTTGATGTCACCGGCCAGCAGCTTGCGGGACAGCTCGTCACCGATGGCCGACTCCACCAGCCGCCGCAGCGGCCGAGCGCCGAACACCTGGTCGAAACCGTGCGTCGCCAGCCATTCCCGCGCGGGCTGCCGCACGTCCAGGGTCAGCCGCCGCTGTGCCAGCCGCCTGGCCAACCGGTCCACCTGGATGTCCACGATGGAGGTCAGCTGCTCGGTGGACAGCGCGTGGAATACCAGCGTGCCGTCCAGCCGGTTCAGGAACTCCGGCTTGAACTGGGTGCGCACCACCGACATGACCGCCTCGTCGCGTTCGGCCTCCGACAGATCGGGATTCGCGATGGCCTGCGATCCCAGGTTGGAGGTCATCACCAGGATGGTGTTGCGGAAGTCCACGGTGCGTCCCTGACCGTCGGTGAGCCTGCCGTCATCGAGCACCTGCAGCAGCACGTCGAACACGTCCTGGTGCGCCTTCTCCACCTCGTCGAGCAGCACCACCGAGTAGGGCCGCCTGCGGATCGTCTCGGTGAGCTGTCCGCCCTGGTCGTAGCCGACGTAGCCGGGTGGCGCGCCCACCAGGCGTGCCACCGAGTGCTTCTCGGAGTACTCGCTCATGTCGATACGCACCATCGCGCGCTCGTCGTCGAACAGGAACTCGGCCAGCGCCTTGGCCAGCTCGGTCTTGCCGACCCCGGTCGGGCCGAGGAACAGGAAGGAACCGGTGGGGCGATCCGGGTCGGCCACCCCGGCGCGGGCACGGCGCACCGCGTCCGAGACCGCGCGCACGGCCTCCTGCTGGCCGACGACGCGCGACCCGATGGCGTCCTCCATGCGCAGCAGTTTCTCCGTCTCGCCCTCCAGCAGCCTCCCCGCCGGAATCCCGGTCCACGAGCTGACGACCTCGGCGACGTCGTCGGGGGTGACCTCTTCCTGCAGCATCGCCTTGGAGCGGTTCTGCTCCTCGGTTGCCTGCTCCAGCTCCTTCTCCAACTGGGGGATGCGCCCGTAGCGCAGCTCGGCCGCCTTGCCCAGGTCGCCGTCGCGCTCGGCGCGTTCGGACTCGCCGCGCACCGATTCCAGCCGGCTCTTGAGGTCGCGGACCTTGTCGATGGACTCCTTCTCGCGCTGCCAGCGGGCGGTCAGCTCGGACAGCCGTTCCCGCTGGTCGGCCAGCTCCTGGCGCAGCGAGTCGAGGCGTTCCCGGGAGGAGGGGTCGTCCTCGTTGGACAGCGCCATCTCCTCGATCTCCAGCCTGCGGACGGCGCGCTCGACCTCGTCGATCTCCACCGGCCGGGAGTCGATCTCCATCCGCAGCCGGGAGGCGGCCTCGTCGACCAGGTCGATGGCCTTGTCCGGCAGGAACCGGTCGGTGATGTAGCGGTCGGAGAGCGTGGCGGCGCCCACCAGCGCGCCGTCGGTGATCCGCACGCCGTGGTGCACCTCGTAGCGTTCCTTGAGGCCGCGCAGGATCGCCACGGTGTCGTCCGGCGTGGGCTCACCGGTCATGACCTGCTGGAACCTGCGCTCCAGCGCGGCGTCGGTCTCGATGTGCTTGCGGTACTCGTCCAGCGTGGTCGCGCCGACCATGCGCAGCTCGCCGCGCGCCAGCATCGGCTTGATCATGTTCCCGGCGTCCATGGCGCCCTCACCGGTGGCACCGGCACCGACGATGGTGTGCAGCTCGTCGATGAAGGTGATCACCTGCCCTTCGGACTCGGTGATCTCCTTGAGCACCGCCTTGAGGCGTTCCTCGAACTCGCCGCGGTACTTGGCACCGGCGACCATCGACCCCATGTCCAGCGCGACGACTCGCTTGTCGCGCAGCGACTCGGGCACGTCCCCGGCGATGATGCGCTGTGCCAGGCCCTCGACGATCGCGGTCTTGCCCACGCCGGGCTCGCCGATGAGCACCGGGTTGTTCTTGGTGCGCCGGGAGAGTACCTGCACGACCCTGCGGATCTCGGCGTCCCTGCCGATGACCGGGTCGAGGTCGCCGTTGCGGGCGCGGTCGGTCAGGTCGAGGCCGTACTGCTCCAGCGCGTTGTAGGTGCTCTCGGGATCGGGGCTGGTGACGCGCGCCGAACCGCGCACCTTGGTGAAGGCGTCCTTGAGCGCGTCCGGGGTCGCGCCGTAGCGGTTGAGCAGCTCACCGACCTGCCCGCCCTCGGCGGACAGCCCGACGAGCAGGTGCTCGGTGGAGACGTACTCGTCGCCGAGTTCCGTCGCCAGCTGTTGGCTGTGCGTGAGAGCCTTGATCGACTCACGGGACAGCTGCGGGGTGGACACCGTGGAGCCACTCGCCGAGGGCAGCCCGTTGGCGAGCTGTTCGCACTCCTCGCGCACCCGTGCCGGATCCGCGCCCACCGCCGAGAGCAGCGAGGGCGTGAGGCCGTCGCTCTGCGCCAGTAGCGCGCCCAGCAGATGCGCGGGGGCGATGTCGGGGTTGCCCGCCATCGTCGCGGCCTGCGCCGCGGCGGAGATCGCCTGTTGGGTCTTGGTCGTCGGGTTGAACGCGTCCATTCCTCACCTCTCTCGTAGCGGCTTCGTCGCCCCGGCGAGGGCATGCCTTCCCGCCATACCCCGAAGGCCGCCCGACGTAACAGCCGCAACACAGCGACTATGGAAACAAAGTTGAGCCTGTATGACTCAACTATACAGACACGATCCGACTCGCGTCATCCGCAATCGTTCGAATCGGGGCAACCACGAATTCGGGGGACGTCTCGCGTACGAAACGTCCCCCGCGGGTGGTTGATGTCGCGGCACCGGCCTCAGCCGAAGGCCGCGATGTGCTCCCTGGCCCACTGCCGGAAACTACGCGCGGGCCTTCCCGTGATCCGCCGAACCGTGTCCGACAGCCCCGGATCCCCACCTTCCGTGGCGAGCATGTCCTCGACGATCCCGGCGGGCATGTACTCCAGCATCCGCTCCCGGGCCTGTTCGGTGCTCAGCTCCACGAAGTCCACGGGGCGACCGAGCTCCTCGGCCAGCACGGCCACCCGCTGCGCGACGGTGAGCTTCTCGGGCCCCGTCAGCGAATGGATCCGCTGTTCATGACCCAGCTCGGTGAGAGCGCTGGCCGCTACCGCTGCGATGTCGGCCGGATCGACGACCTGCGAGCCCTCCGGGTTCTCGTGGGAGTACACGCTGCCGTGCTCAGTGATCGAGGGGATCCACCAGAACGCGTTGGAGGTGAACTCCCACGGCCGCAGCACGGTCCACTCGAGTCCGCTGTCCCGGACGGCTTTCTCCCCTGCCAGCGCACCGCTGCCGATGAAGGAGCCCGGGTGCGTCTCGGCGAGCAGCGAGGAGACCAGCACCACCCGCCGCACCCCTGCCTCGGCGGCCCGGTGCAGTATCGCCGGAACGTCGCCGGGCGAACCGAGCAGGAAGAACCCCGACACCCCCGCGAAGGCATCCCGGAGCGAGTCCGGATCTTCGAGATCACCGGCTACGACCTCGACCCCGTCGGGGAACTCCGCCCCGCCGGGATCACGGGTGGTCGCCCGCACCGCGTGGCCCGACTCTTGCAGTTCACGTACCAGGCAGCGACCTATGTTGCCGGTCGCCGAAGTCACCAGGATCATGCGCTCTCCGAACCTCGTCTCGAAACCAACGGGCGAAAACCGCCGGGCGCGACGAACCCCACCGGAGGACTCCGCGGGGAGTTCGCGCGCCGAAGGCGGCACGTCCACGAGTCTGGATCTTCCAGCGCGCTCGAAGTCAACGATGCCCGGAATGCGGCACCGCGCAGTACCACACCACGCACGACCGGACCAAGCACGACCGCGCCGGGGGAGTCGCGGAACGGAGCGCCGGAGGGGAATGTTTCGCGTGAAACATCAAACCGGAGACGGCGACCAGCTCAGCTCGCGTCCTCGGCGAACACGGCCTGCACGTCGAGCTCGATCCGCAGCGTGGTGCCGATCGCGGCGATCCCGGTGCTCAGCGACTGGTTGAAGGTCATCGCGAAGTCCTCGCGACGCAGGATCGTGGTGGCCGAGGCGGACGCCCTGGTGCCGCCCCACGGGTCCGGCCCCACCCCGGTGAACCTGGTCGCCAGCCGCACCGGACGGGTGATGCCGCACAGCGTCAGTTCACCGTCGAGCTCCCAGCGGTCGTGCCCGCGCGATATCCCGGTGGTGGTGAAGCCGATCCGGGGGTGGTTCACCACGTCGAGGAAGTCGCCGCTGCGCAGGTGCTCATCTCGCTGCGCGTTTCCGGTGTCCACAGTCGCGGCGTCGATCCGGACGTCCACCGAGGAGGCCTCCACCGGCCTGGCGATCCGGATCTCGCCCTCGAACTCGTTGAACCGACCGTGGATGCTGCTGATCCCCAGATGCTTCGCGGTGGCACGGATGGCGGAGTGTGCCGGGTCGATGCGCCACAACCCTGGTTCGGGCAGCTCGTCACCGCCTCCCACCGGGGAGAGCTCCACCCCGTCCAGCTCGACGGCGTTGCCCTGCCGCACCATCGCGGTGCGCGCGAGCGGCTGGTGCCCCAGCGCCGTGACGATCGCCGTGTAGCGCCCCGGCGGCAGCGCGGGCACCGTGGCTTCCCCCGCCGAATCGGCGGGTGCGCGTCCCACCTGGGTTCCCGAGGCGTCAGTGACGGTGAGCACCGCCTCCGGCAGCGGCCAACCACCGAGCGTTCGGGCCCGCACTGTGACCGCTCCGCTCGGTGTCGGATCCTGTCGTTCGCCCACTTCGCCGTGGCCGAGGCTCATCGGAGTGTCCTCTCCTGCGTGAGAACCGCGGATCCGGGAATCGCCGGATCCGCCGGTCCGGTTCGAAGAATCGCGTCGTCGGTGGTCCCGTCGTCGGTGACCGCCTCGTCGGTGGCCCCGTCATCGGGGACCGCGTCGTCGACGGTCGGAGGCCGGTGCCGCGGAGCGGCCACCCCATCGGGCGAGTTCGCCCACTACTCCAGACCGAGGGCGATGTCGTGGTCGACGTGCTCGCCCCGCACGCTGAGGTTGTTCGCGGTCGGCGCGTAACCGGTGGCGATCACGGTGTAGTCCCCGTGCGAGAGATCGGTGAACCGGTATTCCCCGTCCGGACCGGTGACCGTGGCCGCGACCACGCCGCCCGAGGAGTCCAGCAGGGTCACTTGGGCCTCCGGCACTGCGTGCCCGAGGCGGGCGGAGCGGATCACGCCGCGCACCTCGGCACCCGACTCCAGCGAGACGTCCAGCGTGGCGCGTTGTCCCTCGGGCAGCGCCACCTCGGTGCTGGTGGGTTGGTACCCCTCGGCGGTGACGGTCAGGGCGTAGGAGCCGCCGACCAGATCCTTGAACTCGTAGCCGCCGCCACCGCCAGTGCGCGCGGCGGCCACGACCGAGCCGCGCACGTCGGTGAGCACCACCGTGGCGTCCGGCACCGGTACCGGACCGCTGTGGACCATGCCGGAGAGCCCGGCACCGCCGGAGAGCTCGACGTCGTGGCGCACCGTGCGCCCGGAGATCGCGACCATGGCCGCCGAGGGCTGGTAGTCGTCAGCCGCGGCGATCAGCACACAGGTGCCGCCACCGGCGGGTTTCACCCGATAGTTCCCCAGGTCATCCGAGTGGGTGCGATCGACCTGATTTCCCACCGAGTCGGTGAGCGTGAGCACCACCCCCGCCAGCGGGACGCCACCAGGACCTCGGACCACGCCGTACACGGTGGGAGCACCGTCGTCCGGGTAGAGCGAACCGGCCAGACTGACACCGTTCGCACTGTGCTCGTTCATCTCGAATCCGTTGTTCGACAATGCGGCTGACCTGCCACCCACCGAGTTCTCCCCAATGTTTTCCACAGACTTTTCCACAGAGTTGTCCACAGGGTCGCTCGATGTGTTCACAGGGCGCTCCACTGCCTCCGATATGTGTCCTTCGTGGGTGATCGGCTGCGCCGAACTCGGTGCACCGGCCACCGATCCGTCACCACCACTCGACGAGTTGTCCACAGATTCGCTCAAGTTCTCCACAGCCCGGTGCTTGCCGCCCTCCGCGGGCTGATCGTGCTTTTCGACGGTGGTACGCAGCGGCACCTCGCGAATGAACAGCACGGCGAGCAGCGTCACCACCGAGACGCAGGCGGTGATCAGGAACAGATCCCCGATCGCCCTGCCGTAGGAGTCGTGCAGGATCGCCTCGATCGGCGCGGGCAGGCTGTTGACATCCAGCGAGACGCTCCCGTTTCCGCCGCTCAACGAGGGGGTCGGCCCGGGCAGTTCCGCCATCCCCTCCCTGGCGTACTCGCTGACCCTGCTGCCCAGCACGGCACCGAGCACCGAGACGCCGGCGGAACCGCCGAGGGTGCGGAAGAAGGTCACCACCGAGGTGACCGATCCCATGTCCTTGATGTCGACGCTGTTCTGCACCGCGAGCACCAGGTTCTGCATCAGGGCGCCGACCCCGATCCCCATGAGGGCTAGGTAGACGTCCACAAGCGGCAGCGGCGTGTCCGAGTCGATCGTGCTCAGCAGCCCCATCCCCAGGGTCAGCACCAGGCTGCCACCGATCAGGAACGGTTTGATCTTGCCCGTTACGCGGGAAATGATCTGTCCGGTCACCGTCGAGGAGACGAACAGGCCGAGCACCATCGGCAGCGTCATCAGTCCGGCCTCGGTGGGGGTGTAACCGCGCCCGAGCTGGAAGTACTGCGCGAGGAACACCGCACCGCCGAACATCGCCGTGCCGACGGCGACCATCGCGACGATCGCCAGCGAGACAGTGGGGTTGCGGAACATCCCCAGCGGGACGATCGGCTCGCGCACCCTGGTCTCGACGAACACCGCGAGTATCACGGCGAGCACACCGCCCGCCACGAACCCGAACGTGGCCCAGGAGAGCCAGTCGAACTGCTTGCCCGCCAACGAGACCCACGCCAGCAACAGGCTCACTCCGCCGACGAGGAACAGCGCGCCGAACCAGTCGATGGAGACGTCGCGCTTGATCACCGGCAACCGCAGCACTCGTCCCAGCACCAGGAACGCGATCACCGCGATCGGCGCTGTCACCCAGAAGCACCAGCGCCAGCCGAGCGGCGAATCCACGATGAGCCCACCGACCAGCGGTCCGCTGGTGGTGGCCACGGCGAAGGTGGCGCCGATGTAACCGGTGTAGCGGCCGCGATCGCGCGGCGCGACCATCGCGGCGAGCACCACCTGGATCAGCGCCTGCATACCGCCCATGCCGATGCCCTGGATGGCTCGGAAGCCGATGAGCATCCCCATCGACTGCGAGAAACCGCCGAGCACCGAACCGAGCGTGAAGATGGTGATCGAGAGCTGGTACAGCAGTTTCTTGCTGAACAGGTCCGAGAGCTTGCCCCAGATGGGGGTGGTGGCCGTGGAGGTCAGCAGCATGGCCGTGACCACCCAGGTGTACTGGCCCTGCGTGCCGTTGAGCTCGGCGGTGATCCTGGGCAGCGCGTTGGACACGATCGTGGAGCTCAGGATCGCCACCAGCAGGGCCAGCAGCAGCCCGGTCAGGGCCTTGAGCACCTGGCGGTGCGTCATCGCTCCGCCGGAGCTCCCCGGTCCACCGGCGCCGGGAGACGAGGCGTCCCGCGCGGGGGCCCCTCCGTCGGCGGACTCGCCGGGCGGGGCGTGTCCCGCCTCACCCCCCGCGACGTTCGAGGTGGTCATCGATTTCCTTCCTTGGCCGCGTCTTCCGGGTTCGTGAGCAGCTGCCTGGACGCGGTCAGCAAGTCGTCCGAGAGCGCGCGGAGCAGTCCGTCCAGCTCGGTGAGCCGACTCTCGTCCCACTCGCTGAGCACCACTTCGCTGAGCCAGCGCGCCTTCTGCCGCTCGCGCTCCTCGAGCGCGGCCCGCCCCCGCTCGGTGGCTCGCAGCAACGAGACCCTGCGGTCGGTCGGATCGGGTCTGCGCTCGATCAGGCCCTCCTGTTCGAGCTGACCGAGCTGTCTGCTCACCACGGAGGTGTCCACGACCCGGTTGTGGGCGAGCTCGGAGGCCCTCGACTCGCCGCCGTGGACCAGCTCGGACAACAGGCCGGTCCCCGAGGTGCTCAGTTCGTTGCCGTGCTGCGCCCGTTGCAGCGCCAGCTGTCTGATCCCCAGCAACTTGCGGAGCGGTTCCAGTAATCGCTCGCAGGATTCGAAGTGCGATCCCATCGAGTATTCCTTTGGTTGGTACAACCAACCATAAAGATCCTTAGTTTCGATAAGCAACTTAATCGTGCCCGACGGAGAGCGGGGTCACACTCGCCCGCCGGACCGAGCCGCGATAACCGCGCTTTCGGGAGCAATCGGGCGTCCCGACGGCTCAGGTGGAAGAAGCGGCGGGAAAGGCCGAGATCAGTACATCGCGTTGAGCTTGCCGAGCAGCCTCGCGAACTGGTGCAGATCGTCGGTGGACCACTGCACGAAGTCCTCCCGCAAGTGGCGGGAACGACGTTGCCGCGCCCCGTCCAGTCGTTGCCTGCCGGACTCGGAGAGCTGGATCAGCCTGGCCCTGCCGTCCTGCGGGTCGGGTGCGCGGCGCAGCAGATCCAACCGCTCCAGGTTGGCTATCTGCCTGCTGACCGTGGACTTGTCCAGGCCGATACGTTCGGCCATCTCGATGGCACGCAGCGATCCCGCGTCGGCGACCATGAGCAGCAGGCTGTAGGAGGCGGGATCGAGCTCGGGATGAACCTCGGCGGCCACCTCCAACGACATCTTGCGGGCGCGGCGGAACATCATGGCGAGTTCACGCTCGACCTCGGCGGCGGCCTGTTCACGCTCGGATCCGGCCGAGCCCCGCTCCCCGGACTCCGCCTCACAGGACCCGCCCGGCAGTTCTTCGGTCACGAGCTCGCCCTCCCATCGCCGACACCACAAGTGTGCCGGTGGTCCGCGGCGACGCGGCAGGCGGTCCTCGACGTACGGCGGGTCGGCCTCCTCCGATGAACGAGAGCACCATCGGTGCACGGCAGGGCGGAGGAACCAACCGCGTCTTCGGCGCGGCAGCGCCGAAACAACCACCAACGCGACCCGGCCACCCGCGGGAGGTTCCGGCACCCGCACCGCCACGCAAACCGGGCCACGGAGCCTCACCGATGGTCGTACCGGGTGAGCAGCGCGATTGCCCCCGGTGCGGGAGTCGGATGCGTCGCGAGGCCGGGCCGCTCGCCGCGTAGGTCGCTACTCAAGAGCCGGCCCGACGCCGCAAGGCGCCGACTCACGTGCCGGCTAACCGACCACGCGGACAACTGCTGATGTGCCCGGTCAGTCGTGCTGGGGTTGCGATTGGTGCCAGGGACGTGCCGTCCCCTTGGCCGCGAAGTAGTCTCCGCCCTTGCGCTTGACGTCGTCGGTCCCCCAGGAACGTTCCCGCGAGACAAAAGCCATCCGCGGAATGTGTTTGCGGCAGTGGATGTAGGCCTCCTCGACCTGCACGACCACCCAGCGTTCCGGTTTGCGGCCGCGTTCGAAATCCGAGCGGAGCCCGGGATGGATGGCCCTGAGGTCGGAGTCCTCCAGAATCCTGGCCTTGCCGTTGACGTGCAGCCCGATCAGCTCGTCGACGAAATCGATCAGCAGGATACCGACGTGCGGGTTCTCGCTGATGTTTCCCAGACTCGCCATGACCCCGTTGCCCCGGTACTCGGGGTAGGCCACGTGGCGGTCACCCAGCACCTCGATGAACCCCTTGGGTCCCGCGCGGAAGCTGGAGTCGCACTCGCCGTGTCCGTCCGCGGTGGCGATGAAGGCCATGCTCATCGAGACGATGAACTCCTTCATCCGCTCGTTGAGGTGATCGAGCACTTGGTCGTTGTAGAACTTGTGGGCACGGCGCTCGGTCTCGTAGGCGCTCTGCAGCAGGTGTTCCCCGGCCGAGCCGGGCATGGTGCTCCGCTCGTTCGGAGCGAACGGGTCCTCCGGCCGACTCGACTCGTCCTCGTAGTCCGAAGTGGACTGATCGGGACGAACGGGGTGCAGCTGTGGGCGCGTCGGACCGTCGTCGTAGCGACGCTGCCCACCGGAGTGCGATTCGGACCGCATCCGATCGGAAACGCTCGGTGACGAATCCGCGAGTTCGAGCTCCAACAGCTCCGCCGTGGCCATCCCCGTGGGACGGCGGGATTCGGGGGAAGGTAACCAGTCCGCGATCACGCGCCTCACCGTGTCACGCCGCTATGTGGATGCAAGTGTGCCGAAACGGATTCAACACGAGTGTGTGAGCTCTCATGACGATGAGTATTAAACAACCACTCGAAGGTGGCATCAAGGGTCACACAAGCCGAAAAAGGGGTTAGAGTCTCGGGCAGTCGGGGGACATGTATACGGACCTCAGGTATACGGACACCGTGCCGGACCGACACGGCCGCCTATGTGGAGAGAATCGCCCGAATCATGACAGCCAACGCCGCTTTACACCCCGAGCGCCCCGGCGGCTCAGCTGATCGCGAGCGCCCGACCGACGTGAACGAGACGGTTCGGCTGATCCGGGACAGCTGGGCCGTGGTGGAACCACAAGCCGAGGACGTGTCGCGGTTCTTCTACAGCATGCTGTTCAGCCTGGCTCCCGCCACGCGGGAACTGTTCCCGGTGAACATGGAGGTGCAGCGGAGCAGACTGCTGCGTGCCCTGGTGCACGTGGTGCAGATGGTGGACCGCCCGGACGAACTCACTCCGTTCCTGCAACAGCTCGGCAGGGACCACCGCAAGTTCGGCGTGGTCGCCGAGCACTACGAGGCGGTGGGAACCGCGCTGCTGGCAGCGATCAAGAAGTACGCGGGCGACGCCTGGAACGACGCCGTGGAGCGTGCTTGGGGAGAGGCCTATGCGGTGATGGCCACGACCATGACCGACGCGGCGTCCAAGGACGACGGTCCCGCCTGGTACAACGGCGAGGTTGTGCAGCACGAAAGGTTGAGCTGGGACGTCGCCATGGTGCGCATCAGGCCGGAACACCCCGTGCCGTATCAGCCGGGCCAGTACGTCAGCGTCGAGGTGCCGCAGCGTCCCAGGCTGTGGCGCTACCTGTCACCGGCCAACCCACCCTCCGACGACGGCACGATGGAGTTCCACGTACGTGCCGTGCCGACGGGTTGGGTGAGCCGCGCCATCGTGGGGCACGCCCAGCTCGGCGACCAGTGGCGCATGGGTTCCCCGATGGGCAGGCTCGGTGTGGATCGTGACTCGGAGCGCGACGTGGTGATGCTCGCGGGCGGCACCGGGCTCGCACCGATGCGGTCGATCATTCAGGACCTGGCGCAGTACGGCAACAACCCCGAGGTCCACCTGTTCTACGGCGGCAGGACCCGGGACGACCTGTACGAGCTGCGCAACCTGCGGCAGGTCGCCATGAGCAACCCGTGGCTGAAGGTGATCCCGGTACTGGAGAACGACCCCACCGCGCAGGGAGCCGAGCACGGCACCCTGGCGGAGGCCGCGACCCGCCACGGCGCGTGGCAGGAGCACGACGTGCTGGTCAGCGGTTCGCCGGAGATGATCCGGAACACGGTGTCCGGCATGATGGTGGCGGGCACCCCGCTGGAACGGATCCACTACGATCCGTTCACCCTGGACTGAGCAGGCGCGGAGCTCCCGAGAACGCGGCGGAAGCTCCCGAGGACCGGCTCGGTGGTCGGTGCGAGAGTGCGCGCATGTCCGGGATCGAACAACAACGCGAGCACCTCCGACACACCCTGACCGAACACGTGTGCACCATCGAGGCCGAACGCATCACGGCTATGGCCGCCACCTCCGTCGCACTCGGCACCGACAGCGAAGCGGGAGCACCACTGGGGGTCTCCCGCTTCGGCGGCGACGCACTACTACCACCGAACACCACGTGGCCGGAACACGAATCGAAACCCCTCGAACTGCTCGCCGTGCTCGACCTCACCGCCATCGCCCCGATCAACCCCGAACTACCGCTGCCGCGGCACGGGGTACTCAATTTCTGCTATGCCCCGGCCGAACAACTCGTAACCGGGCTCGATCTGGGAGACTCGGACGGCTGGCGGGTGATACACGCCCACCCCGAGACCGCAGTGCTGACCTCGCCATCGCAGGGAACGACGCGCCACCGCGAACGGGCGCTGCACGGCCGAGCTCTCCTCACCGTCCCGGACTTGGAGGATCTACCTCCGGACGAGGCGGGAGAGTTACCGGACCAGCTGTTCGACGGTTACCGAGGGAGCCGCGAGGGCGAGGACGAACCCGCGCATCGGATCGGTGGCTGGCCGGATCTGATCCAGGAGCCTGTGCTGGGGAATTCCGGCGAGGAGCTACTACTGGCCCAGCTGGACAGCGACGAGCGGATGAAGTGGATGTGGGGTGACTGCGGCAGCCTCTACTTCCTCATCGGGGAGCAGGACCTGCGAGCGGGCGACTTCAGCCGTGTCCGGCTGGAAATGCAGTGCTGCTGAACGGCTCGGCTGCTGGCGGCCTCGCGGCTCGGTGACCGTACCGAAGAGAGTCGCGAAACCGTCGTCCGCGAGGTCGCCGAGGGTCAGCGACGGCGCCGCTCGGGCTTCCAGACCACCAGCGCCGTCTCCTGCCGCACCGGCACCAGGTCGCGCCGGTAGGAGGCGTGCACCCGCGCGGCCGCCTGCTCGGCGGCCGCGTAGGCCGCGGCGACCTCCTCGGAGAGTTCCTTGATCTTGTCGCGCAGTGCGTCGACCTGGTTCTCCAGCTCGATGATGCGCTTGATGCCCGCGAGGTTCACGCCCTCCTCCTGGGAGAGCCGCTGCACCTCGCGGAGCACCGCGATGTCGCGCGCGGAGTAGCGCCGACCACCCGCGGGGGTCCGGCCCGGCGAAACCAGGCCGAGCCGGTCGTAGCTGCGCAGCGTCTGGGCGTGCAGCCCGGACAGCTCCGCGGCCACGGAGATCACGAAAACCGGGGTGTCCTCGGACGCACCTGGCGGGAATCCGGCCATACCGCCGGATTCCGCGGCAGACTCACGCGCGGTCATTCCGCCCTCCGGACCAGCTCGTTCAGTTCGGCTCTGGGATCGTGCTGCTCCGTCGCCTCCGCGTAGGACCGCAACGCCTCGGCGGCCTTGCCGTCCAACTTGTTCGGCACGGCAACCTGCAACGTCACCAGCAGATCCCCGCTGCTGCCGTCCTTCCTGCCGATGCCCTTGCCGCGCACCCGGAGGGTACGGCCACTGTTGGTGCCCGCGGGCACCTTCACCGACACCTTGCTCTCCAGGGTCGGCACGGTCAACGTAGCGCCCAACGCCAGTTCGGGGAAGGTCACCGGCACGGTGATCGTGAGATCGTGCCCCGACCTGCCGAACACCTGGTGCGGATTCACGTGCACGACGACGTAGAGATCACCCGAGTTGCCGCCGTTGCGGCCGGGTTCACCCTGGTGTGCCAACCGGATTCGCTGCCCGTCGGAGACGCCCTGCGGGATCCGCACGGTCAACGTCCTGGTCCTGGTGCTCACACCCTCGCCGCGGCACTCCTGGCAGGGGTTGTCGACGACCCTGCCACGCCCCCGGCAGTCCGGGCACGGCTCGCTGAACGCGAACGCCCCCTGGTTGCGGGTGACCGCTCCCTGCCCCGAGCAGGTCGAGCACTTCCGGGGGCTGGTGCCCGGTCGGGCGCCGGAACCGTGGCAGGTGGAGCACGTGGTGGGACTGGAAAGGCGCAACGGGACGGTCGCACCCTTCACCGCCTCGGTGAAGTCGATGCGGACCTCGGTCTCCACATCGGAGCCTCTGCTCGCTCTACCGGCCGTGCCCGCACCACCGCCTCTGCGGTTGCCGAACAGCCCGCCGAACAGGTCACCGATCCCGCCACCGGCCTGGCCTCCGGGGCCACCGAACAGGTCACCGACGTCGAATCCGGGACCGCCCGCACCGCCGGGCTGGCCACCGAAACCGCCGCCGAAACCTCCGAAGCCACCCTGGCCGCCGCCTCCGGAGGCGAACAGCCTGCGGGCCTCGTCGTACTGTTTGCGCTTCTCCGGGTCGGAGAGCACGCCGTAGGCCTCGGAGACGGCCTTGAACTTGTTCTCGGCCTTGGTGTCACCCGGATTGGCGTCGGGATGGTTCTCCCTGGCCAGCTTCCGGTACGCCTTCTTGATGTCGTCGGCCGAAGCGTCGGAGGAGACGCCCAGTTCGGCGTAGAAATCCTTGTCCAGCCATTCCCTGGCACTCACCGGACGCCCCTCCTTCCGTCTCGATCCGTTGACGTGCGCCACGACGGTTCACCGGGAAACGGTGATCCTCCTCGCGAGAACGCGGGTGCGAGCCCGTAACGGTTACTGAACACGGCGGTTCCTAAGCAGTCTCGTGGATCAGCCTTGTTCGGATGTCTCGCCCTGCGATTCCGGCTCGGCACCGTTCCCGTCGGGCTCGTGGTCGGTGACTCCGACCATCGCCGGACGCAGCACCCGCTCACCGAAGCGGTAACCGCGGCGCAGCACCGTCGTGACCGTGGGCCCGGAGACCTCGGGAGAGGTCTCGTGCTGGACCGCCTCGTGCACGCTCGGGTCGAACTCCTCGCCCTCCTGGCCGAAGCCCTCCAGCCCGGCGTCGGCCAGCGCGGCGGTGAGCTTGTCCGCGACGGCCTTGAACGGGCCGGTGAGGTCGCCGTGCGACTCGGCGCGTTCGAGATCGTCCAGCACGGTGAGCAGCGACTCCGCCACGGACGCCTTCGCGTTGTTGATCACCGAGTCCCGGTCGCGCTCGACGCGCTTGCGGTAGTTGGCGTACTCGGCCTGCACACGCTTGACGTCAGCGGTGAGTTCCTCGACCTGCCGACGCAGTTCGCTCTCCGCGTCCGAAGTGGGCGCCTCGGCCTCCGCGGCGGTTTCCACCGCGTCGGCCTCGGCCGCCACCTTGGCCAACTCGTCGTCCAACGATCCGGACATGCTGTCGGTCACCTCACCGGTCTCCGACTGGCTGTCGTCCGAGGACCGGAGATCACCCGTTTCCGGGTCGATCCTGCGCCGGTCCCGCACCACGACGGGCTCCTGCTCGCCTTCGTCCTGTGCGCCGGAGGCCTGCTGCGGCCCCCGGTCCTGTTCTGGCTTGTTCGGAGTCACTTCTTCTTCTCGTCCTCGTCGTCGACGACCTCGGCGTCCACCACGTCCTCGGCACCGGAGGAGTCGGCGGAGCCCGTCGCCTGCCCGGCCTCGTCACCGGCGGCACCGGCGGCGGCGCTCGCGTCGCCCTCGCTGTAGAGGGCCTGGCCCAGCGACTGCGACTCGGTGGCCAGCTTCTCCACGGCCGACTTGATGGCGTCGGAGTCCTCGCCCTTCAGCGCCTCGTTGACCTCGTCGATGGCGCTGCGGACCTTCTGCTTGCTCTCGTCCGGCAGCTTCTCGTCGTTGTCGGAGAGGACCTTCTCGGTCTGGTGGACCATCGACTCCGCCTGGTTGCGGGTCTCGGCCTCCTCGCGCTTCTTCTTGTCCTCCTCGGCGTGGGCCTCGGCGTCCTTGACCATCTGGTCGATGTCCTCCTTCGGCAGCGCGGAGCCGCCGGTGATGGTCATCGACTGTTCCTTGCCGGTGCCCTGGTCCTTGGCGTTGACGTGCACGATGCCGTTGGCGTCGATGTCGAAGGTGACCTCGATCTGCGGCACGCCACGCGGCGCGGGCGGCAGGCCGGTCAGCTCGAACATGCCGAGCTTCTTGTTCTCCGCGGCCATCTCGCGCTCGCCCTGGAAGACCTGGATCTGCACCGAGGGCTGGTTGTCGTCCGCGGTGGTGAAGGTCTCCGAGCGCTTGGTCGGGATGGTGGTGTTGCGCTCGATCAGCTTGGTCATGATGCCGCCCTTGGTCTCGATGCCCAGGGACAGCGGGGTGACGTCGAGCAGCAGCACGTCCTTGACGTCGCCACGCAGCACTCCGGCCTGCAGGCCCGCGCCGACCGCGACGACCTCGTCCGGGTTGACGCCCTTGTTCGGCTCCTGGCCGCCGGTCAGCTCCTTGACCAGGTTGGTGACCGCGGGCATGCGGGTGGAACCGCCCACCAGCACCACGTGGTCGATGTCGCCGACCTTGATACCGGCGTCACGCAGCACGGACTCGAACGGCTTGCGCGTGCGCTCCAGCAGGTCCGAGGTGATCCGCTCGAACTCGGCCCTGGTCAGGGTCTCGTCGAGGAACAGCGGGTTCTTGTCCGCGTCGACGGTGATGTAGGGCAGGTTGATGTTGCTCTGCGCGGAGCTGGAAAGCTCGATCTTGGCCTTCTCGGCGGCTTCCTTGATCCGCTGCAGCGCCATCTTGTCCTTGGTCAGGTCGATGCCGTTGGCGCTCTTGAACTTCTCGACCAGCCACTCGACGATGCGCTCGTCCCAGTCGTCACCACCCAGGTGGTTGTCACCGCTGGTGGCGCGGACCTCGACCACACCCTCGCCGATCTCGAGCAGGGACACGTCGAACGTGCCGCCGCCGAGGTCGAAGACCAGGATGCGCTGTTCCTTCTCGCCCTTGTCCAGACCGTAGGCCAGCGCTGCCGCGGTCGGCTCGTTGACGATGCGGAGCACGTCCAGTCCGGCGATCTGGCCCGCTTCCTTGGTGGCCTGCCGCTGGGCGTCCTCGAAGTACGCCGGAACGGTGATGACCGCCTCGGTGACGTCCTCGCCGAGGTACGCCTCGGCGTCCCGCTTGAGCTTCATCAGCACACGCGCGCTGATCTCCTGCGGGGTGTACTCCTTGTCATCGATGGTGGTCTTCCAGTCGGTGCCCATGTGGCGCTTGACCGACCGGATGGTGCGGTCGACGTTGGTCACCGCCTGGTTCTTGGCGGGCTGCCCCGTGAGCACCTCGCCGTTCTTCGCGAACGCGACGACCGAAGGGGTCGTGCGCGCGCCCTCGGAGTTGGCGATGACCGTGGCTTCACCGCCCTCCAGGACGGAAACGACGGAGTTTGTCGTCCCGAGGTCGATACCGACCGCTCGCCCCATTGAAGTCTCCTCCAGCGTATTGGTTCTCTGCTTAGGACTGATAACTCCTGAGCCCTACTGACTCAAGTATTACCGAAACCGAGTCCGATCCGTCAAACCGGGTTTGAGTCGTCAAGGCTCAAGGTTCCTGCCCGAACAACGCGTGACCAGCCACGAGTGTTCCCGAACGCTCGCCGCGGCGGGTGTGATTCGTATCGCCGGGAGCGGCTGTCTCGCTCCCCTGGAGGTGGGGACACCCGGAGGCGGGGAGCTCGGCCGCGGTCCGGGGCCGGAAGAGTCGACGAGGCGGGAGGCCGTCCCGCGAACGGCACCGGCGGATAGTCACCTGTTCGCGGCGTCCACGGGACCGCGCCGGACCGGCCGCTTTCGGGAGAATTCCCAACCACGGGAGCCGGTAATCACACCACGGGCCCGCACGGACACCCGTGGACCGCGCGGGTACTGCTCGGAACACGCGGGCACTGGTCGGGTGCGGGCACTGATCGGGAACACGAGGGCACCCCCGGCCCACGCGGGTGGAGTCGCCGCGGGGCGGCTCTTCAGGAGCTCTCGACCTCGATGGCGCCGCTACCGGTGGAAAGTCGCAGCGAGCGCTCGGCGTCGGCGTCCCGGGGCACCTCGATGTCGGTGGAACCACTGCCGGTGTCGGCGCGGACGCTGTAGCTGTTCGCGGGGACGGTGAGCTCGATGCCGCCGGAGCCGGTGTCGGCACGCACCGAACGCGGCTCGGACAGCTCCAGCGAGATCCCGCCCGAGCTGGTCCGCGTCGTGACCTCGGCGGAGTCGATGCCCTCCCCCTCTATTTGGCCACTGCCGGTCGAGACGTTGAGCGGGCCACCGATGTCGGTGAGCTCGATGCCACCGGAGCCGGTCTCGGCGCGCACCTCCCCGTCGATGCCGCGCAGCTCCAACGCTCCCGAGTCCACCCGCACGTCGGTCGAGGACATCCCGGTGACCTCCAACGAACCGGAACCGAGTCCGCCGGTCACCGGAACGCGCCGGGGCAGCGTCACCTCGTACTCCACGTCACAGCCCCAGCCGCAATCGGCGTCGAGCACGAGCCTGCCGTCGTCGACCCGGTAACTCGTCTCCGAGCCCCGCCAGCCGCCCCACCAGCCGTCGCGTTCCTCGCGGACCCTCGGTTCGGCACCGGCCCGGTAGCTGATCTCCACCGCGCTCGGACCCGAACGCAGCTCCACGGCCGACACACCGGAGGGCGAGTCGGTCCGGGTGTCCGAGGGCCCTCCCCAGGCGAGCACGGCCCCACCCAGCAGGACCAGTACGGCGCCGCCCACCGCGAGTCCCGTGCGCATCGTCATCACTCCGATCTCGGGGATTGGCTCTCAGGGGGGTGCCCGGTCCACCCGACGAGGTCAAACTACCGCCGAGCGCGGGGGCACGGCATCGGTGATTTACCCGGAACACCCCCGGAGACTCCGAAAGTGCGAATCCGGGGCGCCCACTCGTCCGCACGCGGAGCGCCTCCGGGCTCCGCCGGAGATCGGAGTCCGTGGGACGGGGTGCGCCGGAACCCCGCTGGAGCGGCAAGCATTAGAATCGTTCCCGGAGGCCATACGCCGTATTGAGGATGCCTGATGTTGCGCGTCGCCGTCCCGAACAAGGGATCGCTGCACGGTCCGACCACCCAGCTACTCGAGGAGGCGGGCTACCGGCTTCATCGCGAGCATCGCGCCCTGTTCGCCGAGGACACGAGCAACAACGTGCGGTTCATCTTCTGGCGGGCCAGCGACATCGCGCGCAACGTGGGTGCCGGGGTGCTCGACGTCGGGATCACCGGACAGGACCTGCTGGCGGGCGCGGGCACTGCGGCGAGCACCACCGAGCTGCTGCGGCTCGGCTTCGGCAGCTCCCGGTTCTACTTCGCGGTCGCCAACGAGGGCCCGATCACCTCGGTCCCCGAGCTGGACGGCAAGCGGGTGGCCACCTCGTTCCCGAAACTCGCCGAACAGGCGGCGGCGCGGCACGGCATCCGGATCGAGCCGGTCGAACTGGACGGTGCCGTGGAGACCGCCGTGGAGCTCGGGCTGGCCGACGCGATCGCGGACGTGGTCGAGACGGGGTCCTCGCTGCGCGCGGCGGGGCTGACCACCCTCGGCGAACCGATCCTGCGCTCGCAGGCGGTGCTGGTTCGCGGCGCGGGCGCCTCCCTCGGTGACGAGCGCGAGCACGCCGTCGAGGTGCTGGGGCAACGGCTGCGAGGAGTGCTCGACGCCCGTTCCTACGTGGTGATGGACTACAACTGCCGGGAGACCGCGCTGCAGACGGCGACGGCGATCACCCCGGGCAAGGAGTCGCCCACCATCTCCAGCCTCACCGAGCCCGGCTGGGTAGCGGTACGGGCGATGGTCCCCAGGGCGGACGTGCAGGACGTGATGGACAAGCTCGCCGAGGTGGGGGCCACCGAGATCCTGGTGACCCGGCTGGAGGCCTGCAGGCTCTGAGCCGACTTCGTCGACTCGGTTCGCGAGGTCGGTGCCGTAGCGGAACCTCTCGCCTGAGCTCGCCGCGGCGGCACCGCCTCTGCGCGGCGCCGCCCCTCGTCAGCGCTCGGGGACCAGGTGGGCCAGCACCGGGCGGAACTCCTCGGGACCGGGCGGTTCCTCGGCGATCAGGGCCTGCATCAGCAGTCCGTCGATGGCGGCGGGCAGCGCGCGTACCGCGCCGGTGTCGCTGGTCCCGGTGTCGTGCACGTATCCGGTGGCCACCTCGATCCAGCGACGTGCGGCCGGACGCAGCGCTGGTCTGCGCGCGGCCAGCAGGTACAGCTCGTACTCGGCCAGCGTCCGGCCGCGCTGCTCGCGGACCATGCGGGAGAGCATCTCGGCGGTGGCGGTGACCCATCCCTCGGGATCGTCGACCACTTGTTCGGTGAGTTCGCGCAGCTCGGCGATCATCGTCTCGCAGCTCTCCAGCAGGGCCGCGATCAGCACCCCGTCGATGCTCTCGAAGTAGTAGACGATCGAAGCGGGCGGCACACCGGCCTCACGTGCGATGTTGCGGTGACTGACCCCCGCGATGCCGTCCCGTTCGATCACGCGCAGGGTGGCGTCGATGATCTCCCTGCGTCTGCGTTCCCCCTTGGCGCGGCGCCCGTCGGAGTGCTCGGTCGGATTGCCGCCGTGGGTCAATGCGTGCCTCCCGCCTCCAGCGCGACCACACCACCGATGATCAGCAGGATCCCCGCGATCTGGGTCAGGGTCATGGTCTCGTTCAGGAACAACGCGCCGATCAGCACCACCAGGGCCACCCCGGCGGCAGACCAGATGGCGTAGGCGACGCCGACGGGGATGCCCATCTTGAGCACGTTCGCCAGCGCCACGAACGCGGAACCGTAGCCGAGCACCACCAACACCAGGGGAAGAGGTCTGCTCAGCCCGTCGACGAACCGCAGCGAGAGGGTGCCGAGCACCTCCGACAGGATCGCCACCACCAACACGATGTAGGCCAACTGCCCTCCGAACTCCCGTACGGATCGTCGCGGCTACCGCGAACCGACCAAAAATTGAACGACTGTACTACTTCTTCAATATACCGCCGCCGTTCCGGAGTGTCGATGTGTCAGCTCAGCGCTACCGACCGCCGCGCTCGTCCTCGCCGGAACCGAAGATCATCGAGGACAGCAGGATCACGGCCCAGATCCCCATCGGGAAGATCGGCCAGAAGAAAGTGGGACCGCCGGAGGCGATCGAGGTGATCAGCCAGATACCGACGAGCACGAAGGAGGTCCCCGCCCAGTCCCGCCACTCGGCGCCCCGGCTTCGCCGCCCGCGGTTCCGTTCGACCGACTGCTCGTGCTCGTCGTCGTTCCCGACCGCCGGGACGGCGGAACGCCCCTGCCGGGCGGGCCGGGAGGTGTCCGGCAGATCCCGCGTCAGGGGTTCCAGCTCGGCGCGGGTCACCGCGGCGTAAGCCTGCCCGACCCGTTCGTCGAACTCGGCTATGTCGAGCCTGCCCTCGTTCATCGCGTGGCGCAGCCGCTCGGCGACCGCCTCCCGCTCGGCGTCCGAGGCGCGCACGCCCCGTTCGTTCGGGCCGCTCCCATCCGGGCCACTCGCTGCTGGGCCGGACATCACGCCTCCCGATCGGCCGTTCCCGAGGTACGCCACACCGCGCGGTACTTCCGGCACGATGCTGTGCGAGGAGGATACCGAAGTCGTGGTCGTGCCGGGGACGTTTCACCACAACGGCGACACCGGAACGCACCGCGATGGTTCCGACTGGATCGATCAAAGCCGGACTCGGACCACGAGAGTGGCGAAAATCGCACCCGCCATGAACTCGCACCATCCGGGCGCGACAGTGCCTTCGCGCAGGCCGCGCGGCGCAGTTCGACGCGCCACCGACGAGCGGCGAGCAATCAGACACACCCGCGATGCGCAGCGCGAACAGCGCAGCGTAGCGTTCTGTTACGCTTCCCCGGATTCCACGCCGACGGCAGGCGGACGACCTCGCGCCCGACTAGTCTTCCGTGTCGCCGTCTCGCACAATCACCGACTGTTCCCACCCCGAGCGACGCCCCTATGGTTACCGACGAGTAATAGAGGCTAAGCTCAGCGTCCAAACCCGCGAACAGGAGGCCACGAGCATGGTAGCCCTGCAGCTCGTCCTGGGCCTGATCTGTCTTGCCGTGACCGCGGTCGCGGTGGTCATGGTGGTCAGGACCGTTCGACGGATGGTGCAGTCCATCCGGCTCGGACAACCGGACCCGAACCGCAAGGGGCCGTTCGGTACCCGATTCTCCAACATGCTCAAGGAAGTCCTCGGGCACACCAGGATGCTCAAGTGGAGCCACGTGGGAGTGGCCCACTGGTTCGTCATGCTGGGCTTCGGCGGACTCAGCCTGAGCGTGCTGGTCGCCTACGGCGAAGTGTTCCACGCGCCGTTCGAGATCCCGTGGCTGGGATCGTTCGGCCCCTGGAACCTGATCGTCGAGATCCTGGGCGTGACCACCATCCTCGGCGGTATCTGGCTCAGCGCCATACGCCAGCTCAACCACCCGCGCCGCGCCGGCAGGGTCTCCCGCTTCGCGGGCTCCAACTTCTGGCAGGCCTACTTCGTCGAAGCCGTGGTCGTGCTGGAGGGCGTGGGCATCATGGGCCTGCGCTCGTTCAAGGTCTCCTCCGACCTGTTCCACGCCCCGGTGTGGTCGGCTCCGGTGAGCTTCGCGCTGGGCAGCGTACTGCCCGCCAGCGCGTTCGCGGTCTCGCTGTTCGCCGCGTTCAAGATCCTCTCGGCGATGATCTGGGTCATCGTCATCGCCTCGAACATCACCATGGGCGTGGCCTGGCACCGGTTCACCGCGTTCTTCAACATCTACTTCAAGCGCGATCCCGAACGCACCGCGCTGGGCGCGCTGAAGCCGATGATGAGCAACGGCGCCCCGATCGACTTCGAGGAGGCCGACCCGGACACCGACACCTTCGGTGCCGGCCAGGTGGAGGACTTCTCCTGGAAGGGCTGGCTGGACTTCACCACCTGCACCGAGTGCGGGCGTTGCCAGTCGCAGTGCCCGGCCTGGAACACGGCCAAGCCGCTGTCGCCGAAGATGCTGATCACCAGCCTGCGCGACCACGCCTACACCAAGGCGCCCTACCTGCTGGAGGGCGGCAAGAAGGACATGACCGGCGAGGAGGTCGGCCTCACCGGTGACGACGCGGAGGAGCGTAAGGGCAGGATCGACGCCCTGGCGCTGGCCGAGTCGGAGAAACCGCTGGTGGGCGGCCCGGAGGAAGCCGGGATCATCGACCCCGAGGTGCTGTGGGCCTGCACCAGCTGCGGCGCCTGCGTCGAGCAGTGCCCGGTGGACATCGAGCACGTCGACCACATCGTCGACATGCGGCGCTACCAGGTGATGATCGAGTCGAACTTCCCCACCGAGCTGGGCGGGATGTTCAAGAACCTGGAGAACAAGGGCAACCCGTGGGGCCAGAACAACAAGGACCGGCTGGCCTGGACCCAGGATCTCGACTTCGAGGTCCCGGTCTTCGACGGTGAACTCGAGGAGGACGTCGAATACCTGTTCTGGGTCGGTTGCGCGGGCGCGTTCGAGGACCGCGCGAAGAAGACCACGCAGGCGGTCGCCGAACTGCTGCACATCGCGGGCGTGAAGTACACCGTGCTCGGCCCGGACGAGGGCTGCACCGGCGACCCGGCGCGCCGCGCGGGCAACGAGTTCCTGTTCCAGACGCTGGCCGAGCAGAACGTGGAAACGCTGAACTCGGTGTTCGAGAACCGCGAGCCCGGCAAACGCAAGATCGTCGCCACCTGCGCTCACTGCTTCAACAGCCTGGCCAACGAGTACGGCCAGCTGGGCGGCAACTACGAGGTGGTGCACCACACGCAGCTGCTCAACCGGCTGGTGCGGGAGAAGCGGCTGGTCCCGGTGGCCCCGGTCACCGAGGACGTCACCTACCACGACCCGTGCTACATCGGCAGGCACAACAAGGTCTACGAACCGCCGCGGGACCTGGTCAACGCCTCGGGCGCCTCGTTCCGCGAGATGCCCCGCCACGCCGACCGCGCGATGTGCTGCGGCGCGGGTGGCGCCCGGATGTGGATGGAGGAGCGCACCGGCAAGCGGATCAACCTCGACCGGGTGGACGAGGCACTGGGCACCGCGTCGTCGAAGGTCGCCACCGGCTGCCCGTTCTGCAAGGTCATGCTCACCGACGGGATGACAACGCGGCAGAACGAGCAGGTCGCCTCGGAGAACGTCGAGGTCGTCGACGTGGCGCAGCTGCTGCTGCAGTCGGTCAGGCGCGGCACCGACGGTGACGGTTCCGGCGGTGACGGGGCCCAGGACTCGGACGGCGTCGCGGCGAGCGCCGAGTCCAGCGGCTGACCGAGGCCGTAGTCCCCTCACGGGGGTTGCGTTCCCCCGCTCGGGCCCGACTTCCCGGCCACCCGAGTTCCCGGCCAGGGGCTTTCGTTCGGTGAACGGGGCCGGATTCCCATTCGGGAGTCCGGCCCCGCTTTATGCCCGGCTCCGCTTCCTCTCCGGTCCCGTACCGCGCGGCCCCTGTGCTGTCCGCTGCCATTCGACGGAGCAGCACCGCCCCTCCCCGTGTACATTTCGCGAGAAATCGACGCCGCCCCGCGAAAGCCGTCCCGTGTCGGTCCCCCCGGGCATACTCCGCCGCGGAATCCGCTGTCCAGCAGTCCCGGAGGTGCCCCATTACCACTGTCGTAACCACTCCCACGGGAAAGATCGGCTCCCGGGCCGTGCGCGTACTCCTCCAGGCGGGGATCAGACCGCGAGTGCTGCTTCGCGAACCCGGCAACCTCGACCGGGCGACCCGCGAGTTGGTCGAGGTCCACCGTTGTGACCAGGGGGATGCCGAGGCGGTGGTTCGGGCGACGCGGGGAGCCGAACGCCTGCTCTGGATCAACCCGCCGGACTCGGATGACGATCCGATCACGGGCTACGCTCACATGGGGACCAACGCCGCCCGAGCCGTCACCGAGAACGGAATCGGCAGAACGGTGTTCGTCAGCAGCATCGGTGCTGAGAAGGGCTCCGGAGTCGGCGAGATCGACGGGCTCGCACGGACGGAACGGTTGTTGAACGAAACCGGTGCGAATGTCTCGCACCTGCGGTGCGGTTACTTCTTCACCAACCTGCTCGCGCAGGCGGAGGAGATCCGGACCGGAGTGCTGCGAACACCGTGGCCGCTCGACTTCCCGATGGCGTGGGTCGATCCACGGGACATCGGTGAGGTGGCGGCGGCCCGACTGCTGTCGGACGAGTGGTCCGGACAGCGGGTACAGGCCGTGCACGGTCCCGAGGACCTGACCTTCTCGCGCGTGGCCGGGGTGCTGGGAGAGGTCCTGGGACACGACGTGGTTCCCGAACGGATCTCAGACGATTGGCTCCGCGCCTCGCTGTCGGCGGTGGGACTGTCCGAGCGGCGGATCGAGGGAATCGTGGGCATGTCGGCGGGGATGCGTGAGAACTTCACGCCCGAGCAGCGGCGGGATCCGGTCACCACCACGCCGACCACGCTCGGATCCTGGGCCTGGGAGAACCTCCGCCCGAGGACGTAGCCGACCGCGATCCCGGCCGAGCGGTCGGATGCCCATAGCCGGGGACCACCTTGCACGTCCGTCCGGCGTCCCGCACCCTCGCGCGGCGGTTTCGCGGGAAACCGACAGCTCGGTCACTCCGGAACGGCGGTGAGCACCAGCGGGGTGTCGACGCCCTGGCAGGCACTGAGATCCGCCAGGAAACCACCGACCCACCCCAGGGCGTCCAACGACCACTCGGCGAGGGTGCCGTGGAAGGTCGTCCGGTGCAGCGACGGCCCGTTCCAGAGGTGATCCCCGAACGGCGGCCGCAAAGCCAACGGCTCGTGGCCGTCCGGTGAGTGCGTCCGGCACACGAACACTTCCTGGTTCTGTCGGTTGATCCGCTCCCGAATCCCGGGCACGGCCTCGGGCAGGGAGGGGTCCTGCCCGCTGTCCAGCGTGACCCGCACCGGGAGCTCGCCCCCCGGAGCACCGCTCAGGAACCACTCGGCGGTGAACAGCGAGGGCGGCATCCGGGAAGCGGCTGGATCGAGACATTGAACCGGCAGCAGCAGCTGTACCGCTCGCAGCCGCAGCGTCCCGATCCGTGCCACCGCGTCACCGACGCAGCGCAGCAAGGGCTGCACAGGTATCGGTCGTTCTTCGGTCAGCGGTCGCACCCCCACCTGGACCCACGCGGCCAGCGGCGCCTCGGGATCGGAGAGCGGGTGCTCGAGTCCGGCATCGTTCATGCCCCACAGGCCCGTGGCTCCGACCTGTCTCACATCCGTGAGCTGCCCAGTGGCGGTCTTCCGGGCACTCGTGCCGATGTCGTGCAGCCACCCCATGGCTTGTGACCTGGCGTGGAACAAGGCGTAGAGGTCCTGCTCCGCGTCGGGCTCCCGCCAAGGGTGCGGTTCGAGCTCGCCGTACAGCGCGGCGAACACGGTTCCCACCGGGCCGCTGCTGTCGGGTGCCACTCCGGGACTCGGTTCTTCACCGCTGTCAGTCAATCGGCTCCCTCAGTCATGGACTCGACAGTCCACATCGGCCTGCTTGGTGGAGACCCCGGGATTGTCGACTTCCCAGTTCACGTCGACGTCAACGTGAGCACGCCACGAGGTTCTCGCGAAGGAGTCGCAGCGTTCGCGGACATTGAGCCACCTGCTACTACTACGACCCGGTTTCTGGTTCTCGTTCGTGTTGCACGCCTTCCGTCGCCACGTGTGATCGGTATACCACTCGTAAAGACACGCGGTGACCGTTGCCCTGTCGTTGTCGCAGTCGCCCTGGTGCCACCACGCGTGAGCGGATACATCGGAACGGTTCCCCGAAACGTGCGGATTGTCGGAGTCGGCCACTGGGGTACACCCGGCCGACGTCTCGGCGGGAGCGCCTCTCCCGACCGTAAGCGTTTCGACCTTCTCACCGGATCTCGGCGAACTCGCCCCGACGTCGCGCGGCGCGACGGCGGGCACGGCCTCGGGATCGATCGCCTGCTGGAGCTTCGTTTTGATGATCTTCGGAGGAAGGTCGGGCTCGTCGGTGCTGTTCGCCGTCGAACCCGGCATCGGAACCGCATCCGGTGTCCGCTCGACGGTGGGTGACGGTACGGCCGCCATCGCCGGAGACGTGAGCAAACCGGTGAGAGCGACCGTCGAGACCAGTACGGTGCTCCATCGTCGAGGCGTAGTGGACACGCCGGATGTTCGCCGCATGAGTGGACGTCGTTCGTGGTGCATGTTCGATCCTCCGGAACACGGACCGCCGGGTAGGGCAGTACACGGGTGGGACCTCGTCGCCGGTCGGGAAACTCCGCCCGTTCGACAGAGCTGCTCCAGATTGCCGTGCGAAACAGCCCACCGCTATTCACTGATCGTGTAAGAAGAACGCCGAATCGTATGCCGACGGCGCCGACGAAAAACACTCTCGCTGTCGTCCGGGAAACACGTCCGAGCACCGGACGCACCGGTTGCGCGGCCCGACGTTCCGCGCGTTTCGCGGGAAATCGACCACGGGCACCCGAGGTGTCGGTAGCGTCTCCTATGGTGGCGTCGGGTGACCGCTTCCCGAGACGGTTCCAGCGGTCCGGAAAAGGGGGGTGCCGTGCAGCCGCTGCGCGTCCCGAGCGAGATGTTCAGGTTCACCACCGGTGACCGCTCCGAGCTCTACTCCGCGATCCTGCACGCCTTCGGCGAGGCCAACGAACGGCTGGAAACCGCGCTGAGCATCGACGAGGTGCGGGAAAGGCTGCGCTCGGTGGGCTGGTTCGACGCGCTCTCCGACGAGGACCTGCACGCCGCGCTGAAGCAGCTGGGCGACTGGGGACTGTTGGACAACGTCCAGAACCACGCCGAGAACTACCGCACCGCCGCCGAGTACGAACGCCGCAACCTGCAGTACTCGTTGACCAAGCTCGGTGAGGCCGCCTTCGCCGGAGTACAACACGCGATGGCGACACTCGCCTCCAGCGGCGCGTTGCAGACGGCGGTGCTCGACGCCATAGCCGACCGGCTGGGCGAGCTGAACGAGTTGCTACGCGACCCGACCTCCGCCGACCGCAGGATCTTCAGCAGCCTGCAGGAACTGGAGGGCCATCTGGAGGCCTTGCGCAACAACACCAAGCAGTTCAACGCTGAACTCCAGCGGCTGCTGCGCGCCGAGGGTGTGGACCTCACGACGTTCCACGAGGTCAAATCGGCCACGGTGGCCTACCTGCAGGAGTTCTGCGACCAGCTCGAACAGCGCTGCCACGCCATCGCCTCCGGCATCACCGAAGTGGAGGATCGCGGTGTGGCGGAGCTGCACCGGCGTGCGCTGCGGGGCGCGGAACTACCCCCCGGAACGGGCGACGAACGACGCACCGAGTGGCTGGATCATCGCGCCACCCGCTGGCAGGGACTGCGGATCTGGTTCCACCCGGAGGACGACTCGGCGCCGCGCGCCGAGCAGCTGCTGACCGTGGCGCGGCAGGCGATCGTCACCCTGCTGCAGGTACTGGAACGCATCGACGATTCGCGGAAACGTTCCTCCAGCGTGGCCTCCGATTTCCGGGAACTGGCCCGCTGGTTCACCCGAGCACCCGACGAGGACGAGCTGCACCGCCTGTTCGCCGCCGCGTTCGGCCTGGGATCGGCGCGGCACGCCCAGCTGATCCACGAGGACCCGGAGGTCATCGCCCCCTCCACATCGTGGGCCGACGCACCGGCGGTGGGGATTTCGGCGACGCTGCGCACCGGGGGACGCAAGGAGAGCTTCGCCCGCACCGGCAGGGTCCGCGACGTCGCCGAACTCAAACGGCAACGCGCGGAACTGGCGCGTGCCGAGCGCGCCCAGCTCGAAGCCGCCTGGCAACGGTTGGCCACCGACGGGCGGGCACGGCTGTCCGACTTCGCCGAGCTGGACCACACGGTGTTCCAACGACTTCTCGAACTGCTGGGCAGAGCACTGGCCGCCGGGCGGGACGAGTCCGGGGCGCGCCGGGCGAGTACCCCGGACGGCCGTGCCGAGATCGAACTGCGCGATCCCGACGACCGGGGCGAAACAACGCTGCGCACCCCGCACGGCACGTTCACCGGCCCCGACTTCGCGGTCGACATCCGCATCGTGGGTCGTGATCTCGAAGAGCCCGCCCGGGAGGCGAGTTGAGCAATCTCAACAACCAGCTCGTGGTCACCGAGCGCGAGGAACTGGCGCGCTGCATCAGGGTGCTGCTGGCGAATCCGCTGCTGACCAAACAGGACTCCCCGAAGGACTTCGACACGGCCAGGCGTCGTCACGAGGCACTTCGCTCCTGGTTCGACTACTACTGCGGCTGGACGCTGACCGTCATGCCCCGAGCGGGCTACGCCCGGCTGCACAAGAGCCGCGGCGACGTGGACGCGAGCAGACCTGCCCGCAGACTCCGTTCGGGCAGGGCACCGTTCGACCGCCGCCGCTACGCGCTGCTGTGCGTAGTGGCGGCCGAGCTGCTGGCCACTCCCACCACCACCATCGGGATGCTCGCCGAGCGGGTCCGCCACAGCACCGGGAACGATCCCGTGGTGCCCACCTTCGACACCTCGATCCGCTCGGAACGAATGGCCTATGTGGACGTACTTCGGCTGCTGGAGTCGTACACGGTGCTGGTCACGGTGGACGGCAGCACCGAGAATTTCGTCGAGACCGAGCTGGCCCAGGTGCTCTACCGGGTGGACTCGACCCTGCTGATGCGGCTGCTCAGCACGGTGACCGGTCCTTCCCGGATCGACGACGCGGAAACCGACTACACGGACCCCGACGAACTGATCGGGACGATCTCGACCGATCCGCGTTACGGGACCACCGCCGAGCACTCCTCGCGGAACCAGCGGAACCTCTGGGCACGGCACTCCGTGCTGCGCAGGCTGTTCGACGATCCAGTGGTGTACTGGAAGGACCTGAGCGAGCAGCAGCGCGGCTACGCCGGTTCGCAGGCCGGTCGCCAGCTGATCCGCAAGGCCGCCGAGGAGGCGGGGTTCGTCCTGGAGGAACGGGCGGAGGGTGTGCTGCTGGTGGATCGGGAGCAGATCGCCACCGACAGCACTTTCCCGGACGACTCGGGCAACGCCAAGATCGCCGCGCTGCGGTTGCTGGACGAGCTCAACGCTCACCCGGAGGGCGTGACGACACAGCGGCTGCACGAAGCCACGGCGGAGATGCTGGCCCGCGAACCCCGCTGGGCGAAGTCCTACCGCTCCGAGGACGGCACCTCCCGCCTGGTCGGCGACGCGCTGCGGATACTGGCCGACTTCGACCTGGTCGTTCGGCACGAGGACAGGGTCGTTCCCCGACCGGCCGCCGCCCGCTACCGCCTCGACGGCGTGAAAGTCTCGGCTCCCTCGGAAGGAACCCACGAATGAGCGTCACCGAGCTGCCGACGCGGAACAGCGCCGACACCTCGCGGAACCGCTGGCAGCCGAACCGGGCGGGCATCGTCAACATCTGGCGCTACTACGGGGAGACCTTCCGGTTCCACCGCGGCAGGCTGCTGCTGCGCGGGCCCAACGGAACCGGCAAGTCCAAGGCCCTGGAACTGCTGCTGCCGTTCCTGTTCGACGCGCGACTCACCCCGAGGCGGTTGTCCACGTTCGGCTCCGACCGGGGCATGCACTGGAACCTGATGGGCGAGGGAGCCGGCGGAACCACGCGGGTCGGCTACGTCTGGCTGGAGTTCACCCGCGAGACCGAGGAGGGCACGGAGTGGTTCTGCTGCGGCGCCCGACTGCAGGCCAGCAGCCGCACCAGCAACGTGACCACCGCCTACTTCACCACCACCCGCCGGATACACACCCCTGACTCTCCCGTGCACGACGTGGCGGAAACAGCGGGCGAGGTGGCGGAAACCCTGTCGCTGCTCAACGACTCCGGTCAGCCGCTGTCCCAGGCCGCCCTGGGCGAAGCACTCGGGGATTCCGGGCAGGTGCACCAGAGTCCGGCTGACTACCGCACCGAGCTGCGCTCCAGGCTCTTCGGTGGCATCGGGCAACAGCGCTACGAGTCGCTGATCAGCGCGTTGCTGCAGCTTCGCACCCCGAAGCTCTCCGAGCGGCTCGACCCGAACTTCCTGTCCAAACTGCTGTCCAACGCGCTACCACCGCTCGGTGACGCCGAGATCAGCGAGCTCGCGGACGGCTTCGAACGGCTGGACCGACAACGAGAACGGATCGGCAGGCTCGAAACGGAGGTCGAGGCGGCCGAGAAACTCGCCGAACGACAGCGACAGTACGCACGGCGCGTGCTCTACAACGCCGCCACCGAACTGACCTCGGCCAATTCCGAGGTGGACAGGACGAGCGGCATCGCCCGCGAAACCCAGCGGGAGTACGACGACTCGCTCACCGAACGCGAGCGGTTAAGGCAGCGCAAGAGCGAGACCGACGGCACGATCACGAACCTGCGGGAGGAGTTCGACGGGCTCAACAACCGCAACAGCGAGCTGAGCGAACTCGCGACCGACAGCGAGAACGCGCACAGCGACGCGACAGAACTGCGGGACAAGGCCACCGACGCCCGGTCGCGGGCCGAGGAGAACGAGCGGAGTTCGGTCGAGGCGGCCGAGAACGCCCGCCGGGCGGAGGGCGAACGGCGGGAAGCAGCCGAGGCGGCCGGGCAGTCGGCGCGGCGACTCGGCATGTCGGCCACCCACCGGGAAATGGCCGGATCCGAGCACGACTCGAAACACGCGCGGGCACTGCTGCGCGCGGCGCTCGACGGCAAACGCAAGGCGCTCGACGAGCTGCACACCGCGCTGCGCACCCACGAGACGGCGCTCCGGGACCACGAGCAGGCCGAACAACGGACCGAACAGGCACGAACCGAGCTGGCCGAGGCCACCGAACGCCGCGACGCGGCCGAGCAGGCCCACGCCGCAGCGGTGCGGCAACAGTCACAGCGGCTGCGGGACTGGGCCGAGGCCAACGTCGAGCTGCGGATCGACGACGTCGAGGAACTCGCGGAAGCGGCGGCGGACCACTCCACGGTGCAACGGCTGGTGTGGGACGCCGCCGAACCGGCCGCCGAAGCGCTCACCACCGAACGAACCGAGACACGTGCGGGCCGCGACCACCTGGCCGAACGCCGCGACGCGCACGTGGCGGAGATCGAACGGCTCCGACACGAGACCGACCTGCCGCCGACCGCACCGGCCACCCGCGACGCGGACCGTTCGACACTGCCCGGTGCGCCGCTGTGGAAACTGGTGGACTTCGCCGAGCGCACCGACGAGGCGACCCGAGCGGGCGTCGAGGCGGCGCTGCAGGCGAGCGGCCTGCTAGACGCCTGGGTCACCCCGGCGGGCGAGCTCACCCCAGACGGCCACGACACGTTCCTGACAGCCGAATCCGTCGAACCCGCAGGCGGACGAACGCTCGCCGAGGTGCTGCGTCCGGAACCCGAACACGCGGTGCCCGCGCGGCGGCTGGAGCGGATACTCGCCGCGATCGCCTTCGACGAGCGGCTGCCCGCCGAGCACCCGGTGGCGATCGGAGCGGACGGGCACTGGCGACTCGGCCCGGCGACCGGGAGCTGGGCGAAACCGGCGGTGGCCCACATCGGCACGACGGCACGGGAGCGAGCCCGCGAACGGCGGATCGCGGAGCTTTCGGAGCTGGTGACCGTGCTGGACGAGTCACTGTCCGAAATCGACGAAACCCTGGACGGGCTGGAACGGCGCCGCGAACGACTGCGCGCCGAGCGGGACTCGCTGCCGTCCGCCGAGGAGGTCGACACCGCACGCGGTGAGCTCGACACGGCCACCGCGACGGTGGCCGTACGGCAGGACGCCGTGGGTCGCGGCGAGCGTCAGGTCACCGAGTCCGCCGAAGCGGTCGAACGGACCCGGAACTCGCTGGCGGCCAAGGCCGACGAGTACGGATTGCCGAGGGAACGAACCGCGCTCCGGGAGTTCGAGAACGCGCTGGAGGGGTTCGAACGGGCCGGGGAAACCTGGATCGACGCGATGCGCGACGCCACCACGGCCGAACACACCGCACGGGACAGGGCGGAACAGGCCGAACGCTCGCTCACCGTCGCGCGACAGCGCGAGGCCGAGGCCGAGCGTGCCGAGCAGCGCGCGGCGGCGCTAGCCACGAAACTGCGTGCCAGGGAACGCGCGCTCGGCACCGAACAGAGCGAGATCCTGCGTGCGCTGGAGGACGTCCGGGGCAGGCTGCGGCAGGCCCAGAACGACTCGGAGTCGTTGAACGAACAGCTGCAGGAGCTCGCGGGCCGGATCGGATCGCTGGAGAGCTCGCGGGTGTCCACCGCGCAGGACCACGAGCGCGCTGTGGGGCTGCGCGACGACAGGCTCGAACGGTTCCGGCGGATCGCCGGGACGAGCATCCCTGGCGACGCCGGGATCGAGCTGGACGCGAGCTCGAACGCGATCCGGACGAACCTGGAGGCGGCCCGGTCGGTCACCGAGAAGTGGCCCAACACGCCGCACACGACGAAGAACATCAACGACTCGCTGGACCGGCTCAACGAGACCCTGCACGGCTACCGGGAGGCACTGGCCGAGCACGCCGCCGTGGCGCTGGAACTGGACGAGGACGTCCACGTGTTCGTGGCGACGATGAACGGCGTCCGGCTGGGTGCGACGCGGCTGCTGGAGTCGCTGCGCGAGGAGCACGAGCGGCAGCGCACCGACATCACCGAACACGAGCACGAGCTGTTCGACAAGACGCTGACCGGTGACGTGCGCAGGCACCTGGCGGAGCGGATCAGGAGCGCCAACGAGCTGGTGGACGCGATGAACGACCGCCTGGAACGGGTGCGCACCGCATCCGACGTGGCGGTGCGGCTGGTGTGGCAGGTGGGGCGGGACCTTCCCGCGGGCACGCAGGCGGCGCGGGACCTGCTGCTCAAGGACCCGGTACGGCTGTCCGAACAGGACCGTGAGTCGCTGCACCGGTTCTTCCGGGAACGCATCGAGGACGCCAAGACCAACAACACCGCCACGTCCTGGGAGGAGCAGCTGCGCGAGGTCTTCGACTACACCCAGTGGCACCGGTTCGACGTCAGGATCGACCGGGGACGGGACCGCGGCTGGGAACTGCTGACCAAGAAGCTGCACGGGGCGCTCTCCGGCGGGGAGAAGGCCATCGCGCTGCACCTGCCGCTGTTCGCCGCCATCGCGGCGCACTACGAGTCGATGACCGGAGCACCCCGGCTGATCCTGCTCGACGAGGTGTTCGTCGGTGTGGACAGCGCCAACCGGGGGCAGGTGTTCGAGCTGCTGAACTCGCTGGACCTGGACCTGATGCTGACCTCGGACCACGAGTGGGGGACGTACCGGGAGTTGGACGGCATCGCGATCCACGCGCTGACCACCGGCGACGGCGACGACGCGGTCACCACCACCCGGTTCGTGTGGGACGGCGAAGGGTGGCGCGAATGAGCCTCCCGGATTCACCACGGACGGGTCCGCCGGATTCCCCGCGGGAGCGTCTTCCGGACTCGCTGCGCGACGCCGAGCTGACGCCGCTCTGGCGCGCGGTGCACGAACGGCTGTCCTCCGGCCGCACCGTGCGCGGGGTCCGGGTGGGGCCGCTGGACGAGGCGCAGCGCTCCCGGCTGGCCGACCTGCTGGGAAGGACTCGGCTGCCGGGGGAGTACGAGCGGATCGCGCTGGCCGAGCTCGACGCGGCCCTGCGGGAGGTGTGCGGCCGGGACAGCCGGGCGGTGGTCGCCGAGCTGGTCGGCCCGCTGGACGACCAGGCGGCGCGGCGGAAGCGGCACACCGACGAGGTGACCGAGCTGTGGCGGTGGCTGGCCGAGCACGAAGTGGTGGCGGCACGCCCGGAGCTTGCCGAGTGGGTGGCGCAGGTCCGGCGCGGCGGACTCGTGGACGGTTCGGTCTCCCGGACCCGCGAGCTGCTCGGCGACGCGCTGCGGGTGCTGGCAGGGCTTCCCGAGGGTGGGCTGCCCGAGTCCGGGCTTTCCGGCGCGGGGCTTCCGCTGCCGGTGCTGGCGGAGCGGGAGCTGCGCGATCCGCACGCGCTGGACGCCGACACGCGGATGGCGGGACTCGTGCTGCGTGCGCTGGCCGTGCTGCACGGCGTCCCGGTGCCGGAGTACGCCGAGCAGCGCCGGGAGCTGTGGGAGCGCGCCGGGGTGGCCGAGGACGAGCTCTCCGCGACGGTGCTGGTGGCGGGCCCGCTGCTCGGTGGGCACGGGACCGCCGCCCGGATGCTGCGGGTGGGGCGCGAGGACGGCTGCGCAGTCGCGCTGACCCTGGCGCAGTTGCGCGCCGGTGACCAAGGGGGCGGATTTCATGGTGGCGGTGCCCAGGATGGCGGGATCGTACCGGCCGAGGGCGTGACCGAGGTGTACGTGGTGGAGAATCCGGCGGTGCTGACGTTGGCGCTGCGGCGGTTCGGTTCGTGCTGCCCGCCCATGGTGTGCGTGTCGGGGTGGCCGAACAGCGCGGCGATCCTGCTGCTGCGGGAACTCGCCGCGCACGGGGTGCTTGCCCGCTACCACGGGGATTTCGACGGCGAGGGGTTGCGAATCATCGGACACCTCGTGGAGCGGGTGGGCGTGCGGCCGTGGCGGATGACCGCGGCCGACTACCTGGCTGCCCTCGCGGGATCGGGCAGGGCAGACTCGGAGGGGGCTGGATCTGACGGGGCTGGATCTGACGGCGCTGGTTCGGAGGGTGCCGCATCGGACGGGACCGGATCAGCCGCGGCCGGATCACGACGCGGTGGACCGGCCACCGGCTCCGTGCCGGACACCCCGTGGGATCCCGAGCTCGCGGCGGCCGTGCGGGAGCACGGGGTGGCCGCCCCCGAGGAGCGGGTGGCCGAGACGCTGCTGGACGAGCTGGCAGGAAAAGCCGCGTCGCCGCCGTCCTCCCCGATGGAGTGAAAGATCGTCGCGACATCCCACACCGTCGACCGCTCGCGGCAGGCTCGGGGTATGAGTGCCGTGGTGGCCGAAGGGGTGATACCTGTGGCTGCACCTGCCCACGACACCGGCGCGTTCGACCTACTCGTCGAGCTGCGCGGCGTCTGGACCCCCGATCTCGCCGACCGGTACCTGCCGATTCCCGGAATGCCACCGGTGAAGTACGAGTGCCAGGACGGACACCTGATCGTGAGCCCTTACGGGGGTTCGGCCAACACATACGCCACTTACCGAATGCTTACCCTCATGGAACCCCCGGCCAGAGGATTGGGGTGCCGAGTTTATCCGACGCTGAACGTTCAGCTGGGCATCAATCGCTGGATCCAGCCCGATTTCGCGGTGCTGCGCGAACCGGCGCGTGGAGGAGTATGGATACCCGCCACCCGGGCGCTGCTCCTCGGCGAGTGCGTCTCGCCGTTCAGCCGCGTGGCCGACCGGATCGACAAACCCGCCATGTGCGCCGAGGCGGGCATCGCGTACTTCATGCGCGTGGAGGTCTCCTACGCCAAGAAGCACGCCGAGGTCGTACTGCTGCGGCTCGGTGAGAACGGTGCCTACAAGGTGCACGCCAAGGCGCTGGCGGGCGACACCTTCGAGACGCGGGAGCCGTTCCCGCTCCGGTTCGACCCCGCCGAACTACTGGAGGACTGAGGCGGCGACCGGAAGAATCCGTCGTCGCGAACCCGTCGCCGTTGCGGTTCTCAGCGCAGCGGTTCCCACCAATTCGGTTCTCAGCGCAGGCTAGCGAGGAAGGACGCCCAGGCACGCTGGTCGAAGGCGAGCACCGCGCCGTCCGGCACCTTGGAGTCCCGCACCGCCACGGCGGGCCCCGCGAAGGCGACCTCGACGCAGTTCCCCCCGGCACCGTTGTTGCCGCTGCGACTACTCTTCCGCCATCCATCGTTGGAGACGTCCACCGTCGACATGGCGCCTCCTCACAGCTTCTCAGCGACTTTCTTGATCAGCTTCACGGACTCTTGGAAGTCTAGTGCGCTCGACCGTAGATCCTCAAACAGGAGTCTACCGGCCCTGACCTCGGACGCCTTCTCCACGTGCAGCGAGCCCGTCGGGTACTCGACGTAGAGCACTTCCGGATCGGCCGGTTCGGCGAACTCCAGAAGCGTGAACGCACCGTTCATCGCACAGTGTGCACCGCTTCCCAGCGGCAGAACCTGCAACTCGACAGTGGGCATCTCCGCGCATTCGGCAAGGTGAACCACCTGTTCGTACATCACTCTCCGTTCCCCGACAGTCCGCCAGAGAGCTGCTTCGTCCACCACAGCACGGAGTTCGAGCGGATTTTCGACATCAGTCAAACGTTGGCGCCGAATCATTCGAACAGCGAGATCGTTGCGGATCTGCTCCGGTGATGCGCCGATGCGGCCACTCTGGAAAAGCGCTCGCGCGTAGTCCTCAGTCTGCAACAAACCGGGCACAGTCGTCACCTGAAAGTCCCGAACGAAGCACGCCTCGGTCTCCAGGTCCACGTAGCCGCGATCCTCCACGCCGTAGGCCCGCCACCAGCCGCGTTCCCTGGCGGCTCTGGCCAGGTCCAGCAGTTCGGGGTCCCGGATGTCGTAGAGGTCCATCATGGATCTGGCCTCGTGCACCGAGGTGATCACATCGCCGTTCTCCTTGCGGCTCAGCGCGCTGGTGGACATGTCCAGCTCGCAGGCCGCGTGCTCCTGGGTCAGCCCGGCCCGCTCCCGCAGATACCGGATCCTGCGTGCGAGCCTGCGGCGCCGAAACGTGGGGCTGGTGCGAACCACCGCAAAAGACCTCCCCGACAACGGTCGTGACCCACACCATGCTCCCAGCGGGAATCCGTGATCGGGATTCCCGCATCCGGTGATCCCGATGCACGGCCTCCCGGTGGGCGATTCCCGTTCGGACAGTGCTCGGTGAAACGGCTGACTTTCTAGGAGGTTCACGTGATTCCGAACGTTTTCGGCCTCGCTCGGCAGGACGACACCGGCGCGCCCGACCCGGACTCGGTGCTGCTGTGGGGAATGGAAACCGCCGAGGGCGCGATCCTGTACTGGCAGGAAGGCGGTCGCAGCCAGTTCGCGGTGTTCGAGAACGCCGATCGCGCGGCCGAACGGTTCGGCCCGCTGTTCGACCTGGTGCTCTACCGGCCGTGACTCCCACCCCGCCGCCCGGCGATTTCGCGAGAAATTTACGCCCGGGCAGCGCAGCGCCACCCCATTACAACGAGGATTTCGCGAGAAATCGACGCCGGGCGGTAACGCCGACGGCTCGCGCGACACGGATGGGGACGTAAACGACATCCAGCGACTAGGCGGGATTGATGTGGGGTCTGTCGACCAACGGGGAGTCGCGTGGTTCACCGCTGTCTACGAGGAGCACTACGACGCCGTCCGCCGATACGTACTGCGCAGGCTGCGAGATCCGAGCACCTCGGAGGAACTCGCCCAGGAGGTCTTCGTGATCACTTGGCGACGTCGCACCCGGGCACCGGAACACTGTTTGCCCTGGCTGTACGGCATCGCACGCCGCGTACTGGCCAACGACCGCCGCGCGGTCAGGGCCAGACCGGAAGCGATGGCCCTTCCCTCCGACGACGTGCTGCGCGACCGGCGGGAGGACCCGGCTCGCGGGGCTCAGCACGTCGATGTGCACCGCGCGATGGACGCGCTTTCCGAGACCGACCAGGAGGTCCTCCGACTGGTGGGTTGGGAGGGCCTCGACCTCGGCGACGCGGCCCGAGTGCTGGGCTGCGCGCGCGGAACGGCGCGGGTTCGGCTGTTCCGCGCGCGACGACGGCTGGCGAAATCCCTGGAAAACCCCGATTCGGAGCGGGAGAACGCCGTTTCAGCTCCCTGCCCGGCAGCTGTCGAACCGTTGGAGGAGTCCCATGCGTGACGTCGATACCGTCCGCGAGCTCGTCGGCCGCTCCGACCCGGGCAAAGACACCGAGTCCGGTTCGGAGCGGCCCAGCGCCGCGGATCTGATCGCGCGGGCGGAACTGCGCGAGCACGCCGGGAGCGAAGTCCCGTGGCCCGACTCGCCCGCCCGCCGGGGCGGGAAACAGCGCCGTCTCGTAGTGGTGGCGGCGTCGATCCTGGCAGCCGCGCTGCTCGGCAGCGTTCCGCTGCTGAGCGGCACGACCGCCGTATCCGAGCAGAGCCCGCCCGAGGTCGGGCCGGTGCGCGAGGCAACCGAACTCGGTACGGACGTTTCCGGGCAAGCGGCCACCAATGAGCTGCTCAACAGGGCGGACGGGTTGCAGACCGCCCCCTACGAAACCGCCGAGGGCGAGTTCGGCTACATCCGTACCCACGAGTGGTCCGGATCGCTGTGTTCCTCGGAGGTGGAGCACTGCGCCCACTACCCGCGGCAGCGGGAGGCCTGGTTGCGGGAACCGGCCGTGGGAACAACGCGAACGGTTCCACAGCCACCCGAGTTCGGTTCCACCGCGGACCGGAACTTCTGGAAGCGGCAGAGCGGCTGGACCGGACATCGCAGGACCAGCGAGAAGCGGATCGGCCCGAACAGTGTTCACCTGGCGCGGTGCGTTCCCGAACGAGCAGAAAGGGTCGCGGAGTGTCTGAACGTGCGGGGGAACGATTCCCGAGACGTGTTCCGGAGCGCCGTATCGCTGTTCAAGCACGAGCTACTTCCCCGCGACGTCCGCGCGGAGCTGCTGCGGGTGCTCGCCCGCACTCCGGGCGTGCGCTTCCGGGGTGAGAGCGAGGTGCGCGGTCACCAGGTGTTCGCGGTGGGACTCACCAGCTCGGCGTCCGTCGGCGAGGTTTTCGAGGTGCTGCTGTTCGACAGCGCGACCGGGGTGTTGCGCTCGTTCGAGAGTCTCAACCTGGGCCGGGGCGAACTGACCGGTTACGTGGTCTTCGAGGAGTACGGACGGACGAACACGCGGGGCTGAGCCGCCTCGCGGAATCCACCCGCGGAAATCCGGCCACAGTCACGAAGCGAGGGGCGTCGTGCGGCACGACGCCCCTCCCGGTGATGCACCGAAGCGAACAGCCCCTACCGGAGCGAAGGCCGGCGGGAGATCCCGCCGGCCGAGTACTCCGTAGGACGAACGGCTGACCTCGATCAGCTGGTGCCCATCTCCTCCAGGGAACGACCCTTCGTCTCCTTGAGGTAGCGCACCACGAAGAACAGCGAGAGCAGCGCGAACGCCGCGTAGATGAAGTAGGTGACCGGCAGGTTCCAGGCCTGCATGCTCGGGAAGGTCACCGTGACCAGCCAGTTGGCGATCCAGTTGGTGGCCGTGCCGAGGGCCAGCGCGGCGGCGCGGATGCGGGACGGGAACATCTCGCCCAGCAGCACCCACATCACGACACCCCAGGATGCCGCGAAGAAGAACACGAAGGCACTCGCCGAGACCAGCGCGAGAGCACCCCACTCGAAGGGCAGCGTCGTCTCGCCGTCGACCACGTTGGCGTAGCTGAAGGCCCAACCGGTCAGCGCGAGAGCGATGCTCATGCCCAGGGAGCCGACGACCAGCAGCGGCTTGCGGCCGATCTTGTCGACCAGCGCGATCGCCACGATCGTACCGACGATGTTCACGATGGAGGTGAACAGGCTCAGCAGCAGCGAGTTGCTCTCCTCGACGCCGACGGACTGCCACAGCGTGGAGGAGTAGTAGAAGATCACGTTGATGCCGACGAACTGCTGCAGTGCGGCGATGGCCATACCCACCCAGACGATGGGCAGCACGCCGAACTTGCCGCGCAGATCGCTGAGCCTGGTCTTGCGCTCGCCGCCGAGGGCGTCGCGGATCTCCTGGATCTTGGTGTCCGCGTCCTCGGACTCGATGCGCTGCAGCACCCCACGAGCCTGGTCGAACCTGCCCGCACGGACGAGGAATCGCGGGGATTCCGGGATGACCGAGGCGAGCACGAGGTAGATCAACGCGGGGACGGCCTCGACGGCCAGCATCCACTGCCAGGTGTCCAGCGGGCCGAGCTGAGCCGAGGCACTGCCGCCCGCCGAGGAGGCGAGTGCGTAGTTGACCAGCTGGGAAACCGCGATCCCCAGCACGATCGCGAGTTGTTGTAGCGAACCGAGCCTGCCGCGATAGGCGGCGGGCGCGACCTCCGCGATGTAAGCGGGGCCGATCATCGAGGCGATACCGACGGCGACACCACCGACTATTCGCCACCAGGCGAGGTCCCAGACCGTGAAGGGCAGCGCCGAACCGATGGCACTGATGATGAACAGCACGGCCGCCACCTGCATCACCCTGGTGCGCCCGATCCGGTCGGCTATGCCACCGGCTATGGCCGCACCGAGTGCCGATCCGAGCAGCGCCGCGGCGACGGTGACACCGGTCAGTGCCGCGCCGACGCCGAAGTTCTCCTGGATGGCTCCCACCGCACCGTTGATGACCGAGGTGTCATAGCCGAACAGGAAGCCTCCCAGGGCGGCTGCCCCGGCAATCATCACCACGTGCGCAAGGTGATCGGTGGAACGACCTCTCGTCTGATCTACCGACATCGAAGTACTCCTGAGCCCCCGATCGCCGATGTGCCATGTCGCACACCGCTCGTTAACGACGGGTTACGCGACAACGTAAGTCACATTCGGCCCACTTGACTTCCACGATTCAGCGTGACGCTCGCCACTGTGACGGGTTCAGATGCGTTTCGTTTCTGAATCGAAGCGAGCTGCGTCTGACCCGGTAACGAATGGATCTCGATCGTGATCAGCGGCTGGTGTCGACCCTGCCGAAGTTGAGATGCGCGCGCGAGGGCGTGGGGCCGCGCTGGCCCTGGTAGCGGGAACCGGCCGCCTTGCTGCCGTAGGGGTGTTCGGCCGGGCTGGAGAGGCGGAACAGGCAGAGCTGGCCGATCTTCATACCCGGCCAGAGGGTGATGGGCAGGTTCGCGACGTTGGACAGCTCCAGCGTGATGTGCCCGCTGAAGCCGGGGTCGATGAACCCGGCGGTGGAGTGGGTGAGCAGGCCGAGTCTGCCCAGGGAGGACTTGCCCTCCAGCCTGCCCGCGAGATCGTCGGGGAGGCGGACCGTCTCGTAGGTGGAGCCGAGCACGAACTCGCCCGGATGGAGGACGAACGCGTCGTCGTCGGAGTGCTCGACCAGCGAGGTCAGGTCGTCCTGCTGCCGCGAGGGGTCGATGTGGGTGTACTTGGAGTTGTCGAAGACCCGGAAGAACCGGTCCAGCCGGACGTCGATGCTCGACGGCTGAATCAGCGTGTCGTCGAACGGATCGAGTTCGAGGCGGCCCTCGTCGAGCTCTTTACGCAGGTCGCGGTCACTGAGCAACACGGAAACAGCGTATCGGGTGGGTGGGTGAACATCGCCGTCGGCCGCCGTGCTAGGCTTGATTACGTCGCGTTGAGGGCGATGCGGGTGTAGTTCAATGGCAGAACATCAGCTTCCCAAGCTGAGAACGCGGGTTCGATCCCCGTCACCCGCTCCAACGGTGAAGGCCCAGGGCAGGAACTTCCGAGTTCCGCCTGGGCCTTTTTCGTGCGCGGAGAGTTGGCGA
This sequence comes from Actinopolyspora mzabensis, assembly GCF_900101095.1. GTDB lineage: Bacteria > Actinomycetota > Actinomycetes > Mycobacteriales > Pseudonocardiaceae > Actinopolyspora > Actinopolyspora mzabensis. Next base: position 539,730 of record NZ_FNFM01000002.1, read on the forward strand.
CCTCCGGCAGCGGGGTGCCGGTGCAGGGCGGCTCCGTGCCGAAGCTCGTCGGTCGGCTACCCCGGAAGCGGCTTTCAGTCCGCGGGGGCCGAGGACTCCGGCCGCACCGCGAGCTCGGATACCGCAGCGTCGACGGTTTCCTTGAACCGCAGCAGGTTGGTGCGGTTCATCGTGAGCACGATCGGGGTTCCCGCGCCAGCCAGCAGCCCCGCCGACTGCACGCTGATCGGGGACTCACCGAGCGACATCAAGGCCGCACACGCTTTCGGTGCCCGTGCGATCGGCTACGCGAACAAGCCCGGCAAGTTCGAGAAGCTCACCAACGCCGGAGCCGACACCGTGGCCGAACAACTGGAACTCATCACGAGTGAGCTGTAGTAGCCGAGCAGCATGGCGTTCACCCACACCGTTGGACACGACGTTTGAAAGCCTGGAACACACAATGATCGACAAGATCGCATGGATCAGACTTGAGAACGGCCGTATCCTCAGTACACGGTCACACGGCAAGAGCGTCTACTACATTCCCGGTGGGAAACGGGAGTCCGGCGAGTCCGACACGGACACCCTGGTTCGCGAGATCCGTGAGGAACTCGCTGTCGCGATCACTGCTGCCAGCACGACACATGTCGGCACCTTCCAAGCACAGGCAGACGGACATCCCGACGGAACCACCGTGCGAATGACCTGCTACGCAGCCGACTACGAGGGAACGCTGACGCCCTCCAGCGAGATCGCCGAGGTCATCTGGCTGGCCTACCAAGACCGAGAACATGTCTCACCGGTCGACCAACTCATCTTCGACCACCTCTACGAGCAAGCACTACTCGACTGACGAACGCAGCTAGAACGAGAGAGTTCCAACTCACGCACGGCTCACAGCATCGACAGCGTCGAGAATCTTGCTCCAGGGGAGGTCCTTGCCCGCATGTGCGCCGCGCGGTTCGTGCAGCGGCCAGTACTCGTCGCCGGTCAGCAGGTGCGCCCCCGCACGCTCCAAGGCGGAGATGTGGGAGTCCCAGGCGGGTTGCCGGGCGTGCGCGGCGTTGATCCTCGGGAACACCACGATCGGCACGGACTGAGTACCGATCGCTTCGCACACGGTTGTCAGTGCCTGGTTGTCGGCCAGCCCGAGCGCGAACTTGGCGACCGTGTTCGCGCTCGCGGGACAGACGAGGAAGCAGTCGATCGGCGGGTGTGGACTGTCCTCACGCGGCATCCTCGGAGCCACCCGGCACGGCAGCCCCGTCGCGGCCTCGATCCGTTCCCGCTCCCCGGTGTCCTCCAGCCACGTTCCTGCCGTGGGTGTGAGCGTCACCGCCACCTACCGCCCGCGCGCGATCGCGGGTTCGATCAAGGAAGTTCGGATGTTCTCCAGTCCACCGGCCGCGGACCCGATCAGCCCGAGAGTAGGCGTACTCATCGCACCGCCCGGCAGCGTTCGGCGAGTCCCAGCAGCGGGGAAGACTTCGATCCGTTGGTCACCGGAGCATGACGGTACATGGTGCGCACAACTTCGCGCACCATCGAGCTGTGCGTGACCAACTGGGGCGCCTTGGCCTCGGCGTCGAGCAGCACGCGGGTGGCGTCGTCATCGCGCGCCAGCATGCTCAAAGCGCGTGCAAGGTCGATCGAGTGCGTGACCTGACGTTCGACCGGCAGGTGCGTGGGATGGACGGATTCGCCCCGTTCGACCACGTTGGACACGTCGCCGAGGTCGAGCGAGGCGGACAGCCGGTGCAGTTCGACGTTGGCCGGCCCGAAGCCGGTTTGCCAGTAGTTCGCGTCGACACCGAGTCATCGCGCGGCTGTGTCGGCTTGGCCGAGCAGTTCGCGGGTGGTTTGGCGGTCCTGCCGACGAGCGGCGGCGACCGCCGTGCGCAGGAAGAGCATCCCGTACAGGCTCAGGGCTTCCGGTTCCGCCTCCCGGACTTGCGGGGTGAGCCACCGGGCAGCTGTTTCGCCGAGACTCAAGGCGTCGTCGAAGCGCCCCACCGCGAGCAGGGCGTGGGTGCCAGCGCGGGAGACGGAGGCGAGCACGAGCGGGTCCTCGGAGCGGTCGGCGGCCTGCATGGCCCGTTCGGCGGCGATCCAGGAGAGGTCGGACTCACCGACCTTGCTCAGTGTGGTGGCCGCCAGGTGGTGAACCCGAGCCGAGACGGCGTGTGCGCGGCGGTAGTAGGAGGGATGCCCGGAGGAGGTGCGTTCGAGCTGTTGCGCGGATTTCAGCAGGCCGGGAAGCACGCAGACGACGTGACCGACGCTGCCGTTCTGGTACTGGTGCCAGGCTTCCTCGGCGACGCGCGCGACCGGTTCGGGATCGACGTATTCCGGTTGCATCGCACCGCCGAACAGCGTGCGCGAGAGCCGTTCCGGCGACATGAGCGCGTCACGGATGGCGGGAACGTCGTCGTTGTCCTCGTCGTCCTCGAACAGGACCGGCTCGCCCATCAGGTCGTTGAGCGTGACCCGAAGCTGCCGAGCGAGTTCGACGAGCACCTCAATCCGGTTGACCTGCCGATCGCCCCGCTCGACCTTGCTCACCCAGTCCTCGGACTTGCCCATCAACCCGGCAAGCACCGCCTGCGACAGCCCACGCCGACGCCGGTAGAACGCCACGCGCTCCCCGACGCTCAGCTCATCACCAGCACCATGCACGCGATCGAGGATACCAACAGAGTCACCAACCCAGGACCAATCAACGCACTCCAACGCCACCGTGCCGCCAACGACCACGGCCTCGACCTACCAGTATATTGACACCATGACCGAGCAGATCCAACCACGAGACAGGTTTACTGTTGGCGACCTGTTCTCAGGGGCCGGAGGCATGAGCTACGGCTTCAAGGTGCATGATCATTTCCAAGTAATCGGCGCCGCAGATGCTCAGATGGGCAAGCCCTCATCGGCCATCGGGTCTCTCGCATGTAACCAGACCTACGCTACAAACATTAACCTTACGCCGCAAGAAGTCGACCTCGCGGACGTCAACCCACGTTTCATACGCGAGTCTTGGGGCATACAACCAGGCCAGCTCGATGTCCTTTGCGCATGTCCTCCATGCACAGGTTTCAGCAGAACAACTGCCTCCAACCACACCTATGATGACCCCCGTAATTCCCTAGTGGGACGAGTCTCTGATTTCGTCGACGAATTAAAGCCGCGTATCATACTCATGGAAAATGCGCGCGAACTCGCGATGGGACGACAACGTCATCATCTCAACGCACTAATAGCCGATCTACACGCGGCTGGCTACGAGACACATGCAGCTACACATTTCTTGAACAATTTTGGATTGCCACAAATACGGGAACGAGCATTAGTCGTAGCCGTACGAAAACCACTCCAAATCAAGACCCTAGAAGACCTTTGGAGGAATTACTGTGTTGTCCCAAAGGCCCTCACGGTGCGAAACGCAATTTCCCATCTCCCTTGGCTAGAGGCAGGGGAACAAGATGATAACGACCCGGCGCACACTGCACCATCATTCAGGAGTGAGTTAACTTTTCGTCGAATGAAAGCAATTCCTCAAGACGGCGGATCCTGGGCCGACCTTGTAGGAAACCCGACGACCGAAAAACTCCTGAACCCTGCACATCGACGAATCATCAATTTGGGCAAAGTTGGCTCACATCCCGACGTTTACGGTCGAATGTGGTGGGACGAACCCGCAAGAACCATCAAAAGGGAGTGCGCACACGTGGGTAACGGCAGATACTCCCACCCTCAACAGGACCGACTTTGCTCCTTGCGCGAAATGGCGACCTTGCAAGGATTCCCCCAAGGTTACAGGTTTCAGGAGCAAAGCCTTGCGAATGCCTACAGGCATGTAGGTGACGCTGTTCCACCGTTGATCTCTTACCAGCTCGCCTGGCTGGCAGCGTGGATACTCGGCGAAAAACGACCTGACGCCGAAAATCTTGCACTTGAAGGCACTTCGCTACGGCCGTCAGATATTCTATATTGTGACAGTGAGGACACACAATGACCATGAAAAAACCATCCCCATCTTCATCAGAAGTCTCGCAGAGGATGCGGAAGCAAGCAACACGTCACACCCAGGTCGAGTTAAAAATAAGAAAAAATCTTCACGCGCTAGGACTTCGCTACCGTCTTCATCAACGTCCAATACACGGTATCCGACGAGAAGCTGATATCGTATTTTCGAAGTGCAAGTTGGCAGTCTTTGTTGACGGCTGCTTCTGGCATTTCTGTCCAGCGCATGGAATGCTTCCAAAATCGAACTCCGACTGGTGGTCCGAGAAGCTACTGAAAAACAGGAACAGGGATCAGGAAACTGACTATCAACTGTCGAACGCCGGATGGTCAGTAGTCCGAATTTGGGAACACGAGGAGCCTGCCGAGGCAGCACAGCGAATCTACCAGCTCGTGACACACCTTAACCATTATGGTAGAAACGTATCTTGTGACTGGACAGAATGCGCGCGATGACTTACACGACAAGATTGATGCGCTCAACACTTCACAAGTTTATCGTGTATCACAATATGTCGACGCACTTACGCGATCTCTATTTGAGGGGATTAATCCTGAATCATCGCTGGTTACGACAAGTTGGCTCGAAGAGTTCAGGAGCCGGATTCAGGCTCATCATGCTGTCAACATTGCACCCCTCACTCGAACAACATTTGAAGACGCCTTCGCTGCAGCGTGCGAAGCAGCCGGTAGCGATACCCTAAAATCTGAGTCTGCAACTAACCGTTTCTGGGACATAGCAGTAGACCATTCGTACTACTCGTTGAAAACAACGGCCGCCAAGAACATCAGTCATTATTACTTGCATATATCAAAGCTGACTGAAGCTGCTTGGATCCAAGATCAACGTACGGCCTCGGGGAGGCGAGACAAGACATTAGAACTCTTTCATGAGTTTCGCTACCAGGTCAAATCAATATTCATGCTTCGCGGGTTCAAAAATGATGACCTAACAGTTAGCAGGTACGAACTAGTAGAGATTCCTGGGACTCTGTTCGACCCTATATTTCAAGTTCCGGTCACCGAGTTCAACGCGGATGGCCCCAAGATCAAACTACCGTACGGGTCTATTACTCCGGACCTCGAAATCAGGATCGACCGGAGCGACGCCAAAGTAACCATCGGTCAAATACAGAGAGAAAGTTGCATCGTACACGGTACATGGGATTTTCCTCCTGCAGCATAGGGCACCAGGTGTCCTAATAGCTGTAAAGCTATGCCAACTATAGCAAGTTGCCGAATTGCGCTCTACGGGATCAAGGCGCGCCGCCTGCGGCGGCGCGCTCCGGGACGGCTTGGCATGGCGCTTGCGCGTGCGGCCTGGCGGCCGTTCGCGCGCAAGCCAGCCGACCGAAGACGAGCGAGACACCGGGGGAGCAGAGCCAACCTCCTCCGGTCGGCCCCTGTCGCACAGTCCGTCCGCGTCGATCGCCGTATCTGCCGCAGCCGTGTGCCGCTGAGCCCGGCGATCGCTGCCGCGCCTGTGGACATCGGGGCTCGCTGGGCGAGCCGCGCTGACCACAGCCTTGCCCCAAAGCTTTGAGAGCAGCTGAGTGCGCGATCGCCACACACGAATCACCTCGAACGACCACATGCACCCTGCTGTTACTGACAGGCTGTCTCCCATGACGGCGTATGTGATCTCCGAGGTCGAGGTACTCGACGAACAACTTGCCGATCAGTACCGAACACTGGCGAAGCGCTCAATCGAGCAGTACGGCGGGCGCTACCTGGTCCGCGGTGCCTCACCGAACGTTGTCGAGGGAAACTAATCCGAAGGACGGCGCGTCATCGTCGTCGAGTTTCCGACCATGCAGCGCGCTCACGAGTGGTACGACTCGCCCGAGTACGCGCGGGCACTCGAAGTACGAGGAACGGCTCTGGACAGGCGTTTACTGTTCGTCGAAGGCACTGACGCCGCCTGAGGACGTCGGGCCGCACGCGGGCCATTAAGGGCGGTCAACCACGGTCAATGACGGTCACCACAGGCCACCTTGCGCCGCAGGTCAGGAGCCGTGCGCGGACGCTAGTATCGGATTCCCAAGCTGAGAACGCGGGTTCGACCCCCGTCACCCGCTCCAACGGTGAAGGCCCAGGCCAGGAACTTCCGAGTTCCGCCTGGGCCTTTTTCGTGCGCGGAGAGTTGGCGACCTCCGGCAGCGGGGTGCCGGTGCAGGGCGGCTCCGTGCCGAAGCTCGTCGGTCGGCTACCCCGGAAGCGGCTTTCAGTCCGCGAGGCCCGAGGACTCCGGCCGCACCGCGAGCTCGGAAACCGCAACGTCGACGGTTTCCTTGAACCGCAGCAGGTTGGTGCGGTTCATCGTGAGCACGATCGGGGCGGACCGCACTGACTACAGCCTTGCCACACATCAACCGGGTCACCAACCGGGATCTCGTTACGGATGACGGGCTCGGTTGTCGCAGTCCTTGCAGCGTTGATTCGCCCGGAGTTCGACGTTGGCGCCGGCGTTCGCGGCGATGACATCGCCGTTTCCGATGCGCTCCCAGGCACGCGGCACGTCGCGGATCTCTCCCCAGTCGGAGTAATCGGGATCATCACCCTTGTGGAAGCAGCCGGGAATATGCGCCATCCCCGCCGGGCTGATGAGGATCAGAGCAGGCGCGGGCTGCCCAGCGGGCTTGGGTTTCCGAGTGTGTTCGCACTGCCCGACAGGCAGATCGCATCGCTCGCAGCGAGACTCACCAGACGACATGGCTCCATACTGCGCTTCCAGGCATGACCTTGTGTGCCATTCGCGACGATCTGTTCCATTCTGACCAGGCTCGCGGTGAGCTTCCGGGCCACACGCGGGCCATCAAGGATGGTTCTCCACGGTCAAGGGCGGCTGCCGAAAATCAGCTCGCACCGCAGGACAGGAGCCATGCGCGGACACGAGTATCGGCTCGCCAGCCAAGGAGCTAGAGACACTGCCTCTCTGACGTGCCGAATACGGCTCAGCCGTAATCGGCGAACAGCCGTCCGTTCGCGCCGTCGACCGTCATGAAGCCGCCGTAGGGGACGATCCACTGTGGTCTGGTGTGCCCGAAGGGCGGGCCGACCACGACGACCGCGTCCGGGTTGTAGGCGTGCACCACGGAAATCGCGGTGTCGCGCTGCTCCGCTCGGTTCTCCCGCCGCTGCTCGGCCGTGGGACGCACGGTGAAGTTCGAGGTCGGCGGCCTCGCGATGACTACCGCATCAACCGCACGCAGGATCCCGCGTTCCCCGAGGGAACGGAGGATCCAACCGAACTCCCGCGCGGGGATCAATTCCTCCGACGTCTCCAAAAGCAGCACACCGCCATCGAGTACGGCCGGATCAACCGGAAAACGCCCGGCCGTGAGCAGCCACTGCAGCACCTCGACGCACCCGCCCCACGTCCTGCCGGTGCGGGATTCGGCAGGACCGGCCCAGGTCCAGGGCTCGGTGGCCTCGCGTTCGCCGAATTCGCTGAGCGCGCGGGGATCGTTCCAGTCGTGCCCGATGTCCTCGGACTCGCCCGGCTCGGTGAGCTCGATGCGTTCGCCGGTGAGCAGGGCGGCCCGCAGCGACCGCTCGTGGACCGGATCGACGTGCGGTCCCGGCCCCAGCTGAACCTGGGTCGAGCCGCCGTAGTAGCCGGGCACCCCGAGCGTCCAGAGCCGATTCAGCAGGTTCGTGTTGTCGCTGTACCCGAGGAAGGGTTTGGGATCGTTGGCGACGAGTTCGGCGTCCAGGTGCGGCACGACCGTGATCTGGTCATCTCCACCACTCGTGGTCAGCACCGCCCGGATCTCCGGATCGGCGAAGGCTGCGTTGAGGTCCGCCGCGCGTTCGCGCGCGGTGGCGTCGAGCTTCCGAGTGGTCGGAAACTCGACGGGCACGAGACCCGCGATGTTCCGCAGCCGTCGCAATGCCTGCTCGTGCACGGCGGAACCGACCGCGGGAGCAGCGAAGGACGGCGACAGCACAGCGATCCTGTCGCCGGGCCGGGCCTTCCGGGGGTGGGCGAACGCCATGTGACCAACTCTAGGAGTACTGTCACCTCGTTTCGGCATTGGATGTGACGCGGGTACGCATCAGGACGAGCCGATCAACCTTGACCGAGTGCGCTTTCCTCACCGATCCAGCCGTACTGTCACCGGTACACGAGGTAGCCGGGAGGTCATCAGCGGACAAGTCACCGAGATCGGCTGCTCGTTCGCGGCAGTTGTCGGCCGGGTTCCGTCCGGAGAAACCATCCTGCGGATACGAAAATCAGGGTACCGACGAAGGTGATCAGGTAGGCGTTCCCGTAAACCATCTCGAACCCGTGCCAAGGCGGAAACGTACTGATACCGAGGACAGGGAAGTGGCTCTCGAGCCCCAGGATGATGTGCACCGGCCACGCGAAAGTCAGCACTCCCAGTACAGCGCACACCGATTTCGGCGCGTACAGCAGTGCCAGGATCGTGAGAGGGCCGAGCCATACCCAGTGGTGACTCCACGAGAACGGCGACACAGCGGTTGTGGTGAGCCCGCACAACGTCAGTCCGAGCAGGACCTCGCCTCGGTTGTGTACCGCGGTCGCCACGGCCAGCCCGGCGACGACTGCGATACCGGCCAGAACGAGCCACAACAGCACCCGAAGGTCCCCATCCCCCAGCATTCGAGCTACCGCACCGTTGATCGACAGGTTTCCCTGCCCGGCGGTGGCACCGAACCTGGAGTTGTCGGCGAAAACTCCCGACCAGTAACGCAACGAATCATGCGGGGCGACCAGAAACCCGAGCCCGATCGTCGCCGCCGTCGCTCCGGCCGCACGAGCGGCCATGCCGAATCGCCGCGTGCACATTAGGTACACGATGAACAGCCCGGGCGTGAGTTTGATCCCCGTCGCGATACCGACGGCAACTCCAGAACTCCGGTGCTCGCCGACAAGATCGAGGAGAACGAGGGCCAACAACAACAGATTGATCTGACCGAGCCACATCGTCCACGTCAACGGCTCCACCAAGAACACCAATGCGACGACGGCAACCGTCGCTCGACGACGTTCTCGAATGCTCGCGGCATTCGCGTGCCGCAGGAGCTCGCGAACCACCGTGACGAGCAGGAGCATGTGCGCTGGTATGACGAGGGCGCGGCAAAGCCACGTCGGCACGAATGACAGCGGAGTGAAGATTATCGCCGCGAATGGCGGGTAAGTGAACGGATACGACCCGGTGAGCGCGGGCAGATCGGATTCGTACAGCGGTTCACCGTTGAGCAGGGCGGCGCCACCAGCTCGATACACGGTCACGTCGAGGAAATCCCCCAACACGGGGGTCCCGATCAACATCCACTGCAGCAACGTGGGAGCGGCGAACGCGGTGAGCGCGACCGCTACCACCGCAGGCATGTGATTCGACAGCCACGAGACGCGGTTGGTTCCCGTTGGGACTTCTTCCGTGCTCACGAACTTCAAGTCATATACTTTCGCAGTGTGGATGCCGGTTGCTCAACACGAGCACCCCAATTATCCCACATCCCGACGGGAAAAATTTTCAGCGATCCCGGACAGCACCGAGAACCACGGGGATCATTATTTGGAATCTGCTATGGCATAAATAATTCGACCACCAGATGAATAAATTTTTGCTTTTCCGGCCTGTCTTAGATCTTGAGGGGACCCTGGCAGACGAAACCGCCAAGCTGCAAGCCGAGAAAGGCTGCGACGACACGCTGTTACGGTGCATTTGGCAGCGAGAAATCACACTCCGCATAGCCCGTACCGAGATCGAACCCCGCCACACGCTAGGCCAACACCGATGGATCATCGAACGCAGCCTGGCTTTACTCTCAGAATACCGCCGCCTGACCCAACGTTACGAAAGCACAGCCAACCATTACGCCGCCTTTCCCGCTTTCGCCGCCGCCCCTAACCTGCTACGAAAACACCTCGCATGAGACACCCTCTTAACAGCACTCAGTTGGCGAGCGTCCGCATCGCGGCCTCGGCGAACCGACGAGCCGTGGTGCAGGTCGGCGGATCCTCGTCGCTGTAGGACTGCTCAACCCTGACCTCCAGCGACTGACCAGCAGCCACATCCACGTAGATCCTGCACTTGTGATCCGGATCCGGGCGCTTGCTGTCGAACCACACCTTGATCGTACGAAAACCCTGGATCCGGGAAACCTCCTCGGATCTCGCATCTTCATCAGAAGGATCAATCCACCGATCGATCCCTTGGTTCGTTATCGTGTTGACGTATATCCTGTTCCCGATCTCGATACTGTAGAAACAGGTACTGCCTTCCGCCTCTATTCCGGGAGCAAAGCCAAGTTTCTGCGATTCCTGGCCTATCCGCATCCCTTGCACCGATT
>NZ_FNFM01000001.1 GCF_900101095.1 Actinopolyspora mzabensis
GGCTTCCTCGATGAGGGTTTCCACGATCTGGTTCTCCGGCACGGTCTTGATCACCTCGCCCTTGACGAAGATCTGCCCCTTGCCGTTGCCCGAGGCCACCCCGAGGTCGGCCTCGCGGGCCTCACCGGGACCGTTGACCACGCAGCCCATCACGGCCACGCGGAGGGGAACCTCCATGCCCTCCAAACCGGCGGTGACCTCGTCGGCGAGTTTGTAGACGTCGACCTGCGCCCGGCCGCAGGACGGGCAGGAGACGATCTCCAGCTTGCGCGGCCGCAGGTTCAGCGACTCCAGAATCTGGGTGCCGACCTTGACCTCCTCGACCGGCGGGGCGGACAGCGACACGCGGATCGTGTCGCCGATGCCCTGCCGCAGCAGCGAACCGAAGGCCACGGCCGACTTGACCGTGCCCTGCATCGCCGGACCGGCCTCGGTCACACCGAGGTGCAGCGGGTAGTCGCACTGCTCGGCCAGCAGTTCGTAGGCCCGCACCATCACCACGGGATCGTTGTGCTTGACCGAGATCTTGACGTCGTGGAAGTCGTGCTCGGCGAACAGCGAGGCCTCCCACAACGCCGACTCGACGAGCGCCTCCGGTGTGGCCTTGCCGTACTTCTCCAGCAGACGCTTGTCCAGCGAGCCCGCGTTGACGCCGATGCGGATCGGCGTGCCGTGGTCCTTGGCCGCCTTGGAGATCTCCTTGACCTGATCGTCGAACTTGCGGATGTTGCCCGGATTGACCCGCACGGCGGCGCAGCCCGCCTCGATGGCCGCGAAGACGTACTTCGGCTGGAAGTGGATGTCGGCGATCACCGGGATCTTCGACTTCTGGGCGATCGCGGGCAGCGCCGCCGCGTCGTCGGCGGTCGGGCACGCCACACGCACGATGTCACAGCCCGAGGCGGTCAACTCGGCGATCTGCTGCAGCGTGCCGTTGATGTCGGTGGTGTTCGTCGTGGTCATCGACTGCACCGAGACCGGGTGATCACTACCGACACCGACGGGTCCCAGCCGCAGCTGGCGGGTTTCGCGACGTTCGGACAGCACTGGCGGGGGAGTGGTCGGCATGCCGAGCGCCACCTGTGTCAATGGGAGGTTCCTTCCAGGCGAGTCTGGTTCCGATTTCCGAGTTCGTCGTGCAGCGCTCGGGCGTGTTCGGCGATGGCATCGGCGTTGAGGCCGTTGTCGGCCAGAATCCCGCCGCGGTCGCCCTGATCCACGAAAGAACGCGGCAGCCCGAGGTTGTGCACCGGGGTGGCCACGTGCTCCTCGGTGCAGGACTGTGCGAGTGCCGCACCTACGCCCCCGTTCCGCACGCCGTCCTCGACGGTGAGAACCAGCCGGTGCCGGGAGCTGAGGTGGACCAGCGTGGGGGAGACCGGCAACAGCCAGCGCGGATCCACGACCGTCACGCCGATGCCCTGTTCCGAGAGAGCGTTCGCAGCCTCGACCACGGGTCCCGCCAGCGTTCCGGTGCTCACGAGCAGCACATCCAGCGGTTGGGACCTGCTGCGGAACAGGATGTCCAGCCCGTCCATGCGGTTGAGGGCGGGAACGTCGGCACCCACGCTCCCCTTCGGGAAGCGCAGCGCGGTCGGCCCGTCCTGGGTCGAGACCGCCTCGCGCAGCAGCTCGCGCAGCCGAGTGGCGTCCCGGGGTGCGGCCACCCGGACCTCCGGGACGGTGCCCAGCAGCGCCAGGTCCCACATGCCGTGGTGACTGGGGCCGTCCGGCCCGGTGATTCCGGCGCGGTCCAGCACGAAGGTGACCGGCAGTCGATGCAGCGCCACGTCCATCATGATCTGATCGACCGCGCGGTTGAGGAACGTGGCGTACAACGAGACCACTGGGTGCAGCCCACCCATGGCGAGCCCGGCCGCGCTGGTGACGGCGTGCTGTTCGGCGATGCCCACGTCGAACACCCGCTCCGGGAACCGCTCGGCGAACTCGAGCAGCCCCACCGGGCGCAGCATCGCCGCCGTCACCGCCACGAGCTCGGGGCGCTCCTCGGCGAGCTTCGTCAGCTCCGCGCCGTACGTCTTGGTCCAGTTCGGCGCCGAGGCGGCGAGTGGGGTGCCCGCCTCGGGATCGATGGGTCCGATGCCGTGCATGCGGTCGGCGACGTCGTTCTCCGCGTGGGAGTAACCCCGCCCCTTCTCGGTGACGCAGTGCACCACCGTGGGGCTGTGCAGCTCCGCCGCGTGTCGCAGCGCCCGTTCGGTCGCGGCGATGTCGTGCCCGTCCACCGGTCCGCTGTAGGCGAAGCCGAGGTCCTCGAACAGGTTCGGTCCGTGATGCGTGCCCGCGCGCAGCTCGGCCAGATGTTCGGCGAGCCCGCCCACCGTGGGGCCGTACGAACGGCAGTTGTCGTTGAGCACGACCACCACCCGTCCGGTATCGCTGCCCAGGTTGTTCATCGCCTCCCAGGCCAAGCCGCCGGTCAACGCGCCGTCGCCGATCACCGCGACCACGGTTTCGTCGGTTTCTCCCAGCACACGGCGGGCCTTGTCCAGACCGTCCGCGTAGGACAGCGCGGTGGAGGCGTGTGAGTTCTCCACGTGATCGTGCTCGGACTCCGCGCGGAGCGGATAACCGGAGAGCCCGCTCGCCTTGCGCAGCGAGCCGAACTCCTCCTGCCTGCCCGTGAAGAGTTTGTGGACGTATGCCTGGTGACCGATGTCGAACACGATCCGGTTCTCGGGCGAGTCGAAGATCCGGTGCAGCGCTATGGTCAACTCGACGACGCCCAGGTTCGGGCCGAGGTGCCCACCGAGGCGGGCGACCCTGTCGACGAGGAATTCCCTGATCTCGGTGGCCAGGCCGTCCAGTTGTTCCGGTTCCAGTTCCTTGAGTCGTTGCGGACTGGTGATACTGCTCAGTAAGCCGGCTGTCATATCGTGCTGCCCGTTCCTCCTGCGTGAAGAGTGTTCGATCCCTGCGGCGGGCGGGGTTTCGCCCGGTGTCGCCTCCCCCACGTCGAGTTCCGGCGGAGGTTCCGCGACCGACCACCCCGCCCGATCGGGAAGGCCCGATCAGCTGCCGTCGTTACCGGCGGGCCGTTCCGCCGCGCCTTCCCCGGTGCCGCGCAGCACCGACGGGAGCTCGAAGTGCATCGTCTCGTGGGTGAACTCGCGTTCCGCCACAGTCGCGGGTCCGAAACCGCGCAGTGCCTCGACGACCTCGTCGACCAGCTTCGGCGGTGCCGACGCACCCGCTGTTACGCCGATGGTTCGCACCCCGTCGAGCCACTCGGCGGTGATGTCCTCCGCGCCGTCGATGAGTTCCGCGGGCGTTCCCTGCCGTCGGGATATCTCGACCAGCCGTACCGAGTTGGACGAGTTCGTCGAGCCGACCACCAGGACCAGGTCGGACTCCGCGATGACCTCGTTGAGCGCGTGCTGCCGGTTGGTGGTGGCGTAGCAGATGTCCTCCGAGGCCGGTTCGCTCACGTTCGGATACTTCTCGCGCAGTTCCCGCACGAAATCGTTGGTCTCGTCCACGGCGAGCGTGGTCTGGGTCAGGTAGGAGACCCGATCCGGGTCGGGCACGGACAGGTCGGCCACCTCGTCCGCGCTCTCGACGAGCACTGTGGACTCGGGTGCCTCGCCGTAGGTGCCCTCGATCTCCTCGTGTCCGGAGTGCCCGAAGAGAACCACGGTGTCGCCGCGGGCGGCGAAGCGGCGCGCTTTCGCGTGGACCTTGCTGACCAGTGGACACGTGCCGTCGATGACGTCCAGGTTCTTGCGGTCGGCCTCCTCCCGCACGGCGGGGGAGACCCCGTGCGCGGAGAAGACCAGGGTCGCTCCGTCGGGCACCTCGTCGAGCTCCTCGACGAAAATCGCGCCCTTGCTCGCGAGGTCGTCGACGACGTAGGAATTGTGCACGATCTCTTTACGGACGTAGATCGGGGGCGTGTATGACTGCAGAGCTCGTTCGACGATCTCGATGGCTCGTTCCACTCCGGCGCAAAAGGACCTTGGACTGGCGAGCAGGATCCGACGAGTGTCGTCGTCCTGGGTGTGCTCGCCCGAACTCTTGGGTGCCATGATTCCGGACGCTAGGTAACGGCGATCGTCTCCTCAACGGCCCGTTCCGTTTTTCAGAACTCCGCTGCTCTTCGCAGTCCTGCCCGGGGACGGTGTGAAGCCGGTTACGGAACGGAGTCGTTACGTGCCAGGATCGGTGAATGCAGGGGACAGTCGTTTCGCACGGTCTTTTTCCGATTCCGTCGGCACGCTAGAAAGCGTGTGGCGGGAAGGGGAGGAAAGCAGTGGAGGTAACGCGTTGAAACTCGCGCACGCTGTCCGGGGCCCGTCCGTCTCACCCGGATTCTCGGGACGATCGAGACCATGCGCAGGGATATGACCGAGAGCCCGGGCGAACCCTTGCGGAAGGCTTTCGTCGTTCTCGAGGAAATATCGGGGTCGTCGAAGCCGCTTACCCTGTCCGAGATTTCCCAGCGAGTTGATTTCCCCAAGTCGACGCTGCATCGACTGATGCGAGTTCTGACGGATATCGGTGCGGTGGTGCGCCTGGAGACCAAGGCGTACGAGCTCGGTGACTATTTTTCCCGCTTGTCCGCGGTCCGGGGCAAATCCAGGGTGGAGGAATTCAGCGAGGCGATCACGCCCCACCTGATAGACCTGTTCCGGCAGGTCCACTGCGTCGTGAGCGTCGGGATGCTCTCCGCTGCGCGGGTGCGCTACGCGGGGACGCTGTACCACCGGGAGGACGCCCGGATCGCCCGCGCGTTTCGGCACCCCGTCCCGGTGCACCGTTCCGCCGTGGGCAGGTTGTTGCTCGCGGGGAGTTCGCGCGACTGGGTGGAGTTCCACGAGGCCGCCTCCGCCGTGTACGCGCCCGGGGCGATGACCAATCCGAGTCGGCTCAAGCGGGAGTTCGAGCTGATCGGGCGTACCGGTGTGGCCTGCCTCAGGAGCGAACACGATCCCGAACTGGTGGAGGTGGCCGCCCCGGTGTTCCTCGGTGATGACACTCCGTCGGCCGCCGTCGCCGTCGCCGGGGCGGTGAGCCGCACGAACCTCAGGACGGTGACGCGTACGCTGCTCGAAACGGTCGGAGTCATAACCGACAACCTCGCCGAAGCCGGATAGTGAAGAGTTCTCCGCTCGTTCTTCGTGGTTACTCGCTTGGCGGAACCTCCCGCACGGCTCTCGCTGCGGGGAGGCCCGACATCGGGTAGCGACCTACACAACGTCGGGCCTTCCTCGCGAGAGCCGCACCGGAGAACCCGCGGCGGTGCCGCCTGCAGGGATGGTCGGAGCTCGGCCCGCGAGGGCGGTCGGAGTGCGGCCCGCGAGGGGGTCGGTGCGCGGCTTGAGCGCTCCGCGGGCGCGGCGATTTCGCGAGAAATTTACGTCACAGTGGGAACTGTATCGGGGCGGCACTGCGCTGCGGTGATTTCGTTCGGGCATCGTCCGATGCGAAACGGGTGTTTGAACGGCATCAGTGCAGGCCGTCATGGTGTGTTCCGGGGAGGGGGTCGGTGCGTGCGGTGGTGATACCGACACCATCTCTACGGAAAGGCGACACCGATGCCCGGGACCGCGACGAGTTCGACGAACCACGTTTCCCACCACGGACGAACCCCGCGGTTACCCACTCGTCTTCTCGTGCTCGGACTGCTGTTCGTCATCACCGCGGTCATCTACGCCGGACGGGGCAGCCTGTCGATCACCGGTGACGACATGGCCGCCGACCTGGGGTTCTCCACGGTTCAACTGGGCTACGTCTTCTCCGCTTTCGGTTGGTCCTACGTGCTCGCGCAGCTGCCCGGCGGCATTCTGCTGGACCGGTTCGGGGCCCGCCGGGTCTACACCGCGAGCATCGTGCTGTGGACGCTCGCCACCGCGGCGATCAGCCTCGTGGGGCTGCTGACCACATCGGTGCTGGTGGCGTTGGCCGCGGTCTTCCTGCTGCGGCTGCTGCTCGGTGCGTTCGAGTCCCCCGCGCTGCCCGCCAACGCACGGGTGGTGACGATGTGGTTCCCCACCGCCGAGCGCGGTTGGGCCACCGCGGTGTTCACCTCCGCGCAGTACCTGGCCACCGCGATGTTCGCACCCCTCATGGGGTGGGTCACCCACGAGTTCGGCTGGCGCTGGGTGTTCGTGCTGCTCGGTGTCTGCGGGGTCGTGTTGGCGGCGAGCTGGACCCGTTGGATGCGGAGCCCCACGCGCCACCCCCGCGTATCCTCCGCCGAACTGGCCCACATGGAATCCGGTGGTGCGCTGACCGGGCTCGACGACCCACTCAGCCGGCTCGACGCCACCGTCGAGCGGTCTCGAACGGCCAATGGCAGCGGCCCGGCAGCGGTGGAATCGGCGGACCGGTCGTCGACCGGCAGCGGTGGAACGGAACCGCGACCGGCGCGGCTGGATCGGGGGACCGTCCGGCGGATCCTGTCGGCTCGTCCGCTGTGGGGTGTCTACGTCACGCAGTACGCGATCAACGCGCTGACCTATTTCTTCATCACCTGGCTGCCCGTCTACCTCGTGCGGGCCCGCGGGTTGTCCCTGCTGGAGACCGGGTTCACCGCCGCGATCCCCGCGTTGTCCGGGCTGCTCGGCGGGCTGCTCGGCGGTTGGCTCTCCGACCGGTTGATTCGCCGGGGTCACTCGCTGACCGCCGCACGCAAGACGCCCTCGGTCATCGGGATGTCGCTGGTGCTGCTGCTGGTGCTCTGCACCCTCACCGACAGCACGGGGCTGATCCTGACCATCCTGGCGATCGCGTTCTTCGGCAAGGGGCTCGGAGCGCTCGGCTGGGCCATCACCACCGACATCGCACCCCCGCGGGCCGCGAGCTTCGTCGGCGGCACGATGAACGCCGTCGGCAACGCGGCGGGCATCGTCACCCCGGTCGTCATCGGCTACACCCTCTCGGTGACCGGTTCCTTCGACGCCGCCCTGTGGTTCGTCGGTGCCCACGGGCTGCTGGCGTTGTGCGGGTTCGGAATCATGGGTGAAATCCACCGGATCCGATTGGAACCTCGCTGAGGATTCTGCCCCGTGGTGGCGGTCGCCATTGTGGTCGCGTTTCCCACGAACCGACGCGGAACTGTCGAACACGTATTCGGGAAGACATCACGCGGTCGAATGATTCGGGTTGGCCCAGGGTGTTTTCGCCGGTTCCGGATCGAAAAGTCCGTTGGGCGTTCCCCTTCGGGCCAGCGTTCACTCTTCCTAGCGACATGGAACGGGGGTCCCCATACAGTCGACGGCATGACGGAGATCGATGTCCCACAGGTTGCCGATCCCGAAATAGCCAGACTGGTCCGTGCCGAGGTCGAGTACCGCTGGCCCGAGGACGCGTCCGATCTCGACGAAGTGGTGCGCTACGGCCTGGTGCCGTTCGGCAAGATGATGGGGCCCTGGCTCCTGATCCGGTCCGGTCTCGCCGTGGGCGGCGAGCTGGCTCCGATGCTCCCCGCCGCGGTAGCGGTGGAATGCGTGCAGGTCGGGGCCATGATGCACGACGACATCGTGGACGAGGACGCCGAACGACGCAGCAAGTCCGCCGCCTACGAGACGTTCGGTCACCCCACCGCGATCGTCGGTGGTGACGGGTTGTTCTTCCAGGGATTCGCCGCGCTGTCGGACTGCGGGCGCGCGGGAGTCCCCGAATCACGCGTCGCGCGGGGACTGGACGTGCTGGCGCGAACCGGACTCCGTATCGGTGACGCCGCCGTCAAGGAAATCAGAATGGGGCGCACCGTCTGTTCCACCGCCACTTATCGGGACATGATCAAGGACAAGAGCGGCGCACTGCTGTGGATGGCTTGCGGTCTCGGCGCGACATTGAGCGGGGCGGACGAGGAATCCCTGGATGCGTTGCACAATTACAGCAATTTTCTGGGAATCGGTTATCAGATTCGGGACGATCTGATGGCCTACGACGGCACCAGAGCGGGAAAACCCAACACCTCGGACATTCGCAACGGCAGGCCCACGCTTCCGGTGTTGCTCGCGCATCGTCGAGCCTCCCGGAACGAGAAGCTACTCATCGAGGAAATCCTCGCCGACACCACTTCACCGGTCGAGCAGCGCTACGAGGCCATGCGGGACCTGGTGCGGGCCCACGGCGCGGTGGACTCGGCCCGCGAGATGTCGCGCAGGTACGCCCGGATGGCGGCACGGGCACTGGAGGCACTGCCTCCCGGCGAACACCGCGACGCCCTGGAGGAACTCACCGCCACGGGTCGTTTGGTGTAGCGCTCCGACACGCAGAGGAGATGGTTCGGGTGAGCACCGTGACCTATTCCCAGTACCTGCAACTGAAGCAGTTGTTGTCCCTACAGCAACCGCTCACTCCCGATGACGACCGCGAGATCCACGACGGCGAACGGCTGTTCATCGTGGTGCACCAGGCGTCCGAGACGCTGCTCAGCCAGGCGTTGACCGATCTGCGGCACATCGAGGCCGGACTCTGCGACAGCGAGTGCTCCGACCACCGGGCCAACCGCGCGGCACGCGTGGTGGAGACGCTGGAAAGTCACCTTGTGCTGCTGCGGAGCTCCCTGAAGCCCGAACACTTCCAGCTGTTCCGGGACAGGTTCGGGACGGCCAGCGGGCTGCAGTCCAAGCAGTTCCACGAGCTGTTCGAGATCACCCACCGGCTCGCCCAGCGGCACGCCGCCGGCGGGGTCGAATCGGGTGGGATCGAGCTCGCGGAGCGCGAACTGGTCCGGCTCCGCGCGGCGACCCGGAGCTGGCGATACACCCACCTCAAGCTCGTGGAGCACATGCTCGGTGATCAGCAAGGCACCGGGGAGACCTCCGGGGTCGAGTACCTGCGGCAGCGGATGGACGAAGCAACTACGGAAATCGCCGGGGGCGGCGACGGCAGCACCACGGAGCCACCCGGGTGTTGAGGAGAAACGGACAGTCGCGCGCACCGGCTCCGACCCGTTCGCTCGGGCACGTCGCGGTACTCGGCGGAAGCGTGGCCGGACTGCTGACCGCCCACGCTCTCGCGGGGCACGCCGAACGGGTCACCGTCCTGGAACGTGATCACTACCCGGACACCCCCGTCGCCCGAGGTGGAGTCCCGCAGTCCCCGCACACCCACGTGCTGCTCACCAGCGGTATCAGAGCGCTGGACGAGCTGCTTCCCGAACTCTCGCCGTCGCTGCGCCGGGAAGGCGCCCCGTCGCTGTCGGTTCCGGCCGACCTCGGGGTGTGGCAGGCCGGGCAGTGGGTGTCCCGGCAGCATCACTCGGAGCCGGTGGTCACCGCCTCACGACCGTTGCTGGAGCACCTGATCCGCCGCTGCGTGCTGCAGCGCCACCCCCGCATCGACGTCAGGACCTCGGCTCGGGTGACCGGCCTGCTCGGCGACTCCGAACACGTCGCGGGAGTCGCTTTCCGCGAGCGCGGGTCCGAACGCGGCGAACAGCGGGAACTCGACGCCGACCTGGTGGTCGATGCCACCGGGCGGACGAGCAGAACTCCCGAGTGGCTGGACGCTCTCGGCGTCACCGTCCCCCAGGAGGAGGTACTGGCGACCGGCCGTGCCTACGCCACGTGCTCCTTCCGCACCGACAGCAGCGAGCCGCTCGACCGCGTGAGCGGCTTCTACCTCGTGCCCGACGCGACGCAGCCGCTGGGAGCCATCATGTTGCCCGCGGAGGGCGACCGCATGATGGTGACGCTGTCCGGCCCCCGCGCGAATCCACCTCCCACCGATCCGGACGGTTTCGTGGAGTTCGCCCGCGCGCTTCCGCACCCGGAGCCCCACCGGTGGCTGCGGCAGGCCGAACCGCTCACCCGCCCGGTCGGGTACCGGCACACCGCGAACAGGCGTCGTCGCTACGACCGCGCTTCCGGACTCCCGAGCGGTTTCCTCGTCGTCGGTGACGCCCTCTGCGCGTTCAACCCCGTCTACGGGCAGGGGATCTCTGTCGCGGCCATGAACGCCGTGGCCCTGTCCCGGCAGCTGGCCGCGAGCGGGAACCGACTCACGACGCGTCGAGCCCAGCGGGCGGTGCTGGCCTCGGCACGTGGCGCCTGGGACGTCGCCACCGGCGCGGACAGTCCCATGCCCGGAGCCGAGGGGAACGCGCTGCGCGACGGCCCCGCCGATCGGGTCCTCGACCGGTACCTCGAACGGGTACGCGAACGGGTGCCCGGCGATCCGGTGGTGTGCCGCGCGTTTCGCGACGTCCTCTTCCTGCTGGCACCGCCCAGCAGTCTGCTGACCTCCCGGCGGGTACTGCGTCGTGCGCTGTTCCGCCCGACGACCCCGACTCCCGATGAGCTACCGACCCGCGATTGACGATCGTCGCAGAGAGTGAGAGCGCAACGCCATGTCACGCGACAGCTCACCGGCCCGACCCGGCGCCGAGGGGTACCGGACGGCCACCGAAGTGGACCAGCCGGCCGCTCCGTTCCGCGCTCGGTGCGGCGGAGGAACATCCCACGCCGACACGGTGGTGGTTCCATGAGTACGACGCACGCGGAACGGTCCCCCGACGCGCTCGACGCGGGCATCGCGCTGGTGCGCCCCGCGCTGCGCGCCGCGGTGCGTGACTACCTGTCCCACGAGACGGAACTGGTCGCCGGCTACCACCACGGATGGTCCGACGAACAGGGCAGGCCCACCGAGGAGTGGAGCGGCAAACTCGTACGCCCGTCCCTGGCCCTGCTGTCAGCGCGGAGCACGGGCGCCGACCCGGCGGACGGGGTGGCCGCTGCGGTGGCGGTGGAGCTGGTGCACAACTTCTCGCTGCTGCACGACGACATCATGGACAACGACTCGGCCCGGCGCGGCAGGGCGACCGCGTGGACGCTGTTCGGGGTGCCGCGGGCGATCCTGGCCGGTGACGCGCTGCTGGCCGCGGCCACCGGGGTGCTGCTCGA
Organism: Actinopolyspora mzabensis; assembly: GCF_900101095.1. Classification (GTDB taxonomy): domain Bacteria; phylum Actinomycetota; class Actinomycetes; order Mycobacteriales; family Pseudonocardiaceae; genus Actinopolyspora; species Actinopolyspora mzabensis. The sequence goes on from NZ_FNFM01000001.1 coordinate 10,878, forward strand.
CAGCGGGAAACCGGGTGCCGGAACCGCGGCCAACTCCCTGGCCACGGCGACGCGGCGCATGATCAGCGGTCAGGCCGCCGACGTCGAGTTCGAGCGGCGGGACGACGTGACACTGGACGAGTGCCTGCGCATGGCGGGCGACAAGACCGGTGCGCTGCTTTCCTGCGCGTGTTCGATCGGCGCTGAACTGCTCGGCGCGGAGGCGGAACTGCTACACCGCCTCGCCCGGTTCGGTGAACACATCGGAGTCGCTTTCCAACTGGTCGACGATCTGCTCGGGATCTGGGGCGAGCCGGAACGCACCGGCAAGCAGGTGCTGGCGGACATCAGGGTGCGCAAGAAGTCACTGCCGCTGGTGTTCGCGCTGAACGAGGGCGGCTCGGACGAGCTCTCGGCGCTGTACCACGGTTCCGAGCCGTTGGACGAGAAGCAGGTGCACCGCGTCGCCGAACTGGTGGAACGCGCCGGTGGTCGCGAGTGGACCCACGAGGAGCTGGCGCGCCGGGTGGCGGGCGCGCGCGAATGCCTGGAACACGACGGCCTGCCGCGGTCCGTGCGCGAGGAACTGCTGGAAATGGCCGCCTTCCTCACCGACCGGAGGTTCTGATCGAGCCCTTTCGGAGCGGGACTCCGCTCTACCCGGGAACTCGCCGGGTCGAGGCCCCGCGCTGACTTCCCCGGGCCCCGAACCCGGTGGAGACGTCCGTTGCTCACCACTTCAGCAAGAGGGAAAGACCCCATGAACGAGCCCAAACCACTACCCATCGCCGCGCGTGCGGAAGGGTGCCCCTTCACCCCAGCCGACGAGCTGTACGAGATGCAGCGGTCGGAGGAACTGCCGCGGATCATGGTGCCCAGCCCGCTGCTGGACGAGTTCGAGGCGGCCACGATCACTCGCTACGAGGACGCCAAGAACGCGCTCAGCGACACCAGGCTGCGGATGGGATTCGTCTTCGACCCCGAGGCGCCGCGGACCATGCTCAACCAGCCGGGCAACCTGCTCAACTACAACGGTGCCGACCACTCCCGGCTGCGACGCATGCTCACGGGAGCCTTCACCGTCAAGCGGGTGCGCTCGTTGCGGCCGATGATCGAGCGGATCGTCTCGGACCGGCTGGACGCGGTGGAGCAGGCAGGTGCCGGTGCCGACCTCGTGCAGCTGTTCAGCACCCCCATCCCCACGCTGGTGATCTGCGAACTGCTGGGAGTGCCCTACGCGGACCGCGCGGACTTCCAGCATCGCGCCCAGGTCGGACTGGACGTCAACACCAGCCGTGAGACCCAGATCCGGAACCTGGCCGAGATGGACGAGTACATGGCCACGCTCATCGCGTCCCACCGCGAGAGCCCCGGCGACAACCTGCTGGGGAGCGTGGTGCGGGAGCACGGCGACGAACTGACCGACGACGAGCTGGTCGGGATCGGCAACATGCTGCTGATAGCCGGGCACGAGACCACGGCCAGCATGCTCTCCGCGAGCACCACGCTGCTGCTGCGCAACCCGGATCAGCTCGCGGTGGTGCGCGACGAGCCCGACGCGGTGGACGGGGCCGTGGAGGAGCTGTTGCGCTACTGCTCCCCGGCCACCGCGATGCCACGACAGGCGGCGGCGGACATGTCCGTGCGCGACCAGGAGATCGGGGAAGGCGAACGCGTCGTGGTCTCGGTGCTGGCCGCCAACCGCGATCTGCCGGAGGCCGAGGAGCGGGACCTGGACGAGCTGGACGTGCGCAATCCCCCGAAGCACCACGTCACCTTCGGTTACGGCGCCCACCAGTGTCTCGGCCAGCAGCTGGCGCGCATGGAGCTGCGCATCGCGCTGCCCGCGCTGTTCAACAGGTTCCCCACGCTGCGGTTCGCCTGCCCGGAGGAGGACATCGAGTACCGGACCAAGGCGCTGGTCTTCGGGGTGCGCAACCTGCCGGTCACCTGGTGAGTGCCGCTTTCCGACGTCGCGGCCCCGCGGCGGAGCCGGCGGGAGGTTCCGCCGGGCGAGCGACCCGACAACCCGACCGGAGAACTTCGATGAGGAGGTCACGAGAGTGAACGTCGACGTGGACCAGCCCCGCTGCGTGGCAGCGGGCCACTGCGTCTCGGCCGCTCCCGAGGTGTTCGACCAGCGTGACGAGGACGGGGTGGTGGTCCTGCTGGACGAGACCCCCGGCGAGCACGAGCACGAGCGGGTCCGCGAGGCCGCGCTGCTGTGCCCCTCGGCCGCCATCACGGTGCGGGAGGGCGAGCGGCCGTCATGAGCGATGCGCCCGCGGTCGGGGCCTCGGCGGCCGGACCGCTCACCACGGCGGGCCGCTTCCCGCGCCACGGGCCCGCCAGTCGTTTCCCCCGAGTCCGATCGTCGCTGGAGTAACCGATGCCCGACCACGAAATCCCGGTACTCGTCGTGGGGGGAGGTGGCTGTGGTCTGTCCACATCGATCTTCCTGTCCGATCTCGGTGTCGAGCACCTTCTCGTGGAACGCCGCGAGTCGCCCTCGGCGTTGCCACGAGCCCACTACCTGAACCAGCGGACGATGGAGATCTTCCGCCAGCACGGCCTCGCGGCGGAGGTCTACCACGGCAGCGCACCGCTGGAGAACATGAGCGAGGTCGTCTGGCGCACCTCGCTGGCCGGTGACGGAGAGCTGGACGCACTGGATCTGCACCGGATGGACGCGTTCGGTGGTGGCTCGACGGCGGGACCCTACCTGGCCGACAGCCCCTGCCCTTCGACCAACTTCCCGCAGCACCGGCTCGAACCGCTGCTGCACCGGCACGCCGTGGAGCGGGCACCAGACGGCGTGCTGTTCGGCCACGTGATGGAGGAGTTCACCAGGGACGAGTCCGGCGTGACCGCCGTGGTGACCGAGAGTTCCACCGGACACCGCTTCACCGTTCGTGCCCGCTATCTCGTCGCGGCCGACGGCGGGCGCGGCATCGGTGACGAGCTCGGTGTGGAAATGACGGGGGAGGGCGGCGCGCTCGACGTGGTGTCCGTCCACTTCAGCGCGGACCTCGCCGAGTGGTGGCCCGGTGACTCGGTGCTGATGACCAACTTCGTCGGCATGGACGGCGGCCCCATCTCCCGATACGGAATGGTCGCCCTCGGGCCGGAGTGGGGACTGAAGTGCCGGGAGTGGGCGCTGCACTTCCATCCGGCCCCCGACAGCGAGTTGGACCTCGGTGAGGAGGCCATGCTCGAGCGGGTTCGGCAGCTGCTCAAGCTGCCCGACCTGGACCTGGAGATACACCGGGTGAGCAACTACCGGCCCGAGGGCGTCGTGGCCGGGACCTTCCGCGTCGGCAACGTTTTCCTCGCCGGCGATGCGGCCCACCGCCAGCCACCCGCCACCGGTCTCGGGCTGAACTCCGCGATCCAGGACGGACACAACCTCGCCTGGAAACTCGGTGCGGTGCTCGACGGCACCGCCGATCGACGACTGCTGGACACCTACGAGGCGGAGCGGCTTCCGGTGGCACGCCGCAACGTGAGCTGGGCGATGTACGCCTTCCGCAACCACGCGGTGGCCCACGCGGGACTCGGCCTGCTGCCGGGTCAGCCGCTGGAATCGGCCCGCGCCACCATTCGCGCGTTGTTCTCCGACACCCCGATGGGGCGGACGCGGCGGGCGAGGGCAGCGGAGGTCTTCGCCACGCAGCGGGTGGAGTACCAGGCGCACGACATCGAGATCGGATTCGCCTACGAGGAAGGTGCGCTGGTTCCCGACGGGACACCCCCGCCGGACAGGGACCCCATGGGGTGTGGGCACCGGCCGATGACCAGGCCGGGACACCGGCTGCCGCACGCCCGCCTCGCGCGGGGCGGGGACGTGTCCACGCACGACCTCGTCGGAGCCCACGGCGGCTTCGTGCTGTTCACCGGTGAACAGGGCGGTTCCTGGACGGCGGCGGCCGAACGCGTGGCCGAGGACTACGGCGTGTCGCTGGCCGTCGTGCCCATCGGGGAGCACGACCCCGGCGAGCAGGACGAGGACGCGACCGGGGCCAACGGGCACGTCGACGTCGACGGCACCTGGCGGGAGACGGCGGGCCTCGGCACCGGAGGCGCGGTGCTGGTGCGCCCCGACAACCACGTCGCCTGGCGCGCCACCGAGGACGGCACCGACAGCGAGGCGCGGCTGCACGACGCGTTCGGCCGAATCCTCGGCCGCACCGTCACGAGCGGGGCGGGGAGCTGATCGTGTCCGCCACAGCACATCGGAGTCTGGTTCGTGAGTTCCTGGGCCGAATGGGGCCCTCCCCGGCCGATGTCCGTTCCGCCGTGGAGAGTTTCCTGACCGAGGACTGCGTCTGGGAGAACCCCGGTTCCCCGGTCTGCCACGGCAAACGGCGGATCCTGGAGATGATGCCCGCCGACTTCGCCCAGCTGAGGGTGCGATTCCGGCACATCGTCACCACCGGCGAGACCGTGCTCGTCGAACGGGTCGAGGACATGCTCCGTGCGGACGGCAGTCCCATCGCGCTGAACCTGAAGGTCATGGCCGCGTTCGAGATCCGGGACGGTCGCATCAGCGCGTGGCGCGACTACTTCGACATCACCAACCTGATATCCGATCCGCCCGACTGGTGACTCCCGGAGGGGGGCATTCCTCGTCGCGATCACGCCACGGAGGGCCCGCGGAGCGGCCCCGAGGTGTGCGGGTAGGGCGCGAATCGACAACGACACACTCCAGGAGGCAGCCGTATGACGAGTCCGACCGAGGACACCAAGGAGCTGCGCGACGAGCTGCTGGAACGGGTCCGATCGATCGGACCGGTACTGGCGGACGGCGTTCCCGACGGGGATCGCGAGCGCAGGCTTCCGGACGCCACCGTTCGGGCGATCGAGGAGTCCCGGGTGGGCAGACTCTGGACGGCCCGCCGCTACGGCGGGCTGGAGACGGGGGTGCGCACCCTGAGCGAGGTGACCAAGGCACTCTCGCACTACTGCCCCTCCACCTCGTGGGTCGTCAACAACATCAACGGATCCAACCTGTTCGCGAGCAGGTTCCCCGTGCGCGCCCAGGACGAGGTGTTCGGTGAGGCCCCCGGGGCGAAGCTCGCCTCGATCTTCGTCGCTGCCGGCGAGCTGGTTCCGGCCGAAGGGGGGTACTCGCTGACCGGCAAGTGGCCCTACGCCTCGGGCATCCTGCACGACGACTGGGCGATACTGAGCGCTAAGGAACTCGACAGCGGCGGCGAGACCGTGCGCCCGGTGTCCGTGCTCGTTCCCGTCGGCGATCTCGGTATCGAGGACACCTGGTTCACCGTCGGCATGCGGGCCACCGGAAGTCACACCGTCGTGGCCGAGGACGTCCACGTCCCCGAGCACCGGGTGATTCCCGCCGAGATACAGCTGGGGCGGCAGCACAGCACCGACCTCGAGCTGAACCCGCTGTTCCGGTCCCCGGCGGTGGCGGCCATGGCGGTCATCTGCGCCTCCGTCGTGCTCGGCATCGGGCAGGCCGCGCTCTCCTGCGTGGTCGAGAAGGCGCCGTCGCGCAAGATCCCGCCGAGCACCTACGCCAGCCAGCCCGAATCCCCGACGTTCGTCTCGGAACTGGGACGCACGGCACTGAACATCGACGCCGCCGAGATGCATGTGCGTCGGTCGGCCGACGCGATCGACGCGGCCGCCGAGCGGGCGGTCTCGGTCCCCGAGAACGAACTGCGCAGGATTCGCGGCGACGCGGCGCACTCGGTGAAGCTGATAACCGGGGCGCTGGACGAGTTGATGTGGGCCTACGGCGCCTCGGCCTTCGCCGAGGCGAGCCCGATGCAGCAGTACTGGCGCGATGCCAACACCGCGGCCAGGCACGCCATGCTCAACGTGCAGGTGGGCCACGAGCTCTACGGTGGTTCGTTCTTCGGGCTGGATTCGATCGTTCCCGGGCTTTAGTGAGGTGTGGGGGCTCGGTTCTCGTGGGGTCGGGCGGGCCGAACCCCCGTGACGGCTGCTCAGGAGGTGTTCGTGGTGCTGTCGGGTTCGTCGTTCGCGCCGTTCGAGAGAGGTACGGAATCGAGTTGAGCTGGTTACCACCGTTCCTGGTCCCGATGTCGGACGTCGCTCCGGTCACGATCGAGGCCGTCGACATCCCGGGGTGGCTCTTCTGGTCGGTCGCGGGGCCGACCGTGGTGGGTTGGCTGCTGACCTACCTGCTGTCCATCCGGCAGACGGCCCTGGACGGCAGGATCGCCATTCCCGCCTACATGGTGGCGGTGAACTTCTCCTGGGAGTTCAGCCTCGGGTTCATCCTGGAGCAGACACCGAGCCAGCGGCAGATCAACACGGTCTGGGCGGTGATCAACGTGTTCCTGCTCTACCAGGCGTTCCGCTACGGCCCGCGGGACTATCCTCACCTGCCCCGGTTCACGTTCCGAGTGCTGCTCGGCGGGCTCGCGGTGTGGTCCTCGCTGGTGGTGATGGCCGGTGCCAACGAGTTCCACGACCGGGACGGCATGTACATCGGCATGATCATCAACGTGTTCCTCAGCGCCGCGTTCATCCTGATGCTGCGTAGACGGAACTCCTCGGTGGGGCAGTCCCTCCACATCGCAGTGGCGAAGTTCCTCGGTACGTTCTCCGCCGGGCTGACCGGCTTCCTGCTCTATCCCTCCCGGATACTCTTCCTGGTGCTGATACCGACGATGGTGGTGCTCGACGTGGTCTACATCGTGCTGCTGTACCGCAGGATGCGGCTGGATGGCAGAGACCCGTGGAGCTTCCACGGGTACCGGAGTCCGGTGCCCGGGTGAAGCGCTGCCGGCTCCTCCGAAGTACTCCGAAGTCGCGACGGCTCCCGCGAAGGCGACCGCATCTCCGGGAACCGTCGTGGTGGTGGGCGTCTCGGGGAGCGTTGCCGGGCACATCGAACGGTTGTCGGAACTGTGCGGCGGGGAGACGTATCGCTCCGCCGTTGATCTCCGGTCAACCGTTGATTCGTCTCGAGCTCCTGACGTGTTCGCCTCCCGGCGTGGGGGTGGCGGAGCGCCGGAGGTCGACTGTCACGCTTCGTGGTCGAAGCGCTTCGCGTCATGTTGCCGGAAAGCACAGTGCAGCGGCTTTTCGAGGTATTGATTAGAATTATGTTCATATTTTGATCGCGTTCCGTTGTTGTTCGCGGTTGCGGGCGTACGTGTCGAGATTTTCCTTTCTCGTCGATTCGGCTTTACCCGCGGGGCGGGACGAGAGGTCGTCATCCGTGTTTCGCGACGCCGTGAGTGTCTCGTATGTCGATATTCCGATGTTTTTATGCGTGTCGCGTCGAAATTTATCACAGATCGTCCGGAGTGAGACTTTCTTAACACCTCGGTGCTGTCGTGCGGAGGGTTCCCGCCATCGCCGCGCCGTGCGTCTGATCGATGCGCAACGAGTATTCGTTACCTCGGGATTGCTGGTTCCCGCCCTGTGGCCTGCGCGTCGGCGAGTTTCGGGGGCGTCGATGCGCTCTGCGCGCCGGTGGAGTTACTCCCGTTTACCTTGACCGGTCACGAAATCGGTGTATACCTTTATGTCGTACCGCAGAACTAGTTGACCCAATCGGTCGAAGCCCGATTGATACGGGCGCGCCCGACGAAACCGCTGCTCGATCGGAGGATCCCGGAACAGGAGTAGAGATTGTGATTCCGTCGGTAAAGATTGATTGTTGTCCGTTTCACACTTTGCTCGTTTTTGCTCGGTTCCGGCGGAGGTTCCGGTTCGAGTCGCTGTCCGCGCCCGTGCTGACGATCCGTGCTGAGCACTGCTGAATTTGCCGTTCACACACTTCATCCCAGACGATTGCTCGCGGTGCTAGGAGGCTCCGGTGAACTCGATTCGAGTGTTCGTGCGGACCGTGGACCCGTTGACCAGCATGGCTGTCAGCCATTACCTGGACAGTCGGCCGAACATCGAGGTGGTGCCCGCCGAGGAGCACACGCCGGTGGACGTGGTCCTCGTGGTGGCCGAGCGGCTGACCGTCGACGTGGCCTCGACGCTGCGCAAGATCAAGGCGACCCTGAACGCACCCGTCATCATGATTCTCTGCGAGATCACGCGCAACGACCTGGTTCCGGCCGTCGAGTGCAACGTGGCCGCGGTGCTGCCTCGGGAGGCCGCTTCCCGGGAGCGAATCGAGGAGGCCGTTCGCACCGCCGCGGCGGGGGGCGGACTGCTGCCCTCGCCGATGCTCGGCGAGCTGTTGCGGCACTTCGAACAGCTGCAGCGCGAGGTTCTCGCGCCGAACGGGCTGCACGCCTCCGGCCTGACTCCCAGGGAAATCGACGTGCTGCGGCTGATGTCGCACGGTTTCGACACTTCCGAGATCGCCGAGGAGTTGAATTTCTCCGAACGGGCGGTCAAGCGAGTGGTTTCCGAGATCACCGGTCGTCTTCAGCTGCGGAACAGACCGCACGCGGTGGCCTACGCGTTACGGATGGGGGTGATCTGAGAGCCGGTGCGACCGACCGGCCGTCTCCGCTCGGCACGGAGTCACGTACGGGGTTCCCCGTGCCGGTCAGGAAGTGGTGCTCAGTAGCGGGCGTGCTCCGTCTCGAATGTTCCCGTCCAGCCGCTCGTGTCGTTCCGTGGTGCCGGTGTACCGAGCCGGCACCACAAGTTTAATTCAAAGTACGAGGCCAGGCGGCTGGTCAACGCCGAAGTTCCTGTTATGTATTCCGTGTGTCTACTGTTGACGTCAATATGTAATTAAACTTAGCCTTGTCGAGTTATCCGGCGTCGACCGATGGGAGTCCGTGGGGTGATCGGTCGGGGGATCACCGCACGGGCCGGTTGGGTCGAGCCGGGGCGCGAAGGGCGGAACCCCGCCATGCCGGAGCGACCCGCTCCCGGGAGGTGGCACGTGTCCGAAATCGACACCACGGTAGTGATCGTCGGAGCCGGCCCGGCGGGCCTGACCACGGCGAACCTGCTGCTGGCGCGCGGAATCGAGACCGTCGTACTCGACCATTGCGACCGTGAGCGGTTGGTCGGCCGCTCGCGCGCCGGACTGCTGGAACGTCGCACGGTCGAACTGCTCGCCGAGAACGGACTCGCGGGCGGACTGCACGCGGCGGGCGCGGTGCACCGGGGCTGTGAGTTCCGCTCCGAGGGCACCGCCTTTTTCACGGACTGCTCCGCGCACTACGACGGAATCCCGCAGTGGGTCTACCCCCAGCAGGAGATCGTCGCTGATCTGCTCGACGCGTACGAGCGGGCCGGTGGGACCGTGCGGTACGCGACGGCGGTCGATTCGGTGCGCGGGTACTCCGAACACGCCACGGTTCGCTGTGCCGACGGCACCGTGATCCGAGCACGTTATCTGGCGGGAGCGGACGGTCAGCACGGTGCCTGCAGGGACGGCGTCCCCGATGACGCGGTGTCCGACCACACCATGCGGCACGAGTTCCGCTGGCTGACCCTGCTCGCCCACGCGCCGCCCTCCGCCGAGCACACGATCTACGCGCAGCACCGGAACGGATTCGCCGGGCACCTGCTGCGTTCGGACACCGTGACCCGATTTCACCTGCAGGTTCCCCTCGGCGCGACACTCGAGGAGTGGCCGGATCGGCGGATCTGGTCGGAGCTGCGTACCCGACTGGCCAAGCCCGGTTGGACGCTGCACGAGGGCGAGATCTTCAGCAAGAACCTCCTGGAGATGCACAGCCGGGTCACCGAACCGATGCGCCACGGGCGTGTCTTCCTGCTCGGCGACGCCGCGCACCTCATCACACCGTCCGGCGGCAAGGGGATGAACCTCGCCATCGCCGACGCGGCCGAATTCACCCACACGGTCACCGAGCACCTGGACACCGGGGACGAGAGCGTGCTGGACCGCTATTCCCAGCGGCGGATACCCGACGTCTGGAAGGCGCAGGAGTTCAGCCACGCACTGCTGCACACGACGCACACCTACTATCCCTCCGAGTCCCCGGACGCCGCCTTCCGCCAGCGGCTCCAGCAGTCGCGGTTGTGGCAGCTGCGGAACTCACCCGCCTACGCGCGGAACTTCGCGGAAAGCTACATCGGGCCACCGCTCGCCGGTCTCCCCGGTGCCGCCGTCGAGGTGTGACCCTTCCGGGGTGGCCCCGGCGGACTCGTTTCGCCGGGGAGACCGGCCGCTCCGGCGAGTTCCCGGAGAGCGTTTCCGCGGTGGCACACTGGCCCGGTGCGCTGCCGCAGGAGGAACCGCAGGTGACCCCGACCGACGAGCCCGCCGACACCAGGACCGACGTCGTCGCCGACCAGATCCGCCAGGGCATCGTGCTCGGCAGTTATCCCCCGGGGACGAGGTTGCGCCTGGCGGGACTGGCCGATGAACTCGACGTCAGCCGGGTCCCGTTGCGCGAGGCGTTCCGGGAACTGGTGGCCGAGGGGCTGGTCGAGGTGTATCCGCACCGGGGAGCGGTGGTCAGTCCGCTGCGCGAGCAGGAGGCCGAGGACTGCTTCCGGCTGCTGGAAACCTTCGAGGTCATGGCGGCCGAACGTGCGGTGCGCTCCGACCACGCCGGTGTCGCCGCCGCGATGCGTGCCGAGCTGGACCGGATGGACGACCTCGATCCCGAGGTGGATCGGGCCGAGATGCTGCGTGCGCACCGCGCCTTCCACTTCGTCACCTTCGACGCGTTGGGGGAAGGAACGATGCGGCGCCACGTGAGAATGCTCTGGCACACCTGCGAGCGCTACATCAACCTCGCCAACACCGGGGCGCGCCACGAGGAGGCCCGGCAGGAGCACCACCAGCTGGTCGCGGCTTTCGCGGCGGGCGACGCCGCCGTGGCAGCGGCCGTCGCCCGTGTCCACGTGCAACACGCCGCGGACGCCGCGCTGCGCCGCCTGTCCACCGAAACCGGTGCCGACCGGTAGTCCCGGTCCGGTAGTCCCAGTCCGGTAGTCCCGGTGCCGAACGGGCCAGGGCCGCGCGGGGTGAGTCGGACTCACCGGTCCATCGTCTCGTCGTGGTGCTCGCCGTTGATCTCCACGTCGTCGAGCCGCAGGTTCGAGACGTGCTCCGGGCGCATCGGCTCCCGCACCTCGTGGAAGCTGGACTCCGAGATCGTCACGTCGCTGATCGGCGAGAACCTGTGCGGCGTGCGCCGGTTCCGGGACGCGTTGGCGCGCGAGATCCGTGACGTGGTCCAACCCAACGTGGTCGGGGTCGGCGGCATAACCCCGCTCCTGCGCATCGCCGAACTCGCCGACACGTACGACGTGCCGGTGGCGGCCCACCGCCGCCCGGCTCCGTAGGAGATTCCGGAAATCACCGGAAACGGGTGGGTTTCACCGGGAAAATTCGGATATGTCCGAAACACGACCGTTGTCTTTCGGATGGTTTTCGTCGTTTCCCGGTTGCTCCTTTTGGGGACGATTTCGTGGATCCGGTTGTTCGTTTTCGGTGGTCCGTGGAATCACGTGGATTGTTCGGGTTGTTTTTGTATGATGTGTTTCATTGCTGGTGAACCGTTTTCGGGGATGGGCGTCCTACGGGATGAAAGTCGATCGGTTCGATCGTTCTGTCACGCCGCAGCAAGGAGAATTCCGCCATGAAGCGTTCGACGATTGCCTCCGGCATCGCCGCCACCTTCCTCGCCGCCGGAACGGTTGTGGGCACTGCTTTCGGCGCCACCCCCGGCACACAGCACGAGCGGTCCGCCTCGGTGGAGACGGCTTCGCAGTCGGCTTCTTCGCAGGTTTCCTCCTGCACCGCCAACGATCTCTCGATCAACATCACCAAGGATCCGCACGGGGGTGCCGGGCAGCAGGCTTTCGCGGTGCACTACACCGCCGCCGACGCCGACACCCACTGCCTGATGCAGGGATTCCCCACCCATCTGAGGTTCTTCCAGCCCGACGGTGAGACCGCGCCGGGTATCTCGGCCCGCGCGGAGCACACCGTGGCCGAGCCGGTCACCATCGATGCCGATCACTCGGGAGTGTCCTACTTCATCCAGCCCACCATCGGGCAGCACAACGAGCTCGGCTCGGTCTCGTTCCAGGCGCCCACCGGTGTGCAGCGCAAGCAGATCGAGGTTGCCTGGCCCGACGAGCCCGTCATCGGTGCCGAGCTGAAGGTCACCCCGGTCCGCCAGGCGTGACACCTTCCGCGGCCACTCGATGACCGCACGGATCGCGTCACCGTCGCAGCGCCCCGAGACCCGGTTTCCGGGTCGCGGGGCGCTCTGCTCTGTTCGTTCCGCCCGCCTCGGCGCGGCGATTTCGCGGGAAATCGCCGCCGCTGGAAATCGCCGCCGCGCCAGGGGGCGGACACTTCGTGCCCGAGCTTTCCGTGAACCTCTCGGTCTCGAGCGGCTCAGTGCGAGTTCACCGATTTCCGGGAATCGCCGGTATCCGCGGTCTCGCGCTCGTTTTGTCGTCCTCTGAAAGGCGCCGCGAGAGTGGGCAGGATGTGGTGGCGATTGGCCACCAGCGCGCCTGTCGCCAGGACCGCGTACACGAGGACGAGCACGTAGCGGGCCGTCTGCCCTGGGAACACGAACTGGGCGGCGAACAGGGTCAGCAGTGTCCAGGCTGCCCAGCGGGGGAAGCGCAGGGCCAGCAGGGCCGCCACTCCCAGCACGGTCTGCGTGGCGGTGAGCAGGAACTCCTCGATCTGTCGTGCGTCCAGCGACAGGGCAGTGGAGCCACCGCCGATCAGGTAGGCCAGCGGCAGACTGCCGACGAGCAGGGTCCATTGGTTGACCTTGCTGGAGATCAGGGTTCCGATCGCGTCGGCACCCTTGCCACGGGTGGCGAACAGGATCGCGACGATGAATTCCGGCGCCTCGGAGGAGAGCGGTGCCAGCCACTGCACGAGCAGGAACTGGTCGATGCCCAGCCTGGTGCCGGTTTCGATCAGCGCGTCGGCGAAGGGTTCCGCGCTGGCGAGGATGACCGCGGCGGAGAGCACGAACAGCGTTACCACCAGCGCTCGGCGGGAACGCCGCGGCAGTCCTCCGAGTGTGGCCGCGGGGCCGACCAGGTCGGGTTCCCCCGGCTCCGCGCGGGAGACTTTCCACAGGTAGAACACGAAGAACCCGATGAGCGCGAATCCCAGCCACAGTGAGAGCTCCCCCGTCACGGGGATGACGAAGGCCGCCAGCGAGGCGACGGCCAGGAAGCCGAGTTCCACCCGGTAGCCGGAATCCAGCACCAGCTCCCGCACCGTCCGTCCGCTGCGGTGGCGGGCCAGGGCCAGCGTCACCAGCACCACCACCGACCAGCCGAGTCCCAGTAGCAGGCGGTTGGAGCCGGTCATGTTCGCCGCCGCGTACGAGACGTACTCGGGTTCCTCGCCCGCCGTGTAGGCGAGGTAGAGGTCCACTGCGTACTCGGGGAGCACGGCGATCACGGCCAGCACCGCGATGGCCAGCCCGCCCGAGATGTCGACCTGGGCGGCCTCGGCCGCCCAGGCCAGCACGAAGGAGGAGGCGACCACCGCGGCCCCGAACAGCACCAGTCCGACGGGCGGGATCACGGAGTACCCGGTCAGCCGCAGGACGAGCGCCGGGAGGGCCAGCACCGCGCACAGCCCCAGTGGGCGCAGCAACCTCGTAGGCATCTACGTCTCTTCTCCGAACGGTCGGGTGCCCCGGCAGGGCGAGCGCCGCTGGGGTGCTCGGTCGGGACACGGGGGTCGGAGGCTCACTCACCCACCCGCCTCGTGACCGGGGCCCGGCGAGCCGGGCGCGTGGGCGTTTTCCTCCGGAACGTTCGGGAACCGTCACATTTACTTCGTTGTTTTCGCAATCGACGAAACATTTGCGGGGTGGCGAACCGACTCGTTTCGGCATGGGGAAAAATCGGACCGGCCATGGCGAACCAGCACTTTCCTCCCGACGCACACCGGTCCGTGCCCTGCGGCTCGGCGGAACCGACCGAGGCCCAGCTGTCCGAAGCGGCGGGCACCTTCGCCCTGCTGGGCAGTCCGGTCCGGCTGCACCTGGTGTGGTTGATCGCACAAGGATCGGCCGACGTGAGCACGTTGGCGGCAAAGGTGGGTGTAAGCGTCGCCACGGCCAGCCAGCACCTGAGCAAGCTGCGGCTGGCCGGGGTGATCAGCATGCGCCGCGACGGACGCAGACACCTCTACGCCGTCGACGATCCGCACGTTCGCACCCTGATCGAGCAGATCTTCGACCACATCGCCCCGGACGGGAGCCTCGCCCCCGATCCGTCCCCGGAGGGCGACACGAGCTGAGAGGCTGATCAGTGTCCACTGCCCCGGATAGCGGCCCCGAGCCGCTCAGGGGCAGTCCCGGGGTCGTCCCGGATGTTCAGTGGTGCTGCCTGTGCTGCCATGTCGGCATGGCTGGTCTGGGCGAGCGGTTGGCGGAGAGGGGATTCGCGCATCCGCGCGGCCTGTTCGGGAGGCTGGGCGGACGTCTGATGAGCCGTGGCAACGCCGCCACCGAACGAGAGGTGGTGGCTCTGGCCGAGCCGAACGGGCGGGACGAAGTGCTGGTCGTCGGGCCCGGTCCCGGGGTGGGGGTGCAGACCGCCGCGCGGTGCGCTCGACGGGTCGTCGGTGTCGACCCCTCGGACTTGATGCTCGAAGCGTGCCGCCTGCGTTGCGCCGATCAGGTTAAGCGGGGGCGGGTGCGGCTGGTCCGGGCGACTGCCGAGCGCACCGGGCAGCCGGACGGCTCGTTCGACGTGGTGCTCTCCGTCAACAACGTCCAGCTCTGGCCCGACCGGCACGAGGCACTGGTCGAACTCGCCCGCGTGCTGCGCCCAGGCGGCCGCCTGGTGCTCTCGGCGCACGAGCGGTGGCTCGCCGGGGGACTGCGCTCGTTGCACGAGAGCGTCGTGGTGACGGGATTCACCGACGTCAGTACCCGGACCTGGCAACCGCCGAGTCGTGGGACTCCACCGGCCGCGCAGCTGTGCGCGAGGCTCCCCTGAAGGGCGTCCTGGCGGCCCCCAACCTGACGCACGATGCTCCGGGGAAGCCGGCACGACGGTTCAGGCCGGCTCGCCCGTCGCGCTGAGTTCGTTGCCGAGGTCGGTGGCCAGCCGCCGCATCAGCGGCACCACGTCGTTGACGGCGATCCGTTTCATCCGCGCCTCGGGGCCACTGATCGAGATCGCCGAAGCCGCGGGTGCGTCCGGGATGGCCACCGCGTAGCAGCGCACCCCGACCTCCTGCTCCCCGTCGTCGAGGGCGTAGCCGAGCTCGCGGATGCGGGCGAGCTCCTCGCGCATGCCGTTGACGCTGGTGATGGTCCGCTCGGTCTGCGGGTGCATTCCGGTGCGGTTGAGTACCTGGGTGACGCTCTCCTCGGGCATGGTGGCCATCACGGCCTTGCCCACGGCCGTGGCGTGCGCGTCCACGCGTCTGCCGACCTCGGTGAACATCCGCATCGAGTGCTGCGAGGGGACCTGCGAGACGTAGACGATCTGCGCCCCGTCGAGCACCGCCATGTTCGAGGTCTCCCCGGTCGCCTCGGTCAGCTCGGCCAGGTAGGGCCGGGCCCAGGAACCCAGGGTGCGGCTGGCGGTCTCGCCGAGCCGGATCAGGCTCGGGCCCAGCGCGTAACGGCGGGACGGCTGTTGCCGGGCATAGCCCGTGCGGACGAGCGTGCGCATGATGCGGTGAATGGTCGGCAGCGGCAGCGCCGAAGCCTCCGCCAGGTCGCTGAGGGCGACTTCGCCTCCCGCGTCGGCCATCAGCTCCAGCAGCTCGAAGGTGCGTTCGACCGACTGAACGCCGCCCTGCGTGGGTTTGGCGCGATCGGATCCGTTCCCGCCCGCGTCCTGTCCAGCCGCCATCCAGTGTTCCTCTTCCCGTGTGTCGCTCGACCCCGTCAGCGGTCGGTTTCCGTCTCCACCGTACGGCGATGGGCCAGTGTATCCGCCCGATCAGCCGGGAGCTCCCGATGTGGGCGAACTCGTCACTCCCGTGCGGAGCCGGCGAACGGGGCCCGTCACCTCTTCTTCGGGGTGGGCTCCCGCTCGGACGGCCCCGGCCCGAGCGGGGTGGGTGGTCCACTTCATCTTGCCTGTAACGGTATGCGGAAACTAACCTCCACGATGCAAAAAACATAACGGGCGTACCGCGAGCCGGTGACGGGCTCGGTCGAGTCTTTCGGCTTTCGAACCCGTCCTTGTCGTTCCGACCGCCCGGCCGGACGAGCACGGCGGGTGGGTTCCGAAGGGGTGCGAGGGCGCCACCGGCGCGGCAAGCTGTGTCACCAGCCACCGTCTGTAACCCGGCATCAGAAAGAGGTGGACTCATGTCCCGATCGACCCCGGCACAGGGCGTTGAGGTCCTCGGCGCTCCCGTGGAGCGCGGCAACGAGATCCTCACCCCCGAGGCACTGGACTTCGTCGCCCGGCTGCAGCGCTCCTTCGGCGCGCGACGTGACGAGCTGCTCGCCCGCAGGCAGCAGCGCCGTGACGAGGCAGCCAGGACCGGCAAGCTGGACTTCCTGGCGGAGACCCGCCACATCCGCGAGTCCGACTGGCAGGTGGCCGAGGCCCCGCCCGCGCTGCGCGACCGCCGCGTCGAGATCACCGGCCCGACCGACCGCAAGATGGCCATCAACGCGCTCAACTCCGGCGCCAAGGTCTGGCTGGCCGACCTGGAGGACGCCAACACGCCGCACTGGAGCAACGTCGTCTCCGGCCAGGTCAACCTCCACGACGCGATCCGCAAGCAGGTCGAGCTGCACTCCAACGGCAAGCAGTACAAGCTGCGCGACGACGTCGAGCACGCCGTCCCGCTGGTCCGTCCCCGCGGTTGGCACTTCGACGAGCGGCACATCCTCGTCGACGGTCAGCCGGTCGTGGGCGCGCTGGTGGACTTCGGGCTGTACTTCTTCCACAACGCGCAGGAGGGGCTGCGCCGCGGCACCGGGCCGTACTTCTACCTCCCCAAGATGGAGAGCCACCTCGAGGCCAGGCTGTGGAACGACGTCTTCGTGCAGGCCCAGCAGGAGCTCGGCGTGCCGCAGGGTTCGGTGCGCGCCACCGTGCTCATCGAGACGATCCCCGCCGCCTTCGAGATGGAGGAGATCCTCTACGAGCTGCGTGAACACAGCGCCGGCCTCAACGCCGGGCGCTGGGACTACCTGTTCAGCGTGATCAAGACGTTCCGCTCGGCCGGATCGGACTTCGTGCTGCCCGACCGCAACAGCGTGACCATGACCGCTCCCTTCATGCGCGCCTACACCGAACTGCTGGTGCGCACCTGCCACAAGCGCGGTGCCTTCGCGATCGGTGGCATGGCCGCGTTCATCCCGAACCGGCGTGACCCGGAGGTCACCGAGCGCGCGCTGGCCAAGATCCACGACGACAAGCGCCGCGAGGCCAACGACGGGTTCGACGGATCCTGGGTGGCCCACCCGGACACCGTGTCGGTGTGCAAGGAGGAGTTCGACGCGGTGCTGGGCGACAAGCCCAACCAGCTGGACCGCAAGCGCGAGGACGTCTCCGTCGCCGCGGCCGACCTGCTCAACACCGCCGAGACCGCCGGTGACAAGACCCTCGCGGGGCTGCGCTCGGCCGTGGACGTCGGGGTGCGCTACATCGTGTCCTGGCTCGGCGGCAACGGTGCGGCCGGTATCCACAACATGATGGAGGATGCCGCCACCGCCGAGATCTCGCGGTCGCAGATCTGGCAGTGGCTGCACAACGGCATCGTGCTCAACGACGGGCAGCAGGTCACCAAGGACCTGGTCCGCCAGGTGCTCGCCGACACCGAGAAGGAACTCCGCGCCGAGGAGGGCTTCCCGGTCGAGAACCTGGACCGGGCCGTGGAGCTGTTCGAGCGGGTCGCGGTGGCCGACGAGTTCGTCGACTTCCTGACGCTGCCCGCCTACGAGCAGATCGACTGATCGACCGCCACGGTGGCCGTCCGGAAGCGTTCGGGCGGCCACTGCGGGTGCCTGTTCGAGGCCGAACCGCCGCGGGTTCTCTCGTGGTGCTCTCGCGAGGACGGTTCCGACGTTGTGCAGAACCGCTATCCGATGTCGGGGCACCCGCAGCGAGAGCCCGCGAGAGGCTCCGCCAAGCAACCGCCCACGCGAACCGAGTCGCGGACGCTCCTAAAAATTCGGAGGAGGACAAGTGCCCAGTACTTCGTTGAACCGGGCCGATGTGGACGTTCGGCTGGCCCCGCTGGCCGATGTCGACGCGCGGATCGCCGCCAGGTTCCGCAGGACCGCGACCGCGCGCCAGCCGGTGCACACCTGCTACGTCCCGGCGGGCAGGGTGGACGCCGGTACCCTTCGGAACTGGGGAGACGAGGCGCTGGCGGCGCTCGACGAGCACGCCCCGAGCGCGGCGGACCTCGCCGGGGTCATCGACGTTTCCGAGCGCCGCGCCACCGAGGTACTGCCGCGAGTGCGGGCCAAGCTCCAGCGGTCCCCCGTGGAGGACCTCCGCATCGACTTCGAGGACGGCTACGGTGCGCCCGGCGACGAGGTGGAGGACGCCGACGCCGAGCGCACCGCCGGTGTGGTGGCCGAGTGGCTGCGGCAGGGCACGGCTCCCGACAACTTCGGGCTGCGCGTCAAGTCATTCGACGATCCCGAGCTGCGTGCCCGTTCGGTGCGCACGCTGGACGTCTTCCTCACCGAGCTGCTCGCCAGGCACGGTGAGCTGCCCGGAGGCTTCCTGCTGACCTTCCCCAAGGTCGTCGACGTGCGGCAGGTGGAGGCGTTCGTCGAGGTGTTGGAGCTGGTGGAGCGCACCCTGGGACTCGCCTCCGGTTCGCTGCGGTTCGAGATCCAGGTGGAAACCACCCAGTCCATCGTGGACACCGAGGGCAGGTTGGCGCTGCCGAGGTTCATCGGAGCGGGACGTGACCGGATCAGCGGGCTGCACTTCGGAACCTACGACTACACGGCGGGCTGCGGACTCACCGCCGCGCACCAGCACCTGGCGCACCGGGCCTGCGACTTCGCCAGACACGTGATGCAGGTGTCGGCGGCGGGGACCGGGATCTTCCTGTCCGACGGGTCGACCAACGTGCTGCCGGTGGGCGGGGCCGAACAGGTTCGGCACGGCTGGCGGACCCACTACGGGCTGGTGCGGCGTTCGTTGGAGCACGGCTTCTACCAGGGGTGGGACCTGCACCCGGCGCAGTTGGTCACGCGCTACGCGGCCGTGTTCGCCGAGTTCCGGGACTCCGCCGAGTCCGAGGCCGCTCGACTGGCCGCCTACGTCTCCGCCACCGGCGGAGCGGTACTGGACGAGCCCGCCACCGCCAGGGCGCTTGCGGCGTCGTTCGTGCGGGCGCTGGACAACGGCGCCACCGACGCCGAGGAGGTCGCCCGGATGACCGGTGTTCCCGAGCCCGAGCTGCGCGAGCTCGGTCGGGTGTAGTTTTCTCCGGAAACGCCGCATCCGGGCGGGAGCGGCGATTCCGCGAGAAATCGACGGCCCTTCCGGAGTTTTCGTGGTTCTCCGGAAGGGCCGTCATCCTGCTGAGGGACTGCCGTCGAGAACGCCGTGCCGAGGGTTCGATGCTCAGGACCGCCCTTCCAGTAGGAATCGGCTGCGGTTCCGGAGTGCCTCGGTGATCTCGGTGGGCGCCTTGTCCGGGGAACCCGAGCCGTAGGGCGGTAGCGGGTCGTATTCGATGCCGAGCTGAATACGGCGCGCGGTGTCCTCGTCCGCCAGTTCCCCGGCGAGTCCCAGTCCCATGTCGATACCGGCGGAAACCCCGGCAGCGGTGACGTACTTGCCGTCACGGACCACACGCTCGCTGCTCGGGGTCACCCCCAGTGGAGACAGCTGTTCCAGAGCGAGCCAGTGCGAGGTGGCGGTGCGCCCGGCGAGAATCCCTGCCGCGGCGAGAATCAGCGATCCGGTGCACACCGAAGTCGTACGGGTGGTGTTCTCGTCGGCGGTGCGCAACCACTCGTGGACGGGGCCGTCGGACATGTGGTCCGTCTGCCCTGGGCCGCCCGGCACGACCACGATGTCCGGCCGGGACACTTCGTGAAGAGCGGCATCGGCGACCAGGCTGAGACTTCCCACCTCGTTGCGCACCGCTCCGCGGTCTTCGCCGACGAACACGACCTCGGTATCGGGCAGCCTGCTGAGAACTTCGTAGGGACCGACCGCGTCCAGCGCGGTGAACCGGTCGAACAGCAGGATGGCGATCCGCATTCTTCTCCTAGACAAGGCTTGATTCACAGCGCAGGCGGTCGCGGTACTCCGAAGGACTGACACCGAGATCCCGCAGGAAGACGCGCCGCATCGTCTCCGTCGTGCCGAACCCGCAGTGCCGCGCGATCTCAGCGATTTCCGCGCCGGTGTCCCCGAGTGCGCGTCGCGCGGCGTCCAGCCGCACGCGGTCCACGTATCGTCCGGGTGGGATACCCACCTCGCTGCTGAACGAGCGCGCGAACTGGCGCGGCGAGAGGTTGGCCCGCCGTGCGAGTGCCGCTACCGAGAGGTCCGAAGCGGGGTGCTCGACGATCCACTGCTGCAGGTCCCGCAGCGGCTCGCGCCGCGCCGTCTGATTGGCGAGCGGTGCGCTGAACTGTGGTTGATTGCCGGGACGTCGTAGAAAGACCACCAAGTATCGTGCGATCAACAGAGCGGTATCGCGGTTCAGGTCCTCCTCGACCAGTGCCAGCGCGAGGTCGATACCCGTGGTTACTCCCGCCGAGGTGGCTACGCCGCCGTCCCGAACGAAGATCGGCTCCGCCACGACCTCGATATCCGGGAAACGGTTCGCCAGGGATTCGCAGTGGGCCCAGTGCGTGGTGGCTCTGCGTCCGGACAGCACGCCTGCCTCCGCGAGCAGGAAGGCTCCCGTGCAAACCGATACGATCCGTTCGATTCTCGGAGCTGCCCAACGGATCCAATCCACGAGTTCGGGACACGGTGTGCGGGTACCTACGCCGCCCGGAACGAGCAGCAGGTCCGGTGCCGACACCTCGCGAAGATCCCGGTCGGGAGTGAGCAGCAGCCCGCTGGAGGTGCGGACCGGTCGAGCGTCGAGAGCGGCGGTGTGCACGACGTACTCCGGTTCGCCACCACCGGAGGTCTGCCGCTCGTTGGCACCGGCGAACACCTCCAGCGGCCCGGTGACGTCGAGACTCTGTACTCCCTCGAAGAGAACCACGAGCACGTTGCGGGAGCGCATGGGAATCATGTTGGCCGTCGCGCGCGGGCGGCCACAATGTCGATTCTCCCAACTTTTCTGCCACCACCGGACGGGAGCGGCCCGTTTTCACCGGGCGCGGCGTCGATTTCTCGCGAAATCGCGGGGCGGATGGTGCGACGGCGAAGCGGGAAGGCACCGTTCCGGCCGTGGATCGCTCGGCGCGGCCATCGGGACAACCGCCCTCAGAACATCCGTCGTCCGGTGCCCGAAGCCCGAGTATCGCGAGGATCGCCGGAGCGTAGCGCCGTGGCCAGCAGCAGCACTCCGCCGAGTACCCAGTAGGGGTCCCAGAGCAGCACGTAGTACCAGTACCAGTGGCTGACGCCGCCCTCGACCGGTACGACTCCGGCCAGCACCAGGCTGTTGCCCACCACTCCGAACAGGCCGTAGACCGCGCAGACCACCCCGGAGGTCCAGAGCACCAGCGCGAGCAGTCCGCGCACCGCCCGGCTTCGCCACTGCCGGGTGGCCAGCCAGGCGGCGAGGCCGATACCGGCCTTGAGCAGGGCCGCCCCGAGGTTCAGCAGCGTGAACAGCGGCGTCGGATCGTCGGTTTCCAGCGGATGCGCGCCGGTGCGGCCGCCGAACGCCCAGAACACGCTCAGCGCGGCGAACAGCAGCGCCCACACGACGCTCGCGTAGTGCGGCAGGTACCGGCCGTGCCGTTCGGTGCGGGTCACGTCACGCACACTATCGGTGTGCGGCCGAACCGACGACCGTGCCGTACCGGTTGCCCGGTACGGCACGGTCGTGTCGAAGCGTTTCGCACGGCTCGTTGTGGTTTGCAGCCGTGCCGACGATCGAAGCGGTACCTGCTGCGCGGCAGAGCCGAAAAACCCGACCCGAGTAGTCGGCCCCGCGGAAAACCACTTACGCAGCCCGACCACCCGCGGGTTCTCCCGCGTCGCGCTCTCGTGAGGACGGCCCGACGTTGTGTAGGTCGCTACCCGATGTCGGGCCCCCGGAGCGAGAGCCGGCGGGAGGTTCCGCCAAGCGAGCATCCCGGCACTCCGGCCGGAAAATTTCGATCAGAAGCAGTTCGGGGCGTTCCAGTACCTGCCGGAGCGGGTGTCGAGGTGGGTGTGGTCGTTGTGCCCGGCAGCGCCGGGTCCGATGATGCCGTTGAAGCCGGAACTCCTGGCCGCGCGGGCGAGGTCGCACAGCGAGTGAGCACCGGTCAGGTCCGCCGCCAGGCCGTAGGTGTGCTTGCTGTTCGGGGCGCCGCCCACGGCGTCGTTGTGCGAGACGCTGCGGAACCCGGAGCTGACGTAGAGCGGGCTGTCGCCCATCTTGTGCCGCATCGCCTCCAGCTTCCACATGTTGCGCAGCACGTTGCTGCGCACGTTCGAGGTGCTGGTGTTTCCGCCGGAGAAGCCGCTGCCGTCACCGGAGGTGAACTCGGAGTACGCGAAGTGCGCCGGGGTGCAGTCGGCGTCCTGCAGCGAGTAGATCTGGCTGTAGGTCTCCGGCCCGGCGACTCCGTCCACGGTCAGCCCGTAGCCGCTCTGGAACCGCTCCACCGCGTTGGCGGTCTCCGGGCCGTAGACACCGTCGATGTTGACCGGGTCGCCGTAGGCAGCCCAGCCCGCCACGCGAACCTGCAACCTGCGGACATCGCTGCCGCTGTCACCCTGGGACAGCGTCTCTCCCCAGGTGTAGCAGGAGTCCGCGGCGGCGGGCGCCGGGTCGAGCACGCTCGTCCCGCCCAACAGGCCCAGGCTCAGCGTGAACGCGCCGAGAAGACCCAGCATCGAACGACCTGTTCGTTTCATTTCCTACCTCCCTCGTAGGGGTTCGGACGGCGCGCTCTGGTGGTGCGCACCGCCGTAACGGAAAACCGGTGTGCTCGAAGGATCAACCGAGCAGCTCGTCCCAGGTGCGGGCGTCGACCACACCGTCGACACGCAGCCCGCGACCGTCCTGGAAGTTCCGCACCGCCGACTCGGTGACCGGGCCGAAGATGCCGTCCACCGTCGTGCCGAGCCGGTGCTGCACCGCCCGCACCGCCGGGCCGCTGTCACCGTTCTCGCGGTCACGGACCGCCTGGTTCCACGTCTGGGTGCCCGCCAGACCGTCCACGATGGCGCCGGTGGAGCGCTGGAAGTCGCTCACCGCGGTCTCGGTGGCGGGACCGTAGATTCCGTCGATGCTCAGCGTGGCGCCGTGCTCGTTGAGCAGGTGCTGCAGTGTCCGTACCCGCTCGCCCTCGTCACCGGGGCGCAGCAGCGGCCAGCTCACCCCGGTGGGATCCCCGCCGACCGAGGCGGCCACGTCGGCGCGCAGCTGTCCCAACAGGGCGTAGAGCCGGTCGCCAGGGCAGCCGGTGGCGTTGAAGTCACGGTGCCCGTAGATCTCGTAGGACTCGATACCGTAGGAGTCGCACAGCGCCACGCAGAGTTCGACCAGCTTGTCGTACTGGGTACCTGGGAACGCCACGCTGTTGTAGGTGCCCTCGTTCTCGATCCCCACGGCCAACCTGTTCTGCCCGCTGGTGTGCGCGCTGACCACGTGGTTGCCACCGCTGTCGAAGGCGGCGAGGCTGTGGTGCCTGCCTTCGGTGAGGTGGCCGCCCCGGCTGAGGGTGAAGTGCTGGCCGGTGTCGATCCAGCCGTTGTGGTCCATGTGGTAGTCCTGAATGGACCGTGCCAGCTCGAACGCGTGCGCGCGGGAGTAGTCCGTGCTGTTGGGGGTGGCGGTGTGGTGCACGATGATCTTGCGGGCCGGGCGCGCCAGTACCACCGGCTCGCTCCGGGGCGGGCGTGCTCCCCAGGAGTCGGTACCCGCGATGCTCAACGCACGCGTGCTCGGCGGTGAGGTCGTGGCCGCTGCCGTTCCGCCCAGTAACAGGCCCGTGGTTCCCAGCAGGGTGCCGCCGAGCAGCGCTCGCCGGGTGGTCTCGTTCGGTTTCGCGTCCCGCCGTCTGTCGGGCATCTGTTCGCTCCCGCCGTGGGAATCGGTGGTCGATGATTTTCGGTTCGCGAACGGGCGGAGCGAATTTTTCCCACCGATGGGGGAGGTGGCAAGAAGCTGTTCGGAGTTTCGGCCGGATTGCCGCCTTCCGGTCGAGTATCCTGCTCCGGAAGGGTGAGAGCGGTGCGCCGTAACGGCCGCATTCCGGGTTTCGTCCGTTTTTGGCAGGATTTACGCGTCATTCGTGTTTTCCCCCGATTGTCCGCTCGATTGGTTTCCTTTTCGGGGGCTCCGGGAAGCAACGGGCCGCGGCGGAGCGAACGACGAGCTGCCCGGAGTGATTAATCCGGGATTTTCCCGAAACCGGTGGGAAGATGATCACGGGCTCCCGTGCCGGGTGAGGCGGTACGGGAAACGGTGCGAAAAACGGGAACAAGAAGCACAGTGGCTCCGGATCCCCGGGTGAGTCCCGATGAGTGTCGCGGCCGAAACGCGCGAAGCGGGGACCCGGCCGCACGGACCGGGTCCCCGCTTTTCGGGATCCCCGCTTTTCGGGAGACTCGCTCTTCGGGTGTCGCTCGGGTGGGCGGTGTTCCGAAGCGCCACCGATCACCCGGCCGTCGAGGCCACCTGACCGGGCGGTCGCGAACCGCTGTCAGTTGGTGCGTTCGGTGTCCTGCGCGAGGCTGTTCGGTTTGGGAGGGGGAACCGGCCCTGCCTGCGTTCCGCCCGCACCCACCTCCTCGGGCTCGGCGGTGTCGACCGAGAGCGCCGCTGCTGCCGCCCCTTCCGGGGTCTCGTCCACTCCGGAAGCCGGGTGCTCGCCCTGCCCGGAGCCTCGTACCCCGTTGAACAGCAGGTTCAGCGCCAGCGCTGCCAGGCAGCCGGTGCTGATGCCGGAGTCCAGCACGGTACGCAGCGCGGCGGGGAAGTGCTCGTAGAAGTTCGGCGACACGATCGGGATCATGCCGACCCCCACCGCCCCCGCGACCACCAGCGAGTTCAGCGGGTCACCGAGATCCGCCTTGCCCAGCGTGCGCATCCCGCTGGAGGCGACCGAGCCGAACAGCACCAGCGCCGCACCACCCAGCACCGGCTGCGGTACCAGCGAGACCACGGCGCCGACGATCGGGAACAACCCGAGCATGATCAGCACGCCACCCGCGGCCGCCACGACGAACCGGCTCTTGACCCTGGTCAGCGCGACCAGCCCCACGTTCTGCGCGAACGCGCTGCAGGTGAATCCGCCGAACACCGCGCTCAGCGCGCTGCCCGCTCCGTCGGCGCGCAGCCCGGCGGCGATCGTCTGCTCATCGGCGGGGCGATCCACGATCTCGCCCAGCGCGATCATGTCCGCGGTGCTCTCCATCATCGCGACGAGCATCACGATGCAGATGGAGATCGTCGCCGTCAGGCTGAACGCCGGAGTGGCGAGTTCGAACGGCATGGGGACGTCGAAAATCGGGGCCTGCTCGAAGGTGGAGCTGTCCACCGCGCCCAGCGGCCACGCCACGAGGGTTCCGATGACCAGGCCGATCAGCAGGGCGATCCGGTTCCAGAATCCCTTGAGGAATCTGTTGAGCAGCAGTACCAGTACGAACGTTCCCGCACCGAGTCCGATCCGCAGCGGAGAGGCGAAGTCGGCGGCCTCGCTGTCGTTACCGGCTATCCAACCGATCGCGACGGGGAACAGCGACAGTCCGATCAGCGTGATCACGGTGCCGTTGACCAGCGGCGGGAAGAAGCGCACCAACCGGGAGAAGTATGGTGCGGCGATGAAGGCGAGGATCCCGGCGATCAACACCGAGCCGTACACTATGGACAGTGCTTGTTGCTGGTCGTGCTGCGCGACGATGGCCAGGATCGGGGCCACGGAGCCGAAGGTGACGCCGTTGACGAACGGCATGCGCGCACCGACCCGCCAGACACCGACCGCCTGCAGCAGGGTCGCGATTCCCGCCGTCAGCAAGCTCGCGCCGATCAGCAGCGTCATTCGGAGCGGGTCCAGCCCCAATGCCTGGCCGATGATCAGTGGAGGCGCCACCACACCCGCGTACATCGCGGCGATGTGCTGCACACCGTAGGCCAGCAATTTGCCCGGCGGAAGTACCTCGTCCACCGGATGGGAGTCCTGTCTTCCGTTTCTCGTGCCGCGATTGCGCCTACTGATGAACAGGGGCATTGGGTACTCCTGGGCCACGGAGGAAATATGGGTTAGCTAAATCAATTCTCTGCGAAATCTCGAATCAGGCGTTGCCGTCGAGTAACGGTGTGGTTTCCGGAGAAAAAGGTGAGAGTTGAGACAACGGGGTCGCCGGTTCTGCTTCCGGCGACCCCGGCGGCGGAATCAGAATTCCGGCAGGCTGTACCAGGCTCGCGGTGCCTCGTCGACGTCGTCCCGGGTCACGGTGCCCTCGATGAGTCCGTATGGGCGGTCGGCGGCGAAGAAAACCTCGTTCTCGTTCTGCATGCCGAACGGTTCCATGTCCACCAGGAAGTGATGTTTGTTGGGCAGCGACATTCGCACTTCGGCGACCTCGGGGTGCTTTTCCAGCACTGCCTTGCCCATTTCGTGCAAACTCTGCTGCAACGCGTAGCTGTGGGTGGTGGCGAATGTTTCGAGCATGGTTTCCCGGATCGAGCCGAAGCTCTTCGCCCAGTCCACATCGGTGTGCAGATAACGCCACCGTGCCGTGACCGCCGTCGCGAGAATCCGGTCCTCGGTCTCCCCCAGCGTGGTGAACCGGTCCTTGGGGTATCCCCAGAACTCCGAACCCGTGGACTTCAGCACGACCAGGTCCTTGAGTCCGGAGACCACGTGCGTCTCCGAACCGTCGATGGTCACCGCGGTGGTGCGCTTCTCGTCGCTGGACCTGGCGAACGAGTGGTCGTGCCCGGTTCCCGCGACCGGGATGCGTTCCCAGGCGTACTCCTCGACGAGGATGCGCGCGCCCTTGACCGGCTCCTGGGTGTCGATGAAGTGCCGTCCGAGCCGTACCGCGAAGTCCTCGATCTCACCGACCGGCTGCTCCTTCGCCAAGCCGTAGACCGTGTTCTTCTGGGTGTCGGTCGGCAGCACCTTGGCGTTGTCACCGGTGTAGTGCGTGTCGTCGAAGTCGCCGCGCAGCGCGGTGCTGACGTTGAGGTCCTTGATGGTGTGCCTGCTGCTGCCCCGGTTGATCGTGACGATGCGGCACTCGGACTTGCCGTACTGGTTGGGGCCCATGACGATGCCCATGAGCTGATCAGCTCCCTCGGTATGTGGAATAGGCGAACGGGCTCAACAACAGCGGAACGTGGTAGTGCTGCTCCGCGTCCGCGAGGCGGAAGGTGATCTGCACCTGCGGATAGAAGGAGTCGACGCCCAGGCGTTGGAAATATGCTCCTGTTTCGAAGGTCAGCCGGTAGGTGCCTTCGGTCAGGCGGCTCGGTCCGAGCTGTTTGGCCCTGCCGTCGTCGTTGGTCACGGCTTCGCCGAGGGAGGTCCACCCGTCCCGCGTGGCCTGCTCCAGCGCGACCTCGATCCCCGCGGCGGGCAGCCCCCGGGAGGAGTCCAGGACGTGTGTGGTGACGGCACTCGTGGTTGTCTCGCTCACGCTTCGATCACTCTCGCCAGCCGTAGTCTCGCGATCTTGCGCAGTTCGTCGGCGACGACGCGCAGTTCGGTCTCGGGGTCGTTGTCCAGTCGGGAACGCAGGATCTCCAGCAGCTCCGGTCCGCTGCGTCCGCTCGCGCACACCAGGTAGACGTGCCCGAAGCGGCGTTCGTACTCCTCGTTGGCCTCCGCCAGCTCCACGGCCAGCTTGGTGTCGTCCGCGTCGACGCCGGACTGCTCCCGGCGCGACCACGAGGCCGAGGTGTCGTTGCCCGTGGATCGCTGGCCGATCCTCGGATGAGCGGCCAGCGCGGAGTGGATCTCCGACTCGGTGAGCTCGTTCGCCGCGCGGTCGGCCGTTTCGTAGAGCTGGTTGTCGGACTCGTAGGGCCGGTTGTCGGCCAGCTCGTTCGCCCAGCGCTGCACATCGAGGCAGGCCAGCAGTTTCTTGACGAGCTCGGGCCGGGGCAGGCTGTTGAGCCTGGCCAGTCCCGGGCCGGCGCCGGTGGAAGATGGTGCTGACATCGGTGTTCCCCACGGATTCGCGTGGTTGTTCTCCTCGGGTTCACCCGCATGTTCCCTCGGAGCGGCTGGTGGCAAAAGTTAAGGCCGCTCAACCGAGGGTGTCAACACTTTGTTGAAAGTTGCTGGTCCACGCTGTGCGTTCGCACAATGATCGCGGTTTTGGGGAGAGGTGTTCGGCCGAAACGCCCGATCCGGGACCACTGCGCGTGTCGGTGGCGCGCTACTGCGTTCGGAGCAGCGCGCCGACCGGGGCTGTGCGGCGTGTCCCCGTTCGGCGCGGTATCGATTTCTCGCGAAATCGCCGCGCCGGTCGAGAGGGGAAACCGGGGAGCGCGGGTCCGGCGGGGGAGTGCGGCGCGGCCGGGCCGCTGGGGAGGCGTAGGCGGGGGCCGTCGAAGAGGCGGACGGCGGTTGTTCAGGAGCGTTCGCGGTTGAGGTAGTTGTAGACGGTGAAGCGGCTGACCCCGAGTTTCTTGGCCACCGATTCCACCGATTTGCGCAGCGTGAAGGCGCCGCGTTCCTCGAGTAGGCGCACGGCGCGCTGCTTGTCGGCCCGAGACAGGTCGGCCAGGCCCGCGCCGAGCTCGGTCTCGACCTGCGCTATCAATCGATCCAGTGCGCTGGTGAGCTCCTCGTTCGGCATCCGTACCGCGACGGCGGGCACGCCGTCCCAGTAGAGCAGTACGTCATCGGATCTCCGTTCCTCGACCGGCACCGTGCTGGCGCCGATCCGGCTGAGCAGCGGCTGGATCGCGGAAGTCAGCGGATGCACGTGAAACCTCAACCGTCCCGGGGGGGTGTCGTCGATGCTGACCTGCAGGGTGATTCGGTCCGCCCCCGCGTCCAGGGTTCGCTCCAGCACCGCCGACAGGGCCGGAAGTAACACTGCCCGCTCCCCGCTGATGGCCGTACCGAGCGGCCCGAACTCCGGCTCCAGCCCGGACTCGCGCAGCGCGTCCCGAGCCACGGCCGCGTGCGCGGGGGGATCGCCCTCGCCCTCGAACGGTTCCGTCGTGAACTCGGCTCTGAGTCGCATCGAGCACCTCCGCTGCCGTCCGTCCCCGTCGTACGCCTCATCACGGTAGCCCGCCGGTGCGACGGGTGTTGACCCTGTCGTGGACACTCAGTATTCTATCGCTGTACGAAATAAAAATTTCACTATGTGAAATACGGGTGAATCAAGGGGGCACACGGATGCATCGCTTCCCGTACGCAGTCAACACGTCGATCCTGTTCACCGAGCTCGACGTGTTGTCCCGGCCCGCAGCCGCCAAGGCAGCCGGTTTCGACGCCATCGAGTTCTGGTGGCCGTTCTCCGAGGCCGTTCCGGGCGACGGTGAGGTCGACAAGTTCGTCCGCGCCGTCGAGGACGCCGGTGTCTCCCTGGTCGGGTTGAACTTCTTCGCCGGCGACATGCCCGCCGGGGACCGTGGCGTGCTCTCGCACCCCGCCAGGTCCGCCGAGTTCCGCGACAACGTCGACGTGGCGGTGGGAATCGGCGCACGGCTGGGCTGCACCGCCTTCAACGCCCTCTACGGCAACCGGATCGAGGGCGTACAGCCCGCCGAGCAGGACGCCGCGGCCGTGGAGAACCTCACCGCCGCGGCGAAGGGAGCCGCGCGCGTCGACGGCACCGTGCTGATCGAGCCGGTCAGCGGCACCCCCAGCTATCCGCTCAAGAAGGCCGACGACGCGGTCGCCGTCATCGACCGGGTACGTGAATCGGGCGGTGTGGACAATCTGCGGCTGCTGTTCGACCTGTACCACCTGATCGCCAACGGTGACGATCCGGCAGCCGCCATCGACAACCACGCCGCTCGGATCGGGCACGTCCAGATCGCCGACGCCCCCGGTCGAAACGAGCCCGGCACCGGCCAGGTGGACTTCGACCACTACTTCGCCAAGCTGCAGCGGGCCGGCTATCGCGGGCACGTGGCGCTGGAGTACAAGCCCAGCGGCACCAGCGCCGACAGCTTCGGCTGGATCTATTGAGCGTGACTACGTCGGCTCTGGCGCGGTGGTCGGGTAGCCGTCACGTGAGTCGGCGCCTTGCCGCGTTGGGCCGGCTCTTGAGTAGCGACCTACGCGGCGAGCGGCCCTGCCTCGCAATGCATCCGACTCACGCACCGGGGACACCCGCGCTGCGACCCGCACGGCCGCGTCCCGACAGCGGCCCCGGCGCGGCGATTTCGCGAGAAATCGACGCCGCACGGGAGAACCCGCTGCGGTGCGGGCTGCGAGGGTGGTCGGAGTTCGGCTTCGCACCGCCGAGGGCGCGGCGATTTCGCGAGAAATTGACGGAGAGAGTGAACTCGAGGACTTCAGTGACGAGAGGGGAAACGCGATGACCAAGGTAGGGTTCGTCGGACTCGGCATCATGGGTGGCCCGATGGCCGCCAACCTCGTCGAGGCCGGGTACGAGGTAACCGGTTACAACCGCAGCAGCGCCAAGGTGGAGAAACTGGTCGACGCGGGCGGCAAGGGAGCGAGCACCATCGCCGAGGCCGTCTCCGACGCCGAGGTGATCGTGACCATGCTGCCCGACTCCCCGGACGTCGAGACGGCGGTGCTCGGCGACGACGGCGTGCTGGCGCACGCCCCGGCCGGTGCGCTGCTGATCGACTGCAGCACCATCCGTCCCGAGGTCTCGCGCAAGGTCGCCGAACAGGCGGACAAGCAGGGGGTCCGCGCGCTGGACGCCCCCGTCAGCGGTGGGGAGCAGGGCGCCATCGACGGTGCACTGTCCATCATGGTCGGAGGCGAGAGCGAGACGTTCCGGGCGGCGTCCGGGGTGTTCGACGTGGTCGGCAAAACCGTGGTGCACGTCGGCCCGGCCGGGTCCGGTCAGACGGTCAAGGCCGCCAACCAGCTCATCGTGGCGGGCAACATCGCGCTCGTCGGCGAGGCGCTGACCTTCCTGGAGGCGCAGGGAGTCGACACCGAGTCGGCGTTCCAGGTGCTCGGCGGCGGACTAGCGGGCAGCAAGGTGCTCGACGCCAAGAACAAGGGCATGCGCGAACGCAGCTTCAAGCCGGGATTCCGCATCGAACTGCACCACAAGGACCTGGGCATTCTGCAGAGCGCGGCCCGCGAGTCCGGCGTCGCCACCCCCGTGGGCAGCCTCGTCGCGCAGCTCATGGCCGCGGCCGTGGCCCAGGGGGACGGCTCGCTGGATCACTCCGGGCTGTTCCGGCAGATCGCCCGCCTCAGCGGCAGGGAATGACCAGCGGGCGAACCCCAGCGGGCGAACCACTGTCGCACGATTTCCGAGGGAAGGGTGGCACCAACGCCGCCAAGCATCCGGGCCACCCACCCGTCGGAACAACCCCGGTGCGTGCGTACGGACTCCGGACCGTCGCCGCGTACCGCGCGGAGCGGAGACCTCCGCATCCCACACGGCTCGGACGGCCGCCGTCGTCCCGGCCCCACACCGAGTGTCACCACGGCAGGTTCGCACTCCGCGGCACCGTCGAGCAACCGTGCCGCCGCGAACCCGCCGCATCGGAGAGGTCGTGCATACCATGCCGAAGGTTCCCGTCATGCAGGCTGTCGTCGACGTCCTCGAATCCGAGGGAGTCGACGTCGCGTTCGGCTGCCCCGGGGCGGCCATCCTGCCGCTGTACGCGGCGCTGGAGCACCGCGACATCGAGCACCTGACCGTGCGCCACGAGGAGGGCGCCACCCACATGGCAGACGGGTGGTCCCGCACCAACGGCAACGTGGGTGTCGCCATCGGGACCTCCGGTCCTGCGGGCACCAACATGATCACCGGTCTCTACACCGCCCAGGCCGATTCCGTGCCGATCCTGTGCATCACAGGTCAGGCGGTTTCCGACAAGCTGCACCAGGAGGCCTTCCAGGCGGTCGACATCGTCGACATCGCCAAACCCGTCACCAAATGGGCGGTGCAGGTGAAGGAAGCCGCCCAGGCGCCGTGGATCTTCCGGGAGGCTTTCCGCGTCGCCCGCTCCGGCAGGCAGGGGCCGGTGCTGATCGACCTGCCCCTCGACGTGCAGCGGCAGGAGATCGAATGGGACCCGAGCATCGACGCGCCGCTGCCGATTCACCGGGTGGAGCCGCACCAACCCCGGGTGGAACGCGCGCTGGACATGCTGCAGCGGGCCGAACGTCCGCTGATCCTCTCCGGGGGCGGCGTGGTGCTGGGCGAGGCGCACGAGCGGTTGCGCGAACTCGCCGAACTGCTGGGCATCCCGGTGCAGGTCACCCTGATGGGCAAGGGGTCCTTCCCCGAGGATCACGAACTCTGGGCGGGTATGACCGGTATCCAGACCAGCCAGCGCTACGGGAACCAGTCCTTCATGGAGTCCGACCTGGTGCTGGCGCTGGGTGCGCGCTTCGGTGACCGGCACACCGGAGCGTTGGACGTCTACCGCGGGGATCGCCGGTTCATCCACGTCGACATCGAGCCCACTCAGCTGGGCAAGGTGTTCGGTCCCGATCTGGGCATCGTCTCCGACACCGGGCCGTTCCTGAACGCGCTGCTGGAAACCGCTCGACGCCGTTCGGCCGCACCCCGGTTCCACTCCTGGGTGGACCGGGTCAACGAGCTCAAGAAGACCCACACCAGGCCGGACGACTACGACAGCGTGCCGATCAAGGCCCCCAGGGTGTTCCGGGAGATCAACGAGATCTTCGGGCCGGACACCTACTTCACCACCGCGATCGGGCTGTACCAGATCTGGTCCGGGCAGTTCCAACGTACCCACAAACCCAGGCACTACCAGGTGTGCGGCCAGGCCGGTCCGCTCGGCTGGGAGATTCCCGCCGCGATCGGGGTCAAGTCGGCCGAGCCCTCGGCCGAGGTCGTCTCGGTGGTGGGGGACTACTCCTTCCAGTTCCTCGTGGAGGAGCTGGCCGTGGCCGCGCAGTACGACGTCGGTTTCGTGATCATCATGCTCAACAACGAGTACCTCGGGCTGATTCGCATGGCCGAACAGGGCTACGACATGAACACCGAGGTCGACCTGCACTACGACGAGCACGGCACGGACAACGTGAAGGTGATGGAGGCCTACGGCTGTTCCGGGCGTCGCGTGCTCGATCCCGCCGAACTCGGCGAGACCATCGAGTGGGCGCGCAAGGAAGCGGTGGCCACCAGCAGGCCGGTGCTTGTCGAGGTGATGATCGAGCGCGAGGCCAACACCGCCAACGGGGTCCGTATCGACGCGATGAACGAGCCGGAACCGGTCGGCTGATCGGTTCCCCGCTTCGGGTCGGGCCACTCCGTCCGGCCGTGACTACCCGTACCGCCCGCCGCCCCGGGCCACCTCCGATCGGCCCGCGGCGCGGCACGGGTTCCGAGACCGGGGTCGACCGGACGGTCGACGCCAGGGGTGCCCTCTGCCTCGGTGCCGGGCTTAACTGGCAGGGGGCACCCTCTCTTCGAAGATGCGGAGCGTGTTGTGACTGGTCATGTTCTCGTGGCACCGGACAAGTTCAAGGGGTCGCTGACCGCGGCCGAGGTCGCCGAGGCGGTCACCGCGGGGCTGCGCGGCAGGATGCCCGCGGTCGCGGTCCGCGGCAGCCCGGTCGCAGACGGGGGCGACGGCACCGTGCGGGCAGCGCTGGCCACCGGGCGGTTCGAACGTTCGCTCGTGCGGGTGACCGGGCCGACCGGTAGGAGAGTGGACGCGGAGATCGCGGTCGGCGAGACGACCGCGGTCGTCGAGCTCGCCTCGGCCTCCGGGCTCGCGCTGCTCGCGCCCGGCGAGTTCGATCCGCTGCGGGCCTCCAGCCACGGGACCGGGGAGCTGATCGTCGCCGCGCTGGACGCCGGGGTGAGCGGGATCGTGCTCGGTGTCGGCGGCAGTGCCTGCACCGACGGTGGGGCGGGAATGCTCACCGCGTTGGGAGCCCGGCTCAGCGATGCGGCCGGGAATCCGCTCTCCCCCGGAGGTGGGGGACTCGAACGGATCGCCGAGGCCGATCTGTCCGGTTTGGACCCGCGTCTGGCAGACGTGGACCTGGTGTTGGCATCCGATGTGGACAACCCGCTGTGTGGTTCCTCCGGCGCCGCGCATGTCTACGGCCCCCAGAAGGGCGCGAGTGCGGAGCAGGTGCGGCGGCTCGATGGCGCACTGGAGCGGTTCGCCGAGGTGATCGGCCGCGCCACCGGGGAGTCGGCCGCCGACCGTCCCGGCGCCGGTGCGGCGGGTGGCGTGGGGTACGGAGCCATGACCGCGCTGTCCGCGAGGTTCCGCTCCGGCAGCGACGTGGTGCTCGAACTCGTCGACTTCGACCGCGATCTGGCTGGTGCGGCGCTGGTGGTGACCGGGGAGGGCGCGCTGGACGAACAGACGCTGCACGGCAAGGTTCCCGCGGCCGTGGCCGCGCGTGCCGCCGAGGCGGGTGTGCCCACCGTGGCCGTGGCGGGCAAGTGCTCGTTGTCCCGGCAACGTCTGCGGGACGGCGGTTTCACGGCGGTCTACGCCTTGGCGCACCTGCAGCCCGACCCCGCCCGCTCCATCGAGGGGGCCGCCCACCTCCTCCAGCGAGTGGGCGAGCACATCGCCGACGACTTTCTGTGATGTTCCCCGCTCGGGCAGCGTGGTTGCGTAGCGGTCACGTGAGTGGGCGCCTTGGGAGCGTCGGGCCGGCTTTTGAGTAGCGACCTACGTGGCGAGCGGCCTGGCCTCGCGATGCATCCGCCTCACGCGCTCGAGACACTCACGCTGCGACACTCACGGTGACTTCCCGACGGCGCTCTCCGGGGCGGAAATTTCGCGAGAAATCGACGCCCACGAGCAGCGGTGGGGCACCGGCTCCGTCGATTTCTCGCGAAATCGCCGTGCGGGGGGACGGCGCGGTGCCGCACTCCGACCACTCCCGCAGGCCACACTCCTACCACCCTCCCGGTCGGCACCGCTGCGAGAGGTCCCGCCACCTGCACCGCCACGCGGATCGAGCGGCTCACGGTCATCCGCCAGGGGTTGACCGAACAGGGGATAGGGTTCAACATTTTGTTGAAAATTTAGTTGGGAGGTAGTCGCGGTGGTCGAACCCGTCAACTCCTCGGCTCCGGAATTCGACGTCGTGTTCCGCGCGCGGAGGTTGATCGGCCCTAACGGGGAGGTATCCGGCAGTGTGGGCGTCCGGGAGGGACGCATCGCGGCCGTCGAAGCCCTCGACGCCCCGATGCGGGGTGCCCGCACCGTCGAGCTCGCCGAGGACGAGGTCCTGCTCCCCGGCATGGTGGACAGCCACGTGCACGTCAACGATCCCGGCCGCTCCGAGTGGGAGGGGTTCCCCACCGCGACCCGCGCGGCCGCCGAGGGCGGCATCACCACGATCGTCGACATGCCGCTGAACTGCCTGCCGCCGACCATCGACGCGGAATCACTGGAGGTCAAGCGCAAGGTCGCCGAGAACAACGTGCACGTCGACGTCGGCTTCTGGGGCGGCGCCGTGCACGGCAACCTCGACGAACTGCGCGGGCTGCACGAGAGCGGTGTCTACGGGTTCAAGTGCTTCCTGCTCCACTCGGGGGTGGACGAGTTCCCGCCGCTGGACTCCACCGAGCTGGAGCGGGCGCTGCGCATCGTCGCGGAGCTGGACGCGACGATGATCGTGCACGCGGAGGACTCCGACGCCATCGAGCACGCCCCGAGCGCGCACGGTGAGAACTACCGCGACTTCCTGCACTCCCGGCCGCGCGGCGCCGAGAACATGGCCATCGCCCAGGTGCTCGAACTCGCCCGGCGAACCGGGGCCCGCGTGCACATCCTGCACCTGTCCTCCTCCGACGCGCTCCCGATGATCGCCTCGGCACGTGCCGACGGGGTGCGGGTGACCGTGGAGACCTGTCCGCACTACCTGTCCTTCACCTCCGAGGAGATCCCGGACGGCGCCACCCAGTTCAAGTGCTGCCCGCCGGTGCGGGAGGCCGCCAACCGCGAGCTGCTGTGGCGAGGACTGGCCGACGGGCTCATCGACTGCGTGGTCAGTGACCACTCGCCGTGCACTCCGGAGCTCAAGCGGCTGGACATCGGCGACTTCGGCGTCGCCTGGGGAGGGGTCTCCAGCCTGCAACTCGGACTGTCGGCGGTGTGGAGCCAGGCCAGGATCCGGGGCTTCGAGCTGAGCGACGTCGTGTCCTGGATGTCGTCCGGCCCGGCCCGGGTCTCCGGGCTGCGCGACAAGGGAGCCCTCGCGGTCGGTTCCCACGCCGATCTGTGCGTTTTCGCGCCGGACGAGGCCTACGTGGTCGACGCGGAGAAGCTCCAGCACCGCAACGCGGTGAGCGCCTACCACGGCCGAGCTCTGGCCGGAGTGGTGCGCTCGACCTGGCTGCGCGGTACACCGATCGCCGGTCCGGAAGCCGGGGACGCCCCCACGGGCAAGTTGCTCAACCGAGGAGAAGCATGAGCCGGAACCAGGACACCACGAGCGAGGATGCGTACCGCTCGTCGTTGCCCGATCTCGCCTC
Organism: Actinopolyspora mzabensis; assembly: GCF_900101095.1. GTDB lineage: Bacteria > Actinomycetota > Actinomycetes > Mycobacteriales > Pseudonocardiaceae > Actinopolyspora > Actinopolyspora mzabensis. The sequence goes on from NZ_FNFM01000001.1 coordinate 47,445, forward strand.
CCGGGTCTACGGCGGCTCGGCCGAGTACGCCAACGACGAGTTCTTCGCCGAGCGGGAGAACCTCCTCAAACCCGAGGAGCCCACCTACCAGCCCTACAGCTTCGGCCACAAGGGACAGATCTACGACGGCTGGGAGACCCGCAGGCGCCGGGAGCCGGGTTTCGACCACGCGCTCGTCCGACTCGGCCTGCCCGGCTTGATCCGCAGGCTCGTCGTCGACACCTCGTTCTTCAAGGGCAACTATCCACCGGAGGTCTCGGTGCAGGCCTGCGCGGTGGAGGGGTACCCCGATCCGGCGGAGCTCGAACACGCGGAGTGGGAGGAGATCCTGCCGCCCAGCCCGGTCGAGGGCCACACCCGCAACGTCTTCGACGTGGATCCGCCGCACCGCTACACCCACGTTCGGCTGTGCATGCATCCGGACGGCGGTATCGCTCGGCTGCGGGTGCACGGTGAGCCGGTGGCGGATCCGCGCTGGGTCTCCGACCGCTTCGATCTGGGCGCGTTGGAGAACGGCGGCCGGGTCACCGGTTGCAGCAACATGTTCTTCTCCTCGCCGTCGAACCTGTTCGCTCCCGGACTGGCCCGGGTGATGGGAGAGGGCTGGGAGACCGCGCGCCGTAGGGACGACGGCAACGACTGGGTCTCGGTGCGGCTGGCCGCGGCCGGGACCGTGGAGCGCGCCGAGGTGGACACCAGCCACTTCAAGGGCAACGCGCCGGGTTGGGCATCGCTCTCCGGTTGCGACGCCCGCGAGGCCGACCCGGAGGATCCGGCCTCCTGGAGCGAGTTGCTGCCGCGCACCGGGTTGCGGCCCGACACCTGCCACCGGTTCCGCCTGCCGGTACGTGCCGAGGTCACCCACGTGCGGCTGGACGTGTTCCCGGACGGTGGGATGGCCCGGTTGCGGCTGCACGGCCGGGCGGCCGAGGACGGACTGCGGCACCTGGTGGCCCGGTGGTTCAATCAGCTGCCTCCGAGGCAGGCCCGGGAGGTGTTGACCGGCACGGCCGGGCTGGACGAGGTCGCGGCGGAGGCACTGCTCGCGCGCGGGCCGATACCCGAGGACGCGGAGCTCCCGCCCGAGCTCACGGGCCTGCTCTGAAATCGTTCGAGTAGCTGCCCCACGGAAGCCGCGGGCGCCGGGTACGGATGTCAATTTCTCGCGAAATCGCTGTGCCGCCGGTGTCCGTGTCCCGCCGGTACTGCCCTGTTCGGGCGGTACCGGCGGGATGAATCTTGACCCCGTCCGACGAATCGGACAAGATCCCTCAGCAACAACACAGTGACAAACACGAAAAAACAAGATCACACACTGTGTTGTTGCTGAGGGAGGTGCTCATGAGCGCGAGACGTGGATTACGTCCCGCGGGCTGGTTGGCCTCGGCAACGGCGATGGCCGTCATGGTCGTGCTGGCGCCCGCCACGGCGCAGGCACGGCAGTCGGACGGTCCCACCGATCCCGCCACGGTCGAGTCCTACTTGGAGGACCCGAGCAGGGTCGGGGAGAACCAGCAGCCACATCACGCTTACCTACGCCCCTACGACAACGCGGAACAGGCGTTGCGCGCCGCACGCCAGGACACCGCGGCGAAACAGGACCGCCCCACCCGTTGGACCAAGTCGTTGGACGGGCAGTGGCGGTTCCGCTACACCGATCACTACCGCGAACTCCCCGAAGGCTGGCAGCGCGGAAGCCGCACCAGGCAGTGGGACGACATCTCGGTGCCGGGAGTCTGGCAACAGCAGGGATACGGTCATCCCGTCTACCGCAACGTCTCCTCCGAGGTGTCCCCGTACGATCCGCCGAAGGTTCCCGACGACGTGAACCCGACCGGTGCCTACGTCCGGGAGTTCCATCTCCCGAAGGACTGGGACGGCAGGCGCCAGCTGCTTCGGTTCGAGGGCGCCACCAGCGGCAACTTCGTGTGGATCAACGGCAACTACGTCGGCTACGACCAGGGTGGCTACACCCCGGCGGAGTACGACATCAGCCAGTACCTGCATCCGGGTAAGAACACCATCGCCGTGCGGGTCCACCGCTGGAGCGCGGGCAGCTACCTGGAGAACATGGACTTCTGGCACTTCTCCGGGATCTTCCGCAGCGTCCGGCTCTACAGCGTGCCGCGCACCCACATGTCCGACGTCACCGTCCGTACCGATCTGGACGACTCCTACACCGACGCGACACTCGGCATCGGGGTGGATCTGAGTTCGGTCCGGGGCGGCACCACCGGACGGCACCGCGTGCGGGCCGAGCTATACGGCCCCGGCGGTGACCGGGTGGCCGGGCTCGACGGGACCGCGAAGGTCGAGGGGGGAAGCTCCCGCATCGACCTCAGCCGGAAGATCGAGGACCCCGAGCTGTGGAGCGACGAGAACCCCGCGCTCTACACCGTGGTGCTGCGGCTGCTCGGACCCGACGGCGAGGTGGTGCAGACCACCCAGCAGCCGGTCGGTTTCCGCGAGGTCACCACGAAGGACAGGCAGATCCTGCTCAACGGCAAGCCAGTGAACCTGCGCGGCGTCAACCGACACGAGCACGATCCCGAGACCGGTCGCACGGTCAGCCGCGAACGCCAGCGGCAGGACGTCGCCCTGATGCGGCGCAACAACATCAACGCGGTACGGACCTCGCACTACCCGAACGATCCGTACTGGTACCGGTTGGCCGACCGCAACGGTCTGCTGCTGGCCGACGAGGTCGACACCGAGACCCACTACCGGGAGAACTGCTCCGCGGCCCCCGAACAGGACTGTCTCGCCGACCGCCCGGCATGGCAGGCCGCCTTCGCGGATCGGTTCGACGCGATGATGGAGCGCGACAAGAACCACCCGAGCGTGATCATCTGGGATACCGGGAACGAGGCGGGACTCGGCAAGGCCCACTACGACATGGCCGAGCACGCCCGCACGGTCGATCCGACCAGGCTGCTCTACCACCAGGCCAACAACCACGGTGGTGACGCGCCCTACGCGGACGTGGCCGGGCCGCGCTATCCCTCGCCCGGTGCGCTGAAGGAGATCGCCCGCACCGAGACCAAACCGGTCGTCATGGGCGAGTGGCTGCACGCCATGGGCAACAGCCTCGGGCACTACGAGGACATGTGGAAAACCATCCGCAGCGAGCCCGCCCTGCAGGGCGGATTCGTGTGGGACTGGGTCGATCAGGGCCTCTCGCGGCAACGCCGGATGCTGCCCGACTCCTCGGGCAACGACATCCCGGTACACGTCAACGGCAACCCCTCGCTGGTCGAGGGCGTGACGGGCAAGGCGCTGCAGCTGTCCGGAATGGACGACTGGGCGCAGGCCTACCGCGACCCGAAGCTCGGCATAACGGGCGAGGAGGTCACGCTCGACGTCCGCGTCAAGCCGTTGTCCTGGGACGGTTCCAACACCTTCCTGGCCAAGGGCGACAAGCAGTGGGCACTGCAGATGCCCGATCGCGACCACATCGAGTTCTTCGTCTACGGCGAGGGCGGCTGGCACACCGCCAGGGTGGAGATCCCCGACGACTGGTGGGGCAACTGGCACCGCATCACCGGCACCTACGACGGTTCGCAGGTGCGGCTCTTCCTCGACGGTGAGCAGGTGGCTGCCGAGGCCTACGACGGGACGATCGCGCACAACACCATGTACACCGTCACCGTCGGCCGGAACCAGGAGAAGCACCGGGACAGCTTCGCCGGGCGGACCGCGCACGCCGTGGTCGACAACGCCCGCGTCTACGACAGTGCGCTGGCACCGGGCGACATCTCCTCCGGTGCCGACCCGGCCCAGCGGGCGGTTCTCGCGCTGAACTTCGACGAGCAGCGACGCGCGGGAGAGTACGAGACGTACGGCTCCTCGCAGTTCGTGGTGAACGGTCTGGTCAACGCCGACCGCACGCCGCAGCCGGAGCTGAAGCAGCTTGCCTACAGCCACGCTCCGATCCGGTTCGACACGGTCGACGGGGCCACCGAGGCCGCCGACGGCCGGTTCGTGGTGCGCAACCTCAACCACACCCTGAGCACCGACGCCTACGACCTGCGGTGGAAGCTGATGTCCAACGGTCGCGAGCTGGCAGCCGGTCCGGTGAACGTGACCGTGGGGCCGGGCGAGAGCCGACAGGTCGACCTGGACCTGCCGAGCGCGGGTGAAACGGAGCGCTTCCTGGTGCTCACCGCCAAGCTGCGGGAGGCCTCCCGCAGCATCCCCGCGGGGCACACCATCGCCACCGAACAGCTCGCGGCGGGTGGTGAGCAGGCCCCTGCCGCTCCCGGTAGCGACGACCGGAAGCGGAACCGGAGCACGGAGTCCCTCTCGGTGCAGCGTGCCGCCGAGGACGTCCAGGTGCGGGGTGCCGGTTTCCGGTACACCTTCGATCGCGACCAGGGGACGTTGAGCTCGCTGTCCACCGACGGAACCGAGCGGTTGCTCGGCGGCCCCGAGCTCGACGTGTTCCGGCCGCCGACCGGTAACGAGTGGAGCAACTGGAGCGGGGTCAACCCCGAGGCGCAGTTCCGGGAGCTGGGACTGGATCGGCTGGAGACCGAGGTTCGCTCGGTTCGGGTGAGCCGTTCCGACTCCGGGAAGGCGAAGGTGGTCGTGCGCACCCGCTCCTCGGCCCCCGACGTTTCCGGTGACGGCTTCGACAGCCGCTGGACGTATCGGATCGACTCCGCCGGAGGCATCGAACTGCAGCACCGGGTCGAGGCGTACGGCGAACGGATGCGTTCGCTGCCGTGGCTGCCCAAGGTCGGGATGTCGCTGCGGGTGCCCGAGTCGTTCGGCGACATGACCTGGTACGGCCGCGGCCCCGGCGAGTCCTATCCCGATCGCAAGGACTCGCAGCACATCGGGCGCTGGTCCTCGACGGTCGACGAGCAGTGGTTCGACTTCCTGCCGCCGCAGGACAACGGCGTCAAGGTCGACACCGAGTGGGTGAAGCTCTCCGGTGAGCACGCGGGGCTGTCGGTCTCCGGGGACTCGCTGGCGGTCTCCGCCGACCGGTACTCCAACGCCGAGCGCACGGATTTCGCCTACCAGCTGCGCGAGGACCCGTTCATCACGCTGCACGTCTCCGATGCCGTCACCGGCCTCGGTGACACGCCGAATCCGGTGCGGGACGAGTACCGGGTGCGTGCCGACCGCCCGCACACCTACTCGGTGGTGCTGCGCCCCACCGGAAGGTGAGGCGCGCGGGCGCTGCTCTCCCGACGGGGCCGTCGAGCCGGAATCCCACCGGCCCGGCGGCCCCGCCGCACGTCGGGGAGGTGTGCGGGAGGCCCGACCCGTTGAGGGCGATGACCTGGGGCTGAAGTATTCTGAGCCATTGTGCTCGTCATCGCGTTGGATACCTCGACTCCCGCGGTAACCGCTGGGCTGGTCGAGCTCGCGGACTCTCGGCCGCACTCGCTGGCCGAGCGCGTAACGGTCAATCCTCGCGCCCACGGTGAACTACTCACGCCGCAGTTGCTCGACGTCCTCTCGGAAGGCGGTCATCAGCTGGGTGAGGTGGACGCGATCGTCGTCGGAGCCGGCCCGGGGCCGTTCACCGGACTGCGGGTGGGGATGGTCACGGCCGCGGCGCTCGGTCACGCCTCCGGAACCCGGGTGTATCCCGTCAGCAGTCTGGACGCCATAGCGGCGCGGACCGAGGGGAACTCACCGCTGTTGGTGCTCACCGACGCCCGCCGCAGCGAAGTGTACTGGGCCGCCTACGGCTCCAGGAAACCGTACGGCGTGCGCGAGCGGCTGACCGAGCCCGCCGTGGACCGGCCCGAGGAACTTCCCACGCTCCTGGAGGGGCTGCACGTCCGGGCCGCGGCGGGCGAGTCGGCCGCGCGGCACGCCCCCGAGCTGGGCCTCGAGGTGGTCGACCCCGCCTACCCGAGCCCCGAGGGCATCGTGGCGGTGGCGGGAGCGGAGGTGCTCGCCGGGGCCGACCCCCACCCCTTGGTGCCGATGTACCTGCGCAGGCCGGACGCTGCCGCGCCGGGAGCACCGAAGTCGGTGACGGCCGAGCGGGGGAGGACGTGACCGAGAACCAGTGCCCCGGGAGCCAGCACCCCGGGAGCCAGCACCCTGGTGAGGCCGGTACGACGGCGGGAACGTCCGAACCGTTCGTCGCGAAGCTTCGCAGCCGCGATCTCCCGCGCTGCGCCGAACTGGAGGAACTGCTCTTCCCCGACGACGATCCGTGGTCGGAGCACGCTTTCGCCGCCGCGCTGGACGCTGGGGACTACTACGTGGGCGCCTACGACGCCGCGGACCGGTTGATCGGATACGCCGGACTCGCGCTCGTGGCTCGACCGCCGGGTGCCGAGGCGGAGGTGCACACCATCGCCGTGGACCCGGATTACCAGCGGAGGGGAGTCGGCAGGACACTGTTGCGCAAGCTGCTGGTTCGCGCGGACGAACAGCGGGCTCAGGTGTTCCTGGAAGTGCGGACCGACAACGATTCCGCGATCGCGCTTTACCGGGAGCACGGTTTCGAGGTGGTCGGCAAGCGCGAGCGCTACTACCGGCCGTCCGGCGCCGACGCCTACACCATGTGGCGCGGGGCGCGCACGGCCGAGCAGGAAGGTGGAGCGGTATGAGTACCGATGGTGGCCCCGGCCGGATCGTGCTCGGTATCGAGACCTCGTGTGACGAGACCGGCGTCGGCCTGGTCCGACTCGAACCGGACGGCTCGGTGCGGTTGCTTGCCGACGCGGTGGCTTCCAGCGTGGAGCAGCACGCGCGGTTCGGCGGTGTGGTGCCCGAGATCGCCAGCAGGGCGCATCTGGAGGCGATGGAGCCCACTGCGCGCCGGGCGCTGGACGAAGCGGGCATCAAGTTGTCCGATGTGGACGCGATCGCGGTGACGGCGGGGCCGGGACTGGCCGGTGCGCTGATGGTCGGAGTGTCCGCGGCGAAGGCGTACGCGGCGGCGCTGGGGGTTCCGCTCTACGGCGTGAACCATCTGCTCGGCCACGTCGCGGTGGACACCCTGGAGCACGGGCCGCTGCCCTCCCGCTGCCTGGCCATGCTCGTTTCCGGCGGGCACACCCAGTTGTTGTCGGTGGCCGGTGTCGCCGACCAGGTGACCGAGATCGGCTCGACCATCGACGACGCCGCGGGGGAGGCGTACGACAAGGTGGCACGCATCCTGGAGCTGCCGTATCCCGGCGGCCCGCCGATCGATCGGATGGCTCGTGAGGGGGACCCGAACGCGATCGCTTTCCCGCGCGGCCTGACCGGACCACGGGACGCGAAGTTCGACTTCTCGTTCTCCGGGCTGAAAACCGCTGTCGCGCGTTGGGTGGAGCAGGCACGCGAAGCGGGCAAGCAGTTGCCGATCGCCGACATCGCCGCGTCGTTCCAGGAAGCGGTGGCCGACGTGCTCACCGAGAAAGCGGTGCGAGCCGCCGTGGAGCTGGGGATGGAAACCATGGTGCTCTCCGGTGGGGTGGCGGCGAACTCCCGGCTCTCCGGGCTGGCGCGGGAACGCTGCGCCGAGGCCGGGATCACGCTGCGGGTGCCACGCCCCCGGTTGTGCACCGACAACGGCGCGATGATCGCCGCGGTGGGCGCGCACGTGCTGGCCAACCGCGCCGAACCCTCCCCGCTGGGACTGTCGGCCAACCCGGGAATGTCGGTGGAGACCGTGGTGCTGCGCTGACCTGGTACCGCACGGTTGGGACGCGGCTCCCGCGGAGCACACGTCCCAACCCCGGACCCGGGCCGGTACTCCGCACCGACTCTCGACCACGCGGTCGCGGCAGCGGAATCAGCTCCTGCGGTGCAGCCTCGGCTCCCCGTCGTTGACGACGAAGGTGGCCGCTGTCTTCGCCGGGGCGCCGCGCTCGGTGACGTAGTCCAGCGTCCGGTGGTCCACCCGCAGCTCGTCCCGGCTGAACCTGGTGCGGACGTAGCCGCGCCGGTCCTTGTGAAACTTCACGTGCGGGTTGTCGTCGAGCACGCCCTGCTGGGTGTCCTCGCTGCCGTCCCCGCCACTGGTGACCGAGGTGGTGATGAACTCGGTGCCCGCGGGCGGTGAGTCCGGGTGATCGTGCGAGTCACGGATCTCGGCGGCCCAGTGCCGGTGCACATCGCCGGTGAACACCACCCCGTTGCGCACGTTGCTGTTGGCCATCCCGTGCGCGATCCGGTCCCGATTGGCGACGTAGCCGTCCCAGGCGTCCATGTTGTATCCCTCGCCGGATCCGCCGTCGAGGTCCAACTTGGAGAAGAACACCTGCTGCCCCAGCACGTCCCAGCGGGCACGGGTGTTCCGGAAACCGTTCATGATCCAGCGTTCCTGCTCTTCGCCGGTGATGCTCCGGTTCGGGTCGAAGCGGTCCTCGCAACCGACGCCGTATCCGTCACCGCAGGCCTGGTCGTCGCGGTACTGCCTGGTGTCGAGCATGTGGAAGTTGGCGAGCCCGCCCCACCGGATGCGCCGGTAGAGCCGCATGTCGATCCCCCGCGGCCGGGAGCTCCGCCGCAGCGGCATGTTCTCGTAGTAGGCCCGGAACGCCGCCGCGCGCCGATCGAGGAAGTCGGGGTCCGGTTGTTCCGGTACCTCGTCGGCCCAGTTGTTCTCGGTCTCGTGGTCGTCCCAGACCACCAGCCACGGCGCCACCGAGTGGGCCCGTTGCAGGTCCTCGTCGGTCTTGTACTGCGCGTGCCGCTGCCGGTAGTTGGCCAGCGTCCGGGTCTCCGGGCCGAGCACCTTGCGCACGTCCTGGTCCGAGGCGGGGTACTCGTACTGGTAATCACCCAGGTGCAGGATCAGTCCCGGCTCTTCCTCGGCCATCCTGCGGTAGGCGGTGAAGTATCCGTCACCGAAGTGGGAACAGGACGCGAAGCACAGCGTCAGATCGCTCATGTCCCCCGGGGCGGGCGCGGTGCGAGTACGTCCGGCGGGTGAGACGTCGTTGCCCACGCGGAAGCGGTAGAAGTACTCGGCGCCGGGGCGCAGCCCGTCGACTTCCACGTGGACACTGTGGGCTTCCTCCGGCCTGGCCCAGGCCAAGCCGCGTTGCACCGGTCGAGCGAACCGCTCGTCCTCGGAGATCTCCCATCGCACCGGGTAGGGGCGGTTCGGCATCCCGCCTTTGCCGTCCGCCGCGGTCGGTTTCGGCGCCAGCCGGGTCCACAGCACCACACCGGTCGGGAGTGGATCCCCGGAGGCCACTCCGAGGCTGAAGGGCTCGTGCAGCCTGCCGCTGCCGACACCGGGCAGCCCCCGGACATCGGCGTAGGCGGATCCCGCGACCGTGCCCGCCAGGGCGGCACCGCCGACCGCGGCGGCTCCTCCCAGCAGCACCGAACGGCGGCCCACCGAGTTGTCGGGCCCGGACGTAGTGGAGTCGGACATCCCGCTCCTCCAGACAGTTGTTCGAGGACTATCCGGGGAACCACCATCGCCCGTGCTCGTTGTTCGAGCCACCCGTGTTCGGTTGGAATCGGGTGAACTCTCGGCTACGAGATCCCTACACTCCGGTCTTTCGCACTTCGAGCGGGTTTCGCGGCGCGTGGGGCGCTGGCGGGGAGAACTCCGGCCGAGCGTGGGACTCGCCGCCCGAAGCCGGGGAACCGGCGCGGGATTCCACTCCGGATTTGCCGCTGGGGATTTGGCGCTGGGGAGCGTGCTGCTGGGATTGCCGCTGGGGAGCGTGGAAATCTTTCGAGGAAGCTTTTTCGGGGAACTGTCGCCCGTGCTCTTCGGCGGGAATCGTCGAGGCCTCGTCCGCTGGCGGAGCGGTCGGGAAATCGGTTCAGTTACGTCGGTTCGTGGGGCGCCGGGGTGGGCCGAGTGGTCCGGGTGGCCGGGACGGGCGGGGACGACGTTTCCAGGGCTGGTTCGTCGGCCTGCTCGGTGCTGGCATACCCGGCAACCTAGAGCACACAGTCGATCACGGTGTACGCACCCGCCTCTTCGATGGCATCTCTCTCATGTCGATCTGGTTGACCGCGATCCACTTCGTACCCCGCAACCGCCGGGCGGGTGACCGGGTGCCTACGATGTGTACAGTCGATCGGGTGACGCTCCGTCGCGACATCCGTCCGTGGTCCGGTGCTTTTCCGCACGGGTGTTTCCCGCGAGTGGACACTGCACGATCGGCGAGCTCGAATCCCGTCGGCCGACCGATCCCGCCGGTCCGCACAGTGCCCTTCTCGACAGCGCCCTTCCCGACAGCGCCATTCCGGTCCGCGTCGACCCGGGCCATCCCGACAGCGGACTTCACTCAGCCCGGTGTGATCTCGCGCGGTCCGGCCACACCGTCGGCTATCTCGAAGGACGCCTTGGTCGAGGCTTCGGCGCCGCGCCGCGAGACGTAGGGCAGCACCCGGAAGTCCGCCCGCAGTCGTTCGGCGTCGATCCTGGTGCGCAGGTAACCGCGCATCCCGCTGCGGAACCGGATGTGCGGATTGTCCGGATCACCGGTGAACTCGCCGTCCTCGGCGTCGCCGCCCGAGGTGACCGAGGTGGTGACCAGCTCCGAACCGACCGTCGGCGAATCCGGATCCGAGTAGTCGCGCTTCAGTTCGGCCGCGTAGTGCTCGTGGATGTCACCGGTCAGTACCACCGGGTTACGCACGCCAGCTGCCAGCCAACCCTCGGTGATCCGCCGGCGTGCGGCGGTGTAGCCGTCCCAGCTATCCATATTGGTCATGGTCAGCGGGCCGTCCAGCGTGTCGTGGTGGGCGAACATCACTTGCTGGCCCAGCAGGTCCCACCTGGCCCGGGAGCCGCGCAGTCCGTCGAGCAGCCACTTCTCCTGCTGCTCGCCGGTGATGCTGCGTTCCGGGTCGGACTCGCCGCCGCAGGGGCCGATCAGTCCGCCGCACGCCTGGTCGTCGCGGTACTGCCTGGTGTCGAGCATGTGGAAGTTGGCCAGGCCACCCCAGCCGATCCTGCGGTAGAGCCGCATGTCCGCGCCCCTGGGACGGTTGCTCGCGCGCAGTGGCATGTTCTCGTAGTAGGCCCGGAAGGAGTCGGCTCGCCGTCGCTCGAAATCCACCTGGGGCAGTTCCGGGTCGTCGCCCGCCCAGTTGTTGTCCAGTTCGTGGTCGTCCCAGATCACCACCCACGGCGCCGTCCGGTGCGCGAGTCGCAGGTCCGGGTCGGTTTTGTACTCCGCGTAGCGCCTGCGGTACTCGGCCAGGTTGGCGGCCTGGAATCCGGTGACCGAGCGGGCTGTGCCGGACAACAGCGGGTACTGCAGGTGCCCCAGCTCGTAGATGTAATCCCCCAGGTGCAGCACCAGGTCCGGTTCCTCCTCGGCGATCCTGCGGTAGGCGGTGAAGTAGCCGTGTTCCCACGCGGCGCAGGAGGCGGTGCACACGGTCAGCGGCCGGCGCAGCGAACCCGCGGCCGGTGCGGTGCGGGTGCGTCCGGTGGGAGTCAGATGCCCGCCGGTGCGGAACCGGTAGAAGTACTCTCGCCCCGGGCGTAGTCCGTCGAGTTCCACGTGGACCGAATGGCCCCACTCCGGCACGGCACGCGCGGTGCCGCGTCGCACGATGCGGTGAAATCGTTCGTCCTCGGCGAGCTCCCATTCCACGTCGATCGTCCGGTCGGGCATCCCGCCGCGCCCGTCGTCGGCGAGCGGGTCGTGGGCGAGTCGGGTCCACAGCACGAAGCCCTGCGGGTCGGGATCCCCGGAGGCGATGCCGAGGGTGAACGGGTCGCCGCGGTTCCGGGGCGAGCTCGTGCGGGCCGTGGCCGCGCCGCTTCCCACCCCCAGCGTCGTGGCCGCGGTTGCCGACGCGAGCAGCAGTTTCCGTCGATTCCAGTTCGGTGATCCGGCCGGCCGGTTCATGGTGTCCTCTCGTCGAACGGATTCGTGCGGGGAGAGCGTGCCGCATAAAAGTGAGCTTTATTCGTATATTTCGCGGGCAAAGTCTGCACGGCAGGTGAGTGGAGGGCGACCGGTATCCGGGTGAGATGCTCGTTCCGCGGTGTGTCGAACGAGGAGCACGGGGTTTTCGGCAGGGTCGTGTTGAAGGTTGGCACTCGGCCCGGTAGAGTGCTAGACGAACGGCGCCGGAGCGCCCCGGCACCCGCGACGGCGGGGAGTCACGGAGCCGTCAGGAATCCAGCCAACGCTTCGAAGACCCCAGAAGGCGGAGGTCACACCGTGGCGAGCATCAAGCCGCTTGAGGACAAGCTTGTTGTCCAGGCAAGTGAGGCCGAGACGACGACGGCGTCCGGCATCGTGATCCCGGACACTGCCAAGGAAAAGCCGCAGGAGGGCAAGGTCCTCGCTGTGGGGCCCGGCCGTGTGGACGACAAGGGCAACCGCATCCCGCTCGACGTCAACGAAGGCGACGTCGTCATCTACTCCAAGTACGGCGGTACCGAGGTCAAGTACAACGGCGAGGAGTACCTGGTGCTCTCCGCCCGCGACGTGCTGGCCGTCGTCAACTGACGACTGACTCGTCCCGCTGGCGAGTGAGTCTCGTCAACCGACTGGGGACAAGAACGTCCCCGTGGGCGATAAACCGCCCCGGCGGTCCCCGACGCGGACTTCCGGGGCGGTTCGCCTGCGAGCGCTGTCTCGCCGAACGCAGGCAGGCGGCCGCGGGAACGGCCGCGCGCTCGTATACGACTGCGCGCCCGTTCGGCGAACAAGGACATCCCGGCACGCACGCTGAAGGGCTGTTGAAACATGGCTAAGCAAATCAGCTTCGAGGAGGAGGCGCGCCGCTCGCTGGAACGCGGCGTGAACCAGCTCGCCGACTCCGTGAAGGTCACCCTCGGGCCGCGCGGTCGGCACGTCGTACTGGACAAGCAGTTCGGCGGGCCGCAGATCACCAACGACGGTGTGACGATCGCCCGTGAGATCGATCTGGAGGACCCGTACGAGAACCTGGGTGCCCAGCTCGTCAAGAACGTCGCCACCAAGACCAACGACGTCGCCGGCGACGGCACCACCACCGCGACAGTGCTGGCGCAGGCGCTCGTCAGCGGCGGTCTGCGCAACCTCGCCGCAGGTGCCAACCCCTCCTCGCTGGGCAATGGCATCCAGCAGGCCTCCGAAGCGGTGATCGAGTCCCTCAAGGAGCAGTCCACTCCGGTCAAGGGGCGCGACAACATCGCCCAGATCGCGACCGTGTCCTCGCGCGACGAGAACATCGGTTCGCTGGTCGGCGAGGCGATGGAGCGGGTCGGTGACGACGGTGTGATCACCGTCGAGGAGTCCTCGACACTGGCCACCGAGCTGGAGGTCACCGAGGGCGTCCAGTTCGACAAGGGCTACGTCTCGCCGTACTTCGTCACCGACTCCGAGCGGCAGGAAGCCGTGCTGGAGGACGCCCAGGTCCTGCTGCACCAGGACAAGATCTCCAACATGCAGGAGCTGCTGCCCCTGCTGGAGCGGGTGGCCAACGACGGCAAGCCGCTGCTGATCGTCGCCGAGGACGTCGAGGGCGAGGCGCTGTCCACGCTGGTGGTCAACGCCGTGCGCAAGACGTTCAAGGTCGTCGCGGTCAAGGCCCCCTACTTCGGTGACCGCCGCAAGGCGTTCCTGCAGGACCTGGCCGCCGTGACCGGTGCGCAGCTGATCTCGCCGGACGTCGGCCTCAAGCTCTCCGAGGTCGGCCCCGAGGTGCTGGGCTCCGTGCGCCGCGTGACCGTCACCAAGGACAACACCACGGTTGTCGACGGTGGTGGCAGCAAGGACGACGTGCAGGCCCGGGTCAAGCAGATCCGCAACGAGATCGAGGCCAGCGACTCGGACTGGGACCGCGAGAAGCTGCAGGAGCGGCTGGCCAAGCTCGCGGGCGGTGTGGCCGTCCTCAAGGTCGGTGCTGCCACCGAGACCGAGATGAAGGAACGCAAGTCCCGCATCGAGGACGCCGTGGCCGCGGCCAAGGCCGCCGCCGAGGAAGGCAGCATCCCGGGCGGTGGCTCCAGCCTGGTGCACGCCACCAAGTCGCTGGAGAACAACATCGGCCTGTCGGGTGACGAGGCCACCGGTGTCCAGCTGGTGCGCAGTGCCCTCGAGGCCCCGCTGTTCTGGATCGCCAACAACGCGGGCGAGGAAGGCGCGGTCGTGGTCTCCAAGGTTCGCGACATGAAGTGGGGCGAGGGCTTCAACGCCGCCGACCTCACCTTCGGCGACCTCACCGGCCCCGGCGTGGTCGATCCGCTGAAGGTGACCCGTTCCGCGGTCTTCAACGCGGCGTCCATCGCGCGCATGGTCCTCACGACCGAGAGTGCCGTGGTCGACAAGCCCGAGGAGGAGGAAGACTCCTCCGGCGGGCACAGCCACTGACACTCCCCGGCACGGCCCCACCACCTCGGGTGGGGGCACAGCCGATGGAATCGGGGCGGCACCGGACGGTGCCGCCCCGATTTCGTGTCGCGGCCCCGCGAGCCGTCGCCGTGCTCCCCCTGTGGCTCCGACACGTCGGCGGTCTCCCCACTCGCCGCGACACGGGCTTCACTGCATCGGACGGGTGCGCCGATGCCGCTGTGCTCCGATTCCGCTCCCCCGCGAACCGGAGATCCGCTCCGTGACCGGTTCACCGACCGAGTACCTCGCCGGTGCGCGGTCGTGGTGCGGTGCGACCGGTCCACCTCGTCGCTCTCCTCGCTCGGGGCCGCCCGTCACCCCGGGCCGGCCGACCCGCGCGGAGCCGGATATCCGTCCGCACGAGCGGATTCCGGCGTGGTTTCCGGGCCGGTCACTCGTAGGGCTCGAAGTGAGGTGCCCGGCCGCCCTCGTGATGTCCTTTCCCGCTCCTCCCGGAACCTGTCGGTTCGTTCGAATCGTCGCCCGGTGTGTGGCTTTCCGGGCGATCTCCCGCCGGTGTGTCACACCGCCAGCGGTTCGTCAGTCTTTCGACTGTTCTTGATCATTACCTCGCGCTCCGACTCCGAGAGCCCGCCCCAGATGCCGTAGGGCTCCTGCACGGTCAGTGCGTGCTTCCGGCACTGCTCCAGAACCGGACAGCGGTGGCACACTTCCTTGGCCTTGGCCTCTCGTCTGGCTCTGGCCGGGCCACGCTCTCCGTCCGGATGAAAGAAGTACGCGCTGTCCATGCCCCGGCACAGGCCTTGTATCTGCCAATCCCAGATATCGGCGTTCGGCCCGGGAAGACGTCGTGTGTCCGCCATTGCGACGACCACCTCCAATTCGGTGGGTCCCCTCCCTGCCACGGTGTGTTACCGCAGCCTCGCACGGATCACACTAAAACCGAGTCAAAGCTTGTTCAACCCTTTTGGCTGGTAAAGATGGTTCACGTTGGAGTGACATTGCGATGACCATGCCGGGTTGCCTCGACGCATGCGCTACCACGAACATGTCCGATGATGATGTGGTCGAGGTGACGAGGTGGTCGGCTGTGGACGCCGAATCGGCCGGATGTGGAGCTCTGTCCGCCACCGCGAACGGCTCGGCGGGCGACGAGTGCGAGTCCGACGAGGGGGAGGCGCTCGATGTTCCCGTCACCCCGAAGTTGTCGGTCGCGGCCGTCGCGCGCAGGCTGGGCATCGCTCCCGCTACGTTGCGTACCTGGGACCGTCGGTACGGGCTCGGGCCCACTGAGCACTCCTCCGGGCGGCACCGCCGTTACGGGCCGGAGGACATCGCCCGGCTGGAGTTGATGCAGCACGCCCTGCTCCGTGGGGCTTCTCCCGCGGAGGCGGCCCGCTACGCGCACGCGACCGCCGTGCGGCACGGTGGTGCCACGGCGGCGATGGATGCGAGCGGCGGTGAGGCCCCCTCACCGGTGGGTGATCCCTCCCGGCGCGACTCGAGACCTGAATCCGAGTCACGTTCCGTGGCCGAGGTGAACGAGGACGGCTCGGTGCTGCTGAGCGGTGTGCTCGGCGACGAGGAGGCGTCGCACGCCGAGCGGCTCGACACGGCCAACACCGGTGGGCGGGGGCTGCGACTCGGTGGGGCCAGCCCGAACGCCCGTGGGCTGGGTCGGGCCGTGCTGGCGCTGGACGCGTTCGCCGCGCACCGCATTCTGCGCCGAAGCGTGGAGCAGGACGGGGTTCGAGCGACGCTCTGCGACGTGCTGTGGCCGGTGCTGCGTGCGCTCTCCGAACTGCGGGAGCGCACCGGGAGTGGGTCGGAGCTGCCCAAGCTGCTGGAGGACTCGGCGGCAACCGCCTTGCGTTCGGTGATCGCCGATGCCCCCGAACCGCACACCCCGCGTCCGGTGCTGCTCGCGCCGGCGGTGGGTGAACAGCAGTCGGTGGAACTGTTGGGGCTCGCCGCCGCGCTGGCCCACGCGGGCATCGGGCACCGGCTGTTCGCCGCCGCGCTGCCCAAGGAGGGACTGGAGGCCGCCATTCGGCGGACGGCGCCAGCCGCGGTGCTCGTCTGGTCCGAGTACTCGGCTTTCGCGGATCCACGGCTGGTCACGGGGCTGCCCAAACCGCGCCAGCGGGTTCGTCTCTTCGTGGCGGGTGGCGGTTGGTCACCCGAGGCGTTGCCCGAACAGGTGGAGCACCTTGCTTCCTGGGACGGGGCGTTGCGGCGGATCGACGAATTGGTGCGGGACACCGGGGAGAGTCAATGGTGATATAGATCACTCAATGATCCTCGTGTCGCACTCCCGCGGTCTCAACTGTCCAAATGGGACCCTCTGCGGAGTACGTTCGAGTGAATATCGCAGGTAGTGGGCGCGCCACGGAATATACCCCGGAACGGGTGAAACTCTTACGGTTTGAATGCTCCGTTCCGGTGAGATGTGCCCGGCGTGTTTATCACTCGAAAGTGGTTGATCGGCGCGACGCGCGGGTCAAGCTCTGTCCGGATGTTTCCGATGAAGGAGGTGGAACGTTCACTCGCCTGTAGGAAGGGAGTTCCCGTGACGACGGTCTTGATTTGTGATGACCGGCGGAGCGTCCGGGAGGGGCTCACCCGTGTGATGTCGGCTGTACCGGGTGTGAGCCGAATCGACTGTGTGGCGCACGGCGACGAGTTGCTCTCCCGATTCGCCCGGCAGGCGGTCGACGTTGTTCTGGTGGGTACCCAGCGCGCGGTACCCAACGGTGTGGAGGCCACCCGCAGGTTGGTCTCCGCGCATCCGCAGGCCAACGTGATCGTCTTCGGAGCACCGGACGACGCCGGAAGTATCGCGGCCGCCATCGCGGGTGGCGCACGTGGTTACCTGCGCTGGGATGCTTCCAGGCCGGAACTCGTGGCCGCGTTGGCGCACACCCTGGCGAGTACTTCGGTTCCCGCCCCTCGGCAACCGTCCGACCCGGGTGTGCAGCTCACCGATCGCGAACTGCAAGTGCTGCGCGGCATGGCGCAGGGCAAGAGCAACGGTCAGATCGGCCGTGAACTCTATCTCTCCGAGGACACCGTCAAGACACACGCGCGACGGCTGTTCCGCAAGCTCGGAGTCCGGGACCGGGCCCAGGCGGTCGCCCACGGTTTTCGGCGTGGCCTCGTGGCTTGAAGCGGCACCCGATCGGTACTTCCGATCGCTCGGCCGCCTCCCGACCGCTCCGGCGTTCCGCTGGGGAGCCGGCGTCAGGCCAGACTCCGTCCGGCACGGTTCTCCTCACTCGTTCCGGCGGGTGCCCGGACTAGCTGAGTCGGGTTCCCGGGACGGTCGCGCGGTCACCCGGTAGAAGCTCGTTCGGATGCGGACGGAGTCCGACCGGGTTGCCGGTCGTGGTCGACTGAGGCGGGGATACTAACCGCCTCGGCCGCCGCGCTCGGCGAGCGATGTTCCCGTGCTCCTCCCGGCCGCTCGTGCCTCGGTGCGTGCCACTCGGAGCCCGGCGTGGTGGCGGTCGCGGTGGCCGTGTCCGATATCACGGTTCCTCGTCCAGGGGGTCACTTGGCCGGGGCGTTTCACGACGAGGCGTCCCGCTGGGGTGTGATACGGCGTCCTCCTCGGACCCATTCCTTCGGCTGCGCTGTGACGGTATCCCGTTGACCGGGAAAAAGTTCCCGGTGTCGTTTTCGTGGCGCCCCGTGGTGCCCGAGGTGGGGCTCGGCTCGCCGGGCTCGCTTCGCCGTCGTGGCTCGCTGCTCATCCGGTCCACTCGGTGTACAGAGCGCTACACCGAAACGGTAGTGTGACCACGGGATCAGCGCGCTTGGCGCGTATCCGGGCAACTTCGATTCAAGTCAACGCGTAACACCGAGGCTGGCGTCTGCGATGAGCAACGTGGGGGACGGGCTGGACGCTCTTGTCAGCGCCTCCATCGACGGTGACCGCCAGTCGATCGAGCGCTTACTGGCCGAAATCCGTCCTTTGGTGGTGCGGTACTGCCGCGCCAGGGTTGGTCGGAACGAACGTACGTTCGCTTCGGCGGACGATGTCGCCCAGGAGGTGTGTCTCGCTGTGCTGACGGCGTTACCCACTTACCGGGACCAGGGACGGCCGTTTCTGGCGTTCGTGTACGGCATCGCCGCGCACAAGGTGGCCGATGCGCACCGTGCATCGGCTCGCAACCGGTCGGAGCCGGTCGCGGATCCTCCGGAGGCCCCGGAGGACCAGGCCGGACCCGAGCAGCGAGCCATACAGGGTGAGCTTTCGGGCAGGATGGCGCAGTTGCTGCGCGTGCTGCCCGCGAAGCAGCGGGAGATCCTGCTGCTTCGGGTGGTCGTCGGGTTGTCCGCGGAGGAAACCGCCGAAGCGGTCGGTTCGACGCCGGGAGCGGTGCGTGTGGCACAGCACCGTGCGCTCGCCCGGCTGCGAAAGACGCTGTCCGCGGAGGAGGTGGTCTGATTGGCGGAACGAAGAGGCTCCGGAAGTGACGACGACGGGCGTGACTCCGTCGAGCCCGACCGGCAGGACGACCGGTTCAGTGCCCAGGAGGAGACCGGACCCGGCTCCGACTCGTCCGGTGACGATTCCGGAACGAGCGTCGAGTCTCGGTCCGAAGAACAGTCCTCGGGTGATCACGATGTCGGTGTGACGGGTGAGCCGGGACACTCCGGCGAGGGCGGCGCCACAGCGGCGGAGATCGTGGATTTCCCCTCGGGCGGGCGGCGGTTCGGTTCGGAGTCCGACGAGGTCACGGTTCCGGATGACACGCTGCTCTCCGACGAAATGCTGCTGTCCGAGGAGGAACGGGCCTCGGAGGAGGATCTCGCCCTGGCGGACGAGCTCACCCGGACCGATGGCGAGGTGGACGAGGAGCCCGTCGACCTCGCGCGCCTGCGGGCCGACGACGAGTTGTTGGACATGCTCGGTCAGTCGGGAGGCCATAGCGACTCCGCCGGTGCCGGGACCGACGTCGAGGATCTGCTGGTCGCTTGGCGACGGGACGTCGACGCGACGCCGATGGGGGAACTCGTCGGCGTCGAGCGCGCCGCCGCCGCGGTGGAGGAGGGCAGGCCCAAACGTCGTTCCCGCGTTCCCAGGCTGCGTCATCTGGTGCCCGTGGCCAGTGCCGCGGCTGTGCTGATGATCGGCTTCACCGGAGTCGGCCTCGCCGCTCGTGACGCCGCGCCCGGAGACGCGTTGTGGGGGGTCACGCAGGTTCTCTACAGTGACCGTGCCGCTTCGGCCGCGGCCGCTTCCCGTGCGCAGAGCCAGTTGGACGTGGCCAGCCAAGCCTGGCAGAACGGCCGCGAGGAGGCGGCCGAGACCGCCCTGCACCGCGCGGAGGAGCAGTTCGACACCATCGACCCGGGAGAACGGCGTTCCGACCTGCGTGCCGCGCACGCCTCGTTGAGGGCGAAGTTCGACCGTCCGGCCGAAACGCCGGGCATTTCCTCCACCGAGGAGAGCGGCTCCGAGGACCCCGGGAGCTCCGCGCCGGACGAGAGCGGCTCCGAGAAGCCCGGAGACTCCGTCAGCGAATCCCCGGGCAACTCCGGTGAGAGCAATCCACCCTCTTCGGGGACCACGCCCAGTCCGACGGACGGATCCGAACCTAGTGAGACCTCGGATCAGGAACGGCCGCCGTCCCCGAGTGAAACCGACCCCAGTGAGACGGGAGCGTCCAGTAGCGAGGATGAAACCGCTCCGGGGTCGGGAAGTGGCCAGGCCCGCAGTTCCCAGTCCGACTGATCGAAGTTTTCCGGTCGGTTCGGTAGGGGCTTTCCGGCGTTTCCGACGCCGGTAAGGCCCATGCCGATCGGTCGACACGCCGGGAGAACGTCAGCCAGCGGGTGGGGCCGGTTCGAGTTCCTCCACTGTTCCGGATGTGGCGCCGTTGCCCGAGTGGCAGCGGCGCCGGAGCGCGTAGGAGCCGCTCGTAGCAGCGGCACCGCTCCCGGTGGAACCTCTCGAGGTGCCCGACGGTCGCCGTCGGAGGCGCGGGATGCGAAACGAATTCGTCACGTAGCCGGTGGTGGGCCGAACGTGCCCGGACTCGCCGGCCGGGCGGGTTCGCCGCCCGGCCGGTACGAGCATTCCAGCGGCTGCGCCGCTCCGCAGCGCCTGTGCTGATCCGCAGCGGCTGCGTCGATCCTCAGCGGCTGCGCTGATCCTCGGTCTCGATCACACCGTCGGCGAATCCACGACAGTACTCCCAGCTCACGTAGTGGCCCGGATTCGGTTCGTACGCCGGTTCGTGCGGGCGCATCCGGCCGTCGTTGAGCAACTGCTCCAGGCTCGACCGCAACAGCTCCCAGTCGTGGTAGTGCGGTTCGCCGCAGTCCGAGCAGTCCACGACGATCCCGCGGATACCGCGCGGCTCCAGCAACGCCTGGTACACGGCGAGGTCGGCCAGGTCGGACAGCAGTTCGGCACGTTCCTCGTCGCCGAGCTGTTGGTCCTGCTCGAATTCCTGGTCGCCGAGGGCCATGCTCGGGTCTTCCGGATCGCCCGCGAACGGGTCTGGGGGCAATGGGTCATGCGGCACGACCCGCACGGTACCGGTAGCGTCCAACTCCGATGAGCCGTGGCCGGGCAGCCGCTGGTAATGGGCTCTGGATACCATGTGGGGACACCGCCCGTGAGTCGTGTCGAAGGCGTTTTCCGGTGGTGGGTACGTCGTACCTTCCGGCCGCCTCCGCCGGAACGGCTCGCCGGGTCCGCTTCGCCGCGAGGCACCGGCTCGATCGCCGATTCCACCGGCCCCGTTCGAGTCGCGAGAAGGCCCCGTTCGAGTCGCGGAACGGGCTCCGGGAGTGTCTCGCGGTTCCGGATGCTCACCGAGTGAGCCGGCCACTCCCGGACGGGGATCCACACGACGCACTTCATACAGACACCAGGAAGGCACTCCTTCGCGCTATGACCAGCGAGCTGACCGCCCCGGGGTTCCCGACCAAGTTCGCGACGCTCGGGCTGACCTTCGACGACGTACTGTTGCTGCCCGGTGAGTCCGACATCGTTCCCGGTGCCGTGGACACCAGCACCCGGTTCTCCCGCAACATCCAACTGCGCGCCCCGCTGAGTTCGGCGGCCATGGACACGGTCACCGAGGCGAGGATGGCCATCGCCATGGCCCGGCTCGGCGGTGTGGGAATCCTGCAGCGCAACCTTCCGACCGACGAGCAGGCCGCCCAGGTCGAGATGGTCAAGCGCTCCGAGGCGGGAATGGTCACCGATCCGGTGACCTGCTCTCCCGAGGACTCGTTGTCCGATGTGGATGCGTTGTGCGCGCGTTACCGCATCTCCGGTGTTCCGGTTGCCGACCCGGACGGCACGCTGGTGGGCATCATCACCAACCGTGACATGCGGTTCGAGACCGACCACACCAAGCGGGTGCGCGAGATCATGACCTCGGCACCCCTGGTCACCGCCCTGGTCGGGGTCACCGCCGAGGATGCGCTCGACCTGCTGCGCAGGAACAAGGTCGAGAAGCTCCCGATCGTGGACAACGCGGGCAAGCTGCGTGGGCTGATCACGGTCAAGGACTTCGTCAAGACCGAGCAGTACCCGGATGCCACCAAGGACACGGACGGCAGGCTGTTGTGCGGTGCGGCCGTCGGAGTCGGCGCCGACTCGCACGAACGGGCGATGGCGCTGGTGGACGCGGGAGTGGACGTACTGGTGGTCGACACCGCTCACGGTCACTCCAAGGCCGTGGCCGAGACCGTCGCCACCCTCAAGAGCGAGCTGGGCGACTCCGTCGACGTGGTCGGCGGCAACGTGGCGACCAAGAACGGAGCGCAGTCCCTCGTCGACGCCGGGGCCGACGGGGTCAAGGTGGGGGTCGGACCGGGCTCCATCTGCACCACCAGGGTGGTGGCGGGTGTCGGTGTGCCGCAGATCACCGCCATCTACGAGGCGGACCAGGCCTGCCGTCCGGCCGGGGTTCCGTTGGTGGCCGACGGCGGTATCCAGTACTCAGGTGACATCGCCAAGGCGATCGCCAGCGGCGCCAGCAGCGTGATGCTCGGCAGTCTGTTCGCGGGCACGGCCGAGGCTCCCGGCGAGCTCGTGCTGGTCAACGGCAAGCAGTTCAAGGTCTACCGGGGCATGGGCTCGCTCGGCGCGATGTCCTCGCGTGAGAACGGCAAGTCCTACTCCAAGGACCGCTACTTCCAGGACGACGTGCTTTCCGAGGACAAGCTGGTGCCGGAGGGCATCGAGGGCCGGGTGCCCTATCGCGGTCCGCTCGGGCAGGTGGTGCACCAGCTGATCGGCGGAGTTCGCTCAGGGATGGGATTCACCGGTTCCGAAACCATCCCGGAACTGCAGCAGGCCCACCTGGTCCGGGTCACGGCGGCGGGACTCAAGGAGAGTCACCCGCACGACATCACCATGACCGCCGAGGCGCCCAACTACACCACGCGGTAGCCTGCCCCGCCGGGCGAGCCCGGTGGGAACTCGCCCCTCTTCGACTCACAGCGGCACCGCGGGAAGGAAACACGTGCGGGATCTTGTGGAAATCGGGATGGGCCGGACGGCCATGCGCGGCTACGACCTGGACGACGTCGAGATCGTTCCGTCGCGCCGTACGCGCTCTTCCAAGGACGTATCCCTGTCCTGGCAGATCGATGCCTATCGCCTCGACATTCCGCTGGTGACGCATCCCACCGACGCGGTGGTGTCACCGGCCACGGCGATCCGGATCGGTGAGCTGGGCGGTCTGGGAGTGCTCAACGCCGAGGGCCTCTGGGCCCGGCACGAGAACGTCGAGGGAGAACTCGCCCAGGTCGTGCGCACGGCTGAGGAGGGTGAGGGGCCGGACGCCGCGATCGCGATGCTGCAGCAGCTGCACGCCGCGCCGATCCGTACCGACCTGTTGACCGAGGCCATCAGGCAGATCAAGGACTCCGGTGTCACGGTCGCCGCGCGCGTCAGCCCGCAGCACGCGGAGGAGCTCACTCCCACGTTGCTCGCCGCCGGTGTCGAGGTGCTGATGGTGCAGGGCACCATCGTCTCCGCGGAGCACGTCTCCCAGGAGGGGGAGCCGCTGAACCTCAAGCGGTTCATCGGCGAGCTCGACGTGCCGGTGATCGCGGGCGGGGTCGGTGACTACCGCACCGCGATGCACCTGATGCGCACCGGAGCCGCCGGAGTGATCGTCGGTTTCGGGCAGTCCCGTTCCGCGACCACCACCCAGACGCTGGGCATCGGGGTGCCGATGGCCACCGCGGTGGCCGACGCCGCCGCGGCCCGGCGGGACTACCTGGACGAGACCGGCGGGCGCTACGTGCACGTGATCGCCGACGGTGGGCTCTCCTACTCCGGTGACATCGCCAAGTCGATCGCCTGCGGCGCCGACGCGGTGATGCTGGGGGAGGCGCTCACCGAGACCTCGGAGGCACCCGCGCAGGGCTACTACTGGACGGCCGCCGCGGCGCACCCCAACCTGCCGCGCAGCGAGATCGTGGGCTTCAACAGCGCCGGGGTGGATCTGAACACCCTGCTGTTCGGGCCGAGCAGTGATCCCTACGGGACGCTCAACCTGTTCGGTGCGCTGCGTCGTGCCATGGCCAAGACCGGATACTCCGAACTCAAGGAGTTCCAGAAGGTCGGTCTGATGCTTTGTCGCTGAGCGGGCGCTTTGCTCGTTCGGTCGGGTAGCCGGTGGCCGAGTCGGCGTCTTGGGAGCGTTGGGTCGGCTCTTGAGTGGCCACCTACGTGACGAGCGGCCCTGCCTCGCGATCGAACCGGTTCACCGATCGGAGAGACCGCGTCCCCCGCCCGGGGCTCCGTTGCGGGGGAGCGCCGGCGGAGCCGGCTCTACTGCGAAATCAGTTCGGAGTGTTTTCCACTCCGCGGGAACGGTTCCGGCGTTTCGGGCGGGTGGTGTTCTGGACCGGTTGAGTCGTGGGGCTGTGGGTGTCCCCGGTGTGTGCCGTTGTCCTGCCGCGTTGTCCCGGCCCCCTCCGGTCGGCCGAAAAATGTTCGTCGAAGGGCCGTTCAGCTATGGCTACTGGCGAGTAATTTGTTCTACTCTCACGTCCATGAGTGATCGGGGACACCTTCGGCGCGAGAACTCCGAGGAGCACGACTACGACGTGGTCGTGATCGGTTCCGGCTTCGGCGGCAGCGTGGCCGCACTGCGGTTGACCGAGAAGGGGTACCGCGTGGCCGTGCTGGAAGCGGGCAGAAGATTCGCCGACGAGTTCCCCAAGACCTCCTGGGACCTGCGCCGTTTCCTGTGGGCACCCCGGCTCGGCTGCTTCGGGATCCAGCGCATCCACATGCTGCAGAACGTGCTGATCCTCGCCGGTGCGGGAGTCGGCGGCGGCTCCCTGGTCTACGCCAACACGCTCTACCGGCCGATGAAGCCGTTCTTCGAGGACTCCCAGTGGGCCCACATCACCGACTGGGAGGACGAGCTCGACCCGCACTACGAGCAGGCGAGCCGGATGCTCGGCGTGGTCACCAATCCCACCGAGACCCCCTCCGACCGCGTCATCCGGCGGGTGGCCGACCGCATGGGCGCGGGCGAGAGCTATCACCCCACCCCGGTGGGGGTGTACTTCGGCAAGCCGGGGGAGAACAACGCGGACCCCTACTTCGGGGGCGCGGGACCGGAACGCACCGGCTGCACCGAGTGCGGTGCCTGCATGACCGGCTGCCGGGTCGGCGCGAAGAACACCCTGATGAAGAACTACCTCTACCTGGCCGAGTCCAAGGGCGCCGAGGTGTGGCCGCTGACCACGGTCGGCGGGATGCGGAAGGACGCGGCCGGCCGCTGGCGGATCCGCACCGAACGAACCGGCGCCCTGTTGGGCGGCCGGGGCCGAACCTTCACCGCCGACCAAGTGGTGATCGCCGCCGGAACCTGGGGCACCCAGAACCTGCTGCACCGCTGCGGGCAGCGCGGCGAACTACCCGGGCTCTCCGGCAAGCTCGGTGAGCTGACCAGGACCAACTCCGAGGCGATCATCGGTGCGCAGCGGCGCTCGGTGGACGCGGAACGCGACTTCTCCACCGGTACCGCGATCACGTCCTCGTTCCACCCGGACAACTACACCCACATCGAACCGGTGCGCTACGGCAGGGGCAGCAACGTCATGGGGCTGTTGCAGACGCTGCCCACCAGTGGCGGCATCGACAAGCCGCGCTGGCGGCAGTGGCTGCGCACCGTGCTGACGCGCCCGCTGACCACGCTGCGACTGCTCTCGGTGCGGCGCTGGAGCGAGCGCACGGTGATCCTGCTCGTGATGCAGAGCCTGGACAACTCGCTGCGCACCAAGCTCGGCAAGGGCTTCTTCGGCCGCCGCAAGCTCGTTTCGCAGCAGGGCCACGGCGCCCCCAACCCGACCTGGATCCCGGCGGGCGAACGGGCCAACGAACTGGCCGCCGAGGAGATCGACGGTATCGCGGGCGGCACCTGGGGTGAACTGTTCGACATCCCGATGACCGCGCACTTCATCGGTGGTTGCCCGATCGGTGCGGACCCGGAGCACGGTGTGATCGATCCCTACCACCGAGCCTGGGGATACCCGGATATGTCCATCGTGGATGGTTCGGCGATAACGGCCAACCTCGGGGTCAACCCCTCGCTGACGATCACCGCGCAGGCGGAGCGGGCCTTCTCGATGTGGCCGAACAAGGGCGAGCCCGACCCGCGCCCCACCCAGGCGGAGGGGTACCGGCGGGTGGAACCCGTGGCTCCCGCCGACCCGGCAGTGCCCTCGCACGCTCCGGGGGCCCTGCGGCGCTGAGTGGGACGGAGGCGGTCACCTCCGCGGTGCTCGGACCATCCTCTCGTGGCGGGGTCGGTCACAGCTGTGTGACGCCCTCGTCGAGCCTCGGACCGGGGACGATACGCTGACCGGCGTAGTGTTCTCACCTGGAGGTTCGACGTCGTGTCCGACACCGCAGGCGGTATCGACCCCGCCGGGCAGACTGCTGAGCGAGGACGGCCCGGTAGCGGCCCCGTCCTGGTGGTCGACTTCGGTGCGCAGTACGCGCAGCTGATCGCCCGCAGGGTACGCGAGGCGCAGGTCTATTCCGAGGTGGTCCCGTACGACACGCCCGTCGAGGAGATGCTGCGCCGCGACCCCGCGGCCATCGTGCTTTCCGGCGGTCCCGCCAGTGTCTACGCGGCCGAGGCGCCGCAGGTGGACGCGGAACTGTTCCGTTCCGGGGTTCCCGTGCTGGGGATCTGCTACGGCTTCCAGGTGATGACCAGGGCACTCGGCGGCACCGTCGAGCACACCGGCACCAGGGAGTTCGGCCGTACCGAGCTCTCCGTGTGCTCCGCGGGCGGGACGTTGCACCAGGAGCTCCCGGCCCACCACCCGGTCTGGATGAGTCACGGTGACTCGGTGAGCAAGGCACCCGAGGGATTCCGGGTGATTGCCGAGACCGCCGACACACCGGTCGCCGCCTTCGAGAAACCGGAGAGCGGTCTCGCCGGGGTGCAGTACCACCCCGAGGTGGCGCACTCGCCGCACGGCCAGGAGGTGCTGCGCCGCTTCCTGCACGACATCGCCGGTATCCGGCCGAAGTGGACCACCACCTCGATCGTGGACGAGACCGTCGCGGCGGTACGGGAGCGCATCGGGAACGCCCGCGCCATCTGCGGGCTCTCCGGCGGGGTGGACTCGGCCGTGGCCGGTGCGCTGGTCAACAAGGCGGTCGGTGATCAGCTGACCTGCGTGTTCGTCGACCACGGGCTGCTGCGCTCCGGGGAGCGCACCCAGGTCGAGCGTGACTTCGTCGCCGCCACCGGAGCTCGGCTGGTCGTGATCGACGCGGTGGAGCAGTTCACCGAAGCGCTGGCGGGTGTCACCGACCCCGAGGAGAAGCGCAAGATCATCGGGCGCGAGTTCATCCGGACCTTCGAGCGTGCCGCGCGGGACCTGCAGCAGGAGGCAGGTCAGGCCGGTGAGCAGGTCGAGTACCTGGTGCAGGGGACGCTCTACCCGGACGTCGTGGAGTCCGGGGGAGGCAGCGGCACGGCCAACATCAAGAGCCACCACAACGTCGGCGGGCTGCCCGAGGACCTGCAGTTCGACCTGGTCGAGCCGCTGCGTTCGCTGTTCAAGGACGAGGTGCGCCGGGTCGGGCTGGAGATGGGATTGCCCGAGACCATCGTGCACCGGCAGCCGTTCCCCGGCCCGGGGCTGGCCATCCGCATCATCGGCGAGGTCACGCCGCGACGGCTGGAGACGCTGCGTGCGGCGGACGCGATCGCACGCGAGGAGCTGACCGCCTCCGGCGTCGACCGCGACATCTGGCAGTGCCCGGTGGTGCTGCTCGCCGACGTGCAGTCGGTCGGTGTGCAGGGCGACGGGCGTACCTACGGTCATCCGGTGGTGCTGCGTCCGGTGTCCAGTGAGGACGCCATGACGGCGGACTGGACCAGGCTGCCCTACGAGGCGCTGGAGCGTATCTCGACCCGGATCACCAACGAGGTCGCCGACGTCAACCGGGTGACGCTGGACGTGACGTCCAAGCCGCCGGGGACCATCGAGTGGGAGTGAGGCCGGGCAGTTCACCAGCCTGAACCGGTTTCCTGGTGGAGACACATTTCTCGGCGGGCACGCGCGTGCCCGCCGAGCTCGCCCTCGCGCTGCTCGGCTCAGCGCCTGCGCAGCTACTCGGGTCAGCGCCTGCGCAGCGCCGCCACCAGCATGATCACACCGATGGCCGCCGCGGCGAAGGCCAGTACGCGCTGCGTGGACCAGCCCCCGCCGACGAGGAAGTAGATCGACGCCGCCACGGTCATGATTCCAGCGGTCAGGGTGACCGGATCCGGATTGAACCGGCGTGCTCCGTCCCCCGCGCTCTCGCTCACGTGTTCCGGCTCGGGTTGGTGCTGCTCAGTAGCCACGGACAACCTCCACGCTTCCCGTCTCCGTCATCAGGTTCAGCCGGACGGAACCGCCCCCGGGGCCGTCGGTGCCGAGGTCGTTCTCGGTGATCCGGAGGTTCCTGCCCGAGCTCTCGTTGCCGAGGCAGTCCACCCGCCCCATATCGCTGGCGCAGGTGACCCGCGCGTCGGTCTCCGGCGGGAGGTGGACGGTCACCGTACCCATACCCAGGGCCACATCGGTGGCCACCTCCTTGTCGGCGGGAAACCGCATGTTCTCCAGATGCAGGGTGACGTTCCCCAGCGAGCCGGAGTACTCCGAGGCCAGTTCCGTGGCGTTCTCCGGGGCCTCGATCGCGTTGGTGTAGCCCTCCCACGGCCGCTCCGGAAGCACCGTGGACAGCATCGCCGCCAGCGCCACCGGAACCGCGAACAGGATGAGCCAGCGCCCCCGGCGCAGGAAGGAGCCCGCCAGCATTCCGCAGCCGAGCACTCCGAGCATCAGCGCCCAGATCTTCACCGCCGCCAGCCCGAGGGCTATCCCGAAGCCGCCCACCAGCAGCGTGATTCCCAACGTCGCCAGGGTGATCGAGTAACGCGGCCCGCGGTTTCCGGTCGATCCCCGTGCCGGAGGTCGTGGTTCGCCGGTCGGGGACGTCCAACCGGTCGGTGGTGGTTGGTTCGGCGGCCGGCCGAACTGTTCGGTCGAGTACCGGGGCGGTTCCGGTGCGGGTGGCCCGTACGGTGGCGACTCGACTCGGGTGGTCGTCTCCGAGGACGCCGGCGCGTCGATGGGTACTGTCGCAGCGGAGGAGACGGTCGTGTGCCGTTCTGTTTCCACCCCTGTCGTTTCCACCCCCGTCGATTCGGATCCTCTCGATTCGGAGAACGGCGTTTCGTGCGTTCCGGTTCCGTGGGACGCGGTAGCCGGGGATTGCTCGGGTTCGGCCGTCCCGTACCGACTCGGCTCGTAACCGGTCGGTCCGGCGGCCTCGGGCGGCTCGGCCGATCGTTCCGGGGGGTGTGTCGGTCGTACCGGGGAGTGCGAGCCCTCCGACTCTCCGCTCGGGGGCATCCCCGGTTGCGGCGCCACGTTGGTCGTCGTACCCGAGGGTCCGTACGGCCCCGCGGATCCGTACGGCCGCCTCGCGGGGAGGCGGCCGCCGAAATGCCGGTGGAGCAGGTACAGCGCCAGTACCCCCAGCGCCAGCCCGAACACGCCCGGCATGTCGAACGCGGCCAGTGAGGCCGGGACGAACACCACCGTTATCAGGGCGAGTACCGCCAGTCGAACGGCGGTGTTGCCCGGTGCGTCGCTCGACTTCGGCAACGTGGCCCAGCCGAGCAGGTAGAACAGCAGCCCGGCGCCGCCGTAGAAGGTGCCGATCACGAACACGACCCGCAGCAGCACCGGATCCACGCCGTAGCGATTGCCGAGCGCGGCGGCCACACCCGCGATCTTGCGCCCCTCGGAGGGGCGCGCGGGCCTGGTGTCCCAGAAATCGCGGAAGGTTCCCTTGATCTCCGCCCACGTTCCCCGCGCACCGTTGGAGCCGCCGGTCCGAGCGGTACCCCCCGAACCGGTACCGCTCGGACCGGTGTGTGCGCGGGCGTCGGCGTACTGCCCGCCACTCTCGTGCTGTCCGCCGTCGGTCGTTCCGCCGTTCATGTCGCTCACTCTGCCGGTACTGCGAGTCCCGGTCGTCAGGGTGTTCCCCTGAACGCACCCGGACAATCCGTTGCCGTTCCCCGATGCCGCTGTCGGTGCCCGCGTGTGATTATCGATGCCGTGGAGGTCCGTTCCAGGCAGTTTTCCAACCAGGGCGTTACGGGGGAGGACTCGCGCGCGATGTCCGAGCGACGGACCCGGCCGATGTACGTCACCGGGACCGCCATCCCGCGGCTCTACCGGCGCCGCTCCGGCCGGGTGGTTGCCGGTGTGGCGATCGGGATCTCGGACCACCTGGGGTTTCCGGTGGTGTGGGTGCGTGCCGTGTTCGCGATGCTGGCAGCGCTCGGCGGTGCGGGCATTCTCGGCTACGGGCTGTTGTGGATCTTCGTGCGGCAGCGTTCCGACATCGTGGGTACCGAGTCGGAACGCGAGCGCAGGCAGGGAGTGGGGCTGCTGCTGCTCGGTGTCGGATTGGCGGCGGTAGTGGCTTCGGTCAGTGCCGTACCGCCGTGGCTGGTCGGTGCGCTGGGGGCGACGCTGGTCGGTGGTGCGGTCATCTGGCGGGAGGCCGACGAGTCGCAGCGCGGCCAGTGGCGTGCGGGAGCTCGTTCCAGCATCGTGGGCCTGCTCGGCGGCGGTGGGCGTGCCGGGGCGCTGCGGCTGTTGGCGGGCGTGGCACTGGTCTTCCTCGGCTTGTGCGCCTTCGTGCTCGCCACCATCGGCAGCGAGGTGCCCGTGGTGCTCGCCGCGGTGGTGGCGACGTTGGTCGGCGTGGCGCTGCTGACCGTGCCGTGGTGGATGCGGTTGAGCGGGGACCTCGACGTGGAGCGCTCCACCCGGATTCGCTCCCAGGAGCGCGCCGAGCTCGCGGCGCATCTGCACGATTCGGTGCTGCAGACCCTGGCGTTGATCCAGAAGCAGGCCGGGGCGGAGCGGGAGGTCCGTCGGCTGGCGCGGAGTCAGGAGCGCGAGCTGCGCCGTTGGCTGTACGGCCCCGGTGGTTACAGTGGTTCCTCGCGGCCCATGAGCCACGCCCCCACCGCCTCGCCGGGAACCTCGGGCGAGGAAGCCACGACCGGTGAGTTCGAACGGGTCCCGGAGGAGACGCTGGCCGCCGAACTGGCGCGGATCTGCGGTGAGGTCGAGGACGCCTTCGCGATCACGGTGCAGCACGTCGTCGTGGGCGACGGGCCGCTGGACGAGCCGCTGCGAGCGGTACTGGCCGCCGCGCGGGAGGCTATCGTCAACGCCGCCAAGCACGCGGGGGTGGACGAGGTCAGCGTCTACGCCGAGTCGCAGCCCGACCGGGTGGAGTTGTTCGTCCGGGACAGGGGGGTGGGATTCGACCCCGACGAGGTGGATCCCGATCGGCACGGACTGACCGAGTCGATCCGGGGCAGGATGGAACGCAACGGCGGACGGGTGCGGTTGCGCACTTCGCCCGGGGCGGGGACCGAGATACATCTGGACCTGCCGCGAGAAGAGCAGTGAACACCGGTTGAGGAGCCCGTTATGGCAGAGCGAGCGGACGAGTGGCGGGACCCGGCAGCGCGTGCCGACGGCCCGCCGGGTGGCAGTCCAGGGGATGGCAGCCCAGGGGACGACAGCGGTGCGGCGACCGGCGAGCAGGGGCCGGTCGGGGTCTACCTCGTCGACGATCACGCGTTGTTCCGGGCAGGTGTCCGCGCCGAGCTCGCCGCGTTCGAGGACCAGGTCCGGGTGCTGGGCGAGGCGGGATCGGTGGCCGAGGCCGTGGCGGGCATCGAGCACCTGCGTCCCGCCGTGGTGCTGCTCGACGTGCACATGCCGGACGGCGGGGGGGCCGAGGTGCTGCGCCGGGTGCGCGAGCGGGGAGCGGGCGTCGTTTTTCTCGCCCTCTCGGTTTCCGACGCCGCCGAGGACGTCATCACGGTGATCCGCGGCGGGGCGCGCGGCTACGTCACCAAGACGATCTCGGGGCGCGAGCTCGCCGACGCCGTTCGTCGTGTCGCGGCGGGCGACGCGGTCTTCTCACCACGGTTGGCGGGATTCGTGCTGGACGCCTTCTCGCAGGGCGCCAGCTCGGCGGAGGTGAGTGACCCGGAGCTGGACCAGCTCACCCGCCGGGAGCGGGACGTGCTGCGGTTGCTGGCGAGGGGTTATTCCTACCGCGAGATCGGTTCCGAGCTGTTCATCTCGGTCAAGACGGTCGAGACCCACGTTTCCAGCGTGCTGCGCAAGACCCAGCTGTCCAACCGCTACGAGCTGTCCAAGTGGGCCTCCGATCGGCGGCTGGTCTGAGGGGGAGCGAACGGGGCTATGTTTGGCCACGTCCGATACCGGCAATCCAGGTGACCCGAGCGATTCAACGCTCACCGCGAGAGCGGTGAGCACGCCGCGCATGTGAAAGCAGCGTCACCTCACAGGTGTCGACCGGAAAGGACGGTCAACGCAACGATGCAGTATCACGAGTTTCTCGCCGCCGTGGAAAAGCACGGCGGGCCGACCGACCGGGACCACGCCGATCAGGCGAGCAAGATCGTGCTCGCCACCATCGGGCAACGTCTGGCCGGGCAGGAGCCCCGGGACCTGGCCAGTCAGTTGCCTCCCGAACTGCAGGAGCCCCTGCTGCAGCACACGGGGGAGGACGAGATCGGAGACGACCTGGACGACTTCCTGCGGCGGGTCGCCGATCGTGAGGGGCGCGGCTGTGACCCCGAGACGGCGTTGACCCACTCCCAGGCGGTGCTGGGCACGATCGCCGAGTTCGTCTCCGCCGGTGAGATAGCCGACCTGCGGTCCCAGCTGCCCGCGGGTTACGCTCCGCTGTTCCAGCAGCCGCGGTAGAACGTTGGAACCCGCCGCCCAGGCGGGACGATGAGTCTTGTTCCGCGGCGGGCGAGCCGACTCCGGGAGGCAGAGGATGGACTACGAGGAGATGGTCACCGCGCTGCGGCGACGCCTGGAGCCCGGCGTCCCGAACCCCGAAACGGTGCTGGCCGCCACGGTTCAGGCCCTCGGTGAAAGTGCCTGGAACGTGGCCGCCGAGCTGCGGGCGCATCTTCCCCGGCAGTTGGGGGAGGTTCAGCCCGCCGGGCCCGGCGAGCCGCTCTCGGTGGACGCCTTCCTCGACCGCATCGGCCAGTTGAGTGGTGCCCAGGACTCCGAGCAGGCCCAGGAGTACGGCCGGGCGGGGGTGGCCGTGGTCAGCCAAGCGCTTCCGGCGGTACAGCTGCGCCGACTGCTGCACGAGCTGCCCGAGGACTACGCGACGCTGCTTCCCAGCGACAGCGGCCTGAGCGCCACGGCGGACACGTTGTTGGCCGAGGTGCGTCGTCGCGTCGCGTTCGACGATACGGAGCAGGCTCGGCAGCTGATCCAGGCGGTGCTGGGGGTGACGGCGCAGGCCGTCAGTCAGGGTGAGGTCGACCGGCTCACCGGTGCTCTGCCCCCGGAGATCGGGGCTCTCCTCGACACGCAGGAATTCGCCCAGCACACCGACACCGATCGCTTCCTGGCGGAGATCGCCCGACGCAGTGACGTGACCGAGCCGGACCTCGTTCGGGACCACACCGCGGCCGTGTTCAACGTGCTGGGCGAGTGGGCTCCCGAGGAGATGGCCGACACTCTCGATCAACTTCCCAAGCCGGTGGCCGCTCTCGCGAGAGGTCGGTGACGGGGTCACACGGGGGTGCGGTCTCCCGTGACTCCTCGCCACCGCTGAGGTCTCGCCACCGCGCGACGATCTCGCGCGAAATCGAGGCGGCGGGTGGTGTGGTCCGGCCCGGGGAGAGGTGGATCCCGCGCGATATCCGTGAGCGGGTGGGGGAGTTCAGTCGCGCGCCGGTTCCGGGGTTTTCCGCTCGGCGTCGTTCCGGGGCTTCCGGCCGCCGCGCACGTTCGTGCGGCTCAGGGCCACCCCCACCAGCACGATCAGCATCCCGAGCAGTACGCGCGGGCCGAAACTCTCGTCGAGCACCATCCAGCCCAGCAGTACCGAGACGATGGGCATCAGGTACGTGACGGTCGAGGCGGTGGTCGCCCCCTCGTCGGAGACGATCCGCAGTTGCAGCGCGAACGCGAATCCGGTACCGAACACTCCCAGCACACCCACCGCCAGCAGCGGAACCGGTGAGAGCTCGATCGGTCCCAGACCGCCCAGCGGCAGGGTCAGCACCGCGATGCCGCTCGCCGCCGACATCTGCATCGCACCAACCGTCAGCGGCGACAGTCGCTTGCCGTCGGCGCCGGAGCCGCTCAGGCTGCGTCCGATGTAGACGAATCCGATGCCGTAGCTCATCCCGGCACCCAGGCAGGCGAGCGCGCCCCATCCCAGCAGGCCGCTCGAACCGTTCCAGGGCGCCAGGATCACCACCACTCCCGAGAAGCCGAGCAGCAACCCCAGCAGCCGCGAAGGCGGCAGGGAACGCTGCGTCCCGAACGCGAGGCCGAACACCACGGTCCACAACGGTGTGGTCGCGTTGAGCACCCCCGCCAGGCCGGAGTCGACGGTGCGCTCGCCCAGGCCGAACAGCACCCACGGCAGTACGTTGCTGAACACCGCGGCACCGGCGATGGCGCCCCACAGCCGTCGCCCCTCGGGCGACGTGGGGCTGACGAGGCGAAGACCGTTCAGCAG
The DNA here is from genome assembly GCF_900101095.1 of Actinopolyspora mzabensis. Lineage (GTDB taxonomy): Bacteria > Actinomycetota > Actinomycetes > Mycobacteriales > Pseudonocardiaceae > Actinopolyspora > Actinopolyspora mzabensis. The sequence continues at coordinate 81,813 of NZ_FNFM01000001.1, forward strand.
ACACAGCCCCACCAGCACGACCGCGCCGAGCGCGATCCGGGAGAACGCCACCTGGGTGGGTGACATCGCCTCCAACCCCAGTTTGATGAACAGGAAGCTCGCTCCCCACAGCAGCGCGAGCGTCAGCAGCCGCACGTAGTTGGCGCGGTTGTACACGGAACTCCTCCACAACAGGCCGGTCCTCGCGGTGAACCAGTCACCACCAACACGATGGGCGCCGAATCGGATAAGCACAAGTAGGTTTTTCTACACTCACCTTTCAGTCCTGCTGTACTATTCGTGGCATGTTGGATGTCCGGCGGATGCAGGTGCTGCGGGCCGTGGTCAACAGCGGTTCGGTGAGCGCTGCCGCGAACAACCTGGGGTACACCCCTTCGGCCATCAGCCAGCAACTCAGCACGCTGGAACGCGAGGCGGGACTGTCGTTGCTGGAGAAAGCCGGAAGGGGAGTCCGGCCGACCGCGGCCGGAACGATGCTGGCCGAACGGGCCGGGGACGTCGCCGAGCTGCTGTCCAGGACGGAGAGCGAGCTGGCGGGAATGCGCGCCGGGAATTCCGGTGTGCTGCGCCTGCGGTTCTTCCAGAGCGCCAGTGTCGCACTGATCCCGCCCGCCGTGGCCGCCTTCCGGGAAAGGTACCCGCGGGTCCGGTTGGACCTGGGGATGCAGGAGGAGGGAATGCTGGACCGGGTCGCCGAGGGCGACGCGGATCTGGCCGTGATCGTGGTGGGACGCGAGACCCCCTCGATCCCCGGTGTTCGCCTGCTGCCCCTGGTCGACGAGCCCTACCGCGTGGTGCTGCCCGTGGGGCACCCGCTCTGCTCGGAGGAGCACATCGACCTGGCCAGGCTCTCCGAGGAGTCCTGGATCCAGGACTCCGTGGGGTCGGGGCCGTGCGCGGAGTCGCTCTACGACGCGTTCGCCGCCGCCGGATTCACTCCGCACCTGGCGCTCGAATCGGACAGTCCACAGTCCTCGCAGGGATTCGTCGCGGCGGGGATGGGAGTATCACTGGTTCCACGGCTGGGACTGGATCCGGTGCACCCGGGTGTGGAGGTACGGCCACTGCGCAATCCCGAACCGGTCCGTCGGATCCACGTGGCCGTGCGGGAGTCGGTGATGCACGCACCCAACACGGCTGCGTTGTTGCAGGTCCTCAGCGAGACCGCGCGGGCTTAGAGCACACGGCGGGCGAGCGGGTCAGGTGGCGCCGCTGTCGGTGTTGACCAGTGCTTTTCCATCCCTGACGATCATGCCGAAGACGTGCCGCTCGGTGCTGCTGCCACCGTCCTCCTTCTGGTAGCGCAGCACCGCCTCCACCTGGTCGTCGCCGATCGCCCGTGGGCCACTGACGATCTTCACGTCCTCTATCGAGTCCCAGAAGTCCTCGTAGGTTTCCTTCCCCACCGACTTCAGCTCCGGCCCCAGCATCCGCCACGCGTCGTCGGTGTCCTCGGTGACCGTGTCGAAGTATGTCCGGACCGTGGCGACCAGCTCCTCGTCACCGACCGAGCCCGGTGCGGACTCGTCCGCCGAGGAATCATCGGATGACGACGGCGTCGTGGAGCTCGGGGTGGTCGTCGACTCGCTCGACCGGGCGGAACTCGGCGGGTCGGAGGAGCCGCCCCGGGAGCGCGGAAGTTCGTCCGCCGAGGTGCTCGTGACAGCCGCGGCGGCGCCCGAGGTGTCGGAGCCACCGCCGTTGCCTCCGGTGAAAGCGTTCGCCGCCAGTATCCCCAGCAGGATCGCCGCGATCACCGCCACCGTCCAGCCCGCCACGCGCTTGGCCGTGCCGGTGTTGACCGCCCCGGCCGCGGCACCGACCCTGGTGGGTGGATTGGCCGCCGCGGAGGGAGCCCCTCCCACACGCGTGGGGTTCGGCTGATTGCCCGGAGCAGCGGCGGCTGCCGGTGTTCCGCCGGGTGGCATGCCCTGATTCGGCGGTCTCACGGGCACGCTCGGCGCCGCCGGTGCGGCCGGAGCCCCCTGACTCACCTGGCCCGCCGGCGCGACGGGGCCCTGCGCCTGCTGCTGGACGCCCACCCCACCGGGTAGGGGCCTGCCGTCCCGTACCGCCTGCAGGATGTCCCTGGCCTGCGCCATGGTCGGCCGTTCCACCGGATCGGCCCGCAGCAGTTCCAGCAGGGCGGGTGTCATCGGTCCGGCGTTGCGCGGGTGGTCGACCTGCCCGCGTGAAACGCGGTGCAGCAGACTGATCGCGTTGTCGTCCACCCCGAACGGAGGATGGCCCTCGATGGCGGCGTAGAGGGTCGAGCCCAGCGAGAACACGTCCGAAGCCGGAGCCGGATCCCTGCCCAGAGCCACCTCGGGGGAGAGATAGGCGGGCGTGCCCGCGAGGATGCCGCTCTTGGTGACCGCGACGTCGCCGACCGCACGGGATATGCCGAAGTCGGTGATCTTGGCGGTACCGTCGCCGCCGAGCAGAATGTTGCCAGGCTTCAGGTCCCGGTGCACGATCCCGGCCAGGTGGGCCGCCGCCAGCGCCGCCGCGACCTGCGCCCCGATTCCCGCGACCTCGACCGGCGAGAGCAGTCCCCGCTCGGAGATCCGCGAGGCGAGGCTCTCGGAGGGCAGGTACTCCATCACCAGCACCGGCTGGCCGTCCTCCTCGGCCACGTCGAACACCGCGATGGCGTTCTGGTGCTGCAACCGAGCCGCGATCCGACCCTCGCGCATCGAGCGTTCGCGAGCCTCCCTGGTCTCGGCCTCGGTGTGTCCCTGCTGCAGCAGCAACTGCTTGACCGCCACCGTGCGCTGCAGCCGCTCGTCGACCGCGCGCCAAACGACTCCCATCGCACCGCTGCCGATGCTCTCGTGCAGCCGGTAGCGTCCGGCGATCAGACGACCTTCGGCGCTCACAGTTCTCCCAGATCCTGGCGATGTCGGTGACCGGACGTGCCGACCGAACCCCTGCCGGAACGGCATCACGCGACGGGCACAACAGTACTGCGTCCCGACCGCCGCGCTGCGGGCCGGTCGGGATCACCGGGGCCGAGCGACCGGGTACTGAGCCACTCGGCGGAACCACCTGTTACCCGCCGGCAGCGACGTTCTCACTCTCCGAATCGCCACCGGACGCTTCGTCGTTACTCGATTCGCTACCGGAGTCGCTGCCGCTGCCGCTGTCGGACCCGCTGTCCGATCCGCTGCCGCCGTCGGACCCGCTACCACTGCCGGACCCGTCCCCGGATCCACTGCCGCTGTCACCGCCGGACCCGTCCCCGGATCCACTGCCGCTGTCACCGCCGGACCCGTCCCCGGATCCACTGCCGCTGTCACCGCCGGACCCGCCGTCGGAGCCGCTGCCGTCGCTGTTGGTGCCGGATTCGGGAGCGCTGCTCTGCGAGGAACTCGGTGTCTCCCCGGAACTCTCCGTCGCCGAGGTGTCCGTCTCGGAGCTCTCCTGTTCGGTATCCCGGTTCCAGTCGGGCTCCTGGTCCCGGTACCCGTCGTCCTCCGGATACTCCGGCTCGGTGGTCTCGGTGGTGCTCGATTCGCCCGCGGCGGGCGGCACCACCGGTTGGCTGGTCTCCCCGCCGCTCGGGGGTCCGCCGTCGGAATCGTTGCTCAACAGCGAAGTGGCCAGCAGGATCCCGGCGACCGCGGCGACCACCAGCAGCACCCCGGACACCACCAGCGGAGCCCTGCTTCGCCCTCCCCGCGCTGCCGTTTCGGGCGGAGGGCCCGATCCTGGGTGGCCGGTGGCCTCGGCGCGCGCGGTGCCGCCGAAACGGTCTTCCGCCTCCGAAGCGCCGCCGACCATCGTTCCGCCGTTACGCGGGTTGGAGGGAGGGTCGGCCGCGGCGGCCGTGCCCGGAGCCATCGCGGACGGAATGGGAGCGGCCTTGGTCGGGACGGAGGTCACCGCCTGCCCGTTGGCCACGCCCTGCAGCATCTCGTGGACCTGCGCCATGTCCGGCCGCTCGACCTCGTCGGGCTGCAGCATCGCCAGCAGCGGATCGGTCATGGGGCCCGCGTGCTGCGGTGGTTGCACCTTGCCCGCCGCCACGGAGTGCAGCAGTGCCAGCGTGTTCTCGCTCTGTCCGAACGGCGGCCTGCCCTCCACGGCGGCGTAGAGCGTCGCTCCCAGCGAGAACACGTCGGAGGCGGGGCTCGGCTCCTTGCCGCAGGCCACGTCCGGGGACAGGTAGGCGGGGGTGCCCGCCAGCATTCCGGTCTTGGTGACGGCGACATCGCCCTGCGCGCGGGATATGCCGAAGTCGGTGATCTTGACCGTGCCGTTGTCCCCGAGCAGCACGTTGCCCGGTTTGATGTCGCGATGCACCACTCCGGCGGAATGCGCCGCACCGAGCGCCGCGGCCACCTGGGCTCCTATCCGTGCCACCTCGCGCGGCGGCAGGGGGCCGTGTTCGGACATCATCGCCGCGAGGCTGGTGGACGGCAGGTACTCCATCACCAGTACCGGGTCGCCGTTCTCCTCGACAACGTCGTAGACCGAGACGGCGTGCGGATGTTGCAGTCGTGCCGCGATACGTCCCTCGCGCATCGCCCGTTGTCGCGCTTCCTCTGCCTCGGTCGGATCCAGACCGGGCTGGGTCAGCAATTGCTTGACCGCGACCGTGCGGTGCAGGCGCTCGTCGACGCATTCCCACACCACGCCCATTGCGCCGCTTCCGATGCGCCGCTGCACTCGGTAGCGTCCGGCGACCAGGCGACCTTCGTCGCTCACCGACGTCTCCCCGTACTGCTCTCGATCCCGGTCGACCTCGTCGCCGGAAACACCGGTTCACCGGGTCTTCGGGATCGGTGGATTGTTGCGGGCCCCGCGTGGCCCTCCGACATGTACACGTTCACTGTGCGACCGCGTTCGGTCACGAAAACCGAACGACCGTGACACGGCAGCCTAGCCCACCGAGGAACCGGCGGAGCGGAGAAGTCTTCGACCGCTTCGATGCCGCGTGACCGGCACTGCGCTCGTGCCGTCGGCGAAGCGGTTCGCCCCGAACCGTCCCCGGGATTCCGGCGACGTGGCAGTTCGTTGCCGCATCGTTGTGAGAATACCGGCCCGGGGGAGTCACCGGTACGGCCGTCCCGCGATCGCCGGTGTTCTTGCTCACGAAGTGGCGATCGTTCGGGTGCCCTAGCGTTGCGGCTCCCGGAAGCGCGCCGCCTCCAACCGGACACGCAGAATGAGCGGATCCGCGCCGTCGTCGACGGCGAAGGAGTAGCGGAGTGCGATTCCCGCCCCCGTGGCGTCGCGTGCCGCGACCGTCGACACCACTCGGCCGCTCGTGGTCACGCTGATCTCGTCCGAGCGAATCGATCGCAGCGTGCGCCAGCTCCGCACGATGTTCGTTCGTTGCTTCTCGGTCATGCTCATCGAGAGCAGCCGCACGGCGCTCGCGGGTTCTGTTCCCAGCAGCCTGCAGAACTCGCGCACCACCCGCACCGACGGAACCGACGTCTCTCCGGAGGGGCCGGGGCGCGGACCGTCGGTGCGGCCGTCGGCCGAGTCCGGCACCGCCGACTCCCCGGGGAGGCCCGCCCGTGCTTCCGGACCTCCCGGCAGTTCCCTCGACCTACCCGCTCGTTCCAGCAGCAGATCCACCCGCAGCGCCGTGGCACCAGTTATCGGCCTCCCCGCGCGGTTCGGCGTCTTCCGTTCCGAACGCGGCGGCGTCGAGTCCGACAACACCACGCCGAGAGCCGCGGTGGCGCCCGTCGCCAACAGCGCCCCCAACGCTCCCATCGTCAACAGCACCGAACGCCCACCGAGCTGGACCGCTCCCGTCCCGCTCCCGGTGGGTGGGTGCCCGGAGTTCTCCGCGCTGTCGACGAGCCGGGGTGCCGTCGTTTCGCCGTGGCGGGCCACCGGCCACGCCTCTTCCAGCGGGTCCCCGCCTTGTCCCGATTCCGACATGTCGTTCCTCCCGACCTGTCAGCGGTTCCCGGGCGGAGCGTCCACGGGCTCGTCGGTGACGACTCTCCGAAGCCGCTCGTCGAACTCCAGTCGCCGGTAACGCGTGGTCGGCCCACCGAAGTCCGACTCCACGCGCAGCTCGTTCACCGTGCCGTCGCCAAGTACGGTGCTGCGGACGAGCTCGACCGACCCGAGATCCGCGTAACCTCCTGGTAGACCGAGGCGATGCAGCGATCCGGCCGTCAGCTCGTGCGCCGGGTACGGCTTCCCGGAATCGAGCGCGCGGAAGTAGCGCTTCGTGAGGTCGAGCATCACGGCGGGCGGCATCGTCGTGCCCTGCTGCGTCGGCTTCTGCTGTGCCGGCTTCTGCTGTGCTGGCTTCTGTGGGGTCGGGCGCTGTGGAGCCGGGTGTTTCGTGGGTGCGGGCGCGGTCGTGTGCCAGGGGGTCGCGTGCTGCTGGAGGGTTCCGGGGGGCTCGGTGCTCGCCGGGCTTCCACTCGCCGGGATACCGCTCGAAGGAGTGGTGTCCTGCGAACTGCTCTCCAGCGCGAGGTTGTCCACCGTGGCATCGCCAGTTGGGAGGCCGGGCGTGGGAGCCGTGCTCCGCCGCGACGTCGACGGCGCGGCTGTCGAACTCCGCTCTCGCGTACCGGTGAGGGCTTCGTGCGAGGACGGAACGCTCCCGGCGGACCGCCCGCTCACGGCAGGCTCTCGTGCGACTTCGGAGGAGCTCGGTTCCGGTGCGCCGCTGTCGCCGGCGGCGGCTTCGTCGCCCGGGCCGGGGACGCTCTCGTCCGCTCGGGAGAGCGGTGGGTACTCCCCCGCTCGTGGTGGGTTCCGGGGGTCGGTGGCCAACCGGGTGGGTTCGTTGCTCATCACCACCGCCGTGACCAGCACGATTCCCCCCAACGCCGCTGCCGCCGAGACCACCACGAACCATGCCGCCCGCCGCCAGGTGCGCGGCGGAGTGATCGAAGCGGGGATCATGCCGAGTCCGAACTCACCCAGCCCGCCCCTCGATTCCGCCGGTGCCTCCGCGTGCGGGGAACGTGTCGGTGTCTCGGGTGTGGCCGGGTCGCCCGTTCCGATGACGCGGCTCGTTCCGGTGACGCGACCCCTTCCAACGACACAGCGGCGCTCCGGCCCACTGTGGCCCGCTCGTGCGGCCGCGGCCTCGCCGGCTTCGTCCGGGTAACGGTTCGGCCCGCCACCGTCCATCGCGACTCGCCCTCCTGCCATACCGTCCGGGACTCCCCACACCGACTCACGCGGTGTCGACCACCTGGAACACTTCGGCCATCCGCCCCTCCGCCAGTCCGTGTCGTCGGGCGTTTTCGCCCAAGTGCTCGCGCATCATCGCGGTGAGATCACGTGCATCCGCCACTTGCGAGGCGTGCTCCGAAAGCGCCGCGATCTTGTCCGTGAATCGGTCGGTCACGTCGACCGCGTGGTTGGCGCGTTCTTCCGGCGACTCGGTGATCCAGAGCTGTCGCACCGTCCACGGCCGCAGTCCCTCCCGATCGAGCAGCTCCGGGTGTGCGAAGGGATTCCGCGCGTCCGGATACACCGCCGCCAGAGTGGCCTCGCCCACGGCACGGTGGTCCGGATGGGCCAGCGCGATGCGGGACCAGTTGATCTCGGGAGAGTGCGTGACGACGATCTCCGGGCACACGGAACGGATCATTCGGGTGATCCGGCGGCGCAACGTCAGGTCCGGAGCCAGTCTGCCGTCCTCGTGATCGAGGAAACGCACGTCGTCCACCCCGACCCGTGCGGCGGCACGTCGCTGCTCCGCGACACGCAGCTGCCGGACCCACTCCCTGCTGGCGTCCTCCGGTGCCCCTGCCTCACCCGCGGTGCAGACGCAGTAGGTGACCGAGGTGCCGCCCACCGTCCAACCGGCGACAGTTCCCGCACTGCCGAAGTCGACGTCGTCGGGATGGGCCGTCACCACGAGAGCGCGTTCCGGGACGCCGGTGGAGGGATTCGGTGAGTCGATCACGGGGACAGCCTAGGCAGCCCCGTGTCGATTACGGAAACGGGTTGGAAAGATACGTTGCGTTATCGGGTCGGCTCGTTCGATGTTCACTTCCGAGTGAGAGTGGGCAGGTGAGGGGAATGGCTTCCTCCCGGACGCGGGCGGGAGTTCACCCCCCCCCGCACGGGATGCGAGGAGCTCCGATCAGTACCTGCCACCGCGAAAGTTCTGCTGGGTGCTCCGCAACGCGTGCGTCGAACCGACTCCCACGCCACCACCGAGCAGGATGGCGAACACGTCCGGGACCACGCCACCCGTGGACAACAGCACGGCCAGCAGTCCCAGACCGAGCGCGGTCCCCGCTACGGGAGCCCGTTTCCGGGCGAACCCGACAGCCGGTTGCCCGCCGGGACGTTTCCGTGCCGCGGTCGCCAACAACGTCAGATACCCCGCGTGGCCCAGCGCCGCCAGCAAAGCGAGCAGGGTGACCACGAAAGCGATCACGTCGATAATCGTGCCCATGTGTTCACCTTCCCCCAATCGTGGCCGGTTCGGCCACTCCGGTCGACAGCGTAGTCCCCGAAAAGCCCGACGACCCTCGGATTCGGCAGCGAATTGCCCTGTACGGACGTTGGATGGCGACCGTAACCACCTTTAAGTTGCCGGTATGGCTGACAGTTCGGCTGCCGCGGCGGGGCCATCCGCCGAAGTCGCGGTGGATCTGACGGGCAAACGGGCGCTCGTCACCGGAGCGGGGAGCGGAATCGGGGCGGCGGTCGCGCGGAAGCTGGCGGTCTGCGGGGCCCGGTTGCTGCTCGTCGACCGCGTCGCGGAGTCGGTGGAAAGGGTCGCCGAGACGACGGGGGCGCGGTACACCGTCGCGGACCTGTCTGAACCGGATGCCGTCGCAGAGCTGGGCGAGGACACCGACATAGTGGTCAACAACGCGGGGCTGCAGTACGTGGCTCCGGTGCACCAGTACCCACCGGAGATGTTCCAACTGCTGTTGGCGGTCATGGTGCAGGCTCCGTTCCGGATCATCCGTTCGGCGCTACCCGGTATGTACCGCAACGGATGGGGCCGGATCGTCAACATATCCTCGGTGCACGGTATCCGTGCCGCACCCCTGAAGAGCGCGTACGTTACCGCCAAACACGGTCTGGAGGGCCTGTCCAAGACCGTGGCCGTCGAAGCGGCGGGTTACGGGGTCACCTCGAACTGCATCTGCCCGGGATACGTGCGCACCCCGCTTCTCGAACACCGGATCGCCGAGCACACCGTGCTGCACCGCGTTCCCAGGGAGCAGGTGGTGGAGGACGTGCTGCTGGCTCGCACCCCGGTCAAACGGTTGGTGGAGCCGGTGGAGGTGGCGGAGCTGACCGCGTGGTTGTGCGGTGTGTCCGCCCTCTCGGTCACCGGGTCCTCGTTCTCGATGGACGGTGGTTGGTCGGCCCACTGAGGTTCGGCCGGCCCGCTCGGTCACCCGCGAACTCGCACCGAGCGGCCGTTCGGCCGAACCCGTTCGGGAACCCCGGTCAGTGCCCCAGTTTGCCGCGGCCGAGCCTGAGCAGGATCATCGCCAGTTCCCGTCCCTCGGAGCCCAGCTCACGGTAGCGCGCCAGCACGTCCATTTCCCGGTTGTAGACGATGCGCGTGCCACCCTCGGCCATGCGCGCCGCGCCCACTTGGCGGGACACTTCCGCTCGACGTTTGATCAGACGCAGGATTTCCTCGTCGAGGTAGTCGATCTCGTCCCTGAGCTCCTCGACCGAACCGTTCTCGGCGGGCCACTCGGGGTCGGGGCTTTCGGCACCGGTTTGATCGCTGTCCACGGTCGCGCTCAACTCTTCCTCCGGGTCGTCGGTCCCGGAATCCGCCCCGGATGCGCCACCGCCCCGGTTCGGAACTCCGGGGCATCGTTCTTGGAGCTTACACAGCTACGGACGCCGGAGTTCCGGGCCCGTAGAAAAACTGACGGTTACGTGTAAGCACACGGTCAGTCTGCCACAACGAACCAGGTCGCACCACCATTCGGGCCCTGGTTCGAACGAGGGATACCGGTGTGGCGTTCGGTCTCGGCTGCCCGTGGTAAGCCGGTTCCGGAACGGTACTCTGAATTACCGATGAGCACCCTGTTCGACGCCGCAGCCGACGGTCCCGTCCGATCCGACGGGGCGCCCCCTCCCGATGGCCGGGACGGCCCGGCGAGGACCGCGCCGCTGCCCTCCGCTGAACAGCTGGTCTCGGAGCTCAATCCGCAGCAGTGCCGTGCGGTGCTGCACAGTGGCACACCACTGCTGGTGGTGGCCGGGGCCGGTTCGGGCAAGACCAAGGTGCTCACCCACCGCATCGCGCACCTGCTGGACCAGCGTGGTGTGCATCCGGGCCAGATCATGGCGATCACCTTCACCAACAAGGCCGCCACCGAGATGAAGGAGCGAGTGGCCGAGCTGGTGGGGCGGCGCGCCAACGCGATGTGGGTCTCCACCTTCCACTCGATGTGCGTGCGCATCCTCCGCCGCGAGGCGAGAACCCTGGGGCTTTCCACCAATTTCTCGATCTACGACGCGGACGACGCCAGGCGGCTCGTGACGCTGGTCGCCAGGGACCTGGAACTGGACTCCAAGCGTTATCCGGTGCGCACGCTCGCGGCGCAGATCTCGAACCTGAAGAACGAACTCGTCGACCCGGACACGGCCGCCGAACGCGTCGGCAGTGACCTGGAGCGCAAGGTCGCCGATGTCTACGCCGCCTACCAGCGGCGGCTGGCGGACTCCAACGCGCTGGACTTCGACGACCTGATCATGCGCACCGTCTCGTTGCTGCGTGATCACCCGGCCGTGGCAGAGCACTACCGCCGTCGGTTCCGGCACATCATGGTCGACGAGTACCAGGACACCAACCACGCGCAGTACGCGTTGGTGCGTGAGCTGGTGGGTACCGAGTCCGACGCGAGCGAGATCCCGCCCGCCGAGCTGTGCGTGGTCGGTGACGCCGATCAGTCGATCTACGCCTTCCGCGGCGCCACGATCCGCAACATCGAGGAGTTCGAGCGGGACTACCCCGAGGCGGAGACGATCGTGCTGGAGCAGAACTACCGCTCCACCCAGACGATCCTGTCGGCGGCCAACTCCGTGATCCGTTCCAACACCGGTCGCAGGGAGAAGCGGCTCTGGAGCGAGGCGGGCGAGGGAGAACCGCTCGTCGGTTACGTGGGCGACAACGAGCACGACGAGGCCGCGTTCGTGGCCGCCGAGATCGATCGGCTGGTGGACTCGGGGGAGGCCACCTTCAACGACATCGCCGTTTTCTACCGCACCAACAACCAGTCCCGGGTGTTCGAGGAAGTGTTCATCAGGCTGGGACTGCCGTACCGCGTCATCGGCGGGGTGCGGTTCTACGAGCGCCGCGAGGTCCGGGACGCGTTGGCCTACCTGCGGGTGCTGGACAATCCAGACGACACCGTGAGCCTGCGCCGGATCCTCAACGTTCCCAAGCGGGGGATAGGGCAGCGTGCCGAGACGGTGCTCGCCGAGTACGCCGAGCAGGAGCGCATCTCGTTCGGTGCCGCGCTCCGGCACGGGGCGCGGGGTGAGATCGGGCAGCTCAACTCGCGTTCGGCCCGCGCCGTCGCCGGTTTCACCGAACTGCTCGACGAGCTGCGCGAGGTGGCCGCGAACAACGACGTGGCCGAGGTGCTGCGTACGCTGCTCGAGCGCACCGGCTACCGGGGCGAGCTGGAGAGCAGTGACGATCCGCAGGACGCCTCCCGGGTGGAGAACCTCGACGAGCTGATCAGCGTGGCTCGGGAGTTCGGCGACACGCGCCCGGCCGGGCAAGCGGAGTCCACATCGGACGAGGATTCGGGCGGCGACGGTTCCGGGGGCGAGGGTTCCGGCGACGACGCCGTTGCCGCGGCACAGGACGACAACCCGCTGCCCGACGACTCGATCGGCGCCTTCCTGGAGCGCGTCTCGCTGGTGGCCGACGCCGACGCGTTGCCGGAGAACAGCGACGGTCTGGTCACGCTCATGACGCTGCACACCGCGAAGGGGCTGGAGTTCCCGGTCGTGTTCGCCACCGGCTGGGAGGACGGCGTCTTCCCGCACATGCGGGCGTTGGGGGACTCGCAGGAGCTGTCCGAGGAGCGCAGGCTGGCTTACGTCGGCATCACCCGTGCCCGGCGACGGTTGTACCTCTCCCGTGCGCTGATGCGCTCGGCCTGGGGGCAGCCGGTCACCAATCCCGCCTCGCGGTTCATCACCGAGATCCCGCAGCATCTCGTGGAGTGGCGCAAGTTGGAGCCGGAGCGTTCCGCACCACGCGAGCGCGGCGGTTGGGGCGGTCGCGGTGGCTCGGAGGTGGCACCGGGAGGTCCCTCCGGTTCGGGAGACCGCGGTTCCCGCGGTGGTGGCGCCTCGAGTTGGAAGAACTCCGTTCCGATCAAGCTCGAGGCCGGTGACCGGGTCAACCACGACAAGTACGGGCTCGGCACGGTACTCGCCACCGACGGTGAGGGCGCCCGTGCCACGGCCAACATCGATTTCGGCGACTCGGGCACCATCCGACTCATGCTCATCGGCAGCGTGCCGCTGGTGAAGCTCTAGCACGCCCCGGACCTCGCGGCCGAACCGCGAGGTCCGGGTGCCGCGAGATCCGGGTGACGAAACGGTTCACGCCGTGTCCCGACGCCGGTAGCCGGCGACCCCCACCGCCGTCAGCAGTACCGCCGTGGCGGCCAGGGCGAGCAGCGGTACCGGGGTGAACTCCTCGGTGGGCAGCGTCGGCACGTGCGCGAACGGGGAGAGGTCCGAGATCCGGTCCGGCACTCGCAGCAGCGGCCCGAACATTCCCACGAAGACGATCCCGGTCAGCACGAGCCAACTCAGACCGGTGGCTCCGGGCAGCACTCCGAACAGCAGGATCGCGAGTCCGGCCAGTACCCAGATGGCGGGCAGGTAGGCCAGTGCCGCGCCCAGTATCCGGGCGACGTCGCCCGGATCACCGCTGGTGCCGGCGTAGACCAGCCCCGCACCGAGCCCGGCCCCGCCCATCACCAGCACGCTGCCGCACAGCGTGGCCGCCAGGCCGGACAGTGCCCAACGCGACCTGCTCAGCGGGGTGCCGCCCAGCAGGGGCTCCGTCCTCCCGGCCGCCTCCTCGGCACGCAGCAGTCCGGCCGACTGCAGCGCGAAGCCACCGGCCACCATGCCCATCAGCGAGAGGTAGGTGGCGATCATCGTCTCGGCCGAGTCGGCTCCGCCCGCCTGCTCGAAGTAGCGCCGGGCCATCTCGTTCTCCCGGACGAACACCGCGGCCTGCTCACCTATCGCGCCCACGAACGCGCCGAACAGCACGAAACCGACCGTCCAGCCCGTCAGCACCCCGCGCTGCAGCCGCAGCGCCAGCGTGAACGGGCCGGACAGCAGCGCCGTGGCGGCCGCACGACCGGATCGGCCCCGCACCATCCCCGCCCCCTCGTCGCGCCGGGAACGCAGCAGAAACGCCGCGACGAGCAGTAGCACCGTCAACGCCACCCCGAGCAGCAGCGGCCAGCCGGTGCCGTCGACGTAGGCACGGGTGCGCTGCGCCCAGCCGACCGGGGAGAGCCAGGAGAGCGTGCCGTCGCCCAGATCTCCCGCACCGCGCAGCGCGTAGCTCAGGGCGAGGAGCGCGGCCGCCGCCCCGACCGCCGCCCGGCCGTGCTCCATGAGTTGTGCGGTCACCGCCGCCACGGCGGTGAAAACCGTGCCCACCATGCCCAACCCCGCGGCGAACAGCAGCGAGCCCGCCGTGCTCAGCTGCGGCAGCACCACGGGTAGCGCGAAACCGAGCAGGGCGCCCAGGAGCAGGTTCACGCCGAGGACGGTGACCAGCGCGGCCGTGAGTGGGGCGTGCCTGCCGACCACTCCCGCGCGCAACAGCTCGACCCGGCCGCTTTCCTCCTCGTGACGGCTGTGCCGCACCAGCAGCAGGATGCTCATCAGCGCGACGAGCACCGCCGTCATACCGCCCATCTCGTTGGCGACCATCGCGCCGAAGGTGTAGTTCTGTTGGCCGAAACCGGGGCCGGTCAACACCACCGTGGCCGGGTTGTTCATCAGGGCGGCCCGTGCCTGTCGGTCGGCGGCGGACTCGAAGGCCACCGGGAAGGTGGCCACGCTGCCCAGCAGGAAGACCGCCACCCCGAGGATCCATGCCGGGATGCGTAACCGGTCCCTGCGAAGAATCAGCCGGATGAGCGTTCCCGTTCCGCGCAACGTGCTCATCGGTTCGCTCCTTCGGTGTCGGAGGGCTCCGGCTGCTGCTCGTAGTGCCGCAGGAACAGCTCCTCCAGAGTGGGAGGCTGACTCGTCAGGCTGCGCACCCCGACCGTGGTGAGTTCGCGCAGCACCCCGTCCAGGTGTGGGGTGTCCACCTCGCAGCGGATGTGAGTGCCGTTGACCTCCAGGTCGTGCACGCCGCACAGCTCGGCCAGCCCCTCCGGCGGCGCCGAGAGCTCCGCCGTGACCGAGGTGCGGGTAAGGTGCCGCAGCTCGGGGAGGGTGCCGGACTCCACGGTCCGTCCGGAGCGGACGATGGTCACCCGGTCGCAGAGCGCCTCCACCTCGGAGAGGATGTGGCTGGACAGCAGCACGGTGCGTCCCTCGCGCTGCTGCTGCCGGACGCACTCCCGGAAGGTCTCCTCCATCAGCGGGTCCAGTCCCGAGGTCGGCTCGTCCAGCACGAGCAGCTCGGGCTCGGAGGCGAGTGCGGCCACCAGGCCGACCTTCTGCCGGTTCCCCTTGGAGTAGGTGCGTGACTTCTTGCGCGGATCGAGGTCGAACCGGCGCAGCAGGTCCTCCTTGCGGCGCTGGTCGATACCGCCGCGCAACCGGCCCAGCAGGTCGATGACCTCTCCGCCGGAGAGGTTCGGCCACAGCGTCACGTCGCCCGGAACGTAGGCGATTCGGCGGTGCAGCTCAGTGGCGTCGTGCCACGGGTCGCCGTCGAGCAGTCTCGCCTCGCCGGACTCGGGGCGCAGCAGCCCGAGCAGGATCCGGATTGTGGTGGTTTTCCCGGCGCCGTTCGGGCCGAGGAAACCGTGCACCTCGCCGGTGCGCACGTTCAGGTCCAGCCCGTCCAGTGCGCGGGTCGGACCGAAGTCCTTGGTCAGGCCGGAGATCGTCACGGCCGTGGGGTCGGAGTTCAACGCGACTCCTTCGGAACGGATTCGGGCGGTTCGGCTGCCTTTCACAGCCGCGGCGGATCGGAGTCCGCCGTACGTTCCCCCGCGCGGGAGGAGTACAACCGCTTCACGCGGCGGTCCGCCCTGTCGGATCCGGTGCTGGCGATCGTGCGTACCACGTTTTACACGGTACACAACATTCATAAATTTGTGAACAGAATGAACCGTGCGAGCGGGTCCGTGCCGCCGCACCGGGCAGCACGCTGGCTTCCCAGGGGGCGGAGTTGTTGCGATAGACTGTTTTCACGAAGCTGTGAAATTAAGCAAATGTGTGAATCAGTGCTCCGACTGATGCTGGTACGAGTGCGGGAGGTCCCGGATGTCCGAGACAGCACCCGATCCCGCACCGGAGCCGGTGGAGGCGGCGGGCCGTGACGAGCGGGAAGTGGCGCGGTTCGTCGAGCGGTTCGCGCTCAATCTGACCGAGGCGGGGTTTCCCCGCATGGCCGCTCGTGTGTTCGCGCGGATGCTCGTCGATGACGACGGCTCGTGCACGGCGGCCGAACTGGCCAACTCCTTGCAGGTGAGTGCGGCCGCCGTTTCCGGCGCGGTGCGTTACCTGATCCGCGTGGGGTTGCTCTCCCGCGAGCGCGAGCCGGGCAAGCGCCACGATCACTACCGGGTGCGCGACGACATGTGGTACGAGGCGTTCGCGCAGCGCGACGACCAGTTCCTCGAGTGGGAGGAGACGCTCCGGATGGGCACCGACACGCTCGGGTCGCACACCGGGGCGGGCGCCCGGCTCGACGAGACCCGCAGGTTCTTCGAGTTCCTCCGTGCCGAGCTGCCTCGAATCATGACGAAGTGGCGCCAGCAGAAGTACGGCGAGAACGGCGAGTAACGTTTCGTCCCCACGGGGCGCGTAGCTGCTCGGACGGCGTAACCTCGACGCTGCGTCGAAACGGTGCTGCGTCGAAACGGCGCGGCGATTTCGCGGGAAATTGATGGCGATTTCGCGAGAAATCGACGCCGCGCGGGCGGGGAACAAGCCCCCGCCGGGGCGTGCGCGGAGCCGCGCCGCGGCCTACCGGCGAGGGCACCACACGTTCGCGAGGAGCGACGCCGCTCCCCACGAACGGCTCGCCGTGGTCCGTCCACAGCGGACGAGAATTCGGTCAGCTGACGTAGACGCCACGCTCGTTGAGCCAGGGCAACGGATTGATCTTCGTGCCGTAGGAGTTCCAGATCTCGAAGTGCAGATGGGTGCCGGTGGAGAAGCCCCGGTTGCCCATCGTGGCGATCTGTTCGCCGGCCTCGACGTGCTCGCCCACGTTCGCGGTGATGCTGTTGACGTGCCCGTACACGCTGATCGTGCCGTCGGTGTGCTGCACGCGCACCCACAGGCCGAAGCCGCTGGCGGGCCCCGCCTCGATCACGGTTCCCTCGGCCACGGAGACGATCTGGGTGCCCTTGCTGTTGGCGATGTCGATGCCGTAGTGGGTGGTACCCCAGCGACCACCGAAGCCGGAGGTGAACGTGCCCGCGGCCGGCGCGAAGTAATCGGGTTGCCGAGCCTCGCGCAGTGCTTCCTCGCGGGCCTGCTCCACCCGCTGGCTCTTGGCGAGCTTGCGTACCTCGTCGTTGGTGTCGGTGGTCCGCGCCACCGGCAGGATCTCGGGCGCCGGTGCGACACCGCCGACGCTGGCACCGTCGGAGCCCTTAGCCGTGCCACCGCCCTCGGCCGTTCCGGTCTTGGAGCCGTCCGTGACCGAGCCCAACGAGGCCGCCGCGTTCTGCCCGGAGGCCAGCGGGGTCTGGTCCTCCTGCGGGGTGTCGGACTGGTCCTGATCGGCCGCCATGGCCTGACCCGCGGCGGCGAAGGCGCCTGCCGCGACGGCGGCGACCACGATTCGGCCCCGCAGTACCGACGGCGGAGTCGGGGTGCGTTGTCGGCGCGGTTTATCCGATGTGGACTCTTCGTCCGAGGCGTGCTGTTGAACCGGGGTGTTGTGCTGACCGCCGGGGGAGCGGTGTCGAGTCAATGCTTGACCTTCCGTCTCGGGGAGCCGGATCACTGGGCCGGGCGGGGGACCCGGACCGGTCGGGGTTAACCGGGAAGTGTCCCTGTTCGTGATCTGACTGTGACAACGGACGTCGGGACATTAACCAAGGAATGCCCCTAGGGGCAAATCCCGATCTTTGTATCGATTCCGTCCCGTTTCGCGGCGTCGTGGAGCGGGTAGCCGTGGAACTCCCGCGACGTCGGCCTCGTTTTTCGACGTGCTTGTTGCCGTTGCCTGCGGTTTCGACGCCCGTATCGGTGTCCGCCGAGTAGCTCGTTTCTGGACACAGTGGAGTTTCGGGGGTTGCCTCTCCGAAGCTTTCGGTGTCATAAGTCACATCGAATCATGTCCGTGATGGGCACTTGAAACCAGGTCCTACGAGTGAGGACTGCGCAGAAATAACACTTTAGGTATTCAAGCGACCTCACTGTGTCGCTCGTTCCGGCGAGTTGGCGTGTTTCGGGTGTCGCCTTTTCGGGTTGTCCGTGTTCGTAACGTTATTCGGGGTATGCCCTGGCTCCGCGGCGGCGAGTTGCTAGCGTCGCGACGTGAACGCCCGTCCCGGCAGTGAAACCGGAGTCGAGTCCGGCGCCACCCCAGATCCCGAACGTGCGGACCGGTCGTCCCCGACGGCCACATCGGACGATTTCGTCCTCGGTACGAACCCGCTTCCCCGGCTGCGAGTCGCCGGTCTGCTCGTGTTTCTCGGCGCGATCGCCTCCGGTACGGCACCGCTGTTCGGCGTCGTGAACCCCGCCGCGCCCCCCGCCTATCCCGCAGTCGCCCCCCTGCTCGTACTCGGCGTCCTACCCGCCCTTGCCGCGTTCGGCTTCCTGCGGGCGCGCAGGTCGGGCGCCGCACGCGCGGTGCTGCTGGTCACGGCCGCCGTGGCCCTGGCCAGGGGAATCGGAGCGGCACAGCTACTCGTCGAACCCGGGCTGATGGCCCGCCCCGAACTGCTGCTGCGGGAGAGCCTGCGACCGCTGGAGCCCGCGACCGGAACCTGGCTGCTGCTCGCCGGCTACGCAGTGGTGTTCCTCGCCGGAGTGCTGGCCCTCTGCACGCCCACCGGTGAGACATCGCGCGCCGCGAGCGGCACGAGTGGTGGCAGGCAGCCGTTGTTCGTGCTCGTACTGTGCTTCGCCCTCCTCGGAGTTGCCGGGGCGCTGCCCGCCGGGTTCCGTTCGCTCGACCCGTTCGTGGTCGCCCACGGGTTGTTGAGCGCCCCACCTCTGGTGTTCGGGGGAGCTCTGCTGCTCGCCGTGGTGATCCCGGTCGCCGCCGGACTCGCGGTGAGCTCGGCGGAGCCCGAGGTCGGCCGTGGCGGCCTCGTCGGCCTGGCCGTGAACCTGGCGGGCACCACGGTGCCGGTGCTGTTGGCAGTGCTGGCTGACTCCGAGCTGCTGTTCGGATGGGGTCTCGGATTCGGTCTGGTCGCGCTGCTCGGGTTCGGCGCGCTGTCGGTTCCGGTGGGCCGCACCGGTACACGCTCGGTGGAGACCCCTTCCGAGATCTCGTTACCCGCCCACACTCGCCTCGCCGTGCTGACCGGAGCCCTGGGCGCGCTCGGCGGAGCACTCGCGGTCGTCGCCGCTCTGGTGCCGCAGTTACGCACTCCGGAACGCGTGATCGGTTTCGAGGAGAACTACAACCTGTTGCCGCTGCTGCTGGCCGGGATCGTGCAACTGTCGCTCAGCCTTCCGCTGCTGCGCCCCGGCCTGGTCGCCCCGCGCCCGGTGCTCGGTACCGCCTGGGCGATCCTCCCGCTGACCGCCGCCGCGGACCTGGACACCGTGCTGCGGTTCGCCGGTGGCACCCGCCTGGAACTCGTGCCCTCGGGAGTGTGGTGCACCGTCGTCGCCGTGGTGCTCACCTGCTGCGCGGCGGTGTGCGGTGCTGTCGCGGGCGCGATCGAGCGCGACGAGGTGGATCTCAGCGACATCACCCCCAGTCGTTCGCTGCTGCCGCCCACCGTGCTCACTGGTCTACTGGTCGTGGCGGCCTTCGGCTTCCCGGTGTTCCGCACCCCCGAGCACGTCTCACCTGGGTTGTTCAACGGATTCGGCATCGCTTCGTGGGGATTGCTCACCGCGCTGCTCGTGGTACTGATCGCCCTGGTGCTGGTACCGGTCTCCCGGGGAAACCGGGCCGCGGCGCTGCTCGCGGGATGCGCCGTGGTGCTCTCCTTCCGCGCGCTGCTGGCGCCGCTCGCCGCACCCGCGATGACCGAGGGTTTCTCGTTCGGTCTCGGATTCTGGAGCGCGCTGGGGGCCGTGGTGGCCGCCGCGGTCACGGCCGTGCTGGCCGCCCGCCCCACCGGATGATGTGAGTTTGACCGCTCTCGCGAGGCTGTCGGGTGGTGAATCCGGCGGAAATCGCCGGTTTCGGGACCGTTCCGCGTGAGCGAGTTCACCGGATGCGCCGCCCTGATCGTTCTCGCAGGTCGATATGGTTACCGGAGTCCGACACCGACGTCGCAGGAGAGTCGCGTGGACCTGTACGAGTACCAGGCGAAGGAGATCTTCGCCGCCCACGGAATACCGACACTGCCCGGTTCCGTGGCCACCGATCCCAACGGGGCCAAGGCAGTGGCGGAAGAACTCGGCGGACCTGTGGTCGTCAAGGCGCAGGTCAAGGCCGGGGGTCGGGGTAAGGCCGGCGGTGTCAAGCTGGCCGAGAACCCCGATGAGGCCCGAACCAAGGCGGAAGCGATTCTCGGGCTCGACATCAAGGGCCACACCACCCGCCGAGTGCTGGTCACCGAGGCCTCCGACATAGCCGACGAGTACTACCTCTCGTTCCTGCTGGACCGTGCCAATCGCAATTTCCTGGCGATGGCCTCGGTCGAGGGCGGCATGGAGATCGAGGAAGTAGCGGCTACCAAGCCCGAGGCACTGGCCAGGATCCCCATCGACCCGATCGAGGGCGTGAACGAGGCCAAGGCACGGGAGATCGTCGAAGCCGCGAAGTTCCCGGCCGAGATCGCCGACCAGGTCAGCGACATCGTGGTCCAGCTCTGGGAGGCGTTCGTCGCCGAGGACGCCACGCTGTTCGAGATCAACCCGCTGGTCAAGGACCCGCAGGGCAAGGTCATCGCGCTCGACGGCAAGGTCGCGCTCGACGACAACGCCTCGTTCCGGCAGTCCAAGCAGGCGGAGTACGTCGACGAGGGCGCCGAGGACCCGCTGGAGGCCAAGGCCAAGGCCAAGGACCTCAACTACGTCAAGCTCGACGGACAGGTCGGCATCATCGGTAACGGTGCCGGCCTCGTGATGTCCACCTTGGACGTGGTTGCCTACGCGGGCGCCGATCACGACAACGTCAAGCCCGCCAACTTCCTCGACATCGGCGGTGGAGCCTCCGCCGAGGTCATGGCGGCCGGGCTGGACGTCATCCTGGGCGACCCGGACGTGAAGTCCGTCTTCGTCAACGTCTTCGGCGGTATCACCGCCTGTGACGCTGTCGCCAACGGAATCGTCCAGGCGCTGAAGATGCTCGGCGACGAGGCGACCAAGCCGCTGGTGGTCCGACTCGACGGCAACAACGTCGAGGAGGGCAGGCGGATTCTCGCCGAGGCCGACCACCCGCTGGTCACGTTGGTCGACACCATGGACGGCGCGGCTGACAAGGCCGCCGAGCTGGCTGCGGGCAAATAAGGGGCGATCCGCTGTGTCAATTTTCCTCAACGAGAACAGTAAGGTCATCGTCCAGGGCATCACCGGTTCGGAGGGCACCAAGCACACCGCTCGGATGCTGCGTTCCGGGACGAACATCGTCGGCGGCGTCAACGCCCGCAAGGCCGGGCAGTCCGTCGAGATCGAGGGCAACCAGCTGCCGGTGTTCGGAAGCGTCGAAGAGGCGATGAAGGAGACCGGCGCCGACGTGTCGGTGGTGTTCGTGCCGCCGAAGTTCGCCAAGGACGCCGTGATCGAGGCGATCGACGCCGAGATCGGGCTGGCGGTGGTCATCACCGAGGGAATCCCGGTGCACGACTCCGCCTACTTCTGGGCGCACGCCAATGCCACCGGCAACCGGACCCGCATCGTCGGGCCGAACTGCCCGGGGGTGATCTCGCCGGGCAAGTCCAACTCGGGAATCATCCCCGCGGACATCACCGCGGGCGGCAAGATCGGGCTGGTGTCGAAGTCCGGCACGCTGACCTACCAGATGATGTACGAGCTGCGTGACATCGGTTTCTCCACCTGTGTCGGCATCGGCGGCGACCCCGTCATCGGGACCACCCACATCGACGCGCTGCGTGCGTTCGAGGAGGATCCCGAGACCGAGGCCGTGGTGATGATCGGCGAGATCGGTGGTGACGCCGAGGAACGTGCGGCCGAGTACATCAAGGCCAACATCAGCAAGCCGGTCGTCGGCTACGTCGCGGGCTTCACCGCCCCCGAGGGCAAGACGATGGGCCACGCCGGTGCGATCGTGTCCGGTTCCTCCGGCACGGCACAGGCCAAGAAGGAGGCCCTCGAGGCCGCCGGGGTCAAGGTCGGCAAGACGCCGAGCGAGACCGCCAAGCTCATGCGTTCGATCATCAACGACTGATCGACACGTACAGCGGCAGGCTGCTTCCGCCCGGTTCCCGTTCCAGGGGACCGGGCGGAAGTCTTTCCGGCCCCGCCGCTTCCCGGCGGTGTGCCGCGCTCGTGACGGTCAGGATGCGATTCGGTAACGTCGAACTCCCGCGCTCCGCCGCCGTCTCTTCGCGACGGGCGATTCGCAAGCGGAGCGGGTTCGTACGATTCCCGGCCAGGATGGAGTCCCCATGTCCGCGCCCTATCCGCCGTCCCAGCACCCGGCGCCGCCGGGTGGAGCCGGTGGCTCCCAGCTGGACGCGAAGTCGGTTCTCGCCCTCGCGGCGGCAGGTATCGGAGCGCTCGGCTGGATTCTCGGTTTCTTCGCGCCCGCGATGAACTCGATGCTCGGCGGGCTTCCCGGTCTCGGTTTCATGCTGGTTGCGGTGCTGGCCGCCATGCGTTTCTTACCCAAGGCGCCGAACACGTTGTTCGTCGCGGCCCCGCTGGCGGTGTACACGGCACTGTCGATGCTGCAGAACGCGATCGTCTCCGGAGTATGGAGTTCCGGGAGCACCCTGAACGGGTGGGGCATCGTGTTCATGCTGCTGACCCTGCTGCAAGCGGCGGCCGTGATCGCGCTGCTGCTGCTGGAGCAGGAGATCGTCACCGCGCCCGCACTGGGCAGGGGAGCGAAGCAGGCCGCCACGCAGCAGGTGCAGCCGCCGTACCCGGGACAGCAACCCGGGCCCTATGGGACAGGACACCCCCAACCGGGCCAGCCGCAGCACGGGCAGCCCCACCCCGGCCAACCGCAGGCGGGGGGCTGGAACCCGCAGAGCGGCCCGCAGCCGAGCTACCCGGCGCAGCCGTACACCGGTCCGCAACCCCAACAGGGCCAACCCCCACAGGGGCAACCGCAGCCCGGTCAGTCACAGCCCGGTCAGTCACAACCCGGCTGGAATTCGCAGCAGGCGGGTGGCTTCGTTCCGGGACAGCAGCCCCAGCAGCCCGCACAACCCTATTCCCCGCCGCAGGCCGGCCCCGCTCCGCAGGAGAACCCGGCCCAGCCGGGTGCGTTCGCGCCGAACAATCCCTACGAGCAGCCCTCCCAGCCTGGCCCGGAGCACTCCGGTCAGGCTCAGCAGGAACAGCAGAGTGACACCAACGGTGGGCCGCAGGGCACGCAGCAGATGCCGCACCCCAACCAGAACCCACCTGCGTGAGCAGCGGTCGTTCCGCACCGCCCGCCGGTAGGGTTCCGGCGGGCGGTGCCTCGCGGGTGTCCGCGACTCGCGACAGTCGTCCGAAAGAGTGAGTAAGCGGCGCGTCGTGATTTCGAGAAGCCCGGACCGCTGTCACATTCGGCCGCGTGACGGCACTCGATTTCCCCACGGTCGAAACCGCCGAGGCCCCCACTCGGCAGTGGTGCCGCGCGATCGGCGGGGCACTCCTCTCCACGCTTTCGGTGATACTGACCTGCTACCTGCTCGTCGCCGCGCTGCTGGCGTTCGTGGTTGCCACCGCCACCGACGCCGAGTTCGTTCCGGCCGGTGTGCTGCTCGCGGCGATTCCCGGTTGGTTGGCCGCGTTCCAGGTGCCGCTGCTGATCACCGGAGCTCCGCTCAGCGCGTTACCGCTGTTACCGACCCTGCTCTGCGTGCTGCTCGTCTCCCGCGCATCGCGTCGGGTGGCGCGGCGCAACCGGCTGCGCAAACCGGAGCAGGCGTTGCCGGTGGTGTTGGTCATGTCGCTGAGCCACGCGGTGCTCGGCATGGTGCTGGCGATCGCGCTGGCCGGGACGCAGGCTCCGGTGCAGGCCCGGCCCTGGCAGGCGTTCTGCTGCTGCGGTCTGGTAGCCGCCTGTGCCGCGACCGTGGGGCTGGCCGACCGTTGTGGCGTGCTCTACCAACTCTGGCAGCACGTCCCGTCCGAGGCCTGGCGTGCCGTGCGCAAGGGACTGCTGGGTACCGCAGCTGTGATCGGAACCGGAGCGGCGGTGTGCGGGGTGGCCGTGCTGCTCGCCCTGCCGCGGTTGTACGAGCGGTCGGTCGAGCTGGCAGGCATCGGTGACGCCGCGGGGGCCGTGCTGCTCGCGTTGCTGTACCTGCCGAACGCGATCCTGGGGTGCTGGGCGTTCGTGACCGGAACCGGTGTCTCGTTCGGTGCCTCGGTGAGCACACCGTTCCGCACGACAACGGAGGCGTTGCCCCCCGAACTGCCGGTGTTCGCCGTCGTGCCCCCGTCCGGGCTCCCGAGCTGGATGCCCGCGGTGTTCGTCCTCCCGGTGGCACTGGGCGTGCTGCTCGGGTACAGCTGCAGGAACCTGGCCGAACGGAGTCGGGACAGGCAGCACGTGGTGTTGTTGGCCGTACTGGTCACCACACTGGTGGTCTCGGTGCCCGCCGTGCTCTCCGGAGGCCGATTCGGTGGTGAGTACGGTCCGGTTTCGCTGCGTCCACTGTGGTTGGCCATCGTCACTTTCGCCTGGCTGGCGGTCCCGGCCCTGGTGACCTCCGGGTTGCTCGGACGGCGCGCCACCGGCCCCGTCGACGAGGCGGAACTCTCGTTCGACTCCGAAACCGACACTCGGCTCGTCGAGCCGGACCCGGAGACCGTCGAGGACTCGGCCGTCGAGGACCCCGCTGCCGAGACCCCGGCTGCCGAAACCCCGGCTGCCGAGGACGAACGGTTCCCGGACGGCGAGCGAACCGACGACGATGCGCAACCGGACGACGAGGAGATCGCCGAATCCGCCGTTGATGACCCCGCGGCTTCGTCCGACGAACCGCTGGTACCGGAACAGCGGGAGGACCAGTGGCAGGGCTTCCCGCAACAGGAAGGGGAGCTGCTCGAAGCCGAAGAAGAGGGGGAACGGGAGTTTTCCGCGCTGTCCTCCCAGTAGTCGGGATGACCGGGTCTCCGGCTCGCTCCCGGCCGGGCGGCGACGAAACCCCAGCTCGAGGCAGGGTGGGGCTCGTTCCGAACTGCCGACGGTTTCGCTGCTCGTACGGTCGTGCACGATTCGTGCTCGAATCCTGAGTGTTGCGCCACTCGTATCGGGACCTGCCGGTCGTGATCGTGGGCGGGGCGCCTAGTCTGCGGGTGACATTTCGTCAGCGCGACATCCACCAGGCCGTCATCAGGAGTGCACACTGAGCGCCCCACTCCCAACCGCCGCGGAACACGACAGTTCGACGGAAACGCAATCCTCGGTCAGAAGTTTCCGACCGTCCCGGCCAGTGCGCGTGGTCGTGCTGGTCTCCGGATCCGGCAGTCTGCTGCAGGCGTTGCTGGAGGCCACCGCCGATCCGGACTACCCCGTTCGGATCGTGGCGGTGGGCGCGGACCGTTCCGGCATCACGGGACCGCAGCGTGCCGAGCGGGCCGGAATTCCCACCTTCACCTGCCGACTCCCGGAGTTTTCGAGTCGCCAGGACTGGGACCGGGCACTGACCGAGGAGTGCGCCGCTCACGAGCCGGATCTCGTGGTCTCCGCGGGATTCATGAAGCTCGTCGGCCCCGAGTTCCTGGCCCGGTTCAGCGGGCGCTATCTCAACAGCCATCCGGCGCTGCTGCCCTCTTTCCCGGGTATGCACGGGGTGCGGGACGCGCTGGACTACGGCGTCCGGGTGACCGGCTGCACCCTCTTCGTCGTCGACGAGGGGGTGGACACCGGTCCGATCCTGGCCCAACAGGCGGTCGAGGTGTCGCCCGACGACGACGAGGAGAGCCTGCACGAGCGGATCAAGGCCGTGGAGCGGCGAACGCTGGTGGAAACGCTGGAACGGCTGGCAGTGCACGGTTGGACCGTGCGAGGACGAAAGGTGAGTATCGGGGTGAGCGCTGACTCGCGGCAACAACGGCGACCCGTGCATCGCGCGTTGATCGGGGTTTCGGACAAGGCAGGTCTGCTTGAGCTGGCCACGGGGCTGCACGCGGCCGGTGTGGAGATCGTTTCCACCGGGGGCACCGCGCGGACCATTTCGGCCGCCGGAGTTCCGGTTACGCCGGTGGAGGAGCTCACCGGTTTTCCGGAGGCCCTGGACGGTCGGGTGAAAACGCTGCATCCCAGGGTGCACGCCGGGTTGTTGGCCGATCAGCGCAAGCAGGAGCACGTCGAACAGCTCGCCGAGCTCGACATCGCCGCCTTCGAGCTGCTGGTCGTCAACCTCTATCCGTTCAATCGCACGGTCGCCTCCGGCGCGGAGCCGGAGGAGGTCGTGGAGAACATCGACATCGGTGGCCCCGCCATGGTGCGGGCGGCGGCCAAGAACCACGCGAACACGACCGTGGTGGTGGATCCGAACAACTACGAGTGGGTGGTCGAGCGGGTTCGCGCGGGCGGTTTCGACGATACGGAGCGCGCCGAGCTCGCGGCCGCCGCGTTCCGGCACACCGCCTCCTACGACGTGGCCGTCGCGGGCTGGATGACCGGCCGCACCGCGCCCGAGGACGAGACCTTCCCGGGCTGGGCCGGTGAGACCTGGGAGCGCCGCAGCGCGTTGCGTTACGGCGAGAACCCGCACCAGCCCGCCGCGCTGTACGTCTCGGGCGGTGAGGCGGTGGGGCTCGCCGCCGCCGCGCAGCTGCACGGCAAGGAGATGTCCTACAACAACTACGTGGACGCCGACGCGGCGTGGCGCGCCGCCCACGATCATCGGCGGACCTGCGTGGCGGTGGTCAAGCACGCCAATCCGTGCGGTATCGCGGTCTCCGACGCGGGCGACGTGGCCGAGGCGCACCGCAAGGCGCACCAGTGCGACCCGGTCAGCGCCTTCGGTGGTGTGATCGCCAGCAACCGGGAGGTCTCGGTGGGGATGGCCGAGCAGATCGCCGAGGTCTTCACCGAGGTGGTGGTCGCCCCCGGCTACGCCGAGGGGGCCCTCGAAGTGCTGCAGCGCAAGAAGAACGTGCGCATCCTGACCGCGCAGCCACCGCACTCGGGGCGGGTCGAGATGCGGGCCATCTCGGGTGGCCTGCTGATGCAGGGAGCCGACGAGATCGACGCCGACGGCGACGACCCGTCGAACTGGACACTCGCCTGCGGTGACCCCGTCGACGAGGCCACGCTGCGGGATCTGGAGTTCGCCTGGCGCACCTGCCGGGCGGTGAAGTCGAACGCCATCCTGCTGGCCGATGACGAGGCCACGGTCGGGGTCGGGATGGGGCAGGTCAATCGGGTGGACTCGGCTCGGCTGGCGGTTTCCCGCTCCGGGGAACGCGCCGCCGGTTCGGTGGCGGCTTCGGACGCGTTCTTCCCGTTCCCCGACGGGCTGCAGGTGCTGCTGGACGCGGGGGTCCGCGCCGTCGTGCAGCCGGGTGGTTCGGTGCGCGACGAGGAGGTCACCGAGGCGGCCAGGGCCGCGGGTGTTCCGCTCTACCTGACCGGGACGAGGCACTTCGCGCACTGATCGAAGTTGTCCCCGTTCTCTCGGGAGGGCGATTCGTTCCGGGACTCCGTCGGCGGTTCGGTGCGGAACCGCCGACGGGCTCGGCGGGGAGAGCGCACGGTCGCCGGAGCGGGACTCGCCCGCGATTACCCCTCCCGCCGAGGTCGTGTTCGCCGTTGTCAGGCGGTGTCGGTCTCGTCGAGCCAGCTGTGCCAGGGTTGCGCGGCGACCCACCGCGCGATCGGTGTGGTGCTGATCCCGAGCGTTCGACGCGGGAGGTCGTGGTCGGCGACGAACAGTTCCGGATCCGGTTTCTCGGCCAGCCAGTGGTAGATACCGCCCACGCCGGAAGCGGCCGCCGGGCCGATAACCCTGCCGAGCCGGCTCACGAACTCGCCGACCTCCTGCGGCCGGAAGACGATCGGACGGCCCATTCCCCGGGAGAACCGCTCGGCGAGTTCGGCGCCGGTGACCGCCTCCGGTCCGCCGATGCGCAGCGTGGTGTGCTCCAGTCCCTCGCGATGCAGCGCGGCCACCGTGGCCGCTGCCAGGTCGTCGTGGCACAGCCAGGAGACCCGCAGGTCGGCCGGTAGCGGGTAGGACAGTACGCCTTCCCCGGCCAGTTCGGGACCGTTCCACGGGCTGAATATGTTGTCCAGGTACACCGGTGGGCGCAGGGTGACCACGGGTAGGCCGCTGTCGCGGAGAATCGCCTCCGCGATTCGCCTGGTGTCGTAGGCGGCGTACGAGGTGGCGGTGTCCGGCACCGGAGTGTTGGTGTTGTAGACCAGCCGGCGGACGTTCGCCTCGCGGGCGGCTGTTACGACGTTGTGGGCGTAGGTCTCGATCAGTCGTGCGTCGAAGTGCAGCGGAAGTTGCACCGCCGCGTGGGTGACGCCGCGGAAGGCCTCGCGGACACTGTCCGGATCGGCCAGATCACCTTGGACGGTGGTGAGTTCGGGGGCTCGTGGAGCCGGAGTGCCCTTGCCCCGTGCGAACCCGCGAACCCGGTAGCCCTCCGCCAGCAGTGCCCGTGCCACGGCGGCTCCCTGGAAGCCGCTGGAGCCGATCACCAGGTAATCGTCCGATTCGGACATGTTTCTCCCGTCTTCCGGAGTCCTGTTCCGCCGATGGTGTGGCGTGACGCGTCTCGTGCCGTACTCCATACCTGTTTTCGGTACGGATAACCAGGCTTCCCGCGCGGTGGCTTCGACGCTCGCACGTTCGAACGGATCGTTCGATCACCTGTTCGAATGAATGTATTGACGTGGCGCTTCGGGCGCGGTTTACTTGAGTCGTTCGAACAGGGGTTCGACTACGGGGTGATTCCAACGTGGTCGGTTCGAACGCGGTGACTGGTGGCCGGCGTCGGGGGTCGGCCACCGCCACGACGCGGTGTCGTGTTTCGACACCAGGCGAGCGGAACGCCTCCCTCGCGTGACCGCCGTACCGGGTAGCGGGAGCCCGGTACGTGCACGCGAGAGCTCGTCTCCGTCGCGGCGTCGCCGTTCCGTGGGGCGGATCGCCACGATCGCCGGGGTGTTCGTGGTGATCCGTCCACAACGGAGGCACGCTGCTTGCTTCGCTCCGCACGGAACCCGTGCGGAGCTCGGCTCACCTATGGCGAGCACATCGGTGTTGGCCCTCCCACACCAAATCGAATGTGTTTTTCCCCACTCGCTCGGCCGCCGTGTCGTCTTCCTCGTTCGCGCGACGGGGGTCCCACGGCGTGACTCCGGATGCTTCGCGCGATCCGTCGGTGCCATTCCCAGCTTCCGACGACCACTCGGTCCGCACTCCCGGAGCACGCGGGAGCACCGCGATCGCGCTTCCCCGGCCAGGTACCAGTCCCCTGCGCTGCGGCTACCGTGCGGTTCGCGTGCTTCTCCCGCTCTCGGGCCCGTCGCTCGTCCCGACCGTCCGGGGGCGGTGCCCGCGGTGGGCCGTTCCACCGCGCGAGTGTGTCGCACCGCGCCGAACCGGACGCGTCCGGCAATTACCATCCAAGCGTGGCCGAAGGCGACTCCAAGGAATATCCGGAGCCGAGTTTCGAGATCGGCAAGGACGGGCTGGGCGGCATAGTCGTGGGACTCGACGGCAGCCCGGCGAGTTTTCACGCCGCCGCCTGGGCGGCCGGGCTGGCACGGCGGGAGCGAGCTCGTCTGGTGCTCGTCTACGTCGAGGCGGTCGGCGGAGTCGCCTACTGGTCACCGATGGGGGTGGCGGTGGCCAGCGAAGCCGCCGAGGGGCTCGTGGAGGATCTCAAGCAGGAGATCGTCAATCATCTGAAGTGGGTCGACATCGACTGGGACTTCGTGCACCACCGCGGCGATCCCGCCGTGGGCCTGGAGCAGGTGGCCGAGCAGTACCGGGCCGACCTCATCGTGGTGGGCCGTTCCCGCAGACGCGGTGGTCTGTTGGGCACCGTGCCCGCCACGTTGGTCGTGGAGGCCGTGCGACCTGTGGTCGTCGTTCCCTGAGCGGAGTTCCCGGCCGGGTCGGTTGGGCCTCTCCGGAACCTCCAGTGCCGGAAAGGCCCACGTCGAGCAGGCGACACGACAGGAAAACGTCGGTGAGTCTTCCGGCCGGGTGGCCCGGCCCCACGGGCTCCGTGGGGCCGGGCCACCCGAACGCGCTGTCGCAGCGCCGTGAACCGCGGTGTCAGCCTTCCATCGGGGGGCGCGCGGCCTCGTTGCCCTGCAGCGTTACCAGGGTTCCGTCGCCGAGCAGCTCGTTGACCGAGACGGGCAGCACGTAGGCCGTTCCACCACCCGGCTGCTCGAACCAGGGCACAGCGGTGCCGGACAGCACCTGCACGGGCCGCTGCACCCGGTAGGCGAAGTAGCTCCGGGTCGCCCACTGCGGCGGCAGCGAACGCTGGTTGTAGGGCGTGCGGATCGCGTACGTGACATTGCCGTCCGGATCGCCGAACCGGTCCAGTTCGGTGCCCGGCTGCAGCACCGTGTGCTGCCTGCTCCGGTAAAGGGTCAGCGGTGGCTCACCCCGCAACGGCTGGATCGGCTGATCCGTTCCGGGACGCCCCTGCTGTGCCGCACCCGCGGCACCCGCCTGGGACTGCCCCCCGGGTATCTGCCCGTTCGGCGGGCCCTGCGGTTGTCCGGCCTGCGGTTGTCCGGCCGGCGGTTGGCCACCGGGGATCTGCCCGTTGGGCGGTGGGCCTTGCCCGCCCGCGGCGGGTTGGCCCATGGGTCCACCCGGGACACCGGGTTGTTGCGGTCGGGGAGGGGTCGGAGCCCCCGGTGGTGGTGGCGCTCCTCCCGGCGGCACAGGGCCCGGACGCTGCCCTTCCTGGCCGGGTGCACCCTGGTTCGGCGGCGGGGCCGACGGTGGGCCAGCGGGATGCTGCGGTGGCTCGGTTTGTCCGGAGTGGCCTTCCTGCCCCGGGGCGCCGGGTTGCGGAACCGGGCCGGGTTGCTCGGAACGAGGCGGACGCTTCGGCAACGGTGGGGGCATCTGCCCCGGTGGTGGGGTCGCTCCGGGATCCCCCTCGCCCGCGGGGGCCTCCGTGATGTGACTGGAGGATTCCTCCGGTGCCGGTTCGGCCGGTGCCTCCTCGGCCGAGTCCACGGCGGAGTCTTGCGGTTCGTCCTGCCACTGCTCGGTGGCGGTGAAC
The DNA here is from genome assembly GCF_900101095.1 of Actinopolyspora mzabensis. Lineage (GTDB taxonomy): Bacteria > Actinomycetota > Actinomycetes > Mycobacteriales > Pseudonocardiaceae > Actinopolyspora > Actinopolyspora mzabensis. The sequence goes on from NZ_FNFM01000001.1 coordinate 112,473, forward strand.
AGGAAGTTGCCCTCCGGTGCCGCCGAACTCCCACTCTCCGTGGTGGGGGTGCGCCTTGGGAGATCGCCGAGTGGCCCGGACTCCGCCTGCCTCGGCTCGTCCGCCATCGCGTGATCGGCCACGGCTGGTTCGGCGGAGGTCACATCGGTGAAAAGCGAAGCGTCGGAGTCGACCTCCGGCGCCGTAGCCGGCGGCTGTTCAGCGGTACCCGGCTCCGTCACCTCAGGATTCGGCTCTCCAGGTCCTGTTTCCCCGGCCCCTGCTTCCTCCGGAGTCGCAGGCGCCGTCTCCACGGGTGCGGCCGGAGCCTCGGCTTCCGGCACCGCATTCGTGGGCTCTTCGGTTTCGTTGAGCAGCAGACTTCCCAGCAGATAGGCGCAGGCCTGTTCCGGGCGCGCGAACCGCATCGGCTCCTCGCTCGTCCCGGGCGGTGTCACCACCCAGTCGGCGCCCTCGTCGCACAGCGACCACACCGACTCGGAACGCTGCCCCAACCGGTACTCGTTCGTGTCCAGCCCGAGTTCGTCGAGTCGTTGCCGAAGCTGACCGAAGATGATCTCGGGGTTCTCCTCGGACTCCCCGGTCATGCCGTGCCGGGAAGTGGTGACCTCCTCGCCGAACGGGTCCGGCTCCGGCTGTTGCTCGGTGCCGTGCTCGCCGGTGAATTCGTCCCCGGTGAGGTTCCCACTCTCGAGATCGCCGCCCTCGAGATCCCCGCCGTGGGAGTCCTCGGTTGCGAAGTCGGTCACGTGCTCCCGTGCTTCGGGGGAACCGTGGTGTTCGTACGGTGTCGCGGTGGCCGGATCCGGCATCGGGGGCGCGTTGGTCCCGGCGGACTCCCCCGGCACCGGGTAGTCGTACAGCCCCGCGCCCTCGCCGTGCACCGGGTGTTCACCGAAGGACGCCTCCGGCGGGGGTGGGTCCTCGACCGGCATCGCCGTCACGGCCTCGGTGGAGCCGGTCGGGCGATCGTCGGCTTCCTCCCGGAGCCGTTCGTCGTAACCGAGGTCCTGCTCCGCCGGGGCGAACTCTTCCGCGGTGTCGAAGTCCGCCGCCTGCTCGGCCTCTTCGGCGGCGCGGGCGGCTTCCTCGGCCGCTTCCATCACGCCGGGACCCAGCTCCCCGAACCGAAAACCGTTGGAGCGGATGTGCTGCAGCAGCTCGGGTTGTGGCGGCACGCCGTACTGCGCCAGGTAGTAGGGCACCTCGGTGGGCCACACCCAGGAACCGTCACTGTGCCAGCTGTCCGGGATCGCTTCCGGTCGGTTCGGGTCCAACCGGTCGGCGATGTTGTACTCGGCCGCCAGCACGATCGGGGCGTTCTCCAGGTAACGCCGCAGTGGCTCGCTCTCCTGCGGCGCGAGCGGCGGCCTGTCGTGCACCAGCGGCCGTCCCTGCTCGTCGAGATCGTCGAACACCCGGGCGACGGTCAGGCGGGGGTGCTCGGCCGGCTCGCCCCCGGCCCCGGTGTTTTCCTCGCCCGGTGGTGGTGTGGGGAACTCCGACGCGTTCGGTGGTGCCTGCTGCTCGCCTGTCGCGGCGACCGCGTTCGCGGGGCGCCCCAACCTGGCGTTCATCCAGTCGGGGATGTTGTCCTCGGAACGCGGGTAGCGGTTCAGTTCGTCGACATAGGCCTCGGCGGGCAGCGGCTGTTGCCACTGGGGTTCCTCGTCGAAGTTGATGTCGATGCGGTAGCTCGACGGACGCTCCACTGTGTACAGCGCACTGAGCCAGGTGCCCACGTCGGGCCGGTACATGCCCTCGCGGAGATGCCCGAAGATCCCGTTGAGTTCCTCCGGCGGTTCCCACGCTCGGCTATCGCCGTCCTGCAGGGTCACTTCCGCGAGCAGGTCGTGGTACTCACCCGTGGCGCGGTATTCCACGGTTATCTGCTGCCAGTCCTCGGGGGCCTCCTGTAGCAGCAGGACCCCGATCCTGCGTGCTATTTGTTCCTGCTCTTCCGGGCTGATCGCTGTCGGGCGCGACATGGGTGTCATCCTCCCCCTCTCAACCGGGCCCTCCGACTCCACCCCACCTCGACGTTACTCGATCGGCCCCCGGCGATGTCCCCCGGTTCCGGGGTTTCGCCTGGTCGGGTCGAGCGGTGTGCCGTTCGGTGCCGGGGCGGATTTCCGTCTCCCGTGTCCGTTGCCCCGCGACGCATCCTGTCCGGGGCGAGCTCGGTGAACGGCTAGGCGTATCCGGTCGTTGGTGGACACTCCGCCCGGTGGGACCTCCGGGCGTCCCCTGCCCGGGAATTCCCGAGGCGTTCCGAGCCGGGGTGCGATACTCCCGAGGTTCGATACCTCGAGGGCCGAATCAGTCACAGCCGCGGGTACCCCGCCCGGTGGCCGGATACGGTCGTTTCCGTGCCTACCGAAACAGCCGCCGGTTCCCCCGCTCGTATGAGGCGGGTGCTGCCCCGCGTGTTGGGTCTGCTCGGTGCGGCCGGGGTGGGCTTCCTACTCGCTTCGCAGTCCCGGGTCAACGGGGTTCTCGGCACCCGCTTGGAGCACGCGCTGGCGGCCTCGGTGATCTCGTTCGGCGGCGGGCTGGTGCTGTTGCTGGTGGTCACGCTCGTCAACTCGAACGCGCGACGCGGTATGAGGCGGCTGGCGCGTGCGGTGCGCGGGGACACCGGACTGCGGCCCTGGCAGTGCCTCGGCGGTGTCTGCGGTGCGTTCCTGGTGTTCAGCCAGAGCGTGGCCGCGAACCTGCTCGGCGTCGCGCTGTTCACCGTCGGAGCCGTCGGCGGGCAGATCGCCAGCGGCCTGATCGTGGACCGGCTCGGGCTCGGAGCCGGAGTGGTGCGTTACTTCACGGCCCGCCGGGTCGCCGGTGCCGTGCTGGCGCTGACCGCCGTGATCGTCGCCGTCTCGGCGCGGCTCGGAGCTGCCCACGCCAGCTGGCTGGTGCTGTTGCCCGCCGTCGCCGGGGTCGGAGTGGCCTGGCAGCAGGCCATGAACGGCCTGGTGAAACAGACGGCGGACTCGGCCGTCTCGGCCGCCACCCTCAATTTCGGTACCGGTACCACCGTGCTGCTCATCGCTTTCGCCGTGGACAGCGTGCTGCACGGGTTGCCGTCGGAGTGGCCCGCCGCGCCCTGGATGTATATCGGTGGGCCGATCGGGATCTTCGTGGTGGCGGGTTCGGCGGTACTCGTGCACTACACGGGCGTGCTGTTGTTGAGCATGGGCATCGTCTTCGGGCAGCTGTCCGGCGCTCTGCTGCTCGATCTGTTGTTGCCGGTGGCCGGTTCCCGGGTCGATGTCGCCACCGTTCTCGGGATCTGCCTGGCGCTGCTCGCGGTCGTCGTCGCCTCCGTGGGCAGGGGCGGAGTGTCTCCCCGCGCGCGGTCTGCGACGATAACCAATCGTGAGCGCCACGATTCTTGACGGTAAGGCCACCAAGGACGCCATCTACGACGAGCTGCGGCCGCGTGTGGCCGCGCTCGCGGAGCAGGGTCGTACACCGGGTCTGGCTACGGTCCTGGTGGGCGACGATCCGGCCTCGCACTCCTACGTGCGCGGCAAGCACAACGACTGTGCTCGTGTCGGGATCAATTCCATCCGCAAGGAACTGCCCGCCGACATCGGGCAGGCCGAGCTGGAAGGCGTTGTCGACGAGCTCAACGCCGATCCGGCCTGCACCGGCTACATCGTGCAGCTGCCGGTGCCCGAGCACCTGGACACCGGAGCGTTGCTGCAACGGGTCGACGTGCGCAAGGACGCCGACGGGCTGAACCCGGTCAGCCTCGGCAGACTGGTGCTCGGCGAGCCCGCACCACTTCCCTGCACTCCCAGGGGAATCGTCGAGCTGCTGCGCCGCTACGGGGTCGAACTCAACGGTGCGCACGTGGCGATCCTCGGCCGCGGGATCACCGTGGGCAGGCCGTTGGGGCTGCTGCTGACCCGGCGCAGCGAGAACGCCACCGTGACGCTGTGCCACACCGGCACCAAGGACATCTCCGCCGAACTCTCCAGGGCGGACGTCGTGATCGCGGCGGCGGGCAAGCCCGGGCTGGTGACGCCGGACATGATCAAGCCCGGTGCGGCGGTGCTCGACGTGGGTGTCACCCGCGGGGACTCCGGCCCGCTGGGGGACGTGCACCCGGACGTGGCGGAAGTGGCCGGTTTCCTGTCGCCGAACCCCGGTGGTGTGGGGCCGATGACGCGCGCCATGCTGCTGACGAACGTCGTCGAGGCCGCCGAGCGCGCCGCGAGCTGAAGTCCAGTGGCGATGATCGATCGGTTCGGCGGTAAGCGCGTTTCGGCGCAGCTGGGCTTCGCGCTCGTGATCCTGCTCGTCCTGTTCGGCGGGTTGCGGGTGGCGCTGTCGCACTGGCGCGAGGGCGCCACGCTGCTCGGGGGAGCCCTGCTGCTCGCCGCCGTGCTGCGCGGTTCGCTTCCCGCCGAGCGGGTGGGGCTGCTGGCCATCCGCAGCCGGGTGGTGGACGTGCTGCTCTACGGCGCCCTGGGGCTGGTGATCGTGTTCGTGGCAATAACGATCACGGGTGGTCCGCTCTCCGGATGATCCGGGCTGCCGTAGCCCACCGCGTTGCTCGGTGGGCCGGCAGTCCGCGCCGCGTACGTTTCGCGCGAGATCGACGCCGCCCGAACGGGGAACCGCCCCACGTGCCCGGGGCCCCCGCTCGGCGGCTCCGCGATCTCGCGAGAAATCGAGCCCCGCGAGGCCGAGCGTTCAGTCCCACCAGAACGACCACTGGCGTCCACCCCGGATCTCCTCGGCGTAGGACGCGATGCTGCCGCTGTCCTGCATGACCCGGTCGGGGGCGAACGTCCAGTGCTCGGCGGCCACCGCGGCCGCGTGTTCCCGTCGGGTGGGCGGCGCGGCGACGCTGAGATCCAGCCGATCCGGCCCGAGCCGCAGCACCCGAGCTCCGAAACGTTCCTCCCAGCTGCGCAGCATCGCCGACAGCCCGGCACAGCGAGACACGTGGTTCGCGGCCCCGGACCAGCCGAGCACCGTGAGAATGTCCGCGCCTCGAGGCGCCGGTACCAGGCCCAGCCGCGTCTGCTCGTTCAACAGGCGCTGGGTGAGTTGGTTGGCCAGCACCGTCGCGTCCGCCAACAGGTCGCCCGCGGGTGCCGGACCGGGGCAGGTGTGGTCGAACGGGGCCAGACTCTCCAGGTCGTAAGCCGGACCGAGCTCGGAGTCGACCTGGCACAGACCCTCCCAGATCCGGGCCATTACCTGCTCCACGTGCCACTTGTCGACGTGCGCGCGCGGTTCCGGGGCGACCACCCCCACGGTGCAGCGCTCCCCGTAGATCTCGGTGTCGTCGACCAGCAGGAGGGGCCAGAGTCCGTTGGTGCCGCTCTCCGCGCGGAGCGTGGCCAGCAGTTGCGCCGAGGGGGGTTCCTTGCTTATCCAGCACAGCGGACCGGGGTCCTGCCTGTCGCCGATCCTGGTGGACTGCTCGGACAACAGCTCCCCGGCAGGCAACTCCCGGCTGCCCGCGAACCCGATCCGAAGCATCGCCATCGGGTCGGCAGTGGTCTCACCCTGCCGCTCTTCCCATAGCACCGCACTGCCTCCTCACCAAGCGGTCCCACGCCGCTAGCGGCGAGTCGGGACTGTCGCTGTGGCGATCAGTGTGCCATTCCGGCTCGTCCCGTGGCTCGTGCAGTTCGGTGCGATGTTTCGGACAGCCCTCGAACCTCCGCGGAGCCCGAGGGTGCCCGTGTCCGCGTCACGCGCCTGCGGGGTGCCCCTCCACCTCGCAGTCCGTTCCGGGATAGACGAGCCGCTCGTGGCCGTCGTCGAACCGTACGAGGTACGGCGGGTTCCCGTCCTCACCGCGTACCTCCAGGATGACTCCCACCCGGTCCGGCTGTTCGATGGTCCTGCTGTGCATGTGCAGGCGTTCTCCCGTAGTCGCCTTCATCCTCGTCACCTCCTGTGGAACGCGTTCCCAGGATAGGTGACCGAGGACACGACACGCAGTGCCTCGGGCCGTTGACCACCGAATATTCGAGACGGCGGGACGCTCGCCCCCGCCGTCGCCAGTTCGAGTGCCGGGGAGTCCGATCACGGGGGAGTGGGAGCACGGGGGAGTGGGAGCACGGGGGAGTGCGAGTACCGAGGAGCTGTCGCCGAGTGAGGCCTCGGCCGTACCCCGGTGGCTCGGGTCAGCCCGTGGTGCCGGAGCAGATTCGCAGCACGCGCTCGGTCTGCTTCAGCTTGTGCTGGGTCCACTCGGCGCTGTTCTCGATGGTGACCTCGCCGGTGGAGACCTGTTGCATCGACTGCTGCACGTCCCGCAGCGCGTCGCTCAACGCCTGGTCCGAGGTCTGCTCGGCGAGCTTGCCGATCTCCTCGGCCTTGGAGTCTGCCTGTTCCCGGAGTTGCTGCTGGTCGGAGAAGTTCGGCACGAAATTGACCAGTCCGGTGGCTTTCGCGCAGTTCTGGGCGGTTTCGAGTCCCCGCTGGGCGCTCTCGATGCCTTGCTGGGCGTTCTCGACTCCCTGCTGAGCTTCCTGCAGCTCGCCGCATGCCGCCACACCGGCGAACAGGGGGAGGGAGATCGCCAGTACGGCCAGTTTGCCGCGAATACGCATGGTTCCTCCGTCGTCGGCGCGGACTGTCGGGCGGTCCGCCGCACCCGCAGCCTACCGGTGTTCCAGCGATCTCCGGGGTCGCCGTTGTCGAATTCGTCCGGATCGGCTCAGCGGGGGGTGATCCAAGCCATGACGCTCGGAGGAAGTCCGAGTTGTTCGAGCCACGGAACCGCGCCCACCCGGTAGAGCACCACGGTGGACAGCAGTACCGCCACGATCGTCAGGCCGGGGCCGATCAGCGCCAGCTCCACCTTGCCGCCGGTCTGCATCCGCAGCGCCTTAGGTGGGGCGACGGGGTACCAGGTCTGACCGCCGAAGGGGAGCGGCCACAGCATGGGGCAGCCCTGCTCGGTGATGGCGTCGCCGAGGAAGTGCGCCACGCAGCCGATCATCACCGCCACGCCGAAGGCGGCGGCGTCGTGGGACTGGTCGCCCGCCCACGCCCAGCACACGATCGTCAGCACCAGTGACACGGCGGCGATCAGCAGCGCGTCGCTCTGCGGTGACCAGTTGTTCAGCAGTCCCCGCACCGTCAAACCCGCGAACACGAACATCAGGATGCCCACGGCGGTGCCGTTGCTGCTCTGCACGATCGCCGTGGTGGTCAGGCCGGCCAGGATCGCGAAGACCACCGTGTGCGTGAAGCCGCGATGAGTACCCGCCCGGTCGCTGTCGTGCTGGGTGCGGGTCAGCCTGTACAGGAACCCGCTCAGCCCGCTCATGGCGGAGGAGACGCCGCGCGAGATCGCGCCGAACGTGCGCGCGACCGTGGAGGACGGGTGGTCGATGTCCGGCAGCAGAGCGGAGCCGGTGGCCAGCGTCGCCCCCACGACCCATGTCTTGGGGGAGAGTTGGCCGATGGTGTGCGCGCCTGCCAGCGCGGTCACGGCGGCCCAGGCCGCGAGCCCGCTCATCGCGTGGGTGGGTCCGGTCGCCAAGAAGTCCCTCCAAGGTCACGGCTCGCGGGTGAGCTTAGCCGGTGTGATCGCCGGACTGTGCGTGACTCGCGCCGTTCCTGGCCCACGGGTGGGGTGACGCCGATTCGGGTGTGTCGTTACTCACTCTTTCGTGGGGCCGCATCGCCCGCGTGAGGGATGAGCGCTGCGACGCACGCCTGCGGGATTCGTTTTGTGAATCCTGTTCGCAAAGGGTGGGGCTCACAGCCGGCTCGTTTAGCAGTACGCTTGTACCGTTTGCGTTTCTCGTGTGAGAGGAGCACCCCGCCACCATGAGCAAGATCAAAGTACAGGGCACTGTCGCCGAACTCGACGGCGACGAGATGACCCGGATCATCTGGTCCTTCATCAAGGACAAGCTGATCCACCCCTACCTCGACATCAACCTCGACTACTACGACCTCGGGGTCGAGCACCGGGACGCCACCGACGACCAGGTCACCGTCGACGCGGCCAACGCGATCTCCAAGCACGGTGTCGGCGTCAAGTGCGCCACCATCACTCCCGACGAGGCACGTGTCGAGGAGTTCGGACTCAAGAAGATGTGGCGCAGTCCCAACGGGACCATCCGCAACATCCTCGGCGGCGTGATCTTCCGCGAGCCGATCGTCATCTCCAACATCCCGCGCTACGTGCCGACCTGGACCAAGCCGATCGTCATCGGCAGGCACGCCCACGCGGACCAGTACAAGGCCACGGACTTCAAGGTTCCCGGCGCGGGCACCGTGACCGTCACCTACACCCCGGCCGACGGTTCCGAGCCGATGGAGCTCGAGGTCGCGAACTTCCCGGAGCAGGGTGGCGTGGCCATGGCCATGTACAACTACCGCCGCTCCATCGAGGAGTTCGCCAGGGCGTCCTTCCGCTACGGCCTGGAGCGGGGCTACCCGGTCTACATGTCCACCAAGAACACCATCCTGAAGGCCTACGACGGCGTGTTCAAGGACGTGTTCGAGGAGGTCTACGAGAACGAGTTCAAGGCCGAGTTCGAGGCCAACGGGCTCACCTACGAGCACCGGCTGATCGACGACATGGTCGCCACCGCCCTGAAGTGGGAGGGCGGCTACGTCTGGGCCTGCAAGAACTACGACGGTGACGTGCAGTCCGACACGGTCGCGCAGGGCTTCGGCTCGCTCGGCCTGATGACCTCGGTGCTGATGACCGAGAACGGCACGGTCGAGGCCGAGGCCGCCCACGGCACGGTCACCCGGCACTACCGCAGGCACCAGCAGGGTCAGGAGACCTCCACCAACCCGATCGCCTCCATCTTCGCCTGGACGCGCGGGTTGCAGCAGCGCGGCAAGCTGGACTCGACCCCCGAGGTCGTCGAGTTCGCCAAGGCGCTGGAGCAGGTCGTCATCGAGACCGTCGAGAGCGGCAAGATGACCAAGGACCTCGCGCTGCTGGTCGGCGACAACCAGCCGCACCAGAACACGCAGGACTTCCTGAACACGCTGGACGAGAACCTGCAGAAGAAGATGGCCCAGCGCTGAGGTTCGCCCTCGTGCTCACCCGGGCGCGGCGATTTCGCGAGAAATCGACGCCGCCCGGCCACGCCGGAAGGTAGTGGTGGCCGTAAAGCCAGGTGGCCGGAAGGCCCCGGGGCCGAAAGTTCGAGGGCCGGAAGCTCACGAGGCGCCGCCCCGTCGTGCGGACAACCGCGCGGCGGGGCGGCGCCCTTTTTCGTGGCTCCCGTGGTTCTGCCGGCTCCGGCCCTGAATCTCACCGCTCCCGCACCCCGTTGGCCCCTGACTCCTGCCTCCGGCTCGGGCCCGGTTCCGGCGCTCTCCGATGCCCTATCCGATCGCCGACGCGGCGATTTCGCGAGAAATCGACAGCCCATCGGGGGTGAACCCCCCCCGCCGGGTAAAGCGGTCATCCCGCTTTCGGGGTAAGAACCGGGTCTTCTTCGGGCAAGGACCGGATCTTCGGTGATTTCACCACGATGTTCGGCAGCGTTCCGCTGCGCCGTTCGGCGGTGTGTCGCTGCGCTGTCCGGTGGTGCGAGCAGCGTCACAAACCGATCCGGTCGCTTTACCGACCGAACCGGTAGGTAACTCGGGTACCGTCGACGGTGTGACAAGACCGTTCCGGGAGCAGGTGGACGAGGAGATCCTCGACCGTGCCGCCGAGCTGTTCGCGCAGCACGGCTTCGCCCAGACATCCCTGAAGGCGCTGGCCGAGGCGGTGGGGCTGTCCAAGGCCGGTCTGCTGCACCACTACCCGAGCAAGGAAGCGATCCACGAGGCCGCGCTGGAGACGGGGCGGGCGCAGGCCCGGTTGGTCCTCGCCGACGTCGCTCGGCTCTCGCCCGGACCGGAACGCGATCGGCGGGCGCTGGAGTTGCTCACCGACGTCGCCCTGGAACGAGCGGGGCTGGTGAGCCTGGCCCTGCGGCCCATCACCGCTCCCGATGACCACGCCGACGCGCTCGACGCCGAGGACGTGCTCATCCACGAGATATTCGCCCTCGATCCGGCGGACCACGGTTCGGAACGGCTCGTCCGAGTCATCGGCGCGCTGAGCGCGCTGGCCGTGCTCAGCCTCATGGCCAACCACAAGGGGGACAAGACCACCTGGCGCCCCCGGATCATCGCGATCTGCTTCGACGCTCTCGGCCACTTCCGTACCGGCACTTCTTCGTCCGGTTCCGACCAGCTGGAGGACTGACTGCTACATGGCACGCCTGTTATACCGACTGGGCATCGGTGCGCAACGGCACCGGTTGCTCGTCGTCGTGATCTGGTTGATAGCCCTCGCGGGCGGTGGCGTGGGTGCGGCGACGCTCTCCGGCCCCACCTCGGACAGCTTCTCCATCCCGGGGCAGGAGTCCACCATCGCCCAGGACAAACTCCAGCAGGAGTTCGACACCGGCGGGGGAGCCACGGCCCGCGTGGTGATGCGGGCCCCCGACGGGGAGAAACTGACCGCCCCCGCCAACGCCGCCGAGGTCAAGGGCATCGTCGCCGACCTGTCCGAACAGCCCGGCGTGGTCTCGGCCAGTAATCCGCTGAACCCGAAGGCCCCCACGGTCAGCCCCGACCAGAGCACCGCCTACAGCACGGTCACCTACGACGGCGGCATCGGTGAGATCACCGAGCAACAGCGCGAGGCGATGCTGGACACCGTCGAGCAGGCCGATCAGGGCGCGTTCACCGTCGAGGTGAGCGGCCAGGCCGTCACCGCCACCCCCTCCGTCGGTGGTCCGGGAGAGGCGATCGGAGTCATCGCCGCGCTGGTGGTCCTGAGCCTCACCTACGGCTCGCTGGTCGCCGCCGGGATGAACCTGATCACCGCCGGTGTCGGTGTGGGGATCGGCGCGCTCGGCGTCAGCATCGCCACCGGCTTCATGGAGCTGCAGTCCACCACCTCCATCCTGGCGACGATGCTGGGGCTGGCGGTCGGAATCGACTACGCCCTGTTCATCATCAACCGCCACCGGCAGGAACTGCGGCAGGGCAACGACATCAGGACCTCCATCGCCACCGCCGTGGGCACGGCCGGTTCCGCGGTGGTGACGGCCGGACTCACCGTGTTCATCGCGCTGGTCGGGCTCTCGGTCGTGGGCATTCCCTTCCTCACCCAGATGGGTGTGGCGGCGGCGGCGACCATCGTCGTGGCCGTCCTCGTGGCCATCACCCTGGTGCCGGCCGTGCTCAGCTACCTGGGACGGCTCGTGCTGCCGCGCAAGCAGCGCACCGCACCGGCCGAGACCGACGCCAAGACCGAACGGGCCGTCTACCCCGGCTGGATCCGTGCGGTCACCCGCGGTCGGATCCCGGCACTGCTGATCTCGCTCGTCGCGCTCGGCGCGGTGGCCATCCCGGCCGCCTCCATGCAGACCACGCTGGTGCAGACCCCCTCCGAGGGCACTACGCAGGCCCGAGCGCAGCAGATGCTGGCCGACAGCTTCGGCGAGGGCGTCAACGGCCCGCTGGTCGCCTACTTCGAGGGCGACGACGCGCCGCGTACCGCGCAGCAAGCCACCAAGGCGATCGCCGGACTCGACGACGTCGCCACCGTCACACCGCCCACGCCCAACGCCGAGGGCAACGCCGCGATGGTCACCGTCATCCCGAAGTCCGGTCCCGCCAGCGCGGAGACCGAGCAACTGGTCGGTGACCTGCGTGACCAGCTGGCCGACATCAACGGTGCCGAGAGCTACGTGACCGGAACCACCGCCGTCAGCGTCGACGTCGCGCACTCACTGGACCAGGCGCTGCCGATCTACCTCGTGCTGGTCGTGGGGTTGGCTCTGATCCTGCTGGTGCTGGTGTTCCGCTCGATCCTGGTGCCGCTGGTCGGCGTGCTCGGCTTCCTGCTGACGCTGGGAGCCGCGCTCGGCGCGACCGTGGCGGTGTTCCAGTGGGGCTGGCTGAGCGATGTGGTCAACCTCGACGACACCGGGCCGCTGATCAGCCTCACCCCGATCCTGATGATCGGCATCCTGTTCGGACTGGCCATGGACTACCAGATCTTCCTGGTGTCCCGGATGCACGAGGCGTACCACAAGGGACACGCGGCCCGCGACGCGATCGTGAGCGGCTTCCGGCAGGCGGCACCTGTCGTGGTCGCGGCGGCGCTGATCATGTTCTCGGTGTTCGCCGGGTTCGTTCCGGCGGGCAACGCCACCATCAAGTCCATCGCCTTCGCCCTGGCGATCGGCATCCTGGTGGACGCCTTCGTGGTCCGCATGGTTCTGATGCCCGCGGCGTTGGCGCTGCTGGGCAGGGCCGCGTGGTGGCTGCCCCGCTGGCTGGGGTGGCTGCCCGCCCTCGACGTCGAGGGCAACGCGATCACCGACAGCGGCGAGTCCGACGACGGGAGCGGTTCCGACGAGAAGCAGCGGGCCGGGGTCGGTTCGTGAGCGGAGATCGGCACGTGAGCCGAACACCGGCCGGGACGCTCGATCCGTGAGACCGAGCCCGGTCGGTGAGTGAGCGGACGGGTGGCCCGGCGCCGAGGAGATCGGCGCCGGGCCACCCTTTTCTTCCCCTGATCCGGTGCGTCGGGAGCCCTGCTTCGCCACCGCCGCCCGTGGCGCGTCGAACTCGCGCGAATTTCACGTCGCCCCGAAGACCGCACTCCGGGATCCCAGGGACTTGCTGAGTAGTTTCGCTCTGTTCGCACCGCGTCACGCTCTGTTCCGGTGGCGGCGATGAGCGATCACGACATTTCCGACGACGACCCCGAGAGACCCGGTCGCGCCGCTACGGGAGCGGTGGTGACCGCAGCGTTGCTGGGGGCCTGCCTCGTGATGCTCGCCCGCTCGCTGCAACTGCTCTGGCAGCAGGACACGTTGCTCGACGTGACCACCACGTCTTCGCGGCCCGGGGTGAGTGACGTGCTGCTCCGGGGTTTCATCTACTGCTTCATCGCGGCGGTGGTGGCGGGATACCTGTGGTTCACGACCCGTGCGATGTGGCTGTGCGGGCTCGCCCGGCCGGTCGCCACCGCGCTGGTGAGCCTCGGAGTGGCCGCGTTGCTCGTGCTGCCGACGGGGGCGCTACTGCGGTACGCGCTGGATTCGAGCGCGGGCTGGTTGACGGAGCTTCTGCTGTTTCCGGCACTGAGCGCGCTCGGCTACGCCTCGGTGGTGCGCTTCGAACTCGGCCGCCACGGCTATTCGAGAGGACCCCACCCCACTTCCAGGACGGCGGTTTTCGGAGCCGAGATGCTGGGGATCTGCTTCGTGCTGGTCGTCTGGTCGGTGTGGATGTACTACTGGTTCGCCCGGCTCGCAATCGGTATGTCGTCAGCGCAGGAACCCGCGAGCCTCATCGTCGCCATCCACTGCGTGCTCGCCGTGCTCCTGCTGGTGCAGGGGTGGTTCCTGGTCCGCATGATGCGGGTGATCCACCCCGCCGGCCCCGTGCCGATGCTGTTGCTGGCGCTCGGCGGCTGGCTGGTGCTGGCAGTGCTCGCCGGTTTGGCGCAGTGGGGGCTGTGGGAACTGTGGCGAGTACGTTCCGGCTACGAGGTTCACATCCCGTTGCTCGCGCTGTTGGCCGCCGCGAGCTTCGGCCTGGTGGTGCGCGGTGCGCGCCGAAGGAGGGCAGTTTCGGAAGGGCGAGCGTAAAACCGGGTTCGTCCCTGCGGCGGTAGCCGATCACGGTGCACTACCAGTCGGCGAGTGCCTGGTGGTCTTCCGCGTCCAGCGCGATCGCCTTGAACCTCGCTGTCATGCGGGCATTCCACCACGGGACACCGACAGTCCCGGTCCGTCGATTTCTCGCGAAATCGCCGCGCCGCGGAGGAACGGCGCCGTAAAGTTCGCGAGAAATCGACGGCCCCGTGAGGCGGTCCGGGAGGTTCAGCCCGGAAGGTTCAGCCGAGTCGGTCGTGGTGGAGGTAGTGGAGGAAGTTGGTCCACTGGGTGTGGGTGAAGTGGTGGTGGGGTCCGTCGGGGTTCTTGGAGTCGCGCAGCCGCCAGCCCGTCGTGTGGTAGGCGACCTCGACGCAGTTCTCCGCGCCCGCGCTGAAGCTGGATTTGTGCCAGTTCGGCTCGTCGTGATTCCGCGTTTCGCGCATGTGCTGCTCCTAGCTCAGTTCCTCGATGCGTCGATCGATTGCTTCGACAGTCTTTTGGGGACTCAGCGCGACCGCACGAAGGTTGTCATAGGCGAGGTTGTAGACCCGAACATGTTCACGGCCGAGGTAGTCACTGCCGGTCAAGCCTTCGGTATAGACGATACTCGGCTTGCCCTCCAGCAGAGTGATGATTGTGAACGAGGTCCCGTGGCATGTGTGCGCACCCCCGTCGAACGGGACCACTTGAACGGTCGTGTTCGGGGAGTTGGCGAACTGCCTGATCTGTTCGAGTTGATCACGCAACACTCTCTTCCCGCCGATCTCGCGGTGCAGCGCCTCCTCACCCACGATCAGCCAGAACCGGGCCTCTTCGTTGTGCAACAGAGTTGTCGCCCGTTTGATGCGTTCTTCGGCCATGCGGTCGACATCGGCGCGGGAAACCACGACTGAGTCGGACAGCATCGCGTGGGCGTACTCGAACGTCTGCACGGTTCCCGGGAACGAGTCGGGGAAGAACAGTTTGAGTTCGGTCGCGGCGGCGATCAGGTTGACATACTTGGTCGCCCACTCGGGGACACGTGCGGGTGGCAGTTTGCGTCGTGCTTCCGTGGCCAGTTCCTTGAGGGCGTCAGCGCGTTCCCGCGTGATGCCGAAGACGTCGATCGCCTTCGACAGTTCCCTGTCGGTGACGCTCTTGTCACCCTGCTCGACCTTCGAGAGCTTTCCCGCGTACCAACCGAGCCGCCTGGTCGCATCCGATGTGGACAACCCGCTGTTCTCGCGGGCCTCGCGCAGTTCGGCGCCCAGCAGGATCCGCTGCACGACCGGCCCTGGATCTTCCTCAGTCACGTCAGCAGTCTGTCCCATCGCTCGTGTCGTCCGTAGCTGTCCCTCGTGCGGAGTAATTTCGCCATCAATGACTTTTCTACTGGAATTTCCGGTGTAAGTTGCCGAGCAACGAGTTACACGATATGTGATCGAAAGGGTGCGCAGCATGACGGGGACGTCCACCGGTCGGGAGTTCGAGGAACCAGCCACGGGAGAGTCGCCGGACGCGGGGCGAAACGGCAGAAACGGGTCACTCGCGCATCCGTTGGACGCCCACGTGGTCGATCCGACGGACATGCCGCCGCTGTGCGGCGAGAGCGAGTTCGCGGAGTTGATGAGCGGCATGGTCACCGATACCGCGCCCAGGGTGTTCGCGGTGGTGCGCGAGTACGGCGAGCGGGTGGACGCCAGCGTCGCGGCATGGGGCATGGCCTTCGAGGATCACGCCGAGCTCGTGGCCGTCGACGGCACCGTGCGGATGCGGGTCCCCGAACCGGAGCAGGCGGCGCGCCGGTTCCGCTTCGGCAGTCACATCGCTGCCCGCGTGGTGTGGCCGGTATCGAACGGCGCACGCGAACTCGACTGAATACGATTCCCCATCGTGTCCCGATTCCCCGTCCTGCCCCGGCTGCCGGTGCTTCGTCGAGGTCCGGTGCGGCACTTCCCGGGAACCGATTAGGGAGTCGGAGTCACTCTGCCGTACCGGATGGGCACGCGCCGCCGAACGAGTTTCGCGGGCGATCACAGCGAGCGCAGCGCGGCGCGGATCTCCTCCGGTACCGGAAGGGTGCTGTGGGTCTCGCGGTCCACGTAGACGTGCACGAACCGCCCCAGCGAGGCGGCTTGATCGCTGCCGTTGCCGAACACCGCCAGCCCGTAGGTGACGCTGGAGTTGCCCAGCCGCCGCAACCCGATCCCCACCTCGACATCGTCGGGAAAGCTCAGCTCGGAGAGGTACCGGCAGCCGGTCTCGGCGACCATGCCGATCGCGGGCAGCTCGCGGATGTCGGTTCCGGTGGCCCGCATCAGCCAGCCGTTCACGGCGGTGTCGAACCAGGAGTAGTGCACCACGTTGTTCACGTGGCCGTAGGAGTCGTTATCGCCCCAACGGGTCGTGATCGGCCACAACACGTTGAAGTCCGCACGCTTCGGGGGTGGATCGGGAAAGTCGGACACGCCGGGCAGCCTAACCCCTCGGTGCCGGGCGGACCCCGTGTCAAGGACGACTGTCACGGACGGTACGATGTTTCGTGTTCGGCAACGAGCTGGCAATGCTCCGAACGGAGCATCCACCGTCCGATTACTCAGGCGCGATTAGCTCAGCGGGAGAGCGCTACCTTGACACGGTAGAGGTCGCTGGTTCAAACCCAGCATCGCGCACCACTACCTCCGTTCCGGATCAGCCGCGCGATCGGCGCCTCCGGGGTCGGCACGATTCAGCGGGTGCGTTCGTAGTGGCGGCGTGCCTTCGCGCGGTTGCCGCAAACGGCCATCGAGCACCAGCGGGCGCGGTTGGCGCGGCTGCGGTCGAGCAGGAACAGCCGGCACTCGTCGTTGGCGCAGGGGCGTAGTCGGCCCGGAAGCTCTTCCTCGGTCTCGGCCCAAGCCAGGATCACCTCGACTGGCAACCGGGCGTGCGGGGGAGTGCTGAGAGTCCACCGCAGACCGTCCGAAGTGAACTCCGGGGTTCGGTGGACCCCTTCGAGCAGCGGGCTCAACGCCTCGGGCGAGCTCTCCCCCAGCACCACGTCCCGCAGGGCGTCCCGTGTCCGGCGCAGCAGCGCCAGTTCTTCGAGGCTGCCTTCGCCGCCGTGCTCCCGCGCCCAGCGCTTGCCTTCGGCGGGGTCGCCGAGCGCGTCCTGCTCCTCGCCGTTCACCAGTGGCCTGCTGTTGAGCAGGTCCAGCAGCGCGTCCATCGGGTATCGCTCTCTCTAACTGGTTCGAGTTCTTTGACAGGTTAGCCCAACCGTGCTTCCATAGCCAAAGCTAACCACATAAAAACCTTGAAGGGGTTAGAAATGAGCTCGGTGCACCACCGGACCACCACCGTCGAGGGCCACGAGATCTTCTACCGCGAGGCAGGGCCGGCCGAGGCCCCCACGATCGTGCTGCTGCACGGCTACCCGACCAGCTCTTTCATGTTCCGTGAGCTCATCCCGCTGCTGGCAGGGGATTACCACGTCATCGCGCCGGACCACCTCGGCTTCGGCCGCTCGGCCGCCCCCGGAGTGGAGGAGTTCGAGTACACCTTCGACGCCCTCGCCGAACTCACCGACGGACTCCTCGACCAACTGGGGTTGGAGAGCTATGCCCTCTACGTCCAGGACTACGGCGCTCCCATCGGATGGCGTCTCGCACTCAAGCACCCCGAACGGATCTCCGCCGTGGTCACCCAGAACGGCAACGGCTACGAGGACGGTTTCGTCGAGTCGTTCTGGGCCGATGTCTGGGCGTACGCGGCGAATCCCGGCCCCGAGACCGAACCCGCGGTCCGCGCCGCGCTGAGTCACGAGGCCATCCGCTGGCAGTACGTGCACGGCGTGCCCGATCCGAGCGTGGTCAGTCCGGACACCTGGGAGCACGACTTCGCCCTCGTCTCCCGCGAGGGCAACGACGAGGTCCAGCTGGCGCTGTTCCGCGACTATCCGAACAACCGCCCGCTCTACCCGCTGCTGCACGAGTTCCTGCGCACCAGCGGAGTGCCGGTGCTCGCCGTGTGGGGACGCAACGACGAGATCTTCGGCCCGGATGGTGCGCGGGCCTTCACCCGCGACGCCGAGGACGCCGAGGTACACCTGATCGACGGCGGTCACTTCCTGCTGGAGAGCCATCTGGACGTCGTCGCGGGCTACCTGCGCGGCTTCCTCGGGCGGGTGCTGGGCTGAGTTCGCGGGCCGAATTTTCGATCGCGGCGGCCGGTTGTTCGGAGCGAATCATGACCCCGAAGTGCGTAGGGAGGCACCCGGAGAATCGAACGAAGTCGTCTGAAATCCGGAAGTCGATTCCCCGAACACGAGCGCCACCGGGTCGATGGAGTTTCGGAAGTGTTCGGGGCGATACCGGTCTTCCGGAACCGGCCGCGGCGGCACCATCGGTCACAGGCGCGCGAGAACGAGTGGCTCGACGCGGTGGATTCCGTTGCGACCTTCGCGGCCGGAACGCGTTCGATCGTTCGAATCCGGCGATCGCTTGACAAGTTCGGGCGAGCCGTGACCCATTGGGTCAGCCCGCATTGGAATGCGAGCGAAGTACTCGTGTTCGTCCCACGGCGGAATCGGAAAGACTGTTGGTCCCGCTGCCTCCGGTGAGGCTACTGAGCCAGGTCGTCCAGGACGGTGGTGACGTCGTTGGGATGGTAATAAGTACGGCCGGAGTCAGTGTAGCGGCGCCAGCCGTGCTTGTGCGCATAACGATAGATGGTCCCCTTGGGGATGCGCCATATGGTGGCTATGTCATCGGCTGTCAAACCGGCTACCGGAACTTCACGCTCCAAGTTCATTCTCCTTCGCTGCTCCGTATCTGACGGGCGAGTTTCGACCACCAAGTGACCGGCCACGAATGTGTGGGGGAGGTCGTGCAGACGATTTCGGAGGGTGGGATTTCGCCGTGAGGGCGAATGAGGGCGAACAGTTCGCCCGCGCAGTCGGAATCGGGGCAGTAGCCGACGCGTACGCGTCTGCCGTCGTCCGGATAGGCGATGCCGCGTGCGGTCCGCTCGAGATACCGGATCTCGTCCACCAGATCACCCGCGGCGGAATGACGGGCCAGCCAGTCGACGTGGTGGGCCAAGAAGCACGCGAGCGCGGAAATTTCCCGCACGGGTGGGGTCAGCCGCCGTTCCTCGGTGACGAGACCGGCCCAGGAGGCGAGGACCGTGAGGATGGAAGACCGTATCTCGGCGGTGGTGGCGTTGATCGATGAGTCAATGTTGGCGGCTCTTCGTGGACGTTTCCGTATTACCCTTACTTCTTTCGAGCCCCCACCTCTATTACAATCGGAATACAATGTGGGTAGTATTCGCAGATTACTTGCGAGGCGTTCCCGGCACCCCCGGCACAGAAACCCCTGGTCGGTTCTGCGTGGCCCTTTCCTCCCACTTTCGCATGAGGAAGCTCGGCATAACTCGCTCCCCACTGTACGGCCTCCAGACGTAGATTCGCTCAGCTGATCGGAAAGAAGTCGTACTCGTGCCGTGCGCTCCCGTGGACTATGCGTAACCCCGCTGCTAAGCAGGGAGCAGATCGCACCACAGCTGTACTTGTCAACCGGGAAGTCGACACGGTGTGCGGAGTAGGCTAACCAGCAGCCGATCGACGCAGCGCCTCTGCTGTGGACAGTCCTGTCGGCTGGTGCGGCCGGTGTTCGCGGATTTCCTCCCTGGGCCCGCGTTTCGGGTGTGCCCTGGTTCGACTGCCGCACCCCAAGCTGTTTCCGGGGACGGAGCGAGGACTGCTCCTTTCGGCCGAGTGAGAATTTCGCGGTTCCGGCGTAGGCAACCCCCGCCGGACCTCCGAGCGCCCGACGCGGTGCGCGCGACCGTGCGGATCGAGGAAGGGACGAGTGCCGAAAAGGATGCCTTGACAACCAGCTCGCGAAGAACGTATCAATATACTTGTTGTCCTGATTATGCCCTGATAAGAAGAAAAGCGGCTTCATCCGCGCGAATGGGTTTGTCAGTCGTAAATCGCTCCCGTGGACAGCGGCCGCTGCACGGTGCAACCAGGTGTGCGGAACGCACCGGTCGGCTCGCGGAGCGGGTCGAACGTATCGGATATGTACCGGAGTCGGAACGGTCCCCGATCGTCCCGGCCGAGTTGTGTTCTCAGCCTTATTACTGATGTCGACTCGCGACGGTCCGAGATTTTCGGGTTATCTCGGTCGGTTTCTCGATGTCGATCGGAAGGCGTTTCGCCCTGCTCGGGAAACTTCTCGTCGAGCACGGCGGCATCGCGAGTGTGCTCGACACCCTCGGACGCTGTTCGAGGGGTAAGCGGCAACCGCGTGGACTTCCGGCGTGTTCGCCGGTTCCGGCTCCGTACCGCCCCCCAGCGGAGGGCGTGTGGTGCTGGACCGACGACGCGTCGAGGTGTTCGGACCGAGTTCAGCGGGTCTTGTTCGGACGGATGACGAGGAAAGCCAGTATGAGCGGTCTCATTGTCCCTTCGGGGCAGGGACGAAAACTGATCACCAAGATGCAGGAAATCACTTTCAAGGCCACCGCGGCGGACGGCTCCGCCGTATCGTGCTTCGAGGTGATGGTGCCACCCGGTTTCGACGTCGGAGCGCACACCCACCAGCACTCGCAGGAGTTCTTCTACGTTTTGGAGGGGGAGCTGGACCTCCTGGCGTTCGAGCCGGTCACACGTACCGATGCGGACTGGCAGGACTGGGAGTCCACGGCGGGCGACCGCGTCGTCCGGGCCGGGCCGGGGAGCTGCATGTTCGTTCCATCCGGATGTCCGCACGCGTTCCGCAACGCCACCGCGGAGCCCGCCCGCATGCTGTTCCAGAGCTACCCCTCACCCGATCACGAGCACTACTTCGAGGAGATCTACGAGGTCTTCTCCGGGCGCTCCTCGGAACCGGACGCCGTGCAGAAGCTGCGCGAACGCTACGACATCGACCAGATCACGCCGCTTCGTTTCGAACCACCCTCGACCTCGCACTCCCAGTGAGCGGCGAACACGATGTACAGCATGAGGTGCAGCGATGGAGACGATTCCCCTGGTGCAGGCGAGCTTGGGCGAACAGGAGCTGGCAGCGGTCGCGGAGGTGTTCGCCTCGGGCTGGCCCGCGGGCCAGGGGCCGTGGGGGAAGGCACTGGAGGCCGAGCTGGCCGAGCGTTACGGCGTGGGTGACGCGGTCGCGCTGAGCAACTGTGGCGCCGCGCTCCACCTGTCCCTGCTCACACTGGGTGTGGCCCCTGGTGACGAGGTGATCGTGGCCGATTACACGTTCCCGGCCCCCGCGCACGCGGTGCGATACGTCGGTGCCGAACCGGTGTTCGCGGACGTGCGGGCGGATACCGGCACCATCGATCCGAGGGCGGTCGCGGAGCTGGTCGGCCCGCGGACGGTGGGCGTGATCGCGGTGGACACGGTCGGATTACCCGCCGACTACACCGAGCTGCGTGCGATCACGGACCGACACGGACTGTTCCTCGTGGAGGACGCCGCGTGTGCCGTCGGCGCGACGTACCAAGGGCGTCAGGCGGGTGAGCTGGCGCCGCTGGCCTGTCTGTCGTTCCACGGCCGCAAGGGCGCCACCAGCGGTGAGGGTGGAGCGCTGCTCGCGGCCGATCCGGCGCACGGAGCCACCGCGCGGTTCCGGGCGTCCTTCGGTATCGGAAGTATCTTCGACCAGAGCAGGGTCGTCGGCCTGCCGGTGCCGGTGTTCGAGGAAATCGGTTACAACTACAAGCTGTCCGATATCGCCGCCGCGATCCTGCGGGTACAACTCGGGCGGATCGGTGAGCTGTTGGAGCGCCGCAGAGCCGTGGCGGCGCGCTACGAGGAACTTCTCGCCGACGAAGAACTCCTCACGGTGCCGTGGGTGCCGGAGGACCGCACGCACGCTTGGCAGTCCTACATGGTCAAGCTCGATCCGAGCGTGGACCGGGAGGGAGTCGCCGCCGACCTGCGTGCGCAGGGGATCGGTTGCGGTCACGGGACATGGGCGTGTCACCTGCAGCCCGTGTACGAGTCGAAGCGGTCCTGCCCGGTCTCGGCCGATCTCTTCCACCGCAACCTCGCTGTTCCGATGCACGCCGAACTCACCGCGGATCAGGTGGAGCGGACGGTCGAGGTGCTGCGCGGTGCGCTTCGCGCGCACGCGCGTCCGCGAGGCGGTCGGCGGGTCGGTTAGCGCGAAAGGGCGGCCGACCGGTGCCGGGCCGCGTTCGGCAGCGATTGTCGGTCTCAGCTGGTCACGGTACCGCGGTGTCGCTGTGAACCATTCGCCGGTGGTTTTCCACGCGAGTCCGAACCACCGTCCCGTTCCCGATGCGCTGTCGGTGCTTGTCCCCATCCAACCGAAAAGTCGCGATCGATGCTTGGAGGAAGAAGTGTCGGAAACCGATGAGTTGACGAGGCTCTGCTCGGCCCTCGAAGAATCCGCCGGGTTGCTGGACATTCCCTGTTCCAGGGAGCGGATTCGGCCCGTCCTCGCCGCGTACGAGGACATGCTGTCGCAGGCCATGATCGCCTTCAGGGTGACCAGTGCCGAGGACGACGAGGGGGAGCTCGACTGCCGTGTCCTGTTCCGGAGAGACGTCGATCCGTACGGCATAGCTTCCTCGAAAGGGTTCATCGCGGCGGACGACCACCCCGTCGGTGAGCTGCTCTCGGATATTCAGCAGCGGTGCCCGGTCGACAGTTATGGTATCGATTTCGGGGTCGTGGACGGGTTCAAGAAGATCTGGGCGTTCTTTCCCGATGGTGACTTCCAGCCGCTCTCGCGGCTCGCGGAGATGCCGTCCATGCCCCGTGCGCTGACCGAGAACGCCGGTTTCTTCTTCCGTTACGGTCTGGAGGACCGGGTGGGGCTGATCGGCATCGATTACCACGGCAGAACGGTGAACGTGTACTTCGGCAAGCTGCCGGACGAGTGTCTCGAGCCGGAGGCCATTCGTTCGATGCACCGGGAGATCGGGGTTCCGGAACCGAGTGATCAGATGCTGCAGCTCTGTGCGCAGTCCTTCGGCCTTTACTTCACTCTCAGCTGGGACTCCTGGAATATACAGCGAATTTCCTTCAGTTCCATAACGCAGGATCCGATGTCCTTTCCCGTGCGATTCGGGTCGAGGATCGAGGATTTTGTGAAGAACTTTCGGTACGGTGTGGACGATCCCAAGATGGTCCATGCCGCCGTGAAATCGACCGGCGAGGAGTACTACAAGATCCAGGCGTACTACCGGTGGCGGCCGGCCACGGTGAATCTGACCTCGGCCGATTCCGGCGAGTAAGCCTCCTGGTGTGACTCCGCAGGTCACGCGCGCAGTGATGATCGCGGCGTGGACGGGAACCGCCCCGGCCCACGCACCCGGGGGAGCTGTCCGAGTGCTCGTTCCGGGTCCACCGCCCGCACCGCACCGGGCGCTTTTCGTGTCGGGTACGGGGTGCGGTGCCGACGTGCTCGGTGTCATTCGTTGCAGAAAGCAGGTGATCCGCCGTGGTTACTCGCGAATCACAGCTGGTGGAACTCGTGGACGAGGAGGGTGCTGCCACCGGTTCCTGTTCGGTCGCCGAGGCGCACACCGCGCCCGGCAGGCTGCATCGGGCGTTCTCGGTGCTGCTGCTGGACGATCTCGACCGCCTCATGCTCCAGCAGCGGGCCGCGGTGAAGAGCCGATTCGCACTGCGGTGGGCCAACGCCTGCTGCAGTCATCCGGCCCCGGGCCAGAGCGTGTTCGACGCCGCCGCCCAGCGGATGCGCGAGGAGATCGGAGTGGACGAGGTGACGCTGTACCAGGCCGGTGTACACCTCTACCGCGCCGAGGACCCGCGTACCGAACGGATCGAGCACGAGTACGACCACGTCCTGGTCGGCCGGGTACCGGCGGATCCGCCGCTGCGGCTGGATTCGACCGAAGTGGCCGAGGTCCGCTGGGTGCGACCGGACCGGCTGCGTGCGGACCTGGCCGCCAATCCGGACAGCTACGCCCCCTGGCTGAAAGGCGTGCTCACGGTGGCAACCGAGGGCTCCGATCAGCTGTCCTGAGCCGCCGTGCTCCTTCCCGGCGCAGGTCGGTGACGATCCGCGGGTTTGCCGAGCACCGTAAAGGAGACAGTCACGATGCAGGACTCCGTAATCCACAAGTCGATTCGCAAGCACGGCCTTCAGCTCGGCATGGTGCCGCAGTGGGCCGTGGCCAGGAACAGCTCGACGGAACTCGACGTCGACCACGAGCTCGACGCCCTCCCGGAAGTGGGACGGCGCCTGACCGTGTCCGAGTTGGCCGAGCACGTGGACGACCTCGCCGGGCGGCTGTGGGCGGCCGGGATACGCCCCGAGGAGTACGTGGCGATCCACAAGACCGCCAACTTCGACATCTGGATGCTCGCCACCGCGGCCTCCCGGATCGGAGCGGTTCCCGTGCTGTTGTCACCGGCGCTGGACGGTGCGACCGTGGGTGCCCTGCTCGGTCGGCTGGACCGACCACACCTGCTCAGCGACGCGCACAAGCTCGACGCGATGGCGGAAGTCCCGCTGCGGGAGCTGACCGAACAGGTGATCACAGTGGCCGGGCACTCGTCGGACGCGGTATCGCTCGGCGAACTCGCCGGTTCCTCGCGAGTGCGCCCGGTGCTCAAGGAACCGGACGAGCCCGCGATGATCACCCACACTTCCGGGACCACCGGGATACCCAAACTCATAGTGCACACGCCCCGGAGCATGGGAACCAGGCTTCGGCCGCAGTGGTGGCTGCTCTCGTTGCTGCGGAAACGGGAGACAGTCGCGATCAACGTTCCCTACGTGCACTCCCGGACGTTCGCTGCGATGTCCTTGGTGCTGCTGAAGGCGATGCCGGTGCTGCTGATGAACGAGCCCGAGCCCGAAGAAGCAGCCGAACTGTTCGTGAAGCACCGGCCGGGGCTGATCGAAGCTCTGCCCAACACGCTCATGGCGTGGGAAAAACTCACCGAGGACCCTCGGCGACCGTTCGCGTCGATAAGATACTTCAGCAGCACGTTCGACGCGATACATCCCAGAACGATCAGCCACATTCTCGAGTCGTCCAAGCGGTTCGCGCCGCTGTTCTTCCAGATCTACGGGCAGAGCGAGGTGGGGCCCGCCGTCGGTCGGCCGTACTTCCGTGGCCACGCCCACCGAGCGAACGGGCGCTGCGTCGGTTGGACGATGCCGGGCTGCGCGAGGGTCCGCGTGGTGAGCAGGAACGGCGAACGGCCGTCGCGGAACAACCCCGGATACATCGAGGTGGCTTGGTCGGGACTGGCGAAGACGTACCTGGGTGAGCAGGAAAGATACGACACCAACCGCTACGGGGCTTGGTGGCGCACCGGCGACATCGGTTACCGAACCAAGTTCGGCTGTCTGCACATGTTCGACCGGGAGATCGACATGATCCACGGCGTGCGCAGCACCCTGGAGGTCGAGGATCTCGTGTTGAACAGGATGGACGAGCTGGGCGAACTCGTCGTGGTGCGGGGCTCGAACTCCGAGCCGATCCCCGTGCTCTGCACGAACGACGACCAACCACTGGACCGGGACCGCTGGTACGCGGCCGTCGCGGATTTGCCGCAACTGGCCGAACCGGTCCAGATTCCGGAGGCCGAACTACCCCGGACAGCCACGTTGAAGGTGCAACGTGTCGAACTGTCCCGCCGACTCCAGGAACGAACACAAGGCGCGCCGGATGTGTGATCGAACCAGCCGGCCAGGGCGAGAGACGCGAAACGGAGCGATCCAATGACACCGGAAGCCACGCTCGCGCGGTTGCGCGAGTACATGGTGGGACCCACACGGCTCATGACCCTGCTCTCCTGCTTCGAGCTCGGCATCATCGACGCCCTTCGGGAGCGGCCCGGTATGACCTCGGCCGAACTCGGTGAGGTGGCCGGTACCAAACCGGATGCTGTCGAACAGCTCCTACATCTGATGATCAAGGAGGGCTTCGTCGCGTACGACGGGGAATCCGGTGGTTACGCTCTCGATGCGCTGGCAAAAGTGGCCGAGAGAGATCTCCGGCGGGCGCTCTCCTACATGAACATGATCAAGGTGGTAGCGCTCAGGCAACTGTTCCATCTCCCCGAGAGCGCTCGGAACGGAATGCCCGTCGGACTCGAAGAGCTCTACGGACACGAGGGGACACTTTACGACGCGGTGGCAGAGCACGGTGACCTGCGCGAGGCGTGGGCGCCGTTGATGGACACCGTCACCGCCAACATCGACCCCTGGTACTTCGCCAACGTCGACATACCTTCC
Source organism: Actinopolyspora mzabensis (assembly GCF_900101095.1). Lineage (GTDB taxonomy): Bacteria > Actinomycetota > Actinomycetes > Mycobacteriales > Pseudonocardiaceae > Actinopolyspora > Actinopolyspora mzabensis. The sequence goes on from NZ_FNFM01000001.1 coordinate 138,313, forward strand.
GACTCACGGGTACTGGACCTCGCGGGAAACACCGGTATCGGGGCGATCCACACCCACCGGATGAAGGCGTCTCCCGGGGTTCGTGTGACGACCTTCGACCTGCCGGAGAAGGAGAAGGAGTGCCTGGAGAACTTCAGAAAGCATGATCTCGAGGAGCACTGCTCGTTCATCGGTGGTGACGTCTTCGATGAGGTTCCCGAGGGCTTCGACGTGGTCCTGATCAAGCACTTCCTGGACATGTTCGACAAGGAGGACGTGTTCAAGATCCTCGAAAGGGTCAACAGCTCGCTCGAACCCGGTGGCCGGGTCAATATCCTGGTTCCGGTGTACCCGGAGGACATGACCGAATCCGACAACTACAACGTCGACTTCTTCCCGGCGTTCTTCATCGGGTGCACCATGGGGCAGGGCGGTCCGCAGCAGATGTCCACCTACCGGAAATGGCTGGAAGAGTGCGGTTTCGAGGTGACGAAGACGATTACGAAGGATCCCGCCGACATACCCCCGGACGTAATCCCCCGGCAGGGGATCCTGTGCGCCAGGAAGACCGAATGATCCCCTCGGGGACCCGAGCCTTCGAGGAACCGCCACAGCTCACCGCGGCGGAGTTCGGAAAAACCGCGAGCGGATGCCGCGATCGTGGGGAACATCGGGAGACGGATTGCCGGTCAAGAACCGGTCTGCCCGGCGAGTGGAGGACGAGTGTCCGGAGACGCTGATTCGAAAAAAGACGTGTACTCGGCGATCGAAAAATCGGCGGGGCTGATGAACGCGCCTTGTTCGCGGCACAAGGTGGGGCCGGTCCTGGACGCTTTCGGTGACGACCTCGGTGAGGCCGGGATCGTTTTCAGCGTGCAGACGGGCGAGCAGCACGCGGGTGAGCTCGACTACACCATCACGGTTCCGGCCACCGGAGACGATCCTTACACGCTGGCGCTGTCGAACGGACTTCTGGCGGAAACCGAGCACCCCGTGGGTGCCCTGCTCTCGGACATCCGTGCGCGATGCCGAATCAGTGAGTACTTCATCGACTGCGGAGTCGCCGGTGGGTTCAACAAGGCATACGCACATTTCCCGCACGATCCGCAGAGTGTGACGCGGCTCGCCGAGCTCCCGTCCATGCCGAGTGCTCTGGCCGACAACTCGGACTTCTTCGCACGCCACGGGTTGGAACAGGTGGCGATGGCGGGGATAGACTACGGCAAGGAATCGGTAAATCTGTACTTTGCCCAACTCTCCGAGGGCAGCCTCGAGCGGAGCAACATCCTGTCGATGCTTCGTGCGAGCGGTCTGCCGGAGCCCGCTGGGCAGCTGCTGAACTTCGCCAGGGGGGCCTTCAGGATTTATGTCACCCTGACCTGGGACTCTTCGGCGGTGAAGCGGATAGCCTTCGCATCGCGGATGGGCCAGGAGGAGATGGAAGCGGCGCTGTCGGAATTTCCCGTTCGGGTGAGTCCGGAGATCGAGCGGTTCGTGCGGAACGCTCCGCACACCTATTCCGGCGATCGGCTGCGAATTCTGGCCGTCAAGTCCGCTCCCGAGGGCGAGTACCTCAACTTCGGTTCCTACTATCAGATCTCTCCGCTGGTGCGGAATTTGCTGGCCGCGTCCGACGACGAACGGAGTTGACCTCCCAACGGCCGGGAGGGGGAACACGGAACCGGGGCGCGAGCCCCGGAAGCCGACTCCGATCGAGTGGCTGACTCCCCTCGTCGGGGCGCACGTGGTTTCCGCCGCGCCCATTTCCCGCGAAGTAGGGAACGGGATCCGCCGGTGTTAGTGGGCGTCGGAACAACGAGTGGACACCGGTACACCGCCCACTTCGATACCGTGGAAGCCGATCGACCGATATCGGGCCTCGCATGTCGGGAAGACGGTCACTATCCAGTTTATCGAGCTGCTTCCGGTGCGGAGTTGTCGACAAGGCACCGGAGATATCGACTCAGCGGGTTGTCTCGGACAGTCTTGGAATCACGGACCCGTCGAGTTGTGGCAGGATCGGAGAGTGACACCTGTTACGCGACTACGCCGTGACGAGCATCGCTTCGTCGGCAACCGGTGGTCGCCCGTGAATTTAGGGAGAGAAACCTTATGAATCTGGCTCTATGGATCGTTGCCGGATTGTTGGCCGTCGTCATGCTGGTCGGTGGTACCACCAAGATGTTCGTGCCGAAGGAGAAGTTGGGTGCGACCGCCCACGGTGGATGGACCAACGACTACGGTGACGGCTTCGTCAAGACCCTCGGAGCCCTGGAGTTCCTCGCTGCTATCGGTATCATTCTGCCCGCTGTGGTCGATATCGCACCAATCATGGTGCCCGTGACCGCAGTTTGCTGGGTGCTGCTGATGATCGGCGCGATGATCACGCATCTCCGTCGTCACGAGAAGTTGCCCGTCGTCGCGAACCTGATCTATCTGGCCATGGCCGTCTTCGTGGCATGGGGACGATTCGGTCCCGAGTCCTTCACCGGTTGATCCGGTCGGTTTCGGCTACCACAGAGGACCGGTCGACGGGTAGTGGAGAGACTCGTGAACATCGGCCCGACCGCCACGAAATCTCCGGTTCCCGCGGGTGGGTTCCAGCCACCGATACCGCGGTTGTGGCAACCCCGCCTCGCACGACTGGTCCTCGCCCCGGCAGCAGGGCCGAATGCCGCTGAACCGGCCTGCCGGGGCGATTTCGGACGGAAATCTCCGTCGCGAACCGCGTGTGCCTCGTCGTGATGGTCGAGTGTGGCGTCGACCCGCGCTCGTGGGCCGCCCTCGACTCCGATCCCGTTCGGCGCGTGATGTTTCCCCGAATTTCGTCGCTCGGGCTTGTAACCGTATCTTTCTCGCCGTACAATTAATCTCGCGAAAGGCGGCATCCTCCTCGGTGGACGCTTTTCGTCGTGTTGTTTTCGCCCTTTGTTCCACGTTTGCGAACCACGAATGATCGCTCGATTCCGTATCGGGTGATGCTCACTCGTCCCCAGAAAAGAATTCAGGAGCTGGGCGGGGTAGGCGTTCCCGTCCACGCAGCCACGCGGAAACACGTTACAGCTCATCCTGCTCCGGTCGGTACTAGCGAAATCGCAGCGAAGGACATCACCAATCACGGGCAGAATCACCAGAAAGTAAGTTCCATAAATGCCAATATTATGCAGGCCATCCGTGAGTGTTCCGGAACATGTCATATCAATGGATGAGACACTGGAGTTGGCCGAACGAGCACACGCGGGGAAGTCGCAGCTTTCCCTGGCGTACCGATTGATCCAGAACACCGGGGTGCAGAAGAGACACACGGTACGGCCCGTGGCGGAGACACTTCGACACCCGGGATTCGAGGAACGCAACCGCATCTACGAGCTGGAGTCCAAGAAGCGAACCCCCGAGGTGATCGAACGAGCTCTGGCTAACGCGAACCTGGCGACACGTGAGATCGACGCGATCATATACGTGTCCTGCACCGGGTTTCTGATGCCTTCGCTGACCGCGTGGTTGATCAACACCATGGGGTTTCGCACCGATACCCGGCAGATTCCCATCGCACAACTGGGCTGTGCGGCGGGTGGCGCGGCGATCAATCGCGCCCACGACTTCTGCGTGGCCCATCCCGAGAGCAATGTTCTGATCGTTTCGTGCGAGCTGTGTTCCCTGTGCTACCAGCCCGATGACGACGACGTCGGTTCACTACTGTCCGACGGGCTGTTCGGCGATGCGGTCGCGGCCGCCGTCGTTCGAGGGAGCGGGGGTTCAGGGGTGGCATTGGAGCGCAATTCCTCCTACCTCATCCCGGACACCGAGGACTGGATCTCCTACGATGTACGTGACACCGGATTTCACTTCCGGCTGGACCGTCGGGTGCCGGGGACGATGGAACCGCTCGCCCCGGTGCTGAACGAGTTCGCTGCAGGGCACGGTTGGGATGTCCGCAACCTCGACTTCTACATCATCCACGCCGGTGGCCCGAGAATTCTGGATGACCTCGGCGAGTTCCTCGACGTCGACCGGAAGATGTTCCGCCACAGCTGGGCCACTCTCGTCGATTACGGCAATATCGCTAGTGCGGTCGTGCTCGACGCGCTGCGGAGGCTGTTCGAGGAGGACATGCCGTCCGAGGGAGCTTCCGGCATGATCGCAGGTTTCGGTCCCGGGATCACCGCCGAGATGGCGGTGGGTCGTTGGAGCGTTGATTCGTCGGAAATTTCCGGCTGAGTTCCTCGGGTCCGGTTCGAACGGACGACCGGGAAGTGACGAGTACGAGCGGTTTCTCGCCCTGTCGGGGCGAAGCGGAAACCGATCACCAGGATGCGGGAATCAATCCGCGGCACCACGACGGCGGTCGCGAACCGCGTCAGCGAAATCTATAAACCATCGAATGCAGAAAGGTCGCACCCCATGGCGTCCTCCGGGAATTCTTCGGCCTCCTCCTACTCACTGCAACGCAGATCGGTGCTAGCCGGTGCGGCTACCGCGGCTCTGCTTCCGTTCGGGAGTATCGGCGTCGCCAACGCGCGTCGGTCCAGCCCTTCGGCATCGCAGACGACATCCGATTTCGACCTCGACAACGACAATTTCATCAGCTATTTGTCCGATAATTCCGACACTTCGGCGGTATCGGATTTCATCGCTCCGATGGACGTGACCATCCTGATTCGCTACACCTGCATGGCGCACAACGCGTGGTTCGACGCGCTCGCGCCGTACCACCCGACGGCGGTCGGTGTTTACTCGAAGCTCGGACGTCGTCCCCGAAGCGAAGCCCGCACCAACAGGAACAAGAACATCGCGGCCCTCTACGCCTGGCGCCACGTCATGCAAAGCGTGGTACCCGCCGGGATGCCGACCTATCGGGCGTTGGTCTCCTCGTTCGGGCTGGATCCCGACGACGACTCGGAGGATCCGACCACTCCGGTCGGTATCGGGAACCTGGCCGGTAAGGCCGTCGTGGAGGGACGCCTGCGGGACGGCATAAACCAGCTCGGTGACGAGGGAGTCCGGTACAACGGGAAGCCCTACCAGGACTACACCGGATACCGGCCCGAGAACAGTGCCTACGAGTTGCGCAACCCTTCCCGCTGGCAGCCGGAACTGCTGGAACACGGCCGTCGCCTCGGGAACGCCGATGGCGACAAGGGCATGTTCATGATCCAGGTCTTCACCACCCCGCAGCTGCGGCTGACCACGCCTTACACCTACGAGGACCCGAGCCATTTCCGCCTTACTCCCCCGCACCACAGCGATCACACCAATCGGGCCGCCTACAAGCGTTCGGTGGACGAGGTGCTGCGTGCCTCGGCCGGGCTCACCGAAGAGCAGAAGGTGAAGTCGGAGTTCTTCGACAACAAGTTCCTGGGCGTCGGGATGTCGGTCCTGGCCGCGGCCAGGAACCACGAACTGGATCTGGACGGTTGGGTGCAGCTGTTGATGGTGACCGGGGTGGCGATGCTGGACGGCCTGATCGCCTGCTGGCACCACAAGACCGGTTTCGACGCCGTGCGCCCGTTCAGCGCGGTCCAGCACGTTTACGGCGACACCGAGCTGACGGCTTGGGGCGGCCCCGGGAGGGGAACCGTCAACGATATCCCCGCCAACGAGTGGTCCAGCTATCTGAACGTGGGCAACCACCCCGAGTACCCGTCCGCCTCCACGACGGTCCTGTCCGCAGAGGCGCAGGCCGCGCGCCGCTACCTCAACTCCGACTCCCTGAACTGGTCGTACACCTATCCGGCGGGGTCGTCACTGGTTGAGCCCGGAATCACCCCCTCCAACGACCTCCGGTTCGGTTGGCGCACCTGGACCGACTTCGTGCAGGACGGCAGCGACAGCAGGGTTTGGGGCGGGGTGCACTTCTCGAAATCGGCGGACAACTCCATCGGTTTCGGCACGCAGTTCGGTGACTTGGCTTACCAGTACGTGCAGCGTCACATCGACGGCAACGTATAGCCTCGATTCTCCCCGCGGCCACGGTCCGGATCGGACGCACCGCCGAGCGGTCCGGGCCGCGGTGCGAGTTCCGCGCTTCCGATGAGGCCGGATGGCGGTGCCGGGTACGGGAGGCCCCGGCACCGCCATGGCCGAGCTCGCGCTGCCCGCCGGGTTTCGTCCGTCGGCTCCGCCCGCTCGTTCCTGCCCGGAGACACCGCCCCACGGCATAGCCGGATTCGTCGCGTCATTTCTCGTTCTCACCGGGTGGGGAGGATTTCGGTTCATCCGTGGTGGGCGGTTCCGGCCGGGCACTCAGGGTCGGGCAGTTGTGGTCGGGCGGTCAAGGATGCATCCGCGCGCCCTTGACAATCTTGTCCACGACGTTGCGCGGTCCGTACACGCCCACTCCCACCGGATCGAGCTTTTCCCGCGGAACGGTCCGAACCGCGGCGCGGTTGTCCCGGTCGTTGCCGGTGCCGAACAGCTCGGAGGTGAACACCGCCACGGCCGTGTTCCGCGCGACGGCGCGGGAGTGCGCTCGGGTCACCACCTCCCCGCTGCCCTCGAAGATCAGCACCGGCTGCCGGAACATCGACAGGTACTCGGTTTCGTCGGCGTCCCGGTACGGCTCGCCGATCACCTCCGGGCTCCTCGTGCCGAGTCCGCTCACCAGGAACGCGGTCACGTTCAGCCGCTGCCAGGTCGCCAGGTCCTCGCGCAGCAGCACGGCGATCTTCGTGTCGAACCGTATCGGGGAGGTCTCCGCTGTCATGGGGAGATCGTGTCCCGCCGCCCGCGAGCGAGTCTTGTACGTTCTTTGCATGGTCACCAGTTCGGGAGTGGCTGCGTGGCGTCCACCTGTGCCCGGGATCGTGGAGGCCTACCACGCTCACCTCGTGGAGCACGCCTATCCGATGCACGCCCACGACTCGTGGACGCTGCTGCTGGTGGACGACGGGACGGTGCGCTACGACCTGCACCGCCACGAGCACGGCGCGCTGCGGAGCCTGGTTACGCTGTTGCCGCCGCACGTTCCGCACAACGGCACGCCCGTCACCCCGCAGGGGCTCAGGAAGCGAGTGCTCTACCTGGATCCCGGCCAGTTCGGCGAGGATCTCGTGGGACTCGCGGTGGACGCGCCCACCATCGACGATCCGCTGCTACTGCGTCGCATTCGGCAGCTGCACGACTCGCTGCTGCTGCCCGGCGACACGCTGGAAGCCGAGAGCAGGTTGACCCTGGTCACCGAGCGACTGCGCCGCCACCTGGGCGAGCGCACCCGGACGGCGGAACCGATCGACCACGCGAAACCCGCCGTGCGACTGCGCGAGCTGCTGGACGAACACCTCGTCGAAGGAATCACGCTCCGGCGGGCGGCGAATCTGCTGCACACCCACCCAGCACATCTCGTCCGGGCTTTCAGCGGGGAGTTCGGCACCCCGCCGCACCAGTACCTGACCGGGCGCAGGGTCGATCTCGCCCGCCGGTTGCTGCTCGACGGGATGGCACCCCGGTTCGCGGCCACGGCGGCGGGATTCTACGACCAGTCCCACCTCGGCAGGCACTTCAAGCGAGTGATCGGCACGAGCCCGGTGCGGTTCGCTCGTTCCGGCGAGTAGGGCCGTGCCGGATTCAACCGCCGAAGGGCTCGGGGCCGAAGCGGCCCCACGCCACGAAGGCGGTGCCGTTGCGAGGCGGGTCAGGGCAGCGGTGGTAGATCCAGTGGTCGCACCCAGGTTTTGAGGCACCCGGCGATGGCGGGTACGTCGAGCTGCCCCTCGGCGACATCGACGACCAGGGCCACGACCGTCCCCTGATCGGCAGGGTGCAGGTGACAGCCGTTGAGCCGGTAGAACACATCGGTGGCCGACCAGGCAGTACGTTTGTTGCCGTCGAGGAACGGATGGTTCCGAGCGAGGCCGTGCAGCGGGGCCGATGCCTTTTCGCTCAACGTGGGGTAGGCGTCGCCACCGAACGCACTGGCCTGTGGACGCAGCACGGCTCCTTCGAGCAGCCCGAAATCGCGAAGCGCGTCGGAACCGACAAAGTGGGCGTTCATCGCCTGCACGTCGTCGGCGGTAAGAAACCAGGTCACGAAGTTACAGGTCCTTGAGCTTGTCCAGGGCCACGGCGTGTTGTTCGAGCGTGGTTTCGAAAGCCGAGCGAACCGTGTCCGGCCGGGCGTGTTCCCGCAGGTACTCCGCGATGGCGCGTTTGACGACCTCGTTGACGGACGTGTTGCTCGCGAAAGCCGCCGTGCGCAGTGCTTCGGCCATCTCGGTCGGCAGACGTAATGTCATCCCGGTTGTGTCAGCGGTCATTATCAATCACCTCCTTGTGACACCATGGTCCCATGGTGTCACGGCCGCGTCGAGGTGAGGCGCGATCCGGGTAGCCGCCACTGCCGTAGCGGGTCAACCGCGGGAGGACTCGGATCCGAAACGGGCCACGCGTGAAGGCGGCCCTCGTCGGGTAGCGCGGATTCGCGACGACGGCGGTCCGCTCCTCGCGACGGAGACGGGGATCATCGCGCCGCCCGGCAGCGACACCCAGCAGCGATACCCGGCGGCGATCCCCGTGGAATCGATCCCCTCAGGCGCCCACTTCCTCGGTTTCCGAGTGCCGCGCCTCGCCCGGCACGTGCCTGCCCAGCAGCCGCAGGCCGAGCAGCAGCACCGCGATCGAGACCAGGAAGGAGGCCCACCACGGGAAGCCGAACCCGATCGGCAGCAGTCCGACGACCACCGCGACCGCCCCCGCGTAGAGGGCGTAGGGGATCTGGGTGCGCACGTGGTCGACCACATCGCACTGCGAGGCCAGGGAGGAGATCACCGTGGTGTCCGAGATCGGTGAGCAGTGATCGCCCCACACCGCTCCGGCCAGCACGGTGGCCACGCTGGCGTAGATGATCGGGTGCCCTCCCGCGGTCTCGGCCCCCTGCGCCTGCAGCAGTGACCATGCCAGCGGTACCGCGAGCGGCGTAAGGATGCCCATGGTTCCCCAGCTCGTGCCGGTGGCGAACGCGACGGCGGCCGCGAGCAGGAACAGGATCACCGGCAGCAGCGGCGCGGGCAGCGCCTCGCTGAGCGCGCCCGCCAGGAACTCGGCGGTCTCGAGCTTCTCGGTCAGCGAGGACAGCGCCCAGGCCGCCGAGAGGATGATGACCACGTACAACACCGACTTGATCCCGGCGAACCACGCGTCCACGAACTGCCCCAGCGAGAGCAGCCGTTGGCCGAAGCTCAGCACCGCCGCGACGAGCAGCGCCACGAAGGAACCCCATACCAGCGCGGCGAACGGATCCCCGGCGCCCATGATCTCGAGGACGGTGCTGCCGCTGCCGGTGGTCAGCAGTCCCACGAAGGTCGTCACCACCAGGGCGAGGATCGGAACCAGCGCGTTCAGGAAGCGGTGCGGAGTTCGTTCCCCGGGGCGCAGCTCGGTCTCGGTGTCCGCACCGGATCCCAGGTTCGAGCCCGGACGCAGCACCGTGCCCGACTGTCTGGCACGCTGCTCGGCCCGCGCCATCGGGCCGAAGTCGCGTCGGCTGCCGGCGATCGCGAACACGAGCACCACGGCCAGCACCGGGTAGAAGGCGTAGCGCAGCGAGCTGACGAACACGGCGAAGCCGCTCTGTTCGAGCCCGATCCTGCCGACCGCGTCGTCGACCAGTCCGACCTGGTAACCGATCCAGGTGGTGAAGAGACCGCACGCGGCCACCGGTGCGGCGGTGGAGTCCACTATGTAGGCGAGCTTCTCCCGCGAGATCCGCAGCCGGTCGGTGATGGGGCGCATCGTGTTGCCCACCACGAGGCTGTTCGCGTAGTCGTCGAAGAAGATGGCCAGCCCCAGACCGCCGGTCGCGAGTTGGCCCCGCCTGGGGGTGGCGGCCCAGCGCGTCACCAGTTTCACGATGCCGTCGGTACCGCCGTTGCGCCGGATCACCCCCACGAGGCCACCGATCATCGTGGTGGCTACGACGATCATCACGTGGTCCCGGTCCGCGAGCGCGTCGACGATGTACACGCCCACCGTGTCCAGCAGTGAAGTGCCGAGTCCCGTGAGGGTGGCTCCTTCCAGCAGCCAGGCCCCGAGCCAGACTCCGGCCAGCAGCGCGGGGATGACCTGCCGTGTCAACAGCGCCAGGGCGATCGCGAGCAGCGGAGGCAGGATCGACAGCCACGTCGCGGTCATCTGGTTCCTTTCGGGCGGTGGCCGGGGCTTTCCGTTGTGGAAGGCCGGTAGCGGAGGTTGTCCGGATCCGCTGGGTACTCCCAACACACGCTGGTTACTCCCAACACACGCTGGGCACCCCAACACACGGTGCATGAATCCGGTCACCGCGAGTGGGTGTGACATACGGTAGCTTTACTCGATCGAGCGACAAATAGTTACTCGTTGCTTCATTCCGCCGGATAATCGTACTTCGTTGCGCACACCGTGCTGATATTTGCGCGCCGATGTCCGGTGAAAGTTTCTCGTGACCGACCGCGTTCCGGATCTCGTCATCGGTCAGTCGGTTGACTGATTTAAATCAAGTGATTAAATTAGCTGACTGAAAAGTTGGCGGCGGGACTTACGCCGCGTCGGGGCGTCGGGGAGTGGTGTCGACGAGGATGGCCATGACGAGACGGACTGCTCGGATCGAGCGTGGCGCGACCACACGGGAGTCGATCCTGCGCACCGCGGTACGGCTGTTCGCCGAACACGGGATGTACGCGGTGTCCAACCGCCGGATCAGCGAGGTCGCGGAGCTGGGCAACAGTGCCGCGGTCGGGTACCACTTCGGCACGAAGGACGAGCTGGTGCGCGCGATAGCGCACCAACACGGGGAACGCATCGAGTACATCCGGGTCAACGTGTTCCCCGAGGCCGCTGGCTCCACCGAACTGCGGGAGCGGGGCTAGTGGGTCTCCTGTCTGGTGCGGCCGATGACGCTGTACCTGGAGTCGTTGGGCACTCCCTCGTGGTACGCGCGGTTCGCCGCGCAGGTGATGGCCGATCCGGTGCTCCACGAGATCATCACCGAGCAGTCCCTGCATTCCGACTCATTGCGGTTGTCCCTGGAAGGGATGAACCGGTGTCTACCCGAGCTGCCCCGCGACGTGCTGACCGAACGCTGGAGCGTGGCGCTGAACCTGACCAGGCAGATGTGCGTCGAACGGGAACGCGCGCTCGCCGATGGCCTGCCCACCCCGCACGCGAGCTGGGACGAGTTCGCCACCGGCCTCGTCGACGCGCTCACCGGCCTCTGCTCGGCCCCGGTGACACGTCAGCCGTGATCGACTCGACCGGTGACTCCGAGCGGTAGCGAGCTCGCGCGAACACGACATCCATCGGAATCGATCCCGCACGCCCGCCCCGATCGCGCGGCCGAGGCCGGGCTCAGGCACGCCGCCCACCGGCCGGCTCCCCGAACGTCCCCGGCCGGCACAGCAACGAGAATTCCGAGCTGCAAGGACCGAACGCATGACCAACCACGAGCGGTCACTCGAAGCGGAGCTGCTGGATCCGGACCGGCTCGGTTTCGATCCCGAGGAACTGCGCGCCCGCTACCGGACCGAGCGGGGCCGACGTCTCCGCTCGGACGGCGCGGCCCAGTACATCGCACCGACCGGTGACTTCGGCTACTACGTGACCGATCCGTACGTCGAGGCCGAGCCGAACCGCGAACCGCTCACCGACGAGGTGGAGGTGCTGATCGTCGGCGCCGGATTCGGCGGACTGCTGGCAGGGGCACGACTCCGTCAGGCGGGGTTCGACTCGATCCGCATGCTGGAAAAGGGCGGCGACGTCGGCGGTACCTGGTACTGGAACCGCTACCCGGGGGTGCGCTGCGACATCGAGTCCTACATCTACCTGCCGCTGCTGGAGGAGCTCGGTTACGTCCCCACCGAGAAGTACGCGCGCGGCGAGGAGATCCGGCAGCACACCGTCAACATCGCCGAGAAGTTCGACCTCTACCGGGACGCGTGCTTTCAGACCGAGCTGACCGGCGCGACCTGGGACGAATCCAGCCATCGCTGGAACGTGACCACCGATAGGGGCGACGAGATGACCGCCCGGTACGTGATCTTCTCCAGCGGCCCGTTCAGCAGGCCCAAGTTGCCGGGCATTCCCGGCATCGACGACTTCGCCGGGCACACCTTCCACACCAGCCGGTGGGACTACTCCTACACCGGCGGTGACCAGACCGGCGGCATGCACGAGCTCGCGGACAAGCGGGTCGCCGTCATCGGTACCGGCGCCACGGGGATCCAGTGCGTACCCGACCTGGCCGAGGACGCGGGCCACCTCTACGTCTTCCAGCGCACTCCGTCCGTCGTGGACGAACGGGGCAACCGTCCGACCGATCCGGAGTGGGCCGAGAACCTCCCCGAGGGTTGGCACGGCCGCAGGCGCGACGACTTCCTCGCCGTGCTCGGCGGCGACCGGGCCGCCGAGGACATGGTGGGTGACCGGTGGAGCGACCTCGCCCAGCACTACCACGCGGTGGCGGACGAGACCGGCAGGGACGAGCTCACCAACGAGGAGCACGAGCTCGTGCGGGAGGTCGCCGACTTCCACAAGATGAACCAGGTGCGAGAACGGGTCAAGTCCATCGTCGAGGACGAGGAGACCGCCCGTGCGCTGCAACCGTGGTACCGCTACGAGTGCAAGCGCCCCACCTTCAACGACGAGTACTACCCGGCCTTCAACCGCCCCAACGTGACCCTGGTGGACACCGACGGACGCGGCGTCGAGCGCATCACCGAACACGGGTTGGTCAGCCGGGGCGTCGAGTACGAGGTGGACTGCATCGTCTTCGCCACCGGCTTCCAGGTCGGCGGCTCCCACCCCGCGGCCTCCGGATTGGCCCTCTACGGCCGTGACGGTGTGACGCTGCCCCGGCACTTCAGCGAGGGCATGCGCACTCTGCACGGGTTCACCAGCCACGGTTTCCCCAACCTGTTCTGCATGGGTCCCTCGCAGAACGGAGTGGCACCCAACTTCACCCACGTGCTCGACGACCAGTCCGTCCACATCGCGGCGATGATCACCGAGTCCGCCAAGCGCGGCGCGGCCTATGTGGAACCCACCGAGGCGGCCGAGCAGGAGTGGGTCGACGAGATGGGGCGCAAGGCCGGTGTCGACCGGGCGCTGGACGAGTGCACGCCGGGCTACTACAACAACGAGGGCCAGTCCTCGGTCGTGCGGAGCTTCTACCGGCCGGACGAGCTCGAATTCGCCGAAACACTGCGGCAGTGGCGCGCGAACGACCGATTCACCGAGGTGCTGGTCGATGCCGGGCGGGAGCACGCCGATGACCGGAGCTGACGTCGAAGTGCCGGAACCGGGAACCGGGCGTTCGCAACCGGTGCGGTTGAACCAGCCGAGCGGGTTGCGGGGTGCCAACGGCATCGCCTTCGGCCCCGACGGGCTGCTGTACGTGGCGCAGTTCCTCACCGGAAGGATCAGCGCGGTCGACACCGACTCCGGCGAGGTCGAGGTCGTGGTCCCCCCCCGGACGGCCCGCTGCGCACACCGGACGACGTCGCGTTCGGCACGGACGGGACGATGTACGTCGCCGACGTGGCACCGGGGCGGGTGTGGCGGCGCTCCCCGCACGGGGAGTTCACCCTGGTCACCGATGCCATGGTGGCACCCAACGGGATCACGTGCCTCGGCGACCGCCTCTTCGTCAACGAGATGCGGCCCGGTGGAAGGCTGCTCGAGCTGTTCCCGGACGGCGGTTCACCTGTACTGCTCGCCGAGGGGCTGGCCTACGGCAACGCGATGCAGTTCGGCCCCGACGGATGGTTGTACTACCCGCACATGATGACCAACGAGGTGCTGCGGATTCCACCGGAGGGAGGAGCTCCCGAACTCGTCGTGAGCGGGTTGCCCATTCCGGTCGCCGTGCGCTTCGACCGAGCAGGGGAGCTGTTCGTGCTCTCCTGCGACGCGGCGGGAACGATCACGCATGTCGATCCGGACACCGGCGGGGTGGCGAGCCTGGTCACCGGGATCCCGGGGCTGGACAACGCCGCGTTCGACCCGGAGAACCGCATGTTCGTGTCCAGCTTCGTCCAGGGCGGTATCACCGAGCTCGGTGCGCACGGCCGCGTTCGTACCGTGGTTCCGCCAGGGCTGAACGGGCCGTTCGGGATCACCGTCGGCCCCGGCGGCAGGGTCTACGCGGCAGACCACTTCGGGCTGTCGAGCGTGCCGACCTCCGGCGAGCTCGATCAGGTGGACGTGGTGGGCGGAACACTTCCCGCGCTGCCGCGGAACGTGGTCGCCACCGGCGGGGTGCTCCAACTCGTCGACGTCAGCGGTGGTCTACACGCTTACGAACCCGGGAGCGGAGTCTCCCGCACGCGTGCCACCGGAGTCGGTGAACCCGCCGGAATCGCGGCCGACTCGAGCGGGCGAGTCGTGTTCGCGGCACCGGAGAAGGGGCAGGTGCTGGCCGTCGACGAAACCGACTCGGTCACGGTGCTCGCCGAAGGGCTGGAACACCCGGTCGGTGTGACGCTGGACGACCACGGTCGCTGTTACGTCAGCGACGATCGACTCGGACGAGTACTGCGCCTGGACGAGGACCCCGTGGTCGTGCTGGACGGGCTTGCCATGCCGCAAGGGATCGCAGTCAGCGGCGCGGAACTGTTCGTGGTCGAGATCGAACACCGGCGGTTGCGGCGGTTCGATCCCGCGACCGGCACGAGCACGGTCGTGCTCCGCGAGCTGGCCGTGGAGTCGCTTTCCGGGGTGAGCGGCACCGGCTCGAACGGTGAACCGGAGCGTAGTGGTCGTCCGAGTTCGTTCGTCGACCTGGCGGTGGCCGGGGACGGCTCGCTGCTGCTGGCCGCCAACGGGGAAGGAAGCGTGCGGCTGATACGACTCGACGCGGAAGGAACGGGTGGCCGGTGAGCTGGGACCACGGCTCACCTCGATCAGCCCAGGCGTCATCTCCAAGCCCCTGGTTCAGGAGGAGCTGAACTCGGAACACCTCGGCGCGGTACGCGCGATGATCGAGGCCTCCGCCGCAGGGCGGCCCGGTACCCCCGATGACATCGCAGCGGCGGCGGTTTTCCTACTCGGTCCCGAGGCCCCCTTCGTCACCGGCACCGACCTACACGTGACCGGTGGCGTGGTGGCAGCGGCGCGGGCCGGGCGGCTTGGTGGGCCCGAACCGGGGGGAGTCGAGTTTTCCGGGGGGCTCGCCGGGGTGGTTACTCGGCGGAACCTCCCGGCGGCGCCGACCGCGTGCGTGGTGGTTCGACCGGATGCGTGGCGGTTCGGCGCTGCCGTGCCGAGAAATACCGGCGACCATAATCCGACGGAAACATCCGGACTCGGCGAAGCACTGGCGGTTTTGGGGGCGACGATGCGGCTGATCACGGTCGGGCACGGCACGAGCACCCGTGCCGAGTTCGTCCCGCTGCTGCACACGGCCGGGATCGAGGCCGTGGTGGACGTGCGCACCGCGCCGGGCAGCAGGCACAATCCCGACTTCAACCACTCCGAGATCCGGGAGTGGCTGCCCGAGGCCGGAGTGGACTATCGCTGGGACAAGCGGCTCGGCGGGTTCCGGAAGCTACCCGCCGAATCGCCGGACACGGCGTGCAGGAACGAGGGATTCCGTGCCTACGCCGCGCACATGCGTACCGAGGACTTCGGCGAGGCCGTCGAGGAATTGCTGACGGGGGCCGCGAACCGCCGGACGGCCGTGATGTGTTCCGAGAGCGTGTGGTGGCGCTGTCATCGCCGCATGATCGCCGACTACGCGACGCTGGTTCGCGGTGTGCGGGTCGTACACCTGATGCACGACGGCAAGTTGCGCGAGCACCGCACGATGGACGGTGTTCGGCGGCGGGAGGACGATCTGCTGGTCTACGACGGCGGGCAGCTGCGGCTCTGAGCGTCGTTCCGGGACGAACTTCTCTTTCGTCCTCCCGGATCGGTTTCCTCCGGTATTCGCGTTCTCCGGTTTCTGCGGTGCGATGAGTGCTAGAGTGCGCCGAACCGGAAAACGAGTGCTGGGAGAGGGTTCTTGGATTGGTTGATCATACCGACCTCGCGGCGTGACTGGGCGATACTCACCGGGCTCGTCGGTTCGGTGGTCGCCGTCGCGGTGATCGTTTTCGGGACGTTTTCCGGGCGGAGTCTCCTCGCGGCCGGAGTGTTCCTGCTGGCCGCGGTGTTGGCGGTGCTGGCGGTGTGGCCGAAGCGGGCGATCGGGATTCCACTCTCGGTGCTCGCCGTGTCATTAAAGCCGTTGGGGGCCTATGTGCTCGTCACTCCGTAGTTCGATCGGCCCGTCGGGTGGAGCGAGGTGGGACGATCGGTGTGCGCCGCTTGTTCGCCGCCGCTTCGCGCCCTCGGGCAACGCCGGTTCAGCGCAGCCGTCTCGTGAGGGGGTTGAACCCAATGAGTGAAAAGTTCCGGGTGGAGTTGTCGGCCCTGACGGGTTACGCGGAACAGCTGGAAAGGAACGCGGGGCACGTGGAATCCGCCCGTGGCTACATGGCGGGTCCCGGCTCCGACACATCGGAAATGCAGGGACTTCTGTCGGGTATCGCCGAGGGTTACCAACCGCTCGTCGCCTGGCAGCTGGGAATTCTGGAAAAGATGGCCAGCGGTCTGAAGCGAACCGGTGGTGCGCTGCAGGAGTCGGAGCGGGTGTACCGTTCGCACGACGACTCGGCCTCGGCCACCCTCGATCGGAGCTACCGAGGCGGCTCCTTCGAGAACGGTTGAAATTCTTCGGAACGGAACTGGGGAGGAAATCATGGCCGGATACGCCGATGTGGTCGATCCTACGAGGAGATTGACCACCCCGGGAGACTACGGAGCCGAGGTTCGCGCCGCGGCGCAGGAAGCATTGGGTGCGATCGGGGAGATCGACTCCGCTTTCCAAACCATCGTCGGCTGGAGCCCGGCCCAGGAGTTGCTCGAATGGGTCGGCGGCAACTGGGGGCAACTGCTGAGTCTTCGCGACACTTGGGAGAACCTCGCGAAGGCGAACCTCGATCTCAAGGAGAACCTCGAATCCGGATTGGGTGCGCTCGAACCGCTCTGGGAGGGAAACGCGGCCACGGCCTTCGAGAATCACATGGGGCAGTGGAATTCCGCGCTCGAGCAGAACCACGACGCCTGTATCGCGATCCGGGACAAACTGATCGACCTGGCCGAGAACGCCCAGCAGACCGTTGACATGGTCATTCAGACCATCTTGACGGTGGCGAGTATCGTCACGGCGGCGCTTTCCTCGTTCTCCATACCGGTCTACGGGCAGGGCAAAGCCATCAAGGCGGTTTGGGACACGGTCAAACTGATCAATGACGTCCGCAAAGTGGTGACGGCTTTCATCAACCTGGTGAAATACGCCAACGAGTTCTTCCAGTCGGTCCAGGAGATCGCCGACGACAAAACTCCGGTAGTGAATGTGGAGCTTCCGGACTCGGGGTACGTTGCACCGTCTTCCTAGTTAGTTCGTAACTCTCCGGAAAGGGTCCAAGGTGAGCAGTTTTTCGGAGCGGCTGCGCGCGGTCGAAGACCGCTATCAACAGGGCGCCGCCGAGTTCGAGCGGATGCGGCAGGAACACGAGAGCTCCCTGCGGGAGGCGCGCGAGAACTATCCGCCCCTGACCGAACGGCAGAACGAGGAGCTCGCCGAGTACTACCGCTCCGGGCAGGCAGGGGCGGAGTTGCGTCGACTCCAGCTCATGGTGGACCGGGGGGAGGTTACGTGGGGCGAGATCAAACGCGGTGAGTGCGATCCCGAATGGACGGAAGCCTACTACGCTTCCTTCGAGGAAGGCGGTCGCCTGCTGCGCGCGGCGGTCGAGGGAGAACCCGTCGAGCGTTATCTGCCGCAGGAATCACCTGCCGAGAAATCACCGGCCGAGGAGCCGATCTCCGACGACGAATACTTCGAGAATCAGAGTTTCCTGCGCGACGATCGCTGGTAGGAGACCCCGAGCGAGCAGCGGTACGAGTGATCCGCTTCGCTCGCTCCGTCTCCTCAACGCGGTGAGAACGTCTCGCGCGCACGCTCCGTGGCATCGATCGTGGCCACGAGGAACTGCCTGATCGTTTCCCGCTGCTCGGCGCTGAATCCGTCCCAGGCGCCACCGAGCTCCCGCAGCAGCGGCCGGTAGAACTCGCCGGCGACCTGCCTGGCGGTGTCGTGGATGTCCAGGTCGACCCTGCGCCGGTCCACCTTGCTGCGCTCCCGGGTGATGTGACCGAGCGACTCCAGTCGCTCCAGCAGTGCCGTGGTGGCCGAAACACTCATGTCGAGGGTGGCCGCGAGTCTGCTCGGTGTCATCGGTTCCTCCCGGTTGGCCGCGTCAAGGATCGTGACTAGGGCGTTCAGGTCGGTTTGGTGCAGCCCGTGGGCATCGCCGAACAGCACGTTGAACCGGTCGAGCTCGACGTTGAGCTGTCGCAGCAGCTTGCCCAGCACCACGTGGTCCTCGTAACCGGTGGAGGTGCCGGTTCGGCCCGTTTCTTCCGTTTCCCCCGCGTTCCCCGCTTTCCCCGTGTCCGCCGGCTCCTCGCTGCCCTGGGCGTTTGCCGAGGTCATCGTTCCTCCTTCGCTCCGTGCTTCCCCTGCCGTCGCAGTAGTTCGACAGTCGAATTATTCTATGGTGTTAGTAATGCTCCGCGGGGCTCGTGCTTCCCCACGAACCCTCGACGACGACTAGGACCCCCCATGATCTCCACCGGTCACTCCTCCCACGCGGACCAGCATCCCCCGAGAGTGCGGCGGTTGCGATGGCTGGTCCCCGCGTTGCTGGTGATCGCCTGGCTGGCTCTCGGCGGCATCGGCGGGCCGTTCGCGGGCAAGCTGGCCGAGGTCTCCGAGAACGACAGCTCCACCTTCCTACCCGCCTCCGCCGAGGCCACCAAGGTCAACGAACTGCAGCGACAGTTCTCCGGCGGACAGCGCATCCCCGCGTTCGTGGTGGCCGAGCGCACCCGGGGAATCACCGGTTCCGACCGCCAGTACCTGCTCGGGATCTCCGAGCGGATGGCCTCGATCGAAGGGGTCGAGCGGGTATCACCCCCGATCCCCTCGCCACGGGACGACCAGGCGGTGCAGCTGATCGTCTCGATCGACTCCGGTGCCGAACCGGCGAACGCGGTCTCGGAGATGCGCGGCCTCCTGGAGCGGTCACCCCCCGGACTGACCACCCTGGTCAGCGGCCCCGCAGCGCAGTCCGCCGATCTGGCCGAGGCGTTCAGCGGAGTCGACGGGCTGCTGCTGCTCGTCGCGGGTGGGGTGGTTCTCCTGATCCTGATCCTGGTCTACCGCAGTCCGCTGCTGCCGGTGCTGGTACTGCTCAGCGCGGTGTTCGCCCTCGGACTCGCCAGCCTCGCCGTTTACTTCCTGGCAGCGGGCGACGTCCTCACCCTCAACGGCCAGAGCCAGGGGATCCTGTTCATCCTGGTGGTCGGCGCCGCCACGGACTACGCCCTGCTGTTCGTCGCACGGTTCAGGGAGGAACTGCGCGCGAGCCCCGACAAGTACCGGGCCGTGCTGCGCTCCTGGCGCGCCACCCTGGAGCCGATCCTCGCCTCCGCGGGCACGGTCATCCTGGGCCTGCTGTGCCTGCTGTTCAGCGACCTGAACTCCAACAAGAGCCTGGGCCCGGTGGCGGCCATCGGCATCGCCGCAGCGCTGCTGGCCTCGATCACCTTCCTGCCCGCCGTACTCGCGCTGACCGGCCGCGCCGCCTTCTGGCCCTTCCCACCCCCACGGGAGACCGCCGGGCAGGACGACACGGCGGAGGATTCCGAACCGCGGCGCCCGGCATTCTGGGAGCGAGTCAGCTCCCTGGTGGGAAGGGCTCCCCGGGCGATCTGGATCGGTACCACGGTGGTGCTGCTCATCGGCACGCTCGGACTGCCGCAGCTGCGGGCCGACGGCACCGCGCAGTCGGACGTCTTCCTGACACCGGTCGAATCGGTCGCCGGTCAGAAGATGCTCGCCGAGCACTTCCCCGCCGGCTCGGGAGCCCCCACCGTGATCATCGCCGACGCGGACAGCACCGAGCGCGTGGTGCGAGCGGCCGACGTGCCCGGGGTGGCCGAAGTCTCGGTCACCAGGACACCTGCGGGCGCGCCCAAGGTGGTCGACGGGCGGGTACTCGTCGAAGCCGTGCTCACCGACCCCGCCGACTCGGAGGCTGCCCTCGCGACGGTTCAGCGGATTCGCGACTCGGTGCACCCCGTCGACGGCGCCGACGCGCTGGTCGGCGGAACGAGCGCGATCCAGCTCGACACCCGGTTGACCGCCGAACGCGACCGCTCCGTGATCATTCCGATCGTGCTGCTGGTCATCCTCGTGGTGCTGGTGCTGTTGTTGCGTGCCCTGGTCGCGCCCCTGGTGCTGCTCGCCACCGTGGTGCTCTCCTTCGCCGCCACGATGGGCGTGTCCGCGTTGGTGTTCAACCACGTCTTCGACATGCCCGGCGCTGACCCGGTCGTCCCGCTGTACGGATTCGTGTTCCTCGTCGCCCTGGGGATCGACTACAACATCTTCCTGATGACCCGCGCGCGGGAGGAAGTACGTCGCTCGGACAACCGGACCGGTGTGCTGCGTGCGCTGTCGGTCACCGGTGGTGTGATCACTTCGGCCGGAGTGGTGCTGGCGGCCACGTTCGCGGCGCTGGCGGTACTGCCGATCCTGTTCCTGGCCCAGCTCGCCTTCATCGTGGCGTTCGGGGTGCTGCTGGACACGCTGGTCGTGCGTTCGCTGCTGGTACCCGCGCTGTCCCTGGACATCGGCAGAACCATGTGGTGGCCCGCCCGCTCGGGGCGCGGTGACAGCTAGGCGGTGACGGCTGGGCGGTGACGGCTGGGCGGTGACGGCTGGGCGGTGACGCCTGGGCGAGAGTGGCGACCGCCGCCGTGCTGCGTCCACAGGGGACACAACATCGGCGGCGGCCGCCACCGGAACTAGCCACTCGACGTCGGGCCTCGCCGGGGCGAGCGTCCGCGAGAGGTTCCGCCGAGCGAGCACAGCGGAAAACCGAGTAGGCAAGGTCCAACTCGTCGCGGGACCGTCACTTGTACGCGTAGTAGGTCTCGAACGCCTGGAACGCCACCTCCTGCCGCCACTGCAACCTCGCCTTCGGGCTGTTCGACAGCAGTTCGGCACACGTCGCGTCCGGCTCGCCGAAGCCGGGGGTGTCCGAGGCACACGCCGATCTCATCCGGTCGGAACCGGGCTCCGTCCACAGACTCTCCCCTTGCACGAAAGCCTGTTCCAACGAGGTCCGGGCACTGGCCTTGAGCTGCGAGTAGTTCAGCCCGAAGTCCGTGGCGGCCCGCCGGTACTGCGCGGTGATGTCGCTCCGGGAGACACCGGGGTCGTCGGTGGCCAGCGCGAAGGGGACGTCGTGCGCCATGTACTCGGGAAGCGGGTGCTCCTCCGGTCCGCAGACCCGCAGTATCTGACAGTTGCTGGTCAGCGGCACCTCGACCGCGATGTCGCGTGCGGCCATGTGATCGGCCAGCGCCTGCCAGCCGTCCTCGTGCACCAGGTCGATCCCGTGGCCGATCCGGTCGGCTCCGGCGATCCGTACGGCCTGCTCGATGTGGTACGTCAGCTCCTCGGGTTTGACCAGCCCCGGAACGAGCTCACCGGCATGCAGCGTGACCGACACGCCGGGGTACTGCCTGCTCAGGTAGTCGATCATCCGCATGTGCAGGGTGTAGTCCCGCAGCGAGATCTCGTGGTCCTCGGGCTGGACCATGTTGACGCCCACGAATCGCGGATCGCTCTGCGCCAGCTCGAACCCGAGCAGCAACTGCGTGAAAACGCTGGCGGGGGAGTTCGCCCGCGCCACCTGGTAGTTCAGCCGGATCTCCACATCACAACCGGGGCGGGAACTCGGGGTGCCGCAGTTCAGCAGCTCCCGGTATCGCGCGAAGTCCTGATCGGTCGCACGCCGCGCGGCCCGTTCGACCTCAGCCATGCCCTCGCGAAGCAGTGTCGTACGGAGTCGCCGGAAATCCCGTTCGGAGCTCGGGTCGAAACCGACACGCTCCACGAGTTTCCCGCGTGCCTCGGACTGCCTGGACAGCAGCGTTTCGAGGTAGAACTGGTTCTGCTCGGCGAGATCACCCGCCACCTCGGCGAGCATGTCGCCCTCGCGCCCCTCGGTGGCCGCCCAGAACTTGCCGAAGGTGGCGAAGAAGTGGTCGTGTCCCGATTCCTCGCCGCCCGGCTCGAAACCGGCCATCGACCACGCCTCGAGCACCCGCTCGCGGAACTCCGGATCGCTCACCGCGTCCGAGGCGGGTCGCTGCCCGGTGGTGCAGGGGGCCAGGGAGGACTGCATGGTCTCGGCCTCGATGCAACGGCCGTCCTCGGCGGCGTAGCGGATCAACGACTCGGTGGAAACCGCGCCGGAGAGGTGGTTGTGCAGGTCACCTCCCTTCGGCATTCCGCGCAGGAACTCGTCGAGCTTCTCCGGGCGGTCGCGTACCCGGTCCAGATACCGGTTCACCCGGCATTCCCGGTCCCACGGTGCGCACGCCGGGGCCTTCTCACCCGGGGTGGTCTCCGCCTCGGCGGATCGCGGTTGTGCCACCAGCATCGGAAGCGAAGCTGCGGTGAGCAGCACCGCCAGCGTGATGCCTCCCGCGCCGGTGGCGCCTCGGCGTCCTCCTGCCGTCCGGGAGCGTGCGCTCCCACCGAGCGGCTTCATCAAAGGTTCTCCCTGGGGAAGTCGTTCTCTGGGCCGTGCACGACACACACGACCCGCCGACGATCCCCGATCATGATCTCCGCGACCAGTCCGGAGGACGAATTTTCATCCGGGGGGAGGAAGATCGATACCCCCGAAAGTTGGCCCTTCGCTCGTCACCGGCTCCGGCCGGGCGGACGAATCGGAACGGCCGCCGGAGAGAGCGCGGCAGTGGGCGGTGGTTATGCTCGGCCGCGTGCTGACTGTCTCGACGGTGAATGTCAACGGCCTGCGCGCCGCCGCCAAGAAGGGCTTCGTCGAGTGGCTGGCCGCCACCGACGCCGACGTGGTCTGCATGCAGGAGACGCGGGCGGAGTACGAGCAGCTTCCGGAGGCCGCGCGTGCGCCCGCCGGTTGGTACACGCTGCTGGCGCCGAGCGCGGCCAAGGGACGCAGCGGGGTGGCCATCTACAGCCGCACCGAACCCGAGGTCACCAGGATCGGATTCGGCTCCGAGGAGTTCGACGACAGCGGCCGCTACGCCGAGGCCGAGTTGGACGGCTTGGTGGTGGGCAGCCTGTACCTGCCGAGCGGGGAGGCGGGTACGTCCAAGCAGGACGAGAAGGAACGCTTCATGGCGGAGTTCCTGCCGTACCTGCACCAGCTGCGTGACCGGGCGCGGCAGCAGGGCAAGGAAGCACTGGTCTGCGGTGACTGGAACATCGCGCACCAGGAGATCGACCTGAAGAACTGGAAGAACAACCGCAAGTCTGCCGGATTTCTGCCGGAGGAGCGTACCTGGCTGAGCAGGGTGTTCGACGAGGCGGAGTACGCGGACGTGGTGCGCCGCCGGTTCCCGGAGGGGCCAGGGCCGTACTCGTGGTGGTCCTACCGGGGCAAGGCCTTCGACAACGACTCCGGTTGGAGAATTGATTATCACGTCGCCACCGAGCGGCTGGCGGAGTGCGCCTCGGAGGCGAGGGTCGAGCGGGCTCCGAGCTATGACAAGCGCTGGAGCGACCACGCACCGGTTACGGTGTGCTACGACATGTGATATGTGCCGTGCGTAGCTACGCGGGCATCGTGTGTAGCTACGCGGGCACAATGCGGTCGGGAGATGATGGCCGTGCACGAGCTGCTCGAAGCGAAGCGACAGCAGATCGAGGAGTTGTGCTCGACGCTCTCGATACGTCGCCTCGACCTTTTCGATTCGGCCGTCGACGATTCCTTCGACGATGCTCTGGTGTGGCAGGTTCTCAACGAGAAGCTACCCGTGTTGGACAAGGCACCGCGGCATCTGCTGGATCAGTAGGGCACGGTGATGTGCCCGCGAGCAGCGGATGCGTTCCCGAGGTGTGAACACGTCCGAAACCGCGCCGAGGAATCCCCCAGGGCCGGGGAGCTTTTACTCCCCGGCCGTCGGTCTCGACAGTGACATGGTGCCGAGACCTTTCCCCAGGGGCAGGTCTTCCGCGACACCCGTGACCCCGTGTACCTCGCCGACCGAGATCGGTTCGAGTACCCCATTGGGCGGCCCTCCTGGTGGTCGGAGCTCCGCCCGGTGTCGTGTTCGCCTGCCACGTGTTGGATTCTGGGCGGTGGCTGCTCCGGCGGACAACTGTGACCAGTGGGGATATCCCCGCCGGGGATATCCTTGCCGGTAATACCGGCCACGGTGGGTGTCCGTCCTCCCGGGAGGGCGCGGAGGCGGGCCTCGTGGAGGTCGGGCGATCCGTTCGGGAGCGGCCCATCGCCGCACGGTCTCCATTTTGATCACTTCTGGTAGTCAACCTGTCACCGTTCACGGCGAGTCTCGACATAGAATCGTGATGTGATCATCGAACCGCCGAGTTTCGGTAGCTATTTACGCCACCTGAGATCGGGTGCTCCGCCCGCCGCGTTCGCGCCCGATCCGACATACCGGGCACCGCGCCCGGCGATGAACCGGGCGGAGTTGGCGACGGCCGCGCGCGCCAGCGTGGGATATATCCAGAAACTGGAACAGGGCCACGCGGACAATCCCTCCACGGCAGTGGTGGATCGACTGGCCGATGCTCTCGGAAGCATCTCGGTGGAACGGCAGCACCTTCACGACCTGGCCGGCGTCCAGCGCGGTGACCAACCGGAACCGATGCGGCGGCAGGAAGTGACGTCGGTGCAGCGCGAGGCGGCCGACGGGTTGCATCCGAGTTTGGCCGCCTACGTCGACGAGGGATGGAACGTGCTGTACTCCAACGTGGAGTACCGGCGGGTGTTTCGGCGTATCACCGAGGTCGGCAATGTGTTGACCTGGTTCTTTTTCGTCCCGGAGTCCAAGGCTGTCATGGTCGAGTGGGAGCACGAGGCGCGGCTGACGGTGGCCTGGTTACGTGCTCTCATGGCGCGCCGGCCCGGTAACCCGGTGTTCGACGAGGTTCTGGAGATGCTCTCGCGATCGGCGGAGTTCGTGCGGATGTGGGAGTTGCAGGAAGTGATCCTGGGGCGCCACAAGCCGCATTTCCTGGTCCACGACCTCGATCTCGGGCGACGGGTCGAATTGTTGGCACAGGTCTACCCGATTCCGGACCCGAGTCAGGAAATGCAGCTCTACCTGGGAATTCCGGCACGTTAGGGCGTCGTCAACGGTCCAGGGCGTCCAAGAAGGACAGCAGCAGCGAGGTGGTTTCCCCGGGATGCGTCACGGGTGGTGCGTGGGCCGCCTCGTCGACCTCTTGCAGCGGACTCGCCTGCGGGATGGCGGAGGCGAGGAACTCCATGCGTTCCCGGGGGATGGAGACGTCCTTCGAACCGCGTAGCAGCAGTGTGGGCGACGTGATCTCACCGACGCGAGCGGTGATGTCGTCCCGTTCGAGCAGGCACCGCACGGGGGACCCGAGTGGGAGCGGGCGGGTTTTCCAGCGCTCCCGCCAGTGGGCCGCTTGCGGGTGGTCCCCGATGATCTGCTGGGACAGCGGAACGAGCAGCTCGTCCACGGGGCCCTGCTCGGCCAGTCCTTCGAACAGGGCGGTGTAGTCGCGGAGGTCCGCATCGGACAGTGGGTGCGCCTCGGTGTCCAGCAGCAGGAGTCCGGTGACCCGGTGCGGCGCGAGCAGCGCCGTACGCAGCGCGGTGAACCCACCCTGCGACAGGCCGCCGACGACCGCGTGCCGGATGCCCAGGTGGTCCATCAGGCCGAGCAGGTCGTTCGCGGTGTCCCAATAGGTGAACGGCGCGTCACCGGCCGGGGTGTCGCCGTGACCACGTGCGTCCCAGGTCACCACGCGGTAGCCGCGGTCCGCGAGAGCCTCGGCCTGTGCGCTGAACATGGTGTGGTCCAGGAAGAAGCCGTGCCCCAGCAGTACGGCGGGACGTTCGTCACCCCCGGTGTCCGCGAAGTACAGCTCGTGTCCGTTGATGCGGGACAGTGGCATTCGTGTTCCTCTCGCGAAGTGCGTCCGCTCCGACCAGGGCCCGGAATCAGCCCGATTTTGCGATACTACGAAGTTCCGTTGGTGGGTCCGCAAGCCCCGGTTCCCACGAGTGAGCACTCGCAATCGTTAAGTGACCGGAAGACCCGTGCCGGACGCGGTGGCCTATCGTCGTGGTCGTGACGACACACATGCAGCCTATCTCCGAACTGTTCGATCCGGCCGTGTGGCAGCCTGTGGCGGGCTTCGACTTCACCGACATCACTTACCACCGTTGCGTCGAGGACGGCCCCGGTAAGGGCACCGTCCGCATCGCGTTCAACCGCCCCGAATCGCGGAACGCGTTCCGGCCGCACACCGTCGACGAGTTATACCGCGCGCTCGATCACGCCCGGATGACCAGCGACGTCGGTTGTGTGTTGCTCACGGGGAACGGGCCCTCGCCCAAGGACGGTGGTTGGGCCTTCTGCTCCGGCGGTGACCAGCGAATCCGGGGCCGGTCGGGGTATCGCTACGCCGAGGGTGAGACCGCCGAGACCGTCGACCCCGCCCGGGCGGGGAAGCTGCACATCCTGGAGGTGCAGCGGCTGATCCGGTTCATGCCCAAGGTCGTCGTCGCGGTGGTTCCCGGTTGGGCGGCCGGAGGCGGGCACAGCCTGCACGTGGTGTGCGACCTCACGCTCGCCAGCGCCGAGCACGCGCGGTTCAAGCAGACCGACGCCGATGTCGGCAGCTTCGACGGCGGGTTCGGTTCCGCCTACCTGGCGCGCCAGGTGGGACAGAAGTTCGCGCGTGAGATCTTCTTCCTCGGCCGCCCCTACGACGCCGAGCAGGCCCACCGGATGGGGATGGTCAACGAGGTGGTTCCGCACGGTGAGCTGGAGGAGACGGCGTTGCAGTGGTCCCGCGAGATCAACGGCAAGTCCCCGACCGCGCAGCGCATGCTCAAGTACGCCTTCAACGCCATCGACGACGGACTGGTCGGCCAGCAGGTCTTCGCCGGGGAGACGACCCGGCTCGCCTACATGACCGACGAGGCGGCCGAGGGGCGCGACTCGTTCCTGGAGAAGCGGACCCCGGACTGGTCGGAGTTCCCCTGGTACTACTGATCGTTGCTTTGACCCGCGGCCGTGAGCGCGGCGATCTCGCGAGAAATCGCCGCCGGGATGCTCCCGAGCACCGTCCGGGGCCTCTTTCGTGGGACCACGCCCCGCCGGTGCAACCTCCGGCGTACCGCCCGCGTCCCCACGGAGCAGCGATCCGTTCCACCGGCCGGTGTCCTCCCCGAGCAATGCCGTTCGCGAGCCGTGGCCGAAGTCCTCGGGGAGCCGGGCGACGAGCGGTACTCGGGGATGCCGAGTGGCTCGGAACTCGAGCAGCGCAGTGAGGAGAGGTCGGTATGCCGCAACACCGCACACCCCCGAGATGTCCCGTCTGCGGGATGCACTTCTGCATCTGTCCGGACAAGAGCGCCCGAACCGGTGGTTTCCGCCGCGGAGTGGTCGCGGCCCCGCGACGAACCCACCGGTGAACTTCGGCTCGCCGGGAAAGCGCCGCGAACGCCGCGACAGACCTCGGTGGAGGGGCGGCGACAGCTCGCCTCGGGAGTCGCCCCTCCAGTCGGTGCGGGCCCGGACGCGAACGGGGTCTCCCCGGAACCAGGTCCGGGAAGACCCCGCAAGCGTTCTTTTACGTTCGAACTCCGCTCGTCAGCGCACTGCCTCGAGCGCGTCGACGATGCCCGCGCCGTAGAAACCGGCACCGGTCCTGCCGCCGCGGCACTTGGCGTCGTCCTCGCCGTCACCGTCGGTGTCGTAGCTCTTCGGGCACGGCACGGTGTCGGCCTGCTGGCGCAGGGCGGCGTTGACCATCCTCGCGTCCCACCTCGGGTGCTCCGCCCGGATCAGGGCGGCCACCCCGGCCACGTGCGGCGAGGCCATCGATGTGCCCTGGTAGAAGCCGTACTCGCCTTCCGGAAGGGTGGACAGCACGCTGCCGTTGCCGGAGGGTGTGTCGGCGGTCTGCCTGCTGTCGCCGCCCGGTGCGGCGACGTCGACCGAACCGATGCCGTAGTTGGAGTAGAAGGACTTGCTCGACTCCGGCCCCACGGCCGAGACCGTCACCATGCCGGGCAGCTCACCGGGCAGCACCTGGCACCCGTTGCCCGCCCAGCGATCCTCGGTGGGGCCGCCGTTGTTGGGGCTGTTGGTGTCGTGGATCCGCTTCGACAGGTTCCAGTTGCTGTTGCCCGCCGCGACGACGTTGAGCACGTCGTTGCCCCTGGCGTGGTTCACCGCGCGGCGCACCGCTTCCGCGACGGCCGCCTGGTCGCGGTCACGCTGGCACCACAGGTACCAGGGGTCGATGAAGTAGGAGCTGTTGGTCACGTCGATGCCGTGCTCGGCGGCCCACATGAATCCGCAGATCGCCGAACCGGGGTAGATGAAGCCCTCGTCGTTGACGACCTTGATCGACACGAGTGTCGCGTTCGGAGCGACCCCGGAGATCCCCACACCGTTGTTCGCCGCGGCGACCGTGCCCGCGACGTGCGTGCCGTGTCCGCTGCTCGTCGGGGCCCATGCCTGCTGCGAACGGTCCGGTGTGCCGTTCTCGGTGCAGCCCACCGAACGGCTGGTGTCCAGATTGGCCGCCAGGTCCGGGTGGTCGGGGTCGATGCCCGAGTCGAGCACGCCCACGGTCACGCCCTTACCGCTGTCGGAGTTCTCGTGGGCCTTACCCGCATTGATCATCCGCATGTCCCACTGCTCGGGCGCGAGCGGTTCCTCGCCGCTCTCGCCAGCGCGGGACGCGGCGCCGGTGGTCAGGGTGCCCCGGCGCTTTTCCAGCGTCTCCGAGTCTGATTCACCGCTGTTCTCGGGAAGCTGTTCGGCGAGGTTACGGCTCGCGCCCGCGGCCCGTACCCCGGGATCGCCCCGTACTGCCTCGGCGAACTCCGAGTCGCGCGAGGTGGCCAGCAGTACGCCGATCTCCGGCCAGCTCTGCACGACTTGGCCGTCGGCAGCGCGTACCGAATCGGCGGTGCGTTCCAGACCGCCGTGCTGGGGGCCGATCACGATGAAGTGGGCCGGATCTCCGGTGTTGGCGGAGTCCGGCGTGCCTGCCGCGGCCACGGCGGGCGCGAGCAGGGTCAGGGCCAGTGCGGATCCGATAATCCGCAGTGGTTTGAGTCTCAGGGGTTTGGGTGACACCGAGCCTCCCGAACAGGCGAACAGGGTTACTGAATGTGGGAGTCTGCGCCCCGATGCGGCTAGTGGATAGGCCTTAATGGAGTAATCGGATTACACCGCACGTAGGTGTTGTGACCCATCGCGCCCTTTTCGCGGTGTGGCGGTGCTCGCCGGACGGTTACGGTGTTGGCGTGTCGGTCGATCTCGAAGTGCCGCCGCCCGAACCAACCCCCAGCCCGTCCGCGATGCGTCGTGCGCTGCGCAGAGCCACCGAAGGGGTGGCGCTGGACAGCACCGAGGCCGCCGTGCTGCTGCACGCTCGCGGCGATGACCTCCGGACGTTGCTGGAAGCAGCGGGCAGGGTCCGCGACGCGCATCTGCGTGCCGAGGGACGTTTCGGCGTCGTCAGCTACAGTCGCAAGGTTTTCGTTCCGCTGACCCGCCTGTGCCGGGATCGGTGCCACTACTGCACGTTCGCCACCGTGCCGCACAAGGTTTCCGCTCCCTTCCTGGAACGGGAGGAAGTTCTCGACATCGCCAGGCGGGGAGCCGAGTCCGGTTGCAAGGAGGCCCTGTTCACCCTCGGCGACCGACCCGAGGAGCGCTGGCAGGACGCGGCCGACTGGCTGCACGAGCGCGGCTACTCGTCCACGGTCGACTACCTGCGCTCCTGCGCGATCGCGGTGCTGGAGGAGACCGGTCTGCTGCCGCACCTCAACCCGGGCGTGCTCGGCTGGTCGGAGTTGACCAGGCTGAAACCGGTGGCCCCCAGCATGGGCATGATGCTGGAGACCACATCGGAGCGACTGTGGAGTCGGCCCGGCAATCCGCACTACGCCAGTCCGGACAAGGAGCCCTCGGTACGGCTCCGGGTGCTCGCCGACGCGGGCCGGGTGGCCGTGCCGTTCACCAGCGGAATCCTCATCGGAATCGGTGAGACGCTCGCGGAACGTGCCGACTCGTTGCTGGAACTGCGTGCCAGCGCCAGGCAGTACGGTCATCTGCAGGAAGTCATCGTGCAGAACTTCCGTGCCAAGCCGGACACGGCCATGCGCGGCATGCCGGACGCGGATCTGCACGAACTCGCGGCGACGGTGGCCGTCGCCCGGCTGCTCCTGCCGTCCGGGGTGAGTGTGCAGGCCCCGCCGAACCTGGTGGGGGACGAGCACGACCTGCTGCTGCGCGCGGGGATCGACGACTGGGGCGGGGTCTCCCCCGTGACGCCGGATCACGTGAATCCGGAGCGGCCCTGGCCCAGGGTGGAGGAACTGGCGGAGCAGACCGCGGCGGGCGGGTTCGAGCTGCGGGAGCGGCTGACCGCGTACCCGAAGTACGTGCGTGCCGGGCTGGCCGGTGACAGCTCCGCCTGGCTGGATCCCAGGATCGCCACCCACGTCGCCGAGCTGGCCGATTCGGAGGGCATGGCCGATCCCGAGGCGCGACCGGTCGGGCGGGAGTGGCAGGAGCCGGACGGCGGTCTCGAATCGATCGGTCGCACCGATCTCAACAGCAGTATCGACACCGAGGGCCGCAGCGCCGACCGTCGCGGCGACTTCGACAGTGTCTACGGCGACTGGGAGGAACTGCGGGACAGGCTGCCCGCCGCGAGGGAGCCGGAACGGCTCGACTCGGATGTCACGGCGGGCCTGCGGCTGGCCGAGCACGACCCCGCTGCGCTGCTGGAGCCGGGCAACACCGAGGCAGCGATGGCGCTGCTCACCTGCGACGGCACGGCGCTCGACGAGATGGCTCGAATCGCCGACGCGCTGCGTGCCGACGTGGTCGGGCAGGACGTCACCTACGTGGTCAACCGCAACATCAACTTCTCCAACGTCTGCTACGTGGGGTGCAGGTTCTGCGCCTTCGCGCAACGGGAACGCGATTCGGACGCGTTCCGGCTCTCGCCCGAGGACGTCGCGGACCGAGCGGAGGAGGCCCGCCGCGCCGGTGCCACCGAGGTCTGCATGCAGGGAGGTATCGATCCCCGGCTGCCGGTCGGGGCGTACGCGGACCTGGTGCGTGCGGTCAAGAACCGGATCCCCGACATGCACGTGCACGCCTTCAGTCCGATGGAGATAGTCAGCGCCGCGTCCAAAGCGGGCGTGAGCGTCGCGGAGTGGCTGACCGAGCTGCGCGATGCCGGGCTGGACACCATCCCCGGTACCGCGGCCGAGATACTCGACGACGACGTCCGGTGGATACTGACCAAGGGCAAGCTGCCCGCCGCCGAGTGGATCGAGGTGGTCAGCACCGCCCACCGGCTGGGGATCCGTTCCTCGTCGACCATGATGTACGGCCACGTGGACACCCCGGAGCACTGGCTGGGGCATCTGCGCACGCTGGCCGGTGTGCAGGACACCGCGCGCGAGAACGGCGCGGCCGGGTTCACCGAGTTCGTCGCGCTGCCCTTCGTGCACCGCAACGCGCCCATCTATCTCGCGGGGCTGGCACGACCCGGCCCCACCCGCAGGGACAACCGTGCGGTGCACGCGATGGCACGGCTGGCACTGCACGGCAGGGTGGACAACGTGCAGTGCTCCTGGGTCAAGCTGGGCGACGAGGGCACGGTCGAGGTGCTGCGCGGCGGTGCGAACGACCTCGGCGGAACCCTGATGGAGGAGACCATCAGCAGGATGGCCGGGTCCGAGCACGGCTCACAGCGAACCATCGAGCAGTTGCACGAGGTCTCCACCGCCGCCGGAAGACGGGCACGGCAACGCGGCACCGATTACGGCCCCGTGCCCGTCATGTCGTTGGGGGTTTCGCCACTCGGCTGACAAGGTCGAACCGGTCCCGCTCGTTCCGGTGGTCGAGGACGGGCGGGACCGGAGTTCGGTCCGATTCGGTTCCCGGAGTTCAAGGGCAAGCGGGCTGGCTTGTCATGCCGGTTCACCACCGGATCGTTCGGCTTGGTCGACTCGGACCGGCGGCACGTGAAGCTGCCCCGCATTGGGCTGGTGCGCAGCTGCGAGTCCACCCGCGAACTCGCCCGGTACGTCGTCGGCGTCGGCATGGGCGAGTTGCGCCGCCAGCCCGACTACGAAACGAGGTGGCGGGGCACCCGGCTGCTCGTGGCCGACCGGTTCTGTCCCAGCTCGAAGACCTGCAACGACCGCGGCGCGGTGAAAGCCAAGCTGGGCCTGGCGGAGCGGACGTTTACCCGCGATGCCCGCGGCCATGTCGCGTATGGTGATCTGAACGCGGCTGGCAACCTCGCGGGCCTGGCGTCCTCCCACAGTTGGTGGGCGACGGAAAACTAGCCCGAGGGAAACCCCGGTAAGCCCCGCACCGTGCGGGCAGCGGGTACTGCCACGGGAAGGCCCGCGCCATGTGGCGCTGGCCAACCCGGTAGCCGTAAGGCTGCCGGTCAGGCCACGCTGCTACACATTTCCTGAACGGCCACGGCGTACGTTCGCCGTGATCGCGATCTCGCTCGCGGTCGGGCTCGCGGGTAGTCCGTCCGTCACCGCGATCACCTCCGGCTCCGCTTCGGGGCGGATGGGCGGCTCCCGAGGTGGTGCTGCCTTCAGTAGGACCAGCGGCCAGGGTGGTGCTTCCGACGGTTCCGGAAACGCGCCTGACGGCGGTTCGGGTACCGCCGGCGGTGGTTCGCCCGACAACTGAGGATTTCGGGGACGCTTCGCACGAAGCGTGCTTTCCGCCCGCTCCGTCGATCGGAGGCGGGCGGATTTCTCGTCGATCTTCCGGCGAGGCAGTGCGCTCACTCGGCAGGGTGAGCGACCGACTGTCGTGGACGGGAGGTGAGGGTGGGTTTTTTCGATTGGTTCACCGGCACGGCACGGCACGGCCCGAGAAGGGGGTTCGGCCGCGTTCGTCGCAGGAGGTATACCAGGCGATTATGGCGGTCAATCGGCCCGACGCCTCATTCGAGGTGCGTGACGGGCGGACCGAGGGGGTCGATCTGGTTTGCGAGTGGCGGGTCATGAACCACCACTGGTACGAGCACTTCAAGATGTTCTGTGAGCGGGAGTTCTACAGCGTCCTGCTGCGGTTCGATCCGGAACGGCGGGAGATCCGCTCCACGGATCACAAGTGGACGATCGACTGGGTCCGCGGTGCTCCACAGGTCCGTGCACGGGCCGAGTTCGAACGAGGACAGGCCAAGAGCGTCAGAGCCGTGTGGGCGTTGAAGAAAGGGGAGAACGGAAAGCGATGCTGGGAACTTCAGGCGACCTTTTCGGCCTCGTAACTGAAGGATCCGCTCCGGAAAGCCGTCACCGATTGCGGCTGGACCTGGCGCGGCGTGAGTTTCGCGAAGTCGTGAATACGGTTCCGGGTATTTGTCCCCCGTGACTTGGCCGCTCGGCGCTTCGCGTGATTCGTGCCGTCCTTTTCGTCGAATTCCGATGAACTCTGGCGGATCGGCGACGACTGTCGGGGTTCCGGGCGTGGCCGACGAACCTCACTCGGGACACCGAACGCGTTCATGCGTGTCCGCAACGTATCGGTTCCCGTTTTCTCGGTTTCGCTCGCAACCCCGGATTCCCCCACACGTCTCACGGGGTGTGGCCGGGAACCGGGATGGACCGTAGTCCGTTCCGATCGCCGGTCGTGGTGTGCGGCCCCGTTGTCGCCGTTCGTGTGTCGACCAATACGCTCTCCGCTGTCACCGCGCGATCGTGGGACGTTCTCGGCACCGGCAGCGAACCGTTGGGGCGCCCGGGAGCTCGCCCGGGGTGACGGCACGGAACGCACGGCGTTCCCGTGGGATACACGATCGAAGTCCGACCAGAAAGGCACGGCTCGTGCGTAGACTTGTGGTGCGCGCAGGCGCGTGGTCGTCGATGCTCGCGATGACGCTGTTGATCACCGGTGCTCCGGCGCAGGCCGCGACCGGAGTGGTGCGGGCGCAGGCCACCCCGCTCGACGCGTTGAGCACTCCGGTGGGGCTCGGCGCTGTCGTGATCGGCGTGATCGGGATGATCGCGGGCACGCTGCGGCGCAAGAAGATCCCGGTGCAGCCCGAGAACCAGCGCCGGGGTTGACGGGGTTCTCCGGCCGGGTGGGCTGGTCGCTCGCTCGGCGGAACCGCCCGTCGGCTCCCGCTCGGGGCGGAGCTCTCGGGTAGCGGCTCACCCGACGCCGGGAGCCCTCGCGAGAACAGGCGGATCGCCACCCTCACCCGACCGCCGAGTACGCGGTTCTGCCAGAATCGACTACGTGCACACCGAGAGTTCCGTTACCACCGAGTCCGGCTCCGTGACCACCGAATCCGGCGGGGCCCCCGCGCGTCCCCGCGTGTTCTCCGGCATCCAGCCCACGGCCGGATCCTTCCAGCTCGGTAACTACCTCGGAGCGCTGCGCAACTGGATAGCGTTGCAGGAAACCCACGACGCCTTCTACTGCGTGGTGGATCTGCACTCGATCACCATCGCCAAGGACCCCGAGGAACTGCGCGCCAACACCCGCAACGCGGCCGCCCAGCTGCTGGCGCTGGGCATCGATCCCGAACGCAGCACGCTGTTCGTGCAGAGCCACGTCGCGGAGCACACCCAGCTGGGCTGGGTGTTGGAATGCCTCACCGGATTCGGCGAGGCCTCCCGCATGACGCAGTTCAAGGACAAGTCCGCGCGGCAGGACGACGAGCACGTCAGCGTCGGGCTGTTCACCTATCCGGCGCTGATGGCCTCCGACATCCTGCTCTACGGCACCGACGTGGTGCCGGTCGGCGAGGACCAGCGCCAGCACCTGGAACTCAGCCGCACGCTCGCGCAGCGGTTCAACTCCCGCTTCGGTTCCACCTTCGTCGTCCCGGACGCGCACATCCCGCAGGACACGGCCCGCATCTTCGATCTGCAGGACCCGACCTCGAAGATGAGCAAGTCGATCCCCTCCGGTGTCGTGGAGTTCATGGAGGACCCCAAACGCACCGCCAAGAAGGTGCGTTCGGCGGTCACCGACAACGAACGCGACATCCGCTACGACCCGGAGAACAAACCCGGTGTGAGCAACCTGCTGGTGATCTACTCGGGGATGACCGGCAGGTCCGTCGCCGAGCTGGAGACCGCTTACGAGGGCAGTGGCTACGGCGACCTGAAGAAGGACCTCGGCGCGGTGCTCGTCGATTTCCTCACCCCCTTCCAACAGCGGGTGGCCGAGTACCTGGACGATCCGGCAGAACTCGACAAGATCCTGCGTCGCGGTGCCGAGCGTGCTCGGGCGGTGGCCTCGCGGACCCTGCGCGACGCCTACGACCGAGTTGGTTTCCTACCTCCGGCGGGCTGAGCTGATCCTTTCGGGGTAACCTGCTGCCACCGACGAGCGACGCCGCGGAGGTAGCAGCAGGTGGTCGACCGTAGTCAACCGGCACGCACCGCCCGGGAGCAGTCGAGCCCCGGCAGGTTCGAGCTGCTCCGGGCGCGTTATCCCCGGTTGGATCGGCTGGTCCGGGCCGCGCAGCGGTATCAGAGCCACTACGGCGACTACTACGCGGCCGCTATCACCTACTTCAGCGTGCTGGCGCTCGTGCCGCTGCTGATGATCGTGTTCGCGGTGGCCGGTTTCGTGCTGGCCAGCAATCCCGAACTGCTGCAACGTCTCCAGTCGGCCATCTCCGAGGCCGTGCCCAGCTCGCAGCTGAGCCAGTTGATCAATGGAGTCGTGGACGAGGCGATCAAGCAGGCGGGCGCGGTCGGGATCATCGGCCTGTTGGCAGCGCTGTACTCGGGTCTGGGGTGGATGACCAACCTGCGTGAGGCGCTCACCGCCCAGTGGGCACAGGGGCCGACGGCCCTGTCTTTCCTCAAGCGGACCCTCGCCGATCTGCTCTCGCTGGTCGGGCTCGGGGCGGCGATGGCGGTCTCGTTCGCGATCAGCGCGCTGGGCGGCGGGGTGGGCAGGATGCTGTTCCGGTTGGCGGGTATCGGGAACAACTTCTGGGCGGGGCTCGTGCTGTGGCTGCTGGCCCTGCTGCTGTCGCTGGCGGCCAGCTGGCTCGTCTTCCTGTGGGTGCTGGCACGCCTTCCCAGACAGCCCGTGACGCTGCGCAGCGCGGTCTGGGGCGCACTGTTCGCCGCGATCGGTTTCGAGGTACTCAAGCAGGTCGGTGTGGTGTACCTGAACAGCCTCAGCTCTTCTCCCGCGGCGGCCGCGTTCGGCCCCATCCTCGGGTTGCTGGTGTTCGCGTACCTGACCTCCCGGTTCCTGCTGTTCGTCACGGCCTGGACCGCCTCCGCCAGGGAGAATCAACCCGTGGCGGAGGTCGAGCCGCCGCCACCGGCCGTGATCCGCCCCGAGGTGCCGTCCCGACGCGGCGCGGGCGTGACCGTGGGGGTGTTCGGTCTCGGCACCCTGCTCGGTTGGTTGCTGCGCGGGCGGCGCTGAGACGAGCGGTTACCGGCCGTCGATCACTCGTCGTCTCGCCCGGCGGTGATGTCGACCTTCCTGCGGGCGCGCTGCAGCCGCAGTGCGGCCACCAGCATCAGCAGTGCCACCACCAGCAGTAGCAGGAGACCGAGCCCCATGGTTGGGAACCGGTCGGTTTCCGGATCCGACGTGCGTTGTGCCGCTTCGACCGCGGTGGTGGCGGTGGAGGTGGGGCTCGGCTCGGGGGTGCGCCGCGCGACCAGTTTCCCGACCACGCGGTCCCCGTTCAAACGGAAGCCGTAGTCGAGCAGCGCGGCAGCCTGCTCGGACAGGTCCACCGGGCGGTGTTCCCCCCGCAGCAGCACCGCGACCAGTTCGCGGCCGTTCCGCTCCGCCGCGACGACCCGGGTGTGCCGGGCGTCGTTGGTGTAGCCGGTCTTGCCGAAAACCGCTCCGGGGTAGTCGCGCATCACGTCGCTGTCGCTGGCGATGCGCACCGGTGACTGCCCGGGCGGTGCGGGGAGCCGGGTGCGTTTCGTGCCCGCGGGGCGCGCGAACTCCGGATCGCGCAGCGCGGCACGCAGGATCAGTGCCATGTCGTAGGCCGAGGTGCTCATCCCCGGACCGTCGAGCCCGGAGGTGGTGGCGGCCCTGGTGTCCCTGGCACGCAGCCGTGCGGCGAGTTCATTCATGCGCCGCACGGTTTCCTCGGTTCCACCGATCTTTCGCGCCAGCGCGTGCGCGGCGTCGTTGCCCGACTGCAGGATCAGCCCGCTCAGCACCTGTCGCACCGTGTAGTCGACCCCCGGTTCCAGCCCCACCGCGCTGCCCTCCACCGCGGCGTCGGACTCGGCGGCCGTGATGGTCTCGGAGAGTTCCAGCTCGCGTACGGCGACGAGCCCGGTCAGGATCTTGATCACCGAGGCGGGGCGGTACCTGCCGTGCGGGTTCTTGGCGGCCAGCACCTTCCCGCTGTCCAGCTCCGCCACGATCCAGGTGGCCGACCTCACCCGCTTCGGTGGGTCGGGCGCACCCGGTGGGATCACGATGCCGCAGTGTCCCATTCCGGGCCCGCCGATCGGCTCCTCCGGAACGGGGAGCGGTTTCGGTGTCGGCTCTCCCGACGCCGGGACCTCGGAACTGTCCACAGGAGAGGGAGGAAGCGTGGCGTTCGGGCAGCTCGATCGCGTCCGGTTCGGCGTGGCCGTGCCCGCGGGCACGAACAGTCCCATCGACAGGAGCGCCACCAGCGCTGCCGTGGCGAGTCGGACCGGAAAACGAGTGGCTGCTGTGGACACGCGGACCAGCCTAGGTCACGTTCCCGGTGGTGCGAATCCGCCGAGTGTCCGAGGAGCTCAAGTGTGCCGGCGGAGGCCGAGTGCGCCCGAGAGGGCTGTGGCCGCGGGCACAGTAGATACTGGGTACGTGCGAATTTCCCGTGGTATGGCGTTGTTCCTGCTGGCCTTCGGGGTCTGGTCCTGGCTGTTGTGGCCCACCTTTCTCCGCAACATCCTCGGCGACGAGCAGTCGTGGTCGAACGGGGCGCCGACGGCGTTCCTGTGGGTGCACGTGGTGATCGCGGTGGTTTCCCTCGTGCTGGGCACCGTCATCGGCGTGTTCGGTTTGCGCGCCTACCGCGCGAGTCGCGACGGCTGATCGAAGTTCGTCGGTCGGGTTGGCGAGTTGCTCGCTCGGCGGAGTATCCGCGCGGCAGCGCTTTTCGCGCGGCGGCGATCCGATTTGTGACCTAGGTCCGGGGAGCACGTCAACTATGTCCGGCTTCGTGGGCCGGAGGAGACGTCGGCCAAGAATCCGGCTATCGTGATCGCGCGGGGTCACGAACGCCACCGGGCCGGTGGCTCCGCGTTTCCGTGCGCCGAGGCAGCGGCAGTGATCGCCCGCTGTCCAGGGGCCCGGGAGTGTGCGCCGTCGTATTCCCACTCGCCGCGGCACACACGTTCCACGACCCCGTACAACGAGGTACGGGGTCTCCCGGCCAGGGGAAGACCGTACGGACCGTTGCCCGAGTGCGTCACGTTCCGGCGAGCCGTCGATCTCACGCGAGATCGACCGCCCACCGGAACGCGGCATCACGAGGGTCCCGAGCAGCGCCTCGGAATCAGCGCCTGCGGAACATCAACGCCCGCTTGACCTCCTGGATCGCCTTGGTCACCTGGATGCCACGCGGGCAGGCGTCGGTGCAGTTGAACGTGGTGCGGCAGCGCCACACCCCGTCGATGTCGTTGAGGATGTCCAACCGCTCCTCGGCGGCCTCGTCCCTGCTGTCGAAGATGAACCGGTGCGCGTTGACGATCGCCGCCGGTCCGAAGTAGGAACCCTCCGACCAGTAGACCGGGCACGAGGTGGTGCAGGCCGCGCAGAGGATGCACTTGGTCGTGTCGTCGAACCGCTCCCGCTCGGCGACCGACTGGATCCGCTCCCGCGTCGGGTCGTTCCCGGTGGTGACCAGGTAGGGCTTGATCGCCTTGTATGCCTCGAAGAAGGGCTCCATGTTGACCAGCAGGTCCTTCTCGACCGGAAGGCCCTTGATCGGCTCCACCGTGATGGTGGTCTCGCCCTTCTTGGCGAACATGTCCTTCATCAGGACCTTGCACGCCAGTCGGTTGACGCCGTTGATCCGCATGGCGTCCGAGCCGCACACGCCGTGCGCGCAGGAACGCCGGAAGGTCAGCGTGCCGTCGACGTACCACTTGATGTAGTGCAGCAGGTTGAGCACCCGGTCGCTGGGCAGCGCCGGAATGCGGTACGACTCCCAGTGCAGGTCGTCGTCGACCTCCGGGTTGTAGCGCTCGATCTTGACCGTGACCATCGTCGCGCCCTCCGGAATCGGGGGAGCGTCCGAGGGCAGGTCGACGGTGGCCGTGTCGCTGTTCGCGTCGGTGGTGGGGGCGGTCATCAGTACTTACGCTCCATCGGCTGGTACCGGGTTACGGTGACGGGCTTGTAGTCCAAGCGGATGTCCGAGAGGAAACCGGTCAGGCCCAGCGGCGCGTTCGGATCCTGTTCATCGGGCAGCTGCTTGTACTGCATGCTGTGCCGCATGAAGTTGGTGTCGTCGCGGGTCGTGTAGTCCTCGCGTGCGTGTCCGCCACGTGATTCCTTGCGTGCCAACGCGGAGTTGACGAGTGCTTCGGCGAGGTCGAGCAGGAAGCCCAGTTCGACCGCTTCCAGCAGGTCGTGGTTGTAGCGCTTGCCCTTGTCGTGCACGGCGACGCGGCCGTAGCGCTCCTTGAGCAGTTGTACGTCCGACAGCGCCTGCTTGAGGGTCTCCTCGGTGCGGTAGACCGAGGCGTTGGCGTCCATCGTCTCCTGCAGCGCGGTGCGGATGTTGGCGACCCGCTCACCGCCCTCCGCGGTGCGGAGGTGGTTGACCATTCCCTCGACCAGCTCGGCGGGGTGCTCCGGCAGTTCGAGGAAGTCGTGCCCCTGGGCGTACTCCGCGGCCGCGATACCGGCCCGACGTCCGAAGACGTTGATGTCCAGCAGCGAGTTGGTGCCGAGCCGGTTGGAGCCGTGCACCGAGACGCAGGCGACCTCGCCCGCCGCGTACAGGCCGGGAACCACGTTGTCGTTGTCGCCGAGCACCTCGGCGTCGATGTTGGTGGGAACGCCGCCCATCGCGTAGTGCGCGGTCGGATAGACCGGGACCGGTTCGTGCAACGGCTCCACGCCCAGGTAGGTGCGGGAGAACTCCGTGATGTCCGGCAGCTTGCTCTCCAGCACGTCCTCACCGAGGTGTGTGACGTCCAGCAGCACGTGGTCCTTGTGCGGCCCGGCGCCGCGGCCCTCCAGCACCTCCATCGCCATGGACCGCGCCACGATGTCGCGCGGTGCGAGGTCCTTGATGGTGGGGGCGTAGCGCTCCATGAAGCGCTCGCCGTCGGCGTTGCGGAGGATACCGCCCTCGCCGCGCACCGCCTCCGAGATGAGGATGCCCAGCCCGGCCAGGCCGGTCGGGTGGAACTGGTAGAACTCCATGTCCTCCAGCGGCAGCCCCTTGCGGTAGACGATGCCCATCCCGTCGCCGGTGAGGGTGTGCGCGTTCGAGGTCGTCTTGAAGATCTTGCCGAACCCGCCGGTCGCGAAGATCACCGACTTGGCCTGGAAAACGTGGATCTCGCCGGTGGCCAGCTCGTACGCCACCGCTCCGGTG
This sequence comes from Actinopolyspora mzabensis, assembly GCF_900101095.1. GTDB lineage: Bacteria > Actinomycetota > Actinomycetes > Mycobacteriales > Pseudonocardiaceae > Actinopolyspora > Actinopolyspora mzabensis. Next base: position 179,006 of record NZ_FNFM01000001.1, read on the forward strand.
CAGCGCTGCTGCCCGTCCTCGTCGGTGGTCATGTTGACGTCGAGCACGTAGAACTCGTTGAAGAACTCCACGCCGTGCTTGATGCACGTCTGGTAGAGCGTCTGCAGGATCATGTGGCCGGTGCGGTCGGCCGCGTAGCAGGAGCGCCGTACGGGTGCCTTGCCGTGGTCCCTGGTGTGCCCGCCGAAGCGGCGCTGGTCGATCCGGCCCTCCGGGGTGCGGTTGAACGGCAGCCCCATCTTCTCCAGGTCGAGCACCGCGTCGATGGCCTCCTTGGCCATCACCTCGGCCGCGTCCTGGTCGACCAGGTAGTCACCGCCCTTGATGGTGTCGAAGGTGTGCCACTCCCAGTTGTCCTCCTCGACGTTGGCGAGTGCGGCACACATCCCGCCCTGTGCCGCACCGGTGTGCGAGCGGGTGGGGTAGAGCTTGGTGAGTACGGCGGTGCGGGCGCGCTGGCCGGACTCGATGGCGGCGCGCATTCCCGCGCCGCCCGCGCCGACGACGACCACGTCGTACTTGTGGAATTGCATGGTGGTCTCCTTGGCTCGTCGCCTGCTGGGCCGCGCGTCAGCTGATGTTCGGATCGAAGGTGAACAGCACGTACGTTCCCAGTACCACGGTCAGCACGATCGAGCAGTACAGCAGCATCTTCAGCCAGAAGCGGGTACGGTCAGAACGTGAATAGTCGTTGATGACGGTTCGCAGCCCGTTACCGCCGTGCAGCCCCGCCAGCCACAGCATCGTCAGGTCCCAGAGCTGCCAGAACGGTGATGCCCAGCGACCCGCCACGAAGGCGAAGTTGATCCGGTGTACCCCGCCGTCCAGGAAAAGCATGATCAGCATGTGACCGAGAACGAGGAACAGCAGCACGACTCCGGACAGCCGCATGAAGACCCAGCTGTAGAGCTCGAAGTTGCTGCGCCTGGCCGCGGGACGCCCGGGGGAACGCGGCTTGTCGACTGACAGTGGTGCTTCGGTAGTGGTCATGGTCGTACTAACCCCCGAACAGTTCCGTGGCGGCGCGGGTGATCATGCTGATGGCGGCCGGGATGATCAACACCAGCCACAGCCCCAGGACGGTCCACAGCATCGGTCGCTGCAGGCTCGGTCCCCTGGACCAGAAATCGACGAGCATCACGCGGATTCCGTTGAACGCGTGGAACAGCACCGCCGCGAGCAGCCCTAGCTCGAACACGATCATCAGCGGATGCTTGTAGGTCTCGATCACCGTGTCGTACGCGTTGGGTGAGACCCGCACCAACGCGGTGTCCAGGACGTGTACGAACAGGAAGAAGAAGGTGAGCACGCCCGTGATGCGGTGGGCGACCCACGACCACATGCCCAGGTCGCCGCGATAGAGGGTGCCCTTGGCACGAGGTGCTTCCCCGCGAGGGCGTCCCTCCGCCGCGGTGGCGGTTGTGCTGGCCATGACGGAAGGCCTCCAACGTCGCTGGTGGACTCTGGGCCCGTTCCGGATGCTGCGCGGAGAACGGCCCGTAACCGCAGCACCCTGCGCCCGCGCCGATTACCCGAACGGACCCTTGACCCATCGGATGCTAGACCCGTGGGCGCCGGCTGTCCCACTCGCATGTGCCCGCTGTGATCGAGCAGACAACTACCGGGGGTAGGTTGATCGATGTAGATTGGTTCTGCCCCGGGCAGGGACCTCGTCACGGCGCGGGTGTCAACCGGCTGGTCCGAGATTAGTGTCACCTTTATCGTATTAAGGCACGTTTCGAGCGGTGTGCGCAGGTCCGCCATTGTTCGTGGTTGACATATTTCACTTTTTGGGTTGTGGGCGGTGCCAGTGGGACAGGAACGAAAGTTGATTACGTTGAGTAGTTCCCGAACGAGTGAGTACGGGTGGTGATCGGGGAACTTGGTCGAACCCAACTCCGTCGACTGGCCCGCCCTGCGGGCAGCCGCCACCTTCGCCGCCGAGCACGCCTACTGCCCCTATTCCGGGCTCGCCGTGGGAGCCGCGGCGAACTGTACCGACGGGCGTGTGGTGGTGGGGTGCAACGTCGAGAACGCCTCCTACGGTGTGACGTTGTGCGCCGAGTGCACGCTGGCGGGCGAGCTCCGGATGAGCGGGGGTGGCGCTCTGGTCGCCGTTTCGGTCCGGGACGGGCAGGGAAACCTGCTCATGCCCTGCGGCCGGTGCAGGCAGCTGCTCCACGAGCTGGGCGGCCCGGAGTGCCTGGTCGACACCCAGGAGGGCATCCTGACGGTACGGCAGCTGCTGCCCCACCCCTTCGCATCCCCGCCCTGACGTCTCAGCAATGTCGCCGCCCGGCAGCGGCCGGACCGGTCGTTTCCCGGGTTCGCACTCCGGGGTGAGAGGCGCCTGGTCCCCGCGCGCCGACGTCTCGCCGCCACGGTCCCCGCGTGGGTTCCCACTCGTGCCTCGCCGCGTGCGGCGACGTTCGTCCGGAACGGGCTCGCCACGGCTGTTCTTCCGGGATGTCGGCCGGTAATCTCCCCGTCCACCGCCCCAACGCCCGAACCGGAGCGTGTCATGCCGCACAGTGTCGTGGAGATCATCGGTGCCAAACGGGACGGGGACAGGCTCTCGGCGGCGCAGATCGACTGGGTGATCGACGCCTACACCCGGGGTGAGGTCGCCGAGGAACAGATGTCGGCGTTGGCGATGGCGATCCTGCTCCGGGGCATGGACGAGGCCGAGACCGCGCGTTGGACGGCGGCTATGGCCGCCTCCGGTGAGATGCTCGACCTCGGTGCCCTGGACCGCCCCACGGTGGACAAGCACTCCACCGGCGGCGTCGGCGACAAGATCACCCTCGCGCTGACACCACTGGTGGCCGCCTGCGGGGCCGCCGTGCCGCAGCTTTCCGGCCGCGGCCTCGGGCACACCGGAGGGACGCTCGACAAGCTGGAGTCCATCCCCGGCTGGCGCGCTCGACTCACCACTGCCGAGCTGTACCGCAATCTCGACGAGGTGGGAGCGGTGATCTGCGCCGCCACGGAACGGATCGCCCCCGCCGACAGCAGGATGTACGCGCTCCGGGACGTGACCGCCACGGTCGAGTCGGTGCCGCTGATCGCCGCTTCCATCCTGAGCAAGAAGCTCGCCGAGGGAACCGCCTCACTGGTGCTGGACGTCAAGTGCGGCTCGGGTGCCCTGCTGACCGAACCGGAGCAGGTAAGACGCCTCGCCAGGACCCTGGTCGCCACGGGCGGCGAGAACGGAGTGCGCACCAGCGCGCTGCTGACTTCGATGTCGGCGCCGCTGGGCGTGGCGGTGGGAAACGCCCTGGAGGTCACCGAGGCGGTGAGCGTGCTGCGGGGAGAGGGACCTTCCGACGTCACCGAACTCACGCTCGCGCTGGCCCGCGAGATGCTGGCGAGCAGTGGCATGTCCGATGTGGATCCCGCCGGAGTGCTGGCTTCCGGGGCGGCATACGAGAAGTGGCGCGCGCTCGTCGCCGCGCAGGGCGGTGACCCCGATGCGGACCTCCCCGTCGCCGCGCACGTGCACACCTTGTACGCGCCGCGGAGCGGGAATCTCGCCACGTTGGACGCTCGTGCGGTCGGTGCCGCCGCGTGGCTGTTGGGCGCCGGACGGGCCCGCAAGGAGGACGAGGTACGGCACGCCGCGGGCGTACGTTGCCTGGCCAAACCAGGTGACCCGGTGTCCGGGGGCGAACCGTTGTTCGAACTGCACACCGAGGATCCGGCTACGATCGAGGAAGCGTCGCGCCGACTGCACGGTGCCTACGAGATCACCTACGGCGAGGTTCGGACCGATCCGGTGGTGCTGGAACGCGTGACAGGTTCCGACGTGGCGGTGTGACACCCACGGGGTCGCTTCCGACCCGGTGGGCGCCACACCGTGTGGTCCCCGTCGATCCCCGTTCCCCGTGCCGACATCGCCGGAGATGCGCCCCGGTGGCATGCGGCGCCGCTTGCCCGGGGCCGTGCTCCGGCGGGAGTCGGTATTCGTGTCCGATCAGGCGCTGTCGGCCGTGTAGTCGTCGTCCAGCTCGTCCGAACCGCTCGCCTTGTCCGAGTCGCGCTTGGCGCTCTTGGAACGGTTGCGACGCTGCTGTTGCTGCCGGGGCAGTGTCGTCGGCGGCGAGACCGCGTTGTTGTTCGAGGGGGCCCCGCCGCCGAGGATCAGTTCGGCGAAGGTCGCCATGGCCTCGTCCAACTGGCCGGCGTGCTTGCGCTCGCTCTCCTCGTTGGCGTTGCGCACCAGCGAGTCCAGCGATTCCGAGTCCGGACGCTCGGAGAGGGTTCCCCGCAGCTGCGAGAGGTCCTCACCGAGGGTGCTGCCGACGTCGCCGATCCGTTCGGTGACACCGCTCTCGACGGAGTCGATGCGACTGTTGACGTTCTCCTCGACCGAGTCGATCCGGCCCGATACCTGGTCCAGCCTGCCGGCCAGCGACTCCAGTCGGTCGGCGAGCTGTTGCAGCCGCTCGGTCGGGTCCACGGCCGGGCGCTCCGCGAGCGCGTCCAGCTTGCCGTTGACCTTCTCGGCGTTCTCGGACAGGGTCTCGCCGATGCCGTTGCGGACTTCCTGAGCCGCGTCGCTCACCGAGCGCTGCAACGATTCCCTGGTGCCGTCGAGGTGCTCGTGGACACCCTCGTCGATCTCGGCGAACCGCCCGCGCAGGCTGGTCTCCATCTGGTCGAGACGCTCCTTGAGCGGTTCCTGGACGGAGCCGGGAACCTCCTGCAAGCGGGTGTCTTGCTGATCCAGGTGCTGTCCCAGCTCTTCGAGTCGATTGTGGACGTGGGAGAGCCTGTCCTCCAAGCCGTCCATGCGGCCCGTGACGCCGTCGAAACGTCCCGCCATGCCGTCCAGCCTGCCGTCGAGTTGCGCGAACGGCTTGGCCAGCTTGTCGGCGAGACCCTCGACCTGGCTGTTCAGGCCGGAGATCGCGTTCTCCTGGGCTTCCAGTTTGGACAGTGCCTCGTCGAGTCGTTCGGCGAGCACGCTGACTTCGGTGCGATCCGGCAGCTCGGACAGCCGTTTGCGTACGGAGCCGAGGGACTCCAGCGGCGACATCCGGGCGTTGATCTCGTCGAGAGCGTCGAAGATCTGCTGCTGTTCGCTTTCGCGGATCTCCGCTGCCCGCGTCAGCATGTTCCGCATACGGTCGAACGACACCGTGTCTTGGCTGTTCTCGTTCACGGCAAAGGTCGTCCTTCGTCGAGGGGGAGGGAGAGGACTATTGGAGCGTAGCGAGTAGGGGGTCCGTTGGGCATATGCCCCCCGGCATTTTCCACGAAGACGGTGGCGATTGTTCCCTCGAACGGAGTAATTACACCACTTTTACGGTCTTCCGCGCGGGTCATCATGAACCCGTATCGCACTGTACGATCCCCTGTCCTGGCTTCTCCAACGAGCTGTGATCGCGCAGCGTGATCAATTCTTGCACGAAGGTGGCCGCGAGTTCAACAGTAGGGCGGACCCGCGGTGCCGCCGAGCCGACGGCGAACCGGGCCGCCACCCCGAAAGTATGGCGCGGAGTCATTCGTGCGGTGGAAGCTGCTCGTCGAGCGACGTACGCCCCGGTCGCCTGCCGGTGCCGGGACGCTCGCGCCCGCACCCCGCCGCAGGAGGCCGCGGCGCACTCCGGTGGCGGAGAAGCGCCGCGGCGCGAGTGTCCACTCACACCTCATCGGAGTGCGAACCGGCGGGGACCTCGACGACCGCGCCCTCGGGTGAGCGGGGGCGGGGAACTCCGCTCAGTGCACCCGCAGCCTCGCCTCGAAGCTTTCCACCAACTCGCGCCACGCCGCTACCTCGTGGTCGAACGGCGGGGTGGGGGGCAGCCGGTTCGGGTCGGGGCGGAGCACGTAGGACAGCATCCATCCCAGGCGTTCCGAGGAGCCCAGTGCGTTCTCCACGCTCTCGTCCCCCGCCCAGGAGGCCGCGTCGGTCAGCAGCTCCTCGGCCAGGTCGAGTTGGTTCGGGTCGATCTCGGACGGTCCCTCGGCCAGATCCTCGTCCAGTCCGGTCAGCACGTAGGTGTTGTCCGGCTCGACCTCGATCTCCAGCTCACCCGCGGTGGCCGCGTTCTTGACCTGCTGCCAGGTCGCGACCCGCGCCAGGTCGGTGTTGTCCACTTTGTCCTCGGCCAGGTAGCGCGCCAGAGCCCTCGGCGAGGTGCAGGCGTCGATGCTGCCGTCCGAACCGAGAAAGACCGGCTCCTCGCCCAGGAAGCAGCGTAGTGAGTAGTACTCCCGGCCACCGGTTATGATCTTGATCGGATCGATACCGATCTCGCGCCAGAAGCCCGCTTCCTCTTCCCCGGTCTCACCGTGCTCGTCCGCCTCACCGCTGTGCTCGGTCTCGCCCGGCTCCTCGTGCTCGGAGCCCGTGCCCGCGTCCGATTCGGCGTCCTCGGTCTCCTCCGGTAGTTCCTCGGCCAGCTCGTTCTCGGCCTCGGAGACGGCGGTGGCATCCACCTCGGGACTCGCCACGACCCCGTCGATCGCGTCCAGCAGCTCGTCCCACCGGTCGGCCACCACCCGGCAGATCCGGTTCCAGCGACGTTGGCCCTCCTTGCCGCTGAACGGCAGGGTGCCCTCCCCGAGCAGATCGAATCCCTCGGCGTCCTGCAGCACCTCGGTTACCGTGTCGAGTTCGCAGACCTCGGCCAGCGAACGCGCCATCTCCACGATCTCGGAGAGCTCGTTGATGGTCCAGGTGTCCGGGGGCTCGGCGATGAGTTCCGGAACACCGACCAGGTCGTACTGATGGTCCTCGTCCGGACTGAGGTCCACAGCCGAGAGGGCTGGGACGACGTACCAGGCCGGGTGATCGTCCAGGTCGTTGGCCGCGCCGGATCGCACGAAGGCGGCCAGGTGGGCCGGGTCGGAAAACGCGTACAGATTCTCTTCGTGGCCGAGGAAGGCTTCCCACTCCTCGCCGTCCTCGCGCCATCGGGGAGCCCAGAGGGTGACCAGATCGCCCTGCGGCAGCCCGAGCTCGATCGGGACGATGTCCTGCGCCATCTTGCTACCTCCGGTCGCCGTAGCGGACGCTGCCGAAGCCTACGGGATGGGGATTCGATTGCCGATACGGTGTCGTACCGTGTGTAGCCGGCTCGCACCAGGGCCCTTGTTCAATGGCTCACCCTGGTGGGCCCGAACACTCGGCGAACCGAGTACCCGAGTCGGGACGCATCGAAGCAAGGAACCCCAAGCTACCTCATCGAAGTTCTCCCGTCGGCTCGTCGGGGTGCTCGCTCGGCGGAACCCCCAGCCGTCTCTCGCGCCGGTAGGGCCGACAACGGGTGGCGACCTCGCGCCTTCCTCCGGGAGATGGCACGGCGGAACCGCTCGGCCCAGCGACCCTTCCCGCATCGAGTGGCCGGGTCCCCCGCGAGCGGACACGCCGAACGGACCGCTCCCCACCTCACTGTTGGCGGTACCGCTCAGCGATTTCCACACCGATCATGAGGTGAATGGATGTCACGCTGCTGTGGACCAAAATCACACTTTGGCTCGCCGAGTACGCGCCGACGACCGCTGCCGAACTCAAGCAGGCCCTGCCGCCCCCGGACATGGCCGACTTCGAATCGGAGTTCGAGCTCACGCTTCCCCAGCAGCTCAAGGAGTGGTGGGCCTGCTGCGGTGGAACCGAATCCGGCTCGTTGACCGATGTGCTGCCGCCGTTCTACACGCCCTACGGCGCGTCGGGGGCGTGGCGGGTCTGGTGCGAATTGCGGGAGACCTGGGCGGCCAACTGGCACCGGCCCGCCTGTGACTACTACGCCGGTTCGGCGGGAAGGAGCTTCCACCCGGCCTGGATCCCGATCGCCGGGGACGGGTTCGCCGACGAACTGGTGGTGGATCTGCGGCCCGGCCCGTTGCGTGGCTGCGTGCTGGAGTGGGAACAGGAGATGAGCCGTGTCGGGCCGCCGCTGTGGGCAGATCTGGCCTCGATGCTGGCCGACGTGCACCGCGCGCTCACCGAGGGCCGTTCCGCCGGTTACAGCAGGCCGACGGTGACCGAGGACGGCAGACTGGACTGGCAGATCCGCTGAACCCACCGAACCGCCCAGCCGGGGTGCGGTGATTTCGTGGGAAATTCACGCGCCCCGGGGGCGGTAGCGGATCCGGTTCAGCGGAACCGCCTGCCCTCGTCGCGGCGAAAGGTGAACACCGCCAGCGCTCCGAGCGCGGCCGTCCAGCCCACGGCGACGGCCGACGCGGTCAGCGGCGGCCCGCCTCCGGTCAGCGCGCCGAGTACGAGCTCGCGGGCCGCCCTGGTCGGAAGTACGTTCGAGATCCTGTCCAGCCAGGCCGGGAACACGCTCGGCGGCAGGAACAGGCCACCCGCGAACGCCAGTGGGAAAAGTGTCAGCTGGACAGTGGGGATGGCCGCCTTGAGCGGCATGGAGTACCCAACCGCGAGCCCGAGGAAGGCGAACGGTACGCCCGCGAGGACCAGTGCGAACACCGTCGTGCCCACCTCGATCGCCGAAGCCTCGGCCGCCGTGAACAGCACCGCCGTCAGTCCCACCGGTATCAGCGACAGCAGTGCGAAGCACAGCGCGTTGCACAACCTGCCACCGAGCTGCGCCAGCGGGCCGGTGGGCAGCGTCCGCAGATAGCTGTGCCATGCCTTGGCGCGATCCTCGGCGACCCCGGCGCCGAGGTTGAACACGAAGGCACTGATCACCGCGAACATCGACATCTGCCCCGCCGCTTCGGTGGCCGCCGCGGTGTTGCCGGAGACCGAGCGGTTGGAGACGACGAACAGCAGCATGAACAGCGTGGGGAACGCGAGGGTGCCCAGCGCGGCCATCGGGATCCGGACCGTTTCGCGGAACTGGTAGCGCGTGTAAAGCAGGACGGCGCTCATGCTCTTCCCCCGGCGTGCTCGTCGATCGGGTTCGCCTCGGCGGTCAGCGCGGTGAACGCTTCCTCCAGCGAAGCCCCCGTCACGCTCAGGTCCTCGAAGTCCGCTCCGCTGCGCACCAGGTCGCGGACCAGTTGGTCGGAGTCGCGGGTGAACAGTCGGTGCGCCCCGTCGTCGAGTTCGGAGCGCACCACCCCCGGCAGCTCCGGAAGGTTGGTTCCCCGCACGGTCACGGTCCGGGTGTGCACCCGCGACTTGATCTCCCGCTGCGGCCCGTCGGCCAGCACCCTGCCGCGGTCCATCACCACGATCCGCTCGGCCAGGGCCTCTATCTCGGCCAGGTAGTGGCTGGTCAACAGCAGTGTCGTTCCGCGCTGCTGGTGGTGGCGCAGCGCGTCCCACAGCGAGTTGCGCGCGGCCACGTCCAGGCCGGTGGTCGGCTCGTCGAGCACCACCAGGGCGGGATCGCCCGCGAAGGCCAGCGCCACGCTCAACCGTCGTTGCTGTCCGCCGGACAGCGAACCGGCCTGCCTGCGTGCGAGTTCGCTGAGTCCGAACTGCTCCAGCAGTTCACCGACCGGCAGCGGTTTCGGGTAGTGCTCGGCGACGAATTCCACGATCTCGCCCACCCGCAGCGTGTCCGGCAGGCCGGTTTCCTGCGGGGTGGTTCCCAGCCGTTCGCGGTTGCGCGGTTGGCGGGGGTCACCACCGAACAGTTCGACGCGGCCCGCGCCGGGAGAGCGCAGGCCGGTGAGCAGGCTCAGCAGGGTGCTCTTGCCCGCTCCGTTGGGGCCCAACAGTCCCAGGAGCTCTCCGGGAGCGATGTCCAGGTCGACGTTGTCCAGCGCGTGCAGCGAACCGAATCGGCGTGACACGCCGATGGCGCGTGCTTGGTATCGGGTCAAGAGTCCCCCTCCTCGGTGACCGGTTCCAACAGAGCCCGCAGTTGCCGCATGTACTGGTCGAAGGCGGTGCGCCCCGCCTCGGTGAGGTACACGTAGGTGGTGCCGCGGCCGGATCCCGTCTTGGTGCTGGCGGTGTAGCCCGCCTCGTCGAGCTTGCGCAGGTGAGTGATCAGGTTTCCCGGCGTCATGTCCAGCAGTTCCCGCAGCCGGCCGAAAGCGATCCGGTCCTCGGTGGGCAGTGCCGCGAGAGTGGTCATCACTCGCAGCCTGGCCTGGGCGTGGATGACCGGATCGAGTCGGACGTCGGCAGGGTTCATTCCGGTTCTCCGGGCAGGCGTTCGTGACTGGGGGAGGGCCCGGTGCGCGCGTGTCCGCGCAGCGTCAACACCGTTCCCGCCACCAGAAAACCACCGCCGCCCGCCAGCGACATGACCAGGTAGTGGTTCGGGATGCCGGTGAAGGCTCCGGCCGCGTTGATCGCCAGGATCCACAGCCCCACGCAGTACTGGGTCCAGCTCCCGGTCAGCGCGCCGCCGCTGAGGTAGAGCAGCCCCACCAGCAGACCGGAGCCGCTGGCCCAGAGCATGGCGTAGCCGTCATCGGAGATGCCCATCCGTGAGGTGGCGGCGATCAGCGTCCCCAGCCCGAGGAAGGCCAGCGCCCAGGACCAACCGTGCATCGCGCCCGACTTCTGGGTGGGGCCGCGCAGCCCGCGCAGGCTGTTCGCGAGGTGCCAGACGGTGATGAAGCCCGCCACGCCCAGGCAGCCGAAGAAGATGCCCAGTGCTTGCCAGAGGGGGACGAGCAGTACCGGCTCGTCCCCGATGGTCAGGTAGAGCTCGCCGAATCCCAGTACCCAGGCCGCGCCCCACACCCCGAACAGCAGTCCGGGGTTGATGTCGAGGGCTCGCTCGGCGCGTTGCTGCTGTCGCTCGGTGATGGCCAGCATCTCCGCCGGTGACGGAGTCGAGGTGTCGGAGGTGTGTTCCTCGCTCATTTCCTGCCCCCTGTAGCCGAACTTTGTGGCGCAAAGTTTCACTTACTTTGCGGCGCAAAGTCAAGCGCCGATCAGTATACTTCGCGGTTTACTACTTGGCGAGACAAACTAGTCGGTGCTATTTTCTAGTCGTGTCGGAGAAGAGATCGGTGGAACGACAGACGCAGTGGCTGCGCGGGGTGCTCGATCTCGCCGTGCTCGCGCTGCTGGCCGAGAGCGGGGAGGACTACGGCTACACGCTGGTTCGGCGTCTCGACGAGGCCGGACTTCCCGGTATGAAGCCGGGAACGCTGTACCCGCTGCTGAACCGCCTGGACTCGGAAGGATTGGTACGCAGCGAGTGGCGTGCCGGAGCCGGCGGTCCGGGCCGGAAGTTCTTCCTGCTCACCGAGCAGGGCCGTGCGGTGCTGGCCGAGCAGGGGCCGCTGTGGACCGAGTTCGCCAAGAACGCCACCGCTGTACTGGAACGGGGAATGAGCTCATGAGCACGGGATCGTCGGAGAAGTACCGCAACGAGTTGCTGTTCGCGCTGCGAATGCGCGAGGTGCCGGGTGCTCGGATCGGGGACGTGCTGGCCGAGGTGGAGACCCACGTGGCCGAAACCGGGCAGGACCCGGTTGAGGCGTTCGGCACGCCGGGGGAGTACGCGGCGCGTGTGGCCGAGGAGTTCGGCGCGTTCGCCGGTTCCCCTCGGCGGGCCGTGCTGCGCCCGAGTGTGCTGCTGGTCGCCGCGTTGGCGCTGTGCGCGGCGGAGTTGGCGGTGCCGGCCGTCACCACGAGCGAGGTCACACTGACCACCGGCAGCCTCGTCGGGATCCTCGCCCTGCTGGCGCTGTTGGTGGTGCCGCTGTTGTTGGCGATGCGCGCCGCGACCGAGCTCCACAGCGTCGAGCGGCGACTGTGGTTCGGGCTGGGGGCGCTGGCGACGTTGGTGCTCGCACCGTTCGGGGCGGACTGGATCGAGCGAATGGTCAGCGCGGAGCCGGTGCTGGTCACGATGCCGCGCTGGTCCGCCTTCGCTCTCGCCGCGGTGTTCCTGCTCGCCACGGTGGCCCTGCTGGCCCGCACCATCCGCGGCAACCGGATCGTGGATCCCAGGCCCGGTGGTGTCGGGAGTTCCTGAGCGTGCCGGGCGGTCCTCCGGAACCACCGCCCGGTAGCCAAGCGCCCGCTCCGCGATTTCGCGAGAAATCGCGGAGCGCCGGGGTCACTCCCCGATCGGGTGCCACACCGTTTTCAGCTCGGTGAGGGCCCGCAACCGTTTCGTGCCGGGCGCGGTGCTCCAGTCCGGTTCCACGAGCGGAGTGTCGAGTACCCGCTTGACGCTCCCGGCGGCGGTCTCTTCCAGCTCGCCACGCAGGGACTCGTCCGCTCCGCTCGGATCCAGCGCGTCCACATCGGAGTGCGATGCCAGCCGTGAGACCAGCTCGGCGGGGTCCCCGGTGAGCACGTTGGCCACCCCACCGGGTACGTCCGAAGTGGCCAGTGCCTCGCACAGGCTCACGGCGGGCACCGCCAGTTCCGTATCCACGAGCACCACCGCGCAGTTTCCCGCGACCAGTACCGGAGCCAGCACGCTGACCAGGCCAAGCAGCGAGGACTGCCTGGGAGCCACCACCCCCACCACGCCCACGGGTTCCGGGGTGCTGTGCACGGTGTACGGCCCGGCCACCTGGTCGACACCACCCCGCAGGACGCCGAGCTTGTCGGTCCAGCCCGCGTACCAGAACATCCGGTCCACGGCGGTGTCCACCGCGTTCGCCGCCTCCGTCGCGGACAGCCCCTCGGTCGCCGCCACCTCGGCGGTGAACCGGTCCCGCGTCCCCTCGAGCATCTCGGCGACCCGGAACAGCACCTGCCCCCGGTTGTGGGCACTGGCACCGGACCAGCCGTCGAACGCCTTGCGGGCCGCGGCCACGGCGTCGCGCACGTCCTTGCGCGAGGCCTTCGCCGCGTTCGCCCGGAACGCCCCGTCCGCGTCGGCGACCGCGACGACCCGGCCCGACTCGGACCTGGCGAAGGACCCGCCCACGTAGAGCTTGTAGGTCTTGGGCACCGTCACCCTCTTCCGCGTGCTCAACCGCGCCTCGTCGTCAGACATCGAGATAGGCCTCCAGACCCGCTGCGCCGCCCACACGGCCGTTCCCGGACTCGCCGCGCCCACCGAACGGCGCGGTCGGGTCGAACCGGTGGAACGTGTTGGCCCACACCACTCCGGTACGGAGCTCGCGCGCGGTCCACAGCGCCCGGGAGCCCTTCTCGCTCCACACGCCCGCGGCCAGCCCGTACGGTGTGTTGTCGGCCTTGGTGACGGCCTCCCGCGCGGTGCGGAAGGTCAGCACCGAAAGCACCGGCCCGAAGACCTCCCTCCGCGCCACGCTCATGGACTGCTGCACGCCGGTCAGCAGGGTGGGAGCCATGAAGTCGCCGTGTCGCGGCGGCGTCGCCGGGACGGTCCAACGAGTTGCCCCCTCCGCTACGCCGCGCTCCACCAGCTCGGAGAGCCGCTCCACCTCCGCCGACGAGCCGAGTGCCCCCACATCGGTGTTGCGATCCATCGGATCGCCCACCCGCAGCTCAGCCATGCGGTCGCGCAGCCGGGCCACGAACTCCTCGGCCACGGACTCCTCCACCAGCAGCCGCGAGCCCGCGCAGCGGACGCGCCCCTGGTTGAAGAAGGCGCCCTCGACCACGCTCCGCACCGCCTCCTCGGGCGCGGCGTCGGCGAACACGATGTTGACCCCGTCGCCGCCCAGTTCGGACGTGACTCGCTTGCCCCGGCCGGCGAGGTCGCGCCGCACCCGTTCGCCCACCTCGGTGGAACCGGTGAAGACCGCGTGCCGAACCCCGCGATGTGCCAGCAGACTCGCCCCGCTCTCCGAGTCGCCGGGCAGGACGTTGACCGTTCCGGAGGGTAGACCGGCCTGCTCGCAGATCTCGCCGAACACCAGCGCGGTCAGCGGTGTCCGCTCGGATGGTTTGACGACCACGGTGGACCCGCAGGCGAGGGCCGGCGCGACCCGTTGCGCCAGCAGCAGCAGTGGGAAGTTCGACGGGACCACCTGCCCGGTCACGCCGAGCGGTGCGGGGGAGGGGCCGAATCCGGCGTGGTCCAGCTTGTCCGCCCAGCCCGCGTAGTGCAGGAACCACGCCGCCGCGTTGGGCAGGTCGAACTCCGTCGCCTGCCTGACGGGTTTGCCGGTGTCCAGCGTCTCCAGCACCCCCAGTTCCCGGGAACGTTCCTGCAGCAGCCGGGCGATCCGGAACAGGTACTTGGCCCGGTCGGTACCGCTGATCGAGCCCCAGTGGCCTCGGAAGGCGTCCTCGGCCGCATTCACCGCTCGGTCCACATCGGATTCAGCACTGCCCGTGATCTCGGCCAGCGTTTCTCCGGTCGCCGGATTCACGCTGGAGAACACCGCACCGCTGCCGTCGGTGAACTCCCCGCCGATGAACGGGCGGTAGCGCTCCCGAAGTGCGGCGACCGTCGCGGATTCGAGGGCGGGCGCGTACTCCAGGGGGTTCGGGTCGGGCTCCGTCAAAGATCCACCGTCACCTGGTCGGGGCCACTGTAGTGGCCGTGAAGTTGCGTTTCGCGCTGCATCAGCAGGTCGTTGAGCAGTCCGGACGCCCCGAACCGGAACAGCTCGGGTGTCAACCAGTCCGGTCCGGCCACCTCCCGAACCGCCACCAAGTAGCGGATCGCGTCCTTGGTGGTGCGGATTCCGCCAGCGGGTTTGACCCCGCGCGACTGCCCGGTTCGATCCCGCCACTCGCGTACCGCCCGCAACAGCACGTGGGTCACCGGCAGGGTCGCGGCGGGGGAGACCTTGCCGGTGGAAGTCTTGACGAAATCAGCTCCCGCCAGCAGCGCCAGCCAGCTCGCCCGCCACACGTTGTCGTAGCCGCCCAGCTCGCCGGTTTCCAGGATCACCTTCAGGTGGGCGGGACCGCACGCGGCCCGGACCTGTTCGATCTCGTCGAACACCCGGCCGTACTCACCCGCGAGGAAAGCACCGCGGTCGATGACCATGTCCACCTCGTCGGCACCCGATTCCACCGCCAGCTCCACCTCGGCCAGCTTGGCGCGCGGCGTGGAGCGGCCCGAGGGGAACGCGGTCGCCACCGAAGCGACCCCGACCCCGGAACCGCGCAGCGCCGTCACCGCCTCGGTGACCAGATCCGGGTAGACGCACAGCGCGGCCACCCGGGGAACGTCCGGGAACCGCGAATCGGGTGTGCGGGCCTTTGCCGCCAACGCGCGCACCTTGCTCGCGTTGTCCGCACCCTCCAGCGTGGTCAGGTCCACCATGCCCACCGCGCGGTCGATGGCGCGCAGCTTGGCTTCCCCCTTGACGGCACGCCCGGCCAGCGCGGCGGCCCGCTGTTCGAGCCCCACCGCGTCGATGCCGGGCAGCCCGCGCAGGAAACGCGTCAACGCCGCTTCGTCGCGGGTGGCCTCGGCCAGCTCGCCCGGTGGTCGCGTTTCCGGTGGGCTGGATGACGGCGAATCGGCCATGCGGGCAGTCTACGGGGCCGCTCCGGCGCGACCAACGTTCACCGCGCGGTCCGCTTCCACCTCCGGGTGGCCCCGCCCCGGCGTCCCCGGTGCTCCCGACCGAGGCACCCGGCGGAGCGGCGAGTCATCCCGCCGGGGTGCGTGCCGGTTGCCCTGCTGCGACATCGGACAGTTCCGGGGCGGTTACGCGACAAACCCGCTCGAGTTCCCGATGCGGGTTTACGTAGGCTGTGAACCATGAGTACCCCCGTCCTTACCGCAGTGGCCTGGCCCTACACGAACGGGCCGCGACACATCGGTCACGTCTCCGGAATCGGTGTCCCCTCGGACGTCTTCTCGCGGTACCACCGAATGGCCGGGAACAAGGTGCTCATGGTCTCCGGCAGCGACGAGCACGGGACCCCGATCCAGGTGCAGGCGGAGAAGGAGGGCCTCACCCCGCGGGAGCTGGTGGACAAGTACCACCGGGTGATCGCCGAGGACATGGGCTCGCTCGGGGTCAGCTACGACCTCTACACCCGCACCACCACCGGCAATCACTACCAGGTGGTGCGGCAGATCTTCCTGGCCCTGTACCGCAACGGCTACATCGTCCCCAAGAGCACCACCGGAGCGGTCAGTCCCTCCACCGGCCGCACCCTGCCCGACCGCTACATCGAGGGCACCTGCCCGATCTGCGATCACGACGGTGCCCGCGGCGACCAGTGCGACAACTGCGGCAACCAGCTCGACGCGGCCGAACTGCGCAACCCGGTCTCCCGGATCAACGGGGAAGTGCCGCGCTTCGTGGAGACCGAGCACCTCTTCCTGGACCTGCCCGCCTTCACCGAGTCGCTCGGCAAGTGGCTGTCCACGCGTACCGACTGGCGTTCCAACGTCCTGAACTTCACCCGCAACCTCGTCGAGGACATGCGGCCCAGGCCGATCACCCGCGATCTCGACTGGGGAGTTCCGGTCCCGCTGGAGGGGTGGGACGAGCAGTCGATGAAACGGCTCTACGTCTGGTTCGACGCGGTGATCGGCTACTTCTCGGCCAGCGTCGAGTGGGCGAGGCGTTCCGGCGATCCCGAGGCATGGCGTGCCTGGTGGAACGACCCGGAGGCGCTGCGGGTGTACTTCATGGGCAAGGACAACATCACCTTCCACGCCCAGATCTGGCCCGCCCTGCTGATGGGACACAACGGGGCCGGGGACCGAGGCGGGAACGCGGGTCCCTACGGCGAGTTGAACCTGCCCACCGAGATCGCCTCCAGTGAGTTCCTGACCATGACCGGCTCCAAGTTCTCCACTTCGCGGGGCACGGTGATCTACGTACGCGACTTCGTGCGCGAGTTCGGGCCGGACGCGCTGCGCTACTTCATCTCGGCGGCGGGCCCCGAGACCCAGGACGTCGACTTCACCTGGGACGAGTTCGTCCGCAGGATCAACTTCGAACTCGCCAACGAGTGGGGGAACCTGGTCAACCGGGCGGTTTCGCTGGCTGCCAAGAACGTCGGCGCCGTCCCCGAACCCCGCGTTCCGGAGGCGGCCGACGAGGAGCTCAAGACGATGGCCCGCGACGCCTTCGACGTGGTCGGCGGGCACCTGCGGCGTTCCAGGTTCCGCGCCGCCACCCAGGAGGCGATGCGGGTCGTCTCGGCGGCCAACAAGTACCTGTCCGAGCAGGAACCCTGGAAGCGCAAGGACGACCCGGAACGCCGCGACACCATCCTGCACACCGCGTTGCAGCTGGTCTCGGACGCCAACACGCTGCTCACGCCCTTCCTGCCGCACTCGGCGCAGCAGGTGCACGAGCTGCTGGGCGGTACCGGGACCTGGGCCGCGCAGCCGCAGCTGCAGGAGGTCGCGGATCTGGACGTCGCCGACCGCTCCTATCCGATCCTGACCGGCGACTACGCCTCCGAGCAGGCCAGCTGGCAGTCCCGGCCGATCGGGGTCGGCACCCCGCTGAGCAAGCCGACGCCGCTGTTCGGCAAGCTCGATCCCGAGCTGGCCGAGACCGGTCCGGAGTGGGCGCCGATCCAGAGCTGATCCGGCGACGGAGTCCCCACCGGCACGTTCCCAGTTCGCGCGTTTCCAGCCCGGTCGTTCCCACCGGAGCGGCCGGGCCTTTCACTGCCGTGTCCCCGGCTCGCCGGGGGCCGGGCTGTGACGGCCGTCTCACCAGCAGAATGGTGGCGTGAGCAAGGGCGACAAACGAACTCCCCCGCCGGAACCCGAGGCGCTGCCCGCCCCGGTGGTGGACGCGCACACCCATCTCGACGCCTGCGGCGCGGTCGAGGCGGCGGACGTTCGCCGCATGGTGGACCGGGCCGAGGCCGCCGGGGTCGGCCGGGTGGTGACGGTGGCCGACGACATCGAGTCGGCGAAGTGGACGGTCTCCGCCGCGGGCTGGGACGAGCGGGTCTACGCCGCGGTCGCGCTCCACCCCACCAGGGCCAAGGACCTCGGCGAGTACGAGCGGGAAACGCTGGCCGAGCTGGTCCGTGATCCCAGGGTGGTCGCGGTCGGGGAGACCGGGCTCGACTACTACTGGGACTACTCCCCGCCGGAGCCGCAGCAGGAGGCCTTCCGCTGGCACATCGACCTCGCCAAGCGGGTCGGCAAGCCGCTCATGATCCACGACCGCGACGCGCACGAGGACATCCTGCGCATCCTGGACGAGGAGGGCGCTCCCGAGACGGTGATCTTCCACTGCTTCTCCGGGGACGCCGACTTCGCCCGCCGCTGCGTGGCAGCCGGTTACGTGCTCTCGTTCGCGGGTACGGCCACCTTCCGCAACGCGAACGCGCGTGGCCTCCGGGAAGCGGCGGCCCTCGTGCCGGTGGAGCAGATGCTCGTGGAGACCGACGCGCCGTTCCTGACGCCGCACCCGTTTCGCGGCAGGCCCAACGAGCCGTACTGCGTAAACTACACCGTTCGTGACCTTGCCGAACTGCGCGAGACGGGTGTCGCGGAGCTGGCGGTCGCTCTGACGGCCACTACCGAGCGAGTTTTCCAACTCGATCGTGTAGCAGCTTCCTGAGTCTCGGTAACTCTCCGACCACCTTCTCGAGCAGCCGCGGTGATGTCGGCTTGCGCCCACGCCGCGTGCTCCTACCGTCCGAAGTGGAAGCCGGGATGGGGGGCTCGACGGTGCTCGCCGGTCCGATCTCGATCGGCGCACCGTGAACCCCGTTCGGAAACTCCGACAGGAGTTCGTTCGCACCGCTCGGGCGAGCTCCGGCGCGAGGGTTCGACGGGGCATGCTCCGCTGCCCGGAACCACGGCCGAGAAGGTGGTCATGAGAGCTCGACACGTTCCACGCGGCGCGATTCTGCTGGCGGTGGCCCTGACCGCGATTCCGGGGGCCGGTGCCCCTGCCGTCGCCGCCGAGCACCAGCGCACGGCCCCGGGAAAGGTGTGGGACCGGTTGGCCCGGTGCGAATCGGGCGGCAACTGGTACATCAATACCGGAAACGGTTATTACGGGGGGTTGCAGTTCCTGCGCAGCACCTGGGCCGCCTACGGCGGTGAGCGCTACGCCCACTATCCCCACCGAGCCGCGCGCGCCGAACAGATCGAGGTCGCGAGTCGGTTGCGCGACGCCCGTGGCGGTTACGGAGCCTGGCCCTCCTGCGCCCGCCGGCTGGGACTGCCGCGCTAGTGGGACTTCGCGGCGGGGTGCGCTGCCGTTCCCGGCCCGTGCGGACTTGGGAGGTCCAGGGCGGGCCGGGAAACCGCTGTACGGGTAACCGATAACCCTCGATAGTGCGAGGTGTCCGATATCGACGAACACGTGCGGTGTCGAGATCTGCGCGTTATGGCGTGTAGCGGCCAAGGGTCGGACATATTTCGGTTCGATCGTGTGAATTTCACCGATGCCCTGTGCGCTGGGGAAGTCGATTTCGCCCCGGTAACTCAGATCACAGCGAATTCGTGATCCTTGGCAGCACGCGGATCATCACGCTAGAGTCTCGAACTCGTAAACCGATGACCACGGTCACGGATTACGCCCGCAGTCTTCGCCGGTGTACGTCGGGGTAGCCTGCCCTCGCCGCTCGGAACACGGATCACGGGCGCGACGGTCGGCTGGCGGCGCTGGCTACGGGAGTCGGATACGGACACGAAGCACGAAGGTAACGTGCTCGCGCGTGTCGGTCGGAAGTCGAAGGGGCGGCTTCCTGCCGGACGGAGCGGGCGCGTCTTTCCCGCCTTCGGGAGGTAACGACCCTGTGAACGAACGCGGCTATTTCGGTGAGCAGCCCTCGGGCCACGGGCAGTACGCCCGCCGGGAGAACACACTCGACGGGACGGACTGGTTCACCCCGGCGGTGCCCGGCGAGCGGCACACCGCCGTCGGCGTGCTGGAACCCCCCGAGGAACGGACCGGGAACGCACAGCCCTACCCGGCGCAGGATCACCCGAGTTTTCCCCCCGGTGCACTGAGCATCACCCCGCAGGACCTCTACGAGATCCTCGGCCCCGACGTCGAGGACCTGATGGCCGACGCCGACCTCGAGGTCGACGAGCTGATCAGGCTGCTCAACGCCGAGACGACGGTGATGCCGCCGCTGCCGTTGTCCGACTCGGTCTCCCCCGAGGACCTGGAAGCGCCCTCGCCGGAGCTGTCCGAGGCGATCGGCACCTGGAAGCGCCGCTTCCTCAAGAGCGCGGTGGCGGCGGTGATCCTGTCCATCACCGGTGCGGGCGGCGCGGCCGCCGCGATGGACAAGTCGGTCACCGTCGAGGTGGACGGCAAGGAACGCGAGGTCAGCACCTACGAGTCCACTGTGGGTGAGGTGCTCGAGGACGAGGGCATCGAGGTCGACAAGCACGACGCCCTCAGTCCCTCGCTCGGCTCCAAGGTCGAGCACGGCGAGACCATCTCGCTCGACCGCGGCAGGAAGATCGAACTCACCGTCGACGGGCAGACCCGGGAGGAGTGGGTTCGTTCGGTCACGGTGGGCCAGGCGCTGCGTCAGCTCGGCGTTCCCACCGACGGCGCCTCGGTCTCCGCCAAGCGAACCATGCCCGTGCCCGAGGAGGGCATGAGCCTGGAGGTCAAGACCGCCAAGTCGATCACGATCGTCGACGGCGGCAACAAGCCCAGGCAGCTGACCACCACCGCCGTCACGGTCGAGGAACTGCTCAACAAGCAGAGCCTGCAGGTCGACGAGAACGACGAGGTCACACCCGGTTCCGGGAAGCGCATCAGCGACGGCGCCGAGGTGCGCATCGACCGCACCGGTATCTCGACCGTCAACGTTCGGGAGAAGATCGAGCCGCCGGTCAAGGAGATCGTCGACGACTCGATGTTCAAGGGCGAGCGCAAGGTCGAGAAGCAGGGAAGCGCCGGTGAGAAGATCGTCTTCACCCGGGTGACCACCCGCAACGGCGAAGAGGTCAAGCGGGAGACCGTCGGCGAGAAGGTGGTCACCGAGGCCGAGCCCAAGGTCGTGCGCGTCGGCGGCAAGCAGCCGCCGAACAGCGGTGTCTGGGACAAGCTGGCCGAGTGCGAGTCCGGCGGCAACTGGCACATCAACACCGGCAACGGGTACTACGGCGGTATCCAGTTCAACAAGTCGACCTGGGACGCCTACGGCGGCGACCAGTACGCCGCGTACCCGCACCAGGCCACCAGGGAGCAGCAGATCGCCGTCGCCACCAAGGTGCGCGACGCGCGCGGTGGATACGGGGCCTGGCCCTCCTGCTCCTCCCAACTCGGCCTCTCCTGATCGAAGTTTTCCGCTCGGGTTGCCATGGTGGTGCCGTGGCGGAACCTCCCGCACGGCTCTCGTTGCGGATCCGGAGACATCGGGTAGGTACTACACAACATCTCCGGCGTCCTCACGAGAGCCGCACGGGAGAACCCGCGGCGGTGCCGACTGCGTGAGTGGTCGGGGTTCGCCCTGCGGGAGTGGTCGGAGTTCGGCCTGTGTCGAAGTGGCGCGGCGATTTCGCGAGAAATCGGCGTCCCCCCGCAGTCCCGGCGCGGTCGGTGGAATTCGGCCTGCTAGTTTCGACGGCGTGGAGCAACAGCCGTCCGCAGTCCGCCTGCTCGGTCCGGCCGAGGTTCGAGGACTGGCCGAGCGGCTCGAATTTCGTCCCACCAAGAAACTGGGGCAGAATTTCGTACACGATCCCAACACCGTGCGACGCATCGTCGCCACCGCCGGTATCGACTCCGACGACGTGGTACTCGAGGTCGGTCCCGGCATCGGCTCACTGACTCTGGGCCTGCTCGGCGCGGCAGGCGCGGTGACCGCGGTGGAGATCGATTCCGCGCTCGCCGACCGCCTCTCGGCCACCGTTACCGACCACGCCCCGACGCTGGCCGAGCGACTGCGTGTGATCAACGGCGACGCGTTGCGGTTGAGCGCGGCCGAGTTCGGTGGCCCCGAACGCGCGCCGACGGCACTCGTGGCGAACCTGCCCTACAACGTGGCGGTTCCCGTGGTGCTGCGGCTGCTGGCCGAGCTGCCCTCGTTGCGGCACGGCCTGGTGATGGTGCAGGCCGAGGTGGCCGACCGCATGGCCGCCGAGCCGGGCAGTCGTCGTTACGGCGCCCCCAGCGCGAAGTGCGCCTGGTACGCCGATGTGCGGCGTGCGGGTTCGGTCTCGCGTAACGTGTTCTGGCCGGTGCCGAACGTGGATTCCGGACTGGTGGCTTTCACCCGCCACGAACCGCCCGCTGAGATCGACCGCGACCGCGTCTTCGCCGTGGTGGAGGCGGCCTTCGCGCAGCGCCGCAAGACGCTTCGTTCCGCGCTGTCGGGTTGGGCGGGCTCTTCGGAACGCGCGGAGCGGCTGTTGCGTGCGGCCGGGATCGATCCGGCCGCGAGGGGAGAACAACTCCACATCACCGAGTTCGCCGCTCTGGCGGGGATCGCGGAAACCGAAACCTGATCGGGAATTCGGCTCCGCTCCCGCTCTGACCTGGGGATACGGCCCTCCTTTTCCGTCGCTGTTTTTCGTGTTCATTCGAACACGACTTGTCACCACTTCCGATTTCCGTACGGCCGAAAGTGTTAGTGACGAATGCGACAAACGGCGGGAAGTGACTCACATCAACTTGCGCCCAGCGGAATCGATGATGTTTACTCTTCCGCGGAGTCCATCCCGAGCGGCCGAGAGATCTGGCTCGACGACGCCGCAGCAACCACCCGGATCGGGCAGGTGCTACCGCCAGGAACGATGGAGTTGATTTGTCTCTGAGTTCCACCGCAAGCGCCAAGACGCTGCCCGTGGCTATCCGCCTCGGCCTGACGGAGCGTCGTGTTGTCGATCTCGGGCGGCGTACCACGACCGCCTGTCGGCGCCACGTCTGATCCCGTACTGGCCCCTGGTTACTTTCCACCCGGTCTTCGCGTGCGCCCTCGCACGTCCGCGGCCGAGGCGAGCTGAAGCGGAGTTCGATCGTGATCACAGTCGAAAACCTGACCAAGACCTTCACCCAGAGCAACACCTCGGTGGCGGCGCTCGACGACGTGAGCCTGCAGGTGCCGGACGGTTCCGTCTGCGGAGTCGTGGGGACCAGCGGGGCCGGTAAGTCCACTCTCGCGCGCTGCATCGCCCTGCTGGAGAAACCGGACAGCGGAGCCATCCGCGTGGACGGGACCGATCTCGTCTCGTTGGAGGGCAGCAAGCTCCGCGCGGCGCGGCGCCGGATCGGTGTGGTTCCGCAGGGGGACTCGCTGCTGCGGCAGCGCACCGCGGCGGGCAACGTCGCCCTGCCGCTGGAGTCGGCGAAGGTGCCTGCGGCCCAGCGTCGCAGTAGGGTCGCCGAGCTGCTCGACCTGGTGGGCCTGGCCGACAAGTCCTCGGTTTATCCGGACCACCTCTCCGGTGGGCAGCGGCAGCGGGTCGCCGTGGCGCGTGCGCTGGCGGCGAAGCCCTCGGTGCTGCTCGCCGACGAGCCGACCTCGGCGTTGGATCCCGGTACCACCGACTCGGTGCTGACCGTGTTGGAGCGCGCTCGTTCCGAGCTGGGTGTGACGGTGTTGGTGGTCACGCACGACATGGCAGTGGTGCGACGTATCGCCGACGACGTCGCCGTTCTCGAAGAGGGCAGGGTGGTCGAGCACGGCAAGGTGCTGGACCTCGTTTCCGAACCGGGCAGCCGGATCGGTTCGACCCTGTTGCCCGAGACCGACCAGGCGAGCACGCTGCAGCTCGATTCCGGCGGGCACGACGTCGTCGCCGAGGTGGTGCTGGTCGGTTTCGCGGCCGTGGGTGCGTTGCTGCCCGAGGCCTCGAGCCGGTTCGGGGTGGAGCTGTCCATTCTCGGCGGTGGACTGACGCGGCTCGGGGACACGCCTGTCGCCAAATTCCGTGTCGGGCTGTCCGGTGAACGTTCCGAGTCCGCGCTGAAGTGGATGATCGAGCGCGACGCGCATGTGCGCCGCGCTCCCGTGAGCGTTGATGGAGTTGCCGCGTGAGTGACGTGACCCCCTGGTCGGAGGTCTTGGAACTGGTACGTCCCGCGACTGTCGAGACCCTCTACATGGTCCTGATGTCGACCTTGGTGGGTGTGGTCGGCGGTCTGCCGTTGGGGGTTTGGTTGCACATGACCTCACACGTGGGACTGACCCCCAAACCGCTGGTGCACCGGGTGCTCGGCGCGGTCGTGGACGTGACGCGTTCGATCCCGTTCGTGGTGCTGCTGGTGGTGGTCGGTTCGCTGACCCGGCTGCTGATGGGGCAGGCGTTCGGCAGCAGCGCGGCGATCGTGCCGCTTGCCATCGCCGCGGTGCCGTTCTTCGCGCGGTTGACCTCCAACGCGTTGCGCGAAGTGGATTCGGCGATCGTGGAGGCCGCGGTCACCACCGGAGCGGGCAAGTTCCGGATCGTGTGGACAGTGCTGCTCAGCGAGGCGCGAGCGGCGTTGGTCGGCGCGGTCGGGGTGACCATGCTCGCGTTGATCGGCTATGCCGCGATGGCGGGCGCCATCGCGGGCGGCGGGCTGGGTGCCACCGCGATCCTGGACGGTTACAACGCCTACGACGATCGTGTGCTCTACGTCTCGGTGGTGCTGCTCGGAATCCTGGCCTGGGGAATGCAGCTGCTCACCGACTGGGTGACCAAGCTGGTCGACCGCAGGCGTGCGGCCACCAACGTCTGAGCCCACCGCCCCCGGGGCGTGAGACCCAGCGGTTTTCGCTTCTTCCGGTGAGTTCCCGCGGCTCGACGTGTCGAGCCTGCTCACCTGGCCGAGAGCCGCCCGATGAAACCCGACAAAACCGAAGAAACCGACCGGCCTCGCGTGCCGGCAAGGCGGCGGACGCCGCCGAACCGAGATCCGAAAGGACCTTCGATGCGTACCAAACTTCTCGCCGCAGTGCTCGCCACCTGCACGCTCGCGTTAGCGGGTTGCGGCGGTGGCTCGGCCGCGCAGGACGACCCGAACGCGGCGATCAAGGTCGGTGCCACCGCGCAGCCGCACGGCGAGATCCTGCAGTTCGTCAAGGAGAACCTCGCCGCCGAGCAGGACCTGAAAATCGAGATCGAGACGTTCAGCGACTACAACAGACCCAACGCGGCCACGGCCAACGGGTCGCTGGACGCCAACTACTACCAGCACAAGCCGTTCCTCGAGGAGTACAAGGAGGAGCGCGGTGGTGACCTGCAGTGGGTCGCCCCCGTGCACCTGGAGCCGTTGGGCATCTACTCCAAGAAGATCGACTCGCTGGACAAGGTCTCCGACGGCGCCACCGTCATGATTCCCAACGATCCCTCCAACCGGGGACGGGCGCTCAAGCTGCTCCAGTCCAAGGGGCTGATCGAGCTCAAGCAGGGCGCGGCCGAGGAGACCGATGTCCGCGACATCGTCGACAACCCGAAGAACCTCCGGATCGAGGAGCTCAAGGCCGCCCAGATCCCGCGCTCGCTGCAGGACGTGCGGTTCGCCGTGGTCAACGGCAACTACGCCCTCAAGGCCAATCTGGACGACCCGCTGGCCCTGGAGTCGACCGAGAACAACCCCTACGTCAACGGGGTGGTGACCAACTCCGAGATGCAGGGTGATCCGCGCATCGACAAACTCGTCGACATGCTGCAGTCCCAGGAGGTCAAGGACTTCATCAACGAGCAGTACGGCGGCAAGTCCGTCATCCCCGCGAGCTGATCGCACGACCGCTCGGGACCCGGGCGCACGCACACCTGAACGTGCGCGGCACGAACACGTACCCTGGGGGTGTGCTGTCCGTGGTACCTACCCCGATCACCGTCCGGGTCCCGGCGAAGGTGAACCTGCATCTCTCGGTCGGTGACAGTCGCCAGGACGGTTATCACGAGCTGGTGACCGTTTTCCAGGCGCTGTCGCTGACCGACGAGATCACGGTACGCAGTTCCGACGAGCCGGGCATCGAGGTGCACGGCGAGGGTTCGGAAAGCGTGCCGTTGGATTCCGACAACCTGGCGTGGCGAGCCGTACTCGAACTCGCCCGCGCCAGTGGCAGGGATCCCGACGAGACCGGTGTCCACATCTCCATCAACAAGGGAATACCGGTCGCGGGCGGCATGGCGGGCGGTAGCGCCGACGCCGCCGCCACGCTGTTCGCGCTGAACGCGTTGTGGAAGCTCGAACTCGGTCGTGACGAGCTCTCCGAGATAGCGAGCCGACTGGGCAGCGACGTGCCGTTCGCCCTGCAGGGCGGTACCGCTCTCGGCACCGGACGCGGCGAGCGACTGGTTCCCGTGCTGGCCCGCCACACTTATCACTGGGTGATCGCGCTGCACGGCGAAGGCCTCGGGACACCGGAGGTGTACACCGAGCTGGACCGGTTGCGGCGCAACTCGGACAATCGCGTGGGCGAGGTCGAACCGTTGCTGGAGGCACTGGCCTCGGGAGACCCACGTGAGCTCGCCCTGCTGCTGGGCAACGATCTGCAGGCCGCGGCGGTCTCGCTGCGGCCGGTACTGCGGCGCACGCTGCGTGCCGGGGTGGACGCGGGGGCGCTGGCCGGGGTCGTGTCCGGCTCCGGTCCGACCTGCGCCTTCCTGTGTACCGACGGGGAGGAGGCGGTGCGCGTCGCCGCCGAGCTCTCCGGTGCCGGGGTCTGCCGGACGGTACGAGTGGCGCAGGGACCCGTTCCGGGCGCACGGCTGGTCGGCGACGAGCACGTCGATCGCCCTCCCACTCCGCCGCAGGTGCACGCGTGAATCCGGGTCGGGTGTGACGCCGACCCCGCGCCGTGGTCACAGGCGCCCTGCCCGCCGGTGGTCCCGGCCGCACACCCACCCGCCCGCGCAATGAAATCGATGGTCCGGACCCGCAACGTCCGCGGCCTGTTCCGCGCATACTCGAATTCGACGGAGTGACCAACACTCGATGGCCAACCTGATCAACCTGGAATCGGTCGAGAAGAGCCACGGGGTCCGCCCGCTGCTGGACGGAGTCTCGCTCGGCGTGACCGAGACCGACCGCATCGGGGTCGTCGGTCTCAACGGCGGTGGCAAGACGACCCTGCTCGAGATTCTGACCGGCATCGAAGAACCCGACGCCGGGCGGGTCAACCACACCCGCGATCTGCGCAGCGCGGTCGTGACCCAGCGCACCGAGCTGCCCGCCGACGCCACCGTGCGCAACGCGGTGCTCGATCCGCAGGGCTTCACCGCCGAGCACGAGTGGGCCGCCGACCCGAAGGTTCGCTCCGTGCTCAACGGGCTCGGCATGACCGGGCTCGGTCTGGAGACCAGGGTCGCCGAGTTCTCCGGCGGCGAGCGGCGCCGCGTGGCGCTGGCCGCCGCGCTGGTGCGCGAGCTCGACCTGCTGGTGCTGGACGAGCCGACCAACCACCTCGACGTCGAAGGGGTGCGCTGGCTGGCCGACCATCTCCTCTCGCGGCGCTGCGCACTGGTTATCGTCACCCACGACAGGTGGTTCCTCGACGAGGTGTGCAACCGCACCTGGGAGGTCGTCGACGGCCGGGTGGAGCAGTACGAGGGCGGCTACGCCGACTGGGTCTACGCCAGGGCGGAGCGCGCCAGGATCGCGCAGCAGACCGAGGAGAAACGCCGCAACCTGGCCCGCAAGGAACTCGCCTGGCTGCAGCGCGGCGCCAAGGCGCGAACCTCCAAGCCGAAGTTCCGGGTGGAGGCGGCGGAAGCGCTGATCTCCGACGTCCCCGAACCCAGGGACACCGTGGAGCTCGTCTCGTTCGCCAAGCGCCGGTTGGGCAACACGGTGGTCGAGCTGGAGGACGTCGACCTCCGAGTGGCCGACCGCAAGCTGCTGGACAACGTGACCTGGCGGCTCGGACCTGGTGAGCGGGTCGGTGTGGTGGGGGTCAACGGCTCCGGCAAGACGACGCTGCTGCGGCTGCTGGCAGGCGAGCGGGAGCCCGACGGTGGCAAGCGGATCGAGGGCAAGACGGTCCGGTTGGCGCACCTCACCCAGGAGCTGCACGACCTGCCCGGCAAGTGGCGCGTGCTGGAGGCGATCGAGGACGTCGCCAAGCAGGTGACGCTCGGCAAGTACGAGCTGACCGCCTCCCAGCTGGGTGAGCGGTTCGGCTTCGGGAAGGGCAGGCAGTGGACCAGGGTCGAGGACCTCTCCGGCGGTGAGCGCCGCAGGTTGCAGCTTGCCAGGCTGCTGATGGACGAGCCCAACGTGCTCGTGCTCGACGAGCCCACCAACGATCTGGACATCGACACCCTGCAGCAGCTGGAGGACCTGCTGGACGGTTGGCCCGGAACCCTGGTGGTCGTCTCGCACGACCGCTATCTGGTGGAGCGGGTCTGCGACAACGTGGTCGCGCTGTTCGGGGACGGCGGCATCACCCACCTGCCGGGCGGGATCGACGAGTACCTGAACAGGCGTCGCTCGCTGCTGGAGAGCGGGGATCAGTCCCTCGGCAGGCAGCAGGACGCCGGCGATTCCGGGCAGACCGGAAAGGCGAAGTCGGGTGGCTTGTCCGGTGCGCAGGACCGCGCCACGCGCAAGGAGCTCTCCCGGCTGGAACGTCAGCTCGACAAGCTCTCCGGGCGCGAGGAGGAGCTGCACAACCAACTTGCCGAGGCCGCCACCGAACCGGAGCGGCTGCAGGAACTGAACTCACAGCTGCGCGAACTGCGGGAGCAGAAGGACGATATCGAGTCCCGCTGGATGGAGCTGGCCGACAGTCTGGAGTGATCCTCGGGCGCTGCGATTTCGCGAGAAATCGACAACCTCGCGGCGGGAGTGGGCCGGCCGGCGGAAGCCGGGATGGACGTGGTTTCGCAGCGCGATCCACCGACGGAGTCGTCCGGGGCCGTTCCGACACGAAGTAGGCTGGAAGCGTGAGCCACTTCACGGAAATGGTGGCCGCCGCGGCCGCCGCGGACCACGGTCCCGGCACTCGCGGCCTCGTCACCGGTGAGCCGGAGGCGCCCCGCTGCCGAAGTTGGCGGCAGGTGCGCGAGTGTGCGCTGCGGATGTCGACCGCGCTGCGTTCCACCACGGAGTCCCCGCCGGTGCGCCGTGGTGACGCGGTGGCGGTTCTCGCCGCGAGCCCGGAGTCCGTGGTTCCCGCGGTGCAGGCGGTCTGGCTGGCCGGTGCTTCGGTGACGATGCTGCACCAGCCCACGCCGCGCACCGATCTCGAGGTCTGGGCCGCCGACACGTTGCGCGTCACCCGGATGATCGGGGCCGACCTGGTGCTGCTCGGCGAGCCGTTCCACGAGTTCGCCCCGGTGCTGGCCGAGCAGGGCATCCGGTTCCGCGACCTGGACGAGCTCTCGCGAGCGGAGACCGCGCCGGGCGAGGGGGTCCCCACCGGTGAGGACGACCTCGCGCTGCTGCAACTGACCAGCGGTTCCTCGGCCGAGCCCAAGGCGGTGCGGATCACGCACGGCAATCTCCACCACAACACCCGGGCGATCACGGCCGCCGCGCTGTTGTCTCCCGAGCACGATGTGGCGGTCTCGTGGCTGCCGCTGTTCCACGACATGGGCATGGGCGGTTGTCTGGCCGTGCCGATGGCCCTGGGGATGCGGCTGGTCAAGGTCACCCCGGCCGATTTCCTGGCGCGCCCATCGCTGTGGCCGGAGCTGATCGGGCGATACGGCGGCACCGTCACCGCCGCGCCGAACTTCGCCTACGCCATCGCGGCGCGTGGTATGGAACGAGCCGAGGAGGGGAGATTCGACCTGTCCACGCTGCGGTTCGCGCTCAACGGCGCCGAGCCGGTGGACCCCGGCACGGTGGAACGCTTCCTCACGGCGGGTGCCGGGTTCGGGCTGCGTCCGGAGTGCGTGGTGGGTGCGTTCGGCATGGCCGAGGCTACCCTGGCCGTCTCGTTCGCACCCGCCCTAGGCGGCATGAGCGTGGACACCGTGGATTCGGAGGAGCTCCGATCGCACCGGCGAGCCGTTCCCACCGACGCGGGGACTTCTGGTGCGCGCCGGTTCGCGATGCTCGGTCCCCCGCTGCCGGGGATGGAGGTCCTGGTGGTCGACGAGTCCGGTGCGCCGCTGCCGGAACGCAGCGTGGGGGGACTGCTGATCCGCGGCGCCGCCGTTACCCCCGGCTACCTGACGGTGGACGGACCGGTGGCGGCCACCGACGGGAACGGTTGGCTGGACACCGGGGACGAGGGCTATCTGGTGGACGGGCAGCTGGTGGTGTGCGGGCGCCGCAAGGAAGTGATCGTGCTCGGCGGCCGTAACGTACACCCCGCCGACATCGAGCGGGCCGCCTGCACGGTCCGGGGTGTGCGTGCCGGTAACGCCGCCGCGGTGCGCAGGGACGCCGATACGCGGCGGGAGCACTTCGCCGTGATCGTGGAGTCCCGTTCGGTGGGCGACGAGACCGAGGAGCGGCGGCTGCGCAAGGAAGTCGCGGCGAAGGTGTTCGGCGAGGTGGGGGCGCGTCCCGCCACAGTGCTGGTGGTCGCACCGGGCTCGTTGCCCAAGACTCCCTCCGGCAAGCTCCGACGCGGCGCCGGTGCCGAGCTGTTGTCCTGACCATCCATCCCGGTGGTGCCCACCCCTGTTACCGGAAGCGGTCAGTCGAGTCCCACTCGGACGGAGCGGACTCGCGTCTACCGCACGGTATGCCGCCGTGTGCTTCGGTGGCGGTGGGCGCGGACGGCAGTGCGCACGAACACCGCTACCGTCACTGTGAAAAGCAGCAGGGTCGCGGCGTTGAGTTGCCAGGGCACCAGGCTCATGGTGTGCCCGTCGGGCCACACGCAGTGTGTGGTGACCGGGTAGTAGAACAAGGAGCTGCTCTCGATGCGGACACCGGGTGTCGGCTCCCACGCGGTCGGTTCGCACACGTCTTCCGGTTGGTTGGCGATGCCGGACCACAGCGCGAGGCTCCGGGAGTCCAGAGTGGCCACTAGCAGCCAGGTCACGAGCTCGCCCCTCGTCCAGCTGGATCCGCGTCTCGCGAGCGAGAACCGTCCCATCGCGAGGCAGCGCAGCAGCTTGCCGAGGACCAACCACGGAGTGCCGAACGGCAGCAGCGTGGCGAACTCACTCGCGAGGTCTTCCACGGTTGGACGTCACTGCTTGATCGACGCACCGGTTCGTCGGCTTCCGAACCGAGGTGCGAGTCGGGATTCGGGACGGCCCGGTCGCACACTACGGAAACCTCGTCCCGGGCGGATCGAGTCCGGGAGGTCCCGATACGCACGTCGGCCCGATCTCCACGGTACGGCAGGAGATCGGGCCACCGTGTGATGTGAGGGTCAGAGAACATCGACCGTCGCGGGGAGGTCGAGAATACGGCCTATCGTTGTCCCCGAGTCGTCCTCCGGAACGAGCTCGACAGGTTCCCGCGGTTCGTACTCCGCGCCCCTGGGCGGGAAGCTCTCGAGCCGGCCGACCAGTTCGATCGGCTTCTTCGTGGTCAGGACAAGAGGTTCTTGCCGTGTTCCACGAGGAGCCACCCGCTCCCGCAGGCCTTTGGGCGGGTTCTCGATCGAGATGGCCAAGCCGGTGATCAGGGGCTGCACGAACCTCGGCGGGAATTGCCGGATCATGGTCAGTGAACTGTCCGCGTCGGTGTTCTGTTCGACGCGACCCCGTCCGAGATCCCGCTGAGTCGGAGAACTCTGCCGGGGAGATGCGTCTTCAGGGGAAACCGAGCGTGCTTTCGGGTTTCTGATATCGATGGAAGTGATCCGCCCCGGTGTCACCGGGGGCTCGCCTTCCATGATCACCGATCCCGTCACCGGAATCACCTGCACCCCGGCTCGTCCGGAAAGGTTCGGCCGGGGTGGGGCGATGGCACATCGGCTTTTTCCGAGTCGTCAGTTGGGCCGCGCCCGTGCGAGTCGCCGCGGGGCGAAGGCGTTGATGCTGCCCGCTCCCTTGCCCGGTTCGTCGTCCCAGCCGCCGATCTTGGCCGCGAGAGCGCGGTAGCGGCCACTGGTGGGGGGTGCGGTGATGTGGAAGTGGGACTCCTTGACCGGATCAAGGTCGCCGCCCCAGGCCACGAGTCCTTCGCAGTCGGCGAGGATGTCGCGGATCACTATCCGCTGCTCCTCGAAGAACCCGTTCTTCGCGCCCACGGGGTAGAACAGCGGTCTGATCGTGATGCCGCTGCCCGACAGGTACGTCGACTCGTAGGGAGCCCGGACGCGGGTGTCCGTGGTGTGCCCGGTGATCTCCCCGGGTTGCAGCTGGGACTCGATGTCGTAGACGAACCGCCGTGCCACGTACAGCAGCACCGGTGCCGCGGCGGGGGCCAGCTCCACGGACAGGTTGCTGCCCTCAACCGGGAACCGCTCGACCTCGTTCCCGCCGAGAACAGACCAGCCGTTGACGCTCTTCTGCCGCCGCCACGTCGATGTGGCCGGGGAAGCGAGTGCGGTGGCGGGCAGGGAGGTGAGTGAGGCGGCGCCGAGTGCCATGCCGCCCAGGGCGAAGAAGTGTCGTCGGTCGATGCTCGTCATCCTGCTGTCCTTTGATCTCGCGGACGGGTACGTGGCTTCGGGCGGGGGATCGCGTCTACGGCGTGGTGTGGTGCCGTGCTCTCCGGCGCCGATGGGCGCGCAAGGCGGCGTAGGCGGTGACCGCGACCGCCGTTGTGAAAAACAGCAGGGTCGCGGCGTTGAGTTGCCAGGGCACCAGGCTCATGGTGTGCCCGTCGGGCCACACGCAGTGTGTTGTGACCGGGTAGTCGAAGAGGGAACTGCTCTCGATGTAGACATCGGAGCTCAGTTTCCACGGGTTCGTTTCGCACACGTCTTCCGGCTGATTGGCGATGCCGGACCACAGCGCGAGATTGTGAGAGTCCAGAGCGGCCACTAACAGCCAGGTCACGAGCTCGAACATTCCCCACCCGGAGCCGCGTGCTAAAAGTGGTAGCCGCTGCGTCAACAGCATCTGCAGAATTTTGACGAGAATCAGCAGCGGCGTGGCGAACAGCAGCAGCGTGGTGAACTCGATCGCGAAGTCCTCCATGCTCAGCGATTACTCCTTGATCGACGCACGGCTCAGTTTCCTTCCAGGCCGCGCAGTGAGTTGAGCGTGTCGGCGTAGCCCTGGCAGAACGCACGCAGATCGGACTGGGTGATCGACAGCGGATCGACGAACGTGCCGTTCTGCTTGATGATCAGCCCCTTGCGGGAGACCGCGTACTTCGTGGCGTCGACGGGGTCGGCGGGTGCGCCGGTCAAGCATGCCACGGCCCCGTTCACGACGTCCGTCGTACTGCCGTGCCGGTCGGAGAAGAACCTGCCGAAACGGGACTGGTGCCCACCACCGCTGAGCAGGTTCCGGAACTCGGTCACCACGTTCGCGCCCGCCTTGACCGCCAAGCCGATGTGGTAGCCGTCGACGTCCTCGACCAGGTCGTTCAGCATGAACGTCGTCCGCACGTTCGACTTCGCCAGCCGGTCCATGGCGTACTTGTGGCCGTCCTTGTTCTCGTCCTCGTCCCGGACCCACTCGCCGTAGAAGGTGATCAGATCACCGCACCAACCACCCAGGTCACCGAGTTCGATCCCGGCGCCCTTACCCGCCCCCTCCAGGAGGTAGGCGTTCGCCGTGGCGCACAGGTGATCCACGTGGATCGTCACCCCGGCGGAGGGGTCCTGGTAGTTGTGGTGCTTGGAAGTCCGCAGACCGGCATTACGGCACTTCGCGACGAAACCTTCGTCTACGAGCTCGAAGGTAGCGCGCCACTTCCAGTCGTTGTACTTGGGATAGCGCATCCACTCCAGCGTGAGCTTGGAGGCGCGGGACGAGTCGTAGGACTGCGCCAGCTCGTAGACCTCTTCCAGGTAGGCCAGGAAGTCGTCCACGGGAGTGGTGTCGCGGTTGATCGAGTCGGCCCCGAAGTCCTTGCCCGGTCGGTGAACCACTCGGTCGAGGTCGAAGACGTCATCGCCGTTGTGGAACTCGAACTCCTTGATCTGGTTGAACGCCCAGTTCAGCGGCAGCGGGAAACCGAGGTTGCCGGAGAAGCCCCAGGACATGCCGGACACGAAGGAGTGCGAGACGTATGCC
Source organism: Actinopolyspora mzabensis (assembly GCF_900101095.1). Classification (GTDB taxonomy): domain Bacteria; phylum Actinomycetota; class Actinomycetes; order Mycobacteriales; family Pseudonocardiaceae; genus Actinopolyspora; species Actinopolyspora mzabensis. The sequence continues at coordinate 212,692 of NZ_FNFM01000001.1, forward strand.
TCGGAGCTGACTCGGGCGCACACGTTCCGCGAGCCGTACACGCCGGGGAGGAATCTGCTCCCCTGGCTGTTGAGGGCGCCCTGCACCCCCTGGAAGTAGGGGATGATGTTCGAGGTGATCTCCGGATCCGTGGCGTCGTAGTCGACGGCGAAGTAGATCACGGTTCCCCAGTTGAACCCGTAGTGCTCGCCACGCTCGTGGGCTTGCAGTCCGTGCTGGTATCCGGAGGAGTAGTTGAAGTCCTCCAGATCGCGAGCGTTGTACTGCCAGATCGGGAAGCATCGCAGACCCGCGTCGAAGATATTCTGCAGCTCCCCGTCCTTGATCTCCTTGTCCAGGTCGCTGCTCGGGGGCTCGGCGAGGTAGCGGCCCACAGCGCGGTAGCCGGCCTCGTACAACGCCCGGGCGCGGGAAGCGGTGATGGTGAACCGCGTGTCACACGAGTCGGCCGGGCGGTCGGGGTCACCCGTGGACACCAGCAGCTGCGCCCAGGTCGTGAAATCGCCGTCGCCGGTGACGGGCAGCGCGGAGAACTCCTGGAACTCCCTGACGAACGTGGCCGTCGCGGATGTGTAGTTGTCCCGGAACCCCACGCCGGCCGGTGCACCGGGCACCGGTTCGTTGAAGATGCACGCGGCGTGGAACAGCTGGGTGATCGGACCGGAGGAACCGACGGACTGCGGGTTCCGCCTGAGCCCCTCCTCGGTGCCGGGGCCGAAGTTCCCGTTCGGACCGGGAACGTTCATCTCGTACTGCAGGGCCTTCATCAACGCCTGCTGCACGTCGCGCGAGAAATGACCCTCGCACGGGCCGATGAAGTAGTTCGGTCTCGTCCAGTACCGGCCGTTCAACCAGCGCTGGATCTCCCGCACCTCCTGCCTACCGCCGCCGAGGATGATGTAGGCGTCCATCGTCAGCAACGCCTTGAAGATCTTCGGGGTGACCTGGCCGCCGGAGGTTCCCGTCCCGCCCTCCGGCAGGCCCATGTTGACCCGCATCTCCTTGACGGCCTCGGTGGTGACGGTTCCGTAACCGCCGTAGCTGTTCGCGCCCCAGTAGCCCTTGCAGAACAGGGCGTGCTGGATGATCCGCACGATGTTTGGGCTGGTGTCCCATCCGAACCCGATGTCACCGAGTTCACGCACCCCCTCGAGGGTGCCGGGACCGAAGTTGGCGACCACCGGCGAGATGCCCAGTTCGTGCTGCAGCCCCATCGTGAGGGACCACATGGTGCTCCACCCGGTGCGGCCGTCCTCGTCGCATTTCTGGTATCCGGCCACGTTGCCGTAGGTGGCATTCACCCATTGCTGGGCTTTGAGAACCTTTTCGTCCATGTGTTTCGGATCACCTCTTCGATCGGTTTGGACGCGCAGGAATGCGGGCCGGTCTAAAAGGGTGACGCCCCGCGGTGTTGCCTGCGGTTGCCAACGGGTGACAGCGAGAAGGGGAGGTTCCGTTTCCCCGGTTCCTCTCACCGTGACTTCTTATGAGAACGTCGTGGAGCATAGTCATGATGGCGATTTAGTGCTACCCCTGAGTGAATCAGGGTTCTCGTGTGTTGTGTCCTTCTGGAGTATTGACTTTGTCGGCTGGTTGCAATATCTGGGAGTGCGAAGTTGTTGACGGTTTTCGGTGCGCAGAGCTGGGATGCAGGGCGCTGAAGCCGTGTCGGGCAGGGTGGACGAATCCATCACGAAAGATTTCCTCGGTACTCGGCACGTAGTGGGACGGCGTTGTCGCTTCCGTTTCCTAGTTGGCTCTGAACTGGGAAAACCGTGAAAAATTCATCCTGTTGGGCCTTTGGCCCGAAGGTCCGGACGACTCCCCGGTGAGGTGTACATCACACAGTGTTGCCGCGGAATTGTCCGTGATGCAGGATGTTTCGACGGCGTCGAGATTGAAAAAATTTACCTGGGGGTGTTCGTAGTCTTCTGACGTGTCGATCTTGTTTGGTGCCGCCCGTGCGGTGCTCTAAAAGTGACATGTGGCGCTGTTGGCGTCTCATGTGACTTCGTTTGGTGAGAACCTGTTTTTTGTCTTTTTGGGGTTTATTGATGAGTGGCAATAAAATCGTAAACGGCGTGTCGAGCAGGCTTTTCCGGTGTTTCGTCTTCCCGGTGCTCAGTCTGGTTTTCGTCGCCGTTTTCTCGTTTTCCGTGAGCGCGGGGACTGCGGCGGCCGAGCCCTATCCGTGTGGGGACCGGGGGGAGACCGGCTTGTGCGCGGACAATCTGCGTGCCCTGAACGTCCGGACGGGGCCCGCCACGTCCTATACCGCGCTTTCCCGTGCTCCCGAGGGCAAGTCGATGGCCATAGACTGCTGGAGCTTCGGGGAGTCGATCAAGGGCGACAACATCTGGTACTACATAACCTGGGTGTCTTCCTTCGACGGTCACTCCGGTTTCGTCACCGGGTACTACCTGAACACGGGGCCTGATCCAGCTCCTGGTATTCCTCAGTGCTAGGCCTGAATCCCCGCCCGGCAGCCTGGCCGTGTGGTCGGTTCGGCCCACCGGTTTCCCGCTCCCAGGGCATCCGGTCAAGGGACTGTCGTGACAGCGCGACTCGTGCTGTCACGGTCGGGCATCCGGATCGAAGAAGGAGCCGGGGAACGACTGGCCCGAAACCCCGTCAGTGGAACTCGTTCTGCGCGGCCTCCAGGCCCTTGGCCGCCAGTGTCGACACCGCGTCGGCGCAGCGATCGACGAAGAACCCGAGTTCGGACCGCTCGGTGCGCGAGAAGTCGCGCAGCACGTAGTCGGCCGGATCCATCCGCCCCGGCGGGCGGTCCACCCCGAACCGCACCCGCAGGTAGTCGCGAGTGCCGAGCGACTTGCTGATGGAGCGGAGCCCGTTGTGGCCGTTCTCGCCGCCGCCCCGCTTCAGTCGGACGGTGCCGTATGTCAGGTCCAGCTCGTCGTGGATCACGATCACCGACTCCGGGGAGACCTTGTAGAACCTGGCCGCTCCCGCGACGGGGCCGCCGGACAGGTTCATCAGTGAACGGGACTTGGCCAGCGCCACACGTGTGCCGTCCAGTCTGCCCTCGGCGACGTCGGCCCCGGACTTGTGCCGTTTGAACTTGCCGCCGACGCGTTCGGCCAGTTCGTCGGCCACCAGGAAACCCACGTTGTGTCGGTTGCCCGCGTAGCGCGGTCCCGGATTCCCCAGCCCGACGATCAGCGCGAGCCCGGTTGTGTCTTCACTGTCCCGTGTAGTCACGACATCCTCGGATTCGACTCAGCCGAACGGTGTGGCCGCGCGGGCCACCCGCACCTCGGCACCCGCTGCCACGGCGGTGCTTGTCGGTTCCTGTGCTGCCTCTGCTGGTGGGTACATGCGTTTGGTTAGCTTCGGCGCTCCCAGCGGCGAAACAACCACTGTCGCAGCTCGGCCCCCCTGCGTGGTCTCCCGTGCGGCTCTCGCGAAGGAGGCCCGACGTCGTGTAGTACCTACCCGATGTCGGGCCTCCCCGCGGCGAGAGCCGTGCGAGAGGCTCCGCCGCTGGACCGGCTACGACAGCCGGACCGACGAAGTGTCACCCGTAGGTGATCACTCGTTCGCGGTCTCCTCCTCGGAGGCCTCCTCGACGACCCCGGCGCCGCTGGTGTCGATCTCGGACTCCATGTCGGCCTCGGTCGGGGCCTCGGAGACGTTGACGACCAGGACGTCCTCACCGCTCTGCAGCGTGATGCCGCGCGGCAGGGTCACGTCCGGGGCGTGGAACTGGGTGCCGGCCTCGGCGTCCTGGATCGAGATCTCCAGCTGCTCCGGAATGTGGGTGGCCTCGGCCTCCACCTGGATCTCGTTCGCGTCCTGGGTGACCAGGGTGCCGGGAGCGGCCTCGCCGTTGACCACGACCGGCACGTTGACGGTGACCTTCTCGCCGCGCTTGACCAGCAGCAGGTCCACGTGCTCGATGTAGCCCTTGGTCGGGTGCGAGGTGATCTCCTTGCACAGGGCGAGCTCGCTCTTGCCGCCCGTCACGTCGACGGTCAGCACGGCGTTGCGGCCGTTCTCACGGACCACCCGGGCGAAATCCACGGTGGGCAGCGCGAGGTGCTTCGGGTCGGAACCGTGACCGTAGAGCACCGCGGGGATCTTGCCCGCCCGGCGGTACCTGCGGGCGGCTCCCTTGCCGAACTCGTGGCGCTGTTCCGCTGCGAGACGTACTTCGGACACGGTGGCGTACTCCTTGGCTCAGGGATGGTGTGCATCAGTCGCTGTCCTGCGGCGGCGCGACGCGCGACTGGTATGGCGGTCGGGGCGCCGAACGCTCTGCCGAAACCCTGGGAGCCGGAGCGGTGCACCGGTGTCCCACCGGTGACCACCAGCCGCCACGCCGATAACGCCGGGTTCTCGAACCCGACCTCGCCGAGGCAACCATGCCATTGTATGCGGCGGTCGTTCCGGCCGGTTAACCGGCGGGGGCGAAGGGAGGGCGCTCGGATCCGGACGGGTTTCGCCGGCAATGCCTTTCCTGTCCGCCCGCGCGATACTAGGTTGATCCGCATGACTGCCGAGACCACCGCGAGTGAGCCAGCGAGCACGGACTGGCGCAGTAGGCTCCGGCGCGTCGGGCCGGGCATCATGGCAGCCGCCACCGGTGTCGGTGCGGGTGATCTGGTCGCCACGCTGGTGGCGGGCTCACGCTTCGGTTACGCCCTGTTCTGGGCGATCCTGCTCGGAACCGTTTTCAAGATGGGTATCGGCGAGGCGGTGGGGCGCTGGCATCTCGGTTCCGGCAGCACGATCCTCGCCGGTTGGCGCTCGCTCGGACGCTGGGCCACCAATTTCTTCGGCGTCTACATCGTGCTGTGGGGTTTCGTCTACGGCGCTACCGCCATGTCGGCCACCGGTCTGCCGCTGAACGCGCTGTTCCCCGGGTTGTCCGTGCGTTACTGGGGGATGATCTGCGGCGTCGTCGGCCTGGTGCTGGTGTGGCTGGGCCGGTACCGGCTGCTGGAACGGCTGATGACGATCCTGGTCGGCGTCATGTTCGTGGCCGTGGTGGGAACCGCCGTGCTGGTCGGGCCGAACATCGTCGCGCTCGGCGGCGGACTCGTTCCCCGGCTGCCGGAGGGGTCACTGGCCTATGTGCTGGGTTTGATGGGCGGTGTCGGCGGCACGATCACGATGGCCGCCTACGGCTACTGGACCATGGCGAAGGGGTGGCGGACCCCGCGTTGGATCCCGTTCATGCGCACCGACAACGCGGTCGGCTACCTCACCACCGGCATCTTCGTGGTGGCGATGCTGATCGTGGGCTCCGAACTGCTGCTGGGGCAGGGCATGGCCGACGGCGACCGCGGTCTGCTCGAACTCGGGCAGCGACTGGCCGCGGATTACGGGCAGTGGGCGCGACTGCCGTTCCTGGTCGGATTCCTGGCGGTGACGTTCACATCCCTGCTGGGCGTGTGGAACGGGGTGAGTCTGCTGTTCGCCGACTGGTGGCGTACCTGGTGGGCACGCCCGGAAACCGGTTCGGCCTCCGGTACCGGACACGAGAGCACGGCAGGGATGCGCAGTTGGCCGTTCCGCGGGTATGCGCTCTGGTTGACCGTTCCCCCGATGTCGCTGCTGTTCCTGGACAAGCCGTTCCAGCTCACCATCGCCTACGGGGTGTTGGGTGCGCTGTTCATGCCGTTCCTGGCCGGGACACTGCTGGTGCTGCTGAACTCCGCACGGATGCCCGCCGCCCACCGCTCGCGATGGCTGTCCAACACCGTGTTGACACTGTGCCTGGTGCTGTTCGTCGTGCTGGCGGTCGACAAGCTGATCGGCTACGTCTCCTGACAGGCCTTCGTCGACCCGGCCGGTTGTCCCAGCCCTGTCGCACTCGGGGCGCGGCGATCTCGCGCGAGATCGCCGCTTCCCGGTCGCGCAGGATACGGGGGCAGGTCAGGCCTGGCCGTTGAACAGTCCGGTCACCGAGCCGTCCTCGAACACCTGGTGCACCGCCTTGGCGATGAGCGGAGCGATCGAGAGCACCGTGAGCTTCTCGAACCGCTTCTCCTCGGGGATCGGCAGTGTGTTGGTCAGCACCACCTGCTTGGCACCGCTGTTGGAGAGCCGCTCCACGGCCGGGCCGGACAGCACGCCGTGCGTCGCGGCGATGATCACGTCCTTGGCGCCCGCCTCCAGCAGCTGCTCGGTGGCCTTCACGATCGTCCCGCCGGTGTCGATCATGTCGTCGACCAGCACGCACAGCCGGTTCTCCACGTCACCCACCACGCGGTTGGCCACCACCTCGTTGGGCTTGGACGGGTCGCGGGTCTTGTGGATGAAGGCCAGCGGTGTCCCACCGAGGTTGTCCGCCCACTTCTCGGCCACACGTACCCGGCCGGAGTCGGGGGAGACGACCGTGATCCGCTCCTCGGAGTAGGCGTCCCTGACGTAGTCGGACAGCACGGTCTGGGCCAGCAGGTGGTCCACCGGGCCGTCGAAGAAGCCCTGGATCTGATCCGTGTGCAGATCCACGGTCAGGATGCGGTCGGCGCCCGCGGTCTTGAACAGATCGGCCATCAACCGCGCCGAGATGGGCTCACGGCCCTTGTGCTTCTTGTCCTGCCTGGCGTAACCGTAGAACGGCAGGACCACCGTGATGCGCTTGGCGCTACCGCGCTTGAGCGCGTCCACCATGACCAGCTGCTCCATCACGGCCTCGTTGATGGGGCTGCTGTGCGACTGGATCACGAACGCGTCACATCCGCGCACCGACTCGTCGTAGCGGACGAATATCTCGCCGTTGGCGAACTCGTAGGCCGCCTGCGGGGTGACCGTAACGTCCAGATGCTTGGCGACCTCCTCGGCCAGTTCCGGATGGCTGCGGCCGGAAAAGAGTTTGAGGCTCTTCTTCGGAGTCGCAGACATTGCACTCACGGTCATCGTCCCCTCCCGTTGACGGCTGAAAAGCTCGAGTGTCACTCGTCGTTCTCGGTGGAGTTCCCACGGTCGGCCAGCGCACGCTGGGCGGCCTCGTCGGCGGCTGTGCCGGGACGTCGTTTGGCGACCCAGCCTTCGATGTTGCGTTGTTTCCCCCGGGCGACCGCCATCGCACCGGGAGGGACATCCTCCGTGATGACCGAGCCCGCGGCGGTGTAGGCGCCGTCGTCCACCCGAACCGGAGCCACGAACATGTTGTCGGCACCGGTACGTGCGTGAGAGCCGATTACCGTGTGGTGTTTGGCCACGCCGTCGTAGTTGACGAAAACCGTGGCAGCTCCGATATTACTGTTCGTGCCAACCGTGGCGTCCCCGACGTAGCTCAGGTGAGGGACCTTGGTCCCCGCGCCGATGTCGGCGTTCTTCACCTCGACAAAAGTACCTATCTTGCCGCCCTCGCCGAGACGGGTGCCCGAACGGAGATAGGCGAACGGCCCCACCGAGGCCCCCGCGGCGACCTCGGCGTGCTCGCCGTGGGTGGACACGACCTCGGCGCCCGCGCCGACCGAGCAGGCGGTCAGCGTCGTTTCCGGGCCGATGCTCGCGCCCTCCCCGACGGTCGTGCCCGCACGCAGCCGGACGTTCGGTTCCAGCACGACGTCCCGGCCGAGCCACACGTCGCAATCCAGCCACACACTGCTCGGATCGGTGATCGTGACGCCCTCGCGCATCCAGTGCAGCAGCATCCTGCGGTTGAGCTCGGCCCCCACCGAGGCGAGCTGGACGCGGTCGTTGACCCCTTCGACCAGCCAGTTGTCCGAGCACACCAGAGCGCCCACCCCGTGGCCCTCGCCCCGGGCTATCGCCACCACGTCGGTGAGGTACAGCTCGCCCTGCGAATTGTCGGTGGAAAGCCGCCCCAGCGCGGTGTCGAGGAAACCCGCGTCGAAGGCGTAGACCCCGGAATTGATCTCGTCGATCGCGGCCTGATCGGGCGTGGCGTCCTTCTGCTCCACAATGGAGGCGACCTCGCCCGCCGCGTCGCGCACGATCCGGCCGTAACCCGCCGGATGCTCCACCACGGCGGTCAACAGGGTCACCGCGTTGCCGGCTCGGCGGTGTTCCCGCAGCAGCTCCCGCATCGTGGCGGAATCGAGCAGCGGAATATCACCGTAGGTGACCAGCACGGTCCCGGCGGACTCCCGCTGTTGTCGCCCACAGCGCACCGCGTGGCCGGTGCCGAGCTGCTCCTGCTGCACCACCGTCTCGATGCGGCGACCGAGTCCGTCCTGCAGCGTTGCGAGATGTTCGTCGACGGCCTGTCTGCCGTGCCCGATGACCACACTCAACTCGTCGGGTTCCGCACCCGCGGCGGCGCGGACGGAATGCTCGAGCAGCGGTCTGCCCGCGATCCGGTGCAGCACCTTCGGAGTCGCGGACTTCATTCGAGTGCCTTCGCCCGCGGCCAACACGAGCACACTCACGGGGTCGGAGGACATGCCGTCCGAAGGCGGCTGGGCCGAAACGCCCTCGAGCATCGATGCTCTCCCTCGGAGTCCAGCGGTTTCGACGCCGACTCACCGCCACCCGTGGTTACTGCCGGACTCCGCGAGACCGAACCCGTAGCAGTCCCGGTAAGGACGGTGCCTGTACGTCCAATCGGGTGAAGGGTAACTGGCCGGACGCTGTATCGGATCGCTGCCCCGGTATGTACTGGCGTGGCGGTGTGCCGGTGAGGGAATGTTACCGCGCGTGTGCGTTCCGTGCGCGGTTTCGTGTGGTTTCTCGCGTGTTCAACTTCCGCGCGTCCGTGCGCGGTCCGCGCGCTCCGGAGTCCGGAACGGATGTGACCAGGGGCGCCCGGCGCCATCGGCGTGTTGCGACTCACGTCCCGCTCCTCCGGCGGGGGCGAGTTCCGTCCCGAATTCCGGACACCTCGGCTAACCCGCACGACGACTACTGCTCCGATTCGGGTGGGATCCAGGCAGGCGGTTCGGCGGGATCACCGTGGTGCGCGTCCCCGGACATCGCCGCTACCTGATTACCACCCCGCCGTTTCGACTGGTACATCGCGGTGTCGGAACGGGCCAGCACCTCGCTGCCGCTCTCCTGGGGCAGCATCGCCACCACCCCGATGGACAGCGTCACCCCCCGGGACAGCGAACCGGGCAGCCGGGACACGGCGTTGACCGTGCGGGTCAGCGCGCTCTCGGCGGCCTCCAGCTCCACCCCGGGCAGCAGGACCACGAACTCGTCACCGCCGTAGCGCGAGACGAGGTCGTCGGCGCGGAGCGTGTCGCTGAGCGTGCGCGCGATGACCCGGAGGACTTCGTCGCCCTCGGCGTGCGAGAGCTGGTCGTTGACCTCCTTGAAACCGTCCAGATCGACCAGTGCCACCGAGAGCGGCTGCGACTCGGGTTCACGCAGCATGCTCTCCAGCTTCGCGTCCAGTGCTCTGCGGTTGGGCAGCCCGGTGAGCGGGTCGTGCATGGCCTGCCTGGTGATCGCGTGGTGCTGCCGGTTCAGTCGTTGCCGGTCCAGACGGGCCATCAGCGTGGCGCTGCGCGAGGCGCGCATGGTCCACAGCTCCGATTCGAGCTCCTGGGCGTACTCCTCGACGGCGACGGCGGCGTTGTCCGGATCGAGCCTCGCGCGTCTGGCGTACTCGCGCACCAGCGAGATCCGCAGACTGGGTTCGGAGATGTCCTCGCAGACCCGCTGCCGCGTCTCGAAGAGCACTTTGGTCGCCTCGTCCGGACGTTCCGCGCTGTCGTAGCACCGTGCCAACGCGATCGCTATGATGATCGTTTCCTGTACGGGCAGCTCCAGCGCCGGATCGGAAACCTCCTCCAGCTTGTCGATGTGCGAACCGTTCGGCTCAGCCAGCGCGCAGGCGGCCGCCAGCACGGGCATCTGCTCCGCGGCCTTCCTGCCGGGCACCCGGGGGAACAACGACTCCTGCCACGGCCCGTCCACCGCTACCGCTATCTGCGCCGCGGTGCTGAACCTGCCGTCGGCGTCGTCCTGCTTGCCGATCCGCTCCAGCCGCAGGCCCCAGCCGAGCAGCATCCGGCACCGGTTGATCAGGTGGGTGGCGATCTCGTGCGGCCCGCCGCTCTCGCGGATCCGGTGGTGTGCCCGGGCCATCACCTCGTCGGCGATGTCGAACACTCCCAGTTGGGTGAGTACGAGACCGATGTCGATCAGCGAGGTGGCCAGTAGCCGTTCCCAGGATCGCCTGCCCAGCGCCGCGTCCGGAACCAGGTCGTCGTCCAGGATCACCAGCGCTTCCGCGGCCTGGTTCAGGGCGTTGTCCTCGTTGCCGTCCAGCAGGGCCAGCCTGCCACGCAGGGCGTGCGCGTCGGCACGAAGCACGTCGAGTCGGTGTCTTCGTGCGTGTGTCAGCAGCTCGTCCAGCAGCGGGACGGCTTGTTCGGCCATGCCCGGCGTGCACAGGCGCAGCGTCGCGCAGCAGCACAGCAGTTGTCCGAGCATCCTCGGGTGCCCTCGTCTGCGGGCCTCGGTGAGGAGATTGTCCGCTTCCCGACGAGTGGCGTCCCGCCCCTGTGGATCACTGTGCTGACCGATGACCTGCAGTTCGCGCGCACGTCCGACCAACCACGCGTCGGACAGTTCACCGAGCGAGGTTGCCGCTCCCTCCCGCGCGTCAACCACGTCGTCGCGCAGCGGCACACACCCCCTGCCAAATCCGGCCGGGCCAGGCCGGTGCGTGTTGTCAACCGGGGTGCCGGTCGCTCCGCCGCCAGGATTCGAACCTGGACTATCGGAACCAAAATCCGAGGTGCTGCCTTTACACTACGGCGGACCGCACGACACGACATCACTTTCCCGATGACGCGGCGCCGCGCCACCGATGTCCACATCGCAGCCTACCGACTACACGTCGCGCTGGCGATGTCCGACTGTCCGCTGTCGTATCCGAGCACATGATGTCATGCCCGGTTTCGGTCTTCGTAGCCGGATGGATGTTGTGGGGACGGCTCGGTCGGCCCCATCCTGGGTACGGCCCGCCACGTCTCCCGAGCGATCGTCTCAGGCCGGTCCGAGTGGCCGTGGGGTACTGCCGGTGTGAGGCTTGGGGGCACGGTGGAGGCCGGGAACCTACGCCGACGTAGGTTACGGTGTCGTAGGCTGAATGGTGCATTCCGGCCGCGCCGGGGCCTCACCCGCGCGGCCGTGGGGTGTGCACGCGGCAGCGAGCCGCTCCGAACAACCGGTACAACCTCTGTTTCCCGACCCCAGTTGAGGTAGCGACATGACCGCACCAACCGAGAGCGCGGCCGCGGAGCAGCCACCCCGGCGCGCTGCTCCGAAACCCCTTACCGCGGGCGATCGCCCGCGCATCGCCCAAGCGCTGGTCTACGTGTTCGTGATAGTTCCACTGCTCGCCCTGGTGGCGGCCGTTCCCTTCGCCTGGGGGTGGGGGCTCGGTGCGGTGGACATCTCGCTGGCCATCTTCTTCTACGCACTCAGCGGCCTCGGCGTCACCGTCGGTTTCCACCGACTGTTCACGCACAGGTCGTTCAAGACCAACCGAGCCGTCCAGGTGCTGCTGGCCATCTCGGGCATGAGCGCGGTGCAGGGGCCGGTGATCAACTGGGTCGCCGACCACCGCAGGCACCACGCCTACTCCGACCGGGAGGGCGACCCGCACTCGCCCTGGCGCTTCGGCAGTTCCGCCGCCGCGCTGGCCAAGGGCTTCTGGCACGCCCACATGGGTTGGCTGTTCGAACGTGACGTGACAAACGTCGACCGGTTCGCTCCCGACCTGCTCAAGGATCGCGTCCTCGAGCGGATCAACAGGCTCTTCCCGCTCTGGACCGTGGCCAGCTTCGTGCTCCCCGCCGTGCTCGGCGGACTGATCACCTGGTCCTGGTGGGGAGCGCTCACCGCGTTCTTCTGGGCCGGCCTGGTCCGGGTGTCGGTGCTGCACCACATCACCTGGTCGGTGAACTCCATCTGTCACATGATCGGTGAGCGTCCGTTCAAGAGCCGTGATAAGGCCGCCAACTTCTGGCCGCTGGCGCTGATCTCGTTCGGCGAGTCCTGGCACAACTCGCACCACGCCGATCCGACCTGCGCGCGGCACGGGGTGCTCAAGGGGCAGCTCGACATCTCGGCGCGGTTGATCTGGATGCTGGAGAAGCTCGGCTGGGCGTGGAAGGTCCGGTGGCCCAACGAGCAGCGGCTCGCCCGCATCTCGGTGACCGAGGAGCAGGGCTGAGGCCAACGCTCCGCTAGGAGTTCGTCCCCCGGTCCGCCGGGGGTGAGCACGTCGCGGACTCTCTCGCGGGCTCTCGCTCGGCAAGGACCGAGGTGAAGCGGGACCCCGCTCGATGTCGGCCGCACCACCGGTGAGAGCTCGCGAGAGGAGCCGTGTCCGGGAGCGGGCCGTTCGGTGCGGGTCGCGGAGCACTCCCCGCCTCGTCACCACGACGAAGGCGTGTTCACGGACAGCCGTTCCGGTACGTAGGGTGATCTGTCATGGCGGTACGGCGACGTGGACGGGGCCGATCCGACGGTGCTCCCGGCGGCAGCGGTTCGCGGGGCGCCGGCCGGGTGCGGATGACCGGCAAGGAACGTCGGCAGCAGCTGCTGGACGTCGCCAGGGCGCTGTTCGCGGAGAAGGGCTTCGACGGCGCCTCCATCGAGGAGATCTCCCATCGCGCCGAGGTTTCCAAGCCGGTGGTCTACGAGCACTTCGGCGGCAAGGAAGGCATCTACGCCGTGGTCGTGGACCGCGAGATGCAGACACTGCTCGACATGGTCGTCTCCGCGCTGTCGGCGGGGCATCCGCCGACGGGGCATCCGCGCGAACTGCTGGAGCAGGCGGCCTGCGCGCTGCTGGACTACATCGACAATTCAACGGACGGTTTTCGGATTCTGGTCCGTGACTCGCCGGTGGCCAGTACCACCGGAACGTTCTCCGGGCTGCTCAACGACATAGCGAGCCAGGTGGAGCACATCTTCGGGCTCCAGTTCAGTGCTCGCGGCTATGATCCCGAACTGGCACCGCTCTACAGCCAGGCACTGGTGGGAATGGTGGCGCTGACCGGCCAGTGGTGGCTGGAGGTGCACCGGCCCGGTAGGGACGAGGTCGCGGCCCACCTGGTCAACCTCGCCTGGAACGGTCTCTCGCACCTGGAACACGATCCCCGGCTGCGCAGCCGCGACCACGACACCGAGTGAGGAACTCCCCGCTTCGGGCCTGCCGAGGGGGCGGCGGCGATTTCTCGCGAAATCGCCGCGCCGCCGGGGGTGTGGTGCGGCCCCGTGTGCGTCGATCTCTCGCGAGATCCCCGGGATATGGGCGGTGCGGGGCCGAGCTCCCACAACTCCCGCAGGCCGAACCGCACTCCGACCACCAACGCAGCTCGCACCGCCACGAGAGGTTCCGCCACGGCACCACCCGAGCAACCCGAGCCGAGGAGCAATCACATTTCCCGTTCGAGTTCGCGGGTGTGCTCGTGTCCTGCCTTGCTCCACTGCGCCACCCATTCGGGGAGCTCCGGGCGCTCCACGGGCCCGGGCAACAGGTTCGCCACCTGTTCGGGGGTGACTCGCTCACCGGTTTTGGAGAGGAACCGGAGCTGGATCACCGCCGTGGTGGTGAGCTTTCCGCCGCTGACCGCTCGGTGCTCCATGAACAGGTGCCGTTCGTCCCAGCCGAGGATCCTGGTGCGCAGTGTGAATGCCCGGAAGGGGCGCAGCGGGCGGCGGAACGATCCGGTCTCGTTGGTGACCACGGCGTACCACCCCTGCGGGCGCAGCTTGCGCAGCAGGCCGGACCGCAGCATCAGGTCGATACGACCGAGGTCGAAGATCGAGAAGTAGACACCGTTGTTCATGTGCCCCAGCAGGTCCAGATCGGTGGGCGCCACCCGGAAGTTCGTGTAGCAGGGACCGAGCGGGTGCACCCTGCGGCCGAACACGGTCTTGACCGCGAGCACGACCAGGCGCAGCAGCATGTTCATCGGGGTGTTCCTTCCGTGCCGCGCCGGGAACGCGGTGGGATCAGCGGCAAAAGTTACTGTCGAGTAGACAACGTTAGGTTCAACGATCCCTCCGCCACAACCAGCCGTGAACACCGACACACCGTGCTTCGCTCGCCGCCGCCTCGCTCGGCGGAACCGACAAGCTGGGATCTCGCGGCGGCAACGCGGCGCTCCGGTCGGACACCCTCGTCGAGCCGCAGCACACCACCGCGTCGCACCGGCGGTGCGACGCGGTGCCGCCGGAGGTCAGCCCGGGGTGACTCGCAGCAGTTGATCGCCGGAACCGTTCGACGTGGTCAGGTACAGCGCGTCGTCCGGACCGAGCGTGGCGGCCCGCAACCTGCCGTGGGTGCCGTCCAGCTCCTTCGGCACCCACATCCGCCGCACCGAGCGGCCGTTGTCGGACAGCCGGAACAGCAGCAGCTTGCTGCCCTTCAACGTCGTCACGGCGAGCACCCCTTCCAGCGTGCCCCAGCGCGAACCGCGCAGGAAGGTCGCGTCGCAGACCGCCACGGTCTCGTCGCCCGAGGTCCACACGGCGGGCACCGCGTCGGGGAACCGCTCCCGATCGGTCATCGGCACCGACTCGTCGTAGTACGAGCTCCGCCCGCCCCGCGAGGGGTCCCAGCCGTAGTTGCCACCCGGAACCAGCCGGTTCAGCTCGTCGTCCACATCGGGACCGTGCTCGGCCACGAAGATCTCGCCGTCCTCGCGCACGGCTACGCCCTGCGGGTTGCGGTGCCCGTAAGTGTAGATCAACCGGGTGGCGGGATCCGACGCGTCGAGCATCGGGTTGTCCGGTGCGGGATCACCGGTGTCCGGCCGTAGTCGCAGCACTTTCCCACCCAGTGACTCCCGGTCCTGCGCCACCCCGGCTCGCGCGGTGTCCCCGGTGGTGACCAGCAGGTTCCCGTCGTTGTCGAGGGCGGGTCTGCATCCCGAGTGCCTGCCGCTGGGGTTGAGCGGCAGCCCGGTCAGCAACGTGCCGGTTCGTTCGGCCCGCCGTCCGTCGGGGGACAACCGCCACTCGACCAGCCGGATGTCGGTCGCTTCGCCGGACCGCTGGTGCGTCTGGCACGTCAGGAACCGCCGGTTCTCCTCGAAGTCGGGGTCCACCAGCAGCCCCATGAGGCCGCCCTCCCCGCGCACGAGCAGGTCGTCGAAGTTCGCCCGAACCGTGCTGGTCCCCGAATCGCCGACCACGGCCAGTCGTCCGGGCCGCTGCGTCACGAGTGCCGAACCGTTCGGCAGGAAACCCACGTCCCAACCGTGCTCCAGCCGATCGGAGAGCACCTCCACCCGCAGCGGCGGCGCAGGATCCGGGGTCGTGGTGCGTGCACCGTCGGTGTCCCCGTCGCCACCGCAGCCTCCCAGCAGCAACGCGCCCGCCATGCCGGACAGGGCCGCACGGCGGGAGATCACCGGTTGCTTCGGAAGGCGTGAACGATCGGATGTGACCATGCCCACATACTGGCATCGTTTCCGGCCGGGGCGAATCCGAAGACAGCGCCCGTTCCCGCAACGGTGCGGTGTCGTTGCCGGAGCGGGCGGCGTTCTTACCGGAGTGGGGCGGCGTTCCACGTGGAAAACGGGGCGGGCCGCCCGGGAGTCACCGTCCGCGAGTCGTACGCTGGTTCGGGTGCCCGCGGGCCGGAGGCAGTGCCCTGCGGCGTGCGAGGCCGCTTTCACGGCGTTCCCACTGTTCGCGGGATCGGGTGCCGACGTTCCCTTCGTCGCGGTGCGAGGTTGTTCCATGACCCAGGCTGGGCCGCTGGCCGGACTGTTCCAAACTCTTTCGCGTGACCCCGCCCTGGAGCGGGTCGCGGCCGTGGCCGATTCGCCGCGGCTGTCGATGGAGGGGCCCGCGGCGGCACGACCGCTGGTCGCCACCGCGCTGGCGGCCGGCAGCCGACTCGGCGGCAGCGACCGGCCGGTACTGCTGGTCACCGCGACCGGTCGGGAAGCCGACGAGATCGCGGCAGCAGTCTCCTCGCTGCTCGGCCCCGAGGGGGTCGAGGTGATGCCCTCCTGGGAAACCCTGCCGCACGAGCGCCTGTCCCCGCGTGCGGACACCGTCGGGCGGCGACTCGCGGTGCTGCGCAGACTCGCGCATCCCGAGGAGCACCCGCACGGCGCCCTGCGAGTGCTGATAACCACCGTGCGCAGCCTGATCCAGCCGGTCGCGCCCGGCCTGGGGGAACTGCCGCCGGTGCTGCTCGGGGTGGGAGAGGAGCACGAGTTCGAACAGCTCGCCACCCGCCTGACCGAACTCGCCTACAACCGCGTGGACATGGTCGAGAAGCGCGGTGAGTTCGCGGTGCGCGGCGGCATCGTCGACGTCTTCCCGCCGACCGAGGAACACCCGCTGCGGTTGGAGTTCTTCGGCGACGAGGTCACCGCCATCCGCCCCTTCTCGGTCTCCGACCAGCGCTCGCTGTCCGACGGCGCCGACGAGCAGGACCCGGCCCGGCTGCACGCCCCGCCGTGCCGCGAGCTGCTGCTCACCGAGGACGTGCGCGCCAGGGCCCGCGAACTGTCCGAACACCACTCGGGGGACGCGCAGCTCGGCGAGATGCTCAACAGCCTCGCCGAGGGGATCGCCACCGAAGGCATGGAGGCGCTGATACCGGCGCTGTGCGCGGGCAGGATGGAGCTGCTGACCGATCTGCTGCCCGAGGGCACCCACGTGGTGCTCGCCGACCCGGAGAAGGTCCGGGCGCGGGCGGCCGATCTGGTGCGGACCGGTGAGGAGTTCCTGGAAGCCTCCTGGATGGTCGCCGCCGACGGCGGCAAGGCCCCGATCGACCTCGGTGCCTCCGCATACCGTGACTTGGGCGAGGTGGCCGAGTACACCCGTGAACTGGGGCTGCCGTGGTGGACCCTGAGTCAGTTCAGCAGCGTCGAGGACGGTGACGACGAGGCGTTGCGGCTCGGGCTCAAGCAGGTCGAGCAGTATCGCGGTGACGTGTCGCGGGCCTTCGACGACCTGCGCGCCCACACCGCGGGTGGCGGTGCCACGCTGCTGGTGGTGCCCGGTACCGGTACCGCGCAGCGCGCCGTCCAGCAGCTGGGTGAGGTGGATCTGCCGGCCCGGCACGCCGAGCACGGGCTCGCGGAGGCCCCGGAGTCCGGTGTGGTCACCGTGGTGCGCGCCGACCTGGAGGACGGCTTCGCCGCCCCCGACGTGGGGCTGGTGGTGCTCACCGAGGCCGATCTGACCGGCGGGCGCGGCGGCACCTCCACCAAGGACAT
This sequence comes from Actinopolyspora mzabensis, assembly GCF_900101095.1. Lineage (GTDB taxonomy): Bacteria > Actinomycetota > Actinomycetes > Mycobacteriales > Pseudonocardiaceae > Actinopolyspora > Actinopolyspora mzabensis. The sequence continues at coordinate 229,845 of NZ_FNFM01000001.1, forward strand.
GCGGCGGATGCCCTCGCGGCGGCGCAACGGGGTGGATCCGCTCGCGCTCAAACCGGGTGACCACGTGGTGCACGAGCAGCACGGCATCGGCAAGTACGTCGAGATGGTGCAGCGCACCATCGGCGGTGCCACCCGCGAGTACCTGGTGCTGGAGTACGCCTCCAGCAAGCGGGGGCAGTCGGGCGACCGGCTGTTCGTGCCGACCGACCAGCTCGACGAGGTCTCGCGCTACGTCGGTGGCGAGGTCCCCACGCTGAACAAGCTCGGCGGTTCGGACTGGAAGAACACCAAGGCCAAGGCCCGCAAGGCGGTCAAGGAGATCGCCTCGGAGCTGGTCCAGCTCTACGCGGCCAGGCAGTCCGCGCCTGGTCACGCCTTCGGCGATGATTCACCGTGGCAGCGCGAGCTCGAGGACGCCTTCCCCTACGCCGAGACCGGCGATCAGCTCGCCGCGATCGAGGAGGTCAAGACCGACATGCAGAACTCGGTCCCGATGGACCGGGTCATCTGCGGCGACGTCGGCTACGGCAAGACCGAGATCGCGGTGCGCGCCGCGTTCAAGGCCGTCCAGGACGGCAAGCAGGTGGCGGTGCTGGTGCCGACCACCCTGCTGGCGCAGCAGCACCTGAACACCTTCACCGACCGGATGCACTCGTTCCCGGTCAACATCAGGGGGCTCTCCAGGTTCACCGATCCGTACGAGTCCGAGCAGACGGTCAACGGGCTGCTCACCGGTGAGGTGGACATCGTCATCGGCACTCACCGGCTGCTGCAGACCGGGGTGCGCTACAAGGACCTCGGGATGGTGATCGTCGACGAGGAGCAGCGCTTCGGTGTGGAGCACAAGGAGCACATCAAGCAGCTGCGCACCCACGTGGACGTGCTGACCATGTCGGCCACCCCCATTCCGCGCACGCTGGAGATGAGCATGGCGGGCATCCGCGAGATGTCCAACATCCTCACCCCGCCGGAGGAGCGCCACCCGGTGCTGACCTACGTCGGCGTCTACGACGAGAAGCAGGTCGCCGCGGCGGTGCGACGGGAGCTGCTGCGGGACGGTCAGGTGTTCTTCGTGCACAACCGGGTGCACGACATCGAGAAGACCGCCCGGCACCTGCGCGAACTCGTCCCGGAGGCGCGGGTGGTCACCGCGCACGGGCAGATGAACGAGGACCGGCTGGAAAAGATCATCCAGGGGTTCTGGGAACGCGAGTACGACGTGCTGGTGTGCACCACGATCGTGGAGACCGGGCTGGACATCTCGAACGCCAACACGCTGATCGTGGACCGCTCCGACGCGCTGGGGCTGGCGCAGCTGCACCAGCTGCGCGGCAGGGTCGGCCGGGCCAGGGAACGCGGCTACGCGTACTTCCTGTACCCGCCGGAGAAGCCGCTGACCGACACCGCGCACGACCGGTTGGCCACCATCGCGCAGAACTCCGAGCTCGGGGCGGGGATGGCAGTCGCCATGAAGGACCTGGAGATCCGGGGTGCGGGCAACATCCTCGGCGCCGAGCAGTCCGGGCACATCGCCGGGGTGGGCTTCGACCTGTACATGCGGCTGGTCGGCGAGGCGGTGCAGGCCTACCGCGAGGACGCGGGTGCCGAACCGGAGGAGCAGGAGGAACTCACCGACGTGCGGGTGGACCTGCCGGTCGATGCGCACATCCCGCACGACTACGTGCCGGGGGAGCGGCTGCGGTTGGAGGCCTACCGCAAGATCGCCGCCTCCTCCGGGCAGTCCGACCTGGACGCCGTGCGCAACGAGCTCGCCGACCGCTACGGCACGCCGCCGCAGTCGGTGGAACGGCTGCTCAAGGTGACCGCGTTCCGCCAGCTGTGCCGCGAGTACGGCGTGACCGAGGTGACGCTGCAGGGAACCTCGATCCGGTTCGCGCCGCTGGAACTGTCCGATTCGGCCCAGATGCGCATGAAGCGGCTCTACCCGAAGGCGGTCTACAAGTCGGCCGTGCGCACCGTTTCGGTGGCCCGGCCGACCGAGGGCGCCGCGGGCGGCAACATCGGAGCGCCGCAGCTGCGCGACGAGGCGTTGCTGGAGTGGTGCGGCAAGCTGGTGGAGTCGCTGGCCGCCGCGCCCGTCGCGGCCGGGTGAGCCGATCCGACCACGGCGGTGGTGCTCGCCCGGTGTCACCGCCGGTTTCGGAGCGGCGCTCCGTTCGGGCCTTATCGGTCGGGATACAGCAGTGCGGCCCGCGCGGCTTCGTGCAGCGCGCTCCGCTCAGGGGTGCTGCTGTCGCGGCGGGGAGTCGCTTCGGAGACCGTCACTGTGCTTCCTTCACGTGTCGAGGCGTAGTGCGTGCCCGTGAAGTCGACCTTCGTCAAGGAAGGTGAACCCCGCGACAGTTCCGCGAGATTGCCGGTTCCGGGGGTGTCGACCAGTTTCCGTAACCACTTCGCGGATCTCGTGGTGGGCATGGTGGTCCGTGAAACGGCGACCACCATCGGTTCGCCGTCCTCGTCGGCCACGCGCAGCAGCGTGCGCCGTAGCTTTCGACACGGATGCTCTTCGAAGAACTCCGCGACGCGTCCGTAAGAAAGATTCGAACAGGAGGCGGACTCTTCGGAGTTCACCACGGTGAAGGTCGACCCGCCGTGGCGCCACGTGGTTCGTGCTGGCTCGCCCGGAGTGCCGGGGCGCCACGTTTCTCCGCCGACTCCCAACACCGCCAGTGAGATCACCACCGCCACGAGGATTCCCAATGAGCCAGTGGGAGTTCCGCCACCGCCCGGTGCCGACCGGGTGTGCGGGCTCACCTCGGTGCCGTCCTTTTTGACGTAGCCACGTACCTGAACCATTCGTGATCCTTCTCGGGGCTCGGCCGAACAGCCGGATGTACTTGCTCGTTTCCGTGCGATGGACGGGTTCACCGTGTCCGGTCGGATGAGGAACTCGGCCTCGACGCGTTCCGGGAATCGGCAACTGAGGGTTTCGTTGGTCGAAAGGGCGTTTCCCGTTGCCGATCAGTTCAGGAAACGGGAAACCCCCACCGTTTCCTGGCGTCCCTGAAAGTGGTTCACCACAATCGCGTGTTGATCGAGCAGTCCCCGTTCGGTTCCACTTCGGACGTTTTGCCGATGGAGTAGGACAGCGACGAACACGTTGGGGGTACGAGCGTGCGAACCCGGCGAATTCGCGCCCACTGCCGGGAATCCGGCAGAACTCACGAACTCCGCCCGCAGCGGGGAGTAGTTGCTCACCAGTCTTCCTGCTCTTATCGGGTGAAGCTGGGCGAATCGCGTCCTTCGAGATCATCTTTTGTCCTAGCGTTCCGCACGATGTATCAGCACACTCCTCCGTTCATGAGTCCTTCTCGCGCCATCACAGCCTGTTCGTTTCCGAAAACCGGCGACAGCGGTTTCCCCGCACCCCGGTTCTTCGGCAACGGGAAACCCGGAGGCAGCTGTGAGTGAGCAATGCAGACTGTTCGGCACGGAGCTTCGACGGATACGTCTCTCAGCTGGGATTTCCTTGGCGGGCCTGGCCGGAATGGTGCACTACAGCAAGGGATATCTCAGCAAGATCGAAACCGGCCGCAAGCAACCCGTACCGGCCCTGGCAAGAGTCTGCGACAGCGAACTCGGGGCCGGCGGGGAACTGACGAAGCTGGTTCCGGAGACCTCGTCCGAAGCGCCACCGCCATCGGAGGAAGACGACGAGGTGTGGTCCATGGGTTTCGCGCGTGACGGGACGAGTCGGCTGCGGACCGTTGATCGGCGTAGCTTGCTGGCGGCAGGGGCGGTTTCTGCCGTTTCCCTCGACACTGCCGCCAGCGGTAGTCCGGCGATGACGGAGAGATCGCTGGAGATCTTCCGAACCATGTTCGGTCAGTTCCGTGAACTCGGACAGACGGCGAATCACGCTGTGGTCCTGCCCGCGCTGCTCGCGCACACGCAGACGCTGCGCGAGCTGGCTAAGCAGGCCACTTCCCGTGATCGTACGGAGGTGCTCTCGCTTGGTTCCCGCTATGCCGAATACGCGGGCTGGATGGCACAGGAAGCGGGCGAGGAACGAACCGCGCTGTGGTGGACCGCGCGTGCGGCGGAAATGGCCGACGCCGTGGGCGATCAGGACTCGGCAGAGTACACGTGGGTGCGGCGTGCCCTGTTCGCGCTCTACCGCAACGACGCGCGGCGGACGATCGAACTGGCTCGGCAGGCCCGCGGTAGAGGGAGTGCTCCCAGAACACGCGCGTTGGCCCTGCAGCGGGAGGCACAAGGTCATGCCCTGGCGGGCGACCACTACTCCTGTATGCGCATCCTGGACCGCGCGCGCGAGGCACACGGTTCAGCCTCCGCGCTCACACCACTGGCGCTGGGCACCACGAACCTGGTGGATCCCGTGGCGATGGTGACCGGTTGGTGCCTGCATGATCTGGGGCGTCCCGGCGAGGCGAGTTCGGTGCTGGACCGCGAGATCCAACGGGTACCGGCACAGGCCTCGCGCTCTCGGGCTCGTTACGGCGTTCGGCGCGCACTGGCACACGCTGCCGCCGGCAACGTCGACCACGCCTGCGCTCTCACCGACCGATTACTCGACACCGTCGACACGATCGAGTCAGCGACCGTCACGACCGATCTACGTCGACTGGACCGCACGCTCGCGAGGTTCCGTGGCAATTCCGCGGTGAAAGAGCTCGTCCCGCGGCTGACCCAGTCGCTGCGCGCCCGCATCGGCTGACAGTGCGAACAGATTCACGTTTTCGAAAGGAGAATTCGGTGGCCGACATCTTCGTCAACTACCGGAACGGTGATGGTCACGATGCCGCCGTCACCATCGAACGGGAGCTTTCCCGGCGGTTCGGTGACGAGAAGGTCTTCCGTGCGAGCAAGTCGATTCTGCCCGGTGACGACTTCCGAGGTGCGCTCTCGCGGGCTTCCAGCGGAGCACGGGTGCTGTTGGTGATCATCGGGGAGAGCTGGCTTTCCATGCGTGATGACGAGGGCAACGTGCTGCTGGACAGGGAGGACGACTGGACGCGTGCCGAGATTCTGAACGCCCTGGAGTCCGGCGCTCGTGTCATCCCGGTCTTGTGCGGGCGAACTATGCCTCGACTTTCAGCCACTCACCTGCCGCGTGCGCTCGCGCCGTTGGCGGACTGTCAGTCGTTCCGCTACGACACCGGAAACGTCGAGCAGGATCTGGAAAAGATCGCACGGGGGCTCGTCGAGCTCGTCCCGGGCTTGGAGGACCGGACCTTCAAGCAGGAATCAGAGCGGTCGGAGGTCAGCAACTCGGTGAACAACACCAGCGTGCAGTCCCTGGTGCAGGGGTGCGACTACCGGCAGAACACCGTGACCAACATCGACACCATTAATGGGGGTAACCACCACAGTGGGAGCGGCCCGCAGTACAACACCACCAGCCACGGCGACGGGGCCAACCACGTGAACGGGTCGGTGCACGGCGGGATCAACCAGAAATTCGGTGGGACGAGCGAACGTGAGCGTGGCAATTGAGTGATACCGAAACCGACATCGGCGGGGTTCACGGGAACGTGCACTCCGGTTCCGGTGATCTGTACTCCGGGCCGACGGTGGTCATGAACATCCTGCGGGAGACCACCGAATATCTGCGTGCCAGCGGGATGATCCCGCACGATGATCTGAGTTGGCTCAAACGTCGTTTCGTGTCACCGCAGCACTTCGGCCTGGCACGGGACCGGTTGCGCGAGACTCGAACGGTGCTGCTGCACGGCCCTGTCGGCAGCGGTCGTCGCAGCGCGGCGAAGATGCTGCTGCACGAGCTCTCCGAGGACGCCAGTACCTTCGCCGAATTCGCCGAGGAGGCAGCGTTCCCGGAAAGCGGACTGTCTCCGGAACGGGTCAAACCGGGGCAGCGCCTCCTGCTCGATCTGAGTCGCAGCGACTCCGATACGTTGTTCGCCCGTCGCCGTGAGTTGCCAGCGCTTCGTGCCGTTCTCGAGCTACAGAACGTCTACCTGGCGATCGTGCTACCCAACGGCCGCCAGGACTGGGCGAGTGAAGAGCTGGCGGGGCAGACGGTCGAGATCGACCGGCCTTCGGAACAGTTGATACTACGGCGTCATCTGGAGGCGGCGGGAATTGAGCCGCCCGACCAGAACGAGCTTGCTCCGGAACTGTCGCAATATCTGACGGGTCCGCTCCGCGAGATCGCCGAGCTGGCGGAGTTGGTCCGGCGAATCGGGGAGAGCAATCCCGATTGGTCGGTCTCCGAGTGGTTGCGTGAAGCCCTGGCAGCGGTGACGGAACGTCGCGAGGAAGCGGCGGATCAGGTGGAGCAGCGCCAGGCCCCACGGGAACGAGCGGTGTTGTTCGCCGCCGCCATGTGCCACGGTGCTTCCGCCGACGCGGTCTTCTTCGCCTCGCAGACCCTGATGGAGCTGCTGGAGCTGACCGGTCAGGAACCGCCTCGGTTGCGGCAACGCGGACATCTCAGCCAGTTGGAAGATCTCGGCTATCGACTCGACCACGGTGAACACGTCGGTTTCAGGTCTTTCGCCTATGACAGCGCACTGCGCTACCATTTCTGGGAGAACTACCCGGATCTGCGGTCCTCGTTCTGTGCGTGGACCGAAAAAGTAGTCACCTCCGAGTGGCTCAGGCGTCATGATCGTCGTGATCTCGTGGACCGCTATCTGGAGCACGGTCTCAACACCGGATGTGTCGAGGAGATCGTGTCAACCATCGATCGATGGAGTGGTACCAAACAGAATTCCGCTCCGGGCTACTGGTTGCAGTTCGCGGACCAGGCGCTCGTCACCGGACTCAACGATCAGCGTTACAGCGCTCGGTTCCGCCAACTCGTTTACGACTGGTCCCGGGAGGAGAAGCTGACCGCTCCAGTCGGCCAGCTCCTGGTGCACGTGTGCACCGAGGTGATCGCGCCGAGTTTCCCGGAGCAGGCGATCGTGCGGCTGCATCAGCGTGCCCGTCGGGAAACTGATCCCGCCGAGCCGACCGCACGCCAGGCCCTGCGTGACATGGCCTTGACCGATCGCGGGATGTTGCGTCGGGTGATCGACAGGTTCGCCAATGAGTTCCGGAGCTCGCGATGGCGGCTGGTGGATCTGGACCTGTTCGTCGAGGTGCTCGATCCGTGGCTACTGGTCGATGACGGTCGGGCGGCGAAACCGCTGGTGGCGGAGTCGGTCGTGCGCTCACAACTCGTACTGGGATGGCGCACCGTGATGATGTACCGATCGGATCTGATGTCGCCGGCGGTGCAGTGGTGGTTGGGGATGGCAGGGCGACTGCGAACCCCGGATCTCCTGCTGTGGGTGCTCGTCGAGGCGGCGGGTTACAACGTCGGTGTCCTGGCCACGCTGCACGTGATCGCCCGTGACTGGAGTCTGGCGAGTCAGGGAAATGCCAACGTGGCAGCGCGTCTGACCCAGCTGATCGATTTTTACCAGGGAGTCGACGGCGCGGACTACAACGTAGTTACGAGCTCTCAGGAGGCGAGCCCATGAGCAAGGAAAACCGGATTCTGTTCGTCGGGTTGGGAATCGCCTTCGTGCTCCCGCTCGTCCTCGGCCTGCTGCTCGGTTGGCCCGCCTGGGTAACTGTTCCGTTGCTCGTGCTGGTGCTGGTGGGGATCTACCGCAAGCTCGTGTACGGCACCCGCACGGCCGCCGACCAGGTGGGTGCGCTGCTGGACAAGATCGGTCTGCACCAGGGCAACCCGGTACGAGACATGACAGCGCACCGGCTGGCGAAGTTGATCGAGCGCTCCGGTCACACCGACGTGGCTTCCGAGGTACGCGACCGATTCGATTCCCCGCTGTCGTACGGCATGGCGAACTCCCAGCACTACCCGCGGAACATCTTCCAGAACCGATGAAGGCGATTCGGCTGTGATGTCTCCGTGCATCGCTTTCCGGAGGCATCGCAGCCACTCACTGAGAGCTCCCCTACTGGGTGTCGCTCCTCGAGGGCGCTCGCCTCATTCCAGCGCCCGCCGCGCGGCGGGTAGCGCGGCCTCGCGGTCGCGTGCCACCACGCCGACTCGGGTTCTGCGGTCGAGCAGGTCGTCGGTGTCCAGCGCGCCCTCGTGCCGCACGGCGAACCGCAGTTCGGCGGGGGTGGTCGACACGTTCCCGGTGACCGGTTCCAGCGCGGTCCCGTCTCCTTCGGCCTGTTCGAGCACGGCCGGCGCCTCCGTGCCGTAGCGCGCGACGAGCTCGCGCGGCGCGCGCACCCGGGACAGCCGCGTCCGGTCGGCCGCTCCCACCAGCGGCAGCCGCCTGGTGCGGCACGGCCCCGCGCTCAGCCCGGCGTGCCGGACCGCCGCGTCCACCGCGTCCTCGGCCATGCGCCGGTAGGTGGTGAGCTTGCCGCCCACCACGCTGATCACGCCGTTCTCGCCGGTCAGCACCGCGTGGCTCCGGGACAGGTCCGCGCTGCCGCCCGACCCGCCGCCGGTGCCGCCGTCCAGCAGCGGACGCAGCCCCGAGTACGTGTCGAGCACGTCGGCGACTCGCAGCGGTTCGGTGAGCACGGTGTTGATCGTCTCCAGCAGGAAGTCCACCTCGTGCTGTGCCGCCTCCGGGACGTCCGGCACCTCTCCGGAGGCATCCTCATCGGTGAGTCCGATGTGGATCCTTCCGTTGTCGGCGGGCAGCGCGAACACGAACCGGTTGGTGGTTCCCGGGATCGGCACCGTCAGTCCCGCGTGCAGGCCGGGCAGCGACTCGGCCGCGACCACCAGGTGCGTTCCGCGGCTGGGGCGCAGCTTCAGGTCCCCGGCGATCTCACCGGCCCACACGCCCGCCGCGTTGACCACGGCCCGCGCCCGCACCGGCACCGTTCCGCCGCCGAGCCGGTCGCGCAGCACGGCCCCTTCACCGGTGACGTCCTCGGCGGCGCACCTGGTGAGCACCCTGGCGCCGTGTCCGGCCGCGGTGCGGGCGATCGCGGTTACCAGCCTGGCGTCGTCGGTCAACCGCCCGTCCCAGGCCAGCAGCCCGCCGCGCAGCCCGTCGTGCTTGACCGGGGGAGCCATGCGCAGTGTCTCGGCGGTGCTGATCCCTCTGGAGCGGGGCAGCGAGCTCGAACCGGTCCGCGCTGCCAGTCGGAGCGCGTCCCCGGCCAGGAAACCCGTCCGCACCAACGCGGCCTGTCGCGTGCTCGTCTCCGGCAGCAGCGGCACCAGCTGCGGCAACGGCGCCGTCAGGTGCGGGGCGGTGTGGCGCAGCAGGATTCCGCGTTCCACCGCGCTCTCGTACGCGATGCCGACGTTGCCGGAGGCCAGGTAGCGCAACCCGCCGTGCACGAGTTTGGAACTCCACCGGCTGGTGCCGAACGCCAGGTCGTGCTTCTCGGCCAGCACCACCGACAGCCCCCGGGAGGCCGCGTCGAGCGCGACTCCGGTGCCGGTGACACCGCCGCCGATCACCAGCAGATCCACTTGCTCGGTTTCGGCCAGTTCGGACAGTTCGCGATTCCTGCGGGCGGCGTGCAGCGAGGTGTCGCGCATGGGGCACTCCTTGTCGAGGTTCGAGACCGCTGCTCGATGTCGGGCCGCACGGAGCGAGAGCCCGCGAGAGGTTCCGCCACCCGAGCACTCCCGGCAGTCGAGTTGAGGAACCCCTATTTCGGCGAGTCGGGGCGCAGGTAGTTCTGCAGCATCGTGCGTAGCTGCTCGTCCAGGCGTTCGGCGGGTAGTTGGTCCGCCACCAGGCGCGCGGAGAGCGCGGCGGACTGGGTGACCAGCAGCAGCATCGCCGCGAGTTCCTCGGGATCGCCGTCGGTGATCGAGCCGTCCCGCTGGCCCTTCCGGATCGCGGCGGCGAAAACCTCCAGTATCTCGCGCTGGCTGGTTCCGAGCCGGTCGAAGGTGTAGGTGATCAGCAGTTCCGGGTCGGTCTCCAGGATTTTGCGCAGCAGCGGGTGCTCGCGCACTGTCGCCACGGTGCTGACGATCCGGTCCAACCCCCGCTCGCGGGCGTTGCCACCGGTCTCGTCCTCACTCGGCAGCAGTGAGCGGAGCTCCCTGGTCAGCAGGTCGGCCGTCAGTGAGCGCATGTCCTGCCAGTGGCGGTAGACGGTCGGTCTGCTCACTCCGGCGCGGCGTGCCACCTCGGTCAGCGTCGTACGGCGCATCCCGACGGCGAGGACGCACTCGCGCGCGGCGTCCAGGATGCCGTCTTCGTTACGACTTGACGTCATGTGTAAAACTGTAGCGCATGACCGCACCGCAGCACCGCACCCCGGAGCCGATGTGGAACGCGTGGGGGACAGCGGCCGAGGCCGAGCCGCTGCCCGAACACCTGCGCGCGCTGCTGACGGACGCGCTCGGCGTGCCCCGCCGCGATACCCCCTCGGTGCCCCGTGATCAGGTGCGGATCCGCGAGTCGGCGCTGCCGGACGTGGCCCGCGCGTCGATCCAGGACATCGTCGGTGCCGAACACCTGCACACCGACGAGCACACGCGACTGCTGCACACCGGCGGCAAGAGCACTCCGGACCTGCTGCGCCGCCGTTCCGGTGACGCGGACGAGGCCCCCGACGCGGTGGTGCGGCCCGGCAGCCACGAGGAGACCGAACTGGTGCTGCGTGCCTGCGCACGGCACCGGGTCGCGGTGATCGCGTTCGGCGGCGGCACCAGCGTGGTGGGCGGGGTGAGCCCGGATCGCTCGGCGCTGTCGGTGGTGTTGGCCCTGGATCTCGCCAGGCTGGACCGACTGCTCGAACTGGACACCGAGTCCGGCACCGCCACGCTGCAGGCGGGACTGCGCGGACCGGAGGCCGAGCGGCTGCTGCGGGCACGGGGCTGCACGTTGGGGCACTTCCCGCAGAGCTTCGAGTACGCCAGCATCGGCGGTTTCGCCGCCACCAGATCCTCCGGTCAGGCGTCGGCGGGCTACGGCCGGTTCGACGACATGGTGCTGGACCTGCGGGTGGCGACCCCGCGCGGCACGCTCCGCCCCGGACGCGCGCCCGCCTCGGCGGCGGGGCCGGACCTGCGGCAGCTCTTCCTCGGGTCCGAGGGCGCGTTCGGCGTGGTCACCGAGGTGACCGTGCGGGTGCGTCCGGCGCCGGCCGAGACGCGCCACGAGGCGTGGTCCTTCCCGGACTTCGCTACCGGGACGGCGGCGCTGCGGAAGCTGGCGCAGACCGGTGCGCTGCCGAGCGTGGCGCGGCTGTCCGACGAGACCGAGACCGGGCTTAACCTCGCCTCTTCCGAGGTGGGGGAGAGCGCGCCCTCCGGTGGCTGTCTGGCCGTGACCACCTACGAGGGAACCGCCGAGCACGTCGAAGCCCGCCACTCCGAGGTCGCCGAACTGCTGCGCGCGGCGGGCGGCAGCTCGCTCGGTGCGGAACCGGCGGACTCCTGGGACCGTGGCCGGTTCCACGCGCCGTACCTGCGCGACGCGCTGCTGGACGTGAACACCCTCGCCGAGACCCTGGAGACCGCCACCACATGGTCCAATCTGGACCGGACGTATCAAGCCGTGCACGGGGCACTCACCGAATCGCTGGGGCAGCAGGGGACCCCGCCGCTGGTGATGTGCCACGTCTCGCACATCTACCCGACCGGCGCCTCGCTGTACTTCACCGTGGCCTGCGCGCGTGCGGCGGACCCGGTGGCGCAGTGGCAGCACGCCAAGCGGGCGGCGAGCGACGCGATCGCCTCGGTCGGCGCGACCATCACGCACCACCACGCGGTCGGTTCCGACCACCGTGACTGGATGGTCGAGGAGGTCGGCGAACTCGGCCTCGACGTGCTGCGGGCCGTCAAGGAGACCGTGGACCCCGAAGGGGTGCTCAACCCCGGGAAACTGCTCCCGCCGAAGTGATTACCCCCCGTGCTTCCGGAGATTTCACGAGAAATCGACGCCGCACCGCACCGGGCCGTGCCGCCTCACCGGCACCGCGATTTCTCGGGCGGTTTCAGGGGGTGAGCACCGCTCGGTGTGGCGAGGGAAGAAGCGGCCCGGTGGAGGTTCCGTCGACCGTGTCCCCGGAAACCCCGATGGGAATACTTCGGTCGGGCAGGTCGGCCGGGCAACCGTTGTAACAGTGAACGAGGGAGCGGCGGTGCGCGACATCTCCTTACTCGTCAATCCGACTTCCGGTAAGGGGCGGGCACGCGAGGCGGCCCGCCGCGCCGCCGAACGGCTGCGGCACGATGGTGCGTCCGTCACCGAACTGGTGGGCACCGACGCCACGCACGCCGCGCGGCTGGCAGCGCAGGCGGTGGCCTCCGGCACGGACGCGCTGGTCGCCTGCGGTGGTGACGGCATCATGAACCTCGCGCTTCGGGCCGCGGTCGGCACCGCCACGCCGATCGGGCTGATCCCGGCGGGCACCGGGAACGACTACGCGCGGATGTTGGGGTTGTACGGCAGCGAACCCGAGGGCGCCGCGCGGGTGGTGCTCGCGGGTGTCGTCACTGCCATCGACGCCGGTCGATGTGGTGAGCAGTGGTTCGGTACCGTGTTGTCCTGCGGTTTCGATGCCAAGGTCAACGAGCGCACCAACCGCATGTCCTGGCCGCGCGGCAAGTGGCGCTACAACCTGGCCGTGGTCGCGGAGCTCGCCAAGCTGCGGCCGCTGGACTACCGCCTCGAAATCGACGGCGAGTCGTGGGAGACCAGCGCGGTGCTGGTGGCGATCGGCAACGGGCCCAGTTACGGCGGTGGGATGCGGATCTGCCCCGATGCGTCCTGTGTGGACGGTTGGTTCGACGTCACCGTGATCGGTCCGGTGGCGGCACGGCGGTTGATACGGCTGCTGCCCACCGTCTACGACGGCAGGCACGTGGAGTACCCGCAGGTCACCACGTTTCGAGCCGGACGGGTGTCGGTGGCCACGCCCGGCGTCACGGCCTACGGCGACGGCGAACCGCTGGCGCCGCTACCGCTTACCGCCGAGTGCGTTCCCGGTGCGGTGAACGTGCTGGTGCCGTCCGAGCCGCGCTGAGCGCGGGAATCGCCGGGAGTGGTGCGCCGGGTGGGCGAGCGTGTCCGATCAGCAGTGGGCAGTGTTCATCAACGCGGTCAAGGCCGACCAGCTCGGCTGAGCCCCAGAGACTGACATAGCGGCTTTGGGCAGGTCGCTCCGGAGGCTGGATCGTCGATGACTCCGGTAGCGGTTTCCACCATTGTTGTCTGCTGTGTGGGGGTCCCCGCCCGGCCGGGTGGGAGCGGGGAGGGAGGCCCGGCCGGGCGGGGTTTTCGGTGGTGGCGGTTTGTACATTTCGTGGGAAATCGTCGCCGCAGTGTGGGGCGTGCGCGGCGATTTCGTGGGAAATTGACGCCCCGCCACCGGGCCCGGGGTGTGTCTCGGCGGTTGTCGGGGGTTGGCCGAGTGCACGGTTCCGGGCCGGTCTGGGCTGGAGAGATGGATCGTGGGGGCGGACGCTGGCGAGTAGTTGGTGGCTAGAGGCGATGGAGCCCGTTGAGGACGCGGCGCATGAGTGCCAGCTCGGGATGCTCTGTCCCGCTGGGATCGGTGGCGGGTTCAGGTGCCGTAGGGCTGGTCGTCACGGTGGGAAGCGGTGCTGCTGGTTGCGCCGGAATCGGATTCGGGAGCACCGGGGCCGGTGGGTCGAGGCGGAACAGGTGCGGATGCTCGTCGGGGTCGCACAACGGCCAGCCGATTAGCTCGGTGGTGGGGCGTTCGTCGCGGACATGGTGCTCCAGCCGCAGTGCGGCCAGCCGTCTGGCGGCCGGGCCGCTGCCGCCCGCGTGGCGGGGCCGGTAACTCGCCCGGTTGCCCCAGCCGCCCAGCACGATCGCCGTGGCGGCCAGCACGATGGCGGTGGTCAGCAGCATCGCCGGATGGGTGCTCACTCCCCATCACCCCGCCTGCGGAACTCGTCCGGGTCGATCGAACTCGATTCCGGCGGATGGCCGCCGCCGAAGGCCAGTCCAGCGGCGTAGTCACGCAGCTCGTCGGAGAGCCGCTGCAATATTCCGGCGAGTTCGGCGCACTGCCTGGGGGTGGCCTGCCGCGCCGGAATGTCGTAGGAAGCTTGTTCGAGTTTCCACTGCTCGTGGGCCAGCCACATGCCCAACCTGCCCGCATAACTGGTCACCACGACTCACCCCCAGTCTGAACAGCCGAGGTGAGCACATCCCGAAGCTGAACCGCCTGCTCGACCGTCCACACTGTCCGGTGGAACACCGTCGGCGTCTCGATCCGAATCAACTCCGGCGTCCACCGCGAGATCCACACCAGCAACGACGACGAGCACCCCGACTCGTTGCCACACCACACCCGCACACCCGGATGACGCACGTTGTATTTGCTCGGCATGCCACAGATTCCCTTCTGTTGTTTGGTCCCGGTACCAAATAATCCATGTGTCGGTACCACGAGATCAATCGCTCGTTCGAGTGATCTGTTTGCGCAGCCTGGATGCACTAGAGTTTGGTGACATGGCCGAGACCACGAACCCGGCGCCGCGTGCTTACTTGCTCGGTTCCGAGCTGCGCTACGCGCGTACGCAAGCGCGTATGACCATGCGTGATCTGGCCGAGCGACTGGATTTGTCCCACTCGGTGCTTGTCAGGTGGGAGAACGGGGCGCGGATCCCTTCGTCGGATTCGGTATCGGCGATCTGTGCTGTGCTCGGACTCTCCAGCTCGGAGCGAGACCGGTTGGCAGAGATGGCACGTGAAGCAGCCGCCGAACCGCCGAACTCGGTATCTGTGGGATCGACCGGTGAGCAGGATCAACTCGCCGCGCTGCTGGAGTACGAACGTAACGCGGCCACGATCACCAACGTGTCGCCTGTGTTGATGCCCGGACTCACACAAACTTCCGCCTACGTGAGGTCCATCGTCGGGACCGAGACCGAAAACGTGGACAAATGGGTCAGCATGCGACTGGGGCGCAAGGACATCATCACTCGTCGCCGTTCGCCTGCCAACTATGTCGCGTTCATCCTCGAATCCGTACTCCATCAACGGATCGGCGATCTCGAAACCCAGGTAGACCAGCTTTTTCACCTTGTTGAGCTGGGCAAACTTGCGAACGTCGAGATCCGTTTGATTCCGGCTGAAGCAGGCTGGACTCCGGCGCACACCGGGCCGTTCGTGTTGTTGGAGTTCACCAAAGCCGATGCTGTGGTTCATCTGGAACACCACAGGTCAAGTGCCACACTGCGAGACAAGGAAGACGTAGCGGCGTTCCGCGATGCGAGAGATCATCTCGACCGGGTGGCAATGAGCCCGGTGGATTCAGTCGAACACATCACCACGGTGGCCAACCGATTGGAGAGTACAGCGTGAGTTTACCGCAGATTCCGCACAGTTGGCGGAAGTCCAGCCGTTCCAGTAACCAAACTGATTGCGTCGAAGTCGGTTGTCTCGATGGTGGCGCGGCGGTGCGCGACACCAAGGACCGCTCGGCCGGGTACTTCACCACCACCAGCCAGCAGTGGAGCACGTTCCTCAACGCGGTCAAGACCGACCGCTTCAGCTGAACCCCAGCGAAAAGCACAGCGTCCCCGGAGCGATCCGGGGACGCTTTTTGTGTCTCTCCCCGCGTGCGGGGCCTACGACCGGGAGAAGTTCGAGCACTGGGAACAGGTGGGTCCATCCCCGCGCGTGCGGGGCCTACTTCGTCAACCATTCCGTTGTCAGTCTCGACGAAGGTCCATCCCCGCGCGTGCGGGGCCTACCGACCATCCCCGACCCCAGGCGTCCGCCGGAGCGGTCCATCCCCGCGCGTGCGGGGCCTACGAACCGGCAAGACCCACCAGGCGTACGGAGCAAGATCCATCCCCGCTTGCGCGGGGACTACGCTCACTGGGCTGGGAGATTAGCGGTGCGAGCGCGTCTTGAGAACCACTTCGTCGCACCTCATCGGACGGACCGTGCTCCGGACCGCGCCGAATTCCCGAATCCCACCGGCGACCACCGCCCCCGGAAGGGCGGCGCGCGGATCTCGCGGGAAAACCACGGGCAACTCACCTCGGAGTGTGATCCGAACCTCCCCCGGGCAACCGCCCCGGATGCGATACTCGTGCTGTGGGGGCGGCATCGAGAGGTCGAGAGGTGAGTGTGTCCAGTCCCCGCTTCGACCGCGTCATCAGCGAACCGGTCATGCTCAGCTACGCCGCCTACGACGTGCTGCACCACGAGGAGTTCGGCGCGGGCGTCGCCAAACCCGCCGGGTTGGAGGGCATTTCCCCCGGTGCCACGCACCGCGAACGCGCGGCGATCGTCGAGGCGGCCACCGCCGAACTGCGCCAGGCCGGTCTGACCAGGGGTGGCGCTCCGATCGGTGCGCTGCGGGACACGCTCCGCCTGCTGCGCACCCCGCAGCGTCGCATCCACGGCTGGTACTCCATCCGCGCCGACGCCGGGGCCACCCGCGGCGGCTTCCAAGTGGCCGAGGCCGACGGCTTCGCCGTGCTCGCCGCCGTGGAGCACGACCGCGTGCTGCTCGAACCGGTCGAGCCCGACGCCCTGCCGTCCACAGTGGCCGGACTGCTGCCGGATGCGCCACCGGTGGACGAAGCACCGACCACCATGCCGCCCCCGCCTGCCCGACACACCGTGCCGGACCGCGACCGCCATTCCCGGTCCGAGTCGAACGGGTGGAATGCCCCGAACGAGTGGAATGATCCGGACGCACCGGACGACGAGCGGCCACCCCGGACGCGGTCGACCTCACCGGGACATCGACTGCTGGAACGGCTGACCGCGCCGCCGCTGGACTTCGCGCTGCGCGCCGTGCGCTCGCAGTACGTCTCGCGCGGCACCGAGCGGGAGTGCGAGTTCCCGCTGAACTACTACGCGGGCCCCGATGGGGCGCTGCTCACGGTGATCAAACGCGACGAGGACGATGAGCCGCTGCTGCACCTCCACCCGGCGTCCACGGAGGTCTTCCTGCGGGAGCTGCGTGAGCTGGGCCGGTTCCGCTGAACTCCCGATGATTGCACGGAGGGTGAGTAAGCATGATCACAGCGGGCTTACGGACAGCGGCGGGGTGCTCGTGAGAAAGTGGCCCTTGTGAGATCAGTCATCGCGCGCCCACGGTTGATTATCGCGCTGCTCGCGGCCTGCCTGCTGGCCGGTTGTGGTTCCCAGCCGTCCCGGATCGGCTCGGCAGCGCTCGTCGGTGACCAGGCCATCCCGGTGAGCACGGTGCAGCAGCGGTTCGAGGCTGTCATCGGTGAGCGCCCGCAACTGCGCGAGCAGCTCGACGAGCAGGGACGCAAGGACGAGCTGGCACGGCAGATAGCCGCGTTCACCGTGCGGCAGAAGCTCGCCGAAGTGGCCGCTCGCCGCCAGAACCTGCGGGTCTCCGAGCAGGAGATAACCCAGTGGGTGCAGCAGCGGGGCGGTCCGGAGGCCGCCACCGAGGGAACCATCTTCACTGCCGACGAGGTCCGCTCCGTGGCGCGTTCGCTGGTGCTGATGCGCAAGCTCGGCAGCAAGCACCTGGCGAGCACCTCGGTGGTCTTCGACTACACCAGCGCCACCAGTCGCGCCGAGGCCGAGCGCAAGGCGAACCGCATGGCCCGTGGCCCGGAGCAGGCCGCCGAGCTGATCCGGCAGGACAAGTCCGGCGGGGTTCCGGCGGGCTCGGGACGCGAGCTCAGCGCCTCACGCGCGCTCAGCTTCGCCGCCCAGACGCCGCTGTTCGCGGCCGAGGAGGGCACGGTGCTCGCCTTCCCCGGCCCCGGTAGGCAGAGCGCCGGTCAGTGGCTCGTCGCGCGGATCACCGAGCGCAGCACCGGAGACGGTGACGGCCAGTCGAGCACACCCTCGCTGGGCAGTCAGGGCGAGCAGCTCACGCAGGCCTTCGGTGCGCGGCTGCTGGGGCTGACCGCGCAGCGCGTCGGTGTCGAGCTCAGCCCGCGCTACGGCGTGTGGGACCCGCTGGAGCTCACCGTCGCGCCGGACGAGGGGCAGACCAGCGGATTCCGCATCCCCGAGCGGGAGAGCCGGGCCTGATCGAGGTTTTCCGGATCGGGTGGCTCGCTTGCCGGAACTTCCCACCGCTTCTCGCGCCGGGAGCCGCGACCTCGGGTGGTGACCGGCGGCGAGCCGCCGAGGAGCGGCTGCCGTGGTTTCCGCCCCCGGTGTGCTCCGGTTGGAAGACCGAGGGCACACCATGATCGAGTAATGGCTGGAACAATCGGGGTATGAGTGCCGTCGGTGAATCCCGCCCCTCCGTCGTCGACGGCTGCGCGGTGGTGCTGGTGGACGACCGCCTCGGGGACGTCGTGCCCGCCGAGGCGGTTCCCTGGCTGCGCGGCGCGGGGGAGGTCTACGCCGATCCCGGCCTGGCCGAGCCCACCCGTGACTCGTTGGGCGCAGCCGCGCCGCCGGAGCACACCGAGCTGCTGCGCCGGGCCGCCCGCGAGCCGGTCGTGCTGGTCGCCCCCGACGATCACTCGGCAGCGGTGCGGGAACTGCTGGCGGCGGGGGCCCGCGAGGTGCGCGCGGCTCCCCCGCCGGGAGTCGAGCTGTTGGACGCGGTGACGGTGATGCACCGGCTGCGTTCCCCCGGTGGCTGCCCGTGGGACGCGCGGCAGACGCACGAGTCGCTGCGCACCTATCTGGTCGAGGAGACCTACGAACTACTGGAGGCCCTGGAGGGTGCCGACCGCGGGGCCATGCGGGAGGAACTCGGTGACGTACTGCTGCAGGTGTTGTTCCACGCCCGCGTGGCGGCCGAGGACGAGGCCGACCCGTTCGACGTCGACACCGTGGCGGCCGAGCTGGTGAGCAAGCTCGTCTCGCGTCACCCGCACGTGTTCGCCACCGACGATTCGGTGCACGACGCCGAGTCGCAGCACGCGCGGTGGGAGGAGCTCAAGCAGCGCGAGAAGCAACGTGAGTCCGTTGTGGACGGTGTGGCGCACGGGCAACCGGCGGCGGCGCTGGCGGCCAAGCTCGTGCAGCGCGCCGAGCGGGCCGGGGTACCGGCCGAGCTGATCGGCGACGACTCCCACCCGGGAGCCGAGCTGTTCGACGCCGTGGCGCGCGCCAAACGACACGGCACCGACCCGGAGGACACGCTGCGCGCGACCTCGCTGGCCTTCGACCGACGCATCCGGGCCGCCGAGGCACGCGCGCGCACCGCCGGAGCCGATCCCGCGCGGCTCTCCGAATCCGATTGGCGCGAGTACTGGCCAAAAGCCGACGAAACCGGTGAAATCGACGAACCGGGCTGAGGTCTTCCAACCGTGACCGGCGACTCCACCGAACCCGGTGGGTCGGGTAACAGTTCAGTGACCTAGGGAGGTCCGCGACCGTGCCGCGACGACGGAAAGCATCCGACTCGCCGCTCGTGCTGCTGAGCGGACTGGCGATGCTCGCAGTGCTCGTGCTGTTGGCCGGGTTGCTGGACAACGGCGGGCCCCGGAACCAGTCCCGGTTGCCCAGCGCCACGGCACCACCCCGCGCCGGGGTGCAGCCACCCCAGGTGCGCCCGTTACCCGGCGGCGCCGACCCCGCCGCGACCTCCCGCCCGCAGCGGCAGCTCTCCGACTGGGCCGAGAACCTCTCCGACGAGCTCAACATCCCGATGGCCGCGCTGGAGGCCTACGGTTACGCCGAACTGGCCCTGGAACGCACCAGGCCGGACTGTGGGCTGAGCTGGTCGGTGCTCGCCGGTATCGGCGCCGTCGAGTCCGGTCACGGCCGTTACGGCGGGTCGGATCTGGACAGCACCGCCCGCCCCGAGCCGCCCATCCGCGGGATCCCGCTGGACGGCAGCGAGGGCGTGCGGCTCATCCGCGACACCGACGATGGAGAGCTGGACGGCGACAAGGTCTACGACCGCGCCGTGGGCCCGCTGCAGTTCATCCCGACCACCTGGCGTGACTGGGGACGCGACGGCGATGCCGACGGGGTGGCGGACCCCGACGACCTCGACGACGCGGCGCTCGCCGCGGGCTACTACCTCTGCGACTCGGGGAACGACCTGCGCCTTGCCGAGCAGTTCCGCGAGGCCGTGCTGCGTTACAACGCCAGCGGCGACTACGTGCAGCAGGTGCTCGACCACGCCGACGACTACGGCAAGCGCAGCCGCGAACTGCTGCGGACGAAGTGAGGCTTCCACTCGACCTACCGGTGTGGTCGCGCGGTGGGCTTCTCGCGGCGGTGATTCGCGTGAGTTGTTCGGCGCCGGGAGCACCCGATACCCCTCCCGAGCGGTTCGTTCCCGCCTCGGTCAGAGCGTCATACGCTGCAGCAGATCGGGGGCGACGACGAGGACGAACCCGGCCACCAGCAACGGCGGCGTCAGCACACCGATGCGTCTCAGCCGGCCGTCCCGCGTGTCGGCCAGGTGGAGCGTGAGCAGGACGGCGCAGCCGCAGCAGAGCAGCAGCAGGACATCGCTGTCCGCGAACCCGAATCCCGTCTCCTCGATCGTGGCGGCCAGCAGCAGTGCGATCGCGGTGGCGGTGGCAGCCGAACCCGACCAGGATGCCCCGCCGATGGCGGAGAAGACAGCTCCCAGTACTGCCCCTGCCAACATCGCCAGCACACACCACATGACCAGGTTGCTCACCTGGATCCCGATGTCGGGCGCGTCGGGGTAGTAGACGATGTTGTAAAGCAGCGGTTTGCCGACGTAAAAGGCCACCACCGCGCCGAGCAGGCAGGCGATGGTGCGCGGCACGGCCGCGCGAGGAGTGCGGCGAGCGCTGACCAGCACGGCCAGCAGCACCCACGGGGTCAGCGCGTGCGCGAACGGGTTCAGCAGGCGGTGGTAGAACCCGAAAGCGGCGAACGCGCCGGAGAGCAGCCCGATCGAACCGAGGAGCAGCAGTACCCCGCTGTTCCACAACGGACCGTTGTCGTGGCTCCGCGCCGCCGCGTTCGCAACGGACTGGTCATCCGACACACCGGCTCCTCGGGATCACTGGTGGTGCTGTTCTCGTGCTCCGCGTGCCGGGCGTGGAGCACGCATCAGTCTCGCACACCAAGATCGCGTTCCGGGCCGTTGCGAAGAAGGATCCGGACAACTGCGAACAAAGGTCACGTACGGCTGGACAGGTCGCCTAGCCTGTTGCAGTGACCGAATCCGCTTCGTCGAAGCACCCGCGTTCCCGCTCGGTGCCGCGTGCGGTACTGGCCGTCGCCGGGCGCGGCGCCCTCGCCCTCGGCACGGTGGCGAGCACCGTGCTCGGTGTGGGTGCGGTGGCGGTGCTCGGGGAACCGTCCGCCGCCCCGCAAGCACCCCCGCTGGCGCGGCAGAACGTCGAACCCGCCCCGGTGGAACCGGGGTCGAGCGCCCCCGGCCGGTCCGCGACCGGCTCCGAACCCGGCGCCGAATCGGGCGACGACCCGGTGCGCGACTGGGCCAACGAGGTGGCCGCCGTCGTCGACGTTCCCGCCCGGGCGCTGGTGTCCTATGTGAACGCCGATCTGGCCATGCGCAGCCGAGCTCCGAGTTGTGGCGTGGACTGGGCGACCCTGGCGGGCATCGGGCGGGTCGAGTCGGACCACGGGCGCTACAGCGGGCGCAGGCTCGGCGCCGACGCGGTTCCCTCCACCCCCATCATCGGTGTGCCCCTGGACGGCGGTGAGGACGTGCGTGCCATCACCGACACCGACGACGGCGTGCTCGACGGTGACACCGTCCACGATCGAGCCGTCGGGCCGATGCAGTTCATTCCCTCCACATGGGCGAAGTGGAGCACCGACGGCAGCGGTGACGGGGTGGGTGATCCGCACAACCTCGACGATGCGGCGATGGCCGCCGCGCGCTACCTCTGCGCGGGCGGGCGCGACATGCGCAGCGGCGACGGCTGGTGGTCCGGCGTGATGTCCTACAACAACTCGGTTTCCTACGCCAGGAAGGTGTTCAGCCTGGCCGAGCGCTACGCCCAAGCAGGCAGTCGCGACGAATGACGTCGTGTCGGGAGTGCGGCTCGGTCTGCTTGGCGGTGCGGTTGGCGGAACCTCACGGGCCGTCTCGCTGCGGGATCCTCGACATCGAGTAGTTACTACGCCACGTCGAGGCTGTCCTCGCGAGACGACCCGTGAGAACCCGCGGCGGTGCCGGTTACGGGATGGGGGCTTGGGCGCGCTGAAGCAGGTCCCCACTCGACGGGCACGAGGGAGCCGCGTTGAGTATCGCTCTACGAAATGCGGGACTGTCGTGTTGTTGGTGGTGGGATACGTCACTCGGTCGCGTTGACCCGAGCGATGTGCGCTCGGATCTCTCCAAGTACTTCCTGGTACGCGGGATCGGGGTACATGGTCGTGGCCAGCCGCACCTGCGTGTGGGCTTCGTGCAGTCTGCCCTGCCGTTGCAGGGTTCTTCCCAGTACGAGTCGGGCATAGTGGTCGGACGGGTCCAGTTCGATGACTCGCAGGAACGCCAGTTCGGCACGCTGGAACTGCGCCGAGAACAGATACGCGCGTCCTGCCAGCAGCTGCACGCTCGGCTTGTCCGGATCCTCGGCGAGCACCGGACCGAGCGCGCGTAACGCCTCCAGCGGGCGTCGCTGCGACACAAGGGTTTCCGCTTTGCGGAACGCTTCTACGGTACCTTCAGCCCTCATTACCATACCCACGGTACGACTAGATCGACGGTTCCGCCATAGTGCCGAACGGGTGCTTCGCCGACTCGGTTCCCAAGGTCATCCGCCGGAACGGCGCGTTCGTCGCACATGCCGGGAGCCCGACCGCGAGCCTGCGGCGGACGATCAGAGCGCCCGGTTAGGCTCGGAGGCAGTCGTCGGGCGTCCGGTCTCCCCCGAACGGGACCGTCGTGGAAGCATCGCGGCGGGCCGTGGCGTCTCGGATTCACAAAGCTTGTTAGGAGCACACGTGGCGATCATCGAGCAGGTCGGCGCTCGCGAGATCCTGGACTCGCGGGGCAACCCCACCGTCGAGGTCGAGGTGGCCCTGGATGACGGCACGCTGACCCGCGCTGCCGTTCCCTCCGGAGCATCGACCGGCGAACACGAGGCCGTCGAGCTGCGCGACGGTGCCGCCGACCGCTACGGCGGCAAGGGCGTGGAGAAGGCAGTGGCAGGCGTGCTGGACGAGGTGGGCCCGGAGCTGGTCGGCGTGGAGGCCATCGAACAGCGCGTGGTCGACCAGAAACTCGTCGACCTGGACGGGACCCCGACCAAGTCCAGGCTGGGGGCCAACGCGATGCTCGGTGCCTCGCTGGCCACCGCCAAGGCGGCGGCCGAGTCGACCGGGCTCGAACTCTTCCGGTACGTGGGTGGCCCCAACGCGCACGTGCTGCCGGTGCCGATGATGAACATCCTCAACGGCGGCGCGCACGCCGACACCGGTGTGGACATGCAGGAGTTCATGATCGCGCCCATCGGCGCCGACTCGTTCTCGGAGGCACTGCGCTGGGGCGCCGAGATCTACCAGGCGCTGAAGTCGGTCCTCAAGAGCAAGGGCATGGCCACCGGCCTCGGTGACGAGGGCGGTTTCGCACCCGACCTGCCCAACAACCGCGAGGCGCTCGACCTGATCGCCACCGCGGTGGACAAGGCGGGTTACAAGCTGGGCAGGGACGTGGCGCTGGCACTCGACGTCGCCGCGACCGAGTTCTACTCGGACGGCGTCTACCAGTTCGAGGGCTCCAAGCGCAGTGCCGAGCAGATGATCGGTTACTACACCGAGCTGCTCAACTCCTACCCGCTGGTCTCGATCGAGGACCCGCTCTCGGAGGACGACTGGGACGGCTGGACCCGGATGACCTCCGAGATCGGGGAGAAGGTTCAGCTCGTCGGTGACGACCTGTTCGTGACCAACCCGGAGCGGCTGGAGGAGGGCATCAACCGGCGCGCGGCCAACGCGCTGCTGGTCAAGGTCAACCAGATCGGCACGCTGTCCGAGACCCTCGACGCGGTGAACCTGGCGAACTCCTGCGGCTACCGCAGCATGATGAGTCACCGTTCCGGCGAGACCGAGGACACCACCATCGCCGATCTCGCGGTGGCCACCGGATGCGGCCAGCTCAAGACCGGTGCGCCCGCCCGCAGCGAGCGGGTGGCCAAGTACAACCAGTTGCTGCGCATCGAGGAGAACCTCGGCGACGCCGCCCGCTACGCGGGTGAGCTGGCATTCCCCAGGTTCAGCGCGGAGGTGTGATCCATGCCGACCGGGCGACCGGCACAACGCGATCGACGGGACGAGGCGGACGGCACGAGCCGTACCCGGCAGTCGACGCGTGCGCGGCGCCCGCGCGGTGACTCGGACGGCAGGACCGCGCCGCGCCGGAGGTCCGGGTCCCGAGGGGCCCGGACCCCGGCGGGCACCGGTGGTGCGTTCAAGCTCTCCTCCACCAGACGGGCCGCCGTGCTGGCCACCCTCGTGTGCGCCATGGCGCTGAGCGTCTCGGTCCCGCTGCGCACGTATCTCGGGCAGCTCGACGAGCTGTCCGACCTGGAGCAGCGGGAGCAGCAGTTGAGCGAGGAAGTGCAGCGGCTGTCGGAGCGGAAGGCCGAACTGTCGGACCCGAGTCGGCTGGAGGCCGAGGCGCGGGAACGCCTCGGCTACGTCCGGCCGGGCGAAACGCCCTACATCGTCGAGCTGCCCTCCGAGGAGAAGCAGCAGTCCACGGAGCAGGCCGCTCCGGAGTCGAAACCGTGGTACCAGCAGCTGTGGAACACGTTCACGTGAGAAGGGAAGTGACGGTGTCGGGCGTGGACCCGAGCGGTGAGCCCACCGCGACCGAGGACGACCGGCTGATCGTGCGGCGCCAACTGGGACGCCCGCCCAGGGGGATGCGCGACGTGGTGACCCGCGACTCCTCGGGCGAACCCACCGTGGTGCGCACCAGCCCCCGGCTGCCGGACGGGACCCCGTTCCCCACGCTGTACTACCTCACCGCGCCCCGGCTGGTGACTCTGGTGTCCACGCTGGAGTCCGAGGGGCTGATGCGCGAGATGACCGAGCGGTTGGCCACCGACACCGGGCTGGCCGAGCGGTATCGCCGTGCGCATCGGGATTACCTAGCCGAACGCGACGCGCTCGAACCGCTCGGCACCGAGGTCAGCGCGGGCGGGATGCCCGGCAGGGTGAAATGCCTGCACGTGCACGTGGCTCATTCATTGGCCAAGGGGCGCGAGGTTAACCCGTTCGGGGACGAGGCGCTCGATGTGATCGCCCAGCGGTGGCCCACCGAAGCACCGGAGCTCTTTCCCGGGTTCGGGTGACTTCCGGACGGGTTGCGTGCTTGGTCCCGTGGCGGAACCTCTCGCACGGCTCTCGCTGCGGGGCCGACGACATCGAGTAGCGACCTACACAACGTCTCCGGCGTCCTCGCGAGAGCCGCACGGGAGAACCCGCGGCGGTGCCGACTGCGAGGGTGGTCGGTGCTCGGTCTGTGGGAGTGGTCGGAGTTCGGCCCTGCGGCGAGGGCGCGACGATTTCGCGGGAAATTGACGGAGCACGGGGTCAAACCTCCGCACTGGGGCGTCAATTTCGCGAGAAATTGACGCCGCCCCGAAGTCGGGTGGCGGGGCCTCCCGCGCGGCTCTCGTCGCGGCCGGTCCCGACATCGTAGCGGTGTCGATCGCCCAAGGGGTGGTAGTTCGGCGTGGCTCAGTCCTTCCGGGGAGTGACCCGGTCCAGCAGGACGTCGGATCGGGTGCCGGTGGCGCCGAGGGTGTGGGCGTCACCGTCCAGCCGGGTCGCCAGGAAGGTTTCGGCGACCTCCTTCGGCGCGGTGCGCAGCAGCAGGCTCGTCTGCAGCGTCAGCACGAGCCGTTCCGCCAGGGCGCGGGCCCGTTCCTCGCGCGGTTCGCCCAGTTCCTCCCGCAGCTTTCGCAGCGAGCGGTCGTAGCGCTCGTCCTGCCCGGCCACGCGGTCCAGCTCGGCCAGCAGCGTCTCGGCCGTGTCGGGCTGCTTGTGCAGCGCGCGCAGCGTGTCCAGCGCGGTCACGTTGCCCGAGCCCTCCCAGATGGACAGCAGCGGCGCCTCCCGGTAGAGCCGGGGCATGCCGGACTCCTCCACGTAGCCGTTGCCTCCCAGGCATTCCAGCGCCTCGCCGATCACCGTGGGGGCGCGCTTGCAGACGTAGTACTTCGTGGCGGGCAGCGCCAACCGCAGCAGGTCCAGCTCGGCCCGGTCGCCGCGCTGCCCCCGGTCGATCGCGCTCGCCAGCCGCATCGCCAGGCCGATCGCCGCCTCCGACTCCACCGCCAGATCCGAGAGGACCGCGCGCATCAGCGGGGTCCGGTGCAGCGTGCTGCCGAAGGCGTCGCGGTGCGCGGCGTGGTGCGCCGCCTCCGAGAGCGCGACGCGCATGTTGGCCGCGGAACCGAGCACGCAGTCCATCCTGGTCATCGAAACCATGTCGATGATGCTGCGCACCCCGCGCCCTTCCTCGCCGATCAGCCAGCCGATCGCGCCCTCGTACTCCAGCTCGGCGGAGGCGTTGGACTTGTTGCCCAGCTTGTCCTTGAGTCGCCGCAGCCGGACCGCGTTGCGCGTACCGTCCGGCAGCACCCGGGGGACCAGCAGGCAGCTCAGCCCGGCAGGGGTCTGCGCCAGCGTGAGGAACAGGTCGTTCATCGGCGCGGAGGTGAACCACTTGTGCCCCACGATCCGGTAGCTGCCGTCGGCCAGCGGCTCGGCCGTGGTGGTGTTGGCGCGGACGTCCGAGCCGCCCTGCTTCTCGGTCATCGACATCCCGGCCAGCAGACCGCGCTTGTTCGCGGCGGGCCGGAGACCGAAGTCGTAGCTCCCGGCGCGCAGCCCCGGTTCGTAGATCTCGGCGAGTTCGGGGCTGTGGCGCAGCGCGGGAACCGAGGCGAAGGTCATCGAGATCGGGCAGCCGTGGCCCGCCTCGGCCTGTGACCACAGGTAGAACCCGGCGGCGCGGTGCAGGTGCGCCCCTGCCGGCGCGTCCGGTGCCCACGGTGCCGCGTGCAGTCCCTCGGAGACCGCGCGTTCCATCAGCCAGTGCCAGGAGGGGTGGAACTCCACCTCGTCGATGCGGTGCCCGTAGCGGTCGTGGCTGTGCAGCACCGGCGGGTGCTCGTTGGCGAGCCTGCCGTGCTCACGTGCCGTGGCGGAGCCCGCCTGCCGCGCCAGCGGGCGCAGTTCCTCGATCCGTGCCGACTGCCCGTGCTCGGCCAGCGCTTCCCGCAGGGCCGGATCGCAGTCCAGCGGATCGAAGTCGTCCAGCGGGGGCGGCTGGTTGCTGACCTGGTGGGTCGCCGGGATGGCGAAGTCGGCTGCGGACTCTCCGGGCTGCGTCATGCCCGCAGCGTAGGACATATCGGTTACCGAACAGTAGTAGTCGTCGCTCCCAGATCGAGCGGCGCAGTCGCGCGCGAGGAGCCCCGGAGCGCGTGGCCGTCAATTTCTCGCGAAATCGCCGCGCCGCTACGACGCGGAGCCGACCCCCGACCACTCCTGCAGGCCGCGCTCCGACCACTCTCGCAATCGGCACCGCCGCGGGTTCTCCCGTGCGGCTCTCGCGAGGACGGTCCCGACGTGGCGTAGGTGGCTACCCGATGTCGGGGCACCCGCAGCGAGAGCCGTGCGAGAGGTTCCGCCACAGCACCACCCTGGCAACCCGCGCCGGGAAACCGCTGTTCATCGGGCGATCTTCGAGCCGATGGTGTGCAATCCGGGAGGAGTCGGCGATGCCGCGAGGACCAACTGGGGAGGGCGATCGTGCCGCGTCGGAGCAGAACGTCGCCGTGGCGGCGACGTGACCAGCCTGCGTGGTGGCCCCGGCATTCCGAATCCGAAACACTTCCGAACTCGACCGCCCGTCGCGGGCCGCGCAGACCATCGGTCGGTTCGCTGCTGGCGCTGTTGGCGCTGCTGCTGCCGTTCGTGCTGGTCGGTGGCGCCAATGCGCTCACGGCCGCGATGTTCGACGCTCCGGGGGTCGGTGAGCGGTCCGGAACGCCGCCGAGACAACTGGGGATCACCGGGGAGCTGCCCGAACAGCGGGAACCCGGCGTGCGACTGCTCCGGGACAGCCGCTCGATGCGGGCGGCTTCCGAACCGGACACCGGAGCCGGGTCCGCCGTCCGGGTACCGGACGGGCCTGCCGGGATTCCGGCGCCGATGCTGCGGGCCTACCGCGACGCCGCGGACCGGATCTCGGAGACCGAGCCGTCCTGCGGCCTGCACTGGTCGGTGCTCGCGGCGATCGGACGTGTCGAGTCCGGCCACGGCGACTCCGGTCGGGTCGACGACTCCGGAACGACCGTGACCGCGATCCTCGGCCCACGTCTCAACGGTGGTGCGGGATTCGCCGCCGTGCCGGACACGGATGCCGGTGAGCTGGACGGGGACCCGGTCTGGGACCGCGCGGTGGGTGCGATGCAGTTCCTGCCCGCCACCTGGGACCGCTACGGCGTGGACGGCAACGACGACGGGATCGCCAGCCCGCACAACGCGCACGACGCGGCGCTGGCGGCGGGGAAGTACCTGTGCGCGGCGGGTGGGGATCTGAGCCGCGAGGAGAAGTTGGCCCGCGCGGTGTTCGAGTACAACCACTCGGAGCGGTACGTGCGCGACGTGCTCGGCTGGGCCAGCGCCTACCGCACCGGCGGTCACCCCACACCCGCGCCGGATCTGCCCGATCTCGGACCGGCGGCCCCCGAACGAACCGGCGAGGCGGTTCACCTACCGGCCCCCAGCGAGGGGCCGGAACCGAGCGGTCAGCGGGCCCCCGAGGAGTTCGCGCCGTTGTCGCCGGCCTCGCCCCCGAAGGACGAGCCCTCCGGCAACGGGCCTTCCTTCGAGCCGATCGTGCCCGAAACGGCGCAGCGGCCGACCGGGCAATCCACCTCCGGCGGAAACGAACCGGGGAGCGGTCCTTCCTCGGACGTCGCACCCGCGCCGAGCCGTTCGGAGCAGGGGGACGATTCGATGGGGAGCTCGGAGTCGGCAGCTTCCGGGACCCCCGAATCCCGATCCGCTGCCGAACCCACGTCGAGCACCGGGCCCGACGCCGAGCCGTCGGGCGGTTCGGCCGACTGACCGGCGCGTTCCGCACGCCTCGTGGAACGCGCCCGCGGGGAGGCCGTCAGTTCTGCTGCTGCATCTCCCGGCTCATCTGCTCCTGGAACTCGTTCTGGAACTCGGGCGACTGGAACACCGAGAGCGCGAGGATCGCCCAGACGATGCAGATGACCAGGCCGACACCGGACAGGACCGTCCCCGTGATCGCGGCCCTCTTGTTGGTGGCCCTGCCCTGCGAGACCTTCCGGATGCCGATGATGCCGAGGATGACGCCGACGATGACGACCGGCCAGGCGATGACCCCGAACACCGGGATCAGCGACAGCACCACCCCGATGATGCCGAGCACGAGCGCGGCGGTTCCCAGACCGTTGCTCGGCTGCTGTTCGGGTTGCTGTTGGTAGTCCTGATAGGACACGTTCGATCCTTCCGTGACGCCGTTGGTTGGTGCGCTTCCCGGTTCGCGCGAAACTCCCGTTTCGGCGTGCTGCGAATCCGGCACCGAACGGGAAACCCTATAACGCGATTGTCCGATTTCGGGGCGAGTTGCTCGATCTGGGCCGGCTGTTCACCGTTTCGTTGTATGACTCGTGATTTCCCCTACACCGACACGCCGAAACTCGTAGGAAGCCCCTGTCCGAGTCCGTGCGGTCCCGCTCACGCCGCTCGCCGAGCCGCTGTCGGGGGCGGGCGTCGGCGCCACGTCCGCGTACCGCTGACCGAATCGGTTCGGGTCGCCCGTGCCGCCCACCCTGCGCTGCAATAGCCTGGACCCGACAAGGTGCTCGGGACGGACGACGAATCGACAGGGTTCACCGACTTTCGTTCGGTCGTTCCCGCCGAGATCTACCGGCCGGGTTGCTGCTAACCGTGGGATCTCCTTCGGCACGCCAGTGCCGAACCCCCCCTACGCAGTTCGCGACGCCGCGGGTCCTCCCGTGCGGCTCTCGCGAGGAAGGCCCGACGTTGGGTCGCTACCCGATGTCGGGCCTCCCCGCAGCGAGAGCCGTGCGAGAGGTTCCGCCAAGCGAGCACCCCGTCAACTCGACCGGGAGACTTCGAAACAGGAGGAAGCATGGTGCGCGTTGCTGCGATCGACTGCGGGACGAACTCGATCCGGTTGTTGATCGCCGAGGTGACCGTGCACGAGGACGGCACGCGCGAACTGCGCGACCTGCACCGCGAGATGCGGATCGTGCGGCTGGGGCAGGGGGTCGACGCCACCGGCAGGTTGTCCGAGGAGGCGCTCGACCGCACCAGGCAGGCGCTGCACGACTACGACGAGCGCATCCGCGAGGAGGCCGTCGAGCGCACCAGGATGGTGGCCACCTCGGCGACCAGGGACGCCGCCAACCGCGAGGACTTCTTCGGGATGGTCCGCGAGACGCTGGGGGTGGAGGCCGAGGTCATCACCGGCGAGGAGGAGGCCAGGCTCTCCTTCGTCGGCGCGGTGGGTGACCTGGACCCGGCGGACGGTCCGTTCCTGGTGGCGGACGTGGGTGGTGGTTCCACCGAGTTGGTGCTCGGCCACTGGGACGGCAAGGAGGCCCGGATTGCCGGATCCCACTCAGCGGACATCGGATGCGTGCGTCTCACGGAGCGTTGCCTCCATACCGATCCGGCTACCCCCGATGAGGTGAAGATCGCGAGTGAGTTCACGCGGGAGGCACTGGATGACGCGTTCGCCGCCGTGGACGTCTCCGCCGCGCGCCGCTGGGTCGGGGTGGCGGGCACCGTCACCACGTTGTCGGCGATCTCGCACGGTCTCTCCCAGTACGACCCCGCCGCGATCCACCTGTCCCGCGTGTCCCGGACCAGTGTCGACGAGACCGCTCGTGAGCTGCTGGCGATGGATCACGAGCAGCGCGCCGCGCTGGGACCGATGCACCCGGGGCGGGTGGACGTCATCGGGGGAGGCGCGTTGGTCGTGAGCGTGCTCGCGGCCGAGCTGGCGGAGCGAGCCGGGATCACGGATATCACTGTCAGTGAGCACGACATCCTCGACGGTATCGCCCTTTCGATCGGTTGATTCCCATTATGTGAGACACTTCATTCCGACAATTGGGTGATTATCTTGCTGAATCGAGAAAGAAAGTGACGGCTTAGTGACAGCTCATTGTCGTGAACTGTGTCTCGCTTATGTTTACGCTCGCACTCATCCGACGACCCGAGGTCGTCGGCGTGGCGACCCCCGCCCTGATCGGCGGGGAGTCACGTAGACAGCGGGAGGAATTTGATGCGCAAGCGACGCATGGTCGCGCCGGTCGCGGCATCGCTGTCGGCGGTCCTGCTGGCAGCAGGCTGCGGCGGCGGTGGCGGCAGCGCCGTCACCGAGGCAACCGGGACCCTGGAGGACCCGATCACGGTCCAGTGGGGTGAACCGCAGAGCGAGCTGGTTCCCACCAACAGCAACGACACTTTCGGCTCCCAGGTCCTCAACCCGATGTTCACCGGCCTGGTGGAGTACGACCCCAAGTCTTTCGAGCCGAAGAACGCGATGGCCAAGTCCATCGAGCTCTCGGACGACAAGAAGACCTACACGGTCAAGCTCAAGCAGGGCTGGAAGTTCCACAACGGTGAGGAAGTCACCGCCGACAACTTCGTCCGGGCCTGGAACTACGGCGCCTACGCGGGCAACGCCCAGCAGAACGCCGACATGTTCAACGCGATCCAGGGCTACGACGCGGTGCACCCCGCCGACCCCGACGGTGAAGAGGGACCGAAGAAGCCGCCGGAACCCTCCGCCGAGAAGATGTCCGGCCTGAAGGTGGTCGACGACCACACCTTCAAGATCACGCTGAAGAAGCCGTTCAGCGTCTTCCCGACCAAGATCGGCTACCAGGCCTTCGTGCCGCTGCCGGACGCGTTCTTCGAGAACAAGGAGAAGTTCCGCAAGAACCCGATCGGCAACGGGCCCTACAAGTTCGAGAGCCGGACGCCGCAGCAGAGCCTGACGCTGACCCGCTACAAGGACTACCAGGGTGACGACGCGGGCAGCGTCGACGCGGTCAAGATGGTGGTCTACAACAAGGCGCAGACCGCTTACCAGGATCTCAAGTCCGACAACCTGGACGTGATCAACACCATCCCCACCTCCGCGCTGGCCGACAACCGGTGGAAGGACGAGCTCGGCGAGCGGGCTATCTCCAAGCCGCGCATGGGCATCACCGTACTGAACCTCCCGATGTACAAGGAGAAGTTCAAGAACCCGGACCTGCGCAAGGCGCTGTCGCTGGCGATCGACCGCGAGAAGATCGTCAAGCAGGTCTTCAACGGTGAGGCCACCGCCGCCACCGGCTGGATCGCCCCCGACTTCCCCGGTGGCCCGGACAAGGGCTCCTGCGGCGAGTGGTGCAACTACGACAAGGCCAAGGCCAAGGAGCACCTGAAGAAGGCGGGTGGTTTCGACGGTCAGCTGACGCTGAGCTACAACGCCGACGGCGCCCACAAGCAGTGGATCACCGCCGTGGCGGGTAGCATCCGGGACACCCTGGGCATCAAGGTCGGCCTCAACGCGGTGCCCACCTTCGGCACCTACCAGGACCAGATGGACAACAACGAGATGACCGGGCCTTTCCGCTACGGCTGGGTCGCCGACTACCCGACCCCGCGGACCTTCCTCAAGCCGCTCTACACCACGAGCGGTTCGGCGAACAACACCGGTTACTCGAGCGAGAAGTTCGACAACCTGATCGCCGAGGCCGACCAGGCCGCCACCGTGGACAAGGCCAACCAGCTCTACAACCAGGCGGCGTCGCAGCTGGGCAAGGATGTACCTTCCATCCCGCTGTTCACCAACGCGGTGAAGGGTGCGACCTCGAACCGGCTGGCCGAGGGCACGCTCAACTCCCGCACGGTTCCCGCGATCACCACCTTCAAGGTGGCTCAGGCGGGAGAGTGAGTCAGAAGGCCCGGAACGGCTCGGGTGATCTTCCCGCACGGTGAGTAACGCTCCGACGAGTGAGCTGGTCGCACCGTGGGCGAGCGGGGTACGTAGGGTGGGTAACCACTCGATGTACCCCGCGACGCGCCGATGTTCTCGGCGCCGTCGGGGCCGATCATTCGTGACAGCCATTCCGCGAGGTCTTCTCGGGTTTCGGACTGTTTCTACCCGGTCCACCGTCGCCAAAAGCGGCGGTGGACCGGGTGTGTCCTGGTCGAAGGAGGATTCGGTGGGCCGATACATACTGCGGCGGCTGCTGCAGTTGATTCCGGTGTTCATCGGAACGACGTTCATCATCTACTCGCTGGTCTGGGCCATCCCCGGCAACCCGTTCGCGGGAATGTGCGGGCCGCGTGGTTGCCCGCCCGCGTTCATCGAGCAGATGACCCAGGAATACAACCTGGACAAACCGTTGCCGGTGCAGTACGTCCTCTACCTGGGACAGCTGTTCAGCGGCAACTTCGGGCAGACCTTCAACGGTATCGAGGTCAGTACGCTGATCCAGAACGCTTATCCGGTCACCCTCAAACTCGCCACCATCGCGCTGGTCTTCGAGGCAGTGATCGGCATCGCAGCGGGCATTCTGACCGCGCTGCGCGGCAAGGGCTTCGTGGACAATCTCGTGCTCGCCGCCACGCTCTTCCTGATCGCTGTACCGGTCTTCGTCAGCGGGTTCGTCATCCAGGTCGTGTTCGGCGTACAGCTCGAATGGATCCAGCCTTCGGTCGGCAGTGATCCCACCATCGGACAACTCATCGCGCCCGGCCTCGTGCTCGGCAGCCTTTCCATGGCCTACATCGCCCGGCTGACGCGAACCGCGATGTTCGAGAACAAGCGCGCGGACTACATCCGCACCGCCACGGCCAAGGGGCTCAAGCCGCGCCGGGTGGTCTCGGTGCACATGCTGCGCAACTCGTTGATCCCGGTGATCACCTTCATAGGTACCGACTTCGGTGCGCTGATGGGCGGTGCCATCGTGACCGAGGGTGTGTTCAACATCCACGGCATCGGCGGACTCGTCTTCGATGCCATCAAGACCCAGGAGGGCGTCACCGTCACCGGTGTGGTCACCCTGCTGGTGGTTGTCTACCTGCTGATGAACCTGCTGGTGGACATTCTCTACGCGGCTCTGGACCCGAGGATCCGATATGACTAACGCAGGGGAAGGCCAGCAGCGCATTCTCGCTGCCGGGGCCTACGCCGAAGGTGAGATCGAAGCGAGACAGCAGGGGGAGAGCGGTGACGAACTGCCCGGCACCCCCGAACCACACCAGCCTCCTAAGCAGGAGAAGCAGCGGGGACTCTGGGGCGACGCCTGGCTCGAACTGCGGCGCAAGCCGCTGTTCATCATCGGCAGCGTCATCATCCTGCTGCTGGTCGCGATCTCGATCTTTCCGGGGTTCTTCGCGCCGGGCGACCCCAACGCGCAGAACCTCACGCTGGCCCGCCAGGGACCGTCCGCCGACGCCCCGTTCGGTTACGACTCGATCGGCCGCGACATCTACACCAGGGTGATCCACGGCGCTCGCGCCTCCATCGTGGTCGGTGTGCTCGCCACGCTGCTCACCGTGGCCATCGGTTCGCTGGTGGGGCTGTTCGCGGGCTACTTCGGCGGCAAGACCGACAGCTTCCTGGCGCGGTTCGCCGAGATCTTCCTCGGGCTGCCGTTCGTGCTCGGCGCCATCGTCATCCTGTCGGTGTTCAACGCCGGTATCCAGGGAGCGCCCGGCACGATACGGATCATGCTGCAGGTCATCCTCACCATCGGGGTGCTGGCCTGGCCGATCTCGATGCGCATCATGCGTTCGGCGGCGATCGCGGCCAAGCAGCAGGACTACGTCAACGCAGCCAAGGCGTTGGGTGCCAGCCACACGCGGATCATCTTCAAGCACGTGCTGCCGAACTGCCTTGCTCCGGTGATGGTCTACGCCACGATCGCGCTCGGCCAGTTCGTCGGCCTGGAGGCGACGCTTTCCTACCTGGGGCTCGGGCTGCAGTACCCGGTCGTCTCCTGGGGAATGATGATCTCCGACTCGCAGCAGTACATCATCAGCACGCCGCACATGCTGCTGTTCCCGGCGGGCTTCCTGGTGATCACGGTACTGGCGTTCGTGATGCTCGGTGACGCGGTGCGCGACGCGCTGGATCCGAAACAACGGTAGTAAGGAGGGCCGCTTTGTCGGCTACCGACGACAGCACGGGCGGCTCCTCGGAGTCGCGCCTGCTCGAAGTGGAAGACCTGCACGTCGAGTTCCGCACCCGCGAGGCCACGGCGAACGTGCTCAACGGGGTGGGGTATCACGTCGACGCGGGGGAGACCCTCGCCGTGCTCGGCGAGTCGGGCTCCGGCAAGAGCGTCACGGCGCAGACCGTGATGGGCATTCTGGACACTCCGCCGGGCTTCGTGACCAAGGGAGCCATCCGCTACCGCGGGGAGGAGCTCCTCTCCGCGACGGAGGACCGCCGCCGTGGGCTGCGGGGCGAGAACATGGCGATGATTTTCCAGGACGCCCTCTCCGCGCTCAACCCGGTTTACACCGTGGGATTCCAGATCGCCGAGCAGTTCCGCTTCCGGCGGGGGATGTCGCGCAAGGACGCGATGGCCAAGGCCGCCGAGATGCTGGACCTGGTCAAGATCCCCAACGCCAAGCAGCGCGTGAAGGAGTTCCCGCACCAGTTCTCCGGTGGCATGCGGCAGCGCGCCATGATCGCGATGTCGCTGGCGCTGGACCCGGACCTGCTCATCGCCGACGAGCCGACCACCGCGCTGGACGTGACGGTGCAGGCCCAGATCATGGACCTGCTGGACGAGCTGCGCCGCGAACGCGGCATGGGGCTGATCCTGATCACCCACGACCTCGGCGTGGTCGCCGAGGTCGCCGACCGCATCGCGGTGATGTACGCCGGTCGGGTGGTGGAGGAGTCCGATGCGGAGTCGCTGTACAAGCGCCCCGCACACCCCTACACCGAGGGGTTGATGGAGTCCATTCCCCGGCTGGACCAGAAGGGCGAACAGCTGGCCAGCATCAAGGGGCTCCCGCCCAACCTCGCCAACATCCCCGAGGGCTGCCCGTTCCACCCGCGCTGCCACCGCGCCACGGACGAGTGCCGCCGGAAGGTTCCGGAGTTGCTCGAACTCCGCCCCGGGCGCTACAGCGCCTGCCACTTCGCCGAGGAGTTGATCAGCAGTGAGTGAGCCGATTCTGCAAGTTCGCGACCTGGTCAAGCACTTCCCGGTGCAGCAGGGGATCGTGTTCAAGAAGACCATCGGTCACGTGCGGGCGGTGGACGGGGTATCCTTCGACCTCAACCGGGGCGAGACGCTGGGCATCGTGGGCGAGTCCGGCTGCGGCAAGTCCACACTGGCCCAGGTGCTGATGCGGCTGGAGCAGCCCACCAGCGGCAGGGCGCTGTTCGAGGGCGTGGACATGTTCGGCAAGAAGAGCGCGTCCCAGCTGCGGCAGCTGCGCAGGGACATGCAGATCGTGCTGCAGGACCCCTACACCTCGTTGAACCCGCGCAAGACCGTGGGCGACATCGTCGGCGAGCCGTTCGAGATCCACCCCGAGGTGGCGCCGAAGGGCGACCGGCAGCGACGGGTGCAGGAGCTGCTCGACACCGTCGGGCTCAACCCGGAGCACGTGCGGCGCTACCCGCACCAGTTCTCCGGTGGGCAGCGGCAGCGGATCGGTATCGCCCGTGCGCTGGCGCTCAAGCCCAAGGTGATCGTCTGCGACGAGCCGGTGTCCGCACTGGACGTCTCGATCCAGGCGCAGGTGATGAACCTGCTGGGTGATCTGCAGTCCGAGTTCGGCCTGTCCTACATCTTCATCGCCCACGACCTCGGCGTGGTGCGGCACCTCTCCGACCGGGTGGGCGTGATGTACCTGGGCAAGATGGTCGAGAACGGCACCGAGGACCAGATCTACGAGCACCCGCAGCACCCCTACACCCAGGCGCTGCTGTCCTCGGTGCCCGTGCCGGATCCCTCGGTGCGCGACCGCAGGGAGGCCATCCGGCTCACCGGTGACGTGCCCAGCCCGGCGAACCCGCCGTCCGGGTGCCGGTTCCGCACCAGGTGCTGGAAGGCGCAGGACATCTGCGCCGAGCAGGAGCCCGAGCTGGCCGTGCGGCGCGACGGCGGCCGCGTCGACCTCGAACTGGCCGACGGCCACCCCAGCGCCTGCCACTTCGCCGAACGGCACGAGCACGTCGTTTCCTGAGGGAAGCGCTGTCTCTCCGAGGAGCCTCTCCTCGCGGTGGGGGGCGTCGATTTCGCGCGAAATCGACGCCCCCTGCGGCGGTGCGGCCCCGGTCGGCGTCAATTTCTCGCGAAATCGCGGTGCCGCTGCGACGCAGGACTGAGCTCCCACCACTCCCGCAGGCCGAACACCGACCACTCACGTAGCTGGACCACCCGCACGGGAGGTTCCGCCGAGTAACCACCCAGTCAGACCGGGCGGACGGACGAACCGGTTCACCGGGAGACGAACTCGGCTAGATCGGCGGACTGCTTGATCCGCGACGGCTCGTGCACGTACATCATGTGCCCGGCTGGGTAGTAGCGGACGTCGATGTTGTCCCGCAGTTCCCGCGGGATCTCCAGTTGCGCCAGGGTGTGCTCGGCCGCGAAGTACGGCGTGGCCCCGTCGGTGTGCCCGCAGCCCACGTGCACCCGCAGGTGCGGGTTGCTGCGCATCGCCTTGGCCAGCTTGTCCGTGGCGGTCACCGCCATCCCCTCGAAGTCCTCGTAGGACCAGGGGTGGACCCGCATCGACAGCACCTCGTAGGGCAGGTCGTTGGAGTACTCCAGCTCCTGCCGCAGGTAGTGGTTCACCCCGGCCGAGTAGGCCCCGATCAGTCCCGACACGCTCGGGTCGTCCGAGAGGTGCTCACCGCCCGCGTCGGGCTCCCAGCCGGTGAAGCGTCCGTCCATGCGGCCGACGGTCAGCCGCTTGTCGCGCAGCAGTTCGGTGAAGAACCGCAGGTGCTCGATCCGCAGGTTCACCCGGTCCACGTAGTCCGAGGTCAGTCCGGTCAACTCGGCGGTGCGCCGCACCACCTCGGCGCGGTCCTCGTCCGACAGCCGGGCACCCTGCCGCAGCGCCCACGGGTAGTCCCGCGCCGCGAACTCCTCGGCCTCGTCCAGCACCTCGCGCAGCGGGCGCTCCCCGTGCTTGCCGTGGTGGTGCGCGATGGCCGCGTAGGTCGGCAGGAACAGGCTGTAGGGCAGGTCGTTGCCCTCGGTGAAGCGGATGGTGCCCATGTCCAGCACCGTCGAGATCAACAGCAGCCCGTTCGGGTAGAGCCCGTACTTGCTCTGCAGGTGTTCGGCAAGGGAAGCGGCCCGCAACGTGCCGTAGGACTCGCCCGCCAGGTACTTCGGCGACAGCCAGCGGCCGTTGCGCGTGGTCCACAGCCGGATCAGCTCCGCCACCGACTCGATGTCGCGCCGATAGCCGTGGAAGTCGCCCGCCTTGCCGCCGCGCACCGCCCGGGAGAAGCCGGTGGAGACCGGGTCGATGAACACCAGGTCGCTGTGCGCCAGCAGCGTCTCCGGATTGTCGGTCAGACCGTACGGCGGGGCCGCGAGCTGGCCCGCGTCGCCGGAGACCACCTTGCGCGGCCCCAGCAGCCCCATGTGCAGGAACGCGCTGGCCGCGCCGGGGCCGCCGTTGAAGGCGAACGTGACCGGGCGGTCGGAGGAGTCCGGCGAATCGGCCACGTACGAGGTCACGAACACCTCGGCACCCGCTACGTGCCCGTCGAACTTGCCGTCGGTGTAGCTCTCCTCCCGCAGCACGTACCGGCCGGCGGTGGCCGTGTAGGAGAGTTGCTTGCCGTTGGCCGTGATCGTGTGATGCGTGCTGACCAGGTCGTCGGTCGGTTCGGCCGAAGGCGTGCTCGACTGCCGGTTCGACTCGCCGGTGTTCTCGGTTTCCTCGCTGGCTGTCATGGGCCGTAGCCTAATCGTCTCGACCGGAGGACCCGGCGGCCCGCGCAGGGTTGTGCGGGCGATGTGCCACCGTGACCGTGGTGAACGAGACACACTCCCCAGCCTCCGCCAAGGGGCGGGTCGAGCCGACCACCTCGGCGGGCGAGGCGAGCACGCTGCCCGAGCTGGACGAGGCGGTCACCGGCTGTCGCGCCTGCCCCCGACTGGTGAGCTGGCGGGAACGGGTGGCCGAGGAGAAACGCGCCGCCTTTCGTGACCAGGAGTACTGGGGCAGGCCCGTACCGGGGTTCGGGCCCTCCGACGCCTCGCTGGCGCTGGTGGGGCTGGCGCCCGCGGCGCACGGGGCCAACCGGACGGGACGCATGTTCACCGGCGACCGTTCCGGCGAGGTGCTGTACCGGGCGCTGTTCGACGTGGGGCTTGCCTCGGCGCCGCACTCCGAGTCGGCCGGCGACGGGCTTCGGCTGTACGGCACGCGGATCACCGCGCCGGTGCGGTGCGCTCCTCCCGCCAACAAGCCGACCCCGGCCGAGCGCGACACCTGTTCGCCCTGGCTGGCGCGCGAGTTCGAGCTGCTCCGGCCGACCCTCCGGGTCGTGGTGGTGCTGGGCGGTTACGGCTGGCAGGCCCTGCTGGCGGTGTTGGCGGCCGGTGGGTGGGAGGTGCCCCGCCCGAAGCCGAGGTTCGGGCACGGAGCGCGGGCCACGCTGCGCGACCCGGCGGGGGCCGAACTGGTGCTACTGGGCTGCTACCACGTCAGCCAGCAGAACACCTTCACCGGCAGGCTGACGCCGGAGATGTTGCGGGCCGTGCTGGGACGCGCCAAGGAGGCGGCGGGGGTGGGATGACTTGACTGTCAATGCAGCAAGACTGCAAAATGCAGTCATGGCGGTGCTTACGATTCGAGATGTGCCAGACGACGTCAAGGAGGCTCTCGGGAGAGACGCGCGCGAGAGCGGCCAGTCGTTGCAGGCCTTCCTGCTAGGGGTCTTGCGGCGGCAGGCGGCGTTCAGCCGTAACCGGAAGCTTCTCTCCGAGATTGAACGCGATCTTGCCCAGGGGGGTGGTGCCGATGACGATGCACCGGATGCCGCAACCCTCTTGGAGCAAGCGAGGCTGGATGATCTGGATGGTGGGGTTGGTCGACCCGGGGCGGGTGGCGTGGCGTGATCGTTGTTGACGCGTCGGTGCTGGCGAACATGTTGCTCTACGCGGATGAGCGCGGGCGTCGGGCAAGGGCTGTGTTGGGCAGGGATATCGAATGGGCCGCCCCCGAGCACTGGAAGGCGGAGGTGTTCTCGGTCGTCCGCGGGCTCACGCTTGGTAGCAAGATCAAGGAGGAGCAGGCCGTCCGAGCGGTTGAGCGCCTTCCACTGCTCGGCGTCGATCACGTCTCGATCGACGAGCTTCTCCCCCGGATGTTGCAGCTCCGCGCCGGAATTAGCGGTTATGACGCCGCATACGTGGCGTTGGCGGAGGCACGCGGCATCCCGCTCGTGACGTCGGACGGCCGACTCGCACGTACGGCGACGAGCTACTGCGGAGTGGAGTTCGTATCTCCTGGAGCGTGACGGCTCGGGCCGGGTGGCCGTTCCGCTCCGGTTCCGTGAAAACCAGGAACGTCGGACAACGGAAGGTGCGGACGAAGTTGATGACGAGCGAGCTGCCGCGCGACGTGTTGGGACGCGCCGAGGAGGCGGCGGGGATCGGGTGAGGCGTTCGGTTCAGCTCGCCGACGCCGCGTCGGACATCGGCGTGCTCGGTGCGTGATCGCTGCCCCCAGGCCGCGCGGTTATGCCGAGCGGTGATGACGACGCCGCCGCGCGAAGCGCTCGGGCGGCTCCCCTCCGCGGTGGAGTCGGGTGAAGTCGAGCGGTTGTGCGGCAGATACGATCTCGATCTGCTCGTCGTGCACGGCAGCGCGGTGGAGCGGGAGCCATCGCGAGCTCCGGCGGACCTGGACATCGCGTGTCGGCACCGTCCGGGAACAGCGCTGGACACGAGCAGACTGCGGTCCGAGCCGGTGACCGCGGCCGCTGTCGAACGGTTGACCTGTCGATTGGTGGACCTGGCCGCTGACAGCAACACGCACATCAGCTCGGTTGTCCTCGTACGCGCCCCGGAGAACTATCGCGACAGCTTCGACCCGATGGAGTGGGCGCGCGTGTTGACGGCTGAGATCGTCGAGAAGATCAAACCTTCAGTGGGTACGCCGCGAACGAAGCGCTGGGAGGGTGTGACGGGCCTCTCGATTCGGTGCTCCCGCGCTCGTCGATCCGAGTCTCCGGTATGGTGGGCGGGGATGATTCGAGATCGACTTCACCCGGTGTTCGCCAGCGTCGTAGGCGACCGGTAGCCACGCCGATCGTGCCCGCGTCCTCCCGGTGATCCCGGTTCTTCCTTCGAGGACGTGTGTACCGCACGAGCGGAACTCACGACGGATGCGTACCGCGATGGGGCTGTACGCACCGTCCACGACCGTGCACGGGTTGTTTTTGTGATCAGGAACACCCGCGAGCGGTGTCACATTTGAGGGGGCCGCCGGGGTGGCCCGTCGCGTATTGGTGTGACCATAGAGGCATGGCTGGTAAATCCGATCCCACCCGGATTCTCATCCTCGGCGGCGGCTACGTCGGTATGTACACCGCGTTGCGACTGCAGTCCAAGCTCGGCCGCCGTGAGGCTTCGGTGACGGTCGTCGACCCTCAGCCGCACATGACCTACCAGCCCTTCCTCCCGGAAGCGGCGGCGGGCAACGTTGAGCCCCGTCACGTGGTAGCGCCGTTGCGACGAGTGTTGAAGCGGTGTCACGTTCTCACCGCGCGTGTCACGGAGGTCAACCACGAGAAGCGATCGGTCACGGTGGAGGATGCCGAGGGCATCGCCAGTGACCTGGGCTACGACGTGCTCGTTGTCGCACTCGGGTCCGTCTCGCGCCTGCTGCCGATCCCGGGTCTGCCCGAACACGGTATTGGTCTCAAGACCGTGGGCGAAGCGATCTATCTGCGCAACCACGTGCTCGCGAAGATGGACGCCGCCGCCAACACCACCGATCCGGAGCTGCGCAAGCGCCTGCTGAACTTCACCTTCGTCGGTGGGGGGTACGCGGGTACCGAGGCACTGGCCGAGCTGGAGGACATGGCCAGGTACGCCACCCGCTACTACGAGTCCATCACCCGCGACGACATGAGCTGGTCGCTGATCGAGGCCGCCGGGCGGATCATGCCCGAGGTCAGCGAGAAGATGGGCGTCTACACCGTCAAGGCCCTCGAGGAACGCGACATCAAGGTCTACCTGAACACGTTCCTCAAGTCGGTGGAGAACGGCCACGCCGTGCTCTCCGACGGGACCGAGTTCGACACCGACACCTTGGTCTGGAACGCCGGGGTGAAGGCCAACCCGGTGCTGAAGAACACCGACCTCCCGCTGGACGAGCGGGGCAGGGTCAAGGCCACCTCGCACCTGCGCGTCGAGGGGCACCCCGACGTCTGGGTCGCGGGTGACTGCTCGGCCGTGCCGGACCTGTCCAAGGCCGAGGAGGACCCCAACGCCACCTGTGCTCCCTCGGCGCAGCACGCCGTTCGCCAAGCCAACCAGCTGGCGAAGAACCTCATCTCCTCGCTGCGTGGTCGCAAGACCGAGGCGTACTTCCACCGCAACGCGGGTTCCGTCGCGGGGCTGGGACTCTACAAGGGCGTGGCCGACGTCTACGGTTTCAAGGCCAAGGGCTTCGTGGCCTGGTTCATGCACCGCACCTACCACGTGAGCAAGATGCCGACCTTCAACCGCAAGGCGCGGATCGTCATCGACTGGACTCTCGCGTTCCTGTTCCGGCGCGAGGTCGTCTCGATGGGGCAGATCCAGAACCCCCGTTCCGATTTCAAGCGTGCGGCTTCCAGCTGAGCCCGCTCCGGGCTCTTCGCTCGGTGATCACACGATCGGCAACGGGCCGTGCGTCGGGGAACCGGCGCACGGCCCGTTGTGTGTGATCTCCCGCTCCCTTGACTTTCTGTGACTTTTTCACGAGCATTGCCGGAAAGATGTCACCCGTATGGGTGGCTATGGTAGTGCGTGTGGCGCGGCAGTGTTGATGTTTTTTACACGCTGTGATCGGGTTTGCTCCAGATGGCGGTTTCGTTTCTTCTGGAACCAACGGCAGCATTGGCACGTCTTAATAAGGGGCCCACTGTGGGTCGGTTACCGAAGGCGTGTCGGTGACTAGCCGAGGACGCGCCCCCGTAGCCCAATCGGCAGAGGCGGACGACTTAAAATCGTCGTAGTGTCGGTTCGAGTCCGACCGGGGGCACCGAAAACCGTTGTTCACAGCACTTGTTGATCATCGCGCTCAGCGGGATGTGCTGAGTTGTCCATTTCGGACTCGGCGTGTCGCTGGTGAGACGGCCTTCGGTGAGATCGTTCCTACGTGAGATCTTGGACGCGACGTTGTCGGTCTTCTTCCACTGTCCTCTTTCGTCGCTTCCTTGTCGAGCATCGCGATGTGGACAGTCCCGTGCCGATCACGACCAGCGCGCCTCCTGGCCGAACCTGCTCGCGAGCACATGGGGCACACCGGGGACAAAACGCATACCGGGACAAAACCGGAGCCGTACAGCGGGCCCGAGGGGCCACGACCGCCAGTGGCGGAGGGATCCGGTTTCCCGGCTCCGACTCGTCCTCGCGACCCCTGAAGGACTCCGGTAGTTGGCATTATGCCGACGCCCTCGACTGTCCCGGCCCGTATCGCTGTGCGGCGGAGTCGAGAATCCTCGCTCGTGGGCGGGTGACCTCCTGCGGCGGCCACCCGTAGGGCCCCGGATCTCCGGGCACCGAACCGACTGTGAACAGCCTCTCCTGTCGCCGCTGTGTTCGGGCCACGACGTTGCGCCGCCCACACCGAGCGGAGTCACACTCACCGGAATTGTTAGGTTCTTCCTCGCCAGTCAACCCGCCCGGGCAGTGCCGCCGGGCGGCGCAGGGAATCCGGTGCGAATCCGGAGCTGACGCGCAGCGGTGAGAGGGACGCGCGGAGCAGCGGCCACTGAGACGAGTTCTCGGGAAGGCGCTCCGGGCGGAGGATCTCGAGCCCGAAAACCTGCTGGCTGTGGCGTCGCCCGACGCG
Organism: Actinopolyspora mzabensis; assembly: GCF_900101095.1. Lineage (GTDB taxonomy): Bacteria > Actinomycetota > Actinomycetes > Mycobacteriales > Pseudonocardiaceae > Actinopolyspora > Actinopolyspora mzabensis. The sequence goes on from NZ_FNFM01000001.1 coordinate 273,749, forward strand.
ACGCACGGAAACCGCCCGCACGGCTCTCGCGCATGGAGCCCCGACGGAGAAGGACTCATGAAGAGATCGTCCCGTGTCTTATCCCTGACCTGTCTGCTTCCGCTCGGCCTCGGGGTGCTGACCGCCTGCGGCGGCAGCGGCTCGGAAGTCTCCGGCCAGGACAGCGCCGCGGGCTACCCCAGGACCGTCGAGAACTGCGGCAGGGAGATCACCGTCGAGGCCCAGCCGGAACGCGCGGTCTCGCTGAACCAGGGCTCCACCGAGATCCTGCTCTCGCTCGGTCTCGCCGATCGCGTGGTCGGCACCGCCACCTGGACCGACCCGATCCTGCCGAGCCTGCGGGAGGCCAACTCGAAGGTCCCCAGGCTCGCCGACAACGCCCCCTCCTACGAGCGGGTGCTGGCCGAGGAGCCGGACTTCGTCTCCGCGTCCTTCGAGAGCACCTTCCAGGAGGTCTCCTCCAGGGACGACTTCGCCGATATGGGCGTGCCCACCTATCTCTCCCCGGCCGACTGCGTCAAGAACAACGAGGGCGACGGCGACGGCGCACGCGACGAGCCGCTGGAGATGAGCACCATCTACCGGGAGATCGAGGAGCTCGCGCGGATCTTCGACGTCGAAGAGCGCGGTGACGAGCTCGTGGGGGAGCTGCGCGGCAGGCTGGACGAGGCCTCCTCCGAGATCGACGCCTCCGGTGTGAGCATGCTCTACTGGTTCGCCAACAAGGAGTCGCCCTACATGGCGGGCTGCTGCGGCGCGCCCGGCATCATCACCGAGGAGCTTGGCGCGAAGAACGTCTTCGACGACACGAACAAGGAATGGCCGCAGATCAACTGGGAGACCGTGGCCCAGCGCGACCCGGACGTGCTGGTCCTCGGTGACCTGACTCGCGAGAGCCAGACCGCCGAGGAAGCCGCCCAGAAGATCGAGTTCCTGGAGAACAACCCGGTCACCAAGCACATGGCCGCCGTGCGCAACGACCGCTACATCCGGCTCAGCGGCGCCGCCATGAACCCCTCGATCCGGACCGTCGACGGTGTGGAACGGGTCGCGGCCAAGCTGCGTGAGTTCGGGCTCGTCGAGTGAGCGCCCTACTGGCCCGATCCCGCGGGGGTGCCGCCGCAGCTCTCTGGCTGGCCGGTCTGCTGCTGCTCGCGCTCTCCATCGCCGTCACCATCACGTTCGGTCCGGCCGACATCGCGGTGACCAACGTATGGGCGGTGGTGGGCGAGCACCTCGGTCTCGGCGACGCCGGACTCTCACTGATCCGCGAGGGGATCATCTGGGACCTCCGGTTGCCCCGGACCGTGCTGGCGGCGGTTTGCGGGGCCGGGCTCGGACTGTGCGGCGTGGTCATGCAGTCCCTGCTGCGCAACCCGCTGGCCGACCCGTACGTGCTGGGGATCTCCTCCGGGGCCTCCACCGGGGCCGTGCTGGTCGTGGTGCTGGGAATCGGCAGCGGCGTGCTCTCGCTGTCGCTCGGCGCGTTCCTCGGATCGCTGGTCTCGTTCGCGCTGGTGATGGTGCTCAGCCACATCGTCGGTGGCACCGCCGACCGCGTGATCCTCTCCGGGGTCGCGGCCATGCAGCTGTTCTCGGCGCTGACCTCGTTCATCGTGATGTCGGTCGCCGATTCCCGGCAGACGCGCAGCGTGTTGTTCTGGCTGCTCGGTTCGTTGAGCGGCACCGGCTGGTTCGAGGTGTGGCTGTGCCTGGGCGCGCTACTCGCGGTGCTGGTGGTGTGCACCGCCAAGTCGAGTTCGCTGGACGCGTTCACCTTCGGGCAGGACGCGGCCGCCTCGCTCGGCGTTCCGGTGGCGCGCACCCGGTTGCTGCTGCTCGTCGTGACCGCGTTGCTCACGGCCACGCTGGTCAGTGCCTCCGGCGCCATCGGTTTCGTGGGGCTGGTGCTGCCGCACGCGGCGCGGGCCATCGTCGGCCCCGGCCACCGCAGGCTGTTGCCGACCACCGCGCTGGCCGGGGCGATCTTCCTGGTGTGGATCGACACGATCGCCCGGACGCTGCTCGATCCGCAGGAGATCCCGGTCGGCGTGATGACCTCGCTGGTCGGGGTGCCCGCGTTCGTGGTCATCCTCTACCGCAGCCGCAAGGTGCACTAGTAGGAATTCGTCGGTTCGGCTTCCGGGGCTGCTCGCTCGGCGGAACCTCTCGCACGGCTCTCGCTGCGGGTGCCCCGACATCGGGTAGTTACTACACGACGTCGGGGCCGTCCTCGCGAGAGCCGCACGGGAGAACCCGCGGCGGTGCCGGTTGGCGGGCGTGGTGTTCGGCGCTGTCACGTCGGGGGCCCCGGTGAGACGGACAACAGCTCGATGAATGGCAAAACGTGGCTGGGAAACCGACCGCGAACGCGGCACCCGACCGGACAAGGTACCCGACCGGAGAAGGCAAGTTCCGTTACGAATCGCAGGGAGCGACGTCCATGAGTCTGCTGGCCGAGGAGGTTTCCTGGCGTGCCGGAGGGAAGCTGATAGTCGACGGCGTCAGCATCGCTCCGGAGGAGGGAGCCACCGTCGGGCTGCTCGGCCCCAACGGTTCGGGCAAGTCGACGCTGCTCCGGCTGCTGGCCGGGGTTCGCCAGGTGTCGGAGGGCGTGGTCCGACTCGACGGCTCCCCGATCGAACGGGTCGGGCGCAAGAACATCGCCCGCAGGCTGGCCGTGGTCGAACAGCACGCGGGCACCGAGGTCGACATGAGCGTGCTCGACGTCGTTCGTCTCGGCCGCATTCCGCACCGGCGTGCCTGGGTGGGGGCCACGGCCGACGACGAGACAGCGGTGCGGTCAGCCGTGGAGTACACCCGGCTGGAGGACAAGGTCGACCGGTCCTGGCACACCCTCTCGGGCGGGGAACGCCAGCGGGTCCAGATCGCGCGGGCACTCGCACAGCAGCCGAAGGAGCTGCTGCTCGACGAGCCCACCAACCACCTGGACATCCAGCACCAGCTGGAGCTGCTGGCGCTGGTGGTCCGGATCCCGGTGACCAGCGTCATCGCCCTGCACGACCTCAACCTGGCGGCCATGTTCTGCGATCACCTGCTGGTGCTGGCGGAGGGACGTGCCGTGGCGGCGGGCTCGCCGGAACAGGTGCTGACCGAGGAGCTGATCGCCGAGGTCTACAACGTTCGCGCCCGGGTGGACGCGGAGGGTCCCGGCGGGCGTCCCGCCATCCGCTTCTTCCCGGACTGAGTGAAGCTTCCGCCGCCACCTCGCGGGGTTTCCACCGGCGTGGTGCCGGAAATCCCCACCCGAGCGGTGAGCTGCCCGGCCCAAACCCTGCCCGACCGGCACAAGCCGCGTAACGCTCACCCGATCAACGCCGGTAGGGGTGCTTCTCCTTCGCGTCCCGGAGCGCGGTGGCCCACCAGGACAACTCGTCGAGCATCATCTTGGCCGCGGCGGTGCTGCCCGCCCTGTCCTTGGGAAAGCCCTCCTCGTCGAAGGCCTGCCCGGCCCACTGGAAGCTCACCGTGTCCCGAACGGTCATGGCGCGGACCTCGGCGAAGACCTGCCTGAGGTTCTCCAGGGCGTGCAGTCCGCCGGCGATCCCGCCGTAGGAGACCAGCCCGACCGGCTTCGCGTGCCACTCGGAGTTGTGGTGGTCGATCGCGTTCTTCAACGACGCCGGGAAACTGCGGTTGTACTCGGCCGAGACCACCACGAAGGCGTCGGCGGCGTCGAGTCGTTCGTGCAGTGACGTCTTCGAGCTCCCCGCGTCCGAGGCGGAGCTCACGCTCATGTCGATCGGCAGTTCCACCTCGGCCAGATCCACCAGGTCGACCTCGAAGTCACCGTGGCGTTCGGCCTCGGCGGCCATCCAGTTGCCCACGGTCGGGCCGAAGCGGCCCTCCCGGACGCTGCCGATGATCACTGCCACGCGCAGGTTCTCGCCGGTCGTGCTGTCGTTGCTCATCTCGTTTCCTTCCCGAATCCCGGAAGTGGCTGTCGTGCCGCGTGTCGTTGTCGAGATCGAAGGTAGGAGTTCGATCAAACTCGAAGTCAAGTTCCCGATCGGACACTTCCGAATTCGGTTGCCGGGGAGCCGGAATCGGGGGACTGGGAGCCGTTCGTTTCGCGTACAATCCGGAACCGGAACGTGACGCGGTTTTGCCGTGTTCGAACGTGTTCGCCGAGTGGGTGTGTGGCGCGAGTGATCGAGTAGCCGAGCGGTGGCCGGTCAGGGATCCCGGATTCGCATCGCCCCCGAAGCTCGGCATCCGTGCCGGTCGGCCGGTTACGGGCCGTCCCGCCCACCTTGATCGAATGCGCTCGTGGCACCCTGGCGGGGTTGAACCCTCCGGTTCGTGTCGGAGTGCGGCTGTGCAGGTAGAGCCCGGATGAGCGCGCCGGGCGACGACCAGGAGTGAACGAGTGGAGCAATTCTTCGGCTTTATCCTCTACCCGGTGTCGTGGCTCCTCTGGGTGTGGCACCAGCTCTTCGGCGCCGTGTTCGGCCCGGACCAGGGCATCAGTTGGATACTCTCCGTCTTCTTCCTGGTGTTCACCCTGCGTGTGCTGCTGCTCAAGCCCGCGCTGAGCCAGATCCGCGCGGGGCGCAAGATGCAGAAGTTCGCCCCGCAGATGCAGAAGATCCGGGAGAAGTACAAGAACGACCGCCAGAAGATGGCGCAGGAGATGCAGAAGATGCAGTCCGAGCAGGGGGTCAACCCGCTCGGTGGCTGCCTTCCGGCGCTCGTGCAGATCCCGGTCTTTCTGAGCCTGTTCCACGTGCTGCGCGGGTTCGACCCCACCGAGGACAGCAACTTCGCCTTCGGCAGGCAGGGTGTTCAGTCCTTCGTCAACGCCGACATCTTCGGGGCCAAGCTCTCCAACTGGATCACCCAGCCCGAGCAGCAGTTGGAGCAGTTCGACACCACCCGCGCCGATATGATCATGGTGGGCATCCCGCTGATGATCGTCGCCTCGGTGGCCACCTACTTCACGATGCGCATGTCGATGAAGCGCCAGTCCGACGCGGCGATGGCCAACCCGCAGAGCGCGATGATGGGCAAGGTCATGATGTACCTCGCCCCGATCGGCGCCCTGGTCTCCGGTTGGTTCCTGCCGCTGGCGGTGCTGTTCTACTGGCTCGCCAACAACGTCTGGACCCTGGGGCAGCAGCACTTCCTCACCAACAAGGTCGACCGGGAGGAAGCGCGCCAGAAGGAGCAGGACATCGCGGCCAAGAAGGAGGCCCCGCGCCCCAAGCCGGGACAGAAGCCGGATCGCGGCGGCGGTAACAAGGCCGTCGCGGAGCTCGACGAGGAAGAGACGGACGAGGAGTCGCCCGAGGCCACCTCGGAGAACGGCGCCAAGTCCGGCAATCGTTCCAAGGCCGGCAGCGGCTCCAAGACTGGCAGCGGTTCCAAGACTGGCAGCGGTTCCAAGGCGGGCTCCGGCAAGTCCGGGAGCGGCTCCGCGGCCAAGAAGACCTCCCAACGGACCAACGGTTCCAAGACGGGCTCCGGCACCAAGACTGGTTCCGGAGCCAAGGCCGGCTCCAGTGGCAAGTCCGGCTCGGGTTCCAAGAACGGTTCCGGGAGTGCCAAGTCGGCCGCGGGTGCCAAGTCCGCCGGTGGTTCGGGCGGCGGCTCGGAGAACGGCGGCAAGTCCTCCGGTGGTTCCGGGAGTGACTCGGGCAACAAGAAGGGCCAGCAGTCCAAGAATCGTTCGGGTGGCTCGGGTAAGCAGTCGGGGGCGCAACGGAGCCAGAAGAAACGCCGGTGAAACCGTGACGTTCCCGAAACAGGTGAGGCACTGGGATCGGTGCCGCGATTGCGGGTAAAGTGCGTTTTACGTGGCCGGGAACCGATCACGGCTCCCGGCCGTTAATACGGGTGACGGCGCACGCACGCCCGGGAGGATGACTTGCGCACAAGCAGCAACCCTGCGTTCAAGAACCTGCCCAAGGGTGGGGGGTACGCGAACTTCAACTACGGCCAACCCGCAGGTGCCTTCGGCACCGAGGGGCAGGCCACCACCGCTCCGCAGCAGACCGGACGGCCGCTGTCGATCGACGACATCGTGACCAAGACGGCCACCACGCTGGCCATCACGATCGGTACCGGTGCGGCCACCTACCTCATCGGTGGTGCCGCTTCCTGGGGGCTGGCGCTCCCGGCGGCGCTCGTCGGGTTCGTACTGGCGTTGGCCAACATCTTCAAGAAGAAGGTGAGCCCGGCGCTGGTCATCGCCTACGCCGCCGTCGAGGGTGTGTTCCTCGGCGCGGTGAGCCACCTGTTCGCCTCCATGGTGAACAACCCGGCCATCATCATGCAGGCCATCGCGGGCACCATGGGTGTGTTCGGGGCCATGCTGGTGGTCTACAAGACCGGCGCGATCCGGGTGACCCCGAAGCTGACCAAGTGGGTCATCGGCGCGGCGGCAGGTGCCGCCACGCTGATGCTGGTCAACCTGGTCGCCGGTTTCTTCGTCGAGGGTGGTCTCGGCATCCGCGGCAGCGACGGCGGTCTGCTCGCCATCGGCTTCAGCCTGCTGTGCATCGGTATCGCCGCGTTCGTCTTCCTGCTGGACTTCGACCAGGCGGACAGCGCCATCAAGAGCGGTGTGGATGCCAGGTTCGCCTGGTACATCGCGTTCAGCCTGATGGTCACGCTGGTGTGGCTGTACCTGGAGATCCTGCGGTTGCTGTCCTACCTGCAGAGCGACTAGCGGTACTTCGCCGGTCCGGTTCTCGTGGGTGCGCGTCCGGCGCGAACGGCCACGTGCCCGCGAGTTCCGCCCGGCAGGAGCCCGGGTGAGCGGAGCAGGAGCTCAGTAGAACCCAAGCGGCGCCCGTCCCTTCCGATACGGGAGGGACGGGCGCCGCTTTTCGTGGCTGCGAACGGCACCGGTAGCCGTTTCCGAGACGCGGCCTGTGTCCGTGACCTTGTGCACGCGGCCCGTCCCGCGACGAACCGCGCCTCAACGTGACGAGCCGCGCCCACCCGTTGTCAGCTCAGCCGTTCCAGCACCATGGCCATGCCCTGGCCACCGCCGACGCACATCGTCTCCAGCCCGAACTGCTTGTCGTGGTACCGCAGCGAGTTCAGCAGCGTGGTCGTGATCCGCGCACCGGTCATCCCGAAGGGGTGCCCCACGGCGATGGCGCCGCCGTTGACGTTGAGCTTGTCCAACGGGATTCCCAGCTCCTGGTAGGAGGGGATCACCTGGGCGGCGAAGGCCTCGTTGATCTCGACGAGGTCCATGTCGCCGATGCCCATGCCCGCCCGGCCGAGCGCCTGCCGGGAGGCCTCCACCGGGCCCAGCCCCATGATCTCCGGCGAGAGCGCCGTCACACCGGTGGACACGATCCGGGCCAGCGGGGTCAGGCCGAGCTGCTCAGCCTTGCGGTCACTCATGATCACCAACGCGGCCGCGCCGTCGTTGAGCGGGCAGGCGTTGCCCGCCGTGATCCGCCCGTCGGGACGGAAAACCGGCTTGAGGCCGGACACCGCGTCCTTGGTCACCCCGGCACGCGGGCTGTCGTCAGTGTCCACGACCGTTCCGGAGGGTGTGGTCACCGGAGTGATCTCCCGGGACCAGAACCCGTTCGCGGCGGCCTTCTCCGCGAGGTTCTGCGAACGCACCCCGAACTCGTCCATCTCTTCCCTGCCGATGCCCTTGGCCAGCGCCAGGTTCTCCGCCGTCTGCCCCATCGGGATGTAGACGTCGGGGAGCTCGTCGAACTCCCGCGGGTCTACCCAATCGGCGGCGCCGTTCTCGGCGGCCTGCTGGGTGCGCTGCTGCGCCCGGTCGAACACCGGGTTGGCGGTGTCCGGCAGCGAATCCGAGTTCCCCTTCGCGAAGCGGGAAACCGTCTCCACCCCCGCGCTGATGAACACGTCGCCTTCGCCCGCCTTGATGGCGTGCATGGCCATTCGGGTGGTCTGCAGGCTGGACGAGCAGTAGCGGGTGATCGTCGTCCCGGGCAGGTGGTCGTGGCCGAGCAGCGTGGCGACCACGCGCCCCATGTTGTACCCCTGCTCGCCGCCGGGCAGGCCGCAGCCGAGCATCAGGTCGTCGATCTCGCCGGGATCGAGTTCGGGAACCTTGTCCAGCGCGGCCCGCACGATCTGTGCCGAGAGATCGTCCGGGCGCATGTCCAGCAGCGATCCCTTGCCCGCACGCCCGATGGGGGAGCGGGCGGTCGCGACGATGACTGCTTCGGTCATGGCGGGAACTCCTTCGCGGTTGCTGCGTCTGTTTCGAAACGGTTCCCGTGACGTGTCCGAGCCACGCACGGTGGAATGTGCTCACCCTAGGGGCCTACCGGCTGTTGGCGCGGTGATCGCGCTCACAACAATGCCATACCGACTGGATGGTACGCCTGCACATCAGCCGAGAACACCTTATTGTTGTGGCACTGGACCGTTTCGGTTGTCGTTGTGGGTGCTGTGGCGGAACCTCTCGCACGGCTCTCGCTGCGGGAGCCTCGACATCGAGTAGTTACTACGCCACGTCGAGGCTGTCCTCGCGAGGCGACCCGTGAGAACCCGCGGCGGTGCAGGTGGCGAGGGTGGTCGGAGCTCGGTTCGGGGCTCAGCGTCGCGGCGATTTCGCGAGAAATCGACGGAGCCCGGGGCCTGTGCCGCCCTGCCGTCCCGGCGATTTCGCGAGAGATCGACGCCGTCCGAACGGGAACCGACCACGCTCCGGGGTACCCCGCGTGCGTCGTTCCGAGTCTTTGGAACCTGCACAGTGCGACTGTGGGGGAGTTCCCGGCTCAGTTCTCAGCGCGGTGGCCCCACCACAGGTTCAACCTGGCCACGAGCCGGCGGGTCGGTCTACGGGCCTCCACCGCCGCGGAACGGGCCGGAGCCCTGGGCACCGGTACCCCGGTCCAGGCGCCGATCGCGTCGCACAGTGTCGGCAGCAGCAGCTCGGCGGCCGTCTCGTACCCGGCCGCCGAGGGGTGGAACCGGTCCGGGCCGAACAACTCCACCGGGCGGGTCAGGAACTCCGGGGAGAGCAGGTCGGCCAGCGGTACGGCATGCCCACCGGACCGCTCCACCGCCCGGCGCTGTTCGAGCGCCAGAGTGAGACTCCTCCTGCGGGCGATCGAACGCAGCGGCTGCGGGATGGGGCGGACCACTCCGAGGTCCGGGCAGGTGCCGACGACCACCGCCACCCCCGCCCCGGTCAACCGGGCCACCCCCTGTTCCAGCAGCCCCGTGCTCGTGCTCACCGGTATGCGGGTCGTCACGTCGTTGGCACCGATCAGCACCAGCACCAGCCGGGGCGGTTCCCGGAGCACCGCGTCGATCTGCCGCTCCAGCCCCCTCGTGGTCGAGCCCACGACCGCGTGCGTGCGCAACCGCACCGGACGCTCCAACTCCTCGGCCAGCCCGCTCGCCAGCCGTGCCCCGGGCAGCTCGGTCGCCACCTCGACACCGAGCCCGGCGGCCGAGGAATCACCCAGCACGGCGAACTCCAGCGGCGGTATCGCGGCGGCCGCCTCGCCACCGAAGTGTTCGGGGCAGTAGGTCCCGTCCGCGTCCAGGGGACCGTTGCCGGGCAACCCGATAACACGCCTGGCGTATCTCGACTGTTCGTTGAGCAGCCCGTACGCCGCGCCGGACAGTCCGCCCACGGAAGCGGTGCCGACGGCAGCCAACCGCAGCAGTCGCGCAGCGATCATCGTTGCCTCCCCGACTCTCGCGGACGCCTCGGACACCGCTCTGCCGAATGGTCACTCCGTTCGGGCGGGGGCGCATGTCCGGGGAGTCCGGTTCCCGTCCGGTTGGGCGTGGAGCACCCGTCGAAGGTTCCGTAACCCGAATATCGTTCGTCGCGGGCGAATGGTTAATGGGTGGGCAGTGGGCGAACGGGTGAAAATCGCCTGAACAACGAGTTCGTAAGGCTCACGAACCGACTACCCCGCCGAGAGCGCGGGGAGGCCGATGGGGAGACTGCTGGTGGGCAGTTTTCGCCCGGGAGAATTCGTGCGGAGCCGCGGTGCGGCCGCACCGCACACGGTTGATACGAGGAAGGAACCGCCGTGGACTACGTGGAGCACGTGGCCGATCTTGTCGGTGACACACCGTTGGTGCGGCTGAACTCGCTGACGAAGCCCGGCAACGCCCGGGTGCTGGCCAAAGTCGAGTACTTCAACCCCGGCGGCAGCGTCAAGGACCGGATCGCCGAGCGCATGATCGAGGCAGCCGAGGAGTCGGGGGAACTCCCGCCGGGAGGCACCATCGTGGAGCCCACCTCGGGCAACACCGGTGTCGGACTGGCGATGATCGCACAGCGCAAGGGATACCGCTGCGTGTTCGTCTGCCCGGACAAGGTCAGCGAGGACAAGCGCAACGTCCTGGAGGCCTACGGTGCCGAGGTCGTCGTGTGCCCGACCGCGGTTCCACCCGAGCACGAGGACTCCTACTACAGCGTCTCCGACCGGTTGGCGGCGCAGGACGGCTACTGGAAACCCAACCAGTACAACAATCACGCCAACCCCGAGTCGCACTACCACTCGACCGGTCCGGAGATCTGGGAGCAGACCGAGGGGCGCGTGACGCACTTCGTGGCGGGGATCGGTACCGGCGGCACGATCTCCGGTATCGGGCGCTACCTCAAGGAGGTCTCGGAAGGGCGGGTCCGCATCGTCGGCGCCGATCCCGAGGGCTCGGTCTACTCCGGCGGAAACGGGCGTCCCTACCTGGTCGAGGGCGTCGGCGAGGACTTCTGGCCGAACACCTACGACCGCGAGATCTGCGACGAGATCATCTCCGTCTCGGACGGGGACTCCTTCCGGATGACCAGGGAACTGGCTCGGCAGGAGGCGCTGCTGGTCGGCGGTTCCTGCGGCATGGCCGTGGTCGCGGCGCTGCGGTTGGCGGAGCGCGTCGATCCCGAGGACGTGATCGTGGTGATGCTGCCCGACAGCGGGCGCGGTTATCTCACCAAGGTCTTCAACGACTCCTGGATGGCCTCCTACGGCTTCCTCCCGCCGGGGCACAGTGGCGGTTCGATCGGGGACGTCCTCCGGCGCAAGGACGGCACCATACCCGAACTGGTGCACGTACATCCGAATGAGACGGTCGCCGAGGCGGTGGCGATCCTGCGCGAGTTCAGCGTCTCCCAGATGCCGGTGGTCAAGGCCGAACCCCCGGTCATGGCAGCCGAGGTAGCGGGCGCGATCAACGAGCGCGATCTGCTGGACGAGCTGTTCGCGGGCAGGGCCAACCTGGCCGACCGGGTAGAGACCCACATGTCGCCGCGGCTGCCCACGATCGGAGCAGGTGAGGACATCAACTCGGCCATGCGGGCGCTCAAGAACGCCGACGGCGCGATGGTGCTGGTCGACGGCAAACCGGCCGGCGTCGTCACCAGGCAGGACGTGCTCGCCTTCATCGCGGGCCGCTGACCGGAGTTCTCCCCGGTGGGTTGTCCGGGGCGCGGCGACCGGTTACACGGCCCGGAAAGCCTCGTTCCCCGGACGACCCGCTTTCAGCGGATACGTGCTGTGCTGGGAATATCGAAGTGCTGTTACACGGTGGCCCCTGCGCCCGAGTGCTGTCGGATACCGTAGGTCGCGTACACGCCCAGGTTCACGCCCAAGGGGGTAGGAAAACCCGATGAGCTCTCCGCAATCACCCGAAGGTGGTAACCAGGAGGAGCGGCAGCCGGATTCGTCCTTCGAGCAGCAGTCCGGCAACGCCGAGGCCGACGCGTCCACCCCGGACTCGACCCAGAAGATCTCCTCACGGATGAATCCGCAGGAGTCGGAGCAGCCGGAGAGCGGGCAACAGGGCGATCGGAGTTCCGGTGCGGATTCGACGCAGGTCGTCAATCCCGCGCAGGCCATGCAGCAGATGGAACAGTCCCCGCAGCCGCAGCCCCAGCAGGAGGGCGGGACCACACAGGTCGTTCCGCCGTCCATGCAGCAGCCGCAGCCGATGTACGAACAACCCGGCCTGGGTGGGCAGCAGTCCGGTGGTTTCGCGACGCAGCCTCCGGGCGCGCAACCACCCCAGATGCCGGGACAGCCCGGGCAACAGGCCGTGCCGGGGCAGCCACCCGGCCAGCAGGGAGCCCCCGGGCATCCGGGTATGCCGGGGCAGCCACCGCAGATGCCGGGGCAGCCACCCGGCCAGCCCGGGATGCCCGGTACGCCCAGTGGTGGGTTCCCGGCGCAGCAGCCACCACCGCCGGGACAACCCGGGCCGTTCGGCGCGCCGCCGCAGCAGGGGCAGCCTCCCGGTGGTAACAAGTCCGGGGCGGTCGTCCCGGCAGGGCCGCCGGTGGAGTGGGGCGAGCGCGCGAAGAGCTACCTCATCGACGGCATCGCCCCCGGCGTGGCTTACGGCATCGTCTACCTGATCGCCGCTGCCCTGCTGTTCGGTGGCACTGCCAGCAGTGTTTCCAGTGGCGGGACGAGCGGCGGTGGTGCCGCCGTGTTCGGCGGAATACTGATGTTCCTGGCCGTGATCGCCCTGATCGGCTTCATGGTCTGGAACTACGGTTACAAGCAGGGCACCACCGGGCAGTCCCTCGGCAGGCGCATGGCCGGGACGATGCTGATAAGCGAGGCAACCGGCAGGCCGGTCGGGTTCGGTTACGCCTTCCTGCGCTACCTCTGCCACATCGTCGACAGCCTTCCGCTCGGCATCGGTTTCCTGGCGCCGCTCTGGGAGCCCAAGAACCAGACCTGGGCCGACAAGATCATGGGCACGGTCGTCGTTCCCGCCGTCCCGGCCGGACCAGGTGGTCCCGGCGGACAACCCGGCATGCCCGGCCAGCCCGGCATGGCTCCCGGACAGCAGTACGCCCAGCCCTACGGTCAGCCCTATCCGGGGCAGCCCGGTCAGCCGATGCCGGGGCAACCCATGCCCGGCCAGCCCGCGCAGGGCCAGCCCATGCCCGGCCAACCGATGCCGGGGCAACCCATGCCCGGACAACCCCCCGCACCGGGACAGCCGCCACAGCAGGGGCAGCCCCCGCAAGGACCCCCGCAGCAGGGCCAGCAGCCCATGCCGGGCCAGCCCTACGGGCCGCCGCCGGGTGGGTACCCGCCGCAGCCGCCCGGCCAGCCACCGCAGTGGTGAGGGGCCGTCGGCACCGAGCAAAGCAGGACCTCACCTCGGAGTCCGCATGAGATTCGCGGGCGTGCCACCTCGTGCGCGGGTGGGCGCGCCCGCGAATCTCGTTCCGCCCCGGTCTTGTGCCGACGTGGAATGTGGGTTCCTTCGCCTCCCCCGATCGCGTGCCGAACCCCGAAAGGCTGCGAGTAGGGTTCCGGGCATGACCGACGGTTTCGCCACTCGCGCCATCCACGCGGGGCAGCACCCCGACAGCTCGACCGGCTCCGTGATCCCACCGATTCACGCGACCTCGACCTACGCGCAGGACGGCGTCGGAAACCAGCGAGCGGGCTACGAGTACTCCCGTACCGGCAACCCCACCCGCACCACGCTGGAGGAGTGCCTGGCCGCGCTGGAATCGGGACGCTACGCACGGGCCTTCTCCTCCGGGATGGCCGCCACCGACGCGGTGCTGCGCAGTGTGCTGCGTCCCGGTGACCACCTGGTCATTCCGGACGACGCCTACGGCGGGACGTTCCGCCTGATCGACAAGGTGCTGACCGGCTGGGGTGTCGACTACACCCCCGTCCGCGTGTCCGACGTGGACGAGGTGCGTGCGGCGATCCGGCACAACACCAAGGTCCTGTGGGTGGAGTCGCCCACGAACCCGCTGCTCAACATCGCCGATCTGGCGGCCCTCGCCGAGCTCGCCACCGAGACCTCCACCCGGCTCGTCGTGGACAACACGTTCGCCTCGCCCTATCTGCAGCAGCCGCTGTCGTTGGGAGCCGACGTGGTGGTGCACTCCACCACGAAATACCTCGGTGGTCACTCCGATGTTGTCGGTGGTGCCGTGGTCACCTCCGACGAGGAGGTGGCTTCCGGAGTCGCGTTCCTGCAGAACACCGTGGGCGCGGTTCCCGGGCCGTTCGACGCGTGGCTCACGCTGCGCGGCATCAAGACCCTGGCGGCGCGGATGGAGCAGCACAGCGCCAACGCGGCCAAGATCGCGGCCGCGCTGCGCGAACACCCCAAGGTGACGCGGGTCTACTACCCCGGGCTGCCGGATCACCCCGGCCACGAGGTCGCGGCGCGGCAGATGCGGAGTTTCGGGGGGATGGTGTCGTTCACCCACGCCGACGGGGAACAGGCCGCCGTGGACGTCTGCGCCCGCACCCGGTTGTTCACCCTGGCCGAGTCACTGGGCGGCGTGGAGTCGTTGATCGAACACCCAGGCAGGATGACCCACGCGAGCACGGCGGGATCGCTGTTGCAGGTGCCCGCCGAGCTGGTCCGGGTCTCCGCTGGCATCGAGGATATCGACGACCTGCTGGATGACCTGCTCGCCGCCCTGAAGTGACACCGCGGCGCTGGGGCTGCTCGCCGCGGCGCTGGGGCTGCTCGCCGCGGCGCTGGGGCTGCTCGCGGCGGCGCTGCTCGGGCGGTGTCGATTTCTCGCGAAATCGCCGGGCCGCTGGTGCGGCGCGGCCCGGGCCGCGTAATTTCCCACGAAATCGCCGCGCGGCTGCGGGAGGTCCCGGGCACCGATCTCCCGCCATCCGCACCGGCGGGCAACCCGAGGCGTCGGGCTTCCGCCACGGCCGTTCAGCTCTTGGCGCCCTCGACACTCCAGGACGGCGCCGGCGCGGCGGGCGTGGTTACCTCTTCCGGATTCACCGGCAGGTCCTCGCGGCTCACGCAGCCGCCCACCAGCCGGACGGCCTCACCGTCCGTCTCGTAGCTGCCGGGATCGTCGCAGCCGGAGCTGACCACGGTGAACACGGCGACGGCGCACAGTACTGTCGCCGTGGTCAGTCCCGTAACCAGGGGAAGCGTGCCGGAAGAGGTACTCAGCCGTGGCATGGTGCCTCCATGGGCGGTATCGGTCGGTACGCTGACGACCCGGTCTTGGTGGTGTGACGTCGTCAAGCTTACCGAATCCGTTTTCGAGTGGCGCGTTTCGAGTGAATGGCGCGCGACACTCGGTTACCGGTTTCCGGCGTGGGAATAGCGTGTGAAACGGGTTCCCGGCGATTCGACTGTCCGCTTCGTACCGGCCGTTTCGTACCGGCCGTTTCACGGGGGCGCTTCACGGGGGCGCTTCACGGGGGCGCTTCGAGTCGCCTGTTTCGGGCCGGCCGGTGCGCACTGCTCGCTTCGTGCGAAACACCGACGCCCGTCCCCGACCGAATCGTCGAGGACGGGCTCAATCGGTCATCACCCGACCTGAAACCGATGCTACCCACGAGAGCGCAGCTCTTTCGTGGGTAACGGTGTCGAAGCACTCGGTAGAGTGGCAACTTCAGCCCTTCCGGGTGAGACGTTCGACCGCCGGGTGCTCGGCCACGAATCCCGCGAAACGGCACTCGTGCGTCCTGGCCCCACCGTTCGATGTCTTGCTGTCCGCCACCGGAGAACCGGGGCCTCGGGCGCGCCACCAGCGAGGGGCGAGTTCGATCAGAGGTTGCCGCGCAGTTCCTGCTCCCGCTCTATCGCCTGGAACAGCGCCTTGAAGTTGCCGATACCGAACCCGAGCGAGCCGTGGCGTTCGATCAGTTCGAAGAACATCGTCGGGCGATCCCCGATCGGTTTGGTGAAGATCTGCAGCAGATAGCCGTCCTCGTCCCGATCCACCAGAATCCCGTGCTCCTTGAGCGTTTCGATGGGCAGCCGTACCTCACCGATCCGGGCACGCAGTTGCGGATCGTCGTAATAGGAGTCGGGAACCCCGAGGAACTCGACGCCGGCGGCACACATCGCCGTCACGCTGGCGATGATGTCGTTGGTGGCCAGCGCGATGTGCTGGCAGCCCGAACCGCCGTAGAACTCCAGGAACTCGTCGATCTGCGACTTCTTCCTGCCGACCGCGGGTTCGTTGAGCGGGAACTTGACCCGGTGGTTGCCGTTGGCCACCACCTTGCTCATCAGCGCCGAGTACTCGGTGGCGATGTCGTCACCGATGAACTCGGTCATGTTCACGAAGCCCATGACGCGGTTGTAGAACGATACCCACCGGTCCATCTCGCCCATGGGCACGTTGCCGACGCAGTGGTCGATCGCCTGGAACACCCGTTTCGGTGCTCCCTCCGGTTTGCGGTACCCACCGTCCTTGGCGACGTAGCCGGGGAAGTACGGACCGGAGTACCCCGAGCGGTCCACGAGGCTGTGTCTGGTCTGCCCGTAGGTGGCTATCGAGGCGTAGCGCACCGTGCCGTGCTCGTCGGAGACTTCCGTCGGCTCCTCCAGCACCGTGGCTCCCTGCTCCCGGGCGTGGGCCACGCACTTGTCGACATCGGTGACCTCCAGGGACAGATCGCACACCCCGTCACCGTGCTCGCGGTGGTGGTCGGCCAGGGAGCTGTTCGGGTCGACCGCCCCCTTGAGTACGAACCGCGCGGAACCGGACTTGAGCACGTAGGCCCGGTGGTCGCGGTGGCCGGTTTCCGGTCCCCGGTAGGCGATCAGCTGCATGCCCAGTGCGCTCTGGTAGAACACCGCGCTCTGGGTGGCGTTCCCCGAGATGAACACGACCGCGTCCATGGCTCTGACCGGGAACGGGTCCGTGTCCGGGTCGTGCGGGACCAAGCCGACCAGTTGCTTCATCTGCTCGAACGTCACGTCGTCACGTTCGGCGGTCCCGGTGCGTTGGTTGGCGGTCTCGGTCACGGTGTCCTCCCGCTGAATGCGAACTCGATGCGTACGCAAGCCTGCGAGTACCGCGCACCCTGTGCAACAGGAGGCTCCACGGTTGTACAACCTGCTCGATTCATGGTCGGTTGGGACCGGCTCGGTTGCCCATCCTGTATCACCCGGAAACGTTTGGAGCGTGTCTTGAGTACTACGAGCGGTGAGGAGCCCCTCGACGAGCTGGACGCGCGCCTGCTGCTGTTGCTCTCGGACGAGCCCCGGCTACCGGTGCTGGAATGCTCCCGCCGCCTGGGCGTGGCGCGTGGCACGGTGCAGGCCCGCATGGACCGGATGATCCACCACGGCATGCTGCGTGGTTTTCCGCCGGAACTGGATCTCGCCGCCGTGGGGTACGGACTGACCGCGTTCGCGGTGCTGGAGATCGCCCAGGGGCAGCGCGGCTCGGTGGCCGAGCAGCTCGCCGCGATAGACGAGGTCTGCGAAGTGCACGCCACCACGGGTCAGGGTGATCTGTTCGTGCGCATGGTTGCGCGCTCCAACGACGATCTGCAGCGCGTCATCGACCGGGTGGTGGCGGTCACCGGTGTGTTGCGTACTTCCACTTCCATCGCACTGTCCACACCGGTGCCTCCCCGCGTGCGCCCGCTGCTGGAGCGCCTGGCCGATTCCGAGTGACCGGGCCGGGGGCGTTGTTCGGGGGTGCCCCGCGACGCGGCAGGGCACCCTGCTCACGTTCCGACGTGGGTCCGAGTGAGCAAGCCGCTCCGCACTGTGTTCCGGGAGGGATTCGTGCCGGGGAAACCCGTGAAACGGGAGTGAACCACCCCTGCACAAGGGCGGTTGATGTACGTGGTGTAGCACGCAGGCGGTGGTGCACACCGCCGGGCGGGGTCCTCAGCCCTGGAACGGCTCCGCCTTGATCAGGGTCACCTGCATCTTGCCGCCGTTGGGCAGGTCGTATTCGCAGACGTCGCCCTCGGTGGCGTCCAGCAGGGCCTTGCCGAGCGGCGAGCTGGGGGAATAGACCTCCAGATCACCGTGGGCGCCTTCCTCACGGTTGGCGAGCAGGAACTTCTCCTCCTCGTTCTCGCCCTCGAACCGTACGGTCAGCACCGAGCCGGGACGCGCCACACCGGACTCGGTCGGCACATCCCCGACCTTGGCGTTGCGCAACAGCTCCTGCAGCTGGCGGATGCGTCCCTCCAGCTGTCCCTGCTCCTCGCGCGCGGCGTGGTATCCGCCGTTCTCCTTCAGGTCGCCCTCTTCGCGAGCTTCGTTGATCTTCGCAGCGATCGCCGGGCGCTCGGCCACGAGCTCGTCCAGCTCACCCTTGAGCCGGTCGTAAGCATCTTGGGTCAGCCAGGTCGCCTGGGTATCGCTCACGGTCACCACTCCTCGTCGACTGCGGTTCCGCGTTCCGCGGACCGGTAGCTTTCGCACTCCGAAGAGCTCGGAATGGAAAAACACGGCCCGTGCGGGGCCGTGCTGGTAGCGACAATAACACGAGTAAAGGGGTGTTGTGGGGTATTCAGCCGGTACCACCGGAGTGACGTGACGAGTTCACCCGGATGGCCGTGCACCTTCCCGGAGATACTTCGGCACATCGTAGGAACAACCGAAAACCTCACCGGTCACCGGCTGCTCCGAGGTCGTCAGTGTCGTCTCGACGTAGGTGGTCGTCGCACCCGGTGGGAGGTAGACCTCCTTGCGTCCCGCCTCCTTGCCCGAGATCCCACGGGAACGCACCACGCATTCCGCGGGCCGGGAGGGCTCGTCGCGGCGTACCTCCAGCGTGATGTGCACGGTGTTGTCGTCGCGGAGGTCGAACTGGGAGGCCTTGCCGTCGATGGGGGCGCTTCCGAAGTTCCGGTAGGCCGCGACCGCGAGCACAAGCCCGAGTGCCAGCACCAGCGCGCTTCCCAACCACACCGGCCATCGCCGGTCGCGTCCGGAACCGCGCCTGCCGTATCTGCCCTCGGGCACCCCGTGGCCCGTGCCGGGCGAACCCGGCTCGGATGAACTCGTCACGGCCTCAGCCTCTCGACCTCTCCGGTGATTCGTCCCCCTCGGCAGGGGGCTGCCGCCGGTCGACATCGACGTTCGGGAACAATGGAAAGCGACCTGCGGTTGAGTATCCCTGGGGCGTACCGCCCGGAGTTCGCGGGGGCGGTACAGGTGTCGACAGCCAGACGGGAAGGGAATACCGGACATGGCGGAGAAACTTCGCCTGATGACTGTGCACGCTCACCCGGACGACGAGTCCAGCAAGGGGGCGGCCAGCACGGCTCGTTACGTGGCGGAAGGCCACGACGTGATGGTTGTCACCTGCACCGGAGGTGAAGCGGGCAGCATCCTGAACCCGGCGATGGACAAGCCGGGAGTGGTCGAGAACATGCCGGAGATCCGGCGTCGTGAGATGGCCGAGGCAGCGGAGATCCTCGGTGTGCACCACCGGTGGATGGGCTTCGTCGACTCCGGGCTTCCCGAGGGCGATCCGCCGCCGCCGTTGCCGGACGGGTGTTTCGCCAACCAGCCGTTGGAGCTGCCCACCGAGGAGCTGGTCCGGATCGTGCGCGAGTTCCGGCCGCACGTGCTGGTGACCTACGACGAGAACGGTGGCTATCCGCACCCGGACCACGTGAAGTGCCACGAGGTCTCGATGGCCGCCTTCGACGCGGCCGGTGATCCCGACCGGTTCCCGGACGCGGGTGAGCCCTGGCAGCCGCTCAAGTTGTACTACGGGCACGGTTTCTCCAGGCGTCGAATGCAGCTGTTCCACGATTCGCTGCTGGAACGCGGACTGGAGTCGCCCTACGGGGAGTGGCTGCGGAAGTGGGACGCCTCACGTCAGGATCCCTACGAGCGGGTGACCACTCAGGTCGAGTGTGCGGACTACTTCGAGGTCCGGGACGACGCGCTGCGTGCCCACGCCACGCAGATCGACCCGAACAGCAGGTGGTTCGCGGTCCCGCTGGACATCCAGCGTTCGGTCTGGCCCACCGAGGAGTACGAACTGGTGCGCTCGTTGGTGGACACGACGTTGCCGGAAGACGATCTGTTCACCGGGGTGCAGGAGCGAGTGCACGCATGACGGTGCTCGGTTACGCGGCGGAGCTCGCGACGGAGCGGCAGCCCCTGCTCATGGTGGTGGCGCAGGACTCGGGTCCGGGAGTGCAGGACGAGGGGTTCGGCAAGTCCACCCCGCTCGCGCTGTTCCTGATCCTGGTGCTGCTGATCGCGGTCGTCTTCCTGGCCCGATCCATGACCAAGCAGCTCGGCAAGGTTTCCACCCGGTTCGACGAGCAACGGGCCGCGGCGGCGGCTCCGAAACGCGTCAAACGTGCCGAGGCCGCCCGCCTCGCCAGGCAGCAGGAAGCCGTGGGTACGGCCGGGACCGCCGACGATGCCGCCGAGCGAACCGAGGGGGCCGCCGAGCGAACCGAGGGGGCCGCCGAGCGAACCGAGGGGGCCGCCGAGCGAACCGAGGGGGCCGACTCGTCCGCCGGTTCCGAGGGCCGGGGACGAGCTCCCGGCCCGGGGGTGTCCGCCTCCGAGGTTCCCGGTGGCGAGCACTCCGAGGACAACGCCGCGACGGACGACGCCACGGGAGACGGTTCCGCGGAACCTCGCGAGCGGGATCGTACGGACTGAGCGGAACTCTCCGCCGGGGCGAGCTCGCGGGGGAGCCCCGGTCACATCCGCGCGGAGCGGCCCGCTGCCGGTCCGTTCCGCGCGGAGTGGGTCACAGCCGGGGGTCCACCGGGTCCGATTCGAGCGCCAGCACGGCGGAGACGCACTCGTGCAGCCGCCACAGCGGTTCACCCCCGGCGAGGCGGTCGAGCGCCTCGAGCCCCAGGCCGTGTTCCCGCAGCGCGAGCGAGCGCTTCCTGCCCAGGGAGCGCTTCCGCAGCCGCTCCAGATTGTGCGGCTCGGTGTACTCCGGCCCGTAGACCAGCCGCAGGTACTCCCTGCCCCGCACCTTCACCCCGGGCTGGATCAGGCCGTTCCGGCCGCGCAGCGCCGCCGTGCGCGGTTTGACGACCATGCCCTCCCCGCCCTCGGCGGTCAGTTCCTCCCACCACTCGGTGGCAGCGGTCACCGATCCGGCGTCGTCGATGTCGACCGTGCGTCGCCTGGTCGTGCGGAACACCCCCGGATCCGCCGCGGCGAGTCGGTCGGCCGTTGCCAGGTGCCACTCCTGCTCGGTCTCGCTGTACGCCCGTCCTTCGCTCGCCAGGAGACGAAACGGGGCGAGCCGTACCCCCTCGGTTCCGTCGACCGGGTGACAGTACGAGCGGTATGCGGTGCGGAAGCGCTCGACATCGGTGTACCTGGTCTCGAACCGGGCTCGCAACGCGGCGACGTCGACGCCGCGCCGCTCCGCCTCGCGCAGACCTCGCAGCGTGCTCCGCAACGTGCTCTCGGCGGCCGTGGCCGTGCCCGCGTACCGCTCGTCGATCAGCCCCGCGGCCTTGGCGTTCCAGGGCAGTAACTCCGTGTCCAGCAGTAACCAGTCGGTGTCGAGTTCCTCCCACAGGCCGGTCCGGCCCACGGCGGCGTGGATTCGCGCGAGCAGCGCGGCCGAGGTCGCCTCGTCGAAGAACGCCCGACCGGTACGGGTGTGGATCGTCCCCGGTGTGCCCGAGGGGCGGGGGTCGACCCCGAACCTTTCCCGCGCGGTCCGGTCGTCGCGGCACAGCAGCACCACGGCACGCGACCCCATGTGCTTCTCCTGGCACACCAGTTCCCGCACACCCTGGTGCTGATACTCGGCGAAGGCCCGCTCCGGGTGCTCCAGCAGTTCACCCTCGGTCACCGTGGAGCAGGGCGGCATCGTCGGCGGAAGATACAACAGCAGCCGGGGGTCGATGGCGAACCTGCTCAGCACCTCCAGGGCGGCGGCGGACTGCTCGGCCCCGATCGTCACCCGACCGTGGTGGCCGGTGTGCACCACGCGGCGCCCGGACACGTCCCCCAGGTCGAGCGTTCCCGGTTCGCGTCGCGGGGTCCGCTCGGCGGGATCGTGCCGCTCGTTCCCGTCCCGCGCGGCCGAGTCGCCCACCCGCATCGGGCGTACCGGTTCGCTGTACGTCCGCTCCGCCGGTACCGACACCGTCTGCCGCTCCGGGTAGCGCAACGCCGTGAGTTCCCCGCCGAACACGCACCCCGTGTCCAGGCACATCGTGTTGTTGACCCACTCGGCCTCGGCCACCGGGGTGTGCCCGTAGAGCACCGTCGCGCTACCCCGGTAGTCCTTTGCCCAGGGATAGCGCACCGGCAGTCCCCACTCGTCGGTCTCGCCGGTGGTGTCGCCGTACATCGCGAACGCGCGCACCCGGCCGGAGGCCCTGCCTTGGTAGCGTTCCGGCAGCCCAGCGTGGGCCACGACCAGGTTCCCGCCGTCCAGCACGTAGTGGGCGGTCAGCCCGTCGCAGAAGTCGCGGGCACGTCGTCGGAAGTCCGCACCCAGCCCGTCGAGCTGATCCAGCGTCTCCCGCAGCGACTCCGAGATCCGCACCTTGCGGCCGTCGAGGGCCTTGACCAGCTTGTGCTCGTGGTTGCCGATGATCACCAGTGCGTTGCCCGACTCGGCCATGCCCATGACCAGCCGGAGCGTGCCCGCGCTGTCCGGCCCTCGGTCCACCAGGTCACCCAGCAGTATCGCGCGTCTGCCCGCCGGGTGTTCGGCGTCTACCGCGTTCCCGTCGGCATCGTGCCGCAGCCGGTAGCCGAGCTCGCGCAGCAGTGCTTCCAGCTCCACCCGACAGCCGTGCACGTCGCCGATCACGTCGAACGGGCCGGTGTCGGCACGGCGGTTGTTGAACAGCCTGGTCCACCGTGGTTCCGCCGAGTCCACTTCGGATTCGGAGCGGAGCACGTGCACCCGCCGGAACCCTTCCCGCCGCAACCCCCGCAGCGAGTGGCGCAGGTCCTTGCGCTGCCGCCGAACCACACCCGGATCCGGGGCATCCGGGCGCTCGGCGTTGCGCCGCAGGCAGAGGCTCTCGGGCATGTCGAGCACCACGGCGACCGGCAGCACGTCGTGTTCCCTGGCGAGCCGGATCAGCGACTGCCTGGCGTGGTTGTGCACGTTCGTGGCGTCCACGACGGTCACCCGGCCCGCCGCCAGCCGCTTGCCCGCGATGTGGTGCAGCACCTCGAAGGCGTCGGCCGTCGCGTCCTGGTCGGTGGGGTCGTCGGCCACCATCGCCCGGCAGTGATCGCTCGACAGCACCTGGGTGTGCGCGAAGTGCCTGGCGGCGAAGGTGGACTTGCCGGAGCCGGAAGCACCGACCAGCACGATCAGCGCGAGCTCGGGCAGCTCCAGTTCGGTCCCCGTCGGATCCGTGTTCGCGTCCTCGGTCTCGGTCATGATGTCGTGTCCCTGTCGGAGAGGTCGTTTCGGGTGAACACGGCCAGCTGGGTGGGCTGTCCGAGCCGCTGATCCGCTTCGCCGATACCGCTCGACGTGGCGGCGTAGCCGTGGGTGCTCGCCACCCGCCGCGTCCACTCCGCGAACTCGGCACGGTCGAACTCGAACCGGTGATCGGGGTGGCGCATCCCACCTGCCAGGTCCGGGTAG
This sequence comes from Actinopolyspora mzabensis, assembly GCF_900101095.1. Taxonomy (GTDB): domain Bacteria; phylum Actinomycetota; class Actinomycetes; order Mycobacteriales; family Pseudonocardiaceae; genus Actinopolyspora; species Actinopolyspora mzabensis. The sequence goes on from NZ_FNFM01000001.1 coordinate 297,024, forward strand.
TGCGAGTTGTACGCCGAGTTCGGGGTGGTCAGCACCACCCGGGCCGGGCGCGCGTGCCCGAACACCGCGTGTTCCAGCGCGGGCAGCCGTTCCGGGTCGACGTGTTCGACCACTTCCATGAGCACGGCCGCGTCGTAGCCCGCCAACCCGGAGTCGGTGTAGGTCAGCGCGGACTGTCGAAGTCGGATCCGGCGGTTCTCGCGTTCCGAACGCCGCTCCAACCGCAGGGTGCGCTCGGCGGCCCGCAACGCACGGGTGGAGACGTCCACCCCCAGGATCTCGCCGAACTCCGTGTCGTCGAGCAGGTCCCGCAGCAGCTCGCCGTCGCCGCAGCCCAGATCGACCACCGAGCGGGCCCCGGTGGTGCGCAGCACTTCCAGCACGGCGGCCCGGCGCTGCGCCGCCAGCGGGCGCGTCTCGGTGGTCTCGTCGTCGTGGTCGGTGCCCTCGTCGCAGGTGAGCCGCCGCAGCGCCTCGTCCACCAGCGGTCGCGCGTGCACCAGGTAGCGCCCGCTGATCAGCTCCCGCTCGGGGTGACTCGCCAGCCAGGCCCCGCCCGCGCGCAGCAGCTTGTCGATCTCGTCCTGGCCGACCCAGTAGTGCTTGGCGTCGTCGAGTACCGGCAGCAGCACGTAGAGCTGGTTCAACGCCTCGGAGACGGTGTGCTCGCCACGCAGTGCCAGCCGCCCGTACCGGGTCTCGCCCCGGTCGGGGTCGTGCAGCACCTCGTGCTCGACCTCCCAGCCCAGCGGTTCGAACAGGCGGCGCGGCAGTTCCCGCTCCCGGCCGTGCGGCACCGCGGGCAGTTCGATCCGCAGCGGCACCGCCCTGGTGACCAGTTCGGGCCGCGCTTCGCAGCGGGCCGCCAGCGCGGTCCGGAACACCTTGCCCAGCGCCACCGCCAGCAGCGAGGAGGCCACGTAGGGGCGGTCGTTGACGTAGGGGCCCAGCGCCCACGAACCGCCCTGGCGGGCCTGGCGCGCCAGCTCCACCGGATCGGTCTCCAGCAGCAGCGCCACGGTGCAGTCGTGCTCGTCGGCACGCGGGTAGTACACGTGCGCCCTGCCCGCCGTCACGTCGAAGGACTGCGCCCCTTCGGGGTGCTTGTGCAGCAGGAATCCCAGATCGCTGGCCGGTCGCTCCCCCATGGTGGTGCTCAACGTCAACAACACGGGCACCAGCATGCCTCGCGGCACGTTCCGCACGCAGCCGTTTCGCTACCAGCCGGCCCGTGGTGCCCCGTCCGCCAGGTGCTCCGTCGGACTCCGGAACGAAGCTGAACGAGGGACGTCGCTTCCCGGATCTCGGTATCCGTCTCGAGGACCGAGCTCTACGATGGGCTCGTTGAAGATCGAAAACCTTTCCGGTTCCGCTTCCGGCGACCGAGCCGGAGCGTGGAAACGGCGACTGCGAACGGCGCTCTACCTGTGCGTGCTCGCCGGGGTGGCTTCGTTGCTGTGGGCGGGCAGCCTCGGGGCCGACCTCTTCGCCCCGTGGGCACAGCTGTCGGCGTTGCGACCCCAGTTGAACGTGCTGGTCCTGCTGTTCGCCGTGGTGCCGCTGTGGCGGCGGCGCTTCGTGATCTCGGCGCTGACGCTGGTCACCGCGCTGGTTTCCACGATCGGGATGCTGCCCCCGACCTGGGGGGCGAGCGGTTCGGTCTCCTCCGGTTCCGGCTCGGTCGGGATAGCCGTCTTCAACGTTTCCGCCGACGGTGCGGACCTGGCCGAGATCGCCCGGGAGATCCGGCGCGCCGATCTGGAGGTGGTCTCGCTGCCGGAAGCTTCCAGGGGTTATGCCGGAAAACTGGTCGACAGGCTCGCCCGCACCGGGGACGAGTACGTGTACGAGACACACGCCCCCCTGGTTGGCGACGTCGAGCACCCGACGCGCAGGCGGACCGGCCCTTATCCCACCTCGCTGCTGGTGAAACCGGAGCTGCGGCCGGAGTTCGGTACCGAAAAAGTCGCGGGCTCGCTGGGCACCATCGACGCGAAGATCAGGGGCTCGGCGGTGACCTGGCACGTGGCCGCCGTGCACCCACCGCCGCCACTTCCGGGAGGGACCTCGGGCTGGTGGGCCAGCCACAGCCTGCTCGAGGAGTACTGCGATTTCGAGCGGCCGTTCGTGCTCGCGGGGGACTTCAACTCCACGCTGAACCAGGGGCCGATGCGGCGACTGACCTCCAACGGATGCACGGACGTCGGCCGCGCCGCGGGTACCGGGTTGAGCACGACCTGGCCGTCCTCGTTGCCGGAGTTCCTCGGGATCACGATCGACCACGTGCTCGTCGGCGGCAGCGAGGTCGGCGCCGCCGACTACCGGACGGTCGACATCAGCGGCACCGACCACAGGGGAGTGATCACCGAAGTGGCCCTGCCGCGACTGAACTGATCCAACTCCGGTCACCCGTTCGGCCGGTCCCGGGCGGCGTCCCGCCCTCGCCGCTCAGGAGCCGTCCCGCTCCGGCGGAACACCGACCGCGTGGGCGGGAACCGGCCCCGCGCGAGTTCCGTCAGGGGCTTCTCGCGGCGGGGCTACTCGGTGTCGGGACCGTCGGCGTGGGACGCTGCGGGTATGGCACAGCGGCTAGCCCGGGCGACGAGTCCGTACCTGCTCCAGCACGCCGACAACCCGGTCGACTGGTGGCCCTGGTGCACCGAGGCGTTCGAGGAGGCACGGCGGCGCGACGTGCCGGTGCTGCTGTCGATCGGCTACGCGGCCTGCCACTGGTGCCACGTGATGGCCCACGAGTCGTTCGAGGACCCCGACACGGCCGGGATCATGAACGAGGAGTTCGTCAACATCAAGGTCGACCGGGAGGAACGCCCGGACATCGACGCGGTCTACATCCAGGCCACGCAGGCCATGACCGGCCAGGCGGGTTGGCCGCTGACCTGCTTCCTGACCCCGGACGGCGAGCCGTTCCACTGCGGCACCTACTATCCGGCCGCGCCGATGCGGGGCATGCCGTCCTTCCGGCAGCTGCTCGACGCGGTGATCAGCGCGTGGCAGGAACGCGCCGACGAGGTGCGGCAGAGCGCGAGCAAGATCGTCGAGCAGCTGGCGAGCCAGCGCGCGGCGCTGCCGGAGTCCGCCGTGGACGACGAGGCGCTGGAAGCCGCCGTGACCGAGCTGGCCGAGGAGTTCGACGCCGATAACGGCGGCTTCGGCAACGCCCCCAAGTTCCCGCCGTCGATGGTGCTGGAGTTCCTGCTGCGCCACCACGAACGCGTGGGCGACACCGGTACCGGCGCGCGGGCGTGGCAGCTCGCCGAGAGCGTGGCCGTGGCGATGGCGCGCGGCGGTATCAACGACCAGCTGGCGGGTGGGTTCGCCCGCTACAGCGTGGACGCGTCCTGGATCGTGCCGCACTTCGAGAAGATGCTCTACGACAACGCGCTGCTCCTGCGGGCCTACACCCACCTGGCGCGGCGGCACGCCGCCGGGGTGCCCGGCACCGAGCCCGAACTGCTCCGGCGGGTCGCGGGGGAGACGGCGGAGTTCCTGGTGCGCGATCTCGGCACCCCGGAGGGCGGTTTCGCGGCCTCGCTGGACGCCGACACCGAGCAGGGCGAGGGGATCACCTACGTGTGGAGCCCGGAGCAGCTGCGCCAGGCGCTCGGCGAGGGCGACGGCACGTGGGCCGCGGAGATCTTCGGGGTGACCTCGGAGGGCACCTTCGAGCACGGCACCTCCACGCTGCGCCTGCTCCACGATCCGGACGACCCCGAGCGGTGGCGGGACGTGCGGGAACGGCTGCTGCGGGAACGCGCGGGACGCCCGCAGCCCGCCAGGGACGACAAGGTGGTCACCGCCTGGAACGGGCTCGCGATCACCGCGCTGACCGAGGCCGCCACCGCGCTGGACCGCCCCGACTGGCTCCACGCGGCGGAGACGGCCGCGCGGCTGCTGCTGGACACCCAGCTGCGCGACGGCAGGCTGCTGCGCACCTCCCGCGCCGGTGTGCCTGGCACCGCCGAGGGCGTGCTGGAGGACTACGGCTGCCTCGCCGAGGGATTGCTGAGCCTGCACCAGGCCACCGGTTCGGCGCACTGGCTGGACACGGCGTGCGAGCTGCTGGACACCGCGCTGCGGCTGTTCGCCGACACCGAGAACCCTGGGGCGTTCCACGACACCGCCTCGGACGCGGAAGCTCTGGTCAACCGCCCTTCGGACCCCACGGACAACTCGAGCCCCTCCGGTGCGTCCTCGCTGGCCTCGGCACTGGTGACGGCGGGGGCGCTCGCGGGTTCCGAGCGTTCCGGGCGCTACCGGGAGGCGGCCGAGCAGGCACTGAACCGGGCGGGGTTGCTCGCGCGGCGTGCTCCGAGGTTCGCGGGGCACTGGCTGGCCGCCGCCGAGGCGAGTAGGCACGGGCCGCTGCAGATCGCCGTGGCAGGTCCCGCTGACGGTGGTCGGGAAGAGCTGATCGCGCTCGCCCGTCGTCACTCGCCGGGCGGCGCGGTGGCCGTGGCGGGTGAGCCCGAGGACGCCGAGGTTCCACTGCTGGCCGACCGGGGACTGCTGGAGGGGGCGGCGGCTGCCTACGTCTGCAGGGGCTACGTCTGCGACCGGCCGGTCGGCACGGCCGAGGAGCTGCTGGCGACGCTGCGCGGCTGATCGCGCACCCTCGTGTCGAACCTCCCGGGGCGGGAACCCCGGGAGGTGCCGCCCACCGATCTCCCGGACGAAGCCGCGCGGAAAACCCCGGTCAGGAGTACAGCGCCAGCCAGATGGCGATGTGGTGGCAGAGCGCGGCGGCCGAGACCGCCGCGTGGAAGAACTCGTGGTACCCGAACACCCTTGGCCACGGGTCGGGGCGGCGCAGCGCGTAGCAGATCGCACCGCCGGTGTAGAGCACGCCACCGACCAGCAGCAGCACCAGCGCCGCGGCCCCGGCGTTGGCCAGCAGGTCGGGCAGTACGAAGACCGCGACCCAGCCGAGGGCGATGTAGACGGGCACCCCGACCCAGCGCGGGCCGTTCGGCCAGGCCAGCTTGAGCACCACGCCGCCGAGTGCGCCACCCCACACCACCGCCAGTACCACCGTCGCCGTGCTCGGCCGCATCGCCATCATGGCCAGCGGTGTGTAGGTGCCCGCGATGAACAGGAAGATCATGGAGTGGTCGAGGCGGCGCATCGTGGTCCGCGCGCCTTCCGTGCGCCACGTTTTGCGGTGGTACAGCGCGCTTATGCCGAACAGGCCCAGCACGGTGGCGACGTAGACGGAGGTTCCCAGCGCGGCCCGTGCGGACACCGTGGTGCCTGCCAGCGCGATCAGCGCGACGCCCGAGGCCAGTGCCCCGAGCGTTGACCACAGGTGGATCCAGCCCCGCAGCTTGGGTTTGACCGGCTGAGCGGCCGAGGGCTCACGCGTGTTGCGGCTCGCAGTTGGCACGTTCCGAGCCTACGGGAAGGCGGGCGTCCCGCTCCGCTCGACATGATGTCGTTCACCCGCCCGGTGGCGGAACGAGTCACGGATCACCCGCCTCGGTGAGCCGCGTGCGGAGCGCGCGTGTCGATCCTGCGGTCGCTTACCGTGCTCGTCGAGCCTCCGAGTAGTCTCGTGGAACGTGGCGCTGAGACTTCGGCTACGAGAGCTTGTCTACGATCTCTACGAACGGCGGTTGCGCCGTCAGCTGGAGGGGGCACAACGCCCCAGACATGTCGGTGTGATTCTGGACGGCAACCGCCGCTGGGCGAAGGAAGCCGGGCTCGACGCCGACTACGGGCATCGTGCCGGGGCACGCAAGATCTCGGACTTTCTCGGCTGGTGCCGGGAGAACCAGGTGGAAGTGGTCACGCTGTGGCTGCTGTCCACCGACAACCTCCGGCGCGCCAGCAGTGAGGTCGACTCGCTGCTGGAGATCATCGCCGGGGTCGTGGAGGAGATCACCCAGCCCGGCACGCCGTGGCGGGTGCGCATCGTGGGGGCGATGGACCTGCTGCCCACCGAGATCGCGGCCAGGATCTCGGCCGCCGCGTTGCGGACTGAGAACCGAAGCGGGATGCAGGTCAACGTGGCGGTCGGCTACGGCGGAAGGCAGGAGATCGCCGACGCCGTGCGCAAGATGCTGCAGCGGCACGCCGAGGCGGGAACCACCATCGAGGAGCTCGCCGAGGTGCTCGACGTCGATCACATCGCCGAACACCTCTACACCTCCGGGCAACCGGACCCGGAGCTGTTGATTCGCACCTCGGGTGAGCAGCGACTGTCCGGTTTCATGCTCTGGCAGTCGGCGCACTCGGAGTTCTGGTTCTGCGAGACCTACTGGCCCGCCTTCCGACGAGTGGACTTCCTCCGCGCACTGCGAAATTTCGCGGCTCGACATCGCAGGTTCGGGAACTGAGGCGTTCGAGCCCGGGTGTTCGAACCCGCTGTCGGATCGAATCCGCTGTCGGATCGAATCCGCTGTCGGAATCCGCGGTGGTGCCGAGAAGCGCTGGGTCCCGGAAGTGTCGCGGTACCGCGAAGTCCTGCGGCGCCGGTGAAGTGCTGCGGCGCCGGTGAAGTGCTGCGGCGCCGACAAGAACCCGGCACCAGAAGCGGGGCCGGACCGCGATGTCCGACCCCGCTCGTTTCACCCCGGTGATTCGGGACGAATCCGTTCAGCCCGTGCTCAGCTGCCGTTGGTGACCGAGGTGGGGTGGTCCACGACCGGCGCGTTGACGCACTGCGAGGGCTGCGAGTGCAGCAGGTTGACAACCGCGCCGGCCACGGCGACGTTGTTGCCGCACAGCTGGACCGGCAGCACGCTCAGGTTGTTGTCGTTGAGCACGTTGATGCCGTCGTTGTCCTTGGTGTCGGCGCTGGCCATGGGAGCCATGGCCATCATGCCCGCGGCGGCGATACCAACGGCGGCGGCGGTCTTCTTCAGCATGGGGGACTTCTCCTTCGATTTACACGTCGATTCCGACGATCCCCGCCGACTCGTACTTCGAGCGGCGGAGGAGATTTTCTCGTGAGGTGGCTCGGAACGAGCCCAGCGGAGTGGAAATCGCCCGGCGGTGCGGGAATCGGGTGCCGAATCGGGTCGCGCGGTCGCGCGGAGGAAACGCACCGGTCTCGTTCCGAGTTCTCCGGGGGTCGTTCGGTTCGCCGCTGAATCCGGAGTGGACGGCGTATACGTCAGCGCCGTCCACTCCGGCTCTTCCGGTTCCTGATGGGATCCGGGCTCAGCTGATCGCCTTGGGGTGGTCCACGACCGGCGCGTTGACGCACTCGGAGGACTGCGAGGTCAGCACGTTGGCGACAACGCCGAGCACGGCGACGTTGTTGCCGCAGGCCTGGACCGGGACGGCGCTGATGTTGTTGTCGTTGAGCACGTTGATGCCGTCGTTGTCCTTGGAGTCGGCGCTGGCCATCGGGGCCATCGCGACCATCCCGGCGGCGGCGATACCCACGGTGGCTGCGGTCTTCTTCAGCATTTTCTCGCTCCCTGTCGGTACGGGTGATTCGTGAAACGCGGTTCGCACGACGGAACCCCAGAAAATTCCGCCGTGGGCGCGCACACGAAAGAAACCTATCGAGTGCATGATCGAGAGGAAAGCTCGATAACACTATCGTGTAAATATCTAATTTGATTTCTAAAGGTATCTTTCGGGTGACACACGAAAGGTGACATCGGTGCTCGAAGTGATCGACCGGGACTTTCCACTCGGGAGTGATCCGTAGCCGGAGCTTTCCGGGAGCGACGACGCGAACGCGGCACGAAAGCCGCGAATTCCGCTATCCTGCCGACATGCCCGAAGCGCCGGTCGCCGAGTACCTCGTCCTCGGCCTGCGACTCGGGAGGCTGTCCCGCGGTTTCGTGCAGAGCTACACCGGCGATCAGGCGCTGCGTGGGCAGGTGGACCGCGAACCCGCACCGCTTCCCGGCGTGCTCGCCTCCCAGGCACGGGCACTGCGTCGAACCGTCCGGCAGGCCGCGCTGGATGCCGACCGCGAGGACTTCCTGCTCGGGCAACTCGCCGCGCTGGACTGCGCCGCCCGCGGGCTCACCGGTGCTCCAGTCTCGTTCGCGGGCAAGCTGCGCCGCTGTTTCCAGCTCGAGGCGGACCGCACCGACCCCGAGCGCTACGCCGCGGTCCACGCCGAACTCGCCCACTGGCTGCCTCGGGGCGCTACCCTCCTCGAACGGATGGCGAATTTCCGCGAACGCGAACGCATCCCGACCAAAGCGCTGCCCGACTGCGTGCGTGCCCTTTCCGAGGTCCTTCGTGCCCTGACTCGCGAGGCGTTCCGGCTACCCGCGCACGAGCGGGTGACTTACCGGTTCCGCCACGAGCCGTCCTTCGGCGGGCTGCAGCACTACCTGGGCGATGGCCGCTCCGTCGTCACCGTCAGCACCGCCGTGCCGCACCGGCTCAGCGACCTCCCCCGGCTGCTGGCGCACGAGAGCTACCCCGGCCACCACACCCAGCACTGCCGCGGCACGCTTCCCGAGCACGAGATCTCGCTCGCCCCCACCCCGCAGTGCGCGCTCTCGGAGGGACTGGCCGAACGGGCGCTGGACGTGCTGCTCGGCCCCGCCTGGAGTGTCCGGGTTTGTGAGGTGCTCCACGGGATCCTGCCGCTGCCCGCGGCGGAGGACCTCGAACGGATGGACGCCGCGCGGCGCGTGCTCGCGGGAGTCCGACGGGACGCCGCGCTGATGCTGCACGAGCACGGCACCGACCCCCACCGGGTGCGCGAGTACCTGCGGCGCTGGTTGCTGCTGGACGACTCGCGGGCCCGGGTGCTGCTGGAACGCCTCTCCGACCCCTCCGCCGCCGCGTACGCCGCCGTCTGCCCGAGCGCGTACGAGCTGACCGGCGGCTGGTTGGACGCCGAAGGCCCCGATTGCCGCCGCGCCCGCTACGCACGGCTGTTGGACCGGCCGCTGCCGCCGCACACCCTGCGGTCCGAGCTCTCCGGCATCATCGCGGCTTGACCACTCCCCGGCGCGAACGCCGGAGTTTCCGCCGATTGGAGGACCGATGAGCCGACGCGCCGTGCTGTGTGCCGGAATGGTGACGCTGGACCTGCTGCAACGGGTGGCCGAGTTCCCCGGGCCGAACGAGAAGACCACCGCCGAGCGGGCCGAGCTGAGCGCGGGCGGGCCTGCCACCGGGGCAGCCGTGACCGCCGCCGCGCTCGGTTCCGGGGTGAGCCTGCTGACGGCGCTGGGGAGCCATCCGATGGCCGGTGTCGTGGCGGACGAGCTCGCCGAGTACGGAGTCGAACTGCTCGACGTCACTCCCGACAGCGGGACGCCGCCGGTGGTCTCCGCCGTGACCGTGCACAGCACGACCGGCAGTCGCAGCGTGGTCTCGCGTCCCCCGCCGGATGCCGCTCCGGAACCGGGAGCACTGCTGCGGGACCTGCCCGACGCGGTGCTCGTGGACGGGCACCGTCCGGTGCTCGCCCGAGCCGCCGTGCGGCACGCCGAACGAGCAGGTGCTCCCGTGGTGCTCGACGGCGGCAGCTGGAAACCCGTGCTCGCCGAGATCCTGCCCCGAGTGGACCTCGCGGTCTGTTCCGCCGACTTCCGGGCGCCCGGTACCACTGAGCTCGAGGAGCAGCCCGCCGCCCTGTTCGAACGTGGTGCGGGGGCCGTGGCGGTCACCCGTGGCCCCCGGGACGTGCTCTGGTGGTCGCCGGACGGCGCGAGCGGCAGCGTTCCGGTACCTGCTGTCGAGGCGGTGGACACGCTCGGCGCGGGCGATGTGTTCCACGGTGCGGTGGTCCACGCCGTAGCCGGTGGCGCCCCGCTTTCCCACCTGCCGGACACGCTGGCGTTCGCGGCCGGGGTCGCCGCCGACCGGGTGCGTCATCCGGGGCACCGGGAGTGGTTGAGCGGCGTCTCCCGTCGCTGACTCGATGGCGGCGGTGCGAACCACGGGATCGATTCCGTGCGGCGTGCGGGATGCGAAACCACCCACTACCCACTGTCGGGTGATGGGTTCACCGTAGGGGCCGTGCGGGTGTGCACACTGTGGCTTTTGGGTGACGATTCGTTTAATCACCTGTGTGGCTGCCTGCCAACGTCCGATCACACGGGTAGCGTCCCCGGTGACGGGTCGTGCAGCTGCGGCCCGTCCGGGGAGGCCCTTCACCCGTGTCGAAGGTCGGATCGGGCTCCACCGGGTGGCTGCCCACGGCCCGACTCCGACGGGGGGTGCGGGGCGGCCCGGCCCGCCGACGAACGGGCACGATCGCTCGTGCCCGTTAGGGAGTAGCCGTGATGACACGACGTTCCCAGCAAGCGGAGCCCCTGTCCGGTTCCGAAAGCGTGAATTCCTCAGCTCCCGCACCGCGTCCGTCGGACGCGTCCGAGGGAAGGGGAGCGCGTAGCTACGTCCTGGACACTTCTGTGCTGTTGTCGGACCCCTGGGCTTTCACCAGGTTCGCCGAGCACAGTGTCGTCCTGCCACTGGTCGTGATCAGCGAGTTGGAAGGCAAGCGCCACCACCCCGAACTGGGCTGGTTCGCACGCGAGGCACTGCGTGGCCTCGACGATCTGCGACTGCGACACGGCAAGCTGGACGAGCCGGTTCCGGTCGGTGAGTCGGGTGGTCGACTGCACGTCGAGTTGAACCACTCCGATCCCGAAGTGCTGCCTCCGGGGTTTCGCAACGAGTCCAACGACGCCCGCATCCTGGCGTGCGCGCTGAACCTGGCCGGTGACGGTCACCTGGTGACCCTGATCAGCAAGGACATGCCGCTGCGGGTCAAGGCCGCCGCCGTGGCGCTCGACGCGGACGAGTACCGGGCGCAGGACGTGATCTCCACCGGCTGGTCCGGCATGGCCGATCTGGACGTGCCGCCCAACGAGGTGGACACGCTGTTCAAGTCCGGCTCGGTGGAGTTGGCGGAAGCCGCCGAACTACCGGTCAACACCGGGTTGCGGCTGCTCGCGGGAACGAAGAACGCGCTGGGTCGGGTGACCCCGGACAAGACGGTGCGGCTGGTGCGCGGTGAGCGCGAGGCGTTCGGGCTGCACGGTCGCTCCGCCGAACAGCGGATAGCCCTGGACCTGTTACTGGACCCCGAGGTCGGCATCGTCTCGTTGGGCGGCCGGGCCGGAACCGGCAAGTCCGCGTTGGCGCTGTGCGCCGGGCTGGAATCCGTCATGGAGCAGAACAGGCACCGCAAGGTGATGGTGTTCCGGCCGCTCTACGCGGTGGGCGGCCAGCAGCTCGGCTACCTGCCCGGCAGCGAGGACGACAAGATGCAGCCCTGGGGCCAGGCGGTCTACGACACGCTGGGCGCGCTCGCGGGGCAGAACGTCATCGACGAGGTCATCGACCGGGAGATGCTCGAGGTGCTGCCGCTGACCCACATCAGGGGGCGCTCGCTGCACGACTCCTTCGTGATCGTCGACGAGGCGCAGTCGCTGGAGCGCAACGTGCTGCTGACGGTGCTGTCGCGGCTGGGTGCCAATTCGCGGGTGGTGCTCACCCACGACGTGGCGCAGCGCGACAACCTGCGGGTCGGCAGGCACGACGGCGTCGCGGCCGTGATCGAGAAGCTCAAGGGGCACCCGCTGTTCGCGCACGTCACACTGACCCGCTCCGAGCGGTCCCCGGTGGCCGCCCTGGTCACCGAGATGCTGGAGGGTGAGTTCATGAGCTGACGCTCCGCTCCGGGGCCGAGTTCTCGGATACCGCGTGGCTGGGCGCGATTTCGCGAGAAATCGCGCCCAGCCACCCCCGCAGCCCGGAAAATCCGAGTACCGATGGTGGCCCGGGGCCGGTTGACGGTTCGACGGCCGTAGCGGTGGGGAAACGCGGCTCAGTAGTAGGCGCAGCTGCCGTACAGCGGTTCGGTCGGCGCGGGTGAGGGCTGCTGCTCCGGAGCGCCGCAGCCGGTCCGCACGAACTTCCCCTCGAACTCCAGGTAGGTCTCCCAGTACCTCGGTGCGTCCGCGTAGTTCGGGTCGTAGGTGCTCTGCCGCAGCGCCACGTCCGGTCGTCCGTTGCCGTCCAGTTGACGGAGCGTCGCGCCCGGGGCCCCGCCCCGCACGCTGTCGGTCTCCTCGATACCGCGATCGGCGGTGAGTAGTGCCGACAACGCGCCCGTGCTGTGCGCACCGGTGTAGTAGGTCACCGCGCACCGCTGCGCGTCGCCGTCCCAACCGCACTCGGCGTCCTGCACGCCCCTGTCGGGCAGCTCCCGGCTGTCGTGCAGCTCGTCCCCGATGTAGTAGGCGAGCACGCTGCGACCACCGGGAGCCGAGTCGTCCCGCCAACCCGTGAAGCGCACGTCGTAGGGCAGCGACAGGTCGAAGACCTTTTCACAGTCCGTCTCACAGCCGGGCGGCGGCTGCTGTCGTGCCGGTTCCGCCGCGCTCGTGGCGGGGAGTACCGCCCCGGAAGCGGCCGCGGCCAGTGCCGCCGCGCCGATCCCGGCAGTGGCCGCTCGGGTTCGTCGAGTACGCAATCTGGACCTCCTCGGTTCCGCCGCGTTGCCGCGCACGACGGGAACGCGATGCGGAAAGCGCCGTGATGGTTACCCTTCGTCGCCGGTTGTACTACAGCCGGAACCACGGGGGCACACCCGGCGCGCGAGCAGGCCAGCCGATCGTGCTAACTCCGTCCCGGTGGACTCGGCGTGGTTTCACCAGCGGCGGTCCTCGGCGGGTTCGGTCGTGGTGTGGAGGAAGGCGCGCCAGGCGTGGTGAGTGAAGGTGTGGACGGGGCCGTCGGGGTTCTTGGAGTCGCGGACGCCCACGGCGGTGTCGGTGAGTCGTACCTCCACGCAGTTGTCGCTGGCTCCGGAACTGCGACTGCTCTTGATCCAGCCGGTGTCGTACATCAGAAGAACTCCTCAAGAGTGCGTTCCATGAAATCTCGCGATTCCTCGTGATCGAGCGCGAGTTCGTGTATTCGGTCGAACAATAGGTAGAACACGTTCGTGTCCTCGATGCCGTCGAGGTAGACCGAAGGGCCGTAAAGTACCGATGAGAAGGCTACCGGCGTGCCTTGCTCACCGAAACCGAACAGCGTGAACCCGCCGCCGCAAGCCGGATTCCACGGAGTGCCCGCAGGTAGTACTGCTACGGAGAGGTTTTCGTACTCGTCCAGTAGTGACATTATCTGCTTCAGCTGCTCGGTCAACAGGGCCGGAGTGGCTTTCAGGTCCGTGATCGCGTGTTCCGAAAGCACGACGCGGACACTTCCGGGTTTCTCACTGTGCAGCGCCCTCGACTGGCGGTGTATCCGGTAGTCGATGCGCTGCTCCACTTCCTCCGGTGTGAAGTCGTTGAGGATGCCCTGCCATGATTCGATGACCGAACGGATGTAGGAAGGCGACTGCAGTAGTCCGGGGACGATGCTCGGTTCGAACGCTTTGATCTCGATCGCGTTGCTTTCCAGATCGGCGAACCGCTGGTAGGCATCGGGCAGCGTGTCCACGTACGCTCTGCGTTTCTGGCGTTTTCGGGCCGAGCCCGCCAGCGCTTGTACCGTTTCCCGTTCCTGAGGCTCTACCGAGCAGAGATCGAGTAGGCTGTCGAGACTGTCCGGTGGCAGGGTTCCCTCGCCGTCCTCGATCTGGACCAACCGCGAGCGCGCCTTGCCGATCTCCTGCGCAGCGGCGTGCTGTGATTTGCCTGCTTGTTCCCGGAGTCGACGCAGGGTGAGCCCCAGTTGCCGCCGCTCGAACGTCTGACGGGCACGGCCCATGCGCTTCCTCTCGTAACTCACCCGATCAGATGGCTGTCAAAGACTGACGGTCAGTCTTATCTTGGTTGTGGTGGCCACCATTCCTGTCAGCTCGATCAACCATCGTATCGACCGGCAAGGAGCTTGGATCATCAGTCTTTACCGGCGCACCGGGGTATCGGTGGAGTCCTACGTGGAGATGGCCCGTGGGGTGGCGGTCCGCTGTGAGGTGGACCGGCTAAACGAGCAGGCCAGCCTCGCGTTCGGTTCCTCGGAGAGTTTCGTGCTCAGTCTGGATCGCGACGCACTCGAACAGCTGGTGTCGCTGGGCAGTCGCGCCATCGTCGAGCTCGACGTCGAGGGCGAGCCGTTGACAGTCATGTGAGCGCGTGGGTCGTCCTCGGTGTTTTCGACAGGTGGCGTCGGTCCCCCGAACGGAACCGAGCACACTGCCTCGGTGTGCTCGGGGCGGAACGAACCTCGCGACTCAAAGGGGCGAGTATGCGTCGTGAGGCCTACACGGCACTGCTGAACCTCGCCGGTTGAGCGCGGGGATGTTGATGCACGTGAGGCGGTACTCGGCGAGCCTGCCGGGCACCGCCTCCTCCTGAAACGTAACCAGCGGAAAATCGGGTTGAGCCGGGCACCGGCAAGGATCACCGAGACCCGGCTGCGGTACTAGAACCAGCCCATGACCGCTTTGATGCTCACCCAGATCGCCAGGGCGGTGGTCAGGACCAGCACGGTGTTCTCCCCGATGTTCGCCTTGTGCTCGCCCAGGTGGCTCGATTTGTTCACGAGAATCATGAGGCCGATCGCCGTGATCGGCACGACTACGGCCTGCATCCCGGTGACGAAGATCGCCATCTCGACGAACCCGGGCATTCCGGGAATGGACCAGATGATGGGCGAGATCAGAATGAACAGGCTGAACCACTTGAACCACGGGTCGTCGTCGAACTTCCGTCCGAACTTCCCCCGGCGCTCCGGCCTGATTATGTGCAAACAGTCGATGATGATTTTGGGGAAACCGTTCGCATACCCGATCACGCTGCTGTAGAGGATTCCGAACGCTCCGAGGTAGAAGACGACGGCGCCGAACGTGCCCAGGTGCAGCGACAGGGCCTTGGAGATGTCCTCCAGGCTGTTGACCTCGATGTTGTTCGGGCTGAGGATCTCGGCGCCGACGACCCAGACCGTCAGGTTGATCACGATGGCGGCGCAGATGCCGAACAGGATGTCGTTGCGCTGGATCTTCTTGTGGCGCACGCCCTTCCAACCCTTCTCCTGCACGAAGTAGGGGTACAGGAAGTTGGCCATCGATCCCGCCACCGCTCCGATCAGCGAGAGGGCGACGGCGAAGACCCCGAAGGCGCCGGTATCGCTCGGGATGCCGAATCCCACCGTGCCCTTGACGATCCCACCCACATCGGGAACCGAGTAGATCGCCAGCCCCAGGAAGGCGGTCGTCATCAACACCAGGAGGAGTTTGAGGAGCTTCTCGATGGTGTTGTAGACATTACGCCCGATGACGAACAGGCTGAGCAGCACCACTGCGCACGACCACAAGAACGGATGGCCGATACTGAATATCCAAGCGAGGGCCTCGCCCGCCCCGGTGATCATGTAGGCATTGAAGAAGTGACCACTGACGAGGATGGCGATTCCGATGAACCACGGGTAGTACTTGGAGACATCGTTGTAGCCCTCGACTATCGTCTGCCCCTTCAGGTTCAGAATCTGATACCTGCCCATGAGGTTCACGATGACGAACCGAACGATCAGGGAAAGGGCGAGCAGCCACATGAGGTTGTACCCGTAGCTCGAGCCCGACACGGAGGCGGTGACGAGGTCACCGGCTCCCATCATGCTCAGGACGGCCACGATTCCCGGCCCGAAATTCCGGATTCGGCCCAGGAATGATCTACCCGGGGTGTCCACGGCCGTCTTGTTGCCTTCTTCTTGTTCCATCAGCAAAAACCTCGGTAATTCGTGGAATCGTCACTACTCGGTCCTGAAGGTTTGCGATACTTTCGGAGATCTCCACCGCCGTGGGTGGGATCGAGGGTGCGGCAGCCGCGGCCACCCCGGGGTTAGAAAGCTACCCGTTCCGAGCGAGCCGTCGCTCCGGTAGGCATCAGCGCCTCCTGCGCGGTGTGGGAGGACCCGGCGGAAAGTGCTTTTCGACCGCCGGGCCGACGCGGTGATCCCATCCGGTGCGGCGCCCGCGACGTGGATGAACATCGCAAGCGACACGTCGAAGTGGTTGTTGGAGTGCGCGCCTCAGCTCAACTCCCGCTCGTGGCGCAGCCGTTTCCACTCGCCGGGTTCGTCGGGTTCTCCGGGTTCTCCGGGGGGCACGGTAGTCCGGAGCGGTCCGCTCGCGGTTACCGAGGAAGAACAGGTGGCCCAGCACGCCCGAGCGCCGTGTTCGCCTCCGCCCGCTTCAGCGCCGTCCCGGTTCGCCGTCGACCCGGCGCCACAGCTGTTCGGGGTTGCCCGGCGCGACCGAGTCGGGCAGCAGCGTCTCGGGGACGTCCTGGTAGGCGACCGGCCGCAGGAACCGCTCCACGGCCAGAGTTCCCACCGAGGTGCCGCGGGAGTCCGAGGTGGCGGGGAACGGTCCACCGTGGACCATCGCGTGGCCCACCTGCACCCCGGTCGGCCAGCCGTCGAACAGGACGCGTCCCGCGCACCGCTCCAGCAGCGGCAGCAGCGCGGCGGCCTCGGAGTGGTCGGCCGTCGCGGCGTGCACCGTGGCGGTCAGCTGGCCCTCCAGGTTCCGCGCGACCTCGCGGAGCTGTTCGGCGTCGCGGCAGCGGACCACCAGTGAGCACGCGCCGAACACCTCCTGGTGCAGCGTCTCGTCGGCGAGGAACTCGCTCGCATCGGTGGCCAGCAGGGCGGGGCGGCAGGTGTTCGGCCGGTCCGTCCCGGTTGCCCGTGCCAGTTCCTCGACCGAGGGGTGTGCCGCGAGTTCGTCCAGTCGTGCGGCGTAGGCGTGGGCGATGTCGGGGGTGAGCATCGTGCTCGGTTCGCTCGCCGCGACCGAGTCGGCGGCGTTGCTCAGGAACTCCCGCAGCTCCGGCCCGTCGACCGCGACCACCAGTCCCGGGTTGGTGCAGAACTGGCCGGCTCCCGAGGTCAGCGAGCCGACGAAACCGGTGGCGATGTCCCCGGCCCGCTCGGCGAGCGCGTTGGGCAGCAGGAAGACCGGGTTGGTGCTGCTCATCTCCGCGAACACCGGGATCGGGCGTGGCCGCGACTGCGCCGCCGCCAGCAGCGCCAGTCCACCGGAGCGGGAACCGGTGAAGCCGACCGCCTGGATCCGCGGGTCCGTGACCAGTGCGGTGCCCAGCTCGGGCCCGGAGCCGAACAGCATCGAGAAGGTGCCGGCGGGCATGTCGAGCTCGGTGACCGCCCGGGTCACGGCTCGCGCGACCAGCTCGCAGGTGCCGGGGTGGGCGTCGTGCGCCTTGACCACCACCGGGCAACCGGCCGCCAGCGCGGAGGCGGTGTCACCGCCCGCCACGGAGAAGGCCAGCGGGAAGTTGCTCGCGCCGAACACCGCCACCGGTCCCAGCGGAATCCGGCGCTGCCTGATGTCGGGCCGGGAACGGGAACCGTCGTCGGCGGCGGGGGAGGGGTCGACACGTGGCGCCTCGAAGTCGCCCTGCCGGACCAGCGAGGCGAACATCCGCAGCTGCCCGGTGGTGCGGCCGACCTCGCCGGTCAGCCGTGCCTTCGGCAGTCCGCTCTCGGAGTGCGCGCGTTCGACCAGCGTCTCGCCGAGCGCGTCGATGTTGTCGGCGATCCGGTCCAGCAGCGCCGCGCGATCGCTTCGCGGGGCGGCCCGATAGGCGGGGAACGCTTCCTCCGCGGCGGCGCAGGCCCGGTCGACGTCGGCGGGGGTGCCGTGGCCGAACTCCGGCTCCAGTGGTTGCCCGGTGGCCGGGTCCACGGCACGGATCCCCGTGCCCTTGCCGAGGATCTCCGCTCCCGCGACGAGCATGTGTCCGGTGGGTCGCGTCATCGTTCTCACTCCTCCGATATCCGTTGCACGAGGTTGTCGAGCATCGCCTGTTCGGTTTCGTCCAGATCCACCAGCGGCGGCCGTACCGGCCCCGCGGGACGGCCGATCACCCGCATGCCCGCCTTGACGATGCTGACCGCGTAACCGGCCCGGCGGTCCCTGATCTCGCAGTAGGGCAGTACGAACTCGTTCAGGTAGCGGTAGACCGTGTCCCGGTCCCGGCGCTGCACCGCCTCGTAGAACCGCAGGGCGAACTCGGGCACGAAGTTGAACATCGCCGAGGAGTACGTGCTCACCCCCATTTCCAGATAGGGCAGTGCGAACGTCTCGGCGGTGGGCAGCCCTCCGATGTAGGTGAGGCGGTCACCCATGCGGGAGTAGATGCGCGTCATCCGCTCGATGTGGCCGACGCCGTCCTTGAAACCGATCAGATTCGGGCAGTCCTCGGCCAGGCGAGCCACCGTGGTGTCGGTGAAGATCGCGTTGGCACGGCTGTAGATGATCACACCGAGGTCGGTGGCGGCACAGACGCGGCGAACGTGCGCCGCGAGTCCCTCCTGGTCGGCCTCGGTGAGGTAGGGCGGCAGCAACAGCAGTCCGTGCGCCCCCGCCCGTTCGGCGGCCCGGGCCATCTCCACCGCTGTGGCCGTGCCGTGTCCCGCCGGGGCGATCACCGGCAGGTTCGGCGGCACCTCCTCGACCGCGGCGGTGACCACCGTCTCGACCTCGGCCGGGGTGAGGGAGAAGAACTCCCCGGTCCCGCCCGCCGCGAACAGCCCGGTGGCGCCGTGCCCGGCGAGCCATCGGATGTTCTCGCGGTAGGCGGACTCATCGAAGCTCAGGTCCTGCCGAAAATGGGTCACCGGGAACGAGAGCAGCCCGGAAGCCAGCCGGCGGGCGACCTCGGTTGGTGAGAGGTGGGGCATCGGTTCGTCTTCCTCCGGTTCCGGACGTTGGTTGGAGGTGACGCTAGAGTTAACCGTCGATGCGCGTCTAACTCCGATTAAGCATCCACCAATACCCCGAAAGTATCGATGTTCACACTCACCCAGCTGGCCGGCTTCGTCGCGGTCGCCGAGGAAGGCCACTTCGGGCGGGCCGCGCAGCGGCTGCGCATGACCCAGCCCCCGCTGAGTCGGCAGATCCAGCAACTGGAGAAGGAACTACAGGTCCGGTTGTTCCACCGGGCCAGCCGAACGGTGTGGCTCACCCCGGCCGGGCGCTCGTTCCTGCCGGACGCGCGGAGGCTGCTCTACGAGGCCGAGACCGCCGCGCTCTCGGTGCGGCGGGTGACCGCGGGCCAGGAGGGCGCGGTGCGGGTGGGATTCACCGCGACCTCGGCCTACGGTGTGCTGGGCGGAATGATCGACACGGCTCGACAACACCTGCCGCACGTCGAGCTCGTGCTGCGCGAACTGGTCACCAGGGAGCAGCTCGAACGGCTCTCCGCCGGAGCGCTCGACCTCGGGCTGGTGCGACCGCCGGGCAGGCAGGACCTGCGCTCCCGGCTGCTGCGCCGCGAGCCGCTGCTGGCGGCGCTGCCCGCGAACCACCCGCTGGCCTCGGCCCCCGGACCGCTGGAGTTGAGCGCCTTCGACGGCGCCGACGTGGTGACCTACTCGCCCTCCGAGGCGCGCTACTTCCACGAACTGCTGGTGGGCGTCTTCCGGGAGGCCGCGGTGCGGCCGAACTACGTGCAGCACGTGAGCCAGGTGCACACCCTGTTGGCGCTGGTGGCGGTGGGTCTGGGGATCACCCTCGTACCGTCCATCGCCACCCGGCTCCGGCTGGAGGGCGTCGTGTTCCGGGAGGTGCGCCTGCCCGAACCGGAACCGGTGGAGCTGCACCTGGCCTGGCGGGACGGCAACGACAACCCGGCGCTGCACGCGCTGCTGGAGTTGCTGTGATGCCTCGCCCGACTCGGGGAGCTCCACTGCCCGCGCGGACGCGGCGCGCGGCCTCCGCTCGTCGACGAGTGACCGTTCTCGGGAACCGGGTGTTGCCGGAAGCCGCGAGGTGGGCCTCCTCCGCTTCCCGCGTCGTGCCGAGCTGGTCCAGCGTCCTCGGCGGAGTCGACGCACGGCACACGCTCCGGGAGGCTCACCGGCCCGCGTCAGTCGCCCGGAGCGTTGGCCCGGCACCACGAATGGACTAGAAATACGATTGTGCTGGATAGTGAACCATTCGTGGGTAGGGAAGCCGAACTCGCCGCGGTGTACGAGGGATTGACCGATCCCCGGTGTTCGGTAATCGCCATCACCGGTTCTCGGGGCACCGGCAGATCCCGGATGCTCGAAGCCGCACTGCGAATGTCGCGGGAGCTCGGTGCGTCGGTGGAGCTCGCCCGGGCCACCTCCGCCGCGCGGAACATCCCGTTCGGTGCCGTGGCAAGGATGCTGCCGCAACACGTTTCGGGATGGTCGGCCCCCACCGAGCTGATTCGCACCATGGTCGCGCTGTACGCGGAGCAGTCCTCGCGAACCCGCCAAGTGGTCGCCGTCGACGACGCGCAGCTGCTCGACCCCGAATCGGCGACGTTGTTGCACGCGCTCGCGGGAAGCGGCCACGCGCTCGTGGTGCTGACTCTGGACACCGACGCGGAGGGGCCGGACACGGTGACCGCGCTGTGGAAGGACCTGGGCGGCCGGTTTGTCTCCCTGCGCCCGTTGCGGATCACCGAGATCTCCACTTACCTGCACGAGAACCTCGGAGGGCCGGTGAACGGCGTCCTGGTGCGCTCGGTCGCGGAGGCCACCGAGGGCAACCTGCTCTGGATGCGGGAGTTGCTGCGCGGCGCGCTGGAAGCCGGAGCCATCGCACGCAACCAGGACGGTCTCTGGGAGCTGCTCGAAGTGCCGCCGTTGTCGGATCGGCTGCAGCGGCTGTTGAGCGACCGGCTGCGCCACGCTTCCGCGGAAGCCCTCGAAGTGGCGACATGGCTGGCGATGGCGGGGGACACGTTGCCGATATCCGCGTTGGAGAGGGTGCTGGAACACCCTGTTCCCTCGGCGGCCGAAGCCGAGGGCGTCGTTCGGCTGGAGGGGCGCGACTCGGTCCGACTGACCCATCCCCTCTACGGAGTCCTGCTGCGCGAATGCACCCCTCGGCTGGAGCGTCGCAGGCGACGCTCCGCGCTCGTCCGTTCGATGCTCGCCGACACGCCCATCGCCAGCGCGGAACTGGTTCACGTGCTGTGCGACAGCGAGGAGTGCGATGAACGGGTCGACACGGATCTCGTGCTGCGGGCCGCGCGGGCCGCGATGGACGGAGGGGACTACGGAATCGGCTGGGAACTCAGCCGCTTCGCGGGAGCGGACTCTCCCGAGGCGACTTCCGAGGCACTGGCCGTCGCGGGTGAGTGCGGGCTGTGGTTGGGGCGCGTGGACGAGGCGGAGAGCTATTTCAGGCGGGCCAGATGTCGTACCTCGGACAAGGATCTGCGCGTCGACCTCACGTTGGGGCTGGCCGCCAACCTGTTCATGGTCGCCGGCCGTGCCAAGGCCGCCGAAGAGTTGGTGAACGAGATCACCGCACATCTACCGCCCGAGGACTCGCGGTATCAGTACGCGGTGGCGCTGCGGGTGGGCATGGCGGCCAACGCGGGACGGATGCGCGCGATACTCGCGGAAGTGGAGGAGTCCTCGATCCCGGCGCTGACCGCCGCCAGGATCAGCGCGCTGACCTGGACGGGGCGGTTGCACGAGGCGGTCGATGCCGTTGGCTCCCTGACACGTGTCTCCGGCCCGGACCAGCGTCCGCCGTCCGATCTCGACCAGATCGTGTCCGTTACCGCGCTCGCCTACGCGGGGGAATTCCACGAGGCCCGGCGACGTGCTCACTCCGGCTATTACGAGACGCTGCGCAATCGCAGGCTGCCGGAGCAGGCGATGTGGGCCGCGGCGTGGAGCGAAGTGGAGATGCTCACCGGGAATCTGCGGACGGCCATGTCGTGTCTGCTGGAGGCAGCGGGCATCATGCGGCGCCGCCCCACGAGTCTGGGGCCGGCCGTGCACGGTGCCTGCCTGGGAAACCTGGCTCGGGTCGCCGCCATGTGCGGGGAGTCGGAGCAGGCGGAACGCGCACTGGAGGAGGGCGAGGAACTGCCCCTGCGGGAGTGCTTCGTGCCCGAGCTCGCCGGCGCCAGGGCGTGGATCGAGAGTGGTGGTACCGACCTGAGCCGGAGGCGGCAAGAACTGTGGGAGTGCGTTGCCGAGGCCAGGAACTCGGGTGCGCTGTTGTACGCGGCACGCACGTTGCTCGACATAGCACGCCTCGGCTGGGGTGAGGAGGCGTCTCGTGCGCTGGCCGAGATAGAGGGGGAGCTGCAGGGCGTGGTCGTGGCGAGCTGGGTCCGTTACGTACGGGCGCTCGCGGCCGGGGAACCGGACGGGTTGGTGCGGGTCTCCGAGGAGTTGGACGCGAGGGGAATGCGGCTGTTGGCCGCGGAGGCTCTGCTGGCTGCGGGAGGTGAGTTCCGCGCTCGTGGCCGCACGGTCGCCGCCACGGGCGTGGAGCACTCCGGTGCCGGTCTGGCCGAGTCGTTGGGCGCCAGAAGTCTGCTCAACGCCGCCCGAGCGGCCGAAGTGCCGCTTACCAAGCGTGAGAAGCAGATCGCGCGTCGGGTGCTCGCGGGGAGCTCGTCGGCCGATGTGGCCGGTGACCTGGGGATATCCACTCGTACGGTCGAGTCGCATCTGCAGAACGCCTACCGCAAGCTGGGGGTGCATTCCAGGGACGAGCTCGCACGGATCTACGGCGATTTCCTGTGAAGCCCTCCCGTCGGGGAGAATTCGGAGGGATTCTTCGCGGTGCATTCGGTTCATCGAAAAATTTCCGTACGGATTTTTCACGGTGTCGTTCCGTGCTCGGATCTACTGCCGCTGTTTTCGGTGAATCCGCCCAGCGGGTGATTCTCGGGCTTTGCCCGACTCGTTCCACGGGGTTGACTTCCGTGGTGTCCTGCGGTTTCCGCGCGCCACGCGCAACAGACCGGTCCCGAGTAGGTTCCGGAAGCACTGACAGCACTTCGTCGGTCGGGGCGGGAGTTCCTCTCCGACAGCGACTGGCACACGGTCGTCCGCTCCTGGACGAGGGTCTACCCGCTCGAACGTCCCTTCGCTCCGCCCCGCCGCCGCTGGGGTGGAGAATACGGGGACGAGGGACATTCGGCGGTGAACCGGGAGCTACGAGGAAGCCGGTGCGCTCGTCGAAGCGGTACTCGAACTCGGGGCGCTGCTCGCGTCGGCACTCGTCCAACCAGTGGGGAGCGTGTATCCCCCACTGGTTGTCACCGGTGGGGCGCGGTTCGCCGGGAACGGCCGCGGTCGTGTGAGGAAGTGTTGCGGGTACGGGGCCGGGACCCCTGGGAATCGGTTCCCGGCCGCGGACCCCACCGCGTGTTACCGGGGGGTGCTCGAAGGTGCGCCGGCCCCTTCGCTCAGCAGGTGGTCGAGCTCGGACGCGACCCCGTCGATCCCGGTGTTTCCGCCAACCCCGGTGTTTCCGCCAACCCCGGAGATCCGCTTCATGCGCTCCATGAGCGCCAGCATCTCCCGCGCGGTCGGGAGCATCCTCCTCCCGGAGTCGGTGAGCCTCACCCCTTCCGGGGTTCGTTCGAAGAGCTTCGTCCGTAGCGACTTCTCCAAGCACTTGATCTGGTAACTGATTGCCGGTTGCGAGTATCCGAGCTGTTGTGCCGCACGGTCCATACGCCTGGCGTCGGCGATGGTCACGAAGGCGCGGATCTCTCTTTCTTGCATCGCTACAGCTTTCCGTGAGCGGGTTCGGGACACCGTTCTCGTAACCGCTCGATCGCCTGTTCGCCTACCTGCTGGTGGTAACCGTCCTTTTCGGCGCACGCGGCTGTCCGGTGCTCTCGTGCAGTGACTCCGAGCCCGTGGAACGGGACAACCTTCACGGACATGTGTAGTCGATCGCGGCGTGGCGCGCATCAGTAACCCGTTACGTAGACTGAGACCCACGCGATGGGCCCGCTCGATCTCCGGAGGCCCGGGACGTCGAAGCGGTGTGCGAGAGGCTCCGCCGCGGGGCGCGAGTGCCCGCCGCGTCTACTGAAAGCGGAGGAACGGAGTCACTCCGGCGCGGGGAGGCTGGGCTCGTTCCGGAGCGGAGCGGGGCCGAGCCGGTGTCGCTCGGCCCCGGTAGAGGTCACCAACCGCTGGGCAGCGGCCTGCCCTCGGCGAAACCCGCGGCCGACTGGATACCCACCACGGCCCGGTCGTGGAACTCCGGGAGCGTGCGGGCGCCCGCGTAGGTGCAGGAGGAGCGCAGCCCCGAACTGATCTCGTCGAGCAGGTCCTCCACACCCGGCGCGTTGGGGTCCAACCGCATCCGCGAACTGGAGATGCCCTCCTCGAACAACGCCTTGCGCGCCTGGTCGAAGCCACTGTCCGAACGGGTGCGCGCGGTGACGGCACGCTTGGAGGCCATCCCGAAGGACTCCTTGTAGGCGTTGCCGTGCTCGTCGCGCTGCATGTCGCCGGGCGACTCGTAAGTGCCCGCGAACCAGGAGCCGACCATCACCGAGGCCGCGCCCGCGGCCAGCGCGAGCGCCACGTCCCTGGGGTGCCGGACACCGCCGTCGGCCCAGATCCGCTTGCCCAGCTCGGCCGCCGCTTCGGCGCACTCGGCGACGGCGGAGAACTGCGGCCTGCCCACGCCGGTCATCATCCTGGTGGTGCACATCGCGCCCGGCCCGACACCGACCTTGATCACGTCGGCCCCGGCCTCCGCGAGGTCGCGCACCCCCTCGGCGGTGACCACGTTGCCCGCCACCACCGGCACCTCGCCGGAGACGGAACGGATCGCACGCAGCGCGGCGATCATCTTCTCCTGATGACCGTGCGCGGTGTCGGCGACCAGCATGTCCACCCCGGCGTCCAGCAGCGCCGAGGTCTTGCCCGCGACGTCGCCGCTGACTCCCACGGCGGCGGCCACGCGCAGCCTGCCCTCGGCGTCAACCGCCGGGGTGTAGATCTCGGAACGCAGCGCGCCCCGCCGCGTCATGATCCCTGCGAGCTCACCCGCGCCGTTCACGGCGAGCGCCACCTCGCTGCCCCGCTGGTGCAGCGACTCGAACACCTCGCGTGGCTTGGTCTCCAGCGGCAGCACCACCGGGTCGCGGTCGGCGACCTCGCCGAGCCGGGCGAACCGGTCCACCCCGGTGCAGCACCGCTCGTCCACCACCCCCAGCGGGCGGCCGTCGTCGTCGACGATCACCACCGCGCCGTGCGCCCGCTTCGGCAGCAGGTTGAGCGCGTCGGCGACCGCGTCGCCCTCGTGCAACACCAGCGGGGTGTCCCAGACGGTGTGCCGCGACTTCACCCAGGAGACGATCTCGGCCACGGCCTCCGGGGCCACGTCCTGCGGCAGCACCACGAGGCCGCCCCGCCGGGCGATCGTCTCGGCCATTCGTCGTCCCGCCACGGCCGTCATGTTGGCGACCACGATCGGCAGCGTCGTACCCGAGCCGTCATCGGTCGACAGATCCACGTCGAACCGGGACTCCACCCCCGAGCGCACCGGGGCGAGGAAAACGTCGTCGTAGGTCAGGTCCGTGGTGGGCCGTTGTCCGTTCAAGAACCGCACAACACACCAGGATACCCCCTGCGAGGCAGCGGCTCACCCTTACGTGCCCGGTCGAGGGCGGTGTTGTGCCGATCCGCCGAGTCGAGTGTCCCCGGAGCCCGGACGCTCGTACGAAAGCACGATCCCGAAGTCACGGCCTCGGAGCCAGGGCTCTCCCCGGAACCGGGCCGGCCGGTCAGGGGTCCTCGCCCTCCAGGGTGGGTTCGAACGAGCGGTACCGCGCGTAGTTCCGGAAGAACCTGCTGTAGAGCTCGGAGCCGTCGTCGAAGGTCGCGTCCTCGATCTGCTTGACCTCCACCACGTGCTTGAGTCGCCAGGTGACCAGCTGCTGGTGCTCGTTGTGGTAGCTGATCTCCTGCTGCTTGCCGTACTCGCGCGCCTTCTCGTGGGCTTCCTCCTCCGAGTGAGCCGTCAACAGCACGAACGACTCCTCGTACAGCGGTTGGAAGTCGGGCGAGTCCGAGGTGGACTCCGTCACCAGAACCGCCACGTAGGCCTCCGGCTCCGCCCCCGCGAAAGCGGAGGCCCTGCCTCCCGTGGTGGGCTCGCCGCCGATGTTGATCGAACGGTCCGCGCCTTCCACCAGCTCGTCGGGAAGCTCCACCGGCGGAGGCATCTCTGGAGACTGCTCGGACTCCGGCTCGCTGCCGCGGTTGCTCATGACCCCACTTTCTCACTAGCGGTGCCGCGGAATCGGACGCCCACCCGTTACGGGTTCTCGGCGGCCACGGTCTTCCGGTTCGAACGCTTGCGGCTCAGCATCGCCCTGTCCGCCGTTTCGAGCGTGCCGGAGACCCCGAACGGTTCCGTCAGGTCGGCCCACCCGATCGTGACCGAGATCGGAGTTCCCGCCACCAACGCGTCCCAGTCCCCGTCGGCCACCGCGCTCGCTATCCGGGCCCCGATGCGGTGCGCGTCCGAGAGTTCGGTGTGCGGCAGCACAGCGACGAACTCGTCGCCGCCGTAACGCGCGACGAAATCACCCTGCCGGAGGGTCCTGGCGAGGATGGCCGCCACGCGCTGCAGCACCAGATCGCCCGAGAGGTGGCCGTAGACGGTGTTGACCTCCTTGAAACCGTCCAGGTCGATGACTCCCACCGCGGCATCGCTGCCGTTCTCGGCCAACCGCGAGACGTAGCGGTCGAAGTGTCTGCGGTTGGGCAGCCCGGTGAGCGGATCGGTGAGCGCCTCCGAGGCGTACTGTTCCACGGTGCGACGCAGCGCCTCGTGGTCGAGCTGCGCCCTGGTCCCGTCCACCAGCCGGTCACGCAGCTGTCCGGTGCCGCTGGTGGCCACCTTGATGGCCTTCCGGTCCGCCTCCCTGGCGGCGCGGTGGTTCCCCTCAGCGGCGTGCGCCAGGGCGCGCAACCGGTGTGGTTCGGCGCTTCCCAGCGTGTAGGGGCTGGTCGGGCGTTCGAGGCCGCGCAGTGCCCCGGCGGTGTCGCCCTCGGCGATCGACTCGCAGGCCGCGGCGAGCATCCGCAGGTCGGCCACTTCCCAGCCGTGCTCCTCGGCGGTGAACAGCGCGCTGTCCACCTCGGCCTGCTCGCCGAGTGCCCGCAGCCGCACCGCCGCGTAGCCGTAGTAGTACTGCTCCGCGGGCCAGAGTCGGCGTGGCTCGGTGCGGTCGGCCCAGGTCCGCAGCACTCGGCGCAGCATGTCTACGCAGCTTTCGGTGTCGCCGAGGTGATCCACCGAAACCGCCCAGCGCACCGCCACCTCGGGTAGCGCGTGGTCCCCGCTGGGCAACCCGAGGACCTGCCCGGCGCGGTAGCAGCGTTCGGCCAGCGGCGCGGCTTGTGCGTGGAACCCGAGGTAGGAGTAGGTCACCGCGAGATCGTGGCGGGCGACGACGGTCTCCTCCGTGGGGCCCCGTTCGTTGTCCAGTTCGCGCTCTGCCTGCACCAGGTGCCGCACGCAGCGTTCCAACGAGTCGGATGCGGCGATGATCCCCGCCAGCGCGTGCAGGTGGCCCCGCAGCGCGGGGGTCCGCCGCTCGGACAGCACGTCGAAGGCCCGGTCCAGCACCGCGGGGCACTCCTGGACACGGCCCAGGTTGAACAGCCTGCCGAGCTTGAGCACGAGTGCCCGACAGATCACCAGCGGATCGGCCGCGGCAGCGGCTATCCCGTCGGCCACCTCGATCGCGCCCGCGTTGTCGCCGTCGCGGGCCAGTGACCGGATGCTGTCGAAGTGCTCGGTGAAGTCCTCGGCAGGACCGACTTCCGATTCCGGAATCCGCATATTCCCTGTCCCCGCAGCGTTCGCCCAGCGGCAAGCCGTACCGGAGTGCCGCAATCGCGTCACGATAGTGCCACGGTCGTGTGAGTACCGTCACGAGCCAGTGCCGTGCGACTTCGGCGTGTTCGAGTCCGATGCGGCGTTACCCGCCAGCCGTGCCCCCGAGGTGCGAGGTAACCGCCCGGTTCCGGGCCACGCGGCGCGAGACACCGCGGGAGGAGCCGTCGGGTGCGGCGGAGGGAGATCCGGGCGCGAGCACCGGTCAGGGGTGGCTTCCAGTGGCACACGGGCGACCGGCACACGCCGCCGCGCGGAACCGGCCCGGCCTGTCCCACGGGGCGTGGCACGGCCGAGCCGGACGAGAGCGGTCGTTCAGCGCTCGGCCCGCGCCATGCTCAGCACGTCCAGGGCCTCGTCGAGCTGCTCCCGGGTGAGCTTGCCCGCCTCGATGTGGCCGCGCTCCAGCACCACCTCGCGGATGGTCTTGCGTTCCCGCAACGCCTGCTTGGCCACGGCCGCGGCCTCCTCGTACCCGATGTAGCGGTTGAGCGGGGTGACGATGGAGGGCGACCCCTCGGCGTACTCGCGGGTGCGCTCGGTGTCCGCGGACACCCCGGCGAAGACCTTGTCCGCCAGCAACCTGGACACCGCGGCGAGCAGCCTCGTCGACTCGAGCACGTTGCGCGCGATCACCGGCAGGTTCACGTTCAGCTGGAAGTTGCCCTGCGAACCAGCGAAGGACACCGTGGCGTCGTTGCCGACCACCTGGGCCACCACCTGCATCGTGGCCTCCGGGATCACCGGGTTGACCTTGCCGGGCATGATCGACGAGCCCGGCTGCAGGTCGGGCAGCGCGAGTTCGGCCAGCCCGGTTCGCGGGCCGGAGCCGAGCCAGCGCAGATCATTGGCGATCTTGTTCAGGCTCACCGCGACGGTACGCAGGTTGCCCGAGGTCTCGACCACGCCGTCCTGGGTGGCCTGTGCCTCGAAGTGGTTGCGTGCCTCGGTCAGCGGAAGACCGGTCACCCGGGCCAGTTCGGACGAGACGGCGGCCCCGAAGCCCTCGGGAGCGTTCAGGCCCGATCCCACGGCAGTACCACCGATGGGCAGTTCCCCCAGCCTGTCCAGTCCGGCACGCAGCCGTTCCACGCCGTACCGCACCTGCGCGGCCCAGGCGCCCGCCTCCTGGCCCAGCGTGATCGGCACCGCGTCCATCAGGTGGGTACGACCCGACTTGACCACCTCGCTCCACTCCGCGGCACGACCCTCGATCACGGCCGCGAGCTGTTCCAGCGCCGGGATCGCGTCGGTCAGCACCGCTTCGGTGGCGGCGACGTGGATCGTGGTCGGGAAGGTGTCGTTGGAGGACTGCGAGGCGTTGACGTGGTCGTTCGGATGGACGTCGCGTCCGAGCGAACGGGTGGCCAGGGTGGCGATCACCTCGTTGGCGTTCATGTTCGAGCTGGTGCCCGAACCGGTCTGGAACACGTCGATGGGAAAGTGGTCGTCGTGACGGCCCTCGGCCACCTCGTCGGCCGCGGCGGCGATCGCCTCGGCCATGTCCGCCTCCAGCACGCCCAGTTTGCCGTTGACCCGCGCGGTCGCGGCCTTGAGCAGCCCCATCGCGCGGATCTGGGCCCGTTCCAACCCCTGGCCGGACACGGGGAAGTTGTCCACGGCACGCTGCGTCTGCGCCCGGTACAGCGCCTCGGCGGGCACCTGTACCTCACCCATGGTGTCGTGCTCGGTGCGGTATTGCTGTTCACTCATGCGAGAAGTGTGAACCGTGTCGACCGCGCGGGTCAGTATGGGTTCGGCCACTCGGTGATCGGTTTGTGCTGCTCGCCCACTCGCGCCCTTCCTCGGGCTAGGCTGGGAACCGGTTGTTGCCGTCACTGGACGAGGTGGACATGAGTCGCGACACGCTGTCGGATGAGAAGGTCTCCGCCGAGGTCGACGTGCTGATCGTCGGAGCGGGACCGACGGGACTCTACGCCGCCTACTACGCCGGTTTTCGTGGTCTCTCGGCCGCGCTGGTGGACTCGTTGCCCGAACCCGGCGGTCAGGTGACGGCCATGTACCCGGAGAAGCGGATCTTCGACGTGGCGGGCTTCCCCGAGATCAAGGGGCGGGACCTGATCAGCGGACTCGTCGAGCAGGCCGACCGCTACGAGCCCACCTACCTGCTGGGCAGGTACGCCACCGACCTCACCGTCGACTCGCGGGGCCTGCTCGTGGGACTGGGGGACGGCAGCGCCGTGCGGGCCGGGGCGATGCTGATCACGGCCGGAATCGGCGAGTTCACCCCCAGGCCGCTGCCCGCCGGGGACGGCTGGCTGGAGCGGGGAGTCGTGCATTTCATCCCCGAGATCGCCGCGCACGAGGGCCGCGACGTGGTCGTGGTGGGCGGCGGGGACTCCGCGTTCGACTGGGTACTGGCACTGCACCCGGTCGCCAACAGCGTCACCCTGGTGCACCGCCGCGCCAGGTTCCGCGCCCAGGACGGGCTCATCCGGGAAGTGGAACGTCTCGACGTGCCGCTGCTCACCGGCGCAGAGGTGACCGAGATCCGCGGTGACGAGCACCGGGTTCGGGAGATCGAACTCGAACTGTCCGGAGGGGACACCAAGGTGCTGCGCGCCCAGACCGTGGTGGCCGCGCTGGGATTCACCGCCGAACTCGGCCCCATAACCGAATGGGAACTCGACCTGGACAAGCGTTCCATCAAAGTGGACACCACGATGCGCACGAACCGGGAACGGATCTACGCCGCGGGCGATGTGGCGTCCTACCCCGGCAAGGTCAAGCTCATCGCCACCGGGTTCGGCGAAGCCGCCACCGCCGTGAACAACATCGCGGTGGAGCTCGATCCCTCGGTGCGACTATTCCCCGGACACTCCACCAACACCGGCTGATTCCGGAACTGTGGCACGGCTCGGGGGCCGTAGCTGGTCGCTTGGCGGAACCTCCGGCGGCGCCTCGCTCCGGGGAGGACCGACATCGGGTAGCGACCTACACAACGTCGGGCCTTCCTCGCGAGGCACTCGCCGGAGAACCCGCGGCGGTGCCGATTGTGAGGGTGGTCGGAGCTCGGCCTGCGGAGTGGTGGGGGCTCGACCTGCGAGGGTGGTCGGAGTTCGGCCTGCGGGAGGGGGCGGAGCTCGGCCCGCGGGAGGGGTGGAGACTCGGCCCGCGAGGGTGGTCGGAGTTCGGCTCCCCGCCGCAGCGGCGCGGCGATTTCGCGAGAAATTGACGCCGCACGGGGCGCACTGCCCCGTGTACCGCCCCCGGCCACCCGCGGCGACTCCGGTGCCGGGGCTTCGGAGCCGGCCGCGGGGTCCCGGATTCGGCCGCGAGGGCCGGATTCGGTCGCGGGTCCTCAGGGCAGCAGACCGTGGCGCGCCGTGGGCTCGCCGTTCGTGAAGTCGAGCTCCGAGTACTCGCTGAGCTTGCTCAGTTTGTGCGATCCCTCGATCAGTCGGACCGTGCCCGACTTGGAACGCATCATCAACGACTGGGTGGTGCAGCGCTGCGCCCGGTAGTGCACGCCGCGCAGCAGCGCCCCGTCCGTGATGCCGGTGGCGCAGAAGAACACGTTGTCGCCGCCCACCAGGTCCGAGGTGGTCAGAATTCGTTCGGGGTCGTGCCCCGCGGCGCGCACCTGCTCCCGCTCGGTGTCGTCCTTCGGCCACAGCCGGGCCTGCAACTCGCCGTCCATGCACTTCAACGCGCACGCGGTGATGATGCCCTCGGGGGTGCCGCCGATCCCCATGAGCATGTCCACCCCGCTGTCCGGCCGCGCGGCGGCGATCGCTCCCGCCACGTCGCCGTCCGAGATGAACTGGATCCGGGCGCCCGCCGCGCGCACCTCGGATATCAGCTGCTCGTGCCGAGGACGATCCAGGATGCACACGGTGACATCCGAGACCTCGATCTGTTTGGCCTTGGCCACCCGCCGGATGTTCTCGGCGACGGGCGCACTGATGTCGACCACATCCGCAGCCTCGGGTCCGACGGCCAGTTTCTCCATGTAGAACACGGCGGAGGGATCGAACATCGCGTTGCGCTCGGCGACCGCCAGTACCGCCAGGGCGTTCGGCATCCCCTTGCTCAACAGGGTGGTTCCGTCGATCGGGTCGACGGCCACGTCGCACTCGGGCCCCTGCCGGTTGCCCACTTCCTCCCCGTTGAACAGCATCGGGGCCTCGTCCTTCTCGCCCTCGCCGATCACGACGACCCCGTGCATCGCCACGGTCCCGATCAGCTTGCGCATGGCCTCGACGGCGGCCCCGTCCCCCGAGTTCTTGTCGCCACGTCCCACCCAGCGGCCCGCGGCCATCGCGGCTGCCTCGGTCACCCGCACCAGGTCCATCGCCAGGTTGCGGTCAGGGGCCTCGGGATGACGGGTGGTCTCGTGCGAAGCGGTGTTGGAACTGCTCATGGCGCCTCCCGTGGGCGAGTGCGACTCGCTGTCTCGGTAACTGTCCGCTGCCTTGGTCGTCGGTCGTCCGGCCCCGTCCCGTCCCGACGGACGAGCCCGGTCGGGCGGAGCGTTCACCGCCCGTGATCCTCTCGATGAGCGGATCTTCGCAGATCCGCGGCCGTGCCGTTCCGGTGAAGTGGCGCAGGCCACGCGCCCGTTCGGCCAGGCGGGCGCGTCGGCACGCGCATCGCGGTGGGTGAGAGCATGCGAGGCGTGGCTGAACAGCGCAACCAGAGCTCGGAGGACAATCGATCCAGTGCTCCGGCGGGAGGCCCGTCCCGTGGGCCTCGCGCCATGTTGTTCGCGATGCTGCCGCTGGTACTCGTGGTGCTGGGAATAGCCGGGCTGACGGGGCGCTGCTCGTTCAGCCCGCTGGGGCCCTCGATGGACCCGGTGACGACCCCCACCATCAACGCCTCCGAGGAGCTCGGCTCCGCGGCTCGTCGGGTGGACTTCCAGGTGTTGCGCCCCGAGCTGCCCGAGGGATGGCGCGCCAACTCCGCGGACGTGCGGCAAGTCGCCCCGGGCACCACCGCCGTGCAGGTGGGCTGGCTGACCGGCCGAACCCACTACGTGCGGTTGTCGCAGTCACCGGCCTCGGAGGCCGAGCTGGTCTCCTACGAGACCGAACAGCGGCCCAAGGCGTTGGGAACCGTCGACGTGGCCGGCCGCAAGTGGGTGATCTACCAGAGCATCCGTTCGGAACGGGCGTGGGTCAGCGAGCGTGCCGACGTCCGACTATTGATCACCGGCAACGGTGACGAGCGGGAGTTCCGCACGATGGCCAGGGCCGTCTCGCGAGCTTCCGTGGTGGAACCCGGGCAGTGACGCGGCCGGGCTCACTGCCCGGTTTCCGCCTGCTCCTCGTGCTGTTCCACCGCCGCCAGGGCCTGGTCCACACGCTGTCGCGCACCGGCCAGATGCCGTTCGCAGACCTTGGCCAGCGCCTCACCACGTTCCCACAGCGCGAGGGAGTCCTCCAGGGAGAGCCCGCCCGCCTCCAGCCGTTTGACGACCTCGGCCAGTTCGTCGCGAGCTCGTTCGTACCCCAGTCCGGCGACGTCCGGGTGGTCGGCTTCGGGATCGATTCCGTGCTCGGAAGCGCTAGCTGGGGCGGTCCCCGCGTTCTCGTCGGGACTTTCCGGTTCGCTGCTGGTCACTGCGTGGCTCTTTCCAAGTTCTGCTGTACCGACATGACCGCCTCGGCGATGGCCTGGTCGTAGCCGACGAAAGCCTCGGCGAACTCCTCGCCGTCGCCCTCGCGTACCGCGTCGTTGATACGTAGTTGTGCCGAGGCGACCCTACGCCGGTACCCCACCCCGCGCTCCGACCACCACCGGTCGCCCACGTACCGTGAGGTCGCTTCCGCGAGTGCGCTGAGCTGTGTCGGCAACGCGCGTCGCTCCGGAGGGTGACAACCGCCGAGCAGCGCCGCCCAGCAGCCGGCCGCCACCGTGTCCGTTTCCTCCGCCCGACTCCGGACCACGCGGGCATCACCCCCGGCGGGTGTGCCCGATGCCGTGGCCGCCGAAGCGGTAACGGCGACGGTGAGGGGGAGGAAGGTGGGCTCTCGCCCGTGATTCAGCACCACGACCTCCATGTGCGCTCTCAACTGCCGGAAACCTCGTCATCGCGGGTCACGTAGCGCGACAGCTCCAGGACAGGCGCTGTCGCGGCGGGCGTGCCGTCGGATTCCGGTGCGGCCGGCTACTCGTCCTCGGTCACGACGGCATGTACGGTGCCGTCCTCCAGACGGATCCGCAGGGGCGTTCCGGGGCGAACCTGCTCCGCCGAACGCAAGATGGACGAATCCGGACCGTCGGCGCGTTGCACGATCGCGTAACCGCGAGCAAGCGTGGCTGCCGGACCCAGCGCCGTCAAGCGCGACCTCGTCGCGGCCAGCTCCTGCCCCTCCCCGGTGATCACCGTCAGCATCGCGCGCCTGCCGCGTTGCCGCAGCGCGTCCACCTCTTCGACCCTTCGGTGCAGCGGACCCTTCGGGTCAGCGAGCGAAGGCCTGCTGCGCAGCGAATTCAGCAGTCCCTGCTCGCGTTCCACCCAACCGCGCAAGGCCCGTCTGGCGCGGTCGGTGAGCTGTCCGATACGTCTGGTCTCCTCGGCCACGTCGGGCACCACCCGCTTGCCCGCACCCGTGGGTGTGGAGCTGCGCACATCCGCGACGTGATCCAGCAGCGGGGAGTCCGGTTCGTGCCCTATCGCGCTCACCACGGGGGTGGCGCACGTGGCGACCGCGCGGCACAGCGTCTCGTCCGAGAACGGCAACAGGTCCTCCACGCTGCCGCCGCCCCGCGCCAGCACTATCACCTCGACGTCCGGATCGCGGTCGAGCTCGGAGAGTGCCTCCAGGATCTGGGGCACCGCGGTGGAACCCTGCACGGCCACGTTGCGCACCGCGAAGTCCACGGCGGGCCAGCGCAACCGGGCGTTGCTGATGACGTCGTGCTCGGCAGCCGAACCACGTCCGGTGATCAGCCCCACACGTCCGGGCAGCAGGGGTGGGGAACGTTTCCGGGCGGTCTCGAACAGTCCCTCGGCCGCGAGCAGCTTGCGGAGCCGTTCGATACGTGCCAGCAACTCGCCGACACCCACCGTGCGGATCTCGTCCACCCGCAGGCTCAGGGTTCCCCTGCCCACGTAGAACGAGGGTTTGCCGTGCACCACCACTCTGCTGCCGTCGGTCAGCGGCGGATCCATGCCCTGCAACAGGGTGTTCGGGCAGGTCAGTGTCAGCGACACGTCGGCGGAGGGGTCGCGCAGCGTCAGGAACGCGGTGGTGGCCTTGGGGCGTGCGGAGATCTGGGTGAGTTGGCCCTCCACCCAGATGTTTCCCAACCGGTTGATCCACTCCGCTATCTTGCGGGAGACGGTACGAACCGGCCAGGGCTCTTCGGCGCTGGTGGCGGAACTCAGCGGACTCGCTCCTTCGGATGACGACTCGGGCTGGGCCGGACCTTTCCCGCCGGGGCGCACGTGCCGGCACGAGCGGCCGGAGGCGACTCGACGGTCGTGTTCCCGACCGCGGGTTCGACGGGTTGTCCGCGAACGGTCAGCCGTCGCGCTCGGCGGCGGCCCGTACGTTGTTCAGCCTGTTGAACAGCATCTGCAGAAAGTCCGGACGCCGGGAATGCGCCCGTTCGTGCTCCAGCAGCCGCACCAGGTCCGACTCGGAGAGCCCGCGTAACTTTCCCCGCAGCTGCGGCAGGGTCATTTCCTCGTAACCGGGCAGCAGGTCCGAGACGTCCCCCGGAACCTCCTCGCTCGACCACTCGTGCTCCGGGGGCGGATGCGCCACGAAACGGTCGGTCTCGGAATCGGTCGCTGCCGCCTGCCGATCGGTCCGGGCCCGCTCCGGGGTGGTGGGCGGCTCGTCCTCGTCGAACGTCGCCCAGTCGGGGTGTTGTTCGGGCTGCCGCGCACCGGCGAGCAGGTCGTCTCCCTTGATCGCCAGCTCCGTGATGTGCTGTTGCACCCGCATGCTCAGCTGCAGTGCCTGACTGGTGACGGTGACGGGCAGACCGAGCAGGTGGTCGGGCAGCCTGCGGGTCTGTTCGACCACCGTGCCCGCCAGCCCCGCTGCCACCCGAATCGGCAAAGGAAACGATCGCATACCGTCAAGCTTGCCCCACGAGCGTGGCCCTCGTCATCACGTGACGGAGTGGTGCCGCGCACCGCGTGCCCGGGAAAGGGCCTCGGCCCGCCGCCGGGCACTGTTCGAGTGGGCACGGCGCCACAGCTCGAGTGCTCACGGCGCCACAGCGCGTTCGGAGCACCTCGTGACCCGAATCCTCGCCTCTCGGGGACGGTGCTGGCTGCTGACCGTTCCGCGCCGCATCCGTACCCTGGGCGGTATGAGCACCTCGCCGCAGGCTTCCGACTCCGGACAGGATACGACAGCCACCGACTCCGCCCCGGCGGGTAAACGCATTCTGCTGGCCAAACCACGTGGCTACTGCGCGGGGGTCGATCGCGCCGTGGACACAGTGGAACGCGTGCTGGAGAAGTACGGCGCACCCGTCTACGTCCGCAAGGAGATCGTGCACAACCAGCACGTGGTGGAGAACCTGCGTGAGCGCGGGGTCGTGTTCGTCGAGGACACCGAGGAGGTTCCGGAGGGCTCGCTGCTGGTCTTCTCCGCCCACGGCGTTTCCCCGGCCGTCCGCGAGGCCGCGACCCGACGCAACCTGCGCACCATCGATGCCACCTGCCCGCTGGTCACCAAGGTGCACAAGGAGGTGAACCGGTTCGCCCGTGAGGACTACGACATCCTGCTCATCGGGCACGAGGGCCACGAGGAGGTCGAGGGAACCTCGGGTGAGGCCCCGGACAATGTCCAGCTGGTGGACAAGGCGGAGGACGTGGACCGGGTCGAGGTGCGCGATCCCTCACGGGTCGTCTGGCTCTCCCAGACCACCCTGAGCGTGGACGAGACCATGGAGCGGGTGAACCAGCTGCAGGACAAGTACCCGGAGATGCAGGCCCCGCCCAGCGACGACATCTGCTACGCCACTTCGAACCGCCAGGTCGCGGTCAAGGCGATGGCCGAGGAGTGCGATCTCGTGCTGGTGGTCGGTTCGCAGAACTCCTCGAACTCCAAGCGCCTGGTGGAGGTCGCGCTGCAGGCGGGCGCCACCTCCTCCCACCTGATCGACTACGCCAGCGAGATCGACGAGTCCTGGCTGGAGGGAGTGGACACCGTCGGTGTCACCAGCGGGGCCTCGGTGCCGGACGTGCTGGTCTTCCAGGTACTGGACTACCTGCAGGAACGTGGCTGGGGTGAGGTCGAGGAGGTCACCACGGCCAACGAGAAGGTCTCGTTCGCGTTGCCCCGTGAGCTGCGCAAGGACTTGGACGAGAACCCGAACAGTCCGCAGAGCGTGCGCTGAACACGCCGGTTCGGGCAGCGGGCCTTCGGGCAGCGGGCCGCCGCGTCCGGTTCGGACGGTTCCGGGCCGGTTCGCTTCCCGGTCCGGGAGTGGTTCCACCCCTCCCGGAGTGATCCCGAGCTTCCGAGCGGGTCCGGCAGCGGGCCCGCTCCGGCATCGTGGCGTCTCCCCGGTGTCTCCGCGACGGCGAGAGCCGGTGGGGCGCCGAGCGGGCAACCCGCCAAGCGGGCAACCCGCCGAGCCGCCTCGCGAACTTCGATCAGCCCTCGTCGCGTCGGGGACGCCGCGGTCGCCCCGGCGGTTCGGTCCGACCCCGCCGCTGGGTCGCCCCGTCGGAGGAATCCCCTTCCCGGGGTGGGCGTTTCGCGTTGCCCCTGCCGGGAGGAGCCGGCCGCCTGTCCTGGTTCGGCGCGGAGCTCTCGCCCGGTTCACCGCCCCGTTGCCGCCCGCGTCCCGACCGTTGCTCGTCCCTTCCGTTCGGCGGCTTCCCGCCGTCCCGTTCGCGCCTGCCGGAATCGCGGGGCGCCTCGCCCTCGGCTCGCTCCGGCGGCCGCTCGGAGCGCGCCCTCGGTCCGGAACCACGTCCGGGGGGCGCTCCGCGCCGCCCCGAGGACTCGGGGGCTTCCGAGCGCTGTTCGCGTGATTCGGAGCGTGGTGACCTCCGCCGGGGCGCACGCTTGTCCGCGTCCTCGGCATCCGCGGTCACCGTAGCGGCTCCGCCCCGGCTCGACGCGCCGTCGTCGTCCTCGGCGGAGCCGCTACGGGAGGCCCGTGCGGAGCCGCCGGCCCTGGAACCGCGTCCGTCGCTCCGGTCGCCGCGAGCCGTCTCGGCCGCCGACTGCCCCGCCGCGTCCCTGTCGCGCCGTTTCATCGGCTGTAGCACGAATATCCGCAGCAGTCCGCCGAGTACCGCCACCGCCGTCGACGCGGCCATCGCCGGAAAGCTGTTGATCAACGGGGTGGCCAGCGAGAGCATCACCTGGCGCAGCCCGTCGCCCGCATTGAAACCGACCCCCATCGCCCACACCACGCTCG
This sequence comes from Actinopolyspora mzabensis, assembly GCF_900101095.1. Taxonomy (GTDB): domain Bacteria; phylum Actinomycetota; class Actinomycetes; order Mycobacteriales; family Pseudonocardiaceae; genus Actinopolyspora; species Actinopolyspora mzabensis. The sequence goes on from NZ_FNFM01000001.1 coordinate 334,978, forward strand.
GGATGACGATCGCCACGACCAGCGGCGGCTGCACCATCGGGCCGAACAGGCTGCCGCGCTGAACCAGCATGACCGCGAGCAGGGTGCCCACGACGCAGCCCAACGTGAAAACGACACCGGGGCCCGACCAGATCAACGTGTCGATCACGGCACACACGGCGGCCAGTACCAGCGGCAGCAGAAACGCCGCCCACCACGGGATGCCGCGGGTGGTTCCGAAAGCCGACCGTTGTGCCAACTGTCCGGAACGACTTTCGGGGCTGTTGATGTTGCGCTCGGATGTCGCGGTCACGCTTGTCACCGTAACGGTCCAGCGCGGTCGCAACGACACGTCCACGATCCCGGGAGGCTCGTCCCCCGACGGGGAGCGGTTTTTCCGCTCGATGGCGGTAGTGCCGTGACCTGTCCGTTATTGCCACCGAATCGGGTGATAGGCGCGGGCGGAGCGCGCGGAGCCCGGTCACATCGTGTGAGGCTTGACACAACACACGGGTGAGCGGGCGGGGCGAAGCGACCGGTTGTCCGCTCGTGTGCCGCAGGGGGTGACGCAATGGACGCCGCACCACCGCTGGTGGAGCTACGGGCGATCACGAAACGGTTCGGTGGTGTGCTGGCCTGCTCGGGCGCGAATCTGACCGTGCGGGCCGGGGAGGTTCACGCGTTGCTCGGTGAGAACGGCGCGGGCAAGTCCACCCTCATGCGGGTGCTGTCCGGGGATGTCACCGGCCATTCCGGCGAGATCCGCATCGCCGGGAAACCCTTCGTCTTCCGGGGCCCGATCGACGCGCAGCGCGCCGGGGTGGCCATGATCCAGCAGGAGCTGGATCTGGTGCCCGCGCTGTCGGTCGCCGAGAACCTCCACCTCGGACGCGAGCCCCGCACCGCACGCGGCACTGTGGACCGCTCCCGGATGAACGCGCGAACCCGTGGGCTGCTGCGGCGCATCGGGGTGGATCTCGACCCGCGCACTCCCGTGGGGCGGCTCCGCATCGGGGAGCAGCAGCTGGTCACCGTCGCCCGCGCGCTGGCCCGGAACGCGGCGGTGCTGATCATGGACGAGCCGACCTCGGCGCTATCCGGAACCGAGGTGGACAGGCTGTTCGCGGTGATCGCCGAACTGCGCCGCGACGGCACCGGGATCGTCTACATCTCCCACCGGATGGACGAGATCGGCGAGGTCGCCGATCGCGCCACCGTGCTGCGCAACGGCGAGGTGGCAGCGGAGTTCGACGCGCGCAGCGTCACGGCCGAGCAGGCAGCCACCGCCATGGTCGGCGACGATTTCGCCACCGCTTTCACACCGACACGACGGAGTCCGGGCGGTGAATTGCTCGCGCTGTCCGGCTTCGCGGTGCGCACCCGCGGGCGCGACGAGGGCAGGCGGAACCCCGCCGGCGTGGACCTGTCGGTGCACCGTGGCGAGATCGTGGGGCTGTGCGGATTGCTCGGCTCGGGGCGCACCGAACTGCTCGAAGCGCTCTACGGGATGGGGCCGAGCGCCGAATGGCGCGGCGAGGTGCGGTTGCACGCCTCCCGTTACCGGCCGCGCGGTCCCCGGCAGGCGCTGCGTTCCGGGGTCGCGTTCGTGCCGGAGGATCGCGCCGGCAGTGGCCTGGTCACCGAGCACTCGGTGACCGCCAACACGGTGTTGTCCGTGCTGCCCCGGCTCGGCAGGCTCGGGCTGGTCGCGAGGAGGCGGGAGAGCGCGACCGCGCGTCGGAACGCTCGACGTCTCGGGATCAAGCTCGGCTCCACGTCCGATTCCGTGGGAACACTTTCCGGCGGCAACCAGCAGAAGGTCGTGTTCGGACGGATGCTGCTGACCGAGCCCGCCCTGCTGCTGTTGGACGACCCCACGAGGGGAGTCGACGTAGCGGCCAAGGTCGAGATCTACCGGTTGCTGGACGAGATAGCCGGACGGGGTATCGGGGTGCTGCTCGCCTCCTCGGAGCTCGCCGAGCTGCTCGACGTGTGTTCCCGCGTGGTGGTGCTGCGGGACGGCGGATCAGTGGCCGAGTTCGACAGCTCGCGAACCAGCCGTACCGAACTGCTGGCGGCCGCGATGGGAAACCGGAGTGACGCGGCGGAGACGGCGGTGGTTTCCACCGGGGGTGGGAAATGAGCTCGCGTTCCACCAACGAGGAGCCCGCCGACTCCCCGCCCTCCTCCACGACGGGCTCGGCACCGGATGCCGCCACCGTCCCGGATGCCACGGCCGGGAGTTCGAAAGCCGGGAATCCGACGCCCGGAGGTCAGTCGGCCGGAACTCAACGGGCGGGGCGGAGTGGTTCGGGTGGTGCCGAGGCACTGCTGCGATTCCAGAGCCTGTTCGGCCTCGTCCTCGTCTTCCTGGCCTCGGTGGTGTTCTCGCCGCGCGGGGACGACGGCGAGATCATCTTTCTGACCAGCGAGAACCTGTTCAACCTCGTGCGGGCGATCTCCGAGATAGGCATCATCGCGATCGGCCTCACCTTCGTCATCCTCGTCGGCGGCATCGACCTGTCGGTGGGCTCGCTGCTGGGGCTGGCGGCGGTGGGCTCGGCCGTGTTGCTGACCGAGGACAACTTCGGGATGCTCGCCGCGGTCTCGGTGGTGCTGCTCGCCGGCCTGGTGTTCGGCCTGCTGCAGGGGCTGGCGGTGGCGCTGCTGCGGGTGCAGGCGTTCATCGTCACGCTCGCCGGGCTGCAGATCGCCAGAGGGCTGGCCCGCCTGTGGTCCGGGGGAGAGACCGTGCCGATCACCTACGGTCCCGGTACGGACCGGGCGCCGCTGTCGTTCTCGTTGCTGGGGGAGCGGACCTTCGACGGCCTCGTCCCCGTCCCGGCGCTGATCTTCGCCGTGCTCGCGGTACTCGCGGTGGCGTTTCTCAGGGGCAGCGCCTTCTCCCGCCATCTCTACGCCATCGGCGGCAACGAGAGGGCGGCCAGGACCTCAGGAGTGCCGGTAAACCGGGTCAAGGTCATCGCGTTCGGCATCTGCGGACTGTGCGCGGCCCTGGCGGGCATCGTGCACGCCGGTCAGCTCAACACCGGCAGTCCCAACGCCGGGATCTCCTACGAGTTGGACGGGATCGCCGCCGTGGTCGTGGGTGGGACGAGCCTGGCGGGCGGTCGCGGCTCGATGATGGGCACCATCGCCGGCGCGCTGCTGCTGGGGGTGCTCAACAACATCCTCGCGCTCAACACGGTGGACACCGATCTGCAGTTGGTCATCAAGGGTCTCGTGATCGTGGCCGCCGCCGCGGCGCAGCGGCTCTGGCCCACCCGGTAGTGGAAGACCCGGTAGTGGAAGACCCGGTAGTGGAAGACCCGGCAGTGGGGAAGGAGCACGGATGAGTTCTCGGACGCGATCGATGTTCGCGGCGGCCTGCGCAGTCGCGCTGCTCGGTGCCGGCTGCGGGACCACGAGCACGAACGCGGGCGCGGCCGGTGGGGGACCGGATTCGGCGGAGGTGTGCGGCGGACCGGGCGAGGAGTACACCATCGGAGTCAGCCAGGCCAACGTGGCCGAGCCCTACCGGGTGCGGATGAACGCCGACATCAGGCGTGCCGCCGCCGAGGTCGAGCAGTTCGACGAGGTGCAGTTCCTCGACGCCGCGCAGGACAACTCCAGACAGGTCAGTCAGATCCGGACCCTGGTCACCAAACAGGTGGACCTGCTGATCGTCAGCCCCAACGAAGCGGCCCCGCTGACCGGGGTGGTCGGCAGGGCCTACAACAGCGGCATCCCGGTGATCCTGCTGGACCGCAAGGTCAACGGCGAGTCGTACTCCACGTTCATCGGCGCAGACAACGAGAAGATCGGTCGAAAGGCGGGCGAGTACCTCGCCGAGCACCTGTTGCCCGAGGGCGGCAGGATCGTCGAACTGCGCGGCCTGTCCGGCTCCACTCCCGCGGCCGAACGTGGCAGGGGTTTCCGCGCCGGGATCGAAGGCTCGGGAATCGAGATCATCGCCACCGCGGACGGGCAGTGGCTGCGCGCCGAGGCCCGGTCGAAGATGGCGGCGATGCTCAAGGCCCACCCTCGCATCGACGCGGTTTACGGGCACAACGATCCCATGGCCGAGGGCGCCCACCTCGCCGCGCGGGCGGCAGGGCGGGCCGGGGGAACGAGGTTCGTGGGTATCGACGGGCTCCCGACTCCCTCCGGTGGGATCAAGGCGGTGCAGCAGGGTCGGTTGTCGGCGACGTTCGTCTATCCCACCGGGGGTGCGGAGGCGATAACCGCCGCGAAGCGGATACTGATCGACTGCGAGCCGGTCCCCGAGAAGCAGACACTGCCGACCCAGCTGGTCACCCGGGAGAACGCCGCCGAGGTTTACAGCCGGTTGAATTCCCGGTGACGAATCGGGAGGGGAACATCGACGATTCCGCGCTGCGGAACGTCGTGGAAATGTGAAGATCGCTGGTTTTCGGGGTGTCCCGTAGTGTCGATTCCCTCGAACGAACGATGTGGATTTCGGTGCGGAACCGGCCGTGATCGTACGACAATTCCCGGGAAGTGGATCGACCCCGGTGCGTTTTCCCGCAGCGTGGTCGCGGATTCCTAGCCGGGAGGCGAACACGATGGCCGTGGGAACAAGGGCGGGAATCCGCTCCGGGTCCGCCGTTCGCGGACGCGTAGCGCGCGTTCTCGTCGCGTTCGTGCTGGTTCTCGGCACCCTCGGGGCCACCACCGGCGACTCCACCTCGCAACGCGTCCGGGCCCAGGAACCCGGCACACCTGCCGGATCGGCCGACGGCCGCACGGTCGGTTGGGAGACCTACCGCACGCTGGACGAGCTGGGTGGACTCCGACACGGTGGCAACAGCAAGCAGTTCTCCAGCTTCGCCAGAAGCGGCAGCAACGACGACGGGTTCAACGGAACCCACTCGTGCCTGCGCACCACCGAGCGCGGCTGTGTCATCGCCGAGCACACCGGAGCCGGGGAGATCACCTCCGTCTGGTTCACCCGCGACCCCTGGGGCGATGTCACCGCCACCGGCGACATCCACGTCGAGCTGGACGGTCGCACCGTGCTGGACGCCCCGCTGGCCGACGTCGTCGCGGGCGAACTGGGGCCACCGTTCGTCTGGCCCCTGGTCGGCGACGCGCGCGACACCTCCGGTGGCGCGGTCCTGAAGGTACCGATGCCCTACCGGGAGTCCATGCGGATCACCGTGGACGAGAACCCGTACTTCTACCACGTCGACTACCGCTCGTTCGCCGACGCGGACGGCGTCACCACCTTCGATCCGAGCGACCCCGCCCTGGACGTGGTCCGGCGGCTGCGGCGGTTCGGAGTGGCCGATCCCAAACCGGACGCGCCCACGATCGCGGAACGGCGCACCCGGTTCTCGCTGCGCCCCGGCGAGTCCACCACGCTGAAACCGTTCCGCGGACCGGCGATGATCGACGAACTGCGGCTCCGCCTCCCCGGTGTGGTGGCGGCACCGCGCGTCATCGACGACGGGCGCGCGTTCGGGGCGGGCGGCTCCAGCTCCTTCGACGCGCGCATCGCACCGGGCAACGACGGGGTCCGGATAACCCGCCGCTACGACGCCAACGTCGGAGGTCAGGTGGCGCGGCTGCTCGTCGACGACGAACGCGTCGGCAGCTGGCGCAGCGGCCCGGCGCGACAGGGGGAGTGGGGACGCGAGCGGCTCGCCGTGCCCGCATCGCTGACCCGGGGCAAAACCGAGCTGCGCATCACCAACGAGTTCCGGTCCGCCGAGGTGGACATCAACGAGTTCCGCTACGAAGTGCACAGCAGGGTGGACGGCGACTGGATCCGCACCGACGTCCTCGACGTGGGACCGGCCAATCCCGGCGACGAGGCGGCGCACGACTACCGGATCGAGAACCAGGTCTTCCAGCGCCGCAAACTGGTGGCCCACCTGCCGCACGAGCGTGCCCGGGTCGAGGACTCCGACGCGGTGCTGCGCGACGTGCGGCTGCGGATCACCTTCGACGGACGCACCACCGTCGACGCCCCGATCGGCGAGTTCTTCGGCTCCGGTCTCGGCGAGTACGACGTGCGCAGGCTGCTGAGCTCCATCGACGCCGGGGAGGGGTGGTACACCTCCTGGTGGCCCATGCCGTTCGCGCGAGGAGCCGAGATCGAGCTGGTCAACGAGGGATCCGTGCCGGTTCGGCGTGCGGTGCTCGAAGCGACCGCCGCCCCTTCGGCGGGCGCGGGGCCGGGGACCGGTTCGGGCCACTTCCACGCCACGCACCGCCAGGGCCTCACCGAGCCCGGCAAGGACTGGAAGTTCCTGTCCACTTCGGGCAGCGGAACGTTCTACGGCGTGACGCACACGATGCGCGGCAGGATTCCGCCCGGAGTGGCGCGCACCCCCGAGGGGCCGCGTTCCTCGGCGTCCCCACGTGCCAACCAGCGCAACTACTTGGAGGGCGACGAGCGGTTCTACGTGGACGGCTCGGCCAGCCCGGCCTGGTACGGCACCGGAACGGAGGACTTCTACGAGTCGGGCTGGTACTTCCGGGGCGGCACCACCTTCGCCATGCCGCTGACGGGCAATCCCGCCTACGAGTACTCCGGGGAAGGCTGCCGCTACGACTGCACCGGCACCTACCGGCTGTTCGTGTCCGACGCGGTCTCGTTCGACAGTGAACTCGTGGCCGGGATCGAGCACGGACCGGCCAACAACGAGCCGGCGCGCTACAGCTCCACCGCCTACTGGTACGGCAACCCGATCTCCACCATGCGGCGCACCGACCGGATCGACCTGGGCGACCGGTTCAGCCGACTGGCCCACGACTACCGCGCCACCGGTGAGTCGCGTCGTGAGCTCACCGCAACCTTCGAGGGCAGGCGCGACCCGGGCCCGTACCGGTACACGAACACCTCGAGCACCGGTGAGATCGGGTTCCGGGTGCGGATCGACCCGGACAACTCCGGAGTGCGGCTCCGCAGGCTCGCCGATCAGCGCAGCAGCCATCAGCGGGTTCGTGTGCTGGTCAACGGCCGCGACGTCGGTGTCTGGTCGCAGCCGTTGGGCAACAGCGCGCACCGGTGGCTGGAGGACGGTTTCGACATCCCGGCCGAGCTCACCCGAGGCCGGAACACGTTGCGAGTGCGGCTGCTGCCCGCGGCCGACGCGCCGCCCTGGTCGGCGGTGCGCTACACCGCGTTCTCCTACCGGACGGTGGAAAGGTAGTGCCACTCGATCCGATCGGGCGGAGCGAATACGAAAAACGATCGGGAATTCTGGTGTCGGTGTCGAATTGACATCCTTCCGGCAGGGGAATAATTTCTCGTCGGGCGATCAACGATCGTTCCGGGAGTTTTCACAGGCGACGGTACGTCGCGACGATTCCCGGCATTGTCGCCGGAGTTCGGGGGTTTTCGTGGCTCGTATCGGTGTGCTCGGCATTTCGGACGGCCGGGAACACGTGCACCAACGAAATTCGGATTTCATTCGGGAAAAGCAGAGTGTCCTCGTGCGATCGCTGCGGGCGGCGGGTCACGAGGTCATCGAGGGCGGTGACCCGGTGAACTCCAACATCGCCGCCACCGCACAGGCGCGGCGCCTGGCGGACTCCGGCGTCGACGTCACCGTGCTGTACTACGCCGTCTGGGCCTTCCCGCACTTCACCATGCTCGCCGCCTCTGCCCTCGACACACCGCTCGTGCTGGCGGCCAGCACCGATCCGACCGAGCCCGGTCTGGTCGGCATGTTGGCCGCGGGCGGCGCCCTCGACCAGATCGGACGCGACCACACCAGGACGTGGGGCGCTCCCGACGATCCGGAACCGCTGTCCCACATCGGCGCTAGAGCCACCGCCGCCGCTGCCGCCTCGGGGTTGCGCGGCCTGACCTTCGGCCGCTTCGGCGGGCGACCGATGGGAATGAACACCGCCGTGGCCAACACCGACCAGTGGCAGCGCTCGTTCGGGATCGACGTGGAGGAGATCGACCAGTACGAGCTGGTGCTGCGCTCGCAGCACGCCGACCCCGGCGAGGTCCGCAAGGCGCGGGAGTGGTTCGAGCAGTACGCGGGCGAGGTGCGCTACGACGGCGACAAGCTCACCCCGGAACTGCTGGAGCGCCAGATAGCCTCCTACCTGGCCGTACGCGAGATCATCGCCGAACGCGGCCTGGACTTCTCCGGCATCAAGGCGCAGCCGGAGTTGACCGAGAACTTCGCGACCATGGACGTCACCGAAGCCCTGCTCAACGATCCCTACGACTGGAACGGACCGAAACAGCCCCACATCTGCGCGACCGAGGCCGATATGGACGGTGCGCTGACCATGAAGCTGTTCTCGGACGTAGCGGGGACGCCCGCGCTGTTCGCGGACGTGCGGCACTACCACCCCGACCGCGACGTGTGGGACCTGTGCAACTCCGGGCAGCACGCCACCTGGTTCGCCGCGCGTAGCTCCGACCCGGCCGTGAACCTCGCCCGGGTGCGGTTGTGCCCCGAGGTGTTCTTCTTCCCCGCGGGCGGTGCTTCGGTGCGGCACATCGCCGCTCCCGGAACCATGACGCTGGGCAGGCTGACGAGAAGGGACGGCCGCTACCGCATGCAGCTGATGCTCGGCGAGTTCCTCGAGTTCGACCCGGCGACCACGGCGGAACTCGTCGATCGTTCCACCCCGGAGTGGCCGCACGCCTTCGCCCGGTTGGACGTCCCCACCGAGACGTTCCTGTCCCGGTTCGGCGCCAACCACATCCACGCGGTTCCGGGCGATCACCGCGCCGAGCTGCGAGCCGTCGCCCAGCTGCTCGACCTGGGTCTGGAAGAGTGGAGTAAGTAGGGATTTCCGCTCGGTTGTCGTGGCGGTGCGGGTGGCGGAACCTCTCGCACGGCTCTCGCTGCGGGTCCGGCGACATCGGGTAGCGACCTACCCAACGTCTCCGGCGTCCGCGCGAGAGCCGCACGGGAGAACCCGCGGCGGTGCCGACCGCGAGAGTGGTAGGAGTTCTGCTCGAGGCGCCGGGAAGGGCACGGTGATTTCGCGAGAAATCGACGCTGCCGGGGCCGCACCGTGCCACCGAGGCGGCGATTTCGTGGGAGATTGACGCCGAACATCGACGGGAAGTCCGAGCGGGCGAGGGTTCGCCGTTGTTTCGCGACGGCTACGGGAAGTGGGAGCCATGTCCGAAGAGGTACTGCTGGGGATCGACATCGGCACGTCCAGCTCGAAGGGCGTGCTGACCACCACCAGCGGCAAGATCCTGGCCAGGGCCGAACGCGCCCACGCCACGAGCCGCCCGTCACCGGGGCGTGCCGAGCACGACGCGGCGGCGATCTGGTGGCACGACTTCCGCGAGCTGGTGGCCGAACTGCTTCCCGCCGCCGAGCGGGGCGGGATCGCCGGACTCGGGGTCAGCGGTATCGGACCGACGCTGCTGCCCGCCGACGAGGCGGGCAACCCGCTGCGGCCCGCGATCCTGTACGGCGTGGACACCAGGGCCACCGCCGAGATCGCGGAACTGAACTCCGAACTCGGAGCCGAGGAGATACTGCGGCACAGCGGTTCGGCACTGAGCAGCCAGGCGGTCGGCCCCAAGCTCCGCTGGCTGGTCAACAACGAACCCGAGACTTACCGCCGCACCGCGAAACTGCTGATGTGCGGCTCCTACCTGGTGCACCGCCTCACCGGTCGCTACGTGCTCGACCATCACTCGGCCAGCCAGTGCGACCCGATCTACGATCCCCATCGGCGACGCTGGGCTCCCGAGTGGTCCGGCGCGGTGGCACCCGGGCTCGAACTGCCCGAACTGGCCTGGCCCACCGAAACAGCGGGTCGGGTCCACGCCCGCGCCGCTGCCGAGACCGGGCTCCCGGAAGGCCTGCCGGTCACGGTGGGCACCGTGGACGCCTGGGCCGAGGCATGCAGCGTCGGTGTCCGCGACCCCGGCGACGTGATGCTGATGTACGGCACCACCATGTTCTTCGTGCGGGTCGTGGAGCGGCTCCGGCCCCACCCGGCGTTGTGGGGCACTTGCGGTGTCCACCCGGACACCTATACCCAGGCCGCCGGGATGGCCACATCCGGCGCGGTGACCGACTGGCTGCGCGGCCTGTTCGGCGGGGAATTCGCCGAGCTGGCCGCCGCGGCGTCCGAAGTTCCGCCGGGCAGCCGCGGGCTGCTGCTGTTGCCCTACTTCGCCGGTGAGCGCACCCCCGTGTTCGACCCGGACGCGCGGGGCATGCTGTTCGGCCTGACCACCGAGCACGGCCGGGCCGAGCTATACCGGGGCGCCCTGGAGGGAATCGCCTACGGAGTGCGGCACAACCTGGCCGAGATGCGCGGTTCGGAAACCGCCACCGAACGACTGGTGGCGGTGGGCGGTGGCACCACGGGAGGACTGTGGACCCGCATCGTCTCCGACGTGACCGGCTGCACCCAGCTGATCCCGGCGGAAACGGTGGGCGCCTGCTACGGCGACGCGCTGCTGGCGGGGCTGGCCACCGGCACGGCGATCGACCCGGACGGGTGGAACCCGGTGGTCGACCGGGTCGAGCCGGACCCGGCCAACACCGAACGCTACGACGCCTTCTACCGCCACTACCGCACGCTCTACGAGAGCACTGCCGAGACGGCGCACTTCCTCGCCGAACAGCAGCGGCTCGCCACCGCAGGCCCCGGCTGAGCCCGCTTCGGGGCACACCACGGGCGGCACGACCGGAGCGGATCGCGGTGCTTCCCGGCAGGAGAACGGAGGCGGGGGAGCACCGCTCCTCATTCCGCCGCGCCGTCACCCGACCCGTTCCGGGAGGTCACCCTGTCGGCCTGGCCCGGCTCGCCCCCGGAACCGGCCGATCCCTCCGACCCGGCCAGTCCTTCCGAAGCCCGACGCACCTCGGCTACCCCGTTGGCGTCGGCCAACTCGGCCAGCGGCTGCACCGCACCCCGGAAGTGCTCCAGCGCGTCGAGCTCCCTGCGGCGCGCCGAGACGAATCGCTGCAGGTGGGTTCCGGACAGGTTCACCGCCTCGACCGCCGAGGCCGCGGCCCGCTGCGCCTCCACCGCCTGCGCGCGGATCCGCTCGATGTCGGCGGCGATGGTGCGTTCGGTCGCCGCGAACAACGCGGCCGAGGCCAGCACCCCGAACCCGGTCGGTCCACACAGGAACACCCGCTTCTCCAGCAGCCACCCCAGCAGCGTCGGATCGGTGTCCAGCGCCGAGACCACCGCCGCGTCGGAGGGCACGAACATGATCGAGCCGTAGATCGCGTCGGCCCAGCGCTGGTAGTCCCTGCCCGCGAGCTCCTTGGCCCGGGCGCGGATGTTGCGGGCGTGCACCCGCAGCGCCTCGTCGCGCTCCGCCGGGTCGTCGGTTTCCATCGCCTCGGCCCACGCGGCGAAACTGGCCTTGGCGTCCACCGGCACGCGCCGGTCCCCGCTCACGTTCAGCACCAGGTCCGGCCGGGCGGCACCGCCACCTGCGAGATCGGTCTGCTGGGTGAAGTGAACCCCCTCACGCAGCCCCAGCGCCCTGGTGGTTCGTACCAGGGCCTGTTCGCCCAACTCGCCGCGTCCGGTGCTGGAGGCGAAGGTCACCTCGTAGCGCCGCAGCGCCGCTTCGTGCCGCGAGGCGCGTTCCCGCTCCGCCTCCAGCATCCGCAGCGCCTCCTCGGCTCGCCGTGCGGAGTCCTCGGCCCTACGGGCGGAATCCCCGTACAACCGCCAGATCACCAGCAGCGCGGCCGCGAACAGCAGCACCATCACCACCAGCAGACCGCCGAGCATCGCTGACCCCACGAGCGCTCCTCAATTCGTCCCTCGGTTGTCGAACGGATCATCGCCGACGGGCCGGAGTCGCGTCCCACCCGCCGTCCGCGACACGCCGCTGCCACCCGCGCCACACCGCGGCGGACGGGGTGATCGAACCACCGCGGTGTGTCGATAGCGTGCGGCCATGCGCCTGCTGCACACCTCGGACTGGCACATCGGCCGTACGTTCCACGGCCACGACCTGCTCGACGACCAGCGGCGGGTGCTCTCCGAACTGGCCGAGATCGTCCGTGCCGAGAACGTGGACGTCGTGGTGATCTCCGGGGATCTCTACGACCGCTCGGTGCCTTCCGGTGAGGCCGTGCAGACCTGTGTCGACGTGCTCGAACAGCTCCGTCGTACCGGCGCGCGGCTGGTCGTCACCCCGGGCAACCACGACTCGCCGCAGCGGGTCGGCGCGTTCGCGGGATTCGCGGCCGCCGGCGGGCTGCACCTGCACACCCGCGTCGCCACCCTGCACGAGCCCACCGTGCTCTCCGACGAGCACGGACCGGTGGCCTTCTACGGCATCCCCTACCTCGAACCGGACCCGGCTCGGCAGGTGCTGCGCACCAGCACGGCGCCCGGTGCGGCCGAGGACGTCGAGCGCGGTCACCCCGCGGTGCTGGGTGAGGCGATGAACCGGGTGCGGGGCGAACTGGCCGGCCGCGACCCCGGCACCAGGTCCGTGGTGCTGGCGCACGCCTTCGTCACCGGTGGCGGCAGCAGCGACTCCGAACGCAACATCGCCGTCGGCGGGGTGGACCGGGTGCCCGCCGACGTGTTCGCCGGGGTGGACTACGTGGCACTGGGGCATCTGCACGGTTGCCAGCGGATCACCGAGCGGGTGCGGTACTCGGGCAGCCCGATGGCCTACTCGTTCTCCGAGGCACAGCAGCGGAAATCGGTGTGGCTGGTCGAACTGGACTCCGAGGGGCTGTCCGAGACGCGCCGGATCGAACTGCCCGTGCCCCGCGAACTGGCCACGGTGTCCGGAACTCTCGAACAACTGCTGCACGACCCCGAGCACGAATCCGTTACCGACTGCTATGTTTCGGCCACGGTCACCGACGAGGCCCGGCCGGTGGAGGGGATGCGCAGGCTGCAGCAGCGGTTCCCCCACGCCGTGCACATGGAGTGGGAACCGGCGGGCGGCAGGGCCCGTGCCTCGCTGCGATACTCGGAGGCGGTGCGCGGTCGCGACGAGCCGCAGCTGCTGCGGGACTTCGTCGCCAACTGCCGGGGGCAGGAACCGTCCGATTCGGAGGGTGAGTTGCTGGACCTGGCGCTGTCCGAGTTGAACATCGCGGAGGTGCGGCGGTGAGACTGCATCACCTGGAACTGTCGGCCTTCGGCCCGTTCCGGGACCGGCAGCGGGTCGACTTCGACGAGCTCGGCGCGGACGGGCTGTTCCTGCTGCACGGCGACACCGGGGCGGGCAAGACCACCGTGCTCGACGCCGTCACCTTCGCGCTGTACGGCCAGGTCCCCGGTGCCCGGCACCAGGCCAAGGCGCTGCGCTGCGACACGGCGCCGCCGGAGACACCCACCCGGGTCTCGCTGGAACTGACCGTGCAGGGCTGCCGGATGCGCGTGGAGCGCAACCCGGAGTACGAGCGGCCCAAGAAAACCGGTACGGGCACCACCAAGGAGAAGGCCAAGGCCACGCTGACCTGGCTCGACGAGCCACCCGAGGGTGAGCCGCGGGAGGGGATCACGCGTCCCAACGAGGTCGGTCCGACCGTGGAACGGCTGCTCGGGATGGACGCGGGACAGTTCTGCCAGGTCGTGCTGCTGCCGCAGGGCGACTTCGCGCGGTTCCTGCGCGCCGACGCCAAGGAGCGGGCGGATCTGCTGGAAGAGCTCTTCGACACCCGGCAGTTCTCCCGCATCGAGCAGTGGTTCGGCGAGCGACGCAAGCAGCGCCGGGCCGAGCTGCACAGCGCACGGGAGCACAGCGAGAAACTACTGGCCCGGTTCGCCCAGGTCGCGGGCAGCGAACCCGACGAGGGCGCGGACCGCGCCGAATGGCTGGACGAGACGGAGCGGAGCTTCGCCCGCCGCTACGAGCACGCCCGCGCCGAGGACGAGCGGCTTCGACGGCAACGCGAACAGGCCGAGGAGACCCTGGCCCGGCAGCGTGAACTCGCGGGCAAGGTGCGCCGCGTCCGCGACGCCCGCGCGGAGCTCGACGAACTCGCCGCCCTGGCTGAGACCTACCGGGCCGCCGATGTCGAACTCGACGCGGCACGCCGCGCGGCCCCCGTGCTCAACGCGGCCCGGGAACTGGACAGCAGCACCACCCGGCTGCGGGAGGCCGAGCAGGAGCTGCACCGCGCCCTGGCCGACTGTCCCGGTCACGAATCCGACGGCCCGGCGCCAACCGGGAAGGGGGCCGCCGAGAAGGAAGCCGTCGACACCGACGAACTGCACACCCGGTCGCTGCGCTACCGCGAGGAAGCAGCGGTGCTGGCCGATCGGGAGCAGGAAGCCGAGCAGCAGCGCCACGACCGAGCGCGGATCACCGAACTCGACGAGAACATCGCCGCCGACCTCACCACCGACGAGGAACTCGCCCAGCAGCAGCACCAGCTGCCGGAGGCACTCGAACAGGCCCGCACCGCGGCCCACGAAGCCGAACAGGCCCCCGAACGGCTGGAGACGGTCACCGCCAGGTGCGACGAGCTGAACGGGGCGCTGGAAGCCGCCCGGCAACTTCCCGAGGCCGAGAAGCGACGCGACACGGCATGCGAACGGGCACAGCACGCCGTCGACGAGCACCAGAGAGCGCGCGAACAGCTGCAGGACATTCGGGAACGCAGACTTGCGGGCATGGCCGCCGAACTGGCCACCCGACTCGAAACCGACACGGCCTGCCCCGTCTGCGGCTCACGACAGCACCCGCACCCGGCCGAACCGGGCGAGTCGTCCGTCGGACCCGATGACGAACGGCAGGCCCGCGAGACCGAGCACGACCGCCAACAGCGCAGGGACCACGCGCGGGGCGAACTGGAGGAAGCCGAACGGGACCACACCCGCCTCCGCGAACAGCTCGGCGAACGTACCGAAGCACAACTGCGCGCGGAGTTCGAGCGGGCCGCGGCCGAACGCGACCACCTGCGCGAGCTGGCCGACCAGCGGCAGCACCGAGCCGAACGGTTGGCCGAGCTCAACAACCAAGCCGAGCTGCTGAGCGGCAGGCGCACCGAACTCGACAAACGGATCAGCGCCGCGCGCTCCGGCCGGGACTCACTCGTCGAGACCGTCCACGAACGGGAAGAACGGCTGCGCGAGGCACGCGGCGAGTTCGACACGGTCCCGGCGCGACGGCAACACCTGCTCGAACTCGCCGAACGCCTCGAACGCGCGGTGCGGGCACGCGGCGAACACGACAGGGCCGTCACCCGCGAGAACGAACAACGCGAAGCGCTGGCGCGGATCGCCACCGAGCACGGCTTCGACAGCTCCGAGACGGCGCTGGCGGCACGGCGGGAACAGCAGCGCATCGACGAACTCGCCGACTGGATCACCGAGGTGGACCGCCGCGCCGCGACCGCCAGGGCCACCCTCGACGAGCTGCCGGACGTCTCCGCCGACACCGAGGTCGACACCGAAGGGGCCGCGGCGGCGGCCGAACAGGCGCGGCGGCTGGCCGACGACACGACCGCGGTGCTCGGTGATCTCGGTCACCGCAGCTCGCAACTCGCCGAGCTCGGCGAGGAACTGCGGCAGGCCTGGAAGGAACTGGAACCCCTCGAACGGGAGTTCGCCGAACTGCACGCCCTGACCGACGTGATCAACGGGCAGGGACAGAACGCCCGCCTGATGACACTGCGCTCCTACGTGCTCGCCGCGCGGCTGGAGGAGGTCGCCGTGGCCGCCTCCGCCAGGCTGCGGCACATGAGCGACGGGCGTTACGCGTTCGTGCACTCCGACGAGCAGGGCGCGCACGGCAAACGCGGCGGGCTGGACCTGCGCGTGATCGACGACTACTCGGGTCGGACGCGCTCCACCAAAACGCTGTCCGGCGGTGAGTCGTTCCTCGCCTCGCTGTCGCTGGCTCTGGGGCTGGCCGACGTGGTCAGCGATGAGTCCGGCGGCGCGATGCTCGACACGTTGTTCATCGACGAGGGCTTCGGCACCCTGGACGGGGATACACTCGACCTGGTGATGGACGCGTTGGACGACCTGCGCGCCGGAGGCAGGATGGTAGGTCTGGTGTCGCACGTCGACGAACTGCGGCAGCGTATTCCGGTACGCCTGCGGGTGCGCAAGTCGCGCGGCGGTTCGTCACTGGCGATCGAGGCGTAACCCCGCACCGCATTCACCACCTGCCCCCGTCGTGGTCGGGCCGGTGCTCAACTCGGTGTGCCGGTGCGTGAACCCAACCGAGCAGTGTCGATACCGCGGCCCGTCGCGACCGGGCCGGGAAAGGTCGGTTCATGTCCGAGCTGTCCAGCATGCTGGAGACCCACGATCCGAATGCTCGCCGCGAGTACATCGTGAACACCCTGGTGGAGACCTTCTCCGAACTGATGGAGCACAAGCCCGCCGCCTTCCGCACCAAGTTCCGCAAGATGGCCGCCTCCCCGTTCGCCTTCTACCGCGGCACGGCCTGCCTGTTCTACTCCGACGTCGCCCGACTCAAGGACCCCTGGGCGGACGAACGCACCAGCCGGGTCTGGATCCAGGGCGACCTGCACGCCGAGAACTTCGGCACCTACATGGACGGCGAAGGCGTGCTGATCTTCGACGTCAACGACTTCGACGAGGCATACCTCGGACATTTCACCTGGGACCTGCAGCGGTTCGCCGCCAGCATCGCGCTGCTCGGCTGGAGCAAGGCGCTGCCCGACGAGGACATCGTCGAGTTCATCCGCCGTGCCACCCACTCCTACATCGACCAGGTGCGGCACTTCGTGGCCGGTGACGACGACGCGGCCTTCTCGCTGAACCTCGGCACCACCGACGGGCCGATCCACCAGGTGCTGCAGCAGGCCAGGCTGCGCAGCAGGGGAGGACTGCTCGACCGCGAGACCGAGACCGAGGGCTACGACCGCAAGTTCCGCGACGGGGTCGGGGTACGCAGACTCGGCGACGACGAGTACCAGCGCGTCATCGAGGCGTTCCAGCGCTACCTGACCACGATTCCGCAGGACAAGAAGATGCGCGACATCGCCTACGAGGTCAAGGACGTGGTGGGGCGTAGCGGTTTCGGCATCGGCAGTGCGGGGCTGCCCGCCTACAGCGTGCTCATCGAGGGCGAGAACGAGGCGCTGGAGAACGACCTGATCCTGTCGATGAAGCAGGGCAACGTGGCCGCCCCCGCCGCGGTGGTGCCCGACGAGGGGATCCGGAACTACTTCCTGCACCACGGCCAGCGCACCGCGATGTCGCAGCGGGCGTTGCAGGCGCACGCCGATGCGCTGCTGGGCTACACCGAGATCGACGGCACCGGCTACGTGGTCTCCGAGGTCTCGCCCTACGTGTCCGATCTGGACTGGGGTGAACTCACCGAGCCGGATGACATCCGGCCGGTGGTGGACTACCTGGGGCGCGCTATCGCCAAGATCCACTGCGTCGCGGACTCGGACTCTGATCAGACACTGGTTCCGTTCCAGACCGAGGACGCCATCTCGAAGGTGCTCGAAGGCAAGGACGAGGAGTTCGCGGACTGGCTCTGCGACTTCGCGATGAACTACGCCGACGTGGTGCGCGACGACTACCGGCTGTTCGTCGAGGCGTTCCGCAACGGTGAGATCGGAGGGGTTACTTCCACCCGCACCTGATGTTGCTGGGTGACGGTGCCGGTTGCGTACGGGGTCGGCTAGCCGGCACGTGAGGCGGCGCCTTGCGGCGTTGGGCCGCTCTTGAGTAGCGACCTACGCTGCGAGGCGGCCCGGCCTTGCAATGCATCCGCCTCACGCACCGGGGACACTCGTGTTGCGACACGCACGGTCCCGCAACCAAAGTCCCGACCGGACCGAAAAACCGAGCTGCTCCCAAGCGGCGCAGCCGCTTACCGCCACACTGCCCCCGGCACCGCCGCGGGTTCTCCGGCGAGTGCCTCACGAGGACGGTCCCGACGTTGTGTAGGTCGCTACCCGATGTCGGGGCACCCGCAGCGAGGCGCCGTCGGAGGTTCCGCCACGGAACCAATTACGCAGGCCGAGCGGGCACACCATCAACCACGTTCGTGGTCGAGGAGCTGTCGCTTCAGTTCGAGTCCCCAGCGGAATCCGCCGAGCGAGCCGTCGCCACGCAGCACCCGGTGGCACGGCACGAACAGCGCCGCCGCGTTGTGCGAGCACGCGGCAGCGGCGGCCCGCACGGCTTCGGGACGTCCGAGCAGCGCCGCGTAGTCGCGGTAGCTGACGGACTTGCCGCCGGGGATCTCCCGCAACACCCGCCAGGCCTGTTCCCGGAACGGGCCGGAGCGCTGGGAGACCGGGATTTCGGCCGCCGCGTCCAGCTCGCCCTCGTGGTACCGGCGCACGGCGCGGCTCACCTCCCCGAGGTCGGTGGCCTTGCGGATCTCGTGCGGCCGTAGCGGTTCCGCGATGAGCGGCAGCAGTTCGTCGACGGCGCCGGTCCACCCGGAGGCGAGTACCGTGCCCTCGCCGTCGACCATCGTGGTGAACGGGCCGAAACGGGTGTCCATCATGGACCATTTGGCTGTCATGTCGGCTCCTTCGTCGTGGATTCGGGGTGGTGTTCGTGGTTCGTCGTGTTTGGGGCGCTCCGAGCGGCCCGCCACAGGTGCACCGCCGCGTAGGAGCGCCACGGGCTCCACTGCCGCGCGCGATCGAGCAGCGCGGCGTCGTCGGGCAGGCCCAGCAGTCCGGCGCCGCGACGTAACGCGCCGTCGGGGAGGGGGAAGCTGTCGGGCTCACCCAGCACGCGCATGCTCACGTGCTCGGCGGCGCGTTCCCCGAGACCCGCTCCCCGCAGCTCCTCGCGCAGTTCCGCGCCCTCGCGCCCTTCGTCGATGCGCAGCGCCCCGCTGGTCAGCGCGGTGGCGAGCCCGCGGATCGCTGACGCGCTGTCGCCGGATCCGGGTAGCGCGCGCGCCGCTCCGTCGGCGAGCGCCTCGGCGGTCGGGAACAGCACGGCCTCGCTCGTCCCGTCGAGAGCGGGGACTCGCTCGCCGAGCTCGGCGATCAGCTTGGAGAGCTCGGCGCGCCCGTCGCCGGTCGGTCCGGCTTCCTCGGGCCCCGCTTTGCCCAGCAGTGCCCGAACCGCGGTCTCCGTGCCGTCCGCGCTGCCGGGCAGCCGCACTCCCGGTGTCCTCGCCACCGTTCCGGCCAGCGCGGGATCGGAGCCGAGCACCTCGTCCACGGCAACCGGATCGCAGTCCAAGTCGAACAGCCTGCGCAGTCGTGCCACCGCACTGCCGAGATCGCGGAGTTCGGTCAACCGCAGGGTGACCGCCAGGTGGTGCGTTCGAGGGGTGAGTTCCGCGACCCCGTGACCGTGCGGCAGTCGCAGGGTCCGGCCGTAACCGCTTCCGCTCGTCCATTCCACGCCATCGACGGCATGATCTGAGTGGAATCCCAGCGTGCCAGGTGCGTCGAACGGCAGCCGCATCGGCAATCGAAGCCGCAACGTGCCCGCGGGGAGCCCCTCGGGACTGCGGGGCCGGGTCGTCCGCGCCCGCAGTCCCGTCGGGTTGGTGGCGAACACCTCCCGAACGGTCTCGTTGAACTGGCGCAGGCTCGCGAAGCCGGCGGCGTAGGCGATGTCGGTGAAGTTCAGCTCGGTGGTCGCGATCAGCAGCCGCGCGGTGTGCGCCCGGTGGGCGCGTGCCAGCGCGAGCGGCCCCGCCCCCAGTTCCTCGGTGAGTACGCGGGTCAACTGCCGGGTGGAGTAGCCGAGCCGCGCGGCCAGCCCCGGCACGCCCTCCCGCTCCACGAGCCCGTCGGTGACCAGCCGCATCGCGCGCCCCGCGAGGTCGGCCCGCAGGTTCCACTCCGGCGAGCCCGGCACGGCGTCCGGCAGGCAGCGGCGACACGCGCGGTAACCGGCCTGCTGTGCCGCTGCCGCCGTGGCGAAGAACTCGACATTGCCGGACTTCGGGGTGCGCGCGGGGCAGGAGGGCCTGCAGTAGATACCGGTGCTGCGCACGCCGGTCACGAAGCATCCGTCGAACCGGATGTCCCGGGACGTCACGGCGCGGTAGGCCTGTTGCGGTGTGACCAGCATGAGTCGAGCCTGCCACCAGTTGCGAGCCGTTCACCAGCGGAAATCGGACACGATGGTTCGGGTGCGCGGGGCCGTACGCCCGGGGACCGGCCGAGGGGTGTTCCGGTCGCGCGGCGGTCCGGAGCAGTTCGCCGTTGGTCCGTGACGCCCGGACGATGCGGTGCCCCGGTCCGAGGTGCGGACCGGGGACCTTTCGGGCCGAACATCGATTCGCCACTCGAACTCTGGCCACCGGACGGCGAACCGGTGATCGATCGGCCGAGTGAACGTCATCGAGAATCGGGAGGAGGAATCCGGATCAGCACAGCACCACCCGTTCCAGATAGGGGCTGACGCCTCGGGACTTGCTCATTCTGGTCTGTCCCGGTCGTATCGAGAAACATCGGCTGTCCGCGCCGCGAGCCATGATGAGTTTAACCCGATAGTACCGTTTACATTCGTTGGTGACCCACACCGTCGTGTAAACTTTACCTTTGTCCTCCCGGTCGGTGATGCAGTTCGGGGCCGTGCGATCCGGGGCCGCGTTCGTGGGGAGGGCGTTCGCGTATTCGGTGGTCGAGGCGCCCGCCGGTAGTGCCCCCAGCGTCGTGAGCGCGGAGAGGGTCATCGCTGCCGTCAGAACGGACATGCGACGCATCCGGTTGATGGACATTGAATCTCCTTTTGGTTCCGGTCAATTGTGACCGCTCGTCCGGGAACGGTTCTCCGGTATTTCTTCGCGCGGTCGGGATCGATTTTGCCCGCTGGTTGTTCGTCGGTGGTCGGTAATGTGTTGAAACCACTCGATCCGGCGACCGGAAGGGAGATTCCACCTCCGTTGAGGTGTCATTCTTCCGGTGGTTGGCCGGATTGCGGAGCCCTCTCGCGGGCGAGTGTTAGCGGAGTCGTGCCCGGAGTCGCTCCGGGCACGCCGTGCCTGCGGAGCCGGAGCCGGACATCTATCTTCGGGGCATGAATCATGGACGTCACTTCATCCGCTGGTTCGGTGCTGTGCTGGCCGCCCTGGCCCTGCTGACAGCGGGTTCTTGCGAGGAGAGCGAGCAGGGGCCCGGTGGCGGGGAGCAGCAGGAGCAGCAGGAGCAGGACCAGGAGCAGGAGCAGGAACAGGAGCAACAGGATCAGCAGGACGGGGATCAGCAGGACGGGGAACAGGAGGAGGACGGCGGCGGTTACTGACACCGCCGCTCACGACGGTTGACGACGTTTCGCTCGACGAACCTCCGGTGTTCGACGGCGTATGGCACGGCCGAGCCTGTCGGGGGTGCGAGGCAGCATGCCGAACATGATCGAGCCGGAACATTCTCGTACCAACGAGTACCGCATCACGGGGTCCGTCGAGGATTCGTCTCCCACCACGTACGGTTTCGTCGGCACGGGTGAGATCACCGCCGCTCTGGTCGAGGGCCTGCACGCGGGCGAAGCCGAACCGCCCGTGGTCTTCCTCTCGCCCCGAGGGCGCGATGTCGGGCGGGCACTGGCCCAACGGTTCGAAGGCGTGCACGTGTGCGGCAGCAACCAGGAGGTGCTGGACAACGCCACGACGATCGTGCTCGGGGTACGACCACCGGTCGCTCACGGTGTCGTCACCCAGCTGAGGTTCCGACCTCACCACGTGGTGTTGAGCGCGGTGGCCGGTGTGCCGTTGGCACAGCTGTACGACTGGGCCGCGCCGGTTGGTCGAATCGTCCGAGCCGTTCCGCTGCCCCAATCGGAGAGCGGTCGAGGTCTGACGGCGATGTACCCGGAGAACGCGGTAGCTCGTGAACTGTTCGGCCGGGTCGGCGGTCTGCTCGTTCCCGAGCACGAGGCCGCCCTGGAGGCGATCAGCGCGGCAACCGCGACCTTCGCAGCCCATCTCGACCACCTCACCACCATCGCGGGCTGGATGGCCGAGCACGGCGTCGATCACGAATCCGCGACCACGTACACGAGACACGTCTTCGGCCAGCTCGGCCGGTCCTTGCTGCGAAACACCGAATCACTCACCGAGCTGGCCGACAGGCACACGACTCCCGGTGGGATCAACGAGCAGGTCATGACCGAGCTGCGGAACGAGGGCGTCCCCCAGGCGGTGCGGCAGGCACTGGACCGAGTGCTGACTCGGCTCCGTGAGTAGCCCACCCCGACGGACGGGTGCTCGACTCGCCCGCCTGACCGTGATCCGAATCGGGCTCCTAGACTTGGACAGCTGTGACCCTCACTCTCGGAATCGTCGGCCTGCCCAACGTGGGCAAGTCCACGCTGTTCAACGCGCTGACCCGCAACGATGCGGTCGCGGCCAACTACCCGTTCGCGACCATCGAGCCCAACGTCGGTGTGGTTCCGCTGCCGGACCAGCGGCTGGACAGGCTCGCCGAGATGTTCGACTCGGCGCGCACCGTGCCCGCGACCGTGTCGTTCGTCGACATCGCCGGGATCGTGCAGGGGGCCTCCGAGGGGCAGGGGTTGGGTAACCAGTTCCTCGCCAACGTTCGTGAGGCGGACGCGATCTGCCAGGTGATCCGCGTGTTCGACGACTCGAACGTGGTTCACGTCGATGGTCAGGTGAACCCGTCCAGCGACATCGAGACCATCAACACCGAGCTCATCCTCGCGGACCTGCAGACGATCGAGAAGGCGCTGCCCCGCATGGAGAAGGAAGCGCGCACCAAGAAGGAGCGCAGGCCCGCCGTGGAGGCCGTGCAGGCCGCCAAGGAGGTGCTGGAGGAGGGCAAGACCCTGTTCTCGGCGGGGCGCGGCACCGAGGTTCCCGAGCTCGCCGAGCTGAACCTGCTGACCACCAAGCCGTTCCTCTACGTCTTCAACTGCGACGAGGGCGTGCTCAACGACGAGGCCAAGCTCAAGGAGCTGCGCGAGCTCGTGGCGCCCGGCGACGCGGTGTTCCTGGACGCCAAGGTCGAGTCGGAGCTGCTGGAGCTGGACGAGGAGTCCGCCCGCGAGCTGCTGTCCTCGGTGGGGCAGGAGGAGCCGGGGCTGAACGCGCTGGCCAGGGCGGGTTTCCACACGCTGGGGCTGCAGACCTACCTCACGGCCGGGCCCAAGGAGGCCCGCGCCTGGACGATCCGCAAGGGCGCGACCGCGCCGGAGGCCGCCGGAGCCATCCACACCGACTTCCAGCGCGGCTTCATCAAGGCCGAGATCATTTCCTACGAGGACCTGGTCGAGGCCGGTTCGATGAACGCCGCCCGCTCCGCCGGCAACGTCCGGCTGGAGGGCAAGGAGTACGTGATGCAGGACGGCGACGTGGTGGAGTTCCGATTCAACGTGTGAGGTCGTAAACCGGGGGCTTGTGCCGCGCCCCCGGTCACGGTTGTCGAAATGCCTGTTCAGTGACGTTGCGAAACCGTTCGGCGAACCGTTTCATTGCTCCGGTTTCCTGCCATTGCTCGGCGCTGTGCTGATTAGGTGCTGACTCCGTGAGGTTGAGAGACCTCCCGTGCCTCCGGGGTTGATCCTGGTCGCAGACCGCAGCCCCCGACAGCCTCACTCAGCCCCGGAGCCAGGCCGCCGTCCTCTTTTCTTGCGAGCCGGAGGCGATCCCCGAGTCCCGGGTCCCGCGTGGACCCGTAAGGCTGCGAGCCCCCCTCGATCTCGGGGGAGCCGTGTATTCGACACACCTCTCCCGGGATCGAGGGGGAGGTGAAGACTCTCGGTATACCGGAATTGTGACTTTGGAGCTTCACCCCACGCGGGGTGTTACACCCGCGCCGAGCCGGGGGTTACGCGCATTGCCGGGATGATGGCCGGGCTACACGAGCGTGAGCGCCAGGGCTTACCAAGTACACGGCCGGGTTCGCCTAGATCGTGCGTTGCCTGACGCGCGGACTTCACCCCCTCTAACCGCGAGCCGCACGGCTGTGAACCGTGGCCAGGACTTGTAGCCCTACCCACACGCTGCCTGGACCGCATGCGGAGGGAAGCGTATTCCGTGCTACGCTCAGCACTGTTAACTGAACCTTGGCGGAAGTAAGTTAACACGAGCCCTCTGGTTTCGATCAGGGGGCTCTTCTGCGTTCGTGACCGAGCGTGCATATACGAATGCGCCCCGGAGCGGCTCCTAGGGTGCGGAACTGTTCGGCTGGAGAGCAGTCGAATCGGGGTTCAATCGAGTTCGCGAATCCGCTGTGTGGCAGCGTCGCCCTCCCATCCGGCGAGGGCACGGTGATCCGCCGCCCACTCGGCGCGAGTCCAGGCTTCCGACATTGCTTCCGGAGATTCCCTCGCGGTCCGGCGGGCCTGCCAGAAGTCTCTGAGGGCGTGCAGCACGAATCCGTTGTGCCCATTGAGGACAGGCGGTATGTGCCAGTACGAACCGTCCGATAGTTCTTGGGGATCGGGAGCGTTCTCGATCAGGCGATCGGCTTGGTTAAGCATCCGCGTGGCGGTATGGGCATCCCCGTCGTAGGCCGCGATCCTCGGCGGCCTAGCAGTGCGTGTAGGCGTAAATTCCCGGATCGACCCGGCTGGCACGCATCGCCGCTCGGCGCGACTCACGTACTCACCGGCCACGCGAGCCGATTCCGCCGCGTGCCGTGCGGCCTTGAGGTGATCGTTGCCGACCGTGTACGCCAGTCTGTCACCGAGCTACCCCGCGATGACCCCCATTCAGCCACTGTGCACGAGTCCAAACCACGTCGATGCTGTGGGTAATGAGTGCGATCAGTGCCGTGCGATCCGGTCGCGAGCTGGGCCGGGCCGTCGTGGAACGGGGGAACTGCGTGGAGATCAGTGAGGAGAGCAGCCGGGTTGTGGTGTCGTGGTTCGTGCCGGAGGGCGACACGCACCAGCACGCCACGTTGGACGCGCTGCCGACCGAGGGCGGCGGGGTGAGCACGCTCGGCGGGCACGACTACGCCGACGCTCCCGCCGCCCGTGACCGCCGGATGCAGCACCTCCGGCCGTTCTGCGACCGCTGCTTCACCGCGTACCTGAAGCTCAACCGGGCCCAACCGAGTTGGAAGGGGTAGCCGGGGAAACCACCGCACGACACCGCGAACCGTTCGCACGCGGCAGCTCCGCTCCGCGGCTCCGAAGCGGCTACGCGGGAGTCAGTGGCTTGGTGGCGGTGATCCGTGAGGTGTGGATCAGGACGTCCAGGCACTCGTGCAACGGACCCGCATCGACTCGGAAGTCGTGGTCGCGTGTCGGCTCGTAGTGGGGGCCGATCATGCGGGTGCGCAGCGGGCTGCGCGACCAGTCGGTCACCGGCTGCGGAGCACCGGTCATGTTCTCCAGCTCCAGGAGTGCTACCTCGTGGGGCACCTCGGCGAACGCGTGCTCGGTGAAGTCGTACGGCGGAGGCGGCACGGGGAACGGTGCCTTCCCCGAGCCCACTGTGAGGGCGGCGACGCCGTAGTCGCCCCCGAGCTCGGCGCGCATGATCCCGCCCGCGTTGCGGTGGGTTTGATCGGGTGGCACGGTGCGCGGGTCACCAGCTACGACGTGGGCAGTACCGCCCAGGTGCACGATCCGCTGCCCGGTTCGGGCATGCCAAGCGAGATCGCTGCTGGCCAGGTACGTTTCGATCTCGGCGAGGCCGACGGGGCGCTTGACGTGGGCACCGTCGTGCACGATCGATACCGGGTCGTCCGGGTGCGCCTCGGTCCAGTTGCGCAGCCACCGCACGATGTCCAGCGCCTCACGGGTGCGCAGGAAGCCCTGGCTCGCGGCGATGAGTCGGGCCGGATCCCCATCTCCGGTGCGGACGTAGCGGTCGAGTGCCAAGGCCGTCTCACTGGTGCCCTCGATGGCCACCGCCCGGAAACCGGCTCGTTCGACCAGGCCCCGCAGCAGGACACGGGAGGCAGCGACCAACTCCCCGGCGGAGCGAACCGACGATGCCAGGCCGACTATCGCGGCTCGCGAGAGCGACTCCGGCAGCGGCGGCGTCTGGGGGCCGAGTGGCAAGGAGCGTGTCCGCGCAGCGATCCACTCGTGAAGCCCGGTTGCGGCAGTCATGCCGATGCCTCCTCTTCGGCTGTCTCGGCGGCGACGCTAGGACTTCGATCGAGCTTGAGGTCAACCTACGCTCGGGAACCACCGAGCGAAGGGAAGAACGAGACCGCTCGAACCGGTCCCGCCGCTGCAACCGATGCCGCTTCGAACTCCCGAACACGCGAGTCGGCGGGTTCATACAGGGCTGGCCAGGGTGTGAGCCGACCGTGGCTGTCTTACCCGATCGATACCCTGCGTGGGTCAAGCACAGGAAGTGCTGCCCGAGATGCTCAGCGAGGAGGTCGCACCGGCGCTTCGCGAGCTTCAGCTGCAAGGGTTCCGGCAAGTGGTACGGGGCGTCACGGATCTCGTGGCATCCGTGCGGGACGTCGCTCTACCGGCGCTGCACGCGCGCATCGAGGGGCGGGCTTAGCTCCACATCCGGTCGGTTCCCCCGTTTCACGGGGAGTTCTCCGGAATAATCATTTTGGCCGGCCGACCGTGCTGCTGGTGCCTGTCGGGGGATAGGCATCGGTGTTGATCGGTCCGAGTACCGGGTCGAACACCGTGATCCGTTCGGCGCGTTTTCCGGAATCGGCTTTCTGCCGACGGTTTTGCCAGAGGTCGAGCTGTGAGTTCTTCGTGCGGGTCTTTCCGTGGTATTCGCACCGTCCACCGCCGGTGGCGACCGTGCATCGGGTGCCCCTTTTTGTGGTCCCGCCGCACTGCACCGCCGGGTCGTGGATGTGGCACAGCCCGGAGGGACGCGCCCCGTTGGGGCAGGGCTTACCGGCCTTCGTGCTCGTTCGACAGCGCATGATCGGATCATGCCACTTTCCAGCATCAACCGGATGCACAAGGTAGCTGTTCGCGGTGTCACCGAGGCCTCAGACACGGATGTTCCAGGAGAGCACACCGTCCGCTGCATCCACTCGAACCGTGTGTGTGCCGTCCTGAGTCACGGTGAGTTCGTACTGCCACGGCCCTGGCCTTCCGGTATCTGACCACCAGGTGTAGGCCGCCTCCACCTCGTCCCACAGTCGGCGCGGGCCGAGTTGATGGACGATCCACGGATGTTCGTCACGCACGAGGATCACCCGTGCCCATGACTCCGAACGGATATCGTGTAGTTCGACGTGGCGGTGCTTCTCGTCGATGTCCACCACTGTCGGGTAGCAGTGCGGTACCCGAAGTCCGATCGTGAACGCGGCATGCTCGAAATCGAGCATCTCGAACAGCTCGCGGCCAATTCGTGCGGTGACTGACCGCTCCGCACCGAGCAGTTCCTTGTCCGTGGGATCCAGGAAATTCCGACGTTGACCCCGCACCCGCATGAAAGCGAGCCGCATGCCGAAACGACCGGATGCCGAGCCGTCCTCTTGCACTCGAAGCCGCGTCAGCGCGTCCTCACCGTAGTCGGTGCCCCACGGTGCCACGATCAAGCCACCGGCCTGCGTTTGGTCGAGCCATGCGGGAGGAATCGACCGGACGGATGCCGTGGCGACCACCCTGTCGTAAGGCGCTTCGGCCGGGTAACCCTCGACACCGTCCGCGGTAACCAGCAGTGGAAAGTAGCCTTCGGTTGCCAGAGCATTCCGAGCTCCTTCGGTCACTCGTGGATCGACATCGACCGAGACCACCCGCCCGGATCGGCCGGCTCGGTCGATCAGCAGAGCGGCGTTCCAGCCGGTTCCGGTGCCGATCTCCAGCACCCGGTGGCCCGTCCGTATGTCCAGAACGTCCAGCACGTCCGCCACCACGGACGGTTTGCTGCAGGAGCTGGTCGGCAGGAACCCAACACCTCTCACCGGCTCTGTCCCGTCGTCGACCTGTGTCGTCACTGGTTCGTCCGCCGCCACCATCCCATGCCAGCGTTCAGGCTCCCGTTCCTTGAAGACCGGGCGGAATCCACCAGTGATCGGATCGTCATCCCAGATCACGGACGGTATGAAACCAGCACGGGGGACGGTGAGCCTGTCGCGCCAATCGGTCACTTCGCCTACTTCTCGTCGTCGCTCTCGTGTTTGTTCCCGTCGCCCTTCTCGCCCCAGTTCTCCCACTTGTCCGGTTGGGGTTGTCCTTGTCCGTCCCGGTCCGTGTCGCGTTTGCCCATTGCAGGTTGTCTCCTTTCGTTCAACTGCCGTGAGGATCAGGCTGCCCAACATCATCGATGGCACGGAAGACCACGTGCGTAACCCGGTTATGCGACATCGTGAATACGGCCTTGTCCGGATCGGTCCCGTGATCGATGCTTCCGGACATGGAACTACGTAAGGTCTCCGGCTGTGACGACGACGAATGTCCGGCTGTTTACCTCTCGGACCTTGGAACAGCGGTTGTGCGGGGCGATCAAGTGCCGATTCGCGACGGCCCCACGTTGAGCTCGGGGGAAGCCGCTGTCGAGCTGCCGGTCGAAACCGTGCTGCACGCTGTGGCGGCGTTGTCCGGATCGGCGGCGCTGCGACCGGGCGAGGACTCGGGGAGGTACTGAAGTGCTTCTGGACGCCGAGGAGTTCGGCAGGAGGTTCGTCGAGTGTGAGCGTTCCGCCTGGCGCTTCGAATGCCAGTCCACCTACAACATGAGCAGGGAGCAGGAGAACTTACGGCTGTTCCGGGCCGGGGCATCGAAACCGGAGGGGCACAATTCGAGGTGGCACGAGCGGGTCCGTGCGTTCTCGGCGGCCGGTAAGACCATCGGACGTGTTCGGACTGTCCGTCGGCCGCTCAGCGAGTACCAGCGCTACCAGCTTGCCTGGGGGATTCCCGGTAATCTCGATGCCGGAGAAGACATCCGGATTCTCGACCTGACCGACCTGGAGTTCGACCTTCCCCCGCACGACTTCTGGTTGTTCGACGAGTCGCTGGTGGTGGAGTTGTGTTTCGACTCCGACGGCACTCTGGTCACCAGACAACAGCTGGAGAATCCCGATTTGACGCGGTATCTGGCGTGGCGGGACACAGCCTTGTCACATGCCGAGACGTTGAGCGACTGGAATGCTCGAACCCGACACTGAGCAGCGGGACCGCAGGAGCCTGGCTGAGACGCTCAGGCAACTGCGTGACGCGGCCGGGCTCTCCGGCGAGAGGCTGGCGGTCAGGACCGCGATGTCCCAGTCCAAGATCAGCCGAATCGAGTCCGGTCGAATCGTGCCGACCGTCGCGGATACCGAGCGGATCATGAGGGCTCTCGACGTCCCGCGCGAAACGAGGGAGGAGCTACTTTCGCTGGCCAGAGCCGCGAACATCGAGTACACCTCGTTGCGCTCCTCGGCTCGGGTGGGAATTTGGCGTAGGCAAGCCGAGATCAAGTCTCTTGTCGATTCGTCCTCGGTCGTCCGCCAGTTCCTTCCCGCGGCTCCTTCCGGGCTCCTCCAGACGCGAGAGTACGCGCGAGCCGCTTTGACTCCGGGCGTCGAAGGCAGACCGGCGCGTGACATCGAGCGTGCTGTACGCGCACGGCTGGAACGTCAGGGTGCGTTGCACGACGAGTCACGACGCTTCCGTTTCCTGCTGACGGTGCAAGCAGTGCGTACGAAGCGTGCCGAACCGGACGTCATGGTGGATCAGCTGCACCACATGATCGAGGTGGCGAACCTGCGGAACGTGGAACTGGCCGTGCTTCCCGACGACGCGCTGGTACGAGCTTCACCGTTGAACGTGTTCGTCGTCTACGACGATCGGCTCGTGACCGCCGAGTTGTTCTCCGGATCGGTCGCGTTGCGCGACCACCGAGACGTTACCTACCACCTGAACCTGTTCGCCCACTTCCGGGAACACGCCTTGTTCGGTGCGGAGGCGCGGCAACTGCTGCTCTCGATCGCCGAGGAATATCGTGGCGCGTGAGTGAAGCAGTGCACTGGAAACGCGGTCGACTGGCTCTTGCGGCGTTTCTCGTTCAGCTCGCGGAGTTGGCGCTTCACGTCGTCGAGCTCCCAGCGATATTGACCACCGGGAGTCGTCAAGCTGGGCTCCAGCTGCCCTGTCTTGGCGTAATGGGTGATCGACCGGTGTGAGATCCCGAGAGCTCGCGCCAGCTCCCCGCTCGTCAGCAGTCGATCGGACATGGTCCGAAGATAGTTCGCTCGATCGGTCGACGCTGCTCGCTTCGCTTGTTTAGCTAATAAAGCTACAATGGCTTTGATTGCTTGTTTTGCTAGTTTGAAGGTGAGGAAGGCATGACCAGTGGAAACGATCCGGCCCCGCACTTCTGGATGCCGATCCCGGCCCCCGAGTCGAAGCGGCACGCCTTCCGGGGCAGGCAGTGGGACGGATCTCCGGCGGCCGAGAGCCTGTGTGGTTCGGCGCTGCCGATGGCGCGCCCCAGCGAGATGGACTGGATCCAGTGCCCCACCTGTTGGCACTGCTGGCAGGAGTTGCTGGAACGGGCTCCCGAACCGGAGCCAACCTGCCAGGGCTGTCCCCACCGCTCCGGAAGGCGCGATCCGGAGACCATCCGCGCCGAACTGGAGCGAACCGAATCCCCTTGATTCCGCGGCAGCCGTGGAAATTCCGACCGACCGGAACGAGCGCGTCGGTCTCGGGTGGGAGACATGTACTCGTAAATTCGCCTCGTGTGGCGACCGGATCGTCGAAAACCCGTTGACGGCGGTGGTTCGATGACTCCATGGGTAGGGCTCAGTACAGCAAAACCATCCAACAAGAGATCTCCGGTTCGCGACGCAACGCCTACAAGTGCAAGAAGTCGAGGAAAACCGGGAAGGGCCAGGACATCCAGGGTCCGGTCAAGGGAAGACTGAAGCGTCCACTGGAGCAGGACGCCGCCGATCGGAAAGAGGAGAAGTACGGCAACTCGGTGCGAACCAGCTCCGCGGGACTACCGAGCAACGGAAAGCGTCGCTGAATCTCTCCGCGGCAGAGCATCCGCACTGCCGCGGGATTTCTAGTACCTACCGACTAATCTCGTTGCTGCATTCGGATGAATTTTCGGCGGAGCTCGAATTCGGTAATTCCAGCCGCTGTTGGGCTCCGTCGACACATTTCGACCCCCCACATGAAACATCCCGCCCCGCACTGAAACCGGATCACGCGTGCGGTCTCGACGCGTCCCGCTAACCCGAGCGCGCAACCGGTGACGGAATGCCCTGGGGCGCCCCTCCCGGCCTGCGTGGAGCGTGAGGTGGTGCGACCGTACGGGCACGCGGCGACACCCCGCCGCGTCATTCCATGATGATCTCGGGGGACATCGCATGGGCACCATCACCACCAACGACGGCACGGAGATCTACTACAAGGACTGGGGCGCGGGGCAACCGATCGTGTTCAGCCACGGTTGGCCGCTCTCGGCCGACGACTGGGACGCCCAGCTGCTGTTCTTCCTGCACCACGGCTACCGGGTCATCGCGCACGACCGGCGCGGCCACGGGCGTTCCGAGCAGACCGGCGAGGGTCACGACATGGACCACTACGCCGACGACCTCGCCGCGCTGACGGCGCACCTCGACCTGTCGAACGCGATCCACGTGGGCCACTCCACCGGCGGCGGTGAGGTAGTCCGCTACCTGGCCCGGCACGGTGAGAGCCGGGTCGCCAAGGCGGCGCTGCTCTGCGCGGTGCCACCGCTGATGGTGCGAACCGAGAGCAACCCGGACGGCCTGCCCAAGGACGTCTTCGACGGTTTCCAGCAGCAGCTCGCGGCCAACCGCTCGCAGTTCTACCGCGACATAGCCGCGGGCCCGTTCTACGGCTTCAACCGGCCCGGCGCGGAGCCCTCGGAAGCGGTGATCCAGAACTGGTGGCGCCAGGGCATGATGGGCGGCGCGAAGGCGCACTACGACGGTGTGGTCGCCTTCTCGCAGACCGACTTCACCGAGGACCTGAAGCGGATCACCGTCCCGGTGCTGGTGATGCACAGCCAGGACGACCAGGTCGTGCCCTACGTGGCCTCCGGGCCGCTGTCGGCGAAGCTGCTGCGCAACGCCACGTTGCGGACTTACGAGAACTTCCCGCACGGTATGCCCACAACGCAGGCAGAGACGATCAACGCGGACCTGCTGGAGTTCCTGCGCGGGTGACCCCCCACCGATGCCACGCGAGTGGCCGCTCCTGCCGTGCGAGTGGCCGCGACTGGCACGCGACGCCGTGCCCGGCATCGGTCGCGCGGCCGGGAAGGGGCGGTCCACGATGGGCCGCCCCACCCGGAATCACCGGCGCACCGCCGGTCAGACCACGGCCGTCATGCCGCCGTCGACGAACAGTATCTGCCCGTTGACGAACGACGCTGCGTCCGAGGCCAGGAACACCGCCGGGCCGAGCAGATCGTCGGTGCTGCCCCATCGACCGGCGGGAGTGCGCCCGGTCACCCAGCCGCTGAACTCGGGATCGGCGACCAGGGCCGAGGTCAGCTCGGTCGCGATGTAGCCGGGTGCGATGCCGTTGATCTGCAGGCCGCTGCCCGCCCACTCGGCGGTCATGGCCCTGGTCAGGTTCCGCAGCCCGCCCTTGGCCGCCGTGTACGGCGCGATCGACGGCCGGGCGAGCTCGGTCTGCACCGAGCAGATGTTGATGATCCTGCCGCTGCCGCGCCGCACCATGTCGCGCGCCACCGTGCGCCCCACGAGGAAGGCACTGGTCAGGTCGGTGCGCAGCACCTCCTCCCAGCGCTCGACCGAGAGGTCGAACATCGACTCGCGGTGCTGGAAGCCGGCGTTGTTGACCAGCACGTCGATTCCGCCGTGCCGGTCGGCGATCTCGGCCACCCCTTCGACGACCTCGGTCTCGGCGGTGACGTCGAAGCAAACCACGTCGCACTCGGCTCCGGGGACCGCCGCGCGCAGCGCGTCACGGGCCTCGGCTGCCCGCTGTCGGTCGCGGCCGTTGAGCACCACCGTGGCCCCGGCCTCGGCCAGCCCGTTGGCGACGGCGTTGCCGATGCCGCGACTGCTGCCGGTGACCAGCGCGACCCTGCCGGTCAGGTCGAACAGTTCGGATACCAAGGGGTCCTCCACTCAGGCGACGACGAACAGCAGGGAGGCGATGGCGAAGCCCATCAGTCCGATGGTGGTCTGCATGACCGTCCAGGTCTTCAGCGTCGTCTTCACGTCCATCCCGAAGAACCGGCCCACCAGCCAGAATCCGGAGTCGTTGACGTGGCCCGCGGTGACCGAGCCCGCCGCCAGCGCCAGCACCAGCGCGGCCAGCTGCACCGAGTTGAAGTCCTGTCCGAGCACCACCGGCTGGACCAGTCCGGCCGCTGTGGTCAGCGCGACGGTGGCCGAGCCCTGCGCGATGCGGATCACCGCGGCGATCACGTAGGCGGCGACGATCACCGGCATTCCGATGTCGGACATCACGTCCGAGAGCGCGTCGCCGATGCCGCTCGCCTGCAGCACGCCGCCGAACATCCCGCCCGCGCCGGTGATCAGGATGATCGCGCACACCGGGCCGAGCGCGGAGTCGAGCAGCTTCTCGATGACGTCCTGGCCGCGTCCCCGGCGGGTCCCGAGGACGTAGGTAGCCACGAACACGGTGATCAGCAGCGCGACCGGCGTGGCACCCAGGGTGCGGGCTACCTGGAACCAGCCCGCTTCGGGGTTCGCCCATCCCGCTTCACCGGCGGTGTTCAGCCCGGTGTTGGCGAAGATCAGCAGCAGCGGAAGCAGCAGCAGCGAGATGACGGTGCGTGCGCGGGGCGGGTTCTCGTCCTGCTCCACGGGAGCACCGCCGTTGAGCAGTTCCGGCACCGGCAGCACGATGCGCTTGCCCGCCCAGAGGCCGTAGAGGTAGCTGGTCAGGTACCACGTCGGGATCGCGACCACGAGAGCCAGCGCCAGTACCAGCCCGACGTCGGCGCCCAGCAGCCCGCTCGCCGCCACCGGGCCGGGGTGCGGTGGAACGAAGATGTGCATCACCGAGAAGGCGCCCGCCGTGGGCAGGCCGTAGCGCAGCACACCACCGCCGAGCCTGCGTGCCACCGCGAACACGATCGGCAGCATCACGACGAGTCCCGCGTCGAAGAAGATGGGGAAACCGAAGATCAGTGAGGCGATACCCAGCGCCATCGGTGCGCGTCGTTCGCCGAACCTGCTCAGCAGCGCGTCGGTCAGCGACTGGGCTCCTCCGCTGACCTCGAGGAGTCTGCCGAGCATCGCGCCGAGCCCGACCAGCAGCGCCACGCTGGCCAGCGTGGAGCCGAATCCGCTGGTGAGGGTATCGACGATGCTGTTCGCCGGGATACCCGACGCGAAGGCGGTGGCGAGGCTGACCAGCACCAGCGCGAGGAAGGCGTGCACTCGCAGTTTGATGATCAGGAACAGCAGCACGGCGATCGCGGCCGCCGCTATGCCGAGTAATGGGCCCGAACCCATTGTTTGTGTCCAGCCATCGATGTTCATTCAAAAGCTCCGTTGCTTTGTACCGGTTTCGATGGTTATCGCGCGGCGTGGCATGTGCCGGGGTCGAGAGCCGCGAGGGTCTGCCGCACGATGTCCTGCGGGGTATCGACGATGTCGACGGTCAGGCCGGCCTCGTCGGGGTGTAGCGGTTCGAGGTCGTCGAACTGCGACCGCAGCAGTGAGCTGGGCATGAAATGCCCGGAACGGCTAGTGAGCCTTCCCTCGATCGTTTCGGCGGAGCCGGACAGGTGCAGGAACCGCACGTTCGCCCGGGCCTGGCGCAGGACGTCCCGGTATGTCCGCTTCAACGAGGAGCAGGTCACGATCGTGTTCGTTCCGCTCGTGGCGTGTCGGGTGATCCAGTCGCGGATCCGCCACAACCAGGGCATCCGGTCCTCGTCGGTGAGCGGGACACCGGCCGTCATCTTGGCGATGTTGGCTTCGGGGTGGAACTCGTCGGCCTCGGCCGAGGGCCGATCGAGCTGTTGGGCGAGCAGCTGCGCGACGGTGCTCTTGCCCGCCCCCGAAACGCCCATCACCACCAGGCATGTGGCTGTCATACGACTCCCTCGTCGAGCTGCGTCCGTTTCCGTGTCGTGTCCACGCGGCTAAAAAGTATTACCTTTGACGGCGAAAGTTATCACCAAATGATGTGACTGGGAAGACATTCGGAACTCGGTAATCTGTACGGGTAAACCCGGTAGCCGTGGAGCAGGAGAACAACGTGACGAGGTCCGGACACGGACACGAGGGGAGTGAGCAGCGGACGGGTTCTGCGAACGGCACCGCATCCGTGCGTGCTTCACCGGCCGGTGCGGTGGGACGCGGTGGCGGGGATTCGAGTGTCGAAGTGCTGCACAGTGGTGTGTTGGACACGCTCGGTCAGGAGATCGCCGACGGTCGGTTGCCCACCGGGCACGTGCTGACACTCGACATGCTCGAGGAACGGTTCGGGGTCTCGCGCACCGTGATGCGGGAGAGCGTGCGGGTGCTGCAGTCGATGGGACTGGTCACGTCCCGACGACGGGTCGGCATCACGGTTCAGCCGAGGCGGTCCTGGAACGTGTTCGACCCACGTGTGATCTGGTGGCGACTGGCGGGGCAGGGGCGGGACGCCCAGCTGCGTTCGCTGACCGAGCTTCGCATCGCGGTCGAACCACTGGCCACCGCCGACGCCGCGCGCAACGCTCCGGGCGAGGTGAGATCACGTGTGGTGGAGCTGTCGTCGATGATGCGCGCCAAGGGCGAAGCGGGCGAGCTCGACGACTTCCTGGAGCTGGACATCGAGTTCCACACCGCGTTGTTGCGAACCAGCGGCAACGAGATGTTCGAGGCGTTGGCCGATGTGGTCGCCGTGGTGCTGCGGGGGCGGACCCAGCTGGGCCTGATGCCGCACCAGCCGGTTCCCCGGGCGCTGGACCTGCACGAGCGTGCCGCCCACGCCGTGGCCAACGCGAGATCGGAGGAGGCCGAGGAAGCCATGCGCGAGATGCTCGCCGAGGTCCGGGACGCTGTCGTTCCGGTCTGGGGGAATCCTCCGGTGGGCAGGTAGAGCTCCGCCGACAAGCTCCTCTTCGGTGGGGCGGCCGGATTCTTCCGGATGGTTGCGACGACGAGTGGACCTCCCCGCCGCGTGGTGGTCGGCCGCGTCGGCCGCGCTCACGGCAGGTGGCCGAGCGCGCTCGAGATGCTGTCGGCGGCGCGCATCACCGTCGGGGCCAGCGTGGCGAGCTCGTCCATGCTGTGCTCCAGGGACAGCGCTGAGCCGCTGACGCCGCCGATGACCGCCGCGGCCATCGCCGGGGGAGGCGGTTCCGTCGAGGACTCCGGTCCCGAGCGGGATCACCGTTCAGAGGTGGTACGCGCCTTCGCGCCCTACGTGATCATCATCCTGGTCTTCTCGCTGGTACGGATCGAAGCGCTTCGAGCGCCGCTGGCGGCGATCGGAACCACCTTCGCCTGGCCGGGACTGGACATCGTCTCGGCATCCGGTGCGTCCGTCGACACCGACTACGAGTTCACCTTCGGGTCGACGACCGGCACCCTGCCGCTGATCTCCGGGCTGCTGTCCCTGCCGTCCCTGCGCGTCTCGCCGCGCGACGGGGTGCTGGTGTGGGGCCGGACCGTGCGCCAGTTCGGCTGGGCGATCCTGGCGATGTTCGCGCTGTCCTACGTCATGAACTTCTCCGGTCAGATCACCACGCTCGGCAGGTGGCTGGCCGACACCGGGCCGTTCTTCGCGTTCCTGTCGCCGATCGTCGGCTGATTCGGCGTCACGATCACCGGTACCGACGCGGGATTCAACGCGCTGTTCGGCAAGCTGCAGAGCACGGCGGCCTCCCGGATCGGCGCCGACCCGGTGCTGCTCGGTGCGGCGAACTCCTCCGGCGGCGTGATGGCCAAGATGATCTCACCGCAGAACCTGGCCGTGGGGACCGCCGCGGTCGGCCTGGTCGGCCAGGAGGGCGTGCTGTTCCGCCGCATCTTCGGATGGAGCCTGCTGTTGCTGCTGGCCGTGTGCTGTCTGGTGTTCCTGCAGTCCACCCCGGTCCTCGGGTGGATGGTGCCTTGACCGTCGATCGGAGACGGATGTTCAGCCGCGAATCCCTGGTGACGGCGGCCTCTACCGGTGCGGCGGCCGCGTGGCTGCCCGGTTCCGCGCCGCTACCCCCCCGGGGCGCGATAGTCGAGATGCCGCGACGATTTCGCGCGAAATTTTCGCCCGGTCGGTGGCCGGATCGCCTCGTAAGCGGCGATTACGTGGGAACGAATCCCATGTGCCGGTGACGGGCGGCGTGGGTGGTGTGCCCACGCCGGACCCACTGGGAGGATCTACGGCGCGGACCACCACCGGATGAGTGCGCCAGTGACCGGAACGAACCGGGACGGCACTTTCACCGGGTCACGGTCGCACCACCGCGCGGGCAACGACCGCGTCGTTACCCATTGCTCGCGGCGCGCTGCCGCAGTTCGCCGGCCAGCTCCAGGTTGTGCTGCTTGATCCAGCCGGGGATGAGGAAGGCGTCCACGAGTACCCACACGGCACTGATGGGGCTGGTGATGACGAGCACCGTGCACACCAGCTGCGCCACGGCGGTCCCCACGCGGTTGCCCGCGTAGAACCGGTGGGCACCGAACAGGCCGAGAAAGAACCACAGCACGTAGCTGACCACCAGCGACTTCTGTCTGGCCTGGTACTCCATCATGTCGTATTCAGCGTTCAACCGGATATCTCCTCATGGGGCGCCTTGGCAGAGCCGCCTTATTCTATGTTCCTCCCGGTTGCGGTCCCGATCGGGGCCGCAAGGTGCGCCCGTGGGGTTCACGAGGTGGTTTTCAGGTGCGTGACCAGCGGTTTCGGTGTCGCGAATTCCTGTGGTGCGGTGTGAGGTTCACCTGTCGTGAAAGCGAGATCGCGCCGAGCGAGCGGGAGAACACGAATTCGTATCCGTTCGGTTTTCCGGTCGTTGTGATTCGTCCGGACGTAAGGGAACGGCAGCGCCGGAATCCCACTCCGGAGTTGTCGCATCGTTGTTTCGCGGGAATTTCGCCGGAAATTCACGGGCCTCGGTGAGTCACTCCGGTACCTGGGCCAGCCCGGCGTAGATCCCGCTGGGCTCGGTGGGGCCCGCGATCTCGCCGTGGTGCCAGTGCTGGGCGTAGCGGACTCCCGGTTCGACTAGTCGGGTGCCCTCGAACAGGCTCAGTACCTCCTCCAAGTCCCGCGGGTACGCCTGGTGGTCGGCCCGGCTGCTGCGGATGCGCTCGGCTACGCCGCTCGCGTTCACGTCGCCGTCGTCGGTGGTCAGGTGCGAGATCGCGATGTAGCTGCCGGGCGCCAGCCCCGCCCGGTAGCTCGCCACCGTCTCGCGCAGCCGATCGGTGTCGGGGAAGTACTGCAGCACGCAGAGCAGCGACACCGCCACCGGCCGGTTCAGATCCAACATGCCGCGGGTGATCGGCGAGTTCAGCACCTCCGCCGGGTCGGTGAGATCCCCCCGCAGGATCGTGGCCCGGTCGACCCCTTCGAGCAGCAACTCGCTGTGCGAGACCGCCACGGGCTCGTTGTCCACGTACACCACCCGGGAATCCGGGGCGTGCCGGTGCGCGATCTCGTGCACGTTGCCGATCGTGGGTACTCCGGAGCCCAGGTCGAGGAACTGGTCCACCCCCTGCCGACAGCAGTGGGTCACCATGCGGCGCAGTAGTGACCTGTTCTCGCGAGCCATGTTCGCGATCCGGGGCTCGCTCTCGGCGATGTGATCCCCCAGCTCGCGGTCCACGGCGAAGTTCGCCGACCCGCCGAGCCAGTAGTCGTAGAGCCGCGCGGGGTTGGGAAGCCCCACGTCGGTGTCGCCGGAGAACCGGTGAGCGCGTTCGGGCGATTCGTCGATGCCGGTCATAAGCTCTCCCAAACCGGAGGTTCGCGACGAACACAGCCTACGCCCCGCCCCGAGCCGACACACCCAGAAGTGAATACGGTTTGGATCCGCCGTTCGACGCGGAACCGGACGGCTCGTGCGCGGGTCCCGCTCGCCGGTGATCGACCTTCTGCTTGACCGCCTCGGACACGACCCGACCGCGTCGGGCACGAAAGGTCGGGTGGACGCGACGGCCGAGGACAGCCCGGCCGAGTTCCTGCAGGGTGTGGTGTCCTCGGCCGCCGTCCCCGAGGAGGAAGGCGTCGCGGAGCGCGTCGTGCCCGCCGGGACGTGGGCCGTGTTCCACTCCGAGGGCGACCCCCCGGAATCCGCGCAGTACATCTGGCGGGACGTGTTCGCCCGGTGGTTCCCCGCCCGAGCCCTACCGCGGCGTGCCCGATCCGGAGATCCTGAGTGCCCAGCCGTCCGGTGACGGCACCCGGATGAAATACGAAGTGTGGCTGTCCGTGGCACACACCGGGTGAGCCGAGTTCGCCGTTCCGCACGGGGCCTTGCCGTGGTGCACGGCTCCGTGCGGTTCCCGGGTACACCGTGGTCGTCCGGCACCGGGGGGCGGCGGTGAAATCCCTTCCCGTAACGGGGGATGTTCGACGTGAGTTCGCACCGCGGGCGGACTGCGCGCGTACGATGATCAGTGAACCCCGCTCTGCCACGGGTGTCGTTCGAGATCACCGCCCTACACGATCAAGAGGCGATTTTCGGAATGGACTCGGAGATAACCCTGCGGGTGGACGGACGGCGGGAAACGCTGTCCGTGGACACCCGAACCACTCTGTTGGACGCACTACGCGAACGATTGGGGGTGACCTCCCCGAAGAAGGGATGTGACCACGGGCAGTGCGGCGCCTGCACCGTGCTGCTGGACGGCAGGCGCGCCACCAGCTGTCTGACCTTCGCCGTCGCCAACGAGCACAGTGAGGTCGTCACCGCCGAAGGGCTGGCCGAGAAGGACGAACCGCACCCGGTGCAGCAGGCGCTGCTGGACAACGACGGTTTCCAGTGCGGCTACTGCACGCCGGGACAGGTCTGCTCCGCGGTGGGCATGTTGGACGAGGTCAAGTCGGGCTGGCCCAGCTACGTGACCGATGACCTCGAGGAGCCGGTGGAACTCGACGAGGACGAGATCCGCGAACGCATGAGCGGCAACCTCTGCCGCTGCGGTGCCTACGCCAACATCGTCACAGCCATCCGAGAGGCCGCCGAGTGAAACCCTTCGACTACCAGCGCGCCACCGACGCCGACAGCGCCATCGCGACCGTCAGCCGCGATCCCGAAGCGCGCTACATCGGTGGTGGAACCAACCTCGTGGACCACATGAAGCTGGGGGTCACCCAACCCGGGAAACTGGTCGACATCACCCGGCTGCCCTACGACTCGGTCGAGTCGCTGCCCGACGGCCGGGTCCGCATCGGCGCCACGGTACGCAACAGCGACCTGGCGGCGGAGCCGGTGATCCGGCAGCGCTACCCCCTGCTCGCGCAGGCACTGCTGTCCGGGGCCTCCGGGCAGCTGCGCAACCTCGCCACCACCGGCGGCAACCTGCTGCAGCGCACCCGCTGCCCCTACTTCCAGGACGTCACCACCCCGTGCAACAAGCGCGAACCCGGCTCGGGGTGCTCGGCGCTCGAGGGCTGGAACCGGCACCACGCCGTGCTCGGTGCCTCCGAGCGGTGCGTGGCTACCCATCCCTCGGACATGGCGGTCGCGTTGGCCGCGCTCGACGCCGACGTGCTGGTGGAGGGGCCGGACGGGCAGCGCACCGTGCCGGTGACCGAGCTGCACCGGCTGCCGGGCGACGAGCCGGAACAGGACACCGTGCTGCGGCACGGCGAGCTCGTCACAGCGGTCGAGCTACCCCCGCTGCCCTTCGCAGTCCGTTCGCGCTACCGCAAGGTGCGGGACCGGGCCTCCTACGCCTTCGCCCTCGTCTCGGTGGCGGCGGCGGTCGAGGTCTCCGACGGCGCGATCACCGAAGCCCGGATCGCCTTCGGCGGTCTCGCGCACAAGCCCTGGCGGGCAACGGCGGCGGAACGGGCGCTGCACGGCGCTCCGGCCACGGAGGAGACGTTCCGCGCCGCGGCCGATGCCGAACTCGCCGAGGCGGAGACGCTGCGCGACAACGAGTTCAAAATCCCCATGACCCGCAACACCCTGGCAGCGGTGCTGCGCGAGCTCACCCAGCAGGAGGGATCATGACCGGAATGACGCGGGCCATCCCGCCGGGCCCGGAACGGGTCGAGGGCCGCGCCAAGGTGACCGGCACCGCGCCTTACGCCTTCGAACATCCCGTCACGGATCCGCTCTACCTGCACCCGTTGCGGGCGACGATCGCGCGGGGGCGCGTCACGCGCATCGACACCGACGCGGCCGAACGGGTCGACGGGGTGCACACCGTGCTGACCCACCACAACGCGGCCACCCTGAATCCCGTCGGTGATCCCGAACTGGCCGTGCTGCAGTCCGACGGGATCGACTACCGCGGCCAACTCATCGGAGCGGTGGTCGCCGAGACGCCGGAGATCGCTGCGCACGCCGCCGGGCTCGTGGACGTTCGCTACGAGCGACTACCGCACGACAGCGAATTCCGGGACGACGCGGCCATCGTCTACACCCCGGATGCCGATGCCAGCCCCATGCTTTCGCCGGATCTGGAGCGGGGCGACGTGGACGCCGCGTTCGCCGAGGCGGCCCACACGGTGGACGCCACGTACACCACCCCGCCCGAGCACCACAATCCGCTCGAACCCCACGCCGTCATCGCGACGTGGGACGAGGAGGGGCTCACCCTCCACGACTCGAATCAGGGCTCGCACCTGGTGCGGGACCTGCTGGCCGCGCTGGTCGGCATCGACAAGGAGCGGGTCAGCGTGATCGCGCCGCACGTCGGGGGTGCCTTCGGATCCAAGGGGATGCCGCACGGCCACGTGGCGCTGACGGTGCTGGCCGCGCGCCGGACGGCGGGCAGGCCGGTCAAGTGCGCGTTGTCGCGCACCCAGATGTTCGAGCTGGTGGGTTACCGCCCGCCCACCCGGCAGCGGGTGCGGCTCGGTGCCGACCCCGAGGGCCGACTCACCGCCACCGAGCACGACTCACTGGAGCAGACCTCC
The DNA here is from genome assembly GCF_900101095.1 of Actinopolyspora mzabensis. Classification (GTDB taxonomy): domain Bacteria; phylum Actinomycetota; class Actinomycetes; order Mycobacteriales; family Pseudonocardiaceae; genus Actinopolyspora; species Actinopolyspora mzabensis. The sequence continues at coordinate 376,744 of NZ_FNFM01000001.1, forward strand.
CGGTTCAAGCAGTACGCCGAGCAGAGCGCGAGCGCCTCGCGGGAGATGTACGCCTCCCCGAACCGCCGCGTAACCAACCGGCTCGCCGCGCTGGACGTGCCCGCGCCGACCTGGATGCGGGCTCCCGGTGAGGCTCCCGGGATGTACGCGTTGGAAACCGCTGTGGACGAGCTGGCGGTTCGGGTCGGGATCGATCCGATCGAGCTCCGGGTGCGCAACGAACCCGAGGTCGCTCCGGTCTCCGGGTTGCCGTTCTCCAGCCGCAACCTGGTCGCCTGCCTGCGGCAGGGTGCCGAGCGGTTCGGATGGCACGAGCGCGATCCCCGGCCGGGAACACGGCGGGAAGGCGACTGGCTTGTGGGCACCGGGGTGGCCGCCGCCAGCTTCCCGACCCTGTTCTTCCCGGGATCGCTGGCCACGATCCACCACGAGTCCGCCGGGAAGTACCGCGTGGAGATCGGCGCGGTCGACATCGGAACGGGATCCCGCACGGCGCTGACCCAGCTCGCGGCCGAGGCGCTGGAGGTCCCCCTCGAGAACGTGGAGCTTCGGCTCGGCAGCACCGAGCAGCCGCACGCCAGCCTGGCGGGCGGGTCCACCGGAACGGCCTCGTGGGGATCGACCGTCGTGGAAGCGGCGCGTTCGTTCCGCACCGAACACGGCAGCGAGCCGGCCGAGGGGGTCGAAACCACGGCGGGTGCGGCCGACAATCCGGACATCGGAAAGTACGCGATGCACGCCTACGGTGCGCAGTTCGCCGAGGTGCGGGTCCACGTCGACACCGGTGAGGTGCGGGTTCCCCGGATGCTGGGAGTGTTCGCGGCCGGACGGATCGTCAATCCGCGCACCGCGCACTCGCAGTTCCTCGGCGGGATGACGATGGGGCTCTCCACGGCGCTGCACGAGCACAGCGTCGTCGACGAACGGTTCGGTCACGTCGTCAACCACGACCTCGCCGGGTATCACATCGCCGGCAACGCGGACGTGGGCTCGATCGAGGTGAGCTGGGTCGACGAGCACGATCCGCACGTCAACCCGGTGGGCGCCAAGGGAATCGGCGAGATCGGGATCGTCGGCACGGCGGCGGCCATCGGCAACGCCGCGTACCACGCCACCGGCGTGCGGGTGCGGGATCTGCCGCTGACTCCCGAGAAGTTCCTGTACTGATTCCCGCGCGGCACTAGGCACCGGTTCCGCCGGGAACCGGTGCCGGGACGTGCCCGGCCGACCGGGAGATCGAAGCGAGCCGTGGGCGTCACCTGCGGCCCGTGGTGGGCCGCCTGCCGGTGGAGGTGGGCCTGCCGCCAGAGGTGGCTCTGCCGCCCGACTTCGAGCTGGCCCCCGGCCTCGAACCGCTGCCCGACCTCGAACCCCCGGAGCGGGCCGAGCCGCGAGCCGCTTCCTGCCGCCTGCCCCAGGTGTTGTGCCAGCGCCAGTTGATCCAACCGTCCAGCACGAGGACGAGGATTCCCAGCACGGCCATGATCAGGCCCAGCACGGGCATGATCGCCAGGCCCACGAATAGCGCCGCCACCAGCAGCGGGACGACCGCTATCCAGCAGAAGGGATCGATACTGCCGACGAACGTCGGGTTGCGTTCGGCTCTGCTCGGTTCACGCGCCAACGGAGTGCTCGCTTTCCAGCGGGTCGGGGGCAGCAGCGATTATCGGCGGTTCCCGCGTTCGAACCGACCGCAGGGGTGCCGTTGTGCTTCCACCCTGCGTCAACTCCCGTGATGTCGGCACGGTTTCACCTCAAGGTGTGGAATTGGTCACGCTCGGTTCGAATTCGGCGGTAAGTGCCCACTCGGGATAACACTCTATAGTGTGAGTTCTTGATGATCTTGCCGAGCGTTCGTGCTGCCGGTACAACCGGCGCGGTTGCCGGACGCGGTCTGCCGGTCCGGAGGTGGAGTTTGGCTATCGGTTCGTCGCGTACTTCGCGGAGGAGATCGTTTGTTACGGCTTTCGTGGCGTGGTCCTTCGTCACGCTGCTCAACTTCGTGACACTGCTGATCACGTTGAGCCAGGTGCCGGACCGCAACTACTGGGTTCTGCTGATCAACCTCCTCTGCGTCCTGCTGGGTGGCCCGATGGCGATGCTGTACGGGGTGTTTCTCTACCGTGCGAGGCAGCGTGGTGAGGCCGACGGGAGCGCGCGGGCGGACACCCAGCGTGTGTCGTAGTTACCCAGGATTAGTCCTGTCAGGAGCGCTGCTCGACCGGAGCGCTGCCGAGAAACACCGCGGTGGCATAGCCGTCAGCCCTCGCGGCCGATCCCGTCGCCGTCCGAGTCGAGCCGATGCGGGTCACCCGGTCGCGCGCCACTGATCGTATTCCCGTGCTTGTCGTTCGGTCGGTGGAGCGCCGCCTTGGCGAACCCGTCGCGCACCAGCTCCGGCACGTGAACACCTCGACATCCGTCCGGTGGGGAGCGTCAGTCGGTCCCTTCCGCCGTTTCCGCGGAGCGGTGCTTGTTCGGCCGCAACGTCGAGCGGTCGGGGAAGCCGAACCGCCATTTCTCGGGTTTCAGCGGTCCCGTGGGACTCGTTTCCATGGTCGTGAAGCGCCGCAGTACGAGGAATCCGGCACTGCCGGCCGCCACGACCGTGAGCAAGCCCACCCAGAGTGGCGGCTGCAGTACGTTCACGACGAGGGAAGCCAACGGAGCCGACATCATCCCCACGCCGCGCCAGAAGTGCTCCCGCTTGGAGAGCTGCTGGAAAATCCCGTTGTCGAGTCCCATGATCGTCTCCGATGCGCGCGTCCCCGGGACCAGATCACCATGCCGGGAGATCACGGGTCAACGCGGAAGTGCGTCCGATCACGACGGTCGTGGTCCCGACCGTTCGTTGCGGTGTTGCTGCCCGCCCGAACGGGGCTGGCGCTGATCTCGGTCGCCACGACCGGAAGGACGAGAGTGAGGGCCGGTCAGCCGTACAGCTTCGCCGCGTACTCCGCGCCGTAGTACCCCTCCAGCTCGGCAAGGCTCTTCTCCGGAGTCTCCAGCGCCTTGGCGATGGCCGGGCGCGAGTCCACCGCCTCGGGGTTCCAGCTCTCCGGGTTCCAGAGCCCGGAACGCATGAACACCTTGGCGCAGTGGTGGAAGACCTGCTCGATCTCGACCACCAGTGCCAGCCCCGGGCGGTGTCCCTTCACTTCCATGCGTTCGAAGAACGGGGCACGCCGCACGATCCGCGCGCGTCCGTTGATCCGCAGCGTGTCGCCTCGCCCCGGCAGCATGTAGAGCAGCCCGACATGCGGATTGCGCAGGATGTTGCGAAAGTTGTCCGCGCGGCGGTTACCGGGCCGTTCCGGCAGCGCGATCGTGGAGTCGTCCAGCACCAGCGTGAATCCGGGCGGGTCTCCCTTGGGCGAGACGTCGCAGTTACCCAGTTCGTCGGAGGTCGCCACCAGGCAGAACGGGGAATGAGCCAGCCACTGTCTGTCCAGTCCGTGCAGTCGGCCGCGTTCCTTGTCCAGCGTACGCCGCAACGGAGTGCCCAGCAGTTCCCGCAGGTTCTCCTCGTCGGTCACTTCGAGCTGCTCGGATTCCGAGCCGCCGTATCCCGCACTCCCGGTTGGATCGTCCATTCGAGCCACTTCTCCTCCGGCGAGATTTGCCCGCCTCGAACACGGTAGACCGTGGTTACGAGGCGGGCAGTGATCCCGGTCATGCCGGCCGGAACTTCCGGGCCGATGACGGCCGCGCGGTTTCGGAAGGTTTTTCCGGCGGTAAGGGAGGTAGGGCTACCGACGGATCTCGGGGGCCCCAGGTGGGCGCGGTTTCAGAATCCCGCTGCGACCAGTAGGGCTCCGGGCGTGTGGTCGTCGGGAAGTTCGAGCAGCCGGTCGAGCACGTCGCAGACCCGGCCACTGGAATGCCACCAGGTGGTGCTCGGTTCGAAGACGTTCTCCTCGTAACTCGGCATTCTGGTGGCCGTCACGCTGTCCTCGGATTCGATGCGGACCACGTCGATGACGTTGTCGTGCCCCCGCACGCCGACCAGCGCCTGCAGTTCGCCACGGGAATCGGTGGACTGCATGAACTGAAAACCCCGGGCCATAAGTTCACGCAGTCGCGCGTCCGAATCGCACTGGGTGTCAGTTGATGAAGTCATCGAACTCCCCGTCCTTCGCGCCCGCCACGAACGCGGCGATCTCGGCACGGGTGTAAACGAGAGCGGTGCCCTCCGGATCGCGGGAATTGCGCATGGCGACTTCGCCGCCGTTGAGCGCGGCGACCTCCACACAGTTCCCGATCGCACCGCTGTGCCTGCTCTTGCGCCACCGCGCACTCGGCAGCTCGGCCGCCGAGGTGCTGGTGCGGATCATCTCGCTCATGTGGTCACCTTTTCTGCGTGTTGTGCATCTGCACGTGCACGAGATCTTGCCAGCGGTATACCGAAAAGGCAATGCATCTGCACGTGCAGCTGCACGAATACACACGATCGTGCGAGATTGTTCAGGCTTCCTGTGCAGGGTGTCGTCGGGGTATCCTGCCCGGAAAACCGGTCCTCGGCCGGTTGTGCCACGTGAGCCGCTGGCATCGCGCGCTTCGCGGGGCTATGTCCGGGAAATCCGATTCCCGGTTCGTATCGGTGGAGCCCCTCGGGTTCGGCGATGCGACTCACCTGAATGGGCGACTGAGGTGGCCGTGAGTGATCGGCGTGCCGAGACCGGCCCCCGCCCTCGGGAAATCCAGTCCTCGCCTTCGGGAAATCCACCCGTCGGAAACCCACCCGCGGGGCCGGTGACGCGGCTCCCCAGTGACGCGGCCCCGGAAGCGGCGAGGCACGTGGCGTAGGCGGTTACCGGGTGGTCGGCCCTCCCGAAGCGCTGGTCAGCGGGAGGTTCCGCCACGTAACCACCTACGAGAACCGGACCGAACCGGGACTCAGAGTTCCGCCCGCACCTTGTGCAACAACTTCCTGGACTCCTCCGGAGTCTCGGCGTCCACGGTCAGATGGTCGAACACCCTGCTGTACTGTTCGATCTCCTCCGGTTTGTCCAGGTGCAGCGCGCCCGCGAGATGTTCCACGTAGACCAGGTTCGGCAGCTCGGGTTCCGCGAAGCGCAACATGCTGAACGAGCCCTCGGCGGCGTAGCCGCTGAGCCGGTACGGGAGCACCTGCAGGGTGATGGTGGAACGCTTGGTCATTTCCAGCAGGTGGTCCAGCTGTTGCCGCATCACGCCGAGTCCACCGATGGGCCGGTGTAACACGGACTCGTCGATCACCGCCCACACCCGAGGGGCTTGCGGCCCGTTGAGCAGTTTCTGCCGCTGCATGCGCAGTGCCACCCTGCGCCGAACGCTCTCGTCGGCCAACTCCGGCCTGCCGTGACTGGCGATGGCTTTGGCGTAGGGCTCGATCTGCAACAGCCCCGGTACGAACTGAAGTTCGTAGGCCTGGATCCGCGAGGCCGACTCCTCCAGGCCGACGAAGTCCTGGAACCAGTCGGGCATCAGATCGCTGTAGCGGTTCCACCAGCCGGGCTGTTTGGACTCGCGAACCATTTCCAGGAACGGTCGTTGCTGCTCGTCGTCGGTGACCCCGTAGCACTTGAGCAGGTCGCGGACATCGCGTTCCTTGAGGCTGACCTTGGCGAGCTCGATCCGGCTGATCTTGGATTCGGAGCCACGAATCTCGTCCGCTGCCTGGGCTCGTGTGATGTCGGCGTTCTCACGCAGCCTGCGCAGCTGTGCGCCCAACACGATTCGTCTGGCTGTCGGCTTCGGATGTTCCTCGACGTGTTCGTCATCGGATTCGCCGGAATCGACGGTGGTCATCCCCACTCCTGTTCGTCGGTGTACACACCGGATTCTCGCTTTCACACTGTAGTCGGCAATGAACTCGTTCGGGGGGAAGGCGATCCGGCATTCGTGCCAATCGAAGTTCTGCCGCACGGTTTCGTGAGGTTACCTCCTCGTGCTTGCATTTACAGCATGCGCTGACACTCCTACGCCGAGTGCACCGTCCGACTCTGAACCCCACCCCGACACGAGGTCGAGATGATCGAAGCAGGAGCCCCGCCGGAAAGCGACACTCCGGTCCACATCGATACGAGCAAGGCGAGTATCGCCAGGGTCTACGACGCGTTTCTCGGTGGCAAGGACAACTACGAAGTCGATCGGCAGGTCTTCGAGGGAGTCAAGCAGGCAGCGCCGGAAGCGGCGGATCTGGCCTGGGACAACCGCGAGTTCCTGATTCGGACGATCCGATTCCTGGCCAGCCAGACCGACATCTCGCAGTTCCTGGACTGCGGTTCCGGCTTACCCACCGCCGAGAACACCCACCAAGTGGCGCAGCGGCTCAGACCCGAGTCCAGGGTCGTCTACGTGGACAACGATCCGGTGGTGCTCGCCCACGGCCGTGCGTTGCTGGAGGAGAACGAGAATACGCACTTCAGCCCGGCCGACATCTTCCAACCGCGGGCCATTCTGGAAGACCCGGTGGTCAACGAGCACATCGACTTCTCCCAGCCGCTGGCACTGCTCCATGTAGGAACGCTGCACCACCACGTCGGCGAACGCGATCCCGGCGACATCATGCGGGAGTACATCGAGGCGTTGCCCTCGGGATCGTTCGTGGTGTTGAGCCATTTCTTCGATCCGCAGGACGACGGCCACTACACCGCGTTGGCCAACAGGATGGACGATCGCTTCACCCACAGTCCGATGGGAAGCGGGAAGTTCCGCACCGAACAGCAGATCCGGAGCATGTTGCCCGGGTTGGAACTGGTGGACCCGGGGCTGGTGCGGTGCTGCGACTGGTGGCCCGACGGCCCCCGCTACAAGCAGGAGCCGGAAGTGTCGAACTGCATCGTCGGGGCAGTGGGCCGCAAACCCTGAGCGAGGTCCCCGAGCACCTCTCCGAACCCGCTCGGTGGAATCTCCCGCCGAATTTCCCGCGAAATCTCGCCGGGGCGGAACCCGAGACGGCGACGACCTCGGGCAGTGCCCCTGTGGTGCCGCGCCTACGGCACTCTCGTGTCGCAGGCGCCCCGCCGCGACGTCCGCTTCGGGAGAACTCCGAGCGCTCGAGGAGTTCCGAGGCTCGGGTTCGTGGCCGTGATCGTCGAGACCCGTCTCACCCGGAGCCCTCCGGGGCGGTTTCGGCGATCACGGCCGCGACCTCGGTGATCCGCTCCGATCCCAGTTCGGCCCGCGCCGTCAGCCGCAACCGCGCGTCACCGTCCGGGACGGAGGGTGGCCGGAAGCACCCCACTCGTACGCCGCGGCGCAGGCATGCCGCGGCCCACGCCACGGCGGTGTCCGCCCCGCCCACGGGAATTCCCAGCACCGCGGCCCCGGGCCGGCTGGCGGGCACGCCGCGTCGCACCAATTCCCGGTGCAGTCCTTCGGCCACCTCACGCACCCGTGCGTGACGTTCCGGTCGTTCCCGCAACACACCCAGGGCTGCCGCTGCCGCCGCCACAGCGGGAGGGGCCAGGCCGGTGTCGAAGACGAAGGTGCGGGCCGTCTGCCTGAGGTGCTCGATCACGCGGTGCGGCCCCAGCACCGCCCCACCCTGCGCTCCCAGCGACTTGGACAGGGTCACCGTGCTCACCACGTCCGGTGCTGCGCGCACGCCCAACTCGCTCAGCGCACCCGCGCCGCCCTCGCCGAGCACGCCGAGGCCGTGCGCGTCGTCGAGCAGCAGTGCCGCTCCGTTCGCGCGGCAGACCCGCAGCGAGTCCCGCAGCGGGGCGGTGTCACCGTCCACGGAGAACACCGACTCGGTAAGCAGCAACCCGGCCCCCGGAGAGCGGGAGAGCTCGTTCGCCGCCGCGTCGGGATCGGCGTGGTCCACGATGCGCACCTCTGCTCGGGAGAGCCTGCAACCGTCGATCAGCGAGGCGTGGTTGTGCCGGTCGGAGACGAGTAGCGAACGTTCGTCGGCCAGCGCCGTGATCATCGCCAGGTTGGCGGTGTATCCCGAGGAGAACACCAGTGCCGATTCCGTGCCGTAGAACTCCGCGAGCTCGGTCTCCAGCGTGGTGTGCAACTCAGTCGTCCCGGTTACCAGGCGGGAACCGGTCGAGCCCGCTCCCCATCGCCGTGCGGCGTCCGAGGCCGCTTCGGTGACCGCGCGGTGGGTTGCCAGCCCGAGGTAGTCGTTGCCCGCGAGGTCCAGCGTGTTCTCCCGCGCCGATCTCGTCGGTGGTCTCCTGGTCAGTCCCGCGCGGTCGCGGCGTTCGGCTTCCCGGTCCAGCCGGTCGAACACGGTTTCCCGAGCCGGCCCGTCGGGGGTGGTGCTTCGAGGGGACATGTCGGCAGAGCCTGCGGGAGCGGCGAGCCGGTGGCCAGTGGTCGGGAGGTACAACCGCGGTCCCGGGGATTTGTTCCCGCCGCGAATGGGGCTTCGCCGGGCGGCGCGGCAGCATTCCGGTGTGCTCAGAACCCTGTCGGACACACCGCTGTCGCCGGAAGAACTGTCCCGCCTGGACAGAAATCACGTCTGGCACCCCTATTCGGGGATGCCCGCCGGCACGGAACCGCTGACCGTGACCGACGCCCACGGGGTGAGACTGCGAACCAGTTCCGAGCGGTACGGGCAGCGGGAACTCATCGACGGCATGTCCTCCTGGTGGGCGGCGATCCACGGCTACCGTCATCCCGCGCTCGACGAGGCGGTCCGGCGGCAGCTCGACCGCGCGAGCCACGTGATGTTCGGCGGTATCACCCACGAACCCGCCGTGCGGCTCGCCGCGAGCCTCGTGGAGATCACCCCCGACCCGCTGCGACACGTCTTCCTGGCCGACTCCGGCTCGGTGGCGATCGAGGTCGCCGTCAAGATGTGTCTGCAGTACTGGCGCGGCCGGGGACGTGCCGGAAAACGACGGTTGCTCACCTGGCGCGGCGGCTATCACGGCGACACCTGGCACCCGATGTCGGTGTGTGACCCGGAAGGCGGGATGCACCACCTGTGGCGCGGTGCGCTGCCCGAACAGCTCTTCGCTCCGGCCCCACCCGCCGGGTTCGGAGCCGAGGTCGAGCGCGACTACCTCGAACGCTTCGAGGAGCTGCTGCGGCGCCACCACGAGGAACTGGCCGCCGTCGTGGTCGAACCGGTCGTGCAGGGCGCGGGCGGCATGCGGTTCCACTCGCCCGAGTACCCGCGCGCGCTGCGCGAGTTGGCCGACCGCTACGAGGTGCTGCTCGTCTTCGACGAGATCGCCACCGGCTTCGGACGCACGGGCGAGCTGTTCGCCGCCGACCACTCCGGGGTGGCGCCGGACGTGATGTGTCTGGGAAAGGCGCTCACCGGCGGTTACCTGAGTATGGCCGCGACGTTGTGCGCCACCCACGTCGCCGACGGCATAGCGCGGGGGTCGGTGCCCGTGCTGGCGCACGGCCCCACCTTCATGGGCAACCCCCTCGCCGCCGCGGTGGCCTGCGCCTCGTTGCGGGCACTGCTGGAACGGGACTGGCGCGGAGAGATCGGTGCGATCGAATCCGGGCTGTGGGCCGGGCTCTCCCCGCTTCGGGAGCTGCGCGGGGTGCGTGATGTGCGGGTGCTCGGAGCGATCGGCGTCGTACAACTCGACCACGAAGTGGACACCACCGCCGCGAGTCGTGCCGCGATCGAGCACGGGGTGTGGCTGCGTCCGTTCCGCGACCTGATCTACACCATGCCGCCCTACGTGATCGGTCCCGAGGACCTGGCCACGGTGACCGAGGCCGTTCGCGCGGCGGCGGAAGCGGGGTGAGCACGGTGGGCAGGACGCTTTTCGTGACCGGGACCGGCACCGGCGTCGGCAAGACCGTGGTCACCGCCGCGCTGGCCGCCACCGCGTCCGGCTCGGTGGCGGTGCTCAAACCCGCGCAGACCGGAATCGTGGGCGACGAGGAGGGCGACGCCGCGGCGATCGGGCGAATGACCGGCGGGATCGGGCGAATGACGGGCGGGGTCACCACTTCGGAACTCGCGCGCCACCGCGACCCGTTGGCCCCCGCCGTGGCGGCGCGCCGCGAGGGGGCCCCGCCGGTCACACCGGGACGGATCGTCGCGGCGGTCGCGCGGTTGGCCGCCTCGCACGACCTCGTGCTGGTGGAGGGGGCCGGTGGCTTGCTGGTTCCCTACGACGACCACGGCGGCACGCTCGCCGACGCGGCGGGCCCACTGGCCGCGCCGGTGCTGGTGGTGTGCCCGGCAGGGCTGGGGGCGCTGAACGCGAGCGCGCTGACCGTGCGGGAACTGCGTCACCGTGGCTTGGACTGCCCCGGCCTCGTGATCGGAAGTCGACCGAGCGCCCCCGAGCTCGCGGCGCGCTGCAACGCGGTCGACCTTCCCGCCGTGACCGGCGTTCCGCTGCTCGGAGCGCTGCCGGAGGGAGCCGGGCGACTGCGGGGAGCCGAGTTCCGTGCCGTAGCGGCAGCGGGGCTGGCACCCGCACTCGGCGGGGAGTGGGACGCGGCCGAGGTCGGAGCCGAACGGTGACACCGCCCTGGTGCGGCGACACCTCCCCGGCGTGGCGAACCACGTCGCGTCACTTCTCGGGGAGGGTGTCCGGTGGGCGAGACCGGTGCCCGTCCCCGCGAAGAAGGTGTCTCGAGTGCTCGCCCGGTGCTACCGTCACTTCGTGAAGAGTCGATCCTCGGACGTTCTGGTCATCGGTGCCGGTGTCTCGGGACTCACCACGGCCGTGTTGCTCGCCGAACGCGGCTGTCACGTGCGTATCAGAACCACCGAGGCACCCGGTGAGACCACCTCGGCGGTGGCCGGAGCGATCTGGGGACCGATCTCGTTGGGTCCCCGCGACCGCGCCCTCGGCTGGGCGCGACGCTCCCACGAGTCGTTCCTGGAGCTGGCGGGCGTTCCGAGCACGGGGGTGCATCTGGCCCTCGGCACGGTGGCCAGTCGGGAGCCCATCGCGGCGAAGCGGCCCGAGGAGACCCTGCTGCTGACGGATCTTCGTGCCTGCGAGCCGGGTGAACTGCCGCACGGGTTCACGGCCGGCGCGCGGGCCACCCTGCCGTTGATCGACATGCCCCGCTATCTGGACTACCTCACCCGGCGGTTTCGCGCGGCCGGTGGTGAGCTGCTCCGCAGCCCGGTTTCCAGCCTCTCGGACGCCGCCGGGGAGAGCCGCACCGTGGTCAACTGCACCGGGGTGGGAGCACGGGAACTGGTCGGCGACCCCGGTGTGCTGCCCGTGCTCGGGCAGCACGTGGTCGTGGCGAACCCGGGTATCGAGGAGTACTTCGTCGAGCTCTCCGACAGCGGCCGGTGGGCCAGTTACATGCCGCACGGCGATCGGCTGGTGCTCGGCGGTGTCGCGGTGCCGTACGCCTGGGACCGCGTTCCGGACGGGGAGGTCACGGCGGGAATCCTGCGTCGCTGCGCCGAGATCCGGCCCGAGTTGCGCGAGGCGCCCATCCGGGAGGAGATCGTCGGGCTGCGTCCCCGGAGCGAGAGCGTGCGGCTGAAGGTGGAGCACTACGAAGGCGCCCGCATCGTGCACAACTACGGCCACGGCGGCGACGGGGTGGCGGTCTCCTGGGGATGTGCGTACGAGGCGGCCGAGCTGGCCACGGGCGAATAGCGGTGCCACCGCCCTCGGGAAGTTCCGCCCGGGAAGTTTCACTGGGTGAGTAGCCGGTAAGGCTGGGCGGAGGAGGCCCGACCGGAGTGAATCACTCTCGGGTCGGGATCGTGGGATGCAGTAGACTTCCGGTTCGCCACGGGAGTCCAGTGCGCTGGGCTGAGAGGAGGACACGGGGTCCTCGACCGTCCTACCTGAACCGGGTAATGCCGGCGCAGGGAGGCGTGCGATCAGCTCGGTGTCGCACTCGTGGTGTGACCACGGGAGGATCGTTGAGACGCAGCACCGCACGCCGAACGCGTGCCGCACTGGCAATGGCAGTCACTTTACTGGTGGCCGGTTGCTCACTCATGGGCACCGGCCGTGACTCGCAGGCCCCCACCGTGACACTGGTCACGCACGATTCGTTCGTGATCAGTGACGAATTACGGAAGAGATTCCGGCAGGACTCCGGCTATCGCCTCCGGATCCTGCGCAAGGGGGACGCGGGCGAACTCACCAACGAGCTGGTGCTCACCAAGGACGCCCCCATCGGCGACGTCGCCTTCGGGGTCGACTCCACGTATCTCTCGCGCGCCGTCGACAACGGAGTGTTCGCCTCCTACTCCCCAGAGAACGGGGACCACATCCCGATCGAGTACGCCTACGGCGGCAACGACAGCCCGACCCCCGTCGACGCGGGCGACGTCTGCGTCAACATCGATCTGCGCTGGTTCGAACAGCACGACCTGGAACCGCCCGCCGAGCTCGCGGACCTGGCCGAGCCGCGCTACGCGGGCCTGTTCGCGGTTCCCGATCCGGCGACCTCCTCGCCCGGTCTTGCCTTCCTGCTCAACACCGTGTCCACGTTCGGCGAGCAGGGGTGGCAGAACTACTGGCAACGACTGCTGGCCAACGACGTGCGCATCTCCTCGGGCTGGCAGCAGGCCTACAAGCAGGACTTCTCCGGCTCGTCCGGCGGCGGGTCCCGGCCCATCGTGCTGTCCTACGCCTCCTCACCCGCCGCCGAGGTCGACCGGAACGGACAACCGCGTACCAAGGCACTGCTGGAAACGTGCTACCGACAGGTCGAGTACGCCGGAGTAATCGACGGGACCACGAACCTCCAGGGAGCGCGGGAGCTGATGGACTTCCTGCTCTCGTGGAAGTTCCAGCGCCGGATGCCCGAGCAGATGTACGTCTACCCGGTGCTACTGGGGGTCGAGCTGCCGGATAGTTGGCGGGACGTCGCCCCGCGGCCGTCCGAACCCACCGAGATGAAGCCGCAGCGGGTGGAGCGCAACCGCGCCGAGTGGATACGCCAGTGGCGTTCCCTGACGAACCGGTGACGACCGAAGAGGCCGCGGGAAGCGGTGGGGCGGCGAACGGTGGCTCGCCGAACGGGGAGTCGCCGAACGGTGGCTCGCCGAACGGTGGCTCGCCGAACGGTGGCTCGCCGAACGGAGCCGGGGCCGACGGCACCGCGATTCCCGGTGCGCGCCCAGGCGGGCACGCCGCGTTCATCACAGTGGGCTCGGCGCTGGTGTTGGGGTTTCTCGGCGTCTTCTTCGCGTGGCCGGTGGCGGCCATCCTGCGCCTCGGGCTGAGCTCGGGGCTCGACGAGATACTGACCGCTCCGGAAACCTGGCGGATCGTCGCCTTCACCCTCGGGCAGGCGGCGGCCTCCACCCTGCTGGCCATCGTGGCCGGGATGCCGCTGGCCTACCTGCTCGCGCGGGTGCCCGTGCCGGGAAAGGCCCTGCTGCGCGCCCTGATCACCGTCCCGTTCGTACTACCCACCCTGGTGGTGGGAATGGCCTTCCGCGCCCTGCTCGGCACCGCCGAGCCGAACGCGTGGGCGATCGTGCTTGCCAACGCGTTCTTCAACGTAGCCGTCGTCGCCCGGACCGTCAGCGGACTGTGGACCCAGCTCGACCCGAGAGCGACCGACGCGGCACGCAGTCTCGGGGCGGGACCTCTCCGGGCCTTCCGCACCGTGACGCTACCCGCGTTGCGCCCCGCGCTGTGGTCGGCCGGGGCGGTGGTCTTCCTGTTCTGCTCCACCAGCTTCGGTGTGGTGCTGGTACTGGGTGGCGGGCGATACCGGACGCTGGAAACGGAGATCTACCTGCGCACCGTGCGACTGCTCGACCTTTCCGGCGCGGCCGCGCTGTCGCTGCTGCAGCTCGCGGCGGTGTTGGCCGCGCTGGCCGTCGCCGCGATCGCCCGCGGCCGCAGGGAGAACGCGCTCGCACTGCGCCGGTCACGAGCCGCCGTACGGCGCCCGAGCGGTCTCGAGTGGATACCGGTGGGCTGCGCGGTCCTCGTGCTCGGTGCCCTGGCCGCTCCGATCGTCGCACTGCTCGTGCGTTCGGTGAACTCGCGAGGGGGGTGGAGTCTGGCCGGGTATCGGGCGTTGTCCGGAACCGGGGGAGTACTGGACGTGTCGGGGTGGCAGGCCGCGTGGAACTCGCTGCGTGCCGCCACCGACGCCACTTGGATGTCGTTGCTGCTCGGCGTGCTCGCCTGCCTGGTGCTGACGAGTCTGCGCAGCCGCTGGACGGCAGAACTCATGGACGCCGGCCTGATGCTGCCGCTGGGGGTGTCCGCCGTCACCGTCGGCTTCGGCTATCTCGTCACGCTGCACGTGTTGCCGGGTGATCTGCGGACCTCGCCGCTGCTGGTGCCGTTCGCCCAGGCCCTGGTGATCACACCGCTGGTGATCAGAACGATACTGCCGGTCCTCCGCTCGGTGGATCCACGGGTACGTGCTGCCGCCGCGACGCTGGGGGCCGGACCGTGGCGGATCCGTCGCGAGGTGGACCTGCCGTTGGCGGGGCGGGCGGTGATGACCGCCGCGGGCTTCGGTTTCGTCGTCGCCCTGGGCGAGTTCGGCGCCACCGGCTTCCTGGCCCGCCCGGAGACACCGACACTTCCCGTGGCGATCAGCACGCTGATCAGCCGCCCCGGCGAGCTGAACACCCAGATGGCCTACGCGGCCTGTGCGTTGCTGATGCTGGTCACCGCCGGGGCGGTGCTGCTCATCGAAACCCTGCGTTCCGATTCGGCGGGAGAATTCTGATGCGTTCCGTACTCGGGTCCGGCGAAACAGCCACGGCTCCGGAATCCCACCGTGAGCCGGACGACGGCCTGCGGCTGGAAGGCCTGACGGTGCGCTACGGCGGCACCACGGCATTGTCCGATGTGGACCTTCACGTGCCGCGCGGCCAGGTGCTGGCCGTGCTGGGGCCCTCCGGTTGCGGCAAAACCACTCTGCTGCGAAGCGTGGCCGGGCTGGAGCGCCCCTCGGAAGGACGGATAGCCTTCGACGGTGTCGAGCTCTCCGAGGTGCCGGTGCATCGACGCGGTTTCGGCATGGTCTTCCAGGAGGGCCAGCTCTTCGGCCACCGCGACGTGGCGGGCAATGTGGACTTCGCGCTGCGCATGCGATCGGTCGGTAGAAGCGAGCGCCGCGACACGGTGACTCGACTTCTCGAACTGGTCGGACTGGGCGGGTATCAGGACCGACGAGTCACCGAGTTGTCCGGTGGGCAGGCACAACGGGTCGCGCTGGCACGAGCGCTGGCGGCCGACCCCCGGTTGCTGCTGCTCGACGAGCCGCTCTCCGGGCTGGACCGGAGGCTGCGGGAGCGGCTGGCCGTGGATCTGGCGCGTGTGCTCGATCGGAACCGGATGACCGGTGTGCTGGTGACCCACGACCACGACGAGGCCTTCACGCTCGCCGATCGGACCGCGGTACTCGTGGCGGGGCGGATCGAACAGCTCGACACCCCGTGGCGCCTCTGGCACCGGCCCGCCACCGAGGAGGTGGCACGCTTCCTGGGATGCGGCACCGTCCTCCCCGGCCACGCCGAGGACGAGACGATCCGCTGCGAACTCGGTACGGTGCCCCGTCCTGCGGACTGCCCTTCGGGGACTGTCCGGATAGGACTACGTGCGGCAGGACTGCGGGCCGCGCCCGCCGGGGAGGAAGCCCCGATCGGACAGCCGCGCGCCGTGGTGCGGGAACGAGTCCATCGACAGGACCACGTGCGGTTGACCGTGACCGTGCCGGACGCGCCGGGACTCGCACCGCTGGAAGCCGTCACCTCGCTCGACGACGTTCCCCACCTCGACGAGGAGGTGACGCTGACCCTCGAACCGAGCGGAACGGCCCTGATCACCGAGACCTAGCACGGTCCGGCCGACTCGACTCGCTCAGGTTAGAGCGAGTTCACGTAGGTTCGACCCGGTTTCCGTGGGTGTGCCCGGCAGAGCCTTCCACCGCCTGCGCATCACGGGAGCTCCGACCTCGGGTGGGTACCACCGCTGGAAATTCCCGGTCAGGCGATCCGGGCGGCGGCGGTTCCCAGGCCGGTGGGGCCGAAGCCGAAACCGAAGGGATTCGCGATACGCCGCAGTTCGGCCTCGGTGTAGCGCACGCAGCGGCGATGCCACTCCAGGATGCCCGACATCCAGTCCTGCAGCTCCGCAACGTGACGCTCCAACTGGCGCCGCACGTCCTCGCCCAGCTCGAACTGCTCGTACAGCCCTGGCAGTTCGTTGGCGATGATGTGCTGGAACTGGGCCATTCGGGAGTTGGCCAGTTCTCCCACCACGTCCCGTGCACGTTGCTGGTCGACTCCCAGGAAGTCGCGCACCACCAGCACCATGTTGTGCAGTTCGCCCTCGAACTCGATCTCCTTCTGGTAGGAGAACAGATCGTTTACGAAGCAGGCGTAGTCCTGTGCGGCGGTGTCCAGTTCCCGCAGCGTGCGGGTGCGGTAGATCTCCGGGGGGATCGAGTTCTCCGCCGAGAGCCGGGACAGACTCATGGTCATGTCCGAACCGAAAGTTCTGCGACGCATCTCGATGTAGTCCACCGGATCCGGTATCCGGTTGGCCGTCTGGTTGTCCAGCTCCCAGACCCAACTCGACGTCATGTCCAGCACTGCCTTGCGGAACTCGTCACGGGCAGCGGGGGACATCGGTGTGGCGGTGCGCTGCCACAGATCCGCCAGGCCGCGTTCGACGGGATTGCTCGGCTCCGGTGTGTCGCTCATGTCCAGCGGCATGAAGGCCGGGAGACGGGCGTCCTGCTGCTTGGCTGCCGCCACGTTGCGGGTGGCCCCGAACACCAGCGGGAAGTAGTCGTCACCGTAGGTTCCCCAGGCCAGCCAGTCCGAGGACAGCTTGAGCTGGTCCAGCTCCGCGTCGGCGTGGATCATCGAGGCGCAGTGCGGCAGATCCAGATTCACGAAACGCTGTTCGTCCCAGACGCCGCCGAGTTCGACCCCGGGCACCGAGTCGAACATTCCCGTCCCGCGCGCCCAGTCGACCGCGTAGGCGCGTGCCGTGTCGATGTGTCGACTGGTGCGGAAGGCGTAGGGCATGTCCAACTCGGGCAGGGAAAGCGGTCCCACCCGTTCGAACGGGTGGTGGGAGTGCTGCCGCGAGCGGTGCGCCACCCCGATCGCCACGGTGGAGGTGTGCAGCCCGCTCGCCGAGGTTCCCAGCCCGTTCGGGCCGCCCAGCACTCCCAGCACCGGGCTCTCCCGGGATTCGAGTTGTTCGTTGGTGTAGCGGCTGGACTTGGCGTGCCATTCGTGGCCACCGGCCTGCCAGTCCTGCAGTCCTTTGACGTAGGCCGCCACCCGGGCCTGCTCGTCGACGGGAAGACCGTTGTCGGCGAACAGCGCGGGAACATCGTGCAGCGCCGCGTTCTCGAACTGTTGCAGTCGCGAGGTCAGCAGGTCGTTGACCAGCTCGGCCGCCTGCTGTGTGGTGCAGTCCAGGAATCGTTCGAACACCAGCACCGCATTGGAGTTCTCGCCTTCCTCGGCGACCTCCCGCTGGTAGGAGAACAGGTCGTTGCGCAGGTGCACCGCGTCCGAGAAACTTTCGGACAGCACCTCGATCGGGCGAAGAGCGGTGATGTGGTCCGGCAGCTCCGCCTTGACGGCGCACTCCACGAGGTTGGCCGACCACGGCGCACCACCCACCCTGCGCCGCATCTGCACGTACTCGATCGGATTGGCGATCCTGCCCCGGGTTATGTTGTCCAGTTCCCACATCGACTCGACCATCAGATTGTGGGTGCTGCGGGTGAATCGCCTGCGCCAACCGCTCGACATCGACGGTGCGGTGCGTTGCCAGAGGTCGTGCAGCCCCGCCTCCGCGGCGTTGGCGGGTTCCGGGGCCTGCTGGTCCGCCTCGGGCATGAACAGGTCCAGCCTGTCCAGGTACCGCTGGGCGCCGCGCAGATCCCGGGAGTACTTGAACTGCTCGAGGAAGTCGTCGTCGAAGAAGAACACCCACACGTACCAGTCGGTGATCAGATCCAGCATCGGCCCGTCACAGTCGGGATGGGTGTAGGCGCACATCAGCGCGTAGTCCATCTTCTCCAGCGCCTGCCGGTCCCAGATCACACCACCTCCCGGCTTGGGAGCCTCCAACATGCCCATACGCTCCGCCCACTCGGTGCTGTGACGTCGGGAACGTTCCAGGTGCGGATTCAGCCGGGCGGGGTGGGGCAGGTAGAACTCCGGGTAGGTGAAAGCGACCATCGGTCCGCCTACTCTGTCGACTGCGGGATGCCGAGGAGCAGGTTGGCAATTCGGAGTAGTGCGTTGCTACGACCATCCGAGCGATGCTCGTGTTCTATCGGGTGACATCCGTCCGCTGCTCGAACCAACCGGTTGATGTCCGTCGGCGACCGTTCCGCCACGGCCGCCGACTCACGACGTCGCTGAGCCCGCTCGGCGGGCGTCGATTTCCCGCTCGGGAAATCTTGGGGGAGGTGGGACGGTACGGCCCGGTCGTTGTCAATTTCCCGCGAAATCGCCGCGCCGCTACGGACAAACCTTCCTCGCGGTCGGGTCAGGTGTCCTTGGTGGCCATCCGTGCCACCGCCGCCGAAAAGCCCACCAGCGTGTAGCAACCGGCGCGCCACAGTCCGTCCACCAGATTGTTCCAGCGGATCGGATCACTCAGTACGTCGCTGATGGAGTACCAGTCGGCGGTTATGAAGATCGGCTTGAGCCACTCCAGGGACGGAATGGCCTCCAGCACCCCGAACACGATCAATCCCCCCACCGTGGCGATGAGCACCAGCAGCGAGTGCTCGGTCGTCGCGGATATCGCCAGCGCGACGGCGCCGACCGCGGCCATCTGCACCGCGCACCAGGCCGTTGCCAGTGCGACCCTGCCAAGTGCCTCACCCAGCGGGAGAGTGGTGCCGGACAGGGTGACCAGACCGTCGCTGCCGACGATCAGCAGTCCGGTCAGCACTCCGCTCAACGCGACGACACCGACGGCGAGCACCACCATCAGCAGCACGCCCAGTGCCTTGACCACCACCAGCCGCACCCTGCCGATCGGTGCCAGCAGCAGCCCGCGCAACGTACCGTTGGCCGCCTCGCCCGCCAGTCCGTCGGCGGCCACCATCGCGGTGATCAACGGCAGCAGCAGGTTCTGCGTCAGCATCAGGGCCAGCACCGGAAGGACAAGCCCGTTGCCCGCGACCGCCGAGAACAGTCCCGTTCCACCGGAAGGTCCTCCGGTTATCGCGAGCACCGTTCCGATCAGGACGGGGATCAACGCCAGCCCGAGCAGCGCGAGCAGATTGCGCGGCCGGTGCAGTATCCAACTCAGCTCGGAGCTCACCACTCGTCCGAACGGCGCCGAAGTGCGTTGCCGGATGCCGGACGGCAGCTCGACCCGTGAGGCCGTTCCCGTCATGACTCCCCCTCGGTGAGTCGAGCGAAGATCTCCTCCAGGCCCGCACGGTTCCGGCGTGCCTCGTGCACCCCGATCCCGGCGTGTACCAGTGCCGCGACCACTTCGGGTGCGTCCGTTTCGGACAGTTCCACTCGTAGTTCTCCCCGTTCCACGCGAGCCGGTATGCCGCTCTGCCGTAGTGTCTCCAGCCCCGACTCGTTGTCGGAAACCCGGAGCAGCAGATTGGGCCCGCCGGACTCCAGCAGGGTCGCCAACTCGCCCTGCGCGATCAGCGACCCGGCCTGCAGTACGGCCGCATGGGTGCAGGTCGCCTCCACCTCGGACAGCAGGTGTGAGGAGACCACCACTGTCGTCCCGCTCGCGTGCAACTCCGCGATTATTCGGCGTACCTCCCTGGTACCCGCCGGATCCAGGCCGTTCGTCGGTTCGTCGAGCACCACGAGGTCGCGCGGCACGAGCAGCGCCGCGGCCAGCCCGAGCCGCTGCTTCATACCCAGCGAGTAGGAGCGGTACTTGCGTTCCGCGGCCTCGACGAGCCCCACTCGCTCCAGTGCCTGCCGCACCGCCGTGGTTACGTCCGAGCCGTACAGCGCGGGCTCCATGGCGGCACAACGGAGCAGGTTCCGCCTACCCGACATGAAGGGGTGAAACCCCGGACCTTCCACCAGGGCTCCCACCGAGGGCAGTGCGCGACCGCTCTGGTCCGGCATGCGGTATCCGAGCAGTTCGACCGACCCGGCGGACGGTTCGGTCAGCCCCAGCAGCATCCGGATCGTGGTGGTCTTGCCCGAGCCGTTCGGACCGAGCATGCCGACCACCGCACCGCGCGGTACCCACAGGTCCACGTCGGCGACCGCCACGGTCCCGCCGTAGGTCTTGCGTAGCGAGCTGGTGCGCAGTGCGGGTTCCGATTCTTCCCGCCCGGAGGCGGGGGCGCTCGTAACCCCCGCCTCGGCGGTGTCAGCGGGTCCGGTCATCAGGAGTCCCGCAGTGCCTCGATCAGTACCTGCTGCGGAACCGCACCGGCGGCCACCCGGCCGTCGGAGGTCAGCACCGCCGAGCCGACCGAAGTGTTGATCACCCAGCCGTGGCCCCACGAGCCGCTGACCGGCGACCCCATGCGTTCGGCCATGGCGCGAACGCCGGTTCCGCCCGTTTCGGCCGCGCCGGGTCCGGACCGTTCACCATCACCGGTGGACGAACGCATCGCGCTCTCCGGCAGCCGGCTCAGCACCACCGTGTCCCAGCCGGTTCCCTCGATCCGGGGTCGGTTCCCGTCGCCGGGGCCGGAATCCCCCTCCCGGGAGGGGGCGGAACCCTGCTCCTCGGGCTTTTCTGGGGTGCGCACCTTCGCGTTCTCCGGCGGGGTGAACTGGAACAGCTCCGCGTCCTGCTCGCCCGTGCTCAGTTCGGAGAACCCGGCCCGCAGCGCTGGATCGCTCGAACCGTTGGCGTTGACCTCCACCCGAAGTGGGATCCGAGTCTCGGCTCCCACGCCGATCCGGACCTCGCGCAGCTTGGTGCGTTCGTTCGGTTTCGGTGTCAGCACCAACTCGTAGGCGTCCCGCCCCGCGACGCTCGCGGTGCCGTCCACCTGCACGGTGCTGGTCTCCCGCAGTTTGCCGACGAGCCGCTGGGCGAGCTCCGAGGGATCCGCCGGAGCGTCCGCCTCCGGACGTTCCGTCCCGGAGTCCTCCCGGGAGGACTCCCCGTGGGGGTACTTGACCACGGTGCGTTCGGCGGAGTCCCACTTCCACACCGTGTTGCCGTCGTCGACCACGGTGGTCTCACCGCTGCCGTCGGACATCGAGATCCGTTGCCGCTGCTGACCGTCGTACCAGACCCGCATCGACTTCTCGCCGCCCGAGAGCAGCTCACCGGCCTCGCCCGCCCCCGGAAGCGCGGGTAACCCGAGCTCGTTCTGCACGGTGATCCTGCCCGAGAGCGCCGGTGGATCCGATTCCATCACCGAAGCGAGCAGCTCGTTGGCGGACACCTGGGGAAGCTGGGGGCTCTGCGCCCCCGCGGGAAGCGTCATGGAGGTGAGTCCGAGCGCTCCGGCGGCGATTCCGGCCGACGCGGTAAGCGCGATGTTCCTGCGTCTCATCCGATTCCCTTCGAGTTCTTTGCGGTCGATACCCACCTTGCACCCGTCCCGCTGAGATGATCCTGAGAATACGGTTCCGGTGATCCCGTCAGGGGCGTGTGCGGGGGCGCCGCGCTCGGTGAGTGGTGCCTGCCGCCGGGAACCACTCCCCGGCGGACCGTGCCGACTTCCGCGATGGAAACCGGGCGTGCGATGCGTTGTCGATGGTGTCGCAGGCATGCTGAGAGTCGTGAACCATGAGAACACTCCCGTCCGAGTACTGGTGGTCGACGACGAAGCGGGGGTCCGGACCGCGTTGCGTCGCGGCCTGTCCGCCGAAGGTATGGAGGTCACCGTCTGCTCCGAGGGCCACGAAGCGCTCCGGCAGGGCGCGACGGGATCGTTCGACGTCATTCTGCTGGATGTGCTGCTTCCCGGCCTGTCCGGGTACCGGGTGCTGGAGCGGTTACGGCATCGCGGGATACACACACCGGTGCTGCTGGTCTCGGCCAAGGACGGTGAGTTCGACCAGGCGGACGGGCTGGATCTGGGAGCCGACGGGTACGTGGTCAAACCGTTCTCGTTCGTGGTGCTGGCCGCGCAGGTGCGGGCGCTCGTCCGGAGAGGGGACACCCCTGCCAGGCAGGACAGCCTCCGGGTCGGTGAACTGGAGATCGACCGCTCCGGACGCAAGGTCAGTTGGGCCGGGGATCCGATAGCGTTGTCCCCCAGGGAGTACAAACTGCTGGTCGCGTTGGCGAGCCGCCCGGGCACGGTGCTGACCAAGGAGGACCTGCTGCAGGCGGTGTGGGGCAACGACCAGGAAGTCACCCGCAACGTGGTGGAGGTCTACGTCGGCTATCTGCGACGCAAGCTCGACGCGGTCGGCGCGGGTGAGCTGGTGGAGACCGTGCGCGGCCACGGCTACCGGATGAACGATGCGTGAGTCCGTTCCCGGCACCGCTGTTCCCACCCGACGCGAAGGGCGCGTCCTCCCATGAGACGCCGTTTCCGGTTCGGGGCCGGTCGCGGTCCCCGCGCCTGGTGGAGGCGGCGAACCGTGCAGTTCCGCACCAGCGTCGCCGCCGTGTTCGCCTCGTTGCTGGGGCTGGCCGTGATCGTGTCCATCAGCGGGGCGTTCATCGGGCTGCTCTCGCTGGAGTCGGTGGACACGAGGCTTCGTACCGAGTCGCGCACCGCAGCGGAGAGCCTGACCGAGGGTTCCGCTCCCGGACGGGTCGCCGGAGACGGCATCCGGGTGCTGGACACGGCGGGGAGCCCGGTGGACGGGAAGGGAACCACCGCGCTGCGACCTTGGGAGATCAACAGTCTGAAAGCCGGCAAGGGAGTCACCAGGTCCGGCGGAACCGCCGATTCCGGTGCGGGAGTCCGCTGGGTGGGCCGCGTGGTGGCCGCTCCGAGCGGCAAACCCCTGCTGGTGCTGGCCCAGGCGGATCTCTCGGCCTATCGTGACGTTCGTACCACCGCGAACCGGGTGCTCGGGCTCGGATCGCTGGTGGTCGCGCTGCTCGTGGGCACGGCGACCTGGTTGGCGGTACGCGGAGCCCTTCGCCCGGTGCGCCGGATGCGGTTGGCCGCCGCACGGCTGCCGGTGGGGGAGCGGCTACCGCTGCCCGAAGCCGACGACGAGCTGCGCTCGCTCGCTCGGGCGACCAACGACATGCTCGCCCGGCGTGACGCGGACACCGAGCGGCTGAGCAGGTTCACCGGGGACGCTGCGCACGAACTGCGCAATCCGGTGGGCTCGATCCGCGCACAGGCCGAGGTCGCGGTGGTGCACCCCGACCCGGAACTGGCCCAGGAGACGTTGCTGCAGATCGAGCAGGAGGCCCGGCGCCTGTCCGAACTGGTGGAGGGGCTGCTGGCGCTGGCGCGCTCGGATACCGCGACACCCCCCGAGGGCGGGCCGGTGGAGCTCGTGGCGGCGGCGCGCCTGGTGGTCGACCGGGCGAACACGGCGGGCACGGGGACCAGGGTGCGACTGGCCACACCGCTGTCCGCCGTCACCGTGTGGGCCACGTCCGCCGAGGTCGCCACCGTGCTGGACAATCTCGTCGCGAACGCGCTGCGTTACGCGCGGGTGGTCGTGCGTGTCTCCGTGCTGCCGACTTCCCGGGGTGCACGGCTGCTCGTGGACGACGACGGGCCGGGCATAGCACCGGAGCACCGTCCCCACGTGTTCGAACGGTTCTACCGTGCCGAGGCCGACCGCGCACGCGACGGCGGTGGCTCGGGACTGGGGCTGGCGCTGGTCGCCGAAGTGGTCCGACGGCGTGGCGGTTCGACACTGGTGGGGACTTCCCCGGAAGGGGGCGCGCGGCTCGAGGTTCGCCTGCCCGACCGAAAGCGGTGAGCGGAGCGGGGTGCGGCGAGTTCTCGGGGTGCCGGCGGAGCTTCCCGACCCGGAGGAACCGGCCCGCGCCGGGACGGGCAGGATGCCGGTCGTGCCGGAATCCGCTCTGACCTTCGACGCTCCCGTCCACGTGGTCGCCGCCGCGCTGCGGCACACCCGCACCGTGACCGGCTTTCTCGGCGCGACGGCGGAACGAGCGTCCGAGGCGGTGGGGGAGCTGTTGCTGGCCGGTGATCGGTTCCCACTCGCCGTCGGCGCGGACGGCGCGGCCGATGTGGGCGGTGCGGGCGGTGGGAGTGGCGTCATGGGGACGGTGCTGCGTGCGGACGAGGCGGGGCTGCGGTTACGCCTCGACTCGCCGATGTTCCGGGGCTCGGCTCTGCTGGGGTTCGTCCTGACGGAGCGTGCGACGGGTAACCGCTCCCGTTGCGAGGTTCACGTGGCAGGGGAAAGCGTTCCGCAGTGGTTGTCCGGGCGAGTGAGTGCCTATCTCGCCGCGGTGCGCGAGCTCGCCTCGGGATGGGCGTCCGAACCGGTCGTGGTGGGTACCGCGTTGGTCGAGGGCGGGATGCTGCTAGCGCAGCAGCGGCGTTATCCCGCTCATCACGCGGGCAGCTGGGAACTACCCGGCGGCAGGGTCGAACCGGGTGAGGGCGAGCCGGATGCGGTGGTCCGGGAGTGCCGCGAGGAGCTCGCCACCGAAGTGGTTCCGCTGGAGAGGGTGGGAACGGACATTCCGCTGTCGGCGGAGTCCGGGATGCTGCTGCGGGTTTGGCGGGCACGGCTCGCGGTGGGTGCGCACCCACCGGTTCCGGTGGAGCACCGGGCGCTGCGCTGGATCGGCCTCTCCCGACTGGCGGGATTGGAGTGGCTCGAAGCCGACCGGTTGTTGCTCGACTCGTTGCGGACGATCATGGTTGCCGAGGGCGGAAAGCATGATTCAAAATAACCCGAAACGGATTTGCGATCAAAATTCGTATTTGTCTGAAATGTTCTTCCGGTTGGTCGAATAGTGTGGCGTCGAACGATGTTGCTCGCCTCGATTGTCGCTGGGCGCTATCGTGAAAGAATGTACGTAGTTCTGGTGCATTACACGGCCCCGTTGGCGGATGTGGACGCGCTGTTGCAGGACCATTCCGAATGGCTGTCCCATCATCAAGACTCCGGAGACTTCGTGGCCTCGGGAAGGCGGCACCCCCGAAACGGTGGAGTGATCATCGCGCGGTCGATGTCGCGTGGGCAGCTCGACGCCATCCTGGCGACCGATCCGTTCGTCGTGCACAAGGTGGCCAGGCAGGAGGTGATCGAGTTCCAGGCGCTTCGAACCATCCCGGAGCTGGCCGATTACGCCGATCATCTGACCACGGCGGATTAGTGGACGGACCGCCTCGGTTCGCGACACCGCTCGCGCGGTGTCGGGCTCCGGGGTGGTCGCGGAGTGGGGGACTGGCTCACGTTCCGGATGCGGGGAGTCCGGCCATGGGGGACTCGGTTACCGGGATTCGGTTACCGGTATTCGGGCGTTCGGATCCGGATGTCGGAACTGGGGCGCGGGGTGCTCCGCATAGGGGCGTCCTCGAACGAGGACGTTATCGCTCGGTCGTTTCGAGGGAAGCTTTCTTCGCCTTCTTTCGCTGCCTCTTTCGGCTCTTTTCGGCTTCCGCCGCCTTGGACTCCCGGAGTGCTTCGCGTAGTACCACGATCGGGCAGCTTTTGCACGCCGGCTTCGAGTGACAGCACTTTCGTTTCACCTTGATGGTGTCCTTCTTCTTTCCCACGTGGTCCTCCTGCGGGGCGGTAGTCAAGGGTGAGGATAGGCGAACCTAACCCTGCTGGGTCAACCGTTGGCCGATGGTGTCGAGCCACACGACCGAATGACCGCCTCGGTGCACTACCCTGGGGGGAGAAGAAGCAGGCCCCCGGAGGGGGAGCACGCCGCTGGCGTGTGATCACGAACTCGATTCCCCGGTGGCCACACCCGCCGGTTCCGTCGCGGGCGAACCATCCGGGTGGTTTCCGAAACGAAGCCGTTACCACGACCCGTACGACAGCCAGGAGTTCCTGCGTGTCCGCCACCAGTGTCGCCAGCCCGAACCAGCGCACCCGTACCGATCTGCGCAACATCGCGCTCGTCGCGCACGTCGACCACGGCAAGACCACCCTGGTGGATGCCATGCTCCGGCAGTCCGGCGCGTTCTCCGAGCGCACCGAACCCGTTGATCGCGTGATGGACTCCAACGACCTGGAGCGCGAGAAGGGCATCACGATCCTGTCCAAGAACACCGCGATCCGGCGGGTGACCCCGGAGGGCTCGACGACCATCAACGTCATCGACACCCCGGGCCACGCCGACTTCGGCGGTGAGGTGGAACGTGGCCTGTCGATGGTCGACGGCGTCATGCTGCTGGTCGACGCCAGCGAGGGGCCGCTACCGCAGACCAGGTTCGTGCTGCGCAAAACCCTCGCGGCCGAGCTTCCGGTGATTCTGGTCGTCAACAAGGTGGACCGGCCGGACTCCAGGGTCGCCGAGGTGGTCGACGAGACCCACGAACTGCTGCTCGAACTGGCAGCCGAGGTAGGTGCCGACGAGTCGGTGCTGGACATCCCCGTCGTCTACGCCTCCGCGAAGGCGGGGCGCTCCGACATGACCGCCCCGGCGCTGGGCGAGGTACCCGAGAGCGACCTCACACCGCTGTTCAACACCCTGCTCGAGCACGTGCCCGCCCCGAAGGGGGACCCGCAGGCTCCGCTGCGCGCGCTGGTCACCAACCTCGACGCGTCCTCGTTCCTGGGCAGGATCGGCATGTGCCGGATCCACGCCGGTGAGCTGCGCAAGGGGCAGACCGTGGGGCTGTGCCGCGAGGACGGCAGCGTGGAGAAGGTGCGGCTGACCGAGCTGATGGTCACCGAGAACCTGGAGCGGGTCAACGCCGACTACGCATCGGCCGGAGACCTGGTCGCCATCGCGGGGATTCCCGACATCAACATCGGCGACACCCTCACGGACCCCGAGCAGCCGGATCCGCTGCCGCGCATCACGGTCGACGCCCCCGCCATCTCGTTGACCATCGGAACCAACACCTCGCCCACCGCGGGACGCAACGGCGGGAGCAAGGTCACCGCCCGTTTGGTCAAGAACCGCCTGGACTCCGAGCTGGTCGGCAACGTCAGCCTGCGTGTGGTGGACACCGAACGTCCGGACACCTGGGAGGTGCAGGGGCGTGGTGAGCTGGCCCTGGCCGTGCTGGTGGAGACCATGCGCCGGGAGGGCTTCGAACTCACCGTGGGCAAGCCCGAGGTGGTCACCAAGACCATAGACGGCAAACTGCACGAGCCCTTCGAACGCCTCTCCCTGGACATCCCGGAGGACCACCTGGGTGCGGTGACCCAGTTGCTGGCCAGCCGCAAGGGCAAGATGGAGACCATGGACGGGCACGGCACCGGCCGGATCAAGCTCGACTACGTGGTGCCCGCGCGCGGACTGATCGGTTTCCGTACCGAGTTCCTCACCGAGACCAGGGGAGCGGGGATCGCCAACCACGTCTTCGAGGGCTACTACCCGTGGGCGGGTGAACTGCGCACCCGCAACAGCGGATCGCTCGTGGCCGACCGCGCCGGGCCGGTCACCAACTACGCCCTGATGCAGCTCTCCGACCGGGGGACCTTCTTCGTAGAGCCCGGTGACGACGTCTACGAGGGAATGGTCGTGGGGGAGAACCCCAGGGCCGAGGACCTGGACCTCAACGTCACCAAGGAGAAGAAGCTCACCAACATGCGCTCGGCCGGGTCCGAGGAACTGGAACGGCTCGCCCGCCCGCGCAAGCTGGGTCTGGAGGAGGCGCTGGAGTTCTGCTCCGCGGACGAGTGCGTAGAGGTCGGGCCCAAGGCGTTGCGCATTCGCAAGGTCACCCTGGACGGCACCCAACGCGGCAGGGAACGCTCCCGGGCCAAGTCCAGGGACTCGCAGGGCTGACCGAGCGCCGCTTCGCGCCGGAACCCGGTCTTTCGGCGGTGGCCGGCAGGGGATACCGCTCCCGTGCCGGCCATTTCGCGGAGTCGCCCGGTGGAACCGGTTCGGAATGTGGCATGGTCGTGTCCGTTCGGAACCACGTGACGACGGGGCGGCGGGTAGAACCACGCCGCCCGATACGGGGGGCGTCCGCGAAGGGCGTGGTTCCGGCCGGATCCGCAACGGAGGTTCGTCCAGCGTGTACCGAACTCGGCGTCGTGTGCTTCCCGTCGTTTCACTGCTGTTGGTCTCGTTGACCGTGCTCGCGGGTTGCACGAACGCGCCGCCACCGCCGCTGGTCGAGTCGACCTCGCCCACCCCCAGCTCCGACCTCCCGACCGAACCGCCCAAACCCAAGGTCGTGGTGGCGAGCGTCGACGAACTGCGCGGCGGTTTCAACCCGCACGTATTGGCCGACCAGTCGCCGGTCACCGACGCCCTGGCCGAGCTCATGCTCCCCTCGGTGTTCGTACCCGGCAAGAACGGCGAGCGGGTGCTCAACGAGACGTTGATGAAATCGGCCGAGGTGGTCGAGGACACCGAGAAGTTTACCGTGCGCTACCGGATTCGCACCGCGGCCGGCTGGTCGGACGGTGCGCCGCTCGCGGCCGAGGACTTCGTCTACCTCTGGGAACAGCTCCGCAGTCAACCCGGTGTGATCAACCCGGTGGGGTACCGACTGATCTCGAACGTGGAGTCCCGCCAGGGCGGGAAAACCGTGCGGGTCACCTTCGACGAGCCCTATCCGGGCTGGAAATCGCTGTTCGACCATCTGTTGCCCGCGCACCTGCTCAAGGACGCCCCCGGCGGGTGGGCGGACACCCTGGACTACGGCTACCCCGCTTCCGGCGGGCCGTTCGCCATACGCACGTTCGACCTCGACCGTGGCGAGGTCGTGCTGATGCGCAACGAGCGCTACTGGGGCGATCCCGCCCGGTCCAACCGCATCGTGCTGCGCAAGGCGGCGCGTGCCGAGAACATGACCGCACTGCGCAGTGGGAACGTGCAGGTGGGGATGTTCTCGGCCGACTCCGCCACGATGGAGGCGCTGCGCGCTCTCGGTGAGGACGTCCAGCTGACCACGATGCCCCTTCCGGTGACCAACACACTGTTGCTGCGGCCGAACAGCCCACAGCTCGAAGACGTCCGGGTACGCCGAGCCGTGTTGGCCGCGCTGGATCGGCAGGAGCTGATCGACACCGGAACCGGTGGCGGCCCCGCCGCGAACCTTCCCGCGCACGCCCAGGTGCTGGCCCCCTCCCAACCCGGCTACGTTCCCACCGAACCCTCCGGCGAGGCCACGGAAGGTCCCGCGCCGAAACGCGTCGAGCAGCTGCTCACCGAAGCGGGATACCAGCACAGCGGTGGTAGCTGGATGCGGAACGGCTCACCGTTGAACCTGGTCATCGCCGCCCAGTTCCGGGAGGACTCCCACGAGGCGATCGCCAACTCCGTCGCGGAACAGCTCAACGAGCAGGACATCCAGACCACCGTCGTCACCCCCAAAGGTGATGAGCTCTACCGCACCATGCTCACCACGGACCCCGGTGTGCAGGACCCGCCGAGCTCCGCCGGTATCGACCTCGCGGTCGTCTCCCGGCCGGTGAACACCGACCCCGCCGCCACCATGGCCGCACAGTGGGGTTGTCCCGCGGTCGATCCCGACACGGGACGGACGAGCCGGTTCAACATGGTCGGTTTCTGCGACCAGCTGCTGCAGCCGACGATCGAGGCGGCCACGACCGGCGAGGTTCCCTTCCGGCGCGCCTCCGGGCGGGTGGAGCCCGTGCTGTGGTCCGCGGCGGTCGCACTGCCGCTCTACCAGGAAGCGCAGGTGCTGGCCGTGCGCCGCGAGGTCAGCGGAGTACACGACGGTCCCGGCTTCGCCGGTCCGTTCAGCAGTGCGGGCGAATGGGTGGGAGCACCCGGTGAGAGCTACGACTGGTGATCCCCTGATCGAAGTTCGCCGGGTCGGCTTGGTGGGTCGCTCGCCAGGCGGGACCTCCCGGCCGGCTCCCGCTCCGGCAGGCCCGGCATCGGGTGGGTGCCACACCACGTCGGGCCTCCCTCGCGAGAGGGCGACGCGGGAGAACCCGCGGATGGTCGGGCAGGCGTGGGCCTTTTCGGGAAGCTCCAGCTCCGGGGAGCCCTTCGCTCATCGACAACGCGGCGGGAAAGCATCAGCGAGCCTCGGTTGATCCCCTCGGGTCCGGCGTCGCCCGCAAACCCGGTGGTCCCGCACGGCCCGGTCGGTTAGGTTGACCGGGATCGTCACGCCGAAGGGAGCGAATCGTCTTGGCCGCAGTGATCGCGGGTTCGGATCCGCACGACGCCGAAAACCCCTCCGGCGCTCCCGTACTCCTCGGATTGCGCTGCGTCCGGTGCGGCGCCCGCGGCGAACCGCGCGAGGACACCGAGGGCTGCCCGGACTGCCGGGCCGAGGGTGTGCCCGCCGCGATGCTGGCCGAGCACGATCTCACCGGAGTGGACGGTGTCGAACTGGCACGTCGCTGGGCGGCGAGGCGTGAGGGCATGTGGTCCTACCGCGAGTTGCTGCCGGTGGCTCGTGAACACGCGGTGACCCTGCGGGAGGGCGGTACACCCCTCGTCCCGCTGGCGGCGGGAGCGCACGAGGGCAGCCACCGCATGCTGCTCAAGGACGAGCGCCGCAACCCCACCGGCAGTTTCAAGGACCGGTTCTACAGCGCCGCCGTCTCCCGCGCCGCACAACACGGCTACGGCACGGTGGCGTTGGCCTCCAGCGGCAACGCCGGGGTCTCGGCCGCCGCCTACGCCGCCTTGGCGGGACTGGACTGCGTCGTGGTAACCGCGCCCGGCATTCCCGACGTGTGGCGCGGCCTCATCGAGCTGCACGGCGGTCGAGTGCTCCGGGCCGCCGACGTCGACCAGCGGTGGGAGCTGCTTCGCGACAGGGCCGCGGCGGAGGGCTGGGCGGTACTCACCAACACCTCGACGGTCCCGGTCGCCAGTCACTGGGCAGGAATCGAGGGCTACAAGACGATGGCCCACGAGATCGTCGAGGAACTCGGCGACTCGCCCGAGGCGGTGGTCGTGCCCGTCTCCCGGGGAGACGGTTTCGCCGGACTGTGGTCGGGGTTCCGGGAGCTGCACGCACTGGGCATCGTCCGACGCACGCCCCGCATGATCGCCGCGGAGCGCTACCCCTCGTTGTCCACCGCGTTGCGGCAGGACCTGCAGCTGCCGCCCGAACAGTCGGTCGAGCCCGGCAGTCTCGCCTCGTCGATCGGCAATCCGCAGGGCACGGTCATGTCGCTGCGAGTGCTGCGCGAGTCCGGAGGCACGGCGGTCGCCTGCTCCGAGACGGAGCTCCGCACCGCCACCGATCGACTCGCCGCGGCGGGTGTCGCGGCCGAGATCAGCTCCTCGGCTCCGCTGGTGGCCGCCGATCGCCTGTGGCGCGAGGGCGAGTTCTCCCCCGAGGATCGGGTGGTGAGCCTGATCACTTCGCACGCCTCGCACCAGCCCGCCACCCTGCCCTGAGCTGTCCCGGAGTGAGTGAGTCGGCGGCCGGTTGCCTCCGGTGGGGCGCCGCGGAGTCCTAACCTGGAGCGGTGACATCGACGACTGAACCGAGTCTGCTGCTGGTGCACGCGCACCCGGACGACGAGACACTCTGGACCGGCGGCACCATCGCCCGCTACGCCGCCGCCGGAGTGCGGGTGACCCTGGTCACCTGCACGTTGGGCGAGGAGGGCGAGGTCATTCCCGAAGAGCTGCGCGGGTTGGACTCCGACGGGGCCGATCAGCTCGGCGGTTACCGCATCGGCGAACTGCGTCGGGCCTGCGCCTTGCTGGGCGTCACCGAGCAGCGTTTCCTCGGCGGGATCGGGCGTTGGCGCGACTCCGGGATGGTGTGGCAGGAACACGGCAAGACCGCCACCGCGGGGCCGCGAAGCCACCCCCGCTCGCTGGTGGCGGGCGATCCTGCCGAGCAGACCGCCCAGCTGGAAGCCGTGCTGCGCGAGGTCCGCCCCCAGGTGGTGATCACCTACGCTTCGGACGGCGGGTACGGCCACCCGGACCACGTGCGGGCGCACGAGCTGACCGTGGCGGCCACCCGACGGGTGCCCGAGGTGCGCAGGCTGTGCTACGCCGTCCGGTCCGTGGCCGATCTCCGCGCGGGGCTGGAACGGCTCGGCGAGTCCTCCGACGTGCCGTTCCCGCTGCCCGACGCCGCGGAACTACCGGCCGTGGAGCCCGACGAGATCACCACCTCGATCGATGTCGCGGAACAGCTACCCGCCAAACTCGCGGCGTTGCGGGCGCACCGCACCCAGGTGCGGGTCTGGACCGGTGACTCGTCCGATGGGGGCGGAACGGCTGCCTACGCGTTGTCCAACGGGATCGGCCAGCCGGTGTCGAGCACCGAGTACTACACACTGGGCAGCGGCGACGAGGTGGCACCGAGCTCGGATCTGTTCGCCGGGCTGGCCACGCTCTCCGAGCACCCCGCGACCTCCGAACAGGCGGGAAGTCATGACGAGTGAGCACACCACGAAACAGCCGGAGCACGGCCTGATCGCACTGCTGGCGCTGGACGCGCTGCTGCTCGCGATCGTCGAACTGTTCTTCTTGCCCTCCTACCTGGGGCCCGTGCAGTTCCCGATAACCGCTGCCGTGGCGGCCGTGACCAACCCGCTGCTGGTGGCGGTGGCGGCCAAGAGCACCACGAACGGTGCGGCCTGCTGGGCGCCGGTGCTGGTGTGGTTTCTCACCGTGTTCGTGCTGGGCGTGTTCGGCCCGGGCGGGGACGTGCTGCTGCCAGCGCAGGACTGGCGCACCTATCTGCTGATCGCGGCCGGGGTGCTGCCCGCCGCGGCCATGATCGGCCTCGTGCGGAACGCTCCGCCGGGTGCGAGGTGAGTGGGCGTGACCGAGGTGATCACCGACGAACGACTCGCCGAGGTGCTGCGGCCGTTCGTGCGTGCCTGCGATCCGGTGCTGCGCGCGCTGCGGGAATCCGACCCGTTCCGGTTGCGCGGCAGGTTCGACCGGCAGCCCACCGGGGACGACCTCCCCACCGGCATGGACAGCGCGAGCGGCCGAACGACTGGCGAACTCGAGCCGGGGGAGGACCACCGGACGCGTGCGGACGCGGCGGGCGGTTCCCGTCGGAAGAACACCGCGGGCCTGCTGCGCAGGCTCGACGGTATGCGGCTTCCCGGCAGCTCGGCCTGGGACGCGATGACCGTCTCGCAACGCTGCGACTGGTGGTCGCTGCGGGTGGGCAGATTCCTCGCCGCGATCGTCGGGCTGCCCCGCTTCGGCGGGGTGATCACTTCCAAACTGCCCCTGCGCAACGCGCTGGGGACGGTCGCGCAGGGACTCGTCCTCGTCGCCGTGGCCGGTGAACACGGACTGCACGACCGGACGGAGCAGGTCAGAATGATCGCGTATGTGATGCTCGGTCGCGATATGTCCCGCGAGGTCGCCGCGGGCGGCGGTACCGAGCAGCAGCGGGCCGAAGAGCGGCGGGCGGCCGAGCTCACCGGTGAACTGACGGACGGGCGGCGCTCCCGCCCCAGGGCGCTCGCACGGGCGGTGTGGCGAATGGCACGCGCGCTCTGGGAGGTGCACGCCGCGCTGGACGCGCGCCCGCAGGGAAGGCTGCACCACGAGCTGCTCGGCTCGCTGCCCGTGGTCGGCGTCGTGGGCGGTTACCTGGGAGAACGAGCCGCGCTGCGGGGTATCTCGCGGAAGGCGAGCAAATGGATCAACAAGCACGGTAGGTTGTCAACCGGCTGAGTACTCCCGAGGTCGCCACGGCGCGTGGCCGTTTACCGGCGCGTGCGAGGCCGAGTACCCTCATCGTGGCTCCCGCGCTGTGGAACCACCTATGTGTACGGGGCGCTTCCGAGAGATACTGGCGTCAGCCGCGCGGAAACCGGCGCGGGACGAGAATACGTACCAAGCAGGAGAGCAATCGTGACCTACGTGATCGCCGAGCCCTGCGTCGACGTGCTCGACAAGGGATGCATCGAGGAATGCCCCGTCGACTGCATCTACGAGGGCGGGCGGATGCTCTACATCCATCCGGACGAGTGCGTCGACTGCGGTGCCTGTGAACCGGTCTGCCCGGTGGAGGCCATCTACTACGAGGACGACGTCCCCGACGAGTGGGCCGCCTACACGCAGGCCAACGTGGACTTCTTCGACGACCTGGGTTCACCGGGCGGCGCCGCCAAGGTGGGCAAGGTCAACAAGGACGTCGAGCCCGTGTCCAGCCTGCCCCCGCAGGGCGAATGAGTGTCGACGGTTTTTCCGGCGGTGTCGCGGTAACCGGGCAGTCATCGCCCGAGCCGCGGGGCCCCCGGCTGCCCGAGTTCCCCTGGGACTCGCTCGCCTCGGCCGGTGAGCTGGCGCGTTCGCATCCCGACGGCGTGGTCAACCTGTCGGTGGGAACCCCCGTCGACTCGGTACCGCCCGTGCTGCGCGAAGCCCTCGCCGCCGGGGCGGACTCGCCCGGTTATCCGGCGACGCACGGCACGGCGGAGCTCCGTTCCACCGCCGTCGAAGCCCTGCGGCGCAGGCACGGCGTAACCGGGCTCGACACGGAAGCCGTGCTGCCCACGGTGGGCTCCAAGGAGTTCGTGGCCTGGCTGCCCACCCTGTTAGGGGTCCGTCCCGGAGACGTGGTGGCGATTCCCGAACTGGCCTATCCCACCTACGAGGTGGGAGCCCGCCTGGCCGGCGCCGAGATCGTCCGGCTGGCTCCGGGCCAGACTCCGCCCGCCGGGACCGCCCTGGTGTGGTTGAATTCGCCGTCCAATCCCACCGGGCGGGTCGACGGTGCCGCCACCATGGCCGAATCGGTGCGGGCGGCACGCGAGGTCGGCGCCGTGGTGGCCTCCGACGAGTGCTACTTGGACCTGGGGTGGCGGACCCGGCCGGTGTCCGTACTGGACCGGGCGGTGTCCGGGGAGTCGCAGGACGGGGTGCTGGCGGTGCACTCGCTGTCGAAGACCTCCAACTTCGCGGGATACCGCGCGGGCTTCGTCACCGGTGACCCGCGGCTGGTCGGCAACCTGCTGGAAGTGCGCAAGCACGCGGGCATGATCATGCCCCGACCCGTGCAGGAGGCCATGACCGCCGCGCTCGGCGATGACGAGCACGTGCGGCAGCAGTACGAGCGCTACCGCGCGCGTCGCGAGCGGCTCTGGAGCGCACTGGAGGGCGCCGGGTTCCGGATCGACCACTCCGAGGCCGGGCTCTACCTGTGGGCGAGCGGCGACACGGACGCCTGGAGCACGGTGGACTGGCTGGCTCGGCGCGGAATCCTGGTGGCCCCCGGCACGTTCTACGGCCCAGCCGGGAAGCAGCACGTGCGGGTGGCGCTGACCGCCTCCGACGAGCGGGTCGAAGCCGCCACGCGACGCCTCGCCGAATAGCGGCCGTTTCGGGTCGGGACCGGTGCGCCGCTGCGGCTCGGCAGGCGGAGCCTCTCGCGGGGCTCTCGCCGCCGGTTCGGCATCGGTCGGTCCCGACACCGACGGCCCAGACATCGACGGCGTTTCGATTTCGCGAGAAATCGACGCGCCGCCGGGCGGTCCGGTCACACCCTCGTACGCGAAGGCCCCGGTTGTCGCGCGGCAGGACGTCGTCGCCGTGCGGACGCGGATCGATTGACCTTCGAGTCGGTCGAAGCCTCAGGATGGGCGGGTGACCAACACCGAGTCGATGTCCATCGGGGTCTTCGCGAAGCACGCGGGCCTGACCGCGAGCGCGTTGCGTTTCTACGACGACGCCGGTCTGCTTCCTCCCGAGTGGGTCGATCCGTCGACGGGATACCG
Organism: Actinopolyspora mzabensis; assembly: GCF_900101095.1. Taxonomy (GTDB): domain Bacteria; phylum Actinomycetota; class Actinomycetes; order Mycobacteriales; family Pseudonocardiaceae; genus Actinopolyspora; species Actinopolyspora mzabensis. Next base: position 412,313 of record NZ_FNFM01000001.1, read on the forward strand.
CTTCTACGGCGAAGCGCAGCTGTGTCGTGCCTCGTGGCTGCGGCAGCTCCGTGAGATCGGCATGCCCTTGACCGTCATCGCCAGGTTCCTTACCGCCGAGCCAGCTGAAGCGGAGCGACTGCTCGACGAGCAAGTCGCGAAAGTGGTCACTGACGCGGCCGCGGTGCAACACACGGCGGCGGCGCTCCGAACCGCTCTCGGGAAACCACCTCGCCGCACTGTGTGCGTGCTGCCCGGGCCGGTGTTCGCGGATGCCGTCGATCAGGTGCTGGCCACAACGCTCCAGGACCCCGCCATGCCCGTGCTGGGCGGGGTTCGCATGGAGGCCACCCCCGAATCCGTGGCACTGACCGCGACCGACCGATACCGTCTCGCCAGCCGAACGCTGGTGCCGACGCGGTCGTCCGCTGATTCATGGACAGGCACGCTCGACGGCGACGAGCTGCGGATCCTGGCCCCTAGGCTGCGCCGAAGCCCAACCGTGTCCCTCGAAGTCGACGAGCGGTCGCTCGGGCATCGCTTGGCCGATGGGGCCGTTCGTGATTGTCGGCTGTTGGCCGAGTTCTTTCCCGACTACCGGCTCATGATCGAGTCCCTCCCGGCTGTGAGCCACCGGGTTACCGTCGGGAAGCAGGAAACCGTACGGGTCCTGGAGCGGTGTGCGTCCGAGCACGTCGGTATACGGATCTTCGACCGGAGGCCGGGGCTCGTCCTGTCGGACGGCACCGAAGTAGACATCGCCGGCGCTGCGAACGGAAACGATCTCACGTTCTGGTTCGAGCTGACTACGTTGTACCCGGCCTTGACTCATGCGGTCGGTGCCGACCTGATGTTCGAGCTACGTGGTCCTGATCAACCGGCCACGATCCGGTCAGCCGATGGCGGTGACCTCACCACCCTCGTCATGCCCTGTCGAGCCCCGGACACCGCCCGATGACCGAGTGCCGCCCGAACTCGGGCACACCACGTCGCCACCCGCCGAGAAGGGACAGCTCCGCTTATGAACGCCACCTCCGCCACTACGCCGGACCCGATCATGGCGGCCATCGGCACGGCGGTGAGCCTCGGAACGGAAGGCAACGTCGAGACGGCCCGACGCGATCTGCTGGCCATCTGGCGGCGGATCGGGGCAGTTGGCGACCCCCTTCATCGCTGCACACTCGCGCACCATCTCGCCGACCTGTACGAGGAGCCTGCCGAGTCGCTCGTGTGGGACGTGCGGGCCCTCGACGCCGCCGAAGCACTGACGGACCAACGCGCCCGGGAGTACCACGCGAGCCTGCATGTCGCGGGTTTCTACCCGAGTCTGCACCTCAACCTCGCCGACGACTTCCGGCGCCTCGGCCTGTTCCAGGCTGCTACCGAGCACATCAACGAAGCCGAGAACCACACCTCCGAACTCCCCGAGGGGGCCTACGGCGACACCATTCGCACCGCTGTGCACGAGGTGGTCGAGGCCATCGCCGAGCGAGACACCACACCACGAGCATCCGCGCCCCACGCCGTCCAGTGACCGAAGGATCGTTCGGCCGGCCACTTCACGATCTCCGGGCAGCAGTGGACGGCCTTCCTCGGGGTGGTGAAGAGCTACCGGTTCTCCCGAGTTCCCGCCGAACGTACAGCGCCTCCAGCGAGGCCGAGGCGTTGATTCATCCGCCCCGGACGGGGCGCTGAGCGATCAGTCGGGCGGGTGACCGGCGGTTTCTACAGCTCCAGCCGCCGCAGCTCCCGCCAGGCGGACCACCAGGCCTCGCGCTGTCGCACCCTGCGAGCCCGCGCTCGCTCGGCCAGTCGCCCCGCCACGAACACGAGCTCGGGGTCCCGGACGGGAGCCGGTTCCGCCCCCTGCTCGTCGCCGTGGGTCAACCACCACAGCCATTCCTCCGTCACCACCGCGTCCTGGTGCACCCCGAGCTCGTCCTGCAGTTTCTCGGCGGCTGCCAGCACCTCCTCGACGCCCCCGTCGAACACCGGCACCGCCAGTTCCGCGCAGTAGCGGAGCCGCTTGGCCGCGATCCGCAGCGCGTGCAGCCGCTCGTCCGTCGGCGGATCGCCCAGGTCCCCGACGGCGCGTTCGATGGTGGTCACACCGTCACGCACCAGCTCGTACAGCGCGTCGGACCCGCGGGGTGGGGCCGAGGCGGTGGGTGGGCCGTCGTGCACCGCCTCGCCCAGTGACCGCAGCAACCGCTCGTAGCGTTCGGCACGCATCATTTCCAGCAGTTCCGTGCGGGCGGAGTCGCGCCACGCGGCCAGCTCGTCGATCAGCCGCGTCGCCGGTGGCCGCTCGGGTTCGTCCAGCTCCTCGCGCTCCCGGCGAAGCCCTGCCAGCTGGACGTCCAGGTCCCGAACCGGCCCCAGGCCACGTCCCAGCCAGCCGAGTTCGGCCCGCAGCGAGCGGCACCAGTCCCGTTCGAGCCAGCTCCGCCCGGCCTTGAGCACCGCCCGCATCCTGCGGACGGACACCCGCATCCGGTGCAGGTCCTCGGGGTCCGAGCCGGATCGTGTCCCCGGATCGTGTGCCAGCAGCGTCCTGGTCCTGGTGTCCAGCGCGGCGCGGATGTGCTCGACGACCGACGCGCCGTGCGCGGCGCGCACCGGCTCGGGGGGCAGACCGATGTCGACTGGATCGGTCCCCGTCGAGGTCCGGTCGCGCGTGTCGGCCCGAGCGTCGTCCGAGGACATGCCGCCATGATAGTGCCGACAGGACCTTCCCGGCCCGGTTCGCGGGAGGCCGAGCTACCTGGCCGATGTCGGGCCGCCCCGCGAGGGCCGGCGGGAGGTTCCGCCGGGCGAACAGCTCGACAACCCGACCGGGAACTTCGATCAGTCGTTGGCGTGCAGCGCGGCGTTGAGCTCCACCTTGCCGCCGGTACGTGCCATCACCTCGACGGCGCCGGTGTTCGAGTTGCGCCGGAACAGCAGGCCGTCCGCCCCGGACAGTTCCGCGGCCTTGGTCAGCTTGCCGTCCTCCAGGACGACCTTGGTGCCCGCCGTGAGGTACAGCCCCGCCTCCACGACGCAGTCGTCGCCCAGCGAGATGCCGCAGCCGCCGTTCGCGCCGATCAGGCAGCGCTCGCCGACCGAGATCACCTCACGGCCGCCGCCGGACAGCGTGCCCATGATCGAGGCGCCGCCCCCGACATCCGAGCCGTCGCCGACGACCACGCCCGCCGAGACGCGCCCTTCCACCATGGAGGCGCCCAGCGTGCCCGCGTTGAAGTTGACGAATCCCTCGTGCATCACGGTGGTGCCGCTGGCCAGGTGGGCACCCAGCCGAACCCGGTCGGCATCGCCGATACGGACCCCCGACGGGATGACGTAGTCCACCATCCGGGGGAACTTGTCGACGCTGTAGACCGTCACCGGGCCACGCGCGCTGAGCCGCAGCCTGGCGGCCTCGAAGCCCTCCACCGGGCAAGGCCCGTGGTTGGTCCAGACCGCGTTGGACAGCAGACCGAACATGCCCTCCAGGTTCTGCCCATGCGGACGCACCAGCCGGTGCGAGAGCAGGTGCAGCCGCAGGTAGAGATCGTGGGTGTCGGCGGGGGCGTCGGCGAGCTTGGCGATGCCGGTGCGCACGGCCACCACCTCCACGCCGCGCGCCTCGTCGCGGCCGAGTAGCTCCGCTCCGGCGTCCCCCAGCGACTCAGCTGCCTCGGCAGTGGTCAGTCGGCTGCTGCCGACCTGCTCGGGTTCACCGAGCCGGACGGTCGGGAACCAGGTGTCGAGCACGGTTCCGTCGTCGGTGATCGTAGCGATTCCCACACCGTGGGCGCCGGTAACCTGCGGGTCCGGCGTGCTCGGGCTGCTCATCGTTCTCCAATCGGCTTTGAACTCGGCATTCGAGCCGAGCGGGAGAGTCTTCCCGGGGCTCGTGCGGCCACACCGGGGCTGTGAAAACGGTAATCGCCGCGCCGGTACCGCCTCGCAGTGGGCGGTAGGGTGCCAGACGTGACGCCGCGATTGGATCTCACCGCCGACCCGGTCGAACTCACCGCCGCGCTGGTCGACATACCGAGTGTTTCCGGTTCCGAGGACGAGCTCGCCGACGCCGTCGAGCGGGCGCTGCGTACGGACGCCCCCGGGCTGGAGGTGGTGCGCAGTGGGAACGCCGTGCTGGCCCGCACGAACCTCGGTCTGGAATCCCGCGTGGTGCTGGCCGGTCACCTGGACACCGTTCCCGTCAACGACAACCTGCCGCTGCGCCGTTCCGGCAGCGCGGACGAGGAGGTACTGCACGGCTGCGGGACGGTGGACATGAAGGGCGGCGACGCGGTGATGCTGCACCTCGCCGCGACGCTCGACCGGCCGAAGCACGACCTGACCTTCGTGTTCTACGACTGCGAGGAGGTCTCCGCCGACCGCAACGGGCTCAACCGGATCGAGCGTGAGCTGCCCGACTGGATGGACGGCGGGCTCGCGGTGGTGTGCGAGCCCTCCAACGCCGCCGTGGAGGCGGGATGTCAGGGAACGCTGCGGGTGGAGGTGCGCACCCGCGGGGTCCGGGCGCACTCGGCACGCGCCTGGATGGGCGAGAACGCGATCCACGCGGCCGAGCCGGTGCTGCGCAGGCTCGCCGATTACACCCCGCGTGAGCCCGAGGTGGACGGGTTGCGCTTCCACGAGGGGCTGCAGGCGGTCGGTATCGGCGGTGGTGTCGCGGGCAACGTGGTCCCGGACGAGTGCGTGGTGACCGTGAACCACCGCTTCGCCCCGGACACCACGCTGGAGGCGGCGGAACAGCGGGTGCGGGAAGTGTTCGAGGGGTTCGAGGTGACCGTGGTCGACGCCGCGAGGGCGGCTCACCCCGGCCTGAGCGAGGCGGCGACCAGCGAACTGGTGCGTGCTTCGGGAGCCTCGCCGGTCGCCAAGCTCGGCTGGACCGATGTGGCGCGGTTCGCCGCGCGCGGGATGCCCGCCGTGAACTTCGGTCCCGGTTCGCCGACCCTCGCCCACACGCAGCAGGAGAACGTGGCCGCGGCCGATGTCCGGCACTGCGCCGAGGTGTTGCGCCGGGCGCTGGAGGAGGGCGTGCGGGACTGAACCCGCCACGCGAGGTGCCATTCCAACGGGGCAGGGTGCCATTCCAACGGGACGGGGTGCCGAGGCACTGGACGGTTAGCCCACCAAACGAGCACGATTCGTGGGGGATTCCTACCCGGTGGGGCCGGCGCGTGGGGAGTCCGATTCCTCGGCCCGCTCGTAGGTGTCCCGCTGTTCCGGCACGTCCGGTGGTGAGTTCGCTTCGCCACCGCTGGTTCGAACGGACACACCACCTCCGGTGTCGTCCGGCAGCTCGTACCACTCCTCGGCCGTGGAACGGCGCCGTTCGGTCTCTCCGCCGTCCTCGGCCCTGGAATGGTCGTTGCCCGAGGTGTCCATCGCCTCGGGGGCCGCTTCTGCGGCACCGTCCTGCGTGCGGTCCACGAAGCGCAACAGCTCGACCGGGAACGGCAGTACGAGGGTGGAGTTCTTCTCGGCGGCCACCTCGACCACGGTTTCCAGCAGCCGCAGCTGCAGCGCGGCCGGGGTCTGCCCCATCACCGCGGCGGCCTCCGAAAGCTTGCGGGAGGCCTGGAACTCGCCGTCGGCGGAGATGATCCGGGAACGGCGTTCCCGCTCCGCCTCGGCCTGTCGCGCGATCGAGCGTTTCATCGCCTCGGGCAGGGAGACATCCTTGATCTCGACCCTGTCGATGTGCACGCCCCAGTTCAGCGCCGGGCTGTCGATCATGACTTCCAGCCCCTGATTGAGCTTCTCCCGGTCCGACAGCAGGTCGTCGAGATCGCTCTTGCCGATGATCGAGCGGAGCGAGGCCTGGGCCACCTGGCCCATGGCGAACAGGTAGTCCTCCACGTTGATGACTGCCCTGGCGGGGTCGGTGACGTTGAAGTAGACCACCGCGTCCACCTTCACCGTCACGTTGTCCCTGGTTATCCCCTCCTGGCCCGGTACGGGCATCGTGATGATCTGCATGTTGACCTTGCGCAGCCGATCGACCCCGGGAACGATCGCCGTCAGTCCCGGAGGTCTGACGGTGCGCTGCAGCCGTCCGAAGCGCAGTACCACACCGCGTTCGTACTGCCTGATGATCCGCACGCTGGAAGCCGCGAGGATCGCGAGAACGACCAGCACGCCGACGAGTATTTCGATGATCATTTCCGGCTCCCGTAGCGGCGAGATTCCGGCCCGGCCCCTCCGCCGCTCGGCGGAACCGGGAGAGCACACCGACGACTCGTGTGCGCCACCGCCGTGCGGGCGCGGTACGGGTCGCTTGCCCAGGATGTTACTCCGCTCACGGTTTTCGGGGGACCGCGAACTCCGCCGGGAGCGGCAGCGGGTTGAGCGGAGCGCCCGTCCCTCGTTCCGGGGACATCATCCCGGGTTCACGCGGAGTGCATAAGCTCGGTGGCATGACGATCGACGGTCAGCGACACCACGGCCCGGAAGGCAACGGAGCACACCACCCGGAGAGCGACGAACAGCAACCGGTGGGAGAGGTCCTCGGCGGTGACGGTGAGTATCCGAACGGGAACGAGCACCCCCACGAGAAGCAGCGCGGCCCCGTGGTGCTGCGCCGCTCCAGGATGGGCGAACCGACGACCACCGACCAACGGCTGCTCGATTCCCGGGGACCCGCGGACTGGGTGCACACCGATCCCTGGCGGGTGATGCGGATCCAGGCCGAGTTCGTCGAGGGATTCGGCGCGCTGGCCGAGGTGCCCCGTGCCACCACCGTGTTCGGCTCGGCCCGCACCCCACGGGAGCACGAGGAGTACCAGGAGGGCGTGCGGCTGGGCTCGGCCCTGGCAGGGACCGGTTCCGCCGTGATCACCGGTGGCGGACCCGGCACCATGGAGGCGGTCAACCGGGGAGCCTCCGAGGCGGGCGGCCTGTCCATCGGGCTGGGGATCGAGCTCCCCTTCGAGCAGGGATTGAACCCGTGGGTCGACCTCGGGGTGAACTTCCGGTACTTCTTCACGCGCAAGACGATGTTCGTCAAGTACGCCCAGGCGTTCGTGTGCCTGCCCGGTGGATTCGGGACCATGGACGAGCTGTTCGAGTCGCTGACCCTGGTGCAGACGAAGAAGGTCACCAAGTTCCCCGTGGTGATGTTCGGCCGTTCCTACTGGCGTGGGCTCTACGAGTGGATCCGCGACACCATGCACTCCAACGGTAAGATCGGCGATCAGGAACTGGGGCTGCTCCACCTGACCGATGACGTCGACGACGCGGTGCGGGTGGTGGAGGAGGCGTACGCCGCCTGGGACGCGGCCCACTGACAGCCGACAGGTTTCGCAGCCGGAGGCAGCATGACACAGCGCGTCGAGGAACAGGGGACGGCCGGGCAGGTCACCGTGTGCGTCTACTGCGCCTCGCGTCCCGTCCCGGAACGCTACGTACGCCTCGCCGGAGAGGTGGGCGCCGGGATCGCCGAACGTGGCTGGAGACTGGTTTCCGGCGGCGGCCGAGTGTCCATGATGGGCGAAGTCGCCCGCGCCGCCCGCGCGGACGGGGCGCGCACCGTCGGCGTCATTCCCCGCGAGCTGGTCGACCGCGAGGTCGCCGACACCGAGGCGGACGAGCTGCTGGTGGTCGACACGATGCGGGAACGCAAGGGACTCATGGACGCGCACGCCACGGCCTTTCTCGCATTACCCGGCGGTATCGGTACCTGCGAGGAACTGTTCGAGGTGTGGACCTCGCGCTACATCGGCATGCACACCAAACCCGTGGTGCTGCTGGACCCGGACGGGCACTATCGCGGCCTGCTGGACTGGACCCGTGAACTCGTGGATTCCGGCTTCGCCTCGCGGGAGTCGTTGGATGCGCTGACCGTGGCCGAGGACGTGACGACGGCGCTGCGGGCGTGTGAGCGGGAGGGGTGACATGGATTTCCGGAGCGCGTGAACGAGCTCCGGAACCACCCTCAACTCGTACGGGTCTGCCGCGACGGAACAGCGTCAGAACAGGTTGCCGAGCAGCCCCGCGATCGAGGCCACCGAGCCGGCCGTTCCCAGTCCCTCCAGCAAGGGGCGCAACCTGGACCACTTCTTTCTGACCCGCTCCCCGTCCGGCGAGTTCTCCTCCAGCAGTTCGGCCATCTCACTGGCCTGGTCGTACGCACGAGCGCTGTCGACGTCGTCCTCCGGGCGCTTCGACAGCGAATCCACCAGTTCCGCGACGAGCCCGCGCAGCCGGTCGAGCTCCTCGTCGTTTCCCGCGCCCTGGTTGACGTAGGCGGTACCGCCGGCTCCGAAGTTCTGCGGTCCGGAGAAGGAGTTCCCGTGGAAGTTGAACGTGTGTCCGCTCTCGCTCATCTGCTCTCCTCAGAAGTCGTAACAGCATTCGCTTGCTCGGCCGGCTGGTGGTGGTCGGCCGGCCGTGAGTCGGCGCCTCGGGAGCCTCGGGCCGTTCTCGAGTAGTGCCCCGCGCGGCGAGCGGCCCGGCTTCGCAAAGCGTCCGAGTCACGCATCGGAGCCACTCGGCCCGCGTGGGCCGAGCATCGCGGCGAAGCGAACCCTTGTCATGAGTGCTTACCGGGTCCGCCGGAGGCGCTGCCGCGCGAGGGCGCCATGAGGGCCGTGCCGTGCTCGCCGAAGTTCTGGGGCCCGAGAAACCGCGAATCGTTGAAGTTGTTGCTGGTGTTGTTGATGATCTGCGTGCTGTGCTGTTCCAGCCCCTCGGTGTCGAAACCGCGCTCGGCCAGGTGATTGCGCACCGCGGAGAGGGTGCGTTCCTCCAGCAGCGTCATGTGGCGTTGACCGTCCAGGTCCTGGAACTCGTTGGCGCAGTGCTCGTCGGCGACCAGCTCACGGATGCTCCGCACGCTCCGGCCGTCGCCGGAAACGGGGTCTCGGACGAATGACCTGAACAGCGTGTTCCACCGCCACGAGAGGCTGCCCAGCAGTTGGAAGAACTCCAGCAGCGTCGCCGAGAAGACCCTCTCCCCGGAGAGCTCCGCTGCGCCGTCCAGCCGGTACCGCGTCGCCATCGGGTACAGGCAGTAGGCGTTCCACTCCAGATAGAGCGTCCGGTTGTCGCACCCGATGTTGAACATGGTGGAGACAAGCTGCTCGGAGTTCCAGCTCGCCACCGAGCTGCGCTGGAAGTGCCGCACCCATTCGAGGTCCTCGTCGATCAGCCGGTTGGTCGTCTCCGCATCGGTCCGCTCCACCAGCAGGCCGGTCTCGTTCGACAGCAGGGCCCGGGCCGTGCTCGTGTTGCGGTTCTCCCGCAGAGCCCCCGCGTTGACGACCAACAGCGGGCTCACGGTCAGCCCGCGCAGCCTCCTGCCCGGCGCGAGCAGGTCGGAGTCCCACATGGATTGCAGTTCTCCGGTGACCGCGCTGTAGAGCTCCCTGGGGCGCAGCACCGGTGGATCCTCGTCCCGTGCCCTGGCCTGCAGCACGAGCGGAAGCGTCCAGGCGTTGACCCGCTCGCCGTAGCCGACGAAGGCGTCCCAGCCCGAGTGCGCCAGCACCGTGCTCTCGTCACCGCGCCGGGAGACAGCCGTCAGCAGGTCGCCGTAGCGGTTGCGGACGCCGTTGAGCAGCGAGTCGGCGATTCCGCCGACCAGCGAATTGCTCTTCGCCCGGCCGCCGTCCTCGGCGATCAGATACCTGGTGACCCACTTGTCCAGCAGCAGCACCGTGAAGATCGCCGCGGCGCAGAGCAGGAACAGCAGTACGGGAATTAGCAGGACCAGTCCGTTCGGCGAACTCGGTGTGTCCACGCTGCCGTAGTAGGAGGTGCTACCCGCGGAGGCCACCAGGGTGGAGAGCCACGAGGTGAAAGACAGTGCGAAGAGTGCTCCGCAGCAGAAGACCAACGTCGTCAGCAGTCCGAGCGGATGGAGCTCGTCCTCGTCGGTCCGTCCTTTTCGGACCAAACCGAGCCGTTGCTGCCGCATTCCGAAGGTCAGTGACCAGAACAACCACAGCAGGGCTGAGCCCAGCAGGAACACCATCGTGTAGGGAAGGATCGTCAGCCCGGTCAGCACCACCAGTACCAAAAGCAGGGGGTCGCGCAAGCGGCGTTTCCGGCGCGCCGCGAGGGCCTGGGTCAGCACGTTCACCGCGTCGATTCCCTGGGCGGGCGGCAACGCGTCGGCCGGGGCGCGCGTGTAGTTGTCGATGATGCGCTCGGCCAGCTCCGGTTTGAGGTGTACGGCGGTCACGAGGTGGCCGTTCACTCCCCGGTGAGACGTCCCCTCCGACCACTCGTCCGGGTACTCGGCGGTCTCCGGTGGATTCGGTTGCATCGAACACCTCGTCGCACGGTGTCATCGGTCTCGAGGCGAGATCTTCCACAACCCGGTTTCCGGTTGGGCGGAATCGTGTGGAACTCACTCGAAAGGAGGAAGTCATTGGTCGAATGCCGCCGTTGGCCATGGTTCGGACGGCGTCATGCATGTAGTCGGATCGACGGTCCCAGGGTGAACGGGACCTAAGTCTCTTGCGGGAAATGCGGTGACAGTGTCCACCCGGGAACGTAGAGTGGCTACCCGTGAAAGCTGATGCCCTCCGCGGTCATTTGGACGGACTGCTGCTGGCCACACTGGACGGCAAACGGCTGCACGGCTACGCGATCATCGAGGCACTGCAACAGCGCAGTGGTGGCGCCGTCTCGTTGCCCACCGGGACCGTGTACCCGGCGCTGCGGCGCCTCGAACGATCTGGTTACGTGCGCAGTGAGTGGAGTACTGTCGGTGGCAGACAGCGGCGGACGTACAGCCTGACCCCGTCCGGGATGCGGACGCTCAACGACGAACGGCGGGCCTGGCGCGAGTTCACGGCGGCCATCGACGGTGTGCTGGGTGCGCCCGCCGCCTCGGTCCGATAGCGCCGCGCGGGAAGTCACGTGCCACGATCTGTGCTGTGGCAAGTGCACTCATCTACGTCGTGATCGTGCTCGCGGTGGCGGCGGTGGTCTATCTGCTGGCCGTGCTCGTGTTCGGACGCGGTGAGGAACTGGAACCGTTGCCTCCGGGGGCCACACCGACCCGGTTACCGCCCCCGCCGGTAACGGGGCAGGACGTGCGGTCGCTGCGTTTCCAGCAGGTCTTCCGCGGCTACAAGGCTTCCGAGGTCGACTGGGCGTTGGAGCGGTTGGCCGACGAACTGGACGACACGCGGCAGCGCGTCGCGGTACTCGAACAGTCACTCCGCGAGGTCGAGACCCGCGCGCCGCGTGACGGAGGCTCCGAACGGTCACCCGGCGAAGCGGAGCGAGTCACCGGCGAAACGGGCCGAGCCACCGGCGAAGCGGGCCGGCCGTTTCCGGGAGAGGATCGGCCCCGAGGTGAAGCGGCCCCGCCGCGCCGGGTAGAGAGCTTGCCCCACGGCGGCGAGGAGCGGAGCGACGACCGCGCAGGGGCGAGCCACGAACGGGAGGAGCAGTCGGAGGATCCGGACGAGGCCGATCGATCGGACCGCGGCGACGACTCCGCCGAGCGGGATTGAGACCGGCGGAATCGGGAATCCGATGCGGCACGCGACCAGCACACTCGTGGCCGGTGGGCCGGGAAGGTGACAACCATGATCGAACGTGAGCTGAGGTCCGCGATATCGGTCCCCCACGCACCCGAGGTGGTCTGGGCCGCGGTGAGCGACTGGTCCAGGCAGGGCGAGTGGATGCTGGGGACCCGCGTGTGGATCGCGGAAGGCGCCGGGAACCGACCCGGTTCGGAACTGGCGGCCTTCACCGGGATCGGTTCGCTGGGGGTGCTCGACACGATGCGTATCGAGGTCTGGCAACCACCCGAGAAGTGCTCCGTCCGCCACACCGGGGCGCTGGTGCGAGGCACCGGTGGTTTCGTGGTGGAACCCGACGGTGCGGGTGGCAGCCGGTTGCTCTGGTGGGAACGCTTCGAACTCCCCACCGTGTTCGCGCTCGGCTGGCCGCTGGCCGCGCCCGCTGTCGAGTGGGGGCTGCGCCGATCACTGCGCGCCTTCGCCGCGTTCTGCCGGAACTACCGGACCGAGCGGGGAGAGCAGTGAGCGCGATCGTCGGCGAGGACGGCAAACCGCGTTGTTCGTGGGGCGCGGACCCGCCGGACTACCGGGAGTACCACGACACCGAGTGGGGCAAGCCCGTGCACGGGCAGCGCGCGTTGTTCGAGCGACTTTGTCTGGAGTCCTTCCAGTCCGGGCTTTCCTGGCTGACCATTCTGCGGAAACGTCCGGCCTTTCGGGCGGCCTTCGCGGATTTCGATCCCCGGCGGGTCGCCGAGTTCGACGATCGAGACCGGCAGCGACTGCTTTCCGACCGGGGGATCGTGCGGAATCGGGCCAAGGTCGACGCCGCCATCGGCAATGCCCGTGCCGTGCTCGAACTGGATCGACCGCTGGAGGAGCTGCTCTGGTCCTTCGCCCCGGAGCCGGGCACGAGGACCCGCCCGGCCACCACGGCGGAGGTGCCTGCCAAGACCCCGGAGTCCGCCGCGATGGCCACTCACCTGCGTGGCCGCGGTTTTCGGTTTCTGGGCCCCGTCACCTGCTACGCGTTGATGCAGGCGACCGGAATGATCGACGATCACGTCGCCGGGTGCTGGCTCGCCCGGTGAGCACCACGTGGCTCTCGGCGCGTGCGTACGGCGTCCGGTGGCCGCGAGAGCGTGCTCGCGCGGCCCCGAGGGAGACGTCGCCCGGTCGCTCACTGACCGGTGAACTCCGGGGAACGTTTCGCCACGAAGGCGTCCACGGCCTCCCGGTGGTCCCGGGTGCCGCCGCACTGGTTCTGCGCGCCCGCCTCCACGGCGAGAGTCTCGTCCAGCCCTTCGGCGGCCGCCGCCAGCATCGTCTCCTTGATCCTGGCGTAGGCGCTGGTGGGCCCGGTGGCCATACGCCCCGCCAGTTCCATGGCGTTGTCCGTCGCCTCGTCGCGGGGGACGACACGGTTGACCATGCCCATCCGCTCCGCCGCCTCGGCGGTCACGGCCTCTCCCAACAGCAGCAGTTCCATCGCGCGTCCGTAGCCGATGAGCCGGGGGAGGGTCCAGGAGGCGCCCGAGTCGGTGGAGAGTCCCACGTCGGCGAACGACATCACGAACTTGGCGTTCTCCGCCGCGATGCGAAGGTCGCAGGCATAGGCGATCGAGGCGCCCGCTCCGGCCGCGACACCGTTCACCGCCGCGATCACCGGTTTGGGCAGCGTGGTTATCGCCCGGATCAGCGGGTTGTAGTGCTCCTCCACGGTGTGCATCGGAGTGCTGTCGCCGGAGTCCAGTTGGCTGACGTGTTCCTTGAGGTCCTGACCGGCGCAGAACGCCTTGCCCGCGCCGGTGATTACCACGGCCCGGACCGAGTTGTCGGCGGCCGCCGCGCGGAAGGCTTCGATCAACCGTTCCTTGAGTTCCACGGTGAGCGAGTTGTACGAGTCGGGCCGATTGAGTGTGATTCGGCGCACGCCATCGATGTTTTCGGTCAGCAGTACCTCGGTCACGCCACATCTCCCTCGTCGTCGGCGTGGACGGTGGCCCGTCCCCGGTTCGTTGTGATACTCACCACGGTCGAGTCGTTCGCCTCCTGCTCCACAGTAGACCTCGTTCCGCTCGGTGAGTAGCCGTGTGTGCCCGCCCGACCCCGTCGTCTCGGCAGTGCGCAGCGCGGGAACACGAGCGGTGAGTCGTGGTTGTGGTGGGATGTCCGCTGTGGGCACCGGCTCTCGTGGATGTGGCCGACCGGTTCGACGACGCGCCCGAAAGGTCTTCGACTCGCCGATCGGCGGGACAGGATGATGGAGTTCGCAGCCTGGACGCATTGTTCGAGCAGCGCAGCACGGACGGAAGTTGATCGGTTCGGTTTCGCGGGTGCGTCCGGATGGGGGAGAATGTAGGGCAAAGGCTGGTCCGGTGACCAGTCGGTGGGATGAGTTCACGGAGGGAGCACGCTATGGCGGCCATGAAGCCCCGGACCGGTGACGGTCCCCTCGAGGTGACCAAGGAGGGACGCGGAGTAGTGATGCGCATCCCGCTCGAGGGTGGTGGGCGTCTTGTCGTCGAAATGACGATGGAGGAGGCCACGAATCTGAGCGAGGCTCTAAACTCGGTCACCGGTTGAGGCCGCCGTGAGGTGACCGGCGAGCGTCCGCTCGCCCCGCCATGCGAGCGATCCCGGCGCCGGCGGGTGCCGGGGTCACTTTTCGGCGCGTCGCTACGGACCCGTGCGATCACCGGTGACGGTCTCGACCGAGTGATCGTTTTTGGTCCTACGACAGTACGAACCAACCGAACAACCAGGTCAGGAAGGTGCCGCAGTGCCCGGTTCCGCTCCCGCGGCTTCGAACCCGGAAGCCGTTCTTCCCGTGATTCCGACCGCTTTGGTCGAGGTCGACGTCGTCGAACGATGGGGTGAGGGAATCCCGGCCGCGGTACCGGTGGCCGAAATCGACGGCGAACCGGATCTGGACACCGCCGCCGAGAACCTCGGGGTGGACACCGCGAGCCTGCGAGCGCTGGACGTCAGCGGCAAGGCTGGCGAAGTCCGCGCGGTTCCGCTCTCCGAGGGGCGACTCGGCTGGGCGGTGGGAGTCGGTGACGGTGAGCCGTTCCGCTGGCGCACCGCCGGTGGTGAACTGGCCAGGGCGATTCGCGCCCGGATCGGTGACACCGGTGGTGAGGGAGCCGATCCTCGCGATCTGGGCGAGGCGCTGGACGTGGAGTACGTGCAGTTCCGGTTGCCCGCCGCGGCCACTCCGGAGCTGGTCAGCGCCCTCACGCTGGGTGTGGCACTGGGGGAGTACCACTTCAGGGTGAGCGCGCGTCCGACACCGCCTCGGGTGCGCAAGGTCCTGCTGGTGGCTCAGCCGGGGGAGGACGTCACCCGGCTGCGCGAGACCGCCCGACGGGCCAGGGAGTGGGCCTCGGCGACCTCGGTCGCACGCGATCTCGCCAACGCTCCTTCCAACATCAAGAGCCCGGCGTGGCTGGCCGAGACCGCCGCCGCCATGACCGGCTCCGTAACCGGACTCAACGCCACGGTGCGGGACGAGAAGTGGCTGTCGGGGCAGGGATTCGGCGGCGTGCTCGCGGTCGGCGGAGGATCTTCCAGGCCGCCGCGGCTTCTCGAGCTCACCTGGCAGGGCTCCGGTGGCGACGATTCCGGCGTCGGACACGTCGTGCTGGTGGGTAAAGGGATCACTTTCGACACCGGCGGTGTCTCGTTGAAGCCCGCCGAGGGCATGGAAATGATGCGCACCGACATGGCGGGTGGCGGCGCCGTGATCGGCGCCATGCTGGCCATAGCCAGGTTGGAACTTCCCTTCCGGGTGACCGCGTTGGTTCCGATGGCCGAGAACCACATCTCCGGATCCGCCTACCGCCCCGGTGACGTGGTGCGTCACTACGACGGGACCACGACCGAGGTGGCCAACACCGACGCCGAGGGGCGCATGGTGATGGCCGACGCGCTCGGCTATGCCGTTCACCACCACCAGCCCGATCTGATCGTGGACGTCGCCACGCTGACCGGTGCGATGAAGGTCGCGCTCGGGCTGCGGACCGGGGGTGTGTTCAGCAACGACGAGAAGCTCGGTGAGCGGGTGCGCGACGCCGGGCGGCGCGCCGGTGAGAACTGGTGGCCCATGCCGCTGTCCGAGGACCACGCCACCGACGTCCGCGGTACGACGGCCGACGTCAAGCAGGCCGCACAGGGCCCTGGTGCGCTGATGGCGGCACTGTTCCTCCGCGAGTTCACCGGCGGGTCGCCGTGGGCACACCTCGACATCGCCGGTCCGGCCCGTGCCGACAAGCCCTACGACGAGGTGGTGGCGGGGGCCACCGGGTTCGCCGCCCGCACCCTCGTCGAGTTCGTGGCCGGGTTGGGTGACTAGGTCGTCCGCTCGACCCACGTAGCTGGTTGAAGTGACGGAACCTCTCGCACGGCTCTCGCTCCGGGAGGCCCGAGATCGGGTAGGTACTACACTACGTCGGGCCTTCCTCGCGAGAGCCGCACGGGAGAACCCGCGGCGGTGCCGACTGCGTAGGTGGTGGGAGTTCGGCCTTCGGTAACGCTGCCGGCGCGGCGATTTCGCGAGGAATTGACGCCGCGACTCGACACCGCGCTCGGTGCTCGTTCGGGGCGCGGGACTGCTCCGGTGTCAGGTGGCGTAACCGCTCGCTCAGGTGGCGTCGGAGTCGAACGGCGGGCGTTCGCCCGGATCCAGCGGCTGCTCCCGCCGGAACGACGGAGGCGGGGAGTCCGATCTCGGTTTGTGGCCGTTCGTGCCCGAACCCCGGTCGTTGCTGAACCCGTCCAACGGGTTCTCGTCGTCGAACAGGTGCTTGCTCACCGTCCGCTTGGGGTCGAAATTGCGGATGCCGCGCAGATCCTCCAACGGCTTGCGCAGATCGTCGAACTCCGGCCCCAGCTCGGAACGCAGTTGGTCCCGTGCTCCGGTGGCGTACTCGCGGACCTGACGAACCGTCTTTCCCAGCCAGGCCGCCGCGGAAGGCAGCCGTTCGGGTCCGAGGATGAACAGACCGGCGACGATGAGAACCAGGATCTCACCCCAGCCGATGCTATCGAACACCTCGACTCCTTCCGGGGCGTCGCGTCGGTGCCCGCACCGTCGGGCGTGCGGGAACCGCTGTCCGGACTCAGCCTATCCAAACTCGGCGTGCTATTGGAGGGTCACGTCCAGGACGAGTTCATTGCCGTCGCGAACCACGGTCACCGGAACGACCGCGCCCACGTCGTGCTCGTCCACCGCGACCTGCAGCTCGTCGGCCCCGGTGATCTCACGGTCGTCCACCTTGGTGATCACGTCGCCCTCGACGACTCCGGCCTTTTCGGCGGCGCTGCCCTGCTTCACGTTCTGGACCTGGGCGCCGTCGGCGAGGCCGTCGGTGACCGATTTGGTGTTCACCCCGAGCTCGGCGTGCCGTACCTCACCGGTGCGGATGAGCTGCTGGGCTATCCGGCGGACCTTGTCGATGGGTATCGCGAACCCGAGACCGATCGATCCGCTGCTGCCGCCCGTGCCCAACGTCCTGATGGCCGTGTTGATGCCCACCACGGCTCCGTTGCCCGACACCAAAGCCCCACCCGAGTTGCCCGGGTTCACGGCCGCGTCGGTCTGAATGGCATCGATCACGGCGTTGGTGTCGGTGCCCTCACCGGCGAGGCGCATCGGCCGGTCGAGCGAACTGACGATGCCACTGGTAACAGTGTTGTCCAGGCCCAACGGAGAACCGATGGCCAGCACCCTGTCTCCGACACGCAGATCCTCCGAGGAGCCCAGCTGCGCCACGGTGGGATTGCTGACCTCAACCTTGAGTACGGCGAGGTCGGTCTGCGGATCGCGTCCGACGATTCGAGCGGATGTCCGGGTGCCGTCCGAGAAAACCGTGAAAATCTTCGCGTTCGGCGTGTCCGCGGCCATCGAGACCACGTGATTGTTCGTGACGACGTAGCCGTTGCCGTCGATCACGACACCCGAGCCGGTGCCCCCCTCGGAACCTATTCGGACCTCGACCGAGACCACGGCGGGCACCACGCGAGAGGCGACTCCCGAGACCGCACCCGCGGGGCGGTCGTTGCCCGGCTCCACACTGGCCAGTGTCACGTCCGGATTGGTGAGTGGATTGCCCTCCTCGGCGGTGATCCGACCCACGAATCCCCCGGCCGCTCCGAGCAGCAACACCACGAGCCCGAGGGTGAGCAGGGAACGGGGACGAACCCTGCGTCCGAACAGCACTTCGCGGGCACTGAGCAGTGGGCCCTCCCCGGAGCTCGCCCCCGACTCCGTGCGGTTCTCCTCCAGGGCGGGACCACCGAGCACCGCTCCGGCGGTGGGATCGCGCCAGGGGTCCCGCTCGCCCTGCTCGTTCCAGAAGACCGGTTCGTCGTCGCCGGCCTCACCCTGCTGCCGCGCTTCCGTTTCCCCCGGTGCGCGTTGTAATGGTTCCGAGGCGCCCGCTGGACGGCCGAACGCGTGGGCAAGTGATTCCGGGGTGAGGGGAGCATGATTCACCCGAGGAGTGCTGTCGATTCCCCGATTGTCGAAGCTACCCCGAACTCCCTCGGGTCTGCCGAAGACGGCGGCTTCGGGCGGATGCTCGTCGGAGCCGTTTCCGGGGGAGGAATGTCCCGACGCTGTGTCGCTCGTCGGTTCATCGCGCTCGACGCCCGCAGCGGGTCCATCCGTGCCCGAATGCTCCCCCGGGGCGCCTTGTCGTCCCGGATCCCCCTGATGCGCGGATGTCCTCGGCTGCTCGCTCATCGCTCCCCGGTTTTACGCATGTGTCGGTTCGGCCGGCTGCCCTGAGTGCATCACACGAAGGAGACATCGCGCTCACCGGAGTGGGATAGCCGTTCGGCGAATCCTCCGGCCGTCTCCCGCGCTCGACACTTCGGCGCACGTGCCATGTTGCCCGACTGGGAGTGAATTCCCCGTTGGCTCTTCCGCGCCGGAACTCGGCGCGTGGCGGTCACGAAGCCGGGTCGGGAGCGGAACTACCGGTCGGCGCGTGCGGTCGCACGGAGACACTGGTGGCGGGGGTCGTCGTCGCCTCGACCGTGGGAACAGTGGCGGCGGTGCTCGGTTCGTTCTCGCTCGGCGTGGTCGAGCTGCCCGCCTCCTCGACGGCTCCGCCCTGCGGCAGCGGATCGGGCACCGTGTTCACCGTGTTACGTGCTCCGTCCGTCGGGGTGTTCATGAATGCCAGCGCCCCCAGCACGAGTCCGGAGAACACCACACCGGCACTCTGTTTGGCGCGACGTCCGCCGAGCCTCGCCTGCTGCGTTCGCGTGCCGATCGGGAGCGAGCCGCCTTCGGAGACGGAGCCGAATCGGCCCGAACCTTTTCCCAACGGGGTACTCGTCCCCAACGGCGTGGATTTCGAGTCGCCCGGGCGCCGGTTGAGCGTGACGAGTTGGCCGTCCTCGCTCAGCGCCAGATTGTCCGGCTGCTCGGGTAGTTCGGCGGTCGTGGGGATGGACTGCAGCGTCTGCAGCAGTTGCGGGGAGATCGAAGGTGTCGACGCGGTTCGTACGGCCGAGCGTGCCTGCCGCTGGGCGTCCGCCTCGGTGGCACAACTCGGGCAGGTGGCCAGATGCGCGGCGGCACGGTCGTGCGCCCCCGGGCTGAGCTCGCCGTCCACGAAAGCCACCAGCGCGTCCAGCGCCAGGTGCTGCTCAGGCATTCCCCACCCTCGAAAACCGGTCATGCTGTTTCCTCCCGAGTGAGCTCACGGCGAGCTTCCAGGGCCGACTTCAGCAACTGCCGCCCGCGGTGGATGCGGCTGCGTACGGTGCCCAGCTTGACGCCCAGCGTGGCACCGATCTCCTCGTAGGAGAGCCCCTCGACGTCGCACAGCACGATCGCCGCACGGAACTCCGGAGAGAGCTCCTCCAAAGCAGCCTGCAGGTCCGGATCCAGATGGGTGTCCTGGAAAACCTGTTCCGGACTCGGGCCCCGCCCCGGGATGCGATCGGTGTCCTCCGGCAGTCCCTCCATGCGTAGCCTGGAGCGCCTGCGTGCCATGTCCAGGAAGAGGTTGGTCGTTATGCGGTGCAACCACCCCTCGAAGGTGCCGGGGCGGTACGACGCCAGCGACCGGAAGACCCGGATGAAGGTCTCCTGGGTGAGATCCTCCGCGTCGTGCTTGTTGCCGGAGAGCCGGAATGCCAACCGGTACACGCGGTCCGCGTGTTCCCGGACCACTTCCTCCCACGAAGGAGGCGTCCAGTTGGCGGCGGTCTCCTCGGGGGAAACCACGGGTTGTTCGCCGTGCTCTTCCGAATCCACCGGCCGGGGGGCCGTGGCTCCGCTCCCGGAACGCGCGGTTCCCGTGGTGTTCGGTGGAATCGGGCTCGGTGCTGCCGTGTGGGTGGCCATGTGGCGAGAAGGCACCTCCTGCGGGCGGTTGCGCCCGGTAGAACGATCGCCTCGGCCGGTTTGTTCCCGCCACCGCGGCCTCGTGGAGACGTAGCGGCGATGCGTCGCAAATCCTGCCGACTGTCACCCTCCGAGTGTGCTTCCCGGGGATTAGGTGACCGTGATAAGAGCCTGAGAGGCTCCTGAGAACTTGTTCTCACCCATCGGCCCGTCTCCCGGCGAACCCCGAGGTTCCGCCGCGAACGCTCCGCTCCTCCGGACTCGTGCTCCGCGCGTAACCGATCTCCGCCGAACTCGTTTCGCCCTGTTGTGAGTCGGATTCGGAAATTCGTGTGGTGGGAGCTGCCGGAGCGGTGCGCGCGTGAACTCCCGGAGTGTTTCCCGACGGTGGGCAGAGGTTACGCGATCGTTGTACCCCACCTCGCCGAGTAGCCACTCCCACAACGATAACCTGTGCAATTGTGCAACCCGAGATTTCCTCCTCCGTGCCGATGGGTAGTGGTCCTCCGCCACCCCGCGACCGCGGCGGGGGCATCCCCGGCCGCACCCGGAACTCGACTCGCGCTCCCGTGCAGTTGGTCGGGGAGCCCCCGATGACCGACGGGATCGTGGAGGAACGGTTCGGCTCGCCCGAGGCGATGTTGCGTTTCCTGGCATCGGCGTTGCGAGCCAGGGCGGTGGTGGAGGTCGGCGGTTCGTCGTCCACGGCGCTCGCCCTGTGCGAGGGAATGATCCCGGAAGGCACCCTGACGTGTATCACACTCGACACGGAGGCGCAGCGGGCGACCCGCGAGGCGGTCGCCGAGGCGGGACTGCCGGGCAACAGGCTTCGAATGATCACCGGTGTGGGGGCCGAGGTGCTGCCCAGGCTGGCCGAGGACGCCTACGATCTGGTGCACATCGTGGTCGGAAACTCAGCCATGGCGGAGCTGTTGGAACTGGCCGCGCCGCTGCTGCGCCCCGGCGCGACGTTGATCCTCAACGGGGCGTTTCGACACGCCGCTGATGACAGGGTGTTCTACCCCGACGGCGGTCCGCAGATGCCCCGCGACATCCTGAACGCCATTCACGCCGATCCGAGACTGGTTCCGGTGGCCCTGCCCATCGGCAGTGGGTTGCTGGCCATCGCCCGCACCTGATGTTGGATCGCTCGGGTGCCGGTTGCGTAGGTGGTTGTGTAGCCGGCACGTGAGTCGGCGCCTTGGGAGTGTCGGGCTGGCTCTTGAGTAGCGACCTACGCGGCGGGCGGCCCGGCCTCGCAATGCATCCGACTCACGCACCGGGGACGATCCCGCTGCCTCGTTCACGACCGCTTCTCCACGGCGGTCTCCGAGCACCGCGATCTCGCGAGAAATTGACGGGCCATCGACGCAGGCCGAACCCCGACCACTTACGCAGTCGGCACCGCTGCGGGTTCTCGCGTGCGACTCTCGCGAGGACGGCCCCGACGTGGGGTAGGTCGCGCTACCCGATGTCGGGGCACCCGCAGCGAGAGCCGTGCGAGAGGTTCCGCCACCAAACCAGCCACGCAAACCGGCCGAACTCCCGCTGTCTCACGCGGGGGAGACGGAGAGCAACTGCCCCGCCAGCCCGCGCGCCCTGGTCGACAGCTTCTTGGCCACGTCGGCCAGCACCTGGCTCGCGGGCGACTCCGGATCCTCCAGCACCAGTGGGGATCCGCTGTCCCCGGCCTCGCGGAGTCGGGTGTCCAGCGGTACCTGCCCGAGCAGCGGGACCTCCGAACCGACGGAACGGGTCAGCGAGTCCGAGACGATCTGGCCGCCGCCGGTGCCGAAGACCTCCACCCGCTGGCCGTCGGGCAGCTCCATCCACGACATGTTCTCCACGACGCCGGCGATGCGCTGTCGGGTCTGCATCGCGATGGCGCCCGCACGCTCGGCCACCTCGGCGGCGGCCTGCTGCGGTGTGGTGACGACCAGGATCTCCGCGTTCGGGATCAGCTGGGCGGTGGACAGCGCGACGTCGCCGGTGCCGGGGGGCAGGTCCAGCAGCAGTACGTCCAGATCTCCCCAGAAGACGTCCGAGAGGAACTGTTGCAACGCGCGGTGCAGCATCGGACCACGCCAGACCACCGGCGTGTTTCCCGGCGTGAACATGCCGATCGAGATCAGCTTGACCCCGTGCGCCTGCGGCGGCATGATCATGTTCTCGACCTGGGTGGGCTTGCTCTCGGTCCCCAGCATTCGCGGCACCGAGTGGCCGTAGATGTCGGCGTCGACGACACCGACGGACAGGCCGCGCTCGGCCATCGACGCCGCGAGGTTGACGGTCACGCTGGATTTGCCGACGCCGCCCTTGCCGGAGGCGACACAGTAAACCCGAGTGAGCGAGCCCGGTTCGGCGAAGGGGATGCGGGGTTCCTCGGAGTCACCGCGCAGCTGCTTACGCAGTTCGGTGCGCTGTTCGTCACTCATCACGTCGAGTTCCACCTCGACGGAGCTGACTCCGGTGACCTCGGACACGGCTGAGTCGACCCGTTGGGTGATGGTCTCCCGCATCGGACAGCCCTGCACCGTCAGGTACACGCCGACCTTGACGTCACCCTCGGATCCGATGGCCACGTCCTTGACCATGCCGAGTTCGGTGATCGGCTTGTGGATCTCCGGGTCCTCCACCTTGGTGAGGGCCTGCCGCACCGTTTCCTCGGTGGGAGTGGGCTGCGTAGTGGTCACGGTTACGCGACACCGACCTTTCCTGAGCTGGTGTGCCGACACTTATGTTACGGACGAGTACCCGACGATTCACAGCCCGACCGGCAATCGCCCCGTTCACCCCTGTTCCACGGCCCCGGAGCTGTTGGCTACCTCACCCCGTGCGCCGCTTCGTCGCCGCCTGCTTTCCGGGCTCTCCGTCCCGGGGAGGTCGTCACGCAACCGATCCAGTTCGCCGCGCAGGTAGTCCCGCGTGGCGACCTCGCCGACAGCCAGTCGAAGGGCGGCCAGCTCCCGAGCGAGGTACTCGGTGTCGGCCTTGGTCCGTTCGGCCCGCGCGCGGTCCTCCTCGAGTGACACCCGATCCCGGTCGTCCTGCCGGTTCTGCGCCAGCAGGATCAACGGTGCGGCGTAGGCGGCCTGGGTGGAGAAAGCCAGGTTGAGCAGGATGAACGGGTAGGGGTCCCAGGCCAATCGTACCGCCACGAGGTTGATCGTGATCCAGCTGATGACGAGCACGGTCTGCCAGAACAGGAACTTGCCGGTGCCGAGGAACCGTGCGATCCGTTCGGAGAACTTGCCGAACAGCTCCGGGTCGACCTCGAAGGCGGGGCGGTGGCGTCTGCGTGGCTGGTCGAGCCGTCTGCGTGGGAAGAGTTCAGGCATGCTCACCGTCCGTATCCGGCTCGAAGTCGGGGGTCCCGGCGTCGGGAAGGCCTCCCTCGCGCCAGTTCTCCGGGAGCAGGTGGTCCAGCACGTCGTCGACGGTGACGGCGCCGAGCAGATGTTCCTGGTCGTCCAGCACCGGTCCGCAGACGAGGTTGTAGGCGGCGAAGTACCGGGTGATCTCGGCCAGTTTGGCTCCGCTCGGCAGGCTGGCGAGATCGGTGTCCACCGCTCCCGCGACGAGGTTGGACGGGGGCTCGCGCAGCAGCCGCTGGATGTGGACGCAGCCGAGATACGGGCCCGTCGGGGTCTCCGAGGGCGGGCGGCAGACGAAGACCATGCTCGCCAGCGCGACCGGCAGTTCCACGTTGCGCACGCGGGCGAGGGCCTCCGCGACGGTGGCGTCCGGTGCCAGCACCACCGGCTCGGAGGTCATCAGACCGCCGGCGGTGTCGGCCGAGTACGCCAACAGCCGTTTGACGGGTTCGGATTCCTCGGGGGCCATCAGGTTGAGCAGTCGTTCCTTGTCCGGTTCGGTCAGCTCGGCCAGCAGGTCGGCGGCGTCGTCCGGGTTCATCGCCTCGAGCAGGTCGGCCACCCGGTCCTCGTCGAGGTGCGCCACCAGGTCCTTCTGGTCCTCCTCGGGGAGTTCCTCGACGACGTCGGCCAACCGCTCGTCGTCCAGCGCCTCCGCTACCTCGTACCGCCGTTTCTCCGGCAGGTCGTGCAGCGCGCTGGCCACGTCGACCGCGCGCATCTCGTCTAGGACGCTGAGCAGCTCGTTGACCTCCTGCGGCTGCTCCGTCAGCTGAGCCGTGGCCGGTCCGGCAACCTGGTCCCAGGCCAGCACCTGGATCGGCCCCTTCCGCCCCAGTGGCCCGCTGCGCACCTGCACGGCCACCTTGCCGAGCTGCCACTCCCGGTTGCGCTGCTGTTCCAGCGCCGCGTCGACGAGCACGGCCGACCTGCCCGAGGGGAGCAGCGTCACCCGCGCATCCAGCAGCTGGCCGAGCACCAGTACCTCGTTCGGACGCTGGTGGAAGCGGCGCATGTTCACGCTGCCGGTGGAAAGCAGCACCGCATTCGACTCGATGCCGGTGACCCGCAGCATCGGGACGAAGATACGGCGGTGGGTGGCGACCTCGACCACGATCCCCAGTACGCGTGGGGGGTGCCGGTCCCTGCGCAGCCCCGCCACCACGTCGCGCACCTTGCCGATGGACTGCCCGTCGGGTCCGAAGACGACAAGGCCGGACATGCGCGCCGCGAATACTCTGCTGCTGCCAGCCACGCCGATCAGGCTAGTTGTTCCGACCGGGCTGAGCAGCGGCGAAACGCGGGTGACCGCGTGCCGTCGTGCTCGTGGTAGACAAAACCCGGTTCGCAGCGGTCCCAGGGGAAGCGTCGTCCGGGACCGCGGGCTTACCCACTCGATGTCTCCGCACGTCCGCGGCGGGACCCGCCCGGTTCCGCCCGGCGGGTTCGGCGGGGGCCGAAGGTTCGACAACAGCGTCCCCGGACGAAGGAGCAATCGCCGTGGCCGATCCGCAACGTTCCCGCCGCAGCTGTCTCGCGGTCCCCGGCTCCAGCCGGAAGATGATCGACAAGGCCAGGGGGCTGGGCTCTGACCAGTTTTTCCTCGATCTGGAGGACGCGGTCGCCCCGCTGGCCAAGGCCCAGGCACGCGAGAACGTCGTCGCCGCGCTGAACGAGGGAGGCTGGGGCGAGCGGATCCGCACCGTCCGGATCAACGATCCGGAAAGCCCGTGGGCCTACCGGGACGTGGTGGACGTTGTGGAGGGGGCGGGCCGCTCGCTGGACACCCTCATGCTCCCCAAGGTCACCGGGCCCGAGCAGGTGAGTTGGCTCGACCTCACGATCACCCAGATCGAGCGGGCGCTGGGGATCGTCGCGGGGTCGATCGGTATCGAGGCGCAGATCGAGGACGCGAAGGGGCTGACCTCGGTCGATTCGATAGCCGCCGCCTCGGGTCGACTGCGTGCCCTGGTGTTCGGCCCGGCCGACTTCATGGCCTCCATCAACATGCCCTCGCTCGTGGTCGGTGAGCAGCCTCCCGGCTACGACGTGGGCGACGCCTATCACCACGTGCTGATGCGGCTGCTCACCGCCGCCCGCGCCAACGGCCTGCAGGCCATCGACGGGCCGTATCTGCAGATCAAGGACATCGAGGGACTGCGCAGGGTGGCCGGTCGTTCCGCCGCGCTCGGGCTGGACGGCAAGTGGGTGTTGCACCCCGACCAGGTCGATCCCGTCAACGAGGTGTTCTCGCCGCGTCAGCAGGATTACGAGCGGGCGGAGAACATCCTGGACGCCTATGCCTGGTACACCTCGGAAGCCGGTGGCAGGCGTGGGGCGGCCATGCTGGGTGACGAGATGATCGACGAGGCTTCCCGCAAGATGGCGCTCGTGGTGGCGGCCAAGGGGCGTGCCGCCGGGCTCCCCAGGCGAGAACCCTGGCAACCTCCGGAGAGTTGAATGCGAGTGTCTCGCCTACGTGGTTGCGTGGCCGGCACGTGAGTCGGCGCCCTGCGGCGTTGGGCCGGCTCCTGAGTAGCGACCTACGCGGCGAGCGGCCCGGCCTCGCAACGCATCCGACTCACGCACCGGGGACACGCGCGTTGCTCAGGCCGCGTGATGCGGATTCCTGGGTTCGGTGGTCGTGGGTGCTCGCGTGGCGGAACCTCTCGCACGTCTCGTGAGCGGGTGCCCCGACCTCGAGTACCCCACCTACGCCACGTCGGCCCTTCCTCGCGAGAGCCGCACCGCGTCCTCCGTTCGGTGCGTGTAATCCAGTGTTGGGGATTCGTTAATCCGGTGTGGGTGGCTCTGGTTCCCGCTGGTGAAGCAGGCTGTGCGCATCTGCTCATCGGGACTGGGAGCCCCTGCCGTGTACGACGATCCGAATCGTGCCGTGGTGCTGGGTTGGAGCGGCACCCTCGTCCGGTACCACGGTGGCCGTGCCCGGCTCGTCCCCGGCGCCGATGCCGCGTTGTGTGGGGCGCGGCTCGCATCGATCCCGGTCATCGTGCTCACCGAACAGCCGTTGCGGGAAGTGGCGACCCAGGCACGCAGGCTACGTGTGGCCGATCGGTTGTCCATTGTGATTCCGGATGGTCGGGACAGGGTGGCCGAACTCACGGGGCTGCGAGTGGAGTACCCTCGGCTGGCTTTCGTGGGAAGCACCGAGGAGGAGATCCTCGATGCCCGCCGTGCCGACGTGCTCGCGTTCGGATTCTCCGGTGGGGGGTGTGCGGGCAGGCTGCTGCGCGCTGCCGGCGCGGAATCGGTTATGTCCAGACTGGACCGTTCGTTGGCGCTGCGGGTGACCGAGCAGCGCTTGTTCACCGCGTCGGGAGATGCCGGATAGTCGTCACCCGCCCGGGCTTTCGCCCGCGGCACTAACCGGCCCAGCGGACGGCGCACCCCGTGCTCGAGCCGGTGCGCCGGTCGCGGTTTCCCCGGAGCGCGAGGCCTTTCGTTTCCTCGGGGATGCGTGTTTTCCGATCCTCGGTTACGCTTTGTGTAGCGTTGAAAACAGGGTGTTCCGAAAAGGGGTCACCGCGCTGTCCGGTACGGGCTCGCGGAAAACCACGAGGTGCGGCGCTACCGCAGTTTTCGATTCGTGGTTGTTTCGTGATTAATCCGTGATGAGTGTTTTCTGTGGTTCGCTATTCCACTGCTGTTCATCTGAGTTGATTCGGCACGTCACCTTTTCGCCCTAGTGTCACTCTCGCCAGTGCAGAAGACGGCCGGTGCCCATCGGCCGCAGCAGCGTGAAAAGGGGCTACCTGTGCAGCGCAGTATTGTCAGACGTACTGCCGCCGTTGCGGCGGCGGCAGCGCTGACCGTGGTTCTCGGAGCGTGCGGCGCCGCCAACGAGTCCTCGGGTAACTCGGACCAGTCGGGACTCTCCGGAACGCTCGACGGGGCGGGAGCCAGCTCCCAGGAGGCCGCACAGCAAGCCTGGCGCGCGGCCTTTTCCGAGCAGAATCCCGACGTGACGATCAACTATTCGCCGATCGGTTCCGGCGGTGGCCGGGAGCGTTTCGTCAACGGGGCGAGCGATTTCGGTGGCACCGACGCCGCGCTGGAGGGCGAGGAACTCAAGGGCGCCAAGCAGCGTTGCGGCACCCTCGTCGAGGTGCCGGTCTACGTTTCGCCGGTCGCCGTGTCGTTCAATCTCGACGGTATCGACGAACTCAAACTGACTCCGCAGACGATCGCCAAAATCTTCAACCAGAAGATCACCAAGTGGAACTCCGAGGAGATCAGGAAAACCAATCCGAACGCCGATCTCCCGAACCTGCCCATCACGCCGGTGAACCGTTCGGACGAGTCGGGCACCACGGAGAACTTCGTGGACTACCTGTCCTCCGCCGCGCCGAACGCCTGGCCGCACGAGGTCAGCGGCAACTGGCCGGTTTCCGGCGGTGAGGCGGCCAAGGGAACCTCCGGTGTGAAGAGCGCCATCAACGCCGGGCAGGGAACCATCGGTTACCTCGACGCCAGTCAGGCCGGTGACCTGGGCAGTGTCGCGGTCGGCGTCGGCGAGGAGTTCGTCTCCTACTCGCCCGAGGCCGCCGCCAAGGTGCTGGAGGTCTCCGAGCGCAAGACCGGCCAGGGCGAACACGTCTACGCCTACGACCTGGCGCGGGACACCACCGAATCCGGTACTTACCCGATCGTGCTGGTTTCCTACGGCATGGCCTGCGGCAGCTACGACGACGCGAACACCGGAAAGCTCGTCCGCTCCTACTTCGAGTACCTCCTCAGCGAGGAAGGGCAGCAGGCCGCGGCCGACGCCGCCGGCTCGGCCCCGATCTCGGCCGGACTGCGCGAGAAGCTGCAGCCCGCGGTCGAGGCGATCGGCGCGAGCAGCTGAACCACGCCAGCCACGGTTCCGGGGATCACCGCGAGGGTGACCCCGGAATCTTGGTCGTTGGCCCTCGAGGACTCTCACCTCCAATACCGCAGGCTAAACCCCGAAGGGATCGCTCGTGAGCAATACCGGGCAAGGTGCCGCGACCGCCCGTCGAGTACGTAAGCGGCCCGCCGACCAGGCGTTTCGTGGGATAACCACCGGTGCCGGTGTGCTGATCCTGGTGGTGCTGGCCGGAGTCGCGGCGTTCCTGCTGATCGAGGCCTGGCCTTCCTTCGTGGCGCCCGCCGAGGAGATCCCGGGCGAAGGGGGGCTCGTCCTCTACATCTGGCCGCTGGTGTTCGGCACACTGCTGGCCTCCGTGCTGGCGCTGGTGATAGCCGCCCCGCTCGCGGTGCTAATCGCCCTGTTCATCACGCACTACGCGCCGCGCAAGCTCGCGCAGTTCCTCGGCTACGTCGTGGATCTGCTCGCCGCGGTGCCGAGCATCATCTACGGCCTGTGGGGATTCACCGTGCTGGCGCCCGCCACCCGGGGACCCGCCGAATGGCTGCACGAGTACCTCGGTTTCGTCCCGTTGTTCGCCGGCCCGCCCTCGACCACCGGCAGAACCATGTTCACCACGGCACTGGTGCTCGCGGTGATGATCCTTCCCATCGTCACGGCCGTGATCCGCGAGGCGTTCCTGCAGACCCCCAAACTGCACGAGGAGGCCTCGCTGGCGCTGGGGGCCACCAGGCTGGAGATGATCCGCATGGCGGTGCTGCCGTTCGGCAGCTCCAGCATCATCAGTGGCTCCATGCTCGGACTCGGGCGCGCGCTGGGGGAGACGATGGCGGTGGCGATCGTGCTCTCCGCCTCCGGCGGCGTCACGTTCAACCTGATCAGCTCCGGTAACCCGGCCACGATCGCCGCCAACATCGCCCTGGAGTTCCCCGAGTCCTCCGGTGTCGCCATCGACACCCTCATCGCGTCCGGCCTGGTGCTGTTCGCCATCACGCTGGTCGTGAACATGATCGCCCGCGCGGTCATCAACCGCCGCACCGACTTCTCCGGAGCCAGTTGATGAGCACCACCACCTCCCCGCCCACCCCAACGGAAAGCGTCGAACCGCCGAACGGGACGAAGTCGCTGGTTCGGGGAACCCTACCGAGATGGGCCTCCTGGGGCGCCCTCGGCGCGGCGGCCGTGCTCGCCGGCCTGATCGTCCGGCTGCTGGGTTTCGGGGTAACCCCGTTCGTGCTGTCGACCGCGGTGCTCTACGCGATCGGGATCTCCGGCTGGTCGCGTTGGGTGGAAGGCGGCAGAAAAGCAACCGACCGGGCGTTCACCGCGCTTGTCGCCTCGGCGTTCCTGCTGGCGCTCACCCCGCTGGTCTCGGTGGTCGTCACCGTCATCTCGAGGGGACTGGACCGTTTCGACGGGCAGTTCTTCACCTATTCGATGCGTGGCGTGGTGGGTGATGGCGGTGGCGCGTATCACGCGATCATGGGGACGCTGATCACCAGTGGTCTCGCCACGCTGATGTCGGTGCCGATCGGGTTGGCCACCGCGATCTACCTGGTGGAGTACGGCCACGGCAGGTTGTCCCGTGCGATCACCTTCTTCGTCGACGTGATGACCGGTATTCCCTCCATCGTCGCCGGGTTGTTCGCCTACGCGCTGTTCGCGCTCGTGTTCGGGCCGGGCACCGTCAACGGGTTCGCCGGTGCCGTCGCGCTGAGCGTGCTGATGATCCCGATCGTGGTGCGTTCCAGCGAGGAAATGCTCAAGATCGTTCCGGACGATCTGCGGGAGGCCGCCTTCGCGCTGGGAACTCCGAAGTGGAAGGTGATCGTGCGTGTCGTGCTACCGACCGCCGTCGCCGGTATCAGCACCGGAGTCACCCTGGCCATCGCACGGGTGGTGGGGGAAACCGCGCCGCTGCTCATCGCGACGGGGGCCACCGGCAGCACCAATTTCAACCCGTTCTCGGGGCAGATGGCGACCCTTTCGGTGTTCTCCTACTACGAGTACGCCAGCCCGGGGGTGCCGGTCGATCCGTCGCTGGACCGCGCGTGGACGGCCGCGCTGACACTCATGCTCATCGTGATGGTGCTCAATCTGGTGGCCCGCTCGATATCGCTGTTGTTCGCACCGAAAGCGGGGCGCTGAGTCGCCACCGCCGCGCCGCGAGGCACAGCGGCGTGGCGAACAGCCGCACCGACGCTTACCCGCCGTGTTACTGATAGGAGCCGAGGGGCTATGGCAAAACGCATCGACGTCAAGGATCTGGACATCTACTATGGCTCCTTCCGCGCGGTGCGCAGCGTGTCCATGACGATTCAACCGCGCGCCGTGACCGCCCTGATCGGGCCTTCCGGCTGTGGCAAGTCGACCTACCTGCGGGCGCTGAACCGGATGCACGAGTTGATCCCGTCGGCCCGGGTGGAGGGAAAGGTCGTGATGGACGACCAGGACCTCTACGCTCCGGGGATGGACCCCGTGGACGTGCGCAAGCACGTGGGCATGGTGTTCCAGCGCCCCAACCCGTTCCCCACCATGTCGATCTACGACAACGTGGCGGCGGGGCTGCGGCTGAACAACAAGCGGCTGCGCAAGTCCGAAACGGACGAGGTCGTCGAGGAGTCGCTGCGCGGTGCCAATCTCTGGGAGGAGGTCAAGGACCGGCTGCGCAAGCCCGGATCCGGCCTGTCCGGCGGGCAGCAGCAGCGGCTGTGCATCGCGCGTGCCATCGCGGTGCGGCCGGACGTGTTGTTGATGGACGAGCCCTGCTCCGCGCTGGATCCCATCTCCACGCACGCCGTGGAGGATCTGATGGCCCAGCTCAAGGAGAACTACACGATCGTCATCGTCACGCACAACATGCAGCAGGCCGCCCGGGTGAGCAACTACACCGGTTTCTTCAACATCGCCGGGACCGGTCAGCCCGGCGAGCTGGTGGAGATCGACGAGACCCCCACCATCTTCTCGACCCCGACGCACACCGCTACCGAGGAGTACATCTCCGGCCGGTTCGGCTGATCGAACCTTTTCCGATCACCTCGGCGGGTGGTTCTTCGGTATCGTGCGTGCCGAAGAACCACCCGCCGGGGCCGGCGCGCCCCGGCCGGCGAACTCCGCTCAGGCCGAGGTCTCGCCGACGGGGGTCCTCTCCTCGGTCGCTCGTGCCCCCGAGCCTTCCGAGACCGACCGCCGCTTCGGCAGGAAGGCCGCGATGAGCAGGGCCACGACGGCAGCGCCCGCGCCGATGCCCATCACCAGCCGGAATCCGGTCTGCGAGGGGAAGCTCACCGGTCCGAACGAGACGGTCATCTGGGCGAGGATCACGCCCGCGATCGCGCTGGCGCTGGAGGTGCCGATCGAACGCATCAGCGTGTTGAGGCTGTTGGCGGCCCCGGTCTCGGATACCGGCACGGCGGCCATGATCAGCGCGGGCATGGCGCCGTAGGCCAGTCCGACTCCGACACCGATCACGCCGGAGACCAGCACCAGGTGCCAGACGGCCGACATGAGCACGATGTTGAGCGCGTATCCGATCGCGACCACGACCGCACCCACCATCAGGGTGACCTTCGGGCCGTACAGCTTCGAGATCCGTGCGGAGACCGGTGCCATGGCCATCATCACCAGGCCGGAGGGCGCCATGACCAGGCCCACGACCACCATGCTCCGGCCCATGCCGTAACCGGCTGCCTCGGGCAGCTGCAACAGCTGGGGGATCACCAGCGACATCGCGAACATGGCGAAACCGAACACCGTGGAAGCCAGGTTGGTCAGCAGCACCTGACGCCGTGCGCTCACGCGCAGATCCACCAGCGGTTGCGCGGAGCGGATCTCCCAACGGCCCCACAGCAGCAGCACGAGCACCGCGGCTACGAACAGGCCGACGACGGGTCCGCTGCCCCAGCCCCAGTCACCTCCCTTGGAGATCGGCAGCAGCAGGCAGATCAGCCCGGCGGAGAGTCCGAGCGCGCCCAGCAGGTCGAACCGGCCGCCGGTGCGGACCGAGGACTCGGGCACCACCGCGAATACCACCAGGGCGGCCACGGCACCGAGCGCACCGGAGGCCCAGAACAGCACGTGCCAGTCGGCGTACTCGGCCAGGAACGCGGCTGTGGGCAGCCCGAGTGCGCCGCCGATCCCCAGTGAGGCGCTCATCAGGGCGATGGCGGAGCCGAGCCGCTCGGACGGCAGTTCGTCGCGCATGATGCTGATGCCCAGCGGGATGACACCCGCGGACAGGCCCTGCAGCGCACGGCCGACGATCATGGGCGGCAGCGAGTCGCTCAGCGCGGCGATCACGGAGCCGGCGGTCAGTAGCACCAGGCTGGCCAGTAGCACTCGCCGCTTGCCGTACATGTCGCCCAGGCGCCCGGCGGACGGGGTGGCCACGGCAGAACCGAGCAGCGTAACGGTGACCACCCAGGCGGTTCCCGTGGCCGGGGCGTCCAGCAGCCGGGGGAGTTCGGGCACCAGCGGGATCACCAGGGTCTGCATCAGCGAGACCACGATCCCGGCGAACGCCAGTACCACCACGACGAGGTTCGTCGGTGGTACGGCAGCGCCCCGCTCGGGGGCGGCATCGGCATGCGACACGGTTCGTCCTTTCGGTTTGTCGCGAATGGGGGTTACGAGAAATTCTAAATCAATCGATTGACTTAAGTTAGCATCTGAGGTTGACTGGTCGGCAACGGAGAGACGAATCACGTGGAGGGAGCGCGATGGTCCACAGCGAGGGTGAGCGGACGCTGAGCTACCCGATCCCGAATCCGGCGCCGCTGGATCCGCCGGAGGAGTGGGAGCGGCTACGCGGCGGATGCCCGGTGGCGGGCGTGCGGCTGCCCAGCGGGGACGAGGCCAAGCTGGTGACCCGCTACGAGGACGTCAAGCAGGTGCTGTCCGACCCCCGGTTCACCCGCCGGCTCGACGCCGACGACGCGGCGCGGGTCGCGGACAACGAATCCGGCGGTGTTTTCAACACCTCGATGTCCTCAGCGCTGCCGCAGACCGGTGAGGGGCACCTGCGCTGGCGGCGGATGGTCAGCAAGTGGTTCACCGCCAAGCGCATGATGGCGTTGCGGCCGGGGATCGAGGAGATGGCCGAACGGCTGATCGACGACATGGTCGAGCAGGGGCAGCCCGCCGATCTCAAGGCGAGCCTCGGCTTCCCGCTGCCGGTCTACGTGATCTGCGATCTGCTGGGCGTGCCCGCCGCCGACCGCGACAGGTTCTCCTACTGGTCGGACACGCTGCTGAACATGACCCGCTACGGCGAGGAGGAGATCGCCGCGGCGCAACGCGAGTTCGTCGAGTACATGGCAGCCCACGTGGCGAGCAAGCGCGCCGAACCCGGCGACGATCTGATCAGCTCGCTGCTCGCCGAGACGGACTCCGAGGGCCGGGGAATGTCGAACGAGGAGTTGGTCGCCACCGGTCAGGGTTTGCTGGTAGCCGGGCACGAGACCACGGCCAACATGATCGGCAAGATGGTGGCCATGCTGCTGTCCGACCGGCAGCGCTGGGAACGCCTGCTGACGGACCGATCGCTCGTTCGCAGCACCGTCGAGGAGGCACTGCGGTTCGACGCCAACCCGGGTTTCGGGATGCCCCGCTACATCACCGAGGAATCCGAGCTCGGCGAGACCTCCCTGCCCAGGGGGACAACCGTGGTGTGCAGCATGGCCTCGGCCAACCGCGACGCGTCCGTCTTCGAGGGCGCCGACGACATGACGCTGGACCGCAGCCCCAACCCGCACCTGGCCTTCGGCGCGGGAGCGCACTCCTGCCTGGGGCAGTCGCTGGCCCGCACCGAGCTGCAGGGAGTGCTGGAGGTGCTGCTGCGCAGACTCCCCTCGCTCGAACTCGCCGTTCCGGCCGAGCAACTGCGGCAGGTCGAAGGGCTGGTCGTCGGCGGGCTGCGTGAAGTACCGGTGCGATGGTGAGAGCCATGACTGGCAGAACCGTACGGGAAGAACGCATCAACGCCACGCGGCAGGCGATCCTGCTCGCGGCCGAACGGCTGTTCGCCGAACACGGCGTGCTGGCCGTGTCCAACCGGCAGATCAGCGAGGCCGCCGAACAGGGCAACAACACCGCCGTCAGCTACCACTTCGGGACCAAGGCGGATCTGGTCCGAGCCATCGTGCGCAAACGCAACGAGCCGGTCGAAGGACTGCGCATCGAGCGGCTGAAGGAGATCGGCGACAGTCCGCGGGTCCGGGACTGGGTCGCTTGCCTGGTGCGCCCCAGCGCCGACAACCTGGCTGAGCTGGACAGTCCCACCTGGTTCGCCAGGTTCAGCGCACAGGTGATGACCGAGCCCTCGCTGCGGGACATCGCCGTCGAGGAGTCGTTGAGCTCGCCCGCCATGCACCGCATCCTCGACGGACTGCACCGGTGTCTTCCCGAACTGCCGGACGAGGTGCGGGCCGAGCGAGCCGACATGGCACGGCAACTCATCGTGCACACCTACGCCGAGCGGGAACGCGCCCTCGCGGAGGGAACACCCACCCCACGGGCCAGCTGGCAGGAGGCGGCCACCGGACTGATCGACGCCATCACCGGGCTGTGGTTGGCACACGTCACCGAATCCTGATCGTCCGCGCGGGCTCCACGGGTCCGCTGCGGGCGATACCGATACGAGGAGAAGGGGAGTACCAGTGAAGGTCGCTGTCGACGAGGAGAAGTGCTGCGGTGCCGGACAGTGTGTGCTGCTCGCTCCGGAGGTGTTCGACCAGCGCGACGAGGACGGGGTGGTGATCCTGCTGGACGAACAGCCCTCCGAGAACCTGCACGGGTCGGTCCGGGAGGCAGCCGATGTCTGCCCGGCCGCCGCCATCGAGGTGAGTGAGGACGCATGAGCGAGCCGAGCAGTGTGCTGGTGGTCGGTGCCTCTGCCGCCGGGCTCGCGACGGTGGAGTCCCTGCGACGCGGCGGGTACCGGGGGACGGTCACCGTGGTGGGCGAGGAGGAGCACGCACCCTACGACCGGCCGCCGCTGTCCAAACAGGTCCTCTCCGGTAACTGGGAGTCCGAGCGCAGCAGGTTGCGAACGGAATCCGCACTGGTCGAAACCGGCGCCGAGTTCGTCCTCGCCGACCCGGCGGTCCGGCTGGAGCCGGCCGAGCGCGCCGTCCACACCGCATCCGGTCGCACGCTGCGCGCCGAGGCGGTCGTACTCGCCACCGGACTCCGGCCGAAGCGGTTGCCCGGCACGGACGTGGCGGGGGTGCACGTGCTGCGCACCCTCGACGATTCGTTGCGGCTGCGGGCGGAGCTGTCACGGGCGCGAAATGTCGTGGTCGTCGGCGACGGGGTGCTCGGATCGGAGATCGCCGCCACCGCCCGCGGCATGGCATCGGACGTCACCCTGGTGGGGTCGCAGGCAGCCCCCATGGCCGATCAGCTCGGTCCGCGTGTCGCCGGGATGCTGGGCGAGCTGCACACCGAACGGGGCGTTCGGCTCCGACCCCGTACCGGTGTCGAGGCGGTGCAGGCGGACCACGGCCGGGTGACGGGGGTGCGGCTCGAAACCGGCGAGACGTTGCCGGCAGCCGCCGTGGTGGTGGCGATCGGCGCCGCTCCCGCCACCGACTGGCTCGCCGAGAGCGGACTTCGACTCGACGACGGGGTGGTGTGCGACTCGCGCTGCCGAGCTGCGGCGGGAATCTACGCGGTCGGTGACGTGGCGCGCTGGCACCACGAAGGGCTCGACCGGTCGATGCGGTTGGAGAACCGTACCAACGCCACCGAACAGGCCCGGGCCGTTGCCGCCAACCTGCTCGGCGCCGATCGACCCTACGCGCCGGTTCCGCACTTCTGGACCGACCAGTTCGACGCCAAGATCCAGGTGCACGGTGTGCCGCACGCCGAATCCGAAGTGACCGTCGTGGAGGGTGACCCGGCCGAGCGCCGTTTCCTCGCGCGTTACACCACGCGAGGAACACCGGTCGCCGTACTCGGCTGGAACAGGCCCAAACAGGTCCGCACGCGTCGCCAGGAGGTCGTCGAGACCTTCAGCGTGCCCGCCCTCGAACCGAACTGACCATCCTCACCCCGGTTTCGTAAGCCGGCACCGGGGTGGCGCTCCGTGCCCCCACCGTCGGGAATCCGTGTCACGGATCTCATTGGAGGAGTTGATGACCAGCACGTTGGGTTCGGCCGAAGAGAACGCGGCCGAGGTTCCGGAATACCCCATGAGCAGGGCCGAGGGGTGCCCGTTCGATCCACCGCCCCAGCTGCGGACCATGCAGCGGGAGGCTCCGCTGAGCCGGGTCCGGTTGTGGGACGGCAGTACGCCCTGGCTGGTGAACCGCTACGCCGAGCAGCGGGCGCTGCTGGCGGATTCCAGGATCAGTTCCGACCCGACCAACCCCGGTTATCCGGCTCCGGCTCCGGTCAGTGACGAGCACAGCGAGGGCTCCCCCGTCAGCTTCATCCTGATGGACGATCCCGAGCACGCACGACTGCGCCGCATGGTCACGGCCCCCTTCACCATCAAACGGGTGGAGGCGATGCGTCCGTTCGTGCAGCGGATCGTCGACGAGAAGATCGACGAGATGCTGACCGCCGACGAACCGGTGGACCTGGTGGAGGCCTTCGCGCTGCCGGTCCCGTCGCTGGTGATCTGCCAGTTGCTCGGCGTGCCCTATGCCGATCACGACTTCTTCCAGCGCAACAGCAAGGTAATCGTTCACCGGGACTCGACCACCGAACAGCGTTCCACCGCCCTCGGCACCCTTGCCGAATACCTGGACGGGTTGGTGGGCCGAAAACTCACCGATCCGGGGGAGGACCTGCTCTCCGACCTGGCCGCGCGTGTCGAGTCCGGCGAGCTGCCCAGGAGGGAAGCCTCCCGGATGGGGGTGCTGCTGCTGATCGCCGGACACGAGACCACCGCGAACATGATCGCGCTCGGTACGTTGGCCCTGTTGGAGCATCCCCGGCAGCTGGCGGAGCTGCGGGAGGGCAGCGACGATTCCAAACTGGTCGCCTCGACGGTGGAAGAGTTGCTGCGCTACCTGCACATCACTCACAACGGGCGGCGCCGGGTGGCGTTGGAGGACATCGAGATCGCAGGTGAGGTAATTCGAGCGGGCGAAGGGGTGATCGTGCCCAACGACATCGGCAACCGCGATCCGGACGCCTTCACCGAGCCCGACCGGCTCGACATTCGGCGCGACGCCCGGCACCACGTTGCCTTCGGGTTCGGGGTCCACCAGTGCCTGGGGCAGCCACTGGCCCGGATGGAGCTGCAGGTCGTCTACAGCACGCTCTACCGGCGCATCCCCACCCTCCGGTTGGCCACCGACCGGGAGAACATCTCGTTCAAACACGACGGTTCGGTCTACGGGGTCTACGAGCTGCCGGTCACCTGGTGACCCACTGCGACCGCCGCCCCCGGCCGTGCCCCGACCCTGTCGTTGTCCCGGCCGGGGCGGCCCCCACGGCGCAGTGCCGAACTCCCATCATTCACGCGGTGGGCAGCGCCGCACGCCTCGGGCCGTCCGCGCGAAGTCACCGTGGTTGGCGGAAACGGCGGAACACGCCATGGTCGGATCGGCAGTTCCCGGTGGCCGCTTCCGGGGGTAGATTTCGGTAGTTGCCAACAAATCGGCCGGTCGATCGAGAGGCGAGTCCGAAGTGCCCAGTGCTGAACCCAACTCGCATTCCTCGCGGCAGCTGCGACTCGCGCTGGCGTTGCGTGGTGGCGCCAGCATGGCGGTCTGGATCGGGGGAGCGGTAGCCGAGATCGACCGGTTGCGTCGCTGGGCCCCGGTGGAGAACACCGGACCGAAGCGGGCGGAGCAGCGTCACCCCTGGGCCGAGCTGGCCGAGTTGGCCGGTTACGAGTCCGTCGAGGTGGACGTGCTCGCCGGAACTTCGGCGGGGGGCCTCAACGCGACACTGCTCTCGGCATCGCTGGTCTACGGCATGCCGTTCACGGCCACACGCCGCGCCTGGATCCGCCTGGCAGACCTGGAGGCGATGGCCCGCACGGTCCCCCGGCCCTGGCAGCCCAAACCGGAATCGCTGCTGGAAGGCGACGAGTACTTCCGCGCGGAGCTGACCGAGCTGCTCACCGAGCAGATCGGCCGCGAACGGCGAACCGAACCGGTCGAACGCGTCGAACTCCTGCTGACCGCCACCCTGCTGGACCCCGTGGCAGAGCGGCATTTCGACGCGGTGGGCAGTGAGTTCGGCAAAGCCCGCAGGCGGGCGATGTTCCGGTTCCGGCACCGCGGGAGACCGGGCGAACCGCTCAGCGACTTCGGTCCGGCCGAGCGGGCCCGAACCACCGCGCGGCTGCTCGCGCAGGCAGCCAGAGCCAGCTCCTCGTTCCCGATGGCCTTCGAGCCGGCCGTGTTCCGCGCCGACGATTCCGGCGATGCCTCGGACGACCGGAGCGGCGACTCCCGGCCCGGTTCGGTACCCAACCTGTACGGCCGGTTCTCCGAGATCGCCGCCTCCGCCGAGCAGCACTTCCGGGTGATCGACGGTGGAGTGCTGGACAACATCCCCGTCACTGCGGCGGTCGACGCCATTCGGCGGGTGGAGGCCGATGCGCCGACCGAACGCTGGTTGCTCTACCTCAATCCGGAGCCGGACTCGCCCAGTGCCGAGACCCGTGGCGAACGGTTCGCCCGAGCCGTCACCGCGACGGCGCTGCGGGCGAAACTCGGACAGGAGAGTCTGCTGACCGACATCGACAGCATCGGCAGGCACAACGAATCGGTACGCCGAGCCGTCGGCCGCAGGGACGCCGTGCTCACCGAACTCGCCGTCACACCGCGCTCCCGTCGCGCTCGCCTGCTCGGTGACCGGGTGCGGGCGGTTTCCGGCGATTACGCCTCACGGCTCGCCGAGACCCGGGCCGTCCGGGTCCACGAGCTGCTCACCGCCCCCGAGGACACCACCGGCACCCCGTTGCTGGATCCGATTCCGAAACAGCCGTTGCGGGAGTGGCCCACGACCGCGTGCACCGGGCTGCGCGAGCGACTGATCGAGCGGTACCGCTCGCATGCCCAGCGGCGCCCCGGTGAGGTCTTCGACGACGTGCGCACGCTGCTGTCCGCCGTGGACGAATGTCTGCGCTGGGTCCGCGAACTGGAGGCGCACCGGCGGTCCGCGCGTATCGCCGCCGTGAAGGCTTCGTTGTACCGACTGCGCACCGTCGCCGAGACCCTGTGCGGCCACACCGACCGTTGCTGGACCCACGCGGCCGGGACCGAACCCGTTTTCGTGCGGGCCGAGTTGGACGGCTGGATCGGGTGCGTGCTCGATCGCCACCACAGGTTGCAGCACGCGTTGCCCTCCCCGGTCGGCACGTTGCTCGCGCCGCTGCTGGACAGCGTCCTCGGCGAAGGGGCGCTCGACCAGCGGAACCCCGATTGCCGGCGACCCGATGGCGGGACCGCCGAGGCAGGGGAGCACGGCAAGGGGAATCTCGACACCGACTCGTTCGACACCGACTCGTTCGAAACCGGGGCCGACCCCGGGTCGCGGTTCCGGCGGCGACTGGCGGAGTTCAACGCGGAACTGTCCGCCGTAGTGAACTCCTCGGGCGCGGAAGCCGCCGAGAACGACGTCGGCGTGGACGCGGTCGCCGAGAGCTGGGCCACCCTGGAGCGCCTGGTGAGGAACCTGGTGGCGGCCCTCTCGCCGGGCGATCTCGTCGAGATCGACAGGGTGACGCGCTCGCTGCTCGAACTCGCCGCCGACGTCGACCCGATGCGACTGCTCCGCGAGCTGGTCGTACTCACCACACCCATGCAGCTCGACACCGGAGCGGATTCGCACATCCTGCTGCACCGCCTGGCCGGTGACAGCTCGAGCCCGTTGCCGTTCACCGCGTTACGCGACTCGGCCGGTGACATCCCGCTGGCGGACAAGGTGCGCGGCTCCGGCCTGGGCAACTTCGGTGCCTTCCTGTCCGCCAAGTGGCGCGCCAACGACTGGATGTGGGGCAGGCTGGACGCGGTGGCCGGGCTGGTCCCCATGCTGATCGAACCGGACCGGTTGGTCCGGCACAGCGGGCAGCTGGGAGCCGACGGTCTGGGCGACGCACTGCAGCGAATCCTCAGTCGGCCCACCGAGCCGGAACTGGGAGAACTCGACGAAACCAGCGCGAGGAAGTGGCACGAGTTCCTCGCCGAGCGCTGGGCGGAGCACTCCGGCGCGGTGCGGACCGAGCTCGAGGCCCTGTTCGCCAACCCAACCGACGAGCACCCGCTGACCGTGACCCGACGTGCCGTGGCGGAGCGGTTGCAGTGGACGGTTGCCGCCGAGGAAATCCCGTTCGTGGCCGCCGTCGACTCCGGGGCCGACCCGAACGCGGGCGACGCCCGGCCGATGCGGGATCCGCGCCTGCTGGATCAGCAGGTACGTGCCTACGAGGTGGGCAAACAGCGCCCGAGTGACCTGGAAGAACGGCGGATGGCTTCGCTTGCCACCCGCTGCGCGCTGCTCGCCCACCGGGCGCTGCTGCCCGGCTGGCGGGGGTTCCGCCGTTCCCTCGCCACCGTGAGCATGATCGCGCTCAAACCGCTCTCGATGCTGCTCGCCTTCGCACTCGCCGCACCCCGCCGCGCCGCCCTCGGCGCGGCGCTGAGCGGCACGGCCGTGGCGCTGACCGAGTTCCTGCGCTCCCCGGTGATCGACTTCCCGTCCGATGCCGGGTCCGAATCTTCAGCCGCGAACGAGTTCGCGTTCATCACGATGCGCGAGGCACAACGTGTCGAGGAACTCCAAGCCTGGCGCTGGCTGCACGTGGTCGAGATGTCCGACTCGTGGCCCGGGGCGGTGGGCTGGCTCGGCGCGCTACTGGCAGTGGTCGCCGCGTTGCGCTGGGGATGGCTGATGACCTCCGCCGCCGTCTCGGCCCTCACCCGAGCGTTGGTCGGACTGGCGGCAGCCGGGCTGCTGGCCGCCGCCGGATTCTGGCTGTTCGAGCTCGGAGTGCGGTTGGGGCCGTTGGGAGTGACGCTGGCCGGGGCCGGGATCACCTGGTACGCCACCTTCGCGCTCCGCACGAGCGGCAGAGTGGGCGCCACCGTACTCAGTGCGGTGATCCCCGGACTGTTGCTGCTTCCCGCGGTGCTGCAGAGCTGGTCGGTTTCGTTCTGGCTCCTGGCGGCGATGCTCCTCACGGCCTGGGGGCAGGCGATACTGCTCAGCCTCGCCGACGTGCTCGAACCGCGACCGCGTGGTTCGCTGGACACACCCTCGCGCGCCTGACCGGAGGGGAGGCGCGCGGCCGGCAGTGCCGCCCGCCCGCGCGCCGTGACGGGCCCGCGAATCGAGCTCTCCTAGGATGCTGTTGTGCCCGACCCCGCTGCTTACCCAGCCCGGAACAGTGGTGACGCCCGCCCGCTGTCCCCCCAGCACTCCCCACCGAAGCCCGGATTCCCGGCTGCGGTTCCGGAGGGAACGCCCTTCCACCTGCTCGCACGCAACTCGGCCCATCGTTGGTGGCGCCCCGCCGTGGCGCTGCTGGTGTTGCTCGGGCTGACCCTGGTTGCCTCGGTCCTGGCAGCCGTGCTGTTGGTCGGAATGATCGTTTTCGCCGGGCCGTGGGGGGCGTTGAGCATCGTGCTGCCCCCGGGGTATCTCGTGGAAGTGCTCTCGGCACCGTTGCCGATGCTGTTCCTGAGTTTCGCCGTGCTGATCGCGCTCATCCCTCCGGTGGCACTGACAGCACGATGGGTGCAACGACGTGGCTTCGGCAGCGTGGTCGGGGTCCTCGGAAGCCCCCGGATTCGCTGGCTCGGCGAGACGATGCTCTGGGCGCTGCTCGTGTTCGGCGCGCTGTTCGCCGTGATCCTCACACTGCAGCTGATGTCCGGTGCCCCGCTGCCCGCTTTCCCCGGCTGGCGCCGCTATCTGGCGGTGGCACTGCTGGCCGTGCTGGTGGTACCGGCGCAGAGCGCCGCGGAGGAACTGTTCTTTCGTGGCCTACTGCTGCAGACGCTGACGGCCTGGTTCCGGACCCCCTGGCCGGGGATCCTGCTGACTTCGCTGGTGTTTCTGCTGGGGCACGGCTACACCGACCCGCTCGTGTGGGTCGAACTCTTCCTGATGGCCACGATCATGTGCTGGCTGAGCATCCGTACCGGAGGTCTGGAGGCGGCTGTGGCCATGCACACCGCCAACAACGCGCTGAGTCTGCTCGTCGCGGGACTGAGTGGGGTTCCCAGCACCCAGCAGTCGGGGGACTATCCGGTGATCCAGGTGATTCCGATGATCGTCGCCGTGCTGCTCTTCGCCTGGGTGGTCGATCGCCGAGCGGCGCGTCGCGGGGTCAGCACCGTGGTCGGGGGAAGGGTCCGGATCAATCCGGTCACCCTCGCGCCGCGTCACTGACCCGCTCGGGGCTCTCGCGGTCCGCACCGCCCCGGTCGAAATCGGAAGCGGACCGCCTCGAAGGCCGAGCACACCGGGATTCGAGTACCTCGGGAACCGGCCGATTCGTTACCGGCCTCCCCGAACGGCGGGGAGATCATCACGCCCGCTGCCCGCCGCAGCGGGCGAGGTAGACTGGCGGTGAAGGGACATTCGGCAGGTTTCGGGCCGTGGCGCGGTGAGAACCGGGGCGTACGAGCCGGGATCAACGTGGTTCGGCCACCGGACCAGCCGGTTGTGCCTCGGTGAACAACACTGACGACGCTCCTGCGCAGGACGTCGGTCTCTACGGAGGTGTCTACGGTGAGCAGCCTGTTTCCCGGCTCCGCCCGGTCGGCTCCGGGGCTTCCCAGCTTGCCCACCCCGCCGACTGGCTGGCCGATCGGCTCCTACGGCACGTACGAGGAAGCGCAGCGTGCCGTCGACCACCTCGCCGACAACGATTTTCCGGTGCAGGAAGTAACGATCGTCGGGGTCGACCTCATGCTGGTCGAACGTGTCACGGGACGGTTGAACTGGGCGAGGGTGCTCGGCAGCGGAGCGCTCTCCGGGGGATGGTTCGGACTGTTCATCGGACTGGTGATCAGTATCCTGACGGTGCAGAATCCCTGGTTCGGTCCAGTGTTGGTGGTGCTGGCGGCGGGGATCGTCTTCGGCATGGTCTCGGCCGCGATCACGTACGCCTCCATGCGCGGCCGTCGTGACTTCTCTTCCTCCAGCCAGGTCGTGGCCGGACGCTACGACGTACTGAGCCAACCCAGCCACGCCGAACAGGCCCGGGACATGTTGGCTCGACTAGCCATGGGCGGTCAGGCTTCGCAGCAGTGAACTGCCCACTCGATGTCGGGTCCGCTCGTGGCGAGAGCCCGCGAGAGGTTCTACCCCGTAAACGGGCGTGAAAACCGGGGCGACGAAGTCCCGCTAGCGGCTGTTCGCGCGTGCCACGCCGGTGGCGGAAAGACTGCGGGAGGTGTCGGCACGCCAGTGCCGACACCTCCGTTGTTTTTCCCGCCGGAACGACGCCCGGCTGTTCGCCACGTTCCGACTCCCGTCAGCCGTGCTCCGTGCCGTACTGCGTCTCGGGTCCCGCTGTGACACCGGACCGCTGTGACACCGGAGCGATGGCGCTCCGTCCGATGTCACTCCGCCGAGTCGGTTTTACCGAACATCTGGGTCCAGTAGTGGGTCCAGCGGCTGTCCCGGTCGCTGGCGTATCCCACTCCGAGCTCGGTGAACGAGCAGTTCAGGATGTTCCGTCGGTGTTCCGGACTGTTCATCCACTGCCGGAACGTCTTCGCCGCGTCGGCGTTGCCCGCCGCCACGTTCTCTCCCACGTAGACCGAGGGATAGCCAGCTCGCTTGGCACGATTGATGTGATCGGCACCGTCGGCACTCCGGTGACCGAGATAGTCCTGCCGTGCCATCTGCGTGCTGTGCCGTCGCGCGGCATCGTTCAGCGTCTCGTTCAGCCGCAGGTCCGGGCAGTCGGCCCGGCCGCGTGCCTCGTTGGTCAACCGGAGTATCCGTTCGACCTTGTCGAGATCGCTCGCCTCACCGGGCTTGGCGGTATCGCCGGGTTCGGCAGTGTTCCCGGGGCGTTCGGCCTCACCGGAGGGTTGGTCATTACCGGAAGACTGTTCCTCACCGGAAGACTGGCCCTCGCCGGGCCTGTCGATCTCATTCGGATCGTAGCTGCCCCCGGGCCGGTCGGCCCCTTCATCCCCGCTCGTGTTCTCGGTGGTTTCGGGAACAGCGGACTCACCGTTCCCGTCCGGGCGCTCGAGCTGGTCGATCTCGTGGGGGTCGTAGAGCTCGTCGGGATTGTCGGTCCTGTCGATCCGCTCCGGTTTGGGGGTCTCCTCGGTGTAGGCGATTCCATCGGCCGGCTTGGTTGTTTCGGCATCGTGTTGCTCGGCCGGGGCCAACTGCCACCCACCGAGCAGCAGGGTCAGTGGTGCGGCGGCGAGCAACAACCGTGGCGGTGTCCTGACCATATACAACTTCCGTCGTTCACCTGTGCTGACAACGGAAGTTGTACCGCATCCGCGCGCTCCCACGTGCCGAATCGGCTCCGCCGGGGGATAACCGGCGCCGTATTTTCACCCGTCGGGGGAATGGTTGCCTGCCCGGACCGGCATACTCGTGAGACGTGTTCGCACAGTTCGACGAGTATTCGGACCGGC
Organism: Actinopolyspora mzabensis; assembly: GCF_900101095.1. Taxonomy (GTDB): domain Bacteria; phylum Actinomycetota; class Actinomycetes; order Mycobacteriales; family Pseudonocardiaceae; genus Actinopolyspora; species Actinopolyspora mzabensis. The sequence continues at coordinate 456,982 of NZ_FNFM01000001.1, forward strand.
GGCTCGGAGACCCCCGAAGGTGCGTTTTTCCCGCTGGATTCTTCGGCGGTGTGGTGGTTCACCCCGGAACTCGGCTCCGAGGAAGTTTCAGAGTTGACTCGCGATGATCAGGAACAGCGTGAGAATCCAGCCGTTGATCAGTGTGAACAACAGGGCGAGTTTGTTGGTGACCAGACGGGGCATGACGGTACTCCCATTGTGCAGATCGAAACGATTTCCGCGTCCGGTACGAACCGCCGGACGAACGGGATTCGTCGCACGATGTGGCCCGTGGTGCCTCCCGGATGAATCAGTACGTCGCGGCCTCGCCGCGCGCGAGTGTGGGAGTCACGTGCCACATCGCGCCGGGTTTTCGTTCGTGCCGGACGTTTCGCCGTTCTCGTGGCGCGGCCGCCGCTGCCCGCGCGGTTGCAGGCCGTGTCGGTTCCGAGATCCGTCCACACCGAATGTGTCGCACGATTCCCTCCCAACCACGAGCTTCGAGTCCGTGGAACTCACGGAACGGTATTCACGGGTTCGGCGGCGATCCCCTCGACTCGCCGCACAGGTACCGTCGGTGCGAAGCCGGCGGCACCACCACTCCTCCGATACGAGCAGGCCGGGGTCTTCAATGGAGTACCCGAAGTAGGCCGCTCGCTGTGGCTCTCTGTTTCGTCGACAGGGCACAACTGGCCCTGCCCGGTGTATCGTCGTCGATTCGCGGTTCGTTACCGCGCTGGTCACAACCAGTTGTTCTTACGGAATATCTTGAACAACACCACGCAGCACACCATCATGACCAGCAGGGACACGGGATAGCCGAACGCCCAGTCCGTCTCCGGCATTCTGGCGAAGTTCATTCCGTATATGCCCGCGATCATGGTGGGGGTGGAGATGATCGCGACCCACGCGGAGATCTTGCGCATGTCGGTGTTCTGCTGCAGCGTGATCTTGGCCAGTGTCGCGTCGACCAGGGTCGTCAGCAGTTCGTCGAAGGAAGCCACCCGTTCCGAGACGGTGGCGAGGTGGTCCTCCACGTCGCGGAAGTAGGACCGAACCTGATCGGCGACGTGCGGGGTGTAGCCGCCCGCCAGCCGTTGCAGTGGCTGCGAGAGCGGCATGACCGCACGACGCAGTTGCATGACCTCGCGTTTCATCAGGTAGATCTGTTCCGCGTCGATACTGGTGCGTGGTGCGAAGACCTCGGTCTCGATCGAGTCGATGTCGTCCTGGATCGACTCGGTGACCTCGAGGTAGCTGTCCACCACGTGGTCCGCGATCCCGTGCACCACGGCCGACGGTCCGAGGGCCAACTGCTCGGGTGACTCTTCGAGCGCCGCGCGCACGCGGGTGAGCGCGGCCTGGTTGCCGTGCCGCACGGTGATCACGAAGTCTCGGCCGAGGAAGATCATGAGCTCGCCGCTCTTGACGATCTCGCTGTTGGTGGCCCTGGCCCGGTCCGGTACGTACCGCACCGTTTTGAGCACCATGAACAGCGTCTCGTCGTAGCGTTCCAGCTTGGGACGCTGGTGCGCGTGCACCGCGTCCTCAACGGCGAGCTCGTGCAGCCCGAAGGTGTCGGCGACCCCGTTGATCCGGTCCTGATCCGGCTCGTGCAGTCCGATCCAGACGAAACCGTTCCGCCTGCTGCGGACCTCGGCCATGGCGTCCTCGTAGGACCATTCACCGGGCAATCGCTTGCCCTCGACGTAAACGGCGCAGTCGACGACCGAGGCGGAACGAGCCGTGACGGCCGAGACGCTTCGGGAACCGCGTTCACCGCGGCTGATGCGGTTACGCAGCCCCAGGTGGGGCAGGCTTGGCACGATGGACCTCCGGGCGGGATTTCGTGGCTGTTCCGCGACACCCGGATTCGGTGTCACGTGTGCGCATCCCCACCCGTTCCGGTGGATCACCGACCGTCGGTCCGGTTGATCACCCGTGAACCGCGGCACGCCCCGAGTCGTGCCGACCGAATCGCTCGGCGGGGATGCGGCCGATACTGCACGGCAGTGCGCTGTCCGCACTGCTTGAGCCGCCGGCAGCGTCTGGCACGTATCCTCACCTCCGTTCGGTTCGACTGCGGGTCCGAGGTCGGTGGCCGACCACCCGTGCATCCTACTCGCCGGTCGGTCGGGTGTCCGAACCGGTGTGCTCCGCGTGTCCACTTGACCGTCGAGTGCGCAACCGCTTCGGGCCGGATGACGTTTCGGCAGCGGCTCCTCCGGCGCGCACCCCGGAATGCATAGTGCGGCGACCCGTCTTTTCGAGTGAAATCTGGAGGTTTCGGGGCGGAGTGTCGATCAATGTGGTTACCCCCATTGTTGGGGTGTTGTCGACAACATGTGTGCGCCAGGACCGCCACGTCCCCCGATATGGGGTTTCTCGGCGTTCGGGTCAGGTTTGGCGAGGCAGGCATTCCCACTGCTCCAGCAGCTCCGCCAGTCCCTCGGTGAGCGCGTCGGAGCGGTGCAGTGTGGCGAATGTCGCACGATCCGTCCACATTGCATCAATAGCATCGTCACCTGGGATGATGTCCGACTCCGTCACACGGCAGGAGTAGTCGACTATGTCGTAGGTGTAGTGTGATCCCGATCGCGTCAGCCGCCCCACCGCGCGACCGATCGTCGCGGAAAGCCCCGTCTCCTCCGCGATCTCACGCCGCAGCGCCGCCTCGTCGCTCTCCTTCTCCTCGACCTTGCCGCCCGGAAGTGACCACTTGCCCTGACCAGGATCATTGGCTCGTTTGATCAACAACAACCGGCCGTGCCGGTCGTGTATCACCGCCCCCACGCAGCGGATCACCATCTCCCCGAAGTCCGTCATGGACACACAGGGTAGTGAATTCGATGCCGGTTCCCACTCACTGACCCAAGTGCGCTAAAAACCTGCCGTACAGGCGATGAGTGCGGTACAACGGATCAGCAGGTGCCAGCACTAATACAGGTCAGATCAGACGGGGTGCGTGACAGTGAACATCAAGAAGATCCTCACCTGGGCCGGGATCGCGTTCCTGCTGTTTTTCCTCATCTCCGCGCCGAACGAGGCCAGTGATGTCGTCGACGGCATCCTCGACAGCCTGCGTCAGTCCGCGGAGGCGGTGATCACGTTCATGCGCAATCTGTTCCGCTGAGTGAGACGTTCTTCTCCGGGTGGGGCATCGGCCGAACGGCCACGCACTACCGGTGAAGAGCCGTACGAGCGCACAGCCCGGCTCGGGGCCGTGACTGGCACTGTGAACACCGTGATCGGTCCCGGTCGGGAAAGTCGAACCACGCGAGGGTGGTGGCTATGTTCGCACCACGGGATCCGGACGAGTACCTGCTGGAGACCGAGCGACGGGTTATCAGAGTGCGCAGGCACTGGGCCTGTCTCGTGTGGGACATCTTCGAGGCCGCCGGTTTGCTCGCGGGCTTCATGATGATCTCCTACCTGTTCCCCGGAGGGAGCTGGCTGCTGCAGAACATCCTGTGGTACGCGGGTCTCTTCGTGCTGCTGCGATTCGTCTACCAGGTGCTGGACTGGTACGTGGAACGCATCGTGGTAACGGACAAACGATTCATGATCACCGAGGGCATCCTGATGACCTCGGTGCAGATGATGCCCGTGACCAAGGTCACCGACCTGACCTATTCCCGTAGCGTTCCCGGTCGGGTGTTCGGATACGGCACGCTGATCGTGGAGTCCGCCGGACAGATCCAGGCCCTCAACCGCATCGAGTACCTGCCCAATCCGGAAGAGGTGTTCGACGCGATCTCCTCGCTCGTGTTCGGCGAGAAGAAGGCGCAGCAGGATCGTTTCTCGATGCTCAAGGCCCGGCGTGCCGCCGTCGGCCGGGGAAGGACCAAGGTCAAGACCGAGTAGCGCGAACCCCGAGTGGCGCGAGATCCGTGGTTGTCCCCTGGGAGTCCGCCGGGCCGGTTTCCGGGAGGGCGACGGCACGTCTCGCTTCTCCCACCGACTGTTCGATCGTTCGGCCGGTGCCCCGCAGTCGGCCGAGTCGTTCCGGTGCGCAATGCCCCCCCCACGCGCGTTCGGTTCGGGAAAGTGATCGGACGGCCCGTGTCGAACCGAGCCCGTATCGGTCACACTGGTGGACGTGCGAATCGACATGCACGTCCACTCCAGTGAATCCGACGGCACCGACACGCCCGCCGGTCTCGTGCGAACGGCGGTGGCGGCGGGGCTGGATGTCGTGGCCCTGACCGATCACGACACCTCGGCGGGTTGGGCGGAAGCCGAGCGGGCGGTGCGCGAGTCCTCCCCTCCTGCGCTGCGGCTGGTGCCGGGGGCGGAACTCTCGTGCGAAAGCTCCGACGGGCGGGGCGGCACCGTCACCGTTCATCTGCTGGCATATCTGTTCGACCCCGACTCGCCCGCGTTGCGGGACGAGCAGCTGCGGTTGCGGGCGGAACGTCGCGGACGCCTCGAGCAGATGGCTCGACGAATGGCCGACGACGGGTTCCCGGTCGAGCCCGAGAAACTGATGGCGGGGTTGCCGCCGGACTCCCCGGGGGGACGTCCCCATCTGGCGCGAGCACTGGTCGAGGCGGGCACGGTAGGTACCGTCACCGAGGCCTTCGACAACTACCTCGGAACCCACGCGCCCTACTACATGCCGCGCACCGACACGCCGGTCGAACGCGCCATCCGCATGATCGCTGATGCGGGCGGTACCACCGTGCTGGCGCACCCCTTCGCGGTCAGCAGGGGGCAGACGGTCACCGCCGAAGTGATCACCGAACTCGCGGGCCACGGCTTGCGTGGTGTGGAGGTCGAACACCCCGACCACGACGAATCGGCGAGGAAGCGGTTGCGTGAGCTCGTCGCCGAACTCGGTCTGGTCCCCACCGGCGGCAGCGACTACCACGGTACGAACAAGAGTATCCGGATAGGCAGCGAGCACACCCCGCCCGAATCGCTGGATCGGCTGCTCGGCGACTGCACCGGAAGCAAGATCATCGGTTAGTGAGGCTTCCTCCGCTCCGATCGTCGGTGTCCAAGGGCGGCGGTAGCTCGCCGGGGACCGACGGGGCGGATGAGCCGTTCGCGGCGGCACGCAACCCGCCCACATCGTGGCAGCGGGGCGGCTGCGTAGTGTGGAGCTCGTGCAGGGGCAACTCGCTTTCGACGGGATTCCGGAACGACTGGTGCGGGTCACGCCGGCCAAGCTGACCACTTGGTCGTCCTGCCCCCGGCGGTACCGGTTCAACTACGTGGACCGCCCCCAACCGGCGCGGGGCCCCGCGATGGCGCACACCACACTGGGAGCGGTGCTGCACAACGCGCTGCGCGCCTACTACGAACTGCCCTCCGAACAACGTACGGCTGCCCGCCTGCGCGAACTGGTGAGCCGGTACTGGAAGTCCGACGGGTTCGCCGGAGCGGAACAGTCGGCGGAGTACCTGGCACGGGCCCTGGACTGGCTGACCGATTACGTCGAGCGGGACCGCGCCCGGGTGGAGCCCGTCGGAGTCGAGAAGTGGGTCAGCGCCACGGTCGGTACGATCATCGTGCAGGGAAGAGTGGACCGCATCGACGAGCGCGGCGGTGAATTGGCGATCGTCGACTACAAGGCCGGCAGGAAACCTCCCGACGTCGACACCGCGCGGAATTCGTTACCGCTCGCCCTGTATGCCCTGGCCACCCAGCGCATGCTGCGCACCCGGTGCCTGCTGGTCGAGTTGCACCACCTCCGAACCTCGGAGATCGTGACGTGGCGACACACCGCCGACTCGCTGGCCGAGCACCGGCAACGAGCCGAAAGGTTGGCCCGTGAGTCCCGTGACGCGGCCACGTCGGTCGCGGAAGGGGCCGATCCGGACCGCGTCTTTCCGGCACGCCCCGGTGCGCAGTGCGCGGGGTGCGAGTTCCGGCGGCATTGTCCGGAGGGAACGCGTGCCGTTCCCGAAACAGAACCCTGGGCCCTGCTGGGGGAGTGAATCGTGCGACCGACCGGAGCCGACGAGAACGGAGCGATGCGGGCATCGGCTGACCGAGGTGCCGACGAAGTGACCACACGCCCGCGAATCGCCGCCCGACAGTACCGGGAAAACGCCGAAGAGCACCGGGAAAACGCGAACCAGGCGACGGACGCCTTCCACATCGGCGGCGAGGTCCGCCGCCTCGGAGCTGTCGGCAGGGCGTTCCGCGGTTCGACGGGAGCGCTGACCGCGGGGCTGCTGGTGCTCACGGTCGTTCTCGTCGGGGTGCAGCTCTGGGGAAGCGGCCTGGGAGGGGTCGGTCCCGGCTGGCAGATGCTGTTGGGGCACGGCCTGGCTTCGGTCGCCGCGTTGCTGCTGCAGCTCGCAGCCGACCGGGGGAGGAGATCGGTGGCCTTGTGGTGCTCCCTCGCGGCCATGCTGGTAGTACTCGGAACCCTCACCTACTGGTGGTGGCTTTAGAACCCGCGGTACGGCTTGCCGGGGTGGTTGCGTAGCCGGCACGTGAGTCGGCGCCTTGGGAGCGTTGGGCCGACTCTTGAGTAGCGACCTACGCGGCGAGCGGCCCGGACTCGCGATGCATCCGACTCACGAACCGGGGACACGCGCGCTGCTTACGCGGCATGAGGTGGGATCTGCGGCTTGGTTCACGTAACCGGTCGCTTGGCGGAACCTCTCGCACGGCTCTCGCTGCGGGTCCGGCGACATCGGGTAGCGACCTACCCAACGTCTCCGGCGTCCTCGCGAGAGCCGCACGGGAGAACCCGCGGCGGCGCAGGCTGCGTAAATACTCGGAGCTCGGCACCGGGGGCCCGCGCCGCGACACTCACGGTCGCGTCTCGACGACGGTCTCGTGCACGGCGATTTCGTGGGAAATCGACGGCGGTGCTACTGCGCCGAAGAACACCGGTTCATCGGTAGGCGAAGACGGTGTTCCCGCGCTGTTCCAGCACCACGTTCCCCACGGCTGCGACCCGGACCGGTTCCCTCTCGTTCTCCCGCCCCATCGGGATCTCGTCGAGCTTCTCGCCCGTAGCGGAGTCGTGCACCGCGAGACCACCCTCGACCGGCACCAGCCGACTGTCGGCCATCGCCGCGGGAGTCCCCAGGGTGTCGCGAACGGTCCAGCGCGGGCGCAGCGTGCTCTCGTCGAGCGCTATCGTGTCCCGACCGGTGTACCAGTAGGTTCCCGCCGAGCCCGAGGTCGCTTCCACCCGGACGGCCGAACCCCGTTCCGTGGTGGCGCCGAGACGGACATCGTAACTCGCGCGGCGTTTCCCGGACATGTCATAGATCGCCAGCGTCGCGCTGTCCCGCAGCACCACGGCGACCCGTTCCCGGTTCACCGCCACCACACCTGCTCGTGCACCGCCGAGCAGGGTCGTCATCACTTCCTCGGGTTGTTCGCCGTCCTCGGGGTTGGCCCTGAGCACGGTCAGCCGGTCCCTGGCCGAGCCCGCGCACTCGGCGATGACCGCAACCCTGCGGTCACCTACCGCAGTGGCCGAGTAATCGCAGTTCGGACGGGTCAGGTTGTTGTCCGGGTTCTTGATGTCGGTGGGGATGCCGTACTGCTGTGTACGAACCATGTCCGAGCGCCACGTCTCGAGCAGTTGCCTTCCGGTGGCGGTCACGTAGCTTCCGTCGGACAGCAGTCGGGTTCCGAAGCCCACGTCGGAGTTGCGCTGCGGACCGCGTTCCCCGTCGGAAGCGTGCAGTGTGGTAACCGCGCTGCAGTTGTGTGCCGTGCGGTACACCGCGATCGCTTTACCCCATTCGGACCCAACCGTGCACAGTTCCCGTTCCCGGCTGTAACGCCACCGGACCTCACCGGTAGTGGGATCACGGCCCACCACCGCACCCTCGTCCCCCGTCACCACTGCCGGTCCCGCGACGACGGGGTGGGGGGTCGCCGAGCTCGGCGCCCGCCATATCGGGGTCAGATCCCTGGGCACGGTTCGCGGGCTCGGCACCGACTCGATCGGCCGGTCGGCGGTGTGCAGCTCGGTCGCACGGGCCGAGCTGAACCACCAGAGCGTTCCTGCGCCGCTCAGCACCGCGAGGGTGAGCAACAGTGTCACGGCGATGTCGCTCTTCGTGCGCCGTTCGGGCCGTACCACGTCGCTCCCGGTTGCTCGCTGCTACGACAGTTCCGTCCTGTCGAGACTAGTAGGACGTCGTCGGCTCGGTGCTCGCGGTGCCCGATCACCCGCACTTCGCGGTGCCGTTCGCCCGGAGAACGGCCAGCAGTGGTCACCCGCCGCCCAGGGGGCACGGTGGCGGGACTCCGGGCTCCCCGCGGCGGGTTCGCGGTGCGGGGCGGGCTCAGTGCCCGGAGGAACCAGCCACCTCCTCGGTGCGGCTCTTCGTCGGGGAACCACGTCGCGTCCGGTTGCGCCTGCGCGCAGGCCGCTGCGAGTTCTGCTGCCCACCATCCGAATCGGGGGCGGACTCGGACTGGTTAACCGTCTCGTCGACCGGCTTGCCTCCCCGCGTACGACGCCGCTTCCGCCGGGCGGGCCGACTTCCGGCATCCTCGTTGTTCTCGGTGCGGCTCGCCTGCTTCTCGGGCCGCCCCGAGCCGCGGTTCCTGCGCCTGCCCCGGTTGCCCTTGCCGCCGTCGTTTTCCTCCTCCTCGGATCCCAGACCGGTCCGGGTGCGCATCGACAGCGGTAGCCTGCCGCTCACGTCGGAGGGAATGTCGAGCTCCTCGAACAGGTGGGCCGAGGTGGAGTAGGTCTCCACGGGCTGGGGCATGTTCAAGCCGAGTTCGGTGTTGATCAGTTGCCAGCGGCTCTCCTCGTCCCAGTCCACCAGCGTTACGGCCACCCCGGTGCGTCCGGCACGGCCGGTTCGCCCGATCCGGTGCACGTAGGTCTTCTCGTCCTCGGGACACTGCAGGTTGATCACGTGGGTCACGCCCGCCACGTCGATGCCGCGCGCGGCGACGTCGGTCGCCACCAGAATGTCGATCTTTCCGCTCCGGAACGCGCGCAGGGCCTTCTCCCTGGCGGTCTGCCCGAGATCACCGTGTACCGAGCCCGCGGCGAAGCCTCGTTCGACGAGTTCGTCAGTCAGTTTCTGGGCCGAGCGCTTGGTGCGACTGAAGATCATCGTCAGCCCGCGGTCGCGGGCCTGCAACGCACGAGCCAGCAGCTCCGGTTTGTCCATGGCGTGCGCTCGGTAGACGAACTGGTGGGTCCGTTCGTGTACCGCACTCTCGTCGGCCTGCTCGGCCCGGATCTGGGTCGGTTGGTGCAGGAAGTCGCGAGCGAGTTTGATGATCGCGTCGGGCATCGTCGCGGAGAACAGCATCGTCTGACGCTGCTCCGGGACCATGCCCAGAATCCGTTCGATGTCGGGCAGAAAGCCCAGGTCGAGCATCTCGTCGGCCTCGTCGAGCACCAGGGTCTCGACCTTGCCGAGAACGAGATGTTGCTGTTCGGCGAGGTCCAGCAGCCTGCCGGGAGTGCCGATGACCACGTCCACGCCCGATCGCAGTCCTTCGATCTGCGGTTCGTAGGGCCTGCCGCCGTAGACCGCGAGACTGCGCACCCCGAGGTAGCGTGCTGCCGCTTCCAGATCACGTGTGACCTGCATGCACAGTTCCCGGGTGGGCACCACGACCAGTGCTTGCGGTGTCCCGTCGCCGGGCAGCCGCATCCGTTGCAGCAGGGGGACGCCGAACCCGAGGGTCTTGCCCATCCCCGTTCGGGCCTGCCCGATCAGGTCCGCGCCCCGCAGCGCCAGCGGCAGGGTCATCTCCTGGATCATGAAGGTGCGTTCGATGCCCGCTTCGCGCAGCGCACGCGTGATCTCCTCGTTCGCCCCCAACTCGGCGAAGGTCGGGCTGTTCGCGTTGACCGCCGCTTCCGGTTGCGTCGCGTCCCGCTGTTCGGATGACCCCTGCTGCGTAGCCGCGGTCCCCGCACCGGAGTGATCGGGCTCGGTCACCTCTTCGCTGTTCGTCAGAATAATCGCCTCTCTCATTCTCGCCCACACCGTGTTTCCGCAGGCTGTCGATTCGATGCCTCGGCGTACCGACGGGTGGCGATATCGGTTTGTGACCACACTCGGACTCGGGGGTCGGGGCGAGGGCCGTATTCGGCCGCACGAGTCCCGGCTCCTGCCCTGCCGAGGTGGCGAACTGTGTCGGCGCCTGGTCCGCCTCGGCCCGTTGACTCGCACGCGCCGCGCGTGTCACGGAGTGCGAGCGAGGTTCGCCCGCTCTCACGTGGCCGCGTTCGCCGAGCCGTGACCGGGTCGTGTGCCCGGTGTACCACCGGCACCTCGGGCGGTAGCTGCCCACTTCGGTCCTGCAGCGAGGTGGTGGTGTCCGTACGCGGAGTGTACCGCCGGTCGGGCCGATAACCTCGGGTCCTGCCACCGGTGTACTGCCAACCGGGGGCGGTTCACCGACGAGCGCCGTCCTCGGCCGCTCGCGGGATCGGCTGCCGCCGTCACGGCCTCCGCCTGACGCCAATAAACCTCCCTTCCCGGAAGCATACCTGTTTTCCCATACCCTGCGGGCTCCGGATGGCGAACGCCACCTCTTGCATAACCGGCGCGGATGCGTTAATGGACGTGGCAGGTCTCCCGTCGTTCGAGGTGAGGAGGGGTTCGGGATCGACGTTGTTCCCGACACGGCGGAAACCGTTCCGTAATCCCGCGTCTCGGGTGGGAGCGGTACGCTCGCGGCATGAGCGAGGCTGAGCACAGCGTTGTGGCTTCCGGAGTGGCGGACCCCGAGGGTGCGGCGGAGTCCGAAGAGCCGCATGCCGAGTACAACGAAGGGGTGAAGGATCTGCTCGGCGCGTTGGCTTACGGTGAGCTCTCCGCGTTCGACAGGCTGGCCGAGGACGCCAGGGAGGCCCCCACCCTGACGGGCCGAGCGGCGCTGGCGAGCATGGCCGCCGCCGAGATGGGGCACTTTCGGTTGTTGGAGGAACGGCTCGCGGTCCGGGGTGTCGCCATCGAGGACGCGATGCGTCCGTTCGCGAGTTCCTTCGACGCGTTCAACGCCTCGACCGCACCGCACTCCTGGTTGGAGTCGCTGGTGAAGGCCTATGTCGGTGACGGGCTGGCGGCCGATTTCTATCGCGAGGTCGCCAACTGGCTCGACGAGGAGACCCGCGATCTCGTGCTGACGGTGTTGTCGGACACCGGCCACTCGGCCTTCGCGGAGCGCGAGGTCTCGGCCGCCTGCGCCGAGGACGAGTCGCTGCGGGACAAGCTGACGCTCTGGGGGCGCAGGCTGCTGGGGGAAGCGGTGACGAACGCGCAGTGGGTCGTCGCCGAACGGGACGCGCTCGCCGAACTCATCATCAGGGGGTCCGGGGATATCGCGGGGATCGGCTCGTTGTTCCGCAGGTTGCAGAACAACCACAACAAGCGAATGTCCCGGCTCGGGTTGGGCTGATCGTCGAACGGGGTGCGGGGCCGCGGAGGCACCCTCCGGCGGCGGGCCACCGGGCCGTCTCCGTCCTGAACCCTCGGGCGGGGCCGGTGTCGGCATCCCGTGCCGCGCCGCTGCACCTCCGAGGTGATCCGCGCCGGGGATCGTTCCGCCTGGGACCCGGCCGAGCAGATAGTCTGTGGTCAACGCGGTAGACAGTTACGACAGGACAGTTACGACAGGGAGGCAGTGACGTGGAGGTCAAGGTCGGCGTCGAGGGCTCGCGCGAGCTCACGCTGAACAGTGGTCAGTCCCAGGAGGAAGTCGAGAAGCTGGTTTCCGAGGCGCTGGGCAGCGGCGAGGGGCACCTGCGGATCGACGACGAGAAGGGCACGCGCTACATCGTGCCCAGCGCCAAGATCACTTACGTCGAGATTGGTGCTTCGGAGACCCATCGCGTCGGTTTCGGAGTGGGTTGATCCGACCCGTATCGGTACGACCGTCGAGCGTGTCGGTGCGCCGCGACCGGGGGCGCACCGGCGCGCTCGAATGCTTTCCGGATCCCCGGACGAGCCGTGCCGTCCCGGTCGCGCTCCTTCCCGAGGGGGATCGGGCTTCGGCGCCGTTCAGTCCGGCTCGCCGAGCTCGACCAGCTCCGAGCCGGCCGGGAACGGAGGTCGCCCCAGCCCGGTGATGCGGTAGCGGTTCCACGGGTCCGGATCGGAAAGGGTGGCCACGGCATCGCCGTGCGGGGTGCGCAGCACGACCTCTGCCCTCCGGCCGGCCACGAGCTCGTCCAGTTCGCCGTCTCCCGTCACGCGACCGTACCAGTGGAACCTTCCGTCGATGGGCTGGAAGTTACCCCGCAGCACCACCTCCACCTCGGCCTGTCGTTCGGCGGTGAACACCACGGCGGAGCCGTTGTAGTCGTCGTCGCCGTGCTCCTCGCCCCGCGGTGGTTCGTCGGCCCGTTGTGACATCCGATCGCCCTTCGTTCCATCGGCTCGAACCGGTGGCTCGACCTGTCCGGCCCCGTGTTTTCCTCCGGTGGCGGCCCTCGCGCTGCGCCGCGCGGTTGCCGCTCGATCTCGCGGTGACCACGGCGACGCTCGGTGGAAGCTCTCGCCGTGGGGTTCCGCCAGTGGGGTTCCGCCAGTGGGGTTCCGCCCGCTGCGTACTCCTCCTGCGAGCGGAAGATCCCGGTCAGTCCGCGTCGTCCTCCACGACCCGCAGCTGCGGGACGGTCTCCAGCGGTTCGTCCGGGTCGATGACGATGCCTCCCGCGCGCAGCACGCCGTCGATGGCGAACCAGATGATCCTCGTCAGGTATTCGGTGAGGTCGTCCCGGCTCATCGAGTGCCGGTCCAGCCACCAGTCACCGCTGGCCTGCACCATTCCGACGAGACCGTGGCTCCAGGCCTCCACGCCGCCCGAATCCAGTTCCAGGCTGCGCATGTACTCGCCCAGCAGTCGGGACAGCGAGTTGGCTATCACCGTCTTCTCGGTGGTGACGGGATCGGTCTGCACGGGCCGGTCGGCGAAGTTGCGCCGTACGACGAAGCGGTACAGCTCCGGGTACTCCTCGATGACCCCCAGATAGGTGCCGATGATTCGACGGATCCGTTCGCGGGCGCTGCCCTCCTGCTGCAGGGTCGGGCTGATCCGCTCCATGAGCAGATTCGTTCCCCATTCGCCGACGGCGAGGTACAGATCGCTCTTGTCGCTGAAATGTCGGTAGAGCACGGGTTTGCTCACCCCCGCCTCGGCGGCGATGTCGTCCATACCGACTTCCGCGCCACAGTTGCCGATGGCGCGAACGGCGGCCTCGACGAACTCGGCGCGTCTGGCCTGCCGGTGTCCGCGCCAGCGTTCCCTGCGGGCATCGCCGTGGCCCGTTGACTGCTTGGCCTTGACAGGCCGGGAGATCTGGCTCACGCTACCCAAGGTAGCTGTTACTTGCCGTAACACGCAATTGTCCGCAGGGTTTCCCTCCGAAAGGTGACCAGCGATCATGACCAAGGCGCTTCAGGTCAACGACAGAGAAAAAACGGCTTCCCGATTACTCAAGTCATCGGCCAAGAACAGCTACGACCCCGAGGTCGACATCGACTGGGACGCGCCACTGGCGCAGGATCAGCCCTACCTCCCCTTCCACCGCAGCACGCTCTACGGCACTCGGTTCTGGGAGCGGCTCACCGAGCAGCAGCGCGTCGAACTCACCAAGCACGAATTCGCCAGCATCGCCTCGAACGGTCTCTGGTTCGAAGTACTGCTGATGCAGATGCTGCTCAAGGACTTCTACAACCGGGATCCGCGCAGCAACCACGCCCAGTACGCGTTGACCGAGGTGGCCGACGAGTGCAGGCACTCCACCATGTTCGCCAAGGCGTGCGACCGCATCGGTGCCCCCGCGTACGGGCCGATCCGGATCCTGCACGCCGGTGGCAGGGTGTTGCCCGCGATTCTGAAGGGCCCCTCGGCCTATGCCGCCATCCTGGTCGCGGAGGAGATCCTGGACCGGGTGCAGCGTGACCAGATGTACGACGAGCGGGTGCAGCCGCTCGTGCGGATGGTCAACCGCATCCACGTGATGGAGGAGGCGCGGCACGTCACCTTCGCTCGCGAGGAGGTCACCCGCGGGATGCGGGAGTGCAACGCCGCCCAGCGCGCCTACCACCGGTTCATGACGGCGCTGGTGGGGTTCTGCATCGTCAAGGCTTTGATCAATCCGAGGATCTACAAGTCGGTCGGGCTGCGCCCAAGGGAGGCCTACGCGGCGGCCATGAGCAACCCGAACTGGCTGGAGACCGTGCGCTGGAGCGGTGAGAAAATCATGGCGTTTCTGGACGAAGTCGGCCTGATCGGCAAACCCGGGATGGCCCTGTGGCGAAAGGCTGGACTGATCCGTTGACGGCACAACAGCTCGAACAGCCGACACGGCTGCTGCGCACTTCCGACGGCACGCGGCTCGCGGTGGACGAGAGCGGCAGCCCGGACGCGCCGGTCACCGTTGTGCTGATACACGGCTGGACACTCACCCGACACACCTGGGACCGGGTGACCGACCGGTTGCCCTCGGCTCTCGGGGGGCCGGTCCGCATCGTGCGGTTCGACCACCGTGGGCACGGTGACTCGGATCCCTCGCCCGCGGGGACGGCGACCATCGCGCAGTGCGCCGACGATCTCGCCGAGGTGATATCGGAACGGGTTCCGGAGGGACCGATCGTGCTGGCCGGTCACTCCATGGGTGGCATGACCGTCATGGCGCTCGCGGAGCGGCATCCGCGGTTGCTGGCGGAGCGGGTCAGCGGTGTGGCGCTGGTGGCCACTTCCAGCGGTGGGCTCTCGGCCCCCGGGCTACGGCTGCCGGATCCGCTCGCCAAGGTGTTCAACGCGGGGGAGCGGAAGCTGCGAGCCGTGCTGGCCCGTTCGTCCGGGCGCAGGGTCAGCCCACGTTCGGGGTGGATGCGCCCCGGGCTGCGCTGGTTGCTGTTCGGCAGCCGTCCCGCCGCGGCCGATGTCGCCGAGAGCGCGGACTGGGTGGCCGGTTGCCATCCGGCCAGCTTCGCCGGTTTCCGACAGTCCCTGGCCGAACACGAACGGGGAGCCGCGCTGGCAGGACTGCCCGCCGTGCCGACCGTGATACTGGCCGGTCTGTCCGACAGGCTGTGTCCGCTACCGCACGCGCGTCGCATGTCGGAGAAACTCCCCGAAGCGGGGTTCTACCTCTACGGCGGTGCCGGGCACATGCTCCCGATGGAGCGGGCCGACGAGGTGACCGACCGCATCGCCGACGTCACGCGAGCAGCGCAGGTCTGATCCACACCGGACGGTTCCCACGGTTTCCCCGTGCTCTCGAGCTCAGGACCGCGCGGCGGGGCCCCGCCCCGCCGTGGTCGTGATCGGGCGATTCCGGTCCGACATTCGGTACGGTGGCCAACGGCGGTACCCGTCGATGGGGCGACTCGTCGCTCGGTTCGAGTCGCGAGTGGCCCCGTCGTTCGGACTGAACCAACCGGCTGAAAGGACTTCCGTGGGACAGCACACCAGCGGTACTCATCATCACGGTTACGTCGAGGACGCACCGTTGAACCAGGCGATGTCCGCCCACGAGCGGTTGTCCCGGCTCGACGCCGTGGAGATCCTGCACACCCCGGACGAGGTGGCGCAGTGGTTGGCCAGCACGCTACGCGCCGCGATGGGTAAGTCCGAGGACGAGGTCGCGTTCGAGGACGAGTGGGACCAGTGGGTCAAATACGCCCATTCGGGGGAGACCATCACCACCGGCCTGCTGCGGGGCCCCACCATCAGCGCCGTGTCCGTGCCCGAGGCGGACTGTCGTTGCGCGTCCACGCCGTTGGTGCCCGTGGGAGGCAAGAAGCGCAGTCGGTGATGCCGGAAGTCGGTGCTGCCGACCGTGGTGGGTGTGGGGAAGCACCGAGCGCTGTTCAGCCCACCCGGCGCCCCACCACGCGAGCCCGGTGGCGGACCTCGGTCAGCCCTGTTGCAGCGGGAAGCCCGCCAGTCCCTTCCACGCCAGGGTGGACATCAGGTGCACGGCCTCGTCCCTGGAGATGGAGCTGTTCGAGTCCAGCCAGTCGCGTGCTGTCACCTGGCTGAGGCCCACCAGGCCCACCGCCAGCAGCCGTGCCCGTTCGTTGTCCAGCCCCGCGTCCGCGGTGACCGCCTCGGCCACCGCGTCTATGCAGCCGGAGGACGCCTTCTCCACCGCCCGTTCCACCGCCGGTTCACCGCGCAGGTCCGACTCGAAGACCAGCCTGAAAGCCTGGTCGTCCCGGTCGACGAACTCGTAGAGGGCCGCTACGGAGGCGCGCACCCGCTGCTTGTTCTCGGAATTGGACTCGATGGCTTCCCTGACCCGGTTGACCAGCTCTGCACCGTGGGTCTCCAGCAGCGCGAGGTAGAGCTCCAGCTTGCCGGGGAAGTGCTGGTACAACACCGGTTTGCTCACCCCCGCGCGTTCGGCGATGTCGTCCATCGCCGCGGCGTGGTAGCCGTTGTTGACGAACACTTCCTGAGCCGCGGAGAGCAGCTGTGCCCGCCGCGCGTCGCGCGGAAGCCGCACCCCCCGAGCGGGCTGATCGGTGCTCTGCTGCGCGGTCTCGGTCATTTGAAAGCCTCCACCGAAAGATGTCGACCCGGCGGTCGTGTGCGTGTCGGGCCCCCCAACTTTACTTGTCGGTAGAGCGGTTGTGGCGGTTACCTGATCGGCTTCTCCGCGCCCCCACCCCTCGAATTCCCGAGAGGAACCGTCGGTCGCCGCTGTTGCTCAGAGAATCACCGTCGGCAACCGTGTACGGCCACCGCCTCGTCGTGTCATCGGTTCGGCACTGTACGGTTTCCCAACACGCCGAGACCCGCCGAATGTCCCGGCTTCGCAGGTCAACTCGCATAGTGTGGCAACCTGAACGGGGTAGGTGCGAGGCCGGGGCCGGTGGTGGTCCGGCCACGCCGGAACGGGTGCACGTGGCTGTTCGATGCCCGGGCCCGCGGCGAGGGCCGAAGAGGCCACCGAGTGATCACCTCGACGAACGCGGTAACGAAGTTCTACTAGGAGTTCAGTGAGATCCGGGAAAGGTGGGCGGCACAGGGGCGATCCCCTGGCGGCGTCCTGGAAACCGCGGCCGGAAGAGGAGACCGCGGGCGACGGATCCCGCCGCGGGGGCGGCAACCGCCGCACTCGTCGCGGATGGTCGCGCTACGGCTGGGGTGTCTACGCGATTCCCGTGTTGCTGGTACTGACCGTTTTCGCGGTGCTGCGGGTTCCCGGAGAGAATTCGGACCAGGACCGGCGCGCGGAGTCGACGGGGAACTCTTCCTCCGAGGACAGAGCCGCCGTGGCCACCGAGGGGAACAAGGGCCGCAAGTATCCCGACGACATCGACTCGGCGAAGTTGCCACCGGGAGCGCCGATCCCGAAACAGGGAAGCGGCACGTTCCGGACCGTGCCGGGCAGCACCCAGCCGGCCGGTTCGGGTGAGCTGTATCGCTACACCGTAGAGATCGAGGAAGGGGTTCAGCTCACCGAGGGCAACGACTCCTTCGGGCGACTGGTGCAGCAGACCCTGGCCGATCCGCGTGGCTGGACCAACCCTCGGGGCGGCAACATCTCGGTGCAGCGGGTCGGCCCGGACGGGCCCGAACCCGATTTCCGGGTGACTCTGGTCAGCCGGAACACCGCGCGCGAGGTGTGCGGCTACGGGGACGGACTGCCCTACGACTCCTCCTGCCACATCGAGGGCCGGGCCTATATCAGCGCCGCACGCTGGGTGCGCGGTGCGATCGCCTTCGACGGCGACATCGGCACTTACCGGCGTTACGTCGTCACCCACGAGGTCGGCCACTTCTTCGGCAACGATCACGTGCCCTGCGGTGCGCAGGGCGAACTGGCCCCGGTGATGATGCAGCAGACCTTCAGCGTCTCCAACGACGTGCTGCACCGGCTCAACGAACGGGTGTCGCAGGGCACCGAAATTCCCGCGAACGGGTTCGAGTGCAAGCCGAACGCGTGGCCCTTCCCGCTGGGGAACAAACCGAACTGAGTCCGCGTTGGGCCCGGGCGAGAGTTCGCCCGTGGATGGCCCCGTGGATGGCTCCGTGATTCGCCGCGGCGTGTGAATCCCGACGCCGGTGCCGGGCTTCGGTTCCGGCTTTGCCGAGCGCCCCTTGTCATGTCCCATTTCCTGGGAACGGTTTGGGGGTGGGAAGACCATCGGCCAGGCTTGCGTTACACGGAGCGAGGGTGCGGTTGGCACCGGCCGGGAGCATCCGGGACGAGCCAACCGCCGAACGGCCACGGCCGTACATCGCCGTACATCCAGGCAACGGAGGAGGAGCTGGGAGATGACCGGCAACACATCCCCACAGGGCGCTGACGGCGGCGGGACCACGCTCCCGCCGTTGGTGGAGCCCGCCGCGGAACTGACGAAGGACGAGGTGGCGCGCTACAGCCGTCATCTGATCATCCCGGACGTCGGGATGGTGGGTCAGAAGCGGCTCAAGAACGCCAAGGTGCTGGTTATCGGAGCGGGCGGTCTCGGCAGCCCCGCCCTGCTGTATCTCGCCGCCGCCGGGGTGGGGACACTCGGCATCGTGGAGTTCGACGAGGTCGACGAGTCGAACCTGCATCGCCAGATCATCCATGGCCAGTCCGACCTCGGACGTTCCAAGGCCGAGTCGGCGCGTGACTCCATCGCCGAGGTCAACCCGTTCGTGCGGGTCAACCTGCACCAGACCAACCTGACCTCCGACAACGCGCTCGAGATCTTCGACGACTACGACCTGATCCTGGACGGCACCGACAACTTCGCGACGCGTTATCTGGTCAACGACGCGGCGGTGCTGCAGGGCAAGCCCTACGTCTGGGGCTCGATCTTCCGCTTCGAGGGTCAGGCCAGCGTGTTCTGGGAGGCCCACGGCCCGAACTACCGCGACCTCTACCCCGAGCCCCCGCCGCCCGGAATGGTGCCCTCCTGCGCCGAGGGCGGTGTGCTGGGCGTGCTGTGCGCCTCCATCGGCTCGATCATGGTCAACGAGGCCATCAAGCTCATCACCGGTATCGGTGAGACCCTG
Source organism: Actinopolyspora mzabensis (assembly GCF_900101095.1). Lineage (GTDB taxonomy): Bacteria > Actinomycetota > Actinomycetes > Mycobacteriales > Pseudonocardiaceae > Actinopolyspora > Actinopolyspora mzabensis. Next base: position 475,891 of record NZ_FNFM01000001.1, read on the forward strand.
CTCGGCAGGTTGATGATCTATGACGCGCTGGAGATGAGCTACCGCACGGTCAAGATCCGTAAGGACCCGAACGCGGACAAGGTCACCGAGCTGATCGACTACGAGACCTTCTGCGGAGTGGTTTCCGACGACGCGCAGCAGGCCGCCGCGGACAGCACGATCACGCCCCAGGAGCTCAAGGACAAGTTCGACTCCGAGCAGAAGTTCGAGTTGATCGACGTCCGGGAGCCGCACGAGTACGACATCGTGCACATCGACGGGTCCAAGCTGATCCCGAAGGACCGGATCACCTCGGGCGAGGCACTGGCCGAGCTGCCGCAGGATCGCCAGATCGTGTTGCACTGCAAGTCCGGTGCACGTTCTGCCGAGGCACTGTCGGCGCTGCACAAGGCGGGCTTCTCCGACGCCGTGCATGTCGGCGGCGGGGTGCTCGGGTGGGCCAATCAGGTCGACCAGAGCCTCCCGACGTACTGATCGGAGTCTTCTCCGCGCCTTGCGAGGTGCTTCCGTGGCGGAACCTCTCGCACGGCTCTCGCTGCGGGTGCCCCGACATCGGGTAGGTACTACACGACGTCGGGGTCGTCCTCGCGAGAGCCGCACGGGAGAACCCGCGGGTGCTTGGGCTGCGTGCGTGGTGGGAGTTCGGCGCTGTCCCAGCAGCGCGGCGCGGCCCGGCCTCGCGATGCATCCGACTCACGCACCGGGGACGATCCCGCTGCCTCGCTCACGGTCGCTTCACGACGAGGGTGCCGCGGCGTCGATTTCGCGAGAAATCGACGCCGCGCTGGGCCGTCCCGGGAAGAGGGAGCGGCCGGGTTGCCACATCGGGACCGTGGATCCGCGGGAGGCCGTGGCACTCCCGGTGACTCGGCTCGAGCGTGTCGAATCGTCCGGTTGATCGGAGCGTCTGCGACCGTGCGAACTCGAGTACGGGTAGCGTTTGGCGCGTGAGTGCTACGGCCGAGCCACCTCCCACGCACGTGCGTGCCGCCTTCGGCGCGCCGGGGGAGGACGTCGAACTGCTCGAGGGTGGTCTCGCCTGGCGTTGCGGCGCCGACGGGGACGTGCTGATCAAGCCCGCCACGGACACCGCCGAAGCGGCCTGGGTGGCGCAGGCACTGGACACGCTCGATCCGGAGGAGACGCGGGTCGCGCGGCCGCTGCGGTCCACCGACGGCAGGTGGGTGGTTTCCGGTTGGTCGGCGCGCCGCGACATGGCGGGACGCCCGGAGCCGCGCCACGACGAGGTCATCGCCATGTCGCTGCGGCTGCACACCGCGAGCAGCGTGCTCGACAGACCCAGACTGGTGGAATCCAGGCAGGACATCTACGCCATCGCCGACCGGATGGCCTGGGGCGAGACCTACGTCTCGTTGGCGCCGGAGAAGGGCGGACGTCTGTTCGACGTGCTGGCCGCCTCCCGCCGGAGCGTTTCGCTGCGGCCGCAGGTAGTGCACGGCGACCTCTTCGGGAACGTGTTGTTCTCCGGCAACGCGCCGCCGGGGTTGATCGACTTCGTGCCCTACTGGCGCCCCCCGGAGTGGGCCGCCGCCGTGGTGGTGATCGACGCGATGGCCTGGGGAGGGTCCGATCCCGCCATAGTGGAGCGCTGGTCCCATCTGTCCGAGTGGCCGCAGATGCTGCTGCGGGCGTTGCTGTTCCGGCTGGCGCTGCACGCGCTGCATCCGCGGGCGACCACGAATTCACTCGGAGGTCTGGAAACCGCCTCGCAGACCGTGCTGGAAGTGCTCTAGGAGAGCACGGGAGGCCACCGGCAGTGAAGTGGGAGAATACGGGTGTGGACTCGACCGCACCGGAGCCGTTGCGCGGCTTTACCGTGGGCATAACCGCGGAACGCAAGGCTGACGAACTGGCGTCGTTGCTGACCAGGCGGGGTGCGCGAGTGGTGCACGCCCCGGCGATGCACACCGTGCCGCTGCCGCAGGACGGCGAACTGGCCGCTGCCACCCACGAAGTGCTGGCGGGTGACGTGGATTTCGTGGTCGCCTCCACTGGCATGGGATTCCGGGGCTGGATGGAGGCCGCCGACGAGGCGGGCAACGGCGAGGCGCTCCGTCGTCGGTTGGCCACCGCCAGGCTGCTGGCACGGGGATCGAAGGCGACCGGAGCCATTCACGGTGCCGGACTGCGGACCGAGTGGAGTGCGCCCTCGGAGGAGTCCACCGAAGTGCTGCGGTATCTGCTGGACCACGAGCTGAGCGGCAGCCGTGTGGTGGTGCAGGTGCACGGCGACCCCATGCTTTCGTTCCGGCAACGTCTCACCGAAGCGGGCGCCGAGGTGATTCCGGTGATGGTCTACCGCTGGACGGACCCGCTAGAACCGCACAAGCTCGACGACCTGATCGATCGCACCGTCGCCGGTGAAGTGCACGCCCTGACGTTCACCAGTGCTCCGGCCGCCGCCAACCTGTTGGGCAGAGCCGAGCGTGACGGCCGTTCCGAACAGCTGCGAACCGCCGTGCTCGACGGTGTGCTGCTCGGATGCGTCGGCCCGGTCACGGCCGTCCCGGTGGAGAAGGCAGGTTTGCCCCACGTGATGCCGGAACGTTCCAGGACGAGTTCGTTGGTGAAGCTGCTGACCGAACGGCTGTCCGCCGGTTCCTGACCGTTTCCCCGGGGGTGCCAGCCAGGTCCTTCGGTCGTGACGGGACCTTCGGTCATGGCGTGACGGGTCGATCGCGACCGGCCTACTGTTCCGGGTCGGGCTCCCAGCGATAGCGGCGCATGTCGACCCTGTCGTTGTCGGCGAGGACCCCCTCGGTCCGCAGCTCCGCGAGCTGCCGGTGCCGCAACTGTTCGGCCACCGTGCCGTTCGAGCGCAGTACGCGGTGCCAGGGAAGGTCGGCACCGTCCTCGGCCAGGATTCGTCCCACCAGCCGCGCCGAACGTATCCCGGCGTGGCGGGCCACGTCGCCGTAGCCGAGCACCCTCCCGGCCGGGATCCCGGCGACCACCTCCCGCACCCGCTCCCACGTTCGCTCGTCCACCCGGCCAGTCTCGCACGGGAACCGGTGATGCCCGCGACACGCTCGTGACCAGGTTCGCGGGGCGGTAGCTCCCACATGGTTACATCGAAGAGTGGCGACATTCTCCGCACCGACTCTCGTACGCTCGGCCGCCCCGGCGGTCGAGCGGTGTGACTGGTCCGAGGCGGGACGTCGTGCGTTGCGGCACGAGGGCGGTTTCCTGCGCGTTCTCGGCGGCCCCGGAACGGGGAAGACGACCCTACTGTCCGAAGTGGTCGTCGATCGGTTGTTGAGCGGCCGGGCCGACGCCGACAACACCCTCGTGCTGGCATCGAACCGCACCAACGCGGCGTTGCTGCGCAGCGCGATCAACAGCAGGTTGCCGGCAGCCGGAGCCGAGATCAGCACCGGTGGGGGTCAGTTGGTACGCACCGTGCACTCCTATGCGTTCGGTGTGCTGCGACTGTTGGCGGCCCGCGACGGTAAGCCGCAGCCGAAACTGCTCAACGGTCCCGAGCAGGACCTGTGGATTCGGGAACTCCTCGCCGGGGACATCGAGGACCGGGTCGACTACTGGCCGGATTCGTTACGCGCCGCGCTGGGAACCGAGGGGTTCGTCGGTGAGCTCAGGGATCTGCTGCTGCGTGCCGCCGAACGCGGTGTCGGTCCGGATCGGCTGGTTCGGCTCGGCAGGTACCACGAACGGCCCGAGTGGGTGGCCGCTGGTGTTTTCGGGGCGCAGTACGAACGTGTGCGACAACTCGCCGGTGCTTCCGGTGAGACCGCCGCTCCGCTGGACGCCGCGGAACTGGTCTCCACCGCGCTGCTCGCGCTCGATAACGATCCCGAACTGCTGCGTACCGAACGGGCCAGGGTGCGGCACCTGCTGGTCGACGACGCGCAGCACTTGGACCCCCAGCAGTATCGGCTCTGTCGCCGTGTCGGTGACACCGCCGCGGAGTTCCTGCTGTTCGGCGACCCGGACCAGGCGGTGTTCTCCTTCCGCGGCGCCGATCCGCGCTGTCTGTCCGAAGCCGACCCCGACGGCGACCGGACCAGCGTGCTCACCGCCGGGCACCGCATGTCGCGACGTGTTCGCACCGCCGTTCGGAGGCTCTCGGCGAGATTGCCGGGTGCGGGCGAACAACGGGGGATGACCGGGCCGGAGCCCCCCGAAACCACCGAGGACGAGGAACCGGACGGTGCCGAGCCCGACTCCGGCGGTTCGGTGCGGGTACGCCTGCTGGCGTCCCAGGCGCAGCAGGCGGCCTGGGTGGCGGACCAGCTCCGCCGTGCCCACCTGCTGCGGGGAGTCGCGTGGTCGGACATGGCCGTCATCGTCAAGTCCACCGGCCTGTCGCTGCCGGTGCTGCGCAGAGCACTGCTGGCCGCGGGGGTTCCGCTGGTGCTCGACGACGAGGAACTGCCGCTCGCCCAACGGCCCACCGTGCGGCCGCTGCTCACCCTGCTGCGGTGTGCCGCGCGTCCCTCCGATCTGGACACGGAGACCGCGGAGTACCTGCTGGGGTCGATACTGGGCGGGGCCGATTCGCTGGCGCTGCGTCGGCTGCGCCGGGGGCTGCGCAGGCTGGACCAGGCGGCTGGCAACGACCGTCCCAGCGGGGAGCTGCTGGTCGAGGCGCTGTGGCAGCGGGACGTGCTCACCGCGCTGCAGGACGTCGCAGCCGAGCCCGCCCGACGAGTGGCGGCGCTGCTGGCATCGGCGACCCGCTCCTGCCGGGAGCGACGCAGCGTCGAGGAAACGCTCTGGGAGGTGTGGCGCGAGAGCGGAGTGGAACGGACGCTGTTGTCCCGTTCCGAGCGCGGCGGGGTGCACGGCGCGCGGGCCGATCGCGATCTCGACGCCGTGGTCGCGCTGTTCGAGGAGGCCGCCCGCTACGTCGACAGGCTGCCCGGCGCTGATGCCGCAGCCTTCGCGGATCACTTGGCCGGACAGCGCATATCCGGTGACTCGCTGGCGCCGCGTGCACCGTCCGGGGACGGTGTGGCGGTGCTGACCGCGCACGCATCGGTCGGCAGGGAGTGGGAAGTGGTCGCCGTGCCCGACGTCCAGGAGGGTATCTGGCCGGACCTGCGGCTGCGTGGCTCGCTGCTGGGGACGGAGCGGCTCGTCGACGTGCTGTCCGGACTGGACTCCGACGAGGTGCTCTCCGCATCGGCCCCGCTGCTGGCCGAGGAACGAAGGCTGCTGCTCGTAGCCGCCAGCCGCGCCCGCGGGAGTCTGCTGGTCAGCGCGGTGCGCGGCGAGGACGAGCAGCCCTCCCGGTTCCTGGACGAGCTGGACGGCCTGGCCGACGAGCCGGAAGCGGCCGAGCGTCCCGTGTCCACACCGGAGCGGGGACTGAGCCTTCCCGAGCTGGTGGGGGAACTGCGCAGGGTCGTCACCGACGGCGGAACGGAACCGGAGCGACGTGAGCGGGCCGCCGGCCAGCTCGCCAGGCTCGCGCGGGCCGGTGTGCCCGGCGCCGATCCCGACACCTGGTACGGCCTGCCCGAGCCCTCCAGCACGACCCCGCTCGTGGACGGCGCCGAACCGGTTCGGGTGACCCCCTCCACGGTCGACGTACTCGCCACCTGCCCGCTACGCTGGATGATCGAGCGCCACGGCGGCAGGGACGCCGCCGAGCTGGCCTCGGTGGCGGGCACCGTGGTGCACGCCCTGGTGCAGGCAGCCGCCGAAGGGGCGGACCGCGAGCATCTGGAACAGGCGCTGGACCGGGCGTGGGACTCGGTCGACGCGGGCGCCCCCTGGTACTCCCGCCGCGAACGCGAACGGGTCAGGTCCATGTTGGATTCCTTCCTGAACTGGCTGCGGCAGTCCCGCGCTGAACTCACCCAGCTCGGGGTGGAACACGATCTGGACCTGAAGGTCCCGGCGCGGGAGGACGGCCCGTGGCTGCGCCTGCGCGGCAGGGTCGACCGACTCGAGTCCGACGAGCAGGGCAGACCCGTCGTCGTCGACGTCAAGACCTCCAAGACCCCGGTCAGCAAGGACAACGCCGAACAGCACACCCAGCTGGCGGTGTACCAGCTGGCGGCGGCGCTGGGCGCCTTCGGCTCGGACGGGGAGAACCAACCGGGCGGGGCGCGGTTGTTGTACGTGGCCAAACCCGACTCCCGCGACGGTGCGGCCACCGAGCGCGCTCAGAGCGGGCTCGGTGCGGAGGGCATCCGGGTCTGGCTGGACGTGGTCCACGACGCCGCGGCTGCCAGCACCGGTCCCGGTTTCCTCGCGGTGGAGAACTCCGACTGTGCCCGGTGCCCGGTGCGCACCAGCTGTCCGGTTCGTTCCGAGGGAAGGCAGGTCGGACAGTGATCACGCCGCAGCGCATCGCCCAGGCGCTCGGGATGCCCGCCCCCACCGAGGAACAGGCGGCAGTGGTCGGAGCGCCCGCCGGGCCCGCGCTCGTCGTGGCCGGAGCGGGGGCGGGCAAGACCGAGACGATGGCGGCCCGGGTGCTCTGGCTCGTGGCCAATCGGATCGTGACCCCCGAACGGGTGCTGGGGCTGACGTTCACCCGCAAGGCGGCACGTCAGCTCTCCGACCGGGTGCGGGCCAGACTGCGGCGGTTGGCGGGATCCGGGCTGCTCGAGGAGGTCGATCCCTCGGGCACGCTGCGTTCGGTGGTGTTGGCCGAGGAGCCCACGGTGCTCACCTACCACTCCTACGCGGGCAGAATCGTCTCCGAGCACGGGCTGCGTGTTCCCGTGGAACCGGGTGCCAGGCTGCTTCCCGGCACGGCCTCCTGGCAGCTGGCGCACAGCGTCGTGTCGAACTGGACCGAAGACCTCGACACCGACCGGGTGCCGTCCACCGTGACCGCGAACGTGCTCTCGTTGGCGGGGGAACTGGCCGAGCATCTGGTCGAACCGGAGCAGGTACGCGACCACGCGGAGCTGCTCACCGCAATACTGGACAACGCGCCCCGCGAGAAGGGGCAGCGGGCCGATCCGCCGCAGGAACTGCAACGGATCCGCTCCGCCCAGCAGCTGCGCGCCGCGTTGTTGCCGCTGGTCGAGGCTTACACCAAACGAAAACGCGCCGACGGCGCCATGGATTTCTCCGATCAGATGTCGTTGGCGGCCCTGTTGGCGCGGCGCCACCCGGAAGTGGCGCTCGGCGAGCGCGAGCGGTTCGCGGCCGTGCTGCTGGACGAGTACCAGGACACCGGGCACTCGCAACGTGTGATGCTGCGTTCGCTGTTCGGTGACTCCGCGAGCACGCCGTCGTTGCCGGTCACCGCGGTGGGAGACCCCGCGCAGGCCATCTACGGTTGGCGCGGCGCCAGCGCGGCCAACCTGCCCAGATTCACCACCGATTTCCCCGAGAGGGACCACGACGGGGGGCCGGAGGCGCAGCAGGAGAGGGATCGAGCGGACTCCGAGAGCTCGGGTGCCACACCGTCCCAGCCGACTCCCGCCGCGCGTTACGGCCTGCTGACGAGCTTCCGCAATCCGGCCGGAATACTGCGGCTGGCCAACGTCGCGGCGGAACCGCTGCGCGAGTCGGGGTTGGACGTCGAACGACTTCGTGCCAGGGACGACGCACCGCCCGCCGATGTCCGTGCCGCGCTGCTCGGCGACGTCCGCGCGGAGCGTCGCTGGGTGGCGGAGCGCCTGGCGGGGCGGTGGCACGAGGCCGTGGCGCGGGACGGCGAACCACCGACAGCCGCCGTCCTGGTGCGGCGTCGAGCCGACATGGCGGACATGGCCGACGCGTTGCGCGCCGAAGGACTACCGGTCGAGGTGGTCGGGCTCGGCGGTCTGCTGGACGAGCCGGAGGTGCGGGATCTGGTCAGTGCGCTGCGGGCGCTTGTGGACCCGTTGGCCGGAACCGCGGCCGTGCGGTTGCTGACCGGGTCCCGGTGGCGCATAGGTGCGGCGGATCTGGCCGCGCTGTCGACGCGGGCGAGCGAGCTGGGGGAGCGCGTCACTCCGGGGGAGGAGGACGGTGGCGTCGACGAAGCGCTCGCCGCCGCCCTTCCCGGCGAGCAGTCCGAACAGGCCGGCCTGGTGGACGCGCTCGACGATCCGGGTGAGCACACGCGCTACTCCTCCGAGGGGTATCGCCGTATCGCCAGACTCGGCAGCGAGCTCGCCTCGCTGCGGCAGCGGCTGGAGCAGCCCCTGCCGGAGCTGGTGGCCGACGTGGAACGCACCCTGCTGCTCGACATCGAGAGCATGTCCCGAACCGACGGGGTCGGCAGGGCACATCTGGACGCCTTCTCGCGGGTGGTGACCGAGTTCGCCACCGCGAGCCCCACGGCGACGCTTCCGGCGTTGCTGGACTATCTCATCACGGCCGAGCACGCCGAGGACGGTTTGGAACCGGGCGAGGTCGAGGTGGCGGAAGGTCGGGTCCAGTTGTTGACCGTCCACGCGGCCAAGGGGCTGGAGTGGCAGTTGGTGGCCCTGCCGCACCTCGTGGCCGATGTGTTTCCCGGCAAACGCAAGTCCTCCTGCTGGTTGCGTTCGGTCCCCGAACTTCCGCCCGAACTGCGTGGTGACGGGGCCGACCTGCCCACGCTGGACACCCAGCGGCTCGGCGGTATGACCCGCAGGGAACTGCAGCAGGAGCTGCGCGGGCACGACGAGGAGTTCGAGCAGCGGCGGCTGACCGAGGAGCGCCGGTTGTTCTACGTGGCGCTGACCCGTTCGGAGCGGACGCTGTTGCTGTCCGGGCACTGGTGGGCCGAGAGCGGACGCAAACCCAAGGGGCCGTCCACCTTCCTGACCGAGGCGGCACGGCAGTTGGCCGGTTCCCCGGTGGAGCTGGCGGACCGCGAGCTGGAGCACAGCGAGCTGGAGCACTGGGAGCCCGAGCCGGACGAGGCGGCGGAGAACCCGCTCGCCGAGACCGAGCGCAGTGTGCGATGGCCGGTCGACCCGCTGGGGACCCGGCGAGGCGAGGTCGCCGAAGGAGCGGACCTGGTTCGTCGCGCGATGGCGGAAACCGCTGCCGGAAGCGTGGTCTCCGGTGCAGCGGCCCGGGAGGCCGGCGGACTCACCGAAGCCGAACCGGACGGCGAGGTTTCGGTGGATGACTCGTCGGTGGAGGAGCCGCCAGTGGACGAGTCGTCGGTGGATGGGCAGCGGGTCGATGACGAGGAAACGGCGCGGTGGCGGCGCGACGTCGACGTGCTGCTCGCGGAGCGCGACCGCACGGGTCGGGGTGAACAGGTGCGGCTGCCGGAACAGCTCTCGGTCAGTCAGTTGGTGGAGCTCGCCGACTCTCCGGAGGCGTTCGCGCGGAAACTGCGTCGTCCGTTGCCCACCCGTCCCAATCCGGTGACGCGGCGCGGCACAGCCTTCCACACGTGGCTGGAACGGCGTTTCACCTCGGACGCGCTGCTCGAGGTGGACGAACTCCCAGGTGCGGAGAACGACTCGGCGCCGCGGGAGGAGGATCTGGAACGGCTGTGCGCGGCTTTCCTCGACAGCGAGTGGGCCGAGCGTACTCCTCACCGGATCGAGGTTCCGTTCGAGACGCGCATCGCCGGGGTGGTCGTGCGCGGTCGGATGGACGCCGTGTTCGCCGACGAGGACGGCGGCTGGACCGTGGTCGACTGGAAAACCGGTGCGGTGCCGGACGAGCACCGGATGCCCGCCGCGTCGGTGCAGCTGGCGGCCTACCGACTGGCCTGGTCGGAGATGACCGGTGCTCCACTGGAGCGGGTCCGCGCGGCCATGCACTACGTACGGCACGACCGCACGTTGCATCCCGCCGACCTGCACGACGCGGAAGGACTTCGGAAGCTGATCCTGACGGTGCCGTCCGAGAGTTGAGCGGGGCTCGCCCCGGTGGCGCGAAAGAGGGCACGGCGGTCCGGGGGAAAAACCGAGTGAGGTGGAAGCTCCTGGGTGAGGAGCTTCATCCGGCGAGTTCCGTCCGGCAGGCCCCGGGCAAAGCTCCGAAAACCACACTTTCGAGTGGCTTGGCTTGTCTCGGGTGTGGATCACGCAGGAATATGCCCGCGATGGCGCAGAACACGGAGAACAGGTTGGACGCCTCCATGCAGCAAGAGGTGTCCGTGGACGAGGACGTCCTCGCGTTGCGCGCACCGCTGGTGCTGGTGCGGCGGAACGATCAGGGGGAGTGGATCTTCGAGGGACCGGGCGAGTCCCCTCGCCCCACAGTGCGAACCGTGCTCGGTGCCGTGGTCAACGCGTGGCCGCACGTCTCGGCCCTGGCCGAGCTGGAGCCGGGCTCCGCCGCGGTGTGGTCCTGGGACAACCACGGTTGGACGAGCGAGTTCGAGTGCACCTGCGGTGAGTGCGAGCAGCCGGTGGCAGCGGATTTGGATCGCCGTACCTGGCCCGGTGAGCTGGATCCCGAGGATCTCGTCAGTGTGGAGGAGACCGCGCTCTCGGGGCAGGAGGTGCTGACCAACATCCTCTACAGCTCGGGCAGGATCGCGCTGCTCGGTCCCGGCGAGCAGCACCGCACCAGTGATCAACTGGCTTCGGTGGCGATGGCCAACGTGATTCGCCGTTGGCCCCACACCATGCGTGCGTTGTGCTCGGTGCGCTCCGGTTACCTGCTGCGGTGGAACGCGGAGAGCCTCAACTGGCACGAGTACGAGGCGGTCTGATCACCCGGCGTCGATTTCAGGGGAAATCGGCGCCACCGCCCTCGGCGGTGTTGGAGGTGCTCTCGGTGCTCTGGAACTCCTGTCGCAGCACACGTTGGTAGAGCAGTTCCAACAGCCACCGCTCGAACAGCGAGGTGCCGAACTCGGCTCTCCGGTCCTCCGGAGTCAGCACGAGCCTGGCGGGGCCGTCCCGGTAGGTGGTGACGGCGCCGATGCCGTAGTAGTCCAGCTCGGTGAGCGCCCAGGGGCGGTAGGGGTGATCGCCGGGAAGCACCGCCGCGCACGGCGCGATCGTGAGCAGTGTTCCGCACGCTCTGGTGGCTCGCCGGGCCTTCGAGACGCGCACCAGCACACCGACCAGGTCGACGGCGGGCACCGGGACCTGTTCGGGACCGTCGGGTTCGGCCCAGGCGTGCACTCCGGAGGGCTCCGCCTGTGGTGGCCAGTCGTGCGCGGTGCGCCACTGGTGCACGTCGGGGCGAAGCCGCGTGACGGCTGTGAAACGGGAGCCGAGAACCTCCACATTCGACACGAGATGCCCGTGCCAGCCCAGTACGCGGGCCGCGTGCTCGAACTGCTGCACCTATGAATGGTAAGCAGGAAGGCTCAGCATTCAACAACTCCGCACGTGTGAGATTACGAAAGTGTTACCGAGCGGTGTTCCTGCGTACGCGTAGCGACCACTGGATCAGGGGCAACTGCAGGGGGAGCCTGGCGTAGGCCACGAAGCGTAGCGGGGTGCTCCGATCGCGGTAGTCCAGCGCCATCTTGATGTTGGCCGGGAAAACGGCCGCGAACAGGGCGGTGGTGGCCGAGGCTCCCGCACGACGGGTCCTGGGGTGTGCCACGGCGGCGGCACATCCCAGTTCCGCGGCTCCGGACAGGTAGGTCCAGCTGCGGGACGCGCCCGGTAGGCGGCGCGGCACGATCGAGTCGAACGGGCGCGGCAGCAGGAAGTGCAGCACCCCGGTGAGCGTGAGCGAACCCGCCAACACCAATGCAGAACTTGGTCGTTTCATAACGGCTACCGTGGCACGGAATCGCCTCGGCGGCAATGAACGAGGTGGGGCGCTTCGGTCGGTGTTGGCCGTTTTACCGCGTGACTTCCGCGGTATTCGCCTTTCGGGGCGCCATGCTCCGGACCACGGGGTGATCGATCCGTGTTCGGACGAAGACCGGCAGCCATCGCCCTGGCGCGTGGTTGGCACACTTCGAACTCGGAAGTGATCAGTAAGTCGTCCTCCGGGAGAGCTTGCCATGGCAGCGCGTGTAGTCAGTCCCCGTGGACGGGGTTTCCTCCTCTTCGAGGCGCATCCGGACGGCTGTGCACGGCAAGTAAGTGAGCTGTGGGAGCAGGTGCCGGTTCTGGACACCGCAGCGTGGGAGCGGCGGCCGGTGGCGTTGATTCTGGGAAACTCCTCCGGTTACGGAATGGCAGCCACGATCGCCGGCCTCGCGCGCTACGGCATCCAAGGTGTCGCCGTCTCGATGGAAAAAGCTCCCACCGAGCGACGCACCGCGAGCGCGGGCTGGTATCGGACCCGCGCCATGGCGCGATGCGCCGAGCGGACTGGAACGGCGATGTCGTGGCTCAACGCCGACTGTTTCACCGACGAGACGAAGGATCGGGTCTGCGATCTGCTTGCCGAGCGGTACGGACCGGTTGACTACCTCGTTTACAGCGTGGCGGCTCCGCGCCGACGCGATCCGGACACCGGTGACACTCACAGCTCGGTGATCAAACCGATCGGTGCCGAGTACGCGACCAAGACGCTGGAGTTCGACGACGACGGCGCGACGGCGGTACGGACGGTCGGGGTTCCCTCCGCCACTGACGAGGAGATCGCCTCGACGGTCAAGGTTATGGGCGGTGAGGACTGGCAACGCTGGGTGCGTGCTCTTGCCGACCGGGAACTGCTCGCTAACGGTGTGCGCACAGTGGCACTGACCTACATCGGCTCGGAACTGACCGCGCCCATCTACCGCAGCGGTACCATCGGCCGTGCGAAGAGTCATCTGGAGACCACTGCCCGCCAGCTGGACGACTGGTTGGAATCCTACTGCGGCGGTGGCGCCGCCACCTCGGTCAACGGAGCGGCAGTCACTCAGTCGAGCTCGGCGATTCCCGGTATCGGTCTCTACATCAGTTTGCTGCGCGGTGCGCTCGGTGCGGCCGTGCACTCACCGCTTCACCAGCTCGTGCGGCTCTGGGATCATCTTGCCGGGGTGGCTGGTGCTCCGGTCGACCGGGATGACCGGATCCGACTCGACGACTGGGAACTGGCGGAGTCGGTGCAGCACGGTCTCGCCGACCGATGGGACAGGGTCGAGACCACGAACCTGTCCGAGCTGGCGGCCCCGGAGTGGTTCGCTGGTGAGGTGCGCCGACTGTACGGCTTCGATGTGGCAGGCATCGACTACCAGGAGCACACCGATCCCGAATTGCCCTGGCCCGATCGGCAATAGCTGCGGGACCCCCTTCAGGACTGTTCGATCACTCCGGTGAAACGGACCGGGACCGATTCCCGTACTCGGCGCGCAACCGTTGCAACTCGTCGGCGGTGACCGGGAGCACGGTGCCGTGTCGGGGGCTGTCCGGCAGGTCGTAGTTCTCGGAGACGGTCCACTCGCCGGAGTCCAGGTCCGTGGTTTCGAACGGGACGTAGCCGCGCCCACCGAACTCGTCGATGAACATGTACCACTTGTCCTCGATGTTGGACTCGAAGACGGTCGGACCCTCGCCGCGGCTGACTCCCGGTTCGGAACCGGAGGGCTTGCCGACGCAATCCGCGATGAGCTCGTAGTCGGTGCTGCGCAGGTTCGGGGACTTCTCCGCGGTGATGTACTTGCCGCAGGGCGCCGAGTCGGAGTTGGCCCGCTCGTCCTTGGTGAACCGGTAGTAGGTGCCGTCCTCGGAGATCACGGTGGAATCGATCACCGAGTGGCCGGGGTCCTGCCACACTCTCGGCTCGCTGAAGGTGCGGAAGTCGCGGGTGGTGGCGTACATCATGCGGTTATAGCTGTCGCCGGTGTGGTTCGGGTCGTCCGCGGCGTACAGCTTGGACGCCCAGAACACCACGTAGGCATCGATCGACTCGTCGTAGTAGGCCTCCGGGGCCCAGACGTTGCCCGCGTTGTCGGGTCCTACCCGGACGTGGCGCTGTTCCGACCAGTGGATCAGGTCGGTCGATTCCCAGACCTCGATGTGTTTGCTGCCGTGCCGTTGTGCCTGGTCCCAGTTCCCGTCGCCGTGCATCCTCAGATCGGTGGCGATGAGGTAGAACTTGTCGCCCTCGGGCGAGCGGATGATGAACGGGTCCCGGACTCCGTTCTCGCCCTTGGTGGAAGTCAGCACGGGGTCACCGTTGTTGAGCTCGTCCCAGCGCAGTGCGTCGTTGCCCCGGCTGACGGCGAAATGCACCTGTTCGCCGTCGGAGCTGCCCGATCCGGTGAAGTAGGTGAACAGATATCCCTTCTTCGGTTTCCGCTCCGGCAGTGGTGGCGCTGCCTCGCGTTCCTCGTCCGGTTCGTTCGCGGTCGGCCCGCGCGTTGTCGATGTCGCCCCCTCGGCCACGCCGGTGCCGAGCGGAGCGAGTGAGACTCCACCGAGCAGCAGCGACAACGACAGAGCGGTGGCCGCGGACGCCGCTCGGATTCCGGTGCGAAACGAATTTCCTGGCATGCGCGAAATTTCCCTAACCTGAGCCGGTGCGCCGGGTGTTTCTGTCGTGCGGTGCGAGGCGCTCTCCGGAAGCGCCGTGCCGATCGGGGCCTTTTCCGGGACGGATTCCTGCGTTCCACCCGGAAGATAATGTTCGATATGCCGGACTTTGTTCGAAAATCTAGTGCGCGGACCGCGCATGAGTCAACGGCGGAACGTGTCGATATCGATCAAGCACGCGAGATCCGAGCGGGGGTGCGTTCCCCTCGGGGAGACCGGATGCGACACCGGCGAAAACTTTCCCGTGCGGGAGCACGAGTATCCCCTCCGCGGCCGGGGCGTTACCGTTTCCGCCCGTGGACAAGCACATGGGCCGAACCGCGCGACTCGGACGTCGTTCGCTACCCGGACGTCGCTCCGAGGCAGCGCTGACCGACCGCCTGACGGACCGTCCGGACCATGCGCTGGTCGGGGTGGTCCGGATGCCCGCCACCGCCGTCGGTCCGGTCAAATCGATCGTGCGCAGGGTGATCGGTGCCTGTCTGGCGCTGGCCGTCACCGTGCTGCTGGTTTACCTCGATCGGGGCGGTTACAGCGATACCGACGGAACCCCCCTGAGCCTGCTGGACGCGTTGTACTACGCGACGGTCTCGCTCTCCACCACCGGCTACGGGGACATCGCCCCGATGAGCCCTTCGGCGCGCCTGGTCAACGTGCTGGTGATCACGCCGTTGCGGGTGCTTTTCCTGATCGTCCTGGTCGGAACCACACTGGAAGTGCTCACCGAACGTTCCCGCCAAGCGTTCAAGATCCAACACTGGAGGTCCAGGGTGCGCGACCACGTTGTCGTGATCGGTTATGGCACCAAGGGCAGGTCCGCGGTCACGGCCCTGCTCGGAGAGGGTGCCGAAGCGGGCAACATCGTCGTGGTGGACACCGAGCCCACGGCGCTGGAGGCCGCTTCCTCACTGGGCCTGGTGACCGTCAACGGTTCCGGCACCAGATCGGACGTGCTGCGGGTGGCCGGGATCCCGCGGGCGCGTGCCGTGGTGGTAGCACCACCGCGGGACGACACCGCGGTGCTGGTGACGCTCACCGCCAGGGAACTGGCTCCCAAAGCGCAGATCGTGGCGGCCGTGCGCGAGGCGGAGAACGTCCACCTGCTGCGGCAGTCCGGTGCCGACTCCGTGGTGATCTCCAGTGAGACCTCGGGCAGATTGCTGGGGATAGCCACTTCCACGCCCTCGGTCGTGGAGATGTTCGAGGACCTGCTCAGCCCGGACCTCGGGTTGGCCATCGCGGAGCGCGAGGTCGAGCGCACCGAAGTGGGAGGCTCGCCCCGGCATCTCTCCGACATCGTGCTCGGATTGGTCCGCGAGGGACAGCTCTACCGGGTGGACGCTCCGGAGGCCGACGCGATCGAGGAGGGCGACCGGTTGCTCTACGTCAAGAAGGTCGCCACCGCCTGAACGGACTTCCTAGGCGCGACCCGCCGCTGACCGACTCGTTCGACCGGCCGGGGCTGCTCGAACGACTGGCAGGACTCGCTCGAACGACTGGCAGGACTGCTCGAAGGACCGGCCGGTCGGGGCCACGCCCCGGTGCGTAACGACGGTTCAATCCGATGGCTAACAAGATGCCCACTGTCGTGGTCTGGTCACGGTTCGTCTATCTGCCGATACTCATGGTGATATGTGGCACGAGGAAGTATCACCGGGTTCGTTCCGCGTACGCCGTGGCGGAACGTGGCAGGAGGTGAAACGGTGACCGAGTATTCGACGGAACGCCCCGGGATCTACTGGGTGAAACCGGAGGGCGACCCGAACCAGCACGCCACGATGGGCATACCTCCGAGCCGGGGTGGTCCGGTGGAGGCTCTCGGCGGACACGCGTCGGTCGAGGCTCCGCCCCTCGCCGATCACCGGCAGTACCAGATGGCCCACACCCGGCCGTTCTGCGAGGAGTGTTTCACCGCCTATCTGAAGTTGCCCACCGCCCGGCCCACTTGGAAGCACTGATCCGGATGGACACACACCACTACTGGTTGCCCGTGAGCAGTCGTGGCTCCGCGCGCCTGATCCGTCACGCGTTTCGCGGTAAGCGTTGGGAGGGCAGAGCCTCGGACACCTCGGTCTGTGGCGTGCAGTGCGCCATGGCCGAGCCGAGTGAGCTCGACTGGTTCCAGGCGCCGACGTGCTGGGACTGCACGAACATCCTGATCGAGGAACAGGAGCGGGCCGACGCCGCTCTCGAATGAGGAAAGCGGGTCACCGGCTCAGGACACTTCGGACTCTTTGGCCGACCACGTGTTGCACTCGGTGATCCGGTTCGTGCGGAACCCCCGATGTGCCCAGAGCCTGTTGTGCTCGGTGCTGCCGTGGTTGCGGACCTCACCCGCCTGATCACCCCGGTTGCTCGCGTCGCGCAGCGCGGACATGATGTGGTCGTTGTCCACTCCGCCGTGCTGCAAGGCCGCGAGTGCCTGCCCGCCGTAGCAGGTGGCCTGCAGCTCGTTCCTGCGCGACAGTTCGAGCCCCTCGGAGGTTTCGGTGCCGCCCGCCTCGTGCAACGCTCTGCCGTACGCTTCGCTGATTCCGGTCATTCCCTGGACAGCGTGGCCGAACTCGTGCGCGAACTGTCCTAGGTAGGGACCGGCGGTTTCGCGCCCCTCCACCCGGGAGTAGTGCCTGGCGGTCCAGTAGATCGTGTGGTTACCGCCGCAGTACATGGCGGTCCGCCGCCACCCCCGGTCACCGCAGGGACTGTGAACCTCCCCGTGCGTCACCACCACGTCCGGGGTCTCCACCGGAAGGTTCGCCTCGCGCAGTGCCGGGGTCCACATTTCCATCAGGCACGGCGTCAGCGAGCGAAGGAAAGCCCGTTGCGCGGCCGTGTCCGTATCGAAGTCGGGAAGCTCGCATGCGGTGTCGACCGCGCCGTTGCCCGGGATGTTGAAGGGGTGCTCACCGAGTGAGGTGACCGGACGGGGCCTCAGCTCCGTGGTGTCGCCTTCGGGCCGTCCGATGTCCGTCGGTCCGTGCGGCTTGCCGGACTCCTCCAACGCGTGCTCGGGCGCCGGATAGCCGTCGCTCGTCGGAGCCGTGGTGGTGCCCGGGGAGGGGACGACCGGGACGGTTTCGAGCTCACCCTCCTCGTGCCGCTCGTTCCCGTGCTGGAGCGCGCCCGCTCCGTAGCTCGGAAGCAGCCCGGCCGACGAGAGGAGCAGCAGCACCACGCCACTCAGGACCGCCACGAGGACGGCGACGGCACCGACTCCGTCACCGGCGTCGGAGGCGGAGTACGAGTCCGAGCGGTACGGGTCCGTTCCGGAGCTGCTCGCCGGAACATCGGGGTCGTGCGGCGGCTGTGGGCGCTGTGGTGGCGTCATGTAAGCGTGGTCGACCTGCTCCGTCACTGTCGGCTTTGGACCGATTCGCGCTCGGTGTCGCGGTCCGCTGCTGTGCTTCCGAACGAGCCTAACTCCCGATCGGTGCCGTTCGGTGTCCTGCTGCCGAATCGACTACGTCGAATTCACCCGCGGACCGGGTGGTTTTCCGGCGAGCGGTGATCGCGCGCGCAGAGCTCGCGTCGATCCAGTGCGGCGTCGCTTTCCGTCGGTGAGTCGTTCATCCGCCAGGAAAGGATGGTGTGTAACCATCAGATCAGATAATCTGATAATATGCGGGAAGTGACAGCCAGCGAAGCCAGTAGAAATTTCAGCGCGTTACTGGATGCCGTCGAGCAGGGCGAAAGCGTGTTCGTCACTCGGAGTGGGCATCGCGTCGCGACGATGACCCCGGCTCCACGTTCCAACGGGGCAGCGGTACGTGAGGTACTGGCCCGATGGCAGGGGCACGCTCACGGCGACACCGATCTCGCCGAGCGGGTCGCCTCGGCACGCGCCGGTGCCGACGCGGAGTTGGACAGCGATCCATGGCACGACTGATTCTCGACACCGGTGTGCTCATCACGGGCCAACAGGGGCGGCTGGATCTGGCCGTGCTGGCAGGGGACGACGATGTGGTGGTACCCACCATGGCCGTTGCCGAATACCTCGCGGGAGTGGCGCTCGGTGGCGACCCCGCTCGTCGCGCCGCCGAGACGACGTTCCTCGACGAACTGCTGGCCGTCACGCCGACGTTCGACTACACCGTTCCGGTGGCTCGTGCCCATGCCGAACTGCTCGCACATGTCCGTCGGACCGGGCAACCGCGCGGAGCGCACGACCTCGTCATCGCGGCCTGTGCCGTAGCGGCCGATCGCGTCCTGGTCACCACCGACGCCAAGGCTCGCTTCGAGGAACTTCCCGGTGTGCGGGCGCGGCTGCTGGATCCCTGATCCGGCCCGCCGGCCCCCTGCCGGAACTGCTGGACACTTGCCGGGACTGTTGGCCACCTGATCGGGACCACTGGATGTCCGCCCCGGAACAGGGCCGTACCCGGCTAACACCCCCGGTCCCGCACGCCGCCGCGACCTGGTTGCGAACCGGGGAGCGCGGTTCCTCTGCGAGGATCGCGTCGTGGCGCGAGGGCGTGGTTCTACATCGGTGTTGCTGATCCTGGTGGTGCTGTTATCGGTCGGGGTCGGTGCGGTGGTGATCGCGTGGTGGCCGCTGACCGACGCGTTCGGCGGCGACACCACGGTGCGGACGCGCCACACCACCGCGACGGTTGTCCGATCCGCCTCCTGCGCGGAACGCGGGGCACACGACCTCGTGGAGCTCACGGCGGAGGGGAGTACGACCCGGGTCCCGTTCGACGGCTGTGGTCATTCCGAGGGGACGCGATTACGGGTCCGGGTCCCCGAACCGTTGGGAGACGACGCGCTGGCGCGTCCCGTGGACGCCGAGCCCGGAACCGGCGGCCCCGGAGCGAGCGGGCGGCTCGGTCGGGTGCTGCTGGTACTCGCGGCCCTGTCCGGTGCCGGGTACGTACTGCTGCTGCGATCCGCCCGTACTCGGGAGCCGGGGTAGAACTCCCGGCTCGTGCCTCGCCTTCCCCACGCTGATCGTCGCTGTTATGGCTCGCCGCTGCCACGGACGGCCGTGCTTGCCGCTGCCGCCGACTTCCGCCTCGTTGGTCCTCTCGTCGTATCCACTCGCCCGCTCTCCGGGGGAGTCCCCGCGTGAATTTCACCTATCGATCACACGGCCGGGTGGACGATTCGTTCGATCTCCGGCACGAAGAGTGTTCAACAGGGTGCTCACCGCTAGGGCTTCCCGCGCACGTAGGCTGAGGGCATGGTCGAACCGCAACCGCATCGCGTCACCCTGCCCAACGGGCTGCGCGTGGTGCTCGCGCCGGATGCCGAGCCGGGCTCCACCTCACCCGGTGGGCCGCCGGTGGTCGGAGTCAGCGTGCACTACGACGTGGGCTTCCGTTCCGAGCCGGAAGGCCGAACCGGCTTCGCCCACCTGTTCGAACACCTGATGTTCCAGGGCAGCGAGAGTCTGGAGAAACTCGCGCACTTCCGGCACGTGCAGGGCTCCGGCGGAATCTTCAACGGTTCGACGCACCAGGACTACACGGACTACTTCCAGGTGCTGCCCTCCAACGCGCTGGAGCGCGCGTTGTTCCTGGAAGCCGATCGGATGCGTGCTCCCCGGCTCACCGAGGAGAACCTCCGCAACCAGGTGGACGTGGTCAAGGAGGAGATCCGGCTCAACGTCCTCAACCGACCCTACGGCGGGTTCCCGTGGATCCTGCTGCCGCCGGTGCTCTACTCCACGTTCGCCAACGCCCACAACGGGTACGGCGATTTCACCGATCTCGAACGAGCCACCGTCGACGACTGCGCCGCGTTCTTCGACACCTATTACGCTCCCGGAAACGCGGTACTGACCATCACCGGCGACATCGACGTCGACCACGCCACCGACCTGGTGCACAAGCACTTCGGGGACGTGCCCGCACGTTCAGTGCCGGAACGTCCCTCCTTCGCGGAACCGGCCCCCTCGGGCGAGCTGCGGGACAGGCACCAGGATCCGCACGCCCCGCTTCCCGCGGTGGCGCTGGGTTACCGCCTGCCCGATCCGGTCGGCGAGCTGGACGAGTACCTCGCCAACGTGGTGCTCGCCGCCGTGCTCAGCGACGGTGACGCCTCCCGGTTGCAGCAGCGGCTCGTCTACCGCGACTCGCTCGTGGTGGACGTGCACGCGGGCGCGGGGCTGATGGGAGCTCCCCTCGACGCACGTGACCCGGACACCTTCACCATCACGGCCATCCACAGCCCGGAGGTGACCACCGACCGCGTCGTCGACGCCGTCGACTCCGAGCTGGAGCGGTTGGCCACCGAAGGTCCCACGGCCGAGGAGCTCTCCCGGGTGACCGCGCGGTGGTCCGCCGGACTGCACCGTGATCACGACCGACTGGTTTCGCGCACCCTCGACCTCGGCAGCACCGAACTGCTGCACGGGCGTGCGGAACTCGTCGGGGAACTTCCCGCCCGGGTCGGCGCGGTAACCGCCGAGGAGGTGGCCTCCGCGGCCAAGGCGCTCCGGCCGGAAGCGCGCGCCGTCCTGGAAATCGAACCCACCAGCGAGGCCGACGGAGGTGCCGCATGACCAGCGCGACCCATCGCAGTGCCGAGCGGATCGGACACACCGAGCAGGGGCCGCGGCCGCTGCCGCCGCTGGCCGAGCCGCGCGCGGGCAGGCAGCCCGAGACCGTGGACACCGTGCTGCAGAACGGGCTGCGGGTGATCGCGGCGCGCCACGGTGCGGTGCCGATGGTCGAGCTGCGGCTGCGGATCCCCTTCGCAGGCGAGGACCCCGCTCACCCGGCCAGAGCCGAAGTGCTCGCCGAGACCCTGCTCACCGGGACCCGGCGTCGGGACCGGGTAAGCATGGACACCGACCTCGCGGCGGTCGGCGGCACGTTGCAGGCCGTGGTCGACCCCGAACGGCTCAGCATCACCGGTGACGCGCTCGCCAGTGGGATGGAAACCCTGCTCGACGTGCTCACCGACGCGCTGACCGAGGCTTCCTATCCGGAGCACGAGGTCTCGGGCGAGCGGGATCGGCTCGTCGAGCGGATCACGGTCGCCCGCTCCCAGCCCCGCACCATCGCCCGCGAGGAGTTGCAGTACCACCGCTACGGGGACCATCCGTTCGCCAGGGAGGTGCCGCAGGCCGTTGACGTGGCCGAGGTGACCCCCGAACAGGTGAGGCAGTTGCACCGGGAGGCGGTCCTGCCGCGTGGCTCCACGCTGGTGCTGGTCGGCGACATCGACCCAGCGGCGACCGTGGAGACGGTGCGCCGCATGACTTCCGGCTGGCAGTCCGAGGACGCGGCTCGTGAGCTTCCGGCACTGCCCGAGGTGGCGGGCGGTGACGTCCGCCTGGTGCACCGGGAGGGCGCGGTGCAGTCGCAACTGCGATTCTCCGCCCAGGCCGTTCCCCGGACGGACGAACGCTACCCGGCGCTGCAGATCGCCAACCTGGTCTTCGGCGGCTACTTCTCCTCGCGGCTGGTGGAAAACATTCGCGAGGACAAGGGCTACACCTACGGCGCGCACTCCACGTTCGAGTTCACTCCGGACAACGGCACGATCCTGGTGGACGCCGACACCGCCAGCGAGGTCACGGCCGCGGCGCTGCTGGAGATCCGTTACGAGCTCGGCAAACTCGCCCTGGTCCCACCGAGCGAGGCCGAGGTCGAATCCGCGCGGCAGTACGCCATCGGCGGGTTGCTGACCTCGACCTCCTCGCAGTCGGGCCTCGCCTCGATGCTGATGAACGTCGCGGCTCTCGGGCTGGGGCAGGACTGGTTGTCCGAACATCCCGACCGGCTGCGTGCGGTCACTCATCAGCAGGTGGCCGAGGCCGCGCGCTGGTACGTGCCGACCGCGTTCACCGGGGTCGTGGTGGGAGACGCGGAACAGCTCGGGGAACAGCTTCGTGGCCTCGGTGGTGTGACGCTGCCGTGACGACCTGTTCGGAGTTCGGTTCGGCACCGGAACGTGCCGCTGCCGAGGCGTTCCAGCTCGACAGCACCCCGCTGCTTTCCCGCTCACCCGTGGCGCTGTCCGACCAGCAACGGGACGATCCGACATACGCGGCGAACCTCTGGTCCGGCGGGCGGGTACTGCCCGTCGACCAGCGCGGCCGCGTTCCGCTGGAATCCAGTGGACGACTCTCCTGGCACCTCCCGGACGAGTTCGCCGAGCACGGCGGTCACGCCGTGCTGCTGGGCACGCACGAGGGCGTGGCCCACTGGGGTGTCCGGGTTCGTCCGCGCGAGTCCGGAGCCGACTGGCAGGGGCTGCGCTCGGTGGGCGAGTGGTTGGGCGACGTGGAGGCAGCTTTGCTCACCACGGCGGTGGGGCTGCTCGCCTGGCACGACCGTGCCCGCTACTGCGCGCTGTGCGGCGCCGGAACCGAACTCATCCGCAGCGGCTGGGCCAGACGCTGCACCGGGTGCGGACACGAGGAGTACCCGCGCACCGACCCCTCCATGATCTGCCTGGTGCACGACGGTGCCGATCACGTGCTCCTCGCGCGCCAGGTCGGCTGGCCCCCCGAGCGGTTCTCGGTGCTGGCCGGATTCGTGGAGATGGGCGAGTCCCTGGAGGGCTGCGTGAGCCGCGAGGTCCACGAGGAGGTCGGGGTCCCGGTCTCCGACATCAGATATCTGGGCAGCCAGCCCTGGCCCTTTCCGCGATCGCTGATGATGGGTTTCGCGGCCGTCGCCGATCCCCGCGAGCCGCTGCGGCCCGCACCCGGTGAGATCGCCGAGGCGCACTGGGTCTCGCGGAAGCACGTACGTGCGGCGCTGGGACACGACGAACCGGTCGACGGGCTGTGGCTCCCCCCGGGCATATCCATCGCGCACCGGATGCTGCGCGGCTGGGCCAACGTTGCGGAATGAATCCGCGTCGCCTCGCGGGGACGGTGCTCAGCCGGTGGCAAGGCGCGTACTTGGTTCGCGGCGGGTGTGTCGGTCGCCGCTCGCCGCGTTTCTGCGAGGATTCCCGGCATGACCGATCAACCGCGCCTGCTGGAAGGTCTCGACCCGCAACAGCGTGCCGCGGTGACGGCTCCGCGCGGCCCGGTCTGCGTACTGGCGGGTGCGGGCACGGGCAAGACCCGTACGATCACCCACCGGATCGCATGGCTGGTGCAGCGCGGCCTGGTCGTGCCGCAGCAGGTGCTGGCCGTGACCTTCACCGCGCGCGCGGCGGGCGAGATGCGTACCAGGTTGCGTGGTCTCGGTGCCGGTGGAGTTCAGGCGCAGACCTTCCACGCGGCTGCTTTCCGGCAACTGCGGTACTTCTGGCCGCGGGTGATCGGCGACGAGCTGTGGCCACTGACCGAGCAGAAGTTCCGATTGGTCACCCAGGCCGCGGGGAGGCTGCGGCTGGCCACCGACCAGGACTCGGTGCGTGATCTGGCCACCGAGATCGAGTGGGCGAAGGCGACGCTGCTCACCCCCGAGCACTATCCGGCGGCCGCCGCCGAGCGGGGACGCGAGTGCCCGGTTCCGCCGGAACACTTCACGAAGGTCTTCGAGGGCTACGAGAAGCTCAAGAACTCGGCGAAGGTGCTGGACTTCGACGATCTGCTGCTGCACATCGCGGCCATCCTGGAGGAGAACACCGAGGTGGCCGAGCAGTTCCGCGCCCAGTACCGCAGCTTCGTGGTGGACGAGTACCAGGACGTCACCCCGTTGCAGCAGCGAGCACTCGACGCCTGGCTCGGGCAGCGCGACGATCTCACCGTGGTGGGCGATGCCAATCAGACGATCTACTCGTTCGCCGGTGCCTCGCCCCGTTGGTTGGTCGACTTCCCGCGACGCTACCCGAACGCCGAGGTGGTCAAGCTGGAACGCGACTACCGTTCCACCCCGCAGGTGGTCACCCTGGCCAACCGGGTCATCGGCGCCGCGCGGCCGGACGGGGGAGCCGAGGACGACGAGGGGCAGGCCACCGGCTCGTCGGGGACCGACCTCACCCTGGTGGGGCAGCTGCCCGACGGCCCCGCCCCGGAGTTCGCCGCGCACGACGACGAGGCCGAGGAGGCCCGAGCGGTGTCCCGCCGGATCGCCCGGCTGGCGGGCAACGGGGTGCCGTTCTCCGAGATGGTCGTGCTGTACCGCGTGAACGCGCAGTCGGAACTGTACGAGCAGACCCTGTCGGAGGCCGGGATTCCCTACCAGGTTCGCGGTGGCGAGCGGTTCTTCGCGCGTACCGAGGTACGCCAGGCGATCACCGCGCTGCGGGCCGCGGCGAACCGAGGGCACACCGGTCCGGGTGAACTTCCCAAGACGGTGCGTGAGGTCCTTGCCGAGGTCGGTCTGACCGAACGGGCTCCCTCTGGCGGTGCCGCGTTGGAGCGGTGGCAGTCGTTGCACGCGCTGGCCGAACTCGCCGACGAACTGGCGGGGCAGGTGGAGCAGGCCGATCTGACGCACTACGTGGCCGAGCTCGACACTCGTGCCTCCGCGCAGCATCCCCCCACGGTCGAAGGAGTCACGCTCGCCTCGCTGCACGCCGCCAAGGGGCTGGAATGGGACACGGTGTTCCTCGTCGGTCTCGTGGAGAAAACGCTGCCGATCCAGTACGCCGACGGGGACGAGGACGCCGTCGAGGAGGAGCGGCGGTTGTTCTACGTGGGAGTGACACGTGCCCGGCAGCGGGTTCGGCTGTCCTGGTCGACCTACCGGGGCGAGGGCGGGGGCCGCAAACGCCGACGCAGTCGGTTCCTGCGGGAGCTCGATCCCGCCGAGGACTCCGCCCCGGCCTCGAAGTCGAAGCGGCGGGAGAAGTCGGCGGGTTCCCGGCGGAATCGCGAGGTTCACTGCCGGATCTGCTCGGCACCGCTGACCGCGACCGCCGATGTGAAGCTCGGGCGCTGCTCGGGTTGCCCCTCGGACGCGGACGAAGAGCTCCTCACGAAACTGCGCGGCTGGCGCACCGAGCGGGCACAGCAGCTGCGGGTGCCCGCCTACGTGGTGTTCAGTGACGCTACGTTGCTGGCCATAGCCGAGCAGCGACCGGATGATTCCGAGGCGCTGAGCAGGATTTCGGGCGTGGGAGCGACCAAACTGGAGCGGTTCGGGTCCGATGTGCTCGAACTCGTCAACGGGAGCGGGCACGGCGGCGAGTAGGAGCGGCGGTGGGCGGGACCTCTCGTCCCGGTTGGCGGGGATGTCCGCTCGACCGGGCTCCGTCGGTTCCCGCCCCGGTAGCCCCGACACCGGGCGGGTAGCCCACGTCCCGGTACCCGCACGGGAGAGCGCGGTGCGGTGAGCGTTCCGTGCCGGTGGTTCCCGGGCGTCCGGTCAGTCCCTCGACAGGGCGGTGGAATCACTCGACTCGGGGAGATTCCACCGCTGGGCACAACGCTGTGAAAAATCGCTTGCGCTGTGTGTGGCCGCCCGAATAATCTGCCTGTCGGCAGGCCGGAGAGGACATGCTCGTCCGGCCGGGGTCACGAGAAGGCGGTGTGCGCGATGCGTAAGAACGACTGGTTGTCGGCGGTGGACCAGCACGCGATCGCGCTGATGAGCACCGGTATGTCGATGTTCGCGAAGCGAGCCGCGAATATCGGCCCCGCGCGTCCGTGCACGCATCGTGATGTTGAGCCGAGCAAAACCTATCCGGGTCGGGTCGTGCCGGAGCGAAGTACCTGAGTTACTTCGTCGAGTGACAATCGCTCTTTCGGCCGCGGACCCGGCATCGGGTCCGCGGCTTTTTTAATGTGTCCCCGTTCTCGACTCTTCCGTCCAAATTGGATCAAGTTATAGCGCCGAACAGCGTCGAAGAATTCATCTCATCAGGAGGAGAACGCATGTCGACCGGCAGTGCCCCTGCGACCACCTGGGGCGAGCCCGGCAATCACGGCGGAGCCGTTTCCGCTCTGCTGCACACAGCGCCCGACACGGACGAGCGAGTTCCGTGCCGTCGGGATCCGGACCTGTGGTTCGCCGAGAACCCGTCCGAACTCGAACGCGCCAAGCAGCTGTGCGCCGAGTGCCCGATCAGGTCCGAGTGCCTGGCGGGAGCTCTGGCGCGGGCGGAGCCCTGGGGGGTCTGGGGCGGCGAGATCGTCGAACACGGTTCCGTGATCGCTCGCAAGCGGCCGAGGGGGCGGCCACGCAAACACCGGCCGGCCGACACGGCCGGTGCGGGCGGTTCGGCGGTCCGCGGACGTGCCGCGTGAGCACCGCGAGACCGCTCCGATCGACAACCACACAATCACGTTCAAGGGAGTGAGAGCGGAATGTTTCCCGAGGAAACAACGCGATTACGCTGCAGACAGTTCCGTGGTGAGGCCGAGCGCGCCAGGTTGCCGCACCGGATCGCCGCCGTGCGGTTCTGGCGCCGCTTGGCGCGCTTCGCGTCCCGACGGGCCGAACGTTACGAGCGGCGTATCTGAACCCAGTTCCGAGCCGGGTGCCCGAGGTTCGCGGTTCACGAGCCCCGGCGCCCCGCACCGCGGAACACAACCTCCTCCGGACGACCACCCGCCCGGAGGAGCACCGTTCGACCGAGGTGTGAGTCGGACGAGCTCGGTGAGCTGTCGTGGTCCGGCCAGTGCGCGCTGTTCGCGTACGAGCCGGCCACCGGCGATCGCCCGAACCGGACGTGGCGAGGACTTCGCCCGGGCGCTCCCACCATCGGAACCGGGCCGGGTGCCGTTGTGCGGAGCGGTATTCGATTGCCCGGCGGGCTAGGCTTGACGATCATGCACCATCATTCGCACGACAACATCGACTGGGACACCCGGTTGCGGCAGCTGCGGGACGAGGACGGACTCACCGCGCCCCAGATGCGGCGAATCGCGGAGACACTGGTGTCGGGGCCGGACACCTGTCACTCGGTGATAGACGTCGGCTCAGGGGCGGGCGGCGCGGCAGCGGCGTTCGCCGCCGCGCTGCCGGGCGGCACGGTTACCCTCGTCGACTCCGCCCCGGAGCTGCTCGCCGAGGCCGAGCGCCACGCCACCGAACACGCCGCCCGGGGGGTCGAGGTTCGCGGTGTGCGGGCCGATGCCGCCGACGAGGAACTCGGTGCCGCGGTGGGCAGTGCCGATCTGGTTTTCTCCTCGCTGGTCGTGCATCACCTACCCGACCAACTGGCGGGCCTGCGTCGGTTGGCTGAGCTGGTGCGGCCGGGAGGCAAACTGGTGATCGTGGAGTCCGGACTGTGGGCGCACGTGCTGCCCTGGGACGTCGGTGTCGGCGAACCCGGGTTGGAGGAGCGCCTGCTGGCAGCGCGGTACTCCTGGTTCCGCCGGATGCGCGCCGAGATGCCGGGGACGGTCCGGTTGCCCGTCGGCTGGTCGACGGCACTGCGGCAGGCAGGACTGGGGGACGTCGAGTCGTGGAGTTACCTGGTGGACTGGCCCGCCCCGGTCACCGGTCCGGTGCGCGACATCGTGCTGCGCAGGCTGGAGTGGTTGCGTGAGGCCGCCGTGGAGGAGTGCTCCGCCGACGACCTGGCCGCGCTCGACCAGCTGCTCGACGAGCAGGGGCCGCACTACGCCGGACGACGGGACGATCTCTACTACCTCGCCGCGCACAGCGTGTTCGTCGGCCGCAAACCCGCCTTGTGACGTGTTGCCGCTCGGCTTGCGGGAGTGGTGGGGGTGCGGCACCGCGTCGCCCCACAGCCCGGCGATTTCTCGCGAAATCGACGCCCTCAGTCCGCGAAACCCGGCTGCCAGTGCGAGATGATCTCCCTGGCAGCCACTTCCGCGTCCAACTGGCACAGGATACCGGTCGCTCCCAGCGTCACCCGGTGTATCAGCAGGTAGTCCGGGGGCAGATTCAACGACCGGCCGGTGCGGAACTCGGGACTGCGCAGGTCGCCCACTCGGTCGGCCTGTCGCTGTAGCCATGACCGGGTGAAGTGGAA
Organism: Actinopolyspora mzabensis; assembly: GCF_900101095.1. Lineage (GTDB taxonomy): Bacteria > Actinomycetota > Actinomycetes > Mycobacteriales > Pseudonocardiaceae > Actinopolyspora > Actinopolyspora mzabensis. Next base: position 504,009 of record NZ_FNFM01000001.1, read on the forward strand.
GGTCTCGGTTCGCGCCGGATCCACGAACGGCCCCAGGTACGCCTGTACGTCCTCGGCGCGGAGTTCGGAGTCCGTCTGCACGAACCGGTCGCTGCGCAGCAGCTCCATGAGTTCCTCGGCCCGGTCCTCGAGCGCCAGCCGCAGCATGCGTCCCAGCGTCCTCGGCAGTCCCTCCGGAAGCCTGGCGACCGCACCGAAGTCGATCACGGTCAGCCTGCCGTCCGGAAGCAGCTGGAAGTTGCCGGGGTGGGGGTCGGCGTGCAGCAGGCCCACCCGGGCGGGAGACGAGAAGTGGAACTCGCTGAGCAGCTGACCCGCCCGGTCGCGCTGTTCCCGGGTCCCGTTGTCGATGATCTCGGCGAACGGGGTGCCCGAGACCCACTCGGTGACCATGACCTTGGGTGAGCTCGCCACCACCCGGGGGACGTGCACCAGCTCGTCGCCCTCGAACGCCGTGGCGAACGAGCGCTGGTTGTCGGCCTCGATCCGGTAGTCGAGCTCCTCCACCATCCTGTCCTGCAGCTCGCGCAGCAGCGGTTTGACCTCCGCGCCGGGCAGCATCGACTCGAAGAGCCGGGAGAAGCGCATCAACTGGCGCAGGTCGGAACGCAGTGCCTCGTCCGCGCCGGGGTACTGGATCTTGACGGCCACCTCCCTGCCGTCGTGCCAGACCGCGCGGTGCACCTGCCCGATGCTCGCGGCCGCCGTGGGCGACTCGTCGAACTCGGCGAAACGCTCGTGCCAGCCGCTTCCCAACTGCTCGTCCAGGGTGCGCCGCACGCTGGACTCCGACATCGGTTGTGAGGTCGTCTGCAGCCTGGACAGGGCGTCCCGGTAGGGCTCGGCGAGCTCGTCGGGTACGGCGGCCTCGAACACGCTCAGCGCCTGGCCGAACTTCATAGCTCCGCCCTTGAGCTGCCCGAGCACGGCGAACAGCTGCTCGGCCGTACGCGCGGAGAAATCGGCGCTGACTGTGTCGGCGTCCTGCCCGGTGAGCCGCTTGCCCCAGCCCGCGGCCATTCTGCCCGCGGCGCCGAGCGGCAGGCTGGCGAGTTTGACGGTGCGCTGTGCTGCTCGGCGGGGGACGTCGCTCACGGGAACTCCCTTCCAGTCGGCAGGGCGCCGGGACGACGAGCCGTCCCGGAGCACACGCCTACGGACTCACCGACATGCTAGAGGTTTTCGCGTAGTCGTGTGCAAGATCGTCCTCGCCGGATCGTTCCGCCGAACCGGTGAAAGGGGGTCGGAAACGAACGAGTCACCGTCCCGGGAGCCGTCGAAGTGGTTGTGGGCGGCGTCGTCACCGCCGAGCCCCGCTCCTCGACGGCCACGCACTAGCCCTGGGGGTTGTGCGCCTTGCCGAGAATGCGGGTCATCTTGGTGCCGCAGACCGGGCAGGTTCCCTTGGCCATCCGTCTACCGTTCGTCTCCGAGATCTCACCGGTGAAATCCCGCTTCTCCCGGCACTTTACGCAGTAACCGTTGTACGTCTCGGCCACGGCTGCCTCCATCGGGTAACTGTTCTTCCGAGGCGTTCGAGCGCGTCCTCGCGTGCCTCGGAACTGTGCTGGGCAAAAGGTACCCGCGCCCGGAGCAGCGCGCAGGAGCTCGGCATATCGCGATTTCGGATGAATGTCTTAACCCGTTCAGGGGTAGCAGCGCGTGTTCGATTCGTGTCGACCGGTCATATTCGCAGCGCTCGTCCGATTCCTCGATGTGGAATGGTCAGTTGATCTGCGCTTCGGATCACAGCGGAACCCGCGAGCACGATCGACCTCGCTAGGCTCCCCGGTCGTGACCGAACCGCAAGTGGAGGTGCGCCGCAGCAAGCGGAGAAAGCAGACGGTCAGTGCCTACCGGGACCGTGGCAAGGTGGTCGTACTGCTACCCGCGCGGATGAGCCGTGCCGAGGAGCGGCGCTGGGTCGACGAGATGCTCAGCAGGCTGCGTCGTAGCGAGACCCGCCGGAAGTCGCCAGCCAGGGCTTCCGACGAAGCGCTGATGAACCGGTGCGCCGAACTCTCGCATCGCTACCTGGACGGCCTCGCCGTGGCCGCCGGAGTCCGGTGGGTCGCCCCGATGCGCACCAGATGGGCTTCCTGCACGCCCGCCGAGGGCACCATCCGCATCAGCCGCAGGCTTCGGGAGGTCCCGAGTTGGGTGCTCGACTACGTGCTGGTGCACGAACTCGCACACTTGCTGGTTCCCGGGCACGGAGCGGACTTCTGGGAGTGGGTGAACCGCTACCCCAAAACGGAACGGGCCATCGGTTACCTCGAAGGACTGACCGCGGCCGCCGATCTCGGGGCGGGGTCCGGGGAACCGGAGTCCGACGACGAGGTCGACTGACCGGAATCCGCGCGTCGACCCCACAGTGGGAGCGAGGGTCGGACGGCCTCGGTACGGCCGGTGCGGAACAGTGAGCCACTCTCCCGGGACGGCCGTGCCGCACTCGCGGGGAGGAGGCCCGACGGCGTACGAGCGCTCGTCGAAAGTCGGGCCGTCTCTCGCACCGGCACGCCCGTGGGCGGTTCCGTCGGAGCGAACACCCGGTCCTCGACCGGGCATCCCGCCAGCCCGGTTCTCCCGACAGCCCGGTTCACCTCGACAGCGGAGCCGAGCCCCGGTCAGCGGTCGTCGTCCTCGCCGCGTTCCTCGTCGGCGGAATCCTCCGAACCGGACTGGCCCGCCTGTTCGGCGGCCTCGGCACGCCGGATCGCCGCGATCGGGTCGTCCAGATCCTCGTGGCTCTGTCCCCAGCGATCGGCGAAGTCCAGCGGCTCGTCCAGATCGGAACCGTCCGGCAACAGATCAGGGTGGTCCCAGATCCGGTCACGGCTCGTGACGCCGTACCGTTCCGTGAGCAATCGCCACAGCGACGCCGCCGCCCGCAGCCGACGCGGACGCAGCTGCAGTCCAACGAGGGTCGCGAAGGTCTGCTCGGCCGGGCCGCCGGTGGCCCGCCTGCGCCGAACCGTTTCGCTGAGCGCGTCGGCGCCGGGCAGCCGTTCCCCGACCGCGTCGGCGACCACCACGTCGACCCAACCCTCGACGAGGGCCAGCAGTGTCTCCAGCCGGGTCAGTGCGGCCTGCTGCTCGTCGGTGGTCCGCGGCTCCAGCATGCCGGAGTTCATCAACTCCTGCATCGAGTTCGGGTCGCTCGGGTCCACCTTGCTCGCCAGGTCCTCCAGGGCGGAGGTGTCGACGTGAATACCGCGTGCGTACTCCTCGACGGTCGCCAGCAGCCGTTGCCGCAGCCAGGGGACGTGACTGAACAGCCGGTGGTGCGCGGCCTCCCGCGCCGCCAGGAAGACGGTCACCTCACTGGCGGGACGGTCCAGGCCCTCCCCGAAGCGCTCGATGTTGGCGGGCAGCAGCGCGGCCGTCCCGTCCGGGCCGAGCGGGAGCCCCACATCGGTGGAGGTGAGCACTTCACCGCCGAGCTGGGCCAGCCCGTTGCCCAGCTGGGATCCGAAGGTCAGCCCGCCCATCTGGCCGAGCATGGACACGATCGGTCCCGCCGCCTGCTTGGCCTCGTCCGGCAGTGCTTCCAGCCACGCCTCGGAGACGCGCTCGGCCACCGGATCGCACAGGCGTTTCCAGGTGGGCAGCGTGTTGTCCACCCAGTCGCGTGCCGACCAGGACCGCACCACGTGCGTACCGGTCGGGAAGGCGGTCGTGGGGTCCAACCAGAGTTCGGCGAGCTGAATGCCGTCCTCGATGGCCTTGGTCTGCTGCTGGGTCGGGCGCTCGGTGTGCTTGTTGGTCTGCAGCTGCTGGTGGGCCAGCTGCTTGGCCAGGTCGTAGTTGACCGGCCCCGATTCCCCGCTGGAGGAGTGGCTGAGGGCCTGCCCGAGCTGGGTCAGCATCTGCCCGAGTGCGCTGATGTCGAAATTCGGCATACCGCCGGAACCGGGCATGCCCCCGGGGCCCGGCATCCCGCCGAAGCCGGGGAAGGAACCCGCTCCTCCGGAAAAGCCGGCGCCGCCCCCGGAGCCACCGTCCGATGAGTCGCCCCTGTTGCGATCATCGGGTTCCTCGTTGTCGGGATCGTGGGGGCCGAACCCGAAGGGCACATCACTCATGGTTCCACCGTACGCGGAAGAGGTGGACGGGCAGTAGGTGAGCTGTCGGCCGCTCGCCGAGGGCGAACGTGAGAGCGGGATCGTCCCGCCCGACCCGGCCTCGCCTCCGTTCACCTCGGGATCGTCGCTGTCGAACTCCACATCTCGGGCGCAACGCAAGTCACCCACCGGCCGCTCGTGTTCGACACGTAGGGTGTCGTGCTGTGAGTCGCCGTACCTGGACCCTGCTTACGAGTGTCGTTCTGGTCGTGGTCTTCGGGCTGCTGGGAGTCTTCGTTCCGGTGCCCTACGTGGCGCTGGGGCCCGGTCCGACCCATGACACGCTCGGCTCTTCCCAGGGCAGGCAGGTGGTCCGGATCGAGGGCACCGAAACCTTCCCGACGAGTGGCCACCTCAACATGACCACCGTCTCGGTCACCGATGAGCTGTCGATCTTCAGCGCACTGACCTTCTGGGTCAGCGGTGACTACGCCTTGGCCCCCCGCGAGCTCTACTTCCCGCCGGACAAGAGCGAGCAGCAGGTCCAACGGACCAACACGCGTGCTTTCCGCGACTCGCAGAATTCCGCAGAGACCGCGGCGCTGCGTCATCTCGGTTACCCCACCGAACTCGTCGCCGAGGAGATAGTCGCCGACAGCCCGGCCGAAGGGGTGATCCAGCCGGGGGACGAGCTGATCGCGGCGAACGGCACCGAGCTGAGCGACCCGCAGTCGTTGATAGATGCCCTGGCGGGCAGCGAGCCAGGCCAGCGGGTCACCATCCGCTTCAGGCACGAGCAACAGCAGCCGCAGCGCACCACCATCCGGCTCGCGCAACCACCGGACGACCGCTCCCAGGGGTTTCTGGGTGTACAACCCGCGCTGCGTCCCCAGGTCGATTTCGAGGTCGACATCAGGCTGCCCGATATCGGTGGGCCCTCCGCCGGTCTGATGTTCTCGCTGGCCGTGGTGGACAAACTCACGCCGGGAGAACTCACGGACGGCAAGTTCATCGCGGGCACCGGTGAGATCGATTCGCAGGGCAACGTGGGCCGCATCGGCGGTATCGGTTTCAAGATGAGCAACGCCCACGAGGCGGGCGCCCAGATCTTCCTGGTTCCGGAGGGCAACTGCGCCGCGGCCAAGTCCCAGGCCCCCGAAGGCATGCGGCTGATCGAGGTGGGAACCCTCGGTGAGGCGGTCGATGCGCTCGAGTCGGTCCGTGCGGGGGAGACACCCCCGCACTGCTGATTCGGCGCGGCACCCGGTGGGGGCCGGGTGCCGAGATCCGGGTGCGTCGGGGTCCGCGGCGGCGCTCGCCGGTCTCGGATCCCCGACGGCAGGTCACTCCTCGAAGGTGGCGTGCATCGCGTTGAGCAGATTCGGCGCCAGGGCGCTGTCCTCGACGAGCTCGCCCTCCTCCTGCTCCGGATCACCGTCGAAGCCGTCGTCGACCTCGGGATCCTTGTTGCGCAACCGCAGCACGCAGGTCTGCGTCCCGCCGCGCAATACGGCGGCCACCAGCCGCGCTTCCCGGCGTTCCGGATGCTGCGCGGCGGCGTTCCGCGCGGCGTCGTCCTCGTTCGGAAGCTCCTGCTCGGCGTCCGGGGGCAGCACCACGATCTCCTGCACCAGCGCGCAACCCAGTACCCGTTCCGGCCAGGCGATACCCGCCAGGGCCTCACCGATGTCGTTGCCGGGCAGCTCCTCCTGCTCCACCGGCGTCAGTGGTGAACTCGTGTTGAGCTGTTCGGCCAGCCCTGGCTCGGCCTCCAGCAGCTCCGCGGTGTCGACCAGCGCGAACATTCTGGCCGGTCGTTCCCAGCCCTCCGAAGCCACGAACTGCTCGATCTCGCGCGTCACCGCGGGCAACCCCGCGGTCATTTCCTCGGTGATAGCGGACGACATTCACCCATCCTCGCACCGCCGAGACCTCCCGGTTCGATCCCCGTGGCAGCGCTCGTGGCCGATGATCGGCACACTTCTCCAGTCGGTGATCCCCCGTGGGGCGGGATGTCCGTTTGATGCGAATTCGCGGGCGCGTCCCACTATCTCGTGACGGGGTCGTAGAGTTGACCGCACGGGAGCCCGGGTCGCGCCGGTGACCCGGCCCCGCTGCCCGCGGATCGTCACCAGGGAGTGCGCTGTGGCCACGAGGCCGGTAGGAGTACCCAATTTGTCCCGGCGAAGCCGGATCCTTCTGATCCTGGGCGCGGTCGTGTTGGTAGGACTGATAGTCGGATCACGCCTGATCGGGACGTACGTCAATTGGCTGTGGTTCGGCAGTGTCGACTACCGGGGGATCTTCACGACGATCGTGCTCACCCGGATCGTGTTGTTCGTCTGTGCGGCCGTGTTCCTCGCCGGGGTGCTGGCGTTGAACCTCTGGCTGGCCTATCGCACCAGACCGGTGTTCGTGCCGCTCGGAAGTGGGCAGGACGACCCGTTGCTGCGGTACCGCACAGTCATCACGCAGCGGTCCAAGTGGTTCGGCATCGGAATCCCGGCAATAGTCGGCGTCATCGGTGGGCTGGCGGCCACCGGCGACTGGCGCATGGTGCAGCTGTTCCTGAACCGCACTCCGTTCGGCACCCAGGACCCGGTTTTCGGCCACGACGTCAGCCTCTACATCTTCCAGCTGCCGTTCTTCCGCTGGCTGCTGGCCTGGGGATTCATCGCCGTCACCCTCTCGTTCTTCGGCGCGCTCGCCGTGCACTACATCTTCGGTGGCATCAAGCTCGCGGGCAGGTCGGGGCAGATCTCGCAGCCCGCCCGGATCCAGCTCGCCCTGTTGGCCGGGATCTTCGTGCTGCTCAAGGCCGTCGACTTCTTCTTCGACCGCTGGGATCTGCTGCTGTCGCAGCGCAGTGAACTGTTCACCGGTGCCAGCTACACCGATCTCAACGCCGTGATGCCGGCCAAGGTGATCCTGCTGTGCATCTCGATCATCTGCGCGCTGGCCTTCTTCGCCGCCGTGTTCCTGCGCAACCTGCAGATTCCGGCGCTGGCCACGGTGCTGCTGGTGCTGTCCAGTCTGGTCATCGGCGCGCTGTGGCCCGCGCTGCTGCAGCAGTTCTCGGTCGAACCCAACGCCAATGAGCGTGAGGCGACCTCGATCGAGCGCAACATAGCCGCCACGAGACAGGCCTTCGGGATAACCCAGGAGGACGTGACAGTTCGCGAGAACTACACGCAGGGCGGCGCCTCCGACTCCGGTGATTCCGGTTCGGGCTCGGACGATTCCGGTGTCACTCCGGAGGAGGTCGCCCAGGACACCGGCACCGTCTCCAACGTGCGGCTGCTCGACCCGAGCCTGCTCTCCGAGACGTTCACCCAGCTGCAGCAGCAGTTCAACTTCTACGGGTTCCCGGACGAGCTCGACATCGACCGGTACCGGGACGAGAACGGCGAGCTGCAGGACTACCTGGTCGCGGTGCGCGGAATCAACACCGACGGCCTGGCCGAGAACCAGCAGTCCTGGATCAACCGGCACATGGTCTACACCCACGGCAACGGTTTCGTCAGTGCGCCCGCCGACCGGGTAAGCACGGTGCCCGGCGAGGGCTCCGACACCGGTGCGTACCCGGTGTTCTCGATGAGCGATGTCGCCAACGATGGCCAGGGCGAGATTCCGGTCGAGCAGCCCAGGGTCTACTACGGCGAGCTGAACCAGGACTACGCCATCGTCGGTGCGGAGCAGGGCGAGCAGCCGCAGGAGTACGACACGCAGAACTCGCGCTACACCTACCAGGGCGAGGGCGGAGTCGGAATCGGCAACTGGTTCAACCGTGCCGTGTTCGCGGCCAACTACGGTGAGCGCAACATCCTGTTCAACCAGGAGATCGGCTCGCAGTCGCAGATCATGTTCAACCGCAATCCGCGGGAACGGGTGCAGAAGGTCGCACCGTGGCTCAAGTTGGACGGCGATCCCTATCCCGCGGTGATCGACGGGAAGATCAAGTGGATCGTCGACGGTTACACCACGCTGAACAACTATCCCTACTCCACGTTGACCTCGTTCGGGCAGGCAGCCAGCGACTCCACCAGTGATGTCGCCCAGCCGAACCAGCAGATCAACTACATCCGCAACTCGGTCAAGGCCACCGTCGACGCCTACACCGGCGAGGTCTCGCTCTACGAGTTCGGGGAGAAGGATCCGGTGCTGGAGGCATGGAAGGGCGTCTTCCCGGGTGTGGTGAAACCGAAGAGCGAGATCAGCGACGAGCTGCGGCAGCACTTCCGCTATCCCGCAGACATGTTCAAGGTGCAGCGGCAGCTGCTCGCCCGGTACCACGTGGACAATCCGGGCGACTTCTACGCCACCCGCGGTTTCTGGGAGGTCCCCAACGATCCCAACCAGGACCAGCGCAGCGGTTCCGGTGAGAAGCAGCCGCCGTTCTACGTGATCGCACAGGCACCCACGCAGAACCGGCCGACCTTCCAGCTGACCAGTGCCATGACCGCGCTGGAACGCCCGAACCTGTCCGCGTGGATCTCGGCTTCCTCGGATCCCGAGACCTACGGCCAGATCACCATGCTGGAGCTGCCCACGGACAACCAGACGCCGGGACCGGTACAGGTCCAGCGGCAGATGGAGTCGACACCGAAGGTCACCGAGGACCGGACGCTGTTCGACAACCCCGGGGTCCGGGCGATGTTCGGTAACCTGCTGACCCTGCCGGTCGAGGGCGGAATGCTCTACGTGGAGCCGATCTACATCCGTCCCAACAGCGAGGACTCCTACCCGCAGTTGGCCAGGGTGCTGACCTCCTACGGCGACAGCGTCGGCTATGCCGACACGTTGCAGGGCTCGCTGGAGCAGGTGTTCGGGCCCGGTGCGGGGCAGAACACCGAGACCGCCGAGGACGAGAACCAGCAGCAGGACGGTCAGGGCCAGCAGCAGGGCGACCAGGACCAGCAGGGCGACCAGGGCGACCAGGACCAGCAGCAGGGCGACGGTCAGGGGCAGCAGAACAGCTCCGAGGTGGACCAGGCCGTGCAGGAGGTGCAGGCCGCGATGGAAGAGGTCCGTTCGGCGCAGAACTCCGGTGACCTCGGCCAGCTGGGTCAGGCGTTCCAGCGACTGGAGGAAGCCATGAACCGCTACGAGGAGGTCACCGGCAACGGTGGCTGATCAGTCGCGGGGCATCCGGGTGGTCGAGTGGCCACCCGGTTCCGGCTGAACCGTCCTTTGAACGGCGAAAACACCAGGCCCCCACCCCCCTGCGCGGGGGTGGGGGGCACGGTGTAGAGTTGCAACTACAACGAAACACGGCGCGGGGTGGAGCAGTTCGGTAGCTCGCTGGGCTCATAACCCAGAGGTCACAGGTTCGAATCCTGTCCCCGCTACCAGATACGCCCCCTTCCGGCTTTCCGGAAGGGGGCGATTTTTCGTTCGGCCGTGGCCCCTCCGTTCGGGGCTCTTCAGCCGGGGCCTGCAGTCGGGATTTCTCCGAGCCCCGCTGTGTAAGCGACACGCGCCGGCCCACCTCCGGAGTCAGGTGCCCGTCCCGGGTGTCAGGTGCCCGTCCCGGGTGTCAGGCGAAGCCGCGCAGGCCTGCCGGGCGGTCATCCCGGTAGCTCCTCCCAGTACGAGGCGGTGCCCCTGTCCGGCGTAGGGAGGAACCGCTGGTGAGCGGAGGCGATCATCGGTTGAGCACCCCCCTGTGCGGTGGTCGCGGATGGCGGTGTAGAGTTGCAACTACAACGAAACACGGCGCGGGGTGGAGCAGTTCGGTAGCTCGCTGGGCTCATAACCCAGAGGTCACAGGTTCAAATCCTGTCCCCGCTACTGCGTTCGGCCCTCGGAGCACGGCTCCGGGGGCCGAACTGTTGTTCGCGGGTTCCGGTCCTTCGCGAGGCGTTTTGTGGGGGCTCTCCACGGGGCCTCGTAGGGAGCCTCCGTCACGGGGAGAGCCCGAGTGGTGTCGGTAAGCCGCTGTCGGAGTCGGTACCGGGCATCGGTGGGCGACACCGTCCCGATGACACAGGCTGGCCCGGCACGGGACAGGCACGCGGTCTCCACGGTTTCCGGGCCCGTGCATCGCCGAGCCCGGATCTCGTGCCCTTCGGCCTCAGCCGTCGGCCCACTTGCGGGCACAGTTGGGCGAGCAGACCCGCCCCTCGCTGCTCCCGCTGCGGAAGGCACGCATCTTGCGGCCGCAAACTATGCAGTTGTGCGGACTGTCCACCTGGATCGGCATCATCGACCTCGCCCGTTCCGAAACCTTGCTCGCCATCCTAGTCCTGCCCTGGGCGAGCTTGGTCCGTAGCAGACTCCGATGCACGGTGTTACCTCCCTAGCTCGGCGGGTCCGTCCCTTACGTTCCCGTCGCAGTGACCGGCCCCGTTACGCTGCCGGCCAATATGAAGGGTGCCCTTAACAGCGGGTCCCGCGCAGCACCTCAACCAGAATTACCCATTTCGAGTTAAAAATCGTCCCTGTCCAGCGGACAGTGAGTGTACGAATTGGTTGCTTCCCGTGGATGAGACCGCAATGGAAGTGAATCCAGGTCGTAGCAGTGGTTTCGTGCGCTGAATTGAATGCGTTGCGTGTCCAACCGCCCCCATGGTTGCGCTGCTGTTTCGGACACGGCCTACGGCCATTGTGGACAGCCTGTCAGCGCCGTGGCACCGTAGGACTCGTGACCGACCTGAATGCGACATCCGCAGCCTTGCTGGGACTTCTCCACGAGGGGCCGATGACCGGGGGACAGTTGGTGGCCGCGGCCACCGACCGGTTCAGCGGGTTCTTCAGCGTCACCCGCAGCCAGGTTTACCGGGAACTGCCCGCCCTCGCCGAGGACGGCATGTTGCGCCTCGGCAAACAGGGACCCCGATCCAGCCAGCAGTACATCATCACGGCGGCTGGCAAGCGTGCCTTCAAGTCGTGGCTGAACACCGAACCGGGACCGGACAACGTGCGCAGCCCGCTGCTGCTGCGGTTGCGCTACGCCGGCATGCTCACCGCGAAACAGCGCGACCACCTGGTCACCTCGGCCCGCGAGCAGTACGTCGAGAAGCTCAACGAGGCCAAGAACGCCGCCAAGGTGGCCGAGGACCCCTACGAGAAGGCCGCGGCGGACTTCTCGGTGGCCCACAACCGTGCGGTCATCAAGATGCTCGACGCGATACCCGAATGACCTTCGCGTGACGTCCGAGCTCGGAAAAGGACCGCCGGTCCACCTCCGGGGCCGTGAAGCTGTGAAGTAGGCTGGGGAACCGTGAACCCCGACGTCGCCGCCGAGCTCAAGGACATGTCCGAAACCCTCGAGGGCATCGAGCGAGTCATGGATCTCGATGCGTTGCGGGCCCGGATCGCGGAGCTGGAGGAGGAAGCGGCTCGCCCGGACCTGTGGGACGACGTCGAATACGCCCAGCGGATCAACAGTCAGCTCGTGTACAAGCAGAGCGACCTGCGCAAGATCACCGGACTTCGACAGCGTCTCGAAGATCTCGAAGTGCTCTACGAACTCGGTGAGAACGAGGACGACAGCGCCAGTGTCGCCGAGGCCGAGCAGGAGCGTGGCCAGCTCAAGAAGGATCTCGCCGATCTGGAGATCCGCACCCTGCTCTCCGGCGAGTACGACGAGCGTTCCGCCATGGTCACCATTCGGGCGGAGGCGGGTGGCGTGGATGCCGCCGACTTCGCCGAGATGCTGCTGCGGATGTATCTGCGGTGGGCGGAACGCCACGAGTACGGGACCGAGGTGTACGACACCTCCTACGCGGAGGAGGCGGGCGTCAAGTCCGCGACCTTCCGGGTGGACACCCCCTTCGCCTACGGCACGCTCTCGGTGGAACAGGGGACCCACCGCTTGGTCCGTATCTCACCGTTCGACAACCAGGGGCGCAGGCAGACCTCGTTCGCGGGTGTGGAGGTGCTGCCGGTGGTCGAGGAGACCGACCACGTGGAGATCCCGGAGAAGGACATCCGGGTGGACGTGTTCCGCTCCTCCGGTCCCGGTGGTCAGAGCGTGAACACCACCGACTCGGCGGTTCGCCTGACCCACCACCCCACGGGGATCGTGGTTTCCTGCCAGAACGAGAAGTCCCAGTTGCAGAACAAGGCAGCGGCCATGCGGGTGTTGCAGTCCAAGCTGCTGGCGCGCAAGCGTGAGGAGGAACGGGCTCAGCTCGACGCGCTGCGGGACAGTAGCGGCTCCGGCTGGGGCAACCAGATCCGCTCCTACGTACTGCATCCGTACCAGATGGTCAAGGATCTCCGCAGCGGCTACGAGGTGGGCAACCCCGAGTCGGTGCTAGAGGGGCAGATCGACGGGCTGCTGGAGTCCGGTATCCGGTGGCGCAAGCAGCAGCACGACCAGGAGCAGCAGAGCTGAGTTCGCCGTGCCGCACCGGTGAGCCGCCGCGCCCCGAGCTGCCCGCTCGAGGTGCGAACAGCGCCCACACGCTCCGGCTGAGGCACGCTCCTCGTCGTTTTCGTGCGCCCGAACGGAGCATTTCCGTGGTGGCGAGTCGCGGCGCGGGTTCGGCTCCGTGGCCGTGGGCGGGGCCGCTCGTGTCTCCGCTCGGACCCGGAAGCGCGCATGGTAATTGGTGAAGTGCAACCAATGGTACGGGTGAGTGAAAATCCCCCGGGTGGTCGCAGGTAAGCTCACTGCCCGTGATCCGGCTCGAACACGTGTCAAAGACGTACAAGACGTTGGCGCGCCCCGCTCTCGACGACGTCTCGGTGTCCGTGGACAAGGGCGAGTTCGTATTCCTCATCGGCCCCTCCGGGTCGGGCAAGTCCACGTTCCTGCAGCTGCTACTGCGGGAGGAAGTCCCCACCCGAGGTCGGGTGATCGTCGCCGACTGGAACGTCGCCAAGCTGCCGAGGCGGCGCGTTCCCAAGCTGCGGCAGCGGGTCGGTTGTGTGTTCCAGGACTTCCGCCTGCTCAACAACAAGACCGTCTTCGGCAATGTCGCCTTCGCCCTCGAAGTGATCGGAAAACCCCGACACACCATCCGCAAGGTGGTTCCCGAGGTGCTGCAGCTCGTCGGCCTGGACGGCAAGGCGGATCGGATGCCCGTCGAGCTGTCCGGCGGTGAACAGCAGCGAGTCGCCATAGCCAGGGCGTTCGTCAACCGGCCGCTGGTGTTGATGTGCGATGAGCCCACCGGGAACCTCGACCCGGACACCAGCCAGGACATCATGCTGTTGCTGGAGCGCATCAACCGCACCGGAACCACGCTGGTCATGGCCACGCACGACCACTCGATCGTCGACTCCATGCGTAGGAGGGTCGTCGAGCTCAGTCACGGCCAGGTCATCCGTGACGACGCCCGTGGCGTGTACGGCGTGGGCCGCTGAGCCCGCTGCACGCGAGGTCAGTGCAGCCCCGAACCCCAAGTCGCAGACCGCACCGAAAGCTGACTCAAGATGCGCGCGAGCTTCGTATCCAGCGAGGTCGTCAACGGCCTTCGTCGTAATGTGTCGATGACGATCGCGATGATCCTGACCACCGCGGTTTCTCTCACGTTGCTCGGTGGTGGCCTCATCGTCGTCCGCAAGGTGGATCAGGCCCAGGAATCGCTGCGCAACGCGGCAGACGTCGTCGTTTACATGAACGAGAACGTCAGTGCCAACGATCCCGAGTGCGCCAACGATCCCTGTGCCGGGCTCCGTTCCGAGCTGGAGCAGGCCTCCGGTGTGCAGTCGGTGCAGTATCTGAACCGCCAGGCCATCTTCGATCGGGCGACCGAGGAGTTCTCGAACCAGCCGCAGCTGCAGGAGCTGGTGCGGCCCAAGGCGCTGCCCGCGGCCCTGTGGGTCGAACTGGGCGACAACGTCACGCCGCAGGCCGTCAAGAAGCAGTTCGAGGGACGTGCCGGCATCGGTTCGATCAACGACCAGTCCCAGTTCGTGCGAAACATGGTCAACAAGCTCAACGACGTACGTGACGGGACGTTCCTGATCGCGGCGTTGCAGGCCTTCGCCGCACTGCTGTTGATTTCGAACACCATTCAGCTCTCTGCGTTCAACCGCCGCACCGAGACCGGCATCATGCGGTTGGTGGGTGCCTCCCGCTGGTACACCCAGCTGCCCTTCCTGCTGGAGGCCATGGTCTCCGGAATCATCGGTTCCGTCGCGGCGACCGGGCTGCTCATGGTGCTCAAGGAGGCGTTCCTCGACGGGTTGATGAAGCCGTTGACCAACGCCAACCTGCTGACCGCGGTCAGCTACGCCGACGTGGCCTTCGTGGCACCGATCCTGGTGCTGGTCGCCTCGGCGATCTCCGGCCTCACCGGGTATCTCACCCTCCGGCTGTACGTGCGGATCTGAGGATCGCTCGTTTCGCGGCCCGGCCTCGGCGTTCGACTCCGAGCCGGGCCGCGCAGCGTGCGAAAACCACGTGGTCCACTCGCCGGACGTAGCGCTATGCTCGCCGGTATGGCAAAGGAACGTGGCCACAACCTGATCGCGCGCAATCGCAAGGCGCGGCACGACTGGACGGTGCTGGACACCTACGAGGGCGGCATGGTGCTGACCGGGACCGAGGTGAAGAGTCTCCGCCAGGGGCGCGCCTCGCTGGTCGACTCCTTCGCGACGATCGACCGGGGCGAAGTGTGGCTGCGCAACGTGCACATCCCCGAGTACACCGAGGGGACGTGGACCAACCACGCCCCGCGTCGTTCGCGCAAGCTGCTGCTGCACCGCGACGAGATCGAACGACTGCTGGGCAAGACCAAGGAGAGCGGACTGAGTCTGGTGCCGCTCTCGCTGTACTTCTCCGACGGCAAGGCCAAGGTCGAGTTGGCACTGGCCCGAGGTAAGCGGATCCACGACAAGCGCAGGGACATGGCCAAGCGCGACGCCGAGCGCGAGATGGCTCGGGCCATCGGTCAGCACCGCAAGGGCATGCGCTGAGAATGCCGTTACGCGGACGACTTTCGTGTGATCCGCCGTGCTCGGATCGGGTGGCGCGCGCGGCCTTCGGCTGCCCGCGGTGAACGGGATCGAGGGGCCACCGTCCGACGAGGGTGTCCCGGACTGGATCGCGGGGCTCGGCCTGCCGGGGCTGGTGGATCTGCACACGCACTTCCTGCCCGAGCGCGTGCTGCGCAAGGTCTGGGACTACTTCGATCTGGCCGGTACCCACTACGGGATCGAGTGGCCGATCCGGTACCGCTTCGACGAGCCGACCCGGCTCGGTGTGCTGGAGAGCCTGGGGGTTCGTGCGTTCGCGCCGCTGGTTTATCCGCACAAACCGGGTATGGCCGAGTGGCTCAACCGCTGGGCGCTCGAGTTCGGGCGCACCACGGTGGGGGCCGTGCCCACCGCCACGATGTATCCGGAGCCCGAAGCCGCCGACTACGTGGCTGCGGCCCTCGACGCCGGGGCCCGCTGCTTCAAGGTGCACGTGCAGGTGGGCGGATTCGATCCGCGTGACCCGCTGCTGGAGCGGCCGTGGCAGCTGTTGGCCGCGTCCGGGGTGCCGGTGGTGGTGCACTGTGGTCACGGTCCGCTGCGTGGGGAGTTCACCGGACTGGACGTGTTCGCCGAGGTGCTCGAACGTCATCCGGGGCTGGTGACGGTGCTGGCGCACGCCGGGATGCCCGAGTACGGGCGCGCGCTGGAGTTGGCACGGGATCACCCCGGGGTTTACCTGGACACGACGATGGTCGGTGTCGCCTTCAGCGAGCGGTTCGCGCCGCTCCCGTCCGACTGGGCCGCCAGGCTGCTGCCCGTCGCGGACCGGGTGGTGCTCGGGTCCGACTTCCCGAACATTCCCTATCCCTACGCCGAACAGCTCGCAGCCGTGGCCGGTTGGGCCGGCTCCGATGAACGGCTGGGAATACCGTTCCTGCGCGCGGTGTTGCACGACACGCCCGCTCGGTTGCTCGGATGTGGCTAACCGGTTCGTGGGGACCGCTCCGTGCGGCGACGGTCCGGCCGTGGAACTCACCGCGAACCGAACCGCCGATCCGGGAGTGATCGTGCGGGAGTAGTACGTTATGATGTTGAGTACGGACTCGTCCGGGGGTTGCCCGGTGGAGCCGGACTGTTGCAAAACAGGTTGTTGAGTAACTGAACACGGGGGTGAACGGTTTCGACTCTGGCCGTTGAGCCAAGGGAAGCGTGCCGGTGCAGGCGGAAGACCACCGTAAAGCGTCGCCGTAAATTAACAAGCGCCGACAACAAGAGTCAGCGCGAGTTCGCACTCGCCGCCTGAGCGAGTAGCGACTCTGTCGGACCGGGTAAGTCTCCGACCCGGACCCCGGCATCGTGCAGGGGACTCACCGTTCAGTTTGGTCGCGGGACTGAACGGGACATCGCACAGCGACTGGGCTTGTCACACCGGCTTGTTCGCGTGACCGGTGAAGCCGAGTAGAGACATAGCGGACTGCGCACGGAGAAGCCTTGGTGAGGCGACAGAGGACCCGGGTTCGAATCCCGGCACCTCCACTGCGGTCCCGGTGACCGCGCGAATTTCGAAGTGACACCCCGCTCGGCGAGCCTCGCCGGGCGGGGTTTTTCGTTGTCGGAGCCCCGCGCCGCGCCCGGTGTCTCTCCCACACCGGGCGCGGCGATTTCGCGAGAAATTGACGCCGGGCCGTCCCGTTGTTGCCACATTTCCGCTGCTGCGCCGTCGTCGCGTGCGGGGTTGTGCGGCTACGATTCCGCCGTGCTCACCGCGACGGCGAGTATCGGAGGCAGGCGATGAGCGGAAACCATTCCCACGGCCACGGCCACGGCAGGCGGAGCGATTCCTCGGGCGAACCGCGCGCCACGCGTACGGCTCCCGCGCGGGGACTGCTCCACCGGCTCGGGCACTTCCTCCTGCCACACGAGCACGACCACGCCGAACAGGTGGACACCGAGCTGGAGGGCAGTCGTGCGGGCATGCGCGCCCTGTGGCTCTCGCTGCTGGTGCTCACCGCTACCGCCGTGCTGCAAGCCGGGGTGCTTTGGTTCTCCGGTTCGGTGGCGCTGTTGTCCGACACGCTGCACAACGTCGCCGACGCGCTCACCGCCCTCCCGCTCGCGGCTGCGTTCCTGCTGGCGCGCAGACCCGCCAACCGTCGCTTCCCCTACGGCTACGGCCGGGCCGAGGACGTCGCGGGGGTACTCGTGGTGCTGGTGATCGCGGGCTCGGCGGTGGCGGCACTGCTCGAGTCGGCCAACCGGTTGTTCGAGCCCTCCGGCATCGGTGATCCGCTGATCGTGGCGTTGGCCGGTGGCTTGGGATTCTGCGGCAACGAGCTCGCCGCTCGGATACGCATCCGAACCGGTCACCGGATCGGCTCGGCCGCGCTCGTGGCGGACGGACTGCACGCGAGGACCGACTCGTTCACCTCGCTCGGGGTGGTGCTCGCCGCCGGCGGCGCCGCTCTGGGGTGGCCGTTGCTGGATCCGCTGGTCGGTCTGTTGATCGGCCTGGCAATCGCGATGGTCACCTGGTCGGCCGCCAAACGGATACTGGCCCGGCTGATGGACTCGGTGGCGCCGGAACTCACCGACCTCGCCTACCGGGCCCTGGGCACCCATCCGGAGGTGCGTTCGGTGGAGGTGGTGCGGTTGCGCTGGATCGGGCACGCCCTGCATGCCGAGGTGAAACTCGGCGTGGCCGCGGAACTCTCGCTGTACCGGGCGCACGAGATCGCCCACGAGGCCGAGCGTGACCTGTATCGGGAGCTGCCCCGGCTGTCCGGTGCCACGGTGCACGCCCATCCGGCAGAACTCACCGCGGCCGAATCGAAGTGACAACGATCACTCGTTTCGTGTTCTTCCGGCGGCCTGCCGGGCGAGATCGCTTGTGCTCCGCGTTCCGCTCCCGGACTATTCCCTGGTCACGTATCTGACCATGGCGAGTTCAGTCCGGCTCGTCGCTCATCGCTGTCACGTGTGAACACAGCGGAAGCACGTAAAATCGGGCAAATGGTGTGCCGGGAAGACTGGTCGGCGGGAAGTTGACGGACGAACCGAACGGGACGTGTTGATGGCGACCGACCCCCAGCGTGACGGAGCACGGCGTGCGGAATCCCAGGACGGGAGTTCCCCGGACAAGAGTTCCCCGGACAAGAGTTCCCGGCACGAGCATTCCCAGCCGCAGGACTCGGGGGCCGAGGAACCGCAGCGCAATCCGGTGCGACGTTTGTTCTCCCCCACGTCCGATGCCGAGAGGATCACTCTCGCCGACATCCTGCGCACGGAGACCGTCGGTGGCGTACTGGTGCTCCTCGCCGCGGTGCTGGCGCTGCTCTGGGCCAACTCGCCGTGGGGTGAGACCTACAAGACGGCCGCCGAGTTCGTCCCCTGGCCGGGCGGGGAGTCCCTCGGGCTGGACCTGAACCTGAAGCACTGGGCCTCGGACGGGCTGCTGGCGATCTTCTTCTTCGTGGTCGGCCTGGAGCTCAAGCGCGAGTTCGTGGCCGGTGAGCTGCGCGAGCCCCGAAGGGCCGTGCTCCCCGTGGTGGCGGCCGTGGCGGGAATGATCGTCCCCGCCCTGTTCTTCTTCGCCATCGCCTCCACCGCGGGCGGGGAGGCGCTGCGTGGCTGGGCGATCCCCACGGCCACCGACATCGCTTTCGCCCTGGCCGTGCTCGCGATCGTCGGCAAGTACCTGCCCAGCGCGTTGCGGGCCTTCCTGCTGACGCTCGCGGTGGTCGACGATCTGCTGGCGATCACGGTCATCGCCGTGTTCTACACCGACGACTTTCATCCGCTGCCACTGCTGGGTGCGGTGCTGCCGATAGTGGCTTTCGCGTTGCTGGTGCGGCTGCGAGGCCCCTGGTGGCCGGTGCTGCTGGTGCTCGGTGTGCTGGCCTGGGGGCTGGTGCACGAGTCCGGGGTGCACGCCACCATCGCCGGTGTGCTGCTGGGCTTCACGGTTCCGGTACTGGGCCGGGGCGGCAGTGAACCCGGCCCCGCCGAGCACCTGGAACACCGCTGGCGCCCGATCTCGGCCGGGGTCGCGGTGCCGCTGTTCGCGCTGTTCGCGGCCGGAGTCTCGCTCGGCGGTGACGGCATCACGACCGCCTTCTCGGATCCGGTGGTTCCCGCGGTGATGGCGGGACTGGTGCTCGGCAAGCTGGTCGGCATCTTCGGTGCGACGTTCCTGATGGCCAAGTTCACCGGGGCCCAGCTCGACGCCAACCTGTCCTGGTGGGACCTGATCGGGCTGTCGCTGCTCGCGGGAATCGGTTTCACCGTTTCGCTGCTGATCGGTGAACTCGCTTTCGGTGCCGGGGAACGTGGTGAGAACGTCAAGGTCGCGGTGCTGTTGGGCTCGGTGCTGGCCGCGCTGCTGGCCTCGGCGGTGCTCGGTATCCGCAACCGTGCCTACCGCGGCGCCAGGACGACGGGTAACGGGTGACCCGCCGCCGAGTAATACTCACGTGTCCGGGCGCGATGTAGGATCAGCACGTTTCGTCGCATGTCCGAGCACTGGAGTGGATATTCGTGGTGATCCCCGAGAAGGGGAGCCGTCGCAAGATCAGTTGGGACGTGGTTCGGGCGGGCTGCGTCACGTTGGTGATGCTGTACCACTCGACCACGGTCAGCGTGGAGTTCCACCCCGAGATCGAACCGCGAACGTTCACCTTCCCCTGGCAGGTCGGTGCCAGCATGCTGCTGGTCGTATCGGCCTACTTCGCCTGCGTGACCATCGGGCGCGGGACCGTGCTGCGTTACTGGTGGGGCAGGCTCGCCCGGCTGCTGCCCGCCTTCGTGGCGGGCTCGGTGCTCATCTTCCTGCTCACCCGCGCCTTCCACGTCGAGGGGTGGTACCTGCCCGACGTCCGGGACCTGGTCGAGCACCTGCTGATGCTGTGGCACTGGAAACCGCGGGAGTTCGAGTTCCTCGACGTCGCGCACTGGACGGTGCCGCTGCAGCTCATGGGCTTCACGGCGGCGGCCTTGCTCTATCGCTCCCGGCTGGGCCGCGGTAACCGGATCGTCGGTGTGCTGTGGTTCGCGCTGCTGCTGCCCATCGCGCAGTGGCCCATCCGCGCCTCGGACCCCCCGGAGTTCTACCGGATGCTGGCCGACGGTCTCGGGGTCCACCGCTGGCACCTCTTCGTGGCCGGAGTGGTGATCTGGCTCTGGTCGGCCCGTAGACTCCGGACCCCTCACTTCGCCGCTTTCCTGGGCAGCGCGATGTTCGCGCAGTGGTTGCACAGCTTCGAGGTCGGCCCCTCGGGGACGCTGACCCCGGATCTCGGGTCCTCGGCGTGCGTGGCGCTCGGGCTCTGCTTGATCGCGCTGGTGGCGCGCGGTCCCGATTGGGACGCCGTGATCCCCGCGGCGGCGCGCCGCCCGGTCCAGTGGTACGCGGGGATCTCCTACGGGGTCTACCTGACGCACCAGTCGCTCGGCCACATGGTGGTACGCGGGTTGCAGGACCTGGGCATGCCGAGCTCCCTGCAGACCGCGGGGATGCTGGCCACCGGTGTGCTGCTGGGGTGGGGGCTGACCAGGGTGGTGGAGCAACCGGCCCACCGGTACCTGATGCGTGCCTACGACCGGTTCGCAACCGAGCGCAGGCCCGTTTCCGGCGGGGTCTGAGCTCTCTCCGCAGCGACGTTCGCGCGTTTCCGGTCGAGTTCGGCGGTCAGTTCCGCGACCGCGGTCCGCGCGGTGCGGCCCACGCCGATCAGGGTGGCCGAGGCGGCGCCGGTCCAGTCGCCGTAGCCCACCAGGTGCAAGCGTGGTTCCTCGGGGTTGCGCGTGCCCTCGGTGGGAATGCGGCCCTGCTGTCTGCTCAGCCGCAGCGGACGCAGCTGCCGCAGCGCGGGTCGGAATCCGGTGCACCACACGACGCTGTCGAACTCGCGCTCGGTCCCGTCCGCCCATGCCGCGCCACGCGGGGTCAGCCCGTCGAACATCGGAAGCGCGTGCAGCACGCCGCGTTCGCGGGCGTCCCGCACGCTGTCGACCATCACGATGTCGCCGAGTTCGGAGACACCGTTCGCCGTGCCCGACAGCCTTCGGGTGGCCACGTCGAACAGCACCCGGCCGTCCACCTCGTCCGGCATGAAGCGCGGTGGCCTGCGGGTGACCCAGGTGGTGTCGGCCACCGTGGACAGTTCCGCCAGGATCTGGGCCGCCGAGTTGCCACCGCCCACCACCAGCACGCGCTGTCCCCGGAACGGCTCGGGCCCCGGGTAGGAGGCGGTGTGCCACTGCGGGCCGGTGAAGTCGGTCATACCCGGATACGCGGGCACGTAAGGTGCACGCCAGGTTCCGGTGGCGCTTATCACGCCCCCGGCCGTCCAGGTTCCCACGTCCGTGGTCACGGTGAATTCACCGTCGGTTCGCCGTACCTGGTCGACCCGTACCGGTCGTCGTACGGGCAGCTCGTAGCGGCGTTCGTAGTCCCGCAGGTATTCGACCGCGTGGTCCACAGTGGGAAACTCCGCCCCGGCCTGTGGGGGCATCGGCCAACCGGGCAGCGAGTTGTGCTGGGCGGGGGAGAACAACCGCAACGACGGCCACATGCGCTGCCAGGCCCCGCCACCCTGCCGCCGTTCGTCCAGTATCGCGAAGTCCACGCCCGCTCTGCGCAGGAAGTATCCCGCCGCGAGTCCCGCCTGGCCACCGCCGATGACGATCACCTCGTGGTGCGGTGTTTCCGACATCCTGCTCTCGCGTTCCTCGGGGCCGTTGGGGTTCGCAGTTACCGAAACGATTTCACGCTCCCGTGCTATTCCGCCATTTCGCGAGAAATCGAGGGCAGGGCGCGGCGTAGCACGGCGTCGATTTCTCGCGAAATCGCCGTTCGGCGGGGACGGATCGTGGGGGGAGGCGGCGCCCGGTCGCCGGGTCGGGAGCGGGGAGGGAACCCGGCCGGGCGGGACGGCCCGGCCACCCCGGTTGTCGGGGGTTCGCGGCGGTCGGGCCGTTCTCGCCGAGCGACTTCGGCACATCGTCGAGGTGGCAAGCTGGGAAAAGGCGACCGTGCAGGTCATCCCAGCCGGGATCGAGAGACGGCACCCCGCGCACGCGGGGCCTTCATCCTGTTCGAATTCCCGGAGTCGAAACCGAGCGTCCACATGGAGCAGTCCAGTTCCTCCACTTTCCTGCACCAATCAGAGGATGGTCGGGCATAGCGGGAAGCGGCGGCCACGCTCCGGCAGTTGGTGATGAGCCCTGAGGATTCCATGGAGCTCATCGCTCGTACCGCCGACGAAACGGAGAGCTCGCAGTGACGGCACACCACCCCGAAGGATGGCGCAAGTCGAGTCGTTCGCAGCATCAAACGGCGTGCGTCGAGGTCGGCGGGATCTCCGACGGCGCGGCGGTGCGGGACAGCAAGGACCGGGCGGCCGGGTTCGTCGCGACCACTGGCTCGCAGTGGCGGGCGTTCGTGGCGGGGGTCAAGACCGACCGGTCCGGCTGAACCCGCGCGGACAACACCGACACGGCCTCCCGAGGCGGTCCGGCGTGGTCCGGGGCGATCCGGGACGATCCGGTGCGCCGTTTCCACGCGCGCCACACGGCGGCGACCTGCGGCCGTTGGTCCGGACGGCAGAATGTGGTCGTGGACCCGCTACACGATCCGGACGACGAAGAGCTGCTCGCACCGGAGCAGGCGCGTGACCTCGCCGCGCTGGTGGAGCGCGCCCAGCTGGCCTCCGGCGCTGTGCGCGAGGGGCGAGTCGGCAAGGTAGGCGTCGCCGACGTCGTGCTCAACGCGGGCAACCCGCTGGCCCTCGGCAACCGTGCCTGCGGGCTGTGGGGCACCTCCGCCGAGGTCGCCACCACGCTGTTCCGGCTGGAGAGCGTGTTCGCCGAGGCGGGCAGGCCCGAGGCCGTGGTGCACGCCTCGCCGACCACGGTGGCCGACATCGAGGGGATCGCCGACGACTCGGGCTGGCACGCGGTCACCGAGAACGTCGCGCTGTTGTACCGCCCCGATCCGGCCGCGCGCGAGACCGAGGCCATCGGCACCCATCCGGTGCGCGAAGCGGCCCAGGACGACCTGCCCTCGGTGGCCGAACTGCTGGCGGACGAACTGGACCTCTCGTCCGGAGCCGAACGGCGCCTGCCGCGCCATCTCGGCCAGCGGCTGGACGATCCACGGTGCTTCCTGCACGTGCTGGAGGACGGTGAACTCGAACGGGCGGCCGGGTTCGTGCTCGGTTTCGCCGAGAGCGGCATGGGGCTGATCGAGCACATCGCGGTACGCCCCGGCCGCCGCAATCGGGGGAGGGGCCGGGAACTGCTGCGCGTGGGTGTGGACGCGGCACTGGACCGCGGGGCGCTGCTGGTGGCCACGCACGCCGAGGACGGCGGATCCGCGCAGCGCTTCGCCGAGTCCTGCGGGTTCGAGACCGCCTACCCCGTCACCGCCTACACCCGTCGAGTCGACGAACTCCTCGAATAGCGAGACCACCGGCCCCATCGGCCTGCCGAACGGCGAGCCCCCCGGGGGCTCGCGGCTTCTCGCCGAGGACCGCGGTGTCGGACACGACATCCGGTAAGCGTTGCGTCCGGTAAGCACCGCGTCACGTGTGGCGAAATCCCGCCCCGCGTAGCGAGATCGGGAATATTTCACGGTCGAGTGAACTTGTGCTCTGCTGGACGACAAGGAGGCACAGTGCCGGAGACCTCGCCGACCGCTACCGAGAACCAGCCGAACGATTCGCCACGCAAGTCGAGCACGCTGTCCGAGCTACCCAGCGAGATCTGGGTCCTGATCAGCGGCGGTTTCATCGTCGCCATCGGGATGGGCATCGTCTCGCCCGCGCTGCCCACCTTCGCGACCAGCTTCAACGTCGGCGTGACCGCGGCGGCTTTCATCGTCAGCGCCTTCGCGCTGATGCGGCTGGTCTTCGCCCCGGCCAGCGGGCGACTGGTCTCGATGTTCGGCGAGCGGCCGAACTACGTGCTCGGCATCGTCATCGTCGGCATCAGCTCCACCGCCTGCGCCTTCGCGCAGTCCTACTGGCAGCTGCTGGTGTTCCGGGGGCTCGGCGGCATCGGCTCCACCATGTTCACCGTCTCGGCGCTGGCCCTGCTGGTGCGGCTCGCCCCGGCACATCTGCGCGCCAGGGCCTCCGGGCTGTGGGCGACCAGCTTCCTGCTGGGCAGCATCTCCGGGCCGGTGCTCGGCGGGCTGCTGATCGGGTTCTCGCTGCGGCTGCCCTTCCTGATCTACGGCATCGCGCTGTACCTGGCCGCTTTCGTCGGTTGGTTCCTGCTGCGCAACTCCACGCTGGCCGACCCGCAGCAGCACAGCGACGCCCCCGACCTCAGGGTCACCACCGCGTTGCGGGACTCCAGTTACCGCGCCTCGCTGCTGGCGAACTTCAGCAAGGGCTGGACCGCGCAGGGCGTGCGGATCGCGCTGATCCCGCTGTTCATCGTCGAGGCGATGCGACTGCCCGACGCCATGACCGGTATCGCCCTGTCGGTGTTCGCCGCGGGCAACGCTGCCGTGCTGCTCCCCGCAGGCAGGTTGGCCGACTCGCGCGGGCGCAAACCGATGCTGCTGAGCGGGTTGGCCATCGCGGCCGTGGGCAGCGCCGCGATCGGATTCAGCGAGTCGGTGCCCTGGCTGCTGGGGGCCTCGCTGCTGGGTGGGGTCGGCATGGGGCTGTTCACCCCGGCGCAGAGCGCGGCCGTGGCCGACATCGTCGGGCCGAAGGCCAAGGGCGGTCCGGTGCTGGCCGCCTTCCAGATGTCGGCCGACGTCGGCACGATCATCGGGCCGCCGCTGGCCGGTGCGCTGGCGGGCGCGCTGTCCTACCGTGCCGCGTTCCTGCTCACCGGGGCTGTCGCGCTGGTCGCGATGGCGACGTGGCTCTTCGCCCCGGAAACACTCGGTCGTAAGTCCCGTTCCGAGCGGACCGATTCCGATCGGAACGTGGAGTCGGCCGAGCCCGCCTAGCCGGTGGTGCCGGGCGCGGCTGGACCGGGTCACCGGAACGAATCTCCGGAGGTGGGTGTCACACCGTTGTCAACCGGGTACACCCACGGGAAACCCGGTGGGGAGGGGAGGGCGTGTCCATGGAAACCGGAGTGGAAGCAACCGAGTTGTCCGAGGTCGACCTGCGGCGGGAGCTTCGACACCTGCACGAGACGCGCAACGGGACGTTCCTGCACGGTGCCTCGGACGCGCTGGAGGAGCACACCCGCAGGATGTTCGAGCTGGAGCAGGAGTACCTGCGCAGGCATCCCGAACGGGAGGTCGACCCGAGGCGTACCCGGGAGGGTGCCCGAGCGGGCTGAGCGCGAACCGGTGGCTCGTGCTGCCGAACCCTCGACGTGTTCCGTGGTGCGGGTCACTCCGGGGCTCTCCGGGGAACCGAAGGGGGCCTCCGCCCCGCAATGCCGTCCGCCGGCGGGGCAGCCGAGCGACTCGGAGACGAAACCGCTGGGCACGGATTTTGGGGCGGCGTGATCGAACGAGGGGTACCCCCTGTACGGCAGGGGGCTCACCCTGTTGTAAAGTAGTGGCACAACGGAAGGCGGGGACGGAAAAACCGGACCGGCCCACCGGGAAAAACGAAAAGGGGCTGTGGCGCAGTTGGTAGCGCACCTGACTGGCAGTCAGGGGGTCACGGGTTCGAGTCCCGTCAGCTCCACAGTGAATACTTCGGTAACCCCGCACCGCGTGCTACGCGGTGCGGGGTTCTCGTGTCAGCGGCCTGCGTCCTTCCCTGGTGCGTCCTTGATCCGGTAGCTCCGTGAGCGGACGAACCGGGGGGTCTCCGGGGCACGCGAGAGGGTGCCGACACCTCCGGGGAGATCGGTTTCTCCCGTCGAACGATGATGGCTCCGTGTGGAGCTCCCGGATGGTGGACCCCGGTTCGCTCGCGTTTCGAGCAACCGGCCCAGCGCGTTCCGCCGAAGGGTGAGGTGTGGCACAGGCAACCCTGTACCGGGCCTGGACACTCCGCCGTTCTACCTATAGACCGGGGAGGGGCACGCGTCCGGTGACCTGTCCCAGCGAGTCCGAGCACGAAGGGAAAGGTCGGTGTAATGGACGTCACCGAACACGTCGAAAGCGTCTACGCGGAGCTCCGTCGACGCGATCCCGGTGAGAGCGAGTTCCACCAGGCGGCCGCCGAGGTGCTGCACGACCTCGAACCGGCCCTGCGAAAGCATCCGGAGTACGTGGACGCGCGGATCGTCGAGCGACTCTGCGAACCCGAACGGCAGCTCGTCTTCCGGATCCCCTGGACCGACGATCGTGGTGAGGTCCGGGTCAACCGCGGGTTCCGTGTGGAGTTCAGCAGTGCCCTGGGGCCGTACAAGGGTGGGCTGCGGTTCCACCCGAGTGTGGACCTCGGCACCGTCAAGTTCCTCGGCTTCGAGCAGATCTTCAAGAACGCGTTGACCGGTATGCCCCTCGGAGGGGGTAAGGGCGGAGCCGACTTCGACCCCAAGGGCAAGTCCGACGGCGAGATCATGCGCTTCTGCCAGTCGTTCATGACCGAGCTCCACCGAAGCCTGGGCGAGCACACCGATGTTCCGGCCGGGGACATCGGGGTGGGCTCTCGCGAGATCGGCTATCTCTTCGGCCAGTACAAGCGGATCACGAACCGCCACGAGGCGGGCACGCTCACCGGTAAGTCGGTCGCGTGGGGCGGCTCGCACGTTCGCACCGAGGCGACGGGCTACGGCGTGGTGTACTTCCTCCAGGAGATGCTCGCCACCCGAGGTCGTTCCCTGGAAGGCCAGCGCGTGGTGGTTTCCGGTTCGGGCAACGTCGCCATTTATGCCGTGGAGAAGGCCAGCGCCCTGGGGGCGACGGTGTTGGCCTGCTCCGACTCGGTCGGTTACCTCGTCGACGAGGACGGGATCGATCCGGAACTGCTGAAGGAGATCAGGGAGGTGCGCGGGCAGCGCCTGCCCGCCTACGCGGAGGCCAGGCCGAACGCTCGGTTCGTCGAGAGCGGCTCGGTGTTCGACGTGCCGTGCGACGTCGCGTTGCCCTGCGCCACCCAGAACGAACTGAACCGGGAACACGCCCTGACACTGGTCAAGAACGAGGTGTTCGCGGTCGCCGAGGGCGCGAACATGCCGTGCACGGCCGAAGCGATCGAGGCGTTCCGGGAGGCGGGCGTGCTCTTCGGGCCCGGCAAGGCCGCCAACGCGGGGGGAGTGGCCACCTCGGCGCTGGAGATGCAGCAGAACGCCTCTCGGGAGACCTGGACCTTCGAGCGGGCCGAGGAGAGGCTGGCCACCATCATGCGCGATGTCCACGCGCGGTGCCGGGCCACCGCCGAGTCCTACGGCGGTGCCTCCCACGATTACGTCTTCGGCGCCAACATCGCGGGTTTCCTCCGCACCGCGGATGCCATGGTCGCTCAGGGACTCGTCTGAGCAGCTCTCGCGCGTTGAGTCGCGCCGAGGGTGGTGCTTCCGGCTGAGGCCCGTGGTTCCCGTGCCCCTGCCGATCCGGTCGGCTCCACGACGGAGTTCCGACCGGCTCGGCACGGCGTGGGTCCCGGGCGGGCGTCGTGCTCCAACGAGGAGTCTCGAAACGGTTTTCCACGGAATTCGCCCGCCGAGCGGTTGACGGTTGGTGCTTCCGCGGCAATCCGGAAAGTCGTTCTCGCGAGACCGTTGACAGCGCTCGGAATTTCGTGGAACTTCTGTTCCCGATAGTTTCGAACCTTGTTCGGCATTACGAACAAGGTTTTCGGGGTTGCTGCGGCAGCTCCGCGGGCGGAAGTCACGAGGAGGGATCCATGTGAGCGGGGTTCCGGTCTTCCGATGACACGTGCTTTCCGGTGCGTCACGACCGGAGGGCACGGAAGAGGATCGACTGTCCACTCCAGGCTGTCCCGGCCGATTCCGGGATCGGTGTCCACTTTTCTTCGCGGGGCCCAGTTGTCCGTGCCCGCGGTGCACGGCAACTATTGGAGCGCTCCCAAGGAACGGAGAGACTGGCCGGTTCCGGCGAACGGGATGCCACGGCGAGGTGTCATCTCCGTGCGTGGGCACGGAGGAAAGCCAGGAGTCGGAGCGATCCGGTTCGGACCCTTCCGGGAAGATCCGCCCACTCGGTTCCGGGAAACTGTTTCCGTTAGAAGGAGACCCCAGTGCGATACTCACGCTGGTTCGCGGTGCTGGCCGCCGCGATGATCGCTGCCGGCGGTATTTCCGCCGGTTACACGGACACGACAGCGAGCGCGAACACCGCGCCGAGCGCGAACACCACGGCCGAGCTGCCGTCGAGCTTCCAGTGGACATCGACCGGTCCGTTGATCGGCCCCAAGCCCGACGCGACCCACGACGCGGTCTCCTTCAAGGACCCCTCGGTGGTGCGCTACAACGGCGAGTGGCTGGTGTACGGCACGACCGCGAGCGAATCAGGCGGTTGGAACCTGGTCTACACCCACTTCAGCGACTGGTCGCAGGCCTCCTCGGCCCCGCACTACTACCTCGACCAGTCCGCCATCGGCTCCGGGTACCGTGCCGCACCGCAAGTGTTCTACTTCGAACCCCAGGACAAGTGGTATCTGGTCTACCAGACCGGTGTGCCTTCCTACTCCACCACGGACGACCCCAGTGATCCGAGTTCCTGGTCCGAGCCGAGGAACCTCATGGACAGCATGCCCGACATAGTCTCCGACAACATCGGTGACGGTCACTGGGTGGACTTCTGGGTCACCTGCGATTCGGCCATGTGCTACCTGTTCTCCTCCGACGACAACGGGCACCTCTACCGTGCGGAGACCACGATCGGGCAGTTCCCCTACGGCTTCGGCAACACTCAGATCGCCGTGTGGGACACCCCCGAGGACCTGTTCGAGGCGAGCAACGTCTACAAGGTGGCGGGAACCGGCAAGTACCTGCTGCTGGTGGAAGCCATCGGCAGCGACGGCCGTCGCTGGTTCCGTTCCTGGACCGCCAACAGCATCGACGGCTTCTGGAAGCGGCTGGCCGACACCGAGCAGAACCCGTTCGCCAGGTCCAACAACGTCACCTTCCCCGATGGACGGTGGACGGCCGACATCAGCCACGGCGAGCTGATCCGCTCCGGTGTCGATCAGACCATGAAGATCGACCCCTGCCGGCTCCAGTTCCTCTACCAGGGCAAGGATCCGAACGCCGGCGGTGATTACTCCCAGCTCCCGTTCGAGCTCGGGCTGCTGACCCAGACCAACTCGTCCTGCTAGTACGCCGAAACCAGGGCGTGGGGTGCGTCCGCCCCGCTGCCGTTCGGCCTTCCGTTGGTCCCGGGTGGACTCGGTGACCGAGCGGCACGCTCGGGCCGGAGCTGGCCGGGCACCTGGGTCCGCCGGATCCGGGTGCCCGCACGGCTCCGAGTTTCCGTCCCGGCGGGGCGGGGACGAGCCCGCCGGAATTCCGTCCAGCTGGTCCGTCCGAGAAGTGGAGAGTGTTCCGAAATGTCCCGCAGCGACAACACTTACGGCCGCCGCGGAATTCTCGCGGCCGGCGCCGGGCTGCTCGCCGCCGCTGTGCCGACCATGGGCGCCCGAGCCTCGGAGGCTCTCGGTTCGCTGCCGAGCTCCACCGCAAGCACACTCGCCTCGAGTGGTTTCTCGAACCCTGTGATCTGGCAGGACTTCGCCGACGTCGACATCCGCCGGGTCGGCGACACCTACTACTACTCGGCCTCGACGATGCACTACTCGCCGGGCGCACCCGTACTTCGCTCGTACGATCTGGTCAACTGGGAGTTCGCCGGGCACTCCGTTCCGGTACTGGAATTCGGGCCCGAGTACGACCTCGATGGTGGAAACGCCTACGTGGGCGGCATCTGGGCGTCCTCGCTCAACTACCGCCCCGCTGATGAGTCTTTCTACTGGATAGGTCAGATCGACTTCGCGAAGACATACGTCTACACGGCTCCGGCCGCCGAAGGACCCTGGAACAGGCACGCCACGATCGACAACGTCTACTACGACGCCGGGCTGCTCGTCGATGACGACGACACCCTCTACGTGGCCTACGGTCAGACCGATATCAGTGTCGCCCAGCTGTCCCGGGACGCGAGCGGTGAGGTCAGATCCGAGCTGGTGTTCAGCACACCCCCGGAGGTCGGCACGCTGGAGGGGGCACGGTTCTACAGGATCGGCGGGAACTACTACATCTTCCTGACCCGTCCGGCCAACGGCCAGTACATCCTGAAGTCGTCGAACGGTCCGTTCGGGCCCTACGAGATGGGGGAGGTGCTGCTCGATCTGGACGGTCCGGTGCCCGGTGGCGGTGTACCGCACCAGGGCGGTCTCGTGGACACACCTGACGGCGACTGGTATTACATGGCCTTCGTCGACGCTTATCCGGGCGGCAGGGTTCCGGCGTTGGCCCCGGTCACGTGGACCTGGGACGGCTGGCCGGTGGTGCAGCTGGTCGATGGTGCCTGGGGCGAGAGCTATCCGCTCCCGGAACCGGCGCACGAGGTGGAACCGCTCATCGGGGTCGACACCTTCGAGGGGGCCACACTGGATCCCGCTTGGGAGTGGAACCACAACCCGGACAACAGTGTGTGGTGGACCGGTGGTGGCCTGTCGTTGTTGACCGCCACGGTGACCGACGATCTCTACGCCGCCCGCAACACCGTGACTCGCCGGATCCAGGGCCCCACGTCCACCGCGACGATCGTGCTCGAAGGATCCGCGATGCTGGAGGGCGACAGGGCGGGGCTGGCCCTGTTGCGCGATTCCTCCGCGTGGATCGGTGTCGATCCGGACGGAGGCAGCAACACGGTGGCGATGGTCGACGGTCTCACGATGGACGGTGACTGGAACACCGTCTCGACTGGTACCCGGCGGGCCGAGGCCGAGGTGTCCGGCAGCCGTGTCTGGTTGCGCATCAACGCCGACATCCGTCCGGACGGTGACCACCGGGCCAGGTTCTCCTACAGCACCGACGGCGTCGACTTCGAGTTCCTCGGCCCGGACTTCACCATGAATACCGACTGGCACTTCTTCCTGGGCTACCGGTTCGCGATCTTCAACCACGCCACTCGGGCACTGGGCGGCCTGGTAAACGTCGAACGCTTCGAACTGAGCACACCGTAGCGCGGGGCCCGCGGCCGTAGCGGGAAGGCGGGCTGCTGATTATCGCCCTGGCCTACGAACATCGGAGCCGGGTCGCGGGGAGTGCTCTCGTGCCCTCCGCGGCGGGAACGGTTCGGAGCTTGCCATGTCTCGACCGGGTGGTGGCACCTATGGGGTACCGGATCCGCGTCGAAGGAGGACGGTCACTGTGCCGAATCGAATCGTTCGAGGCGCAATCGGCACGGAGCACCAACCGATCCGCGACGGTGGCGACTTCCCGTCGGCCGTCCCCCTCACCGGAGGCGACCGGCATTACATCCCCTGCCGCCCGCTCCGCTGGGAAATATGTCAGGGGGCAGGTGTGCCCTTTTGGTCGAGTACATGCTCCGTTCGGCGCAGCGCGCGTTACGACTTACGGCTGTAATATCTGCTGTGCGATGCGTAAATACCCGATCGGGCCCTGTCTGGAGCCGTTCCGGCGTGTAACGATCCTCGCCGGAAAACTCGGGATTTTCCGGCTCGACCGGCGAGTCCTGAGTGGTGAATTTTCAGGGAGGTTGACCGAATGCTGGAGTTTCGGGGCCGACGGCGATCCCGGAGGCCGCTCGCGCTCGGCTTGGCCGCTGCCGTCAGCGGACTGGCACTGATCGTGCCGTCCGCCGTCGCCCAGTCGCCGGGCGACGACGTGCAGCACAGCAACAACGTTCACCCGGTGGCCAACGTGCCACGGCAGGGTCCGCTGCAGGAGTCGACCCACAGCGATCTGGCGTTCTATCAGAACTACGCTTTCCAGGGCAGCTACGACGGTTTCACCGTCTACGACATCTCCAAGCCGCACAAGCCTAGGACGGTCACCCAGGTGCACTGTCCGGGTGGGCAGGGTGACGTGTCGGTGAGCCCGGACGGCAACCTGCTGTTCCTGTCGGTGGACTACGCGCGCACCGACGCCACTTGCCAGAGCGAGCAGGGCTCCTACGAGGACCCCAGCTCCTGGGAGGGAATGCGGGTCTTCGACATCAGCGACAAGGCGAACCCGCGCTACATCAAGGGCATCAAGACCAACTGCGGTTCGCACACCCACACCATGGTGCCCGGCAAGAACACCGACGACCTGTTCCTCTACGTCTCGTCGTACAACCCGGACCCGGCGTTCCCGAACTGCCAGCCGCCGCACGACTCGATCTCGGTCGTCAACGTCCCGGCCGGTAGCCCGAGCGACGCGAAGGTGGTCGCCGAGCCGGTGCTGTTCCCCGACGGCGGCGCGGCAGGAACCGCGGGCTGCCACGACATCACGGTCTACCCGGAGTACGACCTCGCCGGTGGCGCCTGCATGGGCGATGGCGCGCTGCTGGACATCTCCGACCGCGTCGAGCCGCGGGTGATCACCACGGTGGAGGACCCGAACTTCGCGTTCTACCACTCGGCGACGTTCACCAACGACGGCAAGAGCGTCCTGTTCACCGATGAACTCGGTGGCGGCGGTGCCCCGACGTGCAACGAGGACGTCGGTCCCAAGAAGGGCGCGAACGCGATCTACAACATCACCGGCAGCGGGGACGAGCGCGAGCTCGAGTTCCAGAGCTACTACAAGATTCCGCGTCACCAGGCCGACACCGAGAACTGCGTGGCGCACAACGGGAACCTGATCCCGGTTCCGGGCCGCAACGTCTACGTGCAGTCCTGGTACCAGGGTGGTGTGTCGATCTTCGACTTCACCGACACCACCGCGCCGAAGGAGATCGGCTACTTCGACCGTGGTCCGGTCAACGAGGAGTACCTGACCCTCGGCGGTTCCTGGTCGGCGTACTACTACAACGGTTACGTCTACTCCAGCGACATCACGCGCGGGCTGGACGTCATGAAGGTGACCGGCCCCGGCATGGGCCATGCCAAGCAGGTTCACCTGGACGTCCTCAACCCCCAGACCCAGTACTCGTACCCCGAGTGATCCGTCCCGCCGCCGGGCCCGGCCGCACCGGGCCCGGCGCGGGCCGTTCGGAAGGGAGCAGGCGATGTTCCTGCGGAAACTTTCCTTGCTGGTGGTGCTGCTGACGGGTCTGCTCGGCGCCGGGACCGCGAGTGCGGCCACCCAGGCGTACAACGATGCCGACGCCGAGTTCACCAGCATGATGATCCCGCACCACTACCAGGCGATCGTCATGTCCGAACTGGCTCCGGACCGCGCGGCGGATCCCGAGCTGAAGTCGCTGGCGGACCGCATCCTTACCGAACAGAGCCTGGAAATCCAGATGATGCGGGGCTGGCAGGGCCGCAACGGCCTGCCGGTGACCGATCCGGAAACCGCCTACCAGGATGTGCTGGACAACCCCGAGATGCTCGAGCGGATGGGAATGGCCACCCGGGAGGAGATGGACCGGCTCGCGACGCTTTCCGGGGCCGAGTTCGACCGGATGTTCCTGGACCTGATGATCCCGCACCACGACGGTGCGGTCGCGATGTTGCGGGACGTGATCCTCAACGGCAGCGATCGGGAGCTGAACCAGATGGCCCAGGACATGATGTCCACCCAGAAGGCCCAGCTCGCGATCATGCGCGACATGCGCGAGGCCATGTGATGTGAGCGCGCCGTGCCCGGGCCGTCGTCGGCGGCCCGGGCATTCGCGTGGGGGAGGGGGCGGAACGGCTCTCGCGCGCGGGATGTGTATCGTGTCCGAGCACGGGCTGATCAGTACGACGAGCTGAACATCCGTGCCGAGAAACACGGGGCTGTGGCGCAGTTGGTAGCGCACCTGACTGGCAGTCAGGGGGTCACGGGTTCGAGTCCCGTCAGCTCCACAGAGAATACTTCGACCCACTCCGCGTCTCGCTTTCGTCGCTGTGGGCACCGAGCGTCGATTTCTCGCGAAATCGCCGGGCCCCTTCGACGCGGGCCGAGCTCCGACCACCCTCGGGGCGAACTTCGATCTCCCTCGCCCCCGGCACCGCCGTGGGGCTCCGGTGCGGCTCTCGCGAGGACGGCCCCCGACGTTGTGTGGGGCGCCTCCGATGTCGGGATCCCGAAGCGACAGCCGTCCCGGAAGTTCCGCCACGAAACCGGCTACGCGGACCGAGCCGACGAACTCAGTAGGACACGAAGGCGAACCGCCCGCTGTCGGGCGCCCAGTTGCCGACGTTGCTGGTGCCCTGCCCGCCGAACAGCGGGAAGGTCCGGAGGGGGGTCTGCCAGTCCGCGGTGGAGACCACGCGGATCGCGACCTCGGTGTCGGGCGGGTGTCCGAGAGTCCCGGCCGGATAGGACAGGTAGTTCGCGTACCTCCCGTCGGGGGAGACGTGCGGGAACCAGTCGACGGTCGCCGAGCTGACCAGCCGGCGAGGTGTTCCCCCTGCTGCGGGGAGGCGTGCCAGCTGCGCGTGCCCGGGCTGCTCGCCGAACGACTCGTCGTTGAACACGATCCACTCGCCGTCGGGCGAGTACTCCGGCCCGTCGAGGTGTCCCGGCCCGGTTTCCAGCACCCGCACGGGACCGCCCGCGGCGGGCAGCACCGCCAGCTCCCCAGCCGTGCCGTCCCCGCTGCTCGGCAGCAGCACGCACGCGAGGCTCTCCCCGTCCGGACTGACTCCGTGCAGGTAGTGCCGCCACCCGTCGTCCTCGGTCAGCCGGGTGGCCGCGCCCCCGGTGATCGGGGCGGAGTAGATGTGCCCGTCCTTGGCAGTGACGTAGACGGTCCGTCCGTCCGGCGAGGGCACGTGATCGTTGTTGATGTCCGGCACCCCGGTCAGCGGGATCCGTTCGACGTCGTCGGGGCGCTCGACGTCCAGCCGCCACAGCGCCCCGTTCCCGTTGAGCAGCAGCGCGCTGCCGTCCGGGGTCCAGTTGGGTGCTTCGAGCAGGATCTCGGCGGTCTCGAACAGCTTCCGAGGTTCGGGGGAGTCCGGGGCGGCGAGCCACACCACGGTGCGTCGGCCCGGTGCCAGCCGTCGGAAGTTCCCACTCTCGGGCGCGCTGTCGGTCATACGTCCATCGTCCGGGGCGGACCACGGCGCTCGGCGGCGGGGCACTCGGCGGCGGGGAGTTCCTCATTCGGCGACAGACGTCGTCCCCCGGAGCGAACGGAGAACGCGGCGTTTTTCCGGCGGATTCTTTTTACGCCGGGTGATGCAACCGAAAGCGCGGGAATCACGTCTCCGACACGAAGAGTGTTTTCACGATGAGTGATCGAACCCGATGCGCGCATGTTAATTGTCAAACGTTTTTTGTCCATGCCGAAAATTGTGAAAACGAACACCGCGCGAACCGGTTGATCGGCACAAAAAGATCACGAAGAGATATACCCTCTTCAATTCACGTCAGTTTCACGGCTAAGTTCCGCCGGGCGTTTCGACGGCCGGGGCCGGATTACCGGTTCCGCCGCGTGACGCCGGTACGTGCAGTTCGGAATCGAACGGGGACGGGTCCGGTGTGGTCACACCGCGTTCCGTCGCTCCGGCGTGGTCGGTGCTCCGCTCGGTTCAACTCGGGTCGTGGTCGGCTCTCCGCTGTCGCGGTGAGGCGGGTCGCGGCTCACGGCTGGTGAGGAACTTCTGATGAGCTACGACGCGCCCCGTGGCAACACGCCGCGTCCCGCCAGGATCGGGTCGTTACTGCTCGCGTTGGCAGTGGTCCTGGGCCTGATCAACGCCCCGCAGTTGCAGGCGCAGGCCGCCACGCAGGGCGAGATCCCGCAACAGGAGCAGGGCAGTGCGGCAGGCCGCTCCCACGAGGCGTCCACGGAGGACACCTCGGCCGAGGACGACTCCGGGGGGAAGCCGCACAACGCGCTGCCCGCCGAGGGGCTGCCCTCCGACGAACGCCCGCCCGCCCCGGAACTGCCGCAGCAGTTACCGGAAAAGGCGAAGGTCAGCATCGGCTCCGAACCGGACGCCGACACTCGAGGGTTCGACCCCGACACCAGCCGTGAGCTCAAGAGTGAGCGCTCCAGCCAGAGCCAGACCTTCGCCAACGCCGACGGCACCAGGACGCTGCGCGTCTACCAGAGCCAGAAGTTCGCCGAGACCGCCGACGGCGACCTCCGGCCGGTCGACCTGACCCTGGAACGGGACGGCAGTGGCTGGCGGACCACCACCGACTCGCGGACCAAGAACTTCGCGGATGCCGCGAACACCTCCGAGATCGCCTCGGTCGAACTCGCCGACGGCAGATCCCTGGGATTCCGGGTGGCCGACGCCGCCGACGTCACCGCGAAGGTCTCCGGCAGCTCGGTCACCTACCCGGATATCCGGCCGCGGGCCGATCTCAACCTGCGGGCCACCGCGGTCGGCATCAAGGAGACGATCCGGCTGAAGTCGGCCGACGCGCCGACCGTGTGGGACTTCCCGATGAACGTCGGCGACCTCACGCCGGAGCTGCACGAGGGCTCGGTACTGCTCAAGGACTCGGAGGGCGAGGTCCGCCACGTCATCCCGCCGGGCTACATGGTGGACTCCAACATCCACCCCCGCTCCGGGGAGGGCGTGCGCTCCGACGGCGTGAAGTACGAGATCGTCGGCGACGCCGAACAACCCGTGCTGCGGGTGTCGGTGGACGAGGAGTGGCTCGCGGACCCGGAGCGGGTCTTCCCGGTCAAGGTCGACCCGAGCGTGGTCGGCAAGGACACCGACGGCACCACCTACGTGCAGTCGCCCTACGACAGCGACTACTCGGGCGAGCCCAACATGAGCGTGGGCACCTACAACGGCGGTGGCAACAAGGCCGCGGCCTTCCTGAAGTTCGACTCGATCAGCTCCGAGCTGGCGGGCAACTACGTCCTCGGTGCCAGGTTGCGGATGTTCGAGACCTGGTCCTACTCCTGCGATCCCAGGCCGGTGCGGGTGCACGAGGTCACCCAGCCCTGGTCGGTGCAGGGCAGCAAGAGCTATCCCGGCCCGGCCACCGGCGCGGAGATCGCGCGCAAGAGCTTCGCCCACGGCTACAACGACAGCTGCGGGTCGCAGTGGGTGGACATCCCGCTGGGCAACGCCGGGCGCGATCTGGTGCACGGCTGGACCCACGGCGAGCCCAACCACGGCCTGGCGCTGCGGGCGTCGGAGACCGACTCCAAGGGCTGGAAGAAGTTCGCCAGCGCGGCCTCGGCCAACCCGCCCTACCTGGAGGTCACCTACACGCCGTACTGGGCCGACTACGAGCTCGGCGGCATGAGCCCGGTCGTCACCACCAGCGACGACGGCCGCATGAGCGTCACGGTGACCAACCGCGGGCGCGACACCTGGACCCCGGACAACGACTACAAGCTGGGTTACCGGCTCTGGGACGCCGAGGGCAACGAGCTGCCGCGCACCTCCACGGCGTGGACGGACATGCCGCACGACGTCGCTCCCGGACAGACGGTCACCCTCGACGCCCGCGTCGAGAAACTGCCGCCGGGCGAGTACTCGCTGCGCTGGGACATGGACCACTACGGCACCAGCCGGTTCTCCTCGACCGGGGCGCCGATGTCGGCGTCGGTGGCGTTCACCGTGCCCAACCAGCCGCCCGCCGTGGACTCCATGTCGCCGCCCAGCGACTACAACGCCTCGGTGCTGACCCCCACGCTCGCGCTGACCGGCCACGACCAGGACGCCTACCCGGGCGAGGGCATCAACTACCGCTTCAAGGTCTGCTCCGCGCCCGGTGAGGACTGCTTCAACTCCGGCTGGGTGGACTCCCCGGTCTGGTCGGTGCCGGAAGGCGAGCTCACCTGGGGCGAGAACTACGTCTGGTACGGCCAGATCGGCGACATGCGGATCGCCAGCCCCTGGACACAGGGCTCCCACCTGACCACCAAGGTGCCGCAGCCGCCGGTGACCAGCCACCTCTCCTCCGGTGACGAGGTCGGCGGGCGCGTCGACCCCGGTGTGGGCAACTTCGCCGAGGTCGAGACCGACGCCGAGATCGCCGCCGTGGGGCCGGAACTGTCCGTGGCGCGCTCCTACAACAGCCTCGACCCCAGGCGGAACCCGGCCTTCGGCTCCGGCTGGTCGACCAAGTGGGACGCGCGGGTGGTGCCCGACGACGACGGTTCCGGCAACGTCGTGGTCACCTACGCCAGCGGGCAGCAGGCCCGCTACGGGCGGAATCCCGACGGCAGCTACGCCACCCCCTCCGGCCGCACCGCCACGCTGGTGCGCACCGAATCGGACGGTTGGACGCTGCGCACCCAGGGCGGCCAACGCTACGAATTCGACTCTGGTGGGCGGCTGACCAGGATCGTCGATGCGCAGGGGCGCGAGCAGCACCTCTCCTACGACGGCTCGGGCAACCTCGCCACGGTCACCGACGCCACCTCGGGTCGTTCGCTGCACCTGACCTTCTCCGATGGGCACGTCACCGAGATCAGCACCGCCCCGGATCCCGTGCTGACCTGGTACTACCACTACGACGGCGACCGGCTCACCAGGGTCTGCGACCCCACCGGGGCCTGTGACAACTACACCTACACCGACAGCTCGCACTACCGCGCGGTCACGCTCGACGCCAACCCGCGCGCCTACTGGCGACTGTCCGAACAGTCCGGCACCGCCGTGACCAGCGAGGTGCCCGGCTACTGGGAGTCCAAGGAAGCCACCTCCCACAACCTCACCCACGGCAGGCCCGGCCCGATCGCGGGTGGCTCCACCACTGCCGCCGGTTTCGACGGTTCGTCCAGCTACGTCCAGCTGCCCGACGACATGGTGCGCAACTCGCAGTACCTCGCCGTCGAGATGTGGTTCAAGACCAGCAGTTCCAACGGTGAGATGCTGTTCTCCACCGGCTACGACCGGCCGGGCACCTCGAACCCGAGTGACGCGGCCATGCCCGCGCTCTACGTCGGCACCGACGGCAAGCTGCACGGCCACTTCTGGAACGGCAAGACGGCCGGGATCGCCAGCGGCTCGGCCGTCAACGACGGCGAGTGGCACCACGTGGTGCTCTCCGGTGCCCGCGACACCCAGACGCTGTTCCTCGACGGGCGGACCGTGGGCAGCCAGAGCGGCAAGATCGACAACGTCGACCCGCTCAACCACGTCGGCGCGGGCTGGTTCAACTCCCGCGACTGGCCCGCCGCCCCCAACGCGACGTGGGACTACTTCGACGGTGACATCGCCGAGGTGGCGATGTACCACCAGCCGATGGGCCGAACGGTCGCCGCCGAGCACTACGAGGCCCGCACCGCCACCGAGCAGCTGACCTCCATCAAGCGCGCTGGTGGTGCCTACGCGGCCGAGGTCTCCTACGATTCGTCCACCGCCAGGGTGACCAGCTACACCGACTCGGACGGCGGCACCTGGCAGGTCGGCGAGTCCACCACCGAGGGTGACGGGTTCCGCTACGGCGAAGCGGTGACCGGATCGCGCCCGAACGCCCACTGGCGACTGCGGGAGAACGAGGGAACCACCGCGCGCAGCGATCCCGCGCTGCGGCGCGCCGAGTACCACTCGGTCTCACGCACCTCCGGCCCGATTCCGGACACCGCGGCGCGTTCCTTCGACGGGCAGAGCTCCTACGTTCAGCTGCCGGACGACACGCTGACCGGCAGGAAACGGCTGGCGGTCGAACTGTGGTTCAAGACCTCCAGCACCGACGGCGGTGTGCTGTTCTCCACGGGCAACAACCGCCCGGACGACGAGAACCCCACCGGCGGTGCCATGCCGGTGCTCTATGTGGGCACCGACGGCAAGCTGCACGGCCACTTCTGGAACGCCAAGACCGAGGGCGCCGTCTCGGCGAACAAGGTCAACGACGGCCAGTGGCACCAGGTGATGCTGTCCGGCAAGCCCGAGCAGCAGACGCTGTACCTGGACGGCAGTGCCGTGCAGACCCTGCAGGGCGAACTGCAGAACGTCGACCCCTACGGCTACGTCGGAACCGGGCTGCTCAACGGCCTGAACTGGCCCGCCAAACCCGAGGGCACCTGGGGCCACTTCGAGGGCTCGATCGGCCAGGTAGCGCTGTATCCCTACGGGGTCTCGGCCTCCGACGCCCAGGAGCACTACGCGGCGCGCGGCGACGCGGCCGACTACCGGGCAGCCGTGCGCGAGGAGAACGTCCACACCCTCTGGACGCTGGGTGATCCTGCGGGCAGCACGCACGCCGAGTCGGTGCACGCGCTGACCGACGCCACCTACCACGGTGTAGACAAGGGCGTTTCCCCACCGATGCGCGGTTCGGGAGCCGTCGGTTTCGACGGGCAGAGCTCGTACGTGCGGCTGCCCAACAGCCAGGCGCGCGGCCGCAGCCGCCTGTCCGTGGAGATGTGGTTCAAGACCTCCAGCTCGGCCGGCGGAGTGCTCTACTCCACCGGTAACCAAGCGCCGAGTGTCACCGACCCTCCGGGCGGTGCGATGCCGGTGCTCTACGTGGGCACCGACGGCAAGCTGCGCGGGCACTTCTGGAACGACAAGGTTTCGGGGATCACCACCGACTCGGCCGTCAACGACGGCGAGTGGCACCACGTGGCGCTGTCGGCCGCCGGCGACTCGCAGCGGCTCTACCTGGACGGCGACATGGTGGGATCGCAATCGGGCGAGCTCGACAACCGGGACCGCTACGACTTCCTCGGCGTCGGGCAGCTCGACTCCAACGACTGGCCCGCCCTGCCCGACCAGGTGTGGAACCACTTCCAGGGTTCCATCGGCGAGGTGGCCCTCTACCACCGGCCGCTGGACAGCGCCAGCGTGGCCGACCACTACTCGGCCAGGAACGCGGCCACGGCCGTGGACATCACTGGCCCGGACGGCGGGGTCCGCACCTACACCTACGACCCCAACGCTGGTGGCCGGACCATCTCGGTGACCAATTCGGACGGCGCCACCAAGGTGTACGGCTACGACACCGGCGGGTTCGTCAACCGGATCACCGACGCCAACGGGAACACCACCAGGATCTCCAACGACGAACGCGGCAACCAGCTGTCCCGCACCCAGTGCCGCACCGACGGCACCGAGAAGTGCTACACCAGCTACCGCTCCTACTACCACAACCCCGACGACCCGCTGGACCCACGCAACGGCAAGGTCACCGAGTTCCGGGACGCCCGTTCGGGCTCCGAAACCGACGACACCTACCTGACCACCTACTCCTACAACGCCGCGGGCAAGCTCACCAGCACCTCGGAGCCGGGGGAGACCGGCGGTGCCCAGCGCACCACCACCAACACCTACACCACCGGAGACGAACCGGCTCCGGACGGCGGAACCCAGCCACCGGGGCTGCTGGCCTCCGAGACCGACCCGGCGGGCAACGAGACCAGCCACACCTATACCAGCGCCGGTGACCTCGCCAGCGTCACCGACCCGGCCGGGCTGGTCACCGAGTACGACTACGACGGACTCGGGCGCAAGACCAGCGAGACCCAGGTCTCCGACAGCGAACCGGACGGGCTGACCACCACCTTCGACTACGACCAGGCCTCCAGGCTGGTCGAGAAGGTCGGGCCCGAGACCGAGAACGCCGTCACCGGCGAGCTCCACCAGCGCCGGGTGCGCAACACCTACAACGGTGACGGCAGCATCGCCGAGACCACGGTGGACGACGCGCTGGGCAACGACCCGGCCCGCACCACCTCCTACACCTACGACAACCGGGGCCGCCGCCTGGAGGTCACCGGCCCCGAGGGCGGAGTCACCCGCACCGAGTACGACGAGTTCGGCGAGGTCGTGCGCCGGGTAACTCCCGCCGGGACCGAGTACACCTACAGCTACACCGACGCCCGGCACCAGCTGGCCACCATGACGGTGACCGGGTTCAGCGGTGACGGTTCCGAACCGCACGACGTGGTGCTGGAGTCCCGCGCCTACGACCCGGCGGGTCGGCTGGCCAGCGTCACCGACGCGATGGGCCGCACCACCACCCGCACCTACTACGACGACGGGCAGCTCGCGGCCGAACGACTGCTGGACTATCAGGACCCGGAAACCGGGAAAACCCGTGACCTGCTGCTGCGCAGTTACGAGTACCTGGGCAACGGCTCCGAGTCGCTGGTGGTCCGCGGCGACGGGCAGTACAGCACCAGCACCGAGTACGACCCCGCCGGGCGCCCGGTGCGCAGCACCGACCACGAGGGCGAGCAGGTGCTGCGCTCCACCGAGACCAGCTACGACGCGGTCGGCAACCCGATCGAGGTCATCGACCGGAACCCCCAGGGCGAGATCGTCCGGCACGCCGAGAGCAGCTACGACCCGATGGGGCGGCGCCTCTCGAACACCGTCCACACCGGCGGGGAAACGCTGGTGTCGAAGAGCAACCGCGACCAGCGCGGGCTCGTGACGTCCACCGTGGACCCACGCGGTACCGCACAGGGTGCCGACGCGGCCGAGTTCACCACCGAGTACGGCTACGACGCACTCGGCAGGCGCGTCACCGTGACGCAACCCCAGGTGCGGGCCGAATCCGGCGGCAACCCGGCCGAACCCGTCTCGCCGGTGGTCACCAACGGCTACAACACCTTCGGCGAAACGGTGGCGCGGCGCGGCCCCAACGGCAACGTGACCACCAGCGCCTACGACAAGGCCGGGCGGCAGGTGAGCACCACCAAGCCCGACTACACCCCACCGGGCGCGAGTGAGCCGATCACCGCCACCAGCACCACGAGCTACGACGCCGCCGGACGCGTGGTCAAGAGCACCGACGCGCTGGGCAACACCACCACGTTCGGCTACGACGAACTGGGCAACCTGGTGCGGCGTACCAATCCCGCACGCGAGGGCGAGCAATCCGGCGGCGTGTGGCGCGCCACCTACGACCCGCTGGGCGAGCGGCTCTCGGTCACCGACGTGACCGGCGCCGAACAGCACTACACCTACGACAAGCTCGGCAGGACGATCACCTCCACCGTGGTGGAGCGCGTGCCGGAACCGACCAGGAACCTGACCACCCGCTACACCTACGACGCA
Organism: Actinopolyspora mzabensis; assembly: GCF_900101095.1. Classification (GTDB taxonomy): domain Bacteria; phylum Actinomycetota; class Actinomycetes; order Mycobacteriales; family Pseudonocardiaceae; genus Actinopolyspora; species Actinopolyspora mzabensis. The sequence goes on from NZ_FNFM01000001.1 coordinate 546,871, forward strand.
CTGGGCAACCCGGCCTCGGTCAGTACGCCCACCGGGTTGACCACCACCTACGAGCACGACGACCTCGGCAATCCGGTGAGCATGACCGACCCGGCGGGCAACACCACCACGTCGGTCTACAACGCGCAGGGCAAGCCGGTCTCGATCACCGAACCGTCCGGGGTGACCACCACCTACGAGTACGACCTCGCGGGCAGGCTGCTGCGCACGGCCGATCTGGACGCCGCCGGTAACGAGGTGCGCAGCCGCGGCTTCGGCTACGACCGGGCGGGCAACCAGGTCAGCAGCACCGACGCGCACGGGGTGACCACCACCCGCTCGTTCGACCCGCTGAACCGGCTGCGCTCGATCACCCGCCCGGTCGCCGACGGCGAGGAGATCACCACCAGCTACGGCTACGACGCGGCGGGCAACGTCACCAGGGCCACCGACGGCAACGGCAACAACACCGTCTACACCGTCAACTCGTGGAACACGACCGAGTCCACGATCGAGCCCGCCACCGAGCGGCACCCGGACGCCGCCGACCGCACCTACACCACCGCCTACGACGCGCTGGGACGGGTGAAGCGGGAGATCCAACCGGGCGGGGTGACCGTCAGCAAGTCCTACGACGCGCTGGGCAACCTCGTCGGCGAGAGCGGCTCCGGCGCGGAGGCGTCCACCCCGGACCGGAGCTTCGGCTACGACAAGGCCGGGCGGATGACCTCGGCCACGGTGTCCGGCAAGACCAACACCTTCGGCTACGACGACCGCGGCAACCTGGTCTCGGCCGCCGGGCCCTCCGGTGACTCCACCTTCGCCTACGACGACGAGGGCAGGATCAGCACCACCACCACGGCTGCGGGCGAGGCGTCGTTCGGCTACGACGCGGCCGGACGACTGGCCACGGCGGTGGACCCGCTCACCGGCATCACCGCCACGTACGGCTACGACGACGCCGGGCGCCGCGCCCAAGTGGAGTACGGCGGTCAGGGGACCTACCGCGAGTACGGCTACGACGAGCTCAGCAGGCTCTCCTCCGACACGGTGCACCGGGCCGACGATTCGGTCAGCACGGAGCTGTCCTACGACTACGACGTCGCCGACCGGCTGATCAGCAAGCAGAACTCGACGGCCTCGGCCACCACGACCTCGAACTACACCTACGACAAGGCGGGCAGACTCACCTCCTGGGACAACGGTGACCAGGTCACCCAGTACTCCTGGGACGCGGCGGGCAACCTCGTCGGCTCCGGCGGTGAGACGGCCACTTACGACGAACGCAACCGGCTGCTCTCGCGGGGCGGCACCGAGTTCGAGTACTCGGCGCGCGGCACCGTGACCGCCCGGAGCGCGGGCGGGACCACCACCGACGTGCGGTTCAACGCCTACGGCGAGATGACCGAGGACGGCGGCAAGTCCTACGGCTACGACGCGCTGAACCGGCTGGTCTCGTCCGGGTCGCGTTCACTGTCCTACGCGGGCGACTCGCTGAAGGTGACCTCGGACGGGCAGAGCGAGTACTCCTACACGCCGGAGGGTGGTGCGCTCGGGGTCTTTAGTGGTGGGTCGGCCGGGATCGCGGTGACCAACCAGCACACCGATCTGGTGGGCACGGTCTCGCCGGGCGACGGTTCGGTGTCGGGGTGGCGCTCGTACTCGCCGTTCGGCCAGGTGAGCGAGCAGGAGGGCTCGCAGCCTTCGCTGGGGTATCAGGGGCAGTTCACCGATTCCGACAGCGGCAAGGTGAACATGGGCTCGCGCTGGTACCGGCCCGGCACGGGCACGTTCACCTCGCGCGACACGGCGAATTTGGATCCGACCAGCACGACCGATGCCAACCGGTACGCCTATGCGGGTGGTAATCCGCTGACGCGGATCGATCCGCGGGGCTACTTCTGGGGTTCGGTGGTCGATGTCGTCAAGGAGGTGTCGGGCTACAACGACGCCAAGCGATGTATGCAGGGTTCCTGGGCGGGGTGTGCCTGGACGGCGGCGAACTTCACGCCGTTCGGCAAGATCGCCAAGGGGGTCAAGACCGCCTACAAGGGCTACAAGACCTGGAGCCGGGGCCGGAAGACCGGCAAGGCCGTCGACGACGTGCCGTCCAGTGGTAGGAAGTTCAATCGCGGCGGCGGCAAGGCCAAGAGCAAGGCGAAGAGCCGGGGTCGTGGTAGGGCCGGTACTCGGGTCGGTAAGACCGTGGGGCACGTCGGTGGGCGTGTGGCCGTTTCCGCTGGTGGTTCGGCGGCCGGTAGCACCATGTCGCGGGCGGCGATCGCTCAGGCCCGGGAGGCGGCGCGTGAGGCGGCCCGGCTGGCGGCGCGGCGCAAGCGGGTGCGTGACGATGCGATGACGCATCACCCCAAGCCGAAGCCGTCGAACACGGTCTCCAAGCAGGTGCAGAACAGGCTGAATCGGCTGGACAACCAGGAGCCGATCGAGCTGGGCGTGTTGGCCGCGGATGCCGCCTCGGCGGGGTCTGAGGAGGATGCCGGTGGGTTCGTGCCGGATGCGTTGGGGGCTGTGGGTGGTCTCCGTCGTGGTGGCGGCATGTCACGTCCGGGGGCGACGCCGGATCTGCCCGGTGGTGGTTCGGCACGGTCGTCGGGCTCTGGCGGTTCGTCGGGTGCTGGTGGTTCGTGCACGCCGAACAGTTTCGTGCCGGGTACCGAGGTGGTGTTGGCCGATGGGTCGCGGGTCGCGATTGAGGAGGTCGAGCTCGGTGATCGGGTGCTGGCCACCGACCCGGAGAGCGGGGAGACCGAGCCGAGGAGGGTGACGGCCACCATCACCGGCCAGGGCCAGAAGCACCTGGTGGAGGTCACCGTCGACACCGATGGTGACCGAGGATCCGCGACCGACTCGGTGACCGCGACGGGTGAGCACCCGTTCTGGGTGCCCAATCGGGACGAGTGGGTCGATGCCGAGGATCTCCAGGCTGGGGATCGGGTGCGCACCGCTGAGGGTGAGCAGCGGCTGGTCACCGGTATCCGCACCTGGACCGCGCTGCAGCGCGTCCACAACCTCACCATCAACGACACCCACACCTACTACGTCGACCTCAACGGCCACGACGAAACACTCGTCCACAACGTCAAGTGTGGGGCGAACGGTGGTTGGCATGGAGCTCTGCAGCCGGCGGGAGATGGGAAAGAGATCAACCATATTCCAGCCAAGACGGCTAGTCCTCTCAAGAACCACAGTGGTCCCGCGATTCGGATGGATATCGATGACCATCGTGCGTTGTACAGCACGGGAGGTTCGTTGCCTTCCCAAGCATGGCATATGAGGCAGAAGGAGTTGATCGATGCTGGAGACTTCCGTGGTGCCATGCAGATGGACGTGGACGACATTCGAGCCCGTTTTGGTAGCAAGTACGATGAGGCGATCCGAGAGATGTGGGTAAGTCTCAGCAGCAACAAGGCCCTTCGGAGGTGGGCCTCTTCGTTGCCGCGGTCGTAGGGCATGGAGTGAGGAGTTGGTGTCGGGTGTCTGTGGACTGGAAGGTTGAGATCGTCGAGTACGGTGATATCCCGCAGTTTGGGGATGACACCGTTCCGCAGGATGAAGCCGAGCGTCGGTGGAATCGCTATGTGGAGCTGGCTGACTCCGTGACCGGTGATGAGGGTCCTGAGGGGGTTGTTGCGATCGTGTCTTCGTTGAAGGTCCAAGACGATTACGATGCTTACGAATCGGCGCATGGTGCTCTGCAGCGTTTCCCTCCCGCGGATCTTGGGAAGGGTGTCGCTTGGGCGGCTGAGGAGCTCACTCGGATTCCGTATGATCGCAGTGGAATCGTTCTTGTGATTGTGGCCAGATTGCCCGCCGCTGCCGCGGAGGCGTTCAACGAGGCGGTCAAGTCCGTTCCGGGGGAGGTTCGGAACAGGCTCCGCGATGTTGTCGATTTCCACGAAGCGAATGACTGGCTCGCCGAGGACGGGGACAAAGGCATCATCAAGGTGCCCCGCGAGTAAGGAACGCTCGATGCGGGTCACTGAGACTCGCATGTGACCTACACCTCCCCTGGCATCTGACGCCAAAACACTGAGGGTGTGTACCTCGAACAACGGTGTCGTCGTTGAAGCCGGTGCTGGCGTCGGATGCCGTGTCGGCTCTCTCGTCGGGTTCGTCGGGTGCTGGTGGTGGGTGCACGCCGAATAGTTTCGTGCCGGGTACCGAGGTGGTGTTGGCCGATGGGTCGCGGGTCGCGATTGAGGAGGTCGAGCTCGGTGATCGGGTGTTGGCCACGGATCCGGAGACGGGGGAGACCGGGCCGGAGCGGGTGACGGCCACCATCACCGGCCAGGGTGAGAAGCACCTGGTGGAGGTCACCGTCGACACCGATGGTGACCGGGGTGCACAGACGGAGTCGGTGACGGCCACGGGTGAGCCCCCGTTCTGGGTGCCCAACCGGGACGAGTGGGTCGACGCGGCCGATCTCCAGGCTGGGGATCGGGTGCGTACCGCTGAGGGTGAGCAGCGGCTGGTCACCAGTATCCGCACCTGGACCGCGCTGCAGCGAGTCCACAACCTCACCATCAACAACACCCACACCTACTACGTCGCCCTCAACGGCCACGACGAAACACTCGTCCACAACGTTGATCCGGAGTGCTGGCCCGATGGTGGTTTGGCCCGCTATGAGGACCTAAATCAAGGTCGGGCCACCGGCATGACCGCACGAGTCACCAAAGGTATGCTACCTGACACCGAAGGCTCACCAGCTGCTCAGAGTATCAAGCCTCCAGGATTTATTGACGGAATATCCCGAAAAGATGGTGGTCACGGTCATGCTCGTGGTCATCTTCTGGCGAATAAGCTCGGAGGAAACGGAGATATTCCAGAAAATTTGACGACGCTCCACCAAGTTCCAGTCAATACGCCCAGGATGTCGAACTATGAGCGTCAGGTTAAGAAGGCGGTTCAGTCGGGTTCTGGTCCGGTTGTCTACAGAGTCAAGCCTGTCTATAAGGGATCTAATGGTATGTCGGAGGGTGTTACCATGATGGCTCGTGATGCGTCGGGAAATACGTTGTTCCCGCCAGTGACAGTACTTAACCGCCTTCCGTGAACAGTGAGGAGCATATATATGCCGTCGAGCATTGATCGTCTCAAACAGCTGCTATCACCACCCGATGATGCTCCCGGGGTGGTCGATTGGGGCCTCATCGAAGAGCGTCTGGAAGTTGGTTTGCCGAACGACTATAAAGAGTTCGTTAGATTTTACGGAAATGGAACAATAGAGGGTTTTATGATGACATTTCTAATGGCCCCTAATGTTGATAACGGTATAGAGTGGTGGGAAGAGCAACTGTGGGTATTGCGCCAGTTGTCGGAGGACGTCCCAGAGAGTTATGTTATCGCCTCTAGTGGGGCGAATCTGTTGCCATGGGCGTATACAATTGATAATGATCTTTGTTATTTGTGGATGGAGCCGCTGGAGGATCCGGATCGGTGGTGGGTGGTTTCGCGGACGCGGGACATGGACTGGAGTGTGTTCGAGGGTTCGATGATAGAATTCTTGGTGGAAATTATCTCGGGAAGCCGTCGAGAAGTATGGATGCCACGTGACTTTCCCGGGGAATACCCGTGGTTCAAGACAACTGCGCAGTACCTTGCTGATACTAATCCTGAGTAATGATGTTTAGAGCGTGTCCTACGTGGTTCGTCGAGTGAACTGTTTGTAGCAGGTTAAAGTCGCTGCGAGACCGAGAAACTACAGGTAGAGACGCGGATCGCGTTCATAGCGTGGGGCTGGGCGTCGGTAGCCGGACAGCCAGGAGAAGATGTGTTCAATAGCCCAGCGATGCCATCTCACACGGTCGCTGGCCTCGATTCCCTTGCGGGCAATCCATGGAGTGATGTGCTTGGCGCGCACCCATCGACGCAGGTTAGAACGGGCGTAAGCCTTATCGGCATAGAGTCGTTTTGGTGTGGCCTGGCGTCTCCGATCTGAGTCGTGTCTCGATAGGCGTCCAGAGAGCATGAGGACCAGTTCTTCGCTGTTGTGAGTGTTGGCGGCCGAGAGACCAAGCACGAGAAGCAGTCCGGCTGGATCGGACACCAGAGGCAGCCCGGAACGTGGTTTGCTCCCGCTCCACGGGAATCGGACCGGTGTGGACGCCCCTTTTGTTGAGGGAGGGGGCGGTGGGTTGACTGGGGGAGCCGCCGGTCATTGGTGAGGGTGTCGATCGTCGGATAGGTGTACCGCTGACGATGGTTGCGGTGGCGCGACCGACTCGGTGACCGCGACGGGTGAGCACCCGTTCTGGGTGCCCAACCGCGACGAGTGGGTCGACGCCGAGGATCTCCAGGCTGGGGACCGGGTGCGCACCGCCGAGGGTGAGCAGCGGCTGGTCACCAGCATCCGCACCTGGACCGCGCTGCAGCGCGTCCACAACCTCACCATCAACGACACCCACACGTATTATGCGGTCGCGGGCGAGACACCCGTACTCGTCCACAACTCCGATGGTTGTCCTGATCTGGATGCTCTTTCCCAGAGCGGGATGCGCGCAGCTAAGGGAAAAACAACTCATGCAGGACGTGAGTATCAGAAGCATATGAACCGAGGAGATCTGCCTGTGGTTCCAGGGAAACAATTAAAATCAGCTGGCCAGGATCTGTTGGATGATATTTTGACAAACCCGAAAACTACTAATTCTTTCGTGGATTCCGGTAACTTTGCTGGTGGTTCGCGATATGTCATGCCTGATCCGGAGGGCGGGCGAGGAATAGGGGCAACTTTCGATGCTAACGGTCAGTTTCAGTATTTTGGACGCTACTAGAAATGTTGATAATACATCCATGGGATATTCAGGAAGGCAATAGTGTTATTATTGCCGAGCTTCGAAGGTCTCTCGCTGGAGATGCAGTGATAAATGTTCGCTACATAGTTCCCAAGGAGGAAAGATGGCCCGAAGGGCATAGGGCGGATAGAGTTCACGAAGTCGATATGGCCGTTGAACTGCAGATGGAAAGTGGGTCAGCTCTGATTCTTTCCTGGGATATGGACGGCCTCAATGAAGGTATAGCGGCTGACTTCAGAGGTCCTGGGGAGGAGGGTGCTAACTTGCCTGGGGATCCTATTGATGTGAGTGACCATATTGATTGGGAAGAGTTTCTTGGTGTGTCGATTGTGAGCATAAATGCCGCTTGGCATGTTCCCAATGAAGGGTGTCCAGAGATGCCATGGTCTTATCATTTCATGTTTTCTGATGATTCGAGCGTAACGATAGCCCTAGGTGGGGATAATGGAGTGGGATTGAGATATATTCCCGATGCTCTGGTTGTGATACTCGATAAGGAAATGGCGGCTACATATAAGATTCCGGCGAGCAGTACTCCTTCGTGTGGATAGATCCAAATAGGAAGATTTAATTCTATTCATATTCGGACCTCTTCGTTGCCGCGGTCGTAGGGTATGACGTGAGGAGTTGGTGTCGGGTGTCTGTGGACTGGAAGGTTGAGCTCGTCGAGTGCGGTGACATCGTCCAGGATGAGGATGACACCGTTCCGCAGGATGAAGCCGAGCGTCGCTGGAACCGTTATGTGGAGCTGGTCGACTCCGTGACCGGTGATGAAGGTCCGGAGGCGGTTGTTCCGATCGTTTCTTCGTTGAAAGTCCGATACGATTACGGTGCTTATCAAGCCGCGTATGGTGCTCTGGAGCGTTTTCCTGCTGCGGATCTTGGGAAGGGTGCCGCTTTGGCGGCCGAGGAGCTCACTCGGATTCCGTATGATCAAAGCGGAGTTGTGCTTGTGACTGTGGCCAGGTCTCCCACCGGTGCGGTGGAGGCGTTCAACGAGGCGGTCAAGTTCGTTCCTGGGGAGGTTCGGAACAGGCTCCGCGATGTTGTCGATTTCCACGAAGCGAACGAGTGGCTCGCCGAGGACGGGGACAGCGGCATCATCAAGGTGCCGCGTGAATGACCGCGTGAGTACGGGGGCGTCATGAATCGAGAACAGTGGGCTTGTGCATCGCGAAGCTTGGCTTTTTGGACGTCTGTTGACGAATAGGTGGGAAATCAGTGGCGAACTTGCTGAGTCCTGGATGTCTTCCGAAAGGATTCAACTATCCGACGGAGTTCGTCCGTGTGGTGGGGCTCGGGATCACGGACATGGAGCCCTGGGCGATTCTGGAGGGAGAAGGGCTCCTAGCACGGTATGCCGGCCTGCAGAAACGGTATCCGGACCGGAATGTGATCCCGTTCGCTCATAGGATCGACAACGATGATGTCGCTTGTTGGGACCTCGATCGCGATGCCCGCGTGGTGATCGTCCACGATTTCGCTTCGCCGGGGTGGGAGCGGCAGGGAGAGTTCGGGGGCTTCTACGACTGGCTCCGCCAAGCGGTGGAGGATCTGATCGAGTACGACTGCTGAGGTGAAGCCGAGCCGCGTGGTATCGGAGGAAAGAACGTCAAGTTCTCACACTCGCTCGTCGCTGCCCTTGTGAACACCCCCGAACGTCGCCGCCCGATCGGCCTTCCGGCGCAACTTCGTGTTACTTGATCGATACCGTCTTTACCGTTCAACCTCTCCCCACCAGCATCGTTGTTCGGGTGCACCCGCTCCGTCACCCCAAGCGAGGAGAGTTTCGATGCGTGGACGAAGGAAGCAACTGGTCGGTGGCGCCGCCCTGGCGCTGACCGCCCTGCTGTCGGTATCCGCCACCGGCGCCGCCAGCCCGGCCGACTCCGCCGACTCCGTGGGCACGTCCGCGGTGACCTTCTTCGACGACTTCTCGGGCAGCAACCTCGACCGCTCCAAGTGGAAGGTCCTCAAAACCGGCGAGAACTTCGGCACGGTCAACAACGAGCAGCAGGCCTACGTCGACTCCTCGGAGACCATCTACATCGACCACAACGTCGCCGGTGCCAGCGGCGGCACGCTCGCGCTGCACCCCCGCTACCGGCCCGGCCACCAGGCCCCCGACGGCCGCAGCTACGACTTCATCTCCGGTCGGGTGAGCACGCAGGACCGCTTCGAGTTCACCTACGGCAGGTACGAGGCCCGCATCAAACTGCCGGAGAACGCCAACGCGTCCGGGCTGTGGCCCGCCTGGTGGTCGTTGGGCGCGAAGATCGACGAGGGCGAGCCCTGGCCCACCAACGGTGAGGTCGACGTGATGGAGAACGTCGGCGAGCCGTGGACCAGCGTCGCGCTGCACGGCCCCGAGTACCACGGCGACACCCCGGTCAACGCCAGCCAGTCCTTCCCCAACGGCGATCCGGGCGGCTGGCACACCTACCGCGCCGACTGGTGGAACGGCGGGTTCACCTTCTTCGTCGACGACAGGCAGATCTACCGCATCACCAAGGCCGAGATCGAGCAGAACGGCTGGACCTGGGTCTACGACGACCCGCAGTACATGATCCTCAACTTTGCGCTCGGCGGCACCTACCCGCAGGGCGTCAACGGGGTCACCCAGCCCTACCCGGGCCTTCCGCAGTCCACCGTGGACAAGGTGGCCTCGGGCAGCGCCCGCTACCTGATCGACTGGGTGCGGGTCTCCCAGTGAGTCACTCCGCCGCGCGGTCGGGAGTTCCTCTCCCGGCCGCGCGGGCCGCTCGTCGCGGTCACCGGCCCCGATCGTCCGAGTGCTCGGCCCGAGCGATCCCCCATCGTGCGAGGTGGCGACCCCGATCGGGTGTCCCCGGTCCCCGAGCGATTCCCCTGGTGTTCAGTCGCCGCCGATGACGGTGCGGATCCGTTCCGGCAGTGGGTATTCCCGCTCCACCGGCAGCAGCCGCCGCATCGCCTCGTGATCGCCGTCCCGGTGGTGCCGGTGGAGCTCGCCCGCCAGCTCGGTGCGGTCGTGCACCGAGACGATCCACTCGTCGACGTAGCGCCGCACCGCGTCACCGCCCAGCCCCACCTGGATCGCCCGCCACTCGGCGGGGCGCATGGCGGTGTTGCGCTCGGGGTCCCACTGCACCCGCACCGGGCTCTCGGCCAGGTGAGTTCGCCAGTGCTCGTGGTCGAGGTAGCGCCTCGGATCGAACGAGCTCGCGCAGGAGTTGGCCAGCGCCCACTCGAAACCCTCCCGCCGCAGCCGCACGGCCAGCACCCGCTCTTGATCTGGCTTGGTGCCGAAGCCGCAGCGATACATCATCCAAAGCAGCGAAGGCTTGATCCAGGTCATGCGGTCGCGTTTGAACGGTGCGACGAACGTGCCCGCCCGCAGCGCGGGGTCGGCTATCTCCGGGCGGTACGCCTGGTAGACGGTGACGGTCCGCTCGTCGAACTCGGCTCGCACGGTTCTGGTCAACGGTGAACGTCCTCGTGGCAGTGGTCGGGTCGGCGGAACCTCCCGCGGCCTCTCGCTCCGGCAGGACCGACGTCGAGCAAGTACTACACCACGTCGGTCCTTTCCGGTGAGTCCGGACCGGGATCAGGCGAACACGCTGATGAGCAGCACCAGCAGGAAACCCGTGCCGCCGACCAGCGTGGCCATCACGGTCCACGTCTTGAGCGTGGTACTCACATCGAGGCCGAGGAAACGTCCCACCAGCCAGAACCCGGAATCGTTGACGTGCGACAGCACCATGGAGCCGCACGCGATCGCCAGCACGAGCAGCGCCAGGTAGAGCGAGGAGAGCCCGTCGACGGCAGCGACCGTCGGCGCGAGAAGCCCGGCGGTGGTGGTCAGCGCCACCGTGGCCGAACCCTGTGCCACGCGCAACCCGGTCGCGATCACGAACGCGGCCACTATCAGGGGGAATCCGGCCGCGTTGAGCGTTTCCGCGAGTGCGTCGCCGATTCCGCTGGCCTGGAGCACGCTTCCGAACATCCCACCGGCGCCGGTGATGAGGATGATCGCGCACACCGGGCCGAGCGCTCCGTTGACGATCTGCTCCACGTTCGTCCGGGAGCGTCCGCGTCCGAACACGACGATGCTGACGATCGCGGTGGCCAGCAGTGCGATCGGTGTCTCCCCGAGCAGCAGCAGCGGACGCACCCACGCAGCGTCCGAGTCGACGGCTCCCACCGTTCGAAGTGTCTCCAGTCCTGTGTGCAGGAAGATCATCACCAGTGGCAGCAGCAGCACCCCGAGGACGGTGCCGAACCGGGGGAGCGGTGCGGTCTCCTCCGAACCCGCCGTGTCCTGGTCCACTTCGGATGAAGCGCCCAGCACCGGTACCGGAACGTCGATACGGGGACCGATGAACTTGGAGAAGACGTACGAACCCACGTACCAGGACGGCACGGCCACGAGCAGACCGAGCAGCAGCACGAGGCCGACGTCGGCTCCGAGGAGTTCGGAGGCCGCCACCGGGCCGGGGTGCGGCGGGACCAGGGCGTGCATCGCCAGGAAACCCCCGGCCGTGGGGAGGGCGTACAGCAGCAACGAGCCGCCGAACCGTCGCGCCACGCTGAATACGATCGGGAGGAGCACCACGAAGGCGGCGTCGAAGAAGATGGGGAAGCCGAACAGCAGGGAGGCGAGTCCCAGGGCGAGCGGAGCCCGTCGCGGGCCGAACCGGTTGATCAACGTGTCGGCCAGGACCCGGGCACCGCCGCTGATCTCCAGCAGCCGCCCGATCATGGCTCCCAGGCCGACCAGCAGCCCCACGTTCGCCAGCGTGTCGCCGAACCCGGTGAGCAGCGTGTCCACCAGTTCGTCGAAAGGTATCCGTGTCGCCAGTCCTACGAGCAGACTGACCAGCACCAGCGAGATGAAGGCGTGCAGTTTGAACCGCACGATCAGTAACAGCAGCAGGGCCACCGCTGCGACCGCTATCGCCAGCAGCGGCATGACTCCGTAGACGGGCTCCGTCGTCGTTTCCACGGGAAGCTCCTCGATGCGGGTTTCCTCGAAACCGGTGGCGGCGCGCATCGCCGGAAGCGGTTTCAAAAGGGGAGGGGGATGCGGCGCGCGAGCCGCCGAGGGGCTCGCGCGCGGTTGAACGCGGGACGGGGGCGTCCCGGGGCCGTCAGTGGGACTGCCGCGCCACCGTCGGGCCGCTGGAGCCGACCAGGAAGTCGAGATCACAGCCTTGGTCGGCCTGCAGGACGTGCTCGGTGTAGAGCTTCACCCAGCCGCGCTCCTCCTGCCGCGGGGTGGGGTGCCGCTCGGAACGCCGACGGGCGATTTCCTCGTCGGGCACGTCGAGGTGCAGCCGCCGGGAGGCCACGTCGAGTTCGATCCGGTCACCGCTCCGCACCAGCGCGAGCGGTCCGCCCACGGCGGACTCGGGGCAGACGTGCAGTATCACGGTTCCGTAGGCGGTTCCGCTCATGCGTGCGTCGGAGATGCGCACCATGTCGTCCACGCCCCGCTCGGCGAGTTTGCGGGGAATGGTGAGGTTGCCGACCTCGGGCATTCCGGGGTAGCCGCGTGGTCCGGAGTTCCGCAGCACGAGCACCGTGTCCGCGTCCACGTCCAGCTCCGGGTCGTCGACGGCGGCGTCGTACTCCTCGATGCTGTCGAACACCAGCGCCCTGCCCCGGTGGTTCGCCAGCTCGGGGGAGACCGCGGACTGCTTGACGACCGCCCCGTTCGGGGCGAGGTTGCCGTGCAGCACCGCGGTCCCCGCGCCGAGGCCGAGCGGCTCCGCACGCGGGTGGATGACTTCGGTGCCGGGCACCCGCTCCCCGCCGGACGCAGCCTCGACGAGCCCACGCCCGGTGACCGTGATCGCCCGTTCATCCAGCAGATCGGTCAGCTCGGCCAGGACGGCGGGCAGCCCACCCGCGTAGTAGAAGTCCTCCATCAGGTACTCGCCCGAGGGCTGCAGGTTCGCCAACCACGGCACGTCGCGACTGATCGCGTCCAGGTCGTCCAGCGTCAGCGGGAGTCCCACCCTGCCCGCGATGGCCAGCAGGTGGACCACGGCGTTGGTGGAGCCGCCCAGCGCCGCGTTGGCGACCACCGCGTTGCGCATCGCGGGTTCGGTCACGACTCTGCTGAGCCGCAGGTCCTCACCGACCATCTCGACGATCCGCTGTCCGGCGCGTTGCGCGGTGGCGTAGCGGCGGGAGTCCACGGCCGGTATCGCGGCGGAACCGGGGAGCGAGAGGCCCATCGCCTCGGTCAGGCAGGCCATGGTGGATGCGGTGCCCATCGTCATGCAGTGCCCGTTGCTCCGGGACATGCCCGACTCGGCGGCCAGGTACTCCTGTTGGCTCATCCTGCCCGCGTTGACGTCCTGCGTGAACTGCCACACGGCCGTTCCCGAGCCGATGTCGCAGCCGCGGAACTTGCCGTTGAGCATGGGGCCGCCCGTGACCACCAGGCTGGGCAGGTCCACGCTGGCCGCTCCCATGATCGACCCGGGGGTCGTCTTGTCGCACCCGGTCAGCAGCACCGTTCCGTCCACGGGGTTGCCGCGCAGCGACTCCTCCACGTCCATCGACAGCAGGTTGCGGAAGAGCATGGCCGTGGGGCGCAGCAGTGTCTCGCCGAGCGACATCGTCGGGAACTCCACGGGAAATCCGCCCGCCTGCCAGACTCCCTGCTTGACGCTCTCGGCCAGCCTTCGCAGGTGCGCGTTGCACGGTGTGAACTCCGAGAAGGTGTTGCAGATCCCGATGACCGGACGTCCGTCGAAGACCTCGTCGGTGAACCCCTGGGCCCGCATCCACGAGCGGTGGAGGAAACCGCCTCTGCCGCTCTCGCCGAACCAGTGCCTGCTGCGGTTGTCCTCGTCGTTCATAACGGCCTCCTGACCGGGGACGTGCTCCGCTCACCGTCGACGAGGCGGGGCAGCCCGAGCGGGTTGTGGTCCGCCAGCTCCTCCGGGAGCAGCGGTTGGGGAGTGGACTGGAAGCACACCGGACGCAGGAACCGCCGCAGCGCCGTGGTGCCGACGGAGGTGTGCACCGACCCGGTGGTGGCGGGGTGGGGGCCGCCGTGGTGCATGGCCGCCGTGACCGCCACCCCGGTCGGCCAGCCGTTGAACACCACCCGGCCGACCCGCTCGCGCAGCACTTCCAGCAGCGGAGGAACCACCTCGTTGTCCGGGTCGGACGGTTGTTCGGCCTCGCAGTGGAGGGTGGCGGTGAGGTTTCCCGTGAACGCTTCGGCGGCCTGCCGCAGCTCCGCGAGGTTCTCGTAGGTCACCACGATCGAGGTGGGGCCGAAGCACTCGGTGAGCGCGGAGTCGGAATTGGCCAGCAGTTCCGGCACGGTGGTTTCGAGCAGCGTCGCGGGTACCCGCTCGTCCGCCGGGGGGCCGGTGGCCAGCACCCGCATTCCGGGGACGGTGGTCAACCGGTCGCGTTCGGCGGCGTGCGCGTCCCTGATCCGCTCGTTGAGCATCGCGGCGGGAGCCGACCGCTCCACCGCGTCGACGATGCGCTGCCGTTCGCCGTGCCCCGAGGGCAGGAACAGCAGACCGGGTTTGGTGCAGAACTGTCCCGCGCCGAGGGTGAAGGACGCCACGTACCCGTCGACGATCTCGGGACCGCGTGCGCGCAGCGCGGCGGGGGTGACGAACACGGGGTTGAGGCTGCCCAGCTCGCCGTAGAAAGGAATGGGGTCGGGCCTGGAATTAGCCGCTTCCAGCAGTGCTTTTCCGCCCGCCTCCGAGCCGGTGAACGTGGCCGCCTTGACCCGCGGATCGGTCAACGCGCGCAGGCCGGCGTCTTGCCCGTGCACCACCGCGAGGGTGCCTTCGGGGGCCCCGGAGGCGCGGAGCGCTTCGGCGAGGAGCTCGCCGACGCGTTCGGACAGCCGTGGGTGTCCGGGGTGCGCTTTGACCACGACCGGACATCCCGCCGCCAGCGCCGAGGCGGTGTCACCGCCCGGGACGCTGAAGGCGAACGGGAAGTTGCTCGCGCCGAACACCACGACCGGTCCGAGCGGCACGAGCATCCGCCGCAGGTCGGGCCTGCCGTTCTCGGTCGCCGTGTCGATGACGGGTTCCAGGTACCCGCCGTCCTCGAGCGCGGCGGCGAACATCCTGAGCTGTCCGCTGGACCTGCCCACCTCGCCGGTGAGGCGGGGGCGCGGCAGCGCCGTCTCGCCCTCGGCCAGCGAGACGAGCTCCTCGGTCGCGGCGTCCAGCGCGTCCGCCGCCGCCCGGAGCAGCTCGGCCCTTTCGGAGGGACGCAGCGCGGCGAGCGGTCCGGCCGCCTCGCGCGCGGCGTCGAGCGTTCGTTCGAGTGCGGGGAGGTCGGTTTCCTCCGGGATGGTGACCGTGGTCATCACGCCCTCGCTTTCGGCTGGTCGGGGGAGGCGGTGAACCAGGAGGTGGTTTCCCGCCCCCGCACGACGTGGTTCGACAGCCTCGCCACCTCGTCGATCTCGATCTCGATCAGATCGTCGGGGGCCAGGGTGAAGTCGAGTTCCGGAATGATCCCGGTGCCGGTGGCCAGCACGGCACCGTCGGGGAAGTCGGTTTCGGCGAACAGCGCGTCCACCAGTTCCCGCGGGCTCCGGTGCAGCTTCGCGGTGGAGGTCTCCCCGCGCCACACCTCGTCCCCGTCCCGTCGCACGGTCATGCGGATGCGCAGGTCGGTGGGGTCGTCCACCTGCCAGATCGGCCTGATGCCCGCGCTGAGCCCGCAGCTGCCGTTGTAGACCTTGGCCTGCGGCAGGTAGAGCGGGTTCTCCCCCTCCAGCGACCGTGAGCTCATGTCGTTGCACGCGGTCAGGCCGACGATCTCGCCGCGACTGTTGACGACCAGCGCCAGTTCCGGCTCGGGGACGTTGAGCGGCGAGTCCGCGCGGATGGCGACGGGGTCGCCGTCCGTGACCACGCGCCACGCCGGTGCCTTGAAGAACAGCTCGGGCCGCGGCGCGTCGTAGACGTGCACGTAGACGGTGCCCGCCTCGCTCTCCTCGACGCGGGCACCTCGGGACCGTTCGTAGGTCACGCCGCTCGCCCAGACCTCGGTGCGGCCGTCGACGGGAGGAAGCAGTCGAGCGCCCGATTCGGGCGTGGAGTCGGCGGAGTTGTCGCGCTCCAGGAACTCGCGGAACTCGGTCGCGGGCAGGCGTAACAGCTCCGCGATGCTTTCCACCGAGGGCAGGGGGGTGACGCGGTCTCCTTCGTGGCGGCCGATGCGGGCCGTGCCCGTCCCGGGATCCACGTAACGAACCAGGTGCACTGCGTCTCTCCTTGGCTTGTTTCGGGCGACCATCACTCGTAATGGTCAGTATGCTGAACGGTAGACAGCATGCTGAACGATATGGACCGCTGTGATCTGTGTCAATCCGATCGGGGAAATAGGATGTAGCGCAGGGACCGGCTGAGGAGGAGCACGGATCGTGGAGAACGAAACGGGTCAGGGAGACGGCGACCGCTCTCTCGCGCCCGCGGTTACGCGTGCGGTGGCGGTTCTGGACATGCTCGCCGCGAACCGGGAGGAGTCGTTCGGGCCTAGTGAGCTCGGCCGGAGATTGGGGATCGCGAAGTCCTCCGTGTCCAACGTGTGCCACGCCCTCGCGCAGGGAGGGCTGCTGCGGCAGGTGGACGGGGAGTACTGCCTCGGCCAGCGGCTGGTGGAGTACGGCGAGGCATATCTCGCGGGTGTCGACCTCGTCCAGCAGTTCCACGCCGCCTGCCTCGAGCTGGCCGAGGACGAGGAGGAGACCCTCCAGCTGGCCGTACTCGACGGTTCCGACGTGGTCTACCTGGCACGCAGGGGTGGAGGTCACCCGATCAGGCTGGTCTCCGAGGTGGGTCGTCACCTGCCCGCCACCTGCACCGCGGTGGGCAAGGCGATGCTCGCCACGCTGAGCGAGCGCGAGCTGGCGGAACGGCTCGGTGCGGATCAGGAGCTGCGCGGGCTGACCGCCAACAGCGTGCGCACCCGCGCCGAACTGGATCGGCAGCTTTCCGAGATCCGCGCCAGGGGCTACGCCGTCGACGACGAGGAGGCGGGCGAGGGAATCTTCTGCCTGGCCAGCACGGTGCCGACCCGCAGCGGCACGACCGCCGCGGTCAGCGTCACCCTCCTCAAGGCCCGACACAGCCGGGAACGTGAGCAGCGACTCGTCGAACTGCTGCGGAAGCTCGTGGGGGACCTGGCGGGGCGGCTCGGCTCGACCGGGGTGCGCGGGTAGCGGTATACGCGTACCCCTGGTGGGTTGACGGCGAACGAGCCCGGCGCGCTGTGCCGGATTTCATCCGCGCCGCTGTTGCGCGGCGGGTGCGGCTTTGTGACCGTGGATCTTGCCGGGCCGCACGGTCGTCGCCTCGCCTCAGCGGGTAGCCCCGTCGTCCGGTGCGGTCCGTCCCTGACGGGCCGGAACACGACTTCCTAGAGAACCAGGAGCGCACGCGGTGTTCGATTTCTCCGAGCTGCGGCTCCCCGTGATCGCCGCGCCGATGGCGGGCGGACCGTCCACACCGGAACTGGTCGCCGCCGTGGCAGCGGCGGGCGGCACCGGTTTCCTGGCGGCGGGCTACAAGACCCCGGAAACCCTGCGGGAGCAGATCGAGCGGGTGCGCGGCGAGGTCCCGGTCTTCGGCGTCAACCTGTTCGTGCCGGGGGAGCCGTCCGACCGCGCCGAGGAGGTGGCCTTCTACCTGGCGGAACTGCGCGGCGAAGCAGAGCGCTACGCCGCGAAACTGCCGCAGCCCGACCCGGCCGACCGCGACCGGTTCGAGGAGAAGCTCGACCTGCTGGAACGCGAACCCGTCCCGATCGTCTCCTTCACGTTCGGCCCGCCGCCCGAGGAGGTGGTGCAACGGCTGCACCGGGTGGGCACGCACGTGGTGGCCAGTGTGACCACGGTCGAGGAGGCGCTGCACGCCGAACGCAACGGTGCCGACACCCTCACGGTGCAGGGCACCGAGGCGGGCGGCCACCGCGCGACGTTCCACCCGGACACCCCGGACGACGAGGTGAGCACCCTCGAACTGCTCGTGCGGGTGCGCGCGGCCACCGAGCTGCCGCTGCTCGCGGCCGGGGGGATCTCCGACGGTATCGACATCGCCAACGCGCTGCGGGCGGGGGCCACGGCGGTGCAGCTGGGCACCGCCTTCCTGCGCTGCCCGGAGGCCGGGACGAGCGGGCCGCACAAGGACGCGCTGATCGACCCGCGCTTCGCCGAGACCACCGTGACCAGGGCGTTCTCGGGCAGGAACGCGCGCGGGCTGCGCAACCGGTTCATCGCCGAGCACGACGCCACCGCCCCGGCCGCGTACCCGGAGGTCAACCAGCTCACCAAACCGCTGCGCGCCGCCGCGGCAGCGCAGGCCGACCAGGACGGGTTGGCGCTGTGGGCGGGGACCGGCTACCGCGAAGCGGGTGATGACCCGGCCGGGCGAATCGCCACTCGGCTGTGGGAGGAGGCCGGGAGCCCGGTTCCCGGCGATTTCGCGAGAGATTGACGGCGCCCTCCGGGCCGGGGTGGCTACCGGGGACGCCGTCGTGGGCTTCGCGTGGTCAGTGGAAGCGGTCGGTTTTGACGGCCGCGATGAAGTCCGTCCACTGTGCTCGGGTGGTGGTGAGGTGTCCGGCCGTGCGGTTCTTGGTGTCGCGGATGGCCGCGCCGTGGAATCGGCGCATCCGCCGGTCCAGGCAGGGAGTGATCGAGGGCTTCGTCGATCACACGGTCAGCATCGTCCTATCGCTCCACGTGGTGGAACTGGTCATGCATGAGTGCGCTGATACTCACTCGGTAGGTTCCGGCTGCTACGCGGCGACGGTCATGCGCTCGGTGATACGCCCGTAGTAGTCCGCTGCTACCCAGGTTACCTGGGCTGGACGTCGGCCTCCGGTGCTCCAGAACTCCCGGAGCGCTGTGCGGGCCTGCTCGATGGGGATGGCTGTGAACCGATCGTGGTAACGTCCGGTGTCGATGTCGCTGGCCAGGTGGGGGTCCTCCAGCGGCGGTTTCGAGTTGAAGGATACCCAGATCCGGTCCGGGTCAAGATCGGATGCGGTGAACAGCAGCGCTGCGTATCCGGCGGTCGGGTTGACGCAGACCCGTACGTGGTACTCGGGAAGGTCCATCGTTTCGAGCGTCACCGTCCGCTCACCAACGAAGACCTCGCTCGGCTGGAGCGGACTACCCTGCGTGAGAACAGTGTTGATGACCTGATCGACCTGGTCAGCGTCGTAACCGTGCAGCCAGTCGTGTTGGTGACTCGCGCTGATGATCATGCTTTCTTGGCTCCCTTCAGTTCGTACGGTACCCCACTGCCCCGGGGCCAGACACTGACTGACTTGCCCGCCGAGAGCAGGGCACGGACTGCTGCTTCGCAACCGAAACGACCCTGACAGATCACGGGCTTGTTGATCACGATGCTGACGTGGTTCAGGTTCGGTTGGCTGTCCAGCCACCGGGCTACCTTGGTTTCCACGTGGCTGGCTGAGGGCACAGCCTTGGCCCGAGGCGATATGGCCGGGAACGCTGGGCTCGCCCGAAGTTCCTGGTCGTTCTGCTCGAACCAGACGTCGTGTTCCCCGCTTCGCCACGGTTCGGTGTTGATCTGGTTACCCTCGTCGTCGAACACGTTCCCGGCGGTTTCCGACAGGTCGGTCAAGCTTGTGACCTCGTGTTCAGCCCATTCCGGGGTGCTGAACTCGGGTTCGTCGTCGCGGTGGGCCGTAGCATCCGGCTGGTGTGGTTCGAGGCCCGTAGGCATGGCGGCTGATGGCGAGTTCGCCTCGTCATCGCTGGGGACTCCGGCGGTCTCGGCTCCGGGGGCGCCGATGCTGGTCATGTAGGTGCGGATGGCCTTGTCGACCGAAACGAGTGTTTTGCCGACCTCGGTCGTGGTGGACCAGGCTTCGCGGTAGGCCGGGATGCCGGCCGACAGGTCGTGGTGGGTGTGCTCGTCGACGACGGCGGCCAGGGTCTGGCCGCTTTCGCCGATCCGTTGGCGGGCTTGGACGAGAGCGGTCTGGCTTTCGGCGAGTTTGGTCAGCACCAGGGCCAGTTGCTCGCCGAGCTTTTCGAGGCTGCTCACGATGCCTGTCTGTGTTTCCGTCTCGGCGCGAGTGAAGGGTGTGGCTTGCCTGCCGGTGGCACGCTCGTCCGCAACGCTCGCGGTAGTGATCGCGGGCAGAGGCAGCCCGGCGACCGGCGGTTGTGCGGCACGTCCGGCGCCGAACTAGCTGCGGGCCTCGATCTCCATTCCCCACGCGTCTCCGGTAACACGCCGCCGGGAAGGACTGTCACCGCGCGGCCTCCTGCGGGGTGGCTGGCCGCTTCGGTAAGGACGCGCCGTGCGCGGTGGAGTGCCTCATCCTGCTCCGGGGTGGACCCGGGATCCTCGTCCCCGTGGCTGCGGGCCACGTCCTGGATGCGACTGACTGTTTGTTCGGCCTGCGCGCGGATCGTGGGGAGAGTGAGGAGCTGTTGCATGGCGCGACGGTAGCGTCGCCGACCGACAGCGAGTGCTCTTCAGCGGACGAACCCGTCGCGGAAGACCTTCTTCCCGGTCAAAACGCGGTCGACCGAAAAGACCGTCCCGGTGCGCGCGCACTTTCCGGGACGGTCCGAACGGCTGAACTCAATCGAAGCGGTTGGTTTTGAGGGAGTGGATGAAGGATGTCCACTGTGTTCGGGTGGTGGTGAGGTGTCCGGCTGCGCGGTTCTTGGTGTCGCGGACGGCCGCGCCGTCGGCTAACCGGCCGACCTCGACGCAGGCGTTGCCGGTGGAGCTGCGGGTGGGTTTGCGCCAGTTGGTGGGATGTTCAGCTGTCACTGGGTGCTCCTTGAGTGTTGGCGAGTGTGGCGATGAGGTCGGTTGATTGTTCGGGGTTCATCGCCGTGTTCCGCAGGGTGGTGAGCGCGTTTTCGAACGCGTGTATTTCTTTCGGGGTGTGTAGCAGTGTCAGTGAGCTGAAGTGTTCGATGTAGACGATTGGTGCTGCTTTGTCGAAGTCGAAGTAGATGAAGCTTCCGGCGTGGGTGGGGTTCCATTGGCCGGTGCGGCTGGCGACGATCCTGATCTCGACGTTGGGCAGCTCGCTCATCTTCAGCAGGTGGCGTAGTTGCTCGGTGTGCACCTCGGTTCCGCCGATGGGGTCGCGGAGTGCGTTCTCGGTGATGATCGCGGTGAAGTTCGGCGCGTCCCGTTTGGTGAGCATGTCGCGGCGGCCGAGCCGGATGGCGGTGCGTGTGTCGGCGTCGCCGGGTGACCAGGTGGCGATGATCGCCCGCGCGTAGTCGTGGGTCTGCAACACGCCGGGGATCACGGTGGTGGCGACCTCGGCGATAGTGCTCGCGGTGCGTTCGTACTCGATGAGTGTGGTCATGTCGCGGTGGGAGGAGTCGCCGACGGCCACCCAGTTGGCGTCCTCGGCGGCTCGGGCGAGTTCGACCACTCTGCTGCGCTCGGTGTCGGTGGCGTCGAGCGCGGTCAGGATCGCCGCGACCGTTTCCGGCTCCGGTCGTTTGGCGCCGCTTTCGTAGCGGGCGAGCACGCTGTGGTGTTTGTGGACTTTTTCCGCCAGTTTTCGTGTGGACAGTCCTGCTTTCTCGCGTGCTTCTCGCAGTTCAGCGCCCAGCGTTCGTGTCTTGGGCAATCCTCGGCTGTTGCCGCCCATGCGCCAACGATAACCCGCGTCTCGTGGCGCTTACGTCATTCGATCAGGCGATTGCGCATGGTGTTGCTAGCAACGCATATTGGTGCTGGCAACGAAAGATGTTGTTGGCATAGAGGAGGTCATCGTGTCGCATCCGTTCGTGTGGGTGCCGGGTGGTGGTGCTCGGCATGCGAGTGGGGATGTGGTGCCGCTGCCGGGGGTGGAGTTTCCGGAGGGTGTGGTGGTGTCGACGTTGTGCGGCGTGGAGGTGTCGGCGGAGACGGGTGAGGTGGCGTGGTTGTGGGGCACGTGCCGCGACTGCGACGAGCGGACTCGGGAGCTGGCCGGGTTGGAGTCGTTGGCCGAGGTCGAGCGGCGCGCCGGAAGGGTGGTGCGGTCGTGACCGGTGAGCGGGCGAGGTTGGCGATCGCGCTGAAACACGAGGAGTGGGTGCTGGAGCGGGTGGCCTACGACCTGGCCGGTGGTCGGGCCACGGCGCGGCAGTGCGCGGAGACGGCGGTGGTGCTGGAGCGGGTGGCGCGGCAGCTGCGGGAGCACGCGGCGGCGGTGTCGTTCGGTGGTGGGGCCGTGGACGGTGTGGTCGATGCGGGTGTGCTGGGTGATGAGGGTGGTGGTGCCCGGTGATGGTGGGTTCGGTGTGGCCGGTGGGGACGGC
>NZ_FNFM01000013.1 GCF_900101095.1 Actinopolyspora mzabensis
TGCCCGATTGAGGAAACGAGGAAGGGAAATCATGAGCCCGAAGTTGCAGAAGGCAGGGAATATCGAGTTCGCTATCGCGGATCCGAAGTTGGCCGAGTCCGGCCGTCACCAGATCCGGCTGGCTGAACACGAGATGCCCGGCCTGATGGCGACTCGCCGGGAGTACGCGGACAGCAAGCCGCTCAAGGGTGCGCGTATCGCGGGTTCGCTGCACATGACCGTGCAGACCGCCGTTTTGATCGAGACGTTGGTGGAGCTGGGTGCCGAGGTGCGCTGGGTGTCCTGCAACATCTTCTCTACCCAGGACGAGGCCGCCGCGGCCGTGGTGGTTGGCCCGAACGGCACGCCGGACAAGCCCGCCGGTGTCCCGGTGTTCGCCTGGAAGGGTGAGACGTTGGAGGAGTACTGGTGGTGCACCAACCAGCTGTTCCAGGGCTTTTCCGACAACCGTGGTCCGAACATGATTCTGGACGACGGTGGCGATGCCACCATGCTGGTCCAGAAGGGCGTCGAGTTCGAGACGGCCGGTGCTGTGCCGCAGCCGACCGAGGACGATCCGGACGAGTTCAAGGTCGTGCTGTCGGTGCTGCGTGAGAGCCTGGCCAACGACAAGCAGCGGTTCACCAAGGCCGCCAAGGAGATCAAGGGCGTCACCGAGGAAACCACCACCGGTGTGCACAAGCTCTACGAGCTGGTCAAGTCCGGTGACCTGTTGTTCCCGGCGATCAACGTCAACGACTCGGTCACCAAGTCGAAGTTCGACAACAAGTACGGCTGCCGCCACTCCCTGGTGGATGGCATCAACCGTGCCACCGATGTGCTCATCGGCGGTAAGGTCGCTGTGATCTGCGGTTTCGGTGATGTCGGCAAGGGTTCGGCCGAGTCGCTGCGTGGCCAGGGCGCCCGGGTCATCGTCACCGAGATCGACCCGATCTGCGCGCTGCAGGCCGCGATGGAGGGCTACGAGGTCAAGACGATGGAGGAGGTCGTCGACACCGCCGACATCTTCATCACGACCACGGGCAACTTCGACGTCATCACGGCCGAGCACATGAGCCGGATGAAGCACAACGCCATCGTGGGCAACATCGGCCACTTCGACAACGAGATCGACATGGCCGGTCTGGAGAAGACCCCCGGCATCACCAAGACCGAGATCAAGCCGCAGGTGCACGAGTTCACCTACCCGGACGGGCACGCCGTCATCGTGCTGTCCGAGGGCAGGCTGCTCAACCTGGGTAACGCCACCGGGCACCCGAGCTTTGTGATGTCGAACTCGTTCACCAACCAGACGATCGCCCAGATCGAGCTGTTCAACAAGACCGACGAGTACGACCGCGACGTCTACATGCTGCCCAAGCACCTCGACGAGAAGGTCGCCCGGCTGCACCTGGACGCGCTCGGCGTCAACCTCACCAAGATGACCAAGGCCCAGGCCGAATACATCGGAGTCGACGTCGAAGGACCGTACAAGCCGGAGCACTACCGCTACTGATCCGGCTCGGTTCGCACGCTGATGCGGTTCGGGGCGGCCACCGCCGTGGGTGGTGGCCGCCCCGCTTTACCGAGCGGAACGGCCCGCGCCGCCTGTCGGTGGAACCCGATACCGGCGGGGGCCGTTTCCGAGCCGGTGAGAACAACACAAGGAGGCCAGCACGTGACCCGGGTTGTGGACCGGCTACAGCCGGGCAGGACCGTGTTCTCGGTGGAATTCTTCCCGCCGCGCAACGACGACGAAGAGCAGATCCTCTGGAAAGCCGTGCGCGAGCTGGAACCGCTGGACCCCGCCTACGTGTCCGTCACGTACGGTGCGGGAGGCTCCAGCAGGGACCGCACGATTCGCACGGTCGGGCGTATCGCCCAGGAAACCACCATGCTGCCGATGGCCCACCTGACCGGTGTGGACCATTCCAAGGACGAGCTCCGGCACGTCGTCGGATCGTTGGCGAGCGAGGGGATCCAAAACGTTCTGGCGATCCGGGGAGACCCGCCCGGTGATCCGATGGGGGAGTGGATTCCGCATCCGGACGGGATCCTCTACGCCGACGAGCTGGTTCGGCTGATCCGTTCCTGGGGCGACTTCTCGGTGGGCGTAGCCGCCTTCCCGCACATGCATCCGCGTTCGACGGACATCGAAACCGAAACCGATCACCTGGTCAACAAGATCAGGGCGGGCTCCGACTTCGCCGTGGCGCAGCTGTTCCTGCAGCCGGAGTACTTCTTGCGGCTGCGCGACCGGCTCGCTGCCCGCGACTGCCACGCCCCTCTCCTGCCGGGTGTGATGCCGATAACCACGCCGAAGGTGCTGAGCAAGTTCCAACATCTCGCCGGAGTGCCCGTGCCCACCGAGGTCTCCAACGTGCTGGACCCGTTGGTCGAGGACCCGAAGGCTTTCCGCGCGGCGGGAATCGAGCTGAGCACCAAGCTGTGCGAACGCCTGATCTCCGAAGGGGTTCCAGGCCTGCACTTCTACAGCCTCAATCGGGCCAAGGCCACCCGTGAGGTGGTGGACAACCTCGGGCTGGCCGAGGGAGTGCTGCAACCAGCCTGAGTCGTTTCACCACGATGTTTCCTGCCGTAAGGTGTCGTCGTTCCCGCGCGGGAACGACGACACCTTACGGTTCGCGGCCCTTCAGCCGGTGCCGCCGTGGCACCGGGCACACCGCCCGGGTGGGTTCCGTTGCCGACCCATCGTGCGCTCGGCAGGTCGCCTGCCACGATCGGGACCACCTCGAGCGTGAATCGCGGACGTTCGAACGGTTGCCCGCCCCATTCCACCAGCTTCGTCGCACCTGCCGCTCCACTCAGTTCCCGTTCGGTGCCGGGGGCGGATCTCCCCGTGATGAATGGCGAAGTCCTCGCTGACGATCTCCCGCGCCACGCGGGGCTCACCGGCCCGTGGCTCCCGCAACCAGCGCCGGTAGAGGTTCTTCGCCGTTTCGCCCGACGTTTTCTCCCACGAGGTGTTCGCCCGGCTCGGAAAGGTGGTCAGATCATCTCCAGTGCTGTTCGTTCGATGCTCTCCTCGTCCAGCAGCACGTGATGGGCCGCCTCGCCCAGTGGGATGAAACTGTCGGCGCTGCTTACTCGACGTACGGCGCCGGCGAACCCGAGGTCGATCAGTGCTGTGATCACCCGCTCCGAGATGCCACCGGAGGTTCTGGTCTCGTCGGCGACCAGTACCCTGCCGGTCGACTCGGCCGCCCGAAACAGCTGGTGTCGGGGCAGCGGTGCCAGCCAACGCAGGTCCAGCACGCGCACTCCCACCCCGCGTTGCCGCAGTCGGCGTGCCACCCGCAGACTCATGGCGAGACCGTTTCCCGAGGTGACCACTGTCAGGTCCGAGCCGAAGACGTACTCGGCCGCGGAGCCGAGCGGGACGTGCCCCTCGGCGCCGGTGGGAAACTCGGCCGTCCAGGCACCGTCGCCCGCTTCGTGCAGATCGCGGGTGTGATAGAGCGCGATCGGTTCCAGGAACACGCACACCCGCCCGTCCACGTCGGCGGCGGCGAGGCAGCTCCGCAGCATCGCGGCCGCGTCGTCCGGCCTTGCCGGTGAGGCCACCACCACGCCGGGGATGTCCAGTAGCGCGGCGACGCTGTTGTCGTTGTGGAAGTGCCCGCCGAAGCCCCGCTGGTAGGCATAGCTCGGCACTCGCACCACCATCGGGTTGCGGTACCGCCCGCTGGAGAAGAATCCCGTCGTGGCCGCCTCACCGCGAATCTGGTCCGCCGCGTTGTGCAGGTAGGCCAGATACTGGATCTCGGGAATCGGGAGCAACCCCGCCAGCCCTGCTCCGAGCGCGGTCCCGAGGATGCTCTGCTCGTCCAGCAGGGTGTCGAACACCCGGGCCCCGCCGAATTTTCGGTGCAGGCTGCGGGTGACCCCGTAAACCCCGCCCTTGCGGGCGATGTCCTGACCGAAAACCAGCGATCCTTCGTTGTGCGCCAGCTCCTCGGAGAGCGCGCGGTTGATGCTCTGGGCCAGCGTCAACGGAGTCCCTTGCTCCGACGGCGCGGCACCGGAGACCGTGTCCCGCTCGGTCGTCTCAGCGGTGACCAGCCGCACTCGTTCGGCGATCCGCTCGGGGCTGTCGCGCGCGATCGAAGCACGTACCTCAGCGGAACTCGCCAGCTTGCGTTGGCCGAGAGCCCGTTCCGCGGTCTCGGCGACCTCGGCGCGTTTGGCCTCGTAACGGTCGATCACCTGCCGCGCGTCCAGCACACCGTGGTCGACCAGGGCTTCGGCGGTACCCAGCAGGGGGTCCCGCCGGTAATCGGCGGTGATGTCCTCGGGGCTGCGGTACCCGGTTTCCACATCGGAGCCGGCGTGTCCCATCAGACGAACCGTGCGCAGCCGAAGCAGGGCGGGGCGGCGGTGGGTACGGACCCAGTTCGCGGCGCGTTCCGCTACCGCCAGACACTCCAGCGGATCCCTGCCGTCCGCGTCGAACCAGGTCAGTTCGGCACGTGTGCTCAGTGACCGTGGTATCCAGCCTTCCGGGGTGGCCACGCTGATCCCGATCCCGTTGTCCTCGCACACCAACAGCAGTGGGAGGGGAATGTGCTGGTAGGCACAGTGCGCCGCGGTGTTCAGCGCTCCGGCAGTGGTCGAGTGGTTCGCCGAGGCGTCGCCGAAGCTGCACACCACCACCGAGTCCCGCGGCCACTCGGTCCGCAGTCCCAGCTTCGCGGCACGTTCGATGCTGAAGGCGAGCCCCACCGCCCGTGGCAGGTGCGAGGCGATGGTCGAGGTCTGCGGCACGATACTCAGCTCGCCACGTCCGAACACCTTGTGCCTGCCCCCGGCTATCGGCTCCGAGGCGGCTGCCACGACTCCGAGCAGTACGTCCCACAACGGTGCGAGGTCCGACACTTCGGCGGCTCGGCGCAGGTAGAACCCCCCGGAGCGATAGTGCAGCAGTGCCGGATCCGTGGTGCGCAGCGCGGCGGCGACGGCGGCGTTGGACTCGTGCCCGGCGGAGCCGATGCTGTAGTAGCCCACCCCCCGAGCTCCCAGCTCACGCGCTGCCAGGTCCAGGTGTCTGCTGCCGAGCTGGCTGTCGAAGAGTTCGAGCAGTTCCCGTCCGGTCCGAACGTCGCACGCCTCCCCCGGACTCCGGGGGACCTGTCCTTCCGACCACGCGGCCACTTCCCGCAGGAAGTTGTCGTCGACCGGTTCGGTTCGCGGTGTTCGCCGATTCAATGTCGTTTCCGCTCCCGCCGTGAACGATGTGGAAAACTCCGATGCGAAGGGACTCACCCGGGTGCGGCCCACCTCTCGGCCAGTGCCGCACAGGATTTCGCCAATCGCTCCAGTGCCAACGGCAGCAGCGGGTTGGTGTTGTGCTGCCGGTAGATCACCTGGACTCGTCGGTGCGGTTGTCGTCCGGCGATCGGTTTGACGCCGACGTCCTCGTCACCAACCGCCATGGCGGGCAGCAGAGCGGGCCCGAGGCCACGGGCGACCAGGTCGCGGATCACCTTGTAGTCGTTGCTGCGGAACACGATGTTCGGAACGAAGCCCGCCGCGGCCGCCAGCCGCACCAGCACCCGTGCCCCGGCGGTGTCGTCTCGGGTACAGGTCCACGAGTCCGCGGCGAGTTCGTCCAGGCGCACCGCTTCCCGCTCCGCCAGCGGGTGTTTCGCCGGTAGGCAGAGCCGGAGCGGTTCTGCCAGCAGCTCCTCGACACGGAGCTCCGCGGGCCAACTGCGGGGGTCGAGATCGTACTCGAACACCACGGCCGCGTCCACGTTCCCGTCGAGAACCTCCCCGATGACCTCGTCCGGTTCGCCCTCGTCGAGTTGCACCCGGGCATTCGGACGCTCGGCCACCACCGCAGCCAGCACGTCCGGAAGCAATCGCGCGTTGGCGGTGGCGAAGCCCGCCAGCCGCAAGCTTCCGGTTTCCCCCACCGCCACTGCTCGCATCTCGCGCTCGATGGCTTCCAGCTCCCCGAGTACCTCCTTGCTGCGCTGGGCCAGGCGCTCGGCCAGCGGCGTGCACCGGATGCTGCGCGCGGTCCGTTCGAACAGGCTCGCGCCGAGAGCGCGCTCCAACAGCACCATCTGCTGTGACACGGCTGAGGAGGTGTAGCCGAGGACTCGACCGGCTTCGGCGAACGAGCCGGTTCGTACGCATTCTCTTAGGGTCCGCAGGTGTATCGGATTGAGCACGTTGCCTTCTCGGTAAGACTGCGTCGGCCCGAGCTGTTCGACGTGCGGGTGGCGGTACCTCCCGCACGTTCCCGCTCTTCGGCTCCGGTCACGAGTAGCGGCCGGCGGGGTCACCGGTGCCCGCGCAGCTCCGTGGGCAGACGGTAGTCGAACTGTGGTTCCACGGCTCCGACGTCCATTTGCGCCTTCTGCAACTTGCCGGAGAAGTCCCAGTTCAGCGACTGCCATCGGGTGAACTGGTCGATGACCCACATGCCCGAGAGCCTGCTGCCGTTGCCGGACTTGCCGTTACCACCGAACGGCAGGTGCGCCTCCGCACCCGAGGTGGAGTTGTTGGCACTGACCATGCCCGCTGTGATTCCCTCCCGGAATCGGAAGGCCGTGCCCGGGTCGGTGGTGTACA
Organism: Actinopolyspora mzabensis; assembly: GCF_900101095.1. Classification (GTDB taxonomy): domain Bacteria; phylum Actinomycetota; class Actinomycetes; order Mycobacteriales; family Pseudonocardiaceae; genus Actinopolyspora; species Actinopolyspora mzabensis. The sequence goes on from NZ_FNFM01000013.1 coordinate 6,580, forward strand.
CGGCGGCGGAGAGCCCGTAACCGGGCATGTTGCCCAGTTCGATGGCCTCTTCCAGGGTGTCGAAGGTGGTGACCCCGACCATCGGGCCGAAGGTTTCCCGCTGGAACAGCACGTCCTCGGTGCGCAGCCCGTCGACCAGCACGGGGTGGTAGTACAGCCCCGTGGAGTGGTCGCCGCGGAAGCCCTTCCGGGGGTTGGAGTCGGTGATGCGCCCCGTGGCTTCCGAGCCGAGTACCCGATGGTGCGGCTCTATCGCCTCGAGGAATCTCTCGAACCCGTCGGCGAACTTCCGGTCCAGCATCGGGCCGTAGAGCACTTCCTGGGTCGGGTTACCGATCGTGGCTTCCCGCAGGGCCGCGTCCAATCGCGAGACGAACTCGTCGTGTACGTCCCGGTGCACGATCAGGTTGCCCAGCGAGGTGCAGCGTTGTCCTCCTGTTCCCCACCCGGAGAAGAGGGCGCCCTCCACCGCCAGGTCCAGCTCCGCGTCGGGGGCCACCACCATCGGGTTCTTACCACCGAGTTCCAGGCAGGGGGTCTGCAGATACCTGCCGCAGAGTTCGCCGATGTCGCGACCGACGTCGCTGGAACCGGTGAAACCGACCTTGTCCACCGCGCCGTCCTCCAACGCGGCCCGCAGCCCCTCGTAGGTCGGTTGTCCCTCCGCGTAGACCAGGTTCAGCACCCCTTCGGGGACTCCTGCGCGCCATGCCAGCTCCGCGAGCGCGCGGGCGGTGGCCGCCGCGTATTCGGCCGGCTTCCACACCACCGCGTTGCCGCAGACGAGGGCGGGCGCCAGGTACCAGGAGGGAACCGCCACCGGGAAGTTGCCCGCCGTGACCACGGCGGCCACACCCACGGGTGCGCGGAACGTGAAAAGCTGTTTGTCGGGCATTTCGGAAGGGACGGTCTGACCGTACAGTCTGCGGCCTTCGCCGACGAAGTAGTCGCAGGTGTCGATGATCTCCTGCACTTCGCCGAGTGCTTCCGTGTACGGCTTGCCGATCTCGCGGGTAACCAGACCGGCGAGGGCCTGCTTGTTGGACTCGACGAGCCTGCCGAACCCGGCGACAACGCGGCCGCGGACCGGGGCGGGTACGCGTGACCATTCCCGCTGTGCGCGTTTCGCCCGCCTGGCGGCCGCGAGGAACGTGTCCGGGCCGTCCAGTTCGACGCGCGCCACCACGTCGTCCAGTTCCGCGGGGTTCCGCGAAAGGTACTGACCGTATTCTCCGCGCGGCGTCGTGTGCTCAGCGGCGTCTCCCGCCTGCTCGGGAGAACCGATCACCGAGCGGCACGTCGTGGCCTCCACCTGGGCACCCCATTCCTGCCGGTGTGTTCTGCACGTCCGGGAGGGGAAGCTTCCACGCTCCCGGTACCGCCACCGTAGACCGTGTTCCCGGCGAGGTAGAGGACTTCAAGCACGACTCCTGTTCGTGTCGAGCAACAGCGAAGCTTGCGCTCTTCCGGGCGATGCAACAGTGCAGCTGGCGTGCTCCGTGATTCGCCGTCCCGCTTTCCGTGCTCGCCGGTACAGCTTCTTCAACCGCGACAACAGCACCTGTATTTTCAGTTTTGAGTGAAATAAAGTTCATGGGGCGAGCACCGGAACGAACGATTCGGATGAGGAAACGGCACGAAGGAGGCCTTATAGCTTGCCCGGCCGAGTGGCTCGGGTCTTTCCACGGGGGCTGTTCGTCCGAGCGGGCAGTGTTCGGGCTCAGTCGCGGGCCTCGTGCACCACCCTGCCGTCGACCACGGTCATGGCCACGCCGACCTCACCGATCTCTCGGAGCGGCAATTCGAACGGATTCGCGTCGAGCACGGTCAGGTCGGCGCGTTTGCCCACCGTGATCGACCCGGTGTGCCGCTCCAGCCGGTGAACCCGAGCGCTGCCGATCGTCGCTGCGGCCAGGGCGTCGGACAACGTGATCGCCTCTCCGGGGAGCAGCGGTGGTTCGGTGTCCGCGAGCTCGGTGCGGTTGACGGCCACGTGTATCGCCCGCATGGGATCGAGCGTCGAGACCGGCCAATCACTTCCGATGGCCAGCGGCGTTCCCGCGGCCAGCAGTGATCCGAACGGGTACTGCCGGGCGTACCGCAGCGGACCCAGGTAGGGGGCGGTCAGCTCAGTCATCGCCGCGTCGTTGTGCGCCCACTCGGCCTGGATGTTGGCCGCTACACCGAGCTCCGCGAAGCGGGTCAGGTCATCCGGGTGCACCACCTGCAGATGGGCGATCTGGTGCCGGTTTCCACGGTCGCCGTTCGTGCTGCGCGCCGTGGCCACGGCATCCAGCGCCTGCCGTACGGCGCGGTCGCCGACCGCGTGGAAGTGCACCGCGAAGCCCACCTCGTCGAGCGCGCGGACCGCTTCGTTCAGCTCGGCGGAGGTGAGATACGAAATGCCGCTGCCGTGCCCGTGCAGGTACGGGTGCAGCATCGCGGCCGTGAAGTTCTCGCAGATCCCGTCCAGCATGATCTTGACCGAGCCGGTTCGTACGCCTTCGACGCGTGCTGCCTCGGCTCGACCGAGAAGTTCGGGGATCTGTTCGGTGCCGCGTTGCCTGTCCCACCACAGCGAACCGGTCACCCGTCCGCTCAACAGGGCTTCGCCGTGCAGCGCCCGATAGTAATCGAGCGGATCCGGATAGTTCAGATATCGGCCGAGTATGGCGTCGTGCCAGGCCGTCACTCCGTGCGCGTGCAGGCTGCGCTGGCCCGCCAGCAGTGCACGCAGGTATTCGTCGCGGCTGCTTTCCGGAACGTGTCGGCTCACCAGTTCCACCGCGTTCTCGTGCAGCGTTCCCCGCGGAGTGCCGTCCCGCTCACGTTCGATGCGCCCCCCGGGAGGGTCGGCGGTGCTCCGTTCGATGCCCGCCGCGCGCAGGGCCGCGCTGTTGGCCCAACCGCTGTGCTGGTCCTCGTTGATCAGCAGGGCCGGGCGTCCGCCCGTCACCCGGTCCAGGCTTTCCCGATCCGGACAACCGCCCGGGAACGACGCCATTTCCCAGCCGCCGCCGAGTATCCACTCCGCTCCGGGGTTCGCCCCGGCGTACTCGGCGATTCGCCGCAGGCACTCCGCGCGCCCACCGCTGTCGGTCAGGTCGCATCTGACCAGTTGCAGCCCGCCGTAGAGTGGGTGCACGTGGGCGTCCTGCAGCCCGGGCAACAGCAGCCTGCCGCGCAGATCGACGATCTCGGTGCTCCTTCGGCGCAGTTTCTCGACCTCGGTGCGTCCCAAGGCGAGGATCCTGCCGTCGCCCACCGCCACCGCGTCGGTGAACGACCGCGTGCGGTCCATGGTCGCCACCGGACCACCCAGGAACACGGTGTCGGCGGTGAGCATCAGCGGTGCTGTTCCGCCGTGATCACCGAAACCGCCAGTTCGCGGGCCTCGTCGTCCACGTAGGGAAGCTGGAACTCATGTTCGCGGATGTGTTCCACCAGCTCTGGCTGCGGGGCCAGTTCGTGGGTGCGTAGGTAGTAGCCGACGGCCCCCGGCCAGATCCAGCTTCCGTCGGTGTGAAACGTCATGGGCACAGCGGCCTTGCCGTACGGATCGAGCCGGTCGCTGTCGTAACCGCGTGCCGCGAGAACCACGGGTGCGCGTTCGAGGTATTCCAGTACTCGGTCCCGCTCCTCGGGGGTGAGTGCCTGGCGGTTCGTCACCGGACGCCCCACGGCGTCGGTGCCGTCGAATACGTCGGCTCTGTGCAGTTGGTCCGGGCTCGTGGCTGCTCTGGGAGCGCTCAGCCCGGCTCGCTCGGCGAGCCATCCGGGGATGTTGTGCGTCGCACGTGGATACTGACTCAGTTCCGCGGCGAACTCGGTGTGCGGGGGTTCCTGTTCCCAGTCGGGACGGTGGTCGCCGTTGAAGTCGACGCTGTAGCTGGCCGGTCTGCTGAGTCTGTAGGTGGCGCTGATCCACGTGCCCCGCTGTGGCTGGTACATACCGTGTCGCAGCTCGGCGAACAGCTCGCTCACCTCGGAGGTCATGGCGACCGGGATTCCCGTACCGTTGGGTGCGATCAATTCCGCGGCCAGCTCGCGGTACGAACCGACGGCGCGGTAGCGCACCCTCACTTCCTGCCAGCCGGGTGGCAGCGAGTGCACGATTCCCCGACCGATTCGCTGGATCATCTCCTGTTGCCCGTGTTGATCCAACGTTCCCGGCGCTTCGGTCTCGCCGGGCTCCCGCGGTGGTTCCGGTTGGCTCATACCTGCATCCTCCCGGTCTGATGGCCGAATTTGGCCGCTCCCGCGATTTCGCGACTGGTACTCGGAGCGCGGTGGTGGGAGACGACTCCGACCCAAGCCTAGTAGTGCGTACTTCCGTCCTGGGCCAGTCGTTCGAGTGCGCAGCCCGGCCGGTGGTGTGGCGTGGTGACATCGCGCCGCCACGCATCTTCCCGGCTGCGCGTGAGCTGTGTCGGCGCATCGAACGGTCGGAGTTCCACCGAGGTGGTCGGGGAGCGCCTCGTGCGGGGACAGGAGAGTGGCAGGTGCGGGGAGTTCGGTGAGTTCGTGGTGCGGCGGACTCGCGTCCGTGCTCGACGCTGTTCCGGGGAAGAAAGCGAGTCGGGCCTGGCCCGAAGACTCTCAGTAGCCGAAATGGCCGTGCGAATTCACCCGTGTCGACGATGTTTGAAGCGGTAAGGTGCTGGGTGCTGCTGTCGATCGCGGTGCGAGGTCCCAGTGCCTTTGCGTGTGTTCGTAACCGGAGCCACCGGTGTGATCGGGCGACATTTGTTGCCGATGTTGGCAGAACGCGGCCACCGAGTGACCGTTCTGGTCGGTGAAGCCGAGGAAGAACCCCGTGCGGGGGCCGAGACAGTCGTGCTCGGTGATCTGTTCGACTGTCCGGCCCTGCGTGGTGTGTTGCGAGCCGCTTCGCCCGATGTCGTGCTGCAACTGTCCGGCCTCGACGGGATGGACAGCGACGAGACGTTGCGGCGTACTGCCCGGTTGCGCGAGCGGGGAACCCGGAATCTGGTGGACGCTTCCGTCGATGTGGGGGTGCGTCGTGTCGTGGCGCGCAGCTCCGCCACCGCGTACGCCCCGCAGGGACACGAAGTCGCTGACGAACAGAGCCCGCTGTTCACCACCGCCCCGGACGAATGGGGGGTGGCCTGCCGTGCCGTCGAGGAGATGGAACGGATTCTGCTGCGGGAGTCGGACATCGAGGGTGTGGCCCTGCGGTTCGGTGCGCTCTACGGGGGCGACACACCGTTCGCGGAAGGAGGGGAGATCCATCGGCGCGTGCTGGGCGGCTCCCTGCCGCTGGTCGAGAGCGGGGAGGGGATCACCTCGTTCACGCATGTGGAGGACGCGGCGGCGGCCGTGTTCGAGGCCTTGGACGATGTCGAGCCGGCCGCGTACAACGTGGTGGACAACGAGCCGGCCGAAAGCGGGGAGTGGTTGCCCGCCTACGCACGTATGATCGGAGGTCCCGAGCCGGTCTCGCTGACGTTGGAGCAGGCCAGGCAGCAGTTGGACTGGGCGACGGTGCACTTGCTGACCGAACAGCGCGGGGCCAGCAACTTCCGTTTCAGGGAAGTATCGGGGTGGCGACCTCGCTGGCCGAGCTGGCGTGAGGGGTTGGCCGGACTGTTCGGGCTCTGGCCCGTCTGAGCACCGTCGTACGACGGGTGCTCGTGCCCGTGCTTTCCGGAGTCGAGCGGAGTTCAGCCGTGCTCGTACTCCTCGTCGTCGGGCACCACCATGTGCTGTTCGGCGAGATCGGCCGGGTCGGCGTCGGACAGTGTCGCCCCGGCGAACGGCTCATCGGGCTCGGTGGGGCTCTCGGCCCTCTCCCCGTACTGTTCCGCCTGTTCGGCGGCGTCCCATTCCGGAGTCTCGAAATTCGTCAACGTCACTCCTCACCGATGATGTGTCGCCGCATCAGGGCCGTTCCGGACGGCACGGCCCGAAACAGCGCCCCTGGCACGAACGGTAGCTTCCGTCCCCGATGGTTGCCGGGCCGGGCCCGGCAACCATCGGGGAGGTCCGGCGCGCTCTGTCGGATCAGTCCAGCGGGGGGAAGTGCGGATCACGGTATTGACGCCGGTCACGGCTTCGGAACGAGTGGGTGCCGCCACGCAACGCCGTGATCATACGAGATCCGGCATCGGAGGCGGCCGTTTCCAGTCCCGTGTCCAACCCACTGTAGACCTGCTGCTTGATGGCTGCCATCGATTCCGGGGAGCACTCCCTGGCCAGGGCAGCGGCGTACTCCATCGCCTCCGACAACACCCGGTCACCCGTGACGAGTCGGTCCGCCAGCCCCAGTTGTCGAGCCCGGTTTCCGTCGAGTGTCCGCGCGGACAGCAACAGATCCATGGCCGTGCCGAGTCCGACCAGTTTCGGCAGCAGCCACGCCAGGCCGTGTTCGGCCACGATTCCGTCGCGGCTGAATGCCGTGGTGAAGCCCGCCTCCGGGGCAGTGAATCGGACGTCGGTGAACAGCGCCGCGGCCAGTCCGGCCCCCGAGGCCACTCCGTTGATCGCCGAGATCACCGGTTTGCGCAGCCGCATGCTCAGGCTCAACCGCCGATGCGTGTCGGCGGCCCCGACGTGTTCGTCGTTCGACGGCGCCGTGATGTCGGAACCGGCGCAGAACCCGCTTCCGGACCCGGTGAGTACCACGACCCGCACCGAGGTGTCACGCTCGGCCCGTTCGAGCAGTTCGCAGTAACGTCGTTGCATCGTCGGAGTCCAGGCATTGAGCTGTTCCGGACGGTGCAACGTCAACAGCAGTACCGCCTCGTGCTGTTCGGCAAGGACCTCGTCGGTGTCTGACATGTGATCACCTCCGCAGGGACTGGCTGGAAGTTACCCAGCTATGCGAAGTATCACAAGTCCGTTACCTCCGGACGGGTGAGTCGACGCCGGTACCGCTCGAAGAGCGAGACGCACCCCGCGGGCGTTCCGGTCGCTGATCGGATCAACCGACAGCGCGTCCGGCGTAGTCGGGGAGCGGCTCCAGGAGTTCGCCCGCTTTCGCCGCGACGTGTTCCGGCATCGGAGTCGCGCGCCCCGAGTCGGTGTCCACGTGCAGCGCGAGGATATCCTCGGTGGCGGCCAACACCCCGTCTACGGTCATCTCGTGGCACAGCCGCAGCTTCTTGCCTCTGGCCGCGACGATTCTGCTGGTGACCGTCAGTTCGCTGTCCGGGCCGACCTCGTTCAGGTAACGCACGTGCGCCTCCACGGTGTACAGCGAACACCTCGTGCTTTCGCGGTACTCGGAGTCGACCCCGATGGTCTCCAGCACCCCGTCGGTGGCGAAACCGAAAACCAGCACGTAGTAGCCCTCACTGAGGTGTCCGTTGTAGTCGATCCACTCCGGCCGGACCCGGTGCCGCGAGAGTACGCTCACGACTGCTCCCCTCGAACTCCCTTGACGGCACGCAGCACCGCGATGATCGCCCGGTCGCGTTCGTCCACCAGCTCGGCGATGTCGCGCTCTCCCGCCGACCGTTCACAGCCGTCGACCATCGCGTCGCGCAGTTCCGGGGTGAGTTCCGGGGCCTGCAGCCTGGTCCAGGGTGATTTCAGCGACGGTCCGAAGTGGTCCAGCATGTGTGCCATGCCGCCTTCGCCGCCCGCCAGGTGGAATGTCATGCAGGGGCCGAACAGTGGCCAGCGCAGCCCGGGGCCTTCGGTGATCGCGGTGTCGATCTGTTCCACCGTGGCCTCCCCATTGTCGAGCATGTGCAGTGCCTCGCGCCAGATGGCCTCCTGCAGCCGGTTCGCGACGAATCCGGGAACCTCGCGATCCATCGTGATCACCGACTTGCCGGTGAGTTCGAAGAACTCCGAGGTCCAACGAGTGGCCCACTGATCGGTGCGTTCACCGCCGACCACCTCGACCAGTGGGATCAGGTAGGGCGGGTTGAACGGATGTCCCACGACCAGTCGACTCGGATCGGAACAGTCGCGCTGCATGTCGCTCATCTCGTAACCCGAGGTCGACGACGAGATCACCACTCCTTCGGGAGCGGCGGCATCGATGCGCGCCAGCAGGTCCCGCTTGAGGTCCAGGTCCTCGGGCGCGCTTTCCTGCACGAACTCGGCTTCGGCCACGGCCTGCTCCAGCGTGGTCGCCACCGCCAGGTTCGCGCGGGAGGCCCCGGTTGCCAGGCCGAGTTCGCGCAGGGCGGGCCAGGCCGCGTCGACCAGGCGGCCGAGCCGTGCTGCGGCGTCCTCGGCCGGGTCCCAGGCGACGACCCGGTAGCCGCGGGCGAGGAAGTGCGCGACCCAGCCGCCGCCGATCACACCGGCACCGATGCAGGCCACCGTGGTCACTTCGCCGGGGGGTGTGGACTGTTGACTCAACTGTTTCCTCCGTGTGGGGGCGTGCTGTCCGCCGGGGTCGGGGCTGTCGGGCGGGTGTCGGGGATGGCCGGTGTCAGTTCCGCAGCCCGAGCTTGCGCCTCGCCTGGTCCGGGGAGGCCACTTTGCCGCCCATGCCCTCCAGGATCGTCACCGCGCGTTCCACCAGCGCGGCGTTGCTGGCCTTGACGCCCTTGCTCAGGTAGAGGTTGTCCTCCAGACCCACGCGCACGTGCCCGTTGAGCACGGCCGACTGCGCCACCCATGGCAGCTGGTTGCGGCCGATCGCGAAGCTGGCCCAGTTGGAGCCCTCGGGAAGCATGTTGACCATCGCCTGCAGTACCCCCGGCTCCGCCGGTGCTCCGTAGGGGATGCCCATGCAGAACTGGAACAGTGCGGGTTTGTCGATCAGACCTTCGGAGATGAGGTTGTTGGCCAGCCACAACTGGCCGGTGTCGAATACCTCGAGTTCCGGTTTGACCCCGAGTTCCTGGATGCGCTTGGCCCCGGCGCGCAGCATGTCCGGAGTGCTGATGTAGAGCTGGCTGCCGTCGCCGAAGTTGAGCGAGCCGCAGTCCATCGTGCAGATGTCGGGCAGCAGCTGCTCGACATGGGGCAGCCTGTCCAGTCCGTTGACCAGATCGGTCCCGTCGACCGGCTTGAGCGGATCCTCCTGGTCGATGAACAGGTCCCCGCCCATACCGGCGGTCAGGTTGATCACCACGTCCGTTCCCGTTTCGCGGATGCGCCGGACGACCTCCGCGTAGAGCTTGTTGTCCCGGGACGGTTCGCCGGTTTCCGGATCGCGTACGTGGATGTGCACCACGGCCGCCCCCGCCTCGGCCGCCGCCACGGCGGAACGAGCGATCTGCTCCGGGGTCACCGGAACGTGCTCACTCTTGCGGGGGGTGTCACCGGCGCCGGTCAACGCCGCGGTGATGATGATCTCGTCCTGCATCCTCGTCACCTTTCGCAGGTACGGCAGCCTTCACCGGATCGCGTGAGCAGGACGCGATCGGTGAACGACAGCGGTTTTCGGGGGGAGGGGGGCTCGGAATTCCTCAGTCGCGGACGATTTCGCGGTCCACGAAATCGCGCAGTACTTCGCGCATTCCCGCCACACTGCGTCCGGGCCGGTCGGTGATGACCTGGATGCCGAGCCCGTCGATGAGTGCGGTCAGGGTCATGGTCAGCTCCTCGGGATCGGTGTCGACGAACACACCCTGTTGCTGACCTTCCCGGATCGTGCGTGCGATGGTGTCGTGCCAGCGCTCGTAGGAGTCGCTGTGCAGTACCCGCAGTTCCGGGCGTAGCGTGCTTTCGTTCCAGATCTGCATCCACACCGACCACTCCAGCCTGAGCAGTCCCGGCGTGGGCAGCTGCAGCTCGACCAGCCGCAGCAGCCGTTGGTAGGCGTCGGTGATGGTGTGCAACTCGGCGACCTGCCGGTCGAAGGCCAGCCGTACCGAGTAGCGCAACGTTTCCGTCAGCAGGTCGTCCCTGCCCGGAAAGTAGTAGTGGATCGTGGCCGCACTCGTGCCGCAGGCCTGTGCCACGTCGGAGATCCGCACCGAGTGATAACCGCGCTCCGCGATCAGGTGCCAGGCCGCGTCGAGGATCTGTTGATACCTCCCGGCCTCAGCCGGGGAGCCGCGTTCGGGCTCCACGCGCGCGCTGTGCCGTGGCACGGCGGCCACCGTCTCCACCTCGTCGCTGCCATTGATCAACCAGTTCACGGTCACGTTGCCCGTTTCCGCGATGCGGGTCAGCTCGGACGGTGTGAACCGCCTGGTTCCGGACAGCGACTTGGAGAGCTTGGTGGCATCCAGCCCGATCCGCTCGGCGAAGGCGCGCTGGCTCAGCGGGTTGTCCCGCAAGACTTTGCGGACCCGGTCACGAAGCTCGGCCGTGGATTCCTGCACGACGCCGAAGCGTACCAACAGCATTGCGATTATCGCAATAGTGGGATGGATGTTGCGATTTCGATCTTGTTCCTTGGGGGTAACTATGAGTGTTTATTATCGCTATGAACAGCAAAAATAAAATCCATCCTTGACTCTTTCGGGGAGGTCGGTCCAAGGTTATGCCTCGTTGAATGACTGGCACGTCAGTTGAATCGCAACGTTTCGCTTCGGTGAGGCACCCCGCTGCCCGGTAGCTGCCGAGGCGGGGTCCGGGAACCGGACGTTGCCGAGCCCGGTGGCGAGCGCATCCGAACACCATTCGCGATGCCCCTCGACAACACCGAGTACGTGCCTACGCAGCGGCCGGCGCGCGTGATCCTCCGCGCCCGTCGCAGGACTTTGGAGGTGCTTTCGCCATCGCTGCCACAACCGGATCGGTTCGGGTGGACAGACGCGTGTTCTGGTGGTCCCTGCTGTTGGTCGGGGTCATCTGCGTACCGGTGATGATCGCGCCGGAACGCGGTCAGCAGGCACTGGACGCCGTGTTGGGCCTGTTGACCGGTCAGTTCGGGTGGCTGTACCTGTGGTTCGCCATCGCGGTGTTCGGCTTCCTGGTGTGGCTGGGCTGCAGCCGGTACGGCAAGGTCAAGTTCGGCACCGAGCAGGACAAGCCGGAGTTCTCCACGCTGAGCTGGCTGGCGATGATCTTCACCGCCTCGATCGGCGGCGGCATCATGTACTGGGGGGTCATCGAATGGGCCTACTACTACAGTGATCCGCCCATGCAGCTGCGGTCGGGCAGCGTGGAGGCGGCGCACTGGGCCGCCACCTACCCCATGTTCCACTGGGGTTTCACGGCCTGGGGACTGTTCTGCCTGCCCGCCCTGGCGCTGGCCTACGTCTACCACGTGCGCAAGCAGCGCACCCTGCGGCTCAGTGACGCCTGCCGCGGCGTGCTCGGAAAGCACGCCGACGGTTGGGTCGGCCGTGTCATCGACGTGCTGTTCATCTTCGGTCTCGTGGGTGCGGCGGGAACGTCGCTGGGGCTGGAGGTGCCGATGGTCTCCGGCGGGCTCGCCGAGATCACACCGCTCCGGTCCGGCATGGTGCTCGACGTCGCGGTGATCGTGGTGTGGACCCTGCTGTTCGGCGCCAGCGTGTTCCTCGGGTTGCAGAAGGGGCTGCGCAGGCTCGCCGACATCAACATCTGGCTGGCCTTCGGGCTCGGCGCCTTCATCCTCGTGATGGGGCCCACCGTTTTCATGATCGACACGTTCACGAACAGTGTCGGTATTCTGCTTCAGAACTTCGTGGAGATGAGTTTCTACACCGATCCGGTCGGCGGTTCCGGCTTCGAGGAGGACTGGACCGTTTTCTACTGGGGCTGGTGGATCTCCTACGCACCCTTCGTGGGGTTGTTCGTGGCCAGGATCTCCAAGGGCCGCACCATCCGGGGAATGATCGCCGGAATGTGCCTCGCGGGAAGCGCCGGCTGTTGGCTCGCGTTCGCCCTGCTGGGCAACACCGCGATGTTCTACCAGATCGCCGACATCGTGCCGGTCGCCGACATCGTGCGGTCGCAGGGCAATGTCGCGGGCACCATGGCCGCGCTGTCGCAGTTGCCGCTGGGCGCGATCGTCCTCGCGGTGTTCGTGCTGCTGGTGGTGCTGTTCCTGGCCACCACGCTGGACTCCTCGGCCTACACCATGGCCGCCGTCTCCTCCAGCGAACTGCCGCGGGGTGCCGACCCCGCCCGCTGGCACCGGGTGTTCTGGGCGGTGGTGCTGGCCGCCGTCTCGATCGCCCTGATGTACGCGGGTGGTCTCGAGGCGCTGCAAACGCTGTCGATCATCACCGCCTTCCCGCTCATTTTCGTCCTGGCGCTGGTCGCGGAGTCGCTGCGGCGGTGGCTCAGGGCCGACCACGGAGGCGGTGGCGCGCCGGGCGACCTCGTCGGCTCCGACAACTCTTCCGGGGACGTCCCTCGCTCGGAGTTTTCGGGCCCGCCCGGGCAGTCGCACGAGGAAAACCCCGTGTCAGCCATCAGCCAGTGAGATCTCCGCTCCGTCCCGGGCCCGGTTCGCACTCGGGTCGGAGCGGGGCTTTCGACCTCGTCGCGCGTGCTTCGCCGGGACGTGATGAGGTGGGGCGGTCCGGGTCGCAGGCGATGATGAGGTGGGTAGTGAGTCGAGCCGAGTCCGGATCGTCCGCTACGACGGGAGAGGCCGGGAATTTCCCGCATCGCTGGCGCATCCTGGCGCTGTGCCTGCTGGCCGGTTTCATGACCCTGCTGGACGTCAGCATCGTCAACGTCGCCCTGCCCTCCATCCAGCTGGGGCTCGACGCGCCATCGGTGGCACTGTCCTGGGTGATCTCCGGCTACGCGCTGACCTTCGGCCTGGTGCTGGTTCCGCTGGGAAAGCTCGGGGACGCCCACGGTCGCGGCAGGATGTTTTTGATCTCGCTCGCGGCTTTCACACTCGCCAGCGGACTGGCCGGAATCGCCCAGAACTCCGTCTGGCTCGTGGTGGCCCGACTGTTGCAGGGTGCCGCGGGCGGGATGCTCAATCCCCAGGTGCTCGGGCTCATCCAGCAGCAGTTCCACGGCCGTGAACGAGGTACGGCCTTCGGGCTGTTCGGGGCGGTCGTGGGAATCTCCACCGCGGTCGGACCGTTGCTGGGTGGTCTGATCATCGAGTTGGCCGGTGCCCAGCACGGCTGGCGCTGGGTGTTCTTCGTCAACCTGCCCATCGGGCTGGCGGCACTGGTTGCCGCCGCTCGGATCATGCCGCGCGGCGTGGGGGATCGGCAACTTCGCGGCGCCGATGTGCTCGGGGTGTCGTTGCTGGGAGCGGCGCTGGTGTGTCTGCTGCTCCCACTGGTCGATCAGGAGGGATTCGCGGGCCGTCCGAGTTGGTTGCTGTGGTCCGCCGTGCCGGTACTGCTGTTGTTGTTCGTCACCTGGGAGCACCGGTACGCCCGCCGGGGTGGTTCCCCACTGGTGGATCTGCGACTGTTCCGCATCAGCAGCTACACTTTCGGCTCCACCCTGGGGATGCTGTACTTCGCGGGCTTCACCAGCATCTTCTTCGTGCTGGCCGTCTACTTCCAGCGCGGGCTCGGCTACTCCGCGTTGCAGGCCGGGCTCTCGTTGACTCCGTTCGCCCTCGGTTCGGCGGTCTCCTCCGCGCTCAGCGGTCGTGCCGTGCATCGACTCGGGCGCAAGGTCGTCCTGCTCGGGCTGACCGGAGCGCTGCTCGGGGTGTTGACCACCGAGATTCTGCTGTCCCGACACCAGGGCAGTGCCGCGGGGCTGGTCACCGCGTTGCCCCTGCTGGTCGGAGGTGTGGGCAGCGGGCTGGTGATCTCCCCGAACCAGACGGTCACGCTCAGCGAGATCGATGTGACCAGAGGCGGCACAGCCGCCGGAATCCAGCAGACCGGCCAGCGGATCGGCACCGCCATCGGCACCGCCGCCGCTTCCGGACTGTTCTTCGCCACGTTGCCCAGCGGCTACGACACCGCCATCTCGCACGGCCTGCTGGTCTCGGTCTCGTTCGTCGCCGCCGCCATGCTGGTCGGTCTGCTCGAACTCCTGGTCACCCGCCGTCGTGGCGGGACCTCCGCCGGGTGAAACTCCCGGGGGTGCGTCCCCAGTCGCTCGGGAAAGGTGGCCGCGCGGTCCCGTGGGCTTTCGCCCGGGGCGAAGCGAAGCTTGTGCCACCGGGAGAGATCCTGTGGTATTGATCGGTGATCGCCGAACCGGCCGGGCTTTCCGGAGGTCGAATCCGGTGCTGTGGCCGGTCGTACCCTAGACGGAGCCTTCGGGGGCTGCCATGTGTGCTGACCGCGCGGCGTTGTTGCCGAAACTGCGCGAACCCGACGAGAGTGAGGCCGTGCGCTTCGGGGCGAGCGGCATGAGCTATTCCCGCCTTGCCCTGGTGGCGGGGGAGACAGCCGCTGTCGTGGGCCGGGCGAGACGCGTCGCGGTGTGGGCCGACGCGACTCCGGAAGCCTGTGCGGGGCTGGTGGGGGCGTTGGGTGCCGGAGCCGCTGTCGTGCCGCTCAGCCCCAAGCTGGGGCAGCGGGAGCTGGAACACATCCTCGCCGACAGCCGACCGGAGCTGGTGCTCGGCCCGCCCGGATTCGCACCGCCGTCAGCTCCAGCGGGACTGCCCGTGCACGAGGTTTCCCTCGACGTCACCGGGCGTGCGCTGCCCGAGGAACCGGCCGGGGAGTCCGATGCCCTGATCGTCTACACCTCCGGCACCACCGGAATGCCCAAGGGGGTGGTGCTTACCCGGGAGGCGATCCGCAGCAATCTCGACGCGGTGGCGCGGGCCTGGGAGTGGACCGACCGTGACGTGCTGGTCCACGCCTTGCCGCTGTTCCACGTGCACGGTCTGATCCTCGGGCTGCTCGGACCGCTGCGCGTCGGGGGAACCCTGCGGCACCTGGTTCGTTTCGACAGCGCTCGGGTGGCCGAGGAACTGTCCGAGGTGGGCACGATGCTGTTCGGCGTCCCCACGATGTACCGGCGGCTGGCCGACGACGCGGAACGCGATCCCGGAATCGGGCGGGGAGTGGCGCGGGCACGGTTGCTGGTATCCGGTTCGGCCGCGCTGCCCGCCAGCGAGCACCAGCGCATCGCACGGCTGACCGGTCAGCGTGTGGTGGAGCGCTACGGGATGAGCGAGACCATCATGAACTGCGGAGTACGGTCCTCCGGCGACCGCAGGCCCGGCTATGTGGGGCTTCCGTTCGACGGGGTCGAGTTGATCCTGGTCGACGAGGGGGGAAACCGGATCACCGCCTCCGACGACGAGACCGTGGGCGAGATCCTGGTTCGCGGGCCCAACCTGTTCCGGGAGTACCTCAACCGTCCGGAGGACACGCGGGCCGCTTTCATCGACGGATGGTTCCGCACCGGGGACATGGCCACCCGGTCGCCGGACGGCTATGTTCGCATCGTCGGGCGCCGAGCCACCGACATGATCAGTAGCGGCGGTTTCCGGATCGGTGCGGGTGAGATCGAGAACGTGCTGCTGGAGCACGCCGCGGTTTCGGAAGTGGCGGTGACGGGGGAGCAGGACCCCGAGCTGGGGCAACGCATCGTGGCCTGGGTGGTTCCAGGGGGCGCGGAGCTCTCCGAACGGGAACTCGTCGAGCACGTGGCGGGGCTGCTCAGCTTCCACAAGCGCCCGAGGGAGGTTCGTTTCGTCCGGGAACTGCCGCGCAACGAGCTGGGCAAGATTCAGAAGGGCAAGTTGGGGGCCGAGTGGGCATCCCGACACGTTTTCGCCGGGTGAGTTCCGGCTGCCGCCGTCCCGGTCGCTCCCGAGCGCATGCGACCGGGAGCGACCGGGACGGCTGAACCGGCACATCCCGGAGTGGCTGCCGGGACGTGCCGGTGATCAGTTCGCCGTTCGGCGCGTGATGGTGCTCACGGCCAGGGAATCTGTTCGGAGCGGTAGAAGTCGATTCCCTGCTCCTCCCAGCGGGGTGCCTGGTCGGCGACCCGCTGCCGGAAGGAGGACCAGTCGAGCTTGTCCGAGGCGGACCAGCCCAGTTCCGCGATGGCGGGCATCCGCGGGAAGGCCAGGAACTCGATCTCGTCGGAGTTCGTCACCGTCTCGCTCCAGAGCGCGGCCTCCACACCGGCGATCGAGCTCTCGGGAACCGATTCCATGAAGCTGCCCGGGTTCCAGTCGTAGGCCTCACGCACCGTGGTGGGGCCTGCCCAGTCCAGACCGAGTTCGGTGTCCTCGTTGTACTTCTGGTCCACGTAGGACTTGTGGGCGGGCGACAGCAGGATGTCGTTGCCCCGGGCGGCGGCCTCGGCGACCTCCGCGTTGGAGTTCGTGGTGCCCCAGTACTGCACCATGGCCGACTCCGGTGGGTCCGTCTTGGCGTACTCGTGCCAACCGAGCGCGGTCTTGCCGTGCTTCTCCACGAGCGGCAGCACCTTGGACATGAACTTCCGGTAGTCCTCGTCGGTGGTCGCGTGGGCCTCGTCACCACCGATGTGCAGGTACTCGCCCGGCGTCATCGCGGCGACCTCCCGGATGACGTCGTCGACGAACCGGTAGGTGATGTCCTTGTCGATGCACAGCGAGCTGAAACCGACCTCGATGCCGGTGTAGAGCTCCGGTGCCTTGCCGTCGCAGTTGAGCTCGGCGTAGGACGCCAGCGCGGCGTTGGTGTGCCCCGGCATGTCGATCTCCGGGACGATGGTGATGTTGCGTGCCGAGGCGTAGCGCACGATCTCGGCGAACTCGCGTTTGGTGTAGTAGCCGCCCTCGCCGCCGCCGACCTCGGTGCTGCCGCCGTGGGTGGTCAGCCGGGGCCAGCTGTCGATCTGGATGCGCCAGCCCTGGTCATCGCTCAGATGCATGTGCAGGTAGTTGATCTTGTACTGTGCCAGCTGATCGATGTAGGTCTTGACCTGACCGACCTCGAAGAAGTGCCGGGCCACGTCCAGCATCGCCGAACGACGTTCGAATCGGGGTTTGTCCACGATCTCGCCCGTACGGACCTTCCACGGCCCGTGCCGGGGGGAATCGCTCTCGGCCTTGGCGGGCAGCAGCTGGCGCAGGGTCTGCACCCCGTAGAACAGTCCGTCCGGAGCGGTGGCGTGGATCGTGAGCCGATCCCGCTCGATGTCCATCCGGTATCCGGAGTCACCCAGTCTGTCCCGCGAGCCGTCCAGCCGTAGCACGATGTCGTTGCTGCCCGGCTGGTCGCGGTTGATCAGGAATCCGTAACCGGTCGAGGGGCGCAGCTGTCGTTGCAGGTGGTGCGCGACCTCCTCGGCTTCCGGGCTGCCCGCGGGAGTGTGGATGCCGGTGTTCCACCTGATGTGGAACTTTTTGCCGGACTCCTCCCGTACCGATGTGGGCGCGGGGATGACGTCGTGCAGCGAAACGGTGTTGCCCGTCGAGGCACGCCGGTTGTCCGGTGTGGCCCCGTCCTGCTGGGGACTGGCCACCGACACTGTTCCGCCCGCCAGCATCGCGCTGGTGGCCAGCGCCAGTGCGGCGGGGAGCAGTCCGCGCGAGTTTCGGGGTGCTTCCCGAGTTCGTTTCATCCTGGTCTGTACCTCTCGTCGGAGACGGTTGGATAAGGTATAGACCAAAGTTGCGGGGGAGGCATATAGCCCGTTCGGAGTAGAACGACTGCTGCCGGGAGTCGCTTCCGGGCGTTCGAGACGCGTCGGACCCGTCACAGTCCGGCTGTGACGGGTCCGACGGTTCGCGGTGTGGCTGTCACGAGGAGCGTGACGGTCAGACCTCCGCCTTGGTCGCTTCCTTCGGATCCTGCCCGGATCCCGAGTCCTCGGTGAGATCGTTGCCCCACCGAGCCCGCTCCGGCGTGTCGGGCTCCAACGCCGCCATCGGTACCGGTTCGCTCTTGCCGCGGGTGAGCGCGGAGACCACGATGATCGTGAGCAGTGCCGCCACCATCGTCACCGTGCGGAACGGGAACAGCACCGCGCCGTCCTCGTACCAGGGCCAGGGCAGCACCGGGGCGAGTCCGAAGGTGTCCTCCCCCGCGGAGAACCGCAGCAGGACGGCGACGACGAAACCGGCCGTGGCACCGATCCGGTTGGCGAACGGCACGAACAACGCGCACACCAGCAGTGGGAACAGCATGACGAAGATCAGGTCACTGGCCAGGTACCACAGGTCGTAGACGCTGCTGGCCTGCAGCGCCATCAGGGTGGCCGCGGCACCGATGATGACGATCAGCCTGCGGATCACCTTCTGCACCTGCTCCGGCCCCGCCTTCGGCCGCACCAGGCGCCGGTAGACGTTCCAGCCGGTCAGTGACGAGGCCGACAGCACCGAGGAGTCGACGCTGGACATCACCGCGGCCGCCAGGACGCCGAGTCCCAGCGCCGCCGCACCGGTGGGAAGGAGGTACCGCAGCACGTACGGCAGCACCATGGAGGGGTTGTCCAGTGGGGGTGCCCCCTCCGCCTGGAAGTTCGCCGCCGTGGCCACCACACCGATGAGCACCGGCGGAATGGCCGCCAGCACGCACATCACGCTGGCGCCCACCGAGAGCCTACGTGCGTTCTTCGGGCTGCTGGAGGACAGCACTCGCTGGAAGTAGACCTGCCAGGGGATGCCGCCGAGTACCAGTGCGATTCCGGCGTCCCACCAGTTCCAGTAGGAGTGACCCCAGGCGGGGTCGTCCCAGCCGGTCAACGGTGGGAACAGCGATGCGTAGGACTCGAAGTCGAAGTTCGACGGGTAGGCCGCCCACGCCTCGCCCAGGCCGCCGACCGCCGAGGCGGCGAACGGCACCGCCACGATCAGGCCGATGAAGATGACCACGACCTGCACCACGTCGGTGATGGCCACCGACCACATGCCGCCGACCACGGTGTAGGCCACGGCGATCACCGCCGACAGGATGATGGAGACGGTGAAGTCCAGGCCGATGATCGTTCCGAAGGTGGTTCCCAGCGCGGTCAGGATCGCCCCGGTCCAGAAGATCTCACCGAGGATGGCGGGGATCGCGCCGAGCCCGGCGACCTTCTTGCCGAACCGGATGTCGATCGGGTCGAGCATGGTGGTGAATCGGCCGCGACGCATCTTCTTGGCGAAGAACAGTCCGCCGATGAGCAGGCTCAGCGCGTACCCCCACGGTGCCTGCGCCCAGGCCAGACCGCTGTTGAAGGTGCTTTCGGCGGTACCGCTGATGTAGCCGCCGCCGACCCAGGTGGCCGTCATGGTGAACACGCCGATCCAGAGCGGCATGTTGCGTCCCGCGACCATCGTGTCGCCCAGCCCGCCACCGCGTCGGGCGGCCACGAAAGCACCCAGCCAGTAGAACAGCGCGTAGAAAGCCAGCATCGCGATCAGCCCGGGCCACGAAACGTTCGGTTCCGCGAGCGCCACATATGTCAGGGCGAATGCCAGAACGATCACGAAAATGCCGATCTTCGCCATCCCTTTTTTGCCCTTGTGGGCTACGGGTGGTCGGGTGCTGTCGTCACCGTTCGTGCGTGTTTCGGCAGGCACGTTCTTCCCTTCCGTGTCGCTGTCAGAACGGTTCGAGACCATAGCCAGAAACAGCTTGGATGTACAGATGTACTAGTTACGTCGAGGTAACGAATCGCTGGCGGTGCGGATGGCTGCTCTTCGGGCGGTCGCCCTCGTTGCGGAGTGGTTATTGGTAGAGATTATGCAGCTCATAGTGCTTTTTAATGGTTTCGTGGCTCCGCTGGTGATGTTGTGTGCGGTCCGCGGTGGGTCTCGCTGCGTCGTGTTTTCGAGTGTTGTTCGACTCACCGTTCGATGAGATCCGCGACACAGATCTCCGTCGATCCCGGGTCCCGCTTTCGGTCGAGGCGCGGGCTTTCGTCCGTCTCTCGTTTTCCACGTATGGTGTTATACCGATTACCGACTGTTTTTTGATTTTTCGAGTCGTGGAGGTGTTCGGTCGATCCGGATCGGGGGTGTTCGTCGGGAGCCATCGGCTTCGGTCCGAATTCTTTCGGCGCCATTTCGAGGGGCGTTTCCAGGGGCATCGGGCCACTGAGGGGGCTCGGGTGGGGAGCACGGTCCCGATGGGCTCTCGGGGTCGTTCGCCGCTTCCTCGGCTGCGCCGAGCGGTGGTGCGGAGAGGTCGGCCGCCCCGCGCGGGGGATCGCCCCGCGTCGCGGCACCCCGGCTCGGCGCTCCGCAAGGACCGTCCGGCGCAACGAGCAGTGTGTGCCGCGACACATCCGCGCATGGGGCGCACAATCGGACCCGAAAAGCCCGAGGGCTAACGTTGGAGACGGTCAGGACGACGGTTCTGGCGGAGGTACTACGAGAGATGCGCAGCGATACGTCATCGAAATCGGAGTCCGTTCCCGACGACGCGGCTGGATGTGGGGGTGGCGGGCTCCCCACCACCCCCTGCAGCGTGGTCTGGAGCGGTGGTCACCCCTTCGTGCTCGAGGGAAGCGGCGGGCGGTCGCGCTGGGTCGGTGTCGACGACCGGGGACGACCGCGGTTTCTCAGCGACGCCGAACTCAACCGCAGAGGCTGGTCGCTTCCCCTGCACTGAGCAGGCCGTTCATCGGCGCGAGTCCCGATCGTCGGGCTGATGGCGACCGATCAGGAGTGTTCGTGGGCGGGCACGCCACGTCGGGGGTGGGCCGGCCCGGCACGTGTTGCCGGACGGTGCCCAGTGGTGCCCCACCGAGCGAGGCGGCGAAGTAGACCGACGAGCGTGCACGATTCGTGGAGTGCTCGAACCTCGTGCCCCCGCGGGTCGTCCGCGACCACGACGCCGCTCGGCACGTGGCGTGGGATGCGCGGAATCCCCACCGGCCTAGGGAGCGCGCCGAACTGGTGCCGTCATCGGGTGAGGGGACATATGGCACCCTGAACCAACAGGCACGTTGACACGTCCGGCGTTGCCACGAGCGGACGGGTCACGGATCGCGGGCCCCTCGTGCTGCCGAGTGGAGCGGCCCGCTCACAGGGGAGGGTCTCGTGGTGCAAGACGCCGACGGCGCCACTACGGGATCGGCGCGGAACTCCGGCGGTCAGTCTTCGGAACAGGGCATCGACCGCATCAGGGAAGTCGCCGCGGGGGTCTGGAGCGATCCGTGGTGGACGGTTCCCAACGCGCTGAGCTTGCTGCGGCTCGCCGGGGTTCCGGTGTTCCTGTGGTTGCTTCTCGGGCCGCAGTGGGATCTGCTCGCGTTGTTGGTGCTGATCCTCAGCGGGCTCACCGACTGGTTGGACGGGAAACTCGCCCGTTGGCTGGATCAGTACAGCCGCCTGGGGCAGCTGCTGGATCCGGCTGCCGACCGGCTCTACATCGTGGCCACGCTGGTCGCCTTCGTGATCCGCGGTGTCGTGCCCTGGTGGGCCGCTTTCGCGCTCATCGCGCGCGACCTGCTGCTGACCCTGTGCCTGCCCGTGTTGCGGTACCACGGCTTCGAGCCGCCGGAGGTGCACTATCTGGGCAAGGCGGCAACGTTCTGCCTGATGTACGCGTTCCCGCTGTTGCTGCTGGTGCAGGGGGACTTCGCGTTCGACTGGATCGCCCGCCCGTTCGCCTACGCCTTCACCGGGTGGGGAGCGGCGCTTTATCTGTGGGCCGGACTGCTCTACCTCGGTCAGGTGTTCGGAGCCGTCCGCCTCGCCCGCACGCGTGGTTGAACGGCATCGTTACGGCATGGCTCTAGTCGTTCGATCCGGGGTTGTTCGGCCCGGACGATCAACCGTTGAACGAGTATGATCATCACTGCGATGATCCGGGGAAGACCCGGTTGGCAACCTGCCCCATCGGTTCGAATATCGGGACTCGCCGTCCGACGTCGTGTACGGCGCGGTACGTTGGGTGGTACTGGCACGATCCATCCGCAGGAGGAGAGCTCAGGTGAGCACCAACGACGGGCCCGGCGACGTATCGCCGGAGCAGTCATCGGAGACCACCTCGGTCTTCAAGCCCTTCCTCTCCGAGCAGGAGAACGCAGAGAGTGCGCCTGCAGAGTCCACCGCGTCCGGTGTGGACGCGCTGCCCGCCGGATCCGCTCTCCTGGTGGTCAAGCGCGGTCCCAACGCGGGCTCGCGATTCCTGCTCGACAGGGAGACGACCAGCTCCGGTCGGCACCCCGACAGCGACATCTTCCTGGACGACGTGACCGTCTCCCGCAGGCACGCCGAGTTCCGGCGGGAAGGCGCGGAGTACGTCGTCGTCGACGTGGGAAGCCTCAACGGAACCTATGTCAATCGTGAACCCGTGGACACCTCGGTGCTGGCCAACGGTGACGAGGTCCAGATCGGCAAGTTCCGTCTGGTGTTTCTGACCGGTCCGGCGGAAGGCACGCAGGGTAGCCGGTGACGATCGGGCGGTGCTGTGCTCGGTGGCGTCCGGGGTGCCCTCGTTCGGCGGGAACGAGGTACTCCGACACGGCACCCGAAGCCGCGAGCCACGCCCGCTCGCGGAGCTTTCGGAGCAGCCGCACCGGTTCCAGCCGGGGAGATCGCACCGCTGCGGGACATGCCCGATCACCCGGGTGCTCGGGGTACGGTGTACAAGTCCCATCGGGTGATCCACGGGACGAGGGAAGCGGTCGGCGCCTGTGTGGGCGGCGTCTTCGCCGTATCGCGGGTAGCGTCGAAGGCGTCGGTGCGCGATCCTCGAAGGAGATGTCACGCTTCGGCGCGCTGGAGGAGGCGATTTGACGATGAGCAGCGAGATGCGCGTCGTCGGCGTGCGAGTGGAACTGCCGGCCAACCAGCCGATCCTGCTGTTGCGCGAGACCGACGGCGAACGGTATCTGCCGATCTGGATAGGTTCGGTCGAGGCTACCGCCATCGCCCTCGAGCAACAGGGGGTGCGGCCCGCGCGGCCGCTCACCCACGATCTGCTCAAGGACGTGGTCGGTGCGCTCGGGCGAGAGCTGGAACAAGTGCGGGTTACCGACCTCCAGGAAGGGACCTTCTACGCGGAGCTCGTTTTCGACGGCGATGTGCGGGTCTCGGCAAGGCCGAGTGATTCGGTGGCGCTGGCGTTGCGCACCGGTGTTCCGATCCACGCCGAGCAGTCCGTGCTCGACGAGGCGGGGCTGCTGATTCCCGACGAGCAGGAGGACGAGGTCGAGAAGTTCAAGGAGTTCCTGGACTCGGTCTCGCCGGAGGACTTCCGCGGCGCCGACACCTGAGGCGATCGGCCGCGGTCGTGCTGTTCGCGCGACGGGTCGCGGGGAACGTCTCGAACGTGGCAAGGGGGCCAGGGCGTCTCCCCGCCGGTGCGGAGCACCGACGTGGTGCGGGAGTTCCGACGGGGCGTTCCGCGCGTCGTGTTGACCGCCGTTTTCCGCGGGCATACTGTTGAGTGACACGGTGGACGTGCGCGCGGTGATCGAGCGAATGGGGGCGTGACGAGATCGGATTCGGACGTGTCGACGACTGCGGTTCCGGATCCGATGGCCGCCGTGGGTCGGCCGAGGGGAGGCGTGCGTGGTCGAAAACGCATCACGGCTGGATACGGACGTAGAACAAGCCGAGTTGTTCCCGGACGCGGCGCTTCCGGATGAGCTGGTCGGTTATCGGGGACGCGCGGCCTGTCAGATTGCCGGTATCACCTACCGGCAGTTGGACTACTGGGCTCGTACCGAGCTGGTCGAGCCCTCGATCAGGCTCGCCGAGGGGTCGGGTTCGCAGCGGCTCTACTCGTTCAAGGACATGTTGGTTCTCAAGGTGGTGAAACGTCTGCTGGATGCGGGCGTATCACTGCACAACATCCGCACCGCGGTGGACCACCTGCGTGGTCGTGGGGTGCGTGATCTCGCCGGGGTCACGCTGTTCAGTGACGGGACAACCGTCTACGAGTGCACCTCCGCGGAGGACGTGGTGGACCTGTTACGTGGTGGTCAGGGCGTTTTCGGGATCGCAGTCAGCGGGGCGATGCGCGAGATAACCGGCACGATCCACGATTTCCCAGCCGAACGCGCCGACGGGGGCGGCCTCCGCCCCCCGGAGGACGACGAGCTCTCCCGGAAGCGTCGGGACCGCCAAACCGGGTGATTCCCCGGGTTTCCCAGGGAATCTCACCTTCAGGATCCGCTCGAGCGGACTCCGCGGCGGGTCGGACGAGGCCGAGGTTTCGTGGTGTTCCCGGCGAGTGTGCGCCTTGCCACACACTCCCTGGACGGTGCGATATGAGGTACGCTCACACCTGTCGCCGACCCCGTACGGGAGAGACCGTGCCGAGCAACTCGGTGCGGCGCCGAAGGAGCAACCCCTCCCCGACAACCTCTCAGGCTATTGGGACCGTACGGGCGAGATACCTCTGGAAAGAGGGAGTCGCCACAGCGTCGTGGTGAACCCCGCCGACGGTGCAAGCCCGCCACACCGGGCGAAGCTCTCAGGCGCCCGTTCCGCGGGCATTGACAGAGGGGGAGGTCAGCAACTCACCCGAGTGCTGTCTGCCCTGTCCGAGATGCCCGACGATTGAGGTTTTGGCGATGACCGACGAACGTATCCCGTTGGCCGCTCTCGAGCACGGAACCCCGTTCGCCGACCGCCACGTTGGCCCCATGCCGGCTGAGCTGGCTCGGATGCTCGATGTGATCGGTGTCGGTTCGCTCGAAGAGCTCGGCGAACAAGCCGTCCCTGCGGGGATCCGGGAACGAGACATGCGGATGGCGTTGCCGGAACCGGCCACCGAAGCCGAGTCCCTGGACGAGCTGCGCGAGCTCGCCGACCGCAACAACCCCCACGTGGAGATGATCGGCCTCGGCTATCACCCCACCATCACTCCGCCGGTGATCCGTCGGAACGTGCTGGAGAACCCCGCCTGGTACACCGCCTACACGCCGTACCAGCCCGAGATCTCCCAGGGGCGACTGGAGGCCCTGCTCAACTTCCAGACGATGGTCGCCGATCTCACCGGCGTCCCGGTTTCCAACGCCTCGATGCTCGACGAATCCACGGCCGCCGCCGAGGGCATGACCCTGGTGCGCCGCGCGGGGCGTTCGAAGTCCCCTCGGTTCGTCGTCGACACCGATGCGCTGCCCCAGACCATCTCGGTCGTCGAGACCCGCGCGGAACCGCTCGGCATCGAGATCGTCCACGCCGACCTCTCGCAGGGGACCGCCGGGCTGCCGGAAGGGGAGTTCTTCGGCGCGCTGTTGGCCTATCCCGGAGCCTCCGGCGCCGTCCGCGCCCACGAGGAAGTCATCTCCGAGGTGCACCGGCGCGGTGGGATGGCCGTGGTCTCGGCCGACCTGCTTGCCCTGACGATGCTGCGCGCGCCCGGCGAGATCGGCGCCGACGTGGTGGTCGGGACCAGTCAGCGCTTCGGCGTCCCGATGGGCTTCGGCGGTCCCCACGCGGGCTACATGGCCGTGCGCAAGGGCGTGGAGCGCCAGCTTCCCGGCCGGCTGGTCGGGGTCAGCGTGGACGCCGATGGGAACCAGGCCTACCGGCTGGCGCTGCAGACCAGGGAACAGCACATCCGCAGGGAGAAGGCCACCAGCAACATCTGCACCGCCCAGGTGCTACTGGCCGTGGTCGCCTCGATGTACGCCGTCTACCACGGTCCCGAAGGGCTGCGTGCCATCGCGACCCGCACGCACCGCATGGCCAGCGTGCTGGCCGAGCAGCTGCGCCGCGGCGGGGTGGAGGTCTGCCACGAGGACTTCTTCGACACCGTGCTCACCCGCGTTCCCGGCCGCGCCGACGAGATCGTCGCCGCCGCGCGCCGCAACGGTGTGAACCTGCGCAGGGTCGACGCCGACCACGTCGGCATCACCTGCGACGAGACCACCACCAGGCAGCGGCTGACCTCGGTCTGGCAGGCGTTCGGGCTCTCCGGCGACGAGCTCACCCCGGTGGACGAGCTCGACACCCTCGTGTCGGACGCGCTGCCGACCGAGCTGCGTCGGACCACCGAGTACATGACCCACCCGGTGTTCCACCGGCACCGCTCGGAGACGGCGCTGCTGCGGTACCTGCGCGGACTCTCCGACTCCGACGTCGCCCTGGACCGGAGCATGATTCCGCTCGGCTCCTGCACCATGAAGCTCAACGCCGCGGCCGAGATGGAACCGATCACCTGGCCGGCCTTCGGGGAGCTGCACCCGTTCGCTCCCGCCGAGGACGCGGCGGGGATGCTGCGCGTCGTCGAGGACCTGCAGAACTGGCTGGCCGAGATCACCGGTTACGACTCGGTGAGCCTGCAGCCCAACGCGGGCAGCCAGGGCGAGTTCGCGGGTCTGCTGGCCATCCGCGCCTACCACCGCCAGCGCGGCCAGCAGCAGCGCGAAGTGTGCCTGATCCCGGCCAGCGCCCACGGCACCAACGCGGCCAGCGCCGTCATGGCCGGGCTGCGTGTGGTGGTCGTGCGCTGCGACGACGCGGGCAACATCGAGATGGACCACCTGCGGGAGCTGGTGGACAAGCACCGCGACGAGCTCGCCGCCATCATGGTCACCTACCCGTCCACGCACGGGGTCTATGAGAACACGGTGCAGGACGTCTGCGGGCTGGTGCACGACGCGGGCGGCCAGGTCTACGTGGACGGCGCCAACCTCAACGCCCTGATCGGGCTGGCGAGGATGGGCAAGTTCGGTGCCGACGTGTCCCACCTGAACCTGCACAAGACCTTCTGCATCCCGCACGGCGGTGGTGGTCCCGGTGTCGGTCCCATCGGGGTGCGCGAGCACCTCTCGCCGTTCCTGCCGAACCACCCGCTGCAGCCGCAGGCGGGGCCGGAGTCCGGTGTCGGGCCGATCAGCTCCGCGCCGTGGGGCAGCGCCTCGATCCTGCCGATCTCCTGGGCCTACGTCCGCATGATGGGGACCGACGGGTTGCGCCGTGCCACGCTGACGGCCGTGGCCTCGGCCAACTACGTGGCCAAGCGGCTGCACGACTACTTCCCGGTGCTCTACACCGGAGGCGGCGGGCTGGTCGCGCACGAGTGCATCCTCGACCTGCGTGACGTCACAGCACGGGCCGGGCTGTCCGTCGACGACGTGGCCAAGCGGCTCGCCGACTACGGGCTGCACGCGCCGACGATGTCGTTCCCCGTGGCCGGAACGCTCATGGTGGAGCCCACCGAGAGCGAGAACCTCGCCGAGCTGGACCGCTTCTGCGACGCGATGATCGCGATCCGCGCCGAGATCGACAAGGTCGCGGCCGGTACTTGGTCGGCCGAGGACAACCCGCTGGTCAACGCTCCGCACACCGCCGCATCGCTGGCGGGGGAGTGGGAGCACTCCTACAGCCGGTGGGACGCGGTCTATCCGATGGGCGCTCCGGAGAACAAGATCTGGCCGCCGGTGCGGCGGATCGACCAGGCGCGCGGGGACCGCAACCTGGTGTGCTCCTGCCCCCCGCTGTCGGCTTACGAGGGGTAAACGAGCGTTCCGTGGCGTCGTCTAATACCGTGGGCTCTTTACGTGACCGACTCCGAGAGGGGTATTAGAGCAGATGCTCACCATCAGCGAGAACGCGGCCGAGGTCATCAAGCTGATCTTGGTCGGTGGCGAGTCCCCCGAGGGGGCCGGTCTGCGTATCAGCTCGTCCGAGGGAGAGGCCTCGGCGGAGAGCCTGGAGGCGGCCGTCGCCAACGCCCCGGAGGACAGTGACCAGGTCGTCGAGCAGTCCGGTGTGCGGGTCTTCCTGGACGAACAGGCCGCCACCGTGCTCGGGGACAAGACGCTGGACGCCGAGCGGGACGACAACGGGGAGCTCGGCCTGACGGTCAGCGAGTGACCCGAGCGCAGCAGTGTCGACGTGGGGTGGCCGCCGGTGCGGTCACCCCACGCGCGTTTCCAGCGGTCGACGGCACACCTCGATGAGCCGTCGCCGCAGCGAGCTCGCTCGTTCGGCGAACGCCCGCTGGTGGCGGACGTACTCCGCGCGGCCCGCGGCGGTCTCGATCTCGACGGGGGAGTAGCCCAGTTCGCCGAGGTCGTAGGGACTGGCGCGCATGTCCAGCTCGCGGATCTCGGCGGCGAGTTCGAAGGCGTCGCCCGTCAGCTCGGCGGGCACGAGCGGGCCGAGCTTGTAGCACCACTTGAAGACGTCCATGTTGTTGTGCAGGCAGCCCGGCTGTTCGAGGTTCACCCGATCCTGCTGGGTGGGCTGCAGCGTGTTGCGCGGCCGGGCGGCCGTGCTGAAGAACCGGAACGCGTCGTAGTGGCTGCACTGGACGCGCATCGACTCGACGACCTCGTTAGTGCCCTGCTCTCCCAGGCGCAGCGGCCACTCCGAGTGCCGCAGCTCGTCCTGGCCGAGCCGGTAGACCATGGCCCACTCGTGCAGCCCGAAGCAGCCCAGCTGTGCCGGTCGTGACTCCGTGGCGCTCAGCAGACGGTGCACGAAGTCGGCGGTGTCGAGCAGCCGCGGGGTCAGCGCCTCGGGCGCGACCATCACCCCGTCCGGCGTCTCGGTGTAGCCGCTCCGGTCGAGGAACTTCGCGCCGCCCTCCAGCGCCACGCCGTAACCCGGTTGCCAGCGCTCCAGCCTCGACGGGCGCTGGGTGTAGTACGTGAAGAGGAAGTCCAGCACCGGGTGCTTCTCGCCGCGCCGCTGCCGCTCGCGGTGCGGCAGCGTCCAGTGCCGCATCCGCTCCAGGTGAGCCCGTTCCCTGGCACGCCACGTTCGTTCGGACAGTACTTCGGGTGGCACGTGGGAAGGATAGGCCACCCTCGCGGCACCGCCCCGGGGCGGGGACGTGGCAGCGAAGCCCGTCCGGGCTCGTTCGAGTGGTGCGCGCGGGCCGTGCTCCTCGTCAGGTGTGGCGGTTCGTGCCCGGCCTGCTCCGGCGCTGGCTCCGCTACCGCACCGGTCCCGCCGCGTTTCGGGAGGTGGTGTTCCATTCTTGCTTACCGGAAAATCCGCACCGAGACGTTTCCCGTGATTCGACAAATCTGGCGCTCGCTCCTGACGTCCTTTTCGGCCGGGCGAGAGCGCGGGAAGACGTCTTCGCCTGCCCAATGGAATTCGATAACCGTTTCTACGCCCTGTCCGCCGGATCGGTGGTTCGTACGGATCGCTGGAGAAGGCCGGAACGTGTCCGCGCAGTCGGTGCGCTCGCGGTGTCGTCCGGTCACTGTTCCTCCGCAGCACTCCCGGTACCGACTGCTCAGCTGACGCACTACTCGAAGCCGTGCCTCGGACTCGTCGAGACGGGAGAACCTCCGGCCACGGCGGATATCGTTCTCGCTTACGCGCGAGAGCCGGGGCCGATTGGAGACTACGTGCTGCAGCGGTGGGACATCATCCACCCCGTGTGATGAAACTCGACCGGTCGCCCCTGACCGAACTCGCCCGACCGATCGACAACGGCGAGCGCGGTGACGAACGTTCGACGCACGGCCGTTCTCGTGGATCCGAGAACGCCACGAACCGGCGTGCAAATTTCCTGAAAGACTTTCTTTTTTAGAATCGCGAGCAAAGAAGAGCCCCCTGATCGTGACCAGGGGGCTCGTGCTATATTTCTTCCGCCAAGTCGAAATAAAGCAGTGCTGAGTCTAGCACGGAATGACTCCCCTCCACGCGCGCCCCAGGCAGCGTGTGGGTAGGGCTACAAGTCCTGGCCACGGTTCACAGCCGTGCGGCTCCCGGTTAGAGCGGGTGAAGTCCGCGCGTCAGGCAACGCACGATCTAGGCGAACCCGGCCGTGTCCTTGGTAAGCCCTGGCGCCCATGCTCGGGCACTCCGCCCATCACCGTGGCTCTGCCCGTAACCCCCGGCTCGGCGCGGGTGTAACACCCCGCGCGGGGTGAAGCTCCGAAGTCACAATTCCGGTATACCGAGAAGCTTCACCTCCCCCTCGATCCCGGGAAAACTGTGTCCAATTCACGACACACCCGAGATCGAGGGGGGCTCGCAGCCTTACGGGTCCACGCGGGACCCGAGCCCCGGGGATCGCCTCCGGCTCACAAGAAAAGAGGACGACGGCCTGGCACCGGGGCCGGGTGAGGCTGTCGGGGGTGTTGCCGTGCAGAGCGAGGCCGCACCGAGCGACACCAGCGAACGCGAGATGCGAGAACCCCGCCGTCCATCACCGAGGGATCCGGCCCCGCTCCGTGCGCCAGCCCCGTTTCCAGGGCGGCGAGCCCGCGGTCTCCGGGCGCCTTCGTGTGAAAGCGCCCGGAGCCGGGTCAGGCCACGTGAGTGCCGTCGCGGACGGTGCCGACGTACTCCTCGACGAGGTCCTCCAGCGCCACCACGCCCAGCGGTTTCCCGCCGTCGTCGATGGCGGTGGCCAGGTGACTGCCGGTGTGGCGCAGCGCCGTCAGCGCGTCGTCCAACCGGGCCCGCGCCCGCACGGTGGGCAACGTGCGGATCCGGGAGGTCGGGACCAGGGTGCGCGGCGAGCTGCCCGCCTGGTCCAGCACGTCCTTGACGTGCAGATACCCCACCAGTTTGCCGCCGTCGCCGCGAACCGGGAAACGCGAGAAGCCGGTGGAGGAGACCGCCTCCTCCACGTCCGTCAGCGTGGGGTCGCCGGGCAGGGTGGTCAGGTCGTGCAGCGGAACCACCACGTCGCCCACGGTGTTCTCCACCGAGGAGAGCGTCTTCGCCAGTCTGCGGTGCTCGGACTGGTCCAGCAGTCCCTCGCGCCTCGACTCCACCAGCAGCTCGGCCAGCTCCGAGGAGGTGTAGGCGGTCTCCAGGTCCTCCTTGGGCTGTACCCGCAGCATCCGCAGCACCAGGTTGGCCAGCATGTTGAACAGCGCGATCAACGGCCGGGCCATCTTGACGAAGCCCACCAGGGCGGGAACCAGCCACAGCGCCAACCGCTCCGGATCGGCGATCGCGAGGTTCTTCGGCACCATCTCGCCGACCAGCACGTGCAGCACGACCACGAGCGCCAGCGCGATCGCGAAGGAGACCGCGTGCACCAGCACCGAGGGCACCGGGACCGGGCCCAACAGCCGGTCGAGCTGGTGCGCCACGGCGGGCTCGCCCAACCTGCCCAGTCCCAGCGAGCAGAGCGTGATGCCGAGCTGGGCACTGGTCAACATCAGCGAGCCCTCCTGGCTGGCTCTGATGACCGTGTTGGCCCGTCGCATCCCCTGCTCGCGAAGCGCCTCCAGGCGGTCCCTGCGCGAGGACAGCAGCGAGAACTCCGCCCCAACGAACAGCGCGTTGAGCAGCAGGAGCAGCACGGTGAGTCCGATGGCCGTACCGTCGCTCATCGTGACACCTCCCGTTGCGGTTCGGCGTTCGCGACCGGCTGTCTGGAGCTGAGCTCAGGGGAGCGATACTGCAGCCGCAGTTCGGCGATGCGGTGCCGGTCCATGCCGGTGACCGTCAGGGTCCAGTCGTCCTGCTGCAACCGGTCGCCCGGCGCGGGGATGCGACCCAGCCGGTACAGCACGAAGCCCGCCACCGTCTCGTAGTCACCCTCCGGCATGGCGAAGCCGGTTGCCTCCTCGAGTTCGTCCGCCCGCAACAGCCCGGAGATGTTCCAACTGGAACCTCCGGTGCGGCGTACGGCGGCCGCCTCACGCCGGTCGTGCTCGTCGCGCACATCCCCGATGATCTCCTCGACGACGTCCTCGAGGCTGACGATTCCGGCGGTACCGCCGTACTCGTCGACCACCAGTGCCATCTGCAGCCCGGAGCCACGCAGCCGCTCCAGCAGCGCGTCGCCGTCCAGGCTCTCCGGCACCGTGGGCACCGGTCGGGTCAGCGACCCCACCGAGGTCCCGGCGCGATCTCCCAGCGGCACCCCGAAAGCCTGTTTGACGTGCACGACACCGTGTACCTCGTCGAGGTCGCCCCCGTGCACCGGGAACCGGGAGAAACCGGTGCGCCGGGCGGTGTCGATCAGTTCGAGCACGCTGTCCCGCGCGGCCAGTGACTCGACCCGCACCCGAGGGGTCATCAGTTCCTGGGCCGTGCGTTCCCCGAACCGCAGCGAGCGGTCCATCAGCACGGCGGTGGCCTCGTCGAGCGTGCCGTGCTCCGCGCTGGAGCGCACGATCGAACCGAGCTCGTCGGGGGAGCGGGCCGAACGCAGCTCCTCCTGCGGCTCGACGCCGAACTTCCGGATCACCCAGTTGGCGCTGTTGTTCATGCCGTTGATCAACAGACTGAACACCCGGGAGAACGTGGCGTGGTAGCCCGAGACGGCCCGGGCCGTGGGCAGCGGTCGTGCGATCGCGAGGTTCTTGGGAACCATCTCGCCGAAAACCATCGACAGGGTGGTCGCCAGGAAGATAGCGAGTACCAGCGCGGCCGGGACGGCCACGCTCATCGGTATCCCGATCGCGGTGATGACCGGACGTAACAGGTCACCGATCAGCGGCTCTGCCACGTAACCGGTCACCAGGGTGGTCAGCGTGATGGCCACCTGCGCGCCGGAAAGCTGGAAGGAGAGCGTGCTGTGGGCGCGGCGCACCGAGCGGGAACGTCGGTCGCCCACTTCGGCGACGTGTGTGTCGATGGTGCTGCGTTCCAGGGTGGTCAGCGAGAACTCGGCGGCCACGGCCAGTGCCGTGCCCAACGTGAGCACCCCGACGAACAACAGTCCCAGGATCGCGAGTAGAACGTCCATCATCCACCGCCTCGCGACCGGCTGTCACGGTGCCGCGGCCGATGGTGAGTAGCAAAGCAGCCGGGTCTTCGACCCGGCCCGGTACTGCCGTCGGTCGAGTGTGCCTCGGGCACTGACGCTGTCACTCCTTTTGCGTCGTGTCGTGATCGTCGGCCACCGGGCCCGCGTTCTCCGTGCGGAGGCGGTGCTCCCGGTATCGGTGCGTACATCCTACCGTGCGGGAACCCGTGCTGGCTCCCACTGTGGCGCGGACATCCCGCCGGGCTCCCGGGCCCACCGCTGTCCGGCGGGTCCTCGGCCGCGGATTCGCAGGGTTGCGGACTCTCAGGGTTGCCTGCCGAACATCGCCAACAGGCGGCTCTGCGGGGCCGCCGAGACGTTGACCGGTTTCGCCGGTGCGAAGAGCCCGGAGTCGGCGAGTGCCTCCAAGTGCGGTTCGAACACTGTTCGTATCGTCTCCACCAGTTCCGGGTCGAGCCCGGTGTCGGCTCCGATGCCCTTCGCCAGGTCCCAGGCGTGCACCGCGAGGTCCATCGTCATCTGCCAGCCGTAGTCCTCGGTGGGGATCTTTCCGCCGGTGACGTTTACCCGGCCGGACAGCTTCGCGTTGTCCCAGGCCGCTCGTGCCGCGGAACTGGCCCGGTCCCAGGCCGCCTGTGGGTCCTCGCCCACCAGGTCACCGTCGAACCTGTCACCGACCTCCCGCAGGGTGCGTCCCTCCAGCAGCCAGGGCGCCCACAGCTGCTCACCGATCAGGTGGTTGAGCAGATCGCGTACCCGCCAATCGCTGCACGGGGTCGCGTTGTCCAGTTGGTCGATTCCGGTTCGACGAACACGGTTGTCGAATTCGCGCATCGCCGCCCGGTGCGCGGGCAACAGTTCCATCTCCGCTCCATGGCTCTGCGTTTTCCAGGGTGCCGCTGGTGTGCGACTCGAAGACTCGCACAATGGTTCTCGGGTCGAGGACTCGGGACCGACGCGGTGCGACCGGGTCCCGGCGTTCCGTGTCACCCGGTCTCGCGGACCCGTCGACCGCCGCGTTCCGCCTCGGATGTCGAGAGCTCCAGGGTGAGGTCGCTCACGTGGCGTGAGTATATCCGTTACGCAGCACTCCCGGTCGGTACGGAATGTGTGACCCCCGGAACGTGCCACATCCCTCGCGTGAACAGGCTCGGACCCCGGATTCCCGGAGTTGTCCACCTGTGAAACATCTGCTCATCCAGACGTCACACCTTTGATGGACCCAGTGCTCGTGGCCTGCGAAGAAGTACGTATCCTGCCGCAAGTTGTCAGGTGGCCACCGCTGCCTAGCCATGCGTACGAGAGGACGTGATCGTGAACACCTCCACGGTTACGAACGAGCCGCGCGGGAAAGGGTTCTTCGGTCAACCCCCCGGTTTGTCCACATTGTTCTTCGTCGAGATGTGGGAGCGCTTCTCCTACTACGGGATGCGCGCCATACTCGCGCTCTACCTCTACACGGCGGTTACCCAGGGCGGCCT
Organism: Actinopolyspora mzabensis; assembly: GCF_900101095.1. Classification (GTDB taxonomy): domain Bacteria; phylum Actinomycetota; class Actinomycetes; order Mycobacteriales; family Pseudonocardiaceae; genus Actinopolyspora; species Actinopolyspora mzabensis. Next base: position 40,355 of record NZ_FNFM01000013.1, read on the forward strand.
CGGCATGGCCGAGTCGGTGGCCGCGTCGCTGGTGTTGACGTACGGCTCTTCGGTCTATCTGACCGGTGTCGCCGGTGGCTGGCTCGCGGATCGTGTTCTCGGCGCGCAACGCGCCATCTTCTACGGCGGCGTGCTCATCATGCTGGGGCACGTCTGCATGGCTTTCCCGGGCGGTTACTACACCCTCGGCGCAGGGCTCGCGCTGATCGTGCTCGGCACCGGTCTGCTCAAGCCCAACGTCTCCAACGTCGTCGGTGGTCTCTACCACAAGGACGACGCGCGGCGGGACGCCGGCTTCTCCATCTTCTACACCGGAATCAACATCGGGGCCTTCGCCAGCCAACTGCTGACCCCGGCGTTGGCTGCCGGACCCGGATTCCACTGGGGCTTCGGCGCGGCAGCCGTGGGAATGGCGCTCGGGCTGGCGCAGTACGTGCTCGGCCGAGGACGCCTCGCGGGCGTGGGAAGTCAGCCGGTCAACCCCCTCCCGGCACACCGGCGCAACCAGGTTCTCGGGCGCGTCGGGCTCATCGCCGTCGCCGCGATAGTGGTGCTCGGTGCCGCGCTGGCCATCTTCGGAGTCACCGGCCTGATCAACACGATCACTCTGGTCTCGATCCTGCTTCCCGTCGCCTACTTCCTGGTGATGTTCCGCAGCAACCAGGTGACCAAGATGGAACGGGACCGGCTCCTTTCCTACATCCCGCTGTTCGTGGCCACCGCGGTCTTCTTCCTGCTGTTCGAACAGCAGGCGGCGACGCTGGTCATCGTGACCGACCAGCAGACGGACACCACGCTGTTCGGTTTCGACTTCCCGGTGGGCTGGTTCCAGTCCATCAATCCGCTGGCCATCATCGTGCTGGCACCGCTGTTCGCGTGGATGTGGACCAGACTGGGCAACCGGCAGCCGAGCACGCCGATCAAGTTCACCGGCGGACTCTTCTTCGTCGCACTCGGTTTCCTGTGGGTGGTCATCGCCGGGCTGTTCCGTGACGAACAGGGACTGTTGAACCCGTTGATGATCGCCTTCGTGTTCGTGCTGTTCACCGTCGGTGAGCTCATGCTCTCCCCGGTGGGGCTGTCGGCCACCACCAAACTGGCTCCGGACGCGTTCTCCTCGCAGACCATGGGCCTGTACTTCCTGGCTCCGGCGCTTGGGCAGGGAGTCGCGGCGCAGATCGCGAAGCTCTACTCGGAACAGCACCAGGACATGTACTTCGGCGGAGTGGCCCTGGTCACGTTCGCCCTGGCGGTACTGCTCGCGCTGTTGTCGCCGCGCGTCAAGAGCTACATGCACGGTGTGAACTGACCCGGCCCTCGCTGCCGCGCCCCGGTACTTCCCGCGCCGCGCACCCTTTCCGGTGAGGTGCGCGGCGCGGTTCCCTTCGTGAGCGGGACGGCGTTCGGGACCCCGTTGCCTCCCAGCCGGGCAGCAGTGCTCGACCACTCCGTCCCGCCCGGCTCGGGCCGTGCGGGATCACGGCAGCGCGAATATGTCGCCCAGCACGGTGTGCTCGGCGGTCAACCGGTCTTCGGCCGGACTGTCGTAGACCACGAACAGTTTCTCGCCGTCCGACTCCGAGACGACCGAGATTCCCTCGGCGTGATCGTCACCGGCTCCGTGGGGCAGTTCCAGCTCCACCGGCAGCTGCTCGGAACGCACCACCTCGGGAGCCTCGCTCTTCGCCGCGTCGCGCCAGCGATGCACCCGGATCGGTCCGTCGAGGTCCATGGACGGCCCCGCCAGTACGAGCAGGTCGTCACCGTGCGGGCACAGGTCCCGGATCCCGAGCCCGTCGAGATCGAGGAAGTGCTTGCGGTAACGCGATCCCCCGAAGCCGCCCAGGGTGAGCTCACCGGCCTCCGCTCCCTCGGTCGGTGTGATCTCCAGCAGCACGGCCCAGCCGCGCAGCACCGGGCCCCGCAGGCCGAGGAACAGATTCTGCCCCTTGACCGCGATCCCCTCGACGTCGAGCCCGTTGTCCTTGGCCGGTATCCGCAGGAACGGACTCAGGTGCGGGTCCACGGCCAACGCCTCGGTCAGGCTGTCCTTGCGGCGCGCTCCCAGCACGGCTGAGCGCCTGCCGTCCGAGGCCTCACGTACCAGTCGTGGCGGGCCGTCACCGTCGCGTTCCACCGCCAACCTGGCCACGATGTGCCGGTTCGCCTCGTCCCGGACTTTGGCCAGTCGTCTGGCCGCCTTGGTGTCGTCGTGTTTGGGTTTGATCTTCTTGCGCACCAGGCTGTGCGAACCCACCGCCCACAGCCAGTCCCCGCCCAGGCCGAGGCCTTCGATGTCGGCCTCCTCCGCGGCGGGACCGGGCAGCGGCACGAGATCGGCTAGCCGAAAGGTTCGCTGCTCACCGTAGGAATCCGGGTGTTCCCCCTCCGCGATACGCATTCGTTCCACGGTCGCGGTCTCGTCACCCGCCAACCACAGGCATCCGTCGTCGCCCCGGATCGCGGAGATGTTGACGTGTGTTTCCGCGTCCACCGACTCCTCGTGGAACCGCAGGGCCATCCGCCGTTCGATTTCGTGGTGCATGGTCCGCATTATGCTGCCTTCCCAGTGCTCCGCTCCGGCTGCGGGAGGCCGTTCGTCCGCGAGCACACGCCTCATCGCGCCGGTTCGGTTTCCCGGTGTTCGGCGACTCCGAACTCCCGCCCGAGGTCTTGCAGGATCCGGCCCACCCGGTCGAGCAGGTAGACCGTGCGATGCAGTGAGGTGGGGCCGGAGGGCAGGGTCTCCGCGATGTCGTGCAGCTCCTCCGTGCGCTCCAGCATCTCCTCGGCTATCTCGTCGAAGTTCCGAGTGCCTCGATCGGTCAGTGCCTCCGCCGCTTCCGCCATGCACCGGAGCAGTTCGACCAGCCTGTTTCGGGTGTCCTCGTCGATCATCTCGGCGCTGTTGCCCAGCACCACGGTGAGGTTGCGGATGTAGTAGGCACAACCGGACGCCATGGTCAGCTCTCGTTCCAGCCGACTTCCCTGCGAACGCACTCGCAACCCCGTCAGCGGCCGCGCGCTGCCGCGCAGTCGGTGGAACCGGTCGTCCAGTTCCCGTACGTCCTCGCGCAGCCCGGAGACGGTTCTGTCGGCCTCGACGTCGCCCCCGGCCCTGTGAAGCAGATCCCGCAGCTGCAGCAGGAAGTCCTCCGAACGCGAACGCACCACCGAGCGGGTGCTGGTGGGCAGGATCAGCACGGCCGCGACCACGCCTGCCGCCGCCCCTATCGCCGTTTCCACCAGCCGGGTCTCCAGCACCGCGACGGAGAAGGTGCCCAGGATCCCGTAGAGCAACCCGAGTGCGGTCGTGATGAAAAACGTCAGGGCGGCGTAGGAGTATCCGATGAAGTAGAACGCGAGGAACAGGCACAGCAGGATCAGCATCAGTTCGGTGGCCAGATACCCCGTCACCTGGGAGGCCACCAGAATCCCGGCCAGCACCCCCAACAGCGTGCCCGCGGTGCGTTGCCAGGCACGTACCAGCAGCTCACCGCGACTGTTGACGCTGATGAACACCACGAACGCCGTGATCACCGCCCAGTACCAGCGGTTCGGCGACACCAGCTGTCCGCCGATGATGGCCAGCGCCGCTGCCGTGGTCACCTGAACCGCCGTGCGTACCTCGAGGCGCCGGAGTCCGGTCTCGGAGTCCGGTGGTTCGTCCTGCTCGTCGGTGCCCTGCTCGGTTCCGGTGCTCTCGGGTGGTCCGGAGGCGGACTCGTCCGCGGTGTAGTCGCTGCCGAGCTCGGAGGTCGCCTCGGCCAGCTCGGCCAGCGCCGCACCGAGTCTGCGCACCGTCATGGCCAGTTCGGCCGATCCCTGCCGTTCCACTTCCTCGGCGACGCGCTTGGCGGCATTGCGGAATTCGGCGGGGTCCGTACGCAGCAGGTAGAGCAGCGGGGTCAGTGCGGGGACGGCTCCGGAAGGGTGATCGATCGCCCTGGTCAGTGGGGTGAGCAGGTTCTCCGCGGCCAGTTCGACGTTGAGCAGTCGCTGTCGCAGCCTGGTTCTGCCCCGCTCGTCGATGCCGGTCAGCTGTTCGACCGTGCCCTCGAGCATCAGCGCGGTTTCGTTCAGCCGGGTGAAACGGCTCTGCACTCGACGGCGCCGTGTGGTCGAGCCGGGGTGTTCGGCCAGATCGCGCACCGTGTGCAGCAGCGCATGCACCTGGGCCCTGATGGTCCTTCTGCCCCTGCGGAGTACTCCCTGCGGGTCGTCCCGCAGCAGTACGAAGCGCAACAGGCAGGCCGCCAGCGCACCGCAAACCGCGGCCAGCGCCATCACCGGAAGCTGGGAGAGGCTCGGGCGCAGGAACATCGCGAAGAAGTAGCCGAAGAACCCCACGAAGCCCAGCGCGAAGTAGCGCACTCCGAACCGGCGGACATAGGTGGCCGTGAAGATGACCACCAGAAAGATCAGTACCGACAGGAACGGGATCGGCCTGCTCAGGGTGGCCAAGGTCAGACTGACCGTGGTGGGGAGCGGCATCAGCAGCGTAGTGATCAACTTGCCGCGCTCGGTGGGATCGTTGACCGCCACGGAGGACTGGATGGCCACGATCGCGCCGATCAGTGCGCTGGGCAGCGCCAGCCCCAGCCACGCGAGCGTGGGCAACATGACCAGCAGGGTCAGGGCGACCGAGGAAACCACCCGAACGGCGGTCCGGAACCTGCGCAGTGCGGGGTCCGAGGCGACGAAGCGATTCCACCACTCGCTCCACATGCGTGCCTCCGGCTGCCGTCACTGACCGACTGCTTCTCCTCGGCTCGCGGTTGTCGGTCGCGCCGGGAGCGAGATTACGCCCGTAGTCGGTTCAGGGCATCGCACACGCCGTGCTCGCCCGGGATGGGGAGCGCCGGATCACACCTTGCCGCCACGGTGGCGACGTACGCTCTCCTCCACCAGATCCAGCACCGGATCCATGTCGTCGGCGGGGAACCCCATGGCCAGGTGCGAGACGAGTCCTTCCAGTACCAGCTCCAGGTACGCGGTGAGCACGTCCACATCGACGTCGTCACGCAGGTTGCCCGAACGGTGCTGCCGGTTGAGCCGTTCCCGGGTCGCGGCGGTGAGCTGTTCGGAACGTTGTGCCCACCTGCCGCGGAACTCCTCGTCGGTCCGCAGTCTGCGGGAGACCTCCAGTCGGGTGCCGAGCCAGTCCGCGCCGGGAACGCTTCCGCCGCCGTGCGGATCGGAAAGCAGGTTGCGCATCACCTGAACCAGTCCCTGCTCGGCCACGACGTCGGCCATCCGGCCCGCGTCGTCCTCGGCCAGCGCCAGGAAAAGCGACTCCTTGTCCTTGAAATGGTGAAAGATCGCGCCGCGGGAGAGCCCGGTGGCTTCTTCGAGCCTGCGCACGGTCGCACCCTCGTAGCCGTACCTGGCGAAGCAGGCACGTGCGCCGTCCAGAATCTGACGGCGTCGCGCCTGCAGGTGGTCCGAGCTCACGCGGGGCATGAACTGATCGTCGCAGCTCGCCGGTGTTCTTGCAATCCGTACGTACGTTTTGTGAACTCGTCCGCCCACTCACCGTGATCCGGGGTTTCGTAACAGCCGTCGCTCGCGGACCGCAAGTGGTGCGTATCCCCTCGAGCGACGGTAATGTCAACGTGTCCACCAGAACACAGGCGGTGATGGAACGTGGCCATGCCCATCGATCGGGATGATCCCGTCGACCCGGCGGTCCACGAGATACCCAAGTCGCGCTTGCGGAGCCGTGCCGACGCGGAGGCCTACGTTGCCTCGGTGTGCTTCAAACACGGTCCACCCCGCTGGCTCGGCATCGAACTCGAATGGACCGTCCACCATGCCGAAAATCCCCGAAAGCCGCTGGATCCCGAACGCCTCAGACGGGCCCTCGGATCCCACACTCCCGGCTCACTGGCCCCGGAAAGCCCGAACGACGGACTGCCGAACGGATCGGCACTGACTCTCGAACCGGGCGGCCAGATCGAAATCTCCAGTGCCGTGCACGATTCGATGAGTACGCTGCTGGAATCCCTGACGGGCGATATCGCCTACGTCCGCGAACTGTGTGGCCGTGCCGGCCTGGTGCTCGGCGCTCGCGGTATCGATCCCTGGCGCCCACCACGTCGACTGCTCCCGGTGGCGCGTTACGCGGCCATGGAGCACGCGTTCGAGCGCATCGGAAGTGGTGGCAAGCGGATGATGTGCAGTACAGCCGGCATACAGGTGTGTCTGGACATCGGCGAGCGGGACCGCCTCGGACCGCGCTGGGCGGCGCTGCACGCCCTCGGACCGGTCCTGACAGCGACGTTCGCCAATTCCTCCACCATGCTGGGAGGCGACACCGGATGGGCCTCGGCCCGGGCACGCTCCCTGCTGCACACCGATCCGCCCCGGACGCGTCCCGCGCCGATCACACCCGATCCGGCCGCGGACTGGGCGCGGCACGTGCTGGACGTTCCGGTGGTGTGTCTGCGACGCGACAACGGCGACTGGACCACTCCGAACGGGATCAGCTTCGCCGAATGGATCGGCGGTTCACTCGAAGAAGCCCCCACGCGCGATGACCTCGACTATCACCTGACCACCATGTTCTCCCCCGTACGTCCCCGCGGCTACTTCGAGGTGCGCTACCTCGACGCGCAGGAGGGGGACGAGTGGATGCTGCCCGCCGCCGCACTGATCGCCCTGTTCCGCAGCGAAACCGCCGTGGACAAGGTGATCGAGGAGACCTCCGAGGTCGCCGACAGATGGGTGGACGCGGCGCGTCACGGACTCGCCGATCCCGAACTCGCCCGGGCGGCCGAGGCCGTTTTCGACCTGGCCTGTCGTTGTTTGGAAGCCCTGCCCGACAGTCCCGCGGGGCTGGCCGAACGGGTTGCCGAAACCGTACGGCGGCGCCTCGAAACAGCCCGCGCGGCGCACGAGCCATCCACCACAGGAGGACGACGTGAGCACTATCGGCCCCGAATCGGCTGAACTCGCCCCGGACGATCTCAAGAATCGCGTCGCCGTTGAGCTGGAGCGGACCAGGCAGCGCAGCATCTCCCTCACCGACGCGGTCGACGACGACGATCTCGTCGCGCAGCACTCCCCGTTGATGTCGCCACTGGTCTGGGACCTGGCCCACGTCGGCAGCCAGGAGGAGCTCTGGCTGGTGCGGGACGTCGGTGGACGCCCCGCACTGCGCCCCGACATCGACGATCTCTACGACGCCTTCCAGCACTCGCGGTGTGATCGCCCCCAACTGCCACTGCTCGGTCCCGGCGAGTCACGCGACTACATCGCGACCGTCCGCGACAAGGCCCAGGACGTGCTGCACCGGGTGCGTCTGGAGGGCGGACGTCTGGTGGAACGGGCCTTCGCCTTCGGCATGATCGTGCAGCACGAGCAGCAGCACGACGAGACCATGCTGGCCACTCACCAGTTACGACGCGGCGAGCCCGTGCTGCACGCTCCGGAACCACCCTCGATGGCCGAAACCCCGCTGCCGTCGACGGAAGTGTTCGTCCCGGCGGGCGGCTTCACGATGGGAACGTCCACCGAGCCCTGGGCGCTGGACAACGAACGCCCCGCCCACCCCGTGCACGTGGCCGACTTCTGCATCGACACCCACCCGGTCACCAACGCGGACTTCTTCCGTTTCATCGAAAGCGGCGGGTACCAGCAGTCCCGCTGGTGGAGCGAGGCGGGGTGGCGACACCGCGAACACGCACGACTGAGCGCCCCACTGTTCTGGCGCCGCAGTGGGGACACCTGGTGGCGCCGCCGGTTCGGCCGGATCGAGCCGGTTCCGCCCGACGAGCCCGTGGTGCACGTCAGCTTCCACGAGGCGCAGGCCTACGCCAACTGGGCGGGCAAGCGGCTTCCCACCGAAGCGGAATGGGAGAAGGCGGCTCGGTTCGATCCCGCCACGGGGAAGTCCATGCGCTATCCGTGGGGTGACTCCGAACCCACTCCCGAACGGGCGAACCTGGGCCAGCGGCACCTGCGTCCCGCCCCGGCGGGTGCCTATGCCGCCGGGCGGGCGCCGTGCGGCGCCGGGCAGCTGATCGGTGACGTCTGGGAGTGGACGTCCTCCGATTTCGCCGCCTACCCGGGTTTCGAGGCCTTTCCCTACCGCGAGTACTCGGAGGTCTTCTTCGGTACGTCGCAGAAGGTGCTGCGCGGCGGATCGTTCGGAACCGACGCCGCGGCCTGCAGGGCAACCTTCCGTAACTGGGACTTTCCGATCCGGCGGCAGATCTTCGCCGGATTCCGCTGTGCACGCACCCCTTCGCGGGCCGAACTCGACTGAGCGGACGTGGCCATGTGCAGACATGTCGGATATTTGGGCCCGCCGGTGGGATTGGACGAGCTGCTACTGCGTCCGTCCCACGGCCTGCTCGAACAAACCTGGGCGCCGAACGACATGCGTCTGGGAGGAACAATCAATGTGGACGGTTTCGGGGTCGGTTGGTACCGCGCCGACCGTGCCGAGCCCAGTAGGTATCGCGCAGTGGGGCCGATGTGGGCGGACGAGAACTTCGCCGCCCTGGCTCCCGAGGTGTCGGCGGAAACCCTGGTCGGCGCCATTCGATCCGCCACCAGGTCGACCTCGGCCGAGCGGACGGCCTGCGCTCCGTTCCGAGCGGGGCGTTGGCTGTTCAGCCACAACGGATCCGTGCCCGGTTGGCCGGATGCGCTGGCCGAACTGGCCGAAAAGCTCGACCCGGTGCGGTTGCTGGCATCGGAAGCACCCGTGGACTCCGCGACCGTCTGGGCGTTGTTGTCGCATCGGCTCTTCGAAGGACAGTCCCCCGCCGACGCGGTTCGCGACACGCTGGTCGAAGTGGTCCGTGCCGTTCCCGACGCGCGGATGAACATGCTGCTCTCCGACGGGAACCTGTTGATCGCAACCACCTGGACGCACTCGCTGTCGGTGTGCCGGACCGACCGCGCGGTGGTCATCGCGTCCGAACCCTTCGAACTACCAGCCGTCGCCCGCGACCAGCGCGATGGTTCGGTGCGGGAGGAATCGTCGTGGCATGCCGTGCCGGACGGTCACCTCGTCGTGGCCGACCGCGAGGAGACCTCGCTGACTCCGTTGCCGGACATCGAACTGCGAGACAGCCCGACCCCCGAGAGCAGGTAACCGGATGCGCGCCGTCGAACTGATCAACCACCGTTCCGAGGCCGATGTGGCTCGCGAACTACGCGCCGACGCCAGGGACGGACTCACCGCCGACCCGAAACGCTTACCGCCGAAGTGGTTCTACGACGCCCACGGCAGTGAGCTCTTCGAACGCATCACCGAGCTCCCGGAGTACTACCAGACCAGGGCCGAGTACGAGATCCTCGAGACGCACGCGCTGGACATCGTGGAGCGCACGGGTGTGGACACCCTCGTCGAACTCGGTTCCGGATCCTCCTACAAGACCAGGCTGCTGCTCGACGCGATGCGCAAGAACGAGAAACTGCGGCGCTTCGTTCCGCTCGACGTCTCGGCCTCCGCCCTGCGCGGCGCGCTGGAAGCCATCGCGGCGGACTATCCGGAACCGGCGCTGTACGGGATCGTGGGGGATTTCGACACCGCACTGGCGGCACTGCCGGAGGAGGGCACGCGGTTGGTCGCGTTGCTCGGCGGGACGATCGGAAACATGCGTGCTCGGCAGCGGGTACGGTTCCTGCGCACCGTTCGGGAAGCGTTGGCGGCGGGGGAGTGGCTGCTGCTCGGGACCGACCTCGTCAAGGATCCCGCGCGGCTGCAGCGTGCCTACGACGACAACGCCGGGATCACCGCCGAGTTCAACCGCAACGTGTTGCACGTGCTCAATCGCGAGCTCGACGCGGATTTCCCGGTGAGCGAGTTCGAACACGTCGCCGACTGGAACGGAGAACGAGAACGGATCGAGATCGGACTGCGTGCTCCCCGCGCCATGCGGGTGCGGCTGGCCGAACTGGACTCCACGATCGAGCTGGCCGCCGGTGAAGTGATCGAGACCGAGATCTCGGCGAAGTTCCGGAGGGAACGTGTCGCCTCCGAACTGGCCGAAGGGGGGTTCGAACCGGTCGAGTGGTGGACCGATCGAGCCGGGGACTTCGCGGTGTCGTTGGCCCGGAGCCGTTGAGGACGTCGCTTCGGCGCGTTCCGTCCTGTGGTCCAGCCCGGTTTCACTCGGCCGGTCCGCCCGGTGTCCCGGAATCGGGTGGCAGCCCGGGCGCGATACTCGCCGCGGCTTCCTGCGGTGACGAGGTGAGCATCAGACACGGCAGGCAGGGCATGCCCGCGGGACGGTCCGCCGTCTCGGCCACCGTGTCCGGGATGCGCAGTCCACAGTGGGTTGACCAGTGTTCCGGAAGTTCGCCGTGCCCCGTCGCGTCGTCGAGGGTGCAGAGATGGACCTGTCGCTGCGATTCACCCACGAGCCCCGCACGGTACCGAACGGCTATCGTTCTGCTCATGCGGTCGCTCCGACACGTTCCTTGGCCACGTCCATGCACGCGTCGCAGGTGGGCCACAGCCAGTTGAGCTCGTTCGACGCTGCCGCCACGACCCGCTTTCCGCACAACGTGTCGAGTCTTTCCCCTTCGTCGTGCTGCTTGCCTCCGGGGAGGGGGCCTGCGATGGCGTGTCGCTGTTTCTCGGCGGGTTGCCAGTGATGTTTGAGTTCACTTGTCATGATCACACCTCCATGACGGGAGACGCGCGAGCCCGCTGAGGGTGATGCACGTGGACGTATACTGTGACCGTTTTCACCCGTCGGAATGAGCCGGGATTCCGAAGACGGAGGCTCCCCGTGTGATCCTAGTCCTTCTCGAAAGAGCTCGACGCCGTGGGGCCGTCCGAGACGGGCCCACGGCGCCGAGGGTGAACTCCACGAGCCGTCAGGAGTTGACCATGTTCCGCAGCACGTACTGCAGAATGCCGCCGTTGCGGTAGTAGTCGGCCTCACCGGGGGTGTCGACGCGGACGTCCGCGTCGAACTCCACGGTGCCGCCGTCCTCCTTGGTGGCGGTCACCTGCACCGTGGACGGGATCTCGCCCTCGTTGAAGGTGGTGATCCCGTTGATGTCGTAGTGCTCGGTGCCGTCCAACCCCAGCGACCTGGCGGTGCTCCCGGCCGGGAACTGCAGCGGGACGACGCCCATGCCGATCAGGTTCGACCGGTGGATCCGCTCGAACGACTCCGCGATCACCGCGCGCACGCCGAGCAGCGCGGTGCCCTTGGCGGCCCAGTCCCGGGAGGAGCCGGAGCCGTACTCCTTGCCCGCCAGGACGACCAGCGGCGTGTCCTCGGCGGCGTAGTTCTGCGCAGCGTCGTAGATGAACGCCTGCGGACCGCCCGGCTGGGTGAAGTCGCGGGTGTAGCCGCCCTGCACGTCGTCGAGCAGCAGGTTGCGCAGCCGGATGTTGGCGAACGTGCCCCGGATCATCACCTCGTGGTTGCCCCGGCGTGAACCGTAGGAGTTGAAGTCCTTGCGCTCGATGCCGTGCTCGCGCAGGTACTGCCCCGCGGGGGAGTCGGGCTTGATGGCGCCCGCGGGCGAGATGTGGTCGGTGGTGACCGAGTCCCCGAGCAGGGCGAGCACCCTCGCGCCGGATATGTCGGTGACCGGGTCCGGTTCCGACCCCATGCCCTCGAAGTAGGGGGGCTTGCGCACGTAGGTGGAGTCCTGGTCCCACTCGAAGGTCTCACCCTCCGGGGTTGGCAGCTCCCGCCAGCGCTGGTCGCCCGCGAACACGTCGGAGTAGTCGTTGGTGAACATCTCCTGCGTGATCGCGGAGTCGATGGTGCTCTGGATCTCCTGCGGGCTCGGCCAGATGTCGTCGAGGTAGACCGGCTTGCCCGCCGTGTCGTGCCCCAGCGGGTCGTTGGCGAAGTCGAAGTCCATCGTGCCCGCCAGCGCGTAGGCGATCACCAGCGGCGGCGAGGCCAGGTAGTTCATCTTGACGTCCGGGTTGATCCGACCCTCGAAGTTGCGGTTGCCGGACAGCACCGAGACCACCGAGAGGTCGTTGTCCTGCACCGTCTGCGAGACCTCGGTGGGCAGCGGCCCGGAGTTGCCGATGCAGGTGGTGCAGCCGTACCCGACCAGGTGGTAGCCCAGCTTCTCCAGGTAGGGCCACAGCCCGGCCTTCTCGTAGTAGTCGGTGACCACCTGGGAACCGGGGGCCATCGAGGTCTTGACCCACGGCTTGGTCTGCAGCCCCTTGTCCACCGCGTTGCGCGCGAGCAGCGCCGCGCCCAACATCACCGAGGGGTTGGAGGTGTTGGTGCAGGAGGTGATGGAGGCGATCACCACGGCACCGTGGTCGAGCTCGAACTCGCCCCGCTCCCCCGAAGTTACCTTGACGGGTTTGGTGACCCGGCCGTCGGAGCCGTCGGCAGCCGAGAACAGCTTGGGCTTGTCGCCCTCGTCGTGGTGGGTCACCGCGGGTGCGTCGCTGGCGGGGAAGGATTCCTCGCCGGCTTCGTCCAGAGCGCTGTCGTCCGAGTTGACCTGGACGTAGTCACGCAGCGAGCCGCGGAAGGAACTCTTCGACTCGGAGATCGCGATCCGGTCCTGCGGGCGCTTCGGGCCGGCGATGGAGGGCACCACGGTGGAGAGGTCGAGTTCCAGGTACTCGGAGTACTCGGGCTCGTGGTTCGGGTCGTGCCACAGGCCCTGTTCCTTGGCGTAGCTTTCCACCAGGTCCAGCTGGTCCTGCGGGCGGCCGGTGAGCTTGAGGTAACGCAGAGTTTCCTCGTCGATCGGGAAGATCGCCGCGGTGGAGCCGAACTCGGGGCTCATGTTGCCGATCGTCGCGCGGTTGGCCAGCGGGACGGAGGCGACCCCGGAGCCGTAGAACTCGACGAACTTGCCGACCACACCGTGCTCGCGCAGCATCTCGGTGATCGTCAGCACCACGTCGGTGGCGGTGGCGCCGGGCGGGATGTCGCCGGTGAGCTTGAAGCCGACCACCTTGGGGATGAGCATCGACACCGGCTGTCCCAGCATCGCCGCCTCGGCCTCGATGCCGCCGACGCCCCAGCCGAGGACGCCCAGGCCGTTGACCATGGTCGTGTGCGAGTCGGTGCCCACGCAGGTGTCCGGGTAGGCCTGGCCGTTGCGGGCCATCACGCCCCGCGCCAGATGCTCGATGTTGACCTGGTGCACGATGCCGGTTCCGGGAGGAACGACCTTGAACTCGTCGAAGGCGTTCTGCCCCCAGCGCAGGAACTGGTAGCGCTCCTTGTTCCGGCCGTACTCGAACTCGACGTTGCGTTCGAACGCGTCCGGTTTCCCGAAGACGTCGATGACCACGGAGTGGTCGATGACCAGCTCGGCGGGAGCGAGTGGATTCACCGAGGAAGCCTGCCCGCCCAGCTCGACGACGGCCTCGCGCATGGTGGCGAGATCGACCACGCAGGGGACACCGGTGAAGTCCTGCATGATCACCCTGCCCGGGGTGAACTGGATCTCGGTGTCCGGTTCGGCGGTGGGCTCCCAGTTGCCGAGTGCGCGTACGTGTTCGGCGGTGATGTTGACACCGTCCTCGGTACGCAGCAGGTTCTCCAGCAGGATCTTGAGGCTGTACGGCAGCCGCTGCGCGCCGTCGACCGCGTCGAGTCGGAACACCTCGTACGAGGAGTCGCCGACACGCAACGTGTCACGGGCGCCGAAGCTGTCCTTGCTCGCAGGTGCGGTCACGTTCCACTCCATCTCGTGACGGGCGTGCGCAAGTTCGGGAACGGCACGGGTCCGGAAAAGTCTCGCGCACTTCGGTGTTGCGTGCGCGCGGACCCTTGCTTCAGTTTAAACAGTACGCTTGTCCTGTATTCGTGCTCAAGGCAGGGTCAGGCGAAATCGAGCCCGGAATGTGGCCGTGCGCGTAATCTCGCGATTTTTGCCCGGGCGAGTGGTGTGGCCGGCGCGTCCCTTCGAGATGTCCGAGACATGTGCCGTACGCCACGGGGGCGTTCGGCCTCAGGAGTCGTCGTCCGCGTCGTCCTCGGTGCTGGGCAGTTCCGCGAGCTGCGCGCGCAACCTGCGGGACCACTCCAGGTCCCGGGCGAACGTCGCGTCGTAGTGGTCGATACCGTGAGGCGAATTCATACAGTCACTATTTCGATTCGTTTCGTGGTTGCTTTCACTCTTGGGAGGGTGTGCCGCAGGTGTCCTTCTGACGTTGCGTACACGAAGTGCCGGGTCGAGGTTACCGGCGCACACTGGTGGGTAGACACCTGACGTGCGAATACTCATGGATGCGGTGTCGAGCGAAGGAGCTTTTCCCGCCGAGCGGCAGCAGGACGGTCAACAGTGACCCTCCCGAGCGGGCCGCGTTCGTCCGGCACCGCAACCCAGTGATCCGTACGGCATCGGCCTCTCGATGACGGAAGGTGGGTCGACAATGAAGGCGGTCGTTTATCAGGAACCCTTCTCGGTGGATATCTCCGAGGTGGCTGATCCCCGTATCGAACACCCCAATGACGTACTCGTCCGAGTGACCTCCACCGCTATCTGCGGCTCGGACCTGCACATGTACGAGGGCCGCACCGCGGCCGAACCGGGCATCGTGTTCGGCCACGAGAACATGGGCATCATCGAGGACATCGGCAGCGGGGTCACCTCACTGCAGCGTGGTGATCGCGTGGTCATGCCGTTCAACGTCGCCTGCGGATTCTGCCGAAACTGCATGGAGGGCAACACCGCGTTCTGCCTCACGGTCAACCCCGGTTTCGCCGGGGGCGCCTACGGCTACGTGTCGATGGGGCCCTACACCGGCGGGCAGGCCGAGTACCTGCGTGTTCCCTACGCCGACTTCAACTGCCTGAAACTGCCTGCCAACGGGGAACACGAGATCGACTTCGTACTGTTGGCCGACATCTTCCCGACCGGCTACCACGGCTGTGAACTGGCACAGGTCATTCCCGGGGACAGCGTGGCGGTCTACGGTGCGGGCCCGGTGGGGCTGATGGCTGCCTACTCGGCTCTGTTGCGCGGCGCTTCCCGCGTGTTCGTGGTGGACCGCATTCCCGAACGGCTCACCAAGGCCAGCGAGATCGGTGCGATACCGGTGGACTTCAGTCGTGGCGATCCGGTCGAACTGATCAAGGACCAGACGGAGGGATCCGGAGCCGACAAGGGGGTGGACGCCGTCGGATACCAGGCGCAGGTCGCCGACGCCTCCAGGGAAGAGCCCGCGACGGTGCTCAACTCGTTGATCGAGAGCGTCCGTCCGACAGGGCGCCTCGGTGTCCCGGGCCTCTACGTTCCCTCCGATCCCGGTGGCCCGACCGAGAACGCCAGGCAGGGCATGCTCTCGGTCGAGATGGGACGCATGTTCGAGAAGGGCCAGGTCATGGGGACCGGGCAGTGCAATGTCAAACGCTACAATCGTCAGTTGCGTGACCTGATCATCGCCGAGCGGGCGAAGCCCAGCTTCGTGGTTTCCCACGAACTGTCACTCCGGGAGGCTCCCGGCGCCTACACCAAGTTCGACCAGCGCATCGAGGGCTACACCAAGGTCGTGCTGCATCCCTGAGTGAGGCTCGCCTCCGACCCGTGCCCGGCCTCCCGGTCGGCACGGGTCTTTTCACGCACGGGAGGCGAGCCTTCGACGAGTACGCGCTGCCCTCGCCCGGATGTCTGCCGTGGGCGGCCGGAATCCTCCTGGCGGTATCGGCGTCGATACCCCTACCGCGAAATCGTGTCGAAAACCGCGTTTGGCACCACAGGTCTTGGTGATTTCGCGAGAATCCGACGGGGCGCGGTAGGGGAGCGTTCCCGTCGGTAAGGCGACACCAGGAGAATCCACGTTGGACAAGATCGGTGACTGGATCGACGGCCGGCTACACTGGCACGCCTACGTCGAGGCGGATGATTCCGCCGCCGAGCGCAGCGATCGGACGAAGCGGTTGTCACGCAGCCCGGATCGTGTGCTGCACACCCCCGACGACGCCGCCGAGTGGCTGGCCGAGATGACCCGCAAACACGCTCAGCGGCGCCGAATACGGTTGCTCGGTGAACGCGCCTGGGCCGAACTCGCCGACGAGGACCAGCTCAGTCGTGATCTCGAGCGAGACCTGGAAGTGCTCTGTCACGGCCATTCGCTCTACACCGACGTGCCGCGGGAGACCGACCGGCTGCGACTGCACGTCGAGGCGGTCGACAGCAGCGAGTGTCGCCTCACGTGCGGGTAGGGCCGTCCCTTCCCGCGGCCTGGAGGCAGCGATCGGTCTCGCCAACCGCCTCGAGAAGCTCGATAGAATCTCTGTTCGAACCGGCACCACCCGCTTGGGAGGACATCATCGACGGGCAGCACCCCGAGGGCGACCTCGGCGACGACCCGGATCTGTCCAGGCCGAACCTGGCGCGGATGTACGACTACTTTCTCGGTGGCTCAGCCAATTTCGAGATCGACCGGCGGGTCGCGGAGGAGGCGGCCGAACGCGCGCCCGCCTCGGTGACCTTCGCCGTCGAGAACCGGGCGTTCCTGCGGCGGGTGGTGCGTTACCTGCTCGACGCGGGAGTCGACCAGTTCCTCGATCTGGGCTCCGGTGTTCCCACGGCCGGCAATGTGCACGAGATAGCGCACGAGCGGGCGCCGTGGGCGCGAGTGGCCTACGTGGATCACGAGCCGGTTGCCGTGGCGCATGCCCAACGACTGCTGCGTGACTCTCCCAACGTCACGATAACCAGGGCCGACGCGCGGGACACCGCCACCGTGCTGAACGCGCCCGGGGTTTCCGGGCTGCTCGACTTCGACCGTCCGGTGGCGGTGCTCGCGGTGGCGTTGCTGCACGCCATTCCCGACCACGACGATCCCGGAGCTATGCTCGCCGCCTACCGTGATGCCTGCTGCACGGGCAGTGCCGTGGCCGTGTCCCATCTTGCCGGAACAGCGTTCACGTCGGATGAGCAACAGGCCGTGCGCGAACTGCTCGAGGCCACCCCCACTCCGGTAACCCTTCGTGACCGGGAAGCGATCGGTCGGCTGCTGACCGGATACCGGCTCGTCGACCCCGGACTGGTGCTGCTGCCCGACTGGCGCTCCGACGACGAGAATCCACCGCGCCATTCCGCGGCTCACGCCAACGGGTACGCGGGGGTCGGCTGGTGTTGATGCGGGGTGAGCGCGCGCCTGCTTCGGGAGGGCGGCGATGAACGCGAGACGGTTGCGCGGCCTCGGCCTCGCCTTCGCGATCGCTTCGGCGCTGTTCTTCGGCGGGTCGGGACCGTTCGCGAAACCGTTGCTGGTCGCCGGCCTCGGTTCGCTTCAGGTCACGTGGCTGCGCCTCGCGGGGGCGGCGCTTTTGCTGTCGCCGCTGTTGTTCCGGTACCGCTCGGCGGTCCGCTCCGCCCCCGTGGCCGTCGCGGGCTACGGAGTGTTCGCCGTCGCCGGGGTGCAGGCCTGCTACTTCGGAGCCATCGCCACCATCCCGGTGGGAGTGGCACTGCTGATCGAATTCCTCGGGCCCGTCCTGGTGTTGGCGTGGGCTCGTTTCGTGCTGCGGCGCCCCGTCACTCCGATGGCGGTGCTCGGTGTGGTGCTGGCAGTGACGGGGTTGGCGTTCGTGGTGCGCGTCTGGGCAGGCGTCGCACTGCATCCCGTCGGATTGCTACTGGGGTTGGGGGCCGCGGCGTGTCAGGCCGCGTATTTCCTGCTCTCCGAGAGCACCGCCTCGGTCAGACCCAGCGCGCTGGCGGCGTGCGGCCTCCTCGTCGGTGCTCTCGTCATGACCGTCCCTGCCCGGCCGTGGCGCATGGACTGGTCGGTGTTGACCTCACGGGTCGAGCTGGCCGGGCACCAGCTGCCCGCGGCGTTCGCGGTGGTTTGGATCGTGCTCGTCAGCACGGTGTTCGCCTACCTCACCGGCATCGTGGCGGTGCGGGGGTTGTCCGCGCCGATCGCGGGTGGAGTGGCCTATCTGGAACCGGTGGTGGCCACGGTGCTCGCCTGGTGGTTGCTGCACGAGACCCTGCTGCCGGTCCAGTTGTTCGGTGGTGTGCTGGTGCTGCTCGGAGCGTTCCTCGCGCAGTGGGGCGCACCTCCCCGCCCAGTGGATTCCGTCGGTGCGACTACGGAGGAAACCCTGTCGGACGGGCGGGTGTGAACGGTTCCGGGAAGGGTCGTGTGCTCTCACGCAGGAACCAAGGGTGGCCGAGCGGA
The DNA here is from genome assembly GCF_900101095.1 of Actinopolyspora mzabensis. Classification (GTDB taxonomy): domain Bacteria; phylum Actinomycetota; class Actinomycetes; order Mycobacteriales; family Pseudonocardiaceae; genus Actinopolyspora; species Actinopolyspora mzabensis. Next base: position 58,464 of record NZ_FNFM01000013.1, read on the forward strand.
TCCACGCCACCGAACCCGACCATCCGGCGACCTCGACCGACGCCCGGACGGGGGCCTGACCTTACCTCGAGGCCAACGTGCCCGCGCTCGACCTCTACTCGGTCAACGCCTACTCCGATGTCTGCGGGGTCAGCCACGACTGGAACTCCGGCGGTTACAGCAAGCCCTATCTCGTCACCGAGACGGTACCGCCCGGCGAGTGGGACGTCTCCGCCGACGTCTCGGTTCCGGACGGTGACCCGATCGGCTACCAGGTGATGATCAACAGTAAGTACATGGACGGGAGTTCGGCGCTGGTGCCCGCGCCGAACTGCACCGGTTCGAGAGCCCCTTACCCACCCGCCAACGTCACCGATGGGGACGAGTCGACCCGGTGGGCAAGTGACTGGAGCGAGCCACAGTGGCTCCAGGTCGATCCGGGCTCGGCGAGACCGTTCGTCACGCCGTGGGCCCCATCGCGGCTCGCGCCGGGCCGCCACGACACGTCTCGAGGTAGCGACGGACGATCAGTCCTGCCACCTCGGAGTGCCCTCCCAGGGTTCCGGCCACCGCCCTCGAGGGCATCTCCCGAAGCCAGCGGTGGAACAGGCCAGGGGCGAGCAGATAGGGCGCGAGGAACTCCCCGCCGCCTCCGCGCGCGCAGACCTCGGAAGTGCGTGGTCGCGCCGAGGTGATGTAGGTCGCCGGCAGTGGCTCGCCCTGGGGACGAACCAGTTCTCCGAGCAGTCCGGCGGCACGATCCACATCGCCGAGCGCGTGTTCGTCGGAGGACCCCGCCGCGGCGAACACCACCGGCTCGCCGGGGCGCCATCCGACCTCCCACAACCTGTGCAGCATCACCCGCGCCAACTCCGGTGCCGGTCCCAACGGATCGGTCACCCGCACCTCGGCCTCGTGCGCGCTCTCGGCGAGCTGGCCGGGAAGATCGGTGCGTACGTGATATCCGGAGGCCAGAAAGGCGGGAACGGCCACGACCCGTCCGTTGACTCCCCGCAGTGCTTCGGCCACCGTGGGGCCGACCACGTCCACATTGGCGGTGCGTACCGGCACGCCCAGCCGGCTCCCGGCGGTGTGAGCCAGTTGGCGGATCACCCGCCCACCCCGTGGGTCTCGGGTGCCGTGGGCCACCAGCAACAGGGTGGCATCGTTCTCCGAGGTGCCGTTTCCGCCTGGTTGGAACTCGCACGGGCCGGTCAATCGGTGCCCACCTCGACTACACCGGCGCGGCAACGTACGGGATAGATCGGCAGCCTGGTTCCCGGATCGTCGAGACATTCCCCGCTTCGCAGCGAGAAAACCTGTTTGTGCATGGGGGAGGAGACGGTCGGTTCCCCCCGGCGGTCCCCGACGATGCCGCGGCTGATCACGCCCGCACCGCTGAAGGGATCCACGTTTCCCAGCGCGAACAACTCGTCGTCTCCGGTACGGAACAGCGCCACGGTGTGTCCTCGCACGAGTGCGGCCACTCCGAAATCGGTGGGCACATCGGGTTCTCGGCACACAACATGCCACCTCATGCCGAAACCTCCTCGGTGACTCGGTCCTGTCCCGGCTGCGCGACCGGCGTCGGAAGATCGATCGGTTCGGGACGGATCTGGCCGCGTTCCTCGGTGAAACTGATAGTGGGATCGGGCGAGTCGGGTGCGTTGACGAACGAGACGAAACGGGAGAGCTTCTCGGAGTCATCGAGCACCGCCCGCCACTCGTCGGTGTAGCTGGCGGTGTGGCGGGCCATGGCGGCCTCGAGCTCGGCCACGATTCCCAGGCTGTCCTCGACCACCACTTCGCGTACATGCTCCAGCCCGTTGTCGAACGACTCGATCCAGCCCGCCGTCCGCTGCAGGCGTTCGGCCGTGCGGATGTAGAACATCAGGAAGCGGTCGATCAGCCGGATCAGTTCCTCGTCGGTGAGATCCGAAGCCAGCAACTCGGCGTGCCTCGGTTCGAATCCGCCGTTACCGCCCACGTAGAGGTTCCAGCCGCGTTCCGTGGCGATTACCCCGAAGTCCTTCGACCTGGCCTCGGCACACTCCCGCGCACAGCCGGACACCCCGGCCTTGATCTTGTGGGGAGCCCGTAGCCCCCGGTAGCGCATTTCCAACCGGATCGCCATGGTTACCGAGTCCTGCACGCCGTAACGACACCAGTCGGTGCCCACACAGGACTTGACGGTTCGCAGGGCCTTCCCGTAGGCGTGGCCCGATTCGAAGCCGGCTTCCACCAGTCTGCGCCATATCTCGGGAAGGTGCTCCACCCGCGCGCCGAACATGTCGATACGCTGACCGCCGGTGATCTTGGTATAGAGGCCGAACTCGGTGGCCACCTGCCCCAGCGTGATCAGCTTGTCCGGTGTGATCTCGCCGCCCGGCACGCGGGGCACCACGGAGTACGTGCCGTTGCGCTGCATGTTGGCGAGGAATCGGTCGTTGGTGTCCTGCAGGCCGGCCTGCTCCTCGTCGAGGATGTGCGAATTCACCGAGCTCGCCAGAATGGAGGCCACCGCCGGTTTGCAGATGTCACACCCCCGACCGGTGCCGTACTCGGCCACCAGACGGGAGAACGTCGTTATGCCGGTTGCCCGTACGATCTCGAACAGCTCCGACCTGGACTGCGCGAAGTGTTCGCACAGGGCGTCCGAAGTCGCCACTCCCGCTTCGTCCAACAGGCTCTTCAGCATCGGGACGCAGGAGCCGCAACCGGTGCCCGCCTTGGTGCACGACTTGAGACCGGTCACGTCCTCGGCCGCCCCCGACGCTATGACCGCGGCGATGTCCGTCTTGCGCACGTTGTGGCAGGAGCACACCGTCGCCTCGCCCGGAAGAACCCCGGTGCTCGGCCCACCGGACCGCGCAGCGGGTAGCAGCAGTTGTTCGGGTGGTGCGGGCAGTGCGGTTCCCGTCAGCGGTCGCAGCGTGTCGTAGGCACTCGCGTCGCCGACCAGCACCCCGCCGAGCAGTGTGCTCGCGTCGTCGTCCAGCACGAGCTTGGCATAGGTGCCTTCGGCGTTGTTGGCGTAGACGACTTCCAGGGCCCCCTCGGAAGTGCCGTGCGCGTCACCGAAGCTGGCCACGTCGACCCCGACGAGTTTCAGCTTGGTCGCGCCGTCGGCACCCTGGAACTCGGCATGGCCGCGTTCGGTGAGTTGATCGGCCACCGCCGCGGCCATCCGGTAGCCGGGAGCGACCAAGCCGTGGCACTGTCCCCGCACCGCCGCGCACTCGCCGATCGCCCAGACACGTGGATCCTCGGTTCGGCAGTTGCCGTCGACCAGAAAACCACCGCGTCCCCCGCGCGGTAGTCCCGCCGGTTCGGCGAGCTCGTCGCGAGGTCTGATTCCAGCCGAGAACACCAGCAGCTTCGTCGCGATCTCGGTGCCGTCGGTCAACGTCACCGAACCGAGTTCGCCGTCCACACCGGCGTGGGCACCGGAGGTGGCCACGCCGGTGTGGACTTCGAGTCCCAAATCGCCGACGAGCCGTGCCAACACGGCTCCACCGCCCTCGTCGACCTGCACCGGCATGAGTCGTGGTGCCACCTCGACCACATGAGCCCGCATTCCGAGAGCCCGCAGGGCGTCGGCGGCCTCCAGCCCGAGCAGCCCACCTCCGACCACCACGCCGTCGCTGCCGGGGACCGCAGCCGAACGGATACCGTCGAGATCCGCCAGCGTGCGGTACACGTGGCAACCCTCGAGATCGGAGCCCGGAACCGGTGGTACGAACGGGCGTGATCCGGTGGCCAGCACCAGCGCGTCGTAGCGCAGCGTCTCACCGGCAGTGGTGGAGACCGTTCGGGTGGCTCGGTCGATGTCGGTGGCGCCCACCCCGGTGCGTAGCTCCACCCGTCGATCCTCCAGGGTCCCGGAACTGAGCAGGCTCAGTTCCTCGGCGGTGGACCCGGTCATGTACGAGGACAGCCCCACCCGGTCGTAGGCGGCGTACGGCTCCTCGCCGAGTACCACGATCCGCCAGTTCTCCGCAGAGTCGCGTTCGCGGATCTCCTCGACCAGCCGGTTTCCGACCATGCCGTGGCCGATGATGACGAGTGTCTTGCTCATTCCGCACCCTCCTGTTCCGGGGAGTCGGTTCCGCTCGGGACACGTTCGGTGGTCGATACGGCCAGTGAGCCGCACAGTTCGCGGACGGCGCCGGTGCAGCTTCCGCAGCCGGTGGTGGCCCGTGTGACCGCGGCGAGAGCGGCCACGTCTCGCGCTCCGTCGCGGTAGGCCGCTGTCAGCGTGGAGCGGGATACGTTGTTGCAGTGGCACAGCACCGGATCGGCCGGTACGCTGCCTGCCGTTCCGAAACCGGTGGGCAGGTCGAGCAGCGTCGCCAGCCGGTCGGAAGGGACCGGCATGCCGGTGTCGTGCAGCTGGCTGAGCGTGGCGATCGCTTCCGGCAGACCGAGCAGGGTGGCCGCCACCAGTCGGTCCTCGCGCAGCGCCAGCCGCGCGTAACGCCGTCGCTTCGGATCGTTGAACGTGACGTGTTCGACCTCGTGGTCTTTTCCGGTGAGCAGTTCCGGAGATCCGATCGAGGCGAGTTCGAGCCCCGCCCCGCGAGCACGTAGCACCCTGCCGGCTCCGTGGGGCTGCGGCGGGATGTCGTTGCCACTTCCCAGCAGGATCGCCGCCAGTGCCTCGGCCTGTTCCCACCACTCTAGGAGTGAGCCCGCCACGCCCGGGGGCGGTTCCGCGCAGCCCCCCAACGCGTGAACCCGGGGATCGCCGGTTCGCAGTTCGGAGTCGACCACGATTCCCCTCGAGACCTCGAGTCCGGATTCACCCGCCGGGGCGGTGTCCGGTCGTGTGCCGGTGCGCAGCACCAGAGCCTCGGTGGAAACGGCCTCACCCGAGGCCAGCACCAGTTTTCCCGGCAGGAACTCGCTCGCGGTCTCACCCGGTAGTACGTTCACCCCGTTGTCGCGCAGCGTGTCCGCGACGATTCTTCCTGCGGCGCGGTCCAGTCGCCGCGGGAGCGGGTGCTGTTCGCGGTGCAGCAGTGAGACCTCGTAGCCGGCCGTGGCCAGCGCGTGTGCCGTCTCCACCCCGTCCAGACCGCCGCCGAGCACGGTGACCGAAGCGTCGGCCGCCAGCTGACCGCGCATACGAATACCCTCGTCGGGTTTTCGCAGTGGCCAGGTTCTCCCGGCCGGTAAGCCTTGGTCCGAGACTCCCGGCAGGTCCGGCACCACGGCGCGGGTTCCGGTGGCCAGCACCAGTACGTCGTAGTCGTACATCTCACCGGCCTCGGTACGTACCCGCCGTCGAGTCCGGTCGATGCTCGTGACCCGCGTGTTCCGGTGAACCCGCGCCGGGGAGGGGTGCTCCGGTAGCGCCGCGAGCTCCGGGGCTAGCCCGTGGGCCAAGACGGTGGGCAGCAACGCGGGATTGTGGGGCCCCTGCTCGGCGGCGTCGAGCACGGTGATACTTCCCGGGTAGTCCTGTGCCGTCAATCGTTCGACCAACCGGTGTGCGGCGGGACAGTGTCCGATGATCACGAGTCGTGGCATGCGCGCACCTCCTCGGCGACCGAGATCGACACTGCCGCCACCTTGAACTCGGGAATCCCACTCCGGGGATCGAGCACCGGGTTGGTGAGCAGATTCGCGCAGCCGGACCCGCCGTAGTGGATCGGCAGGAAGAGCGTGTCCGGGCGGATCGAACCGTCGAGTCTCGCCCGGGCGAGCGTCGTGCCACGGGCGGAACTCACTCGCGCCAGCTGTCCGTCGTGCACCCCCCGGCGTGCCGCGGTGTCCGGGTGCAGCCGTACGAACGACTCCGGTTCGTCCGTGGCGAGTTCGGCGACACGCCGGGTCTGCTCACCCGTCTGGTAGTGCCCCGAGATCCTGCCGGTGGTGGCGACAAGCGGGTACTCGTGATTCGTGTCCTCAGCGGGTCCGTGCCAATCGACCGCCGCGAAACGGGCCCTGCCGTCCGGGTGCGCGAACGATTCCAGGAACAGGCGAGGAGTTCCCGGATGCGGTGTCGAGGCCTGCTCGTCCGGCGTTTTCGGGCACGGCCAGTGCAACGCCTGCCCGGAGTCGAGGCGTTCGTAGTCGATCCCCGAGTAGTCCGCGGGACCACCGGCCGAGGCCCGTGCCAGTTCGTCGAAAACCGTGCTCGGCCGGCTCGGGAAGCGGCTCTCCGGTTGCCCGAGGCGACTCGCCAGTTCCCGCAGGACCTCCAAATCGGATCTGGCGCTTCCCGGAGGCGGCAGCAACGCCCGTCGGCGCAGCACCCGTCCCTCCAGGTTGGTCATGGTGCCTTCCTCCTCGGCCCACTGCGTGACCGGCAGCACCACATCGGCCATGCGGGTGGTCTCCGAGGGAAGGAAGTCGGCGACCACCAGCAGATCCAGTTTCGACAGCTGCGCTCGTGCCAGCCCGGCGTGGGGCGCCGACAGCACCGGATTGGCGCCGAACACGAGCAGGGCCCGGATGCCCCCCGGCGTTCCCGCAGACTCCAGCAACCGGGTCGCCGGTATCCCCGGCCCCGGCAGGGTTTCCTCAGCAACCCCCCACACCTCGGCGACATGTGCGCGTGCGCGCGGGTCGGTGATGGAACGGTAGCCGGGCAGCTGGTCGGCTTTCTGCCCGTGCTCCCGACCACCCTGACCGTTTCCCTGCCCGGTCAGACAGCCGTAACCGCTGCCCCTCGTTCCGGGCAGGCCCAACACGAGGGCGAGGTTGATGAACCCGGACACGGTGTCGGCGCCATCTCCGTGCTGTTCGGAGCCGCGGCCGGTGAGTACGTAGGAACTCCGTGCTCGGGCCAGCATCCGCACCGCCTGCCGCTGTGCCGATACGGGAACTCCCGTCACCCGCTCGACCCGTTCCGGCCACCAGGTCACCGCTCGGGCCCAGCTCCGCTCGAATCCGGTGGTGCGCCGTGCGGTGTACTCCGAGTCGTGCCACCCCTCGGTCACCGCGATGTGCAGCAATCCCAACGCGAGCGCCAGATCGGTGCCGGGACGCGGCCGCAGATGCAGTTCGGCCCGTTCCGCCGTGGCGCTGCGGCGGGGATCGACGACCACCAGCCGGGCCCGTTCGAGGTGCTGCATCAGCGGCGGCATCGTCTCGGCCGGGTTGCCTCCCGCGAGCAGGATCACCTCCGCGTCGCCGAGGTCCGTGACGGGGAAAGGCAGGCCGCGGTCCACCCCGAAGGCCGCGTTACCCGCGGTCGCCGCGGCGGCCATGCAGAATCGCCCGTTGTAGTCGATACGGCTGCTTCCCAGTGCCACCCGGGCGAACTTCCCCAGTGAATAGGCCTTTTCGTTGGTCAAACCGCCGCCGCCGAAAACCCCTACGGCGTCCGGGCCGGACTCGGCGGTGATCTCGTCGAGGTTGCTCCCGATCCGGTCCAGCGCCTCCTCCCAGCCCACCGGAGCGAGCTCACCCCGCCCGGTACGCAGCTGCGGTTCGTGCAGGCGGTCGGCACTTCCCAGAACCTCGGGGGCGGTCCATCCCTTGCGGCACAACCCACCGCGGTTCACGGGAAACGACGACGGCGAAACCGAGACCGCACCCGCGCGCTCGCTCAGCTCCGTACCGCACTGCAACGCGCAGTAGGGGCAGTGGGTAGCTACTTGGTGTCGTGTCATTCGCCGCCTCCCGAGGTCCGCACGGTCGCCGGCGGCGCCGTGACTCGGCTCTTCCGTCGTGGTCGACGGATTCGTTGGAAACTCTAGGGTGATCGTGTTTCGCGGCCCAGTGTCTCGTGTTGCGCTTCGGAAAAGCAGGGTTACTCAAATTTCACGGGGCGAGCGCGGACGTGTGCGTTCGTTCCTCGGCGCGCTGCAGCTCGGTTCACCTCCCGGGCGCGGCCCGGAAGCGGCGTGCGACCGTGGTAGACGTGGTCGAGTGCGATGAGGAAGACGCGGCGGGTTGGCAACGGGCCTGTGAACTGGTCGCGGCTGCCCGCAGGATCACGGTGTTGACCGGTGCGGGAATCTCGACCGGGTCGGGCATCCCGGACTTCCGGGGTCCGAACGGTGTCTGGACACGTGATCCGCAGGCACAGCGCCTCAGTGATATCGACAGTTATCGGGCCGATCCCGAGGTACGCCGCGCGGCGTGGCGCAGTCGGGCGCAGCACCCCGCGTGGGGGGCCGAGCCCGGCCCCGCTCATCGGGCTTTCATCGAGCTGGCGGACTCCGGAAGGCTCCGTGCGCTGCTGACGCAGAACATAGACGAGCTGCACCAGCGCGCCGGGCTCGATCCGGAACTCGTGCTGGAGCTGCACGGCTCCATGTTCGGCACCGTGTGCCTGGACTGTGGCGAGGGTGGAACCATGCGTGCCGCGCTGCGGCGCGTGGCGGAGGGGGAGCCCGATCCGTCGTGCGAGGGCTGTGGTGGCATCCTCAAGTCGGCGACCGTTTCCTTCGGCCAGGCGCTGGATCCCGAAGTGGTTCGTTCCGGGCAACGAGCCGCGATGGACTGCGAGCTGTTCCTGAGCGCGGGTACCTCGCTGACGGTGCACCCCGCCGCGGGCTTCGCCGAGCTTGCGGCACGGGCCGGGGCCGATCTGATCGTCTGCAACGCGGAGCCAACCCCCTACGACGACCGGGCGGCCGCCGTGTTGCGCGGTAACCTCGACGAAGTCCTGCCCCGGTTGCTCGCAGTGCCCACGGTGCCGAACTCCCGTCCGCTGCGTACCTGGGGGGACCCCAGCACTTGGTGAGCCGTGCGGGAACTCCTGTCTGAGGTTCCGTTCGGCACGGTCGAGGCGTGGTGTCCCGGCGGAACCTCACTCGGGGCCGTTCAGTGGAAGTCCCGCTCGTCCCCGGGGATCAGCCGGGCCCGACCACCGCGTCTCCGTTCGGACACGGGAACTCGCCGCCCCGGGCGGCGAGTCGGGGGCACTTCCGGGTGGTGATCACCCCTCGTGTCACTCGTCCGCGTTAGCCGTGCGCAGCGTGCGCATGGCCATGGCCAGTTGTTCGGACGCCTCGGGGCCCAGCGGCCCCAGGACCGTGCGGCGTAGGATCTCCGCACAGGCGCTCTTCGCCGTTTCCGCTGTCACCCGACCGTGGTCGGTCAGTGTCACGTAGGTGACGCGACGGTCGGTGTCGCACGGCTCCCTGCGGATCAGATCCGCGGCCACGAGCCGGTCCGCCACCTTGGTGAACCCTCCGCTGCTCAGTGCGGCTTCCCTCGCCAGTTTGGTCATCGGCATACGCCATTCGGGCGAGCGCACCAGCCTGACGAGGATATCGAAAGCGCCCGGGGTGAGGTCGAACCGCTCGTTGATCTCGGACATGAGCCGTTCCTGCGTCACGTGGTACCCCTCGATCACGAGTCCCCACCAGGTGACGATCTCGTCGTCTTCCGCCTCCTGACTCGCCGTGCCGGGGTCGACGGCGGTGATGTCCTCGGTTCCCACCTGGCTGCCTTTCTTCGGGTGGCTGTTTCGTCTCCGTAGTCTAACGGCCACCGAGATAACCCTTTTTTGGAAGCTTCTTGCAAAGAAGATGCTTCATGGTAGTATTCTTCTTGTGAAGGGAAAGGCGTAGGCCGCAGGTGCCACGCCAGGTATTCGAAGGAGTCGTACTGATGAGCAGCCCGGTCAAACTCGCGGTCGTTTACTACTCGGCCACCGGTGTCGTCGCCGAAACAGCCAACGCGTTGGTCGCCGAAGCCGAAGCCGCCGGCGCCGAGGTCCGGTTGCGGCGGGTCGCCGAACTCGCTCCGGACGAGGCCGTGGACGCCAATCCCGCGTGGCGCGCGAATCTCGAAGCCACCAGGGCGATCGCCGAGGCCACCCCGGACGACCTGGTGTGGGCGGATGCCGTGATCTTCGGCAGCCCCACGCGTTACGGCAACGTGGCGGCCCAGCTCAAGCAGTTCATCGACTCACTGGGGCCGCAGTGGCAACAGGGGCTGCTCGCGGACAAGGTCTACAGCGGGTTCACCTCGAGCTCGACCAAGCACGGTGGGCAGGAGTCCACACTGCTCGCGTTGTACAACAGCGTGCACCACTTCGGTGGAATTCTGGTCGGCCCCGGCTACACCGACGGCTCGAAGTTCGTCGACGGCAATCCCTACGGAACCAGCCACGTCGACGGCCAGGGACAGTTCAAGGTCGACGGCGAGACCAGGCAGGCGGCTGCGGTGCAGGCTCGTAGGGTCGTCAACGTCGCCCGAGCTCTGCGGGACGGCTCGGCCTGAGTCCCCCGTGCGTGAGGCCCGCCGGGGCGGGGTGGGTGGTGAGAACCTGCCCGACTCGACGACTCCCGGCGGGCAGCTCCCCGTCGCGCACTGACCTCTTCCTCGTTCGGAGGGCTGAAATGGGTATCGCCACCACTGGACTGCACCACGTGACCGCCATCGCCGGTGATCCGCAGCGGAACGCGGACTTCTACCTTCGTACGCTGGGCCTTCGTCTGGTCAAGACCACCGTCAACTTCGACGATCCGGGCACCTACCATCTCTACTACGGCGACGAGTCCGGCCGGCCCGGCACGTTGATGACGTTCTTCCCGTTCCACGGCGCTCCTGCCGGCAAGCACGGCAACGGTCAGGCCACCGCCGTCGCGTTCTCCGTGCCGGAGCGGTCCATGGGCTGGTGGCATCGCCACCTCAGCGACCTCGGGGTCGAGGTCGGCCCGATACGGTCCCGCGCCGACGAGGAGGTGCTGACCTTTCGGGACCCGGACGGTCTTACCCTGTCACTGGTCGCGCACCGGCAGCCGGACCCCCGTTCTCCATGGGAGAACGGCATCGTTCCCCCCGAACACGGCATTCGCGGGTTGCACTCGGTGTCGCTCTCGGTCGACGACGCGGACGCCACCGCCGGGATGCTGACCGGGATGGGACTCGCACCGACCGAACAGCAGGACAATCGTTTCCGCTTCGCGGCGGGCGACGGCGGTCCCGGGACCTACGTCGACGTGCTGGTGCGTCCCGGCGCCGAGCGAGGTCTGGTCGCCGCCGGTACCGTGCACCACGTGGCCTGGCGAGCGCCCGACGAGCCGACGCAGGCCGCCTGGCGTTCGGAACTGGTCGAGAACGGTGTCTCGGTCACCTCCGTGTTGGACCGGCAGTACTTCCGGTCGGTGTATTTCCGTGAGCCGGGCGGAACGCTGCTGGAGATCGCAACCGACGAACCCGGTTTCACCGCCGACGAGCCGCTGCTCGAACTGGGGCGGGCACTCAAGCTCCCTCCGTGGCTGGAGCCCAGCAGGGAACAGATCGAGGCGGCGCTGCCTCGGCTGGACCTGCCGAGTGAGAACAACCCGGAAAGGCCGGTCGCATGAGCACTTCCGAACTGCCGCTTCGCCACGAGTTCACCGAGGGGGCCCCTCGTTCCCCCGTACTGCTGATGCTGCACGGCACCGGTGGTACGCCGCGCGACATGGCCCCGCTCGGCTACCGGATCGATCCCGACGCGGCGCTGTTGTCCCCGGGTGGCAGTGTCTCGGAGAACGGTGTGTCGCGGTGGTTCCGTCGGTACGCGGAGGGGGTGTTCGACGAACAGGACGTCCTCCGCCGGGCCGAGGAACTGGGCGAGTTCGTCGAACGGGCCCGCGAGCACTACGACATAACCGATCGCGGGTTGGTCGCCGTCGGATTCTCCAACGGCGCCAACATCGCCGCGGCGCTGGCGCTGCTGCGCCCGGACGTGCTCACCGAAGCCGTGCTGTTCGCGGCGATGTCGCCGCTCTCCGACGTACCGCGGCGCTCGCTGACCGAGACGCGGGTGTGGATGTCCAACGGTGAACACGACCCCATGGCGCCGATGACCGCGGCGAACCGACTCGTCGACTCGCTGCGTGACCGTGGCGCCGAGGTGACCACACACCGCCACCCCGGCGGGCACGACATCACGGCGGAAGCCCTGCGGGAGGCGGCCGACTGGGTGCGGCAGCGCCGCTGAACCGGTTTTCGGGTCCGGCCTCTACCGGCTCGGTGCGGTGCTTAGCCGGGCTCACCGCTTCCCGCGCTGGGCCGCGGTCCGGAGCGAGATTCGTTTGATCCGGCGGTACGCCCCCAGCGCGATCCGCAGCGTCGGGTGCCGATCGCTGGACAGCACCAGGCTCTCCCGCAGTCCGGGAACCCGCGGGGCGTCCGGTGTCGACTGGGCTTTCGGCTCCGGCTGGGCTCGGCGTCCCGCCGCATCGCGTGCGATCACTTCCGCCAGCGCCTCGATCGCTACTTCGGCCAGTTCGGCCGCATCGGGGTGGTCCGGCTCCACTTCGGGGCCCTCGGTGACGGCGGGGCGGAGTTCATCCAGATCACCGATCACCTCGTAACCACTTTCCGCCAGCGCCCCGGTGATCCGTTCGGACTGCTGCCGCAGCCATTCCCGGTGTCGTTCGGGTACTTCGAGCGGATTGCGGGCCTTGCGGCCTCCGAAGATCTCTTCCGCCAGGTGCCGCTTCACATCCCGGTCGTGTGTGGGCCAGTCGATGTTGCCGTTGAGCTGCTGGTTCAACCGACGGACGAGCTCCGTTTCGGCTACGCCCAGGGATCGGTTCCGTTGCCGTACCCGGGTGTCGTACTCCTCGGGGCGCAGCCCCAGGAGCTCGGCGAAGCGGTGCCACACGAGGTCGGTGGAACTGCCTGCGGGAGGCACCGTGACCACGTGGACCCGTTCGGGGGGAATCGATCGGCCCCATTTGGCCAGGATCTCGGGGACGTCCTGTCGGTGCCAGAACAGCTCGCTGAGCACGTCCGGCTCGGAGACCGTACCCCGCACGCCGGCCACGAAGTCCTCGAACGAGATCGTGTGCCGGTTTTTGACGTCCTCCTGCCACACGGCGGGTAGCTGACGCTGCAGGTCCCGCACCGTGCAGACCAGATGAACCTCGGCGAAGGAAAGGTCCGCCATCGCGCGTTCGATCTGTTCCGGAGTGGCGGTGCAGAACAGCTCGTGCGAAACGACTACGGTCGCTGGCCCATCGGCAGCCTGCTTGACCAGGTTTTCCCAGGCGTTCGGGACGTTGTCGTCGAACCAGTCCACCTGGAACTGCGTGTTCTGCAGATCCATGGCAGCGTGAAAGTGCGCGTCGGGGCGACTGCCCGGATAGTGAACGCCCGCCTCCCGCAGGGCTTCCCTGTTGTTCCAGAGGATCTCCTGCAGGTAAGTGGTTCCGGTCTTGGGGGAACCGATGTGTACGTAGACTCGGTTGGCATCGGTGTCGCTCATGTGATCATCTTTCGTGCGATTCCGGAATTATGGAACACCCACCGGCAGTATTCGGTAAGGCCCCGATCTAGGCCAGTAGGGAGAAGCGCTATGGGATCCTTGGGAGCCACGCTCTGGTTGACCGGGCTACCCGGTGCCGGCAAGTCGACCATCGCGCAGGCGGTGGCCGAGTACTTGAGGCGGCGCGGCGGAAGGGTTCAGGTTCTCGACGGGGATCAGTTACGGACCAACCTATCGGCCGACCTGGGGTTCACTCAGGCAGACCGGAACACGCATGTGCGCCGGACCGGGTTCGTGGCTCAACTGCTGGCCGCGCACGGTGTCACAGTGCTGGTCCCGGTTATCGCCCCGTACAGCACCGCGAGGGACGAGGTGCGTGCCCAGCACGACAGCGTGGGATGTCCCTATTTCGAAGTGCACATCGCCACTCCGGTCACCGAGTGCATGCGACGTGACCCGAAGGGCCTCTACGGGCGAGCCGCCGCTGGTGAGCTGTCCGGTCTGACCGGTTACGACGCGGTGTATCAGGATCCGGTGGATCCTGACCTGTGGTTGGACACGAGTACCACCGACATCACCGCTGCTCGGGACGCCGTGCTCGGGATGTTGTCGCGCAGGGTGGGACTTCCGCTTCCCGGTCTGGAGGCAGTGGGCGAGCACTGAGCCGCCCAGGTGCATTGATCGAACTCCCGGTGGTCCGCGGACCACCGGGAGTTTTTGCGTACGTGCGGGGCGTACCCAGGGTGTCCTTCCGGCGCTTCGTTTCCGTCGGGATATTGACCTGCGCACTGTCGCTCAATTATGTTCGCAGGAAGCACGAACGTTCTCTTTGCGAACAAACTGTGGTTGACCTTGTGAGTTCGGACACCAAGCGAAACCGCTGAACGGGGTGACCAGTGGCACGCATACTGCAGCTCGACACGGCCGTGGCCGAGCTGGTCAACGACGGTGACACCGTCGCGTTGGAAGGTTTTACGCATCTCATCCCGATGAGGGCGGGGCACGAGATCATTCGTGCGGGCCGACGTGATCTCACGCTGTGCAGGATGACGCCCGATGTCATCTACGATCAGTTGATCGGCGCCGGCTGTGCACGTAAGCTCGTGTTCTCCTGGGGTGGAAACCCCGGCGTCGGTTCACTGCACCGCTTCCGGGACGCGATCCAGCACTCCTGGCCGGTGCCGTTGGAGATCGAGGAACACAGTCACGCCGGGATGGCCAACCGCTATGTCGCCGGTGCCTCCGGCCTGCCATTCGCCGTGCTGCGGGGGTACGCGGGAACCGACCTGCCGGAGCACACCGACACGATCAGCACGGTGCGCTGCCCGTTCACCGGTGAGGAACTGGCGGCTGTGGCCGCGCTCAACCCCGATGTCGGCATCATTCACGCGCAGCGTGCCGACCGTGCGGGCAACGTGCAGTTCTGGGGTATCACGGGAGTGCAGAAGGAAACCGTGTTGGCCTCGGCACGTTCGCTGGTGACCGTGGAGGAGGTGGTCGACGAGCTGCCGGAACAGCCCGGCGCCGTGGTGCTGCCGAGCTGGGCGGTCACCGCCGTGGCCGAGGTTCCCGGTGGGGCACACCCCTCCTACGCCCAGGGCTACTCCGAGCGGGACAACGCCTACTACCAGGAATGGGACGCGATCAGCAGGGACCGCGATCGGTTCCGCGAGTGGCTGGACACCGAGATCCACGAGCCGGAGAGGAGCGCCCGATGACCGGGGAGTTGTCAGAGACACCGACAACCTCGGAATTCACCTCGGACGAGATGATGACCGTGGCCGCTTCACGATCCCTGAACGACGAGTCGGTGTGCTTCGTGGGGATCGGATTGCCGAGCACGGCTGCCAACCTGGCGCGCCGCACCCACGCGCCCGAACTGGTTCTGATCTACGAGTCCGGAACGTTGGGTACCAAACCGCAGCGGTTGCCGCTGTCCATCGGGGACGGAGTGCTCGCCGAGACGGCCGATTCGGTGGTCGGTGTTCCCGAGATCTTCAACTACTGGTTGCAGCCGGGACGGGTGGATGTCGGATTCCTGGGTGGTGCACAGGTCGACCGGTACGGCAACATCAACACAACCGTGATCGGTGACGACTACCAAGACCCCGAGGTTCGGTTGCCGGGTGCGGGCGGGGCGCCGGAGATAGCCACGTCCTGCGGGGAAGTGCTCATCGTGATGCGGCACAGCCCGCGTGCCTTCGTTCCCGACGTCGACTTCATCACCTCCGTGGGGTACGGAAGGGACGGCTCGGCCCGCGCGCGGCTGGGGCTGCCGGGACGTGGTCCGGTCAAGGTCATCACGGACCTCGGTGTGCTGCAGCCCGAACAGGGAACGAACGAACTGACGTTGACCGGGCTGGCTCCCGGGGTCGAGGTGGAACAGGTCCGCGCGGCGACCGGTTGGCCGCTTCGCGTCGCCGAGGAACTCGGCGTGCAGCAGCCACCCACCGATCGGGAACTGCGGATTCTGCGGGAGCTCAAAGCCACTGTCGGGAATGGAGAGTCCTCTTGAGCGACGAGGTGTACGTACTCGAAGCGGTTCGCACCCCGGTGGGGCGTTACGGCAAGGGACTGGCCGAGGTGCGTCCCGACGACCTGGCCGCCCACACGATCAGGGCTCTGCTCGACAGGGTTCCCGGACTGGACCCGGCACGGATACACGACGTGCTGTTCGGCGACGCCAACGGTGCCGGCGAGGACAACCGCAACGTGGCCCGCATGGCGACCCTGTTGGCCGGGCTCCCGACCAGCGTCGCGGGGGCAACGGTCAACCGGCTCTGCGGCTCCGGTCTCGAAGCGGTGATCGAGGCCAGTCGAATCGTGCAGACCGGTGACGGGGATCTGGTGCTGGCAGGCGGCGTCGAGTCCATGAGTCGCGCCCCCTGGGTGCTGCCCAAGCCGGGGCGCGCCTACCCACGGGGCCACGAGACGCTGCACTCCACCACTCTCGGCTGGCGGATGGTCAATCCCGAGATGCCCTCGGAATGGACCATTTCCCTCGGGGAGAGCGCCGAGCTGTTGGCCGACAAGTACGGCATCGGTCGCGCCGAGCAGGACGCCTTCGCCGCACGCAGCCACCAGCGGGCGGCGGCCGCCTGGGAGCAGGGACTTTTCGAGGACGAGGTCGTCCCGGTTCCGGGGACGGACCTCACCAGGGACGAGGGCGTGCGTGCCGACACCTCGGAGGAGGCGCTCGGCAAGCTCAAACCGGCCTTCCGGGCCGACGGCACCGTTACGGCGGGCAACTCGTCCCCGCTCAACGACGGATCCGCCGCTGTACTACTGGGAAGCCGGGCCGCTGCCGACGAGGTCGGTGCCGAACCGTTGGCACGGGTCGTCAGCCGCGGGGTGGCTGCGGTGGACCCCGACGTATTCGGGATCGGCCCCGTGCGTGCAGCGCGTACCGCGCTGCAACGAGCGGGAATCGGTTGGGGCGACCTCACCGCTGTCGAGCTCAACGAGGCGTTCGCCTCCCAGTCGCTTGCCTGCCTGGCCGAGTGGCCGGAGTTGGACCCGGAGATAGTCAATCAACGTGGCGGTGCGATCGCTCTCGGACACCCGCTGGGCGCTTCCGGAGCGCGGATCTTGACCAGCCTCGCGCATCAGCTGCGTCGGGCAGGAGGTGGCTGGGGATTGGCCGCCATCTGCATCGGCGTCGGTCAAGGTCTCGCGGTTGTCCTGCACGCATGAACCGGTAATCATCAGGAGCGAGCATGTCCACCGACTCGATCGGCAACCCGTCGGATCGATTGATCCTGCCCCAGTACGAGCGCGACGACGCCAGCCATCCCGCGCTGGACACCCCGGAGTACTTCTCGACCTCCCAGCGCAGCCCGCTTCGTCCGCTGCAGTTGCTGCCGCAGAATCTCACCGAGATCACCGGTCCGGTACTCGGGCACGAGCGAGTCGGCGAGACCGACCACGACCTGACCGTGCAGCACGAGGGTGAACCACTGGGCGAGCGAATCGTGGTCAGCGGCAGGGTCGTGGACTCGGACGGCAAACCGGTGCCCCACACTCTCGTCGAGGTCTGGCAGGCCAACGCCTCCGGCCGCTACCGTCACGCGGGGGATCGCCATCCCGCCCCGCTGGACCCCAATTTCTCCGGCGTGGGCCGGTGCATGACCGACGAGAACGGTCACTACCGATTCGTCACCATCAAACCGGGTGCCTATCCGTGGCGCAACCACGACAACGCCTGGCGCCCCGCCCACATACATTTCTCGCTGTTCGGACGTGCCTTCACCCAGCGGCTGGTTACCCAGATGTACTTCCCGGGTGATCCGTTGTTCTACCAGGATCCGATCTTTCAGTCGGTGCGTGACCCGAAAGCACGCGAGCGGATGATCTGTGAGTTCGACTTGGACAGCACGATTCCGGAGTGGGCGTTGGCGTACCACTTCGACATCGTGCTGCGTGGCAGCCACGCCACCCCCTTCGAAGCGGAGGAGGACGACGATGACGACTGAGCGATCCGTTGAGCTGACTCCCGTCTCCCAACCAGCCACGACCCCGTCCCAGACGGTGGGACCGTTCTTCGCGCTGCCGGGAGGACTGCCCTGGCCCGACGGGCCCGATCTCCTCCCTCCGCACGCCCCCGATGCCGTGATGCTGCGAGGCCGGTTGTCGGACGGTGCGGGTGAACCGGTTCCCGACGGGTTGATCGAAATCTGGCAGTCGGACGAGCGGGGCAGGTTCGCGCATCCGGACGACCCCCGGGAGCAGGCCACGGACTTCCGTGGTTTCGGCCGGTGTGCCACCGGGCCGGACGGGGAATTTTGGTTCCGCACCGTCAAACCCGCCCCGTTGCCCACCCCGGCGGGGGCCACGGAAGCTCCCCACATCAACGTCACGGTACTGGCCCGCGGGCTGTTGGACCGCGTCGTGACCCGGATCTACTTTCCGGACGATCCCATGGCCAACGCCACCGATCCCGTGTTGTCCGCTGTCGATCCCGCCCGAAGGGATACCCTGGTCGCCACGGCGACGGCCGACGGCTTCCGCTTCGATATCCGGTTGCAAGGTGATGACGAGACCATCTTCTTCGCGGTCTGAGACCGCCACTGGACTGTTCACTCCCACCTTCGTCACGGAGGGATTCGACGAACTCACCGCGCCTGCTGCCTGGTTGCGGGCCATGCTCGAGTTCGAGGGTGCGCTGGCCCTCGCCCAGGCGGACGTCGGCCTGATGCCCACCGCGGTGGCGGAGGAGATCGCCGAGCGGTGTCGGGGCGACGATTTCGACGTCGCCTCGACAGCGCGGCGTGCGGCGGACTCGGCGACTCCGGTCATACCGCTGGTCAAGGACCTCACCGCCGGAGTGAGCGCGGAAGCAGCCGGGTACGTGCACCGCGGTGCCACCAGCCAGGACGTGGTGGACACCGCCGCGATGCTGGTGGCGCGGGAAGCCGTTCGCAAGTCGTTGCGCGAGCTGCGCGTGGTCGCCGACGAGTGCGCTCGGTTGACCGAGGAGCACCGGCGCACCCTGATCACCGGCCGTACTCTGCTGCAGCACGCCCTGCCGACAACTTTCGGACGGAAGGCCGCTGGCTGGCTCGTCGCGGTGATCGAAGCGGCCGAGGGGCTTGCCGGGTCGTGGCGGCACAGGCTGGCGGTGCAGTTCGGGGGACCGGTGGGCACCCTGGCAACGTTCGGTTCGGACGGGGTGCGGGTGACCACCGCGTTGGCCGAACGACTCGGACTCGCCGAACCGGTTCTGCCGTGGCACACCGACCGGAGCCGGGTCGTCGACCTGGCGAGCTCGTTGGGCACCGTGGCAGGTGCCCTGGGCAATATCGCGTTGGATGTCGAACTGGCTGCACAGACCGAGGTCGGTGAACTCGCCGAAGGCCGTTCCGGGGGCTCCTCGGCGATGCCGCACAAACGCAACCCGGTTCGTGCCGTCCGGGTCAGCGCGGCGACTCGCCGTGCACCGGGTCTCGTGGCGACCCTGTTGAGCGCCGTGCCGCAGGAACACGAACGTGCCGCGGGGGCCTGGCAGGCGGAGTGGGAGCCGTTCAACGAGCTGTTGCGGTTGACCGGCTCGGCGGCGGCGATCACGGGCGAGATGTTGGGTGAGCTCAAGGTCGACGCCGACAGGATGCGCTCCAATCTGGAGCTGTCCGGCGGAGTTCTGTTGGCCGAACGGGTTTCCACGGCACTTTCCCCGGAGCTCGGACCCGGCAGAG
The DNA here is from genome assembly GCF_900101095.1 of Actinopolyspora mzabensis. GTDB lineage: Bacteria > Actinomycetota > Actinomycetes > Mycobacteriales > Pseudonocardiaceae > Actinopolyspora > Actinopolyspora mzabensis. Next base: position 77,802 of record NZ_FNFM01000013.1, read on the forward strand.
CGAGCGAACTTGTCGGGGAGCTCTCCCGGCGGGTGACTCGTGACGGGAGTAACCTGCGCGCCGAGCTGCTGGCGGACGAAACCGTACGCGCGGTGTTGTCCGAACGAGATGTGCTGGAGTTGACCGAGCCCGGTGACTATCTAGGTTCGGCGGAGGAATTCGTCGACCGCGCCCTGGCCGCCCACACACGCTGGAAGGAGACGAGTGCCGGTGATCCCGGACTATGAACTGACCGGTCCGCCCCAGGCTCCCGTGCTGGTGCTGTCCAACTCGTTGGGCACCGACCGGACGATGTGGGACGAGCAATTGCCCGAGCTGTCGAGCCACTTTCGGGTACTGCGCTACGACCAGCGTGGCCACGGCAAGACTCCCGCCACCTCCGGTCCGTACGACTTGGAAACCCTCGGGCAGGACGTGCTCGACCTGCTCGATCACCTCGATGTCGCCGAAGCGCACTTCGCGGGCGTATCCCTCGGCGGTATGACCGGCATGTGGTTGGCGATCAACGCCCCGGAACGAATCGGCGGACTCGCCCTGCTGTGCACCTCGGCGGCGCTCGGACCGCCCGAGAACTGGCGCGAACGTGCGGCGTTCGTGCGTGCCAACGGCACTCGGGCGATGGTCGACTCCACCCTCGACCGGTGGTTCACCGCGGAGTTCGCCTCCAGACCGGATGTCGTCACCAAGTACGGTGGAATGATCGCGGCCAGCGATGACGAGGGGTACGCCGGTTGCTGTGAGGCCATCGCGGGGATGAACCTGCGGGAGGGGCTCGGCGGCATCACCGCCCCCACCGTGGTGGTGGCGGGATATGATGATCCGGCGACGCCCCCGGAACACGCCGAACGCATTGTCGCCGGTATCCCGGGCGCTCGGTTGTTCTTGCTGGAACGTGCCGCGCATCTGGCCAATGTCGAGCAGGCCGAGCGGGTCAATCGCCTGCTCGTCGAACACTTCGTACCGGAGGGTGAGGGAATGTCCATCACGTCCGGCGAAACCGCTTCCACCGACGGCACCGGTACCGGCATGGCGGTGCGCAGGCAGGTACTCGGCGACGAACACGTCGACAGGGCGATCGAACGCAAAACCGAGTTCACCGAGCCCTTCCAGGACTTCATAACCCGCTACGCGTGGGGAGAACTCTGGGCTTCGGAGGGAATGGATCGTCCGACCCGCAGTTGCGTGACACTGGCGATCCTGGCCGCTACCGGGTGCCACGACGAACTCGCGATGCACGTTCGAGCGGCACGCCGCAACGGTGTCGAGGCATCGACCATCAGAGAAGTACTGATGCACGTGGCCGTTTACGCCGGTGTTCCCAAAGCCAACAGTGCTTTCGCGCTGGCGGACCGGATTCTCGACGCGGAAACCGACGAGAACGGTGCTTGACAGAACCGAGGCGGGGGTGCCTATGGAGTCCGAGGCCGATTCCGGGGTCGTGGGGCCGGTACAGTCCCTGACGCGCGGGCTGATGGTGATCCGCGCCTTCGACGAGACCCGGCCGGAGATGACGCTGAGTGAAGTCGCCCGTGTCACGGGCCTCTCACGTGCGGCGACTCGTAGGTTCCTGCACACGCTCGTGCGGTTGGGATACGTCTGGACCGACGGTCGGCTGTTCGCGCTGACCCCCCGCGTGCTGGAGCTGGGATTCTCCTACCTGTCCAGCCTGTCGTTGCCGGAGATAGCGCAGCCGCATCTCGAACGACTGGCCGCCCAGGTCCACGAGTCGGTCTCGGTCTCGGTCCTGGACGGGGACGAGATCGTCTACGTGGGGCGTGTCCCCACCTCCCGGATCATGACCGTGGCGATCAACATCGGCACCCGGTTCCCCGCCTACGCCACTTCGATGGGGCGGGTGTTGCTGGCGAATCTGGGCGAGCAGGAGCTCACCGAGTACCTGCGCCGGGTGCGTCCCGAACCGTTGGCACCGCAGACCCTGACCAGCGTTGGCCCGCTCAGGCGGGAACTGGAACGCATCCGGGCACAGGGATGGGCGGTTGTCGATCAGGAACTCGAAGCCGGGCTGCGTTCGCTGGCTGCCCCCATCCGGGACCGCACCGACAGTGTCGTCGCCGCGGTCAACGTCTCCTCTCACGCGAGCAGAACGAGCGCGGAGGACGCCCGAAACGAGCTGTTGCCGCCGCTGTTGGAGACGGCCGCCAAGATCGAGGCGGACTTACGAGTGGCGCCTCAGGCGGGCAGGACCGCACGCTGACCGCCGTTGCGTTCACGGGCAGCATCGTCGTTCGCGCTTCCCGAACGCGTTGGGGCGGGCGGGACGAGCCGCCTGACCGCGCTCGTCCCGCCCGGCACCGTGGGTGGCGAGTGACTGCCGGAGTCCCCGGTCCGGTGCATCGGCCGGATGAACCGCCCGTTCGAGAGCCTCGGGGGCGGGCTGAGGTCTCAGCTCCCCCTGGCGGGTTCCTCGGGGCGTCGAGAAGCCTCCGCGGGCCCCGCGGACAGTGCCGGGTCTCCGTCCGGGCGCTGCCCCGAGCGTTCGTCGAACTGGGTCCGGTAAAGTTCGGCGTAGTGGCCGCCCCGTTCCAGCAGCTGTTCGTGGGTGCCCTGCTCGACCACTCTTCCCTCCGCTATCACCAGAATGCGGTCGGCACGGCGGATGGTGGCCAGGCGGTGGGCGATCACCACTGATGTACGTCCCGTAAGCGCTGTACGCAGGGCCTGTTGCACAGCCGCCTCGGAGCGGGAGTCCAGATGGGCGGTCGCCTCGTCGAGGACGACGATCGGCGGTTGTTTGAGCAGCAACCTGGCGATGGCCAGTCGCTGTTTCTCGCCGCCGGAGAGCCGGTAGCCGCGATCCCCGACGACGGTGTCCAGTCCCTCGGGCAGTTCGTCCAGCAGTTCTTCGAGTTGCGCGGTCCGAAGCACCCGGTGCAGCTCCGCGTCGGTGGCACCGGGCGCGGCGTAGGCCAGGTTCGCCCGGATGGTGTCGTGGAACAGGTGGGCTTCCTGCGTGACCATGCCGATGGTCGAGTACAGCGAGGACAGCGTGACGTTCCGGATGTCGTGCCCGCCGATCCGAACACTGCCGGAGTCCACCTCGTACAACCGCCCGGCGAGGTGGCCGATCGTGGTTTTGCCCGCACCGGAATGTCCGACCAGCGCGATCATCTCGCCCGGTTCGGCCCGGAACGTGACGTCGTACAGCACCTGCTGCGCCGGACTGCTCTCCGCACGTGCCACCGATTCCAGCGAGGCCAGGGAGACCTCCTCCGGACCGGGGTAGTGGAACGAGACCGAGTCGAATTCGAGGCCGGCCGAACCGCGTGGCAGCTCGATCGCGTTCTCCCGTTCGCGGATCATCGGCGGCAGATCCAGCACTTCGAAGACGCGGTGGAAACTGACCAGCGCGGTCATCACGTCGACGTGCACGTTGGACAGCGATGTCAGCGGACCGTAGAGCCGGGTGAGCAGCGTCGTCAACGCCACCAGGGTGCCCAGCTGCAGCGAACCACCGATCACCAGCGTTCCGCCGAGTCCGTAGGCCACCGCCGTTGCCAGCGCGGCCACCAGGGTGAGTCCGACGAAGAACACCCTGCTGTACATGGCCGAGAGCACTCCGAGGTCTCGGACCCGTTCGGCTTTGCGGGCGAACTGCTCGGTTTCCTCGTCGGCCCGGCCGTACAGCTTGGTCAGCATCGCCCCGCCGACCCCGAACCGTTCCGTCATCAGGGAGCTCATCTCGGCGTCCACGGCCATCTGTTCCCGAGTGACGCGTTGCAGACGTTTGCCTACCCACCGCACCGGGAACAGGAACAGCGGCAGCAGGGCCAACGCGATCAGCGTGATCTGCCAGGACAGCGCGAACATCGCCGCCAGTACCAGCACCAGACTCAGTACGTTCGACACCACCGCAGAGAGCGTGCTGGTCAACGCGCGTTGCGCCCCGATGACGTCGCTGTTGAGTCTGCTGGTGAGAGCTCCGGTCTGTGCCCGCACGAAGAACGCCAGTGGCATCCGCTGCACGTGGTCGAACACGTCCCGGCGCAGGTCGTAGATGAGCCCTTCCCCCAGGCGGGAGGAAAACCAGCGTTGCAGCAGCGTGAGCGCTGCTTCCAGCAGCGCGACCCCGGCAACCCCCACCGACAGCCAGACGACCACGTGCAGTTTCCCCGGCACGATCCCGCGATCGATGATCGCTTTGAACAGCAGAGGGGTGACCACTCCCAGCACGGCTGTGGCCGCGACTACGAGCAGAAACGGAACGATGATCCGCGTGTAGGGACGCGCGTAGTCGAGGATGCGTTTCGCCAGCCCAGGTGGGAGACGCTGTCTGGTCACCGAGCTGTCCCTGGTGAGTGAACGCATCGTCGCCCAACTCACTCCGCCGTTGTCCATGTGAGACCTTCCGTACTGCCGAAGACGATCCGCCGTAATCCTGCGAATTCGAGTTCGCTCGAAGTCAATGTTCCACGGGAGCGAACGCCGGATGCTCCCATTCCGAGTTCGCCGCATGATCCCCGGTAGCGATGCTTTCCGTGCTGCCGCTGGTGCCGACGTGAATGCTTCGTGCTCACCGCGCGGCGAAGAAACCTCGGTACACCGATCCGCCTCAGCATCCGCTGCGCAACGGATAACGTGGTTTTCGGGCTGGTGAGTCCTTGCGAGCGGGCGACCCGGGACCGATCGGGGTTTCAACCGTTACGCTGATGGGGCAGCTCGGCACGCGTGCCCGTCGACCTGTCTCATGGACGCGGCCCGCCCGGTGGCCAGAGCGGCGATGCCTGTGGCGATCACGAGGGCGAGCCAAGCCGACGCCCCAGCTGATTGGTCGCCGCTCGTGGTGCCCACGAACACCCCGAACAACACAGCGGCAGTACCCGAGAGAACGGCCAGACTCGCATGCGCCGGCATGCTGGCCGATGTCGGGGCGCACGTGCCCAGACAGGCTACGGCCAGCGCCACAAGCACCACAGGCACCACGCCGGTCACGGGACTGTAGTCCTCGCCGATCGCGGCGCCGGAGTCCGGGTTCACCAGCTCGAACAACCGGAACAGCCCGACAGTTCTCTCGTAGGTACGATACTCCTGCGAGTGCAACCACGGTCCACCGGACAACGCCAACAGCGCGCTGCCCAGGGCCGCGTACAGTATCCGGAAACGCATCGCCTGCGCATCAGCTACAGCGGAGCCTTGATAGGCGGCGAGCCGGCTCTTGAACTCCTCGATTTCGTGATCGTGGTCTGGCGTACTCGGCATACGTGCATCCTATGCGGCAGCGAGTAGCGCGCCGGCTCCGATCATCGCTGTGGAACGGATTTCCGCACGCGACCGCGTGGGCCGGAGACGAGTAGCAATCCATGCAGGAACTCTCGGCCACTCACAAAGCTGTGGTTGGGAACAAAGTCGCGCCTGTCCGTTTTCGGTCCACCCTCGTGCTTGGGTGCGGGGATGGGAAGGGTGAGGTCGAATTCGGCGATCTCGCCGCCGCCCCGCGTTCCAGCGTCAACGCGACGGCGCGGATCACCACGGCGGCCCCGGTCGGGGCTCGGTTCGCCGTGTTGTAGTCACACCTCTCCGGGGCGCTAGACCGGCCGAGCACGGCCAGCGCGTCAAGTCGGGCAGCGAAGCCCACCGTGGCTCCTGCGGCGGGGCGGATGCGCAACCGCCCCGCCGCAGGAGCCGTACCGGGGCTAGTTCTCGCCGTAGCCGGCGCGTCGTAGCGCGTCAGCCATGGCCCCGCTGCCCGCCCCGCACTTGCCCTGTTGCTTGCCTTGTTGGCTGCCCTGTCGTTGGTTGGCACCGTTGCCGCGCTTCGCACCTGACCTGCCGTTGCCCGCGGAAGCGCGCGCCCGCTTACCGGACTCATCGGATTCCGCTCCGGAACCACTTCCGGTGGGAGTGACGTCGTCGTCCAGTCGAAGTGTCAGCGAGATGCGTTTGCGGTTCACGTCCACCTCACGGACCTTGACCCGTACCACTTCGCCCGGTTTGACGACTTCTCTCGGATCGTTGACGAACGACTTGGACATCGCGGAGACGTGTACCAGCCCGTCCTGATGCACCCCGACGTCGACGAACGCACCGAACGCGGCGACATTGGTGACCACCCCTTCCAGCACCATGCCGGGGGAGAGGTCGTTCAACGAGTGGACGTCCTCGGCGAAGTTCGCGGTGCGGAACTCCGGACGCGGGTCGCGTCCGGGTTTTTCCAGTTCGGAGATGATGTCGGTCACCGTGGGAAGGCCGAAGGACTCGTCGGCGAAGTCCGCGGCCCGCAGCTCGCGCAGCACACCGCGATTGCCGATGATCCCGTCCAACGAGCTGTTGGTCGACTCGACGATCCGGTGTACCACCGGATAACTCTCCGGGTGGACGCTGGAGGAGTCCAACGGGTCGTTGCCGTCGGTGATCCGCAGGAACCCCGCGCACTGCTCGAACGCTTTCGGTCCCAGACGGGAGACCTCCCGGAGCGCCTGCCTGGACGGGAACCGCCCGTTCGTCTCGCGGTGGCCCACGATGTTCTCGGCCAGACCGGCGTTGATGCCGGAAACGCGGCTCAACAGCGGCGCCGAGGCGGTGTTCACGTCCACACCCACGGCGTTGACACAGTCCTCGACCACCGCGTCCAGCGAGTGCGAGAGCTTCGATTCGGAAACATCGTGCTGGTACTGCCCGACTCCGATCGACTTCGGGTCGATCTTGACGAGCTCCGCGAGTGGGTCCTGCAACCGCCGCGCGATCGAGACGGCCCCGCGCAGCGACACGTCCACCTCGGGAAGCTCCCGCGACGCGTAGGAGGAGGCGGAATAGACCGAGGCGCCCGCCTCCGAGACAGAGACTCTGATCAGGCCATCGCGGGACTCGGCCAGTCGCGCCGCCAGTTTGTCGGTCTCCCTGGAGGCCGTCCCGTTGCCGACCGCGAGCAGTCGCGCTTCGTGCCGATCGACCAACCGCTGGAGGGTGGCGAGTGCCTCCTCCCAGCGCCGCTGGGGCTCGTGCGGATAGATGGTGGCGGTTTCGGCGAGCTTGCCGGTGGCGTCCACAACGGCCACCTTCACTCCTGTCCGATATCCCGGGTCGAGACCGATCGTGGCACGCGGTCCGGCGGGGGCGGCCAACAGCAGATCGCGAAGGTTTCCCGCGAACACCCGAACGGCCTCGTCCTCGGCCTGCTGCCGCAATCTGTTGCGCAGGTCGATGTCCAGGTGAACCATGATCCGGGTGCGCCACGCCCAGCGTACGGTTTCGCGCAACCACGCGTCGGCGGGACGCCCTCTATCCTCGACGCCGAACCGGGCGGCGATACGTCGTTCGTAGTCGCTCGGCGCCCGACCGTCGGCCGAGCCCTGCCCGGCAGAGCTGTCGGGATCGAAATCGAGGGTGAGTTCGAGGACTTCTTCTTTCTCACCGCGGAACAGTGCGAGCACGCGGTGCGAGGGCAGCGTCCCCAACGACTCGGCGAAGTCGAAGTAATCGGTGAACTTCGAATCGTTCTCGGCCGCACCGGAGCGAGCGGTCGAGGACAACCGGCCCCGTTGCCAGGCGAGTTCGCGCAGTTGGCCGATGAGGTCGCCGTCCTCCGCGAAGCGCTCCACCAGGATGGAACGCGCTCCCGCCAGTGCGCCCGCCGCGTCGGGCACACCGTTGTCGGCGTCCACATACGCCGCTGCCGAGGTCTCGGGGTCCTGCCCCGGGTCTTCCAGCAGTCCGGTCGCGAGTGGCTCCAGCCCCGCTTCGCGGGCACGCTGTGCCTTGGTTCGGCGCTTGGGTTTGAACGGCAGGTACAGATCCTCCAGCCGGGCCTTGGAGTCGGCGGCCATGATCCGACTGTGGAGCTCGTCGTCGAGCTTTTCCTGGTTGCGGATCTCTTCGAGGATCGTGTTGCGCCGCTGTTCCATCTCGCGCAGATAGCGTAGCCGCTGTTCCAGCGTACGTAGCTGCTCGTCGTCGAGCGCTCCGGTTGCCTCCTTGCGGTAGCGGGCGACGAACGGCACCGTCGCCCCGTCGTCCAGTAGCCGCACGGCGGCTTCGACCTGCTCGGCGCCCGCGCCGAGTTCGTCGGCGATCCTTTGGTGAATCGACGTCGTCACGATCCTGTTCAGCCCTTCGACCGGCCTTGATCCCTTGTTGTGATGAGCATTCTCGCCCATCCGTACCCGACGGGTACCGGCCAGGGCTTTCGCGGCGTGGCGTATCACCCGGAAGGGCGGTACTCCACTGGAGCGGGGGCGTCTCAGCGCGTCGCGGAACCGGGCACCAGATCCCGAGCGGCGCGGACGATGGCCGCCGAGTCGATTCCGGCCTGCGCGAGCAGTTCGGCGGGTTTACCGGAACCGGGCATGGCGGTGACGGCCAACTTCGTCACGGGCACACTGGCTCCAGCCTCTGCGAGCGCGGCGAGTACCGCGTCGCCGAGTCCGCCCTCGGGCCAGTGGTCCTCCACCGTCACCAGCCCGTCGGTCTCCTCGGCCGCCAGGCGCAGGGTTTCGATGTCGACCGGTTTGATCGAGTACAGGTCGATCACTCGTGCCCGGATACCTTCCTCGGCCAATCGCTCCGCGGCATCCAGCGCCTCGTGCAGGGTCACGCCCGCCCCCACGAGGGTCACGTGCTCACCCTTTCGCACGGTTTTGGAACCGCCGATGGGGAAGACCTCGTCGGGACCGTAGATCACCGGAGTGGCACCACGGCTCGCCCGCAGGTAACAGATGCCCTCCCGGTCGGCCATCGGCTCGAGCAGACCCACCGTCTGATTCGCGTCACAGGGGTACAGCACGGTGCTGCCGTGCACCGCGCGCATGGCGGCCAGATCCTCCAACGCCATCTGGGAGGGGCCGTCCTCGCCGATGGCGACTCCGGCGTGTGAGCCCATCAGGTTCAGCGCGGCCCGGCTGATCGAGGCCATCCGGATGAAGTCGTAGGCCCGACTCAGGAACGCCGCGAAGGTGGAGGCGAACGGTATCCACCCCCGTGCCTGCATCCCCACCGCTGTGGCAAGCATCTGCTGTTCGGCTATGTACATTTCGAAGTATCGTTGCGGATGCGCTTCGCGGAACTGTTCCGAATGCGTGGAGTTGGACACCTCGCCGTCCAGCGCGACCACCTCGCCACGACGGGATCCCAGCGCACGCAGCCCCTGCCCGTAAGCCTTGCGGGTGGCCGCGGCGTCTCCGACCTCGAAAACGGGAGATGGTTCCTGGGCCGTCGCGAAGGTGTGGGGGGTGCCCACCGTCTCGGGTGAGCTCACCTTGACGTGCAGCTCGCGCGCTCCGCCGAGTTCCTCGATGGCCGCGGCCGGGTCCTGCAGTGGTTTGCCGTGTTTCCCCGGCAGGTCCTCGACCTCTCCGACCCCCTTGCCCTTTCTGGTGCGAGCCACGACGACCGTCGGCCGGTCCCGGGTGGTTTCCGCCTCGTTCAGCGCTGCCTCGATCCGTTCCGGATCGTGACCGTCCTCCACCTCCACGGCATGCCAACCGATGGCGCGGGCGCGATCCGAGTAGGCTTTCAGGTCCCAACCGTGCATGGTCTCGCCGGTTTGGCCGAGGCGGTTCACGTCCACGAGGGCGACAATATTGTCCAGCCGATAGTGAGCGGCGTGTTCGAACGCCTCCCAGATCGACCCCTCCGCCATTTCGCTGTCTCCGCACAGCACCCACACCCGGCTGCCCAACGTGTCCAGTCTGGCGGCGGTCAACGCCAGCCCCACCCCTATCGGCAGGCCCTGTCCGAGGGAACCGGTGGCCACGTCCACCCAGGGCAGGGCGGGGGTGGGGTGGCCCTCCAGCCTGCTGCCGAATTCGCGGAACGTCAGCAGTTCCGCGTCGTCGATAGCTCCGGCGGCCTTGAAGCAGGAATACAACAGCGGGGAGGCGTGCCCCTTCGAGAAGACCAGGTGATCGTTCCGGGGGTTGTTCGGCCGGTCGAAATCCAGCCTCAGGTGACCGTCCAGCAACGCCGCCATCAGATCGGCCGCGGACATCGACGAGGTGGGATGGCCCGAGCCTGCCGCGTCGGCGGCTCTGATCGAGTCCACCCGCAGTTGTTGGGCCAGTTCGTGCCTGAATTTCATCCGTTCCACTCCAAGCGGGTTCCCGGGTGCTCGCAGCCACAAACACCGCCCTGAGGGAGGGATGAGCCGGAAGTCGAACCAAAGCGAACACCCCCGCTGAACAGCTGCGGAACCACCGGGGGAGGCGATCGCTCGGATTTGCGCGGTGGTCCGTGCGGGTTTGCAATCGGACTCACACGATGCCTGCAGTAGGAGGCGCGCCATGGATATGGTCCTAGCGCAAGGAACCGGGTTCAACGTGCTCGACAGCCTGCAGAGCGGGTTCACACAGCTGATCAGCTATCTGCCGCAGTTGATCGGCGCGCTTCTGGTGCTGGTGATCGGTTACATCGTGGCGAGGCTCCTTCGGGCGCTCGTGACGCGGCTGCTGCGGCGCGTCCATCTGGACGACCGGATGTCCCGCGCCGGCCAGGGCGCCCGCTATGTGGAGCGCCTCAGCCCCAGAGGCAGCCCATCGAGGTTGGTGGGCACCGTTGTCTTCGCCGTGATCATGCTCTTCGTGCTGTCCTCGGCGATCGGCACGCTCGGTATCCCCGCGTTGACCGGCTTCATGAACGTGGTGCTCGGTTATCTTCCGCGTGTGATCGCCGCGCTGGCGATTTTCCTGCTCGCCGCGGCCGTCGCGGGAGCCGTGGGTACGTTGGCCGGACGCACACTGGGAGACACCCCGGCCGGGCGCATGGCAAGCACCGCGGCCCCGGCGCTGGTGATGGCGATCGGTGTGTTCATGATTCTCACCCAGCTTCGTATCGCTCCGGTGATCGTCACCGTGACTTATGTGGCCCTGGTCGGAGCAATCGCTCTGGGGTCGGCACTGGCCTTCGGTCTCGGTGGCAGGGAGGCAGCAGCGGAGATGATCAATTCGAGTTACCGGCGCAACTTCGGAGACGCCGCACAGGCCACCTCTCCGCAGGGTGCTGAAACCACCGAACAGTCCCAGAACTGGAGCGTGCGTGGTGCGGGAACCGCCCCGGAACCGAGTGGAGCACCCGCCGAGACCGAGCAAGGTGGCGGCGACAGCGGGGGCTCCCACCGGGCGACCTGAGAATGCGAGGTGCTCACGGTGTCCACACCACACCAATCCGAACCCGGCCCCGAACCAACCGGGCCCGATCCGGGGACGGACCTGTCGGGCAGGACCGTAATGGACCGTGACGGTTTCCGGCTGGGCAGACTGGAGCAGGTCTATCTCGGTCCCCGAAGCGGCTCACCCACGTGGGGAGTGGTGCGCGCGGGTGGCAAACAGCGTTTCGTTCCGCTGCACGACGCCGATCCCGCTCAGGGAGCGGTACGCATCACGGCCAGCAAACGCCAGGTCCGATCCGCCCCCACGGCCTCGGCGGACGCCGAGCTGCGCCCCGAGTTCGAGGGAAGATTGGCCGAGCACTACGCGGGCGCGCCGAACACCACCCGCGGTTCGGTGCTGAGCGTGCGGCGCAGCCGGGGAGTGCTCAGCGGCGTGGTGCTCGTCCTGTTGGGAGTTTGGACCGGGCTGATCCCGTTCGTCGGCCCCTACTTCGGTTACGGTTTCGGCGGTACGCAGCCGTGGAGTTTCACCCTCGACCGGCTGTGGCTGTGTGTGTTGCCCGCGCTGGCCATCCTGCTCGGCGGCTCGTTGTTGGCGCCCACCGGCAATCGGCTGCTGGGGAGTGTGGCCAGTGTGCTGGCGATGGCGGGCGGGGTCTGGCTGATCATCGGTCCCAGTCTGAGCAGGTTGTGGGGTACGGAGGGCGTCGCTACTCCGATCGGTGCTCCGCTCGGTTCGCCGGGAACGTGGGTGGCGGCCCAGCTCGGATTCTTCTTCGCGGTGGGCGCGTTGGTGGTGACGGTTGCCGCCATGGCATTCGGTCGACTGACCGTGCGATCCGTGCGGGACTGAACACCATCCAACGCGGACCGGCCGCCCTGGGACCGGTGCGCCGGGAGCCACTCACTGCGAGCTACTGCACTGGGGTTTGCACTTTCAGTGACGTGAAGTATTCATTAAGTCACTCAATCGGACGAGGTCAGTAAGCCTGCGCTGTGTCGCTCAGCGATCTACGCTGACCACAATGAACGCCCTCATCAGCTGTGCGGGGTAGGAGGTGGTCATGGCTGCTCTACCGGACCGTGCCCGCCCTGCTCGGCAGTCGGCGCGATCGTTCGAGATGGTGCTACCCGGCCAGCTGCCGGAGGTGGGCGAGGTACTGGCGCGGGCCCAATCGGAGAACTTCACCGTCGCCGCCCGGGTACTGCCGTACCGGATCCGGCAACACCTCATGGCCGTGTACGGCTTCGCCCGGCTCGTGGACTACGCCGGTGACGAGGCATGCGGTCCGCGTGAGGGGCTGCTGGAACTGCTCGAGGCGGATCTGGGACGTGCCTACGAGGGCACACCACGACTTCCGTTGCTGCGCGCGTTCGCACCGACCGTGCGCGCTTGCGGTATTCCCCGCGCCGTTCCCGCCCGGTTGATCGAGGCGAATCGGCGGGACCAGCACGTACGCCGCTATTCCACTTTCGAGGAACTGCTCGATTACTGCTACTACGCCGCCAACCCGATCGGGGAACTGGTCCTCTACATCTTCGGCCGGGTGGAACCGGAGCTGATCCGACTTTCCGACCGTATCTGTTCCGCGCTGCAGATCCTGGAGCACTGCCAGGACATCGGCGAGGACTTCCGCCAGGACAGAATCTACATGCCGCTCACCGACCTGCGGGATTTCGGCTGTGCGGAATCGGAGCTCGCGGCCCCAACCGCATCCGCCGAACTGCGCAGGGCCGTGTGGTTCGAAGTGGATCGCGCGCTCGACCTGTTGCGGTCCGGCCAACCGTTGGTCGGACGACTGTCCGGACTGGCCCGGATGGCGGTAGCGGGCTACGTGGCGGGCGGAGTGGCCACGGCGCGGGCTTTCGAACCGGCCGGATACGACCCACTGGCAGTGGAGGTACGTCCCAACCGGAGGAGGATCCTCTCCGAATGGGTCCGGCTGTCGGTGGCGTCCTCGGCGGGGCTCGAACACGACCGCGTCCGCGAGGCCTACCGGTACTGCGAACGGCTCACCCGGACCCAGGCACGCAACTTCTCCTACGGAATACGCCTGCTGCCTCCGGCCAAACGCGGTGCGCTTTCCGCCGTGTACGCCTTCGCCCGCAGGGTGGACGACATCGGAGACGGTTCGTTGTCGAGCGAGCAGAAGCTACTACGCCTGCAACAGGCACGGCATGATCTCGACGATGTCGGGCCGGACGCCAAGGATCCCGTGCTGGTGGCACTGGCCGACGCCACCCGCAGATCGCCCGTGCCGCTGGAGGCTTTCCACGAACTCATCGACGGGTGCGAGGCCGACGTGCAAGGCACTCGCTACGAGACCTTCGAACAACTCACGCACTACTGCCGTTGCGTCGCCGGATCGGTGGGGCGCCTCTCGCTGGGAGTCTTCGGCCACGAGGTCACCGGACTGGCCGCTCAGCGTGCCGACGCCCTCGGCGTGGCGTTGCAATTGACCAACATCCTGCGCGACTTGCTGGAGGATCGCCGCGGCGGCCGTGTCTACATACCGGCCGAGGACCTGCGTCGTTTCGGCGTCTCACTCGAACTGGACTCGCGGGGGATGTTCACCGACCCGCGCGGTGCCCTGCACGAGCTCGTGCGTTTCCAGGCCCGTCGAATCGAACGGTGGTACTCCGAGGGTTTGCGGTTGCTCCCCCTGCTCGATCACCGCAGTCGCGCCTGTTGTGCGGCGATGGCGGGGATATACCACGAGCTGCTGCGGCACATCGCGGATGACCCCTCGGCTGTGACTCGCGGGAGGGTCACGCTGCCGGGTAGGCAGAAAATGGTCGTAGCGGCTCGTTCACTGGCGGGGATGAAATCATGACCCGTGGTCGGATAGTGGTCATCGGTGGGGGTCTGGCCGGTGTTTCCGCCGCGTTCGGCTGTAGTGACGCCGGCTTCGACGTGACCCTGTTGGAGGCGCGTTCCAGGTTGGGCGGAGCCACTTACTCGTTCTCCCGGGGCGAGCTCACCGTGGACACCGGACAGCACGTCTTTCTGCGCTGCTACACCGAGTACCTCGCGCTACTGCGACGCCTCGGCACCCTCGACAGGGTACGGATCCAACCGAAATTCCGCGTCCCCGTGATCACGCCGCACGGTCCCGGCTGGACATTGCGGCGCGCCGAGCTGCCCGCACCGGGGCACCTGCTGCCCGCCCTGTGGGGACATCGTGCGCTGTCCGCACGGCAACGGCTCACCGCGGCGCGAACGGCGCTGGCACTGCGCGGGCTGGATCCGGACGACCCGGCCCTGGAACGCACCGACTTCGAGAGCTGGCTGCGCTCCCGTGGCGAGTCGAACCGCTCCCTGGCGACGCTGTGGGGACTGTTCTGCGTGGCGGCGCTGAACTCCCCGCCGGACGAGGCATCGCTGGCCCAGGCGGTCAAAGTGTTCCGCACCGGAATGTTGGACACCACCAGCGGAGGCGACATCGGAGTGATCCGTCGTCCGTTGAGCGAAGTGCACGGTGAGCCGGCCCAGCGGAAACTGTCGGAGGCAGGCGTGCTGCCGTTGCCGCGGCACAAGGCGGCGGGGATCTCCGGCCAGCCGGGTGACTACCGAGTGCGGGTGAGCGCCGAACAGGAGTACGAACTGACCGCGGACGCGGTTGTCCTTGCCGTTCCGCATCCGGCCGCTGCCAGACTGCTGGCTGACCGGGACTCACCTGTCGGTGTCGATTTCGCCTCGTTGTCGCGCGCACCCATCGTGAACGTGCACGCCCATTTCGATCGCAGGGTGACCGACCTGCCCATGGCTGCCGCGCTGGACTCCCCGGTGCAGTGGTTGTTCGACCGCACGGAAGCCGCCGACGCGCCACGCGGCCAGTATCTGGCGATTTCGTTGTCCGCGGCTCACGAGGAGGTGAAGGAGCGTTCCGCACGACTGCGTGAACAGTACCTACCGGAGTTGCGAAGGCTGTTTCCCGCCGCCGGAGAAGCGCGGCTACTGGATTTCTTCGTCACGCGAGAGCCCGTGGCCACGTTTCGGCCCGTCCCCGGAGCGAGAGCGTCACGGCCGGCCGCTCGCACGGCTGAGCGGGGACTCGTACTGGCAGGCGCGTGGACCGATACCGGCTGGCCGGACACCCTCGAAGGGGCTGTACGGAGTGGGAACATCGCGGCACGCGTCGTCAGCGGGACCGTCTACCGCCACAGCGATGTGGCGTGGAGGTGAAGCATGACAGTGACAATGCCCTCCGCGCTCTCCAGCGCCCGAGAGTCCATCGACTCGCGATTGCGTCACACTGTCGCCGGATTGGATCCGGACACCCGCAGGGTCTGCGAGTACCATTTCGGCTGGATCGACGCCGATGGTTCCGAGGACCACCGACCGGGCAAGGCGCTACGTCCGGCACTGGTGCTGCTGTCCGCGCGGGCCGCCACCGGCGACGAGCACAGTGCCTGCAGCGGGGCGGTGGCCGTTGAACTGGTGCACAACTTCTCGTTGCTGCACGACGACCTGATGGACGGTGACATCTCCCGCAGACACCGCGCCACCGCCTGGACCGTGTTCGGGCGGTCCGCCGCGCTGCTGGCGGGGGACGCGCTGCTCGGACTCGCCAACGGCGTGTTGCTCGAAGCCGACTCGCAGCGGGCGTTGTGGGCGGCTCGTGAACTCTCGGGTACCGTGCGGGAACTCATAGCGGGACAAGCGGCGGATCTGGACTTCGAGCGGCGTGCCGAGGTCGGATTCGACGAGTGTCTGCGCATGGTGGCGGGCAAGACTGCCGCGCTGCTCGCGTGCTCCTGCTCCCTCGGTGCCCTGCTGTCGGGAGCTTCCGAACACACCGTCCGACGACTGCGTGGTTTCGGATTCGAACTCGGAATGGCGTTCCAGCTCGTCGACGATCTGCTCGGGATCTGGGGGGATCCGGAAGAGACCGGAAAGCCGGTGCTTTCCGACCTGCGCTCCCGCAAGAAGTCGATGCCGGTCGTGCACGCGCTCAATTCGGACACCGACGCCGGTCTGTGGCTGCGTGAGCTGTACCGACAACCGGAGCAACCCACCGAGTCCCAAGTGCTTCGAGGGGCGGAGCTGCTGCGTTCGGCGGGCTCGGAGGAATGGACCAGGGCCGAGACGGAACGCAGATTGACGGCCGCTCACCGGCAGCTTCGTGATGCCGGGTGTCAGGGAACGACCGAAGGACTGACCGAACTCGCCGATTTCGTTCTCCGGAGGAACCAGTGACCGGATCGCTGCGCCAGAACGGCGACATCCGCCAAGCCGACCAACACCGAGTCGACGGACCCGTCACCGAGACGATGTCCCCGCCCCACTCGTCCGCGACGGACGTCGACTCCGAGCGGCTCTCGGTACCCCCGCAGCAGGGACGTTCCTGGGAGGAGGCCCTTCGAGCCGGCAGCGATCACCTGTTGGGGCTGCAGCACGAGCAGGGATGGTGGAAGGGAGAACTACAGACCAACGTGACCATGGACGCCGAGGATCTGATGTTGCGCCAGTTCCTCGGGATACGGACCTCGGCGGAAACCGCCGCCGCGGCACGTTGGATTCGTTCCCAGCAGCGTGCGGACGGTACCTGGGCGGCGTTTCACGATGGCCCCGGAGAGCTGTCCACCACGGTGGAAGCCTACATCGCCCTGAAACTCGCGGGCGACGAGGTGGACGAGGAACACATGGTCGCCGCACGGCGCTGGATTCGGCGCTGCGGCGGCATCGAACGGACCCGTGTGTTCACCCGCATCTGGCTGGCGATGTTCGGCCAGTGGCCGTGGGACGAACTCCCCGCCATGCCGCCGGAAATCGTCATGCTGCCGAGCTGGGTACCGCTGAACCTGGCCGACTGGGGCTGCTGGGCACGACAGACCATCGTCCCGTTGACCATAGTGAGCGCCCTGCGTCCCCGGCGTGAACTGGGAGTCGACACCGCTGAACTTCGTACCGGCACGCGCCCGGTGGGGCGGGTGCGCGAGAACGCCGGAAACTCGCGCTGGGAGGCCGTGTTCAACGGACTGGATCGGGTGTTGCACGTATATCAACGGCACCCGTTCCGCCTGTTGCGCGGCCAGGCCATGCGGCGGGCGGCCGAATGGATCGTGGCCAGGCAGGAAGCCGACGGGTCCTGGGGAGGTATTCAACCGCCCTGGGTCTACTCCCTGCTCGCCCTGAACCTGCTCGGCTATCAACTCGACCACCCGGTGATGCGCGCGGGTATTCGGGGGCTGGAAGGCTTCCTGGTTCGGCAGGAGTCGGAACACGGCAGCCTCCGCAGCATGGAGGCCTGCCAGTCGCCGGTCTGGGACACCGTGCTGAGCATCCAGGCGCTGCACGATGCCGGGGTGCCGGACAGCGACCCGGCGATTCGGGACGCCGTCGAGTTCGTCCGTTCCGAGGAGATCACCGTTCGAGGGGATTGGGCGGTACGACGACCTGAACTACCCGGCGGTGGAGGGTGGGCCTTCGAGTTCGAGAACGACGGCTACCCCGATATCGACGACACCGCGGAAGTGCTGCTGGCTTTCGCCCGTACCGGCTATGTGGAACAGGATCGCATCGCCGCGGCGGTCGACCGGGGAAGACGTTGGCTGCGCGGTATGCAGTCCCGCGGTGGCGGCTGGGCCGCCTTCGACGCCGACAACACGCGCTGGCTGGTGAACAAGCTGCCCTTCTGTGATTTCGGGGCGGTCATCGATCCTCCCTCCGCTGATGTCACCGCGCACGTGGTGGAGGCCTTGGCCCAGCTCGGGGACACCAACGACCGTGTCGTCCGGGACGGCACAAGGTGGTTGTTCGAACAGCAGGAGAACGACGGTTCCTGGTACGGCCGCTGGGGAGCCAATCACCTCTACGGCACGGGTGCTGTGGTTCCCGCCCTGGTCAAAGTAGGGATACCGGTACAACACTGCGCGCTCACCCGTGCGGCCCGTTGGCTGGAGCAACGCCAGAACCCGGACGGTGGTTGGGGCGAGGACCTGCGTTCCTACACGGATCCTGCCTGGATCGGCAAGGGGGACTCCACCGCTTCGCAAACCGCCTGGGCCCTGCTGGCGCTGCTGGCTCTGGGACGTCACGAGACTGATCCGGTGCGGCGCGGCATCGCCTTTCTGACAGACACGCAGCAGGCGGACGGCAGCTGGGCGGAACCGCAGTTCACCGGTACGGGTTTCCCGGGTGACTTCTACATCAACTACCACCTCTACCGGCAGATCTTCCCGGTGACCGCTCTCGGGCGGTACCGACAAGCCGTCCACGCCGAATAGGTGCTCGCCATGAGATCGAATCTGCTCGTATGCACCCCGCTGCGAGTGGAGGCCCGCGCGTTGCGCCCGCTGGGCGCGAACCGGGTGTGGCGAACCGGATACGGCAAGCGACGCAGTGCCCGGTCGGCGGCCGAACTCACCACGCGCGAGTTCGGTGCGCTGGCCGTGGCAGGACTGGGAGGAGGGCTCGACCCGGGGCTGCGCAGCGGTGATGTGGTAGTGGGAACCGAGCTCGTCGGGTCGGGGAGAGGTGCGTGCAGACATTCCCAGCGTCCCGAGCTGTTGGCCTACCGACTGCGTGACCTCGGGCTGCGTGTGTGGCTCGGCCCGGTACTGACCAGCGAGCGACTGGTGCTCGGTGCGGAGCGTGCCGTCCTGGCGCGGGGCGGTGCGCTTGTCGCGGACATGGAATCGGAGGTGTTGGCGACAGCGGCATCGGACCGCCCCGTCGTGATCGTGCGTGTCGTACTCGACACCCGCCGCCAACCGCTGCTGGGGCCCGGCTCGCCGGCTCGGCTGTCCGGGGCGCTGCGGCGGTTACGCGCTACCGGGCTCCCGCTGCTTCGTTGGGCCGAGGCTGTGGCGGGACCCGGTTCGCTGGATACTGTCCGTTCTCGCTGAAGCAGAGAGGTGCCGCAATGGGTATCCCGATTCGCCAGGCCGCCAAGGTTGGTGCTTACCTGGTCAAACAAAAGATTCTGCGGCGTAAGAAATTCGCGTTGACCCTCGAACTGGAGCCGTTGTTCGCGTGCAACCTGGCGTGCGCCGGCTGTGGCAAGATCCAGCATCCCGCCAACGTGCTCAAACAGCGGATGCCGGTGGAACAGGCACTGTCCGCGGCCGAGGAGTGCGGAGCGCCGGTCGTCTCCATCGCGGGTGGTGAACCCCTGATGCACCCCGAGATCGAGACGCTCGTCCACGAACTCGTCAAACGCAAGAAGTTCGTCTACCTGTGCACCAACGCGCTGCTCATGCCACGCAAGATCGACAAGATCGAGCCCTCCCCCTACTTCTCGTGGGCAGTGCACATAGACGGCCTGGAGGAGCGTCACGATGCCTCGGTGAGCAAGCAGGGAGTGTTCGCGCAGGCGGTGGACAACATCAAGGACGCCCAGCGGCGCGGTTTCCGCGTAACCACCAACAGCACCTTCTTCAGCACGGACACGCCCAAGACGGTCATCGACGTGCTGGACTACCTCAACGACGAGCTCAACGTCGACCAGATGATGCTGTCCCCCGCCTATGCCTACGACAAGGCACCCGACCAGGAGCACTTCCTGGGGGTCGAGGAGACCAGGGAACTTTTCAAGAAGGCTTTCGCCGACGGGAGGCGCAAAAAGTGGCGGTTCAACCACTCCCCGCTGTTCCTCGACTTTCTCGAGGGCAAACGGGACTTCGCCTGTACGGCCTGGGCGATCCCCTCGTACTCGTTGTACGGCTGGCAGCGCCCCTGCTATCTCATGGCGGATGGATACGCGCAGTCCTACCGCGAGCTGATCGAGGAGACCGACTGGGAGTCCTACGGCAGAGGAAGAGATTCCCGTTGCGCCAATTGCATGGCACACTGCGGCTACGAACCCACCGCGGTGATGGCGACGATGGGGTCGCTACGGGAATCGCTGCGGGCGATGCGAGGTTGAGCCGCCCGTACGGTGTGTCCGTGGTCACCGGCTGCGGTGTAGCGCTGTGACCTCGGGATATAATGAGACCCGATACCAAGTACATCGCGCGGCTCACCGCATTCTCAACAGCGCGATGCAACCGTCCACGGCGTCTGTGCGGGGTACCCCGATCCCGCACGCGCCGCGTGAGGTCAACATGCACAATCCGACGACCGTCCAGCTGGACGGGCTCCGGACTCATCTCTCGCACGCGGGTAAGAAGCTGTTGGAGACGACTCTCGCGCCCTTGGGGCTGTTCTACCTGCTGCTGCAACTGACCGATCTGACGGGAGGACTGCTGGCGGCACTGGGATGGGCGCTGGCGGCAGTGGTGTGTCGGCTGGTGCTGCGCGCGCGGATCCCGGCGGTGCTGCTGTTGACCACGACACTGTTGGCAGTGCGTACCGTGGTCGGCCTGCTCTCGCAGAGCGCTTTCCTGTACTTCCTGCAGCCGAGTCTGCAGAACTTTTTGATAGCGGCCGTGCTGCTGGCCACGCTGCCGTTCGAACGCACCTTTCTCGCACGGTTGGCCGACGACTTCTGTGTCTTTCCGCCCGCCCTGATGGGCCACGCCGTGCTGCGACGGTTCTTCCGGCGAGTGTCGTTGCTGTGGGCCGCTGTGTTCATCGCCAACGGGGCCGCCGCACTCTGGATGCTCGCCGAGCACACGGTGGGACAGTTCCTACTGGTGAGCACCATCGGGTCCTACGGGCTCGTGGCTTCGGCCGCTCTCGTCTCGTTGCTGTGGTTCCGAAGGGAGCTGCGAGGGCACGGCATCCGACTGCGGATCGGGAACGGGGATCCCGGTCTGTGGTCCAACGTGCTACGACCGCTCTGGAACCCCCTCGGCAGTGGGGTGCGTTGAGCTGCCCACGCCCCGAACCCCACCACCGAACTCCGACCCCCGTCACCGAACTCCTGCCGTGGGGCCTGAGCGGACTTGCGGTGGGATCCCGGTCCGCGTGCTCGTTCAGCGGTCACCCCCGAACAGCCCGTTGAGCCGGTTGAAGATACCGGGCATACCCCCCTGCATGCGGGACGCCGCACCCAGCCAGCGGGGTACGAAGCTCTCCCGGCTGCCCTGTTCGATCGCTCTCACGATCCGGGAAGCCACCAGCTCGGCTGAGACCTGCCGGGGAAACCCGCGCTCGTAGGCCCTGCCGCGTCGCCGGAAGAACGGAGTGCGTACCGCCCCGGGAAGCACGGTCGTGACTCCTACACCGGCACCACCGAGCTCGTGCCGCACCCCGGCCGCGAAGGCACGCAGTCCCGCCTTGGTCGCTGAGTAGACTGCCTCGTCGCGTACTCCCACGGCGGCGATCGACGAGACGAAAACGACGTGTCCACCGCCACGCTGCCGCATCTCGGGCAGTAGCAGGCGGGTCAGCTCCAGCGGGGCAGCCAGATTCACGGCGAGCAGTCGTTGGACATGCTCGCTCGGCATGTCGATGAATTCCCCGGCCCAGCCGATTCCGGCGTTGTTGATCAGAACGTCCGCACCGGCCGCCGCGTCGGCGACTCGGGGAAGTTCTTCGGACAGGGTGAGATCGGCCGTCAACGTCCGAGCCCCGGTCATCTCCCCGACGTGCCGCAGCCCGCGTTCGTGGCGGCCGACCAGGATCAGTTCACACCCCCGTCGCGCCAGCAACCTCGCGGTGGCCGCGCCGATCCCGGAGGACCCACCGGTCAGCAGTACCGTTCGCCCCTCGAGACGGAACCGCATTCGTTCACCTGCCTTTCCTTCGGCAAACCCGGCCCCGTGGGTGAGAGGGGAGCGATCCCGCGGGGAGTTTCCTCGCACAAACCTGAGTGGTTCTCACGTTCATCCGGTGGCCGTGCGTGCTGAGTGTTGTGTGGGTGTATCTCGGCTGCCTCACCGCGAAGGCTGCGCTACTGGTATCGATCGACACGTGTTCTCCCGCTGCGGCAGTTGGTGGGGCGGGCACGCGCGGCTACGATCCCGGCGGCGGCCCCTTCGGTGGGAGAGTGGTTACCCCCAGCTCACTGTTCCACCATTACCGATGGACTCGTTGTTCTCGATTTCCCTCCGCAACGCTTCACCCCGATGTGTGAGCAACACGATTCCGCCGACGATCGCCACGGCGGCCACTGCTTGCCCCCACAGCACCGCCGGGGTGGAAACCACCGTCTCGCCGAACCAGCCGATTCCGATCGCCACCCCCACCAGGGGATCCACGGTGGTGATCACCGCGAGCGCGGGAGAGATCAGTTTTCCCTGTTGAAAGGCGTTCTGGCTCAGCAGGAAACCACACGGGCCGACGAGGCACACCGCGTAGAGCACCCAGTGCTGGAACGGTTCGACGAAGCCACCCGTGCGGAACTGGCTCGCCACCACCTTCATCAGCGCCGCGGTCACCCCGTAGATCACCCCCGTCGCCAGTGCCAGTGCGATCACCCGGATCTCGCCCGGGAAATGTGACGCGGCCAGCAGGCACACCACTGTGATCACTCCGAGTAGCACCGCCAGCGGGATCGCCTGGGGCTCTATGGTCTCGTCGCCTCCCCCCGGCCGCGCCAGCAGCAGGAAAGCGGCGAGACCACTCATGCACCCGAGTGCACCCAGTACGACGATCCGGTCCAGTTTGCGATGTGCCAGCCAGGCCGCGTGCAGGGCGGCGAACAGCACGCTGGTCACCAGCAGTGGCTGGACCAGCATCAACGGGCCGTAGGCCAGTGCCACGACCTGCAGGGACAGGCCCACGATGACCGTGCCGACACTGGCCAGCCATATCGGCTTGCGTACCAACTCCAGCAACAGGCGTGGGTTGAGAGTCCGGATACTGGGCACCTGTTTGGTGGCCCGTTGCTGTACCGCGCTGGCCATGCCGAAACTCGCGGCGCCGAGCAGCGCCGCCGGAACCGCTACCGTGAACCAGGCCCCCGACGCGGTCAACGTGGCGCTTCCTCACGGGTGGTCCCCGGCCGCGGAGTGGACTCGGGCGGGCCTTGCAGTTGTCGGAAGCAGGAGCGCAGCTGCTCGCGGAGCCTGGCGGGAAGCCACTCCAGCCGAGCGTCGGCGGTGATTCCCACACCCACCGTGTCGCCCCAGCTGATCAGCCCTATCGCCGTTCCGACACCGGGAGCGAGCGGAAGGATCGGCAGCACCTCGGCCACCAACGCCCCCCAGACCCGGGGCGGGCGACGTGACCCCGGCATGGCGGAGACCAGCGCGTTGAAGAACCGGCGTTGATAGATCGTCCGCACCAGCAGCCGATGCAGCGGCGTGGGAAGCAGCCCCAGCGCCGCCATCGCGAGGCCTGCCGCTGCCGGTTGCCCGGCGTGCTGTCCCGCGGCCAGTCGCTCCGCCACCTCGCGCAAGCGCTGCTCCGTTTCCATGGGACCGACCGGAAGATCCACCGACACCGCGACGGTCCGGTTCCCGAACATTTCCGCCGTCGGTGCCTCCCGAGGTGAACGTGTGGTACGCGGCACCATCACCCGCATGTGCTGTCCCGGGCTGGTGCCGGTTCGTTCGGCGAGCGTGCGGTGCAGCGCCTCGGCGGTCAGACCGATCAGCAACACACTGCTGGGGAGCCCGCGAGCGCGTGCCTGTGCGCGTACTTCGCTGCTGGGCAGCTCCGCGGTGTCGAAGACCCGGCCGGAGGTGCTGTCCCCGTCCAACGGGCTCCGTGGCGCAGGTCCAGCGGTGCCCAGCTTCCACAGCCCCCGCGCCACGCTCAGCGCAGTGCGCCCCCGGGAGACGAGGAGGGTACGGAGTGCTGCCGCCGAGGTTTTCCGCTCCTCGCGCGGGGGAGGCGCATCCCGCTCCCACTCGTCGACGTCGTCACGCAGCAACCGCACCAGGGTGTTCGTGACCGCGATCCCGTCACCCAGCGCGTGGTGCAACTTCGCGAGGAGCAACGTTTCGGTGTCCGTGCACAGCACCATCAGTTGCCAGGGAGGGCGATCCGTCGGTACCGCGGCGCTGAAGAACTCCCGTACCACCTCGTCGCGTGCCGGGGTGGTGCGATGATCCAGATGCCGCCCCGGCTCGATACACCGAACTGTGTGCCACCGCGGGGCGTGAGCGCCCCGTTGCACCAGCGTGTTGCGCAGCATCGGCAGCGAGCGGGCACGTCGTTCGATCAGCTCGGCAAGGTGTCCCGCCCACTGTTCGGCGGTTCTCTCCTCGGGCGCCTCCCGCAGTCGCAGCACGGCACCGGTCTGCTGCGGTACCGCCGCGTCCGCCGCGTGTACGAAGAAACGGTCGGAGGAGCGCAACCGTCGTGCGCCGCGGTGCCTGGGCAGTTCGGCGAGCGCGGCCACCTGTGTGGTGAAGTCGCCCGAAGTGGCCTGTCCCAGGACACGCTGTTCGGCGCGTCGCAGTCGTTCGGGACTGGTGGTGAGCTCGTGCAGCGTGGCCGCCAGCGATTCGGAGGTCGGGCACAGTTCCGCCAGGCCTGCTCGTGCCATGAGCTCCGCGTTGGCTCGCCCGTGTCCGGCGATCGGTTCGAACATGATCACCGTGCGGCCACAGGCCATGGTCTCCAACGCGGTGGCACCTCCTGCGTTGGAGATCACCACATCCGCCGCGGCCGTCAAGCCCGGCATGTCGTCGCACCACCCCAGCGGCAGCAACCTCCGTTCGGTGCCGTCGCGCTCCGCGAGTCGCGCACGGAGCTGTTCGTTACGGCCACACGCCACGATCACCCGGTCGACGCGAGGTTCGGCCAGCGCCGCGTCCACGGCGCGTTCCACCGAACCGAACGACAGGGAGCCGCACGCGATCAGAACCTGGAACCCCTCGGCAGGCATGCCCAGTGACAGCCGGGCGTCCGCCTTGTCGCGGGGGCGGAACTCCGCGGAAACGGGAGGTGCGCTCACGGCCGCCGTGGCGTCGGGCTGCGCACGGTGGAGCGCTCGCAGGCTGGCCTCGCTCATCACGTAGTGCAGATCGATCTCCGGGTGCACCCAGAACGGGTGCGGGCAGAAGTCCGAGATCACGGCCGAGACCGGTTTTTCCAGTTCGCCACGGCGACGCAGCCGATCCAGCCCGGCAGTGGCCATCGGATAGGTCGAGATCACCAGGTCCGGTTCCCACCGTCGGATTCGACGGCGAAGTGGTGGTCCGACCCAGGCTCCCACGAAACGCCGAGAAGCGGTAGCGAACCAGCCCCACCGCCACAGCGCGTCGTAGAACAGGTCGTACAGCCACGGGGTGGACTCCACGTTGCGCACGTAGATCCATCGGAACAGCGGCCCGACCCCCGGGCCCATCACCCGCAACGTGTCCAGACGCGCTGTTTCGCATCCGGGCCAGAGTCGCCGCGCCGCGTCCTCCACGGCCCGGGCCGTCGCGTTGTGCCCCTCACCGATATCGGCACTGACCAGCAGCACTCGTACCGGGGAGCGAGCGTTCGGGTGGTGGGAGGTCACCGGCCAAAGTCCTTCCGTGTTCTCGGTGTCTCGTAGCGGGGTCCACGGCGCTGTTACTGGTCGGCTCGCCGGAAACACGCCCCGTCCTTCTCCGCAAGACCGTATCGCCCTCGGACACGTTTGGCGATCAGGAAGTAGCAGTGAGTCGCGAAAGTTTCGCCGCTCCACCCGGAACGGATCAATCCTGCGGCGGCAACTCCGCCACAGAGGTCACGTCGCGTCCCGCCCTGCCGACCCTGGCGGCGCCGCCGGGGGAACCGAGTCCGGTCACCTCGAAGAACTCGGTGTTGAACGTGGTGTACTCGGCCCATTCCTCCGGCACGTCGTCCTCGTAGTAGATGGCCTCCACCGGGCACACCGGCTCGCACGCTCCGCAGTCGATGCACTCGTCGGGATGGATGTAGAGCATCCGCTCTCCCTCGTAGATGCAGTCCACCGGGCATTCGTCGATGCAGGACTTGTCGAGTACGTCCACGCACGGCTGAGTAATTACGTAGGTCACGAGGAGATCTCCCGGGCATCGGGGAAGCGATTCCGCCCGTTACACGTACCCAGAGATGGCGTGTTCGATGCCGATCGTAGATCGACCACCGGCATCGAGGGGCGCGATTGATACGTTGTGCGGGTCGGGATCCCGGGCACCTCCGCGGTCGAACAGTCTCTGCGGTGCCCTCGAGTGAGCGTGAGGAATGAGCAGGACATCCAAAGGGGCGCGTTCGCGGGAGCAGCGTCAGCAGCAGCTCGTCGACTACGTGCTGGAACGTGGTTCCGCGAGCGCGGCCGAACTCGCCGATCTCGTAGGCGTGAGTCTGATGACCGTGCATCGTGATCTCGACGAACTGGCCAGACGCGGGCTGCTGCGCAAGTTTCACGGTGGGGTCTCCGCACAACCCTCCACCGTCTTCGAGGGCAGCTCGGAGTACCGGATGGGAGCCAACCGGGAGCTCAAGGACGCGATCGCCAGGACGGCGTTGCGGCTGGTCGAACCCGGTGCCTCCATCCTGCTCGACGACTCCACCACCGCGCTGACGCTGGCCGGGTTGTTGGGGGGCGTGGGGCCTCTCACGGTCGCCACCAACTACCTGCCCGTCATCCAGGAGCTCAAGTCGTTGCCCGACGTGCACCTGATCTGCCTGGGGGGCAATTACTCGGCCACCCACGACTCTTTCCTGGGGTTGCCCTGCATCGAAGCGGTGGGAGCATTGTCGGTGGACATGGCCTTCGTGTCCACCTCGGCGATGAACGCGACGATGACCTTTCACCAGGAGCACGAGCTGGTGCAGGTCAAACGGGCCATGCTCGACGCGGCGGCCACCAGCGTGTTGCTGATGGATTCGAGCAAGATGCCACGCAAGGCGCTGCATCGCATGGCTCCGCTGGGGGACTACGACAAGCTCGTCGTCGACGACGGGGTCGACCCCGAACTGCTCGCCGCCGCCGGTGATGTGATCGATGTGGCAGTGGCTCCCACCGGGAACGTCTGACCCGGCGTTCGGAGCCCCACGCCGGCGCCCGGCGAGGTCCCCGCGTGGCAGCCCGTCACGCTCGACGAGTGAGCACCGTCGGTTACCGAGACGCGTTACTCGCCGGCGGAACGCAACATCTCGGCGAGATCGGGTGGAAGCTGAGCGACGGTGTCCTCGATCTCCTCCTCGGGGATCCAGTACAGCAGCACTGCGAACACCGCTTCGACCCGCCGTTCTACCACGTCGAGGTCGACAGTGTCGATCTCACCGCTGACCTGGTCGAGGAAGGTCTCCTTCTCGAAGGCGACCGCCTGCCCCTCGAACCGGTGCAGCTCTTCCCGTAGCTCCGGGGGCAGGGCCGGAGCGAGATCGTAGAGCTGTCCCGCGGCAAGCCGCTCGGAAAGCGCGCGTAACGACGCGCGCGCCAGCCGGTCGGCCTCGGCGCCGTCGGGCAATTCGGCCCGGTGCCGGATTTGCTCCAGAAAGCCGGCCATGGTCGGAGCGGCCGAGTCCGGGTGTGCCATTCCATTCCTTCCGCCGGCTGTGATCGTTCGGTGATTCGTACTCGGTGCGCCGGAGATCGAAACCTTCCCGGCGGAGGTCCCCTCGTCGGAAACCACGAGTGTCGACGCGCCATACTGTCGTGTTCGTCCAGTCGGAGGGACCCGCGGTGAGCGCTCAGCGTCGCCTTGCCAATGTGATTCCGTCGCTGACCGGCAGCATGGTCAACTCGACTCGATGGTCCCGCAGCGCGTACCGGTTGAACTCGTGGATGGCGTGGGCACTCTCGTCCTGTCGCTCGTGGAGTACTCGTCCACCGGCCAGCACGTTGTCCACCACGATGAAACCCCCGGGGCGGGTACGCGGAACGATCTCGTTCCAGTACGCGATGTAGCAGGTCTTGTCGGCGTCGATGAAACTCATGTCGATCACGGCAGCGCTCTCCAACGCGCGCAGGGTGTCCAGCGCCGGGGCCAGCCGTAGTTCGATGCGTTCGGACACGCCGGCCCGGTGCCAGAAGTGTCGCGCCACATCGGTGTACTCGGTACTCACGTCGCAGCACAACAACCGGCCGTCCTTGCTGAGTCCGCGTGCGATCGCCAGTGCCGAATAACCGGTGAACGTCCCCACCTCCACCGCGTACTCCGCCCGGATCGCCTTGGTCAGCAGCGTCAGCAGCGAAGCCTGTTCCGGCGAGATCTGCATGTCCGCGCTGTCGGGCAGCAACCGCTGGGTGTCCTCGATCAATTCCCGCTGCAGTGGGTCCGGGCGTGCTCCGTGGCGCAGCAGGTAATCGTGCAGTTGTTCGTCGAGCTGGGCCGACTTGCGAGTCACGCCGCCGACGCTACCCGTACAACCCCGCTCCGCAACTCATCGAAGTTCTCCGTTCACCTCCGCCGGTGCGTGGGGTGACCCTTCGACGTTGCCCACGTCGAAGAACGCCGGTATCCCCGCGGCGTGGCGGAGGGGCTCGCGCCCAGGCGCTCTTCCTGGCTCGCGTAGCGGAACAGGGCTGTTTACGCTGGCGAGCGAGTGTCAGGCCAATCGTCGGAGGGGCCCGAAAGGCAGGCGTGATCATCGCCATGAGCAGATTGACGCGGCCTACGAAGCAATCCAGCAGAGCGTATCGCGCTGCCGCGGCCCAGGCGAACGAGGCCGACCAACGGTTGCAGCTGGCATCCGGCATGCGACGGCAGATGAACAAGGTGTTCCCCACGCACTGGTCCTTCCTGCTGGGGGAGATAGCGCTCTACACGTTCATTCTGCTGTTGTTGACCGGCACTTACCTGGCGTTCTTCTTCGATCCCTCGATGGCCGAGGTGACTTACCAGGGCGTTTTCACCGACCTGCGTGGTGTCGAGATGTCACGTGCCTACGAGTCGGCACTCGACATCTCCTTCGAGGTACGCGGCGGCATGTTCGCACGGCAGATCCACCACTGGGCCGCGTTGCTCTTCCTTGTGGCGATCGTGGCGCACATGTTCCGCATTTTCTTCACCGGTGCCTTCCGCAGGCCACGCGAAACCAACTGGATTCTGGGAATCCTGCTTTTCATCACCGGGATGTTCGAGGGCTTCACCGGGTACTCGCTGCCGGACGACCTGCTTTCCGGCACCGGGGTTCGCATCGCCTCCGGAATCACACTCTCGATTCCGGTGATCGGTACTTGGCTGCACTGGCTGCTCTTCGGCGGTGAGTTCATCGGGGACGAGATCATTCCGCGCTTCTACTTGATCCACATATTTCTGCTTCCCGGCATCATCCTCGGTCTGATCGCCGTTCACCTGGCTCTGGTCTGGTATCAGAAACACACCCAGTTCCCCGGCGTGCGCCGCAGCGAGAGCAATGTCGTCGGGGTACGAATCATGCCGGTGTTCGCGGTGAAGTCGGGCGGTTTCTTCGCTTTGGTCGTGGGCGTCACGGCCATAATGGGCGGGGTTTTCCAAATCAACCCGATCTGGAACCTTGGCCCCTACGTCGCCTCCATGGTCTCGGCCGCTTCGCAACCCGACTGGTACATGATGTGGACCGACGGCATGGGTCGGCTGTGGCCCCCGTGGGAGGTCTACCTGTGGGGACAGGCAACCATCCCGGCTCCGTTCTTCCCGCTGATCCTCGGTATGACAGCGGTGTTCACCCTGGCCTTGGCCTACCCGTTCCTGGAACGCAAACTCTCCGGTGACGAGGCACATCACAACCTGCTGCAACGCCCCAGGGACGTTCCGGTACGTACCGGTCTGGGAGCCATGGCGATCACTTTCTTCCTGATCGTGCTGCTCAGCGGTGCCAACGACATCATCGCGTTCAAATTCGACCTCGTGCTGGAAGCCACCACCTGGATGGGGCGTATCGGAGTGTTGCTCGGCCCACCCGCCGCCTACTACATCGCTTATCGCAGCTGCATCGGGCTGCAGCGAGCCGATCGGCAGGTGCTCGAACACGGGATCGAGACGGGTATCGTCAAGAGACTGCCACACGGCGAGGTCATCGAGTTGCACCAGCCGCTCGGGCCCAGCGACGAACACGGGCACCCCGAGCCGCTCTCCTATCAGGGAGCCCCGATTCCCAAGAAGATGAACAAGCTCGGCGCTGCCGGACGTCCGCTTCCCGGCAGCCTGTTGTGGCCCGACCCGCCGGAGGAGACCGAGCAGTTGCGCGAGGCGGAACGCCGTGAGGCCGAGGAGCCGGAAGGCCCACAACCGCGGGAACCGGAACTGCCCAGTGGACGGACACGCGACGTCACGGAGTGATCTCCCGGGAGTGGATACCTCCCGCTCCCGGTTGTCGTGGCTGCCCGATGCGAGGGACTATTGTCGCTGGACATCTCTCCGAGTCGGGGTCACAGTATTGGTGCGGACCCTCCGTTCCGGCCGCGCAGGGCAGCCCGTGTTCCCCGGACGAACAGCGCGGCATCGCAAGGGGTTCGATGTGGTCGACGGGGGGCCGTTTGCCACAGCGAACGGTAGAGGTGATCGAGATGACACAAGCCGGTTCGATCGAGAGGCATCCCGATCTCGTCGAGATGCGGGAACGCTACGAGGAGGCGAGTCAAACCCCGCAGGGGCAGGTCCTGGAGGGGTGCACCCTGCTGGCGGGAATCTACCTGGCGATCTCACCGTGGATCGTCCAGTTCAGTGCCACCAGTTTCGACGTGGCGATCGGCAATCTGGTCGTCGGACTGACGGTGGCCGTGCTGGCGCTCGGGTTCGCCTCCGCCTACGGCAGGACCCACACCGTTTCCTGGGTGGTCCCGCTGCTGGGCGCGTGGGCCGTCATCGCTCCGTTCGTCATTCTGGGAGGCGGAGTCGGCCTGGGCATGCTGCTCAGCAATGTGATCACGGGCGGCCTGATCGTGCTGCTCGGTGTGGGGCTGGCCTCGTTGGTGATGATGCGCCGTCGGCGCTGACGAGGCGGGCGACGAACGTGGTCGACCCGGCGCGCCGAGCCCGGCGTGCGCGACGCGCAGTGGCGGTGGTACCGGGTCGACCACGCGGCCGCTTCTCGAGCCCGTGGCCCGAGGAGCGGGCGCGGAAAGCTGCTGTCACTCTGGTGAAGCGTGCACGATGACGACCGGACACCCCGCGTGATGGGTGCACTTGTGGCTCACCGAGCCGAGCAGTGCCCCGACGAAGCCGCCGTGCCCGCGACTTCCGACCACCAGCAGCTCGGCGTCCTCCGCGGTGTCGAGCAGTACCTGCGCGGAATCCCCCTGTACCACGTGGGTACGCACCCGTGGCGGGTCCGTACGACGGTCCACCGCGTTGTCCACGGCGTCTTCCACGGTGACGCTGGCCGCGTTCTCGAATTCCCTGGGTGGCACCGCACCGCCCTCCCAGCTGTAGAACGCCGGGTACTCCCAGGCAGTAACGGCATCGACAGTGGCGTCGGTCAGCTCGGCCTGGCCGAGGGCCCAGTCCAGTGCGGCCAATGAGGGGGCCGAGCCGTCGACGCCGACCACGATCCGGTTCTGCTGGCTCATCACGCATCGCCCATCCCGGCGTTCGATATCGCGGCTTCGTCGTGGGGTGTGCCGTAAGCGTGTGTTCTCGCGTTCCTCGACTGTCCCACTTGTCCGCCTCACTCGCTCGGTTCCGTTGTTCTCCGGTCTGGTTCGGGCTCGTGGTCGTTACGAAAGTGTGATCTGAATCGTTCGCGGGTACGTTCATGCCACCGGCGGTAAGCCACGACTTCCGGAGGCGCGATGTCTCGGCGGAGCGAGGACACGCCGCGTAAGCCGATCGCGGCGATACGGCCGGCAGTGCTGCCCCGTGCCGCGACGCCGAACCGTGGCTATGTTCGATGTGAACCGGTTCGTCGGGGATCGTCCGCGGTCGCGGAACTGCTCTTGTGACCGATCGGGATCGTTCACCGTCGCAAGGTTGTTTGGAGAGCCCGTTGACCAAACGAACGACCAGCACCCCGCCATGGAGCGTCATAGCCCATGACACGGACAGGCTCAAACAGGCCGTACACGAGCTCCACACCGGGCATGACGTGTCCTCGGCGCAGGAGCTCAGTCACGAGCTGCTGCGCACGGTCACGTTGATCGGAGATCGTCTCGCGGTTCTGCTGGACGGGTTGGCCAAGCGTCACGAGAATCCCGGTGTGCCCGAGCAGCGTCCCGTTCACCTCGCCCTGGACCAGGCGGCCGCCGCGGCCGAGGATCTGGGGGAGTGCGCGCGCCGTGCGGCCCGCACCTTGGAGGACGAACACTGACGGAGCCGACCCATCTTCCGGTGGACCGTGCATTACCGATTGTGTCGGAGTCGTTCCGAAACGCACGAGTCGTGGGCAGAGGTTCCGATCGAGTAACTCGAAAAGGGTTCGTTTCAGGGTTTCGTGGGTTTCGGGGGCGTGGCGAAGCCGTCCCGTTGGTCGACGGCGGCTCGGCTCCACGCGCGAGGGCGGTGCTTTCGAGTCGGGAAGTGCGCTCGGTGAGCCTGTGTGCCTCGGTACCGCCAGGAGGTTAATCTTCCCGGAGACCGATTCGCGCGACGTCGCCCCACTCGAGCAACGGAGTCAGCATGTTCGGCTTCTCGAACGGGAATTCGATACGAAACGCACTGCCACTTCGCAGGTTGCGGGTTTCCGACTGGGCTCGGCAGGAGGGAACATGGCGCGAGGCACGCCCTTCGCTGATCGCGGCCGCGCTCAAACGCGCCCAGGCGCGCCCGTCCGGTAACTGGTTCGTGCTGGCAGGTAGCGCACAGATCGACCAACGCCGCCCCTTCGCCCGCACCGTGGCCGGGACCGAGGTGGTCGCGTGGCGTACCGAGCACGGGGCGTTGCGCGCGGGGCCGGGCGCCTGTCCGCATCTGGGAGCACCGCTCGGGCAGGCAACGGTGGACTGCGGCCAGTTGGTCTGTCGCTGGCACGGACTTCGACTGGACGCGCAGGGCGGCCCGTGGTGGACGCCGTTTCCCACCTACGATGACGGTGTCCTGGCCTGGGTGCGCCTGGACGACACCGGTGGGGAACAGTCGCTGGAGCGTCCGGTGGTGCCGCACCGTCCGCCCCTGCGGGACAGCATCTCCGAAGTGGCCACCGCGACCGGTGTCTGCGAACCCGACGACGTGGTGGCCAATCGCCTGGATCCCTGGCACGGCTCGTGGTTCCATCCCTACTCGTTCGCCAACCTCAGCGTGCGGCGCGCCCCGGACTTCGAAAGTAGCGAGCAGGACGACTTCTTCGAGGTGCTCGTTTCGTTCCGGCTGTCCCGCGGGATCGGAGTGCCGGTAACGGCCACTTTCCACTGCCCGGACCCACGTACCGTGGTGATGCGCATCGTCGAGGGGGAGGGGACCGGCAGCGTGGTGGAAACCCACGCGACACCGTTGGAAAGCGGTTCCGACGGCCGTCCGCGCACCGCCGTCATCGAGGCCACAGTCGCCTACTCCCCACGTCCCGGGTTCCGGATGGCGCTGTCCGCCGCCGGCTTGCTGCGCCCGTTGATGCGCCGGGTGGCCCTGCGGTTGTGGTCCGACGACCTCGCCTATGCCGAACGGCGCTACGAACTGCGTAGCACCGGGCGGTTCCCCGGCTGAGTGTGCCGGGACACCCCACCGTTTTCGGCTTACTGCCGGGGGTTACGCCACGTAGGCCACCGGCTCGAGTATCAGCGTCGCAGACCGCGCAACAGGGCGAATCGGCCACGATCGGGGACACTCCACAGCGTGTGTCCCCGCACACCCCACCCGTGCAGCAGCTCGTTCGCTGCTCGCATCCCGCTCGTGGCGGCACGTTCCATAAGAGCGACCGGTAGGTCGACACGCACCAGATCTCCCGCCAGCATCAACGCCGGATCGGGCGTTCGTACGCCGGGACGCTCGGCGAAACCACCGGGCGGAAACAGCGGGCAGTCGGCTCGCAGTTCGTGACGCTCGTCCACGATGCCCGCTACTTCGGTTTCCGGATATATCCTGGCCAGTTCCGCCAGCATCCGCGCTCGCAAGCTGTCGAGGGATGGTTCACCTGGTAGTGCGTAACCGTGCAACTCGAGTACGGAACCCCCGCGTTCCCCCGACCAACGGGCCGCCTCGTGCTCGTACCGTTCCAACACGCTGATGTTGTCCAGCGGCCCGTAGCCACTCGTTCCGAGGAACCCGGGCCTGTCCCGGCGAACCGGTCGGTCCAGCCACAGCCGCGACACCAGGAACGGTGGGGCCTCGCGCAACTCCGCTATCCGCGTTCGCCACCGCGACGTCCCTAGATCGGGTGAATTGGCGACGATGCTCCGCAAACCAGCGGTATCGGTGGCCAGTACCACCGCGTCGAATTCCGGAAAACCCGCTTCTAGTGCTGCCGTGGAGTCCGAACGCACCGCGAAGCGTCGGTCGGAGCCCCGTTCCAAGGCCCTGACCGGGGTGTCTGTGAGCAGGGTTGCACCGTGGTCGACCAGGTACTCCGCCAGCGGATTCCACAACGCCTCCGGGAACGAGTTCGCCGCCACATCGAACAGCAGCCCCTCGCTGGAGCCGAGAAAGTAGATGTGAAACATCGTCGCCAGTTCGGCGGCGGACAGCTCGGTGGGTTCGGCGAAGAAGCTGCGGGAGAACACCTCGAAAGCCAGATGTTTGGCAGCGGCGGGAAAACGGATCCGACTGAGAAGTGTGTCCGCGTCGAGGTGGTCCAGACGCTCGTAGATCTCCGGGACCGAGACCTGCGCCAGCGGTAACGCGGCGCGGGTTCCGAGCCGGGGGAGATCGCGCCAGTTGAACGTGGGACTTCGTGCGACGAACGCGAAGGCGTTCCACGGAGGAGTACGTGGCAGGCCGGCGAAAGTGTCCCGATATCCGGCACTGTGCAGCAGTGGATAGTCCGGAAGCGCGGTTAGGCCCGAAAGGTCCGGATCGGCACGCCGCAGAAGTGCGCGAAGGTTGTAGTACTGCCGGAAGAACGCGTGGAACCCACGATTCATACCGACGTCCGACCCGTCCGCGAGCGTGGTTCGCCAGCCACCGACCCGTCCGCCCAACCGGCCCTGTGCCTCCAGCACCGTGACGCCGACACCCCGCTCGGCCAGACAGGTGGCCGCGGCGACTCCCGCGATGCCCCCGCCGATCACGGCTACTCGGGGGAGACGAGCGAGATGACTCGTGTCCGGCATGCCGCCGTGGGGGGGATGCGGCACCGCCCTGCGGTCCTGGCCGGGAGGTTCGTGCTCGCCGCTCCCGTCGTCACCGGCCGATCGGGAAGCAGTGAAACCGCGCATCATGTTTCCGCCCTCTCGGATCGTTTTCCGGTCAGGGTGTGCACGATGCCGCGCTGCCATCCCGACATCGAGCCGATACGTACTCCCACGAGACCGTTCCGACGCATCCGCGCGGCGAGCTGTTCGGTCGAATCGAATCCCAGGACGCTGCGCCACAGGTAAGGGTGAATTCCCGAGCCACGCGTGCTCAGTGCACCGGCAGGAATGATCACACCCCAACACACCGCCGTCCAGACCAGCCGGGAGACAGGGCGGCCCCGCACGGAGAACTCGTGCAGTGCCAGGCGAGCACCGGGGGCGAGCAACTCGCGCAACACGTGCAGCCCGGCGTCGGGGTCGGGAAGGTTGCGGAGCAGGTACGCCGCCATGATCCCGTCGAACGATCCGCGCACACCGGCTTCTTCGAGTCCGTCCAACGGTGCGTGAACGAACTCCACCGTGTTCGGCCAGGACTTTCGTTCGGCCTGTGTCAGCATGTTCGCGGAAGCGTCCGTGGCCACGATGTGCGCGCGCGGCGCGATTCGGAGCAGCGCCGCGGTGGACGCGCCGGTACCGCAGCCCGCATCCAGCAACCGCAGTCCGCGGCCACCGTCGGGCAGGTGTAGCCGAAATGCCGATCGTCGTAGCGCGCGGTGGTATCCGGGGTTGAGCCCGACCAGCCGGTCGTACTGGCGAGCGTGCTGCTCGAAACCCCCCACAACGGGGTACGGGGAATACATCGGCAGTCCTTACCTGGAACTCGTTGCGGAACCGGCGCGTGTGGTCTGGTGAGGGCACTTGAATCGGTGTCCCGCCGCGGCTGGGCGGCTGTTGCGTAACCGTGCGCGCGGCGCGTAGTACCGCCTCACGAGGTTCGTCAACCGTGCCGCCCCACGGTCGCGGCAGAGGAAATCACCCCGTTCCCCTCGCCCCACGGGCTGCTTCCACCGTGTTCGAGCAATCCTCGAACACGGTGTTCAGCAGTGGAACCTGTTCGGCCGCCCAAGGGCTGATCGCCCAGGGGGTTCGTGTCGCCAACAGCATGAAATCCTCCCAGGCCACCCGCTTCCAGTCCGCGATCTCGGACGGGTCCGGCACTGGTGGTTCGTCGGTGACGGCCGTGTACACCGGACACAGCTCGTTTTCCACCACCCCCGTGACGTCGACTGCTCGGTAGCGGAAGTTCGCCAACCGCAACCGCGGCTGTCCGATCTCGAGCCCGAGCTCCTCGCGCACCCTGCGTCGAACCGCGGCATCCATCGCTTCGCCGGGCGCCGGATGTCCGCAACACGAGTTCGTCCAAACGCCGGGCCAAGTGCGTTTCTGAAGTGCACGACGAGTGATCAGCAGTTCTCCCACCGCGTCGAAGACATAGCAGGAAAAGGCCAGATGCAGGGGAGTGTCACCGTGATGCACTTCGGATTTCGGTGCCGTACCCACCGGCTCACCCGAGTCGTCGAGCAGAACCACGAATTCCCCGTCGGAAACGGGGGAGCTCGAGTTCATCGCTTACCTACCACCCAACGTAGAACTGGACGAGACCCGGTCGACTCCATCCGTCAACCGTGCCCGCATCCGGGCCGTGACTATGGGGACAGTGCCACGCAGCGCCACCCCGAATCTGCGTGAGCGTGACACCGAGACACGATTGGCGAACACGTCGTACCCCGATTCCACTATCCGATCCAGTATCTCACCGTAGAGTGTGTAGGCCGTGGCGATACACGGACGTGAGATCGGATCCAGCATTTCGATCCCTTCGGCGGCGTAGCGGTAGATCGCTCTGGTACGGGCGATTTGGTCGGCGAGTGCGCTGCGAACCCGGCGGTCAGCTTTCCCCGTCTCCAGGCAGCGCCGCAGTCTCGGCTCGTCGACGCCGAAAGCGAGCAGTTCGTCTGCGGGCAGGTACACACGTCCCCTGCGCAGATCTTCACCGACATCGCGCAGGAAGTTGGTGAGCTGGAACGCGTTTCCCAACGCCGCCGCGTAAGGTGCCGCTTCCTCCGGTGGGCACCGGGTGCCCAGCACGGGGAGCACCTGTAGACCGATGACTTCGGCCGAGCCGTGGACGTACTGGTCCAGTTCCGCGCGGTTTCGATACCGGGCCACGGTCAGGTCCTGCCGCATCGAAGCCATGAAGGAGCTGAAGTACCCCTGTTCGATCCCGTAGCGGTTCGCGGTGTCCACCACCGCCATGACCACCGCGAGCTCGCTCCGCTCGCCCGCGAATCCACGGTCCAGCTCCGTCCACAGTTCGTCGATACGGGCACGCCGGGTCCGCCGCTCCAGGGGGCCCCTTGGTTCATCGACGATGTCGTCGACTTCACGTGCCAAACCGTACAAGGCGTGTATCGCCGGACGGCGCGACGGCGGCAACAGCCGTGTGGCCAGGAAGTAGGTACGTCCGTGTCTCGCGTTGAGCTCACGGCTCCGGCGATAGGCGGCTCGGAGTCGTGG
This sequence comes from Actinopolyspora mzabensis, assembly GCF_900101095.1. Classification (GTDB taxonomy): domain Bacteria; phylum Actinomycetota; class Actinomycetes; order Mycobacteriales; family Pseudonocardiaceae; genus Actinopolyspora; species Actinopolyspora mzabensis. Next base: position 115,260 of record NZ_FNFM01000013.1, read on the forward strand.
CGAGTGGATACCTGCCGCGTCCAGTTCTCGCTCGCTCATCGCGCGGCCGATCCGACGCCTGGGGGGCGACGAGCTCCCGGCGCGCCTCGGGCGTTGCCGGTGATGCGGTGCGCGGCCAGCTTGCCGGACAACACCACGGTGGGTACCCCGACACCCGGGGTGGTTCCGCAGCCGGCCAAAACCACGTTCTCGATGCCGCTGACCAGGTTTCTCGGGCGAAAGGGGCCGGTCTGGGCGAACGTGTGCGCCGCACTGAACGGGGTGCCGGCGAGCATCCCCCGAGCCGCCCAGTCCGCGGGCGTAACTATGCGGCTGATCTCCATCGAGGATTCGAATTCCGGCATGAGCCGGTGTTGCAGTGTGGCGAGCACTTCTCGCGCGTATCCGTTCGAGATTGCGTCCCAGTCGAGGCGGGCGAGGTCCAGGTTGGGGCAGGGAACCAGTATGTGGTGCAGGTGCTTGCCCGCCGGCGCGAGTGAGGGATCGCTGCGAGTGGGATTCGTGATCAGCACCGAAGGGTCGCTCATCAGCTTTCCGGACCGGGTCAACTCGTCGAAGATGCCTTTCCACGCTCGCCCGAACGAGAGCGTGTGATGGCTCAGTTCCGGTTGGTCCCGGTTCGTCCCGGCGTGGATCAGCAACGCCGAGGGAGCGGCGCGCAGTCGCACGGGACGTCGCGGAGTACGACCCAACAACCGGTAGGAGACGGGAAGATCGGGAGTGAGTACCACCGAGTCACACGGAATGCGTTCACCGTGATCGGTGTGCACAGCGGTGATTCGTCGTCCACGACGTTCCAGGTCCGTCACCGAGCTGCCGTAGCGGAACGTAGCCCCCGCCCCGGCGGCCGCTGCGGCCAGCGCGTCCGGCACCGCTCGCATCCCGCCGCGTGGGAAGTACACGCCCCGTACCGTGTCCATGTAGGAGATCACCGCGTACGCGGCGAGCGCGTTGTGCGGTGCCACCCCCGCGTACAAGGCCTGGAACGAGAACACGCGTCGCAGTCGTTCGTCCCGCAGGAAGTGACCGATCCTGCGGTCCAGTCCCCCGAAACCACCAAGCGCGACCAACCGGGCGAGGTTCGGTTCCAGCAGATTCAGCGGAGAATCGAAATTGGCATCGATGAAGGTCTCGTACTGGGCCGAGTAGAGCCTGCTCAACCACTGCCGTAACCGGCGGTAGCCCGCCGCCTCCTCGGGACCTGCGAACTCCCGTACCTGTTGTTCCATGGCCGACGCGTCGGTACGGACATCGATACTCGAACCATCCGCGAACCGTGCGCGGTAGGCCGGGTCCAGCGGGATCAGCTCCAGCCGCTCCCGTACCGATTCACCCACCGCTGCCAACGCCTCGTCCAGCAGTTCCGGCATGGTCAACACCGTCGGCCCGGTGTCCATGCGGTATCCCGCGATGTCCAACCGCCCCGCACGGCCTCCCGGGAACTCCTGGGACTCGACGAGGGTCACCTCGCGGCCCGCCCCGAGCAGGTGCAGCGCGGCGGTCAACCCGGAAAGTCCCGCGCCCACGACCACGACACGCTCGGTGGGCCCGGTGACTGTCCGCATGTGGCTTGCTCCTTGGGATTGATCTGAGAGGACTCGGTTCCCACGGCGAACCGCTCCTCGTGGGTCAGTCTAGAAATCCACTCGGATCCCTTCAAATTCGCGATATCACTTCTTCGGGTGAGGTCTTCGGAGCAAGGCGGGCCGGCGAGTGCTCCGAACGATATACACGGTTGTGGCGTCGCGACGGGAGCATCGGTTCTTGTCGTCGAGGGGCGAAGAGGTGGTGATCACCGGTTGCCTCGCCCCGAGCGGCTTCCACGGTCGGCCGTTTCAGGACACGGGGCCTCGCTCGATACCAATCCCTTCCCCTGCGGCCTACGAACAGTGTTCGGTGGCAGTGTGCGGCAGTACGTCCGGCCGTTCGCCACCAGAGGCGACGAGCGTACGTGCGTCACCCGAAAGGAGTCAGGCACAGTGATCAGCGACGATCGTGCGAGTGAGACCCACACGGAGTTCGGAGCCATGCCCAGGCCACCGCTGAACGAAACCGCCGACGTCGAGGTGGTGCTGCCCTGCCTCGACGAGGCCGCGGCGCTGCCCGCGGTACTGGACTCGATCGTCGAGGGGCTTGCCGTGCCCGTCCTGGTGGTGGACAACGGCTCCACCGACGGTTCCCCGGATGTGGCGGCCCGGCACGGAGCGCGAGTCGTACACGAGACCAGGCCGGGTTACGGCGCGGCCGTGCACACCGGGCTGACGCACGCGTGCGGCAGGATCGTCTGCGTACTCGACGCGGACGGTTCCGTGGACCCGGCCGAGCTTCCCGCGTTGATCAGTCCCGTGGTCGAGGGTGAGGCCGACCTCGTGGTGGGAAGGCGGGTGCCGACCGTTCGCTCGGCGATGGCGTGGCACGCCAGGGTGGGCAATGCCGCCATCGCGACACTGATCCGTCGAAACGGGCTGCCCGTGCACGATCTGGCTCCGGTGCGGGTCGCCGATCGTGTGAAACTGCTCGGCCTGGACATCCAGGACCGCGCGTTCGGTTATCCCCTCGAGCTGTTGCTTCGAGCGGGGCGCGCGGGTTGGCGGGTACGCGAACTACCGGTTCGGTACTCCCCCCGAACAAGCGGTACGAGATCCAAGGTGTCCGGCTCGATGAAGGGAACCGCCCGCGCGGTACGCGACATGATCAAGGTGCTGCGATGAATCCGACGGTCGTACTGGTCGTGGCCAAGGCCCCCGAGAGCGGGGTGGCCAAGACACGCCTCACGCCACCGCTTTCCCCGGAACAGGCGGCCAAGGTGGCCGCTGCGAGCCTGCTGGACACGCTGAACGCGGTTCACGGTATCCCCGGGATATATCCGGTGATCGCCTGGACAGGTGAAATAGAGCGGGCATGTCGTCGTGACGCGATCGAGGAGGCCATGGCCGACATGGATCTGATCCCGCAGCGGGGAGGAGATCTCGGTGAGCGGTTGGCCGCGGCGCACGCCGATGTGGCGGAACGCTACCCTGACTCGCCCGTGTTGCAGATCGGGATGGACACGCCGCAGGTCACTTCCGAGTTGCTCGTCGATTCGGCCGCGCAGCTGCGCTCCCACGACGGCCCGGAAGCGGTTCTGGGGCCTGCCGTGGACGGTGGGTGGTGGGCGCTCGGCCTGCGCGAGCCGCGTGATGCGGAAGTGCTCGCCCACGTCCCGATGTCACGAGCGGATACCGGGGAACTGACCGGAACGGCCCTGGCCCAACGGGGACTACGGGTGCACGAACTGGTCGAACTCTCCGACGTGGACACGGTACTGGACGCGCATCGTGTGGCCGGATCGGTTCCCGACTCGGAATTCGCGGCGGCGTTGCGCGCGAGCGTCGAGCCGGAGGGCGCCGTGTAGCGGCGCATGTCCGGTCGCTCCCTGGCTCAGTCGGGTGCGCCGCGTTGGGCCGCGCTGGCGAACTCGGTGATCCCCTCGGTGAAGCCGATCCGAGCGCGGAAGCCGATCTCCTTCGCGGTCAGGTCCGGGTCAGCAACGATGTGGCGCACATCACCGAGCCGGTACTGCCCGGTGACCACGGGCTCCGGACCGCCGGTAGCAGTCGCGAGCTCCCGCGCCATGTCGCCGATGGTGCGTGGTTCACCGGAGCACACGTTGTAAGCGGCGAAACCGTGCGGAGGATGTTCGAGTGCCGCGAGGTTCGCCTCGGCGACATCGCGTACGTGCACGAAGTCACGACGCTGCCCACCGTCCTCGAACACGCGGGGAGCCTCACCACGAGCGAGGGCCGAACGGAACAGCGCGGCGACGCCGGCGTACGGAGTGTCCCGTGGCATGCGCGGGCCGTACACGTTGTGATAGCGCAGCGCCGTGGCGTGCCCGCCGGTCTGACGCGCCCAGGAAGCGACCAGATGCTCCTGGGTGAGTTTCGTGGTGGCGTAGACATTGCGCGGGTCGGTCGTTGCGTCCTCCGGTACCCGTCCGGACTCGAGCAGTCCGCCGCAATGGGGGCAGCGGGGTTCGAACACGCCGCGGTCCAGATCCTCGGCGGCGCGCGGTCCCGGGCGCACGACACCGTGAACGGAGCAGTGATAGCGCCCTTCCCCGTAAACCACCATCGACCCGGCGAGTACGAGCCGCTCGACCTTTCGTTCGGTCATGGCCGACAACAGCCGGGCGGTTCCCAGATCGTTGTGTTCGACGTATGCGGGTGTGTCCGCCGGGCCGGTTTCCAGACCGACCATCGCCGCGTGGTGACAAACCGCGTCGACTCCTGAGAGCGCCCGCCCGATCACCTCGGTATCCCGTACGTCACCGAGCACGAGGCCGTCCGCGCGGGAATGCGTCTCTCGTGCGGAGGATCCGTGGGCGCTGGGCAGCAGATTGTCGAGCAGTCTGACCTCGTGCCCGGCGGTCGTGAGTCGCTCCGCGACGTGGGAGCCGATGAACCCGGCTCCTCCGGTGATCAGGACCCGCACTCGTTCCTCCCGAGCGGACGACTACTACGACAACGGTGTGTGATTGTCCATCCACCGGCTCGGCACCTCGGCCGCGGGGTGGTGGGGCGTTCGTGTGGCACGCGAGCGGCGTCGGACCGGTCGTCGATGGCCGGACCGCACGACGAGGGCCTCGCTCGGCTTGCGCGACGGCGAGTCCTCGCGGTCCGGAGCACGGCCGGGAAAAGGATTCCTCGGATCGGTGAATCGCAACGATTCACCGATCCGAGGACCTGGATCGAATTGTGCCGGTCACTGCTTGGGTGGCATCAGTACCTCGTCGATGACGAACACCGTGGCGTTGGCGGTGGGAACGTTTCCGACCTGTACGTTCGCCCCGTCGATCTTGATGTTCTCGCCGCTGCCACTGATCGGAACGCTCTTTCCGTTGACGGTCTTGACCTCACCGGCCTTGCCGAGTTCCTCGGCGTTCATCCGCTCGGGAACCACGTGGTACGTGAGAATGTTGGTCAACTGCTCCTTCTTCGCGGGATCGTTGAGCAACGCCTCCAGCGTGGCGGGATCCAGCTTCTCGAAGGCCGAGTTGGCGGGAGCGAAAACGGTGTAGTTCGCATCCGGCTTGTTCAGCGTGTCGACCAGCCCCGCTGTCTTCACCGCCTTGGTCAGGTTGGTCAGCAACGGATTGTTACTCGCGGCCGTTCCCACGGGATCGTCGACCATGCCCTGGGCCGATCCCTCGTTGTTGGGGTCGGTCGGCACCTTGGAGGCGGCCGGGCCGTAGATGTCTTCGACCGTGGTCACACCCTGCTCACCCATGCTGTCCTGCCCGGACTGTTCCTGCCCGGACTGTTCCTGCCCGGACTGTTCCTGCCCCGACTGGTCACCGCTCTGCTGCGACTGCGAGGACTGGTTCTGCTCGTTCTGGCCGCTTTCCTCGGCGGCTCCGCCGCATGCGGACAACAACAGGGCCATGGAAGCCACCGCGCCGGTAATGGCGGTTTTCACTCGCGTATTGCTCATCAGGATCGCTCATTTCCCTTCGCTTCGCCTTCGGGGCGGGCCCGAAGTATTTCTTCCCGGCATTCGGAGTGGGGTGTGCCGCTGATTGGTGATTCGACGGATTTTCTTCCGCTTTTCGGGTGACCATCGTCACTCGGCGGTGAAAAAGACCGAATGCCATCCGGTGGCCCCGTCGGGCACCGTGGGAACACGTTTCGCGGTCTGGGTGTAGCCCGAGCGGTCGGTGGCTCGGGACTCCACATTGTGTCCGCCGGGTGAGAGATCCAGTTCGATCCGCCACATGCGCCAAGTGTCCGTGTTGACGGAGGCTGACAGCTCCGCCTCTTGCCAGGATCCTTGATCGACTCGCACCTCGACACGCTCGATCCCGGTGTGTGGTGCCCAGGCGATGCCCGCCACGGTGATCCTGCCCGCCGGCGTCTTCTCGAAGCCCTTGGGACGATCGATGCGTGACTGGGTCTTCACGGGTGCGCGCTCCGCCCACCCCCGCTTTTCCCAGTACGTACGAGTATCCCAGGTGGTGACTTCGAGATCGGTCACCCACTTGGTCGCCGAGACGTAGCCGTACAGTCCCGGTGTCACCATGCGGACCGGGAAACCGTGCTCGGTGGGCAGCGGCTCGCCGTTCATGCCCACCGCCAGCAACGCGTCCCGATTCGGGTCGGTTAGCGCGTCGATCGGGGTTCCGGCGGTGAAGTTGTCCACGCTGGTACTGAGCACCTGCTCCGCACCGTCCCGTACTCCTGACTCCGCCAGGATGTCGCGGAGCGGTACTCCGATGAACTCGGCGGTCGATATGTAGGAACCGCCCACGGGATTGGAGACGCAGACCATCGTGATCGGCTTCTGCAGTTGTCGTCGGTCCATCAGATCGTCGAAGGTGAGGTTCAACTCCCGATCGACCATGCCGTGTACTCGCAGCCCCCACTCCGAAGCGGGTACCCGCGGCACACGTAACGCCGTGTCGATCCGGTAGAAGCTCTTGTTCGGCGTGATGAAGCTCGGTGTTCCCGAATCCGCGAAATCCGCTCCCGCCGGAACCGGTGCTGCCGCGATGTCCGGCTCGAGCGCTCCGATGGCTTGCCGTGACCTGCTGACCCGACGTCTCCCGCTCAGCAGTTGTCCGACGGTACCCGCGCTCCCCGAAGCGAGAGCGACCACGACGCCCGAGATCAGGAAGCGTCTGCGTCCGCCGGCTGTGCCCCGAGTCGCCGTTTCGTGCTGCTCGGCGTCCTCCTGCTCGGCTTCTCGCCGGGGGTGTGACGATGCCCGGTCATTGCCCCGGGCGCTCGCCGCGGCAGTGCGGTGCAGCCAGGCGAAGGCCCCCATCCCCACCAGTGCGGCTGTAACGGGAGCTGTCAGAGCCAGTGGGGCCAGGCTGGAGCGGGACACGGTGGCGGCCATACCGAGCAGACCGAACCCGGTGATCATGGTCATCCCGGGCAGCGGATTCCGGCGCGAAACCAGCCCGCCCACCGCCGCCAGCGCGGCGATCACGACTCCCATACCCACCAGCAGCGCGAGTTTGTCGGCGGTGCCGAACAAGTCGATCGCCAGTTCCTTCACCGGCTGCGGGGTCAGGTCGATCGCCGTGTTGCCCACCGCCAGGTAAGGAGAGGCGAGTGGTTCGGTCAGCGCGGCGACCAGATGCCCCGCCGCCAGGGCTGCCGCCACCGCGAGCAGAGCGATGAGTACGGCAACGGCGCCACCCAGCCGATGTTGGTGACTCGCACGGTACATGACCGGGATTCGGAGTCGGACACGCTTCGGACTGCTCCCGTGACGTGAGCGACACGCTCACGAAGATCTTGCTCCGGGTCCTCGGTAACACCCGCCGAACGGTCGCGGCAGCCCCCGAGCGAGTTCTACCACTCGCCGCCGGACAACCGATGCAGCCGCAGCGCCAGCTGAATCTCCAGACCGCGCTCGGGAGACCGCCAGTCCGGCCCGAGCAGTGCCGATACCCGCTCCAGCCGTTGGGAGACCGTGTTCACGTGCACGTGCAACGCTCGAGCCGTTCTACTGAGACCGGCATCGTGCTCGAAGTAGCTTCGCAGCGTTTTCACCAGATCGGTGCCCTTGCGGGAGTCGTAATCCAGTACCGCCCCCACGGTTCGACGTACGTAGCCGGAGAGGTCACCGCGGTCGCCCAGCAACACCCCCAGGAATCCCAACTCCGCCAGGGCCGCGCCTTCACCCTCACGGCCCAGGGCGAGCAGAGCTTCCAGGCAGCGGCACGCCTCCTCGTATTTGTCCGCGATTCCCTCCAGGCCCGCCACAGGTCCGGAACCGCCCACAGTTACCGGACGTGCCGTGCTCGTGCCGAGCGCTCGGGCGGCGTTCTGGGCCGCGTTTCCCGCATCCGTGCCGGGAAGCACGATAACCAGGTGGTCACCATGGGTACCCGCGAGCCCGCTGTGCTGCCCGACATAGCGCGAGGCCGCGGCAGCCAGCCGTTCACGATCCGCGTTTCCGCAGGGAGAGACCAGCACCACTTTGCTGCCCTCGGGGTCGAAGCCGACTCGTCTCGCTCTGGCAGCCAGGCCACCGTGCGCGCGTTCCCCCACGCCCAGCAGCTCGGTGATCAGCTCTCCCCGCACGCGTTCCTCCGCCTCGGCGGTTCTGCGTCGGAGCAACAGCACCAGTGCGGTAACCACACCCGCGCGTTCGAACAATCGCCGATCGGCATCGGCGGGTTGGTGGCAGCCCACCAGGGTCAGACTGCCGAGCAGTTCGGGGCCGGCCAACGCCGCGCACACCAGGTTCGTCCGCCACGGCACCGATCTTCCGCTGTGGCGGGACTGCTGCACCGCCCGGTCGGGCCACGGCAACGAATCCGTCGCCGCGCACGCCAGCTCGGTGCCGTCCTCGTCGTGCACCACGATACCGCCCCCGAGCACGTCCGCCACGGCTTCCGCGATGTCCTCCAGGCTTCCGCCGCGCAGCACCAAATCCGTGAGGCGATCGTGGGCTCGTTCGGCACGTCGCATCGCCGAGTTGTGCTCACGGATGGTCTCGTGCGCGGCGTTGAGTTCCACCAACGCGTGCCGCGTCTCCTCCAGCAGCCGTGAGTTGTCGATGGCGATCGCGGCGTGGTCGGCCAGCGATGAAAGCAGTGCGATCTCGTCGTGCGAGTAGTCCCGCGTCGACCGGTCCGCGGCGTAGAGCACGCCGATCACCGAGCCACCCACCGCCAGCGGAACTCCCAGAATGGCCACGAGACGTTCGTCACCGACGGCGCGGTCGATCTCATCGGTGTGCGTGAACCGCTCGTCCTCGAAGTAGGAGGGGGTGGCGTAGGGCCGGGCGGTCTGGGCCACCAGCCCGCCCAGACCTTCTCCCATCCCGAGCCGCACCTGCTGGAACAGCGCCGAGACGCACCCGTCGGTGACCCGCATGTAAGTGGTACCCGCCCGGGAGTCGTTGAGACTGAGATAAGCCACGTGACTTCCCAGCAGCATCCGCGCGCGGTGCACGATCGCCCGCAGCACCGCGTCGGGGTCGCGTACTCGTGCCAGATCGCCCGCGGTGTCGAACAGGGCGGCCAGTTCAGACTCGTGGCGGCGTCTTTCGTCGAGGGTGTTGCGGAGGCGTAGCGCCAGCTTCCCCGCCCGTTCCACGCGGTGCAGCTCCCGGGCGGGGAGCCGAGTACGCGCTTCCACCGGTACCTGTGCGAGCTGTTCACTGGTCCCGTCGCCCGCGAGCAGTTCGAACAGGTGCAGCAGGTAATCCGAGCAGGTGAGCATGCTCGTCATGGTCGAGGTGGGGTGGTTCCGGCGGCAACCAAGGGACGAACGCGATTCGGTTTCCTCCGCCGGTTCCTGATCCCGGTGGTACGAGTTCCCCGCCGACACCGCAGCTCACCTGTCCTTCACCCGCCCCTCATCGGGCGATTTCGGTTTCCGCCGTGCTCTCGGTGTGCAGTGAGCTTCCCCTGGTCTCGGTGGCGAACAGAATGGCCACCGAGGTCACCGCCGCGCCCAGGGCCACATAGATCGCGATCGGTACCCAGCTGTCGAAGGCGGCCAGCAGGCCGGTGGCGATCGTGGGCGCCAGGCCGCCCGCTATCACTGATGCCAGCTGGTAGCCGATCGAGGCACCCGAGTACCTGACGCGGGTGCCGAACAGCTCGGACATGAAAGCCGCCTGTGGCCCGTACATGGCGGCGTGCAGGACCAGACCGCCCGTCACCCCGAGCGCTATCATGGCGAACGAACCGGTTTCGAGCAGCGGGAAGAACGCGAAGATCCAGAAGCCGGTTCCCACGGCACCGATCAGGTAGATCCCCCTGCGCCCGTAGCGGTCGGAGAGGGCGCCCCAGATCGGGATTACCACGAAATGCACCACCGAGGCGACCAGGACCGCGTTGAGTGCGACCGATTCGGACAGATCCAACTGCTTGGTGATGTAGGTCAACACGAACGCCGTGATCACGTAGTAGCAGACGTTCTCCACGAAGCGCGCCCCCGAGGCGATGAGCACCTCCCGCCACTGCTCGCGCAGTACCCGAACGATGGGGGGTTGCTCGGGAGCGCTTCGCTGCTCCGCCTTGTCGGCGGCCTCCAGGAACACCGGGGACTCGCTGACCGCCAATCGGATCCACAACCCCACCAGCACCAGCAATCCGGACAGCAGGAACGGGAGGCGCCAGCCCCAGGCCATGAAGGCTTCCTCCGACTGCACCGCCGACAGCACGGCCAGTACCGCGGTGGCCAGCAGGTTGCCGGTCGGTACACCCGCCTGCGGCCAGGATGCCCAGAAGCCTCGTCGGGCACTGTCGGTGTGTTCGGAGACGATGAGTACCGCCCCGCCCCATTCACCGCCCAGAGCGAATCCCTGCACCACCCGCAGCAGGGTGAGCAGGATGGGGGCCGCGACGCCTATAGTCCCGAAAGTGGGAAGCAGCCCCACCGCGAAGGTGGCACCCCCCATCAGCAACAGGCTCAGCACCAGCAGTTTCTTGCGACCCAGTCGGTCGCCGAAGTGACCGAACACCAGGCCACCCAGCGGGCGGAACACGAAGCCGATCGCGAAGCTGGAGAACGCGAGCAACGTGCCGATCAGCTCGTCCTCGGTGGGGAAGAAAGCCTTGTTGAACACCAACGCGGCCGCCGAGCCGTACAGGAAGAAGTCGTACCACTCGATGGTGGTGCCGATCATGCTCGATCCGACGATCCGGGCCAGTGAGGTGCCGGAGGGCGAATCGGATCGTGTCGCGTTCATATCTCACTCCTGTTGTGTCGGGAGACGAGTCGTGCGGAGCCCCCGAGTTGCCTCCGGGGCACGGGAGTCGGTACGTAAGGGAGCGAGCAGGGCGGGTTCACCGCGCGGTCCACGCTCCGTCGATCGGTACTGAGGCGCCGGTGAGATAGGCGGAGCCCGGACCGCAGAGCCAGCCGACCACTGTGGCCACCTCCTCGGGCTCGATGAGCCTTTTGATCGCGCTGTTTCGCAGGAAGACCCGGTCGGCCACCTCGTGCTCGGGAATGCCGTGCTCGTGCGCCTGGGCGGTGAGCTGGCCTTCCAACAACGGGGTGCGTACGTAGCCGGGATCGACGCAGTTACTGGTGACACCGTGCGGACCGCCTTCCAGCGCGGCCACTTTGCTCAGGCCCTCCAAGGCGTGCTTGGCGGCCACGTACGCCGATTTGCCCGTGCTGGCCCGCAGCCCGTGGACACTGGAGATGTTGACGACGCGCCCCCACCCCCGCTCGTACATGTGCGGTAGGCAGTGGCGCATCAGCAGGAACGGGGCGGTGACCATGACCTGCTGGATGTGGGTGAAAACCTCGGCGGGGAACTCCTGAATCGGCGCTACGTGCTGAATCCCGGCGTTGTTGACCAGGATGTCCACCTCGGTCGGCAGTAGCGTGATCCCCGATTCGTCCCGCAGGTCCAGTACCTGTGGTCGCCCTGCGACTTCGTTCGAGGCCGCCGTCGCGGCCCGTTCATCGTGATCAAGTACGTGTACCAGACAGCCCGCCGCTGCCAGTCGCTTCGCACAGGCGAACCCGATTCCGTTGCCCGCGCCGGTGACCAGCGCGGTCAAGCCGGAGAGATCGGCGAACCCGGTGGGAGGATCCGGAAACTCCGTCGTCATGTCGGATCAGGCTAGACGCGGATCTCGACGTGATCGATGTGATGATCGGACACAGCCGCGTACTCCGAAATGTGCCGTTTCCACATTGTCACGTTCCAGAATTCACCCGAACGGCACCGTTTAGGTAGGCCGAGCAGTGTGGACGTTCGGAGCGCTGCTTCCGAGCCCCCGGAAGGCGGGCGGGACGAACGAACGTCCAGCCCGCTCGAAACCGGTTCCGTAACCGCGGGCTACTTCCCGCCGGTGCGGAGCGAGTGCATCGCCCGTTCGATGGCCAGGTATCCCAGCAACGTGATCCCCAGGACGGGGAGCAGCACCATGAGCAGGACGAATCCGAGTAGTATCGGCAACGGAGCGTCGCGCACCACCGGGCCCAGGCGCGGTGGCGCGCCGAGTGAGCCGGGGGGTCTGCGCAGCAACCAGACCCGATAGCCCGCGATGATCAGCACCAGCAACGCGACCGCGAGCGCGGTCAACAGCAGCTGTGTGGTCAGACCGAACAACTGGGCCTGGTGGAAATCGATCCCCAGCGAGGTGGCCTTGGCCAGCGGCGGATATTCCGCCCATTCCACCCGGTCGACGATCTCACCGGTGTCGCCGTCCACGGCCAGGGCCGTCGGGTTCACCGGCCATCGATTGTCGTCCTCCTCGGCCTTCCAGGCGTGGCCGGGGGAATCGGGTGGTTCGAGTACCATGATTCCGTTCAGTCCGGCCTCTCGTGCCGTGGTTGCCACGCGGTCGATTCCGGCGGTCGTCACCTCGGCGGTGCCGGGTTCGTCTCCCGTGGATCCAACCTGTTCGGAGCCGGTGGTGGGGTGCAACACCGTGGCCACCTCCGGCGAGTCCGAGTCGAACTGAGTTCGTGCTACGTCGACCCAGGACCCCGCGTACGTCGTCCAGGTCAGACCGGTGACGATGAGCAGCACCAACCCCGCGGCAGCGGTGGCTCCGACGAGCCCGTGCAGCGAACGCCACCGAGGTCGCCCCGGTTTCCGGAACAGAAAGTTCCTGGTCAGGGCTCGCTTGTCGCGTGGCCACCACAGCACGAGGCCGGTGAGGATCGATACCAGCAGCCAGCTCGCGGCCAGTTCGGATATCGGTTCCGCGAATTTGCCTATCCGAAAGTTGGAATGCAGGTTACGCAGCCATTCGTCCGGACGGTTCGATTCGGTTATGCTCCCGGTGATTTCGGCCGAAGCGGGGTCGATGTAGACTGTCACCGCGCCTTTCGGTTGTTCGAATCTGTTCTGTCCGGTCGTTTCGGGGACGAGAGTTACCGCCGTCGTCTCCTCTCCTCGTGGAACGTCCGGGGTGGCTGGTGTCACCGAGGATAATCGCAGTTCGGGACGTGTTTCACGTGCCGAGGAGATCTGCTCGCTCAACGGCCGTGCCGGGCCTTCGGCGGTCGCGCTGAGGGCCTGCCGGTGCAGCACGTGTTCCAGTTGGGGGTTCCAGGCGTACAGAATTCCGGTGATCGCCATGGCGAACACGATCGGCGCGACCAGTAATCCACCGAGGAAATGCACACGCCACAGCACGGGACGTATCGCCGCGCGTGCTCGGGGAATTCGTTCGTTCGTTTTTCGGGGTCGGGAAACGGGGGTGTACTCGGATGATCGTCGGGACACACCGGCTCCTGTCGTCGGCGGTCGGGTGATATCCGACCGGTCGGGTGAGGCGTGTGTGGAGTTCCCACGATCATTGGAGTGTGATCGATGCCACCCAGTGTGTTCAACGGGTGCTCTCGCGGTGACCGCCCGGTTCGAGGCTCGGTTCGGGCGGTCCCGAAGACGTCGTGCGAGGCGGGGGTATCGCGAACACGCTGGTCAGGTAGGGGTGAGTGTCCTGCGGTGTGGTCACGACAAGCCTGGGAGCCGCATTCGGAAGCGCCACCCGATCGGCCGAATCGATTCCGTGGTGGAGTCCCGGTACCTCGCGGCGGTGTCGGGCGGCCCAGCACGCGCCGAGTGGGGGGTGATGGGCTCCGCTCGTCGGAGCCCATCGCATCATCCCTCCGTGGCGTACTGGTGGGGGTCGGTGGTTTCGCCGCGGCTGCGCACGGCTCGACGCAGCGCCACTGCCGCCTCCACGATCAGCCACACCGCCAGCAGGAAGATGATCACATCCAGCGGGGCGAGCACCCACTGGTCCTGCGCGACGAACTCGACGAGATTCAGCGCCAGTGCCCATGTGGTCATCACCAGCAGGAACAGCAGTGGCAGCAGTACAGCCAGTGGATTTCGCCTGTTCTTGGTCACCCACACCGCCACCACGGCCAGCGCGAGCCCCGCGGTGAGCTGGTTGGTTGTGCCGAACAGCTGCCAGAGCACACCGAAGGTGTAGCCCTTTTCGCCTCCACCGGGCAGTAGTGCCATGGCCAGCGGGAGGACCACGGCGACCGTGCTGGCCAGCGTCATGTTGCGCGCCAGGGGACGGACCCTGGTGATCTCGCCGATCTCCTGCACCACGTAACGCTGCAGCCGCACCCCGGTGTCCATCGTGGTGGCGGCGAAACTGATCACCATGATCGTCGCGAACACCAGGCCGACGCTGATCGGCAACCCCAGATTGTTGGCGAACCCGGCCACACCCTGCACGAAGTTCTGGGTCGCTCCGTCGGATGCCGTGGCGAAGCTGGCGTAGAGGTTGTTCCACTCGACCGTCGAGCCCACTGCTCCCGCGGTCACCGCGAGCACCGCGGCGAGGGCGAGCGAGCCCTCACCCACGGCCCCCATGTAGCCGATGTAACGGGCGTCGGGCTCGTTGCCCAGCTGTTTGGAGGAAGTGCCCGAGGAGACCAGACTGTGAAAACCGGACACAGCCCCGCAGGCGATGGTCACGAAGAGGAACGGGAACCAGCTCGGCGAGTCGGCGGGTACGTCGTTGATCACGGGTGCCACTATCCGGTCGAAGCCGACCACCACGCCCAACAGGATCACGGCGAGCCCGATGAACAGCTGGTGCGAGTTGATGTAGTCCCTGGGCTGCAGCAACACCCACACCGGGAGTCGCGAGGCGACGAAGGTGTAGGCGAACAGGAAGATCACCCACAGCGTTCTGGGCTCCACCCCGAGCGTGGCAGCGAGAGGATCCAGCGAGACGGGGAAGGCCATGCCCAGCATGATGGTCAGGTACAACACGATCACGCCGATGATCGAGGGGAGGAATGCCGAGGACCTGGTGTGGTAGACGTACTGGCCGATCCCGATGGCCAGTGGGACCTGCAGCACCACGGGAAGCACGGCAGCGGGGTTGGCCACGAACAGGTTGGCGATGACCACGGCGAACACAGCGTTGACCAGTGTCAGCAGGAAGAAAATGATCAACAGGAACAGGGTGCGGGCACGTCTGCTGATCACGTCACGAGCCAGAGTCCCGATGCTCTCGGCCCGGTGCCGTACCGAGACCACCAGTGAACCGAAATCGTGTGCACCCGCCGCGAAGACGGTTCCGAAAGTGATCCACAGCAGTGCCGGTCCCCATCCCCAGAATACCGCTATGGCCGGTCCCACGATCGGCGCGGCCCCCGCTACCGAGGTGAAATGGTGTCCGAACAGCACGTGCTTGTTCGTCGGTACGAAGTCGACTCCGTCCCCCCGCTGGTGGGCCGGTGTCACGAACTCGGGGTCCAAACCGTACACACGACGTGCCAGATAAGCCGAATAGTAGCGGTATCCGAGAGCGAAGATCCCCAGAACCACCAGGGCCGGAACGATCGCGGGCATGTCTCACTCCTCCGGCGTGGCTGCGGCGTCCGACAACGTGGTATAAGCCACCAAAAGAGAGTATCTCCCATTCAGGGGTCACACACCAGGTTGAAAGGAGAACCTCGTTGCGGCGGATCCGTTCAGTGTGGCGAGGGGCGCTGACCGGCGAACTCTGCTGGGTGGACTCGGAGGGCTGTCCGAACGGGATCGCCGTGACACCGTTACTGCGCGGTGAGGTGCCGTGTGTGGCGCTGCCGTACTCCCATCGTTGGATCGTTCGACTGTTGGCCGCGGCGTCCGAGGTCGGTTTCGCCGTTACGGACGGGCGTTCACTGCGAGCGGGACGTGGTGGCATGGTGGCTTTCGGGCCGGTCCGGGTGATCGATGATCTGTCGGGCTCGTTGTTCGGCGAACAGTTGCTCGAGCAGGAGTTGCGCAAGTACCCGCCCTCGCGTGCGCTCGTCGACAGCCTGCTGCTCCGCCGCGAGAACTGGTGGTGGATGCCTCGGGTGATCGTGGAGCTGTCCGGAGTGAACCGTGTCGTCGAGCCCGCCCGCCGCGACGACCCCGCGCGGAACGCGTTGTTGATTCACGGGTCGGAAACCGCCACGGTAAGCGCCGTGGCGCTCGGGGCCCGCGGGGCCGACCGCATGGAAATCACCCCATTGGATGATGCTTTGCCTACCGACGGGGTAGCGGGAATGGTGTTCGGGTACGACTACACGAGTACCGACCTCGAAAGATGGGAAAGTTGGCGGTTTTCCGGTTCGCTGGAGCGCGGCAGTTTCGAAATCACGCGCGGCGAGGGAACACCCGGCGAAAAGTCTCGTCCTCTCGGGCTGCTGGAGCGGATCCGACGCAGGCACAGGATCGCCAAAGCGTGTCGCGGTGAGATAACAGCGGCCGAACGTCGCACTGCCGGGGGCTCTCGGGAAGTGTCACGGACCCCGTGACCCGTTGGTGACTCCCGTGCACCGGTCGTATGGCCCCTAACCCGAGCGGGAAACCGAACTCTTCAGCTCGGGATTCGCAGCTCCGCGACCACCGGAAGATGATCGGAGGCCGCGCTGGCCACCGTCGTCGAACAAACGACCTCCGTCTCCCGGGACACCGCTATGTGGTCGAGCCGCACCCGCGGTCGCTGCGCCGGGTAGGTGGGCGCACCGGTGTGCCCCGCCGCGTCGCGAAGCCGCTTCCAGAGCGGAACCAGTTCCGGTGCTCGCGAGGTAGCGTTGAGATCTCCGAGCAGCAGCCGAGGGGCACTCGGCTCATCCCGATCGAGGAGGGCCACGATCTCTCGCACTTGGATTCGCCGCGTCCGAGGGCTTTTCCGGTAGTCCAGATGAGCGGCGTAAACGTGTACGGCGGTTCCGTCGATGTCCACCACCACTTCGGGAAATCCCGGTAGCCTGACGGGGGAGTCGGACGGGTGCTGAGTGCTTCGCCTGGTCATCCGGTGGTTGGTCGTGGCGAGCAGGGGGTGTTCGCTCAGCACGGCCAGGCCGAACCGTCGTTTCGGATACCCCGGTCGTGACGGCGGAAGAGTGTAGATCGGCGCGAAGAACACGCTCATCCCCAGTCTGCTCGCCAGCATTTCCACCTGGTCGCGCCAGGCGCTGCGCCGCGACCAGTGCACGTCCACTTCCTGCAGAGCCACCACCTCGGCTCCAGCCCGTTCGATCACCGAAGCCGTCCGTCGTGGATGCAGCCGTCCCCGGGAATCACGGCCCGAATGGATGTTGTACTGCATGATCCGCAAGTGCGGACTCGGTAGCCCGCAACCCGCTGCCGAGCCAGCGGCTCCCGTCGATTGCGGTGCGGGCAGGAACTCCGGTGCGGCCAGCAACAGGCTCAGCACGATGACGGTGGCGCGAAGCACGTTTCCACTCTGCGGGGGCGAGGTTGGCGAATCCCGTGCTCAGCGTCGGTGTGTCGCCGGAGGCGGTGCGTTTCGACCCGGACGACCGTTCGGACCTCCGGCCGGTCGAGGTGCTGTCGACCGGCCGGAACCCCACGATGGGCGAGCCTTTTCCGCCGGTCGGTGCTCACCAGCCACGTGCCCGCCACTCGGAAAGTTTCGGACGTTCCTGCCCCAGAGTCGAGTCGTCACCGTGGCCGGGGTAGAACCACGTGTCGTCGGTGAGGACGCCGAAGACCCGGTTCTCCACGTCGTCGAGCAGCGAGCGGAAATCCTCGCCCGTTTGTGTCTTGCCGACCCCCCCGGGAAACAGCGAGTCCCCGGTGAACAGGTGTGGATGCCCCACCGGGTCGCGATAGAGCAACGCGATCGACCCAGGCGTGTGTCCCCGCAGGTGTACGACCTCCAGCGCGGACTCACCGACCTGGATGGTTTCGCCGTGTTCGACCTCCCGATCGGGCGGAACCGGAAGCGGTTCCGAATCCAGGGGGTGAGCCACGGTGTAGGAACCGGTCTGACCGGCTATGGAACCGAGTGCCTGCCAGTGGTCCGGATGCCGGTGCGTGGTGACGATGGTGCGCAATCGCGGACGGTCCTCGTCGTGGCCGAGCAGGTCGGTCAACCGCTCCGGGTCGTCGGCCGCGTCGATCAGCAACGCGTCCCCGGTGCGCCTGCAGGTGAGCAGGTACGCGTTGTTGTCCATCCGCCCTACGGAAATCTTGGTGACGGTCAGCGCGTCCAGCCTCCGCCGCGCCGCGGCACCGCCCGGCTGCACGTGTCCGGTGTAGTGTTCCTGGATCTCCACGGCGGTGAGCCTAGTAGGACTTCGTCCTCCCGCTCCGCAGAGGTTCCGGCCGAGCCCGGCGGGCCGCGCGGTGGGCGGTCACAGCCACGGTGGCAGCTCGGGAGGATCACCTGCCAGCTGCTGGGTGCCGGTTCTGCCCAGCAACCACCCCAGGGCGGCCCCCGGGGTGCCCCGCACTCGGTGCTCCGGTGAGTCCGGTGTGCCGAGCCGCCACACACTGCTGCTCCCGTCGGCGAACTCGACCAGGAGGGAGAGCGGAGGAACATCGGGGCGTCCGCCGAACTGGCGGACGGCGTCGTTGAGCAGCCATTCGATCTCCTCGCGCGGTATGTCGTCGAATCCGAAACCGTGATTCAGATCCACCGAGTGCACCCGCACCTCGAACAGGCGGATCCGTGGTATCCGGTGCGCGGGGACCCACTTTCCCGGGGCCACTTCCACCTCGGCGTGCCACGCCGGTTCCGGAAGCGTTCGGAAGGCCTCCGTCAGCCGCCCCGAGGCAGCCGCCACGTCCTCCAACAGCAGACGATGGCTTCGCAGCGCGCCCTCGGCGATGTCGGCGTCCCTGTCCTGCCTGCTGGCGTACATGGCGTGTTCGACACCGGTGCGTGCCCACGTCAGCAGGTTGACGCACCCGTCTGCGTTGCGGGCCAGGTGCGAGATCACGTGTGCCCTGTTCCAACCGGGCAGCAGGCTTGGCTCGTGTACCGAGGTCTCGTCCATTGCCTCGATCGTGGTCAGCAACCCGGCAGTGGCCTGCTGCACGGCTGTCAGCAGCTCCCTTCGGTGAGTGTGTTGCCGAGTCACTTCACCATCGGCGTGTTCCTCGTGTTCGAGGTCGATCATGCTTCCCCGCCTTCGCGTGGCTTCGATGTCGTCGTCCCGGATCCTCGGGGCGGGGTGGTAGTACCGGCTTTGGACGAGGATAGGCGGCCCCGTGCCCCTGGCGGTAGTCTCGTGGGGCCGTAAAACCGGCGCGGCACTCGCTGCTGGGTGGGGACGCCACGCATATATCACTCACAAGAGTGAAGTTCGTGGGCTTGCTCCCCCGGCCCGGAACCGGTTCGGAATGCCTGTCGCGTTCGTGACGTTGTTCGCCGCGTGCGGAGGTGTCCGGGTCCCCGTTCGGGGCGGACCGCGTGAAGCCGTATTGTCGTCCCGCTGCAATAGCATGGGCGTGAACCACCGCGCCCCGCGCCCACCGAGCGGCGGTTGTTCGGGTATCGGGAGCCGCGGGCGGGCTCGTGGTGAAGCGGCGACAACGGCGGCCGCCGCATCACAACGCGTATCCGCAGACCACATACTTTGTGAAGGGATCTTCGAGTGGCTGACCGCCTAATCGTCCGCGGCGCTCGTGAGCACAATCTCACCGGAATCGATCTCGACCTGCCGCGTGACAGCCTGATCGCTTTCACCGGCCTGTCCGGGTCCGGTAAGTCGAGTCTGGCCTTCGACACCATCTTCGCCGAGGGGCAGCGCCGGTACGTGGAGTCGCTGTCGGCCTACGCCAGACAGTTTCTGGGACAGATGGACAAACCGGATGTCGACTTCATCGAAGGACTGTCCCCCGCCGTGTCCATCGACCAGAAGTCCACGAGCAAGAATCCCCGGTCGACCGTCGGCACCATCACCGAGGTCCACGACTATCTGCGGCTGCTGTTCTCCCGGGCGGGCAAACCCCACTGCCCGGAGTGCGGGGACCCCATCAGCAAGCAGACTCCGCAGCAGATCGTCGATCAGGTTCTCGCCATGCCGGAACGCACCCGGTTCCAGGTGTTGGCCCCGGTGGTGCGGGGCCGAAAGGGCGAGTACGTCGACCTGTTCGAACAGCTGCAGACGCAGGGCTACGCACGCGTGCGCGTGGACGGCGCCGTACATCCGCTCGAGTCGCCACCGACGCTCAAGAAGCAGGAAAAGCACGACATCGCCGTGGTCGTGGATCGGCTGACCGTCAAGCCCGAGGCCAAGCAGCGGCTCACCGACTCCGTGGAAACCGCGCTTCGGTTGGCCGAAGGGCTGGTCGCGCTGGAGTTCGTCGACGTCGATGAACACGACGCCCGGCGGGAACGCAAGTTCTCCGAGAACTTCGCCTGCCCGAACGGGCACCCCTTCGGCGTGGAGGAGCTGGAACCACGGGCCTTTTCCTTCAACTCCCCCTACGGAGCGTGCCCGGACTGTACCGGGCTCGGCATCCGCAAGGAGGTCGATCCGGAACTCATCGTTCCCGACGAGGACCTCTCGTTGTCCGAGGGGGCGATCGCGCCGTGGGCCGGCGGAAACACCGCCGAGTACTTCACCCGTATGCTGACCGCCCTGGCGGAGTCGATCGGCTTCCGGATGGACACCCCGTGGAAGCGGTTGCCCACCAAGGTCAAAAAGGCCGTGCTCCACGGCAGCACCGACCAGATCCACATGCGCTACCGGAACCGCTACGGCAGGCAGCGCTCCTACTACGCCGCCTACGAGGGCGTGATCCCTTTCCTGGAACGCCGGTTGGACCAGACCGACTCCGACTACGCGCGGGAGAAGTACGAGGGCTACATGCGCGATGTGCCCTGTCCCTCCTGCTCGGGCACTCGGCTCAAACCGGAGATCCTGGCCGTCACCGTGCACAACCCCGAGATGGGGGAGATGTCCATAGCCCAGGTGAGTTCGCTGAGCGTGCGGGAGTGCTCGACGTTCCTCGACGGGCTGGTGCTGGGCGAGCGGGAACAGATGATCGCCGGACGAGTCCTCAAGGAGGTGCAGGCCAGGCTGGGTTTCCTGCTCGATGTCGGGCTCGAGTACCTCTCGCTGGATCGCCCCGCTGGCACGCTCTCCGGCGGTGAGGCACAACGTATTCGACTGGCCACTCAGATCGGTTCCGGGCTGGTCGGAGTCCTCTACGTGCTCGACGAGCCCTCGATCGGACTACATCAACGCGACAACCACCGCCTGCTGGACACGTTGAACCGGCTGCGTGACCTCGGTAACACCCTGATCGTGGTGGAGCACGACGAGGACACGGTGCGCAGCGCCGACTGGGTGGTCGACATCGGTCCGGGCGCCGGTGAGCACGGCGGACGTGTCGTACATGCCGGCCCGGTGGCCGAGCTGCTCTCCAACGAGAAGTCGTTGACCGGCGACTACCTGGCCAGGCGCAAGCGCATCGAGCTCCCCGCCGAACGCAGGCCCAGGAACCCGAAAAACCAACTCACCGTGGTCGGGGCCAGGGAGAACAACCTTCGGGAGATCGACGTCTCGTTCCCGCTGGGCTGTCTGATAGGCGTTACCGGCGTTTCCGGTTCCGGCAAGTCGACACTGGTCAACGACGTGCTGGCCTCCTCGTTGGCCAACAAGCTCAACGGTGCTCGCACGGTACCCGGCAGGCACAAGCGCATCAGGGGGATCGACAACGTGGACAAGCTCGTCCAGGTGGATCAATCCCCGATCGGGCGTACGCCCCGTTCCAACCCGGCCACCTACACGGGGGTATTCGACCGGATCCGGAAACTGTTCGCGGCCACTACGGAAGCGAAGGTTCGCGGGTATCAGCCAGGCAGGTTCTCGTTCAACATCAAAGGGGGACGTTGCGAGGCCTGCGCGGGCGACGGAACCCTCAAGATCGAGATGAACTTCCTCCCCGATGTCTACGTCCCGTGCGAGGTCTGTAAGGGGGCCCGTTACAACCGGGAGACTCTCGAGGTCCACTACAAGGGCAAGACCATCGCGGAGGTTCTCGACCTGCCCATCGAGGACGCCGCCGAGTTCTTCGAGCCGATCACCGCGATTCACAGGTATCTGAGGACGCTGGTGGACGTCGGACTCGGCTACGTACGTCTCGGCCAGCCCGCGCCCACGTTGTCCGGGGGCGAGGCCCAACGGGTCAAGCTCGCCAGTGAGCTGCAGAAGCGCTCGACGGGCCGGACCGTCTACATTCTCGACGAACCGACCACGGGCCTGCACTTCGAGGACATTCGCAAGCTGCTCGGTGTGGTCAACGGTTTGGTGGACAAGGGAAACACCGTTGTCGTGATCGAGCACAACCTCGACGTGATCAAAATGTCCGACTGGCTGCTCGATCTGGGCCCCGAAGGCGGTAACGGTGGTGGCACGCTGGTCGCCGAGGGGACTCCGGAACAGCTGGCCGAAGTCGAGGAGAGCTACACCGGTCGGTTCCTGGCACCGGCGCTGGCCGAGCACTGACACGCCCGCCGGAGGATCGGCACTTCCTCGTTCCTCCGGCGCAGCGGTGATATCGGGAACCGGACCCCGGTCGAGATCGACTACTGTGTACTCTCTTTCCCCGCGTGTCGGTGTGCACCCTCGGGGAAAGCGCCTCTCGTTCGACGATCCCCGGGACGCCCATCCGAGCGCAGCCGCATCGTCACAGCGTCGGAACGGAAGGTGGGCGCGCCAGCTTGAGCGGGGTGGACTACTACGAGCTGCTCGGGGTGACTCGTGAAGCCTCCGCCGCGGAGATCAAGTCGGCTTATCGGTCGCTTGCCCGTGTGATGCATCCCGACGCCGGGGGTACGGCGGGCACTTTCCGCTCGTTGCAGGAGGCGTACGAGACTCTCAGCGATCCGGCACGTCGCGCGGCCTACGATCGTGGTGAGATCCTCACCACCGGTGGACGCGACACCCGGGGCGCTCCTACCTCCCGCCGCCGTCGTTCACGGGACACCGACAGGCGTGATTTCGGCGCCGACCCGAGCTTCGTGCCGCCCGTTCCCGAGCCCGACGTGGCACGGCTGCAGTGGTGGAACGCGGTCAATCCCGAGCAGCCGGTGCGTTACTTCCCCCGTGCCACTTACAGCCGAGGCGAAGTGCTCGCCACCATCGGTGGGTGGGCGTTGTTGTTACCCGTGGTGTTGGCCAGTGACGCCTGGCCCCTGATGTTGGTGCTGTGGCTGATGCCCGCCGTGGCCGTGGCCGGGGTGTATCGCCACGTTCCCGAATACCTGCCCCCGGCCTCGGAGGATCGAGTCTTTCTGTCCGAGTTCGGCCGTTCCGTGGTTTTCGGCCAACCCGAGGGGATACGTGGCGAGTACGGTGAGCGCTTCACCGCGGGGTTATTGGCCGACTACTTCACCAGACTGCCGGGAGCCAAGGTCTTCCACGGATTGTCCTGGCCCGATTCGGTCTTCGCTGACATCGACCACGCCGTGCTGTGTGGCAGGCGGCTGGTTCTGATCGAATCGAAGATGTGGCTGCCCGGACACTACACTGCCGATGCCGACGGCACGCTGCGCCGGAACGGGGGCAAGTTCAGGGGTGGGGGAACCAGGCTGGCCGAAGGCATCGCCGCTTACCGGGAACTGCTCGACGACATCGAGGTGGTGGGCGCGCTCGTGCTCTATCCGAGTCGAGCGGGTGAGATCACCGCGAGTGAGTCACCGACGACCGCTCCCGCGCCTCCCATGACCCCTGAGGGGTTCGTCCGGGAGATCGGGCATTACCTGGCACAGGATCCCGCCAGTGTGCATCGTGACGCCTTCCGCACCGTGTTGGCACGCGTCGTTCCCTGAAGCCCCCCATCGCTGTTGCCTACCGCCCGTTTCGCGGTCGTCCTCCCTTTCCGCTGTCCGTTTCGGAATGGCGAAGGGGCCGTTTCGGAATGGCGAAGGGGTGAAAATGATCTTTTCGTGCCCCTTCGTCGGCGCGACCACAGCGCCTCCGGCGTCTCCTGTGGGCACGTGCCGGTTTCCGGTTGCGGGGACAGCTTCCCTCCGAAAACACGAACACCAGAGTGGCGGAGTTCGTATCTCGAGCCCTGAAGATGATCTTGACTGTAGTCGGCGGATGTTTCGTCCTTGGGAAGAATGGTTAATTCTGGACTGATTTTCCCACTATCTGCGGTCGCTCGAAAGAATGATAAACTGTTGACCGGCCATTTTATTTGTTCCGGGTGTTCTGTGAAGAAAATTCATTTGGTAATGTCGCTCCACAATTCCCGGAAAATGAAATGTGATTCACGTTGAATGACACTACTGGATCCGCCGGGAAGCACTCCGGCGTTTCGAACAGAAACAAGATCAACATCCTCTCGTTTTCGCTGTCCGCATTCGGGATATTGATCGTGGCGATCAATCTGCGCCCCGCGATAGCTTCGGTGGCCCCGTTGGTGGGGCAGATCCAGGCGGACACCGGTTTGTCGAACACCGCCACCGGGCTGCTCACCACGGTGCCGCTGTTGTGCTTCGTGCTGCTGTCCACCACCGCGCCACGCTTGGGAAGGCGTTATGGCGAGGAACGCACCATAGCGGCGGCGCTGCTGTTGCTGTTCGCCGGAATCCTGCTGCGAGTGCTTCCGGTATCCGCCGCGTTGTTCGGTGGGACGGTGCTGGTGGGCATCGCCATTACCGGTGGAAACGTACTTCTTCCCACAGTGATCAAGAAACGTTTCGGCGCGCAGAGCGGCATCATGACGGGGCTGTACACGATGGGAATCAGTATCGGTACCGCCGCGGCAGCCGGGTTGACGATTCCCTGGCAGCATTTCGCCGGCCTCGGGTGGCGCGCCACACTCGCGGTGTGGGCCGTTCCCGCGTTGCTGGCTGTTGTGCTGTGGTTTCCACAACACCGCGATCCGAGGAGGTCCACGACGGACCCCCTCGGTGCCGCTCGGGGCGGACAAGCCTGGCGAAGTCCGCTGGGATGGGGCGTCACCGGCTTCTTCGCCCTGCTGTCACTGACGTTCTACACCGTCATCGCCTGGTTGCCGAAGATACTCACCGACAACGGTATGGACCCCACGAGCGGCGGCCAGATGCTTTCACTGGCCAACCTCGTCGGGATTCCCTTCTCGCTGGCGGCGCCCATAATGGCGGCTCGCAGCAGCCGTCAGGTCTGGATCACCACGACCTTTCCCGCCCTGCTGCTCCTCGGGTTGCTCGGACTGACCCTGTCACCACGGAGCGGGGCCCTGTGCTGGGTGCTGGTGCTGGGAGTGGGACTCGGTGGGACGATCGGGATCGGGTTCATGCTCGTCGTCCTGCGCGCGGCCGACGCGAGGGGAGCCGCCGCGCTGGCGGCGATGTCGCAGACAGCCGGGTACCTGGTGGCCGCCACCGGACCGATACTCACCGGTGCGCTGCGCGATCTCACCGGCTCGTGGACACTGCCGTTGCTTTCGTTGTGCCTGCTGGTAGCCGTTCAAATCCCGGTGGGGGTTTACGTGGGGAAGAGTCGGCAGCTCGGTGCGACCGTCGACACCGGACAAGTGGTGCTGAGTTCCCGCGCCCTGCCACAGTCCCACGTGGACTCCAGGGCGAGGCTCGCCCCCGCGGCGGGGAACGAGAACTCACGGGATTCACACGCCTCGGATACCGGCAGCGGAGTCGGGAAGAAAGGTGAGCCGGCCGGGCGGGACACCTGAGGCGATCGGTTACCGCCCTACCTGCTTCATTCTACCGTGGCCGAGTCGATCGCCGGTTCGCTCAACGCGGTTTACCTGGTACGCCTGGGCGCTGTTGCCAGGGCAGCGGTCCCTGCAGCGGCCGGAACCGTACTCCGAAGGCCGTCAGTCGTGCGAGATGCTCCGCGGTCAGCCGAGTCCGGAAGTCCGAGAAGTCCCGGACGGCGGTGGACGACCAGGCGACCTCGGCGAACGCGCACAGCCTGGGAAAGGTGGCGTAGTCGACCCTGGACGGCGAGTCGAGGTGCTCGGTCCACACTTGTGCCTGGGTTCCCAGTACACGCCGGGAAAATGCGCTAGCCGACTCGGTCGGTACCGGATCGTAGGCGTAGACGTCCTCGAGAGTGTTCACGAATCCGACCGGGACGGGTTCCTCCGGTCCAGCGGCCTGTCGATGGTCCAGGTACACCCGTTGTTCGGGGCACATGACGGTGTCGTACCCCGCGTTGGCAGCCCGGAGTCCGCCTTGCTCGTCGCGCCACGAGGCGACGATGCTCCCTGCAGGCAGCGGCTCGCCGGAATCGAGCATCTCGTCCCAGCCGATCGCTCGTCTGCCCCTTGCGTGCAGGTGTTCGATGATCCGGCGCAGGAACCAGCCGTGCAGCTTCGCGGGTTCCGAGAGCCCGAGCTGCCTGCTGCGTCGCACGCACCGTGGGCTGCGTTCCCACTCCTCGGTCGGTACCTCGTCACCTCCCACGCAGACGACAGGGGAGGGGAACACGCTGAGCACGTGGTCGAACACGCGGCAGAAGAACTCCACCGTGCTTTCCTCCGCGTTGAGTACGTGCTTGCTGATCCCCCAGCCGGTCCACACGTCCAACTGCCGTTGTGGTTCGTTGCCCAGCTCCGGATAGGAGGCGATGGCCGCTTGGCAGTGGCCTGGTACGTCGATCTCGGGTACGACGGTGATCCGGTGTTCTGCCGCGTAGGAGACGATCTCTGCCAGGTCGGCTCCGGTGTAGTAGCCCCCGTGCGGGCGGTCGATGAGTCCCGCGTCGGGGCCGGCACCGAGCTGTGAGCCCTTCCGCCAGGCCCCTACCTCGGTGAGCCGGGGCAGGCCGGGGACTTCGATCCGCCATCCCTGATCGTCGGTCAGATGCAGGTGCAGCACGTTGAGCTTGTGCGCCGCCAGTAGTTCTACGAAGCGCAACACCTCTTGCTTGGGCATGAAGTGCCGCGCGAGATCGAGGTGACAGCCCCGCCAGGAGAACCGGGGGCGGTCCTCGATCTCGCCGCACGGCAACCGCCACGGTCCCTGTCCGGTCGGCGCCGCGCGCCACGCCTCGGCGCCCAGCAACTGGCGCAGGGTTTGTGCCGCGTAGTGTGCGCCGTCCTCGTCGTGGGCACGGATCCGGATCTCGTGCTCGGTGATGTCGAGCCGGTACCCATCGGGGGCCTCGACCTCCCCCGGCACTATCAGGAACGTGATGTCGGCGTGCTCGGACTCGCGAAGTGGCAGTCCGACAGCCGCGCCCACGTGTCGGCGAAACCAGCCGCACGCGGCGGAGTCGCCCGCGAGGGTGGTGTCGCCGTCCAGTACGAAGCTGCCCCCGGCCGGCCGCACCACCGCGGGTCGGGGGACCACCGAGTCCAACGGAAGGGGAGAGATCTTGCTGCTCACGCTTTCACCGCCCCTGCTATACCGGAGACCAGATGGCGTTGTACGAACACGAAGAACACCAGGACGGGGATCGTCATCAGGGTGGATCCCGCCATGATGGCCCCCCAGCCGTTGCCCGTCGGTTTGAAGAAGACCAGGATCGCCAACGGCAGTGTCTGGTTCTCCGTGGCCGAGATGATGAACGTCTTGGCGAACAGGAAGTCGTTCCACGCGTGGATGAAAGACAGCACGCTCATCGCCACGAGGCCGGGAGCCACCAGGGGAAAAAGTACTTGCCACGTGAATCGGAACCTGCCGGCTCCGTCCAGTGTGGCGGCTTCCTCGAGTTCGACCGGCACCGCGGCCACGAAGCCGCGAAGCATCCATATCGCGAACGGCAGGCTGAAGGCCAGGTGCACCAGGATCAACGAGCCGAGGTGGTTCAACCCGAACCAGGGTGCCACCGAACCGACCGAACGCATCAGGAAGAACAGCGGAATGGTCAGCGCCTCCACCGGAACCATTTGCGCCACCAGAATCATGATCAGCAGCACGGTTCGGCCCCGGAAACGGAACCGTGTAAGCGCCACCGCGGCCAGAAACGACATCACGAGCGAGAGCAGTACCACGACCCCGGCCACGATCACGCTGTTCAGGAAGTACCTGCCGAAATCGTCCACGGTGAACACTTGTCGGAAGTTTTCCAGCGTAGGTGAGAACGTCCACGGACGCGGATCGGTGGATTGGATCTGCCCGTCCGGTTTGAAGGCGGTGAGCACCATCCAGTAGAGCGGAAAGGCGATGGTGGCCGCCACGAGCACTGTCGCGATCTCGGCCAGTGTTCTCCCGGGGCGTTTTCCCGGCAGCACGCGGCCGATCAGTCCCCGTTTCGGGGCGCGTGCCGCTGTCGTCATGTGTTTTCCCCCGTCGCTCGTTGGGCCCACAGGTAAATCCCCGTGATCAGCAACAGCAATCCGGTCATAACCACTCCGATGGCTGATCCGAGTCCGTAGTTCGATCCGGCGAACGCCTCCTGGTAGGCGTAGACGTTGAGCACGAGATTCTGCCCCGCGATTCCACCGCCGTCGGTCATCACGTATATCTGTGTGAAGATCTTGAAATCCCAGATGATCGACTGAATGGTGGCGATGATCAAGAGTGGTCGCAGCATCGGTAGCAGAACGCTTCTAGCGGTGCGCCACGCCGAGGCCCCGTCCAGCGAAGCGGCCTCGACGATCTCGCCGGGTATGGCCTTGATTCCCGCGTACATCGTCACCATCACGAACGGGAACGAGCACCAGACGACCTCACCGGCCACCAGGCCGAACGCGGTGAACCGATCGTAGGTCCAGGAGAATCCCGCCATTCCCTGCCAGCCGAGTCCGCTCAGCACTTCGTTCACCAGCCCGAAGTTCTGGTCGAACAGGAAGAGCCACACCGTCGAACCGGCAACCGCCGGGGTCGCCCAGGCACCCAGTGCCGCGAGGAAAAGCAGGGTGCGGGGCAGCCAGCGGACCCTGCTGGCCAGTACGGCCAGCGCGATCCCCACCGTCAGGCTGCCCAGCACACAGACCGCGGCGAATCCGCAGGTGTTGATCAACACCATCCAGAAACGACTGTCACCGAGCAGCTTCGCATAGTTGCCCACCCCGAGGAACTCAAGTGGTGCCCCGCCACTGGCCTGGGCCTGGCCGTACTCGTACAACGACAGTTGCACGAGCTGATACAGCGGATAGGCCATCACCGCGATCAGCAGAAGACCCGCGGGGGCCAGATAGAGCACCGCGGCGCGGGCCTGCCCGTTTCCGCCGGAGCGACGCCGGCGGCGTCCGTGGCGTGTTTCCGGGTTCCCCGGTGGCGTTCTCGGGCCGGATTCGGTGGTCAGCTCGGCTGTCATCGGCTGGAACCTTCTGGATCGGGTGGTGCGGCCGGGTTCCCAGCAGCGCTTTGTCAGGTCTTGCCGTACTCGCTCGAATGGCTGTCCCGTGGGGATTCCTCGGTGCGGCCGAGTCGAACGGTCCCTCGCGGCCCGGCCAGCCCACCGGGGTTCCGCCGAACGAGGACCGGGAAAACCGGGGCGACGAACTCCTATCGGTCGTCGAATGCGCTGTTCATGCGCTGGGCCGCCCGCTGGGTGGCAGGACGGACCTTCTCGCCGGTGGCGATCCGCTGTGCCATCGTCGGCAGGATCTCCTGCGCGTCGATCTCGGACCACGCCGGCGTGCTCGGAACGAAACGGGTACCGGCCTGCAGCGTCTCGATGAACGGTTCGATGGCCGGGTCGTCGGCTGCCACCCTGTCCTGAACATCCTCGAAGGTGGGCAGGTAACTCATCGCTTCGTACATCCGGCGCTGGTACTTCTTGCCCGCGAGTACCTTGATGAACTCCTGGGCGAGAGTGGAGTGATCCGAGGATCGCAGCACCCCGAGCAGGTTGCCACCGGCGAACGCGGGCGCGATCGAACCGGTCTTTCGTCCCGGAAGTGGCACCACGTCGTAGTTGTCCCCAGCGGCACCCTCGTCGACGGCGGTCCGGTTGAAGTCCCCGCCGATGGCCATGGCCGCTTTGCCGCCAGCGAACGCCTGGATGCTTTCGGTCCCGGTCAGTTGTGCACACTGGTCGGGTGGGCAGATCGCCGGATCGAGCAGGCCGGTGTAGGTGCGTATTCCGCGGCGGGAGGCCTCGCTGTCGACGGCGGACCGCCACGAGCCGTTTCTGCGCTCGGCGAGCTCCCCGCCGGAGGCCCAGATGAACGGCATCATCGCGTAGGTGTACTTGCCACCCGCGGCGATACCGTACATGTCCGGTCGCTCCGAACGGATCCTTCGAGCGGTCTCGACGAGTTCACCGAGACTGCGCGGTGGCTCGAGCCCCAGCTCGTCGAACACGTCGGTGCGGTAGTACAGCGCTCGCACGCCGGTGAACCAGGGGACGCCGTAGGTCTTGCCGTCGACTTCGGCCGTGTCCAGCACCGAGTCGGAAAGGTCGGTTGCCGCGGGCCAGTCCTCGATCACGCCGGTGAGGTCCGACATCCCACCTGCCGCGACGTAGCTGGCGAGGTCGGTATTGCCGAACTCCGCCACATCCGGGGCGCTGGAGGGGTCATTGAAGGCGCCGGTGAAGCGTTCCGAGCGCGTGTCCACCGCGATGTAGCGGACTTCGACTGTGACGTCCCGGTGGTTTCCCTCGAACTCTTCCACCGCGGCATTGACCACTTTTTCCTTCGGATCGCGGTTGGCCTCGTCGAACAGCCACACCCGAAGAGTTCCGGTGCGGCTGTCCGCACCGGAGTCCGATTGGTCCACCTGGGGTGGTCCGCATCCCACCAGCAACGTCGCCGCGATCGCGGCGGTGGTTAATTTCCAGAACCGCATGACACCTCCGTTGCGTTGAATGCAACGTCTGTTCTGTTCTGTGCAATGTGCTCGATGCTAAGTGGGCCGATGAGTGGACACAAGGTTTAGACCTGTAAAAGAAGACAACTTCTGCTGCGAGCGTGGCGGGCTCCACGACGGGGCGGTCGCTGTTTCCCGCGTTTCGCCCGCCACCGGTGCACTACAGCGCCACCACGACGACACCGGGAACCTCGACGGTGTCGACCACCGGACTCAACGAGCCCGTCACACTGTCACGCGACATCCTGGTGACCGTTCCCGAATTCTGGTTGGCCACGTAAAGCCAACGTCGACTCAGGTCCAACGTGCAGTGCCGAGGCCAGTCCCCACCGGTGTCGCTCGTGCCTGTCAGGTGCAACCGCCTTCCCCGGCCGCTCACCTTGAAGTGAGCGATGGTGTTATCGCCCCGATTGGTGACGTAGCAGTCGTCGCGAGTGACCACGATCTCCGCCGGATAGTTCTCTCCCACGGCACCCGGTGGGCGGGTGCTGACGCTGTCGCCCAGTTCGAAAGTTCCCGACGCGGCATCCCAACGCAGCACCGTCACCGTGCTGGCCAACTCGTTGAGCAGGTAGGCGTGTCTGCCGTCCGGATGAAAGGCCAAATGGCGAGGTCCGCTGCCCGCCGGAGTGGACAGCCGCTGGTTTCGGCGTAATTCGCCGGACTCGGTGTCCAGCCGGTAGGTGAAGACAGCGTCCGCTCCCAGATCGACCGCCACCACCCACCGTCCGCTCGGATCGGTGCCGACCTGATGTGCGTGGGGCGCACGTAGTTCGGAGGTGTGCCGAACCAGATCCGTCGACTCCCCGATGCTGCCGTCCACCTCCAGCCGGTGCACCGCGACTGTGCCATCGGTGTAGTTGGCCGTCAGCAGAAACCGGCCGCTGGGATGCACGCTGAGATGCGTAGGCCCGGCGCCTCGGCTGGAGCGCGTGTTGATGATCCGTGGGTTCCGCGGATCCCGCAGGCTCAGTGCCGTCACGGAACCGTTCGGGACCAGTTCGTTGGTCGTGTAGAGCACGTGGCGGTCGGGTGAGAACGCCAACCAGGAGGCGTCGGGGACCCCTTCGACCGAGCGAATCGGGTGCAGCTGTCCCGAACTCAGGTCGTGGGAAGCGACGTCGAAGCCCCTGCCCGGCGGATCGGTCCAGCTGAAGCTGCCCAGATAGGCGGGCCTGTGCTCACCTCCGGCGCGTGCCGCGGCCGCGGTGGGCAGGGCCGCGGCGGCTCCCGCCGCGCCCAACGAAGCCAGCAACGTGCGTCGATTCAGTGTGTTCGTCCACATGACTCTCCTGTTCCCTGCGGTGCCCGGAGCCCGCTCGCCCCGCCCCGCTCGCTTCGTCCTCTCGCGGGGTGCTCCGCCGAGCACCGGCGGACCGGAGCGGAGCCCCCCACCTCGGGCCGAACACCGGCGTCCGCCCTTCGGTGCGGACCTGACGCCGATCTTCTTCGACTCAGTGTGCCCCAGCTCTCACAGGTGGACTAGACCAAAATTCACGGTGGCGGTTTCCGGACAACTTCTTGACCGGGCCCGGACGCACAGCTCGGGGTGCTCGGCGGGACGTCCGCTTCGAACCGGGCCTGCCGGGCACGGAGCGGAGACGAGCTTTTTCAGGCGATCGCCCCGACACCACGACGCAGCGCTCGTCCCGGTGTGGCGTCGTTACGCTTCCCGTTCACGAGCACGGGGACCCCGTTGACCATTACATGACTGATTCCGCTGGGTTGCGCACGGGGGCGTTCGAACGTCGCGTTGTCGCGAATCTCCTCCGGATCGAACAACACGAGGTCCGCGACCATGCCTCGCCGCACGAGTCCTCTGTCGGACAGGCCGAGTCGGAGCGCCGGCGTCGATGTCATGTGGCGGATGCACTCCGGTAGATCGAGCAGCCCGAGCTCCCGCACGTATCGTGCCAGGTAACGCGGGAACGTCCCCCATCCGCGGGGATGGGGCCGCTCACCGAGGAGTAGGCCGTCACTGCCGACGGTGTGCATCCGGTGCCGCATGACGGCACGCACGTTCTCCTCGTGGCCGACGTGCATCAGACAGGAACTGCCCAGTTCGTCCGCCAACAGGGTGTCCAGGTAGAGCTTCCCGGGAGGTACCCCTTCGGCCTCGGCCGCCGTCGCTATGTCGCGGCCGACCAGATGGCCGGTTCTGTCGGGGTGCCGCACCCCGTTGATCTCGATGGCACTCCAGTCGATCGGTACACCGTGCGCACCGTCGGAGCCTTCGAACTCCATCTCACGCAGCACACGTCTCCTGCTGTCCGGATCGGACAACCTTCGTAACGTCGCCTCGACACCACCGCCGAACATCCAGCTGGGAAGCAGTGCGTGCAGCGAGGTGCATCCCGCCAGGTAAGGGTAGGAATCCATCGTGATCCCGACCCCCGAGTCCAACCCCTCGTCCAGCATCGCCAGCAGTTCGGGAGCGCGTCCCCGGTTCACCTCGAAATTCACGGTCGCGTGTGCGAGGTGCAACGCGCAGCCGGACTGCCTGCTGATCCGGATCATCTCCTCGTAACCGGCGAGGGCGCCGGCACCATAGCTGCGATGGTGGGGACAGTGGTAGCCGCCGTACTCGGCGACCACCTCGCACAGCGTGACGAGTTCGGATGTCGTGGCGTACATGCCGGGGGCGTAGGTCAATCCCGAGGACATGCCGAACGCCCCCTCGGACATTCCCCGCGCCAGTTCGTGGCGCATCCGTGCCAGTTCGGTTCTCGAAGCGGGACGGTTTTCCGAACCCACACACAGCATCCGCAGTGCGCCGTGCGGAACCAGGTAGGCAGCGTTGACGGCGATCCCTCGGTCGAGGCGAGCCAGGTACTCGCCCACGCCACGCCAGTTCCAGTCGAAACCGGGGGGATCGCCGTTCCAACCTGCCAGCTGAGTACGCAGGCTCCGCAGCGTTCGGTCGTCGACGGGAGCGTAGGACAGCCCGTCCTGGCCGATGACCTCGGTGGTCACCCCCTGCGCCACCTTGGCGGTGTGCCGGTGGTCGGTGAGCAGCAGCAGGTCCGAGTGCGCGTGCATGTCGACGAATCCGGGGGAAAGCACCAAGCCGTCGGCGGCTATGGTGCGTCTGCCGCACAGGGTTCCCGGCCTGTCGACAGCCGAGATGTGTCCCGCTCCGATCGTCACGTCGGCTTCGAAAGGCGGTGCTCCGCTGCCGTCCACCACCAGGGCGCCCCGAATCAGGAGCTCGTCCATCCTCGCCTCCGTTCCGGTGCTTTCGACACGTTCTCGGTTTCCGGCGAGCGAGCAACCCGACAACCCGACCGGAAAACTTCGATCAGAAGAAAGTACGCACCAAATCCACGACCTTCCCGTTGTCCACGAGCGGTATGAGCTGCCACTTGTCGAACGTCGTGCATGGGTGCGACAGCCCGCACTCGACCCAGTCGCCCACGGAGACCCCCGAGCTCGCCGGGACGGACAGGAAGGCGTGCTGATCGGCCAGTTCGGTGACTCGCGAATCGGTAAGGGGGCTCGCGGTGCCGTCCCGCGCCCACAGGGTCCGCGGTTGCGGCAGTGCCTGGTCGAACGAGGCGTCCCGCCTGCCCAGCATGAGCAACGCCAGTTCCGGTTCCGGACGTGAGGTCACCTGAGCGAGGATCCGCATGGCGGCGCGGAACGGCTGTTCCGGCCCGGCGAGCCGGTGTGCCCGGCCGAAGGGCGACATGGTGCGGTACAAGCCGTGATCGTGAGTGATGTACGAACCGCTCCGCAGCACGGGAAGTACCGGTGATGCCAACCCCCACGGCGCCGTGAGCGCCTCGGCGACCTGGTCGAAATAGGAACTCCCGCCCGCGGTGACGACGATTTCCTCCGTTCGGTCGAACATTCCCGCCTCGGCTATCCGCGTGACCGACTCCCGCAGTCGAGCCATGTAGGAGTCCACCGCGGTCAGATCCTCCTCGCTGAGATCGTGCGAGATCGCGCCCTCGTAGCCACTGACGCCGACGAGCCGCAGCGCCGGACTCTCCGACACCGCGCGCGCCACCTCCACCGTTTCCGCGACGGTTCTGGCGCCGGTGCGACCGTGCTCGCCGCCGAGTTCCACCAGTACGTCGACCCGCCGACGCGCGTGTTTCGCTGCCAGAACCTCGCTCATCAGTCGCACGCTCGCCACCGAATCCACCCAGCAGCCGAACGTGAAACCGGGGTCGTTGTCGAGCTCCTCCGACAACCAGCGCAGTCCCGCCTCGTCGACCAACTGGTTGGCCAGCAGCACCCTACTGATGCCGAACGCGCGATAGACCCGGAGCTGGCTGACGGTGGCGGCAGTCATCGCCCATGCCCCGTGGTCGAGCTGTCGTTGGAACAGCTGTGGGGCCATGGTCGTTTTGCCGTGCGGTGCCAGCAGCACCCGTTGCTTGGCACACCAGTCGGCCATCGTCGTCAGATTGTGCTCCAGCGCGGAGCGGTCCAACAGCAGCAGCGGACCCACGAATCCACTTCCGGTGATCTCGGGCTCCGTACGAAGGAATTCCGCGATCGTGCTCCCGAAGGCTTCGGACGGTACAGCCTTGAACCGCCAGTCGAGCCGCTCTTCCCGGAGGGCACGTACCGCGGTCCGATCCATCGTCGCTGCTCGCACCGGATCTCCAATTGCGCCTAATGCAACAAATATTGCATATATTGATAGAATGCTGTTTAGCAGTTCGCAAGGTGTCCGTCAACGGAACCGCTGCCGCAGGGTCCTTTCGAATGCCCAGCGCAATCCGCACGGGGTTGGGCATCCATGCTTGGTGGAGCGGTCGACGAGAGCGAAAAGGACCACGGGATGAGCCAGAGCCTACGGCGTGGACTCGCGTTGCTGACCGAGTTGGCCGACGGGCCCCGCAACCTCGACCAGCTCGCGGAAGCGGTGGGAGTGCACAAATCCACCGTCATGCGGTTGCTGCGTTCGTTGGAGGCCGACAGGTTCGTCAAACGCTCCGATATGTACCGCTATCGGCTCGGAAGCGCACTGTTCGAGCTGGCCAACCGCGCGTTGGACGGGATCGACGTTCGCGACACGGCTCGCTCCCATCTGCTCGAACTCGGGGAGAGCACGGGGCACACCGTGCATCTGGCCGTTCGCGAGGACGATGAGGTCGTCTACGTGGACAAGGTGGACAGCACCCACGCGGTGCGGATGTACTCACGCATCGGTGCTCGGGCGCCGCTGCACTGCACGGCGGTGGGAAAGATACTGCTTTCCGGGCTCGACGACTCCGTTCGCAGGGACGTCGCCGCCGCGCTGGACTATCCCGCGCTGACGGACAACACCATCACCGATCCCGAGCGGTTCCTGACCGAACTGGAGCGGGCCTCGCGAGCGGGCTACGCAGTCGACCGCGGTGAACACGAGGACTTCGTGCACTGTATAGCCGCCGGAGTGCGCGATTCCCGTGGCGAGATCGTCGCCGCGGTTTCGTTGTCGGCGCCGAAAGTGCTGTTCGACTTCGACGAACTGCTCGGCTCGAGCGGTGAGCTGTCCCGTGCCTGCGACCGCGTCTCGGTCGAACTCGGTTGGCAGCCACCGGACCACTGATTTCTCCCGAAAGGTGAATACCAATGTCCAGAACCGTCGTGACCACTCCGAAGGCCCCCATCCCACCCGCGGGAGTGCCACTGTCGCAGGCCGTGTGCAAGGGC
Source organism: Actinopolyspora mzabensis (assembly GCF_900101095.1). GTDB lineage: Bacteria > Actinomycetota > Actinomycetes > Mycobacteriales > Pseudonocardiaceae > Actinopolyspora > Actinopolyspora mzabensis. Next base: position 151,306 of record NZ_FNFM01000013.1, read on the forward strand.
AACCTGGTGCAGGTCTCGGGGCAGACGGGTGTTGCTCCCGCCACCGGGAAACCGGTGTCGAACTCCGTGGCCGAACAGACCGAGCAGGCGCTGCGCAACGTTTTCGCCATCCTGGCCGAGGCGGAAGCGGGAGTCGAGGACGTGCTCATGCTGCGGGTTTACCTCACCGACGTGGCTCATTTCACGGAGATGAACGAGACCTACTCTCGTGTGGTCGGGGAGCCCTATCCGGCACGAACCACGGTCTATGTGGGGCTGCCCGCCAATCTGCTCGTCGAGATCGACGCGCTGGCTGTGCGCGGGGAGTGACCCGGAAGCGCCGTTCACCGGTACCGACGTTGTCCGGGATCTCTCATCTTTTTCACAGATCGGCACGTCAGACTGTCCGGGATGGCACGGCGACCCACACGACACACCCCTGATACGGACCGCACCGCGCCGCCTCGCGGTGCGCGTCCGAGCAAGCTCGGACCGTTGAGCGCGTGGTTCCGGCCCTGGCGCACCCGCGACACCGTGGTCGCGGGCCTCGCCGCGGGAATCAGTGCACTGCTGCTCTGCCATCGTCTGTTGCCCAATCCCATGGGGATCGGAACCCTCGTCGACAGCTTCGCACCCTGGCTCGGAGTGGCCGTCCCACTGGTGGCGCTGCCCGCGTTGCTGGGGCGCTGCCGTGCCGCGGTGCTGCTGCTCGTGCCCGCACTGATATGGGCTCTCGTCTTCGGAACAGCCGTTCCGCCGAACGGCCGGAACGAGGCGGGGGGAGTGAAAGTCGTCACCCAGAACCTCTACGCGAGCAACAGCGAGCCGAAGGCCACGCTGGGCGACCTGTCCCGCACCGGGGCCGACCTGGTCGGACTGCAGGAGATCACGTCACGTACTCGCTCAGTGGCCACCGAGGCACTACGGGAAAGCCATCCGCACCACGTCGCGGTGGGGACCGTCGGTCTCTGGAGCCGTTACCGGCTTTCGGACGTACGCGCCGTGGACCTGGGCCTGGGCTGGACCCGGGCCGTTCGAGCCGTCGCACACGCTCCCCACGGGAAGATAGCGGTCTACGTCGCCCATCTGCCCTCGTTGCGTCCGGATCTGGTGGAGCAGCGCGACCGAGGACTGCGGAAACTCGCCACTGCGGTGGCGGGGGAAACCGTCGAGGACGTGGTCCTGCTCGGTGATCTCAACACCGCCACCACCGACCGAGCGCTGCGTTCGCTCACCCGACGGTTACCGAACGTCGCCGGTGAGGTTACGGCAGGTTTCGGCTTCACCTGGCCGGACACGTTTCCCGCAGTACGACTCGACCACGTGCTGTCCAGGGGGGTGCGCGTTGCCGACGCGGAGGTCGTCGACACGCGGGGAAGTGATCACCGCGCGGTGCGGGCCACGCTGAGCGGTTGAGCGGTCCGCTCGTGGTCAAGGGGCCGCTCGCGGGCTGAAGGGGGTGCTTGGCCGGGGCAGCCGTTCAGTGAACGGGGCCGGTGTATTTCTCACCCGGGCCCTGGCCGGGCGGATCCGGTTCCGAGGAGGCTTCCCGGAAGGCACGTTGCAGTGTCTGCAGTCCGTCCCGCAGCGCACCCGCGTGAGGGCCTAGGTACTCCACCGATGCCGTGATCAGGCCGGCCAGCGAAGTGATCAGACGGCGTGCCTCGTCGAGGTCACGGACCGGGGAGTCGTCCGGGTCCTCCTCGGCCAGCCCCAGTTTCTCGGCCGCCGCCGACATCAGCATCACGGCGGCCCTGCTGATCACCTCGACACTGGGAACATTGCTCAGTTCGCGCACGTTGTGCGTGGTATCCGTGGCATCGAGGCCTTCCCCGGATTCGTCGCCGTTCGGCGGTGCGGCTGGTTCGGGGGACTCGGTTGGCTGCGACTCGGTCACGCCTGTTACTCTCACATGCGCGCAACGCCCTCGGCCTTTCGGGGGCGGTAAAGTGGAGCCCCGCTCCCACCCGCGTGGCCGGTTCACAGGCCGCCGGGTCCCGATCCCGCCGAGAACACCGTTCGACGGCGGAATGAAGCGGTATTGCCATACCGGTTCGATCGGTTGGAGTAAAAGGGTCTCGCGGATCCGGCAGGATGCCGCGAGGCGGCTGCATGCTCTAGGGGCGAGCTTCACGCCGCGGTGCAGCACAGAAACGCCATCGAACCGAGGAGACCCCATCAGCTCCGAGACGCGCATCAACGACCGCATCCGTGTGCCCGAGGTCCGGTTGGTCGGACCGAACGGTGAACAGGTCGGCATCGTCCGTATCGAGGACGCACTCCGGCTCGCGGAGGAAGCGGAGTTGGATCTCGTCGAGGTCGCTCCGCAAGCCAAGCCGCCGGTGTGCAAACTCATGGACTACGGCAAGTTCAAGTACGAGAGTGCGCAGAAGGCTCGCGAGTCACGCCGTAATCAGCAGCAGACCGTCATCAAGGAGCAGAAGCTCCGCCCCAAGATCGACCCGCACGACTACGAGACCAAGAAGGGGCATGTTTCGCGCTTTCTCGGTCAGGGTCACAAGGTCAAGGTGACGATCATGTTCCGCGGCCGTGAGCAGTCCCGCCCCGAGCTGGGGTTCCGGTTGTTGCAGCGGCTGGCCGACGATGTCTCAGAGCAGGGGTTCATCGAGGCCAAACCAAAGCAGGACGGCCGCAACATGACTATGGTGCTGGCTCCGCACAAAACCGGCAAAGGTAACAAGAGCAAGGCGAACGCGTCGTAACCGTAGCGCGGCAATCGGGTGCCGGGGCCACCGAACGCATCAGGTCGTGGCATCACCCGGAACGCAGGCCGGGCGGGATTCTCACCGGGATTCTGCCCGGCGTTCGCACGAAAAGAGGATGATAATGCCCAAGAACAAGCCACACAGCGGCGCGTCCAAGCGGTTCAAGGTCACCGGTTCGGGCAAATTGCGCCACGAGCGTGCCGGCCGTAGGCACATCCTGGAGAAGAAGTCGAGCAGGGTGAAGCGTCGGTTGAAGGGCACTGACGAGGTGTCGCCCAACGACACCCACCAGGTCAACAAGATGCTGGGCCGCTGAGCCTCACTCAGCCACGGGTGTAGCCGGAACGCTTGACCCGCCACACCCTTCGGACCAGTGACAGCCTCATCCGCCGGGGCGGGGCTCCGCCCCCGATGCGATCAGGACGGAACCAATGGCACGTGTCAAACGATCGGTGAACGCGCAGAAGAAGCGCCGCAAGATTCTGGAGTCCGCCAAGGGCTATCGCGGGCAGCGTTCTCGCCTTTACCGCAAGGCCAAGGAGCAGATGCTGCATTCGCAGGTCTACTCCTATCGGGACCGCCGGGCCCGCAAGGGCGAGTTCCGCAAGCTCTGGATCATGCGTATCAACGCGGCCAGCAGGCAGAACGGGCTGAGCTACAACAAGTTCATGCAGGGCCTGAAGGCCGCCGAGGTCGAGGTCGACCGCAAGATGCTCGCCGAGCTGGCGGTCAACGATCCGCAGGCCTTTACCGCGCTGTGCGACAAGGCGCGTAGCAGCCTTCCGGAAGGCACGGTCTGATTGGATCGATCCGGCGCCCGGCACACCGGTGCGGATACCGGGGGAAGACCTGGGAGCCCTGAAACGGCTCGTTCCCCGTTGACGGAACGTTCCGCCCGGGTCGCTTCCGCTCGTAAGCTCACGCGTCGTGTCGGGCGCGAACGTGCCGGTATGTTTTTGGCGGAAGGTGCCAACGCCGTCCTCGAGTCGCTGGACTCGCGGACGGCGGAGCGGCCTCGGACCGATGTTCGCGAGGTGTTGGCCACTTCCGAAGGACTACGACGGGTTCCGGAGATCGCCGAGCGCTGCGCGGCGAGCGGAGTGCCGTTGTGGACCGTCACCGAACGAGCGGCTGCCTGCCTTTCCGAAACGGTCACCCCGCAAGGGCTGGTCGCCGTTTGCGAGGCGCCCGCGACGGACACCGCGACCGTGCTGGCTCACCGGCCTTCCATGGTCGTGGTGTTGCTCGACATCGCCGATCCGGGCAACGCGGGCACGGTGCTTCGTGTCGCGGACGCCGCCGGTGCGGGCGCCGTGCTGTTCGCGGGCGAGACCGTCGACCCCTACAACGGGAAGGCAGTTCGGGCCTCCACCGGAAGCCTTTTCCATCTTCCGGTGGCTCGGGAACGTGATGCGGACACGGTGCTGACGGCCTGTCGACGAGCGGGACTGCTGCTGGTCGGAGCCGACGGGGCGGCCCCGTCCGACCTGCACACCGCTGAGGAGAGCGGCAGGTTGGACGTGCCGACCGCCTGGGTGTTCGGCAGTGAGGCGCACGGTCTCGGTGAGTACGGCGAACGGCTGGACGTCACGTTGCGTGTACCGATCTACGGTCGAGCGGAGAGTCTGAACCTGGCCACTGCCGCTGCCGTCTGTCTGTACGCCTCGGCCCGGCGCATTCGTCCGGTTGTCGAGTGACTGCTCCGCCGCTCGTGCTGCCTCCCGGCTCGGCGGCATCCCGGAGTTCGCGGCCCCCGAGCGCCTCGGGTGCCGCTGGTTCCGCGGTGTTCCCCCACCGCCCGCACGGGTCGTTTCACGATCCCGCCGAACCCAATCACATACACTGTCCTCCTAGGGAATCAGTGTTCACACGCCAAGACCGGTTCGCTCAGGCGGGCCGTCGGATACGGGAGTTACACAGCGACGATGTCTGGAGCCAACGACCCGTACGACCCGAAGGAGGTCGTCGCGCTCGCGCCGGAGACGCTGCAGAACGCGGTTGACGACGCTCGCAAAGCCTTCGACGGCGCCGCTGATCTCGATGAACTCGCCGCGGCCAAGCCCGCGCACCTGGGTGAGCGCTCTCCGGTGTTGACCGCGCGACGCGAGATCGGGTCGCTGCCGTCGCAGGAGAAGGCCGATGCCGGTAAGCGGGTCAACGAGACGCGCCAGGCGATCCAACAAGCCTTCGACGCCCGCCACGAGCAACTGCGTGCCGAACGTGACGAGCGGGTGCTGCAGGAGGAAGCCGTCGACGTCACGCTGCCGACCGATCGCGTTCCCTCGGGGGCTCGCCACCCGATCACTCAGCTCATGGAACGCGTCGCGGACGACTTCGTGGCGATGGGGTGGCACGTTTCGGAAGGCCCGGAGCTGGAAGCCGAATGGTTCAACTTCGACGCGTTGAACTTTGGCAAGGACCACCCGGCGCGCACGATGCAGGACACTTTCCACATCGCTCCGGAGGACTCCGGACTGGTGCTGCGTACCCAGACCTCGCCGGTGCAGGTGCGTGCTCTGCTCTACAGCGAGCTGCCCGTGTACCGCGTTTCCCCCGGGAGGGTGTTCCGTACGGATGCGCTCGATGCCACCCACACCCCGGTGTTCCACCAGGTGGAAGGTCTCGCGGTGGACCAGGGGCTGACCATGGCACATCTCAAGGGCACGCTGGACGCGTTCGCCCGCGCCATGTTCGGGCAGGACACCCGGACACGGTTCAGGCCCAACTTCTTCCCCTTCACCGAGCCGTCCGCCGAGATGGACGTCTGGTTCCCCGAGAAGAAGGGGGGAGCCGGCTGGGTCGAATGGGGTGGCTGCGGCATGGTGCACCCCAACGTGTTGCGCGCCTCCGGGGTGGATCCCGAGACCTACACCGGGTTCGCCTTCGGTATGGGAGTGGAACGTACCCTGCAGTTCCGCACCGGCATCCCCGACATGCGCGACATGGTCGAAGGTGACGTCCGGTTCACCGAGGCGTTCGGCATCGAATACTGAGTCCGGTCGGGTGCCCGGGCTCTTGCCCGCACCGCCGACCCCACATGATCGAGAGAAGGGCTGCGATCCAGTGCGGATTCCGGTTTCCTGGCTGGCCGAGCATCTTGAACTGTCCGAGGACACGAGCGTGGACGAACTGGCCGAGGCGTTCGTGGGCATCGGGCTGGAAGTCGAGGAGGTCACCCGACTCACCCCGATCACCGGCCCACTCGTCGTCGGACGGGTAGCCGAGATCGAGGAACTGACCGAGTTCAAAAAACCCATCCGCTACTGTCGGGTCGAGGTCGGAAAGTCCGAGACCGGTGAGCAGCAGACTCGCGGCATCGTGTGCGGCGCCACCAACTTCAGCGCCGGTTCACTGGTGGTAGTGGCGCTGCCCGGCACCGTGCTACCCGGGGATTTCGAGATCACCTCTCGCAAGACCTACGGTCGTACCAGCGAGGGCATGATCTGCTCGACCAGTGAACTGGGAATCGGCGAGGACCACGACGGCATTCTGGTTCTGCCTCCAGGTTCCGCCGATCCGGGCAGCCCGGCCAATGAGATCGTCGGCCTGGAGGACTCGGTGATCGAGCTGGCCATCACGCCCGACCGTGGTTACTGCTTCTCGGTGCGTGGTCTCGCCCGGGAACTCTCCAACGCGTTGGACGTGCCGTTCGGGGACCCCGCGAACCGGGGTATCCCGGATGACGACCGTCCCTCCCGCACTGTGCGGATCGAGGACCCTTCGGCCTGTTCCCGTTTCGTGTTCCGCAGGTTGACCGGGGTGGATCCGACCGCTCCGACCCCGTGGTGGATGCGGCGGCGACTGGCGCTGGCCGGCATTCGCTCCATCTCGCTGCCGGTGGACATCACCAACTACGTGATGCTCGAGCTCGGCCAGCCGCTGCACGCCTGGGATGCCGCGAAGCTGTCCGGTGACGTCGTCGTGCGCCGTGCCGTGGCCGGGGAGTCCCTCGTCACGCTGGACGGCGTGCGGCGTGACCTCGATCCCGACGACATCGTGATCTGCGACGAGTCCGGCCCCGTCTCCCTCGCGGGCGTCATGGGGGGTGCCAGCACCGAGATCGGCCAGGACACCAACGACGTCCTGCTCGAGGCGGCGAACTGGGAGCCCACGGGTATCTCGCGCATGATCCGCAGGCACCGGCTGCCCAGCGAGGCGGGCAAGCGTTTCGAACGTGGTGTGGATCCCGCCGTGGCCGCCGTGGCGGCGGAGCGCGCCGCCAGACTGCTGGTCGAGTACGGGGAAGCGACCATCAGCGCCGGGCGCACCGACGTGGGGGAACCGGCGCAGCCGCAGCCGGTGACGATGCCGCTGGCCCTACCGGACCAGGTGGCCGGTGTCCGCTACGGACGTGGTGTCACCGCCAAGCGGCTCAACCAGATCGGCTGCGGCATCGAGGTGGGTACCTCCGATGACGGTGTCGGTGTGGTGACCGCGCTGCCGCCGACCTGGCGTCCCGATCTCACGCAGCCCGCCGATCTGGTCGAAGAGGTACTTCGACTGGAGGGGTATCACACCATCCCGTCCGTCGTTCCCCCGGCGCCCACCGGAAGCGGACTGACCGCTGCCCAGCGCCGCAGGCGCGCGGTCTCGCGCGCGCTGGCACACGACGGTTACGTCGAGGTGTTGCCGTTCCCGTTCACCGGTGAGGACACCCTCGGATCCCTGGGGATCGGCGAGGACGACCCGCGTCGACGTACTTTGCGAGCCGTCAACGCCCTCGAATCGGATCGTGCGCTGCTCAGCACCACGCTGCTGCCGGGACTGCTCGACGCGCTGCAGCGCAACCTTTCCCGGGGAAGGCGTGACCTCGGGCTGTTCCACATCGGGCAGGTGGTGCTGCCCGAGCCGGATCAACCTTCCGTTCCCGAACTCGGGGTTCGGCAACGCCCCTCGGACGAGCAGTTGGCGGCGCTCCACGCCGCGTTGCCCGCGCAGCCCCAGCACGTCGGGGTGGTGCTCACGGGACAGCGGGAACGTTCCGGTTGGTGGGGTTCCGGCCGGGAGGCGGACTGGTCGGACGCCGTGGCGGCGGCCAGACTCGTCGCGGAGACGGCCGGAGTGTCACTGAGTGTCTCCGCCGCGGACAGGGCGCCGTGGCATCCGGGACGCTGTGCCGCGCTCGAGGTGGACGGCACGGTCATCGGGCATGCCGGTGAGTTGCATCCCAAGGTGGTGGAGGCTCTCGAACTGCCCAAACGGACCTGTGCGATGGAGCTCGACCTCGACGCGCTGCCGGTGACGGACGAGCGTCCCGCTCCGAGTATCTCGGCCTATCCACCGGTGCGGCTGGACGTGGCATTGGTGGTGGACGAGGATGTTCCGGCCGCCGAACTCGGTGAAGTGCTTCGTAGCGGCGGGGGTGAGCTTGTCGAGGACATCAGGTTGTTCGACGTTTTCACCGGCGAAAAGCTCGGTGCCGACAAGAAGTCGTTGGCGTTCGCGTTGCGGCTGCGTGCTTCCGACCGAACGTTGACCCAGGAGGAGGCGACCGAGGTCCGGGACGCCGCGGTGGCTGCCGCCGACCAGCGGTTCGGGGCGGTGCTGCGCGGCTAGCCCCGGTTGAGCCCGCGCCGGCTCGGCTCGGCGCGGGAAACACCCGCCACATCGGCTTCGACCGGCCGACGGTGACCCAGCTCGGGGTGGGTGGCTGCTACGCGGCCACCCACCCCGAGCTTTTCGTCTCTCCGGTCCTCCGGGGTACTTCGGGACCCCCCGTTGATTGATTTTGCATGAAAGTGCATAATCATTCGTATGGTTGTACGAGTGGCGGTCGCCGGTGCCAGCGGCTATGCGGGCGGAGAGCTGTTGCGTCTGTTGCTGGCACACCCGGACGTCGAGATCGGCGCTCTCACCGCGGGCGGAAACGTCGGCAGTACGCTCGGGGAGCATCACCCCAACCTCACCGAACTGTCCGGCAGGCAGCTCCGCGAGACCGACGCCGAGGTGCTCGCCGGGCATGACGTGGTCTTCCTCGCATTGCCACACGGGCACTCCGACGCGCTGGCCGGACAGCTCCACGACACCCTGGTGATCGACTGCGGAGCGGACCACCGCCTCGAGGATCCGACGGCCTGGGAGCGCTGGTACGGCGGGGCACATCCCGGCAGCTGGCCCTACGGTCTGCCCGAACTGCCCTGGGCGAGGGAACGAATCACCAAGGCGGACCGGATAGCCGTACCCGGATGTTTTCCGACGGTGACCACGCTCGCGTTGTTGCCCGCCCTGCTCGACGGGCTGGTCGAGCCCGACCTGGTGGTCGTGGCAGCGACCGGGACCTCCGGGGCGGGGCGAGCGCTCAAACCTCATCTGCTCTCGGCGGAGGTCATGGGCTCTGCGAGCGTCTACGGCGTCGGTGGGGCACACCGACACACCCCCGAGATGATCCAGAATCTGGGAGCGGCGGCCGGCGAAACCGTCCGCGTCTCGTTCACCCCGATGCTGGCTCCCATGTCGCGGGGCATCCTGGCCACCTGCAACGCGCGACTCCGGGAAGGGGTCGATCCCGCTCGGGTGCGGCAGAGCTACACACGTACCTACGAGGCGGAGCCCTTCGTGCGGGTGCTGCCGGAGGGACAGTGGCCACAGACCTCGGCCACGCTCGGAGCGAACACCGTACATCTGCAACTCGCCGTCGATGACGACGCCGGAAGCCTGGTCGCAGTCGGTGCCGAGGACAACCTCACGAAGGGCACGGCAGGCGGTGCCGTGCAGTGTATGAACCTCGCCCTGGGGCTTCCCGAGACCGCGGGGCTTTCCACTGCGGGGATGGCGCCGTGACGACACTGACCCTGCGAGCGCACGAACAGCTCCTCGCCGTGGCCACACCCGAACCGGGAACCGCCCCCGAACTACCCGCTTCCGGACCCGTCAACGCCGAGCTCGTCACCGGGAACGACCGTACGCTGGTGTTCGCCTACCGGGATGTCGCCGAGCTCTCCGACTCGTCGGTCGTCCAGGGGCCCTTCCGGGCGTTGGAGATAGCCGGCCCGTTGGACTTCTCGTTGACCGGCGTCCTGGCCGCAGTGCTGTCCCCGTTGGCGGAAAGTGAGATCAGCGTGTTCACGCTCTCTACCTTCGAGACCGACTGGATCCTCATCGGGGCGAACGCACTCCCGGACGCCGTGGACACGCTGCGCCGAGCCGGGCACACCGTGGTGGAGGACTTCGAGGGAGAACATTGAGTACGAGTGAAGAGACGACCGACGTCGGCGCGCACGAGACGGCCACGGACAGGCGATGCGGTGTCACCGGCCCGCGCGGTTTCCGCGCTTGCGGCGTTGCCGCCGGTATAAAGTCCGGCCCCGCCCTCGACCTCGCGCTGATCGTCAACGACGGACCCGGGCAGCAGGCCGCCGGGGTGTTCACCACCAACCAGGTCAAAGCGGCTCCCGTACTGTGGTCCGAACAGGTGCTGCGGGAGCGGAAGTTGCGTGCAGTGGTGCTCAATTCCGGTGGTGCCAACGCCTGCACCGGCCCCGAGGGTTTTCAGGACACCCATGCCACCGCCGAACGCGCCGCGGAACTGCTCGGTACCGGTGCCATCGAGATCGGTGTCTGCTCCACCGGCCTCATCGGGCAACGACTGCCGATGCCCGCCCTGCTGCAGGGCCTCGACACCGCGGTGACCGGACTGGACGACACCGAGCGGGCGAGCACCGATGCCGCGAGCGCCGTACTGACCACGGACACCCACCCGAAACAGGTCTGCCTCACCCACCCGGACGGTTGGTCGATCGGCGGGATGGTCAAAGGGGCGGGAATGCTGGCGCCGAACCTCGCGACCATGCTCGCGCTCGTCACCACCGATGCCGGCGTCGAAGGCGAGACGCTGCAACGGGCCCTGCGGCAGGCATGCCGCAGTACTTTCGAACGGCTCGACGTCGACGGTGGCACCTCCACCAATGACACCGTGCTGCTGCTGTCCTCGGGGGCCTCCGAACTCGCGCCCGCCGAGGCCGAGTTCACCGAGCTGCTGACCCGAGTCTGCGGCGATCTCGTCCGACAACTGCAACACGACGCCGAAGGAGCCACCAAGGCGATCGACATAACCGTCCGCGGTGCCGCGTCGGAGAACGACGCGGTGAGCATCGCCCGGTTGACAGCCGAGGACAACCTGGTCTCCGCCGCGCTGTTCGGTTCCGACCCCAACTGGGGCCGCATCGCAATGGCCGTGGGCCGCTCCCCGGTCACGATCGACGCCTCGGTCATGGAGATCATCGCCAACGGCGTGACGCTTTACGCCGGGGGAACCCCGGTCGCCGACCGCGACACGGTGGACCTCTCCGGACGAGACATCGAGATCGTGGTCGACCTGCATCTCGGTGACCACAGCGCCACCGTGCTGACCACGGATCTTTCCCACGACTACGTCGAAGAGAACAGCGCGTATTCCACATGAGCAGCACGAGCCACGACGAACGGTTGAGCACGGCCGCCGCGAAGGCAGGTGTACTGACCGAGGCACTGCCCTGGCTGGAGCGGTTCCGCGGTGCCACCGTGGTGGTCAAGTACGGCGGCAACGCGATGACCGACGAAAAGCTCAAGCGTGCATTCGCCGAGGACATGGTTTTCCTGCGGCTGGCCGGACTGCGCCCCGTGGTCGTGCACGGCGGTGGTCCGCAGATCACCGAGATGCTCGACCGGCTCGGCATGCCCGGCGAGTTCCGAGGTGGATTGCGGGTCACCTCACCGGAAACGATGGATGTGGTCCGGATGGTCCTCGTCGGCCAGGTCGGCCGTGAGCTCGTCGGGCTGATCAACCAGCACGGTCCGCACGCGGTGGGTATGTCCGGTGAGGACGCGCACCTGCTCACCGCCCGCAGGCGCAACGCGGTGGTGGACGGCGAACCGGTGGACATCGGGCTGGTCGGCGACGTCGAATCGGTCGAGCCGACCGCAGTGCTCGATCTGATCGAGACCGGCCGCATTCCGGTGATCTCCACAGTCGCCCCCGACGCCGACGGCGTGGTGCACAACGTCAACGCCGACACCGCCGCCGGTGCGCTGGCCGTCGCGCTCGAGGCGGAGAAGCTCGTCGTGCTCACCGACGTCGAGGGGCTCTACACCGACTGGCCCGACCGGGAGTCGCTGGTCTCGCGACTGGACACCGCGCGACTGCGGGAACTGCTGCCGAGCCTGTCCTCCGGAATGGTTCCCAAGATGGAGGCCTGCCTACAGGCGGTGGACGGGGGCGTGCCTCGGGCGCACGTGATCGACGGCCGACTCGCCCACTCGGTGCTGCTCGAAGTCTTCACCAGCGAGGGTATCGGCACGATGGTCGTTCCCGGCGAGCCGACCCAACGAAAGGACGATGCCTGATGTCCTCCCAACAGCAGGCCAACGCCGCAGCCGCGCACCGTTGGCGGGAAGCGATCATGCCCACCTACGGCACCCCCGCGGTGGAGCTGGTCAGCGGTTCGGGATGCACGGTCACCGATGCCGAGGGGAAGACCTACCTGGACCTGCTCGGTGGCATCGCCGTGGCAGCCCTCGGCCACGCCCACTCCGCCGTCACCTCGGCCGTGTCCGAACAGATCGCGAAACTCGGACACGTCTCCAACTTCTACAGCCATGAGCCGGAACTGCGACTGGCAGAGCGGTTGCTCCAACTGGCAGGGGTCGGTGACGACGGCAGGGTTTTCTTCTGCAACTCGGGTTCCGAGGCCAACGAAGCCGCGTTCAAGATCGCCCGGCGCACCGGTCGCCCCGGCATCGTGGCCGCGGACGGAGGTTTCCACGGTCGTACCCTGGGCTCGTTGGCGCTGACCGGACAGCCGGAGAAACAGCGGCCCTTCGAACCGCTGCCCGGTGGAGTCTCACACGTACCCTTCGGGGACGTCGCCGCTCTCGACGAGGCGGTCGACGAGCACACCGCCGCGATCGTGCTCGAACCGATTCAGGGCGAGGCAGGCGTGATCGTCCCTCCCGAGGGGTATCTGCGATCCGCGCGGGAAATCGCCGACCGCAATGGCGCTCTGCTGATCCTCGACGAGGTGCAGACCGGAATCGGCCGCACCGGACACTGGTTCGCCTTCCAGCGCTACGGAATCGTGCCGGACGTGATCACCCTGGCAAAGGGACTTGGTGGCGGGCTGCCGCTCGGCGCCTGCATCGGGGTTGGGCGAGCGGCCTTCCTGCTGGAAGCCGGTCAGCACGCCACCACCTTCGGCGGGAACCCGGTCTGTTGCGCCGCCGCGCTGGCGGTGATCGACACCATCGAGTCCGAAGGACTGCTGGAACACGTCGCCCGACTGGGCAAGGAAATCATCGCCGCGGTCGAACGTCTCGACCACCCGGCAGTGCGCGAGGTCCGTGGCGCCGGGCTGCTGCTGGCCGTCGAGCTCAACGACGACATCGCTCCCGCCGCCGTGGAAAGCGCCCGCGCCCGCGGCTACCTGATCAATCCCGTCCGTCCGGACACCCTGCGGCTGGCGCCCCCGCTGATCCTGGACGGTCAGCGGGCCAACGATTTCGTCCGCGATCTCGCCGAGGTGCTCTCCGAAGCAGCGGGCGGAGAAGGGAAGAACTGATGCCGCGTCATTTTCTGCGCGACGACGATCTCACACCCGTCGAGCAGCGCGAGATCCTCGACCTCGCCGATGAGTTCAAACACCGGCGAACCGACAGCACACCCCTGGCGGGCCCGAAGTCGGTGGCGGTCATTTTCGAGAAGACATCCACCAGGACGCGCCTCTCCTTCGAAACCGGGATCGTCCAACTCGGTGGTCATCCGGTCGTGGTCGACGCACGCACGATGCAACTCGGCCGCGAGGAGACGATAGAGGACACCGCACGAGTGCTGAGCCGCTATGTCGATGTCGTGGTGTGGCGCACCTTCGCCCAGGCGCGTATCGACGCGATGAGCTCGGCCTCCGACATCCCGGTCGTCAACGCGCTCACCAACGAGTTCCACCCGTGCCAGGTGCTCGCCGACCTGCAGACCGTTCGGGAGCGGCACGGCACCCTTGCCGGGCTGACCCTGACCTATCTCGGCGACGGTGCCAACAACATGGCCCACTCGCTGCTCATCGGTGGGGCGACCGCGGGGATGCACATCCGGATCGCCGCCCCCGAAGGTTTCGAACCCGAGCAGTGGGTGCTCGAAGCGGCGCACAAGCGTGCCGTCGAGACCGGAGGCTCCAGTCGGGTGCTGAGCACACCGCGGGAAGCCGTCGCCGGGGCCGACGTGGTCGCCACCGACTCCTGGACCTCAATGGGACAGGAGAACGACGGCAAGGATCGGGTGGGGCCCTTCCGGCCGTTCCGGCTCGACTCCGCTCTGCTGGAGGCCACCGGCAAATCCGACACCACGGTGCTGCACTGCCTCCCCGCCCACCGGGGATGGGAAATCACCGACGAAGTGCTGGACGGTCCCGCCAGCGCGGTGTTCGACGAGGCGGAGAACCGGCTGCACACCCAGAAGGCGCTGTTGAGTTGGTTGGTGCAGCGACGATGAGCACACGAGTGGCGCGGCAGGCGCGCATCGTCGAACTCGTCACCGGTTCCGAGATCCGCAGCCAGACCGAACTGGTGAGGCTGCTCGCGGCCGACGGTATCGACGTCACGCAGGCCACCCTGTCACGTGACCTCGACGAGTTGGGCGCGGTGAAACTCCGGGCACCCGACGGGGGACAACCCGTTTACGTCATTCCCGAGGACGGCAGTCCCATCCAGGGGGTGCAGGGCGGTACCGCACGGTTGAGCAGGCTGCTCGGTGAACTGCTCGTCAGCGCGGAGGGCTCGGGAAACCTGACGGTGCTGCGAACCCCGCCCGGCGCCGCCCAGTTCCTGGCCAGCGCCATCGACAGATCCTCGATGGACGAGGTGGCGGGCACGATCGCGGGCGACGACACCCTGCTGGTCGTGGCCCGTGAACCACTCACCGGTGAGCAACTCGCCGAGCGGTTACGCGAGCTCGGCGCACAACAGCCCGAGTCGGCCGCCACGGCGGACTGAACGGACGCCGCGGTCGAACAGGCATTCCGACAACAACACTCGAGACCACCAGGTATTAGGAGCATGATCATGAGCGACCGAGTCGTACTCGCCTATTCCGGCGGACTGGACACCTCAGTCGCCATCGGCTGGATCGCCGAGGAGACCAACGCCGAGGTCGTCGCCGTGGCCGTCGACGTCGGCCAGGGCGGCGAGGACTTGGAGACGGTGCGCAAGCGAGCCCTGGCCTGCGGCGCGGCCGAGGCCGTGGTCGCCGACGCGCGCGCCGAGTTCGCCGAGCAGTACTGCCTGCCCGCGCTGCAGGCCAACGCGATGTACATGGACCAGTATCCACTGGTCTCGGCCCTTTCGAGGCCGCTGATCGCCAAGTACCTGACCGACGCGGCTCGGCAACACGGGGCGGACACCGTCGCGCACGGCTGCACCGGCAAGGGCAACGACCAGGTTCGTTTCGAGGTCGGTATCGGAGCGCTCGCTCCCGAGATGAAGGTACTCGCTCCGGTCCGCGACTTCGCCTGGACCAGGGAAAAGGCCATCGACTGGGCCGAACGGCACGGCCTGCCGATCGACGTCAGCAACAAGTCTCCCTACTCGATCGACCAGAACGTCTGGGGGAGGGCCGTCGAAACCGGCTTCCTCGAGGACATCTGGAACGCCCCCATCGAGGACGTCTACTCCTACACCGCCGATCCGGCCCAGTCGCGTGACCCCGACGAGGTGGTCATCACCTTCGAGCAGGGTGTTCCCGTGGCCCTCGACGAGACAGCCGTCACCCCGCTGCAGGCGGTCACCGAACTGAACCGCCGCGCGGGCGCCCAAGGGGTGGGCAGGCTGGACATGGTCGAGGATCGACTCGTCGGCATCAAGAGCAGGGAGATCTACGAGGCTCCCGGCGCGTTGGCGCTGATCACCGCCCACCGCGAGCTCGAGGCCGTCACCCTGGAGCGCGACCTCGCGCGGTTCAAGCGCACGGTCCAGCAGCGTTGGGGCGAGCTCGTTTACGACGGCCTGTGGTTCTCGCCGCTGAAGACGTCGCTGGACTCCTTCATCGCCGACACGCAGCGCCACGTCTCCGGCCAGATCCGGATGACCCTGCACGCGGGCAGTGCGGTGGTGACCGGCCGCAGCAGCGATCAGTCGCTGTACGACTTCAACCTGGCCACCTACGACGAGGGCGACAGCTTCGACCAGGAACTGGCGAAGGGGTTCGTACAGCTGTGGGGACTGCCCAGCAAGATCGCCGCCAAGCGCGAGCAGTACCACTGAACGTTCCCGCCGGGACGGGCATCTCCCAGATGCCCGTCCAGCCCTGTCCGTGCCGCTTCGCTTTTCCCGAGGAAAGACCGCATGTCCCGACAAGACGATTCCGCCACCGACAGCGATCGGTCGGATCCGACCATGCTCTGGGGAGGACGGTTCACCTCCGGCCCCTCCGAAACCATGGCCGCGCTCAGTCTGTCCACACATTTCGACTGGTCGCTGGCGCCCTACGACATCGCGGGCTCGAAAGCCCACGCCAGAGTGCTGCACGGTGCGGGACTGCTCACCGAGTCCGAGCTGGCAGACATGCTGGCGGGGCTGGACAGCCTCGCCACCGATGTGCGTACCGGGCGGTTTCTGCCCGAGCCGAACGACGAGGACGTGCACACCGCTCTGGAGCGCGGGCTGCTCGAACGGGTCGGCGCCGACCTGGGCGGGAAACTCCGCGCCGGCCGTTCCCGTAACGACCAGGTGGCCACTCAGTTCCGGATGTGGCTGCGTGACTCGGTGCGCGGCATCGTCTCGGCCGTACTCGACGTGATAGAGGCTCTCGGCGAGCAGGCGGCCGCCCACCCGAGCGCGGTGCTCGCCGGGCGTACTCACCTGCAGCACGCCCAACCCGTGCTGTTGGCCCATCATCTGCTCGCGCATTCCCAGGCTCTGCTACGCGATGTGGCACGTCTGCGTGACTGGGACGCGCGCACCGCCGTATCGCCCTACGGTTCCGGTGCTCTGGCAGGGTCCTCGCTGGGGCTGGATCCCGACGCCATAGCTACCGAGCTCGGGTTCGAGCACGGGGTGGACAACTCGATGGACGGCACCTCCTCGCGCGATTTCGCCGCGGAGGCGGCCTTCGATCTGGCCATGCTCGGGGTGAACCTCTCACGCATCGCCGAGGAGGTCGTCGTGTGGAACACGGCGGAGTTCGGCTACATCACACTGGACGATTCCTGGGCCACCGGCAGTTCGATCATGCCGCAGAAGAAGAATCCCGATGTGGCCGAACTGGCTCGCGCCAAGTCGGGCAGACTGATCGGGAACCTCACCGGTCTGCTGACCAGCCTCAAAGCGCAGCCACTGGCCTACAACCGGGATCTGCAGGAGGACAAGGAACCCCTGTTCGACTCGGTTCACCAGCTGCGATTGGTCCTGCCCGCCATGGCGGGCATGCTCGGAACGCTGACTTTCCACACCGAGCGGATGGCCGAGATGGCCCCCGCGGGGTTCACGTTGGCCACGGACCTCGCCGAGTGGCTGGTGCGGCGTGGTGTCCCGTTCCGCGTCGCGCACGAGGCCTCCGGGGAGTGCGTGCGGCTCGCCGAGTCGCGTGGTGTGGGGCTCGACGAACTGAGCGAGCAGGAGCTCTCCCGGGCGCATCCCGAGCTCACACCGGCCGTTCGGGAGGTGCTGACGATTCGAGGTGCGGTCTCGGCACGTGACTCACGCGGTGGGACGGCTCCCGATCGAGTCGCCGAGCAGGCTCGACGAGTGGACGAACACGTGGCACGGCACCGGGCGTGGCTGGAGAGCGGAGCCTCCCGGTGCTCCTGAGGAACTCCCGTCATGCGGAGTCGGAGCCGGGCATCTCCCCTCCGGCGCGGCTCCGGTCCGTTCCCGATCGTGCGCCACGCGGTAGTGTGCCCCCGTGGTTGAGGTGACACGCCCCGAGATAGCACGGGACCCGCTTCGCGTGGCGCGTTTCCTGCTCGGTTGTGAGCTGGTTTCGGACTCGCCCCAGGGTGTGGTTCGTGTCCGGTTGGTCGAGGTGGAGGCGTACCGCGGACAGGACGATCCGGCATCACACTGCTATCGCGGGCGTACCGAGCGGAACGCGGTTATGTTCGGGCCTGCGGGACACCTCTACGTGTACTTCGTCTACGGGATGCACTTCTGCATCAACGTGGTTTGCCTGACCGATGGGCGTCCTGGGGCGGTGCTCCTGCGGGCCGGGGAGATCCTCGAGGGTGCGGAGCTGGCGCGCGATCGTCGTCCCGCTGCTCGTAAGGAGAGCGCACTGGCCGGCGGGCCGGCACGGCTCGCCGGGGCGCTGGGGATCACTCGCGAGTGCAACGGCGTGGACCTGACCCGCTCCGACTCACCGATCCGGCTGCTCCGGGGGTGTGCCGTGGCGGACGAGGACGTACGCAGTGGCCCCCGAGTCGGGGTTTCCACCGCCACGGAACTTCCCTGGCGTTCCTGGGTGCACGGTTCGCCCGCCGTGAGTTCCTATCGGCGTGGGGGGCGGCGTAAGGTCACGCACGGGAACTGAGCGGGCTGTTCCGACTCCGCCGGTTCCTCCCTCCCGACACGCGTTCATGCCCGGCACGAGGCGGTGGTCCGGGGGCTCCTGAATCGAATTCTCGGGGGGTCGTCGAGGTCGTGTGGTTCGCGTGAGCCAAACTGGCAGCGTGAGTGAGCACATCCTTGACGAACTTTCCTGGCGCGGTCTCATCGCGCAGTCCACCGACCTCGATTCGTTGCGTCGCGATCTCGATTCACCGCCACTCACGCTGTATGCCGGTTTCGACCCGACCGGGCCGAGCCTGCACGCGGGCCATCTGATCCCGCTGCTGACCCTGCGTCGTTTTCAGCTCGCCGGACATCGGCCGCTCGCGCTGGCAGGCGGTGCGACCGGTTTGATCGGTGATCCACGTGACGTGGGCGAACGCAGTCTGCACGACGAGAGCGTCGTCTCCGAATGGACCGAGGGCATCCGCGAACAGCTCAGGCTCTTCGTCGACTTCGACGACTCGGAGACCGGGGCCGTCATGGAGAACAACGCCCACTGGACCGCGAACCTGTCCGTTACGACGTTCCTGCGGGACGTGGGCAAGCATTTCTCGCTCAACGCGATGCTTTCCCGCGAAACCGTCAAGCGACGGTTGGAATCCGACGGGATGTCCTACACCGAGTTCAGTTACATGCTGCTGCAGGCCAACGATTACGTACAGCTCAACCGGCGTTACGGTACGAGCCTGCAGTTGGGCGGGTCTGATCAGTGGGGAAACATCGTCGCCGGCGTCGACCTGCTGCGTCGGCAGGACGGTGCGAGTGCGCACGCACTGACCACTCCACTGGTCACCGACGCCGAGGGGAACAAGTTCGGCAAGTCCACCGGGGGTGGCAATCTCTGGCTCGACCCGGCGTTGACTTCCCCGTACGCCTGGTACCAGTACTTCATCAACACCGCCGATGCCGACGTGGGCAAGTACCTGCGGTTGTTCACCTTCCTGGAGCGCGCGGAGATCGAGGAGCTCGAGCTCGCCACGGCGGAGCGACCGCAGCAACGACGCGGGCAGCGCAGGCTTGCCGAAGAACTGACTACCTTGGTGCACGGGGCTACGGCTACCGAGCAAGTGGCTGCCGCCAGCAGTGCGTTGTTCGGCGGTGGGGACCTGAACCTGCTGAACGCCGAGACCCTGAAATCGGCGATGGCCGAGATTCCCACCGCGCGACTCAGACTGAGCGATGAGCCGACGATCGTCGATGTTCTCGTGGAGAGCGGTCTGGTAGCCGGACGCAAGGCGGCCAGGCGCACCATCGCCGAGGGCGGTGCCTACGT
This sequence comes from Actinopolyspora mzabensis, assembly GCF_900101095.1. GTDB lineage: Bacteria > Actinomycetota > Actinomycetes > Mycobacteriales > Pseudonocardiaceae > Actinopolyspora > Actinopolyspora mzabensis. Next base: position 170,791 of record NZ_FNFM01000013.1, read on the forward strand.
CAATAACGCCAAGGTGTTCGACGACACCTGGGCACCGAGCAAGGCGGACCTGCTGCACGGCACGTGGCTGGTGGTTCGTCGTGGCAAGCGTCACACTGCGGGAGTCGAGTTGGTCTAATAGGATTCTCGCTGTAACGGTGAGGCGTTTGACCTGCGGGTTCGTTTCAGCCGACGGCACGTGCGGCCGATTTGACGTCGGCTGGCTCGGGGCGTAGATTCAGAACTGTCAGCGCTGTGGGGTGTTCGGCATTCCCGGGGTGCTGGTTCCTCCGATCAATCGGGCCCGGTTGCGGGCCCCTTGGTTCGGGGTGTTCCTCGGCTGTTAAAGTGTCGAGTAAGACATCCCGTCAGGAGCTCGGAATCGAGTGGTTCGAGCTTCGTGGTTGCTTGTACAATCCAGAGTCGATCGATACTGCTTCGGTCTTGCGGGTGTTGAAGGGGACCCCCCTGAAACGCCGGTTCGTTCCGGTGCTAAAGTGATCGACGTTCCGCTTGGACGGGGAGTGAACAACACTCTTCGAGCTGCGGAAGCAGGGCCTGCCGCGTGGGTGGTGGGTGTGTTCTTTGAGAATTCAACAGTGTTTGTGCACGCGTGTGTGTGTTTGTTTCTTGTCTTTTTTGCTTTGAGTGTCAGCTCGCATCGTCCCTGTGGTTTTGGGGTGTGGTGTGGGTTGTGCTGGGGTTTGATTTTTTCCATGCATTGTTGGAGAGTTTGATCCTGGCTCAGGACGAACGCTGACGGCGCGCTTCACACATGCAAGTCGAGCGATGGCACCGGCCTTTGTGGTGGGTGTGCAGAGCGGCGGACGGGTGAGTAACACGTGAGTAACCTGCCCTGGGCGTGGGGATAACCCTGG
>NZ_FNFM01000015.1 GCF_900101095.1 Actinopolyspora mzabensis
GCTGCCGCGGTGTCGGCTTCGGTGGCGGCTCCGTAGCCACCGCCGACGAGTTCCGGTGCGACCTCGGCCGCCTCGGAGGCTTCGTGTTCGGCCAGCCAACGCTCCGCGTCGATGGCCGCCGAGCAACCCGAACCGGCAGCCGTGACAGCCTGCCGGTACGTCTTGTCCACCAGGTCACCCGCGGCGAACACACCCGGGATGTTGGTGGCGGTGGAGGGATGCCGCACCTGCACGTAGCCCTCCTCGTCCACCTCGACCTGGTCGGTGACGAGCTTGCTCCGCGGATCGTGCCCGATCGCGACGAACATGCCCGTCACCGGCAGCTGCGACTCCTGCCCGGTCACGGTGTCACGCACGGTCAGCCCGGAGACGGTCCCGTCCCCGTTGACCTCGGTGACCACGGTGTTCGTGCGCCAGTGGATCTTGTCGTTGGCCCGTGCGCGTTCCAGCATGATCTTGGAGGCGCGGAAGTCCTCGCGACGGTGCAGGATGGTCACCGAGTTCGCGAACCGGGTGAGGAAGGTGGCCTCCTCCATGGCGGAGTCACCACCGCCGACCACGGCGATGTCCTGGTCGCGGAAGAAGAACCCGTCGCAGGTGGCGCACGCCGACACACCACGCCCCAACAACCGGTCCTCACCGGGTACGCCGACGTAGCGCGCCGCCGCCCCCATCGCCAGGATCACGGCCCTGGCCCGGTACTCCACACCGCCGGAGGTGACGGTCTTGATCTCCCCGCCGAGATCGATCTCCTCGACGTCGGCGGTCTTGAGCTCCGCCCCGAAACGCTCCGCCTGCGAGCGGAACTGCTCCATGAGTTCGGGGCCCATGATCCCGTCGCGGAATCCGGGATAGTTCTCCACATCGGTCGTGGTCATGAGTTCACCGCCGTACTGGGTGCCCTCGAAGACCAACGGTCGCAGCTCCGCCCTCGCCGCATACACCGCAGCCGTGTACCCGGCAGGACCCGAGCCCACGACGATCAAATTCCGCACGTCGCCAGTCACCGCGCCCCTTCCCTCGTCACGTCGTTCGCGCGTGGTCGGTGTCCGCGCGCATCATCGTCAACGTGATACTAGGTGTCGGTTGTTCCCGCACCGGCCGGGTGAGTGCCCCCGCCCACATGCTGGACCGGTGGGTCCGAGGCCGGGGTGAACCCGGCTGTCACCGCCCGGGCGGCTCGTCGACCTCGCCGTACGGAACGGAAAGGTAGAGCACCCCGGCGGACGAGCCGGTTCGGTTCTCCCGGTCAGCCACCGATCACGGTGTCCGAGAGGGTCGCGGGCTCGCCCGCCCCGCACTCGGGGCCGACCGTCAATAACCGGAACCGGCCGACCTCGCCGGTGGACAGCACCATCAGCTGGGCCGGTTCACCGTTGAAGGTGATCCGCCGCGCTCCCATGGGGTCGCTGTCGGAGATCCCGTTGGCCTGTAAACACCGCAACAGTCGGCCGGGGTCGTCCAGCCCGCCCGCGTACTCCTCCTCGGAGGAGAGCACCGCCTGCAACTGTTCGCCGGTGAGCGTCGCCTGCTCCCCGGTCAGCGCCAACGGCGGATCCGAGGTGTCGGTGGCGACCGGGGGCTCCGAACCGGTGTCCCCGGCCCGGTCGCCGCCGGGTTCACCGCCCGGAACCGTGACCAGCACCACGGCCAACACCGCCGCGGCCGCGGCCACCAGACCCGAGCCCCACGCGAGCCCCCGGCGGCGTCGGTTGCCGCCCCGGCCGGAAGCACGTCCGATGTCGATCACTTCGGCCCGTTCCGGCACCGGCGCCCCGGGGGAGTCCGCCCGCTCGTCCCCGTGGACCTCGGCTCCGACGGTGTGGTCGGGTTGCCCGTCGGCCCCGTCCGTGGCCACCGGAAGCGGTTCGACGGCCAGTGACCGCTCGATGCGGGCCGCCACCTCCTCCGGTATCTCGACGGCGACCTCTTCCGCCAGTTGGGTCCGCGTGGTCTCCAGCGCGGTCAGGACCGCCGCGGCGGCCGGATCAGCGCTCGTCACGGGCCGGAGTCGCGCCGCGGTCTCCTCGTCGAGCGCTCCCGCGTGCAGTTCGGCCAGCATCTCGGGGGACCACTCCGGAACCCCGTGCTCACCGGCACGCCGATCCTCGCCACTCATCGTCCCTCCCGTCGACGCGTGGCCATGCCTTCGTCTGAGACGTGCGCGTCCGCACTCGGGTTCCGTAGATGCCCGAGAAGTTGCGCCAACTTGATCCGGCCTCTGGCACAGCGGCTTTTGACGGTGCCCTCGGCCACGCCGAGCAGTCTCGACGCTTCCGAAACCGGATATCCCTCGACGTCCACGAGCACGATAGCGGCTCGTTGATCTTCCGGCAGCTCGCCGAGCGCGTCCGATACGACCATCCGGGTGTCGTGCTCGGCTATTCTGTCGTGCGGGTGTGCGGGCTCGCCCGGGCCGTCCTCCGGTAGTGGGACGGTGGCTCGGGTCTGACGTCTGCGAATTCGATCCAGGCAGGCGTTCACCACGATCCGGTGCAGCCAGGTGGTGACCCTGGACTCGGAGCGGAACGAACCCGCGTTGCGAAACGCGGAGATCATCGCGTCCTGCAGCGCGTCGGCGGCTTCCTCCGGATCGCGCATCGTCCGCAGGGCCACCGACCACAGTCGATCACGGTGCCGCCGGAAGAGCTCGGAGAACGCCTGCCGGTCCCCGGATAGGTGAGCCGCTATGAGATCGGCATCCGAACTGGCGGTTTCTGACACGCCACGAACCCTACTGATTATGCGCTGTTACACATCCACCAGATTGGTCAGAGGGGGGCGCAGGCCCACCGGAGTGGACGTTCTGGTGTCCTGTCCCGACGGTGCCGGGGTGCGAGAACTACTCCGGAACCGGCGTTCCCAGCGGCTCGGTGCCTCCCCTCCCCGCCGGGAGCTCGCCGCCGGGAGGGGCGCGGCCCGTCCGCCGGCACGTCGCGTCGTCTCGTAGCGTCGTGCCGGATCACCGAGTCACGTCTGCCCGTTGACGCCGCGCAGCTCGATCTCCTCGATCTCGGAGCTGTAGCGGTCGCCCTGGGAGAGTCCGGTGATCCAGACGAGCACGTGCGAAGTGGATTCGTCGGTTTTCACCGGGATGGTGGTGGTTCCGTCGCTGAGTTCGCCCTTGCCGATCACCTTCGCGCTGGACAGCTCCGGAGAGTCGTCGGAGGCCGCCCGGATCTCCAGCTCGGTCCCCGAACTGGGGGAAGTGACGTCCACTTCGGTGAGTTTCGAGGGGTTCTCCAGGGTGAGCAGGACGCCGATCCCGCTCTTGAAACCGGTTCCGAGCTGGTCGTTGTAGCCGTCGGTCTGCCAGCTGGTGCCCTTGTCGCCGTCGTGCACCAGGCCGACCTCGTCCTGGTTGTCCCGGTCCTGCTCGGTGACGAACACGTCCGAGCCGGTCACCGCGACCGGTTTCGGCTGGGGCCGGGAGCTCTCCTCCGAGCTGGACGAGGATGGTTGCTGCGAGTCGCTGTTCGTCTCCCCACCGACGATCCGGTTGGGGCCCGCCGTATCCGTGGGGCCCACGAACATGCCGATCAGCATGGCGGCCAGCCAGCTGACCACGAAGAGCGTCACCACGGCCACGGCTCCGACCCCGTAGATCAGTTTGCGCCGTTTGCGTGGATCCGGTTTGGGGTCCTCGCGTTGCCAGACGTCGTCACCACGAGCTTCCACCCCCGCGGGGGCCGAGTGCATCACGGCTTCGCCCGCGTCCTGCTGTGCGTACTGCTCCAGCACCCGCAGCACCGCCGCGCCGGTTCGCACCCCGCCGGTGGTGCCGTTCGACTCCGGACTGCCCAGTGCGCGTACCGCCACCGTGGACAGTTCCAGCGGGATGGCCGGGCGCAGCGTGCGAGGCGGGACGACTGTCCCGTCGGGGCCCGCCGGTGCGGAGGAGACGCCCTCCGGACTGCCGGACAGCGCCCAGCGGCCGGTCAGCAGCAGATAGAGCACGGCGCCCAGGCCGCGCACGTCCTCCCCGGAACCCGCGTCCGGCATCGGCCCCGGGAACGCCATCCGGATCTCGCCGTCGCCGGTGACCCGCACCCGCTGCGGGTGGTCGATGCCCAGCACAAGTCCCGCGTGGTGCGCCGCCTCCACGGCGGCGGCCAGGGGTTGCAGCAGCCTGGCGGCGGTTCCCGGGGCCAGCGGTCCGTCCGAGATCAACTCGGTCAGGTCGCTGCCGTGGGTCCACTCCGCGATCACGATGCCCAGCACGCCGTCCGGATCACCGGGAGCGCTGCTGACCACGTCGAGCACCCTGGCGACTCCGACGTGATTGAAAGTGCTGGCGTGCATCGCGCGTTCCAGCGTGCGGCGCGCGTCCGAGGTCTGCGTGGTGTCGGTGCTGTCCCCCACGATGATCGTCAGGGAGACGTCGCGTCCGAGGACGCCGTCCTTGGCCCGCCAGAGCTGAGCGTTGCAACGACTGTCCGAACCGACCTTGGCGAGCAGCCGATATCGTCCGTGGTCGAGTACCGCTCCCGGCGCGAGTCGCTGCTCGGATGCGTGTGCCGTACTCGTAGTGTCCTCCCGACGCACGGTTCGTTCGTTGTGGATCGTGTCCTCGTGCTGTCCGGCACCCGGCTGCTCGGTCGGTTTTCCGCTCACCTGCCGTCTCCCGATTCTTCCCGTCGGCAAAGGGTCGCCGAACGCGAACCCCGCTCGTGCAAGGGCGGCCGTAGCCCACCATGATCCCGTCCGCCCCGCCGTAGAGACTCCCCGTTCGAGAGTACGTGACACCGTCCTCAGCGGCGACGCAGCAGACCCGTAATTCGGTTGAACGCGGGTTGGAGTTCCCGAACCCGCAGCAGCCACATCACGCCGAAGATGGCGGCCAGCCCGATAGTGCCGCCGAACACCACCTGCAGCCAACCGATCAAGGCACCGGCCTCGCCGGGAACGAGCGTGTCGATACCGGTGCTGACCAGCCATGCCAGTGCCCCGCCTGCCACGGAAGCCGCCAGCGTTCTGCCCAAAGTGCTCAGAAAACGGCGGGTGCCCAGTGGGCCCAGTCGGTGCCGCAGCCAGAGCTCGCCGACGAGCGAACCGATGACGAAGGTGAACGAGTTCGTGAACGTTATCCCCAGGACAGCGCTCTCCTCGGGCAGGAGAGCGGCCACCCCGATCGCGAGTAACACCTTCACAACGGTCATCACGACCATGATCAGCGTGGGGGTCCGCGCGTCCTTCAGGGCGTAGAAGGCGCGCATCTGCATCATGGTGATCGCGAAGGGCAGCACCCCGAACGAGGAGACGACCAACGCGAGTCCGAGCTGCTCGACCGAGCCGATGCCGTCCCTGACGGAGAACAGCGCCATGGCGATCGGCACGCCGAGCGCGGTCATCACCGCGCTGATCGGCAGCAGCGAGACGGTGGACAGCCGGTTGCCCAGCGAGAGGTCGCCGATCATCCGTTCGTTGTCCCCGTCCGCGGCGGCCGCGCTCATGCGCGGCAGGATCGCCGTCATCACCGAGAACCCGATCACGCCGTAGGGCAGCTGCAGCAGCATCCACGCGTAGTTGTAGATGGACCACGCACCGGGGTCGGCGGCGGTGGCCACGCGGGAGAGCGCCAACAGTCCGACCTGGCTGACCCCGACGTAGCCCAGCATCCACAGCGTCATCCCGCCGAATTCGGACAGCCGGGAGTCCCAGCCCATTCTGGGGAGGAAACTCAGCCCGGTCCGGCGCAAGGCCGGAAGCTGTACGCAGGCCTGCGCCAGCACACCGCAGCTGACACCGATCCCCAGGGTCAGCAGGTGCGCGTCGGTCATCCGCACCGGATTCACGCTCAGTTCGCCGGGCAGCAGGGTGTAGACGCCGAGCGTGGCGAGGATGACCACGTTGTTCATCACCGGTGCCCAGGCGGGCGGGCCGAAGATCTGCTTGGACTGCAACAGCGCGCCGAACAGCGCGCTGGCGCCGTAGCACAGGATCTGGGGCAGCAGCAGGTAGGCGAAAGCCGTGGCCAGTTCCGGGTTGGCCTTCTCGGAGTCGCCCATGTAGAGCCAGACCAGTCCCGGTGCGGCGAGCAGGGACAGCAGGGTGCCCAGCAGCAGCACCAGTCCCGAGGCGGCCAGCAGCTTGCGCACGTACTCCTGCCCGCCGTCGGCGTCGGACTTCTGCGCCCGCACCAGCACCGGCACGATCACGCTGGTGAGCACACCGCCGATGAGCAGTTCGAAAATGCTGGTCGGCAGCGTGTTGGCGACGGTGAACGAGTCGTTGGCCACGCTGAAGCCGATGGTGTAAGCCAGCACCAGTTTCCAGCCGAAGCCGGTGATCCGGCTGATCAGCGTGGCGATCGCCATCGAGCCGCTGGCTTTGAGCAGTGATTTCTTGCCGCCGCTGTGCCGGGGTTCGGAAGTCTCCTCCCCCTGGGCGCCGGCGGTTTCTCGGTCGGTGGTCAAGCGCTCGGCCCTGTCGTCGACGCTGGGGAAGACCTCGGTGTGCTGTTCGGCCCGGACGTTGCCGGGGCCGTGGCCGACGGTCGGGATCGGCTGGGTCAGCTCCGCGGCGTTGCCGGAGGTGTCCGTCTCCGGTGCCGCGGTGGGGGCCGCCGGAAAACCGGTCACCCGTGGGAGCGGTTCTGTCGGGTGAGCGTCCTCCCCACCGGGGCTTCCTCGTGAACCGAGGGATCCGGTGCGGTTGTCTCCGTTCACCAACTCATTCCTTCGATCGGCATGCTCACCCGTACGTGTGCAACCCGGCCAGGTTAGCTGAGGCCGCATCACCCGATGGCTCGCCGTTACGGGTGGGCGGGCCGCCACGCTCCGGCGAGATGATCCTCGTGCGCTCGCCGACCAGCGAGCGACGCCTCCGACGACCGGGGGTTTCCCGACGACCGGGGGTTTCCCGACCACTGGGGTGTTCCCGGAGCGGGGAGCACCCCGGGGCCGCCGTGTTCCGGTGCGCCCGGAAGCCGATCGCGAGTCCGTGCACAGGGGATCGGGTCGCAGGAGCTCAGGTCACAGGGGCTCGGGACAAAGGGTCTCAGCTCTGCTGTGGATCATTTTCGGTGGCCGGGCGTTCGGACGCGTCGTCCGTTCCGGTGGCGTCCCCCGAACCGAGCGGTGTTTCGCTCGTTTTGTCCGAATTCTCCGCTTCAGGCGGTTTCGGCGGAGTGTCGGATGGCTCACTCCCGTTCGGACCCGACTGGGGCCCAGCCGTCCCGGCGGTACCGTTCGTCCCGTCGGCATCGTCCGGCGCGGTGGTGCCGTTGCGGCCCCTGATCCGGCGGACGATACGTCTGCCGGAAAGCAGCACGAGCAGTGCCGCACCGCTGATCGTGATGATCAGCGAAACCGCGCCGTAGGCGTTCGATTTCACCCGGATGCGCTGGGTCCTGCCCAGCTTCGTGCCTCCCTCGGTGCGCATCGTCACATCCACGGTGAACTTGCCCGCCCGCTCGGCGTGCAGCTTCGGCAGGAACTGGCGCTTGCCGTTGGCGGGGACCTTCAGCCTGCCGAGGTCGTCCACGCTCACCCCGCGTGGGCTGTCCACGTGCAGCTCGAACCATATGGTCACCGGCAGGTTGTTGACCACCGTCACGGGCAGTTTGCCGTTGCTCGAGGTCAGCGAGATCGGCTTAGGATTCCCCAGCCGAACACTGCCGAGGACGCCCCGCAGGGTTTGTTCCGCCGTGTCCACCCATCGCCGGGCCGTCCCACTCTCGCCCCGCCAGGCGCTGGAGGCCCCGCGCAGCAGCCCGTTGCGCAGTGGCGTGGTCACGCTGGCCGGGTCGACGTTCTTGGCGGGTTCACGCGCGGCGGCCCGGTAGAGCTGGCCGACCTTGCGGTTCTGCGTCGCGAGCTCGTCGAGCACCCGCTGCGGGATCTCGTCGGCGGCGCTGCTCGTCGGATAGGTGATCGCCACCTGCTGGGGACCGCTCCCGGCGGACTGCTCCCGCGTTCCGGCGGCTCCCTGCTTCGTCGAGCTGCCGCCGGACTCGGGCAGGGCCGTCGGCCGCACGAAACCGGCGTCCCGCAGTGTTCGCAGCCCCGACAGGAAGTCGCGCAGTTCTCCCTCGTCCGGATTCCAGCGGCGGGGTGGAGCGATGAGCGTGGTACCGGGCACCGTCGCGCTCCGGGAGCGGAACGTCAGGCTCGCCAGGCCGTCCAGCAGCGCGGGGGTGGCGTCACCCAGCGGGGAGAGCCGGGTCGAGTTGGCGGCGCTCTGCCCGCGCATCGGGTTGAGCGCGTCGGCCACCAGGGGGTCGATCAGTCGAGCGTTCGGCGTGTAATCGGAGTTCGCGGTGCTCAGCCGCACCGGCCGCAGCGACCCGTCGGTGCTCGCGAGTGAGTCGGGGTGCAGCAGCATCGTGCTCACCGCGGTGCCGGCGAGCTGCGAGGCGGCCGGTTCGTCCAGCGCCCCGTCCACCGGCCAGAGGACTTTCTCGCGGACCTCGACGCCCAGCGTCTCGCTCACCGCGTCCGCGCCGTCCAGCGAGTCCTCGATCAGTTCGGGCAGTTCCGCACGCCCCAGCGCCACCACGTCCGTGTCGCTGTAGGGCACCGAGATCACGCAACGTCCCTCGGTCACCGCCCGCAGGTCGTCCAGCCAGGCCTTGGCGGCCTCGGAACCGGTTCCCCGCACCGTCTCGCCGTTGTCCCGGCGCACCCGGTAGCCCTCGGCCATGGCCTTCGCCGTGACGATCAGGTCCGGGTCTATCGCGAAGCACAGTCCCTTGCCCAGCGGTGCGTCCGGGGGGACTTCTTCGGACACCGCCCGGACCATGCCGTGCAACCTGCCGCCCGGCGCCAGTGATCGGGCGAGTCGGTCGTCGGTGAGGATGGTCGGCCGTCCGGGCAGCCGCTGCTGGATCATCCTCGGGTAGTCGATCAGCGGTATCAGCGTGGTCACCGGCGTGCTCTCGGAGGGGGACGCCGGGGAGCCGCCCGGAGGTGAGAGCACGGGCAGCATGAACCGGGTGGAGCCCACGCGGGCCCGCCGCTGGGAGGTGAGCTCACCGTTGACGTTGAGCAGCAGCGGATAGATCCCCGGGGAGCCGATGCGCAGTGCGCGGGAGTCCGTGCCGCTCAGCGTCACCCGAAGTTCGAAGTCAGTCCGGGCGCCCGCGGGCAGTTCGGCGGCGACCGGTTCGAACCTGGTCCGCACCACGGCGGTGGACGCCCGGTCCCGCAGCGCAGTGAGCACGCTGGCGCGGGTGGCGCGCGCCTCGCCGCGCTGTAGTCGCATCTCCAGGTCGCGCAGGGTGCTGTCGCTGGTGTTGTGGATGGTTCCGTTGATGGTCAGCGTGTTCGACGAATCGTTCCGAACCAGCTGCGGCGTGACCGTGGAGACGGCGATGTCGATCCGCTCGGTGGGCTGCGCCTCGGCCACCGGGGCGGCCACGGGGGCCAACGCCGCGAGCAGGGCGCTCACCACGAGCAGCAGGCCCACCCGTAACCGGATCCGTGCGCCGCGTCGCTTTCGTACGTGACCGGGGCCGCGGGTCATCCGTGCTCCGTTCCGGTACCGAACTCCGCGCTGCCCGTGCCGGGCCCGAACAGCGCGATCGCGTGCTGGACGAGCCTGCGCTCGTCGGCGTAGGCCAGAGCCCTGTCCAGCTCACCAAGCGGCATCCACGCCACCTCGGTGACCTCCACGTCCTCGTCGGAAAGATCGCCGCCCATGGCCACCAGCAGGAAATGGTGCACGGTCTTGTGCACTCGCCGGTTGTCCGCGACGAACCAGTAGTCGATCGTCCCGATCGGGCGGATTACCCGTCCGATGATGCCCGTCTCCTCGGATACTTCTCGTGCGGCGGTCTCCTCCGGTGTTTCACCGGTCTCGATATGACCCTTGGGCAGGGACCACAGCAACCGGCCTCGCCGGTCGGAACGTCCGATGACGGCGGCGTTCTCCCATCCCCCGTCGACGACCAGCCCACCGGCGGAGGTCTCGTCCACGGTCCGCAGCCCGCGCCGCCGCCGCGGCCCCCGACGTTTGGATCGGGAGCCGCCGGAGCGACCGGGCAGAGGGGGCATGTAGCCGATGGTAATGCGATCGGGCGGATAACCGTTGTTCTCGACAACCGCCGTGGCGCGTTCCGTCCGTCGCGGGCCCTGCTCCCCTCGGTCTGCTCCCCTCGATCATCCGGGATCACCCGTTCGGGCTACGAACGATGCGATCATAGTAATGATCACGAGCCCGGCCGCACTCCGGTTCGACGGTGGATGTTCCACGAGTTCCCGCCCGGGACGCCGCACCGGCTCGGCCGGCTCCGCACGCGCTCCGGCCCCGGCAGGGAGGAGGTGCGGTGACCGCCGTGGTGGGCTCGTTCGGGGCCGATACCCTGACGCCGTGTCCCCTTCCGTTTTCGACGCCGCAGGTTCCCACGACTCCGCCGCGCGGACCGACGACCCCGAAGTGACCGCCGTGCGGACGGCGCAGCACAACGTGGTGCGGGAGCTGTCGCGACTGGTGCCGACCGCGCGGGAACTGGCCGAACGGTTCGCGGCCGAGGGGTTGTCCCTCTACATCGTGGGCGGCAGCGTGCGCGACGTGCTGCTGGGCCGGTTCGGCGGGGACCTCGACTTCACCACCGACGCGCGACCGGAACGGGTGCGCGAGCTGTTGGACGGCTGGGCCGAGACGATCTGGGACACCGGGATCGAGTTCGGCACCCTGGGGGCCTACCGGCACGGCGTCACCGTGGAGATCACGACGTTCCGGGCCGACACCTACGACCGCACCAGCCGCAACCCCGAGGTCGTCTTCGGCGACTCCATAACCGGCGACCTGTTGCGCCGGGACTTCACGGTCAACGCGATGGCGGTCGAACCGATCTCCGGGGAGTTCGTCGATCCGCACGGCGGCATGCGCGACGCGGTCCAGCAGCGGCTGGACACCCCCGCGCCGCCGGAGGAGTCCTTCGCCGACGACCCGCTGCGGATGTTGCGCGCCGCCCGGTTCACGGCGCAGTTGGGCTTCGAGCCCGCCGAGCGGGTGCTCGACGCGATGCGCCGGATGGCCGCCGAGATCGAGCGCATCACGCCGGAACGGATCCAGACGGAGCTTTCCAAGCTGCTCTGCGGTGGCTACCCCCGCCGCGGGATCGAACTGCTGGTCGACACCGGCCTGGCCGAGTACGTGCTGCCCGAGCTGCCCGCGATGCGGCTGGAGATCGACGAGCACCACCAGCACAAGGACGTTTATTACCACTCACTGGTAGTACTGGAGCAGGCCATCGACCTGGAGCGTGCCGAGGACCCCGATGGTGAGCCTGATCTGGTGCTGCGGCTGGCCGCGTTGCTGCACGACATCGGCAAACCCGCCACCCGCCGTTTCGAACCGGGCGGCGGGGTGAGTTTTCACCACCACGAGGTCGTCGGTGCCAAGATGGCTCGCAAGCGGCTTCGCGCGCTGCGGTACTCCAAGGAGGTCGTCTCCGACGTCTCCGATCTCGTGTACCTGCACCTTCGGTTCCACGGCTACGGTGAGGGCAACTGGACCGATTCGGCGGTGCGGCGCTACGTCAACGACGCGGGGCATCTGCTGCGGCGGTTGCACAAGCTGGTCCGCGCCGACTGCACCACCCGCAACAAGCGCAAGGCGCGGGCGCTGCAGCGCTCCTACGACGACCTGGAGGCCCGCATCCAGCGCATCGCCGAGGAGGAGGATCTGGCGCGGGTCCGCCCGGATCTGGACGGCAACGAGATCATCCGGTTGCTGGGGATCAGTCCGGGTCCTCTCGTCGGTCAGGCGTGGCGCCATCTGAAGGAGGTCCGGCTGGACCAGGGCCCGCTGGAGCGGGATGACGCGATCGCCGAACTGCGCCGCTGGGCCCGTGAGCAGGGGATCGAGCCGCCGGAGCAGTAGTCGGGGGCAGTAGTCGGCATTATTAGTGAGCATCACTGCTCGGTAGTAGTGCTCACTGTTACCGGCTCCTGCGCACTGCTCCCGGCGCTGTGCCCTCGATAGCTGTCGCCGCCCCCGCTGCCGCCTGCCGTCGATTTCGCGCGAAATCGAGGCCGGGTCGCGTCCCCCGCCGCTGCCCTCCCGCGCTGCCGGGCAGTCGCCGTCCCGGTACGCGGGGCGGACGTGCCGGCCAGTGGGGATCCGAGCTGCGGTATCGGCGCCCCGGCACTCCGCGGCGGGAATGGCTGCTCCCCAACTCCTCCCGATAGTGAGATCATGGGCGGGTGGGATCCGACACGGATGTGAAACCGGGGACGCTGCTGGTGGCGGCGCCCACGCTGCAGGACGACAACTTCAGTCGTGCGGTGGTCTTCGTCATTCACCATCACGACGAGGGCACGCTCGGCGTAGTGCTCAACCGGCCCAGCGGGATACCGGTGCACGACGTGCTGCCCAAGTGGAGCGAGCTGGCGAGCGAACCCCAGTCGCTGTTCGTCGGCGGCCCCGTCGAGCAGCGCACCGCGATCTGCCTCGCCGCGCTGCGGACCGGAGTCGACGCCGGGGAGTTCAGCAACATCGTCGGCGTCAACGGCCCGGTGGGGCTGGTGGATCTGGACAGTGATCCGGACGAGCTGGCCGGGCAGGCACGCGGGATGCGGTTCTTCGCGGGCTACGCGGGCTGGGGCAGGCAGCAGCTGGCGGGCGAGATCGACCGGGGGGACTGGCACGTGTTCCCCGCCCTGCCGGAGGACGTGATCGCGCCGCCCGACGAGAACCTGTGGGCCGGGGTGCTGCGCAGGCAGGGGCCGCCACTGGCTTTTCTGGCCACCCATCCGGGGGATGTCCAGCTCAACTGAGCGAGTTCTCCCGCGCGGGCAGCGGAAGTGCCGTGCCGGTGCGCACCCGCCTCGGTGCGCGGCAGTGCTCCTCGGTGGAAGCCACCTCGCGGTGCTCCCGGTTCACCGGTCGTCCGGTGGAGCCGTGCCCTCGCCCCCACTGGCTCCCGTGGCCGTGGCGGCGAAGCATCCGCCCGCCGCCGAGCACAGTCCCGCCGCGGCACAGCCACCACCGCTCGGCTCGGACACGTTCCCGGCGGGTGCCGAGGAGCAGGTGGCACATCCGGAAGCCGCCGGCGCGGTCTCGGGCACCGCTGCGGCCGCTCGCCCACCGAGCACGCCACCGGCCACTATCAGCACCAGCGCGCCGAGCACGCCGATCCCGGTGATCAGCCATCCCGTGCCGGTGCCGCCCAGCGCGGCCAGGCAGCATCCCACCACCACGGCGATCGCTCCCCCCGCGAGGATCGGCGGAGCGGCCACCCGGTTGGCCAGTCGGAACGTCTCGTCGTCACGCAGCGCCGCCGGGGTTCGCACCCCCACGTACCGGTTGCGCGGCAGCGTGCCGCGCAACCCGCGCCACCCCAGAACCAGCGCGGCGAGACCGGCGACGATCACGACGGCACACACGATGATCAGCGATGCAAGTGCCACCCCGCCAGCCTACGACGCCGCCGCGCAGGGGGACGGACAGCTCCCGCCTCGGGTGCGCGGGAGCACACGTGGTGGCACTCCGACTCCACTGCTACGGTTCCCGCCGTAGGCCCCGGATCCGCCTCTTCGGTCTCGAACGTCGGCCGCGACGCCGTCCGGGGCAGCCGCATCGTTCGCACCTGTCCCCCTGTCGGGGGTTCCCACCCGGTCATCGCGCTTTACGCTCCGGTTATGCTGGCCGTCGTGGCCACCGCCCGACTGCTTACGAGGCCGCGCTGAGGCGATCGATCCTCGGCGCGGCAACCCCTCATGCCCGGCAAGGGCTGAGGGGTTTTTAACTTTTCAGTGGCGGCACACCGATGAGTCGCTCGGAGCGTTACCCGGCGAGTCGGAGCGACGGACTAGGGGAAGGAAACGCACACGATGAGTGGCGCGGAACGGAACTCACAGGGCACGGATGGTGCGGGCGACGACACGCCCCCCTTCCGGTACACCGCGGGCATCGCGGGTGACATCGAGCGGGACTGGCAGCGGCGCTGGGAGGAGCTCGGCAGCTACCACGCCGCGAACCCGGTGGGACCGTTGCGTGGGCAGGGCGCCGCATCCGAGAAGCTGTTCGTGCAGGACATGTTCCCCTACCCCTCGGGTTCCGGCCTGCACGTGGGGCACCCGCTCGGGTTCATCGGCAGTGACGTCTACGCGCGCTACCACCGGATGCTCGGGCGCAACGTGCTGCACACGATGGGTTTCGACGCCTTCGGGCTGCCCGCCGAGCAGTACGCGGTGCAGACCGGCACCCACCCGCGGACCACGACCGAGAACAACATCGAGCGCTACCTGACGCAGATCCGCAGGCTCGGGCTCGGTCACGACGAGCGGCGCCGGGTCGCCACCACCGACATCGAGTTCTACAAGTGGACGCAGTGGATCTTCCTGCAGATCTTCCATGCCTGGTACGACACCGAGGCCGACCAGGGCAGGGGGCGGGCCCGCCCGATCAGCGAGCTCGAAGCGGAGTTCGCCTCCGGTGAGCGGGCCACGCCGGACGGCACCCCGTGGGACGAACTGGGGCGCGACCGGCAGCGCGAGATCATCGACTCCTACCGGCTGGCCTACCTCTCCGAGGCCCCGGTGAACTGGTGCCCCGGGCTGGGGACCGTGGTCGCCAACGAGGAGGTCACCGCGGACGGTCTCAGCGAACGCGGCAACTTCCCGGTGTTCCGGCGCAACCTCAAGCAGTGGATGATGCGGATCACCGCCTACGCCGACCGGCTCGTCGACGACCTGGACCGGCTGGAGTGGCCGGACAAGGTCAAGACCATGCAGCGCAACTGGATCGGTCGTTCGCGGGGCGCGGAGGTGCGCTTCGCGCTGGAGGACCGGGACGAGACGATCGAGGTGTTCACCACCAGGCCGGACACCCTGTTCGGCGCCACCTACATGGTGCTCGCCCCGGAACACCCGCTGGTCGACGAGATCCTCGCCGATCCCGAGAAGTTCGGCGAGTGGCCCGCGGGCACCGATCAACGCTGGACCGGCGGCTACTCGGGGCCTGTTGAGGCCCTCGCGGGCTACCGCGAGTTCGCCGCGACGAAGTCCGAGCTGGACCGGCAGGAGAACAAGGACAAGACGGGGGTCTTCACCGGGCTGCGCGCGGTCAACCCGGTCAACGGCGAACTCGTTCCGGTGTTCGCCGCCGACTACGTGCTGCTGGCCTACGGAACCGGCGCGATCATGGCGGTCCCCGCGCAGGACCAGCGCGACTGGGAGTTCGCCACCGAGTTCGGGCTGCCCATCGTGCGCACCGTGGAACCCCCTGCCGACTTCGAGGGCGAGGCCTACACCGGTGACGGACCGGCGATCAACTCCGCCTCGGAGGTCACGGGGCTGAGCCTGAACGGTCTCGCGGTCGAGGACGCCAAGACCAAGGTCGTCTCCTGGCTGGAGCAGCACGGGCACGGCAACGGCAGCGTGCAGTACAAGCTGCGCGACTGGCTGTTCGCGCGGCAGCGCTACTGGGGCGAGCCGTTCCCGATCGTCTACGACGAGTACGGCAACCCGAGGGGACTGCCGGAGTACCAGTTGCCGGTGGAGCTGCCCGAGGTGGCCGATTACTCCCCGCGCACCTACGACGCCGAGGACGCGGACAGCCGTCCCGAACCGCCGCTTTCCAAGGCGTCCGACTGGGCCGAGGTGGAACTGGACCTGGGCGACGGGCTCAAGCACTACCACCGCGACACCAACGTGATGCCGCAGTGGGCCGGGTCCTGCTGGTACCAGCTGCGCTACATCGATCCCGAGAACGACGAGCGGTTCGTCGACCCGGAGAACGAGCGGTACTGGATGGGGCCGCGTCCCGACCGGCACGGCGCGAACGATCCGGGCGGGCTGGATCTCTACGTCGGCGGCGTGGAGCACGCCGTGCTGCACCTGCTGTACGCGCGGTTCTGGCAGAAGGTGCTCTACGACCTGGGGCACGTCTCGGCCGAGGAGCCGTACCGCAGGCTGTACAACCAGGGCTACATCCAGGCCTACGCCTACACCGACTCGCGCGGTGTCTACGTGCCCGCCGAGGAGGTCGTCGAGCAGGACGGCAAGTACTTCCACGACGGCGAGGAGGTCAACCGCGAGTACGGCAAGATGGGCAAGAGCCTCAAGAACTCGGTCTCGCCCGAGGAGATGGCCGACGCCTACGGCGTGGACACGCTGCGGCTCTACGAGATGTCCATGGGGCCGTTGGACGCCTCGCGGCCGTGGGCGACCAAGGACGTGGTCGGTTCGCACCGCTTCCTGCAGCGGTTGTGGCGCAACGTCGTCGACGAGCGGACCGGCGAGGTGCGGGTCACCGACGAGGAACCCGACGTCGAGCTGCTGCGTGCGCTGCACAAGACCATCGCCGGGGTGCGCGAGGACTACGGCGCGTTGCAGTTCAACACCGCCGTGGCCAAGCTGATCGAGCTGAACAACCGGGTGACCAAGGCGTACTCGGGTGCCGCCGGCCCGCCGCGCGCGGTGATGGAGCCGATGGTGCTGCTGGTGGCCCCGTTGACGCCCCACCTGGCCGAGGAGCTGTGGTCGCGGCTGGGCAACGAGCGGAGCCTGGTGCACGGGCCGTTCCCGGTGGCCGACGAGGAGTACCTCGTCGACGACACGGTCGAGTACCCGATCCAGTTCAACGGCAAGGTCCGTTCCCGGATCACCGTCTCGGCCTCGGCCGAGCAGGACGAGATCCGCGCCGCCGCGTTGGCCGACAGCAGGGTCGTCGAGCTGTTGGGCGGCGGCGAGCCGCGCAAGGTGATCGTGGTTCCCGGGCGGCTGGTCAACGTGGTCGGCTGATCGCTTTCCCGTCGTGGCGGGTTCGCCCGCCACAGCGTCCTCGCCGGGGCTTCGGTTCCTCGTACGGGAGCCGGAGCCCCGACGTGCTCGCCGGTGATGAGCGGGCACGGGACCGTGCCGCGCCCTGGGGCCTGCTGCCGGTAGGGGCCGCGTGAGCGGTGCATGATCGAAACATGCGAACGAACGTGCGGATCGACTCCGCCACTCGGGAGAGGCTCGCTCGCATCGCCGAGCGCGACTACGGCGGTGCGAGCCCGGACGAGACCGTGGCCCGACCGGCTTTCGAGCACGCGTCCTTCGCCGCGCTGGCACGGCTGTCCGACGAGGAACCGCGGGAGTACCGGGCCGAACAACACGCCTTGGCCGAGACCGATGTGACCGTGTCCGATGTGCACGACTCCGAGTGAGCGAAACGACCGTGCCCCTCGCGGATGTGGTGGGCCGATTTCGAAGCCTTTCCGGCCCGTGCCTCCGAGGTCCGAACGAGCGGTAGCTTACCTCGATCACGTCTCCCGATTCGACTTTCGCCGCGGCCACGGTGAATCGTGCCGAAGTTCGTGGGATTCGTCGGTGATCTTCGCTCAACCCGGTTGGGGATTCGTGCGTCCGGACGGGGGACATACGGAAACCGAACCGTGCGATCAGCCCCAGGGCTACGGAGAGCTGATCGCACGGCGAGAGGAGCGAACCGCTGTGCGTACTACGCGTACGAGAACCGGCCTGACCGGACTGGTGGGAACCGGAATCGCCGCGGCTGCTCTGGTGGTAGGCGCGCCGTTGGCAGCGGCGACGCCTTCCCAGACCCAGCCTACGCTCACCGTCGCGACGGACGAGGAGAACCACCAGGAGGGGACCGCCGGGCCGGACGGGCTGTACGGCACCCCCGGTCAGGACGTGATCAAGGGCCGGGGCGGCTTCGACGTCATCTTCGGCGAGGCCAATGAGGACAGCCTGTTCGGCAACTCCGGCAATGACGTCATCCGGGGCGGTGCAGGCAACGACTTCCTCCACGGTGGACCGGGCGGTGACTATCTATACGCCGGTCCCGGCGACGACACCGTGATGTCCGACGAGCTCGGTTCCGACGACGAGGCGGACGTCGTCGACTGCGGTCCCGGCACCGACCGCTACAACGCCGATCTCGACGACGAGGTCGTCAACTGCGAGATCCCCTACTACGGCAGGGGCTGACGCCTGCACTTCGTCGTGCCGCCTCGCGGGGCGGCACGACGAGTCCCGGTCGGCTGTCGCCGTGCAACGGTCGTGATCTCCCCATTCCGGGCTGCAGGAGCGACAGCCGACCGCGGATTCGCCGTGCGAGCGTCAAGCTCGAACAGGATTCTGGGCGGGCAGGGCTTCGGCAGGGCGTCGAGTCCCGCTGATTCGCGGGTTCCGGCAGCGTGCGTGGTGTGTTCCAGCCGGTCGGCGAGCCGGACCTTGATGACGGACTGTCGCGTCACACCCAGCCTCCTGGCTTCACTATCCAGCGCCGCGATCGAAGTTGTCGTCGAACTCCGCAGCCCTCTAAATCCCTACCTCCGCAGCGCGAGACCTGTGCACCGAGATGATCCCGATGTTCTCCGGACGCACGGTCCGGCTGAGCGCCACTTGCCGCCGATGCGGCCGATCGGTTCTTCCGGCAGTGTGCCGCGAGCTCAGGCGGGCCCGACCACGCCGGTGAGCAGCACGTACAGCGGCAGCCCCAGGTTGTTGACGGTGTGGACGGCCACCGCGGGCCAGATCGATCCGCTGCGGCGCATCAGCTCGGCGGCGATGACGCCCACCGCGATCGCCGCGGGCAGCACGATGTTGATGCCGTGGAACAGGGCGAAGATCACCGTGCTGCTCAGTACGCCGGTGACGGTTCCGTAGCGCAGCAGGGCGTTGGCGACCACGCCACGGAAGAGGAACTCCTCACCGATGGGAGTGAGCAGGGACAGGAATACGAACGTCAGGATCAGGTGCAGCACCCCGCCGTTCGCGGCGTCGTAGTACGTGCCCTGCGGATTGGAGTCGAATCCGGTGATGCCGATGATCGCGTAGCTCAACAGGAGATTGGCAGTGAGGGCGACCACGCCCCCGCTCACACCGATGAGCATCCAGCGCCAGGTGGTGCGGCGCACGCTGAAGGCTGCCAGGGAACGGATGCGTAGCAACGCTGCCACGCCGAAGCCGGCGAGGCCGACCACGCCCGACCAGGCGGTCAGGACCAGCCCGTACGCCGTCGGGCCCAGTTCCAGCCCCCACGGGCCGAAGAACGGCACCAGGGCCGTGGCGGCGAGCATCGCGAGCAGGCCGACCACGATCTCGGGCCATCCCGGGCGCTTCGGTGAGGTGGTATCCGCCGATGTCGGCTGCTGTAGTTCGGCTTGATCAGTGGACATGGTGGTTGACTCCTCGTGCTCGTTGTTCTCGAAGGGGGCGTCGCACCGGTGCACCGCTTCCGGCCGACGCGAGTCATCGCAAACCGTGCCGTTGGGGCATGGTCAAGCTCGCCCGGTGCTGCTTGACTGTGTCCTCGGGCACACGACCCACCGTCGAGGACAGCGGTTGCCGAGGAGCACGAGAGGAAGGCGGTCCGGTGGCTTGGAGCACGCGGCAGTTGGCAGAACTCGCGGGCACGACGCTGAAAACCGTCCGCCACTACCACGAGGTCGGACTGCTGGACGAGCCGGAACGGGCGGCGAACGGGTACAAGCGGTACCGCATCGGGCACCTGGTCCGACTGCTGCGGATCCGCAGGCTCGTCGACCTGGGCGTGCCGCTTTCCGAGATCGCTGTGATGGAGGAATCGGAGGAGAACACGGAGCAGTCCCTCCGCGCTTTGGACGACGAGCTGGCGGCGAGCATCGAACGGCAGCAGCGGATGCGGGAGGAGCTGGCCGTGATCCTGCGGCATCGTTCCCCGGCCGACCTGCCCGCGGGCTTCGACGAGGTCGCCGCCGAGCGCTCGGACGCCGACCGGGCCCTGCTGCTGATCTATTCGCGGGTCTTCGGCGACTCGGCGATGGCGGCGTTGTGGGAGATGCTGTCGCGACCTCCCACGCCGGTTGAGAAAGAGTTCGACGCCCTGCCCGCGGACGCGAGCGAGGACACTCGGAGTCGGCTGGCCGAGCGCTACTTGTCGGAGATCCGCCAGCACTACCAGAACCACCCCGCGCTGCTTGATCCGTGGGCGAAAGCCCGGCGGCGGGAAGAGACGTCCAGGGAGTCGGTCGTCGTCCAGGCGTTGCTGGAGTTGTACAACCCCGCCCAGCTCGATGTGCTGCGGCGCATCGACGCGCTGCACCCGAAGGACGGCACGAGCTCGGGCGGCGGGTGATCCGGGACGAGCGCGTGGCTGTGGGGCTGCCGGATGGCACTCGTCCGCCGGGGTGGGCGCGCGCCGAAACCCCGGGGAGCGCCAGACTGGTTCGACAACTCCGCCACGGGGTAACCGGTCGGGCGGCAGTCGAACGAGCTGGAGGACGTATGCGGACCCCGAGTATCCCCGTGAAGTTCGATCCCGCGAAGCTGCGCGAGTCACTGGATGGCCGCTGGGGCGAGGTGCGGGACCGGGTGCGTGGCGTCCTGGAGAACGAATCTCTGCCCGCAGGCGACGGGCTGGACACCGAGTCCCACCGGGCGCACACCTTCGAACAGCTGCGGCGGTTGGCCGACAGCGAGATCGTCCGGGTCGGGTTTCCCGTCGAGTACGGCGGCTCCGGGGACCGCGGCGGCTCGGTGGTGGCCATGGAGATGCTGGCGGGCAACCTCTCGCTGATGGTCAAATCCGGTGTCCAATGGGGACTTTTCGGCGGAGCGGTCACCGCGCTCGGAACCGAACGCCACCACGAGAAACACCTTCGGTCCATCATGGATCTCTCGGAGCCGGGTTGTTTCGCGATGACCGAGACCGGGCACGGCTCCGACGTGCAGCACCTCGGAACCACGGCCGTCTACGATCCGGCCACGGCCGAGTTCGTGGTGCACACCCCGGACGAGTCCGCGCGCAAGGACTACATCGGCAACGCCGCCAGGGACGGGCGCACCGCCGCGGTCTTCGCCCAGCTGTACACCCCCACCGCCGACGGCGGGACGGCGAACCACGGGGTGCACGCCCTGCTGGTCCCCCTCCGCGACGAGGCGGGAGAGCCGCTCCCAGGAGTGTCTATCTCGGACTGCGGCCGCAAGGCCGGGCTCAACGGGGTGGACAACGGCAGGATCTCCTTCGACCGGGTGAGAGTGCCCCGGGAAGCACTGCTGAACCGCTACGGCGACGTGGCCGAGGACGGCAGCTACAGCAGCCCGATCGAGGGGGTGAACAAACGGTTCTTCACCATGCTCGGCACCCTGATCACCGGTCGGGTGTCGGTGGCCGGAACGGCCGGGGCCGCGACCAAGCTCGCGCTGGAGATCGCGCTGCGCTACGGCGACGCCCGGCGCCAGTTCACCAATCCCCGAACCGGCGGCGAGACACCGGTGCTGGACTACCTGGCACACCAGCGAAAACTACTGCCCGCGCTGGCCACCTCCTACGCGCTGCACTTCGCGCAGGAGGAACTGGTCGCCACGCTGCACGACCTGCGGCAAGCCTCCCCGGAGGATGATCCCGAGGGGCGCGCCCAGCGGGAGCTGGAGTCCCGTGCCGCCGGTCTCAAGGCGGTGACCACCTGGCACGCCACCCGCACCATCCAGGACTGCCGCGAGGCCTGCGGTGGATCCGGTTACCTGACCGAGAACCAGCTGACCGGCTTGAAGGCCGACACCGACGTGTTCACCACCTTCGAGGGTGACAACACGGTGCTGCTGCAACTCGTGGCCAAGGGGCTGCTGACCGATTACCGCGAGGGTTTCGACGAGCTCGGCACGCTGGGAATGGCCCGGTACGTCGCCGACCAGTTCGTGGGAACCGTGATCGAGCGGACCGCCGCCCGATCGTTGATCCAGCGTCTGGTGGACGCCTCACCCGGCCGCGACGACGAGGACGCGTTGTTCGACCGGGGATGGCAGCTGCGGCTGTTCGAGGACCGGGAACGGCACGTGCTGGACGGGGTGGCCCGCAGGTTGCGCCGTGCCGGCTCCGGTGACAACGACCCGTTCGAGGTGTTCAACGACGCGCAGGACCACGTGCTGCGCGCCGCGCGGGTGCACATCGACCGCATCGTGCTGGAGGCGTTCGTGGCCGGGATCGAGCGTTGTACGGATCCGGCGGTCGCCGAGATGCTGGAGCGGTTGTGCGATCTGTACGTGCTGTGCAACATCGAGGCCGATCGCGGCTGGTTCCTGGAACACGAGCGGATCAGCCCGCGCCGGTCCAAGGCGGTCACCGAGGCCGTCAACGCGCTGTGCAAGGGGTTGCGCCCGCACGCGGTCGAGCTGATCACCGCGTTCGGGATACCGCGCCAGTGGCTGCGGGCGCCGATAGCCACCGGTGCGCAGCCCGGTACCGGCTGAAGGTCCCGCCCGCGACCCCGCCGGAGGTGTTCGCCGGTCCGGCGCCCGTTACCGGTACAGCCCGGCTTCCCGGCCGAGCTCCTCCAGCATCGACTCGAACAGCCGGTCGGCGTGACTCACGTCGAAGGGGAACTTCTCGAAGACCTCCAGCGCGACCTGGCCGTAGAGCCTCGCCCACCAGCGCAGCATCATGTAGACCGCCTCGAGGCTGAGCGCCTCCGGGGGCATCTCGATGCCGTGGGTCTCGCAGGCCGCGGTCAGTTCCCGCTGGCTGTTCGTGAGTCCGGCTCGCAGCTCTTCCGGGATCCGGGGTGGCTGCGGGTTGTCGGGCCCCTCCGCCATGAGCGGCCCGACCACGCCGAGGAAGACGCTGCTCAGCTCGTCGCTGTGAGTGGCGGGTTTCTCCGGCGTCGCTGTGGAGTCGGACTTCCGAGCGTCGGCACCGGTGTGCCCGCTGCCGTTTCCGCCAGGGGTGGCGAACGCCAGCGTGAACTCCCGTGGATGCGTCAGTGCCCAGCTCCGGAAGCCCCGGCAGACCGCGAACACCTTGCTCAGGTGGTCGTCCTCGATCCCGCACATCGTCTCGTTCAGCTCCGCCGAGAGGTCGTCGCAGATGTCCTCGGAGAGCCGGTTGAGCAGGTCCTCGCGGGAGTCGTAGTAGCGGTACAGCGCGGGCGCGGTGATGCCGAGCTCACGTGCGATCGCGCGTAGGGTCACCGCTTCCTGTCCCTCGCGGACCAGCAGTTCGCGCGCGTGCCTGCGGATGTCGAGGTCCGTGGCAGCACGCAGCTGTTCACGGCGAGTGACTCCGTTCATGTGTCACTCCATCTGGTGCTTATCTCGGAGTTCATCGCTACAGTGGTGCGAAGTAAACGCCGTTAACTCGGGAATGGTCGGGTCGTGGTGACTGTACGGCTCGGTCCGCACAGCCGGAGGTCCGTGTGTTCGCTTCCTGGGGCTCCCTCGCATATCGCCGCAGGCTCCCGGTACTGGTGACGGTGCTACTAGTGGTCGTTACGGGCGGTATCTGGGGATTCGGGGTCTTCGACCGATTGTCCCAGGGCGGTTACGAGTCACCCGACAGCGAGGCCGCGGAGGCGCAGCGACGGGCCGAGCGGGCGCTCGGGTCCAGCGGCGACGTGGTGGTGCTCTACAGCGTGAACCGGGGGACCGTGGACAACCCCGAACTGGGGGAACGAATCCGGAGCACGCTGGCCGACCTGCCGGACTCCGCCGTACGGGAGGTCGACTCCTACTGGAGCACCCCGAACCCGGCGCTGACCAACGAGGACCGCACCACCGGGCTGGCCACCATCCAACTCGCCGGTGGTGAGAAGGACAAGACCGGTGCCTACGAGCGGATAGCCGATCGGCTCGACGTGGCCGGAGCGAGTACCGACGTGGCGGGAAACGTCCCGCTGCAGGCGTCGATGAGCAGGCACTCCAAGCACGATCTGGCGATGGCCGAGGCCGTCTCGCTGCCCGTGGTGCTGGTACTGCTGGTGATCATCTTCGGTGGTCTCGTCGCGGCCGCCCTTCCGGTACTCGTCGGCGGTGCCGCCGTGCTCGGTTCGCTGGGCCTGCTGCGCCTGATCACGCTGTTCGCCGACGTCAACACCTTCGCGGTCAACGTGGCCAGTCTGCTCGGGCTGGGACTGGCGATCGACTACGGCCTGTTCGTGGTCGGTCGGTTCCGCGAGGAGCTCGCGACGGGCCACTCCACCGGCGCCGCCGTGCGCCGCAGCGTGGCGACGGCGGGCCGCACCGTCGCGTTCTCCGCCACGCTGCTGGTGATCGCGCTGGGCAGCCTGTTGCTGTTCCCGCAGAGCTTCCTGCGCTCGTTGGCGTACGGCGGGATGTCCTCGGTGGCGTTGGCGGCGGTGATCTCGCTGACGGTGCTGCCCGCCGTGCTCGGCATGCTCGGTCCCCGGGTGGACAAGCTCGCGATGCCCTGGCGCCGCAACCGCCGGAGCGACGCCGAACCCGGGCGCGGCTGGTACCGGTTCGCCGACGCGGTGATGCGACGCCCGATGCTGACGGCCCTGCCCATCATCGCCGTGCTGTTGCTGCTGGGTGCGCCGTTCCTGCGGACCGAGTTCGGCACACCGGACGAGCGGATCCTGCCGAAGGACGATCCCGCCAGACAGGGAATCGAGCGGCTGCGTGCCGATTTTCCCTCGATGAGCAGCGACAACGTTCGGATCGTGCTGGACGGCGGCGGGAACGCCCCCACGCGCCAGCAGGTCGCCTCCTTCGGTGCTGCCGTCGGCGAGGTTCCCGGTATCGGCCAGGCCCGCGCCGCGGGAAGCCGCGACGGGGTCGTGGTGCTCAGGGCGGGCCTGGAGGCGGAGACGTTCGGCGGGCGGGCCAACGACGCCATCGACGAGATCAGGTCGTTGCCCCCGCCACCCGACACCGAGGTGCTGGTCGGCGGTGCCACCGCGCTGAACCTGGACAGTCTGCGCGACACCGTGAAAACCCTCCCGTGGGTGGCGGTGCTGCTCGTCGGGGCGACGCTGGTGCTGATGTTCCTGGCGTTCGGCTCGGTGCTGCTACCGATCAAGGCCGTGGTGCTGAGCGTGCTCAGTCTCTCCGCGACCTTCGGGATGCTCACCTGGATCTTCGTCGACGGACACGGCGCCGGGCTGATCAACGTCACTCCCGCCCCGCTGTCGGTGGGCATCGTCGTGCTGATGGCATCGGTGGTGTTCGGGCTCTCCACCGACTACGAGGTCTTCCTGCTCTCCAGGATGGTCGAGGCACGCGCCCAGGGTGCCGAGACACCCGACGCGGTGCGCACCGGCCTGGCCAGCACCGGCCGGATGATCACCGCCGCCGCGCTGCTGCTGATAGTGGTCACCGGAGCCTTCGCGTTCTCCGGCGTCACGATGATGCGGTTCATCGGGGTGGGAATGATCGTGGCGCTGCTGTTGGACGCCACCGTGGTGCGAATGGTTCTCGTACCCGCTTTGCTGCGCTCGCTGGGCGATGCGTCATGGTGGGCACCGGGAAGGCTGCGTCGGTTGCAGCGCCGGGTCGGCCCCTCCGAGACGGGGGCCGGGAACGAGCCGGAGCCGGAATCGGTGCGCTGATCGGAGTGTTCCGGTGGTGAGCAGGGCGCTCGGTGGGCGTGACCCCTCGGAGTCGGCCCACGGCGCCGAGAAGGTCGAGTGAGCATCCACGCCACGTCTCCGGTGCTCTCGCGAGAGTGTGACGCGGGGAGCCCGAGGTGGTGCCGACGAAGGACGACGAGTGAGCCGGAGGTGGCCGATGTCCTGGCGACAGAACCCGAATGACCCCGACGATCGGTTCGGGCAGCACGCGGAGAACCCGGAGCACATGGAGAACCCGGAGCACGCCGATGGCCGGGAACACGCCCAGCACGCGGAACCCACGGCGGAGGGGGAAGCCGGTGAGGGCGGCAGCGTGCTGGTCTACACCCGCCCGGGCTGCCCGTTCTGCATCTCGCTGCGCGCTGGGCTGCGCAGACACGGGGTGAGCTTCGAGGAGACCGACATCTGGCAGGACGAACGGGCGGCCGCCGCTGTCCGGGAGCTCGCCGACGGCAACGAGACGGTTCCCACCGTGGTGATCGGTTCCTGGTCGGCGGTCAACCCCTCCGCCGAGGCCGTACGCGAGGCCGCGGCGACCCACGCTCCCGCGGCCCTGCCGGAGAGCGAGCCGGGCCTGGTGCACGGTGCGCTGCGGGCGTTGCGGTTGCGCGATTCCTGATCGCGGCTTCCGCTCGAGCGTCGAGGACGCCCGATCATCGGGAGAGCCGGTCCTCGGAAGGCCCGGCCGTCGGGACACGCGGTCCTCGGGACACGCGGCCGGCGGATTCCCGCGGGCTCTCGTTTCGGGAGGACCGAGGCGTTACTCGGCCACGGGGCCGAGGACCGGGGGCGGCCGTACGGGGGGCGTTACGACCGGCCCCGGCTGCCGCGATCGCCGATGGCGCGATATCGACGAGCTGCGACCTTTCCAGTGTGACCCCGAGGAACCCGAAAACGGTGCGATTTCGTTCCCAATAACCCCCGAACGGGGGTGTGATCGGCGGGCGGAACCGGTTCGAAATACGCGAATCGTGCGAGAGTGCTCAGCCTGATCCGCCGGGGGAACGGCAGACTCTCCGATGCCTGCCGTCCGCGTGGTAGCCGGGTAACCGTCCGGTGCGGTACGGGAGGCGGGTGACGAGTGTCAGCCCGGGGGTTCCCGGTCCGGTGGTGGTGGCCGTGTTCCCGGTTTCCCGGCGCGAGTGGTCGGCGCTGGTGGGGTTCGCGGTGGCCGCCCTCGGGACGGTTTCCGGGGGCACGAAGCTGGTGTCCACCGGTTCACCCAGCGAGAGCCGGTGGATCCGGGCGGTGCGGGCCAGGGGTGCTCGGGAGTGTCCGACGGTTCGCGAGTGCGTCACGTTTCGTTGTGTCATGCCTCCAGCCTGCTGGTCAGCACGAGGGAAGCGGATCCGTGCGGTTACTCATGAGTTACCTATTGTCGGCGGCCCGCTGGTTCGTTCGAGTGAAGTAAGTTCCCTCGCGTACCCGATTCCGCTCTCGCCGGGGACTGATCCCTGTTTCGTGCGAGCGGGTTTCGTGGTGCTGTGAGTCCGTACGGCGTCGGGAGGCTCGGCGTCGCGGGAACAGTCAGCCGAAAGGTATGGTCTAGACCATGTTGCGATTGAGTGGTGTCGGCGTCAGCAACGGTCGGGCCGCCGGCCCGGTGGTCCGGGTCGCCGAGCCCCTGCCCGAACCCCCCGCCTCCCCCGCCGTGACGGATCCGGAAGCCGAGGCCGCGCGGATCCCACCCGCCGCCCAAGCGGTGGCCGACGGACTGTTCGCCCGCGCCGCGAGCGTCGAGGGAGACGCCAAGGCCGTCCTGGAGACCACCGCCGCGATGGCGATGGACCCCTCGTTGAGCTCGCGTGCCGAGCAGCTCGTGAACCAGCGCGCGGTGCCCGCACCACGGGCCGTGCTGGAAGCCGCAGGCGAGTTCGCGGAGTCCTTGCGGGCCACCGGTGGCTACCTGGCCGAACGGGTACGTGACGTGCACGACGTGAGGGACCGGATCATCGCCGAACTGCTCGGGGTGCGGCCCCCCGGGGTTCCCGCCCTGCAGGAGCCCAGCGTGCTGGTCGCACGGGACCTGGCCCCCGCGGACACCGCCGATCTGGATCCGGACCTCGTGCTGGCCCTGGCGACCGAGGAAGGCGGCCCCACCAGTCACACCGCGATTCTCGCCCGCTCGCTGGGAATCCCCGCCGTGGTGGCGGTGCGCGGACTGCTCGCCGAGACCGCCGCGATCGCCGCCGAGGTCGACGGCGACAGCGGGGCGGTAGAACTGTCGGAGGAGCGGGTCGAGGTCCGTGCCGCCGAGCGGGCCGACACGACGGACTGGACCGGCAGCGGCGGCACCTCGGACGGAACCCGGGTCAAGATCCTCGCCAACGTGGGCGCGGCCGCGGACACGGCGGCAGCCGTTTCCGCGCGGGCCGAGGGAGTCGGGCTGTTCCGCACCGAGTTCTGCTACCTCGCGGCCGAGGACGAACCGGACGTCGCCACCCAGCGGGCGGCCTACGCGGAGGTGCTCGAACCGTTCGCCGGGAAAACCGTCGTGGTGCGCACCCTGGACGCGGGCGCCGACAAACCGCTGGGATTCCTGGACACCGGTAACGAGCCCAACCCGGCGCTGGGTGTGCGCGGGTTGCGGGTGGCGTTCGACCTGCCCGAGGTGCTCGACCGGCAGCTGACCGCCATCGCGGGGGCCGCGGGGGACTCGGGCGCGGACGTCTCGGTGATGGCTCCCATGGTGGCCACCCCGGAAGAGGCCGCCTGGTTCGCCGAACGCGCCAGGACGGCCGGGATCGCCCGCGTCGGTGCGATGGTCGAGGTGCCCGCTGCCGCGTTGATCGCCCGGGAACTGCTCGAAGTGGTCGACTTCGTAAGCATCGGCACCAACGACCTGGCGCAGTACGTGTTCGCCGCCGACCGACAGCTCGGCGCGCTGGCGGGGCTGAACGATCCCTGGCAGCCCGCGCTGCTGCGGTTGATCGCGATGATCGGTCGCGCGGGGAGCGAGACGGGCAAGTCGGTGGGGGTCTGTGGGGAAGCGGCCGCCGACCCGCTGCTCGCCCGCGTACTCGTGGGGTTGGGGGTGAGCAGTCTGTCCATGGTGGCCACGGCCGTTCCCGCCGTGGGGTCGGCGGTTGCCGGGGCCTCGCTGCCAGCCTGTGAACGAGCCGCCGAGACAGCGCTCGCCGCCTCGGACGCCGCCGGCGCCAAGGCAGCGGTGCGTGCGGCGTTCGAATGAACCTCAGCGAGTCGTCGGGTGCACGAAGCTCCACCGGTTCGGGGAGGCTTCACTCCGGTGGGGCCTCACCCTCCTGATCGAGCCCGTGCTCGATCGCGTAGCGGGCGAGCTCCACCCGGTTGTGCAGCTGTAGCTTGCGCAGTGTGGACTGCACGTGGTTCTCGACGGTGCGGTGCGAGATCACCAGCTTGTTCGCGATCTGGCGTGCGGTCAGCCCCTTGGCGACCTGCCGCAGCACATCCGTCTCCCGTTCGGTCAGCCGCGGTGGGTCCGGATCCGAGTCGTCCGGGGTGACCGCCATCCGCCGGTACTCCCCAAGCACCAGGCCCGCCAGGCCGGCGGTGAACACCGCGTCTCCCACCGAGGTGCGTTCCACCGCGTCCACCAGCTCGTCCACGGAGGCCGACTTGACCAGGTAGCCCGAGGCCCCGGCCTTGACGGCCTCCAGCACGTCGGCGTGCTCGCCACTGGCCGACAGCACCAGCACCCTGGTACCGGGGATTTCCTGGGTG
The DNA here is from genome assembly GCF_900101095.1 of Actinopolyspora mzabensis. Taxonomy (GTDB): domain Bacteria; phylum Actinomycetota; class Actinomycetes; order Mycobacteriales; family Pseudonocardiaceae; genus Actinopolyspora; species Actinopolyspora mzabensis. Next base: position 28,946 of record NZ_FNFM01000015.1, read on the forward strand.
ATCTGGCGGGTAGCCTCCACCCCGGAGGTGTCGCCCAGATTGAGGTCCATCAGCACCACATCCGGGTGCACGGTCCGTGAGATACGCAGTGCCGAGACCGCGTCTCCGGTGGTGGCGCTGATGCGGAAGCCCCGTTCGGTGAGGTCCCGCGCCACCCCGTCTCGCCAGATCGGGTGATCGTCGACCACCATCACCGAAATCTTCGACCCCGTCATGCTCTCGCTCCTCAGTAATTCCCGCGTGCCAGTCCACCACTGTGCACGGTCCGGTCCCCCGAATCGGTGCGAGTGAGATGGATTTCCCATTCGGTGCCCTCACCGACCGAGGTGTCCAATGTGACAGTCCCACCGAGACTCTCCACCCGACCGCGGATCGACTGCGCGACTCCCATCCTTCCCGCGGCGGCCGCTTCCTCCAGCCTGCCTTCCGGGATGCCGGGCCCGTCGTCCCGCACGCTGAGCACGATCTCGGGCCCCAGGTCCTCCAGCAGGATCCAGGCCTGCGCTTCCGTTCCCGCGTGCTCCGCCACGTTCTGCAGGGCTTCGCCGGCGACCGAGACCAGCGCGGTGACCGTTTCCGCGGGCAGCGTGACCTCGGTGGCGGGTACCGAGACGTTGATCCCCGTGCCCTCGAGCGCTCGGAGGCGCGTGGCCAGGTCCGTGCTCGTCTCGCCGCGTTCGGCCGGGCCGGTGGATACCAGGGCTCGCAGCGCGGTCTCCTGCTCACCGGCCATAGTGGCCAGTTCGGCGGCTTCGCCGCCGAGTTCCCCGCCTCTGCGCCGTACTCGGGCCAGCACCTGGAGCACGCTGTCGTGGATGTCGCGTGCCAACCGCTCGCGTTCGGCCGTGGCCGCCTCGGCGCGCAGTGCTCTGGCCAGCCGCCGCGTGGAATGCTTGGCGGTTTCCGAGGCGAGTCCCAGCAGCAGTCCGATCACCAGGTGCAGCGCCGTGTCCATCCACATGTTGGAGTCGATGTAGCCGCGCATGGCGAGATTGGCCGCCGCCGCGGCCGCGCCGCTCGTGACTCCTCCCGGCATGCCGCACCGTACCGCGGCAGCGGTGACCATCGAGGCGTGCCACATGGTGACCACGGTCGGCAGGCCCTGTTCCAGTTGTTGCTCGGTGAGTACGAAGTAGCAGAGCCCGAACAGTGCCGTCGTGACGAACTGGTCCAGCAGCACCAGCCGTTTCGTGCGCCCCGACGGTTTGCTGTAGCGCCAGATGGTGAAGGCGGTCCAGCCAACCATCGACGCCATGATCACGGAACCCAGCGCGGGTTCGCGGTAGTGGGGCAGCATGACCAGGAACCACACGAAGGCGTAGATCAGGGTCAACACACGTAGTCCGTTGTGTGCCCGCCAGAGCGGGATGCGCCCGTCCGGAACCGCTTCCAGCTGCCCGTTCCGGTTGGTGGTGGTGTGCGGGGTTCCGCCTGTCGTCGTGAGTGTTCGCCACATTCTCGGCCACAGGGGTCGGTTGCGGTGTCCGTCCGTGCTGTCGCTGGTCGTGCTGCCCACTCTTCGGCGTTCCTTTCCGGCGAACTTGCCAGGGCCATACGTATCGACGAGCGCGCCGGGCTTCTCGTTCCAGCCTTCGCGGAGTTCGCTCCGGGACCTTCGTGACGGTTTTCACCCCGCCCCTCGACTCTCTTCCGCACGTGGTGACGTGCGAACCAGCCAAGTATGAATCTTATTCGTCTTGGCGCGGGGCGAGCGAACCGATCGTCGCTCGCGCGGGACGGCGCGCTCTCCCCCTCGCGCAGTCCCCGTCCCACGCCCCGGTCGTACTTCCCAGCCGTGCTTCCCAGTCGTACTACCCAGCCGTACTTCGCGGCCCGCTCCCGTATCCACCACGACGTTCCGAGAAAGGACCGAGAACCGCTGCCGTCCCAGCCATCGAGCCTATGGTTTCACCGAACGGAACCAGTCGATCACCTCGGACATCCAACGGGAAACGGGGTTCGACGAGTGAACGACGCATCGCATCGAAGCCCACACCGGGTGTGGCTACGAACCCGGCCGGATCTGTGCGAGGCTCCCGACAGGGGAGGAGTGAGAGATTCATGGGGTACTGGCCATTGTGGAGGCTCAGGCCCGCGGCGCTGGTCTACGTGATCGTGGTGCAGCTCGTGGCCGTGTCGCTGGTGTTCGCGGTCATTCTGACCACCGCTCCGCCGACTTCCGAGACGCTGCACCGCTTCGGGCTGCTCGCGTTCACCGCAGGCGTCGTGATCGTCGGTACCTCGTTGTCCATCCAGCTGCGCGACGAGGTTCGCCGGGATCCCTGGACGATCCACATCTGCTATCTCGTCACCGGCATGCTCACCCTGCCGCCGAACCTGCTCGTGCTGTTGTTGCTGGGGCCCGCCCTGCACGGGGTGCTCGGCGTGCGCGGCGAGTCGTACCGGTGGATGTTCGTCACCGCCGCCACCGTTTCGGCCACGTTCGTGGCCCGGGCGGTCGTCGGTTGGCACGAGCCGCAGTGGAATCCCCTGCTGCTGATCGCGGGCTCGGCCACCCTGCTGTTGCTTCGGGCCGCGATCGTGGCGGTTGGACTCCGACTGCGCAGACCCCGGGCTGACAGGGCCGAGATCCTGGGAGACCCGATCGATGTGCTGCTCGGCATCGTCGCCGCCGCCCTCGGCCTCCTGTTGGCGGTGGCGATGGAGCTCCATCCGGCCAGCGCGTTGCTCGCCGCACCGCCGATGGCACTGCTGGACATGGCCGGTCAGCTACCGCAGTGGCGGCGCTCGGCGCAGCGGGACGGCAAGACCGGACTCGTCAACGCGGTCCACTGGGACAAACTGGCACGTGCGGAACTGGGCAGGGCGAGCTCCCGGAAACAGCGGGCCGCGATCCTGCTGCTCGACCTCGATCACTTCAAGCGCGTCAACGACGAGCTCGGACACCTGGCGGGAGACGCCGCACTGTCCTCTATGGCCCTGATGCTGCGCGGCAGCGTCCGCAAGGGCGATCTGGTGGGGCGCTTCGGCGGCGAGGAGTTCGTCGTGCTGTTACCCGACGCCGACATTCCCGCCGCCAGCGAGATCGCCCACCGGATCCGGAGTTCCACCGCCTCGCTGTCCGTACCCGCCCGGGACACCCGAGGAGTGCACCGGGAACTGGACGGGCTCACCGTCAGCATCGGTGTGGCCGCCACCGAGCGGGTGGGCTACGAGCTGGAGGATCTGCTGGTGGCCGCCGACGCGGCCCTCCTCGCAGCGAAAGCGGGTGGGCGCAACGCCGTCAGCCTCGCGTAGTGGTTTCGCACGGTCCCGTGGCACGGCCGCTCGGGTGGCGGAACCTCCCGCACGGCTCTCGCTGCGGGTGCCCCGACCTCGGGTAGCGACCTACACAACGTCGGGACCGTCCTCGCGAGAGCCGCACGCGAGAACCCGCGGCGGTGCCGACTGCGTAAGTGATGGGGGTTCGTCGATTTCTCGCGAAATCGCCGCCCCCCGAAGTCGCTACTCAAGAGCCGGCCCAACGCCGCGAGGCACCGACTCACGTGACGGCTACCCGATCAGCTATGCGGGGCGAACCGAATTCGACCGAATCACTCGGGTGCGGGCTCTTCGCTGTCACTTTCGGGGGGTTCCCGCCCGCCTTCCACGGCGGCGGTGGCCGGTTCCGCCTGCCCGTCGCCCTCGTAAAGCGCGCGGACGGCGGAGTTGAGCATCGCCAGCACCGGCACGGCCAGCAGCGTACCGATGATGCCGGCGACTATGGCTCCCACGCTGATCGCCAGCACCACGGCGAGCGGGTGCAACCGCACCGCACGGCCGATCAGCAGCGGCTGCAGCACGTTGCCCTCGAGCTGCTGCACCCCGAGCACCACCCCGAGCGTCAGCAGCGCCGCGATCGGCCCCTCGGCGACCAGGGCGACGAGTATCGCGACCGCTCCGGACGCCACGGCGCCGACGATCGGGATGAACGCCGCGAGGAACACCAGCGCCGCCAGGGGCACCACCAGCGGCACACCTATTATGGCCAGCCCGATCCCGATGCCCAACGCGTCACCGACGGCCACCAGGCCGGTCGCCCGGATGTAGCCGATCAGCGAGTCGAATCCCCGGGTCCCCGCCAGATCGAGCCGGGAGCGCAACGGATCCGGCATCGGCCCCAGCAGGAACAGCCAGATCCGCCTGCCGTCGTGCAGGAAGAAGATCAGGGTGAACAGCATCAGCAGCATTCCGGTGAGGAAGCTGCCGAAGGTGGTGGCCGTGGCCAGCGCTCCGGTGGTGATTCGCTGCTGGTTGTCCTGCAGCCAGTTCCCGACCTGGTCGACGTATCTGTTGATCTGTGCCTCGCCGAGGTGCAGCGGACCGGTGGCCGCCCACTCCCGGACGGTGTCCAGGCTGGCCATCAGTTGCCGTTGCAGGTCGGGCAGACCCGCGATGAACGCGTTGATGACGAAGGTGAGGACACCGCCAACGGCGGCGAGTCCGCCGACCAGTACGACCGCGGTGGCCAGTCCGCGCGGCACGCGCAGCCTGCTCAGCGCCGACACGGCCGGAGCCAGCAGCGCGGACAGCAGCAGCGCGATGGCCACCGGGATGACCACCACGGACAGCTTGCCGACCAGCCAGCCGAGGGCGTACAGCGTGCCGAGGATGACCAACACTCGCCAACCGAGGGCTGCCGCTGTTCGTATCGCGACCGGAACCCTGGCGGCTTCGTCCGAATCCGTGACCTTGAAGGCGCTCACACCGCAACCGTATACGCACGCGGTGGATCACGGTGGTGACTCACGGCTCCGGTTTCGCCGTGTCCGGTTCGGGACGCACGCGACATCCCGGAATGTCACACGATGTGACGAACCGAGCGCTGCGTGAATGCGAAGCGGGGGATGTCTTTGGAAGAGTGATCGTCGGCAATCCGCTGGACGTGCTCCGGTCCGATTGTCCGTCGGTCGGCGGGAACGTCGTTCTCCCACCGGCGTGGCAGTGGACCGCACGCGAGGATCGGTCGGTGTTCTACCGCCCTTCCTCGTCCGGGCCCGTCGCGGCGGGAATGTCGTTCCGAGGAGGCTGCGGAGTTCATGTTCGACGGCGAGCAGGGGGTGACGGCCGACCGCCAACGGCGGTGGCTGTCCCGCGCGCTGGTCGCCGTCGGCGGGACCGTGGCCGGTGTTTCCGCTGCTTGGCTCTTCGGATCCGCCCAGGCCGTGGCGGTCGAGAAACCTTCCGAGGACGGCACGCTCCGCCAGGTCGGGGCGCTGATCCGACACGTCGACGATCGCTCTCCCGGTGCGCGAACGGACGGTTCCGAGGCGCACGAGCGCTACGACGACGAGCGGGCCGCATCCCCCGCGGAACCGGGCGCGGCCCGGTCCGGTCCGGTGTCGACCCTCTCCAAGGCGCTGGGAACCGAAGCTTGCGGTCGAACCACCACGGTGGATCCGGCCGACAGGACTGTCGGGAGTGGTGCGGAGAGCCGGGTATCCGGGCCACCGACCGAGAACGACAGGATCCGGAATGATCCTCGTCGAACTGATCGAGCTCGAACTGATCGAGCTCGGGCCGACCGACTCCAGCACGACCGTGCCCGGGTATCCCCGACCGTTTCCCCCGGACCGGATCGTGCTCGGGAAACCGTCGAGGAAAGCGGTCCACTCCGGACCGTGCTGGATCGTGACGAGCTCCGGGGAACCACCGAGCAGCTGTCCGACTCCGTTTCCGACGGGCTGCGTACCGCGCGACGTGAGGTCGATCCGTTGCTGCACCCCGTCGAGCGAGTGACGGGCACCCTGATTTCCGGGACGACGGGCGAGGAATCGCTCACCGGAGCCGTCGAGTCGGGCCTGGGAGAACTGCACGACTCGCTACGCGAAACGGTCTCGGGAGAGCAGCCGGGCGAGTTCCCGGACGAACCCGCCGGGAGCACGGGCATCGGAGCCGGGACGCTACCGGAAGACGGTGTGTCCGCCGCACATCCCGGCGACACCTCCGACGAGACCGGGTCGAACGACTCCGGCGCGTCCGGTTCCGAATCCGACTCCCGGGAAGCGGCCGTGCTCGCCGCGATCGACCGCGACATCGCCTGGCCGAACCACGAATCGCACTCCGAACGCGACGGTTCGTCCACGGAAAGTCGTGGCGGGAAACTTCCCTTCCCGTCCGGTAACTGCGGCTGCGGCACGGACACCAACACCTCCGGCGGCGGCTCGCACGGCGGTTACGGCCTAGGGGACTCGCTTCCCGTTTCGCGTTCCGCCGTCCCCTCGTTCGGCGCCATAACGCGCGCCAATGTTTACGACCCCGCGAGCCCCGAGGGGCCGCAACCGGGTACCACTCCCGACTGATTCTCGGTCCGCCGTGGCGGACCGCCTCGGGCCGGTTCGAGTGATTTCCACTCACCGTCACCCCGAGCAGTGTTTTTCGCCCTCCGCGACTTCGACCCCGAGCGTTACCGGAATCGAAATCCGTGCTCGCTCCATCGGGTCATTCGGCAATCGCAGTTCGCACAAAGCTTGCGTGCAGGGGCACTCCTGTATCGCGGGAAAGGAATCGGAGGAGAGTTCCATGCAGAGTTGGGCAAGGCGAGGCGTGCAAGCAGCGCTGGTGACCGGCGGAATGCTCGCGGCCGGTACCGGTGTCGCTGCGGCGTCCGGGAACTGCCCGGACCGTCCCACCTCACCGCTCGGTGACCCGCTGACTCCGGCCGAAGCGGCCGGAGACGGCACTCCCAGCCGCAGTGGGCTGTGCTTCGCGGGCGAGTTGTTCCCGGAGGACGGCAGGGATCCCCTCCGGGACACGATCGCCAACGCCACCGCCGACACCCTCGTCGGCGTCATCGAACCCATACGCGATGTCCCACCCGAGTTCGACAACGAGCGCACTCAGCGGATCCCGCGCATCACCGATGCGCCGGAGCCCGATGTCGAACGGACAGTCGAACGGACCGGCGAGCGAACAGCCCGGCAGCACTGGATCCCGCCTCGTACGGCGTCGACGGAGCGCCTGCCGGTCGAGCCTCCCCGCACCGGCCCCGCCACCGCGCTGCCCGAGTTGTCCTGGCGCACGGACGTGGCACGTTCCGCCCCGCTCGGGACCGCCGCCCGAGCCGAGGCTCAGCCCAGGGAACGCTCTCGCGGGAGGCACGCGGCCCAGGAGAGCAAACCGGCGGACGGCTTCCACCGCTCGTTGAGCTGGTCCGGACCGATCGGCGAGATCGTCGACAGGCTCGTCGATGCCCGGCAGCGAGTGGACGCCCTGCCGCATGACGACGCCCTGCCGCATGACGACGCCCTGCCGCATGACGAAGCCCGGCCGCACGTCGACGACAGCACCCTCGAGATGCTGCCCGTCGCGTTGGTGAGGCCGCACATCGATCCGGCCGTGGCTCCCGAACTGGCCGCCCCACGCGGCGAGGGGATCGTGCAGGCCGGTCCGGTCGCGCGGTCGCACAACACACCGGGGCTGCTGCTCACCGATTCGGTCGACCTCACCTCGGCCGGGCTGGACACCGGGCCGGATCTGCGCGCGGTGCCGCGCGAGCTGCTGCGCTCGGTGCTTTCGGCGAATTCCGGTGTCGAGCGCCCCGCGGAGGACGCCGAGCCGCTTCGGCTGCCGAACGAGGCACATCAGCGAGCCGAGCAGGTGCCCACGCTGGTGGAGCCGGAACTTCTGGTCGCCACTCCCGATCCGATGAACGGCTCGGACGGTGCCGAGCTCGCCGAGCCGCTGGGGGAGTTCAACGCGTTCGGCGGCAACGCCGAGACCGGCGGTTTCTCCCGCATCGCACGCGAGTTGAGCGTCGAGGCAACCACCGCTATCCCGGCCTACGAAGCCGGGGAGGACGAGGTGGTCTTCAGCGAGCGCCCCGAGTTCTCGCGCGTGGTGGTGCGGGAGCTGGATGAGTTGGCGGCCGCGATGCCGGAACGGCAGCAGGTGACTTCCAACCCGTTCCGCGAGCGGCCCACCGCCCGTGGTGCCGTCCCGGCGAAGATGATGGCGTTGCCGCTACTCGACGGGCACACGCGTCCACTGCCCGCGCTGGACGCCAACGGTATGCCGAAGGTCGGTGCCGTGTGAGCGCCGTGGCGGGTTCGCCGCACGCGTACGACCGGGACTGACCACCCCGGAAGTACGCGTCCTGTCGCCCTTGCGGGACCGCTTGGCGATTGTCGGTAGCCGCGGGGCGGCGTTATCGGGGCCGGGGAGCTGGGAACTCCCCGGCCCCGATTGTCGTCTCAGCTCCGGTGGCCGCCTCCGGGAGCCTCACTTCCGGGATCGCCGCCGCGGCGGTTCAGCCGCCGGATCCGTCCGGAGCGGTCGATCTGGCGCTCCCGGTGGGGCCGGAGCCCACGGATCCGCTGGTGCCGGACTCGGTCCCATCGGAGCGGGCTCTCCCGTCGTCGAAGCTTTCGCTGTCGGAGCCCTCGGTAGCGGAGCCCTCGACAGCGGAGCCCTCGGTAATGGGGTTCCCGTGAGCGGGGTCCTCGGGAGTCGACCGCTCACCGGGATTCGGCGTGGTGGGAACCGGCGTCCTCGTCTCGGAATTCGAGTACCGGGCCTGCCAACCGAGAAAAGCGTGGTAAACCAGGAAACCTACTCCCAGATACACATACGCGTTGCCGATCAGGTGCTCGAAGAAGTTCCACGTGAGCTCCTTGCCGTCACCCTGGGGAACCAGCCAGTGCGGGCCGATCAGGTAGAGCTCCACCGCGAGTCCCAACGAGACCAGCAGTGGCCAGTCGCGCCGGGTGTAGCCACGCCCGAACAGCAGCACCAGCCCCGGCACCACCCAGACCCAGTGGTGCGACCAGGAGATCGGCGAGATCAGCAGACCGAACACCGCGTTGATCACCAGCGCTGTCGAGTAGTCCCGGCGCTGTCCGTTCCGGGGGCGCAGTGCCGCCAGCATCCCGAACACCGCCAAGCCCGCCAGCAGCAGGATCAGCACCCCCAGGCAGCCGCTCAACCAGGGTTCCGGCACGGCGAGCTTGCTCAGCAACGAGCGCAGCGAGACGTTGCCCGCGTAGATCGAGGCGTCGCCCGTGAACTGCGGGCCGAACGAGACGTCGCTGCTGGCGAACACCTCGTGCAGCCAGAACTCGCGCGCGTCGTCGAACGCGAGCAGGAAACCGAGTGCCACGGTCGCCAGGAAGGTCACCACCGTCGTCACGATCGCGCGCAGGTCGCGGCGCAGCAGGAAGAACAGCAGGAACACGGCGGGTGTGAGCTTGAGGCCCGCGGCGATGCCGAGCAGCACTCCTCTGGGGTAGGGCAGCTTGCGGTGCCCGTCCGCCCGCCACAGGCAGTCGACGGCGACCAGCGCCATGAGCACCAGGTTGATCTGCGCGTAGGTGAGGGTTTCCCGTACCGGCTCGACGAGGGTGGCCAACGGCAGCACCGCGGCGGTGATCAGCAGGACGGTTCGTCGGCTCGCCGGGCCGAAGTCGGCCGTCCGAAGGATCACGTACAGCGTGACCAGCAGGGCGACGTGACTGACGAACATGATCAGTGCGACGGCGACCGTCTTGGAGACCAGCGCCAGCGGTGTGAACGCGACGGCCGCGAACGGTGGGTAGATGAACGGCAGCCGCAGTCCCACTTCGGTGGGCGGCAGATCGTGATAGATCGGTTGCCCGTTCCACCACGCCTGTGCGCCGAGCCGGTACACCTCGCCGTCGATGTGGGCGTGCGGGTCTATGGCCGAGACGAGGACCACCGCGAGGAACTCGCACAGTGCGATTACGAAGAGTATTTTTCGGTGTTCGTACACCATGCTGACAAGTGATCCCCGTTCGGGGAATTGTGTTGTCGGCCGCACACTGCCACCGTCCTGTTGGTCCTGCTGGTTCGTCGGGTGGTCCGAGAACCGCGTCCGTTCCCGCTCGGCTTCCGGGAACTCCGAGCCGCCAAGTGCCCGTGCCGCGGGTTCCGCCGCGACTCGGAGACATCCGCGCCGGAGCCCGTGGCACGGGCCGGCGAGCCGGACGCCAGCGGCGGGCCGATCGTTCGGGGTGGAACGCGTTCCCGGACAGCAGTCGAGATGTCAACCAGAGTAGGAGGTCGGGGCACAACGCCGGAGTACCGCCACGGTTCATCTCGATGTCGCCGAACCGTCGCGAAAACATCACCTCGGGTTCCCGGGGTTCGACAGTGCTCACGTTGTGTTAGTAACTCAACGAAAAAACACCATGACGTGTGGTGTCGGAACCCTTGAATTCGATCCCGCTACGAGGGGAGGCTCAAATTCACTGCTCCATCTGGTGGGGAGGGTAGCTCCGAATGAGTGTTGTCTATGCCACTGGCGTGTCCCAGTTCACCGGGGTGTGGGATGAACTCATCATGAGTCTGACCACCGGATTCATGCTCACCGACGAGCGGGGTCAGGTGTTGGCCACGAACGATGCCGCCGCGGATCTGCTGCGGCTGGATCGCACGGACCTGCTCACCGGTTCGCGCCCGGCGGACTGGGCGATGCGGGACAGCACCGGAGCGCGACTGCCCGACTGGACCGATCTGACCAGCCAGGTGCTGCGTACCGGCACCCGGATGTCCACGCCCGTCGTGATCACCCGAGAGGGCAAGCCGAGCGGGCACCTCTGGATGGACTACCAGCCCACCCGCACCTGTTCGCAACAGCGGGTGTTGATGTTCCTCCAACCGGTGGATTCCGAGGTGTCGCACTCCCGTGGAATGACTGATCCGTTGACGGGCCTGCCGGGGCGGGTGCTGCTGTTGGACAGGCTCGACCAGGCACTGGCGCGGGCCCGTTGCCGGACCACCCTGACCACGTTGGTGCTCGTGGACGTCCGCAGGCTCGAACAGTTCAACGTCGACTACGGCTTCGCTCAGGGGGACGAGCTGCTGACCATGATCGCGGGGAGGCTGCGGCAGAGCGTCGCCGACGAGCACACCGTGGCCCGTTTCGGTGGGGACGAGTTCGCGGTGGTCGTGGAACATCCCAGCGGGACCGGCGACGAGATCGCCGAGGGAGCTCGCAGCGCGGTGGCCCGTCCCATGCGGCTGCAGCGCAGACAGGTCCGCCCGAGCGTTCGGGTCTCCTGGGTCACGAGCGACGGTCACGCCTCGGTGCATTCGGTGATCAGTCGTGCGGAGCGGCAGTTGAAGGACTGATGTTTACCGCGGGAGCGACGTCGCTCCGGGGGCTTCGTTGGTCGGCCCGGCGTATCCCGCCGCGGCCGGCTGTCTCCCCGTACGGCCGCCACCCCGTACGGCCGCAAGGAGAGGGCCCGAAGGCAGCGGCGAGGTGTCCCCGGCGAGCTCGGTTCCGGGGAAACACCCAGCCGAGGCGGGGAAAGCTCGCCGCGCCGCTCCGGCGTCCTCGGAGTTGATCGGTTTCGCTCGGACGTTCCGGCCTCACCGGTGCTGTTCGGCGGTCAGTAGTTCTCGTACCGCGTCCGGGGGGCCCGGTTTCGCGAAGAGCCAGCCCTGCCCGGTTTCACACCCGATCTCGCTCATCCGCTTGGCCTGGGCGTGGGTCTCGACACCCTCGGCGGTCACGGTCAGCCCCAGGGTGTGTGCCAGGTCGACCAGGGTGCTCACGATCCGGGCATCCACCGGATCGATGCACTCGCTGTCGGCGAGCCCCTCCATGAACGAACCGGCGATCTTGAGCTCGTGCACGGGCAGGTGCCGTAGATAAGCCAGGTTGGAGTAGCCGGTGCCGAAGTCGTCGATCGCGATGCGCACTCCCATCCGGGACAGGGTGCGAAGGGCCTCGAGCGGTTCGTCGGCGGTGCCCATGATCGCGCTCTCGGTCAGCTCCAGCTGCAGCTTCCCCGGGTCCAGACCGGTCCGGTCGAGAATCTCGGTGACGTCGGAGACGAGGTTGGGGTCCCGGGACTGTCGCACGGCCAGGTTCACGCTCATGAACGGCGCGGCCCGGCCGAACTCGTCCTGCCAGGCCTTCGCCTGCTCGCAAGCCTTGCTGAGCACCCAGCGCCCCAGTGGGACGATCATGCCGGTCTCCTCGGCGAGACCGATGAACCGGTCGGGGCCGAGCCTGCCCAGCTCCGGGTGCCACCACCGAACCAGCGCCTCCACGCCGGAGACGGTGTACTCGCCGAGTTCGACCAGCGGCTGGTAATCGACGTAGAACTCCTCGCGTTCCAGCGCCGCTGGCATGGCTGCCGAGAGCCGGAACTGCGCGACCTCGCTCGCGTTGCGTTCGGTGTCGAACAGCGCCCACTGGTTCTTGCCCTCGGCCTTGGCCCAGTACAGCGTGACGTCCGCGTCGCGCATCAGTTCGGCGGGTGTCTGCCCCGCCGTGGAGCGCTCCAGGATCCCGATGCTGGCCGAGACCGCGAGCTCCTGGTTGCCGACACGCATCGGGGAAACCAGGGTTTCCAGCACGTGGTTGGCCACTTCGATGGCCTGCTGCGTGCCCTGCGATCCCTGGATGAGGATCACGAACTCGTCCCCGCCCATCCGCGCGACGAGCCGGTCCTCGCCCCGCACGGCCTCGTCGAGGCGCTGCGCCACGGTCACCAGCAGGTCGTCACCCACGTGGTGTCCGAGGCTGTCGTTGATGACCTTGAAACCGTCGAGGTCCATGTAGCACAGCGCCACCCGGTCGGTTCGCTTCGTGCTATCGGAGTCCTCGCGCAGTGCCTCGGTGAGCCGGTCCAGGAACAGGGCACGGTTGGGCAGACCGGTCAACGGGTCGTGCAGGGCCTGGTGCCGCAGCCGGTCCTGCAGCATCTTGCGGTCGGTGACGTCCTCCATCATCGCGACCTGGTAGAGCGGCATGCCGTCCTCACCGCGTACCAGCGACACGATCAGTTCGGTCCACGACTTGCTGCCGTCCGGGCGGGTGAAGTGCTTCTCGACCCGGTACTGCTCGCGTTCGCCGCGGACGAGTTCCTCGTAGACCCGCCAGACGGTGTCGTTGTCCTCGGGATCGACCAGGTCGTAGACCATCAGGCCGCGCAGTTCCTCGGCGGTGCGCCCCAGGATCCGCCGCAGGGAGGCGTTGGCCTCCATGATCCGGCCCTCGGTGTCGGCGATCCCGATACCGATGGCGGCTTCGGCGAAGATCGCCCGGAACCTGGCCTCACTGGTGCGCAGGGCCTGTTCCACGGAGTCGCGTGCGTCCAGCACGGCCTGACGGATGGCTTCCTGCTCGTCCAGGGTCCGTTTGCGGGCCGCCTGCATGAATCCCGCCGAGATCGCGGACTGGATCGCCGAAACGCGCGTTCGCATCTCGGGGCTCTCCGCGATGCCGAGCGTGGGAAGCATGTGTTCCCCGACGTTCTCGATCGTTCTCGCGAGGGACTCGGCGCCGGTGAAGTGCACGGACACCAGCTCGGAACCGACCTCGCGGGCGGCGTCGGTGTGCTGCGGCTCGCTCAGCAACGCCTCGACCAGCTGGTCGGTGTAGCCTTCCAGCAGTTCTTCCACTTCCGCGCCGGTCATCGGCACGTAACTGGTCCCGACGAGCGCCCGGCTCCAGGCAGCGGCGAAGTCCCGTTTGCGCTGTCCGTCCACACTCGTCACCTCGTGAGCGCTTGAAACAGGCGCTGTCCAGCCGGTCATGCCCGCGGCGCCCTCCGCTTCTCGTAGTCGCCCGCGCAAGGTACTCGGGAGAGCATACGGCCGATGCCACCCGTCGGTCGAACGCGGAACCTGTTGCCGCCCAGGGTAGCTAGCCGCTGTGAATTGACGGGAAGTGCTGACGGAGATCGAATCGGCTGATCATGTCACCCGAACGGGGCGAGTTTTGTGAAACACGCGGTGTCCGGTTTGCCTCGTTGTGGTGAAAAGGTAACACGATACCTAGTAGTGCGGTGGAACGATCGCAGCCTTCGCCGCACGACCGGAATTCCACAACGGCGGTTACCCGTGGGGACCGACGCCACACCCCCGGGCCGCGGGACGAGCACGAGGGGACAATCATGCACGGTTCGAGGGGATGTGGTCGCGCCCGAGCGCTGACCGTGGCCTTATCAGCGTTGTTCGGCACGGTACTGCTGCTGGGAACCTCCGCGCAGGCCGTGAGCGAATCCTCGCCGGCCCGGGGGCAGGCGGGCCACGAGATGGGCTCGCAGATTCGGGAACACGAGGGTGGTGATCCCTCCGCCGATCCCGCCACGGCACGCAATCCCTCGGTCAAGGGGATGGACGTGAGCGGGCACCAGAACTGGGTCGACTGGCGACACTGGTGGAACAAGGGGATGCGGTTCGCCTACGTCAAAGCCACCGAGGGCACGGGCTACACCAGTCCGGACTTCAACCACCAGTACACCGGCTCGTACGAGGTCGGAATGATCCGGGGCGCCTATCACTTCGCACTGCCCGACCGCTCCGGGGGCGCGGCCCAGGCGCGCTACTTCGTCGCCAACGGCGGCGGCTGGTCCGACGACGGCAAAACCCTGCCCGGCGCGTTGGACATCGAGTACAACCCGTACGGACCCACCTGCTACGGCAAGAGCAAGGCGGCCATGACGGCCTGGATCCGGGACTTCAGCGACACCTATCGGGAACTGACCGGCAGGTACCCCACCATCTACACCAGCACCAGCTGGTGGAACAAGTGCGTGGCCTCGGACTTCGGCGACACCAATCCACTGTGGGTGGCGCGCTACAACGACTACATCGGTCCGCTACCGCACGGCTGGGGGTTCCACACCTTCTGGCAGTACACCTCGTCCCCGTTGGACAAGAACCTGTTCAACGGCTCCTACAAGCAGCTCGAGCGGCTGGCACGCGGGTGAGGACTCTCCCGTGCGCCCCGGGCGGACCTTCGTCGTCCGGAAGTCGGCCCGAGACCGCGCGGCGCCGACTCGGGTGCCGAACCCGAGCACCCGAACAACCACCGCTACGAGTTCCGGGAGGCGAGTGCCGTCGACAGGCGTCGGTGTCGACGGCACTCCGCCCGGGAACGATCAGCCGAACAGTCGGGGAAGCGTGCCTTCCCACGCCTCCCGCAGCTCCGACAGCGGGATGTCGCCGACGCCCTGGATCTCCAGCGCCTTCGACTCGTCGTCCACCACACCGATCTTCGAGCACGGCAGACCACGCGCCGAGCAGAGCTCGGTGAACTTCAGTTCCGCGCCGCGCGGCACCGACACCGCGACCCGGCCCGCCGACTCGGCGAACAACCACACGAACGGGTCCGCCTCCTCCGGCAGCACGATCCGCGCCCCGGTCTCACCGATCAGCGACATCTCCACCAGCGCCTGGGCCAGCCCGCCCTCGGAGAGATCGTGCGCGGCCGAGAGCAACCCGTCCCGCGATCCGATCCCCAGCACGTCGGCGAGCAGCCGTTCCCGTGCCAGATCCACTCGCGGCGGGGTGCCGCCGAGGTGGCCGTGCACCACCCGGCTCCACTCGGAACCGCCGAACTCCTCGCGGGTGTCACCCAACAGCAGCAGCGACTCACCGGGCGCCGCTCCGATCCCGGTGGGAATCCGGGCGGTCACGTCGTCGATGACCCCGAGCACCCCGGCGACCGGTGTCGGCAGGATCGGGTCACCACCGGTCTGGTTGTAGAAGCTCACGTTGCCGCCGGTGACCGGGATGCCGAGTTCGGCGGCCGCGTCGGCCAGCCCCCGCACGGACTGCTGGAACTGCCACATCACGCCGGGGTCCTCGGCCGAGCCGAAGTTGAGGCAGTTGGTGACCGCCACCGGCTTCGAGCCCGTGACCGCGACGTTGCGGTAGGCCTCGGCCAGCGCCAGGCGCGCGCCCTCGTAGGGATCGAGCCTGGTGTAGCGGGCGTTGCAGTCGGTGGCAACGGCGATGCCGCGGCCGGTCTCCTCGTCCACCCGCAGCACGCCCCCGTCGGAGGGCTGCGCCAACACGGTGTTGCCCCGCACGTAGTGGTCGTACTGGCCGGTCACCCACTCCCGGGAGCACAGGTTGGGCGAGGCCGCCATCCGCAGCACGGTCTCGCGCAGCTCCTCCGCCGTGGCCGGGCGCGAGAGGGTGTTCGCGTCGTCCGCGGCGATCAGGTCCTGTTCCGCGGGGCGCCGCACCGGGCGCTGATAGACCGGTCCCTCGTCGGCCACGGTCCGGGGCGGGACGTCGACCACGCACTCGCCCCGCCAGTCGATCCGCAGGTGCTCCTCGTCGGTCACCTCGCCGATGACCGTCGCCGTCACGTCCCACTTGCGGCAGACCGCCATGAAGGAGTCCACGTCCTCGGGGCGGACGATCGCGCACATCCGCTCCTGCGACTCGCTGGACAGGATCTCGGCCGGGTTCATCCCCTCGGCCCGCAGCGGCACCGTGTCCAGATCGATCCGCATGCCGCCGTCGCCCGCGGCGGCCAGCTCGGAGGTGGCGCAGGAGAGCCCGGCTCCACCGAGGTCCTGCACGCCCACGACCAGGTCCGAGCCGTAGAGCTCCAGACAGCACTCGATGAGCACCTTCTCGGTGAAGGGGTCGCCCACCTGCACACTGGGCAGCTTCTTGCGACCGCTGCCGGTCTCGTCGCCGCTGAAGGTCTCCGAGGCCAGCACCGAGACACCGCCGATGCCGTCCAGCCCGGTGCGGGCACCGAACAGGATCACCTTGTTGCCCGCCCCGGTGGCGTGTGCCAGCTGCAGCTCGTCGGACTTGAGCACGCCGACGCACATCGCGTTGACCAGCGGGTTCCGTGCGTAGGACTCGTCGAAAACCACCTCGCCGCCGATGTTGGGCAGCCCGAGGCAGTTGCCGTAGCCGCCGACTCCCTCCACCACACCGGGCAGCACGCGGCGGGTGTCGGCGGCGTCGGCCGGACCGAACCGCAGCGGGTCGGCCACTGCCACGGGGCGCGCGCCCATCGCCATGATGTCGCGCACGATGCCTCCGACACCGGTGGCCGCGCCCTGGTAGGGCTCCACGTACGAGGGGTGGTTGTGGCTTTCCACCTTGAAGGTGACCGCCCAGCCGTCGCCGATGTCGACGACTCCCGCGTTCTCACCGATGCCCGCCAGCATCTTGGCGCGCATCTCCTCGGTGGTGGTCTCACCGAAGTACTTCAGGTGCGTCTTGGAGGACTTGTAGGAGCAGTGCTCGCTCCACATCACCGAGTACATCGCCAGCTCGGCCTCGGTGGGGCGCCTCCCGAGGATCTCGCGGATGCGCTCGTACTCGTCGTCGGCGAGGCCGAGCTCGCGGTACGGCTGGTCGAGTTCGGGGGTCCGTGCGGCCTGCTCGACGCTGTCCACCGGTTCGGCGCCGTTCGGCGTGGCCGGGTCCTGCGTCGCGGCTTCGCGGGTGGGGTCGGTCATGCTGCCACCAGGGTGTCGAGGGCGGACAGGAACATGCCGAGGCCGTCGTCGGTGGGCCCCGTGAGTGGATCGACGGCGTGCTCGGGGTGGGGCATCAGCCCGGCGACCCTGCCGCGTTCGTCGGTGATTCCGGCGATGTCGCGTCGCGAGCCGTTCGGGTTGCCGTCCACGTAGCGGAACAGCACCCGGCCGTCGCCCTCCAGGCGGTCCAGCACCGGGTCCTCGGCCACGTAGCGTCCCTCGCCGTGCTTGATCGGGATCAGCAGCTCGGCGCCGGGTTCGTAGCGGGTGGTCCAGGTGCTGGTGTTGTTGTCCACGCGCAGCCACTGGTCGCGGCAGACGTAGTGCAGCCCCGAGTTGCGGGTCAGCACGCCGGGCAGCAGCCCGGCCTCGCACAACACCTGGAACCCGTTGCACACCCCGAGCACCGGCATGCCCTGCCCGGCGGCGCGCACCACCTCGGTCATGACCGGTGCGAACTTGGCGATGGCGCCGCAGCGCAGGTAGTCGCCGTAGCTGAATCCGCCGGGGACGATGACGGCGTCCACTCCGTGCAGGTCGGCGTCACCGTGCCACAGCGCCACGTCCGAGGCACCCGCCCGGCGCACCGCGCGGCGGGCGTCGCCGTCGTCCAGCGAGCCCGGAAAGGTGATGACCCCGATCCTGGCCCCGGCGGCGCTCACGATCCCACCCGGCGCACGGCCCAGTCCTCGATCACGGGGTTGGCCAGGAAGTTCTCCGCGATTCGGGCGAGCGTGTCGTCGTCGACGTCGTCGTCGACCTCCAGCTCGAACCGCTTCCCCTGACGGACTTCCGAGATTCCTTCGAATCCCTGCCGGGGCAGCGCGTTGGCAACCGCCTGTCCCTGCGGATCGAGGATCTCCTGCTTCGGCATTACGTCGACAACGACTCGGGCCACGGGCGTCGCTCCGGAAACTGTGCGGATCCGTCCCGCTACCGCGGGCGCGGATGGTCGGCGTTACGAGCAAAGCGTAACTGACCTGCGAGTTCCCTCACGGGCGGCCGGGGACCACGTGGGAGCTGGGTCACTCGGCCAGGCCGTGCAGCCGTCCCTTCAGGTGCGGTTTGCCCGAGGTGGAGTGCAGCGCGAAGAGCTTCGCCGCGTCCGACTCCCCGGGTTGTTCGGTGAAGCGCACCTCGGAGGGCAGCAGCACCGGCTTGGCGAACTCCACCTCGACCGTGCAGGCGTCGGGCAGTCTGCCCTCGAAGGCGGCGAGGCAGCGGGCCTTGGACCACATGCCGTGCGCGATCGTCCGGGGGAAGCCGAACGCCTTGGCGGTGAGCGGGTGCAGGTGGATCGGATTACGATCACCGGACACGGCCGCGTAGCGCCTGCCGAGGTTCGCGGGCAGCCGCCAGGCCGCGGTGGGGGCCTCGGCGGTCACCTCCGGAATTCCCTCGGGTCTGGGGACGGAGTCGTCCGAGGCGCCCCGCCGCAGGTACGTGCTCGTCTCGCTCCAGACGAGCCGATCGTCGACGCTGGTCTCGGTGATCACGTCGAACTGCTGTCCCTTCGGGTGGCGGCGCTGGTTCGCCAGCCGCACTCGCTGGGTCATCGAGTCGGTCACCGACACCGGTTCGTGCCGCGTGATGCGGTTCGCCACGTGCACCAGGCCGACCAGCGGGTACGGGAAGTCCCGGTCGGTCATCAGCCGCACGGCCAGCGGGAACGAGGTGATGTGCGGATAGGTGAGCGGCAGCTCGTCGCGGGTGCCGAATCCGCACAGCCTGTTGTAGGCGGCAAGGTGTTCCCGGTCGATCGTGATCCCGGAGCGGACGTACTCGCTGTAGGGGAGTTCGGCGTCCCGCCCGGCCCGCCGCAGCGGTGTGGTTCCCGCTGCCTTCAGATAGAGCGCGCCCAGGTTCGGCGACTCGCTCAGTTCCTCGGTCGGCATCCTCGTCCCACCTTCCTGCGGTACTCCGCCGCGACTTGTCGTGATCTACCCACTCGATGTCGGGCCTCCCCGGAGCGAGAGCCCGCGAGAGGTTCCGCCACCCGAGCCCTGCGCCAACCGAGCCCCTGCGCCAACCGAGCCGACGAAACCCTCAAGCCCCCAACAGGCTCTGCCCGCACACGCGAATTACGTTGCCGTTGACTCCGGCCGACCCGGGATCGGCGTAGTAGGCGATGGTCTCGGCGACGTCCACCGGCAGCCCGCCCTGCGAGAGGCTGTTCATCCTGCGGCCCGCCTCGCGCACGAACAGCGGTACGGCCGCGGTCATCGCGGTCTCGATGAATCCGGGAGCCACGGCGTTGATCGTCACACCGCGTTCCGCGGCGCGCGGGGCGAGTGCCTGCACGTGGCCGATCACCCCGGCCTTGGAGGTCGCGTAGTTCGCCTGCCCGACGTTGCCCGCGATGCCGCTGATGGAGGCGATCCCGACCAGCCTGCCGCCGCTGCGGAGCGGGGAGGAGTCGGCCAGCAGGGCGGTGTTGATCCGCTCCTGGGCGGCGAGGTTGACCCGCAGCACCGCTTCCCACTGGTCCCGGCTCATCCTGCCGATGGTCTTGTCCCGCGTGATGCCCGCGTTGTGCACCACGATGTCGAGCCCGTCGTGCCGCTGTTCGACGTGTTCGATGAGTTGCCGGGGCGCGTCCTCGGCGGTGATGTCGAGCTGCAGCGTCGAACCGCCGATCCGGTTGGCCACCTCGGCCAGGTCCTCCCCCTGTGCGGGGACGTCCAGGCACACCACGTGGGCTCCGTCCCGGGCCAGGGTCTCGGCGATGGCGGCGCCGATGCCGCGGGAGGCGCCGGTGACCAGCGCGACCTTGTCGCGCAGTGGTCGCGCTGCGTCGACGGTGGGTGCTTCGGCGGCTCCGACGCGGATCACCTGGCCGGAGACGAACGCCGATTTCGACGAGAGCAGGAAGCGCAGCGTGGAGTCGATCGCCCGCTCGCCGCCCCGGGAGACGTGGACCAGTTGGGCGGTGGCGCCGCGTTTGAGTTCCTTGCCCGCGGTGCGGACGAATCCTTCCAGCGCGCGCTGCGCGGTTCGCTCCGCGGGGTCGTCGATCTCCTCCGGCGGGGTGCCGAGCACGATCAGCCTGCCGCACTTGCTCACTCGCCGGATCGTGGCGCCGAAGAACTCGTGGAGTTCCCCGAGTTCCGTGCTGCCCGCTATTCCGGTGGCGTCGAAGACCAGGGCCGCGTACTCGGCGTCGTCGTCCCGGCTCCGGTGTACCTCGGCGTCGGCCTCTCGCAGGGTCTCGGACACGGCTTTGCCGAGCCGGCCCCCTTCGGCTTCTCCGAGCAGTACGGGGCCGGAGACGAGCGGGTCACCCGGTCGGTACCTGCGCAGCGGGGTGGGGGTGGGCAGCCCGAGCCGGTTGGCCAACTGCCGCCCGTACCGGGATGTGACCAGCTTGCTGTACGGATCCGCCATTACGAGCAACTCCTCCATGCGTGACCGGCACTCGACGCATAAGCTACCCGTCGGTAGGTTGAGTTTCCAGTCAGGCCCGGCGCTGTTCCGGGTGTTCGTCGAGCAGCTGTGCGGAGGAATCGGCCATGTCCACAACTCGCCGGGTCGCCATCGTCGGAGGCAACCGAATCCCGTTCGCACGTTCGGGTGGCCCCTACGCGCGTGCGTCCAATCAGGACATGCTCACCGCCGCTCTCGACGGCTTGGTGGCTCGTTACGGACTCTCCGGGCGGCGTGTCGGTGAGTTCGTCGCCGGGGCGGTACTCAAGCACAGCCGCGACTTCAACCTGGCACGCGAGGTCGTGCTCGGCTCCGGTCTCGACTCGCGTACTCCCGCGCACGACGTGCAGATGGCCTGTGCCACCGGCCTGGAGTCGGTCGTGTCCGTGGCGAACAAGATCGCTCTCGGGCAGCTCGAGTCCGGCATAGCGGGCGGGGTGGACTCGGCCAGCGACGCTCCGATCGAGCTCAACGACGAACTGCGCAGAGTGCTGTTGCGCGCCAACCACGCCAAGGGCACCGGGGCCAAGCTGCGGGCGCTGACCGGCCTGCGGCCGGGACACGTCGTACCCGGTATCCCCCGCAACGAGGAACCCCGCACCGGACTCTCGATGGGGGAGCACGCCGCCAGGACCGCTGCGGCGTGGGGTGTCGAGCGGGCGGAGCAGGACGAGCTGGCCGCCCGCAGCCACCAGCGGCTCGGTGCCGCCTACGAGCGAGGGTTCTTCGAGGATCTGGTCACCCCGTTCCAGGGGCTCACACGTGATCAGAACCTGCGGCCGGATTCCTCGCCGGAAAAACTCGCCGAGCTCAAGCCCGTTTTCGGCCGGGGCGAGCAGGCCACCATGACCGCGGGCAACTCCACACCGCTCTCCGACGGCGCGGCCACGGTGCTGCTCGCCAGCGAGGAGTGGGCGCAGCGGCACCAGCTGCCGGTGTTGGCCTACCTCGGTGACTTCGTCTCCGAGGCGGTGGACTACGTCAGCGGTGACGAGGGGCTGTTGATGGCTCCCGCCTACGCCGTACCGAGGCTGTTGGACCGGGTGGGCAGCTCGCTCGGCGAGTTCGACTTCTACGAGATCCACGAGGCATTCGCTTCCCAGGTGTTGTGCACGCTCCGGGCCTGGCGGGATCCCGAGTTCTGCGCCGAGCGGCTGGGCCGGGGTGAACCGCTGGGCGAGATCGACACCGACCGACTGAACGTGAACGGTTCCTCGCTCGCGGCCGGACATCCCTTCGCCGCGACCGGCGGGCGGATCGTGGCGACCTTGGCCAAGTTGTTGGCGGAGCGTGGGTCCGGTCGTGGACTCGTCTCCATCTGCGCGGCCGGTGGTCAGGGGCTCACCGCCGTCGTCGAACGCTGATCAAAAACCTGTTCGAGTTCCGGTGTTCACCCGACCGGCAGGTCGGGCGCTCCGGGCCCCGCTCGGGGGCTATCCGAAGTGGACTGTGCTCGTCGTGGCGCGGGGTCGGTGGGAGACGGCGTGTCTCGCCGTGCCCCGGGCCGTGAGCTGCGCTACATTTGTTGCCCCGCTCGGGAATTCGCACCGCTTCGGTTCCGTTCGTCGGACGGGAACCAACGCGGTGATCAAGTGTTCTCGGATCCCGTCCGAAGAATACTTTCCCCTCCGGGGATGACTGTCCGTATCGTACTGAGGCCGTTTCGTGTTCCCGATCGATCGACATTGTGATCGGATCGAAAAATGTGATCCAAGACACATCATGTCGAAGGTGTAACGCTTTGATGTACAGGCACGATGAACGGGGTGACTCCGCGATGCTGTCGGACCCCCGACCTGGCAGCATCGCGGAGCTCGCCACCCCGGTGTCCTGGCTGTCGGTGAACGGCAGGTAGGCACCTCCCATACGTCCTCGCCCAACGGGTGGATTCCCACGCGCCGGACGAGGTGTCTCTTCGTCGCGAGAGCGACGAGTCCGATAACGGCATCCCTGTATGACAGGAAGACCTGTATTTCAGGGCGATGCCATGGCCCCATATTGATCACCCTGAGTGATCGGAAAAACACTCAGGGTTTCGGACAGCCTTAAGGAGAGGCACCATGAACATTGCCATCGTGATGATCGGTGCACTGCTTCCGATCTTGGCGGCAAGCGTGTTCTACGTAAGCGACCACCGTACTCCGCAACGCATCAATCGCTCACCTCCGAATTTCGAGGAGAGCGGTGAGTACGACATGTCGACTTCCGGTGACCTCACCCCGCTGACTCCGATGGAGCACGTGGCCCCGACGGAGCAAGGGCCTTTGGACAGGCGGATGTCCGAGGCGGCCTGACCGGCGGAGACCGATGATCCGGGGCTGATCCGTCGAGGCCGTTCCGGTCTCGTGCTTCGTTCCCGGTGGCCGTATCCGGGTGCGGGTGAGACGTGAACGCGGTGATGCCGTGTCGACGGCGAAGAACCGAAAAGCACCGAACGGTCGTGCTCTGTCCCCCGGTGCACGACCGATGAAAATACGAAACCGCTTGCGAAATTGATTCCGATGTCCCGTGAATCGGTTTCGGTGGGGCTCGTTTCCCGGCGCGCACCGACGCTCCCGACGTTCGGCGCGCGCCGTTTTGTTTCTCGGCAGCCGAATCCGGTGCTCTCCTGACGGAAGTCCACCGGCCCTCGGGTCAGGTGTACCCGGGGCCGGTGACTCGAACTTCTCGATTGGTTCTTACCGCGTGCTCAGGCCGAGCCCGAGACCGAGGCCGTGCTCGTCGAGACCGCCGCCGAGCCGCAGTCCCTGCGTGCCGCAGGCGGCCGGTGCTGTCGCCTCCAGCGGTAGGGACGGGTCCAGCGAACTCGGAGCGTCCCCGTCGTAGGCGCCGCTGTCGTTGATGTCGATGCCGTGCTGCACGAGCACCGCGTTGCCGTCGCGGATGTTCGCGGCGGTTTCCTCGCTGACGGTCACCGTCCGCGAGTAGGTCACGAATCCGTTTGGGGCGGTCGGGAACCGGTCCACCGCGAGACCGCTGGACGGACCGGTGTCACCGGTGGTGGTCAGTGAGACCCCGATCCCGCCGTAGTCCGAGGCGCCTTCGGCGGTGCTGATGATGCCGTCGTCGTTGGCGTCGTCGGCCTTGGTGGGGCACCGCCCCGCGCCGCCGATGTGGACGTGTTGCGCGTGCGGTTGGTTCTCCAGCAGCCCGGAGCTGTAGAGCCGTACGGTCGCTTCGCGGCCTCGCAGTTTGATCAGGCCGAACCCGTGCGCTCCGCTGTCGTTGAGCTCGTCGAGCTCGACGACGGTGAACGTGCCTCGGTCGCGGTCGTGCTCGACGTCGTGCTTCGGTTGCGCGGATGCCACCGCCGCCGAACCCGTGGCCATCAGCCCGAGTGCGGCTACGGTGCTCACGACGGAACGCAGTTGAAACCTGGACACTGGCAGCACCCTTCCCGTGGTCGCGTTGATCTGCCAACGGGGGTTCGTCAGCCCGGTGGTCGTGGATTGGTATCGGCCCTGTTCGGGTGAGAACAGCCTGCTCACCGCCCTCGCGGTCCTCCGCGCTGCCCATGCGTAGTCACACGACTTATGATGGGGGCGGGGTACGCTGCGAACATCGGCACATGCGCGTACTCACCGATTCCGACGTCGTCACCGTTGCTCCCGAGACGGCCGTCGACGCCGCGCGAGAGGCCCTCCGCCGGTTCGCTCGGGGCGAGCTCGCCGCACCTCCCCGGGTCAGCGCCGAACTCGGCGATCTCGACTACTACTACACAACCGGTGGCCTGCCGGGCGGCGTCAGCGGTTTCCGCGCCTACCGCGCCGGTACGCCCGCCGGTGATCAGCTGGTGGCGCTGTGGGATGCCGCGGGGAGGCTGTTCGGCATCGTGGTCGGGGACGAGCTGGGCGCCCGACGCACCGGAGCCCTGGGGGGTGCCGCCGTGGAAGCGATGTCCGACGAACGAGCGAGCACGCTCGCCGTGGTCGGAACCGGCAAGCAGGCGTGGACCCAGATCTGGGCCGTCAGCGCGGTTCGCTCCCCCGAACTGGTCCGGGTGCACAGCAGGGACGAGCGCAACCGCGAGACGTTCGCGGCCGAGGTGCGGGACCGGCTGGGGCTGCGCGCCGAGACCGTCGCGACCCCGGCTTCGGCGGTAGGTGACGCCGAGGTCGTCGTGCTGGCCACCCGTTCGGAGCGTCCGGTGATCGACTCGGCCGACATCGCTCCCGGCGCGCACGTCACCACCGTGGGGCCGAAGGGGAGCACCGGGCACGAAATGCCTCCTGAACTGCTCGAACGGGCGGCGGTCGTCAGCTGCGACTCGCCGCCGCAGGCGGCGGCCCTGCCCGACTTCCTCGTCGGCCCGGCGAGGCTGGTATCGCTGGGAGACGTCCTGATCGGCGCTCACCCCGGTCGGGAGAGCTCCGATCAGCTCACGGTGCACTGCTCGGTCGGTCTGGCCGGCTCGGAGGTGCTGTTCGCCGATCGCCTGTTCGACGCGACCCCCGGTTGAGATGCCCGGCTTCGGACGCCGGTGGAACCACGCCGCGACTCGCCGAGCGGTGCGGGAAGAATGCGGCACCACCGCCCTCGTCTTCAACGATCTCTTCGGTGGCGACCTCGTGCGGGGCGATGTTCGCCGCCGGGGCGAACGGGTGGACTTCCACTGGTGGAACCGCCTCGGCGGCGGTCCGGAACTGGATCTCACCCGAGGCCAGTTCGCCTCCGACGAGCTCGTCGGCCCCGGTGAACCCGTCTCTCGCCCGACCGGCAGGACCCGCCTCGACACGGAGTACGAAACCCTCCGAGAACGAGTACTGACGTACCTCGAGCGCTAGTCCGCGCGACGACGGTGGAATGCGGCGCGCGGGTGACCTCGCCGTCGATGATGTCGAATTGGCCCTGGGCCGCCTCCCAGCCATGCCCGTTACTCGTCACCCGTTGCCAAGTCTGCTGACGGGGGCGTGGGCACGGCGCGCGGACGTGCGGCTGCTCGACGCGCTCTACATCGCGCCGGCCGAGCGCCTCGGGCTTCGGGTACTGACCACGGACCACGAACTGGCGAGGGTGTGCCCCAAGTTGACCGAGACCCCGCATCCACCGAACTGACGGTGAGACGTGACTCAGGAGTAACTCTCCCGCGGAACACCGCGCCGTTCGGGTGTGTTGACTGGGGACGTGAATACTTCGCAGCAGAACCGTCGTGCCCGTGTCCGAGCCCCGGAACCCTCCGGGCGCGCCTGGCTGAACACCGGTGGAACCACGCCACGACTGACCGAACTGCGCGGGAAGTTCGTGCTGCTGGACTTCTGGGCGTTCTGCTGCGTCAACTGCCTGCACGTCATCGACGAGCTGCGCCCGCTGGAGCGGGAGTTCGCCGAGGAGCTGGTCACCATCGGCGTGCACTCGCCGAAGTTCGAGCACGAGGCGGACCCGGATGCGCTCGCCGCCGCCGTGGAGCGCTACGGCGTGGACCACCCGGTGCTCGACGATCCGGAGCTGGCGACCTGGCGCGACTACGCGGTCAAGGCGTGGCCGACCCTGGTGCTGATCGACCCCGAGGGCTACGTGGTGCACCAGGCGGCCGGGGAAGGGCACGTCGAGGCACTGCGCCGGATACTCGGCGAGCTCGTGCCCGAGCACGACCGGCGCGGCACCCTCCACCGCGGTGCCGAACACCGGGTCGAGACCCCGGAGCCGGAGACCACGTTGCGCTTCCCCACCAAGGTGCTCGGCCTGGAGGGGGGAACGTTGCTCGTCGCGGATTCGGCGCGGCACTCGCTGGTCGAGTTCGCGGCGGACGGCGAGACCCAGCTGCGCCGCATCGGAACCGGCCGCAGGGGAAACGCGGACGGCGACGCCGAGTTCGCCTCCTTCAGCGAGCCCGGTGGCATGGCGCTGCTGCCCGAGCGGGTCGCGGCGCGGGTCGGCTACGACGTCGTGGTGGCCGACACGGTCAATCACCTGTTGCGCGGGCTGCGGCTGGCCGACGGTGCGGTCGTCACGGTGGCGGGAACCGGTGCGCAGTGGCGGGACGAGCCGGACTCGGGCGCGGCGGCGCGGACGGCGTTGACGAGTCCGTGGGACGTGACCTGGTGGGCACCGGCTGGCGGTGTGGTCATCGCGATGGCCGGGAACCACACCCTGGGGCTGTTCGATCCCGTGGCGGAGAGCGTCACCCGGTTCGCGGGCACCACTGTGGAGGGGCTGCGCGACGGCCCGGCGAACGAGGCGTTCTTCGCCCAGCCCTCCGGACTCGCCGTCGCGGCGGCCACCGATGCGGGCGATCCGGAGCGCCTCTGGTTCGTCGACGCCGAGACCTCCGCGCTGCGCTGGGTGGAGCCGACCGACGGCGGTTTCGAGGTGCGCACCGCGGTCGGCAGGGGTCTGTTCGACTTCGGCCACTCCGACGGACCGGCGGCCGAGGCGCTGCTGCAGCACCCGCTCGGTGTCGCGGTGCTGCCCGACGGCACCGTGGCGATCTGCGACACCTACAACGGCGCGATTCGGCGTTACGAACCCGCCACCGGGGAGGTCTCGACGCTGGCGACCGGTGTCGCCGAGCCGTCCGGTGCCACCACGTCCGAAGGCGAGCTGGTGGTCGCGGCCAGTACCGCGCACCGGCTGGAACGCCCGGTGCCGCCGGGGGTGACCGCGCGACTGATCGAGGGTGGGTCCCAGCGGGTCAACCGCCCCGCGACCGAGGTCAGTTCCGGCGAGGTCGAGCTCACCGTTGTCTTCGAGCCTCCGCCCGGGCAGAAGCTCGACGAGCGCTACGGCCCTTCCACGCGGCTCGAGATCAGCTCCTCCCCGGAGAACATGCTGGTCGAGGGCGCCGGTGTCGGTACGGAGCTGAGCAGGCGGCTCGTGCTGGCCGAGGGGATCGAGCACGGGGTGCTGCACGTGGTCGCGCAGGCGGCCAGTTGCGACGACGACTCCGAGGTCGAGCATCCGGCCTGTCGACTGACCAGGCAGGACTGGGGAGTGCCGGTCCGGCTCGACAGCGGCGGCAGCCGGCGGTTGCCGCTGGTCATGGGAGGGATGGACGAGCAGTGACCGGCTCGTCACGGTTCCGGGGCCCGATTCGGCGGTCTACCCTGCGCATTCGCCGGGCTCGACCGGACGCGTAAACTTTCCGGGTGACCGATGCCAAGCTTGAGATCCAGATGTTGCATGACCGAGTCATGGTGCGGGTCTCCGAAGAGTCCGGTGAACGTCGCAGCAGCGGCGGTATCGTGATACCCGCGACCGCCCAGGTGGCCAAACGCCTGCTCTGGGGCGAGGTTTTCGGTGTGGGCAGCCACGTGCGCAGTGTCCAAACCGGGGATCAGGTGCTGTTCAACCCCGAGGAGCAGTACGAGGTGGAAGTGCAGGGCGAGATCTACGTGGTGCTGCGGGAGCGGGATCTGCACGCCGTCGCCTCCGAGCGGACCGAGCAGGGTACCGGTCTGTATCTTTGACCGAGGTGCGTGTCCGGTTCGGCGTGGCCGCTGTGTGCTGTGGCGCACGTGATACCAGTTCGGAAGCCGTGTGAGGCCTCCCCAGCCGGGCTGTACCGGTGATGCCGGTCGGCAGGCTCGAGTTGTGCTGCCGACCCCGCCGCAAGACCGAGAAGAAGGGGACGCGGTGCCGGAAGACCACGAACGTCCCGATCGCACCGAGGGCGGTCGGGATCGGCGAGCGGACGAACCGACCGAGCGGATTCAGTTTCTCACCGGTGATCTGAGCGGCAGTGGTGCTCCGAGCGGCGGCGCGGCCGCCGAGGGGACGTCGGAGTCGGCCACCGGTGGGCGATCGGACGACGACGAGGCCGTCGACGAGTCCCGCCGGAGTACGAAACCCGGTATGACACCGCCGCACGTCGCCGGATCGCCGACCGGGGCGGCCGCGAACACCGAAACGGGTGGCACTGCCCCCGGGAGTTCCACCACCGGTAGTTCCGCCGGTGCGGCGAGCGGTACCGGAGATACCGGCACCGCTGGGGCGGGCACCGGCAACGATGCCCCCGCGGAGACGGCCACCGAGAGTACCGATTTCATCCCGCGGGTGACCGAGGAGACGACGGCGGTCCCCTTCGAGGGGGACACCGAGCGCACCGACACGATTCCCGCCGTGCCCGAGAGCACGCGGGCCGTCGACTCCACCGCGGCCGCCACGGCCTACGTACCGGCCTCGCCCGAGCACTACAACGGCAACGCGACCGCGTGGTTCGGGCACCAGCAGTCCCAACAGGCCCCGTACGGGCAGCCTCAACAGGCCCCGTACGGGCAGGACCAGCAGTTCGGGACGCCACCCGGTTATCCGCAGCAGCCCCCGTTCGGCACGCCTGGGGCGGAAGCGGGTTCACCGGACGATTCGGTCGGCTCGCGTTTCCGCCGAAATCTCCCCAACAACAGGTCCTTACTCCGAGCGGGCATCGCCGCGGGCATCACGATCGGGGTGCTGGCGTTGCTCTACATCGGTGACCTGGCATTCAGCAGTGGGCAGGTGCCACGTGGCACCACGGTGGCCGGTGTCGACGTCGGCGGGCTCGATCCCTCCGCTGCCGAGCGGAAGCTGCGTTCCCGGCTCGACGACTCGCTCAGCGAGCCCTTCCGGCTGAAGGTCGGCAAAGCCACCAGCAGCATCGAGCCCCAGGCAGCCGGGCTGTCGATGAACTGGGACGCCACACTGGACAAGGCGGGTTCACAGCCGTTGAACCCGATCACGAGGCTTACCTCCTTCTTCACCACCCGCGAGGTGCCTCCGCAGAGCAATGTGGACCGAGAGAAGCTCCGTGCGCAGCTGAAGCAGGTGCGCAACGACCTCCATCGCGAACCGGTGGAGGGAACCATCCGGTTCGAGGGGGCCGAACCGGTGCCGGTCTTCCCCGTCACCGGCAGGAACGTGGACATGAAGCGGGCGATGGACGTCGTCGTCCGTGACTGGGTGGGCAGCCAGCCGGTCTCGCTGCCCTACACCAAGGAGGACGTCCGAACCGACGAGGCGGGGGTGCGCCGGGCGCTGGAGGGGGTCGCCCGCCCCGCGGTCTCGGGAACGGTGACCGTCAACGGTGACGGCGTGCAGGCGAGCCTGGCGCCCGCCGACGTCGCCGCGGCGCTGCGGTTCGAACCCAACGACTCCGGTGGTCTGGACTGGCATCTCGACGTGCCCACGGCCAGGAAGGTCGTAAAACCCCAGCTGAAGTCCACTCTCAAGGAGGGCAAGAGCGCCTCCTTCGTGTTCGAGGACGGCAAACCCACCGTCGAGCCCTCCGAGACCGGACGCGGTATCGACTGGAAGAAGACGTTCGAGCCGCTGCGCGAGAAACTCACCAAGTCCGGTTCGGACAGCATCGACGCGGTCTACAAGGACATTCCGGCCGAGCTGACGACGGAGCAGGCCAAGAAGCTCGGTATCAAGGAGAAGGTCAGTACCTTCACCACGGGTGGGTTCAGCAAGGACTCCGGGGTGAACATCAAACAGGTCGCCCAGGAGGTCGACGGCGCGCTCGTCAAACCGGGCGAGACGTTCAGCCTCAACGGCCACACCGGTATCCGCCAGAAGGAACAGGGCTACATCGCCTCCGGGATCATCAAGAACGGCCGTCCCGACGAGGCCGTCGGTGGTGGTATCTCCCAGTTCGCCACCACGCTCTACAACGCCTCCTACCTGGCCGGTATGAAGGATGTGGAGCACAAGGCGCACAGCTACTACATCAGCCGTTATCCGATGGGGCGGGAGGCGACCGTGTTCCAGCGTCCCGACGGCACGAGCGTGATCGACGTCAAGTTCAAGAACGTCTCCGACAGCGGGATTCTGATCAAGACCGCGTGGACTCCCGAGTCGGTGAGCGTGACCTTCTGGGGGACCAAGCAGTACAAGGTCCAGTCCAAGACCAGCGACAAGACCGACGTCACCGAACCCGAGAAGGTGACCGTGCCCGCGGACGAGGAGTGCGTGGCCACCAGCGGCAAGAAGGGCTTCACGGTTCACAACACGCGGATCAGGAAGGATCTCGAGAGCGGCGAGGTGACGAAGGACCGGCAGAAGACGGTCTACGATCCGCAGCCGATCGTCAAGTGCGCCAAGAAGAAGGGCGAGGAGTAGTCGCCCGACGACACTCCGGGAACCCACCGCGTGTGATGTCGCACGTTTCGCGGATGTGTGCCGGTTCGCCGGAATCCCGCGACCGCTCCGTACGTGGCACGGGGTGGAAGGTTTCTATCCGAAACGGAGTGGTTTCATGCGCGCCACCGTCATACACGGTGCGGGCGACGTCCGGGTGGAGGACGTCGCCGACCCGGTGCTGGCCGAGCCCACCGACGCCATCGTGCGGGTGAGCCTCACCTGCATCTGCGGCAGCGACCTCTGGCCCTACAAGGGTATGGAGCAGGACGGCGCGGGCAGTCGCATCGGTCACGAGTTCGTCGGGATCGTCGAGGAAACCGGCTCCGAGGTCGGCGGCTTGCGTGCCGGTGATCTGGTGGTCTCGCCGTTCACCTGGTCGGACGGTCACTGCACCTACTGCAGGGAACAGCTGCAGACCTCCTGCGTCAACGGCGGCCTTTGGGGTTCGCCCGGTTCGGACGGTGCCCAGGGTGAGGCGGTAAGGGTTCCCCATGCCGAGGGCACGCTGGTTCGCCTGCCGGTGGAGCCGGACAGCGAGCTGCTGCCCGGCTTGCTGACACTGGCCGACGTGCTTCCCACCGGGCACCACGCGGCCGTCTCCGCCGGGGTGCGTCCCGGCGGCACCGCCACCGTCGTCGGCGACGGCGCGGTCGGGCTGTGCGGGGTACTCGCGGCCAACCGGCTCGGTGCCGAGCGCATCATCGTCATGGGCAGGCACACCGATCGGACGAATCTCGCCCGCGAGTTCGGTGCCACCGACGTGGTGCCCGAGCGCGGCGACGAGGCGGTGGAGCGCGTCCGCGAGCTGACCGGTGGCGAGGGCACGCACTCGGTACTGGAGTGCGTCGGCACCGGCGACTCGTTGCGAACCGCGCTGCGGCTGGCCCGCGAGGGCGGCCGGGTCGGTTACGTCGGCGTTCCGCAGGAGGGCGACGGCGTGGACGTGCGCGAGATGTTCATGCGCAACGTCGGCCTCTCCGGCGGGGTGTGTCCCGCCCGCGCCTACATTCCCGAGCTGCTGCCCGACGTGCTCTACGGCAAGCTCGACCCCGGTCGGGTGTTCGACCAGCGGACCGGGCTGGACGGTGTTCCGGGCGGGTACCGCGACATGGCCGACCGGAAAGCACTCAAGGTCCTCGTCGACCCGAGCTGAACCGTGTGCAGCGGCCCTTGGGTTCGAGGAGTGCGTTGCCGGTTCCCGGGCACGGCGATTTCGCGAGAAATTGACGGGGCGCGGGGTCGTATCGCCGTCCCGCACGGCGATTTCGCGAGAGATTGACGCCCCGTAGGGAACCGTCGAACGGACGAAACCGCGCCCACCGGTTCCGCCGGGTCTTCCCGGTGGCGCCGGTGGGCGCGGGTGAGTCGCTCCGAGCTCGGTACGGGGATCAGAACGCGGACTCGTCGATCTCCATCAGCGAGTTGTCGGTGTTCTCCACGATCTTCCGCCGCGAGGACAGTTCCGGCAGCACGTTCTTGGTGAAGAACCGGACCACCGCTACCTTGCCGTTGTAGAACGCCGCCTCCCTGCCGGTGGCTCCGGCGTCCAGCGCGCGCAGCGCGATCTCGGCCTGACGCAGCAGCAGCCAGCCGATCAGCACGTCGCCCATGCTCATCAGCAGGGTCACGGCCTGCTGGCCGACCTTGTAGATCTCGTTGACGTCCTCCTGCGCGGAGGTCGCGAAGTTGAACAGCGCGCCGAGGATGCCCTGCGCGTCGTCCAGCGCCTGTCCGAGCAGCTCGCGCTCCTCCTTGAGCCGTTCGTCGGCCTCGGCGGAGTTCAGGGTCTGCTGGATCTCGTTGGCCACGTGGCCGATCGCCTGCCCGTTGTTCTTGACGATCTTGCGGAAGAAGAAGTCCTGCGCCTGGATCGCGGTGGTGCCCTCGTAGAGGCTGTCGATCTTGGCGTCGCGGATGTACTGCTCGATCGGGTAGTCCTGCAGGTAGCCCGAGCCGCCCAGGGTCTGCAGCGACAGCGTGAGCATCTCGTAGGCCCGTTCCGAACCGACACCCTTGACGATGGGCAGCAGCAGGTCGTTGATCTGCTCGTACAGGCTCGCTTCCTCACCGGAGGTCTTGGCCTGCGCGATGCGGTCCTGGTAGTCGGAGGTGTAGCAGTAGACGGCACGCAGTCCTTCCGCGTAGGCCTTCTGCAGCATCAGGATGCGCCGCACGTCCGGGTGGTGTGTGATCGTGACGCGGGGGGCCGTCTTGTCCGTCGAGCGCGGCATGTCGGCGCTCTGCACCCGTTCCTTGGCGTACTCCAGTGCGTTGAGGTAGCCGGTGGACAGGGTGCCGATGGCCTTGGTGCCGACCATCATCCTGGCGTACTCGATGACCTGGAACATCTGCGCGATGCCGTCGTGCACCTCGCCCAGCAGCCAGCCCTTGGCCGGGGTGTCGTGCTGTCCGAAGGTGACCTCGCAGGTGGCCGAGACGTTGAGCCCCATCTTGTGCTCGACGTTGGTGACGTAGGCGCCGTTGCGCTCGCCGGGCTCACCGGTGCTGTCGTCGAAGTGGTACTTCGGCACCAGGAACAGGCTCAGCCCCTTGGTGCCGGGCTTGGGCTCGATGCCGGCGCCCTCGGGCCGGGCCAGCACCAGGTGCATGATGTTCTCGGTCATGTCCTGGTCCCCCGAGGTGATGAAGCGCTTGACTCCTTCGAGGTGCCAGCTGCCGTCCTCCTGCTTGACGGCCTTGGTGCGGCCCGCGCCCACGTCGGAACCGGCGTCGGGCTCGGTCAGCACCATCGTCGCGCCCCAGCCGCGATCGATCATCAGCTCGGCCCAGCGCTGCTGCTGCTCGGTGCCGTTCTCCCAGAGGATGGTGGCGAAGCTCGGTCCCGCCATGTACATGAAGATCGCGGGGTTGGATCCCAGCATGAGCTCGGCCGCCGCCCACTGCACCGACGGCGGGATGCCGTAGCCACCCAGCTCGTCGGGCAGGCTCAGCCGCCACCACTCACCGTCCATGACCTGTTGGTAGGACTTCTTGAACCCCTCGGGCAGGGTGACCGAGGCGGTCTTGGGGTCGAACTGGGCCGGGTTGCGGTCGCCCTCCTCGAAGGAGTCGGCCAGCGGGCCGGTGGTGAGGGTGTTCAGCTCGGTGAGCACGCCCCGGGCCGAGTCCTCGTCGGCCTGTTCGAACGCGCCCTTGCCCAGCCGGTTCTGCACTTCGAACAGCTCGAAGAGGTTGAATTCGAGGTCGCGGATATTGCTCTTGTAGTGGCCCATGGCGTGGCTCCCTCGTGCTGAATCGTGCGGGCGGGCCAGGTACCACGCCCTTACTCATCGGTAACCTGAGTATATTACCTACCGGTAACTTCTGCCAAGAAAAACCCGTTGAAACGCCCCGAAAGTCGGCGGGTTCTCCCCGGGCACCACCCCCGGGAAGAACCCGTGGTCGAACCCCGGGGCGGGGTGTGGCCGCGATCGCGCGCGGAATACCGCCCGGCCGTTTACGGTTGCCGCGTACATCACGCGAACGGATGGAGGCTCCCCACGATGACCTCCGCTACGGCGATCAGCGCCGAATCACTGGTCAAGACCTTCGGCGCCAACCGCGCGCTGGACGGAGTGGAGCTCTCGGCTCGCAAGGGGCGGGTGCTCGGACTGCTGGGGCCGAACGGCGCGGGCAAGACCACCGCCGTGCGCATCCTGACCACCCTGCTGCGCCCCGACTCCGGAAGCGCTTCCGTGGCCGGGCACGACGTGCTCACCGAACCGAACGCGGTACGGCGTTCCATCGGTCTCTCCGGGCAGTACGCCGCCGTGGACGAGAACCTCACCGGTCGCGAGAACCTCTACATGGTCGGCAGGCTCTACGGCATGAACCGTCCGGACGCGCGAAAACGCGCCGGTGAACTGCTGGACGGTTTCCAACTGGGTGAAGCCGGTGACCGGATCGCCAAGGGTTACTCGGGCGGGATGCGCAGACGCCTGGACCTGGCGGGCGCGCTGGTGGCCAGGCCTCCGGTGGTGATGCTCGACGAGCCCACGACCGGGCTCGACCCGCGCGGCCGGATGGACACCTGGCGGCTCATCGCCGAACTGGTCGACGACGGCACCACCGTGCTGCTGACCACCCAGTACCTGGAGGAGGCGGACGCGCTCGCCGACACCATCGCGGTCATCGACCACGGCAGGGTGATCGCCAACGGCACCTCGAACGAGCTGAAGGCGCTGGTCGGTGGCGAACGCCTGGAGCTGGTGGTCGACGAGGCGGCCGAAATGGACACCGCGGCCGAGGTGCTCGCCGGGATAGGTACCGGCACCCCGCGAGTCGACACGCAGAGCCGCCGGTTGCAGGTGGCCGTGAACGACGGCTCGAAGTCGTTGGTCGAGGCGGTGCGCTGGTTGGGCGAGTCGGGGATCGAGGTGCACGACGTGGGCCTGCACCGCCCCACCCTCGACGACGCGTTCCTCAGCCTCACCGGTAAGCCCACCGAGGTCTCCGGCAACGGTGCGACGGCAGGCGCCGCCGGTTCCGAAGGATTGGCCACGGCCGAGAGCGGGGAGCGGGGAGGCCGACAGTGACCGTCGTTCCGTCGAGTCTGCGCGACAGTTCCGTGGTCGCGTGGCGCAACCTGCTCAACATCAAGCGCAACCCGGACTGGCTGCTGTCCGGGACCGTGCAGCCGATCATGTTCGTGCTGCTGTTCGCCTTCGTGTTCGGCGGCAGCCTGGGCGGCGGGCGTTACCGGGAGTTCCTGATCGCCGGGATCTTCGTGCAAACGGTGGCCTTCAACTCGTCGTTCACTGTGATCGGCCTGACCAACGACCTGCAGAAGGGCATAGTCGACCGGTTCCGCGCGCTGCCGATGTCGCGGGTGGCGGTGCTGCTGGGCCGCACCAGCTCGGATCTCGCGGTCAGCCTGCTATCGGTGGTGATCATGTCGCTTTGCGGCCTGCTGATCGGCTGGCGGCTGCGGGGCGACCCCACCGACGTGCTCACCGGCTACCTGGTGCTGCTGCTGTTCTCGTTCGCCATGTCCTGGGTGGGGGCGTTCATCGGGCTGATCTCGCGCACCGTGGAGGTGGCGCAGAGCGCCGGACTGCTGTGGCTGTTCCCGGTGACCTTCATATCCTCCGTCTTCGTCTCGGCCGAGTCGATGCCCACGCCGCTGCGGGTGTTCGCGCGGTGGAACCCGATCACGGTCAACGCCGACGCGCTGCGGGAGCTGTTCGGCAATCCGATCCGGGTGGGGACGCCGCCACCGAGCAGTTGGCCCGCCGAGCACGCGATCCCCTACGCCGTCGTCTCCTCACTGCTGATCATCGCCGTGTTCGTCCCGCTTTCGGTGGCGCGCTACCGGCGGGTGGCAAGTCGGTGACCGCCGACACCGCTCCCCGTGATCCCCGTGGCCCCGACACTCCCCGTCGCTCCCGCTGCAACCGAGGCGAACTCGTACTTGAACCTCACGTCGCGTGAGGGCGCAGGGTGGTCGGCGAGGTGAGCGAACATGGGTCATTCGGCAGCGGGGAAGGGCCGGGGCGTCGGCGAGGTGGCGCGGCTCTCCGGAGTCACGGTGCGCACGCTGCACCACTACGACGAGATCGGCTTGCTCTCGCCGAGCGGGCGCAGCGCGGCGGGGCACCGCGAGTACTCCGACGCGGACCTCGAACGGCTGCGGCGCGTCCTCGCCTACCGCGAACTCGGATTCGGCCTCACCGACATCGCCGAGATCCTCGACGGCGGTGACCCCACCGACCAGCTGCGGCGGCAGCACCGCCTGCTGACCGAGCGGATAGCTCGGCTGCGGGCGACGCTCGCCACCGTGGAACTCGAACTGGAGGCCAACACGATGGGAATCGATCTCTCCGAGGAGGAGAAGTTCGAACTGTTCGACGGGTTCGACCCGGACGAACACGCCGAGGAGGCCGAGCGGCGCTGGGGCGGCACCGAGCCCTACCGGGAGTCGCGACGCCGCACGGCCTCCTACACCAAGGACGACTGGGCCCGCATGGCCGCAGAGCAGCGCGAGCTGCACCGGGACTTCGCCGCGGCGCTCGCCGACGGAGAGTCCGCCACGAGTGCCCGCGCGATGGAGCTGGCCGAGCGGCACCGCGGGCTGATCACCGGCTGGTTCTACGAGTGCTCCTACGGGATGCAGTGTTCGTTGGCCGAGATGTACCTGGCCGATGAGCGGTTCACGGCCACCTACGAGCGCGAGGTGGGCACCGGTGGTGCCCGGTTCGTGCACGACGCGATCCTGGCCAACGCCGAGCGTGCCGAGCACTCCGGCGGGTGAACGCTCCGACGGGTTGAAGGTGCGGGGAGCCGCCGGGGGCACCAGTGGCTCTTCCGCCACGCGCGTTGTTTCTCCCGCTCAAGTAATCCGAACGGCCGAGTGACGGCACGCGTCCCGGTCGACGAGAATCGGTTCTCGGGCCGATCTTTCCTGGGGGGCTGACCGGTGGGCGAGGACGAGCGGCGGGAATTCACGGTGACGACGGCGCGTCGCGTCGTCGAGTCGTTGGCGCCCGAGGAGCTGTCCTTCTTCGAGGCCGCGAGCGAGGAGTTCCTGCGCGATCCGGAGCGGGCGACGGCGGTTCGGCGGCGCGGCGACGAAGCGCTGGGTTCCGGGATCGACACCGTGGTGGCGCTGCTTTCACCCGCTGCTCTGGCGGTGGCCGCCGCGGTCTACGACCAGCTGGTCGGCAGGGCCGGGGACGCGGTGGTCCGCGGCGGTGACCGGGTGCTGTCCCGACTCCGTGCCCGGTTCCGTCGTCGCGCCGAAGTGGAGCACGAGGACGGGGACGCGGCGGAAGGGTCGACGACGGAACCGGTGACGGCGGAATCGGCGACTGCGGAATCGGCGACTGCGGAATCGTTGCCGGCGGGACCGCTGACCGACGAGCAGCGGGCGCGGGTGCGCGAAGTCGCCGAGGCCCGCGCCAGGGCACTCGGCCTGGCCGAGGACCGGGTGCGACTGCTCGTCGGCGCCATCATGGACTCCCTCGACCGGGCCGACTGATGGATTATTCGCCGCGGGCCATGAACCCGCTCGGAAAATGCCGGTGGTAACGAGTACGAATCGGAGCACGCGACCGTCCGTGGCGGGCCTGCGGGCGCCGAGCGGCACCACGGTGCACTTCGGTTCGCTGATCGCCCTGGCTTTCGGAACAGCGGCGACGATCCACTGGGTGCTGCTGCCTTCCGGCCTGGCCGGCTGGTTTCGCGAATTCGAACGATGCCAGGTGCGTGCGGGGTACTACCCGGGACAGCGCCCCCTGCCACGGCCCGACACCGAACAGCGGTACGACGGGTTCGCCGGATGCCTCGCCGAGCGGATATCCGATCGTCTGTTGTGGACTGTGTTCGGGCTGTTGGTGATGCTCGCGGTCGCGGTGCTGTTCTACCGGCTGCAACCGTGGTGGCGCATCCGGCGGCAGCGGCTGGTGGCGCTGCGCTCCTCCGACAGCCCGGAGCTGGCTTCGTACCTGGAGAGTCTCGTCGCCCAGGCGGAATTACCCCGCGCGCCGGTCTTCCTGATCGACCCGCTCAACCCGCGTGCGGGCGGGCTCGCCTTCGGCCACGGGCGGAGGCGCTACGTTCGGCTCGACGCGGGCCTGCTGACGCTGTTCCGGACCGACCCCGCGTCGTTCCGGGCCGTGGTGCTGCACGAGCTGGCGCACGTGCGCGAGCGGGACGTGCCGATCACCTACTTCGCCCTGGCGGTGTGGCGGTCCTTCCTGTTCACGGCGCTGGCGCCGATGGTGGTGGGCCTGCTCTGGGTGTCCTGGCGGGACGGTGCCCTTCGGAGTTCGCTCGAGATCTCCTGGCGCGTCGCCGGGTTGGTGCTGCTGGTCCACCTGTTCCGCAACGCCCTGCTGCGGACCCGGGAGCACCACGCGGACGCGCGGGTGTCGGCCTGGCTGGGCTCGGCCGATCCCGCGTGGTGCCTGCCCGCCCTGGCGGGAACGGTTGCCCGGCGGCCACCGGTCTGGCTGCGCAGGCATCCGACTCCTTCGAGCCGCGTCGCCGCCCTCCCCGAACCGACCGCGCTGTTCCGCCCCGGCTTCGGCGAGCACTTCGCCGCCGGGGTCGTGCTGCAGCTCGGCTTCGTCCAGTTCGCCATGCCGGTAGTCGCCGCCGGTGCACCGCTCGATGTTTTCCGGTTGCTGAGCGGTGGTTGGGGAATCCTCGTCGCACTGCTCGTGGGTTTCGCGGCGGTGCGCGGGTCGGCCGTCACAGCGGCGCGAGATGGACCACGGCGCGCTCCGGTGGGGCGCCGGCTGGTCCGGAGCTGCCTCGGAGTGGGGGCGGGCGTTCTGCTGGGGGAACGACTTTCGCCGGCCACGCTCGGCGACCCACTGCCCGGAGTCGTGGTGTTCGTCGTGGTCGGACTGCTCGTCGGGCAGCTCGTGCTGCTGGCCTGGTGGGTGTACCGGTGCTCGCGCCTGCTGCATCGCGAACGGATCGCTCGGGCCCGAGTGGCCGGTTGGTCCGCCGTCGGTACGGCCGTGTCGCTGCTCGGCTGGTCCTGGTTGGAGCTGTGGTCGTCCCCGGAGAACCTGGGTCGAGCATCTTCTCAACTGGCACGGCTCGGCACTCCGATAGCGGACCTCGGGAGTCAGGCGGCATGGACCGGCCTGGATCACGCGCTGCTCTCGGCGACGTGGCATCCCGTGGTGATGGGGTTCGCCGCCCGGAACCTCGCGCTGTGCGCGGGCCTGGTGCTGCTGTGGGCGGTGCCGCTGCTGCTGGCGCGCCGCACGCGGATCCGGTTCGCGCTGTCGGCCGGGCTGCTCGGTGCCGTCGCGTGGTTGGTCTTCGATCTCGCGGTCAAGGCGGCGATGCGCGGCACCGTCCCGCTGTCGGAGCGGAGCACCGACCCGTTCCGGGCGGTGCTCTCCGGGTGGGAGTTCGCGGGAGCGGTCGCCGTGCAGTTCGCCGTGGCCGCTGTGGTCGCCGCCGTGCTGTTCCGGAGGTCCGGCTTCGCGCACGCGCTGTTCGCCGCCGCGAGCACGGGGCTGGCTGTCGGCGGCATGATGTGGACGTTCGGACGCCTCGGGGCTTGCGTGCCGCTACTGCACGCGACGGCGACCCGATGCCCGGGAACGACGAGCGGCGAGTACGCCGCGACGGTGCTCGGCGTCGTCACGGTGGAGGGAACCATCGCGGCCCTCGGGGGATACCTGCTCGGCAGCGCCGTCCGCCGGGGGTTACGTGGGTGGAACGTGACCCGCGGTCCGAAATCCGTTCGGACATCGGTCGGTACGGGGAGCCCAGAGTCCGGTCGTGCGGGGCGGATCGTGGCCGTGCTCGTGGCCGCGTCCTCCGTGGTCGTGTTGGCTCTGCCGAACGCGTCCGGTACCGGCGAGGAACCGTTGGAACCGACCGCCGAGCCGGAGAGCACCGCATCCGAGAGCACCGAGTCGGAGCCCGGCACCGAGCCCGGACGCGTCTGGCTCCGGCGTGGGGGCTCGCGACATCTCCGAGCGGTGAGCTCGGCGACGGCCGAGCTCGGGGAAGGCATCAGGTCGAACGCCGAGGTGCGCGAGGTGCGCGGAAGGGCCGTCCGGCTGACCGAGGCCGTGACCGGGGCCCGCCAGTTCCCCGAGCCGCCCGACGGTCGGCGGGCCGAGATCTGGGGCGAGGCGTTGGGCGTTCTCGATGGCTCCGCGCGGCGGCTCGTCGAAGCGCTCGACACCGGCACGCTCGACCGGGAACTCCTGCTCGAAGTCGTCGAATCGCTGGCGCGGGGAGTCCGACTGTTCGAAGAGCTGGTCGGCCTCTGGTGCGGCGAGTACGGGGAGCGAGTGTTGGAGGCGTGTTGACCCGGCCTTCGTGCTCGGCGCCGCCGGGTGTTCGACTCACAACGGCCCGGTCATCCGGAACTCGCTCGGTACGGTGCATCCACCCCCGTCCGAGCGCTATCCTGCCGGACGTAGCCCCCGCTCAGCCAGCGCGCAGCACGCGCCGGGGGATTTCCTTCTCGCTGACCGGCCCTCGCCACAACGGTGTCGCCCCTCATTTTTAGGGCGGTTCCGGTTCGTGGTGCTCGTCGATCACGCCCGAGCACCACGAGGCGTGCTGCGCACCACCAGGATCACCGCGGTCGCGAGCAGCGCAACCACCCCGCGTTCGCCCAGCCATCCGGCACTTGGGCACGGCGCTTTCCCGTCCTTCGCCGCGCCACGGGACAATGCCGTCGACGTGTTCCCGATCCAGGTTGAGGCACAGTGGACACTTCCGAAGCCGTAGACGGAGCAACCCGCCCGGCGTCCCCGCTGCTCCGGGGAATACTGCGGGCGCGCCGCCCGACCGGCGCGGTGGTCGGGATCCTGGTGGTGCTCGGCTGCTTCCTGCTCGGACAGATCGTCAGCGCCATCGCCTTCGCGATGGCCGTGGTGTTCACCGGTGATCTGTCCGTCCTGAGCAGCATGCGGATCGGGCTCGCCTCCCAGGTGGCCCTGACCTGCGGCTTCATCGGTTCCGTGCTGGGGCTGGTGCTGTGGTTGCCGCTCAAGGAGGTCAGGCCGTTCGGCAGTGTCGGGTTCCTGCCCGCGCGACGTCCCGCCCGTTCCGTCTCGCTCGGTGCGGGGGTGGCCCTGCTGGCGATCAGCGTGCTGGTGCTGGGCAACGTCGCGGCGAACCAGCTGGTGTTCGAGAGCTCGGGGGCGGGCTACGCGATCGTGGGCGCGCTCGCGCTGACACTGCTGGGGTTCGTGGTGCAGGCGAGCACGGAGGAGATCCTCACCCGTGGCTACCTGATGCAGGTCACCTGGCGGAAGTGGGGGCTCACGGCCGCGCTGGTCGCACAGGCGGTGGTGTTCACCCTGCTGCACGGTCTCAACACCGGTTTCGGTCCGCTGCCGCTGCTGAACCTGGTGCTGATCTCGTTCGTGCTGGCGTACTGGGCGCTGGCCGAGGGCGGACTGTGGGGAGTGTGTGCCTTCCACACGGTCTGGAACTGGTGCCAGGGCAACATCTACGGCGTCGAGGTGTCCGGCATGAACCTCACGGCCACGCTCGCGGACACGCGCCCCGCCGAGGGCGGCAGCGCGTTGCTCAACGGCGGTGCCTTCGGCATCGAGGGCGGGTTGCCCACCACCGTCGTGCTGCTCTGCCTGCTGGTGATCGCCGTGCTGGCCTATCGCCGCCGTCGTTCGGGCTTCGCGTCCGAGCCCACGCGGCCCTGAGCGAGCACCCCGTCGTTAGCGGAGAGTACCTCTGGAGTCAGCACCTCGCCGTGAGTCGGTACCTCGCCGTGAGTGATCTCGGCACTCCCACTGGTCCTCGGTCCCCGGGTGTGTGCCACGTCGCTTCCCGGGGTGTTCTCGCACTCCGGTTCGCTACACTGCCCGTGGTCCGCGCACTCGGATCCCGGCGGTGGGGCCCGCCGGAACCAACCGCGAGGTTCGCTTCGCCAACGGTCCCTGCCCGTTCGAGAACCTCCGGGTAGGGAACACGTGTTGTCCGATAGTTCGTCTGCTCGTCGGTGGCGGGTGCTCGCCGCCGTCGCTCTCGGCGGTGCGCTGGGATCGTCGCTGCGCTACGGCGTCTCGCTCGCGCTGCCGCACGCCGACGGCGGTGCCGTCTGGCCCACGCTGACCGTCAACGTGCTGGGTTGTCTGGCGATCGGCGCCTTCACCGTGTTCCTCGAAGCCGGCGAGCCGCACCACCTGCTGCGGCCGTTCCTCGGCGTCGGGGTGCTGGGTGGTTTCACCACCTTCTCCAGCTATCTGGCGGATGCGGGCGGGTTGCTGGCCGCCGGACGGCCGCTTTACGCCGCGCTGTACCTGCTGCTGACGGTGCTGCTGGCGCTTCCCGCGGTGATCTGCGGTGCGATGCTGGCCAGGGCGGTCGTCGCGCGTTCGCGGCGAAGCGGTCCCGGCGCCTTTTCCGGCAACGCCCATGACACCGCCCCCGAGACCACCCCTGGAACGGAGTCGCGATGACCCTGCTGCTGGTGGCGCTCGGCGGCGCGGCGGGCGCGGTGCTGCGCTACGGGATCGACCGGGGCGTGCGGCCTGGCCCCGGTTCCGCCTTTCCCCGAGGCACGTTCACCGTCAACGTGGTGGGCTCGTTCCTGATCGCGCTGTTGGTGGGCGGCGCTGCCGTGTTCGACGGTTTCGGCTCTTCCGGGCTGCGCACGCTGCTGGTGGTGGGGCTGTGCGGCGCGTTGACCACGTTCAGCACGTTCGGGCAGGACACCGTCCGGCTCTACACCTCCGGCGCGCGTTCGCACGCCGTCCGGTACGTCTCGGGAACGGTTCTCGGCGGTGTGGCGGCAGCGGGGCTCGGGCTCGGAACCGTCGCGTTGTTCGCGCAGCTCTGATGTTCGTCCTGGTTTGCCGGACGTTCACTTTTCGGGTGGCGAATCCGGTTTTCCGGTGCGGTGCTACCGGTGTTTTGCCATTTCGTGATGTCCTTGGCAGGATGAACGCCGCTTTATCGTGAAAACGGCTCAGGATGCGCTCCGCCGTACGGGTGTCGCGCTCCGCTGTTCGGGTGAGTCGCACGAGCCGTCACAGTTGTCTCACACGCGAGAAAGGTCGTTTCGTTGCTGATCGCCGCGAATGCCACGACGCGTTTCGCCGCCGCGCCCGCGGCGAGCGTGACCGATCCGGTGGTGAACTGGTTCAACGACAATTCCGGAGCGCTGTTCTCCGGATTCGTCAACGTCGTCATCATCCTGCTCGTCGCGGTGGTGCTGCGTGCCGTGCTGGGACGGGTGATCACCCAGGGCGTGCGGCG
Source organism: Actinopolyspora mzabensis (assembly GCF_900101095.1). Lineage (GTDB taxonomy): Bacteria > Actinomycetota > Actinomycetes > Mycobacteriales > Pseudonocardiaceae > Actinopolyspora > Actinopolyspora mzabensis. The sequence goes on from NZ_FNFM01000015.1 coordinate 72,343, forward strand.
GATGGTGAGCTCGCACCAGCGGATCAACCAGGCCACCGCCAGGGCCGGGAACCTCGTCGGGCGTAACGGCGCCGAGACCGACAACGCGGGCGAGCGGCAGCAACAACGCGCGCAGACCATCGGTTCGGTGCTGCGCAGCGTGGCCACGACGATCGTGTTCGGCGTGGCCTTCGTGATGATCCTCGGCGAGTTCGGCATAAACCTCGCGCCGATCCTGGCCAGTGCGGGCGTGCTCGGGCTCGCGATCGGTTTCGGCGCGCAGAGCCTGGTCAAGGACTTCCTGTCCGGCGTGTTCATGATGGTCGAGGACCAGTACGGCGTGGGTGACGTGATCGACGCGGGCGACGCCGTCGGCACGGTCGAGGCTGTGACGCTGCGTATCACCAAGATCCGGGATCTCAACGGCGGACTGTGGTACGTGCGCAACGGCGAGATCATGCGGGTCTGCAACATGAACCAGGACTGGGCCAACGCGGTCATCGAGCTCCCGCTGGACTACAGCGTCGACATCGCCCACGCCGAGCGCGTGATCGAGTCGACCATCGGGGACTTCGCCGCCAACAGCGAGTTCAGCTCCAAGATCCTGGAGAAGCCGGATCTCAACGGCGTCATCGGTATCGGCAACGGTTCGGTGACCGTGCGGATCATCGTCAAGGTCAAGCCCGGTGAGCAGTGGGCGCTCGGCCGCGCGTTGCGTGCCCGGCTCAAGCACAGCTTCGACCAGTCCGGGGTGCGGGTGGCCTACCCGGTGCTGCCCACCAACGGAACGGGTGCGGTCAAGCAGGGCTGATTCTCCGGGCGCGCTTTCTCCGGGCGCGCTGGCGCGCCGAAGAGCACCGCCCCGCTCACCGCGAAGTCGAATCCCGAACTCGTCGAGTCCCTTCCCGTTCGCGGGAGGGGACTCGATTCATGTCGGGCCCCGGATTTTCCGTGCTCGCGGGGATTGCCACCCCACTATTCAGTGTTACTATCTACCGGTAGTCAGTATCACTGAGTAGACGGAGGGGCGTTGCCGTGGGCAAGCAGACGACGGAGATGCTCAAGGGCACGCTGGAAGGCGTCGTCCTCGCGATCCTGGCCGGTCGACCCGCGTACGGCTACGAGATCACCGCGTGGTTGCGGGAACAGGGATTCTCCGACATCGCGGAGGGCACCGTCTACGCGCTGCTCGTCAGGCTCGAGAAGCGCGGTCTCGTCGACGTGGCGAAGGTCCCCTCGGAAAAGGGGCCGCCGCGCAAGGTGTATTCCCTCAACGACCAGGGCAGGGAATACCTCGAGGAATTCTGGACGGCCTGGCGATTCCTCTCCGAACGCCTCGAACAGCTCCGCGAAGGGGGCAGATGATCATGATTGTCTCGAAGTTGATCGGCGACAAGCGGCGTTACCGGCAGTACAAGGCACGCATCAAGCGGCTTCCGGAGGACTATCGCACGGCGGTCGAGGCGATCGAGCGGTACCTGATGCATTTCGTTCCCGTTGACAACGAGAGCGCGATCTCGGAGTTCGAGGATCTCGCCGAGCTGTTCGAGCAGGCCGTATCGGACGGAACGCCGATCCGCGAGCTGGTCGGTGACGAGCCAACGGAATTCGTCGAGGAGTTCGCCCGGAACTACACGAAGGGCGGCTACGCCCCCGACAAGGAGCGGCAGCGGTTGCTCCGTGGTATCGAGCGGTCGATCGAGGCAGAGCGAACCAGCCGATGACGTAGCCGCGTACGCGATTCGTTCCTCGCGCCGCCGGCCACTTCCCCGCCACCGGTACCCAGTGGAAGGAATTCCTCGACACCCTCGAGAGCGACCGGTTCGCCCGACAGCGACGAACGGCGAACACCCCCCGCGAAACGACGAATTCGAGGGGCGTCGCACGCGATCACCGATTCCCGGTGGTCGTGAGTCGCTCCTGACGCTCGACCGGCACGCTCCGGTCGGGCGTTCTTCGTTCACCCGCCGCGCCGTGCAGGGAAAGCACTCGGGACGTTCCGGGCGAGCACCAACGAGAGGTCCCGCCGAAGTGTCCCGCCAACCCGCCCGGAGAACTCCGAGCGGTTTCCCCGCGCGATCAGCGTCCCCGCCTGCTCATGATGCGCAGGATCACCAGCGCCAGCAGCCCCAGCAGCGCGCCGCCCAGCAGGTTGGCCAGCACGATGCTGGCGATCGCGGGCCCGGGCAGCGGTGCGGAACTTCCGTACAGCACGATTCGCACGATCCAGTTGAGCACGATCGTCAGCACCCCGTACAGCGTGCCGACGATCGTCAGCGTCAGCACCGGACGCGCCGTCCTGCGCAGCACCACCACGGCCACCCAGAGCGCCGCGACGAGCACGGTGACCACGATCGGGCTCCAGGGCCTGCCCAACGTCTCGTAGACGCGGAGGATGCCCAGCGCCGGTTGGATCAGTCCCAGTATCCCCAGCGCCACGATGGTGCCCCAGTGCAGCCCGACGAAGGGCGAGTTGCGGGCCGGTGTGCTCATCTCGTCCTCGACCGAATTCGTCTCGAAACCGTTGCGACGAGATCAGCATGCCGCCGATCCCCCGCGTCGGCATCCGCACCAGCCCCGAAAGAAGGACATTTCCACTCGTTCGGTCACCGGCCGAGCACGAATCGAATTCCGCGTCGTGTCGGATCGGGCAGTTTTCCACGGGGTGAGCATCGTCGCTTTCCGCGCCTCGGGATCGGCGTTTACACCGGTCATCCGCCCTGCTAGGAAAGTCCTGGATTTCTCGGTCGAGCCCGACGAACGGTGCCCGGCCGTGGTGCGCTTTCACGGTGGGGAGGTTTCGGCGACATGGGTGTGCTGCGTCGCGCCGCGGATCTCGTCGGCAGTTGGTTCGCGTTGCTGGTGCTGCTGGGCGGCGTGGTGGGGATGCTGCTTCCCGACGCCACCAGCACGCTCTCCCCCGCCATCACCCCGCTGCTCGGCGTGATCATGTTCGGCATGGGGCTCACGCTGCGCGCCCGGGACTTCTCGCTGGTGCTGCGCAGACCCTGGGCGGTGCTGATCGGGCTGGTGGCGCAGTACCTGGTGATGCCGCTGGCCGGTTGGGCCATCGGCAGCGCGTTCGGGTTCTCCGCCGCGTTGCTGGCGGGCATGGTCCTGGTGGGATCCACTCCGGGCGGCACGGCGTCCAACGTGGTCGTCTACCTGTCCAGGGGCCACGTCGCGCTGTCGGTGACCATGACCTCGGTCTCCACCCTGCTGGCCCCGCTGCTCACGCCGCTGCTGGTGCTGTGGCTGGCCGGTTCCAGCCTGCCGGTGGACTTCCTCGGGCTGTTCTGGTCGATCATCAAGGTCGTGCTGATTCCGGTGGTGCTCGGCATCGCGATCCGCGCCGCGTTGCCGAGGCTGGTCGAGCGGGTGCTGCCGCTGCTGCCGCTGGTATCGGTGCTCGGCATCGTCGTGGTGGTGGCGGCCGTGGTCGGCGCCAACGCGAGCACGCTCGCCTCGGTGGGGGCGCTGCTGTTGCTGGCCGTGGTGCTGCACAACGCCTTCGGGCTGCTGCTCGGCTACGGCGCGGCCAGGCTGGCCGGGCTGGACGAGGCGTCCCGCCGCGCCATCGGCGTCGAGGTCGGGATGCAGAACTCCGGCCTTGCCGCGAGCCTGGCCACCGCGCACTTCACCCCGCTGGCCGCGCTGCCCGCCGCGCTGTTCTCCGTCTGGCACAACCTCTCCGGGGCGGCGGTGGCGTCGTTCTGGTCGCGCAGGCCCAGCGGCAGCGAGGACCCGGCCACCGACGCGGCCGAACCCGCGCGCGGGTGATTTCCGCCGGGGTGGCGTCGATTTCTCGGGCGTTCGCGGATTTCGCGAGAAATCGACGCCCCGCCCGGGAACCGATTGCGGAAAGAGCGCTGGAAACCCTGCGTGTCGGGGAAGAGCACTAGTATTCGCCGCATGACTGCTGGGGATTCGGTGGATGTGCGGCAGTACCGCTCCAGCACGAGTGTGTCGACCGCGCTGCGCCGCGAGCTGGTGGACTGCTGGGTCGCCGTCACCAACGCGGGCGGCGCGGCCGGTTTCCCGTTCCCGCCGGTGACAACCGCTCAGGTCGAACCGGCCGTGGACGCGTTGTCGGGCGAACTCGCTGAGGATCGCTGCAGGATTCTCGTCGCCGAACGACACGGCGGGGTGCTCGGTTGGCTGGTGCTGCGCGCCGATGCTCCCGCCCTGACCGCTCACAACGGGTCGGTGCACCACGTGCAGAGCCATCCCGCGGCACGTGGTCGGGGAGTGGGTACAGCGCTGCTGTCGCGGGCCCACGAGATCGCCCGCGACGAGCTCGGACTGGAGCAGCTCCGGCTGGCCGCGCGCGACGGTATGGGGTTGGAGAGCTTCTACGCGCGACTGGGCTGGAAGGAGATCGGACGTTGGCCCGGAGCGTTGCGGCTGTCACCCGGCGACGACCGGGACGAGATCCTGATGGCTCTCCACCTCGCGTAGGTGAGCGGGCGGTAGTCGTCGGCCGTCGCCTCGTCGAGGATCTTCACCTCGGAAATTACGTATTTGGCCACAGTGGACGTTCTCGCAGCCGTTTCCGGCGATTTCGTGGGAAATTTATGCCGGGGCGGGGCTGCGGCGCGGGTAATTACGGCGCGGGCGGACGTGGATTTCGCGAGAGATCGAGGCCGTAGCGGAAATCGAGTTGACGCCACGCCCGTACCCGGCGAGGCTCCCCGCATGGGTTCGGCGGGACGTACGGCGGTGGTCACCGGTGTCAGTCGGCGGCAGGGCATCGGCTTCGCGGTCGCGCGACGGTTGCTCTCGGCGGGCATGCGGGTCTGTGCTCAGGGATGGTCGCCGCACGACGTGGAGCTGGGGCTGAGTGGCGGAGCCGAAACCGCTTCCCCGGAGTTCCGCGCCGAGCTCGGCGGTAGCGCGGAGACGTTCTCCCACGTGGAGCTGGATCTCGCCGAGCCCGAGGCCCCGGCCGAGCTGCTGCGGCAGGCCACCGAGCGGTTCGGCTCCGTGGACACCCTGGTGCTGGCGCACGCCCGCAGCTCCGATTTCGACCTCGACGCGCTGTCCGCGACCGAGCTGGATCTGTGCTGGGCGGTCAACGTTCGGGCGAGTCTGCTGCTGGTGCGGGAGTTCGCCCGGCGGTACCGGGACGGCGAGCACGAGGAAGGCGAGCACGGGGAAGGCCGGCGCGAGGGCCGGATCGTGCTGTTCACCTCCGGCCAGCACCTGGCGCCGATGAGCGGCGAGATCCCCTACGCGGCGACCAAGGGCACGCTGCACCAGCTCACCCCCACCCTCTCGGACGCGCTCGTGGAGCGCGGCATCACGGTGAACTGCGTCAATCCGGGGCCGACCGACACCGGCTGGGCCACCGAGGAGCTGACCGCCTCGGTCGGCCGGGCGCTGCCGCGCGGGCGCTGGAACACCCCCGAAGAGGCGGCGGGCGTGGTCGAGCTGCTGCTCGACGAGCGGGCCACGACGATCACGGGTCAGGTACTCGACGCCGAGGCGGGCTTCCGCCGCTGGGTGCGGTGAGAGGTCGGTGGCGTAAGAGGGTGGACAGCGTGTGTTCCGAACGGTGACACCGATGATCGGCCGAGGTCGGACAGCTCTAGGGTCTGGGGCATGGGTTCCTGGGACGACGAAGAACGGGCCGCGTTGCTCGCCCTGCTTCGTGCTCGCCCGGAGAACACGACGTGGCCGCTGATAACCTCCGAAGTGGCCGATTCCGGGAGCGCTCGTGCGGTTTGGGAACGCTGTGCTGCGCCTACCCTTTTCGGCCCAGCCACAAGCGGATTCCACGATGCCGAATCGGAGACAGAGTCCGCGAAGAAAGACATAGCCGCCTGGCGCTCCGCCGAGTTCGACTTCATCACTTTCCGGGACGACGAGTACCCGCAGCAGCTCAGGGAAGTGAACCAGTTCCCACCGTTCGTGTTCGTGCGCGGCACGCTCGTCCCCGGCGAGAACGCGGTTTCGGTGATCGGATCTCGCAATGCCTCGAAGGAAGCGCTGCACACCGCCGTCGACATATCGGCCAGGTTGGTGGGGGCCGGGTTCACCGTGCTTTCCGGGTTGGCTTCGGGGGTCGACACCGCCGCGCACACGTCGGCTCTCGATAACGGCGGTCGGACCGTGGCCTTGATCGGCACCGGTATCCGGCGGGTCTATCCAGCGGCGAATCGCGAGCTGCAGGAGTGGATCGTCCGCGAGGGCATGGTGCTGTCCCAGTTCTGGCCCGATTCACCACCGGCCGAGCACACCTTTCCCGTGCGCAACACCACGATGAGTGCGTACGGAATCGCGACGATGGTCGTGGAGGCCGGGGAGCACAGCGGCGCTCGTATCCAGGCACGCACGGCCGTGGAGCACGGCCGTCCTGTCATTCTGCTGGATTCCGTGGCACGGGGAACCGATTGGGGAGCCGCGCTGCGCGGGCAACCCGGAGTGTTCGTCGCCGAGGACCCGCGGGCCGCGGTCAGCGCCGCCGAACGAGTCGTGGCCGGGAAAGAACAGGTGGAACGGTTGCTCGCCGCACCACGATGACGCCGGAGCTCAGATGGGTAGCGCCCCGCCCCGCTTCGGGGCGGAACTCAGCAGGCTGATCACCGGCTATCCGGCGGAGCGGATCGAGCTCCGGGAGCGGTGGAACGATTGAGCCCCGAGCAACGGCGAGCTACGCGACGGTGCCGACCAGCCCGGGCAGGACCAGCAGGACGAGACCGGCACTGCTCAGAAGCGCGCCGATCGCGTAGCTGGCCTGCCTGCCGTACGGCAGTACCTTCTCGACGGTGATCATGGCGGTGACACCGGCCATCCAGACGAGGCTCATCATGCCCGCGGCCAGCAGCACGGCCATCAGGGCCCAGCAGCAGCCGATGCAGTAGGCACCGTGCCCGCACCCCACCAGCAGCGTGCCGCGCCTGCTGTGGACCGCCCGCTGCCCGTGCCGCATCAGCAGCGCCATCGGCGAGCGGCAGTGCAGCAGGCACCACTGCTTCAGCGGGGTGAACTGGAACAGCCCGGCGATTATCAGCACGGTGGCTCCCGAGCGGGCCGCCGTCGCGCTGCCCGCCATGGCCAGCGTGTCGAAGGCGCGCAGGCACGCGTAGGCCGCCAGCCCCGTCAGCAGCCAGGCGAGCAGGTATCCGACGACCAGCGCCGGGACGCTGCCCGTGCCCGCGCGTCGGTTCCGGAGCAGTCTGCTCATGCCGATGGTGAACGGCGTGATACCGGGCAGCATCATCGCCGTCATCATGATCAGCCAAGTGAGCAGGAAGAATCCGAACCGGGTCCATTCGAAACCGGACGATCCCATCGGCCGCATCCCGGTCAGGATGCCCAACCGCATGCCGGGGGTAGCGAGGCTGTGCGTCAGCAGCCAGGCCAGTGCGGTGAGCGCGAGCAGCACGACCGCCAGCAGGAGTTCGGTTCCGGACAGCGAACCCGGTCCCGGAACGGCCCGAGAACCGGTTCTGCTCGTCACTTCGCGTCCGGTCCCGACCACTCGAAGGGGATGAGTTTGCTGGAGTAGCCGGAGCGGTTCCACTGGAATCCGAAGGCGTCGGCCTGGTCGCTGACGGCCTTGCCCCAGACGGCGGGTGGTTGAGCGGGCCCGACCTCCGCACCGGGAAGGTTGTGGACCTCGACCCGGCTCCCCTCGGCCGCCGTGGGGCCGGTCAGCGCCTCCACTTCCGCTTCGGCCCTGCCGGGTACGCGCACGCTCCACCGGGCGAAGTTCTCCTCGAACGATGCCTCGATGGGGGAGAACTCCATGCCGAGGATCTCCGGGCCGAACATCGCGCCGAACTCGGCGGGCCAGCCGCCCGCCTCGCCGCCGAAGATCCGTTGCAGGGCCTGCCGCTGGTCCTCGTCGCCGCGCTCGTCGATGAACACGGCGGCGTACGGGTCGGTGTGGGTGCCCGCCCAGGGGTTGCCGGTGAAGGAGCCGAGCATCGTGACGTTGAGCTCGTCCAGCGGGGTGTCGCCGAAATTGCCCTCGTTGACGTGCCAGAGCAGGATGCCGCTGCAGTCACCGTAGGTGGGAGGTTGGGCGAAGGAGCAGGGGCAGGGGATCGCGCACTTGCACGCGTCGAACCACACGCCCTTGAGATGCCAGTTCTGCATGGTGGCAGTAGTCATGATCGCCTCACCAGCCTTCGTGGCTGATTACTCGTACACAGTTTCCGCCCCTGGCGAGGGCGGCTGTCAATACGCGGTGCGCGGTTTTTCCCTGGATGCGTGCGAGCTGCCCGTGCTTCACAGTCGTTTCTCGAACCAGTGGTCCGCGTACAGCGCGTCGGAGTACGGTTCGATCTCCTCGTACCCGTTGGCCGCGTAGAGCTTCCTGGCTTCCACCAGGTCGCCGCGAGTGTCGAGCCGGATCGCCCGCATGCCCAGTTCCACGGCGGTCCGCTCGGCGGCGTGCAGCAGCGACGCGCCCAGACCTTGCCTCCTGCTCGACTCGACCACGAACATCCTGGTGAGTTCGCCGGTGCGCTCGTCGTGGTGCCGGAGACCGACGCAGCCCACCGGGCGTCCGTTCACGCGCGCGACGAGGAAGCGGCCGGTATCGCCGGACAGGTCGGTGCTCGGATCCTCGGCCATCGAGGATTCGATCTCGTGGTCGGTGGGCTGCCTACCGAGATAGCGGGCGGTCATCTCCGCGAAGTACTCGCGGAGCAGACCCACGCTTTCCGCCGCTTCGACGTCTACCGCGGAAACGGTGATTTCGCTGCTCGGCGATTTCGACAATTCCACCCTCTCGGATGTCGTGGGTCGTGAAGCGCGACGCTCGGTCGTCGCGGCACCGGGGCGTCGATTTCTCGCTTCGATTCAACCGGTGAAATCGCCGGGCCGGTGCACCGAAGCCAACCGGCCAACGGCACGATCCCGGCCGGGCCGGTCACGAGCAGGACGGGCTCGATTCCGACTCGGACGACGTCGGGGCCGGGGTGCGCCCGGACGCCTCCAATCCTTCGAGGCTTCGTCCCGCCGTGCGCAGACCGAACACCGCGAGTATCACGGAACCGAAGAACAGCAGGCCGCAGAGCATCGCGAACACCCCGCCGAAACCGAGATCCGCCTGGACGTAACCGATCACCACGGGCGCCAGGATCGCTCCGACCCTCGCCATCGCGCTGGCCATGCCCATGCCGCTCGTCCGGATGCCCGTCGGGTAGATCTCCGTCGTGTAGGCGTAGAGCGGCGAAGCCACCCCGTTCATGCAGAACGAGAGCGCGATGTTGAAGCAGAAGATGCTCGTCGCGTTACCGGCCGTGCCGAGTGCCGCCGCGCAGCCGACACTGCCCACCAGGAAGAGCACGATCGTCCACTTGCGGTCCAGACGTTCGCTGATCGACGCCGCCAGGTAGTAACCGGGAATCTGGGCGACCGCACCCGCCATGGCGAAGGCGAAACTCGTGGAGATCGTGAAGCCCTTCAGCACGAGCAGGGTGGGCAGCCAGGTTCCGTAGCCGTACTGCGCCGCCTGAAAGGCGAACCACAGCAGGCACACCACCGTGCTACGCCGCGCCATTCCCGGACCCCACAGCGCCGCCATGCGGCGGAGCGGGTTGCTCCCGTGGTGCGAGCGCTCGTCCTCGCCTCCCCCGGCTTCGCTTCCGATGGTCCCTTTCTCCGGTGGCGCGGGTACCGCGTTCCCGGCTTCGGCGGTCTCCCGCTCGATCCGCTCGACGATTTCCCGGGCCTCGTCGACGCGTCCCTTGTCGATCAGGAACCGCGGTGACTCCACCATCGTCCGGCGCCACCACAGCAGGAGCAGCACCGGCAGCGCACCGCTCAGGCACGCGATCCGCCAGCCCGGTTCCGGCTGGGGGCTGATCACCAGGACCGCCGTCAACCCGGCGAGCGCGTGGCCGACGCCGAGGAACATCATCGTCCTGCCGATGCTGCGACCCCGGTTGCGGCGCGGCAGGAACTCCGAGATGTAGGGCACGATCGTCGTGGCCTCGGCTCCGATCCCGATGCCGCTCAGCACGCGCCACAGGATCAGCTCTCCCGGACCGGTGGCCGTGGCCGCCAGCAGCGTGAACACCACGTAGACGAACAGCGCGTACATCAGCACCCGGCGGCGCCCGATCCAGTCCGCGAGCACTCCGGCGAGCAGCGAGCCGATCAGGTAGCCGATGAACACCGACGCCAGCAGCCACCCGGCCACAGTGGAGTCCACTGCCCAGATCGTCACCACGGCCGATGCCGCGTAGGCGAGCAGCACCCCGTCGTATGCCTCGAAGAGGTGGCCCATCCCGCCCTGCAGCATGAGTCGGCGGTGCGGTTTCGACTGGGGAAGACGATCGAGTCGGGCGAGCAACTCGGCCCCGGAGGGACCCCGGGTTGATGCGGTCATCGGCCGCTCCTCACTGAACCACGGTGCGCGGAACTTCCAGCACCTTTATTGGACAATCTGTCCATTAAGTGACGATGAGCACATGACTGTAGGGCCCGTAGTCCGCTGGTTCAAGAGGTGCGGAGTCGGCGACGATCGAGCGCCGGCCCCGGGGCTGCCTTCGGTGGCGGGGTGCGATCGGGGTTGATTCTTCAGCCCCGTCGCAGGTCGTGGCCGGTTCAGCTGGGTGCGTCGAACCCGCTGGCCCAGTAGCGGCCGTGCATGGCGAGTTCGAGCAGCATCCGGGTGACCTCCTCGGCGGGCATCGGCGGAGCGTCGTGCTCCACCCACCAGCGCAGCACGGCGAGTTGCTCGCCGACCCACACCCTGGCCAGCAGCTCGGAGTCGATGCGCGGGGTGACCCCGTTGCGTTCGGCGCGCAGCCGGAACTGCTCGCTCGTGGCCCGCGCCAGCGAGTCCGTGAACATCTGCAGCGGTCTGCCGTCGCCCTCCCCGCGCAGCACGATCCGGTACCTGTCCCGCTCGTCCCTGGCGTGCCGCAGCAGTTCGAGCAGCGGTTTGCCGGTGAAGCCGATCGCGCTCTCGGTGACGGCCGGTTGCATCCGTTCGGCCAGCTCGGCCACGAGGTCGGAGGTCACCCTGGTGAACAGGTCCTCCTTGCCCTGGAAGTGGCTGTAGAAGGTGGCGCGCGCCGCGTCGGCGCGCTCGGCCACGTCCTCCACGGTGATCGCGGTGAAGCCGCGTTCGAGCACCAGCGCCACCAGTGCGTCGCTGAGTGCGCGCCGGGTTCGCTTGGTGCGCCTGTCCTCGGCCATCGGTTCCTCTCGTCCCCGTCGTCCGCGCGGCGACCCCACGTCGGGACGCCGCGCACAGCCGGACCAGTGTAGGAAAGCTTGACAGCCGTACTGTTTCTGAACAGAGTGTATGAAAATGCTCAGACTGTCTTCTAGTGATGGTGGTGGTGTCGATGAACCTGGGCACGTACCTGAGCCGCAGCGCCCGGTACTGGCCGGACAGACCGGCGCTGGTCTGCGGTGATCGAGCCTGGACCTACCGGGAGTTCGAGACCCGGGCCAACCGGCTGGCCGCCGCGCTCGACGGAGCTCTCGGCGTGGGCAGGGGCGACGCGGTGGCCGCCCTGGCGTGGAACCGCGGCGAGCTGGTCGAGATCGAGTTCGGCCTCTACAAGGCGGGGACGACCCGAGTTCCGATCAACGCGCGCCTCGGCCGGGACGAGATCGCACACATCCTGCGGGACGCGTCGGTGCGGGTCCTCGTCTTCGACGCCGCGCACCGGCAGGTCGCGCTCGACGCCGTCTCGGACGCCGGTAACGGGTGCGTCCCCGTCCAGCTGGACGATCCGGGTGACGCCCCCGACGAGGTGGGAACCACCCCGGAAACCACTCCGGCAACCGAAGTGTGGTCCTACGAGCAGCTCATCACCGCGGGAAGCCCCGATCCCGTGTCTGTCGAGGTCGATCCGGACGAGGTCGCGGTACTGAACTTCACCTCCGGCTCCACCGGCACGCTCAAGGCCGCCGTGCAGACCTTCGGCAACCGGCTGGCCAACATGCGCAAGCAGCTGATGAGCGAGGACTCCCGCCCCGGAACCGAGACCCGCTACCTGGCGTGCGGGCCGATCACCCACGCCACCGGGATGGGACTGCTCAGCGGAGTCTTCGGCGGCTGCACCACCCACGTCCTGCCCGCGTGGAGCGCGGAATCGTTCCTGGACACGGTGGAGCGGGAACGCATCACCGCCACCTTCCTCGTGCCCGCCATGCTCGGCATGGTGCTCGAACACCCCCGTGCGGCGGAGCGCGATCTGTCCAGCCTGACCAGTGTCCGCGTCGGAGGCGCACCGGTCTCACCGCGAGCGCTGCGGGAGGCCGTCAACCTGTTCGGACCCGTGGTGGCGCAGGGCTACGGCCTGGCCGAGACCACCAGCGTGATAACCGGCCTGAACAGCGAGGAGATCGCGGCGGCCACCACCGAGGACCCCGAACTGCTGCGCTCCTGCGGCCGGGCCGCCTACGACACGGAGGTCCGCGTCGTGGACGAGCACGGCGCGGAACTCCCGCCGGGCGAGATAGGCGAGATCGTCGCCCGCGGCCCCGACTGCGTTCCCCGCTACTGGAACGAGCCCGAGCTGTCCGCACGCACCTTCCGCGACGGCTGGGTGCACACCGGCGACCTCGCCTGGATGCGCGAGGACGGCTACCTGTTCATCGTGGACCGCAAGAAGGACATGATCATCTCCGGCGGGTTCAACATCTACTGCACCGAGGTGGAGGCCGCCCTGCACGAACACCCCTCGGTCGGCGAGGCGTGCGTGGTCGGGGTTCCCGACGAGAAGTGGGGCGAGGCCGTCAAGGCGGTGGTGGTCCCGCGCGCGGGCCACGATCCGAGCGCCGACGAGCTGATCGAGTTCTGCGCGGAACACCTCGACCGGCTCAAGAAACCACGATCGGTCGACTTCCTGCCCGAACTCCCCCGGAACCGCAACGGCAAGACCGACCGCAAGGCGGTGCGCGAACCGTACTGGGCTGCGGCGGAGCGTCGGGTGAACTGAGCGGAACAGGAGAGCGAGCATGACATTCTCACTGCGTCCCGAATACGGCGACACCGAACTGTCCGCGCTGGTCGAGCGGCTGCGGGACTACCTGGAGGGGGAGCTCGCCGAGTACGAGCACCACCGCGGCATCACCCGTGAGGGCCGACTCACCCGTGCCGACCTGGAACCGGTGTGGCGGCGCAGCCGTGAACTCGGCTTCTACGGCATACACCTGCCCACCGAGTACGGCGGGCAGGCGCTGAGCTTCACGGCGCTCGCCGCGCTCAAGGAGGAGGTGGGCGCCAGCGAACGACTGCTCGGCCACAGCGTGCTCGGCGACATGGGCGGACCGCTGCGCGCCGGGGACGTGCTCCGGCACGCCACCGAGCACCAGCTGCGGGAGTACCTGCTTCCCGTGGTGCGCGCGGAACGGGCCTGCTGCTTCTCGCTGACGGAGAAAGAAGCGGGCTCCGACGTCCGCTCGATGAGCACGACCGCGGTGCCGGAGCGGGACGGCTACCGGATCACCGGGCACAAGGTGTTCAGCTCGGCGGGCCCCTTCGCGGACTTCGCCGTCGTCGTCGCGCGCATGAACGACACCGAGAACTCCTTCTCCGCGTTCCTCGTCGACCTGGACAGCCCCGGCTGCACCGTGCTCGACGGTGAGACCCCGATGTCCGGGGAGCACATCGAGAGCGACGTCGTGCTGCGGGACTGCTTCGTGCCCGCCGCGAACCTGCTCGGCGCGGAGGGCGAGGGCATGCGCATCGCGCTCGGTCGCGTGACCACCAACAGGTTGTTGCACTGCCCCTCGGTGCTCGGCGCGACCCGCCGCGTCATCTCGCTCACGCGCCAGCGGGCACTGACGCGGAAGGTCGCCAACGGACAGACGCTGCTGGAACTGCAGGCCATCCAGCACAAGCTGGCGGACATGGCCGCCGAGTTCTACGCCGCGCGCTCCATGACCTACGAGGCGCTGCGGGCGCTGGACAACGGCGCTGACGTCCGCACGGAAGCGTTCATGTGCAAGCTGTTCGTCGCGGAGTCGGCCTTCCGCATCGCGGACGAGGCCGTGCAGATCCACGGCAAGGAGGGGCTCACGCAGGGCAGCGAGATCGAGCACCTGTTCCGGAAGATCCGGATGTTCCGCGTGCTGACCGGGACCTCCGAGATCCAGCGCAACGGCATCGCGAAAGGCCTGGCCCGACTTGAGCACTGAGCAGTCCACCCCGGAGAGCCGTTCTCCGGACCACGCGCCGAATCCGCCCAGCGAACACGTGATCGCCGCCCACCGCCGCGCGGCCGCGGCACTGCCGTGGTCGAACCGGGAGGACCTCGCCGACGCCGAGCGGGGGCTGCTGGCCGAACCCGAGCAGCGCACCGTCACCGACGACGAGGGGCGCACCGTGTGGGACTTCGAGCGGTACCGCTTCCTCGAAGCCGAACCGCCGGACTCGGTGCACCCCTCGCTGTGGCGCCAGGCGCGGCTGCTGGCGAGGGCCGGGTTGTTCGAGGTCGTGCCCGGTGTCTACCAGGTGCGCGGATTCGACCTGTCCAACATGACCCTCGTCGAGGGGGAACGCGGCGTCGTCGTGGTGGACCCGCTGATCAGCGTGGAGACCGCTCGCGCGGCGTTCGAGCTGTACCAGCGGTACCGGGGACCCCGGCCGATCACCGGTGTGGTGTTCACCCACAACCACGTCGACCACTTCGGCGGGGTGCTCGGGCTCACCGTTTCCGGCGCCCGCGAACTCGCTGACGTCGAGGTCATCGCGCCCGAGGGCTTCACCGAGCACGCCGTGGACGAGAACGTCTACGCAGGCCCGGTGATGTCCCGGCGTGCCGGTTTCATGTACGGCTCCGGCCTGCCCGCCGACCCGCGTGGCCAGGTGGGGGTGGGGCTCGGGCTGGGCACGTCCTCCGGGCGGGTGAGCCTGATCCGGCCGAACGTCCACATCGAACGGACCGGGCAGCAGCACACCGTCGACGGGGTGCGGATGGTCTTCCAGCTGGTCGCCGACACCGAGGCCCCGGCCGAGCTGAACTTCCACCTCCCCGGCTTCGCCGCGCTGTGCGTGGCCGAGACCGCCACCCACACCCAGCACAACCTGGGGACGCTGCGCGGCGCCCCGGTGCGCGACGCCCGAGCCTGGGCGCGGGCGCTCACCGAGACCATCCGGCTGTTCGGCGCGGATTCGGAAGTCCTCTTCGCGGGACACCACTGGCCCACCTGGAGTTCCGAACGGGTCGTGCGGTTCCTCGGGCTGCAGCGCGACCTCTACACCTACCTGCACGACCAGACCCTCCGGCTGATGAACCGGGGACTGGGACCCGCCGAGATCGCCGAGACGCTGGAACTGCCCGAGACGTTGCGGGACAGCTGGCACGCACGCGGCTACTACGGCTCGACCAGCCACAACGTCAAGGCCGTCTACCAGCGCTACGTCGGTTGGTTCGACGGCAACCCCGCCAACCTGTGGCCGCATCCACCCGCCGCTGCCGCCACCCGGTACGTGCGTTTCATGGGCGGCTCCGGGAACGTCCTGCGCATGGCCGAGCGGAGCTACTCGGAAGGCGACTACCGGTGGGTCGTCGAGGTGGTCAACCACGTCGTCCACACCGAACCCGACAACGAGCGGGCGCGACTGCTGCAAGCCGACGCGCTGGAGCAGCTCGGCTACGGCGCGGAGAACGCCACGTGGCGCAACTTCTTCCTGACAGGCGCCGCCGAACTCCGGGCGGGAGGCCCTGCCGCGCAGCCGCGTTCGGGAGGCGGCGGCATGCTGGCCGCCCTGAGCCTGCCGCAGCTCTTCGAGAGCATCGCGGTTCGGGTGAACGGCCCCCGGGCCGCGCGCGGCCGGGCGCACATCGTGTGGGAGGTCGAGGACGAGAACGTCCGGCGCCACACGGTGCTGTCCAACGGGGCGCTCGTGCACGACGAGAGCAATCCCGTGCCGGGCTCGGCACCCGGACTGATACTGCGACTGCGACGCGCCGTACTGAACCGGATCGCCGCGCGCCCGGCCGACTTCCGGGAGCACGTGGCAAGCGGTGACGTGCGCGTCGAGGGCGAGCTCGCGGCCCTCGAAACGCTCGCGGACGTCGTGGAGCAGCCCAGGCGGGACTTCCCCGTGGTCACGCCCGTGGACGCCGGTGCTCCGGAGACCGGTCGCTGATTCCCGGCACGTTCCGCTGTGTACTGCCAGCTTCCATCGGTCGGCTGGGTTTCGAGCTGAGTTCCGCGAATGGGCCAGGCAGCGCCCGTTCGGCTGGTAGCTTGCCCTGGCTGTAGCCGATACGAGGAGCGAACATGACCGACAGCGGATCGGGGTTCGGCGTCGACCTGTACCGCCTGGAGAAGGTCGCCAAGGACTACCTTCCCACGGTGTCCGGGGTCTACGACAAGGCGCTCGGCCATTGCGAGGACGCGCAGCGCGCGGTGAACGGCTTGTCCGGCGTGCCGGAGCAGTTCCACGGCCCGGGCGGCTCGATGGCCCAGGCGTACGGCCAGCTGCACGGCGCGATCACCGGGGTGCTGAAGTCGACCAGGACCAGCCTGGACGAGACCGCGGACGCGCTGCACGAGACGGTGCGGATGTACGCGGAGGCCGACCAAGGAGTTTCGGACGAGCTGGATCGGTTGATGCAGCAGCAGGGCACCCCGAAGCCGGAGGGGAACTCGTGAGCTTCGACCAGCTGATGTCCAAGGCGAAAGAGATCGAGGAAGGCGCCGTCGACGCGGAATACCGCCAGCTGGCCCAGTACGGCGGCAGGCCCGACTACGGCAGGATCAAGGAGAAGTACCAGGACTGCGCGACACCCCTGTTCGAACCGTTCACCCGAATTCCGGATCCGGGGAACTACCAGGGGATCATCGACCAGCTGCACGGTGCCATGAGCTGTCTCTCGAACGGGGCGCACATGCGGGACCCCATCAGTGGGGACTCCATCGGTGCGAACAACGACCTGCGGTCGATCGAGACGGCGGCCGACGATCTGAACGACTGGAGCGGGATGGCCGCCCACGCGTTCAAGGCCAACTTCCTCGACCCGTTTCCCGCCGTCGCGAGTAACCAGTTCCTGGTGCTGGGGATCATGAAAGGTGCGGTCGAAGCGGATCAGGAGGTTTGGAGGAGAACGCGAGATGACATCGAAGGCATAGCGGACAGCACTATTGATGCGTTGGACAACGTGGCCAGCTGTAGCAAGAGCGACTTCGAGTTCACTTTGTCGGTGGCCAGCGCGGTGGCGGCTATCGGTGCCATCCCCTTCACCGGTGGTGCCTCGGTGGCCTTCGCGGCGGTGGGCGCCGCCTCGGCCGTGGGAGGTGCGGCGCAGAAGGGTTTGAAAGCGGTGAAGAAGAACGGCGGCACGGCGGAGCAGGTCATCAACTCCATGAAGGAGGGGATCGACGAGCTCAACGAAGAAATTCGCAAGGATCAGGGCGAGATCACCAAGGCGCTGAACGGTTACGCCGGTGAGGTCGATCGGCAGAACAAGGCGGATTCCCCGTTCGTCTCGGCGCGGCCGAAGCTCGCGGGCATGTCGGGCAGCGTTTTGACCAGTGACAAGGGCGTCGGCGGCCACGACTAGGAGGAGTGAGAGCAGTGGGTGAGCTGGCCGAGCGGCTGGACAGCATCCGGGTGCGTGCGAGTGCTCCGGGGATGGACATTCAGGCAGAGTTGCGTAACCGCACCGAGTTCTCGCTCTCGTTCGGCGAGAGCGTGTACGAGTTCGCCGACGAGCGCGCCCTGGAGCGGGCGTTGGCGAGTATGGCGCGGCTGCTCTACGTCGGGTGGCAGCGGCAGTATCAGGACGCGATCAGCGGGGCCAACCTGGACACCGAGCCGCGTGATCAGCACGACTCCGATTTCCAGGCGGAGTGCCGCGCGGTGGAGTCCCACGGCGAGTCGAGCGACGGCCGCTTCGCGTTGTCGGCCGTGGGCATGGACGAGTTCACCGCGCGGATCAAGCGCGGCAGCCTGCGTGAACTGCGGGAGGAGGAGTTCGCCGCGCGGGTGGGCGAGGTGGCTACCAGGTTGGTGCAGGATTACCAGGCGAGGACGACCGAGCTGAAGCTGAGGTACTACGGATGATCGGGCGGGCGTTACGGGGCATCGCTGTGTTGTTGGCGGGGTTGGGGGTGGTCTCGGCGTGTGGTTCGTCGGATCGGCCCAGGGAGTTGTCGGTGAGCGACGTGAAGCCCTGCGACCTGATCAACAGCGAATCGGTGCAAGGGATGCGGATAGGCCAGGAATCGCAGAAACTTGGCTTTGCTCCCGGAATAGAGGCGGAAGGCAGTACCTGTTTCTACAGTATCAAGATCGGGAACAGGATATACGTCAACACGATAACGAACCAAGGGATCGATCGGTGGATTGATCCTTCTGATGAAGATGCGAGATCCGAGGAGGTTTCCCGGATCCAGGGTTTTCGTACGATCAAGGTGTGGT
>NZ_FNFM01000010.1 GCF_900101095.1 Actinopolyspora mzabensis
GGCCCGACATGTACGCACAGCAATGTGTTCAGTGGACGGGTACTAACCCGCCGAACGGCGACACCCCCCCATCGCCCACACACGCACCACCCGCAAGCACACGCGGATCTCGCCACCACTATACGGCTCCCAACCCAGCCACCACCCCCGATAACTACATACCGGCTGACCCAGTCGGCCCCCACAGTTTTTGGGTCGGTGGCCACAGCGGAGGAGACACGCCCGGCATCCATCCCGAACCCGGCAGCTAAGCCCTCCAGCGCCCCAGGTACTGCACCCCCACGGGTGTGGGAGACACGGACACCGCCGACCCATTCCCCCCACACCGGCCCCACCCACCACGGGTGGGGCCGGACTACTCCGCACCCCCAGCCAGCACCCGCAAGGCGCCCCGACAATTTCACGCGAAATCGCCGGGGCAGGCGGCACGGCTGCGGGATGCTCCCCACTCGACTCAGTCGGAAGCCCTTCGTGTGAGTTCGTAGCAGATCACACCGGCAGCGGCAGCCACGTTCAACGACTCCACCCCGCCGTACATCGGAATGCGGAGCCGCTCCGTGATTCGTTGCCCCACTTCCTCCGAGAGGCCCGCCGTCTCACTGCCGAGCACGAACACCGCCCGGTTGGGGAACTCCGCCCGGAAGAGATTCGCCCCGCTATGGGCATCCAGCGAGTACAACGGATATCCGGCCTCGGAGAGCACTTCGGCGGCCGTTCCGGCGTCCGGGGTGCGCAGGATCGGAGCGTGAAAGGCGACTCCCGCCGACGCCTTGACTACCAGCGGGTCCACATTGGCCACCCCACGGTGCGGCAGCACGATACCGTCCATGCCCGAAGCCGTCGCGGTGCGCAGGATCATTCCCACATTGGCCGGGGTGGTCAACCCGTCCAGCAGCAGCATGCTGCGGGGAGCGGTGGCCGGATCCGCCAGCGCGTCCTCCAACGGACGCATCTTGCGGGCCACTACGTCGGCTATCACCCCCTGATCGTGGCGTCCGTTTCCCGCGAGTACCTTCACGCGATGCGCGCTGGCGCGCCGCACCGGTACGGCGCGGTCGTCGGCCGCTTCCTTGATCTCGCGGACGATGTTGCCGCTGATTCCCTCGGCGAGAACGACCTTGTCCACGCGAAGTTCGAGGTCGGACAGGGCTTCCAACACCGGTTTACGGCCGTAGACGGTCACGAACCGGTCGCGTGGTGAGGTTTCGGGCACTGTTGCGAGGCTCCTCTCGGGGAGTTTCGTTCTTCGTCGAACGAGCGGGCAGGAAGTGGCCCGCCGTTGCTCGGTTTCTTCGCCGGGGTTAACCCGGTACTCGGTCGCTCGGCGTCACTTCGCTCGGCGTCCGTCGTGTGTCAGTATCGCGGTCATGTCCGATCGGTTGTCCGCACTGGATGCCTCGTTCCTGTATCTGGAGGACCACACCACACCCATGCACGTCGGGGGTGTGGCTGTTTTCCGGCGGCCGAGCTCCGGATTCGACTACGACAGCGTGGTTTCGTTCATCGAACGTAAGCTCGCGCTGGTGCCGCGCTACCGCCAGAAAGTCGTGCAGATCCCCGGTCGGCTCGCCAGGCCGGTTTGGGTGGACGACCGCAATTTCGACATCAGTTACCACGTACGCCGTTCCGCGCTACCCAAACCCGGCAACGACGAGCAGCTGCACGACCTCACCCAGCGGTTGATGTCGCGGAAACTGGACACCACTCGGCCGCTGTGGGAAGTCTACCTGGTCGAAGGGCTCTCCGATGACCGAACAGCGGTGATCACGAAGACCCATCAGGCCATGATCGACGGCATCGGAGCTATCGACATCGGGCAGCTGATCCTGCAGACCACCCCCGCGGACTCACCGGTGGAGCCCGCCGACCGTTGGCTGCCGCGTCCCGAACCGGGTGCCGTTCAACTGGCCGTCGACGCGGTCACGGAGGCCGTTCGGCGGCCTGGAGAAGTGGTGGAGAACATTCGAGCCACCACCGTCGACGCCACCGCAACACTGCGCAAGTTCTCGGGAGCCGTGGCGGGGCTTTACTCCGCACTGCGCACCGCCGCTGTGCCACCGCCGGGAACGCCGCTGAACGGGACCACTTCGTCGCAGCGGCGGTTCGCCGTGGCTCGGGCGCGGCTCGAGGATCTCCGGAACGTACGGCGGCAGCACGGCGGAACGATCAACGACGTGGTGTTGGCCGTGCTCACCGGGGCGTTCCGCAACTGGTTGCTCTCCAGGGGAGAGGCCGTCACCACCCGGAGCACCGTCCGCGCGATGGTTCCGGTCTCGGTTCGAGCCGATGGCCCCGCCGCGGTGGCACGTGCCGAACTCGGTGACCTCCCGTTCGACGAGGTCTCCTCGTACCTGGTGGATCTGCCGGTGGGGGAGCCCAGCCCGAGCATCAGGCTGCACCAGGTGAGTCACGCCATGCGTGCCCACGCCGAATCGGGGCAGTCCGTGGGAGCGGACGCACTGGTGCGGCTTTCCGGCTTCGCTCCCCCGACCCTGCACGCGCTGGGGGCCCGGGTCGCCAGTGGGCTGTCCAACCGGCTCTTCAACGTGCTGGTGACCAACGTTCCCGGTCCGCAGGTACCGTTGTACGCGGCCGGTGCGCCGATGTCCGAGATATTTCCGGTGGTCCCGTTGGTGAAGAACCAGTCGTTGGCCGTCGGGATCACTTCCTACAACGGCGGGCTGTTCATCGGCCTCAACGCCGACAGGGCAGCCATGCCGGACGTGGATGTCCTTGCTGCGATGATCGAGGAGTCGGTTACAGAGATGATCGGAACGGTCGAGGTATGAGGATCTATTTGCCGGCCACCGTGCGGATGCTGCGGGAGTTCTTCGAACAACAGCAGCTGCGGCCGTTGAGTGGCACGGCCTTCGCGCTGACCCCCGCCCTGCGGGAGTCGTATTCCAGCGGGGATGCCGAGGAGCTGGAGTACGCGGCCATGCGGGAGGCGGCCCGAGCCTCGCTCCGGCTGATTTCGACGGAGCTCGGTGACTCGGGGGAGGCCGAATCGGAGGAGCCGCCCCGACGAGTGGTGATCTCGGCCGATGTGCGGGACGAGGAGGCCACGCTGCGGCCGGATCTGGACTACGCGGTGGTGCGGCTGGCCAACCCGGTGCCCTGGAAGAAGATCGCCGCGGTGCACGTGGACACCGCCGAGGCCGAGAAAGCGGTTCGGCAGGCGGCTCCGCTCATCGACGATGCGGACCTCGGGGACGAGAAGGCCGAGCTGGCTCTCGGGGACGCCGAGGACCACGAGCTGGCCTGGTTCGCTCCGCAGGAGGTGCCGTTCATGCTCGAACTGATGTGACCGTCCCCGGGGCGAGCTCAGCAACGAGCCGTACCCCGGAACGACGAAATTTGTGAATACGATTCATTCATCACGGCCCGTGCGCGAGCGCAGCAGTCTCCGCAGCGAGTTCAGCTGTGCTTCGTGGCCCTCCTCGGCGACGAACGTGTCCAGGTGGCAGTCCGGATCCTCGGGACTCCCCAGGTGGCCGCAGTTCGGCGGACACTCCTCCGCCGCCGCGGCGAGGTCCTCGAACGAGTCCACGAGGTCGCTCGCGGTCACGTGCGCCAGCCCGAAGGACCGTATCCCCGGAGTGTCCACGACCCAGCCGCCGAGGCCCTCGGGTAGGGCCATCGCCACCGCCGAGGTCGAGGTGTGCCTGCCCTTGCCGACCTCGCTGACGCGCCCGATGGCCCGTTCCGCATCGGGCACGAGGCGATTGACCAGCGTCGATTTCCCCACCCCGGAATGCCCGACCAGCGCCGAGACGCGGCCGTGCAGCGCGGCGTGCAGTTCCGTGGGCGCGTCGTCGAGTCGGGTGGTGATCACCGAGATTCCCAGCTCCGCGTAACCGGAGATCCATTCCTCCGGAGCCGCCAGATCCGCCTTGGTCAGGCACAGCACCGGGGTGAGCCCACCGGCGTAGGCGGCGACCAGGCAGCGGTCGATGAATCCGGAGCGGGGTGGTGGGTCCGACAGCGAGCTCACGATCACCAGCTGTTCGGCGTTGGCGACCACCACTCGTTCGTACGGATCGGTGTCATCGGCGGTACGCCGCAGCACGCTGGTTCGCTCCTCGACTCGCACGATCCGGGCCAGCGTGTCCGGCTCGCCGGAGGTGTCCCCCACCAGCCGGACGCGATCACCGATCACGATGGGGGTTCGCCCCAGTTCCTTGGCGCGCATGGCCACCACCCGGTGCCGGGGATCACCGTCGACGGCGCAAGTCCACCTGCCCCGGTCGACGGCGATCACCATCCCCACGAGCGCGTCGGAGTGCTCGGGACGTTGCTTGCTGCGGGGTCTGCTGTTGCGCCGGTTCGGGCGCACCCGGACATCGGACTCGTCGAGGTCTCGCCACCCCCGCTTGGCCATCACCGCTCCGCTCCCGTCACTGCCGGCCGCCCAGCATCTTCGTCCACATCTCTTCGAAGCCGGGCAGCGTTTTACTTGTGGTAGTGATGTCGTCGATCACCGTCCCCGGAACCCGCAGCCCCAGGATCGCCCCCGCCGTGGCCATCCGGTGGTCGGCGTAGGAGTGCCACTGCCCCCCTCGCATCGGTCGGGGCACGACGGTCAGCCCGTCGGGATGCTCGGAGACCTCCGCGCCCAGGCCGGTCAGTTCCGCTCGCAGCGCCGCCAACCGGTCGGTTTCGTGCCCGCGCAGATGCGCGATCCCCCGCAGCCGCGATTCGCCGTGCGCCAGTGCGGCCAGCGCGGCGACCGTCGGGGTCAGCTCGCCGATCTCGTGCAGGTCCACGTCCACGCCGCGCAGCCGTTCCGGGCCGGTGACGGTCAGCCCTCGCTCGTCCAGCCTGGTGCTGGCCCCCATCTCCCGCAGGATCCACCGGATGGCATCACCGGCCTGCGTGGTTCGCTCTGGCCAGCCCGGCACGGTGAGTTCGCCACCGGTCACCGCGGCGGCGGCGAGGAACGGGGCGGCGTTGGACAGGTCCGGTTCGATCCGCAGCTCCAGCGGTTCGATCCCGCCCGGTGCCACCGTCCAGGTGTCGGGTTCCGAGTCGTCCACCTCCACACCCTGTGCACGCAGCATCTCCACCGTCATCGCGATGTGCGGAAGCGACGGCACCGACTCCCCGTCGTGGTGCACGGTCAGGCCGCGTTCGTACCGGGCGGCCGAGAGCAGCAGCCCGGAAACGAACTGCGAGGAGGCGGACGCGTCGATGGTGACCGCACCACCGTCCATTCCGCCCGAGCCGTCGATCGTGAAGGGTAGGCTGTCGCCGCTCACCCGAGCCCCCAGTCTCCGCAGCGCTCGCAGCACCGTGTCCAGTGGTCGTTCCCGAGCCCGCGGGTCTCCGTCGAAGGTGATCGTGCCCTCGGCCAGGCACGCCATCGGCGGCAGGAATCGCATGACGGTCCCGGCCAGCCCGCAGTCCACGGTCGCCGGGCCGTGTGGTTTGCCCGGGGTGATCAGCCACTCGTCCCCGGGCCCGTCCACGACCTCCACACCGAGCGTGCGCAGCGCCGCTGCCATCAGCTCGGTATCCCTGCTGCGCAGCGGTGACCGCAGCGTGGAGGGACCCGTGGCCAGTGCGGCCAGCACGAGGGCCCGGTTGGTGATCGACTTGGACCCCGCGACGTCGACGGTGGCGTGCACCGCTTCTCGGGCCGGTGGGGCGGACCAGGGTGCGCTCATGTGTCGATGGTCCCGCACGCTGCGTTCGCCCCGGAAGTTCGGGTGTGCGTCGGCGGCCCCGTCGGTCGGGTGCGGGTTGCGCGAGCACACGGCGGAACTGGCAGCATAACCGCAACGTGGACGGTAAGTGTGGGTTCCGGTTTCTCGGGGCCTGCCGCTTCGGGGTGGAGGTAGTGGAGGTGCGAAGCGATGTGCGGTAGATACGCCTCCTCGAAGGCGCCGAGCGAGCTCGCCGCCGAGTTCGACGCCCGTGACGAGACCGGTTCCCTGGCGCCGGAGCCCGACTACAACGTCGCTCCGACCAAACCGGTGTTCAGCATCGTCCAGCGGCACCCACGGGACGCCGAGGGCAGTCCCGATCCCGACCGTTCCGAACGCACCGTGCGGGTGATGCGTTGGGGGCTGGTGCCGAAATGGGCCAAGGACCCTTCGGTGGGAAGCCGGATGATCAACGCCCGTTCCGAGACCGTGGCCACCAAACCGGCGTTCCGGGGGGCTGTTCGTTATTACCGTTGCCTGCTGCCTGCCGACGGCTGGTACGAGTGGAAGCGGGACAGCAGCCCCAAGCAGCCCTACTACGTCACCAATCCGGATGACTCCAGTCTCGGCATGGCGGGAATCTGGGCCACCTGGCGCGACCCGGCGGATCCGGAGGCCGAACCGCTGGTCAGCTGTGCCGTGCTTACCACCGAGGCGGTGGGCGGGCTCGCCGAGGTGCACGAGCGCATGCCGCTGGTGCTCCCGTCCCGGGACTGGGCGGAATGGCTGGATCCGGACAACCAGGACGTCACGGACCTGCTGGTTCCGCCTTCGGCCGAACTGGTGGATCACCTTCGGATGCGTCCCGTCTCGCGCGCGGTCAACAGTGTGGCCAACAACAGCCCGGGACTGACCGAACCGGTACCCGAGAAGGACGCGCTGTTCGGATCATGACAAGAGTAGAGGTGGACACCCCGTACGGCGCCGCCCGTGCCGAACTGCACAGCGCCGCCGAGGGGCGCGCGGCACTGCTGCTGGGGCACGGCGCAGGTGGGGGTTTCGAGGCCGAGGACCTGGTCTGCGCGGTGCGCACCGCCACCACCTCGGGGGTGCACGTCGCGCTGGTCGAACAGCCTTACCGGGTGGCCGGGCGTCGTGCGCCCGCGCCCGCCCGCCAGCTCGACGCCTGCTGGCTGGCCGTGGCCGAGGACCTGGGGCAGCGGTGGTTCCCGGAACTCCCGTTGATCTTCGGCGGACGTTCCTCCGGTGCGCGGGTGGCCTGCCGCACGGCCGAGGCCGGGGGAGCTTCGGCCGTGCTGTGTCTGGCGTTTCCGC
Source organism: Actinopolyspora mzabensis (assembly GCF_900101095.1). Lineage (GTDB taxonomy): Bacteria > Actinomycetota > Actinomycetes > Mycobacteriales > Pseudonocardiaceae > Actinopolyspora > Actinopolyspora mzabensis. The sequence continues at coordinate 6,981 of NZ_FNFM01000010.1, forward strand.
TGCGCCCGCCGGGAAAACCGGACAAGGACCGAGGTGACGAGCTCTTCGCGGTCGAGGTTCCGACCCTGGTGGTGCAGGGCGAGAGCGATCCGTTCGGCGAGCCGGAACCGTCCACCAACCGTGAGGTGGTGCTGGTTCCCGGGGACCACTCGTTGCGGGCCGACACGGGAGCGGTTTCGCGTGCCGTCGCCGAGTGGCTCGGCAGGATTCTGCGCCTCCTCGACTGATCGAGGTTTTCGGTCGGGTTTCGTAGCCGGTCGCTCGGCGGAACCTCCCGCGGCGGTGCCGATCGCGAGGGTGGTCGGGGTTCGGCCTGGGGAGTGGGGGAGTGTGGCATCCCACCGAGGCACGGCGATTTCGTGGGAAATTTACGCCGCCCTGGCGGGGAGGTGCCTCATGCCCAAGGCCACTGGCGGGCGTCACTACTCGTGGCGTCACTAGTCGTGGGGGTGCGGTACGAGCGGTGGCTCGGAGCGCGGCCGGCGGGTGGAATAGCACGCCGTCGTCGACCGTTGCACGACACGTGTTGACCGAGCAGAGTGGTACGGCCGTCGCCGACGGCCAGCAGCCCAGCTTGAAAGAGTGCGTGTCGTCACGCGCTTCGCGGGATTCCGCGAAGCGTGCACGTGAGGGTACCGGGGTATCCTGGGAGAGTACTCATGTCGGTGAGGGCATGGGGGCGTCACCATCTCCACTTTCGTCTTGGTGGCGGGGAAGGAGCCCGGTGCCTGGTACCAATGGGCAGGCCAGTACTGCCGAGAACGAGCAGCAGGCGGAAACCGGTGAGCAGCAGCAGCGGAACGAGGTCACTCGGACGGAGGACTCCGAGGCGACCGAGACGGCCGAGCAACGGGTCGCCCGCTTCGAGCGTGACGCGATGCCGCTGCTGGACCAGCTCTACGGTGCCGCCCTGCGGATGACGCGCAATGCGGCCGACGCCGAGGATCTCGTACAGGAGACCTACCTCAAGGCGTATTCGGCGTTCAAGTCCTACACCAGGGGGACCAACCTCAAGGCCTGGTTGTATCGCATCCTTACCAACACCTACATCAACGGTTACCGCAAGCGTCAGCGGCAGCCCCAGCAGCAGCCCACCGACGAGATCGCCGACTGGCAGTTGGCGCAGGCCGAGAGCCACACCTCCAGCGGACTGCGCTCCGCCGAGTTGGAGGCGCTCGACAGGTTGCCGGACACCGACGTGAAATTCGCGTTGCAGCAGCTCGCGGAAGAGTTCCGCATGGTGGTTTACCTGGCGGATGTCGAGGGGTTCGCCTACAAGGAGATCGCCGAGATCATGGAAACCCCGATCGGCACGGTCATGTCCCGGCTGCACCGTGGCCGCAGGCAGCTGCGCGGGATGCTGACCGACGTGGCGCGTGAACGCGGCTTCCTCCGAAACGAGGAGCGGGAGGTGAGTACGCCGTGAGCTGTTGCGAAGACCCGCGGACTTCCTGCGAGGACGTACTCGCCGAGGTGTGGCTGTTCCTGGACAACGAGTGTGACCAGGAGCGGCGTGCCGCCCTGCGCAAGCACCTCGACGAGTGCAACTCCTGCCTGGAGCACTACGGAATCGAAGAACACCTCAAGGAGCTGCTGCACCGCAAGTGCGGCGGGGAGCACGCTCCCGCGGAGCTGCACGAAAGGCTGCGTAGTTCGATCCGGGAGAACGTGCTGCGCCAGGCCGAGGTGACCTTCGAGGACGGCCCCGACGGCGCCTCGGTGGAGGTGCGGAGCAGATCCAGCTCTTCGACGGAGTGACTCCGCTGTGCCGTAGCCGCTCTTCGGACAACACGATAAGCCGGGCAACACGAAAAGATGGCCCCGAACCGGTCAGCCGGTTCGGGGCCACTTCGTTGTGGGCCGCGGACGCGGCATGGTGCCGCGGTGGCGCGAGCGAGCCGTGTAGTCCGCGAAAAACCCTCACTTGCCGCGCAGCGGACGCTTGCCGTGATTGGCGTTGTTCTTGCGCGCGGCCTTCTTCTTGCGGGCCCGCTTGGCCATTGGGCACTCCTAATCCGACTCGAATTCGACCCCCCACAGTCTGACATGCGAGGTGACCTGGTGTTCGTGGGCGGTTGCTCACGTGGTTTCCTGGTGGTCGAGCGTCAGCCGGACGGGCTCCAGAAGGGAAGCGGTAGCTGGTGGCACACGAAATACGCGCCGAGATGGTTGCCAACGTCATGACCGTCGATGTGACCCCGGGCGATCAGGTCGGCAACGGGGACTCGGTGGTGGTGCTGGAGTCCATGAAGATGGAGATACCGGTGCTCACCGAGCGCCCGGGGCGGGTCGACGAGATCGCCGTCAACCCGGGCGACGTGGTCCGGGAAGGGGACCTGCTGGCCGTGATCGAGACCCCGAACTGACCGGGATTCCCGGTTCGCCCGCCACCAGTGCGCTGTCGGGTACCGCCGCGATCGCTGGAGTGTGGGTGCCGTCGGGTCGTGGTTCGTCCGCAGGCGGTCGAAAGGGCTGATCGTGTCTACTCTCAGTGATCTGTTGGCCGAGCACACCGGTCTGTCGGGAACGGTGGCCGACCATCTGCAGCTCGTCGTCGCGGAGTGGCAACTGCTCTCCGACCTCTCCTTCGCCGATTTCCTGCTGTGGGTGCCCGTCGGGCAGGACGATCCGGGGGACAACCGGTTCCTCTGCGTGGCGCAGGCGCGTCCCACGACGGCGCCGACGGCCCACTCGGAGGACCTGGTGGGCACGGCGGTGACCCCCCACGATCATCCGCAGTTGCAGCGGGCCGTGCGGGAGAAACGCATCTGTCGGGAAGAGGATCCCAGGTGGCACATGGGGGTCCCCGTTCGGCGCGAGACCATTCCGGTTCGTCTGGACGACTCGGTGGTCGCGGTGTTGAGTCGGGACACCAACCTCGCGGTGCCCCGGGTGCCCAGTCCGCTGGAGATCTCGTATCTCGGTAGCGCCGCCGATCTCTGCCAGATGATCGCCGACGGTAGCTTTCCCACCGCCGAACCCTCCCCGGACGTGCACACCAGCCCCAGGGTGGGTGACGGTCTGATTCGACTGGACAGTGCCGGGACGGTGGTGTTCGCCAGTCCCAACGCGCTCTCGGCGTATCACCGGATGGGCCATGCCGCGGACCTCGTGGGCGGCCCGCTGGCCTCGTTGACGCGTTCGCTGCTGTCCGACCCCTTCGACGCCGACGAGGTGTCCCAACGCATCCGCCAGGCGTTGGACGGTCAACCGGGGATGCGGATCGAGGCCGAGGCCAAGGGGGCCACGGTGTTGTTCCGTGCGCTGCCGTTGCAGCCGCGTGGGCAGGATGCCGGGGCGCTGGTGCTGGTCCGGGACGTCACCGAGGTCAAACGTCGGGACCGGGCGCTGCTCTCCAAGGACGCCACGATCCGCGAGATCCACCACCGGGTCAAGAACAACCTGCAGACCGTGGCGGCGTTGCTGCGGCTGCAGTCCCGGCGGACCGGCAACAACACGGCGAGGCAGGCGCTGGACGAGTCGGTGCGGCGGGTGACCTCCATCGCGCTGGTGCACGAGACGTTGTCGATGTCGGTCGACGAGCGGGTGGACCTCGACGACGTCGTCGACCGGGTCATTCCGATGATGAGTGATCTCGCGAGCGCGGGCGGCGGTGTGACCGTACGCAGGCAGGGGCGTTTCGGTGAGGTCGCGGCGGAGCTGGCGACTCCGCTGGTGATGGTCCTTACCGAGCTGGTTCAGAATGCCCTGGAACACGCCTTCGCCGAAGGCGAGGGTGGCGAGGTCGTGGTACAGGCGGAGCGTTCGGCGCGCTGGCTGGACGCGGTGATCTCCGACGACGGTCAGGGCCTGCCGAAGGATTTCTCCCTCGAGCACGCCGAACGTCTCGGCCTGCAGATTGTGCGGACCCTCGTCGAGTCGGAACTCCGCGGGTCGTTGAGTTTGCGCGGGCGTGATCAGCGGGGTACCGAGGCGGTGCTGCGAGTCCCGTTGAAATACCGTCGCTGAGTCGCTGCCGCTGGGTGCGTCGATAGCGGGTGCACACGGGGGAGTGCGCTCCGATCGATCCTGTCGGCCCCCCTGTGGAACGCGGTGAGCGCGTTCGCGACCGACATCGACGCGGATCGACCGATGGTGTTGTGCAGTTGGTGTGGTTTTCCGGCTGTCGCGCGCCCGATTGCTCTCGCGCGTCCGACTACGACGTCCCCTGGAATCCGTACGGGGCTCGCCCGTCTCCGCTCACGGAGTTCCGGCCGGGACGGATCCGTCGGGCGCTCAGGCGTTGGTGGTGCGAGTGCGGGTCCGCGCGTTACGACGCTTGAGCGCGCGACGCTCGTCCTCGCTCATACCGCCCCATACACCTGCGTCCTGTCCGGTCTCGAGGGCCCACGCGAGGCACTCGGAGGTGACGGGGCAACGACGGCAAACAGCCTTGGCCTCGGCGATTTGCAGCAGGGCAGGACCGCTGTTCCCGACGGGGAAGAACAGTTCGGGGTCCTCGTCACGGCAAACCGCACGGTCGCGCCAGTCCATCGTTTAGCTCCTAGCTAGGCACGCCAATGCGCGCCGATCGTTGTTCCGGGGTGTTTGTGAATGCTTTCACGGAGTCCGTGCGCTTGTGAATGCTTTCACGAACTCGCGTAATGTCAAGGGGACGATCACAACCGAGTGAGTGAGCTCACCCGAAAGATCGACAGATCTTGACCTGGGGTTGGGTGACCACCGGAGACGGTGCGGCCGACCCTGTGTGGTGTCTCCGTTGCGGCAAGTTATCCAACGACGCACAGAGCGTTCGGAACCGACACGAAATCGATCACCGAAAGCTCGCCGAAGGAGTCGCCGTCGACCTGTACTCGCAACGGCCGCTCACAGGCTACTCGCAACCGGCTGATGTTCGCACGCCTAAAAAGGGATTTTCCTTGTGGTTTAGCTCTATCGCTGAGCATTTGCGCTATATGTCGTAACACTGAGTGAGGAAGCATGCTGCCGAGTGCGAATACGCCGAGACCCGTTTCGAACCTGGTCTCGGGGTTGGTGTGCACCGGCCTGCGGCCCAAGTAGGTCCACGGATCCGCGTTGGAAATCATGGCCGCGTGTAACGCGGTCACCTGAGGTTCGTCGTCAGCCTGCACGGTGAGTAATGGCTTATTTCGGGCCCCGGCCAGATAACAACGGGTCGCGGCACTGGTGTACAACCACGGCGTCACTCGTCGCCCCTTGCCACGGCGGCGTTCCACCTCGGCGACCACGTCCGCGTCGAGCCCCACCCCGGCGTTGAAGGTGAACCACCGCTCGTCCACCTTGCCGAGTCCGATCCAGCGACTGCGCTGCTCGGCCAGGGCCTGCAACAGCTGGTGGGTCGCTTCCAACGGATCCCGTGGCACTCCGAGCGCGCCCGCGAAGACGTTGGCCAGCCCCCCGGGAATGACCGAAAGGCAGGGACGCGGGGTGGGTGTGGTCACTTCCGTGCGCAGCATCCCGTTGACGACCTCGTTGACGGTGCCGTCGCCCCCGTGCACCACGATCAGGTCCGCCCCTTCGAGGGTGGCGCGTGCGGCGGCGTCGGCGGCATGGCCGCGGTAGCGCGTTTGCACCACGTCGAGCTTTACCTCGCTGGCGAGCGCGTGGGCCAGCACGTCCCTCCCCGCGGCACTGGTCGAGGTCGCCTCCGGATTGACTACGAGAACAGCACGCACACCCGAAGCCTAGCTGTAGTTCGCGGGAGGTTTCGTGTGGTGCGGTCCGCGTCTCGGAGCTACCCGGCGTTTTCGGCGGCACGGTGTCTCGGACGGGCCCGGCACCGCCGTGTCGGGATCGTGTCGGTGGCGCGGATGAGTGGTCTATCCTCGGAAGAGGGTGCTCAGGGCTCGCACTCCGGGAATCGCGCGAGCACGTGCCTGCGGCGGAAAGTTCCGCCCGCGAACGGCTGTCCGGTCAGACCCCCGTCCCCGGTGTTCGGAACGACGGTGTCCTCCGGCACCCCGGCCGGGGCCGGACCGGGAGTTCTCCCACGAGCCCTGTGGCGTCACCGTTGATACCTCACCCAGGAAAGAGGCATTCGTGTCGGCAGCGACAGCCCCCCGCACCGTGCGCCTGGCCGGGTTGGTGACCGTGTTGCAGGCGGTTGCCGGGATCATGTTCGTCGTGGCCCTGCTGGTTCGGGCCAGCCAGGCCGATCTCGGTTCGGTGGGATCGCTTACCCGCAGTTCCACCTATGGCGAGGCCGGTTATTTCGGCCTCATATCGCTCGGCGTGCTCGTCGCGGGCATCGGGCTGCTGCGGAGCAAACACTGGGCCCGTACACCGGTGCTGTTGCTGCAACTGTTGTTGCTCGGAGTGTCCTGGTACGCGATGGGCCCCTCGGACAGTCCGCTGGTGGCCTTCGGCTTCGCCGTACCCGCCGTCCTGGTGCTGTGGTGCCTGTTCAACCGCGCGGGGCGGGAGTGGTGGTTGCGCTCCAGTGCCGCTCCCGACGCCGAGCCCGAGAACCGTTCCGGCTGATCGAGGTTTTCCGGGAGGCGTGTTCCCGGGCGCGTGGTGGTTCCGTGGGACTCGGGAGCTCGCGTGGAACGGCACGCGCTTCCAGCGCTGCCGCCTGCTCCTGGGCCGCTGGGCGGAAGGTCGCGAGTGGCGTCAGCGACGTTGGTTCGAGCCACCCTCGCCGCGGTTCTCCGAAGGGATGCTGCGTGGATTGGCCGCTGCCCAGCCCTCGGCCAGCCGTGCCAGGGCGCCGGGCTTGTCCCAGTCCGACGGGTTGACCGGGATGGCCGCTATCCAGTTCTCGCGGTCCCTTGCCGGATCCTCGTTGGGTCTGTCCGCGATCGTGAAGTGCTTCGGTCGAGTGACTTCGATGAACGGGTTGCCCTCCACGACGTAACCGCGTTTGACCGCGATTTCCCGGTCGCCCTGTGCCCAGCGGAACGTGAGCCCGTGGTTGAAGTATCGGCTGATCGGGCGAGTGGGCATGGTGACACCTCGTGCTGGTGTGGTGCGTGTCGGTTTCGCAGATTACCGTGCTTTCGCCCGTGGGAAATCCGTCAACCGTGGGCTGTTCGATCGAGTGCCTCCCCGGTCAATCGGAAGACGGTCCACTCGTCCATCGGAATCGCGCCCAGCGACTCGTAGAAGCCGATCGCCTGCTCGTTCCAGTTCAGCACCCACCATTCCAGGCGGGCGTATCCGTGTTCGACGCATTCCCGCGCCAGTTCCGCCAGCAGCGCCCGTCCCAGACCGTGCCGTCGGTACGACGGCTCCACGTACAGGTCCTCCAGGTAGATGCCGTGGGTTCCTCGCCAGGTGGAGAAGTTGAGAAACCACAGCGCGAAGCCCACGACTCGCCCGTCGAACTCGGCGACGTGCCCGTACAGGGCAGGGGACGTGCCGAACAACGCCCGCCGCAGTTGCTCCGTGGTGAGTTCGCACTGCTCGGGAGCTTTCTCGTACTCGGCGAGCTCGTGCACGAGTCGCACCACGGCGGGCAGGTCGGCCTCGGTGACTCGTCGTACTCCGTTGTTCCCGGTGTGGTTGTTCCCGGCGTGCTCCAACACCTGTTCAGGTTAACCGAGTCGTGTTTCGGGTGATCATCTTCTCCCCTTCGGAACGTTCTCGCGGACGCTCCCCGAAAGGGATTACGCGGGCAGTTCCAGCGCCATCAGCACGTCGTCCACGAACCGGTCCCCGATGCGGAACTCGTTGCGCAGCCTGCCCTCGATCTCGTAACCCGCGGCGCGATACAACCGCATCGCCCGTTCGTTGGTGGCCAGTACGCGCAGCGTGATGCGAGTGGCGCCGCGCCGCAGCGATTCGGTGCGCACGGCGTCCAACATCATCCTTCCGATGCCCCGTCCCCGGTAATTGGGCAGCACCGAGAAACCGTGGAGCTGTTGCACATGAGCCGTGGCGTTCGCGAGATCGGGATACGAGGTGGCCAGCGGGACCAGTTTCGAGAATCCCACCACGAGACCGTTCTCGTCGGCGACAAGCACGTTGCCCGCCTCGACGGGTCCGTCGAAGATCGACCTCCCCGACGATTGTGGTGGTGCCGGACTCGTTTCCGGAGACCACGCCTCCCGCTGGATCCACTTCAGACGTTGTTCCTCACCCGGCTTCGCCACGCGGATCCGCACACCCATACCGGTTTCCGTTTCTAGGGTGGGAGTGGAGGTCGGAAGTGAGCCTGGCAGTGTGGCCGTCCGTGCGCAACGCGTTTTCCGTCGTGCGACCGGAGCCCGGGGCGTGGCGAATCCGGCCGCGGCGGCGGGCGACCCCTCGGAGTGGTGAAACGAAAGCGGGACCTCGTGCCACACCGATGTCCAGCCGTGCGAGCAGCTCCTGGTCCCACCCGATGAAGCCGCGCACGACTTCGGTGTGGGTGTCGTGAATCGGCATGAGCCCCTTCGGGGCACCGAGTTCCGATGTTTTCGGTTTACTCGCCCTTCCGGGGTGACACCTCCACGTTCGCGGCCGGGTGTGCTCGGGGCTGGAGACTTCCGCCCTCGGTTGTCCGGTCGGCCGGTTTCGTATCCGTGTAGGACAGTCGCCCGTCGATCCGTCCGGCAGCCTCCTGTTCGTCGCCCTACTTACGAGCGCTCCTCGTCACTCCGCCTGGTTCTCGACTCCCCCTGGTTCTCCTCGTGGGGGTCCTGTGCCGTGGCGGTGAGGCGGTAGTCGATTCGGACGTCCCGGTAGGTGGTCCGTGGTTCAACCGGTTCGGGGAAGTTCGTGCGTTCGGAGGCGGACTCGTGCTCGGACGTGCCGTGGAACCGAACCCCGACCGAGGGTTTCTCGTGAAATCGCAGTTCCTCGGCTCGGAGTGTGCTGGTGAAACCGAGGTCGCTCTCACCCGAGTCGTTCACGACTGCCGGTTGCGGCGGTGGGACGTCGCCGGACGTGGCCGTTCCCGCGGCCGCCTCCGGGTTTCCGAGCGGCCGGATTCCCCGGCGCCGCGGGGCCGTCCGGCCGAGGGTCGTTCCCGCCTCGGAGTGTCATCACGCTCCTCCGCGGCCTCAGTGGACTCCGCCGTGTCGTCCTGCCCGGAGGCGCTTCCGGTGTCCCGGTCCTGCTCGCCGCCCCTTTCACCGGGTGCCTCCTTCGGCGCGGCTTCCGCCGAGTTGTCGCCCGCCCCGGCTGCCGCCCCCGTTACACCCTGCGCTGCGCCGGTGGCCGTGTCCGCCACGTTCGAGACCGCGTCGCCCGCTTCACCGCCGACCTCCCGTACTGTCTCTCCCGCGCCCCGTCCCACTTCGTCGACGGCACCTCCCGCGCCGCTGCCGACCTGCCGGACGGCCTCGCCGGCTCCTGCGCCGGTTTGCTCGACCGCCTCTCCGGCGCCGCTGCCGACCTGCCGGACAGCTTCGCCGGCTCCTGTGCCGGCCTGCTCGACCGCCTCTCCGGCGCCGCTGCCGAGTTCGGCTGCCGCCTGTCCCACACCTTGCACGGCGGGCTCGACGCTGCGGACGACCTGCTCGAGAATCTGGGGGTTGCGATCGATGGAGGTCAGTACGCGGTCGAGAATACGGGCGACGGTGCCGAGCCGGACCTTGAGCAGGGCCTCCGCCTTGACGCCGGTGATGTCGAGCGACACCCGTCCGAGGTCGACGTCGGCACCCACGTTGAGCTTGACGAGATCGAGTACCTCGGCCTGCAGGGACACGTGAGCACGTAGGTTCTCGACCTCCAGGTTTATCTCGTCGACCGAGAGGTTCGGCACGTCGAGGAGGACGTCGGGCTCCTGCTGGGCCGTCTCGTCCGAGTTCGTTTCGGGGGCTGCTCCCGATTCGGGGACGTACTCCACCTCGTTCTGGTCGTCGGCCTCCGCTGAAGCCATGCGAGCACCTCCTTCCCTGCTCCTGCCTCGAGGGTTCCCACCGCTGCCGCCGCGTACCGGGCTGTTCCGAATCCCGGGAGCGGCAGGGGAGTTTGGCTGCCGTACCTTCGATGGTGCCGAGACCGAGCGAAATATGCGAGCCGAATGATGACGTAATTGCGAAGTCTTCCCGGTTCGGCGTGGATTTTAGCGATTCGCTTTTCGTGATCACGTCGATCGATCTCGGCGAATATTTTTTCGTCCGGTACGCGAAGTTTCGCGAATGGTGGCCAACGTGGATCAAACAGGCGTGCGTGTCGATTTTTGTCCGGCAGGACGAGGTGAGGTCGTGCAGGTACTGTGGGGTGCGAGGGCTCGGCTCGTGGGCTGGGCGGCACGTTCGGGCGAACGTGGGAATCATTTCGCGCCCACGTGTTCCCTCGGGTCGGTTTTTCAGTAGGAGGTCGAATCATGAAAATGGGACCTCGGGTCGCCGCCGCGGTGGCGATCGGTTATGTTCTCGGGCGCACCCGGCGGATGAAATTCGCGATCATGGTCGGCAGTGTCCTGGCGGGACGCAAGCTGAAAACGGACCCGAAACAGCTGCTGCAGAAGGCGGGCACCCTGGCAGCGTCCTCGCCGGAACTGAGCAAGCTCAGCGAGACCGTACGCGGGCGCCTGATGGAGGCGGCGAAGGCGGCCGCGACGGCGACGGCAAGCAACAAGATCGATGCGCTCGGCGAGAGTCTGCTGGAGCGAGCCGAACAGGTGCGAAACCCCCCATCCGGCCAAGAGGCCTCGACCGAAACCGCTGCGGAGGACGAGCAGCCCCCCGCCGGAGATGCGAACGATTCCCAGCGGGAAGCACGGGATGATCGGAAGGACAGTTCTCCGCCCCAGGAGGAGGCGACGGAAGAACACGAATCAGCTGCGGATTCCGGCGATGGCGACCAAGAATCGGGGCGCCGATCCACGCAGCAGCGTGATGCCAGCCAGCAATCCGGCGCCGCACGAGGGCGTTCGAGCCGCAAGAGCGGCTCCGCCGGGAGGAGCTCGAGCCGAAGCGAGTCGCGGGGGACTCCCAGAACCCGGGAGACACCCTCCTCGCCCCGTCGGAAGCGAGGTGATGGGGATGGCTGAAAGCAACTCGGAGAACAGGCCGGGGCAGGGGCTGGTCGATGAACTTCCCACGGGGCAGCTCAACAAAGCCGCGCAGAAGTTGGTGCAGGCCTTGCTCTCGCGGGCGGTCGGTTCGGTAAGCAGTAGGGTCGAGAACCTGACGGAGCGACTCGGCGCTGTCGCCGAAGGCGGCGGTTCCGGCCTGGTGCGCGCCATCACGGGCAAGGAGAAGCAGAACGGCGCCCGAGAGGGCTCCGGGGCTCTCACCCGCTTGACCTCCCGACTGAGCAGTGGTGCGGCCACACTGAGCAGTGGTGCGGCCACAGCGGCGAAGACGGTCGGTCAGGCCGTCGGTGCGGGAGGCGGTGGCGAAGCAGGCGGTGGGAGCGGTAGCGACGGCAGCAGTGGTGGAGGTACGAAAGCCGTCAACATCATCGAGGAGTTCGACGTCGGACTGCCGCTGCGGGACGCCTACAACCAGTGGACCGAACTGGAGGACTTCCCGACATTCACCCGCAAAGTGGAAAACGTGGACCAGGAGTCCGATGAGAAGGTCAACTGGAGAGCGAGGATCATGTGGTCCCACCGCAGCTGGGAGTCCACGATCATCGATCAGATTCCCGACACCAGGATCGTGTGGCGCTCCACCGGTACCAAGGGTTCCGTGGACGGCTCCGTCACGTTCCACGACCTGGCACCCAGTCTGACGAGGATTCTGCTCGTACTCGAGTACTACCCCGAGGGGTTCCTGGAGAAGACGGGAAACCTCTGGCGCGCGCAGGGACGACGCGTGCGAGCGGACCTCAAGCAGATCAAGCGCCACATGATGACCAGCACGATCCTGGAACAGGACGAGGTCGAGGGGTGGCGCGGCGAGATCCGCGACTCGGAGGTCGTCCGGTCTCACGAGGAGGCGCTCCAGCAGGAGCAGGAGGAAGAGCAGAACGACGGGGAAGACTACTACGACGAAGAGCCCGATGCGGAAGGGTGAAACGAGGAGGGCGCTCGCGAGCGACGCGGGCGGGGGCCGCGGACCGAGCGGACGACTCGGCCCGGCCGCACGCTCACACCCGTGCTCGGTGAGCCGGACGCGGAAAACGCCGACCGACGAAAAACGCTGACCGACGAGGAAGTCGTCGGTCAGCGTCTTGTTCGGACCTAGCGGGCGCTCAGCCCTTCTTGGTCTCCCAGAAGATCTTGTCGATCTCGGCGATGTAGTCCAGCAGCTCCTGACCCGTGGCCGGGTCCATCGAGCCCTTGGTGCCGGCCGCACCGGCGGCCTTGGTGGCCTTGTTCACCAGTTCGTGCAGCTGCGGGTACTTCTCGAAGTGCGGAGGCTTGAAGTAGTCGGTCCACAGTACCCACAGGTGGTGCTTGACCAGCTCCGAGCGCTGCTCGGCGATGTTGATCGCGCGAGTGCGGAACTCGGGGTCCTCGTTGTTCTGGTACTTCTCCTGGATGGCCTTGACGGACTCGGCCTCGATCCGTGCCTGCGCCGGGTCGTACACGCCGCACGGCAGGTCGCAGTGGGCGGTTGCTTCCAGACGCGGGCCGAGAAGCCGCGACAGGAGTCGCATACTTCCTCCCTGAAAGTGACAGTGAATGCTCCGACGGGGCCGACCCTACTCCGTTACGATCGTCGTTGTCTTACGGAGGTAGGTGTGAGTTCGCTCGGTCGGCTGCGTTGGCGCAGGCTGCGTGTGCGTGGGCCCTCGATGGCTCCCACGTTGCGGGACGGGGACGTCGTGCTGCTGCGGTTGCGCACCGAACCGAGGCCCGGTGACGTCGTGCTCGTCAGGTGGCCGTCCAGACCGAATCAGCTCTCGGTGAAGCGGGCGGTGTGCCGTGCCGAGGGAGGGTGGCACGTCACCGGGGACCACCCCGCGGCCTCCACCGATTCCCGCGAGCTCGGCCCCGCCGAGGTGCTGGGGGTGCTGCGCTGGCGGCTGGTGCCGCGCCCGGGGCGGATACGTTGAGTAGCTCCCCGCTGGAAACCGGCCGGCGCGGTTCGGACGTGGGAGCCCCGCGGTCGCGGTAAAAACGATTCCGACTCGGGTTCGTGCTGGTCACGATTCGTGTCCGCATTTCCGGTGGTGGCGCGGCGCCCGTGGTTCGGCCCGTCACTCGGTCTGTCGTTGGGCGGAGCGCAGCCGGTCATAGTGCGCCAGACAGTCCTCGTGGCGCGGCAGGAGGCCCGCCTCCCTCGCCTCGGCCAGGGAGGGCGCGGAACGATCCTTTTCGGACAGCACCGGTTCCGCGTCGAGCTCGTCCCACGGTAGTCCGAGCTCCGGGTCCAGCGGGTTGATCGCGTGCTCGGCAGGCGGGTTGTACGGCGTCGAGCAGAGGTAGATCATCACCGTGTCCTCGGCGAGCGCCGCGAAAGCGTGCCCGAGGCCCTCGGCCAGGTACAGCCCGTTGTAGTTCCGCGAGTCCAACCGGACGGCTTCCCACCGCCCGAAGGTGGGTGAGCCGAGCCGCACGTCGACCACCACGTCGAGCAGGCTCCCCTGTGGGCAGTAGACGTACTTGGCCTGTCCCGGCGGGACATCCGCGAAGTGCACACCGCGCACCACGTTGCGGTGGGAGACGCTGTTGTTGAGCTGTGCGAGGGGCAGTGGGTGTCCGATCGCTTCGGCGAACGCCTCCTGCTGGAAGGGGGCCACGAACAGGCCCCGGTGATCGGGGAACACCGGAGGGGTGAATTCCACGGCACCGCTGATGCCCAGTCGACGCATGTCCACACCGGCAGCCTATTACCAGGGTTCTCCGCTCGTGGCGAGGGGAAAGTAGCGGTGGGGAAGCATCGACGGGAAGGGGGCGAGAGGAGTTTCTCCCCCGCGCGGGCGATCACCGGAACGAGTGTTGACAATTTGTTGAAGATGCTGGTGTGGTGTGACCCTAGTCGCAGACAGTCCCGGGGGTGGCTGACATACTCGGCGAACCGCAGCGTCCGCCGAGCCGCTGCCCGGACCTGGGCAGTCGGTCTCGGTCGCCCCTAGACGCCTCGTCGAGTGGCACCAGTCCACACGGCGTGCGACGTCGCCCATCTGCCGCTCGGGAGACGCTCCCGGTGGCCAGGTCAAGGCAACAGGAGGACGCCGTGACCACCGTTAGTGATCATCAGAACACGTCCGACTCCGCACCCGCGCAGGCCACGCCGAACGCGGAGTTGACCCACGAAGAGATATTCGGAGCGCACGAGGGTGGAAAGCTGGCCATCGCCCCCACCGCGGCGCTGACGAGCCCACGCGATCTGTCCATCGCCTACACCCCGGGTGTGGCCAAGGTCAGCCGTGCGATCAACGCGGACCAGACGCTGGCTTCCCGCTACACCTGGACCAGTGGACTGGTGGCGGTCGTCAGTGACGGCACCGCCGTGCTGGGGCTCGGCGACATCGGTCCCCGCGCTTCGCTGCCGGTCATGGAGGGCAAGGCGGCGCTGTTCAAGAATTTCGCCGGTCTGGACTCCATCCCGTTGGTGCTGGACACCACCGACAACGACGAGATCGTGGAAACTTTGGTCCGGCTGCGCCCCTCGTTCGGCGCGGTCAATCTGGAGGACGTGGCCGCGCCGCGGTGTTTCGATCTCGAACGCAGGCTGGTCGAGGCCCTGGACTGTCCGGTCATGCACGACGATCAGCACGGCACGGCGGTCGTGACGCTCGCCGCGCTGCGCAATGCCTGCCGACTCTCGGGACGCGACTTCGGTTCGCTGCGCGTGGTGATCTCCGGCGCGGGAGCCGCGGGGGTGGCCTGTGCCGAGATCCTGGAGGCCGCAGGGGTCGGTGAGGTCGTCGTGGCGGACTCGCGGGGTGTGATTCACCCCGGCAGGGACAACCTGACCCCGATCAAGGCGGAACTGGCCGAGCGTACGAACCCCCGGCACGTCACCGGCGGACTGCCCGAAGCCCTGCGTGGTGCCGATGTGCTCATCGGCGTCTCAGCGGGCACCATTCCGGAGGAGCTGGTGAAGACGATGGCCGACGATGCCGTCGTGTTCGCGTTGTCCAATCCCGATCCCGAGATTCATCCGGAGGTCGCGGCCAGGCACGCGAGCGTGGTCGCCACCGGTCGTAGCGACTTCCCGAACCAGATCAACAACGTGCTGGCGTTCCCCGGCATCTTCAAGGGGGCACTCCACGCCGGTTCCCGGATGATCAGTGACCGGATGAAGGTCGCCGCCGCCGAGGCCATCGCCGCCGTCGCCTCGGAGGAGCTGGCCGCCGACCACATCGTGCCCAGTCCGCTGGACCCGAGGGTCGCGCCGGAGGTCGCCGACGCGGTCGCCGAGGCCGCCAGGCAGGACGGGGTGGCCACGGCCTGAACGGCGGAATCGCTGCCGGAACCCCACGAGGACGCGCCCTCTCGGCGCGTCACTCGGGTGTCTCGGGGGAAGGGCGCACCCGGCCGCATCGGCCCGCCGGCACCGCCGTGCCACCGGAACCGCACGAGAACGCGGGGCCGGTCGAGACAGGCTCTGTCCTCGACCGGCCCCGAGCCGTTTCGGCACGATCCGGTGGGTGAGGCGTCGCGCGCCCGGGCAGCTCGGCGGCTTCCCGGTGAGAGCCCGCTCCGTGGCCGCCGGTTCCGAACATCACTGTGTGATTTGCTCGACAACGCGTCACGCTGTCGACAGGTGGACGTCCCAGCTTGAGAGAAGTCAGCCGTAACGGTGACGTAGCGCCCTGGCTTTTCACCCGAACGCCGGTATGGTGGGAATTCCCAGATGTGGCACATGCCACTACTGGGCGATCAGCCGGTTGCGGGGCGTAGCGCGAACGCAGTGCGATGCGGAGGTTGGTGCGTGACCGAACGCAGCAGACAGGACCGGCGAGCGGGATGCGGGAAGCCAAATCCCCCGGAGACATACCATCCGGTCGGTTCCGGTGTGACCGCCGATCTCGACGCGGCGGTGGAACCGTTGCCCGATGCGCCCGCACTGTTGAGCAGCCCGTCCGGCACGATCATCCGCGCCACCGACCAGGCAGCCACCCTGCTGGGGGCGAGCTCCGGTGGTGCTCTGCCGGGGCGTTCCCTTAACGAGCTGCTGACCGTCGAGGGGGAGTTCGTCAAGCCGAGCGAGCGTGCCGAGGACGTCTGGTTCCGCGTCCTGAGCTGGCCGAATCGCGGAAACCCGAAGTTGACGGTCACCCTGCTCGTCGACGTCTCCGACCTGATGACCCCCAGCGCGCGGACGTTGGCCAACGAACGCCGCAAGTTGCAGGACGCGCAGCGCGTGGCCGGCTTGGGCACCTGGGAGGGGAATCCGCACACCAACACACTCCGGTTGTCCGAAACGCTGCTGGAGATCACCGGCACCCCTCCCGGTACCGAGACCACGTACGAGTACTACCTCGATCACATTCATCCGGAGGACAGCCCGCGGGTCGACCGCTGTTGGCAGGAGCTGATCGACAACCACGTTCCCCTCGAGATCGAGTACCGCTATATCCGTCCGGACGGGGAGATGCGGATTCTGCTCGCCCACGGAGCAGTGATAACCGACGTCGCCGACCGCCCCCTGCTGGTCGGTACCGCCCAGGACGTGACCGAGCAGCGCACCGCCGTCACCCGCATGGAGCGCTCCAGCCAGCGCTTCACCGATCTGGTCAGCGTCGTGCCGGTCGGCATCGGGCTGTTCGACGAGACCGAGCGGTTGGTCGACGCCAACGACGCGATGTGCGAGCTGCTCGGTTACCGGTTGCAGGACCTGCGGGGTAACACGGTCAGCGGGATAACGCATCCCGACGACCCCTGGAATGGCCTCGGCGGAACCGAGCTGCGCCACGCCTCCAGCGATCGGCGCGAGGAACCGTTGCAGCGGATGCTGGCCCGCTCCGACGGTCGTCCGGTTTACTGCGAGCTGCACAGTTCGTTGTCGGTGCGCGACGACGGAACGAAGTCCTGGCTGGTGGTCTTCCAGGACGTCACCGAACGTCGTCGCAACGCCGAGGCCCTGCGGTTCCAGGCCACCCACGACGAGCTGACCGGACTGCCCAACCGGGCCGCGGTCAAGGAAATGCTGGGCAACATGCTCGCGGGGGGCGACCCCGATCGTATCGCGGTGTTGTTCTGCGACATCGACAACTTCAAGCGGATCAACGACTCACTCGGTCACGACGCCGGGGACGACATGCTCGTGGCACTGGCCCGGCGACTGGAGGGAGGACTGCCCGACGGCTGCATAGCCGCTCGTATCTCCGGTGACGAGTTCGTGGTCATCTGTGCCGACGTCCACGAGGTGGGCGGTACCGACTCGCTGGCCACGAGGGTAGCCGGCCTGTTGCGAACCGCCGTTCCGGTACACGGGCAGTTGGTTCGGGTGTCGGCCTCCATCGGTGCCTCCGTGCCGGACGGGAGCGACGACGGTGCCGATCTGCTCCGCTTCGCCGACGCCGCCATGTTCGAGGCCAAGCGGGGTGGCCCCGGCAGAGTTTCGTTGGCCGGTCCGTCGCTGATGGCCTCGGCGGACAGCCAGCTCCACCTGGAGGGGCAGTTGCGGGAGGCGCTGCACCACGATCAACTGACGTTGTACTACCAGCCGGTGGTGGATCGCCACGGAGCCATCGTCAGTGCCGAGGCGCTGCTGCGGTGGCCGCACCAGGAACGTGGCCTGCTCTCCCCCGGGATCTTCCTGCCGGTTGCCGAACAGGGCGGGTTGATGCGCGACATAGACCGCTGGGTGCTGCGCACCTCGCTGCGCGAAGCGGCGGAATGGCCGGGATCCGGCGCGACGGCGGTGTCGGTGGCGGTGAACCTGGCCGGGATGGTTCCCGGTGATCACGATTTCGTCGACTACGTCACCGACTGCGTGAACCAGGCGGGTATCTCCTGGGACAGGGTCGTGCTGGAACTGGTGGAGAGTTCCCTGGTCGATCTGCCCTCGCGCGCCCGGGCGGCCATGGCGGAACTGGTCGACCGGGGTGCCAGGTTCGCCGTGGACGACTTCGGCACCGGCTTCTCGTCGCTGGCGCGGCTCAAGGAACTGCCCGCGCAGATCATCAAGGTCGACCGCCGGTTCGTGGCCGACATCCACTCCGACCGCAGCGACTTCGCGGTGGCCAAGGCCGTCGTGGACATGGCCGACGCCATGGGGCGTTCCTGCATCGCCGAGGGGGTCGAGAACGCGCAGCAGTTCGACACCCTGCTCGGCGCGGGGGTGACCAAGCATCAGGGCTGGTTCTTCTCGCCGCCGGTTCCCGCCAGCGAGTTCCACGCCATGCTCGTCGAAGGATCCCTGATCGGAGCACGCGGTCCGAACTAGAACCTGTGGCAGAACTTGGTTACCCGGTCGGGTAGGCGGCACGTGAGTCGGCGCCTTGGGAGTGTTGGGCCGGCTCTTGAGTAGCGACCTGCGCGGCGAGCGGCCCGGCCTCGCGATGCATCCGACTCCCGCGCTCGAGACTCCCGCGCTGCGGCCCGCACGGTTACTTCCCGACGGCGGTCCCAAGGGCGTAAATTTCGTGAGAAATCGACGGGGTTCGGGGCCGCGCCGCCGCAATGGCGCGGCGATTTCGCGAGAAATCGACGTCCGCCTCGGGGGAATCGACGCTACCCCGGAATCGACGCTACCCCGGAATCGACGCCGCGCGGTGTCGGATCACGCGTCGGCTTCGGTGTGCAGCAATGTACTCAGCCGGTGGCGGGGCAGGTCGATCAGGCGCAGTCCCAGATCGGCGCTGTCGGCCACGAGCGCCTCCACGTGCTCCCGCGCCGCACGCTTGGTCAGCGTGGTCTCGGAGTTCGCGATCAGAGCCTCGCGCCAGACGTTGCCGATCTTGCCGTGTGCCCGGTGCGAGAGGTACCCGGCGATCCCGCCGCCCTGTTTTCGGCGCTCCGCGACCACGACCGCGTGGTTGGCGTCCGGTTTGCCGCGTTGGAAGCGTAGCGCGTACTTGGCGCCCACCACGTGCCACAGCGAGTTCTGCGCGTGCTCGCTGGTGATGTCGGGATGCCGGTTCGGGACGAGGAAACCCGCCCGGTCGGCGTTGCAGGCGAGCAGCATCCGCAGCAACCACGGTCCGGGATCGGCCCGGAGATCGAAAACCGGGACCGCCCCACCGGTCCGCAGCGGACGCTGCCAGCCGGGCGAACGCAGTTCCCCCACTTCGCTGCCGACCACTCCGCCGAGCGCCCGCAGGAAATCGGCGCCGGGGGCTTCCTCGCCGCTTTCCAGCGACTGCGGACCGTGGGTGTAGATAGCCTGCCGTTCACCCGTCGACCTGTGGGCTTTCGCGGTGGGCTGGCACACGTACAGCGCGCTCGTGCTCCCGATGGCCTCCGCCCCGTGGTACTCGTGGAAGCCGGTGACGATGTTCTCGAAGACCATGCCCTGCCGCAGCAGTTCCTGCTGCACCTTGTGCCCCAGCGCCGGTGTGCGCGGGCTGAAGCCGTAGGCCAGCAGCAGTCTGCTGTTGCCGTCGGCCATGGCCTCCGCGGCTCGTGCGGTGAACAGCCCCATTCCCTCGGGGGTGTAGGGCGGGTCGCTGAAGACCAGCTCGAATCCGTCCACCAGCGCCGTCGGCAGCCCGAACCGCAGGTCCGCGTGCACGGTGTGCACCGGCAGCTGGTGCTCGGCCGCGATTCCGTCGATGTGGGCGAGGATCCGCTCGTCGAGGTCGACCACGGTGACCCGCAGTTCCGGAACCAGCAGGCAGCTCGCCAGTGAGGTCAGGTCGTGGTCACCGAGCAGCAGCAGGTGGGCTCGGTGGAGTTCGTAGTTGTCGCGCAGCCACGCCGCGCGGCGCACCGCGGTCTCGGGGGTGGCAGTCACGTGGTCCAGCGCGGCGCAGGGTGCCGGGCCGGTTGCGATGAATTCGCGGAGGAGCCGCTCGACCTCCTCGTCCTCCCGGGGCGACTCGGTCTCACCGAACAGGAGCCGTTCCCGATAGCGCTCGTGAGCCGACTCCCGCAGCCGGTAGCCCTCCGGCCCGTGTTCGACGTCCTCACCCGCCAGCCGAATCAGCTCCTCGACCGTTCTGCGCGGTGTGCGGCAGATCCGCACCAGTTCCGGCAGGGTGTGCGCTCGGCGAATCAGCAGGGTGAATACGTGTCGCAGCGGACGTGCGAGCACGCCTTCGTGGTGGAGTCGCTCGCGAACCGCCTCGACCCCCACGGAGTCGGTGGCGACTTCAGCCTGGGTGCTCATGTCCCGTCCCGCTGTCGGTGTGCGCACTCGTCCGGTGCGGCGGTGCGCAACCAATTGTGCACATCGGCGGGTCTCCCACACCCCGGCGCCCGTCGTATTCGAAACGTGTTCGTCGATGTCACCGGTGTGAGGGCCGCCGGGCACGTTCGTATGATTTCCGCTGCCCGAACGGAGTAGTGATTACGCGTAAGTCTCATTACATCGCGTGAGTCAGCTGATCGGGTTAGGCTCGGCGAGGCTTGCGACGGTCGGCGAGTGACCGTCGGTGATCCGGGAGGGGGCTCGGTGATCGAGTTCCGGTCCGTGCGCAAGCAGTACGACGACGGCACGGTCGCAGTGCAGGAGTTGAGCCTGACCGTCCCCGTGGGAACGATAACCGTGCTGGTCGGCCCCTCCGGCTGTGGCAAGACCACACTGCTGCGGATGGTCAACCGGATGATCGAACCCTCCTCGGGGGCGGTACTGGTCGACGGCGACGACGTTCGCGACTCCGAGCCGGCCGGGCTGCGCAGGGGTATCGGCTACGTGATCCAGCAGGCGGGACTGTTCCCGCACCGCACGGTTCGCGACAACGTCGCCACCGTGCCCCGGCTGTTCGGGCACAGCCGACGCGACGCGCGGCGTCGGGCCGAGGGCCTGCTGGAACGCGTTGGCCTGCCCGCCGAGCTCCGCAAGCGCTATCCGGTGCAGCTCTCCGGCGGGCAGCAGCAGCGGGTGGGGGTAGCCCGCGCGTTGGCCGCCGATCCTCCCGTGCTGTTGATGGACGAACCGTTCAGCGCCGTCGACCCCGTGGTGCGGGAGGGGCTGCAGGACGAGCTGCTGCGGTTGCAGGGCGAGCTGGGCAAGACCGTCCTGTTCGTCACGCACGACATCGACGAGGCGGTCAAGCTCGGCGAGAACGTGGCGGTGCTGCGGCAGGGTGGCTACCTCGCGCAGTACGCACCTCCCGAACAACTGCTGGCGGAACCCGCCGACGACTTCGTGACCTCGTTCGTGGGGCGGGACCGCGGCTATCGCAGACTGTCCTTCGTGGCTTCGGACGGGCTCGTCCCCGGTTCCGTGGACACCGTTCGCATCGGCGACACCAGCGCGGATGTTCCCAGCCGGGCCGAGTGGGTGCTGGTGCTCGACCCGCACGACCGGCCACGCGGCTGGCTCCCCCCGGGAGCCCCCATCCACGGTCAGCTCACCGAGGACCAGCTGATCGCGGGTGGCTCACTGTACACCAGCGGCGCCCCGCTGCGCGGTGCGCTGGACGCGGCCCTGTCGGCTCCTTCCGGGCTGGGGGTGGTCGTGGACGAGGACGGCGTCCACCTCGGCGTGGTCACGGCCCGGCAGGTACTCGACATCCTGGAATCGCGGCGACATCCGGCGGTCGCCGAGGGTGCTACCCAGTGATGGAGGAACTGCTCAGGTACTTCGCCAGTCCGTCCAACCGCGAGGTGCTGCTGGAGCAGCTCGGCCAACACGTCTACCTCTCGCTGGTTCCGCTGGTGGCCGGGGTGCTGCTGGCGCTGCCGCTGGGCAGGATCGCGCAACGGATCGGCTGGTTGCGGGCGGCGCTGCTCGGGGGCGCGGGCATCGTCTACACCATCCCGTCCCTCGCGGTGTTCGTGCTGCTGCCCAGCCTGCTCGGTACCGACTTCACCTCCTCGCTCAACGTCGTCATCGCGTTGACGCTCTACACGACGGCGCTGCTCGTGCGCCCGGTACTCGACGCCCTTGAGGCGGTGCCCGCCCACGTCACGGTTGCCGCCACCGCGATGGGCTACCGCCCGCACCGCCGGTTCCTCGCGGTGGAGCTGCCGCTGGCGATCCCGGCGCTGACCTCGGGAGTGCGGGTGGCCTCCGTGAGCAACATCAGCCTGGTCAGCGTGGGCGCGCTGGTGGGAACCGGCGGGTTGGGGCGGTTGTTCATGGTCGGCTTCGAGCGGGACCTGGTGCAGATCCCGGTCGGAATCGTGCTCACCGTGCTGCTGGCGCTGCTGGTCGATCTGCTGCTGGTGCTCGGCTGCAGGCTGCTGACCCCCTGGGAACGCGCCGGTCGGGCGGTGATCGCTTCGTGATCACCGACATAGCGGCCTGGCTGCTCGACCCGGCCAACTGGACCGGCGAGGAGGGCGTGCTGCGCCAGGCATGGCTGCACCTGCTCTACTGCGTGTTCGCGGTCTGCGCCGCCGCTCTGGTGGCGGTTCCGCTCGGCCTCTACATCGGACACACCGGCCGGGGTTCGGTGTTCGTCGTGGGGTTCGGCAACGCCATGCGCGCCCTGCCCACGCTGGGGCTGGTGACCGGGATCGCGGTGCTGTTCCGGGGAAGTGTGGCGCTGGCCGCGCTGGTGGTGCTCGCTTTTCCCGCCGTGCTGTCCGGTACCTACGCCGGGGTGCGTGCGGTTCCTTCCCAGGCGGTGGACGCAGCCAAGGGCATGGGCATGACCTCGAAGCAGCGGTTGTGGCAGGTGGAGCTTCCCAACGCGCTGACCCTGCTGATGGGCGGCGTGCGCAACGCGATGCTGCAGGTCATGGCGACCACGGCTGTGGCGGCTTATGTCGGCCTCGGCGGTCTGGGGCAGTTGCTGATCGAGGGGCAGACGATCGGACGCTACGACCAGATGGCCTCGGCCGCGATCCTGATAGCGCTGCTGGCCGTGCTGGTCGATCTGGCCCTGGCGGGGCTTACCTGGTTGCTCGTACCACGCGGGGTGACGCTTACCGCCGCGAACACCGGGGCACGGCCCCGAGGCAGGAGGAAACAACGATGAAGCGGCTGGTAGCACCGGTGGTCGCCTTGGTGGCCGCCATGGGACTGCTGTCCGGATGCGCCGATCCCACCGAGTCGGGAGCCGACTCCGGCGGCCCGATCGTGGTGGGCTCGGCGAACTTCAGCGAGAGCCAGCTGTTGATGGAGATCTACGCCGAGGCGCTGCGCGGCACCGGTGCCGAGGTCACCACCAAGGGCCGCATCGGGGCTCGCGAGGTCTACGTCGGCGCTGTCCGCGACGGTGAGATCTCGGTGATTCCGGAGTACACGGGCAATCTGCTGCGGCACTTCGAGGAGAATGCCTCGGCCACCGGCTCCGAGAAGATCTACCGGGAGCTCGAGGGAGCTCTGCCGGACAGTCTGCGGGTGCTGGACTACTCCGCGGCAGAGAACTCCGACGTGCTCACGGTGACGAGCGGGACCGCCGAGAGCGGGCTGCGTTCCATGTCGGATCTGGGCTCGCGCTGTGGTGACCTGGTGCTGGGAGCACCCTCCGAATGGGCGCCCCGCTGGAAGCAGCGCATCTCCGAGGTGTACGGCTGCACCTTCGCCGACATCAAGAATCTGGAGGCGGGCAGCGTTCGGGTGGACGCGCTCAACGACGGTCGTATCCAGGTGGCCAACCTGTTCAGTACCACCGCCGCGATCGACCGCGACAACCTGGTGACCCTGGACGACCCGCAGAACATGTTCCCGGCGCAGAACGTGCTGCCACTGGCACACCGGGGAGCGTTGGACGAGAAGCAGGCCGGGGTGCTCAACAGGGTTTCCGAACAGCTGACCACGGCGGATCTCACCCGCATGAACAAGAAGATGTCGGTGGACAAGGCCAACCCGAAGGATCTGGCAAAGCAGTTCGTGAACCAGCTCGAACTCTGACGCGGCCTCGAACTCCGACGCGGCGCGCTGCCGCCCCGGTTGCCGGGTACTCGCTCGGCGGGACCTCCCCGCCTCGTGAGCGAGTGCCCGGCAACGTTCGGTAGCGCGCAGCGCTGAGTCAGGACAGCGGGTGCGCGGAAGTCAGGACCCGGAGCGCGCGGCCCAGACGGTACGTTCGGTGCGCACCGCGAGATCGTCGCGGCGCAGGATGCTGTCCGGCCCCTCGGTGTCGAGCAGCCGGTCGAGCGCGCTCAGGTCCTCGGCCGCCAGTGTCTCGGCGACACCACCGCGGAGACGCCGCAGGCTGCCGAGTGCGTACCTGCCGACCGCCTCGTCGCGGGAACCCTCGATGTCGACGGTGATGCCGCGCTCGCCCGCCACGGTGAAGCCCGCGGCGGTAAGTTTCGGCCCCCAGTCGGCACCGCGGTGGGGCACGTGTTCGGCGTGGAAGCGTTCTTTCGCGGCGTGGCAACGCTCCTCCAGGCCGGGGCGCTCCTCCGGGGCGTTCTCGGGCAGGAAGCGGGGAAAGCCCGCCAGCTCGACGACGGCGAGCAGCCCACCGGGGGCGAGGATCTCGTTGATCCGGCGCAGCGCGCGGTCGGGATCGACCATGTGGTGCATCGATGCGGACGCCCACACCAGATCCGGAGTGCCGAGCTCGGGCCAGGCGGCGTCGAGATCCGCCCGCACTGTTCGCACGCGCTCCGCCAGCCCCGCTGCCTGTGCCTTCTCGCGCAGCCGCTGGAGGTGCCCCGGCGAGGAGTCGACCGCCGTTACGTGCGCCTCGGGGAAGTGGTCGAGCAGGGCGAACGTTCCGGTGCCCGTTCCGCAGCCCAGGTCCACGATCTCGCGAGGGGGCGCCGTGACGGGCAGCCATGCGGCGATCGACTCGATGTGCTCGGCGAGTACTTCCGCGTCCAGCTCGAGGATCTCCGCCTGGTCCCGGTCGTGCTGGTGGTCGTGGTGCGCCTCGGTCTGATGTGTGTGGCTCATGGGTCCGACGCTAGAACTTCCATGCTTATTTGGCACATAAATTTGCCAATTAAGCAAATGCCGCAGCGCCCGTTGATGACGAGGAGTTTCGTTGCCGAACGCGGTGCCCTCGCGCGCCCGCGGCTCCCGTGGCGCGAGCACCTCACCCACCGAGGAAGGCATGCCCCCCTTCCGAGGACGGAACGCGGCTGAGTCAGGGCCGCGTCTGGTTGATGCTCATCGGTCTGATCCTGCGCATCCTGCTGGCGGCACTGGACCAGACGATCGTGGCCACGGCACTGCCCACGATCGCCGGTGATCCGGACGGTTTCGACCGGGTCTCCTGGACGGTCACCGCCTGCCTGCTCGGCCGGGTCGTCACCATGCCGTCGTACGGCACATTGAGGATCCGCTCGGCCGCAGACCCGTTTTCCTGTGCTCCATCGGCATGTTCCCGCTCGGCTCCGTGCTGGCGGGAATCGCGCGGTCGACGAACGCCTTCATCACCTTCCGCGCCGTCCGGAGCGTCGGTGCCGGTGGGTTGATGGTCGGGGCCCGGTCGATCATCGGTGAGGTCACCAGTCCCCGCTACCGAGGGCGCTACCTGAGCATGCTGGCGCCGCTGATCGGTGTCGGCACCGTGCTCTGGCCGCTGCTGGGCGGGTGCTTCACCGAGCAGCTGAACTGGCGCTGGATCTTCCACATCAACATCCCGCTGGGCGCTGTGGCGCTCACCGTGGTCATCCTGGTGCCACGGGGAGAAGCCGCTGGGAACCGAGCGCAACGCCGAGGCGGGGGCGAGCTCCGAAGCCCGGGAGAACGGCGCGCCCACTCGTGCGAGCGCCGAGCCGGTGGAGACTTAGTCGGGAGGCACCCAGACGGGAGGCACCCGGTCGGAAACCTCGCGGGCCGAGACCACGGCGATGACCACCGCCTCGGTGGCCACGGCGGAGACCGCCGCTGCACCCGGCCACCGGCCCGCGACCGTCCAGCAGCGGGCCGGATCGCTTCCCGGCCGAGTCCGTTGTGGACTTTTCCGCAACCGGTGGATTACGGTGCCGATCTTCCGGGTGCCGCAGGGTGATGAACTTATGGGACATCGCTGTTCCAGCGGTAGTACTGCTCATCGGCGTGGTATTCGTGGTGCGTGGCGCGCTCGGCAGCGTGGGCAGAGTTTCGGTCGGCTGCTGGGCCTCGTGGACCCGCGCGAACCGCGAGGGCGGCAGGAACCAGATCCTGCTCGGGGTGGTGATGCTTTGCTACGGTGGCAATCTGCTGTTGACGTGTCCCGTGTCCACGATCGCGCTGCTCGGCATGTTCCTGGGGCTGGTCGGCTACACCGTGCTGTCCATACTGCATCGTCGCAGGTACGGTTCCCGGCCTCCGCTGGACTCGCGGTACGCCTCGGAACGGGTCCGGCGGTGAAGGTGTCGCCGCGCTGAGCACCCGTGGGCTCTCATCCGGTCCGTGACTCCGGAGGGGCGGGTCGGATGACCGTGGTCGCTCTCGTGGCCGCGCTCGGTTATCTGGTCCTGGGGCTCCGACACCGCGGGCGGTACGGTCCGCCACCGCGGCCCGGAGAACGGTATTCCTCGAAACGCACGGTGGGATAGCGGATCGGTTCCAGGCCGCTCCCGCGCTCGGAGTGCTGTGCGCTCGGAACGCTGTGCGGAAGCGGAACTTTCGAGTATTCGGGTGAGTTCGCTGTGGAGATTTCGTAACGCGGCGGACACCGGGGCCCGATGTTTGGTATCGCGGAGTCATGGACCTGTCCGATGTCATGTTGCTGGTGATCGCACCGCTCGGCGGTACGACGATGATGGTCTACGGCGCGCTCGGCTGGGCGGGTAAGGTCTCCGCCAGTTCATGGGCGCGTTGGACCCGGGCTAACCGGGAGGGCGGCCGGAACCAGATGTTGCTCGGCCTGCTGATCGGAACGAACGGGATCGCGGCAGCCGTGCCCTATCCTGCTTCGGCTCCGCTGACCGTGGTCGCCTTCGTGGTCATGCTCGGGTTCGCCGCCCTGTCGATCCTGCACCGCAGGAAGTACGGTCCCCGGCCGCAGCCCGGTTCGGAGTCGCCGTACGCCGCGAAGCGGCTGGCGGGGAAGCGCCTCACGGGGTGACGGTTCGGTTCCTGCCAGTCGGATCCGCGATTCCGCTGGCCTGCTCGGCGGTGACGATGGCCGGTTTCCGGCCTGTTCCTGTTGGGCTTCCCGGTGGGGGATTTTTCGCCTGCCCGGGTGAGTCCGTCGTGGAGATTTGGTGACGCGGGCACGGTGGCGATCGTTCTCTGGTACCCCGGAGTCATGGACTCCTTCGATACCGCGTTACTCGTGATCCAGCTGCTCGGTGGCCTCGTGCTAGTGGTCGGTGGTGCGCTCGCCTGGATGGGTCGGGTCACGGCGGGTTCCTGGGAGCGGGGGACGCGGGCGAACCGGGACGGTGGCCGCAACGTGATTCTGTTCGGTCTGATGATCGGGGCGAACGCTGCCGCGGTGCGGTTGTCGGGCATCGGCTCGGATCTGCTGACCGTCGTCGCGTTCGTGGCGATCGCCGGATTCCTCGCCCTGTCGATCCTGCACCGCAGGAAGTACGGTCCCCGGCCGCAGCCGGGAGAGCGGTATTCCTCGAAACGATTGGCGGGATGATGGACTGGTTCCTGCTCGTTTCCCTGGCGGTCGGATTCGCCGGCAGTGCTGTGGCCGTGCTGTTCGGGACCCTTGGCTGGACCGGCAGGATAGCGGTACGTCCCTGGGATCGCGGTACGCCCGCGAGTCGCGCCGCCGGGCGCAACCAGGTGCTGCTCGGGCTGATGATCTCGCTGAACGGTGCCAACCTGATGCTGCCGGGTCAGGGGTCGAAGGCGCTGGGCATCCTCGCGTTCGCGGGTATCCTCGGCTTCTTCGCGCTGCTGATCCTGCACCGCCACCGGTACGGCCCACCCCCTCCGATGAGGTCCCGGTTCGCCGCGGACCGGCGGTAGTGCGCTACCGAGTTCCGGAGCGGTCCGGACTCGACAGCTGACCACGGCCGGTCTCGGCCGGCCGCGTGGACGACGGGTCGCGGCTCAATCACCTCGGCCGCTCCGTCCACCTATCCGGTTGGTCAGCTCGTCGGCGGTCGCCCGCACCAGCCGGGCGAGTTCCGGCCAGTTCTCCCCGCACGTGGCGCGGGGTCGCCCGCTCTCCGCCGCGGCCGTCCCGAGCGGCTCGCAGTGGTGCCGCATGGTGACGCTGATCGCGGCGGTGGGGCGCCCACCGTGGTCGAACGCCGCACAGGCTACCGAGGCGAACCCCTCGGTGATCTGGCCGTCCTCCACCGACCACCCCATCCGGTGCTCCCGTGTGAGCAGCCGCCGCAGTTCGGGAAGATCCCGCGGTCCCCGCTCGGTGCGCAGCACGAAGCTGTCCCCGCGGGGGAACAGCGCCCGGACCTGGTTGCGCGGCAGGTGCGCCAGCATCGCCCTGCCCGAGGCGGTCAACTGCGCGGGCAGCCGCACTCCCACGTCGGTGACCAGCGTCTGGGGCCGTGACGGCCGCTCCTTGATCAGGTAGAGCAGTTCGTTGCCGTGCAGCACGCCGAGGTGGGCGTTGTAACCCACCCGGTCCACCAGGTCCCGCAGCAGCGGTCCCGCCAGCCGTTCCAGCGGCTCGTGTCGCAGATAGGCCGAACCCAGTTCGAAACTCGCCACCCCCAGGCCGTAGCGCCGCTCCTCGGGCAGGTGGGTAACGAAACCGGACTCGGTCAACTCCGCCAGCAGGTGGTACGTCGTGGAACGGGGCAGCTCCAGCTCCCGCGCGATCACCGCAGCCGACACCGGGCCGGGACGCGCGGCCAGCACTCGCAGCACCGCGAGACCGCGTCGCAGCGCGGGCACCTCACTGCTGGATCCCAAGAGCTCTCCCTCGAACGAGACCGACCACCCCGCTGAACCGAGCCCGCCGAGCCCCACTCGGTGGACCGACACCCCGGAACGGTACGCCCACCCGGGAACGGGCCGGTGTCTGAAATCCCAGACACGAACACCGTATCCCGGCTTTCCGGCGGGCGCGCCCCGCGATGGGATGGACCCATGCGGTACAACGTCGAGCATCCGGCCACCCAGTACCCGGTCCAGGGGGCCTCCGGCACCGAGCCCACCGAGGTCGGGCCGGAACCACTCACCGTCGAACAGGTGATGGCGGTGGCCCGAGGGCAGGCGAGCGTGCGGCTCTCCGAATCGGCCGAGCAGGGCATCGGCGACACCCGCAAGCACATCGACACCCTCGCCGCCGCCGAACAACCCACCTACGGGGTATCCACCGGATTCGGTGCGCTGGCGATCCGCCACATCCCGCCCGAGCGCAGGGCCGCGCTGCAGGCGTCGTTCGTGCGCTCCCACGCGGCAGGGGCGGGCGATCCGGTGGAGCCGGAGGTGGTGCGCGCGCTGATGCTGTTGCGGCTGCACACCGTGGCCACCGGCCGCACCGGAGTGCGCCCGGAG
Source organism: Actinopolyspora mzabensis (assembly GCF_900101095.1). Classification (GTDB taxonomy): domain Bacteria; phylum Actinomycetota; class Actinomycetes; order Mycobacteriales; family Pseudonocardiaceae; genus Actinopolyspora; species Actinopolyspora mzabensis. Next base: position 36,110 of record NZ_FNFM01000010.1, read on the forward strand.
ACCGCGCACGCGCTGGCCGAGCTGCTCAACTCCGGCATCGTCCCGGTGGTCCACGAGTACGGTTCGCTGGGTTGTTCCGGCGACCTGGCGCCGCTGGCCGCCGTGGCGCTGGCGCTGACCGGCGAGGGCGAGGTGTTCGACGCGGCCGGAGCGCGCAGACCCGCCGCCGAGGCACTGCCGGAGGCGGGAATCCAGCCGGTGACCCTGGCCGAGAAGGAAGGTCTCGCACTGACCAACGGCACCGACGGCATGCTGGGGATGCTGGTGCTGGCGCTGCGCGACCTGTCCGAACTGGTCGACCTCGCCGACGTCACCGCCGCGATGAGCGTGGAGGCGCTGCTGGGCACCGACCGCGCGTTCGCGGCCGACCTGCAGGCGCTGCGCCCGCACCCGGGACAGGCCCACTCGGCGGCGCGGATGCGCGCGCTGCTCGCCGACTCACCCGTGGTGGCCAGTCACCGCGGCCCCGACTGCACCAGGGTGCAGGACGCCTATTCGATGCGCTGCTCACCCCAGGTGCACGGCTCCGCGCGCGACACCATCGAGTACGCCACCACTGTCGCCGAACGTGAGCTCGCCGCCGCGATCGACAACCCGGTGGTGCTCGACGACGGGCGCGTGGAGTCCAACGGCAACTTCCACGGCGCGCCGCTGGCGCACGTGCTCGACTTCCTCGCGATACCGCTGGCCGACGTCGCGGGCATCGCCGAGCGCCGCACCGACCGGATGCTCGACGTCGCCAGGTCGCAGGGCCTGCCCGCCTTCCTCGCGGACGACCCCGGGGTGGACTCGGGCTACATGATCGCGCACTACACCCAGGCGGGGGTGGTCACCGACCTCAAGCGCGCGGCGAATCCCGCATCGGTCGATTCCATCCCGACCAGCGCGATGCAGGAGGACCACGTGTCCATGGGCTGGTCGGCAGCCCGCAAGCTGCGCACCGCCGTGTCCGGGCTGCGCAAGGTGCTGGCCGTCGAGCTGCTGACCGCCGCCCGCGCGCTCGATTTGCGGGCACCGCTGCAGCCGGCGCCCGCCACGGGCGCGGTGCGCGACCTGCTGCGCACCCACGTGTCCGGTCCGGGACCGGACGAGCACGTCGCTCCCCAGATCCTGGCCGCCGAACAGCTGCTCGCCTCCGGCGAGGTGCACCGTGCGGCGGCCGAGCACGTCGATCCCGTACTCGGAGGCCACACGTGACAACCGCGAGCCGTACCGTGCGCGCCCCGCGCGGCACCGAACTGACCGCGCGGAGCTGGAGCACCGAAGCGCCGCTGCGCATGCTGCGCAACAACCTGGACCCCGAGGTGGCCGAACGGCCGGACGACCTGGTCGTCTACGGCGGCACCGGCAAGGCCGCCCGGGACTGGGCCAGCTACGACGCGATCGTGCGTGAGCTGACTGAGCTCGCCGAGGACGAGACCCTGCTGGTGCAGTCGGGCAAGCCGGTCGGGGTGCTGCGCACCCACGAGTGGGCGCCTCGGGTGCTGATCGCCAACGCGAACCTGGTCGGGGACTGGTCGAACTGGCCGGAGTTCCGCAGGCTCGACTCGCTGGGCCTGACCATGTACGGCCAGATGACCGCCGGTTCCTGGATCTACATCGGTACGCAGGGGATTCTGCAGGGCACCTACGAGACGTTCGGCGCGGTGGCCGCGAAACGCTTCGGCGGGACACTGGCCGGAACCCTCACCGTCACCGCCGGACTGGGCGGGATGGGCGGTGCCCAGCCGCTCGCGGTGACCATGAACGAGGGGGTGGCGCTGGTGGTCGAGTGCGACGCGGACCGGGCGCACCGCCGTGTCGGGCACGGTTATCTGGACGAGGTGGCCGAGGGGCTCGACGACGCGCTCGAACGTGTCGAGTCGGCCAGGAAACGTCGCGAAGCCCGCTCGGTGGCGGTGATCGGCAACGCGGCCGAGGTGTTGCCGGAACTGCTGCGGCGCGGTGTCGAGGCGGACGTCGTCACGGACCAGACCTCCGCGCACGACCCGCTGTCCTACCTGCCCATCGGGGTGTCCACCGGGGACTGGGCCGATTACGCGAGCAGCGCCCCGGAGGAGTTCACCGCGCGCGCCAGGGAGTCCATGGCCCGGCACGTCGAGGCGATGGTCGGCTTCCACGACGCCGGGGCAGAGGTGTTCGACTACGGCAACTCGCTGCGCGGCGAGGCCCGCACCGCCGGTTACGGGCGAGCCTTCGACTACCCGGGGTTCGTGCCCGCCTACATCCGACCGCAGTTCTGCGAGGGCAAGGGGCCGTTCCGGTGGGCCGCGCTGTCCGGTGATCCGGCCGACATCGCCGCCACCGACCGGGCCATCCTGGAGTTGTTCGGCGAGGACGAGCACCTGGCCCGCTGGATCCGGATGGCGGGCGAACGGGTCTCGTTCCAGGGACTGCCCGCCCGCATCTGCTGGCTCGGTTACGGACAGCGCGAACTGGCGGGGGTGCGGTTCAACGAGATGGTCGCCTCCGGCGAGCTGCGTGCGCCGGTCGTGCTGGGCAGGGACCATCTGGACACCGGTTCGGTGGCCTCGCCCTACCGCGAGACCGAGGCGATGGCCGACGGTTCCGACGCGGTCGCGGACTGGCCGCTGCTCAACGCCCTCGTCAACACGGCATCCGGTGCGACCTGGGTGTCCGTGCACAACGGGGGTGGGGTCGGTATCGGCAAGTCGCTGCACGCGGGTCAGGTGATCGTGGCCGACGGCAGTGAGCTGGCAGAGCGCAAGCTGCGTCGGGTGCTGACCAACGATCCCGGCACGGGGGTGATGCGCCACGTCGACGCGGGTTACGACAGGGCGCGCGAGGTGGCCGACGAACGCGGTGTCCGAATTCCACGTACCAGCTGATTGAAGTTTCCCGCGAAATCGACGTCCGGCCACACCACCACACCCCGCGGGAGCGTCGATTTCTCGCGAAATCGCCGGGGGAACGGAATCGGCAACGGTTACCGGGAAGCAGGAAGCTCCGAGGACCGAGGGAACGGAGGGAACGGTGTCCACTCCGAGTGAGCTGCTCGCCGACATCGAACGGGTGGGCAAGGACCACGGCCGTGGCGGGTACTCCCGGCACGTCTTCGACACCCCGGAGCACGAGCTGCGCGAGTGGTTCGTCGAACAGGCCGCCCGACGGGGACTGGAGGTGGTGCCCGACGGGAACGGCAACCTCTGGGCCTGGTGGTCCGGTCCCGGAGTGGCCGGGCCCGGCGACGGGGCCGTCGCGACCGGCAGTCATCTCGACTCCGTGCCCGGCGGCGGCGAGTTCGACGGGCCGCTGGGCGTGGCCAGTGCGCTGGCCGCGGTGGACAAGTTGCGTGCCGAGGGATTCCGTCCCGCTCGTCCGTTGGCCCTGGTGGTCTTCGCCGAGGAGGAGGGTGGACGTTTCGGGCTGCCCTGCCTGGGATCCAGGCTGGCGGCCGGGACGGTGGCGCCGGAGCGGGTGCTCGGGCTGCGTGACGACTCGGGAACCACACTGGCCGAGGCGATGCGCGCCGCCGGGAAGAACCCGGACCACACCGGACCGGACGAGTCCAACCTGGCACGGGTGTCCCGGTTCCTGGAGCTGCACGTGGAACAGGGCAGGGGACTGGTACACCGACAGCGACCCGTGGGGGTGGCCTCGACGATGCTCGCCCACGGCAGGTGGCGGTTCCGGTTCACCGGACAGGGCAACCACGCCGGAGCCACCCCGCTGGGCGACCGCAGGGACCCGATGCTGCCCGCCTCACTGCTGGTCGCCGAGGCCCGTCGCGTCGCCGCGGGCTACGAGGACGCCAGAGCCACGGTCGGACGTATCCAGCCGGTGCCCTCGGGAACCAACGTGATCGCCGCCTCGGTAGACCTATGGTTGGACGCCCGCGCGCACACCGACGCCGACACCAGGGGGATGGTCGACGAACTCCACCGCCGGGCGGGCGTGTTGGCCGCCGAGGAGGGGTGCTCGATTCGGCTGTCCGAGGAGTCCTATTCGGACACGGTGTCCTTCGACGGCCCGCTGCGCGACGAGCTCACCGCGATGCTGGACGCACCCGAACTGCCCACCGGTGCCGGGCACGACGCCGGGGTGCTCGCCGCGCGGATGCCCACCGGCATGTTGTTCGTGCGCAACCCAACCGGTATCAGTCACGCTCCGGAGGAGTACGCCGAACCGGCCGACTGCGACGCCGGTGCGGAAGCGCTCGCGACGGTGCTGCGGCGGTGGACCCGATGACCGCGAGACCCGAGACCGCGAGACCCGAGACCGCGGGGCCCGATGACCGGCGGTGCCCGTGACACGAGAGGAGCTGCCCGAACGGATGTCCTACTGGTGCGAGTGGGCCTGGCTGCGGGACGGCCCCGGCCGTGACGTGCTGATCGAGACCGACGGTGCGCGGATCACCGGGGTCACCCCGGCGGTCGAACCACCGCCGGACACCCCACGACTGCGCGGCCTGACCCTGCCCGGTGCCGCCAACGTGCACTCGCACGCCTTCCACCGCGCGCTGCGCGGCAGAGGAGCGGAGCAGCGCGGCACGTTCTGGACCTGGCGCGACCGGATGTACCGCGTGGCGCAGCGACTGGATCCGGACACCTACTACCGGCTGGCCCTGGGGGTCTACGCGGAGATGTTGCTGGCGGGATTCACCGCCGTTGGTGAGTTCCACTACCTGCACCACGCACCGGGCGGGCAGCGCTACGACGATCCCAACGCGATGAGCGCCGCGCTGGTGGCAGCGGCCCGCGAGGCCGGAATCAGGTTGACCCTGCTGGACACCTGCTACCTCAGCAGTGGATTCGGTTCCCCGCCGGAAGGGGTGCAGACCAGGTTCTCCGACGAGACCGCGGACGCGTGGGCCCAGCGGTTGCACGACTTCGACGGTCGACACGACGGGGCCGTCCTCGGTGCCGCGCTGCACTCCGTGCGGGCCGTGCCGAAAGCCGCCATGCCGGTGGTGCGCGAGTTCGCCCGCACCCGCGGGGTGCCGCTGCACGTTCACCTGTCCGAGCAGCGTGCCGAGAACGACGCCTGTCTGGCGGTGCACGGGCGCAGCCCCACCCAGCTGTTGGAGGAGCAGGGGATGCTGCGAACCGCCACCACGGCGGTGCACGCCACGCACCTGGCGGCGGGCGACATCGCCAGGCTGGGACGCAGCGGTACCGGGGTGTGCCTGTGCCCCACCACCGAGGCGGACCTGGCCGACGGGACGGGTCCCGCCGACGAGCTATCGGTGGCGGGCTGTCCAGTGTCGCTGGGCAGTGACGGGCACTCGGTGATCGATCCCTTCGTCGAGGCACGTGCCGTCGAGTCCGGCATGCGGCTGCGCAGCGAGGTGCGCGGTCACTTCTCCCCGGACGAGCTCACGATGATGGCCACCGGCACCGGCCATCGTGCGCTGGGCCGTCCCGACGCGGGCAGCATCGAGCTCGGCTCGCTGGCGGATCTGGTCACCCTGGACCTGGACAGCCCGCGAATGGCCGGGGTGCCGCCGCGTGCCGCTGTCACCGCGGCGACCGCGGGGGAAGTGACCGATGTGGTCGTCGACGGCAGACGGGTGGTCCGCGAGGGCGTCCACCAGCTCGTGCCGGACGCGGCGGGCACGTTGCGCGAAAGCATTCGGGAACTGGTCGAGGACTCGTGAGTGGCGAGGTTTCCGCGCGAGTTCACCCACGTGGCGAGGAAGATCGATGACGTCCACCCTTATCACCGGAATCTCCGAGCTGACCACCAACGACGAGGAACTGGGAACGCCGACCGACGCGGCCCTGGTGTTCGAGGGGGACCGGGTGGCCTGGGTCGGTGCGGCCGAGCGCGCGCCGCTGGCCGATCACCGTGTCGACCTCGAAGGCCGCGCCGTGCTGCCGGGCTGGGTGGACAGCCACACCCACCTGGTCTTCGCGGGTGATCGCACCGCCGAGTTCACCGCCCGCATGGCCGGAGAGCCCTACACCGCGGGCGGGATCGCCGAGACGGTGCGCGCCACCCGCGCGGCCGACGACGAGCGGCTCGCCGCGAACCTGCGCGCCCACATCGCCGAGGCCGTCGCGCAGGGCACGACCTCGCTGGAGACCAAGACCGGATACGGGCTGACCGTCGAGGACGAGCTGCGCGCCGCCCGCATCGCGGCTGCCGAGGTGGACGAGGTCACCTACCTCGGTGCCCACCTCGTACCTCCCGAACGGGACGCCGAGGAGTACCTGGACCTGGCGTGCGGGCCGATGCTCGACGCGGTCGCAGAGCACGTGTCCTGGTGCGACGTGTTCTGCGAACGCGGCGCGTTCGACGCCGAGCGGTCCCGCCGCGTGCTGCTGGCCGCCCGGGAACGCGGACTGGGACTGCGGGTGCACGGCAACCAGCTGGAACCGGGTCCGGGTGTGGCGCTGGCGGTGGAGTTGGAAGCGGCCAGTGTGGACCACTGCACGCACCTCACCGATGCCGACATCGCCGCGCTCGCCGGGTCGGACACCGTGGCGACCCTGCTGCCCGCCTGCGACCTGTCCACGCGGCAGCCGTTGCCGCCTGCCAGGGAACTGCTCGACGCCGGGGCCACGGTGGCGCTGGCCACCAACTGCAACCCCGGCTCGTCCTACACCTCGTCCATGGCGTTCTGCGTCGCCACTGCGGTGCTGCAACTGCGGATGACCGTCTCCGAGGCGGTGTACGCGGCCACGAGAGGAGGGGCCCGGGCACTGCGCCGCGACACCGGTGCGGGCGCGCTCGGCGTGCTGCGACCGGGCGCCCGTGCCGATGTGCACGCGCTGGACGCGCCCGCCGCGTCCTGGCTGGCCTACCGGCCCGGTGTTCCGCTGACCCACCGGGTGTGGCGGGCCGGGCGGCCGGTTCGCTGAGCGGACGTGCCCGAGACCCGACAGCTACGCGACGTTCTCCCCTGAGTTCTCAGAACGGGTACCGCGCCTGCCGCTCCCGGAAGGTGACCCATCGGGTGTCGGTGAACGCCTCGACGCCGCTGCGCCCGCCGAAGTGGCCGAAACCGGAGTCCTTGACCCCGCCGAACGGCGCCTGCGGCTGATCGCCGACCGACTGGTCGTTGATGTGGAAGATGCCGGTCTCGACCCGCCGCGCGATCTCCCAGCCCTTCCGGGTGTCGGCGGTGATCACACCACCGGTCAGTCCGTACGGCGTGTCGTTGACGATCCCGATCGCCTCCTCGACGGAGTCGTACCCGAGCACCGTGGTGACCGGGCCGAATATCTCCTCCGAGTGGATCCGCTGTTCCGGGGTGACCTCGCTCAGTATGGTCGGCCGGTACATCGCCCCTTCCGGTGGTTGCCCGCCGCAGTGCGCCACGGCTCCCCGCGCCAGGGCGTCGTCGACCAGCGAGGCGATCCGCCGCGCGGCAGGTTCGTCGATCACCGGGCCGATCACGGTGTCCGGGTCCCGGGGATCGCCGAAGGGAAGCCCGGCTACCTTCTTGCCCAGGCGTTCGCCGAATTCCGCCCGCATCGTCTCGGGCACCAGCACCCGGTCGGCCGACATGCAGATCTGGCCCGCGTTCATGAACGCGCCGAAGGCCACCGCGTCCACCGCGTAATCCAGGTCGGCGTCGTCGAGCACCAGTACCGAGTTCTTGCCGCCCAGTTCCAGCACCGCGGGTTTGAGGTGGCGGGCGGCCTCGATCCCGATGGAACGCCCGACCTCGGTGGATCCGGTGAAGTTGACCCGCCGGACCCTGCGGTCGGCGATCAGGGCGTTGCCGATCTCTGCGCCGTCCGCGACGTCGTTGGTGATCACGTTGAGCACGCCGTCCGGCAGCCCGGCTTCCCGCAGGATCCCTGCCAGCCAGAGACCGGCCGCCAGCGGCGCCTGTTCGCTCGGTTTGAGCACCACCGTGTTGCCCATGGCCAGTGCGGTGGCGAACGCGCGGGTGCCGAGGATCAGCGGTGCGTTCCACGGTGCGAAGGCGGCGACCACCCCGGCGGGTTGCCGCAGCGCGAAACTCCACTCGTCGGGATCGGAGGAGGTGAGCACCTCGCCGCGCGGTCCGGTGGTGGACGCGGCGGCCTCGCGCAGGATGTCGGCGGCCAGCTCGACGTTGAACATCGCCCACGGCCGGGTGCCGCCGACCTCACCGGCCATCAGCTCCACGGCCTGTTCGGTGTACTGCCCCAGCAGGTCAGCGGCCCGCAGCAGGATCTCCCTGCGCCGCAGCGGTCCGGTGCGCGACCACTCGTCGAACGCGGCCGCGGCGGCGTCGACCGCCTCGGTGACGTCGGATACCGAGGCCGCCGCGACGGTGGCGAACACCTCGCCCGTCCGGGGGTCGTTGTCGGTCGTCCTTCGACCGTCGACCGCTTCCCGGAAGTCACCCCCGATGATCAGCTGTCGTTCCACAGGCGCCATTGCCGCTCGCTTTCGTCGAATCCTTCCACCGCATCCCACCACCGGTGGGCAGCCGCGTGCATGCCCGGCCGCGGTATCGCTCCCCATTCGCAGCACGGTGTGCGCGCTCCGGTCGTGCTCACCCGGGTGCGCGACTCACTCCACCCGGGAGGACGCCGGTTCCGCCTCCTCGTCCTCGGAGGGCAGGTGGATGTCGTTGACGTCGATGTTGACCTCGATGACCTCCAGGCCGGTCATGCGCTCCACGGACTCGATCACGTTCCGCCGCACACTCCTGGTCAGATCCACGATGGACAGGCCGTACTCCACCACCACGTCCAGATCCACCGCCGTCTGCTTCTCGCCGACCTCGACCCGCACCCCCGAGACGGTCGAGGTGCCGCTGCCGCCGGGGATGCGTTCCCGCAGCGCGCCGAAGGCGCGGGAAACCCCGCCTCCCATCGCGTGCACCCCGGAGACCTCGCGCGTCGCGATCGCCGCGATCTTCTGCACCACCGTGGCAGCGATGCTGGTTTTGCCTTCCGAGGGTTCGGCCGAGGTGCTCGCCCGGACGGGCTGCCGGGCCCCGGAGGAGTCGTTGTCGGCCCGCTCGCTGTCCTGCTGTGCCATGTGCCTTTCCTTTCGAGCCTGGCGTGCTGCGCGGCTGCTCGTCGTGGCCCGCCGTGCGTCGGACGCCGCGTGTGTCGGACGGCCCCGTTCCCGCGGGTGTTCCGCGAGTATGCCGCATCTCACGCGCCGACAGCGCCGAACCGCACCGCACCGAGTGCCCAACGCTCCCAAGGCGCCGAGTCACGCGACGGCCACCCGGCCACCTGGGCGAGCTGTCACTGCTTCTGGAGCTCTTCGGAGCAGGTGAGAAGTGACTCCAGCACTCGCCGCAGCAGCGGGTGCTCCTCCCTGCCGCGTCGCACGGCCGCGAAGACCCGCCTGGTGGGGACCCGCTCGCGCAGCGGCCGCACCTCGGCGCCGTGTTCGGCCGGGACGGCCCCGCGTGGCACCAGTGCCATGCCCGTCCCGGCGGCCACCAGGGCCACCACCGCCTGGAAGTCGTCCGAGGTGTGGGTGATGGGTGGGGCGAATCCCGCGTCTGCGAAACAGGTCTGCGCCACCTCACGGCAGGGGTTGCCCGGCAGCGGCGCGATCCAGTCGGACTCGCCGAGTTCGCTCACCGTCAGGCTCTCCCGCCCGCAGAGCGGATGGTGCGGTGGCAGCACGGCGTCGAACGGTTCGGCGTAGAGCGGATACCTGGTGAGCCGGTCCTCGTCGGGTCGGACGGTCGCGCCGTACTCCATCGAGATCGCGATGTCGGTTTCGCCCGCCAGCAGCATGAGCAGGCTGTTGTGCGCCTCGGCGTCGCGCACCAGCACTGTCACCCCCGGCGCGGCGGCCCGCAGCGCGGTGATGGACGGCGCCACCACGCGCGTGATGGCGGAGGCGAACGAGGCCACTTCGACGCGCCCGACGGTGCCCGCGGCGCAGGCCGCCATGCTGGCCTCGGCACGTTCCACCTCGGCCAGCACGGCCTTCGCGTGCTCGGCGAGCAGCTCCCCGGCCGCGGTCAGCTCGACCCGCCTGCCCCTGCGGATCAGCAGCGCCTGCCCAGCCTCCTGCTCCAGCGCGGTGAGTTGCTGCGAGACCGCGGACGGGGTGAGATACAGCGTCTCGGCCGCCGCGCGCACCGTGCCGTGGTCGGCCAGTGCGCGCAGCACGGTCAGTCGACGCGGGTCAATCACCCGGCCAGCTTACCCGCCTTCTCCCGGGCACGGATGAACGCCGTGACGGCGTTCTCCACGTCCTCCGAGGTCAGCGCCGCGGACATCTGGGTGCGGATGCGCGCCTTGCCGTGCGGCACGACCGGGTAGGAGAACCCGATCACGTAGACGCCCTCCTCCAGCAGCAGATCCGCCATCCGGCTGGCCTCGGCCGCGTCGCCGATCATTACCGGGATGATCGGGTGTTCGCCGGGGAGCAGGTCGAAGCCCGCCTCGGTCATCCTGCGGCGGAACAGTTCGCTGTTGGAGCGCAGCTGCTCCCGCATGCCCGGCTCCGAGGCCACCAGGTCCAGCGCTGCCAGCGCGGAGGCCACGATCGGCGGGGCCAGCGAGTTGGAGAACAGGTAGGGGCGGGAGCGCTGCCGCAGCAGCTCCACGATCTCCGGCCACGCCGCCACGTAGCCGCCGCTGGCGCCGCCCAGTGCCTTGCCGAGCGTGCCGGTGACGATGTCCACCCGGTCGGTGACGCCGAACAGTTCGGGGGTTCCCGCGCCGTTGGGCCCGAGGAAGCCGACCGCGTGCGAGTCGTCGACCATGACCATCGCGTCGTGGCGTTCGGCCAGCTCGCAGATCTCGTCCAGCGGGGCCAGGTAGCCGTCCATGGAGAACACGCCGTCGGTGACGATCAGCCGGTAGCGCGCGTCGGCGTGCTCGACCAGCTTGCGTTCCAGGTCGGCGGTGTCCCGGTTGCCGTAGCGCGCGCGTCGCGCCTTGCACAGCCGGACACCGTCGATGATGCTCGCGTGGTTGAGCTCGTCGGAGATGATCACGTCCTGCTCGTCGAGCAGGCTCTCGAACAGGCCGGTGTTGGCGTCGAAGCACGAGCTGTACAGAATGGTGTCGCCGGTGCCCAGGAAGTCCGACAGCCGCCGTTCCAACTCCTTGTGCGGGGCCTGGGTGCCGCAGATGAACCGCACCGAGGCCATCCCCAGCCCCCACTCGTCCAGGGCGTTCTTGGCGGCCTCGATCAGCTTCGGATGATCGGCCAGCCCGAGATAGTTGTTGGCGCAGAGGTTGAGCACCTCGCCGCTGCCCGCTTCCGAGTCGACCCCCACGCGCGCCCGCTGCGGCGATTCGAGGACGCGTTCCCGCTTGTACAGCCCGGCCGACCGGATCTCGTCCAGCCTGCCACGCAGTTCCTCGGCAGCTTTGCCGAACATCGGCTACTCCACCGTCCAATCCAGGATGATCTTGCCGCACTGGCCCTGTCGGGCAGTGTCGAAGGCTTTCTGATAGTCGCCGCTGGCGAACCGGTGCGTGATCACCGGACTCAGGTCCAACCCCGATTCCAGCAGAACCGACATCGAGTACCAGGTCTCGAACATCTCCCTGCCGTAGATGCCCTTGATGGTCAGCATCTTCAGCACCACGGAGCTCCAGTCGATCCCGAAGCCCTCGGCGGGCAGACCGAGCATGGCGATGTGACCACCGTGGGCCATGTTCGCGATCATGTCGCGCAGCGCGACGGGCTGCCCGCACATCTCCATGCCGACGTCGAAGCCCTCGGCCATGTCCAGCCGCTCCTGCACCTCGGTGAGGTCGTGCTCGGCGATGTTCATGGCGAGGTCGACGCCGATCCGACGCGCCAGGTCCAGCCGGTACTCGCTGGCGTCGGTGATCACGATGTGCCGGGCGCCCGCGTGCCGGGCCACGCTCGCGGCCATCAGCCCGATGGGGCCCGCACCGGTGATGAGCACGTCCTCGCCCACGACGGGAAAGCTCAGTGCCGTGTGCACGGCGTTGCCGAACGGGTCGAAGATCGCGGCGACGTCGTGGTCGATGTGCTGGTGGTGCACCCAGCAGTTCGCCTCGGGCAGCACGGCGTACTCGGCGAACGCGCCGTCGTAGTGCACGCCCAGTCCCTTGGTGTTGGCGCACAGGTGGCGTCTGCCCGCCAGGCAGTTGCGGCACCGGCCGCACACCACGTGCCCCTCGCCGCTGACCAGGTCGCCGACCTCCACCTGCCGCACCCCGGCCCCGATCTCGACGACCTCGCCCACGAACTCGTGGCCCGCGATCAGCGGCGGGGTGATGTTCGCGGCGGCCCAGTCGTCCCAGCCGTCGATGTGCAGGTCGGTCCCGCAGATGCCGGTGCGCAGCACCTTGAGGACCACGTCTCGTGCGCCCGGCCTCGGGTCGGGGACATCGGTCATCTCGAGTCCCGGACCGGCGGTGGGTTTCACCAGTGCTCGCACGGTTCCTCCAATTCCGCTGGCGATCCGGCGGGGGCTCTTGGCCCGTGGTTTGCCGCGGTCTGCCGCCGAAGCGCCGGTGAGCGCATCGGGATCGCCGATCCGGATTGTCTCCCCGTGTTCGGCGGCGGTCCAGCAGGACTTTCCGCACAGGCTGATAAGCGGGGCTGCACAGCGCTGTTCGGGAGGTGAGGCGGGATCAGCTCTCCACGGCCTCGCTGACCTCTTCCTCCTCCGAATCGGCCTCGTCGCCCTCGTCCCTGGCGAGGAAGGTGGCCAGCCGGTCCACCGCGTCCTCGAACTCCGGGTTCGTGTCGACGAAGGCGCGCATCCGGTCGGCGAGCCATGCCAGGTTCACCCGCTCGTCGCCGCGCTGTTCCTCCAGCTCCTCGAGACCACGATCGGTGAAATACACGTCGTCTCTCCTAACCGCTTCGCGTTCCCGATTTCGGGGTTCTCCGGCAGCGTAGGCAACCCGATGTGGTTCGGCCCCACGGGGCACTCGGGGGTCGTACGGATTCCGCCGGAAGGGGGAAGGCCCACCCGCCGCGAGAGTGAGCGGCCCTGTCGGTGTGCGGTACCGGTAACGAGAACGGGCCGCCGATCGGAACGAGTGCCCGGCATATCGCCTCGAAGTCCGTGCTATCAAACCTTTCTTTTTTGCTATCATAACTGCATGCGGCAGCTGATAACGCGGATAGACGACGAGCTGCACGGGCAGCTGAAAGCGAAAGCGGCCAGCGAGAACCGCAGTATGAACGAGCTGGTCACGGAGGCGCTCTCGCAAGTCGTGGACGGGCCGGCCGGCCATCGGACGGTACGCCGGCGGGCTCGTGCTTCCGGCCTGCTGGCGGAAGTTCAGCCGCCCGAGAACGTGTTGAGCCTGGACGAACTGGAAGCGGCGACCCGGGGCCTCGGTCGTAGCGCAAGCGAGGCGCTGGAAGCCGATCGGGGGGATTGGTGACCCTGCTGTACGCCGATACCAGCAGTCTTATACGTGCCTACCTCGCCGACGAGGCCGAGCACGCCGAATTCCGTGAACTGCTGCTGGAAGGCGAGCTCCCCGTGGTCACCAGCGAGTTGACCAGGGTCGAATTCGCTTCCGCCGTCTCCGCCGCACTGCGCGGCAACCGTGTCGAGATCTCCGCGCACTTGATCGACCGCTTCGACCGGGACTGCGGTGAGGAAGGAGCCATAACCCCGCTGCGGCTGAACTCGGCCCTGCTGCTGCCCAGAGCCAGGGAACTGGTGATCGGCTACGCGATCCGCACGCTGGATGCGATACATCTCGCGGCGGCTCTCGAACAGGCCGCTCCGCTGGCCGCGGGCGACGATCTCGTGATGGTCACGCGCGACACCGGGCAGGCCGCTGTCGCGACCGAGAAGGGACTCTCCGTCCGCTGAACATCACTGCTCCTTCCACAGGTCCGTGGCTGCGGACTTCGCGCGAACGGAGAACGGGCCGCCGATCCGCGTACGAATCGACGGCCCGCGGAAACCTGCTGCGAAACCGGTCGCTGTGGCCCTTCGGCGCGCGAGCCGAACTCCTACCACGCCCGCAACCGGCACCGCCGCGGGTTCTCCCGTGCGGCTCTCGCGAGGACGGGCCCGACGTTGTGTAGTACCTACCCGATGTCGGGGCCCCCGCAGCGAGAGCCGTGCGAGAGGTTCCGCCAAGCGACTACCCGAGAAACCCGACCGGGAACGCCCGGTCAGTCGGCGAAGGCGTTGGTGATCACCTCCGCCTGCTCCACGTCGTGCACCTTCTTCAACCCGGTGGCCGGTGCGGCCATCGGGCGGCGCCCGACGACCTTGAGCTTGCTCGCGAACTCGGGGCCGAACTCGCGCGGCAGCGCCAGCCCGAGGAACGGCCACGCACCCTGGTTGCGCGGCTCCTCCTGGGTCCAGCGGATCTCCTCGACGTTGGGGTAGCGCTCCAGCAGCCTGCCGAGCTTGCGGTGCGGCAGCGGGTAGAGCTGCTCCAGCCGGACCACGGCCGTGTCCTTCGTCTCCCGCTTGGCCTGCTCTGCCGCCAGCTCGTAGTACAGCTTGCCGGTGCACAACACGAGCTTGCGAACCCCGGACGGGTCCGGCTCGGTCGGATCGTCGATCACCGAGGCGAACTTGCCGTTGGTGAAGTGCTCGATCGGGCTGGTGGCCTCCTTGAGCCGCAGCATCGACTTGGGCGTGAACACCACCAGCGGCCGGTCGATGCCGTCCATCGCGTGCCTGCGCAGCAGGTGGAAGTAGTTCGCGGGTGTGGAGGGCATCGCCACCGTCATCGAGCCCTCGGCGCACAACTGCAGCCACCGCTCGATGCGGGCCGAGCTGTGGTCCGGGCCCTGCCCCTCGTGGCCGTGCGGCAGCAGCATCACCACGTCGGAGCGCTGGCCCCACTTGGCCTCGCCGGAGGAGATGAACTCGTCGATGATCGACTGGGCGCCGTTGAAGAAGTCGCCGAACTGCGCCTCCCACAGCACCATGGCGTCCTGGTTCGCCACCGAGTAGCCGTACTCGAAGCCCACCGCCGCGAACTCGGACAGCGCCGAGTCGTAGGTCAGGAACTTGGCCTGGTCGGAGGAGAGCTGCTGCAGCGGGGTGTACTCCGCACCGGTCTTGCGGTCGATGACCACCGCGTGCCGCTGGCCGAACGTTCCGCGCCTGGTGTCCTGCCCGGTCAGTCGCACCGGGTAGCCCGAGGTGGTCAGCGAGCCCAGCGCCAGCAGCTCGCCGAACGCCCAGTCGATGCCGCCTTCCTTGCCCATCTTGGCGCGCCGTTCCAGCACCGGCTTCACGCGCGAGTGGGGGGTGAAGCCCTCCGGCAGGTCGATCTGCGCGTCGGCGATCCTGCGCAGCTCGTCCTCGGAGATGCCGGTTTCCAGCTTGGCCGGGATCTGCTGCTCCGACTCCACCGAGGGGCTCGGCTCGGGCGGGTGGTTCTCCAGCTCGCGCACCTCGTTGAACACGTGCTCCAGCTGGTTGGCGTAGTCCTTGAGCGCCTTCTCCGCCTCGTCGACGGTGATGTCGCCGCGCCCGATCAGCGACTCGGTGTAGGTCTTGCGGACGCTGCGCATCTTGTCGATCGCGTCGTACATCTCCGGCTGCGTCATCGACGGGTCGTCACCCTCGTTGTGCCCGCGGCGGCGGTAGCACACCATGTCGATGACCACGTCCTTGCCGAAGGTGTTGCGGTACTCCACGGCCAGCTTGGCGACCCACACGCACGCCTCGGGGTCGTCGCCGTTGACGTGGAACACCGGTGATCCGGTCATCTTCGCCACGTCGGTGGAGTACTTGCTCGACCGTCCCGACTCGGGGGTGGTGGTGTAGCCGACCTGGTTGTTGATGACGACGTGCACGGTGCCGCCGGTGCGGTAGCCGCGCAGTTGCGACAGGTTCAGCGTTTCGGCGACCACGCCCTGCCCGGCGAACGCGGCGTCGCCGTGCAGCAGCACCGGCAGCACGGTGAAGCCCTCCTGGCCCTTGTCCAGGATGTCCTGCTTGGCGCGGACGATGCCCTCCAGGACCGGGTCCACCGCCTCCAGGTGGGAGGGGTTGGAGGTCAGCGACACTCTGGTCTCGCCGTCGCCGAACATGCGGAAGTACTTGCCCTCGGCACCGAGGTGGTACTTCACGTCACCGGAGCCGTGCGCCTGGCCCGGGTCGAGATTGCCCTCGAACTCCTGGAAGATCTGCGCGATCGGTTTGCCGACGATGTTGGCCAGCACGTTGAGCCTGCCGCGGTGCGGCATGCCGATGACGACCTCGTCCAGCTCGGAGGTCGCCGAGGAGTCCAGCACCGCGTCCAGCAGCGGCACCACCGTCTCGGCGCCCTCCAGCGAGAACCGCTTCTGGCCGACGTACTTGGTCTGCAGGAAGGTCTCGAACGCCTCGGCGGCGTTGAGCTTGGACAGGATGTACTTCTGCTCGGACTGGTCCGGCTTCTCGTGCGGTTTCTCGACCCGGTGCTGCAGCCATTCGCGCTCGTCCGGTTCGAGGATGTGCATGTACTCCACGCCGACCGTGCGGCAGTAGGAGTCCCGCAGCACTCCGAGCACGTCGCGCAGCGACATGTGCTCCTGGCCCGCGAAACCGCCGACCGGGAACTCCCGGTCCAGGTCCCACAGCGTGAGGCTGTGCGAGAGGACGTCGAGGTCCTCGTGGCGCCGCTGCCGGTAGTTCAGCGGGTCGATGTCGGCCATCAGGTGACCGCGGGTGCGGTAGGCGTCGATGAGCTCCAGCACCCGGGCGGTCTTGTCGACCGCGCCCTCCGGGATGTCGGTCGACCAGCGGACCGGCTCGTAGGGGATGCGCAGCGAGGAGAAGATGTCGTCGAAGAAGTTGTCCTCGCCCAGCAGCAGCTGGTGCACCTTGCGCAGGAACTCGCCGGACTCCGCGCCCTGGATGACCCGGTGGTCGTAGGTGGAGGTCAGCGTGACGATCTTGCTGATGCCCATCTCGGTCAGGGCCTTCTCGCTGGCCCCCTGGAACTCGGCCGGGTACTCCATCGCCCCGACGCCGATGATGGCGCTCTGCCCCTGGGTGAGTCGCGGCACCGAGTGGTTCGTTCCGCTGGGGCCGGGGTTGGTCAGCGAGATCGTGGTGCCCGCGAAGTCCTCGGCGGTGAGCGCGTTGTTGCGCGCCTTGCGGATTATGTCCTCGTAGGCCTGCCAGAACTGGTAGAAGTTCATGTTCTCGCAGGCCTTGATGGAGGCGACCACCAGGTTGCGGGAGCCGTCCTTGCCGGGCAGGTCGATGGCCAGCCCGAGGTTGACGTGCTCCGGCGTCACCACGGCGGGCTTGCCCTTGGCGTCCTCGCCGTAGTGGCGGTTCATGCCGGGGAAGTCCCGCAGTGCCCGAACGAGGGCGTACCCGATCAGGTGGGTGAACGAGATCTTGCCGCCCTTGTTCCGCTTCAGGTGATTGTTGATCACGATGCGGTTGTCGAACAGCAGCTTGGCCGGGACCGCGCGCACGCTGGTGGCGGTCGGCACGGTCAGCGACTGCTCCATGTTCTTGGCGATCGCCGCGGCCGGCCCGCGCAGCGTCTTGGTCTCCTCGCCGCCGGACTCCTCCTTGACGGGAGCGGCCTTGGCGGCCTCCTGCGGGGAGGGTTTGGCGGACTGCTGCGACCCGGACGGTTGTGAAGTGGCCGAACGGCCGCCTCCGTCCTGCTGCGTTCCCGCCTTCCCGGGAGTGGTGCGCTGCTGGGCTCCGTCCGCACCCTGTCGGGTGCCGGTCTGCTGCGCCTCACTCGCCGGTGGAGTCGTGGTCGTACGGGCACCCTCGTCGTGCACCTGACCATTTCGCTCACCGGACTTGGTGGCGGTCGCGGTTTGTTGGCCTGTTGTTGCGCCTGTCGCCGCAGCGGCGGACTCGGTTGCCGAGTGCCCCGAGGGACGGTAGTCCGCGAAGAACTCGTGCCAGGCGGAGTCTACCGATGAGGGGTCGTTGAGGTACTGCTCGTACATTTCCTCGATCAACCACTCGTTGGGGCCGAACTGTGACGCAGGGCTGCTGCTGGACACGGCTGGCGTTCGCCTCGATCCATCTGCTCGTGGTTTTTCAACGCTCGCAACCCAGGCTAACGCTTCCGGGGTGTTCGGTTGGGTGTGTCCCGTGCATTCCGATCGAGTTCCGTGCTGTTCCGAATCGATCAGGTCGGCAACGCGGCTGTTTTCCCGGCGTGTTTTCGGGCGGAAGATCTCCACGGTTTCCGGTAGTATGTGGGGTTTTGGTTTTTGTGATCTTGCTTCCCCGGTGGTTCGGGATGTCGGAACGGAACCCGAATGTGAGGTTTCACGCAAAAGTGAACGATCCCGTATCCTGAGCCGACCGGACCACATCACGGGAAATTCCGCGGTGCCCGAGCAACGCGCCCCACACCGTTGTCAGCCCGGTTACAACTCGACTTTACTCCGAGTCGCCGGACGCTGCTCCGAGTGGCGTGCGGATGTGGTGCGAGCGCGGCCGGTACCGAGCCGGTGAACGACGAAACAGGGGACCTCGGCCGCGCCCTCGCGAAGTCCTGCGACCGCGAACACTCCCGCCGCCGTGGCGACCCGCTCAGCGGTTGGCCGGAGCCGAGTCGGGCTCCTCTTGCCCGGCCCCGAGCTCACCCGCGCCGGGCACAGCCACGTCCGCGTCGTCGGCGGAACCACCGTTGGCCCAGAGCCGCGCGTACACCCCGCCCGCGGCCAGCAGTTCCCCGTGCTCGCCCTGTTCGACGATCCTGCCGCCACCCAGCACCACGATCCGGTCCGCGCGGGCGGCCGTGGCCAGCCGGTGCGCCACCACGAACGTCGTCCGGTCCCGGGCCAGCTCGGCGTGTGCCGCGGCCACCATCGCCTCGGTCGCCGGGTCCAGCGCGGCGGTGGCCTCGTCCAGCAGCAGGACGTCCGGGTCCACCAGCTCCGCGCGGGCCAGCGCCACCAGCTGCCGCTGCCCGGCCGACAGCGACTTGCCGCCCTCGCCGGTTTGCTGCCGGAATCCGTCCGGCAGCGCCGCTATGCCGGGCAGCGCGCCCACCCGGCGTGCGGCGCGCTCGATCTCGGCCGGACCGGCGCCCGGGCTGCCGTAGGCGATGTTGTCCGCCACGTCACCCGCGAACAGGTGCCCCTCCTGCGGAACCACGGCCAGATGGGAGTGGTACTCGGCCAGCGGGTAGTCGCGCACGTCCACCCCGTCCACCAGCACGCAGCCACCCGAGACGTCGTAGAACCGCGCCAGCAGTTTGACCAGGGTCGACTTGCCCGCGCCGGTGGCGCCCACCAGGGCGACCGTCTCGCCCGGAGCGACGCGCAGCGACACCTCGGACAGGGCGGGCTCGTCGGTGGCCGGGTAGCTGAACGACACCGAGCGCAGCTCCACCTCGCCGTCGAGCTCGCTCGGCACCGTGGCCGGTCGCTCGGTCTCCGGCACCGAGGTGCGGGTACGCAGCAGCTCCCCGATCCGGCGCAGCCCGACCCTGGCCTGCTGGTAGGCGTCGAACACCCCGGAGAGCTGCTGCACCGGGCTGAAGAACAGCCCCAGGTACAGCAGGAACGCCGCCAGCACGCCCGCGGTCAGCTCGCCCTGAGCCACCCGCATCGCTCCGACGCCGAGCACCACCGCCTGCGCCACTTCGGACAGCAGCGCCACGAACGGGAAGTAGGTCGCGATGTAGCGCTGCGCCCGCAGCCTGGAACGCCGGTAGGCGTCGCTGCGCGCCGCGAACTTCTCGGCCGCCAGCTGTTCCCTGCGGTTGGCCTGCGCCACGCGCAGCCCGGAGACGTTCTCCTGCATCTCGGCGTTGACGGTGCTGACCCGCTCCCTGGCCTCGGCGTAGGCGCTCGACGAGACCCTGCGGAAGATCATCGTCGCCACCACCAGCAGCGGCGTCATCGACAGCGCCACCAGCGCCAGCGACAGGTCGGTGATCAGCAGCGCCACCGCCACGCCGATGATGGTGGAGACGCTGACCACCGCCGTGGCCAACCCCGTCTGCAGGAACGAGGACAGCGCGTCCACATCGGTGGTCATCCGGGTCATGATCCGGCCCGCGCGTTCGCGCTCGTAGTAGTCCAGCCCCAGCCGCTGCAGCTGGGCGAAGCTGCGCAGCCGCAGCAGGTACAGCAGCGTCTCGCCCGTGCGCGCGGCGATCACCGTCTGCCAGCGCATGGTCACCCAGCCGATCAGCACCAGGCCCGCCCCCACGGCGGTGGCGGTGAACAGCGCGTCCGGATCGCCGGCTCCCACCCCGCCGTCCACGCCCCAGCGGATCAGCGACGGCATGCTCACCGACACGGCCGCGGTGGCCGCGACCAGCAGCACCGTCAGCGCCACGCCCCACCGGATCGGGCGGAACAGCTTCGCCAACCGGAAGCCGGGATCCGGTGCGGTGGGATCGGTCCCGTTGAGCTCGGGTTCGTCCCGGGCGGGCGGTAGCCGATCGATCGCGGTGCTCAGCTCCTCGCTCGGCGGGGTGGCGGCCACGGTCGAGCCCTTCGGGCGCCCCGCACCCGCGCTCGGGGCTCCGGCAGCCGGTTTCGCCGGGCCCGCGCCCCGGCTCGCCGCCCCCACGGCCGCGAACGAGTTCTCGGTGCTCGTCGCGGTCCCGGTCCAGTAGCCGTGCCGCTGTCCGCGCTCCTCACCCGGCCACAGCTGCGGGGTGGGTTCCTCGCCGGGTTCGCACACCGGGTGCCTGGACTGCTCGGACGTCCCGGAGGTGTCCGGCAGCAGTTCGCGGAACAGCTCGGAGCGCCGCTCCAGCTCCCGCTGGGTGCCGATGTCGACCACCTCGCCCTCGTCCAGCAGCGCGACCCGGTCCGCGAGGGCGAGCGTGGAGCGGCGGTGCGCCACCAGCAGCGTGGTCCGCTCGGCGGTGACCGAGTCCAGCGTGGCGTGGATGGCGGCCTCGGTGGCCGGATCCACCGCCGAGGTGGCGTCGTCCAGCACCAAGATGCGGGGGTCGGTCAGCAGCGCGCGGGCCAGCGCGATCCGCTGTCGCTGGCCCCCCGAGAGGGTGAGGCCGCGTTCGCCCACCAGGGTGTCGTAGCCCTGCGAGAGCTCGGTGATGAACTCGTGGGCCTCGGCGGCGCGGGCGGCGGCGACGATCTCGTCCTCCGAGGCGTTCGGATGCCCGTAGGCGATGTTGCCGCGCACGGTGTCGGAGAACAGGAACGCCTCCTCGAACACCACCCCCACGGCCGAACGCAGCGAGTCCAGCCGCACGCCCCGGATGTCCAGGGCTCCGTCCCCGTCGTTGCCCTCGTTCCCGTTGTCGGGACCGATCCGGACGCCGCCGGAGTGCACGTCGTAGAACCGGGGCAGCAGCAGCGAGATCGTGGACTTGCCCGAACCCGCCGAACCCACCAGGGCCAGCGTCTCGCCGGAACGCACCTCCAGTGAGGTGCCCCGCAGCACCGGCTGCTCGCCGCCGTAGCCGAACCGCACGTCGTCCAGCTCCACCCGCAGCGGACCCTCGGGCAGGCTCACCGCGTCCGGCGCGTCGGTGACCTCCGGCTGCGAGTCGATCACGTCGTAAAGCCGCTCCAACCCCGCGCGGGCGTGCTGAGCCTGGATCAGCACGTTGGACAGCATCCGCGCCGGGGCGGCGAGCATGGTCAGATAGCTCGCGAAGGCGATGAACGTGCCCACGCTGACCTGGCCCCGCAGCGCGAGCCAACCGCCCAGCCCCAGCACGCAGACCTGGCCCGCCAGTGGCAGCGCCGTGAGGTGCGCGGTCGGCGGGGCCGTGACCCGTGCCGCCCGCATCCGTTCGGCGAACAGCCTGCGGGCGCGGCCGATCATGCCGCTGACCTCCCGGGACTCCTGCCCGAAGCCCTTGACCACGCGGACACCGCTGATCGTCTCCTCGACCTGCTCGGCCACGTCGGCGGCGCGCTGCTGCGCGCTCCAGGTCGCCGGGAACAGCTTCTTGCGGCTGCGGGCGGTGACCACCCCGATCAGCGGCCCCACGACCAGCGCGATCACGGTCAGCAGCGGGGAGAGCCACAGCATCGCCGCCAGCGAGAACACCGCCAGCATCAGCGTGCCCGCCGCCATCGGCAGCATGGACAGCAGCCCGTTGACCAGCTGCAGGTCGCTGATCGAGCGCGAGACCACCTGGCCGGTGCGCAGCGAGTCCTGCTTGCCGCCGTCGAGGCGCTGCACCGAGCCGAACACGGCGCGGCGCAGGTCGTGCTGCACGTTCACGGCGAGCTTGCCCGCGGTGTAGCGGCGCACGAACGCGGCCCCGAACCGGAACAGGCCCAGCCCGAGCATCGCCGCCACGATCCAGCCGAGCCCCTCGGTGCTGCCCGCAACCGCGTCGTCCACCGCCACCTTGGTGAACACCGGGACGGCCGCCTCCATGCCGACCGCCGTGACGGCGGCCCCCATGGAAAGCAGTACTGCGGCGGGATGCCGCCAGCACGCGGCGCTCAGGCGGCGGATCCAGCCGGGTTCGGAACGAGCTTCTCCGGATTCGGGCACCCCGCCAGGTTAGGACCCCATACCGACGCCCCGCTTTCCTGACGTGGGTGCTCGGCTCGGGTTGTGCGGGTGCTCACTCGGCGGAACCTCCGGTGCGGCTCTCGCTGCGGGGAGGCCCGACATCGGGTAGCGACCTACACAACGTCGGGCCTTCCTCGCGAGAGCCGCACGGGAGAACCCGCGGCGGTGCCGGAAACGTACTGGGAAAAGCGGTGCGGCGGGGCAGGCGTGAACGGTGTTGGTCCGCCTCGATATTCCCTCGCGCAACACTCCAGTGGGGTTGGAGAAGTAGCGAAAAGAGCTCCCCGGGGCATCATTCAGGTGATGGGTGAGTGGCGGAGCGGCGCAGAGGTGGAAAACGTGGTGGGACTTTCGGAGTACCTCGCTGCTCGTTACGGGTGACGGGGGTGCTGTTTCCGAGTGCCGTGCCGTTAGGATCGCTGGTCGCGCGTACTGGGTTCGTGGTTCCCTGGGGTGTCTGGTTCTCGTGCAGTTCGCAGCTGGCCGACCGCTGTCGGCCGCCACAACCGTCCGACCGAGTACAACAGCGGAATTTTCATGTTTGAGGTGTTTTCCTAGCGGCGTTATCGGAGAGTGCCATGAAGTACGTTTGGTTCGGCGTGCTGCTTCTGCTGGGCCAGCTGGTGCCGGAACTGCTGTTCCCACCGGAGGGCGTCACGGTGGAGATCGGCCGCTTCGCGGCCATGGCGGGTACCGCGGTGTTGGCCGCGGTGATTCTTTACACCTGGGAGCGACGGTCACTGGGGCACAGCCTCTGGCCGCGTCGAGCCCGAGCGTACGAGACCGAGGCGTGATCGGCACTCGATTCCGTCGAGCTCACGGCCTTTCCGAGTCGGCTCCCGCGCCTCGCCGCCATGCCGCGTCGACAGCGGGAGCCACTCCTATCCACGTTCGTGGCAGTGCGTGGCCGCTGAATCAGCGCGTGCTGTTCGAGTAGGTCTCCTGTCGCCGCTCGGTGGGTCGTTGCCCGGCGGTTCGCTGCTCGGCGTTCCGCTGGACGGCGATGGGCTGTGTCGGCAGCTCGACGGGTTGCGTCGGCGGGTCGACGGGCTGCGTCTCGATTGGCTGCGTCAGGGGCTCCGGTGCCGAATCCGTCGTCCGGTGTTCTGGCTGATCCCCCTTGGTCAGCAGCTTCCCCAGCCTCGGGGTGTCCCGCAGTTTCTCGACAGCCAGGCTGGCCGGGTGGACACCGAGCAGCATCACGAGCAGCACCACGCTCGCGCCGACCAGGAAGCCCACCACCACGTCGTGCGGGAAGTGCGCTCCCACGAACACTCGGGACGCCGCGGTCGAGATCCCGACCAGCAGCGCCGGAACACCGAGCCTGCGCCACGCGAACACGATCGCTACGGCCGTGGCCCCCGCGACGGCGGAGTGATTGCTGGGGAAGGACCAGTCACCGGGCGGGTCGCACACCGCTATCGTGTTGACGTCCGATAACAACCGGCACGGTCGTCCCACCTCGAAGAAGCCCTTGATGGTGTCGTTGACGAGGTAGGCCGCGATCATGCCGAACGGCGCCAGCAGCGCGAACGCCATCCCGCGCGCGGGGAGCCCGCGTGCCCGCCACATGCCCCAGGCGAGGACGGCGGCCATGACGAACAGCGAGCCGTCGGTGAACAGGATCGCCAGCAGGTGCACGAAATCCGGCGTCGAGTTCGCGAACTCTATGATGTGGAGGTACCAGTTGGCGCTGACGTCCGGGACGTCCTCGACGCCTGAGACCGCCCGGTTGCTCGTCAACGTGGTCAGCCCGTTGCTCGGGCCCGTTTCGTACATGCCGTCCTCGTCAGGAATCATGTCTCACGGGATCACCGGACTCTTCGGAGAGCGGCGAGCACTCCACTGTGGGAGGCGGGGATCCCGACTCGGTTCGGGTGGTCGTCCTGCGGTGGGGGCATTCGGCGCGTGCGCGACGAACACCCGCTTCGGCGAGAGCCGTTCACGCTCGGTACCGCCAGGGTTTCTCCTCTGTTTACCACGAGGACACCCGTTGTTCCCGACGAGACCTTTTCGCTCCAGACGAGACCGATCCCCGAATTCGAGCGGAGCGCGACCGGCCGCCGCGCGGGTAAGACGAGCCGGATTCACGGCCCGGTGATCTGTTCCGGGCCGTGCGGTGTGGCCTCCCGGCCGTGGTCACTCGGCTCGGTGCGAGCTGCGGCGCATAGTTGTGGCGTGGGCGGCGCAACCCGCTACCGAGTCGCGGGTCTCGTCGCAGCTACACCGGAGCGCCCGGGACCGGTGTGCTTTCCACGTCACGACCGCCGACAGTGTCAGTACCGCCGCGATCGCGGGCAGCCAGGCCACCAGACCGGCCGCGAGGGCACCACCGAGCAGGCCGGCAGTGATGAGTGCGGGCAGGAGGCAGCAGGCCAGGCAGGCCGCTCCGGCCAGCCCGGCCAAACCGACCGACGTTCGGCTCCGACGAGCGGGGTCAGCAGCAGTGTCGGTCATGGTGGTCCTCTTCGGCGATGTCGGCGAACGGCAGCGGGCAGTCCGTGCTGGTGGCGCAGGAGGCCAGGTCGTCACAGCCTGCCTCGACCGCTTCGAGCAGCGTGGCGCGGATGGTCCGCAGGTCGGCTATGCGGGCCTCGACCTCGGCCAGCTTTGCCCGAGCACGTTCCCGCAATCCCGGATCGGAGCCGCCTGCCCGGCGCGGGCGTCCCGCTTCGAGCAGGTCGGCTACCTCGTCGAGGGTGAATCCCAACCGTTGTGCGGCCTTGATGACCCGCAGCGTGGTTACCGCCGCCGGTGGATACAGGCGATGGCCGCCCAGGCTGCGTTCGGGCTGGGCCAGCAGCCCGCGCCGCTCGTAGTAGCGCAGGGTCTGCGGATTCACCCCGGCGGCTTCGGCGACCTGCCCACTGCGCAGTCTCGTGGTGCTCATGGGGCTCCTTCCGGCGTGGTCGCTGCCGCGTGCCGGGCCAGCGCCTCCAGGACCGGTCGTTGGTCCGCGGGAACCGTGATGTCGAGCCGCAGCTCCTCTTCGCGCTGGTGGAGGACGAAGGTGAACAACGAGCAGCACCGGCTTTCCCGTTCCACCAGGTCCCGCGCGGTGTCTCGCCAGGCCGGATCAAACACCAGTCGCAGTCGGGTCGGTTCCGGTCTGTGGAAGCTCCGCAGCGCGGCGGTGAACAGCGCATCGAACTCGGCCGCTCGCTCCGGTTGCCGCGACGGCGGCAACTCACACGATGGTGGGACCCACCCGAGCAGCGAGTCACTGCCCTCGGTGCTGTCGGTCTCCGCTCCGTCGTGACGGGGCTCCAGCGCCACGCCGTCCGTGCGGGCCGGAGGCGTGTTGTCTCCGACGTTCGGGCCGCAGCAGGCGCACCCGGTGTTCTCGTCGTTCGTCATCGCGCTTCCCCTCCTGTTCCGGTGGTACGCCGCCGTGGCGCGTGATGCCGGTCGAGCACGAGCCCCAGCGTGAGGCCGTGGACCAGGTGCGGGAGCAACGTCGCCACCGCGATACGCGGTGTCACGGCGATCCCGAGCGGACCCCAGGCCAGGTAGGGCAGCAGTACCTCTCAACCACGCCATCGCGCTGCGGCGACCTCGTGCCGTCGACGGTAAGCCCGTACCCAGGTACAGGATGCAACCGCGATTCGGTTGGTCGGTGCTCGAGCCGTGCCCCTCAGCTCTGCGGTCGTGACCGGACCAGGCGAGGGATGGTGTGGACGTAGCCGACCATGCCGAGCAGTTCCACCAGGGTCTGGGTGACCACGACCACCGGGGTGATCGCGTAACCGGTAGGCAGGGCCAGCGCCAGTGGCAGCACTACCAGGGAGTTGCGGGTGGCACCGCTGAAGATCAGCGCGCGGGAGCGACCCGGGTCGAGCCGGAACCCTCGCGCCAGCCCGTAACCGACTCCGGCCATGATGACCAGGAAGGCGACGTACAGCGGAACCACGGCCACGACCTGGCCGAGCCGGTGGCTGATCGCGGGGATCTGGCTCGCGACGACCACCAGCAACGTCGCCGCCATGAGCGGCACCATCGCCGCGCCGATGGCTGAGGAGAGCACCTGGCCGGTGCGGTGCCGGGCTGCCAGCGCCTCGGTGGCCCAGGCCAGCCCCAGCGGGGCGACGATCAGGATTCCGAAGGCTTCCAGGAACGGCCCCACCGCGACGATCTCGGCCAGCTCCGGGCCGAGGAACAGCCACAGCAGCGGCGGCAGCGCCACCATCTGGGCCAGCAGCAACAGCGGCGAGGCGGCCAGTAGGCGGTGACTTTCCCCGCCCGCCAGCCCGGTGAACACGATCACGTAGTCGATGCACGGGGTCAGCAGCACCAGCAGCACCCCGAGCAGCACCGCACGCGGCAAGGCCACCACGGCGGTCAGCGCGGCCACGATCAGCGGCACCACCGCGAAGTTCAGCAGCAGCGCCGCCGCCAGGAACCGTCCGTCGCGGAACGCACGGGTCAGCCGGGTGAAGGGAACCTGCAGGAACGTCGCGTACAGCAGCGTTCCCAGCACCGGGTAGATCGTGCGCTCCCAGATGGGCGCGCTCGTGGGCAGCGCCAGGCCCACTACGGCACCGGCGGCCAGTCCGCCGAGGTAGATCGGGATCTGGTGGCGTTCCAGCCACTGGGTCGCGGACACGCGCGTGCGGCCTCCTTCCCCGTGTGCGCCGGTCCCTCTCCGAGCGGGGGAGGGGCGACCACCACTCAGCTCGGTGCGGCCAGCAGCGCGGCGTTGTGGCGCGGACGGCGCAGCAGCCATCCGCACAACCCACCCCACACCAGCAGGTTCGCGGCGAGTTTCACCGCGAGCACGGTGCCGCTCTGGGCGTAGAGCACAGGGTATGCCGTGAGCACCAGGAACGGATCGGCCAGTTCGACCCAGCGCAGCCCGATGCCGGTCGAGGTGAGCGGCACCTGGACCAGCAGCGCCCCGGCGATCAGCAGGGTGGCCGTCCGCTGGTTCCGCAGCCCGTTGACGACCGCGGCCGTGAGCAGTCCGGTCAGCACCAGCGCGGCCCAGTCGAGCAGCAGCGCCAGCAGCACGAAACCGATCCCCGGTTGGATCACCGGGTCCAGTCCTTCCACGGCCTGGGCGGTGAGCAGCAGGCTTCGTGGACCCGATTCGAACTGGTAGGTCATGTAGACCAACAGCAGCAGCCAGGCCGCGAGGAAGGCCGTGGCGGTGAGCACCACGGAGCCGATCACCGAAGTGATCCAGCGCCCGGAGCCGAGCACCAGCTGCGCGTGGGTGTGCAGGCCGTTCGAGCGGGAGGCGGCCTGCGTTACCGCCGTCAGCAGCGCGTAGAAAATCACCAGATCCATCGCCAGGGTCCGTGGCTCCAGCGAGGACAGCACGATCCAGTCCCCGTAGGTCGGCTCGTGAGGCAGACCGGCCGGGGTGGAGCTGGTGCCGACGAAGAACCAGGCCAGCAGGATCACCGGGGTGGCCCAGCGCAGCGCGGGCAGCGTGGCCAGCAGCACCGCCAGCCGTGCCGTGTCGCCGCGCCGAACCGGATTCGGGTGTCGTGGCATCACCAGCTGTCCAATCCGCGGAAGGGTTGTTCGATGTCGCGGCCCAGGTCCTCGACGTTTCCCAGCGGCAGCTCAGCCCGCGAGAGCAGTGCCAGCAGTTCGTGCAGTGGCGCGGACTGCTCGGCGAGCACCCCGATGTAGGGGTCGATCCGGTGCGTCCAGTCGTGTTCCTTCAGCACCGTGGCGGCGGCGTGCCGGGTGGCTTCCGCGTCCTCGTCCTCGGCCGCGAAGCGCAGTCGCCACCAGCGGGGGCTGTCCTCGGGCCAGCGGGTGACGACCTCACCGCCGGAGATGTAGACGATCTCGTCGCTCATCTCGTCGACGTCGGCGATCGAGTGGCTGCTGAAGATCACCCCGGTTCCGGCGCGTGTCCGCTCGCCGATCAGCTCCTTGAGCCGGATGATCCCGGCGGGGTCGAGCCCGTTGCCGGGCTCGTCGAGCACCAGCACCTCGGGATCGCCCAGCAGCGCCCGCGCCAGGCACAACCGGCGCCGCATTCCCAGCGAGTAGGTGCCGACCCGCTTGCGCGCCGCCTGGCGCATCCCCACCGCGTCGAGGCACTCGTCCACCTCGTTCGACGTGACGCCGCCCAGCATCCCGGCCCATTGGTCGAGGTTGCGGCGCCCGGAGACGCTGTTGATCAGTCCGTCCTGGTCGAGCACCGCGCCGAAGCTCGGCCGCGTGCCCCCTCCTCCGGTGCGGTGGTGCAGCTTTCCCGCGCTCGGTTCGATCAGGCCGAGCAGCGCGGCCAGCAGCGTGGTCTTGCCCGCGCCGTTGGGGCCGACGATGCCGATGGTTCGGCCACTTCGGACGGCGAGGTCGACGTCGCTGACCGCCCAGTGGTTTCCGAAGCGTTTGCCCAGTTTCTCGGTTTCCAGCAGTGCCCGGTTCGGGGTTTCCATGTGGTTGTGCGACCTAGCGTTCGGCTCGGGGGGCGAGTAGGGCGATGACGGTGATCAGTGCCGCGTCGACGAGCAGCCACAGCGCGGGGCCGATCGTCCAGTTCAGCGGGTTTTGCGGGAAGAGTATGGCTCCCTGTCCGGGGGTGAGCATCAGGTTCGGAGGAGTGAGTCCGAGCTCTTCACCCCCGAACGCGCCGAGCAGCACCGCCAGCGGCGCGCAGACCAGCGCGACCAGCCGGGGCGTGCGGTAGACGGCGAGCAGGTGCGCCACCAGCAGCACGGCCACCGAGACCAGGCAGCACCACAGCAGCATGACCAGGTCCACCACCGGTCCCATGGCGTGCATCCCGGGCCACAGCAGCACGCTTTCGTCGACGGTGCGCAGCGGGTAGACGAACAGCGCCAGCACGTCGACGAAGACCACCATCGTGGCCGTCGTCACCACTGTCCGACCCGCCGCCACGCGTATCGAGCCGAGCACGTGCTCGCGCGGCCCGACTCCCGCGATCCGCAGGTACGGACTGCGTCCGGTCTCCTGGTCGGTCACGAACACCGGCGCGGCGGCCAGCACTCCGACGAACAGCGCGAGGATCACGGGTACCGGATCCGAGTGCGCGAAGTAACCGATCGCGGCTTCCTTCAGCGAGATCCGGTGCTGCAGTTCCACGACGAACAGCGCGATTCCGAGCAGCAGCCCGGCACCGATGTTCACCAACGGTTGGCCGGGCCAGTACCCGGCCGAACGATGCGCGTTGGACGAATCCCGTGGCATGAATGGCTTCCCCGTGCTGTTTGGGCCGTCGCTGTTAAGTGGTGAAACTCCGCCGTGCTCGGGGGGTTTCACCCACTTGCCAGCGCGTTGAGCTGTTCGGTGAGGTAACCGGCGAGTCGCTGCTTGTCGGCGGGGGCGAAGGTGTTCCAGTCGGCACCGTCGTTGTTGCGCCGGGACGTGATGCTGTAGCGGCCGTCCTCGGTGTCCCGCCAGCCGATCGCCGGTAGCCGGGGCGTCTCGCCGTTGTTCGGGCTGCCGCTGACGAAGAAGTAGCCGATCCGCTCGGTGGGCAGCGTCAGGATCCGTTGCGCCGCCCGCAGCTGCCGATCGCTGCTCCGCGCGGGCGGTTTGTGCTCCGCACCGGTCAGCCACGAGTCCCCGCCGGTTTCCGAGCCGCCGCCGGGTCCGGCGGCGGTGTTGACGGTGGCCGTCTCCAGCTTTCCCGCCGCCACCTCGGGCAGCAGGTCGGTGCAGCCGCGGACCAGGCTCCGGGTGTCGACGAACCGGACCCGGAGCCCATCGGTGCCCTGCACCGCCTGCACACCGAGCCTGCCGGAAACGGCGGTGCGAGCGCGGAACACCTCCTCGGTCGCGGTTTCCAGCCAGGTGACCGCGATGTCCACCTTCGGGGAGTGCAGCAGCCGCAGTGCCGCTTCCACGTCCTGGTCCGGCTCCCGACCATCGGCCAGCCCACGGTTGGCGAGCTCCCGCCACACCTCCGCGCGGACGCGGGAGCGCTCGTCGGTGGTTCCGCCGTGGTAATCCAGCTCGAACGGGAAGCTCCGGAGGTCGACGCCGAGGTCCTCGCAGAGGATGTCGGCCGCACGTGTCGAGAGCGTGAACGATCTCGGCATCAGTTACGGCCGCCCTCCTCTTCCGGCGTGGCGCCGATGACGGGGGGAGCCACTCGGGGCAGCCCGAGGTCATCGCCGATCTCGTCGGTTTCGAGCACGTACTTGCGCTCGTGCTCCTCCTCGTCCTCGCCCTGGCCGCGGCCCGCGCCCGCTCCGGCACCGCCCATCGGCATCCGGCCGCCGCCGCGCCCGGAGGAGTTCGCGGGCGTGCCACTGGTGGGACCGCCGGTCGGAGCGCCGCCGACCCCGGCGCGTCCGCCGGAGCCCAGCCCCGAGCCTGAGCCGCCGGCGCCGTAACCGCCGGATCCGTAGCCTCCCGCGCCGTACCCACCGGCGCGGCCGCCGGAGTAGCCGCCGCGTCCACCGGTAGTGCCGCCCGCACGGCCACCGCCCGGCACCTGCTGGCCGGGCGGGACGGGTGCCCACCTGCCGTTGGCGGAGTTCTGCCGCTGCCACTGGCCGGTCCGGGGGTCCTGCCGGTAGTTCGTGCCGTCCGGGCCGCGCACCGCTCCCGGTGGCAGGCCGGAGTTGCCCGCGTTGCCGCCGGAGTTCCATGCGGGCGCGGTGGTGGAGGGCTGCTGGGGCTGGCCGTAGTAGCCGCCCGGCGCGTTCGACACACCCGAGGACGGTGCTGTGGTGTCGCTCGGGGCGGAGGCCGCGTAGGTGCTCGACGGGGTGGTGCTGCCGACGGTCGCGAAGCCGCTGCCGCCGGATCCGGTGCCGTTGTAGCCGGTGTCGGACTCACCCGCGTTCTCGTCGGGGGACTGCGGGGGAGGGGCGAAGCGCGGGGTGTTCTCGGCGGCACCGCCGAAGTCGTTCTCCATCGTGGACACCACGCGGGCGGCTTCCTGGTGGGCCTGCTTGGCCTCGTCGGCGCGCTGGCGGATCTCACTCGCGCGCTGCACGATCGTGGCCGGGTTCGGGTTCGAGGCCAGCGCGGACAGCTCATGCATCAGGCTGAACTGCGGGTCCTCCGGCATCGAGTTGCGGGCCTGCTCACCGGCCTCGGCCTGCAAGCCGATCTGGTTCGCCGCTAGCTGCGCCGCCTCGCCGGAATGTCCCATGTGCGCGGAGACGGTGTTCATCTGCGCGCGCATGGCGTCACCCGCGCGGCCCTGCCAGTTCTGCTCCGTCTTCGCTGCGGCCTGCTTGATGCGGTCGGAGAATTCGATGAGTTTGGCACCGTGGCTGTGGTAGATACGGCCTACGTCGTGCACCTTCGTCGGCTCGAATTCTTCCCGCACGAACTTCTCGAGTTCCGCGTGCGGGTAGGACTCGTATGCGGTGCACCCCAGGGAGGTGGGGCGACCGCGCAGCGATTGGTCGCCCGACATGGCCTTGGCCTGCTGGGTGCCGTAGTGCTCGGCGGCGTTCGCGGCGACTTCCTTCGCGCGCTGCGTGCTCATGTCGCCGTTGCCGACCGGCATGTGCCCGCCGGCCTGGTGCTCGAAGTCACCCCGGGCGCGGTTGTAAGCCTCGCGTTCCCGATCGGCGATGTATTCGTGGCTGCGGTAGCCCTGGTCCCCCTCGGACACGAAATCCCCCTGGTTCTCAGCTGTCCGAAATGTTCTGCTCTACCATCGGTGCGACCTTCTTGGCGAGGTCACACGAGGTGGTTTTCCCTTCTCCCAAGGTGTCAACAGTCACGGTTTCCGAATTATTTACAGGGATTGCTACCGTGCATGATTCCCCTGATATTCCTTGGGATATCTTTCCCTTCTTGCTGTTGACGGAAAAAGGTTGTGTATCTCCTTCTGATAGGTTGATGTCGTCAAGAGTGCTATTTGGGTGGAATGCTACACTTAGCGCTCCTTCGCTCAGTGTCCATCGGCAAGATTTTGATCCGGCTGCTTCTCTTGTGGTGCCAGTGTTTTCTGTGTTGATTTTATTTTCTTGTTTTTGGTTCAGTGTGTCGCACGGAGATATGTTCTCCAGTGAGGCTGCGTCCGTGCTCTCCTGGGCTGATCTCTCGGTTTCTCCGGCTGTATCGGTTCCGTTTGAAGGAGAGCAAGAGGAGGTCGCTGCCGCAGCCAGAAGAACTGCTGTGGCGGCGAATGTCTTTTTGCTTATTTTCTTCAGATTAGTGTGATGAATCATGTGATTCCATTGATTTGGCTGGAGTTTACTTCGTCGGACTCTTGATATGAGCGGATCGCTTTTCTGATCGCTTCGACGATCTTGGGGGATTGCTCTCTTATCTTGAGAACTAGTTGTTCGTAAGATTCCTCGTCGCCTGCTGCCACATTCTGATTGAAGTCAGATATCGCTTTTCCGGCTGGGCTATTTCCAAGCGGGGTCTTCTGCTTGAGGGCGATTATGTCCAGTTGGGCGTTCTCGGCCCACTCTTCCAACTCCTGGAAGATCTGTATGAGTTCGTCGCCCGCGTCGGGGGTGATGACGAATTGGCCGTTGTTGGCGGCGGTGATGATGCCTTGCATGGCGTCGTTAGTGGCCGACAGGTTGCCGGTCAGGTTCTGGTCGTCGCTCATGGTGACGCGTTGATTCCCCCATCGTCGGCGTGTGCCCTACGAAATTCCGAGCCTAGTGATCTTGCTCGGTGGCGGTCAACGGCTTTGCGCTAACGGGGTATACGTCACCCCGATGGTTCACCCGGATGTCGGAGTGCTGTGTTTGAGGGTGCTGAGGAAGCTCTGCCAGGTGATGGAAGAGAGGGCGATCGTGCCGCCTTCGCGGTTCTTGGTATCGCGGATCAGCACGGTCGAGGTCGCGAAACCGACTTCCACACAGGTGCCGTTGTTGCCGCTGTAGCTGCTCGTGTGCCAGATAACCGGATTTTTATCGCGGAATAACATGGGTACTCCTGGGCTAAGCTTGCAACATGTCCTCGATCAGATCTCTCGACTGGTCCGGGCTGAGCGCGACCCATCGAAGACTCTTCGCAGCCATCGTATACGAGTCAACCTGCTCTTCATCCTGTATGTACATCGCCCCTTCGTGTAATTCGCTGTAGGCGCTCGAGCGAACCTGCTCGAAATTAAGCACGATGACCTGCCCGGTGAGTGCCATGTACAGGTAATTCTCCGGCCGAACGCTCCGCAGGGTGATGCTCGGTTATTCGAGAAAGTTCATCCGGATGTCGGAGTGCTGTGTTTGAGGGTGCCGACGAAACTCTGCCAGGCAGCGGGAGAGAGGGAGAGCAAGCCGCCTTTGCGGGCTTTGGTGTCGCGGACCAGCACGGTCGAGGTCGCGAAGCCGACCTCGACGCAGTTGCCTCCGCCAGTGCTACGAGTGCTTTTCCGCCAGTTGACGGATGCTTGCTTGTCGCTCATGGTGACGTTGTTCCCCCATCGTCGACTCGTGCCTGCAACCAGCTAATTTTACTGATCTTGCTCGGTGGAGGCAACGTTTGGCGACGAGAGGGGAACGTCACCGTGTCTTGATATCAGGTGTGTTTCAGGGTGGAGAGGAAGCTGTGCCAAACATCAGGCGATACCGCGAGTGTGCCGCTGTCGCGGTCTTTGGTGTCGCGGATCAGCACGGCTGATGTGGCGAAACCGATCTCGACGCAGTTGTTCGCGCCGCCACTACTGCGAGTGCTTTTCCGCCAGTCGATGGATGCTGGTTCGTTGCTCACTCTCGGGCCTCCGCTAGCTCGGCGATCACACGATCGAGTAAGTTCAGTGTCTCACGTTGTCCGAGGGCCGCGATACGCAGTTGTTCGATGACGAGCTGATAGGTCTCGATGTGCTGTTGACCGTCCAAAGTATCTGCTCGGGTCAAACTTTCCAGGTAGGCATAGCTGAAGGTGAGGTCTTCCAGGTCCAGCCGTAACACGGTGAACGAAGCGCCCATAGCGGCGTGTTCGCCGGAACTGAAGGGCAGGATCTGAAGCGTGATGTTCGGCTGCGTAGCCAACTGACGCAGGTGTTGGAGCTGGCGGCGCAGTACAGCCGGACTACCAACCGTCCGACAGAGTGCCGCTTCTCCCAGCACTATTCCGAGCTCGGGCGGTGTCTCCCTGCTCAGGATGCGCTGTCTGGCCAGTCGCGCATTGACTGTCTGTTCGACCTCGGCCGGCGGTACCACCACGGAGGTCGAAACTATCGCCCTAGCGTATTCCTCGGTCTGTGCGAGCCCTGGCACGAGTTCCCCGTCCCAGATCGTCAACGCACTGGCATCCGCTTCCAGCCCTACGTACTGGCGTGACCAGTCCGGAACTTTTCCGAATTTGCCGCGCTTTCGCGCCTCGGTCGCAAGCCTGCGCAGTCGTTCGCATTGTTCCTCGTCGGGCCAGAAGAGCTCGACCAGCTGTTCCAGCTCCGCTCGTTGCAGGGTGGCTTGACCCTGTTCGATTCTGCTTATCTTGCTGGGCTGCCACTTCGTGGACATAGCGAGCTGCTCCCGCTCCATGTCAGCTGCTTCTCGAAGTTGACGTAGTTCTCTTCCAAGCAGAAGACGGCAGACAGCCGGGCTCGGTGCGCTCATGCCAGTCGATCCTGCCTCTTCACGATCCGTTTCAGCATCACCCTTAAGTGTAATTGTAACTCGCATTGCGACTTGCAATGCTTGTTGTGTGCTTCGAGAGGAGCCCCAAATGTCCTGGTGGTGGTTTCGGTGGCGGGAGGGTGTGGCGGCCGAGTCCGAGCGGTTGGCGCACGCCGTGGACGTCGCGGTGGGGCGTGACTACCTGATCTCGCCGTGCGGGCGGCAGTTCTCCCGCCGCCACACCGAGTGGGTAACCGATCCACGGCACACCCCGCGCGGCGCGGCGGGTGAGCCCTGTGCGGCGTGCGTGATGCGGGTGCTGCTGAGCGCGCCCGCCGATGGCGAACCCGGTGGCGGACAACGCCATTCGCACGAGCAACGTCCTCCGTACGGGTGAGTGCAGCGCGCTCGCCGTCGACTCCGAACTCCTACGTGTCTCGAGCCCCGGGCTCGAGCTTTCGTCCCGATGGAAGGGAGACCCACGTGTTCAGCATTGGTTGGCGCGGTCCGGTGGTGTGGTGGAACCCGATCGCCGGATACCGACACGCCTTCGGCCCCGACACCCCGCCGCGTCCCGAAGAGCACCGCGACACCCTGTGCGGCGTCTCGGTGACGCTCACCGAACCGTCCGATGCGGACTGGCTACTGCCCACCTGCGACTCCTGCATGGCCGAGGCCCTCGTCCGCAGCGAGAACCGCGAACAACGCCACCGCGACGCCCGCCGCAGACTGCACGACCAATTCGGCACGGAGTTCCTGTGATGCCACTCCACGAACCGTTCGGCCCGATCTGGCTCCTCGGAGTAGTGCTCGCGGTGGTGCTCTGCACCTTCCTCCCGCTGCGTGGCGGCAACGGGCAGCACGCCGAAGCCGGGCCGGGCGCGCTCACCGTACGCAATCTCATCGAACGCGGCCTCACCGAGCACCACGCACTCGCCGCGCAGCCGTCCCCGCCCGATGCCCGGGAATTCGCACCCCGGCCCGTGCCCGAACCACGAACACCACCGACCCGCACGGTGCCCGAACACCCCGAAGCGACGACCGAGCGAACTACCGAGATCCAGTGGCCACTGGACGACCCGGACCATCCGCGGTGGTTCTCCGCGTGCGAGGTTTCCCTGCAGCCCAAGCCTTATCCACCGATCAGCCCCGGCAGGAACCGCAACGGCCCTAGCCTGGTGGAGCAGGACATCGCCGAACTGCTCGGCTGCCGCCCGCATCCCGACAGCCTCGGACCGGAGGCCGGCTACATCGGACGCCATCGACTCCTGGCACCTGCCTGACAATTGCCACGGAGTCGGGCTGCTGCGTACTCATTAATAATAGCGAGAAATACTCCGCTGGTGGTCGTTCCGGCTCGGTGCCGAATCGGGAACGAATGGCAGGGCCGACGGCCACCGGGAGATCCGGCATCGGCATCGAGCGTGTCAGGGGACGCGTGGCAGTGCGAGCCAGTCCTGCCAGGTGATGTCACGCCCCAGCAGCCGGGGGTTTCGGAAGGGTCATTCGGTGGCGATCCACCGCGGCACCAGTGCGTCCAGTGCCTCTTCGGAATCGCCGCCGACGAGTTCGTCCACCACCCACCAGGAGATCTCGCCGTCGGCACCGATGCGCTCGGGAGGATCGACGTAGACGCAGCCGAGGATCGCCGGCTCCGCCTCGTCCAACAGGGCGTAGTTGAACGAGCGGTGCGCGGCTGCCTCGCTCTCGTGCCGCAGCAGTTCGACGCGATCCTCCTCGTACGTCATCGTCTCCCGGGGCCAACCCCAGGCCGGACCGAAGATTTCCCATAAGCGCTCCTGGGAACCCATCACGGCGGGGTAGTCGAGGGCGGTGTCCGCCTCCCGAATCGGCCGCAGGTGAAGCGCGGTGTCGGGCACGGGCGTGTAGCCAGGGTGGACGAAGCCATCGGGTAACCAACTCACGATGACCGAGCTTACAGCCGTTCCCACGGGCGAGCCGCGAAAAACGCTGCGGTATCCCGCTGCTGACGTCGCTGCAGTGGTGATCGCTACGCTGCCGAGGTATCGCGAACGGCTGAGCACGACGGCGGGCGCACTCCTCGGGGAGTTTCGCGCCGCTGTTCTCCGCTGCCATTCTGTTCCCGTGGACACCGAGGAAGTACGGCGCCTGGCCGAGCTGGAGAACGCCGAGTGGGGCGCCCGACCGGAGCGCGACCCCGCCGAGGTTCCCCGTCCCACGCCGCCGCTGCCGTCCGAGGTCGTGGACGAGGCACTACGGTCGGGCAGCGGAGAGTGGGTGGCCTACGCCCCGCTGGGCTCGGATCCGAACGAGGTGGCCGAGCGTGCCGGTGTGTTGGACAACATCGTCGGTTTCCACGCCGTAGCGGTGGGCGGCGTTCTCGTGGTGCGGTTCCGCTGGCTCGCCGACACAGAACCGCACGACTACCTGCTGCACCTCGATCTCACCGATCTCACCGACGAGGAACCGGGCAACCTCCTCGGTGCTTCCACGCTGCTGCTGGAGCGACTGCACGGCTTGGCCCACCGCTGGCCCGAGCGCGAAACCACCCCGCTGTCCGGGAACGTGTCCCTCGTGTGGCCACCCCGGACATAGCACTGAACTCGGACGGCCACCCGAAACCGGCTGGACATCCGGCCACCCGGCGATCCTTTCCGCGCCCGGTAGCTCGCGTCCGGCCGCACCATGTCCGCTCGCTTCGGGGCTTCTCAGTACCGCTCGTTATCCGGCATCCGCCCGGATCGCCGCCTGTCGGATCGCCGCCGCCATGCGTGCGGCGAAATCGTCGATCCCGGGAAGCTCAGCGGGCAGCGCCTCCTGCTCGCCCGCGTGCACGTTGCGGGCGTGTGCCAGGACGTTCCCGTCGCTGTCGGAGAGTCGCGGAAGCACCAGCTCGGCCGCTTCCGGCTTCGGCACGATCCGCCCGGTCCGCACGGTCACCAGCATGCGTGCCAGTGTCAGCACCACGTTGCGGGTGTCGGTGTGCAGCTCGGCGAGCAGCCCCGGCAGCCCGTCGAGCACGGCCCGCACCAAATCTTCGTGCGGCACCGGGTCCAGCAACTCCGTGGCTCGCGGCCCTGCCAGTGCGAGACCGTGTTCGCGGACCGAGGTCAGCAGCACCGCCAGGTCCGGATCCGGACCGGAGGGCGGTTCGGCGCCGGTGGACAACTCGGCGCGCAACCACTCGCCGCACTGCAGATCCACGCGGGGCGGATATCGCCAGGGCCGCACCTCACCGGCGACCACGACAGTCAGCTCCACCGGGCGTGGCCGCGCACCGGGTTCGGGGCCGGAAATCCCGAGCAAACCCTCCACCAGCGTTCGCCGCCGAGCAGGCCCGATCGTTCGCCGGGTGACGACGAGCAGGTCGAGATCGCTGAAACGTCGCAGCCCGCCGTGCACCGCCGAACCGTAACGCTGTACGCCGATCAGGTCCCCGTCGAGTACCGACCGCACCAGCTCGACCACCGCGGCTTCCTGCGCCGCGTCCGCAGCAGACATGGACACGTCGTCAGCCTGCCGCACGTCTCCGGTGAACAGCCACCGAGAATCCTCCGATGGAGTGCGGCCCCGCATCGGCCGGCCGGGCGGTGTCGCACCGACGATCGTTCAGCGCGGCAGGTCGGTGACAACCCGGCGCATGGCGACGCGCGGCCAGTTGGCCAAGCCCCGCGCGGACTCCTCGTCACGGATGGCGCGCAGTCCGCTCGTGAGCTGCTCGTCGGGCAGGACCTGAAAACCGAGCCGTTCGTAGTAGGGCGCGTTCCAGGGCACCCGGGCGAAGCTGGTCAACGTCACCCCGGGCAGCCCACGGCCGCGTGCCCACCCGACGACGACCTCGATCAGCGCCCGCCCCAGCCCTTGGCGCGCGTGGTCGGGGTGGACCGACACCTGGTCGATGTGGGCGTCGCCGTCCACGAGGATCACCAGCAGATAACCGACGGGACGATCCGTGGCGTCGACGGCGACCCACGCACGACCGTCCGCTTGGAAGGCGGCGAGCTCGGCGGTGGTTGGTGGTTCGTCGTCGGCGATCTCGTGCATGCCGATCTCACGGAAGGCCGCGCCCGCGGCCGTCTCGATTTCCCGGAGCATCGGAAGCTCATCGGCTCGCGCGTTGCGGATCATGTCCAATGTATACCGGTCCCGCACTCGCGAGGCCGCACTGCGCGGTAACGGTACCGGCGGAGCGCTGAGCCCTTCTGCCCGGTTGGGCGAAGTTCGGCCCCGGACGGGGCGAGCGGGCGGTGCCGCGAAGGGGTGACGGTGCGCCACGACGGAAAAATCATTCGACCACGAGCGTCGCGAACCCCCCATGATCGAAGG
Organism: Actinopolyspora mzabensis; assembly: GCF_900101095.1. GTDB lineage: Bacteria > Actinomycetota > Actinomycetes > Mycobacteriales > Pseudonocardiaceae > Actinopolyspora > Actinopolyspora mzabensis. Next base: position 75,185 of record NZ_FNFM01000010.1, read on the forward strand.
ATGTCTTCGCCCGATACGGCAGCGACCGTGCTGCAGGAGAACGCCGCGCTGTGGAGTGCGCGGGAGATCCACGCCGAGGAACTCGTCCGCGTCGCCTGCGACGCGCTCCTCGCCGATCTCGACAGCCCGACGCTGCGCGTTCTCGCTGCGTGCACCCGCGCGGAGGCGGGGGAAAGTGTGCCCGCGCTGCTGCCCGCCGCGCTCGACGAACTCGGACTCGTCTTCTACCCACTCGACAGCGAGGCAGGACGGGTGGCCGTCGCGCGGATACTCGCACAGCGCGTGCTGGCGGGGGAGCTGACGGCCCGCGAGTTCGCGCGGCGTATCCACCTGGCACACGGGCACGAACTGGAGTTGACCGAACTGGTCGCCGGCCTCGATGACCAGTACACCACGGTCGGCTACGGCGTAAGCACTCCCGACGAAGCGTGGATCGACGCCGAGGTCATCGCCGAGGCCAGCCGAATCGCCGCTTATCCCCACGAGCCGATCGAGTCGGCCAGTACCTCCGACTGACTCCCCGGAACGCCCGAGAGTTCGCGCCGGAGGAGTCTCGACGTGACCGTACCGGGACGAGTGCCACGAGTCGGGAAGCGGCCCGTTCCCCGGAAAACGCGTTGTCCCGGGGAACGAACCCGGTTTCTCTCTACTCCTCTCGCAGACCGGTCGTGTAGTAGGTGGTGGTCGTGGGAACGGTCAGCACTCCGTCGAACGCCTCCACCACCGGAGTGAGTTGCGTGGCACTCTGGGTGCGGATGCGGTCCAGCCTCCCCACGGGTGCCTCCCGGAGGTTGGTGAGGCTGATGTCGTCGCCGTAACCGGCGTCGATGACGGCGGCCTCGACGCTTCCTGGCTCGGGAGCGTCGAGGGGCTCCTCGGCCACCGTCAGCCCGGATTCGGCTCTCTCGTCCGGGTGCATCTCCGCCACGTGTTCGGCGGTGTGCGTCTGGGCGAGCGCACGGTAGTTCTCGCCGAGCACCCGGTCGAGGTAGTAACCCATGGGTAGGGCCGCGAGTTCACCGTCGAAGTACACGGGTGTCTTCTGGATGTGGTTGTTGTGGGCGGCCAGCACTATGCGCGTGTCCGGATCGGCATTGTCGAGGTGCCAACGCACCGATTCGGCCATGTGGTGGTCCCGGACGGAAGCGTCGCCTTCCAGCCCCTGACCGGTGAAGACGTCGCGCATGGCGCCGAACATGTAGTCGGTGTGCAGGGCCGCCTCCAGGTGGCGCAGCGCCGCATCGTAAGCGGATCGGCCACCACGTGAGACGTACAACGGCTCCATCGAGCGGAACCGCAGCGACAACCGTGCCAGCGATGCGGTCAGCGCGTCCTGGTCGGCCGCTTCCAACCTTGCCCATCCCGGTGCTGCCACGGCCACCGAACCACCGGTGAACCGGTCGGCGATGCCCAGCGCCCGATCGATCAGGCCGACCACCTCCGGATCGACCTCGCGGAGGTACTCGGCCAGTGGTTCCAGATCCGGGCGAAGTCGGCCACCGGCCATGGGAGTGTCGATCCCCACGAAGCGCAGCGGGTGTGAGCTGGTGCGGTTGTGCCGACGCAGCCACCGCACCATGCGCGGGTTGACCCCGGCATTCGTGGTTCCGCCCACCGCGCCGAGCTCGGCGTCGTCACCCTCGCCCCGCAGCCAGTTGTCCAGGGCGATTCCCTCTCCGAATCCGAACTCGAAGCCCAGCACCGTGAACCCGCAGCGTTCGGCGAGGAAACGCAGCACCCGCTGTCGGGTGCTGGTGAACTCGCCGACGAAATGGGCGCCTTCACCCACGGCGACCACACGTGCGTCGCCGATGACGTCGCGCAACGGTTCGAGGTCGTCCAGCGGGGCGTCGACGTCCGAACCGCTCAGGCGGCTGGTGTGCTCGCGGAACCAGTCAGTATTCGGGGTGCTCGACACGGAAACGTGGTCAGTCGTCATGACTCGCTCAACTCTCGTCGTGTAACCGAAAACGGGATCACCGAAGGGACGCCGATGCGGAAACGAGCCGAAAGGGCACGAAAAGTGAAGTGATGCGGGCACCGCCCGGCATCACAGCACCGGAGGAGAACTCACTCCGGCCTTCCGCATCCGTCCGAGGAGCGGGTCAGAGAAACAGACTTCCCGTAGGCACGCCGTGCAAGGTAGCAGAGCCGGATCGTCCGGTGCCAGTCGGAACGCCGGGGCCGTGTCGGCCGTCCGATACCCCCACCGTCCTTCGCGCGGATCGAAACTTCCAGCGAGGCGAGGCCGGGGGCGCGAGTTGCTGCTTCGCTGATCCCGGCGAGGGACGGTGCGGTTGTCGTCAGCTGTTCGCGGCGATCAGCGTGAAGAATATCGCCATGTCGGCGATGAAGTGCAGTGTCCAGTTCCAACAGAACCCCCTGGTGTGGTCGATCGCCAGCGCGAGTACCACGCCGAAGGGTCCGGACAGCAGAATCCCGGCGAGACCGCTCGGTGTGCCGTTGATGTGGGTGACTCCGAAGTAGGCCGAGGTGAGTGCGATGAGTGCTGTCCTGCCCATCAGTGGTCCGGCGACCGCGTTGATCGCGTGCCGGAACAGGAACTCCTCGGCAGTGGCGTTGACGACTGCCGCGGCGGTGTAGACAGGCAGCCAGAGCAGGGCTTCGCTCAGCCCGGCCACGTTGAAAGCTTCGACTCCGGTGGCGATGGTTCCACAGCAGACCACGAAGCCGACGGTGGTGCCGATCAATCTCCAGTCGATCCGGTATCCGGCCACGCGTAGTCCGCTGTCCGCGCGCCACTGGCCGACTCGTAGTGCCATCTCGTGCCGGCCCGGCCGGTACCGGAGGAGCACGATCGCGGTGAGGGCCAGTGGCAACACCTTGGCGCCGTTGACCGCGAGCACGCGTGCTGCGGTCGGCCATCCGAGCAGGAGCGGTTCCGCCAGTTCCAACGCGACGGTGATGAGCCACAACCCGGTCACCGAAGCGGTCAGGACCAACAGCAGCGGTCGTACGGCTCGGTGGAGGAAAACCGCGCTCGTGACCAGCAGCACCGCGATGATCGGCGGAAGCGCGAAACCAGCGTTCTCCCAGCCCGCGGCCACCGCCAACGATGCGGGGAGACCACTCGCGAGACCGATCACCGCGAGCCACACGCTCGCCTGGGCGCTGCGGGGCAGCGGTATCGCGGTTCGTCCGGTTGGTGCTGCCTGGTAGGGGACCGGTGCCGACATCAGCGATCGGCTCCGGCGCGGTAAACGAGTGTGATGAGCGCGAAGCAGATCGCGGCGACCAGCGCCGCGATCACGACATCTGCCCATTCGGGCACCGTTCCGAACGGCAGTATCAACTGACGCAGCTGGTTCGCACCCACGATGAGCAGCACGTACATCCACCAGGGTGCCCACCTGTCGCGAGGGGCTGTTTCGTCGATCATGACAGACCTCTTTCTAGTACAGCTGTGTTACGAAAAGCTAATTTAGCACAGCTGTGCTAGGTTGTGGGGGTGCCAGTTCGGATAGATCACGCGGAGCGTCGTTCGCTGCTCGCCCAGGCCGTCTGGCGAATTACCCTGCGCGACGGTCTGCGGGAAGCCTCCGTGCGCGGTGTGGCACGCGAGGCGGAGCTGGCCACGGGGTCGGTTCGTTACTTCTTCTCCACGCAGGACGAGCTTCTGCGTTTCGCCATGCGTGAGCTCATCGACAAGATCGGCCGACGGATCACGGCCGGTGCGGAACTCCGGATCGCGGACGCGCACGAGGGGCGGGTCGTGGAAGCGGCGTTGGCGCTACTGCTGGAGTTGCTTCCGCTCGACGAGGAACGACGTACCGAGGCGCTTATCTACCAGGCATTCGTCGCGGAGGCGGCGAATGATTCCGTCATAGCCGAGATCCGCCGGGAAGCCGACGACGGGGTGCGTCAGCAGTGTCTCCACACCCTCGACAGTCTGGTCGAGTTCGGTTGCATGGCCGCGAGCCGGGAGATCGAGAGCGAGACCGAACGGCTGCACGCGCTGCTCGACGGACTCACCGCGCACCTGCTCGCTCGTCCGGAGCGCGCATCCCCCGCCAGGGTCGAGGGCTTGTTGCGTATCCACTTGCACGAGCTGCGAGTCCCCGTGCGGTACCCGGGCGATGATCCGTCGATCTGATCTCCGCGGTGCACGTCGTGAATTCCGCGCGGGAGCACGCCGAACGGATCGGGTCGTCAGACGGAGCCGACGTGGCTGGTGCCCTGTTGACCGAGCCGAGTGTGCAGCTCGCCGAGAAAACGACGAAGGAGCTCGGTGAGGGCTGACCGTTGGTCCTCGGTGAGTCCGGATACGAGTTCGGCCTCGCGCATGAGGACGCTGGCACGAGTTCCTCGACCAGTTCGTGACCGGCCGGGGTCAGTGCGACGGTCACGGCACGGGAGCCGTCGGTTTCGGTCGCTCGCTCGACCAGTCCCTCGCGCTTCTCCCTTGAGCAGTGCGCATGGTCACCGGCGCGAGTCCGATGTGGAGCCGGCAGATCTCTCGGTGTTCAGGGATCCTGGTGGATAGCTGGTGAGCGGTACCGTAAACGCGACCTCACACTGTCGATCCGCGGGTCGAATCGCCGCTGCCGATGGGGCTGTCGCCGGAGTAGGGTGGTTCCGGGAGTGCCGGGAAGTCCGGTCGGCGTTGACGAGGCAACGTTCCAGGAGGACGGACACTCATGACCTCCAACTGCTCGCGTGGGCCGGCGCGGCTCCGCCGTGCGGTTTTCGCCCGACACGCCAATCCGTGGAGTGCGTGGAGCCGCTGGGCGAGCACCCCGTTGCTGCTGCTCCCGATGTGGACGCGACGTCGCAGTCACGCTGCGGTCGTGGGGGTGTGGTTCGCGCTCAACCCGGTGGTGTTTCCGGAACCGGCCGACGAGCACGCCTGGGCCACCCGTGCCATGCTCGGTGAGGAGCAGTGGATCACCGACCGTCCTCGGGACGCCGCGCTGGGCGTCAACATCGCCGCCACCGTGGCCGGACTGATCGCGCTCGTCGCCGCTCGTCGGCGCCGCCCCGTTCCGGCGGGCACCGCCACAGCCGCACAGCTGGTGTTGCTGCTCGGCTACTGGGAGCTCATGAACCGCTACCTCGACCGCCACCGGCGACGGAACGCTTCCCACCCGGTTTCGTAGGCCCTGCGCGGCACCACCACGGCGGGGCGGCCCCGTACGAGTCCAGTGAATCCTCCCGGTCGGTCGGAGATCCCAGTTGTGTGGGTGAACACCCGTTCGTACCTGAACGTTGGTCCGTGCGGCGGAATGAGGAAAGACTTCATCGATGAAGTGCTTGCGCTCGTTCGGCGGTTTTGTACGATGCGTTCTGTTGTGCTCATGGAAAGGTTTTCTCATGCGCAAGAAGTTAATAGGGTTGTTTTTCTCCGTACTGGCTTTTTCGCTCCTGGGTGGCGGCGTCTCCGCCGCCGGTACGGACTCCTCGGCGGCGGCCGAGGTTTCCGTCTGTGACTACGGGCAGGGTGCTCACCTCACCCTCGGTGTCGGCAGCAGTGGTCCGCTGGTGAAGCACGCCCAGTGCATGATCAACCGCGTGACGTACATGCAGCTCGCCGTTGACGGGATTTACGGGCCGGCGACCCGGACCGGTGTCGAACATTTCCAGGCGAACGCGAACCTGACGGTGGACGGAATAGTGGGGCCCAACACGTGGAGCGCCCTGCACGCGTGGAATTCCTAGAATCTCCGTTGTGCCGATTCCGATTCCGCGTCGGCGGGTGAGCCGGGGGCCGCGGCCGGACTCGTGTGATCGCAGCCTGCTGGAGGTGAGAGCCAGGAGCGACCACCGAGTGGTCGTGTCGGGCTGTGCGATGGCGACAAGGCTGTGGCCGCCCGGCACGGCTCGCCGTGCCGGGACATCCCGGTTCGGAGCGGCCGAGGTGACAACCGGCACCACCCACGCGATCCGGCCCGCCGTACTCAGGCCGGCGACCTCACCCACTCGACGACGGTGCGCGCGTAGAGCTCGGGATTCGTGGCGTGCATCGAGTGCGACATCTCGGGGAACGACAGATAGCTGACAGGCTGTCCGGCCGCCTCGATCAGCCTGCAGGCCCGCTGCGCCTGCACGTCGGAGAGGGCGCCGAGTAGCTGCTCGGTCTCCGGGTCCACCCGGCGGGAGTGGTGGGTCAGCAGCACCGGTGTTCGCACCCGCGAGAGCATGGTGTCCTGGTCGCATCCCGCGGTGATGCTGCCGGAGACGAAGGCACCCGCCCATTCCGGATCGTACTCCCGCAGGTGCTGCGGTGGACCGGGAGCGGAGTCGTGCTCCGAGTCGTTCGGGCGCGTTCCCGGCATGTTCTCCAGCAGTACGGGCGGGAGCTCGTTCGGCAGTGCTCGCCGCAGTCCGTGCCAGTCACCGATCGACCACTGGTTGCCGAGCCACTTGTGCCACGCCGCGAACACCGGCCCCATTCCCTGCCGGATCGACTGGCCACAGGCCGGTTCCGTCTCCGAGGAGAACAGCGGCGGATCCTCGTATACGGCCCCGCGGATCTGCCCGGGTCTCGCGTACGCGGACAACCACGCCGCGAGCAAGCCCCCCGAGGAGTGACCGGCCACGAGCGTGGGCCGTCCGATGACGAGGTCGATGAACCGCACGAGATCGTTGCCGAAGTTGTCGAGGGTGTAGCGGCCGGGCGTCCACGTCGAGCGGCCCTGCCCCCGCAGGTCCACCGCGTAGGTGTGGAAGTGCCGGGCGAGTGACGGGAGAACGGGTTCGTAGCCCCACCACGACTCGCTCTGCCCCGGAAGCAGTAGCAGCGCCGGGAAGTCCGGTTCGCCCGTCACGGCGTAGTTCATGCGGACTTCCCCGAGGTTCACTGTCCACTCGGGATGATCGTGCGGCACGAAGGTGTCCGCCCGGTCCTCGGCTTCGGATACGTTCACGATCGCTGACTCCCGTCGAGGTGCGTGTCGTCGAGTACGAGAGCTCCGCTCCGTCCTCGATTTCCCGATTCTCGTGCACGCCGGGGCAGCGCGGGTATCGCGAACACGGATGTATTTCTCGTCCACCAGAGGGATCCGGGCGACCTCGCGGGCCTCCACTCGGGGGACGGTCCGCCCCGCCGATCGCTCGGCGGGGCGGAGCACCTCAGTTGATCTCGCGGTTGCGGACGAGCAGCATCGCACCGCCGCAGAACAGCGCGGCATAACCCGCGAACACCAGCGCGCTGCCCCACCAGGCGAAGCCGTAGTCCCCGCCGAAGACGGCGTGCAGTTGTTCGAAGGCCTGCACCGGAACTATCGACTCGCGTGGGCCCGCGAACTCCGAGATGAACATCGGCACCGCCAGGTTGCCCACGATCCCGTTCGAGGCCGCGCCGGGCAGATAACCGCTCAGCCAGGCGAACTGGCTGCCCGCGAGTCCGATGGAGGCGAGCACGTCCACCATGAACTTGTAGAACACCAGCACCAGCACGGCCGCCACGGAGTTGTTGACCAGCGCCCCGAACCCGAACCCGAGCAGCGCCCACAGCACCGTCGCCAGCACGCCCGCACCGCCGATGATCAACCACTGGTCCAGGCCGCCCACGCCGCCCGCGGCGTGGCCCAGCGAACCGCCCAGATAGCCCCCCAGCAGCCCGAAAACGGCGTTGACGATCCCGTAGACCACCGAAAGCGCCAGGCACAGCACCAGCTTCGCGCCCAGCACCGAGCTGCGCGGGTTAGCTGTGAGGAAAGTGGTCGTGATGGTCTTGTTCCACGACTCACGGGTCATGATCAACGCTCCCAGCAGGGCGGCGAAGATCGTGCTGTAGTTGGTCGCCAGCGACATCGCCAACAGTCCGGTGGGCAGCGCTTGCCCGGTGACCTCCTGGAGCACCTCCACCTGACCGATCGCCGTGCCGTACCAGGCGACCAGCAGACTCCACGGCGCCACCGGTATCAGCAGCGCCCACCACAGCGGCGTGGGCAGCATCTTGCGGAACTCGGCTCTGATCAGCCCCTTCACCGGTTCTCACCCCCGTGCGTGTCCTCGTCGGCGCGGGAGTGCTCTGCCTCGCGCCGTTCCGACTCCGGCTCTTCGGCTCGGGAGCGGTAGCCACTCCCCAGACCGGGTGGGCCCGATTCCGGTGGGGAACTCTCGGCCGATCGCTGCCCGGCGTTGTCCGGCGCCCACGGGCTCGGTGCCGCCGATTCCGGCTGAAACTGTTGGCCCGGAGGCTGTTGGGACGGCGGTGGTGGGGACTGCTGCCACTGTTGCGGTGGCTGCTGGAACGGCTGCTGCGCGTACCCCTGCTGCTGCGCCGGATGTTGGGGGATCGGCTGTTGTTGGACCGGTTGGGGTTGTACTGGTTGGGGTTGCCACCGCTGTTGTCCGGTCGTGCCGGGAGCCGGCTGCTGCCCGGGACCGAACGGCTGCTGGGAACCGGTGAACTGTCCCTCGGTGAGCTGGAAGAACAGCTGCTCCAGATCGCCGGATGACTCCTGCAACTCCTGGATGGCCACCCCCGCGCGTAACGCCAGGTCGGCGATGCCGCGTGTGTCCACCCCCGTGACCGCGAGCCTGCCGTCCCTCAGGTACTCCGTGCTCACACCGCTCTCCCGCAGCATCGAGCTCAGCGTCATCGGATCCGACACGCGAACCAGCACCCGGGACTGCCTGCCCGCGCGCAGCTGTTCCAGGCTGCCGTTGTAGACGGAGTGGCCGCGGCTGACTATCACCACGTGATCCACGGTGTGTTCCATCTCGCGGAGCAGGTGGCTGGAGACCAGCACGGTGCGCCCGGTGGATGCGTAGGCCTTCAGGAAGCCCCGCAGCCAGGCGATACCCTCCGGGTCCATCCCGTTGGCGGGCTCGTCGAGTATCAAGATCCGGGGATCCCCCAGCAGTGCGGTGGCGAGTGCCAGTCGTTGCCGCATGCCCAGTGAGAACCCCTTGGTCTTGCGACGCGCGGCGTTGCCGAGCCCCACCAGTTCCAGCACCTGGTCGGCCTGCTCGTCCGGTAGTTCCAGGGCGGCCGTGTAGCAGCGCAGATGGCCGCGCGCGGTGTGTCCGGGGTGAAAGGACTGCGAGTCCAGTACCGCTCCCACCACCCTCGCGGGGTTCCGGAGCTTCGTGAACGGAACGCCCTCGACGTAGGCGGCACCGGAGGTCGGTTTCATCAACCCCAGGATCATGCGCAGTGTGGTGGTCTTGCCGGACCCGTTGGGGCCGAGGAAACCGGTCACCGAACCCGGCTCGACCGCGAAATCGAGGTTCTGGACCGCGGTCAGTGGCCCGAAGCTTTTGTGCAGCTGTTGCACCAGGATGCGGCCGCTGCCGTCGTGCACTCGTTCCTCCAGTTCACGGGGACACCCCGATCCTCGCGGTCCGTGCGGCGCCGCGCGGTCACCACGGAACGGGCCCGTGGGTGATCGTTGGACGCTGCACCCAATCCTGCCTCATGCGTGGGCGGATCGGTTCCGGTGTCCGCGAAGATCTTTCGTGTCGGCTCCCGCGCCGGCCGGCGCGGGTGGGAACCCCGCTGGGGAACTGTGCTCGGTCCGCCGAAAGCTATCCGCGCTCCTTCCCGGGGGATACCCCGGCACGGTGGATCCGGTTCCGGTCGGTTTCCAGGTGACCGCCGACGGGAGGCACGGCGGGCAGTTCCTCGGTGGCCTCGTGCTCCGGGGCGTCGTCCGGCGCGCTCGCCGGATCCGGGAGGGTGAACTCGCCCGTGTCCCAGTCGCCGGGGCCGCGAGCACCACCGGAGACCACGGCCGTGCTGATCACCGGGATGCGCGGAGTGCGTGCGGAGCGATGTCGCCCGAAGGGATCGCGGGGACTCCTCTCCCGAATCCGGGCCAGCTTGGAGCGGTTGGCGCTGCCGACCGGGTCGGGATCTTCGCCGATGAGCTGGGCGTGCGCGGTGACCCAGACCTCACACGGCCAGCGGCGCGCACGCAGTCCGCCGGGACAGACCGGGCACCGCCCGTTCTCGTCCGGACCGTGCTCCTGCAGCAGTGCGCGCAGTCCTTCCGTCAGCCGGTGCAGTTCCGAGCGGGCCAGCGGCAGCACCGTCTCCGCGGGGCCCTCGTCGGCCAGCTGTTCCAGTCGGTCGAGCTGGCGCTGTAAGGACTCGTGATCGTCTTCCGCGGTGATGCCCTCGAAGCCGTCCGGGGACTTCTCGGCATCGGACCGCGACTGCTCGACGGGGGTTTCGCTCAGATCGCCACCCAGCGTCGTCGTGGGGTTGTTCGGACGGGTCGGCCGACGAGTCCCGATCTCCATACGGATCCTCCCGAACTGCTCGTTGCGTGGGAGCGGTGGAGTGGTACCGCACCTGTCTGGAGCATCGACGTTCACCCGTAAGGACTTCAGGTTTTGCCCGCTTCATCACACTTTCGTGTGAAACGCGAGTGAAAGCCGGTAGCGCAGCGAGCAGAAAATCAGCTGAATATCCGGCCGCAGGGGTTCGGTAACCGGGCGTCGGTGTTCTACACTGGGAATCGGCGGCCAGCTCCCGGTGACCCCCAGGCTGGTTGAGCAGGCCGCCTCGAACGAAACGGGGCCTCTCTCGCGCGCGAGAGAGGCCCCGTTTCTCCGGTGGTGCTTCGTCGCCTCGGTCCCCCGAGTAGGCGACTCGGCCGTCACGCTCCGAGCACGCTCGCCACGCTGTCGTGCGACAGCCCGTGCGCGGCGGCGACCGGTTCGTTGACGAGCGTGCCGTCGTGGGTGTTCAACCCCGCGGCCAGCGCCTCGTCCTCGCGGCAGGCCTGCCGCCAGCCCCGCTCGGCGATCCGCAGCGCGTAGGGCAGCGTCACGTTGGTCAGCGCGTGGGTGGAGGTGTTCGGCACCGCCCCCGGCATGTTGGCCACGCAGTAGAACACCGAGTCGTGCACCCGGTAGGTCGGGGCGTCGTGCGTGGTGGGGTGCGAGTCCGCGAAGCACCCGCCCTGGTCGATGGCGATGTCCACCAGCACGCTGCCCGGCTTGAGCTGTGCGGTGAGTTCGTTGGAGACCAGCTTCGGTGCCTTCGCACCGGGGATCAGCACCGCGCCGATGATCAGATCGGCCGCGCGAACCGCCTGCTCGACGCTGTAGCGGTTCGAGGTGACCGTGCGGATACGCCCGTCGAAGTCCCGGTCGATCTCACGCAGTTTGTCGACGTTGGTGTCCAGCAGTTCCACATCGGCACCCATGCCGAGCGCGACCCGCGCGGCGTTCAGTCCCGCGACGCCACCGCCGATCACCACGACCCGCGCCGGGTGCACACCGGGAACGCCCCCGGGCAGCATCCCGCGCCCGCCGCTCGGGCGCATCAGCGAGTAGGCGCCCACCTGCGGAGCCAGTCGACCGGCCACCTCGCTCATCGGAGCCAGCAGCGGCAGCGCACCGTCGGCGGTCTGCACCGTCTCGTAGGCGATACCGGTGACCCCGGAGTCCAGCAGCGCGTTGGTGAGCCCGCCCGACGCCGCCAGGTGCAGGTAGGTGAACAGCACCTGGTCCCGCCGCAGTCGCGGGTATTCTTCCTCGATCGGCTCCTTGACCTTGAGCACCAACTCGCCCTCGGACCACACCTCCTCGGCGCCGGGGAGAACCTTCGCCCCCGCCGCGAGGAACTCCTCGTCGGGAATGGAGGAGCCCGCGCCCGCGTTCGCCTCCACGAATACCTCGTGGCCTCTGCCGACGAACTCGTGCACCCCCGCTGGTGTGAGCGCGACGCGGTACTCGTTGTTCTTGATCTCGCGGGGTACGGCGATCTTCACTGCGGTTTCCTTCCGAGGGATGGTGTTCGATTCCGTTCGGGTGATCACCGAACCGGCGGGTGTGCCGGGGGCGTTCTCCGCACCGCGCCGCCCATCCCCCCGAGGTGCGGGAGGGAGCAACGCTGTCGCGAACCACGATGCTCCGTCACCGGCCCGGCCGCATCATTCCCGCACAATGAGAGCGCACCGGCTCTCTTGTGCCGCCGGCACAACAGTCAGCCGTGCGGGTTCCACCGCTCGGCCAGCAACTGCACCAGCAGTGCCGAGCGCACGTCCGCGTCGTCGAGATCCACGTCCAACAGCGCGCCCACCCGCTTCATCCGGTACCGGAAGGTGTTCGGGTGCACCCGCAGTTCCCGGCTCGCCGCGCGCGGATCACCGGGGTGGCGCAGCCAGGCGTGCAGCGTGCGCAGGTACTCGCTCCCCTGCCCGTGGTCGTGGTCGCGCAGCCGCTGCAGCGGGCCGAGCGCCCCAACCCCGGCGTCGCCCGCGGCACCGGCGGTCCTCGCCAGCACCAGGGAGTGCCAGAGCTGCTCGTGGACCGCGATATCGCGTTCCACCATGCCCGTGCGCAGCAGCGCCAACACCTCGTCGGCGCTGCCGCGGGATTCCGGCAGTTCCGCCACCGGGGTGGCGGTTCCCACCGCCACCAGTGGGCGCGGATCGGCCGCGTCCATCTCGTGGATGTGCGCCAGCAACGCCTCCCGCAGCGCGGGCCAGCCACCCGTGCCGGAGCGGTCGGGCACCACCGCGTACAGCACACCGCCCGACTCGGCGACCATCGGACCGCGACCGATTCCCCGGGTGATCCACTCCCACATCGCGAGCCGGTGCCCCTCGTCGGTGCCGTCGCTGGCCCGCACGTCGATCGCCACCACCCGGTGCTGCTCGGCACCCGTCCCCAACTCGTTGGCGGCGGCGCGCCAGCCCTCGGCGCCCTCCAGCAGCGACCGCACCAACCCGGCCGAGCGCTGCCGCTCCGAGTCGGTCATCACCCGCCAGCGAAGCAGTTGCAGTGCCACCAGCGCGGCGGTGTCGGCGAACGCCGAGGCACGCTCCTCGGACACCTCACCGGTGACCACGGCCCACATCGATCCGAGCAGTTCACCGCCCATCCGGATCGGGACCACCAGCCGGGGCAGCGTGCCGTCCGGCTGCTCCGGGACGTAGACGGCCGAGCCCCCGCGGCTCAGCTGCCGGAACGTGCCCCGCGCCCGGAACTTCGCCAGCACGTCGTCCGGTTGCCTGCGCCCCATGATCGTGGAAACCCGGGCGGGATCGGTCACGTCCTGCCGGGCGGAGTAGGCCAGCACCTGCGAGTGCGCGTCCTCTATGGTCACCGGGGCGTCGACCACCTCGGCCACCGCGTCCGCCAGTCGGAACAGATCACCCAGACCCGCCGAGCCCACCTGCTGCGGGGAGCCGGCGGCCGCGCCCGGATCCGTTCCGGCCAGCGCGCTCCGCAGCAACCACACCAGCTGCGCCCACGCCGCGCCCCGCCGGACCTCGATCAGCGCGAGGCCCGCCTCACCGGCCGCCGAGATCACCGAGTCCTCGGCGCACACCGGCGGTTTCAGCAGCACGGCCGCCGCCTGCCGCGCACCGCACTCCCGCACCAGCTCCACGGCCCACGCCCGGTCGGTGATCCCCACACCGAGCACCACGTCGGCCGTTCCGATCCCGCCGGGATCCTCGGGTTCGGCGATGACCACGTCCCCGACACCGCAGGTGTCCTGCGGCACCACCACCGGACGCAGCAGTGCGGGGCCGACTCGCTCGACCAGGCCCCGTATGTCGACCATCGCCCCTCCCGGGGTCGGGATCAGAAGGGAATTTCTCCGGTTCGACTCCCCGAGCGCTCCGGTGCCGGGACCCGGCCACCCGCGCGAGGCCCGTGACCGCCTCCGGTGGTGATCGTGGGCACACAGCGCGAGCTTCGGCCCCCGATTCGCCGGTAGTGGTCGCTGCTTCGCGACATCCGGGGTTGGATACGCCCACCCCTCGGGTTATCGTTGCCGAACACAGCGACAATCGCATATCGGCCCACGACACCGGGCGGGAGAGTCCCGCGGGTGAGCACCGTGCACACGGTGTCACCGAACGGGCGCCGAAGGAGCAAAACTCCCCGTAAACTCTCAGGCAGCCGTACCGTCCGATCGAGGCAACTCTGGAAAGCGCCGCCGCGACGAAGGCGTGCGCACCCACGGTGCAAACCGCGATGTCGCGGTGAAGCTCTCAGGTTCCGCAACAGAGGGGGAGGCCACCAAGTACGCGGACTCCGGTGTTCGCGGCATGCCGCCCGGCCGGGTGGAGTCGCGGCACGCGAGAATGCTCGTGTCCGACGGCCCCACGGGACGTCGGGTACCGGTGTCCAAACGACAGCAATGGAGCCTCCCCCATGAGTCTGCCCACGGACCTCAAGTACACCCAGGAGCACGAGTGGCTGGCCGAGCGCGGCGACGTCGTGCGTGTCGGGGTCACCCCTTACGCGGCCAACGCGCTCGGTGACATCGTCTACGTGGACCTGCCCGAGGTGGGCAAGCAGATCACCGCCGGTGAGGCCTGCGGCGAGCTGGAGTCCACCAAGTCGGTCAGCGACCTCTACGCTCCCGCCACCGGTGAGGTCGTCTCGGTCAACGAGTCCGTCGTCGACGACCCGGCCAAGATCAACGACGACCCGTTCGGCGACGGGTGGCTGCTGGAACTGCGCGTCACCGAGTACGGCCCGCTGCTGGACGCCACGCAGTACGCCGAACTCACGGGTGAGTGACTCCCACCGCCAGTGACTCCCGCCGCCGCTGACTAGCGGCTCCGCCACGACGAGGTGGCGGGGCGGGCGAACCACACCTCACGTACGAAGAAGAGACGATCAATGGCGATCAGTGTCTTCGATCTTTTCTCGGTGGGGATCGGTCCCTCCAGTTCGCACACCGTGGGACCCATGCGCGCGGCCGCGCGGTTCGTGGCGCGGCTGCGTGAACAGGGCCTGCTACCACGCGTCGCACGGGTGCGGGCCGAGCTGTTCGGCTCGCTCGGCGCGACCGGGCACGGGCACGGCAGCCCCAAGGCGGTGCTGCTCGGTCTGGAGGGCCACCTACCGGAATCGGTCGATCCGATCGCGGTTTCCGGCAGGGTCGACGAGATCCGATCGACCGGCCGGTTACTGCTGAACGGCACCAGCGGAATCCGATTCGACTACGACGACGACCTCGTGCTCTATCGGCGCGAGACACTCCCGGTGCACCCCAACGGAATGCGGTTCACCGCGGTCGACGAATCGGGGGAGCAGCTGTGCGGGGCGGTGTACTACTCCGTCGGCGGCGGTTTCGTCGTCGACGGGGAGGCCGCGGGCACCGACCGGATCAAACAGGACACCACCGAACTGCCCCACCGGTTCCGCACCGGAGTCGAGCTGTTGCGGCACTGCGACGAGACCGGTCACTCGGTCAGCGACCTCATGCTCGCCAACGAACTGGTCTGGCGTGACGAACAGCGGGTGCACGACGAACTGCTGTCGATCTGGCACGTCATGCGCGAGTGCGTGCACAACGGTTGCAACAGCGAGGGCTCGCTGCCGGGTGGGCTGCGGGTGGAGCGACGCGCCGCCGAACTGCGTGCCGAACTCGGCGACACCGACGACCCGATGGAGTGGGTGACGGTCTACGCACTGGCGGTCAA
The DNA here is from genome assembly GCF_900101095.1 of Actinopolyspora mzabensis. Lineage (GTDB taxonomy): Bacteria > Actinomycetota > Actinomycetes > Mycobacteriales > Pseudonocardiaceae > Actinopolyspora > Actinopolyspora mzabensis. Next base: position 90,553 of record NZ_FNFM01000010.1, read on the forward strand.
CGAGGAGAACGCCGCCGGTGGTCGGGTCGTGACCGCGCCGACCAACGGTGCCGCGGGCATCGTTCCGGCCGTGCTGCACTACTACATGCGGTTCCTGCCCGGTGCGGACGGGAACGGAGTGGCACGGTTCCTGCTCGCCGCGGGTGCGGTGGGGGTGCTGTTCAAGGAGAACGCATCGATCTCCGGCGCCGAAGTCGGTTGCCAGGGCGAGGTGGGCTCGGCTTGTTCCATGGCCGCGGCCGGACTGGCCGAAGTGCTCGGTGGCACCCCTGCCCAGGTGGAGAACGCCGCCGAGATAGCCATGGAGCACAACCTCGGCCTGACCTGCGACCCGATCGGTGGATTGGTGCAGATTCCCTGCATCGAGCGCAACGCCGTGGCCTCGGTCAAGGCGATCACCGCCGCCAGGATGGCGCTGCGCGGCAACGGCAGCCACTTCGTCTCGCTCGACAAGGTCATCAAGACGATGCGGGCCACCGGCGAGGACATGAAGGACAAGTACAAGGAGACCGCCCGCGGTGGGCTGGCCGTGAACGTCATCGAGTGCTGACGGCGCTTTCTCGCGGCATTCGTAGTTGGTTTCCTGGCGGAACCTCTGGCACGGCTGTTCGTCGGTGCTGGTGGCCCGGCGATTTCTTGGGAAATTGACGCCCACCCGGGCCACCCGCACCGCCACGCGGACCGAGCGGGTGGCGGTGCGACATCAGAATTCGAAGAGTTTACCGGTCTTCGCCTGCATCTCGCACTTGTTGGAGAACGTCTCGCGGTGGTCAACGGCCCGGTTCCGCCACATCCCGGTGGCACGGACGGTTACCGGGCGGTACACCAGTGGGCACATCGGATTCCGCTCCTCCTGGAGTGCGCCGAACTCGCCCCCGGTGTTCGCCAACTCCTCGCATGCCTCCTCGGCCCGGGGGTGAGTTCCGCCGGTCGGTTCGCAGCGCAGGGTTACCGAACGGGCCCGTTCCGCGCGGTCACTCGGCACGACCCGGAGACTGAGTACGCTGACCGCCTGCTGGGCCTCGTTCACCGAGGTCGTGGTCGCTGCGGAAGCCCGCTCGGAGTCCGGGTGCGGTACCAGGGGCAACAGCATGCCCGCGACGGCCGCGCAGGCGGTGAACAGGGTACGGCCGAGCGGTCCGGAAAAGCTCATGTTGTGCTTCCTCCGTGTAGATAGGGGATCGCCTCGGGAAATGCTTACCCGGTTGGAGTAGCCCCGCGCCGCAATCGCGGGGCAGTATCACCGAATCGGGTTTCCTTCGATCGTGGAAGCACCGGGTGTCGCGAGTTCGCGTTACACTCGCACGACAACGACTCGGCCCAGCAACGGGCGGGGTCCGTGCCGAGTGAGCGCTTCGACGGGCCGCTCCCGCACACCTCGGTCAGACATGATTGCGGATGACATCGTTGACGGCACGCTGAAATCCGTTGACCAGCATCTGAATCGTGAGCGGACGCAGCTGGTCGGCCGTTGTCCTGACCCGTTCCCGCTCGGATTCCGGCCGTCCCCGCTCCACGTAGGGGCGCAACACGTTGGCCGCGAACAGCTCGCGCAGTTCGCTCGCCATCTGCGAGGTGTGCTGCTCCACGATGTGCTTGGCCTGCAGCAGCATTTCCTGCGGCAGCCGCAGCTCGGTGATCTGTAATCCCACGTTGAGCATGGACGAGCTGGTAAGGCGGAGCCGCCCCTCGTCGTTCTCGCGCGTCCCGTCGGTGATCCGTTCCAGGATGCCCAGCGTCAGCAGCTGCTCGATCTCCTCGTCGGAAAGGGCGCGACCGGCACGCCGGTCCAGTTCCTCCCGCCCGATCTCCTCGGCCTGATCGCTCGTCCACGGGGCCAGCAGCGCGCGTTGCAGCGCCAGCTCCTCCGGAGGAGCGTCCTCGGGTATCCGCTCCAGATGCCCCTCGATGGCCGTCAGCGTGAAGCCGAGGTTCTGCAGTTCCCGGATCAGGTCCAGGCGGGCCAGGTGATCGGCCCCGTACAGCCCGACGCGACCGCGCAGGCGAGGTGGTGGCAGCAGACCACGTGAGGCGTAGAAGCGCACCGTGCGCACGGTCACGCCCGCCCTGGCTGCCAGCTCGTCGATCGTGAGCTCTTCGTCGGCTGTTCGGAGCATGTCCAGCAGGGTACTACTTGACCAATGTGACACCAGAAATGTAACACTAACTCCGTCGAATTCGGGGTGGTCGCGATCACCCGCCGGTGAGAACCAGGGAGTGTGCTCCAGTGGCGCGATCGGATGAGCGAGCGGCCGGGGCGGGACCACTGGCCGGAGTGCGGGTCGTCGAACTCGCGGGACTCGGCCCCGCACCGTTCTCCGCCATGCTGCTGGCGGACCTGGGGGCCGACGTGGTCCGCGTCGAGCGTCCCTCGGGAGGTAGCGGCAAGGAGGACCTGCTCAACCGGGGCAAGCGGTCGGTGCGGGTCGATCTCAAGCACGAACGCGGCCCCGAAACGGTGCTGGCCCTGGCGGAACGCGCCGACATCCTGCTCGAGGGCTTCCGCCCCGGTGTCGCCGAGCGGCTCGGCGTGGGTCCCGAGCCCTGTTTCGAGCGCAATCCCGATCTCGTCTACGGCCGCATGACCGGGTGGGGGCAGGACGGCCCGCTGGCCGAAACGGCGGGCCACGACATCGACTACATCGCGCTCAGCGGAGTGCTGCACACCATCGGCGACGCGGACGGGCCGCCCCGCGTGCCGGTGAACCTGCTCGGGGACTTCGGGGGCGGTGCGATGTACCTGGCCGTGGGTGTGCTCGCCGCCCAGCTGCGTGCCCGCGCGGGCGGCGGCGGCCAAGTGGTCGACGCGTCCATAGTGGATGGCTCGGCGCATCTTGCCACCATGCTGCACGGCATGCTCGCGACCGGCGGCTGGAACACCCGCCGCGGCAGCAACCTGCTGGACGGCGGAGCACCGTTCTACGACGTCTACGCCACCTCCGACGGAGAGTACATGGCGGTCGGTGCGCTCGAACCGCAGTTCTACGAACAACTGCTGGTGGGACTGGGCCTGTCCGGTGAGCTGCCCGACCGGGACGATCCCGCCAACTGGCCGGAGATCCGCGAGCGGCTCACCGAGGCGTTCGCGAGCGGCACCAAACAGCACTGGACCGAGATCTTCGACGGCACTGACGCCTGCGTGAGCCCGGTGCTGTCGATGACCGAGTCGGCACGCCATCCGCACGTGCTCGCCAGGCAGACCCTCGTCGAATCCGAGGGGGTGGTGCAACCCGCCGCCGCACCGCGGTTCTCGTACACCCCCAACCCCTTACCCGGCCCCGTCGCGGAGTCGGGCGCCCACAGCGGGCGGGTACTCCGGGAATGGCGGGTCGCCGACCACGACGGCCTGTTGTCCTCCGGCGCCGTGCACGGCGAGCTCGACGAGCCCGCCTGATCCGTCGATCTATCCCGGACGGGAACCGGCCCGGGTTCCCGCACAGTGAAAGGAACGTGAGGCCAATGCGCAGGGAACTGTTCGAAGCGGAGCACGAGGCGTTCCGCGAGACTTGCCGGACCTTCGTCACCAAGGAACTGGTGCCGCACCAGCAGGAGTGGGAAGAGGCAGGTGTGGTCAGCAAGGACGCCTGGCGCAAGGCCGGCGCGCAGGGGCTGCTCGGCACCGCCGTCGAGGAGCGCTTCGGCGGGGGAGGCATCGACGACTTCCGGTTCAACATCGTTCTCGACGAGGAACTGATCACCGCCGGCGTAACCGGGTTCGGCGCCCCCGTGCACAACGACATCAACGTTCCCTACCTGAGCAAACTGGCCACCGAGGAGCAGAAGAGCCGTTGGCTGCCCGGATTCTGCAGCGGTGAGATCGTGACCGCCATCGCCATGACCGAACCCGAGGCGGGCAGCGATCTGCAGGGCATCCGTACCACGGCGACGCGCGACGGCGACGAGTTCGTGATCAACGGGCAGAAGACCTTCATTAGCAACGGCATCAACGCCGACCTGGTGATCGTGGTCGCCCGCACCGACCCCGACGCCGGACACGAGGGCATCAGCCTGCTGGTCGTGGAGAGCGACCGACCCGGCTTCCAGCGCGGACGCAACCTGGAGAAGATCGGCCAGAAGTCGCAGGACACCGCCGAACTGTTCTTCAACGACGTGCGCGTGCCCGCCACGAACCTGCTGGGTGAGGAGGGGCAGGGCTTCATCTACCTGATGCAGAACCTGCCCCAGGAACGGCTCTCCATCGCGGTCGCCTCGGCCGCGGGCGCGGCCAAGGCCCTGGAGATGACCAAGGAGTACTGCCGGGAGCGCACCGCGTTCGGCAGGCCCATCGGCAAGTTCCAGCACACCCGCTTCGAACTGGCCGAGATCGCCACCGAGGTGGAGATCGGACAGGTGTTCGTCGACCGCTGCGTCCGCGAACACCTCAAGGGCGAGCTCAGCATCGAGAACGCCGCCATGGCCAAGTGGTGGGTCACCGAGATGAACAAGCGCGTGGTGGACAGGTGCCTGCAGCTGCACGGCGGCTACGGCTACATGCTCGAGTACCCCATCGCCAAGGCGTTCCTCGACACCCGGGTGCAGACCATCTACGGCGGCACCACCGAGATCATGAAGGAGATCGTGGGGCGGCAGCTGGACATCTGATCGCTCACCGCACCCGGCGATTTCGCGGGAAATGGCCGCGGCGGGAGCGCCGAAGAACACCACCGTCGGCCGTAGCACCACGGAACGCGTCGGTGAGAGGCTGTAACCGAGGTCTCGGTTCCCCGCACCCCGAGCATGTGGGTACGGAGTTCGTGGACCGGCAAACCGACACGTTGCCAGGCACCGACGGAGGTCCGGCCATGGAGTGGATCGTCGCCCCCCACGCGGCCGAGTGGCAGCTGGCGGACACGCTGCCCTCGGCACTGGGAGCGATGGGAACACCGGGCTTCAGCGACCGGATGGGACTGTCCGAGTGCTCCTCGGCCGCGGTGCTGCTCGTCGACGGTCTCGGTTGGCGGCTGCTGCGCGAGTACGCCGCCGACGCTCCGGTGCTGGCCGAACTGGACACCGCCAGACCGGGTGCTGCCGGTTTCCCCACCACCACCGCCACCAGCATCGCCTCGCTGGGGACCGGTCGCTGCTCGGGGGAGCACGGCGTGGTCGGTTACTCCTTCGCCGAACCCGGCGGAGCGCTGCTGCGGCCGTTGTCCTGGAGCAGGCGGGACGGTTCCGGCAAGGACACGAGCCTGCTCGACGCATGGCCCCCCGAGACGGTTCAACCGAAGGAGACCGTGCCGCAGCGTGCCGTGGCGGCCGGGGTCGACACCCGGTTGGTGGTACCGGCCGAGTTCGCGGGAACCGGGCTGACCAGGGCAGCCCTACGAGGTGGCGAACTGCGAGGCGTCAACGCGCTCGGGGACCTGGCAGCGCAGCTGCTCGCGGGGATGGAGGCCCCGTCCCCGGTGCTGTGCTACGGCTACCACGGGCAGCTGGACATGCTCGGACACGTGCACGGGCCGGGATCGCGGCCGTGGCGAATGCACCTGCGCCAGGTGGACCGACTGGTCGAGTCGGTCGCGGAACGGCTCCCCGCCGGGACCCAGCTGTTGGTGGTGGCCGATCACGGCATGGTCCCCTTCGAACCGGGCAGCTCGCCGGACGCCGACACCGACCCCGAGCTTTCCGAGGGGGTACGGCTGGTCGGCGGCGAGGTGCGTGTTCGGCACGTCTACACCGAGCCCGGAGCCACCGAGGACGTGCTGGCCACGTGGCGGAGCAAGCTCGGTTCCGACGCGACAGTGCTCACCGCGGAGGAGGCCATCGCGGCGGGCTGGTTCGGACCCGTGATATCCGAGGGAGTTCGAGCCAGAATCGGTGACGTGATCGCTCTCGCACGGCACAATGGAGTGATCCGCTCGTCGGCCGAGCCCCACGCCGCCGCACTGCTCGGGCAGCACGGCTCGCTCACCGCCGACGAGCAGTACATTCCACTGCTGGTCGCGCGAGGGTGATTTTCGGTGTCCCGTACCGCTGGTGAACGCGGATTCGATCCATTGGGCAAGTACGCACGGCTGCGGCTGATCCGACGGCTGGACCCGGAACGCGAACACACCCTGGTGTACCGGATCTCGGCCGGGCTGGAGTTTCCCTGGGACTACACGCGGGCGCTGGAACTCGCGCTGTTCCGCACCTTCTGCGTACCCAGCATCTCCGAACTGCTGCGGCACACCGGGGAGTTCGAGTGCAGAGCCCAGCAGCGCTACGACGACACCTCGATCCTGATGGAGGAGATGGGCAGGCACGGTTACGACTCGCAGCGGGGCAAGCAGGCGCTGCGCATGGTCAACCGGATGCACGGCCGCTACGACATCAGCAACGACGACATGCTCTACGTGCTGTCCACCTTCATCTACGAACCGATCAGGTGGATCGACGCCTACGGCTGGCGACCCATGAGCGACCACGAGCGGACGGCGGCGTACTGGCACTACCACCAGATCGGTGTTCGGATGGGAATACGCGGGATACCCGGCTATGAGGAGTTCGACCGGTTCAACCGCGACTACGAGGCCGAGCACTTCAGGTACGCCGAGAGCAACCGTGACGTCGGCCGCTACAACCTCGCGATGGTCTGCGCCTGGTTCCCGAAGCCGTTACGGGGAATCGCCCGCCGCGGTTTCATCGCCGGACTGGAACCGGCGATGCGCACGGCATTCGGTTTTCCGGAACCGAAGCGCTGGGAGACGAGCGCGGTCACCGCCGCGCTGCGGCTGCACGGGGCGGCCGAGCGCCTGCGCCCCGCGCGGCAGGTCAGCAGGCTGGGACGCGGCAGGAAACTCAGCTACCCCGGTTATCCGAACGGCTACCGACTCGGCGATCTCGGGGCGCTGCCGGACCGGTGAGCCCTACCAGATCGCGATGAGGTTGAGCGGCATTATGAGCAGATAGGCGCCTCCGAACAGGATCATGACCACCTTGAGCAGGCCCTTGGCGAGGTTGGCGAGGATGTTGTCGGTGTTGCCCGAGATCTCGCCCGCGTTCAGGTAGCCGATCAGGAACAGCAGGTCGAACACCCACCCCGCCGTCAGCGCGGCGTTGAACACGGGCGTCCAGGTGGGACCGCTCGGGCCGTAGTCGAGGTTCAGCTCCCCGATGGCGGTTGCGATGGCCACGCAGCCAACGAAGAGGACACCGGTGATGACGCAGAACGGCGCCGACCTGTCCTTGCGGCGCCTCGGTTCGTTCGTCTTGACTTTCACCATGATTTCTACCGCTTCGTGCTCTCTCGGTCGTTCGAGCCGGAAAACTGGTTCGATTTCCTCGATTTTCACTTTATTCTGTTGCGTGGCAAAAACGTGAACCATCGGTGAAGTCGACTACATAGTATCTTCGTTTCGGGATTTGCTTCCCGAGGGGGAGAGGCTGTGTTTTTTCAACTTTTTTTATTTCGATTTCATGCAGGGTCGATATAGACGCATCGGTATCTTTGCTGTTTATTTTTTCGGTGGCTTCTTGGGCGGGCCGTGCCAGATGGAGAGCCTTGTTGATCAGGCTGCCATTCGTTGCGTTTTCATTTTTTGATTTCGTTTTCAGTAAATGTGATTCGATTACTACTGCAATGCGTTTATCGGTTACGACCAATGCGGAACCTTCGTGAGCCACGCAAATGTGATCCAGGAGTCTTATCGCTTCGTCCTCCGGATTTGTAGCCATGGCCCAATGGCCGATCGTGGGATCGTCAGCCCACTCGTCCTCCGGCAGGCTTCCCCCTGATACTGCCTCTGAGGGAAGCGGCCAGTGGGGGGTATCAAGTTTTACTTCGGGGGTATGTCCGAGCGGGGAATGTGGTGTGCGTGTTTCACCGTTGATAATCGAAGCGGTATGGGAGGGTTTTATAGGCTTCACCAGGCCAACACTTTCATCTGTATCGGCCCAATTTTCGGTGATAGCTTTGTCCCATTCGAGTATGAAATCCACTTCTTTTGTTAGTTTTCTGTTGCTCATGATTCCAATTATTGAGGTCAGCTGGTCATTTCGGTCAGTTGTTGTACCGCAGGATCCGGCTTATGGAGGTCGAAACCTGATCCGTCCCGCAGCGTTATCCGGAAGCACCGCTCGGTCCGTGGGTTCTCCTCGCTGCCCGTGGCCCTGTCCGCGGTGTCGAAACCGGTGATCGAGGTGCGGGGAATCTCGAAGAGGCTGGTCAGCGTGTTCGGTTCCAACGGCTTGCCCGCCTCGTTGTCGCCGTACTTGCGCACGTTCTTGCTCGCCCACGACACCGCACCGCTTACCAGCCCCGTGGCTCCGGACCGCTGCGTGAAGCCGCCCTCCGGAACCAGGAGCGCCAGTCGCTGTGAGGTGAGGATCCAGTCTCCGGCCAGCTTGTCCAGGTTGATGCTGTCGTTGCCCATCAGCCGTGCCAGCTCCTGCTGCGACAGCAGGCATGCTGCCTCGCTGTCGGGGTCCGCTCCGAACACGGTGACGTTCGGGAAGTCGGGCACGCTCGGTGCGGGGCCGTTGGTTCCGCCTTCACGTACCGGGATCTCACCGGTGGCTATCGAGAGCCCCGCACCCAGCACGGCCATCCCCGCGCCGCCCGCGGCTCGTTTGATTCCCTGTCCGAGCCGCTTGCCCCAACCGGGGTGTGGACTGCCGGTAGGGTCGAGTCCCGCCACGTCGTAGCGGACCGACCGTTGCGCGAACACCCAGCGGATCGCCTCGTCGGGATGGCACCAGGTGGTGCGTGCCTCCAGTGATCGGGGTAGTGGGGAGTCCAAACCCATCCGGTCTCCTTGTTCGTTCGAGGGAATCAGGTGAAGCCGCGTTCCTGCCTCGTCGACTTTTTCAACGAACTCATATGCGGTGGGAAAGCCAATAACGCTACTTGGTCGTAGCACATGCCTGTGGCTGGCCGCGCTTTAGCGAATCAGTTCATTCAGCTTCTGGGCGTGTTTGTCGGAGTCTCCGGATTCGATTATCGTATTGGATCCGTCGAAGAACTCGACCCTAAGGAACTCGCGGCGTGGTATGGATCGGCCCAGGTGGGATGAGGAGAAATTCTCCACTCTGTCGATTTCGATCTCATAGAATGAGATCATTTTGCTCGTTCCGTTCCAAATCGACAGTTCGCTCGCGGCTTCCTGCGCTTGCCGGGCCACCCGTCGCGCTTTCCCCAGCAGACCTTCCGAAGTCGAATCCGACTCCTGAACATCGTCGATAATCAGGCTCGTGTCCAGTACCAGCGCTATCCGATGGTTGGTGGCGATCATCTCGGGATGACCGTGTGCGGCAGCCAGATGGTCGGCGAAACGGATCGACTCGTTTTCGGGGTGTTCTGCGGTAGCCCAGCAGTGAATGGCGGGGTCGTCGGCCCACTCGTCGGCGAGGAACCTTTCCTCGATTACCACCTGGGAGGGGGTCCGCCACTCGGAGGAGTCCCCTTTGACCACGTCAATGTCCCTCAATGGTGCATGTGGGGCTTGTAGACGGCCACCTATGACCGAAGCGACATGTGCCGTGGGGGTGGGCTTTTGCCAGATCAGTTCCTCCCCTGGCATCAGCCAGCTCGCAGCGAGAGATTCGTATCGCTTCACCATCTCGTCTATTTCTTTTTGTGAATCCTTGCTCAACGACATTTCAGGATTTTCCTCGGGTCATCTCGAGCATGTGTTCGGCAGCTGGTTCCGGTTTGTGAAAATCGAATCCCGATCCGTCGCCGAGCGTCAGTCGGAAACACTTTCCAGGCTCCGCGTGATCTGCTCCCACCGGTGTTCTGTGAGCCACGGCGATGTCATGGATGTTCGATACGGGGAGTTCGAAGATACTGGACAAGCCGTTCGGCTCGTCTCTGCTCCTCCCTTCCTCGTCGCCTTTACGCCATATACTCTTGCTCGCTCGGGACAGTGCGCCGCGCATCATGCCGGAAGTGTTCGAGACGTGGGTGTTCTCGTTCACCGGTGTCAGGATCGCCACTCGCCGCGAGGTGAGAATCCAGTCTCCGGCCAGTTTGTCGAGATCGATTTCCTCGCTGCCCATCAGCCGTGCCACCTCTTGCTGTGACAGTAGGCGTGCTGCCTCGCTTTCCGGATCCGGCCCGAACACCGTAATGTCCGGAAGTTCATGGGCGATGGCACCTCGCTGCGTGTCGTCGCCCCCGATCCAGTCACCACTCGCAAGCGAGGCCCCGACCTTCAGCGCGGTACCACCGACGCTTCCGGCGGCTTGTTTGATTCCCTGCCCGAGTCGTTTTCCCCAACCGGGGAGTGGGCTGCCGGTGATGTCCAGCCCAGTCACGTCGTAACGGACCGACCGCTGTGCGAACACCCAGCGGATCGTCTCGTCGGGTTGGCACCAGGTGGCGCGTGCCGCCAGCGAGGTGGGGAGCGGGGTATACGAACTCATCCGATCTCCTCGGTCGATGAAATCAGGTGAAGCCGCGTTCCTGCGCGGCCTGACGCTGTTCATAGGTGCGTTCGGTGGTCTCGTCGTAGCCCTGTTTGACTCCTTGCTCGACGCCTTCGTTGACCACAGCCGAGGTCCCCTGGTGGATCACAGCGTCCTGCCACCGAGCTTCGCCGCCCAGCCCTGCCGCGTTCAACCCGGCTTGTGCCAGGTTGGCTGCCGTGGCTCGTTCTCCGGTGGCCTTTTCCATCTCCGGCTTCAGGTCACCGCTCCACGACGTCTTCTGGTTTCCGTTGCGGTCCGTTTGGGCTACGACGGTTCCCTCACCATCCGTGGAGGCCTGGTTGGCGAATCGATTACCGGTAGTGGAGGAGATGCTCGCCTCGTCGACTCTGCGTTGAGCAGCTGCAACGTCCGCTGCCGTTTTCTCCCCACGAGCCGCAGCTTCTCTCGTCTCCTCCAAGGCGCGTTCCGCGTTGCGGATCTCCGTGGTGTCGCCGCGAGTCAGGATCTTGCTCATCGGATTGGAGTCGATCTTGCGTGCGACCCATTGCTCGGGCTTGCTCCCGTTACGAAGGTCGTCCATATTGTCGACGACTTTCCGCAACGGCCCCTTGCGCAGGCTCTGCAGCAGGTCCTCGAGCTTGGTGACGATGGGCTTGAGCTTGTGGAACAGGTTGGCGACCTTGCTGCCCAAGCGGGTGCCGGTGATGGCGACCTGTGCTGCGGTCATCCCGGAGGCCGCGCCGACCGAGGCCCCCGCCGTGATCCAGGAGGCGGCCAGCGCCGCCAGCCACTCGACGATCAGTCCGATCACAAGTTCCTGGATGATGTCGATGCACATCTCCACGAACGCGTCGAACAGATCAGCCGCGAGGTCCAGCGACTCCTTCATCCCCCGGATGTCGGTCGCCAGCGCCTTGGCTCCCGAGACGAACTCGTCCATCTGGTTGCGGAAGGCATCGGCCGCCTGCCCCTCCCAGACGGTTTCGGTGGCCTGCGCGCGCTCTCCCTCGTGCCCGGCGAGCCGGTCGACCCAGTCCGCGACCTCGGCCCAGCCCTTGCCGGTGCCGCGCATCTGGGCCGGATCGCCCACAGCCGGTTCCAGGATCAGCTCCACCAACGGGCTGATCACGATCGAGATGAGAAAGCCCAGCCCGTTGTCGATGAACGCCTGGCCCGGGCTGGTCAGCGCGTTGAGTTGCTCGGAACGCGCGTTGACCGTGGCGATCGCGATGCTCGGCGGATCACCGGCCCGGTCCAGGCTCTGGGATGCCGAGGCCCAGGAGCTGCCGTAACTCGCGATCTGCTCCATCTCGCTGCGCGCCTCGTCCGCGCCGGCACCGGTCACATCGGACAAGCTTCCTGGCCCTGATCCACTCGGTCGCATGGCACTCAGGTCTATCTTGGCGATCTTGCCGGACTCGGCCTCGTCCGTGTCCGTGTAGTTCTGGGCGCACTCGGCGACGGCCTTGCCGGTGTTGTCCATGAATTGGCCGGCCTTCGAGGCCGAGTCCCGGCACTCCTGCAGGGAGTTGAAGTAGCCCCGCGCCAGCATGTAGCCGATCGGTCCGAAGCAGTCATGGCTGACCCTGGCCTGCTCAATTACCTCGGAAAGTTGTTCCAGATGCCCCGCGACCTGCTGCGAACCGTCGCGGTAGGCGTAGAGCGCCTCGGTTCGCACTCCCAGTTTCGCGGACAACGGCAGATCACCTCAGAAAAGAACCGTCGGAGAAGTCGTCCTCGTCGTCCCTCTCCGGGCGGTTGCCACCCGCGCCGGAGGGCCCTCGCGGAGCGTTCGTCGAACCGGTGGACGCGGTGGCCGTGCCGCCGCCGGCCGCGTCACCACCCGACTCCGGAGTCACCGGCTGCGCGCCGTGCGAGTTGAACGCCTGCTTGAACTGCTCCGCCCGTTCACCGAGGAGCGGCTGCACCGTCTCGTCCATTCGCGCGGCGGCGTCCTGCGTCGCCTGCCGGATGGTGTCCAACAGGGACTGTTGCAGTGCGGTGTGGGACTGCCGCACGGCCCCCGCCTCGAGTCGCAGGTCCAGCACCGCTCCCGAGGGGGCGACCGTGACCTCGATGTTGCCGTCCTCGCTGCGTGCCGTGCCGCGCAGCTCGCCCATCCGGTCCTTGACCTCGGCTGCCTTGGCGGCCTGCTGCTCGAAGTCGGACATCATCCGCTGGATGCGGTCCGAAACGTCCACGATGTTCCCCCGAAAGATCGACTTCGTCCGTGGCGGACCTTATCGCGCTCGTGCGGGATTTCGTGGCCTGTTCACAGAATCAGTAGTCGGTGACTACGCGTAGACTCCCGTTGTGGTGTCGAACACACCCGGTTGATCTGTTGTGGTCGGTGTCCACGCGGATCTATGGTCCACGTCACGCCATTGCCAGGTGCGCTCCGTGTTGCACGGCCAGGTGAGGAGTCCGCCGATGTCCGCCACCGATATCCCCCGGCAAGGGGAGGCGACACCCCCGGCGCGCGAGGGGACGGGCCCACCGGATGTCGAGGGGTGCGTCGCGCGGCTGCGCGCGTCGCTGCCCGAGGGAGCGGTGATCACCGACCGGCAGCAGCTGCGCACCTACGAGTGCGACGGCCTGTCCTCCCACCGCTCCGTTCCCGCCGTGGTGGTGTTGCCGGACGACGCCGAGCAGGTGGCCACCACGGTGGCGACCTGCTCCGAGTACGGGGTGCCCTTCGTGGCGCGTGGTTCCGGCACCGGGCTCTCGGCGGGCGCACTGCCCCGCTCCGACGGGGTGCTGGTGGTCACCTCCAGGATGCGTCGGATCCTGGAGCTCGACATCGACAACGAACGGGCCGTCGTCGAGCCCGGCGTGATCAATCTCGACGTCACCAAGGCCGCCGCGCCCTACGGCTACTATTTCGCCCCTGATCCCTCCAGCCAGCAGGTCTGCTCGGTGGGCGGCAACGTGGCCGAGAACTCCGGGGGAGCGCACTGCCTGAAGTACGGCTTCACCACCAATCACGTGCTGTCGATGACCGTGGTGACCCCGGACGGGACGACCGTCGAACTGGGAGCTCCCGCCAGGGACGCGCCCGGCTACGACCTGCTCGGCGCCTTCGTCGGCAGTGAGGGAACGCTGGGGGTGGTCACCTCGATCACCGTGCGACTGCTGCGGCAACCGGAGAAGGTGCGAACCCTGCTGGCCGGGTTCTCCTCCACCGACGAGGCAGGCGAGGCGGTATCGGCCATCATCGCCGCCGGAGTCACCCCCGCCGCCATCGAGATGATGGACGAGCTCTCCATCGCCGCCGCGGAACAGGCAGTGCGGTGCGGCTATCCCGAAGGTGCCGGGGCCGTGCTCATCGTGGAGCTGGACGGCCCGGAAGCCGAGGTGGAGCACACCTTCGCCGAGGTCAGGCGGTACTGCACCGAGCACGGCGCCTTCGAGATCCGGAGCGCGGCCGACGAGGCCGAACGGGCCCTGATCTGGAAGGGCCGCAAGTCCGCCTTCGCCGCCGTGGGGCGGATCAGCCCCGACTACATCGTGCAGGACGGGGTGATCCCCCGGACGGCGCTTCCCGAGGTGCTGCGCCGGATAGCGGAGTTGTCGGCACGATCCGGGGTACGGGTGGCCAACGTCTTCCATGCGGGTGACGGAAACCTGCACCCGTTGGTGCTGTTCGACAGCTCCGTGCCCGGCGCGTCCGAGCGGGCCGAGGAGGTCTCCGGCGCGATCCTGGAGCTGTGCGTCGAGCACGGTGGCTCCATAACCGGTGAGCACGGCGTCGGAGCGGACAAGGTCCGTTACATGGGGCGCATGTTCACCCCGCAGGACCTGGACACCATGCAGTACGTGCGCTGCGCGTTCGATCCGGCCGGGGTGTGCAATCCCGGCAAGGTCTTCCCGACTCCCAGGCTCTGTGGCGAGGTGCCGGGACCGCGAAGCGGCGCGCACCCACTCGTCGAGGCCGGATTGGCGGACGAATTCTGATGACTTCTCGGACCGTGGACTCCGCACGTGCCGAACTGGCGGACGTGCTGGGCGACGACGAGCTGCACGAGGCCACGGCGGCCGACGCGGTGCGGGGAGTGCCCCCGCGCTGGGTGGCGCGGGTGCACAGCACGGAGCAGATCGCGGAGGTGCTGCGCGTGGCCGCCGCGCACCGGCTGCGGGTAGTGCCGCGCGGCGGGGGCAGCAAGCTGGACTGGGGTGCCGCGCCCAGCGGCGTGGACCTGGTTCTCGACACCTCGGGCACCGAGGCCGTGCTGGAGCACGCCGCTGGCGACCTGGTGTTGCGTGCCACGGCCGGCACCCCGCTCTCCCAGGTCCGGCGAACCGTCGCGGCGGCGGGCCAGCAGCTGGCCGTGGACCACCCGTTGCCCGGCGCCACCCTCGGCGGAATCGTCGCCACCGCCTCCGCGGGCCCCTCCCGTCAGACGTTCGGGACAGTGCGGGAGCTGCTCATCGGTGTCCGGGTGGTTCGAGCCGACGGTGAGATCACCGCTTCCGGCGGCAAGGTGGTCAAGAACGTCGCCGGATACGACCTCGGCAAGCTCTACACCGGCTCCTACGGCACCCTCGGCGTGATCGCCGAGACGACCTTCCGGCTGCACCCGTTGGCGGCCGAGTACCGGTGGGTCACGCTGCGCGTGGCCCACTCCGAAGCGGCGGCGGCAGCGGTGCGCTCGCTGCGTGCCTCGCAGGCCGCGCCCACCGGAATCGAACTCGACCGGCCGGACTCCGGCTCCCCCTTCGAGGTCTGCGCGCAGTTGGAGGGCATGCCGGGAGCGACCGAGCAGCGCGCTCGGGAGCTGGCCGAGCGTCTCGGGGCCGAGCTGGACGTTCCCGCCGGGGTGGAGCACGCCGCACCGGCGTGGTGGGGCGAGTACCCGTTCGACTCCGGCACGGCGACCGGCCTGCGCTTCGCCGCGAAACCGGCCGAGCTCGCGTCGCTGCTGGACCACGCCGAGCGGTCGGCACGAGAGGCCGGGGTCTCGCTGGCCGTGCGCGGCTCGGCGGGTGCCGGTGTGCTGTTCGGCGGTGTTCCGGCCGAAGCCGGAGCCGCCCGGACCGGTGATGCGATCTCCCGGTTGCGGGCCGCGACCGCTCGGCTGCACGGTCACACCACGGTGCTGCGCGCGCCGAGCGCGGTACTGGAGTTGGTCGATCCCTGGGAGACCCCGGAGCCGAGGGTGTTCAACCTGCTGCGCCGGGTCAAGGAGCAGTTCGACCCGGAGTACCGGCTAGCACCCGGGCGTTTCGTGGGAGGTCTCTGATGTCGCACTGTCGGCTCGGTCTCCGTAGGGGGTGCCGTGGCGGAACCCCTCGTGGGCTCTCGCTCCGGGGAGGCCCGACATCGGGTAGGCACCTACACAACGTCGGGCCTTCCTCGCGAGAGCCCGCCGAGAGAACCCGCGGCGGTGCCGACCGCGTGAGTGGTGGTTCGGCGCTCTCGCGCCGACAACGGAGATACAGCAGGGGGCAGTGATGAGTGAGGGCTCGGCGAGTTCCGGTCCGGACGGTGCGTTCGACGTGTTCAATCCGCCCGAGCGGGGGCTGATCGACGACTGTGTGCACTGTGGATTCTGTCTGCCCTCCTGCCCCACCTACGAGCTGTGGGGCGAGGAGATGGACTCGCCGCGCGGGCGCATCCACCTGATGGAGGCGGGCCTCGACGGGGAGCCGCTCTCGGAGAGCATGGTCGAGCACTTCGACAACTGCCTGGGCTGCATGGCCTGTGTGACTGCCTGTCCTTCCGGGGTGCAGTACGGCACGCTGCTCAGCCAGACCCGTGCGCAGGTGGAACGCAATCATCCTCGCGGGAGGTGGCAGCGCTGGTGGCGCGCGGCGATCTTCGCGCTCTTTCCCCACCAACGCCGCCTGCGCCTGTTGCGCGGCCCCTTGGCGTTGTACCAGCGCCTCGGGCTCGGGACGTTGCTGCGGCGCAGCGGACTGCTGAACAGGCTGCCCGCCGAGGTGCGCACGATGGAGTCGCTCGCACCCCCGATAAGGCGAGCCGAACCACTTCCCGAACGTGTGCCCGCCTCCGGGCCGCGTCGAGCCGTCGTGGGCATGCTCACCGGCTGTGTGCAGCACGCCTTCTTCCCGGACGTCAACGCTGCGACCGCGAGGGTGCTCGCCGCGGAGGGCTGCGACGTGGTGATTCCGCCCGCCCAGGGGTGCTGCGGCGCGCTGAGCGAGCACTCCGGTCGTGAGCTGGAGGCCCAGCGGTTCGCGCGGGCCACCCTGGACGCGTTCGACACCGCCGGAGTGGACTACGTGGTGGTCAACTCGGCGGGTTGCGGTTCGGCGATGAAGGAGTACCCCCGACTGCTCGCGGCGGATCCGCGGTACGCCCCGCGTGCCGCGGAGTTCGCCGAGCGGGTGCGCGACGTGTCCGAGGTGCTCGTCGAGCTGGGGCCGGTGGCGACGCGGAGTCCGCTGCCGGTGCGGATCGCCTATCACGACGCCTGCCACCTCAGTCACGGTCAGGGCGTCCGTTCCCAACCCCGTGAACTGCTGCGGACGATTCCCGGACTCGAACTGCGCGAGATCAATCGTGGCGAGCTGTGCTGTGGCTCGGCCGGGGTCTACAACCTGCTGCGTCCGAGAGCCGCGGCCGAGCTCGGCGCGCGCAAGGCCGACAACGTGCTCGACACCGGGGCCGACCTGTTGGTGACCGCCAACCCGGGTTGCTCGATGCAGATCCGAACGGCGCTGCGGGCCAAGGGGGAGCGAATGCCGATGGCACACACGGTGCAGCTGCTCGACGCCGCCATCCGCGCTCGTCCGGTCGAATCACTGCTGCGCGACTCCGCCTGAGCGGGGTTCCCGTCGGCTCGGCGGGATGCCCGTCCGGGGGAGCCCGCCGCCGACTCTCGCTCCGGGCGGCCCGAGATCGAGCAGGTACCGCACCCCGCCGGTTCCGGGAGAATATATCCTATTGACTGTGACAGTCTTGGTGTCACACTCTCCCTGGAGGAAAGCCGCAACGAGGAGGCACCCCACACATGTCCGAGGCCTTTGTCTACGACGCGATCCGCACCCCGCGCGGTCGCGGCAAGAAAACCGGTGCGCTGTACGGGACGAAGCCGATCAGCCTCGTCGTCGGGCTGGTGGAGGAGCTGCGCCGCCGTCACCCCAACCTGGACCCGGAAGTTCTCGACGACCTGGTGCTCGGCGTCGTCACACCGGTAGGCGACCAGGGCGGCGACATCGCCAAGGCGGCAGCGCTCGCGGCGGGACTTCCCGAAACCGTCAGCGGGGTGCAGCTCAACCGGTTCTGCGCCTCCGGGCTGGAAGCCGTGAACACCGCCGCGCAGAAGGTCCGTTCCGGCTGGGAGGACGCCGTGCTGGCAGGCGGGGTCGAATCCATGTCCCGCGTGCCCATGGGCACCGACGGCGGAGCCTGGGCGATGGACCCCGAGACGAACCTGGAAACGTCCTTCGTCCCGCAGGGAATCGGCGCCGACCTGATCGCCACCCTCGAGGGATTCGACCGGGACGCGGTGGACGCCTTCGCCGCCGAGTCGCAGACGCGCGCCGCCAAGGCGTGGGCCGACGGCCGCTTCTCCGAATCCGTCGTCGGCGTGAGCGACCGCAACGGCATGACCGTCCTGGAGCGCGACGAACACGTCAGGCCCAACACCACCGTCGAGGGACTGTCCGGTCTGGAACCCTCGTTCGCCGGAATCGGTGAGATGGGGGGCTTCGACGCCGTCGCCCAGCAGAAGTACCACTGGGTCGAGAAGATCAACCACGTGCACACGCCCGGCAACTCCTCGGGCATCGTCGACGGCGCCGCGCTCACCCTGATCGGCGGCGAGCGGTTCGGCGAGCGCAGCGGGATGCGCCCGCGCGCCCGGATCGTCTCCGCCGCCCTCAGTGGCGCGGACCCGACGATCATGCTCACCGGTCCGGGGCCCGCCGTCCGCAAGGCGCTGGGCAAGGCGGAGCTCGACATCTCCGACATCGACCTCGTCGAGATCAACGAGGCGTTCGCGGCCGTGCCGCTGAAGTTCATGAAGGACTTCGGCGTCCCGCACGAGAAGGTCAACGTCAACGGCGGCGCGATCGCGATGGGGCACCCGCTCGGCGCGACCGGGGCGATGATCCTGGGCACGCTCGTCGACGAACTCGAACGACGCGGCCAACGCTACGGCCTGGCGACGCTGTGCATCGGCGGCGGAATGGGAATCGCGACGATCGTCGAACGAGTGACCGAGTAGCACCCGAAGCCGCCGGATCCCGGCCGCCGAGCCGCGACCGATTCGGCCACTCCGCTCGGATTCCGGGACGCGCGGTTCCCGCACTCCACCCCGGCCACCCGAGCAACTTCCGAAAACAGCTTCCAAGGACGGATCAATGAGCGAACAGAGCACCATCCGCTGGGAGGGTCCCGACGCCGACGGCGTCGTCGTTCTCACTCTCGACGACCCGGAGCAGCAGGCCAACACCATGAACGAGCGCTACCTGCGTTCCATGGAACAAACCGTGCAGCGGCTGGAGCACGAGCGCGAGAACATCAGCGGGGTGATCCTCACCTCGGGCAAGAGCACCTTCTTCGCCGGTGGTGACCTGCGGGAACTGATCAAGGCGCGCCCCGAGAACGTGACGCGTGCCGCTGAGAGCAGCACCACCGCCAAGCAACAGCTCCGCAGGTTGGAAACCCTCGGTGTGCCGGTCGTCGCCGCCCTCAACGGTACGGCGCTCGGCGGTGGGCTGGAGATCGCGCTGGCCTGTCATCACCGCGTCGCGCTGGACTCGCCCAAGGCCAGGTTCGGTTTTCCCGAGGTGAGCCTGGGCCTGCTGCCCGGCGGTGGTGGCGTCGTCCGTACCGTGCGGATGCTCGGCATAGCCGACGCGCTGCTCGGGGTGCTCACGCAGGGCCAGCGGCTGCGCCCGGAGAAGGCGCGCGAGATGGGCCTGATCGACGAGGTAGTCGACGACCGGGACGCCATGCTGCGTCGCGCCAGGGAATGGATCGGGGAGAACCCGGAGGCGAGCCAGCCGTGGGACCGCAAGGGTTTCCGGATCCCCGGCGGCACCCCTTCCGATCCGAAGTTCGCGGCCAACCTGCCCGCGTTCCCCGCGAACGTGCGCAAACAACTCAAGGGCGCCGATCTGCCCGCGCCCAAGAGCATCCTCTGCGCCGCGGTGGAGGGCGCACAGGTCGACGTGGACACCGCCCTCACCATCGAGGGACGCTACTTCGTCGAGTTGATGTGCGGGCAGACCTCGAAGAACATGAGCAAGGCCTTCTTCTTCGACCTGGAACACATCAACTCCGGTGGCAGCAGGCCGGACGGGCAGCCGCAGTGGTCGGCCGAGAAGGTCGGTGTGCTCGGTGGCGGCATGATGGGGGCGGGCATCGCCTACGTCTGCGCCAAGGCGGGAATGCGGGTCGTGCTCAAGGACGTCTCCGCCGAGTCCGCCGAGAAGGGCAAGCAGTACTCGGCCAAGGTGCTGGACAAGGCGCTGCACAAGGGCAGGATCACCGAGCGGGAACGCGATGACGTGCTCGCCAGGATCACCGCCACCGACCAGGCGCGAGAGCTGGCGGGCTGCGACCTCGTGATCGAGGCGGTCTTCGAGGACCCCGAGGTCAAGCACCGGGTCTACGCCGAGGCCGAGCAGTACGTCGACAGCGACGCGCTGCTCACCTCGAACACTTCCACCCTGCCGATCACCGACCTCGCGGAGGGGGCGAGCAGGCCGGAGGACTTCATCGGGCTGCACTTCTTCTCGCCGGTGGACAAGATGCCGCTGGTCGAGATCATTCGCGGTGAGCGCACCAGTGACCGGGCGCTGGCCAGGGCCTTCGACGTGGTCCGTCAGATCAACAAGACGCCGATCGTGGTGCAGGACAGCCGGGGCTTTTTCACCAGCCGCGTGATCGGCACCTTCCTCAACGAGGGAGTGGCGATGCTGGGCGAGGGGATACCTGCCGCCTCGATCGAGCAGGCCGCCTCGCAGGCGGGCTTTCCCGCCCCGGTGCTGCAGCTGTACGACGAGCTCACCCTCACGCTGCCCCGCAAGATCCGGGAGGAGACCCGCAGGGCGGTCGAGGCCGCTGGCGGCAGCTGGAGCGACCACCCGGCGGATCCCATCCTGGACCGGATGGTCGAGGAGTTCGGCCGCAAGGGGCGTTCCTCCGGGGCCGGTTTCTACGAGTACTCCGAGGACGGCAGCAGGCTGGGGCTGTGGAGCGGACTGGGCGAGCACTTCGGTACGGACGGGGTCGACCCGGCACGGATCGTGCTGCACGATCTGCGGGAACGCATGCTGTTCGTGCAGGCGCTGGAAACGGTGCGCTGCCTGGACGAGGGGGTGCTCACCTCCGTGCCGGACGCCAACATCGGATCGATCTTCGGGATCGGCTTCCCCGCCGGGACCGGGGGCGTGGTGCAGTACATGAACGGTTACGCGGGAGGGCTGCCCGGTTTCGTGGCGCGTGCCCGGCAGCTGGCCGAACAGTACGGTGCCCGGTTCGAGCCCCCCGCCTCCCTGGTTGCCAGGGCCGAATCCGGTGAGGTCTTCGAGGTCGGGGAACCGGACAAGGAGATCGTGGCCGCCGCCGCGGCCTGATTCCGCCCCTCCGAGACGTGAGCGGGTCGCCTCCCTGGTCGGGGGAGGCGACCCGCTCACTTCGTCTCCGGCCCCGCCGCCACGTCCTCGGCTTCCCCGGTCAGTTCGGGGCCTCGCACGACCACACATTCCTGGGCGACACCGGTACCGATGCTGGAGTTCAAGATGGCTGTCCCGGTGGTCGCGGTGCTCGTCGTCCCGACGGCCGCTCGGCTCGGGCGCGGGAGAGTCCCCGCGCCCGAGCGTCGGTCAGTTCAGTGGCGCGTTGCGGAGCACCTCACCGACGGGAAGGGTCCTGCCCTCGTTGAGGCTGGTGCCCTTGCCCAGTGACAGTGTTTCCGAGGGGTTCTCGACCAGGCCGGTCGCCGCGTCCCGCACCGCTCCGGAGGGGTTGTCGTCCAGCCGTCGAACCGTGGGAACCTGCTTCGTCGCGGGAACCACGTGTTCCACCCTGGGCAGCTCGACCGGATCGCCGGACGTCTGCAGCGGATTGTTCTCGGCCACCTTGCCCACAGCCCCGACCGGGTTGGTCAGCGGCTTGGTGTCGTAGCCCTGCGCGACCGTGGCGTCCACGGCGGTGTCCAGGGTGGACACACCTTCGTGGTTCTCACCGCGCGGCCCGACCTCGGCGTCGAGCAACTCGGCGTTGTCGTTCTTCGCTCGCAACACACCGGTGTGGTCGGGCCGGACGTTGACCCCGACCTCCGGTCGGGTCTTGGTCCACTGCTCGGCTCGTGCGGTGGTGGTCGCTACCTGGCCGAGCAGCCTGGTCGCCTCACCCGACTGCAGTGTCGGTTCGCCGTCGCGGACCTCGTCGGCGACACCGTGGCCGAGCCTGGCGATCTCGGTGCCGACCTCCTTGACGAGGTTGGGGGTGTTCGTGCGCAGCGTGGTGTCAGCGCAGGGCAGCTTCTCCCGTCCGGGGACACCGCCCGGGTTCTTGCAGGTGTCCACCGGGGCGGTGAAGTCGATCTCGTCGGGAACCTGGGACAGGTCCGGCTTGGTGAGGTCCGGCGTCGTTGCTTCGGGGGAGTCGGCGGCTGCCGCTCCCGTTCCGGCTGCGGCGAACCCCGCGGCCACAACAACAGCGTTCAACGTGCGCGTGGTCCAGGGGCGCAAGATCAGTACTCCTTGAATCCGAGTTCACGGGCGTGGGTCGTGACACGCCGGGCGCGTCGTCCTTTCGGAGGACGCGTGTGCACGTGACAATCGACCTACGCGATCGCATCGGAAAGGCAGTCGTGGAGCTTGAGTCCTGCGCTTCTGCTACACCTGATCGTGTGAGGACGACTCTGCCGGTCGGATTGTTCGGCCGGGCGGTTCCTGGCTGGAGCACGTCTGCTCGGAGAACGCCGGTCCGGAAGATGCTGCTCAGGAGAACGAGCGTGCCTCGCCGGAGAGGCTCGGACCGATCAGTGCCATCAGGTGCTCGGTCGCCGTTTCCGGGGTGACTTCCGGGTGGTTCTCCCGCCACAGCGCCATGCGCTCGCAGGCCCCGATAATGGCCTCGGCGAAGGCCTCCAGGCGGTACTCGTCGGTCTCCGGCAGCGACATGCGCAGCATGTCCGAGGTGAAACCCACCTGCTGCCTGCGGATTCCCTCCAGCTCGGTGTCCAGCTCCATGCCGGGTACGGCCGACTCGTTGCGCAGCAGCGCCCAGGACTGTTTGTGGTCCTCGCCGAACCGGAAGAAGGCCAGTAGTCCGTCGTGCAGCAGCTGCTCGGGGCTCTCGGCGTGGGCCGCCGCGGCGGACGTGCACTCCAGCAGTTCGCGTTTGGCCCGCTCCAGGCAGGCCAGCAGTAGTCCCTCCTTGGAGCCGAAGTACTCGTAGAGCATCGGTTTGGACAGGCCGACGCGCTGCGCGATGTCGTCCATGGCCGCAGCCTGGTAACCGCGCTCGGCGAACACTTCCTCCGCGATCCCCAGGATCTGCTGTTCCCGTTCGGCTCTCGACATCCGTTTGCGGCCCGAGCCCGCCCGCTGTCCGATCTCCACGAAATCAACCCTACCGCAAGTAACCTACTCGTAGTAACCTACTGATTGGTAAGCTCACGTCGCTTCGTTCGGGAGGTACCGGGGGATGGGTAACGAACCGCGGGAACAACACAGGTACGACACCTCCGTGGTCATCGTCGGTAGCGGTTTCTCGGGGCTGGGCACCGCCATCCGGCTTAAGATGGAGGGTGTCGAGGACTTCGTCCTGCTGGAGAAGTCCCGGGATCTCGGCGGGACCTGGCGGGACAACACCTACCCCGGGTGTGCCTGTGACGTCCCCTCGCTGATGTACTCGTTCTCCTTCGAACAGAATCCCGACTGGTCGAGGATGTTCGCCGAGCAGGGCGAGATCGAGCATTATCTGCGCCACTGCGCCGAGAAGTACGACGTGGAAAAGCACATCCACTACGGGATGGAGTTCACCGGCGCGGAGTGGGACGAGCAGGCACACCGATGGCACGTCTCCACCGCCGACGGCACCGAGTACGTGGGCAGGGCGCTGGTCTCCGGGGTGGGCGCACTGCACATCCCGAACTACCCGGACCTGCCGGGGCTGGAGCGGTTCCGAGGCGAGGCCTTCCACTCGGCCGACTGGAACCACGACTACGACCTGACCGGCAAACGGGTCGCGGTGGTGGGGACCGGAGCCAGCGCGATCCAGTTCGTCCCGCAGGTCGCCAAGCAGGCGGCGAAGCTGAACCTGTTCCAGCGCACACCGCCGTGGATCCAACCGAAGCCGGATCGCCCGATCCCGGCGAAACTTCGCCGCGCCTTCCGTTACGTTCCCTTCCTGCAACGCGCCGTGCGGTTCGCCATCTACATGACGCTGGAGATCCGTTCGGTAGCCGTGCTGCGCGAACCCCGGCTGCAGCGCGTCTCGCAGTGGTTGGCCAAGCGGTTCATCCGCAAGCAGGTGCACGACAAGCGCGTCCGGGAGGCGGTCACCCCGGACTACTCGATGGGGTGCAAGCGGATCCTGCTCTCCAGCGACTTCTACCCCGCCCTGAACCGGTCCAATGTGGACCTCAATACGAGCGGTGTGGCCGAGGTGCGCGAGAACTCGGTGGTCGACGGCGAGGGGGTCGACCACCCCGTGGACGCGATCGTCTTCGGTACCGGCTTCCACGTCACCGACGCGTTCGACCACCTGGAGATCGTCGGCAGAGGTGGCCGCAAGCTGCGGGACGCGTGGAAGGATGGCATGGAGGCGCACAAGGGGATAACGGTCTCAGGTTTCCCCAACCTGTACTTCCTGCTCGGGCCGAACACCGGGCTGGGGCACAACTCGGTGGTGTTCATGATCGAGTCGCAGATCAACTACGTGCTCAGTATCCTGCGCCCGCTGCTGCGGGGCGAGTTCACCCAGGCCGACGTGCGCCAGTCGGCTCAGGACGAGTTCAACGAGCGGATCCAGTCACACCTCGCCGATGCCGTGTGGTCGGACGGCGGCTGCCAGAGCTGGTACCTGGACGCCAACGGGGTCAACCGCACCCTCTGGCCCGGTTTCACCTGGAACTACTGGTGGCAGACCCGCAAGGCCGATCCGGAGGACTACGAGCTCCAGCGCTCCGGGGCGCGTTGAGGATTCGCACGGACGTTCGATACGCTGCGGCGGTCAGGTCGTGTGAGCCCATCCCGGCAAGCCTCCCGACCGCCGCGCGTCGGAGCGGCTCCCGCGGATTCCGCGCGGGTACGACCGAGGTCCGATACGCCGAGCGGCGACGCGGGCGGCTGCCTTCGTCCACTCGGGAGCGTGAATGTCCGAGGCCCGTGCGCTGTCCTCCGAACAGATCAGCGGCCTTCGTGAGGAACTGGACAACGGAACCACACCCACCGTGTGGTTCACCGGTTCGGCGGTCGGCGTCGACGCCGGGCGCTCCGGCAAGGTCGTCGCCATGGACGAGCCCGCGGAAGGCGAGTTCCTGCAGGTCAAACCGGCAGGCTCCAAGGACGTGCTGTCCTTCTCGGCAGCCGAGGTGACCCTGGACAAGCCCGCGCCGAAACGCAAGGAGACCGGTCGGGCCGCCAAGAAGAAGAGTACCGAGGACGATCAGCCGCACACTCCCGCCGAGCCGGCTCCCGCCGAGCCGACTGCCACCGCGTTCGCGGCTACCGGCGATCCGGGAGGCACGACGAACACGGCGAAGGACTCCGGAGTGAACGGACACAGCACCGACACCGCCGGTACGTCGAAACGATCCGGTGGTTCGACGTCGTCCTCCAGCGCCGGGGAGCAGTCGAACAAGAGCGAGTCGACCGGTTCCAAGCGCAACGGTACTTCCCGCACGAGTGGGGGTACGGCCAAGAACAACTCCTCGCGTCGCCCGGCGGGCGCCACCATCATCCTCACCGCGGGCGAGGACGGGCAGTGGAGCGTCGAGGTCAGCAACGGCAGGAAGCGGGTGCTGCGTCCGACCGACGTTCCGGCCTCCGCCGTGGGGCAGGCGGCGAAAGCACTGCACGAGGACGTCGCGCAGGCGGTCGAACCGTTGCTGGAGGCGGAACGGGAGCACCAGCGAGCCAGGGTGGAGCAGCTGCAGCGCGAGCTCGACGAGGCCCAGCGCAGGCTGGAGGAACTCGGTACCCGGTAACGGTGCCGGTCTCCCATCGCGCGGCGAGGAGGCACCACTCGCCGCGCGAGTACGCCGCACCCCGAGTCGGCCGTGGGCGCCACGGCTGGCAAGCCTGACTCGCGGACAGGCAGCCGCGCCGGCGAGGTGCACTCGAACCTACAATGGGTCGCGTGAAGGGCCGTCTGCTTTCGCCGGGCTGGGTGCTGCTGCACCTGGTGTTTCTCGCCGCCGTCGTCGCCACCGGCTGGCTGGGCTGGTGGCAGTGGGAACGTGCCCACGACGCGGGGGGCAGCTTCCAGAACCTCGGTTACGCGCTGCAGTGGCCGCTGTTCGGAGCGTTCACCCTATTCCTGTGGTACCAGGTGCTCCGGATGTCGCTCGGCGGTGCGGACCAGGAAGCGGCCGAACCGGTCATGGATCCCACGCTCGCTGACGCCGTCCCCGACACTTTCGGTGATGACGGGTCGGGCGAAGCGGAACAGCCCCCACCGGAACCCGCGAAAAACACCGCCGAGAAGAGCGAGTCCGAGCGCCCGAGACGTTCCCCGGTTCCGGAGCGCGCGCCCTCGGTCACCGAGGAGGAGGACCCGCAGCTCGCCGAGTACAACCGCTACCTCGCCGAGCTCAACGCAGCCGAGTCACGACGCCGCTGATCCCCGCCCGAGTCGATTCCTCGGTGACGTCGATTTCGCGAGAAATCGACACCACCCTGGCCGGACCACCTCACGCACCGGGGTTCCTTCCCCAGCCGTGCGTCGATTTCTCGCGAAATCGCCGGGCCGTCGACGCAGGGCGAACTCCCACCGCCCTCGCAATCGCCGCCGCCGCGGGTTCTCCGGTGCGGCTCTCGCGAAATCGCGGGTCCCCTCGGCACGCGACAGTGAGCGAGGCAGCGCAGGGAACCCCGGTGCGTGAGTCGGATGCATTGCGAGGCCGGTCCGCTCGTCGCGTAGGTCGCTACTCAAGAGCCGGTGGGCGTTCTTTGCGGCGCGCGGTAGCGCCGAACCACCACCTGTGCAGCCTGACCACCAGCGGGTTCTCCCGTGCGGCTCTCGCGAGGAAGGCCCGACGTTGTGTAGTCGTTACCCGATGTCGGGCCTCCCGGAGCGAGAGTCGTGCGAGAGGTTCCGCCACCCGCGTACCTACGACGGTCAGTCGGAAAGTTCAACTAGCCGTTGAACTCGATCCGGTCGAACGTTTCACCCTGCACCACGTTGTGCGCGTTGCCGTTGAACTGGTTGACCGTCCGGTTGCCGGTGGCCCGCAGCTGCTGATGCAGGGGTTCACCCGCCTCGCGCAATCGCGCGCCGAACTCGGGATCCTCGTGCTCCAGCTGTTCGAGCCGTTCGGCCAGCGCGGTGACTTTCGGGTGATCGGCGGGACGGTCCTCGGCGGCTTCCAGTGCCGCCTCGGTTCGCGGGTCCGCTTCGGACTTGCCTCGCACGAGTTCCCGCACCTTCGCCAGCGCCGTCGAGCCCGCGCTGCCGAGCGCCGCCGCTGCCTGCCCGGCCAGTGCCGCGGCGATGGAGTCCAGGAAGGGATCGGTCATTCGCCCAGTGTAGCCATTCGGGTATCCACTGTGTTCGTGTTTCGTGCGTGAGGCCGGTGCGAGTCATGCGCGATGCCGGGGCGTGCCGTTCCGCTTCGGGCTCGTTCCCGCGAGGTTCACGGTGTTCGGGTAGCTACTTTCCGGGCCTGCGAGGGGGTTCGCGAATTACCGAGCGTCGTCACGTGGTTCCGGTTGCTTTTCGGTGACATCACTCACCCGGACGCCTGCGTTCGAGTGGTTTTCCCCGGTGAAGTCCACTTTTTCCGGTGGAACCCGGTCACCGACGACGTGCGGTGTGATATCAAGTAGGCGAGCGACGACGGGGGATCCGGGATCGGTGCCCGGTCCGACCCGGCGCCACGTCTCCCTCGTGGGTTCCGGATCTACCAGCGCCGTTGGAACGCGGCATGCGCGCCGGGACCCGATGTCGATGCTCTGCTCGGTGGACACGAGTGTGATTGGGGCTTGCGTGCGGCGCGGCGGCGTGCTGTTAAAACTCTTCGGTCTTTGTGTGCTTTCAGGTGTGCTGGTGGCCAGTCTGATGCTGCCCGCCGCCATCGGGGCCGGTGCGATGGTGAACGAGACGACCTCGGCCATGTCCCGGATGTCGGATTCGTTGGAGAAGGCGCGAATGCCGCTGACCACCGACGTACTCGACCGCAACGGCGATCCGATCGCCCACTTCTACGACGACTACCGGATTCCCACCTCCTCCGACGAGATCGCCGACACCATGCGCTCGGCGATCACCGCGATCGAGGACAAGCGGTTCTGGGACCACAACGGTGTCGACTGGCAAGGCACCATGCGCGCGCTGGCCACCAACATCAGCAGTGGTTCCGTGCAGGAGGGCGCCTCCACGATCACCCAGCAGTACGTGAAGAACTACCTGGTGCACGTGGCGGCCGACAACAAGGTGGAGCGGCACGACGCCCAGGCCACCACCATCGCCCGCAAGCTGCGCGAGGCACGGCTGGCCGTGGAACTGGAACGCACCATGAGCAAGGAGGAGATCCTCACCTCCTACCTGAACGTGGTGCCGTTCGGTAACCAGACGTTCGGGGTCGGGGCCGCCGCCCAGACCTACTTCGGCATCAGCTCGGACCAGCTGAACATTCAGCAGGCCGCGTTGCTGGCCGCGATCGTCAACGCGCCCGGCGCGCTCAATCCGAACAGCAATCCGGACGCGGCGCGGGAACGGCGCAACGAGGTCATCGATCGGATGGCCCAGCCGAACAACAACTTCCGGATCACCGAGGAGGACGCCGAGCGGGCCAAGAAGCAGCCGCTGGGGGTGCTGCACCCACTGGGACGGCCGCCGAGCAGCTGCGTGAGCGCGGGTGGCAGCGCCACCAACGGATTCTTCTGCTCCTACCTGCGGGACTACCTCAACGAGGCCGGTTTCAGTGACAAGGAGCTGGAGAACGGCGGTTACACCATCAACACCACGATGGATCCCGAGGCCACCAAGTCGGCCAAGAAGGCGGCCGAGGCGCAGGTCCCCAAGGACTCCGACAACATCGCCAACCCGATGGCGCTCGTGGAGCCGGGCCAGAACAGCCACAAGGTCCGGGCACTGGTCGCCAACCGCGACTACGGCAACGACGCCAGCCAGGGGCAGACGGCCTACAACATCACCACCGAAGTGATTCCCTACGGCTCCGGCTCGGTGTTCAAGATCTTCACCGCCGCCGCCGCGATCCAGCAGGGGTGGAGCCCGAACGACACGATTCCCGTCCCGTCCGCTTACACGACGCACCAGTTCGGCCACGGGCAGCAGTGGACGGTGCAGAACGCCGAGGGCGTCTCCTCCGGCAGCAGAAGCCTGCGGGACGCGCTGGCCACCTCCCCGAACACCGGCTTCGTCTGGCTGCTGGAACGGGTCGGACTGAACAACGCCGTGGACATCGCCGAGAAACTGGGGCTGCGCCACAGTCTCAGCCGGAAAGTGGACGCCGACGGGGACTCCGAGACGGACAAGAAGATCACCAAGGCGAAGAACATCAAGCAGAGCAGGCAGGGCTCGTTCACGCTCGGTGTCACGCCGGTGAGCGTGCTGGAGCTGTCCAACGTCATGGCCACCATCGCCAGCCACGGCAAGTGGTGCCCGCCCACTCCGGTCGAGTCGATCACCGATCGCGACGGCAATCCGGTCCAGGTCAACGAGAAGCCCTGTTCACAGGTGGTCGCGCCGCGCACCGCGCACGGTCTGGCGCAGGGGCTCTCCGACGACCACAAGGCGGGCGGTACCTCGCACGCCGCCGCCGAGTCCGCGGGCTGGAGCCGGCCGCTGATGGCCAAGACGGGAACCACGCAGTACTACCAGTCCGCGGTGCTGGTCGGCGCCACTCCGCAGATGGCGGGTGCCGTGATGACCTACACCGACGGCCCGCCCTATGAGGGCATCTGCGTCAACGGCAGCGCGGCGCCGTACCAGTGCAGCGACACGGGCGGGAACCTCTTCGGTGGCACCATCCCGGCGCGTACGTTCTATCCGGCCATGAACACGGTGCACGAGGGGCTTCCGGTCAAACAGCTGCCCGAGTTCTGATCCCTCCCGACGGGTGCCTCGCGTGATTTCCGCCGGTCGGCACCCGAGTCGGCCCTGCTGCGCCGGCCGGCGAGCAACGGACCGCGCGGCTCGGGTTTAACCGCCGAAGCGCGTGGAGAAACCGGCGACGTTCGCTGCCCAGCCAACTTTCCGGTGCGGAACTTTCGGAAAGCGGTACGGCCCGATCGGTCGCTCCCAGGAGGCGACCGGTCGGGCCGTGTTTCGTTCGGAGCACCCGGTCCACAGTGGCACCGCTCGACCTGAGAACCGTCGGTCCTCTCCGTTTCCTTCCCGGCGGGAAGTGGGAAATCAGCGGTGGTGGAACCGGGAGACCCCGCTGGTGAGGCCCTCATCCGCCACCTGCTCTCGTGGGAGCTGCACCGGCAGCCGGTGCAGCGCCACCAGCAGCAGGATCAGCAGCCCCAGCACGATCCAGCCCGTCCAGCCGAGCAGTCCCACCGAGACGTTGGAGAACGTTTCCCCCGGTGCGTTGAACACCGCGGGGAGCACGGCCGCCGCGTTGAGGAAACCGTGCGCGACCACGGCGGGCCACACACTGCGCGAGGCCAGCCTGAGCCAGCCGAGCAGCACGCTGACCAGCACGCAGAAAACGACCATCATGATGAAGGCCGCCACTACGGGCACCGTCGGGTAGTTGTACCCCAGCACCAGCAGCGGGGCGTGCCAGAGCCCCCACAGCACTCCGGTGATCAGGAACGCGGCGGGTTGACCGAGCGGCAGCAGGGCCGGGGTCAGATAACCGCGCCAGCCCCATTCCTCCCCCGCGGCGGGAATCACGTTCAGCCAGCCGAACACGAACACGTGCAACAGCAGCAGCAGACCCCCGACGAACGCGGAGTCCGGGGCCTGGTCGGTCAGCGCGAAGCGGAGCTGCCCCGGCAGCCCGGCGAAGTCGAACCAGTGTGCGTCGTAGACGGTCATTGCCCAGCCGACGACCAGCGCCAGCAGCATCGCCACCGGGGCACCGATCCAGCCGAGCAGCCCGTACCGCCACCAGCCGCGTACCCCGTTGGGATGGGTCACACCGGTCTCGCGGAGTATCCGGCCTCGCGGGCTGATCCAGCGGTTCGTCACGAACGTCGCCACCGCCGGCATGAACATCATCGCGATCAGCAATGGCGGGTACCAGGCCCAGGACAGGCCCTTGCCGGAAAGCCACAGCGGCAGGGTCAGCAACCATGCCGGTATGTAGGCGATCAGCACGAAGCCGACCACCCCGCGAACGTCCACTCGGTCGTACTCGGAGCTCATCACGGTATTCTGCCAATCCAAGTCGCACGGATACAGCGGGTGATCGCCGATATTCTCCACGGAAACCCGGCTTCTCGGGCTGCGTGGGGTCGATCGGCGCGACATCTCGCGAGTCCTCGCCGCGGCGAGGAGCGTGTGCTCGTCCACCACACACGAACGGGTCGCCCCGGAGTCCGTGAACTCCGAAGCGACCCGTTTCACGCCGTGCGCGTGTGGTTCCCGCACGGACCGCGCGGGAACTCATGGCTGGTGAGGAGCACGGCGCGAGTCCGACGAACCGACCCGTCGGGCGCGCTCAGCTCCGCGACGAGCCGCGCACCCGCTCGGTCGCGACGCGCATGCTCTCCAGGGCGGCCCTCACCTCCTCGTAGCCGCGGGTCTTGAGCCCGCAGTCCGGGTTGACCCACAGGCGTTCGGCGGGCACGGCCGCCAGAGCCGCGCCGAGCAGTTTCTCGATCTCTTCGGAGCTCGGCACGCGCGGCGAGTGGATGTCGTAGACACCGGGGCCGACGCCCCGGGCGAAACCGACCTCGTTGAGGTCGTCCAGCACCTCCATCCGGGAACGAGCGGCCTCCAGGCTCGTCACGTCCGCGTCGAGGTCCACGATCGCGTTGATGACCTCGCCGAACTCGGAGTAGCACAGGTGGGTGTGGATCTGTGTGGCGTCGGTGACGCCCGCCGTGGCCAGCCGGAACGAGCGCACCGCCCACTCCAGGTACTGCCCGTGCCGCTCCGAACGCAGCGGCAGCAGCTCGCGCAGCGCGGGCTCGTCGACCTGCACCACGCCGATACC
The DNA here is from genome assembly GCF_900101095.1 of Actinopolyspora mzabensis. Classification (GTDB taxonomy): domain Bacteria; phylum Actinomycetota; class Actinomycetes; order Mycobacteriales; family Pseudonocardiaceae; genus Actinopolyspora; species Actinopolyspora mzabensis. The sequence goes on from NZ_FNFM01000010.1 coordinate 122,187, forward strand.
GGCAGATTCGAGGTCGCTCACCTCGTCCCGGATCGCCAGCGCCACCTGGTTGGCCGTCTCTCCGAGCGGCTGGTCGTCACGAACGAAGGACCAGGCCAGGATTGTCACCGGGCCGGTGAGCATGCCCTTGACCGGCTTGCTGGTCATGCGCTGGGCCTTCTCGGCCCACTCGACGGTGATGGGCTCGGGCCGTGAGACGTCGCCGAACAGGATCGGCGGGCGTACGCAGCGCGAACCGTAGGACTGCACCCAGCCGTTCAGCGTGCTGACGAAGCCGTTCATGTACTCCGAGAAGTACTGCACCATGTCGTTGCGTTCCGGCTCGCCGTGCACGAGCACGTCGAGTCCGAGGTCCTCCTGCATGGTGATCACGCGCTGGATCTCGTCGGCCATCCTGGTGTTGTAGGTGGTCTCGTCGATCTCGCCGTGCCGGAGCTGGGCGCGCGCCTTGCGGACGTCCGTGGTCTGCGGGAACGAGCCGATCGTGGTGGTCGGCAGCGGCGGCAGCCCGAGTGCCCGCTGTTGATCCGCACGCCGCTTGGCGTACTCACCGCGATCCGCGTCCCGCGGGCGCAGCTTCGAGATGCGATCACGTACCGCCTTGTCGTGCAGCCTGGCCGCGTTCCGCCGGTCCTCGATGGGAGCGCGGGCCTTGTCCAGTCGGTCGCGTACCGCCTCGCGCCCCTCGTGCAGGGCGCGGTCGAGCAGCACGACCTCCTCGACCTTCTGCCGCGCGAACGCCAGCCAGGACTTGACCTGCGGGTCGATGTCCTGCTCGGCCTCGACGTCGTAGGGCACGTGCAGCAGTGAGCACGAGGTGCTCACCGAGACCTCACCGGCGAGACCGAGCAGCGTGGCCGCTTTGGCCAGCGCGTCGTCCAGGTCGGTCCGCCAGATGTTGCGGCCCTCCACCAGACCGGCCACCAGCGTCTTGTTCCGCAGGCCGGTCAGCCCGGACAGCACCTCCATCGTGGTCGAGCCGGCCACGAGGTCCACCCCGACCGCCTCGATCGGCGAGGAGGCCAGCACGCCGAGGGCCTCACCCGGATCGCCGAAGTAGGTGGGCACGAACAGCTTCGGCCGTGCGGTGAGCTCACCGAGCTTGCGGTAGGCGCCGCGCAGCTCCTCCAGTTCCGCCGGCTCGCGGTCGGCCGCGAACGCGGGCTCGTCCAGCTGCACCCACTCCACACCGGCGCGGTGGAGATCACCCAGCAGCTCGGTGTAGGCCTCCAGCAGGTCGTCCAACCGGTGCAGCGGCGCGAAGGAGGACGGTGCCCCCTCGGTGCGCTTGGACAGCAGCAGGAAGGTCAGGGGCCCCACCAGCACGGGGCGGGTGGTTATCCCGAGTTCCCCGGCCTCCCGGAACCGTTCCACGGGGGTGCGGTCGGCGAGGCTGAACTCGGTCTCCGGGCTGATCTCGGGAACGAGGTAGTGGTAGTTGGTGTCGAACCACTTCGTCATCTCCAGCGGCGGGGTGGATTCCGCACCGCGTGCCATGGCGAAGTAGGTGTCCAACGAGTCCAGCCCCAGCCTGCGATAGCGCTCCGGTACGGCGCCGAAGGTCACCGCGGTGTCCAGGACCTGGTCGTAATAGGAGAACGTGTTGCTGGGAACGGATCCCAGACCCGCCTCGTGCAGTTCCCGCCAGCTCTGGGCACGCAGCGTGCGGGCGGTCTCGCGCAGCTGTTCCTTACCGCTCCTGCCCGCCCAGTAGCTCTCCAGGGCCCGTTTGAGTTCCCGCTGCGGGCCGATACGGGGGTATCCGAGTACGGTGGATCCGATTTCGCTGGTCAAAGCTCTCTCCTCGCGAGCTCGACGACATGGTCGACCGAGCACCTCGAGGTATGAGGGCACACGCGTCCACCGTCGCGTGGGAGCTCGCGACGTGACCGCCCTGCCGACCTTCCCTCGAGGTCTCGGACTCGCGCACCGCTCGCGGTGCGCACCGATGGCAGGTCTTCGGACTCGTGGGCACTGTCGGCGCCGGCCGGTTCTCCTACTGGTCGTCGGCTTCCCGGACCCGAGGTCCAGTGCCGTGTTCCACTCGCGGTCCCCGGAAGGGACCGCGGCGGTGACGACGTTCGTTCCCACTCACCGCTGCGGGGCAGTTCCGGATTCACACCGGATTCCCTCTTGCCTCACCGGCGGGGCCGTTCGCCCTCGCCGCTGAACCATCAGCGCTCGTATGGTTGCGCTCGCCGTCCGGTTTGGCAAGCCCCGACCGGCTTTCACGGCGCTTGATCGGCACGCTCGTACCACCGCTCGGCTGCCGTTTCGCCGTTCGGTGTAGCAGCGGTCACACCGACCTCCGGGGTGTGGTGGAGGCGTGGCGAACTTGCCAACGCCGGTGGCCGCGCGAAAGTATGTGGCACATGGCCGGTGAACTGCTGCCCGCGACCCGACGCGCACTGCTGCGCCGCCTGGCACTGGAACAGTCGGGCAACCGTGTCCCCTCGCTCATCGCCGGATTGGTGCGCGACGGCGAGACGATCTGGGTGGACTCCCGCGGGTGGGTGGACGATCGACGACCCGACTCCGATACGCAGTACCGCATCGGGTCCATCACCAAGACCTTCGTGGCGGTGCTGGTGATGCGGCTGCGCGACGAGGGGCTGCTGTCGTTGTCCGACCGGTTCGGCGACCACGTGCCGGGGACGGCGGTCGACGACCGGCAGATCTGGCAGCTGCTCGCGCACTGCAGTGGGCTCAGCTCCGAGCCGGCCGGGCAGTGGTGGGAGCGGACCAAGGGCGAGGCCGCCGAGGACTTCCTCGCGGGCGTGGACAGCGCCCAGCTGCGTCCCGAACCGCAGCACGTGTTCCACTACTCCAACACCGCTTTCGGGCTGTTGGGGCAGTTGATCGAACGCGCACGCGGCAAGGACTTCACGGCGGTGCTGCACGAGGAGATCCTGGAACCGCTCGGGATGCGCCGCACCACGGAGAGCCCCGTCCCGCCGTACGCGCCGGGCCTGGCGGTGCACCCCTGGGCGGATGTGCTGCAGCCCGAACCGTTCGAGGACGCGGTCGCGATGGCTCCGGCCGGTCAGCTCTGGTCCACGGTCGACGACATGCTCCGCTGGTCGCGTTTCCTGATCGGTGAGACGGGGGAGGTACTGCACCCCGACACGCTCGACGAGATGCGCAGGCCGGCCAGTGTGGACGACGGGCCGCAGTGGACCAGGGGAGCCGGCCTGGGGCTGCAACTGGCACGGCACAACGGTCGCGCGCTCGTCGGGCACAGTGGCTCCATGCCGGGTTTTCTGGCCAATCTGCTGGCCGACCCCGCCGAGTCCACCGGTGTGATCTTTCTCGCCAACACCACCGCCGGGGCGAACGGCGCGCTCGCGGTCGATCTGCTCGAGATCCTCGCCGAGCACGAACCCCGCATCCCTCCGGAGTGGGTTCCCGAGGGCGGGGTCTCCGAGGACCTGTTGGAGCTGACCGGGTTGTGGTACTGGGGACCGGTGCCGCAACTGCTCCGGGTGCTGCCCGACGGCATGCTCGATCTCTCCGCCTGGCAGGGGCCGGGGCGGCCGTCGCGTTTCCGGCCGGACGGGCAGGACAACTGGATCGGCCTGGACGGGTACCACCGGGGGGAGCGGCTGCGCGTCGTCCGGGCCCCTGACGGAACTGTCACACACCTGGATCTCAACACCTTCGTCTTCACCAGAAGGCCCTACGATCCCTCGGCGCCCGTTCCGGGCGGGACGTTGCCCTGGGAGTGAGAACTCGGTGCGAGTTCTCGCGGAACTTCCCCGGCCGCAGCGCCGGAGCAGCCCCTCCCGCGCGGAACGAGCTGACGCGTAACCGCGCGTAGGGCCGACTCCGCCACCCGACAAGCCCGTCCCGAGGAGTCCTCTGGGGCTTCCCGATTTTCCGTGGCGGATCGTTGGCGGAGGCGGTTGTCCGGCATCCGCCAGTGGTGTTCCGGACCGCAGGGGCCCACTAAGTGAAACGGCGATTCTCGGGCCTCGGGCCTTCCCGTGTGGACGATCGGCACGCTGTGAGCGCTCTCGAAAAGAACTTCGTGCTCGTGGCGACCAGCTGTGTACACAGTGTTTCCTCGACTCCCTGCGGTTCTGCCGTGCGTGTCGTACGGCAGGCGCTGGTACTCCGTCCGAGGGAGAAGCCGCGGCCTCGCATGTGTTGACCGTCACCCGATCGTGTCGTACGTTGTCGAACAACGTTCGGTATTCCGGACATGCGATTGGAGAGCCAACTCGCGGACGGCGACAGGATCGGACGACAATGCACACTCTGGCCGATGGGCTACGGCTGTCCATGAACTGGATGGACAGCCTCATTCTTGTCATTTACTTCGTGGTCGTGCTAGGTATCGCGTTCGCCGCGAAACGAAGCGTCCACTCCACGCTCGACTTCTTTCTGTCCGGGCGTTCACTACCCGCGTGGGTGACGGGACTGGCGTTCGTCTCGGCGAATCTGGGAGCCACCGAGATTCTCGGCATGGCAGCCAACGGTGCGCAGTACGGCGCCTACACCGTGCACTGGTATCTGATCGGCGCGATTCCTGCCATGGTTTTCCTCGGCCTGGTCATGATGCCGTTCTACTACAACTCGAAGGTGCGCAGCGTTCCCGAATTCCTGCTGCGGCGGTTCAGCAGCTCCTCGCACCTGTTGAGCGCGGTCATATTCGCGGTGGCCTCGGTCCTGATAGCCGGTGTGAACCTCTACGCTCTGGCGATCGTGCTGCGGGCACTGCTCGGCTGGCCGATCCCACTGTCCATCGTCATAGCCGGTGTGTTCGTGCTGATCTACATCACCGTCGGTGGACTCACCTCGGCCATCTACAACGAGGTCCTGCAGTTCTTCGTCATCGTGGCGGCACTGGTGCCGCTGACCGTGCTCGGACTGATCCGGGTCGGCGGGGTCGGCGGCGTCATCGACAAGGTGACCGCCTCCGAGGGAGCGCAGTTCCTGACCGCATGGGGCGGAACCGGATTCGGGCAGGACAACCCGCTCGGGGCCAACTGGCTCACCATCTCGCTCGGCCTCGGCTTCGCGATCTCCTTCGGGTACTGGACCACCAACTTCGCGGAGGTGCAGCGCTCGCTGTCCGCCAAGAACCTCTCGGCGGCCCGGCGGACCCCGCTGATCGCGGCGTTCCCCAAGATGTTCATCCCGCTGGTCGTGGTGCTGCCCGGTCTGATCGCGTTGATCATGCAGCCCGACATCGGCCAACCGGGCAGTCAGTACGACTACAACTCGGCGATTCCGCTGCTCATGGCGCAATTGTTGCCGAACGGCGTGCTGGGGCTGGCGGTCACGGGGTTGATGGCATCGTTCATGGCCGGTATGGCGGCCAACGTCTCCAGTTTCAACACCGTGTTCACCGCGGATATCTGGGAGCCGTACATAAAGCCGAACATGCCGGATTCGCACTATCTCACGGTCGGCCGTGTCATCACCGCCATCGGTGTGGTGATCGGTATCGGAACGGCGTTCATCGCGGCTTCCTTCAGCAACATCATGAACTACATGCAGACGTTGTTCTCGTTCTTCAACGTCCCGCTGTTCGCCACGTTCATTCTGGCGCTGTTCTGGAAACGCATGACCGCCAAGGCGGGATTCTGGGGACTGCTGCTCGGCACCCTCGCACCGATCGCGTTCTACAGCATGTACCGGGCCGGAATAGTGGACATGGACAGCGCGCAGGGCGTGAACATGATCGCCGCGATCATCGCACTCGTGACCGATCTCGTGGTCAGTGTTCCGATCGCGCTGGCGACCACTCCGAAGTCGGAGGCCGAACTCGCGGGGCTGGTCTACACCCGGGCCGATGCCACGGACTCCGGGGAAATGCAGCGGGGCGACGACGCGTGGTACCGCAAACCGGCCCTGCTCGGTTGGGGTGCGATCGTGCTCGCCGTGCTGTGCTACGTCCCCTTCTCCCTCTAGTTTTGGACAGAGTCTTTGGCCGGGCTGCCGGGGTGGTCCCGTGGCGGAACCTCTCGCACGGCTCTCGCTGCGGGTCCGGAGACATCGGGTAGGCACTACACAACGTCTCCGGCGTCCTCGCGAGAGCCGCACGGGAGAACCCGCGGCGGTGCCGACCGCGTGAGTGGTGGGAGTTCGGCGCCGGGAGTACTGAAGGGATACGTCACACGACGGCCCGACCGAATGGAGAAATTCGATGCGGACGTACCGCACGCTTCGAACGGGGTCCGACGCGTGGTTCACCGAGGAACGTGGGGTCCCTCCGCGAGCAGTGTTCGTTGAGTCGGGGGCCGAGGTTTTTGGATCAAGAAGGACAGCAGGTTCGGTGGAGGTGAGCGATGTCGGAGTCGCGTGAACCGGGAAGCGAGCAGTCGGACGCCGCGCGGCGGGAGAGATCGGCGAAGCTGTTCGACGTGCGGACGGTCATAGGCGGCCTGTTCGTGGTCTACGGCCTGTTGGTCGGTTCTGCCGGGCTGTTTCCCACCGAGGAGGGGCTGGCCAAGTCGCAGGGGGTCAACATCAACCTCTGGACCGGGTTGTCCATGTTGGTGCTGGGTGGGCTCTTCCTGCTGTGGGTGCGGTTGCGGCCGTTGGAAACCCCGACGCAGGGCGACGAGGGCGACTGATCGGGTTTTACGTCGTGGAAACCCGCTGACGGGGCTTTTCGCTCCGACCGGAGCGAAAAGCCCCGTCACGCGCGGTAGCCCAACCGTTCCGAGAGGTTCCCCGCTCCCCGCATCACGGTTTCGGTGAGTTCGCTCTCCGCGGCGTCATTCCAGCGCGGGATGGGAACCGCGATGCTCATCGCGGCCACGACGACTCCGTAGTGATCGTGTACCGGGGCCGCGACACAGGCGACCGCGTCGTTGGACTCGCAGTACTCCCGGGACCGACCGCACTCGGCCACGTTGTCGAGCTCCGCGCGCAGGCTGGTGAGATTGGTGATGCTGTTGTCCGTCATCGCGCGCAGCGCCTCCGAACCGTAGAGCTCGTCGAGCTCCGGTGTCGGGAGCGAGGCGAGGAGGGCCTTGCCGACAGCGGTGCAGTGGGCCGGCAACCGCCTGCCCACGGCCGAGACCATCCGCACCGGGTGTCCACTGTCGACCTTGGCGATGTAGAGCACCTCGGTTCCCTCGCGGATGCCGATGTGCACGGTCTCGTTGCACTCGGCGGCCACTTCCTCCGCCACCAGCTGCCCCTCGCGGGCGAGGTCGAGGCGGTCGGCGTAGGCGGAGCCGAGCTGGAAACCCCGCACCCCCAGGCGGTAGCGAGCGCCGCCCCGTCCCGAGGGGACGAGATACCCGCGTTCCACGAGCGTGCTGAGCAGCTCGTGCACCGTTGTGCGCGGCAATCCGAGCTTTCCCGTGATCTCCGGAGCGCTGAGCTCCGGTTCGTCCAGGAACAGCTCCAGGATGTCGAATGCCCGCTGTAGTGCGGGTACCGCTCGTGCCACCGGATTCGTCCTCCCGTCGTCGAGCCGGGACGCGTTGTGAGCCGGCCCGCGATGCCTGCCGACCGCAGCTCGGCATTTGACCGGTATTTCGAACAGTCTACCGAACAGAGCTGCCGGTTGCTCGCGGCATCGCCTATTGACCTCGCGGAACTCCCGCGACTAAGTTGTCCGAACAACGTCCGATATTTCGAACGGAGTAGGCGTTGGAAGCACGAACGTTCTTGCGATCCCAAGGATTGCCATCCGGGGATGCCGAGTCACCGCCGGACAGCTCGAAGCGTTTCCCGGACGGTGCTCGTTACCGGGTGGAGATCCCCAGCACCGAGGGGCCGGAAGTGCTCGACGCGGTGCTTGCCGAGGCCGATGAGCGCGCTGTCCCGGTACACCGGATCTCCCAGGGAAGCGGGGCGATGCTGCTCACCGACGGGGAACTCACGCGCATGGCGGGCACCGCCGCCCGCAACCACGTCGAGTTGAGCCTGTTCGCCCGGCCACAGGCCGGCTGGCACACCGGTGCGATGGCCTCGTCCCCGACCGGCGGCGCCCTCGCGTCCCAGGCGCGCGGCACCGAGCAGCTGGTTCACGTACTCGAGGACATCCGCAGAAGCGCGGCAGCCGGAGTGCGCAGCGTGCTGATCACCGATCTGGGAGTGCTCTCCGTGGCCGCCAGAATGCGTGCCCAACGGGAACTCCCCCCGGACATGCGCTTCAAGATCAGCGTCCAAATGGCACTGTCCAATCCGGCATCGATACGTATCGCGGAGGAGTTCGGCGCCGACACCTACAACGTGCCGACCGATCTCTCCCCGGCGCAGCTGGCCGCGATCCGAGCGGCCACGGACCTTCCACTCGACGTGTACATCGAGTCCCCGGACGAGCTCGGCGGATTCGTCCGGCACTACGAGATAGCCGAGATAGTGCGGGTGGCCGCGCCGGTCTACGTCAAGTTCGGGCTGCGCAACGCCCCCAACATCTATCCGAGCGGAAGCCATCTCACCGACACGGCCGTCGGCCTCGGGAAGGAGCGTGTCCGCCGCGCCCGCATCGGGCTGGACATGCTGCACCGCTACATGCCCGAGGCGGAGACATCCGAGTTGCCCGTGGCCGATCTGGCCGTACCGACCGAAGTGGGTGAACACCGATGAGGATCACGAAAATCGAACCCCTGGTGCTCGGCACGCCCTGGCGCGATCTGACCTATCTGCGGGTGCACACCGACGACGGCATCGTGGGTGTCGGCGAGACCCGCATGCTGGGGCACACCGAGGCGCTGCTCGGATACCTCAACGAGGCCGCGCGCAACCACGTGATCGGTGCCGACCCCTTCAACACCGAAGCGCTGGTGTGGCGCATGAAGCGCGGGGACTACGGCCGGGCCGGTGAGGTCGTCATGTCCGGCATCGCCTGCGTGGAGATGGCCTGCTGGGACATCGTCGGCAAGGCACTCGGGCAACCCGTCTGGCGGTTGCTGGGCGGGAACGTCCGGGACGGGATAAAGGCCTACGCCAACGGCTGGTACACCGTGGAGCGCACCGCCGAACAGTTCCACGAAGCGGCCCGTGCGGTGGTCGACAGGGGATATCGGGCACTCAAGTTCGACCCGTTCGGTCCGGGCCGCTGGGAACTGGAGCCCGCCGAGGCGCGGCGCTCGGTGGAACTGGTCTCGGCCGTACGGGACGCCGTCGGCCCCGACGTGGAGATCCTGGTCGAGATGCACGGCCGGTTCACACCCGCCGAGGCCACCCGCATCGCAAAGGAGCTCGAGCCGTTCGATCCCAGCTGGATCGAGGAACCGGTGCCGCCGGAGAACCAGGAGGCGTTGGCCAAGGTCTCGCGGAACACCACGCTGCCGGTGGCCACCGGTGAGCGTATCCACGACCGCACCGAGTTCCGCGAGTTGTTCGCACACCAGTCCGCCGACATCATCCAACCCGACATCGGGCACTTCGGCGGAATAATGGAGACGCGAAAGCTCGCCGCCACCGCCGAGACCCACTACGTGCTGCTGGCACCGCACAACGTCGGCGGCCCGGTGCTCACCGCCGCCAACCTGCACCTCGCCGCGGTGACCGAGAACTTCAAGATCCAGGAGCACTTCAACGACTTCGCCGACTCCCACGTGAAGCAGGCCGCTCCCGGCGTCCCCGAAGTGGCGGACGGCTACTTCGCGCTGCCCACGGGCCCCGGCCTGGGGGTGGAGCTCGACGTCGACTTTGTGCGGGAGTACCCGGCACGCGGTGCCAGGTTCGACCTCTACGCCGAGGACTGGCAGTTTCGGGGTACGAAGGGAGAGAGCGCCTCTTGAGCGATGCCAGAGCGGTACGCATCGACGAACCCGGCAGTATTCGCGTCGTTCCCACCGAACCCACCGAACCCGGCCCCGGGGAGGCCCTCGTCGAGATCGCCCGCAGCGGCATCTGCGGCTCCGACCGCGAGGTCTTCACCGGCAATCGCCCCGCGGACTTCGTGAGTTACCCCGTGATCCCCGGCCACGAGTGGTCCGGCAGGGTCGTAGCGGTGGGGCCGGACGTCACGGCTGATCTCCGCGGCCGGCTGGTCGTGGGGGAGGGATTCCGCGGTTGCGGGGTGTGCCCCGCCTGCCGCAGGGGCGACAACAATCTCTGCGCCACGCAGTACGAGGAAACCGGCTTCACCCGGCCCGGTGGTTGGTCGAACTACCTCACCCTGCCCGCGAGACTGCTGCACGTGCTGCCCGACGACGCCGATCCGCGCGGTGCGGCGGTGCTGGAACCGGCCGCTTGCGCGGCCGCTGCCACACTCAAGCTCGCGGTGGTTCCCGGGGAACGTGTCGCGGTGGTCGGCGGCGGGAGTCTCGGGCTGTTGTCCACCCAGCTGATCGCCGCTGCCTCGCCCGCGGAGCTGTCCGTGGTGGAGCCCGGCGAGCGGGCCGGGATCGCCACCGCCTGCGGTGCCACCGGGCTCCACGAGCCCGCGGAGGTCGAACGGCTGGCGGGAAGCTACGACGCCGTGCTCGAGGCGGCGGGTGCTCCGGGCACGGCCGCGCTCGCCACCCGGCTGGCACGACCCGGCGGCAGAGTGGTGCTCACCGGCGTGGCCGCCGACGATCCCGAACCGCCGGATCCGGCCCGCCTGGTGCTCTCGCAGCTCACGATGCACACCGTCTTCGGCGCTCCCTCCCGCGCGTGGGGGCACGCCGTGTCGGCCTTCACCAGCGGTGTGCTGGATCCGGCGCTGCTCGTCACCCGCGAGCTGGAACTGGACGAGGCTTCCGAAGCGCTGCGCCTGCTCGGCGAGCAGCGGGGCGCGGACGTGAAGATCCTGTTGCGGCCGTGACCCGGCACTCCGAACGCAGAACTCCGACCAGAGGAGGCAACCGAGTCCCATGACAACGTCCCGAGTCGTTTCCACCGGTGAAGACCACGAAACCGTGCTGGACAACGCCACCACCGCCGCCGAGAGGCTCGCCGCGACCAGTCCGTCCGACATCGCGGGCCTGCTTCGGGGAGTGGCGGCCGAGTTGGACGCCCACACCGAGGAACTCGTGCCGCTGGCGCAGCGGGAGTCCCACCTGCCGGAGGGACGGCTGCGCGGCGAGCTCGTGCGCACCACGTTCCAACTGCGGTTGTTCGCCGACACCGTGGTGGAAGGCGCGCACCTGAAGGCCACCATCGACACCCCGGAACCGGACTGGCCGACCGGTGCCCGTCCCGATCTGCGTCGTACCGTGCTGCCGCTCGGGCCGGTTCTGGTGTTCGCGGCCAGCAACTTCCCGTTCGCCTTCAGCGTCGCCGGGGGCGACACCGCCTCGGCGTTGGCCGCTGGTTGTCCCGTGGTGGTCAAGGCGCATCCGGGACATCCGGAACTCTCCCGGCGAACCGCAGAGATCGTCACGGGGGCGTTGCACCGTGCGGGGGCGCCCGAGGGGACTTTCGCGCTGGTGGAGGGAACCGAGCAGGCGAAGGCCGTGCTGCTGGACGAGCGGGTCCGGGCCGGTGCGTTCACCGGATCGAACACCGCGGGCCGTGCGCTGTTCGACCTCGCCGCTTCCCGGAACTCACCCATCCCGTTCTACGCCGAGATGGGCAGCGTGAACCCCGCTTTCGTGACTCCCGAGGCCGCCGCAGGGCGGGGCGCGGAGATCGCACGGGGGTATCTCGACTCCTACACGCTGGGAGTCGGACAGTTCTGCACGAAGCCCGGCCTGCTGCTGGTGCCGTCCAGCGCGGCGCAGCGGTTCCGCGACGTGCTGATTCCGGAGGTCGAGCAGCGTGCCACGGCCCCGATGCTCAACGACGGCCTCGAAGCCGCGTTCCAGGAGACGCTGAGTTCGCTGCGGGACCACGCGGCGGTGGAGACGCTGGTTTCCGGGCAACGCACCGGGGGAACGGTCGGTCCGAGCCTGCTCTACACCAGCGCGCGTGAGCTCGTCGACAACCGCGAGGAACTCACGGCCGAGTGCTTCGGCCCGGCATCGTTGCTGGTGGGCTATTCCGACACCGACGAGTTGCTGGAAGCGGCCGGTGTCTTCACCGGGGAGCTGACGGCGACGGTGCACGGCAACGAGGAGGAGAGCATCGTCGCACCGCTGTTCCGGACGCTGAGTGCGAGTGTGGGCAGGTTGGTCTGGAACGGCTGGCCCACCGGAGTCAGCGTCAGCCACGGGATGCAGCACGGTGGGCCGTATCCCGCCACCACGGCGCCGATACACACCTCGGTGGGTACCGCCGCGATCGAGCGGTTCCTGCGCCCGGTGGCGTTCCAGAACGCCCCTCGTGGGGTGCTGCCCGAGGCGGTCCGGGACGGCAATCCGCTCGGAGTGCCGCGTCGCGTGAACGGGCGGATGGAGTCGCCCGAGCAGGGCTGACGGGATGCCGCACTCAGTCCTCGCCGGGGCTGCTGTGCGGCCGAAGCCCTCGTGTGGGGCTTTTCGCGCGGGGTTCGTGGTGGCCGTGCCGTAAAGCGCGGCGATCTCGCGAGAAATCGACGCCGCACAGCGCAGTGACGGGGGAGCCCCAGTGGATTCTCGCCGTGGGCTCCGGACCCAGGTGTGTCCGGAGCCCACGCTGGTCCATTCCGGCGTTTCCACGAGTCGCCTCGTTGACAGCGATTTGAAGCGCTTCGATTCTGGGAGCGCTCCCAATACTTCGGAGGTAGCTCATGTGGCGACGGTTACCCGTGCTGCTGGCGGCCGCGCTGTTGGCTGCCGTGCCGCTCACGAGCCCGGCGAGCACGGCACCCTCGGCGGAGGCCGAGTCCACGGCAGACAGTGCGCGGTACGACTGGCGCAACGCGCAGATCGGCGGTGGCGGCTTCGTCCCCGGGATCGTGTTCAACCGAACCGAGCCGGGTCTGGTCTACGCGAGAACCGACATCGGCGGTGCCTATCGACGCGACTCCGGTACCGCCGGTCGATGGGTCCCCCTGCTGGACTGGGTCGGCCAGGACAACTGGGGCTACAACGGCGTGGCGAGCCTGGCGACCGACCCGGTGAACCCCGATCGCGTGTACGCCGCCGTCGGTATGTACACCAACAGCTGGGACCCCAACAACGGCGCCATCCTGCGCTCGAAGGACCGCGGCGAGAGCTGGGAGATCACCGAACTGCCCTTCAAACTCGGCGGGAACATGCCCGGCCGCGGAATGGGAGAGCGGTTGGCGATCGACCCCAACGACAACAGCGTGCTCTACCTGGGCACCCCCAGCGGGAACGGGCTGTGGCGCAGCACCGACCACGGCAAGACCTGGTCCGAGGTGGGGAACTTCCCGAACCCAGGCGACTACGTCGCCGACCCGAGCGACACCACGGGACTGTACTCGGACAATCAAGGGGTCACCTGGGTGGTGTTCGACCAGAGCAGCGGATCCAGCGATTCCCCCACCAGCGACATCTACGTCGGGGTGGCGGACAAGCAGAACACGATCTACCGCAGCACCGACGCCGGGGCCACCTGGGAACGCGTGCCGAACCAGCCGACCGGCCACCTCGCCCACAAGGCCGTGCTCGACAGCCGGAACGGCTATCTCTACATGGCCACCAGTAACACCGGCGGCCCGTACGACGGCAGCTCGGGCGACGTGTGGAAACTCGACACCGAAACCGGTGCGTGGACCCGCATCAGCCCGGTGCCCTCCACCAGTTCCGACAACTACTACGGCTACAGCGGCCTCACCATCGACCGGCAGAACCCGGACACGCTCATGGTCGCCACCCAGATCTCGTGGTACCCGGACGTGATCCTCTTCCGCAGTACCGACGGCGGCCGGAGCTGGAGCCGCATCTGGGACTGGGACGCCTATCCGAACCGGGAACTGAACTACGAGATGGACATCTCCTCGGTGCCCTGGCTGACCTTCGGAACCGAGCAACCCGCCCCGCCGGAGACCTCTCCGAAGCTCGGTTGGATGACCGAATCGGTGGAGATAGACCCGTTCGACTCCGATCGGATGCTCTACGGCACCGGTGCGACCATCTACGGCACCGACAACCTCACCGAGTGGGACGCGGGCGACAAGATCGCCATCGAGCCCAGGGTGGCCGGGCTGGAGGAGACCGCGGTGTTCGACCTGATCAGCCCACCGGGCGGCGCTCCGGTGCTGTCCGCCCTCGGTGACCTCGGTGGTTTCCGGCACGAGCGGCTGGACGAGATCCCGGACACGATTTACGAGAACCCCGTCTTCACCAGCACCACGAGCATGGACTACGCGGGCACGGCGCCGGACACGATCGTCCGGGTGGGTGAGTTCGACAAGTCGAGCAGGCCCGATGACAGCCGGGTCGCGTTCTCCCACGACGGCGGGAAGAGCTGGTTCCAGAACACCGAACCCTCCGGTGTCACCGGCGGCGGTACCGTCGCTGCCGCCGCGGACGGCAGCGGCTTCGTCTGGAGCCCGGAAGGTACCGGGGTGCACCACACGACCGACCAGGGCGCGAGCTGGCAGGTGTCCACCGGGATCCCCAGCGGTGCGCGCGTGGAGTCCGACCGGGTCGATCCGGACAAGTTCTACGGTTTCCACCAGGGAACCTTCTACGTCAGCACCGACGGCGGAGCCAACTTCACCGCTTCGTCGGCTTCCGAGCTCCCGACGGGGAGTGGTTACTTCAAGGCCGTTCCCGGACGGTCGGGCGAGCTCTGGCTGACAGGAGAGGGCGGACTCTGGCACTCGACCGACTCGGGGAAGTCCTTCAGCAGGATCTCCGGAGTGGCCGACTCCGACAACATCGGTTTCGGCAAGTCCGCACCGGGAAGCGACTACCCGGCCATGTACTCGATCGCCACCATCGATGGTGTGACGGGTGTCTTCCGCTCCGACGATGCCGGGCGGAGCTGGACCCGCATCAACGACGACCAGCACCAGTACGGCAACATCGGCGATGCCATCACCGGTGACCCCGATGTCTACGGGAGGGTGTACCTCGGTACCAACGGGCGAGGCGTCATATACGCCGACCCCTCGAACCAAAATCCGTAGTGGCAGTCGTCCGGGTGGTCGGTTAGCCGTCGCGTGAGTCGGTGCCTTGCGGCGTTGGGCCGGCTCTTGAGTAGCGACCTACGCGGCGAGCGGCCCGGTCTCGCGATGCATCCGACTCACGCACCGGGCCCAGGCGCGCTGCTCACCCGCGTAGTCGGGCCCTGGCTGGGGTCTCGGGCGCGGCGATTTCGCGAGAAATCGACGCCCCCGAGAGCGGCGATGCGGGTGAGGTAGGGCCCCGCAGCGCTTCTCGTGGCGAGCGCTCACTCCGCTGAGCGGAAGAATCGGCCGGGTGGAAGGGATCCACCCGGCCGATTCATCGCGCTCACGAGCCGCGTCGCGGTCTCAGGAGTCGGTCGAGAAGGACAGCCGGTACATCATGCCGGGCAGGTCGTTGACCACGTACAGCTCGCCGGAGCTGTCAGCTCCGAAGGCGGTGACCTGGATGGGCAGTTTCCCGAGCTTGGCGCTCTGATAGGTGTGCCCGCCGTCGTCGCTGCGGATGCCCCACACGTTGGCCGAGCAGTAGTCCGCCGCCAGATAGGTGCCGTCCGCGATGTCCGAGTACTGCTCGCCCCGGTAGACCCGTCCGCCGATCACGGCGCAGCCCTCCACCGAGGTCTGGTAGGTGAACACCGGATCCACGTAGTCCGCCGTCGGGTCGCACCGGTCCGGGGCGAACTGCTCCGTCCCCTCCATGCAGGACCAACCGAAGTTCTGGTCGCGCACCCCTTGCGGGATTCGGTTCACCTCCTCGAGGGAACCCTGGCCCACATCGGCGATCCACAGCGATCTTCCCTCGGGGTCGAAGGAGATCCGCCACGGATTGCGCAGTCCGTAGCTCCAGATCTCGTCACGCGCTCCGGGGGTGTGCGCGTACGGATTGTCGGGCGGGACACAGTACGGCAGTTCACCGCACTTCCCGCTGACGTCGATCCGCAGTACCTTGCCCAGCAGCGTGCCGAGATCCTGTCCGCTGCGCAGCGGATCGCCCGCTCCACCGCCGTCACCGATTCCCATGTAGAGGAATCCGTCCGGGCCGAAGGCGATGTCGCCGCCGTTGTGGTTGGTGTGCTCGGCGTGCGGCTGAGTGAGCAGGACTTCCTCGGAGGCGGCCGGGTCCTCCGCCGCCAACGAGAACCGTGACAGGGTCACGGCGGCATCGGTCGCCCGGGTGTAGGCGGCGTAGAGCGTGTTGTTCCCGCTGCCATCGGGGGAGGGGGCTATGCCGAGCAGTCCCTGCTCGTTACCCGCGTTCTCCACTCGGTTCGTTATGTCGAGTACCGGCTGCCCCAAGGCGTCGGTCGCGGGATCGTAGGCGCGTATCGTGCCGGGTTTCTCGGCTACGAGCATTCGACCCGTGCCGTCCGAAGCGGACGTGATGTCTGTGGGTCGTTGCAGCCGCTCCGAGGCCACCCGTGTGGCCGTGACGTTCAGGTCCGTCAGCGCCGGTCGCTCCGATCGAGCCGCGGCTGAATCGTCGGTCTTCGCGACCGGTGTCGCCATTGCCGGTGCGCCCATGGTCACCGTGCTCAGGAGCAGTGACAGGAGTACCGTTCCGGTTCTTCGTCGCATTTCGCCCTCCCGGTCGGGGTGCGTTCTGTCGGGGTGCGGCTGCTGATCGGTTCCGTGTCGATGAGCCGATCCAGCGACACCTCGCCGTTCGCCACGGCTTTCCCGAAGAGCTCGGTTCCGGGGTGGTGCGACACCGCCGCTGTGACCGTGGCTGGGAAGCATGTTATGGGAGCGCTCCCAAAAACAGTAGGGTTCGTTCGGGGGAGTCGGCGCTCGCACGCTCGGGCGCAGCCGAGGAGCTTCGGGCGCGCATCGCGATGTGATCCGCCACTCCGGTTCCCGGCGATCGCGGCGCACCGCGGATATGTTGGGGGATGTGACTACTGGGCGGGAAAGCAACAGGACCACCGCGTGGGTGCTGCCGGGAGGATCCACGTTCGGCGCGGTGCAGGCCGGACTGGTCAGCGCGCTGTTCGAGCGCGGTATTACTCCCGACATGCTGGTCGGCACCTCGGCCGGAGCGCTGAACTCGGCCTGGCTGGCAGCGGATCCGACCGTGAGCGGCGCCGAGCGACTCCGGGAAGTGTGGACCGGTATGCGTCGCCGTGATGTGTTCCCGGTCGAGCCGCTGCGCATCCTCTCGGGCAAGCTGGGACTGTCGAACCACCTGATGAGCAACCGCGGTCTGGCCGCGTGGCTGCACCGCACCCTGCCCTTCCGGCGGTTGGAGGAGGCGCGGTTGCCCGTCACGGTCACCGCGACCGATGTGGACACCAGCGAGTTGGTGTTCCTGGACAGCGGCCCCGCGCTGCCCGCTCTGGTGGCCTCGTGCGCCATTCCCGGCGTGTTTCCGCCCGTCGAGGTGGCGGGGCGTTCACTGATCGACGGTGGTCCGGCCGCGTTCATGCCGATCAGTCGTGCGGTGGCGCAGGGCGCGGAACGCGTGTACGTGCTGCCCTGCAGCGGCACCCGTTCACTGGACGCCGAGGAGGCGAGGTTCGGCGTGCTGCCTCCGTCGAAAAGCCCGGCCAAGTCGATCGGCGGCATCAACGGGTCCGCGCTGAGCGCGGCCATGTTCGCGGCATCGAGACTGGACATGCAGCTCAACGCGGCCCACTGCGAGCTCTACGTGCTGCCCTCGCCGAAGGTGGATCGGCTTTCGCCCTACTCGTTCCGCCACTCGGCCGCCCTGATCGACTGGGCCTGGCGCACCGCGCACGACTGGTTGCCCACCGCGCGACCGGTTCCCGCGGCTCCGGTGGACATCGCGGGAGAGGCCCGTGCGCCTGGTGGGATGCTCGAAATCACCGATTCGTGACGAAATTCCTCGTTCCTCGTCTCATCGGCCGATCGATCGAACGTGGCGAGGCGGGGTGACTCGGTGTTTTGCCGCTTCCTTCGGCAGATGAACGTTGTGAGTAGTTCTGTTTCGTCGTGATGAATTCCGTGGTGACTCTGATGCGGGAAGTCATTCGCAATGCTAAAAACGTGCCATGCACCTGGCACCGCAGGAACGCGACAAGCTGCTCGTCCACGTCGCGGCCCAGCTCGCCCGCAGCAGGCTGGAACGCGGGCTGCGGATGAACCATCCCGAGGCGATCGCGCTTATCACCGACCACGTGGTCGAGGGCGCGCGCGAGGGACGCGGCGTCTCCGAGCTGATGTCCAGCGGCCGACACGTGTTGACCAGGGAACAGGTCATGGCGGGTGTGGCCGAGATGATCGACGACGTTCAGGTGGAGGCCACCTTCCCGGACGGGACCAAGCTCGTCACCGTGCACTCGCCGATCCAGTAGGACACTCATCGATCCAGCAGGAGTCCGTGTGTATCCCGGAGAGATCATTCCCGCGGCCGAGCCCGTGCCGCTCAACCCGGGACGGCCCAGGGTGCGGCTGACCGTGCGCAACCTCGCCGACCGTCCGGTGCAGGTCGGCTCGCACTACCACTTCGCCGTGGCCAACCCGGGGCTCGATTTCGACCGAGACGCGGCGTGGGGGCAGCGGCTGGACATAGCCGCGGGAACGGCGGTGCGTTTCGAACCGGGTATCGAACGCGAGGTCGAGTTGGTTCCGATCGGTGGTGCGCGCACCGTGCCGGGGCTTCGTACCGAGTTCGCGGGCTCCCTCGACTCCGCGTCTTTCGATGCCGCCCGTCTCGATCCCATCCGTCTCGATCCCGGCCGTTTCCGGGACGGCGGCTCCGAGCCCGAGGATCCGGAACGATCCGGAAAGGACCCGCATGACTGACCACAGCGATCCCAAGGAGATCGACCGGGAGCGCTACCTGGAACTGTTCGGGCCCACCACCGGTGACCGGATCCGGCTCGCCGACACCGACCTGCTCGTGGAGGTCACCGAGGACTTGGCCACCGGTCCGCACGGATCCGGTGAGGAGGCCGTGTTCGGCGGTGGCAAGGTCGTGCGCGAGTCCATGGGGCAGTCGACCGCCACCAGGGCCGAAGGGGCACCGGACCTGGTCATCACCGGAGCGGTGATCCTCGACCACTGGGGTGTGGTCAAAGCCGACGTGGCCGTGCGTGACGGGCGGATCGTCGGTGTCGGCAAGGCGGGAAACCCGGACACCACCGACGGGGTCGATCCCGCGATGGTGATCGGCCCGGCGACCGAGATCGTCGCGGGCAACGGCAGGATTCTCACCGCCGGGGCCATCGACTGCCACGTGCACTTCATCTGCCCGCAGGAGATCGAGGCCGCGCTGGCTTCCGGCGTCACCACCCTCATCGGAGGTGGCACCGGCCCGGCCGAGGGGTCCAAGGCCACCACGGTCACGCCCGGCGAGTGGAACCTCTCCCGAATGCTGCTCGCGCTGGAGACCGCGCCGGTGAACACCCTGCTGCTGGGCAAGGGGAACACGGCGAGCCAGGAGGCGCTGACCGAGCAGTTGCGTGGCGGTGCCGGAGGGCTCAAGCTGCACGAGGACTGGGGCGCGACTCCCTCGGCCATCGACGCCGCGCTGCGCGCCGCCGACCGCAGTGGTGTCCAGGTCGCGATCCACACCGACACGCTCAACGAGGCGGGCTTCCTGGAGTCCACTCTGGGGGCCGTTGCGGGCAGGTCGATCAACGCCTACCACGCGGAGGGAGCCGGCGGCGGGCACGCGCCGGACATCATCAAGGTTGCGGGCCGTTCCCACGTGCTGCCCTCCTCGACCAATCCGACCAGGCCGCACACGGTCAACACCATCGACGAGCACCTGGACATGTTGATGGTCTGTCACCACCTGAACCCCTCGGTCCCGGAGGACCTGGCCTTCGCGGAGAGCCGCATCCGCCCGACCACCATCGCGGCCGAGGACGTGCTGCACGACCTCGGCGCGATCTCCATGATCGGTTCGGACGCGCAGGCCATGGGCCGGATCGGCGAGGTGGTCACCCGCACCTGGCAGACGGCGCACGTCATGAAACGCGGCAGGGGAGCGCTGCCGGGCGACGACGCCGCGGACAACCGCCGCGCCCGCCGCTACATCGCCAAGTACACCGTCAACCCGGCGATCGCGCACGGCATCGACGGCTCCGTCGGATCCGTCGAGGTGGGCAAGCTCGCCGACGTCGTGCTGTGGGAGCCGAAGTTCTTCGGAGTCCGACCGCACGCGGTGTTCAAGAGTGGATTCGCGGTGCGGGCCGCGATGGGCGACGCCAACGCCTCCATCCCAACACCGCAGCCGGTGTTGTCCCGCCCGATGTTCGGTGCCGAACCGCGCGCGGCGGCAGCGGGATCGGTGTCATTCGTGGCCCCCGAGACGCTCGGGACGGGGCTGGCGGAACGGTTGGAGCTGCGTCGAGAGCTCGTCGGGACCTCCGACACGCGTGCCGTGACGAAGCGGGACATGCGGCACAACGAGGCCACCCCGGAGGTGCGGGTCGATCCGGACAGCTTCGCGGTGCGGGTGGACGGTGAACTCGTCGAGCCCCAGCCGGTGTCCGAGGTTCCCATGGCGCAGCGCTACTTCCTGTTCTGATGACACCCGCGATGTCCACAGTTTCACTCGCGACGCTCGCGCTCGCCGACTCACGGTTCCCGGGCGGTGGTCACGCGCACTCCGGTGGACTGGAGGAGGCGGTGCACCGCGGCACCGTGTCCGGGTCGGAGCAATTGGCCGAGTTCCTCCACGGCAGGTTGCACGGCGCCGGTGCGCAGGCGGCGGTCTTCGCCGCTGCCGCCGCGCACGCCGCCGCCAGGGGAGTGCCTCCGGACCACTGGTCGCTGTTGGACGCCGAACTCGACGCGAGGACACCGGCGCCCGCCCAGCGCGCGGCGAGCCGTGCGCAGGGGCGCGGCACGCTTCGCGCGGGTCGGAGTGCGCTGCCCTCGCGGGCCCTCGACGAGCTGCACGCCACCACGGGCAGTCCGCATCATCCGGTCGTGGTCGGTGTGCTGCTGGGGGCGGGCGCGGACCGCTCACCGGCCGATACCGCTGCCGCGATGGCCTACCTGTCGATCAGCGGTCCGGCGTCCGCCGCGGTTCGGCTGCTGGGGCTTGATCCGTTCGAGGCCAACGCGGCGGTCACCGCGCTGCGTGCCGAAACCGAGCGCATCGCGGCTGAAGCGGCCCGAACGGCGGGTCATCGGCCCGGGAGCCTGCCCGCTACGAGCTCTCCGGCACTCGATCTGCTCGCCGAACAACACCAACGCCATCACCGGGAAGAGGGACGGCTCTTTGCAAGCTGAACACCAGCACCAAGGACACGGACAGCACGTACACGGCCAGTACGGCCACCGGCATCCGGTCGATTTCGACCCGACCTCGGCGGGGCCCGATCCGTTCGCGCCCGCGGCCTCGGGCAGCAGGCCGGTGCGGATCGGCATCGGAGGTCCGGTCGGCAGCGGCAAGACCGCGTTGACCGCGGCGCTGTGCCGCACCCTCGGGGCCGAACTCGAACTCGCGGTGGTCACCAACGACATCTACACCACCGAGGACGCGGACTTCCTGCGGCAGGCGGGAGTGCTGGATCCCGGTCGGGTCGAGGCGGTGCAGACCGGTGCCTGCCCGCACACCGCCATCAGGGACGACATCACCGCGAACCTGGACGCGGTGGAGCGGCTGCAACAACGTTACGCCTCGCTGGATCTCGTGCTCGTCGAGAGCGGCGGCGACAACCTCACCGCGGTGTTCAGCCGCGGGCTGGCGGACGTGCAGGTCTTCGTGGTCGACGTGGCAGGCGGCGACAAGGTCCCCCGCAAGGGCGGGCCGGGCGTGACCACGGCTGACCTGCTGGTCGTCAACAAGGTGGATCTGGCCGAGCGGGTCGGTGCGGACATGGCGGTCATGCTCGCCGACGCCCACCGGATGCGTGGTGAGCTGGCCGTGCTCGCGCAGTCGCTGACCGACGATCCGGCCGCCTCGGCGGCTGCCGACTGGGTGAGGCGGCAGGTCGCGGAGCACCGTGCCGCCGTGGGGCCGAGCGCGGAATGAAGTCGACCGCTTCGTTGACCGTCGAGCTCGACGGTGCGGGCAACTCGGTGGTGCGGCGGTTGCGCTCCATGGCACCGCTGACCCTGGTGCCGCGCCGTCGTGGCAGCTCCGCGACGGGAGGCGCGGTCGTGCACCTGGTGGGTTCGGCCACCTCGCCGTTGGGCGGGGACGACCTCTCGCTGCGGGTCCGGGTCGGTGCCGGTGCCCGTCTGCTGCTGCGCGGAATCGCGGCTTCGCTGGCCCTGCCGGGGCACGGTCCCGGCGGCAGCCGCGGCTCGATCGACATCGACGTCGAGGACGGCGGCACGGTCGAGTATCTGCCCGAGCCCACGGTCGTGACCTCCCGGGCCGAACACCGTGCCGAGCTCTCGGTGCGACTGGCCGACTCGGCGCGCGCGTGCTTCCGGGAGACGCTGGTACTGGGGCGCTCCGGGGAGGAGCCGGGCGGACTGGTGAGCAGTACGAGCCTGGAGCGCGGGGGCATACCACTGCTGCGCCACACCTTCGAGCCCGGGCGGCAGCGGTTGCGTGCCAGTCACACCCACCTCGGAGGCGCCAGGGTGCTGGCCAACGAGGTCGTGGTCTGGGACCGGGACCCCGAGCCGCGTTCGGAGGCGGACTGGGCGCTGCAGCCGTTGGCGGGTGGGGGATCGCTGACCACTGTGCTCACCGCCGACACGGTGACGGCTCGGCGGCGGTTGGCAGAGGCCCGCGCCGTGCATCCCTCGGGTGGTGAACTCACCCCGGTCGAGCCCGCGGAGTGAGCGGAACCGTTGACCGGTTGGTCAGTCGTCCCGTTCGCCGGGCTCCTCGCTGTGGATGTACACGCCGCCCCAGAACGCGAAACCCGTCAACAGTACTTTGACCCCGCTCCGCGAGGTGGCGCCGCGCACCTCTCGCTCCACACCGCCCATGATCGCGGCGCACCGGTCCTCGATCCTGGTGCCCGGGGGCACGATGACCTCGATTCCGCCCATGATCGCGTAGCAGCGGATCTCGACCTCGTCCGCGTCGAGGTAGGCCTCCCGGAGGTCGATCTTGCCGCCACCCCAGAAGGCGAACGTGGCGAAACGCGGCGGCACGCGCCAAGGGCCGACGCGCTCGGCGTAGCTCATGATCCCCATCGCCGTCCTGCCCGGAGTCGATTCCGAGGTCGAGCCACGGGACGGGCCGGTCCGCACCGCGTTGCCGTTCTCGTCGGGCAGATCACTGATCAGCGGTGCCAGCTCGCTGTAGGTGCGCGCGCGGTACGCTTCGGCGACCCGCTCGTCGAACTCGTTCAGCGTCAACCGACCTTCCTGCTGTGCCCGTCGCAGCAGGGTCGCGATCTGTTCCCTGTCCTCGTCCGAGGCACGCAAGTCGGGCGATTCGCTCGGCATGGCACAGATCATACGTCCGACGGCCGTTTCCGGATGTTCCTGGCGGGGGTTGCGGCTCCGGGGTGCTGCTGGCCGTACCATCAATGCGAAATTTATTTTGATTTGGATGGCGGTAGCCGCCCGCTTGGAGTGTTCGTCACGCCGGCTCCCATACCGCGACGGCAGGGTCTCGCCCGCACGGCGGTCGGCTACGAGAACGAGCACACCGCGTTCCGGAACGAATCCGGCGAGCCGTTATCCGGCCACTTCCCGCATCTCCTGTTCGACCGGACCTCCACTGGGCCGATGTAGGACAGGTTGACTGCCGGGTGGCTGAAGTGAGCATTTTTCGTTTCTTGCGGTGCCGTGCGCACAACCTGGAGGGGGCGGACACTCGGGGTGGGCCTCACGGCCGGGACGTCGTTCGAGGAACTTCCGAAGCTCGCTCCGCGGGGTGAGCTCCAAGCCGGTTGGGGCTACCGGCGACGGCCCGGGGCGTGCGGGTCATGGTGTCCCGGCGGCCGGAGCTGGTGATGAGCGGAGTGGAGAACGGACCCGGTATCGGGGCCGATGCGGAGGAACTGATCGGCAGGTTCGGCGCGTCGCTGTGGGAGTACGCCGTCTACACCCTCGACCCGCTCGGGGTGGTGTCGACCTGGAACCACGGTGCGGAACGAATCACCGGTGCCTCGGCCGAGGAAGTGATCGGACGAAACATCTCGGTGTTCTACACCGCCGAGCAGCTCGCCGCGGGCCAACCGGAGGAACTGCTCGAACAGGCAGCCAGGTTCGGCAGCCACACCGACGAGGGTTGGCGGGTGCGCAAGGACGGCACCAGGTTCTGGGCGCACGTCACCACCATCGCGCTGTGGTCCAGTGACGGAACGCTGCGGGGTTTCGCACGCGTCACCAGGGACGACACCGAGTTGCACTCCCGGCTGGAGCGTTCGCTGCGTCAGTTCCGCGACTTGTTCGGACTCACACCGGTCGGTATCGGCGTGTTCGACCGGTACGGCTACGTGCTCGACTCCAACCCGGCGCTGCGCGAACTGCTCGGATACCGCGAGCACGAGAT
This sequence comes from Actinopolyspora mzabensis, assembly GCF_900101095.1. Lineage (GTDB taxonomy): Bacteria > Actinomycetota > Actinomycetes > Mycobacteriales > Pseudonocardiaceae > Actinopolyspora > Actinopolyspora mzabensis. The sequence goes on from NZ_FNFM01000010.1 coordinate 146,429, forward strand.
GAGCGGCGCCCACATCGCCAACATGGTCCACCCGGACGAACCGGGCAGGGAATCGTTGCGCTTGGCGTTCCGTTCCGGGAAGCCGCCGAACGAGGACTTCACCCAGGAGTGGTCCATGATCCGTGCCGACGGTCGAAGGGTGATCTGCGAACTGCACATCGCGAAGTCTGTTCGCGCGAGCGGGGAGTCGTTCTGGCTGGCGGTGTTCCAGGATGTCACCGAACGCCACCGGCGCGCGGAGGAATGGCGCTACTGGGCGACGCACGACAGCCTGACCGGACTTCCGAACCGAGCTGCGGTCAACGAGCTGCTCAGCGGGACCGACACGCGGGGTTTCGCGATGCTGTACTGCGACATCATCAACTTCCGACGGATCAACGAATCACTCGGGTTGCGGGCGGGGGACGAGCTGCTCATCGAACTGGCCAAGCGGATGCGCAGTGACTTGCCAAGAGAGTGGTTGGCCGCTCGGATGGCAGCTGATGAGTACCTGATCGTGTGCCCCGAGCCCGCGGCGGCGGGGGGAATCGAAATGATCGCCGACACTGTCGGCGAGCTGTTCCACCGGCCCGTGTACCTGCGCGGACACCCGCCGATCCGGGTCTCCGCCTCCATCGGCATAGCGGTGGGCGAGGAGACCACCTCCACCGCCGACGAGCTGCTGCGTTCTGCAGGCGCGGCCGTCATGGAAGCCAAGGCGAGCGAGCGCAGGCGGATCTCGGTCGCCGGGCCGGAGACCATCTCGGAGATGGAGCGCAAAGTGGAGCTCGAGAGCGAGCTGCGCACCGCGATCGAGTCCGACGAGCTGACACTGTTCTACCAGCCGATAGTCCGCGCGAGCGGCGCGATCCTCGCCGCCGAGGCACTCGTTCGCTGGCGTCATCCCCGGCGGGGGCTGCTCAGCCCCGACACGTTCCTGCCGGTGGCCGAAAGCGCCGATTTGCTCGGGGAACTCGACAGGTGCGTACTGCGCACGGCCATGCGTGACGCCGCCGAATGGCCCGTCAAACCCGACGGGCATCGGGCCGCGGTCTCGGTCAACCTCGCCGAACTGTCGCCCGGCGATCCGGATTTCGTGGCCACGCTGGACACGATTGAGAACCGGACCGGGTTCGACAGACGGGACGTGGTCATGGAACTGCTGGAAACCTCGTTGGTCAATGTCTCCGGGCGGGGGAGAAGGACCATGCGCGAACTGACCGAGCAGGGATTGCGGTTCGCCGTGGACGATTTCGGCACCGGCTACTCCTCACTTGCGCGGCTGCGCGAACTTCCCATCGACGTCATCAAGATCGACCGGGATTTCGTCGCCGATGTCGCCAACACCCGTGCCGACCTCATGGTCGTCAAGGCCATCGCCGATCTGGCCAAGGCGATCGGATGCACCTGCACCGCGGAGGGAGTGGAAACGTTCGAGCAGTTCGAACTGCTGCGTGACGTCGGTGTGCACACTTTCCAGGGGTGGTTGTTCGCGCCGGCGATGCCCTTGACGGAACTCAAGGCGCTACTGGCGGCGGGCCCGCTCGAACAGCGGACCGGCGAGAACGCGTGAGCGGGAACCCGCTCACCGGAGTTCCCGCCCCCGCCCTACCTGAGCGATGTCGGGGCCTCCCAGCAGCGAGAGCCCCGATTCCGGGGCGACGAGTCGATTTCTCGCGAAATCGCCGCGCCGCCCCCGGCTACTCAAGAGCCGGCCCCACGCCGTAAGGCACCGACTCACCTGCCGGTCAACGGACCAACTACCCGAAGCTCGCGCTGCGGGATTCCCACATCAGCAGCCGGGGCGCTGCGCGTCGGCCGGATCCAGGGCGTTGAACACCAGCTGCTGCGCCGTCCCGTTGTAGGAGATACCGATGTGTTCGGTCAGGTCGACGGCACAGTAGTCCTGCAACGTCAGGTTCGTCACGTTGGGACCCGCTGCCAGGAAGGCGGAGGTGTAGGGCGTGACCACCTCGTCGTACCTGGTGGCGATGTTGGTGTAGTCCACTCCCGGTACGGTTTCACCGTCCGAGTTCAGCTCCGTGATGAAGTCGGATCCCGCCAGTTGCTGCGTGCACGAGGCGCACGGGGGCTGCCCTTCGGGCAGGAAACCGGCCAGATGGCTGAGCCCGTACAGGGTGGTGCCGTGGTTGGAGGGGACGAGGGCGACGAGCGAATCCACAACGGACGCACCGCCCAGATTCCCGATGTAGTACCTGGGCATCATCCCGCCCTGGGAATGGCCCACGATGTCCACCTTCTCGGCCCCGGTGGCGGCGAGTACCCGGTCGACGAACCCGCTCAGCTCCCTTGCGGAGCTGGTGATCTCGCCGGTTCCCTTGATCGCGCTGTTCGCGCCGCCGCCGTAGTTCAGCGAGAACACGCAGTAGCCGCGTTCGGCCAGCTCCGGCGACAGCTCCGCCCAGTTGTCGTACCGATTCTCGAAGGTCCCGTGCACCAGCACCACCGGATTCGGGTGCTCGTTCCCCGGTTCGCACGAGAAATCGTTCGATCCGGCGGGTACGGCGTTCGGGTGATACTTCGAGTACGCGAACGCGCTCAGGAAGTCGTCCTGGCGCGGGCCGGTTTCCCCCGCGGTGGTCTCGGCACTGGAAACACCCGTCACCCCGATCCCGGTGACAGTGGCCAGTGCCAGGGCACCCGCGCCTGCCACCAGACCGCGCAGTAGTCGCGCCGCTCGGTTCATCCTGGCTCCTCTCGGATTCCCGGCCGTCCGAAGCGCACTGGGCGAGACCGCGTTCGCGCGCAGCGACCGAGGATTTTCAGGTCGCCGTTTTCACCCCGAACCCGAAACCGAAACCCGGTTTTCCTCGTGGGACTACGCGGAGTCATTGGATTCGTGAAACGGCGAATTCAGCATCCGAGTACGACGGGAAAATTTTCAATGCTCCAAACGAGTGAAAAGTGACCAATGGAGCCGGATCGCTCGTTTCTCCGTCATTTCGCGGACAACTCCGGATTCCGGTTATGGCAACCCCGTGCCAACGGCGCCGTTTCGCGCATCGGGGTGAGTCCGTTGCGGACCCTGTTTGTCACCGGGATTATGGATCGTTGCCCGCACCGCGGTTTCCGGTTGTGCGGAGATCCCCTGGCCAGTAGCTTTCCGCCACGGAACTCGGTGAGCCGAGGAGCGGATTGTTCGGGAGTCGAGTGTGGACCTTACGGGTCGATTCGGATTCCGTCCCGCTTCGGTGTACCGGCCACGAGTACTCCGTCACCGGGAAGGGTGTCTCCCGCGAGATCCCGTTCACGAGTTCGACCACCCGGAGGTGTCGACATCCGATGACGAGCCCCGATCAGCTGAGCCCATGACAGCGCTCCCCAGTGATACAGCCCACATCGAGACGAGCCCGGGACGGTCTCCCCTGCTGGTGCTGACCGTGGTGGCGTTCGTCGGCTTCGTCACGGCGCTGGACAACACGATCGTCGCCGCCGCCGCGCCCTCCGTGGCACGTGACCTGGGAATCGGCCTCGCGACGCTGCAGTGGGTCAGCATCGCCTACATGCTGCCCTATGCCGGGTTGGTGCTGCTCGCGGGAACCGTGCTCGACCGACTCGGGGATCGTGCGCTGCTGGCGGGTCTCGGTGTGTTCGCGGCCGGAGCCGTGGTCTGCGGCGCGGCGGGCAGCGCCGTCCCGTTGCTGCTGGGGCGGACCTGCCAGGGCGTCGCCGCCGCTTTCATCGTGCCGGGAACCCTGCGACTGCTGCGCACCGAACTCCCGGAACGACTACGAGCCACCGCCGCCGCCACCTGGACCGCGGCCCTGGCCGCGGCGCTGGCGCTCGGCCCCTGGCTGGGGGGTGTGGTTTCGCAGTACCTGCACTGGAGCTGGATCTTCTACGGCAACCTGCCCTTCGTGCTTCCCGCCGTGGTGTTGGTCTCGCTCGGCACTTCACAACGTGACCGGCGAAGCGCCGCCAAGGTGCGGCTGTCCGCCGCGCTGGCGGTGACCAGCGGACTGGTGCTGCTGACATCGGCACTGGTGACAGCTTCGGAGGCCGGCGCGGGCCCATCGTGGTCGGTGCCGCTGCTGGGAGTGCTCGGCGCGCTGCTCCTGGCGGGCTTCGTGCTCGGTGAGCGCTGTGCGAGCGCGCCCCTGGTGCCGCCGCGGCTGTTGCGCGGGCGAGTGTTCCCGGGAGCCAACGTGCTGTTGCTGCTGTGGGGGCTGGGCATCAGTGGGGTGGTCTTCTTCACCCCGCTGGTGCACCAGAGCTATCTCGGCCTGGACCCCGGTACGGCGGGTCTCCCGCTGGTGGTGGTCGCGTTCGGGGTGACCGCCGCGACACCGCTGGTGGGGCCGGCGGCGCGCGCGTTCGGCACACATCGGGTGGTCGCCTGCGGGCTCGGTGTGGTCGCGCTGGGCCTGTTCGGACTCGCCGCGGTCAACACCCTCGCTGCGATACTCCCGCGCGTCCCGGCGCTGTTGCTGATCGGCGCGGGATCGGCCTTCACCGCCCCGATCACCTCCCACGCGTTGGACCACAGCGACCAGGACGACGCGGGGACCGCTTCCGGGGTGCTCACCGCGTCCCGGGAACTGTCCAGCGCTTTCGGGGTTGCGGTTGTCGGCCTGGTCGTTTCCACCGTGCTGCGGCACCGCATCGCTACCGGCAGTGCGGAACCGGCCGCGCTGGCAGCGGGCTACACGCACGGAGTTCTGCTCGCGGCCCTGCTGCAGGTGATCGCGGCGGTACTGGCCTGGTCACTGCTGCGACCCGTTTCCACCGACCCCCGCTCCAGGGGTGCGACCGACGAGTCGAGTGAAGAATTCGAGGCGATGAGCTCTTGTCGATACGAAGAACCTTGCGCGGTGCCGGACGCGCACTCGCGGTGTCGCTCGTGCTGGTGATCTCACAGTTGCCCGTTGCCACCGTTCCCGGAGTGGCGGCAGGCTCCGACGGTCCCGAGGGGCCAGATGCCGAGCTTTTCGCCGCCGAGCTGCCGTCCTGGGTGGCCGAGGATGCCGGCGCGCGCGGCGAGCCAGCCGACAACGGTGCGCGGATCGTCTCGCGCAACTGGGTGGGGCAACGGGCGCTGGATCTCGGGATCAGGTCCCCCTCGCTGGCGGACGTCGGGATGGTGCGGGTGCTGTTGCCCCCCGGCTGGCGTGCGCAGCCCTCGAAGGAATGGCCGGTGCTCTACCTGCTGCACGGCTGCTGTGAGCCCGCCGACTACCGCTCGTGGACCGAGTTCACCGATGTTCGCCGGTTCGTCGCCGACGAACCCGTCATGGTGGTCATGCCCAGTGACGGCTCCGCGGGGATGTACAGCCAGTGGCGCAACTTCGGAGTGGCCACCGTCCCGGACTGGGAGACCTTTCACCTCACCGAGGTGCGGCAGATCCTCGAACGCAACTACAACGCGGGGACCCGCAGAGCGGTCGCGGGTATCTCCATCGGCGGGTTCGGGGCGATGCACTACGCCTTCCGGCATCCGGACATGTTCCGGGCGGCGGCCTCCTACAGCGGCATGCTCCACACCACCGGCCCGTTCGTGCCCGAGATCGTCAAGGGAATCCTCATCCGCGAGGGGTACTACGACTGGAGAGCGCTCTGGGGAGACGATCGGGCGAACCGGGAGCTGTGGCGCGCCCACAACCCTTACAACAACGTCGGCGCGCTGCGCGGCACCGATCTCTACGTGTCCGGTGGTAACGGCATCGCTGGACCGTTGGACCCGAAGCCGAAGCTCGACGTCCTCGAATCCTCGGCGCTGTACACCTCGAAGTTCTTCGTGCGCAAGCTGCGGGCCAACGGCATTCCCGTGACCACGGACTTCTACGGCCGGGGAACCCACAGCTGGCCGTACTGGGAACGCGCACTGCACCGTTCCTGGCCGATGCTCACGGCGGATCTCTACCGGTGACCGGGAATCTCTCTACCGGTGACCGGAAAACGTGCCCCGCGCGAGGCCGCGGGGCACGCGCCCGGCGATTTCGCGAGAAATTGACGAAGGTTGTGTTGCCTGTGTGGCCAGCTCGGCGAAACCTTTCGATGAGGGTAGGCACCAGCGGATGTCGTGACGATGGTGTGTAAGCGAGTCCAGCAGTTGTCCACTTCGCTTCGGGACAACGTAGGGTTCGTCTCCCTTGTAGGTGGTGAGTATCTCGTGCACCGAACCATGCATTCGGATCCGGCCTTCGTCCATCCAGATCGCCGTGGTGCACAACTCCAGCAGGAGTTCGTCGGAGTGCGAGGCGAACACCAGCATTCCCGATCGATTGACCAGATCCACCAGCCGCCGCCGCGCTTTGGCCATGAAAGCGGCGTCGACGGCGCCCAAGCCTTCGTCGAGGATCAGGATCTCCGGGGCGATAGTGGTGATCACGCCGAGTGCCAGACGAACCCGCATGCCCGCTGAGTACGTCCGCAGCGGCATGTGCAGGAAGTCGCCGAGCTCGGTGAACTCCGCGATGTCGTCGGTTCGTTCTTCCGCCCCCCCGCAGCAGGCCCGCAGTCGGGCATCCCCGCAGAAGGTGCTGATCTCCGCCGAGCACGTACTGAGCAACGGTGGTCTCGACGAGTTCACGGTCGCAGCGGTCGCCGAGCACGCAGGCGTATCGGTGGGAGCGATCTACCGTCGTTTCACCGGCAAAGAACAGCTTCTCAAAGCTGTAAAGGACCACCTGGTCGAACAGCTGGAGATCGAAGTCGCCGAAGCGCTCAGCGAGGCTCCTGCTGGGCTACGCGGTATTATCGGCGCCTTCACTCATGCGGTGGCGCGCACCTTCTCCGCACGCACCGGAGCTTTCCCCGAACTGCTCAGTGGACAATCGGTGAAAGCGTGGAGCGCGGGCTCCAAGCGCCCGATACGATTCAGCGTGCACTTCTCGAGTCCACTGAGCTCCATCTGGACGACCTCGCACAGTCCGACCCGCGGTTCGCGGCACGGTTCGCAGCTCGCAGCATCATCAGCTCTTGTGTACACCGGGCAGCCAGCTGCCGATCATGGCCGAACGCTCTGTCCTGGTCGAACTGGGCGGATGAAACTACTGAGATGATCATCGCCTACCCGACCTCTCGCAGGTTGTAGAACACCCCGGGTCAGCTACCGCTCGAACGGTAGCCGCAGCACCTCCGGACGTCGTTCCGATCGAGTTATTCCTCTCGATCTTCGAGGCGATTGAGCTGGTGACCGTGTTTGTCGCGCACGATGGTCGTCGTCTATTGCCGTCGCTGCTCGGTGGCGCGTGCCTCGGATGTAGCACAGAGACGTAGATCATCCAGAGGATGGCATCTGCCACGACTGTCCAGGTCGATGAAGTTCGTTCGCCTTGGTTTCACCGCATGTCCACCAAGGATCCGGCTGTCGGTCGGGTGGGATGTCACATGGATCAACCGGACTAATAGGTTACGGTGAGTGCAAAGAAATATCACGTACGTGCTCACTGGCGAGCTTCCTTCGAAGAACCAGCTGAAGGTGGTCGGCGATCGCGTCCGGAAGCGGGTGACTGCCCCGCAAGAGTTCGAATTGGATGGTGAACAAGCGGAGGCGGATGCGGCACTTATCAATCACTGGCGCTCGTTGCACTCATCGGCTCTTGTCAAGACGAGGAGCGGTCTTGGTCAGATCGTGAGGCGTCTTCAAGGGCGTGATTCGCAGGCTGGTTTGGTCACCCAACGGCTCAAGAGGATCGAGAGCATCGTCGGAAAGCTTGTTCGTGACAAACCCAGGCTGGGGGAGATCGAGGATATAGCTGGTTGCCGAGCAGTGCTTCCGGACTTGAACAAGGTTCGAGACGCCAGCGAGCAACTTGCCAATGCCAGGTCGCTTACGATTTCCAAGCTGCGGGATTACAACAGTCTCCCCACACTGGTGGTTACCGTGCGTTACACCACTGGTGTCGCCGGGACGGGTTCAAAATTGAAGTTCAGCTTCGTACGGAGAACCAACAGGAGTGGGCTGAGCTGATTGAGGCCTGGGACGGTGCGCTGGGGACGGACCTTAAGCATGAGCAAGGACCGGACGTGGTTTTGTCATACTTCCGTGAGCTTGCCAACTACTATTGGTTGCTCGATACCGGTGTGGCACACTCTGATATAGATCCAAATCCGCTACAAACAGCAACAAGGGAACTGCAGGCTTGGGCTCAGTGGGAGGTGCGTGCATGATGCGAAACGACACATGGTTCCTACTGGTCCAGCATCGTCACATAGGCCGTACGGATGTCTATGAGTACGAGGATCCCGAGCGCGCCGCGGAAGACTACAGCAAGACGGAGCAAAGGTTCCTGTCCAGGCTCGGGGGAGCTGATCCCGCTGTTGATGTCCTGCTCGTAGGTGCTGAGAGCTTGGACGTCGTAAAAGAACGCTATCCGAGCTACTTTCTCAAGGACACATCACGCTCTGCCAAACTTCGACAGCTTCTGGCGGCGCTCCCGGTCGCTCCTGCGAGTTAGACGATCCGAACCCGGCCGGAGGTGGGGCTGTTCTCCTGCTTGTCAGCGTGCTCGCTAATGAGCCGCCGGGACCATCTGATCGAGCAGTGCTGTATTCGGCCTGGCGAGGTCTGGTGAACTCCCTGCGGGTCTCCCTGCCGAGCAACTGGGCATCGGAGGGACAGCCGCCGAGTTGGCAGCGTAAGCGGGGTCACCGCTGCCATCCACCACAGCTGGACACGTTCACTTCTCGAACGGCATGGGGAACCAGCGGGGGCGGGGAGTAAGCGCCCGACGATTGGGCGATTGACGAAGGGTGCCCTCGGCAGGACTCGAACCTGCGACACCCGCCTCCGGAGGGCGGTGCTCTATCCGCTGAGCTACGAGGGCTTTGCTGTTGAACTTCCCAAAGCTTAACCCATACCGTGCCGGGGTTCGACGGTGGGGGTGATCGGGCGTTCGTGAGCAGCGTCTCGGCTGTCCGCGCCTCGGCGTCCGTGCCTCGTCGCCGAGTCCGTCCCGTCCGTTCGGCTCGGGTCGGCCGCTCCCACGAGCGTGCTCGCGGCCGCCCGCGGGGCCGTGCTTCGCGGGTCGGGTCCGGGTGTTCCGTTCGTTCGTCGCGGGTGCACCGATCCGGGTGTCCCGTGGTGGTCCTCCCGCATCGGGCGCCCCCGATCGGTTGGCCCGGGCCGGGACCCGCTGGGGCTCCCTTCGTGAGTGATGTCACTCGTGTGGTGCGTGTTTCTTGTTGCGCCGACTTATGCGTATGTCACTATGTGTCCGTCGGAAGCGATTCGGGAGGTGCGGCTGTGGGACACGGTCACGGACACGGCGGAACCGGTGACGCGGTCGCCAGTGCCTCGGGACGTTACGTGCGCAGACTCGCGCTCTCCCTGCTCGTGCTGCTGGCGTTCCTGGTCGTCGAAGTGGTCGTCGGGTTCATGACGTCCTCACTGGCACTGCTCTCCGACGCGGGGCACATGCTCACCGACGTGCTCGGCATCGGAATGGCCCTGGCCGCCATCACCGCCGCGCGTCGGACCTCCGGCTCCAGGAGCACTTTCGGGCTCTACCGGGTGGAGGTGTTGGCGGCCCTGGCCAATGCCGTGCTGCTGTTCGGTGTGGCGGGATACATCCTCTACGAGGCGATCGGGCGCCTGGCGAACCCTCCGGAGGTCCCGGGCCTGCCGATGATGCTCACCGCCGCGGCCGGGCTGGTGGCCAATCTCGTGGTGTTCGCGCTGCTGCGAGGTGGCGCGGACGAGAGCCTCAACGTGCGCGGCGCCTATCTGGAGGTGCTCGCCGACACCGTCGGTTCGGTCGGTGTGCTGCTCGGCGGTGCGCTCACCTGGGCCTTCGGCTGGGGGCTGGCGGATCCGATCGTGGCCGTCGCGGTGGGCCTGTTCGTGCTGCCCCGCACCTACAAGCTGGCACGGCAGGCGCTGCGCATTCTGGTGCAACAGGCACCGGAGGGGCTCGACGTCGAGCGGATGCACGGTGATCTCGTCGACATCGAGCCGGTGACGGAGGTGCACGATCTGCACGTGTGGACCCTGACCTCCGGCATGGAGGTCGCCTCGGCTCACCTCACCACCGTCTCCGAGGCCGACCACTGCGACGTGCTGGCCAGTGCCCAGCGGCTGCTGTCCGAGCGTTACCACATCGAGCACGCGACCCTGCAGATCGAGCCGCACGACCGCACCACCGGCTGTCACTCTCTCAGATGGTGAGATGATGTTCGCCCGGTTCGTTCCGGAACCCACTGTCCCGGCCACCCGCTCGTTAACCAGCGGCATTGCTTTCTTAGACTTCATCAGGTGACACCAGCCGCGCTTGCCGAACTCGTCCGAACGACCGCTGCCGACGTCCTGTCCGCCCGAGGGGTGGACACCTCGGTGCTGCCGGAGAAGGTCACGGTCGAGCGCCCCCGAAACCCGGAGCACGGCGACTACGCGACCAACCTGGCCATGCAGGTCGCCAAACCGGCCGGTCTCAACCCCCGGGAACTGGCGGGCTGGCTCGCCGAATCGCTCGCACAACGCGACGAGATCACCTCCGCCGAGGTGGCGGGACCAGGTTTCCTCAACCTCCGACTCGCCGCCGATGCCCAGGCGGCCATCGTCCGCGACGTGCTGACCAGGCAGGCGGCCTTCGGCGCGGGTGAGCTCTACAGCGGGCTGCGGGTCAACCTGGAATTCGTCTCGGCCAACCCGACCGGTCCCATTCACCTGGGGGGAAGTCGTTGGGCCGCCGTCGGTGACGCGCTCGGGCGCGTGCTCGCGGCGCAGGGCGCCGAGGTGACCAGGGAGTACTACTTCAACGACGCCGGTGCGCAGATCGACCGCTTCGTGCGTTCACTCGTCGCCACCGCGCGCGGCGAGGAGATCCCGGAGGACGGTTACGGCGGGGAGTACATCGCCGAGATCGCCTCCGAGGTCGTGAACTCCCGCTCGGACGACGTGCTCGCGTTGCCAGCCGAGGAACGCGACGAGGTGTTCCGCAGGGTCGGCGTCGGACTCATGTTCGACGAGATCAAGCGCAGCCTGCACGAGTTCGGCACCGATTTCGACGTCTTCTTCCACGAGGATTCGCTGCACAACTCCGGTGCGGTCGCCGAGTGCGTGCAGCGGCTCAAGGACTCCGGCAACCTCTACCACGCGGATGGCGCGTGGTGGTTGCGTTCCTCCGAGTTCGGCGACGACAAGGACAGGGTCGTCATAAAGAGCGACGGCGCGCCCGCCTACATCGCCGGTGACATCGCCTACCTGCGGGACAAGAGCGATCGCGGCTTCCAACTCTGCCTGTACATGCTCGGTGCGGACCACCACGGCTACGTCTCGCGGCTGAAGGCCGCCGCGGCGGCGATGGGACAGGACCCCGACTCGGTGGAGGTTCTCATCGGCCAGCTGGTCAACCTGGTCCGGCACGGCGAGCCGGTGCGGATGAGCAAACGCGCGGGCACGGTCGTCACGCTCGAGGACCTCGTCGAGGCGGTCGGGGTGGACGCGGCTCGCTACTCCCTGATCCGTTCCTCCGTGGACTCGGCCGTGGACATCGACCTCGACCTCATCAGCAAGCACACCAACGAGAACCCGGTCTTCTACGTGCAGTACGCGCACGCCAGGCTGTCCTCGTTGCAGCGCAACGCGCTTTCGCTCGGTATCGACCGAGGCGACGTCGAGGCCGCGGACCTGGCCCTGCTCACGCACGACCGGGAAGGCGATCTGATCCGTACGCTGGGTGAGTTCCCCAGGGTGGTGCGCTCGGCCGCGGAGCTGCGCGAGCCGCACCGGGTGGCCCGCTACCTGGAGGACCTGGCCAGCGCGTACCACCGCTTCTACGACTCCTGCCGCGTCCTGCAACCAGGGGACGATCAGCCGGGGCCGTTGACCATCGCCCGGCTGCAGCTCTGCGAAGCGGCCCGCCAAGTGCTGGCGAACGGCCTGAGCCTGCTCGGTGTCAGTGCTCCCGAACAGATGTAGAGGAGGCGCATGATGCGCGCCCACCCGGCCGGGCCGAGGCACGCCGACGTCGCCGTGAACGCCGATGCCGCCGGCCCCGCCCCCTCCTCGGTGGAGGAGACCAATCGGCTGCACCCCGCCGTATGGCCCCGCAACGCGGCCCGGGGGGTCGACGGGGTGACCACCGTCGCCGGATGCGACGTCCGTGAACTGGCCGAGCAGCACGGCACGCCGTTGTTCGTGCTCGACGAGGACGACTTCCGCGCCCGGTGCCGGGAGTACACCGCCGCGTTCGGGGACCCCGCCGCGGTGCACTACGCCGCCAAGGCGTTCCTGTGCACCGAGGTGGCGCGCTGGGTCGACCAGGAGGGCCTCGGACTGGACGTCTGCAGTGGTGGCGAACTGCGAGTGGCGTTGCGAGCCGGTTTCCCCCCGGAGCGCATCGCCATGCACGGCAACAACAAGTCCACCGCGGAGCTGACGTCCGCGCTCGAGGCCGGTGTGGGCGCGATCGTGCTCGACTCGTTCCACGAGATCGCCAGGCTGGAGCACCTCGCCGCCGAGCACGGCACGCGCCAGCGGGTGATGATCCGGCTGACCGTGGGTGTGGAGGCGCACACCCACGAATTCATCGCCACCGCGCACGAGGACCAGAAGTTCGGTTTCTCACTCGCCTCCGGGGACGCCGCCGAAGCGGCGCGCCGGGTGCTGAAGTCGGATTCACTGCTGTTGGTGGGGCTGCACAGCCACATCGGCTCGCAGATCTTCGACGACAACGGCTTCGAACTGGCGGCGCACCGAGTGATCGGTCTGCTGGCCGACCTGCGTGCCGAACACGGTGAGCAGGCGCTGCAGCCGGTCGAAACGGTGGACCTGGGCGGTGGACAGGGCATCGCCTACACCGCGGACGACGATCCGCTGCCGCCCGCCGAACTCGCCGCCGGCCTGCACGAGATCGTGCGCAAGGAGTGCGTGGCTGCCGGGTTCGACCCGCCCCGGATAGCCGTCGAACCGGGCCGTGCCATCGCGGGCCCCGGCACGGTCACGCTCTACGAAGTGGGCACGATCAAGGACGTCGCACTCGACGGTGGGGCTTCCCGCCGCTACATAAGCGTCGACGGTGGGATGAGTGACAACATCCGCACTTCGCTCTACGACGCCGCATACGACTGCCGACTGGTCTCCCGTGCCGGGGAACGGAGCGGTGTGCTGTCCCGCATCGTGGGCAAACACTGCGAATCCGGCGACGTGGTGGTGCGCGACAGCTGGATGCCCGAGGATGTCGCACCGGGGGATCTGGTGGCGGTGGCCGCCACCGGTGCGTACTGCTACGTGATGGCCAGCAATTACAACCGACTCCCCAAGCCCGCGGTCGTCGCGGTACGCGACGGGCAGTCGCGGTTGTTGCTACGCAGGGAGACCGAGGACGACCTGCTTCGCCTGGAGGTGTGAGTGATCGAGGATCGGGAACCGATCAGGGTGGCGCTGCTGGGCTGCGGCACCGTCGGCACCGAGGTGGTGCGCCTGCTGCAGGAGCATCCCACCGAGTACGCTGCTCGAACCGGTGCGCCGGTTCGCGTCACCGGCGTGGCGGTACGTCGTCCGCACAAGCACCCCGATGTACCCGAGCAGCTGCTGACCACGGACGCCGCCGCCCTGGTCGAGGGCAGCGCGGACGTGATCGTGGAGCTGATCGGCGGTATCGAACCCGCGCGTTCGCTGTTGCTGGCCGCCCTGCGCGCGGGCAAGTCCGTGGTGACCGCCAACAAGGCTCTGCTGGCCGAGCACGGCTCGGAGCTGTACGCGGCTGCCGACGCCAACGGGGTGGACATCTACTTCGAGGCGGCCGTGGCCGGGGCGATTCCGCTGCTTCGTCCGCTCCGGGAGTCGCTGGCGGGCGATCGCATCAACCGGGTGACCGGGATCGTCAACGGCACCAGCAACTACATCCTCTCGGCCATGGACTCCACGGGCGCCGGTTACGAGGAGACCCTGGAGGAGGCGAACCGGCTCGGGTACGCCGAGGCCGATCCCACGGCCGACGTCGACGGATTCGACGCCGCTTCCAAGGCAGCCATCCTGGCTTCACTGGCCTTCCACACCCGGGTCGGTGCGGGTGACGTCCACCGGGAGGGGATCTCGGGTATCGGGGCCGGGGACATCGAGGCGGCCCGTTCGCTGAACCGCACGGTCAAGCTGCTGGCCATCTGCGAGCGTGTGATCGACGAGGACGGCACCGAATCCGTCTCCGCGCGCGTGCACCCGGCCATGATTCCGCGTGATCATCCACTGGCCGGGGTCGGCGGGGCGTTCAACGCGGTCTTCGTCGAGGCCGAGTCCGCGGGGCAGCTCATGTTCTACGGGCAGGGAGCCGGTGGTGCTCCCACCGCCAGCGCGGTGCTGGGCGACCTCGTCGCCGCCGCCCGCAACGTGGTGGTTTCCGGCAAGGGACCGCGCGAGTCCGCGCACGCGCAGCTTCCCGCGCGTGCCATGGACTGGACTCCCACGCGGTACCACATCAGCCTGGACGTGGCCGACCGGCCGGGTGTGCTTTCCCAGGTGGCCGCCACGTTCAACGAGCACGACGTCAGTATCTCCGTGGTTCGGCAGCAGGGCCGGGGGGCCGATGCCAGCCTCGTGGTGGTCACCCACACCGCCGCGGACTCCGCGCTGCGCGCCACCGTGGAACAGATCGCACGGCTCTCCTCGGTCAACGAGGTCGCCAGCGTTATGCGTGTGGAGGGTGAACAGTCTTGACCTCGCAAGCACAACTCGCGGCGGCCGGGGCAGGTACCGGTTGGCGTGGGATCATCGAGGCCTACGGTGACCGGATCGGAGTTCCCGACGAAGCCGAGGTGGTGAGCCTGCACGAGGGCAACACCCCGCTGGTGCCGGCCCCGTACCTGTCGGAACTGACCGGTTGCCGGGTCCTCGTCAAGGTCGAAGGTGCCAATCCGACCGGTTCGTTCAAGGACCGCGGGATGACGGTGGCGATGACCCACGCCAAGGCCGCGGGCATGCGTGCCGTGATCTGCGCCTCCACCGGCAACACCTCCGCCTCGGCGGCGGCCTACGCCACACGTGCCGGGATGACCTCGGCCGTGCTCGTGCCGCAGGGCAAGATCGCCATGGGCAAGCTCGCCCAGTCCGTGGTGCACGGTGCGCGGATCCTGCAGGTGCGGGGGAGCTTCGACGACTGTCTGGAGCTGGCGCGCAAAACGGCGGCGGAGTACCCGGTTACGTTGGTCAACTCCGTCAATCCGGTTCGGTTGGCCGGCCAGAAGACGGCCGCTTTCGAGATCTGCGACGCGCTCGGCACGGCGCCGGACGTGCACTGCCTGCCGGTGGGCAACGCGGGGAACATCACCGCTTACTGGGCCGGTTACAGCCAGTACGCCGACGAGGGGCGCAGCGATCGCGCGCCGGCGATGTTCGGTTTCCAGGCCGCGGGCGCAGCGCCCCTGGTTTCCGGTGAGCCCGTCGCCTCGCCCGAAACCGTGGCCACTGCGATCCGGGTCGGCAGCCCGGCCTCCTGGACCGGGGCGGTGGACGCCAAGAACGCCTCGAACGGTTTGTTCGAGGCGATCACCGACGAGCGGATCCTGGACGCCTACCGACTGCTGGCATCGAAGGAGGGCGTTTTCGTGGAACCCGCCTCGGCTTCGAGTATCGCCGGGCTGCTCGCCACCTCGGCCGACGGGCGGTTACCGAGCGGTTCCACGGTGGTGTGCACGGTCACCGGGCACGGTCTCAAGGATCCGGACACCGCGTTGGCCGACATGGTGGAGGTCGAGCCCCTGCCGGTCGATCCGGATGCGGTGGCAACGGCTCTGGAGCTGTCTTGAGTTCCGGTACCGTCCTTCCCTCCGGTTACGACGCCGAATCGGCCACGGGCGGCACGGATGCCGCGTTCCGGGTGACCGTTCCGGCCTCCACCGCGAATCTCGGTTCCGGGTTCGACACGCTGGCCGTGGCGTTGGCGCTGCACGACGTGGTGGAGATCACCCGCACGGATGCCGAGCCGCGGACCGCGCGGGTCGAGGTAACCGGTTCCGGCGCCGGTGAGGTGCCAGTCGACGAGAGTCATCTGGTGGTTCGGGTGCTGCACGCGACCATGGATCGGCTCGGTGTGTCACCACCCGCGCTGCGGCTGCGTTGCACGAACACCGTGCCGCACGCGCGGGGGCTCGGCTCGTCCGCGGCCGCGATCGTCGCCGGGGTGGCAGCCGGTTACCGGCTGGCCGGGCTCGACGTGCGAGCCGAACGGGTGCGTCCGGAGGCGCTGCGGCTGGCTGCCTCGTACGAGGGACATGCCGACAATGTCGCGGCGGCGCTGTTCGGCGGGCTGGTTGTCGCGTGGAATGTGGAAAATCGTTATCGATCCGTTCGACTGGAACCCCATTCGGAGCTGGCCCCCGTGGTGTTCGTCCCCACCGCGGAATCCGCTACGCACACGATGCGGGGGTTGTTGCCGGAGACGGTGCCTCACTCCGACGCGGTGTTCGCCGCCGGCCGCACGGCTCTGGCCGTGCACGCGTTGACCACCGAGCCGGAACTGCTGCTCGAGGCCACGGAGGACCGGCTGCACCAGGAGTACCGCGGGCCCGCGATGCCGGAAACGCTGGAGCTCGTCCACCGGCTCCGGAATAGCGGCGTGCCCGCCGTTGTTTCCGGAGCGGGCCCCACCGTGTTCGCCCTGCCGCCCGGCGGTGAGCTTCCCGACCCGTCGGTGGCGGGGGACTTCGAGGTCAAGCGACTGGATGTGGATCGGACCGGCGTGTGGGTCGACCGGATGGGTTGACCGGCGCGGTGGTCACCGGCGTCGTTTCCCGCTCGTCCTCGGGGTGGTTCCGCCGGCCCCCGCGGTTTCGACCAAGCTGTTCCCGACGGGTCTCCCGGCAGGCGCCTCGGGGCGGTGGCTCCCGAGCGGGGCCGGGGTCGTGGTCCTCGGGGTTTCGAGTGGTATAAAGGAAATGTCGGCATCGCCGTCGTCGGATCGTAGGGTCCGCGAGGCCCGGGGGCACGGTAGCCGCGGCCGGTGATTTCCCGTGCTGTCGTATCGGGCTCGTGATTCGGCGGGGGAGCCCGACAAACTCGAGACCGGGTAGGGGCGCTCCGCCGGTGGGCGTGTCATGCTCTTGGTTGTTGCACCGGAGTGACTCGGCGTATACCCTCAAGGTCAATCAGTCACCGGGCGCATCGGCGCCGGTGCCTTGCCCGGAAGCTTCTTTCCGGGATGCATCCCTCGCTGTGAATCGACTACACCTTCAGGGTGAAGATCAGGATGGCGAGTGGCCGAGCGCGGTGGCCGAGGCAGGAGTTGTCAACTCAATGGGGTTCGTGTCGTCGAGTCGAACTTCACGCAGTTGCCGGTGTCGGACTGGGAGCTCTGGCGTTACGGATTGTGGTTCCGCACGGCAGTCACGAATAACTCGGTGACCACAGTGGAGGCTTCGGCCCCTCGGGTCGCCGTATTCCGCGACCGCGCGGGATCGCGCTCCGAACGGGCAGTGCGGACCTCGTCGAGACCGGTTGATTCGGTGAGTCCGGTAACGAGTGAGCAGCAAGGCATGCATCCGGGTGGTGAACGGAAACGGTCACGGTTGTTCCGGCAGGTGGTGGTACCGCTGTGGACGAGTGATACCACCACGGGTGCGCGAGTCGGGCGTCTCCGCTGCCCGGTGCTGCCGGTTTTCGAGTGGGTGCCGACACCACGCGCGCCGGGTGTCCTCGTCGAGTTCATTCGATAAAGGGGCCGGTAGCACTACAAGGCCGCTCGTGTTCGCAGCGAGCGGGGTAATCCGCTGGGCCGCGTAGGAGGCGCGGATCCGGTCAGGAAGGACATTCGTGAGCAACACCGATCTGTTGAGCAGCGAGACGACCAACGGCGTCTCTCCCTCCGGCGGGCAGGAGTCCGAGTCGCAGCAGGCAGCCTCCGGATCAGGAACCAACGGCAGCGCACGCCGCCGGGGTGGCCTGTCGGGCATGGTGCTCGCCGAACTGCGGCAACTCGCCGGCGAATTGGGGATCGACACCACGGGCCTGCGCAAGGGCGACCTGATCGCCGCAATCAAGGAGCGTCAGGGAGGTGCCGCCGCGCCGCGCCAGGCGGAGTCCGGTACCCGTCAGCCGACTCTCGACCAGCAGGCGGCCCCGGAGAACAACCCCCAGGACACCGAAAGCCAAGGCCCCAAGGGGCAGCAGACCAAGGGCCGAGTCGGCAAGGAGCAGGGCTCCGGGAACCGGACGTCGGAACGGACCTCCGGCAAACCCGCCGCGGGCTCGCCCTCCGATAAGGACGATGCCCAGGACTCGGCCACCGAATCCGGTACCGAGAAACGTTCGAACGGTTCCGCGCCGAACCGGGGCGGTTCACGTCGTTCCGGTAACGACGGATCCGGTGAGGAAGGACGTCGGAACAACCGTCGTCGCCGTTCCTCGCAGCGTCCGTCCGGCAACCAGGAACAGGACGATCGCGGCGACCGCAGCGACCGAGGCGGCGGCGCGGACGGCGGAGGTCGCGCGGAGCGCACCGACAACCGCCAGGACCGCCAGGACCGCCAGGACGGCGGTAGCGGCGACAGGCAGGAGAACCGCCGGGACGCTCGTGGCGACAACCGCAACGACAACAACCGGCAGGACGACGAGGATCGCGGCAACAGGCGCAGCCGCCGTTTCCGGGACCGCAGACGCGGGCGTGGCCGCGGGGACAACAACGAGCCCGAGGTGCGCGACGACGACGTGCTGCTACCCGTGGCAGGCATCCTCGACGTGCTGGAGAACTACGCGTTCGTCCGGACCTCCGGCTATCTCGCGGGCCCCAATGACGTCTACGTCTCGCTCTCGCTCGTGCGCAAGTACGGACTGCGTCGTGGTGACGCCCTCAAGGGTGTGGTCCGGCAGCCTCGCGAGGGTGAGCAGCAACGGCAGAAGTTCAACCCGCTGGTGCGGGTCGACGCCATCAACGGTCTGGAGCCCGAGGCCGCCAAGAAGCGTTCGGAGTTCCACAAGCTCACTCCGCTCTACCCCAACGAGCGGCTCCGTCTGGAAACCGACCCGCAGGGTATGACCAGCAGGGTCATCGACCTGGTCATGCCGGTCGGCAAGGGGCAGCGGGCACTGATCGTCTCCCCGCCCAAGGCGGGCAAGACGATGATCCTGCAGTCGATCGCCAACTCGATCACCACGAACAACCCCGAGTGCCACCTGATGGTCGTGCTCGCCGACGAGCGCCCCGAAGAGGTCACCGACATGCAGCGCTCGGTCAAGGGTGAGGTCATCGCCTCCACTTTCGACCGCCCGCCGTCGGACCACACCACTGTCGCCGAGCTATCCATCGAGCGTGCCAAGCGGTTGGTCGAGATGGGACACGACGTGGTGGTGCTGTTGGACTCGATCACGCGTCTCGGGCGTGCCTACAACCTCTCCGCGCCCGCGTCCGGCCGGATCCTGTCCGGTGGTGTGGACTCCACGGCGCTGTATCCGCCCAAGCGGTTCCTAGGCGCGGCACGCAACATCGAGAACGGCGGTTCGCTGACCATTTTCGCCACCGCCCTGGTGGAAACCGGTTCCGCCATGGACACCGTGATTTTCGAGGAGTTCAAGGGCACCGGCAACGCCGAGCTCAAGCTCGACCGCAAGCTGGCCAACAAGCAGCTGTTCCCGGCGGTGGACGTGGACGCCTCCAGCACTCGTAAGGACGAGTTGCTGATGTCGTCCGACGAACTGGCCGTGCACCAGAAGTTGCGTCGGGTGCTGGCGGCGTTGGACACGCAGCAGGCGCTCGAGCTGGTCCGGGACCAGTTGCGCAAGACCCGTACCAACATCGAGTTCCTCACCCAGGTCGCCAAGACCACTCCGGGCAAGGAGGACGAGTAGGGGACCGCGCGGGACGGGCCGTGTCGGTGGTGCGGTGAGCTGCCGGAGGGTGGCTCCCGCCGCCTTCTCGGTGCTGCCGAACCCACCTCGCGGCACAGGCCCCGTCCACGCGGCTCGTTAGGCCCGTGACGGAACTCGCCTCCTCCGGGAATACCCACGCTGCCTCGGGCGTTGCCGAGCAGCGGTCCCCGGTCTGACAGAATCGGAATCCGTTCCGGTGCCGGTTCACCTCCGGTCGACGCCGCGAGGACCCGGTGCCACGAAGAGAGGACGAGACATGAAGAGCGAGATTCACCCCGAGTACGTCGAGACCCAGGTCATCTGCGACTGCGGGCAGAGCTTCACCACCCGCAGCACCAAGACCAGTGGGCACATCAGCGTCGAGGTCTGCTCCAACTGCCACCCGTTCTACACGGGCAAGCAGAAGATCCTGGACACCGGCGGCCGCGTGGCCAAGTTCGAGGCTCGGTACGGCCGTCGTCCGCAGAACGCTCGCACCAAGAAGTAGCCGGGTCCGCGGCGCCCGCCGTTTTCGCCAACGTGGTGGGCGCCGTTCTCGTGTCGGACTCGTAGCGAAAGTGGGGAGCACCGTGGAGACGTCGAGGCTCGAGGAGTTGCTCGCCGAGTACACCGAGCTCGAAGGGCGGCTCGCGGATCCGGACGTCCATGCCGACCAGGCGCGGGCCCGTAGACTCGGCAAGCGACACGCCGAGCTGACTCCGATCGTGCGTACGGCGCGAGAGCTCGAGAACGCCCGCTCCGACCTGGCCACGGCGCGGGAACTCGCCGACGAGGACCCCGGGCTGGCCAGTGAGGCCGACCAGCTCGAGCAACGCATCCCGGAGCTGGAGGACAGGCTCGCCGAGCTGTTGGCGCCGCGTGATCAACGCGACGGCTCCGATGTCGTGTTGGAGATCAAGTCCGGCGAGGGCGGCGAGGAGTCGGCACTGTTCGCCGGTGATCTGCTCCGGATGTATCTGCGGTTCGCGGAGCGGCAGGGTTGGCATGCCGAGATACTCGGCTCCACTGAATCCGACCTCGGCGGCTACAAGGACGTCATCGCCACGGTCAAGTCCAAGGGCGAACCCGGTCTCGAAGGAGTTTGGTCCAAGCTCAAGTTCGAGGGCGGGGTGCACCGAGTGCAGCGTGTTCCCGTGACCGAGTCGCAGGGAAGAGTGCACACCTCCGCGGCGGGCGTGCTGGTTTACCCCGAGCCGGAGGAGGTCGAGGTCGAGGTCGACGAGAAGGACCTGCGCATCGACGTCTACCGTTCCTCGGGGCCGGGTGGCCAGAGCGTGAACACGACCGACTCCGCGGTACGCATCACCCACCTTCCC
Source organism: Actinopolyspora mzabensis (assembly GCF_900101095.1). Classification (GTDB taxonomy): domain Bacteria; phylum Actinomycetota; class Actinomycetes; order Mycobacteriales; family Pseudonocardiaceae; genus Actinopolyspora; species Actinopolyspora mzabensis. The sequence continues at coordinate 167,483 of NZ_FNFM01000010.1, forward strand.
TCGGGCGTCGTGGTGGCTTGCCAGAACGAGAAGTCGCAGCTGCAGAACAAACTGCGCGCCATCCAGGTGCTGCGCGCTCGGCTGCAGGCCATGGCCGAGGAAGAGGCCGAACGCGAGGTAGCCGAGACACGACGCAGCCAGGTCCGCACCGTGGATCGCTCGGAGCGGGTGCGTACCTACAACTTCCCGGAGAACCGGATCTCCGACCACCGCATCAACTTCAAGGCGTACAACCTCGACCACGTGCTCGAAGGCGAGTTGGATTCGGTACTCGGCGCGCTGCGCGAGGCCGATCGGAACGAACGGATGCAGGCCGGCGTCTGATCCGGGTTTCCCCCCGGTCCGCGGGCCGGAGCTCGTGAGGCCGTCCGGGCTCGATCACCGGGCACGTCGGGCCCCCGATCCGTTCTCTAACCCCTCCGAAGCTCTCGGGCGGCGCACGGTGATTCTCGCCGAGCCCGTCCCTGGTGAGCATGCTGAAAGGATCGTCACCACCGTGGAACGAAAGCCGTTGCGGTTGGCCATCCTGGAGGGCGAGCGCGTGTTGGCGGCGGCGGGCATTCCCAGTCCACGTGCCGACGTGGAGTCACTCGCGTCTCACCTGCTCGGTGTCGAGCGCCCTCGGTTGCCGCTGCTGCCGCCGCCCGAACCCGCCGTGCTCGACTCACTGCACGAGTTGGTACGCCGTCGGGCGGAACGTGTCCCGCTGCAGCATCTGACAGGTACGGCCGCGTTGGGAAGCACGACGCTCTCCGTCGGTCCAGGGGTGTTCGTCCCTCGCCCGGAAACCGAACAGCTGCTGGAGTGGGCGTTGACCCGGATCCAGTCGGTACGCGCCCCCCTCGTGGTGGATCTGTGTACCGGATCCGGCGCACTCGCACTGGCCGTGGCCCAGCAGCGTCCCGAGGCTCGGGTGCTCGCCGTGGACAACGATCCGGCCACGTTGGAATGGGCTCGGTACAACGCCGACTCGCTTCGTGCCACCGGGGGGACCTCGGTGGAGGTGGTCGCCGGGGATGTCACCGATTCCACCCTGCTCACCGAGTTCGACGGACTGGTTGACCTGGTGGTCTGCAATCCGCCCTACGTGCCGGAAGGCACTCCGGTGCCTCCGGAGGTGTGGGAGTACGACCCTTACACGGCGGTTTTCGCCGGTCGCGATGGGCTCGATGTCGTGCCGCACGTGCTGACGCGTGCCATCGGCCTGCTGCGTCCCGGTGGGGTTCTAGCGGTCGAGCACGACGACACGCACGCCGAGGCGGTGCCCGCGCTCATGAACGACAGCGGGGCGCTGACCGAGGTGCACGATCATTCGGACCTGGCGGGGCGGCCACGTTTCGCCACGGCCGAGAGGATCACCATGACCCCGCCGGGATCCCATGACGGAACTCGGGTGCGCGGTCGAGTGTCCTGCACCTGACCCCGCGCCTCGCGGCGCGGCGGTCTCGCGGGCGGGACCAGGGGTTCCTCCCGGGACCGTCGTCGATCCCGACGAAAGCGATCGCCCCGACACGTCGTCCGGTGCGCTGGTGGAGGTACCACTCGCAGCCGAGCTTCGAGTACGTGCCAGGATTTGAGACCGTGAGCACGGTCTATGATTGCGAGAGCCCGGACGGTCGCAGTGCCGGCCTGCGCAGGGCTGCGAGTTCGGTGCGCGGCGGTGGACTGGTTGTCCTGCCGACCGACACGGTTTACGGAATCGGTGCGGACGCGTTCGACCCGGAGGCGGTCCGCGCATTGCTCTCGGCGAAGGGACGCGGCGCCGACATGCCCGTTCCGGTGCTGGTTGGCTCGTGGAACACCGTCGACGGATTGGTCATGTCCGTGCCGCGGCAGGCCCGGGCCCTCATCGAGGCGTTCTGGCCCGGGGGGCTCTCGCTGATTCTGCCCCAGGCCCCCTCCCTCTCCTGGGATCTGGGGGAGACCCGCGGCACGGTCAACCTTCGGATGCCGCTGCACCCGGTGGCCCTGGATCTGTTGCGCGAGGTCGGCCCCATGGCGGTCTCGAGTGCCAACACCACCGGCAATCCCCCCGCCGCCAACGTGGAACAGGCCCGGGAGCAGCTCGGTGAGGCCGTCCCGGTCTATCTGGACGGTGGCCCCTCCGGCGAACCCGTCGCTTCCACGATCGTGGACCTTACCGGGGACCAGCCGAGGGTGCTGCGTGAAGGAGCGGTGAGTCGGGACGAGCTGGCCGCCGAACTGGGTGTCGAGCTGCCCGCGGAGTAACGCGCCGTTGGTCTCGTACCACTGTTCGTTCGATCCGCTGTTCCCGCGGACGGGTGAACCGTGGCTGCGTGGAATTCGGGTCGTTCTGGGCCCCGCAGAGTATTGACCTGCTGAAACGGTGCCGAGGTGATACCCCGGGGCCGTGGGTGTGGACCCGCGCGGCGCGCCGCATGACTTCTCGATAGCGTGAACGAGCGTGCGCGGCCAGTGGACGACGCCTTCGTCCTCCGCCGCGCGATTGTCGGCAACGGCGCGTCGGCGCGGTTACGCCGATTTTTTCGTGGTCGTCCCGGAAGATGACGAGGAGCAATCAACGGTGACTGTGCTGTCGTGGGATCAAAGCGGTGTCGTGTGCCACGTTCCCACGCACGGCTAGGTGGCGATGATGGACACCGTCCCCTCCTGGGCGCCGGTCGGGTTGCCCGCACGCGAGTACTTGCTGGTGTGTCTGACTTCCGCGGCCGTGACTTTCCTGCTCACCGGGCTGATCCGGGTGTTCGCCATCCGCAGCCGGGCCGTGGCGCACCCCAGACGTCGGGACGTGCACTCGACGCCCATCCCCAGGATGGGCGGGGTCGCGATGTACTTCGGCGTGCTCGGCGGCATGTTCCTGGCCGACAATCTGCCCGCCCTCTCCCGCGGGTTCGACTATTCCAACGACGCGCTCGCGGTGATCTTCGCCGGTGGGTTGATCACACTTGTCGGCGCGTTGGACGACCGTTTCGAACTCGATTCGTGGACCAAGCTGGCCGGCCAGGTCACCGCCGCGGGGATCCTGGTGCTGATGGGCGTGCAGTGGTACATGCTGCCCGGCGGCCAGGGCGGTGAGTCCGGTTCGGTGCTGGTGCTCAGCGGAAACCAGGGGCAGCTGCTGACGGTGCTGCTGACCGTGGCCATGGTCAACGCCATGAACTTCGTCGACGGGCTGGACGGGCTCGCCTCCGGCATAGGTCTGATAGCCGCCAGCGCGACCTGCGCGTTCTGCCTGGGACTGCTCAACGACCAGGGCGGCGATGTCACCGCTTACCCCCCCGCGCTCATCGCGGCGACCATAGCCGGAGCCTGTCTCGGCTTTCTGCCGCACAACTTCCAGCCCGCTCGCATCTTCATGGGGGATTCGGGATCCATGCTGATCGGGCTGATGCTCGCCTCGGCCAGCACCACCGCCGCGGGCAAGATGGACCCCACGAGCCTGGACGCCTTCGGGTTGTTCGCCCCGTTGCTGGTGGTGGCTGCGGTGCTGTTCGTGCCACTGCTCGACCTGAGCCTGGCAGTGGTGCGCAGGACCAGGGCGGGCAAGAGCCCGTTCCACGCCGACAAGATGCACCTGCACCACCGGTTGCTCGAGCTGGGGCACTCGCAGCGGCGCGCGGTGCTGCTCATCTACCTGTGGGCGGGCGTGGTCGCGTTCGGTGCCGTCTCGCTCACGCTGTTCGACGATATGCTTCTCGTGGCATGGGCTGTGGGCTTCGCGGTGCTCGTAGCGGGTACCGTATCCGCGATACCCCGAATGAGGACCAAGTAGAACTTCGCGGCGGGAGAGTGATGACGGAAGCGACCGGAACGCCCGACGACACCGACCGGCCCACGGCCGAGGAGACGAATCCGCACGCCCGGACGGTGCGCCGGTTGGCCGCGGCGATGCTTCGCGCCGCCGTACTGCCGGGTGCCCTGGCCGTGCTGTTGTGCACGGTCGTCGCCGCTTTCCTGGCAGGGATGCCGGGGCTGTTGGGCGGATTGATCGGTGGCGCGGTGGCTTTCGGTTCGTCGTTGCTCACGCTGTGGTTGATGCGAAGTACAGCCGATTTTCACCCGATGTTCGTGATGGTCGCCGCGTTGGGCGGCTACATCGGGAAGATGATCGTGCTGTTCGTGGTGGTGACCCTGCTGCGTGGACTCGACTTCGTCCACGTGGAGTCCGTGGCGCTGACGATACTGGTCACGGTCCTGGTGTGGGCCGCGGCCGAGGTACGCGGTTTCCGCAGGACCAGGACCCCCACGATCGCGGTGGCCGACCGCTCCTGAACGGTCCGGCCCGCTCGGGTGACCCCTCCCGGCGCGTGGGTGTTACGACCGTTTTGTTACCGAATGGTAGGATTCGCTGCGCAGGTAACTCGGGTTTCGACGCGAGTACGTCCTCCGTCGCCGGAAGTCGTGGTCCGTCCCGTGGGACTTGCCTGGCGGGACCTGGCCGGTGGGAGGGCCCCTAAGTCCTCGATCGTGTATCAGGTACGTTGAGTGCAAATCGTGACGATTCCCCCGGTGGAGTTAGCTCCAGCCGGGAGAACCGGAAGGAGCCCAGTTGGGCGCGCTGGTGTTGAGCCAGGGCGGAACTTTCGAGCCGCCCGGTGTCGATAGCTTTTTCCTCCCGCCGATCTTTGGTGAAGTCACCAAGCCGATCGTGCTCGTAGTGCTCTCGGCTGTCATCGTCGGTGCGTACTTCTTGATTGCCACCCGCAATCTCAAGTTGGTACCTGGCAAGGCTCAGTTCGCGGCGGAGTACATCTACGACTTCAGCAGGAACACGATCGCCAGGGATCAGATCGGGGCGCAGCACTTCCGTCCCTTCATCGGGCTGATCTTCGGGCTGTTCACCTTCATCCTGGTGAACAACCTGTTCGGGATCATTCCGCTGATCCAGTACCCCACGATGGCCAAGATCGGGTTCCCGGTCGCACTGTTCCTCATGGTCTACGTCGTTATCCACACCGTGGGATTCCGACGGCACGGCTTCCTGGGGTACTTCAAGCATGTGATGTTCCCCCCGGGGGTACCCAAGCCGGTCTACATCCTGCTGGCCCCCATCGAGTTCCTGCAGAAGTTCCTGTTTCAGCCGGTGGCGCTGGCCATCCGAGTCTTCGCGGCCATGTTCGCCGGACACCTCATTCTGCTGGTGTTCACTCTCGGCGGGCAGTATCTGCTGCTCGAGGGGAGTGCGCTGCTCAAGCCGGTTTCCATCGTCAGCTTCGCCTTCGCGATCCTTCTGACCTTCGCCGAGGCCTTGATTCAGGTCTTGCAGGCGTACATTTTCGCGGTGCTCACCGCCAACTTCATCGGTGCCGCACTCGCGCAAGACCACTGAAGGACAGATCGAGACCTCACGATCCGCGTGTTATGCGGACCGAGTTGAAAGGTAGTAACAGTGAGCAACATCGTTCTTGCACAGGCTGCGGAGACCGCAAGCAACATCAACCCGGGCCTGGCCGCCATCGGCTACGGCGTCGGTGCGATCGGTCCCGGTATCGGCGTTGGTCTGATCTGGTCGGCCGTCATCAACGGAACCGCTCGCCAGCCCGAGGCGCAGGGCCAGTTGATGGGTATCGCCTGGATCTCCTTCGTTCTGGTCGAGGTGCTGGCGCTGATCGGTCTGGTCCTCTACTTCATCGCTTCCAACGCCTGATTCCGACAGCTTGACGGGTTGGGAGAAGTCCTGATGGAGAACAAGATGGTGCTGGCAGCGGAGGGCCACAATCCGATTCTGCCCGCTCCGGCCGAGATAATCGTCGGTTTCGTCGCGTTCGCCGCCCTCCTGTTCGTGCTCTACAGGTACGCCGTTCCGCGCTTCGAGAAGGTCTACCAGGAGCGCAGTGAGCGGATCGAGGGTGGCATCGCCCGGGCCGAGGAGGCGCAGGCCGAGGCACAGCGCACCCTGGAGCAGTACAAGGCACAGCTCGCCGAGGCACGTGCGGAGGCCGCCAGGATCCGCGACGATGCCCGTGCCGAGGGGCAGCAGATCCTGGACGAGATGCGCTCGCAGGCTCAGGAGGAGAGCGACCGCATCGTCAGCCAGGGGCAGGCACAGCTCGCCGCGCAGCGTTCGCAGGTCATCGCGGAGCTGCGTGAGGATCTCGGCAGGCAGGCCGTTGATCTGGCGAGCAAGGTCGTCGGTGAATCCCTCGAGGACGAGGCCCGGCGGCGCGGCACGGTGGACCGGTTCCTGGACGAGCTGGACGCCGCTTCCGCCCCGTCGACATCGACCAACAGCTGATCGGTTCCGACCGTTCGGTCGAAGGTCGAAGGGACGTAAGTGATGGGCCCAGGAGAGAAAGGCGTGCAGAGTTGAGCACCCTCGTGAACGCCGCGAGTCGCGATGCCCTGGCAGCCAGCGAGCTGCAGCTGTTGCAGGCCACTGACGGGGCAGGACCCGCGGAGATCACCGGGCTCGCCGAGGAGTTGTTCGGGGTCGCCGCGCTGCTGCGCGGCGAGTCCGCCCTGCGGCGTGCTCTTGCCGATGCCGCCACCCCCGCTGAGTCCAGGCAAGGTTTGGTCCGCGAACTGCTGACCGATCGCCTCGGTGCACGGGCACTGCCGGTGGTGACCGAGGCGGTTGGGGTTCGCTGGTCGTACCCCGGTGACCTGGTGCACGGTCTCGAACGGCTCGCCCGTGTCGCGCTGCTGGTGCAGGCCGAGCGTGCGGGCAGGCTCGACGCGGTCGAGGACGAGCTGTTCCGGCTGGGCCGCATCATCGGCGGTCAACCCGAGCTGGAACGGCTGTTGTCGGACCCCACGGCCGATGCCACCGGTAAGGGAGCCGTCATCCAACAGCTGGTCGGCGGCAGGGTCGAGGACGTGACCGAGCGACTGGTTCGGCAGTTGGTCGAGCAGTCGTCGGGGCAGCACCTCAGCGAAGGGCTGGAGGAGCTGGCCGAACTTTCCGCCAAGCGGCGGGAGCGTTCGGTCGCCCACGTTCGCTCGGCGATTCCGCTCAGCGACGAGCAGCAGCAGCGATTGGCCAGTACCCTGCAGCGCATATACGCGCGGCCGATTGCGGTACACCTGGAAGTGGACCCGCAAATCGGTGGTGGGCTGGTTATCCGGGTCGGTGAGGAAGTCATCGACGGCAGCACGTCCGGCCGGCTGCAGGCACTGCGGCGCGACCTCTCCGACTGACGGACGGTCCTCCCGAACCCGTCGTCGGAAGGGGCCGGACCCCCTTTCCACAGAACGAAGCGAGAGCAGGAACGAGACATGGCGGAGCTGACGATCTCGTCGGACGAGATCCGCAGTGCGATCGAGAAGTACGTCTCCAGCTACTCACCCGAGGTCAGCCGCGAGGAGGTCGGGGTCGTCACGGACACCGGTGACGGCATCGCCCATGTCGAGGGTCTGCCTTCGGTCATGACCGAGGAACTGCTGGAGTTCCCCGGCGGCATCTACGGCGTCGCGATGAACCTCGAGGCGCAGTCGATCGGTGCGGTCATCCTGGGTCAAGCCGACCAGATCGAGGAGGGCCAGGAAGTCAGGCGCACCGGAAAGGTGATGTCTGTACCGGTTGGCGACAACTTCCTCGGCCGCGTGGTCAACGCGGTCGGTGAGCCCATGGACGGGCTCGGCGACATCGAGGCCGAGCAGAACCGCGACCTGGAACTGCAGGCCGCCTCGGTCGTCCAGCGCCAAGAGGTCAACGAGCCGATGCAGACCGGCATCAAGGCCATCGACTCCATGACCCCGATCGGCCGTGGTCAGCGCCAGCTGATCATCGGTGACCGCAAGACCGGCAAGACCACGGTCGCGCTCGACACCATCATCAACCAGAAGAGCAACTGGGAGAGTGGCGACGCGGAGAAGCAGGTTCGCTGCGTCTACGTGGCGATCGGTCAGAAGGGTTCGACCATCGCCGCGGCGAAGCGTTCGCTGGAGGAAGCGGGCGCGATGGACTACACCACCATCGTCGCCGCCCCCGCGTCGGACTCCCCGGGTCTGAAGTGGCTGGCCCCCTACGCGGGCTCGGCCCTCGGTCAGCACTGGATGTACCAGGGCAAGCACGTGCTGATCGTGTTCGACGACCTTTCCAAGCAGGCCGAGGCCTACCGTGCGATCTCGCTGCTGCTGCGGCGCCCGCCCGGTCGTGAGGCATACCCCGGTGACGTGTTCTACCTGCACTCCCGGCTGCTGGAGCGTTGCGCCAAGCTGCACGACGACCTGGGCGGTGGTTCGATGACCGGGCTGCCGATCATCGAGACCAAGGCCAACGACGTGTCGGCCTACATTCCCACCAACGTCATCTCCATCACCGACGGACAGTGCTTCCTGCAGTCGGATCTGTTCAACTCCGGGCAGCGCCCCGCGATCGACGTCGGTATCTCGGTCTCGCGTGTCGGTGGTTCCGCGCAGCTCAAGGCGATGAAGACCGTCACCGGTTCGTTGAAGATCGACCTGGCGCAGTACCGTGAACTGGAGGCGTTCTCCGCGTTCGCCTCCGACCTGGATGCCGCCTCCAAGGCGCAGCTCGATCGCGGTGCACGCCTGATGGAGATTCTCAAGCAGGGTGAGGGCTCCCCGTTCCCCGTCGAGGAAGAGGTCGTCTCGCTCTACCTGGGAACCAAGGGGCACCTGGACGACGTTCCGACCGCCGACGTGCGTCGGTTCGAGTCCGAGTTCCTGGCGCACATGCGGCGCAACCAGGACACGGTGCTCAAGGACATCGTCGAGAGCAAGAAGCTCTCCGACGACGGTGTTCGGGCCATCGAGGACTCCGTCACGGAATTCAAGAAGCAGTTCACCACCTCGGAAGGCGGTGCTGCGCTCCCGCAGCACGACGAGGCCGGCACCGTGGAGGCCGACGAGGTCGCCCAGGAGACGGTGAAGGTCAACCGCCCCGCCGGGGACAGCGAGAAGTGACCGGGTAGCTATGGCTCAGCTTCGCGAACTACGAGACCGCATCCGGTCGGTGCAGTCGACCCGGAAGATCACCAAGGCGCAGGAACTCATCGCCACCTCGCGGATCACGCGGGCACAGGCGAGGGTCGAGGCCTCCAGGCCCTACGCCGAGGAGATCACCAGGGTGCTGACCGCACTGGCCGATGCCAGCCCACTCGATCATCCGCTGTTGGTCGAGCGGGAGAACTCCAAGCGCTCCGCCGTGCTGATCGTCACCAGTGATCGCGGCTTCTGTGGCGCCTACAACGCCAACGTGATCCGTGCGGCGGAGGAGCTGCAGAACACGTTGCGGCAGCAGGGCAAGACTCCGCTGCTCTACGTGATCGGACGCAAGGGCGAGGCGTACTACCGATTCCGCAACCGGGAGATCACCAAGAGCTGGAGCGGTTTCACCGATCGGCCGGACTACGCCGACGCCGCGGACGTCGGTGAGACCTTGGTGAACGCTTTCATGCAGGGCACCGAAGAGGCCAAGCATCGGGAGACGCCAGAGGACGTGCTGGGCGTGGACGAGATCCATCTGGTGCACACCGAGTTCGTCTCGATGCTCACCCAGCGCCCGATCATCCGGCGTGTCGCTCCGCTGGAAGTCGAGTACACCGAATCGCAGGGACTGCGACCGGCCTACGACTTCGAGCCGGACGCCTCGACCCTGTTCCGGGAGCTGCTTCCGAAATACATCAACACCCGCCTGTTCGCCGGGTTGCTGGATTCGGCTGCCTCCGAGCACGCCGCGCGCCGTACCGCCATGAAGTCGGCCACGGACAACGCGGACGAGATCGTGCAGAACCTCAGCCGTGAGGCAAACCGGGCGCGTCAGGCCCAGATCACCCAGGAAATCAGCGAGATCGTCGGTGGTGTCGAGGCGCTCTCGTCTGCAGGAAGTGAGTGACATGACTGCAACTGCCACTAGCACTGCTACTGGCACCGGTCGCGTCGTCCGGGTCCTCGGCCCGGTGGTGGACGTCGAGTTCCCCCGCGATCACGTGCCGGACCTGAACAACGCGCTGTCCGTGGAGATCACGGCAGTGGGTATGTCGAACAACGTCACGCTCGAGGTCGCGCAGCACCTCGGCGACAACGTGGTGCGCACTATTTCGATGCAGCCCACCCAGGGCCTCGTGCGTGGCGCGCCGGTCACCGACAGCGGGGCCCCCATCTCCGTGCCGGTCGGTGACGTGGTCAAGGGCCACGTGTTCAACGCCCTCGGCAACTGCCTGGACGAGCCCGGTTACGCTTCCGACGCGGAGCGTTGGAGCATCCACCGGAACCCGCCCACCTTCGACAAGCTCGAGGGCAAGACCCAGTTGCTGGAGACCGGCATCAAGGTCATCGACCTGCTGACTCCTTACGTGCAGGGCGGCAAGATCGGCCTGTTCGGTGGTGCCGGTGTGGGCAAGACGGTGCTCATCCAGGAGATGATCCGCCGTGTCGCCAAGAACTTCGGTGGTACCTCGGTGTTCGCCGGTGTCGGTGAGCGCACCCGTGAGGGCAACGACCTCTGGGTCGAGATGTCGGAGTCCGGCGTGCTGGCCGACACCGCGCTCGTGTTCGGCCAGATGGACGAGCCGCCGGGCACCCGTATGCGGGTGGCGCTGTCCGGGCTCACGATGGCGGAGTACTTCCGTGACGTGCAGAACCAGGACGTGCTGCTGTTCATCGACAACATCTTCCGGTTCACCCAGGCCGGGCAGGAGGTGTCCACCCTGCTGGGCCGGATGCCCTCCGCGGTCGGGTACCAGCCCACGCTGGCCGACGAGATGGGTGCGCTGCAGGAGCGGATCACTTCCACGCAGGGGCGTTCCATCACCTCCATGCAGGCGATCTACGTGCCCGCGGACGACTACACCGACCCGGCGCCCGCGACGACGTTCGCCCACCTGGACGCGACCACCGAGCTGTCCCGGTCGATCACCCAGAAGGGGATCTACCCGGCGGTGGACCCGCTGACCTCCACCTCCAGCATCCTCGACCCCGGCATCGTCGGGGACGACCACTACCGGGTGGCCCAGCAGGTCAAGCAGATCCTGCAGAAGTACAAGGAGCTGCAGGACATCATCGCGATCCTGGGTATGGACGAGCTGTCCGAAGAGGACAAGGTTACCGTCAACCGGGCACGCCGGATCGAGCGTTACCTGTCGCAGAACTTCTTCGTGGCCAAGCAGTTCACCGGCCAGGAGGGCTCCTTCGTGCCGCTGAAGGAGACCATCGAGGCGTTCGACAAGCTCTGCAACGGTGACTTCGACCACTATCCGGAGCAGGCGTTCCTGTCCATCGGTGGGCTCGAGGATCTGCAGCAGGCCTACGAGAAGTACAACCAGGAGTGATCGGGTAGTCACCCGTTGCTTCGGCGGATCGCGGGTGTCGGGACTCCCGGCACCCGCGCCGTGTTCGGGACGGTTCGAACCTCGGTGACGCCGTTGTTCGGGCGTGCCCGATCCATCGGATAGACTACGACGACACACCGACGAAGGAGACACGCGTGGCCGAGATGTCCGTCGAGCTGGTCGCCGTGGAGCGCCGACTCTGGTCCGGTACCGCGACCAGTGTGGTGGCCCAGACGACCGAAGGTGTAATCGGCATCCTGCCCGGACACGAGCCGATGCTCGGTCAGTTGGTCGAAGGGGGTGTCGTCAAGATCACGACCCCCGATCACGAGACAGTCACCGCCGCCGTGCACGGTGGTTTCCTCTCGACCTCGAACGGCGTCGTCAGCGTTCTCGCGGAGTCGGCGGAGCTGGCTCAGGAGATCGACGTCGCCGCCGCGCGGCGTGATGCCGAGGGAGAGGATGAACAGACCAGAGTGCGGGCCAGGTCACGGCTGCGAGTGGCGGGCTACTCCGTCTGACGGCCACGACGAATGAGCCCCTCGATCCTGCTGCTGGCCCTTGTGCTCGGCTCGGCGGTTGTCGTCGTGCTGGCCGTGCTCGGCGGGCTGCTGCTGGCGCGTCGGCGGTTGGGCAAGCTCAAGGCGGGGGGCATCGAGGTCGCACTGCGGGTCCACCGCGGTGAACCCGGTCGGGGCTGGCATCTGGGGGTCGCGCACTACCACGGTGAGGAATTCGCCTGGTACCGCGCGTTGAGTCTGCGTTCCGGCCCCGACTGGGCACTCAATCGAGGCGACATGGAAATCGCCTCCCGGCGCAGTCCCAGTACCGCCGAAACCTACACCATGCCCGCCGGGTCGCTGGTGATACACCTGAGCCGACCGGGGGACGACATCGAGATCGCGATGGGAAACGACGCGTTGACGGGCTTTCTCTCCTGGATGGAGTCGGCGCCCCCCAGCAGCGTCGCTCCCTGGGCCGGGCACTGAGGTTTTCCCCTGCCCTTGACGCGCTGCTCGCTTGGCGGAACCTCTCTTGCGGCTCCCTCGCAGCGGCGCGGCGTTTTCGCGGGAAATCGATGCCCGCCCCGCCGTGCCCTCCCACCGAGGCGGCAGTTTACGGGGAATTCCGTGCTGGGCTTCGTGACGGGTTGCTTAGCATGGCGAAGTGCGAATCGAAATCAGTCGCTATGATCACCCCGACGCGACGGAGCTCGTCCGTCAGGTGCAGCAGGAGTACGTCCACCGCTACGGTGGGCCCGACAGCACGCCGCTGCTGCCCGAGGACTTCCTGCCGCCGCGCGGATTGTTCCTGATCGGCTACCACGCCGAGCTTCCGGTGGCGATCGGTGGCTGGCGCTCGCAGGACTCCGACGTCGACGGCTTCGAGGACGGGGACGCGGAGATGAAGCGGATGTACGTGGTTCCGGGAGCCCGTGGTGCCGGCTTCGCACGGGCGGTTCTCGCCGAGCTGGAGAACACCGCCGCGCGGGCAGGCCGGAAGCGTATGGTCCTCGAGACCGGGCTGCAGCAGCCCGAGGCGATCGGCCTGTACGAGTCTTCCGGCTACCACGAGACAGCCAAGTTCGGGGTGTACCGCGAGGAGCCCGACAGCAGATGCTTCGCCAAGGAACTCAACTGATCGAAGTCTGGTATCTCGGTTTTCGTAGCTGGTTGGGTGGCGGAACCTCTCGCGGGCTCTCGCTGCGGGTCCGGAGACATCGGGTAGGTACTACACAACGTCTCCGGCGTCCTCGCGAGAGCACCACGAGAGAACCCGCGGGTGGTGTCGGCCCGCGTGAGAGGTGATTCGACGCCGGGAGCTCCGAATCACGGATTCGGTCCCACGCCGATGTCCACGGTGGGAGGTCGATCCACCTGAGGGGTGCCGAACCGGCTTCGGCTCAAGAATCCGACTCGGCGTTGCCGCCGGGGCGCCACAGGACGTCGCCCGCCGGGTTCGCCACGCGGGCGAGGATGAACAGCAGGTCGGAAAGCCGGTTGAGGTACTTGGCCGGTGCCTCGTTGGTCTCCTCCGGATGGGCTTCGAGCAGCCGCCAGGCCGAACGTTCGGCCCGCCGAGCCACACAACGGGCCTGGTGCAGCAGCGCACCGCCGGGGGTGCCGCCGGGGAGTATGAACGACTCCAACTTGCCCAGACGTTCGTTGTACTCGTCGCACCAGCTCTCCAGCCGTGACACATAGCTCGGCTGCACCCGAAGCGGTGGGTACTTCGGTTCCGCCAGCACCGGGGTGGCCAGATCCGCCCCGACGTCGAACAGATCGTTCTGCACCGAACGCAGCACGTCGTGTACGTCCGCGTCGAACGTGGCGGTGGCCAGGGCGACACCGAGCACGGAGTTCGTCTCGTCCACGTCCGCGTAGGCTTCCAGCCGCGGATCGGTCTTCGAGACCTCGGAGTTGTCCGAGAGCCGGGTTGTGCCCGAGTCCCCGGTACGCGTGTAGATCTTGGTCAGGTGCACGCTCATGCGTGCAAGCCTATGCGTTCTCGCCCCTCGAACAGCTCCGGAGGCCGTTTCGGGGTATCGGTGGGGCACGTTGGTCCGATCGTTGTACCACCCACTCGGATATCACCCGCACCGCGGCCGTAACCTGGCTGTCCGTGAGTGAGCATTTCCGGGTACACGGTGGCGCCCGTCTCGTCGGAGAAGTCGGCGTGGTGGGCGCCAAGAACAGCGTGCTGAAGCTGATGGCCGCTTCGCTGCTGGCCGAGGGGACGACGACCATCACGAACTGCCCGGAGATCCTGGACGTCCCGCTGATGGCCGATGTGCTGCGCAGCCTGGGCTGTTCGGTCAGCATCGACGGTCCCACCACCACCATCACCACGCCGCCCGATATCAGTCATGAAGCCGTTTCGGTTCACATGAGCAGGTTGCGTGCCTCGGTGTGCGTGCTCGGGCCGCTCGTGGCTCGCTGCAGGCGCGCGGTGGTGACCCTGCCCGGTGGTGACGCGATCGGGTCCCGACCGCTGGACATGCACCAGAACGGGCTGCGGCAGCTGGGCGCTTCCAGTCACATCGAGCACGGTGCCGTGGTGGCCCAGGCCGAGAACCTGCACGGTGCGCGGATATGGCTCGATTTTCCCAGTGTCGGTGCCACCGAGAACATTCTGATGGCATCCGTACTCGCGGACGGCACCACGGTGATCGACAACGCGGCCCGCGAACCGGAGATCGTTGATCTGTGCGTGATGCTGCAGCAGATGGGCGCACGGATCGAGGGAGCGGGTACTTCCACGCTGACAGTGCAAGGCGTGTCCCGGCTCGAACCGGTTCGCCACCAGGTCATCGGTGACCGCATCGTGGCGGCGACCTGGGCCTTCGCCGCCGCTGCAACTCGTGGTGACGTGAGCGTGCACGGTGTGGATCCGAACAACGTGAATCTCGTGCTGGAGAAGCTACGCAGCGCCGGGGCCGAGGTGTCGGTCGAGGACGAGAGCTTCCGTGTCGCCATGGACCGACGCCCCAGTGCGGTGGACTACGTCACGTTGCCGTTCCCCGGCTTTCCCACCGACCTGCAGCCCATGGCACTCGCCTTGTCGGCCGTGGCCGACGGTACATCCATGATCACCGAGAACCTCTTCGAGTCCCGATTCCGCTTCATCGAGGAACTGGTCCGGATGGGGGCCGACGCTCGCACCGACGGGCACCACGCCGTGGTGCGGGGGCAGGAACGGCTCTCCAGCGCTCCCGTGTGGGCCTCGGACATCCGAGCCGGGGTGGGACTCGTGCTCGCGGGGCTGTGCGCCGAGGGAACCACCGAGGTATGGGACGTCTTCCACATCGATCGCGGTTATCCGGACTTCGTCAAGCAGCTGTGCGGACTGGGGGCCGAGATCGAGCGGGTGTCCGACTGAGCGGGGTCTACCGTTCGTCGAGGACGTTCCCGCTCGCGCAGAACACACGTGAGCCCTCCCCCACGTAGCTGCGGACGGCGAGTTGGTCGGCAACCCGCAGGTGCCGCTTCGACGGTGAACTACACACTTACGTGTGGTTACTTTTGGTGTTCGTTCAGTTACCTTGGGTGTGCTGTCGATGATCTTGACGTGGTTGTCGCCGGCACTACAGGGGAGTTCACACGGCCATGGAAGACGGACTGCAGCGTCCTCGAAACGATCTCGACCATCCGAACGGAACCCGGCTGACACAGCCGGAGTGCCCGCACCCGCGGGAGCGACTGCGTTGGCTCGGTGACTTCACCGGACCGTTCGAGCAGTGGCTGGTTCAGATCGACTGTCTGCGGTGCGGCGGTTCCTGGGATCTCAACTCCCGGGACAGCAATGCTCCCTGGGAGCAGGTGACCCAGCTGCTGGACGAAGGCAGGTTCAGCAAGCTGTGTCCACGTATCGGTCCGGTACCGGGTGAGACCCGGGCGGCCGCTGCCGTCAACGCCCGCAATTCGGAGATTCTGCACGATCTCAAGAACATGGGTGCGGTGAAGTTCCCGATCGACTGAAGGCGCGGCTCGTTGTGGGTTCGTGTTCCGGGTGTCTCGGACTCTCGGGCCGCAGGATTCGAGGAGGAGCTGTTATGAGCTTCGACTGGTCGCAGGCCACCTTCCGCAAGGCGGAAGCCTCCAGCATCGAGGGCACCGAGTGCGTCGAAGTCGCACGACTCGGTGACATTTACGGGATGAGGAACTCACGTGATCCCGACGGGCCGGTACTCGAGTTCACCGTGGCGGAGATGGCGGCATTCGCTTCCGGAATCCGCAACGGTGAGTTCGGAGTCTGAAGGACTCTTCCGTCCTTCCGGCGTGTCATCCGATTCGGGGGTGGTCGCATCCGGCATCGTCGCGCACGAGCGTCCGAGTGGACCTCGATCGTGATCGATCGCTCCTGCTGCTCGGCGTGGCGTGAGGTCTGCTCACCCGCACCCCTCACCACGACGAGCGGGCAGGCGGTTCCGATGGGTGTCCCTCGCCCCTCGGGGTGGTAGCTTCGGTCAGTCCTCTCCGGTGACGATCCGCTCGCCTTCCACGTGAACCGCGATGCCGGGAAGCGCGGTGCGGGCCGGACCACTGACCACCTCACCCGTGGCGGATTCGAACACCGAGTTGTGGCAGGGGCAGCGCAGCTGATCGCCGTCGGCCCGCACCGTGCATCCCATGTGGGTGCACACCGCACTGTGCGCGGTGAACTCCCCCGCGCTCGGCTGGGCCAGCGCGATCTGTTCGTTCTCGGGGCCCTCGGTTATCAACGCGCCACCGACCGGAACCTCGTCCACACGTGCCAGTGCGCTGTCCTGTTTCGGGCTTTCCCCCGTCGATGAGCCGGCCTCCTCGGTGGTCGTCAACGAGGAACCGCTGTAGGAACCGTCCCCGCAGCCGCTCAACGCCGTGGCGCCCGCGACGGCCCCTCCGGTGATCAGAAATCGACGACGGGAGGTCGCTCGTTCGGAACTCATTTCGCCTCCGAGCTGTCACTCGCGTCGAACCGCGCAATACCGGCATAGTGGCACGGTCGCCGAGTGCGGTACAGCGGTTCCGGTAAGTGAACGGAGCGCGCAGGCCTCGGCGAACCTGGTGACGGACACTTCGACGGCGGAGCTGGAAATACCATGAGCCCTTCTGACCGAGCCGGACGCGCAACCGCCGAGCTGTTGAGGACACTGGTGGCGACAGGACTGCTCATGTCCGCCGTGGTGCACCTCGAACTCTGGGCTCAAGGTGTGCGCGACGTAGCGGTGATCGGACCGCTCTTTCTGCTCAACGCGGTCGCGGGGCTGGTGCTCGCTTTCGTGTTGCTGTGGTGGAAGCACTGGCTCCCCGTCCTCGGTGCGCTCGGTTTCGGGGTTCTCACGCTGGTGGCCTTCTTCCTCGCCGTCACCATCGGCCTGTTCGGTTCCGAGGAGGTGGCGATGGGGGTTCCGCAGCTGCTGGCCGGGGTAGCCGAGGGCGTCGTGATCGTGGCCGCGGTCCCGCTGCTGTTGCTCGGCAGTCACGACTGAGTGGCGTGCCGCCACCGTTCCCGCGATTCCGGGCGCTCGCGGGAACGGGGCCGTGAGCCTCGCGGTGGTCCGCCGCACGGAGGTTCAAGGTATCCCGTCCCGCCAGATGGTGAAGGCCACGCGCAGTCCCAACGCGATCAACACCAGGCCGGTGGTCGACTCCAGCGCCGTACGGAACCAGCGGCGGCGCAGCACGCCCTGGATGCCGCCGAACAACCAGGAAGTCAGCCGCCACCACAGCAGCCCGACAGCGATGAACGCCAGTGCCAGTTGCAGTGAGGTTCTCGCGTGTGGTTCGTTCGGCCCGACGAACTGGGGCAGCAGTGTCAGGAACAGCACCGCGATCTTCGGATTGAGCAGGTTACTCAAGAGTCCCTGCCGGTAAGCCGCACTCCTTCCGAGGGTGTCCGGGGCGGCCGTGACCCCCGAATCGGACGGGGTCGCGAGCGTCCGGTTAGCACGCACGGCACCCAGCAGGCTTTGGAATCCCAGCCAGAGCAGATATCCCGCTCCGGCGGTCCGAAGCGTCGCGTAGGCCGTGGCCGAAGTGGCCAACACGGTCGACAGCCCGATGACCGAGGCGGTCGCGTGCACCCCCAACCCGCTGCAGCATCCGAGTCCGGTCCACCACATCGCGGTCGCTCCGCCACGCAGACTGTTGCGCAGCCCGAGAGTGATGTCGGGGCCGGGGGCTACCGTGATCAGAACGGCCAGGACCAGGAACGGCAACAGTTGATCGGGCACGTTCCGAGGTTAGGCGTCGGAGTCCACCGCGCTCATAGGTTTCGACGAGACGACCGCACCGCGTCGTGCGCTCCCGTTACGAGCCGTTGGCCTCTTCCGCTCCACCTCGTTCGTACAACAACAACAGCGTGTAGGCGGCGATGGACTGCGCATCGGTTACCTCACCCTGCCGGATCATCCTTTCGAATTCCGCGCGTGTGAACCAGGCCGAGCGCATGTCCTGTTCCTCCACTTCCCGTTCGTGCTCACCGGGGGTGAGCCCGGTGGCGAGGAAGGCGCGACCCCGTTGACTGGACAGTCCGGGCGCCACGTCCAGCGAACCGAGTTCGACGAGACGCTCTGCCCGCAGACCGGTCTCCTCGCGCAGCTCGCGCCCGGCGAGCTCCAGCTCGTCGAGCTCCACGAGACCGGGTGCGGTTCCCTGTGGAAACTCCCAGCGGCGTATCCCCAGTGGATAGCGGTACTGTTCGACCAGCTGCACTCGTTCGACCCCCGGAACATCGCTCACCTCACCGGTTTCCAACGGGATGATCAGAGCGTAGTTGGGTTTGTCCACGACGCCGTAGATCCCGTCGGAACCGTCGGCACGTCGGACGGCGTCCTCGCGGACGGTCATCCACGCATTGGCGTAAACCTGCCTACTGTTCTCGGTTCGCATCTGCTCGGTCCTCTTCGGATGTGGATCCCGTTCCGGATGTGGTTCCGGTAGGCGGTTGTCGGAAGTGGTGGGTCTTGCCTTTACGCTCTGTCGAGTGCGTCTGGTAATCGCTTCCTGCAAGGTCGACTACATCGGCAGGCTCAACGCTCATCTGCCGTTGGCGACACGACTACTGTTGATCAAAGCCGATGGTTCGGTGTCCGTGCACTCCGACGACCGAGCCTACAAGCCGTTGAACTGGATGAGTCCGCCCTGCTGGCTGATCGAGGATCCCGATGTGTGGACCGTGCAGAACAAGGCGGGCGAGAAGCTGGTCATCGACATCAAGGAGATCCTGCAGGACTCCAACTACGAGTTGGGGGCGGAACCGGGGCTGGTCAAGGACGGTGTCGAGTCGCACCTGCAGCAGTTGCTCGCCGAGCACGTCAGCACGCTCGGTGACGGTTGGAGCCTGGTTCGTCGGGAGTATCCGACCCCGATAGGCCCGGTCGACCTGATGTGCCGGGACTCCGAGGGCGGCAACGTCGCCGTCGAGATCAAGCGGCGTGGCGAGATCGACGGAGTCGAACAGTTGACCCGCTATCTCGAGCTGCTCAACCGTGACCCCGTGCTGGCACCCGTCGGGGGTGTTTTCGCGGCGCAGCAGATCAAACCCCAGGCACGGACGCTCGCGGAGGATCGCGGCATCCGCTGTGTGACGCTGGACTACGAACGACTGCGGGGAATCACGCCGGACGAGTACCGGCTCTTCTGAACGCCAGGTGGGACGCGGTTCGCCGACGGGCTTCCGGGGGAGTCGCCATCGTGCCTACTCGAAGTGCGTGATCCCGCAGCGAGGGGCTGTCGGAGGTTCCGCCGCGACACCAGCCGCGCGATACATGCGCGGAACACTCTCAGAGCCTGCGGAGTCCGTGCAGAATCCGCTCCATCAGCTCCATGTCCGGCGAGTTCACCCGAGGTGTACTCCAACGGTGGGCGGGGAATTCGGAAGGGCGGTACGGCGCTGGGGCGGTGGCTCTCGGGGAGTGCTGCCGTGGCAGTTCGCCCCGGAACGCGGTTACGTAACGATGTGTCCGACACGGGCGTGGTGCCCGCGGCAGCGGTTCCACATCGAGAGGAGGAAGTGTTTCGGGAATGGCGGGAGCCGTCACTGTTCGGTTTCCTTGCCGCGTTTCGGGGTGCGAGTCGTCGGAGTGAGCACCGTGGTGGTGTGATCCCCCGGGGCGGCGTCCGGGTGTGCCACGGCGATCGCTTCCGTCACGGCTCCGGTCGACATCCGGCCTTCGCCGGGCAGCCACCGACGTCGTGTCCACGCCGTCGCCCACTGTTGGGTCCGTCCGCTCACGGAAGTGCCTCCTCGCTCGTTGGCTCGGGTTCGGCCTTCTTGTCCCGCGACCGGGCCGGTTCACCCATGAGGTGTGCCGCGCCGTGGTGTGGCGGAGAGCCAACGCAGTAGCAACCAGGGGCCCACCACCAGTGTCACAGCCAGTAGTGCCAGTACGGCGGCGATGCTCATCGATTCACCTCCTGTGGTGGGTACGATGCTATTTGTGACTTCCTTTTCGCGGTAGATGTTCGGAATCCACTGCACTTTTCGAGTTAATATCTCTCCCTGGTAGTGGCCCATGTAGCGGTTGTGCGGTGCGGATTCTCGACGGTGTGTGTTCGGTCGGATGCCACGGTGGCGAGACCCTTCCGGATGTTCGAGTGTGATTCATTTTTATGATTACTCTTCGTGTCTATTTGTTGATCTTTCTTGTCATGCTGTGCGATGTCCAACCTCGGTTGCGCTCGTGTTGGTTCCCGTTTTCGTTCCGGTTCGACGCTGCCGCGCTGCCGCGGAGTCGCGCGGTATGTCCGCGCCGGGCTGGATGTCGTAGTACGGACTACCCCTGATCGGCTAGGATGATCTTCCGTTCGGCCGCTTGGCTGAGCGTGCCTGATCGATTTAGCGTCCGTAGTCAACGAATTGATATCGGCCCCTCTGTGACCCGGCGCACTGTGGGGTATTGTTCACCTGCTTTGGTGAATGGTGATTACCGTTTGAACTTGTTTAATTTGGAGGTGGGGTAGCGTGCATGTGCTAGCCCAGGAGCAGCTCCGACTGGACGCCGGGCCGGTCGACTATGTGCTGCTCGCGCTCTACTTCGCGTTCGTGCTCGGGATCGGGCTCCTGGCGCGTCGTTCGGTGTCGAGCAGTCTCGACTTCTTCCTGTCCGGGCGATCACTGCCCGCGTGGGTGACCGGACTGGCCTTCATAGCGGCCAACCTCGGTGCCGTCGAGATCATCGGAATGTCCGCCAACGGCGCCCAGTACGGCATGCCGACGATGCACTACTTCTGGGTCGGTGCCATCCCGGCGATGCTGTTCCTCGGTGTCGTGATGATGCCGTTCTACTACGGCTCGAAGGTGCGCAGCGTTCCGGAATTCATGCTGCGCCGTTTCGGCAAGCCCGCGCATCTGGTCAACGCCATAAGCTTCGCGGTGGCGCAGCTGCTCATCGCCGGTGTGAACCTGTTCCTGCTCGCCAGCATCGTCAACGTCCTGCTCGGGTGGCCCCTGTGGGTCTCCGTGATCATCGCCGCGCTGATCGTGCTCAGCTACACCGGACTCGGCGGCCTCTCCGCGGCGATCTACAACGAGGTGCTGCAGTTCTTCGTCATCGTCGCCGCGCTGCTTCCGCTGACCATCGTCGGCATGATCAAGGTCGGCGGTTGGTCCGGTCTGGTGGACAAGGTGAGCACCCAGTACGGTGCCAACGAACTCTCGGCCTGGCCGGGTAACGAACTCACCGGGTTCGGCAGCAACTTCCTGTCGGTGCTGGGAATCGTTTTCGGGCTCGGCTTCGTACTGGCGTTCGGCTACTGGACCACCAACTTCGTCGAGGTCCAGCGTGCGATGGCCTCCAAGAGCATGTCCGCCGCGCAGCGCACCCCGATCATCGGTGCCTTCCCGAAGATGCTCATCCCGTTCCTGGTGATCATCCCCGGTATGATCGCCGGTGCTTCCGTCCAGGAAATGATGGTGTTCAAGCAGACGGGCGAGGGCAACGTCGAGTACAACGACGCTCTCCTGCTGCTGATGCGTGACCTGCTGCCCAACGGCATCCTGGGTATCGCGCTCGCCGGACTGCTGGCATCTTTCATGGCGGGTATGGCCGCGAACCTGAGTTCGTTCAACACCGTGTTCACCTACGACATCTGGCAGGCCTACATCGTCCGGGACCGCCCGGACAGCTACTACCTGAACATGGGCCGCTGGGTCACGGTGGGCTCCACGGTCATCGCGATCGGTACCGCGTTCATCGCTTCGGGCTACTCGAACCTGATGGACTATCTGCAGCAGCTGTTCTCGCTGTTCAACGCACCGTTGTTCGCCACGTTCATCCTCGGTATGTTCTGGAAGCGAATGACCCCGGCGGCCGGTTGGTCCGGTCTCGTGTTCGGTACTTTTGCCTCGTTGAGCGTTTTCCTGATGGCGGAGAACGAGGTGCTGGACCTGCCGGGCCAGGGAGCGAGCTTCGTCGGAGCCGGCGCGGCCTTCGTGGTCGACATCCTCGTCAGCGTCGTGGTCAGCCTGGCCACCAGGCCCAAGCCCGCCGCCGAACTGGTCGGACTGGTTTACGGACTGACCCCGAAGGAGGAGCGCACCGCCTCGAACACCGGAGAGGACGCGGGCTGGTACCGCAGGCCCGCGCTGCTGGCCGGGATCGTGTTGGTGATAGTCATCATCCTCAACATCGTCTTCGGGTAACCGCGTTCGCCATATCGGGAGGCAAGTATGAGCGCATCCAACGAGAACGGCTCCCGCAGCGGGCAGCGTGCCGGAGTGTTCGACGTTCGCCAGGTGATCGCCGCGCTGTTCGTGCTCTACGGTCTGATCTGCACCCTGATGGGGTTGTTCGGGACCAGCTCGCAGGAGATCGATCAGGCGGCGGGAATCAACATCAACCTCTGGAGCGGTATCGGCATGCTGATCTTCGCCGGTTCCTTCATCCTCTGGGGTTGGTTGCGTCCGATCGTCGTTCCCACCGACTCGGAGAGTGAGTCCTCCTAAGGGAGCTCGTCGACTCCCCGCTCCCCGGTTGCCTGCTCGGCGCAACCAGTGAGCCGATGATTCGTTGAACCTCCGCGCGGGCACGTGCCCGCGCGGAGGTCGCGTGCGTCGTCGTCCGGCCGAATTGCGTAGGCTGCGTCCCATCAGCGACGTCGCGACCGGCGAACACCGACCGGTGGGGAGGCCGAGCATGACCCAGACCGCCCGTGGCGGTGTCGAAGCACCTGTCGAGAAGACGGCCGACACCTCGCCCGGTTCCACCTTCGAATCGATCGACCCGCGTACCGGTGAAGTGGTGGCCACCCACCCGGTGCACGACGGGAAGCACGTCGCCGATGCCGTCCGCACCGCTCGCGACGCCCAGCACTGGTGGGACGAACTGGGCTTCCACCAGCGGAAACTCAGGCTGGATGCCTGGCGCAGGCTGCTGGTCTCACGGTTGGACGAGGCCGCGGAGCTGATCTCCGCGGAGACCGGGAAACCGATGGACGACGCCAGGCTCGAACTGGTGCTCGTCGTGGACCATCTGCACTGGGCGGCCGCCAACGCGTACAAGGTGCTCCGCAGGCGCGGGGTTTCCGCGGGCGCCCTCATGGCCAACCAGGCCGCCACCGTGGAGTACCGCGCGTTCGGCGTCGTGGGAGTCATCGGGCCGTGGAACTATCCCGCCTTCACCCCGATGGGCTCCATCGCCTACGCGCTCGCCGCTGGTAACTCGGTGGTGTTCAAACCCAGCGAGCTGACGCCCGGCGTGGGGGAGTGGCTGCGGCGCACCTTCGCCGAGGTGGTTCCCGAACAGCCCGTACTGCAGGTGGTGACCGGATTCGGCGAGACCGGTGCCGCGCTGTGCCGAGCCGGGACGGACAAAATCGCTTTCACCGGTTCGACCGAAACCGGCAAGCGGGTGATGGCCACCTGCTCGGAGTCGCTGACTCCGGTGCTGGTGGAGTGTGGCGGCAAGGACGCCCTGATCGTGGATTCGGACGCCGACCTGCGCGCTGCCGCCGAGGCCGCGGTGTGGGGCGCCGTTTCCAACGCGGGACAGACCTGCATCGGGGTGGAACGCGTCTACGTGGTCGACTCCGTTGCCGAGCGGTTCGTCCAGCTGGTGCTCGACCGCGCGGAGAAGTTGCGCCCCGGCGGACAGCCCACCGCCGACCTCGGTCCCATCACGATGGATTCGCAGGTGGAGGTGATCCGCGAGCACATCGCCGATGCCGTCCGCTCCGGCGGGAAGGCCGAGCTGGGTGGTGAGACTTCGGTTCGCCCGCCCTACGTCGATCCGGTGGTACTCACCGACGTGCCGGAGGACTCGGCCGCGGTCGCGGAGGAGACATTCGGACCCACAATCGTGATCAACCGGGTGAGTACCGCCGAGGAAGGCGTCGAGCGCGCCAACAACGGTAACTACGGTCTCGGTGGCACGGTGTTCTCACGTTCCAGGGGGATGGCGCTGGCGCGTCGCATGCGCACCGGAATGGTCGCGGTGAACTCGGTGATCTCGTTCGCCGCCGTGCCTGCCCTGCCGTTCGGCGGGGTGGGGGACTCCGGCTTCGGCAGGATTCACGGTGCCGACGGGCTGCGGGAGTTCGCCAGGCCACAGGCCATTACCCGGACCAGGTTCCGCATGCCGATCGATCCGATGACCTTCGGCCGTTCCACCCGGACCGTGCGGTATCTGGTGCGGTTGATGAAGTTGATTCGCGGACGCCGGTGAGCGTTCCGCCTCGGCACCGCGCCCGCTCCGCCTCGCACCCGTTCGCGGGCGTGTCGTCGGGCCCCGGGTGGGACCGGCGACCGGTGAGCGGGCGGCACCACTGCCGCGGTGCCTACCCGGCGGAACAACTTTTCGACTGGCCGGTACTCGACTGTTGCCGGACTGTGGTCTCCCGAAGGACCCTGGGTACGCGGAACCGTTCACCACCAGGGCGGCCGGCTCCGGGCTTGCGGCGGATTCGTCCGGCGCCTGCCCGCCCCTGTCCCCGGTAGGTATCGGTTCCGGGAATCCAGTGGTGGAGCCGGGCCGAAAGCGCCACGGTCTGTCAGGAGGTCGCCAGTGAAGAAGATCATCAACGCTCCCGCCGATGTCGTGACCGACGCGCTGCGCGGCATGGCCGCTGCCCACCCCGATCGGTTGCGAATCCACCTGGATCCGGACTTCGTGGTCCGTACCGACGCCCCGGTGTCCGACAAGGTGGCCGTGGTTTCCGGGGGAGGTTCCGGGCACGAGCCGTTGCACGTCGGATTCGTCGGTTCCGGGATGCTGGACGCCGCCGTCCCGGGGGCGGTGTTCACTTCTCCCACCCCGGACGCCGTGCAGGCGGCCATTCGGGAGGTGGACGGCGGTGCGGGAACGTTGTTGGTGGTCAAGAATTACACCGGCGACGTGCTCAACTTCGAGACCGCCGCCGAGCTGGCTGCGGGGGAGGGCATCGGGGTACGCACCGTCGTGGTCCAGGACGACGTGGCCGTGCAGGACTCCACCAACACCGCGGGGCGGCGTGGAGTGGGAGGGACCGTCCTGCTGGAGAAGATCGTCGGCGCCGCCGCCGAACGAGGGCACGACCTGGCGAGCTGCCACGAGATCGCCGAGCGCGTCAGCGCCGGGGTGCGTTCCATGGGGATGGCCTTGACCGCCCCCACCGTCCCCCACGTCGGTGAACCGAGCTTCGACCTCGCCGACTACGAGATGGAGATCGGTGTGGGCATTCACGCCGAACCCGGCAGGGAACGGGTCGAGCTGGAGTCGGCCGACCGGATCGTGCAACGGCTGCTCGAGCCGATTCTGGCGGATCTGCCGTTCCGGGAGGGCGACGAGGTGCTGTTGTTCACCAACTCGATGGGGGCAACACCTCCGACCGAGCTGTATCTCGCCCACGGCGTCGCCGAGCGGTTCCTCGCGGAACGCGGTGTTCGCGTCACCCGGAGACTGGTGGGGCCGTACATCACCAGTCTGGAAATGCAGGGAATGAGCTTTACACTGCTCAAGCTGGATGACGAGCTGCGGCAGTTGTGGGACGCGCCGGTGAGTACTCCCGCACTGACCTGGTGAGACCCTCGGGATGGGTGCGAATGATCCGTTCGGCGGGAACGCGGCGCCGTTCGGCGTCGCTCCCGTCCCGATGGTTCGTCCCCGCCGTATTCCCGCGCGAGTACTCCGGTTGTCGCGTGAGGACTCCCGAAGACAGGATAGAGGACCGCATGTCTTGCACGGCACGAGAAGTCACCGCCGCCGTACGTCGGGGTGCCGAGGTGATCTCCGTCCATCGCGACGAGCTGGTCGAACTGGACAGAGCGATCGGGGACGGCGACCACGGGGAGAACATGGACCGGGGGTTCCGCGCGGTGTTGGCACAGCTGGAGCTCGCCGATCCGCCCACCCCGGGTGCCGTCCTCAAACTGGTGGCCACCACCCTGATCTCCTCCGTGGGTGGGGCCTCCGGCCCGTTGTTCGGTACCGCCTTCCTGCGCGCGGCCTCCACCGTCGGGGACGCCGAATCGCTCGACGCCACGGCGATCGCGGCCTCGTTGCGTGCGGGCGTGGACGGTGTCGTGGCCCGTGGCAAGGCGGAACCCGAGGACAAGACGATGATCGATGCGCTGCTCCCCGCCGTGCGCGCCGCGGAGGAGAGCGCGGGCCGGGGTGGTGAGCCGGGCGGGACCCTGGCGACGGCGGCCGAGGCGGCCGAGGTGGGGGCGCGGTCCACCGTGCCGCTGGTAGCCAGGAAGGGGCGCGCTTCCTACCTCGGTGACCGCAGTGCCGGGCACCTCGACCCGGGAGCCCGTTCCGTGGCCTTGTTGCTGGCCGCGTTCGCCGACGTCGAAGGAGCCGAGTGATGCCGGTCGGACTCGTGATCGTTTCGCACAGCGACGCCCTAGCGCGCGGTGTCGTCGAGCTGTTGGGGCAGCTCGCGCCCGACGTCAGGGCCGAACCCGCGGGCGGCATGGCGCCCGGAGGCCTCGGAACCGACTTCGAGGCGACTTCCGCGGCCCTGGCCGAGGCCGACTCCGGTGCCGGGGTGGTGCTGTTGTACGACCTGGGCAGTGCTCGCATGACGGCGGAACTCGCCGTCGAGTCGTTGGCCGATCCGGACGCCGCCGCGGTGGCGGAGGCCCCGCTCGTCGAGGGCGCCGTCGCCGCAGCTGCCTCGGCGCAGGGGGGCGAGGCACTGAAAACGGTTGTCGACGCGGCGGAGCGCGCAGCCGGGGGAATCGTCGAATCCCCCGAACAAGCCACCACCGCGGCCGAAGACACGGATTCCGGCACCGAGTCGCCCACCACGACATCTCCGCGAGTGGAACAGGAACTGGTCCTGCGCAACGAAGTCGGACTGCACGCCAGGCCGGCCGCGCTGTTGGCGCGCGCGTTGACCGGGTTCGACGCTGAGGTCACCATCACCGCGGGCGAAAACTCCGCGGATGCCCGCAGCGTGCTCGGGGTCATGGGACTCGGGGCACGCCAGGGCGACCGGATCGGTCTCCAGGCCACCGGTCCGGACGCCGAGTCGGCACTGCGACGTGTGACCGAGCTGGCCGACAGCGATTTCGAAGGGTGAGCCGGCCGGTACGTCGAACGGCTTCGAGGTGCGGATCGTTCCGTATGTTCACCGGCGGAGGACGCGTGACCAGACGCTCGCGCTACCGGAGTATCCGATCGTTCGTGGTGCTCGGGCTGTTGTTCGGACTGCTCGCCGGCTGTGCGGTGTTTCCGACCGGGGATTCCACGCGTCGGGAAGAGCGGGGAGTCTCCAGCGCCGTGCTGGGTGACCTGTCCACGCTCGATCCGTGCGGGTTGCTGCGTACTCGGCGGCTCGAACGGTTCGGAAAAGTGACTCGAGCCGACACCGTCTCGCTGGACTACTGCCTGTTCCACCTGCGTCCGGATTCCGGCGGACTGCTGCAACTGGCCGTTGGGCGGCTGCACGACGTGAACGCCGCCGAGCTGACCTCCGGCAACCCCGTGCGGCACGTCGGTGGCCTCCGGGTGGTCGACGAGCCTCCGGTTCCCGAGCACTGCGGCAGGCGGATCCTGTTCTCCGACGGGATCGCCATGAGCGTCGACGTCGACCTGCTGTCCGGCGAGCCGGAGGTGGGGCTGTGCACCGTGGCCGGTTCGGGAGCGGAGGCCGCCGCCGAGACCGTGCTGGCCGGTGGGGTCGAGCACCGGGATTATCCACCGAACTCGCTGGCGAGGACTGATTCGTGCGGATTGCTGCCGACGGAGATCGTGCACCGGGTCGCTGGACTGCGGCGAGCGGAGCGGCAGACCAGTCCCGCCGGGCACCGGTGTCGTTGGGGCGGCGAGAGTATCCGGGTGCCCAGTGTGGAACTGACGCTCACCGCGGGAGAACCACCGCGCAGGCGGGACGCCACGGCCGTCGTGGAGCGCACCGCGGGCAGACGTACCGTGGTCGACATCATCGGCGAGGACCCGAGAGTGGGGCTGTGTGCCGCCGAGACCGGTCACATCCCGTTCGGCGATCCCGCTGCCGGGGAGATCGAGGTCGCGATGCTGGTGGTCTTTCTGCCGGAGGCCGACGGGGTGCGGGCCTGCGAGTACGCCCGTGGGTTGGCCGAGCGGGTGTGGCCCGCACTCCCGAAACGGTGACCCGGCACGAAGTCGACACCGTGGTTGTCTCGGGCCCTCACTTGGCGGAACCTCTCGCACGGCTCTCGCTGCGGGTCCGGCGACATCGGGTAGGTACTACACAACGTTTCCGGCGTCCTCGCGAGAGTCGCACGGGAGAACCCGCGGTCGGTCCTGCTGCGAGGGTGGTGGGAGTTTCCACTGCGGTCGTGGTGCGACTCGGCACCGCACCGAGGGCCCGGCGATTTCGCGAGAAATTGACGCCGCACCGACGCAACGGCAAGGCGAGGCAGCTCGGCCCGGAGAGGCCCCAGATCGTGAACGGCGTTCGGGTCGGCCATGCCGTGGGCAACCCGGCCGGGGAGGTGCTTTCGGGGGCCGAAGCCGCCGGTTAACGTTGGGATGTGCCTCGCCGCAACCGCCCCAAGAGTTCTCGTCGACCGGAGTCCACGGCGCGCCCGCTCGGGTCCGGTTTCGGTTTCGCGCGCACCGAGACGGGGCCGGACGGCGACTGGATCGTGCGAACCGTGCCGGCCGCCCAGGCGCAGAAGGACTACCGCTGTCCCGGCTGCGACCACGAGATACGTCCCGGCGTGGGACATGTCGTCGCTTGGCCCGCCGACGAGTACGGCACCGTGCGGGATCGCCGCCACTGGCACACCGGATGCTGGAACTCTCGCAAACGCAGTGGACGCGGATTCGGCCTCCGGTAGGCCCCAGGGCGCGGTGATTCCCCGCGGGCTCCCGTACCAGCCGGTGAGCAGTCCGGGCCCGCCCGAGCCCCGGAGCGGACGAACCGCCGCCCCGCCCCGGAGTGACCGGGGGAACTCCGGGGCTGACCCGCCGACGAGACCTCACCGTTTCGTGGCAGGATCGCGGCGATGAGCACCGAAATCCGCGCCAACACCGTGCTCCCGGGCCGCCGTGAGCCGATCACGCTGCACACCGCGGACGGTCTGCGACTGGTGGGCGAGCTCGCCCTGCCACAGCACCGTTCTCCCCGAGCCACCCTGGTGTGCCTGCACCCGCTGCCCACCCACGGTGGGATGATGGACTCGCACCTGCTGCGCAAGGCGGCCTGGCGGCTGCCCGCGCTGGCCGATCTCGCCGTGTTGCGTTTCAACACGCGCGGTACCGCGAGCGAGGCGGGGCGCAGCGAGGGCAACTTCGACAACGGTGAATCGGAACGCTTCGACGTCGCCGCGGCGCTGGAATACGCCGAGTTCCACGATCTGCCCGATGTCTGGTTGCTCGGTTGGTCCTTCGGCACCGATCTGACCCTGGTGCACGGTCTGGACCCGTCGGTCACGGGTGCCGTGCTCCTCTCCCCGCCGCTGCGCTGGAGTGAAGAGCGTCATCTGCGCGCCTGGGCCGAGTCCGGCAAACCGGTGCACGCCCTGATCCCGGAATTCGACGACTACCTGCGTCCCGAGGAGGCACGTCGGAGGTTCGCCCCGCTGACCCAGGCCGAGGTCACCGGATTCCCCGACACCAAGCATCTGTGGGTCGGCAAGGCCGACCAGGCGCTCGACGCCGTCGTCAGTGCGGTCGCACCGGATGTTCCCACCCCGTTGCCCCGCCACTGGGACGGTGAGGTCGACACCCACCAGGTGACGATCGTGGACTCCTGAGAGTCCGGGGCGGATTTCGCCCGGTGTCCCTCGGAACACCACCCTGTCTCGCCTGGCTCGGCAAGCACCTACGGAAAGATCACCACACCGCGCGCGTGGTGATCCGTTACGGCATCATGGAGCTCGTGCACTACGTCGAGTCTGGAGTCGGGACGCCGCTCGTGCTGCTGCACGCGTTCCCGGTGGACGCACGCATGTGGCAGGGGGTGCGTACGGAGCTCGAGGAGCACGTCCGAGTCCTCGCCCCCGATCAACGGGGGATGGGGCAACCCTCGTCGTGGGAGGCCGCCACGACCGAACTCACCTCCGATGATCCGCAGCGGTCCGTTCCGGAGGAGCCCGACCTGGAAACGGTCGCCGAGGACGTGCTCGCGCTGCTCGACCGGCTGCGACTGCGGCGGGTGTACGTGGTGGGTTGTTCCATGGGCGGCTACGTGGCGATGGCGATGGCGCGCAAGGCGCCGGAGCGGCTCGAGGGGCTGATCCTCGCCGACACCAAGGCCGAGGCGGACTCCGCCGAACAGCGCGACAACCGGCTGCGGATCGCCGATCGGGCCGAGCGGGAGGGGACCATGGGCTGGTTGGCCGAGAACACCCTGCCGGGAATTCTGGGCGAGACCACCCGGCAGCGGCGCGGCAGCGTGGTCGAGCAGGCACGCGAGCTGGTCGAGCAACAACCTCCCGCAGCGGTCGCCTGGGCACAGCGTGCCATGGCTAACCGCCCGGACAGCTCCGAGACGCTGCGTGCCTACCAGGGGCCGGCCCTGGTGTTGACAGGCACCGAGGACACCCTCTCCCCACCGCGGTCCGCGCGTGACACGGCGGCGCTGCTGTCCCGCTCCGAGGTCGTCATCCTGCCCGAAGCCGGGCATCTCTCCCCGATGGAGACCCCCGAAGCGTTCGCCCACGCCGTGCGGGAGTGGTTGGGCGAATGAACGGCGCGCCCCGCTCGCCGGAACGACCGGAGCGCACCGCACCACCCCGGTGACGTAACCGGGGTGGTCGATCAGTGCTGCTGGACGGGCTGATCCGAACCGTGCTCCGGCTCGGTCCCCGAATCGTCGTCCCCGGTGGGTGTCGAGCCGTGCTCGAGGTCGGGAAGTTGGATCCGCCTGGTCGGTGGGTCGTGGGCGTCCACGACCCCGTTCGCCTCCGGCTGCTGCGGGGGGAGCTTCGAACGATCGATCTTTTCGGTAACCGCCTCCAGCGATGCCTTCCCGTTCGGCGCCGTACCGGCGGAGCCCGCCTTCCCGTCGTTGGTGGAACCGGGGGTTTCCGCCCCGGCGTGCCCGTTGCCGGACGGATCGGCGAGCGTGGCGCCCGAACTCTCGATGTCGGCCAGCGCGAACCGTATCGTCGCGGTGTTGCCGTTCTCCCCGCCCGAGGTCGCCGAGCCACTCTCGGTTTCGGCCGTTTCCGCGCCGTCCGCCTCGGAGGGGGTCTCCCCGCTGTCCCGTTCCGGCTCGTCCAGCGCGGCGATCGTTTCCAATCGGGCTTTCTCCCGGGCGGTGGCGGCGGATTCCCGCAGCCGCTGTTCCGCCTCGTCGTCCTTGGTGAGCCTGTCCAGCAGCGGAGTCGTCTGCCCGAGCAGTTCGGCCGCGTCCCGCAGTTTTCCGGCCACGCTGTCGCGCAACTCGGTCAGGGTGTCGACCTGTTCGTCAACCGTGCTCAACCGGCGTTCGCACTCCTGAGTGGTGGCCGTGATCCGCTCCTCGGCATCCGCACGTGCCCTGCCGCGCAGCCGCTCGCTCTCGAGGGTGGCCTCCTCCAGGAGGCGGGTGGCTTCCTCGGTGGCACGTTGCGTAGTCAGCCTTGCCTGCTCCTGTGCTTCGGTGACCAGGCGTTCGGCTTCGGCCTTGCTGTCGTGCTCACGCTTCTCGGCCGCCTCGACGCTCTCGCGTTCCCGTTTCTCGGCGGCTTCGACACTTTCACGTTCGCGTTGTTCGGCCGCTTGCTTGCTTTCCCGTTCGCGTTGCTCCGCGGCCTCGGTGCTCTCCCGAGTGAGCCGTTCGGCCTCCTCGGTGGCTTCCTGAACCCGGCGGTGAGCCTCCCCGCTCGCCTCCCGCAACCTGCGGTCGGCCTCCTCGGCGGCCTCACTGACACGGCGCTCGGCCTCGGCCTTGCTGTTGGCCTCCTGATCGGCGAGGGTTCGCATCGACTCGCTGCGGCGAGCCGCCATAGCGATCTCGAAGTCCTCCTCGACCTGGGCGCGACGTGCTTCGGACTCCTCGTCGGCCCGCTTGCGGTTCTCCTCGGCCTCGGTCGTGATGCGCTCGGCCTCGGCCCTCGCGGTCTCCAGAACCGAGCGGTGCTCGGACTCCATTTCGGCGCGTCGTGAGTCGAGTTCGGAAATCAACTGCTCGTAGCGGTTGCGGAGATCGGTGGCCTCCCGCTCGGCGCGCTCCCGCCGCTCGGCAGCGTCACTCTCCGCTTTGGAACGGATCTCGCCCGCTTCCTCCTGGGCGAGCCGCAGCATTCGTTGTAGGCGCTCGCTGAGTCCTTCCATCGTGGTCGGCGGTTGCCCCAGCCGCTCGACCTGTCCACGTAGGCTCTCGATCTCGG
Source organism: Actinopolyspora mzabensis (assembly GCF_900101095.1). Classification (GTDB taxonomy): domain Bacteria; phylum Actinomycetota; class Actinomycetes; order Mycobacteriales; family Pseudonocardiaceae; genus Actinopolyspora; species Actinopolyspora mzabensis. The sequence goes on from NZ_FNFM01000010.1 coordinate 199,909, forward strand.
AACGCGCCGATTCCAGTTGTTTGGACAGTTCCCCTGACTGCGATACCGCCGCGTCACGATCCGAGGTGAGCAGGCGCAGGTCCGCGTCGATACGTTCCAGGTGCTCGTCGACCTGGGCTCTGTCGTAGCCACCCTTACGAACGATGTCGAAGCCCGATCCCAGCGGTAGCAGATCACGATCGTCGGCAAGACCCATGGCACTAACGCTACCTCCGAACCGTTGTCGATGTTGTCCGGTGCGCGCTCCGAGTCCGGAACAGGCCGGGAATCCGCCCTTCGATGCGAGCTGTATCACAGTTTGACCGGCCGGCCAGCCAAGGAGGAGAATGTGTTTCCAGCGGTCACAAGGGAGAGGTGATCGAGATGGCTCGTGGTTCGGCTGGTTCGCAGACACGGCCTTGGACCCGGTGGCAGGACTGGGGAGCCGTGATACTGGGTGTTTATCTGATTCTGGCTACGCTGTGGACCCTCACCGGTCCGGCGGCGCTGACGTCGATGATCGTGCTCGGCGTGCTGCTCGGTCTCTCCGGAGTGTGGTCACTCGCGATGCCGGGATCCATAACGAGCGAGTACGCGCACGTGCTGCTCGGAATCCTGCTGGTGATCTCGCCCTGGGCACTCGGGTTCGCCGCTTTCGGCGGCGCGGCCTGGACATCCTGGGTAGTGGGAGTGCTGGCCGTGGTCGTGGGAGTCGCGGCGCTGCCGGAGGCCAACTCGGCCCACCGCTCGGGAATGGCGGGCCAGCACTGAACGACCGCTCGCCGGTGGGCGCGGCCCTCGACCCCGGCCGCGCCCACCGCCCCACCGGACCCGGCGGGGCGCTCGGCAGCGACCAGTGGGAAGAGCACGGAGATGACCGCCGGTAGTCGCCCTCCGGCGCGTGCGACGAACGCCGGTGCCGGTTCGACCGGAGCCCGGGAACGCATACTCGACGCCGCCGTCCGGCTTTTCGCGGAATCCGGCTTCGACGCGACACCGACATCCAGGATCGCCGAGCACGCCGGGGTGCCCAAGGGACTGATCCACTACTACTTCCGGCGTAAGGAGGACCTCCTGGTGGCCCTCGTCGAGCGGCTGCCGGAGCAGAGCGTCCCCTGCGAGGAGGTGGTGGTGCGGGACGACCTGGCCGCCAGCCTGCGCGGGCTGGTGGCCGAACTGGACCGACGACTGCAGCTCTCGCCGGTGCTCACCCACCTGCTCTGGCGGGAGGCCGAGACGCACGAAGTGATACGCGGTGCGCTGCGCCGCCGCTTCCAGCTGGTCGTCGACCAGATCCGACGCGTGATCGAAGCGGTACTGCCGTACGACCGGTCCGGTGACATCGACACGGCGGCCCTGCTGTTGGCCAGGGTCGTCGACCACGGCCACTCCACCGCGCGGCCTCCCGAAGCGCGCTCGCCGCTGGACGGCGAGATCGGGCTGATAGCCCGTGCGCTCGATCCGAGACCCCGGCGGCACCCCAGGCCCGGGTGAGCCCGCGGAGCGCTGCCCGGTGCCGTCGATCGGGGGTGAGTCGAGCTCACTCCGGCCGGGGCGCTCAGGCGGGTTCGACCAGCTCCACCAGCACACCACCCGCGTCCTTGGGGTGAACGAAGTTCACCCGGCTGTTCGCGGTGCCTCGCCGTGCTGTCTCGAACAGCAGCCGTACGTCCCTGTTCCGCAACCTCGTGCACGCGGCGTCGACGTCGGTTACGCGGAAGGCGAGCTGCTGCAGGCCGGGACCGTTCTTGTCCAGGAACTTCGCGATCGTGGAACTCTCGTCGGCCGGAGCCAGCAGCTGTAACCTCGTGTCCGACTCGGCGGAGTCGGGGGCGGCCAGCATCGCCTCGTGCACCCCTTGCTCCTGGTTGGTCTCGCGATGAGTGGCCACCAGACCGAAGGTGTTCCGGTAGAAGTCGATCGCCCTGTCGAGATCGGCCACCGCGACCCCCACGTGGTCGACCGCGGTCACCAGCTCACCGAGTTCCTCCCGCATGGCGGCACCTTAACCCCCCGACACGGCACGGTGGAAACGCGCCGGCGGTGTGCTTCGTCTCACAGCCGGTCGTGCGGTTCCGTGCAGGTATGGTTCCGCCGGTCGGCACGGTTCATCATGGTGCCCGGACGGGGTAACCGTGGTCGACCGCCCGACCGGTGTCGACTCGTCGGACCGTTCGTTGCTCAAGACTTCCCAACACCGCATCGGAGGCAGCCGTGGAAAGTTCCGTGATCGTAGCCGGGGCCCGTACCCCCATGGGCAGGCTGTTGGGCTCGCTGAAGGACTTCTCCGGCGCCCAGCTCGGCGGGATCGCCATAGCCGAGGCGCTGCGCCGTTCCGGAGTCGCTCCGGAGCAGGTCGAGTACACGATCATGGGGCAGGTGCTCACGGCCGGTGCCGGACAGATCCCTGCCAGGCAGGCGGCCGTGGCGGCGGGCATCGGCATGGACGTTCCCGCGTTGACCGTCAACAAGGTCTGCCTCTCCGGGCTGGACGCGATCGCGTTGGCCGACCAGCAGATCCGTGCCGGTGAGTTCGACGTCGTCGTGGCAGGTGGCCAGGAATCCATGACGCAGGCGCCGCATCTGCTGGGCGATTCGCGGGAGGGTTACAAGTACGGCGATGTGCGGATGCTCGACCACATGGCCCACGACGGGCTGTTCTGCTCGTTCGACCAGGTCGCGATGGGGGCCTCCACGGAGAAGCACAACGATCGTTACGGGTTGACCCGTGCCCGGCAGGACGAGTTCGCCGCACGGTCGCACCAACGGGCTGCCGCGGCCGCCGAACGCGGTGTATTCGCCGAGGAGATCGCGCCGGTGACAGTGCCGCGTCGCAAGGGCGACCCGGTGATCGTCGACAGTGACGAGGGCATCCGCGGTGACACCACGGCCGAAGGTCTCGGCAAACTGCGCCCGGCCTTCGATCCGGACGGCACCATCACGGCGGGGACGGCTTCGCAGATCTCGGACGGGGCCGCGGCCGTGGTGGTGATGCGCAAGTCCAAGGCCGAGGAGCTGGGACTCGACTGGCTCGTCGAGATCGGCAGGCACGGCGTGGTCTCGGGGCCGGACGCCAGCCTGCACGAGCAGCCCTCCAACGCGATCGCCCGAGCCTGCCGCCGTGCGGGAGCGGCACCGACCGACCTCGACCTGGTCGAGATCAACGAGGCGTTCGCCGCCGTGGGGATCGTTTCCACCGAGGCCCTGGGGATCGACGAGGAAAAGGTCAATGTCAACGGGGGAGCGATCGCGCTCGGGCATCCCATCGGCATGTCGGGCGCGCGGCTCGCGTTGCACCTGGCCCTCGAACTCGGTCGGCGCGGGGGAGGCGACGGTGTTGCCGCGCTGTGCGGCGGTGGCGGACAGGGTGACGCCCTGCTGCTGCACGCGCCGCGTAGCTGACCGGACGTGTTCGGGTTCACGCCATCGTCGCCGCTTCCGGTGGCGGTCCGTGCCGCCCGAACACCGTGGGTGAAGATATTCTGGCGTCATGAAGTGGCTACCCGGGGGATGGCAACGCGCCGATCGTGTGGATCCGCAGGGAAAGACGGCCCCGCGCCGTACGGTTCCACAGCAGGAAACGGTCGTGGAACGTCGCAACGTTCCCCCGGGGGAGCCCGCCCCACCGTCCGCTTCGGGCGGGGGGAGCACCAGGCAGGACGCCTACCCGGCCACCCGGGTGCAGCGGCGAGCGGGTGGTGCCCCGAACAGCGCGGGCCCGGAGCGTGCGGGCGGTCGGGCCGTGTTGCTCGGTGAGCACGCCCGTGACATCGACGTCAGCGCCGCGGCCTTCCGTAATCTCGCGGTCGGCGGCGGTATCAGCGGTTTCCTGACCGTGTTGTGCGCGGCGGCGCTGGTCGACTCCCCCGGTGGGGTGTGGTTGTGGATCTGGCAGCTCGTGTTCGGGGTTTGCTTCGTCTGGTTCATCACCTCCGCCAAGGGCTCGTTGAGTGGTCGCGGGTTCCTGGTGGACCAGCGCGGTATCTGCCCTCGCACCAGTGGTGAGGTGTTCGGGGTGCCCTGGGACGAGGTGGCGGCGGTCGGGATCGGTTCGCTGCGCCCGATCGAGAACCGCAGGCTGGTGCATCCCGAGCGCCGGCGTTGCCTGGAACTGTTCCCCGCCGATTCCGCCTTTCCCGGCAGGCACCCCGAGCTGGAGCGGTGGCGGGTCGAGGAGTCCCCGCCCATGCAGGGACTGCCCTCGGTGCGGTACCGATTCCACCTGCCGGTGCTGAGCAGGCTTCCCAAACGGTTGGAACAGGCCGTGCAGGCCGCCGCGCCGCGCGTCTGGGTTGGGAACTATCGCAGGCGGCCCCCGACACCCGAGACCTGATCGTGACCCTGCCCCACGCGGGTTGCGTGGCGGTGCGGGTGGCGGAGCCTCCCGCGGCGGTGCCGGCTGCGAGACCCGTAGGGGTTCGGTACCGGCAGCACCGAAGCCGCGTCGATTTCTCGTGAAATCTCCGACTCCGGGATGATCCTCGAACCGCTGCGGTGAGCGGACCAGCGCACGGGACCGAGCGCTCCAGCCGGTGGCCGAGCGCTCCAGCCGGTGGCCGAGCGGTCAGGCCGGTGCGTCGGTTCCGCCGAGGCTGTCGAGCGGATCGGCCGCCACCAGTTCGTGGTCCCCGGTGTCGAAGGTGCGCATCCTTCCGGGGCCGGTCGCGGACGTCTCGAACCGCACGCTCACGCGGCCGTGGCCGGAGCCCTGCACCCAGCCGTGTCCCCAACCGGGGTGGCTCACGTCGTCGCCCTGTCGCCACTGGCTTCCCCCGGTAGCGACGGCAGGGGCGGGCGCGCGGGATGGTTCCGGCGAGGCTTGCGGGTCTTCGTTCTCCTCGGTCTCGGGAACCCGGAACAGGGTGGCCTGTTCGGCGACCGTCAGTCCCGAGTACGACACCCCGACCAGCCGTACCGGCACGCCGGGGCTGACCGCGATTCCGGCCAGCCGGCGCGCGGCGGCCACCAGCTCCTCCCGCTCGGTGGTGGCCGAGGACAGTGTTTCGGAACGGCTGATGGTGCTGAAGTCGGCGTCGCGCACTTTCAGGGTGACGGTGCGCGCGGCACGTTCGGAAGCCACCAGCCGTCGGTGGGCGGCTTCGGCCATGCCGACTATCTCCCCCGCCAGCCCGCTCGGGTCGGTGCGGTCGGTGTCGAAGGTCGTCTCGGCGCTGACCTGTTTGGCCTCGGCCCGTTCGGTCACGGCCCGCTCGTCGATGCCGTGCGCCAGTTCGTGCAGCTCGGCGCCGTGCGCCTGCCCCAGCAACGAGGTCACGTCGCCGAGTTTCAGCGCCGCGAGCTCGCCGATCGTCTGCACCCCGATACGGCGCAGTTTGGACTCCCCGATGGGGCCGATCCCCCACAGGCGGCGTACCGGTAGTTCGGCCAGCAGTTCCTTCTCCTCGTCGGGTGGAACAACCATCGAGCCGTCCGGTTTCGCCATTCCCGAGGCGATCTTGGCCAGTTGCTTGCCCGATCCGGCCCCGACCGAAGCGGGCACTCCGACCTCGGCCGCCACCCGGGCACGAAGGGATTCCGCGAATTCGGCCACGACTTCCGGTGCGGATCCGGTCAACTCGCTCGGCTCCAGGAACGCCTCGTCGATCGAAACCTGCTCGAATCGCTCGGAAAGCTGCCTGACTATCGTGAAGACCCGTTCGCTCACCTCCCGGTAGAGCCGGAAACGCGGCGGCAGCACCACCGCGGTGCGACACAGGCGTCTGGCCTCCGACATGGGCATGGCGGAGCGAGCTCCGTACCTCCTCGCCGGATAGCTGGCCCCCGCCACGGTGCCGCGCGGTCCCGTTCCACCGACGAGCACGGCCCGCTCGCGCAGCGTGGGGCGGGTGAGCTGTTCCACGGACGCGTAGAAAGCGTCCATGTCCAAGTGCAGCACCCAACGAGTCATACCGCCATTGAACGAAATTTCACCGACAACGACCAGTCCGGTGCGCACATGCCACGCCCGCGTCGGTGCATACCGGACCTCGGGCCGGGCAGCCCCCACGATACGGTGAGGCCGTGCTCAGGACTGGTGTCGGATGGTTCCGATTGATCGCGGTCGCCGAGGCTGTCTCGTGGGCCGGGTTGCTGCTCGCGATGGTGCTCAAGTACGGGTTCGGTTTTCCCGAGGCCGTGACCGTCATGGGGTGGATTCACGGTCTGGTGTTCACCGCTTACGTACTCGTCAGCCTGGTGGTGTACGGGCCGCTGCGGTGGAGTTTCCGGGTGCTGGTGCTCGCCCTGATCGCTTCGGTCCCGCCGTTCGGCTCGGTGGTTTTCGAGCGCTGGGCGCTGCGACGCGGGCTGCTCACCACGCCGGAACCGCTGGGTCCCACGTCGTTGTCGAGGCTGGTCGGCGCGTTGCGCGCGTTGAACTGACCGTGGCGTTCCCGCCCCTTGTGGGGGCGAACGGCCGGGGCTGCGACACGGCTCCGGGGTTGCCGGGAGCGTGCCTGTTCGCTGACTCCGCGTCCGTGCGGGGGAGTCGTCGGTTGGTTCCGCTCGACGGGCTCCGGACGAGTGGGCCGGAGGAATTCGGTCAGAAGTCCCCGGAAGCCTGTCTGACCTTGCCGAGCAGGTCGGTGAGCTGCTGTGTCTGCCGCTCGGTGATGCCCGAGAGTCCGAAGTCGATGTCGGTGACCGATTCCGTGGCCTTGTCCGTGACCGTGCGGCCGTGTTCGGTGATCTCCACCAGCGTTGTACGTCGATCGGTCGGATGGGGGACGCGTCGCACCAGTTCGTCGGCTTCCAGCCGGTCGACGATGTTGGTGACACTGGTCGGGTGCAGTTGCAGCCGGTCCCCCATGACACGCATCGGAAGGCTTCCGTGCCGGGAGAATGAGAGCAGTACGAGCGCCTCGTAACGGGCGAAAGTCAGGTTGTGCGGCCGCAGCGCCGAGTCGACCGCGGACTGCAGGATTTGTTGGACCCGCATGATGCTGGTCACCGCGGCCATCGTCGACGAAGGACCGATACGTTGCGACCAGGTCTCGGCCGCGCGAGCTATGGGATCGAATGGCAGCGGTTGGCGGGGGCTCATGGCATTCGACGCTAGCAGCGTGCTGTTGCACGAACGGGCGATGTGGGGTGTTCGTCGGAGCCGTGCTCGGCGCGTGTCCGACACGTGCGCCACGCGGCGCCGGTAGGTTCGTCGCGGTATCCCGCCGCGAAGCCCGATGGGAACGAGAGTTCGTAGTCAGGAGAAACACACATGTTGGTCGCATTCAGCGTGGCCCCCTCCGGGGCGGGGGACTCCGACAGCGTGAGTGCCGCTGTCGCTGAGGCGGTGCGGATCGTGCGCGACTCCGGGTTACCGCACGAGACGAACGCCATGTTCACCACCGTCGAAGGCGAGTGGGAGGAGGTGATGGACGTGGTCCGGCGTGCTACCGAGGCCGTGTCGGCCAGGGCGCCCCGCACCAGTCTGGTGATCAAGGCCGACATCCGGCCGGGCCACACCAACCAACTCCGGGAGAAGGTCGAGCGGGTCGAGCAGCAGCTCGAGGGTGACAACTGAGATCCCCCCGACTGTTCGGCCGAGCGGGGGCGCCGACCGGGCACCGGGGCGCCGGAGGGCGGATAGCCGAAGGCAGGACAGCCAAAGGCGGTACGAGCAGAACCGGCCATCGGCACGCGCGCGCCGTGACGCGCGTGCCGTGGAACTGCCCGCCGCGGCGGGTTGCGAATCCCCTCGTCCGTGACGTCCCGGGTCCGAGAGGACGCCACCCGCGTCCCGCGATTCACCGGATGCGAGGCGGACTCACCAGCCGCGGCGGACGTTTCACGGGGCGGCCCCGGAACGCTTCCGAGTCGGAACGTTCTCCATGCCGCCCGGTAAAGCTCCGTCAGCTCACTTGGACAGCGGGTGGTCGACCACCGGAGCGTTGACGCACTTCGAGTTCTGGCTCGAGAGCAGGTTGACGACGACGCCGACGGCGGCACCGACATTGTTGCCGCATGCCTGGATCGGCACCGCGCTGATGTTGTTGTCGTCCGCCACGTTGATGCCGTCGTTGTCCTTGGTGTCGGCGAACGCGACCGTACCCATGGTCATCATGCCCAGGGTGGCGACACCTGCTGCACCGGCAACACGGGTTGCAATACGCACTGTCTGATACCTCTCGTCGAACTTGTGGGTAGGGAAAAATCCCGATCGAGTCCCTACGGAGTTGCGGGGCACCGCATGGTGCGGCGCCGCTCGCGGACTCGTGAGGGGGTTTCGACGCTGTCCCGCTCGAAGATTAGAGATTTTCGCTAGATACCCCTGATCGAGTGAGCAAAGCTGGCTCGGTCGAGCTATAAAATGCCTGCTCGAACGCGTTCGGTGATCGACTTCGGGTTCTTCGCGGTCCGGAGCGGGGTGTCGGGGTGTGCACCGGCTGCCACTGGCGGCGTGGCACGATGGGGGTGTGACACGGCCTGATCCACGCCAGAATTCCGATGCAGCGCAGAGCTCGGCGGCCGCCGCCTCCATGGCAGGGGCGGTCGACCTGTCGGGGTTGAAGAACCGGGCCGATGCCCAGGCGAAGTCCGCGGGCTCCGGTGGTAATTCCGGTGGTGACTCCGGTGGGGCGGGCGCTTCGGTCGTCGAGGTCACCGAGGCCAACTTCCAGGCCGAGGTGGTCGACCGGTCGATGCAGGTGCCGGTCGTGGTCGACCTGTGGGCGACCTGGTGCCAGCCGTGCAAGCAACTTTCCCCGATTCTGGAAAAGCTCGCGGGCGAGGGCGGCGGTTCCTGGGTGCTGGCCACCATCGACGTGGACAACAACCAGCGCATCGCGCAGCTGTTCGGTGTCCAGTCGATCCCCACGGTGATCGCCATCGCGGGTGGGCAGCCGGTCGAGGCGTTCCAGGGCATGCAGCCGGAGGAGCAGATCCGGCAGTGGATCACTTCCATCCTGGACTCGCAGCGCGATCAGCTTCCCGGCATCCGCGCCGCCGAGCAGGGCGCCGGCGCGGCCGAGGAGGAGCAGGAGGACTCCCGGTTCACCGCGGCCGAGCAGGCGCTGGAACGCGGGGAGTACGCGGCCGCCGAACAGGCTTACCAGTCGATCCTCGACGCGGAGCCGGACAACGAGCAGGCCAAGGCCGCACTCGCCCAGGTCCGGTTCACCGCCCGTGCCGAGAGCGCCGATCCGGGCGCGATCGAGCGTGCCGAAGGAGCCCCCGACGACGTCGAGGCACAGCTCGCCGCCGCCGACGCCGAGTTGGCGCAGCAGCGCGTGGAGGATGCCTTCAACCGGCTGATCGGTACGGTCCGGCGTACTTCCGGTGCGGATCGCGACCGGGTCCGCGAGGAGCTGCTGGAGATGTTCGGCCTGTTCCCGGAGGGCGATCAACGAGTCGCCAACGCGCGGCGCTCGCTGGCCAGCGCGCTTTTCTGAACCACATGCGACTCGGCACCCGGCGAGAACCGCCGGGTGCCTCTACCGAGGTGCCGGTTCTTCCGCCCCCGGAACAAGCTTCGGTGGCAGGTGCCACCGGACTCGCTCCAGCGCGAGGTACCGGGGGGGGGATCTCCGATCAGGCGCCGTACTCGGAAGCGCAGGGGCTCATCCCCTGCTGGAACCCGATGCGGAACGCCTCGACCCGAGGGAAGCCGGCGGGTACCTGACTGCCGGTCAGGTCCGCGGCGATCAGACTGTCGTCCCCCAGCAGCGCCGCCACGCCCTCGTCGACGTCGCCGGGGGCGATTCGCAGCTTGCCGACCGGATTGCGCTGCCCGAGCGGGTCCTCCACGAGCAGGCCGCTCCACGCGCCCACCAGACACGCGGTACGTAGCCCCGCAGCGTCACCACGCAGCGACAACCCGGCGGACTCCTGCACGGCCAACGTGTAGCGTGAGGCCAGCTGGGCGTAGGCGGCGAAGTCTCCGTAGCCCGAGCTGCGCTCGCCGTTCGCGGGCGGTCGGGCGAGCTCGCGCAGCCCGGGCAATCGGACCGAGACGGTGTTGGTCTCCACGCAGTACGAAACCGGCTCAGTGCTCTCGGCCCCGGCGCAGGAGCGGGAATCGAGGATCACCCGCGGGGGAGCGAACCCGGTGTCGCCGAAGACTTTGCGCAGGCTCCGCGCCACGGCTCGGATGTTGTCCGGTTCCACCGGAAGATCCGACTCCTGCTTGTCCTTCCAGAAGCGGAACTGGGTGGTTCGTTCCGCGACCGACTTCTCGGTTATCTCGGCACACCGGCTCGGGCCATCGCTGAAGCCGTACTGAAACGCCGAAACCCGGTCGAACGCGGTGCCGTGCGCCTGGGGATCCGCGAAGCCGGTGCGCCCCGGCGCGTCCCGGATGTAGCTGAGTACTCCCATAACGGTGTTGAGCCCGTTACCGGTCGACACGCGGATGTGTGGTGCCGAGCCCTCCGCCGCGTGCCGGAAGAACGCTCCGGCGAAGCAGTCCGCCTGCTGTTCACTGACCAGCGTCGGTGTGTCCTCGTCCACGAGACCCGCCCGGTGCTGCACCGCGTGCCCGATCTCGTGCGCCAGCACGGTTACGGGGGCGATCTGTCCGAACGTGTTGCGCAGCTTCGGCAGCATCACCCCGCGATCCCAGGCGATCGTGTCGCTTCGCGGGCAGTAGAAGGCGTTCGCCGAGCCGGCCAGCCGCTGTCCGCAGACGCGCCTGTCGGTGTTCCGGGAATCGTACGAGACCAGCCGTGCGATCGGACGGAACGCGGTGCCGTCGAAAGTGTCCGGATAGGCCGTTTTCCAGTACTCCCGCACGTCGGCGACCGTGTCGACCGCGAGGGTGTCGATCTCACCACCGGTACTCCCGACCACCGGCAGCTTCGCGTCCGTGGCACCCGGCTTGCGGCCACTCGGGCCGTCACTGGCGGGCAGCCCGGCCACCGTGTCGACCTTCGGTTCGTCGTTGGCGGTCGGAATTCCGTCGACGGGACGGGAACACCCCGTCGCCAACAAGCACAGTGCGACGGCGGCAGCCGAGCCTGCCAGCAGGCGCCGCGTCGTCGAGCTTCGTCCCACTGACGTGTCCCATCCTCGAAATCGCTCGGGTTCTGTCCCTCCACCTGGGCTCGGCAGAGCGTCACGCGCAGCGTAACGAACCAGGGCGGGCACGAATCAGCCGCACTTTTCCCGAGGCGCACCCGCCCGAGAATCCCGTGAATCCCGGAGGTCGGCACAGCTTCAGCGTGTTGTTCCGAGCGGATCCACACCCGGCGCCTGCTACGTTCCGGCGCCGAAACGCCCACACACGCGGCACGGCCTGCTGCGGGAGGTTTCTCGAACCGGGCACAGCGGACGACCGAGCCGACGAAGTCGTACTATGAACAGGACTCCGCGGTACCGCTCACCCCGCCCCGGAACGCCCGCAACTCGTCGAAGCCGCTGGCCGTGCTCGTCCCGAAAACCTCCCGGTGCGCCGCATCACCGGCGAGTACGGCACGGATCGCCTCGTTCAGGTCCGAGCCGCCGGCGCGATCGGTGTCGCGTACCAGGTGACCTGTGTAGGCGCCCGTGAGACACGCGGCACGGATTCCCAGCCGTTCCGGGGTTCCGGAAGTCGTTCCCCGCGCCGCGGCGGTGGCGAACGCGCCGATCAGGGTTGTTTCGGCCGCTTGGTCACCGAGCTCGTAGATCGAACGTCGTAGTCGTTCGCGGTTGACCGCGAGCACGTTCCCGCCGCAGTCGGTGAGGATGGCCGGCCCCTCGCAGCCGGCCACCTCCGAATCCAGCAGTTTCGGTGGATTCCACCGGCCACCCCGCTGTTTCACCAGCTCGCCGAAGAACTCCCGGGCCCGGGGAACCCGCTCCCGCAACAGCTCCGTCACGTCGCGATTGCCCCGCGAGTCGCCTTCGGGCGTCCGTTCCCCGCTGAATTCGCGTTCCGTGGTGCACGCTCTCGGCCCGTTCGTGTAACCGTCCTGGAACGCGCCCGTGCGTTCGTAGGCGGTGCCGTGCGCGTCGGCGACGCGCCGGGCCACCGGATCCGCGAAGTTGATCAGTGCTCGCAGCGCGGCGTCCAGTTCGGCCGAGTCCATTCGCAGCCGTCGTGAGTCACCGTCGACCACCCACCGCACGTAGCTGCCCGCGTAGCAGTCCGCCGTGGTCTCGATCCGCAACGGGCTCCGTTCGCCGGACGCGAGTTCGCCGCCGAGCCGATGCGCCACCGCGTGTCCGATCTCGTGCGCCAGCACCAGCACCACGGCCGATTGTCCGTAGTGGTCCCGCAGCACCGGCAGCATAGCCGCGCGATCCCACGCGATCGCGTCCACGGAAGCACAGTAGTAGGCGTTGCCCGTCAGCTCCGCCGCACTGGCCGAACACGGTGGCGGGGCGGCGTCCTCGTCGGTGGTGTCCACCGAGAAGAAGCCGCCGTCCAGATCGTGCCACTCCCGTCCGAACGTTCCACGGAACTCGCCCTCCCAGTAGTCCTGCGCGTCGGTGACCACCGTCGCCGCCAGTTCGTCCACGGCGGAGGAATCGGTCCCGAACACGAACGAGGGGGACACGGAGTGACGAACGACACCCGGATCAGGGGTGGGCGCGCTTCGGAGTGCGGTGCAACCGCTCAGCAGCGTGAGCAGCACCATCGGCAACAGCGACAGGGCCTGGCGCCGTGTTCTCCGAACGGGGCTCCCCGCGGAGGTGGGCGTCCGCGCCGTCTTCGGCGGTAGCGAGTCCGCTGCGGCACGATTCGCTCGGAGAACGCGGTTGTGGCGGGGTCCCGTTGGCACGTACACCAGGTTCGCACGCCGGGTTTCGCGCGTGGGTGGTTCGGGAGTCGTGTCCCGGCGAGATACCCTGCGCGTCCGTGAGAGCCGTACGTCGCTTCACCGTCAGTGCGCACCTGCCGGATTCACTACAGGCCCTGGGCCGACTGGCCATAAACCTGCGCTGGAGTTGGCATCCGCCCACCCAGGACCTTTTCGCCTCCGTCGAACCGGACGTGTGGACGGAGGTCGGTGGCGATCCGCTCCGGCTGCTCGCCGAGGTCCCCGCGGAGCGGTTGGACAGGTTGGCCGCCGACGAGGACTTCCTCGCTCGTTGCCGGGCCGTCGACGACGACCTGCGTCGTTATCTCACGGTGCCGCGGTGGTACCAGCAACGCCGCGACGAGGGCACCCCGCTGCCCTCTTCGATCGCGTACTTCTCGATGGAGTTCGGTCTGACCGAGGCCCTCCCCAACTACTCCGGCGGGCTCGGAGTGCTGGCCGGGGACCACCTCAAATCCGCCTCCGACCTGGGGCTTCCGCTGGTCGGAGTGGGGCTGCTCTACCGCTCCGGTTACTTCCGGCAGTCACTTTCCCCCGAGGGATGGCAGGTGGAGCAGTACCCGGTGCTGGATCCCCGCGGGCTGCCGCTGGAGCTGTTGACCCGCCCCTCGGGGGAACCCGTGATGGTGCACGTCGCGGTGCCCGAGGGCAGATTGCTGCGGGCTCGGATCTGGAAGGCCCAGGTGGGGCGCGTCCCGTTGTTGCTGCTGGACAGCGACGTCGACGACAACGAGGACGATCTGCGGGGCGTCACCGACCGGCTCTACGGTGGGGACGCCAGTCACCGGATCAGGCAGGAGATCCTCGCTGGTATCGGTGGGGTGCGCGCGGTGCGCGCCTACTGCGAGCTGACCGGCACACCCGCCCCCGAGGTGTTCCACACCAACGAGGGCCACGCCGGTTTCCTCGGGCTGGAGCGCATCCGCGAACTGCTCGCCGACCCCGGCCTCGGTTTCCACGAGGCGGTGGCCGCGGTCCGCGCCGGTACCGTGTTCACCACCCACACCCCGGTACCCGCCGGGATCGACCGGTTTCCGGTGCACCTGGTCCGGCACTACTTCGGGGACGGCTCCGCGCAGTCGTTGCTTCCCGGAGTTCCGACCGACAAGGTCGTCGAACTCGGTGCCGAGGACAAACCCGGTACTTTCAACATGGCCAACATGGGGTTGCGGTTGGCGCAGCGCGCCAACGGCGTCTCCGAGCTGCACGGCGGTGTCAGCCGGCGGATGTTCAGCGGCCTGTGGCCCGGTTTCGACACCGAGGAGATCCCGATCTCCTCGGTCACCAACGGGGTGCACGGCCCCACCTGGTCGGCGCGGGAACTCGGCAAGCTGATCGGCGAGTCGGAGATGGACCAGGGGGCTGGGCTGCGTGGTATCGAGCCGGTCAGCGACTCGCTGCTGTGGGAGCTGCGCAGCTCGTTGCGTGGCAGGCTCGTCGAAGAGGTGCGACGCAGGCTGCGGCATGCCTGGTTGCAGCGCGGTGCCTCCGAACTGGAGCTGGGCTGGTGTGACTCGGTCTTCGATCCCGATGTGCTGACCATCGGGTTCGCCAGGAGAGTGCCCACCTACAAGCGGCTCACCCTGATGTTGCGGGATCCCGAACGGCTGCGCGCCCTGCTGCTGGATCCGGACCGCCCCGTGCAGGTGGTGGTCGCGGGCAAGTCGCATCCCGCCGACGAGGGCGGCAAGGCCATGATCCAGCGCATCGTCCGGTTCGCCGACGACCCCGAGGTGCGCCACCGCATCGTCTTCCTGCCCGACTACGACATGTCGTTGGCCAGGTACCTCTACGCGGGCTGCGACGTGTGGCTGAACAACCCGGTGCGTCCGCTGGAGGCCTGCGGCACCTCCGGCATGAAGTCGGCGCTCAACGGGGGGCTGAACCTCTCGGTGCGCGACGGCTGGTGGGACGAGATGTACGACGGCCACAACGGCTGGGCCATCCCCAACGCGAACGGGGTCAGCGATCCCGAACGCAGGGACGATCTGGAGGCCAACGCGCTCTACGAACTGATCACCGAACACGTCGCCCCGATGTTCTACGAGCGCAACAGCGACGGCCTGCCCGGTCGCTGGATGTCGATGGTGCGGCACACGCTGGCCACCCTGGGGCCCAAGGTGCACTCCTCCCGCATGGTGCGCGAGTACGTGGACAACCACTACTCGCCCGCGGTTCGCTCGGTGCAGGCCGCCACCGCCAACGGCTACCGGGGAGCGAAGGAGATCGCGAGCTACCGGGAACGGCTCGACGAGGCGTGGAGCGCGGTGCGGGTCACCGACACCTACATGTCCGTCGAGGACGGTTCCACCCCGCTGCTCGGCGGCAAGATCACCGTGCGCGCGCTGGTGGAGCTCGCGGGCCTGCACGACTCCGACGTGACCGTGCAGGTCGTGGTGGGCAGGGTGGACGACTCCGACGAGCTGCGCGACTTCGTCACCACCTCGATGCGCTGTGTCGCCGACGGCGGTTACCAGGCCACCGTGACGCTGCCGCACACCGGACCCGCCGGCTACACCGTCCGGGTGCTGCCCAAGCATCGGTTGCTCTCCAGCCCCGCTGAGCTCGGCAAGGTGGTGCCCGCAGACGAGAAGTCGTGACTCGCCTGTCGGGCCTTTCCCTTCTCGAGCGGCATCGCCCCGGTGCTCCCGTGCCGTGCTCCGCACACCCGGGGCCGCCCGCGGAAACACCGGTCAACCCACGTCCAGACGTTGCCGCACCGAGCGGACCCGGGGCCACCAGTCCGCGAGGCGTTCCGCGTCGGCCAGCGTCTCGCGGGCCCGCCCGTTCTCGCCCTCGGCCATGTACGCCCTCGCCAGCGTCGCCAGGTTGTCCGCCCGGCTGGTGGTCGAGGTCGAGTACTCCGCCCCGGTCCCGCACAGCCGGACCGCCTCCGCCGTTTCGCCCTGTGACAGCGCGAGCAGCCCGAACGTTCCGCTGAGCTCGAAGGCGGGGAAGCCCAGCCGGACGGAGTCGTGCAGCGCCTGCTCGGCCGTGGGCACGATGTCGGCGGCGGGAAGTTGTCCCGCCTCCGCCGCGGCCAGCCCCAGTCCGGCCAGTCCCGCGAGCATGTAGCACATCTCCCGTGGCGGCGGTTGCTGCTCGGACAGCTGTCCCAGCAGCAGCATGGTGGCCGTGTCGAACTCACCGCGCGCCTCGTGCATGGTCACCCGGCAGGACAGCGCGGTGTGCGAGTCCGGTGCGATCCCGTCGAGCTCGTCCACCACGGCCTGCGCCCGGTCGAGTTCGCCGCGTTGCAGCAGCGCGTGTGCCTCGGCGGCGTAAGCCCCCGCGCGGAACTCCCGTGCCCGCCCCGCGTCCTGTCGGGGTAGCCCGAACAGCAGCCATCCCGTCGAGGTGCGCAGCGGCGTCCTGCCGGGGATCAGCTGGTACAGCAGCACCGCGGTCGCGGCAGGCGCGAAGCCGTCCCAGAACGGTGTCCCGATCCCGAACCAACCCGCGGTAGCCACGGCCACCCCGAACAGTGCCGATACGAGTCCGGCCGTCCAGCAGCGCGCGATGACCGGTTCCCGCCGCGGGCCGATGTCCGCGCTGAGCACCACGGGCAATGTGCGAAAGGTCACTTCCGCTTGTCCGGCGCGCACGGTGCCGAGTCGACGGCCCGCGCCGAACACGATGTGTCGAACCCGCAGTCCCAGGAGGAATGAGCCCAGCAGTAGGCCCGTCCGGGTGCACATGGGGAGCACGATCGTGCCGAGCAGTGCACCGGTCACGGCCGCGAGCACGCCGAGAGGGCCGTTGCCCAGGGATGTTTCCACGGTCGTCAGCACGACCAGGGCCAGCGTCGCCACCAGGAACCAGGGTTTGCGGAGTAGTCTCAACCAGGGGTGCACGGGCGAGGGATGTTACTCGTCCTCGTTGGAATCGACCGTCGATTTCGCGGGAAAAGCTGGCATATCGTGGCCTGCGGGGTTCTCTCCCGGTGGTGGAGCCCCACCGGACGAGCGGGACAATGACAAGCGCGGACGCGGAAACCCCGCCGGTCCGCGGCGGAGGCGAAGCGCGTGTCGACCAACACGCGCACAACGGCCGGTCACGGCTGGGAGGTAGACGTGGACGACCTGGTCATCCGGATGGATGGCGTCAGTGTCCGGCGGGCGGCGAACACACTCGTGACCGATATGGACTGGTCGGTCGAGCTGGACGAACGCTGGGTGGTACTCGGGCCCAACGGTGCGGGGAAGACGACCGTGCTCAAGCTCGCCGGTGCCGAGATGTATCCCACCACGGGCGCTGTCGATGTGCTCGGTGAGCGGCTCGGCAGCACCAACGTTTTCGAGCTGCGCCCCCGCATCGGGCTGTGCTCGGCCGCGTTGGCGTCGAGGATGCCCACCGAGGAGCTCGTGCGCGACGTCGTGGTCAGCGCGGGTTACGCGGTGGTCGGCAGGTGGAACGAGGATTACGACCACATCGACACCGAGCGCGCCGAGGAACTGCTGCGCGGCATGGGCATCGCCGAACTGGCCGATCGGCCCTTCGGCACCCTCTCCGAGGGGGAGCGCAAACGCGCACTGATCGCGCGGGCACTGATGACCGATCCCGAGATGCTGTTGCTGGACGAACCCGCTGCCGGGCTGGATCTCGGTGGGCGCGAGGACCTGGTGGCCAGGCTCTCGGCGCTGGCCCTCGACCCGGACGCGCCCGCGATGACGCTGGTGACGCACCACGTGGAGGAGATCCCGCCGGGATTCACCCACGCGTTGCTGCTTCGCGAGGGCGGTGTGGTCGCGCAGGGGCTGCTCGACGACGTGCTCACCGAGCGGAACCTCTCCGAGACCTTCGGGCAGGACCTGCGGTTGCAGCGCACCGGGGATCGCTACTTCGCGACGCGGCGCGACTGATCGTGGTTTCGGGTCGTCGGGACTCCCGCTCGGCGGGGCCTACCGCCTGCGCCCGCTCCGGACGACCCGAATTCGGGTAGTGATCCACAGCAAGGGTCGGGCTCAATACCATTGTCCGGGTTGCCACCGCACGGATTCGGGTCGTGTGCCGGTGCGGCAGTACTCGGTGATGGCTTCGCGGGCTTGGTCGAGGGGTAGTGAGGCCGAGGCGGGGAACCACAGGTCTCCCTCGGGATCGAACAGCAGTGGTGGTGTCTCCTCGGTGGTGTGGGGGTTGTATGAGTCTGCCGCCGCACCGTTGACCGCCTCGGGGCGTGCGTCCATGTGGCTGAGTGCGCCCCAACCGTTGTCGGGGTCGGCGGTGATGCGCAGTCTCGCGTGCGGGAAAGCTGGACCGTGTTCGTCGCGGAAGCTCAAGCAGGGTCGATCCCACACGTAGATTTGGGAATACCGGGTGCGGAGGACGGCCTCGACGAGGTCGGCGGTTTCCTCGGGGGTGCGTGCGTAGTGGAGGTCGTGACCGAGAATGCCGGTTACGACGGTCCCCGTGTCGATGGTGGTCATGGTGTTGCCTCTCCATGTATCTCGATGGGACGTGTTTCCCCTGGTTCCCATACGGCCAGTGTTGATCCACGAGGCAGGATGGCTCGTACCGCAGCATGGCAGCCCCACGGGTCAGGACACATGCGATTGTTCAGTACGACGACTCCGTAGGTCTGCCCTGCTTCTTTCATTCGTTGGGCGTACTTTGCTTCGACGTGCGTGTCGACCACTGGGGACGCGTCTCCTCGATGCGGGGGATACACGCTCGATGTGTCGAGAGTGAGGCGTATGCGGTCGGAGAGTTTCTGGTCTCGGCCACTGGCCAGTATCTGTTCGTTTCCGTCTTGGTCGTAGATGAGTCCGGTGGTTTGTCTGCCGGTGTGCTCGGGCAGCCGTTCGCGAACCTGGTTGATCCATGATCGGTCGCGGGACGCGTCGGTGGGAACACGCGGGAACGTCGATGGGTGGGGAATACTGGGCGGAGGCTGGTCGCCGCTCATGCCGAGCCCGGCGAGGTAATCCACCAGATGCTTGCGGGAGCTCCCGCACAGGGCGAGGACGTCGTCGATGAGCTCACGAGCCTGGTGGAACAGGTCGATGGCCTCGTACAGTTGTGGGTTCCGGCTGCCGTCGGAGATCTCACCGAGGGTGGGCAGGGCGTACTCGTCGAGCCAGACCCGTGCCTGTTGTAGTTGTTCGGTGGGTAGTTGTGCGAGAGCACCGCTGACCTCGTTTGCCAGGTGTCGCACGTCGGAATCGGACACCTTGGCTCCTTACAGGGCAGTGGTGTAGTCGCGCGTATGGTCGGAAGCCAGCGTCATGGCCTGCAGGGCTTCGCCGGTCTTCTCATGGGCCAGGCTGAGCCGTCCCAGCGCCTGCCGCACGTGCACCTGGTCGGAGCCACTGGCCACCTGCCACAGCTGACAGCGGAGTTCGTCGAGCTTGGTTTCGGCCTCGGACAGTTCCGGGACGGGCACGGTGTCGGTGATCTGTCGCAGCCGGTCGCGAATGTCGTCGAGCATCACGGGATCTCCTACCAGTAGGGGACGACACCGAGGGCGTATGAGCGGGAGCGGCGCAGCCGTCCTGGTGATTCGTGTGTCTCCTGCGGGGATTGGAAACCGCCCGGCCGGACGGGGAAGGGGAGAGACCGGCCGGGCGGTGGACGGCCCGGCACCGGAGGTCGGGGTCTCGACGGTGTCGGGCCGTGGCTTACATGGCGCGCAGACCTGCGAGGACGCGGGCGAGCAGGTCCGGGTCCGCGCCGTCGAGCGCGAGCGGGCTGTCCGCCGTGGGCCGACCGGGTAGGTCGCTGCTTCCGGGACGGCGTTTCGTCACGGCCGACAGCGGCAACGTGCCACGCCAGTGCGAGAACCGGGCCAGCCCGAGGGCGGGCATGATCTCGGTCAGCGCCGCGTCGGCCCGGACCTCGTCAGGCATCGGTGTCGCCGTCGACGACGTTGGTCCCGTCCAGCTCGTCGGCGTAGCGCCGAAGGTGCTCGGTCATCCGCTCGAACACCTCGGCGGCCTCGCGGCACTGCCGTCCGGTGGCCAGCCGCCCGGCGATGTCGTGCGAGAGCTGTTCCATGCGCCACTGCTCGTGCGCGACCCACATCGCGAACTCGCCGGGACTCATGCCCGTTCTCCCGCCCGGATCGCCGCGTCCAGCACCGCGCGCAGGTGTCGGGCCTGCGCGAGCGTCCACCGTGTCCGGTTGTAGACCGTCGGCGTGTCTATCTGGACCACGGTCGGCGTGTGCGGCGATATCCACACCCGCACCGACCCCGGACCACCCTCATGAACACACCTCGCCCGCTCGCCGGGGTCGGAAAAGTCATATCTCTGCGGCATGTTCGTGTCCCTTCCTGCAATAGAATCAGTAACCAGATTTGGTACGTGTACCAGAGTGATTTACTCATCCAACTTAGGCAATTCCCTAAACAGGTGATGGTGCACAACCACCCGTTGTGGATACGGTTGTTACATGGCACGTAACAGCGGCGGGACACCGAAAGCGCGAGCACTGGGTGCTGAGCTGCGGGAAATCCGGGAGAACGCGGGGTTCACTCTGCGAGCCGTGGCACGCGAGCTCGAAACCAACCACGTCAAAGTCCAGCGATACGAAACCGGTGCCACGGTTCCGAGTCCGGAGCTCGTCGCCGCGTACCTCGGAGCGCTCGGCGTATCAGCGGCCGAACGCGAACGCCTGGTCGAGATGGCTCGCGACGCCGATCAGCCCGATTGGTTGTCGACCGGGTCGTCCGGGCCGCGCAAGGAACTCACCACGCTCATCGAGTTCGAGCGCAGCGCCAGTCGCATCACCGATGTCGCCACCGGTGTGATCCCTGGACTTCTGCAGACCTCGGATTACGCACGCGCCATTATGCGTATGCTGCCCGTCGACGAGCGTGAGCAGCGCGTCCTCATGCGTATCGGACGGCGTGAAATCCTCACCACGCGAAACGCTCCGCACTTCGTGGCGATCATCACGGAATCCGTGCTCGATGATCCGATCGGAGGCCGTGAGGTGATGGTCGAACAGCTGCGCCACCTGGCAAAAACGGCTGACGCGGACAATATCGAGATTCGTATCCTGCGTAGCGGCGCGACCATGTGGCATCCGGCGCACATGGGCTCGTTCATCCTGTTCGAGTTTCCGAAGGCAACGCCGATCGTGCACATGGAGCAGTACCACTCATCGGTGTCGTTGCACACCCCGGGCAACGCTCACGCCTACCAGGAAGCGGTTACTAATCTGCACGAGGTGGCGATGAGCCCCGATGCCTCCGTGGAGTTCATCGCCAGCCGTGCAGACGAAATGGAGGATGACAGCAATGACGGCACATCCTGAAGGCTGGCGCAAGTCCAGCCGTTCGCATCAGCGGACGAGCTGCGTCGAGATCGGCCGCATCGGCAATGGCGCGGCGGTGCGTGACACCAAGGACCGCTCCGCCGGGTACTTCACCACCACCGGCATGCAGTGGGCCGCGTTCATCGACGCCGTCAAGAACGAGCGGTTCGAGTGATCCGGTAGTCCGGTGACCGAGTGGCCCCGGTACGCGCTGAATCACGCTGCGGGGCCACTCGGTTCCTGCTGTGCTTCGAGCGGAGTGCCCGGTGGCACTACGTCCCGGGCTCGAACCGCCGCGCGGTCAGCGCTGCCCGGAGCGAGTCCGGGTGCGGTGGTTGTGACCGAGGCCACGGGCGCGGCGGGTGTTCCAGCGCGGTAGCCTGCGGCACCGTTCGTGGTTGGATCAGCGCGTTTTCACAGGCTTTCAGGAGGTTTGCGACGTGGGTGAGTTCGTCGGGCTCGAAGTGGACGGCGGCATCGGCACGATCCGGCTGGATCGGCCCAAGATGAACGCGCTCAACAGCCAGGTCGAGCGCGAGATCCGGGAGGTGGCCAACGAGGCCGCCGAGCGGGACGACGTGCGTGCGGTGATCGTCTACGGCGGCGAGAAGGTGTTCGCGGCAGGTGCCGACATCAAGGAGATGTCGGAGAAGTCGGCCACCGAGATGGCGAGCAAGGAGCGCAGCGGGCTCTCCGCCGCGTTGACCGCGGTGGCCGAGATTCCCAAGCCCACCGTGGCCGCCATGACCGGATACGCGCTCGGGGGCGGTTTCGAGCTGGCGCTCACCTGCGACCGCCGCATCGCAGCAGAGGGACTCAAAGTGGGGCAGCCCGAGATCCTGCTCGGGGTGATCCCCGGCGCCGGCGGCACGCAGCGACTGGCTCGGCTGGTCGGGCCGAGCAAGGCCAAGGACATCGTCTTCAGCGGCAGGTTCGTCGAGGCGCAGGAGGCGCTGTCGATCGGTATGGTGGACGAGATCGTGGCCGCCGAGGACGTCTACGCCGCCGCGCGCCGCTGGGCCGAGCAGTTCGTCAACGGCCCCGTGCACGCGCTCGCCGCGGCGAAGCGGGCCATCGACGAGGGGCTGGAGGTCGATCTGCACACCGGACTACGGATCGAGACCCACCTGTTCACCTCGCTGTTCGCCACCGAGGACCAGAAGATCGGGATGCGCTCGTTCATCGAGAACGGTCCCGGCAAGGCCGAGTTCACCGGCAACTGATCCGGCGGCATCGTGGCATACCGGTTCGACCCCTCCGACGTCGCGTTTCTGCGTTCCGCACCGGGACGGCAGGCGCTGGAACGCGTCGCGCGGCTCCCGCTGACCGACTCCTCCCGGCTGTCGGACACGGCAGCAGCCCGGGAGGTGGCGGGTGAGCGGTACGCCGCGGCGGTGCTGGAGACCGTGGCGCTGCGTCGCAGGGCCGCCGCCAAGCTGCGCGACGCCGCGGACTGGTTGTTCACCGACACCGCGTTGCAGCAGGCCACGACCGGTTCGGTCGCCGCGCACCGCGCCGCCCGGCTGGTGGGCAGGGACGTGCACGACGTCACCTGTTCCATCGGGGCGGATCTCGCGGAGATCGCGCCGCTCGCCCGGAGCCTCGTCGGTTCCGATCGCGACGAGGTGCGGCTCCGCATGGCCCGCGGCAACCTGGCGGCGCGCGGGGTCGAACCGGTGCTGGCGCGGGCGGACGCACTGCGACCGGTGACCACGGCGACAACGGTGGTCGCCGACCCGGGCCGCCGCGACGGCGCGGGACGCAGGAAGTGGAGCCCGGAGGATCTGGAACCGCCGTTGCGGGAGCTGGTCGAGACCTACCGGGACCGCGACCTGGTCGTGAAGTGCGCGCCCGGACTGGATTTCGAGGCGGTGCCGGAACGGGCAGAGATCGAGCTGGTCTCGCTGGCCGGGCAGGTGCGTGAGGCGTCGCTGTGGTTCGGCGGACTCGCCGAACCGGGGGTTCGTCGCGGGGCAACCCTGCTCGACGAGTCGGGCGGGACGAAGCTCCGCCTCACCGACGCCGAACCGGACGACTGCCCGGAGCGGTCGATCGGGGAGTGGTTGGTGGATCCGGACGGCGCCGTCGTGCGTGCCGGGCTGGTCCGGCAGTACGCCGCCCGGTACGGCCTGGGGCAGCTCGACCACCGCATCGCCTACCTGACCGGCGAGACACCACCACCGGGCGTGCGGGCGTTCCGAGTGCTCGAGCACGGCAAGTACAACGAGAAGAGCCTGCGCGCGCTGCTGCGCGGCCACGGGGTCGGGCGGCTGGAGATTCTGGTCCGCGGCCTGGACGTGGATCCGGACGCCCTGCGCCGGAGGCTCAAGCTCTCCGGCGACGCGGCGGCCACCGTGGTGCTCACCCGCGTGGGCAGGACCCCCACGGCGGTACTGTGCCGTGCCGAGACCGGCTGGTAACGCCCGTTTCCGCCCGGCCTCTGCCGATCGGCCCGGCTGGCACGGCGCGGCCGTCGCCGGGCCCGTGACGTGTGATTCGTGAAGCACGGCGGCGTGCCGCCCGCCGGGATCTCTATCCTGGAGAGAGTTATGGCCACTGCACCCGTTCCGCCCTCGCTGTCCGAGCTCCGCGACCGCCTCACCGAACTCATGCCGCAGGACCACCGGCGGCTGCGGCGGCGCATCGAAGGCGCGCACAAGATCCGCGACCAGGAGGCGTTGCACGGCGTCGCGTCCGAGATCTCGGATGACATTACTGCCGCGCACGAGCGTGTCACCCGCCGCAGGGAGCAGGTTCCCGAGATCACCTATCCCGCGGAGCTTCCCGTCACCGGGCGGCGGGAGGACCTGATGAGCGCGATCCGGGACAACCAGGTGGTCATCGTCGCCGGGGAGACCGGTTCGGGCAAGACGACGCAGCTGCCGAAGATGTGCCTGGAGCTGGGCCGCGGGATCCTCGGTTCGATCGGTCACACCCAGCCGCGCAGGCTCGCCGCGCGTACCGTCGCCGAGCGGATCGCCACCGAACTCGACGTCGAGGTGGGCGGCGCGGTCGGATACCAGGTTCGGTTCACCGAACGTGCCGACGAGGACACACTGGTCAAGCAGATGACCGACGGCATCCTGCTCGCGGAGATCCAACGGGACAGGCTGCTGCGACGTTACGACACGCTGATCATCGACGAGGCCCACGAACGCAGCCTCAACATCGATTTCATCCTCGGCTACGTAAAGCAGATCCTGCCCAAGCGCCCCGATCTCAAGGTGATCATCACCTCGGCCACCATCGATCCGGAGCGGTTCTCCAGGCACTTCGACGACGCGCCGATCGTGGAGGTCTCCGGCCGGACCTATCCGGTCGAGGTGCGGTACCGACCGCTGGTCGACGACTCCGACGAGCTCGAGGACGTCGAGCGCGACCAGATCACGGCCATCGGCGACGCGGTGGACGAGCTGTGCGCCGAGGGGCCCGGCGACATCCTGGTCTTCCTCAGCGGTGAGCGGGAGATCCGCGACGCCGCGGAGGCGCTGGAACAGCGCAAACCGCCTCGAACCGAAGTGCTCCCGCTGTACGCGCGGCTGTCCTCGGCCGAACAGCAGCGCGTTTTCCAGCGGCACTCCACGCGGCGCATCGTGCTCGCCACCAACGTCGCCGAGACCTCGCTGACCGTGCCGGGCATCAAATACGTCATCGATCCCGGCACCGCGCGGATATCCCGCTACAGCTTCCGGACCAGGGTGCAGCGGCTGCCCATCGAGGCCGTCTCGCAGGCTTCGGCCAACCAGCGCAAGGGGCGCTGCGGCCGCGAGTCCGAGGGGATCTGCATCCGGCTGTACTCCGAGGCGGACTTCCTGGCCCGGCAGGAGTTCACCGATCCGGAGATCCTGCGCACGAATCTCGCCTCGGTGATCCTGCGGATGACCTCGCTGGGGTTGGGCGAGGTGGCCTCGTTCCCGTTCGTGGAACCCCCCGACCGGCGGCAGATCACCGACGGGGTGAACCTGCTGCACGAGTTGGGTGCGTTGGAGCAGTCCACCAAGCGGGGCAAGCAGGACAACCAGCGACTGACCAAGGTCGGGTCGAAGCTGGCGCAGCTGCCGATCGACCCGAGGCTGGCCAGGATGATCGTCGAGGCCGAGGTCAACGGGTGCGTGCACGAGACGATGGTCGTGGCGGCCGGACTGTCGATTCAGGACCCCAGGGAACGTCCCACGGAGCACCAGCAGGCCGCCGATCAGCAGCACGCCAGGTTCAACAACAAGCAGTCCGACTTCCTCGCCTACCTCAATCTCTGGCAGTACCTGCGTGACCAGCGCAGGGAGCTGTCCGGGAACCAGTTTCGGCGCATGTGCCGCAACGAGTACCTGAACTACATCCGGGTGCGGGAGTGGCAGGACCTCTACAGCCAGCTGCGGCAGATGGTCAATTCGCTCGGAATCTCGATCAACGACGAGCCGGCCGACGAGGACCGGGTGCACCAGTCGTTGCTGGCCGGCCTGCTATCGCACATCGGGTTGAAGGACACCGAGCGCAAGTCCGGCTCCAACCGCCGTTCCGGCACCGAGTACCTCGGCGCACGGGGTGCGAAGTTCGCGATCTTCCCCGGCTCGGCGCTGTTCAAGAAGCAGCCGCAGTGGGTCATGGCGGCCGAACTGGTGGAGACCTCCAAGCTCTGGGCGCGCACCGTCGCGAAGGTGGAGCCCGCCTGGATCGAGCGCCTGGCGGGGCACCTGGTCAAGCGGCACTACAGCGAACCGCACTGGGAGAAGGACAAGGGTGCGGTGATGGCCTATGAACGGGTGACGCTCTACGGAGTTCCGCTCGTGGCAGGTCGCAAGGTCAACTACGGGCGGGTGGAGCCCGAACTCTGCCGTGAGCTGTTCATCCGGCACGCACTGGTGGAAGGCGACTGGGAAACCCGGCACGAGTTCTTCCACACCAACCGCGCGCTGCTCGCGGAGGTCGAGGAGCTGGAACAACGCGCCCGGCGCCGCGACATCGTCGTGGACGACGACGCGCTTTACGACTTCTACGACCAGCGGGTCGGTGCCGAGGTGGTTTCCGCACGTCACTTCGACACCTGGTGGAAGAAGGTCCGGCGGCAGCAGCCAGACCTGCTCACCTTCCCGAGGTCGTTGCTGTTCAACGAGACCTCCGCGAACGTGACCGACACCGACTACCCGGACTTCTGGCAGCAGGGCAGGCACCGGCTGCGGCTGAGCTACCAGTTCGAACCAGGCAGTGACGCCGACGGGGTGACCGTGCACGTGCCGGTGGCCGTGCTCAACCAGCTCAGCCCCGCCGGTTTCGACTGGCAGATTCCCGGGCTCCGGGAAGAGCTGATCACGGCGTTGCTCAAGGCGTTGCCCAAGCAGTGGCGGCGGGAGTTCGTACCGGTTCCCGACCACGTCAGAGCACTGCTGGCGCGGCTGCGACCTTACGAGGGGCCGCTGCTCGAAGCGCTGTCCACCGAGCTTCGTCGCATGACCGGGGTCAACGTTCCGCTCGATGCCTGGGATCCGCAGCGGATTCCCGACCATCTGCGGATGACCTTCCGAGTGGTGGAGGGCGACGAGAACAGCGGCGAGGAACGCACCCTCGCGGAGGGCAAGGACCTCGAGGAACTCTCCGAACGGCTGCGTCCGCGGCTGCGGGCCGAGATATCGGCGGCCGCGGAAAGCATCGAACGGCACGGGCTGCGGGAGTGGGACTTCGGCAAGATTCCCGGTACTTTCGAGCGGCAACGGAACGGTCAGGTGGTCAAGGCCTACCCGGCGCTGGTCGACGAGGGCGACAGCGTCGGCATCCGTGCTTTCGACACGGTCGCCGAACAACGTGACCAGCAACGTCGTGGTGCCCGTCGACTGGTGCTGTTGAACCTGCCCTCACCGGTGAAGTTCCTGCGGCGCCGACTGACGAACTCGGCGAAACTGGTGTTCGGTCGTAGTCCGCACGGGGATCCCGAGACTCTTTTCGAGGACTGCATCGCCTGTGCCGCGGACGCGCTCATCGACCGAGCCGGGGGAGTGCCCGAGGACCAGGATGCCTTCACCGCTGTGGTGCAGCAGGTACGTGAGGGGCTGAACGAGACCTCCGCACGAGTCCTGTCCACGGTGGAGCAGATACTTGCCACCCAGCAGCGGGTGGAGGCCGAACTGGACGGCACACGCTCGCTTTCCGCCGAGGCAGCGGAGGACATCCGTACCCAACTGTCCAACCTGATCTACCCCGGGTTCGTCACCGACACGGGGTGGTGGCGGTTGGCCGATCTGCGACGCTACCTCGAAGCCGTCTCCTACCGGTTGCGGAAGATCGCGCAGCATCCCGGCCGGGATCGCGATCTGATGGAGCGGGTACGCGGCGTGGAGCAGCGTTACCAGGAGATGCTCGATTCCGTGGGTGACGGCAAACCGGTGGGTGAGCGGCTCTGGTCGATCGGTTGGATGATCGAAGAACTGCGGGTGAGCTACTTCGCGCAGGAACTGGGAACACCGCACTCGGTCTCGGAGAAGCGGATACACCGGGCCATGGACAAGCTCCAACCCTGATGCGTTTTGACCGCCCGGCGCCCTGCGTTGATGTTCGGGGTTCGCCCTGCACTGGTGATTGGGGCTCGGCTTTCGAAGCACCAAGGGCGCGGCGATTTCTCGAGAAATCGACGGGCCACCAGCGACGACGAGTAGCCGCACTCCCACCACTTCCGCGGGCCGAGCCCCGCCCGCCCTCGCAGCAGGACCGACCGCGGGTTCTCCGTGGAGTGCCTCGCGAGGACGGCCGGGGACGTTGTGTAGGTCGCTACCCGATGTCTCCGGTACCCGCAGCGAGGCGCCCACGGAGGTTCCGCCACGCAACCACCTACGCGGGGTCACCTACGCGGGGTGAGAGACCAGACTTCGGCCTCACGCGGGGGTGATCGTGATTCCCACTGCACCGGGGCCGGCGTGCGCGCCGATGATCGCGCTGGTCTCCTCCAACAGCGGTTCCCGCTGCGGTGTCAACCTGCGGTTGAGCTTTTCCAGCACCCACTTGGCGCGTTCGGGTGCCTGAAAGTGCTCCGTGGCGAAGTCGACCCTTCCGGATCCCGTCCGTGTCGCCTGCTCCACTGCCTTGCGCAGCACCCGTTCCGGTCCGATTCCCTTGGTCATCTCACGCAGTTCGCCGTCGCGCATCACCAGCAGTGGTTTGATCGACAGTGCCCGTGCGAGGGTGGCCTGCCCGCCGCTGACCCGTCCGCTGCGCCGCAGGTGCTCCAGGGTGTCGACGTAGACCATCTCCGTGGTGCCGTTCAGCCGCAGGTGCAGCAGCTCCAGCACCGCGTGCACGTCGGCCCCTCGGGTGGCTGCCTCGGCCGCCGCGATCACCGGTAGGCCGAATCCCAGTCCGCACATGCCGGAGTCGACCACGTGCACCGGCACGCCGACCTCGGCCGCCGCGGCGCGTGCGGCTTCGCAGGTGTCCGAGAGCCTGCCGGAAAGGTGCACCGAGACGATCGCCTCGACACCCTCGTTGACCGCGTCCGCGTAGTTCCAGAAGAACGCGGGAGCTGGCGGGGCGGCGGTGGCCACCGGTCGTCCCGATCGCATCGCCTCGGCGAGTCTGGCGTGCGGCACGCGTCGCTCGTCGTCGCTTTCCCCGTCGATGGTCAGGTCCAGCTGCACTACCGTGATGCCCAGTTCCTCGGCGAGGCCGGGTGGGATCGATGCGGTGGAGTCCGTAACGATTGCGACGCGTCGATTCATGCTTTCAGGCTAGCGTTGATCACCTGTTCGTATGAGTACCCGTGCAGTGCGGGTTACGCTCGAGCGATTCGCTGTGCGGCGCCCCGCGGGGGAACGGGCTCGCGGAGTGAGTACCGTCACCCCCGTATCCGGGTTACGCTGGGGCTACCGGCCGGTAACATCCATGGTGGTTGGCGTCACTGTGCTTTTCACGGGGCTACGTGGCAAGGTCAACCTTCCCGGGGACATGCCGCGCCGGGACTACTCAGCCAGGAAGCCGTCAACAGTCCGCAGGAGGTCGGAGAGGGCCCATGAATATTGTCGTCCTGGTGAAGCAGGTGCCGGACACGTGGTCCGAGCGCAAGTTGTCCGACTCGGATCACACGTTGGATCGGGCATCCGCCGATGTGGTGTTGGATGAGATCAACGAGCGGGCCGTTGAGGAGGCATTGCTGGCCAAGGAGGCCCACGGCGGTGAAGTGACCGTGCTGTGCATGGGCCCCGAGGGCGCGTCCGACGCGATTCGCAAGGCACTGTCGATGGGTGCCGACAAGGCCGTGCACCTCACGGACGAGGCGTTGCACGGTACCGACGCGGTCGGCACGGCCAAGGCGCTGGCCAAGGTGATCGGTACGCTGGATTCGGTGGACATGATCATCGCAGGTAACGAGTCCACGGACGGACGCAGCGGTGCCGTCCCGGCGATGTTGGCCGAACTGCTGGGCTGGCCGCAGCTCACCTACGCGCGCTCGCTGTCGGTCGACGGATCGACGGTCTCGATCGAACGCGAGACCGACGCCGGGGTGGCCAGCGTGCGCGCCGAGCTCCCCACCGTGGTCAGCGTCACCGAGAAGATCAACGAACCGCGGTACCCCTCGTTCAAGGGCATCATGGCCGCGAAGAAGAAGCCGGTTTCCACCCTGGCGCTGGCCGACGCCGGTATCGAGGCCGACGAGGTCGGACTGTCCGGCGCGCTGACGCAGATGGTCTCGTCCGCGCCCGCGCCGCCGAAGGAAGCAGGCCAGCAGGTCACCGACGAGGGCGACGGCGGCACCCGCATCGTCGAGTTCCTGTCGGGCAAGAACCTCGTCTGAGAGTTCCTCACCGCAGGGGGTTCGGTTCCGCTGCCGTTCCGGCAGGGTGCCGCGTTCCGGCGCCCACACGACGATTCTCGGCGGTTCGCGCGGGTGGTCGTGACAAGTCCGGATCGTTTCGAGTCGTGGTGTGTTTCGGCTTCGGTCGCGTTTGAGAAGGGCGTTATCCATGTCTGAGGTTTTGGTCCTCGTCGACCACGCGGGTGGCGAGGTCAAGAAGGTTACGTACGAGATGCTCACGGCGGCCCGCCGGCTCGGCGAGCCCGCCGCGGTGGTCACCGGCGGTCCCGGGGCCACCGACAAGATCGCCGATGCGTTGGCTTCGGCCGGCGCCGCCAAGGTTTACACGGCGGAATCGGCCGACATCGACGACTACCTGGTCACGCCGCAGGTAGACGTGCTCTCGACTCTCGTCGAGCGCGTTTCCCCCGCGGCGGTGCTGCTGTCGGCCAGTGTCGACGGCAAGGAGGTCGCGGGCAGGCTGGCGGTGCGCACCGGCAGCGGACTGCTGTCCGAGGTCGCCGACATCGATTCCGACGGAGTGGCCGACTACTCGCTGTTCGGCGGCTCGTACCAGGCGAGGGCGAAGGCCGCTTCCGGTGCTCCGATCGTGTCGATGCTGCCGGGCAGCGTCGAGCCGGAGACGCTGGACGGCGGCGGTGTGCGCGAATCCGTCGAGGTTCCGGGCACCGACTCGGGCAAGTCCGGTGCCGTCACCGGCAGGCAGCCCGCGGAATCGGGAGACCGTCCCGAGCTGACCGAGGCCAACGTGGTGGTTTCGGGCGGCCGTGGTGTCGGCAGCGCGGAGAGCTTCGAGGTGATCGAGAAACTCGCGGACTCCCTCGGCGCCGCCGTGGGTGCCTCGCGTGCCGCGGTCGACTCGGGCTACTACCCCGCCCAGTTCCAGGTCGGGCAGACCGGCAAGACGGTCTCCCCGCAGCTCTACCTCGCGTTGGGGATCTCCGGTGCCATCCAGCACCGCGCCGGGATGCAGACCTCCAAGACCATCGTGGCCGTCAACAAGGACGCCGAGGCGCCGATCTTCGAGATCGCCGACTTCGGCGTCGTCGGCGACCTGTTCAAGGTGGCCCCGCAGCTGACCGAGGAGGTCGGCAACCGCAAGGGCTGACGACCGCTCGTTCCGCGGCGTCCTCGGGGGCGGGGAGACCGGCCGGTCTCCCCGCCCCCGAATACTGTCGGCCCCGCTTGCTGTTGGCCCTGCTCCCGACCTCCGGTGGGCCTCGGGTACCCGTCATTCACCCGAAGTTCTCGTCGCGTCCGTCCGGTGCCACTGTCGGTGGTCGCACGGACCCGGCTACATCTGCGGACATGGCCGATACAGCGCGATCCGACGCCACGTTGCTGGCCGTCACCGCCGGGCGGGACCGGAGCGGAGCCGATCACTACTCATTACTTCTGACCAGGGAACCAGCCGAGATTCGAGCCGCCCAGCGGCTACGCCACCGGGTGTTCGCCACCGAGATGGGCGCCCTGGTGCACCAGGACGGGACCGGAGTCGAGACCGATTCCTTCGACGAGTTCTGCGACCACCTCGTGGTGCGATCGCAGCGATCGGGCGAAATCGTCGGCACCTACCGGATGCTGCCGCCCCGGCACGCCCGCGCAGCCGGGAGGCTCTACTCCGACGAGGAGTTCGACCTCACCGCCCTGGCGCCGCTGCGCTCGGATCTGGTGGAAACGGGGCGTTCCTGCGTGCATCCGGACCACCGAACCGGGGCGGTGATCGGTCTGATCTGGGCCGGTATCGCTCGTTACCTGCTGTTGCACGGTCATCGTTGGCTCGCCGGCTGCGCCTCGGTGTCGCTGCGGGACGGCGGCACGTCGGCCGCCGGGGTGTGGCAGGCGGTTCGCCGCCGTCACTACGCGGCCCGCTCCCACCGGGTTCGGCCCTACCGCCCCTGGCCCACTCGGACCGTGCCCGCTCCGGAGCGTGTCCGGCTGCCACCTCTGCTGCGCGGGTATCTGCGGTTGGGAGCCCGAGTGTGCGGCCCACCCGCACACGACCCGGAATTCGGCGTCGCGGACTTCTTCGTGCTGCTGGACTCGCACGACATCGACCGGCGATACCTCGAGCGCTTCCTGGGGGACTCGTGAGCGGGGGCGACACCTGGACACCGAACTCGCCGTGCGACACGTCCTGCCTCCCCGACCGCGGGTCGCTGCCCCGCGCCACGTTCACCTGCCGACTGCGCCGGGTGCTGGGGTTGGCCGTGCTGCTGGTGTACGGGGCGATGCTCGCGTCGGCCATGCCGGTGTTGCCCGCGAGCCTGCGGCGTATCGCCGCCCGAACGTGGTTCACCGGCGTCCTCGCCGCCCTCGGCGTGCGGCTGCGAGTGCGCGGTGCTCCGCCACCCCGCACGGGCACAGCCGCGGGGGCACTGGTGGTGGCCAACCACGTTTCCTGGTTGGACGTGCTCGCGCTACAGGCGGTGTGCCCGATGCGCCTGTTGGCCAAGGTCGAGGTGCGCCACTGGCCGTTGCTCGGGAGGCTGGCGGTGCGGGCGGGCACGCTGTTCATCGAGCGGGAGCGTCCCACCCGGTTGCCGGCCGCGATCGGTTCCGTCACCGAGGCACTGCGCCACGGACACGTGGTCGGTGCGTTCCCGGAAGGCACGACTCGATGCGGTCGTGCGTCCGGGCAGTACCGCTCCGCCGTCTTTCAGGCGGCCCTGGAAGCGGGGGCGCCGGTGCGGCCCGTCGCGCTGCGATACGAACTGATGAGTGGGGAGCCCACCACCGTTGCCGCGTTCGTCGGCGAGGACACCCTGCTGGCTTCGCTGCGCGAGGTCCTGGCGGTGCGCGGTCTCGTCGTGGAGCTGATCCAGCTGCCGTCCCCCGGTGCCCCGGCCACCGCTGCGCCGGGGATGTTCGACCGCGAGCCCGGTGCGGTCGTGCTCCACGCTCCCGTGCGTACCGCTTCCCAGCGGGAAACCATCGGCTACGCCGCCGCACGGCGGGACGCTTCCGCCGCACGACGGGCACTGGCCTCCTACTGCGCCCGGGTCGTCACCGAAGCGTGTGAGCCACGTCCTCCGGGAAACCACTGGACTTGCACCGCGGTGGAAGTCGCAACATCGTGCGGTGACCGATCGGAACGATCCTTGCGAGACGACCGCCACGACGGAACCGGAGCCCGAAAGTCCACTGTGGTCAAAGCGGTACCGTAACTTCACCATCGGCCTACTGCTGG
This sequence comes from Actinopolyspora mzabensis, assembly GCF_900101095.1. Taxonomy (GTDB): domain Bacteria; phylum Actinomycetota; class Actinomycetes; order Mycobacteriales; family Pseudonocardiaceae; genus Actinopolyspora; species Actinopolyspora mzabensis. The sequence goes on from NZ_FNFM01000010.1 coordinate 232,865, forward strand.
TGGTCACGTTGGTCGCCTTCGAGGCGATGGGTGTGGCGACGGCACTGCCCACCATCGCCGCCGAACTGGACGGACAGCGGTGGTACTCCTGGGCGTTCACGCTGTTCATGGCCGCCAGCGCCGTCGGAACCGTCTTCGCGGGGCGGCTCGCCGACCGGCACGGACCCGCGCTGCCGCTGCTGCTCGCGCTGCCACTGTTCGCGGCGGGACTCCTGCTCGCCGGAGCCGCGCCGAACATGTCCGTGTTGCTGCTCGCCCGGGCTCTGCAGGGGCTGGGCGGGGGCAGCATCGCCGTGCCGCTGTACGTGATGATCGCCAGGGTCTATCCCCAGCGACACCACCCCAGGGCGTTCGGCGCGATGTCCGCGGCCTGGGTCCTTCCCTCGCTGCTCGGGCCCGCCCTGTCTGGTCTGATTACCGAACAGCTGCACTGGCGGTGGGTCTTTCTCGGGCTGGCGCCGTTCGTGCTGCTCGGGGCGGTGCTGCTCGCCCCCACCATTCGGCGCGCGGGGAGCAAGCCCGAGACGCGGCCCACGGCCAGACCCGGACTGCTGCCCGCTGCGCTCGGCGCCGGGTTCGGCACAGTGGTGCTGAACTGGAGCGCCGACCATCCCTCGTTGCTCTCGGCGGTGCTCGGCGTGGCTGCGACCGTCTCGCTGTGGGTGTGTATTCGGGTGCTGCTGCCCACCGGGACGCTCTCGGCCCGGCCGGGCATCCCGGTCATGGTGCTGGCGCGTGGGCTGCTGGCCGGTGTCTTCTTCACCGCCGAGGCCTTCATCCCGCTGGTGCTGACCGTCGTGCACGGCTATTCGGCGATGTTGGCCGGAATTCCGCTGACCGTGGCCTCGCTGGGGTGGTCGTTGGGGTCCTTCTGGCAGGGCAGGCAGGGGCGCTTCAGCAGGGAGCACCTGGTGGCGTCCGGGTTCGTGCTGGTGGTCGTGGGCGTGCTCGGTGTGGCGCTGCTGGCACCGGAATGGGGAGCGGACCGGGCGATCTTCCTGTTCTGGTCGATCGCGGGTGCCGGTATGGGGGTGTCCGTCTCCAGCACGGCCGTGCGGGTGCTGGGGCTCTCGGACCAGGCCGAACGAGGGTTCAACTCGGCCGCGTTGCAGATCTCCGACATGCTCGGACAGGCCCTGCTGATCGGCTTGGGAGGGGCGCTGGTGAACCTGCTGGCCAGTACTCGGGAACCGACCCTGGGCGTGGCCGTGCTCGCGGGGCTGCTGATGGTGACGGGCTCGCTGGGTGCGCGCCTGGTGGCGCGCTCCCGAGGGATTATCCTGGACGGGCGATGACGTACCTGGACCATGCGGCAACCACCCCGATGCGTGCGGGCGCGATCGAGGTCATGACCGAAGCGCTCGCCACACTGGGCAATGCCTCGTCCCTGCACACCTCCGGCAGGCGAGCTCGTCGTGCCGTGGAGGAGTCCCGCGAGGACATCGCGGCCGCACTCGGCGCTCGCCCTTCCGAGGTGCTGTTCACCGGTGGGGGCACCGAGAGTGACAATCTCGCGGTGAAGGGCATCTTCTGGGGTCGCAGGGACGCCGATCCGCGGCGTCGTCGGGTGCTCGCCTCCGCCGTGGAGCACCACGCGGTGCTCGACACCGTGGAGTGGCTGGCGGAGCACGAGGGAGCCGAGATCACCTGGCTGGAGGTCGACTCGCACGGCAGGGTGGCCCCCGAAGTGCTGGAGGAGGCGGTCCGTCAGGCCCCGGAAGAGGTGGCGCTCGTCACCGTGATGTGGGCCAACAACGAGGTCGGCACGGTCAACCCGATTCCGGAACTGGCGGAGGTGGCCGTCCGGTACGGCATACCGCTGCACACCGACGCCGTCCAGGCCGTTGAGACGCTGCCCGTGGACTTCGAGTCCTCCGGGGTCTCGGCGCTGACGATGACCGGGCACAAGATCGGTGGTCCCTACGGCGTGGGGGTGCTGGTGTTGGGCAGGGACGTCAGCTGCACGCCGCTGCTGCACGGGGGTGGCCAGGAGCGCGAGGTCCGTTCCGGCACGCTGGACACACCCGCCGTGCTGGCCCTCGCCAGTGCGCTGCGCGAGGCGGTCGACCGGCGCGAGCACCACGCGGCGGAGCTCGCCGCCCTGCGGGACGAACTGATCGAGGGGGTGCGTTCGGCCGTGCCGGACGCGGTGCTCAACGGCGATCCGGGTACCGTCGGGGGCGGTCGGTTGCCGGGGAACGCGCACTTCACCTTCCCCGGCTGCGAAGGGGACAGCCTGCTGATGCTGCTCGACGCCAACGGCATCGAGTGCTCCACCGGATCCGCGTGCACCGCCGGTGTCGCCGAACCCAGCCACGTATTGTTGGCGATGGGCGCCGACGTGCGGGTCGCCCGGGGGTCGCTGCGGCTCACGCTCGGACACGATTCGACCCGCGAGGACGTCCGTGCGTTCCTGGACGCACTGGAACCGGCCGTGAGGCGGGCCCGCGGCGCCGGGCTCTCCGGTTTGAGCAAGACTTCGGTGGGATCGGCCACCGCGCCTACGGAGGTGTGAGGGTGCGAGTACTCGCGGCGATGAGCGGCGGTGTGGATTCGGCGGTTGCTGCCGCCCGAGCTGTGGACGCGGGGCACGACGTCACCGGCGTGCACCTGGCGCTGTCCGCCAAACCGGGGACGTTGCGGACGGGAGCCCGCGGTTGTTGCACCGTGGAGGACTCCCGCGACGCGCGGCGTGCCGCCGACATCCTGGGGATTCCGTTCTACGTCTGGGACTTCGCCGAGCGGTTCAGCGAGGAGGTCATCGAGACCTTCGTGGGCGAGTACGCCGCGGGACGTACTCCCAATCCGTGCATGACCTGCAACGAGAAGATCAAGTTCGAGGCGTTGCTGGAGAAGGCCGTCGCGCTCGGCTTCGACGCGGTCTCGACGGGCCACTACGCCAGGCTCTCGCAGGAGTCGGGAGTGCCGGAGCTGCGCCGCAGCAGGGACGAGGACAAGGACCAGTCCTACGTGCTCGCCTCGCTTACACCGCAACAACTGCGGCACGCGATGTTCCCGCTGGGCCACTCGCTGAAGTCGGAGGTGCGCGAGGAGGCGGAACGGCGCGATCTCGCGGTGGCGCAGAAACCGGACAGCCACGACATCTGCTTCATCCCGGACGGCGACACCAAGAAGTTCCTGGACTCCAAGTTGGGTGAACGGCCGGGCGAGATGGTCGACGCCGACTCGGGTGAGGTACTCGCCGAGCACTCCGGGGTGCACGGTTTCACCGTGGGGCAGCGCAAGGGACTCGGCATCGACAAGCCCGCCGCCGACGGGCGGCCGCGTTACGTGCTCTCGCTGGAGCCGGTTTCCGGCACTGTCGAGGTCGGTTCGGCGGAACGGCTCGCGGTTACCGAGATCGAGGCGGACCGGCCGATCTGGCCCTCCGAGAGCCCCATCGACGGTCCGACCGAGTGCGTGGCCCAGATCCGCGCCCACGGCGAGACCGGGAGAGCCGTGGCCGAGACGACCGACGAGGGAGTCCGGGTGCGGCTTCACGAGCCGATGCGCGGTGTGGCTCCCGGGCAGTCGGTGGTGCTCTACCGGCCCGAGGAGGCGGGTGATCTCGTGCTCGGCAGCGCCAAGATCTCTGGCACCCGGTGAAATTGTGACGTCGCCTCGGTCAGCGGGGCGGTGCGGGTGGCGGAACCTCTCGCACGGCTCTCGCTGCGGGGCCGGCGACATCGGGTAGCGACCTACACAACGTCTCCGGCGTCCTCGCGAGAGCCGCACGGGAGAACCCGCGGCGGTGCCGACCGCGTGGGTGGTTGTTCGGCGTTCGTCACGCCGAAGTGACCACGACAAAACGTGGACACCACCCGCGAGTGCGGTGAAGCTTGATGACTCCCGGTGTGGATCTGCTCCCATGAGAAACGCCTGATTCCCGTTTGGCGGATGGCGCGAACTCGGTTGCGAGAATGGTCCCGTGACGCAGCCACAGCCCTGGAAACCCGGTACCGCGACCGCCATAGGCTCCATGCCCGGTACCGACCCGCTGGAAACCACCCGGATCGTGGCGGGGGAACTGCCCGAACTGACCCCGATGCCGGAACTGCCCGCTCGCGGTGTGGGTGGTGACATGCTGGGGCGCACCGCCGGGATGCTGCCCGACCTGGCTGTCGAGGTCGTACCTTCCGGTTACCGGGTCGCACGCACGGCGGGCCGCGACCAGCGACGGGCGGTGGACCTGCTCCGCTGGGACCTCGATGCCCTGGAGGAAGTCACCGCCGCCGACACCGAACCCCGGCTGATCAAGCTGCAGGTTGCAGGTCCCTGGACGCTGGCCTCGGGTATCGAACTGGAGCGCGGACACCGCGTGCTCACCGACCACGGCGCGTTGCGCGACTTCACCGAGGCACTGGTGGAAGGGGTTCGCGAGCACGCCGCGCTGGTCGCCGAACGTACCGGTGGACGGCCCCTGCTACAGCTGGACGAACCGACGTTGCCCGCGGTGCTCTCCGGTGAGCTGCCCACTCCATCCGGTTACGGAACCGTTCCGGCGTTCCCGGAGCCCGAGGTGCAGCGGCTGCTCGAGTACACCATCGATCGGTTGGGTGAAGCCGTGGCACGACCGGTGATCGTGCACTGCTGCGCGGCACGGCCGCCCGTTCGGTTGTTGCGCCGTGCCGGCGCCGGGGCGCTGAGCCTGGACGCCGGGACGCTGGAGGCCTGCTCCGAGGAGTTCGCCGAAGAGGTCGGCGAGGTGATCGACGCCGGGATCTCCGTGCTGCTGGGCATGGTTCCCACCAGCGAGCCCCGGCGCGAGGCGTCGCTCCGCGAACTCGTGGAGCCGGTACGCGCCTTCGTGACCAAGCTGGGCTTCTCCGAGCGGGTCCTCGCCGAACAGGTGGTTCCCACGCCCACGTGCGGTCTGGCGGCGGCTTCACCGGGCTGGGCGCGCCGCGCGCTGGAACTCACCGGCGGGCTGGGCAGGATGCTGCCCGAGCGCTTCCCCGAGAACTGACGGCTCCGACGGACCGGAAGCCGACGCCCGAGGACCGCGGGCGGCCACTGGGGCGGTCCCGAGCTGCCGGGTGAACCGGACCGGGGCCCGCTCCGGTCCGGCGTGCCTCGTGGGAACGATCCCGTGAACGCCCTCCGGTACGAAAACGGCGGTCCCGACACCGGAAACCGACGTCGGGACCGCCTCCTGCGGGGTGAGTGACGGGATTCGAACCCGCGACTCCTGGGACCACAACCCAGTGCTCTACCGCCTGAGCTACACCCACCGTGCTCACCCGGACTCATCACCGGGCAACGGATCCCATCCTAGCGTGGCCGGTTTCCGGGCTCGCAACGGGATCCCCTTTTGCCGATCGTGTTCTCGATTTCGCTGCGCAGCCGGACGTGGCGAAGGTTATTCCTCCTCGAGGCGCCGCTTCGCCCGTTCCGTGCCGCCGACCTGCTCCTCGGCGAGCAGCTCCGCCGCGATCTCCTGGGCCTGTTCGCTGGAAGGTCCCGGCTGCGGGACGAACGCGGTCCGCCGGTAATAAGCCAGTTCCCGGATCGATTCCCGCACGTCCGCGAGTGCGCGGTGCGCCAGCCCCTTCTCCGGCTGGGCGTAGTAGATACGCGGATACCACCGGCGACACAGCTCCTTGACGGAGGAGACGTCCACCATGCGGTAGTGCAGGTACTGGTCGAGTTCCGGCATGTCCCTGGCGATGAAACCGCGGTCGGTGGCGATCGAGTTCCCCGCCAGCGGTGCGGACCGCCCGTTCGGCACGTGCTCCCGCAGGTACTCCAGTACCCGCTGCTCGGCCTGGGCGAGGGTCACCGTGGACCGGCGCACCTCCTCGGTCAACCCGGAGTTGTCGTGCATCTCCCGCACGACCTCCGGCATGGTTCGCAACGTCTCCTCATCGGCGTGGATCACGACGTCCACACCTTCGCCGAGGATGTTCAGGTCGGCATCGGTGACCAGGGCGGCGATCTCGATCAACGCGTCCTTGCCGAGCTCCAGCCCGGTCATTTCACAGTCGATCCACACTAGACGATCGTTCACCGGGATCAGCCTAACGCGCCACGGTGGGTGCACGCGAAACCGCCGGTGCGTCGTCACCACGTGAATCACGCCACAGAACCCGTGACATGGGGGGTGCGAGGTAATGTGGTGGACCGCTCGGCGTCGCTCCGCTCCGGAGCGAGGGCAGCACGAGCGGTCCCACCGATCGACTCCCCGGCAGCACGGGGAGCACGAGCCCTACCGGGAATCCTCCCGGAAGGGCAACCGGTTCGGAACCACCTTGCCGGTGGCGTTGCGGGGGAGTTCGTCCAGGAACACCACGTCACGGGGACGGGCGAACGTGGACAGCTTCTCCTTCACCCGATCCCGAACGGTGTCCTCGTCCAACTCGTGGCCTTCGTTCGGCACCACGAAGGCAGCCAACCGCTGCCCGTGCTTGGGGTCCTCGACCCCGGTCACCGCGACTTCGCGGACTTCCTCGAACGAGGCGATGACGTCCTCGGTCTCCTTGGGGTAAACGTTCTCCCCGCCCGAGACGATCATGTCGTCGGCTCGTCCGACGATGAACAGTCGGCCCTCACGATCGAGGTAGCCGAGATCACCGGTGGGCATCAACCCGTCCGTGCGCCGGACTTCCTTGCCGTTGGTGTATCCCTCGAAAAGCATGTCGTTGCCCACGTGGACGACCCCGGTCTCGCCGGTCTCCACCGGAGACCCGGATTCGTCCAGGATTCGCAGCGTCGTGCCGCGGGGTGGTTTGCCCGCCGTGCCGGGCGCGGTGCGCAGGTCCCGCGGATTCGCGATGCTCACCCAGGAAGCCTCGGTGGAGCCGTAGAAGTTGTACAGCACCGGCCCGAAGGACCGCTGGAACTCGGTGGCGAGCGTGCCGGAGAGCGCCGAACCACTGCAGGCGACGATTCGCAGTTCGCGATGATCGTAGTTGCGCCGCTGGCGTTCGGGCAGTTCCAGGATTCGTTGCAGCATCACCGGAACCGCGAACATCGCACCGCAGCGATGTCGCTGCAGCGCGGCGAGAGTCTGCTGTGGATCGAATCCCCTGCGCAGCACCAGGGTGGCTCCGAGTACGGTTCCCAGCTGGAACGCGGCCAGCCCCCAGGTGTGGAACATCGGAGCGCAGACCAGCATTCGTTCGCCGCTGCGCAGCGGAACCCTGGACATGATCGTCGTCGCCGGGCTCAGGTTCGGCGGGTCGGGGCGCCGTGCACCCTTGGGTGTGCCGGTGGTTCCGGAGGTCAGCACGATCATCCGGCCGTGCCGGGGGCGCTTGGGCAGCGGAGTCGCGGGGGAACGTCCGATCAGCTGCTCCAGCGTGGTGTCGCTCGTCGTGCTCTCCGTCCAGCTCACGAGCAGTTCCGTGCCGTCCGGCAGCCGCAGTCCTTCGGTGAACTCGGAGTCGGAGATCACCACCGCCACACGCTGCTCGGCCAGTACGGCCGACATCTGCTCGGCGCTCATGCCGGTGTTGAGCAGCACGGAATCGGCACCCAGTTTGCTCGCCGCCAGCAGTCCCTCGACGAAACCGTGATGGTTCCGGCACAGGATCGCCACTCTGGAGCCGGATTTCACCCCGTACTCGCGGAGCCCGTTCGCCAGCCGGGTGGTGCGCTGCTCCACTTCGGCGAAACTCAGCGCACCTCGCTCGTCGATCACGGCAGGACGGTCGGGGTGGCGTATCGCGCCCACCGCGTATCCCAGCGGAATCGCGATCCCCCAACGTCGGTAGGCCATCGCGATCCGCAGCAGCCTGTCCGGACGCATCGGGCGGACGACACCCTGTCTGATCAGGGTAAGGGCGTCGAGCAGTACCGGTGCCCGTCGTGCGAACCATCGGGCTACAGCGCCCTGTTCGGCTCGCTCGGCTCGGCGTTCACCGGCTGCCATTGGCAACGGGTTCCGAGACCGGCTCTCAGGGGTCCGTTCACTCGTCACGCGACACCTCACAACTCTATCTACTCGTGAGTAGATAATGCCTTGTGTGTCGCTCGCAAGGAAGGGGAGCGGCGTCAGGAATGTCCAGATCTTCGGATCGGCTGGCACACTCAGCGGGGTGAGCGGTTATGACGCGCGGCTGTGGCGAGTGCTCGACCGGGCCCTGCTGATCCTGGCTGTCGGAACGCTGGCCCTGCTGATCGGGCTCGGCGATTCACCCGGGCGAGCCGACTCGGCCCTCGGGCTGCTGATCCTGGCGGCGGCTGTGCTGCCGATCGCGGTGACCGTGAGCCGACTTCCCTCCCACGCTCGCGCGAGACTTCGTGAACTCCCGCGTCGCCGTCGGTTGTTGACGGTCACCGCGTTCCTGGCGGCATGTGCGGCGATGTGCATCGCGCTCTGGAGTCTCCACAACGCCCTCACGCCCGGGACGCTCGCACCCCTGGCGCTGGCGGTGCCGGCGCTCGCTCTCGCCGGGGTCGCCACCCTCGGCGTTCGGATCACCGGCGGACGGGGGCGTTGAGAGCCTCGGACAACTCGCCACGACCGGAAGGGGCGGATCGTGGCACGAGGCCCGGTTCCTCGGCGCGCTCCGGTCGCTCCCGGAGATGCCGGGAAGAACGGGCGATGGTCAGACCGACCGAACGACCAGACCTTCCCGCTCGCAGACGAAATCCAGCGAGCCCTCGAACTCCGCGATCGGCATCTCGTCGCGGATCAAGCGGTGCGGACCACCGTGCGTCTCCAGGCTCAACCGGTCCGCGGTGAAGTGCTGCTCGGAGTAGTCCGGCCCCTCGATGCGGACGTCGAGTTGCCCCTCGTGCAGCGTGATCGCGACCTGCCCGCCGGGAATGGACAGTGGTTCACCGCCACGGTTGAGCGTGATGCTGCTTTCCGTCGCGTTCTCCGGAAGCACTACGACCCTGCTCAGCGCGGCGTCCCTGCGGGAGTCCTGCCGGTTCATCGCGATCACGTCGCGCCGCAGGCTCTCGCCCGGCTCGCCTTCCTCCGGGCACGGCGCCAGCAGTGCCGCACGTTCCTTCGCGGCCAGCCGGTAGGGCTGCCAGGAGCCCGTTCCCACCAGGTTGATCACCGAGTCCACACTGCTGTCTGCGAGCAGTTCCTCGCTGTCCGGTGCCGGGGTGATCTCGGTGGCTCGCACCCCACGCTCGTCGAGCAGCTGCCGCAGCGCTCGGGCACGCTCCCGCGCCTTACGGTCGAAACCACGGTTGATCGCGACCGTGTTGGAACCACTCGCGGTTTCCGCTGCCGCTTCGGCGAGCCCCGCCAGCGGTTCCCAGACCGTGGCCGGGTCCTGCTCCGGGTTCTGCCTGGCGCGCGTGCTGCTGAGTACTTCGGTAGTGCTGTTCATTGCCCCAACTCTAGTCCGCCGTCGTCCGTGGCCTCACGATCCCGGAGCGGCTGTGCGGCAGCCGCGGCCCTCGGTGTGACATAACTCGCCGGCGGCCGTTCCACGATGTGGTGCCCGGCCGGTTCTCCGGTGGTGGTCCGGATCCGAGCAGCGCGGCGGTCGCTCCCACCACCGCCCGCGTTCCGCGACACATATCCGCACGGTGTTGCGTCCGGGACTGTGTGTTTTGGAGGCTGCACCTCTCGAAGGTACCCGCGGTCCGGTCGGGCGGCGACCGGTCGGCGAACACACCTCATGTTGGCCGAGTCGGAGGCAGTGGATGACGGAGTTGCTGTACTGCGCCGAACAGCCGGACGCTCGTATGCCGGAAACCGCCGGTGGCGTGCTCGTCCGGTGGTTGGCGGCGGACGGCAGTCGGGTGAGGGCCGGGCAGCCGTTGGCGGAAGTACGTGCCGAGGGCAGGAAGGATCGGGTGCACTCCCTTGCCACCGGAACGCTGCACCAGCAGGTGCGGCAGGGCGAAGCGTTGTGGCCCGGCTTTCCGGTCGGCCTGATCGAGTAGCGGCTTCGGTCGGCCGCGGCGTTGTGCCGCTCGGCGTTGACCGCCGCTGCTATCTTGAGGTTCGCCGGAGTGGTGCGGAACGCACCTTCTCCGGCCAGTGACGCGGGGTGCCCGGCCGTTCGGTCGGGCTGAGAGAGACCCGTCGAACCTGAACTAGTTCGTACTAGCGGAGGGACGTCGCGGTGTTGCCGGCTCGTACGTGTGCCGTCACGCCCGGTTGCCGGGTGGTTCCAGCTGTTCCCGGGGCGGTGTGCGGCCGCTCCGGACGAACCACGTACGCCGTCGTCATGCCCCCGTGCTCGTCCAGCCGTGAGAGGGGCAGCAGTGATTCCGAACGTGCTCACGATCGCCGGTACCGATCCCAGCGGGGGAGCGGGCATTCAGGCCGATCTGAAGGCTTTCTCCGCCAACGGCACCTACGGCATGGCGGTTACCACGGCGTTGGTGGCCCAGACCACTACGGGAGTCTCCTCCGTAAGGGAGATCCCCGCGGACTTCGTGGCCGATCAGCTACGGACCCTGTTCGACGACGTGCGGGTGGATGCGATCAAGATCGGGATGCTCTCGGACGCGGAGATCATCCGAACCGTGGCGGGGGTATTGTCCGAGTACTCGGCACGCGAGATCGTGCTGGATCCGGTGATGGTCGCCAAGAGCGGCGACCGGTTGCTCGCCGCCGACGCTGTCCGTGCGTTGCGGGACGAGTTGGTGCCCCGGGTGGACCTGATCACGCCCAACCTGCCCGAAGCCGCGGACCTGCTCGGTGTGTCGGAGCCGACCGATACCGAGGGAATGGCGGCCCAGGCCGAACGGCTGGCCGAGCTGGGGGTGGAGCGGGTGCTGCTGAAGGGCGGTCACCTGGGGGGTGAATCCAGCGTGGACGTGCTGCGCACCACGAGCGGTGTCGAACTGTTGGCGCACGAGCGCGTGGTGACCAAGAACGACCACGGCACGGGATGCACCCTGTCGGCCGCCACCGCGGCACTGCGTGCCCGGGGGCGGGACTGGCCCACCGCCGTGCGCGAGGCCAAGGACTACCTCACCGGTGCGCTGCGCGCCGCCGACCTGCTCGACGTCGGCCAGGGACACGGCCCGGTGCACCACTTCTACCGCTGGTGGCCCGGCGAGACCACGCCACACGGCTGAACAACTCCCTCCGCGCCACGTCGAGCCGCCGAAGCTGAGGAAAGACATGAGCTACCGCCTTCCCGATCCCGTCCCCGGCGGTTTCTGCGCCGAAGCCTGGTCCTACACCGCCGAACTGCAACGTGCGATCGTGCACCACCCGTTCAACACGGCACTGGCCGACGGCAGCCTGCCCCGTGACCGGTTCGCGTTCTACATCGTGCAGGACTCGCGCTACCTGTTCGGCTTCGCGCAGGCACTGGCCGCCGCCGCTAGCAGGGCCGACGAGCCCGCCGACGCGGCCTTCCTGGCGGGCAGCGCGCACGGAGCGCTGGCCGAGGAGCGCAAACTCCACGCGGGGTACATGGCACAGCTCGGTCTCACCGAGGACGAGATGGCGGGTATCCAGACCTCGCCGACCTGCCTGGCCTACACCTCCTACCTGCGTGCCACCGCGCTGAGCGAGCCCTATCCGGTGTTGGTCGCCGCGCTGTTGCCCTGTTTCTGGGTGTACCAGCACGTGGGCAGCACGATTCTGGAGAGCACCGGAACGACGGCCGGGCACCCCTACGGCCGGTGGATCGCCACCTATGCCGACGAAGAGTTCGCCAACGCGGTACTCGGTGCCAGGGAACTCACCGACAGGCTCGCCGCGGGAACCGACGAGAACACGCGACGCCGTATGCTCACCGCCTTCGTGCGGTGCAGCGAGTACGAATGGCTGTTCTGGAACAGCGCGTGGGAGACCGAGAGCTGGCCCACCGCGGGCTGGCTGCCCGAACCGCACGAGTGACGCGCTCGCCGGAGTTCATGCCCGGTCGACTCGTCGCTCGGTGTGTTACTTCGACGCGGGGAGCGTCGATTTCTCGCGAAATCGCCGGGCGATGTACGGCACAGTGCCGAACTCCCACCACGTTCGCAGGCCGGACTCCCACCACTCTCGCAGCAGGCACCGCCGCGGTTTCTCCGGTGCGGCTCCCGCTGGGAGGGCCCGACGTTGTGTAGTGACTACCCGATGTCGAGCCTCCCCGGCGCGAGAGCCGTGCCAGAGGTTCCGCCAAGTGAGTAGCTACGGACCGAGCCGGCAGGGCTCTACCGGAAGTAGATTTTGGCGGCGAGCTCGGCCTTGGCGGTTCGAAGTGAGTCCAGCGTGCCGAGGTCGAACCCACCAGCGGGTTCCTTGGCCACCGAGAGGCTCAGATCCGTGTTCAGCGACCAACCGGAGCCGCTCGCGATCAGTGAACCGTGTTTGCTGGTGTAGTAGTCGGCGTCGATCGCCAGTGCGGTTCCGGCCGCTCCGGTAGCCGCGGCGACCAGGTGGAGGTGGAAACGGGTGGACAACCACCACTGCTCGGCGTTGGCGGGCAGTCCCGAATCCATGATCTCGGAGAACGGGTAGAAGCGGGCGCCGGGTAACTCGTGTTTCAGCAGGGTGTAGATCTCGCGGTCCACCAGCGGCATCCCCTCCACGAATCCGATGCGTTCGGAGGGGATTTTCCAGTGCCGCAGGGTTTCGAGCACGAAACCGGCCAGCGCGGCCCGGCTCATGCTCAGCAGGTCGGACTGCACGCAGACCATGACCTCGGGGCAGTCGTCCTGCCGGTACATGTGGGGCGTGATCCCGAAGAACAGGTCGTCGCCGGTGGCGGTGACTTCCGGCACGTTGGCCAGCGCGTCCAGTGAGGGGGTGTCCCGCACGTCCACCACGTCGAACCGCCTCGACAGCGCACCCAACAACGGCCTCGCCTCGCCGGGTAGCGGCGTCAGGCCCTGCCCGGTCATCGCCAGGCGCGCACCGGAGCGTTCCCCGATCGCCACGGCCGCCGCGAGCAACCCGATGTGGTGCGGCCAGATTCCGTTGATGTAGCCACCACCGATGACGTGCACCACGTCCGCCCGAATGGCCGCGATCACGCCCGCGACCCAGCGGGGTGCTCTCCCGGGGTCGTGGATCGCCTGGCGCACGAACGAGGCCACCTCCCACGGTTCCCGCGAGTCGGCGTGCCAGCAGAGTCGCCAAAGGGTGTCGGTGAACCGCACGTTCGGATGCAGCTTTCCCAGCAGCACCTCGCTCGGCCCGGGATTGGGGCAGTCCAGCCAGACCTCCGAGTCGGGTGCCTGGTGCGCCAGATGGCGTAGCCAGCAGGCGGCGATGTGCTCGTCGCCGTAGTTGGGGTGGCCGGTGGTGCCGACCAGGTACACGGTTTCCCGTTCCGGTGAAGGGGCGGTCAAACGTACTCCTCGGCCGGTCGGCGTTGGAGTAAGGATAGCGAACGGCTTCGGAGTCGTTCCGCGGCGCCCTTGGTCAGTGGAGTTCGAGTTCGTTGCTGATCGTCAGCAGTCGAGCTTTCGCCTGCCCGAACCGTACCCGGTGTTTGGCGGCGCACAGTTCGATCCGTTCGTTCCTACGGGCGGTGGACGAACGTGCGGTGCCGAGATCGGCCTCGTCGGGGTCCCCGGGGTTCGCCGCGTCCTCGCGCTCCGGGAGGGTCGACTCCGGATCGGTCTCCTCGGCCACGTTCCGAGGCTGATTCTCCGGTGTGGTCTTCGCGGTGACCGACGACGGGGACGTCGGTGCGCTCCCTGTCGTCGGGCTCGCTGTCGTGGTGCTCGCTGTCGTGGTGCTCGACTGAAGTGCGTCGCTCACCACTCGAGCCTGTCGCCGGGACCTGGACGCGGCTCGGTTGCCGCGACGGTGTTCGCGCCGCAACAGCGGCACGAACACCGAGGTGGCCACACCGAAACCGGCCAGGAAGGTGAGTACGAGCAGATCGATCGCCGGGAAGGTGAGCTGTGCCAGCGCCATCGTCGCGTGTGCTCCTCTCTGCTGTTTCGGGGCGGCCCGCACCCGAGCGCGGTCAACGGGGTGGGGCAGTCCTTCGGATCGCTTCCCCGGTCGCGCGGGTTCAGTTCCGACCGGCGGGATCCTGCTCTTCCAGCGATCCGGAAGCCGTGCCGGTGACAGTGGTGATTCCCTCCTCCGGGGGCACGACCGCATCCGGCTGTTCTCGCGGGCGCTCCTGCTCACCCCCGCGGGGCGCAGGAGCGCCCGCCATCACCGAGGTTTTCGGCGCGGAGCCGTCGGTACCCGAGGTCGGTTCCGGCGTCCCGTCCTCCGTTTCGGGGAGGATCGGAGTCACCTGTACCGGGATCGAAGTGGGGGAGGTGACGAAACGGGTCACGTTTGGTTCCTCGTCGGTTTCGGCCGCTTCCCGCTCCTCCCGACCGGAAGCGCTCTCGTGCCGCGCCGTGCCCTGCTGGCCGGTCTCTTCCGGTGTCGGTGCTTCGTCCTTCTCCGGCGCTCTGCGCAGCGAGACCGCGGAGGCGCCGATTGTGTTGCTGGCCGTGTCGAGCGTGTTCAGCACGTGATCGCGCAGTGACTCCAGCTCCGTGCGGTGCCGGGTGATTTCCTCCAGGGTCTCCCGCCTGTGCCGTTCCGCCTCGGCTTCCTGCTTACCGCATTCGCGGCGGGTTCGCTCCACGAGCTCGGCCGCGTCCCGCCGCGCCGCGTTCATCAGCGACTTGTAGGCGTCCCGGACGGAGCGCCGCATCCGCTGTTCCCGTTCCCGCAGCTCGTTGAGCTGTCGTGCCCGGTCGCGGTGCAACCTTTCGTGGCGTCGTTCTATCTCGGCGAGCAGTCGTTCGCACTGTCCGTGCAGCTCCCCCGAGGTCTCCTCTGCCTGCTCGATCAGCCGATTCGCCTCGCTCTCCGCGGAACCACGGATCACCTCTGCCTCGTGCCCGGCCTGTTCGCGGATGGTCCGCAGCTCCTCCTCGGCCAGCGCCAGCATCTCCTGCACCCGCTGGGAGGCGGCGGGCAGACCCGTTTCCGAGGACTCCACGTGGTGCAGGCGTTGCTGGGTCTCGGTCAGCTCCTGGCGGGTCCGGTCGTAGAGCTCGCGCAGATCCGAGTTCAGTCGAGCCGACTCATTGCGATCTATGGTCACCAGTTCGAGCTGGTTCTCCAGTACCTCGAGATGCTCCAGTACCTGCTCACGTTGAAACCCGCGGAACTGGACGTCGAACCCGGGCCGGAGCGGAACCACGGCGTCGGCGGCGTCTTCCATGTCGAATCCTCCTGTCCGCGACTGCCCTACGAGGTCGGCTCGATGATGGTCGAGAGTGGGGTTGCCGTATCGGATCGAGACGTGGGCTCGCTGCTCCCACCACGAGGGTGCTGCTCAGCGGTGCGCCGCGTCCGGTGGGATTTCCGGGCGCCCTCGGGGGCCTCCGGCGCTATCGCTGTTGCTGGCCGTTGCCCGAATGTCCGTTCTCCTCCATCCGCAGTTCGCCGGTCAGGCGCATGCGCAGTTCCTCCAACCGCTGTTTGCTGTCGTCCATCGGTTGGATGTACTCCCGGCGGAACCGCTCCGCGCTTTCCTCGCTGCCGAAGTGCGAATCGACACCGAGGTTTCCGGTGCTCGTGGGGTCTTCGGTTCGGGCGGGCTGTTCCGCCACCTCGGTTCCGGCCGTCACGTCGGGTTCGGTGGGCGCGTCCACGCCGGAAGGAGTGGCCGGCCGGTTCCGGAACTGCTCGTCCCGTGCCGGTTCAGCCCGGTCTCCCGGTTCCGCCGTGCCCGCCTCGGAGGGCCCGGCGCGCTCCGCCTCGCCCTCCTGCGGAGCTCCCGTCCCCACCCGCCTCGGTTGCCCGTTGCGTCCCGAACCGCTCAGCAGGGCCGTGGATGTGGTCAGCCTGGCCAGTTGCCTGCGCAATCGTTGTTGCCGTCGCCGTGCTCGGACGAGCAGGATCGCGGCCGGAAGTGCCGTGAGCAGGACTCCGGAAAGTACCGCGAGCCCCAGCCGGAGCAGGTGCCATCCGGCCGGAGCCCACGGGATCAGCTCAGCAGTCATCGAATCAGTGTCCGTAGTCGACCGAGTGGGGGTGGTTCTCACCGTCCGTGCCCAGGGGATTGGCCCTGTTCAGCACGGGAACCTCGTCGTGTACCGGGTCGTCCTCGGTGACGGGGTTCACGGGGATCGGCCGGTTGCCGGTCTCCGCGGTCTGCTGGTCCGGCTGGAACGGGATGCGTTCCTCCACCGACTCCTGCGGCATCTCGGATTCGGCGGGGGAGAGCGCTTCGCGTGTCTCGCCGGTTGCTACGCCCCCGCGAGTCGCGTAGGAGAGGTCCGGTTCCCGCTGGGGCTGTTCGACGATCAACAACGGTCGGGGTTGTTCGCTGAGCACGTCGCGTTGCTGCCCGACGAAGGTGGCCACCGCATCCATGTTCTGCACCAACCTGCTGCGCAGCTCCTCCAGTTGTTCGGCGCGGGAACGCAGCTCACTCATGAGCTCGCTGTGCCTGCGCCGAGCGTCCTCCTCCAGGTCGCCGCAGCGCTGCCGAGTGTTCTGTAGCAGCTCGTCGGCGTCCCTGCGTGCGGCTGTCAGGGCCTCTTCGTAGGTACTGCGGTAGGACTGCTTGAGCTGCTCGGCCCTCGCCTCGACCTGGGCGGAACGCGAGGCGTGTTCCTCGTCGAGCCGCTTCCTGCGTTCCTCGAGGTCGTCGACGAGTTCCGAACACTCCTGACGCAGTTCGGCCGCGCGGTTCTCCGCCTCGTTCCGGATGCGTTCGGCATCGGTCTCCGCGACCCCGCGGATCGTCTCGGCCTCACGGTTGGCGTGCTCACGAATGGCGGTGGCTTCTTCCTCCGCCATGTTCAGCATGTGCTGCATCCGC
Source organism: Actinopolyspora mzabensis (assembly GCF_900101095.1). GTDB lineage: Bacteria > Actinomycetota > Actinomycetes > Mycobacteriales > Pseudonocardiaceae > Actinopolyspora > Actinopolyspora mzabensis. The sequence goes on from NZ_FNFM01000010.1 coordinate 249,517, forward strand.
GCGGTGATGTAGGGCTGCCCGGTATCGGCGTTCTGCACCCGTTTCAACTCACCGGCGGTTTCCTCCATCTGCCTGCGCGTCTCGTCGGTGATGCGCCGTTGGTCCTCGTTGAGCCGGATCGCCTCGTCCCTGTCGGTGACCAGGATCCGGATCTGGTCCTCCAGCAGTTCGATGTGTTCCAGAACCTGTTTTCGGTTGAATCCGCGGAACTCGTTGTCGAACCCCGGCCTAAGGGGAACGATGGCCTCGTCTTCCATGGTCCACCGCACTTCCGCTCGACACTGTGCTGCTGGTGATCCTAAGCGGAGTGACGGACTTTCCGGCGCATGCTTGATGCGCACGTCCGCGTTCTCACTCGAACGAGCGAGGAGACTCATTGAATGAAATAAATTCATTTTTTGGTGGGTGCGATACGCGGACATTACGAGTGGAATCGGGTTGGGCAAGAAATGGATCGGAAGATTTTTCGCGAAAGGTGTGGAATTACTAAGCAGGGGAGTCGTACTGCTTTCGCGGCAGCCGGGTGGACCGCTCGCCTACCTCCCGAACGATTCTCCGGTCGACCCCCCTACGGCGATGGGCACCCCTCCTTGCTGGGCTCCCCGTCCCCGAGCTGTCCGGGAGGGAGCCGCCCGCCACGAGCTCCCCGAACGGGAACAGGCGTTCGTCGACAACCGGCTGTCCGACGCGGTCTTCGACGCCACCGAGACCGTGCCCGCCGCACGCGAGGAACTCCGAGCCGCTCCGGGGCGAGGCGCCGATGATCAGTGCCGACATCGCCGACCGGAAGGCCGGGTCGCTTGCCTACGAGCTCGTCGCCGAGGCGTACCGACTCCGCGAGGACCGTTAGCTGGAGACTGCCATCCTGGTTGGCCGCTCGTCGGTGACTGCACGGCACGTCGGGTGGTCGCTCACGGGGTGGCTGCGCTGCGGAGTCGTCCGGAACACTCGCGGTGACCCGCCCTGGTGGGGATCCCCGTCTCTCGCGTGAAACCGGACTGTTCGGAGTCCCGTCGTTCCCGCTCGACGTGGCCGAGACCACTGTCGGTGTCAGGTAGTCGCAAGTAGCTATGAGCCGTGGCGTACGGTCTTCAACGACGGGCAGCCACGGTGGCCCGCCTCATCCGCGTGCCACGGACGGCAGTCGATCCATCGGCCCACGAACGGGACGGACATCGCCGCCGGGGTCGTGGTGGAGGCACGAGGCGGGATTGAGGGAGTTGTCGTGAAGCCGAGTGTTCTGCTGACCGGTTACCGGGTCATGGCGTATGTGACGGCCGTGCTGCTGATCGCGCTGTGCGTGGCAATGGTGGGCAAGTACGGCTGGCCGAGCGGCACCGACGTGCAGCACGTCGGCGAGACCGCCACCACCGTCATCGGAATCGCCCACGGTTGGCTGTACATGGTCTATCTGGTGTTGGCACTGTTGATCACTCGGCTGTTGCGGGTCCCCATCGGCCCCATGATCCTGGTCCTGTTGGCCGGAACGATTCCCTTCGGTGCCTTCTTCGCCGAGCACAAGGTGGTTCAGTGGTTCCGCGTGTGGAGCACAGCAAAGTACGGTCCCGCGGCCGGGACAACCCAGCAGACCGGGTCGGCGCAGCCATGACGACCGCGACACGATCCACCGGGGACGACGAGAGGTCCGCCGGGAACGACGACAGGCCCGCCGGCCGCGCCGGAGCGCGCGGAGTGCTCAGCGCCTATTTGGCACTGACCAAGCCGCGCGTCATAGAGCTGCTGCTGATCACCACGATTCCGGCCATGTTCCTGGCCGAACGCGGTATCCCCTCGTTGCTGCTCGTGCTGGTCACCCTGGTTGGTGGAGCCATGGCCGCGGGCAGTGCGAACACGCTCAACTGCGTCGCCGACTCGGACATCGACGCGGTCATGGACCGCACCAAGTCCCGCCCGTTGGTCAGCTACCGCGTGCCACGCACTCACGCCCTGGTGTTCGGGGTCGTGCTGAGCGTGGCATCGTTCGCCGTGTTGTGGGCCGGGGCGAACCTGTTGGCGGCGGCACTCGCGCTGTCCGCCACGTTGTTCTACGTCTTCATCTACACGCTGGTGCTCAAACGGCGCACCTCGCAGAACATCGTCTGGGGCGGCGCCGCTGGTTGCATGCCGGTCCTGGTCGGTTGGGCGGCCGTCTCCGGAACCGTGGAGTGGCCCGCGGTGGTGATGTTCGCCGTGGTTTTCCTCTGGACACCCCCGCATTTCTGGTCGCTGGCGATGAAGTACCGCGCGGACTACGAACGGGCGGGCGTGCCGATGCTTCCCGTGGTGGCCACCCCGCGGCAGGTCTCGGCGCGCATCCTGGTCTATACCTGGGCCACCGTGGCGAGCACGCTGCTGCTGATCCCGGTCACCAGCTGGATCTACGTCGGCTGCGCCGTGGTGATCGGTGCTGCGTTCCTGGTGATGGCGCAGCGGCTGCACCAGGGGGTGCGCCGTGGTCGCGGTGTCAACCCGATGCGGCTGTTCCACCTGTCGAACAGCTATCTCAGCGTGCTGTTCCTGGCCCTGGCCGTCGACGCCGCGATCGGGCTGCCCGTGCTCGGCTGATTACTCCTCCGCGGGGATCCTCCTCCGCCGCGGTGCGAGGGAGTGCGGTCGTGTCGGTTCTCGCCGGTGCTGAGCGCGATGCCCCGGGTGCCCACGCGTTTCCGCGGGCATATATCCGTCGAATTCCGCCCGTGCCCGGTAACCGCGCTGCGTCTTCCCCGTCACGGCGGGATAGTAAGTCCCGGGATTTCGATATCCGGCCCTTCCGCGCTCGCTGATCCCGCCAGGCACTTCGACCGCTACCGGTGCCGATCGATCGCGCTACCGCGCCGAGCGCGCACACTCGTGTCGCAGGGGGTCGACCATGAGTTGGCTCAGACCGCACCGGCGGCGAGCCGGTACTTCCACAACCGAACAGGGCTGGTCACCCGAAGAGGTCCGCGGCCTGGAGGATGCGGTCGCCCGGGCCCCCTCAGTGCACAACACCCAGCCCTGGGAGCTGACGGCGAGTGACCGCACGGCTTTGCTGCGCGAGCGCCCCGACGTAGCGCTTGAACAGCACGACCCGGAAGGCAGGGACCGGCGGCTCTCCTGCGGCGCCGCGGTGACCAACCTGTTCCTCGCGGTGCGCGAGCTCGGCTGGGCCGCCCTGGTACGCCGAGGACCGGAGGAGAGCGAATCCGACGATCCCCTGCTGGTCGCCACCGTCAGGGCCACGCATCGGCAACAGCCCTCGGTCGCCGAGGGGCAGCGCTTCCGCGCGATCACTAGGCGCACCAGCTATCGCAGGCCGTTCCACGAACAGCAGCTCCCCCACGTGGCGCGGGAGGCGTTACTGGCTGCGGGGAACTCCTCCGACGTCCACGCCCGCTGGATAACCGGGATCGAGGAGGCGAGGACCCTTGCCGAGATCCTGGGCTACGCGGCCCGAGTGCACCGCAAGGACCGCCACTACCAGCGGGAACTGGCCATGTGGCTGACGTCCGGACAGGGCGGGGTGGACCCGGGAGGCGGCATCGCCTCCGAGGATCTCGGCACCGAGGGAGTGGCCGCCGTAGGCCTCGTCGGTTCGAGCAGCAGGCTTCCCGACGAACGGCAGCTCGCCGAGTGGATGGCGAACGAGTCGATCATGGTGCTGACCACCGCCACCGACGAACCCGCCGCGCACTTCCGTACCGGTGAAGCCATGCAGTTCGCCTGGCTCACCGCCACCAGCCTGGGGCTGGTGGCCTCGGTCATCACGCAACCGCTCAACCTCACCGAGGTGCGTGCGGGACTCCGGGACCGGCTCGGACTGCCGGGACCCCCGCACGCGTTGCTCAGGTTCGGTTACCCCGTTCCGGTGCCGAGTCAGCACCGTTTCTGAGAGTGCCGACGTCTCCTGTCTCAGCTCTGGGCTCTCGTCTCGCGGCCTGGCGAGCCTGTCTTCAGCGTGTCAGACGTCCCACCGCTCCGTACGCGTTCGAGACCTCTATCTCCTCGTGGGCGACCGCGTCCTGGGGGTGCCAGCTAGGCAGCGGTACGAGTCCGGGATCCACCAGCTCGTAGCCCTGCATCAGTTCGGTTATCTCGTGCGGCGGACGCCATCTCACGGGTGTCGGCGTGCGGGCCATGACCTCCTCGGCGTCGGCGACCTGCCGTTCGGTGGCCGATATCGCGGAGATGTGCGAGAGCACCAGATAGCTTCCCGCCACACACGCCTCACGGTAGGCGGCGATCACTTCCAGTGCGGTCCGCTGTTCCGGTACGAACGGCAGCACCGCGACCGCCAGCACTCCCACGGGGCGACTGAAGTCCAGCAGGCCGGCCACCCCGGGAGCGGTGAATACCGCCTGGGGATCCCGGACATCGGCGAGCGTGATCGTCACGTTGGAGTGTCCGGCTAGTAGCCGCTGTGCGTGTGCCACCGCCACCGGTTCGTGATCGACGTAGGCCACCCGGGCCGTCGGATCGAGCGGCCGGGCCACTTCGTGCACGTTGCCGACGGTCGGAATGCCCGAGCCCAGGTCCAGGAACTGGTCGATCCCCTGCGCCGACAGGTACGCGACCGCGCGTCCCAGGAAGGCCCGGTTGGCCCGCGCGTACTCGCGAGCGTGCGGCATCGCGGCCGATCCGGCCTCGGCCGCCTCACGGTCGGCCGCGAAGTTGGTGGATCCGCCCAGGTAGTAGTCGTACATCCGGGCCGCGTTCGGTATGTCCGTCTGCGCTTCCTCCGGAGGCGGAGCGAACGAGCTGAACGGAACCGATTCCCGCGAATCCTCGTACTGGTCCATCCCGCTTCCTCCGGAGTACTGCCACGTTCGAGTTGCCGAGAATACGGGCAACGTTACGCCTTCCGAATCCGGGCCACAGCAGTAGACCGGGGGCCGTTCCTTTCATCTCAAGGCCGTGCCAGCATCGCCCGTGGTGCGTGCTTCCGCCTCCCGGTAGCCGGGCAGTTGAAGTTCGGCAACCCATGTGGGGGTCGTGTAGATCCAAAAGATCAACATGTAGTGTGTTGATGTCGACGGTTCACCGATTTCGAACGATTCGGTGTGCCAACAGGGAACCCGGTGCGAGTCCGGGACTGCCCCGCAGCGGTAAACGGGAACGAACGCCGTGCCACCCCAGGGTGGGTAACGCACTGGACGCCACTGGTCCGGGAAGCGACGGTTATCAGGACCGGCGGTCGAGCCGCCGGAAGCCCGTGAGTCCGAAGACCTGCCGTCGATGCGCGCACGCCCGTGCGCGCCGTCCGCGGCCTCGAGGGAGGGTCCGCGCGAACTCGGCCGGACGCGTGCCGCAATTCGGTGCCGTGTCCCGCGGACCTCGTGTGTTCCCGCCCGGTCCGGGCATCGGTTCGAACTCGCGAGGAGAGTGCACCGTGACTCGAGCGTCCGACGCTGTCGTGTCTTCCGCCGCCCCCGACATCCGTCTCAGCGGCCCGACCGGGGAATCGGAACCACTGAACTGGGACAGGGTGGCCACAGTGGTGGAACAGGCCTGTGCCGGGCTGGCCGACGTGTCCGCCGAACACGTGCTGCGCGAGGTGCGGCGCAATCTCTACGACGGCATCTCACCCGACGAGTTGGCGAGCGCGCTGATCATGGCCGCCCGCACGCTCGTCGAAGCCGAACCGAACTACTCGCTGGTCACCGCCCGGCTGTTGCTGGACGACCTGCGTCGTGAAGCCCTCAGCTTCCTGGCGGGGCAGCAGCGGGAGGCCGACCAGGAAGAGATGCGGCACCACTATCCGGACTACTTCGCCCGCTACGTGCGGCACGGCATCGAGATCGGCCGGCTCGATCCGCGGCTCGGCGAGTTCGACCTCGAACAGCTCGGCGCCGCGCTGCGCCCGGAGCGCGACACGCTGTTCGACTTCCTCGGGCTGCGCACCCTTTACGATCGCTACCTGCTGCACGCCGGGGGAGCGCGTTACGAGCTGCCGCAGGCGTTCTTCATGCGGGTGGCCATGGGCCTGGCGCTGGAGGAGCACGATCGCGGCCGTCGCGCCGTGGAGTTCTACGAGCTGCTCTCGGCGATGGACTTCATGTGCTCCACCCCGACCCTGTTCAACGCGGGAACCACTCGTCCCCAGCTGTCGTCCTGCTTCCTGACCACCGTCGACGACGACCTGCGGCACATCTTTCACTCGATCGGCAACAACGCCAAGCTGTCCAAGTACGCCGGAGGACTGGGCAACGACTGGACGCCGGTACGCGGCATCGGTGCCCACATCAACGGCACCAACGGGCAGTCCCAGGGCGTGGTGCCGTTCCTCAAGATCGCCAACGACACCGCAGTGGCGGTCAACCAGGGTGGCAAGCGCAAGGGAGCGGTGTGCGCCTATCTGGAGACCTGGCACATCGACATCGAGGAGTTCCTCGACCTGCGCAAGAACACCGGTGACGACCGCAGGCGCACCCACGACATGAACACCGCGAACTGGGTTCCGGACGAGTTCCTCCGGCGGGTCGAGGCCGACGGCACCTGGACGTTGTTCTCCCCCGACGAGGTCGGTGAACTGCACGACCTCTACGGCACGGAGTTCGCCGAGCGCTACCGCGAGTACGAACGCGCCGCCGAACGCGGTGAGCTGAAGGTCCACCGCAAGGTGGGGGCGGTGGACCTGTGGCGCCGGATGCTGACCATGCTGTTCGAGACCGGCCACCCGTGGATCACCTTCAAGGATCCCTGCAACCTGCGCTCCCCGCAGCAGCACGCCGGTGTGGTGCACTCCTCCAACCTGTGCACCGAGATCACGCTCAACACCGACCGGGACGAGGTCGCGGTGTGCAATCTGGGGTCGATCAACCTCGCCAACCACGTCACCGCCGACGGCATCGATCGCGAGCGGTTGGAACGCACCACCCGGACGGCCGTGCGCATGCTCGACAACGTCATCGACATCAACCTCTACACGATTCCGGAGGCGCGCGACTCCAACACGCGGCACCGGCCGGTCGGCCTGGGGGTAATGGGGCTGACCGACGCGCTGTTCCAGCGTCGCATCCCGATGTCCTCACAGCGGGCCGTGGAGTTCGCCGACCGGAGCATGGAGGAGATCAGCTACCACGCGATCTCCGCCTCCTCGGACCTGGCGCACGAACGCGGCCGCTACGAATCGTTCGAGGGCTCACTGTGGAGCCGGGGCATCCTGCCGCTGGACTCGCTGGAACTGCTGCGGCGCGAACGCGACGGTGACGTGGAGCTGTCGACCTCCTCGACGCTGGACTGGCAGTCGCTGCGGGAGAAGGTGCGGCGGCGGGGAATGCGCAACTCCAACGTGATGGCGATCGCCCCCACCGCCACGATCTCCAACATCTGCGGCGTCGGGCAGTCCGTCGAGCCGCTCTACCGCAACCTCTACGTCAAGTCGAACATGTCCGGTGACTTCACGGTGGTCAACCCCTATCTGGTCGCCGACCTGAAACGGGCGGGGTTGTGGGACCGGCGCATGGTGGCCGACCTGAAGTACCACGACGGTGCGCTGGGGCCGATCGAGCGGATACCGGAGGAACTCAAGGAGCTCTACGCCACGGCATTCGAGATCGGTTCGGACCGGCTCATCGAGGCGGCGGCTCGCAGGCAGAAGTGGATCGACCAGGCTCAGTCGCTGAACCTGTACCTGGCGCGGCCGAGCGGGCGCGAACTCGACCGGCAGTACCGCGACGCGTGGCGCAAAGGGCTCAAGACCACCTACTACCTGCGCTCCAGCAGCGCCTCGGACGTGGAGAAGAGCACGCTGCGCGGCACCGACGGCAAGCTCAACGCCGTCTCGCCCACCGTGCTCCCCGCCGATACATCCTCCGACGCGGCGACCTGCGCGGTGGAGGACACCGAGTGCGAGGTCTGCCAGTGACCTCGTGCTCCGGGAGTACGACCTTCGGAGAACGCGGCGGGAAACGACCGTCCGGGAAACACCACTCAGCCACCCCAGAAGTTCCGAAGCGCTCGGCTGGAACGCCGGGCCCGCGAGCGGACCGAACAGCTCCGCCGCGATCAAGCACAGGAGGACCGGAAACCAGTATGACCTCGCTGAACGTGCCGGAAACCGCCGTCAGCCCCGACACGAGCGGACTCGGGGAGATCGACCGTTCCGGCTCCCGGGTCGACGCGGCCGACAAAGCGATGATCAACTCCCGCGCCGACGTCAACCAGCTGCTGCCGTTGAAGTACGGCTGGGCCTGGGACAAGTACCTTGCCGGGTGCAACAACCACTGGATGCCCACCGAGGTGTCCATGCAGGCCGACATCGCGCTGTGGAAGTCCCCGGACGGGCTCACCGACGACGAGCGGTTGATGCTCAAGCGCAACCTCGGCTTCTTCGCCACCGCCGAGTCCCTGGTCGCCAACAACGTGGTGCTGGCGGTGTACCGGCACATCACCAATCCGGAGTGCAGGCAGTACCTGCTCCGACAGGCGTTCGAGGAGGCGGTGCACACCCACACCTTCCAGTACATCTGCGAGAGCCTGGGGCTCGACGAGGGCGAGCTGTTCAACATGTACCGCGAGGTTCCGTCCATCTCGGACAAGGACTCGTGGGCGCTGCGGTACACCAGGAACCTGGAGAACCCCGACTTCGCCACCGGAACGCCCGAGGCCGATCAGGCTTTTCTGCGCGACCTGGTGGCGTTCTACGTGATCTTCGAGGGGATGTGGTTCTACACCGGCTTCGCGCAGATCCTGTCGCTGGGGCGCAGGAACAAGATGGTCGGCATCGCCGAGCAGTACCAGTACATCCTCCGGGACGAGTCGATCCACCTCAACTTCGGGATCGACTGCATCAACCGGATCAAGCTGGAGAATCCGTGGCTGTGGACCCCGGAGTTCCAGGAGGAAGTGCGTACGATGCTGCGCGAGGCCTGCGAGCTCGAGGTGGCCTACGGCCGCGAGACCATGCCGCGAGGCATGCTCGGGCTCAGCGCCGAACTGTGCACCGAGTACATGCGTTTCATCACCAACCGCCGCTGCTCCCAGCTCGGCCTGGAACCGGTCTTCGACGAGACCGAGAACCCGTTCCCCTGGATGTCGGAGGCCGTCGACCTCAAGAAGGAGAAGAACTTCTTCGAGACGCGGGTGACCGAGTACCAGTCCGGAGCGGCGCTGGAGTGGGACTGACCGGAGTTCGTCGAGCGGCCGGAACCGCCGGGCCGGGGCGCCCGACGGTTCCGGCCGTTACCTCGCTGAGCTTCTCCTCTCGTGCCGACCGAGCGGCTCGGGTCTTGCCGGAGCCGGAACAGTCGGGCCGACCGGCGAACTTCGATCAGCAGTCGTCGAGCATGTTCGACAGCGCGTTCTGCTCGGCCGAGTCGACACTCAGGCCCCAGACGTGCTTCACGTTGATCCAGCTGCGCGCGTACACGCAGTGGTAGCCGGTGTTGGAGGGCTGCCACGCCGCCGGGTCGGCGTCGCTCTTGCTCATGTTGGAGGTGCCGGACACCGCGATCAGCTGCTGGCTGTTCAGGTCGTTGGCGAAGTTCTCGCGTTCCGCGTCGCTCCAGCTCGAGGTGCCGGAGCGCCAGGACTCGGCGAGCGGGACCACGTGGTCGATGTGCACCTCGCTGGGGTCGCTCACCCACCGCTGGTCGTAGACGCTGTACCAGCTCCCCGAGTCCGGGTAGCAGTCCGAGCCGACGGAGACGCCGCTGCCGTCCCGTCGCAGCACGGTCTCCCGGGTGTCACAGTTGCCCGACTGGCTCGACCAGTGCGGGAACCTGTCCCGGTCGTAGCCGCTCATGGAGCCCTCGGCACTCACCGTGAGCTCGGCGAGCTGCTGCCGGGCGGTGGATTCGCCGGGCGGGTCGGGTGGATAGGCGGCGGCGGTTCCCGCCGAGGCGAGCAGCAGTGTTCCCGTGGATAACGCGGTGGTCAACGCGATCAGTAACCGTCGCACGGTCGTTCTCCTCACGTGCTGGAGTGAGTGGACCTCAGCAGCGTGCCAAGCGAGGGTCAACACCGGTCAATACCGCGGTGAAGAACCGATGATTTCGAGAGGCCGTCCGTGGTGAATTCCGCATCGGACGGACCACCGGCTTCGTCCTTCCGGAGGAGTCGGAGCGCGGGACGCGCCGAGTTCGACGTTCCGGCGCCGAAAAACCGTCCTGTTGACGCGCCGCCTTAGGGGAGCGTGATCTCCAGCTCCTCGTCCGCGAGCACTACATCGCCGGAGAAGCACTCGGCCGCCTCCCTACGGGACCTCTCCCGGTCGTTGCCCGGCCAGAAGTGGCTCAGCAGCAGCTTTCGCGCCGCGGCCTCCCCGGCGATCCGCCCCGCCTCCGCGGACGTCAGATCGTGCCGCACGGCGGTGTCCGTCGGCGGGACACCTTCGTGCTGGTGACGGTCGGTCGCTTCCGCGATGAGGAGGTCCGCCTCCCGCGCGAGCGCGGCGAGATCCGTCGAGGGGCCGGTATCGCCCGTGTAAGCGAGCACGAACTCGTCACAGCTCAGGCGAACCCCCGCGTTGGGGACGAAGTGGGGCAGGCTCCTGGATTCGAGGCGGAAAGGCCCCACCGAATACTTCTCGGCGGGGAGCGGATGTGGTTCGAATACCCGGCTCAGCGGTTCGGTGTAACCTTCCTCGAACTCGCACAGCCGTTCCCACACTCCCTCGGCCGCGTACAGCGGTATCGCCGCACCGTCGCGCTCGCCGAACCAGCGGGCGCGGAACAGACCGTGCACATCGACCATGTGGTCCGGGTGCCGGTGGGTGACGATCAAAGCGTCCACACCGGACGCTGTCGTGTTTCCCAGCAGCCGCAACAACCCGGGCAGTGTTCCGTAGCCCAGGTCCAGCACCACGCGGAAACCCGCGTGTTCCAGCAGGAAACCGCTGCAGGCCCGGCCCGGTTCCGGCCAAGCACCGCAACTGCCGAGTACCACCAACCGCGATGTCACAGCTTCAACCTACTCCGCGACAGGCGAGTCCGAGCTGCTGGTTTTCGCCGGAAGCGATTCATCTGGAGAAATCGGAGCCCGTGGGCCATGTTGGACACATGCGGATTCTCGTGCTCGGTGGAACGGTGTTCGTCTCCCACGCGATCGCGGCTGAAGCGGTTCGGCGGGGCCACGAAGTCAGCTGTGCGGCTCGGGGAACCTCTGGAGCGGCGCCTCCCGGCGCCACCCTGCTTCCGGTGGATCGTGATGCGCCCGGTGAGATCGAGCGACTCGCGGGGAGAGGTTTCGACGCCGTGATCGACGTCGCCACCCACGATCTCGGCTGGGTGCGGGACGCACTGCGGGCACTGGCCGAAACCGCCGGTCACTGGACCTTCGTCTCTACGATCAATGTTTATGCCGACACCGCGACGCAGTACCAGACGACCGAGGGCGCGCTGCTGGAACCGGTCACCGAGCCCCGGCGGTCGACCGGAGGGCAACTCACCCCGGAAATCTATGGCGGCATAAAAGTCGCCTCGGAGAACGCCGTGCGCGAGGCCGTCGGGGACCGGGCCCTGGTGGTGCGTCCGGGACTGATCACCGGTCCCGGTGACAACATGGATCGGTTCGGTTACTGGCCCGCCCGCTTCGCGCGGGGCGGGCGAGTGGTCGTCCCGGACGTTCCGGAACAACCGATCCAGCACCTCGACGTGCGCGATCTGGCCGAGTGGGTCGTGAATGCGGGGGAGCGGGGGATCACCGGCACCCACGACGCCGTCGGACCGATCCGCACGCTCGACTCCGTGCTGGGCGAGATCGCGGAGCTCGCCGGAACCGCCGATGTCGAGCAGGTGCCGGTCACGCCGGGGAAACTGCTGGAGGCGGGAATAGCGCACTGGGAGGGGCCGCGCTCACTGCCGCTGTGGGCGCCGAGTTCGCACTACGGCGTCGTCACGCACGACCCCGCACCGGCAGCGGCCGACGGATTGGTGACCAGGCCACTGGCCGACACTGTGCGGGCAGCGTTGGCCGAGGAACGGGCACGCGGACTGCATCGCCCGCGCAAATCCGGTCTCACACCGGCAGTGGAGGCCGAACTGTTGTGCTGATCCGCTGCCCCGGCAGGCAATGGTTTCGTTCGTGAACCGGGAGGTGCGTTTCCGGGGCAGTGTTCCGGAAACGCACCTCCCGAAAGCCCTCGTCAGGCCGCCCGCGCGCGCCGCACCCGCAGCACGGTGGATCCGACCACTGCCACCAGCAGGATCGAGTAGATCCCCACGGCGAAGGGGCTGGCGAACAGCACTCCCACGTCTCCCTGGCTCATCGCCATCGCCCGCCGCAGCGAGGTCTCCGCCAGTGGCCCCAGGATCACGCCGATCAGCACCGGTGCCACCGGGAAGCCGTAGCGGCGCAGCATGAAACCGAGCGCCCCCACCACGTAGAGCAGCAGCACGTCGAACAGCGAGGACCTCGCGGTGTACACCCCGAGGGTGGCGAACACGACGATCCCGGCGTACAGATAGTTGCGCGGGATCCGCAGCAGCTTCGCCCACACCGGCGCGAACGGCAGGTTCAGCAACAGCAGCATGAGGCTGCCGATGAACAGGCTGGCCAGCAGCGCCCACACCAGGTCGGCCTCCTGGGTGAACAGCAGCGGCCCGGGACGCATCCCGTACTGCTGGAAGGCGCCGAGCATGATCGCCGCGGTGGCCGAGGTGGGCAGTCCCAGCCCCAGCAGCGGCACCAGCGAAGTGGCCGTGGTCGCGTTGTTGGCCGCCTCCGGGCCTGCCACGCCCTCGATGGCGCCCCGGCCGAACTCGTCGTCGCCACGCCTGCGGGACAGTGTTTTCTCGGTGCCGTAGGACAGGAACGTCGGTATCTCCGCGCCACCCGCGGGGATCACGCCGAACGGGATACCCAGCGCGGTGCCACGCAGCCACGGCCGCCAGGATCTGCCCAGGTCCCGTTTGCTCAGCCACGGCCTGCCCGAGGCGACCGTCTCGGTGGCGGGTTTCCGCCGCGCGCGGGAGGCCACGTACAGCACCTCACCGATCGCCAGCAGCCCCACCGTCACCACGATGATGCTGATCCCGTCCAGCAGCCGCGGGCTGCCCAGCGTGAACCGGACCGCGCCGCTCTGCTCGTCGATGCCCACCATCGCCAGGGCCAGCCCGAGCCCGAGGCCGCTCAGGCCGCGCAGCACGTCGCCGGCCACGACGGCCGAGGTCGCCAGGAAGGCCAGCACGGTCAGCGCGAAGTACTCGGGAGGACCGAATCCGACCGCGAGGTCGACCATCAGCGGCGAGAAGAACACCACGAGCGTCACGGCCACGATGCTGGCCAGAAACGAACCCAGCACGGCCGTGGCCAGCGCCTGCGGGGCCCTGCGGCTCCTGGCCATCGGAAAGCCCTCGAACGCCGTGGCCATCGAGGAGCTCTGCCCCGGGGTGTTCAACAGGATCGCGGTGGTCGCCCCACCGAACTGGCCTCCGAAGTAGACCCCGGCGAACATGATGAAGGCGCCGGTGGGGTCCAGCTGGAACGTGACCGGCACCAGCAGGGCGATCGCCATGGCGGTGCCGAGTCCCGGCAGCACACCCACGACCGTTCCCAGCACCACACCCGCCAGGCACAGCAGCAGGTTGACAGGGGTCAGCGCCGAGCCGAACCCGTCGAGCAGCAGCGACAGCGTTTCCATCACAGCACCTCCAGCAGCAGCCCGGAGGGCAGCGACAGACCCAGCCCGGTCGAGAAGGCCAGTTGCACGGCGGACGAAACGATCACCGATATCCCCAGGTCACGCAGTTTGTGCTTGCTGCCCAGTGCGCAGGAGACACCCCAGAACAGCAGGGCTCCCGCCACGATCCATCCGGCGGTTCGCAGCAGCGCCAGATGCGCCACCAGGGTTCCGGCGGTCAGCAGCAACGGTTTCCAGTCACTACCCGCTCCGCTCGCATCGGCTTCCATTTCGGACTGCTCCTCCGGCACGGTGGAGCGATGCCCGGGCAGCGCCACCCGCACGGCCAGCGACACACCCAGCACGACCAGCAGCGCGCCGATCACCGCCGGGAAGAACCGGGGACCGAGGAAGCTGACCGAGGAGGGCACGTCCATCATCGTGGTACGCAGCAGCAGGAAACCGCCGATCGCGCCGACCAGCACGCCCACGAACAGTTCACTGCGCCCGGTCCAGAACGAACCGGAAGCGCTCTCGCCGTCCCGCCGCGAGGCGGTTCGTTGCACGAATGTGGTCATGACAGGCCCAGCTCCTCGCTGATTCGCTTGATGCGCGCCGTCTCGGACTCCAGGAAGGACCGGAACTCCTCACCGGTCTGGAAGGTGTCCTTCCAACCGTTGCGTTCCACCGCGTCCTGCCACTGCTCGCTGCCGTGCACCGTTGTGACGATCTTTTCCAGCTCCGCGCGCTGGGCATCCGACAGTCCCGGCGGGGCGACGACTCCGCGCCAGTTGGCCAACGAGGCGTCCACGCCCTGTTCGACGAACGTCGGAATGTCGACCCCTTCCAGCGGGCTTTGGGAGGAGACCCCGAGCGCACGCAGCTTGCCCGCCTCGATCTGCCCGGCGAACTCCGCGTAGCTGGAGACCCCCACGTCGAGTCCGCCGTCGAGCAACCCCGTGACGACCTCACCGCCGCCCGCGTAGGCGATGTAGTTGAGTTCGGAGGTATCCACCCCGGCGGCGCGCAGCAGCATCCCCGCGAACAGGTGGTCCGTTCCGCCGGCCGAGCCGCCGCCGACGGCGACCGAGCGCGGGTCGGCCCGCCAGGCCGACATGAGGTCCTCCACCGTGCGGAACGGCGAGTTCTTCGGCACCACGACGACCTCGTAGTCGTCGGCCAGCCGCGCGATCGGGGTGACGTCGTCCAGCGTCGTGGCCGAGTCGGTGGTCTGGATGGCGCCGGTCATCACCGCACCGCTCATCATCAGCTTGTTGCCCTTGCCGGACTGGTTCGCCAGCCGGGAGAGCCCGATGGTGCCGCCGGCGCCGGGCACGTTGAGAACCTCGGTGGCGTGCGAGAGGCCGTGGGCGTCCACCGAGCTCTGGATCTCCCTGGCCACGGTGTCCCAGCCCCCGCCCGGGTCGGCGGGGGCCATCAGCTGCAGCTTCTCCCGGGGATCTTTTCCACCGGAGGCCTTCGTGTGGGCGTCGGCCAGGCCCGCCCCCACGAGGACCACGCCCAGGACCGCGGCGGTCAGGCGCAGGATCAGTCGTCCCGTCATGGTTTCTTCCCTGCGAAGTCCGGATCTTTCACGTCGACTCCGCGCCCCGCTGTCCCCGGTTCGTCGTGGCCGGAAGCGCCCGCGGCGAAGGTGCACCGCGATCTCGGCGGCGCGACACCGCGAGATGAACAGCACGTTACGAGTCGTGGATCACAGGGTGTGGGTCACACCCGTTCGGTGGAAATGTGGTGTTCATAAACGCAGTAATGGTCGTTGTGGTCACGGGTCCACCGCAGTTCCGGGCCACGTCCCGCCGTGGTTTCCCGTCGCGCTGCGCTGCCGTTACCGTCGTACGGTCGTCGACAGCCGGAGGGGTGGACGTCATCGCCGAGGGCAACACCACGCGCACCCGCAGGTCCGCGCGCCGCTGGCCGCTGGCGGGCCAGTTCTTCGCGCTGCAGCTGGTGCTGGTCGTGCTCGCGCTCGTGGCCAGCGGGCTGTTCTGGTGGCGCAACACCCGCGCTGAGCTCGACGAGCAGTACGCACAGCGCGTGCTGGCCATCGCCGAGTCGGTCGCCACGCTGCACACGGTGCGCGACGCCTTCGACGATCCGCACCCCGAGAGCACCATCGCTCCGCTCGCCGAACGAATCCGCCGGGCCACCGGCGCCTCCTTCATCGTCGTCGCGAACAGGCAGCAGATCCGCTACTCGCACCCCGAGCCCGAGCGCATCGGCCACCGGCTGTCCACCGACGCCGCCCCGGCGCTGGCGGGCAACGTCTGGACCGGGATCCAGACCGGCACCACCGGCCGTTCCATGCGTGCCAAGGTGCCGGTGCTCGACGAGTCGGGGGCGGTGATCGGCGTCGTTTCCGTCGGCGTGCCCGTCTCGACGGTCAGCGAGGAGGTCTCGCAGAGCCTTCCCGAACTGCTGGGAACCGTGCTGACCCTGGTGGTGCTGGGCGGGCTCGGCACCTACCTCGTGTTCCGCAGGATGCGCCGGATGACCTTCGGTATGGCGGCCGACGAGATCGGCAGCCTGGTCGAACACCGGATGGCCATGCTGCACGCCCTCAAGGAAGGTGTGGTCGCCTTCGATCCCTCCGGGAGGATCACCCTGGTCAACGACGAGGCACACCGGTTGCTCGGGCTGCCTTCGGACGCCGAGGGCCGATACCTCGAGGAGCTCGAACTGCCGGAGCGGTTGCACGAGGTGCTGGCTGGGCAGGCCGACGGCACCGATCAGATCGTGCTGCGGCGGGGCAGGGTGCTGGCGCTGAACCGGATGCCGGTCCGACTGGACAGCACCGAGGGCGGCTCGGTGGTCACGCTGCGCGACCGCACCCAGCTCGACCAGCTCGCCCGGGAACTCGACGGGGCGCGGACCACCACCGACGCGCTCCGGGCCCAGGCGCACGAGTTCTCCAACCGCATCCACACCATTTCCGGCCTGCTCGAACTCGGCGAGTACGAGCAGGCGCGCAGTTTCGTCGACGAGCTCAGCGCCTCCCACGGGCGCTTCACCGAGGACCTCACCACCCGCGTACGTGACGCCGCCGTCGCCGCCCTGCTGCTGGCGAAATCGGCCGCCGCCGCCGAGCGGGGCGCGGAGTTCGTGCTCGGCACCGACACCGACCTTGACGCCCTGCCCTCCACCACGGCCAGGGACGACCTGATACTGGTGGTGGGCAACCTCATCGACAACGCGTTGGAGTCACTGGCGGGCTCCGGACGAGTACGGGTGTCGTTGTCGTCGGAGGAAGCCGACGGGGCCGCGGTCACCCGCATCGAGGTCGGCGACTCCGGCGCGGGCATCGCCCCCGAACTGGCCGAGGAGGTGTTCCGCGCGGGTTTCACCACCAAGGTGGCCCAGCAGGGCGGCACCGGCGGGCTGGGGCTGGCCCTGGTCCGACAGACCTGCCGAAACCGGGGAGGTTGGGTGCGCGCCGACAACGACGACGGCGCGGTCTTCACCGCGCTGCTGCCCGTGGTGGGCGAGGTCGCCGGAACGGGGAAACCCGACGGAACGCCCGAGAACCAACCGCGGCCGACCCGGGCCGGCCCCCAGTCGTCCCAGTGGAGGCCCAGATGATCCGAGTTCTCGTGGTCGACGACGACGTCCGGGTCGCGGACAACCACCGCAAACTCGTCGAGAGCATGGCCGGATTCGAGGCGGCGGGCGTGGCACACACCGCCCACGAGGCACTGACCATGAGCGAACGGTTGCTACCGGACCTGGTGCTGCTGGACCTGTACCTGCCGGACGAATCCGGGGTGCGGGTGTTGCAGCGGCTGCGGGGCAACGCCCACCCGCTCGACGTCCTGGTGATCACCGCGGTGCGGGACGTGGAGACGGTCAAGGCCGCCATGCAGGGCGGTGCGGTGCACTACCTGCTCAAGCCCTTCCCGTTCCGGGAGCTGCGGGAACGGCTGAACGGCTACGCGGAGGCCCAGCACGAACTCGACTCGGTCGACGAGGCGGAGCAGGCCGATGTGGACCGGGTCTACGGCAAGCTGCGCGCCGCCGAACCCCAGCACACCGTTCCCGAGGAGCTGCCCAAGGGGCTTTCCGCGGTCACCGCGCGCCTCGTGCTCGACACGCTGCGCTCGGCCGAGACCGACCTGTCCGCCTCCGAGGTCGCCAACAACGCGGGACTGTCCCGGGTAAGCGCCAGGCGCTACCTCGACCACTTCGCCACCACCGGCAGGATCACGCTGCACCTGCGGTACGGCTCGGCGGGCAGACCCGAGCACCGCTACCGGTGGGCGAGCGGGCGCGGCGCGCAGTGAGCAACCGGTCTCCCCACGCAGCTTCCGGAACTTCCGGCGCCTTTCGGACACGCTCGCACCGCGGCCGTGCGGCTCTGTCAGGATCGTCGGCATGACATCGTCCGCGGCGACGGTCCGCCACCTCACCGGAGCAGCCGAACTGCTCACCGTGGCCGGTGCCGACACCTACACCCGCATGACCGTGGCAGAGGAAACGGTCGGTTACGCCACCGACGAGGCGGTCGCCTGGTTCACCCGCGTTCCGTGGCAGCCCGGTTCGCTCTCACTGCGTGGTCGGCCGCACGCGGCCCTCGACCTGCTCGCCGAACTACGGGAAGTGGGACTGCTCGACTCGGTCGAATCCGTTCGGCTGCCGCTGCTGACCGGTGATGACGAAGACGAGCGGCTGCCCGTCTCCCGACTGGAGGACTGGTACTTCCTCGCGGCCGAAGACGCGCCCGAGTGGCGGCGCGGCGAGGCGGCGGTCGAAGTGCTGTCGAACGAGGAGAGCGGGTCGATCGAGCGACTGCTGCGGGAGGGGCATCCGGCCACCTCGGCGAACCCGCACGCCTCGGGCATCCGCCGGTGGTTCGGCATCCGCGACGGTGACCGGCTCGTCGCCTGCGGGGCCGACCGGAGCATCAACGGTGTCGGTTTCCTCGCCAAGATCACCGTCGATCCCGCCCACGGCGGTCGCGGCTTGGGAAGCGACCTGACGGCGGCGATGACCCGTGCGCTGCTCGACGAGTTCGGCGAGGTCGCGCTGGGTGTGACCGTGGCCAACGCTCGGGCGATCGACGTCTACGAGCGGCTGGGCTACCGCCGGGTCGCCGACGTCAGCTCGGTGCGGCTCCTCGAGTGAAGGGGTCGGGGAGTCCCATGAGGACGGTGCAGCCCTGATCACGCGATCTCGCCGAGATCCTGCGGAACAGCAGTCCCGTCAGAACAGCCTGCCCGCCTCTTCGGGAGGTGGCTCCTCCAAACGCAGCAGAAAGCGCTTGCGGTCCAGCCCGCCGCCGAAGCCGGTCAGGCTGCCGTCGGCGCCGACCACGCGATGGCAGGGCACGATCACAGCCAGCGGGTTGCGTCCGGTCGCGGTCCCCACGGCCCGGGACAGGCCGGGATTGCCGAGTTCGCGGGCCAGTTCGCCGTAGCTGCGCGTCTCGCCGTAACCGATCCCGGCGATCAGCTCCCACACCCGCTGCTCGAACTCGTCGCCGTGCAATGCCAGCGGAAGATCGAACCGGGTGCGTTCGCCCGCGAAGTACTCGGCGAGTTGTTCCCTGGTGCGTCGAAAGTCCCCGTCGGCGCGGGGGCCGAGCGTCGCCGCCGGGTTCTCGTGTTCGCGGCCCTCGAAGTGCAGTCCGACCAGGTGCTCGCCCTCGGCCACGACGGTCAGCTCGCCGACCGGTGAGTCGATCACCGTGTGTCTCGTGCTCATGCCGTGGTCCCCGAAACCTGCCCCGACGGTGTGTCCACCACGAGTGTAAGCGCGGCAGGTGGGTCGGTTTTCCGTCGTCGCACTCGACGTGCTTCGGATCGATGCTTGCCGGTTCGGGAACTCACATGAAGGTTCTGTCCTCCGTTCGACGGATACTGACTCTCACCGCTCGTTATATATCGGTTTACGATATATCATGTTCACATGACACGGCGAGCCATGTCCGAGCAGTCGTTCCTGATGCTGACCGTGCTGGCCGACGGTGCCCTGCACGGCTACGGAATCGTGCGTGCGGTGAGCGAGCTCTCCCAACAGCGGGTCGTGCTGCGGGTGGGCACCCTCTACGGGGTGATCGACCGGTTGTGTAGCGACGGCCTCGTGGAGCTCGACAGCGAGCAGGTCCACAACGGCCGGTTGCGCCGGTACTACCGCATCACCGACAACGGACTGACCACATTGGCCGGTGAGACCGCTCGCCGCTCCGAGGTCGTGCGGGCGGCCACCGAGCGGTTGCGGACCCGGGGACTGCTGCCGGAATCGGGTGGCACGGCATGACGCGGCTGGAACAGCGCTACCGACGTCTGCTGCGGCTGCTGCCGAGCTGGTACCGCGCCGACCGCGAGGAGGAGATGGTGGACGTCTTCCTGCTCGCCGACGCGGCGAAGCACAGCGGGGGAGTGGACGGGGAGCAGGACGACTGGGGCGACGGGGACGGCTGGGACGAGGACCTGCGCGGGGAGTACGGCTGGCCCGACTGGCGCGAGTTCCTCGCCGTGGCGGGGCTCGCGGTCCGAACCCGCTTCGGTGGTGTCGGAGCCCCGAGCGCGGCCCGTCCGCGGGGCGACACCGTTCGCACCATCGCGCTGCTCGGACTGCTCGTGCGCGCCGTGCTGGCACTCGTTTCCGTGGGCAGTCTGGTGCGCGTCCAGCTTCGGGGTGGCACGGCGTTCGCGGACCCCACCACGCTGCTGTTCCCGTCCGGTGGGTACATCTTCCTGAGCTTGCTGCCCGGCCTGTTGTGGGTTCCCGCGTATCTCTTGCTGGTGCTGGGGAAGCGCCGTGCGGGCATGCTCTGTTCGGGGGTGGCGCTGCTGCCCTCGCTGCTCTCGGTGATTCCCACGGACAACACCCCGGCCATGCTCCTCACCAGTGTGATCACGGGATTCGGCATCTGGTTGCCCGTCGGGTGCGTGTTCCTCGGCTTCCACCGCGACGCGCCCGAGCCCGCGCGGAAACCGTGGTTGCTCGCGTTGCCGACCGGGGTTCTCGCCGCCTTGATTCTCGTACTGCTGGGATGGCTCGTTCCGCCCGTGGTGGTGGCGGGGCCGCAGGTCTGTGGCCTGCTCGTCGTCGCCGTGTTCACTCTGGTCGTACGACTTCGTTCCCCGGGGCGTGTTCCGAACTCTTGGTCGGCAGCGCTGGCGGTGGTCGGTGCGCTGTTCCTGCTGGAACACGCGACGCTGTCCGTCGTCTTCGGGATTACGGAAGTGGTTCCGGTGCTCTCCGTGCTCGTGCCGTTGGCGGTACTCGGCCTGTGCTGCGGGGGTCTGGCTGTCACCGCCGCCCGTGCACCACGCGGCGATCGTTCGGATGCGGTCGATGTGACCGAGCGCTGAGCGACTACCGGCGGCAGCGGTGCGGCGGGTGCGTCCGGGGGCCGGGGGCGGTTCTGGACACCGTTTGACGTTGGAAAGTTCGCCGCACGACGGAAAACCGGTTGTTTCCCACCTAGCGCGGTTCATCGGCCAACAGACTGAACACCACGCTGTCACGCCGTCCGCCCTGAAAGCGGATGCGCGACCGCAACACTCCTTCACGTGTGAAGCCGCACCGCTCGGCCACCCGCTGGGAGGCGATGTTGTCGGGAGCGCAGGTCAGTTCCAGGCGCTCCAGCTCCAGGTGGTCGAACACCCAACGTGCCAAGAGTCGTAGTGTCCGCGTGGCCAGGCCGCGCCCTCGTGCGTGGGGTGCGAGCCAGTAACCGGCCGCCGCACGTCCCTGGTCGAGGGCGACTTCGTAGATCGAGGCGCCTCCCAGGACGAGATCGTGCTCGGTGGCCTCGACCACGGCGAAGTTGATCGCCTCACCGCGGAGCCGCATTTTCTCGTGCTCCACCATGTCCTGCTGCACGTGTGCGATCGTGAACGGTTCCACGAGCGGCCAGGAGAAGTGCAGGCACAACTCGTCGGAGAAGCCGTCGAACCACTGCCGCGCGTCGGAGGTGGTCCAGGAGCGCAGTGCCACGACGTCGTCGGAGAGCGGTGGATCCGGGAACGGTAACGCTGACACGCCCACACGATAGGGCATCCCCAGGGCGGTCACACGAGTTTTCGGCCCACAACGGGGTTTTTGGCGTCGTATGGATACGAGGAACGACGAGCCGCAGTAGTCGTCCACTCGGCTTCGACTGGTCCGCGCTGCGCAACGCCATCCCGAACTCGGTATTGGCGATGGCCGACACGAGGCCACCGAATGCTAGCGATAGCGCTGGATAGACCAATCCGACAGCCACGATCAGTGGGTGCTCCAACGACGAGAACACGCTGGCTCCGAGCTGTCCTCCGAAGGCCGCTGCGTTTTTCGTGCGCTGTCACCGCTGTGCAGCGGGACGAATTCTGTCGGAGTCGCGAACGTTGCTGCTTCGCTTCACACGAGGCGTGGTCGTTGGTATTGAACTGGGTGCGATCACGTGGGCTCTGGCCGCGCGGACGGTAAGCGGCGTCGGACCTGGCGCGTCCGAAGCTGGCAATCTCGCTGGTAGCGGCGCCGCCTCGAACGATTCGAGGTGCTCGACCGCGCGATCACGCTGTCCCAGCGGTCCACTCAAGTGGGTGTTACTCCTCGTCGCAACGCTGGTGGGCACTGAGGGGCGGGACGCGAAGCTGGTGGGAACTCGCAACACGAAAGTCCCATGTCTGCCCCGCGCGGCAGATGAGCACGATCAAGCGACGTTGAAGACCAGGTTTCCCGTCACAGGTCAAACGGCTAACTGGCTAGGCGCCCCCGGCAGGATTCGAACCTGCGACCTAGAGATTAGGGGACGGTCCTTCGCGTCGTCTGTCGTCGTTGGTCAGTCCTTGGCGTGCGCTGGGACGGAGCGCGTAGGCGAGGACTTGTTACATGGCTGTAGCAGTGGACGTTTGCCGTTGATTTGTGGGGGTAAAGTGGGGACGCTTCAAGGGGGTAGCCCCCTGAACCCGTGGAGTAATGATCCATCGCTGTCATCCGCTGTCAGCAATGCTCGATCATTGCTGTGCGCTGCGACGGAACATCGATCAGCACATCCGTTGCGGGTGGATGTCAGCCGTTGTCTGTCATCGTTTCGTACACGTAAAGTGCATTCATGATCTTGGGTGTGGCTGACCACTCCGATCGCTGATCCAGACTGTGAGCTTGCCTCATCAGCGTAAGCGCACTCCAAGAGCCGTCCTCGTCCAGTGCACAACTGCTCTATTGATCCAGCGAACTAGACAAGTCAGGATACCTTACTTCGTACTTACCTCAACATCCTCTCAGGTGGCCGACAGATTCTCTTGAATTAGCGAACCCTGTCATCATCCAATGCGACACTAGAGAAGAGCTCTTGGGAGTTGGTCTCCTACTTCGGTGACATCTTCGTGTATCCTTATTCTATGGATTATGGTTTTTCGCCTGACCTTCCCGAAGAGGTAGACACAGACGCGGAAGAAGACGGTACGCATGTTTCAGATCAGCATCCTACCTCCAACAGTGCCAGGGATGAGAGAGGTCTAGAGAGTTTCGATCAGGGACAGGCTTTCGATGTCGGCAAGCTGACCCAAGGCATAGCGCAACCGGCAATATCGGAAACGATGCGGAACGCGCTAGCCACGATAGACACCTCGCCATTGGCAGC
>NZ_FNFM01000012.1 GCF_900101095.1 Actinopolyspora mzabensis
GCTGCCGCGGTGTCGGCTTCGGTGGCGGCTCCGTAGCCACCGCCGACGAGTTCCGGTGCGACCTCGGCCGCCTCGGAGGCTTCGTGTTCGGCCAGCCAACGCTCCGCGTCGATGGCCGCCGAGCAACCCGAACCGGCAGCCGTGACAGCCTGCCGGTACGTCTTGTCCACCAGGTCACCCGCGGCGAACACACCCGGGATGTTGGTGGCGGTGGAGGGATGCCGCACCTGCACGTAGCCCTCCTCGTCCACCTCGACCTGGTCGGTGACGAGCTTGCTCCGCGGATCGTGCCCGATCGCGACGAACATGCCCGTCACCGGCAGCTGCGACTCCTGCCCGGTCACGGTGTCACGCACGGTCAGCCCGGAGACGGTCCCGTCCCCGTTGACCTCGGTGACCACGGTGTTCGTGCGCCAGTGGATCTTGTCGTTGGCCCGTGCGCGTTCCAGCATGATCTTGGAGGCGCGGAAGTCCTCGCGACGGTGCAGGATGGTCACCGAGTTCGCGAACCGGGTGAGGAAGGTGGCCTCCTCCATGGCGGAGTCACCACCGCCGACCACGGCGATGTCCTGGTCGCGGAAGAAGAACCCGTCGCAGGTGGCGCACGCCGACACACCACGCCCCAACAACCGGTCCTCACCGGGTACGCCGACGTAGCGCGCCGCCGCCCCCATCGCCAGGATCACGGCCCTGGCCCGGTACTCCACACCGCCGGAGGTGACGGTCTTGATCTCCCCGCCGAGATCGATCTCCTCGACGTCGGCGGTCTTGAGCTCCGCCCCGAAACGCTCCGCCTGCGAGCGGAACTGCTCCATGAGTTCGGGGCCCATGATCCCGTCGCGGAATCCGGGATAGTTCTCCACATCGGTCGTGGTCATGAGTTCACCGCCGTACTGGGTGCCCTCGAAGACCAACGGTCGCAGCTCCGCCCTCGCCGCATACACCGCAGCCGTGTACCCGGCAGGACCCGAGCCCACGACGATCAAATTCCGCACGTCGCCAGTCACCGGTTGGTCTCCTCTTCTCCCACGAGCTCGCCCAGCAGCTGCCGCACGCGGGTGTCGATGTCGTCCCTGATGGGGCGAATCCGTTCGGCGGTCTTGCCGGCCGGGTCGTCGAGCTGCCAGTCGAGGTAGCGCTTGCCCGGGAAGACCGGGCAGGCGTCTCCACACCCCATCGTGATGACCACGTCGGAAGCTGCCACGTCGTCGCTGGTCAGCTTGGTGGGGAACTCGCGGGAGACGTCGATGCCGAGTTCGTTCATGACCTCGACTACGGCGGGGTTGACCTCGTCGGCCGGGGTGGATCCGGCCGAGCGGACGGCCACGGCCCCCTGGGCGTGGTGATCGAGCAGGGCGGCGGCCATCTGGGACCGTCCGGCGTTGTGCACGCAGACGAACAGCACTTCGGGTGTGGCGGACACGGATCGCTCCTCTGATCGCGTTCGAGTGGGTCAGTGCTGCCGGGAAGTCCCGGCGGCGACGGACGGGATTGGCGGATCGTCGCGGAACCAGCGACGAGCGGCCAGGCTGACGTAGACCAACCCGACCAGCACGGGAACCTCGATCAGGGGGCCGACCACACCGGCCAGCGCCTGGCCGCTGGTCACACCGAAGGTGGCGATGGCCACGGCGATCGCGAGTTCGAAATTGTTGCCCGCGGCGGTGAACGCCAGCGTGGTCGAGCGTTCGTAGGACATCCGCAGTCCCTTGCCGATGGCGAAGGTTCCCGCCCACATGACCACGAAGTAGACCAGCAGCGGCAGCGCGATGCGGGCCACGTCGAGGGGTTGACTGGTGATCGCCCCGCCCTGCAACGCGAACAGCACCACGATGGTGAACAGCAGGCCGTACGGGGCCAGCGGGCCGACCCTGTTCAGGAATGTCGCCTCGTACCAGGCGCGTCCCTTGGCGCGCTCGCCGAGACGCCGCGACAGATAGCCCGCGAGCAGCGGGATGCCGAGGAAGATCAGCACGGACTGCGCGATCTGCCAGGCCGAGACGTCCAGTCCCACCTGCGCCAGGCCCAGCCAGCCGGGCAGCACACTCAGGTAGAACCAGCCGAGACCGGCGAAGGCGATGACCTGGAACACCGAGTTCAGCGCCACGAGCACGGCGGCGGCCTCCCGGTCACCACAGGCCAGGTCGTTCCAGATGATGACCATGGCGATGCAGCGCGCCAACCCGACGATGATCAGCCCGGTGCGGTACTCGGGCAGATCGGGCAGGAACGTCCAGGCCAACGCGAACATCACGGCCGGTCCCACCAGCCAGTTGATGACCAGCGAACTGACCAGCAGCCGCCGGTCGCCGGTGACGGTGTCCAGCCGGTCGTAGCGCACCTTGGCGAGCACCGGGTACATCATCACCAGAAGTCCGACGAAGATCGGCAGTGAGACTCCGGAGACCACGTGCAGTGAGTTCAACGCCGTGTTCAACCCCGGCACGAAGCGGCCTGCCAACAGTCCCAACAGCATGGCCGCACCGATCCAGAGGGGCAGGAACCGGTCCATAACCGACAACCGCCGGGCCACGGTGGTCTCGGACGATTGCTGAGCCGTGTCCGTCACGGCGTCACCTCGCAGGTATCCCGATCGTGGTCGTACTGGGAATTCGACGGCACGGTTCGCCGGGAGGCCCCGGCGGAGCCGGCCGTTCGAGAGAGTCAGCTGTTCGAGACTCAGGCCGATGTGGACACGGCAGGGGCAGGACCGAGAACCGCCGACAGCTGTTGCAGCGTCTCCGGGAGCACCC
This sequence comes from Actinopolyspora mzabensis, assembly GCF_900101095.1. Lineage (GTDB taxonomy): Bacteria > Actinomycetota > Actinomycetes > Mycobacteriales > Pseudonocardiaceae > Actinopolyspora > Actinopolyspora mzabensis. The sequence goes on from NZ_FNFM01000012.1 coordinate 2,754, forward strand.
GGTAGTAGACCCAGGTGCCGCGCCGCTCACCGGTGATGGCGCCGACCTCGCGCAGCACCTTGAGGTGGTGCGAGATCGTCGGCCCGGACAGCTCGAACGCGCCGCTCAGATCGCACACGCACGCCTCCCCGCCCGTGTGGGCGGCGATCAACGACAACAGTCGCAACCGGACCGGATCGCCCAGCGCCTTGAACACCGCCGAGAGATCCGTGGCCTGCTCAGCCGACAGTGGTTCCCCGGTCACCGGGGAACAGCACCAGCGTTCCGCACCCTGCCCCTGATTTGACATGCTTCTATATTGACAGAAGTCAAATCAAGGCGCAAACTACGAGTCGTCCAACTGATTAGATAAATATCTAACCAAGGGAGGGATCATGTCCCGCCTTCAACTCGCTCTGCGTGTCGGGGACCTGCAGCGGTCGATCGACTTCTACACCAGGCTGCTCGGCACCGAGCCGGCCAAGCTGCGCCCCGGCTATGCCAACTTCGCCGTGACAGAGCCACCGCTGAAGCTCGTACTGCTGGAAGGTGAAGCGGAGCAGGACACCGTGCTGGACCACCTCGGCGTCGAGGTCGCCGACAGCGACACCGTCCACGAGGCCACGCGACGGCTGTCCGAACTCGGCCTGTTCACCCGTGTCGAGGACGACACGACCTGCTGCTACGCAACCCAGGACAAGGTGTGGGTGCACGGCCCCGGCCGGGAACCATGGGAGGTGTACACCGTCACCGACGAGTCCCCCGAGTCCGGGCACAGCGGTTCGAGCGAGGACGAAACCGTCTGCTGCGGCACCCCGGCGGAAGCAGCCGGGTGATCGAGGTTTCCGTTCACTCCTGACGGGGTGCTCGGTCGGTGGAGACCCCGATCGACACCCCTCGGGCCGCCAATCTCTCGCGAAATCCCCGAAAGCCACGCCACGTCGCCAGGGGGCGACCACGACCAGCGCAGAAGAAGATCGCACCGATTTCCGGACTCGCCGGTGGAAGTGCTTGTTCGAGACCGCCGAACACATTTACCTGAAAGGGGAGACGAACGGCGGGATTGTCCCGAGTGACCGGTTGCTCGTACGGGCGGAGTCGGATGTATGCCACGAAGTGTGGAGCCGAGCGTGACAGGGGAGATCGCCACCGGGGACATCGCTGCCCGCGGCGTTGCCAACGATGTGGCCCGTACCGGCGCCCCCGTCACGCGCCACGACGAAGCGTCGGACCAGGCCTGCACCGCCGGAGTTCTCGACAGACGTTCCCCCGCTAACCTCCCCGGCCGGCTCGACGTGGTGCCCGTCGTCGCCCATCAACTGCCGCCGCCCTCCGGACTCTTCGTGGGACGCACATCCGAACTCAACCGCATGGAGGCATGGCATCGGGAGAACTCCGAGCGCGCACTGCTCGTGGCGCTGACCGGCCCCGGCGGTATCGGGAAAACGACACTGGCCTGCCACTGGCTGCGGCAGCACGAGCGGAGGTTCCCGGACGGCCAGCTCTACGTCGACGCGGGAACCCGCTCCGCCGAGCACCCCATCGCGGCCGCGGAACTGCTCGGGCGACTGCTGCGGGCGCTGGGTGTGCCGCCCGAACGAGTTCCACTGGAGATGGCCGAACGATTGAGCTGGTATCGCTCGATCACCGCGGGACGATCCCTCTCGGTGCTGGTGGACAACGTCGTCTCGACCGCACAGGTAAGGCCGCTGTTGCCGGAATCGGCGACGAGCACGTTGCTCGTCACCAGCAGGAGTCGCCTGGTCGGCCTGACGATGGAGGGCGCCAGGTTCATGGAGCCGGCGCCGCTGAACGCCGAGGACGTGGTGCACATCCTCTCCCGCAGGCTCGGCCGGTCGCGGGTGTTGCGGGAGATGGGCAACGCCCGGCTGCTGGCCAAACTGTGCGCGGGCTCCCCGCTGGCCGCCACGGAGATATCGGCGTGGCTGGCGGCCCGGCCCAACCGGTCACTGGCCCACGCGGCCAACATGGTGCGGGAGCAGCGAAAACGGCTGACGACGCTCCCCCAGAGCGAGGACTTCGCGGCGCACGCCGTGGTCGACATCTGCTACCAGGGGCTGTCACCGCAGGCCGCCACGCTCTACCGCAGGCTGGCGCAACACCCCAGGGGAGATCTTCCCGTCGCGCTGACCCATCACCTCGCCGGGATCGAGGGCAACGATTCCGAACGGGTGCTGGCGGAGCTACGGGACGCCAAACTGCTGGGAGCCGGTGAGCAGCGGTACTGGTTCCACGACCTCGTCCTCGCGCACGCGAGGACGATGAGCCTCGGCGAGGACTCACCCGGAGTCAGGCGCCGTACACTGCACAGCGTCATCGACTGGTACATCGGCCGGGCCGTCGAAGCCGATCTGGTCATCACTCCCCGCCGCCCCAGATTCGGCCGGCACTACCCGAACCGGGCCAACGACTGGCCCGCGTGGGAAAGCCCCGAGTCGGCGCTGGACTGGTTCGAACGCGAACGCGGCAATCTGCGGGCGGTCATCATCGAAGCCCACCACAACCAGTGGGACGAACCGGTCTGGCAACTGTGCGAGGCGATGTGGGGATTCTTCTTCCACCGCAAGCACTATCGGGACTGGATCGACTCGCACCGCCTCGGCATCGAGGCCGCGGCCCGCCTGGGGCATCCGCTGGCCGAGTCGCGACTCCGGTGCCAGCTCGCCTTCGCCTACCTGGATTTGGAACACTTCGAGGAGGCCATGGACGTGTGTCTTCCGGCACCCCGGTTGCCCGAGGCCGGCTGGGACAGTGCGGAACTGGCCACGACACTGTCCGAACTCACCAGCGCGGCGCGACGGGGAAACGGTCACTACGGCGCGGATCCGAACACTTCGGACGAACGAGCCGGCAAACGGAAACTCGTTCGAATCCCTTCCGCTACGCTCTCCCGTGACCACGTGCCACGAGCCGAAACGACGGGCAGCCACCGTATCGGATGAGCACAGTTCGATGAGCCGACCTCTGCCCCACCACCGCTCGAGCCACGAGCCGACTGCACGCCGAAAAACGCACGTCAAAAAGCAAGATTCGTTCAGATCTTGACTGTTCGCGTAATCCGCTGCACCGTTTCAGTGATCTGCCACAAGATCGATTACGCAACGAATCAAGATCTTTTACGCAGCGTCGGAATCGGGGAAAACCGGTTTCCGCTGTGCCGGAGGAATCATGCTTCGAAAATCCCTGGGAGCCGCGCTCGCGTTTCTGGCGGGTACCGCCCTGGCTGTGGCCGTACCTACCCAGGCACGAGCCGAGCTACCCGGTGACAAGGACGTCACGGCCGTACTGTTCGAGTGGAAGTACGACTCGGTGGCCGAGGAATGCACGAACCGGCTCGGCCCGGCCGGATACGGCGCCGTACAGGTTTCCCCACCGCAGGAGCACATCCAGGGGTCACAGTGGTGGACCTCCTACCAACCCGTGAGTTATCGGATAGCTTCCAGGCTCGGCGACCGCACCGCCTTCGCCGACATGATCGAGACCTGCCACGCGGCCGGGGTGAAGGTCATCGCCGACGCGGTGATCAACCACATGTCCGCGGGTTCGGGCACCGGAACCGGCGGCTCCTCCTACGAGAAGTACAACTACCCCGGAATCTATTCCTCCAATGATTTCGACAACTGCATGTCCTCGATAAATCAATCGGACTACACCAGCGACAAGTGGCGGGTGCAGAACTGCGAATTGGTGAGTCTGGCCGATCTCGACACCGGCGAGGAATACGTACGTGGCCGCATAGCCGACTATCTCAACGATCTGCTGTCGCTGGGAGTGGACGGTTTCCGCATCGATGCGGCCAAGCACATGCCGGCCACCGATCTCGCCGACATCAAGTCCCGACTGAGCGATCCGGACGTCTACTGGAAGCAGGAGGTGATCTACGGTTCCGGTGAGGTCGTCTCCCCCACCGAGTATCTCGGAACCGGCGACGTCCAGGAGTTCCGCTACGCCCGCGATCTCAAACGTGTGTTCGACGAGGAGAAGCTCGCGTACCTGCACAACTACGGTGCGGGCTGGAATTACATGGAATCCACCCAGGCGGCCGTCTTCGTCGACAACCACGACACCGAACGTGAGGGCGACACGCTCAACTACAAGGACGGAGCCAACTACACGCTGGCCAGCGTCTTCATGCTGGCCTGGCCCTACGGATCTCCTGACGTGCACTCGGGTTACGAGTTCAGCGACACCGACGCCGGTCCGCCCAACGGCGGGACGGTCAACGCGTGCTGGCAGGACGGCTGGAAATGTCAGCACGCCTGGCCGGAGATCGAGTCGATGGTCGCCTTCCGCAACGCCACCCACGGCACGGCGGTCACCGACTGGTGGGACAACGGCAACGACGCCATCGCCTTCGGGCGGGGCAGCAGTGGGTTCGTGGCCATCAACCACGAGACCACCTCGCTGAGCCGGACCTTCCAGACCTCGCTGCCCGCGGGCGAGTACTGCGACGTGCAGCGCGACACCACCGTCACGGTCGACTCCTCCGGCCGGTTCACGGCCACCCTCGGGGCGAACACGGCACTCGCGTTGCACGTGAACGCACGGACCTGCGGGAGCTGACCGGGTTTTTCTCCGGTTGGCCATACCGCTTCAGTAGAGCCGGGGCTCACGCACCGTTCACGCGGACGGACGTGAGCCCCGGCTCTTGCTTTCGTGGCGAGTCCCATCCGACCGCTACCGCGACATCGAACGCCTGCCACGCGGCGCGTATTCACGGAGACGACCGGTCGCGTCGAAGCCTGCGAAGCACTCCCCGAGAGGTTCTCCCCGCACCGCAGGCCAACTCCCAGCGTGACGACGGAGCCTGCCCCTTCCGCGAAATTCAACGCTCCCCTTGTGGTCGGCGTTACAGCCGGGTTAATGTCTCGCAACACAAGAAAGCGCTTTCCAACTTTCCGTTCGAGGTGACAGGGCCTCGACACACCAGAGAGGAGAAAGCCACGTCCCCCGCCGACCACCGCTTACGGGCCGCGATCATCGGAACCGGCGCCGTAGCCGCGCACCACTTGTCCGCAATGTCCGAACACGACGACATCGAAACCGTGGCAGCCGTCGACGTCGAACCCGAACGGCTGCACGCCTTCTGCCGTTCCGGCGAACACGAGCTGCGTGGCTACACCGATGTCGACGAGATGCTCTCGGCCGAACGCCCCGATCTCGTCTCGGTCTGTACCCCACCCGCCTCACACGTGGAGCTCGTCACCAGCGCCCTGCGCAGCGGTGCCTGGGTGTGGTGCGAGAAACCACCCTGCCTGTCACTTGCGGGTTACGAGGAGATGACCGCGGCGCAGGGAACCGACGGCCCCTACGTCTCCTTCGTCTTCCAACAACGATTCGGTTCGGGAGCACGGCACGCCCGTGAACTGCTGGCAACGCGGGAGCTTGGCACTCCGCTGGTCGCGCACTGCCAAACCACCTGGTACCGCGATTCCGAATACTTCGCCGCCCCGTGGCGCGGGAAGTGGGAAACCGAGGGCGGCGGCCCGGCCATGGGTCACGGGATCCACCAGCTCGACCTGCTGCTGCATCTGCTCGGACCGTGGCTCGAAGTGCGTGCCATGACCGGACGGCTCTGGCACGAGGTGGACACCGAGGACGTCTCGACCGCGTTGGTGCGGTTCGAGTCCGGGGCGATGGCCACCGTGGTCAACAGCCTGCTCTCCCCCGACGAGATGAGCAGGATCCGCCTGGACTGCTCCGAGGCCACCGTCGAGCTCACCCACCTCTACGGCCACCGCAACGAGGACTGGCGCTACACCCCGGCCCCGCACGTCACCGACGAGGGGCGGATCGAACGCTGGCGCAACCCGGAACACGACGAACCCAGCTCCCACGGCGCCATGCTGCGGGAACTGGTCACCGCGATGCGCGAGGGCGCACGCCCGCCCTGCGACGAACGGGAGGGCCGCAGAATTCTGGAACTGGTCACCGCGCTGTACAAGTCCGCGGCCACCGGCCGGGAGGTGCGCTCGGGCGAGATCGGCCCGGACGACCCGTTCCACACCGTGATCCACGGCGGTTTCCCCGAGAGACTGACCGGCGACGGAGAGACGAAACGAGCATGAGCCATCCGATCACCGTGACCCATCGGCACGGCGAGAACATCACGGTCGCCACTGCGGGGACCGAGATATTGAACTACGTGTACAAACCGGACCCGGTCGAGTACGAATCGCGGAAACCGTACGTACACCCGCTGCGCACCCTCGCCGGAAACACCGTCACCGGATACCGGCCGAACGACCATCGCTGGCACAAGGGTCTGCAACTGACGGCCAGTCACGTTTCGGGCCAGAACTTCTGGGGCGGGCACAGCTACGTCACCGGTGAGGGCTACCGGGAACTGCCGGAACGGATCGGCTCGATGCGCCACGACGAGTTCGAATCGTTCGAGGTCGAGCCCGACGAGCTGCGGTTCACCGAACGGTTGCACTGGCTGCACAACGACGGAACACCCTGGGGACGAGAGCACCGCAGCATCAGGGTGCACTCCGTCGAGCCGGCACGGGGCAGCTGGGCGCTCGACTGGTCGATCCGCCTGGTCAACGTGCGCGAGCAGCCGCTGCGTTTCGGCAGCCCGACCACCGCCGGACGCGAGATGGCGGGCTACACCGGGCTGCACTGGCGTGGCCCGCGCGAGTTCACCGGGGGCGACGTACTCGGCCCGGACGGGTTTTCCGGCGAGGACGGGATGATGGGCCGCCAGGCGCGTTGGCTGGGATTCGTCGGGGAGCACGACGAGGTCGACCGCTGTTCCACGGTGGTCTTCGAGCACGCTCCCGCGAACGAACACGCCATTCACGAGTCCCACTGGTTCGTGCGCTCGGAACCCACCCCCGCGGTGGCACTCTCCTGGGCCTTTTTCGAGGAGTTCGAACTTCGGCCGGGCGCGGACTTCTCCTACACCTATCGAATCCTGCTGGCAGACGGAGCCAGGGATCACGAACAGATCGAACGAGAACTCGACGAGCACTCCTGGTAGGAGGTCGGCATGACCGAGGACCGGCCGATACCGCTTCCCGGAGCGATCGGCATTTCCCATGTGGACTGCTACGACTGGCCCGCGGCGGATGGGCTCGGCGGTGGCAGTCCGCACATGCACCTGGCCTGCACGGAGGCCTATGTGGTCATCGAAGGCAGTGGCGTGGTGCAGACCCTGAGTTCTGCCGGTTACCGCGAGGACGAGCTCACAGCCGGAGCGGTCGCGTGGTTCGAACCGGGAACGGTACACCGCATGGTGGGGCACGAAAAGCTGCGCGTGACGGTTTTGATGCAGAACAGCGGGCTGCCGGAGGCAGGTGACGCGGTGTTCACCTTCCCCCCGGAAATCCTGGCCGATCGGGAGGCCTACGCCGCGGCCGCGACACTGCCTCGGGATTCGGACCCCGAGGACGCGGCCCGCCGTCGCAGGGATCTGGCGGTCTCCGGCTACCTGCCGCTGCGGGACGCGCTGCATGCCGGGGACCCCGAACCGTTGCGCGAGTTCCATCGCGCGGCCGCGGCACTGGTCGCGCCCAGGGTGGACCACTGGAAGAAGCTGTGGCGCGACGGCGCGCGGGCCGCCGCCGAGCTCACCGGCGCCCGGCTCCACGCGCTCGCCGAGGGCGACGCGGCAGAGCTGGCGAACTCGCGGGTGCGGCTGGCCCATCCGTCCAGGCAGGGCGGATACGGCATGTGCGGCAGACGCGACGAGTACGAGATTCCCGGCACGACCGTCGCGTACGGAGGCGAGTGATGCGGCAGCGAGCGAGGAGAGCCCCGAAGCCGACACCGGTCGGTAAGATCCCCGTGCTGACGACGGCGGTACTGCTGTTGTGCGGCCTGCTCGCCGGTTGTGGCGCGAGCGCCGACGGCGCGGCGGGCGGCAAGGTCGAACTGCAGTTCAGCTGGTGGGGAAACGCCGACCGGGCCGAGGTCACCAACGAGGCCGTCGAGCTGTTCGAGCAGCGCAACCCCGACATCGAGGTGCAGACCTCGTTCTCCAGCTACAACTCCTACATCCAGAAGCTGGCCACCCAGGCGGCCGGTGGCAACGCACCCGACGTGATGCAGCTGGACTACCGGCAGATCAGCCAGTACGCCTCGGCGGGACTGCTGCTCGACCTGGACGAGCAGTCCGCCATCAGCACCGAGAACGTCACCTCGGCGATGCTGCGCACCGGCCAGTCGAGCGGCGAGCAGTACGCCATTCCGATGGGTCGGACCTCGCAGGTGCTGGTCTACGACTCCGCCGCGTGGCAGCGGGCCGGGGTCGCGGAGCCGGAGTACGGCTGGACCTGGCAGGACTGGAGCCGCGCGATGCGCAAGCTGGGCGAGGCCACCGACGAGACGGGAGCCACCGATCCGGGGTGGAGCGAGGACTGGTTCGAGGTGTGGCTGCGTGGCCGCGGCAAGGGCCTCTACACCGACAGCGGGAAGCTGAACTACGACGCGGCGGATCTCGCCCGGTTCTGGCGCACCACGAACGAGCTCAGCCAGCAGGGCGCGGTCAGTCCGGCTCGGCAGACAACCCAGATCGACGGTTCCGCGGCGAACATGCCGTTCGGGCGGGGCAACGCGCTGTCCGGGTTCACCTGGGACTCGGCGGTGGGCGGTTTCCAGGCCCTGATCGGTGACAGCCTGCGGCTGGCTCCGCTGCCGGTCGGCCCGGACGGCACACCCGGGCAGTACTTCAAGCCTTCCATGCTGATCGGCGCCTCGGCCAACAGCCCGCACCCGGAGGCCGCCTCGAAACTCGTCGACTTTCTGATCAACGATCCCCGGGCGGGCGAGATCCTGGGAGTGAGCCGGGGGCTGCCCGTCAACCGGACGATCCGCGAGAACATCACCCCCACCCTGACCGGGTTGGACAAACGCATCGCCGAGTTCCAGGAAAGCCTGGACGGCAAACTGCTGGCACCGCCGAGCGCGCCCCCGCAGGGAGATCTGGCGCTGCAAACCGCATTCCAGCGCGACTACGACCATGTCGGATTCGAACTGCAGTCACCGCGAAGAACGGCTGAGCAGTTCCTCACCAACGCGAGATCGGAGCTGCAGCGATGAACGTCGAAGCACCTGATCAACAGGTGAGTCCACCACGCGAGAGACCGGGTTCCGAGTCCGCCGCGGCGGACTCCGCCACCCAGCGGAACCGTCCACGACGGCGTGAGGGGCCCGCCTGGGTCTTCCTGTCACCGTGGCTGTTGGGAGCGGCGGTACTGACGCTGACCCCGATGCTGGTCTCGCTGTACCTGTCTTTCACCCAGTACGACCTGTTCACCGCACCGGAGTGGGTGGGGCTGGACAACTACGTCCACATGTTCACCTCCGATCCCCGCTACTGGAGATCGGCGCTGAACACCCTAATCTACGTACTGGTGGCGGTACCGCTGCAGCTGGCGGTGGCGCTGGCCGTGGCCTTGGCACTGAACTCCATGGGACGCGGCAAGGGATTCTACCGCTCGGCGTTCTACGCCCCCTCGTTGCTGGGCGCGAGCATGAGTATCGCCCTGGTCTGGCGCGCGCTGTTCAACGACGGCGGCACGGTCGATGACATGCTGTCGACGTTCGGCATCGACATGGGCGGGTGGGTGAACCAACCGGGCTGGGCACTGCTGGTGGTCGCGTTGCTGACGATCTGGCAGTTCGGTGCCCCGATGGTGATCTTCCTGGCAGGCCTGCAGCAGGTGCCGCACGAGCTGTACGAAGCGGCCGAGGTGGACGGAGCGGGACGGGTCAGGCGGTTCCTGTCGGTCACGCTGCCGATGCTCTCGCCGGTGCTGTTCTTCAATCTGGTGCTGCAGACCATCCAGGCGTTCCAGGTGTTCACCCCGGCGTTCACGGTCAGCGGCGGTCGCGGTGGCCCCGCCGACTCGACGCTGTTCTACACGCTCTACCTGTACGACCGCGGATTCACCGCCTCGCACATGGGCTACGCCTCGGCGATGGCCTGGGTGCTGCTCGTGGTCATCGGAATCGTGACCGCGCTGCTGTTCCGCAGCTCGCGCTCCTGGGTCTTCTACAACGATAAGGGGTGACGATGGTAGCCGTCCGAGAATCCGCGCCGAGACGCCACATCGACTGGGGGCGCGTCGGGCTGCACGTCGGGTGTCTGGCCGTGTTGCTGGTCATGCTCTACCCGCTGGCCTGGCTGATCGCGACCTCGTTCAAACCCGCCGACGAGGTGATATCGAGCCTGCGGCTGCTGCCGAGCAGGCTTGCGATGAGCAACTACACCACCGCGCTGGAAGGTGTGGGCGGGGTGAGTGTGCTGCGGCTGATCGGCAACTCGCTGGTCATCTCCACGGGGGCGGTGTTGGGCAACGTGATCAGTTGCTCCCTCGCCGCTTACGCCTTCGCCCGACTGCGCTTCACGCTGCGGGGACCACTGTTCGCGCTGATGTTGGCCACGATCATGCTGCCGCAGCACGCGGTGCTGATTCCGCAGTACATCGTGTTCAACCAGCTGGGGATGGTCAACACCTTCTGGCCGCTGGTGCTGCCGAAATTCCTGGCCACCGACGCGTTCTTCGTGTTCCTGACCGTGCAGTTCATGCGCGGCATCCCCAAGGAGCTCGACGAGGCGGCCACGCTCGACGGATGCGGGCCGTTCCGAACCTTCTTCCGGATCATCCTGCCGCTGAGCAGGCCGGCACTGATCACCACCGCGATATTCACCTTCATCTGGACCTGGAACGACTTCTTCCTGCAGCTGATCTACCTGTTCGAGCCGGAGAAGTTCACGATCACACTGGCACTGCGCTCCTTCGTGGACACCTCCAGCCAGTCCGCCTACGGTCCGATGTTCGCCATGTCGGTGATCGCGCTGCTTCCCATCGTGCTGTTCTTCATGGCCTTCCAGCGATTCCTGGTGGAGGGCATGGCCAGCTCCGGGGTGAAGGGGTGAGCACCGAATGACAGCCACCGATGCGGGCGGACAGCGCGGGCCGTTCGGCGCGGGGTTCGAACTGTTCGCCGACATGCTGGCCATCGGCGTGGCCACCACGCTGGCCTCACTACCGGTGATCACCGCTCCCGCCGCGGTGTCCACCGGCTGCGGACAGTTGCGAGCACGTTCCGAGGGACGCCGCGCCCCCGACGAGGGCGGCTACTTCCGCACGTTGGCACGACGGCTGGGGAGCACACGGGGTCCCGCCGACCTGACAGCGGGTCTGGTGATGACGCTGCTCGGTGCGATGTTGGTCCTCGACCTACTACTGGTACGCGGCACGCAAGGGATTCCCGGCGCCGGAATCGTCACGGTGATACTCATGCTGCTGCTGGCGATGCTCGCGGCCGTCTGCCTGCGAGCGGTCGCGCTGCCCGAATCCGAGCACGGCTGGCTGGCGGCACTGCGCACCTCCGTACGGGCGAGTGTGCTGGATCCGCTGGGCAGCGTACTGCTGGTGGCAGCCGTGGCGGTGGCGGCACTGTGCGTGTGGATGATGCCCGTGCTCGCCGTGCTGATGCTCGGGCCGCTGATCCTGGCGGCCACGGCGGTCCGGGCACGCGTTCCGGCCCACTGACTTCGTCGCCCCGCGGGCCCCTCGGCCATACCCCCGAACACTCTCCGTTCCAGACAAGCAGAGGAAGAATTCATGTCGCGGAAAACACTGCGTATCGCGCTCAACGGCGTCACCGGGCGAATGGGGTACCGCCAACACCTGTTGCGTTCCATCCTGGAGCTGCGTGATCAGGGCGGCATCGAGATCGCCGACGGCGAACGGGTGATGCTGGAACCGGTGTTGGTGGGCCGCAACTCCGCCAAACTCGCCGAGATAGCCCAACAACACTCGATCGAGGAGTGGAGCACCGAACTCGACACCGTGCTCTCCGACGACTCGGTGGACGTCTACTTCGACTCCCAGATCACTTCGGCCAGGGAACAGGGGATCCGGGCAGCCGTCGCGGCGGGCAAACACGTCTACTCCGAGAAACCGGTCGCCGAGACCTCGGCCGGCGCCATGGAACTGGCCAGGCTCGCCGAACGGGCCGGGATCCGGCACGGCGTGGTGCACGACAAGCTGTTCCTGCCCGGACTGTTGAAGCTGCGCAGGCTGCTCGACGGCGGATTCTTCGGGCAGGTGCTGTCGGTACGCGGCGAATTCGGGTACTGGGTCTTCGAGGGCGACTGGCAGAGCTCGCAACGGCCGAGCTGGAACTACCGCAGCGAGGACGGGGGCGGGATCGTCTCGGACATGTTCTGTCACTGGCACTACGTGCTGGAGAACCTGTTCGGACGCGTGGAGTCGGTTACGGCAAGGGCCACCACCCACATCCCCCGTCGCTGGGACGAGCAGGGCAACGCCTACGAGGCCACCGCCGACGACTCCGCCTACGGGATCTTCGAACTCGCCGACGGGGTGATAGCACAGATCAACTCGTCGTGGGCGGTTCGGGTCAACCGGGACGAACTGGTGGAGTTCCAGGTCGACGGTACCGAGGGAAGCGCCGTGGCCGGGTTGCGCGGCTGCCGGGTGCAGCACCGGTCGATGACGCCGAAACCGGTGTGGAACCCCGATCTGCCCACCGGAGAACGTTTCCGCGAGCAGTGGTCGCAGGTTCCGGACAACGAGGAGTTCGGCAACGGTTTCAAGGCCCAGTGGGAGCGGTTCCTACACGACGTCCTGCGGGACAGGCCCCACCCGTACGACTTCTTCGCGGGTGCACGCGGCATCCAGCTGGCCGAAGCGGGGCTGCGTTCCTCCAGCACCGGACAACGGATCCGACTGGACAACCTCGAGCAGTGACGTCGAACAACCGCCAAACACACCCCGAAAAGGACGATCGATGTCGCGAGTGACCTATCACGACGCCGCACGTGTGTTCACCGGTAACTCTCCTGTCCGCGCGGTCGACAACCTGCGGCTGACCGTCGACGACGGCGAGTTCCTGGTGCTGGTCGGACCGTCCGGCTCCGGCAAGTCCACCGCGCTGCGCATGCTGGCGGGTCTGGAGGAGATCGACGAGGGCAGCGTGCACATCGGCGACACCGACGTGACCTCGATGCCACCCAAGTCCCGTGACATCGCGATGGTCTTTCAGTCCTACGCGCTGTACCCGCACATGACCGTGGCCGAGAACATGGGGTTCGCGCTGAAACTGCGCCGGATTCCCAAGCAGGACGTGCGGCAGCGCGTGGCGGAGGCGGCCGAGCTGCTGGACCTGACCGAGTATCTGGACCGCAAGCCCAGAGCGCTGTCCGGCGGGCAACGACAACGTGTCGCCATGGGCAGGGCCATCGTGCGGGAGCCCTCGGTGTTCCTGATGGACGAGCCACTGTCGAACCTGGACGCCAAGCTGCGGGTGGAGACCCGAGCCAACATCGCCGCGCTGCAGCGCAGGCTCGGCACGACCACCATCTACGTCACCCACGACCAGACCGAGGCCATGACGATGGGACACCGCGTAGCGGTGCTGGCGGACGGAGTGCTGCAACAGTGTGACACTCCCAGGGAGCTCTACGAACGCCCTGCCAACGCCTTCGTGGCGGGCTTCATCGGCTCACCCGCGATGAACCTGGAGACCGTGCCGCTGACCGCCGAGGGGGCCCGACTGGACGAGGTGACCCTGCCGATCCCCCGCGGAGCGATGGACTCCCTGGGCGGTGGCTCGGAGGTCACCGTCGGAATCAGGCCCGAATCACTGCGGCTGGTCTCCGACGAACAACCGGACAGCCTCGCACTGCACGTGGAGCTCGTCGAGGAGTTGGGAGCCGACTGCCTGATTCACGGCCGGACCGCTGTGGACGGCAAACGGCTGATCGTGCGTGCCGACGGGCGCAGGCCACCGGCACTGGGCGACACGGTGCACGTGGTGGTGCGCGACCCCGAGGAAATCCACCTGTTCGACGCCGGAAGCGGCAACCGAACAGCGTAGAACCTCGCGCTCCGCGAGCGCGACAGCCCCGGGCCGGTGACCAACGTGCTCCGTGGTCACCGGCCACGACACCCGCACTTCACCGGTACGGTTGTCCGGGCCCGTACCGCTGAGCGACCGTCTTGGAACTGCCACTCCGCACGCCCCCTTTCCTGGGCAGGGGCCCCGGGAAAGCCCCTCGTCGACGCCGAATGAGTTCACTGGTGCTTTCCTGTCGTGTCGTCGACCGGAAAGGGTTTTCTCCGGTTCCGACACGTCGAAAGCCACGTCACCAACACCCCCCGCGCGGGTCTCCAGTGCGCTCTCGCGAGGACTCCGGAGACGTGGCGCCGTACCTACTCGATGTCTCCGGACCCGCTCACGAGACGTGCGAGAGGTTCCGCCGAACGAGCGACCCGACAACCCGGGTGGAAAACTTCGATCAGCTCACCGGTGGTGTGCTGGCGCGAACTACCACCTCACCGCTGAACCGGCGGGTGCGGGAACGTTCGGCGGGCTCGTCGAGCAGGAAGCCCAGTGCCTGCTCACCGAGACGTTCCAGCGGGATCCGCACCGTCGTCAACGACGGCCACACGTCCCGCAGGCTGGCGATGTCGTCGAAACCCGCCACGGCCAGCTCGTCCGGCAACCGCACTCCCCGATCACGGAACGCCGACAGTGCCCCCACCGCCATGACGTCGTTGACCGCGAACACGCATTCGGGAGCACGCTCGCGTTCGAGCAGTTCCGAGGCCGCCTCGTAGCCACCGTCGCGGGTGAACTCCCCGTTGATCACGTCTCGCCCCGCCACCTCGATCCCGTGCCGACGCAGCCCTTCTCGGAAACCCGCCAGCCGGTCACGGGCGGTGAGCAGATCGGCGGGCCCGGCGAGAACGGCGAACCTGCGGTAGCCAAGGTTCACGAGTTCCTCGGCCAACGCGCGGGCCCCGCTCTGGTTCTCGACGATCACGGTGTCCGCGGGCAGGATGTGCTGCCCGATGGCAGCGGCCCGCCCGCCCGCGGCGGTGTACGCGTCCAGCTCGGCCCGCAACGCCTCCAGCTGCTCCTCATTGGTGGTACGACTACCCACCAGGACGACGCCGCGTGCCTGTTGACTGCGCAGTGAGGCGACGTACTCGGCCTCGCGCTCGAAGCGACGCTCCGTACTGGCCAGGGTAATGATCAGGCCGTGCGGCTCCGCGTGCCGAACGACGCTGGCGGCGATGGTGGAAAAGTACGGATCGGAGATGTCCGGAACCACCAGACCGACGACATCGGTGCCACCCCGCGCCATGGCCTGCGCGGGAGCGCTGGGCGAATAGTCCAGGTTCGCGGCGGCCTGCCGGACTCGCTCCCGCAGGTCCGCGCCGACGCTGCGCGTACTGCCGTTGAGAACTCGTGACGCGGTGGCCAACGAAACCCCGGCCTGACGCG
Source organism: Actinopolyspora mzabensis (assembly GCF_900101095.1). Classification (GTDB taxonomy): domain Bacteria; phylum Actinomycetota; class Actinomycetes; order Mycobacteriales; family Pseudonocardiaceae; genus Actinopolyspora; species Actinopolyspora mzabensis. Next base: position 18,027 of record NZ_FNFM01000012.1, read on the forward strand.
CGACATCGACCAGGTTCACCTTGCCGGAACCACGCGGCATCGGTCCTCCCTCACCCTCGGGTGATCCGATGTTACCCGCTGGAAAACTCTTTCCAGCATGCTCCCCGAAGATTTCTTGCGTTCCCGGAGGGTTACTCCTAAGCTTCCGGAAAGCGCTTTCCTAGCTTGGTTGCTTCTTCCGGTGCCGGCCGCGACCGAGGTGCCTCGGGCGCGGCCAGTGCCGAAGCCGCTCCCCCGGCCACTGCGAGCAGAGCGCATCCCGACAACCCGACCAGAAGACTTCGACGAGGTATCCGTGTCGCGCACTATTCACCTGCCCCGCTCGGACGGTTCGCTCCACAGTCACCACCTGCACGAGCCGGTCACTCGCTCCCTTCCGACGGAACCGCCCGCCAGCCGTATCGCCTACGCCGCCGCCCACGTCGTCGCCGATCCGTTCGGGGAGAACACCCCCGGTTCTGCGGCCGAGATCGACTGGAACAGCACACTGGCCTTCCGCAGACACCTGTGGGAGTGCGGCCTCGGGGTCGCGGAGGCCATGGACACCGCCCAGCGCGGCATGGGCCTGGACTGGGATGCGACTCGTGAGCTGATCCGCCGCAGTGGTGAGGAAGCGGCCCGCGTCGGTGGACGCATCGCCGCCGGAGTGGGCACCGACCACCTCTCCCCCCAGGTCACCGATCTCGACGAGCTGATCGACGGATACCGCGAACAGCTCGACGTCACGCAGCGGGCCGGAGCACGTGTGATCCTGATGGCCAGCAGGCAACTGGCCGCGGCCGCGACAGGCCCCGCAGACTACCGAAAGGTCTACGACAAGCTGCTGGCCGAGGTGGAGCAACCCGCGATCCTGCACTGGCTGGGCCCGGCGTTCGACCCGGCGCTGGCGGGATACTGGGGCTCGAACGACATCGACGAAGCGGCGGACTCCCTGTTGGAGATCCTGCACGGTCATCCGGAACGCGTCGACGGCGTGAAGGTCTCACTGCTGGACGCCGAACACGAGATACGGCTGCGAGAACGACTCCCCGAAGGAGTTCGGCTCTACACCGGCGACGACTTCAACTACCCGAGGTTGATCAAGGGGGAGTCGGGCAGCCACAGCGACGCGTTGCTCGGGGTGTTCGCGGCCATCGCTCCCGCCGCCGCGGCGGCGCTGCACGCGCTGGACGAGGGGGACGAGGCGAGGTTCGACGAGATCCTCGACCCCACGGTGCCACTGGCACGGCAGTTGTTCGCCCGCCCTACCTACTACTACAAGACCGGCATCGCCTTCCTCGCGTGGTTGCGGGGCCAACAGCCCGGTTTCGGCATGGTCGGCGGGCTGCAGAGCGGACGGAGCATCGTGCACCTCGCGGAGGTATTCCGGCTCGCCGACCGGGCGGGCACGTTGCCGGATCCGGACCGGGCCGCCGACCGCATGCGCGGTCTGCTCGAGATCGCGGGGGTGACCCGATGACCGCGAACGGTATCGCACAGCTGTCGTTGAACCAGAAAACTCTGAACCGGTACTCGCTGCCAGCCGCCGTCGCGGAATGTGTCCGTGCCGGAATCCCGGCGATGGGGCTGTGGCGCGAACCGGTACAGCAGCACGGCGTAACCGAGGCGGCGGAGCTGGTGCGTTCGAACGGACTCCGAGTCTCCTCGCTTTGCCGAGGTGGTTTCCTCACCACCGATTCGCCCGAGGAACGAGCGGCGGCACTGCGGGACAACCGGCTCGCGATCGACGAGGCCGCCCAGCTCGGCGCCCCCTGCCTCGTCCTCGTGGTCGGCGGCCTGCCGAACGGATCCAAGGACCTCGCCGGGGCGAGGCGACGGGTGGTCGACACGCTGGCCGAACTCGCTCCCTATGCCGAACGGCGCGGGGTGCGGCTGGCGCTGGAGGCGCTGCACCCCATGTACTGCGCGGACCGAGCGGTGCTGTCCACACTCGAACAGGCACTTGACATCGCCGATCCCTTTCCCGAGAACCAGGTCGGTGTGGTGGTCGACACCTTCCACGTGTGGTGGGACCCGAAGTTGTTCGAGCAGATCGAACGAGCCGGTTCGCGCATCGCGTCCTTCCAGGTGTGCGACTGGCTGACCCCACTACCGGCGGACGTGCTGCTCGGCAGGGGGATGATGGGCGACGGCCACATCGACTTTCCGCCGATCCGGGAAGCCGTCCGGAGAGCGGGCTACACCGGCGACACCGAGGTCGAGATCTTCAACGACGAAGTCTGGGCCACGCCCGCCGACAAGGTGGTGGACACCATGATCGAGCGCTACCTCCACCTGGTCTGAGACAACCAGTGTGGCGTCAATTTCGCTCACCACCTGACCCCACCCGGAAATTGACGCCCCAGTGCGGCGGTGTGGCCCCGGCTCCGTCAATTTCCCGCGACTTGGTGCTCCCAAAGCCGAGCCCCGAGCACTACCGCAGTCCGAACTCCGACCACCCTCGCAGTCGGCGCCGCCGCGGGTTCTCCCGTGCGGCTCTCGCGAGGAAGGCCCGACGTGGCGTAGGTGGCTACTCGATGTCGGGGCTCCCGCAGCGAGAGCCGTGCGAGAGGTTCCGCCAAGCGAGTGCTAAGGCACGGGTGAGACCGATTTTCAACCTCCAGGAGGATTGGATGCGGGTATTGGCCGCTCCGGACAAGTTCCGCGGCTCCTTGAACGCAGCCGAGGTGGCAGCCGCCATCGCGGAGGCCGCGAGATCCTGCGGTTCGGAGTGCGTCGAGCTGCCGCTGGCCGACGGCGGCGAGGGCACGCTCGACGCGTTCGGCGGAGCCAATCGGTGGACCGAGGTGTCCGGCCCGTCGGGCGAGCGGGTCGAGGCGGGCTGGCGACTCGACGCCGACGGGCGGGCCGTGGTGGAGATGGCCCGGGCCTCGGGATTGGCTCTGGCCGGCGGCGCCGAGGGAAACGATGCCGAGAACGCGAGTACGCGGGGCACGGGAGAGCTGATCGCCGCTGCCCTGCGGGAGGGCGCACAGCGGGTACTGGTCGGCTTGGGGGGTTCGGCGACGACCGACGGCGGCTCGGGAGCGGTCACCGAGTTGGAACCGTTCGCACCGCTGAACGGCGCGGGTGGTAACCCCGAAGTGCTGGTCTGCTGCGACGTGGAGACCGTGTTCTCGGACGCGGCGCGGGTCTTCGGGCCGCAGAAGGGTGTCCGGCCGGAGCGGATCGAGCACCTGACCGAGAGGCTGCGCCGGTTGGCGACCGATTACCGAGATCGATTCGGAGTGGACGTCTCGCGGATCCCGGGCGGCGGTGCGGCCGGCGGACTGGCGGGTGGCCTCACCGCGCTGGGAGCGCGTCCGGTGTCCGGTTTCGACAGGATCGCGGCGGAGCTGGGGCTACGCGACGCGCTGGGGAGGGTGGACCTGGTGATAACCGGTGAGGGCAAGCTCGACCTCGGCTCGTTCGACGGCAAAGTGGTCGGCGGGGTGGCACACGAGGCACGGCGACACGATGTGGAGGTACTGGCGGTGGTCGGGACCGCGAGTACCGAGGCCGCGGCCCGGATCGCCACTCGCGACATCACCGCCGAGTTCGGAGGTCGACGAGCCTGGCGCGAGACCGCCGAGTGCGTGCGGCGGTGTGTGATCGACCGGCTGGGACCGGCCACCAAGAGCTGACGGTCGGCAACCGCTCTCCTTTTTCCCATGGTGCTGCCCGAGCGGCGTGGGTCTTTCCGGGGCCGATACCGCGGAAAATCCCCTGCCAACCAGACCGGAAGCCTTCGATCAGTACGGTGGGGACGGCAGTGGTGCCGTCCCCACCGCTTCCTGCGGAGGCGGATCAGGGCGCCTCGTCCGGGGCGATCGCCAGCAGTGAGATGATCGCCAGCCCGCGTTGGGCGGCGTCGTTGGTGGCGCAGGTGGCGAAGTCGCCGGACTGGTTGTGCGAGCGGTCGGTGGGGATCTCGTCCACCGGCGAGGCGACCGCGGCACCGTCCACCCTGACCGGTTCGGGCCAGGGCCGCCCGTTGGGATCGGAAGTGAAGCGCTGCCAGCCGCGACGGCGCAGCCACGGCTCCTCCAGCTGTTCACCGGCCCACGCGGTCACTCGGGAGTAGATCGTCTTGAACACACCGGGGTCGAAGTCGAACCCGAACCTGTCGATCTTCTCCGCTGCGGGAGCCTGCACGTAGCGGGCGAAGTCGACCAGGGTCCGCCGGAACTCGGGCACGTCGACGAGGTCGAGCGTCTCCCACAGGATCTGCTCCCCGCAGAAGGCCATCGACAGGTTGTAACTGCTCTGGTAATCCCCCTTGTCGAGGTTGGTCAGGTGGGCCGTCTCCGGATCGAATCCGACGGCCCCACCGGCCTCTCCGGTGAACAGTCCGGCGGGAAAGCCCGCGATGTCCCGCATACCGGTGACGATCCGGTCCCGCCAACGGGTCTCGCCGGTGCGTTCCCACTCGGTCAGCCAGTTGCTGACCAGCGCGTACCAGTCCGGGCCGATGCGTAACCGGGTCGGCACCCGGTCCTGCGAGGGCAGCACGTTGCGCAACGGCGGGACCCGAACCATGGTCTCGTCCGCCCGCAGCGAGGAACGCATCAGTTCCCCCAGCAGCTCGTCGGCGGTGAGGTAGTAGCAGAACCGCTTGGTGAACGACTCCGAGACCCGCGCCTCCTTGGCACCATCGCCCCAGTGCGAGACGTTGTGCCGCGAGCCCAGCCCGGCGAACCGGCCGGTGTGGTGCGTGTCGACCTCGCTGATGTGTTTGGTCATCGCGCGGGCCAGCCGGAAGGCGTTCGGATCACCGGAACGCAGGAAGGCGTACCACAACATCGCGTCGGTGCCGAGTTCGCCGTTGTCCCAGGCGTAACCACCCACGTCGTAGCGCCATTCGTGCCGATCGGAGTCGTAGGTGTGCATCACGTCGCCGTGGTCCCAGAAGCCGTACCACTGGCGCTGATCGACCTGTCCCGCGTAGAAGGCGACGTCGCGTTCGAGGGACTCCTCCAGCGCGGCCTTCGCACTGCTGCCGCGGTCGGGCAGACTCCACCGGCCGAACACCCCGGCACGGTGGTACCGCTCCGGACGGGCGACCAGTTGCGGAGGTGAGTCCACCACCTCGGACAACCGGACGATCCGCTCCCGCGAGGGGGTGGCATCCAGTGCCCACAACCGCATCTCGGTGGAGCGCGCGATTCCCTCCGGCGTGCTGAATCCCTCCTGCACGTCCTCGTAGGCCAGGCCCAGCCCGTGTGCCTCGGTGTCGTAGTGCCGCAGGTCCATGGCCTCGCCGTGCGGCGAGTAGGACCACAGGGTCACGGTCGCCGTGTCCCCCGCCGCGCCGCGCACGTCGAGCGAACGGGGAAAGCGCCGCCAGAAGTCGTGCATCCCCACCCCGAGTCCGCCGGAGACGCCGCCGACGTAGCCGAATCCCGAGGCACGGCTCCCCCTGCCCGCGTTCTTGAGCCAGCTCCCCTCCGCGGAGGTGCGTTTTTTCACCTCGAACCGCTCGGAGGATCCCTGGAACAGCGCGAAGTCGTTCCACAGCGCCAGGTCCCGATAGCCCTCCCGCACCTCCTGGGACCATTCGGCCGGGGGCGGGGTGGCCTTGCCCGCGTGCTGGGCGTGGCGCACCGCCTCACCGGGATCGCGCCGCAACCCGGTGAGCACCCGCACGGGCTCGCCCCACACCCCGCCCGAGGTGGTGCCGAACCGAATGTGCCGGTTGTGCGCGTCGTCGTTCATGGACACCCCGATCCGCAGCCCCATACCGCGGACGAAGACGTGCCGACTGTCGGCGTCCCAGTAGAAGTTGTGCACCAGGCTCATCGACTCGTCGCCTGCCGCGAGATACACCCGCATGGTCCAGGGCAGCATCTTCCGGCCCCCCGCGCCGCGGTTGCGACCGTGGTCGCGGCGGTAGCGCCCGGAAAGCCTGACCACCGCGCGCACCGGGCCGCGCTGCTCGATCTCGGCACTGTCGATCATTCCGGACCACTCGGTCCGCCGTGGTTCGGCGTGTTCCCCGTCGGGGCGGTCCTGCACCAGCAGCGCCAACCGCCCGTTCTCGGCGGTGACCCGGTCCCCGCGTCTGATCGACCGGATCGCGTGGGCTCCGTGTGTGCCCAGTCCGACCTCGACCGTGCCGTTGTTCAGCCGGATCTCGTCGCGGTGCTCGGACACGCTCACGGCGTTGTCCGGCGCGGCCGATTCTCCCGGCTTGAGCCGGTATTCCCCGGCGGCAGCGTTCGCGGCCGCGGTGTGCCCACTCCACTTGAGCGTGCCGTCGGGCCAGTAGGCCAACGGCCAGGACTGTACCGGGACGGGATCACCGTCGGCCGTGGTCAGGGCGAACGAGGTGTCCGCCGCCATCTCACCTCGGGACCACGGCACACCCCAGGTCGTGTTCACCGGGGTCTCGGGTGCCTTGCCGAGCCAGTGCAGCTCGGTGGGTTGGTCGGAGTCCGAACCACCTCGCGAGGCGGCGGCCTCGGAGCCACGGACGAACAACGGGGTCGCGGCGGTTACTCCCGCCCCGGCCAGAAATCCACGACGAGCGAACTCGGAACTCGCTGACACGAACAACCTCCGAACGAGGATCTGGAACTGTCGCCGAATGCGAAAAACGGGGGTGCGTTCACTGCTGAAATCCCGGCTGGGAAAGTCCGGATCGGTCGAGGTGGCAGATCTGCTCCAGCCGGACCATCGCCTGCTCCGGAGCGGCACCGCCGGTGTCGACGAAGAACTCGGCCATACCTCTCCGACCCCGTTTCCCACCCGCGTCGAACGGCACCGCGCGACGAACTCCACGGTGGATTGCGAACCGATTCAATGAAACGTTTTATGAAGCGAGACCGTAGAACCGAAATGTGGCCCAGTCAACACCCGGAAACACTCCGGACACGCCGCGGAATCGCGGCGACCGAGTCACGACGAGTTGATCGTGCTGGTCACCCCGAGGAACGAGCCCCCGCAGCCGCAGGAATCGATCTTCACGATGGCCGGGAGGACAGCGGTCACTGCCGTCGCGGCAGCGTGGAACGCCGGACGATGAGCTCGGGGGAGTAGATGACGCTCTCGTGCTCGTGCCCGGGGTCGCCCTCGGTCTCCCGCAGCAACATCTCGGCAGCGGTGGAGCCCATCCGTTCGGCGGGCTGGCGCACCGAGGTCAGCGGAACGGCGGCCGCCGCGGCGAACTCGATGTCGTCGTAGCCGACCAGGGCGATGTCCTCGGGCACCCGCACGCCCGCGTCGAACATCGCCTGCAAGAACCCGAGCGCCAGCAGATCGTTGGCGCAGAAGACCGCAGTGGGACGCGGCCGCAGCCCCAGCAGCCTCGCCCCGGCGTCCCGACCGGAGGCGACGTCGAGTTTGGCCGTTTCCAGCACCGTCAGGCTCTCCGGCCCCAGCCCGCCCGCTTCGATCGCACGACGGGCCCCCACGAGCCGGTCGGTGCACTGCGCCAGGTTCGACGGCCCGCTGATGTAGGCCACCCGTTCGTGGCCGGTCTCGAGGAGGTGGCGCACGGCCAACTCTCCCCCGGCGACGTCGTCGACCGAGACCGAGCAGGCGTCGTCACTGTCGACCACCCGGTCGACGAACACGTAGGGAATCCCGTGGCGCCGGAAGGTCAGTAGGTTCGCCCCGGTGGTGTCGGCCGGGGTCACCAGCACACCCCGCACTCGCTGTTCGGCGAACATGGACAGGTAGAGCGACTCGGCCTCCGAGTCCTGGGCACTGTGGCACATCATGACGCCGAGCCCGTGCTCACGCGTGGCGCGCTCCGCGCCGCGGGACATCGCGACGAAGAACGGGTTGCCGATGTCGAGCACCAGCAGCGCGACCATGCGGCTGTCGCCGGAACGCAGTTGGCGAGCCGACTCACTGCGCACGTAACCGAGTTCGTCGATGACCGCGCGGACCCGTGAGCGGGTGTCCGACGAGACGCGGTCAGGGCGGTTGAGTGCGTTGGAGACGGTCCCGATGGAGACGCCCGCCCGGTGGGCGACGTCCTTGATGCTGACCTCTCCGGTCCTGCGGTTGCTCTCCCCGCTCGACACCACGCCTCCCTTGACTCGGATGCACCCCCATCCTATCCTTCGCTCGAATGAAACGTTTCACCGCTGTCGTTCACGAACTCGGCACTGGCGGAACGCCCACCTCCTCACCACCGCTCAACCACCGGAGCAACCAGCGATGCCGGACGAGAACGCCGTGAAGGCGGCCCTGCGGAGCCAGCGGCCCCCCGAGCCCCGAGGTGCTGACGGAGGGCCGCAACACCGACGTACGGCCGTTGTGGCGGGCCCCCCGGAGGGAGATGGGGTCACACACCCGCCCCACCTCGGCCCACCGGGCCTCCGGAAACCGGGAGGAACCGGTCGCCGCACGCCGGGCGGACAACAGGCGGACTGGGGCGCATGAGCGGAATTCCTAACACCTCTCCGTCGAGACGCCGTATCGACGAAGGGCACCACCGACTCCCACCGTGGATCCCCGACACCGAGCAGGCACATCAGTGAGTCACTCACCAGGCACGAAAGGGCCGATTCGTTGAACGAGCAGCCATCCGAGAACGTGACCGACGAACTGCTGGACCGGTCCCACCGGCTCGGTGCGGATCCGCGCAACACCAACTACGCGGGTGGCAACACCTCGGCCAAGGGCACCGGTCGGGACCCGGTCACCGCCGAACCGGAGCGGTTGATGTGGGTCAAGGGCTCCGGCGGCGACCTGGGCACGCTGTCCGAGTCCGGCCTGGCCGTGCTGCGGTTGGAGCGGATGCGCGCGCTCACCGAGGTGTATCCGGGTGTGGAGCGCGAGGACGAGATGGTCGCGGCCCTGGACCACTGCCTGTACGGCAAGGGCGGTGCGGCACCCTCGATCGACACCGCCATGCACGGGCTCGTGGCGGCCGAACACGTGGACCACCTGCATCCCGACGCGGGGATAGCACTCGCCACCGCGGCCGACGGTCCGAAACTGACCGAGGAGTGCTTCGGCGACAAGGTGGTGTGGGTCCCGTGGCGACGTCCGGGATTCCAGCTCGGACTGGACATCGCCGAGATCCGGAACCGGCATCCGCAGGCGGTCGGTGTGATCCTCGGTGGACACGGCATCACCGCTTGGGGCGAGACGAGTCAGGAGTGCGAACGGAACTCACTGTGGATCATCCGCACCGCGGAGGAGTTCCTCGCCGAGCGGGGAGATCCCGAACCGTTCGGAACGACGATCCCGGGCAACGAGGCGCTGTCCGAGACCGAGCGGCACGCCCGGGCCGCGGCCCTCGCACCGGTGGTCCGCGGCCTGGTCTCCACCGACAACACCCAGGTCGGCCACTACGACGACCGGCGGGAAGTGCTGGACTTCCTGGCACGGGAGAAACACCCCCAGCTTGCCGACCTCGGCACCTCCTGCCCCGACCACTTCCTGCGCACCAAGGTGCGTCCACTGGTCGTGGACCTGCCGCCCACCGCTCCGCTGGAGGACGTGGTCGAACGGTTGCGGCAGCTGCACGCCTCCTACCGGCAGCGCTACAGCGAGTACTACCACCGGCACGCCGACACCGACTCGCCCGCCATGCGGGGAGCCGACCCGGCGATCGTGCTGGTGCCGGGTGTGGGGATGTTCTCCTTCGGCAAGGACAAACAGACCGCCCGGGTCGCCGGTGAGTTCTACGTCAACGCGATCAACGTGATGCACGGTGCGGAGGCGGTGTCGCGGTACCAGCCGATCGAGGAATCCGAGAAGTTCCGCATCGAGTACTGGGCGCTGGAGGAAGCCAAACTCGCCCGCATGCCCGCCCCGAAACCGCTGGCCGGTCGCGTGGCCCTCATCACGGGAGGCGGCTCGGGCATCGGCAGGGCCACCGCTCGCCGACTCAACGCCGAAGGGGCCTGCGTGGTGTTGGCCGACCGGGACACCGAATCGGCCGAGGAGCTGGCCACCGAACTCGGTGGCCCGGACAAGGCCGTGGCGGTCGGCGCCGATGTCACCGACGAGTCCGAGGTCGGCGAGCTGTTCGCGGCAGCGGCTCGCGCTTTCGGCGGGGTGGATCTGGTGGTCAACAACGCCGGAATGTCCATCTCCAAACCACTGCTGGAAACCACCGCGGCGGACTGGGACCTCCAGCACGACGTGATGGCGCGGGGCTCGTTCCTGGTGTCCCGGGAAGCGGCCCGCAGCATGACAGCGGCGGGTCAGGGCGGTGACATCGTCTACATCGCCAGCAAGAACTCCGTGTTCGCCGGGCAGAACAACGTGGCCTACGGAGCCACCAAGGCCGACCAGGCGCACCAGGTACGGCTGCTGGCCGCCGAACTGGGCGAACGCGGGATTCGGGTCAACGGCGTCAACCCGGACGGGGTGGTGCGTGGCTCGGGAATCTTCGCCGGTGGCTGGGGCGCGCAGCGAGCGGCCCACTACGGGGTGAAGGAAACCGAGCTCGGCGAGTTCTACGCCCAGCGCACGCTGCTCAAGCGGGAGGTGCTGCCCGAGCACGTTGCCGCGGCGGTGTTCGCGCTGGTCGGCGGCGACCTGAACCACACGACCGGAATGCACGTTCCGGTCGACAGTGGAGTGCCCGCCGCCTTTCTGCGGTGACGGCTTTCCTCGGGTGACACCACGGTGTCAAGCCCCCGCCCTGCCCGACCACACGGACCGTCCCCTCGGTCACCCGTCGACACCTTTGGGAACGAGATCGCGATGACGAGCAACGAGTTCAACTGCGCCGCTGTCGATCTGGGCGCCTCCAGCGGCCGTGTGGTGCTGGGCAGGGTGGGCAGCGACCTGCTGGAACTGACCGAACTGCACCGGTTCGGGAACAGTCCTTCCCGGGACGAGTCCGGGTGGCGCTGGGACATCGGCACGATCCACCACGAGGTACTGGCGGGGCTGCGCCGCGCCGCCGAGCACGGCCCCAGCTCGATCGGCGTCGACAGCTGGGCAGTGGACTACGGACTGTTGGACCGGAACGGCGTCCTGCTGGCCGAGCCACGGCACCATCGCGATCCCCGCAACGCGGAAATGATCGAACGGGTTCGGGAACGGGTCGACGACGCCGAGCTCTACCGCGTCACCGGGCTGCAGCAGCTTCCCATCAACACGCTGTACCAACTCGTGGTCTCCCTCGGGGAGGGCGAACTGGATTCGGCGGAGACCATGCTGCTCATCCCCGATCTGCTGACCTACTGGCTCACCGGGGAGATCGGTGCGGAGGTCACCAACGCCTCCACCACCCAGCTGTTCGACGTCCGCGGTGAGGACTGGGCGTACGATCTCGCGCGGCGGTTGGGACTTCCGACCCACGTCTTCCCACCGCTGCGCGCCCCGGGGGACTTCGCCGGAACGCCGCGGGCCGAGATCAGCACGCGCACCGGGCTCTCCCGTTCGGTACGGGTGACATCCGTGGCCTCGCACGACACGGCCTCGGCCGTGGTGGCCGTACCCGCGACCGATCGGCGATTCGCCTACATCTCGTGCGGCACGTGGTCCCTGGTGGGGCTGGAGTTGGACTCCCCCGTACTGACCGAACGCTCCCGCGCGGCGAACGTGACCAACGAACGCGGCATCGACGGCACCACTCGCTATCTGCGCAACACGATGGGGCTGTGGCTGCTGCAGGAGTGCCTGCGCTGCTGGCGGGAACGCGGACTGCGCGCGGATCTCGACGAACTGCTCGAGGGCGCCGCCCGCCAACCGGCGTTCCGCAGCGTGCTCGACACCGACGATCCGGCGTTCATCGCACCGCAGGACATGCCCACCACCATCGGCGCGGCCTGCGCCGAGGCCGGTGAGCCGGTCCCGGAAACCCCCGAGGCCACGGTGCGGTGTGTGCTGGAGAGCCTCGCGTTGGCCCACCGCCGGACGGTTCGCAGCGTGGCGGAGCTGGCCGACCGGGAGGTCGATGTCGTGCACCTGGTCGGTGGCGGCAGTCGCAACGAACTGCTGTGCTCGCTGACCGCCGACGCCTGCGACCTGCCGGTGATCGCCGGCCCCACCGAGGCGACCGCGCTGGGCAACGTGCTGATCCAGGCACGCGCGCACGGCATGGCCGGTGACCGGTCCGAACTGCGCGCGCTCGTGGCTGCCACCCAGCCGTTGCGGCGTTTCGAACCCGGTGACTCCGCGGGCGCGTGGGATGCTGTGGATCGCCGCGTCCGTGATCGCGCGGGCACCGCGACACGTGCGACAGTCGAATGAGGACAGCTTTTCGACGACGCCTTTCGGATGCTCGGGTGGTCGCCGAGTTCCCGGAACCGGCGATGACCCCCTCCTTCGGGCCGGGTACGCGATCGGGTCCCGAGCACGCGCACCAGGACTTTCGCGGGGTCTTACCAGAAAGGAAACCGCTGTTATGCGAGTAGCGCTGTTCGCGACCTGTCTCGGGGACACGCTCTTTCCCGGGGCGGTACGCGCCACGCTACGGGTGCTCGAACGGCTGGGGTGCACGGTGGAGTTCCCACCGGGACAGACCTGCTGCGGCCAGATGCACACCAACACGGGGTATCACGAGCAGGCCGTGCCGGCGGTGCGGAGCTTCGTCGCCGCCTTCGAGGGCTACGATCACGTGGTGGCGCCCTCCGGATCCTGCGTGGGCTCGATCCGGCACCAGCACGGCATCGTGGCCGAGCACAGCGGGGACCGGAAACTGTCCGAGGCCGTCGGCCGAGTATCGCCCCACGTCCACGAGCTCTCCGAGTTCCTGGTGGACGTGCTCGGAGTGACCGACGTCGGTGCCTACTTCCCGCACCGGGTGACCTACCACCCGACCTGTCACTCGCTGCGGATGCTGCGGGTGGGTGACAAACCGCGGCGGCTGCTGAGCGAGGTCCGCGGCATCCGGTTGCTCGAACTGCCCGAGGCCGAGCAGTGCTGCGGCTTCGGCGGCACCTTCGCCTTGAAGAATCCTGACGTGTCCGTGGCGATGGGGGCCGACAAGACCAGGCACGTGCGTGAGACGGGCGCCGAGGTGCTGTGCGCGAGCGACAGCTCCTGCCTGATGCACCTGGGTGGGCTGCTCGACCGACAGCGCGAGGGGATCCGCACGATGCACCTGGCCGAGATCCTGGCGGGAACCGAGGAGGACCGATGAGCGGAGTCGACCTGGGAATGCCCGCGTTTCCGGACGCGGCACGGCAGGCTGTGCGCGACGCCCAGCTGCGCCACAACCTCGGCAGGGCGACCAACACCATCCGGAACAAGCGTGCCGCGGTGGTCGACGAGCTCGACGACTGGGAGCAGCTGCGCGCCTCGGGGGCGGCGATCAAGGCGCACACCCTGAGCAGGCTGGACACCTACCTCGAGCAGTTCGAGTCCGCCGTCACGGCCGTCGGCGGAACGGTGCACTGGGCACGCGACGCGGCCGAGGCGAACCGCATCGTCACCGATCTCGTCCGCGAGACCGGCGAGACCGAGGCGGTCAAGGTGAAGTCGATGGCCACGCAGGAGATCGGGCTCAACGAGGCGCTGGCTTCGGCGGGTATCTCGGCGTGGGAGACGGACCTGGCCGAGCTGATCGTCCAGTTGGACGAGGACCGGCCCAGCCACATCCTGGTGCCCGCCATCCACCGCAACCGCTCCGAGATACGCGAGATCTTCCGTCGGGAGATGGCGGGTAGCGGCACTCCCGCGCCCACGGACCTCACCGCCGACCCGGTGCAGCTGGCGGAGGCGGCCCGCCACCATTTGCGGGACAAGTTCCTGCGGGCCAACGTGGCCATCTCGGGGGCGAACTTCGCGGTGGCCGAGACCGGCAGCCTCGTGGTAGTCGAGTCCGAGGGCAACGGGCGGATGTGCCTGACGATGCCGGAGCATCTGATCAGCGTGGTCGGTATCGAGAAGCTCGTGCCGAGTTGGCGGGACCTCGAGGTGTTCCTGCAGTTGCTTCCCCGGTCGAGCACCGGCGAACGGATGAACCCCTACACCTCCGTGTGGAACGGGGTGACCGAGGGTGACGGGCCGAGCAGTTTCCACGTGGTGCTGCTGGACAACGGGCGCAGCGAGGCGTTGGCAGACGAGATCGGCAGTCAGGCGCTGCGGTGCATCCGCTGTTCGGCCTGCCTCAACGTCTGTCCGGTCTACGAACGTGCCGGTGGCCACGCCTACGGCTCGGTGTATCCGGGACCGATCGGAGCGGTGCTGACACCGCAACTGTACGGCGTGGAGTCCGAGGACACCGCCTCGCTGCCGTACGCGTCCACGCTGTGCGGGGCCTGCTACGACGTCTGCCCGGTGGCGATCGAGATACCCGAACTGCTGGTGCACCTGCGCAACAGGACGGTGCGGGAGCGGAAGGGCTGGTTCGACCGACTGAGCAGCACGGCGATGCGGGGCCTGGGATGGGTCTTCGGCGACAGCAAGCGACTGGGGCGAGCGCAGCGGATCGCCTCGCTGGGCGGGAGACTGTTCGGCAGGCGCGGGATCGGCAGACTGCCGTGGCCGCTGTCGCGTTGGACCGACGCGCGCGACGCTCCCGCGCCCGCCCCGGAATCCTTCCGGCAGTGGTGGGAACGAAACAGGACAGGGAACGGTGACGAGCGTTGAAACGACCCTCCCGTGACGCGCGCGAGGCGGTACTCGGTTCCGTGCGTTCCGCACTCGCCGGTGGTCAACGCGGCTCGACCGATTCGATTCCTCGTGAGTACAGCGGGAAGCGCCACGTCGAATCCCTGCCCGACCTGTTCCGGGAACGGGTTGCCGAATACCGCGCCGAGGTGCGCACCACCGATTCCTCGGAAGCCCCGGAAGCGGTGTTGGGTGCCCTGGAAGCGGCCGCTGCGCGGCGGGTGGTCGTACCGGAGGGTTTCCCCGCGCGATGGTCGGAGCCGGTGGCCGAACGCCACGACGCGTTCGGGGACAGTCCCCGGTTGTCGACGGCGGCGCTGGAGAACGCGGACGCGGTGCTGACCACGTGCACGGTGGGAATCGCCACCACGGGCACGATGGTGCTGGACCACGGTCCGGGACAGGGCCGAAGGGCGCTGACTCTGCTTCCCGACACCCACGTGTGCCTCGTCGCCGCCTCCCGGATCGTCGACGACGTTCCAGCCGCGTTGGCGGAACTGGATCCGACCGGACCGATGACCTTCATCAGCGGCCCGTCCGCCACCAGCGACATCGAGCTGGAGCGGGTGGAGGGAGTGCACGGTCCCCGGAATCTTCACGTCGTCGTGGTCGGCGACGTGTGAACATCCTCCCGTCGAAACCGGCACGGTATCGCTCCGACGATGCCGTGCCGGTTTCGTGTGTCGCATCTCCGATGCGAACCGGGCCCACTACGCTTTTCGGATTCGTTGCGATGGGAAAAACGGTTCACAGCACACTAATCGTGTTATCCGGGGTTTCATCGAAGCACTCTTGACATTGTTACCCGTGGTGACTATACACTCACTGCCTACCTGGTAAGCGCTTACCAAAAAGCGGGAAAATCTTTTTCCCCGCCGACAACCACAAGAAGCCACTCAACGACGAACCCGACTGGAAGATCCGGGCGATTCCTGCCCGGCACAGTGCAGTGAGACTTCCGACGACCACGGGAACGAAAAATGAGAATCGGCACCTCACAAGCCGGTGCACGCGGCCGAACCCCGAAGATCCTGGGAATGGCCCTGCTGGCGACGCTGACCTTCGCGGCACCGGCATACGCCGACCGCGACGCTGGTACGGCGAACGAAACCACCGGCGACGTGTCCGCCTCGGTGGAGCCAACCGATACCGCCTCGATCCGGGCGACCTGCGGCAGCGGGTCCTACGACGCCGAGGTGTACTCGGACGGCGGCAACTGGGTCGCCCGCAACGGCTCAACGACGGTCTACAGCGGCGGGAACATGCGCGCGGCGACCCAGGCGGCCGTGAACAGCCTAACCACGGGCAGGCGGAGCAAGGAACGAGTGGTGCTGTGGAACTCCGGCACCATGAGCGCGAGCAGTTCCATCGACCTGCCCAGCTACACCGTCCTCGACTCGTGCGGGACGATCGACGTGACCGGCGGTGTCTCCGCCAACAACGCCGTGGTCCGGGGCCGTGACGCCGACCACGTCGAGGTACAGCACCTCAGCGTCACCGGGACGCCCTACTTCGGCGTCTTCTTCCGCAACGGCGACGACATCCACCTCGGCCAGCTCGACCTGCGACTGTCCGGCGGACTCGGCATCCGCATCGACAACCACGGTGACCGCGGTGAACTCACCACCAACGTGCGGATCGACGACGTCTACGTCTCCGGCACCGACAACCACGGCGTGGAGACCTACGGCGTGGACGGGCTGACCGTGGGCACCGTGGTGGCTCGGGACGTCGCCTATTCGGGGCTGCTGCTCAACGACACCACCAACGCCACAGTCGGAACGGTCGACGCCGAGAACGCGGGCACCGGTACGGGCTACGCCGCCTTCCGGATGGCCAACCGGAACGGACGCATCAACGGCAGCTACCCGACCAACATCCACGTCGGCGAGGTGATCGCCCGCGGCGGCGGCCGGGGAGTGTTCTGCGTGTCCGAGAGCGGCGGAGCCGTGATCGACAACGTCGACATCGCCAACACCGGCAACAACGCGATTCTCATCGAGAACTGCTACAACGTGGAAATCGCCGCGGAAAGCGGTCAGGTCACCGGACCCGGCACGATCCGACTGGCCGCGCGCTCGGAATTCCCGGTGACCAGAAACGTGACCCTGCACAATCTCACCGTCACCGATTCGGCAATCGTCGAGCACCCGTGCGGTGACAACATCACCATCACCAACAACACGCTGGAGAACTCCTACCGCGACGTGTGCTGACCCGCGCGGCACGTGACGACGTCCTGCCGAAACCGATCACCCGTGGGGCTGCCGCTCGGCAGCCCCACGTTTTCGAGTCACCCTCCGGTACCAACCGGGGGATGCCCTCCTCCGCCGCGAGTTCCCCCTTGCGGCGTTCCGATCCACTCAGACATCTCTCGGGGTGCCGTGGGGGCGATGCCGGATATCGCTCATCTTCGCAACCGGTCATCATCGAGTCATGGTCGATCATTCTCGACAATCGCGACGTGCAGGTACGGGTGCGCGCGTCCGTGGCGGCTGGATCTATCCCGGAATGCTGTTGTCACTGCTGGTGAGCATAGTACTGATCGGCACGCTGCTCTTCGGGATAAGCGTGCACAGCGTGACAGGCTCGATATTCGTCGCCCTGGTGATGGTGCACCTGACCACGCAGCGAGCGTGGTTCACGGGACTAGCTCGGTCGATGCGTACGCGGAAGCGGTTACCACCGGGAGCGCGCGGAAAACTCATCCGTGACTCATGTCTGCTCGGCTGTGTGCTGTTGCTGACGGTCACCGGGCTGCTGCGCTGGAACGGAGTTGTGGAAGCCAGACCATGGCACAGTTCGGCGATGTTTCTGTTCCTGGGAGCTATCGCTTTCCACCTGGTGGCGAACCGGCGACCGCTACGGGCTCACTTCGCGCGGCTCGGATGGTTGCGGAACCAGCGGTCTTAGCTCCACCGGGCGACGACTCAAGCCGTGTGTTGCCGTTCGGTATCGGTCGACGATTCACCGGAATCGGACCGCTGGCGAACGAACACAACCGCCGTGACAGCACCGAGGAAATAGGCGATCGCGCCCAGCAGCAGTCCTCGGTGCATCCCGGCCACGAACCCCTGATTCAGCGCGTCCGACAGCGTTTGCGGGTCAACTCCCACGGGGACCTCCCCGGAGGAAGAACCCATCCGGGCATCCGACAGCCGGTCCCGCACCTCCTCCGAGAGTCCCGGCACGGCACGGCGAGTTGCCTCGTCGAGCTTGACGGTGACGATCGCGCCGAGCACGGCGATTCCCAGCAGACTTCCCACCTGTTGACTGGTGCTGCCCATCGCGGAAGCCGTACTGGTTCGAGGCAGTTCGACGCTGCCCATGAGCGCGGCGTTGGTCGGAGCCATGGTCAGGCCGAGACCGAGGCCGATCGGCAGCAGGGCGGGCCACCAGGCCGCGTACGGGGTGGCGACACCCACCCCCGTCAACGCCAGCAGCCCGCAGCCCGTAAGGGTCAGCCCGACAACCATCGGCGGTCGGGCACCGAACCTGCCTGCGAGTCGTCCCGCGATCGGAGCGGTGATCACGATCGCCACCATCAACGGCAGCAGGCGTAGTCCTGCTTCGCCTGCCGGATAACCCTGAATCTGCTGCAAAAACAGCGACAGGAAGAAGAACGAACCGAACAGTCCGAAACCGACCAGGAGAATGACGACGTTGCAGGCGGCGAAGGTCGGGCGGCGAAACAGCGCGAGCGGCAGCATGGGGTGTTCGCGTCGTGTTTCGACAAGCACGAACGCCACGCAACCGATCGCGGCCAGCGCCAACAGCGTCAGGATGAGTGGTGCGCGCAACCCCAGTCGAGCACCTTCGATCAGTGCGAAGGTCAGCGCTCCCAACCACAGGACGGCCAGAGCCTGGCCGAAGGGATCGAGACGACTGTGCCGAGGGGCTTTCGACTCGGTGACCGTCATCAGGCCCGCCATCAGACCAGCGGCAGCGACCAGAAGGTTGAGCAGGAAGATGCTTTGCCAACCCAGCGTGTGCACCAGAGCACCGCCCGCGATCGGGCCGACCACGAGTGCGAGCCCGGATGTTCCCGACCAGATTCCGATGGCCTTGGCACGTTGTGGTCCGTGGGGGAACGCCTGGGTGAGGATGGACAGGGTCGCGGGACCGAAAGCAGCCGCGCCCGCCCCCTGAGCGATCCGGCCGACGAGGAGCACATCGAGCTGTGGTGCCGCGGCGGAGACTGCCGAGCCGAGGGCGAACAGCGCCATGCCGGTGACGAAAGCGCGTTTGCGTCCGTATCGGTCGCCGATGGTGCCACCGGTGAGCAGCAGGCTCGCGTAGACGAGCACGTAGGCGTCGATGATCCATTGCAGATCGGACATGCCGGAACCGAGATCGCGGTGAATGGCGGGCAGAGCCAGGTTGACGACGGTAACGTCGAGAATGGCCAGGAACTGCGCGACGCACATGGTCACCAGAACCAGGCGGCGACGCTCCTCGTTCGGCACGGTATCTCCAGGGAATCGCTCAACTGGGCTGGGGTCGTTACTGGCGGGTCAGCAAGAAGCAGGCCGTGTTCTCATCGGCCGAGTGGTCGGGCAGGCGTTCGATGGTGAACGCGTCGCCGAACAGGTCGTGTTCCTCACCGGGACGGATGGCGCTGTGAAAGCGGGACACACCGTTGAATCGAAAGCGGGGTAATTCCTTCCCCGCGGTGTAGAAACACCAGAACACGACCATGGAACCTTCGTGGGTATGACGTTTGATGTTGGCGGCCATGTCCAGCCGGTCCTGCCCGGTTAGGTCGTCGAGGGTGCCGAAGTCCAGCACCAGGTCGAATGTCCCGTCCACACCGGGCAGTGTCGACGACCGCAAATCGCCGTGTACGAAGCGGCAGCACCGCGCAACATTCGCGTCGAAGGCCGCCTGTCTGGCCTTTCGCAGCGCGAGGGAAGTGAAGTCCACTCCGACGACGTCGAAGCCGCGTTCGGCCAGGTACACCGAACAGGTACCGCTGCCGCAGCCCATGTCCAGTACCGAGTGCTGTTCGACGGGGTTGATCCGTTGGGATTCGACGAGCTCGACCAGTTCCGGTCGCACCGGCCCCTCCCACGGGGCTCCGACTCGGTAGAGCAGGTTGTAGGTCCAGCGTTTGACGCTCACCTGGGACTCCTCGTTCTGCTGTGTTGGCTCACCCGTGACGAAGGGAGGCTTGTGCCGATTCGTCGGGATCGTCGATAGCGGTCAGGCGCTGCGAGATCTCGTCGAGCAGCGAGTGCTGGTGGTGGTGGAGAAAGAAGTGGTCACCGGGCATGATCTTCAGCTTGAATTCCTGGCTGGTATGGCCGGCCCACTCGGCCACTTCGGCTGTGGTGTACTCCCCGTCGTCGGTGCCTGCGAAAGCGGTCAGCGAGCAGTCCAACGGTGATTCCGAGACGTGGCTGTACGTGTCGGGAATGGCGAGGTCGGCTCGCAGGATCGGAATCAGCAGTTCCATCAGCCCCTCGTCGTCGAGGACTTCCTGTGGAGTTCCGTTGAACTCGCGCAGCCTGGCCCGGAACTGCTCGTCGGGCAGGCTGTGGTCCGGAGTCCCGTGAACGGGCAGGTGGGGTGCGCGGAAGGCCGAGACGAACAGGTGGCACGGCAGCAGCCGATGCTGGCGCAACCTTCGGGACAGTTCGAACGCGAGCAGGGCGCCGAGACTGTGACCGAAAAGCGCGAACGGGCGGTCACGTCGAGCGAGCACCGCGGGTAGCAGCTCGTCGAGCAGTGGGTCCAACCGCTCGTGCGGGGTTTCGTTGAAGCGGATTCCCCGTCCGGGAAGCTCCAGTGGAACGCATTCGACGTGCTCGGGAAGGCGCGATTGCCAGTCGGAAAAGATACGTGCCGATCCGCCCGCGTACGGCAGGCAGAACAGTCGCAGTGCGGGTGAGTCGCTCATGACGTCCCCACCGCACCGTTGGGGCCGGGGTCCGCGGCCTCGGCACTGGGCCAGGTCGAGAGGATCGTTCGGAACTGCATGTTGGAAGTGCCCTCGTAGATTTTACCGATCTTGACGTCGCGGTGGAACTTCTCGACGGGCGAGGCTGTGGTGAATCCGGTACCGCCGAGTGTTTCGACAGCTTGCGAGGTAATCCGTTCGGCCACATGTGACGCGAGGTACTTGGTCATGGCGGCGCCGCGTGCTTTCGCGCTCGGATCGACGTTGTCGATGTGCCGAGCGGTGTCGTAGAGCATCACCCGGGCGGCTTCGAGTTCGGCGGCCAATCCTGCCAGGGGAAACGCCACACCTTGGAAGTCGATGATCGGGTGTCCGAATTGGGTGCGCCTGCCCGCGTGGGCCAGTGCTTCGTCGAGTGCTCCGGCGGCAAGACCCACGAGTTGTGCGGCGATGCCGAGTTTGCCGATGTCGAGGGTGTCGAGCATCAGCATGTTGCCCTCGTCCAAGCGACCGAGCATGTTGTGCTTGCTCACCCGTACGTTGTCGAGAACGACCTCGCAGGTAGAGCTTGCGCGGATCCCCATCTTGTCGATGCGCTCACCGACCGACAGTCCGGCTGTATCGCGCTCGACGAGAAACGCGGACAGGCGTGGCGCCGGACCGTTGTCGCCGGTTCTGGCGAATACGAGGAACAGGCCGGCCTCGGCCGCGTTGGTGATCCATTGTTTGCGTCCGGACAGGACGTACTCGTCGCCGTCCGGATGAGCTGTTGTCGTCAGTGCGAAGGCGTCGCTTCCGGCGTGGTCCTCGGAGATGGCGTAGGCACCGACGGTGTCGGTCGCCAGCGAGGGCAGGAAGCGGCGCTGTTGGTCCCCGGTTCCGTGCCTGCGAAGCGCGTTGATCACCAGGGCGTTCTGCACGTCGACGAAAACGGCCACGGCTGGATCGACCCGGGCCAGCTCCTCGATGGTCACGAGCGCGTCGTACAGGTCACCTCCCGCGCCACCGTAGGCTTGCGGGGCTTCGATTCCCATCAGAGCGCCCGCGAACAGCTCGTCGATCACGCACTGATCGAGACGTGCGTCGGTATCCATGGCGCGAGCCAGCGGCCGTACGACGCGTTCGGCGCGCTCGCGCACCTGATCGCGCCAGCTGGATTTTTCCACGGTCGGTTCGTTCGTCGAGTTCGGCGCGACCGTCATCGCTCACCTCTCCCCACTCGCTCGTCCTCGCCGGGCGTGTTGGCCGACAGTTCCGGTGGCTGTTGCAGGCCGCTCCAGAGTTTCGGTTGACTGCGTGCCGCGAAGAACCGTCCGAGCGGTATGAACAGCCACCGCATCGGCCCGATGTTGTACTTCTGCAGCCCCCAGATCTTGAACACCTGGTCTTGTATCCAGCGCACACGAGGTTTGCGACGGTTTTCGTAGCTGCGCAGCCCCTCGACGGGATCGTCGGCGACAGCGAGCGCGTCGGCGAGCACGACCGCGTCCTCGATGGCCTGACAGGCGCCTTGTCCGAGAATGGTCGGCAGGGCGTGTGCGGCGTCACCGAGCAGGGTGACCGGCCCGTCGCCCCAGGTCTCGTTCCATTCGTGGTAGTGAATGTCGGTTCGGATGATGCGTTCCTCGGGCGTGTTGGCCACGAATTTGCGCGGCGGGCCTTCGAAGCCGTCGAGCATCCGCTGCACGCTGGCTTTCATCGTGCCGGGTGTGTCACGTCCGCCTTCCGGAGTCTGACAGCCGACGGTCCAGGCGAATCGTCCGTCGGCAACATGCCACCCCCCGCCGCTGACACCGTTGAGCCGCTGCATCAGGTACGCGGTGCCCTTCGGCACCCCACCGGAGCTGTCGCTGATTCCCCGATACGTGGATACGCCGGTGTAGGTAAGCCCGGTCTCTCCGTTCAGCAGCTGCTCCCGAATCGTCGAGCGCAAACCGTTGCCACCGATGAGCACCCGACCGCGAGCGCTGCCACCGCCAGCGAGTCTCAGCGTGACGCCGCTGCCGTCCGTTTCGTAACCGAGGCAGCGTTGATCGAGGTGCACCCGGACGCCGTGCTGTTCACAGGCCTCCATCAGCATCCGCACCAGGTCACCGCGGGCGATGCTGACGCCTGGCGTGCTGTTCGGCCAGGTGTGCTCCTGCACCTCGGTCAACAGCATGAGCCGGCGTTTCTCTCCGCGGTGTTCGGCCCGGATCACCGGGTCTCCCCTTTCGAGCAGGCGCTCGTGCAAGCCGAGCTCCGCCAACGCGGTCGTAGCGTTGCTCCAGATGGTCAGACCGGTTCCGGACAGCTCGATCTGCTTCTCGGCCCGACGCTCGTAGACCTCGACGGGAAAACCGTGCCTGCTCAGCGCCAACGCGGCGGTCAGGCCACCGATGCCGGCCCCCGCGATGAGGACCGGTTCGCGCTCCGGCATTTTGTTCACTCCTCTTCGTGGAACGTGCGGGGTTTCGGCAGGAAACCTGTCGATTGCAGGTAGCTCAGGTACCGCCGCATCAACGTGTGGTCCACGTGCGGGCGTTCGAACTGCTCGCCAAGCAGGGTGGCGGTGTTGGTGTCGTCCACTCCCGGATCGCGCAGACCTCGCTCGTGCTGGCGTATTCGGGTGGCGAACAACGAGGCCGTGGGGCCGAGATCGCTGTCGATGTCGCCGGCGGCTCGGTGTTGACATGCCCGCATCCACGCCTCAACCGAGTCCGACCGCACCGCGTAGCCCATCTCGGTGAGCACGTCGGTGAGCTCCCGTAGTGCGAACGGCCTCGATCCACGGAAGTGAAAGTTTTTTCCGGATGCTCGGGGCTCGCGGGCCAATCGGGCGATGACAGTCGCGACGTGGTCGACCGGCAGCAGGTCTGCGACGAGATCGACCTCGGGAACTGTGCCCACTTCGACGCAGGCGCGAAACACGCGAGCGGTGATGTCGTCGGTGTTCCACTGCCCGGTTCGGCTGTGGCCCGCCACTCGCCCGGGGCGGTACACCGAAACGGGGATACCGCGTTGCCGCGCGATGTCGACGACTCCCTCGGCGACCCATTTGCTCTGGTTGTAGCCGTTCTCCGGTGGTGGCTGCTGCGGTAGTTCGTGCTCTCGATACGGCTCCTCCCGATCGTGCTGCATGGGCAGAACCGAGAACGTGGACACGTGGTGCAGTGGCACGCAGCGGGTCTGCGCGGCCAGGCGCAGGACCTCACGGGTACCGCCCACGTTGCTGTCGGCCAGCGATCGGTACGGGCGCAGGAAGTTGACATCCGCTCCGACGTGGTAGATCTCGTCGACCTCCGCGGCGAGAGTGTCGAAGGTGGTCGGACTCAACCCCAGCAAGGGTTGGGAGAGGGTGCCGGCCACGGCGTGGATGCGGGGCTCGGACTGCTCGTCGCGCAGGCCGAACTCCGCCAGTCGGGCGAGCAGGCGGGTTCGGGCGTGCTCGTCGCTGTCGGCTCGGACCAGGCAGTAGGCAGTCGCGTCCGTTTCCCGTAGCACCCGGTCCAGCAGGAATGCTCCCAGGAATCCGGTGGCTCCGGTGAGGAACACCCGCCCGGGATCGTCGGTTCGTTGAGGCTGGCTCGCCGGCGCGATGGCAGGGTCCAGTGTGACGTCGTCACGTGGATCGACGGTGTTCTCGTCGTCCACGGGTTCGCTGCCGTCCGCTTCGACCAGCCGTGCCAGTCCGGCGACCGTGGGATGTTGGAACACCAACCGCACCGGAAGCTCCACACCCCATGTTTCGGCCGTCTTGGACCGCACGCGGGTCGCCGACAACGAATGACCGCCGAGCTCGAAGAAGTCGTCGTGCACACCGACGTCGTCACGTTCGAGCACGGTTTCGAAGATGCGGGTCAGTTCTTGTTCGAGCGGGCCGCGGGGGGCGACGTACCCCTCCCCCGTCCGGGCACGATCCGGCTGGGGCAACGCGGCCCGGTCGATCTTGCCGTTGGGTGTCAGCGGCATCGTGCGCAACACCACGAACCGGTTTGGAACCATGTACTCCGGCAGCGTGGTGCGCAGGTGTTCGCGCAGTCGACCGGTGAACTCATCCTCAGCGGTCTCGTGACCCCGCTCGCTGGCCACGTAGCCGATCAGACGTTGCTGTCCGGAGGCGTCGGCGTCGACGGAGACCACTGCCTCGACGAGGTCGGGATGCGCACGCAGCGCGGTTTCGATCTCGCCGAGCTCTACGCGGAAGCCGCGAATTTTGATCTGGTTGTCGCCACGTCCCAGATATTCGAGAGCACCGTTGTTGCGGAATCGCACCAGATCACCGGTACGGTAAGCTCGTTGCCCGCTCCCGGAGGGGTCGGATGTGAATCGCTCGGCTGTGAGCTCGGGACGGTTCAGGTATCCCTCGGCGGTGCCCGCACCCGCGATGACGAGTTCTCCCGGCACCCCGATCGGCGTCGTGTTGCCGTGCTCGTCGAGTACGTGCAACCGCGTGTTCGCGATGGGCCCGCCCAGCGGTATCCGGTTCTCGGACCCGTCGACCCGGTGTGCGGTGGACCAGACGGTCGTTTCGGTGGGACCGTACAGGTTCCACAGCACAACACCTCTCCCGAGAAGTTCACGCGCGAGTTCGACGGGCAACGCTTCCCCGCCGCACAGGGCGGTGAACGCTCGCTCCGGCTGCCAACCGGTATCGGTCAGCAGTCGCCAGGTGGCTGGAGTGGCCTGCATGAGGGTGGCCCCCGATAGGGACAACGCTTGAACCAGCGCGGGACCGTCCGCGCTGTCCTCCGCGGCTACCAGCGCGACCCGAGCGCCGACCAGCAACGGCAGGTACAGCTCCAACGCGGCGATGTCGAATGACGGAGTGGTGACCGCGGCGAGCACGTCCGCTCCGCTCATCCCCGGGCTGGAGGACATGGCGGTGAGGAAGTTGCTCAGTGCCGCGTGTGAGACGCGCACACCTTTGGGGCGCCCGGTCGAGCCGGAGGTGTAGATGATGTAGGCGAGCTGCTGTGCCCGGGGCGCCGGTTCGGGATCGTGGTCGCGCTCGCCGGTGTCCTCGTCGACGCACAGGAGCCGAGGGGATGGTGCGGGCAGCTCGTCGCGCAGCCCGGTAGTGGTCACCACGACGGGCGCTGCCGAATCTGTGAGC
Source organism: Actinopolyspora mzabensis (assembly GCF_900101095.1). Lineage (GTDB taxonomy): Bacteria > Actinomycetota > Actinomycetes > Mycobacteriales > Pseudonocardiaceae > Actinopolyspora > Actinopolyspora mzabensis. Next base: position 43,532 of record NZ_FNFM01000012.1, read on the forward strand.
ATGTGCGATACGCGGTCGGCGGGCAGTGCCGGGTCGATCGGCACGTAGGGGTTTCCCGCCTTGAGCACACCGAGCAGTGCGACGAGCAGGTTCGGGGTCCGATCGACGCACACGCCGATCGGCTCGAAGGGTTCGGTGGTAGCGCGCAGTCGGTGTGCGATCCGGTTGGCTCGTGCGTTCAGTTGCCGGTAAGTCAACTTTGCCGACCCGTCCGGCCGGGACACCGCCACCGCCTCGGGCTGCCTGCGTACTCGCTCCTCGAACAGTTCGGTCACACGTCGTTCGGGGATGGCCGTCTCCGGGCCCGCACCCCAGGCGCGCAGGGTGTCGCGTTCGGTCGGCGTGAGCAGCGGCAGCTCACCGATTCGCTGCTTCGGGTCGGTGGCCGCGGAGTTGAGCAGGGTGTGCAGGTGGGCCAACATGCGTTCGGCCGTGGCTTCGTCGAACAGGTCGGTGTTGTATTCGAGCTCGGCTCGAAGCCCGTCTTCGACCGGAGTGATGCTGAGGAACAGGTCGAACTTTGCCACCTGCGGGTCGAGGTCCAGTGGTTCGGCGCTCAGACCGCCGAAGCTCAGCTCGGTGGTCGGCACGTTGCCGAGCATGAACATGACCTGGAACAACGGTGAGCGGGACAGATCCCTGGCGGGTTGCAGCTCGTCGACGAGCTGCTCGAACGGCACGTCCGGGTTCGCGTAGGCCTGCAGACAGGTTTCACGTACCCGCGTCAGCAGCTCGGAGAACCGGGGATCGTCACTGAGATCCGCGCGCAGGATCAGATTGTTGACGAAGAAACCGATGAGGTTCTCGAGCTCGGGGCGGTCGCGTCCGGCGTAGGGCGATCCGACGGCTACGTCGGATTGCCCGCTGTAGCGCGACAACAGCGCGCTGAACCCGGCGAACAGGGTCATGAAGCGACTCGCACCGTGCTCGTCGCCGAGCTCGTCGAGCCGGTCCGTCAACTCGGTGGGTAGAGTCAACGAGGTGGTCGCGCCCCGGAAGGTTTGCACCGGCGGCCTGGGGTGATCGGTCGGCAGGTTCAGCACCGGCAGCTCGGCGAGCTGACCTCGCCAGTATGCGAGCTGATCGAGCACGGCGTCGCTGTGCTGCTGCTCCCCTTGCCAGGCCGCGTAGTCACCGTACTGCACGGGCAGCTCGGGAAGCCGCGGCGAGTCGCCGTCGAGCAGCGCGGCGTAGCAGTGGGCGAGCTCGCGGAAGAAGATCGTGCCCGACCACATGTCGGAGATCGCGTGATGGAAGGTGACCAGCAGGACGCGGTCGTCCTCGCCGACCCGGACGAGTGTCACGCGCGCCAACGGCGACCGGGACAGTTCGAACGGTCGTCCCAGGATCGTTCTGATCGTGGGGGCCAACCGCTCCTCGTCGAGATCGAGCGTCTCAACCGGCAGCGTCAGTTCCGGCCGCACGGCTTGCACCGGTTCACCGTCGAGTTCGACCAGCGCGGTACGCAGTGTTTCGTGGCGCGCCACAACGGTGTCCACCGCGCGTTGCAGGGTGGGCTCGTCGAGTCCGCCGCGCAGCCGAACCGCTCCGTGCCCGTTGTAGGCCGGCCCGCTGGCGGGATCGAGTTCGTGCAGAAACCACAGACGTCGCTGACCGAACGAACACGGCAGTACGTAACAACCGTCGAGCTGGTCGCGGTCGTCGCGAGATGGGCTGTCGGCACCTGTGCGAGTCACTTGCTCGCCTCCTGAGCCCCTGTCCGGTGGGCCACACGAGGCCGTGCCGCTATCGGCCCGGGCGCGGAACCCGATCGCTGCTCGGATCCCTCGTAGTTCACCACGAGCGCCAGTTCGGCCACGGTGCGGTGGTCGAACAGGTCGCGCACGGTCAGCTCCTTTCCGAATGTGAGGCGCAGCCTGCTGACCACGCGCGTGCCCAGCAGCGAATGCCCGCCGAGTTCGAAGAAGTCGTCGTGGGCGCCGACCTGTTGCAGTTCCAGCAGTTCCGACCAGATCCGCGCGATCTCGCGCTCGGTCTCGTCGCGTGGGGCGACGTATTCGTCCAGCGCATCCCGGCTTGTTCCGGGCGCGGGCAACGCCGCGCGGTCGACTTTGCCGTTGAGGGTCAGCGGGAGCTCGTTCACCGGTATCACGTGCGGCGGAACCATGTAGTCCGGCACGCGGCTGTGCAGGTATTCCCGCAGCTGTCGCTGCATACCTTCGTGGTGTGCCGGATCGGCCACGACGTAGGCGGCCAGCCGGGCATCACCAGCGGTCCGGGAGCGGTCGAGCACGATCGCGTCCCGCACGTGTTCGTGTTCGCGGAGGACCGATTCGATCTCGGCGGGCTCGACGCGGAAGCCGCGGATCTTGATTTGGAAATCGGCGCGGCCGAGCACTTCCATATCGCCGTTGTCCAGGTACCGGGCCATGTCACCGGAGCGGTACATGCGCTCGCCCGGTTCGAACGGGTTGGGCAGGAAACGTTGCCGTGTCTGTTCGGGGAGGTTGTGATACCCACGTGCCACCCCGGGCCCCGCGACGTGGAGTTCGCCCGCTACACCGATCGGCACGGGGCGCTGGTGGTGGTCGAGCAGATAGGTTCGCAGGTCCGGCAGCGGGCGACCGATGTTGCTGCGGACGGTGGATTCCAGTTCCTCGGCGGTGACGCGGTGGAAGGTGGTGTGCACGGTCGTTTCGGTGATGCCGTACATGTTGATCAGGTGCGGCCGCTGGTCGCCGTGTCGATCCGTCCAGGGGCGCAGGGAACGCACGTCCAGGTACTCCCCCGCGAAGATCACGTAGCGCAGACTCGAAGTCTCTGTCGTGTCTCGTTCTGAGTCGATGTCGACGAACGAGCGGAACGCCGAGGGCGTTTGGCTGAAAACCGTCACGGCCCGGTCGCGGACCAGTTCGTGCAACGCTTCCGGGGAACGGCTGGTATCACGTGGGACGACCACCAGCCTTGCTCCGTTGAGCAGCGCGCCCCACATCTCGAACACGGACACGTCGAAGGCGTAGGAGTGGAACAGCGTCCATACGTCGTCGTCGCGGAAATCGAATCGCTGTCCCGCAGCGGAGACGAGTCGGACGACGTTGGCATGGGTGACCGAAACGCCCTTGGGATTGCCGGTCGAACCCGAGGTGTAGATGATGTAGGCCAGCTCGTCGGAGGTGATCTCCGGAGCGGGGGCCGAGGTTTCCTGCGTGGCGATCGTCCCGGCGTCGGAGTCGAGCGAGACGACCAGGCCGTGGAATTCGGGAGTGCGATCCGCGGTCTGCCGGTGATTGATCAGGATCGTCGGATCGGCGTCGCGCAGGATCCGGCTCATGCGCTCCTCGGGCTGGTTCGGCTCCAGCGGTACGTAGCAGGCGCCGGTTTTGAGCACGCCGAGGATTCCGACGAGCGTGTGCGCCGAGCGTTCCACGCACAGCGCTACGCGATGTCCGGGGGCGGCTCCCCTGTCAACGAGGTGGCGGGCCAGTTGGTTGGCTCGCTGTTCGAGTTCGCCGTAGGTCAGGGTGTCGTCGCCGTCGACGACGGCCACCGCCTCCGGGGCGTCCCGGGATCGTGCGGTGAACAACTCGTGCAGGCAGGGTTCGGCCTGCTGCGTGACGGTGCGATTCCACTCGTGCAGCAGCAGCTCGCGTTCGTCCCCGGGCATCATCTCGACGTCGCGAACGGCGATGTCGGGGTTTTCCGCGATGTTGCGCAGCAACGTGCCGAAGTGGCGGAGAATCCGCGCCGCCGCCTCGTGATCGAAGCGGCGGCGGTCGTAGATCAGTCGCGGTGGCAGGTCCTCCTGGGGGAAGACCACCATGGTCAGTGGGTAGTGGGGACGTCCGTCGTAGCCGAAATCGAGCATCTCGGTGCCGTGCAACGCCATCTCGGGTGCGGGCGCGTTCTCGAAAGCCAGGTCGGTTTCGAACAGCGGGGTTCCCGAGGGAACGCCTGCCCATTGGTTGAACAGGTGCAGCGGCACTCCGTCGTGCTCGCGGGCTTCGGCCATCGCCGATTGCAGCTTGTCGAACCAGGTGACGAGATGTTCGTCCGGTTCGACCCGAGCACGTACCGGGATGGTGGTCAGCATCGGGCCGACTATGGTCTGTGCCCCGGCCAGATCGGAGGGTCGGTGTGTGGAGGTGGCGCCGGATATGACGTCGTCACGGCCGTAGTAGCGGGACAGCAGCAGCAACCACGCACCTTGCACGATGGTGTTGACGGTCAGCCGGTGCTGTTGGGCCACCGATTGCAGGTCGCGCACCACCCCACCCAGTGAGGAGTCCGGTACATAGCCGTGGGTGGATTCGTCGTCGGAGCCGGGTTCGGGTGGTGGACCGATTTCCAGGGCCGCGGGGGGCTCGAAACCGGCAAGCGCGTCTCGCCAGTACTTCTCCGCCGGAGTGTAGTCCTGCTGCTTCCACCAACCGACGTAGTCGCGGTACGGGCGTGCCTGGGGCAGCGTGATTTGGCTTCCCTGCGCGTAGGCGGCGTAGAGCGTGGCGAATTCCTGCAGGGCGAGTCCGAAGGACCAGCCGTCCATGACGATGTGCGGAAAGCTCCAGAAGAACCGGTACAGCTCCTCGTCGAGCCGGACGAGCTCGATGCGCATCAGCGGTGGAGATTGCAGGTCGAACCCCTCGCGCCGTTGCTGTCGCACGAGTCGTAGGTGCCGTTCGTCCTGCTGCCGGGGGTCGCAGTCGCGCCAGTCCCGTTCGGGAATGTGCAGGGTCACATCGGGATGTACGGCTTGCAGGGATTTGCCGACTTCTGCCCAGTGGAAGCCGGTGCGGAAGATGGGATGTCGGTCGACGAGGCTTTGCCAGGCGCGACGGAACGCGGACACGTCGAGCCGCCCACGCAACGTGAAATACAGTTGCTCGACGTAGACCCCCGAGTTCGGGTCAAGCAGGCTGTGGAAAAGCATGCCCTCCTGAATCGGTGCCAGTTCGTAGACGTCCTCTAACTGTCCGGGCTTCATTCGTCCTCCTCACCGCCCGTGGGCGACGCTGGGTCGGTGTTCGTGTCGGTGGCGAATGTGGTCAGGAACGCGGCCAGCTCCGCGTCGTCCAGATCGGCCAACGGGAAATCGGCGGCGCTGACACCACCGGCATGTGGGGAAGCGCAGTGTTCGGCGATGTCCACCAGCGCCTGTCGGAGCGCTCGCGAAACCCGGCAAGCCGTGTCCTCGTCGATGCGAGTGGTCAGTCTCAGCTGCAAGCGGTTCGCCATCAGACAGGGCGTGAGGATCAACGGATGCACTGCCAGGGACGAGTCGCACACCGGAATCGGAGGTTCGGCGTCCGGATCGGCATACTGCGCGGACATGCGCAGCACCCCGCGCAGCAGTATCGAGGTTTCCGGGGTTTCGTCGCACCGAGCGGCCGGTCCCGCGCCTCCGCGATAGCCGTGTTTGCTCCGGTTCAGCACCGAGTCGACGTCGGTGACGTCGTCGAGATCGACCACTACCGCTGCGGTACCGGAATACGGCCCGACCTCCGGTCGCGCCCTGTCGGGGTCGCGCAGGTCGTACTCGACGTCGGCGACGAATGGCCCCCCACCCGTTTCGGCTCCGACGGCGCGCACGAGTGCCGCCAGGCAGACCTCCTCGGGCGACATGCGGTAGGCCTTCCAGGCGTTGTCCAGCAACGTCGCGGTTCGCTCTTCGTCGAGTCCGCCGTCGATGTGCTGAACCGGTTCGTCCGCGGCGCTCAGGGACATCGAGGGGTCGAAGTCGAGCGCGTGGGGACTCGCCGAGGTCACCTCGACCTGCCGCAGGTGTGGTCGCGGCCACCGCGGTGATACATCCGTCGACGACGATGGGTCCGACGCATCGTCGTGGTCGTCGTGGCGCAGGGCAGGAAACAGCTCGTTGGTCAACGTGCCCCAGGAGACGGTGTCGACTGCCAGCTCGTGGACCAACAGCACCAGGCGTTTCGAGTCGGCCCCGAGATCGAACAACGCCGCCTTGACCAGCGGTCCCTCGACGATGTCGAGCTCGTCGACCATTTCCGCGACCATCTGTCGCATCGCCGGCTCGCGGCGCTGTTCGGGCAGCGCCGCCAAGTCGATCGGTGGTAGGTGGCAAGCTTGCGGATCGGTGTCGACGATCGTCGACGACCAACCGGAATCGTCCCGCGTGAACCGCTGTCGCAGCGCTTCGTGATCTTGCACCAGGTCGGTCAGCGCCTGCTGCCCGTGTTGTGCTGTCAGCCCCCGATCGAGGTCGAGTTCTAGTCGATGCACGCCCTTGGGGATTTCGTTCGGGCAACGTTCGAAAATTCGGTGCTGATGGGCGGTCAGAGCCCGCGCCCGGTCGGTATCGACCGCGGTGACACCACGTTCGGACAAGACCGCGGCCAACGCGGCGATGGTGGGTTGTTGGAACAGATCGGCGGGCGTGATCTCCAGTCCCTGGGCGTTGGCCAGGGAGATGATCTGAATTCCCTTGATCGAGTCGCCGCCGATCTCGAAGAAGTTCTGGTTGGCGCCGACGTGGTCGAGTCCCAGTGACTCGGCGATGATCGACGAGAGACGTTCGGCCAACGGCCCGGTCGTGGTTTCCGCCTCCTGCTCGTTGTCCTCGGCGGCGGGGTCCGGCAGCGCGTTCCGATCGATCTTGCCGTTGGCCGTCAGCGGCAGTCGATCGAGCACGGTGATCGCGGCGGGAACCATGTAGTTCGGCAACGTGTCGGTTACCGTGCGCAGCGCGAGATCGGACAGCTCCTGGTCGGTGGTTTCGTCTCGCTGCTCGGCGGGCGCTTCGGGTACCAGATACGCGGCAAGCCTGCGATGGTGGCGGTCAGTGCCTACGGCAGCGGCGATGGCGGTGTGCACGCCGGGACACCGCAGCAGGGCGGACTCGATCTCGCCGAGTTCGATGCGGAAACCGCCGATCTTGACCTGGAAGTCCTCTCGCCCGAGGAACTCGATGTCACCGTCGGGCAACCGCCTGCCGAGATCGCCGGTGCGGTACAGCCGCCTGTCGCTGCGGGGATGAGTGAGGAAGCTTTCGGCGGTACGGCCGGGGTCACGCCAGTAGCCCTCGGCGACACCGGTCCCACCGATGTAGAGCTCACCCGTGGTCCATACCGGACACTCCTCGAGCCGTTCGTCGAGGACGTGCACGGTCTGGTTCCGCAGCGGGCGTCCGTACGGTATGGAATCCCAGGTGCGGTCCACCTGCCCGATGGGATAGTGAATGGACCACACCGCCGCCTCGGTGGCACCACCGAGGCTGATCACCTCGATGCCCTCCCCCACTGCTCGCAGCCGATCCGGCAGGTCGATCGGTATCCAGTCACCGGACAGCAGAGCCAGCCGCAACGGCAGGTGTGGCGGATCCTTCAAGCCCGCGAGGTGATCGGCGAACATCTGCATCAGCGCAGGCACCGAGTTCCACAGGGTGACTCGATGCTCGATGACGAGTCGCAGCCACCGGTCGGGACTTCGCCCCGCTTCCTTTTCCGGCAGCACCACGGCTCCACCCGCGCCGAGCACCCCGAAGACGTCCCAGACCGACAGGTCGAAGCTCAACGAGGACAACCCGAGCACCCGGTCGTCGGAACCGACCGCGTAGCGCTCGTTGATGTCGACCAGTGTGTTCAACGCGGCGCGATGCGAGAGCATCACACCCTTCGGGTTTCCGGTGGATCCGGAAGTGTAGATCACGTACGCGAGGTCGTCGGGCTGTTGTACCGGCTCGGGGGCGTCCTCGTCGGGCGTTTCGACGGCCAGATCCACCGAGATGCCGCGCACGCCCTCGGGCCATTCGCGATCGGGCCCGTCGGCTCGGGTGAGCACGATGCGGGTTTGACCGTGTTCCAGCAGGTGGTCCTGTCGCTCGACGGGCAGATCCGGATCGACCGGCAGGTACGCCCCACCGGCCAGCAGCACGCCGAGCGCGGCCACGAGCTGTTCGCAGCTCTTGTCAGCGGCGACGGCAACGAGCTGGTTTGGACCGACACCGAGTTCGCGCAGCCTGCGGCCGATGCGGCATGCGTGCCGGTACAACTCGCCGAAGGTGAGTTCGCGGTCGGGTTCGATGACCGCGACCCGCTCGGGATGGCGTGTTGCCTGCTCCACGAGCGGGGTGAACAGCAGGCCCCGCGGTACCGGTCCCGCGGTGTCGTTGACCGTGTCGATGAGTTCGCGCTGGTGTGCGGGCAGCAGCGCGCCGGGATCCCGGTCGAACATGCTCTCGTCCTCGGAAAGGGCGAGGACGAGGTCGCGGAACTGCTCGAACATGTCGTCGAGCACACCCGCCGGGAAGAGCTGTTTGACGCCGTGCCAGCTGAGCTGCATCCCCTCGGCCACTTCGAGCACGCCGGCGTCCATCCACACCTGAGGTGTTTGCGCGATCTCGTGGGTCATCTCGCCGAGCCAGCCGAACATCGACTCATCGCCGGGTTCGGTCTGCTGTACCAGGGTGCTGGTGAATACCACCGGCATCGCGGCTCCGCTGGTGCCGCCGTCGCGGCGGGCCATCTCGCGCAGGATCTCCACCCCGTTGAGATAGCGATACTCCAGGTCCTGCCAGGCCTGTTCCTGGAGTCCGCGAGCCACCGCACCGATACCAGGACCGCCCGCGAGATCCACGGGTAACAGGTCGAAGGAGGCGAACTCGCCGACCAGTTCGGATACCTCGTCGTGCACTTCGAGGCGATTGGTGAGCGTGACGTTGAGCGTGAATCGGGGGTCGCGTGCCCAGGTGGCGAGCACGTGGGCGTAGACCGCCAGCAGCGCCGCCGAGGCGGTGGCGCCGTGTCGCGCGGCGTGGGCGACGAACGCGTCCCAGCGTGCGCGGTCGACGACGGCGCGACGTGCGGTGAACTCGGTGCGGGTCAATGAGGCCGGTGCGGTGGCCAACGGCAGATCAGGGCCGGCGGGAAGATCGCGTACTCGTTCGCGCCAGTAGGTCAGCGACCGTTGGTACAGCGGAGTTTCGCGTATTCGCGACGCGGCCAGCGCGTAGTCGCGGAAGGACAGCGACAGCGGAGCGAGCTCGTCCGGACCGTGCTGGTAGATCTTGCGCCAGTCGCGCATCAGGATGCGCAGACTTCCGATGTCGGCGATGAGCAGATCGAAACCGAGGTGCAGGCGGGCCCCGCCCTGGGGCAGCAGGCTCACGCGGATGTCGAACAGTGGCCAGGTGGAGCTGTCACGAACCTCGTGCGAGAGGCGTTCCCGCAGTTCGTCGAGTGCGCTTTCGCACTGTTCGTCGGTCTGCTGCCGCAGGTCGAGCTTTTCGAACCGGTAGGGTCCTACGTCGGGCAGGATGCGTTGGTTGCCGTCGGACTGGATGACCGCGCGCAGCATGGTGTGGCGGTCCAGGAGTTCGTTGAAAGCACCTTCGAGCTTGTCGAGATCGATGCCGTCGAGATCGACTTCCCAGTAGGCGTGGGCGGCCACGTCGCCGACGTTGAAGCTGCCCATCCTGCCGATCCACTGTGCCTGCTGGATCTCGGTCAGCGGGAACGGCTCGTACAGGTTGTCCGGATCGACCGTTGCGGCGGGCAGCCCCACTTCGTGCGTGCCGGTCGTTACCGAGCTTTCCGCGATGGTGGCCGCGAGCCCGGCAACGGTGGGTGTCTCGAAAAGTGCCCGCGGAGTGATCTCCGCACCCAGTTCGGTGTTGATTCGGGCGAGCACCCTGGCAGCCAGCAACGAGTGACCACCGAGCTCCACGAAGGGATCGTGTGCGCCGATCGGGCCGACACCGAGCATGTCCTGCCAGATTCGAGCGATGTGTTGTTCGCGTTCGTCGCGCGGCGCCTCGTAGTCGGTGCTCACCGCGGGTCTGGGATCCACGGTGTCCAGGACTAGCCCGTCGTTGTTGTCGGTGTCGTCGGCGACTTCGATGTCGGCGGCCGGATCGCCGGCCGGGCCGGTGCCGTGCGCCGGTTCGATCCAGTAGCGACGCTTTTCGAAGGGATACGTGGGCAGAGCGACACGTCGACGTCTTTCCGGGTGCAGCGCAGTCCAGTCGAGCTGGTAACCGGCCAACCAGAGCCTGCCCAGGCTGTGCAGCAGGAACTCCTGCTCCGCCGGATTCTCGCCCGGACCGGGCAGGCTGGGAACGATGGTGTGGCCGCTGCCGAGGCCACATGCGCGGGCCAGCGTGCCCAGGGTGTTGCCGGGGCCGACTTCGAGCATCACGGTCGGTCCGGACTCCGACGCTCGTGCGATGCCGTCGCCGAAACGAACGGTCTCGCGCACGTGGCGAACCCAGTAGTTCGGATCGGTGGCCTGGTCCGCGGTCACCCACTGCCCGGTGCTGTTGGAGGTGTAGGGCAGCTGCGGCGGGTGGAACCGCAGTTCCGCGAGTTCAGCGGCGAACGGTTCCAGGATAGGTTCCATCATCGCCGAGTGGAAAGCGTGCGAAGTGCGCAGCTCCCTGGTGGGAACCTCCTCGCTTTCCATGAGCCGCTTGAACTCGGCGACGTCTTCGTGCTCACCGGAGATCACGCACAGCTCGTCGGCGTTGACGGCCGCGAGCGCGAGTCCCTCGGGCAGTCTGCTTCGAAGCTGCCGTTCGGGCAGGCCGACCGACAGCATCGAGCCGGTGGGCAGATTCCCCATCAATGCGCCACGTGCCGCGACGAGCCGTAGTGCGTCGTTCAGGCCGAGCACACCCGCGCGGCAGGCGGCGGTGATTTCGCCGACGCTGTGGCCGACCATCGCGTCGGCTCGCACTCCCCAGCTCTGCAGCAGCTCGGCGAGAGCGTACTCGATGGTGAACAGGGCGGGCTGGGCGATCTCGGTGCTTTCCAACCGCGCGGCGACTTCATCGGTGTCCGTCGCCCCACGTTCCAACGGAAACAGCACGTCGCGCAGGTCGAAACCCAGTTCTGCGGTCAGCAGCTCGGCACAGCGGTCGACGCAGGAGCGGAACACCGATTCGGTTCGGTACAGCTGCAGTCCCATGTTCGGGTACTGGGTGCCCTGACCGGGGAACAGCAGTACGACACGGGGCTCGGCGGTGGGGGTCTGGGTCGTGACACGACCGGGGTCGGCGTGGCGCAACGCGTCGGCGGCATCGGCCCTGTCACGCGCCACGAGGATGCGCCGGTGTTCGAAGTCGGCACGTCCCGTCTGCAGGGTGTGCGCGACGTCGGCGAGCTCGTGTCGGTCGCCTTGTTCCAGCGCCTCGGCCAGTGCCGTGGAGTACTCGTCGAGAGCTTGTCCGGTTCGCGCCGACAGGGTGACGACCTGCACGTCTCGCTGCGGCTGAGGGGAGGCGCTCTCGGTGGGTGCTTCCTCGAGGACGAGGTGGGCGTTGGTACCGCCGATACCGAAGGAGCTGACGCCGATGCGACGCGGGCCCACATCGCTAGTCCACTTCCGCGAAGCGGTGTTGACGTGCAGCGGTGTCGCGTCGAAGTCGATTTCGGGGTTGGCCTCGGTGAAGTTGATGCTGGGTGCGAGTTCGCAGTGGCGTAGCTGCAGAATCGCCTTGATCAGGCCGGTGACACCGGCGGTGCTGTCCAGGTGGCCGATGTTTCCCTTGACCGAGCCGAGTGCGCAGTCCGCCGGGGCACTGCCCGCGGTTCGGAACACCTCGTCGAGCGCGCGCACCTCGATGGGGTCTCCGAGCAGCGTGCCGGTGCCGTGTGCCTCGATCGCGGTGATCGTGGCGGGGTCGATCTCGGCCACGCCGAGCGCGGCGGCGACGACTTGGGCCTGCCCCTGCACGCTGGGCGCGGTGTAGCCGATCTTCGCCGCACCATCGTTGTTGACCGCCGAGCCTTTGATGACGGCCTCGATGTGGTCGCCGTCGGCGAGAGCGTCATCGAGTCGTTTGAGGACGACGGTGCCCACACCATTACCGGCGACGGTTCCGCTGGCACGGGAGTCGAACGGGCGGCAGTGGCCATCCGCGGCGAAGATCATGCCCTCGCGGTGGAAGTAGCCGGCGTGCTGTGGGCAGCGGAGCGTGACACCGCCTGCCAGTGCCATGTCGCATTCGAAGCCAAGCAGCGCCTGGGCAGCCGTGTGCACCGCGGTCAACGACGAGGAGCAGGCGGTCTGCACGCACACCGCCGGACCGTCCACATCGAGCTTGTAGGCCGTGCGGCTGGCTACGTAGTCCTTGTCGTTGGCGATGACCAGTTCCAACGAGTCGCCGCCCGGTGGAAGGCCGCGACCGGCGGTCAGGTTGGCCATCAGGTATGTCGACAGGTTGGCGGCGGCGTACACACCGATCGAACCGTCGAATCCGGCGGCGGTGTGTCCGGCGTCTTCCAACGCTGCCCACGCGTTTTCCAGGAACAGGCGTTGCTGGGGGTCGAGGATGGCCGCTTCTCGCGCGTTGTAGCCGAAGAACGGGGCATCGAACCGGTCGAAGTCCTCGAGGACCGAAGCGGCCCTGATGTAGTTCGGCGCGTCGAGGTGCTCCTGCGGCACACCGTGCGCCAGCAGCTGCTCGTCCTCGAAGAACGTGATCGATTCGACACCGTCGCGCAGATTGCGCCAGAACTGGTTCAGATCGCGCGCTCCGGGGAACCGCCCGGCCATCCCGATGACTGCGATGTCGTTGCTGAGGTCGGTGGATGTCATGCGTGAAGGCCTCCTACGCCCGGCCTTGCCGGCTGCCGCGCCTGCGACGCGTGGATCTGCGATTGGCACGTTCGAAACCGGTGCTCGCCGATGCGCCGGCCGCGCCCGAAGAGTCGTCGTGTTCGGCGAGATGTTGAGCCAGCCTGCGAATGTTGGGGTGCTCGAACATGGTCATCAGCGGGTAGTCCCGGCCGAGCTCTTCGCGCAGGTGCCGGTGGGCTCGGACCACGATCACGGAGTCGGCCCCGAGATCGAAGAAGTTGTCCAACACCCCGATCCGGTCGGTGTCGAGCACGCGCTGCAGGACACTTGTGATGGTTCGCTCCAGCTCGTTGGCGGGTGGTGTGTGCTCGGCTCGCGCGGTGTCCCCGTCCCCGGCGTGGTCGTCGGCGAGCCGGCGCAGCGCCGTTCGATCGAGTTTGCCGCGCGGGGTGAGCGGTAGACGATCCAACAGCGACACCGTCGCCGGCACCATGTAACGCGGGAGGCGCTCACCGAGATAGCTGCGCAGTTGCTCGGCCGTGTCGGTGTTCCGCTCGTTACCGGCAGCGTCGGTGGAATCCGATACTCCGGTTGCCTGTACGCGCGCGCCTCCGATGAGGCCGTGCAGCACGGTGTGGCCGTCGTCGAGGTCGAACGCCTGCCTGAGCTCGTGCGTTTCTCGAATCAGGCCGACCTGGCACAGCCCGATGTCGCAGTCGGCCGCGGCCTCTTCGAGAAGCTGCGAGATCAGTCCCGCTTCGATCAGGCAGAAGTCCCGACTGCGGCTGCCGTAGAGCGGTTCGATGGCGCGGTTTTGTGCCACCAGCACCACGGTGAACGCCGACTTCCGGAACAACGCTCGGTTGTCCGGCACGTGAATGTCGGGGTTCAATCGGGTGTCGGACACCGTGACGAGCCGGTGCGCGACCGGATCGTGGTAGTAGGTGCCACCGCCCAGGCCCTCGACCCCGCCCGGTGCTGTGTAGACGTAGGTTTGCACCGGGTACAACGATCCGGCCGAACCATAGCGGTACTTCGGAAGTGGCCCTTCGCCCAGTCCTCTGAGCCTTTCCAGCAGTCGGGCGAGGTCTTCCAGCGGAACCGCGCGATCGCCGAATTCGCGATGGCTGGACCTGGTCGCCGTTTCACCGTCCGCGGCTCCGTAGAAATCGGTGAGTTCGGTGACCGATCCGTCCAGGTCGGTACGGCGTCCGGGCAGGGCCAGCTTGTGCTCCAGGCGTGCGGCGGGATCGGTGATTTCCGCCCCCAACACGTCTTCACCATCGTCGCCGGTGACCTCGTCGCGCTCGTCTTCCGGCACCACGAACGCCACCAGTCGCCGGTGCTCGTTGCCCGCGGCGGTGACGGCGGCCGCCCGCACGGCTTCGTGGCGTACCAAGGTGGACTCGATCTCGCCTGGTTCGATTCGGAAACCACCGACTTTGAGTTGATCGTCGCTTCTGCCGAGGATCTCCAGCTCACCGGTGTCGAGCCAGCGCCCCGTATCGCCCGAGCGATAGAGTCGTTCTCCGGTGCGGGGATGGGTGATGAACGCGGATCGGGTGCGTTCCGGATCTCGCCAGTATCCCTCAGCCAGTCCGATTCCCCCGATGTACATCTCACCGGGACACCACAGCGGACACTCTTCGAGGCGGTCGTCGAGCACGTGGATCGTGTGGTTGCGCATCGGCCGCCCGTACGGGATCGAGTCCAGCTGCGGGTCGATCTCACCCAGCTGGTTGACCACACACCAGATCGCGGTTTCGGTAGGTCCGCCCGAAGCGATGATTCGCGCCTTCGGTGCGATCTCGCGCACCCGATCGGGCAAATCGATCGGTATCCAGTCCCCGGAAAACCACACAGCACGCAATTCGTCGGTGCCTGGATGCTGCCGCGTGTCGGCGAGGTGCTCGACGAGCATGCCCATCAACGCGGGTACGGAGTTCCACACGGTTACTCCGTGCTGGGCCATCAGCTCCAGCCAGCGAGCCGGATCCCGTTGGGCTTCCGGCTCCGGCAGCACCAGAGCCGCGCCCGCCCCCAGGGCGCCGAAAACGTCCCACACCGACAGATCGAAGCTCAGCTCCGACAACCCGAGAACCCGATCGTCGGGTCCGACTCGCATTCGTTCGTTCGCGTCGACGAGGGTGTTCAACGTCGCCCGATGGGTTTGCATCACGCCTTTCGGCTCACCGGTCGAGCCGGAGGTGTAGAGAACGTAGGCCAGATCGGTCGGTTGCTGGGCCGGCTGCGGCGCGGGTTGTTGCTCGACCGGCTCGTCGAGATCCACAACGAACCTGGTGACGCCCTCCGGCCAATCGCGGTCCGGCCCCTGCGCCCGAGTCAGTACCAGTGACACTTCGCCGTGAGACAGCAGGTGATCCTGCCGTGCGGTCGGCAGATCCGGATCCAGTGGCAGGTACGCCGCGCCCGCGAGCTGCACGGCCAGCGCCGCGACGATCTGTTCGGCGCTTTTGTCAGTGGCAACAGCGACCAATCGGTTGGGCACGGCGCCCGCCTCCCGCAACAACCAGGCCAGGCGGCAGGCGTGTCCGTGGAGTTCCGCGAACGTCAACTTCCGCATCGAGGTGATCACCGCGGGACGCTGCGGATGCGTGGCTGCCTGCTCGACGATCCCGGAGAACAAATACCCGGCGGGCGCCGGCCCGGCGGTGTCGTTGGCCGAGTCGATCAGTTCCCGGTGTGCTCGCGGCAACGGATCGAAACCGCCTGGTTCCCAGGTGTGTTCGTGGTCGGCGAGTTCGTGCAGCAGGCGCAGATAGGTCGCGAACATGTCGTCGAGAACACCCGGTGCGAACAGTCGCTCCACCGCGTCCCAGTTGAACGTCAGAGCACCGTCACGTTCGTAGACCTGGTGATCGAGCAGTACCTGCGGTGTCTGGGTAATGCCGTAGACCAGCTCACCCAGCCACTTCGACCCCCACTCCCCCTGCTCGAAGGCTTGGTCGCGCCCGTGCTCACGTGTGCTAGCGAAGACCACGGACGCGAACGCGCTGGGGGGAACGCCGCGTGCTCGGGCCGCCTCGCGCATCACCTCCACGCCGCTGAAGTAGCGGTGTTCCAGGTCGCGCCACATCTGGTGCTGCAGCCGCTGGGCCAGCACCCCGATGCCCTCGTCGCTGCGCAGATCCACCTCGAGCAGGCTCACCGAGGTGAAATCGCCGAGGATGTTGTCGATGTGCGGGTGCAGCGGGAACCGGCTGAACAGCGGGACGTCGATGGTGAAGTGGCTGGAGCGGCTCCAGGCTCCCAACGCGGTGGCGTAGGCGGCCAACAGCACGGAGGTGGGGGTCACGCCGAGCTCGGCGGCGTGTTCCTTCAACCGCTGCCAGCGTTGCGCATCGAGCCGGTCGTGCCTGCGTTGACGGATCGGGCGATCGAGCTGCTCCGCTGAGTTCGCCGATGGCAGTTCCGGCGAGGGCGGCAGCGTCGCGATCCGATCCATCCAGTAATCGCGGGAGCGTTGGTACTCGTCGGTATCGGCGATGTGCTCCGCAGCGAGCACGAAGTCGCGGAACGACACGTCCACCGGCGGCAGCTGCGTGTTCGGATCTCGGTAGAGATCTCCCCACTCCAGGAAGAACAGCCGGACGCTGGCCACGTCGAATATGAGCAGGTCGAGGCTGACGTGCACCCGAGCGTGGTTGCCTTCCATCCAGGTCACCCGGATGTCGAACATGGGCCAGGTATCCAGCGGGATCACCTGGTGGCCCATCTCCTCCCGCATCGCGTCCAGGTGATGTTGCACAGCCCGCTCGTCGGCGTCGCGCAGGTCGTATTCGGCGATCGGGACCGAGGGGACCTCGGCGAGGATACGTTGGTAACCGTCGGCGGAGACCACGGCACGCAGCATCTCCTGGCGCTGCACGAGCGTGTCCAACGCTCGTTGCAGCCGTGGAAGATCCAACTCAGGACTGTCGTGTTCGGCGTAAAGGTGGATCGAGGTGCCGCTGAGCTCGTAAGTCGCGGCTCTGCCCACCAGATAGGCGTGTTGCAGGCCGGTGAGCGGGAACGGTTCGAAGCGGTTGTCCGGATCGCTGGTCAGCGTGGGCCAGGATGCGGCCGAGGAACCGCCCCCGTCGAGGCCACGATCGATCAGCTCCCCGAGCTCGGTCACCGTCGAACGGAAGAACTCGGCCGTCGGAAGGGTGACACCGAAGTCACGCTGCAACGAGTGGCGCAACTCGATCGTGCGCAGCGACTCGATCCCCAGCCCGGCCAGCTGCTGATCGCCGGGCAGCTCCTCCGGGGAAGTGCCGCACGCGTGGGCGACTCGACGCCGCACTTCGGTGCTGATAACGGAGGAGCGCAGTTCCGGCGCGAGTCCGAGCACCATGTTGCGCATCTCGGAGTGCTCGGAATGCGTCTCGGTGGCCGTCCGGTCCACGTCTTCGGGTGCGGCGCTGCGTGCGACGGTGCGGAGTTCACCGCGTTGGTAGCTTTCGCGACAGTTGCCACGTCGAACTTTCCCACTGTGCGTGGTGGGTATCTGGCCGGGTTCGACGAGTAAGATCTCATGCACGGCGACCTGGTGGTCGCTGGTCACCGCCTGCCGGAGACGTTCGGCCACGGCGGCGAGGTCGTGCCGCGCGCTGTCGGGAGTGCCGGGCACGGTTTGAACGACGACGAGTTGCTCTTGCTCGTCGACCTCGGTCGCGAAGGCCGCTGCCGGCAGCGCCGGGTCGGGGCTTACACGCTGGGCCGATTGCTCGATGTCCTGCGGATGCATGTTTCGGCCGTTGACGATGACCAGTTCCTTCAGCCGGCCGCAGATGACCAGTTCGCCTCCGCGCAGAAATCCGAGATCACCGGTGCGCAGAAATGGTCCTCGACCGTCGTCGAGCATCGCGCCGAAGGTGTTCTCGGTGGCCTCGGGTTTGCGCCAGTACTCTCGGCACACCACGGGGCCCTCGATCCACACCTCGCCGATCGCGTTGTCGGCGCGCTCGGCCCCGGTCTCGGGATCGACGATGTGCACATTCGCTCGCGGACCAGGGGCCCCGCAAGGCACGAAAGCCTGCGATCGCTGTTCACCGGTGGCCTCGGCAGCATGTCCTTGTTCCAAGCGGACCGCGTCGAGTTCCACCCCCTCCGGGGCTGTCCCCGGCCCGGCGGTGACGATCTGCATCGTCTCGGTCAACCCGTAGGCGGGAAACAACGCCCTCGTGCGAAAACCGCACGGGACGAACAAGTCGGCGAACCGGCGCAGCGTGTGCGGCCGGAGCCGTTCGCCACCGATCAGCGCGGCGTGCCAACCGCTCAGGTCGAGCTGTTCGCGCTGCTGTGGCGTGATCAGGTCCACACACCGCTGGTAAGCGAAATTGGGTCCACCACCGAAAATCGGTCCTTCGGTGGCGGTGATGGCTTCGAGCCACCGGTGCGGTTGTGCGACGAAGTCATCGGGATTCATGAACACGCCTTCGCCACCGACGAACTGGGCCAGCAACACGTGACCCAGGCCGAGCGCATGATGCAGTGGCATCCAGCTGACCACGTTTCCGCCGGCGGGCAACCCCGCGAGGTCGCGGAAGTTCACCAGTTGCGCGGCGAGATTGTCGGCGGTGACGGCCACGCCCTTGGGGTCACCGGTGGACCCGGAGGTGTACTGCAGCATCGCCAGATCCGTGCCGTGGAGGAGCGGCGGCTTCCACAGCGATGCCGCGTCCGGGGCGACGCGATCGACCTCGATTCGGGCGACATCATCCGAAAGCGGGTCCCCTCGCCCACGCGGATACGCGGGGTCGGTCATCGTCGAGTGCATCAGCACGGCGCCGACATCGGCGTCTTCGGCGACGCGAGCGATCCGGCCGCTTTCGGAGGAGTCGGCATTGCTCGGCGGTGCGCAGGGAACAGCTGCCACACCGGCGTACAAGCACCCGAAAAAGGCGACCAGGAAATCCATTCCCCCAGGCAGCAGTAGCAGTGCCCGATCACCGCCGAGCCGACGATCTTGGAGCTCCGACGCGATGGCACGAGCACGGGTGTCGAGCTCGATACTGGTCAGAGTCCGTCCCGGATACTCGCCCGAGGACAAAAACCGCAACGCCACCGCGTGTGGATCGCGCTCGGCGCGCTCGCGGACGACGTCGAGCAGCGATTCGGACCGGCTGTGCGGGGCACGCTCGGCGAGGTCGGTCATGCTCGGCTCCCGTATGGCGGTCTCGACGATGGAACGGAGGGGCGCTTCGGCAGGCAATGCTCGCGGCGACTCCACGAGCCGCGACATCCCCGAAAAGACCGCCCGAACGATCACACGTGGCACTACCCGTCCAGTCACCTCAATTCGGCGGTAGCCGACCGGGCACCTCACTCGGAGGAACCAGAAGATGACTCTGATTCGTGGCAACGATCGGCACCATGAGGCCTCGCGGCCGAATCACCGTGAGCCTGCGAGAGAGGGACCCGATGGTCGAGCAAACACCGCAGACGGAAGCGTCCGCGCAATGGATCGTGGAGGACCTGTGGGCGGCTCGCGAAGCACAAGTCCTGATCGCAGGCACGGAACTGGACGTGTTCACCCACATCTTCCGAGGGGCACGGAGCGCCGAGGAGGTGGCGACGGCGATCGGCGCCCCCATACGCGGTGTAGAACGCCTGCTGGATGCGCTTGTCGGGATCGAGTACCTGGACAAGCAAGACGGTCACTACACACTTTCGTCCTTGGCGGACAAGCTGCTGGTGCGCGACAAGGACACCTACGTCGGCGAGATGGTGCAGGAGATGAAGCTGTTGTGGAACAGCTGGTCCAACCTGACCGAGGTGATCCGCACCGGGGAGCCGGTGCAACCGTGGGACGACGAGGAGACCGGACGACGGTTGTTCCCCAGCCTGGTGCGGGCGCTGTTTCCGATGAGCTGGGGATCGGCTCGTGCCGCTGCCGCGGTCGCGCTGGAAGCCGACGATCGCGTCGAACGGATCCTCGACGTGGCCGCGGGATCGGGTGTGTGGTCAATCGCGTT
Organism: Actinopolyspora mzabensis; assembly: GCF_900101095.1. GTDB lineage: Bacteria > Actinomycetota > Actinomycetes > Mycobacteriales > Pseudonocardiaceae > Actinopolyspora > Actinopolyspora mzabensis. The sequence goes on from NZ_FNFM01000012.1 coordinate 63,013, forward strand.
CGCCCAGCAGGCACCGAGAGCGCGCGTGACCACGGTGGACTACTCCGAAGTGACCCCGCTGACCCGTGAATTCGCCGAACGTTACGGAGTTGTCGACAGGTTCGATCACATCGAGGGCAACCTGCGTGACATCGACTTCGGAGCGGAAAGCTACGACCTGGCGATACTGGGCTACATCCTGCAGACCGAAGGTGAGGACCGCAGCAGGGATCTGCTGGAGAAGTGCCACCGCGCGCTGCGTCCCGGTGGTCGGTTGTTGATCGCCGAGATGATCCCCGATGACGATCGAACGGGGCCCGCGGCGCCACTGGTGTACGCCATGGACATGGTGCTCTACACCGAGCACGGAGACGTTTTCACCATGACGCAATACCGGGACTGGCTGCACACCGCGGGTTTCCGGCGAGTCGAGACGATCGACATACCCGCCCCTTGGCCACTGGTCCTCGCCACCAAATAGCTCCGCGTTCGCCGGTGTCCACGGCGGAGCGCAGGATCGAGGTGTTCCACCGATGACGAACGCGCCGAGCGGTCACGAGGACATGCCGGTGACCATCGATGTGTTCAAAGCTCTCATGAGCACTTTCCCGAGCGGTGTCGCCGTGGTAACGACCACCGACGTCGACGGCACTCCGCACGGTCTGACCTGTACGTCGCTCTGCGGAATCACCGACGAACCGTCCACCTTGGGCGTCTGTCTGCACAACCGTGGCGCGACGGTGCGGGCGGTGCGACGGCGCGAGAGGTTCGCGGTCAACTTTCTGCACACCGGTGGTCGTGCGGCTGCCGAACACTTCGCTTCGGGAGCGCCCGACCGCTTCGAACGCGTCGATTGGAGGACCGGCGAGTACGGTTTACCGCTTCTTCCGACGGCCTCGCACGGAATCGCCGAGTGCCGGGTTCGCGATCTGATCGTTTTCGGCAACCACACGATCGCGTTGGGCGAGATCGCGTCGGCCACCACCGGGACGGAAACGCCGCTCTTGTACGGTGCTCGGCGGTTCGCGGCGTGGCCCCCGGATTCGGCGGAGCGATCTCTCAAGGACGCAAGCCAGCCAACATCGACCGACCCCACCACTCAATCTGAGGAGCGCCAAGTGTCCCGGAGCGTGGTTCCACCGGACCTGAACAGTCGTACCGAGCAAACCGAAGGCGCCAGTTACAAGAGCGTGCTACGACTCGACGAGCTGCTGCGCTTGCAGCAAGCTCCGGTAGAGCACGACGAGTTGATGTTCGTCGTGGTCCACCAGGTACACGAACTGTGGTTCAAGCTGATGCTGCACGAACTCGAAGAAGTCCGCGACCTGCTGTTGGACGACCGTGCCGAAGCCGCCACTCACCTGGTCGAACGATGCGCGACGATCCAGAACGTACTCGTCAGCCAGTGGTCGGTGCTCGATACCATGCTCCCCGCCGATTTCCTCGCATTTCGCGACGGTCTCGAAGGCGGCAGCGGCTTCGAGTCCGTACAGTACCGCGAGATCGAATATCTCGCCGGCTTGAAGGACGAAACCTATTTGGAGCGAGCCGTGCTCACCGACGAGGAGCACAAACAGCTACGGACCCGGCTTGAGGAGCAAAGCGTTCGTGAGGTCTTCCTGGACCTGGTGCGACGAAGGGGATTCGGTTCACCGGCGGAGTTGAGCAGCAATCGCTACCGCGACCAACCCGCTCGGGATTGGGACCTGCTGCGGTTGGCCGAGAAGCTGCTGGATCTGGATCAAGCGTTCGCGACCTGGCGAGCCCGGCACACGCTGACGGTGGAACGTCAGATCGGCACCAAATCCGGCACAGGGGGTTCCTCGGGAGTGAACTACTTGCGATCGAGGATGAACGCACGATTGTTTCCCGAACTTTGGGAGCTGCGTGGCGAGCTGTGAAGCTCGCTCGCATCTCACGACGGCCAGCTGTTTTCCCACGCGTCGATCCAGCCACGGCTGTTGTCTTCTTCCCGTTGCGGTACTACGAACCGCACGGTCGCAGCCGTCGATCGGCGCCGAAAACCGGACCGACAAGCCCGCCGGTCAGCGCCGAGTTCCGGCGCTGACCATCGCGCACTACGCACTGGTCCCGTTCGAAGCGGTTATCGGGCCGCCGTCGTCGACGTCGCATGCGAAGCAGAACTCACTCCACCGCTCGACCCCGCATGCTGCTCGGGCACCGGAGGACGAGGATCAACGCATGCCGGCCAGGTACTCGTACTGGCTGGGCAACGTATTCACGAGCTGTTCGGCCTCGGCCCTGACCCGTTCGAACTCGGCGCGCGCAGCGGCGCTGTCCAGACCACGCAGCGCCGGATGCGGATAACGCGGCCGTTGCCCCAACCCCAGCAGCATGACAGCGTAGGAGTAGGGCTCGAAACCGTGGTAATCGGCGATCACGGAGCCCGAGTCGGGCAACCGGGACTTCCACAACTCCATGCGATCGGCCATCCCCGGCGGCAGCGGCAACTCGTTGATCGCCTTCCAGTACGGGGTGTCCTCACGGCGCGCTGCCCGATAATGCAACACCAGAAATTCACGCACGCCGTCGAAGCAACCGGCCATCAACCTGTTGTAGTTGTCCCGTAGTGCTGGACTGCGATCAGGGCCCGGGAAGTGGCGCACGAGCTGTTCGATCCCGTACTGGATAAAGAAGATCCCGGTGGATTCCAACGGTTCCACGAACCCTCCGGAGAGTCCGATGGCCACACAGTTGCGCATCCAGAAGCGCTCGTTGCGTCCGACGCGCATTCGGATGTGATTGGCTTCCACCTCGTCGGCTGCCGGCCCCACATGGGCCCGCAAGTCGGACTCCGCCTGCTCCGGAGTGGTGAACTCCGAGGAGTAGACGTATCCGGTCCCGATGCGATCGTACAGCGGGATCGTCCAGGCCCATCCCGCGTCCATTGCCGTGGCGGTGGTGTACGGAGCGATGCCCTGGCTCTCCCCATCGACCGGAACCCGCAGCGCCACCGCACGGTCGTTCGGCAACACGTCCTGAAACGACTCGAACCGCGCGCCCAGCGTCTGGTTGATCAGTAATCCACGGAAACCGGTGCAGTCGATGAACAGATCACCGTAGATGTCACCGTGCTGCTTCGTCACGAGATGATCGATCGCACCGGTCTCGTCCTGGACCACACGCTCGACATCGTCGAGCACTCGGTGAACCCCGCGTCGCATCCCGAGATCAGCCAGGAAGTGGGCGAGCAGCGTGGCGTCGAAGTGATACGCGTACGGAAACTGGGTGTCGGCTCCGTTCATGACTTCGCGTCGAGGTAGATCGCCGCCGTCGTGCAGGTTCCGGTCGAACAGTGCCCCGCCGGCTCTGTTCGGAGAGCGTCGAGCTTCGCAGAGAGCGGCCAGTACGAAGCTTTCCCGATCGAACGCCTCGGATCCCACTTTCAGCCACCAGTCGGCGAGAGTACATCCGTCGACGTGGCGGGGACGTTCGAAGGGATGGTAGAAGTGCTCGTTCTCCCCACCCCAGTTCTGGAATCGTATGGCGAGTTTGTAAGCGGCACTACAATGCGGCATCCACTCGTGTTCGCGTAGACCGATATAGTGAAAGAAGTGGCGAACAGTGCTGAAGGTAGCCTCGCCCACTCCCACGGTCGGCAGATTCGGTGATTCGACGAGTGAGACGGTTACTTGATCACCAAAGGTCGCGTTGAGGTAGGTGGCTGTCATCCACCCGGCAGTGCCACCACCGACGATCACCACGTTGTCGACCATGCTCAGCCTTTCCACTATACGCCGTTCCCACGAGGACGCGGGCGAACCGAGCCACGCGACGTTCACGCGGCTGGAACGCGACGTCGCACGTTCCGCGAAGCACGGAACCGGTGCCCACACACCGGCACACTGCCGCACAATGCCCGCGGATCCCGCTACCCGAGCGGACGGATAGGGCGGGCATGTCCGAGCGCGCCGGATGGAGTAGCCGTTCGGGGGGTGTCAACCACACCGGCGGGCATCCCCGAATCGGCGCCGAAGCGGGGATCGGCACGAAGCGCTCGGTGTGGTCGACTCGTAACCATCCGGCAAAAACGGAACGACAATTTTCCGATGGGAGGTGGAGCTGTTACTTCGCCGTGCCCAACAAGTTGTCGCGCACCGCGAGCGCGGCGGCCGTGGTTCTGTTCGGGCAGTGCAGCTTGGCCAGAATGTTGGCGACATGACGTTTGGCACCGTGATCGGATATCGATAATCGGCGGGCTATCTGCTTGTTGCTCAGCCCCTCGGTGAGCAGTTCCAGTACCTGCATTTCACGTGCGGTCAGTGGTGCCGTTTGGTTTTTGCCCGACTGGTCCTGGCCGTTCCGTGACAAGAGCTCACGGGCGAGGCTTGTGGGCAGCGGCATCTCGCCCCTGCGCAGCAATGTGAAAGCGTGTTCGAGATGATCAGCCGTGAGACCGTTCTCCGCGAGATAGCCGTCGACGTTGGGCCCCGATGGTGCGATCAGATTCGGATCCGACGAGGACAGCAGCACGAGAACGGCGATGCCCTGGTCCCGAGCTTCGGAGATGGTCGCACAGATGAGGTCGATATCGCGGTCCTGCGGTGGCGGCACGATCAGCACATCCGGCTCCGCAGCCGCCAACCTCGTGCGCAGCTCCCGTGGCTCGTGGCTGGTGTCGATCAGCCCGGTACAGGAGACGTTGCGCAACATCGTCGTAAGCCCGCACCGCACCATCTCATCGGGATGGAAGACCATGACGGTCAGACTGGCACCATCGTTGAGGGTGGCCGCGGCACTTGATGATCGCCCGTCGTACTGTTCGAACATCTCTTTCACAGCAGTTCCCCGTTCGTACCGCCGACGACCCGCCGGATCGGTGGGCGTCGCTTGGACTCTTGCTCAACCGTGAGTCGGTCCTGCCTGTCGTGCCGGCCGGCCACGTTGACAGGCTGCGTCTGGTGAGATCGATCTCAGCCGCCCGTTCGCTGGAGGGAATCGGGCTGATCGGTGGCGAGTGCGGGTATGGTTCGCGCACCAACCAACGCTTGAACGTGTTCACGGCCATCTCGTAGATCATGTGATCGTTTCACTGTCGAACGGAATGGTCGGTGACCACATTTTCTGTTGTGGATAGTTGGTCTCCGCCGCTTGGCTGACGGTCACGTGACGTTCGGCTGTCGCCTGCCGTACAGGTACTCGACCACTGCCACCGATGCCGCTGCCGCCCAAGCCTGCGGTGAGCACGCCGAAGGGTACGGCAATGGAGGTCCTCCGTCCTCGTTTCCGGTGCCTGAGAACAGTTCCGGCATCCGATAATTGAACCGACCGGCCGCTCGCACCAGGTTGTTGGCGAGTTCTCGCGCCTGCCCGTGGTGCCCTTCGGCCGCCAGTCCCAGCACCGCGATCGCCGTGTCGTGCGGCCACACGCTGCCGCAGTGGTATCCGAACGGGTTGTAAGCCTCGGTTCGAGCTGACAGCGTTCGAAGTCCATATCCGCTGCACATACCGGGGTCGGCTAGTTGCCGAGCCACCGCTTCAGACTCCCCGCGGTCCAGCATTCCGGTGCCCAGCAGGTGAGCCATGTTGGAGGCGGGGCCTGCAACCGGCTGCTTGTCCCCGTCCAGCGCGATGGCCGGGTAATGGCCGAACTCGTCGTCGATCCAGAACTCACGGCGGAAGCGCCGCCGCAGCTCGCCTGCCCACTCGCGCCAGGGTTGTCCGTGCGAGCCGAATCGGTCGAGCAACTCGGCCCCGGAAATCGCCGCCGCGTACGTGTACCCCTGTACTTCGCACAACGCCAACGGTTGGCACGCCAACGAACCGTCGGGCCATTTCACGCCGTCCGGTGAGTCCTTCCAGCCCTTGTTGACCAAACCGGCCCGCGCCCCCCGCGAGTACTCGCAGAAACCGTCACCGTCAGGGTCACCGAACTCGGCGATCCAGTCCAGCGCAGCACGCAACGCGGGAAGCAACTCTCGAATCTGCTCCTCGGGCAGCCCCGCGCGCCATGCCTCGTGCAACAAACACACCCAAAGCTGGGTCGCATCGATCGTGCCGTAGTACAACAACGGCAACCTCTGCGACGTGGGACCTGAGAGGTCCATCGGTGTGCGCCGCAGTTCGTGCGGTATCTTGCCCGGCTGCTCCTCGGTGCTCGGATCTTCCTCGCTACCTTGCCGTGCTGCCAGTGCCCGCAAGGTGTCACCCGCCAGCTCCAGGTTCGCCGGGAGGAGGAACCGCGCGGCCCATATGGCGTCCCGTCCGAAAAGAGTGAGAAACCACGGACTTCCCGCCGCCAGAAAAACGCGATCCCCGTCGGAGTCCGACAGCGTGAGCCCTTCCAGATCGTCGAGACTTCTGCGCAGCAGCATCGCCGAACGATCGTCGGCGTGCTCGATCCGCGGTCCGCGCAGTTGCATCGCCGGAGTGGGGTGATGTGGCGAGAAGGCATGGCAGGTGTCGGTTTCCTCGTGCTCGACTCCCAATCGCAACGACCACTGCCCGTGTTCGGTCAGCCGGACCGTCCACTGCCACTCGACTCGATCGTGGTTGACGGAGATCGCGGAAGCGGCACGATCAGGACGCAGGCGGATACGGCTGTCGTCAAAGGACCACTCGGCACCTCGCCCCGTCAGCCACGGTGACAGGTAGCCCCGACTTCGACCACTCTTGACCCGCGACATGCTCTCGAAGTCGCACGCAGTGAAAACGCTGAGCGTGATCGTGCGCGACGACGGCGACGAGTTGTACAGCGTCCATGTCTCGGTCAACGAATCCGAACCGGTATCGCGATCGTGGACGTAGTACAGCGTCGGGTCAGGGGCATCGTCGACGTCCTCGACCACCACACCGTAGAAGCTGATCTCCCCGGAACCACGCCGGGTACTGCCGAGGTGGTGCAGACAGCCGTCGGCGACGTCGTACTCGAGTCCGCGGAGGATACGTCGATCGTGGCGATAGGCACCTTGAGTCCCGGTCGGACGTATCTGACCATCGTTTTCACTTATGGTAACTACGGGTGCGCATACAGCGGTGGTCAACTCGTGCAGTTGTGGGGACCGCTTATCAGACACCTGCTCCCACCTGTTCCGCGTGCTCGATCCGGTGCGCTCTCAGCGGGTGTGGCGACCACTACGAGAGACAGTCGTGCGAGCTCACGCCGTCGTAATCGTACGCATGCCACCCCAACGGGCGCTGTTCAACATCCGGGTGACGAAGGACAACGCTGTTGTGACCTTCATGTGAACGTTCAAACCGCCAAGCATGTACTGTTGTGAGCTACTCGACGAGATCGGAGTCTCGCACGAGCCCTCGATCCGACGCCAGAGCGCCTTGAAAGGTATTCGCGATCCACATGCACCGCGAGACAACTTTGGAAGAGGTCGCCGAACGTGCCGGTGTGTCGCGGCAAACCGTGTCCAACGCCCTGAACGCTCCGCACAAGCTCCATGAACGAACACTCGGCCACGTACGTGAAGTGATAGCGGAACTGGGATATCGTCCCGATGCTCGGGCACGTGGCCTACGTACCAACACGAGTTCTCTGATCGGCTACTGCCTGCCGTCCGACGATGTGGCTGGTTCCGTCAACGCCGTCATGGACCAGTATCTGCACGCGCTGAGCGTGGCGATAGAACGAACCGGCAGGCACCTGCTGTTGTTCACCCGTGCTACGCACGGTTCTGAGCTGGAGGTCTACCGTGAACTGCTGGCCGCGCACTCTGTGGACGGGTTTTTGCTCAGTGACATTCGTACTCACGACCCGAGACCACAATGGTTGGCCGAGCGTGCGGTGCCGTTCGTATCGTTCGGCCGCACCGGAGACGAGCAGCAACGCGGGCCGTGGGTGGACGTGGACGGAGCCGCCGGGGCAGACCAAGCCGTTCGACACCTGGTGCACGGCGGCCACACACGCATCGGTTTCCTCGGATTGCCTGCGGGAAACCGCGTAGGCGACGATCGCGCGCGAGGCTGGTTGCGTGCCTGCGCGGCCGCAGGACTGGGCGACTGCGAGCGAATGCTCGTCCACTGCGCGGACGAGCACCACGACAACGGCGATTCCGCTCGGCGTGCCCTGGCACTGCCTGAGTCCCCCACCGCGCTGGTCGCGGCGAACGATGCCCTCGCGCTCGGCTCCTATGCGGCCTGCGCGGAACGCGGTCTCCGGATCGGAGAGGACATCGCGGTGATCGGTTTCGACGACAGCCCCACGGCCACCAAGGTCCACCCCGCGTTGACGAGCCTTCGTCAACCCGTCGAACACATAGCACAACGCCTCGTCGCACGACTGGACTCAGCTGAGCCGGGCGGTGAACTGTACGAACCGGAACTCGTGGTACGGGCCAGCAGTGCCCCCTGACCGTTGAGTTCCGCCTCGGGTGAGCGCTCCAACGTGGTAGCTACTACCAGGTGAAATATCCGGAATCTCTGGCGATCAAGCCGCTCCCACACCGAAGCGTACTCGCCGAAGAGCGGACACTTGGTTACCGAGCAATCCGAATTATCGGTGATCAGGAACGTGCACTCGCACAATCTCATCAACAACGATTCGACGGGCGTAGATCAACCGCGCGGCGAGGGGTGAGTCGGCGCTTCGCCGCACTGTGAGACACGTAGCGTAATTGACCTACCCCACTCGTCCCGCTGTCCTGCCGCGAATCCGATTCGGCAGCCGGCCCCGGAGCAAGCCTCGAACGGATCGGGCCGAATCCGGTAGTGGCCTTCACCGACAGCGCGCGCCCCGTAGCTCCCGACTCCGGCTTTCGGTTCGGAGAGCTTCCAGCGGCCACACCAGCACCACACCTGTACCATCGGACATCGTACTACTGCAGCCGGCTCAGAAACCGGCTCCGCACGGCCCAACACCTTTCCAACTCGACAAGTGATCGCAACTGTCTCGACCGTGAAGTTCTCCGGCCGACCGAGCAATTGGGGAGACGATGTCGATGCCGATATCGACCAGGCACGCGTTGCGTGACTTCACCGGTGCCGTGGTTTTCGGTGGTTGTGTAGCGGTCGTGGCCGTGGTGGGGGCACTGGCAGCGGGGGCGGCCGGACAGGAGTACGCGGCGCTGCGCGCACCGTCCTGGGCACCTCCCTCCTGGTTGTTCGGACCCGTCTGGACCGTCCTGTACGTGATGATCGCCCTGTCCGGCTGGCTCGTGTGGCGCCGCTCCGGTTCGGTGCGGCGAGCACGTATCCCGCTCGGGGTCTACGCGCTGCAGCTGCTGCTGAACCTGTCCTGGACCCCGTTGTTCTTCGGAGCGGGGCTCTACGGCACGGCATTCGCAGCCATCATCCTGTTGCTGGTCAGCATCGTGATCACGATCGTGCTGTTCGTTCGCGTTCATGTACCGGCTGCGCTGCTGCTCCTCCCCTACGCGGGCTGGACGTTGTTCGCCACCGCGTTGAACGGATCGATATGGCTGCTCAACGCGTGAACGGTCCGGTTCTCCCACTCGGCACGGCGGTCGCCGATCCGCTGGGTTCGACCCAGTGGAACCTGACCGTCGCCTCCCCTCTCGGCCAACGGTAGTGTCCGGCTCGTTGCGGTTCGGGAGTACGAGCACGACGCCGCACGTCGTCCGTGCGGTAACCAGGTAGCGGTCACCACGGTTCTCGCAGTGCCCTCTGCGGGGGAGGTTTGGCTCGACAGCGGGTTGCTCGACAACGGGAGGGAATCGGCCGAGATGGGTTTGCTCGTCGAGAGTCGGGCGTCGGAGTCGCGGTGGATCGAGCGAGTGTGGCGCAGCCGCAGTTTTGCTGCGGTCTCGATGATGATGTCGGTCGCGACCTCCCGACCGGAGCTGGTGATTTGGCAGCAGCACGGCCGGGTGAACGTGGCTGTTCGCGGGCCCGAGTCGAAAGCGAGCCGAGCCCCGGTGCCCGTGGACACGACGTTCTTCGGAATCGTCTTCGCGCTCGGCACGTCGATGTCGCATCTTCCCACCAGCAGACTGGTCGACAGCTCGGTGGAGATTCCCGACACGACGAGCGCTTCGTTCTGGCTCAAGGGCGGGTGGTGGTCGCTTCCCACCTACGACAATGCCGAGGCGTTCGTGGCGCGGCTGGTAAGCCAGGGTGTGCTGGCCGCGGATCCGCTCGTGGTGGGTGTGCTCGGTGGGAACTCGCCGAAGGTGTCCGAACGGACCCTCCAGCGGCGCTTCGTGGCTGCGACCGGGCTGACTCGCGGCGGCGTCCGGCAGATCGACCGTGCCCGGCAGGCGGCGGCACTGCTCCAGGAGGGTAGCTCGGCCCACGACGTGATCGATCGGCTCGGCTATTTCGATCAACCGCACCTGACCCGCTCGTTGAAGCGATATGTCGGGCGGAGCGCGACGCGGTTGCGTCCCGCGGCGGAACCGGACGAACCGCTGTCGCTGTTGTACAAGACGGAAACGTGGGCAAGCGCATAGCCTCTCGAGCGCGACACAGGGCTCAAGCACGAGGAATCGGGGAAGAGTATGCGCAGGATAGTCTCGAGTTTGTTCGTCTCGCTCGACGGCGTCGTCGAATCGCCGGACCAATGGCAGCACGACTTCGACGAGGAGATGGGCGCGTCGCTGGCCACCACCCTGGAGACCACTGACACGGTGCTGCTGGGGAGGGTGACCTGGACCGAGTGGGCCGGGTACTGGCCGTCCTACGACGAGGGGGACGAGGACTCCGAGTTCGCCCGGTGGATCAACGGTTCGCCCAAGTACGTCGCTTCAACCACCTTGGACAGTGTCGCGGAGTGGCCGAACAGTTTTCTGCTCGAAGCCGATCTGGCGAGCGCCGTCAAGGAACTCAAAGCCGCTCCCGGGAAGGGGATCACCGTGGCGGGCAGCCCCGGTCTTGTCGTGTCCCTGTTGGATCGGGGTCTGCTCGACGAGCTGCAGCTGCTGATTCATCCGGTGATCGCCGGTGGCGGCCGCAGGAAGTTGTTCGCCGACAACAGTCCGTTGCAGAATCTCGAGCTGGTGGATTCCAGTTCGACCAGCAGCGGCACGATCATCGCCACCTATCGACCGAAGTGATGAGCTCCCGCTACGAATGCTCGGGAACGTCGACGGCTTCTCACCTCCGGGGAGCCGGAAGTAGCCCGTTCACACCGCGGTCTGACCGCGATCGCTCCGTTCGCGTCGCAGGTTGGCACAGACCGTCGATCGCAGTCCCGGTGGGCGCACGTCGAGTGGAGCGCGGGCTCACGGGATGGGCGCTCCTTCACATGGATTCAAAGATGTGAACCGGATGGCGTGACTTCGGACCACTGCCTGGTACGCGAAACGTGCTCGTGCTACTACCTGTTGACGTGCTCTCCCCGGGACGGGACTTCCGGAACAGCGATGCGCATGGGAGTGACGTGGAGTCGCACGTTTTCAACCGAAGGAACCCGTTGCGCTCCTCGGCCGCGCTCGGCGCGACAGGTGCCGGACAGAGCGTGGGCTCGCCCGACCCGGCAGCGTCCGAGACGGCCCCTGGCGACCGAGCAGCCCACCCGGAGTACGTCATCGAGGTCTTTCGCACTTTGCACAGCCAGGTAGGCGGCTACGGTTTCGCGCCGGCGGGCACACGCACCGAACCGCCTCGAAAGCCGACCAGGTTGCGCGACCTCGTCGAAGGTGGTTCGCTCGCTTACCAGATCACCGTCGGAGACCGCCTGCCAGTCGTGTTCCTCAGCGGCACGGCCGATTTCGCCGAACGGGAGGTAGCAGGCGCCCACCCGGATGTGCTGGTCCTGGGAGCAAGCGGTCACGCGACCGTGCACGACTACTATCGGCGTGTGCTCACCACCCTGGACTGGCCCGAGGTCGTCATCCCCACTCACCACGACGACCTGAGCACGCCACTGACCTCACCGGACATTCACGACACGGTCGATCGCGAGCAAACTCGTGCGCTGCAGGACCTGATTGGTAAGCATGGCATCGCTCTCGACCCCCGCCATCTCGAACCGATCCACCTGTGAGCTACGAGTTCCGTACCGCCGGGAAGTCTCAGCCTGCCACGGCCGTGGCGAGGGCCTCCGAAGCGCGTTGCGGCCGAGCGCTTGCTCGTCACTCCCCTGGTGTCCTCAACCCCGGAAGCCCCTCGGAACCCCCACTGGTGCGATAAACACCAGCGTTGTTGCGGAAGCGCTGTCCGCGCCGAGGCGCGAGGAGTGGTCACCGCCGACCACGAGTGGAGACCACCTGTTCCGACGAGGCCCGGGAGTTCGCTTCCCCACCCGGCGGATATCCGGAATTCGGACCCGGTCAGCACGAGCCGGTGCGCACGTTCCCGCCACGTTCGTAACTCGCCACGAGGACGCCGCTGCTCGTCGGTGAGGACGTGGCCAGCCGCAGGCCGGTCGGGACCGTGCCGTCGGCGAACAGTCGTTTCCCGCTGCCGAGCAGCAGCGGGAAAGTCATCAACCGCAGTTCGTCGACCAGGTCGTGTTCCAACAACGTCTGGACGAGGCCGTGACTGCCGTGCACCTGCAGTTCACCACCGTCGTGGTTCTTCAGTTGCTCGACGGCGCCCACGACGTCGGGCCCCAGCAGGGACGCCCCCTTCCAGTCGACCTGCCGCAGCGTCCGCGACGCGACGTGCTTGGGACGTGTGTTCAGCGCCCGGGCGATGGCGTCCTCCTCGTCGCCCACATAGGGCCAGTAGGCGGCGAAGATCTCGTAGGTTCCGCGTCCGAACAGGAAGTCCTCGGCCCCGGCGAACCACTCCTCGATCCGCCTGCCCAGGTCATCGTCGAAGTAGGGAACTACCCACCCGCCGTGGTCGAACCCCCCTTCCCGGTCCTCTTCCGGACCACCGGGGGCCTGCATCACTCCGTCGAGACTAACGAATGTGGTTACCACCAGTTCGCGCATGAGCAGTCCTGGCTCTCGGGATCGGGAACCAACCGGGCAGGCCGCGACGAGCCCGGTTCGATCAGTCGACGACTTTCACCGGTCACCCCCGATTCTGCCGCCCACCGGCGTTACCCCGCACACCGAGGAGGTCGCCGCGGGCCTCGGATAAGAGCACACTCGACCGCAGCAGTGGCGCGCCCCGAGGAGCCGTTCGATGAGCACCGGATTCGAAGAAGTACCCCCCGTGGCGGTGCGGCGACCCAGCTCAGAAGTCGTCGAACTGACGGTCGGCGACGCCACGAAACGCAATGCGCTCGACCGGGCGGGCTGGGACCTGCTACGGCACGCCGTCGAGCGGATCGGCACCGACGAAACCGTGCGTGTGGTGGTGATTCGCGGCCGCGAGGGCACCTTCTGCGCCGGATCGGACATGACCGAATGGGTCGATGCCGACATGGACTCGGTGGAGGATTCCTTCTCCCGGATGGAAGCGGCCTTCCAAGCCGTCGAGCGATGCCCTGTACCGGTGATCGCCGAGATCACCGGCGTCGCGGCCGGAGCCGGATGTCAACTCGCTCTCGCCTGCGATCTGCGGTACATGAGCACCTCCGCCCGCATCGGCATGCCCATCATCCGACTCGGCATCAACACCAGCCCGGCGTTCGCGAAACGGCTGGTCGTGCTCGTGGGTCCGGCACGGGCGCGACGGCTGCTGTACACGGGAGAACTGCTCGCCGGCGTGGCCGCCGTGCACGAGGGGCTGGTCGAGCGCGCGGTCCCCGAGGCGGAGTTGACCGAACGCACCGGGGAACTGCTCACCACGATCGTCGAGAAACCACCGGCTGCCATCCGGGCGGCGAAGACAGCCGTCGCCACGGCACTGGAGCACCCACCGTCCAACGACACCCCGGCCGTGGATCCCGAGACGTTTCCGGCGAGCATCAAGGGATTCCTCGGGGTCTGATCCCGCTCGGGCTCCGTTGCCGAATCCGGGCCCGTGTGCTGTCGCGGACCTGCTCCTCGGGGACGCCGGGTGCGAGCGAGACCAGCTCCAGGCCGTCCGGGGTCACGTCGAGCACCGCCAGATCGGTGATGATCCGGTTGACCACTCCCGAACCCGTCAGCGGCAGCGTGCACTCCTCGACGAGCTTCGGGCTTCCGTCCTTGGCCACGTGATCGGTGAGCACGACGATCCGCCGGGCACCGACGACGAGGTCCATGGCGCCACCCATGCCCTTGACCATGGCGCCCGGGATCGTCCAGTTCGCCAGATCACCGTTCTCACCGACCTGCAGGGCTCCCAGGACGGCGATGTCGATGTGCCCGCCGCGCATCATTCCGAACGAGAACGCCGAGTCGAAGTAGCTCGCGCCGGGAGTGACCGTCACGGTCTGCTTGCCCGCGTTGATGAGATCGGCGTCCTCGGCCCCCTCCCCCGGGAACGGCCCGAGGCCGAGAATGCCGTTCTCGCTCTGCAGCGTCACCCGCACGTCCTCGGGGATGTGGTTGGCGACCAGCGTCGGGATACCGATCCCGAGATTGACGTAGTCGCCGTCGCCGATCTCGGCGGCGGCGAGTTCCGCCATCCTGTCGCGGCTCCAGGCCATGGCTACCTCCTGCTCGAAGTTTTCCGGTCGGGTTGTCGGGATGTTCGCTCGGCGGAGCCCCTGCCGGCTCCCGCTCCGGGCGGCCCGACGTCGGGTAGGTGGTTCGAAGGGGCATGTTCAGCCCCGCGAGCGCTTTGCGGGCCCGGTCAGCGCATCGGAGTCCGCACGGTGCGCTTCTCGATGTCCTTGACGCGCGGTTCGGCGCGAACCAGGCGGTCGACGTAAATCCCGGGGGTAACCACCAGCTCCGGGTCCAGGTACCGCTCGCCGGGGTTCTCGACCTCGACCACGGTGACTCTTCCGCAGGTCGCCACAACCGGATTGAAATTCCGTGCGCTGGCCCGATAGGTGAGATTGCCCGCGGGATCGGCGGTGTGGGCGTGCACCAGCGCGAGGTCGGCGACGATTCCCCGCTCCTGGACGTAGGTCCGCCCGTCGAACTCGGCCGAGGGCTTTCCCTCCGCCACCGGGGTTCCCACTCCCGCCCGGGTGTAGAACGCGGCGATCCCGGCACCGCCCGCTCGCAGCCGTTCGGCCAGCGTCCCCTGTGGCGCGAACTCCACGGCCAGCGTCCCGTCCAGGTACTGCTGGGCGAACAGCTTGTTCTCACCCACGTAGGAGGCGATCACCCTGTCCACCTGGCGGTCCTCCAGCAGCAGGCCGAGCCCCTTTCCGTCGATCCCCATGTTGTTGGACACCACCGTCAGACCGGTGACCCCGCTGTCACGGACGGCCTCGATCAGGTCGTTCGGAACGCCGCACAACCCGAAGCCACCGACCGCGATCGTCATTTCGTCCGTGAGCGACCCGGCCAGTGCCTGTCGCGTATCGGTACACAGCTCGGACAAGTCGTCACCTCGCGATCTCGGTTCCACTGAGCGGACAGGCGGCAGTAAAAGGGTCACCCGCTTTCCGCCGCAACAATTCACGACGAACGAGACCCGAATCGCTCACCGATCGACCATCGCACCGACAGTGCGTCCACTCCGCGAACGCTAGGATGGCGGCCGTGACCGACGTCCCGAACGCCCACCTGGTCCCCCGGATCGGCTCCGTGCTGCGCGCGTTGTCCGCCACCAACGAGGTGGGCGCGGCCACCAGCGACCTCGCCAGGGCGACCGAGCTGCCGCGACCGACGGTGCACCGACTGCTCAGCTCGCTGGCCGAGGAGGGATTCGTCGATCGCGACCGCCGAACCGGGCGGTGGTTCCTGGGGCCCGAGCTCTACCTGCTGGGCCAGACCGCGGGCACTCGCTACGACGTGACGCACCACGCCCGTGCCTGCGTGCACCGACTGGCGGCCCGAACCGGCGAGAGCGCGTTCTTCTCGGCGCTGCGGGGTGAGGAAACGGTGTGCCTTCTCCGGGAGAACGGCGACTTCCCGATCCGCTCGTTCGTACTGCACGAGGGAGCCCGGTTCCCGCTGGGAGTCGTCTCGGCGGGGCTGGTCCTGCTGGCTTTCCTGGACGAAGCAGAGATCGACAACTACCTCGGTCGTACCGATCTGACCGCCCGGTGGGGCCGGTCGCACTCCGTCGAGGCGGTCCGGGAGCGCATCGCCCGCACGCGTCGCGACGGCTACGCCGTCAACCCCGGACTGGTGGTCGAGGGAAGCTGGGGAATGGCCGCGGCCGTCTTCGACCGGTCCGGCCGCCCCGCTTGGGCGCTGACCCTGACCGGTATCGAGACCCGATTCCGTCCGGAACGCCGCCCCGAGCTCGGGGCCCTGCTGCTGCACGAGGCCCACAACCTCGGCCGCACGCTCGACGTCCCGGAGGACCGGACAGCGCGCTGACCCGGAAACGCGGCTCGCGACATCGGCGGAGGGCGTGCACACCGGCTTGTATACTGAGCTGTATCCCAACCGAGGAGAGCGATGTCGTTCGGTAAGACCCAGGCTGTCTACCTGCGCCTGCGAGAGCTGATCGAAAAGATGGAACTACCGCCCGGGGCGCAGCTGAGCGAGACGAGCCTGGCGGAGCGCCTCGCGGCCTCCCGCACGCCAGTACGGGAGGCGATCCGACAGCTCTCGCACGAAGGGCTGATCAGCTTCACCCCGGGCTCGGGCGCGCGCGTCGCACCGATCTCGCTGCACGGTGTGCGGACGTTGTTCGAGTTCCGCATGATCCTGGAGCCCGCGGCCGTGCGGATGGTCGCCGAGGACGGCCGGACCCGCCCCGAGCTGCTCACCGAGTTCAGCGAAATAGCCGTCGAGCTCGACGCCCTGGCCGAACGGATCGAAACGACACCGCACGCCGAGCTGGCACCGCCCTTCCACCGGCTGACCGAGCGGTTCGACCTGGCCATCACCGCCGCCTGCCACAACCAGCAGCTCGCACGGACGATCGATCACCAGCGTGGCCAGTCCGCACGGCTGCTCGAAGTCGCGCACTCGGCGACCCAGCGGCTGCCCGGATCCGCGCGCGAACACCGGCGGATGTGCCGTGCGGTGCTCGACGGCGACGCCGAGGAGGCCGCGGCCACACTCACCGCGCACCTCTCCCGCACACGGGAGGCGATCATCGAGCAGCTCACCACCGGGATCGACGCGGGCACCTTCGACGTCGAGATCGGCCCGACCGCGTGAGCACGACGAGAACGAAGGGCGTCTCGCTCCCGAAGGGCCTATCGCCGCAACTGGCGCTGCTGCTCGTGTGCGTCGTCTGCACCCAGACCACCCTCAACCTGGCCCGGCCGCTGATCTCGTACCGCACCATCTCCCTCGGTGGCGGCGAGGTCGCGGTCGGACTCATCACGGCTGCCTACGCGATGCTGTCGCTCGTGGTGGCGTTACCGCTGGGCCGCTACACCGACCGACACGGCGGAACCGTGCCGGTGCTGCTCACCGGAACCTGCCTGCTCGTCGCGGCCCCGCTGTGGTTGGCGAGTTCGACGTCGCTGCCGGGGGTGACCGTCGGGTCGGCCGTGCTCGGCCTGGGGCACATCGTGTTCATGATGGGTGGTCAGCGCTTCATCACCACGGTCTCCGCCGATGACGCGCTGGACCGCAACTTCGGCCTGTTCACCGCCGCCGTGTCGGTCGGCCAGATGCTCGGCCCGCTGGGCTCGGGTCTGCTGCTGGGGCAGGCCTCCGGGGATGCGTTGACCGGGGCGACGAGCGAGGCGTTCCTCGTCGGGGCGCTCACGGCCGCCGTCGGTGTGCTGCCCGCGCTGCTGCTGCGTCGCGGCACTTCCGGCACTCCCCCAGCCCCTGATTCCGGCGAGCAGCGGGGCACGCTCAGCCTGCTGCGCAGGCCGGGGATGGCCACCGGATTGTTCACCAGCCTCGCGCTGCTCGGCGCGGTCGACCTGCTCACCGCCTATCTACCGCTGATCGCCGAGAACCGCGGCATCGCTCCCGCCCTGGCCGGTACGCTGCTGGCGGTGCGATCGGCGGCCTCGATCCTGTCGCGACTGGGGTTGGGGTATCTGGCGGCGCGGTGGCAGCGACGCACTCTGATCGTCACCAGCTGCCTCGGCGCCGGGACGTGCCTGACACTGGTCACCGCACCCGGGTTGGGAGTGGTGGCGATGGCCGCCGCGCTCGGAGTCGGCGGATTCCTGCTGGGAATCGGTCAACCGCTGACCATGACCGCGGTGGTGCGCACGGCGGGTGCGGCCAACCGTGGTTCCGGGCTGGCGCTGCGGCTGTGGACCAACCGCGCGGGGCAGGTGGCGCTGCCCGCCTGCGCCAGCGCGGTGTCCGGTTCACTGGGGGCGGCGAGCGCCCTGCTGTTCGCCGCGGTGTTGCTGCTCGCCACCGGCGGACTGGCCCGGTTCGGGGGCGGCGAGCTCCCCGCAGCGGATTGAGCCACGGCTGGCGAACCGAAGAGCGAGCAGACCGGCTCCGGATCAGTGAACGATGGCTACCGGGCACTCCGCGTAGTTGACCACCGCGTGGCTGACCGAACCCAGCAGAGCAGCGCGGACGATTCCTCGGCCGTGAGTTCCGACGATGAGCAGGTCGGCGTGCCCCGCGGCCTCGAGCAGCGGATCGGAGACCCTCCTGGCCGTCGTGACCTCCTGGCGGACCACGACATCGGGATACTGCTCGCCCCAACCCGCCATCGCCTCGGCGAGCTCCCGTCGACCGGTCTCGATCGGATTGGGTTCTGCTTGTTCTCGTTCCCCTCTCCGACCGGTTTCGGGATGCACCAGCAGAGCGGTCAGCTCGGCTTGGTGCCGCGCGGCGAAGTCGTGCGCGAAGGCGATCGCCCGCAGGCTGTGTGTGGAACCGTCGACCCCGACGACCACGCGTTCGAGTACAGGTACCCCTTCTCCCTGATTATTCTCGGTCTCACCTCGGACGGTGATGACGGGAACGTGTGCCCGGCGTACAAGCTCGGCGGCGGTCGAGCCGAGCAGAACCCGCTGCGCCCTGCTCGGCTCCGGGGGCCCCAGCACGAGAACGCTCGCCCGCAGCGAAGCGTCCAGCAGTACGTTCGCAGGATGGCCTACGAGGGTTTCGGTCCGCACCCGTAGATCGGGCAACTGTTCTCGACATTGCTCGGCCATCCGCGTGATCTCCTCGTCCGCCACACTGTGGGGGGAGTCGAAAACGATCGGTTCGGTGGGCAAGTGGATCCGTGTCAGTTCCTCCAGCGGCATGGTGAAGGCTTGGACAAGCAGTAGCGGTCGTGAGCGGGTTACCGCTTCCGACGCCGCCCACCAGACGGCCCTGCGGGACTCGGCGGAGCCGTCGTAGCCGGCGACGACCGTTTCCGTTTCGAGCACGCTCATACCAGTCGACCTTCGCGACGATGTACTGGGTCGGCTCGTAGTGTCCGGCTACCCCGGAGCGAGCGCAGTGCGGAACGGAGCGTCACCGATCTCGTCAGTCCCACCGGATGGGGTGTATACCGGTCGTAGCCGTCATGTCCACGCCTCGACCGCGAGGACATCTCGCATCGAGATCACTCCGATGACCATGCTGTCCTGCACGACGGGCAGGTGCCGAACTCCCGCGTCGAGCATTCGCCGCGCGACGGTCATGGTGTTCTCGTCCCGTTTGGCGGTCTCGACATGTTCGGTGGCGAACATCTCGGCCGTCGCCGTCGACGTATCCGTACCGTGGGCGACCGCTCGTGCGATGTCTCGTTCCGAGATGATTCCGACGATCATGTTCCCGTCGAGCACGGCAAGTACACCGGTACTGTTCTCCAGCAGTTCACGCGCGACGTCTACGAGCGGATCGTCCGTCTCGCAAGTCAGAGCTCCCGGCCGGAAAGCCTCCGCCACCTGCATCGAGCACCCCTCCAATATTCGGCGAGTACCTGCCCGGAAAGATTTCCGAACAGGTATACCTCGCTTGGACGTAGCGGCGTTTCGCTCATGCTCGTCATCTCGGACGGTTCGCACGTGCACCGGCACCACCCGAAGATCCGACGAGCGCGCCTCGTCGGGAGCAGTTCACGATCCATGGGCGAGCGAGCCGTCGAATCGCGGTCCGGCTTCGCCTCTCCGGGAATGCGAAGCAGCCTACACACTCCAGGTGCCGGTGGCATGCGGTTTCCGGTCACTCCGCTTTGCCCACGACGCCGCGTATCGGCCGCGACGACTTCCCGCCGGAAACGATTTCGCCGCGATCTTGGCTGCCGAACTCATCAGGCGCTGACCTGCAGCTGCTTGCGGATTTCCTCGATCATCCGGCCGTAGGGGAGTTCGTACACCGCGTGCACGTCCCAGCTCACGAGATCCATGTAGGGCTGCAGCAGATCGGTCACTTCGTGCGGCGAGTCCGACTCGATCAGCAGGAAACCCGCTCCGCCGCCGACGAGGTTGTACCAACCGCGGATCTTGTCGGCCTTGTTGTTGCCGAGATCGTGTTGTTCCAGGACTCGACGACGCACATCATCGGCTCGAGTGTTCTCGTGCCACCGGAAGCGGCAGTACCACAACATAGTCCCCCCGTCAGAATGAAGCGGTGCCGAATACGGGCCCGTGTGAACCACGCTAGAACGTCGTCCGGTTCATCGCAGTTCGCGACCGGGTGTGGCGGCCGGATATCACCGCAGTCTCACGGGAGCACCCCACGCGGAAGGCGGCGGATCACTACGCGTTCGCGGTTTCCTCTCGCTCCGCGACTCGCTCGTCACGAACGTTCTCGGAACTGAGCTGTTGCGGCACCTGCTCGCCGGAGGCGATCGGCACCTGACGAGGTTTGCTCTCCTCCGCGACCGGGACGGTCAACGTCAGTACGCCACCCTCGTAGTTCGCCGTCAACTTACCCAGGTCGAGGTTCTCACCCAGGAACAGCTGCCGGGAGAACGTCCCCTGCGGGCGTTCGTCGACGAGGAGCTCGTCGCTTTCTCGACGCGCGGTGCCGCGCTTGGCGCTGATACTCAGTACATTGCGTTCGACAGTCAGCTCCACGTCCGCGGGATCGACTCCTGGAAGGTCGAGGTGAATCATGAACTGGTCGCCGTGCCGGTAGGCCTCCAGCGGCATCGCCCTGGGTGACCGACTTGCCGCGGCCAGTTGTTCGGCCAGTCGGTCCATGTCCCGAAATGGATCGAACCGCATCAGAGTCATCGTCGAACCCCCTGTTCGAAAACACTCATCCCTTTTCAAAACCGTCGTCGGCGGTCCACGACCGATGTCCGGTTCCCGCTGCCGCGCAGCAGCTGCACCAAGTCTCGGCCCGTCCACCTCGCACGTACAGTGCCTAACGTCCCTTGCTCGCCCTGAGCGCGAGAAGCTCCTCGCCCGAGCCGGGTGCTTACGGGCCCCGCTGCGCTGCACACAGCGCGAGAACGCCGCCGGCGGGTACTAGTTGCCAGCGGTTCCGTGTGGTTTCTCGCGGTCGACGCCGTCGTCGGCTGCACAGCCACCCGAGGAGACCAGTGGCGATCTCGGCAGACATCGGAGCGAGCGCAGCCCGTGTGTAGTGTTCACCGACCTACCGAACGCTCAACGTGCTCACCACAGGGTGAAAGAAAACGACGAGTCTTATCGTCGGTCAGGACAAGCATCGAGTGGGCGTCCCGGCCGGACCGGGCGTTGTTCGTCATCGCGCAGCCACGAGTTCCAGCGAGGAGTCCGCGGTGAGGGATTGTTCGACCGCAGGAGTGCCTCGGGTAACGGACTCCACGAGGACCTCATCGGCCGCGGCAGGTCGGCTCCGACCAATGCACCCGGTCGCTGTCGGCCGGCCACGCGATGCGCTTCCCACAGGAGCGCCTTCGGTCGTGCAGCTGAGATAACACGCGCCCCGTTCCTTCAGTTCGTCGAAACTCGAGGAGGGCCAGGTATGCGATCGACCACCACGGGGAAGCCGCCGATCGAGGAAGTCCTCGCCGGCGAGGAAAGCCGCCGTATCGACGCCTACTGGCGGGCGGCGAACTATCTCTCGGTCGGCCAGATCTATCTGCTCGACAACCCGCTGCTGCGCGAGCCGCTGCGGCCGGAGCACGTCAAACCCCGGTTGCTGGGGCACTGGGGGACAACCCCGGGGCTGAACTTCTGCTACGCGCACCTGAACCGAATGATCAACCAGCACGACCTGAACATGATGTACGTGATCGGCCCAGGGCACGGCGGACCGGCATTGCTGGCCAACACGTGGCTGGAGGGCAGCTACACCGAGGTGTACCCGAACGTCCCCCGTGACGAAGCCGGTATGCACGAGCTGTTCCGGCAGTTCTCCTTTCCGGGAGGGGTACCCAGTCACGTCGCCCCCGAGGTTCCCGGCTCGATCCACGAGGGCGGAGAGCTCGGCTACTCCTTGGCTCATGCTTACGGCGCGGCCTTCGACAACCCCGATTTGATCGTGGCCTGCGTGATCGGTGACGGCGAGGCCGAAACCGGCCCGCTTGCGAGCAGTTGGCACGCCAACGCCTTCCTCTCCCCCAAACAGGACGGGGCCGTGCTGCCGATTCTGCACCTCAACGGCTACAAGATCGCGAATCCGGCCGTGCTCGCCCGGCTGCCCCGGGAGCAGCTGGACTCGCTGTTGCGAGGACACGGCTACACCCCGTACTTCGTGGAAGGAGACGATCCCGCACCGCTGCATCAGCGGATGGCGGCCGCACTGGAGAACGCGCTGGCCGATCTCCGCACCGTCCAACACCGCGCCCGCACCGGCTCCGAGCATTTCGAGCCACTCCGGTGGCCGATGATCGTACTGCGCACCCCCAAGGGCTGGACCGGTCCAGCACATGTGGACAGACTCCCCGTGGAAGGCACGTGGCGCGCGCACCAAGTACCACTGTCGGCCGTGCGGGAGAATCCGGAACACCTGCGGATCCTGGAGAGCTGGATGCGAGGCTACCGCCCGGAGGAGCTCTTCGACGAGCGCGGTCGTCCCGCCCAGGACATCACCGCTCTGGCCCCTTCCGGAACCCGGCGTATGGGATCGAACCCGCACGCCAACGGTGGAACGCTGCTCAAAAATCTGGCCCTGCCGGATTTCCGGGACTACGCGACCGAAGTAACCGGACACGGCTCGGACCTCTCGGAACCGACCCGCGCACTGGGACGCATGCTCGGCGATGTCATCCGACTCAACGGGCACGAACGCAACTTCCGGCTGTTCGGGCCCGATGAGACGGCCTCGAATCGATTGGACGCCGTCTACGAGGCGACCGACAAGCAATGGGGAGCCGAAACTTTTTCGACAGATGAGCATCTGGCCCGGGAAGGACGAGTCCTCGAGGTGCTGTCCGAACACCTCTGCCAGGGGTGGTTGGAAGGCTATCTGCTTACCGGTCGGCACGGGGTGTTCAACTGCTACGAAGCGTTCATCCACATCGTGGACTCGATGTTCAACCAGCACGCCAAATGGCTCAAGGTCAGCCACGCCCTGCCGTGGCGGCGACCGATCGCGTCGTTGAACTATCTTTTGACCTCGCACGTGTGGCGACAGGACCACAACGGGTTCTCCCACCAAGATCCCGGGTTCATAGATCACGTGGTCAACAAGAAGGCCGAGATCATCCGGGTATATCTGCCACCGGACACCAACACCCTGTTGTCGGTGGCCGATCATTGCCTACGCAGCCGCGACTACGTCAACGTCATCGTCGCCGGGAAGAACGCGAGCCCCGACTGGCTGGGCATGGACGAAGCGGTCCCGCACTGCACACGTGGTGCGGGAATCTGGGAGTGGGCGGGTACGGAGGGGCCGAGCGAGGAACCCGACGTGGTGCTGGCATGCGCGGGTGACGCCCCCACCCTCGAAGTGGTCGCCGCGGCGGCACTGCTGCGTGAGCACCTGCCGAACCTGCGGGTACGGGTGGTCAACGTGGTCGACCTGATGCGACTGCAACCGGTCACCCAACATCCGCACGGCATGCCCGATGCCGAGTACGACGCCCTGTTCACCACCGACCGTCCGATAATCTTCGCCTACCACGGCTATCCGTGGCTGATCCATCGACTGATATACCGACGCACATCACATGACCGCACCCACGTGCGTGGCTACCAGGAGGAAGGAACCACCACCACACCCTTCGACATGCTCGTGCTCAACGACATGGACCGCTTCCGCCTGGTCATCGACGTCGTCGACCACGTGCCCGGGCTGGGCGCGAGGGCCGCCCGGCTGCGCCAGCTCATGCGGGACAAGCGCATTCAGCACCGAGCCTGGATTCGCTCCCACGGCGAGGACCTCCCCGAAGTGCGCGACTGGCGATGGCCCTACTGACACGTCGTGGCCGAGCGCGCGGTCACTTCGAGTCCACACGAGCGGCTGCCGCCATCGAACCAGGACGAGAGCACGGCGGCTCACCGGTGGACGGTCTACCCGCGCTCACTCGTCACACGGCTGGCAGGGTGCTCTCCCGGTAGTCACACGCACCACGCGAAACGTGAGAAGATCTCGTCGGGGCGCGTTCGGACCGACATTTCGGCAACAGATTCGGTACCGGAGGTCGAGCTGCCCGAGAGGCTTTCTGACAGCCGCGGCTGTCATACCTTCTCGTGAAACGTTGCGCTCGGAGGGGGCATACCTGCTTCTCCCGTGGCCCCTCGGTTTCGGAGCGCTCGGTAAACCGACTCGAATCGGTCGGGTCGCCCGGAACTGTGGCCGGGGCGGGAGTCGGGCCGGCTGTTCGCTACCGATTTCCGAGAACGGTTCGGGAAGCTTGTGCGATCTCGAGGTCTTCACGGGCGTTGATCATGAAAGTGCGTACCGGGGCCTCGCGAGCGCTGATATCGGCGTCGGCAGCGGCTGTCCGGTTGTGCTCAGCGTCGAGTTCGACCCCCAGGTATCCCAGCCCCCGCACAGCGCCTGAGCGCACTTCTGGGGAGTGCTCTCCCACGCCCCCGGTGAACACCAGCGCATCCAATCCACCGGCCGCCGCTGTCATCGCGGCCAACTCACGTCGCAACCGATGCAAATAGACCTCGAAGGCCAGAGTCGCCGCCGGGTCGGCCGCGGCGACACCTCGCAGGACCTCGCGCATGTCCCCACTGCCAGCGGTCATGCCGGCCAATCCCGAACGTTGTTCCAGCACGTGTGACAGCTCAGCAGCGGTCGCCCCGGTGCGGCACTGCAACCAGAGCACGAGTCCCGGATCGACGCTACCGCTGCGAGCTGCCATCACCAGCCCCTCCAGGGGAGTGAAGCCCATGGTGGTGTCGACCGACCTTCCCCGGACGGTGGCGGCGAGGGACGCGCCCGCACCGAGGTGGCAGGTGATGACCCGCACCTCGGAGACCGGGCACCTGAGCAAGGTGGCCGCCCGCCGTGAGGCGTAGGCGTGCGACAGCCCGTGAAAGCCGTACCGTCGCAGGTTCCACTTCTCGTTCCACTCACGTGGCAGTGCGTACAGTGCTGCCGCCTCGGGCAACGTGGCGTGAAAAGCGGTGTCGAAACACGCAACGGCCGGTACGTGCGGCAGGACAGCCGAGAAGGCGTCGATGCCCGACACTCCGCGAGGCTGATGCAGCGGGGCCAGTTCGGCCAACTCCGAGATTCGGTTCCGAACATCCGTGTCGATAAGTACCGGCTCTCGAAAATTCGCGCCGCCGTGCACGATCCGGTGCCCCACGGCGTCGATTCGAGGAGCCCCCGCCACGAATTCCCGCAACGACCCGATCTCCTGTTCTCCGGACCACTCGTCGAGGTCCAACGAGGCGGCCAGCTCGTCCCGGGGATCGAGCAGCCGCAGCTTCAAGCTGGACGATCCGGCATTGACCACCAGGACGTACATGTGGCACCCCAGGGAAGCCGATTGCGATCACGGACGTGTCAGTCGTTCCCAGCCTCATCCCGCTTCCGCCCCTGGAGCAAGCGCGCCGCCCACACGCGGCGAGAACCTCACCGTGCTCACCACTCCAGCATCCGCGTAACGTGCCCCCGCACCCGTGCAGGCGATTGCAACTGCTCCCCGAGAACCGCTCGGATTCGAGAGAGCACTCGCACGCGGCGCAGCTTCCCGGTACCGGCTACCACACTCGACAAAAAGTTTCGGATAAGGCAACGCGTTGCGTAGTGCGCGCAATATCCTTATCTTATTTTTGTGCGTCTTGTCACAACTACTTGTCAGGCTTCGGGTGCTCGCCAGCCGACCGGTCCGGCCGAGTTCGAGTCCTGGCACCAAAACACGCCCATTCTCAACAGCGGGGCGTACCCCATGTACCCGAAACCGGTTGATCACTCCGCGAACACGACCGGGGGAAGCACGCTCATCACGTTGCGGACGGGACCACGCACCACGCGCGCCTATGCGCCACCTTCGAGGACCACAACGTTCCCACCACGCGGACGCGGTTTCCCGCGCTCCACCGGCTCAGCTGACTCGAGGAATCCCTCGGCGACCACGGCGATCCGCTCACCGCTCCCACCGAAAGCAATGCCGCGTCGGGGCTCCCGCACGAGCACGTCGCCGCACTCGGACAAGAGAACAGATCGGTGATCCAGCACAGCCAGACTCACCCGACAACCCGATTGGAGTCCCCATGAGCCACCTTCCCGACAGGGCCGAGGCCGTCGTCATCGGTGCGGGGATCGTGGGTAACTCCGTGGCCCATCACCTCGCGCAAGCCGGTTGGCACAACATCGTGCTGCTGGACAAAGGCCCCTTGCCCGACCCGGGAGGATCTACCGGCCACGCATCCAACTTCATCTTCCCCGTCGATCATTCCAAGGAGATCACCGCGATCACGGTGGACTCCATGCACCAGTACGAGAAGCTGGGCACGTTGGTCACCTCTGGCGGTGTCGAGATCGCCCGCACCGAGGCACGCGTCGAGGAGCTCAAGCGTCGCATGGCCTCGGCAAGAGCGTGGGGCATCGACTCCGAGCTCATCGGCCCCGAGAAGGTGGCCGAACTCGTGCCCTTCATCGACTCGAGCATCGTAAAGCTCGGTTTCTGGACCCCCTCGGTAGCGGTGGTCGACCCGCTGCGGAGCGGGGCGCTGATGCGGGAGCAGGCTCAGGCGCTCGGAGCGTTGACCGTGTCGGCCAACACCGAGGTCACCGGTATCGAAACGCGGCACGGCACGGTATCGAAGATCCGCACCGATCGCGGTGATGTCGAGACCGACACGGTCGTCGTCGCGTGCGGGGTGTGGAGTCCGCGCATCGCACGGATGGCCGGTGCCCGGATCCCGCTCACCCCGGCTGTGCACCAGCTGATCGACGTCGGCCCCATCCCGGAACTGGCCGAGACCCGCTCCGAGATCGGATACCCGATCGTGCGCGACATGGATCCGCTCATGTACGAGCGGCAGAGCGGTGCCGACCTCGAGATCGGCTCCTACGCGCACCGGGCGATCCTGCACGATGCCGACGACATCCCCTCCTACGAAACCGCGCAACTCTCGCCCACGCAGTTGCCGTTCACCCAGGAGGACTTCGACCCGCAGATGGAAGACGCCCTCGAACTGTTCCCCGAAATCCTGAACGCTCCCGGGGCGGGGATCCGGCACTCCATCAACGGCCTGCTGTCGATGACACCCGACGGCGCGCCCCTGCTGGGAGAGACCCCGGAGGTAAGGGGCCTGTGGTCGGCGGCCTCGGTGTGGATCAAGGAAGGCCCCGGGGTCGGCAGGTTGCTCGCCGAGTGGATGACCCACGGCAGCACCGAGATCGACCTGCACGGTGCGGACATCGCCCGTTTCTACCCGAACCAGCGCACCACGACACACGTTCGGGCACGTGCCCGCGAAGGGTTCAACAAGATCTACGGGATCGTGCATCCCCAGGAGCAGTGGGAATCCAACCGCGGGCAGCGGCTTTCCCCCTTCCACACCCGCGAAGTGGAGCTTTCGGCGAAGTTCTTCGAAGTCGGCGGGTGGGAGCGGCCGCACTGGTACGAGTCGAACAGCCCGCTGCTCGAGCAGTACGCCGATCGCATCGGCAACCGCCCGCACGAGTGGGACGCTCGCTGGTGGTCGCCGATCATCAACGCCGAGCACCTCGCGATGCGCGAGCGGGTCGCTGTGATCGATCTGACCGCGTTCGCGCAGTTCGACGTGTCCGGCCCGGGTGCTCTCGATTACCTGCAGCGCATGGCGGTGGCCCAAGTGGACAAGGACGTGGGCAGGATCGTCTACACACCGGTCCTGGACCGCTCCGGCGGTTTCCGCAGCGATCTGACAATAGTCCGGCTGGGCACGGAATTCTTCCGCGTCATCGCCGGTGGTGCCGACGGCGCGCGCGACAGGAAGTGGTTCAGCGACCACCTTCCCGAGGACGGATCGGTCACGTTCACCGACATGACCTCGGCGGTGTGCACCCTCGGTCTCTGGGGACCGCGCGCTCGCGACGTGCTGTCCTCGGTCACCGAGGCCGACCTCTCAGCCGGAACTTTCCCCTTCGGCACGGCACGACACATCGATGTGGACGGAGTGCCCGCCCTCGCCGTCAAGATCTCCTACGTCGGGGACCTCGGATGGGAACTGCACGCCCCCTTCGAGCAGGGAATGAAGCTGTGGGACACGCTGTTCGAAGCGGGCCGGGAGCACGGCATCGTGCCCGCCGGAATCGGCGTGTACGGCACGACGGGGCGGTTGGAGAAGGGTTATCGGCTCATGGGTGCCGAGCTCGAGGGCGAGTACGACCCGGTGGAAGCGGGACTGGCGCTGTCGAAGGTGAAATCGCCCGACTTCATCGGGAAACAGCCCTACCTCGAGGCGAGGGAGCAGGGTCCCGCCGCCACGTTGTGCACGCTTTCGCTGGTAAGTAACACCGACTCCGCGGGCGTGGCCCGGTATCCGCAGGCCCACTCGCCGATCCTGACCACGAGCGGTGATCGGCTCGTCGACAGCAAGGGACGGGGCAGCTACGTCACCAGCGCTGGATCGGCGCCCTCACTCGGCGAATACCTGCTCATGGGATATCTGCCCGCGGTTTACGCGGTGGAGGGAACCGCGCTGCTCGTCGAGTACATGGGCGAGCGCTACCCCGTCAAAGTCGCGCGAGCGGGGCGCACCCCGCTGTTCGACCCGGATGACGAGCGGATGAAGTCCTGACGGAGGAACGGCCATGAAGATACTCGTCTGTATCAAGCGGGTACCCGCTCCGGGTGGGAAGCTGCCGCTGACCGAGGACGGCACGGACATCGACACCCGCCACATCGGATTCACCATCGGTCCTCACGAGGAATGCGCCGTGGAAGAGGCGGTCCGGCTCGCCGACGAACACGGCGGTGAGGTAACAGTTCTCAGCGCGGGCCCGCCCGACGTGGCACAGCAACTGCGCTACGCGCTGTCCATGGGTGCCCACACCGGAGTGCTCGTCGAACAGACCACGCAGGCACCGGAGACCACGGCCGTCGTGCTGGCGGAAGCGATCGGGACGTTGGAGGCGGAGAAGGGAACCTTCGACCTCCTCCTTTTCGGCAACGAATCCGCCGACGCGGGCAATTACCAGGTAGGCATTCGGGTCGCGTGCGCGCTGGGCCGCCCCGTGGTCGGCGGCATCAAGGGCATCCGGATCCCCGACGAGAGCACCCAGGTGTTCCTGCGTCGGGAGGGTGCCGACGGCATCGAGACCTACCAGGCGCCGCTACCCGCGGTGGCCGCCGTCAAAGAGGGGCTCAACCTGCCGCGGTATCCCACCATCAAAGGCAGACTCCGAGCCAAGAAGGCGTTCCTGCGCACCATCCGTCCGGAGGTCTCGCCGGGGAACCTGCGCACGCTGCGACTGCGACAGCCTCCTGAGCAGGAACAGGAGACCGTCGTACTCGGGCACGGAACCGACGCCGCCGAATCCGTTGTCGATCTCCTCACGCGGAAGGGACTGGTGTGAAGCATGCTGCTCGTCCTCGTCGAAGACGAAGCGGGAACCGTTTCCGACGCTTCCCGCGAGACGCTCACTCTCGCCCGCGAGCTGGCGACGAAGCTGGATGTCCCCGTGCACGCCGTGACGTTCAGCGCCGATGACGGGTTCACGAGCGCGCTCTCCGCTTACGGCGCCGCCAAGCTGCACCGGATCGAAGGACCGTTCGCCGACGAGCAATCCCCCGAATGCCGGGGCCTCGCTCTCGCGGAGCTCGTCCAACACGTCCGAGCCACCGGTGTCGTCGTGACGGCAGGCGAGTGGGGCAATGAGATCACGGCTCACGCTGCCGCACGTACGGGTGAGGCATTCGCCAGCAACTGCGTAGCTGTGGAGGCGGGTGAGCTGTGGAGTCTGACCCGGCTCCGCGGGGGCGGGATGCTGCTCGAGGACGCCGAGCTGGCCGGGGCGGTCAAGTTCGTCAGTCTGGTTCCCGGTTGCGTCGAACCGGCCGAGGTCGCCGTGCCCGGAGACATCGCCACCGACACTTTCGTACCCGAACACGCCGACGAACTGGTCCACAGCAGGCTCGTCGAACGCACGGCGCCCGGCGGTACCGGTGTCTCGCTTGCCACGGCCAGGGTGGTCGTCTCCGGAGGTCGCGGAATCGGCAGCGCCGAAGGCTTCTCGACCTTGGAAGAACTGGCCGAACTGCTCGGCGGGGCGGTGGGCTGTTCCCGAGTGGCCACGAACAGCGGGTGGCGACCGCACAGCGACCAGGTCGGCCTGACGGGCACGAAGATCGCCGCGGATCTCTACGTCGCGTGCGGTATCAGCGGTGCGACCCAGCACTGGGTGGGGTGTATGGGCGCCAAGACCATTCTCGCGATCAACACCGATCCCGAAGCACCACTGGTCACACGCGCGGATTACGCGGTCATAGGTGACGTGCACGAAGTTCTGCCCGCCGTGCTCGAACGGGTACGAGCTAGCAAGCAGGCCCGGGGAGCCGCGTGATCAAGGATGCCGATCGGGATCGATCGCGAGCGAGCGTGCAGCCCCGCTCCCCCCTCCGGCGCACCGTGCTCCCCGTTCCTTCAGGACACGAGCACCAGTCGCTGTTCGGCCTCGATCGCTTGCAGCAACTCGGAACGCATGATCGCCCGCGGTCCGCACTCGCACGCGGCGGGCAGCTCGTCCTCGGCCGTGGCGTCGGTACCGGTGTCGAGGAAGTCCACCACATCCACCCCGTGCTCCGAATCGTGGTGGGCGACATCGACAAAATCCTTCGAACCGTGGGAATGCAGTCCGCTGCGCGCGGTGTAGACGAGCCCGGCATCAGTGGTGTAGACGCTCGCCACGCGGTGGTTGGCCGCGCATCGCACCCGCACTTTCACATCGCGGTCGTGTCGCTCCAGTTCGCGCAGCGCGGCACGTGCGGCCGAGCGCCTGGCCGCGGGCGTCGCGAAGCCCCTCTTGCTCATGGACGCCTCCGAGTGTCGACGGAACTCACACGAGTGCTCGCAGCGGCGGACGGCGCCGGTCACTCCCGGAGACCGTGCACGCGGCTCCGCAAAGGGCGAGCCCGGGATTGCCGTTTCCGAGTCCCCGTTACGGGCTCGGTTGTCGTGGGTACGGTGATGGGCCCCGGGTGACGGGATACGTGAACTCGCGGGTACGACCGGTTCGGGCCGCGACGTTAGACCGCACCCACCGGACTCGCGGCATGCTCGAAGCGATTCACCGGTCGGTTCGGCGGCCATCCTTAACCTAACCGGAGAATCGGCTTACCCGGCAAGAGCGACTGTCGAGTTCTTCCGGTCGACTCAGCTACGTTGCTCCCACCGGGGCCTGCGGCTGAAGAATCGCACGAATCCCCGCGGCGACCGGCCGAGTACTTTGTCCAACTGTCCGGGAGACAGCTGCCGGACAACGATCGCCGTTACGGCCGGGGCCACCCGATGTACGTCCGCAATCGAGATATCGGCTTCCCGCGCGAAACGCGAGACGAATTCCTTCGCGTCGTACATCTCGGGACAGCGGTGGGGTTTCCCCTCGTAGTAGACATCGCGCAGCGGCTCGGGAAGCTGTGCGGCGAAGTGTGCCGCACTCTCCACCGATTGGCGATCACGGAGTGTGCATCCAGGCACGCAACACCCGGTAGGCGAAATGTCGACGGTCGGTGTCGAACTCCCGACAAACGTCCTGCACCCGCTTGGTTGCCATCTGCACGGCGTGGTCGAGGATGGTGGTGTTCGTCGTCGGCACGGTTACCCCCCTTCACCCGGACCACCCCAGAATCCGCTTCGGTGTCGGAGTCGCTGTAGAGACGGAAGTCCATCGACCTTCCCGATGCTGGCTCCCGGCGTCGGTGGAAGCGGCTCACGTCTTTCGGACCCGCTGAGAAGTCCTGCCGAAGGCCGGGGAGGCACGAGCCGTCGGGCCGGGTTCACACCTCTGAAGTCGAGCGATTCGGGTCACCGAACGACGACGACGGGCCTGTCAGCGTGGTTCACCAGGTGCTGGCTCACCGACCCGAGCAGAACACTGGCGAAACCACCGTGACCACGGTTGCCCACAACGATCAGCTCGGCACCGGATTCATGAGCGACGTCGAGCAGCGCTCGTGTCGGATGTCCACGGGAAACCGACCTGTCGATAGGTGCAGTGCTGTCACCAGCGACTTCCCGCACGGTTTCCGCGAGCGACTTTTCGGTCTCCTCGCCGAGATTCTGCAACCCGGGCATGCTCCAGTCGTAGGATGTCGGCACGTCCCAGGTCTGTACTGCTTTGATACGTCCGCCGAATTTGTTCGCATGACGAACAGCCCAACGCAGGGCGGCCTTGGACGGTTCCGAACCGTCCACGCCGACCACAACGGTATAAGTATGCGGACTCGTCATCGTGCTCCCTCCCCCGCAATGTCGCCCTGCCCATACTGGTTTCGTTCCCACTCCTCCGCCCGATGACCAACGGCCGCTTGTCGTCGAACCCCACTCACCGGAGAGCTCGAGACGGGAACATGCCGAATGGCGGCACGAGGCCACAGGTAACCCGCGTGGCGAACAGTGCAGGACGCCGTAAGCCGCCACGCCGAACCCGACCTGCGCAACCGCCGCTACCGCGACGGGTCACCACCGTTCGAGTCACTTCGACAACCCGAACGATCCGCGAGTGGGGTGCTCATCAGACCCCGCATCGGCAGGAAAACGCCGCGGACCACGATGAAGACCACGCACGCGGTGAGCACGACCGCGGGGCCGGAGGGCAGGTCGAACGTGTAGGAGGCGCTCAATCCTCCGAGGGTGACGAGAACGCCCACCGCGACGGTGGCTGTCATCATGCTCGCGAGCGTGCGGGTGAACAGTCCCGCGGTCGCGGCGGGGATGGTCAGCAGTGCGATGAGCAGGACCACACCGACCAGTTGGATGAGCACCAC
This sequence comes from Actinopolyspora mzabensis, assembly GCF_900101095.1. Taxonomy (GTDB): domain Bacteria; phylum Actinomycetota; class Actinomycetes; order Mycobacteriales; family Pseudonocardiaceae; genus Actinopolyspora; species Actinopolyspora mzabensis. The sequence continues at coordinate 95,998 of NZ_FNFM01000012.1, forward strand.
CACGGCCAGCGCGATGGCCGCCAACAGCACCAGTTCCAGCGGGAAGACCGGCAGGTTGCGGCTCAGCGCGAAATCCCGGTCGAAGGAGTGGACCAACAGCGGCCGGTAGTACAGCACGACGAAACCGACGAGCACCGCTGCGACCGCGCCGAGCAGCGGAAGGTCGCCGCGTGGGATCGACAGCAGCGAGCCGAACAGGAAGCTGCGAGCGTTGGCGGTGTACCCCGGGGTGAGCTGGACGAAGACCACTCCCAGCGACATACCGACGGCCCACAGCATCCCGATCAGGGTGTCGTTGCGTTGCCGAACGTAACGCCGCAGCACACCCATGATCACAGCGGCGACGACACCGAAGAGCATGGCCGTCACGGCCGGGTCGAGCCCGAGCAGGAAGCCCAGCCCGACTCCGCCGTAGGAGGCGTGCGCGATACCGCCGCCCACCAGGACCTCCCGGTTGACCACCACGAGGGAGCCGACCACGCCGAGCACCACGCTGGCCAGTACCGCCGCGGTGACGGCGTTCTGCATGAACTCCAGACGCAGCGCCTCGATCACACCGAACCTCCGATCGCACCGGCGTGCTCCGGAAAGCGGCCATCGGTCTCGTCCGGTGGATCACCGACTCCTCGTGACGGCTCGTCCTGCCCCCCGTTGCCGGACCACGGGGTCAGGCCGTGGTCGACCGTTACGCCGCAGGTCGCCAGGGTGGCGATGCCCTCGATGTCGTGGGAGGCCACGACGACGGTCATGCTGCCGATCAGCGAGGACAACAGCTGTTGGAGCCGCTCGGCCGACTCGGCGTCGATCCCCGCTTCGGGTTCGTCCAGCACGAGCAGGTCCGGCTCGGTGGCCAGCGCCCTGGCGAGCAGCACACGTCTGCGTTGTCCGGTCGACAGGGCCGCCACGGGGCGCGCGGCGAGCTCCGCGAGCCCGACCCACCGCAGGAGATCCGCCACCGCCGCGCGGTCGGCGGCACGCAGTCGTTGTGGTAACCAGGTCGAACGGAGACGCCCCATCGCGGTGAGGTCGCGGACCGTCAGCGGGAACTCGAGGTCGAGCCGCGCTGCCTGGGGTAGGTAGCCGATGCGTCCCCGAGCCCGGCGCGGTGAGCTACCGTGGATCTCGACCTGCCCGGTGAACGGGCGCAGCAGACCGACGAGCAATCCGAGCAGGGTGGACTTTCCTCCGCCGTTGGGGCCGGTCACCGCGAGACACTCACCCGATGCCAGTGTCAGGTTCGTCTCGGACAGCACGGGGGTGGCACCGTACCCCGCGCGCACCCCGGTCAGTGTCACGGCGTTCGCCCTCGGGCTCATCGGGAGCCGTCCCGCAAGGCGTTCGCGAGCTCGGTCGCGACGTGGCGCATGTTCTTCTCCCAGTCCCGTGCCAGCGGATCCAGCGGCTGCACCGTGGCTCCCACCTGGTTGGCGATGGTGCGCGCGTCGTCCTTCGAGAACTGGGGCTGGACGAACACGGCCCGGATGTCGCGGTTCTCGGCCCGCTCGACGATCTCGCGCAACCGCGCGGCGCTGGGTTCCTTGCCACCGGACTCGATGGGGAGCATCTTCAGGTCGTAATCGCCTGCGAAGTAGTTCCACGCCGGGTGGAACGACATGAAAGTGCTACCCGCGACAGGTTCGAGCTCGCGCGCGATGTCGGCGTCGACGGCGTCGACGCGCTCCTCGAACCGCCGCAGGTTGTTCCGATAGTCCGCCTCGTGCGCGGGGTCGATCCGGCTCAGCGCTGCCGCGATCGTCTCGGCCTGGGTCTTGACCCGGCGCGGTGACAACCAGATGTGCGGATCGGGTTTGCCGCCCGCCAGTTGCCCGCGGTCGACGTTCTGCCAGGTCCGCACCCATCGCATGTCGTCTCCACCGGCCGCCTTGATCCGGTCGGTCATGGAGCGTTCGAAGGGCACGTCCACGCCGAAGTAGACGTCGGCCTCAGCGAGGGACCGCAGTTCGGACGGCTTGGGTTCGTACAGCGCGGGCGAGGCCGCGGGTGGCAGCAGCACGGTGGTGTCGACGTGCTCCCCGCCGATGTGCTCCACGAAGTAGCGCTGCGGGGGGATGCTCACGAACGCCCGTAACGGCTCGGAACCGTCTCCGGTGGAGCTTTGATCACTTCCCACGGTTCCGCAGGCACCGGCCAGCACACCGGACACCGCCAGCACGAGCGCCAGCGACTTCCGTGCGCCGCGGGGCTTTCCTCGTTGTTCGAACAAGTCTCGGTTCACCTCGAAGTTGGACACGTTGGGTAATCGGTCACGCAGGGTTTCCGACAACCAGTGACATGAAAATGAAAACCGTTACCAACAAGCTGTGTCAATCGCCCAACGGGCCCCAGGAATGTGGAAAAGATCACCGGACGGGGGAGTTGCGTGAAGCAACTTCGAGGGCAAGGGGTCACGATTTCGCTCGTCGACACCCGAGAGCGCGCGACGCCTCCTCCCCGAGGATCGACCCGCTGCTCGCGCGGGCTCGGACGGCTTCGGCCTCGACCATCGCCGCTGTGGGAACCCGACGACGCTGCCCGCACCGAGCTCCAAGACGCGGGGGCACAGGCCTTCGACATGCTCGAGCTGATCCGTGACCTCGAACTCGTCCCCGACACCTACCGCCTCAACGACCTCGCCTCATCTATCAGCCACCCCGGCTCCGCTCGTACCGAAGATCTGAGGACGACCGTGGCCACGTCGGAACAACACCCCGAACTCATCGGCACGCTGGAAGCCCATTTCCGAGTGCTCTCCTGGGGTTCAACCGCCGGGAATCCGCAGGTGCGTCCCAACACCGTCGACGGCCCGTCATTGCCGGCCGATCGAGGAAACCATTCCACATTCGGCCCCGGAACTCCGGGCGAACCACGGAATTCCTGCCATTTCGAGAAGCAACGATCGTCACTCGCGCGGGACCCGGACCAGCACGCGCGAACCCTCTTTCCCGATCTGCTGCAGCATTCCGGGAGGAACAACGAGCCCCACTACGTCATCCGCAAACTCTCTCGCCCTCATAGCAGTTTGTCGCGGACTTTCCCGAAAAAAAGCACGAGGGCACGGCAGCTTCACGGTACGCGAGCAACTCCTGAGCAGCAGAACCCTCGCTCCGATTTCGGCTCGACGACGGAAGCAGGCCGACCAAGAACATTCCCGGCCTCGGCACCCGAGTACGCGGCACGATTCTCACCAGCACCACGCACCGAAACCGGCAGGTTGTAACTGCACGACGATCCAGCTCGACGGGTGTCCGGATGAGGTGAGCCGCATCCACTCACGCCCGCATCCACTCACACTGCTCCTCCCGGAGATTTGCGCCCGGCTCCTGCACGCTTCGGCATCAGGCCAGTAGTCCAGGGCAGTTGTCAGGTCGCCCAGATCGAGATGCCCAGCTGGAGCAAGGGGCGGGTCGTGCTGCTCGGAGATGCCGGTTACGCCGTATCCCTGCTGGCGGGCATCGGCGCGTCGCTGGGCATCGCCGGCGCGTACCTGCTCGCCGACCAGCTGACCCGAGCACGATCGATCGACGACGCCCTGGTCACCTACGAACGGCTGTGGCGCCCGGTGGTCGAGGAGAAACAACGGACCGGGCGTGGCACCGCACGCTGGTTCCTGCCCGCATCGAGGCTGCAGCTTCGGCTACGGCGTGCGATGCTGCGCCTCGCGCGGCTTCCCGTCATCGGCCGTTACGTGGCCACCACACTCACCGGCAAATCCACTTCCCTCATCGAGAAGCTGCGCCGGACCGGCGACTCACCGCGGTTGACCTCCACCGACCCGAGCCGGAAAGGAGATTCGTGATCCCGGTCCGAGGCAGCCATAAGCGACGCTCGCCACGGATCCGCGTCGTGATTGCACGGTGTCGTCACCACCGATTCGCGAACAAGAAGCGAGGCGATCCGCGGCTCCCCAGGGGAACGGCGTACTTCGACAGCTCCGCCCGTGGGGATAGCACTGCGGCGGCCGGGAAACCGGCTCTTCTCGTCGAACATCGTCCCACCTCGTCGACCTGCCGCTCCGCGAGGAACCGGGCCGAGCCACGAGCGGCGTCGGAGAGGTCGGTCATGTCCCCGTGGTCCACCCGAGACGAACCACTGCTGCTGCACAACACGATGCGCATCGCCGAGGGCCACCTCGAGGAGTACAAGCGGGCGGTAACTCAGGCGGTGCAGTTCGTCGAACAACACGGTCCCCAACTGATGGTGCAGGTGTTCATCGACGAGGATCAGCTGCTCGCGCACAGTTTCCAGCTCTACCCGGACACGGCCGCGATGCTGCGGCACTGGGAACTGTCCGACCCGTACATCCGGGAGGTCATGCGACACTGCACCGTGGAACGACTCGAGATGTACGGCGAGCCCGACGGAGCCATGACGGGGATACAGGCCCCGGCAAGCAGCGATGACGGCTTCCGGGTCAACGTGCCCCGTCACATCGGCTTCCTCCGCACACCGGGAGGGTGGGCGACCACTTCCGGCTCATCGGACCGGGAGGGGACCGCCGACCCCGACCAACGACACTGAACTCTCGTCGCGGTGAGCATTCCCGGAATCGACCCCATCGGCACCAACTCGCACGAACGCTGTTCGCATCCGCCTCGGCAGTGGAGGAGCCAGGCTCACCGTCATCCTCGTACGTCCGTGTACCCACTGCATGGGACGGACTCACTCGTTGCCGGCGCCCGGCGAGGAAGCCTCCCCACCACGGCGGCTGGTCCGACGCGGCGTGCTCGGTACGTAGAGGCCGAATCGCAGACCCAGCATTCGGATGACGAAGCAAACGGCCGCGGCGACCAATGCGCTGGCCAGGCCGTAAACTCCCATCCGCTCGGCGAGCACGGTCACCGCGCCCCCCACCATGGCGGGCACGACGTAGAAATCACTGCTCAACACCGTCGGAACGCGGCGGAGCAGCACGTCGCGTATCGTTCCGCCCCCGACGGCGGTGATCGCCCCGAGCAGAACCGCCTGCACCCCGTCCAGTCCGAATTCCAGGGCCTTGCTCGCCCCGGTTACGCAGAAAACGCTGAGGCCGACCGCGTCGAAGATCGTGATCAGCGCGGCGAACCGTTCCAACGGCAGACTCAGGAAGAACGCGAGCAACGCACCGGCCGCGGCCACTCCGAGATAGCTGATGGCGTTGAAGGTGGCCGGTGGAAGTGAGCCGATGAGAACGTCTCGAACGATGCCGCCGCCCAACGCGGTGACTATTCCCAATGTGAGCACTCCGACGAGATCCAGCCGTACCGCGCGTACCGCGGTCAACGCGCCGTTGAGACCGAACGCGAATGTTCCGGTCAGGTCGAGGGCCAGCAGCAACGGTGTCTGGGTCATTGCCCCAGTGTGCCGGGCACCTGGGGAGTTCCCGGTATCGCGGGCGAGGCGATTCCGAAACGTGAGAGAGGATTCACATTTTCCGGAATTCGGCACGCGCGCCAACTCGCTCGCGAAAACCGCCGAAAAACGTGACGAAACGACCGACACACCGGTTTTACCGGGCATTCACCGAATTTCTGGGAGTGACACACGACAAGGTGTGATGTGCGCGGTGAACCGGACTAGGCGCGGGCGAACCGGGCAATAATGGGAGTGAAACCCGAGCCGCGTCGAAAGTTCGAGCGGCGTACTCATGATCATCGGGAGGTGGAGTGTTCTCCGTCGGTGCGGTTACCCGACCACGGCCGTGGTGGAGCGGATTACTGTATCTACTGCGAATTGTCGTGCCTTCCTGGCTGCGCAGAATGCTGCGTCCTGCCCCGATACCGGTGGACTGGAGCCGGGTCGGTGTGGCGGCACTGGGAATAGCCGGTCCGCAGGCGGTGGGGCTTGCGAGCGGACGGATCGCCGAGACGGTCCTGCTTTCGCTCGGAGCGCTGTGCATCAGCTTTTCCGACCTGACCAGCTCCTACCGGTACCGGCTGCGCCGGGTGGGGCTGACCGTGGTCCTGGGGGGTATCGGCTTCGCCCTCGGTGTGCACGCACCCGGACCGTGGGTTGCCGCCGGTGTGGTGGTGACGGTCTCGGTGCTGTCGGTACTGGCGAGCCGGATGGGCGACCTCTGGGCGGCGGCTGGCACCCAGATGCTGACGTTCTGCATCGTGGCCACCGGCCATCCTGCCGAGACGATGAGCGCTGCCGGACAGCTGTGGTGGTTCGTGGCGGGTGAGCTGATGGCGTTCGCACTGATCGCCGCCACCTGGCCGTTCCGCCGCACAGCACCCGCGCGGCAGGCGGTGGCGCGGGTCTTCGACACCACCGTTCGAATGCTCACCGCGGAGAGCTCCCGGACCCGTACCGACGCGCGGCAGGCCCTGACCAGAGCACTGGACGAGGCGCACGACACCCTGATCACAGTCACGGCGGGAGCCACCGCCCGCAGCCGCGTGCACGACCGGCTCCACGTGGTGCTCTCGCAGGCCACACCGATGGTTGAGGCCTCGGTGGCCCTCGCACACGCGGGGAGCAGACCCCCGGAACGCACCCTGAGCACGATGCGCACCCTGGCACGGTGCGTGCGCTCCGGCGCGACTCCCCCACCCTCCCGAGCGACGACGCACGAGACCTCCACCGCCGTGCGTGCGCTGGAACAGTCCCTGGCGGGGTTGATCGACTCACTGCGCACCGCGAAGCTCGCCGACCCCACCGAGCTGGATGACAACCGGGATCGCCGCGCCAGGTTCCGGGCCTGGCGAGAGGGCTTGGCCGTGGGGCGCAGCGGCTGGCTGCTGGCGTCGCGGATGGCGCTGTGTCTGGCCGTGGCCGAGGTGGTGGGACTGGCGCTGCCGCTCGAACAACCGTACTGGGTCGCTCTCACGGTGGCGCTGATCCTGAAGCCCAATTCGGGATCGGTCTTCGCGCGTACGATGCTGCGCGGTATCGGAAGCGTGGTCGGCGTGGTCGCCGCTGCCGCACTGCTGGCCCTCGTGCCGCACGGCTGGTGGCTGCTGCCGTTCATGGTGCTGCTGGCAGCGCTGGTGCCCGACTCGTTGAGCCGCCACTACGGTCTGTTCACCGGTGTGGTGACGTGCCTGGTGCTGCTGAAGATGGTCCAGGTGGAGTCGATACCGGCACTGCCCGCGGTACGACTGGTCGACTCGCTGCTCGGCTGCGCCATTCTGCTGGTGGTAGGTGTCCTCTTCTCCCCGCTGCAGCGGCAGGCTCCGCTGGCGCGGCGGTTCGCCGCGGCTGTGGAAACGGTTTCGGAATACGTGTCGCTGTCGCTGGCCGGAGTCGAGCAGGGACGGTCGGCAGCACGCCGTCGTAGCTACCGCCAGCTGTCCGAGCTGCGTACCGCGCTGCGCCAACGCCTGGTGGAACCCACCTCGGCCAGCACCGCGGAGCAGTGGTGGACCTCGATCATCGTGCTGGAACGACTCGTGGACGGCGCCACCGAGCGCGCCATTCACATCGAACGGGGCGACGAGGCGTTCAGCCTGCAACACACTCAACGGATCGTGTCGAGCATGCGATCGACGGCACGCCAGCTGCGGGAACTGGCCAGCACCGGGACGGCGGAGCCTCCGGCCACCCTTCCCGACCGACTCGCCGAACTCGGCAACGAGATCAACGAGCGACAGCGGGAGTTACCCGGCCGACCGCGGAAGCGTGTCGAGGCCGCGCGCCGTTGATTCCCGCGCGCCGCCGATCGAGATGCCGGTCCGGCGCCGGCCTCTCCGGTGGGCCGAACCTCCCAACAGGTCTCACCTCGGTAGGCCCGAGATCGCTCGACCGGCCTCCGGTACGGATCACCACGGCGGAGCCCGGCCGAGCGCTCCGGATGGCGGCTCAGCGAGCGACCAGCAAGGATGGAAGTGGGAGTCTCCGGAGGTGATGGCGTGAACGGTGCGCTCACACTGGGTGTGGAGGAGGAGTTCCACCTCGTCGACACCACCACCGGGCAGTTGTCCGACGCCGGTCCCCGACTCGCGGGAGAACGCTTGACAGCCGTGGCGCCGGGACGGGTGGATCCGGAAATGCTGGCCTCGCAGATCGAGTTGTCCACCCCCGTGTGCACCGAACTGGCCGAACTCCACTCGGAACTGGTCCGACTCCGTGGTGAGCTGGTCACCGCGGCGAACGAATGGGAGAACAGTCTGATCGCCAGTGGCACGTACCCGGGGAGCCAGCGGGTAACGGTCACCCCGAAGGCGCGCTACGAGGAAACGATGGCCAGGTTCGGCGTAGTGGCACGACAACAGCTGGTCTGCGGCTGTCACATCCACGTCGGGGTCGACGACCCGGAGGACGCCGTGGCGGTGATGAATCGTGTTCGCCCCTGGATGTCGGTGCTGCTGGCCCTTTCGGCGAACTCACCGTTCTGGCGCGGTGAGGACACCGATTACGCCAGCTACCGGGCACAGATCTGGTGGCAGTGGCCGAGCGCCGGTATGCCGGGGCTGTTCGACTCCTACGCCGATTACGTGGCCGCCACCCAGCGGCTGGTCGACGTCGGGGTGTTGCGCGACCGCGAGATGCTCTACTGGGACGTGCGCCCCTCGGAGCACCTTTCCACAGTGGAATTCCGGGTGTGCGACGTGGATCCGCGTCCGGAACAGACCGTGATGCTGGCCGGGCTCGCCCGAGCACTGACCGAGCGGTGTGTGGCGGAGCGGCGGGAGCGAGCACCCCAGCGCCTCCCCAGGCCGGAACTGGAGCACGCGGCTCGCTGGCGAGCTGCCCGTTCCGGGCTCTCCGGCGAGCTCGTCGACCCGATCTCGGCGCGTTCCCGGCCCGCCGCACAACAGGTACGACGCATGCTGGACTACTTGGACGCGCCGCTGCGCGCCCGCGGCGACGACGAGCGGGTTCGCGGTTGGATCTCCCGGCTGCTGAACGGGAGTACTAGTGCCGCCGCGCAACGACTCGCGTTCCGGAAACGGGGCAGTCTGAACGACGTGCTCACCGCGATGACCGTCACCCGGGGCGAGGACTGAGCGGGCGCTGCGGAAACCGTATCGGCGCGCGAGGTCCGGATGAACTCCGGCACCGACCGGGAAATTCCCATCGCCCGGAACGGGCTCACCGAAAACCACGAACAACACTCCGGGTGTTGACGCTGATTCGTCAGGTAACCGATCATCCCGCCGGATCGATCGCGATCATCCGCAACAGGCCCACAAGGCACAGGAGGATCATCATGAGTCCGGACGGGACGGAACGGAACACCGAGAGCGAACTCGCCCGGCGGAACTTCTTGAAACTGGGTACCGCGGGAGCCGCGGGACTCGCGCTGGCGGGAGCCACCACGAGCACGGCGACGGCATCCGCTCGGTCCGTTGCCACGCCCATCGCGGCCAACACGGCGGCTCCGGTGAACACGATGCCCGACCCCGCCCCGGTGGACCTGAAACAGGGTGGCGGAAAGACCTACCACGCCAGCCCGGGGGACACTCCGGAGTTTCACGTCAACGACTTCGACGGGCTCAAGAACGCGCTGCAGAACGCGGGGGACGGCGACATCATCCGCGTGGCCGACGACGCGGCGATCGACATGACCGGGGCGGAGAACACCCTCACGATCCGCACCGGTGTCATTCTTTCGGGGGGCCGTGGCAACAACGGCAGTCTCGGCGGGCTCATCTACACCAACAGGAACCGGAATCCGGTGGCGGACAAGCCCCTGCCCATGTTCAAGACCTACGGGGACCGGGTCCGGTTCACCGGCCTGCGGATCCAGGGGCCGCGGTTGGCCAACTACTGGGACCCGGAAGGCTACGACGGCGATCCTTCCGACGACACGGCCTACGACAACTACCTCATCGGCGGTATCCACTTCCTGGGAGACAACTGTCGGGTGGACAACTGCCAGCTGTACGGCTTCACCCACGCCGCCATCTCGGTCGGCGGCGGCAGTTACGTGGTCTCGGCACGGATCGACCACTCCAGCATCCACAACAACCCGATGGAGCACTTCGGTTACGGTGTGAACCTCTACAACGGCGAATCCGTGATCGAGTGGAACTACTTCGACTACAATCGGCACTCCATCGCCGGGTACGGCTACGACACCAACGGCTACACGGCTCGTTACAACCTGGTCGGCGAGCATCCGATCAGTCACGCCTTCGACATGCACGGGCGCACCCAGAACGACGGCAGCGACACCGAAGTGGCGGGTGGAACCATCAACATCCACCACAACACGTTCCGGTTCACCACCGACGTCTATCCCGCGCACCGCGACCAGGAAGCCATCGCGATCCGCGGGGTCCCGGCGAACCGCTGCGACATCGACAACAACTGGTTCTACCACGACTCGAAACCCGTGGCGGTCAACAAGCAGGGCAACGCCTACCGCCAGGAGAACGAACAATGGATGCACATGTGGGCCTCCGGCAACCACTTCGGCCGGAGCGAGCCCGCGAGTGACATCGGGCATCCCCGCTGATCGAAGTTTTCCGTTCGAGTGGGCGGGAGCTGCGCTCGGCGGAATCTCCCGCCGGTTCTCGCGCTCGGTGCCCGACACCGGGCAGCGACCCGAACGAGGTGTCCCGGCGCCGCGCCCGCCGCGGCGCCGGGACCTTCGGTCGGGTCCCGGCAGAGAGAACCTACCTGGCACGTGCCACGGGGTCGGAAACCGTCGACGGCCCCCGTGCGGTGAGAGGCGTTCAGTAATATTTCGCGGGTGACCGACGACCCCGCGCCCCCGAGCTCCGAAGCACAACCCACCTCCCCCACCGTGGTGACCGAACCGTCGTGGACGTATCCCGCGGTCGGAGTCGTGTTCACCGGGCTCGGTGCGGGACTGGGCTGGGGTGTGCGGCTGCTCGCCGACTGGTTGGTGGGGCTGCCTTGGGCACCGATGCGGGGGCCGGCGGAACTGGTGAACTCGTTGCCCGAACCGTGGGTGACTCTCGGCCTCGTCGCACTCGGAGCACTGGCCGGGGTCACGCTCGCGTTGCACGCCTACCACGACAGTCTCACTGTGACGGTTTCCGCCGATCGGGTGGCACTGCACCGGCGAGGTAGCGCGCGGGAATGGCCCGGCGAGACCGTGGACATCGCGTGCCGCGACGGCAAGCAGCTCGTACTGCTGGATCGCGACACGGCGGAGCTGGCCCGTGAGGAGTTCGACTTCGAAGCCGAGAAGCTGGCCACCGCGTTCCGCTCCCACGGCTACCGCTGGGCCGACGAGGACCCCTGTGCGGACGAGTTCCGCCGCTGGGTACCCGATACCCCCGGCATGCCCACGGGTGCGGACGCGCTGCTCAAGGCCCGTGCGAAAGCACTGCGCCACAGCGATTCCAGCGAGGACACGCGAGAGCTGCGCGAGGAACTCGCCCGCATCGGCGTGGTGGTGCGGGATTCGAACAAGAAGCAGTACTGGCGGCTCTCCCACGGCCGGTGACTCCCCTTCGGCTCCCCCGGAACCACCGAACTCCACCCCGCCGAGCCGTGGGACACGGGCGACTTCCCCGCGTCGGCCCGCCCACGGCATCGGCGGAAGACGCTGTCAGCCTGCTCGCGATCAACCGGTCTCGTCGGTCGCCGTTTGGTCGAGCCGCCGCAGCTGCTGGTCGTAGTCGCGCAGCAGCGCACGAAGCTCCTCCCGCGCCGATTCGGGCACCTCCGCCGAGGTCGCTTCCGCGACACAGCGCGCGGCGGTCATCAGCGTGGCCAGTTCGTGTGCGTGCAGCACCAGCCCCAGCACCGTCGGGCGGATCCGTTCCAGACGCATGAGCTCAACCCCGGGCACCGAGGTAATCGCCCATACGGGTCAGCTCCGCGGCGAAGTTGTCGTAGTCCTCCCGGATACCGTTCAGGTAGGCGCTCCAACCCAGGCTGCTCTTGGCGTAGTGCACCGCCTCCTGGATCTCCTCGTCACTGGCGCCGAAGAGTTTCGCCGCCTCGGTGTGGAACAGGGTGCAGTAGTAGCACTTGGTCTCGGCGTGCAGCGCGACGCCCATCAGTTGCTTGTACTTGTTGGGAATCAACGTCTGCTCGAGTTCCAGGCGCTTGAAGATCTCCCATTCCGCGGCGAGCAGCTCGTCGGGGATCCGGGAGAAGAAAGTGGGTACCAGACCGAGGGTGTCCCTGATGTCGGCCTCCACCTCGGCCCGGCTCAGAGTTGTTGTTGTGGTGGTCATGATCCGCACCTGCGCTTTCCGTCACGTGGCCGGACCGCGGGCGAACCCCGCGCCGACGATGCGATGCCTCTGCCGCGTGGCTGCCGCGGCAACGCAACGGCAACGAAAGCACTGGACATCGCGGCGGATCGAGCCGCTCGCGACCGCTTCGACCCCTTCATCGTGCGGCCGGCTCCCCGACGGCACTAGAGTCTTCGGTCTTTCGGTGTCCGGGGCGACGGTTCCGAAGAACACTGCCGGTTCGGAGAGCGTTCCCGGTTTGATCGAGTCCTGCCTCGGGTAAGCGGAAACGGAGAGGAACCGACCAGTTGGGAACGCGATGGGACGCAATCGAGTAGTGATCGTCGGGGGCGGTTTCGCCGGTTACCACGCGGCCAAACAGCTCGCCGAGAACACTCGACCGGATGAAACCGAGATCATCCTCGTCAACCCCACCGACTACTTTCTGTACCTGCCACTGCTACCCGAGGTCGCTTCCGGGATTCTCGACCCCCGCGCGATCACGGTCTCGTTGCCGGGCACGCTGCCCGCTGTTCGGCTGGTACTGGGCGAGGTGGACCGGATCGATCCGGAAGCAGGCTATCTCACCTACACCGATGCCGAGGACAACACGGGGTCGGTGAACTTCGACAGGCTGATCCTGGCCGCGGGCAGCGTCAACAAGCTCCTGCCGATCCCCGGCCTGGCCACGCACGGACACGGATTCCGGGGAGTCCCGGAAGCACTGTACTTCCGGGATCACGTCACCAGGCAGATCGAGCTCGCGGCCGCCACCAACGACCAGGCCGAACGGGACGCCCGCTGCACGTTCGTGGTGGTCGGAGCCGGCTACACCGGAACCGAGATCGCGGCACAGGGCCCCGATTTCACCCGCATCCTGGCGGAACGCCATCCTGAGCTGCGCGACCAGGAGATCCGCTGGAAGCTGCTCGACGTGGCGCCCCGGGTACTTCCCGGCCTCGACCGACGACTCTCCAGTACCGCGACCGAAGTACTCCGGGAGCGGGGTGTGGAGCTGCTGACCGAAACCTCGATCAGCGAAGCCACCGAGAGCGGTGTCACCCTCGACAGCGGACAGCAGGTGGCGACGCGCTCACTGATCTGGTGCGTCGGTGTGCGCCCCGACCCGCTGGTGCAGTCGCTGGGCCTGGAGACCACGGAAGGCAGGATCACGGTCGACGCGACGCTGACCGTGCCCGGGTACCCGCACGTCTTCGCCTGCGGCGACGCCGCGGCTGTTCCCGATCGTGCCAACCCCGGGCAGCTCACGGCCATGACCGCCCAGCACGCCACGCGCCAGGGCAGGTTGGCGGGCAGCAACGTGCTCGCCTCGCTGCGGGGCGAGCGGCTCGACGAGTACCGCCACCGAGACCTCGGGTTCGTCGTGGACCTCGGGGCGCGCAAGGCAGCCGCCAATCCACTGCACATCCCGCTGTCCGGTTTTACCGCCAAGGCGGTCACCAGGGGTTATCACCTCATGGCGATGCCGAAGAACCGGCTGCGGGTGGCCATCGACTGGCTGCTGGAGGCCACCACCAAACGGCAGTGCGTACAGCTGGGACTGGTCCGTTCCGGCACAGTGCCGCTGGACACCTCCTCACCCGAGCTGCCGAACCTGCGTGGCGAGCAGGAGGCACAGAGCTCGGCCCGGACCTAGCCGGACTCCGCCGCCGAGGTTCGCCGAGAAGCTCACTCGGTGAGGGCTTCCGCCCGATCCCGCTCCGCACGGCCCGACCTCGGAGAGGAGCCGGCGAACCGCCAGCTGGCGACGAAGTATCCGACTCCGTAGGGCGCGCTGTAGTCCAGCAGCTCACCGACCGGTGAACGTTCGGAAGCGGCTCCGGCGAGCACCTGCCAGGCCGGGCGCCCGGCCACCAGCAACCGCTCGGCGGTCTCCGGCCGCAACGCGGCGAGCGCGGTGGTGTCCCCACCGCGCAGCGCCTCGGCTATGTGGTCGTCGTAGGCGATCGCGTCCGGTTCCAGAAACCCCGGGGAGCGCTCCGTGCGACACGCCGAACCGTCACCCAGCACCAGCAGTGCCACCTGTGTGGCGCGATCGGCGATCCGTTCCCCCAGTCGGAAGCACTCGGCCGGTGTGGCGTTCCAGGCCACCGAGTGGAATTCACAGGCCGCCCGATCGAGGTGTGACTCGAGCAGCCAGCGTCCGATCGTCAGCGACAACGGCAGTCGGGCACTTCCGTCCCCGAAGGTCGTGGCCTGTCCGTACGGGGCCAGTGTGCCCGTGACGTCCGAACCGTGGCACGCGGTGCGATCGTCCCCACCGAGCACCACGACCAGCTCGGGGTCGGCGTCGAACAGCCGGTTGAGAGCCAGCTCGCAGTTGGCTCGCGTCCCGTCGAGATCCGCCGACCGCTGCCCGGCCACACCGGGCACCAGCACCGGGGGGTGGGGGAATACTCCGGCCGCTACCAGCATGTTCGCCTCGTCTCAATCGTGCCTGTCAATCGTGCCCGGTGGAGAGCGCTGTCCTGCTCATCGCGTCGAATTCCGCCGCACGCTGCGCAACGGTGGACGCTCCGCGGTCGGAATCGGCTGCTCATGTGGCAACCACTCCGAGCCGGACTGGATGAACTGGGTGTAGGAGATCTCATCGCGCGAATCGTCCAGCACCTCGTCCGGGGCAGTGCGTCCCTCGGTGCGGGCCAGGGCGGCGGCCAGAATCTGCCGGGACATCACCCCGAGCTGCAGCAGTCCTCGGTTGCGGTGCTTGCGCACTCCGAGATTGACCTGGGCCAGCCCGTCGAGGCCGTGGCGATCGTAGGCGTCGATGAGCAGTCCGGTCTCCACTCCGTAGCCCGGGGCGAAGGGTACGGATTCCAGGAACTCGCGGGCGGCCGCGTACTCGCCGCCCAGGGGCTGGATCACGCCCGAGAGGTCGGGCCGCACGGCGGAGAGTACGGGGCGGGCAAGCAGCTCGGTGACGCGTCCGCCTCCCTCGGTCTGGCGCACACCTTCCCGCGGCAGCCGCAACGGTCGCCGGTAGAAACCCTTGACCAGTACCGGTTCGTCACCGGCGAGCAGGGGTCCGAGCAGTGCCGGCACGAAGCGGGCGTCGAAATCGACCAGGTCAGAGTCGAGGAACACCAGGAGATCGCCGGAAACGGCAGCCAACGAGCGCCACAGTACTTCACCCTTGCCCGCTCGGGGCTCGAACTCGGGCAGCACGTCCTCGCGGGCCACCACGCGGGCGCCTGCGTGCCGGGCGTACTCGCGGGTGTGATCGGTGGAACCGGAGTCGAGCACCACGAGCTCGTCGACCAGGGCTTCTCCCGCACCGTCCGGTTCCGCCAGCGGCAGGAGCTCGGCGATGATGGGGGCGATCGTTTCCTGCTCGTTCAGCGCGGGCAGCACGACGCTGACGCGACGAGTGCCTTTCAGCCGTGTCAGTTCGTCCACCGACCAGGAGGGGTCCTGCCAGCTGCGCGCGGCGAACCACCGCTCGGCCTCGGGTGTCATGTTTCCGGTCACTGCTCCCAGCGGCTCGAATGCTTCCTACCGCCCCGAACACCTCGTTCGCGCGTGGAACGGCACCGCGGTCAGGCCAGTCCACGCACGGTCGAGGCGGGTTCCCGTTCGCCGGTGATGCCCGCGACCATGTCCAGCACCTGGCGCGTCTGCCGTACTTCGTGTACCCGGAACGCGGTGGCTCCGTCCCTGGCGGCCAGCGCGGTGGCGGCCAAGGTGCCCGTCACGCGTTCGGAAAGCTCGGTACCGAGGGTCTCACCGACGAAATCCTTGTTCGAAAGCGCCATCAGCACCGGCCAGCCCGTTGCGACCAGTTGGTCGGTGTGGCGCAACAAAGCCAGGCTGTGCCGGGTGTTCTTGCCGAAGTCGTGGGTCGGATCGATGAGGATGCCGTCCGTTGGTACGCCGATCTCGGCGGCGTGTTCGGCCTGCCGCGTGGTCTCGTCCACCACGGAGCGCACCACGTCCTCGTAGCGCACGCGGTGCGGACGGGTGCGCGGTGCGGCGCCGCCGGTGTGCGAGCACACGTAACCCGCCTGGAACTCGGCCGCGACCTCGACCAGCTTGGGATCGGCCCCGGCCCAGGTGTCGTTGAGCAGATCGGCTCCCTGCACGCACACCGCACGCCCCACCTCGTGTCGCCAGGTGTCCACGCTGATCACCAGATCGGGGAAGTTCCGCCGCACCTCCGTCACGAACGGAGCGGTACGCTCGATCTCCTCGTCCACCCCCACGACGCTCCCCGGACCGGCTTTGACGCCGCCGACGTCGACTATGTCGGCGCCGTCTGCCACGGCTTCGTCGACGGCGGACAACGCGGCGTCGAACTCGAAGGTCCTGCCCCTGTCGTAGAAGGAGTCCGGTGTGCGATTCACGATCGCCATCACCAGTGGCCGCTGCGTGCCGAGCTCACGTCCCCGGAAGCGCACGGTCGTCCGCATATCCACCAATCCGCTTCCTCGGGGCCATCACCCCGCCCAATGTGCCACATCGAACGGGTCGGCCACGGTCTCGTTTGTCGTGGGCCACTCAAAACAGCGGTCCTCGGTTACTTCTACACCGCGGCACTGACGTGATCAACACACCTCGTCCAGTCTGCGGAGCGCCTGTTGGGTGTAGTACCGCAGCAGCAGTGCGTCCTCAGCGCGCACGACCGAGCACAGCCGAAGTCTCCGGTGGGGATCCTCCACCAGGTCACTGACGATGCGCCCCGCCCCGGAGCCCGCCAGCACGGGCGAGACGGTCAGGCACACCTCGTCGACGAGACCGTTGCCGACCATTCCGCCGAAAAGCCCGGGGCCGCCCTCGCAGACCACGTGACGCCAGCCGCGCCTGCCGAACTCGGCGACGGTCCACGACAGGTCCACCTCCCACTCGCCTGCCACGAGTACCTCGGCGCCCGCGGCGCGGTAAGCCTGGAGACGTTCCCTGCCCGCCGTGGCACAGGTGACGACCACGGTTGGCACCTCGGTGTCGGTGAGCACCCCGGCGTCCGGCGGCAGAGCTCCGCGAGTGACCACCGCGAGCGGTGGCACGTCGGCGCGCCCCAGCGCACGTCGACGTCGCACACGCTCAGCGGTTCGGGACACACCGCTGTAGCCCTCCGCCACCGCGGTGCCCGCCCCGACGAGCACCACGTCGGCGAGGTCCCGCACCAGTTCGAAGACGACCCCGTCCGCGGGATGTCCCAGCCCGCCGCTGCGCCCCTCGACACTGGAGGCACCATCGACGCTGGAGACGAAATTGACCCTCGTCCAAGGGTGAGTCAACGACTCGGGATAGGCATAGCTCGAAGCGAGTTCCTCGACTTCGAGGTCGCGACTGCGTTCCACGTCCCGCACGAACACCGCGGCCCCTTTCCTCGGCACCTCCGTGCCGTTCACCACCGACACGATCCTACTCGGAGACCGAACGAAAAGTTCGGTCGCTCGTGCGGTATTCGAGAAAAGGGCATCACCGATGACCGATGCCGTCACGGGGAAAGGCTCGCCCGATCACGCAGCGGAATTCCGACAACACGATTCCCGGGCGGATCACCTCCCGGAACATCCCGGTGAAACGGTACCGGGAACCGCGGCGGCCACGATTCCGGTGGCCGAACGCGTGAGAGCGGCGCCCACCGGGGGAGAACTCATCGGTGGGCGCCGCTGGACCGATCACGCGATCACCGCATCAGTCGACCGAGACCTCGATCTGCTGGGTGTAGTGGGGGTAACCACTGTAAGGGGTGATGTCGACGTCGATGTGCTTCTTGTTGGTGTTCTTGACCACGTGGTAGCCCTCGGTGTGGCTGCTCTTGATCTTCACCCAGCCCACCTTGGCGAAGTTCACCTTGAACGAAGCGGAACGCTTGGCACACTTGCCACGTTCCTTCTTCTCGATGTACTGGCCCGGGCCGGACTCCGGGTAGCTTTCGTTGACTCCGTACCAGCCCTCGAAAACGCTGATGTTCGAGCCCTGCTCCCCGTCGTCGTAGAGGCACTTGACGTTGTTGATCTCGACGTGCTTGGCGCTGTAGCTCTCGTTGTGAACGCTCATCAGCGCAGTGACTCCCCGCTCCGGGGAGGGCGGCCGCTCGGCGGTCTGCTCTGCGGTCTGCTCTGCGGTCTGCTCCGCGGCCTGCACGGCGGCCGGAGCGGTCAACGTCAGCGCGGCCAGACTCAACGCGCTCAGAGTCTTGGTGGTGATGGACACGAAAACCTCCTGTTGTCCGACTCTTCCCGAGCCACTCACAGACAAACAGAATCCTTCTTTTCCCGCAGCGCGACCACATATTCTACACACTTTTCGGGGACAACGAACCAAAACAATTCATTCCTCGCCGCGCAAAATGACGCCATTTCACTTCCGCGATCACCGAAAACCTCAAGAACGAGAAAGACGCTCGAACACGAACAATCTATACCAAACCGAAACACGGCGAGCCGACAAAATCTTTCCACTGTTCCGCACAGGGCCGAGCACGGTCCCTAAGACGGAACGCGGAAACCCGCCACGAGCTCCGTACGGGGATGCCAGGACCCGCTCCGTCCGGTTTCAGGGGAGCTCGAAGGACTCGAGACTGGCCGCACGCCGAGCGGCCCGGCGGTGCGCAGCCCGTCGAACCGGTTCCGGAACGGTTCGTCGAACGACGAAGAGATCGGGGACAATCGAACGCATGGAGGACGTGGAGATCGGCGAGGGCACCATTCGACTCGGTCAGCTGCTGAAGCTGGCGGGGCTGGTCGAGCACGGCGGCGAGGCGAAAAGCCTGATCCAGGACGGCGAGGTCCTGGTCAACGACGAGCCGGAGACGCGACGTGGCAGGCAGTTGTCACCGGGTGACCGGGTCAGCGTCGGAGCGGAGACCGTGCGGGTCACCTCGGTCTGAATCGCAACGCTGTAACGAAGGCGACATCCCGGAACAACCGGGGCCCGCGGCCGTGTTCCCGACGCGGAAACCATTGTCCAAGCGCACCGAGAGGTCGGGTTTATGCAGTTCGGAGTCTTCACCGTCGGCGACGTCACGCCGGACCCGACCACCAACCGAACTCCCACCGAGCACGAGCGGATCAAGGCGATGGTGACCATCGCCCGCAAGGCCGAGGAGGTCGGGCTGGACGTGTTCGCCACCGGTGAGCACCACAACCCGCCGTTCGTGCCCTCCTCTCCCACGACCATGCTGGGGTATGTCGCGGCACGCACCGAACGGCTGATCCTGTCGACCTCGACGACGCTGATCACCACGGACGATCCGGTCAAGATCGCCGAGGATTTCGCCATGCTGCAACACTTGGCCGACGGTCGGGTGGACCTCATGCTGGGGCGGGGTAATCAGGCCCAGGTGTATCCGTGGTTCGGGCAGGACATCCGCCAGGGACTCGCGCTGGCCATCGAGAACTACCACCTGCTGCACCGGTTGTGGCACGAGGAGGTGGTGGACTGGCAGGGCGAGTTCCGCACCCCGCTGCAGGGTTTCACCGCCACGCCTCGACCGCTGGACGATCTGCCGCCGTTCGTGTGGCACGGCTCCATCCGCAGCCCCGAGATCGCCGAACAGGCCGCGTACTACGGCAACGGCTTCTTCCACAACCACATCTTTTGGCCACCGGAGCACACCAAGCGAATGGTCGAGCTGTACCGGCAGCGGTTCGAGCACTACGGGCACGGCTCGGCCGACCAGGCTGTCGTCGGTCTCGGCGGTCAGGTGTTCATGCGCCGCAACTCCCAGGACGCGGTGGCCGAGTTCCGGCCCTACTTCGACGACGCCCCGGTCTACGGTGGCGGCCCCTCGCTGGAGGAGTTCACGTCGCAAACCCCGCTGACCGTCGGCAGTCCGCAACAGGTCATCGACCGAACCCTGTCCTTCAGGGAGTACGTCGGCGACTACCAGCGCCAACTGTTCCTCATCGACCACGCGGGACTGCCGCTCAAGACCGTGCTGGAACAGCTGGACATGCTCGGTGAGGAAGTGCTCCCGGTACTGCGCGAGGAGTTCGACGCGCTCAAGCCCTCCCACGTTCCCGAGGCACCCACGCACGAATCCAGGCTGCGTGCGCGCAGCGGCGAGGCGGTGCACTGAGCATCACGTCCGACCGCTCCACACCGCACCGGGGCAGGTCACGCGTGGCCGGCTGGCCGATCATCCGCTCGGCACCGCTGTCCGGCCACGCGGACCCACGCGCGAGCTCGGGAACACCCCCGATTCGGCGGCCCCCCCTTCGGGAAACCCTCTCGGTTCAGGAAGCTCCCCCGGTTCAAGAAGCTCCGGTCAGTTTCGAACTCTCGATGTGTCCCAGCTGGGTGAGAATGCCCAGCTGGTCGTAGTAGACCTCGCCACCGATGACCCTGCCCTGCTGGTCATATCTCAGCGTCTCGCAGAAGGGGATGTCCATCTGCCGTCGCGTCGCGGGCAGTGACCCCATCGGGCCGTCGTTCTCACCACGCCCGTGGAAGTAGGCCACGGAGACGTGCTCGCCCTCGACGAAGGACTCGCCGAGCACGCGAGCGTCGGAGAAGGCGGTGGACCACTCCCGCATCCAGTCCTTGAACTCGTCGAGTGAGTGCATGGTGATTCCCCGGGCGTGGTCGATATAGGCGTACTGCTCACCGACGTAGGCGTCCATGTCGTCGAACCGACGCTCGTTGAACAGTTGGTGCAGCTTCAGGTGCGTCTCGGCGTGTCTCATGACTCCTCCAGGAGCACACGGACCCCGGCGCCGGATTCCGTTCGCGCTCGCCGACCTGACACACGGCGTGGACGGCGCCGGGGAACATCCTCGACGGCAGCCCCGACGGCCCCGGTTCCGACCTTGCTCCTCTCGGGCGTTCCCCACCAGAGTCCAAAGACTCCTGCCACTCCCCGCCTCGTTTCGCGCGCCGTTCGCGCCGTGCCCCGCTCTGCGGAACGCCCGATTCGGGCGCCGTGGGTTGACTCAGCGGTAAGCCAGTGACATGGTTACCCACATGACTAATGAACCAACCAACTGGTTCGCACGACGGTGGTGGACGTAATGGACGACGGTCGCCCGCTGTTCCTCCAGATAGCCGAGCAGATCGAGGGCTCGATCATCGACGGCTCACTGCCCGAGGAGACACGGGCTCCCTCCACCAACGAACTCGCCGCGTTCCACCGGATCAATCCCGCGACCGCGGCGAACGGGATCAACCAGTTGGTCAGTGACGGGGTGCTCTACAAGCGAAGGGGGATCGGAATGTTCGTGGCAGGCGGGGCACGCGAGCAGTTGCTGGAACGCCGCAGGCAGGACTTCGGCCGGAAGTTCATCGCGCCGCTGCTCGGCGAGGCGCAGAAGCTGGGAATGGACGCCGAGGATCTGAAGAAGATGATCGACGCCTGGAGGGAAGAGGCATGACGGTAGCCGGTATGAGCGGGGTGAGCAAGCGCTACGGCGACTTCGTCGCGCTCGACGACGTGTCACTGGGATTCACCGAGAACCGGATTCACGGATTGCTCGGCCGCAACGGCGCGGGAAAAACGACGATCATGCAGATTCTCACCGGGCAGAATTTCGAGACCTCCGGAAATGTGGAGGTTTTCGGTGAACACCCCTACGAGAACGCCAGGGTGCTGCGCGACGTCTGCTTCATCAAGGAATCACAGAAGTATCCCGACATGTTCGCGGTCCACCACGCGCTGACCGCGGCGAGCCTGGTTTACGAGAACTGGGACGGGGAGCTCGCCGAGGAACTCGTCGAGGAGTTCGCGCTGCCGCTCAAACGACGCATCAGGAAACTCTCCCGCGGCCAGATGTCGACGGTGGGCATCATCATCGGACTGGCCTCACGTGCACCGCTGACCTTCTTCGACGAGCCGTATCTGGGCCTGGACGCGGTGGCGCGGCACCGGTTCTACGATCGGCTGCTCGCCGACTACGCCGAACATCCGCGCACCATCGTGCTTTCCACACACCTCATCGACGAGATCAGTGACCTGGTGGAGCACGTCACCCTCGTGGAGAAGGGCCGAGTACTGCTCGACGAGGACACGGACGAACTTCGTGCCGGCACGGCCACGGTAACCGGACCGGCGCGGGCGGTGGAGGAGTTCGCGGCGAACCACACCGAGCTGCACCGTGAACAACTCGGTGGTCTTCTCCGGGTCACCCTCAGCGGCGCACTTCCCGAACGGAGCCCGGAGGACCTGCACGTGGAGCCGGTCTCCCTGCAACAACTCGTCGTACGGACCACCCGACAGGCGACCGGTGAGCAGTTCGTCGGTGCCACGAACGAAAAGGAAACCCACTCATGAGGCGCCTGCTCAACGTCAGCCGAATCCAGCTGGTCAACGTTCCGGTCATGCTCGGTCTGCCACTGCTGGTACTCGGGTTGGCATTCCTCCTCAATGTGGCGATCTTCGCGATGATCAGCGACTCGGCCCGGGCGGGCGAACCGGTCAGCGGGGCGATGGTCTCGATCTACTTCGTCCTGCTGTCGGTGCACCTGCAGACCATGACCCAGGTCTTTCCGTTCGCCGCCGGTCTCAGCGTCACCCGCCGTACGTTCTTCGGAGCCACGACACTGGTGGTACTGGGGCAGTCACTGCTCTACGGAATCCTGCTGACCCTGCTGAAGCTGGTCGAAGCCGGCACCGACGGCTGGGGGCTGGGGATGCGGTTCTTCGGACTGCCCTTCCTGGTGCAGGACAATCCGCTGCTGCAGCTGCTGATCTACACCGCGCCGCTCCTGCTGCTGTCGTTCATCGGCGTCTGGGTCGGCATCGTGTTCAAGCGGTGGGGCCAGCCGGGGGTCTACACGGTCGTGATCGGCGTCGGATTGCTGGCCGTGCTGTTCGCCTTCCTGGCCACCTGGCGGGGATGGTGGGCCTCGATCGGAGCCTTCTTCGTCGAGCAGTCACCGCTGGCGTTGCTGTTCGCCTACCCGCTGGGTCTGGCAGCGGTGTTCGCCGCTGCCGGTTACCTGACGATCCGCCGCGCGATTCCGTAGGAACCGCCTCGGCGGGGCCCAACGGCGAAACCACCGAGGACACCCGGTCCGGACCGAACGAGCACGGAAGGACCGGGTGGCATTCGTCCGGAATGCACGGTCGCACGACTCGTGGCAGCTTGGTCGCAACCGCACATCCACTGGGGGACGGTGACCACGTGACCGCGCCGAACGGGATCAGCGCACGATACGAGGGTGCGGTGCTGATCGACGGCACCGGTGACGATCCGATCCCCGGCTCCGTGCTGATCGTCGACGGCGGGGGAACGATCACCTACGCGGGTGCGGCCGACGCGGCCCCGCCCCAGGACGCGACACCAGTGGTCGACCTGTCGGGGCTCACGCTGCTACCGGGATTTTTCGACTGCCACGTGCACTTCGGGCTGGGCGGGGACATGATGTCGTCCCTGCGGAACATGGCGGCACCACCGAGCCTGCGGAGCTTCGAGACCGCCCACCGAATGCGGGAAACACTGCACGCGGGGATCACGACCGCACGCGACCTCGGCGGTATCGACGCGGGCTATCGGCAGGCCCAGCAACGAGGGCTGCTCGAAGGACCACGGCTGCGGGTCGCGGGCCGCATGTTGGGGCCTACCGGTGGGCACTCCGATTTCACCCTGCCCGACGGATCGTGCCCGGATCCGGGACTCGGAAGCGTCGTGGACACCCCGGAACAGGCCCGACGGGAATCACGGACGCTGCTTCGCGACGGGGCCGACTGGCTCAAGGTCTGCGCGACCGGGGGAATGTCGACTCCCTCGGACGATCCGGAGGACGTGGGCTTGGACGAGGAAACCATCCGGATCGTGGTCGGCGAGGCAGCCGACCGCCGAAGGGACGGCGTGGCCGCGCACTCGCAGGGAACTGTCGGGATTCACAACGCGCTGCGCGCGGGGGTGACCAGTCTCGAGCACGGCTACGGACTCGACCGGCAGGGCAGCGAGCTGATGCTGCGCAACGGGACCGTGCTGGTGCCCACCCTCTCGGCGGCGCTGCGGATGCCGGAACGCGGCACCGTGCCGGACTACCTGTGGCAGAAGAAGCACCGCTGGGCGGACCGCTGCCGGTCCAACATCGCCGAAGCGGTGGCGGCCGGTGTCCCGGTAGTGCTGGGCACCGATTCCGGGATCGGTCCGCACGCGAACAACCTGGAGGAGTTGCGGCATCTCGTCGACGTCGGGTTGAGCCCGCTGGAGGCGATCAAGGCCGGCACCGGGGATTCGGCACGAGTGCTGGGGCTGCGGGACCAGGTGGGAACGCTGTCCGCCGGCATGCTCGCGGACTTCGTGGTTACCGACGTCGACCCGCTGCGCGACATCGCGGAGCTGGCCGATCCCGCCGCCGTGGTACTCGTCGCCCAGGCAGGTGAGATCCGCAAGAACACGCTCGGGAGCAGGGCCGCTTCCGTCTCGTAGCGACAGTGGGCGGCATCGGCCACGCCCCGCGCGAGTGGCGTTCCGGCCACCACACCACGAAGACCCGGTGTTCACACGTTCCCGGACATGGCCGGTTCCCGCGTGTCGTCCCGCTCCGCTTTCCGGCCGAGCTCGGCGGTCGGTACTCGGTGGGTTTCCTTCCCCGAAGCCACCGCGATCGCGTTGACCACGCAGAGCGCACCGACGAACATCGAGACACCGAACCAGCTCCGTTCACCGGAACCGGCCAGCCACACCGCCAGGCTCGGCATGAAACCCGCGATGGCGAAACCGATCTGGGTTCCGATCGCCATTCCGGACAATCGCACCCTGGTGGTGAACATCTCCCCGTAGAAGGCGGGCCACACCCCGTTCGCGGCACTGTAGACAACCCCGAACATCACTATGCCGAACACCAGGATGAGCACCCTGTTGTCCACGGATATGGACCACAGGTAGGCGAACATGAGTACGCCACTGCCCAACGAGCCGGCGATGAACACGGGTTTGCGTCCAATGCGGTCGGCCAGCTTCGCGCACAGTGGAATGGCGAACAGCGCGGTGATGTTGGCCAGCACCCCCACCCAGAGCATGAAAGCGCGGTCCACGCCGAGGCTGACCGCGTAATCCAAGGCGAAGACCGTGAAGATCGTGCTCACCGAGGCGATGACGGCGGCGACCACGATGCGCAGCACGGCGGCCCAGTGATCCCGGAACAGCACCGCTGTCGGCAGTTGCGCGACCTCGCTGCCGGAAACCTCCTTCTTGAACTCGGGGGTCTCGTCGAGAGTCTGTCGAATGACGAAACCGATGAGCACGACCACGGCGCTGATCCAGAACGGGATTCGCCACCCCCATGCGAACAGCTGCTCCTCGGGAAGTGCCGCGATCGGCAGGAACACTGCCGTTGCCAGGATCTGACCACCCTGGGTGCCGCTGAGCGTGAAGCTCGTGTAGTAGGCGCGTTTGTTCTCGGGTGAGTGCTCGAGGGTCATCGAGTTGGCACCGGCCTGCTCACCGGCTGCCGAAACTCCCTGCAGCAATCGCAGCACGACGAGCGCGATCGGGGCGGCCACTCCGATGTCGTTGTAGGTGGGAAGGCAGCCCACCAGGAACGTGGACATTCCCATCAACAGCAGGGTCAGGACGAGCACCCGCTTTCGCCCGAGCCGATCCCCCAAGTGTCCGAGGAACAGCGCGCCCAGCGGGCGGGCCACGTACCCCACCCCGAAGGTCGCGAGGGAAAGCAGGGTACCGGTCACCGGGTCGGCCTCGGGAAAGAAGATCCGCTGGAACACCAGAGCGGCCGCCGTGCCGTAGATGAAGAAGTCGTAGTACTCGAGTGCGCTGCCGATCCATCCCGCCAGTGCCGCTCTGCGCGGTCTTCCTGCCTTCGGGGTCATCCCTCGCTCCGTCGAGGCGTCCGCGTAATCGCTCACGGTGGCTCCTTCGTCGCCGTGTCGCAGTGTGGCCGGCTGGGGACACGGTCCGGCCCTCTCCCGGTTTCGTGCCACGAGCTCCGGTTCGCCAGGGTGAGGCGCGAATTCGGCTCGTGCGCCGAGCCGCCGGTCCCGTGGTGACGGGACCCCGCACGACTCGGTTACAGGCCATGGGCTACGTATTAACTAGTTAGTTAAGTACAGCAGCGTGGGGCGGCTCACGCCCTGTGTCAAGCCCTCGTCGCCGCGACTCGCTCGCTTTCAGCGAGCGGTCAGATAGTCCAGCACCATGTCGCCGAGCATGGTGCGGTAGTGCGCGCGGTACCTCGGATCCAGCATGTCGCGGTCGAAAATGGCCTTGAACGTGTGCCGGTTGGCGGTGCGGAACACGCAGAAGGCACTGATCATCATGTGCACGTCGAGGGCATCCACATCATCGCGGAACTCACCTTCCGCGCGCCCGCTGCGCAGGATCTCGCTCAGCACTTCCAGCACGGGATCGGCCAGCCCCGGGAGGCTCTCCGACTTCGCGATGTGCTTGGCACCGTGGATGTTCTCGATCGTGACGAGTCGGATGAAGTGGGGATGCGACTCGTGATGGTCGAAGGTCAGCTCCGCCAACCGCCGGATGGCCTCCCGGGGGCCGAGCCCTTGGACGTCCACTTCCCGTTCGCTCGCCCTGATCATCTCGTAGGCGCGTTCCAGGGCAGCCAGGTAGAGATTCTCCTTGCTCTGGAAGTAGTAGTAGATCATCCGCTTGGTAGTACGCGTCTTGGCCGCGATCTCGTCCACTCGGGCTCCCGCATACCCCTGTTCGGAGAACTCGGTGGTGGCGACGTCGAGAATGTCGGCCCGGGTACGGTCCGCGTCGCGTACTCGTTCGGCGGTGGGCGTGACCGCTTCCGGCTGTGGCTCGTCGAACGACGATGGATCCACCGCTCCCCCTATACCGCCGCGAACATCGGGTTATCCAAGCCTAGTAGTGCTCCCTCGATCCCCGCCGTGCCCGTTCGGGATCGAACGTCGCCTCTTCGGGGGCGGAGCCCACCGCCCCCGAGAAGCACGCGAAAGGCCCGTCTCCACTGCGTATCGGAGAGTACTCCCACCGGAAACGCGGAAGCTCGTCATATTTTTAACTATCTGGTACGTTCACTAGCGGGTTGGCACAGGCCCCGCAGAAGATCTGCGAACACCCCCTTGAGGAAGATCCGTATGTCCGACACGCCCGGCCACCTCACGGGACTGATCGGTTCCGGAATCGGGCCGTCGCTGTCCCCGGCGCTGCATCACCGGGAAGCGGACGCACTCGGGATCCGCTACCTTTACCGCCGGTTCGATCTCGATCCGAGCGATCACCCCGGCGATGCGTTCGGCGAGCTGCTGCGGGCCGCTCGAGCTTGCGGCTTCGACGGACTCAACATCACTCATCCGTACAAACGACTCGCGACGGCGCACCTCGACGAGCTCTCCCCGGACGCGGCGGCACTGAACGCCGTCAACACTGTCGTCTTCGGCAGCCACGGAGCCGTCGGACACAACACCGACTGGTCCGGCTTCGCTCGCGCACTGGACAGCGGACTACCGGATGCTCCGCTCGGCACCGTCGTGCTACTCGGTGCGGGTGGAGCCGGCTCGGCCGTCGCACACGCGCTGTCGACACTCGGAGCCGGATCGATCCACATCGCCGATGCCGATCCGGACCGAAGTTCCGAGCTCGCCGAGGCCGTCAACGAACGTTGCTCCGGCATCCTGGCCCACAGCGAACCGATGGACCATGCGGGCATGCTGCCGAAGCCCCTACTCGATCGTGCTGACGGCCTGGTGCAGGCGACCCCCACGGGAATGGCCGAACACCCGGGGATGCCGATTCCGGCCGAATCGCTGCGCGCCGGGATGTGGGTAGCCGAAGTGGTCTATCGCCCGCTGCGCACCGAACTCGTACGCGCTGCACTCGCCAGGGGATGCCGAGTGCTGGACGGCGGACGCATGGCGGTGTTCCAGGCCGCGGACTCGTTCCGCCTGTTCACCGGGGTCGAGCCCGACGCGGAACGGATGCTGCGTCACTTCGCGAGGCTAACCGAAACCGAAGGTACGAACACCCGTGTCCGCGGTTGAGTACGTTTCGCACGGGAGCTCGCCGGTCGGTCGCACGTTCAACGGTGCCGCGCGAGTTTCCGTGAGATCACTTGACGAGGTCGGCACGCCAGCGTCCGATCTCGGTGAACCAGGAGCGCGGCTGCCACGTGGAATCGATCCCGGCGTGGTCCGGCCCGGAAACCTCGGTTTCTTCTGGCGATCGGACCTCGGAAGAGACCGTCTCGCTCTGAACGTCCTGCTCGCGCATCGTCGTCTCACCACTCCCAGGGCGGTCGGCCGCGACCGCCGAGCACCTGCCCCGGGCTCCGGCGGTCACAGTTCGTTGGCTCCGCCAACGATGCGGACGAAATCGCGGTAGCACAAGTGAATCTTTCTACATTATCTGGTAGCAAAACTTCAATTTTGATTTCGTGCTGGTCACGCCGTCGACACAGGTGGAGCACCCGGCGGGACGCCTCCGTTCGGAATGCGGATGACACGGCTGCCCACTCACCGCACCCGAGCCGGAGGCCGCCACGGAGAGCAGCCGAGCCAACCGCACGGGATGCGCCCGGTAACCGCTCCCCTGCACACCCGCGCCGAGAGCAGGCGCCCGAGCTGTACCCGATATGCGGAGAATTCGGTTCGGAATACGAGGGGACGGATTCACGCATCCGCTGCCACCCCTCCGGATCCTCCGGGGAGCTGTAGGATTTTCGGTTCGAATCCAACCAACAGGAATAACGATTCGATACCGGAAGCGTCGCAGGGGGGTTCTGCAGCCCAAAAACGGACAGCATTCCGCCGCCCGAACAGCCACGTGATGCGCGGCAAACACATCGAAACACTGCCGAGAAGAACGTCGCAACGGGAGCACTCCATCCCGCATCACGTGGATCGCCTTTCGTCCCCAAGCCGCGACCGTGTGGAAATCGGGCTCGATGACTCATCGAAATCTGCCGCGGACCTGCGCGACGAGCTCTTCACGGAAAGTCCGCTCGGTAGATCAGCGCGTGGGATACTTGCCGACTCTCACCGCTGGAGACCGGATGCCGGGTTAATCACCACGCCGTCTCGGAAGTCCCTCCCGAATGGAGATTCGGGAGAAGCCGCGGTAGTGCTGAGCGCGCCAGGGTTACTCGCGGAATGGCACGCCCGGCGGTCGGTTACCGGCACGCGAGTCGGAGCCTCGCCGCACTACGGACACATCCAGTAACCAACTGAGCCACGTGCCCAGTGTCCGTGCGATGGGGTCGACTCACGCACCGGAACCACTCGACCGAATCAGGATGAACAGACGAACCAACCCGAGGTCCTCGAAGCCCGCTCGGTCCTGCGAGGATCCCGAGAGGGATGTTCGGTACTTCCGACACAGGAAGCGCCACGCCGGTCGGCTAGCCAACGAAAAACATCAGCCGGAAAAGAAACGATCGCTGATCGTCGTCGCACGCGCCCCCACGTCTGATCCTGACCGATGATGCGCGGTGTTCATCCGGACGGTAAATGTGTTCTCCCTGTAACCAGCGATGCTATAAACCGTGCAACATATGTTTACACCTCCTTCGCGGAATCACGCTGTTCCACCGTGCTCTCCGGTCAGCCATGCCCCGGCCAACGCCCGTTCCGACCAAAGCAAGGTCGAACCGGCACCGGTACCGACGAACACTACGGAAAGCTCGCATCGCACTCGCTGATCAAAAGCTTATACACCGAATGTGGACCTCGACAAACGCTCACTCCGGGAAACACACGAACGAGCTACTAACACCGTAACGAAGATCCGGGGGCATCGCCCGGACAAAAATGACGAAATTAATTCACAACGCGGCGTAGTGCCTCCCCCGCGGCTCACCGACCGGGGGCATGCCCACTTCACGGCTCGACCCCACTTCACGGCTCGACCCGAGCTCCGAATCAGAGCCGACCACTACGTGTAGAGCGGCTCTTCGCGGGATACCCGAATGGACAGGTCATTGGTGTGCCCGGGCCATACCTGGCCGAGGGATGCGGGGTTGAACCCACAGCCACGTCTTCCCGGGGATACACGGGGTGTTCTCGTTCGAACCAGCAGCGGGAACACCCTTCCTTCACCACGGGGCCGACTCCTTCACCACGGGCCCGGCCCGACGAGGTCCCTGCCAAGACCCGCCCCCCCCTGCTGCGACCGCTCCCTGCCGTGGCACGTCCCGTTCCGGCACGCCGCGACGGGAACTCCGCGACCGAACCGGGTGAGGCGGCTCACGAGCGCTCCGGTGAGATGTGCTCCACCGGCGTGGTGGTTGCTATACTCGTCGCAGGTTGAGCAGTCAGCCGGACCACATTCCAGCTTGGATCACGTCCGAGCAGGGTGTCGTTGGATCCAGGCTCGTAGGACTGCCTTCACGGCCGGGCACGGGCTCAGGCCTCACCTCGATCGGTTCCGCTTCGGGCTCTCACGCCTGGGTCGACGACACACGTCGATGCAGGAAAGAGGAGAAGCCAATGACGCCCACACCGTTCGAACAACACCCCGTTTCCCCCGGTTCGGACCCGTTCACACCCCTGGTACCCGAACCCGCCCGGCAGGAGCCGGTCGAGCGTCCCGAGAAGCTGCGGCTGCGAGTCACACGACCGGGGCCGAACGCCATTCTGCTCACCGCTGCCGGCGAGGTGGATTCCACCACTGTGACGCGGTTCCGAGAAGTGCTCCTTCCTCGGCTGTCGGCCACCGCCCGGCTCCTGGTCGTCGATCTCGGTGCGGTGGAGTTCCTCAGCGTTCCCGGCCTGGAACTGTTGCGCTACGCTCACTCCCAGGCATTCAACCGGGGTATGCTGCTGCGATTGGTCGTGAACACGCACGCGGTTCGGCGAGCGATGTGGCAGACGGGACTGGACACCGTGTTGGAGAACCATCCGACGGTGGCATCGGCGCTGGAAGCCGTCCCGGAGGAACGAGTGCCCGAAGGGGTTGCTTCCACCGGAATCGCCGAGTCCCCCGGAAGCGTTTTGAACGGCGAACGGTAACGGGAACCGCCAACTGGGTAACCGCCAACCGGTAACCGGCTGCCGGTTTCGCTGCCACGGGACTTCCGCATCCGTGTGCACCCTCTCGCGTGCCGAGCGCACGCGGCTCCCCGCGAGCATCACGGCCGCGCAAGTAGGATCGGTCTCGGCTAGCTCACGGCAAGGAAGGCCCGAATGCAGCAGTATCCGACGCAGGACACGGAGTGGCAGGCCCAGCTGGAGGAGATCACCGGGGCCCTGGAAACCGTGACCGAGTCCATGGAACGCGAGGAGAAACTCGAGGAACTGCTGAGTCGGGTCTGCCAACAGGTGTTGCGCGCCGTACCGGATGTGGACATGGCGGGAATCACACTGCACCGGGAGAACGGGCCGGAAACCTTCGTCTGTACCGACGAGCGGGCTGTCGAGGTCGATGCGGAGCAGTACCGGGCGGGCAACGGACCTGCGCTGCACTCCGCCAAAACCGGAAAAATCGTGCGGGTCGAACTCACCGAGGCGAAGGAGCGCTGGCCGGAGTTCACCAGCGCGGCCACCGAGGCGGGACTCGGCAGCTACCTGTCCGCGCCGTTGTTCATCGACCACGAGTACCAGGGGGCCATGAACCTCTACTCGCGGCGGGAGCACGGCTACCGCGAGCTGGACGCGACCGTGCTGGATCTCTACACCACCGCGGTCGAGGGTTATCTGCGCACCTGGCAGCGCTATCTGGCCACTCGAAGACTCACCGAGCAGTTACGCACCGCCCTGGAGTCGCGTCCGGCGATCGATCAGGCCAAGGGTATCCTCATGGTGCTGCACAACTGCAGCGCGGAACAGGCCTTCGCCACCCTGGTCGACTATTCCCAGCGCAGCAACACCAAACTCCGCGAGGTCGCCGAGCGTATGATCAATGAGGCGGTCGGCTCAGCGAGCTTCGACAAGTCCGGGTGAACCGCACGCCCGCGCCGTCACGGGCACTTCGGGTGCGCGGGCCGCTCGGCCACTAGGTGGCGAAGGGTACCGACAGGCCACGTGGAACGGTTGACGACGATCGAAAGCGACGACGATGAGGGTGCTGCTCGCCGGATGCGGTGATCTGGGTACGGAAGCCGGTCTGCGGTTCGCGGCAGCCGGGCACCAGGTGCTCGGTCTACGACGTACTCCGGAGCTGCTTCCCGAGGGTATCGAGGGGCAGGCCGTGGACCTCACCCGGGAGCGTCCCGCGGTGCCCGGCGACACCGACATCGTCGTCATCGTGCTCACCGCCGATCAGCGAACGGCCGCAGGGTATCGCTCGACGTATCTCGACGGGCTGAACAACGTGCTCGACGCGATCGACGAGGCGGGAGTCCGACCACGGATCCTGTTCGTGTCCTCCACGGCGGTCTACGGCGACATCGACGGCCCGGTCGACGAGACCACTCCGACCGCGCCCGCCTCGGCGACGGCCGAGATGCTCGTGGCTGCCGAGGAGCGGCTGCACAGCAGGTTTCCCGAGGCGATCGCCCTACGGCTGGCGGGGATCTACGGTCCCGGCCGTACCTCGCTGCTCGACCGGGTTCGGGACGGCACCGCCACTGTGGATCCCACTCCGCGCTACACCAATCGCATCCACCGCGACGACGCTGCCTCGGCCATCGTGCATCTCACGACAGCGGTGGAGAACCCGGAACCGGTCTACACGGGCGTGGACCACGAACCGGTCGACCGCGCCCGAATACTGCGTTTCCTCGCCGAGGAGCTCGGCACGGCTCCGCCCGCCGTACGTGACTCGGCGGCACCGGGCGGCTCGGGCAAGCGGTGCCGCAACGATCGACTCCTCGAATCGGGATTCCGGTTCGCCTACCCCGACTACCGCGCGGGTTACCGGGCCGTGCTGGCCGGGCAGGGCACACGGCATCGTTGACTCGGGGGCGACGCGTTACGGGCCTCGTGGCGGGTCGTCCGGCCCCGGCCGCCTCACGTGGCGCCGTGCGGACCCGACCGAACGGTGTTTCGGCTGGTCTCGGGCTCACTCCAGGGCGAGCAGGGCACGGCGCGTCTCGGCACACATGCCCGCTTGTCCCGCACCCTCGAAGTAACCAGCGGCCAGGGAGTAGTACTCCCGAGCGGAAGCAATCCTGCCCTGTTGCTGCTGCGACCACCCCGAGGCGCGACACGCGTGGCCCGCACCCTCGGCGTCGTCGAGCGCGTCGAAACGGTTCCTGGAGAGTTCGAGGAGGCTCTCGGCCTCCGAGTACCGATGTGTCCTGACGTGGAGCACGCCACGCTGTTGGAGCAGGATCGCCTCGGTGCGCGCGTCGACGCGTCCCAGGGCGACGCGGTTCAGCCGTTCCCAGTCCCCGAAGCGAGCTCGGAGGTCACAGTAGGCAGCCGAGGCGATAACCAGACCGTGCGCCTGCTCGTGCAGTCCGAGCTCCGCGCTCTGCAACACTCCCGCTCGCAGGACGGGCCACTCGACCTCGAACCACAGTTCCGGATCGCGTAACAACCGGCCCGACAGAGTCGCGTTGCACGGCTCGTGGCGACGAGGGAGGGGTTCGAAGAGCGGAACCCGACGCGGCAGCGAACGGGCTGCCCGGGCGGCGAGATCCCACCAGAGATCGAACATCCGCAGGAACGGTTCTCGAACGTCCGCTTCCGCGACGAGTTCACGAGCGAGAACACCGAACAGCTCGGGCACGCGGTAGCGTGCCTGACCGAGCCGGTCCCGCCCGACGCAGTCGACGAGCCGTTCGTCGACCAGTGTCTCCAACACGTCCTCGGCGGTGTCGCGATCACGGGCGAGCAACGGAGCAGCCACCCACCGGGGGAAATCGGGAATCCTTAACAGAGCGAACAGCCGAAACGCACGGCGACGGGGTTCGTCCAGCCTCTCGTAGCAGGACGCCAGCCTGGCCCGCACGTCCAGGTCGCTCACGTTCAGTTCGTCGAGTCTGCGTGATTCCTCGGAAAGCCTGCTCGCGAGCTTCCTCAACCTCCAGTGTGGGCGTGCGAGCAGCCGCGCCGTGGCAGCGCGTAACGCCAACGGGAGGTAGCCGCAAAGCCGCACGATCTCGGAGGCCGCTGCGGCCTCCGCACGCACGCGCGCCTCGCCGACGGCCCCTTCCAGCAGACTCAGGGCTTCCCGCTCCGGAAACACTTCGAGCGATACCCGATGCGCCGCTTCCAGTCCTGCCAACGGGGTGCGACCGGTGAGCAGGGCGACCGAGTCGGTGGTGTTGGGAAGCAACGGACGTACCTGCTCCTCGTCACTCACCTCGTCCAAGACGAGCAGGACACGCAGGTTCGCCACCCTGTCGCGGTAGAGTTCGACGAGTTCCTCCACCTCCCCGGAGGATTCCGGCACGACGCCGAGGCCTCGCAGCAGCCTTCCGAGAGCCTCGGCAGTGCTCATCGGGACACGTTCGGCCCCACGCAGGTTCAGGTACAGCTGACCGTCCGGATAACTCCGACGTACGAGATGCGCGGTGTGGATGGCCAAGGTGGTCTTGCCCACGCCGGCGGTGCCGGTGATCGTGCACGTCCGGCCGCTCGATTCCAGGAGGGGGCCCAGTCTCGCGACCTCGCGGGTTCTGCCGGTGAAGTCCGCGATAGCGGGTGGAAGTCGTGCCGGGACCGACCGCGGCGCGTGCCGCTCACCGGAATCGGTCAGGATCTTCAGGTGCAGTTCGCGCAGTTCGGTGTTGGGATCCACTCCCAGCTGGGTCTCGAGAACCGTGCTGGCTCGCTGGTAGGTGTCCAATGCCTGCGCCGGCTGTCCGGAACGGTGCAACGCGAGCATCAGTTGTGCCCAGAAACGTTCCCGCAGCGGATGTTCGATCACCAGTGTTCGCAGCTGGTCGATGACGCGGTGGTGGTTGCCGCGGGCCAGCTCGAGTTCGTTTCGTCGCTCGACGGTCTCGAGGCGGAGTTCGTCGAGCGACTCCGTTTCGATCCAGTCCGGCCGCCGCGAGGACACGTCGGCGAGTGGACGGCCCCGCCAGAGTGCGAGTGCCTCTCCGAGCAGTCGGAGTTCTTCGGCGGTATCGCCGTGCTGCTCGGAACGAGCGGCCGCAGCACGCAGCGCGTGGAACCGGCCGAGATCGAACCGCTCGACCGAGGGGGTGATCGAGTAACCACCGGGAACGGTGCGGATGAGTCGCCGATCATCGAGCCGGCGTCTGAGGCGCATCACATGGGTCTGCAGCCTGGCCCTGGCATTGTCGGTGACGTGCTCGCCCCAGAGGTGTTCGATCAGTTCCTCCGCCGGGACGCTCCGGTCGGCACGCAGCAGCAGCACGGCGAGCAGGACTCGCTGCGCTGCGGACCGCAGGGGCACGACTTCCCCGTCGCGACGTATCCGAAGGGGACCGAGAACGGAAAAGTCCCATGAGGGAGACATCACGACTGTCCTTTCAGGAGCGAACCGTGCGAGCTCGGTCAGTCTAGCCACCCGGGAGGTGACACCGGACTGTCAGCGAATCGTGGTAAGCAACGCTTCTACCTGGTCTTTTCCGCTAAAAACCTTTGAACGTCACCGGCGGCACCGATTCCGCGGCGCGGCGGTCGAACGCGCGGTGTCAGGAATTCGCCAGTGCATCACGACATGCTTCCGCCAGTCGGTCGGCAGGGGTACCGACAGGATCGAGCCGAAGGAGACAGCTGGTGTCCGGCAGTACGACCCTGGGCCGCATCACCGGAGCGGTCGGGGGAGCGCGACGCTGGGCTCCGAATCGGCTGATGCCCGCACGAGCCTGCGGTGCTGAGGCGGACCAGGACTCTCGAGGCAGCACCATCTTCGCACCGCGACGGTCCACGTCGCCGTGCGGTACGGCCGCGGCGACCAGCAGGCAAGGCGTCGCCGACCGATCGGTTGAACGAACGCGGAGGAAGAGCACAGTGAAACTCAGCAAACTCGCCTCGGCAGGCTTCGGCCTACTGCTCGGGCTCGGTGTCCTCACGGTGGGAACGGAGGAGGCCGAGGCCGCGACGAACTTCCAGATGCCGTTCCCGTGTGGTCAGACCTGGCAGGGACAGACCCGCAGCGGACACAGTCCGCAGAACGCGGTCGACCTCAACCGGGCCAACGACTACGGCGACACCGTGGTGGCTTCGGCTTCCGGCACGGTCAGCCGGGTGGCGAACGAGGGCAACACCAGTTACGGCAGATGGATCGAGATCGACCACGGCGGCGGATGGACCACCCGCTACGCGCACCTGTCGGTGCAACGCGTGCCCGTCGGGGAGAACGTGGCGCAGGGCGAGACGATCGGTGACGTCGGCAACTCCGGTGGCTCAACCGGCTCGCACCTGCACTTCGAGGAGCGTTACAACGGTTCTGCCCAGCGCATCGACTGGAACGGCAGCCGAATCCACTACTTCGGCAGCCGCGACTACACGAGCCGCAACTGCGGAGGCGGCGGCAACCCCTACACCGCCGGGGAAGTCTGCGGCGACGGTTACGAACAGATCGACTCGCACGCACTCGGCAGCGCCGCGCGGATACACCTGATGTACAACAGCTCCAACGGGAAGAACTGCGTGGTCACGCTCAAGACCAGCGACATCGGTACAGCCACGTCCACCTCGGCCTTCCTCGAGGTGGCGGGCGGCAGCAGATCCACCGACTCGGGTAACTACGGCTACTACGCCGGGCCGGTGCGCGAGTACGCTCCGGGCACCTGCGTGCAGTGGGGCGGCTCCGCCGGATCCGAGTCGTACACGAGTCCGTTCGAGCACTGCGGCTGACGGAACGGGCGGCGCCTGCTCGAGAACGGCACCGGACTTCGTGGTCCGGTGCCGTTGTCCGGGGAAGCACGTCTCCGGCCCGGATCGAAGTCAGCGAACCACCGATGTCGCGGAATGGCTACTCGAGGTCGTACCGTCCGCGGCGCGCGCAGGCGGGATGTTCCAGCGGACGAACCGCTCGGGAGCGGGGCGGACGAACCGCTCGGGAGCGGGGCGGCCGAACCTCCACCACCGCTGAGCCGCTCATATTTCACGTTCGTAGTACAGCATCCGCGTCTCAGGATGCCCAGCGCGTTCGAGGTTGGTGAAACCGTACTTCTCGTACAGGTTTCGTGCCGCCGTGTCGTTCTGGGCCGTGCCCAGCTCCATCGTGGCCGCGCCACGCCGGCGGGCGAGATGGATCGCACCGCTGAGGACCGCGGTTCCGTAACCCCGCCCACGGTACTCGGGCACCACGTAGAACTCCTCGAGCAGGCACACCGGATCCGCGGTGAACAGGTGATCGCGGAAACGGAGTTGAGCCACTCCCACATGACGTGGACCGGCGAGCACGAAAACGCTGGCCTCCGACGCAACATGGGCGCGCACCCGCTCGGCCAGTGGTCCCGCGCCCGGCGTGTACTCGTCGAACTCGCGCTGGAAACGATCGAGCAGTCCGGCTATCTCGTCGGCCTCGGCCTCACCACCTGGTCGGCAACCCGTCTCCGAGGGGATCATTCGGTCAGGATACGCGCCGACGAACCGATTCGGGACACGCGAAACGGACGATTCAGACCAAGCCACTGACGAAGCCACGCGCGGCGTCGGTCCCCGAGTCGAGTGCCTCGCCCGCGTCATCCGCCAACCGCCCGACATCGTCACTGCCGTCCTCGAAGGCGTGGTCCACCGCTCCCGAGGTGATCGCACCGGCGGCTACACCGGCGAGAGCACCGACCGTGAACCCGACCGGCCCGCCCACCGCTGTGCCCGCCAACGCTCCCGAGACGGCCGAGCTGACGACCACCGAGGAAGCCAGCCCGAGCCCGTTGGAGGAAACCGCCTGGGCGGCCGATTCGCCGTTGGACATGTCGTAGGCAACCGCTCCGACGGTCAGCGCACCGCTGAATGCCAGCCCAGCTCTGCCGATCGTTCTGCCGTAGGCGGCCACGTCGTCCGAGACGGTGCTCGCCCGGGTGGCGTACTCGTCGGACAGTCCGAGCAGGCGTTCGAGCTCTCCCCGGTTACCGGCACGCCAGGCACGTTCGGCCCAGCCGGCGCGCAGCGCCGCCTCGTCAGCGAGCATCCCGGCCTGGGCGGACTTGATGGACCGGTCGTAGTTCGCGACGCTCTCCCCTGCCGCGACCACGGAGCTGCCGATGACGGGCCAGTTCTTCCGCAGAAATCGCCCTGCCGTGTTTTTGATGTCGGCGCCGGTGGCACTCCACTCCGCGTGCGCGACCTCGGCCTCGACACGAAGTCTCTCGTAAACTCGTTGCCGTGCCGCGTGATCCTGCCTCGCGGTCACGGCCTCGGCGTGTGCCCGCAGCGCGTCCGACGTGGCAGCGCTCCCCGTCGGTGCCGGCCCGGGATCGGGAGGCACGGGTCCCGGTTCCTCCACCGTGTGCTCGGTGACCGGAAGTCCCGCCGCCACGGCTTCGGTGCGGATGCGGCGCATCTCCCGCTGGGTCCACCGCAGACTGGCGGCGACCTCCTCGAACCTGGCGGCTATCTTGTCGGCATCACCGGCGAGTTCGTCCGCGAGGTGCCCCCCTCGGGTCAGCGTGTCACGGAACGCCTCCCCCGCCGTGCCCTGCCAATCGGAGTCCGCCCGGTTGCGGGCGGTGAAGACTCGGTCGGCGGTCTCGGTAACGGCCCCCGCCAGCGTGCCTCGTACCCAATCGGCCGTGGCGAACACTGCGGAGGGGTCACCGGTCACTGTGGTCTGGATCGGCATGTCCTACTGTCCTCGTAAGGCGGGGAGTCCCTCGCGAGCCCGACGATCGGACTCGATATAGGCGGCCGCGCTGTCGGCCACCGCGTCGCCGGTGGCCGAAGCGGTGGCCGAGAGCCGATCCGCTTCCTCGACGAGCTGGTTGAGCAGCGTGGCCACGGCGGCACTCGCATCACCGGCGTCCGGCTCCGCGGGAGCGGCGGCGCGTGTGCGGTGCAACTCGTCGCCCGCCTGCCGCAGGGTGCCGATGATCTCGTCCAGAATCACCGGGTCGGCTCGAAAACCGGCGTTCATCGGTCCACCTCCTGGAGCCGTTGTTCCTCGGGAATGTCCATGTCGAGCACCACGAGATCGAAGTGGGCGACCTGCCGGAGTTTCCCCAATTGGGTGGCAGGCATGACCAACCAGGGCTGTCGCCGTCCGCAGCAGGAACGCAACCGGTCGAGGGCCGAGTAGACCGGCAGCACCAGCCTGCCGTCGTCGAGTTCGCGCAGTTGCACAACCGCGTCCTCCGCCCGAGTCACGTGCGCCTCACAGGGCAGATACACCATGGGCGGGAAGTCCTCGGGTAGCCGCGACTGTCGCGCTTCATCGGTCGTCTCGGACACACCACTCACTCCTCGTGCCGGCACGCACCGACAAAGGTTGCCGCAACTGGTCGCCGTACACAACGAATCGGCTCCTCCCGCGACCGTGGGACGCGCTCCCCCACCTCCGGGTTGTGTGGCCGGGCTGCCCGATCCGCATCGTCTGCACGGCTTCCGCTCGGAGGTCATCATGGCGGGGTGAACAGCGATCCAGGACGTTACGCAGCGGTTCTGCTGGACATGGACGGCGTACTCACCGATACCGCCCCTCTGCACCTCGCGGCGTGGCGACGGGTTTTCGACGAGTACCTGGCGGCCCGCACGGCACTCCCGGAGGAAGATCGCGGCAGCTTCACCGAGCAGGACTACCGACGTCACGTCGACGGGAAACGCCGGACGGACGGCGTGCTGGCACTGCTGCGCTCGCGCGGGATCGAGATACCACTGGGCCACGCCGAGGACGGGCCCGAACGGAACACTGCCCATGGCCTGGGTAACCGCAAGGACGCCTATTTCCGCGAACTCGTCGAAGCGAACGGTGTTCGGGTCCATGCGGACGCTAGTCGCCTGCTCGAATCCCTGCGCGCGTGCGGAATGCGCACGGCTCTCGTCTCGGCCAGCCGCAACTGTGAGTGGGTGCTGCGGCGGGCTGGGCTGTACGAGGCGTTCGACGTCGTGGTCGAGGGGGTTCGGGCCGACGAGTTGGGGCTGCCGGGCAAACCCGATCCGGCGATCTTCCTGGAAGCCGCCCGCCTGCTGGAGGTCGCCCCGTCGCGGTGCGTGCTGCTGGAGGACGCGGAGGTCGGCGCGCGGGCGGGCAGCACCGGAGGTTTCGGGCGGGTGATCGGGGTGGACCGCACCGGGCACGCCGAGGCGCTGCTGTCCGCCGGGGCGGACGAGGTGGTCTCTGACTTGAGCGAGGTGTCGCTCGGAGCACTCGGGGGCAGGCGGGATGTGCGGACACTTCCAAAGGCCGCGTCGAACTCGGCTCGGATCGTCGAGGAGATCGGTGGCGGACCGCTGCTCGTGGCACTGGACTTCGACGGCACGCTGGCCCCGATCGCCGACACCCCGGAGGAGGTGAGGTTGCCGCGACGGAGCCGTGAGGTGCTGCGAAAGCTGGCCCGGAGCTCACAGGTGGCCGTGATCAGCGGGCGCGACCTGTCCGATCTCCGGGCGAGGGTGGGACTTCCCGAGCTCTGGTACGGCGGGAACCACGGATTCGAGCTTTCCGCCCCGTTCGGAGACGTGACCGATCGCAGTGCGGGTAAGGCGAGCATCGGCGATCTCGACGCGATCGAAACCTGGCTGCGCTCCGAACTCACCACTCCGGGAGCGGTCCTGGAACGAAAGCGGTTCGCGCTGGCGGTGCACTACCGGGATGTCGCGGACGAGGACGTGGCCCACCTGACGACACTGGTTCGCGCTGCGGTCGCGGGGCGGGAGACAGTGAGAACGACCGGCGGGCGCCGGGTGACCGAGATCGTGCCGAACGTGGCGTGGGACAAGGGGACCGCGCTGAACTGGCTGCTGGAGCGGGTGGGGGTCGGGACGGGCGAAACAGGCTTCACCGTGCTGTACGCCGGTGACGACCGGACGGACGAGGACGCGTTGCGGACGGTCCATGCCGAGAATACCGGGATCTTCGTGCTCAGCGAAGAGCACCGCGAACACCTCAGCTGGGCGCACTACGTGGTCAGCGGACCGGACGAACTCGTGGATGTGCTCGAGCACCTCGCCCGATCTCGGGACGCCGAGAACGTGTGAGCGCAGCTTCCCGGAAGGTCGGAGCCACGTAGAAGCGTGCCCGGGCGAGCCGGGACGAACACAGCGGTGTTCAGGTAGCGATGGGTACTCTGCTCCGGTGCCCCCGCCGGAGAAACCCCCGATACGTCTCGTCGGCCGCCCAGACGATCAGCGGGAACGGCAGCAGCAGCACGTAGACCCACGCGGGGGGCGCTGCCGTGTCGAACACTCTCTGCAGCGGGGGTACGTACACGATCGCGGCGGCGAACAGCAGCTCGAACCCGAATCCGGCCAACAGCAGCCGATTCGTGAGGGAACCGATGTCGCGCAGCGCGGCACGGCGGGTACGCGAGGCGAACGCGGTGCCGAGCTGGCAGAAGACTATGCCGAGGAACGTGGTCGTGGTGGCCTGCGCGTAGGCGTGCCGCAGCCCGGGGGCCTCGGTGAGGTCGATCCCCGGACTCCAGCCCGCGTCGAACAGGACGAGGAAATAGCCGAGCAGCACCAGCACGGCTGATGTGATCCCCATGATCGCCCAGGCGCGCAGCAGCAGTTCACCGCTGATCACGTTTCGCGAGCGCTCTCGAGGAGGCTCACGCATCAGTCCCGGTTCGGCGCGTTCACGTCCCAGCGCCAGCGCGGGCAGCGTCTCGGTACCGAGATCTATCGCCAGTATCTGCAGCACGGTCAGCGGCAGCGGAACCATCCCACCGGAAAGCGCGAACAGCAGGAACGGCAGCACCTCGGGAACGAGATGGGCGAAGATGTAGAGGACGAACTTGCCGACGTTGTCGTAGACACGTCGGCCCTCCTCGATTCCGTCCACGATCGTGGCGAAATTGTCGTCGGTTAGCACGACCGAGGCCGCCTCCCTGGCGACATCCGTACCACCGACCCCCATCGCCACGCCGAGGTCGGCCCGCCGGAGAGCGGGCGCGTCGTTGATACCGTCACCGGTCATGGCGACCACGTGACCGCACTGGTTCAGAGCATCGGCGATGCGCAGCTTGCTCTCCGGCGAGGCGCGGGCGAAGACGATTTCCTCACCGGAAAGGAGCATCCGGTCGAGATCCGCTTCGGGCAGCTCGTCGAGTTCCGGACCGTCCAGGACGCGTTCCGCGCGAATCCCGACCTCTCGTGCCACGGCGGCGGCCGTTCGCCCGTAGTCACCGGTGACGATGTGCACCCGGATTCCCGCGGAGTGACAAGCGTGAACGGCTTCGGTCACCTCCGGGCGTGGTGGGTCGATCAGTCCGACCAGTCCTAGCAGGCACAATCCCGTTTCGGCCGAGTCACGCTGCTCCGGCACGGTTCGGGCCCCACGGACGGCGAAAGCGATGACACGCAGTCCCCGATCCGCCATGTCCGAAACCACACCGGTCAGCTCAGTTCGCCGCGTGTCGGTCAGTTCCACGCTTCCCTCGCCGGAGAACAAGGTGACGCAACGGGCGATGATCTCTTCGGGAGCTCCCTTGACGTGAACGACGAATCCCTCTCCGCGAGGTTCCACGCTGGCCATTCTTCGTAGGCGCGGATCGAACGGGTACAGCTTTTCACGCTGCTCGTTCCTGGTGTCAGCGGTGAGCCGGACGTCGTGGGCGCGGGCGAACTCCAGCAGTGCGAGCTCCATCGGATCACCGCTGGCGGTCGCGTCATCCGCCGTTTCACACCGCGCGAGGGCCCGCAACAGTTCCGTACCGGGCGGAGCCCGCTCTCCCGAGCCGTCCCGGGACTCGACGACCCGCATGGCGTTGCGGGTGAGCGTACCAGTCTTGTCGGTGCATATCACCGTGGTGGAGCCCAATGTCTCAACGGCTGACAGCCGTTTGACCAGGGCTCCTTTCCTCGCCATGCCGCGTACACCCGCTGCCAGCGCGAGAGTGATCGTGGGCAACAGTCCTTCCGGAACGTTGGCGACGAGGAGTCCGATCGCGAACAGGAAGGACTGGGCCCAGCTGAGACCGGCCAGCACCCCCAAGGGCAGGAACGCGGCCGCCACCCCACCTGCCACCGCGGCGATCAGCCAGGCCACCCTGCGGACCTGTCGTTCCAGTGGGCTCTCCGCCAATCGGACACGAGCCGACAACGTGGCGATACGCCCGAGTTCGGTGCGGGCCCCCGTGGCATGAACGATCGCCTCACCGTGCCCACGGGTGCACACGGTTCCGCTGAATACGAGTACCGGCGAGTCCAACACCCGCTCGGCGGTGTCGGTGAGATCCGCTGCCCGCTCGACCGGGTTCGACTCACCCGTCAACGCGGAGGCGTCCACCTCCAACGTCCCGCTGAGCAGTCGGGCATCGGCCGGGACGCGTTCTCCCTCCCCGATCAGCAGCACGTCGCCAGGCACCAGTTCACCGACCGGCACGCTCATGTGTTCCCCGCCACGACGGACGTGGCTGTGCTGCGGCAGATAACGACCGAGGGTCTGCACGGCGTGTTCGGCTTGTTCCTCCTGCCAGAACGCCAACGCGGCGTTGAGCACTATCACCAGGATGATGGCCGTGGCCAGCTCCCCGGTCCCCGAGAACCATGCCAACGCCGCGGCGATCCACAACAGCACCGCCAACGGATGGGTGAACTGGCGCGACAACGCGCGGGGCCAGTTCCGCTTACCACTCGTGGGGAGCTCGTTGTTGCCGTAGACCTCCAGCCTGCGCGCGGCCTCCCTGGAGCCGAGTCCACGAACATCGGATCTCAGGTCCAGCACCAAGCGGTTGACGGGCTCTCGCGGATCGACCCGGGATCCGCGGGTCGAGTCCGTGCCACGTCCGTGACGAGGTTGCGACACGGCTGCCCTCCCTGCACGACTCCGGCCGAATCCGCATTGTCAGCGATCCGGTGACTCGCGGCATCCGAGGCGGGGGAGACGACACCTCGTGGGAGTTCCGGTTTGGAGGAGTGCTCTTCGGGGCGCGGGAGCAGCCGTGCCGCGTGGCCTCGCTCCGGCATCCGAACCGGTGGAAACGTACCCTCGAGCACCGGGCGACGAACGCGGGGCAGGGGCCCACCAACAGAAACCGACCTACCGCCCAGCCGTTGTGCTCGTGCGAGGAACACCGGTCATGAATGATTCACCGAGTCCACACCGCCTCGTCTTCACCGACTTCGATCCGGCCGACGAGAAGCGGCGGGAGGCGTTGTGCACGCTGGGGAACGGCTACTTCGCCACTCGGGGGAGCGTGCCGGAGGCACGCGCTGACGGCGTGCACTGTCCGGGAACATACGTCGCGGGCTGCTACAACCGCCTGACCTCGGTGGTTTCCGGGCGGGAGCTGGAGCACGAGTCGCTGGTCAACCTGCCGAACTGGCTGCCCGTCACCTTCCGCGTCGACGACGGCCCCTGGTTCGAGTTGGCGGGGGTGGAGCTGCTGGCGCACGAACAGGAACTCGATCTGGAACGAGGGGTCCTGGTACGCAGGGCGCGGCTGCGGGACAGTGCGGGAAGAATCACCAGGATGGTGCAGCGCCGCTTCGTGCACATGAGTCGGCCTCATCTTGCGGGGCTGGAGACCACACTCGTGCCGGAGAGCTGGTCGGGGACCATCACGTTCCGCTGCGGCCTGGACGGGCGGGTCGGCAACCACGGCGTAGCACGCTACGAGGGGCTGAACGGGCGGCATCTGGTCGACATCCGCGGCGACGAGGCCGGGGAGAACCTCGTAGTGCTGCACACCCGCACCTCGGGGTCCGACATCCGGGTGGCCGAGGCAGCCAGCTGCCGCACGTTCCGCAATGAGGTACCGCTGGCGGGCGGAGGTCGAACCGTTCACGA
This sequence comes from Actinopolyspora mzabensis, assembly GCF_900101095.1. Lineage (GTDB taxonomy): Bacteria > Actinomycetota > Actinomycetes > Mycobacteriales > Pseudonocardiaceae > Actinopolyspora > Actinopolyspora mzabensis. The sequence continues at coordinate 140,690 of NZ_FNFM01000012.1, forward strand.
CGAACAAGCGGTCTTCCAGGAGTTCACTGTCGATTCGAACCGGCTCGACGAGATACGGATCGAGAAGCTCGTGGCGCTTTTCACCTCGCGGGACTCGGCGATCGTGGAGCCGGTCTCGGAGGCGGTGGAGGCCGCTCGCGAGGCAGAGGGCTTCGACGAACTGCTGAGCTCCCACGTCGCGGCCTGGGCCCGGCTGGGCCACGCCTTCCGCTGCGGGCTGTCGACGAGCGCGGCCACCCGCCAGGCGGTGCGGCTGCACGTGTTCCATCTGTTGCAGACCGTCTCGCCGAACACGGCTGATCTGGACGTGGGTGTCCCGGCCCGTGGGCTGCACGGCGAGGCGTACCGGGGACACGTCTTCTGGGACGAGTTGTTCGTACTTCCGACCCTGACGCTGCGCATGCCGTGGGTGGCCCGGGCACTGCTGCGCTATCGCTCTCGCAGGCTGCCCCAGGCACGACTCGCGGCGAGGCGAGCGGGACTGTCCGGCGCCATGTTTCCCTGGCAGAGCGGCAGCAACGGACGGGAGGAGAGTCAGTCGTGGCACCTGAACCCGCGCTCGGGAAGATGGCCGGCCGACCACACGCACCTGCAGCGACACATCGGCATCGCGATCGCCCACAACGTGTGGCACTACTACCAGGCCACCGATGACGAGGAGTTCCTCGCCGAACAGGGCGCGGAAACGATACTGGAGACGACCCGGTTCCTCGCGTCACTGGCCAACTACGAACGCGGAAGCGACCGCTACACCATCAGCGGGATCGTGGGGCCGGACGAGTACCACACCGGCTACCCGGACCGGGATTCTCCGGGGATCGACAACAACGCCTACACCAACATCATGACGGCGTGGCTGTGCCGCACGGCGCTGCGAACCCTGGGCGAGCTCGACAACGCACGCCGCGCCGAACTGACCGACCAACTCGATCTCGACCACAGCGAGACCGACCGGTGGCGGCACATCTCGCGGCGGATGTACGTGCCCTTCCACGACGACGGGATCATCAGCCAGTTCGAGGGCTACGACCGATTGGCGGAACTGGACTGGGACGACTACCGAGGTCGCTACGGCGACATCAGTCGACTCGACCGAATCCTGGAAGCCGAGGGCGACTCCCCCAACCGCTACCGGGCGTCGAAACAGGCCGACGTGCTGATGCTGTTCTACCTGCTCTCGGCCGAGGAACTCGAGCAACTTCTCACGACGCTGGGCTACACGATGCCCCGGGACACCATCCCGCGAAACATCGACTACTACCTTCGACGCACCAGCCACGGGTCCACGCTGAGCGCGGTCGTCCACGCCTGGGTACTCGCCCGCGCCAACCGAGCCAAGGCGCTGGAGTTCTTCGACAACGTACTGGCCGGTGACCTGCACGACGTGCAACGAGGCACCACTGCCGAGGGAATTCACCTCGCTGCCATGGCGGGCAGTATCGACCTGTTGCAACGCTGCTTCGCGGGCATCGAGATAAGGGATCACACTCTCGTGCTGAATCCGCTCTGGCCCGCGGAACTGGGGGCGCTGGAGCTGGCGATCCGTTTCCGCGGCCACCCGATCGACATCACCGTCACCGGACGGACCGCGACGGTACGCACCGCGCCGGGCAGCAGGAAGTCGCCGATCCGATGCGCCTGTGGTTCCCGCGCGGTGACGCTGGGGCCGGGTGAGACGACCGTGTTCTCGCTGGAGCACGCCGAGAGATGATTTCTCGGTTTCCGTGGTGCACGCGGCGAAGCCGTTCCGGAAACGGGGCCCCTCCGGGAACCTCCCGGCGGCGAACACCTCGAGCCGGTCAGCCCACCCGCAGCGGATCAGTGGTTCGGGAACAGGTTCTCCACGCATTCCGCGAGCGGTCGACGCGGCGTGGGCGGCGCGGGGAACCGCTCGGTGACCGGCCACCCCAGCCGCAACGCGAACCTGGGAACTCCCGCGCCACCGAGCACCTGTTCGCGCACGAACTCACGAGCGGAGAACACCTCGGCGAACTGACTCAGCACGCACCCGGCCAACCCCTCACGGGCCACGTACAGCGCTGTTTCACCCAACACCTCCCCCGAGAGCAACTCGCTTTCGAGGGTGTCATCCAGGGTGTACAGCAGCGCCAGTTCCGCACCGTCGTCGAGCACCGGGATCGGCAACTCCCCGGCCCCGAAATCCCGTTCGAAGGCACTCGGCGCATGAGCTTCCGGGATGGAGCGAGCGGGCACTCCCTCCGAACTCGCATGACGCGTCGACCACTTCGCGAGCTCGTGGCGGTACTCCGGATCGTCCTCGCGTGCTCTGCCCGCCTGGCGGAGCGCGTGGGACAGCTGCTGCCTGGCCGGCTCCGAGAGCACGAAATCGAGCACGCACCCCTTGGTGGCCGCGGCTTCTCGCAGCTCGCTCATCAACTCCGGGGGGACAGGGTCGGGTAGGAAGGGTCTGCGGTCGGTCCGCCGCCGCGCGGCCAACCCGGCCAGCACCACGGCCTCGGCGTCGATGTCGGCGAGCCTGCTGAACTCGATCGAAGCCAGATGATCCGGCTGGTCCGGATTGGGCAGGCGATGCACCAGGGTCCGCCACCCCTCCGCGGCGAAACCGATACGAGCCTGGTGGAGCGCCGCACCACAGCCGATCACCGACTGCTCCCCCGTGGGATCGAGCACGGGTGGGACGCGGGAACGGTCCAGAAACAGGTGCACCGAACGTGGTCCGATCACCCAGCGCCAGGGCTGGATGTTGTGCAGCGAGGGCGCTCGGCAGGCCACGACCAGCGCCGAACGCATCGTGGCTGCCGCGGGCTCACTTTTACCGGTCATACGGGCCCCTACTCGTATTCTACGACCCCTGTGGCCCGGCGAATAACTCAACCGCCGAGCGGACGCGAAAGAGTTGAAGGCACCTGACAACCGGTTGCCGCTCACTCGGGAGCTCGCACATCCCCCCCCATTCGGTGCTGCGATCTGAACGCCCACGGGGCAACCTGGGGCGGATGGAGCGTCGACAACCCTGATTCTCGGACAAGGTGCTTGCCATGGACACCTCGCGGTACGACATCCTCGTCGGGGTGGACGGCTCGGCTTCCGCACGACGAGCGGCCGACTGGGCCATCGCGGAGGCTCGGCGACACACCGGGTCCTCCCTGACTCTCGTGCTGATCAACGACGATCCGGCACGGGAGAGCTACGCCCGGCAGGCCGTCGCGGAGATCGCCGCGCGGTGCGGCGAAGCGCAGCCCTCCTTGGAGGTGGGCCACGAGGTCGCAGAGGGGCACCCCATCGAGGAGCTGGTGCGCCGTTCCTCGACGGCCGATCTCCTGGTGCTCGGTTCGCGTGGGCACGGTCCGGTGGCCGACGCGCTGCTCGGCTCGGTCAGCGTCGGGGTGGCGCGGCGAACGAGCTGCCCGCTCGTGGTGATCCGGGGTGAGGAGACCGAACAACGCGGCGAGGTCGTGGTGGGTGTCGACGACTCGGTGCGGAGCGAGGCCGCGCTGGAGTTCGGCTTCACCTGCGCGCGGAACCGTGCCGCGGAGCTGCTGGTGCTGCGAGCGATGGCCCGCCACCCGCAGGCCCGGCAGGCGAGGTCGGGGCGGGAGGCCCCTTCGGAACGGGTGGAACACGACCTCGCGAAACGACTGGAACGCTGGGGCGCGTGGTTTCCGAATGTGACGGCACGCCGCATCGACGTGGACAAGCATCCGGTGACCGCCCTGCTCGAGATCTCCCGAGGTGCGGACCTGGTCGTGGTGGGTCGTCGCGGGGGCGGTGGTTTCGGCGGGCTCATGCTGGGATCGGTGGCCCGTGGTGTGCTGCACCGGGCCTCCTGTCCCGTGGCGATGGTTCCCGAGTCGGGTGATCAGGAGTGATGCGGCGGGATCGCTCCGCCCGGTGGGAGGTGTGACGGGCATGGCGGAGTTCGCACCGACGCTGGGACTGTCCGCCGAGCAGGCCGAGGGAGTGGTCCGGATCGCGGGCAAGGCGCCCTCGCTGCACAACCGGCAACCGTGGCGCTTCCGGCTGCTGCCCCATTCGATCGAACTGCACTACGATCCGCGAGCGCGGCTGCCCGCCACCGATCCGCAGGAGCGGGAACTGCGGATCGGCTGTGGCGCGGCGTTGCTGAACATGCGGCTCGCCCTGGAGCACGAGGGGGTCAGCCCGGTCGTAACCCTGCTACCGCACACCGGGGCGGAGGCTGCCCTGGCGGAGATACGCGGCGCGGAAGCCTCGAACATGTCACCGGGGCAGCGGGTGCTGTATCGGGCGATCACTGATCGGCACACGAACAGACGTCCCTTCCGAGAAACCCCGATACCCGTGGGGCAGCGACACTCGTTGCTCGACTCGGTGGAGCGGGAGGGGTGTTGGCTGCACATCGTGGAACGGGACGAGCTCGGAAGACTGGAGGGCATGGTTCACCGCGCGCACCGGGCACAGCTGGCCGATCCGCGGTTCCGGGAGGAGCTGGCCGGTTGGACCGGACACGACGCCGAGCTCAGCGAGGGGATACCCGCCTCGGCGGCGGGCCCCGAACGCGAACCACAGGACCAGTGGGTGTTGCGGGACTACTCGGCGGGCAAGGCGAAACCACGCGTGCCGGGCAAGGACTTCGAGTACGAGCCACTGCTGCTGGTCGTCTGTTCCTACTACGAGGGCCGAGCCGCGGACCTGCGTGCGGGACAGGCCCTGCAACGAATGCTGCTGACGGCCACCGCCAACGGCCTGGTGGCCTCCCTGATGTCGCAGGTGATCGAGATCGACGAGACCAGGGAGGAACTGCGGCGGATGCTCGGGGGCAGCCTGCGCCCCCAGGTGTTGCTCCGGGTCGGCTACGGTTCGCGAACGGCACCGACGCCGCGGCACGAGCCACGCGAGCTGTTGCTGTAGCCCACGGGAACCGCGACGGGGAGCCGCAGGGTTCACGGCTCGTCACCCGCCGGAGCCGCGGTCGCGTCGTTTTCCCCCCGGACCACGAGCACGGGGCAGTGCGCGTGCCGTACGCAGTACTGGGCCACCGATCCCAGCAAAGCGGCCGCGAAGCCGCCCAGTCCCCTGCTGCCGACCACGAGCAGGTCTGCCTCGACCCGCCGTGCCGCGTCCAGCAGCACCCTGGCCGGGTGTCCGTAGCCGACCTCCCGGCGCAGCGGCACCGTCTCGTCTCCCGCCACGACCCGCGCGATCGTTTCGTCCAGTGCCGCCGCCGTACGGTGGGCCACCGCCTCGGGGCCGGCCACCGGCCGGTCGTACAGCTCGGGGTAGTCCCAGCCACGCACCGCCAGAACCGAGCCACCGACGAGTTCCGCGTGCCACAACGCCCAGCGCAGTGCCTGTTCGGACCCGAACGAGCCGTCGAGTCCCACTACGACGCGGTAATCCCCCGACACGACTACCTCCCCGAACACGTCTGCCCGCACACGCCTGGCACCGGAACCGAGCACGATTCCCACCACGGCCACCGGCCGGTGGTCACCCCTCGCACACGGCTGGGCACCGACCCAGGTGGGAACCGATGGCCGCTGATCCACGAGGATGCTCCGTAGGGACACGATCGGCCCTTCCGACGGGACGCGCAGCGCGGGACCAACCGCCCCGAGAACGAGGAGCAGCTGGTGCACGACGACAGGAAACTGACCGAGGAACGGATCCACCGGATGCTGCGCGACCGCATCCGGCCCGCTCTACGACCGGAGTCCGCGCCGCTCGCCCTCGACACCTGGCACGGCACGAGCGCGCCGGTACCGGTCGCGAACAGGGGTTCCGGGGAGTACCGCGGGTCGGGTGTGGGTGTCCGCTGGGGGCTGCCGTGGAACACCACCTGGTTCCGGCTGCGCGGCGAGGTTCCCGCGGACTGGGCCGGACGTGCCGTGGAGCTCGTGTTCGACCCGGGGTTCGACCACCGACGACCGGGATTCCAGTGCGAAGGGCTGGTGTACCGACCGGACGGTTCGATCGTGAAGGGGCTGAACCCGCGCAACGAGTGGGTACGCGTGAGCGAGGCCGTCGCTGGGGGTGAACCGGTGGAGTTCCACGTGGAAGCGGCGGCGAATCCTGTGATCCTCGGTGACCATTCGTTCACCCCCACCGAACTGGGCGATCCGGACACGAGCGGCACGGAACCGCTGTACCGGGTCGAGCGTGCCGAGCTGACCGTGTTCGACAGTCGGGTCGAACAGCTGCTCCACGACGTCGAAGTGCTCGACCAGCTCATGCGGCAGCTCGGCACGGACGAGCCGCGGCGCTGGGAGATACTGCGCGCCCTCGACCGCGGCATGGACGCGGTGGACCCGCGCGACGTGGGCGGCAGCGCGGGCCGCACGCGCGAGCTACTGAGCCCGGTGCTGCGGAAACCGGCACACGCCAGCGCGCACCGAGTCTCGGCGATCGGCCACGCGCACATCGACTCGGCGTGGCTGTGGCCGTTCCGCGAGACCGTGCGCAAGGTGGCCAGGACGGTCTCGAACGTGCTCGGGCTGTTGGAGGAGCACCCGGAGTTCGTCTTCGCCATGTCCCAGGCGCAGCAGTTCGCCTGGCTCGAGCGGCATTATCCCCAGCTCCACCGACGGGTTCGGTCCGAGGTGGCCTCGGGGAGGTTCGTGCCGGTGGGCGGCATGTGGGTCGAGGCCGACACGAACATGCCCGGCGGCGAGGCGCTGGCGCGGCAGCTGGTGCACGGCAAGCGGTTCTTCCTGGACGAGTTCGGTGTGGAGACCGACGAGGTGTGGCTGCCCGACTCGTTCGGGTACAGCGCGGCGCTGCCGCAGCTGATCGCCCTGTCCGGTTCGAGCTGGTTTCTGGGGCAGAAGGTGGTCTGGAACCAGACGAACGCGTTCCCGCATCACACCTTCCACTGGGAGGGCATCGACGGCACCAGGATCCTCACCCATCTGCCCCCGGTGGATGTCTACGACTCCGAGCTGTCCGCGGCCGAACTGGCACACGCCTCGGCCAACTTCGCCGAGAAGGGCGAGGCCGGTCGTTCGCTGGTTCCGTTCGGCTGGGGTGACGGGGGCGGCGGCCCCACCCGCGAGATGCTGGCGCGGGCCGAGCGTCTGGCCGATCTGGAAGGATCACCGCGAGTCACCGTCGAGTCCCCCGCCGAGTTCGCCCGCGAGGCGCGTGCGGAGTACGCGACACCCCCGGTATGGGTGGGTGAGCTGTATCTGGAGTTCCACCGCGGCACCTACACCAGTCAGGCGGGCACCAAGCGGGGGAACCGGCACAACGAGCACCTGCTGCGGGAGGCCGAGCTGTGGACGGCGACGGCGAACGTGTACCTCGGTCTCCCCTACCCGCACGAGCGGCTGGACCGGCTCTGGAAAGCGGTGCTGCGCAACCAGTTCCACGATGTCCTGCCGGGCTCGTCCATCGCCTGGGTGCACCACGAGGCGGAGCGGGAGCACGAACTCGTCCGGGGCGAACTGCAGGAGATCATCGACGGGGCACAGCGAAAGTTGGCCGGGTCGGGCTCGACACCGCTGGTGTTCAACGGTGCTCCACACGAGCGGGACGGGATTCCGGCGGGCGGTGCGGCACCGGCGACCGAACCGGACGCGTTCGTGGAGCTGGCCGAAACGGACGAGGGCTTCGTGCTGCGCAACGAATCGCTGCGGGTCGTGATCGACCGACGGGGCACCATCACGTCGCTGCGCGACCTGGCAGCCGAGCGCGAGGTCGTCCCGGCGGGCTCGGCGGGCAACGTGTCGCGGATTCACCCGGATCTGCCGAACCGGTGGGACGCGTGGGACATCGACGCCTTCTATCGCAACAACGTCACCGAACTGCTGGATGCCGAGGAAGTGGCGGTGTGCGAGGACGCTGCGGATCGTGTCGTGGTGCGCGTGGTGCGTTCCTTCTCCCATTCGCGGATCACCCAGACACTGACGCTGCGAGGCGGCGCCGCACGGCTGGAGATCGACACCGAGGTGGACTGGCACGAGTCCGAGACGCTGCTCAAGCTGGCTTTCCCGCTGGACGTGCACACCGACCGCATGGCTGCCGAGACCCAGTTCGGCCACCTGTACCGGCCGATTCACGAGAACACCAGCTGGGACGCGGCCAAGTTCGAGACGTGTGCCCACCGCTGGGTTCACGTGGGTGAGGCGGGGTACGGCGTGGCCCTGGCTAACGACACCACCTACGGCCACGACGTGACCCGCTGGGCCAAGCACAGCGGCGGTACCGCGACGACCGTGCGGGCCTCGCTGCTGCGCGCCCCGCGATTTCCCGACCCGGAAACCGACCGGGGGCTACACCGTTTCCGGCACGTCCTCGTGCCGGGGGCCGAGATCGGTGACGCGGTGCGGGAGGGCTACCATCTCAATCTGCCCTCCCGAACCGTCCGAGGTGCCTCCTCGGTGGAACCGCTGGTCACCAGTGACAACTCCGCCGTGGTCCTGGAAGCGGTGAAGTCGGCCGAGGACGGTTCCGGAGACGTGGTGGTGCGACTGTACGAATCCTCGGGTGGTCGCGCTACGAGCCGGGTCACCACCGGTTTCGCCCCGGTGAGCGTGCGGGCGACCGATCTGCTGGAACGACCGTGGGCCGGCGGGGAGATCGAGCACGACACTACGGGGTTCCGGCTGACGCTGCGCCCGTTCGAGATCCGCACGCTGCGGCTGGAGCGGACGTGACCGGATTGGAGAGCTCGGCCGCTCGGCGACCTCGAATCAGGAAGCGCACTCCTTCCAGGCGAAGTGGTAGGTGGTCTCGATACTTCCGTCGGTCGAATCCATCGTCATGAAGCTGGTCTCGCCGGAGTCCGAGTCCCCCGCGTCCACCCGCAGTTCGGTGTTGATGTTGAAGTTGCGCTGTACACCGCAGGGCTTGTAGACGATGTCGGCGATCTCGGTCTCGTCGGTGACCTGCCAGTTGTCGCTGTAGGATCCCTCGAACGTCTTGCTGGAATGCGTGGTTCGGGAATCCCCCTGGAAGTAGTAGCTGGCCTGCTGGGTACCGGTGGCTCCTTCCGCGAGGTGGGCGAATCCGCGGTAGTCGGCCCGGGCTATGCCGTAGGTGAGCCCCTGGGGAACGTGCACGACCAGATTGAGCTGGCAGTTCTTCCGGAAGGCCGTGGGGTCCGCGTCGGGCCCCACCTCTGCCAGATAGTCGCTGTAGGTGACGGTGAAGGCCTTGTTGTCGGGCGAAACGGCCACGTCCGCCGTTCCTTCCGGACATCCGGAACCGTTCACGGTGGCGACGTCGATCACGATCTCGTCCGAAGGTGGGGAGTCGAACGGACCAGACGTCGGTACGAGAAGAGTGGACAGCGCCATTCCGGACGCGATCAAACCGTTGAGCATCCTGTTTCTCCTGTTCGGGTGAAAAACCACACTGCTGTTCGTTTCCGCCACGCGGACCACTGGCCGATCATTTTCGGGAAACGGCCGGCAACGAGTTTATGGGAGCGCTCCCAAAAACTATAGACACTTTCGGAGCAATCTCCGGACGAATCGGTGAAAGCGCCGCGCGACAGGGCCAATGATGGGATGAACCGAATTTTCGGACGCACTTTCAGCAGCCGATTCGTGCGGAATATTCCCTCCCGAAACGTGTTCACCAGAACGATTTCGAGCTTCTCGACGCCGCAGCGGATTTTCGCCGCCCCGGGTTGTTGCCGGGCGTCAGGAACGCCACCGAATCCAGGTACCGTGCGAGTCGGTCGTGGCCAGCGTCTCGTGGCCGTCCCGCGCCAGAACGAACGAGTTCTCCGGCCCCGCGGATACTTCCGCCGGGCCGATCACCCCGGCGGCCTCGTTGGAGAGCCACACCGCACCGAGCTCCCGCACGGCGGTGGCGAACTCGCGGCGAACGGATTCGGGGACGTAGGCCAGCACCGCCGAGTGATACACCACCAGGGTGGCCTCGCTCGGTGCGCTCGCGGCGATCCGCCCGAGATCGTCGAGGAGGTCACCGCGGTGGACCACCGGACGATGCCGCGCCGCGACGCGCAGCGCCGCGCGCAGCCGGTCCCGCCGCTCGGTCTCCCCCGGCCACAGCAGGCATTCCAGCCAGTTCGCGTGCTCGTCCTCCGTCGCGTCGAGCGGGGAGGTGTCGAGTCCCGCGCGCCACGCGACGCTCGGGACTCTGCCGGGTAGCGGAACCGGGCCGATGGGACGACAGCGCAACGTCGGCGCTTCGGGCTCGGTACCGGTCACGTGGTGCCCGGCGAAATCGTACGAGTAGAGATCGGGAAGCAGGTTCAGCCCGGCCGAAGCACCGACCTCCAGCAACGCCAGCGGTTCCGGGAGCCGAGCCAGCGCGGGAAGCAGTGTGGCGCACCGCCCCGCCTCGTTGGTCTGGGTGCGCCTGGCCAGCAGTACCGAGGCCAGTTCCGCAGCACGCTCCCGTACCAGGTCACGCAGCGTTTCGGGATCGGCGGGGCGACCGAGCAGGTATCGGGCGGCGGCGAACAGCAGGTTCGGTTGGCGTTTCTCACTCGGCAGTGATTCCAGCAGGCCCAGGATCTCCGCGTCGGAGGCGACCGCCTCGGCGAGTACGCCGTACTGCGGGGATTTCTCGGCCACCGCCACGCCGAACCTCCGGTAGTTCTCGGCGGTGCTCACTCCCGATTCGAGCCCGGTCATGCCGCGCTCGCCCGTTTCGTTGCCCCTACTTCCGTCGATCATGCCGAAAGCATGCCCTACAACGGTGGAAACAACGAGGACCGATTTCCGTCGTCCGCGGCACCGGAGCAGCATCGGAGGGGCGGCGAACGGAGGAACAACGGTGCGCAAGATACGAAACCTGACCGGTCCCGGCGTGACCGACGATTTCGGGATCGGTGGCACCGACCTTGGGGTGATGGCCACCGCGCCGGACGGCCGGTTGGTGGCGGTGTTCGGTGACACCTTCGAACGGGCCGGGGTGGGTGGCAGGGGGTGGCGTTCACCGGTGGTGCTCTTCGGTGACCCGAACACGGTGCGCACCGGAATCGTCTGGACCGGTTCGACGGGCAGGGGTCGCTACGCCGAGCAGGCGTTGCCCTACCGGCACAACTCGATCCTTAGCGGCAGGCGGGTGGGCACCGTGATTCCCACCGACGTCATCACGATCGGCGGGACGATGTATCTGCACGTAATGGTCTGCGCCGGTATCGGCAGGGTGCACTGGACCGAGATACACCGTTCCACCGACAACGGGGAGAGCTGGACCCGCACCGGGGCGAGCTGGCCGGGCGATCACCACGGCGGCTTGTTCCAGATGCTGACCTGGGAACTGGGGGACGACGGCTACGTCTACTGCTTCTCCACCGGTTTCCAGCGCGACAAGGGGCTGGTGCTGCAACGTGTCCCCGCCGAACGGATCACCGAACCCGGCGCGTGGCAGGGGTGGGGTTTTCGGCGGGGCGCGTGGGCCTGGGGCAATCCGCCCACGGTCGCGTTGACCGGGGCTTACGGTGAGCTGTGCCTGCGCCGGATCGAGGACCGGTGGTTGCTGTGCCTGTTCGACGCGGGCAACTACCGCATCGACGTACTGTCACTCGCCCACCCCACCTCGAATCTCTACGAGGTGCCGCGCACCACGGTGCTGCGTGGCACCGCCTGGCCCGAGGAGAACCACGCGAGCGGACACGTCGCCCAGCTCTACGGCGGCTACATCGTCCCGGGATCCACGTTGGACGAGCTTCATCTGGTGATAAGCCAGTGGAACACCGGACGGAACTGGCCCTACCGGGCGATGCAGTTCGCGGGAGCGCTGCCCCACGGGCCTCGGTAGGCCCCGCTGGACTTCGATCACTCGGCTTCCGTGCCGGTCCTCGCCACCGGAACACGAGCGGCTCGCCCGGGCACAGCTGCGGACGCTCTACCGGCTGCCGGCTCGGCCCTGTGCCGGCCAGTGACCCCTGGTCCGCCCGCGACTCCGCGAGCGGGTAGGACCGCACCGACTCAGCCGGTCGACAGTGCCCACCCGCCGGCCGCTTCCCCGATCCCACGGAACAGCACAGCTAGCCGATGCTGCCCGCCTTACCGGAGAGTTTCGTACGCAGCCGCGCCAGCGGTCCGCCCGATCCGGAGACCCGGGCGCTCGGCTCCGGCAGCCGACCCGCCACCGCGTCGTGCAGCAGTGCCTCGACCGTCTCCTTGGCACAGCTGCGGTTGGTTCCGATCCCACCGGAGGGACCACGCTTGATCCAGCCCACCACGTAGGTCCCGGGCCGGTCGGTGACCCGACCCCCGGAGTTCGGCACCGTCGCGGTTCCTTCGTCGAAGGGCAGGCCGGGCACCGGCACTCCCCGGTAACCGACCGCTCGCACCACCAGTCCGGCGGGGATCTCGACGGCCTCGCCACCGGCATCACCCACTCGAATACACCGAACCGCGTTCTCCCCCACCAGCTCCACCGGGGCGGAGTGGAACCGGAACACGACGCGACTCCGCCCGTTCACCGCCGCGTCCCCGGCAGGGGTGGACCAGTCGACGGTCTGCCGGGAGACGTCCCGCAGCAGCCCCGCCTTGTCGTCGGTCCCGGCGGCGTCGATGGTGGACTCGATTCGCGGATCGTGCGTGTCCACCACGAGTTCGATGTCCTCGCGCTGGGTGAGTTCGAGCAGTTCGGGCCTGGTGAAGGCGGCGTGCTCGGGACCACGGCGTCCCAGCAGCACCACTTCACGAACCCTGCTGGAACGCAGCAGTTCCAGTGCTCGCGGCGAGATCGAGGTGTCGGCGAGTTGTTCCGGCTCGGTGCTGAGGATGCGCGCCACGTCCAGCGCGACGTTGCCGTTGCCCACCACGACCACCCGCTCGGCGGACAGGTCGACGGCCTCGGCGACGGCGTCGGGATGGCCGTTGTACCAGGAAACCAGGGTGGTGGCGCTGACGCTGCCCGTCAGTTCCTCACCCGGAACACCGATGTCGCGGGCCGAGGAGGCCCCGACCGCGTAGATCACGGCGTCGTGCCGAGTCGCCAACTCCGCGGCGGACACGTCCTTGCCGACCTCCACCCCGAGCCGCAGCCGCATCCGGGGGTGGTTGTGGAACCGCGCGAACGTCTCACTGATCCGCTTCGTCGACGGATGATCGGGCGCCACGCCGTATCGCACGAGCCCGCCCGCGACGGGCAACCGGTCCAGCAGGGTGACCCGGCAGTTGGTGTGCAGCAGCAGGTCCTCGACGGCGTACATCCCGGCGGGGCCGGTGCCCACCACCGCGACGTCCATCGGTGCGAGATCACTGGGGATCGAGTGGTCGAACACCGGCGGTCCCCAGGAGTGGAAGTTGGGTGAGTTCCCGGCGGTGCTCGTCCCCGAAGCGCTGCCGGCCCCCGGACCGTTCAGCTCCACGCCGTTCGGCCCCGCGCCGTTCGCCTCCGACCGGCCGCCGGATTCCGAAGCTCGGCCGCTCTCGGGAGCACCACTGGTCTCCGGAGCGTCACCTGACTCCGGTTCGACGGCCGCGTCGCGGTCGGCGTAGTAAGCGGCGTTGATGTCGGCGTAGGCCCGGAGCGAGCCGGTCAGCCGGTCCACCGGGAACACCGCGTCGACCGGGCACGCGTCGGCGCAGGCGCCGCAGTCGATGCAGGTGCTCGGATCGACGTAGAGCATCTCGGTGGTGCCGAAGTCCGGCTCGTTCGGGGTGGGATGGATGCAGTTGACCGGGCACGCCGCGATGCAGGAGGCGTCGGTGCAGCAGGTCTGGGTGATCGCGTAGGCCATGGCTCAGATCAGGTTCGCCCGCTTGTAGAACCACATGGCGGGTTTGGTGAGCAGTCCGGCCGAGTCGAGGAACTCCATCAGCCCGGCGCAGCTGGAACGCACCAGCGACTTGTAGTGCTGGTTCGCCTTGGCCTCGCGGACGGCTCGGTCCACGTCCAGTCCCGCGTTCTCGTAGACCTTCTTGTTGACCATGCTGGTGACGATGAAGTACGAGGCGGCGGCGACCACCACGGATTGGAGCTGCCTGCGAATCGGCCCCACCCCGCGGAGACGCTCCTTGGTCTCCTGCCGGGCGAACTTCATGTGCCGGGACTCCTCGACCACGTGGATGTTGTTGATGGTGCGGACGAAGGGGGCGACCCGTTCGTCGCGCATCCAGTCCCGCTGCATGACGTCGAGGACCTCCTCTGCGACCAGGATCGCGGCGTAGGCCGCCTCGCCGAAGGCCAGCGTCTTGAACGCGCGGCCGAGTTCGATCACCGGACGCGGCGGACGGTAGGCGGGTGCGCGCAGCTTCGCGGCGCCGCGTCCGAACATGATGGAGTGTCGGCACTCGTCGGCGATCTCGGTCAGCGCCCACTGGAAAGCGGGGTCGGCCGGATCCTTGGCGTAGAAGTCCCGCAGCACCATCTGCTGCAGGATCATCTCGAACCAGATGCCGGTGCTGGCCACGCAGGCCGCTTCCTGCCTGGTGAGCTCGCGCTGCTGTTCCGGACTCATCTCGGACCAGTAGGCGGTGCCGTAGAGCGTGCTCCATTCCGGACTCGCACCGTGGTGGTCGGTGTCGAGAGGTGTCTCCCAGTCGACCTCCTGGGCGGGGTCGTAGGACAGCGTCTCCGAGGAGTCCAGCAACCTGCGGGCGACGTCCTCACGTTCGGAAGCCGCGCCCGTGGCGTCGGATCCGGTGATACTGCTGGTCATGGGCACTCCCTACCGAAATGACGACGATATTCCGGTGCCGCCGAAATAGTGTTACCGAAGGTAACAACTACTTGCGGGTAGCCGCGAGGGTGCGACATACGCTACATGTGTGACTTACAACACCTTCCAGGTTGCGGTGCCTCTCACGGTGCCGAACGAACGAGGAGCGCGGGCCTCGGAGCGGCTGCCACGGGGCCGCACCGCACAGCCGCGCGACCCCGTAAACCGCCCCCTACCGCCGCACCACCGTCACCGAGCGCGGAGGCAGCGAGCGGACGAGACCCGAGGCTCGCCCCTCGCGACGGACGAGTGGCGTTGACCACCGGACAGCTGATCTCGAATCGGGCATTCGGCACAATGGTCACGTGGCGATCGCACTCTCCCTGCTCGGTGGCCTGCTGTTGATCGCTTTGATCATCGCGGCCAACGGGTACTTCGTGGCCCAGGAATTCGCGTTCATGACCGTCGACCGGGCTCGGCTGCAGGACCGGGCCGAGCGGGGCGACCGGGTGGCCGCGCGGATGCTGCGGGTGACCCGCCGGACCTCGTTCATGCTCTCCGGTGCCCAGTTGGGTATCACCGTGACCGGCCTGCTGGTCGGCTACGTCGCCGAACCGCTGGTCGGCCGCGCGGTGGGCGAACTTCTCGGCGGGGTCGGCGTGCCCCCGGGCGTGGGCATCGCGATCGGCACCACGGGAGTGCTGGTGCTGTCGACCTTCGTGCAGATGCTGTTCGGCGAGTTGTTCCCGAAGAACCTCGCCATCGCACGGCCGTATCCGCTGGCGCGGTGGCTCTCGGCGTCCACGGTGGTCTACATGCGCCTGGCGGGCTGGCTGATCCGGTTCTTCGACCGGGCCTCGACCGGGCTGTTGCGGCTGCTGCGGATCGAGCCGGTGCACGACGTCGAGCACGCAGCCAACCCGAGTGACCTGCAGCGGATCGTGACCGCCTCCCGGCGGGCCGGTGAGCTTCCGGCGGAACTCTCGCTGCTGCTGGACCGGGTGCTGGACTTCCCGGAGCGCGACGTGGAGCACGCCCTCGTCCCCCACTCCCGGGCGGACGTGCTCACCGACTCCGCCACGCTCGCCGAGGTGCGCGGGACCATGAGCAGCGGCCACTCCCGCTATCCAGTGCTCAACCAGGACGGCGGCATCGAGGGGGTGGTGCACCTGGTGGACGTGCTGGAGTCCATGGGAACGGACACGAGCGGCGGGGAACGCCCGGTCACCGAGTTCACCCGACCGGCCACCATCATCCCCACCCTGATGTCCCTGCCCGACGCGGTCACCGCGATGGCGGAATCGCGCGGCAGGATGGCCTGCGTGGTCGATGAGTACGGCGGCTTCGCGGGCATCATCACGATCGAGGACCTGGCCGAGGAACTGGTCGGCGAGCTCACCGACGAACACGACGTCGACGAACAACCCCACCTGGTCGGCACCGACGACGGTGGCGCGCGGTGGCGGGTCCAGGGCGACGCCCCGCTCGACGAGGTGGAACGCGAACTCGCCCACGACCTGCCCCGTGGGGACTACGAGACCGTCTCAGGCCTCGTCATCGCCAACCACGGCGCACTGCCCGCGGAGAACACGGTGGTCGACATCAGACTTCCGGACGACCCTGCCGAACTCGCCCACACGCAGCACCCACCGGTTCGGACGCTGCGCGCCACGGTCGTCGAGGTCGACCAGCACGTCCCCGCGGAGCTGGTGCTGGAGCTGAGCGAGAGCACTCCCGACGAGCACTCGACCGACCCCGACGATCGGACGGGCAACCCCGACTCCGGGCTGTCCGGGCAGGAGGAGTCCTGATGCAAGGCCCCTGGATGGCCACGCTGATCACCATCGCGATCATCGCGGCCAGCGCGTTGTTCGTCTCGATCGAGTTCGCCACCATCGGCGCCCGGCGCACCCGCCTGGAGCAGCGGGCGACCACCAGCCGGGCGGCCCGCGCGGCGGTGCGCAACGCCTCCGAGGTGTCGGTGCTGCTGGCGGGCTGCCAGCTCGGCATCACCGCCTGCACCCTCGCGCTGGGCGCGATCACCGAACCGGCAGTGGAGCACGCGCTGGAACCCGTGATGACCGCGCTCGGTCTGCCGCACTGGCTCGGCGGCACGGTCTCGTTCATCCTCGCGCTGCTGCTGGTGACCTTCCTGCACCTGGTGGTGGGCGAGATGGCCCCCAAATCGTGGGCGATCGCCCACCCCGAGCGCTCGGCCACCCTGCTCGCCTTCCCCATGCGCGGTTTCATGTGGGTGTTCCGGCCCGTACTGCTGCTGCTCAACAACGCGGCGAACAAGCTCGTCGAGGCGGTCGGGGTGCGGCCGGTCGAGGAGGTCGCGATCGAGCAGAATCCCGACGAGCTGCGCCAGCTGGTGCGCCACTCGGCCGAGAGCGGTGAGCTCGACACATGGTCCTCCGACCAGCTGGCCGGGGCGCTCGAACTGACCCGGCTGCGCGTCGGCGACCTCACCGGCGAGGAGTCCGTCGCCGCCGTGCCCCGCACTGCCACCGTCGCCGATGTGCAGGCCGCCAGCAGGCGGTCCGGGCATCTGCGGATCCTCGTGGGGGCTCCCGACTCCCCGGAGGGGCTGGTGCACGTCCGCGACACCCTCACCCTCGATCCGGCGGATCCCCTGGACGGGCTGGTCCGGGACTGCCCAGAACTCGACCCGAGCACCAGCGTGCTCGACGCCCTGTCCCGGATGCGCCGCACCAGCACCCAACTGGCGCTGGTCCGCACTCCCGGACGAGCGACCGGAGTGGTCACCATCTCCGACATGCTGCAGGGGCTCTTCCCTCGCGGCACGGAGACCGAACCCGCCGAGCGGTGAACCGGGGCCACCGGCGACTCGGCATTCCCGCCCCGTTCCGTGCCGACGGACCGCCGCCCCACACCACCGCACGTAGGCGCACCGGAACAGGAAGTGCGCTTTCCGCGTTTCGCCGGGCAGAGTGGAACCGAACCGGCAGCACGGCTACGCGAAAAACGAGGTGGGACCGATGGGCGGCGACGAGGAGATCCGGGTCGAGACCTCCGGCAAACGGGTGCGCGCGATGCTCGGCGGGCACGTGGTGGCCGACACCAGGCGGCCGGTGCTGGTCTGGGAGCACCCCTACTACCCCACCTACTACGTGCCGCGCGCGGACGTGCGGGCCGAGCTGAGCGACACCGGCGAGGTGCGGCACTCGCGGCGGCTGGGCGAGGGCACGATCCACGACGTGGTCACCGACTCGACCACGGCCCCGGCGGCCGCGATCGGTTACCGGAACTCCCCGGTCGCGGAACTGCGGGAGCTGGTCCGGCTGGACTGGAACTCGATGGACGAGTGGTTCGAGGAGGACGAGCCGGTCTACGTCCACCCGCGCGACCCGTACAAGCGGGTGGACATCCTGGAGAGCTCGCGGCACGTGCAGGTGCGGCTCGACGGAGTCACCGTGGCCGACTCGCACCACCCGCGAATCCTGTTCGAGACCGGTCTGCCGCCCCGCTACTACCTGCCGCTGCCCGACGTGCGGATGGATCTGCTGCGGCCCAGCGACCACGAGACCCACTGCCCGTACAAGGGGACCGCGGGCTACTGGCACGTGCACACCGGCGAGGCCGAGCACCCCGACACCGTCTGGACCTACCGCACCCCGCTGCCCGAGAGCCACAAGATCGCCGGGCTGGCCTGCTTCTACGACGAACGCGTGGACATCCTCCTGGACGGCGAGCCGCAGCGGCGGCCGGAGACGCCGTTCTCCTGACGGACTACCCACCACAGTGGCCGGGTGAGGTCGGGGACGTGCGGCTCTCGACCGGAGTGGCGCGAAAGTGGGAACGAGCCGAGCTTTCCCGACGAAACCCAGGACATCCGGCCGGAGCCGTGGTGTGATCGGAACATGCCACGTGGACGTAACGGACATCCGTGCGAACCGGACACTTCACGAATGGGATTGTGGCGCTGCGAGGAGTGCGGGCAGCAGTGGGAGATTCACGGCGTGGAAGGTAATCCCCAAGTCCGCAGGGTCAGCCGCGTCGGGTGGTTCATCGCCAAGCTCTTCGGCTGAAGCCACCGCCGGACGCTGTTCAGCCGACGAGCGGGGGCGGGCTCGGCACGTGGCGTGCGGCGAGTACCGCCGTGGCAGCGACGATTCCCGACGCCTCGAAGAGCCGGACGTACGTCCGTGCGGCTCACCGCCCGAGTTCGTCGAGCCGTGCCAGCATCCGGCGTGCCTGCTCGGCGAGGAGCTCGGACTCCTCGGTGGTGGCCACGGCCAGCACCTGCCGCAGCAGTTGCCTGGCCTCGTCCGTCTCCCCGGTGTTCGACAGCAGCGTCGCGAGCTGAACCCGGACCTCCAGGATGCGTTCCAGCTCGCCGGGCAGCAGGCGTAGGTATTCGTTGAGCAGCGAGCGAGTTCGCGGGCCGCCCGCTGTCCTCAAGCTTGTGCTGATCCGAATCTCGGAGGCTCTGCTTCGAGTTCGCAGCGCACCGGCTCCCCTGGGGGCCAAAGACCTCCCAGTCCTCGGGGCTGTTGCTGGTCTCGGACCGCCGCCCCCGACAGTCTCACCCGACCCCGGTGCCAGCTCGCCGTCCGTTTTTTCTTCTGAGCCGGAGGCGATCCCCGGGGCTCGGGTCCCGCGTGGACCCGTAAGGCTGCGAGCCCCCCTCGATCTCGGGTGTGTCGCGTGTTCGACACACTTCTCCCGGGATCGAGGGGGAGGTGAAGCTTCTCGGTATACCGGAATTGTGACTTCGGAGCTTCACCCCGCGAGCCGGATT
The DNA here is from genome assembly GCF_900101095.1 of Actinopolyspora mzabensis. Taxonomy (GTDB): domain Bacteria; phylum Actinomycetota; class Actinomycetes; order Mycobacteriales; family Pseudonocardiaceae; genus Actinopolyspora; species Actinopolyspora mzabensis. Next base: position 160,012 of record NZ_FNFM01000012.1, read on the forward strand.
AAGGGCTCGCCGAGCCGGGGGTTACGCGCATTGCCGGGATGATGGCCGGGCTACGCGAGCATGAGCGCCAGGGCTTACCAAGGACACGGCCGGGTTCGCCTAGATCGTGCGTTGCCTGACGCGCGGACTTCACCCGCTCTAACCGGGAGCCGCACGGCTGTGAACCGTGGCCAGGACTTGCAGCCCTACCCACACGCTGCCTGGGGCGCGCGTGGAGGGGAGTCATTCCGTGCTAGACTCAGCACTGCTTTATTTCACTCTTGGCGGATGAAATATAGCACGAGTCCCCTGGTCACGATCAGGGGACTCTTTTTTGTCCGTGACCGAGGGTGCGCGCATAAAAAGCACCCCCGGAACGAATCCGAGAGTGCGAAGCAATCCGTCTGAGGATCAGTCGAACCGGGGTTCAATCGAGTTCGCGAATCCGCTGTGTGGCAGCGTCGCCCTCCCATCCGGCGAGAGCACGGTGGTCCGCCGCCCACTCGGCGCGGGTCCAAGCTTCCGGCATGGCTTCCAAGGATTCCCTCGCGGTCTGGCGGGCTTGCTCGGCGTCTCCGAGGGCGTGGAGCACGAACCCTTTGTGCCCGTTGAGGACAGGGAATATGTGCCAGTACGAACCGTCCGGTAGTTCTTGGGGATCGGGAGCGTTCTCGATCAGGCGATCGGCTTGGGTGAGCATCCGTGTGGCGGTATGGGCATCCCCGTCGTAGGCCGCGATCTCGGCGCCCTGCAAGTGCCCGTACGCGCGTAGTCCCGGATCGACCCGGCTGTCACGCATCGCCGCTCGGTTGAGGTTGGCCGCCTGGCCGTAGTTACCGAGCAGCAGCGCGCGATACGCGGCGAAGCTCAGCGCGGTGGCGAGCCGTTGCGGGTCGTCGGCTTCCAGCGCCAGCCGCGCCGCACGGTCCAAGTGGGATTGCGCGTCGCCGTATTCGTCCCGTGCGATCTTGAGCCAGCCGAGATACTGGCTGATCTCCGAGGCCAGTCCCACCGCCTCGGCCGTGTGCTTGGACTCGTCGGCTAGGTAGTTCACGAGCTCGGCGTGGGCCGCGACGCTGGGCAGCACGGCAGTCGGGGACGTTTCGTCTTCGAGCCTGCGCACGGTCGAGAGCATGTCGGCTGCTTGGGACAGGGCCGTGGTGTCGGCCCTGCGGGGATGCTGTGCGGCCCGGCGAAGCCGCTCGGTGCGTGGGTCGAGTGCGAACCCGAGGTCGCGATCGGATGCTTGCAGAACCGCGCGGAAGGCCGTCCGGTAGTCCCGTCCCGGCCGTTGAACCTGCCCGCGCTCAAGCCTGCCGAGATAATGCCGGTCCAGCGCCCCCGGCCTGCCGGTGTTGTCGAGTAGCCACGCGTTGACCCGTTCGGCCAACTCGGCACGGCTCATGTGCTCACCGGGCACGCGAGCAGATTCCGCCGCGTGCCGTGCGGCCTTGAGGTGATCGTTGCCGACCATGCTCGCCAGTCTGCCACCGAGCTGGAGAAGGTGAACGAGTGTGGAACCCGTGGAACGACAGCACTGCTGGCTGCCCGTATCGGAACGGACTGGTTTCAAGCCTTCGCTTGCTCGGACTGCACCGAATTCCGGATCACCGAGTATTCGGGCACCGGCAGCGCTGCGGGAAGCGATAACGAAAGCACACCACAAACCGCAGCGACCACGCGGGACTTCCCCGCGTCACTGGACTCAGCACTGCTGCTGTGAATCTCGCCAGATACGAAGCAGCGTGAGTTCCCTGGTCACGAGTAGGAGACTCTTCTTCGCTCGTCACCGAGTGTGCACATACGAAAACACCCCCGGAACGAATCCGAGGGTGCGAAACTGTTCGGCTGTTGGTCAGTCGAACCGGCTGGTCTTCACAGCGTCGAGGAAGGCCGACCACTGCGAGCCGGTAGCGGTGAAGTACCCGGCAGCACGGTCCTTCGTGTCGCGCACGCCGATGGTGTTGGTGGTCACCGCGACTTCGACACAGTTGTTCGCGCCCTGCGAGCGGCTGGACTTCCGCCAGGTCACACCGGTCAGATCAGCCATGTTTACCTACTCCGTGGTCTGGTGTCGCAGCTCCTTGATTCGGCGGTCCAGCATCGTCGCCGTCTCGCGCTCGGACGCCGCCGCCGCGCGCAGCCTATCGAATGCCTGCTTGTAAGCGTCCGTGTGGGCGGGACGGTCGATATAATCGGCTGACGTAAGTGCTTCCGTGTACACGTAGGTAGCTTCGGGCTCTTCCAGGGTGAGCAGCACCCAGCCGGTACCGAGCGCGACATGCTCGCCGGTCGTGAACGGGATGATCTGGATCGTGACGTTGGAGCGTTTCGCCATCTTGCGCAGGTGCTGCAGCTGGTCACGCAACACCTGGTAGTCACCGATCTGCCGGTACAGCACGGCTTCACCGAGGACCACCCAGATTCGCGGGCCTTCGTCCTGAAGCGCCCGATCGGCCCGCATCATCCGCTCCGCCACACCCGGTTCGGGGTCCACGGACTCATCCAGGGGATTGGACAGTACGGCTCGTGCGTAGTGCTCGGTCTGCAAGATCGCGGGAATGACCTCGGGATCATAGACTTTGATCTCCGCCGAGGCACCTTCCAGGGCCAGAAACGTGTTCGCCCAGTCTGGGACCGTCGATGGCCGATCACGGCGTCGTGCTTCCTTGCCGAGCGCTCGCAGTCGTTCGGCTTGCTCCTGGTCGTCCGCCACGCCGTACATCTCAAGCATGACTTCGATCTCGGCCGCGCTGGCGGTCAGGTCGCCGCGCTCCACTTTGGTCAGCTTGCCCGAATACCAGTCGAGCCGTTCGGAAATCTTGGGTGGCGACACCCCTGCCGCGTTGCGCAGGTTTCGCAGGATCAAGCCAACTTGGACACGGCGCACTGCGGGTGGCGTATTGCTCATGCAAGGAAGACTATCGCGCAACTTCGCCAGACAAGATCCCCTGATTGAGGGATCGTCAATTGCAATTGCAGTTGGCTATGTTTCTAGTTGATGAGCGCGCTAAGCAGCTTGCAGGCAGGCCGCGATCTGGGTCGGGCTGCCGTGGAACGGGGGAGCTCTGTGGAGATCAGTGCGGAGACGGAGCGCATCGCGGTGTACTGGTTCACCCCGGAAGGAGATCGCTACCAGCACGCCACGTTGGACGTGTTGCCGACCGAGGGCGGCGGTGTGAGCACGCTCGGCGGGCACGACTACGCCGAAGCTCCCCCGGCCGAAGACCGGCGCATGAACCATATTCGGCCGTTCTGCGAGGACTGCTTCAACGAATACCTGCGGCTGGACCGTGGACAACCGAGCTGGAAAAGGTGAACGAGCGTGGAAACCACCGAACGACAGCACTACTGGCTGCCCGTGCCGGACCGGACCGGGTTCAAATGGCACCGGCACGCCTTCCGAGGCAAACACTGGGACGGCCGACCGAGCGACACCTCGGTGTGCGGCAAGCCCTGCGCCATGGCCAAACCCAGCGAACTCGACTGGTTCCAATCCCCCACCTGCCCGGACTGCACCGAACTCCTGATCGCCAAACAGTCAGACACCGGAAGTACCGTACAGCCGCGCACCGCGAGCCCCGAGCAGTCGGACACCACGAGCGCCGAACAACCGAACACCGGCAGCGCCGAGGGGGAACACTGACAAGACTGCACCGCGGGCCGAACCGCTTACGCGGCTACGTCCCCGCGTTCTCCGGCGAGCTGCACGAACCACCGAGAAAACGAACCACGGTGCCGCACTCGATCCTCGAACGAGTACTCGACGGGCTCCACAAACTCTGAGAACGCCCGCGGGGAAACGAGCACGCGACAAGCGAGCGTCCTCGTCACCCTGGACACAGCGACCGAACCAGCGGGTAAGGCCTCGTCTTGCCCGCTGTGAATCAGCTGTCGGCCATCGCGGTTTTCCAATGGTTCCCCGGTTGTGCCGATTCGATACTGCTCTCGGAGCGCGATCACCGACAACCTTCAGCAGCCCGGAACCAGGCCGCCGTCCGGCTTTCCTGGCGAGCCGCAGATGACACCCCGCTCGGGAACCGCGTGGACGCGTACAGCGGAGAGCCCCTCGCTCCGAGGACGGGGCTGGTGCCGACTATCGGATCTTGGCCCGGATCGGATGTGGGTATCGTTCAACTCGAAACCGCCGCTGGAGGACCTCCACCTGGCCAGCGACATCGACGCCGGACGCTACCACGATCGGTTCACAGCGCGCTCCCCCTCGAACAGGCCCGCATCGCCGTCCGAGAGTTCTGCCGCACAGGCGGCGCACGACCGCAGTCGGTGACCTGGGTACGCGGCGATTTCACCGGTGCCATCCTGCAACCGTTGCCGGACGTCGTCGCCTAGGTTTGTCGAGTGGTGCTGGTGGTCAGTGTTCGGAGGAGTTCGCGGGCGGTGCAGGCCCTGTACTCCCGAAGCCGTCCACCGGATACCCGGGAGGCCTGTGCGCGCCGCGCCTCCTCGGACAGATCCACCCGTACCGGCGCCGCTCGGTAGCAGGCGAGCACGTCCGCAGTACGCGAGTGCGACAACCTGCCGTGTTCGGCGTGCGAAGCGGGCATCCAAATCTGCCTGATATCGGAAGTATCGTCAGTGCACCGGAGCCCGCGGACCGCGGGCTCCGGTGGCACCGGTCTTGCTGCCGTGATGCCTTCAGTGGTTCGCCACTTACGATCGGCTCGCGGTGAGCAGCAGCGGGGTGGTGACGCCGTGCTGGGCGCTGAGGTCGGTGAGGAAGCCGCCCAGCCAGCCGAGGACATCCAGCGACCATTCGGCGAGTGTCCCGTGAAAGGTCGCCCGATGAAGAGGTGGCCCGTTCCAGAAGCTGCCCTCGAACGGAGGCTGGATCGCCAGCGGGTCGTGCTCGGCCGGGGAACGCGACTCGCACACGAACACGTTTTGATCCAGCCGATCGATCTGCTCCTGTAGGTGCGGCGCCGCCGATGACAGCGACGAAGCCTGACCACTGTCCAGCGTGACTCGCACCGGCGTCCTGGACTGCGGATCACTGTCGCCGAACCATTCGGCGGTGAGCAGCGACGGAATCGGAGCGTAGGCCGGACGCGAGGAGGCGTCGAGGCCGTGGACGGGCAGCAAGATCTGTACTGCTTGCAGGCTTAGGACGCCGAGCCGTGTAGCCACGTCACCGGCGCAGCGCAAGAACGGCTGCACCGGCATCGGTCGTTCGCCGCCCACCGGTTCCATCTCTACCTGAAACCACGCGGCCAGTGGTATCTTCGGAGCAGCAAGCGGGTGATCACACCCCGCATCGTTCATGCCCCACAAGCCTCCAGCGGTCTCGTCGATCCACCCCATGGCAACCGACCTGTCGTGGAAAACGACATACGCGTCCCGGTCAGAGTTCGGGTCCCTCCACGGATGCGGCTCCAGTTCGCCGTACAGCGCCGCGAACATGGTGGCTGCGGAGCCGTAGGCACCAGGAGCCACTCCAGGGCGAGCTTCCTCGCGGTTGCCTGTCAATCGGCTCCCCTCTCAGAACTTTCGGCACGCCACATCGCGCGTCATGTAGCGTATCCCTCCGTCGTCGATTTCCCAGTTGACATCGACATCGACGTGAACGCGCCACGTGGTCGTCGCCGTGCTGGGCAATTCTTACGTACGGGGACACGCCTGGCACTTCCACCGCCGGGTTTGAGGTTGCCGTCTGTGTTGCATGCTTTCCGTCGCCACGTGCCGTCCGTGTAGTACTCGTACAGGCACGCCTTCACCGTCGCCGTGCCGTTGCTGCAAGTACCCTTCTTCCACCAGCCGTGAGCCGACACAGCAGCCCCGGTCGATGAGCGATGCGGATAATCGGCTCCGGTATAGGGTGCGCAGCCGGCTACCTTGGCACCGTCCCTTTCGGCTCTCGTGGGGGTTTCTGCTTCCTGCCAGGACTTCAACATGCCACTGGTGAGGGTGCTGGATGGTGCGATGGCGGGGACGGCGTCAGGATCGGGTGATTGGCCGGGCTCAAGTCCCAGGATCTTCGGGGGCACGGGGCCAGGCTCGTCGCTGCTACCTGTCGCCGCATCAGACACCTGGTGCTGGTGCCACAAGCACACGCTGCTTTTGGTGCGTGATCGAACCTCCCAAGATACACGGACTGCCCGTGAGGTGGCGCAACTCAAGTGGGCACCCAGCCCCAGCCAGCTCTGCCAGTGCTGCAGAGATCCCCAGCCCGCCCCTGGAAGCCGCGAGATCACCATCCACTGATCGTGTGCGATCAACCCGCACAGCGCGTCGATCAATAACGGTGGTGATGTCTCTTGCTCGGCCGACATCGAGCTAAGAGCAGGGCTCCTGCGACAGCAGCACAGGGCCGCCGACACAATCCGCTGACCAGCGGTAACGGTGCTTGATCGGAGAGGCTGTCCCGCGCTAGTTGGACGAGGGGGATACCTGACGATCGTGTCGACCAATTGCGCCGAGACGGTTCCCGGACTGCTCGGGCAGCTCCCCGCACGTGATCGGTAGCTTCGATCTCCCGGGCGGGCACGAACGGCCGGGAGACTCGACGCGAGTCTGTGCAGGCGACCGAAGCCTCGGGGCACCGCCCCACCGCACGGCCGATGCCCTCGGGGCAGGCCGGGCGGTGGACGGCCAGCTGCCGAATCTTCGGGCTCGACGGCACCGGTTCAGACCGTGAGTCCGGTGCCGATGGCAGCGAATTCCGGCGGTGCTCGTTCCGGTAGCCGTTCCGATCAGATCGGATCACCGAACGAAGCGCACAACGCACCCGCACGCAACCGACGAATGCGTTCCCCGACCGGTGTACCACGAGAGGCACAATGCACCGCCTTTCGGTACCAAATTCACTCTTTTACGAGATTCGGCCTAGCACTGGAAGCCGAAATCTTCGCGAAGAGTCACAGATCATACTGTGCAAAACACGAACGGAGAACGACATTTCAGGCGAGCCTCGCAGTGAAACTTCCCGATTATCTATAATCTCTTTCGACTTCGAGCGTGCGCACTACGACGTGGTCCCACCATGCGTGCAAGCAACACTCGGTGGTGAATTCCACGAGACCTGATCGGCGGCTGGTGGCAACGAGGCGGGACGAGCAACATGAAATATCTCTACTGCGCGACGGTAGAGCACCGCGAGCCGAAAGAGATCAAAGACAGCGTCGGAACTCGACCACATAGAATCGCTTACAACGAGGGAGTTGCCGCAATTGTCGAAACGTCTATCAATCCTGATCGCGACGGTAGCCGCACTCGTGCTGTCCGTTGGCACGGTGTCCGCGTCCGCGACACCGGCACCGCAGCGCGACTTGGCAGTACCCGAACGCCCAGTGACCGCGGCGTCGGTCGAGGCAACACCGGGATTCGACAGTATGACCACGAAGGTGCACAAAGCGGCCCCGGGGGTCTGGTGCATCGATATGGGCTACAAGGGAGAGTACAGCGGTACGGGTTGTTTCAGGAACCACGGCGACCATGTGACCGCCTACGACGGCTACGCGGACGGCAAGCACATCAGAACGGACTGGCACACCGACTACGGTCGGGATGGAGCATGCACCGATGGTGGGGACGCCGGTGGCGACGACTGCAACTACGACATGCGGGAGAACGGCTACCTGAAGTTCCAAGTGGAACTCCGGAACGGAAGCAAGCTGGTCCATGAAACCGGTTGGTACGGCTACCACCCGATCGGGCAGTGAAGCGGGAGGCCAGTACAGCGCGGTAGGCGTCCCGGCGGGGCGCCTACCGCGCTGTACCGTAGCTCATCTCTGCTCCCGTATCCAGCAGCGGAAGCGAGCTGCTGGTTCGACCGAGTTCGGCGTGGCCTGGAGGCGGTCGCCCCGAGTTTTCCTCCGCTGTGAGTCCCGGTTCGACGATCTCCGCCGAACCGGGACAAGGCAATCGTCTACCTTGGACACATGCAGCGATACGTGCCACCCGATATTCCCGTGAAGGTGTCGAGCAGGACGGCGTGGTGGCTATTCGTGACCTGCATAGTCCTCGGCGGACTGAGCGGGCTCATCGCAGCGGTGTATCTCGCTGTGCCTTACGTGACCGGAAGAATCCCCTCGGGAAGTTTCCTGATGACCAGCTTGCTCAACACCGCCACCTTCGGGCTTCTGATATATCCTTTTTGGTCGGCCTACCGCAGGGCGCTGCGGCAGGAGGCCGAGCGGGCGGAACGGGCAGCGAACTCGACGGGCGACTGAGACGGGACGGCATCGGGGAGGTTCAGCACCTGCCGACGGCGGCCCAGAACGCGTTGCGAGCGCCTTCCGGCACCTCCTCGGAATCCGGGTGCCAGTCGACGGCGTGCACCAGACCGGGTTCCACGAGTTCGAGGTCGCCCAGCAGCGCGGCGAACTCCTCCACCGAGCGGTGCCTGGCCGTGTGGCTGGTGTCGCGGTACAGCCGCGAGATCCCCTCGACCCGCTCGGGCTCGTCGTAGTGGTCGGTGATGTGCGAAACCACCAGGAAACTGCCCGGTGCCACCGCACGGCGGTAGGCGTCGACCATCTCGGCCGGACCCTCCTCGTCACCCACGAAGTGCAGCACGGCCGCCGCCAGCACGGCCATCGGCTCGTCGAAGTCGAGCAACCCGGCCACACCGGGTTCGGCCAGCACCTCCTCCGGCTTGCGCAGATCGGCCCTGCTGATCGTCGCGTTCTCGACACCGTCCAGGAGCTGATCGGTGTGGGCCACCGCCACGGGCTCGTTGTCGACGTAGGCCACCCGTGCCGAGCTGTCCCGCTCGTGGGCGATCTGGTGCACGTGCCCCACGGTGGGAATACCCGAACCGAGATCCAGGAACTGGCGTACCCCCTGATCGAGGCAGAACCGCACCGCCCGCTGCAGGAACGCCCGGTTGGCACGCGCACCGGGAATCATGGTGGGAGTGATTCCCACCGCCCGCTCCGCGGCCTCCCGGTCCGCGGCGAAGTTGTGCGACCCGCCGAGGTAGAAGTCGTACATCCGCGCCGCGTTCGGCGTGCGTACGTCGATGCCCTCGATACCAGCCGGTTTACCGGTTGCCATACCGCTCGCTCCCCACGATCCTGATCACTGCTCACCGGGAAGCCTACCCACGCGGGCATGAATCGCGAAGAGCTGAAGCGATACCGGGAGCGGGAGCGGGGTTGCGTGCTGTTCCATCGTGAATAGAAAAGTATGGAACTTCGTGTTGAAATATCAAGCATGAAGTTGAGTGAGTGGGCGCGCGGGCAGGGCGTCACGTACCGAACCGCATGGAACTGGTTCCGTGCGGGAACCCTGCCTGTGCCCGCACGTCAACTCGACACCGGCACGATCCTGGTCGAACCTCCCACCACTGAGGATGGGCGAACCGTGGCGTACTGCCGGATGTCCAGCGCGGACCAGTGTGACGATCTTGACCGGCAAGTTGGTCGGGTTGCTCAGGAGTGCGCCCGACGTGGGATTGCGCTCGATTCGACCATCACCGAGATCGGGTCCGGATTGAACGGCAACCGGAACAAGCTGGCGAAGCTGCTGGCCGACCCGACTGCGACCACGATCGTGGTGGAGCACCGTGAACGGCTGGCCAGGTTCGGGGTGGAACACCTCGAAGCCGCGTTGTCCGCCCAATCCCGCCGGATCGTCGTGCTCAACGACGCCGACGTGGAAGACGACCTGGTGCGCGACGTGACCGAGGTGCTCACCAGCATGTGCGCCCGGCTGTACGGTCGCCGGTCTGCGGCCAAGCGCGCGAAAGCAGCGATGAAGGCGGCGGAGGTGGCACCCCGATGAGCAGCACGGTGGTGCAGGCGTACCAGTTCGCTCTCGATCCCACGCCGCAGCAGCGAGCCATGTTGTCGTCGCACTGTGGCGCGGCGCGGTTCGCCTACAACTGGGCGCTCGCGCAGGTCAAGGCCGTGATGAACCAGCGGGACACCGAACGATCCTACGATGTGGCCGAGGACGACCTCACGCCGACGATGAACTGGTCGGCCTACAGCCTACGGAAAGCCTGGAACGCGACCAAAAACGAAGCGGCCCCGTGGTGGGGCGAGAACTCCAAGGAAGCGTACTCGTCCGGGCTGGCGAACCTCGCGACCGCGCTGGACAACTGGCACAAGTCCCGCACCGGAAAACGCGCCGGTCGCAGGGTCGGGTTCCCCCAGTTCAAGTCCAAGCGTCACCGGTGGTCGTGCCGGTTCACCACCGGATCGTTCGGGCTGTCCGATTCAGACCGCCGCCATGCCAAGCTTCCGCGTATTGGCACGGTGCGTACCCACGAGTCCACCCGCAAACTCGCCCGCCACGTCGAACGCGGAACCGCCCGTATCCGGTCGGCCACCGTGTCGTTTCAGCGCGGCCGGTGGCACGTGTCGTTCTCGGTGGAGATCACCAAGACCGAGCCCGCACCCGCCACACGCGGAGGAACCGTGGGTGTCGACCTCGGAGTGAAAGAACTCGCGGTGCTGTCCACCGGGGAAACCATCGCCAACCCCAAACACCTCGACCGTGCGCAACGCCAACTTCGCCGCCTACAACGGCAAGCCGCCAGGCGCGTAGGGCCGGACAAACGCACGAAGCGACCCCCATCGAACAGGTGGCGCAAGACCCAGCGGCACGTATCGAGACTGCACGCGCGGATGTCCAACGCCCGCCGCGACGGGCTGCACAAACTCTCCACCCGACTCGTGCGCGAGTACGACACGATCGCGGTGGAAAACCTCAACGTCGAAGGCATGAAACGCAACCGTCGGTTGGCTCGCCACATCGGCGACGTGGGTATGGGCGAGCTACGGCGCCAACTCGACTACAAAACCACCTGGCACGGCCGCGCCATGATCGTGGCCGACCGGTTCTACCCCAGCTCGAAAACCTGCTCGAACTGTGGCGTGGTGAAAGCCAAACTGCGCCTGTCAGAGCGGACCTTCACCTGGGATCACTGCGGCCACACCGCTGATCGCGACCTCAATGCGGCCCGCAACCTCGCGGGCCTGGCGGCGTCCACGGCGAGTTGCGTCGGGACGGAAAACACGCCCGCTGGAAACCCACGTAAGACCAGCCACGCTGGCGACGGGTATCGCCACGGGAAGACCCAGCGCCACACCGACACTGGGCCAACCTTGGTGGAGCAATCCACCAAGTCACCAGAACAACTTTCCAAGTTCTAGTGAACGGTGATTCGGCGTCGGCTCAATGCCGGCCCGCGAGGTCGACCATTCCGCTGACCTCGGCGACCAGTTCGAAGGAACGCAACCAGGCCTCCCGCTCCGGAGCCAGCGAGGTGACCATCAGCTCGTCGGCCCGGGCGTGCTCGGCGAAACCGTCCAGGTAGTTCTTCACCTCGTCGGCGGTACCCACCGCCGAGTAGGTCAGCATCTGCTGTGCCTGCTGCCCGGCGGGTGAGTCCAGGGCGCTGTCGGCTTCCTCACGGGTGAGGTTGCGGCCGGTGAGCATCCGCAGCCTGCTGCGCTTGGCCGCCTGGAGCTGTTCCCGCGCCTGCTCGGTGGTGTCGGAGGCGACGACGTTGACCCCCGCGATGACGTACGGCTCCGAGAGCTGCTCGGAGGGGGTGAACTCACGCCGGTAGACCGACACGGCGTCCTCCAGCGCGTTCGGGGCGAAGTGCGAGGCGAACGAGTACGGCAGGCCGAGCGCGGCGGCGAGCTTGGCGCCGAACAACGAGGACCCCAGGATGTACAGCGGCACACCGGTCCCCTTGCCCGGCACGGCCTGCACTCCCTGCACCAGGGACTTCTCCCCCAGATAACCCTGCAGTTCCTGCACGTCCTGTGGGAAGGTCTCGGCCGCCTTCGGATCGCGGCGCAGCGCCTTCGCGGTGTTCTGGTCACTGCCGGGCGCCCTGCCGAGGCCGAGGTCGATGCGCCCAGGATGCAGCGTCTCCAGGGTGCCGAACTGCTCGGCGATGGTCAGCGGGGCGTGGTTCGGCAGCATGACGCCGCCCGCGCCGAGGCGGATCGAGCTGGTGTTGGCGGCGATGTGCCCGATGATGACGCTGGTCGCCGAGGAGGCGATGCGGGACATGTTGTGGTGTTCGGCGTACCAGATGCGCCGGTATCCCCACCGCTCGGCTCGTTGCGCCAGGTCGATGCTGGCCCGCAGGCTGTCGCCCGGGGTTTCGTCATGACCGATGGTGGCGAGATCGAGGACGGACAGTGGGACACCCATGGCAAACGCATCCTTCCGCGCGGGCACCGTGACGAGCTCAGCCGTAGTTGTTACGACCAACCGTTCGAACGCGTTCACCCGGGACGGCTATTCCGGGAATTGCACAGATCACATTCCCGGGATCGCCGCAGTGGCCGTACCGGGCGCGAGTCATCCGGGTTCCTCCGGCGGAACCAGACACGGATCCCGGAAGACCTCCTCGGTGATCACGATCGCTGCCCCGCGTACGGCGGCGGTGAAACCGAACACCGAGGCGGTGACCGGACATATCGCCGACGGGCCCGCCACGGCTCTGCTCCGCAGTTCCCGCATCGCGGTCGGTACCACGTGGGCGGAGACCGTGGCGAAGTAGCCACCGAGCACCACGACACCCGGATTGAGCATGTTGACCGCGATCGAGATCCCCACCCCGAGCCAGCGGCCGATCTCGTCGAGACCGGTCAGCGCCTGCTGATCACCGTCCTCGGCACGCTGCAGCAGTATCCGCGCCTGCTCGTCCGGATCCCGGAGGGTTCCGACCAGGTCCGGTGCGGCGGTTCGGACCGCGGCGGCCAGCCCGATCTTGGTTTCCAGACAGCCGTGCTGCCCGCAGCGACACCTGCGCCCGTAGGGGTCCACCGGGAAGTGCCCGATCTCCCCGCTGTAACCGTCCGAACCGCGCAGCAATCGCCCCGCGGTGATCAGGCCGGAACCGATACCGAGCTCACCGGTCAGGTACACCAGTTCGGAGACGGTGTTGGCCTCGTCGCCGAACTCGGCGAGCGCCGCCAGGTTGGCCTCGTTGTCGACGGTGATCGTGGTCTCCGGGTCGAGATCCAGCCGGCCGCGCAGCCACTCGGTGATCGGCACGTCCTGCCAGCCCAGGTTCGGCGCGTGACGCACGGTGCCGCTGGGCACGTCAACGAGACCCGGCACCGCCACGCCGACCCCGACCAGCCGGACACCCGAACTCTCCAGCTCGGCGATCGCCTCGCTCGCGAGCCGGGCCAGCTCGTCGACAGTGCGGGAGGCTCCCACCCGGACCGCGTCGAAGCCGACTCGACGATCGAGCAGCATCCGCTCCGCGAGATCGACCCCGCGCACCGCGAGGCAGTTCGCGTTGACCTCCAGTCCCAGCGCGGCCACCGAGCAGCCGTCGAGTTCGAGGATTCGGGACGGGCGGCCGACGTTGCCCGACTGCTTCCTGCCGGTCTCGCGGATCAGCCGCCGTCCGATCAGCTCGTTGACGAGATTGGACACCGTGGCCTTGGTCAGCCCGGTGCGAGTGGCCAGCGCGGCACGGGAGTACACCCCGGCCGAGCGGATCTCGCCGAGGACACGGGCCAGATTGCCCCGACGAACGGCCGCCTGACCGACGATCCCACGCCCGTTGCCCCGATTGACTTCGTTGTCGTAGCCGCGCACCCGGCCCCCTCTCCAACAGGGACAGCCGGAAAACTAACCCATTGTCACCGAAAAACGCCATACCCCACGAATCCGGGAAATCCCGCGGAACGCACGAACGACGAATCGACACGGCCAACGAATTGTACACGTATGGCGCCTTGACCTCGCGCGTGCGCGCTGCCCGCGGTACGGACAGCGCGCAGGAAGCCGAGAATCGTACCGGATGCGCATTTTCCCGACGAACCGGCTGGAGAGCCGACTTTCCACTGTGCTTTCGCCGCTCGACCGAGAAGGCAGAAATCAAGCGACGACCGCGGAGAACACCGCTGTTCCGGGCCGGAACGAATCACGGTGGAACAGCGTTTTCGTTGTCCCCGACTCGGGGCGCCGGACCGGCGACTCACTCCTCGAGAACTGGGCTCCGCGCTCGAGGACGGCGGGATCGCGAGTCGCGTGTCGTCCGATTCGCTCCGGGGTTGAACCTCGTGGGAGGCGCCGCGCGGCCGTTCGGGACGGTGCGGACGTACCGCGCGGCGCGGCGGGAGAGTTCCGGAACACCGTTTCCGCTCAACCGGAGCGTGCGGGAAGTGTGAATCGCCAGCCCTCGTCGCGCAGTCGCGGGATGACTCGGGAGACCGCCTCCACGGTCTGGCTGCGATCACCACCACCGTCGTGCAGCAGGACGACACCTCCCTGCGAGATACCGTCCATCAAGCGCCGGACCAGCACGTCCGTACCGGGGCGGTTCCAGTCGGCCACCGAAAGGCTCCAGCCGAGCGGTTGCATCCCCATGTCCGCGGCCACGCCGGGAGTACCGCCCCACGCACCGTAGGGAGCGCGGAAGTAGCGAATCTCGGCTCCCGGTGCCGCCTCGTGAATCACCTCGTTGGTGGCCCGCAGGTTCGCCCTGATGTCAGCGGGCGACCACGTGCTCATGTTCTCGTGTCGCATCGTGTGGTTGCACAGGACGTGCCCCTCGGAGACGATCCGACGCACCAGCTCGGGATTCTCCCGCACGTGTTGACCCCACAGGCAGAAGACGGCCTGGACGTGGTGCTCACCGAGCAGGTCGAGCAACCGCGGCGTGTTCCGCGGGTCGGGGCCGTCGTCGAAGGTCAGCGCCACGGTACGTCCCGGTTGTCCGGTCGAGTCGACCACGGTGGCGTCCGCGGCTGGTCCGCCCCCCGCCTGGTCGGGCCCTGCCTGTCCGGGCCCCGCCTGAGCGATGGCCGCCGAGCCCAGCGACAGTCCGAGCACCAGCAGTGGCACGAGCAGACGTTCGGTCGTCCGGCGATGTCTTCCAGGAGTCATGGCGGGTCCCTTCGGCGCGTCCTGGGCGAGGCTCCGGGAAATAGTCCGACGGAAATTCCCGAAGCACGGGAAATATAGGGTCGGTAGGGGGCGCTGTCAATGTCCTCGAAGGCGAGTCCCCACATCCGACGAGCATCCCGCCGGCTCATCGTGAGCCGAATTCGGAAACATCATTCCACAGTGTACTGTGTTTTATCTGGAAAAATTTTGTTTTGGCCGCCGAGTAGTACCGCCCACTCGGTAACAAGCGGGTTTCCGGAACATTTACGGAAACCATTGACAGATCCACGTGTCCTGGTCGACATTGTTCGGTGTCGACAGACCTCGATCATCGTTGATCCTGGTCATGAGCGCGAATCGCTCCATCGACGGACCGTCGAGCCGTATTACCCGTTCGAACTCAACCGATCCGAACCGGAGGAAGCATGAACACCGACGATTTCGCACCGAACTCATTCGGCCGCAGGGGTTTCCTCGGAGGCGCGGGAGCACTGGCGCTGGGCGCGTCCGCACTGATGCTGCCCGGGACCGCCTACGCGGCCAGGACCATCACGCAGAACGAAACCGGCACCCACAACGGGTTCTACTACACATTCTGGACCAATGGCGGCGGTTCGGTTTCGATGACCCTGTCCTCCGGGGGTAGTTACAGCACCTCGTGGACCGACTGCGGCAACTTCGTCTGCGGCAAGGGCTGGAGCTACGGTGGCCGCAGGAACGTGTACTACTCCGGCAGCTTCTACCCCTCCGGAAACGGCTATCTGACCCTGTACGGGTGGACGTCGAATCCGCTGGTGGAGTACTACATCGTCGAGAACTACGGCACCTACCGCCCCGGGGGCAGCGACCACCGGGGCACGGTCTACAGCGACGGCAGTACGTACGACATCTACCGGACGATGCGGTACGACGCCCCCTCCGTGGAGGGCACCGCGACCTTCCCGCAGTATTGGAGCGTTCGGCAGTCCCCGAGGACGGGTGGAACCATAACCACCGGTAATCACTTCGACGCCTGGGCCCAGCACGGCATGGGGCTGGGAAGCTTCGATTACTACATGGTCCTCGCCACGGAGGGTTACCAGAGCAGCGGGAACTCCAACATATCGGTCAGCGGCTGAACCGTCCTTTTCGAGATGAGCCTTCTCGCGAAGGAACGCTTTCCGCGGCGGCATCGCACCGCCATCGGGACGATGCCGCCGCCCCCTCCCCGCTCCCACCGCCGCCCCGAACCCGATCCGATCACCTTCTCCGGGGCAGCGACACGTACTTACTGGGAGCGCTCCAAGCAATATCCCACGAGGAGCGACAGAAATGCTGCGAGCGTTACGCAACCACGGCAGGCTCGGCAGGCTGTGCGCGGTACTGACCGCGAGCGCCGGACTGCTCACCCTGCAGACCGCACCCGCGTTGGCCACACCGGACACGGCGGAGGCTTCCGGCGTCGGGGCACAGGCTCCGGCACGAACCCCGCTCAAGGACCTGACCGACAACTACGTCGGCAGTGCCGTAGCCGCTTCGGCGTTGGGGAACGAGGGTGACTACCGCTCGGTGCTCACCGACGAATTCAGCAGCGTGACCGCCGAGAACGCCATGAAATGGTCGGTGCTGGAGCCGAACCGCGGCCAATACGACTGGTCCGGCGCCGACGCGATCATGGACTACGCGCGGCAGAACGGCAAAAGCGTGCGCGGGCACACGCTGGTCTGGCACAAGCAGCACCCGAGCTGGTTGAACAATCTCTCCGCCTCCGAGCTGCGGTCGGCGGTGAAGAACCACATCACCACGGTGGTCAACCGCTACGAGGGCGAGATCCGGGCGTGGGACGTGGTCAACGAGGTGTTCGACTCGAACGGCATCCGGCGCGACTCGATCTTCCAGCGGAAACTCGGTGACGGCTGGATCGCCGACGCTTTCCGCTGGGCGCACCAAGCCGATCCGTCGGCGAAGCTCTACATCAACGACTACAACACCGGTTGGGTCAACGACAAGAGCAACGCGATTTACGACCTGGTGCGGTCGTTGCGGCAGCAGGGCGTGCCGATCCACGGTGTCGGGTTCCAGACGCACCTGTCGATCGACTACAGCTTTCCCGGTGGTTACCAATCGAACCTGCAGCGGTTCGCCGATCTCGGTGTGGACGTAGCCATCACCGAGGCCGACGTGCGGATGACGCTGCCCGCCACCGACAGCAAGCTCACCACCCAGGCCGACTACTACGAGCGGCTCTGGAACGCCTGCGAGGCGATCTCGCGCTGCGTGGAGTTCACCACGTGGGGCTACACCGACCGGCACTCCTGGGTGCCGAACACGTTCGAGGGACAGGGAGCGGCCTGCCTGTTCGACGAGTCGCTGAACCCGAAACCCGCCTACAACCGGATCAATCCCACCGCCTGAGCGGTACCCGTGGGGCGCGCGACGGTCGTGCGTCGTGCGCCCCACAGGGGGACCGTGCCGAGCCACCGGCCGCACGCAGCCACAGGAACGAGTCACCGAGCGCCCACGCACCACTGTGCACTCATCCCTTCGGGGGATGAAGTGTGTTCATATCATTACGATATGTTGACCCTTTCCTGTGCTCCTCCCCTGGAAACGAGGACGGCTCATGGCTATCGAGACAAACGTTCCGGCCCCCAGCTCCGTGCCGGTGGGGGTTGATCCCACGCGGGCGAGCATCGCGCGGGTCTACGACGCCGCGCTGGGCGGCAAGGACAACTACGCCGTCGACCAACAAGTGCTGGACGAGATCAAAACGGCGGCCCCCGAGATCCGGGACATGGCCTGGGCGAACCGCAACTTCCTGATCAGGGTCGCACGATTCCTGACCAACGAGACCGACGTTCGCCAGTTCATCGACTGCGGCTCCGGGCTGCCGACGGCGGAGAACACGCACCAGGTCGTGCAACGTCTCGACGACCAGGTGCGGGTGTGCTACGTGGACAACGACCCGGTTGTGCTGGCCCACGGCAATGCCCTGCTGGCCGACAACGAGGGCACCCACATCGTCGATGCCGACATCTACAAACCGGAGCAGGTCTACAACCACGACGTGGTCGCCCGGAACATCGACTTCGAGCAACCCGTGGGGCTGCTGCACATCAGCACCATCCACCACTATCCGGACGACGACTACGCGGAGCTGATGCGCCGCTACATCGAGCCCCTGCCGTCGGGCTCCTTCGTAGCCGTGTCGCACTTCCTCGATCCGCAGACCCCGGAACTGAGCCCCCTGGCACGCCGCCTCGAGGACATCATGACCCAAAGCGCCATGGGTTCCGGAGCATTCCGCACCCATGAGCAGATCGCGGCCATGGTCCCCGGTATGGAGATCATCCAGCCCGGTCCCGGGCTGGATCCCGACGTCGTGCTCTGCGACCAGTGGTGGCCGGACGGGCCGAAACTGCGGCCGTACAAGGACGTCGAACGCTGCCTGGGCTGTGTGGTCGCCCGCAAGCCCTGAACGCTCGTTCCTGCCCCACGAGCGGCTCCGGCCCTCCCGGGCGGACCTCCGCTTCGCGGGAAGGCCCGCCCGGGAGTCGCCGCGGCACGTGTTCACTCCCGGACGAGCCCGGCGGAGGACGTGTCGGGGCGCTCGCCCGTGTCCGACGAGACCGCCCTACGGCGCTCGTGCAGTTGCACTCCCGTCCACACGAGCGGCCTGACCGTCTTCCGCCCACACTCAAGCCCGATTCACGCCGCGATGCGCTCGCCGGTGACCGCCGAGAAGGCGTGCACCGCCTCCGGTCGGATTCCCAACCGCACCGACTCACCGAGGGCGGGTGCCGAACGCGGTTGCGCGCGCGCCACGACCCCGTACCCCTCGTCCGGCACGCTGCAGTGCAGGTACACATCGGAACCGAGCTCCTCGACGAGATCGACGGTCGCCGACATCCCCTCCTCGCCCGGCCCGACCACCCGCACGTCCTCGGGACGAATCCCGATCGTGACGCTTCCGCCGCCGTGACCCGCTTCCTCGCGGACGGCACCCGAGACGGGAAGCGCGGTGTCACCGGCACGAACGGTCTCCCCGTCGAGCCGGCAGTCCAGCAGGTTCATCGGGGGTGAGCCGATGAACCCGGCCACGAACGCGTTGGCGGGCCGCTCGTAGAGCTCCCGCGGGCTCGCGCACTGCTGCAGCACCCCGTCGTGCAGCACCGCCACCCGGTCCCCCATGGTCATCGCCTCGACCTGGTCGTGGGTGACGTAAACCGTGCTCACCCCCAACCGTCGCTGCAGCCCCGCGATCTGGGAGCGGGTCGAGACCCGGAGCTTGGCATCCAGGTTGGACAGCGGCTCGTCCATCAGGAACACCTGCGGCTCCCGCACGATGGCCCTACCCATCGCCACGCGCTGCCGCTGACCGCCGGACAGCGCCCTGGGTTTGCGATCCAGGTACTGCTCCAAATCGAGCAGTTTCGCGGCCTCGCGCACCCGCTGTTCGATCTCCGGTTTCGGGGTCTTGGCCATCCGGAGCGCGAACCCCATGTTGTCGGCGACGCTCATGTGTGGATACAGCGCGTAGTTCTGGAAGACCATGGCGATGTCGCGGTCCTTCGGCGAAAGACCTGTGACGTCGTGTTCCCCGATGCGGATCGCACCGGAGTCAACGTCCTCCAGCCCGGCGAGCATCCGCAGACTGGTGGACTTGCCGCACCCCGACGGGCCGACGAGCACCAGGAACTCGCCGTCGGCGATGTGCAGGTCGAGACCGTCGACCGCGGGGTGCTCCGAGCCCGGATACACCCGAGTGGCCCGGTCATAGGTGATGGTCGCCATCATCGACTCCTTTCCGGCGGCCTGCTGGCTGCCGGGGCCTGCCTCGACGGCGACCCCGGCCTTCGGGACGAGCGGGAAATCAATCGGCCAACCACACCGCGGTGTCCGGCGGCAGTGACGAACCGATCGGCTCGTCACTGGACAGCAGGACCCGTTGGTGCTCGGGCAGTTCGCACGGTTCGGCGGAGAGGTTCACCACGCAGTGGAAGCCGGGCGTGCGGGAGAAGGAGAGCACCTCTCGCGGCGAATCGTTCCAGGCGAGGTCCCCTTCCCCGAGGGCCGGATGCTCGCGGCGGATACGCAGCGCCTCGCGGTACAGCTCCAGCATCGAGTCGGACCGGCCCTGCTGGTTCTCGACGGTGTAGTCGGACCAGCCTTCCGGCTGCGGTAACCACGGTTCGGCCTCCTCCGAAGGGCTGAATCCGAACGGAGGCCGTCGCCCGGACCAGGGCAGCGGCACCCGGCAACCGTCGCGGCCACGCTCGGTGTGCCCGGTGCGTTCCCAGATCGGGTCCTGCAGGAACCGTTCCGGAATGTCCTCGACCTCGGCCAGTCCGAGTTCCTCACCCTGGTACACATAGGCGCCTCCGGGAAGAGCCAGCATCAGCAGCGCGGCCGCGCGAGCACGTCGGGTTCCCAGGCTCAGGTCGAGCGGCCCCTCGGCGCGGTAGTTCTCCCCCGCTGCCCAGCTGTGCTGCGGCCGTCCGTACCGGCTGACGTGGCGAACCACGTCGTGGTTGGACAGCACCCAGGTGGCCGGAGCGCCCACCCCCCAGAGGCTCGACGTGGTGGAGTCGATGGTCTCGCGCAGGTCGTGGGCGTCCCACCGGCATCGGAGGAACTCGAAGTTGAAGGCGGTGTGCAGCCCGTCCGGTCGCACGTAGTTGGCCAACCGGTGGGGAGTGTCGGCACCCGCTTCGGCGACGAACTTGCGTTCGCCCGGATACTCGTCGGCGATCGCACGCCACCGGCGGTAGATCTCGTGCACCCCGTCGCGGTCCCAGTGCGGATGCTGCCCGTCGGAGTAGCCCCGCGTGTTGTCGCTGGAGATCACGTCGGGCAGCTCGGCGTCCTTGACCAGCCCGTGGGCCACGTCGATCCGGAACCCGTCCACCCCACGGTCGAACCAGAACCGCAGGATGTCCTCGAACTCCGCGTTCACCTCCGGGTGGTCCCAGTTCAGGTCTGGCTGTTCGGGGGCGAACAGGTGCAGGTACCACTCCCCCGGTGTGCCGTCCTGTTCGGTCACCCGCGTCCAGGCCGGCCCGCCGAACCGGGAGATCCAGTTGTTCGGGGGATGCTCACCGTGCTCACCACGGCCGGGGCGGAAGACGTATCGCGCCCGTTCCTCGCTGCCGGGGCCAGCCTTCAGCGCGGCGCGGAACCACTCGTGCTGGTCGGAGGTGTGGTTCGGCACGATGTCCGGAAGAACCCGGATGCCGTGCTCGTGCGCCTGGGTGATCAGCCGCTCGGCGTCGGTGAGCGTGCCGAAGCGCGGGTCGATGTCGCGGAAGTCGGCGACGTCGTACCCGGCGTCGGCCTGTGGTGAGACGTACCAGGGAGTGATCCAGATGGCGTCGACTCCCAGCTCCCGCAGGTAGGGCAGTCGGGAGCGGATCCCCTCGATGTCGCCCATACCGTCGCCGTCCCCGTCGGCGAAACTGCGGATGTAGATCTGGTAGATCACCGCGTCCCGCCACCACGGTGTGGTGTTGAGGTCGGAGGAATTCGGCACTGTGCGCTCCTTCGGTAACTCGGGAAGGCCCTTTGGTGATTCGGGAGGACAGGGTCACGCCGGTCCGGCCGTGACCGGTGGTGTTACTTCAGGCCGCCGGAGGTCAGCCCGGCGATGATCCTTCGCTGGAAGATGAGCACCCCGATGACCAGCGGAATCGTGACGATCACCCCGGCTGCCATCTGGGTGCCGAAGGGTTGGTCATACTGCGTGGCGCCGGTGAATTTCGAGATCGCCACCGTGACCGTCTGCATGTTCTGCTCGTTGACCATGGACAGGGCGATGATGAACTCGTTCCAGGCGAGGATGAAGGTCAGAATCGCCGTGGTGAACATGCCGGGCGCGGCCAGCGGCACGATGATCCTGCGAAACGCCTGGCCCGGCGTGCAGCCGTCGACCATGGCCGCCTGCTCCAGTTCCTGCGGCATCTGCCGGAAGAACATGGTCAGGTTCCACACCGCGAGCGGAAGCGCGAACGACAGGCTGGGCAGGATCATCGCCTGGTAGGTGTTGATCCAGCCGATGTCGGTGAACAGCCGCAGCAACGGGACGATCAACGAGATACCCGGGAACATGCTGGTCGCGATGATCAGCGAGAGCACCAGGTTCTTCCCCCGAAAGGCCAGCCTGGCCAGGGCGTAGGCCGTCGAGGTGCCGATGATCAGCGTGAGGATCGTGGTCGTCGACGCCACGATCAGGCTGTTCAGCAGCGCGCGGCCGAAGCCGGTGCCGGGTTCGAACACGGCCAGGAAGTTCTCCACCGACCAGGTGCGCGGCAGCGGGCTCAGGTCGTACTGGTCGGCGGGCCTGCGGAACGCCGTGACCACCATCCAGTAGAAGGGGGCCAGGCAGTAGAGCACGATACCGGCCACACCCAGTATCGGAAGCCACTTCTTGATCTCGAAGCGGCGGCGCGTGGTTCGACGCGCGTCCCCGGTTGCCGTAGTCATCGCGCACTCCCCTTTCCGCGCCGGAATCGAGCTCCACGGCTCTTGGTCACCTGCGAACGGGCCTCACCGATCACGTCGGCTCCGAGCAGCTTGACGAACACGAACGCGATCAGCGCCACGTAGGCGAACAGCAGGGTGGCGTAGGCGGCAGCAGGGCCGTAGTGCACGTTCGTCGCCTCGGAGAAAGCCAGCATGGACAACGTCTCGACCGAGTCCTTCTGCTGTCCGATCAGGATGAACGGCAGGTCGAACATGCGCAGCGCGTCCAGCATCCGGAACAGCACCGCGACCACCAGGGCGGGCTTCACCAGCGGCAGCGTGATGTGCCAGAACCGCCGCCAGGCGCTCGCGCCGTCCACGGTGGCCGCCTCGTGCACCTCCCGGGAGATGACCTGCAGCCCGGCCAGCACCAGCAGTCCCACGAAGGGGGCCGTCTTCCACACCTCGGCGGTGATCACGGCGATCTTCGAGGCGAAGGCCTGCGAGCTCCACAGCACCTGCTGGTCCAGTATCGCGTTCGCCACGCCGTCCGGCGCGAAGATCCACCGCCACAGCAGTGCGGACACCGCGGTGGGAATCGCCCACGGCACGAGCACGCTCGCCCGCACCAGTCCGCGACCTCGGAACGCCTGGTGCATCACCAGGGCCATGGCCATTCCCAGCACCGTCTCCAGCGCGACGGTTACCACCGTGAAGAAGGTGGTGTTCCAGAAGGCGTTCCAGAATCGTTCGGCCGCCGGGCCGAACAGGATGTCGGCGTAGGTTCCCAGCCCGACGAACTGGCGTCCCTCCACCACGAATCCCTGCGCGTCGAGCCGCTGCCCGGATACGAACAGCGACTGGTACAGCGCGGCGATGATCGGATACATGACCACCACGGCCAGCACCAGCAGCGTCGGCGAAACCAGCGCCGAGGCCAACCTGGCGGTGCCGGTCACGGAGCCGGACCTTCGTCCCTTCCGAGATCCGGTGGGTGTGTGCCCCGGGCTCCCCGAGTCGACTTCCGGGTTCGTCGGGGTATCGGTCGTCATCGACATGAACTCCCCTCTTCCAACGCCCGGCGAGCGGATCGGAATCCGCTCGCCGGGCGGACCGCGAAGGCGTGGATCACTTCTGCTCGATCAGCTTTTCCAGCCTGCGCTGCAGGGCGTTCAATGCCTTGTCGGGTTTCTTGTCACCCGAGATCGCTGCGTAGACCTCGTCCTGGATGGCGAGTGTGACGTCGCCGTAGTTGACCACGCGGGGCCGTGGCTCGGCACTCTGGATGGATTTCTTGAGCGTGTCCAGGTACGGGTACTTCCGCTGCAGTTCCGGATCGTCGTAGAGCGCGCTGCGCGTGGGGGCCAACGATCCCTTGACCAACCGCTGCCGCTGCTGCTTCTTCGAGGTGTAGAACTTGATGAAGTCCAACGCGGTGGCCTTGTTCTCCGCGAAGGACGAGATCGCGAGGTTGTGTCCGCCGAGGCTGGACACGCCCTTTCCGGTGATGCCGGGCAGCGGTGCGACGGCGAACTTGCCCGCGACCTTCGACGAACCGTCGTCGGCGTTGGCCTGCGACCACATGAACGGCCAGTTGCGGCTGAAGACGAGCTCACCGCCGATGAACGCGCGCTTGTTGGGTTGTTCCTTGTAGGCGATCGCCGCGCGGGGGATGATGCCGGAGCGGAATCCCTCGACCATGGTTTCGAGTCCGCGCAGCGCCTCCTGCGAGTCCACGGTGGGCTGCCCCTGGTCGTTGACGATCTGCCCACCCGCACCGTGAACGGCCTCGGCGAAGTTGACCGTCAGTCCTTCGTACTTGGCGTGCTGACCCGCGTAACAGGACATTCCCTCGGCCGCGGGGAGCTTGAGCACCTTGGCGCAGATCTCGCGCATTTGCTTGCGCGTGGTCGGTGGTTGGGCGTCCACCTTGTTCAGCAGGTCCTTGCGGTAGTACAGCAACCCGCCGTCGGAGTAGGCGGGCACCGAGAAGAGCCTGTCCCGGTACCTGGCGGTTTTCATCGCCGACTCCAGGAAGGGCGAGAAGTCGAACTCGTCCTTCGGGAGCTCGACGACCCACCGGTTCGCCGCGAACTCCGCGTTCCACACGTTGTCCAGGTCCAGCACGGTGAACGCGCCGGACTCGGTCTGGGCGTTCTGCACCATCTGCTGCCGCTGCTGGTCGCCGTCGGCGGGCAGCTCGATCAGCCGGACACGCTGGTCGGGGTGGGACCCGTTCCACGTCTCGACCGCCTGGGTGACGGCGCCGGTCACGTCCTTGCCGGTGGCGAAGGTGATGGGGCCTCGACCGCTGATCTCGCTCGACGTCGACGAATCACCACCGCCACCGCCACAACCGGCGACCACGAAAGCCGCCACCATCATCACGGATACGGGTCTCCAACGTAATGTCTTCATGCTTATCCCCTCGATTCGAGCCGATCAAAAAACGCGCGACGGATCACACGTCGCTCGTTCGATTCAGAAAAAATGTGGAGTGGTGACTTCTCAGCCGAACGACCGAATTGATTCCGGAAATTCGATCGACGTCGGCCGCACGACGACCAGCCGGAAGATCTCCGCTCTCGGCAACTTTCCCGGCGCCCTACGACGCTTCCACGACTTCTCACATGGAATCGTCGCCGGTGGTCGACGAACGCACCACCAACTCAGTGGGCAGCACCACGTCACGGGTTTCGGTACTGCCCTGTTCGAGCTGCTCCAGCAGCAGTTTCGCCGCCGTTCCTCCTTCCTGGCGTACCGGCTGCACCACGGTGGACAGCCCGGAGCACTCGGACATCTCGTGCCCGTCGAATCCCACGATCGCTATCTCTCCGGGCACGTGGATTTTGTGGTTGCGCAACGCGTGCATCGCCCCGAAAGCCATCTCGTCCGACATGGCGAAAACGGCTGTGGGGCGCAGCTCGTCGGCGAGTATTCGGTTCATGGCTCGCCTTCCTCCCGAGACGGAGAAATCACCGGTGCCCAACCAACTCTCCCGGACCGGGATCTCGTGTTCCGCCATCGCGTCCCGGAAAGCGGTACAACGCTCGTGCGGGGCGGGCAGATTCAACGCATCGGGAGCACCACCGTGGATCATCGCGATGTCGGTGTGCCCCTGATTGAGCAGATGCCGCACGGCGAGCATGCCCCCACCGTGATCGTCGATCCACACCGAGTTGAAACCGTCCATCCTGCCGCCCACGAACCCCAGCGGCACGTCCAGCTCGCGCAACCGATCGGACTCCTCGGTGGACAGCGAAAGGGTCAGCACGAGCACGGCGTCCACACTGCGCCGCAGTGGGAGCTCCCGGAAGAAGCGCTCGCGCCCCTCCTCGTCGCCCACCACGTAGAGCATCAGGTCGTAGCCGGCCGAGCGCAGCACTTCCTCCGCACCCGCCAGCACCTGCCCGAAGAACCACCGCGAGACGAAGGGCACCAGCACCCCGACCCGCCGGGTCCTACCGGTGGCCAGGCCGGAGGCCGACCTTGAGATGGAGTAGTTCATCTCTTCCGCCACGGTGCGCACGCGCTGCCGGGTTCGTTCGGACACCCCCGGCTGTTGCCGCAACGCACGCGAGACCGTCGCCGTGGAGACACCAGCCGCACGAGCGACCTCCTCGATCGTGGCCATTGTGCTCCCTGTCACGTTGCTGCCTCGGTTGATCCGGAAGACTAAATGTGACCCACAACGCAACACAAGCGTTTACGTCAATCAATCGAACTTTTTTTGCCAATAAGCCGCTGAACTGTGGTTATGCGAATGCAAGCGCTTGCGTTCAGTGGGTACACAAGGGCCGCGAACCACGTGAACGGGTAACGAAGTGGTACCGACGGTGGTTAGATACCGTCAATTGGCCGAACGGATGAGATTCAGAGCCGGTGGTCGTCGTCCAAAGCACGCGCCGCCTGCAGCGCGGACTCGTCGAGGCTCACCCGGTCAAGGCCGAAGCGGTCCTCGTAGGCATCGAGAAGCCCGGATTCGAAAGTCTCGAGGTCGGCCTCGGGGGCCTCCGCCCGAATCGAGCCGACCGAATCACCGTCGAAGTCGAGCCCCAGTGCTCGATACACCTCGGTGAGCAGCGGGCGCAGCACCTCGTCCCCGTCGAAGACGGCCACCGCGCTGAACAGCCAGGCACGCCGCAGGATCCGTTGTGCGGTGCCGACGAGCTTGACCCGTCCGCGCGCGTTCACGCTGTGGGCCCCCGGGCAGTACTCGCCCGGAACGGCACCGACCCGGGCGTCCACGCCGTACTCGGCCAGCAGCCCGGCCCACAGCCGGGCGTAGCCGTCGAAGCGCTCCTCCATCCCGCTCAACGAGTCCGCCTCGGCCGCGATGTGATCGACCACCAGCGAATCCTCGGTGTAGGCAACCGCGCGGCCACCGGGCGCACGCACCACCGGAGTGAAACCGGCGTCCCGAACCAGCGCGACCGCCTCGGGAAAGCCGGGACGCAACGTGTCGCGTCGCCCGAACGCCACGGTTGGGGTGGTGGGCCGGTACACCCGCAACGCCGAGCCCGCCGCACCGTCGCTGGCCCGCCGGACGAGGGCGTGCGCCAGCGCGACCTCGAAGGATTGGCTCGTGTCCGCACCCAGCGCCCCGTGATACAGCTCCACGCGGCAAGCCTACGCAACGGGAGAAGCGGGGGCGGACACGGCGCGAGGAACACGACTCGGGGCGGCGACCGTGTTCCGACCATCCGGCCGAGGCCTCGCAGGGGCACCTCGGCGAGGCAGTCGGAGAGTGCCACCCGACCGGTCCGACGCCGTTTCCCGCTGTGCTCCAGGCGGTCGCACCGAGCACCACGAATGTCACTTTTCGTATTCACCTGTCGGGTCATCCAGGGCGTTATTTTCCAACCATCCGTCATTCGAGTGAAATATGTGCGCTTCGCTTCAACACGCCAAGTGACTGATCCAGACTTTTACCGACGAACGGAGGAAGTCATGACACCAAAGTTCCGGCGTCGTCCGGACGGCACGATATATCCCTTGGAAGGCGGAGGCGGCGGCAAGGGGAAGGCGACAATTGTGGCAGGCGGCCTGGCGCTGACCGTGTGGGCGACCGGAGGCGGCGGCACCGGCGGCGTGACTCTCGGCGGTTCGGGAACGAGCACGGCCAGCATGTCCACAGCGGACACTGCCGTGGTGCGCACCATCGGGAAGAACCTCTCGAAAGCACGCCGGGACGTGACGCGAGGGAATCGAAAACGCGCCTGGAAGCGGCTCGGAATGCGTCAGGGAAACCGCGTCACCGGAAACGCCGTGGAATGTGTGACGAGTACCTACGGGCAGGTACGGGAATTCTTCGTCCGGACCCCGTGCCGAGATCTGCGACGGTTTCAGTTTCCCGTGAACTACGAGAACGGGACGATCTCGGTGCTCGTATCACGCGTCCGGATGCGTTCCAGTGCCGCAGCGCGGGATTTCCGCTCCCTGATCGACGAACACGGAACCGGAGACATCCGTCCCGTCCTGCCCACGGTGCGCTTCAGCGGATACCACTACGATTCGGCCCATCGCCGCAGTACCGTGTTCGCGGCCGAGACCGAGTCCCGCACCGGCAACGTGCCGAAGCAGGTCCTCGACTCGACCGCGAAAGCCGCCATCGCCCTGGCCAGGAGCGCCGGATGAGCCGCATCAGCCGCAACCACATCTTCCATGACCGAGGGGGCGGCACCCCGCTTATGAGCAGGAATCCTGTCTCAGGAGGCGAGCACCCCGGCAGGACATACCTTCGGGCCGGCGGAGAGACACCCGGTACAGCTCCTCACGGGAGGGGTGCGCCGTTGTTCCCACTCGATAATTGCCCGTTGTGCTCCAGTACACCGGTGTAGACGGTGTTGCTGGACTCCCCGCCGGTGTAGGGGTTGTCGAACGTGACGACGTGCGCCCGAACGGTGTCGAAGACCGCCGAGAGGGCCGCGGTGAACTCCTCGTGCGGCGGATCGTCCGACCACAGGGCGAAGACCCCTCCCGGTTCGAGATGCGCCGCGAGTCGGCGCAGCCCTTCGGGCTCGTAGAACCAGGCGTGGCTCGGATCCAGCACGTGCGTCGGCGAGTGATCGATGTCGAGCAGCACGGCGTGGAACCGCCGACGCGGTGCCTCGACGTCGAAACCGGTTCCGGCACCGACCATCGCGAAGAAGTCACCGTGCACCAGACGGGTCCGTGGCTCCGAGGTCAGTTCCGCCCCCAGCGGTAGCAGGCCGCGCCGGTGCCACTCGATGACCTCGCCCAGGGATTCCACCACGTGCAGCGAGCGCACCCGTGGTTCGTCCAGGGCGGCGCGGGCGGTGTAGCCGAGCCCGAGACCACCCACCACCACGTCGAGCTCACCTGCGGGCGAAGCGGCCAGTCCGAGCCGCGCGAGTTCGATCTCCGCCACGGTGAACAGGCTGGACATGAGGAACTCCTCGTCCAGCTTGATCTCGTGCACGTCCCGTTCCAGGGAGCGGTCCCAACGACGGCGCAGGCTGATCGTTCCGATCGACGTCTCACGCCAATCGAGTTCCTCGAAACGGGCACTCACCAGTGGCATCCCTTCCGTGTGACGATTCCGGGTTACCGACCGATGAGGTGGGACGGGCACCGCGTGATGTCGGGTACGCGAGACAGGTACCGCGAAGATCTCGACAGCAGCATACGCACACGTCCCCGTCCCCGACCGCCCGGTTCCTCATGGGCGGCGCCGTGCATCCGCCCCACCACGCGGACCGGGTACGGGGGTCGAGCGATTCCGGGGTGCCTCGATGCGTACGTCCCGAGGCACCCCGGCAGGCCCGTCACTCGTGGGTGGCCCCGGTGTGCCGGTCGTCCCCCTCACTGTCCCAGTCCTCGAGAACCCGCACGATCCGTTCGGTGGCTTCCCGCATGTGGGTGCGCACGACCTCGCGTGCGCGATCGGCGTCGCCCGCCTCGATCGCGTCCACGATCGGCAGGTGTCGCTGCCAGTCGATGTTGCGCAGCGCCAGATCCTGGCCCGACCGGCTGATGGTGGCTCTGGTGAGCCCGGAGATGTGCTGCCAGGAGTTGACCAGCGTCTCGTTGCCCGTCAACTCGCACAGTTGCCGGTGGAAACCGAGATCGGCCTCGATCAGCTCAGCGAGGTCCTGCCCGGTGTCACGCAGCCGATTCAGGGACTCGCGCAGCGTCCGCACCACTTCACCGCGTTCGGTCATCTCGCAGAGGGTTTCCACCGCCAGCGTCTCCAGCGAGCGCCGGACGGCGAAGATGTCGCGCACCTCCGAGGTGGTCAGCGCACGGACCAGGAGCCGTCCTCGGTCGCCCGTGACCACCAGGCCCTCCTGGACGAGGTGACGCAGGGCTTCGCGAAGCGTTCCGCGCGATACCGACAGCGCCTCGCTGAGCTCGGTCTCCACGAGTCGCGTGCCGGGGGCGAGCTGGCCGCTGCTGATCGCCTCGCGCAATTTGTGCAGGCTCTGCTCACGCAGGGTGTTGCGATCAACACCGCCGAGAGCCGGGACATCCAGGGGCAACGGGAGCCTTTCGTCGGGAAACGTGCTCGGTCCCCACCAGTTTAATCGATTCGCAGTCGCCCGCTGCCGGTTGACTGTTGACAGTCAACAGGCGACAAGTTTCACTGTGTCCCACCTAACGCGTTCCACCGAACGTGTGAAGCACGGGTTTCTTGGGAGTTTCGGATGAGTGAACTGGGCTGCTCGACGATCTCGTTTCGTCACCGCTCGCTGCCCGAGGCGTTGGCGGCGATCTCGCGGCTCGGAATCACGGGCATCGACCTCGGCGGACTGCCCGAGGTCTGCGAGCACTACCCCACCGACCGGGGAGGCGACATCGCGGAGCTCGTAGCCACGATCCGGGACTTCCGAATCGACGTGTGGGCGCTCAACGTGGATCCGGGACCGCTGAACGACCCCCAGCTGGACCGGGAAACCCTGGCATCCCGCGGGGCCGAACTTGCCGCGCACGCCGCTCGGCTGGGGGCGGATCTCATCGTCCCCTGCGGCGCCCCCTCCCGAATCCCGTTCGTCGACGAGACATCCGATCTGGCTCGGACGGCGGGCGGGCTGCGCCTGTTGAGCTCGGTGACCTCCGAACACGGGGTCCGCCTGCTGGTGGAGGCGCCACACCACCACCGGTTCTGCCACAGCGCCGACCGGGTTCGCGCCCTGCTCGGACTGGCCCCGGCCGAGGTCGCCGGGCTGGTCTACGACGTCAGCCACGTCGTGGCGGGCGGCATCGACGAAACGGAGTTCGCCGCGGAGTTCGCCGACCGCATCGAACACGTCCACCTGCGCGACGCCGTGCCAGGCGACATCAACCGCAGCATCGGCCGCGGCAACGCCGACTTCACCGGTGTCATCGGCACGCTTCACGAGCACGGCTACGCGGGGCGCTACGTCCTCGAACTCGAGACCCACGACGTGGCCGAGACCAACAGGGAAACGGTCGCGGGCGAATCCCGGGACACGCTCTCGGCCCTGCTGCGGGCATGAACGCGAACGACGACACGAAAGGAACCCGACAATGGGCCATTCCGCCACCGCCACGGCAGTGATCACCGGCGCCGGATCGGAACGCGGCATAGGAAGGCGCACCGCCCACCGGCTGGCCGAGGCGGGATTCGCGATCGCGGTGCTCGACCTCGACGAGGCCGCCGCGAAGACCACCGCCGACATCGTGGCTCGGGAGCACGGGGTTCCCACCCTCGGAGTGACCGCCGACGTCACCGACGCCGACTCCGTCGACCGAGCGGTCGAGACAGTCGAGACGTCCGAGCTGCCCACCACCACCGCACTGGTGAACAACGCGGGAATCACGCGGCCGACACCGTTCCTCGACATCGAGCGAGCCGAGTGGGACGCGGTGTTCGAGGTCAACGTCACCGGCACGTACCTGGTCACCCGCCGCGTGCTGCCCGGACTGATCGAGCGGGGCTACGGGCGCATCGTCAACCTCTCCTCCGTCAGCGGTGAACGCGGCGGCGGCGTGTTCGGCGGGACGCACTACTCGGCCGCCAAGGCCGCCGTCCTCGGGCTCACCCGCGCCCTGGCCCGCGAGGTCGGCGAGCACGGCATCGTCGTCAACTCGGTGGCACCGGGTCTGATCGACACCGACATCACCGGCGGCCTGCTCAGCGGCGAACGCAAGCAGCAACTCGTCTCCGGCATCCCGGTCGGTCGCAACGGCGACACCGACGACGTGGCCGGAATGATCACGTTCCTGGCCGGTCCCGACGTCGGATACATCACCGGGGCCACTTTCGACGTGAACGGTGGTTCGCACATCCACTGACGGCCGATATGCCGTCACACCGACGATTCCGTCGGTTTCACGCACACTCACCGGGTGTGGAAAACACTTTGAATTCGCCTCGACGATGAGGCCTACGGAAAGACATCCCGCATGTCCGATACGCTCATCCTGCTGCACACCGCGTTGGCGGTCCTCGGCATCGTAGTGCTGGTCGTGCTGGCACGAATCAATCCGGTCATCATCCTCGTGCTGGGAGCACTGTATCTCGGCCTGGCCACCGGACTCGGTTTCGAGAGCACCACGACCGCGGTCGCCCAGGGATTCGGCGACCTCATGGCGGAAGTGGGGCTGATCATCGGTTTCGGTGTGCTGCTCGGCTCGTTGTTGTCGACCACCGGAACACTGCAACGAATAGTGGAACTGTTCCTACGGGTGTGCGGCCGCGAGAAATCGCCCTACGCTCTCGGCCTGGCATCCGGAATCATCTTCCCCGCGATCTATTTCGACGTCGCCCTGGTCATGCTGGCCCCGATCGCCAGATCCGTGGCAGCACGGACCGGAGTCGGCATCGCCGCGCTCGGCGGATCACTGGCGATCGGCCTGGAAGTGGGGCTGTTGATGGTGCTGCCCGGGGCAGCTGCCCTGGCAAGCGCCGGTGCTCTCGGCGTACCCCTCGGAACGATGCTGCTGTTCGGCATCCCGGTGGGAATCGTGTGCATCCTCGGCGGAATCTTCCTGCACAGCGCGCTGATGCGCCGCACATGGCAACCCGCCAAGGACGAAACCACGCTCAACGGCGGCGTGGACGGCATGACGGTGGCCGAAGCCGAGGAACCCCGCCGCAGGCTTCCGCTCGCGGTGATGCTGCTGCCGATCCTCGTTCCGCTCGCACTGATCGTCTCCGGCACGTTCGCGGAAATGGCGGGTACCAGCGGCGGCCCGATCGGATTCCTCTCCCATCCGATCGTGGCGCTGCTGATCGGACTGCTGCTCGCCTGCGGCATCACGGTCTACATGCTCTCCCGCGACGCCCTGGAGAAGTCGCTGAGCAAGGGCGCCGCCACCAGCGGAACCATTCTGCTGTTCACCGGTGTGGCCGGATCCCTGGGAGAGGTGATCAGCCGAACCGGTATCGGCGACATCATCTCCGGGCTGTTCGAAACCAGCCCGCTCTCCCCGCTGATCCTCGCCTGGGTCGTCGCGGCGCTGCTGCGGCTGGCGCAGGGCTCCGGCTCGGTCGCCGCGATCACGGCGGCGACGCTGCTCGCGCCGGTGGTCGGCGGGCTGGACACCTCCGCCGTGCTGGTCCTGCTCGCGGCGGCAGCGGGGGCGAGCTTCGGCGGCCACGTCAGCGACAACACGTTCTGGATGTTCCGCACCCTGCTGGGGCTGTCCACCCGCGGCGCCTTCCAGGTCTACACCCTCTCCCAGTCGATCATGTCGGTCGTGGGACTGGGCGTGGTGCTGGGACTGAGCGTGTTCGTCTGACCCCGATCCTCCATCCCGAAACCCCTGTGAGCGGTTATGACTCTGCTTTACAACGATCCGGCGCGGTTCACCGAGGACGCGCTGCGCGGATTCTGCGAGCTGCACGCGAACCGCGTCCGAGCCGTGCCCGGCGGGGTGGTGCGCAGCACACCGACCCCCGACGCCAAGGTCGCCGTGGTCATCGGCGGCGGTTCCGGACACTACCCCGCCTTCAGCGGTCTGGTGGGGCCCGGCTTCGCCGACGGTGCCGTGGTGGGCAACATCTTCACCGCACCTTCCGCGCAGCAGGTTCACGCCGTGGCCGAGGCAGCGCACTCCGGTGGGGGCGTGCTGCTCGGCTACGGCAACTACGCGGGCGATGTCATGAACTTCGGTGCCGCACAGGACCGGTTGCGGACCGAAGGGATCGACTGCCGGACCATCGTGGTCACCGACGACCTCGCCTCGAACGAGGACGCGAACCAGCGACGCGGTATCGCCGGCGACTTCGCGGTGTTCAAGATCGCCTCGGCGGCGGCCGAGGAAGGCATGTCGCTGCGCGAGGTCGAGCACCTCGCCCGGCGGGCCAACGCGCGAACCCGCTCGCTCGGGGTCGCCTTCGACGGATGCACCCTGCCCGGCCAGCACGAACCGTTGTTCACCGTGCCCGAGGGGCGGATGGCCCTGGGTCTGGGCATCCACGGCGAACCCGGAATCTCCGAGGTGGACATGCCCGCCGCGGACGAGGTCGCCGACACCCTGGTCGACGGGGTACTCACCGAGGCGGGTGACGGTGACTCGTCCCGGGTCGCGGTGATCCTGAACGGGCTGGGCGCCACGAAGCACGAGGAGATGTTCGTGCTCTGGTCGCGGATCGCCGCAAAGCTCCGCGCGGCCGGGCTCACCCTCGTCGCCCCGGAGGTCGGGGAGCTCGTGACCAGCCTGGACATGAGCGGGGTGTCGCTGACGCTGGTGCGGCTCGACGAGGAACTCGAACGGCTGTGGCGCGCTCCGGCCGACACACCCGCCTACCGCAAGATCGGCGGTGACGAGGCCACCCCGGCGCGAACCCCGACAACCGAGGCCGGTGGGGCGGCAACCGGCGAGACGTATCCCGAGGCCGACCACGAATCACGGGAGTGCGCCGCCACGATCGCGGCGGTGTTCCACGAGATACGCCGGACCGTGGAGGACCACGCCGAGGAACTCGGCCGGATAGACGCGATCGCCGCCGACGGTGACCACGGCAGGGGAATGCTGAAGGGCACCACGGCGGCGGCGCGGGCGGCCGAGCTGGCCCACGAGGCGGGGGCCGGAGCGCACTCGCTGCTGCTGCGGGCCGCCGAAGCGTGGGAGGCCGAGGCGGGCGGCACCTCGGGGGCGTTGTGGGGCGCGGGCCTTCGCTCGTTGGCCGCGGCGTTGAGCGACCGAGGGCGTCCCGACCAGGCCGACCTCGCCGGTGGAGTCGAGAGCTTCTCCGCCTCGATCGAACGGCTCGGCGGCGCCGAGGTCGGCGACAAGACGATGCTCGACGCACTCGCCCCGTTCACCGACACCTTCGGCCGCACACACAGCTGGCGCGAGGCGGCGGCGGCCGCCCGAACGGGGGCGGAAGGAACCGCCGAGCTGGCGGCCCGCACCGGACGTGCCAAACACCTGGCCGAACGCGGCCTGGGCACACCGGACGCCGGAGCGGTGTCCTTCGCCCTGATCGCCGAAACCGTGGCCGAGGTCCTGCGACCCCGGAACGAACACCCGCAGCGGGAGAACACCCATGAATGATCCGAAACGGTGGCGCGTCGTCGTCGGCTCCGACGACGCGGGAATGACGTACAAGAACACGTTCAAAACCGACTTCGAGGCGGATCCACGCGTGGAATCGGTGACCGACGTCGGCGTGAACGACGACGAGACCACCGCCTACCCGCGAATCGCCACGACCGCCGCGGAGATGGTCCACCGCGGTGAGGCCGACCGCGCGCTGCTGGTGTGCGGCACCGGGCTGGGCGTGGCGATCAGCGCCAACAAGGTGCCGGGGATACGCGCCGTGACCGCCCACGACAGTTTCTCGGTGGAGCGCTCGGTGCTCAGCAACGACGCCCAGGTGCTCACGTTCGGGCAACGCGTGATCGGCCTGGAACTGGCGCGGCGGTTGGCTTCCGAATGGCTGGACTACCGATTCGATCCGAATTCGAACTCGTCGGCGAAAGTCCGCATGATCTCGACCTACGAGGACTCCGCCCGGTGAACGGACACTCCGGCGATCTCAGCGACGAAGGGGAGGCGAAATGTCACACGCCCTGAGCGAGGCACAGGCCGCGACCGGGACGAGAAAGGCGGAGATCGCCGCCTTCGCCCACCGGATGCGGCACAACATCA
Source organism: Actinopolyspora mzabensis (assembly GCF_900101095.1). Taxonomy (GTDB): domain Bacteria; phylum Actinomycetota; class Actinomycetes; order Mycobacteriales; family Pseudonocardiaceae; genus Actinopolyspora; species Actinopolyspora mzabensis. Next base: position 195,346 of record NZ_FNFM01000012.1, read on the forward strand.
TCGACATGGGCGAGGCCCAGGGGCAGGGCTACGTCGGGCAGGCGCTGGGGGTCAGCGACCTGCTGGCCACGGTGTACCGGGACCGGCTGCGGTTCCGAGCCGATGACCCGCGGTGGCCGGACCGGGACCGCTTCCTGCTCTCCATCGGGCACTACGCCATCGCCCTGTACGCGGCGCTGGCGCAGGCCGGGATCCTCGACGTCGAGGAACTGGACACCTACGCCACCGACGACAGCAGGCTGCCGATGTCGGCCATGGCCACCTACACCCCCGGCATGGAGATCTCCGGGGGCTCGCTCGGCCACGGCATGCCGCTGGCCGTCGGAATGGCGCTGGGGCTGCGCGGCAGGGACAGCCCCGCCCGGGTCTACAACTTCCTCTCCGACGGCGAGCTCAACGAGGGGTCCACCTGGGAGGCCGCTATGAGCGCCTCCCACCACGAACTCGGCAACCTCACCGCCGTGGTCGACCTCAACGCGCTGCAGGCCGACGGTGCCACCGGCTCGGTGCTGCGGTCCGAGCCCGTGGTGGACAAGTGGGAGTCGTTCGGGTGGCGGGCCGTCCGCGTCGACGGCAACGACATCTCCGAACTGTTGCGCGGCTTCGACCACCTGGAACAGGGCGAGTCGAACCGCCCTCGGGTCCTGCTCTGCGACACCACGATCGGCAAGGGCGTTCCGCTGCTGGAGAACCGGGAGAAGGCGCACTTCATGCGCGTCGACGAGCACGAGTGGCAGATCGCCCGCGAGCAGCTGGAGGGAACCGTCCAGTCATGACCAAGCGCCTGACGACCTCGGCGATGATCGCCTCCTTCGCCGATCCGAACCAGCCCACGAGCCCGGCTCCGTTCGGCCACGCGTTGACGCGTCTGGCGGCGGAGAACGAGAACGTCGTCGGCATGACCGCCGACCTCGGCAAGTACACCGACATGCACGTCTTCGCCGAGAGGTTCCCGGAACGCTACTACCAGATGGGCATGGCCGAACAGCTGCTGTTCGGCGCGGCCGCGGGCATGGCCGAAGTGGGCTACGTCCCGTTCGCGGCGACCTACTCGGTCTTCGCCACCCGACGCGCGTACGACTCGCTGTGCCTGGACATCGCCGAACCCGGGCTCAACGTCAACATCATCGGTGGCCTGCCGGGGCTGACCACGGGGTACGGCCCGAGCCACCAGGCCACCGAGGACATCGCGATCCTGCGTGCGATGCCGGGACTGACCATCGTGGACCCGTGCGACTCGGTCGACATCGAACAGGCCGTTCCCGCCCTGGCCGCCACCGACGGCCCCACCTACCTGCGGCTGCTGCGCGGCAGGGTTCCCACCGTTCTCGACGAGTACGACTACACCTTCGAGCCGGGCAGGGCCAAGCGGCTGCGCGACGGCCGGGACGTGGTGCTGGTCAGCAGCGGACTGATGACCATGCGCGCCCTCGAAGCGGCCGAGAAGTTGCGCGAGCACCGGGTGGACGCCGCGGTGGTGCACTGCCCCACGATCAAACCGCTCGACGAGGCGACCCTGCTGCACGAGGCCGACTCCGACCGGCTGCTGGTCACACTGGAGAACCACTCGCTGGTCGGCGGTCTCGCCGAGTCGACGGCCAGCACGCTGGTCCGCAACAACGCGGCCAGGGGGCTGCTGCCGATCGGCCTGCCCGACGAGTTCCTCGACGCCGGGGCGCTGCCGACCCTGCACGAGCGCTACGGCCTGTCCACGGAACGGGTGGTTCGCCGCGTGCTCGACGGCCTGGGCTGACCGGAGACAACTTCGCCCGACCCGCGGTCCGTCGACCGTGGGCCGGGCGGAACCGGAGTCAGGGCGGAACCGGAACAGCCACGAACCGGAAATCACTGCCAGCCGACACGGCGCCCGGTGGGCATACCGGGGGCAGCGAGGTGCTGACGCGGGCCTCGCTCGTTCTTCCGCCACTCTCGATGGCGCATGCGACCACCTCAGCGAGTGGGCGGATGGCGCCCCTCCCCGAACGCCCCTGGTCGGCCGCGCGGCTGCCGTCACGGATCCCGCAACAACCGGGTGAGCCGGGCCCGGGCTCCGGCACGTCGCCAGTCGTCCCGGGCCAACAGGCTCAACAGCTGCTCCAGCACCTCGATGTCGTCCCTGCCGTGCTCGGTGCTCGCATAGCTCCACAGCAGATCGGGGTCCTCGCTGCTCAGCACCGCGCTGCGCAAACCCGCCGCCAGCTCTTCGCGCTCCTCCCGAACGACCGGTGCCTCCGAGCCCGGCAACAGCCCGGCCCCGTGGAGAGCCAGCGCCGATCGCACCGCTCCCTCGCCCAGCGCCTCGCGGACGTCGTGGAAATCCGTTTCGGTCGAAGCGTCGAGACGATAGGGCTTCGTTCGCACGACAGCGCACCCGATCTGGTTGCGCAGCCGATGGATCTCGGCGCGAACGGTGACCGGGTTGCCCCGCTCACCGTGCACGAGCAGGGCGAGCTGCTCGGAACTCACCCCGGCCGGACGCAGCGACAACGCGGCGAGCAACTCGGCGTGTCGCGTTCCCAGCCGCAGCCGGTTCCCGTCCAACTCCGCGGTGGGGTATTCGCTCATCAATCCGAGACGGAGCGTGGACCGCGCCGCCGCGGCCTCGGGAGCACGCCTCACTCCGGTCGCTCCGCCACGGGGTGACCGATTTCGACGGGGCGCGCGCAGCAAGTACCCCTCGGGGAGCGGTTCCAGCACGATCCACCTGTCGTCCCCCACGGCGATCCCGGATTCGGGCCGATCCAGCTCGACCCGTTCGGGCAGCGTCAGCTCATTGGAGGTCGTTTCGAGCACATGACCTCGCGGACCGAGCAGTGCACCGGGTTCACCACGGAGCGCGCGCAGCGAGGGAAGGTGTCGCTGCCGGACGCGTTCGTGCTCGCGGCGCATCCGATCCGTCAACCGGTTCTCCGCCAGCCGAGCGGCAGCCGTCACCAACGCGGTCAGAGCCGGGTGCATGGTGTGCAGCGGTCCGCTGACGTCGATGGAGCCGAGAACGGCCCCGGTTTCCGGATCGTGCACCGGACTGGCCGCACACGTCCACGCGTGGTAGGTGCACACCAGGTGCTCGGCGGAATGAATACGTACCGGTGAACCGGTGGCCAGCGTCGTTCCCATCGCGTTCGTGCCGATGGCGTCCTCGGACCAGCGCGTGCCCTCGCTGAGCAGCACGTCGTCGGCCTTGCGGCAGACCTCCGGGTTCCCCTCCCGCCACAGGATGGTCCCCGCCGCATCCGTGACGATCATGATGTGCGGGGTGTCCCCCGCCGCATCCAGCAGCGTCTCCCGCAGTAACGGGACGCATTCCGCCAACGGGTGCTCCGCCCTGATCTCGGGAAGGGCCGAGGATTCGAACTCGACGGGAGGCTGCCACCCGTTCGGGTCGATCCGCGCCGCCAGCGACCGTCGCCAGGACTCCACCACGACCGGACGTGGGGAACACTGCTCCCCTCGTTTCCCGGGCACGCGGTCACCGGCGGCCTCGTCGCCTCCGAGCACGGCGGCGTGCACCTGTTCGAGCAACCGGGCCTGTCGCAACGGATCACCTGATGATTCGTCGAAGTACCTCATGGAGATGTCGACCACGCGGGGCGCCTCGCGGAACGTTCGGGCACCGGATCCGACACCGGCGCGAGTCAACCCATGCTGCCGTGTGATCCGGACAACGGACAAGGCGTCCGAACGAGCGGGGTAGCTGAACGGGGATCGCTCGTCCACGCAACGCAACTGCAACGTGAACGACTTTACGGTGCCGTGCGAAGTCCCCGAGCCACCCCGACGAGGGGGATCGCTTCTCGGGGACCAACGAGTCACGACGCCGCACGGAGGTACGGACATGGGCCAATACGCAGCGCCGGGAGCAGCTGGCTCGGTCGTCGAGTACCGCTCTCGGTACGACCACTTCATCGGCGGCGAATACGTGGTGCCCGCCAAGGGTGGCTACTTCGAGAATCCCACCCCGATCACCGGTAAACCCTTCACCGAGATGGCACGGGGCACCGCCGAGGACGTGGAACGGGCGATCGACGCGGCCGAATCCGCGGTGAGCACCTGGGGCAGGAAATCGCCCGCCGAACGCGCGGGAATCCTGCTGAGCATCGCCGAGCGAATGGAGCGGAACCTGGAGAAGCTCGCGGTGGCCGAATCCTGGGAGAACGGGAAACCGGTACGCGAGACGCTGGCCGCCGACATCCCGCTGGCGATCGACCACTTCCGCTACTTCGCCGGTGCGCTGCGTGCGCAGGAGGGCACGCTGTCGCAGGTGGACGAGGACACCGTCGCCTACCACTTCCACGAACCGCTCGGGGTGGTCGCGCAGATCATCCCGTGGAACTTCCCGATCCTGATGGCGACGTGGAAACTTGCTCCCGCGCTGGCGGGCGGCAACGCCGTGGTTCTCAAACCGGCCGAGCAAACACCGGCATCCATCCACGTGCTGCTCGAGTTGATCGCCGATCTGCTGCCCGCGGGAACGGTGAACGTGATCAACGGGTTCGGCGTGGAGGCGGGCAAGCCGCTGGCCTCCAACCCGCGGATCCGCAAGGTGGCCTTCACCGGAGAGACCACCACGGGCAGGCTGATCCTGCAGTACGCCAGCGAGAACATCATCCCGGTGACGGTCGAGCTCGGCGGCAAGAGCCCGAACATCTTCTTCAACGACGTCGCCGCGGCCGACGACGCCTTCTACGACAAGGCCCTCGAGGGATTCACCCTGTTCGCGCTGAATCAGGGCGAGGTGTGCACCTGTCCGTCGCGGGCGCTGGTCCAGTCCGGCATCTACCGGGACTTCACGGCCGACGCCGTGGCCCGCACCAAAAACATCACTCCCGGACACCCGCTGGACACCGACACGCAGATCGGCGCCCAGGCCAGCAACGACCAGCTGGAGAAGATCCTGTCCTACATCGACATCGGCAAGCAGGAAGGCGCCAAGATCCTCACCGGGGGCAGCCGGGTGGAGCTGGGTGGTGAGCTCTCCGGGGGCTACTACGTCGAACCCACCATCTTCGAGGGCCACAACAAGCAGCGGATCTTCCAGGAGGAGATCTTCGGCCCGGTCGTGTCGGTGACCTCGTTCGACGACTACGAGGACGCGATGAGAACGGCCAACGACACGCTCTACGGCCTGGGCGCGGGAGTGTGGGCACGCAACGGCAACACCGCGTACCGAGCGGGCCGGGACATCCAGGCCGGTCGGGTGTGGGTGAACAACTACCACTCCTATCCCGCCCATGCCGCGTTCGGTGGCTACAAGCAGTCGGGCATCGGCAGGGAAACCCACAAGATGATGCTCGATCACTACCAGCAGACCAAGAACCTGCTGGTCAACTACTCGGAGAGCGCGATGGGACTGTTCTGATGAACACACCGGCCCCCCAACGGGTGGCCGTGACCGACCAGGCGGCGGAACTCATCCGCCGCCTGGTCGAGCAGCACGGTCACGTCATGTTCCACCAGTCCGGCGGGTGCTGCGACGGCAGCTCGCCGATGTGCTACCCGCACGGCGAGTTCCGCACCGGGGTCAACGACGTGCACCTGGGAGCCCTCGAGATCGAAGGGGTCGCCGAGGGTGTCGAGGTGTGGATGTCGGGACCGCAGTTCGAGTACTGGCGGCACACGCATCTGACCATCGACGTGGTCAGCGGCCGAGGTAGCGGCTTCTCGCTGGAGGCACCGGAGGGTGTGCGGTTCCTGCTTCGTTCGCGCCTGCTCACTTCGGAGGAGTTGGCCGGGCTCGAGACCTGAGATCACTTCGGCCGGTCGGCTGACGTGGCCGGACGGGAGTCGACCGGTCTCGGGCGGTCCCGGTCAACCCGGATGCAGGGCTCGGCGGAGCGCGCCGAGCGTCTCGGCGGCCTGACGCCGGGACACACCGGCGTCCGCGATCACCGCCGAGCGGTGGAACGTGCCGGGAAACAGGTGCAGTTCGACGGAGATCCCGGCGCGCAGCAGAGCGGACGCGTAAGCCAGGCCCTCGTCACGCAGCGGATCGTTCTCGTAGACCGACACGTAGGCCGGAGGCAACCCGGAAAGCTCCGCCGCACGGGCCGGAGCCGCGTAGACGGGGACCTCCTCGTGCAGGCCGCGCAGGTAGTGCCGCCAACTCAGCACCGCGTCGTCGCGGTTCCACAGCGGGGTTCGCTCGAACGTGCGCACCGAGTGGGTCTCCAGCCGATCGTCGAGTTCGGGAGCGTCGAGCACCTGGAAACACACCGGAGCTTCACCCCCGTCGCGGGCCCAAAGCGTGAGTCCCGCCGCGAGCCCGCCGCCCGCGCTCATGCCGTGAACCGCGACGCGCCCCGGATCGACGCCCAGCGCCTCGGGAGCGGAGACGAGCCAGTCCAGCGCGGCCCGGCAGTCCCGCAGCGCCGCCGGGTAGGGATGCTCGGGGGCGAGCCGGTAGTCCACGGCCGCGACCAGGGCGGGAAGCTCACCGCACAGGCTCGCTGCCTGCGCGGTGAGCGCGTCGGCGCTGCCCATGACGAACCCGCCGCCGTGCAGCAGCAACACGGCGGGCAACGGAGTGGACGTGCCGCGAGGACGGAAGACCCGCACGGGAACGGCGTTGTCCTCGTCCCCCGGAACCGAATGCTCACTCACGATGACGTCGTCGGGAGGCGGCGGAGAATTCGAGGCGAGATCGGCCATACGTGCCCGGGCCCCGCGGAGGTCACGGATGTGCAGGTCCGGCAGCGAGGTCAACGCCGAAGCCAGCTCGGAATCCAGGTTCACTGCCCCCCCTTGACCTGTTGACCGTTGCCAGGGTGAACGGAGCGTCGACGTCGACGTTCCTGTCTGATACTCGCCGCTGTACCGACCACACACCAGCCGGAGGGTCCGGCTCTAGGGAGCACTGGCCGAGCTCGCGCGTCAACTCTGGGTATCGGTGACCTCGAGCAGCCGGTATCACCGGACCTGCCCATCATGATTCGAACAAAAACGGAGCTCACCTGGAGCCCCCTCACCGCCACGACTCGAACCCGCGGACCGTTATGCTGCGCGACGATGAGCACCCCGTCCTCCTCGTCGGAAACCGATCAGCCCGCCGCGGTCGACCAACTGGCCACCGCACTGCAAGCGCTCGGCCACTATCGCGGGAACAACACCGCGGCCGAACACGCGGCCGCGGCCGAACGTATCGGCGGCGAAGCGGTCTACCGCGCCTACCTGGCCAACGCGCTGCTCGGAGCCGCCCAGCTCGAAGCGATCCTGAACGAGTCCGGCGAATTCGACGCCGAACAGCGCACCGCCGTCTATCTGCAGCAGCAGCAAACGGCCGGGGTCGCGGGCGATCAGACCAGCATGCTCGAATTCCTGCGGTGGCAGTTGCTGCGGCTCGCCTCCCCGCTGCGGGAGAACGCACAGTCCGAACAGGCGGGGCCGGTCCAAGTGGCCGCCGCTCAGACCGCCGAAGGACTGGACCGGCTGCTGTCCGTGAGCGCGGCCAGTCAAACCCTCACCGATCAGGCCGATATCGACTCGGTCGCCGAACAGCTCGACACAGCGCACCAAGCGTTGAGCAGCGCTGCCGAGAACATCGACCAGCTGCGCGCGCTGACCGAGCGGGCCCGCTCCGGATCGGATTCCGGGAGTTCCGAGTCCTGAACCGACCGAGTCACCCACCGACGCCGGGAGGGACACTCGCGAGCTGGCGAGAGGTTCCGCCGAGCGATCTCCGGGACGGGCGGATACTCACGGATCCCGCCGGAGATCTGAGTATTCGTACTGTTCCCCTCCCGGTGTCGTGCACAGCATTTTGGGGGCATGTCCGAGCCGGAGCAGCACACGCTGGAAGCGGTCGCCGCCGAACTCGCCGAGATGAGCCGGCGGCTCGACGTCCTCGCCGGTGCCGTACATCTCCGGGGAAACCGGTCCGCACCCGATGACGCCGGGGAACAGGAAACCCCCGAATCGTCCACTTCGGGACCGCGGGCTTGGGCACCGCAGGCTCCACCACCCCCACCGGCTGGCGGCCCCGTCACGTTCGATCCGTCGTGGCACGCACGACCGGAACCGCCCGCGGCCGTCATCACGGACGACGGAAAACGGCGAAGCCCGGAGGCCCCTCGTCCTGTGGGGCACGGTTGGGCTCCGAGCAGACTGCTGGCCTGGATCGGCGGGGCGGTGACCCTGCTCGGCGTGGTCTTGCTGCTGGTGCTGGCGGTCCAGCGTGGTTGGCTCGGCCCCGCCACCCGAGTGCTCGGTGGTGCCGGTCTGGGAGCGGGGCTGCTGGCGGCGGCTTTCCGAGTGCGCGGCAGACCGGGCGGCACGTCCGGGAGCTACGCGCTGGCCGCGACGGGATTCGCCGTGCTGTACCTGGACACGGTGGCGGCAACCGTGCTGTACGACTACCTGCCGATATTCGGTGGCCTCACCACGGGGTTCGTCATCGCGGGCGGCGGATTGCTGTTGGCCGACCGGTGGCGTGCCCAGCCGGTGGGCGTGGGAGTGGTGGTGGGGTGCGCGGTGTGCGCACCGTTGGTCACCGGGGAGCCGAACGCGACCCTGGTCGGTTTCCTGGCGTTGTTGCATCTGGCGGCGACCCCGGTGCAGCTCCGACACGGGTGGCCGCGACTGGCCCAGGTCGCCGCGTTGCCCGTGGTGATCGCCGCGATCCTCGCCGACGCTCGGGCGATGCTGACCGCGACCGACCACCTCACCGGGGTACTCGCGGTCAGCACCGCATCGCTGCTGGGGATCGTGGTCGCCACGCTCACTGCCGTCCTTCGTCCGGATGACAACACCGCGATCGCGGCGCTGGTGGCCGCGCCGATACCGGTTCTGCTGGCCACGCCGCTGGTGGAACGGCCGCTCGCGGCCGCGCTCGCGGCGGGAGTGGCCGTGGTGCTGACGACCCTGTGGGGCTCGCGATTCGTACCGAGCGGGCGATTCGTACCGAGCGGGCGTCTACTCCCGAACCAGCTTGCTCGGCTGCCCGCGAAGTTCACCACCGCGGCGGGCGGACTCGCGGCGTTGGCCACGATGCAGGCCACGATGATCTCGCTCGACGCCTCGGTCTGGGCGACGGCGCTGCTGTGCGAGGCACTGCTGTTGACTCTCGGGGCGCTGTGGCTGCGCAGTCCCGGGGTGTTGCTCGGGGCGTTGAGCTACGCGACGCTCGGCACGCTCGTGGCGCTGCACCACGACATCCCGCCGTGGCTGCTGGTGCTGGTGTCGCGTTCCGCGGGGCTGGCCGGGGTTCTGGTGGGCGTGTTGACCGCGCTGGTCGCGGTGGCGATTCCGCTCGCGGGGGTGCGTCTCGGCGCGCTGTCGCGCCCACCGGCGGCGAAGACCGTGTGGCTCCTGTCCGGGGTCCTGGTGCTGTACGGCACGGCCACCGCGACGATGGCACTGGTGGCGCTGTTCCAGCAGGACCGTTCCGGGTTCCTCACCGGCCACGTGTTGATCACGTTGAGCTGGGTCGTCCTCGCGATCGCGTTGCTGTTGCGCGGAATCACGCTGCCTTCGCTTCGGGTGGCGGGCATGGTGCTGCTTCCGGTGGCGCTGACCAAACTGTTCCTGTTCGACATGGCCACTCTGGACGGCTTCGCACGGGTGGTGGCGTTCCTGTGCACCGGTCTGGTTCTGCTGGCGGCGGGGGTGCGTTACGCGCGAGCGTTGAGCACGGACTCGCCGGTCGGATGAACTCGTATCCCGTACGGCCGACTCGCTCGGCGTGATGTTGATCTCCGGCCCGTACGGCGAGGTATGCTGTCGACATGTCGCACGACGCGGAGTTGGCTTCCCAGGTCGAGCACGCGAACCTCGACCAACCCAACATCGCACGGATGTACGACTACCACCTCGGTGGATCCGCGAACTTCGCCATCGACCGGGCCGTGGCCGAACAAGCGCTGCGGCTCGTCCCCACGGAACGGGACTACTGCTGGGCCAACCGCGCGTTTCTGGGCCGCGCGGTCCGCACCCTCGTCATCGAGCACGGGATCGATCAGTTCCTCGATCTCGGCTCCGGCGTGCCGACGGTGGGCAACGTGCACGAGATCGCCCACCAGCACGACCCGAACGCGCGCGTGGCCTACGTGGACTGGGAGCCCGTCGCCTGTCACCACGCCCGCCAGCTGCTCGGCGCCCACGAGCAGCGGGTGACGGTGACCGAGGCGGACGTGTGCGAGCCCGAGACCGTGCTCAACGCTGCCGGAGTGGCCGGACTGCTGGACTTCGCCCGTCCGATCGGGGTGCTGGCGTTCGGGATCCTGGACATTCTTCCCACCACCGACGGGGCGGGACTGGTTTCCCGCTACCGCGAGTCGTGCACGTCGGGCAGTGCGCTGGCGTTGTCCAACAACGCCCAGCTCAGCCGTACCGACCAGGAGGTCGCGGCACTGCGCTCCCTGCTGGCCGACACCTCCACGCCGAATCTGTACCTGCGCACCAGTGAGGAAGTCGCCGCACTGCTGCCGGGCTACGAACTGCTGGTCCCGGGAGTGGTGCCCGCGTCGCTGTGGCGCCCCGACCGGTCCGTGACCGAGGAGGAGGCCCGACGCGGCAACGTCTACGGCGCGGTCGGAATCCTGCCGTAGCTACCGGAATCGTGGCCGAGGCGCGGAGTTACTACTGAGATCGCGTTGAGCCGGCTGCCGCCCTCGTGACCATCACCGGAATGCCGCTCGGCAGCCACCGGCCTCGAGCCGTGCGATCATGAAGGCCATGAGCCCCCGGCGGATCGTGGCGCTGTTTACGCCCGTCATGACAGTCCTCATTGCCGGTTGCCTCGCGACTCCGACACCACCGGTCGGGGAAGCATCGACGCCGCCGTCCAACCCCACGACCACGGCAGCCGCGGACTGCCCCGAAACGGGGGTGCGTCTCACGACCGACCTGGTGGAAGTGGCGATGGGCCTGCGGCTGATGCACGTCGAGCTGGTCAACTGCGGTGACCGGCCCCACACGCTGAACGGCTACCCAGGCGTGCGTGTGCTGGACGAACAGCGGCGAGCATTGGACGTCCGCGTCGAGCGGGGATCGGCGGACATCGCGACCGTCGAGGGCTTCGACACGCCGCCGGAGGCGATCACGGTGCGACCGGGCGAGCGGGCCGAGGCCCAACTGATGTGGCGCAACACCCACGCGAGCACGAACGCCGCGCAGGTGGGCAAGTACCTGAAGATCGCTCCCGCACCGGGCCGTCCCTGGCAGCCGGTGATACCGGTCGGCAGGGAACGGAACTCGCCCGACCAGGAGCGCGACGAGATCACCATCAACCTCGGCAGTGCCGGCGAGCTCGGGGTCCGTGCCTGGTACCGCTAGAACTCGCCGGGCGGCGGAGCGACGTCGTGCGGACGGCCGATCGAGGACGACCACCCCGAGACGGACGAGCCGTGCGGAAGTCTCCGCCGAGGGAGCAGCTCGCCAACCCGGTCGGAGAACCTCGACGAGCTATTCCCGCCTCGGCTTCCGTTCGAGACGTCGCATCTCGCGCACCCCGTCGGCGAGCGTGCGGTCACCGAGCGCGTCGAGCACGGCCCGCTCCACATCCTCGGTCAGCTCGGCGAAGTAGGCCTGCGCGTTCGCGGCGACCCGACAGTCGTGCTCACCGCCCGAGCGGCAGTTCCAAAGTGGTTTGTCGCCGGTCGAACAGCGGTAGATATCGGCCAGGGTGATCTCCTCGGCCGAGCGCGCCAGCCGGGCTCCACCTGTTCTCCCCTTGGTGCAGACGACGAGTTCGGAATGGGCCAGTGGGAGGATCAACTTGCGCACCAGGCTCGCGTTGGTGTCCATCCGCTCGGCGAGCTGGGCGGAACTCAGCGTCGGCTCCCCCGCCTCGTCGGCGACGGCGAGAAGCAGCATCGCCATCAGCGAGCTGGAAAACCGGATGTCCAGCACGCGGGCAACACCTCCCTCCGTCGACCTCGGCCGAGTGTTCCCACCGACCGGCACCCCAGGCTAGCAACGCCGCCGAGGTCCCCCACACCGGAAAGTGTATCTTAAAAAAGAACATTTTTTCACGTGCAGCAGGAGGAAGACCGCATGTCCGCTCGCGCAGCGCAGGCACTCGCCCGTCCGTTCACGCTCGGATCGATGGAGCTGCCGAACAGGTTGGTCATGGCACCGATGACCCGGGGCCAGTCCCCCGACGGTGTGCCCGACGAGAACGTGGCCGCCTACTACGCGCGGCGCGCCGCCGCGGGAACCGGCCTGATCATCACCGAGGGCACCTACGTCGACGACCCCTCGGCCGGGGACGGCAAGAACGTGCCGCGTTTTCACGACGAGGGTCCCTTGGCGGGCTGGCGCGACGTGGTCAACGCGGTACACGAGCAGGGCGGGAAGATCATGCCGCAGCTGTGGCACGTCGGCATCCAGCGCAGGGCGGGCAAACCACCGGTTCCGGAAGCTCCCTCGGTCGGCCCTTCCGGTATCGCGCTGGACGGCACCCGGCAGGCGGGTGAGGAGCTCTCCCTCGCCGACGTCGAACGGCTCGTCGAGGCCTTCGCCGAAGCGGCACGGCAAGCCGAGCGCATCGGCTTCGACGGTGTGGAGCTGCACGGCGCGCACGGTTACCTGATCGACCAGTTCCTCTGGGAACGCACCAACCGGCGCACCGACGCCTACGGCGGTTCCCCGGTGGAACGCACCAGGTTCGCCGCCGACATCGTCGCCGCCGTGCGTGAGCGGGTATCGGCGGACTTCCCCGTGGTGCTTCGGTTCTCGCAGTGGAAGGCCGACAACTACGACGCCAAACTGGCCGAGACCCCGGACGAGCTGGAGCGGATGCTCGCCCCGCTGAGCGAGGCCGGGATCGACGCCTTCCACGCCTCCGGACGCCGCTACTGGGAGCCCGAGTTCCCCGAATCCGACCCGGACCTCAACATCGGCGGCTGGGCCCGCAAGCTCACCGGCAAGCCGGTCATCACCGTCGGCTCGGTCGGGTTGGACGCGGTGTTCGACCCCGCCACCCTCGGCGAGGGCGCGGGCACCAACGTGGCCAGTGTCGAAGGACTGGCCGAACGGCTGGAACGCGAGGAGTTCGACCTCGTCGCGGTCGGCCGCGCCCTGCTGGCCGATCCGGAGTGGAGCCGGAAGGTGCTCGACGGCCGGGAGTCGGAACTCGTCCCGTTCACCCGCGAGGCGATGGCCACGCTGTACTGATCAACGTCCGGGTGAGTGGCGAGCTCCGGTCGCAGCCTCCATCGTGGGACACACGGCAGATACAGCGGCGGATACTGCCAGGAGGTTTCGCCGGAGCGTCGTGACGACGCTCCGGCGAGGCCTTGTCACCCCGGCCGAGTAACCACACTGACCGGATCAGTCGTCGTCGCGCTCATTCCGGTCTTCCCGATCGTCCCCGGGAGCGTCGCGGTCTTCGTCCTTCGGCACGGCGGGTGGTCGCGATGTCGATTCGGAGACACTCGGCGGGCAGCACCAGGGCCGCCACCAACAGCGACGTGCGTAATGTCGATCTCATCTTCCAGCACTGTGCCCCGGCGGGAAGTGAGACGGCACGAAACCGGATGAAGATGTCTTGATCTTCTTGTGCCGTGCCGCGTCCCCGCCTGGTCACGCTCTCATCGGGACCACTTCACCGGCATCGCCTCTCGTTCCTCCTCGCTGCGCGCGTTGGGCGGTGCTTCCGCACGGTCCCAGCGCATCCGCGACCAGGGCATCGTGAGCTCCGTGGTGTCGACCGCCGAATGCGGTGCGAGCTCGGCGATGTCCCTCGCCGACTCGGCGCGCGAGAACACCGCTTCGTTGTAGCGGTGCCCGGTGTCGGCGGCGATGAACAGCACCGGGCCCGACGACCGGACGTGTCGCTCCCAGCGTGCTGCCAGGTACGCCGCGCCGCTGGACAACCCCGCGAACACGGCGTGCCTGCGCAGCAGGTCCGTGCTCGCCGACAGCGCGGTGTCGAAGGAGATCCAGTGCAGGGTGTCGTAGGCGGTGTGCTCGACATTGCCGAACGGGATGGAACTGCCGATCCCGGCGATGATCATTTCGCTGTCGGAGACGTGTTCGGCGCCGAAAGTGATGCTGCCGAACGGTTGAACACCCACCAGCCCGACATCCGTTCCGGCGTCGCGGAGATACCTGGCCAGCGCCCCCGTGGAGGCGCCGGAACCGACGCCGCCGACGATCGTGAGTGCTTCACCGCCCAGTTCGGCGCGGATGCGATCCGCGATCGGGCGATAACCGAGACAGTGAATGTCGTCGTGGTACTGCCGCATCCAGTGGTAGTGCGGGTTCTCGGCCAGCAGCTGCCGCACGCGACGCACCCGCAGGCTCTGGTCGAGTTTGAGATCCGCCGACAGCTCGACCTGTTCCAGCCGGCAGCCCAGCAGGACGAGTTGGTTGTAAAGTGTGGAATCGATGGTCGTCGAGCCGACGATGTGGCACCCGAGACCGTATTTGTGGCAGGCGAGCGCGAGCGCGTAGGCGTAGATGCCGCTCGAACTGTCCAGCAGGGTGTCCCCGGGACGCACCCGACCCTGTTCGAGTAATCGCTCGACCGCCGTCAGGGCGGAGACGACTTTCATCGTCTCAAATCGAAGGCATACGAGTCCCCTGTCGAGGCGGATCAGATCGGGGCGTGCGACCGCGTCCGCGATGTGCTCGTCCATGATCACCATCACCGTTTCGGGAACGAGGCCGAGTGCTGAACACTCGCGTGCTGGGAATGTCGTTGCGGGCCAGTTCGAACAGGCATGTCCGGATCCGATCTCCAGTGCCGGGCCGGTTCGGGTCGAAGAGCAGACCGGCGACATTGCCGCTGTGGGCGATCTGCAGGCCGACGGCGCCGACGCGCTCGGCGATCTCCACGAGGGAGTCCAGCTGGGTCTTGTCGAGGATGCGCTGGTTGTACCGGGCGCTCTCGGTGCTGACCTGTCCGAGCAGGGCGACGTCGGAGCGGGCCACGGCTCGGCGCAGCAGTGCGCGCAGTCGTTCACCGACCCGTACGTCCCGCTCGCGGATGTGCGGGGTACCCAGCTCCAGGGTGTCGACGCCGGTGGCACCTTCGGTGAGGCATCCCACCACCACCGCCGGGGGAAGCCTGCCACCGAGGTCTTCGAGGACTCTGCCCTCCCGTTGCGCGAACAGCAGGGCTCTGTCGTCGAACATCAGCGGATCACTGGCGCGTTCGGCCGACACCGCGATTCTCGACACGGTCTCGGCGGGAAGGTGCGTCGCATAGGCATCCACCACAGCGCGGATCGTGGCCAGCACGTCGGCACTCGACGAGCCCATCCCGAGACCGTCGGGAACCTCACTGCTCAGGAACAGTTGTCCGCCACACGGAGTTCGCGCCGTGGTGCTACCACAGAGTTCGCAGGTCAGGACCGCCGCTCGGCGCGCCTTACCTCGGCCGCTCGGGCTGATGACGAGGCTCTCCGGTGCCGTGTCGGGATCGGGCACGAAGACGGCGCTGCTGCAGGGGCCGGCCAGCGGCATGGTCACCAGAGCCCGACAGGCCGCTCCTCGCTCATCGAGGAAGGCCCCTTGCAGGATTTCACCGTGGTGGCAGCTGGATTGGCCCGTCCCGGTGGCCGGGGGAGTTTTCCGGTTGGTGGGTGCGTTCATGACGAGCGGGCCGCGCGGTAGCGGTACAGCGTGGTGGTACCGGATTCGAACTGGGAGAACGGAAAGGGTTCGGCGGAGAGCGCGGTGACGCCGGAACCGAGAAAGGCTCTCGCGACGGCTGAGCCAGACTGGGCGTAGACGATCAACGGCACGTTCCACTTCCTGCAGTGGCGCAGAATTCCGTCGAAAGTCCCGTTGCCCAGTGTCATGCCGGTCGCCACGACGGCATCGGCGGGTTCGAGCACCTCGCTCATGACCGAGGTGACCAGCCCACCGTCCGCGGTGGCGTCGAGATTGTAGTCACAGGGCAGACAGGCGCATCCCCGTTCCCGCAGCGCCGCGACGAGGGGGGTGACCACACCGATGAGCGCCACCTTGCTCCCCGGTGCGACGTCGAGGAGTCCCGCGATCGCTTCGTCCCGGCTTCGGGCCCGCTGCTCGGGAGTGCCCGCGGGTAGTGCGACGGCTTCCGCGTCGGGACGGTCCCGGTGGTGCTCGGTCTCGGTGAGATAGGCGTCGAGCGCGGCGATCCGCAGTGGGAGCGGTGCCTCACGAAGCAGGGTCCCGAGATCGCTGCCCGAGGCCCCGGAGCAGGCGTCCGGGTCGAGCTCGCCCGCCTCGAAGGCACAGGCCCCGTACGACTGTCCGACCCGGACGAGGACGTACCGGTTGCGGTAGACGGTGGTCGAGCCCGCCAACCGGGTACCGTGCTGGATCCAGAACACACTGGTGGCGATCAGTTCGCTCGGGCGCGGCGACTCGGAACCGTCGAGTACCTCGGTGAAGGGGGCGTCAAGGGTCGCTGTTTCGGCCATGGTGATGTCTTTCCGCGATCGGGGGCACAGGCGGTTGGAACCGGCTCGTGGGTCAGCGCCCGATGGAGCGCAGGTAGTCGGCGAACTTCTCGGCGGCAGCGATGTTGCGGGGGCCGCTGACGGCGGCTCCGTAGTCGAGGACGTGAAACCGGTCGTTCTTGATCGCGGGCGTTTGCGCTAACGGGGGGAACGACTTCAGGAACGCGATCTTGTCCTCGACGGGTTTGTCCCCGTAGTCGACGACGGTGATCACCTCGGGATTCGCCTGCACGACCGATTCCCACCCGATCGTGGTCCAGCGCTTGTCGAGGTCGTGCGTGATGTTGCGCCCGCCCGCCAACGAGACGATGGCGTTGGGTGCCGCCTGGGCGCCGGAGGTGAAGGGTTTGTCGGTTCCGGAGTCGTAGATGAACACCCTGGGCGGGGCGCCTTGGGGTTGTTGCTCGCGAAGTGCTTGGGCGCGCTGTTTCAGGTCCGCGACCACTCGCTTCGCGCGGTCCTCGATGTGGAAGATCTTGCCGAGCTGTCGCAGATCGGTGTAGAGGGCTTCCAACGGGGGCACGCGCACCGGATCGGATCCGTAGTTGAAGCAGCTCTCGGTGTGCTGGTAGCTCCGTATCCCGAGGGAGTCGAGTTTGCTCGGAGTGATTCCTCGAGCCTGGCTGAAACCGGATTCCCACCCGGCCAGGACCCAGTCGGCATTCGCGTCGAGAACGACCTCGAGGCTGAGCACGTCGGTGCTGAGCGTTTCGACGGAGCTGTAGTCCTCCCGCCACGGGGAGCGTTTCACCGACGGGTCGGCGGTGCTGGGCATGACGATGCCCCGCATGCGGTCGGCAAGTCCGAGGGCGAACATCTTCTCGGTGCTGCTCATGTCGTAGGCGACCGGGCGTTCCGGTTCGGGGTATTCGATCGTGCGCCCGCAGTTCTCGATGGTGACCGTGCCGGATTCACCGTTCGAGGAGGGCGCGACGTTGGCTCCGCAGCCGGTTGCCAGTAACGAGGTGGTCAGCAGGACCGTGATGGCGACGCGTGAGGTCATTGCGGATATCTCTCCTGTTCACAACGGTGGTCAGATGTCGTAGTGCAGCTGGGGGATTCCGGTGCGCGGATGACGGACGATCGAGGGGGCGACGCCGAACGCCTCGTTGATCAGCTCCGGGGTGAGCACTTCGGTGGGCGTACCGATGTGCAGCACCATCCCGTTCGCGAGCACGGCGAGCCGGTCACAGGTGGCGGCCGCGAGGTTGAGGTCGTGCATGGCGATCAGCCCGGTGGTCGAGTCCGTGCGCAGCTGGCGAAGCAGCTGGATCTGGTGGTGTATGTCGAGGTGGTTGGTCGGCTCGTCGAGGACCAGCACGCGGGGTTGTTGCGCGAAGGCCCTGGCGAGCAGCACCCGCTGACGTTCACCACCGGACAGCGACAGCACGCCGCGGTCTGCGAGGTGCACGACGTCGGCGCGATGCATCGCCTCCTCGCAGACGGCGCGTTCCTCGATGGTCAGCGGCTGGTTGCCACGGTGGTGCGGGAACCTGCCGAGTTCGACGATCTCTGCGACGGTGAAGTCGAGATCGTTGCTGCTCTCCTGCGGGACAGCGGCGATGTGCCGGGCTGACTCGCGCGTTGCGAGGGTGGAGATATCGGCACCGTCGAGCAGCACCGCTCCCCTGCTCGGCCGCAGCGCCCGGTATACGCACCGCAACGCGGTGGATTTGCCGCTGCCGTTCGGTCCGACGAGTCCGAGGACTTCCCCTTCCGCCGTTTCGATGTTCAGATCGCGGACGAGCTCGGCTCCCGCGAGGTGCACCGACAGGTCGTCGAGTGTGATCGACATTCACCGACCTCCGAACAGGTAGCCACGGCGTCGCAGCAGAATGATGAACACCGGAACCCCGATCAGCGCCGTGATCACGCCGAGCGGCAGTTCCCGTGGTGCGAACAGCGTCCGTGACGCGAGGTCGACCCAAACGAGGAAGATCGCACCGATCAGCGGTGCGATGGTCAGCACTCGACGATGGTTGGCACCGACCAGCAGTCGCACGAGATGGGGGATGACGAGACCGACGAAGCCGACCGCACCGCTGACCGCCACCAGACATCCGGTCACGATCGCCGTGAGCAGGAAGAGTCTTTTGCGCACGGCGGTGGCGTCCATGCCCAGTCCCGCGGCGGTCTCGTCGCCGAGTGCCAGCACGTCGAGCGAGCGGGAGTTCCACAGCAGCAACCCTGTGGCCAGAACGACGGTGGCAGCGGCCAGCGGGAGACCGGACCAGGTGGCGCTGCCCAGACTGCCCATCAACCAGAACAGCACCGTGCGGGCGGAGTCGCTGAAGGGAGCGAAGAACACGATCGCGCTCATCAACGACTGGAACCCGTAGGCGAGGGCGACACCGGTGAGTACGAGGCGAAGCGGAGTGAGTCCGGATTTGCCGCGCGCGGCGAGGTAGACGAGGGCCGAGGCGCCCAGCGCTCCCAGCAGTGCGGCGGTGGACAGCGCGTAGACCCCCAGGCCGGCGAACAGTCCGAACGAGACCACGGCGCTGGCGCCGACCGAGGCTCCGGACGAGACCCCGAGGATGAAGGGGTCGGCGAGCGCGTTGCGCACGGTGGCCTGGATCGCCACGCCGACGACGCTGAGGCCCGCTCCCACTACCGCCGCGAGCAGCACTCGCGGAGTGCGCACCTGCCAGATGATCGAATACCCGCTCGCGTCGGCCGCGTCGATCGTCCCTCCGGTGATGGCGGCGGCGAGGTAGCGCACGGTATCGGGCAGCGGTACGGGAGCCGGGCCGAGAGTGATACCGACCAGGGTCGAGATCGCCAGCACCACCACCAACGACAGAACCGTCGTGAGCAGGCTCTTTTCCCGGCGGCTCGCCGATGGGATCGACTGGTTGTCCGATGTCGGCGCCTGGTCCAAGCTGGCCTGTCTATCCGGACTGGACTGGGTATCCGATGTCGGCTGGGTATCCGATGTGGTCACTGTGCGCGCTCCGGCTTCGAAACTCCGTGGGGCGGGTGCGGGGGATAGAGGTCGGTTTTGGTGGTCGCTTAGGATGCATCCTAGAAAACGACAATCATTTTCGTCTACGGTTGGTGTTCATTGGGAGAACAGTCACAATGCCGCCACGTTCCGCGACCGTCGGTGATATCCGAAGTGGACGATCGGGGAACGTTCTCCCTTGCATCCCCGTAGGCACGTGCGACGGGAGCAGAACCGGTGACATCCGCGCAGAAACAGTCCGAGGAAACCCCGACGCGACGGTCGCTGCTTCGAGAGCCGCACTTCCTGCGGCTGTGGGCGGGAACGACCGCTTCCGGACTCGCCACGTGGGCACTGCCCTTCGTGCTCGGCCTGGCCGTACTCGACGGGACCATCGGCGCCGTGACGCTCGGCGTACTGCTCGCGACGCGCACGGCGGGTTTCCTGCTCGCCGTACCCGTCGGAGGCGTGCTGGCCGACCGCTACACCAGTCGAACGGTCGTGACGCTGTCCGGACTCATCGCGGCCGTGGCCACGTTCGTCATCCCGATCGGGTTGGGGAGCTCGCAACCATTGATGGCAGCGGCGGCCGCCCTGGTCGGAGCCGGACAAGGGGCGTGCAGGCCCGCGTTCCAGGCCCTGACCGCCGAGGTGGTCGACTCGGCGCGACTGCAACAGGCCAACGCCGCGCGGACCTTGTCGGTGAGGGTGACGACGCTGGTCGCGCCGGGTTCGACCGCGTTGGCGGCCACCACTGTCGACACCGGCACCCTACTGTTGCTCACCGGTGGCCTCTGGTTGGTGGCGGCGTGGTTGCCTCCCGCCGGACGCAGGAATGCCGGAGGCTCCTCGCGCGAGGGCGGCCTCCCGTTCGTCTCCGAGTTCACCGAGGGATTGCGCGAGGCGCGCAGGCACCCCTGGTTCCTGGCGGGGCTGGCCGCGTTGGCCACCGTCATCACCACCGGTTACTCCGCCACCGGGGTCGTTCTGCCGTTGATCAGTCGCGATCGCTACGGAACCGAGGCGGTACTGGCCGCCGCGCTGACCGCTTACACCGCCGGGGCGCTGCTCGGTGCGCTGCTCGTCGCGCGGTGGCGACCCCGTTCGCAGGGATTCTGGGCACTGGCGGGATTGGCCGGTTACGGCTTCGCCCCACTCGGGCTGCTGCTGCCGGTGCCCCCGGTGCTACTCGTGGCAGGCTACGTGTTGGCGGGTATCGGGATCGAGCTGTTCAACGTCCCGTGGTTCACCGCGACCCAGCGTGAGGTGGCACCGGACAAGCTGGCGCGCGTGTCCGCCCTGGACTTCCTGGTCTCCTACGGACTGGCACCGCTGGGACTGGCACTGATCGCACCCGCCGTGACAC
The DNA here is from genome assembly GCF_900101095.1 of Actinopolyspora mzabensis. Taxonomy (GTDB): domain Bacteria; phylum Actinomycetota; class Actinomycetes; order Mycobacteriales; family Pseudonocardiaceae; genus Actinopolyspora; species Actinopolyspora mzabensis. The sequence goes on from NZ_FNFM01000012.1 coordinate 216,044, forward strand.
TCGTCGGGAACTTCTGGGTGCTGGTGGTGTGCGCGGCGGCGTGTTTCGCGGCACCCGCATTGGCCGCGACGGCCCCCGGCGCACGGTATTTCACCCACCCATCGACGGCGTCCGAGGCGCCGGGAAAGCGCGAGACGGTTCCCAACGAATGAACCCGGCAGAAGCCGCCACCGGGGCCGACCAGGCGTCCGGTGACGAGCGAGCCGCCGAGCTCACTCGACGGGGCGAGGAGACAGCGGCGGCACTGTCACCGTGGTCGGTTTTCCCGGAGAGCTCGCACGCGCCCCCACCTGGTTGCAGGAGGAGATCCTCGCAGGACCACTGCACGCCTACACTCCGAGGACGGTCGTGGATACGGGCGAGCTCCGGGCGATGCTGGCCGAAGTACGCCGAAGCGGGATCGCGCTGTGCCGCGGTTTCATCGCCACCCGCGCCACGGGTGTGGACGGGCCGCTGCGGACCCCGAACCACACCGTCGTCGCGGCACTGTCGATGATCGTGCCCAACGACGAACAGGCACGGACGCACGTGCCCGCCCTGCAGGCGGCGACACGGGGCATCTCTCACACGAGGGCCGGGCACGATCACGAGGCGCATCGCGGTATCTCCCGCTGCTCCCGGAGGGGGCCAGCCCTGTCCGGGTACCGAACGCCCGACGCGCTCCCCCGAGCACGCGCCCCGTCCGCGCTCAACTCACCCTCGAAGCTCGGGGTCTCAGTCCACGCCCTGGGGCGAGTCCGGGACCACCGTGGGTAAGCCTGCCATCACGGCGCGGAACTCACCGGCCAGCGAGCTGCTGCCCGGCGGGACGGAACGCCACCTGCGCTGCGCTTCGGCGGAGACGGCTCCGAACACCTCGACGGCCAGGTGGATCTCGGAATACCGCTCCGGGGCGTACGCGGGATGCCGCTCGACCAAGGCGGCCAGCCGGTCCCGCATGTCGGCGCTGTGCAGCAACGCACGAGCACGAACCGACTCCACCCGGTCGATCTGCGCGCTCATCCTGCGGATGGCGTCCTCGCCGACCCGCTCGGACAGTTCCTCGAGCGCCTCGGTCATGGCGTCGGCGAACGTGACGAGCAGGGGTTCTTCGCCGAGGCGTTCGTCGACCCGGTCGAGGAAGGTGTGGTTGCCCTCGATCACCAGCCCGAGCAGCACGTCCTCCTTGCTCGGGAAGTAGCGGTAGATGGTCCGGTAGGACATCCCGATCCGTTCGGCGATGTCGGCCACGCCGACTTCCGAGAAACCGTACTCGTCGAACAGCTCGAGCGCGGCGTGGATCATCCGCAGTCGCCGGTCGTCCTTCTGCCGTTGCCGCAGCGATCCGCTCATGCCGTACGTCTCGTGAGCCTGCCGGCTTGGAAGAGGTGGGTGGCGGGACTGCCGGGACCACCGCCGGAGAACGCGAGAACCTCGTGCGCCCCGAAGAGCCGATCGGTAGCGATCAGCCGATCGTCGTCCAACCGGACGAGCTCGGTCACTCTCGGCTCGGGTTGCAGCTGCCGGGCCTCGGCGGTGAGCGCCTCAGAACGCGCCACGGCCGAGCCGTCCGGCCGCACGCTCACTTCCAGGGACATGGTCGAGGAGTCGAACCGACCCGCGAACCGGGTGGGGTCGACTTCCTCGGGGCGTTCCGGCGGGGTGGGCAGCTGGGGTGGTCGAAGCCCGACGAGCCGCTCGGCGATCCGCGCGACGACCTCACGATGGAAGGCGGCGTTCTCCCCGCCGTTGGCGTGCGAGGCGAGAGCGATACCGGCCTCGGGAAGCACGCGCAGGCTACAACTCTGCCCGTAGGTGCCGCCGTCGTGCCCGACGACCCGTTGCCCGTCCCAGTCGAAGACCATCCAGCCGAGTCCGAAGTGACCACCGAGCATGCCGATGTCCGGCACCGGGATGTGCGGGCGCCACATCCGTTCGACCGTCGCCGGGTCGAGCAGCTTCCCGCCACCGTCGAGATACGCCCCGGCGAAGGCCAACAGCTCGCGGGGAGCCATCGCCAGCACGGTGCCCGCGGGCGCGAGCGAGGCGGGCAGGTTCCAGAACGGGGCCGGTTCAGAAGTTCCGTCCCCACCGGGCACGTGTCCCACTGCCGTTCGGTGCAGCAGCGCCTCCTCCGGTGTGACCGCCCAGTTCCGCAGGCCGAGCGGCGTGCCGATGTGCTCGCGCAGCAGCTGAGTGAAGGGCTTGGCGCGCACCACCTCGGCGATCCTGCCGAGCACGGCGAAGCCGGAGTTGGAGTAGGACATGCCTTCGCCGGAAGGGAGGTCCTGCGGCAGCGTGGGCACGACGTCGTCGACGTAGCGCCGCACCGCGTCCTCGTCGCGCGTGGTGGGCACGAAGGCGTCACCGTAGATTCCCGAGGTGTGGGTGAGCAGCTGCCGGACGGTGATGCCCGCGCCAGCTCGCTCCTCGGCGAGTCGGAAGTCGGGCAGGTAACGCGTGACCGGGGCGTCGAGCTCGATCAGTCCTTCCTCGACCAGCTGCATCACCAGCGTGCTCGTCCACAGCTTGGTCACCGAACCGATCTGGAACAGCGAGTCCGCGGTGGCCGGAACACCGGTGCGCAGATTGAGCTCGCCCGCCGCCGCCTCGGCGACCTGGTCGTCGGCGAGCACTCCGACGGCCGCACCGGGCACCCCGTGCCGCCGAGCGAGCTCGGGCAGGTTCTCGTCCAACCAGGTCCGCAGGCCCGACAGATCCGTCATCGCCACTCCTTCCACTGCCCGACATTTTGTGTCAATTGATGACTAATGTCAATCAGTGACAGTTTTGTGGGATGAGGTCCGCCACCTCGACGCCGGCTCAATAGGTCTTCTCCGAGAGCATCGGCGGAGCCGAGAACACTCGTTGCGCCTTCCTGGTCAGCCCGATTCCCACTACGAAGGCGACCACGACCAGCCACGAGGAGACGTTGAGCTGCGCGGTACCGGAAAGCCCGTGGCCGAGGTTGCAACCGCCCGCGAGCAACGCACCGAAACCGAGCAGGAAGCCCCCGAACAGCAACCGCAGATAGCGCACTCGTGTCTCACCGCGCAACCACCATCCTCCTGCCGTCCGGGCAGCGAGGAATCCGCCGAGGACGATTCCGCAGAGGAACGTGACGAGCCACCAATTGACATCGCCCGCCGCGACACCGCTCACCGCACCCACGGTGCTCGCGCCGAAGCTCGCTCCTCCCAACCCGGCCAGTAGCCACGATGCGACGGCGACCACGGCGAGAGCGACGCCCGCGAAGGGCCAGCGCCACTGCCAGGCGTACTGCCGATGATCACCCCCGCGCCATCGCCAACCGAGCACGACCACCAACGCCGCGAACGGTATCGCCACGACCGCACGGGGAACGCCCAGCACACCCGGCAACGTCCCGTCGATTCCGCCCGGCAGTACCGTCGGCCCCGGTAGTCGCACCCTGCTCGCCGCGAGCTCGCCGCATGCCCACCCGCCCAGCCCGACGAGAGCGCCGAGCATGCCGGAGCCGAGCTTGAAGAACAGGCCCGAGACGCAACTGGCGGCCACGGCCATACCGATACCGAAGATCAGACCGCCGAGGAGGTTGCCTACCGGATTCAGCGGCAGGCCGGTATTGAGACCTCGCCCCACCGGAGTCGCGTACAGCACCGTCAGGCCGACCGAGGTCAACGCCACCGCGAGCAACCAAGCGCGGGCCAGGGCGAATCTTCGTTCGTACATCCCGGCGAAGATCGCGTGGAAGCACAACCGGCCTCGCTGCAGTACGTAGCCGAAGAGCACCCCGGCTACGAGTCCCGTGACCATCGCCAGGATCATGCCGCATCACACTCACTACGGTCCGGTGCTGTTCGGCGCCGCCATCATATGCGGACGCGACCTCACGCGGCACGGAATCCGACTCGGGGGTGTCACGCGGAAGCTACTGGGCCCCGAGCTCCGCGCGGGGCTCGGGGCATCGTCCGCGATGGCCGAACGAATCAGCTCCCCGGAGGCCACTCGCCTGTGTGGGGACTCCGCACCGGCTTCACTTCGCCGGTGTGGCGCACCGCGCCGACCGCTCGGCCGAGCGCGTCCACGGCCAGGTGATCAGCGCCCAGGCCGCGATGCCCACCGCGAACTCGACGGCGAGGTACCACGGCCACGGCCCCATGACGTCCAGCAGCGAGGGGTTGGCGGGCTTGGCGTTGAGGAAACCGTAGTTGGCCCCGGTGAGCAGGTTGAACCCGAACACGGCCACGCCCCACGCCACCGTGACGCTGGCGGTGTTCGCCAGGCTGCGCCAGCCGGGACGCAGCCCCAAACCCCAGGTCAAATAGATCGCTGCCCACACCACGAGGATGTGCTGGGTCCAGAAGTCGACGAAGTCGACGTGCGGAAAACCGGGAGCGTCCAGCGCCGGAGTGATCATGGCCTGCGGGTTGAGCGTGAGCCCCCAGTAGTACGTCAGCGAGTACGCCCACTGCCGCCGCGTCCACAACGCGTAAACCGCCACGATCCAGGTGAAGTCGGACAGGTGCAACGGCAGCGAGACATCGATGTCCCACTGCGACGGCAGCACTCGGTAGATCTGCATCGCCACGGCGAACAACCCCAACAACAACGCGAACGCCCTGGCGAACAGCACCTCCGAGCGCGTTCCGCGCTGTCGGCGTCCGGCCCGGACGAGCAGCACCGCCCCCACTGCCGCCACCCCGAGAAGAACCCAGTGGGAGACGCCGTAAGGAGTAAACGTTTCCGCCTCGACCGATGCGCTCACAGCGTGAGGATGCCAGTGGAATCGGACGAGGCACGCGCAAGGACACGCGACGAGGTCTCCGACCAGCGATCGAGACCGACTCAGGTACGTCGAAGCAACCGGTCATGCGAACGGCGCCGGGATGCTGTATGCCGCTGGGAACCAGCGTCTCTCACGCCTTGTGACTGATCCGTTACCAACAAAATACCTGATCTCTCCTACAATCCTCACAGGGCCGTGTCGGACCGCATCGGCGCGAAACAGCGGTGGTGACGCGGTCTCAGAAGGACGAGGTGCCCACGTTGGGGAGACGGTCACGATGAAGGAATCACTGCAGGAGGGTCTCAAGCACCGGTTGAGCTTTACCGTGCCTGAAACCAAGACCGTACCGGCTCTCTACCCCGAAGCCACCGAGTTTCAGCACATGCCGCGTGTATTCGCCACGGGTTTTCTGGTCGGCCTGGTGGAGTGGGCCTGTATCCAGGCAGTTATCCCCCATCTGGACTGGCCGGAGGAGCAGACCGTCGGAATCCACGTCGATCTCAGCCACGAAGCAGCGACCCCACCCGGCCTGGAGGTGACAGTCGATGTGGAGTTGGTCGCCGTGAATCGGAAACAGCTGACGTTCACGGTCACGGCGGACGACGGCGTCGATACGATTTGCCGTGGTCGACATCAGCGAAGCGTCATCAACACCGAGCGTTTCAGCGACCGGGCGGCGAGCAAGCAAGCGACAACGGAAGACACCAGCAAGTGAATGCACCAGAACGGGAATCGACCCCCGGTCCGGGTAACGGGGGGCTGTTCGACAGCCATCTCCACATCATCGACCCGCGCTTCCCCGTCACCGCCAACCAGGGGTACGTGCCACCCACTTTCACGGTCGACGACTACACCACGCACACCGCGCATCTCGACGTCACGGGCGGCGCGGTGGTTTCCGGTTCGTTCCAGGAGTTCGACCAGGAATACCTGTGTGAGGCACTGGCTCGGCTGGGGCCTGGTTTCGTCGGTGTGACCCAACTACCGGCCGATGTGACGAACGAACGGATTCTGGAACTGCAACATGCCGGAGTACGTGCGGTGCGGTTCAATGCCCGACGTGGCGGCGGAACGCCACTCGATCAACTCGACGAACTCGCACGACGCGTACACGAGATAGCCGGTTGGCACGTCGAGTGCTACGTCGATGCGCGGGAGCTGCACGAGCTCGCACCGACCTTGGCAGCTCTCCCCGCGGTCAGCATCGACCACCTCGGGCTCAATGCCGACGGACTGAATCACTTGCTGCGGCTGGTGGAGCGCGGCGCACGGGTGAAAGCCACCGGGTTCGGACGTTTCACAGGTGATGTCCCCACCGCCATGCGCGCCATCGCCGATGTCAACGAGAACGCACTCATTTTCGGCACCGACCTGCCATCGACACGGGCTCCCCGACCGTTCCGGGACAGTGACATCACCCTGGTACGCGAAACCTTCGAGGAATCACAGGCGAATCGAGTGCTGCACGACAACGCGGTGGACCTCTACCGCCCTCCCGCGTTCACCGATCCACCGAAGTAGAACCAGGTGCGCTGGTACCACCTCGGAATACGGCGTCACGACGGGGTGGGCACCTCGTCCGGACATGCCTGCTCCACCGATGTAGCGGCACCGGACGTTTCCACCACTCAACGAGTCACCGCATCGGCGGTATCTTTGATCATTTCGTAAGCCTCGTCGAAAGAATGTGCCCAGAAAACGAGTCCGTGACGTCGTACGTAGATTTTTTGGGAGTATTCGGCAGCTTCCGCCACCGATTCGGCCAGCGCCACACTGCCGTACTCCTGTGGCGGTATGACGGACACACCGAGCTTGTCCAGATCAGCATCTGGTATAAAATGATTGTGGACGACGAAACCGGCCGACAGTCGGATCGCGAGCAAATGGTGCATGTACGCCTCCACGGAGGCAGGTCCGAGTCCACGGCAACGCAGACCGTCTCCCTCCGCTCGTGTGATCTCGACGAAGTCCTCCGCGGTGAGGTCTTTGATGTAGGCGCCGCTGAGAGTGACGTATTGCCTTCCCTCGGCCAGAAAGCTGATATTACCGGCTGAATCGGTCTGATGAGCAAAACCACCGCCCAGACGACCGAGCTTCTTGGCATCTTCCAGCTCCTGGAAGTGGTCTCGATGATCGAGGGTCTCGCGCGTCAATGATATATCGATCCAACGCTTACTCTTCTTGTACTGAGACACATTCGGAGCCGAGGCGGCGGGAAATCCCTCCACCGGATCCGAGCGGTCGGCTCCTGTAAAGTATACTTGATCACGCACCCCGACGAAGCTTTCGACTTCCGCTCGAACCCGAACCGGATCGACACGCTCGAAGAGGACATCAGCTATCCATTCAGCGGCTTGGTCCATCTCCGCTGCGCCCCATCCTCTCCGAGTGACCTCTTGAACTCCGAGCCGTAGAGCATCGACATGCTTGAAAGCGGGACTGCGATTGACCGAGATGTTCGCGGCCAGCAGACGATCCATCAGCATCGGGCCGCTGCCGATGTCTCTCGTGTCGACGAACAGCATGTGGTTCCGGGTGAAGCCGCGGCTCTTCGCCACGACCGGGACCCCACGTCGGTCAAGCCCACGGGCAAGGTACTGAGCGTTGTCCAAGACCTGCTGCGCGTAGTTCGCACCTTCGTAATAGGTTTCGTGCAACGCGATGAACAATGCGAGCGTCGAGGCGGTGTGCTGACTGCTGACCATGCCGTTCGACAAAACGTAGCTGATTCGCTCCATCAGGCCGCGATCTCTCCCCAAAATCAGACCTTTCTGGGGCCCATAGAATGTTTTGTGCGTATTTGCCTGGAGTACGTCGGCTCCTTCCTCCAGAGGGTTTTGAAACTTCCCACCAGCGATCAGACCGAGCGTGTGGGAGGCGTCGTATATCAAGGGCGCCCCGCCTGCCATACGTTTGAGCTCACGCACCGGGAACGGAAACAGATAGTTCATCGCGTCGATGTAGAGCAACGCGGGGCGCTCGCTTTCGATCACTTCCTCGGTTCTCTCAAGGTCGATCTCGCTGATATCGCGGAAGACATAGGTACAGCTCTCCCTGCCGAAACTTCTACATATCAACTCTGTGAGAAAATGACCACCATCCTTCGTGGAGATGCGCATAATCCTATCTCCCGGACTCGTCAACGCGGAAAATGTTGTCTGCATGGCATGCAACCCGGACAGACAGCGGAACTCCGCGTACGCCCCACCGAACATCCGATTGCACACCTCGGAGGCCGAGTCCTCGATGTGATTGATTCCGTCGAGACCGCGAAACAGGAAATTATTGAGACGCGACGGAGAATCCTGACGCATGTCCAGATGTTCTAGCAAATAGCGATTGGCGAGCGGACTGGACAGAACCTGCTGAGCGAACGGAGAGAGAACAGTCTCGTTCGCCGTGAGATGCAGAACGGATTCGGACCTCTTCTCCTCCGAACTCACCAACCGGGATATTTCCGACAATGAAAGCGGTTCTCTTTCCCGCGAAAGCACCTAAATCCCATCCCTTTCGACGTTAGCGACGTGAAGAATGCATCAATTCTAAAGCGGCAGCCGTTCGCTTTGTCAACGAAGCCGAGAGTACATTTTTGAATGCCAGGGGTAGTAGTCGAAAATGTGACCACGGTGAAGGCGCACCCTCGCAAAATCAGGGCAGACCGACCGTCTCCTCCCGAGGAGGCGTATCGGGGTAACCACTCCTCGGTGTGCGGTGAACCGTTTGATCCACTGTGTCCGAATCATCAAGAGCGACAGTCGATATAGCGGAGTTCACCCACGTGAGCAGGGGACCCGAACCGGGCAACCCACAGAGACGTTTCGCCATGTTCCCGTATTCCGAGTCGTTCGGCCCGCGTACCGGAGTGAGACACCCAGCCGACCACACGGACCGATCCGTGCACTCCCGAGAGAAGGCCCGTCACGCACCGCTACTGCTTACTCCCACCACAGCCGGTCTCGACCCAACTGCCTCCGCCGCGCACAGGCGCACAGGATTTGAACCGAAAGCACCACGTTCGAACAACGGCATCTGACCGGCGAGGACGAGCGAATCACCTCATTGAGCATCGGAACCCTCGTGGCCGCGTCCAGCACAGCACCACAGGGATTCCTCCCGGAGTGGTCTTTCCAGGATCAATGGACGATATACTTATCTAGTCACGGTGGGAAACGATCTGATCGAAGCTCAACACCCCCATCTCCAACGATTTGTTCACCGCCTCTGTACGTGATTTCGTCTGCAGCTTGGAATATATATTTGTGAGATGCCTCTTCACCGTGCCGACGGTAATGTAAAGCCTTCGCGATATTTCGTTGTTGCTGGAACCTTTCGCCACCATGGCCAGTATCTCCCGCTCCCGCACGGAGAGTCCTGATTTCTCGTACAACTGCTTCGAATCGGACCTCGAAACACTGATGATCACGTGATCGTTGTGCGAGCTGGCGGATCTTATGGTTCCGATCAATTCTTCGGATGTCGAATTTTTGTACACGTAAGCTTCGGCGCCGGCCTGCAGCATGAAAGCAAGCAGACGAGGATTCCCTCCACTGTGGAGAACGATTATCTTCGCATGCGGCGACATGAAACGAAGGGTCGAAAATCTCTCGAATGGAGACTCCCTGAGCAAATCCCCGTCAACAAGGACTACATCGGTTTTTTCCATGACGTCGAGCGACTGCGCGGCATCATCCATGTTTGCGAACTCAGCCGAAACGGAAAAATCCGGACAAGCCTGAAGAATACGAAAAACGCCTTGCCGAAATAATGTATTGCCATCGATGAGCACCAAGTTCAAACCTGCGGTCACGGCCATTCAAATCCCCTACAAAGATCCGGCATACTACCGTGCTCTTCTGTGATATTTTGCATATTTTTTCGCGGTTTGATACCACCAAAAGGTGGAAACACAATACTGTACTGCAAGCGCAGTATCCGCGTTCCGCCGTAAGAAGATACGCAGCAGTGCAAAATACTTGGCCGGTACGGCGCACAGAGCTGTGCGCCGTTTTGACAACAAGCTTGTTACACTATGTGTTCACTACATCACATGCCCCCTGAACTGCAACGATCCCAACATCGACCAGGACCGACAGCCGAACCACACCGCCGAACAACCGGTCAAACATGCACACCGTCCGAACGCTCACAGGTGTGGGGGGAGGGACCAGCACCGCACCGACACCAGTTTTCGAGTCACTCGGCCACCCCCGCGGGGCCGCCCTCCGACACCCTCCATGACCTTCTAGCGCCTCGACGCTGCTACCCGACCGGCATCCGCCATCCGGTAGCCGGCACGCTCCGGCTGTCCACCTGTCGCCCGTCGGGCATCCCACGAGAACAACCTGATCCACCAGCAACCATGCCTGTCAGGAAAAGACCGGGAACCACGTCACAAAACTGATTTCAGCCTCTCCCGTAAATCCCTTCCTCAGTGATAACGGCCGTAATGAGCTCTGCGGGAGTGACATCGAAGGCAGGATTCTCGACATCGGTGGACAGGACAGCGGATCCGTTATCACCGGTAATAATAACTTCTTCCTCGGAACGTTGCTCGATAGGAATATCGTCACCGGTTGATATTTCGAGGTCAATGGTGGAGTAAGGTGCGACGACCACGAAAGGAACACCGAAGTGACGCGCAGCGACCGCCAACTGCATGGTCCCTATCTTGTTGGCCGTATCACCGTTGCGCGCGATGCGGTCGGCACCGACGACCACGCAGTCGATACAACCTCTTCCGATGAGATGCGTAGCTGCCGAGTCGACGAAGAGCGTATGCGGGATCCCGGCCATGTCCAGTTCCCATGTTGTCAGCCGCGCACCTTGCAACAGCGGCCTGGTCTCGGAGCAGTAAACGTGCGCGAGTGTACCGCGGGAGTACATTTCCATGATCGCGCCAAGCGCGGTACCGGTGCTGTAAGTCGCCAACCAGCCGGTGTTGCAGTGTGTCATGACCCGGGTCGGAGAGGTCTCGACCTGTTCGACCAAGAAGTCCGCGGTGATACGTGCGAGGGTCTCGTTGGAATCCGCTATCTCCCCAAGGATGGCATTGGCTTCGTCAGCGAGTGCTGACAACCCCCCGTCCAGGGAAGTGATCATTCTGCGTACCGCCCAGCTGAGATTGACCGCGGTTGGCCGAGCGGATTCGATCCGTCGCGCCTCGCTTTCGATTTCGAGCGTATCGAGTTCTCCGTCCCGTTGATACCGGGTCGCTGCCAGCAACACTCCCAAAGCACCTGCCGCGGCGATACTGGGCGCACCCCTGATCGACAATCTCCGCAATTCACCGATCAGCTGATCGACCGTGGTGATCTCGATTTGCTCACAGTGATGCGGCAACGCCGCTTGATTCACGGCGATTATTTTTCCAGATTCCCAGGCGACGCTTTTCACTACAACCTCCTGGTCGAAGTTCTCTGCTGCGTCGGGCCTGGGGCACTACTCGGTCATAGAATCACCGACCGTGGGGTAGGTCATGGTCAGAACCGTGTCGACCTCCGAGCTGATCGCCTCGTAGAAATGAGAAACATCGGCACAGAAGACGATGAAGTCACCTTGGGCGCCTCGTTGCGGACTGCTGACCGGACCGAGGGACAACTCACCCGATGCAACAAAAATGTGTTCAATTGTTCCGGCAGAGTGCGGCGGACTTTCGATTTTTTGCCCGATCCCTCGCAGCCGAAGCCGCCACGTCTCGACGGCCATGTTCCCCACGATCCGCTGGAGACGTTCCTGTTTGTAGGAATCGGAGCTCATCAGGCTGCCCTCCGACGACCTGTGGGACACCGTGGGACTCGGCCCGTCAGACGGAACCAGCAGATCACCGAGCGGCAACCGGAGAGCCTGGGCAACGGCGGACAGTGTTTCTATCGTCGGGTTGGCCGTACCTGCTTCGATCGTGGACAGGGTTGATTTGCTGAAACCCGCTTGTTGAGCGAGTTCGGTGATGGTGACTCCGCGAGCCATCCGCATTGAGCGAATTCGAGTTGCGATGATGCTTATGTGCTCCTGCGTAAGCTCGTCCAGTGAGTTCTCCGGCACCAGCCCCACAGGTTTGTCCCCGTTCACGCTGCACATAGTAGTGTCCGGTGCGGGGCAGCGGCAATATCGCCACTCGGTACTCGCTGGCGGTGTCTCCTGGTACGGACGACGATCGGTTCGGCACGCGACAGGTCCGTTTGGTGATGTACGGCGTGGCTGCTCCCGTCGTGGTCGAAAACTTCAGTTCTTGATCAGTTCAGTATCGGTAGTGCTCCGGCTTGTACGGTCCTTCGACGTCGACTCCGATGTATTCGGCCTGGGCCTTGGTCATCTTGGTGAGGTTGACGCCGAGCGCGTCCAGGTGCAGCCGGGCGACCTTCTCGTCGAGGTGCTTGGGCAGCATGTAGACGTCGCGGTCGTACTCGTCGGTCTTGTTGAACAGCTCGATCTGGGCGATCGTCTGGTTGGTGAACGAGTTCGACATCACAAAGCTCGGGTGCCCGGTGGCGTTACCCAGGTTGAGCAGCCTGCCCTCGGACAGCACGATGACGGCGTGCCCGTCCGGGTAGGTGAACTCGTGCACCTGCGGCTTGATCTCGGTCTTGGTGATGCCGGGGGTCTTCTCCAGACCGGCCATGTCGATCTCGTTGTCGAAGTGGCCGATGTTGCCCACGATGGCGTTGTGCTTCATCCGGCTCATGTGCTCGGCCGTGATGACGTCGAAGTTGCCCGTGGTCGTGATGAAGATGTCGGCGGTGTCGACGACCTCCTCCATCGTCTTGACCTCGTAGCCCTCCATCGCGGCCTGCAGCGCGCAGATCGGGTCGATCTCGGTGACGATGACCCGGGCGCCCTGGCCACGCAGCGACTCGGCCGAACCCTTGCCGACATCACCGAAACCGCAGATCACAGCGACCTTACCGCCGATGAGCACATCGGTGGCACGGTTGATGCCATCCACCAGGGAGTGGCGGCAGCCGTACTTGTTGTCGAACTTCGACTTGGTGACCGAGTCGTTGACGTTGATCGCCGGGAACAACAGGTCACCGGACTTGACCAGCTCGTAGAGCTTGTGCACACCGGTGGTGGTTTCCTCGGTGACGCCCTTGATCTCCTTGGCGGCCTTGGTGAACCGCTGCTTGTCGTTGGCCAGGCTCTCACGCAGCACCGACAGCACGACCTTGAACTCGTCCGGATCGTCCTCGGTCGGCTGCGGCACAGCACCGGCCGTCTCGAACTCGACGCCCTTCTGGACCAGCATGGTGGCATCGCCACCGTCGTCCAGAATCATGTTCGGACCACGGTTGTCGGAAAAGCCCTGGAACAGCTGGTTGGTGCACCACCAGTACTCCTCCAACGTCTCACCCTTCCAGGCGAACACCGGGACACCGGCGGGCTTGTCCGGCGTGCCGTTCGGGCCAACCACCACGGCCGCGGCGGCCTCGTCCTGGGTAGAGAAGATGTTGCAGGACACCCAGCGCACCTCGGCACCCAGCTCCACCAACGTCTCGATCAAAACGGCGGTCTGCACGGTCATGTGCAGCGAACCCGCGATACGCGCACCCTTGAGCGGCTTGCTGTCCGCGTACTCCCGGCGAGTCGCCATCAGGCCGGGCATCTCGTGTTCAGCCAGCCGGATCTGGTGACGGCCGGACTCGGCCAACTTCGGATCCGCGATAGCGAACTCGATATTCCCTGCCTTCTGCAACTTCGGGCTCATGATTTCCCTTCCTCGTTTCCTCAATCGGGCA
>NZ_FNFM01000014.1 GCF_900101095.1 Actinopolyspora mzabensis
GGCTTCCTCGATGAGGGTTTCCACGATCTGGTTCTCCGGCACGGTCTTGATCACCTCGCCCTTGACGAAGATCTGCCCCTTGCCGTTGCCCGAGGCCACCCCGAGGTCGGCCTCGCGGGCCTCACCGGGACCGTTGACCACGCAGCCCATCACGGCCACGCGGAGGGGAACCTCCATGCCCTCCAAACCGGCGGTGACCTCGTCGGCGAGTTTGTAGACGTCGACCTGCGCCCGGCCGCAGGACGGGCAGGAGACGATCTCCAGCTTGCGCGGCCGCAGGTTCAGCGACTCCAGAATCTGGGTGCCGACCTTGACCTCCTCGACCGGCGGGGCGGACAGCGACACGCGGATCGTGTCGCCGATGCCCTGCCGCAGCAGCGAACCGAAGGCCACGGCCGACTTGACCGTGCCCTGCATCGCCGGACCGGCCTCGGTCACACCGAGGTGCAGCGGGTAGTCGCACTGCTCGGCCAGCAGTTCGTAGGCCCGCACCATCACCACGGGATCGTTGTGCTTGACCGAGATCTTGACGTCGTGGAAGTCGTGCTCGGCGAACAGCGAGGCCTCCCACAACGCCGACTCGACGAGCGCCTCCGGTGTGGCCTTGCCGTACTTCTCCAGCAGACGCTTGTCCAGCGAGCCCGCGTTGACGCCGATGCGGATCGGCGTGCCGTGGTCCTTGGCCGCCTTGGAGATCTCCTTGACCTGATCGTCGAACTTGCGGATGTTGCCCGGATTGACCCGCACGGCGGCGCAGCCCGCCTCGATGGCCGCGAAGACGTACTTCGGCTGGAAGTGGATGTCGGCGATCACCGGGATCTTCGACTTCTGGGCGATCGCGGGCAGCGCCGCCGCGTCGTCGGCGGTCGGGCACGCCACACGCACGATGTCACAGCCCGAGGCGGTCAACTCGGCGATCTGCTGCAGCGTGCCGTTGATGTCGGTGGTGTTCGTCGTGGTCATCGACTGCACCGAGACCGGGTGATCACTACCGACACCGACCGGCCCAACCTGTAACTGGCGGGTTTTACGCCGTTCCGCGAGTACCGGTTCGGGATTGGCGGGCATACCCAGATCGACGGTCATCGCGTCTTCTCCACCTTCGCAATGCGGATCGAATTGTCGGTCCCGCGACATGACGGGAACCTCGGGGTGACGGGGCCCGGCGGGTGAGAGGCACCGGACCGCCACCCACGATACCGGCACGGACCACGGCTCGAACGGGAAGTCACCTTTCGAGTGATGCCCGCCTTCTTACCAGGCCTGTCGAGTGAGGTTAGTAACACGGTGCGTGGTACCGCGGGGGCGCTCAGCCCACCGGCTCCGGGGAACCTCAGGTGAGTGTCACCGGGTTGACCACGTCCGCGACCAACACCAGCAGCGAGTACGCGATGAACACGATGCTGATCCCGTAGGCCAGCGGCATCAGCTTGGCCGTGTCGAACGGCCCCGGATCGGGCCTGCGGGTCAGCTTCGCGAAGTTGCGCCGCAGCGCCTCCCAGAACGCACCCGCGATGTGCCCCCCGTCCAGCGGCAGCAGGGGCAGCATGTTGATCAGGAACAGCGAGAGGTTCACACCCGCCAGCAGCTGGACCATCATGATCAACCGGGCACTCACGGAGAGCTCGTCGTAGGAGAGCACCTCGCCGCCCAGCCGACTCGCGCCGACCACCCCCACGGGGGAGTCCTTCGCTCGCTCCTGCCCGCCGATGGCGGCCACCAGATCGGGCACCTTGCTGGGCAGCTCGACAACCTTCTGCGCGGTCGCGCCGATCATGGTGCCGATTCGAGTGACCACTTGGCCGAAGTTCTGCCGCACCAGGTGATCGGTGGGGCTCACTCCGAGGAAACCGACCTCGACCAAGCCCTCCGCCTCACCCAGTCTCGGCTGGGGATTCTGCATGAGCTCGGGGCGGAGCGTGATCCTCTCCCCGTCCCGCTCGACGAGCACGGTCGTCGTGCCGGAGGCATCGCGGATCGAGTTGCGCAGCTCCGACCACGACTCGACCCACTGGCCGTTGAACCGCAGGATCTCGTCACCGGGCCGGAAACCCGCCGCCGCCGCGGGTGACTTCGGCGCGTCGGGCGGGCATTCCTGGGTGCTCTGACCGGCTGGCACCACGCACTCGCTGACCGAGCGAATCGTAGTGGTGGGCTCCGCGACCCCGTAGCCCATCAGCACCGAGGTGAAGATGCCGACGGCCAGGATCAGGTTCATGAACGGCCCCGCGGCCATCACGATGATCCGCTTCCAGGGTTTGCGCTGGTAGAACTGCCGGTGGGAGTCCTCGGGCCGGACCTCCTCGGCCACGGCCTGCCTGGCGTCCTCGACCATGGCCCGCCACGGCGCGGAGGAAGCCGTGCGCCCGTACTCCTCATCCCGCTTCGGCGGGAACATGCCGATCATCCGGATGAAACCGCCGAACGGAACGGCCTTGACGCCGTACTCCGTTTCCTTGCCCTGCCTGGAGAACAGCGTGCGGCCGAACCCGACCATGTACTGGGTCACCTTGACGCCGAACATCTTCGCCGTCGCGAGGTGGCCCAACTCGTGCCAAGCGATCGAGAACAACAGCCCGAGGAAGAAAATCAGGATGCCCAGCACGACAAGCATCAATGCGCTCTTTCCATACCGGCGAGTTCGCGGGCCCTGCGACGAGCCCACTCCTCGGCTTCGAACACCTCGTCCACGCTGGCCGGCTCGGCGCACCAGGCGTCGGCCCCTGCCAGTACCTCCTCCACAGTGTGCACGATGCTGGTGAAACGACTGTTACCGGCGACGAACGCGGCCACGGCCTCCTCGTTCGCGGCGTTGTAGATCGCGGGCAGGCATCCGCCCCGCCCACCGGCCTCCCGAGCCAACCGCACGGCGGGGAAGGCCGTGTCGTCGAGCGGCTCGAACGTCCACGAGGCCGCCTGCTCGAAGGTCAGCCGTGGGGTGACTCCGCCGATCCGGTCGGGCCAGCCCAGCCCGAGCGCGATCGGCAGCCGCATGTCGGGGGTACTGGCCTGCGCAATGGTAGCGCCGTCGACGTAGGTGACCATCGAGTGCACGATCGACTGCGGATGCACCACGACGTCGATGCGCTCGTACTCCACGCCGAACAGCAGGTGGGCCTCGATCAGTTCCAGGCTCTTGTTCACCATCGTCGCCGAATTGATGGTCACTACCGTCCCCATGGCCCACGTGGGGTGGGCGAGCGCCTGCTCGACGCTCACCTCGTGCAGCGCCTCACGGTCGTAGCCCCGGAACGGCCCCCCGGAGGCGGTAAGCACGAGCCGTTCCACCTCTGCAGCACGACCGGCCCACAGGCACTGCGCCAGCGCGGAGTGCTCGGAATCCACCGGGACGATCTGCCCGGGGGAAGCGGCCCTCGTGACCAGCGCTCCCCCCGCGACCAGCGACTCCTTGTTCGCCAGCGCCAACCGCGAGCCCGCGTGCAGGGCGGCGAGCGTGGGACGCAGGCCCCGCGAGCCGTCCATGCCGTTGAGGACCACGTCGGCCTCGGTCTCGCGCACCAGATCGGTGGCGGCGTCCGGTCCGGCCAACAGCCGTGGCAGCCGGAAACGGCCGGTCGAGTAGCCGAGCCGCTGCGCCTCGGCGTAGAGCGCGAGCTGCACGTCCTCGACGGCCGTGGCCCGAGCCACGGCCACGACCTCCACCCCGAGTTCGAGGGCCTGCGCGGCCAGCGCAGCGGGATCGTTGCCACCGGCGGCCAGACCGACCACCCGGAACCGCTCGGGGGCCTGCCGGATGACTTCCAACGCCTGGGTACCGATGGAGCCGGTGGATCCCAGCAGCGTGACGGTGTGCACGGTGTCGCGTTCGTCGTGCCGGGCGCGCGCGTCCGGTTGGGCGGAGACCATCGGGGGTCATTCTCGCCCACCGGCGACGTCACGCGTCATCGCGGTCTCGTTCCGCGGAACCGAGTGGCCGGCGAGCCGGCCCGCAGTGACCGGGAGGCAGGAGTGAGGGGCACCCGGGGTGACCGGTCACACTGCCGACAACGCTGCGGCGGTCACCGCCCGAGGGTGTGCGAGGATGGTCGACATCGGCGGTCCGCGTGCCGTGCGGCAGTTCGATCCGCGACGAAGCCGTGTACCGCCCCATGCCGACGATTCGGCGTCCGCGGCTCGGAGGCCGGGAGTCGCGACGGTTACAGGAGGGGAACGCGTGGCAAGCACGGAGCTGGAACAGACCCAGAGTGAACGGACACCGACCCAGGCGATCGATCCCGCCGAAGAGCCCTCGGTGGAATGGGGCTGGCACGGATCGTTCCCGAAAGGCATCCAGATCGCGGGCTGGTTCTCCACCTTCGCGATGGTGATGATGCTCATCGGCAACCACCAGGGACTCCTCAGTGGTGGTGGCAGCCCCATCAGCGCGGACATCTGGCTGATCGCGATCGCGCTGGGAATGGCGATCGCACTGATCTACGACCTGCGCAGGCGCCGCGTCTCGTGGCGACGCTGAATCCGGGGGCGAGGTTGACCCGCCCTCCGGGCAGTGGGCCGTATCGCCGGGGTTCGGGCGAGGAGCTAGCCGGCGTCGCGTAGGCGCACTACGCGACGCCGCTCCCACGGCCGCTCACCAATGCTTTCCTGGCGTGTTGTCGATGCGCGCGGATCTTCCCGGAGCCGGAAATCCTCGAAAAGGCACCGCCGAGCGAGCATCCCGACAACCCGGCCGGAAAACTTCGATCAGGAGTTCTCGGCGGCCAGCTGCCCGCATGCGGCGGCGATCTCCTGACCGCGGGTGTCGCGAACCGTGCAGGAAACTCCGGCCTCACGGACCCGCCGCACGAACTCGCGCTCCACCGGTTTCGGACTCGCGTCCCACTTGCTTCCCGGCGTGGGATTCAACGGGATGACGTTGACGTGGGCGAACCTCCCCAGATGCTCGTGCAGCAGTTTACCGAGCAGATCGGCCCGCCAGGGCTGGTCGTTCATCTCGCGGATCAACGCGTACTCCACCGAGACGCGCCTGCCGGTGTGCTCGGCGTAACCCCGTGCCGCCTGCAGCACTTCCTCGACCTTCCAGCGGTTGTTGACCGGAACCAGGGTGTCCCGCAACTCGTCGTCGGGAGTGTGCAGCGAAACGGCGAGCGTGACCTGGAGGCCTTCCTCCGTCATTCGTCGAATGGCGGGCGCGAGCCCCACGGTGGAGATGGTCACCGAGCGCTGGGACAGTCCCAGCCCGTCGGGGGCGGGGTCACAGATGCGGTGCACCGCGTCGATGACCCTCCGGTAGTTCGCCAGTGGCTCCCCCATCCCCATGAAAACGACGTTGGAGAGCCTGCCCGCCCCACCGGGCAGCTCACCGTCCTGCATCATGGCGGCGGCCTGCCGAACCTGCTCGACTATCTCCGCGGTCGACAGGTTGCGCTGCAGACCTCCCTGCCCCGTGGCACAGAACGGGCAGGCCATGCCACAACCAGCCTGGCTGGAGATGCAAACGGTGGCCCGTTCCGGATAGCGCATCAGAACGCTTTCCAGGGTGGTTCCGTCGTGAGCCCGCCACAACGTCTTGCGGGTCTCACCCTCGTCCGTGTCGAGGTTGTTCACGGCGGTCAACAGCGTGGGCAGCAGCTCGTTCGCCAACACCTGCCTGCTGGAGGCCGGGACATCACTCATCGACCACACATCGGCCGTGAGCCTGCCGAAGTAGTGCTGCGCGAGTTGCCGCGCACGAAACGGCTTCTCACCCAGTTCGGAGACGGCGGCACGACGCTGTTCCGCGGACAGATCGGCGAGATGCCGGGGAGGCATCCCCCGCTTGGGCGCGTCGAAGACGAGGGGTAGGGACTGCGAGGTCATAGCACCCGCAGTATCCCACGAGGACGAGCGAACGAACGCGGCGGTCACCCGCAACGCCCGACGGGGCACTTCCCGCGTCCCCATCCGCACCGGCACGAGGAACCTCTGTTACGGAGCGAACACATCCGGGCACGTGAAGTCGCACACGGTACCCGCTTCGCGGGGTGCGGGCGAGTTTTCGAAGCGCCGTCCTATCGTGAAGCCATGACTGGCATGGTTGAGCGCCACTCAGCCTCCGTGGAGGACTACGTACGGACGATCTACGGGCTGGGCGAACGCGGCGCGGCGGTCACGAACACCACGCTGACCGCTCGTCTGGGGCTGAGCCCGTCATCGGTGTCAGGGATGATCAACAAGCTGGCGCAGCTCGGCCTGGTCACCCACGAGCGGTACCGGAGTGTCGAACTCACCACCGAGGGGCGCAGACTCGCCTGCGACGTGCTGCGCAGGCACCGGCTGCTGGAGTTGTTCCTGGTGGAGATCCTCGGCTACACCTGGGACGAGGTGCACGACGAGGCGGACTCGCTGGAGCACGCCGTCTCGGACGAGCTCGTCGAGCACATAGCGGCCAAGCTCGAACACCCCACCCACGATCCGCACGGCGATCCGATCCCGAGTGCGGACGGAGTAGTGGAAAAACCCACGACCAGACTGCTGGAGCACCTGGAACCGGGCACCGTCGGCACGATCGCGCGGGTGTGGGACACCGACTCCGAACTGCTGCGTTACCTCACCGACCACGGTTTGACGCTGGGAAACCGGATCGAGGTCGTGGAGCGCAAACCCTTCGGCGGGCCACTGGTGGTACGAGTGGGCGACTCCGAAACGGTCGAGACGCACTTCCTCGGCTCCGAGATAGCCCAGACGCTGTCCATCACGGTCCAGAAGTGATTTCCGCCACAGCGGAACGGTGGTGGTACTGCACCGTAATGGTAACGGCCACGGTAGTGCCGGGACTTTTTCACTTCGGGTCGTCGGAGACCGAACAGTCCCCGGACCGGTGGCTTCCCCCGGAATGATGGCCACACCCTGACTCGTGGCCGCCGCTGGAGGCGTGCTCGTTATCCCGACAGCTCTCGCCGAACAACGCGGCAGGCTCCGCGGCGCCATTCCGGGAACCAGAGCACCCCCGCGAGTCCGCCGCGGCGAAACCGTCCCCGGTCCGTTCGGCATCGTAGGCGCCCAGGACGGCGAGCAGCAGGTCGAACCGGTTGTCGGTGAGCCGGACGACCACCCATCCGAAACCGAACAACCCCGCGAACACGAATCCCGCCACCCATTCGATCGGAGCGTGCTGGGCCAATAACAGCACGGCCACGCACAGCGCCAGCCCGGAGGCGAAGGCGGCGATCCGCGCCACGGTGACCGTGTTCCGCAGTGATCGGTACATCGGGCAGTTCCCGTCCAGAGCCCGCACCGCGTCGGTACGCTCGCCGGGCTCCATTCGTGCGACTCGATCCAATGCCGTCACGAGCGTTTCGACCGGTCCCCCAGCCATAGCTATCGCACTCCCGCCAACCAACCGGAATTCTCCGAAGCGACAGCCCCCCGACTTCGTTCGAACACAGTCGATCATGGAAACGCGAGAATGGCAAGGCGTCGTTCGGGTTACTGACCAGCCACGAAACGGGCCCGTTCGAAATCGGCGCTCCGAATCCGGAACGCTGGTGGACGGCGGAAAACGAAACCGACCGATGCGCCACGGCCACACGAAAACGCACGGAAGCGGGTCGTTCGATCGATAGGCACGACACCGAACGAAGAAAACCGATCACTCTTCGCGGCGAATTCGAATCCGGTAGTTCACCGGGAGAGAGGTGCCGGGAACCGATTCGACCGCCCGACGGGCCACGGACGGGGAAAACTCGATCCGCAGTACGGCTTCCAGGCTCTTCCGGTCGTCGAATTCCCAGCGGGTCTCGACGTCGAAACTGTCGAACCCGCGGGCGGCGAAGAAACGCTCTATCCGCTCGGGATCGAAACCGGCAAGGTCGGCACGCATCCACTCGCCGTACGGTGCGCTGCGCCCGTCCAGGTCGACGACCACCAGCGCACCACCGGACCGCAGCACACGCCGCGCTTCGGCGAGGCCTGCCTCGCAGCCCGGACCGAAGAAATAGGCGGTGCGAGCGTGTATCAGGTCCACGGATCCCGCTAGTAACGGCACCCGGTGAGCAGCGGCACGAACCACCCGGACCGAATCGCGGCACCGCGAAAGCGCGACCCTGCGCCGAGCACGGCGAACCAGTGGGCGGTAGGGCTCGACCCCCAGCACGCTGCGTGCCCGTCTCGCGAAAACCGGCAGATGAAACCCGGCGCCACAGCCGATGTCGACCACGTCGAGCCCCTGCCAGTCATGGAGGCGGCGGAGTTCCGCCCATATGGCACCGGTGACGTCCTGCGCGGCGTTTTCCAACTCGTAGACATCCGGCCAGTTCCACACGTTGGGGCTCGGTCGGACCTCGACCTCGTCGAAGCCCACCGCACGAGCGGCCGCGAGTTTGACCGAAAGTCCAGCCAACATCGCCCTAGGTCAGCTCGGAAGCAACCAGAACAGTGTGCTCCAGGCGACCACCGCCGAAGGCAGCAACGAATCCATCCGGTCCATCAGACCACCGTGCCCCGGCAACAGGGTCCCCATGTCCTTGATGTCGAGATCCCGTTTGATCAGCGACTCCATCAGGTCACCGATGGTGGAGCTGCAGACCACCGCCAGGCCGAACAGCGCCCCCACCCACCAGGCTCCGCCGAGCAGCAGCCCCACGGAGAGCACGCCCGCGGCCACTCCGGAGAGCAGCGAACCGACGAATCCCTCCCACGACTTGTTGGGACTCACCCGGGGGGCCATCGGGTGTCGCCCGAACAGAACTCCGGAAGCGTAACCACCGGTGTCGGAGGCGACGACACCGATCATGAAGCACAGCGCGCGGAAACCACCGTCGGGCGGAAGGGCCAACATGGCCCCGAACGCGGCGAAGACGAAGACGTAGGCGGTGGTGAACACCGAGGCCGTGACGTCACGCAGGTACCCGTCGACCCCCAGTCGAACACGCCAGACCAGACACGCCAGCGTCGTGAGGGCGAAGGCGACCAGCACGGCGGGCAAGCCGTAAGGCCAGGACAACCAGATGATCGCCTGCCCACCAAGCAGCACGGGGAACAGCGCCAGTCGAATACCGGCCCCACGCCGCAGTGCTCCCGCCAGTTCCAGCGCGGAAAGTGCCGCCGCCACGGCAACGATGCCGATGAACAGGTGGCGATAAGTCAGCAGAGCGGCGACGATTCCCGCGCCGAGCAACAGCCCGACCGCCAACGCGGCGGGCAGGTTCCGTCCGGCGCGGGAAGGGCGTGCGGCGTCGCCCGGCACGTCGACCGACATTCCGGACTCACCTTCGCGCTGGTCAGTGGTTACCACGTCCTCAGACCTCGAGCAGTTCGTTTTCCTTGTGCTTGACCAGCTCGTCGATCTGGGAAACGTAGCGATGGGTGATGTTTTCCAATTCCTTCTCACCACGCGTGCCCTCGTCTTCACCGACCTCACCGTCCTTGACGGTTCGATCGATCTCTTCCTTGGCCTTACGACGCAGATTCCGCACGGTGATACGAGCGTCCTCGCCCTTCTGCTTGGCGAGCTTGGCCATCTCCTTGCGCCGTTCCTCGGTCATCTCGGGGATCTGTATGCGGATGACGTTGCCGTCATTACTGGGATTGACCCCGAGATTGGAATCCCGGACAGCGCGTTCCATGGCACCGAGCTGACTGGCATCGTACGGCTTGATGACCACGAGCTTCGCCTCGGGCACGTTGATGCTCGCCAACTGATTCAGCGGAGTCGGCGAACCGTAGTAGTTGACGACGATGCCGGAAAACATCGCCGGATTGGCACGGCCGGTCCGAACGGTGGACAGATCGTCCTTGGCCACCGTCACCGCCTTCTGCATCTTCTCCTCGGCTTCGAGAAGAGTCTCGTCAATCACGGCTGCTCCTTCGGTACGGGGCCGGCAGGCTCCGACGGGTTTGTCGACACTGGTTACCGCTCCGGCGGGGAGTGATCGCACCGGAGCCCGAACAGGATCCCAGCACGAGCTCCGGGGAGTGCTAACCGGGGGTGCTGACCAGCGTCCCGATTTTCGCACCACTGGCGGCACGGGCTATGTTGCCTTCCACCAGGAGATTGAAGACGAGAATCCGCATGTGATTGTCCATGCACAAGCTGAAAGCCGTCGCGTCGGCGACCTTCAGTCCCCGCTCCAGAACCTCGCGGTGGGTAATGCTGTCGAAGAGCTCCGCGCTCGGTGTGGTCTTGGGATCGGCCGAGTAGACACCGTCCACCCCCTTGGCCATCAGCACCACCTCGGCACCGATCTCCAGAGCCCGCTGGGCGGCGGCCGTGTCGGTGGAGAAGTACGGCATACCGGTCCCGGCACCGAAAATGACGACGCGCCCCTTCTCCAGGTGCCGACTGGCGCGACGCGGAATGTAGGGTTCGGCGACCTGCCCCATGCTGATGGCGGTCATCACACGGGTGTCGATACCGTGTTCGCGCTCCAGGAAGTCCTGCAACGCCAGGCAGTTCATCGCGGTGCCCAGCATCGCCATGTAGTCGCCGCGAGCACGTTCCATACCCCGTTGCTGGAGCTCCGCACCGCGGAAGAAGTTCCCGCCCCCGATGACGACCGCGACCTCGACCCCGTTGGCGACCACCTCGGCCAGCTGTCGCGCGACCGTACCCACGACGTCGGGATCTACCCCCACGCTGCCGCCGCCGAACATCTCGCCACCCAGCTTGAGCAGTACTCGTCGGTAACCGGCTTCACCGACATGGCCAACGGGTACGCCGTCGTCAGTCACTCGTTCCTCCTGAGAAAACGCCCCGCCCTCGGGCTGCGAAGGCGGGGCGCGGACACCGATTCCTGGAGCGGTCCGGAAACGACGAGGCCACGTACGGGCGCCGACTCACGTGCCGGATTCACATCCCGCTCGCTCGTGGTCCCGTTCCGCGGTCATCCCGGAACAGCTCCCGCGCGGAGTGCTCCGCCGGAGACGGAACACTCCGGTAAACATCCTGGCCGCCGGAACCGCGGAGCGCACGACAAAAGCACGATTCCACGGCCGGCAACGCGAAGCTCAGGACTGACCGACTTCGAACCTCGCGAAACGGGTGATGCTGACTCCGGCCTCGTCCAGCAGATCCTTGACGGAACGCTTGTTGTCCTGCACGGAGGGCTGGTCCAGCAGCACGTTGTCCTTGTAGAATCCGTTGAGCCTGCCCTCGATGATCTTGGGCATGGCCTTTTCCGGCTTGCCCTCGGAACGGGCGGTCTCCTCGGCGATCCTGCGCTCGTTCTCGACGATGTCCTCGGGGACGTCCTCCCGGGAGAGGTACTGCGGCTTCAACGCCGCGATCTGCATCGCGGCGCCCCGCGCGGCCTCCTCGTCGGAACCGGTGTACTCGACCTGGACCCCCACTGCGGGCGGCAGTCCCGCCGCACGACGGTGCAAGTAGGTGGCCACCTGGCCGTCGAAGACGCTGATCCTGCGCAGTTCCAGTTTCTCGCCGATCTTGGCGGACAGGTCGTGAATAGCCGTGCCGACGGTGCTGTCACCCAGCTTGGCTTCGCCGACCGTCTCGACGTCGGTGGAGCCCGCTTCCTTGGCCGCGGCGACGATCTTGTCGGCCAGCTCCACGAACTCGTCGTTCTTCGCGACGAAGTCCGTCTCGCTGTTGAACTCGATCAGGACACCGTTCCCACCTGCGACCAGGCCTTCCGCGGTGGAGCGCTCGGCCCGCTTGCCCACGTCCTTGGCGCCCTTGATGCGCAGGTTCTCGATCGCCTTGTCGAAGTCGCCCTCGGTCTCCTCGAGCGCCTTCTTGCAATCCATCATGCCGGAGCCGGTGACGTCACGGAGACGCTTCACATCGGCCGCACTGTAGTTCGCCATCGTGCGTTGTCCGTCCTCGTCGGAGTGTGTACGCGGTGGGGAAATCGAAGTGACGGGGCGCGCCCGCCCGACAGGCACGGGCACGCCCCCGTTCGTCAGGACTGCGCCGGCTGCTGGCCTGCCTCGGAGTTCGCGGCGGCCTCGGACTCACCGGAACCGGTCAGCAGTTCCTTCTCCCACTCCGCGAGCGGCTCCTCGGCAGCTGCCTGCTGGTTCTCGTTGGTCTCGGCGCTCTCGCCGCGGCCACTCCGGGCCATCAGGCCCTCCGCGACACCGTCCGCGACCACACGGGTCAGCATGGCCGCCGAGCGGATCGCGTCGTCGTTACCGGGGATGGGGTAGTCCACCTCGTCCGGATCACAGTTCGTGTCGAGGATGGCGACGATCGGGATCCCCAGCTTGCGGGCCTCACCGACCGCGATGTGCTCCTTCTTGGTGTCCACGATCCAGATCGCGCTCGGGACCTTGGACATGTCACGGATACCGCCGAGCGTGCGCTCCAGCTTCTCCTTCTCGCGGGTCAGCATCAAGATCTCTTTCTTGGTGCGCCCCTCGAAACCACCGGTCTGCTCCATCGTCTCCAGCTCCTTGAGACGCTGCAGCCTACGGTGCACGGTCTGGAAGTTGGTGAGCATACCGCCCAACCAGCGCTGGTTGACGAACGGCATGTTGACGCGCTGCGCCTGCTCGGCGATGGCTTCCTGCGCCTGCTTCTTCGTCCCGACGAACAGAATGGTGCCGCCGTGGGCGACGGTCTGCTTGACGAAGTCGTAAGCCCCGTCGATGTAGGACAGGGTCTTCTGCAGATCGATGATGTAGATGCCGTTGCGCTCGGTGAAGATGTAGCGCTTCATCTTCGGGTTCCAGCGGCGGGTCTGGTGCCCGAAATGCACACCGCTGTCGAGCAACTGCTTCATGGTGACGACGGCCATGGCCTGCTTCGCACCTCACGTGTCGGGCGCGCCGTTCGACGGCGCGCGATTTCGGTTGCCGTGATGAGCCGGGTGACCCATCACCCTGGTACGCGCGGAGCCGCCGCCCGGACACCCTCGGTGAGACCGGGACCGCGGACGACTCCTCGTGACCGCCGCACCGTCGCCCCGCACCATGATTCCACCACCAGGGGCGGAAACCCTTTCGTATCGGTTGCCGTCCTCGGGCAACCCACACGGGCGGCTCTCCTCGGGACCGGCCCGCGAGGGATCGTCGGAACGAAGCACCTCGACCGATCCGGGAGACGGACTCCGAATACGGAATCCGGGGGTGATGCGATCGATACGCGCGTACGCGAAGTCGAACTCGTCGTAGGACGAGTCGCGGGAACGAGTGTACGCCACAACAGGTGGCAACCACATCGCGGTGGCGATTTTCCACAGCTTCTCGATCGGTCCACCCGAGGGAAACTCCGGCCTCGCCGGTGAGCGCACGACTCCGGCAGTGTGATCCGCATGCGTGGTTGGGTAGTAGCACTGGTGCTGGCCCTGGGAACCGGAACCGTCACCGCGTCGAGCAGCCCCGACATTCCCGTGGACTCCCCCGGAGGTCCCGCGGATCCTCCCGGCACGAGCACCCCCGGCCTCCGGCTGCGGGAGCCGTTGCGTGGCTCGGTGGAAGTGGTTCGGGATTTCCGAAGCCCACCGAACCGCTACGGCCCCGGCCACCGGGGAGTGGATCTGCGGGCGTCTCCCGGCGAAGCGGTTCTCGCGGCGGCCTCCGGAACGGTCGAGTACGCCGGGTTCGTGGTGGACAGGCACGTGATCGCCATCGGCCACGGCAACGGCCTGAGCACCACCTACGAACCGGTTCTCCCCGAAGTCACCACCGGGCAGTCGGTCGAGCGAGGCGAGATCATCGGCGCAGTAACCCGAGGCCACCCCGAATGTGCCGCGAAGACCCCCCGCACCTGCCTGCACTGGGGACTACGCGAGCACGAGACCTATCTCGACCCGTTGCTCCGGCTCGCCACGGGCCATGTCCGACTCCTGCCGTGGCCCCGTCCAACGGGGCCACCGGGACACCGACGGGGCCGCCACCCGCGGCTCTTCCCGCACCGCGCTCCCGGGAGGGCACCGGAGACGTGACGCGTTGGTTACCCGCTGTCCCCGGTACCGCTGCGCCGGCGGGATTCACTCCTCGAGCGGTTCGTCAACCCGGCGCGAAGATCCTCGATCAGTTTCCCGGCTCGGTCAATTTCCCCCGCAGACGCAACACAGCCCTGGTGTGCAGTTGACACACCCTGGACTCGGTGACGCCGAGCACCTTCCCGATCTCGGCGAGGGTGAGATTCTCGAAGTAGTACAGCGTCACAACGATGCGGTCCCGTTCGCTCAACCGCTCCACCGCCTCGGCCAGCTGGCGTCTGCTGTCACGGTCGACGAGGGTGTTGACCGGATCCTCGGCACGCTCGTCCGGCAGCGTTTCGGCCAGCGAAGCGGTGCCCCGCCCCACTCCGATGAGATCGTCGAGCGCGGCCACGCTGGTCATCTGCAGCTGCGCGAACAACTCTCGCAGCTCCTCGACGGACAGCGAGAGCTCCTCGGCCAGTTCCGAGTCGGTGGCCGTGCGCTGCAGCTTGGCCTCCAGGCGCTCCGAGGCGCGTTCGACGTCCCGGGCACGGCTGCGCACCGAACGGGGAACCCAGTCCTGCGCTCGCAGATCGTCGAGGATCGCCCCGCGGATGCGCTGCATGGCATAGGTCTCGAACTTCAGTCCTCGCTCGGGTTCGAACTTCTCGATCGCGTCGACGAGTCCGAACACCCCGGACTGGATCAGATCGGAGACCTCCACGTGGGCGGGCAGCCCGGTGCCGATGCGGCCGGCCACGTACTTGACCAGCGGCGCGTAGTGCAGCACCAGCCGATCACGAAGCCGCTGGTCCCGGTTCCGGCCGAATGCCTGCCACAGTGCGACTATCCCGGCCGTGACGTCTTCGCCCTCACGATCCTCGGCATGGCCGGCGGTGGAGGTGGCATCGCCCCGCGGCCACCACTCCTTCCGGAGCATCGAGTCGAATCGAGAGGTACCTTCGCCGCGCTGTCCGTTGCCGTGCCGGGGATGCTGCTCCGTCTCCTCCGCCTCTTCGGCGGGCCGCATGCCTGATCGCGCGGTTGCCGCTCGGGCCGCGCCCCCGGCATCGTCAGGAACGGGGGTGGGTTCGCTCATGGATCGCCTTCAACCGTTCGACGGTCACGTGAGTGTAGAGCTGCGTTGTCGAAAGCGTAGCGTGACCGAGCAACTCCTGTACGCTACGCAGGTCCGCGCCTCCTTCCAGAAGATGCGTCGCGGCGGAATGACGCAGACCGTGCGGACTCAACCGACCGGCATCGTGGACGGTGCTGACGGCGTCGTGGACGATACGTCGCACGCTGCGCGGATTGAGCCGACCACCGCGAACACCGAGCAGCAGAGCGTTGCCCGAGGCGGTACCGGACAGCTCCGGACGTCCGACCTCCAACCACCGGGCCAGGGCACGTGCGGCCGGAGTGCCGAACGGAACCGCTCGCTGCCGGTCGGCCTTGCCGATCACACGCAGCATGCGGTGTTCGTGATCGATGTGTTCCAGGTCGAGTCCACAAAGTTCGGAGACCCGCACACCGGTCGCGTAGAGCAGTTCGAGCACCGCGTGATCACGTAGCGCGACTGGGTCCTCCTGCTCGGCTCCGGCAGCGGCCGCACGCAGCGCCGAGTCCGCCTGATCCTCGCGAAGGACGGACGGCAACCTGCGTCGGCCGCCCGGAACGGACAGCCGAGGCCCGGGATCCTCCGCCAGCAGCTCCCGGCGATGTGCCCAAGCCGTGAAAGCCCGGACGGCCGCCGCACGCCGAGCGAGCGTGGTTCTACTGGCACCTCGTTCGTGCTCGGCGCTCAGCCAGGCACGAAGCGAGTCGATACCGAGATCGTGAAGCCTCGGGTCCTGCTCCGTGCACTCGGACACGAAATGTGCCAGTAACGAGACGACATCGGTGACGTAGGCACGCACGGTGTGGTTGGAGAGCCCTCTCTCCCAGGCCAGATACCGCTCGAAACGATCGACTGCCGTAGCCGGTTCGGTGGGAAGACCTCGACGAGTCGCGAGCAGGTCCGGCCTGGTCGACTGCTGGGAACGTTTCTGATTCATGCCGAGTGACGTCGCTGGGTACATTCGCCGGAATCAAGTAGCACGACGCCACGATACGCGCTCGACATCTCACTGCTCGCAACGTGTCCATCCTCGATCGTCACAGCGGACGAATCCGGAAATCTCCAACGCGCTCAGGCAGGTGACCACCGACTTTCGCGTTATCCCCGTGTCTTGTGCGAGCTGTTCGGCGGTACGACGGCGGGTCGGCGAGAGTGAATCGTGGACACGTTTGGAGACCTCGTCGAGTTCGTCCGTGGGACGTGGGCTGGGGTCACGTTCCGGCGCCGGGGCGGTACCGATGCCCGAGACAACCTCAAGCACGTCCGCGGCGGCGGTCACCAGTACGGCTTTTCCGGAACGGATCAGCTCGTGGCAACCGGACGAATTGGCCGAGGTGATCGGACCGGGCACAGCCATCACCGGTAGCCCCAGGGTGTCGGTGGTGGCCGCGGTGTTCCCCGCCCCGCTCCGGAGTCCCGCCTCCACCACAACGGTCCCGGCGGTCGCGGCCGCGATCAGGCGGTTGCGAATCAGAAACCGGTGTTTCCGCGGCGGGGTCCCGGGTGGGTACTCGCTGCACACCATCCCGTTCTCGGCGATCCGTGCGATGAGCCTGGCATGCCCCGCCGGGTAGTCGAGCTCCGGACCGCACGCCAGAATCGCCGCCGTAGCTCCACCCGCGGCGAGCGCACCGCGATGTGCGGCACCGTCGATTCCGTAGGCGGCTCCCGAGACCACGGTCGCTCCGGAACGGGCCAGTTCATACCCCAGTTCCGCCGCGCAGGACTCGCCGTAACCCGTCGCGGCACGGGCACCGACCACCGCGACCGCGTTGCGCAACACGGCTTCCGGTGAGACGGCCCCACGACACCAGAGTGCCATCGGAGCGGCCATCCCGGACAGGCCGACCTCGGTCGCCCCCTCCAGGAAAGCGGTCCGGCCACCGGGCCACTCCCGATGTTCGGGAGTAATCAGCCGAATTCCGGACCGGTGGGCGCGCTCCAACAGTTCGGCACCACACACGTGCTCCCGACGAGCGGCGGTCTCGTTGATCACCGCGCCGGGAACGTCGCCCGCTCGAATCCGATCGGCGGCGATCTCGGCACCGTGCACCGCGACGAAACCGTAGGAAGCCGGAGCCGGGGGTTCGGCGACGGCGGAGAGATACGCCCAGGCACACAGTCGCTCGTGGGTTACAGGGTCGACGGAGGCGTTCATGCGATGGCCCTGTCACGAAACTGCAGCGCAGCGGCAACGTGCTCCGCATCCGGGGATTCCGCCCCGTCAAGATCGCTCAGCGTCCAGGCGACGCGCAGACACCGATCGGCTCCCCTTGCCGTCAACGCACCCGTGTCGAGTCCTTTGTCCAGCAGTCTCGTGGCACTGTCCGGCAGTGGGAACTCACGGCGCAGCACGGGGCCGGGAACTTCGGCGTTCGAACGCCAGCCGTGCTTCTCCCACCGCAGGAGAGCGGCTCGGTGTGCTCGGGCCACCCGCTCACGCACTGCCGAGGAGGACTCGGGGGCTTCGGCGGCGGGCAGTTCCATCGTGGACATCGGACGCATCCGCACACGCAGGTCGATACGGTCCAACAACGGCCCGGAAAGCCTGCCGAAGTACTTTCGGCGAGCGTGCGGTGTGCACTGGCAGTCGATGTCCCTGGCGGGTGCGCAGGGACACGGATTGGTGGCCATGACCAGTTGGAATCGGGCCGGATAACGCAGGGTGCCCTCACTCCGGGACAATCGGATCTCCCCCTCTTCGAGAGCGGTCCGCATGGATTCCAGCCGTTTCGTCCCCCATTCGCAGGCTTCGTCCAGGAACAGCACTCCGTGGTGGGCGCGACTGACGGCACCAGGCCTGGCGAGCCCGGTTCCTCCGCCTATCAGACCGGGAACGGATATCGAGTGGTGCGGAGCCACGAACGGCGGGGTACGCAGCAGAGTGGCGTTCTCGGGCAGCTCACCCGCGACGGAGTGCACCGCGGTGGTCTCCAGGGCCTGCGGTACCGACAGTTCCGGAAGCAGGCCGGACAGTCTCCCCGCCAGCATCGTCTTGCCCGTCCCCGGCGGACCGACCATCAGGAGATGATGGCCCCCCGCCGCCGCTATCTCCAGTGCCCATCGCGCTTCCGGTTGCCCGAGGACGTCGACCAGATCCGGCGCCGGAGTCGACCGCGGCACGTCCTCGTCCGCCGGATCGGGGGCGGACCACAGCTCTCCGGTGCCTCGTATCCAGTCGAGCACCTCCCGCAGAGTCTCGGCGCCGAGGATCTCGATCCCTTCGACGAGACCGGCTTCCCGCAGCCCCTCCAACGGCACGACCGCACGTCGCATACCGCCAGATACGGCTGCCAACAGCCCGGGCACGAGTCCGCGTACCGGACGAATACGACCGTCCAGCGCCAGCTCCCCGAAGAAGACGGTTCCGTGGAGCCCGCCCGCGGGTACGCGTTCGGCCCCGGCGAGCACCGCCATGGCCAGGGCGATGTCGAACGAGGTGCCGGTCTTCGGCATGGCAGCCGGTGACAACGCCAGGGTGATGCAGGACTGCGGCCAGTACTCCCCGGAGTTCCTGATCGCGGCACGGACCCGGTTCTTCGATTCCTGCAGCGCCGCGTCCGGCAGCCCCAGCAGCTGAACACTGGGGATACCCCCACTCCGGACGTCGGACTCGATCTCGACCAGCACACCGTCCACACCGAACAACGCCACCGCCCAGGTGGTGTGCAGCGACAACTCAGCACACCTCCTCGTGGTGCTCGATGCGGACCGGCGAGTCGGGTGGCCACAGCACGGACAACACATCGAATCGGACCGGACAGTTGCGGACGTCGTGGGCCCGGAGCCAGGCGGCGGCGACCTCTCGCAGTTTGCGTACCTTGTGCGGGCTCACTGCCTCGACCGGGGAACCGTAATCGATCCCGGATCGCGTCTTCACCTCGCAGACGATCACGCGACGACCGTCGGTACAGACGATGTCGAGTTCCCCCTGCGAGCAGCTCCAGTTACGGGAGAGCACCACCAGTCCCCGTTGTCGGAGATACTCCGCCGCCAGTTGCTCGCCCGCTCTTCCCAGGGCGTGTCTCCTGCCGTGCGTGTCGTCGTCCGAGACTGCTCCGATGATGGGTCTCGGTGTCATGGGCGCCTCCGGGATCGGTTGGATCGGACACTTCCAACCTGCACGGAGCGCCACACGCCCACCAAACTCGAATCGTTCGGTTGTGAAGCACCGCAGGCGATGTGGACAACCGCGTTGCCGTGGCTCACCAGTTCGTGGCGGAGCTCGCTCACTCGGCCGGTGCCGGTACCTGAGCCGTCTCCCGGCCGCGTTCGGGAGACGACACCCTCCAGAAGGACGACACGTGGGTATTCATGCCGATCCCCGGCACCTCCCGTGGCATCCGTCCCGCACCCTCGCCGCTCGCCCCCCGATGCGAGCAAGCGAACCGGTCAGCCGAACGGAGTCCCGCTCTCCGGGAGCCGGAGTTCCGGCTTGTCGAGCTCCTCGACGTTGACGTCCTTGAACGTGATCACACGAACGTTCTTGACGAACCGAGCCGGGCGGTACATGTCCCAGACCCAGGCATCCGACATGACCACCTCGAAATACACCTCGGTATCCGAGTTGCGCACCTGAACGTCCACCCCGTTGGCCAGGTAGAAACGCCGTTCGGTCTCCACCACGTAGGTGAACTGACCAACGATGTCGCGGTACTCCTTGTAGAGTTGCAGCTCCATCTCGGTCTCGTACTTCTCGAGATCCTCGGCGCTCATGGCTGTGCGAGCCCTTTCCTGTCACTGATCGGTCCACGGATGCCCAATGGCGGCACTCCCATTGTCCATCACAGCTTGATCAAAAGCATCGAACAATCCGGATTCACTACTGTTGCCTCGTGGCGAACGCATACCGTGAGTAACCGCGGACTTCACCACGTTCGAGTAACTCCAGCGATGCTCCGTGGTGGGACCGTGTAACCGGAGAGCAGCGGTGTGTCGCGCTGTCGAATACCCTTTGTGCACGTCGAAACCGTATCCCGGGCACGAGTCGTGCAGTTCGTTCATCATTCGGTCCCGGCTGACCTTCGCGAGCACGGAAGCCGCCGCCACGCAGCCGGCCGCCCGGTCCCCCTTGCGCACGGCCACGCTGGGAGTGGCCAACCCCTCAACCCGGAAACCATCGGTGAGTACGTAACCGGGGTGAACCCCGAGACCGGCGACCGCACGGCGCATTCCTTCCAGGTTGGCGACGTGCACCCCCATGGCATCGATCTCGGCGGGTTCGACCGAAACCACGCAGTATCCCACCGCCGAAGAACGGACCACCTCGAACCAGTGATCACGCGCCCGGGCGGTGAGCAGCTTGGAGTCGGTCAACCCGTCGAACCGACGGCCCGAGCCCGCGCGCAGCACGCAGGCGGCTACCACCAGTGGCCCGGCGCAAGCGCCGCGCCCCGCCTCGTCGACACCGGCCACCGGGCCGAGCCCACGACGTTCCAGTGCGTTCTGCAGTGCCCAGCTACCGGCATCCCTGCGCACGATGGTGCGCGGCAACCCCAGCTCAGCGGATTTGTTCCGCAAGCTCAGCGTCGCTCCCACATCCGCGAGCGTGCGGCAACCAGCGAACCACGGCGAGTCGACCAGACGGCCGGTACGACCACCAGGTACCGCAGTCCTTCCCAGCCGGGAGGCTCCGACCACGGATCCTCGTCGGCCCGGAGGGCCACGGCCTGCGGGTTCGATTCCTCGATACCCTGCCACCGTCCCGGCGGCAGCAGAATCACCTGCGCCTTGCCGACCACGTTGTCGAGCGGAACGGCACCGGCACGACCACCACCACCCTGGTACCTGGAGTCCAGCGAGTTGTTCCGGTTGTCACCCATGACCCAGAGGTGATCCTCCGGCACGGTCACCGGACCGAACTCCTCCTGCTTTTGCGGGGTTCCGGGAGCCCAGTGGATGTAGGGCTCGTCGAGCGGCTCGCCATCCACCAGAACCCGGTTCTGCTCGTCGCAGCATTCCACGGTCTGCCCGCCGGTGGCGATCACGCGCTTGACGAAGTCCTTCTGGGCGGGCTCGACCAGGTGAAGCAGCGAACCGACGCGGTGGAAGAAACCGACCACGGGGTTGGCGGGTTCGGAGACACCGCCCTCGTCGGCCATCCAGCTCTTCGGTCCGCTGAACACGACCACGTCGCCGGGCTGGGGATCGCTGAACCGATAGGTGATCTTGTCGACGAGGATTCGGTCGTTGCTGCATCCGTCACAACCGTGCAGCGTCTGCTCCATCGAGCGTGAGGGGATCAGGAACACCCGCGCGACGAACAGCTGCAGCAGCACGGTCAGCACCAGCGCGGTGCTTATCAGGACGAACAGTTCCCACCAGAAGGAACCCTTCCGGGGCTTTCCGGACCGCTTCGAGGCGTTTCGCGCCGAGGAGCGCGTCTCGTCCGGCTGCTCGGCGGCTGCCTGCTCGTCCGAGGAGCCCTCCGGGGGGTCCTCGTCGGGTCCTTGGGAACGCATGACGTCGGCCACGCGGCCAGGCTACTGGATACACGACGCCCGTTTCCCGCGACCCCGCGCCGGAACACGCGTAACAGTTGCCGGATTCATCACGGTTGCGGTGCGCTTTTACCGATCTGTCACGATCATCCCACCCGGTTTTCGGACCGGGTGGCCCACGATCGGGCGGGACGCGTCGGCACCGAGCCCGCCGGTTTCACCTGATCGAAGGAAACCCACCCGCAACTCCGTACGGCGCGAAGGAGTCGGGCGGAAAACTCCGAACACTCGGGACGACAAAATGCACGGCCCCGAGCTTCGGGACCGTGCATCGTCGATGACGTTCCGCCCGGTGGTCGATAGCTGCCACCGGCGCGGGAGCGCGTCAGGAGGAGGACTTGGCCAACTTCTTCTCCTTGACGCGCGCAGCCTTGCCGACCCGGTTACGCAGGTAGTACAGCTTCGCCCGCCGGACGTCGCCACGCGTGGCGACCTCGATCTTGGCGATGTTGGGGCTGTGCACCGGGAAGGTGCGCTCCACGCCGACACCGAAGGAGACCTTGCGAACGGTGAAGGTCTCCCGAATGCCACCGCCCTGCCGGCGGATGACCACACCCTGGAAGACCTGGACACGCTCGCGCGAACCCTCGATGACGCGGACGTGGACCTTCAGCGTGTCGCCGGGCCGGAAGTCTGGGATGTCGGAACGCATCGACTGGGCGTCCAGCGCGTCCAGCTTGTTCATCGGTGGTCCGTCCTCATCCGTGTCGTTGAACGTTCACTCACGACAGTGAAATCTGTTCGGGCGAGCCGCGACTCGCGTCACGGCGACCGATCCGCCTCTCGGCCCGGACGGGCCGCGCGGATTCCCCTGTGACCCACCCGACAACACCGATCGGGCCTCGGGTGGTCACCGAGCCGTTTTGCGTCACCCCGTACCACGAGGAAGACGTCTGCCGAAGCAGAAAAGCGATCACCGGTGGTACTGCCACCGCACCGGTCGCATTGTCTCACCGGGCAGCTTATCAGCCGGGTTCGTCGTCCCCGAACGAGCCCCGGAACCACCGCGCACGAGAGCGTCGAGGCGCCTCCCCGAGCAGTCGGACCCGGCGACCGAACCCGGCGACCGAACCCGGTGGCCGAACCCGGCAGCCGAACAGGGCGACCGAACCGGGCAGTGCCGTCCCGGCTACTCCTCACCTGACGAGGCGCGCTCCCGTCGCAGCCGTTCCAGCAGCGCCCGGTCGTGCTCGTCCAGTTCCTCCGGAGGAAGCGTGTCGAGCAGCTCGGGGCGGCGGAGCCACGTACGCTCCAACCCCTGCTGTCTGCGCCAGCGCCGCACCGCCGCGTGGTCGCCGGAGCGCAGCACATCGGGGACGGAGAGCCCCCGCCAGGTTTCCGGGCGCGTGTAGCTCGGCCCTTCCAGCAGTCCGTCCGAGAACGAGTCCTGCTCAGCCGAGGCCGGATTGCCGAGCACCCCGGGCAACAACCGCACCACGGCCTCGATCATGGTCAGCGCGGCCACCTCACCACCGACGAGGACGTAGTCGCCGATGGACACCTCCTCGACGGGCATCCTGCGGGCGGCGTCGTCGATGACTCGCTGGTCGATGCCCTCGTAGCGGCCACAGGCGAAGATCAGGCGTTCCTCGCCCGCCCAACGACGGGCAGTGTGCTGGTCGAACGGCACCCCGGCTGGTGTGGGGACGACCAGGCGGGGGGTTTCGGACGTATCGGCAGCCACGCTGTCGAGCGCCTCACCCCACACGTCCGGTTTCATCACCATGCCGGGGCCACCGCCGTAGGGACTGTCATCGACCGAGCGGTGGACATCGTGGGTCCAGTCACGCAGGTCGTGCACCCCCACGGAGATCCTGCCCCGCTCGATCGCCTTTCCCAGCAGGGCCTCCCGTACCGGAGTCAGATAATCGGGAAAGATCGTCAACACGTCGATCCGCAACACAGCTCCCTTCCGGGGTAGGGCCGTTGCCTCGCCGAACCGCACGGCTGCGAGCCGGGGGCACCGCACAAAACGCACCGGGTTCGGAGCGCGCACCTCGAACGGACGCTCCGGCGGTGGGAAACGGCGGTTCGTCACCGGCTCAGAAGAGTTCCAGCAGCCCCTCGGGGGGATCGATGGTGACGGTGCCGTGGTCGGTGTCCACGTCGACGACGATGTCGGCGACGAACGGCACCAGGGCCTCCCGGCCGTCCGGGAGGGCCAACCGCAACAACTCCCCCGCCGGGGCGTGCAGCACACCGAGCGAACTTCCCAGCTCGGCACCGTCCGGACCGACCGCCCGCAGCCCTTCCAGCTCGTGGTCGTGGAACTCGTCCGGATCCTCGAGTTGTTCCAGTTCCTCCGGCCGAACGCCGAGCAGCACACCCCGAAGGCGCTCGGCGTCCTCACGCGTGGTCACTTCCACGGCTCTGACCAGCAGCCGTCCGGCGTGCCACCGGACGGCCGCCAGTTCGAGCGACTCGGGACGCGTTCCCCGGGCCTTCCACAGCACTCCGAGTACGGCGCCCGCGACGAAACGTCGTTCCGGACTGTCCGTGCGGATCTCCACTACCAACTCGCCCTGGACCCCGTGCGGTTTGACCACACGGCCGACCACGAGTGGAGCCGCCTGTTGCTCGGCCATCATCGGGCTCTCAGCGATCGGTATCGACCACGTCGACCCTGATGCCACGGCCGCCCACACCGGAAACGACGGTGCGCAACGCGGTGGCGGTCCGACCACCCCGGCCGATCACCTTGCCGAGGTCGTCGGGATTGACGTGAACTTCGAGAGTACGACCACGACGAGTGGTCAACGACTCGACACGCACCTCGTCGGGATTGTCCACGATCCCTCGGACGAGGTGCTCCAACGCGTCGGCGAGGACAGTCACTCCTGGCCTTCCTCGGCCTGTTCCTTGTTCTCGTCCGCAGCGGCGGAGGACTCGGACTTCTTGCCGCCACCCTTCTTCTTCGGGGTGGTGGCGTCCGCGCCCGGCTCCTCGTCGGCGGCGGCCAGCGCTGCCTCGAAAAGCTCCTGTTTGGGGGTCTTGGCTTCCTTCACCTGCAGCGAGCCCTCGGCTCCGGGAAGCCCCTTGAACTTCTGCCAGTCACCGGTGACCTTGAGCAGGTGCTGCACCCGCTCGGTGGGCTGGGCACCGACGCCGAGCCAGTACTGCGCACGCTCGGAGTTCACCTGGATGTGACTCGGCTGCTGCTTGGGGTGGTACTGGCCGATGGTCTCGATGTCCCTGCCGTCACGGCGAGTTTTCGCGTCGGCCACGACAATACGGTAGTGCGGTTCACGGATCTTGCCCAACCGCATCAACTTGATCTTAACTGCCACGGGTGGTGGTGCTCCTCAAACTCTCGTTCGTGCTCCGGTGAGCATCACTGTGCACCAGCGCCGGACGCGCCGGGATGCTCATACTTCGACCAGCCACGAAGCGGTGAGAGAGCCCGCTCGTGGCGAACAGCTCCCTATTGTGCCAGACCCCTTTTCGAGCAGGAGCCCACGGTCTCCGGCTCGGGCACACCGCCGTGAGCGGAAGGCCCGAGGGACGGATCCCCGCTCGGTCTCTCAGGCAGGCAACATGCCCAGCGACATGAGCAACAGCCCCAGCGCGGGCAGGAAGTTGTTCACCTGGTGTGCCACGACGCTAGCAGTCAACCTTCCGGTGACCAGGCGGGCCAGCCCTATCGGGATCGCTATCACGATCAGCAGCAGGGTACGGGCGGGTTCGAAGTGCCCGATGGCGAATATCGCGGTGGTGAGCAGAAAAACGGTCAGCTGGCTGAACCTGAGCCGCTCCATCGCTCCCCAGAGCAGCCCACGGTAGAGCAGCTCCTCGCAGACCGGTGCGATCAGCCACACGTGCAGAAAAATGATCACTGCCAGCACCGGGGGAAGCCGCACGTCCTCGAGCAGACTTCCCACTGCCGAGTTGGCCTGATCCACGCCGACCCAGCGGGTCCAGAGCGCCGAGGCCACGGTGCTGAGCACCAACCCGCAGAAACCGATGAGCAGTCCCGTCCGCACATCCGAACGTCGCCAACGCAGTCCGAAATCCCGCACCGGCCCGTTCCCGCGCACCATGGTCGCGACGACGGCCACCAGACCGGCCAGCACCGTGGGAGCCATCAGCACGAGCACGAACACGGGCCCCATCCAGCCCTGCTCACCGAAGTCCCCCACCAGGGCCGCGAGCCCCACCGAGACCAGCACGAACACGGCCTCCGCGAGGAAGAACGCCCCGAAGCCCCATCGCGGAGCCGCCGACACGGCCGTCCTGCCGTCCGGGCTCGGAGTGACTCCGCCGGACTGTTCCGGATCGACGTCTCCGCCGGATCCGGATGACTGCGGTGCCGTCACGGGCGCCTCCGTGCGAGCCGAGTGACTTCCGGGGCGTGGAACGAGCCACCCCCGTCGGGTCGACAGACTACCGTCGAGGTGCGGGGGTCGGCACCTGGATATATCGCCGGGCCGGGACGCCCGGATCCGCGGAGTGAATTCCGGAACGCTCCGTCACCGCAGCACACGGCCGCGCAACAGGATTCGCTCCGGGGAACGCAGTGCGTCCAGGTCCGCTCGTGGGTCCGCGGCGTAGCAGACCAGATCGGCCGCGGCACCGTGCTCCAATCCCCCGTAGCCGAGCCAGCGACGAGCGGACCAGGTCGCGGCACCCAGCGCCTGTTCCCGAGACATCCCGACTCGGTGCAGCGCGACGATCTCGTCGACGAGCCTGCCGTGCTCGATACCACCCCCGGCGTCGGTGCCCGCGTAGATCGGCACACCGGCCTCGACGGCCTTGCGCACGGTGCGGTCCCCGTCGCGATGCAGTCGGTGCATGTGGGACGCGTAGTCCGGGTACTTGGTGGCGGCGGCCGCGAACGAGGGGAAGTTCTCGATATTGATCAGTGTGGGAACCAGTGCGATTTCGTCCCGCGCCATCCGCTCGATCATCGCGTCGTCGAGGCCCGTACCG
This sequence comes from Actinopolyspora mzabensis, assembly GCF_900101095.1. Classification (GTDB taxonomy): domain Bacteria; phylum Actinomycetota; class Actinomycetes; order Mycobacteriales; family Pseudonocardiaceae; genus Actinopolyspora; species Actinopolyspora mzabensis. The sequence goes on from NZ_FNFM01000014.1 coordinate 26,367, forward strand.
TGCTCGATGCAGTCGATCCCCGCGTCCAACAGCCCGGCCAGCGCCTGTTCCCCGAACACGTGCGCGGTGACCCGTGCGCCGTGTCGATGCGCGGTCTCGACGGCCTTGTGCAGCACGTCCGGGTTCCAGAGCGGAGCCAGATCCCCCACCGAACGGTCTATCCAGTCCCCGACCAGCTTGACCCAACCGTCGCCCTGTGCGGCCTGCCTCGCCACCGCTTCCGGAAGCTCCTCCGGGTCGTCGAGCTGTTCGGCGAGATGCGGGATGTAGCGCTTCGGCCGCGCCAGATGCCTACCGGCGCGAATGATCCGGGGGAGATCGGTTCGGGACTGCAGCGGCGTGGTGTCCAGCGGCGAGCCGCAGTCCCTGATCAACAGCGTGCCCGCCGCCGCGTCGGTCTCGGCCTGGGCTACCGCCTCGTCGAGATCCACCGGGCCCCGGGGCCCGATTCCGACGTGGCAGTGCGCGTCGACGGGACCGGGGACCACGTACCCGCCGTCGATGATCGTGACGGCGTCCTCGACCGGCTCAGTACTGATCACACCGTCGCTGACCCACAGATCACGCGATCTGCCCTCGGGCAGCAGCACACCACGCAGATGCAGCCCCGTCACGAACACTCCTCGGTCATCGAACCGCTCCTCGCGAACCGGACACGGACCTCGGCCACGGCCCCGCCTCACCCGGACCCGCGTGGGACGGCCTCCGGCGGGGCGCTTCCGGTGGCACCGCTTCTCCGGGCACGCCCACCGCTCCGGGAACCCCACCGACGGCTTCGGAAACCCGGCGAGCGATCGCGAGCGCGGGGTTACTTCTTCTTCTTACCGAAGTCGAGTTTCGACGGGTCGAATCCGGGGGGAAGCTGATTGAGCCCCCCTGGCAGCTGGGAAGGATCAGCTCCCTGACCACCACCGGGCATACCGGGAAGACCGCCGGGCATCCCGCCGCGTGCCGCCTTGGACTGCGTGGGCCCCTTGTTCTTGCCCTTCTTCCCCTTCTTGCTCTTGTCCTTCTTGGTGGCCTTACGGCCCCCGCCGCCACCGCCACCGCCGAACTGGCCCGCCATCTGCTGCATCATCTTGCGGGCCTCGAAGAACCTGCTGACCAGGTCGTTGATGTCACTGACCCGTACGCCGGAACCATTGGCGATACGCTGCCTGCGGGAGGCGTTGATGATCTTCGGATCGGCACGCTCGGCCGGGGTCATGCCGCGGATGATGGCCTGCACCCTGTCGAGGTGAGCCTCGTCGAAGTTGGCGAGCTGGTCCTTCATCTGGTTGGCCCCGGGCAGCATGCCGACCAGATTCTGCAGCGGCCCCATCCGGCGGACCGCCTGCATCTGCTCCAGGAAGTCCTCCAGCGTGAGCTCGCCCGTACCGAGCTTCTCGGCCGCCTGCTCGGCACGATCCGCGTCGAAGGCCTGCTCGGCCTGCTCGATCAGCGTGAGCATGTCGCCCATGCCGAGGATGCGACTGGCCATCCGGTCGGGATGGAAGACGTCGAAGTCCTCGATCTTCTCGCCGTTGGAGGCGAACATGATGGGCTCACCGGTGACCTGCCGGACCGACAGCGCGGCGCCACCCCGCGCGTCACCGTCGAGCTTGGTCAGCACCACGCCGTTGAAGCCGACTCCGTCGCGGAACGCCTCGGCGGTACTCACGGCGTCCTGACCGATCATGGCGTCGACCACGAACAGGATCTCGTTCGGATTCACCGCGTCGCGGATGTCCGAGGCCTGCTGCATCATCTCCTCGTCGACACCGAGGCGGCCCGCGGTGTCGACGATGACGACGTCGTGCTGGGCACGTTCCGCCTCGGCGACACCGCGACGCGCGACGTCCACGGGGTCGCCGACACCGTTGCCCGGTTCGGGGGCGAAGACCGGTGAACCGGCACGCTCCCCCACCACCTGCAACTGCGTCACGGCGTTGGGGCGCTGCAGGTCGCAGGCCACGAGCATCGGGGTGTGTCCCTGCCCGGCGAGCCACTTGGCCAACTTGCCTGCCAACGTGGTCTTACCGGAACCCTGCAACCCCGCGAGCAGGATCACCGTGGGTGGCTTCTTCGCGAGCGTGAGATCCCGCTTCTCGCCACCGAGGATGCCGACCAGCTCCTCGTTGACGATCTTGATCACTTGCTGGGCGGGATTGAGGGCCTGGGACACCTCGGTGCCCTTGGCCCGCTCCTTGACTCCCGAGATGAAGCCGCGCACCACCGGCAGTGCCACGTCGGCTTCCAGCAACGCGATACGGATCTCGCGCGCGGTGGCGTCGATGTCCGCCTCGGACAGGCGCCCTTTGCCGCGCAGGTTCTTCAGGACCGAAGTGAGCCGGTCGGAAAGAGTGTCGAACACGGGGTCACGGGCTCCAGAGTCGTCGATGTTCCTACGCCGAGGGTAACCGCCCACCTACGGTGCCCGAAGGCGGACAGGGACACGAACCGATGTTCAGCCTCGATCGACCGCGGGACGCTTGTCACCGCCGGAACGTGCTCCACCCGCACCGGCACGCCCCTTGCGCCGGGAACTCGAGCGCTCCCTGCCCCCGGGCCTGCGGGACCAGCCACCGGAACGACGAGGCGGTTCTCCCTCGGTGCGGCTGATCCGCAGTCCACGTCCGGCGACCTGCGTCTTGCGCAGCTTGCGCAGCATCTCCTCCGGCATCTCGGCGGGCAGCTCCACGAGGGTGTGCTCGTCGCGGATGTCGATGTGCCCGATCCGCTTGCTGGAAAGACCGCCCTCGTTGGCCAGCGCCCCCACCAGGGCGCTGGGGGTCACGCGATTGCGACGACCGACCTCCACCCGGAACATGGCCGTGTCGGAATCCGAGGACTCGAACTCGGCGGAGCGCTGCGAGTTGCGACGCGATTTCGACTCGGGCTCGGGTTCCGGCTGCAACAGCAGCGGACGGTCGCCCTGGGTCATGCTCGCGAGTGCCGCTGCCACCCTGGCGGCGGGCACCTCGCTGTTCTGTTCGTAGTCGCGAACCAGCTGCTCGAAGATCTCCAGTTCGCCGCTCTGCAGCGTCTCGGTGATCCGCTGCCGGAAACGTTCGAGCCGTCGCTCGTTGACCGCTTCGATCGTCGGAAGGTCCATCCGCTCGATGGACTGGCCGGTGGCCTTCTCGATGGAACGCAGCAACTGCCGTTCCCGCGAGGTCACGAACAGGATCGCCTCGCCGCTGCGCCCGGCGCGACCGGTACGACCGATCCGGTGTACGTAGGACTCGCTGTCGTGGGGGGCGTCGTAGTTGAGCACGTGCGAAACCCGGTCCACGTCCAGTCCGCGCGCGGCGACGTCGGTGGCCACGAGAATGTCGGTGCGGCCCTGCCGCAGCTGCTCGATGGTGCGCTCCCGCTGCGCCTGGGCGATGTCACCGTTGATCGCGGCGGCGTTGAAACCGCGCAACCGCAGCTGCTCGGTCAGTTCCTCGGTGAGCTGCTTGGTGCGGGCGAACACGATGGCCGCGTCGACCGGTTCGACCTCGAGCAGTCGTGACAGCGCGTCGACCTTGCGGACACCGCGCACCTGCCAGTAGCGCTGGCGAATGTTGGCCGCTGTGGTGGTGGAGCTGCGAACCGCCACCTCCACGGGGTTGTCCAGGTAGGACTGGCTGATTTTGCGCACGGCGTTCGGCATGGTCGCCGAGAACAGCGCGACCTGCCGCTGGGACGGAACGGACTTCAGGATCCGCTCCACGTCCTCGATGAATCCCATGCGCAGCATCTCGTCCGCCTCGTCGAGCACCACGTGGCTCAGCTCGGACAAGTCCAGCGACCCCCGGTCGAGGTGGTCGATGAGGCGTCCCGGCGTGCCGACGATCACGTGCGCGCCGTCACGCAGCCCGCCGAGCTGCGGTCCGTAGCTCTGTCCACCGTAGATGGGCAGCACCCGGAAACCGGGCAGGTTGGCGGCATAGGTGCGGAACGCCTCGGCCACCTGGATGGCCAGCTCACGGGTGGGAGCCAGCACGAGGGCCTGCGGTTTCTTGCGCTTGTCGAGATCGATGTTGGAGAGGATGGGCAGTCCGAAGGCGGCGGTCTTGCCGGTGCCGGTCTGTGCCTGACCGGTTACGTCACGCCCCTGCAGCAGCGACGGGATGGTCTCGGACTGAATGGGCGAGGGAGTCTCGTAACCGAGTTCGGTGAGGGTCTGCAGTACGCGGCTGTCGAGATCGAGCTCGTCGAATGTGGGCATGTAAGTCTGGAGTCTCCTCGTGTGGTCGGGGCGGCTGAAGCACTGCGGACGAACCCGTGGCGGCATCCACGACACGGATCGCACGAATCGGGTTCGCTGACCGACGGCACCGTTCACGCACCGTCGCCTACGCATCTCGGGCCGCGCTCACCCGCAACGCACACTCTGTTGCCAGTCACTCGCAGCTCGATGAATCTCAGCCGGCAGCGCCGGGTGCGTCCGGCGCGTACCGTCCAGGATAACGGTCGATCACGTCCGTCTCGGCCCCCCGTCGGCCCTTCGGGGAACAACGTGACACTACGGAACCAGTTGAACCCCGCCAGTAACCTCCGCGCGAGTGAGTACGTACACCCGGTGCCATCCTCGCAACCTACCGAGGCGATACAGGTACTGCCTGGGGAGCCGGGCACGGCGTACGTGTCGAGCGAACGCGCGTGCCGCTATCATTCTGCCACGTGCTCGCTGCCCCGCCAGCGCGGCGGTGGGTGGGACCTCCAACCAGCACAGCACGGGTCTCCGCCCGGTGAGGGTGGCAAGCGCGACCAGAAAACCCCGCGCGGCGCGGCGTGTGGCGGGCACGTGCACCACCACGACGCCGGGAGCCAGCAGGCACGCCACCACGACCCTGACGTAGTGCAGCGGATGGACGATCGCCCGGTAGAGCCGGCGAGGGACACCGGCACCGAACCCCGCGAGCAGCACCCGGTACAACTGCGCGGAATCCAGCACGACGGTGGGGACGGAGCAACGGAGCGAGCCCAGCAGTGTGGTCTTGCCCGCGCCCGGCAGTCCCGCTACGACGAGCAGATCCCTGGGGCCGACCCGGATAAGCGAAGCGGAGTCGTCGTGTGGTCCATCACGGACAGGAGACGTGGTGGTTCCGACGACAACACGGGCGAGCAGACCAGCGCACCGGAAGTCACTTCGTGTACTCACTTCGCGTTCACTGTACCCGACTCGCGGACCGCCCGGCGGGATCGCCGGAAAACCGGACCGACCGGATGGCCCGACCCCACGACGGGCCATCCGACGGGCACCCCCTGGGACGCGGAACACTCCCCGACGACTTCCGCCCGACCCCCAGCACGGGCGGGAGCTCCACCCCTCACCGGGGAATGTTCACGGCGTCACACCGGAATTCTGGCGTTCGGACGGCCCTCGGCGAGAGCGTGATGACCCCTGAACCGAGCTACGTATTGCTACGCATATCCGGATGTGCCGCGCTGCCGGGGCCTACGCAGCCGGTACCACGCGGAGGACCACCGCACCCGGTCCGGACGCGAAAACGGCCGTTCCCGGAGTCGGCGGCACCGACTCCGGGAACGGCCCGGGAGTCCCACTTCTCGAATCGGGGTTCCGGCCCGGGGAGGCACGAAGGGGCCGGACCCCGGCGGACGCCGAACGGCGTCGCCCGCTCAGACCGCTTGTTCTCCGGTCTCACCGGTGCGCACCCGCACCACGGACTCGACAGGTGTGACCCACACCTTGCCGTCCCCGACCCTTCCGCTGCGGGCAGCGGAAACGATCGCCTGCAGCACGTCGTCGGCATCGGCGTCGTTGACCAACACCTCCACCCTGGTCTTGGCCACCACGTCGACCTTGTACTCCGCGCCGCGGTAGATCTCGGTGTGCCCCTGCTGCCTGCCGTACCCCTGCACGTCGGCGATGGTCATCCCCCGGATCCCCAGGGCGGTCAGGGCGTCCCGCACCTCGTCCACTTTGGCCTGTTGCACGACGGCTGTGACGAGCTTCATCGAACACTTCCTTCCAGCGTTTCGATCGAGCCGTGTTCGGTGGTACGCGAGCCGCGCACCGTGTTGCGCGCGTCCCCGAAGTTGTAACCGGACTCGGCGTGTTCGGTTTCGTCGATGCCGATGTCCTCGTCGGCGGGCTCGAGGCGGAAACCGATCGTGCTACGAACGAGCCAGGCGATGCCCAGGCTCAGCACCAGGGAATACGCCAGCACCGCGACAGCCCCTACGGCCTGTCGCCACAGCTGGTCGAAACCGCCACCGTAGAACAGCCCCGCCACGCCCGCGGGAGCACTCCCGGAGGCGAAGAGCCCTACCAGCAGGGTGCCGACGAGACCACCGACCAGGTGTACACCTATGACGTCGAGCGAGTCGTCGTAACGCAGCCGGTACTTGAGCTCCACCGCGAGCGCGCAGACGACACCGGCGATGCCCCCCACCGCGATGGCTCCCATCGGGGTGACCGCAGAGCAGGCAGGTGTGATCGCCACCAGTCCCGCGATGATGCCGGAAACCGCTCCCAGGGTGGTCGGTTTGCCGTGTCGGATCCGCTCGACGAGCATCCAGGCGAGCATGGCCGCGCCCGCACCCACGAGCGTGTTCACGAAGACGATGGCGGCCGTGGTTCCCGCCGTCAGCGCGGAACCGGCGTTGAAACCGAACCACCCGAACCACAGCAGTCCCGCTCCCAGCACCACCAGCGGGAGGTTGTGCGGTTTGCCCGTCTCCCTCGGCCAGCCGGAGCGGGGGCCCAGTACCAGCACCAGCGCGAGCGCGGCCGCTCCCGCGTTGATGTGTACGGCGGTTCCACCCGCGAAGTCGATCGCCGCGAGTCGGTTCGCGATCCAGCCCCCGACCGCGGTCACCTCACCGGCCGCGTTGGTCTCGTCGAAGGCGAAGACCCAGTGGGCCACCGGGAAGTACACCAGGGTGGCCCACAGCCCGGCGAACAGCACCCAGGGTCCGAACCGGGCACGGTCCGCGATCGCACCGGAGATCAGCGCCACGGTCAGGATCGCGAACATGGCCTGGAAGGCGGCGAACGCGAACGTGGGGATCGAGCCGGACAAGCTCTCCTGCCCGACGAACCGCGACATCCCGAAGAACTCCACGGGGGAGCCGAGCAGCCCCACGCCACCGAGGTCGGAACCGAACGCTCCGGAGTATCCGTAGATCACCCAGAGCACCCCGACGACGCCCAGGCTGCCCAGGCTCATCATCAGCATGTTGAGCACGCCGCGGGAACGAACCATGCCGCCGTAGAACAGCGCCAAGCCGGGTGTCATGAGCATCACCAGAGCAGCACACACCAACACCCAGGCGGTGTCACCTGAATTCACGTCGCCTCCCGTACGATCCGGCGCTCCAAGTCGAGTCCGAATACTCGGCAACGTGTGTTTCCCGATGACGTTTTCGTCGTGTCGAGGGGGTGAAATCCGCACCGGCGACTGTTAAGTCCCGATTGGCGGAATCACCGGCGTGTTAACACCCCGGAGTACTCCGGTCAACCGAGCAGCGCGTCGACGAACGCCTCCGGTTCGAACGGGGCGAGATCGTCGGCTCCCTCTCCCAGGCCGACCAGTTTGACGGGCACGCCGAGCTCGCGCTGCACCTGGAAGACGATCCCTCCCTTGGCGGTCCCGTCGAGTTTGGTAAGCACGATTCCCGTGACGTCGACGACGTCGGCGAACACCCTCGCCTGGGCGAGCCCGTTCTGACCGGTCGTGGCGTCGAGCACCAACAGCACCTCGTCGACCTGCGCACGCTTGCCGATCACACGTTTGACCTTGCCGAGCTCGTCCATCAGGCCGGTCTTGGTGTGCAGCCTGCCCGCGGTGTCGACGAGGATGGCGTCGACACCGGAGTCGGCACCACGCTGCACCGACTCGAACGCCACGCTCGCCGGGTCGGCTCCCTCGTCGCCCCGGACCACCTCGGCGCCGACACGTTCGCCCCACGTCCCGAGCTGTTCCACCGCGGCGGCGCGGAAGGTGTCGGCGGCGCCGAGCAGCACCGTGCGCCCGTCCGCGACCAGCACGCGAGCGAGCTTGCCGGTGGTGGTCGTCTTGCCGGTTCCGTTGACCCCGACGACCAGCGCCACCGCGGGCTTGCCGCCGTCCGCCGGATCGCCGTGCGGCAGCGCCTGGACCGCGCGGGACTGCGTGGTGGCCAGCGCGTCCACCAGCACCTCGCGCAGCAACGCCCTCGCCTGCTCGGGAGTGCGCACGCCGCGAGCGGCCACCTCGGTACGCAGCCGCTCGATTATCTCCGAGGCCGTGGTGGCACCGAGGTCGGCCATCAGCAGGGTGTCCTCGATCTCCTCCCAGGAGTCCTCGTCGAGGTCACCGGCGCCGAGCAGCCCGAGCACGCTCTGCCCGAACATCGACTGGGAACGCGCGAGCCTGCCACGCAGCCGCTCCAGCCTGCCGGTGGACGGTTCGATCGGCTCGACCTCGACCTCGGTCTCCGCGGCCGTGCCCGGTTCGGCACCGGCCTGGGAGTCCTCGGGCCGTTCGGGGCTTTCGGGAGGCACCGTGCCGGTGGCTCCGCCGGAGGCGGCGGTCGCGGTGGATTCGGAGTCCTCGTCCCGCGGGGCCGGTGTGTCGGTCTCCGGGACCGGTTCCGACTCGGCTGGAGGCTGTTGCTCCGGAACGGTGGGAGCGGTGGCGGACTCGGCAGCCGGTGGTTCTCCCGTGGTAGTCGCGGTGTCGTCGGTTCCGACCGTGGTGTCATCGGCCTCGGAGGAACTGGGCAGCGGAACATCGACCATGCCGCGCCGTTGACTGTCCCTGGGAACCGCGGCGTCGTCACCGACACCCGGCTGCCCCTGCGTGTCGGTTCGCTCCTCGACGGGATGCTCGGGTGCGCCGGTCGTACCGCCACTGGAGAGGCTGATTCCACTGCCCGCGCGGTAACCACCCCGGCCCGCGGACGTATCCTCCCGCTCCTGTTGAGCGAGGCTGACCCGCCTGCGCCGAGCGAGCAGGATGCCCGTGCCGACGAGTACGGCCAGCACCACCAGTGCGGCAACGATGATCAGGATCACATTCGTGGTGGACACACGTCCATCGTCGCACCCGAAGAGCGCACCGCCGGACGCGACCCGCGCGGCGGGTTCGCGCGGAAAGCCGTGTCGGGCTTGCACTGACCCCCGCGGTGATCTACACCACCAGGATGAAGCCGTGGCGGGTGATCGGGCTACTTTCGGGAACCTCGATGGACGGGGTGGACGTCGCCGCTGTCGAATTTCGGCTGCGGGCGGGGGTGATCGAGTCGCTTCCGCTGGGCTACGACTCGTTGCCCTACCCCGAGACGCTGCGTCGGGAGCTCGTGTCACTGACACGTTCGGAGGACAAGGGGCCGTCCGCGTGGTGCGGGCTGGAGGCCGAGACCGGCCGGGCGTTCGCCGCGGCCGCGAGGTACGGCGTCGAAGAGCTGGCCCGCGGGCGGGCGGATCTGATCGGATCGTTCGGCCAGACCGTCCGGCACGAGACGGTGCGGGGCGGCACGCTGGGCACGCTGCAGCTGGGCGGCTCCGCCCGGATCGCCGAAGCCACCGGACTTCCCGTGCTCGCCGACCCGCGCAGCAGGGACGTGGCCGCGGGTGGGCAGGGTGCGCCGTTGGCGCCGGTACTCGATGTGCTCTGGCTCGCGGGCCTCTTCCCTCCCGTGTGGACCACCTCGTCACCGGACGGCGTGCTGGCACTGAACGTGGGCGGTATCGCCAACATCACGGTGGTGGGCCGAGGAGAACCGATCGCCTACGACACGGGGCCGGGAAACGCGCTGATCGACGCGGCCGCCGAACTGGTCGGTGCCGAGGAAGGGCGCGACACCGACGGCACGTTGGCCGCGCGTGGCCGGGTGCGTCCGGATCTGCTGGAAAGGCTGCTGGCCGACGAGTACTTTCACCTCTCCCCGCCGAAGACGGCCGACAAGGAGCACTTCGGGCTCGAATACCTGCGAAACGCGCTGGCGGCGGTCTCGGAGGTCGCCGCGCCGGACCTGCTGCGCACCGTCACCGAACTCACGGTCCGCACCGTGACCGAAGCGTGTGCCGCGCACGAACCGGGCCTGGTGATCGCCTCGGGCGGAGGAGTGGCGAATCCGGTTCTGATGTCCGGGCTGCGGCGCGAGCTCGGCAGGCACGGCGCCGAGCTGAACACCAGCGGACAGCACGGGATACCTCCCGATGCCAAGGAGGCGTTCCTGGCCGCGCTGCTCGGTTTCCTCGGGATGCACGGGATCGCGGGCAACATAGCGTCCTGCACCGGTGCGGAGGGGCCCCGCGTGCTGGGCACCCTCACCCCGGGAAACCGGCCGTTGTCGACCCCCGAACCCGTCGGGACCCCGGTGACAGCACTCCGGATCTCGGCGCCGAGCGCGTTCCACACCCCCGGCCGGGAGAGCACATGCGCATCATCGACCTGGCAGTGATCGGCGTCTACCTGCTGGCGATGCCCGCCCTCGGGATTCTGCTGGCGGGCAGGCAGCGCGGAACCGGTGACTACTTCCTGGGCGGACGTGACCTGCCCTGGTGGGCGGTCTGCTTCTCGGTGGTGGCCACCGAAACCACAACGCAGACCGTGATCAGCGTTCCCACCGTGGCCTATCTGGGGTCGTTCACCTACCTGCAGTTGGCCATCGGGTACCTGATCGGCAGAACGATCGTGGCTTTCGTGCTGCTGCCGCGCTACTACACCGGCGAACTGGTCAGCGCCTACGCGTTCCTGGGGCAACGCTTCGGGCGAGGAATGCAGGGCACGGCCTCGGTAACCTTCTCGATCACCAGGTTGCTGGCGGACGGGCTGCGGCTGTTCGCCACGGCCATCCCGGTGAAGGTGATGCTGGCCTCGTTCGGTGTAGCCGCGAGCTACTGGCAGATCGTCCTGGGGCTCTCGGCGCTGACGGTGATCTACACCTACTTCGGGGGTATCCGGGCCGTGGTCTGGGTCGACGTGGTGCAGTTGGGTGTCTACGTGGGCGGCTCGGTGCTCGCGGGGATCATTCTGCTGAGCAAGCTGCCCGGCGACTGGTTCGACCGGGCGCTGCGGGCGGGCAAGTTCGAGCTGTTCGACCTGAGCTCGCCGGTACTGACGAGTCAGTACTCCTTCGTCACCGCCCTGTTCGGCGGAGCGGTGTTCGCGATGGCCTCGCACGGTGCCGACCAGTTGATGGTGCAACGGCTGCTGGCCTGCCGCACACTCGCCGACAGTCAACGCGCGGTGATCACCAGTGGCCTGCTCGTGCTGCTGCAGTTCGCGCTGTTCCTGGGTATCGGTTCGATGCTGTGGGCGTTCTTCGCGGGGGCCGACCCCGAGCAGTTGGGCCTGAGCAGCGGTGACGCCCTGTTCCCGCGGTTCGTCGTGAACCAGCTTCCGCCCGGCCTATCCGGGCTGTTGATCGCGGGAATCATCGCGGCCGCGATGAGTACGCTGTCCTCCTCGTTGAACTCGCTGGCCACCTCGACCGTCAGCGACCTGTATCAGCGACTGAGCGGCAAGGTCCACGAGGAGCGGGTACTGCTGCGACTGGCGCGGGCGGTCACGGTCGGGTGGGCGCTGGTGTTCGTCGTGTTCGCCGCGCTGTTCACCAGTACCGACAACCCGGTGGTCGAGGTGGGCCTCGGAATCGCGTCCTACACCTACGGGGCCCTGCTGGGGGCCTTCCTACTGGGACTGCTGGTGCGGCGTGCGCGACAGCCCGACGCGGTGGCGGCGTTCTGCTGCGCACTGCTGGGGGTGCTCTGGCTGGCGTTCGGCGCGGCTTTTCCGGACGGGCAGGGAGGTCACGCACCGCTGGCGTTTCCCTGGTACGCACCGATCGGCGTGGTGATCACGCTGTTCGTGGGTGGTGTGCTGTCGCTGCGACACCGTCCGAGCCGGGAGGAAACCACGCGCGAGTCCGAACTGTCCGAGGCAGGCTGAGTCCCCGGTAGCGGCGCCGGTAGCGCACCGACACGGCGGCACCGTGACCGCGCCGCACGGTGCCACGTCCGCTGCGCGGGAGTGCTCCCGAGCGCCCCGTCAGGGACCCGCCTCTCCCCCGGGTGGGCTCCCCTCGGACGGGCCCGCGGCGTGCGCGGGTTCGGTGGTCTCGACGGGCTCGCCGTTACCCGAGGCCAGCCGTTGCGATATCACGGTGGTGATCCCGTCGCCGCGCATGCTCACGCCGTACAGGGCGTCGGCGATCTCCATGGTGGGCTTCTGGTGCGTGATGATGATCAACTGCGAGTTCGCCCTGAGTTGATCGAGCAGACCGATCAGGCGCCGCAGGTTCGTCTCGTCCAGCGCGGCCTCCACCTCGTCGAGCACGTAGAACGGGGAGGGGCGAGCCCGGAAGATCGCCACCAGCATCGCCACGGCGGTCAACGACTTCTCCCCGCCGGAGAGCAGGGACAGCCGCTTGACCTTCTTGCCCGGCGGTCTGGCCTCCACCTCCACACCGGTGGTGAGCATGTCCTCGGGGTCGGTGAGCACGAGCTTTCCGGAACCCCCCGGGAACAGGACCGAGAAGACCTTCTCGAACTCGGCCGCTACGTCGTCGAACGCGGTCGAGAAGACCTCCAGGATCTTCTCGTCGACCTCCTTGACCACGTCGAGCAGGTCCTTGCGGGTGGCCTTGAGATCCTCCAACTGTCCCGAGAGGTACTTGTAACGCTCCTCCAGGGCGGCGTACTCCTCCAGCGCCAACGGATTGACCTTGCCCAACGCGGCCAGATCCTTCTCCGCGCGGTCGGCCCGCCGCTGCTGGGTGTCCCGGTCGTAAGGCAGCGACGGCGGCTTGCTGACCTGCTCCCCGCGTTCCTTGGCCGTCTCGTACTCCGACAGTTCCGTCGGGCTCGGCGGTACCGCGACATCGGGCCCGTACTCCTGGACCAGATCGTCCAGCCCCACGCCGAAGTCCTCGACGATCTTCGTTTCGAGCTGTTCGATCCGCAATCGCTGCTCGGCACGAGCAACCTCGTCACGGTGCACCGCGTCGGTGAGCTTCTCCAGTTCCCCGGACAGCTCACGCACCTGGTTACGCACCGTCTGCAACCGGCTCTCGTTCTCGGAGTGCCGCTGTTGCAGCTCGTCGCGCTGCTCACCGGCCGAGCGCAGTGACACCTCGATGCGCTGCAACGCGGTGCGGCAGCCCTCGATCACGGTCTCGGCGACCCGTGCGCCACGCTGCCTGGCCAGTCGTGCCTGTTCGGCGCGCTCCCGCTGCTGCCGTTCCTGTCTGGCGGAACGCCGCAGCTGTTCGGCCCGACCCTGCAACGCGCGTGCGCGCTCCTCGGCGCTGCGCACCGCGAGTCTGGCGTCCATCTCCCGCTGTCGCAGGTCGTCCAGTTCGGAAGCCAGCCGGTCCCGTTCGGTGGTGTCGGGTTCCTGCTCGTCGAGCTGCTCGGACTGCACCACCTCCAGCCGTTCCTGGAGCTCGGCGAGCTTGGCCACCGCCTCCTGCCGCGAACGCTCCACGTCACCGCGCTGGGTGCGCAGCCGTTCGACTTCAGCGGCGGCGGACCGGGCGGCCTCGAGCAGGCTGGCCACCCGCTCGGAACTGCGTGCGTGCCGCACCCGGAGTTCGTTGCGCTGTTCCCGCGCGGTGTTGACCTCGGCCTCGCGGGACTCCAGTTCGGAGCGAGCCCCCTCCAGGGCGGCGCCGTGCCGTTCCACCGCGCGCCGTGCCTCGGCCAGCTCGGACTCGGCCTCGTCCACGGCGGCCTGCACCTCGATGGGGCTCCGGTGGTCCGAGGCGGCGGAGCCGCCGGAGGACCAGCTGCTGCCGAGCAGGTCCCCCTCCGAAGTGACCGCCCGCACCCCGGGGTGCCGCTCCAGCAGTCGTTCCGCGCTGTCCAGGTCCCCGACCACCGCGACCCGGTCGAGCAGCACCGTCAGGGCGGGCAGCAGCTCGTCGGGGGCTCGCAGCAGGTCCACCGCCCAACGCGCCGAACCGTCCAGCTCCGGCCAGGCGGTTCGGTCGGGGCGGACGGCGGCCCCGACGAGCAGGCCGCTACTGCCCGCCTCGTCCTCCTTGAGCACTCGTAGCGCGGTGGCCGCGTCGGTGACCCCGCGCACCGCCACCGCTTCGGCGGCCGTCCCCAGGGCCGCGGTCAGGGCGGGCTCCGCCCCGGGTTCCACGCTCAGCAGGGCCGACACCGAACCGAGCAGGCCGGGAACACGTTCGCCCGCGGCCAGCAACGTGGCCGCACCGTCCTTGCGGTCCAGCCCCATCGACAGCGCCTCCACCCGAGCCTGCCAGGAGGCCGTCTCACGTTCGGCGGCCCGCTCGGCCTCGACGAGTTCGTCGACTCGTCGCTTGGCCGCGTCCCTTGCCTCCTCGGCGTTGGCACACCGCTGTTCGACGCCGTCGTCGTCGCCGTGCTCGGTGTCGTCCGCCGCGGCGGCCTCCTCGTAGGCCTGCTGCGCCTCGGCGGCGCGCTGCTCGGCCTCGGTGGTCGAGGCCGTCAACCGTTCGATCTCCTCGTCGGTGGCTGCCACCTTGCTGCGCATCGACTCGACTTCGCCGGAGAGGCGCGCGGCTCCCTCCCGGCGATCGGCTATGGCGCGCACCGCGGCCATGTGTGCGTTCTCGGCCTCCCGCAGTGCCGACTCGGCTTCCGAACGGCTCGTCACCACCTCGGCGAGCGCCTCGCGGGTGCGCTCGGCCTCCTCGTTGGCGGTCTCCTCGCGCTCGGCCGCTTCATCCGCTTCGGCCTCGAGTTCCTCCGGGTCGCGCTCCGAGCGGTGCTGCTCCGGTTCGGCACTGAGGTGCTTGTGCCGTTCCTGCGCCAGTCGCAGCGTCCCGCCGAGCCGTTCCTGCAGCGCGGAGAGCCGGTGCCAGGTGTCCTGGATGCGTGCCACCCGAGGAGCGTCGGCGCTGACCTGCTCCCCCAGCTGCTTCTCCTGTTCCTGGGCCTGCTGCAGCGCTTTTTCCGTCGCTGCCCGCTTGTCGCGCGCGGCCTGCTCGTTGGCTTCGTCACGTTCGAGCTCGGAGCGAGCGGTCACCAGGTCGTCGGCGATCAGCCGCAGCCGCGCATCCCGCAGTTCAGCCTGGATGGTCTGGGCCCTTCGGGCGATCTCGGCCTGCTTGCCCAGCGGTTTGAGTTGCTTGCGCAGCTCGCCGGTCAGATCGGTCAACCGGGTCAGGTTGGCCTGCATCGCCTCCAGCTTGCGTAGCGCCTTCTCCTTGCGCTTGCGGTGTTTGAGCACGCCCGCGGCCTCTTCGATGAGCCTGCGGTGCTCCTCGGGCTTGGCCTGCAGGATGCTGGAGAGCTGCCCCTGACCGACGATGACGTGCATCTCCCGGCCGATTCCGGAGTCGGACAGCAGTTCCTGCAGATCGCGCAGCCTGCAGGCGTTGCCGTTGAGCTCGTACTCACTGGCACCGTCGCGGAACATGCGGCGCGTGATCGACACCTCGGTGTAGTCGATCGGCAGCGCACCGTCGGCGTTGTCGATGGTCAGATTGACCTCGGCACGCCCGAGCGGCGCCCGCCCCGAGGTTCCGGCGAAGATGACGTCCTCCATCTTGCCGCCCCGCAGCGCCTTGGCGCCCTGCTCCCCCATGACCCAGGTCAGCGCGTCGAGCACATTGGACTTGCCGGAGCCGTTCGGCCCCACCACGCACGTGATCCCCGGTTCGAACCGCAGGGTCGTGGTCGACACGAAGGATTTGAAACCCTTCAGCGTCAGGCTCTTCAGATGCACCGCTGCTCAACGACCTTCCCGCGAAATGACGGCTGTGCGCTACTGCCGGGACGCTCGGAGGAAACCGTCGGTGCCGTGGCAGACCGCACTGCTCCGGCCCGAGGACCGATTCCCGCGGAACTCACCGTTCGACGAACCCGGAGAGTCCACCACGTGGTGCCGCCCACTGCTCTGCGACGTGCTCGACAGCTCCCGGCGTATCACCCGATCGAAGGAGATCCAGCAATCTTTCGCAGGCGTGTCGGGGTCCTTCGGCGACCACTTCGACACGGCCCCCCGGCAGATTCGTCGCGCTACCGGCCAGCCCCAGCTCCAGGGCACGCGACCGCGTCCACCACCGGAACCCTACTCCCTGCACCCGACCGTGCACCCATGCGGTCAACCTGCTGGATTCGGCCTCGGTTCCTTCCGACATGCCCGATCAACCGCTCCTTGTCGTAGTCGTTCTCGTCGTGTGAGGTGGTACCGATGATGCCTTCCGCTGGTGCCGACGCGGGAATCGCGACTGCACCGAACGGCGGGCCACCCCCGCCTCGGCGGACGGGTGCCGGATGGCTACCGTAATGCGAACGAACGCGGCCACCCCCACCGCTCGTGCACCACGGGGAACCGTGGCACCCGCCGGCCGGGACACCACCTACGGACGCGAGGACGAGTGAGCAACCCGATGGATCCACTCCACGAAGACCGGAACGCCCTGTCGAAACGCCTGGCGGTACTGGCCGGTTCGGGGGTGATGGTGGCGACCGCGTTCTCGACGATGGCGGCCGTCGCACTGGGCAACGTGGAACAGCGGGAAGCCTCGCTGCCCGAGTCCAGCGGTGGCGCGGCGAACTCGACGAGCTACGAGAACACCGGTTCGCGGGAGGGCACGACGAGCTCGCGGAAACCGAGCTCCAGTTCCTCCGAAACGCCCCACGGCGGGGTGCCCGCCGCGGGTGGCGAAACCGCGGAGGAGTCGAGCGGCGTATCGCGTGAGGACCGCTCGGACCACTGGGAAGACGACTCAGCGCAGGATCCGAGCACGGGGACTACGGAGACTCACGACGACGGCGACTCCAAACCCCCGCCTACCGAGCCTCCCGAGTCCACGGACCCTACAGACACACAGACCGAGCCTACGAAAACACAGCCTGAGCCAGACCCAACAGATACGAAGACCGAACCCACGGACCCCACCCCCGACCCGACAGAAACCGACACCTCCGAGTCCGAGCCTGAAGGCACTCCCGACGAAGGCACCACGAACAGCGCCTCGGGAAGCACTCAAGAAACCAGTGACACGACGGTGACGGCGAGTTCTTCGGAGAGTGCGGCGAGTTCTTCGGAGAGCACTTCGCCCGCGCCGTCCACCACGCCGCTCGAACCCTCGAGCACGAGGACGGTCTGAGCCGAGACCGCGAGAACGGGGAAGGACTACCCGATGTCCCCCGGGATCACCAGGTCGGCGTTTCCCCTGCTCTCGGCGATCAGCGCCGCGTTGCGCTCGTCGCTGCGCATCACCCACTCCCGCGCGCGGCCGCGCGACATCCCGTTGCGGACGTGGCGCGCGATCAACCGTCCGACCCGTTTGCCGTCGTCCGGTTCCAGATACCAGCACTCGTCGAGCAGGCCGCGCACCTCGGTCCAGGGCTCCCGATCCAGCAGCAGGTAGTTGCCCTCGGTCAGCACCAACGGCACCTCGGCGGAGATCGGGATGGAACCGGCGTAGGACTCCTCGACGGAGCGGTGGAACTCCGGGGCGTAGACCACCTCGTCATTCCCTCCCCCGGTCTGGGCACGCAGGCGACGCAGCAACGACAGGTAGCCCGACACGTCGAAGGTGTCCGGCGCCCCCTTGCGGTTCTGCCTGCCAAGCCTGCGCAGTTCGGCACCGGCGAGGTGGAACCCGTCCATCGGGACGAGTGCCGCGCTGTCGCCCAGCCCCTGCAGCAACTTGTCCGCGAGCCTGCCCTTTCCCGCCGCGGGCGGACCGGCTATCCCGAGAATCCGGCGCCTGCCGTCGCGGGCGAGTTCCCGGGCCCGTTCGAGTAGTTCGTCCAACCCCTCGCGGTGGACGACGGGCGACCGTCGCGGTGGTCCCGTCACGAGTCCGTCCTTTCGAACACCGTCGAAAACCCGAGGACGAACGCCTCGGACCCTGCCATGTGATCAGGCTACCGGCACCGGTGAACCGGTTCCCTCGCTTCGGGGCACGAACTCCCATCCGGAGTTCACCGGAGTGCGCACGGGCTGACACGTGTGGTGGGGCGGCTTCCGCCCCACCACCTTCCCCGGGGAAGGGCCCCGGATGCGAATCACCAGTGGGGTTCGGGCGGAACCGGCTGACAGCCGGGGCAACTGTAGGCGGATCGGTTGGTGAACGCCTCCCGCCGGACCGAGGCACCACAGCGCGGACACGGCGAACCGGCGCGCCCGTAGACCGAGAGGGAACGGCTGAAGTAACCGGACCGACCGTTGACGTTGACGTACAGCGAGTCGAACGAGGTTCCACCGGCGACGAGCGCCTCGCCGAGGACCTCGACCACCGAGTCCAGCAGGCGGTGGAGCTGCTCGTCATCCAGTGCGGCCGTGGGGTGCGCCCAGTGCAGTCGGGCACGCCAGAGCGCCTCGTCGGCGTAGATGTTGCCGATACCGGAGATCAGGTTCTGGTCCAACAGGGCTCGTTTGATGCCCGTCCTGCGGGCGCGGAGGAGTCGTACGACAGCCTCCCTGTCGAAGGCGGGCTCCAGCGGGTCGGCCGCGATGTGCCCGATGGAGTCGGGCACGGCGAGGTCCGCCGAAGGCACCAGCTCGGTGAGACTCAACCCACCGAAAGTCCGCTGATCGACGAATCGCAGCTCGGGGCCCTCGTCCTCGAAACGGAACCTCACGCGCAGGTGTTTCTCGTCGTCGGCCCGGCGCGGCTGTATCAACAGCTGACCGCTCATCCCGAGATGAGCGAGTACTGCCTGGCCCCCTGCTGCCGTCTCCCCCACTGCCTGGGGTCCGCTGCCGGAAGCACGACCGTCGGGGTCTCCCGAGTCCCCCAACGAGAACCAGAGGTACTTGCCCCGCCTGCGAACGCTCTCGATGACCCGGCCGACCAGCACGGACGCGAAATCCTCCGGCCCCGGGAGGTGTCTACGCACGGCACGCGGGTGCAATACCTCGACACCGGCCAGTTTGCGACCCGAGACGTGCTCGGCGACCCCGCTGCGGACGACTTCGACTTCGGGTAGTTCTGGCACGAAGCCATCCTCGAACACGACTCACGGCTGCCGTACACCGGGTTGTCACCAGCCGGGTTGTCACCAGTCGGATCGTCTTCAGCCGGGGCGGCACCAGCGGGGTAGTCGCCGGGCCGGGTTCCTCGGAAGCACCTCGCCTACTGCTCGGCCGGACTGCCGAGGTCCGTCTCGCCGTTGAGCTGATCCGACAGGGCACGCCAGGCGGTCTGCGCCGCCTTCTGCTCGGCGTCCTTCTTGGTTCGCCCGTCACCCTGGCCCAGGACCTCACCGTTGACCACGGCGTAGGCGCTGAACTCCTTGCGGTGATCCGGGCCCTGCTCATCGATTCGGTAGTCCGGGACTCCCAGGCCGGCCGATGCGGTCAACTCCTGCAAACTGGTTTTCCAGTCCAGGCCCGCACCGAGCATGGGCGCCTCGGCCAACAACGAGTCGAACAACCGGTGGATCACCGCGCGGGAGGTCTCCAGCCCGTGCTGCAGATAAACGGCCCCGAGGACCGCTTCCAGCGAGTCGGCCAGAATGCTCGCCTTGTCCCTGCCTCCGGTGAGCTCCTCGCCACGTCCCAGCAGCAGGTACTGCCCCAGACCGCCCTCGCCCAGTTCACGAGCCACGGCGGCGAGCGCGTGCATGTTGACCACGCTCGCCCGCAGCTTGGCCAGTTGCCCCTCGGGAAGATCGGGGTGGTCACGATACAGGTGATCGGTGATCACCAGTCCGAGTACGGCATCCCCCAGGAACTCCAACCGTTCGTTGGGCTCCAAGCCGCCGTTCTCGTAGGCGTAGGAACGGTGTGTCAGGGCAAGCGTCAGCATCTCGGCGTCGAAATCGACGCCGAGAGCCGCTACCAACGCAGACCGGTCCGCTTCACGCTCCCGGGACTGTTGCTTTCCCCCCACTCTCGGCGCCTATCAGGCAGGGGTGGTGACCTGACGGCCCTTGTACTGACCGCAGGATGGGCAGGCGACGTGCGGGAGCTTCATCTCACGGCAGGCCCGGTTGGGGCACGCCCGCAGGGTCGGAGCGGAGGCCTTCCACTGCGAACGGCGCTTACGGGTGTTCGACCGGGAAACCTTGTGCTTGGGGACAGCCACGGCTACTTCTCCTCTTCGGTCCCACCGAACCGCTCACGCAATGCGGCCCAGCGAGGGTCAATCGTCTCATGATGGTGTTCCGGACCGAGATCGGCCCATTTGGCACCGCATCCGGAACACAGTCCCGGACAGTCGGGCGAGCACAGCGGGGCGGTGGGCATCGACGGCAACACCGTGTCCCGGACCACCGGCTCCAGATCGATCAGATCACCGGACATCCGGCTGACTTCGTCCTCATCGGTGCTGGTGTCGGTGGCGCTGTCCGGATAGGCGAACAGCTCCCGCAGCTCGACGTCGACATCCTCGGAAATCGGGTCGAGACACCGCGCGCACTCGCCGCTAGCGTTCGCCCTGACGGTACCGGATACCAACACGCCCTCGACCACTGCCTCCAGCAGCAGATCGAGCTCGATCGGCTCTCCCTCCGGAACCCGGACCATGTCGATACCGAAACCGGCCGGGGCCGGAGGTATGCGGGTGTAGTTGCGACTCGTACCGGGACTGCGGCCGAACTCCCGGGTGTCTATCACCCACGGACCGTCCGGTGCGGATCGCACGACTTCGTGATTCTGAGGCATCTGTGGTTTCGGCTAGGCTGTTTCGCGATTGCTGGACCCGCTCGGAACCGAGCTCGGTCGGACCACCGGTCGACCGACGAGCGACCCGACAAGCACCTCACGTTGCCGGGCACGATGCTCCCCGGCTTCGAGTGGCGGGGCCGGCCGGGGCCGAGCAGAGCCACCCCTCAGGCTACGCCACCAGGGGCCGTCGGCCGAAACCACACGGCTGGTGCGCACGATGAGCGAGAGCACACCCGAAACCCGACCAGGGGTCGAAGAGCGCCGGTTCGACTCGCGAGCGCACCGGCGAGGTGGGTGGTCACCCGCCGGGGAGTCAGTGTTCGCTGACCGCGGTGCCGTGCTCGGAGGTCTGCCACTCCTCGTAGTCGAAGGGCGCGCTCATGGGACGTCGGAGCTGCTGCCTGCCCTTGCCCACCGTGCGCAGCGTACGGCCGAGCAGTTCCTCGAAGTCGGCCAACCGGGAGTCGACGTAGGCGTCGCAGTCGCTACGCAACCGCTCGGCCTCCTCGTGCGCCTCGTCGACCACTCGTTTGGCCTCGTGCTGCGACTGCTGGACCACCTCGGTGTCGGAAACCAGGCGGGCCTGTTCCGAACGCCCCTCGTGGATGGACTGGTCGTAAGCGGCGCGTCCGGCCTGCACCATCCGGTCGGACTCGGACTGCGCGCGAGCGATGTAGTCCTCGTACTCGCGGCGCGCGTTGTTGATGGTCTGCTCGGCGTCCGCCCGGGCCTGGGCGACGATCTCGTCCGCTCGTTCCCTGGCGTCGGCGAGCATCTTCTCCGCCTCGGCCCTGGCCTCGGAGGACGTCTTCTCCGCTTCGGAACGTGCGGTGCTGAGGCTGTCGTCGGCCTCGGACTTGGCCTTGTTCACCAGTTCGTCCCGGTGATCGAGCACGTCCTGCGCGTCGTCGAGCTCCGAAGGGTAGGAATCGCGAACCTCGTCGAGCAGCTCCAGCACGTCGCCGCGCGGCACGACGCACCCGGAGGTCATCGGAACACTTCGCGCTTCCTCGACGATCGTGACGAGCTCGTCGAGCGCCTCGAACACCCGGTACACGTCGATCTCCCTGCAGTCGTATTCACCCGAAGGATACTTGCCAGGCCCGTTCAGGCTCTCAGAACGCACGGACCCGGGTATCGATCACCCCGCGATCCGGTGGTTTCGAAGCGCTCACACGAGCCGATCATGTGTGATCCCAGTCTGCCCGGCGGCACCGGCGGGATGCGGGATATCCGCAGCCGCGTGTCCGTCACGCGGCACCGGGACACCGGTGGGAAGCCGGGCCGACCGGTAATCGAGACTGGGCGAAGACCAGTGTCACGATCCGGCGGGAGGTCATGTTGCCCACCGTACTTTTCCGTTTGCTGCAACGTCTGATCAGCATCCGGTCATGGACGACCCCCGCCCTGGTGATCACGTTCGTGTTCTTCACGAGCTGGCCGCTGATGGAGCTGTTCGAACGCGCCGACAGCGAACTGACGGCTCCGGAGAACTACTGGTGGTGGTTTCTGGTCACCACCTCCACGGTGGGTTACGGCGACTTCTACCCGGAGACCACCGGAGGCCACGTCGTCGGGGTGTACGTCATCGTCGGGGGGATCGCGACGTTGACCACCCTGTTCACCCATCTGGCGACCACCCTGGAAACGGCGAGAGGCAGAAGAATGAGCGGCTCCGGAAGCCTGCACATCTCCGATCACATCGTGGTGCTGGGATACGGCGCCGGGCGCAGTGAACGCATAATCGACGAGCTGCTCGCCGACGGTAGACATCCGGTCGTACTCGGCGCCTGGGACGACGTGGACCACCACCCCGTTCCGGACCGGGGGATCGGTTTCGTGCGTGGCGACCTGACCGCGGAGGACGTGCTGCACAGGGCCGGGGTGCACCACGCCCGTTCGGTGCTGATCGACGCGCGCGACGACAACGAGGCTCTCGCCGTGGCGGTGAGCGTGCACCACGTCAATCCGGAACTGGAACCGGTGATCGCGCTGCGGGACATGAGCAGGGCCGAACACATGCGGTACGTGGACGAAACGATCCGCTGCGTCCAGTGGCACACCCCGCACATGATCACCGAGGAGCTGCTGGATCCCGGCATCACCCAGGTTTACAGCGAACTGGTGACCCACGGTGGAGGGAACACCTACTCGTGTCGGCTCCCCGAGTCACTGGGGCCGGTCTCCTACGGCGACTGCCAGTTCGCCCTGGGCGACCGGCACGACGCCACGGTGCTGGCCGCGCGGACCGACTCCGAACTGCTCATCAGCCCGTCCTGGCGCACGAGACTGCCCGCGGGCAGCACGCTGTACTACATCTGCGCCCAGCGGATCTCGCAGGAACAGCTGGCGCGCGCGGTACGTGCGACGAGCGAGTCGCGCGGCACGTGAGGCGGACCGGTCAGAGACGTGACGAATCGGTACCGCGCGGCTCGGCACGGCGCCCGGTGGTCACGGGCGCCGTGCCGACTGGTCACGGGTCTCAGGAGTTGACTTCGGTCAGCCGGAAGCTCTCGTAGTGATCCGCGGTGTAGAAGTACTCCCCCTCGGAGCCGACGACGAACCGGCGGGCGCCGCGATGGTCGATCCCCGGAGTCTCGACCGTGTACTCGTGGTAGTAGCCGTCCGGGCAGTCCGGCAGGATCCCCTCCCAGTTGTGGAAGACTCCGCCGTCCTCCGGATAGGGGTAGGGACCGCCCTGTTGGATCAGTCGCACCGTGTCGGTGGCTTCCGGTGGAAGGGAGGAGAGCGCGACTCGTTCGAAACCGGAAGTGTTCCCGCACGTGGCCGCGGCGGTCACGGCGGAGGAACGTTCGGTGACGGGTTCCGCCGAGGCTGCCGCCACGGGGCCGAGCAGGCCCAGCACGGCGATCAGTCCCGTCAACATCAACCTGGAAAGTCTCACAGCGTGTTGGCGCATAACCGGCACGTTAACCTCGCTGTGCAACCCACACCAGGCCCAGCCGTGAACAGTGAATGACGAACCACGGCAGCGAACACGAACCCGCAGCGCACCCGCACCACTAGACTGCCGGCCCGATGGACGAACGATTCAACTTCCGCCCCGCCCGGGCCGCGGACGTGGCAGCCGTGGTCTCCCTGCTCCACGATGACGAACTGGGCCGCCACCGGGAACGTCCCGGAGACCCTGCCTACGACACCGCGTTCGCGGAGATCGCCTCGGACCCGAACCAACTACTGGTGGTCGCCGAGCTCGACGGCGAGATCGTGGGAACCCTGCAGCTGAGTTTCATCGCGGGCCTGTCGCACGTGGGCACCAAGCGGGCCCAGTTGGAAGCGGTGCGGGTCGGATCGGAGTACCGCGGTCTCGGGATCGGCGGGCGGATGTGCGAATGGGCGATCTCGGTGGCCCGCGAGCGCGGCGCGGGTCAGGTGCAGCTGACCTCCGACAGCGGTCGGACAGCCGCACATCGGTTCTACGAGCGGCTCGGCTTCAGCGCCACCCATGTCGGCATGAAACTGTCGCTGGACTGATCGTCCCCGGTGACCGGATCCGGGCACCGGGGTCGACCCCGCTGCCGGTCACTCGGCCGTTTCCGCCAACCGGTCGAGCAGTCGTCGTTCGATTCTCGGCGGCAACAGGTTGGACACGTCGCCGCCGTAGGTGGCCACCTCCTTGACAAGCGAACTGGCCAGGAAGCTGTAGAGCGGATTGGTCGACATGAACAGCGTCTCGACTCCGGAGAGCCGCTGGTTCATCTGCGCCATCTGCAGCTCGTAGTCGAAATCACTGACCGCACGCAGCCCTTTGACGATCGCACCGATCCCGTTGGCCTTGCAGTAGTCCACCAGCAGACCGTGCCAGGAGTCGACGACCACGTTCGGCCACGGTTTGCTGACCTCGCGAAGCATCTCGATTCGCTCGTCGACGTCGAACAGGCTCTTCTTGCTCTTGTTCACGAGCACGGCGACGGTTACCTCGTCGAACAGCCCCGCCGCTCGCTCGATGATGTCCAAATGGCCATTGGTGACCGGATCGTAAGAACCTGGACAGACGGCACGCCTCATGAGCGGCAACTTAGCAGTACCCGCCGGTAGGACTCAGGACGAGGTGGTGTGACTCACCACCGGACGCACGGGAGACGAGCGGGCGGTAGAACCGCCGGGCGTCATTCCGGACGAACTCGTTCGGCCCAGTATACGGCCGCGTCCCCGTAGCGCTTGTTACGCAACTCCTCGATGCCCGCGGGCCACAGCGGAGCGGGACTGTTCCAGAAACGCTCGACGATGATCAGGCCGTCCCGGCTCAGCCAGTCGTTGCGAACCAACGCCTGCCAGCACTCGTCCAGTTCGGCGGAGTCCATCGCGAACGGGGGGTCGGCGAACACCAGGTCGTAGGGTTCACCCGGGGAACGGGCCAGCACCGAACGCACGGGGGACTGCTCGATGCCGACGGAGCGGAAACCGAGCGTCTCGGCGTTACGTCGCAGCACCCCGGCCGCGCGGCGGTCCGCCTCGACGAAGGTGGCGTGTTCGGCACCGCGCGAGAGCGCCTCGAACCCGAAACCACCCGAGCCGGAGAACAGATCCAGCACTCGGGTCCCGGACAGTTCCGTCATGGCCTCCAGCGCGCTGAACAGTGCCTCGCGCACTCGTTCGGTGACTGGTCTGGTGCCACGTTGCGGCACCTCGATACGGCGCCCACCGGCGGTTCCCGCGACGATTCTGGTCACCGGACCATCCTCGCCCACCGGTGTCGCGAGGTCACCGCAGGGGCCCGGCACGGCGGTTCGCGGACGGGAAAACCGCCGCGCGAGGAGCCGCGGCTCCCCCGGAAGAACCGCGGTCCTCCGGAGGAGCCGAGCGACGGATTCGTTCAGCCGATCTCGATGACCAGATCGCCACCCTCGACCTGCTGCACCGCACCGATGGCCACCCGCTTGACCGTGCCGCTCTGCTGGGCGGTGATGGCCGCCTCCATCTTCATCGCCTCGATGGTGGCGACCGTCTGGCCGGTCTCGACCGTTTCGCCCTCCGAGGCGGAGAGCGTGACCACCCCGGAGAACGGCGCTGCGACGTGCGCCGGGTTGGTGCGCTCGGCCTTCTCGGCGACGGGGAGCTCGGAGGCGACCGAACGGTCCCTGACCTGTATCGGGCGCATCTGGCCGTTGAGGATGGCCATGACGGTGCGTACCCCGCGTTCGTCGGCTTCGCTGATCGCCTCCAGGCCGATCAGCAACCGCACACCCTGATCCAGGTCCACGGCGTACTCCTCGCCCGCACGCAGCCCGTAGAAAAAGTCCTTGCTGCTCAGCAGCGAGGTGTCGCCGTAGGAGTGACGGTGCTCGTTGAACTCCCTGGTGGGTTTGGGGAACAGCAGCCGGTTCAACGTCTCCCGCCGATCGGTCGCCAGCCCCTTGCGATCCTCCTCGGAGAGGTCGACCAGCTGCCGTTCGGCGGGCCTGCCCTGCAGGGCACGGCTACGGA
This sequence comes from Actinopolyspora mzabensis, assembly GCF_900101095.1. Taxonomy (GTDB): domain Bacteria; phylum Actinomycetota; class Actinomycetes; order Mycobacteriales; family Pseudonocardiaceae; genus Actinopolyspora; species Actinopolyspora mzabensis. Next base: position 52,358 of record NZ_FNFM01000014.1, read on the forward strand.
AGGGTTCGGGCCAACCACCGGGCGGGTCCCCCAGCTCGCCCTGCAGGAACCCGATCACCGAATCCGGGATGTCGAACCGGTGAGGCTCGGCCTCGAACTCGGTCGGGTCCACCCCGGCACCGACCAGGTGCAGCGCCAGATCCCCCACGACCTTCGAGGACGGAGTGACCTTGACCAGCCGGCCGAGCATGCGGTCGGCGGCGGCGTACATCGCCTCGATCTCCTCGAACTTGTCGCCGAGCCCGAGGGCCACTGCCTGGGTTCGCAGATTGGACAGCTGCCCGCCGGGGATCTCGTGTCGGTAGACACGCCCCGTGGGAGCCGCCAGTCCCGCTTCGAAGGGGCGGTATATCTTGCGGACCGACTCCCAGTAGGGCTCCAGATCACACACCGCGTCCAGATCAAGACCGGTTTCCCGTTCGGTGTGGTCGGTGGCGGCCACGATCGAGGAGAGGGCGGGCTGCGAGGTCGTGCCCGCCAGCGATGCAGACGCACCGTCCACCGCGTCCACCCCGGCCTGCACGGCGGCCTGGTACGTGGCCAGCTGCCCGCCGGGGGTGTCGTGGGTGTGCAGGTGCACCGGCAGGTCGAACTCTCGCCGCAGCGCGGAGACCAGCGTGGCGGCGGCGGGCGGACGCAGCAGTCCGGCCATGTCCTTGATCGCCAGCACGTGCGCGCCCGCCTCGACGATCCGTTCCGCCAACCGCAGGTAGTAGTCCAGGGTGTAGATCCGTTCCTCGGGGTCGGAGAGATCCCCCGTGTAGCAGAGCGCCACCTCCGCCACGGAACGTCCGGTGTCGCGCACCGCCCGAATGGCCGGGCGCATCTGTTCCACGTCGTTGAGCGCGTCGAAGATGCGGAAGATGTCGATACCGGTGTCGGTGGCCTCCGCCACGAAGTGCTCGGTCACCTCGGTGGGATAGGGCGTGTAGCCGACCGTGTTGCGCCCGCGCAGCAGCATCTGCAGACAGATGTTGGGGACGGCTCGGCGCAGCGCGGCCAACCTTTCCCACGGGTCCTCGGCGAGGAACCGCAACGAGACGTCGTAGGTGGCCCCACCCCAGCACTCCAACGAGAGCAGTTCGGGCGTCGTGCGGGCCACGTAGGGAGCCACCGTGGTGAGATCCTTGGTGCGGACCCGGGTGGCGAGCAGGGACTGGTGGGCGTCCCGGAACGTCGTCTCGGTGACCCCGACCGCGTCGGAGTCCCGCAGCCACCGCGCGAAGCCCTCCGGTCCCAGCTGGTCGAGCCGATCCTTCGATCCGGCGGGGGGCGGGGTGTCGAGATCGGCGGCGGGGAGTTTGCGTCTCGGCTCGGGGGCAGCGGGGCGTTCCCCGTAGGGCCGGTTGACGGTCACGTCCGCGAGGTAGCTCAGCAGTCGGGTTCCCCGGTCGGCCGAGTGGCGCGCGGTCAGCAGCTTCGGGCGCTCGTCGATGAAGGACGTGGTGATCCTTCCGGCGCCGAAGTCCGGGTCGTCGAGCACTGCCTGCAGGAACGGAATGTTGGTGGCCACACCGCGGATCCGGAACTCGGCGACGGCTCGGCGCGCCCGCGCCACCGCGGTGTCGAAGTCCCGGCCACGACAGGTCAACTTGACCAGCATGGAATCGAAGTGAGCGCTGACGCTGCTGCCGGAGAAGGCCGTTCCGCCGTCCAGTCGGACACCTGCACCTCCCGGCGAGCGATAGGCACTGATCATTCCGGTGTCGGGGCGGAAACCGTTGGCCGGATCCTCGGTGGTGATCCGGCACTGCAGCGCCGCACCGCGGAGCCGGATGCCCTCCTGGGCCATGCCGAGCTCCGGCAGTGTCTCCCCGGCGGCGATACGCACCTGGGACTGCACCAGATCAGCGTCGGTGACCTCCTCGGTGACGGTGTGTTCCACCTGAATCCGGGGATTCATCTCGATGAACACGTGCCGTCCCTGTTCGTCGACGAGGAACTCCACCGTTCCCGCGTTGACGTATCCGATCTCCCGCGCGAAGGCCACCGCGTCGGCGCAGATCCGCTCCCGCAGCTCGGGGTCCAGATTCGGGGCGGGGGCGAGCTCCACGACCTTTTGGTGCCTGCGCTGTACCGAGCAGTCGCGTTCGTAGAGGTGAACCACGTTGCCCGCCGAGTCGGCGAGGATCTGCACCTCGATGTGGCGTGGATTCACCACGGCCTGCTCGAGGAACACGGTGGGGTCGCCGAAGGCGGATTCGGCTTCGCGCATGGCGGCTTCCAGCGCCTCACGCAGCGACTCGAGATCGTTGACCCTGCGCATACCGCGACCACCGCCGCCCGCGACGGCCTTTACGAACACCGGGAACTGCATGTCCCCGGCGGAGTTCAGCAGCTCCTCGACGTCGTCGGAGGGGGTGGAGGACTCGAGTACGGGCACTCCCGCCGCTTTGGCGGCCCGGACCGCGCTGGCCTTGTTACCGGTGAGCTGGAGGATCTCGTGTGATGGGCCGATGAAGGTGATACCGGCCTGCTGGCAGGCCTCGGCCAGGTCTGGGTTCTCGGACAGGAAACCGTAACCCGGATAGATCGCATCGGCGCCCGCTGTTCGGGCCGCCCGGATGATTTCCTCGACGGACAGGTAAGCCCGAACGGGATGACCGGCAGCGCCGATCTCGTAGGACTCGTCCGCCTTCAGCCGGTGCAGTGAGTTGCGATCCTCGTGGGGAAACACGGCCACGGTTTTCGCGCCGAGCTCGTATCCGGCGCGGAACGCGCGGATGGCAATCTCGCCACGGTTGGCGACGAGGACCTTGCGGAACATGCCGGCTACCTCCTGGGGCAGGTGTCGGATCGCCTGCGAACAATACCCCGAAAATTCTCCTCTTCGGGAGCTGTTCTCGCGTGATGGAACTCATGATCCACAGGCTTCCCATATGCGACCTGCAACTCCGGCACCGGCGAACAAGGATCAACCAGTAGAAATAATCTACATATTCACAAAAACACGAATATGACAAATTTTTTCGATAGGGTTGTCGGTGGGATCGGTGGCAACGAACACCGCAGGTGTCGATGCTCGCGCGCTCCGCGCGAACACACCAGTCGGAGCGACGTACGCTCCTTCCCGAGCGAGACCCGAGTCACCGGCAACCGTCCCGGCTCATCGCGGTACTCGGTTACGTGACCTTCGGCGCCGCGGCTTCCCGCTCCGGCGCGGACGGCGCGAAGCAGTGCCGGCCCTCGCCCGAGTAGGAGCCGCTCCCCCACGAGGACGGGAGGTGTGGGCCTGCACGCCCGGGACACCGGTCAGGCACTGCGGCAGGGGCGGCACCCGGACACCGGGGCCACGAACTCCCGCTAGGACTTCTCCAGGAACTCAGCACGCTCCTCGGCCAGAAGTTCGGTGATCATACCGGCCAGCCCCGGGTGGGAGCGCAGTTCGGGGTCCTGCCGTACGACGGCCTCCGCCTCGCTGCCCGCCTCGGCGATGACCTCCTCGTCGTGCACCAGCGACAGCATCCGCAGCGCGGACTTCGTGCCGGACTGCGCCTCGCCGAGCACGTCGCCCTCGCGACGTTGCAGCAGATCGAGCCTGGCCAGTTCGAACCCGTCGGTGGTGGAGGCGACGGCATCCAGGCGCCCGCGCGCGGGTGTCTGGGGCATCGCCTCGGTGACCAGCAGACACAGCCCGGGAGCGCTTCCCCGCCCCACCCGGCCGCGCAACTGGTGGAGTTGGCTCATTCCGAACCGGTCCGCGTCCATGATCACCATCGTGGAAGCGTTCGGCACATCGACACCGACCTCGATCACGGTGGTCGCCACGAGCACGTCGAGTTCCCCGGCTGCGAACCGGCGCATCACCGCGTCCTTGTCGTCCGCGGCGAGCCTGCCGTGCAGCACTCCGAGACGTAGATCCCGCAACGGCCCCTGGCGCAGTCGCTCGGCGAGTTCGACCACCGCGAGCGGGGAACGCCGCGAGCCGTTCCCCTCCGCGCCGCCCTGCCGCTCGGCCACGGGTTCCGGCGCCGCTTCCCCCTCGGCGGACTCGCCGCCTGCCCCCGAGCTCCCCTCGGAGTCGACAGCGGTTCCGTCCCCCACCCTGGGACAGACCACGTAGACCTGCCGTCCGGCGGTCACCTCCTCGGTGACACGCTGCCACACCCGATCGAGCCAGGCCGGTTTCTCCGCGGCCGGAACCACGGTGGTGCTGATCGGGGACCGGCCTCGGGGCAGCTCGCGCAGCGCGGAGGTGCGCAGATCCCCGAAAACGGTCATCGCGACCGTGCGCGGAATCGGAGTCGCGGTCATCACCAGCAGGTGTGGACAGGCCTGTTCGGCGGCACGACCCCGCAGGGCGTCCCGCTGCTCGACCCCGAACCGATGCTGCTCGTCGACCACCACCAGTCCGAGGTCGGCGAACGAGACCTGATCCTGGATCAACGCGTGGGTGCCGACCACGATCCCCGCCGCCCCGGAAGCCGCGTCCAGCAACGCCTGCTTCCGCTGCCCCGCGGTCAACGAACCGGTCAGCAGGGTGACCCTGGTGGCGTGCTCCGGGGAGTCGAACTCGCCCGCCCGGGCCAGTTCCCCGAGCAGCTCCCGGAGTGAGCGGGCGTGCTGCGCCGCGAGAACCTCGGTCGGTGCCAGCATCGCGGCCTGCCTGCCGGAGTCGACCACCTGCAGCATGGCACGCAGCGCCACCACGGTCTTGCCGGAACCGACCTCGCCCTGCACCAGACGATTCATCGGATGTCGTTCGGACAGATCCTCGGCGAGCTGCTCGCCGACCTCGACCTGCCCCTCGGTCAACGCGAACGGCAGACGCCGGTCGAAGTCCGCTCGTACGCCTCCGTCGATCGGCGGACAGGCCGGAGCGGGTCGCGCGTCCTGCCGCAGCCGCGACCTGGCCAGCGACAGCTGCACCCCCAGAGCTTCGTCCCACTTCAGCCGGTGTCGTGCCTGGTCGATCTGCTTCGTCCCGTCCGGCCGGTGGATCCAGTGCAACGCCTGGTTCAACCCGAGCAGGCCGACGCGCTCGCGCAACGGCTCCGGCAACGGGTCCTCGACACCCTGCCAGCCGTCGAGCACCTGGGCCACACAACGTGCCAGTGACCAGGAGGGCAGCCCCTGCGCGGCGGGATACACCGGGATCAGGGCGGCCGCGAAATCACGCGCGGCGTCCTGCGCGTCTGCTTCGCCCTCCTCGGTGAACAACTGGTACTCGGGGTGGGCGAGCTGCAGCTCGTTGCGGTAGGCAGTGACCTTGCCCGCGAACATCCCCCTTCTGCCGGGGAGGAGTTCGCGTTCGCGCCATGCCTGGTTGAAAAACGTGCAGGACATGGAACGAGAACCGTCGGTGATACGTGCCTGCAGGATCGTGCCCCGGCGGGACCGCATCTTGCGCTTGCCGACTCGCTCCACCCTGGCGAGCACGGTGGCATGTTCCCCGATCTCGAGCCCGCCGATAGCCGTGAGTTCACCACGCTCCGCGTAACGGCGGGGATAGTGCCGCAGCAGGTCGCCCACTGTGGACATGCCGAACGAGCTGTTGAGTGCCTTGGCGGTCCTGCCGCCCAGCACCCGATCGAGGTTGGTATCCCACCCGGTCATCGCTTCACCAGTTGTGTCACGGTCGCGGAGCCGTGCTCTCGACGTCGTAGGCCGACCGAACCGGATCGCCCCGCACGGGGCGACCGGCGGCTCGGATCGGTGTGCACCGGTCAAGTTATCCGAGACCACCGACGACGATTATCCGGCCCTGGGACCTGCCGCCGCCCCCGGGCGAGCGTCACTCCACTCCCAGCATCAGTTCGGTGCTCGACTCCCCACAGGAATAGCAGATCAGCTCGACCTCGGGATGGGTGCCGCGCAGGTGCTCGGCCAGCACCGTGGGCAAGGCGCTCGGAGCGTGGTCCGGAATCAGCGCGGTGACCAGTTCGCCGCCCGAGGAGAGCATCCGGTCCAGCAGCAGACAGGCCGCCCGCAGCCTGTCATCCCCGATGAGCACGACCTCGCCGTCCAGCATTCCCAGCAGGTCGCCACTGCGGCAGTAGCCTACCCAGGTCAGCGCCTCCCCCGCCGCGACGCTCAGCTCACCGCGGCGGGTCGCCGCGGCCGCCTCCGCCAGCGCGACTGTGTCGTCGGCGGTCCTGCGGTTGGGATCGTGCACCGCAAGCGCGGCCAGCCCCTGCACCGGTGACGCCGTGGGGACCACCACCACTTCGATCCCCGCCCGCAGCGCGGCCTGTGCCGCGTCCTCGGCGGGACGTGCCAGCGACTCCTCGTTGGGCAACAGCAGCACGTCCCCGTAACCGGTGTCGAGGACCGCTTCCAGGAGCTCTCGCGCCTCCGGCACCGCCCGCTCGTCGATGTGCAGCGTCAACGCGCCTTCCGCGCGGAAGAGGCTTTCCAGCCCTCCGCCGCGCGTGACCGCGAGTACGACGCGCCCCTCCGAGAGGTCGCCGCTCGCGGCGGGGCCGCGCCGGCCCGAACCGCCGCGCGCGGCCTCCCCGACCTGGTCGGCGAACCTGGTGACGCGGATGTCGTGCACCCTGCCGAGTTCGACGCCCGACTCGATGGCCGCACCGATGTCGTCGCAGTGCACGTGTACCGCCCAGGTGGCGGGTGTGGTCGGCTCCCTGAGGACCTGTCCCGTATCGGCCACCGACACGCAGTCACCGAGCCCCGCGAGACGAGTTCGCAGGTCGGCGGCGACGGAGGCGGGTGCCTCGGAGAGCAGGTACATGACCTCGTACTCGTAGTCCGAGTCGTGCCGGGGCTGCTCGTCAGCGGGCGGCCCGGAGTCCAGCACGGCGGGGCTGTCCACCGCGAGTCGTTGTGCGTCGCAGACCACCGCGTGCAGCGAGTCGAGCAGGATGACCAGCCCACGCCCCCCTGCGTCGACCACCCCCGCCGAGTTCAGCTCCGGGAGTTGCGTGCGGGTGAGTCGCAACGCGTCGATCGAGGCCCTGGTCGCGACTCCGACCACGTCGGGGAGTTCCTCGGCCGTGTCCCGGCATGCGTCGACAGCAGCGCGCAGCACGGTCAGCAGAGTCCCCTCCACCGGTCGGGCCACCGACTGTCCCGCCAGCTGGAGACCACGCCGCAACGCTTCCCGGAACAGATCCGCCCCCATCGGGGCTCGTCCCTCGGCCTGTTGGGCGATGCCGCGCAGCACTTGGGAGAGCAACAGCCCGGAATTGCCGCGGGCGCTGTGCAACGCGCCATCCGCCAGCGCTGCCAGCACCCGATCGGAGCGCTCCTCGGCCGCGGTGTTCGCCGCCGCTTCCGCCGCCGCACGCATCGTTTGGAGCAGATTGGTGCCGGTGTCGTTGTCGGCGACGGGATAGACGTTGATGTGGTCGATGGCCGCGCGGTTCGCGGTCAGCGCGAGCACTGCCAACTCGGCCCAACGCCGTACGGCGGGGCCGTCCAACGCCTGCAGCACCATTCCTCCAATGCGTGGACCACACTCGTCCCGGTTATCGCTGAGAATAGTGAGTGCCCACCGCGTCGGTCGCGCCGGTTCTCGAGGAGCGGGGTGTCTCACGGGGCACGGCCCGGCACCGGTCGCGGGCTTCCTGCCGAAGCGCATCCCGCCGTGTCCAACCGTGTCGACACGTGTTGCTAAACTCCGTCGTGATGGAACTCGAGCAGGATCGGTGAGAACCGAGCCGGTTCGCCCGAGGACCTGAATCGGCGGCGAGTTGCGTCGTGACAGCCCGCTGGAAACCCAGGTAAGGCCAGTCACGCTGGCATCGGGTATCGCCACGGGAAGACCTCGCACCACAGCGGAGCGGGGCCAATGCCGCGCCGCGAGGCGACGGCTCGGGGAACGTGCATGATTTCGCACGTTGTCCGAACGGCGGTGTACGGGCACGTAGTCACCCCTGGGTGGACAGCCTTCACCGGCGCGGGGGTAGCCGCGTTGCCCAACAGCGCTGTCACCGCACGAGCATGACCCGCGTCGGGTGACGACGCGGGGACGGAGATTCGAGCGAAGTAAGGGGTGTCTGACGTGGCTGCCGTCTGCGACGTCTGCAACAAGGGACCGGGTTTCGGCATGGCGGTCTCGCACTCTCACCGGCGTACCAAGCGCAGGTGGAACCCGAACATTCAGACCGTGCGCGCCAAGGTCAGCCCGACGCAGCGCAAGCGGATGAACGTGTGCACTTCCTGCCTCAAGGCGGGTAAGGTCGTGCGCGGCTGAGACGACGGCGACACGTCGTCGCGATCACTCGTCGAGAACGCTCGGTCGGTACAACCGGCCGAGCGTTTTTCGGCCGGTGGGCGCCGGGGTGGGTGCACCACGGGAAGCGGCGCTTCCTCACCCCCTCGTCGAGGCCCACCTCCGCCGCCCGATCACGGGCCGGATCTCACGCAACGGTTCGGGAGCCACTCCCGGACCGGAACGTAGCGTCGCGGTCACGGAAGTTTCCAGTCGATCGGCTCCGCCCCCAGTCCCCGCAACATCTCGTTCGCGCGACTGAAGGGCCGTGACCCGAAGAACCCGCGGTCTGCTGACATGGGGCTCGGGTGCGGCGACTCGACGCACTCGACGCCGGGCATCAACGGACGCAGGCTCCGCGCGTCGCGTCCCCACAGAATCGCCACCAGCGGTTCGGACCGTTGCGCCAGCGCCTTGATGGCCTGATCGGTGACTTCCTCCCACCCCTTGCCGCGATGCGAGGCCGACTTGCCCGGCTGCACGGTCAACGCGCGGTTGAGCAACAGCACGCCCCGCTCGCTCCACGGGGTGAGATCCCCGTTGGAGGGGTGCGGATGGCCGAGATCGTCACAGTACTCACGAAAGATGTTGGCCAGACTGCGCGGCACGGGATCGACGTCCGGAGCGACCGAGAAGCTCAAGCCGACGGGATGCCCCGGCGTCGGGTAGGGATCCTGCCCCACGATGAGTGCCCGCACATCCCGAAACGGCTGTTGGAAGGCGCGCAGTACGTTCTCACCGGCCGGCAGGTATTCGCGTCCGGCGGCGACTTCCGAGCGCAGGAAATCGCCCATGTCGGCTATCCGGTCGGACACCGGCGCGAGCGCCTCGGCCCAGCCTGGTTCCACAATCTCGTTCAACGGGCTCCTGCTCACGGGCCATGACCCTAGCGACCTTTTGATCATCAGCACCGCCCCCCTGGGTGCCTGTCACGTCACGGGATCAGGTATGAGTCCCGACCGGGTACTCCGACGGGCCGTTCAATGCCGCCAGTGTTGCCACCCGGTCCGTTCGGTGTGCTCGGCACCGTCCACGGTGACACCTCGACCCTGCCGGACCCGACCGATGGGACGCCACCCGGCGGGGAGATCGTCTTCACCGGGGAAGGTCGCCACCAACGCCTGGTCCTCACCACCGTTGAGTACCCAGTCGCCGGGATCGGCACCCAGTGCCGAGGCCACCTCCAGCAGCCGCTGCGGCACTTCGAGCTGGTCGGTGCGGATGTCCACCGAAACCCCGGAAGCATCCGCGACATGCGCCATGTCTGCGAGCAGCCCGTCCGAGATGTCGATCATCGAAGTCGCTCCGGCCATCGCCGCGGCGGGCCCGGCCTCGTAGGGCGGCTCGGGAACCCGGTGAGCACCGACCACCGACAGCGGTGAGCGGAATCCGCGAGCCAGCACCGCCAGCCCGGCCGCCGACCACCCCAGGCCGCCTGCCAGCGCCACGACATCGCCCTGTCGCGCACCCTCCCTGGTCACCGGTTTTCTGCCCCGCAGGTCTCCCAGCGCGGTCACCGAGACGGTCAGTTGGTTCGAGGTGACCATGTCACCGCCTATCAGGGCGGTGCCCGCGCGCCGCGCCTCTTCCCACATGCCCGCGGCCAGTTCGTCGACGAACTCAGCGGTTACCTCCCCGGAACACCCCAATCCCACCAGCAGGCCGGTCGGAACTGCCCCCATCGCCGCGATGTCGGAGAGGTTCACGGCCACTGCTTTGCGGCCCACGTGCCGGGGAGCGGACCAGTCCAGGCGGAAGTGCACGTCCTGCACCAGCACGTCGGTGGTGGCCACGACTCTGCCGTCCGGCGCGGTGAGCACGGCGGCATCGTCACCCGGCCCCAGGAGGGTGCTGCTCGGCTGGCTCCGGTGCTCGGTCACTCTCCGGATGAGACCGAACTCACCCACCTGTGAGACGGTCCGTGTGTCCGGTCTCTCCTCGGGAGTCAACTGGATCTTCCTTTCGTTGCGCGTCCACGCGACTGAATGCGGTAACTTGCCCGTTCGGGGACCGAGTTCGGTCGTCGGGACGGCACCGTCCCGCCCGGCCGCCCCGTTCCGGCGGGTGAGTCGGACGCGGCGCGGGACGGCTACCGGCCACGTCGCTCGGCCGCTGCTCGCGGGGTGCCCCGAGTCCCGGGCGCCGACTCGGCCGGGCCGGGACGCCTACCGCTCGACCAAGTCGTAAACAGCTTCCAGTTTCCACCTCGAACGCTTCCGACGAGACGAAGGGGCATACCCGTGGTCCAGGCATACATCCTCATCCAGACCGAGGTAGGCAAAGCCGCAGCGGTGGCGTCCGAGATATCCGGGAACACCGGGATCATCAGCGCCGAGGACGTGACGGGTCCGTACGACGTCATCGTGCGTGCCGAGGCCGAGAACGTGGACAAACTCGGCAAGATGGTGGTGGCCAACATTCAGAACGTGGAAGGAATAACCCGCACGCTGACGTGTCCGGTCGTGCATCTCTGAGCAGCCGCACCACCGGCAGGTGCCTGGCCGAACCCGCCCGGCTTCGCACCGGGTGGGAACGTCTGGGCTCGCTCGGGGTGGTGAGGTACCCGGCGCGACCTCCCGCGCCCTCGCACTCCCCTGCGAGGACGGCACCGGTCCGCACCGCCCGCACCGCTCGTGCTGTAGTGGGTGGCGTGCGGGAACAATTCGGATCCGGGCCACCCCGGGTCGTACTGATCATCGCGTTGTCGCTCGGGGTACTGCTGGCGGCGGGCGTTGCCACGCTGGGGGTCCTCAGCGGCGGGACCGGAGAGCACGCCCGACCCGATGCGGGAGCCGCCGCGGACACCACGGCCGATCGCAGCGGACCACTGGCGCTGCCCCCGGTGAAGGCTCCGGAAGCGAACTCGGCGGAGTGCACGACGGTGCTGGGCGCTCTGCCCGATGAACTGCGTGTCGACGGTTCCGCGGTGCCACGACGTGAACTGGCCGTCCCGAAACCGGCGGGCACGGTGGCCTGGGGCGACGCCGAACACGACCCGGTCAGTCTGCGGTGCGGCCTGACAGCCCCGGCCGAGCTGAAACCCACCTCCGAGCTGATGGTGATCTCCGGGGTGAGTTGGCTGCCGATCAGCAGCGGTGAAACCACCACCTGGCTGGCGGTCGATCGGCCGGTCTATGTCGCGGTCACCGGGTCGAACGACACCGGGATCGGCCCGGTCCAGGACGTGTCCCGGATCCTCGACCAGCACCTGCCCGAGCGGGAAGTGTTCGACTGAGTCCCACCCGCCGGACCGGTCAGCGCAACCCCGTGCCGCGGGCCACGGCGGTGTCCAGCAGTGTGCTCAACAGGCTCGAATAGTCGACACCCGCGTGCGCCCACATGCGCGGATACAGCGAGATCGGGGTGAATCCCGGCATGGTGTTCACCTCGTTGACCACCGGCCGGCCGTCCTCGGTCAGGAAGAAGTCGACCCGGGCCAACCCCTGGCAGTCCAGGGCGTGGAAAGCGCCGACCGCGGCCGCACGCAACCGTTCCGTCTCCTCGTCGGAAAGTTTGGCGGGCACGTCGAACTCGGTGTCGTCGTCGAGGTACTTCGAGTCGTAGTCGTACCAGCCAGAATCACTCTCGACGCGCAGTTCGGCGGGCGCCGAAGCGGTCACCTGCCCGTCCGGGAACTCCAGAACACCGCACTCGATCTCGCGTCCGGACAGCGCGGACTCGACGATCACCTTGGGGTCGACGCGACGTGCCGCGGCGACGGCGGCGTCGAGTTCGGCGGGATCGGTGACCTTGGTGATCCCCACCGAGGATCCGGCACGGGCCGGTTTGACGAACACGGGCAGGCCCAGCCTTCTCCTCCGAGATTCGTCCAATGTGGTCTCGTTGCGACGCAGCACCTCGTAGGTACCGACCTCCAGCCCCTCGGCCGCGAGGAGTTTCTTGGCGAACTCCTTGTCCATGGCTGCCGCGCTGGCGAGTACGCCCGGGCCGGCGTACGGAATACCGGCCATCTCGAGCAGACCCTGGATGGTGCCGTCCTCGCCGAAAGCACCGTGCAGCATCGGCAGCACCACATCAACCCCGGAGAGCACCTCTCCCACACTGCCCGACTCCAGCGAGACCAGTTCACGACTGCCGGGATCCACGGGCAGCGTCAACGCCCTGCCGTCGGTGATCTCCGGTTCGACCCGTTCCCTGAGCCGTAGCTGCTCCTCGTCGTCCGGCCCGAGCACCCAGGCTCCGGCACGGGTGATTCCCACGGGGACGACCTCGAAACGCCGCCGATCCAGCTGAGCCAGCACACTACCCGCGGAGAGGCAGGAAATACCGTGTTCGGTACTGCGTCCACCGAAAACAACCGCCACCCGGATCTTGCGTTCAGCCATACGCAGCACCATACCTCGCGTGCGGAGGTCACACCGCAAGCGGCGGATCAACCGCCGACGATCTCCGAGACCAGCATCGGCAAGGTCTCACGCAGCTCCCGTCCGCCGCACACGGCGTAGCCGAGAGCCAGCCCGTACCACTGCTGTTCGGCCTGATGATGCCTGCGCAGACCGTCGACGAACACGCCCCGCCGCCGCAGGGAGGCCATGATGCGACGTTCGGTGGCGCCGTCCGGCAGCGGAACCACGACGTGTGCCCCGGCACGATCACCGAACACTTCGACACCCGCCCGTTCGAAGGCCTCGACGACCAGCTCCCTGCGACCGGAGAGCTCGCGGCGCAGCCGCCGCAGGTGCCTGCCCAGATCCCCGTTCGCGGCGAACTCGGTGAGCAACCACTGCCCCGCCGGGGCGGGTCGCGTGCCGGTGCGTTCGCGGTACTCCAGCACTGCGGTGGTCACCCACTCGGGAGCCAACAGCCAGCCGACACCGAGCGTGGGAGTGAGGATCTTGCTGGTGGTACCCAACTGCACGACCACATCCGGCGCCAAGGCCGCCAGCACGGGCAGCGGAGCCACGTCGTAGCGCAACTCACCGTCGTAGTCGTCCTCGACGATCAGCCAGTTCGCCGTGCGTGCCCGTTCGATCAGCGCGGTTCGCCGCTGGGCGGGCATTCTGCCGCCGAGCGGGTACTGGTGGGCGGGTGAGCAGTAGACGGCGTCGACGTGCTCGGGAATCCGCTCGACCAGGAGACCGGAGTGGTCCACCGGGACGGGAAACACCTCGATGCCGCCTGCGCGCAGCGCACCCACCGCTCGCTGGTATCCGGGTTCCTCGATCGCCACGGACGCACCGGGCGGCAGCACGGCGGCGGCCAGTTCGGCGAGCGCGGCGGTGGTGCCGGCCGTTGCCAGTACCGAGTTCTCGGCAGGCCCCTCGACCACCAGGCCGCGGTGACGCAACAGGTGCTCCACGACGACCGCACGGTATTCCGGCACTCCGGCCCGATAGGGCATGGTGGACGGTGCCTTGTCCCCGGCCGCACGCCAGGCGCGCCGCCAAGCGGCACGGTCTATCCCCTGCGACCACGGCGCACCAGGGGACAGCACCACTCCCCGAGTCGTGTCCGCGTCGCTCTCGACGACCGTCCCGGCCCGCCTCACCCCGTCCACTCCCGGCGGCGCGGCGGTGACGTAGGTGCCGGAACCGTGCCTGCCCGCGATCCAGCCCTCGGCGTGGAGTTGTTCGTACGCGGCAGCCGTGACCGTACGGCTGACGTCGAGGTGTCGGGCGAGCGCACGGGTGGACGGCAGTCGGTCACCGCGTCGCAGCTGGCCCCTCGTCGCGGCGCCACGCAGCCCCTCGGCCAGCTGGACCGCCAGCGGCCGGGTGCTGGTGCGGTCCAGCTCGACTGCCAGTTCCAGCGGTGGCGCTCCGGGCGCGGAAGCCCTGGGTGGCATTTTCGAACACTCCCTGATTGGCCCTTCAATGATGCCACCACTCTGGAGAAGCTGCGGATACGACCCACAGGGCCACTCATCCGAGAAAGGTGCCGCGTTGCTGATCAGAGAACTCGACCAGGCGGAGACGGCCACGGCGTACCCGGTCCTCCGGGAATTACGCCCCCGGTTGAGCACGATGGCCGACTTCCTGGCCGCGGTGGACAGGCAGCGACAGCACGGGTATCGACTGATCGCGGCTCTCGACCCGGAACAGCGGGCGGTGGCGGCGGCGGGATTCCGGGCCGGTGAATGCCTTGCCTGGGGCAGTTACCTGTACATCGACGATCTGTGCACGCTGCCGCGATCCAGGGGAAACGGGTACGCGACCGAACTACTGCGCTGGATCGCACGCGAAGCCGAGGCCGCCGGGGTGGGCGAGATCCACCTCGATTCCGGGAACGGGCGTCACGCCGCGCACCGGTTGTACGCCAGCAGCGGGTTCACCACCCCTTCCACGCACTTCGTCCGGAAGCTGTCGACCGCGCAGGCGGGGTCCTGATCAGCCGGTCGGGTTGAGCGCCCTGCTCGGCCGGTACACGTGGATGCTGATCGCCGGGTCCGGGCCCTCGTTGTGCACCTGATGGGCGTAGTTGGGACCGAAGACCCGGGACTGGCCCGCGACGAGCGTGTGCAGCGCCTCGGCCTGATGGCGCCCGGAGTCGGACCGCACCGCGCGTTCGTGCAGCACACCGGCGAGCACGGTGAAGGCACCGTCGGCCCCTCCGTGATCGTGCAGCTCGGTGTGCTGGCCGGGCAACCAGCTCAGGATCCAGACCTCGTGGTCGTCGGTGCGCCGCAGCAGTTCGGACCAACGTCGTTCCCGGTCGTAGCGCACCAGGTGTGCCCAACCGCGGCGGTCGGTCGCGATCTCACGAGCTATCAACGCCGGATGAGCCCTGGTGCGTTCGGGCCCGTGGAGAACAGTATTCGGTGGAACGGCGAACACAGCGGAGAGTCCTTCGCGAGAGTACGGGAGAAGCGGAAAGCGCGGGAGCGGAGGATCAACGATCCGTGATCACGGGGAAACTCGACGCGAAGGACACAGCGCGCTCGCTACCAGGCGCAGCTCGACATGGCGGTACTGACCGGCCGGACGCCGGACCGCCGTCGGGTTCACCTTCGCAGCGCGCAAAAACACGACGAGAAGTGAACCAGGAACGGGGCGCTGCGGCAAGGAAATTCCCCGGAGTCCGCGATATCTCACACTGCCGTGCGATACCGGCTCACCTGGCGCTCACCTCGCTCCGGGAGTTCTCGCCGCGCGAACCGCGCGTTCCGGCGGCCTCCGCTCCACGGAAACCGGAGCGGAGCACTACTCCCGCCGCAGTGCCGCGAGGACGTCGGCCACGAGATCGGCGGGATCCTCACACCCTGCCGAGAACCGCACGAAACCCTCCGGCACGGGATCTCCCCACTGAGCACGCCGGTCCACGGTGCTGTGCACCCCACCGAAACTGGTCGCTCCGGAAACGAGGTGACTGCGCTCGACGAACCGCTGCACCGCCTCGGCGTCCCGCAGTTCGAAGCGCAGCACGCCGCCCCATCGGCGCATCTGCCGACTCGCCACCTCGTGCGCGGGATCGCTCGGCATGCCGGGCCAGCGAACTCCCGTGACGTCCTCGTGACCGGACAACGCCTCGGCGAGCGCCGCCGCGTTCTCGGCCTGCCGGGCGAGCCGCAGATCGAGCGTCGCCATGCTGCGATGCGCCAGCCAGGTCTCGAACGGTGCCGGAATCGCGCCGGAAAGGGTTCGTACTCGGGTGAGGCGTTGCGCGAGTTCCTCGTCACGCACACTGACGTGGCCGAGCAACAGGTCGCTGTGCCCGCACAGGGCCTTCGTGTCACTGGCCACCACCGCGTCGGCACCGAGTTCCAGCGGTCGCTGCCCCAGCGGCGTGGCGGTCGTGTTGTCCACGGCCAGCAGCGCGCCCGCGGCGTGAGCACGCTCGGCCAACGCCGCGATGTCGCAGACGTCGAGACCGGGATTGGAGGGAGTCTCCAGCAACACCAGACGGGCGTCGTCGAAAACGTCCTCCGGGAAGGGACCCGCGGTCGGAACCTCCCTGACCCGCAGGTGCAGCTCGGCGAGTTCGGTCCGCACGAACTCCCTGGTGGCGTAGTAGCCGTCGGTGGGCAGCACCAGCACGTCACCGGCGTGCAGCACGGCTCGCAGCAGAGTGCCGATGGCCGCCATCCCGGAGGGCAGCAGCAGGCACTTTCCGCCGTCGAGCTCCCCGACGGCGGTCTCCAGCGCCCGCCAGGTGGGGTTCCCGTCCCGACCGTAGAAATCGGCGTCGCCGAGACGATCGGAGCCACCGAGGTGGTACGGGGCCGCGAACACCGGTCCGGGCATGAACGGATCCCCGGTCGTCGGTTCGGTCTCTCCACCGTGTACGCAGCGCGTCCCGTCCCCGTACAACGGGCTCTCCCTCCTGTGCGGCATCTCGATCGCTATTCCGGTTTGCGGTCCCGTCCCAGCAACTCGGCCGCGGCGGGTACCGGGTCCAGCCCTTCGTGGCACACCCGGTGGACCACTTCGGCTATCGGCATCTCCACGCCGTTGGCGACCGCGAGCTCGCAAAGCGACCGGCAGGACTTGACGCCCTCCGCGACCTGCCCGTGTGCGGCACGCTGCGCCTCGGCGACGGAATCACCCTGCCCCAGGCGCTCCCCGAACGTGCGGTTGCGGGACAGCGGCGACACGCACGTGGCCACCAGATCGCCCATTCCGGCCAGCCCGGCGAAGGTCATGGGCTCGGCGCCCAGCGCCGTTCCCAACCGGGTCGTCTCGGCGATGCCCCTGGTGATGAGAGTGGACATGGTGTTGGAGCCGTACCCCAGCCCGGATGCCACCCCGCAGGCGAGCGCGATCACGTTCTTGCAGGCACCGGCCACCTCCACACCGACGATATCGGTGTTGGTGTAGGGCCGGAAGTATCCCGTCGAACAGGCACGCTGCAGCGCGACCGCGCGCTCGTGGTCCGGACAGGCGATCACCGTGGCGGTGGGCTGCTCGTCGGCTATCTCCTTGGCGAGATTGGGACCGGAAACCACGGCCACCCGGGCGGCGGACACATCGGCCACCTCGGCTATCACCTGGCTCATCCGCTTCAGGGTGCTCAACTCGACCCCTTTGGCCAGACTGACCAACGTGGCTCCCTCCGGGAGGAGGGTCTGCCACCCGGTCAGGTTCTCCCGCAGGGTCTGACTCGGCACCGCGAGTACCACCGCGTCGGCCCCGTGCAGCGCCTCCGCGGCCTCGTCGGTAGCGCGCAACCCGCCGGGAAGCGGGGTTCGCGGCAGGTACTCGGTGTTGACGCGGTGACGCTCGATCTCCTCGGCCACGTGGGTCCTGCGGGCCCACAACCGCACCTCGGTGCCCGCGTCGGCGAGCACCTTGGCGAACGCGGTGCCCCAGGACCCGGCCCCAAGCACGGCCACGCGCCGGAGCGCCGCACCACCCTCCGGTTCGGAAACGGCGGTCTCAGACATGGTCGTCGTTCCGCTCCACACGCCTCGAACCGGAGTAGAACGAGGCGGGCGCCGGTTCCTCCCTGATGTCGGCCAGCTGGTCGCGTACCCGACGCATGAGCAGCTCGGTGACCTCGCGCAACACCTTGGTGTCGACTTCTCCCGCGCGATACTCGGACAGGTCCTCGGGGGCGCCGAACCGCAGCGTGACCCGTTTGCGCGGGAAGGGGCGGAAACGTTTGTGATACCCGTCGAGGATTTCCCTGGTCCCCCATCTCGCCACCGGAATCACCGGGACGTCGTGTTCCAGGGCGAGCCTGGCCACCCCCACCTTGGGGGTCATGGGCCAGCCCTCCGGGTCCTTGGTGATGGTGCCGTCGGGATAGATCAGCACCACCTTGCCCTGTTCCAGGGCCCGGTGGGCGTCCCGGAGGCTCTGCTGGGCGCTCACACTGCCGCGATACACCGGGATCTGCTCCACTCCCCGCAACACACCGCGCAGCACCGGGTAGTTCCAGAGCGTGTGTTTGGCCAGGAAGCGGGGAAGCCTGCCCGCCCGGTGCACCGACACCGCGTCGTAGATCGGATCGAGGTGCGAGATGTGGTTGAGCACCAACAGCGCGCCACCCTGGGCGGGGACGTGCTCCAGCCCGATCAGTCTGGTCCGTGCCAGCAAGGTCTTGAGCGGATAGAACACGACGATGGCGATCGCCAACCAGATTCTGCCGACCACACCGTTTCCACGCTCTTTGGTGGCGCCGCGGGAACGTCGCAAACTCCTCGGCTCGGCCACGCCAACTCCTTCCGTTTGAGCGGCTGCCAACATACCCGTTGGGGTGGGCACCGCCGATTGACCGGTCGCGAGAGCTCTCCCCGCTGAGGCGCAGAATGGCGGGGTGACCGTGGGAGTCCAACTGCTCGTACCGATCAAACCACTGCACCTGGCAAAGACCCGGTTGCGTACCGCGCGAACCCTTCCCGAGGAGCACCCCGAGCTGGTTACCGCGCTCGCGATGGACACCGTCCTGGCAGCGGCAACGGCCGAACGGGTACGGGAAGTGCTGGTGGTCACCTCGGACGCGGTGCTGACGCGCCGGTTCCGCGAACTCGGGGTGGAGGTGCTGCCCGACTCCCCGCGGGCCGGGCTCAACGCGGCGCTGCGACACGGTGATCACCTCCTCGGCGCACGGGGCACGAAGGTCCGGGTCGGCGCCCTGCAGGCGGATCTTCCCGCGTTGCGCGGTACCGACCTGGACGGTGCCATCGCGGAGGCGGACTCGGAACGCTCCTACTGCGCGGATCGCCAGGGCAGCGGGACCACCCTGTTGCTCGCCGCCGGCGGCGACGCGCTACGCCCCGGCTTCGGCGCAGGCTCGGCAACGGCTCACCGCGAGAGCGGCGCGAAGGCACTCCTCGGATCGTGGGCCTCGCTGCGCTGCGACGTGGACACCGAAACCGACCTGCGTGCGGCGGAGGCCCTGGGGCTCGGAAGCCGCACCGGGGAACTGCTGCGACGAAACGATCCAAAACCAAACCGTACCGGAATCGGCTGCTCGGGCACGGTGTAGCACCACCGAAACCACTGAGTTCGGGCGACTCTTCACCCCGGCCTACTTGTGTAACCTCCGTCACCATCCGATCGGATGAGCGTAGCCCCCACCTCATGCGTGACAATAGTGGTGTGAGTACGGACGGCGACGATCGGCTTTCCGAATCGATGCGAGGGACCAGCGACGAGACGACTCCTCGGCAGGTCGCTCAACACGCGCCCGAAGCCATCACGCCCGAGGCCGGGACGGCGCCGGACGAAACGGTCACGCGCGGCGGCGAATCGGACGGCGCGCGCGTACCTGCGGCCCCTCCCGCGGTCACCAGAGCCGTGGCCAGTACGGACCTTCCGGAGAATCGGTACCTCAACCGCGAGTTGTCCTGGTTGGATTTCAACGCCCGGGTGCTGGCCGTGGCCGAGGACCGGTCCCAGCCGCCGCTGGAACGGGCGAAGTTCCTGGGCATATTCGCCTCGAACCTGGACGAGTTCTACATGGTGCGCGTGGCCGGGCTGAAACGGCGCGAGGAGACGGGGCTGTCGGTACGCAGCGCCGACGGCCTCTCGCCACACGAACAGCTGACCCGCATCTCGGCACGGAACCAGGACCTGGTGGAACGGCTCGACCGGGTCTTCCTCGACGAGCTGCTGCCGGAACTCGAGGCCAACGGCATCCGCATCCTGAGTTGGACGCGGCTCGAGGACCGGGACCGGGAGAACCTGACGCGCTACTTCGAGGACCACGTCTTCCCGGTACTGACTCCGCTCGCCGTCGATCCGGCGCACCCCTTCCCCTACATTTCCGGGCTGTCACTGAACCTCGCGGTGATGGTCACCGACACCGAGGCCGGGATCAAGCGGTTCGCCAGGGTCAAGGTGCCCGACAACGTGGCGCGACTGATCCGGGTGGAGGACGACCGGGACCAGTTGCAGAGCACGTTCATCCCGCTCGAAGAGCTCATAGCGGCGCACCTGGACAAACTTTTCCCCGGCATGGAGGTCACCGAACACCACATCTTCCGCGTGACGCGCAACGCGGACCTGGAGGTCGAGGAGGACCGCGACGAGGACCTGCTGCAGGCCATGGAACGCGAGCTGGCACGCAGACGGTTCGGTCCGCCCGTACGGCTGGAAATAGCCGACACGATGAGCCGGACAATGCTCGACCTGCTGCTGCGCGAGCTGGACGTGGACCCGCACGACGTCGTGGAGGTGCGTGGCCTGCTGGATCTCTCCTGCATGTTCCAGCTGGGCAAACTACAACGCCCGGACCTGAAAGGGGGGCCGATAGTCCCCGCCACTCATCCGGCCTTCGCGGAGGGCAACACGTCCAAGAGCATCTTCGCGACATTACGCGAGGGCGACGTGCTGTTACATCATCCCTACCACGCGTTCTCCACCTCGGTGCAGCGCTTCATAGAGCAGGCGGCCGTGGACCCGCAGGTACTCGCGATCAAGCAGACGTTGTACCGGACCTCGGGTGACTCACCGATAGTCAACTCGCTGATCGACGCGGCCGAGGCCGGCAAACAAGTGGTGGCACTGGTCGAGCTCAAGGCGCGGTTCGACGAGCAGGCGAACATCCAGTGGGCGCGTGCCCTGGAACGATCCGGGGTGCACGTGGTATACGGCCTGGTGGGGTTGAAAACCCACTGCAAGACGGCACTCGTGGTGCGCCAGGAGGGGGCGACGCTGCGGCGTTACTGCCACCTGGGAACCGGCAACTACAACCCAAAAACCGCTCGAACCTACGAGGATCTGGGACTGCTCACCGCCGATGACGACATCGGCGCGGATCTGACGGATCTGTTCAACGTACTCACCGGATACGCGCGGCACGACACTTATCGCAGGATTCTGGTCTCCCCCCAGGGCATCCGAACCGGGATAGTCGAACGAATCGAGGGCGAAATAGCGCTGGCGCGAACGGGAAAACCGGCGGGAATCCGGATGAAGATCAATTCGCTGGTCGACGAACAGATCATCGATGCTCTCTACCGTGCCTCGCTCGCCGGCGTTCCCGTTCGGATCGTGGTACGAGGTATTTGTGCCTTGCAGGCGGGAGTCGAGGGTCTGAGCGAAAACATCGAAGTCCGATCGATCCTCGGCAGGTTCCTGGAACATTCCAGGGTGTTTCATTTCCAGGGCGCGGACGAACACTGGATCGGAAGTGCCGACATGATGCACCGGAATCTGGACCGTCGGATCGAGGCGCAGGTGCAGGTCACCGATCCCAGGCTGACCTCGGAACTGGACTCGCTGTTGGACTCGGCACTTCACCCGCAGACACGTTGCTGGGTGCTCAACTCGAAGGGTGATTGGGAGGCATCACCGCGGCAGGACCAGCAGGTACGGGACCACCAGACGGAGATGCTGCGCCTGCACGGCGCTAAGGTTTGAGTCGAGATGTCCAACTCCGAACCCACTTCCGAGATCGATCCACCCGCGACGTCGAAATCCGCGACGGTGCACGGCGACACGGGGGGCCCGCTGCCCGCGGTAAGGGCTGCCGGGGCCGTGCTGTGGCGGCCGGGGCCGAGCGAGCCCCCGGAGATCGCCGTGGTGCACCGCCCCCGTTACGGGGACTGGTCGCTTCCCAAGGGCAAGCTGGACCCCGGTGAGACGATCCCGCAAGCAGCCGCGCGGGAGGTCACCGAGGAGACGGGACTGAACTGCGTGCTGTCCCGCCACCTGCGCAGGATCGATTACGAGGTCCCCTGGGGAAGGGACGGCCGGGCCGCCAAGTCCGTTGACTACTTCGCCGCGCGTGCGCTTCCCGGGGAGTTCGTCGCCAACGAGGAGGTCGACGAACTGCGCTGGGTGCCCGCGGCAAGAGCTCACGAGTGGTTGACCTACGCGGACGACCACGACGTGGTGGACTCGTTCATGAGCCTGCCCACCACGATGAGCACCGTACTGCTGGTACGGCACGCCGAGGCGGGCGAGCGCACGGAATTCCACGGTGACGACAACCTGCGACCGCTCAGCGAAGCAGGGTGGCTACAACGGAATCAGCTGCACGGCCTGCTCTCGCTGTTCGGCCCCGAACGTGTCCACTCCGCGCCGAGACTGCGCTGTGAGCAGACGGTGGATTCCGTCGCCGAGAGTCTGCGGACGAACGTCGAATCCGAACCCGCGCTTTCCGAGGAGGCGTATCGAGCCGACCCGGAGGCCGGGAGGCGACGACTGCTGCGCATCGCCGCCGAGCCGGGGACCGCGGTGGTGTGCAGCCAGGGCGGTGTCATTCCGGATCTGGTGGGCTCCCTGGCCCGCTCGGACGGGCTGTCACTCGGTGAGCTCAACAGCCGTAAAGCCAGTGTCTGGGTTCTCTCCTTCCTCACCACGCCGCATTTAGGTGACGGTTCACATCCGGCACCGCTGTTGGCAGCCGCCGACTACTTCCCCGGTCCGTCGCCGGAAAGCACGTGAAAGGAACTGCCACCGGCGTCACTTCTTGCTGCTACGGCCGGAAGTGGACTTCTTGGTCGAGGTCGTGGAGGTCTTGGCCTGCTGTGTCCTCCCGGTGCCGGACCTGGAGCTCGTCGTCCTGCCGGTACCCGTCGACTTCGTAGCACCCGACTTGGCGGTACCGGTGGACTTCGCCGCGCCGCTCCCGGCCGAGGACTTGGTGGTGCTCGCTTTCGCGGTGCTCGACTTGGCCGCCGTCCCACTCTTGGCCGCCGTCCCGCTCTTGCTGGTGCTGGTCTTGCTGGTGCCGCTCTTGGCGGTGCTGGCCTTGGCCGTACTCGCTCTGGTAGCGGTGGCAGCGCTTGTCCGACTCGTCGACGTCTTCGACCGGGTTCCGCCCGTGGCACCACTCTTGCTCGTCGCCGAACGAGCGCTGGTGGACTTGGAGCTCGTCGTCCTGCCGGTACCCGTCGACTTCGTAGCACCCGACTTGGCGGCACCGGTGGACTTCGCGGTGCTCGACTTGGCTGCCGTCCCGCTCTTGCTGGTGCCGGTCTTGCTGGTGCCGGTCTTGGCAGCCCCCGTCCTCGCCGTGGAGCTACGGCTGCTCGTCCCGCTCGTGGTGGCAGCGGTGGTACGGGATCCCGTCCTACCCGCACGGCTCGTGGTGGTTCCGGTAGGGGTGGAACCGGAGGAACTCTTGGTGCTCGTAGCGGTGCTGCGACTCGCCGTACCGGTCTTGGCCGTCGCCGCACGGGGAAGTTTTCGTTGGCCGCCCACCACTTCCTTGAACTGTGTACCGGCCCGAAAAGCGGGCACGTTGGTCTTGCGGACCCGCACCGCCTCACCGGTACGTGGATTGCGGGCGGTGCGGGCGGCACGAGCTCGTTTCTCGAAAACGCCGAAGCCCGTGATATTCACCTTCTCGCCTTTGTTGACGTTGCGGACGATGAGATCCACGACGTTGTCCACTGCCTGACTCGCGGTTTGTTTGTCACCGAGGCGTTCGGCCAATGCCTCGATTAGTTGCGCCTTGTTCACGTCAGTCCCTCCCAGGACAACTACGGCCCGTCCGGGCCGACTCAGGAGCCACGGTAAATCTCCGCGGGAGTGGATGCCATTCGCCACGCCCGCTTTTCGCGTGGTGGCGCGCCATTGACGGCCCGAGAAAACCGATATGGCCCCAGCGGCGCTTTGTCGCCCGGTGTTTTCCGTGAGGCGCGAGCGACGGAACCAACAGCCCGCTCTCGGTTGCGATGAACCGACATCGGGCGTGCACCCGGACCGCGTAGCGGCAAGTCCTGGGAGAAGCACGACGCGGGAGGAAGACGAGGCGGGGGAACACGACGTGGGGAATCAGCGGGTGCGCGGCACGCGGGAGTAGTCGTTCCGGAGCCGGGAAGAGCCGAAGTACCGGGAAACCACGGGCCGTCGACCGGGTGGGACTCGAGCACGCACTCGTGGAGTCGGTTTCCCGGTACGGGCCGGGTGGGATGCGCCGGATCGGCGCTCGCGAGCCGCGCGGGGCACGTCGAGCACCACTGCCGGATGTGCCTCGTTGCCTCGCGGTGCGTCAGAACCGCGCGGACGCGTCCTCGGACGGGTCCGCCTGTCGCCCGGAGTCGAGCCGCCGAATCGCGGCGGAACTCCGGCGGACGCCTCCTCGAGGTTTTCCGGCCTGGTTGGCAGGGTTGCTCACTCGGCGGAACCTCCCGCCGGCTGCGGGGCCCGACATGGGGTAGCGGCCTACCCAACGTCGGGCCCTCCCTGCGGGAGCGCGACGCGGGAGCACCCGCGAGGGGTCGCCCTGCCGAGGAGCTCTCCGACGTTTCCGGCGCGGCAACCGGCCCACGCCGCTCGGCGAACCGACCGGAAAACCCCGATCAACCGGTGGAGGCGGCCTGCGTGGTGGGCAGGAAACTCGGTCTGGTTCGCTCGAAGGCGTCGATGTTGTCCTCCGAGCGCATCGTCAGGCCGATGTCGTCGAAGCCCTCCAACAGCCGCCAGCGGGTGTACTCGTCCACCTCGAAACCGATGGTGAGGTCCTTGGCGCTCACGGTGCGCGCCTCGAGGTCCACCGTGACCTCGGTTCCGGGCTCGGACTCGAGCAGCTTCCAGAGCAGTTCCACATCGGACTGCTCGCAGCGAGCGGCGAGCAGTCCCTGCTTACCCGCGTTGCCTCGGAAGATGTCCGCGAACCGGGAGGATATGACGACCCGGAAACCGTAGTCCTTCAGCGCCCAGACCGCGTGTTCCCTGGAGGAACCGGTCCCGAAATCGGGGCCGGCCACCAGCACGCTGCCCCGGCTGAACGGTTCGACGTTGAGGATGAAGTCCTCGTCGGCGCGCCAGGCCGCGAACAGGGCGTCCTCGAAACCCGTTCGCGCCACACGCTTGAGGTAGACGGCGGGAATGATCTGGTCGGTGTCTACGTTGGACCGCCGAAGTGGCACCCCGATACCGGTGTGCGTGGTGAACGGCTCCATGAGGTACTCCGTATCTCGGGTTGATGGGTGGCTGCCCGGCGGGTCCGGACTCCGCGAACCTGTCGGGACCAGCGCACCGGTGTCACGACGTGGCTCGGTTACAGGTCCTCGGGCGAGGAGAGCGTGCCGCGTACCGCCGTCGCCGCCGCGACGACGGGTGAGACGAGATGGGTCCGCCCGCCCTTGCCCTGCCTGCCTTCGAAGTTGCGGTTCGAGGTCGAGGCCGAGCGTTCCCCGGGGGTGAGCTGATCGGGGTTCATCCCCAGGCACATCGAGCACCCCGCCTGGCGCCATTCGGCACCCGCCGCCTCGAACACCTCGTGCAGCCCCTCGTCCTCGGCCTGCTTGCGCACTCGCATGGATCCCGGAACGACCAGCATCCGGACGTCCTCTGCGACCCTGCGGTCGCGCAGTATCCCCGCCGCGCTGCGCAGATCCTCGATCCGACCGTTGGTGCAGGAGCCGAGGAACACGGTGTCCACCGCGACGTCTCGGAGGGGAGTACCGGCGCGCAGCCCCATGTACTCCAGCGCGTTCTCGGTGGCGGCCCTGCTCTCCTCATCGGCGATCGACTCCGGATCGGGCACCCGCTCCCCGAGCGGCAGTCCCTGGCCGGGATTGGTTCCCCAGGTCACGAACGGCGTGAGTGAGTTCGCGTCGATCGTCACCTCGGCGTCGTAGACCGCGTCGGAGTCCGTGCGCAACGATTTCCAGTGCTCCACGGCTGCGTCCCAGTCCGCTCCGGCGGGCGCGTGCGAACGTCCCTTGAGGTACTCGAAGGTGGTCTCGTCGGGGGCGATCATGCCGGCCCTGGCCCCGGCTTCGATGGACATGTTGCACATGGTCATACGTGCTTCCATCGTCATGGACTCCACGGCCGAGCCGCGGTACTCCAGCACGTAGCCCTGGCCACCACCGGTCCCGATCTTGGAGATCACGGCGAGGATGACGTCCTTGCTCGTGACTCCCGGACGCAGCGTCCCCTCGATGTTGACGGCCATGGTGCGGAAGGGCCGCAACGGCAGGGTCTGCGTGGCCAGTACGTGCTCGACCTCGGAGGTACCGATACCGAATGCGAGCGCGCCGAAGGCGCCGTGGGTCGAGGTGTGGCTGTCCCCGCACACCACGGTGGTTCCGGGCTGGGTCAGGCCGAGCTGCGGCCCGACCACGTGGACGATCCCCTGCTCGGCGTCACCCATCGGATGGAGCCGTACCCCGAAGTCGGCGCAGTTCTTGCGCAACGTCTCGACCTGCGTGCGCGACACCGGATCGGCGATCGGCAACTCAACGCCCTCGGTGGGCACGTTGTGGTCCTCGGTCGCCAGCGTCAGATCCGGACGGCGTACGGCGCGGCCGGCCAGCCGCAGACCCTCGAAGGCCTGCGGGCTGGTCACCTCATGCACGAGATGGAGGTCGATGTAGAGCAGATCCGGCTCGTCGCCCTCACCACGACGTACCAGATGCTCGTTCCAAACCTTCTCGGCGAGCGTGCTACCCATCGCTCCTCCCCATCGAAGCCGTGGGATCCGAGTGGTACGGCTCCCACGTTGTGGACTTCCCAGATAACGAGACGTTAGTATCGCCCCGTGGGAGAGCATAGCGGTATCGGAGTTCTGGACAAAGCGGTGGCCGTACTGCAGGCCGCCGCAGAGGATCCGTGCGGGCTGGCGGAGCTGTGCGAGCGTACGGGATTGCCCAGGGCAACGGCGCACAGACTCGCGGTCGGTTTGGAAACGCACCGGATGCTGCGACGCGGCTCGGACGGACGCTGGCGTTCCGGTCCGGCGCTGGGAGAGCTGGCGGGCGGCGCGGTGGATCCCCTGCTGGAGGCGGCGGCCGCGGTATTGCCCAAACTTCGCGACATCACCGGCGAGAGCGTGCAGCTCTATCGCCGTGACGGGATGCAACGTACCTGCGTGGCCACCGCGGAACCGCCGAGCGGCCTGCGTGACACGGTTCCGGTCAACACGGCGCTGCCGATGACGGCCGGATCCGGCGCCAAAGTGCTGGCCGCTTGGTCCGACCCCGCCACCCAGCGAGCCGTGCTGGCGGAGGCGGTCTTCGGCGAACGCACCCTGATGGAGGTGCGCCGCCGGGGATGGGCGCAGAGCGTCGCCGAGCGGGAGTCCGGAGTGGCCAGCGTCTCGGCACCGGTGCGGGACTCGGCGGGCACCGTGGTGGCCGCCATCTCGGTATCCGGACCGATCGACCGGATGGGGCGCCGCCCGGGAAGTCGGTGGGCCGCCGATCTGCTCGCGGCTGCCGACGGGCTGCAGAACAGGCTCTGAACCGGGGCGAGTACGCAGGTGCCGAGTGGGCGACGGCGGTACGGTCCCGACGAACTCGGGAAACCGTGCCGCCCGACGTCCCGCGGCGCATGGCCCGAGGGGATTCGGCATCCAACGGCTCTGGCACGCCCACGGGGATATGAATAAAGCCGGTGTGCTCGCACACCGGCTTCGTAGCTCTCGGGTAGTCCCGATGGGATTCGAACCCACGTTACCGCCTTGAGAGGGCGGCGTCCTAGACCACTAGACGACGGGACCGTGTAAGCTATCGAACGCTTTCGAGCGGACCATAACCCACGAAGGTGCCGATTGATAACCCGATGAGAACCGAAACACGGTCTCCAAGGAGGCAGATGACGCTGTTTGCACCAGCATCGGCCACAACCGGGAAGCACCGGAAAGCGGAAACCCTCCGGTTATCGTAGTCCCGATGGGATTCGAACCCACGTTACCGCCTTGAGAGGGCGGCGTCCTAGGCCACTAGACGACGGGACCGCACGAGAAGCATCGTACGCTTCTTCAGCTGGGGTACCAGGATTCGAACCTAGACTAACTGAACCAGAATCAGTCGTGCTGCCGATTACACCATACCCCATCGGCACCGATGAACATCGTACCACTCGGCGGTTTTCTCTTTTCCGCTTCGATATCCTCTGTTCATCGCGTTGATGAATATACTAGACCATGCCCGTGAACGGCTTCGCACCACCCCCCTCCCAGGGGCGATTCGGCTGGTGAGCGGGCCTCCCGGTGGTGATTTTCGGGCCGCTGCCCCGAATCCGCCCGAGCGGGGGCCCGAACAGTGGCCGGAAACCTCTCTCCCCGGTTCGCGGGGACTCCCCGAAGTCCCCGCGCGAGGCGGGCGGGCCCCGGCGGGGCACCAGGTGGGATTCCGCCCGAGAACCGGCCCGCCCGAGCGAACGGACCCACTTACGACGGGCCTGCCCCACCCCGAACGGACAGCATCGGTCAGGCCGAGCCGGCCATGCTGACTTGGCGGGCGGGCAACCCGTCATCCGCGCCACCGAAGGGAAGATCGCACACCAGAACTTCGGGTAACTCGTACAGACTCGTGATCACCGACACCCCGTCGACGGGAGCAGCCGAACTCGTCGAACCGCCGCTCTCCCGGTCCAGCCAGATGCCGTGCATACCCGCGCAGGCGGCCCCGTTGGCGTCGATCTCCAGGTTGTTGCCGACATGAGCCACTTCCGCGGCTGAAAGCCCCAGAGCGTCGCAGGCAGCCGCGAAGATTCCGGAGGAGGGTTTGGCCACACCGCACTCGCCCGATATCACCGTCACGTCGAAAGTGGCGGCCAACCCGGTGACGGCGAGTTTGTGCCGCTGATACCCACCGGGGGCGTTGGTTATGGCCGCGACGCGCAGTCCACTGGCACGCAGCCATTCCAGACAGCCGGTGACGTCCTCGAAGAGTTCCCAGGAGTCGCGCAGCGCCACCATTCGCCGCTGCTCCCTGGCCAGCACCTCGTCCTCACTCAACCGTTCGCCGAAGGCGGCGAAGAAATCACGGGTGCGGCTGCGACACATCGTCTCGAAATCGATCTCACCCGCCATCATGCGCGCGTTGTACTCGTCGGTTATCCGTCGCCACACCGGCCATGCCGCATCGTTGCCGGTCAATGACGCGAAAGCCCGTCGAGCCGACCCCCGACTGTCCAACAGCGTGTCGTCGATGTCCAGGCAGACCGCTCTGATACCACGAGAGCGTTCCGAGGCGGATACTTCAAGTGCGGATTTCACTCCGTGAGGCTAAGACTCCACCCGGAGTGGCCGACTCCTCCAACATGGTGATACTTACGTCACTGACACGATTTAGCTCGCCGCGTGCAACAGCACGTGAACACACGTGCCGTGCCGGTCCGCCCGACTTCCGTCGCGGCGACCGGCACGGTGGCGGTGCTCACTCCTCGGGTGCGTTCCGCATTGCCGCACGCAACCGGTCGAGGCAGGACTGCCTGCCGAGCAGTTCCATCGACTCGAACAACGGCGGCGAGACCGTACGACCGGTGATCGCCACACGTACCGGTGTGAACGCCTTGCGGGGCTTGATGCCCAACCCCTCGACGATCGCCTGCTTCAGGGCGTTCTCGATGTCGGCGGCGCGCCACTCGGGCAACGGTTCGAGGACTTCGAGGGCTGCCGAAAGCACCGGCCGCGCGTCACTGCCCAGCGCCTTGGCCGCGGCTGCCGGTTCCGGTTCGAACTCCTCGCCCGCGAACAGGAAGCCCATCATCCCGACCGCGTCCGACAGCACGGTCAATCGCTCCTGCACCAGTGGAGCGGCCGCTCGCACCGTCTCCAGCTGCCGTTCGTTCGGACCCGCGGGCAGCACGCCACCGGCGACCAGGTAGGGCACGACCCTGTCGATGAAATCGCCGAGTTCCAACGCACGCAGATGTGCGGCGTTGATGGCATCGGCCTTCTTCTGGTCGAACCGCGCCGGGTTGGCACTGACCCGGCGGATGTCGAACGCGCTGACCATCTCTTCGAGGTCGAACACGTCGCGGTCGTCGGAGATGGACCAACCGAGCAGCGCCAGATAGTTGAGCAGTCCCTCGGGGAGGAAGCCACGCTCGCGATGGTGGAAGACATCGGACTGCGGGTCACGTTTGGAGAGCTTCTTGTTTCCCTCCCCCATCACGAACGGCAGGTGACCGAACTCGGGCGTGAAGTCCGTCGTGCCGATCCGCTGCAACGCCTCGTAGAGCGCGATCTGGCGCGGCGTGGAGGACAGCAGGTCCTCGCCACGCAGCACGTGAGTGATCCCCATCAGGGCGTCGTCGACGGGATTCGTCAGCGGGTACAGCGCGTCACCGTTGCCGCGCACCAGCACGGGGTCGGGCACGCTGCCCGCGGGGAAGGTGACTTCGCCACGAATCAGGTCGGTGAACCCGATGTCGCGGTCCGGCATCCGCAACCGCAGGACCGGACTGCGCCCCTCGGCCCGCAGTTCCGACTTGCGCTGCTCGGTCAACTCGCGGTCGGCGTTGTCGTAGCCCAGCTTGGGGTCGCGACCCGCATCCCGGTGGCGCTGTTCGACTTCCTGGGGCGTGGAGAACGACTCGTAGAGTTCCCCCGCCTCCAGCAGTGCGGCGGCCACGTCCGCGTAGATCTCACGCCGTTGGCTCTGCCGGTAGGGACCGTACTCACCTCCCACGTCCGGCCCCTCGTCCCAGTCGAGGCGCAGCCAGCGAAGAGCCTCCAGCAGTGCTTGGTAGGACTCCTCGCTGTCCCTGCTCGCGTCGGTGTCCTCGATGCGGAACAGCAACGATCCGTTGTTGTGCCGGGCGAACGCCCAGTTGAACAGTGCGGTGCGGATCAGTCCGACGTGTGGCGTGCCGGTGGGCGAGGGGCAGAACCTGGCTCGTACCGGACGGTCGGACTCGGCGGTGGTGACATCTGACGTGCTCATGACTGATTCAGCTTATCCCGCTTGCCGCCCCTCTTGACCGGCGCGTCCCTTCGGCGCATGCTGGCGTTATTCAACGCCTGTTGAATTCTGCTGCGGAAGTACTTCGCGGCTCGCGAGGTGCCCGTTCCGACCACGGGCTCGGGTAGTCGTCCGGCGCGGCTCGTGCCGGGTGACCACCCACGCGAGCAGCGGTGCGGCCGCGTCGAAGAGGTCCTACACGGGAGGGATCGCGATGAAGCGGACCACCTGCTGCGTTGTCGGAGGGGGCCCGGCGGGAATGGTGCTGGGGCTGTTGCTCGCCCGCTCCGGGGTACCCGTGACGGTGCTGGAAAAGCACGCGGATTTCCTGCGGGACTTCCGAGGTGACACGGTGCACCCGACGACGTTGGCACTGCTGGACGAGCTGGGCCTCGCCGAGCGGTTCGCCGAACTGCCCCAGCGAAGGGTCAGCACGGTGATGTTGCCGGTGGGGCCGGACGGCGAGTTCTACACGCTGGGTGATTTCGAGCGGCTGCCGATCAAGTACAACTACATCGCCATGGTGCCGCAGTGGGACCTGCTCAATCTGCTGGCGGCGGAAGCGGCGAAGGAGCCGAACTTCGAGCTGCGCATGAGCACCGAGGTGACCGGTCTGGTGCGGGAGCGCGGCCGGGTGACCGGGGTCGACTACCGCACGGCGGACGGGGAGCGTGGCAGGCTCCGGGCCACCATCACGGTGGCCTGTGACGGCAGGGATTCCCTGGTCCGGCGGGAACTGGCCGACCAGCTCCGGGTGCGGGACTTTCCGACTCCGATGGACGTGCAGTGGTTCCGGATTCCACGCCGGCAGGAGGACCCCGCCGGAGCCGTGGGCAACATCGGGGACGGCGCGTTCACCGTACTGCTGGATCGGGAGGACTACTTCCAGGCCGCCTCGGTCATAGCCAAGGGCTCCGACGCGACCGAGCGAGCCCACGACATCGGGAAGTTCAACGAATCGCTGCGTGGGCGACTCGGCTGGCTCGACGACGGGCGGGAACTCGTCCGTAGTTGGGAGGACGTGAAGCTGCTGCACGTCAGCCTGGACCGGCTGCGCCGCTGGCACGTTCCGGGGCTGCTGTGCATCGGGGACGCGGCACACGCGATGTCACCGGTCGGCGGAATCGGCATCAACCTGGCGGTGCAGGACGCGGTGGCGGCCGCTCGTCACCTCGCGAAACCGTTGCGGCGTGGCGAACTGCGGCGCAGGCACGTCGCGGCGATCCAACACGCCCGCCTGCCCACCACCGCGCTCCTCCAGGGACTGCAACGCACCGTTCACGCCAACGTGGTCGAGCCGGCACTGCGTGGGGAGATCGACTTCGGTCGGCGCGCCCGACTCCCCCGCCCGCTGAAGCTGCTGCCGAGACTTCCCTGGCTGCGCGTCGTTCCGCCGTACATCCTTGCCTACGGCGCTCGGCGGGAGCGCCCACCGAGGGAGGCACTCCGCTGATGCCCCGGAGAAGCTCGTTCCACCCGCGGTTCGGACGGAATCGCGGTTGAAACGAGCGCACTGCCGGTGGCGCCGGCGACCGGGCGGCCGCGGGGACGCACGCCGCACCGCGACTCGACAGCGGTGGCTCAGGCCTGCTGCACCGGGTTGGTGAGTGTGCCGAGGCCGTCGATGGAAACCGAGACCTTCTGTCCGGCCCGCATCGGGCCCACCCCGGAGGGGGTACCGGTCAGGATCACGTCACCGGGCAACAGGGTCATGACCCGGGAGATGAACGAGATCAGACCGGCCACATCGTGCGTCAACAGCGAGGTGCGGGACTCCTGGCACAGCTCGCGGTCGAGCTCGGTGCGCAACTGCAGGTCGGAGGGGTCAACGGTGGTGTCGATCCACGGTCCCAGCGGGCAGAAGGTGTCGTAGCCCTTCGCCCTGGTCCACTGCCCGTCGGCCCGTTGCTGGTCCCTTGCCGTGACGTCGTTGGCGATCGTGTACCCGAGCACCACGTCGGTTCCCCTGGCCTCGGGCACGTCCTTGCAGGGCTGGCCGATCACCACGGCCAGCTCGCCCTCGTAGTCGACCCGCTCGGAGTTCGGCGGCATCTTGATCGGGGCACTCGGGCCGATCACGGATGTCGAAGGCTTCATGAAAAGCACCGGATTCTCCGGCACCTCCCCACCCATCTCCCGTGCGTGCTCGGCGTAGTTCTTGCCCACGCAGAGCACCTTGGTCGGCAGGATGGGCGCCAACAGCCGCACGTCGGCCATCGGCCACTTACGACCGGTGAACGTCGGCTCCCCGAACGGATGCTGGTCGATCTCGACGGCGAGCACTTTCTCACCGGGGGATTTGGGGTCCGGCTCCAATGCCACGAACGAGACCCCTTCGGGCTGAGCAACACGTGCCAGGCGCAAACGAAACCTCCGTCATCAACTGTTCGCCGAACAGCTTACGTGCGGGTGGGCAACGGTCCAGTTCCTGGTCACCTCGTGTTGGAGCTACTGACCTCCGCCGTCTCACCCCGGTGGACCGCCTTGTGGGCGAACGCGTCGCACAGCGCGTACCAGCTCGCTTCGACGATGTTGCCGTGCACGCCCACGGTGCTCCACTCCCGGTGTTCGTCCCGCGACTCCACGAGCACCCTGGTGACGGCGTCGGTGCCGGAAGCGTCGGTGAGAATCCGCACCTTGTAGTCCACCAGTTCGACCTCGTCCAACCACGGCAAGCGAGGCACCAGCGCCTTGCGCAGTGCGGCGTCCAACGCGTTGACGGGACCGTTCCCCTCGGCGGTGGCGATGACGCGTTCCTGCAGCACGTGCAACTTGACAGTCGCCTCCGAGACCACCTGCCCGTCGGGACGGTGGTCGAGCGAGACCCGGTAGGACTCCAGTTCGAAGGGCGCGCCGAACGACACCTCGCCCGAGGTGTCGCGGTCCGTCTCCGCCGCGGAGCCGTCGGCCAGCGCCATCTCACGACGCAGCATCAGCTCCAGCGAGGCGTCCGCTCCCTCGAAGGACCACCCCCGTGCTTCCAGTTCCTTGACCCGCCGCACCGCACCGGTGATGGCGTCCGGCGCCGAACTCAGGTCCAGCCCCAGTTCGACTGCCTTGAGCTCCAGGCTGGCACGGCCGGACATCTCGGTGACGAGTACCCGCATTCCGTTGCCGACGCGCTCGGGGTCGATGTGGTTGTACAGTTCGGGATCGACTTTGATCGCGCTGGCGTGCAGCCCGGCCTTGTGGGCGAAGGTGGATCCCCCCACATACGCCTGATGCGTGTCCGGCGCGATGTTGGCGATCTCGGCGAGCGCGTGCGATACCCGGCTGAGTTCGGACAGGTTGCCCTCGGGCAGCACGGGCAGCCCAAGTTTCGTCTCCAGATTGCCGATGACGGGGAACAGGTCTGCGTTGCCCGCCCGTTCTCCGTAGCCGTTGGCGGTGCACTGCACGTGGGTGACCCCGGCCTGCACCGCCGCGAGCGTGTTGGCGACGGCACAGCCGGTGTCGTCCTGGCAGTGGATCCCCAACCGGAAACCGGTACGCCGGACGATCTCCTCCACCGTTTCGGCCAGTGCTGTCGGCAGCTGCCCACCGTTGGTGTCGCACAGGCACACCAGGTCGGCACCCGCGTGCACGGCCGAGTCGAGCATCCGCAGGGCGGTGTCCGGATCGTGGGCGTACCCGTCGAAGAAGTGCTCGGCATCCAGGAAAACGCGTTTGCCGTGCTCGGTGAGGTACCTGACGGTGTCGGCGATCATGGCACCGTTCTCGGTCACGTCGGTACGCAACGCGCGTTCGATGTGTCTGCTGTCGGATTTGGCGACCAGCGTGACCGCGGGAGCTCCCGAGTCGAGCAACGCGGCCACCTGGTCGTCCTGCTGCACGGGAACCCCGGGTCGGCGTGTGGAGCCGAACGCGGTGAGCACGGCGTGCCGAAGGTCGAGCTCGCCGGCGGTGGCCCGACGAAAGAACTCGGTGTCCTTCGGCAACGCACCGGGCCAACCGCCTTCGATGAAGCCCACGCCGAGACTGTCCAGGATGCGGGCGACCGCGAGCTTGTCGGCCACCGAGTAGGAGATGCCTTCGCGCTGCGCGCCGTCGCGCAGCGTGGTGTCGTAGACGTGAAACGTGTCCGCCTGTGGGGTCCCTGCCGGGCTGGTGCGGTTCACTGTCCCTCCAGAAGGGCGGTGATGGCGGGCCGGTCGTGGCTGGAACGGCCCGTTATGGCTGTCGTGGACACAAAAAAGACCCCCCGCGGATGCGAGAGGTCTGCGCGCCGGGTCTGCGGAGTCGAGTCACCCGGCGCGCTTGCCAATAATGCCCGTCGTGCACTGGAGCATGCCGCAATGCTCGCACATCGCGGACACACTCCAGCCAGTGGGCCTTTCTTCCCACGATACGGACACTCGAAGTGTCCGTGGCACGGCCCGTCAGCGGCGCGGCCGATCCGGTCGGACTCGGCGGGGGATCACACCTGCTGCACGACTTCCCGCGCCGAAACCAGCGCGGCGAGTCGATCACCGATGGCGTGCGTGGCACCCGGCGCGGAGTGATCACGCGTGGCCAGATCGAAGGCGACCGAGGCCTGCACCCGCCTCGCGGCCTCCGCGTAACCGACGTGGTCGAGCAGCAACGCGACGGACAACACCGCCGCCGTTGGGTCGGCGATGCCCTGCCCGGCGATGTCGGGCGCACTGCCGTGTACCGGTTCGAACATGCTCGGATTGCGCCGCGTGGCGTCGATGTTCCCACTGGCGGCCCTGCCAATACCGCCGGTGACCGCACCGGCCAGATCGGTGATGATGTCGCCGAAGAGGTTGTCGGTGACGATCACGTCGAACCGAGCGGGATCCTGCACCAGGTGGATCGTCGTGGCGTCGACGTGCTCGTAGTTCACCGTGACGTCGGGATACTGCAGCGACAGCTCCTCGACCACCCGGGACCACAGGGATCCGGCGTGGCTGAGCACGTTGGTCTTGTGCACCAGGGTCAGATGCTTGCGTGGACGAGCCGAGGCCCTCGCGAACGCGTCGCGGACCACTCGCTCCACGCCGAAGGCGGTGTTGAGACTCACCTCGGTCGCCACTTCCTGTGGCGTGTCCTTGCGCAGCAGGCCCCCGTTGCCCGCGTAGGGGCCTTCGGTGCCTTCCCGGACGACGACCATGTCGACCTCGCCGGGGTCGGCGATCGGACTCTGCACTCCCGGATAAAGCCGCGCCGGACGCAGATTCACGTGGTGGTCGAGTTCGAAACGCAGCCGCAACAGCAATCCGCGTTCCAGGATCCCACTCGGCACCGAGGGATCACCCACCGCACCGAGCAGAATCCCGTCGTGCTCGCGCAACTCACCCAACACGGATTCCGGAAGTAGCTCCCCGGTGTTGTGCCAGCGAGCGGCGCCCAGATCGTACCGCGTGATCTCGGTTTCGGGGACCACTTCCCCGAGCACCTTCAGCGCCTCGGCCACCACTTCCGGCCCGATCCCGTCACCTGGGATCACAGCGAGCCGCATGCACACCTCCCGAGTCCTACCCCCGATTTGGGGCTGAAACGTTGTGCCGCAGGCTACCGTGCTTCGGTGTCGCTCAGGCACGCCGGACCCCAATACTGGACGTCACTTCCCGAACAGTGGGACACCCAATCGGGTGAATGTCACCCGTGCAGGGGGTGTTCGGAGGAGACAACCGAGCCGCTGACCAGCCGATACAGCTTTCGTCCGCCGGAACGAGAACTCGATTCCGATCGATTGTCCGTACACGCGCGCACGGATCCTCGCGGCCCCGCGAACGAAAAACGGGGGCCGCCGCGTGCAGCGGCGGCCCCCGAAGGATCCGCCGGGATACCCCACCGGTCACACGAGGTGACCCGGTACGGAACCCGGGTGACCCGCGGCCCGAACGGGGCCGCGGGATCGGTTCACTCGAAACTGACGGTCCGAACGGTCTTGGCACCGACGGCGGCGCCGATCGGCTCGAGCACGCCCGCATCGACCGGGCGGTCCACCCGCAGCAGCATGATCGCGTCCGAACCGTCCGAGGTCTGGCTGATCTGCGCGGCCTCGATGTTCGTCCCGACCTCGCCGAGCAGCGTCCCGACCTTGCCCATGACACCGGGCCGGTCCGGGTACTCCAGCAGCAGGACGCTGCCCTCGGCACGCAGGTCGAAGTGCCTGCCGTTGACCTCGACGAGCTTCTCCACCTGGTTCGGACCGTCCAGGGCGCCCGAGACGACACCCGTACGGCCGTCGGCCAGCACGGCGCGCACCGAGACCACGCTGCGGTGGCTCGCGCTCTCCGGAGCGGTCTTGACGTCGATGTCCACCCCGAGGTCCTCGGCGAGCTGCGGAGCGTTGACGAAGGTGACCTGACTCTCCACCGCACCGGAGAAGACACCGCGCAGCGCCGCCAGCGGCAGCACGGAGACGTCCTCGTCGGCCAGCTCACCCCTGGCCTCGACCGTGACGGAGGTCGGCGTGCTGCCGAGCACCGCGGCCAGCAACGAGCCCAGCTTCTGGGTCAGCGGCAGGTAGGGGCGAACCTCCTCGCCGACGGCACCGCCCTGCACGTTGACCGCGTCGGGAACGAAGTCACCGCGCAGCGCCTGCAGCGTGGAGTGAGCCACGTCGGTACCGGCCCGGTCCTGGGCCTCGGCGGTGGAGGCACCCAGGTGCGGAGTCGCGACCACGTTGGACAGCTCGAACAGCGGGCTGGAGGTGGTGGGCTCGGTGCTGTAGACGTCGATACCCGCACCGCCGAGGTGCCCACTGCGCAGCGACTCGGCGAGCGCGTCCTCGTCGATGAGCCCACCGCGCGAGGCGTTGACGATGATCGCGCCCTGCTTGGTCTTCTTGAGTTCCTCGGCACCGATGAGGCCGAGCGTCTCGGCGGTCTTAGGCAGGTGGATCGACATGGCGTCGGCGCGCTGCAGCAGCTCCTCGAGGCTGACGAGCTCGATGCCGAGCTGGGCGGCACGCGCGGCAGAGACGTAGGGATCGTAGGCGATCAGCTTGGCACCGAAGGCCTCCAGTCGCTGCGCGACGAGCTGGCCGATCTTGCCGAGACCGATGACACCGACGGTCTTGTCGTTGATCTCCACGCCGCTGAGCGCACTGCGCTTCCACTCCCCGGCACGCAGGCTGGCATCGGCCACGGCCACGTTGCGGGACACCGCCAGCAGCAGCGCGATCGCGTGCTCGGCGGCCGAGACGATGTTGGAGGTGGGGGCGTTGACGACCATGATGCCGCGTTCGGTGGCGGCGGGAACCTCGACGTTGTCCAGTCCCACTCCCGCACGGGCGACGACCTTCAGCCGCGTGCTGGCCGAGTAGACCTCGGCGTCGACTTTCGTCGCCGAACGGACCAGCAGCGCGTCGGCGTCGGCAACGGCTTCGAGCAGTGCCGGGCGGTCGGTGCCGTCGACGTGACGGATCTCGACCTCGTCTCCGAATGCTTCCAGCACCGAAGGGGCCAGCTTCTCGGCGATCAGGACGACAGGACGGCTTGCGTTGGTCACGGGCGCGCTCCAGTAACAGAGATCAGGGTCGAAGCAAGGCACGCCATTGTGCCGGGCTGGTGAAGCAGTTTAACGCTGATATGAGAATCCGTTCACACAAGTGTTGGACGTATCACCGTAACGCTACGGCATCCCAACACGACCGCGTAGCGGAAACAACACCGAAACCGCCGCACACGGGCTCCGTGGCCGGTCGAACACCCCGCCGCCTCGCGGCGAAGCGGCTCGACGGCTCACGGCTCGTCGAACTCCCCGTCCTTGGCACCCGCCACGAAGGCGTCCCACTCCTCCGGGGTGAACACCAGCACGGGCCCCTCCGGATCTGCTCCGTTGCGCATGCCGATATAGCCGTCCACGAAGGCGATCTCCACTCCCGGTTCGTCATCGTCGTCGGTGCTGGTGATCCACTCGGCGTTGGTGAAGTCGAGCTCGTCCCGGATGTGGGCCTTGTCGTCGACCGGTTGCGTTTCCTCACTCACGGTGTGGATATTAGCGCGCCGCGCGAACCTCCCGTGACGCCCGGGAGCACTCCGGAAAAACCGTGGGGCGGCCCCGAACTCCCTCGGGACCGCCCCACGGCACGGCGAATCGCCCGAATCCCTCAGCCCTTGGTCCAGGACATCAGGGACCGAAGCCGCTTGCCGACCTCCTCGATCTGGTGCTCGTTGCCAGCGGCCTGCAGCTTGTTGAACTCGGGCCTGCCCGCTTCGTCCTCGGCCACCCACTCCTTCGCGAAGGAGCCGTCCCGGATCTCGGAGAGGACCTGACGCATCGAGTCCTTGACGTGCTCGTCGATGACCCGGGGACCACGGGTGAGGTCACCGTACTCGGCGGTGTCACTGCAGGAGTACCGCTGTCCGGCGATACCGCCCTCCCACATCAGGTCCACGATCAGCTTCAGCTCGTGCAGCACCTCGAAGTAGGCGATCTCCGGCTGGTAACCGGCCTCGACGAGAACCTCGAAGCCGGACTGCACCAGCGCACTCGTTCCACCGCAGAGCACGGCCTGCTCACCGAAGAGGTCGGTCTCGGTCTCCTCGGTGAAGGTGGTTTTGATGACCCCGGCCCGCGCACCGCCGATACCGGCGGCGTAGGCGAGCGCCAGCTGCTGCGCCTCGCCGCTGGGGTCCTGCTCCACCGCGATCAGGCACGGCACTCCCTTGCCGTCCACGAACTGGCGGCGCACCAGGTGACCAGGCCCCTTGGGGGCGACCATGGCGACATCCACGTCGGAGGGCGGCTGGATCAGCCCGTAGCGGATGTTGAACCCGTGTCCGAAGAACAGCGCGTCCCCGCTGTTGAGGTTCGGAGCGATGTCGTCGGCGTAGATCCGACGCTGCTTGGTGTCCGGCGCGAGGATCATGATCAGGTCCGCCTCGGCGGCCGCCTCCGAGGGAGTGACGACCCGCAGCCCCTCCTCCACGACCTTCTCGCGCGACTTGGAGTTCTCCGGCAGACCGATCCGGACGTCGACGCCGCTGTCCCGCAGGCTCAGCGCGTGTGCGTGCCCCTGGCTGCCGTACCCGATGATGGCGACCTTGCGCGACTGCACCCGGCCGAGGTCGGCATCCGCCTCGTAGAAGATCTCAGTTGCCATTACCGTTCGTGTTCCTTTCTGTAGCGAATCCGCGTCGTACGCGGGTCAACGCACCGCGGTTGCCGTGATGGAGCGTGCTCCTCGGCCGATGGCGACCATGCCGGACTGGACCATCTCGCGGACGCCGTAGGGCTCGAGCATGCGCAGCAGGGCGTCGAGTTTGTCGGTGTCCCCGGTGGCCTCGATGGTCAGCGCCTCGGGAGAGGCGTCGACGACCTTGGCCCGGAACAGTTGCACGGTTTCCAGGACCTGACTGCGCACCGAGGCGTCTGCCCGCACCTTGACCAGCAGCAGTTCACGCTGCACGGAGGACTCGGGCTCCAACTCGACGATCTTGATGACGTTGATCAGTTTGTTGAGCTGCTTGGTGACCTGTTCCAGCGGTTGTTCCTCCACCGAGACCACGATGGTCATCCGGGAGATCTCCGGGTGCTCGGTGGGACCGACGGCCAGGGATTCGATGTTGAAGCTGCGCCGGGAGAACAGTCCGGAGACCCGGGAGAGCACACCGGGGACGTTTTCCACCAGCACGCTGAGTGTGTGTCGACTCATCGGTGTGGTCACCCCTCGTCGTCGAACAGTGGGCGGATTCCGCGAGCGGCCATGATCTCGTCGTTGCCGGTGCCGGAGGCGACCATCGGCCAGACCTGGGCGTCCTTGCCCACAACGAAGTCGATGACCACGGGTCGGTCGTCGACTGCCATGGCCCGCTCGATGACGCTGTCGACGTCGGAGGCGGCCTCACACCGCATTCCCACCCCGCCGAGGGCGTCGGCCAGCAGCGCGAAATCGGGAATCCGGTGGTTGTGGGTGCCGAGGTCACTGTGTGAGTAGCGCTCGGCGTAGAACAGGTTCTGCCACTGCCGAACCATACCGAGATTGCCGTTGTTGATGACGGCGACCTTGATCGGCAGCTGTTCGATGGCGCAGGTGGCCAGTTCCTGGTTGGTCATCTGGAAACAACCGTCCCCGTCGATGGCCCACACCTGCCGGCCGGGAGCCCCGGCCTTGGCGCCCATCGCCGCTGGCACCGCGTAGCCCATCGTTCCCAGCCCACCGGAGTTGAGCCAACTACGCGGCCGCTGATAGCCGATGAACTGCGCGGCCCACATCTGGTGCTGGCCCACCCCCGCGGTGTAGACCGCCTCCGGGCCCGCCAGCGCACCGATCCGCTCGATCACGTACTCCGGCGACAGCGTGCCGTCGGAGGGCCAGTCGTAGCCCAGCGGGAAGCGGTCCCGCCAGTCGCCGAGCTGGTTCCACCACGGTGCGAGGTCCGGGGCGCCGTGCTCCGCTTCGGCGGTGTCCACGGCATCGACGAGTTCGGCGAGGACCTCCTTGCAGTCACCGACGATGGGCACGTCGGCGACCCGGTTCTTGGAGATCTCGGCCGGATCGATGTCGGCGTGCACCACCTTGGCCTCCGGAGCGAAATCCGACAGCCGACCGGTCACCCTGTCGTCGAACCGGGTTCCCAGCGCGAGCAGCAGGTCGGAACGCTGCATCGCGGCGACCGCGGCGACGGTGCCGTGCATGCCGGGCATGCCCAGGTGCAACGGGTGCGTGTCCGGGAAAACCCCACGCGCCATCAGTGTGGTCACCACCGGAATGCCGGTGCGCTCGGCGAGTTTGGTCAATTCCTCGGCAGCCTCGGCCTTGACCACACCGCCCCCCACGTACAGCACCGGTCGTTGCGCCGAGGCCATCAACCGGGCCGCTTCCCTGACCTGCTTGCCGTGCGGTTTACCGACCGGACGGTAACCGGGCAGCCGCTGCTCGGGGGGCCAGGAAAACGACGTGACGAGTTGTTGCACGTCCTTGGGGACGTCGACCACGACGGGACCGGGGCGGCCGCTGGAGGCGATGTAGAACGCCTCGGCGACGGTCCGCGGGATCTCGTCGGGATCGGTGACCAGGAAGTTGTGCTTGGTGACCGGCAGCGTGATGCCGCAGATATCGGCTTCCTGGAACGCGTCGGTACCGATCTGGCCGGTGGACTGCTGCCCGGTGATCGCCACCAGCGGCACCGAGTCCATGTGCGCGTCGGCAAGCGCGGTGACCAGGTTGGTCGCCCCGGGCCCGGAGGTCGCCATGCACACCCCGGTCTTACCGGTGGCCTGGGCGTATCCGGTAGCTGCGTGTCCGGCCGCCTGCTCGTGCCGAACCAGTACGTGACGAACCTTCGTCGAGTCCAGCAGCGGGTCGTAAGTGGGCAGGATCGTACCGCCCGGGATACCGAACACCACTTCGCAGCCCACCGCTTCCAGCGAGCGGACGAGGGACTGCGCACCGGTGGCTCTTACCGGTGCCCCGTGGGGCGGGGCTGGTTTCGGACGTTGCCCCGGTGATGCCTCCGGGGCCGGATTCTGCCTGGTGTTGGCGCTGGTCATCGAGTCTGCCTCGTGGTCGATGAATGGGGCCGGGCACGAAAAAACCCCCGCCGGCACAGGGCCGAACGAGGGTGGGCGCGTCGACGTTTCGTACTCCTCAGGCGTCGACGCGCCCGGGAAGTACGAGAATGTCGTTACTGCGCTGCATGGCTCGCACATTAGCCTCGGCACGACAACCAAGTCAAACCTACGGGAAATACTTCCCGGATGTTGGACACCACCGGGTGACAGGGCACGCGAAGAAGCCGACCCCGGCGCACGAGCGGAAGAGCCTCACCGGTAGCGCCCACTCCCCGAAAAGGCGAACTGCGCAGCTGAGACCATCGAACGGTGAACGACTCCCAGGAAAACGACCGACTTTCCGCCCCGAAGGCAGGGGAGGAACCGCCCCGGCCGGAAACCACCGGGACGGAGGAGCAGGGGGCGGGTTCCCCGGGCGAGACCGGAACCGAGACCGGGCAAGAGGCCGCACCCGAAGCAGGAGACACCGACGAAACCGCGTCGGGGGCACCGGAGACCACGACA
The DNA here is from genome assembly GCF_900101095.1 of Actinopolyspora mzabensis. Lineage (GTDB taxonomy): Bacteria > Actinomycetota > Actinomycetes > Mycobacteriales > Pseudonocardiaceae > Actinopolyspora > Actinopolyspora mzabensis. Next base: position 95,002 of record NZ_FNFM01000014.1, read on the forward strand.
GAGCGGGAACCGGAGCACCCCCCGGAGGGCGACTCCGAGCAGGCGGAGCCTCCTGAACTGCCGCCCCGCCTGGTTTTCCGGATCACGCGGGTGAGCCTGCTGGTGATCCTCGTGCTCGCGTTCTGCATCAGCCCCGTGGCGGCCTCGTTGCCGCCGCTGTCGGTGCTGTACCTGATACCGCTGGGCCTGATCGTCTGGGTTGTTCGGACGCGCACCGTCGTCGACGAGTCGGGCATCACGGCTCGGACCCTCACCGGAGCGACCCGGATGGATTGGTCCGACATCAGGGCACTGCGACTCCACGAACGCCGCTGGGTGCGCGCGGTGACCACTTCGGACCGCGAGGTTCGGCTGCCGGCACTCCGGGTCCGGGATGTGCCACGACTGGCCACGATGAGCCGCGGCCGCATACAGGACCCGAGCCGCCCCAAGGACGCGGACGCGGATTGAATCCGGACGGGGCTCTCACCATGCGGACACGACCAGGGTGTTCACGAGCACGAACGAGACCGGAGTAGTGTCGTGCTCACCGCGAACTCCTGTCGCCCACGAGGCGTGACCGTGTCCGCCCGCGCGGCGGTAGTCCCACTAAGTGAGAGCTTTCAATCATGCCCGAGTTGCGTTCCCGAACGACGACACACGGTCGAAACGCCGCAGGCGCCCGCTCGCTGTGGCGTGCCACCGGAATGACCGACAACGACTTCGGCAAACCGATCGTGGCGATCGCCAACTCCTTCACCCAGTTCGTACCGGGTCACGTCCACCTCCGCGACCTGGGAGAGGTGATCGCCGGGGCGGTTCGCGAGGCGGGCGGTGTCCCACGGGAGTTCCACACCATCGCGATCGACGACGGCATCGCCATGGGGCACAGCGGAATGCTGTACTCGCTGCCTTCCCGCGAGATCATCGCGGACTCGGTGGAGTACATGGTCAACGGGCACCAGGCGGACGCGCTCGTCTGCCTGTCGAACTGCGACAAGATCACCCCGGGGATGCTCAACGCCGCCATGCGGCTGAACATCCCCACGGTCTTCGTCTCGGGCGGGCCGATGGAGGCGGGCAAGGCGGTCGTGGTCGACGGTGTCGCCCACGCGCCGACCGATCTGATCACCACTATCGCCGCGTCGGCGAACTCGCAGGTGGACGAGGAGGGGCTGAGCGAGGTGGAACGCTCGGCCTGCCCCACCTGCGGTTCCTGCTCGGGCATGTTCACGGCCAACTCGATGAACTGCCTGACCGAGGCGCTGGGGCTGGCGCTGCCCGGCAACGGTTCGACGCTGGCCACCCACCGGTTCAGGCGCGACCTGTTCGAACGCGCGGGCCGCACGGTGGTCGAGATCGCCGAACAGTGGTACCGGTACGACGACGACTCGGTACTGCCGCGTTCGATCGCGAACGAGCAGGCGTTCGAGAACGCGTTGGCACTGGACATGGCCATGGGCGGTTCGACCAACACGGTGCTGCACACCCTCGCCGCCGCACGCGAGGGCGAGATCGACTTCACGCTCTCCGACATCGAGCGGATCAGCCGCAACGTCCCCTGCCTGGCCAAGGTCAGCCCGAACTCCGACTACCACATGGAGGACGTGCATCGGGCGGGCGGCATCACGGCGATCCTGGGTGAGCTCGACCGTGGCGGACTGCTCAACCGCGAGGTCCGCTCGGTGCACAGCCCGAGCCTGCGCTCCTGGCTGTCCGAGTGGGACGTGCGCGGTGAAAACCCCGGTGAGCACGCCTCGGAACTCTTCCACGCCGCGCCCGGCGGAGTCCGCACCACCGAGGCTTTCTCCACGGAGAACCGCTGGTCCGCACTGGACACCGACGCGGCCGAGGGGTGCATCCGCGACGTCGCGCACGCCTACACCACCGACGGCGGCCTGGCCGTGCTGCGGGGCAACCTGGCCGAGGACGGCGCAGTGGTCAAAACGGCCGGTGTCGACGAGGAACTCTGGACCTTCCAGGGACCCGCCCGGGTTCTGGAGAGTCAGGAACAAGCCGTCTCCGCGATTCTGAACCGGGAGATCGAAGCGGGCGACGTGCTGGTGATCCGCTACGAGGGCCCGTCGGGTGGCCCCGGTATGCAGGAAATGCTGCACCCCACCGCATTTCTCAAGGGCGCCCGAATGGACCGCGAGTGCGCACTGATCACCGACGGGAGGTTCTCCGGGGGAACGTCGGGCCTGTCCATCGGGCACATCTCCCCCGAAGCGGGCAACGGCGGCACGATCGGTCTGGTCGAGGACGGTGACCAGATCCGCATCGACGTGGGCGAGCGGAAACTCGAACTGCTGGTGGAAGAACCAACCCTGGCCGAGCGTCGGGCCAAGATGGCGAGCTCGGAACACCCCTGGCAACCGGTGGACCGACAGCGCCGGGTCAGTACGGCGCTGCGGGCCTACGCGAGCCTGGCCACCTCCGCCTCGTACGGAGCCGTCCGGAGCATCTGCGGCTGAACCGGACGTGGTCGGTGGGCCCGGACCCACCGACCACGGTTCACCGGAACACGAAGAACACCGCCGCGGCGGCGGCAACCGCCAGCAGCAGCCCCACGAAGCCACTGGCGACCGGACGTCGGAACCAGAGGCGCCCGTTGTCGGCCGCCACACGTCCCGGCCCCGCGAACAGCAGCGCCAGGGCCACGACACCGAGCATCGCGGGATACTCGACACCGCCGGTTTCCAGGAAGAATCCGTCGGCACGCTGCACGACCACCGCGTTGAGCATCACACCCAGCAGCCCCGCGGCCGCCAGCGGCGTGAAAAGCCCGAGCACCACCAGGATCCCCGCGCCGAACTCCACCCCAGCCGTGACGGTTGCGAGCAGTTGCGGCTCCCGGAATCCCATGCCGGACAGCATGTCCGCGGTTCCCTCCGGGCCCTGCCCACCGAGCACGCCGAAGAGTTTCCGTGCGCCGCGGGCGATGAACACGGCGCCCAGTGCCAATCGCAACACCAGCAGCGCGAAGTCCGCACCGCCGTTCCAGCGCCGCCGGTTAACCGAGTCGGCGAACTCGTCGTAGAGGTCCAGGTCGCGTTGCGAGGCGGGATCTCCCACGTTGGTGTAGGCATCGTCGTCGTAGTAGTCGAGTTCCACGGCCCCGCTCCCGGTGGAACTGCCGTACGTGCGTGTCGAGCCCTGTTCCCGTTCCGGAACGGTCCAGCCACCCTGCGGTTCCCGGACATCACGGTGATACTGATCATCGGGATACCCGCCCGCGGAATCGGGGCGGTCGTCGTGGATTCGCACGGCGAAAGGCTAGGACATCCTCCGCGAAATGTGCGAGCTTTTCGGAAAAATCGACGGCGGGAGGGCCGGGAGTGTTCGCGGCACTCACTCCGGGTTAACCGGTGACGCGATATGGTCTGCGACCGTGGCAGTCCGAACCGGCGACCGACATCAGCGCTCCCGTGCGCCGCGCCGCTACGCGGCGGTCGGCACGGCGTTGGTCGCAGCCGTCCTGACCGGTGGCTGCGCGGAGTTCCCCGACCAGCATCCGAAGCAGTGGCGGGAACAGCCCTCGTTACGGCCGCAGGCCGGGCCGCAACCGCGCGCCGAAGGACGTCAGCAGCCTCCCGGGGAGGGGGACACCGAGACCTCGCCCTCCGAGAAGGCCGAGCCGGACGGCTGCGACGACCCCGACCCCGCCGTCGTGGCGACCTGTCTCGGGGCGGTGGGTGACGTGGCCGTACTGCCCGGTGGCCGGGGTGCTCTCGTCGGTGAGCGCAAGACCGGCAGAATCATGCTGGTCGAACGGGACTCCGATCCGCGGGAGCTGGCCCGTGTCGACGTGGACGCCGCGGGCGGTGGCGGGCTCACCGGGCTGACTCTCTCGCCGAGCTATGCCGAGGACGGCCTCGCCTACGCCTATGTCACCACTGCCACCGACAACCGCGTGATCCGCATCGCCCCGGACGATCCGCCGGAACCCATCCTGACCGGTATTCCGCGTGGCCCCAGCGGCAACGCGGGCGCCATCACCACGAGCGGTTCGGACACGCTGCTCGTCGCGACGGGCAACGCGGGCGCCCAGGGCAAGGCGGACGAACGCGCCGCGCTGGCGGGCAAGGTGCTGCGGATCGACACCTTCGGCGACCCCGCCCAGGACAACCCCGACCCGGGGTCACCGGTGATCGCGGCAGGGCTGAGCGCGCCCGGTGGCTTGTGCGCCCGACCGAACAGCTCCACGTTCTGGGTGACCGACCGGCGTGCCGAGCAGGACGTGCTGCTCCGCGGCTCGCCCGACGAGGAACTAGGTGCCCCCAAGTGGTCCTGGCGGACGAACCCCGGTGTGGCCGGCTGCGCCGCGGGGGGTGGGCTGATCGTGGTGGCACTGACCGACGCCTCGGCCGTCTACACCATGCGTCCCGGCCCGGAGGGAACGTTCACCGGCGAACCGGAACGGGCGCTGGAGGACACCTACGGTCGGCTGCGCGCGGCCAGCAGCGGGCCGAACGGAATGCTGTGGCTCGGCACCGCGAACAAGGCGGGCGGGGACCCCGTCTCCAGCGACGACAGGGTGATCCGTATCGAGCCGCCCAACGGGGGAACAGCGGGCAAGGAGTGAGGTCTCCCGCACCACGTGCCGCGATGCGGGAGACGGTCACGCCGGTGTGCGCGTCACCCCGGCACGGTTCTCACTGCTGACCGCAGGCGGCCAGCACCAGTTCGCGGACCCGCTTGGCGTCCGCCTGCCCCTGGGTGGCCTTCATGACGGCCCCCACGATCGCGCCCGCGGCCTGCACCTTGCCGCCGCGGATCTTCTCCGCCGCGTCGGGCTGGGCCGCCAGCGCCTCGTCCACCGCGGCCTGCAGCGAGGAGTCGTCGGAGACGACCTCGATGCCGTCGGCGGCGATCACCTCGTCCGGCTCGCCCCGGTCCTCGAGCACCCCGTCGATCACCTGGCGGGCCAGTTTGTGCGTCAGCTTGCCCTCGCCGACCAGCTCGATCACCCGGGCCACCTGGCCGGGCGTGACCGACAGCTCCGCGAGCTCCACGCCGCGCTCGTTGGCGCGCTGGCTCAGATAGGCGACCCACCACGAGCGCGCCTCCGATGGCGAGGCACCGGCGTCCACGGTGGCCGCGACGAGATCCAACGCCGAGGCGTTGACCAGATCGCGCAGCTCCTCGTCGGACAGTCCCCACTGCTCCTGGACCCGCCTACGCCGCTCCCAGGGCATCTCCGGAAGCGTGCCGCGCAGCTGCTCCACCCACTCCCGCGAGGGAGCGATCGGAACGAGATCGGGTTCCGGGAAGTAGCGGTAGTCCTCGGCCTCCTCCTTGCGCCTCCCCGAGGAGGTCTCACCGGTGGACTCGTCGAAGTGCCTGGTCTCCTGGACGATCTCGGAACCGTTCTGCAGCAGGGACGCCTGCCTGCGCATCTCGAAACGCACCGCCCGCTCGATGCTGCGGAACGAGTTGACGTTCTTCGTCTCGGTGCGGGTACCGAAGCCGCTCTCCCCCTTCGGGGTCAACGAGACGTTGGCGTCGCAACGCAACGACCCCTGGTCCATCCGGACGTCCGAAACGCCCATCGAACGCAGCAGATCCCGCAGCGCGGTCACGTAGGCGCGAGCGATCTCGGGAGCACGTTCCCCGGCACCGGTGATCGGCTTGGTGACGATCTCGATGAGCGGCACACCCGCGCGGTTGTAGTCCAGCAGCGAGTGCTCGGCACCGTGGATCCTGCCGGAGGCACCGCCGACGTGCGACGACTTGCCGGTGTCCTCCTCCATGTGGGCCCGTTCGATGCCCACCCGGAAGGTCTCACCGTCGTCGAGCACGACGTCGAGACCGCCGTCGAACACGATCGGCTCGTCGTACTGCGAGGTCTGGAAGTTCTTGGGCATGTCCGGATAGAAGTAGTTCTTCCGCGCGAACCTGCACCACTCCGCCACCTGGCAGTCCAGTGCCAGACCGATCCTGATGGCCGACTCCACGGCCGAGCCGTTGACCACCGGCAGCGCACCCGGCATACCCAGGCACACCGGGCAGACCCGCGTGTTCGGCTCGGCGCCGAACTCGTTGGCACAGCCGCAGAACATCTTGGTGGCGGTGGAGAGCTCGACGTGCACCTCGAGCCCGAGCACCGGGTCGAAACGTCGCAGGACCTCGTCGTAGTCCATGATCTCGGCGACAGCTGTCATTCCCGTTCCGCCTTACGTACCTCGCGAACGGCCAACGCCACTCCGGTGATCAACCCGAGAACGGTGACGATCGCGTCCGCCATCACCAGTCGATCGTTGTCCTCGCGCGCCTTGCGGATCTTGCCACGCAGACCGATGCCGCGGGACAGCTCCGCACCGACGGCGAGCAGGGCTCGCAACTTGGGATTCATCAGGCGACCTCCAACCGCGGAACACGGTCGAGCAGGGGAACTTCCGAAGCCGCGTCGCGCGCCGCCTCGTAGGCGGCACCCACGCGGTAGAGCCGGTCGTCGGCCATGGCGGGCGCCATGATCTGCAGACCGACGGGCATACCGTCCTCGGTGGAAAGCCCCGAGGGCACGCTCATCGAGGCGTTGCCCGCGAGGTTGCTCGGAATGGTGCACAGGTCCGCGCGGTACATGGCCATCGGGTCGTCGACACGTTCCCCGATGCGGAACGCGGTGGTGGGGGTCGTGGGCGAGACCAACACGTCCACCTGCCCGAAAGCGGCGTCGAAGTCCCTGGTGATCAGGGTGCGGACCTTCTGCGCCTGGCCGTAGTAGGCATCGTAGTAGCCGGACGAGAGCGCGTAGGTGCCGAGCATGATACGACGCTTGACCTCGGGACCGAAGCCCTGCTCCCGAGTCAGCGACATGACCTCCTCGGTGCTGCGGGTGCCGTCGTCACCGACCCGCAGTCCGTAGCGCATCGCGTCGAACCGCGCGAGGTTCGAGGAGCACTCGCTGGGCGCGATCAGGTAGTAGGCCCCGAGCGCGTACTCGAAGTGCGGGCAGGAGACCTCCACGACCTCGGCACCGAGCGAGGTGAGCGTGTCCACGGCGGTGCGGAACGAGTCCCGCACGCCCTGCTGGTAGCCCTCGCCGCCGAACTCGCGGACGACCCCCACGCGCACCCCGCGCAGATCCCCACCCGCACCTTCCCGTGCGGCGGCGGTCACCTTCGGAACCGGCGCGGCCACCGAGGTGGAGTCCATCACATCGTGCCCGGCGATGACCTCGTGCAGCATCGCGGCGTCCAGCACCGTACGCCCGCACGGTCCCGCCTGGTCCAGCGAGGAGGAGAACGCGACCAGGCCGTAGCGGGACACCCCGCCGTACGTGGGCTTGACCCCCACGGTCCCGGTGACCGCGGCGGGCTGCCGGATGGAACCCCCCGTGTCGGTGCCGATCGCCAGCGGCGCCTCGAACGCCGCCAGCGCGGCCGAGGAGCCTCCCCCGGAACCACCGGGGATCCGGTCGGTGTCCCACGGATTGCGGGTCGGTCCGAACGCGGAGTTCTCGGTCGACGAGCCCATGGCGAACTCGTCCATGTTCGTCTTGCCGAGGATCACCACACCCGCGTCGCGGAGCCTGGCCGCCACGGTCGAGTCGTACGGGGGTGTCCAGCCCTCCAGCATCCTGGAGCCACAGGTGGTCGGCATGTCGGTGGTGGTGAGCACGTCCTTCAGGGCCAGCGGCACACCGGCCAGCGGAGAAGCGGGCGTGCCGTTGGCACGCTGCTCATCGGCCCGCCGGGCGGCGTCCAACGCGGCTTCGCGGTCGACGTGCAGAAAGGCGTGCACCGCCGGTTCGATCGCCTCGATACGGTCCAGGTGCGCGCGAGTGACCTCCACGGCGGACACCTCGCCCGCGGCGATCTTGGCGGCCAGTTCGGAGGCGGCGAGACCGGTGAGTTCGGTCGAACCAGGCCCGTCCGGGACTGATGTGGTCGAGGACATCACGCCTCCTCGTTGAGAATCCTGGGTACTCGGAACCTGTTTTCCTCGGTGGCGGGTGCCCCGGCCAGTGCCTCCCGGCGGGACAGCCCGGGACGCACCTCGTCCGTTCGGAAAACGTTGGTGACCGGTACCGCGTGGGACGTGGGCGGTATTTCGTCGGCGGCCACCTCGCCGACCCTGGCGACCGAATCGAGGATCACGTCCAACTGGCCTGCGAACGTGTCGAGTTCCTCCTCGGATACGGCCAACCGGGCGAGGCCGGCGAGATGAGCCACCTCGTCACGGGAAATCGTGGACAATGCGCGGGCCCCCTGATCGTGTCCGGTTCGTTCGGGTATCCGGTCGTTTCCGGCTACCACACGTGTTCGAGTCGAATTCCTGTTCGCCACCCGCGCGGCGCGGAACGAACGAGGCCGCGAGAACGATGTCGACCGTCCCGCTCCTGCTGATCACTGAACCGATTCGCTCGGGTCGCCGAACAGGCTTCGAAAGGTGACAACGAGTCTATGGGCAGCGACCACGACCACCAACGGGTGGTCACACCCGGGCATCGAGATCGTTTCGAGCCGGTGTGCATCCAGCGGCATCGTCCCGGGGGAGCGTCGCGTCTGCCACAATTTGGCCGGTCCGCTCCACACGAGGGCCCCGAGCCGCTCGTGCGAACCGGTCCGGCGCGGACGGCGAGGTGCCGCGCACGATGCTGGAGGCGTGAAAACCGGTGTCCTTCCTCATCCGGGTTCAGGTTCCGGACCGTCCCGGTGCACTCGGGTCGGTGGCGAGCGCGCTGGGCGAGATCGAGGCCGACATCCTCAGCGTGGATGTGGTCGAGCGGAGCAGCGAGGCCGCCATCGACGACCTCATCGTGGAGCTTCCCTCCGGAAGGCTGCCGGACGTGCTGATCACGGCCGCGGAGTCGGTGGAAGGCGTTCGGGTGGACGCGGTGCGGCCCTATGCCGGCATACTGGACACCCACCGCGAGCTGGAGCTGGTCGAGGAGATCGCCGCCGAACCGGCGCGGGGACTCCAGCTGTTCGCCGAGGGCGTACCCCGGATCATTCGCTCGGGGTGGGCGATGATCTTCGGTAGCCGCGCTGGAGGGCCGGAGCACCTGGCAGCCAGCACCTCGGCTCCGGAGGACGAGTACCTGTGGTTACCGTGGATGCCGTTACCCAGGGCCACCGTGCTGGAGGGGGACGACTCCTGGGTGCCGGACACCTGGAAGGAACTGGGTACCGAACTGGCCGCCACCCCGATAGGCAAACCCGACCTGGTGCTGCTGGCGGGCCGACCGGGCGGGCCGATGTTTCGCACCTCCGAGGTAGCCCGGCTGGCGCACCTGGCGGGCATCGTCTCGGTGGTGCTGGACGGCTGAGTACGACCGTACCGCCCGAAGGGCCCCACGAACGGTCGTGCCGGAGTCACATAGCTCCCGGCCGACGCGTCGGCCGGGAGCGAACGGACGGGAGCGAACGGTCGGATCCTCACCGCTCCAGGTCCAGGGCGTAGGCGAGCAACCGCACCCCGGCGAACGGCTCCCAGTCGTGCTCGGCAACACGGTGGAATCCCTTCCGCTCGTACAGCCGGTGCGCGACCGTCATGGTCCGGTTGCTGTACAGCACGACCCGTTCCCAGGCCTCCACGGCCGCCAAGTCGGTCACCCGGTCGACCAGCGCGGCCCCCACTCCGCTGCCTGCCGCCTCCGGGGCCACGGCCAACATCCGGAACTCCAGTTCGCCGGGACGCGCGAGCTCGGTGTACTCGCTGCCGTGGCGGGCCACCGTGACCGTGCCGCACACCTTGTCACCTTGCACGGCCACGAGCAGTTCCGCCTTGGCGGCGCGATCGGCGGCGTCCCGGAGCGAGGTGAGGTAGTGCGTGTTCTCGGCGGGAATGTGCCCACCTTCCAGGTAGGCACGCGCCGTCAGCTCCCCGACGGTGTCGAACTCGGCGGGCAGCGCCCGTCTGATGGTCACGCTTTCCATGCGGTCGATACTAGTGTCGCCCACGACAGTCGAGTGGTGGAGACCGCACCGCTCACCCCTCCGGCTGTAGTGCCATCCCGGCCGCGGCCTCCGGCCCCTGCTCCAGCAGCACCCGAAACCCCTCCTCATCCAGCACGGGGACACCGAGTTGGACCGCCTTGTCGTACTTGGAACCGGGGGCATCGCCCACCACCACGAAAGCGGTCTTCTTCGACACGGAACCGGCGGCACGCCCGCCCCGGTTCATGATCCACTCCTTGCTCTCGTCCCGCGAGTAGGTGGGCAACGAGCCAGTCACCACGATCGACAACCCTTCCAGGTTGCGCGGCACGGCGGTGTCCCGCTCGTCGGCCATCCGGACCCCGGCGGCACGCCACTTGTCGACCACTTCGCGGTGCCAGTCGACGGTGAACCACTCCCGCACGGCGCCCGCGATGGTTTCGCCCACGCCGTCCACGGCGGCGAGATCCTCCTCCGCGGCGGCTTCGATCGCGTCGAGAGACCCGAACTCGCGCGCCAGTGCCTGAGCGGCGGTCGGGCCGACGAACCGGATGGACAGTGCGACCAGCACCCGCCAGAGCGGCTGTTGTTTGGCGTTCTCCAGACCGGTGAGCAGTTTGGTCCCGTTGGCCGTCAGGCTCCCGTCCTTGGCCCGGAACTGCTCGGTGCGCAGCAGCTTGTCCTCGTCGAGCAGGAAAACGTCCCCCTCGTCGACGACGACCCCGGCCTCGAGCAGCGCGGCGGCCGACTCGTAGCCGAGCACATCGATGTCGAACGCTCCCCGCCCCGCCAGGTGGAACAACCGCTCGCGAAGCTGTGCCGGGCAGGAACGCGCGTTGGGGCAGCGGATGTCGACGTCGGTCTCCTTCTGCCGGTACAACGTCCACCCGCACTCCGGACAGGTCTCCGGCATCACGAACGGATACTCGTCGCCGTCCCGAGCATCGACCACCGGCCCCAGCACCTCCGGGATGACGTCGCCTGCCTTGCGGATGACCACCCGGTCACCGACCAGCACGCCCTTGCGACGCACCTCGTCGGCGTTGTGCAGCGTGGCCAACGAGACGGTGGACCCGGCCACCTTCACCGGATTCATCTCCGCGAACGGGGTGACCCGCCCGGTGCGGCCGACGTTGACCCGGATGTCGACCAGCTCGGTGGTGGCCTGTTCCGGGGGGTATTTGTACGCGATGGACCAACGGGGGGCGCGGGAGGTGGTGCCGAGTCTGCGCTGCAGGGCCACGTCGTCGATCTTGATGACGATTCCGTCGATCTCGTGGTCCGCCTCGTGCCGGTGCTCTCCCCAGTAACGAACGTGCTCGGTGAGTTGCTCCAGCGAGGAAAGCACCACGGTGTGCGGAGAGACCGGCAGCCCCCAGGTGCGCAGCGCCTCGTAGGCCGCCGACTGGGTGGGGGGCTCGAACCCGTCCCGCCTGCCGAGGCCGTGGCAGATCAGCCGGAGCGGGCGCTGCTTGCTGATCCGCGGATCCTTCTGCCGCAGCGAACCGGCGGCACCGTTGCGCGGGTTCGCGAAAGCGGTTTTGCCCGCGTCCACCAGTGAGGCGTTGAGCTCGGCGAACTCGTCGAGCCGGAAGTACACCTCACCCCTGATCTCGACCAGTTCCGGGACCGGATACTCCGGGCTGCCGGTCAGCCGGTCCGGCACGTCCCGCATGGTGCGCACGTTCAGTGTCACGTCCTCGCCGGTCCTCCCGTCCCCGCGGGTCAGCGCCCGTTCCAGCCTGCCGTTGCGGTAGAGCAGGTTGACGGCCAGACCGTCGATCTTGGGTTCGCAGAGGAAGGCGGGGTGGCTACCCGTCTCCCGTTCGACGCGGTTCACCCAGGTCGTGAGTTCGGAGACGTCGAAGGCGTTGTCCAGGCTGAGCATCCGCTCCAGGTGGTCGACGGCGGTGAACTCCGTCGAGAAGGTGCCACCGACCTCCTGCGTCGGCGAGTCCGGGGCGCGCAGCGCCGGGTGTTCGTCCTCCAGCCGCTGCAACTCGACGAACAGTTCGTCGAACTCGCCGTCGGTGATCACCGGAGCGTCGAGCACGTAGTACCGGAACTGGTGGAAACGCACCTGCTCCACCAGCTCCTCGTGGCGCTGCCTGCTCTCACGCGGAACGTCTTCGAGTCCCTCGGCCCGTGCATCGGGCGCGGGCTCGGCCCCGGACTTTTCGATCCCAGCCTCTTCGGCCCGAGGGTCCGAGGGGCGCGCCTCCCGCGAAGCGGCGGCGTCCGGTGCGGCGTGCTCGTGCGTGCGTTCCCTGGTCACGTCCCGAGACTAACCAGCACCACCGACAACGGCGCGTTCGACCGGTGCAGCACCCGGCTACTGCTCGGTGTCCGGTTCGGCGGAATCGGTCTTCTCGGTGTCGAAGGCACGAACCCGCTCGCGGAACGAGACCAGATCGACGGCGTTCGCCGGGAGCAGCTCGGCCGTCTCGACCCTACCGAGGCGATCGGCCGCCAACCTCTCGCCCAGCGCGGCGTGCAACGGCAGGAAGGTCAGTGCCTCCCGTTCCTCCTCTGCCAGTTCGGAGAAGTCGGGGTGGTGGACCGCGACGTCGATCAGGTTCCTGGTGTTGTCGAACTGCGCCGCGACACGCACCTCGTCCAGCTGGTAACGCTTGCCACGGAGGTTGACGGTGACTTCCCTCGGATCGGGGACCGGAGGCACCGCGTCGTGGTACTCCCACAGTGAATCGGCGGCAGGTGCGGCCGCCTTCCAGGCATCGGTGTAGACCCGCAGTGCGGGATCCGCCTGGGCGGTGATCACCAAGGCGTAGATGGCCTCGCGGCCACGCTCGATCGAGAAGTTCAGGCGTGGGTGCAGCAACCCGACCGCTTCCGCGAGCTGGTGGTCGACGCGTTGCGGCACCCCGTCCCCCAGCGCGGACCCCACCTGTGGCAGCAGTTCCTCCCAACGACGCCAGAACAGCTCCGCGCGCCGGGCGGCCTCGGCGGACTCGTCCCCCTCTCGCGACGTCGCCTTCGCCGCCCGCCGTTCGAGCCCGAACAGCCGACGCAGCAAGCCCATCACACTCTCCATCCCGCCGAACCGTGGAACAGTGAACCGATCTCGTGCGGGGAAGGACCGGGGACCACCTCCCCGCCCGTCCCCACCACCGGGCAGGTCAGGAACTGTCCGGCGAACCACTCCGGATCGGGCACGCATCCCGTGACACGCGCCGACAGCGCCAGCATGAGCGGCACCCGCGCCGCCTCGTGCCAGGGTAGTCCGGCGCGTAACGACTCCAGATCATCCGGGCGGGTTCCGGAGCGGCACTCGGGCAGCACGGGTTCGAAGCAGGTGCGCACCTCGCCGTCAACGGCGTGGGCGAACCCACCGGTATCACCGACGTCCCAGTACACCGAGACCAGTTCGCTGCCGGAACTGGCCTCGGCGAGCACGTCGTGCCGGAGGCCCTCGAAACGGCTCTCCTCGGCCACGAGTGTCCACCCGCCCACCCGGCGGAGACCGATCAGCGACTGCTTGTCCGCGCAGGCGAAGGACTCCTCGCAGAACTCCTCGAAGTTCCAGGGTCTGCCCCGGACCGGATCGGCTCCGAAGGCTCGTGCCACCCGGAGCACATCGGTGCCCCGAACCAGGGTCAGGCACGCCGCGTCCCGCACGGCGCTGTCGTGGATCCAACCGTGCCGATCGACTTCCGCGTTCCCGCTACCCACAGCCGATTTCCTATCACTGTCGGGCCGTTCCGCGTGGGAGTTCCGACGAATCGGTCCCACACGAGGGGCGAGGCCGAACGCGTGACCTCGATCAGCTGTTGCCACTGGTCCACTCGCTCCACGGAACCTGCCAGTCGCCGAAGCCGTCCCAGGAGGCCAGCTCCCCGCCCTTGGAGTTGGTCACCTCGACGACGTCACCCTTCTTGATCAGGTCGTAGACCCATTTCGCGTCTGCGGTGCTCATGTTGATGCAACCGTGGCTGACATTGCGCTCGCCCTGATCCCCGACCGACCACGGGGCGGCGTGCAGGAACTCGCCGCCGTTGGAGATCCGTACGGCCCACTCGACCTCGGTGCGGTAGCCGCCCTCGTCGAGTCCCAGGCCGTAGGTGGTCGAATCCATCATGTAGGTGTCGTGCTTGCGCATCACCACGTGCGTGCCGTTGTGCGACGGGTAGGAGGGGCGGCCCAACGAGACCGGGATCGTGCGCTTCACCTCACCGTTGACCGTGACCTTCATCCGGTGGGAGGCCGCGTCGGCCCGCAGGATCACCTCGTCACCGATCTTCACGGTGGCGTGGCGGTCGGACTCGCCGTAGACACCGTTGCCGAGGTTCTTGCCGTAGACGTTGACGTCGATCGTGATCTCGGTGCCCGGTTCCCAGTATTCCTTGGGGCGCCAGTGCACCTCGCGGTCGTCGAACCAGTAGAACTCACCCCGGACCTGCGGGTCGGTACTGATGTCGATGGCCTTCTCGGCGCGTTCCCTGACGGGAGCCGGCGCGTCCTCGCTGAAGTAGAACGCCAGGGGCTGACCGACACCCACGGTTTGTCCGTCCAGCGGATTCATGGAGACGTGGGTGAGGTTCTCGGGCGTCAGCGTGGTGAACCGGGAGCTTTCGGTCAGTTTCTCGCCGTTCGCGCCGGTGGCCTTCGCCACCACCTCGTAGGTCTTGCCGTAGCCGAGCGGCTCCTGGACCGACCAACTGCGACCGTTGTTCTTGAGCGAGCTCTCGACCTTCTCACCGGATGCGTTGGTCATCACGACCTCGGTGAACTTGGCGTTCTTCGCCCGTGCCCCGATCTCACCCACCGGAGACGCGGACGAGACTCCCGACTTCGGGGTGAACTCGATCGCGGGCGGGCCGCTGCTGCTCGGCTCCGAACCTCCCGAGGTCGGGGTGCGGGCATCACCACCCGCCCCCGTGCCGCACCCGGCGACCAGTAACGCGACCAAGCCGAGCAGGGTCGTTCGAAGTTTTTGCCGTGGGGAAACCATGGATCCCCCGGAAGAGCGACTCAACAGTTCCATCCGTGGCTTTCCGTTCCGCTCGATTCACCATTCCCCACAGTCGTGTCCCCCGTGAGTTCGAGGCTCACCCGGCGCCGCCTCGTACCGGAAGGCCCCGTACTGGACGGCGAAACGTGAGTCCGCACAACTGCTGTCCAGGATGACGCCTTCTCACTCGAAAGGGTTGTCATCGCGTCACAGCCGTAGTACTTCCGTAACCTCACCCGGCCATCGAGCTGATCGCGCACGGAGACCGTGGCGAGGAGCCGACCACCCGAACGACGGCACGGGCGACGAGCAGCACCGCCCGTGACAGGCCGCTCCATCACCCACGCACGGAAGAGCCCGCCGACCCCCCGGCCCAGCGAAGAGACAACGAAGTTGCAGCGCACAACGTCCGCGACACGCAATCGACCCCCCTCGAATCAGAGCCCCGGCAACCGTGCTAAAGTTTGTGTTGTCGCCAACGCGAGAGGGAATTTCGAGCGAGGCGGAAAATTTCACACGGCAACGCGCCAATAGCTCAAGCGGCAGAGCAACTGACTCTTAATCAGTGGGTTCGGGGTTCGAGTCCCTGTTGGCGCACCGAAGTCCCAAGTCAGCAGGCTTGGGACTTTTTCGTGTGGGAAACATTCCCAACCGGAGCCCGACCGGAACGAAGTCGATCGCCCCCGGGGCGGATTGTCGAGCGCTTCCGCCGCCGAACGATTCCTGCCTCTCCGTCCGGGAGACGGCTCCCGATACGTCGACAATCGCGAATTCACCGGATTCCGTGCCACACGTCACGCCACCGGAATACCTCTCGCCCGACACCCGGGCTCGAAAGCCCGAGCGCACGTAGAATTCACGGGGAACGAACAATCACGGCGACAACGGCCGGGAGTGTGATCCATGCCAATGGTCCCCACCGGCGAGGGCCCGCGCTCCGGTGACGGGCACGACCGCGAGGAACGTCTCCCCGAATCGCACGCGAGTTGGCGTGACCTCGCGAGTTGGTATCCCTGGTTCACCCCGGCGCTTGGACTGCTGCTCGTGGTGGCGGGGATCAACTTGTTCGGCGAGCTCGCGGAGCAGGTCTACGAACACGGCGCGATCCTCGGTCTGGACCGTCGGCTCCTGGAGATGGTCGCCGAACTGCGCACCCCCACCGTGATCGCGGCGTTCAACGTCATCACTTACCTGGGTGAGGGAGCGGTGGTGTTCTCCGCGGCGGTCATCGCAGCCGTCTGGCTGGGAACCACGACCCACAGCTGGGGACGTCCGATGTTGTTGGTGCTGACCTCCGGCGGAACGGCACTGACGGTTTTCCTGCTCAAACTCACCATCGCGCGTCCGAGACCGGTCCCGGCCCCCAACGCGGCCACCGAGGACAGCTTCGCCTTCCCCTCCGGGCACTCCGCACATTCCGCGGCGGTCTACCTGATGCTGGCGATTCTGCTGCTGGGAGTCCTGCGCGGGCGCTGGTCACGCGCGGGCGTCGTGACTCTGGGGATACTGCTGATGCTGATCACCGGATTCTCCCGGCTGGTGCTGGGGGTGCACTCCCCCTCCGACGTCGTGGCGGGCTGGCTTCTGGGAACAATTTTCACGATCGGGCTCGTCAGCCTCCACACCCTGTCGCTGCAGCTGGCGCCGCTGCGTTCCAGGCTGGTGGAGCGCGCGAAACGAAGCGATGCGGAGCGGAAGGCCGATCCCCCCGAGGGGGATCGGCGCCACGAAACGTGAGCCGGGATCAACCCCGGCCGGGAACGAGCGGAACGCCGAACACCGCGGCGCTGGCGTCAGCTACGCTTCGGCGGCCACGGCACGAACCCGCTGGTTCGCCGTACGTAGTCCGCGTAGTCCGGCCTGCGTTCGGCGATGTCGCGTTCCAGCAACGGTTTGCCGCTGCCACGAGCCAACAGCCAGGTCATCAATACGGGTGAAAGCAGCGTGAAAACGCCGATCTGATGGTGACAGGCGATCAGATACAGCCCCCACCACACGCAGGCATCACCGAAGTAGTTCGGATGACGGGTATAGCGCCACAGCCCCGTTCGAAGCACCGCCCCCGCGTTCTCCGGTCGGTTGCGGAACCTGCGCAGCTGCTCGTCACCGACGGCCTCGAAGGCGAAACCCACCAGCCAGACGAACAGCCCCACCCAGAGCGCCGCGGCTGACAGGGGATGGCGGGCGGAACCGCCGAACTGGGCGAGCTGCACCGGAAGAGCGACGAACCACATCACCAAGGCCTGGGTGAGATACACCCGGAAGTACATCCGCCCGGCCGGGAACCTGCGCGCTCTGGCGAGCATCTCCCGATAGCGGGGATCCTCCGGTTTGACCCGGTTACGCAAGTGAAGGTGCAGGGCCAACCGCACTCCCCACACGACTGTGAGCACCGCGGCCAGCCAACCCGCGACGCCGGGCGGGGCAACCTCCCCGAAGGCGGGCCGGACCAGCGACAGGGCGCACACCGCGATCAGCGCGAAACCGGCGCCCCAAGCGGTGTCGATGGTGTCGTAGCGATTCCGCCGGCGCGCTATCAGGAACGTGACGGTGACCGTGGCCCACGCCACCCCCAGCCCGATGCCGAGCACTCCGGCCACTGCTCCCGGGGTCAACGTCGAACCTCGGGCAACGCGAGGGTGCCGGTGTCGACCGAACCGTCCTCGTGCGGGCGCACCCCGAGAATCTGGTGCACTCCCATCCGGTTCTCCTCGAAGGCCAGCGCGCCACCTGCCAGGTACAGCCACCACACCCTGGCCTGTTCCGTACCCGCCAGTGCGAGCACCTCGTCCCACCGGTCGAGCATGGTCCGCAACCAGGCTCGAACCGTGCGCACGTAGTGCTCGCGCATCGCCTGCACGTCACGAACCTCGAACCCGGCGCGTTCCAGCTTCCACAACGTCGCACCGATCGGAACCATGTTCATGTCCGGCGCGATGTAGGACTCGATGAAGGCACCCCCACCGGGCGCCGAATCACCGCGCGACATCTGCTGCAGCAGCAGCCTGCCGCCGGGCCGGAGCATACGGCGCAGCGTGGCGAGGAAATCCGGATAGTTGGCCGAACCCACGTGCTCCCCCATCTCCACCGAAGCCACCGCGTCGTACTCCCCGGAGTCGGGAACCGCCAGCTCACGATAATCGCACCGCCGAACCTCGACCAGTTCCGCCAGCCCGAGTTCGTGCGCGCGGCGTCGGACGTGATCGGCCTGCTGCGCCGAGAGGGTCACGCCGGTACCGGAGACACCGTAGTGCTCGGCCGCGTAGAGCAGCAGCGAACCCCAACCACAACCGACGTCGAGCAGTCGGGTGTCGCTGTCCAGTCCGAGCTTGCGGCAGATCAGGTCGAGCTTGGCCTCCTGTGCGGCCGCCAGCGTGCGCTCGGTGCCGTCCTCGGGCCAGTATCCGCAGGAATAGGCCATCCTGGGGTCGAGCAACAGCCCGTAGAACTCGTTGCCCAGATCGTAGTGATGCGCGATGACCTGGGAATCACGTCGTCTGCTGTGCAGCCTGCCGCTAGGACGCGCCTCACTGCCCGGAGGGGTGGGACGGGGCCCGAGAGCTCCCAGACGGGCGGCGTCCCGCACCAGTCCCCACCAATGCCCTGGACCGAGCCGGGGAACGGTCACGCCCTCGCGTCTCCCGAGCGCCCAGCAACGCCGCAGTGCCTCGGTGAGATCGCCGTGCACGTCCAGATCGCCGGTGACGAACGCTCGGGCCAGTCCCAGTTCACCCGGGCGGTAGAGCAGATGACGCACCGCGCGCCGACTGCGGAGCAGCACCCGGGGGTTGCCGGACGGTCCTTGACTGCTGCCGTCCCAGGCGCTGAGCCCCAACGGGAGCTCCACACCGAGCGTCCGCTCCACCAGAGCGGCGATATCGTCCGCCACCCCGCCGGCGCCGCCACCCGTAGGCCGCTGCTTTCGGATCCGGCCGGCCCGGACGAACGGCGTGGCCCGTGCGCGCCTGCTCCATCCTCGGACAGGGCTCCGGAACAACGCGGAGGACCCCCTACGAATTCGTAACACCCGACCTCCCACACGATCGTCGTGATCAAGTGCCGCACGCGCTGTGCCCCATCGGCACGTCGTGCGGCGCTTTCGGTGATTCGCGGCCGAGAGCGAAAGCGACCGCCCGCACCCGCGGATTGTGTGGGCCGCCACACCGACCAACCCCGGCACCGGGCGGTTCCGAACAACGGATATGCGAGATCACGAAGCAGCCGATCGGGTGATCCGGGCTGGGGAGAAACCCGGGGCCGTACTGCACAACCTCCGGCAAGCCGTCGAGGCGGACGTGGCGGTACTGGTGCTGCACGGTGGCCGCTCTCGCAGCGAGGAACCGATGCGCCCATGGCGGCTGGCTTACCTGCGCATGGGGTGGCTCGCGCTGCGGGTGGCACGCCGGCACGGTGGAGCACCGGCGGTGTGGTTGCTGCGGAACCGACTGCGCGGGTGGAACGAGCCGGACCGGGATCCGGTGGTCGATGCCCGCTGGGCGCTGCGGGAGATCCGGCGGCGCTCGCCGCACGCCCGGATCGTGCTGGTGGGGCACTCGATGGGAGGACGCGCGGCCCTGCTGCTCGCGGGCGAGGAGGGCGTGGGGGACGTCTGTGCGTTGGCGCCGTGGCTCGAACCGTCCGATCCGGTGGAGCAGCTCGCGGGCACCCGAACGCTGCTCGCGCACGGCGATCGTGACGGCATCACCTCGGCACACGCTTCCGCCGAGTACGCACGACGGGCGGATCGCGCCGGCCACACCACGCGGTACCGGCTGGTTCCGGGCAGCGGGCACGCGATGCTGCGTCGCCACCGGGAGTGGACCCGACTGGCCCGCGAGTTCGTGACCGAGGTCGGGCCGAGCCGCTCCACGGGCAGGGCACCGTCCCACATCGAAGGCCACCCCGGAGGGCAGTGATGGACAACGGAACCGGCCGACCGCGAGTGGCCGTCATCGGTTCCGGGGTTTCCGGGCTGACGGCGGCGTACCTGCTGCAACGGCACTACGAGGTGACGCTGTTCGAAGCGTCGGACCGGCTGGGCGGTAACGCGCACACCCACGACGTGCCCACCCCCGACGGACGAAGGATACCCGTGGACAGCGGCTTCATCGTGCACAACCGGAGCACCTATCCGCAGCTGTGCAGGCTGTTCGAGGAGCTGGGGGTGGCGACACGGCCCACCGAGATGTCGATGAGCGTGCGCTGCGAGGGATGCGGCCTGGAGTACGCCGGGGCGAAACGATTACGCGGACTGTTCGCCCAACTCCGCAACCTGGGCAACCCGGCCTACCTGAACCTGCTCGGGCAAGTGATGCGGTTTCACCGACGAGCCAACTCGTTGCTGGACACACCGGTGGCGGACGAGTCGGTGCCCACACTGGAAACCTTCCTCCGGCAGGGGAACTTCTCGGAGTACTTCGTCAACCACTTCGCACTCCCGCTGGTCTCCGCGGTCTGGTCGGCCGACGGGGTCAGCAGTGGCCAGTACCCGGCGCGTTACCTGTTCCGCTTCCTGCGCAACCACGGAATGCTGAGCGTGCGCGGCTCACCGAGCTGGCGGTTCGTCCCCGGGGGGTCCCGGGAGTACGTGACGCGCATCGCCGAGCGGCTGCACGCGGTGCGCCCCCGCACTCCGATACGGACGGTCCGCCGCACCACCGAGGGGGTGACGCTGTGGGACGCGGCGGGAGAACGGCACCGGGCACGGCACGCCGTGCTGGCCAGCCCCGCGGACACGGCCCTGGAGATGCTGGCCGATCCGGAACCGCTGGAGAAGGAACTGCTGGGAGCCTTCGGCTACAGCGAGAACGAGACCCTGCTGCACACCGACGCCACGGTGCTGCCGCGCAGCTCGGCGGCCGTGGCCAGTTGGAACTACACGATGCCCTCCTGCGACCGGGCCGGGAGCGGAGTACAAATCAGCTACCACATGAACCGCCTGATGCGGCTGGCCGAGCCGAACGACTACCTGGTCTCGCTGAACTCCGGTGAACGGGTCCGCCCCGACCACGTGTTGGCGCGCATGACCTACCGGCACCCGATCTACACGCCCGAGGCGGTGGCCGCGCAACAGCGGTTGGACGAGATCGGCGATGACCGCATCCGGTTCGCGGGTGCCTACCAGGGATGGGGCTTCCACGAGGACGGTTGCGCCTCGGGGGTACGTGCAGCTGCCGCACTGGGCGCGGACTGGTGAGCCGGATGAGCGATCCGAACTCAGCCGCCCTGTACGACGTGACGGTGGGCCACACCAGGCACACCGAACCGAACGACGGGTTCCGGCACCGGCTCTACACCTGGCTGGTGGATCTGGACGACCTGCCACGGCTGCCGCTACCGCTGCGACCGTTCGCGCGGTTCGAAGCACGTGATCACCTCGGGTCTCCACACCGCACCATCCGGGCCAATTTGGACAACTGGCTCTCCCGCAACGGTGTGGACCTCGAAGGCGGCCGAGTGCTCATGCTGGCCCACGCACGGGTGCTGGGCTACGTGTTCAACCCCGTCACGTTCTACTGGTGTCACCGTCCCGACGGGGAACTGGCATGCGTGGTGGCCGAGGTCCACAACACCTACGGAGAGCGACACTGCTACCTGCTTCGGCCGGATCCACACGGGTACGCCACGGTCACCAAACGGTTCTACGTCTCGCCCTTCCTGCCGCAACGGGGAAGCTACGAGATGCGGCTGGGTTACCCGGGTGAACGGGTGGACGTGCGCGTCCGGTTGCACGACGAAGCGGGGAAACCGCTGTTCACGGCGGAAATGCACGGTCGTCGGGTTCCGGCGGAACCGCGGCGGCTCGCGCGGCTGCTGCTCGGCAATCCGCTGGTGCCGCAGCGGGTGGCGGCCATGATTCGCGCACACGGGATCTCGCTGTGGCTGCGCGGACGATCACCGAACCCTCGTACCCCCCATGTTCACCAGGAAGGTGTCAGATGACCACTGCCATGTCGTTACCCGCCCCGGCGAGCGTGGCGGTGTGGGACGCCGTGGACGGACCGCCGCGTTCCCCGATGCGCGCCAGGCTGGCCGAACGACTGTTCCGCCACGCCGTACGTGGTCTGCCGGTGCGTGTGGTGCTCGCGGGCGGCGAGCGTCTCGGCGCGGGCGGACCGGACGCTCCCCTGATGCGGGTGATCCGCCCCGAGGCGTTCTTCCACCGGCTCGGGGCGGACGCCAAGATCGGCTTCGGCGAGGCCTACATGGTCGAGGACTGGGACAGTCCCGATCCGGCCGCGCTGCTGACCCCCTTCGCACAGCGGCTTTCCGTACTGGTGCCGCGCCCGCTGCAGTCCCTGCGCCGCTGGGTGGACGCCTCCAGACCGGCGGACGAGCGCAACACCACGACCGGGGCGACACGCAACGTACAACGGCACTACGACCTGTCGAACGAGGTTTTCGCCGCCTTCCTGGACGAGACGATGACCTACTCGGCGGGCCTGTTCCGACCGGGCATCACGGATCTGGCGACCGCGCAGCGTTGCAAACTCGACCGGGCACTCGACGCAGCCGGGGTGGTGGAGGGGACCAGGCTGCTCGAGATCGGCGGCGGCTGGGGATCGCTGGCGATCCGAGCCGCGTTGCGCGGCGCACGTGTCACCACGCTGACCCTCTCGGAACAACAGCGTGCGCTCGCCGTGGAGCGAGTCGAGCAGGCGGGGGTGGGCGATCGTGTCGATGTCGAGCTGCGCGACTACCGGCAGGCCTCCGGCGAATTCGACGCGGTTATCAGCCTGGAGATGGTCGAAGCCGTCGGGGCGGAGTACTGGGACAGGTTCTTCGCGACACTCGACCGGCTGCTGCTGCCCGGCGGTCGGGCGGTGGTCCAGGCGATCACGATGCCGCACGAACGGATGCTGGCAACCCGGGACTCCTACACCTGGATCCACAAGTACATCTTCCCGGGCGGACAGCTGCCCTCGATCCCGGCTATCGAGCGCATCGTGTCCGATCACACCGGGATTGACGCTGTGGAACGACACGCTTTCGGACAAAGCTACGCCGAAACCCTGCGGCAATGGCGCGCGGAATTCACCCGGCAGCGCGAGCACATCGCCGAACTCGGATTCAACGAGCGGTTCCGGCGCATGTGGGAGTTCTACCTGGCATACAGTGAAGCGGGATTCCGCGCACGTTATCTGGACGTGTGGCAGCTCGCCTTCGCCAAACCCACCACCGACGGTGCCCGGTAGAGCGGGTAACGCGCAGAAAGGAGCGGCGCGATGGAGAACCCCGCGAGTCACCGATCGAAACGGTGGTTGCGCGATTCCGAGGAACTGGAGGAGGCCTCGGAGCACGGCCCGGACCCCGCGGCGTTGCTCGCCGAAGTGGCGAAGGGGGACGAGCAGGCCTTCGAGCGGCTCTACGACCTGATCGCCGGTTCGGTCTTCGGGCTGGTGCAGCGCATCGTGCGCGACACGGCCCAGTCCGAGGAAGTCGCGCAGGAAGTCCTGGTCGAGGTCTGGCGCAGCGCCACGCACTACCGCCCGGGCAAGGGCAGCGTGCTCACCTGGGTACTGACGTTGGCACACCGCCGCGCGGTGGACCGCGTGCGTTCGGCACAGGCCACCACCGACCGGGAGAGCCGTGCGGGCTCGCGGGAGCAGAGCCGCCCGTTCGACGAGGTCTCGGAGACCGTGGCATCCCGCTGGGAACAGCAGCAGGTACGCAAGTGCCTCTCCACACTGACCGAGATTCAACGTGAGTCGGTGATGCTGACCTACTACCGTGGCTACACCTATCGGGAAGCGGCGGGACTGCTGAGCACCCCGGCCTCCACGCTGAAAACGCGGCTGCGGGACGGGCTGATCCGACTCCGGGACTGCCTGGGGGTGAGCAAATGAACACCGACATGGCCACGTTCACCGGCGCCTATGTGGCGAACGCGCTCTCCGAGACCGAGCGGGTGGCCTTCGAACGGCACATGGCCTCGTGCGCGGACTGCGCGGAAGAGGTTCGTCAGCTCGAGGAGACGACCGCCTTCCTCGGGAGAACCACCGCGGTCGATCCGCCGGGCGAGCTCAAGCAACGGGTACTGGCGGAAGTCGCACACACCCGGCAGGAGTCTCCCGCCACCGCGGAACGCCCGAGGCGCCGCGGGAGTCACGGCCCTCGGGGCGATCGGGACGCGAACCGTCGTGCCTCGTGGGGCACGCGGCTGGCGACTGCCGCGGCGATCGTCGGTGTCGTGCTGGCCGCCGGTTTCGGTGCGCTGGCGTGGAACACCCAACAGGAGTTGCAGCAGGCACGCGCGGATCGCGACGCGGCGGTGGAGCGACTCGTCCGAGCCCCCGACGCCAAGGTCGCCACCACCAGTGCGCGGGGCATGGAAGCCGTCACGGTGATGTCCGAACGCATGGACAAAGTCATGTTCCTGGGCTCCGGCATGGAGCCCGCACCGCCGGAGCGGGTTTACCAACTGTGGTTCCTCGGCGATTACGGGGCGAAGTCGGCCGGGCTGCTACGGCAGGTTCCCAGCGGCAACATGTCGGCGATGATGGCCGAGATCCCGCCAGAGACCCGTGCCATCGGCATAACCGTGGAGCCGGCGGGCGGCAGCGAACACCCCTCCACCGATCCGCTGCTCGAGATGAGCATGCCGACCTGATCCACCCGGCACCCCGACAGCCAGCCGGGGATCGCGTCGGATTTCCGGCACGGTCCCCGGCTGGCCAAACGCACGGGGGACACCGGTCAGGTCAGCACACCGCGCCGTCGGCAGCGGAGCCGACCAGCTTGGCGTACTTGCCCAGCACGCCACTGCGGTACTTCGGTTCCGGCGGCTGCCACTGCTGCTTGCGACGCGACAACTCCTCGTCGGAGACCAGCAGGTCCAGTTTCCGATCCGCCAGATCCAGCCGTATCGGGTCGCCATCGGCGACGAGCGCGATCGGGCCACCGTCGGTGGCCTCCGGTGCGACGTGGCCGATGCACAATCCGGTCGTACCCCCGGAGAACCGCCCGTCGGTGAGCAGCAGCACGTCCTTGCCCAGGCCCGCACCCTTGATCGCACCGGTCACCGCGAGCATCTCGCGCATGCCCGGACCGCCCCTGGGGCCCTCGTAACGGATGACCACCACGTCTCCGGCGCTCAGGGTGTTGTTTTCCACGGCGTCCATCGCGGCCTGCTCGCCGTCGAACACCCTGGCCGTGCCCTCGAAACGTGCGGTGTCGAATCCCGCGCTCTTCACGACGGCGCCTTCCGGGGCCAGCGAACCCCGCAGCACCGTCAGTCCGCCGGTGGGATGTATCGGGTCGGAGAGCCGATGAATCACCGAACCGTCCAGCTCCGGGGGTTCGAGTTCGGCGAGGTTCTCGGCCACGGTGCGACCGGTCACGGTCAGACAGTCACCGTGGATGAGTCCCGCGTCCAGCAGCGCCTTCATCACGACGGGGACACCGCCGATACGGTCCACCGCGGTCATCACGTACTCGCCGAACGGCTTCACGTCGGCCAGATGTGGGGTACGGTCACCCACCCGGTTGAAGTCCTCCAGGGTCAACTCGACACCCGCCTCGTTCGCTATGGCAAGCAGGTGCAGCACCGCGTTGGTGGAACCGCCGAACGCCATGACCACCGCGATAGCGTTCTCGAAGGCTTCCTTCGTCAACACGTCGCGGGCGGTGATGCCTTTCTCCAGCATGCCCACCACGGCTTCACCCGCGGCCCTGGCACCCGCGTCACGACGACGGTCCACCGATGGGGGACTCGCCGAACCCGGCAACGACATCCCCAACGCCTCCGCGGCGCAAGCCATCGTGTTCGCGGTGTACATCCCACCGCACGCCCCTTCGCCGGGGCAGATCGCGCGTTCGATGCGATCGACCTCCGAACGTGGGATGAGTCCCCGTGAACAGGCACCCACCGCTTCGAAGGCATCGATGATCGTGACCTCGCGCCCGTCCACCTTTCCCGGCAGGATGGATCCCGCGTAGATGAACACCGACGCCAGATCCAGTCGCGCCGCGGCCATGAGCATTCCGGGCAGGCTCTTGTCGCAGCCCGCCAACAGCAGCGAACCGTCGAGTCGCTCGGCCTGCATGACGGTCTCCACCGAGTCCGCGATCATCTCGCGCGACACCAACGAGTAGTGCATCCCCTCGTGACCCATCGAGATGCCGTCGGAAACGGAGATGGTCCCGAATTCCAGCGGGTAACCGTTGGCCGCGTGCACTCCGTCCTTGGCGCTTCCCGCCAGGCGCTGCAGCGACAGGTTGCAGGGAGTTATCTCGTTCCAGGAGGAGGCCACGCCGATCTGCGGTTTGGCGAAGTCGCCGTCCTGCATACCCACGGCACGCAACATGCCGCGAGCGGCAGCGCGTTCCATCCCGTCGGTGACCTCGTGACTGCGCGGTTTGGGCGGCATCGCTCGGGAAGACTGTTCGGGGCCCGCCCCACGGTCGGCCCCTGATTCCGTCGAACTGGTCTTTTCACTCACGGTACGAGGATAGAACGAAGAATTCCGAGGCCAGGAGCAGTGGGGTTTTCTGGGGTTGGGTACAGGTGTGGCCCGGGCACCGTGGTGGTGTCCGGGCCACATTGTGGGGGTTGGGTCGGCGGTGTCCGTGTCTCCCACACCCGTGGGGGTGCAGTACCTGGGGCGCTGGAGGGCTTAGCTGCCGGGTTCGGGATGGATGCCGGGCGTGTCTCCTCCGCTGTGGCCACCGACCCAAAAACTGTGGGGGCCGACTGGGTCAGCCGGTATGTAGTTATCGGGGGTGGTGGCTGGGTTGGGAGCCGTATAGTGGTGGCGAGATCCGCGTGTGCTTGCGGGTGGTGCGTGTGTGGGCGATGGGGGGGGTGTCGCCGTTCGGCGGGTTAGTACCCGTCCACTGAACACATTGCTGTGCGTACATGTCGGGCCTATCAACCCAGTCGTCTGC
>NZ_FNFM01000017.1 GCF_900101095.1 Actinopolyspora mzabensis
CGGTAGTGCTCCGGCTTGTACGGTCCTTCGACGTCGACTCCGATGTATTCGGCCTGGGCCTTGGTCATCTTGGTGAGGTTGACGCCGAGCGCGTCCAGGTGCAGCCGGGCGACCTTCTCGTCGAGGTGCTTGGGCAGCATGTAGACGTCGCGGTCGTACTCGTCGGTCTTGTTGAACAGCTCGATCTGGGCGATCGTCTGGTTGGTGAACGAGTTCGACATCACAAAGCTCGGGTGCCCGGTGGCGTTACCCAGGTTGAGCAGCCTGCCCTCGGACAGCACGATGACGGCGTGCCCGTCCGGGTAGGTGAACTCGTGCACCTGCGGCTTGATCTCGGTCTTGGTGATGCCGGGGGTCTTCTCCAGACCGGCCATGTCGATCTCGTTGTCGAAGTGGCCGATGTTGCCCACGATGGCGTTGTGCTTCATCCGGCTCATGTGCTCGGCCGTGATGACGTCGAAGTTGCCCGTGGTCGTGATGAAGATGTCGGCGGTGTCGACGACCTCCTCCATCGTCTTGACCTCGTAGCCCTCCATCGCGGCCTGCAGCGCGCAGATCGGGTCGATCTCGGTGACGATGACCCGGGCGCCCTGGCCACGCAGCGACTCGGCCGAACCCTTGCCGACATCACCGAAACCGCAGATCACAGCGACCTTACCGCCGATGAGCACATCGGTGGCACGGTTGATGCCATCCACCAGGGAGTGGCGGCAGCCGTACTTGTTGTCGAACTTCGACTTGGTGACCGAGTCGTTGACGTTGATCGCCGGGAACAACAGGTCACCGGACTTGACCAGCTCGTAGAGCTTGTGCACACCGGTGGTGGTTTCCTCGGTGACGCCCTTGATCTCCTTGGCGGCCTTGGTGAACCGCTGCTTGTCGTTGGCCAGGCTCTCACGCAGCACCGACAGCACGACCTTGAACTCGTCCGGATCGTCCTCGGTCGGCTGCGGCACAGCACCGGCCGTCTCGAACTCGACGCCCTTCTGGACCAGCATGGTGGCATCGCCACCGTCGTCCAGAATCATGTTCGGACCACGGTTGTCGGAAAAGCCCTGGAACAGCTGGTTGGTGCACCACCAGTACTCCTCCAACGTCTCACCCTTCCAGGCGAACACCGGGACACCGGCGGGCTTGTCCGGCGTGCCGTTCGGGCCAACCACCACGGCCGCGGCGGCCTCGTCCTGGGTAGAGAAGATGTTGCAGGACACCCAGCGCACCTCGGCACCCAGCTCCACCAACGTCTCGATCAAAACGGCGGTCTGCACGGTCATGTGCAGCGAACCCGCGATACGCGCACCCTTGAGCGGCTTGCTGTCCGCGTACTCCCGGCGAGTCGCCATCAGGCCGGGCATCTCGTGTTCAGCCAGCCGGATCTGGTGACGGCCGGACTCGGCCAACTTCGGATCCGCGATAGCGAACTCGATATTCCCTGCCTTCTGCAACTTCGGGCTCATGATTTCCCTTCCTCGTTTCCTCAATCGGGCAACCTCGCGCCGGCCGACGGACCGTAGTAGGTGCATCCCCTCTACAGCGCTCACAACTTCCTTCGAATGCTTCCACTCTCGCAACATATCCACGGCTTCGACAGTGTCCTTAAGTAGTATCCGAGACTGTCACTTTCTTCCGATGAAAAAGCCGTCAATCATGGCATATGGTTGATACGGACTTCCAGCCCCTCACAAAACAGGAACAGAACTGTGACTCACGGGAAACCTGACATAGCCATCATCGGCGGCAGCGGACTGTACCGACTCGACGAATTTTCCGTGGAAGAGCACCGAGTCGTTTCCACCCCCTACGGAGACCCCAGCGAAAAGATAATCATCGGAAAACTGTCCGACATTCGTGTCGCTTTTTTGCCGCGCCACGGCGCGGCGCACCAATTATCCCCCACGGCCATACCACAGCGTGCAAATATCTACGCCCTCAAGGAGATCGGGGTGCGTCGAGTGGTGGCAATCAGCGCTGTAGGCAGCCTCCGCTCCGATTACGAACCCGGGCACCTGGTGGTGCCCGACCAGCTCGTCGACCGCACATCAGGCCTCCGGAGGTCTTCGTTCTTCGACAACACACCGGTGGCCCACGCTGCGTTTGCCGATCCGTACTGCCCAGACTTGCGTTCGGCGATCCTGTCGGCCGGTCGGCGGACGGGCGAGACCGTCATGCACGACGGGGGAACTTACTGCTGCATCGAAGGGCCGCAGTTCTCCACTCGGGCGGAATCCGAACTGTACCGGTCCTGGGGGTTGGACGTCATCGGGATGACAGCGTCGCCGGAGGCCAAACTGGCCAGAGAAGCCGAACTGTGCTATGCGGGACTGTCGCTGGTCACCGATTACGACTGCTGGCACGACACGCACGACTCGGTCGAGGCGCACACCGTGGCATCAGTGATGGCCCGCAACGTAATTGCCACACAACGCCTTCTGCTTACCCTCGTACCCGGGCTCACGGCCGATACCGAGTGCTCTTGTAGTAGTGCGATGGAGTACGCCGTGTTGACCGACACCGACGCCGTCTCGACGGAACCGGGGACTTACCCGTGGCAGCTGGCCCGAAAGTACCGCTCCGACCTTGCCTAGTCGTGCTGCCCGGACTGGTCTAGTCGTGCTGCCCAGTGCAGTTCGGGAGAGCTGTCCGCGGACAGCGACACGTCGGTTCTCGTCCCGCCGATGCGCGAGCCGTCCCTCAAGCCCCCACCAACGTGTCAACCACCACCGGCTACCGGACGGTCGGAGAAGGAGGAGCGGCTCGAAAACACGATCGGTACGCAGCGTTCGCTCAGGTCGTCAACAGCGAAAACACCGGATAAGGCGCCAGCGTTCGTCGACCGCCCAGTTCGGTCAGTTCCAGGGCAGTGGCGAAGCCGCTCAGCTTGGCCCCCGCACGCGAAACCAGCGCACCGGCGGCGGCCAGGGTTCCGCCAGTGGCTAGTACATCATCGACGACGAGTACGGATTGTTCAGCGCTCAACGCATCTCGCTGGACCTCCAGAGCCGTCGCGCCGTACTCGAACTCGTACGTCGCGCGATGCACGGCACCGGGTAACTTGCCGAGCTTGCGGGCCAGCACCAATCGGCACGAACTGATCTGGGATACCATGGTTCCGAGGATAAATCCGCGCGCATCGACGGCAAGAACAGCGGAGAACTTACCCTCGAAGGCCAAAGCTATATGTGTCGCCACCGATCTCAACAAAAAGGGATCACTCATCGTCCCGCTCAGATCGCGGAACAAAACGCCCTCCCGCGGAAAGTCCGGAAACTCACGAATCGTGCACACAAGGCGATCGACGAGATATTTCGACGGGTTACTCCAGGCGCCACGACTCGAATACCCCAAAACATCGTGAGAAAAACCACCCTCATGACCAGAGGAAGAGTTCATTTGTTTTCCCATCCGACGATCGGAACAGATATTCGCCACCGGCAAGGTGGGAACGCTGCCCGTACCCAGTAGCGCCGAGCACGGGCAGCGTCGATCACCCCGCCGACTACGACCGGGTCACTCTGACTGACATTCCTTCTTTCAGGTTGTACGGGTAGGCCAGACTTGCCGCGTTGCGGGCCAAGGACAGATAACCACGACTGTTGACATAAACGACCGGATCACCAACTTCACCCGCATCGGCGAATGTGGGGCTCAACGGCAATTCGAAGGGGAAAACGTCGTCCAGAACGATTTTCAGGTTCGTGCCGTAACCGACTCCGGCAGATTCGAGGTTGTCCCGGTGAATGCTGGTCCAGATATTGCCGAAGGGATGGTCTATTGCTGTTACGACACCGCTTAGATCGCCCTCTGGTGAGACCGTGGCCTGTGGTGGCGTGAACCGGACTATCTCGGAGTCCTGCAGCTTGCGCCCCACCTTTTCCAACGGATACCCCGCCGCAAGATGCGCTGATGGGATGGCAACCATTTCCCGACTGTAGAAAGTCGGTTCAGGCCTGGCGGGAACGACATCCGTCGAGCTCACCTCATATGCCTCCGTATAACCGTGCTCCTGGAGCACAGTCGTGAGAAGACCGTTGTTGGGGGCGATGTAGATATAGGAGCCCTCGCTGCGTTCGAATCCCTCGCCGGACCCCGCCCACTGACCACGAGCACCGCCTTTGGCCGGATATTTGATCCGTACCGCCACCGATCGCGCCGTAGTGCCGGTGGCCGGATAAGTGGTGGTGGCGAAGACGGTGCCTTCGGGGAAGAACCGGGGCAGGTCAACGATGTAGCGAGCTCCCTCCTCCACATTCCAGGGCTCCATGGAGTGGCACACGTCCACTACGGTCACATCCTGGCATATGCTCATCATCAGGCCTTTACACTGCGCGACCGAATCATCAGTAGTGCCCAGGTCGCTCATGAAAGCGATGATCGGCCGCGAATAACTGTCCGACATGAACATCCCTCTTTCGGATCCGAAATAATCTCGACGTGCCCGACTTCGACAACAACATTAATTCGCGGACACGGACCGGAAAAGTAGCAGTCGGAGATATGTTCTTGGATAGATGATAACAACGGAACCGAGCGGAAAGTTGTAGTGCGTATTGCCACATTCGACATATAGCACTCGGAATCCATGAACGGGAGAATCATGAACAACATCCGGCGAAAACGTTGCGACGAAGATGCTGTCGTGTCGAGAGCGAAGGTGACGGAACATGTCCGAGGGCAACCTCGCTCAACTGCTTGTCTCTCTTACTCTGGTACTGGTGATCGCTCACGTTCTCGGACAACTGGCGCAACGGCTGCATCAGCCGCGTGTGGCAGGCGAGCTACTCGGTGGCCTCCTGCTCGGACCGACCGTGCTCGGGTTTTTCGCACCCGATCTGACGCATCGCCTCATCCCTGCTGTCGGTCCTGTTTCCACAGTCCTGGGCGGAGCTGAGCAGCTGGGCATGTTGATGTTGATGTTCCTGGCGGGGACCGAGGTTCGCAGACTCTTTCCGCAGGGGAACAGAAAAGCTGTGACGATGGTGGTCGTCGTAGGAATGATAATCCCTTTTGCGGCCACACTCCTCGGACTGAACCTGTTCGAAATCAATTCCGTATCCGGCCCGGCAGAAAACCGTTCAGCCCTTATACTGGTCATTGCGAGCGCGGTAGCGGTGACCAGCATACCGGTGATATCGCGAATAATGCTCGATCTAGGCATTCTCAACACGGCTTTTGCCGGTGTGGTGCTGTCTGTGGCAGTTATCGAGGACGTCGTTCTTTACGTGGTGATATCGGTCGCCCTCGGGTTGGCGAACGACTCAGAGCGTTCCATGGTGGGACTGCCTGAGCTCGTGGGCATGAGCCCTGGAATCGGCATGGGCTTCTACTACGTCGTCGCAACCCTTTTGTTCCTGTTCGCGGCCGCGGTCCTGCTCCCACGCGCGGCGAATCCGATGATGAAAAGGATCGTCGTTGCCAACATATCCCCGTTCGGCGCCACCACGCTGTGTGCGGTACTGACAACGGCGATGGCCGCTACTGCCTCACTCGTGGGTGTACAACCGATGTTCGGCGCATTCGTCGCCGGAATACTGATCGCCCGGCTGGAGTCGGAGAACCAGGTAACACTCTCCGCACAGTACCGATCGTTCGCTTCGGCCTTTTTCCTGCCGCTGTATTTTGCGGCGGTCGGCCTGGAACTGGATCTCGTCAACAACCTCGCTCTCGGCTTTACGGCAACATTGTTCGTCCTTGCCAGTGGAGTCAAGCTCGTCAGCGCATACCTCGGTGGCAGGTTGGGAGGAAAGCGCCGCACTCCCGCGCTGCACTTGGCCGTGGCCCTCAACGCTCGTGGTGGCCCCGGGATCGTACTCGCCAATCTGTCCTTCGACTCCGGGATCGTCAACGCGGAGGGCTTCACAGCACTCATCATCCTGGCTGTGGGAACCTCTCTCCTCGCCGGAGGTTGGCTTCGATTGGCCTTGGAACGCGGCAGTCCGCTGGAAGATCCTCCGCTACGGAGTCAACGATCCGGGCTCGACCAAGCTGGGTAGCCTTGTGATCGGTTTCGCATCACCGGTTCGGCCGACGTATGTACCGCCGGTGTCGGTTGAGCTCCGCGAACGATGGAGACGCCCGTTCCGTCGGGGCACCACTGCGACGATCGACACGGCTGGGTAGGGATCGATGCGTCCGACCACTGATGCCGCTCGACCGCGAGGCGGTGTCGTGCACACGTTTGCGGGTGGTGGCGCATGAGCGATCGGGGGCACCGGGACTTGGCGGAGCGGTGAGCCCGTCGGAGCGAATGCACGGTGCTGTGCCGAATACCCGGTATCCCGGGCTCGTGGCTTGGCGCGAGTGGCGACTCGACATCCGTGCTCGGAATCTTCACCTCACGGCGTCGGAACGAGTCGTATCTTCACCGTCGAGGAGTTCACGACCGTTGGCTACCCATACGCCCTTTCCCGGTCGAGTCGGACCGCCGGAAGTCGTTGGGCACCGGGATCACGCCTGCCGATCCGCCCCGCCGTGCTCCGACACGTGACTCGGCTCGTCTTCGGCGATCGACTCCACCCGCGGTGCCGCCAAGCGCTCGTAGTCATCGCTGTGCAGGCGAAGCGAGCGGTCGAGACGGGCGGCGTTGAAATAAATATATTCGTGCTTGAGCATCCCGGGATCCACCAGCAGCTCGACTTCACCGTTGAACGCGAAGGGGAGAACCGTGCCGGACACGGAACCGGCGAGGCTTTCGGCGGTGGCGTTCTCGACGAATCCGGCGTAGATCCCACCGTACAGCCCCTTGAGAGCCGACAGGTCGACTCGTTTGTTCCCCGGAACCACCGCGAGAACATAGCGCTTCGTCTTCTTCGTCAGCTTCATCATGACGATGATGCACTTCGCCGCCTGCTCGACGGGATGCCCTCGGTACCCACTGACCACATCGGTTTTTCCCTCGGGCTGGTGGTCGATGAGTTCGTACCGGGCGTCGTTCTCGTCGAGCCAGTTGATCAGACGTTCGTAAGTAGTGTTCTCTTCGGACATCGCGGGGCTAACCTCCTCCGTTTACCTTACTCTCTTGGACGAAGCGGGACGAGCTCTGTGAACCTTCGTTCGAGGACGCTTTGGGGCTGTTGGTCATAATCCGTCCGACGAAGGCAGCGATGACGACCAGTGCGCCGCCGATGTATTGCAGCACGGTGAGCTGCTCATTCGCCACTACGATGGCGAACATCGCCGCGAAGATCGGTTCGGTCGACAGGATGATACCGACCCTCGTAGAACTGGTGATCCGGGCACTTCGGAGCTGCACGAAGAAAGCGAACGATGTTCCCAGAACGCCCAGATAAGCTATCAGAATCCATTCCTCGATACCGATCCCCTGCATGCTGGACCAGGCATTGTGCTCGAAGACGAACGATGCTGCCCCTGCGAGCGTGAAAACCACGACGAACTCGACGAAGGTGATATTTGTCAACGACTGCCCGACCACCCTGGAGCTGTTGCCGAACAGTGTTATCTGAAAGCCACGCACCAGCGCCGCGGCCAGGATTATGAGATCACCGAGCTGGGGGCGGAATCCATGTGCCAGGGACAACAGGCCGCACCCGACGATCGCGGCCACCGTGGCGACATAGACCAGGGCCGGATATCGACGGGAGAAGAGGACCAGCTCGAACAATGGAATGAGAACCACGGACACGGTAATAAGGAAACCGGCGTTGGCGGCACTCGTAAAACGTACTCCGGTCGTCTCGCAAACCAACACGAGAAACAGCAGGAACCCGAACCATGCACCCGTGCCGATCTCCTGGCCGCTGAGCGAACGCAATGAACGCCAACCGAGCACGGCGATAACCGGAATCGACATCAGGAACCGAAGAGCGAGAAACGCCATGACCGGCAGCGCTTCCCCCACTATTTGCATGACAACGTAACTCGATCCCCAGATGACCGCCACCATGAGAATCGATATATCGCTGAATATTACCCCACGGTTGTCGTTCTGCCGCGCGGCGCGAGAGCCGAACGCGTACTTCGATCGCAGTTCCATGAATCATCCACTGCTCAGCAACGAGGGTGGCGCCAACCACGACACCCTCTTCTGACCAATATCCACGTCTACATCCCGCTACGGGTTCGACGTCACCCGTGGTGCCTCGGCTCGAAACCGCCTCCCATGATGGTCAATTCGTGTTCGATATATTGAACACTGTAGAAGCGGCGCGCGCGACCAGTCAAGCTGATAGCGGCAACGGCAACCCTGTTACTCCTATTGGGTGAACCGCTCAAACAGTTCTTGATTATTGCCCCCGATCTGGCGGAAGACGGAAAGCTCAAGACCGGTGCGTGGCTCCGGCCAACGGGTACGACACCACGTGCCGCTGCTGCGACGTCATCGCGGGATGAGGGGATTCTCGACCGAGCAACCGTCTCCCGTCACCTTGCCCACGATCAAACTACGGCACACGCCACGCACCCGGTTCGCGAACACCGTCCGTTTTGCCCAGCATTCCGCGGCCACCGGACCGCGAGCCACGGGTGCGGTGCTGCTGGGCTTAGCTCACCCCCGTGTTGGGAGTACCCGGGGTCGGACCGATCCGTCGGTGCGGTCTTGCACGGTCCGGCAAGGTGTTTCCCGCCGAGACCTCAAAAGCTTCCGGTTCAACCCGGATCGATGTATCGAAGTACCACGAAAGTCGTACCGCGAAGAATTGAACCGCGCAGTCCGCGTGTCACTTTTACCCTTCAGCAGAAGTCGACCCGGCCAGATCATTGCACGGTGCACCACGAGTCGTGCTATAAAAGATCGTGTCCTGATTCGACCGACCAGCCGATCTTCATCAACCACGGTAACAATTTCATCCACTGCGATCGAAAGCAACTCCGAAGGAAAGAGTTCGCACCATCGAAAGAAGCAGAGTCGGAAATCTTTCAAACCATGCCGGGAACGAGCATAGTACTGGGTCATCGCCCCAGAGCGGACGGGATGAGCGCGCTGCACGCCGGTGCGGGATTCGCTCGAAATCTTGACGTCACGCTGCACGTGATCCACGTCGTGGATCATTTTGACCTTCCCATCGGCTTCGACTCACCCACCTGGGAGGAAGATCTGCAGCACAACCTCGACGAACAGCGCGAAGAGGCCGAGAGCTACTTGTCGAACTCGCAGATTTCGTGGACTTACGAGACGGCCAGAGGTGATCCTGCGGCCGTACTGACAAGAGTCGGCAGGACACACGGAGGATTCTTTTTGATCGGCAGTCGCAAAAAATCTTTCAACTCACCATTTAGTCGTTTGATGTACAGCAGTTCCACCCTGCGGGGACTGCGAAAACATGCGGATCTCCCCATAGTGGTCATTCCCCCGAACTTCCGAAAAGTCTCTTCCTGAGCAGCGAGAAAAACAGGATCTCGTCCGGTTCCGCACCTCGCGGGAACGGCTGACACCAATCTTTTCGTTTCGGGGGCGAGAAGTTTCACACCCGGACCGACGAGGCGGATAGTTTCGCGGGCCCGGCGTCGGCCCGGTTTCGCGGCCCCGTCGAAACAGGACGGAGCCGCGACGCGCGACCACGCCACGGTTCGGAAAGATTCGAACCGCTTACTCGGTCACCCCATCCGTTCCTTCTTCCTGGGTGATGGCGTGCAGCGTACGCAGGATCCCCGACTCCGGACGGAAGCGCCGTGCCAGCTCGTCGGAGGGCATCGACGACGGAACGTGCGTCGAGACCGCCCCGCCGTGCCCCTCCAGCAGCACCTGCGCGAGCCGCAGCCAGTGGTCCCCGGAGCGCATCGCCTCGGATGTCCACCGCAGGAACTTCTCCGCGGGAACCAGGTCGCACTCCCACCCCGCTTCCTGGAAAAGACGCAGCAGCTCCTCCGGAGCGGGCGGCTCGGGATGGATGACCTCGTGTGCGCCCCGACCGTCGGGCTCGAGAGCACCGCGTGCGATCGCGTGGGCGACGTAGTCGACGGGTGAACCGGTCCCGAGCCCGTCGTCCGGCAGTGATCGCGAGTCCACGACGGCCCGGAAGATGTGGTACTCCCCCTGGCGTTTGTTCACGGCTCCGCGTTCCGCTCCGGCGATCACTACACCGGGGCGGAACACCGAGGTCGACAGCCCCAGCTCCCGCGCCGCCCCGACCAGGTACTCGGCGGCGCATTTACTCGTCCCGTACCCCTGGAGCGGGCGGTCGTCGTCCCAGTAGTTCGCGTCGAGCGGCGGCACCACGTCGTGCACCGCCTGGGTGGACACGAGCGAGAAGTGCTGATGCGCCCCCACCGACGCGAGTTCGAGAAGCTGGTGCACCCCACCGATGTTCACCCTGGCGAGGTCGCGGAAGGGGGCGAACCAGTCGACCGCCGCCCCGTTGGCCAGCACCTCGGTGGTCTCGTGAGCCACCCGCCGGAACTTCTCCTCACCCATGCCGAGCCGGTACTTGCCGAGATCACCCGCGTGAACGCTCACCCGCTCCGCGAAGGCTCCCTCCAGGTGCGACAGTCCCCACTGGTGCAATGAGCGGTGAACCCGCAGGCGGGCCTCTTGATCGTCGCCGGCGCGCACCACCGCCACGACCCGCTCGACCCGCTGATCGTCGAGCAGCGCGTCGAGCAGATGGGCTCCGAGGAACCCCGTCGCGCCCGAGAGCAGGACGGAGCGGGTAGCCGCGTGGCGCGGCTCGAACGAGAGCTCACGGGTCATCGACAGCCACGGCTCGGCGACGAACTCGCCGATCGGCGTGGTACGCGCCCCCTCCGCGCCCCGGTCCGCAGCCGGTGCGTCCGCGAGGTCGGGGTCCTCCTCGGTCGCCACACCGAGTTCGCCGACGAGAAACCGCGCGAGGTCACGAGGTCTCGGGTGTTCCAGCAGCACCGAAGCGGACAACCGGGCATCGACGAGCGATCCGAGCCGGTTGCGCAGCTCGACCGCCATCAACGAGTCCAGCCCGAGGTCCTGCACCGGTCGCTCGGGGGCGATCCCCGACGACTCCGCGATACCGAGGACGGCGGCGAACTCGCTCCGCACGATCTCGAGCAGAGCCGCTTCGCGCTCGCTCGCGGGAAGCCGGCGCAATCTCGCTGCCGCACCACCGTCGGCGTCGCCCGTTCCGGCGGCACGACGTTTGGGGACGTGGACCAGTGCCCGCAGCATCGACGGCGTCGCTCCCGGCTGCGCACTCGCCGTCCGCTGGAGGGCGGAGCGATCGAGCGGCACCGGTGCGAGGAACGCGTCCGGGCGGCGCAGCGCGTCGTCGAACAGCCGCACCCCGAGCTCGTCGTCGATCGGCGAGAGCCCCATGCGGCGCAGCCGAAGTCGCAGGAGATCGTCGAGCTCGGTGACCATCCCCGCCTCGACCCACGTCCCCCAGCCGAGGCTGAGTCCCGGCAGGCCCTGCTGTCGCCTGCGGATCGCGAGCGCGTCGAGAGCGGCGTTCGCCGCCCCGTAGTTGGCCTGCCCCATCGCACCCAACGTCCCCGCCGCAGAGGAGAACAGCACGAACGCGTCGAGGGAGGCCTCACGGGTCAACGCGTCGAGGTGGAAGGCGGCGTCCACCTTCGGTGCGAGCACCTTCTCGACCTGCTCGGCGGTGAGGTCGGTGAGGAGTCCGTCGTCGACGACCGCGGCGGTGTGCAGCACCGCGGAAAGCGGGTTCTCCTCCGGAATCTCCTCCAGGACGGTTTCGAGGTCGGCACGATCGGAGACGTCGCAGGCGCGCAGCGCGACGGTCTCCGCACCTGCTTCCCGCAACTCCCGCACGAGGTCGTCGGCACCGTCGGCGGTCGCTCCCGAGCGGGAGAGAAGCATCAGGTGTCGCAGCCCGAAGTGCCGCACCAGATGCAGACAGGTCACTCGCGCGAGGGCCCCCGTTCCACCGGTGACCAGGGCCGTGCCGTCCGGATTCCACGCGGTCCCCGGCTGTTCCGCTCCGCTGTCGACCTGTGTCAGCCGCGGCGCGGAGAAGGTCTCGCCCCGGAGCAGGAGCTGGTTCTCGTCGTCCGGGAGAGCACGCAGCAGCTGGTGCAAGGACTCGTCGTCGGCACGGGACTCGTCGATGTCGACGAGCACGAGATCACGGTCCGGCTGCTCGGTGTGCAGGGAACGCCCGAGGCCCCAGAGCGCGGCGGATGCCGGGTTGGCGGGCGCGTCGTCGTGGTCGGCACACCAGGCCTGCCTCGTGAGCCAGACGACACGCGCGTGTTCGAGCCCCTCGGTCTCGAGCAGGCCGCACAGCAAGCTCAACCCGCGATGCGTGAGCTCCCGGACGGCGGAGGTCGTCGGTTCCGGTCGCGGCCAGCGGACGAGGAGGACCGGGTTCTCCTCGCGCACCTCGCCCGCGAGCGTGGCGAAGTCGGTAGTGTGCGGGTCCACCTCGCGGAACGTCGTCGGGGTCGCGGCGCGGGAACGCACCGGCCGCATGGCGACCCGGTAGAGCTGTGGCCGCTCGCCCCCGACGGTGGTGCGGAGCTCCGCGGCGGTCACGGGACGCCGAGCGATGGCACCGACCGTGGCCACCGGGGCACCGGTCGGGTCGAACAGCTCGATACGAGCTTCCCGGTCACCGACGCCGGTGATTCGAGCGCGCACCGACCTAGCCCCGACCGCGTGAAGCCGGACGACGCGCCACTCCACCGGTAGGTGGAGGTCCTCCTCCGGAGAAGGGTCGTTCCCTTCCAGCGCCCGCAGCGCCGCGTCGAGCAACGTGGGGTGAAGGCCGTACCCCTCGTCCACGTCGGTGCCGTACCCGCCCGCTCGGTCGCCCTCGTCGGCTTCCGGTAACGAGGCTTCCACGAACAGGGCGTCCTCGTCCCGCCAGATCCGCCGGAGACCGCGCGTGGCGCTCTCCTGGTGCCACCCGCGTGCCGCGAGCGTCTCGGACAGCTCGTCCGTGTCGAGTTCGGTCGCTTCTCGCGGTGGCCACTGCGGGGCGGCGGTCGACTCCTCCGCCGGCATCGCGGCCAGCGTTCCCACGAGGTGGCACGTCCACGCACCGACCTCCTCCGCTGCCCGGCTGTGCAGCGTGAAGGTCCGCGTTCCGCCGTCCTGTTCCGGTTCGAGCGAAAGCTGCAACCGCCTCGCGGTGCCCTCGACCGCCAGGGGCGTCCGCGACGTGGCCTCCCGCACCCCCATCACGTCCTCATCCGAGACGGTCGAGAAGGCGTGCAGCACCGCGTCGAGCAGCGCGGCGGCAGGAACCATCGTCGTGTCGTGAACATCGCAAGTCGACCAGCGGCTCGTCGGTGAGACCAGGCCGGTGAACACCACACCGCCGTCGGGCCGGTCGGTTCGCCCGCCGAGAAGCGCGTGCTCCGAGGTGTCCAGCCCCAGCTCGGTGAGGTCCCGGGGCGAGGTGCGGTCCGATTCGAGCCAGTAGTGCTGCCGCTGGAACGCATAGGTGGGAAGTGCCACCGGCTTCGCACCCAGTCCGGAATGGACGGCTTCCCGGTCGACGGGGATCCCGTGCGCGAAGAGCTCCGCCGCCGCGACACGAACGCGACTCGCGGCGTCGGCGTCGCGGTGCAGCGACCCGACCACCGCCTCGTGGCCACTACCGGTCAGGTTGGCGACGAGCAGTGGATGCGCGCTCAACTCGAGGAACGCCGTCTCTTCACCGGGGGCGAGTGCCTCCAGCGCCAGATCCAGTCGCACCGGCAGGCGCAGATTGTCGGCCCAGTAACCGCCGTCCAGTTCGCTCCCGTCGAGTCGTGCACCGCGTACGGTGGAGTAGATCGGGACGCGACCCTCGCGCGGTGTCAGGTCCGAGAGCTCGGTTGCGATCGCGTCGAGGATCGGGTCCACCTGCGGTGAGTGGGAGGCGTAGTCGACCGCGATGCGTCGGCAGAACACCCCCTCGGCCTCCAAGTCGCCGAGCAGCGCGTCGAGCGCGGCCGGGTCTCCCGCGACCACGGTGGACTCGGCGGTGTTGACCACCGCCACCGACAGCCCCCGTTCCCGCTCGGCGAGACGCCGCTCGACCTCGTCGACCGGCAGTCCGACGCTGCCCATCGCACCGTCACCGTCGAGCCCCCGGATCAGCCGACTGCGCACCGCGACCACCCGTGCGCCCTCGTCGAGGCCGAGCGCACCGGCGATCACCGCGGCACCCACCTCCCCCTGGCTGTGCCCGACGACAGCGGCCGGGGACACTCCCCACGACTCCCAGAGCCTGCCCAGCGCGACCGAGACCGCGAACAGCAGCGGCTGCGCCACGTCCACCCGCGCCATCGCCTCGCGCTGCTCCTCGTCGTCGGACTCCAGGAGTTCGACCACGGAGAAGCCGACGTGACCGCGAAGTGCTTCGTCGCACTCGAGCAGCGCCTCGCGGAAAACCGCTTCCCCGAGCAGCGAGCGGCACATCCCCGGGTACTGGCTGCCCTGCCCGGGGAGGACGAAGACCGGTTGGTTCCGCTTCGCGATCGCCAGTACCGTTCCACTCGGCCGCGAACCCGCCGCGCACGTACGCAACCGCTCGATCGCCTCCGCCCTCTCGGTGGCCGGGACGACGAGGCGGTGCCGGAACGCGTCGCGAGTGGTGGCCAGGCTGTAGGCGGTGTCCACCAGGGAGCACCGCTGATCGTCGGCTCGGTCCTCGAGATGGTCGGCCAGCCTCGCCGCGTTCGCGCGCACCGCGTCCTCGGAATGCCCCGACAGCACGAGCGGAACGGTCGCGGGAGCCGGGAGGTCGCCCTCCGTCCCGGGGTGGTCGACGGATGCGTCGGTCTCGGACTTCGCCGAAGGAGCGGGCGCTTCCTCGACGATGACGTGCGCGTTGGTCCCGGACAGTCCGAAGGAGCTCACGCCCGCGCGCCGCACGTGCCCCTCGCGCTCGGGCCACGGGGTGGGCTCGGTGAGCAGTTCGATGTTTCCGGTGAACCAGTCGATGTGCCGGCTCGGCTCCTCGGCGTGCAGCGAGCGCGGCAACAGCTCGTTGCGCAGCGCGAGCACCATTTTCATCACGCCCGCCGCGCCCGCGGCGGCCTGACCGTGGGCGATGTTGGACTTGGCCGAGCCGAGCCACAGCGGATCCCGCCCGG
This sequence comes from Actinopolyspora mzabensis, assembly GCF_900101095.1. Classification (GTDB taxonomy): domain Bacteria; phylum Actinomycetota; class Actinomycetes; order Mycobacteriales; family Pseudonocardiaceae; genus Actinopolyspora; species Actinopolyspora mzabensis. The sequence goes on from NZ_FNFM01000017.1 coordinate 14,974, forward strand.
CACGGTCCGCGCCGTAGGTCGACAACAGGGCATTGGCCTCGATGGGATCGCCGAGCGTGGTACCGGTCCCGTGCGCCTCCACCGCGTCCACATCGGCGGGAGAGAGCTCGGCCGATTCGAGAGCGGCTCGGATCACCCGCTCCTGCGAGGGACCGTTCGGGGCGGTGAGCCCCTGGCTGCGACCGTCCTGGTTAACGGCGCTCGCCCGCAGCACGGCAAGCACCTCGTGACCCCGCCGCTGGGCGTCGGAGAGGCGTTCGAGCAGCAGCATGCCGCACCCCTCGCCGAAGCCCATGCCGTCGGCGTGCTCGGAGAAGGCCTTGCAGCGACCGTCGGGGGCCATGCCCCGCTGTCTGCTGAACTCGACGAAACCGGCCGGGCTGGTCATCACCGTCACCCCACCCGCGAGCGCGAGATCGCAATCGCCGCGGCGCAGTCCCTGCATCGCGAGGTGGAGCGCGGTCAGGCAGGAGCTGCAGGCGGTATCGACCGACACCGCAGGACCTTCCAGACCGAGGGTGTAGGAGATCCGCCCGGACGCGGCGCTCGGCAGCGATCCGGCGGTGGCGTGCCCGTCCAGTTCTTCGAGGTCGCCGGTGGCGTAGAAGTTCGGGAAGAGACCCGTGTACACACCGGTCGAGCTGCGCGCCAGCGACGAGGGGCGGATCCCGGCACGTTCGAAGGTCTCCCACGACGTCTCGAGGAGCAGCCGCTGCTGCGGATCGATGTGCCGCGCCTCCCGGGGGCTGATGCCGAAGAAGGCGGGGTCGAACTCACCGGCCTCGTGCAGGAAGCCCCCTTCGTATCCGTATGACTTACCCGGCGCCTCCGGATCCGGATCGTAGAGGCGGTCCCGGTGGAAGCCGGGCCGTTCCGGGAACGACGTGATCGCGTCCCTGCCCTCGGCGAGGAGGTCCCAGAAGTCCTCCGGAGTGTGCGCATCACCCGGATAGCGGCACGCCATCGACACGATCGCGATCGGTTCGCGCATCGAGGCGACGAGCGCGCGTTTTTCCTGCTGCAGCCGCTCGGACTTCTTCAACGAGGCTCGAAGGGCTTCGGTGAGCTTTTCCTGGTCGGGCATGAGTACCTCTCGGCGTCGCGTGGGGTTGCCGGTCGTGGTCCGGCTATTCGCCCTGTTCCTCGTCGACGAGGCGAAGGAGGTCGTCCACGTTCATCGAGTCGATCTCCCCGGCCTCGGTGGAGTCCCCGGTGTCTTCGATGCCGGCACCTTCGGCCACCTCCAGTAGCGGGGTGAGCAGACCGGTCTCCCGCAGCCGTGCGAGCGGTACCGTGGCGAGGAGATCCCGGATGCGCGTCTCCTCGTCGCTCACGTTCCGCCGCGTGGCACCGCCCCCCCAACCGAGCTTCTCCCCGAGCACGCCGGCGAGGTCCTCCGGCGTGGGGTGGTCGAACAGGAGGTTCGCCGAGAGCGGCGCACCGACCAGTGCCGCCAGCCGGTTGCGGGACTCGACGGCCATCAGCGAGTCGAGACCGAGCTCGCGGACCGGACGATCCGACGGAACCGCCGACGCACCCGACAGCCCCAGGACGACGGCGAGCTCGCCGCGCACCGCCTCGAGCAGCGCTGGAGCTCGCTCCGCTTCCGGGAGCCGTTCGAACCGGGTGGCCGGTTCGGAACCGGTGCCGCGCCCGTCGGCGGCCCGCCGAAGAGGTCCCCGGATCAGGGACCTGAGCATGACGGGCACGGTCTCCGGCCGGGTGGTGACGCGCCGCCGCAGCAGTGCCGTGTCGATCGGAGCGGGGGTGACCACGGTGGTCGATCCGCGCAGTGCGGCGTCCAGCAGCGCCGTACCGGACGCGCGGTCGATCGGCAGCATGCCCGTGCGGTCGAGTCGTTTCCGGAGCTGTTCGTCCAGTTCGGTCGCCAGGCCCGCCTCCGACCAAACGCCCCAGGCGAGGCTGAGTGCGGGAAATCCTCGGTGCGCGCGGCGCTCGGCCAGGGCGTCGAGAGCCGCGTTCGCCGCCGCGTAGTTGGCCTGGCCGGGACCACCGATGGTGCCCGCCACCGAGGAGAACAGCACGAAAGCGGACAGCTGGATGTTCTCGGTCAGCTCGTGCAGGTGCAGCGCACCGTCCACCTTCGGTCGCAGCACGGTATCGAGGCGTTCCGGCGTGAGATCACCGATCAAGCCGTCGTCGAGGACGCCCGCGGTGTGGAACACACCCGTCAGCGGGCGCTCCGGCGGGATGTCACCGAGTGCTTCCGCCAGTCGCGCCCGATCACCGACGTCGCAGGCCGTGACGGTGACCGTCTCCGCACCGGCCGCTTCGAGCTCGTGGACCAGCGCCTCGGCACCGGCCGCTCGCTTCCCGGATCGGGAGAGCAGCACCAGGTGCCGCACCCCGTGCCGGGCCACGAGATGGTGGCAGGTGAATCGGGCGAGTCCGCCGGTTCCTCCGGTGACCAGCACCGTCCCCGACGCGAGCGACGATTCTTCAGCGGTGTCCTCCCCGGTCTCGGAGTCGGAGGCGCGGACCAGGCGGAGTGCCGTGAGGGCCCCGTCTCGCTCCACGAGTTGGTGCTCCTCCTCCGGTGCACGCCGCACGAGCCCCGCGAGGTCCGCCTCATCCCGATCGGTGTCGGTGTCCAGGAGCACGAGGCCGTCCTCGGGGTGTTCGGCCGAGAACGACCGGCCGAGTCCCCACAGGGCCGCCGTGGCGGGATTCGGGGGGTGATCGTCGTCGCCGGTGGTGACCGCGTCGCGCAGGACCCACACGACGCGCTCACCTTCCGGGGCGTCGGCGGCGAGCGAGTCCTGGAGTAGGGCGAGTCCCCGGCGAGTCGCCTCGCGGATGCCCTCGGGGGTGGGCTCGAAGTCCGGGAAGCGCACGACGCGCACCGGCTTCGGCTCGTCCGGATCCTGTCGTGCCGGAACCGGGCGGGTTTCCACGCGGTGCAGCGAACTCGCCGGTCGCCGTGGCGGCTGCGGAAGGTCCTCGGTCGCGACGGGACGGAAGGAACACCGGTCCACCGTGGCCACCGGCGAGCCGATCGGGTCGAACAGCTCGATCCGGAACTCCGCGTCGTCGACGCGGGTGACGCGTGCCCGGACCGCCGTCACGGCGAACGCGTGCAACCGCACCCCCCGCCACTCGACGGGCAGCAGTGGCCCCTCGGTGTCGATGGCGTGGGCGGCCACGGTCTGCACCACCGTCTCCAGTAGCGCGGGATGCAGCCGGAAGGACGCGGCCCCGTTCGAATCGACGTCCGTGGCCAGGTCCTCGGGGAGCGGGGCCTCGACGAACCACGTGTCTCCGCTGTTGCGAACCGTCTCCACCGGGGGAAAGGCGGGGCCGATGTCGATACCGCGCCCCACCAGCCGGTCGCCGGTTTCCACCGCTGCCGGTTCTGCTCCCGCCGGCGGCCACTCACCGAGCGCGTCGAGCGCCTGGTCGGGGGATTCCTCCCCGGTCAGTGTCGCGTTCGCGTGCGTGGTCCACGGTTCGTCCTCGCCCGCGTCCCGAGGCCTACCGCGCACGACGACCGAACGCGCCCCGCTCTCGTAGCCGGGGCTCACCGTGAGCTGGACGCGCCACGCACGCCGGTCGTCGAGCGGCCACTGGGAATCGACGGTCAACGAGGTGAGACCGGCTCCCAGTTCGACAGCGGCGTGCAGCACCAGTTCGACCACCGCGGCCGCGGGCACGACCGGTGTCTCGTGGACACGTTGCTCGAACAGCCAGGGATGTGTGGTGGGCTCGAAGCTGCCGGAGAACAGCACGCCGCCGTCCGGCAGCTCCGTGCGGGCCACCACGATCGGGTGTTCTCCCGATTCGAGACCGAGGGTCCGGGCGTCGCCTCGCGAGGTCTCCGGGACGTCCAGCCAGTAGTGCTCCCGCTGGAACGCGTAGGTCGGCAGCTCGACGGCACGTGCCCGGGAACCATCCCAGACCGTGTTCCAATCCACCGGGATACCGTGGGCGAACAGTTCCGCCGCGGCGATCCGCAACCGAGCCCGGGTATCCTCGTCCCGAACCAGGGACCCCACGACCGCCTCGTGACCGTCCCCTCGCAGCGGTGCGGCCAGCAGTGGATGCGCGCTGATCTCCAGGAACGCGGTCCGGCCGCCTGGGGCCAGCGCGGTCAGGGCGCGATCCAGGCGCACCGGATGCCGCAGGTTGTCGGCCCAGTAAGCACCGTTCAGCTCCGCACCGGTGAGCCGCTCACCGCGCACCGTCGAGTAGATCGGGACCTCACCCGCACCTGGGGCCAGTGCGGCCAACTCCCGGCGGATCGGATCCAGGATCGGATCCACCTGCGGCGAGTGGGAGGCGTAGTCAACCGCGATGCGGCGACAGAACACACCCTCGGCGTCCAGCTCGGACATGAAGCGTTCGAGTTCGGCACGATCGCCCGCCACACCCGTGGACCCGGTGGTGTTGACCGTGGCGACCGAGAGACCGTCGCGCCCGGCGAGACGCCGTTCCACCTCCTCCACCGGCAACCCGACACCGGCCATCCCACCGTCCCCGTCAAGACCCTCGACGAGGCGGCTGCGCACCGCGACGACGCGCGCCGCGTCCGCCAGGCTCAGGATCCCCGCGACGACCGCTGCCGCGACCTCGCCCTGGCTGTGACCGAGCACCCCGGACGGCTGGACGCCCCGGCTCTGCCAGAGACGCGCGAGCGCGACCGCCACGGCGAACAGCAGCGGCTGCACCACCGTCACCCGATCCATCGCCTCGCGTTGTGCCTCGTCGTCGGCCTCGAGCAGCTCGACCACCGAGAAGTCGGTGTGGGGGCGAAGCGCCCGATCGCACTCGTCGAGCGCCCGGCGGAACACGCGGTCGGCGAGCAGCTCGCGGCACATGCCGGGATGCTGGCTGCCCTGGCCGGGGAAGACGAAGACCACCTGCGATCGCTCTCCGCGCGCCCGGACAGCACCGGACGGCATCGTCCCCTCGGCGACCGACCGGAGCGCGTCGACGGCGTCCTCGCCGCCGACGGGAAGCGCGAGCCGTTCCCGGTGCACGTCGCGTGTCGTGACCAGGCTCCAGGCCACGTCCCGGAGCGCGGTGGCGGCTTCGTCGGATTCCGCGGCGGCGAGCCGTGGTGCCAGGCACTCGGCGAGGCGTGCGGCGTTGGCACGGAGGGCTTCCGCACCGCGTCCGGACAGGACCAGCGGCAACGGGGTCGGAAGTGCTCGCGGCGCGGTGTCGAGTTCCGAGTCCGGGGTCGGGTCGGAGCCGTCCTCGTCCGGTTCGGGGGGCAGCGGTGCCTCCTCGACGACGAGGTGGGCGTTGGTACCGGAGATCCCGAACGAACTCACGCCCGCGCGGCGGACGCGCTCCTCCCGACGTGGCCAGGGCACGGGTTCCGCGAGCAGCCGGACGTGCCCCGTCGACCAGTCGACGCCGGTCGACGGCTTCTCGGCGTACAGCGATCGGGGTAACCGCTCGTTCCGGAGCGCGAGCACCATCTTCATCACACCGGCCGCACCAGCGGCCGCCTGCGTGTGGCCGAAGTTGGACTTGACGGAGCCCAGGTACAGCGGCGTCTCCGGGCCACGTCCCGTGCCGTAGGTCGCCAGTACGGCGTGGGCCTCCATCGGATCGCCGAGCGTCGTGCCGGTGCCGTGCGCCTCCACCGCGTCCACGTCTTCCGGACCGAGGCCTGCCGCGGTCAGCGCGGCCCGCATCACCCGCTCCTGCGAAGGACCGTTCGGCGCGATCAGCCCCTGACTGCGACCGTCCTGGTTGGTGGCGCTCGAGCGCAGCACCGCCAGCACCTCGCGTCCGTTGGCCCGCGCGTCCGAGAGCCGTTCGAGCAGCAGCATCCCGCAGCCCTCCGCCCAACCGACACCGTTTGCGTCGGCGGAGAACGGTTTGCAGCGACCGTCCGGCGCCGCCGCGTACTGCCTGCTGAACTCGATGAGGATCGAGGGGGTGGCCATCACCGTGACCCCGCCCGCGAGCGCGAGGTCGCACTCACCACGCCGCAGCGCCTGCATCGCGGTGTGGATGGTGACCAGCGACGAGCTGCAGGCGGTGTCCACCGAGACGGCGGGTCCCTGCAGCCCGAGCGTGTAGGCGATGCGTCCGGAGACGAGACTTCCCGCGCCTGCCGCGACGTTGTGCCCGTCGAAGTTCGTGTTGTCGTGCCCCAACCGCGACAGGTAGTCGTTGTACATGACGCCCGCGTAGACGCCGGTGAGGCTGCCCTCCAGGGAAGAGGGAGGCACCCGCGCGCGTTCCAGGAGTTCCCAGCAGGTCTCGAGGAGTACGCGCTGCTGCGGGTCGAACCGCTCGGCCTCTTTCGGGCTGATCCCGAAGAACTCGGGGTCGAACAGGCCCGCGTCGTGCAGGAAACCGCCTTCCTTGGTCGTCGAGCGCCCCGGCGCGTCCGGGTCGGGATCGTAGACGTCCTCGACGTTCCACTCCGGACGATCCGGGAAGTCGCCGATACCGTCACGCCCCTCGTCGAGCAGTCGCCACAGTCCCTCGGGCGTGTCGGCTCCCCCCGGGTAACGCCCGGCCATCGACACGATGGCGATCGGCTCGTTGTTGCGATGCAGCTCGTCGGCGAGTCGGCGCTTGGTTTCCTTCAGTTCCGCGGTCGCCCGCTTCAGATACGTTCGTAGCTCTGGGTCGGTCGCCAAGTCGAATAACCTTTCCGAGGGAGCCGGATTCCAGCCGGTGTCCGGGAGTGGGGGTGTCCGTCCGGCCCGGGTGGGCTCACCGGTTCGAGATCTCTTCGTCGAGGATTTCGAGCAGCTCCTCGTCCGAGGCTTCCTCGAGTTCCTGCCGTTCCACGTGCTGGTCGTCCTGGCTCTGCCGCTGCCGATACGTCAGATCGAGCAACCGCCGTGTCGCTCCGCTGCGCTCGAGCGCTTCCGGTGAGAAGCGTTCCAACGCGGCCACGAGCTCGCGCGCCTGCTCGGCCTCGTCGGGTTCCGCCTCGTCCGGGGTGAGCAGTTCCGAGAGCCGATCGGCGAGCGCCTGCGCGGTGGGATAGCTGAACAGGAGATCCACCGGGAGTTTCTCCCCGGCCAGCCCGGACAGTCGGTTGCGTACTTCCACAGCCAGCAGCGAGTCGAGTCCGAGCTCCTGCAGGGCCTGCTGTGCGGGCAAAGCTTCGGCGGAGCCGAACCCGAGTACCGCCGCGATCTCCGCGCGCACCGCCTCCAGCACGATACGAGGACGCTCCGCCTCCGACTCCCGGGCCAGCGTGTCGGCGAGCGTCGTCCCCTCCCGATCGTGCTCACTCGGTTGCCGCGCAGGCACGAGGCCGCGCAGCGGCGGCGGTGCGCTCGCGGCACCACCCGCTTCCCGGAGGGCGCCGCGGTCCAGTGGTACCGGCGCGAGTACCGCCTCCGAGGAGGCGAGGGCCTCGTCGAACAGCCGCATCCCGCTCTCGGGGTCGATGAACCGCAACCCCTCGCGCCGCAGCCGGCGCCGAAGCGCCTCGTCCATATCGGCTGCCATGCCGGATTCGGACCACGGTCCCCATGCCAGGCTCGTCGCCGCCAGCCCCAGCGCTCTCCGACGTGAGGCCAACGCGTCCAGCGCGGCGTTCGCCGCCGCGTAGCTGCCTTGAGCGGAACTGCCGAACGTGCCGGCCACCGAGGAGAACAGCACGAACGCCGACAACGGCGTCGACTCGGTCAACTCGTGCAGCAGCAGCGCCGCGTCGGCCTTGGCACGAAGGGTCGCATCGACCCGCGCGTCGGTGAGGTCCGCGAGCAGACCGTCATCCACGATTCCCGCCGCGTGCACGACCGAACGCAGCGGATGATCCGAGGGGATAGTGTCGAGCGCCGCCGCCAGCTCCTGGCGAACGGACACGTCGCACGCGCGGAGGGTCACCGTCTCCGCACCGAGTTCCTCGAGCTCGGCGACCAGGTCGTCGGCGCCGGGTGCTTCGGTACCGGAGCGCGACAGCAGCAGCAGGTGGCGGACACCGTGCTCGGTGACGAGATGCCGACTCACGATGCGACCGAGCCCACCGGTGGCCCCGGTGACGAGCACGGTACCCGAGGTGTCGAACCGAACACCTGAGTCATCGGTGGTGTCGGGTCGCGAGGACCTGGCTTCGACAGGGGTAAGTCGAGGGACGTGCGGGGTCCCGCCACGCAGCACCAGCTGGGGTTCGTCGGCGGGCAGTGCCCGCAGGGCACTGTCGAGTGAGGCGTGGTCGAGCTCGGCATCGACGTCGAGCAGTACCAAGGATCGGTCGGGGTGTTCCGACTGCGCGGTCCGGCCCAGGCCCCAGACCGCCGCGGCGGCCGGGGACGTCGCTTCGTCACCGATCGCCATCCCGTTACGCGTCACCCACACCAGCCGCGTCCGTCCGAGTACTTCGGAGCCCAACCACGCCTGGATCCAGGAGAGCGCACACCCGGTCGCTTCTCGAACAGCGTCCGAGTTCGAGGGGAGATCCGGCCACTCCACCACGATCGTCGGTGTCCCGCCCGTTGCGGTCGATTCGGTCGTCAGGGCGGTGACATCCGTTTCGAACGCGGGCAGGTGCCGGAAGGTTCGGGACTCCCCGTTCGTCGACTCGGACGGCACCGGATCGGGGTCGACAGGTTCGAGTGCGATTCGGAAGAGGTCGTTCTCGTGTCGGGGAGTCAGGAACCGATGCATCGGAGCCCGGTGCGCGGTGAACCCCTCCAGATGGAACACCGGTTCCCCGGCCACGTCCCGCCCGACGAGGTCGTCCACCCGTGTCATCGACTCCTGCGAACTGGAACCGGCACCGGTCGCGGTTCGGACGGTGCTGTGCTGTGCGTTCCAGACGAGCCGTTCGATGTGGAAGGGCAACTGTGGGGTGCCCGCCTCGATGTGGTCGGAAAGCGACATGGCCACCGCGAAGGCGTTGTCGAGCAGGCCCGCGGGGACGGGACTTTCGGTGGTGTCGACGCCTTCCGGAACCGTGAAGGAGCCGTGGCAGGCGTCACCGGTGTTACGGAATCCGGACAGCCACCGCCAGCGTGGCCCCCAGTCGACCTCCACCGCGCGCAGGGAGTCCAGGAGTGAATCGGTGGTTTCCATCTCCTCCGGGGGCGGAACCGCGGGAAGTGTGGGAAGCCCGGCGGGCTCGTCGGTGGGGGTGAGGTGGGCGTGGGCGTGGGTGGTCCACTGGTCGTGCTGCCAACTGGCCACCGTCGCCCGCAGCATCTCGGACTCGCCCGTGTCGTCATCGGGCACCAGATGCACCTGCACCGGCAAACCCGCCTCACCCTCATCGACCACCAACGCCGCCACGAACCGCACATCCACCAACGCCACCGACCGGCCCGGCCACCAACTCGCCGCGATCGCCAACAACACCGACACATGAAACGCCCCCGGCACCACCACCCGACCAAACACCCGATGATCCGCCAAATACGCCTGCACCCCAGGACCCACCCGCAACGCATGCACCGCCCCACCAGCCGGAAGAACCTGCCGCGTTCCCCCCAACGACCAACGACACACCTCACCCGACACATCACCAACACCCGAACCAGCCCCCACCACCTCGGGCGGACTCAACCAGTAGTGCTCCCGCTGGAAGGCATACGTCGGCAGCAGCACGGGTTTGGCCCCACTGCCGTGGTAGAACGCCTCCCAATCCGGGGCATGCCCGGCCGTGTGCAACGCGCCCAACGCCGCCACGAACGACTCCGCCTCACCCAACTCACCCGACCGGCCGCCAGCACGCAGGGTGGGAATCAACCGGGTCGCCACGTCATCCGGCACGCATTGGGCCGCCATCGCAGACGCGGTGTTGTCCGGACCGCACTCCACGAACACATCCACCCCAGCAGCCAGCGCCGTGTCAACACCGTCGGCGAACCGCACCGGCTGCCGCACATGCCGCGCCCAATACCCCGGCGACGCCATCTCCTCACGACTCAACAACCGCCCGGTGACATTACTGACCACCGGAACCGAAAGCTCACCAAACACACACTGCCCCGC
>NZ_FNFM01000016.1 GCF_900101095.1 Actinopolyspora mzabensis
CCAGCAGATCTCCCGAATGCCCTTTGCTGTTGACTGCATCCACCGTAGCACCCCAACCAACCCCCCACTCACCGGGGGGCCACCCACCAACACCGAAACCCAACCCACCAAGGCCAGATCCCGAGCCAGCAAGCACCAGGCACCACATGCAGTTCTTCAAACAACCAGCCACCACCACGAACCGAACACCAGAAACCACCCAAACAAACCCGGAACCACATCCCAGGCTCACCATTTCCCGTGATTTCCAGCCCGGCCCCGCCGTGCTGACAACAACCACTCTAAACCCCCACCACACCACCCCACACACCCACCCCCACCAACCACCAAAACACCAGGTGAACCCGGGGTTCACACGTCCAGGAAAGAACATGCAACGAATCAGCCGTACTCGTTCGTCACGCCGGAGCTCGGTATTCATGTTCGTCCACGTACGGGTGAGTATCGGCCACACCTCGTTCCGTCACCGGCGAGCGCGGTAACCTCGATCTCGGAACACGACCACGGGGGTAGCAGTGGATTCGACACCGATTTACACCGAATTGCGGAACACGCTGATCGACCCGGAAGGGGACCACTGGACGACCAGTGCCCCGCCCGAGTTCGTCGCCTCCCTGGAAAGTGCTCACGAGCAGAGTGATCAGTCGGAGCAGGGTTCGGGTGGTAGCCACAGCACCGGAGCACAACCACCGCCACAGCAGAGCAGGCGCAGCACCGGTCGCCGTCATCGCGCGGAGGACTGATCAACCCTCACTCAACCGTTCGGGTCGTCCGGCGGCGGCCCGAACGGTGCCCTATCGCGCGGCACCGTTTCCGTTCGGCGCGTGGTCTCCCGGCGTGTTCGAACCGGCATGGCCGGCGAGTGACTACTGCACCCGCCCGGCACGGCAGGGATCGGCAGGGCACCGGGTGCCGATGCACCAGTACCGGCACCCGGTGCGCCAGTACCGGCACGATGGGAACGAGCGTGACCGCTTCACTCGTTCGCGGAAGAGAACTGTGGAAGCGAAACAGCGGGGAAACGGCTCTCCTCGGTCTCCTCGCCGTCTCCCGACAGTGCCTGTCCGCCGGCGCCCCGCCGGGAATCGTCCGGCGTGAAGGACAGCGGGTGCTCCAGCAACGTCTCCTGATCGAGCTGGCCGCTCTGGCCGCTCTGGTCGAACTGGTCGCTCTGCGACGTCGGTTCGGACCGGTCCGACCCTTGCTCCTGGCGATCCTGCTGGTAGCGCTCGTGGCTGCGTCGAGCCGCGCCCCGGATCTCCTCGGTCAGCTTGCGGTTGGCCTGACGGACCTTCCGCTCTTCCCGCTCCTGCTTCCGGCTCTGCCGCCGGTTGTTGTTCTGCTGCTGCGCCGTGCGTGCCTGCCTGATGTACGGCCCGAACAGCTCGCGCAGGTTTCGCGCATTCTGTTCACTCAGGTCGATTTCATAGCTCACGCCATCCATGGCGAAAGTAACTGTCTGCTGCGCTTCGGACCCGTCGATGTCGTCGACGAGTTCGACCTGAATCCGCTCGGCCATGATCACCTGTTTCGGGAACGTGCCCCGTCTCGCTCCGCGACACTTGCCGGTAAGACACCTCCGACCGACACTTACGTTATAGCACGCGGTCGGGCCGTTGTCTCCTCCTCACGATAGAACAACCTCATGCGCGCTCGTAAACCACCCACGCCCATGTAGTCGGTTCCTAAAAACCAATACTACTGGAACCCCTCACTCGGGCGACGCGGTACTCCGTGTTGTGCTGATCGAGGAAGAGCACTACAACGCGAACAGTGACGCGGAGCTCACTAGAACATCACGTAGCGGCCGTTCACGACAATAGAGTAACGCTGGTTTATTGTACTGGCGCGCTTCGTCGTAAGCTGTGGATGACCGACGAAAACGATCCGGAATCGAGGGTTAGCAGTGGCGCAGAAGGTAACGGTTCAACTGGTCGACGATGTCGACGGTTCCGAAGCGGAGTCGACCGTCGAGTTCGCGCTGGATGGTGTGAGCTACACGATTGACCTGTCGTCCGAAAACGCTGCCGAACTCCGCGACGCGCTGGCTCCCTATCTTTCCAGTGCCCGTCGCGTCGGCGGCCGCAAGCGCAGCGGCAAGGCGAACAAGACCGGGAAAACTCGCCAGTCGAACAGCGGTTCGCAAGCTCCGAAAGCCGCCGACCGTGAACGGAATCAGGCCATTCGGGAATGGGCGCGCCAACAGGGTATGCAGGTTTCCGATCGTGGCCGGATTCCCGCGGAGATCGTCGAGGCCTACGACAAAGCTCAGTGAGCCGACTGTAGTGCCCTGGCGGGCGGGGTGACACGAGTGGTCCCCGCCCGCCGGGGAGGCCCGACCGAAAACATTGCGTGCACGAAAGCACGCCAAATGTGATCGTTTTTCGTTCAATCGGCGGCCCGCTCCAAGAATTCGTTAATCTCCTCCTCCATCGGCATCGAGCCGCTCGCGCCCTTTCGCTGTATCGACAACGCCGCGGCCGCGGATCCTCGCCGCAACGCTCGGGTGATTTCCGTGCCGCGGGCCAGCGCCGCCGCCAGCACACCGACGAAGGTGTCCCCCGCCGCCGTGGTGTCCACCGCCCGCACCGAGAACGCGGGGACCCTGACGCGCTCGCCCGCTCGATTTCCGTAGAGCACCCCCTGACCTCCCATGGTCACCACGACCTCCGGAACGCTCTCCAACAACGCGGGCAGAGCTCGTTCCGGATCCGATTCACCAGTGAGAACGGCTGCTTCGTGCTCGTTCGGCACCAGCAGATCCACGTTCGACAGCAGCGACTCCGGGACCGGCTCCGCCGGGGCCGGGGTCAGGATCACGCGTACTCCGTTCCGGGAAGCCACCTCGGCGGCCTCCGAAACTCCCCGCAGCGGGGTCTCCAGCTGCAACAGCAGGCAACCCGAGTCGGCGATCGCGTCCGCGTCGCCGTCGTGCAGTCGATCGACCGTGTCGTTGGCACCTCCCACGATGATGATCGAGTTCCCCCCGTCGTCGTCGACCACGATGTGCGCGGTGCCGCTGTGGCCCTCCACTGTCCGCAGCCCCGCCGTGTCGACTCCCGAGGCGACCAGTTCGGCACGGATCCGAGTGCCGAACCCGTCGTCACCGACCGCCCCGAGAAACCGGGTGCTCGCGGCGCCCCGCGCAGCGGCTATCGCCTGGTTGGCTCCCTTTCCTCCGGGGACGGTGCTGAACGCACGACCGTGCATCGTCTCTCCCCTGCGTGGTGGTGTCGCCACGTAGGCGACCAGATCCATGTTGCAACTACCGAATACCGTCACCATCGTCACGGGGCCATAATTACCGTCCCGCCGGTTGAACGGAGCGGCGAGGGGCGCTGGCGCGTCGTACGCGACCCGCCGGTTGCCGGGACGTACCATGCCCGGCAACGAGTCGGAAAGAGGACGAGACGCGGTGGACTATGTAGTGACCGCGGGGCTGCGGCCTCCGGTGGACATCTCGAAACTCGACCCACTACAACAGGAGGGGGTGGTGTCGGTACTCGATCACCAGCTCGGTCGGGTCGAAGGGGTGGCGGGCCCCGAGGAGGAAGACATCGACGTGCTCGACTACCGGATCGAGGTCGGTCCGGACGGGTCGACCGTGATGCTGGCGGTCGACGCTCCCTCACTGTCGGCCGCGGAGAACGCCGCCGCCAACGTGCTGCGGGAGATCCTGCTGGACAGCCAAGTGCTGGAGCACTGGACGCTCACGCACTCCGAAGTGAAGATCACCGAGGACGAGTTCAACGAGAGTCTCGCGGCGGCGGAACAGCACTCCGGCGGTCAGCTCGGCGAGGCCGACGAGCGACTGCAGGCCGAGATCGAGGACGCCTTCGAGCAGGCCGAGCTCCCGGAGTCGGAGTCCTGGCGCACCGGCCCCGGCGGCACGGCCGAAGCGCGCTCCCCGAGCTCGGAGTCGCCCGAGACGGAGAACTGGCGGATTCGGCTGCACGAACTCTCGGAGCGGCTGCGCGCCTTCCCGGCGACTGCCTTCGACGAGAGCGGTTCCGACGAGCAGCGGGCGAACCTCGCTGCCGGCGCGCTGATTCACGCCGTCAGCGTCGTGACCGACGAGCTCTTCTACGACGAGCTGGCGCTGACGGTCAACGACGCCACGGCGGACGGCGCGGTAGGGCTACTGGTGCTGGAGGAGCTTCCGCCGTGCTACCAGCACAACTACGACGCGCGTTTCACGCGCTCACTGCTGTTGTGCTCCGCGGCCGTGGCCACCCGGCTGACGGGCACGCGCTGGCAACCACCGCGCTGTGTGGCGGAGGCGTTGGCACTACGGTTGTTCATCAACGAGGCCCGCGTCGTCCTGGAGGCCACGGAGCTGATGAGCTGGGACGAGAGCGCGCCGTTTTTCGACTCGTTCGCGGCTCAGGCGTGCCCGGACAATGCCTACGAGGAGCTGTTCGCGGTGGAGACGATCGCTGTCGACCGGTCCGATGCGCCGGAGGAATCGGTGACCGGAGAGGCCGTCGAACAGCGATTGCGTACCAGAGGACTCGCGTTCGACCAGTGGTTCAACAAGTACGAGGACGCGGGCAGCGGTACTGGACAACACCCGTATCTGGGTTGAATCCGCATCCGGGTCGAACCGAGCCGCGAGCGGACCGATATCCGGGCACGCTCGGGCGCACCGCCGGTGGCGCAGCCGGCGGTACGGCGGGGTTCGACGGACACCGGCCGTGGCTGCGGCTCCTCCGCGGCGAACGCGGAGCCCCGGGCCGCGGCCGGTGCCACGAGTCGTCACTCCTGGTGGCGCACCGAGTACGGCGGGACCGTCAGGCCGATCAGACTCGCGTCGTCGATCGTGGCCGGTTCGTACTGGCTCTTCGGCATCGTGTCGAGCATGACGTTGACCGGGTCGTCCAGCTGTTCGACCCGGCCGAACAGGAATGCCCACTCGTGCTCGTCGGAACCGAAGTAGGTGACGGTGTCGAACACCGTGCGGAATCGGTTGTAGGCCCGGACGAGCGTGGTGTTGCGCCAGACCGTCGGTGAGCCGGCCTGGAAACCGACCACACCGCCGGGTGCCAGCACGGCGTGACACCTTCGGATGAACTCCTCGCCGTACAGGCGGTTGTGCTGACTCTCGGTCTCGTCCGCCCGTTCGTCGGGGAGATCCACGATCACCAGGTCGTAGCGTTCTCCCGCGCCGATCGCCTGGTCGAGGAAACTCCAACCGTCGGTGTAGTGCAGCTTGATGGGACCGTTGCCCGCTTCCAGATCCGCGAGCTCGGCGGCGGTGTATCCGTACGGAAGGTGCTCGGCGCAGACGCGCACGCACTCACTGTCGATATCCACGTGGTCCACTCGCGCGGCGCCCGCCTTGACGGCCATCCGGCTGGCCACACCCTCGCTGGAGCCGACGATCAACACCCGCTCGAGTTGTTCCGCGAGCAGAAAGCCGGGCACCATCATCGCCTCGTGGTAGACCAGCTGCGAGAACTCGGTGCTCTGCCGATCGTCGTCACAGAACAAGGCGACGCCCTGGCCGGTACGGCCGACAACCACGTGCTGATAAGCGGTGTCGCCTTCCCACAACACCTCGTCGACGCGCCAGAGTCGCCGCATGTCGTCACCCAGCGGCTCCTGGATCCACTGCTTGCCGTCGAGCTCGATCAACTCCCGCTCCTTCGGATGAGCTCGGCCGAACACACGCTGTTCACGTGAGGCCTGTTTCGTAGTCATGACCACGCCGGATCGTCCGGCAGTTCACATTCGTCGGGCCCAGCGACTCGGCGAGCAGATCCACCGCGCGCTCCGGCTGAGCCTTGTTCCCGCAAGTGAACACATCGATGAAGATCGAACCGTTTTCCGGATAGGAGTGCAACGAAGCGTGGGATTCCGACAGGAGCGCGAGCACCGTCACACCCTGCGGATCGAATCGTTTCGAGATCACGTCACACACCGTGGCCTGAGAACGGTCCAGTGCGCTGTTGAGCGCCTCTGTCAGGAACTGTTCGTCATCGAGCAGCTCAGCGGCCACACCCTCGAGTTCGGCGAGGACGTGCTGACCGGTGAACAGTCCAACAGGCTGCAGGGTTCCGGCATCAATTGACATCTATCGACCTCCCAACATTTCGCAGATTCCTACTGGGAAACTTCCGAACGAGCCCGCACCGGGTCTCGGCCGGTCACGCTCGTTCGATGGTCTCGGCACTGTCGAAACACCAAGTGGTCAGTGGTTCGAATCCGTTGAAGCAGACCGAGGAGTAACTCGCGGTGTAGGCACCGGCACTGAGCAGATCGACCGTGTCCCCACCGCGCAGTGTGCTCGGAAGTTCGTAGCGGGTGTGCTGGTACAGCACGTCGTCGCCATCGCAGGTGGGGCCTGCCAGGACCACGGGGCCGAGCGGGTCCCCGTCCCGACTGGTGCGCAGCCGGTAGGTGATCGCCTCGCCCTCGGTTTCGGCCAGACCGTTGTAGCGTCCCGCGTCCAGGTAGACCCAGCGCCCCTGCCCCGCGGAGTCCTCGGAGACCAGCACGACCTCACTGCGCAGTACACCCGCGTCTCCCACGAGGTGGCGACCGGGTTCGAGCAGCACCTCCGGGCGGCCGGTGCCGAAGTGGCGCCGCAACGCGTCCTCGATCACGGCGGTGTACTCGGAGAGTTCCGGGGTCGGCTGGGTGTAGGTGGCGGGCAGCCCTCCACCCAGGTTAACCATGCGAACCGCGTCGGCGGGCATCTCGGGGTCGTGCAGCACCTCGGCCGCGGCGGCGATGCCGTGTTCCCAGGCTTCCGAGGAGAGCTGTTGCGAGCCGATGTGGAACGAGACTCCGTACGGCACGAGCCCCAGCTCACGGGCACGCCGCAGCAGCCGGACCGCGGTCGCGGGGGAACAGCCGAACTTGCGCCCGAAGGGTGTCCGGGAGCCGGTGTTGTCCACCGCGATTCGACAGAACACGCCGGCTCCGGGCGCCGAGGCGGCTATGTTCTCCAGGTCGGGGGTGCTGTCGGTGGCGAACAGTCGGACTCCGCGTTGATACGCGAGAGCGATGTCGGTCGGCTTTTTTATGGTGTTGCCGTAGGAGATCGACCGGGCGGGGGCGCCCTGGCGTAGGCACAGCTCGATCTCTCCGGGGCTGGCGACGTCGAAGGAGGCTCCCAGCCCGACCAGTTCGGCGACCACGCGGGGATCGGGATTGGCCTTGACCGCGTAGCAGATGCGCGCCCCGGGCAGTTCCGCGCTCAGCCGGGCGAAGCGATTCCGCACCACGGCGAGGTCCACGGCCAGGCAGGGGGTGGTGGGGCACGCCTCGTCGAGGAAGCCGCGGATACGTTCCGACTCCGCGGCGGAGGCCGCGGACGCCCCGTTCACGGTTGTCTCGACAGTGGTGCCGCCACCGGGGCGGTCCGTCACAGCGTGGCTGCCGGACAGGTCGGTCAATCCCGAAACCTCCGTTTCTCGGCCGTTGGCGGGCCGTCGCGTGGAACACACCAATCCGGCCAGGCCGATCCGTTACGGGGGTCCGAGGAGGACCGAGCCGCGGGGAATGCCCTGCACCGACCAGAAACGGTACCGCTGATGGCGGCGCATTTTCCAATCACACCCGAGGCTTCCCCCGGACAGCGGAACCGATTGTGACTACTGACACGGCCCGTGGCCACTCAGCGAATCGTTCACCGGAGACGAGATGTTTCAGTCACTCGAAAGTGTCCCGCCAATTGGATCGTGGTTCCCATTGGGCGGTTCGCCGAGCTCTTCGGCTCCCGGCCCGCGACGGAGCCCTTGCGTCCTCGCTCGAACTCGCGGAGGTGAGCTCGGCCACGGCGGCGAGACCGACGTAGCTCCCACGGCCGAGAGGACAGTCGGGAGCTCCCCGACTCCTCGACAAAAGCCCGCGCGGCGGAACCGGTCAACCGTTGATCTGTAGTGCCAGGTAGAAGTCCACCCTGGTGGGGAAGTCACCCAGATCACGGCCGGATATCTCCTCCACCCGCCGGATGCGGTAACGAAGCGTGTTCACGTGAACGTGTAGCCGCTGGGCACAGCGCGACCAGGACCCGGAGCACTCCAGGAACGTGCGCAACGTGTGGACCAGGTCCGACTGGTGGTCGCGGTCGTAGGCGAGCAGTCCGCCCAGCAGCCGTTGCCGGTAGGAGTGTCGCAGTTCGTCGGGCACCGCCGAGAGCAACACCTGCTGGGAGACCAGATCGGCCGCGGTGGCGATATCGCAGCGGCCGTGGCGCTGTTCGGCGAGTCGCCGGGTGTAGCGGGCCTCCTCGACGGCGCCTCGTAACCCGCTCGGGTCGGCCAGGTCGCTGACTCCCACGCTGACCTCCAGCCAGGCGGGCCCGTGTTCGAGATCGGCGAGCGTGCCGCGCAGCCAATCGGCCAGCCCGGCCAGTTCGACCGGACCACCGGCCCGCGCGCCGAACACCGCCAACGCACCGGTTTCCACGGGTGCGGTGACCGAGGGCAGACCACTGGCGGCGGCGATCTCCCGCAGCACGTCCGCGGCGGCTTCCGAACTCCCGTTCATGGACAACGCCACCGCGCACAGCGTTCCCTCACCGGACAGTCCCGCCTCGGCGAGCCTGCCCGCAACCTCCCTGGAACCGGCCGAGCCCTCCAGCAACGCGCGCAGCGCGGTGCCCACCGGACCACCGGAGACCTGGCGTCCCTCGTCGAGCCTGCTGCGCAGCAGGGCCACCGCCGTGGCGAGCTCGTTGGTCACCGACTCGCGCGTGGAATCCCGCTGCTCCGCCCCGGCGGGCAAAACGAGGAACCAGCGCGCCGCACGTGACTCGGTTCCGGAACTGACCGGCCAGAGCACATAAGCATCACCCCGCTCGGTGACCACCGTTCTGGGGAGTCGCTCCGCGCGCAGGAACTCCCGGACGAGCGTGCGGCGGTCGGGGACGGACAACTCGCCGTGCTCCGCCACGGTCGCCCCCACCGCGGAGCAAACCCAGCAGTCGCTGCCCAGCTCGGACGCGGCGGCCGTCAGCACCCTGGGGAGATCGGCGCCCGCGGCCACGTCGGTGACCAGGTCCCTGCCGGAGGTCCGTTCGTTGCGAACGGCACCGAGCACGTGTTCGAACAACGTGTTGAAGCTGACACTGACCGAGAGTTCGAACAGCGGCACGCCGTGTCGGGCGCAGGCCCGTACGAGGTCGGCAGGCGCTCTTCCCAACCGTGCCGTACCGGCCACCAGAGCCGCCACTCCCGCGTCGGACAGCGCGGCCGCGAACTCCTCGGAGTCGGTGGCGTGCCGGTGCCACACCAGGCCGCTGAGTACCAACTCACCGCCCTGCAGATAGCGCCTCGGGTCGATGAGGTCGGTGACGTACACCCCGCGCACCACCCGGTCCAGCCGGTCGCCTCCCGTGAGCAGGGTCAACCCCAGCCGGGAATCGTCCAACAGATCGCCGAGAAGCACGCACGCACCCTAATTCTGGAATCGCCTGTATTCCGCCGGAGTGCCGCCCCGGCCCCGGTCCGTTCGTCCGAGTCGGCCGTGCGGCGGTCGGAACCCGGCGATCCTAGGCATGCCCGGGGCGACGTCTGCAAGAGGTGGCACACGCCGAAACACGATCATCACGGGAAATTCCACGCTCCGCTCCGGTGCTCGGCTACGTTGCCCACGGACAACGCACTCGGAGGCCAAGCCGGTACCGGGCCGTTGGTTGTAGGAAAGCACGAAAACCACTCGTTCACCAGCGGTTCGATTCATGTTTTCCACCGCTAGTCAATTCGGGTGGACAGGCTGTGTACTTACTCACATCCCAACGGCCTATCTCGGGTTGTGATCTGGAGAAACACAGTGGATTTCCTACGACCGGCCTGCTGGAGCGAAGCGCTCGAAGCCAAGGCCAACCACCCCGATGCGACTCCCGTCGCGGGCGGCACCGACGTCATGGTGGAACTGAACTTCGACCACCGGCGTCCGGAGACGCTGCTCGACCTGACTCGCATCGAACAGCTCCGGGAGTGGTCGCGAACCGAGCGGGCAGGCGTGGCGTCGGTGCGCATCGGTGCGGGCGTGCCCTACTCACGACTGATCGACGAGCTGGGGACCAGCCTGCCGGGGCTCGCCATGGCCGCCCGAACCGTGGGATCGCCGCAGATCCGGAACCGGGGAACGCTCGGCGGGAACCTCGCCTCGGCGTCCCCCGCGGGCGACGGACATCCCCCGCTGCTGGCTTCGAACGCGGAGATCGAGTTGGAGTCGGTACGCGGCAGCAGAACGATCCCGATCGAGGAGTTCTTCACCGGGGTCAAACGGAGCGCCATGGCCTCGGACGAACTGGTCGCGGCGGTCCACGTGCCGGTGAGCACGGGGCCGCAGCAGTTCTCCAAGATCGGTACTCGTAACGCGATGGTCATCGCCGTGTGCACCTTCGCGGTCGCGCTGTGGCCGGAGCGGAGCGGTGTCGGCACCGGACTGGGCTCGGCGGCCCCCACGCCACGCTCCGCCCCCGAGGCCGAGGAGTTCCTCGCCGCGGCGCTGACCGAGGCCGACCAGTGGGACGATCCGCGCCCCCTGCCGGACTCGATCACCGAGCGCTTCGGCGAACTGGTGGCCCAGGCGGCGGCCCCGATCGACGACGTACGAGGTACGGCCGGTTACCGCACACACGCCTTGCACGTGCTCGCGCGCCGCACGCTGTCCTGGGCCTGGGACGAGTACCGCGGCGGCACCGAATTCTCCGGGAGGCAACGATGCGCCTGAATCTGAACGTCAACGGCCGCGCCATGACCGCCGACGACGTGTGGGAAGGCGAGAGCCTGCTTTACGTACTGCGGGAACGGCTCGGGCTCCCGGGGTCCAAGAACGCCTGTGAACAGGGCGAGTGCGGATCCTGCACGGTCTACCTCGACCGGGTTCCGGTCTGTGCCTGCCTGGTGGCGGCGGGCCAGGCGCAGGACCGCGAGGTGGGGACAGTGGAGGGGCTCGCCGACGAGGAGGAACTGGCCCCCGTGCAGCGGGCCTTCGTCGACGAGGGCGCGGTGCAGTGCGGCTTCTGCACCCCCGGTCTGCTGGTCGCGGCGGACGACCTGATCAACCGGGTGCCCGAGCCCTCCGACGCGGAGATCAGGGAGGCTCTGGCCGGGAACCTGTGCCGGTGCACCGGCTACGAGAAGATCATGGCCGCGGTACGCACCGCGGCGGAGCGGAACGCGGGCACCGGCATCTCCGGGTCCACCGGGGGTGACCGGGAATGAGCCACGGCCCCGCGACGAGCGAGAGCCCCGGAGCGAGTGGCGGCCCCGGAACGAAGGGCGGCCCCAGCACGAACGGCGGCGACGCGCGACCACAACCGAGTCGCACCGTGATCGAGGGCGCGGCCGTGGTCACCGTCGACGCACCGGAGCCGAACACCTCGGGTACCGGAACCGAGTACACCGAGGGACACGTGGTGATCGAGGACGGCCGCATCAGCGCCGTGGGGCCCGGTGCGGCCCCGTCCCAACCGGGACCGGTTCGCCGTGTGGACGGCAGCGGTTGCCTGCTCACTCCCGGCCTGGTCAACACGCATCACCATCTCTACCAGTGGGCGACGCGCGGTTACGCGGTCGACGCGACGCTGTTCGGCTGGCTCACCGAGCTCTACCCCGTCTGGGCGGGCATCGACGAGGAGCTGACCGGTTCCGCCGCCGCGGCGGGGCTGGGCTGGACGGCGTTGTCGGGATGCACCACTGTCGCCGATCACCACTACGTGTTTCCCGACACGGGTGGGGATGTGCTCGGCGGCGTGGTCTCCGGAGCCGAACGCATCGGCGTGCGGCTGCACGCGGTGCGCGGCTCGATGGACCGGGGGCAGTCCGCCGGGGGACTGCCCCCGGACTCGGCGGTCGAGGACACCGAGTCGGCGTTGCGCGGAACCGAGGACGCGATCCGGCGGTTTCACGACCCGGCATTCGACTCCCGGGTGCGGGTGGCCGTGGGCCCCTGCTCCCCGTTCTCGGTCAGCGGCGAACTGATGCGTTCGTCGGCCGAGCTGGCTCGGCGCCACGGGGTGCGGCTGCACACCCACCTCGCGGAGACGATCGACGAGCTCGAGCGCTGCGACCGGGAGTTCGGCTGTGATCCGGTCGACTACGCCGAGCGGCTCGGTTGGCTGGGCGAGGACGTCTGGCTGGCCCACGGCGTGCATCTCTCCGAACGCAATGTCGCACGGTTGGGCGAGACCGGCACCGGTGTGGCGCACTGTCCGAGTTCGAACGGACGGCTCGGGGCCGGAACCGCTCCGGTGCGCCCCCTGCTGGACCACGAGGCCCCGGTCGGCCTCGGTATCGACGGGGTGGCCTCCAACGAGTCGGGGCGGCTCGGTGACGAACTGCACCAGGCACTGCTGCTCGGCAGGGCACGGTACGGGCCTGACGCGCTGTCGGTTCGTGACGCGCTGTGGATGGGAACCCGCGGTGGAGCGCGTTGTCTGGGACGGGAGGACGAGTTGGGCTCGCTGGAGCCCGGCAAGCTCGCCGACATCGCGCTGTGGGACCTCGACGGGCTGGGTCACGCGGGCATCGGCGATCCGGTTGCCGCACTGGCGCTCGGCCCGCTGCCGAGGCTGCGCAGGTTGCTGTGCGGCGGCGAGACCGTCGTCGCCGACGCCCGGTTGGTGCGGGAGTCGGAGCGGGACCTCACAGCGGAGCTGCGCCGGAGCTGTTCGAGCCTCGCCGCCAAGGGGGTCGGATGAGTTCGACATCTTCGTGGATTTCCCGCCCGGCTGTCCCCCGCTCCGTGACAGCCGCGCATCGAGACCGGTCGGCACGACACACTCCGGAAGAGGTGGCCCGATGAGCAATACACACGCACCGGCGCATCGCCCCCAGGACCTCGATGACGCCATCGCCGGAGGGGTCGGCGAATCGCCGCTGCGCCCGGACGGAGCACTGAAGGTACGCGGGGACTTCGCCTACTCGTCGGACCTGTGGGCGGAGAACATGCTCTGGGGAGCCACCCTGCGCAGCCCGCACCCCTCGGCACGGATCCGTTCCATCGACATCGGTCCGGCGCTGCGCGCCCCGGGGGTTTACACGGTGCTGACGGCGGCGGACGTGCCGGGACGCAATCTCTACGGGCTCAAGGACATCGACCAGCCGGTGCTCGCCGAGGAGATGGTGCGGTACCGCGGCGAGGCGGTGGCGCTGGTGGCGGCGGATCACCCGGAGACCGCGCGGCGTGCGCTGGATCTGGTCGAGGTCGACTACGAGGTGCTGGAACCGGTGGTCGACGCGGAGCTGGCGGCCCGCGACGAGTCGGTGCCGAAGGTGCATCCCGGCGGCAACACGGTGCGGTACCAGCCGATCGTCAAGGGCGATCCCGAGGCGACCGCCGATGTCGTGGTCTCGGGCACCTACACCGTCGGCATGCAGGACCAGGCGTTCCTCGGCCCCGAATCCGGTCTCGCCATCCCCGGTGAGGACGGCGGGGTCGATCTGTACCTGGCGACACAGGACCTGCACAGCGACCGCAAGCAGACGGCGGCGGCGCTGGACCTGGATCCGGAGCTGGTGCGGATGACCATGTCCGGTGTGGGAGGCGCCTTCGGCGGCAGGGAGGACCTGTCCATGCAGGTGCACGTCTGCATGCTCGCGCTGCGCACCGGCAGACCGGTCAAGATCGTCTACGACCGGGAGGAGTCCTTCTTCGGCCACGTGCATCGCCATCCGGCGAGGATGTACTACGAGCACGGCGCCACCGAGGACGGCGACCTGGTGTACGTCCGCGCGCAGCTCTACTTCGACGGGGGCGCCTACGCCTCCAAGACCCCGGTGGTGGTGGGCAACGGCACCACCCTGGGGGTGGGCCCCTACGACGTGCCCAACGTCTCGATCCAGGGGTGGGGCATGTACACCAACAACCCGCCGTGCGGTGCGATGCGTGGGTTGGGTGCCGTGCAGCCCGCCTTCGCCTACGAGTCGCAGATGGACCGGCTCGCGGCGAAGCTCGGCATGGATCCGGTGGAGCTGCGCATCCGCAACGCGATCAGCCGGGGCGGTACCACTCCGACCGGGCAGGTGCTGGACTACCCGGCACCGGTGGCGGAACTGCTGCGTCGGGTGCGTGACCTGCCGTTGCCGGCGGCGCACAATCCCGACACCGCACCCGACATCCGGGACCTGCCCGGCGGAGCCTCCAACACCACCCACGGCGAGGGGGTGGTGCGCGGTGTCGGCTACGGCGTGTGCATCAAGAACGTCTGCTACGCGGAGGGGGCCGACGATTTCTCCACCGCCCGCGTGCGGTTGCAGGTCGTGGCCGGTGAACCGCTCGCGATGGTGCACACCGCCGCCGCCGAGGTCGGCCAGGGCGTGGTCACGGTGCAGCAGCAGATCACCCGCAGCGAGCTGGGTGTGGAGCGGGTCAACATCCATCCGAACGACACCGAGGTGGGACCGGCCGGTTCCAGCTCCGCCTCCCGGCAGACCTATGTGACCGGTGGTGCGGTGCAGGCGGCTTGCCGAGCGGTGCGTGATCGGCTGTTGGCGCTCACTGCCGAGCGGTTCGGCGAGCCTGCCTCGGAGTTGTCGCTGGCCGGTGGAAAGGTCGTGTCGGCCGGTTCGGGCGTGGTCGCCGACATCGCCGAGGTGCTCGGTTCCGAGGTCGTCGAGGAGACCAGGGAGTACCACCACCGCGAGACGTTCCCGCTCGACGAGCAGGGTCACAGCGAGCGTGCGCAGGTGCAGCACGCCTTCTCCGCCCACCGTGCCGTGGTCGACGTGGACACGGAGCTGGGGCTGATCAAGGTGGTGCAACTGGACTGCTCGCAGGACGTCGGCAAGGCGGTCAACCCCGAGTCGGTGGTGGGACAGATCCAGGGCGGCTCCGCCCAGGGGCTCGGCCTCGCGGTCATGGAGGAGATTCAGGTCGGCGAGGGCAAGATCCGCAATCCCTCGTTCACCGACTACCTGATCCCGACCATCCTCGACATGCCGCCGATGAACGTCGACGTCATCGAGCGGGGCGATCCGAACGCCCCCTACGGCGTGCGGGGCGTCGGGGAACCCCCCACGATCTCCTCCACCCCGGCGATCGTGGCCGCGATCCGTGCGGCGACCGGTGAGGAGCTCACCCACGTGCCGGTCGGTCCCGAGCACGTCATCGGCTGAGTCGCCGGCCGAGCGGAATCCGGCGAACAGCGGGCCCGATCGGGGCGCCCGAACGCGGCCCCGGGAAGTAACGGCACGACCTCCTCGAACCACTCGTGCTCCGCGCGCCGTGCCGCCCCGGGGCCGCCCCCGAAACCGTCCGCACCAGGAAAGGAAGCGTCTTGTCCGCACAGCAGACCGTGGAGGCACTCCCGCCGCGAGCCGAGGAGTGGATGCGGGAAGCGATCCGGCTGGCCACCGAGAGCGTGTCGAACGGCGGTGGTCCGTTCGGTGCCGTGATCGGTCGTGGTGAGGAGATCGTCGCGACCGGCACGAACATGGTGACCAGCGACCTCGACCCCACCGCCCACGCCGAGGTCACCGCCATCCGCAACGCCTGCCGCACCCTGAACAGCTTTCGACTGGACGGCTGCGTGCTGATCTCGTCGTGCGAACCGTGCCCGATGTGCATGGCCTCCGCGCTGTGGAGTCGGGTGGACCGAATCGGCTTCGCGGCCGACCGCCACGACGCCGCGGTCGCGGGTTTCGACGACCGGGCCTTCTACGACCTGTTCACCGATCCCGACGCGGTATGGCCGACGCCGGTACGGCGCCTGGACGCCGCGAACCGGACCGAACCCTTCGACGCCTGGCAGCACAAGGCCGACCGCGTCGAGTACTGACGGCCCCGTTTACGCTGTCGGTGCCGTTTCACGGCTGCGGCGGTTCGCGACGACCGGGTCGCGACCGCTGCCGTGGGCACGGAGCGAGGAGTGCGCCTCGGGCGCGTTCCAGCCCCCGCAGCAAGGCGTCAACCGCCGTGCTCGAAACACTCGTAACTCACCAAACGCCCCTGATCGGGCCGGACACAGTGCTGTTCACGGCCCGAGGACCAGTCCGGCCCGAAAGCCGCCGCCGAAGGCTCGGGCCGGGGGCGCCCACCGGCATGGGAGGACGCATGACCCAGCTGAGACCGGATTCGACGGACACGGATCCGGCCCCCGAACCCGAGCCGCGCTCACCGATCGACCGGTATTTCCGGATTACCCGACGCGGTTCCAGTATGTCCCGCGAGGTGCGGGGCGGGATCACGACATTCGTGGCGATGTCCTACATCGTGCTGCTCAACCCGCTGATTCTCGGTTCGGCCGAGGACATCACGGGGGCGAGTCTGAGCAACACCGAGCTCACCACCGCCACGGCGCTGTGTGCCGGGGTGATGACCATCCTGATGGGTGTGGTCGGCAACGCGCCGCTGGCGATGGCGGCCGGGCTCGGCGTGATACCGGTGGTGGCCTTCACCGTCGCGCCGGAGATGACCTGGGCACAGGCCATGGGGCTGGTGGTGCTCGAAGGTGTCTGCATCGTGCTGATGGCGATCAGCGGGGTGCGGGAACGGATCATCAACTCGATTCCGCCCGCGCTCAAGACGGCGCTTACGGTGGGTATCGGTCTCTACATCGCGCTGGTGGGGCTGGTCAGCGCCGGGTTCGTCACCAGGCAACCCGATGCGGCCAACACCGATGTCCCGGTACAGCTGGGGCCGGGTGGGCACCTGGTCGGCTGGCCACTCGGGCTGTTCTGCCTGACCCTGCTGCTGATGGTGGTGCTGGTCGCCCGGAGGGTGCCCGGCGCGATCCTGATCAGCATCGTGACCGGAACTCTGCTGTCGGTTCTGGTCAACGCCGTGTTCGACGTGCCCGCCGAGCAGTGGGGACGTACCACGCCCGACCTGCCGTCGAGCCTGGTGGCGACACCGGACTTCGGGTTGTTCGGCAACATCGACCTGTTCGGCGGGTTCGTGAACGCGGGCGTGATCGCCGCTGTGGTGTTCCTGTTCACGCTGGTGCTGTCGGGCTTCTTCGACGCGATGGGAACCATCACCAGTGTCAGCAGCGAGGCCGGACTGACCAGTTCGGACGGCAAGGTGCAGGGCATGGGCCGCATCCTGCTGGTCGACGGCATCGGCGCGGTGGGCGGCGGTGTCACCGGTTCCTCCCCGAACACGGTCTTTCTGGAGTCGGCTGCCGGAGTGGCCGAAGGGGCCCGTACCGGTCTGGCCAGCGTGGTGACCGGCGTGCTGTTCGCGGCCACCATGCTGTTCACCCCGCTGGCCGCGGTGGTCCCGGCGCAGGCGGCGGCGCCCGCCCTGGTCCTGGTCGGCGGGATGATGATGGCGCAGGTGCGCAACATTCCGTGGCACGACGAGGACTTCGTGATCCCGGTGTTTCTGACCGTGGCGATCATTCCGTTCACCTACTCGATCACCAACGGCGTGGGTGCGGGACTGATCTCCTACTGCGCGATCAAGATCTGCAAGGGACGCGCCAAGGAGATCGGCTGGCTGCTCAGCGTGCTGTCGCTGATCTTCGCGCTCTATTTCGGGATCGAGGGGATAAAGGCCGTGTTCGGCGTCTCCTGATTGCCCGCGGGACCCGCTCCCGCACCGGGATCCCCCGGCCCTCGGGCGGCGATCTCGCGCGAGATCGCCGCCCGAGGGCACCGCCGCCCGAGGGCGATTGGACCGGAAGACTTCCTCGGACGGTGCTCTTTCGAGCCGGGTTCGCCCGCTTTCGATCCGCTTGAGAGGTGGCTGGTATGCGCGAGATCGGCGACGAACTGCTGCGATGGCTGGAAGCGGGCGAACGGTTCGTGCTCGCCTCGATCGTGGGAGTGCGCGGCAGCGCGCCCCGCGATGTGGGCGCTACCGCCGTGGTGCACGCCGACGGGACAGTGCTGGGCAGCCTCTCGGGCGGCTGCGTGGAGGGAGCGGTGCACTCGTTGGCCCTCGAAGCGCTGGCCGACGGTGAACCGGTGCGGACCTCGTTCGACCCGGATCCGGACGATCCGTTCGCGGTCGGACTCACCTGCGGTGGACAGCTGGACGTCTACCTGCATCCGGTCGAGCCCGACACGGGTTTCGGCCCCGCCGCGGCAGCCGGTTCGGGGCCGGCGGGAACGGGCGGCACGGTCGCGGCGCTGTCCTGGGCGCTGCGCTCGGCTCGGCGTGGTCTGCCCGTCGCGGTGGCGCGGGTGCTCGCCACCGGGCGGACGTTGGCGGTGGGAACCGACGAACACGTGGGCGGAACCGGTGACGCCGAGCTGGACGGGACCGTGGTGGCCGAGGCGAGGGCGATGCTCGACCGGAACGCCTCCGGGATCGGACAGCTGTGCGTCTCCGGTGGACCCGAGCACTCCGTGTTCGTCGAATCGTGGAACACCCCACCGCGCATGTTGGTGTTCGGTGCCATCGACCACGCCGCCGCGCTGGCACGGATGGGCAAGTTCCTCGGCTATCACGTGACGGTGTGCGACGCCCGTCCGGTGTTCGCCACGCGACGACGGTTCCCGGAGGCGGACGAGGTGGTGGTGCGCTGGCCGCACGAGTACCTGGCAGAGATCACCACGGACCGACGTAGCGTGGTCTGCGTGCTGACCCACGACGCGAAGTTCGACGTACCGGTGCTCCGGGAGGCGCTGCGCGGCCCGGCGGGCTATGTGGGTGCGCTCGGCTCCCGCCGCACCCATGCCGATCGCGTGGAGCGGCTGCGTGCGGCGGGACTGACCGCATCGGAGCTGGAACGACTCCGCGCACCCATCGGCCTCGACCTCGGCGGGCGGACCCCCGAGGAGACGGCGGTCTCCATCGCGGCGGAGATCGTGGCGCTGCACAACCACGGCAGTGCGCATCCGTTGACGCACACCAGCGGGCCGATCCACGTTGCCTGAACGGGTGGCGGGCGTGGTGCTGGCGGCGGGCGAGGGCCGCAGGTTCGGTATGCCCAAGGCACTGGTTCGCTATCACGGCTCGCTGCTGGTGGAGCGAGCCGTTTCAGTGCTGCGCGCGGCGGGTTGTGAACCGGTGCTCGTGGTCCTCGGCGCCGCGGCGGAACGGATCACGGAAACCGCCGAGCTCGCCGGCTCGGTACCGGTGACCAATCCGGACTGGCGCGGCGGAATGGGCTCGTCGTTGCGGACGGGGCTGACGACACTGCGCGATTCGGAACGTTCTTCCGATGTGACGAGTGCTCTCATCCTTCCGGTGGACATGCCGGGAATCACCGAAATCGCGGTGCGGCGAGTGTCGGAATACGCCGCTCCGGACGCGCTCGCGGCCGCCAGTTACCACGGCGAGCGCGGCCATCCGGTGCTGTTGGGCAGACTGCACTGGGACGGAGTTCGCGACGCGGCCCGTGGGGACCGGGGAGCACGGGATTATCTGCGAGCCCGCGAAGTAGTGCTCGTGGCTTGTGAGGACGTCTCCGAGGCTTTCGATATCGACAGCCCGGAAGACCTGAACGGGGGATAACCCGTAGAGTCAATGACCACGCGTGAGTGACCGTGCCGATCCACGCCCAATGCGGCCGCCCTTCGGCCGGAACGCGCGAGTTCACGGCGATGATTGAGCATGCTGGACGCGGAGGCATCATGGCTCAAGGGCACATCACAGCCAATTACCTGCCCGACGGGGACGATTGGGTGGTGCACGTCTCTTCCGACTGGGAATCGCGCAGTGCGCGTGCGCCGGGACTGATCGCGGCAAGGGTGCAGGCCGACCAACTGATCGAGCAGCTGGCGCCCAATTCGGCCGGACGCGTGGTCATTCACCTACTGGACGGCGACGGTTTCGCCTTCAGCATCGCCTACTTACAAGCCCGGCACGGACTGTCCGATGAGGCCACCCGTGCTGCCGCGCAGCAGGCGGCCGCCGCGGCGGCACAGCAGAATCCCGGCGGCTACCCGGGCTGAGCGTCGGCATCGGGGGAAGCGAGGCCCACCGGCGGCACAGGTTGGGTGTTCTCGGTGCGCAATGGCGGCGAACCGGACCGACGCAGCCCTACTACTAGGATAACCGACCGTGAACACACCGATCGACCACGATTGGGAAGCCGAGCATCCCGTGGGTGGCGGCAGCCGCGCCCAGGACACGGGAGCCGCCCCGGCGAGAGGCAGACCGCGTGATGCCACCCGCGACGCCGCGCTGCGCGACGCCGCCCTCGAGGTGCTGGCCGAGGTCGGCTACCGCGCGTTGACCATGGACGCGGTGGCAGCGCAGGCGCGGGCGGGCAAAGCCACCATCTACCGTCGCTGGGAGTCCAAACTCGAACTGGTCATCGACACCTGCACCCAGCTGGCGCGGCGGAACATCCCGCAGCCGGACCACGGTTCGATGGAAAGCGATCTGCGCGAGTTCCTCAGCGCGTTCGCGGAGTTCCTCAGCGGCCCGGTCGGCAAGGGCGCGCAGGCACTCGTCGGCGAGCTGCCGCACGAGCCGGAACTGGCCGCCGCCTTCCGGGACTCCTTCCTGCTGCCGCAGCGCGACGTGCTGCGCAGCATCATCGACCGCGGCGTCGAACGGGGTGAGACGAGCGAGCACGCCCCGGTGGACACCGTGGTGGAACTCGCCGGGGCCGCGTTGATCCACCGGTTGATGCTGACCGGGGAACCGCTGGATCAGCCCTTCGTGGATCGGTTGTTGCGCGAGGCACTGCTGCCGCTGCTGCAACGGAATCCTTAGCACTCCTCGCGGAACGGACCACCGCTCGCCAGGGGCCAGGCGCGGGAGTCGACGCCTCGCGGGGTCCGACCGCTGGTCCTGCCGTGCCCGCAAGCCGGTCGGGCCGCGGCCGGCTTGCCTCGGCAGGGACCTTCAGCGCAACAGCTTGCGCAGCACCAGAACCGCCGTCAGCGCGCCGGCGCCGATCAACGCGTAGCGGATCCGGGGATCCTCCAGTTTCTCCCGCACGGTGGCTTTGCCCACCTCGACGGCGCGAGTGGGGTTGGCCTTGGTTTCCAGCTCGTCCAGCGAAGCTGCGAGCGCCTCACGAGCCTTTTCGATGTCGCGCTGGATGGCGTCGGGATCGCGGGCCACCTGTCCTCCTCGTACTTGCCGGGGCCCCGGCATCGGGTGAGCGTACGCGCGCCCGGGGAGCGGGGCTCCCGGCTCGGGCACTCTGGCTGTGCACACCGTAGATCACACCACAGCACCAGCGGGTGGTGGAGCTGCCCGTGTCGCGAAACGGTCGGACCGGGGGCTTCGGACCGGGGGCTGCCGAACCGGGACCTGCCCGTCACGTGGCGGTGTGGATCGGTATCCTGACTCGCGAGGGGCCGTAGCCCAATTGGCAGAGGCACTAGGTTTAGGTCCTAGCCAGTGCGGGTTCGAGTCCCGCCGGCCTCACCCTCCCGCACCTCCGCTGTGCTTCTTTCCCGCTCGCGTTTCCCGCTCGCGAGCGTTCCCGTCGCGCTGCCCGGTGGTTTCCCCCGGAACGGTCACCCCACTTCGGTGGGAAACCCTCCTGCCAGAATGTGGGAGACCACGAGCTCCACGGAGGTGGCGATGATCGACGTCGGCGGTACCGCCGGTGGTGTGCGGCTGCGGCCACCGCGACACCGGGTCGCCCGCAAGGCCGTGCTCTGGTGGGGCTGCCAGGCCGTTTCCGGGGTGGCCGTGCTCCTGTTGGCACTGGGCGGTGCGGCCTGGTGGCTGCCCGCCGTCCGCCAGTGGCTGGTGATCGCGCTGATCGTGTGCGGGGTCCTCGGAATCGGCTACGTCGCGGTGATGCCCTGGTTGCGCTACCGCGTGCACCGCTGGGAAACCACCGATTCGGCCGTGTACACCGCGGCGGGCTGGTTGAGCCGGGAATGGCGCGTGGCCCCGATGTCGCGGATCCAGACCGTGGACACCGCGAGAGGACCGTTGCAACGCGCGCTCGGACTCTCCAGCGTCACCGTCACCACCGCATCAGCCGCGGGACCGCTGCACATCGACGGGTTGGAACGGGACGTGGCCGCGGAGCTCGCGGAGCGGCTCACCAGAATCACGCAGGCCACTCCGGGGGATGCCACATGAGCGAACCGCCCGCCGAGCACTCGGCCGACAAACACCCACCCGCCGAGCATTCGGCCCCCGAATCCCCCACCGACACCCGACCGGGGGCACCGGATTCGTTCGAGACCTGGCAACGACTCGATCCGAAAGCCGTTCTCGCTTCTACCGTGCTGGTCATCGCACCGATGTTTCCGATCGTTGGGGTGATGGCGCTTTCCCGCGACAACTCCTCGCGCGCGTTGGGCACGGCGGGCGTCTGGCTGATCATCGTCCTGCTCACCACGCTGGGCTCCTGGCTGCACTGGTACTTCACCCGGTTCCGGATCACCGAAGAACGGTTCGAGCTGCGTCAGGGCAACATCTCGCGGAGTTTCAGTTCCATCCCGAGGGAACGCATTCGCAGCGTCGACCTGACCGCCCCGGTGGCGCACCGGCTGCTCGGCATCTCGGTGGTGAAGATCGGCACCGGCAGGCAGTCCGGCAGCGACGGCGACCTCAAGCTGGACGCGCTGCCCACGGCCCGAGCGGAGCAACTGCGCGAACTGCTGCTGCGGCCCCGAAGCCGCCCGACGACCGGAGATGCGGACGACCGCCCCGCAACCGGCCGGTCCGGAACCGTCGAGCAGGGGCCCGGCTCGGAGCTGGCTCGGATGCGCCCGAGCTGGTACCTCTACAGCACGCTGACCGCTTCACTGCTGCTGGTCACCTGGGCAGCGCTCGGCTCCGCGATGAGCACCCTCGGCGACGTGTTCCGCG
This sequence comes from Actinopolyspora mzabensis, assembly GCF_900101095.1. Taxonomy (GTDB): domain Bacteria; phylum Actinomycetota; class Actinomycetes; order Mycobacteriales; family Pseudonocardiaceae; genus Actinopolyspora; species Actinopolyspora mzabensis. Next base: position 22,645 of record NZ_FNFM01000016.1, read on the forward strand.
CGCTCTGGGCTTCCGACACCGCGACCGATTGGCTCTCCGACAAGGCGGTGTCGGTGTGGACCCACGTTCCCGTGTGGTTGGCGATCGCGTCGGCCTTGGTGGCGGTCCTGCTCGGTGGCCTGCTGGGGGCGCTGGCACTGTCCGTCGAGATGTGGTGGGGGTTCCGCCTCACCGGGGCAGGCGACACCACGCTCCGAACGAGGCGGGGGCTGCTGACGACCCGCGCCGTCTCGCTGGAACGGCGCAGGCTGCGCGGGGTGGAGCTGGCCGAGCCGCTGCTGCTGCGGCTGGCCGGTGGTAGCAGGCTCACCGCCGTGGCCACCGGGCTCGGCGAGGGCACGGCCGGGGGCCGTTCGGACAACAAGGCGTTGCTGCCCCCCGCGCCGCGCGGTGTCGCTGCTCGAATCGGCGCACGGGTGCTGGAGCGCTCCGACTCGCTCGACGACGGGAATCCGCTGCGTGCGCACCCGCGTGCCGCGCTGCGGCGACGGTTGACACGAGCACTGCTTCCGGTGGCCGCGGTCTCGGGAGCGTTCGCGGTGGCCGCGGCAAGCACCGAAGTGATCCCGTGGTGGAGTTGGCTGGTACCGCTGGTGGCCGGGTTCCCGGCGGCGGTTTTCGCCCGGGACGCCTACCGCAATCTGGGACACGGCCACCGCGACGAGTACCTCGTCACTCGCTACGGCACCGGAGTCAAGCGCACCGTACTGCTGCAGCGCGAGGGGATCATAGGGTGGCGCATCAGCCAGTCACCGGTGCAACGACTCACCGGGCTGCTCACGGTGGGTGCCACTACCGCGGCGGGGGACGGCTGCTACTACGTTCGCGACGCGGGAGCGGAGCAGGGCCTGGCATTCGCCGAACGCTGCGTGCCGGGCCTGCTCGAACCCTTTCTGGAAAAGAATTCGGAATCCCCCGGGGAGCCAGCGACCCCGACGATCGAGTCGACCCACGAGAGCGGGAACGAGACCGCCCCGTAGTGCGAAAGTTTTTCATCCGGAGCGGCGGTCGAAAATCCCGGAAAGCCACTTCACCCGCTGAGGTGCGATTCTTCGCGTGAAACATCGCGGAACCCCACCCGCGCGACACGAAACCCGAAACAAAACCGCGGTTTCCGGCGAGCCCGGGACGGACACCGCCGCACCGTGCCCGGGCGGGCCGCGCCCCACCGGGCGGGGAACCATCCCTCACCAGGCCGGGATCAGCTCCGGCAGGACTCACCTTTGAGCATGCTCAGGAACGAGTCCCATTGCCGCATGCCCACCGAAAGCTGCCCGGCGGGCGGATTCTTGCTGTCGCGCACCCACACCGCGGTTTTCGCGAAACCGACCTCGACGCACTGCCCCTGACCCTGGGTTCGGCTACTACTGCGCCATGACAAGAGTTCGCTCATCTACAACTCCCCTATCCGTGCCTGAATCACGCGCGACGATTCCTCCGGATCGGCGGCGTGTGCACGTAAATGATCCATCATGGCTTGGTAATTCGACAGTTCGTTCTCTCTTTCGAGTGACCATCCACCCACATGCGACTCCACGTACACCACATCGGGATCGGCGGCACCGGCGTAGCGCAGCATTACGAACGGCCCCACCTGAGCGGGATGCGCGTCGGTGTCCAGCGGCATGACCTGCAACGTGATGTGCTCGTGCTCGGCCATGCGCAGCAGGTGTGCGAGCTGTTCACGCAGTACTCGTGGGCCACCCGCCCTCCTGCGCAGCGCGGCCTCACCGATCACCGCCCAGAGGCGGAGCGGTTCGTCGCCGGTGAGCCGTTGCTGTCGCCGCAGTCGCAACTCGGCCCTGCGTCGAACGTCGCGCTCGGCGGCGTCGATGAGAGTCGCCTCGGTGATGGCGTGGGCGTACTCCTCGGTCTGCAGCAGACCGGGTACGGCGTCGGGCTCGTAAGTTTCGATCGCCGTGGCCTCGGCCTCCAGCCCGATGTAGTTCTCGTACCACTCGGGCAGGACGTCGCTGTAGGACTGCCACCAACCACGCGTGCGGGCCTCACGCGTCAGTTCGAGCAACTGTTGCCGCGCTGCTCCGTCGACACCGTAGAACTCCAGCAACGCGGTGACGTCCCGCACCGTAGGGGTGCGCTTGGCGGTTTCGAAACGCCCTATTTTCGCCTGGGTACAGCCGAGATGCTGCGCGGCCTGCTGCTGAGTGACTTCACGTGCGGCACGCAGCCTGCGGAGTTCGGCCGCCAACCTGCGGCGCCGCACCGTCGGACTCACTGTCATGTCCCCAGTCTGCGCCGTCCGATCTCGCAGCGTCACCACACCGTTGCGAGAACGACTCGGTCCCGCACTTCCGAACGGAGCAGTCCGAGGACCTCGTCCGGCGGGGTGCTCACCCGGCCGAACGGGTGACATCCGCTCACGGTTTCGGGATGTTGCGCAGGTTGCTGCGGGCCAGCCGGACCATCTTCCCGACACCACCGGTCAGCACCGTCCTGCTCACTGCGAGCGCGAATCCTTTGACCTGGCTACCGGTGATGTGTGGTGGGATGGACAGCGCGTTGGGGTCGGTGACCACGTCGATCACGGCGGGCCCCGGATGCGACAGCGCGTCCCGCAGCGCGACCCGGACCTCCTCGGGACGCTGCACTCGTACGGAGTACATCCCTAGCGCACTGACCAACGCGGCGAAGTCCACCGGGTCGTGATCGGTACCGAAGTCGGGCATGCCGTCCACCAGCATCTCCAGCTTCACCATGCCCAGCGAGGCGTTGTTGAACAGCACGACTTTCACGGGCAGCTGCTGCGTACGCAGGGTCAGCAGTTCCCCGAGCAACATGGACAGCCCGCCGTCACCGGCCATGGCGACGACCTGCCGGTTCCCGTCGGCCAGCTGGGCCCCGATCGCGTGCGGCAGCGCGTTGGCCATCGAGCCGTGGATGAACGAACCGAGCATCCTGCGTTCGCCGTTGGGGGTGATGTAGCGGGCGGACCAGACGTTGCACATTCCGGTGTCCACTGTGAACACGGCGTTCTCGTCCGCGAGATCGTCGAGCACGTCGGTGACGTACTCGGGGTGGATGGGAACCTGCTTGTCGACGTCCTTGGTGTAGGCGTCCACCACGCGTTCCAGCGTCTCGGCGTGTTCGCGCAGCATCTGGTCCAGGAAGGACCTGTCGGTCTTGGTCTCGAGATGCGGCAGCACCGCCCGGATGGTCTCGGCCACGTCGCCCTGGACCGCGACGTCCAGCACGGTACGGCGGGCGAGGTGCGCGGGTTCGATGTCGACCTGCACGGTGTTGGCCTGCGGCAGGAAGTCGTCGTAGGGAAAGTCGGTTCCGAGCAGCACCACGAGGTCCGCCCGGTGCATGGCCTCGTGGCAGGCGCCGTAACCGAGCAGCCCGCTCATCCCGACGTCGTACGGATTGTCGTACTGGATCCACTCCTTGCCGCGCAGCGCGTGCCCCACCGGCGATTTGACCGTCTCGGCCAGTCGCATCACCTCGTCGTGCGCGTGGCGGGTTCCGGCACCGCAGAAGAGCATGACCCGCTCCGCCGAGTTGAGCGCGCGGGCCAGCTCGCGCAGCTGGGACTCGGGCGGGACCACGGTCGGCGGTTGGCAGTGCACCATTCCCTGGCGAACCGGGTTTACCGCCGTGCGCTGTGCCACGTCCCCGGGCAGTACCAGCACCGAGACACCTCGGCGGCCCGCGGCCGTCTGCAGCGCACTGCGCAGCAGCCTGGGCATCTGCTCCGGTTGGGAAAGCACCTCGCAGAGATGGCTGCACTCGTTGAACATCCGTTCCGGGTGGGTTTCCTGGAAGAAACCGGTGCCGATCTGGGCCGAGGGGATCTGCGAGGCCAGAGCCAGCACGGGAGCACCACTGCGATGCGCGTCGAACAGCCCGTTGATCAGGTGCAGGTTGCCGGGGCCGCAGCTGCCCGCGCAGACTGCCAACCCGCCGGTGAGCTGCGCCTCGGCGGCCGCCGCGAACGCGCCGCTCTCCTCGTGGCGCACGTGGACCCAGTCGATGCCCTCGGTGCGCCGGACCGCGTCGACGATCGGGTTGAGACTGTCCCCCACGATGCCGTAGATCCGTCGGACACCGGCCTCGACGAGCACCTCGATGAACTGATCGGCCACTGTCGCCATGGCTGCTCCCACGAGACCTACGGGGGTAACCGCGCCCGACGGGTGCCCAGAGCCGGCGGCACCGCGGTACGGGCTCCAGTCAGCGAGCCTCACCGTCCGGTTGACCGGACGCAACTCGAAAGACCCGGCACCCGGCTCCCACCCAGCGCACTCACCCATTCGAGGGACATGAGTAACGTTGTCCCTCCCCCGAGCGATCTCACCGGCGACCCAGCAAGATGCTCTCGGGAAAGGAAAGTGGTGAACGTCCGCGGTTACACCCTGTCCGCTATCGCGGTGACCGCTTCGGCGGTCGCCGGACTCTGGTTCGGCGCCATCATGGCCAATGCCGATGTGTTCCGTTCCGAACAACCGACGGCGGAATCGACGTCGCCGGTGGTTTCCACCACAACGACACCGCGTCCGTAGCCGGACGGCATCGGCTAGCGTCGGGGCATGACAGCGAAACTCTCGACGGGCGATGCCGCCCCCGATTTCACCCTGACCGACGCCGACGACAAATCCGTAACTCTCTCCGATTACCGCGGGAAATCGGTGGTCGTGTACTTCTACCCGGCCGCCGGTACCCCGGGGTGCACCACGGAGGCCTGCGACTTCCGGGACAGCCTCGCCGAACTGGAGGGCGCCGGATTCGCGGTGCTGGGGATCTCGCCCGACAAACCGGCCAAGCTGGCCGAGTTCCGCGAGACCGAGGGGCTGACCTTCCCGCTGCTCTCCGACCCGGACCACGAGGTCATGACCGAGTGGGGTGCCTACGGCGAGAAGCAGAACTACGGCAAGACGGTGCAGGGCGTGATCCGCTCGACGTTCGTGGTCGATCCGGACGGCAAGGTGGCGCAGGCGTTGTACAACGTCAAGGCCACCGGGCACGTCGACCGACTGCGGCGCGAGATCGGAGTCTGACGGGAAGCTCGCGGTGAGACGACGATCCCCGTGCGAAGGGCCGCCTCGGGCGGCCGGGCACGGCGAGGACCGCGTCGAACCGTGAATCCCGTCGGAAGCGACTCGGTCGAACCGACGAGGTGGGGCCCGTTCCCGGCGCGGGCCCGACACGCGCCCGATTCGAGCAACGTCGATTCCTCGCGAAACCGCCGTGCCCCCGGTGCTCCCGCCGTGTCGCCCCCCCCCCCCCCGAAACCGGCCCGACGGCCTCTCGAACTAGTCCAGTGCGAGATAGACGGCCACGGCCGCCGCGATGACGACCACGAGCCAGCGCAACACGGTGGGGGAAAGCCTTCGTGCGACCTTTCCACCCAGATAGCCCCCCAGCAGCGTGCTGGGGACCAGGGTCAGTACCGCGGCCCAGTCCACCGGCGCGAGCAGCGCGTAGATCACCAGCGTGACCACGCTACCCAGCAGGCTCAGCCAGTTCTTGGCCGCGTTGAGGATCCTGAGCTCGGCGTTGGCCGTCAGCACTAGGACGACCACCAGGATCACGCTGCGAGCACCGCCGAAGTAACCACCGTAGACCGAGGCGAGCAGGATCCCGGCGGTGAGCAGCACCGTCCGGTCGGGGCCGTGCTGGTCGGGGGTTCCCAGCCAGGCGCGGATGCGGTTCTGGAACGCCATCAGCACCGCCGACAGCCCCACCAGAGCCGGGACCACCGCGTCGAACACCGATCCGGGCAGGGTGAGCAGCAGGGCGCAGCCGCCCACCGAGCCGAGCACCGCCGCGATCGAGGTCGGCAACAGCCTGCCGCCGTTGCGGCCCAGATCACGTCGCTGACCGAGCGCCGCGCCGATGAACCCCGGTCCCTGCGCCACCGCGTTGGTCACGTTGGCTGCCAGCGGGGACAGCCCGGTACCGAGCAGCGCGGGAAAGACCAGCAGGGAACCACCGCCCGCCACGGCGTTGATACCGCCGGAGAGGAATCCGACGAGCACCAGCAGCGACAGTTCGAGCCATTCGGGAAGCACGCCGGAAACCTAGCCGTTCCGTGCCACCTTCCTCAGCACGGGGAGACACTCGGCACTCGTGTACCGTTCAAGATTCACCGGATGACTCACGCGAACGGACACCGGTGGAACAGCCCGGTTGCTACCGTCCTCCGCATGCGGAACGAGGGGTGGATCCGCAACGAGGCGGACCGGGAGGCCTCCGTCACCGAAGCGACCGACACCGCCACGAAACACCGCGCACTTCGGACGGTCCCGCCGATGGGACGCCGACGGTTGGGAAGCGATTCATGAGTTACGGCGACCCGGTTCCATACCTGCGGTGCATCCGGATCCCACCGGGGCTGGAGAGCCGGATCCGCGGCACCTCGCTGCGGATCGGCCTCGTGTCGGTGCTGGCGGCGGTGGCGTTCGCGGGGATGCTGGTCGTCCTGTCGTCGGAACTGACCTTCGTCGTCTACACCGGAGGCGCCTGCGTGTTGGGACTGCTCGTGTCCGGGGTGGGCCTCACCTTCGGCAGGAGCTGCGTGTCCACGGGACACGTCAACCTCACTCCGGCACGCCGGATCCGCAACCTGACAGTGGCGTTCACGGTTTCCACGGTCGTCTTCGCCGTGATCACCGGGTTCGGTATCGCGATGGCGACGACGGCGACCGCCGAACCGCTCCCCCTGCTGATGGTGGCCGGCATGATCACGCTGGTTACGACGTCGATGAGCGTGACCAACGTCATCGTGGGAGCGCAGCTCTTCCCGCCGTCCCGCAAGCTCCTGGCCGAGTACGGCGTCTCGGAACAGCCCGTCGATCCGCCCGGCCGATGGGGAACTCACGATCCGGAGCCGCCGCGGTGAGTCCCGGCGACACGACAGGCCTCCGCCGCGGAAACGCACTCGATCGGCGGTGACGAACCCGCCGCACCGAGTGCGAGACCACCGCAGGGTCGCCTGTCGTCGCACCGAGGCTCGTGGCGCTCCCGGCCACGGAACCGAGCGTTACGAGGCCAGCCGCCGCAGGTGCGGCAGCAGCTCGCGCAGCGCCCTGCCCCGGTGCGAGTCCGCGTCCTTCTCGGCGGCGGAGAGCTCGGCCGAGGTGCGGGTCTCTCCCTCGGGCACGAAGATCGGATCGTAGCCGAAGCCGTTGGAACCGCGCGGCTCCCGAATCAGGCGTCCGGGCCAGGTGCCGCGCACCACGGTCTCCGAGCCCTCCGGCGTCACCAACGCGGCCGCCGCCACGAACGCCGCACCCCGGCGCTCGTCCGGCACGTCGCCGAGCTGGGCCAGCACCAGATCCAGATTGGCCCGGTCGTCCCCGTGCCCACCTGCCCAGCGTGCCGAGAGCACACCGGGCATCCCGTTGAGCGCGTCCACCGCCAGCCCGGAGTCGTCGGCCACGGCGGGAAGCCCGGTGGCGCGCGCCGCGTCGACCGCCTTGGCCACCGCGTTGGCCTCGAAGGTGGCTCCGGTCTCGGGGGCCTCCGGGAACTCGGACACGTCGTCGAGACCGATCACGTGCAGACCGGCCACCCCGGCGTCGTCGAGAATCCGCCGCAGTTCGGCCAGCTTCGCGGCGTTGCGGGTGGCGAGCAGCAGCTTGCTCATGCGGCACTCCCCGGAAGTTTGCCCGGATACGGCTCGGCCAGCACCTCGGCCTGCAGCTCGCACAGCCGGGTCGAGCCCGCCAGCGCCATGTCCAACATCTTGTCCAGTGTGGACCGGGGGAACGTGGCGCCCTCGCCGGTTCCCTGCACCTCCACGAAGGTTCCGTGGTCGGTGGCGACGACGTTCATGTCGACCTCGGCGCGGGAGTCCTCCTCGTAGGGCAGGTCCAGCCGCACCTTCCCGTCGACCACGCCGACGCTGACCGCCGAGACCGCGCAGGAGAGCGGCTTGGGATCGGCGAGGCGCTTGGCGGCGCGCAACCACGTGACGGAGTCGGCCAGCGCCACGTAGGCACCGGTGATCGCGGCGGTGCGAGTGCCGCCGTCGGCCTGGATGACGTCGCAGTCCAGCGTGATGGTGTTCTCGCCGAGCGCGCTCATGTCTATGCAGCTACGCAGCGACCGCCCCACGAGCCTGCTGATCTCGTGGGTGCGTCCCCCGATCTTGCCCTTGACCGATTCGCGCGGTCCGCGCGTGTTCGTGGCCGAGGGAAGCATCGCGTACTCGGCCGTCACCCAGCCGAGGCCCGAACCGGTACGCCAGCGCGGCACACCCTCCTGCACGCTGGCCGCACACAGCACCCGCGTACGTCCGAACTCGACCAGCACCGATCCGGCGGGCCAGTCCTGGTACCCGCGGGTGATACGTACGTCCCGGAGCGCTTCGTCGCTCCTGCCATCAGCTCTTGCCACGCGCCCCACCCTAGAACGTCCTCCCGTCCTTCCCGGAAGGCGGCGGTTCCACTCGGGGGAACAGGGGGTGCGCGACCCGCGATCGCGGACGGCGTGCGCCGCTCGGCGAGGTCGCTCAATCTTCGACGGTGCGCCAGCTCACGGACTCGGGGCGCCGCGCGGTGCGCAGGAACTCCCGCAACGCCTCGGCCAGCGTGTCCAACGACGTCCCGCTTCCCTCGGGGAACTCGATGTCCCCACCGTGCAGTCCCGGCGCGGCGGGATCGCCCTCCGGAACGGCGAGGTCGTGCGCCGTGTCGATGTAGCTCAGGTAGCCGTAACCGTCCCGCACCGCCACGCACACGTCGTGGTCGGGCATCCCCTCGTCCTCGTCGGCGAGTTCGCGGGCCTCGTGCCAGACCGTGGCAACCCCCGCGTTCGGCTCCGCCAACCGGGCGAGCAGCCCGTCGACCTCCTCGGGGTCGGTCAGTGTGACCCCGTCGCCACTGTTGGCGTCCTCGGGCGACTCGATCGGCCACACGGCGGTGATCGTCACGGAGATCCTCCACTGCGAACGGTCGCTAACGCTGACGTCCGCAGTATTCCACTCACCCGATGGCCCCAAGACGGGGCACCTGGGAGAGCTCGGCGGGACCTGGGTCGCCCCGAGGGAGTGGTGTGGTCCACCGGTGCCGGCCCGCCGGCGTAAGGACCTACTCGACGGCGTCCCGCCGCACGCGTTCAGACCGCGTACCGGGCGGCAGTGGTGACCAGCTCGGTGGGAACGGTGGTGTGCTCGCGAGCCTCCGCCAGGATCTCGGCGTCGTCGCACCAGGGCTGGAGATGAGTGAGCAGCAGCCGCCGCGCCGAGGCCCGGTTGGCCAGCTCGGCGGCCTGCTTGCCGGACAGGTGCAGGCCGTCGGGCCGCTCGGGCGAGTCCGGCCAGGACGCCTCGGCCAGCAGCACGTCGGCGTCCCGCGCCAGCTCGGTGAGCTCCTCGCACGGACCGGTGTCGGCGGTGTAGGCCAGCACCCGCCCCTCGGCCGCGATCCGGAAGCCCCAGCTGGGGCACACGTGGTGCACGGGGAAGGCAGTGATCTCGAAGGGCCCCAGCCGCAGTGGGCTCTCGGGCACCGGTGCGAACTCGAAGACGTCCGAGAGATCGGCACCGGCTCGTTCGGCGGCGTTCGGCGCGTACAGCGCGGCGAGTCGCTCCGGAGCCTCCGCCGGGGCGTGGACGGGCAGCTTCCGCTCGGCCGGATCGTACGGCGGCGCGGGGTGGTAGCGGCGCAGCACGGTCAGCGCACCGAAATCGGCGCAGTGGTCCGGGTGCAGATGTGACAGCAGCAACGCATCCGGCGTGAACGGGTCGACGAAGCGCTGCAACGTGCCGAGCGTGCCGTTTCCCAGGTCGAGCAGAATCCTGGTGCCACCGGACTCCACCAGATACCCCGAGGCGGGCGCGTCGGGTCCGGGAATGCTGCCGGAACATCCGAGAATCGTCAGCTTCACGCGGTCGAGCGTGACACGTCCGGAGGCAACACAACATCGGATGTGACGGACGGCCCGAGAAAACGCCTGGCGAGTTTGGCGAACGACTCGGGCGACCCGGTGGCACGGAACTCGTGATCGGGTGTGGCGGCGGGGTCGAGCGGTGCCGCCAGCGAGCCACGCTCGGTGAGCACACGCGCCACCTCCCGAGCGCTCTCCTCGGCGCTGGAGACCAGCGTCACCTGCTCCCCCATGACGATACGCAGCACCCCGCTGAGCAGTGGGTAGTGCGTGCAGCCGAGGACGAGGGTGTCGACGTCGGCCCGCTGCAGCGGCTCCAGGTAGCTCTGCAGCAGCCCCAGGATCTGGCGTCCCGAGGTGGTTCCCCGCTCCACGAAGTTCACCAATCGCGGGCAGGCGACGGGATGCGGCGTCACGTCCGGGACGGCGGCGAAGGCGTCCTCGTAGGCGCGAGACCTGACGGTGGCGCTGGTGCCGATCACCCCCACCCTGCCGTTGCGGGTGGTGGCGGCTGCCTGTCGCGCGGCGGGCAGCACGACCTCCACGACCGGTATGTCGTAGCGCTCCCTCGCGTCGCGCAGGCAGGCCGAGGAGGCGGTGTTGCAGGCGATGACCAGCATTTTCACGCCCTCTTCGACGAGGGAGTCGGCCACCGACAGCGCGTGCTCCCGCACTCGACGGAGCGGCAGGGGGCCGTAGGGGGCGTTGGCGGTGTCGCCCACGTAGCGCAGTCGCTCGGCGGGCAGCCGGTCCATGATCGCGCGGGCGACGGTCAGACCGCCCACGCCGGAGTCGAAGATCCCGATCGGTGCTTGGGTCACGATCCGAGTCTGCCCGGTTGGTCGTCACCTCGCGCGTACCGCGCTGTGTGCGTCCGGTCACCGCGTCGGACCAGCCAGGCGGCCAGCACACCGCCCAGCACGCCGAACAGGTGCGCCTGCCAGGAGACGTTCGGCTGCCCGCCGGGTAGAACCCCCCACAACATGCCGCCCCAGTAGAGGAACAGCACCACCGCCACGAGGATCTGGCCCGCGCTGCGGTTGAAAAAACCCCGGACGAGCAGGAAGAGCAGCCAGCCGAAAGCGATGCCGGAGGCGCCGAGGTGGGTGGTTCCGTCCTGCCCGGTCAGCCAGGTGCCCAGTCCGCCGACCAGCAGCACCACCAGGGTCACCGCCACGAACTGGCGCACTCCGCCCGCCATGCACAGCCAGCCGAGCACCAGCAGCGGAACGGTGTTCATCACCAGGTGCCCGAAGCCGAGGTGCAGGAACGGCGACCAGGCGATCCCGTCCAGCCCGTCGAGTTCCCGGGGCTGGATGCCGTTCGTGTCCAGCCCGGTGACGCGCCGGCTCATGACACCGGTCTGGAAGAACAGCTGGTCGATCAGTTCCAGCAGGTACAGCAGGGCCACGATGCCCAGCATGATCAGCGCCGCACGGCCGGGGCGCCGCGGTATCACGCGTGGTTTGGGTGCTCGGCTCGATCCTCCGGGCGATGAACTCACACCGCCGAGCCTACGCCGAGCCGAAGCGGAGTCACCAGTTCGGGAACCGCCTCACCCGTGACGCCCACCCGTGAAAACCGGTCGAGAGAACCTGTCGTTTCGGCGCTCCCGGCGCCGAAACGACCATTCCCGGCCACGAGCGGCCGACCGGAAAACTCCGATCAGGCCCAGAGCTGGCCGTCCAGCCGCTGCGCCGCCTCGTCCAGGGTGCCGCTGTAGGCACCGGTGGAGAGGTACTTCCAGCCCGCGTCGGCGACCAGGAAGACGATCTCGGCGGACTCCCCCGACGCGGCGGCTCGCTCGCCCACGGTCAGCGCCGCGTGCAGCACCGCCCCCGTGGAGATTCCCGCGAAGATCCCCTCGGACTCCAGCAGCTGCCGGGTACGGCGCAGCGCGTCGTAGGACCCCACGGAGAACCGCCGGTTGAGTACGTCGGCGTCGTAGAGCTCGGGGACGAATCCCTCGTCCAGGTTACGAAGGCCGTAGACCAGCTCGCCGTAGCGCGGCTCGGCGGCGACTACCTGGGTACCGGGGTTCTGTTCGTGCAGATAACGGCCGACGCCCACCAGCGTTCCCGTGGTGCCCAGTCCGGCCACGAAGTGGGTCACGCCGGGCAGGTCGCGCAGGATCTCGGGGCCGGTCCCCCGGTAGTGGGCCTCGACGTTGGCCGAGTTGCCGTACTGGTAGAGCATCACCCAGTCCGGGTTCTGCTCCGCGAGTTGTTTCGCCACTGCCACGGCCTGGTTGGAACCACCTTCGGCCGGGGAGGAGACGATCCGGGCTCCGTATGCCTGCAGGATCTGCCTGCGTTCCTCGGAGGTGTTCTCCGGCATGACGCACACCAGCCCGTAGCCCTTCAGCGAAGCGGCCATGGCCAGCGAGATGCCGGTGTTTCCGGATGTGGGCTCGAGAATGGTGCAACCCTGGGTGAGGGCGCCTTCCTTCTCCGCGGCCTCGATCATCGCCAGTGCGGGCCTGTCCTTGACCGATCCCGTCGGGTTGCGGTCCTCCAGCTTCGCCCACAACCGCACGTCGGGTGCGGGTGAGAGAGCGGGAAGCCCCACCAGCGGCGTGTCGCCCAGGGTGTCGAGCAACGAATCGTAGCGAGCCACGTCTACCTCCTCCCCGAGAGGTGAATGCTTCAGCGCATGCCACCGGCGACGGCAGGCAGGATCGTCAGGCTGTCACCGTCGGTGACGGTGGCGTCCAGGCCACCCACGAACCGGACGTCCTCGTCGTTGACGTAGACGTTGACGAAGCGGTGCAGTCCACCGTCCTTGACCAGCCGATCCTTCAGGCCGCTGTGCCGCGAGTCCAGATCGTTGATCACCTCAGCGACCGTGCCTCCGTCGGCCTGCACCGACTTCTGCCCGTCGGTGTGACTACGCAGGATCGTCGGGATCGAAACGTTGACTGCCATGACGCAACCTCCTACTACAAGAAATTTCGCAAATCCACCCGACAGCCGCGTCGTGCGTGATCGCACCACGCGGGGCTCAGCCTAGGTCGGGGATGTCGTCGCCACCGGTGTGGGCGAACATGTAGGACTCGACGACCTCCACCGGCTCCTCGGTGACGACGCCGTCGACGATGCGGTAGGAGCGCAGCTCGTATTCGTGCGGGTCCCTGGTGGACACGAGCACGTAGTGCGCGTTGGGTTCCGAGGCGTACGAAACGTCGGTCCGCGAGGGGTAAGCCTCCGTCGCGGTGTGCGAGTGGTAGATGACCACCGGCTCCTCGTCGGCGGCGTCCATGGCTCGCCATACCTGCAGTTGCTCGGTGGAGTCGAACCTGTAGAACGTCGGCGAACGTTCGGCGTTGATCATCTCGATCATTCGCTCCGGGCGGTCCGACCCCTCGGGTCCCGCCACAACACCACACGCCTCATCCGGGTGGTCCCGTCGAGCATGCGCAACCATCGCATCCACGAGGTCGCGTCGGATCACCAGCACAGCCACCATCCTACGGGGTGATTCACCGTGGTCCCACCATGTGAACCCGGTGACCGGTCGTTCATCGGTCGAAACGACATTGGACCATGATTCATTCCCGTTCGGGATGGTAAAGCCGCGTGTAACAGGGCACAGCACCCACCGATCCCGCCGCGAGCACGGCGTGCACGATCGCCCGTGCGGTCACCTGCGCCGCCGCCGTGCACACCTCGTCCAACGCCGCCAACCATCGAGGCTCGCCCGGCGCGGGGGTGGTGCGCTCCCCGGTGGCCAGCGCGAAAACCGTGTCCCCGTCGGTCATGCCGTGAGCCGGGCGTATCGCCCTGGCCAGCCCGTCGTGGGCCGCGACCGCGATCCTGCGGCACTCGGACTTGCCGAAACCGGCGTCGGTGGCCACCACGCCGATCGTGGTGTTGAGCGGGGTGATCGCGTTTCCCGCGCGGTCGGGGCGGGCGGTGCGCCGCGCCGCCGAGTCGACGGTTTCCGGGGAGGGCCGCGGCAGGTCGAACTCACCTTCGAGACCGCTGTCGAGGGCCCACGGCAGCCCGGTTGCAGGGTCGATCACGGTTCCCGAGGAGTTGACCGCCAGCAGCGCGCCGACCCTGGTCCCGTCGGCCAGTACCGAACTCGCCGTTCCGAGGCCACCTTTGATCGCCCCCGCTACGGCCCCCGTTCCCGCGCCGACGTTCCCGGCGCCCGGATGGCCGGCGGTCCGCGCTTCGCACGCGGCGTAGCCGAAGGTGGCGTCGGGCCGTCTGCCCCAGTCGCTCATGGGCAGGTCGAACAGCACCGCGGCGGGCACCACGGGCACGACCTCGTGCGGGGTGGGGCCTACGGGCACGCCGTGGCCGCGTTCGGCCAGCCAACGCATCACACCGTCGGCGGCCGAGAGCCCGTAGGCACTGCCACCGCCGAGCACGATCCCGTGCACCTGGCGCACCAGGTTCTCGGGAGCCAGCACGTCGGTCTCGCGGGTGCCCGGGCCGGCGCCGCGAACGTCCACGGCGCCGGCGGCCCCGGCGGGTGTGAGTACCGCCGTGCTCCCGGTGGCCCACCGTTCGTCCAGCCGTCGCTGGTGACCGACCGTGACGCCCGCTATGTCGGTGATCGCGTTGTTGGGTCCCGCGCCGGGAAGCGAATCGACCATGTGCGTCATCCTCGACGACCGAGGGGTTCGAACGCGAGCGTCCCCGCGAACGGCGGGTCCCGACGCGCCCCGACACGCGGCACCGCACGAGATCCGTTTCGGACCGTGGTGCTCCTCGCCGCGTCGCGCAGCGCCGCGAGACGCCGCCCCAGCGGGCGGCAACCGAAACGGAAACCCGGTTCGGACCGCTCGACCACTCAGGAAGCGAGCGCCTGGATCAGGCTCTCCTGCACCCAGGTCAACCACTGGTAGACGTAGTAGTGCTCGCGTTGCAGCTGGTCCTCGGGCGGATCCTCGGGAACCTCCTCGGAGACCCCGAGCGCGGTGCCCAGCGCCAACCGCACGTCGTTGAGCGCCGAGAGCCAGCTGTCGGCCTGGTCCTCGGTCAGCGAGACCCTGCCGCCGCGCTCGGGGCAGGTGTCGAGCACGGTGGCGGCCACCCCGCTCTTGTGCTCGATCAGCTCGGGCTCGTGCAACGAGCGCAGCGCACCGGCCGTGTCGGAGCTTTCGGCCTCCGGTTCGAAGCTGTCCCGGTCCGGCCGGATGAAGTCGGGCAGCAGCCTGGCGAGGACGCTTTCCTCCGGGGGTGTGCTCGGCCCGGCACGCATCCCGGTCAGCTCGGCGAGTTCGTCCTGCGGCGCCTGGTCGGCACGGGCGGTGAGCATGTCCTTGATCTCACCGACGAGCCCCCGGATCACCGCGGCCTCGTTCGGTTCGAACTCGGTCACCAGCCTGCCGTTGTCACGTGTCCAATCCTGCACTGGATTCGCTGCCCGTTCACGAGTCGTGCTGCATGGTGGCCCAGAGCCCCGCGGCGTGCAGTTTCGCCACGTCGCCCTCCACCTTTTCCTTGGAGCCGGATGAGACCACGGCCCGGCCCTTGTTGTGCACATCCAGCATGAGCTTGGTGGCGTGCTCCTTGCTGTAGCCGAAGATCTTCTGGAGTACGTAGGTCACGTAGGACATGAGGTTGACCGGATCGTTCCACACGACGGCCACCCAGGGCCGTTCCTCGCTCGCGGCCTCCTCCGGTTCGGCCTGCGCACTTTCGACTTCGGCGGGCGTGGTCATACGTCCATTCTCACACGATGGCCTCGGGCGACTGCCGCCCACGCGGTTCCGGTCGGCACGTAATCTCGCGGACATGACCGATCCAGCCAGTACAGCGCTGCGCACCGACCACTACGAACTGACCATGCTCAGCAGCGCCCTGCGCGACGGCACCGCACACCGTCACTGCGTGTTCGAGGTGTTCACCAGGCGCCTGCCGGACGGCCGCCGTTACGGGGTGGTCGGCGGGGTGGAGCGACTGCTCGAGGCGGTGGAGAACTTCCGGTTCGACGAGCGAGTGCTGGAGAGCCTGGAACGCGACCGGGTCTGTGACCGGCGCACCCTGGAGTGGCTGGCGAACTTCCGGTTCGCCGGTGACATCGACGGCTACCCGGAGGGGGAGCTCTACTTCCCCGGATCACCGCTGTTGACGGTCAGCGGGACCTTCGCCGAGGCGGTGCTGTTGGAGACGGTGGTCCTGTCGATCCTCAACCACGACAGCGCGGTCGTGGCTGCGGCCACGCGCATGGCATCCGCCGCCAACGGCAGACGCCTCATCGAGATGGGGTCCCGACGTACTCACGAGGAGTCGGCGGTGGCCTCGGCGCGCGCCGCGTACCTGGCCGGGTTCGCCGCGACGTCGAACCTGCTGGCCGGAGCCAGGTACGGGATTCCCACCGCGGGCACCTCGGCGCACGCGTTCACGATGCTGCACGACAGCGAGCGCGAGGCGTTCGAGTCACAGGTCGCCGCGCTGGGGGCGGACACCACCCTGTTGGTGGACACCTACGACATCACCGAGGGCATCCGCACCGCGGTGGAGGTGGCCGGAACGGACCTCGGCTCGGTGCGCATCGACTCCGGGGACGTGGGGGTGCTGGCCAGGCAGGCCAGGGAACAACTCGATTCACTGGGGGCCACCGGGACGCGGATCGTGGTATCCGGTGACCTCGACGAGTTCGCCATCGCCTCGTTGCGTGCCGAACCGGTGGACGTCTACGGGGTCGGCACCTCGCTGGTGACCGGGTCCGGCTACCCCACCTGCGGGATGGTCTACAAGCTGGCCGAGGTGGACGGTCGTCCGGTGGTCAAGCGCAGCTCGCACAAGGAGTCGCGCGGCGGTAGCAAGAACGCGCTTCGCAGGCACAAGCCCACCGGAACCGCGCTGGAGGAAGTGGTCCACCGCAACGGCCCCGGCATCGAGCCCCCGGAGGCCGGGCCGCACGACCGGTTCGTGCAGCTGCCGCTGGTCCGCGGGGGCGAGCGCCTCGATAACCTTCCGGGGCTGGAGGACAATAGGCAACGACTGCGGCACGCGCTGGTGAGTCTGCCCTGGGAGGGACTCAAGCTCTCGGCGGGTGAACCAGCGATTCCCACGGTGTTCGAGAACTTCTGACCCGTCCGGGGCGAGCGCCCCCGAACGAGCGGTGCGACAGGCCGTTGATGTGACGTGGTACTGGAGGTACGGATGGCCAAGGCGTTGATCGTCGTCGACGTGCAGAACGACTTCTGCGAGGGCGGCGCGCTGGCGGTGGAGGGTGGTGCGGAAACGGCTGCCGCGATCTCCCGGCTGCTGGCGGAGTCGGACCACGACCACGTGGTGGCGACTCGTGACTACCACATCGACCCGGGTGAGCACTTCTCGGAAGAGCCCGACTTCGTGACCTCCTGGCCGGTGCACTGCGTGGCGGCTTCCGCGGGAGCCTCGTTCCACCCCGAACTGGACGTGGCTCCGATCGACGCGGTGTTCTCCAAGGGGCAGTACAGCCACGGCTACTCCGGTTTCGAGAACAACGGTCTGGCGGACTGGCTGGCCGCGCGGGGCGTTCGGGAGGTCGACGTGGTCGGGCTGGCCACCGATCACTGCGTGCGTGCCACCGCGCTGGACTCGGCCGGGGCCGGGTTCGAGACCCGAGTGATGTTGGACCTGACCGCCGGGGTAGCGGCGGGGACCGTGCGAGAGGCGCTGCGGCAGCTTCGCGCGGCCGGGGTCGAGCTGACCGGTGAGCCCGTGGTTCGCGGCGGGTAGTCCTCGGAGCCCGGCGCGGAATTCGGCACGACTCGCTCCCGCGATCCGCAGGACAAGAGGTCGGTGTCCCGAGGGGCGCGGGCCGCCCGAGCGGTGATCACAGGGGGGGGGGCGCCCCGTGGTCGGAGCTCGAACGGCGCCCCTCGCGGGCGGACGGCTGCGATGCCCGTGGCGCGCTGCGGTAACGTCGGTGAACGTGCCGGCATCCGTTCCGAACTGGTCCGTTCCCGACGTTTTCGAGCCCGACGGCACCGAGGAGCTGCCCCCGGAGCTGACGTCGAACGCGGATTCGAGTCCCGCCTCCCTCACCGTGGAATCCCCCGGTGGGAGCAAGCAGCGCGACCTCGGGAACGGGGCGGCCGTGAGCGGAAGCGGTCCGACCGCGGGCGGCGTGGAGCGACGGGTCGGAAAAGGCTCCGGAGCGGCGAAAAGCACGGGGACGGCGACCGCCGGGAACCGGACCGACGTCGAACCCGCCGATCTGTCCACATTGCTCTCCGTCGCGGTGGAGGCCGTCGGCGGCAGCGAACGGGACGGACAGACCGCGATGGCCGAGGCCGTCGACAACGCGATCGCCTCCGGCGAGCACCTCGCGGTACAGGCGGGCACCGGCACGGGCAAGTCGCTCGCCTATCTGGTTCCCGCCATCCGGCACGCGGTCACCGCGCACACCACCGTGGTGGTTTCCACCGCGACGATCGCGCTGCAGCGTCAGCTGGTGGATCGCGACCTGCCCCGGCTGGCGGACGCGCTCGCGGACTCACTGGGGCGCAGGCCCACGTTCGCGATCCTCAAGGGCAGGCGCAACTACCTGTGCCTGAACCGGATACACGGCAACGCCCCCGACGAGCCGGACGAGGGGGCGCTTTTCGACGCCTTCGCCGCGTCCTCGCTGGAGCGCGAGGTACGCCGGGTGCACGACTGGGCCTCCGATACCGAGACCGGGGATCGCGACGAACTCGTGCCCGGCGTCTCGGAACGGGCCTGGCGGCAGGTCTCGGTCACCGGTAACGAATGTCTCGGCGCGCACCGCTGCCCGGTGGGCTCGGACTGCTTCGCCGAGCAGGCACGCAACGAGGCCGGACGTGCCGACATCGTGGTCACCAACCACGCGCTGCTGGCCATCGACGCGCTCGACGACCGACCGGTACTGCCGGAGCACGACATGGTGGTCGTGGACGAGGCGCACGACCTGGTCGACCGGGTCACAACCGCTGCGGGTGGCGAGCTGTCGGGCAACGCGATCAAGCAGGCGGCCCGCAAGTGCGGACGCGCCGTGGAGGAGGAGATCGCGGATCGGCTCAACGAGGCCGGTGAGGGACTCGAGTTCGTGCTGGGCGAGACCGAACCCGGTCGGCTGGGCGAGCCGTCCCGCCAACTGGCCGCGGCACTGTCCGGTCTCCGCGACGCGGCGGCGGCCTGTGTGAACGCGCTGGGGCCCGAACAGCGCGAGGACGTGGAGTCGGGCAGCGCACGCAAACTGGCGCTGGCACCGACCCAGGAGATCCAGGACACGGCGATCCGGCTGCTGGACGCGTTCGAGGAACCGGAGCAGGACCGACGCGACGTGATCTGGATCAGCGCGGAGAACAACCGGCCTCCCTCGTTGAAGGTGGCGCCGCTGGGAGTGGGCGGGCTGCTGCGGGAGCGGCTGTTCGGGCAGCGCACCACGGTGCTGACCTCGGCCACGCTGGCGCTGGGGGGTTCGTTCGACACGTTGGCCTCGCAGTGGGGGCTGCCGCCACAGCGGGAGGCGAGACCGGCCACCGACACCGCCACCGCGCAGGAGCCGACCTCGGACGAGTCGGAACCGAGCTGGGTGGGGCTCGACGTGGGCTCACCGTTCGACTACCCGCGCAGCGGCATCCTCTACGTGGCGCGGCACCTGCCGAAACCCGGGCGCGACGGGCTCCCGGACGCCTATCTGGACGAGCTCACCGAACTGGTTACAGCGGCGGGAGGACGCACCCTGGGGCTGTTCTCGTCGATGCGCGCCGCGCGGCAGGCCAGTGAACAGCTGCGGGAACGACTGTCCACTCCGGTGCTGTGTCAGGGCGAGGACAGCACCTCGCAGCTGGTCGACTCGTTCGCCAAGGACCCGGCCACCAGCCTGTTCGGCACGTTGTCGCTGTGGCAGGGCGTGGACGTGCCCGGGCAGTCGTTGCAGTTGGTGGTGATGGACCGCATCCCGTTCCCCCGACCGGACGATCCGCTCGCCTCGGCTCGGCAGCAGGCGATATCGGCACGCGGGGGCAACGGCTTCATCACGGTGGCGGGCACGCACGCCGCGCTGCTGCTGGCGCAGGGTGCGGGCAGGCTGCTGCGCTCGGCGGGCGACCGAGGGGTCATCGCGATACTGGATCCCCGGTTGAGCACGGCGCGTTACGGCGGGTTCCTGCGTGCCTCGTTGCCACCGTTCTGGAACACCGAGAGCCCGGATGTGGTGCGCGGTGCGCTACGGCGCCTGGACGAAGCAGCGGGATGACCGGGCAGGAGCTGACCACTCGGGGACGAGTTGCTCGGGCAGGAGCGGACGCCGCGCGGCGAGCCCGGCGCTTTCCCGTAGCGGAGCCCGGTGCCCGAACTCCGCTACGGGTTGGTTCACCTGCCGGCCTCGGAAAAGGTCGTGCCACGTTCGTGCTGCCGGTCGTGATGCCGTTCGGACTGCTCGGGCACCTCCGGATGGGCGTACTCCTCCATGCGCATCGCCGCCCCGAGCGCGAAGAACGTGGGAGCCCACTCCCCGACGAAAATCCCCCACCTGTCCGCTCGCGCCAGGTTCTCCCCTTGCAATCCCCGGGAAGCAACCCAGGAGATGATCGCGAAGAGTATCGAGGACAGCCCCGCCACGAACATCTTGTCCGAGTCCATTCCGTACCTACGCAGCATCGAAAGCATGGCGCCACCTTTCGGATCACGCCCACTCCCCGGTGACTGGGAAACGCCCCACACGCGGCGAGTCGGGCACTTTTCGGGCCACCCCCCGGATTTCCGGTTTGAGCTTTCGTAAACCCGCCGGGAGCGCCCTACCGAGGCAGTATGTGTTCTGCTTCACAATGACTGGCCGTAGATTTCGCGTGGCATCCCCGAGCCTCCGGTTGTGGGAACCCCACAACGCGAGGCGATCTTTTCTGTAATCGGGCCGGAGCCGGTTAGGTTTGCGCCGCTTCCGTCGGCCGAGCGACGGAGGCCTCACCGGAACAGGGGACAACCATTCCCGTACGGGTGAGCCGGTTTTCGATCGTTCGCACAGGAGAGCAGCGTGTCCGACTCCGCCCCCTCGCGGGCCGCCTCCCCGAGCCCCGTCGCCAAGCAACGCCGCGGTCTGCCCGCTGCCGATCTGGCCCGGATCGTGGTGTTCGCCGCGTTCACCGCCGTGCTGGGCACCTTCCCCGGCATCTACCTCGCGGGCTCGGCGGTGCCGATCGTGCTGCAGAACACGGGGCCGCTGCTGTGCGGCAGCCTGCTGGGGGCTCGCCGCGGCACCGCATCGGTGGCGCTGTTCCTGGCACTGGTCGCGCTGGGGTTGCCGCTGCTGTCCGGCGGGCGCGGCGGAATCGCGCCCTTCGTCGGTCCGAGCGCGGGCTTCCTGTTCGGCTGGCTCCTCTCGGCACTCGTGGTGGGACTGATCGTGTTCCTCGTCCGCAAACCCACGCTGCCGGTGCTGCTGCTGGCCAACCTGGCAGGCATCACCGTGGATTACCTGGTGGGGCTGCCGGTCATGGCCGCCGCCATGGGTGACTTCCGAGCGGCCGGAATCGCCATGATCGGTTACGTACCGGGTGATCTCGCCAAGGTCGTGCTGGTGTCACTGGTGGCCGTCGCGGTGCACCGTGCCTTCCCGAACGCCGCACCGCACCGGGAGCGCACGGCCCGATGAAGTCCTCCACCCCGCCTCCGCCCCGGAATCACCCCGCCAGCTCGGAGCCGAGCCCAGCCCTGGCCCTGCCGCCGATCCTGGCGGGTGGCACCCCGCGCACCGTCCGCTCCCCGAACGGCGAGTTCACGGGAACGGAACTGGTGCGCCGGGCCCACGCCGCGGCCTCCGAACTGGCGACAGCGGGCGCCGGCCCGAACAGCCGTGTGTTCGTCGAAGCCGAGCGGGACCCGACGATCGGGCTGGCCCGGCTGCTGGGCGCCGACCTGCTGGGATCGGCCACGCTGCTGGCCGATCCGGAGTGGAGCGATACCGAACGGGCCGGTGTGCTGCGCGAGGCCGCGCCGGACGTGTTCGCGAGCGGCCCTCTCCCCGGTCCGGCCGATCCGATCCCGCCGGACGGCGACGGCGCGAGGCTGTTCTACCTGCCCACCACCTCGGGCAGCACCGGCCGTGCGCGGGTGCTGGCCCGCACTCGGCGTTCCTGGTGGTACAGCTTCGAGTCCTTCGACGTGGGGATCACCGCACGGGACACAGTGCTGATCCCCGGTCCGCCGAGTTCCTCGCTGTTCCTGTTCGGCGCGCTGCACGCGATGCACCTCGGCTGTGATGTGGAGCTGTCGGAACGTTGGTCGGCGGCCCGGGCCGCCGAAGCCTGCACCAGGGCCACCGCCGTGCACCTGGTGCCCACCATGCTGACCGCGCTGCTGGCGGTGCTGGAACGCGAGCCGCGGCTGCTCGCCGCGTGCCGGGTGCGGAGATTCGTGTGCGGTGGGGCGGAGCCCGACGAGGGGCTCCGCCGACGGCTGGGCAACCTGCTGCCCGACTGCGAGCTCGTGGAGTACTACGGCTCGGCCGAGCACTCCGTGGTGGCGCTGCGCGGCGCGGACGAACTGCTGCACCCGGCGGAGCACGTCGAGGTCCGGATCGGCGCCCCGGCCGGGACGGCCAGCGACGGCACCGAGCCCGGCACGCTGTGGGTGCGCTCGCCGTTGCACTTCAGCGGCTTTCTGGAATCGGGCGTGCTGCGCGCCGTCGAGCCGGGTTTCCACAGCGTGGGTGATCTCGCGAGGGGCTCGCACCGGGACGGTTTCCGGGTGCTGGGCAGGGGCTCGGCGACGATCGAAACCGGCGGCAGGCTCGTCGCCGCCGAGGAGGTGGAGAACGTGCTGCGCACCGCACCGGGGGTGTTCGACGTGGTGGTGGCCCCCACCCCACACCCCAGATTCGGTGCACTGGTCACCGCCGTGGTCGAACCCGAGTCCGAGCACGCCGTCGACCTCGCGCGGCTGCGCCGCCTGGCGCGGGACTCGCTCGGCAGCGCACAGCGGCCCCGGCGCTGGGTCTCGGTGAACGAGCTGCCGCGCACCCCCAGCGGAAAACCCGCGCGCGGCGCGGTGCGCGAGTGGTTGGCGACGGGCGAGCTTCCCACGGAGGTCCCCGGATGAGCACGGCCACTCCCGGACCGTTGACACCGGTGGTGGTCGCCGCACGCCGCAGCCCGATCGGTACCGCCGGTGGCTCGCTGCGTGACGTCGAACTCGACCGCCTGGCGGGAGCGACCACCTCGGCGGTGTTCGAGGACGCCGGGTTCGAGCGGGTCGACGAGGTGCTGCTGGGAAACACCCGCGGCCCCGGGGGCAACCCGGCACGCGTGGCAGCGCTGCGCGCCGGTCTCGGTGCGGAGACCCCCGGGATGACGGTGGACCGGCAGTGCGCTTCCGGGTTGAGCACGATCGTGACCGCGGCCCGGCTGGTTTCCGCCGGAGTCGGGGAGCACTACCTGGCGGGCGGCGCGGAGAGCTCCTCGACCGCACCGTGGCGCGCCTGGCGACCGCGCGACGCCACCGAACCTCCCCGGTTCTACAGCCGGGCGCCGTTCGCGCCGCCGGACGTGGGCGATCCCGAGATGGGGCCCGCGGCCGATCTGGTGGCAGCCGAGGCGGGCATAACGCGGCAGCGGCAGGACGAGTTCGCCGCGCGCAGCCATCGGCGTGCCTCGGCGGCGCGCGAAGCGGGGCGGTTCGACCCCGAGCTGGTCGGGGTAGGCGGCATCAGGCACGACGAACGACCGCGTACCGGGTTCGACGCCGGACGACTCGCCCGCTTCCCGCCTGCCTTCACCGGCGACGGCACGGCCACGGCCGCGAACTCCTGCGGCATCGCCGACGGGGCCGCGATGGTGGCGGTGACCAGTGAGCGCTTGCGGCGGGAGCGCGGGCTGCCGGGGCTGCGGCTGCTGGACGCGGAGATCGTGGGCACCGACCCGAACCGCCTGGGCGTCGCTGCGGTTCCCGCCATGCGTGTCGTGCTGCGGCGGCAGCGACTCCGCCCGGAGGTGGTGGAGTTCACCGAGGCGTTCGCGGGTCAGGTGCTGGCCTGCCTGGACGCCGTGGGGCTCGACGAGCGGCTGGTGAGTCCGGAGGGTGGTGCGATCGCGCTCGGACACCCCTGGGCGGCCTCCGGGGCGGTGCTGCTGGTGCGGCTGTTCCACCGGATGCTGCGGCACGGAGAATCGGTGGGTATGGCCGCGCTCTCCTCCGGTGGCGGTCTGGGGATCGCCACGATGTGGGAACTGGTTCGTTGAGTAGCGGATCGCTGGGCGATCCGGGGATGCGGAGGATCGGTTGATCGAGTTCGACGGGGTCGGTCACTCCTACGGCGAGCACACGGTGCTCGACGACGTCCGGTTACGGCTGGACGAGCGCAGGGTGGCCTTCGTCGGGGCCAACGGTTCGGGCAAGTCCACGCTGGCCCGGATGATCAACGGGCTGGTGCTGCCGAGCAGGGGGCGGGTACTGGTGGACGGGGCGGACCCCGCGAAAGCGGGCAACCGCGTACGCAACCGGGTGGGGTTCGTGTTCACCAACCCGGATTCGCAGATAGTCATGCCCACGGCCGGTGAGGACGTGGCCTTCTCGCTGCGCAAGAAGGGAATCTCCAAGGCGGAGCGGGAGCGCAGGGCCGCCGAGGCACTGGCCGAGCACGGCCTGGCGGGTTATGCCGACCATCCGGCCCAGCAGCTCTCCGGTGGGCAGAAACAGCTGCTCGCGCTGTGCGCGATGCTGGTGCTGGAACCCGACGTGCTGGTCTGCGACGAACCCACCACGCTGCTGGACCTGCGCAACAAACGCCGGTTCGCCGAACGGCTGCGCGGACTCGAACAGCAGATCGTGCTGGTGACCCACGACCTCGACCTGCTGGAGGATTTCGACCGGGTCGTGGTGCTCGACGGGGGACGTGTGGTCGCCGACGAGGAGCCCCGCGCCGCGCTGCGGTACTACCGGGAGCTGGTGGCATGAGCCATGTGATCGGTCTTTACCAGCCCGGCCGAAGTCCGCTGCACCGACTGCCCGCGGGCTGGAAGTTCCTCGGGTTGCTGGTGTTCGCTGGCCTGGTCGTGGTGTTCGACCGCCCGTGGCAGCTCGGTGTGTTCGCCGGGGTGGTCTGCGCCGGGTTCGCCGCGGCACGACTCCGCCCCGGTCTGGTGCTGCGCACCATGCGCACGGTGCTGGTGCTGCTGGGGATCGTTTTCGCGTTGCAGTGGTGGCTGCTGGGGCCGGAGAGCGCGGTGGTGGTGTGTCTGCGGTTGCTGGTGGCCATCGGGGCGGCCAACCTGTTCACGCTCACCACCCGGGTCGACGACCTGGTGGCGGCGATCGAGCGTGGTGCCTCCCCGCTTCGCCGCGTGGGGGTGAGCCCGGAACTGCTGGGGCTGCTGGTGGGGCTGACCATCCGGGCGGTGAGCGCGCTGTCGGTGATCGCGCAGCAGACCCGTGAGGCCCAGCGGGCACGCGACGCTAGCCGCTCGGTCGCGGCGTTCGCCGTCCCATTCCTGATCCGCACGTTGCGGCACGCCGACGAGCTCGGCGAGGCGCTGGCGGCACGTGGGGTCGGTGACGAGGCCGGAGCGCGGGACGAGGAGCAGCAGCAGACCGACCCCGGTGCCGAGCGTTCCGTGGAGGACCGTTCCGAGGGGACCGCGGAACGCGCCGACGTCTCACGAGACGAGTAGTCCCTCCCGCACGTGCGGTTCGGGAGGGAGCTCAGTGCGACCACTGGGTTGCTCGGGAGCATTGGGGCGAGCTTGACCACTGGGCCACCACGGTCACGGTGCCCGGGTCGATCTCGGTGAATCCGGCGTCGCGTACGGCGGCCACCCCGCGATCACGCCAGGCCGCGGCGGGGTCGTCACCGGGCAGCAGAGCCGGCCAGGTGTCGGTGTCCGGGGTGCGGACGGCACAGGGGAAGCCGGCTTCGTGCCAGTGACGCAGTTCACTCGCGGCGTGCTCGCCGACGGCGTCGGAACGGCTCGCGTCCCCGTGCAGCAACGCGGCCAGGATCATGGTGGCGTGGCCGACCTGTGCGGCCGCCTTCCCCGCCGTCATGCCGACGTGCGGGTTCAGCCACAGCACGGGGGTCGCTGCGGGCGGTGGTCCCGGGTCGTCGGCGGGGAGGTCGCTGCCGGAGATCTGTAGCCGGGTGAGTTCCCGCGGCATGTCGGCCACCCGGGCGGGCAGCAGCGCACGTGCCTCGGCTCCCGCGACGCCCACCGTGATGCCGGGGAGTTCCGTCACGGCCCGCCAGTGGGAACCACGGGCGCGGCGGGTGACCTTGCGGATCCGCCCGTCGACCCAGCCGGAGACGGCCTCGTGCCAGGGGCCGCCCGGTTCGCTGCGCTGATCGAGGCACACCGCCACGGCAGCCGCGGCCGAGGCCTCGAGCAGCGCGGTGCGGCCCGGCGGCGTGTCGCGCTCGATGCGCAGCACCACCGGCAGCAGCACGACGTTGTCGGGATCCTCCTCGGAGGTGTCGGCCGTGGCACGGTCGGGCAGCGACAGCCAGGAGGCGTAGCGGTCGGTCAGCGGCCGAAGCACCGCGGCGTACTCACTCACGGAACGGATTGTCCCTCCAGCAGCTCGACCGGTTCCCGCTCCCGCACCCGGATGTTGCCCAGCCAGGCGACCAGCATCGCGGCGAGGGCGATGCAGATCGTCATGACCACCAGGTACAGCGCGACTCCGCCGACGCCTCCCGCCGTGTCGGGGCGCAGGAAGGGATAGGGGAACCATCCCGTCACCGCACCACGCACCAACGAGTAGACGACGTAGACCAGCGGAACGCTCAGCCAGGCGAACGCGTTCGCGTAGCGGATCCGCGCGCGGGGCCGGACCAGCAGCCAGTCCACGAACATCACCACCGGGATGAGGCGGTGCATAACCGTGTTCACCCAGGGCAGCGAGTCGCCGCCGTCGAGCAGCAACGCGAAGACGGTTCCCGTCGTGGCCATGTAGACGGTCATGCCCCCGCGTAACCACTCGAGAACGGCGCGGCCGTCCCGGCCGGGAGCCGCCCCGAGGCGAACCAGCAGTGTTCCCGCGGCGATGTTGCTCAGGATCGTGAAGTAGCTGAAGAAGTTCACCGGCGAGAAGTCCGGCAGTGCCAGGTCCGCGACGAACTGTCTGCCGACGGCGATCACCGCCAGCGCGCCGAGCAGAATCCGTAGCAGACGCACGGGCCACGCCCGGCTGGACAGCATCGAGTCGTACACCTCACGTTTCCAACGGCACCCGCGCGACGAATCCGTCCTCGGCATCGGCGGCCTCGACCTCGGCCCTGGTGACGCCGAGCACGAACAGCACGGCGTCGAGGAACGGGTGCGACAGCGCGGTGTCGGCGACCTCGCGCAGCGCGGGCTTGGCGTTGAACGCCACGCCCAGCCCCGCCGTGGCGAGCATGTCCATGTCGTTGGCGCCGTCCCCGACCGCCACGCACTGCGAGAGCGGAACGTCGTAGGACTCCGCGAATCGCTTCAGCGCGCTGGCCTTGCCGCCCCGGTCGACGATCTCACCGACGACACGTCCGGTGAGTTTACCGTCCATCACTTCCAGGTCGTTGGCAGCACTGAAGTCCAGCCCCAGATCGTCGACCAGATGGTCGATGATCCTGGTGAAACCGCCGGAGACGACCCCGGTGTGATAGCCGAGCCGCCGTAGGGTGCGCACGGTGGTGCGGGCGCCGGGGGTCAGTTGCAGTTCCTTGCCGACCTCGTCGAGCACCGAGGCGGGCAGCCCCTCCAGCACCGCCACCCTGCGCCGCAGCGACTCGGAGAAGTCCACCTCGCCGCGCATGGCCTGCTCGGTGACCTTGCGGACCTCCTCCTCGCGGCCCGCCTTGGCCGCGAGCATCTCGATGACCTCGCCCTGCACCAGCGTGGAGTCGACGTCGAAGACCACGAGCCGCTTGGCGCGTCGGGCCAGCCCGGTGCGTTCCACCGCGACGTCGACACCGATCCCCGCGGAGAGGTCGGTCATCTCGGAGGTGAGCATCTCGTCGGTGTGCTCGCCGGTCTCCGCGGCGGTGACGTGCAGCTGCAGCCCGGTCACCGGGTAGTCGGCCACCCGCTGGATGGAATCGATGTTGACGTCGACCTCGGCGAGCTTGCGGGCCACCTCGGAGAAGCTGCGTGCCGAGACCGGCTGCCCGAGCACGGTGACGACGTGGGTGGAGCCGAGCTTGTCGGCCTCCCCGTCCTCGGCGTCGATCTCGACCTCGACGGTCATGCCGACGGTGGCCATGGCCTGTTCGACGGATTCCTGCAACTGCTCGGGATCGTATTCGGTCGCCACGAGCACACCGAGAACCAGTCGCCCGCGGATCACGACCTGCTCGACATCGAGCACATCCACTCCGTGCCTGGTCAGCGCGGCGAACAACACCGAGGTGACCCCGGGCTTGTCACGGCCTGTCACGGTCATCAGCACGGTGGTGGGATTTGACGTGGTCACGACTGACGGCACTCCCTCGATATTCGACTCCGGGAACCACCCTACGGGGTTCGGAAACCCGTTCCGAACAACAAGAGCCCCGGACCGATCGGTAGGCCGACCGGCCGGGGCTCCCCGTCGAGCGGGATTACCGTGCCACACCCGCACCGGGTGTCGTTAGGTCGAATATCACTTTTCGTCGAGCTTGCGGGCCTCGCCCGAGTCGCTCCCGTGCCCCGATTCACCGGAGGCACCGGCGTGGGCCAGCGGCTTGCCGGAGAGACCCACGTGGCTCTCCACCCGCATCCGCTCGGCCATGTGCGGGTAGTGCAGCTCGAAGGCGGGACGCTCGGAACGGATCCGGGGCAGCTCGGTGAAGTTGTGCCGCGGCGGCGGGCAGGAGGTCGCCCACTCCAGCGAGTTCCCGTAGCCCCACGGGTCGTCGACGTTGGCGAGTTCGCCGTAGCGGTAGCTCTTGAACACGTTCCACAGGAACGGCAGCATCGAGGCTCCCAGCAGGAACGCGCCCGCCGTGGAGATGGTGTTGAGCGTGGTGAACCCGTCGCTGGGCAGGTAGTCGGCGTAGCGCCTGGGCATCCCCTCGTTACCCAGCCAGTGCTGCACCAGGAACGTGGCGTGGAAGCCGATGAAGGTCAGCCAGAAGTGCACCTTGCCCAGCCGTTCGTCCATCATCCGGCCGGTCATCTTGGGGAACCAGAAGTAGATGCCCGCGAACGTGGCGAACACGATCGTGCCGTAGAGCACGTAGTGGAAGTGCGCGACCACGAAGTAGGTGTCCGAGACGTGGAAGTCGATCGGCGGTGCGGCCAGCAGCACACCGGTCAGCCCGCCGAACAGGAAGGTCACCAGGAAGCCGATCGAGAAGATCATCGGGGTCTCGAAGGTGATCTGCCCACGCCACATGGTGCCGATCCAGTTGAAGAACTTCATCCCGGTGGGCACCGCGATCAGGAACGTGGTGAAGGCGAAGAACGGCAGCAGCACCGCGCCGGTCGCGTACATGTGGTGGGCCCAGACGACCACCGACAGCGCGGCGATACCCAGCGTCGCGTAGATCAGGCCGGTGTAGCCGAACAGCGGCTTGCGGGAGAACACCGGGAAGATCTCGGTGACGATACCGAAGAAGGGCAGCGCGACGATGTAGACCTCGGGGTGGCCGAAGAACCAGAACAGGTGCTGCCAGAGGATCACCCCGCCGTTGGCCGGGTCGAACACGTGGGCGCCGAGGTGCCGGTCGGCCAGCAGGCCGAACAGCGCGGCGGTCAGGATCGGGAAAGCCATCAGGATCAGCACGCTGGTGACCAGGATGTTCCACGTGAAGATCGGCATCCGCCACATGGTCATGCCGGGCGCGCGCATGCAGACCACCGAGGTCACCATGTTGACGCCACCGAGGATCGTGCCCAGGCCGGAGACGAGCAGGCCGGTGATCCACAGGTCGGCACCGATACCGGGGGAGTGCACGGCGTCGGACAACGGGGTGTAGGCGAACCACCCGAAGTCGGCGGCACCGCCCGGCGCGAGGAAACCGCTGATCACGGTCAACCCGCCGAACAGGTAGAGCCAGTAGGAGAACGAGTTCAGCCTGGGGAAGGCCACATCCGGCGCACCGATCTGCAGCGGCAGGATGTAGTTGGCGAACCCGAACAGGATCGGGGTGGCGTACAACAGCAGCATGATCGTGCCGTGCATGGTGAACAGCTGGTTGTACTGCTCCTGCGACAGGAACTGCATCCCCGGGACCGCGAGCTCACCACGGATCAGCATGGCCATCAGACCACCGACCAGGAAGAATCCCATCGAGGTGGTCAGATAGAGGATGCCGATCTGCTTGGGATCGGTGGTACGCAGCAGTCCCAGCAGTGTGGATCCCTTGGACGTGTTGCGCACCGGATAGGGGCGCGAAGTGATCGGCTCTGGCGCGACGGCCGTCACGGTGCCTCCTGCACTGCCTCGAAGACGTTGTCGGCCCCGACCACGGGACCGCCCGGCCCGTCCGGGCCGGCTAACCCTGATGACAGCGTCGCAACCGATGTCGGTTCGACTCGCTCCCCGATGATCGATTCGATGACTGCCATCTGCGGATATTAGTCCCGGCGCTCAACTCCGCTACGTCCGGGCTGTAGTCACTCTATTCATCCCCCTCGCCGAGGACACCGAGGATGAGATCCACGCGACAGCGACGAATGACCGCCGGAGCGGCGCACGCGCCCGCGGGACGCCTCCGACTGGGAAGCCTCCGGCGGAGCGCAGCACCCTGCGGGGACCACCTGTACGGATCACCCTGAAGGCACCCCTTAAGCTGGCACGTGGTCGCCTGTTCGGGCAGGCGGTCCGCTGGACCCAGCGGGTTGAAGGCTCCGCAGGCGTGTCGGTCGTGCCCAGCACCGGCCCGCCCGGGGAAGGATCGGTATTTCCGGAGGCGAGGAAACGGTGCGCAAGAGCACGATCATCGGCGTCCTTGGGGCCGCGGTCCTGGCACTGACCGGCTGCTCGCCGAACTACGAAGATCCGAGCGACATGAAGCCGGGCGCGGGCACACCGCCGCCACCGAGCGCGATCATGCCCGCCGAGGACTCCGGCAACGGCGACGAGACGGCGCAGGTCAACACCGACCTGGAGTTCGCCCAGCAGATGGTTACCCATCACGAGACGGAGACGCAGCTGCTGGAGGTGGCGATCAAGAACGCCCCCGACGAACGGGTCGTGGAGTTCGCCGAGCAGCTCGAGCGGGAGCACGGCCCGCGAATCGAGGAGATCAGGGCCTGGCTGCGGGAGCGCGGCGAGGGCGAGGTCACGCCCGAGGACGTCGGCACCGGCGAGGACACGCAGATGCCGGGAAGCGAGGTCGCCAGCGAGCTCCCCAAGCTGGAGGAGGCCCAGCAGGCGCGTTTCGACTCGCTGTGGCTCCAGTCGATGATCGACCACCACGAGGCCGTGATCGAGATGACCCGTACCGAGCTCGACAAGGGTTCGAACGAGGAGATGAAGTCGATCGCCACGGAGATCATGGAGTCGCGCACCACCGAACTCGAGGAACTGCGGCAGCTGCAACAGAACCTCTGACCCGAACCGGCTCGCCCCCTCGCACGAGGTGGGCGGGCGGGCAGACGCACCCGAAGGCCTGACCGGTCTCCGGCCCGACCGGCCTCCGGGCTGGTGAGCACGGGGTGCGGCGGACCCCTGGGCGAGCCTCGCTCACCTCCCGCTGATCGCGCTGCTGCACGTGGCGGTACTGGTACGGGCGTACCAGACGTTAGCCTCCGGTACGAGTGGAAACC
Source organism: Actinopolyspora mzabensis (assembly GCF_900101095.1). Lineage (GTDB taxonomy): Bacteria > Actinomycetota > Actinomycetes > Mycobacteriales > Pseudonocardiaceae > Actinopolyspora > Actinopolyspora mzabensis. The sequence goes on from NZ_FNFM01000016.1 coordinate 54,122, forward strand.
GGCCCGAGGAGTACGGGCCGGTTCGCCGTCGTCACACGGAGGGGAACGTTGGCCGAGAACCTGATCTTCGACGCCGACGACACGTTGTGGGAGAACAACGTGCTGTTCGAACGCGCGGTGGAAGTGTTCATCGACCACCTGGCGCACCCCGAGCTCTCCCGGCAGCAGGTGCGGGAAGAGCTGGACGAGATCGAGCGGGTCAACTGCCGGATCCACGGCTACGGCGTGGACAGCTTCGAGCGGAGCCTGCTGGACTGCCTGCGGCACCTGCGTGCGGAGGAGATTTCCGAGACGGATCACACTGCACTGCGCAGGGCCTGCGCGCCGATCCGGGAACAACGGGTCGAGCTGATCGACGGTGTCGAGGAAACGCTGCGGGAACTGTCCCTACGGCACGATCTCTACCTGCTCACCAAGGGCGGGGCCGAGGAGCAGACCGGCAAGATCAAGGCTTCCGGACTGGGCGGGCTGTTCTCCGACACCACGGTGGTGCCGGAGAAGGACGCTGCCACCTACGAACGGTTCGTCGCCGAGCGTGGGCTGGACGTCTCGCGGACCTGGATGATCGGCAATTCACCCCGTTCGGACATCTGGCCCGCACTGCACGCGGGGTTGAACGCGGTACTGGTGCCGCACCCCATGACCTGGGGGTTGGAAATGCGTGAGCTGCCGGAGCGGCGTCCCGGCTTCCACACGGTCGATCCGTTCTCCCGCCTCAACGAGCACTTCTAGCGGAGCCGAGTGCCGCCCGCTCATCCGTTCCGCCGTCCTCGTCGCATCCGGACGCCACCGAGCACGAGCGAGGCCAGTCCGATGAGCGCGGCGATCGGTCCGAGCACGGCCCAACGGGTCACTCCGGTCATCGGACTGCCACCGAGCACTCCCACGCCCTGCAGCGTCCAGATCACACCGAGCACGAGCAGCAGTGCTCCCACGAGCAACGAAAGTGAAGCGCGCAACGAGGACCTCCGGAATCCGATGGATCAATGGTTGGTGCCTCGGGTGATTCGTGACCGGCCGAGTCCGCGATCGGTCGCGATGAATGTGAGCTCGCGAACTCGTTCCCCTTTACTTTACGAGCGAGTAACCTACTATGGGTAACCCGGCGGTGGGCTTGTCGCCCACCGCCGGCAGGCCGGTTCGAGAGCAGGGAGGCCCCATGCCCATGTCGATGTCGGGCAAAGCAGTCGCCATCACGGGTGCCGCACGCGGCATCGGTGCTCAGACCGCACGGGAGCTGGTCCGCAAGGGGGCGCGAGTAGCCTTGATCGGACTGGAACCCGACGAGCTGGCTTCGGTGGCCGACGAGCTCGGCACCGACCACCCGTGGTTCGAGGCCGACGTCACCGACCCCGAGTCGATCAAGGCGGCCATCGACGAGAGCGCACGACAACTGGGCGGCCTCGACGTGGTCATGGCCAACGCGGGGGTGGCTCCCTACGGGACCGTGCGCGACCACGACCCACGGACGTTCACCAAGACGGTGGATGTGAACCTCAACGGGGTGTTCCACACCGCTCGCGCGGCCTTACCCCACCTGGTGGAACGGCGGGGGTACCTGCTCGTGGTTTCCTCGCTCTCGGCGTTCGCCCCGATCGGCGGCATGGCCGCCTACACCGCCAGCAAGGCCGGTTCCGAGGCGCTGGCCAGCGCCCTGAGCTCCGAGGTCGGCCACCTGGGAGTGGCCGTGGGAAGCGCGCATCCCTCCTGGGTGGACACGGACCTGGTTCGCGACGTCTCGGCTGATCTGCCGACCTTCCGCGCGATGCGGGCGAAACTTCCCTGGCCGATGCACTCGACCACCAACGTGGTCGACTGCTCCCGGGCATTCGTGGCGGGAATGGAACGCCGAGCCAGGCGCGTCTACGTGCCCAGGTCGGTCATGCTGATGCACTGGCTGCGGAACCTGCCCGCCTCGCGACTGGTCGAACGGCTGATGCGGCCGACCACGCGGAAGCTGATGCCGCGGATGGAGGCCGAGGTGGCCGAGCTGGGGCGGGGTTTCAGTTCCCGCAACGACAAACTCCAGCGACGGTGAGAGTCGGCTCAGTCTTCGTAGCTGGTCGGGTAGCCGTCACGTGAGTCGGCGCCTTGGGAGCGTTGGGCCGGCTCTTGAGTAGCGACCTACGCGGCGAGCGGTCCGGCCTCGCAATGCATCCGACTCACGCACCGGGGACACCCACGCTGCGAGCAGCATGGTCCCGCCTCGACCGGAGGGCCGGGAGCCGTCAATTTCTCGCGAAATCGCCGGGCAGCGTACGGCGCGGTGCTGAACTCCCACTAACCTGGCAGTCGGCGCCGCCGCGGGTTCTCTCGGGGTGCTCTCGCGAGCAAGGCCCGACGTTGTGTAGATGCCTACCCGATGTCGGGCCTCCCCGCAGCGAGAGCCCGCGAGAGGTTCCGCCAAGCGACCAGCTACGACGACCGAGCCGATACCGTGCGGCGCGAAGCGTGCTACGAACGCTTGCGCCGGAACAACATGGTCAGGGGATCGTACCGCTGGTCGGCCAACCGTTCCTTGAGCGGGATGAGCGCGTTGTCGGTGATCTTGATGTGCTCCGGGCACACCTCGGTACAGCACTTGGTGATGTTGCAGAGCCCGAGCCCGTGGTCTCCCCTCGCCTCCTCCGGGCGGTCGCCGCCCTTCTCCGCGTGCGAGTCCAGCGGGTGCATCTCCAGCTCGGCGACCCGCATCAGGAACCTCGGCCCGGAAAAGGCCTCCTTGTTCTCCGAGTGATCGCGGATCACGTGGCAGGTGTCCTGGCACAGGAAGCACTCGATGCACTTGCGGAACTCCTGGGAACGCTCCACGTCCCGCTGCTGCATCCGGTACTCGCCCGGCTCCAGCCCCTCGGGTGGGCTGAAGGCGGGCACCTCGCGTGCCTTGACGTAGTTGTACGAGACGTCGCAGACGAGATCCTTGATCACCGGGAAGGCCCGCATCGGGGTGACCGTTATGGTCTCGTCGGTGTCGAACAGCGACAACCTGGTCATGCAGGTCAGCCGCGGCCTGCCGTTGACCTCGGCCGAGCAGGAGCCGCACTTGCCCGCCTTGCAGTTCCAGCGCACCGCCAGGTCCGGACACTGGGTGGCCTGCAGTCGGTGCAGCAGGTCGAGCACCACCTCGCCTTCCTCGGCATCGACCTCGTAGTCCCGCAGTTCGCCGGAATCGGCGTCGCCGCGCCACACGCGCAGTCGCGCCCGGTATCCCATCAGCACAGTCCTTTCCACGACACTGGCCGACACGCCACTCGCACCACGCTCGGACCGGGACGAGAGCCGCGCCGGAGGTTCCGCGACAGCACCGCCCACGACGGGCGAGCCGGCGGCCCCGCTAAGAAGGTGTTCTTACAACGGCCAGCTCCTCCTCGGTGAAGTACTTGCCGAGCTCTTCGAGGGAGAACAGCCGCAACAGGTCCTCGCGCATCGGCGGCTGTTCGTGCTCGGTGATCTCGATCGAACCGTCCCGCAGCTCGCAGCCGAGCAGCGTGCCGCGCCACTTCGGGTTCATGCCCGGGTGGTCGTCGCGGGTGTGCCCGCCCCTGCTCTCGGTACGACGCAGCGCCGCCGCGGCCACGCACTCGCTGACGGCCAGCATGTTGCGCAGGTCCAGCGCCAGGTGCCAGCCGGGATTGAAGTGCCGGTTGCCCTCCGGAACGGCGAGCCGGGCGGCACGCTGTTTGATCTCGGCGAGCTGTTCCAGCGCGGCACACATCTCGCCCCCGTCCCGGATGATGCCGACCAGCCGGTTCATCACCTGCTGCAGCTCCGCCTGCAGCGAGTAGGGGTTCTCCTGCCCTCGCGCGTCGGTGACCTCGAACGGAGCGAGCGCCGAGTTCACCGCCTCGGTCACCACCTCCTCCGAGACGTCGGGACTGGCGTGCCGCGCGGCGGCGACGTACTCGGCGGCGCCCGCTCCGGCCCGCCTGCCGAAAACCAGCAGGTCGGAGAGCGAGTTGCCCCCGAGCCGGTTGGAACCGTGCATACCGCCCGCCACCTCTCCCGCGGCGAACAGCCCCGGCACCGAGGAGGCAGCGGTGTCGGGGTCGACCTCCACCCCACCCATCACGTAGTGGCAGGTCGGCCCGACCTCCATGCGCTCACTCGTGATGTCCACATCGGCCAGTTCCTTGAACTGGTGGTGCATCGAGGGCAGCCTGCGCATGATCTCCTCGGTGGAGAGCCTGCTGGCCACGTCGAGGTAGACCCCGCCGTGCGGGGTTCCCCTGCCCTCCTTGACCTCGTTGTTGATCGCGCGTGCCACCTCGTCGCGCGGTAGCAGTTCCGGTGGTCTGCGGTTGTCGTCCGGATCGGAGTACCACCGGTCCGCCTCCTCCGGACTGTCGGCGTAGGACTCCTTGAAGACCTCGGGAATGTAGTCGAACATGAAGCGCCTTCCCGAGGCGTCGCGCAGCACACCGCCGTCGCCACGCACGGATTCGGTGACCAGGATCCCCTTCACACTGGGTGGCCAGACCATGCCGGTGGGGTGGAACTGCACGAACTCCATGTTGATCAGCCGGGCACCGGCCCGCAGCGCGAGGGCGTGCCCGTCGCCGGTGTACTCCCAGGAATTGGAGGTCACCTTGAAGGACTTACCGATTCCACCGGTCGCCAGCACCACCGCCGGTGCCCGCAGCCGCACGAACCGACCGTTCTCCCGCCAGTACCCCAGCGTCCCGGCGATGCGATCGCCGTCCAGCAGCAGGTCGGTCACCGTGAACTCGGCGAAGACCCGCAGCCCGGCCTCGTAGTCGCCGTGTTCGGCGTGGTCGGACTGCTGCAGCGAGACCACCTGCTGTTGCAGCGTGCGGATCAGTTCCAGGCCGGTGCGGTCGCCCACGTGCGCGAGCCTGGGGTACTCGTGGCCGCCGAAGTTGCGCTGGCTGATCCGGCCGTCGGTGGTGCGGTCGAACAGGGCTCCGTAGGTCTCCAGCTCCCAGACCCGCTGCGGGGCCTCGGTGGCGTGCAGCTCGGCCATGCGCCAGTTGTTCAGGAACTTGCCGCCGCGCATGGTGTCGCGGAAGTGCACCTGCCAGTTGTCACCCGAGTTGACGTTGCCCATCGCGGCGGCTATACCGCCCTCGGCCATGACGGTGTGTGCCTTGCCGAACAGCGACTTGCACAGCACCGCCGTGCGTAGCCCGCGCGAGCGGGCCTCGATGGCGGCACGCAGGCCGGCACCGCCCGCCCCGATGACGATCACGTCGTAGTCGTGACTCTCGATCTCGGCCATGTGACGTTTCCGATTTCTTGTGCGAAAAGGTTTCGCGGCGCTGCCGCACGGCCGCGTGCGCCCACGGCCACGGCGCGCCGGGGTCAGTTGAACAGCCGCGGATCCGGGAAGGCGCCCGCGGCCACGAGCATCACGTAGAGGTCCACCAGCGCCACCGAAACCAGCGATGCCCAGGCCAGCCCCATGTGGTGGCCGTTCATCCTGCTCACGAGCGTCCACATCCGATAGCGCACCGGGTGGCGGGAGAAGTGGTTGATGCGCCCGCCTATCAGGTGCCTGCAGGAGTGGCAGGACAGCGTGTAGGCCCACAGCAGTACGACGTTGACCACCATGAGCAGCGTCCCGAGCCCGATTCCGAAGCCGCCGCCCGAACCGCGGAAGGCGATCACGGTGTCGTAGGTCAGCACCGCGGCCACCAGCAGCGCGGCGTAGAAGAAGTAGCGGTGCACGTTCTGCATGATCAGCGGGAACCGCGTCTCACCGGTGTAGCGGCGGTGGGGTTCGGTCACCGCGCACGCGGGTGGTGCGGCCCAGAAGGAACGGTAGTAGGCCTTTCGGTAGTAGTAGCAGGTCAGTCGGAAGCCGAGCACGAACGGCAGCACGAACACCGGGGGAGGAATCCACGGCGCCAGATCCGGGAACGGCGTTCCGAAGTGGCTCGCACCGGGCACGCAGGCGTCGCTGAGGCAGGGCGAGAAGAACGGGGCCAGGTAGTGGTACTCGGGCACCCAGTACCACTGGTTCATGAAGGTCCGTATCAGGCCGTAGACGACGAAGGCACCGAGGCCGAGCGCGGTGCCCAGCGGCGGCAACCACCATCGGTCGGTTCGCAGCGTGCGCCTGCGGCGAAGGGACGATGAAGTTGTGGGAGCTGACATGCTCGACCTCTGGTGGTAGCGAGAATCATGGTTGTCGCGGTGATCGCCCGGTCGTCACGAAGTCCCCTCCGGTGCCGGCCGGATCGAGGTCGACCACGGAGGCGTTCGGTGCCGACCGGCCACGGGCGGAATCAGTCCTCGCGCGATGACTGGCCTCCCACCCCTTCGTCGTCCACGCCCTGCCACCAGGAAGGGTCGTACGGGGTGTCGGGAACCTCGATGATGTCGTGCTCGCCCACCTCGCGGGGTGCGGTCGCACCACCGAGCCGCACGCTCGCGGCAGCACCGCCGGAACGCTGCCGCGGTGGTCCCGGAGCGGCGGTCGACAGCTCGGAGACGTCGATCTCCAGCCGCTGGAGGTCGTTCTCGATACGTCGCACCACGGCGACGTCGCCGTATCTGGTGTAGAGCTCGTCGACGCCGGTACGCAGCCGGGCAAGCGCGCTGAGCACGTCACCCAGTTCAGCTGTCGAGGACATTCGCACCACCTCGCGTTCCCGATCCGGTCACCGAAAAACTCTGCACGATCCAAGCCTACGTGACAAGAGACACATGTGATCCGAAACGCATTCGGTGGACGTGAATTTCCCCCCCTCGGGGGCTCCCCTGCCAACTACCCCTCGAAGAGGTGTCGCAGGAAGGTGACCAGCGACCGGAACACGAAAGCGACGCTGTCGAAGAGCACCAGCGATCCCTGCCGTACAGCCCCGGCGGCCCCAACGGGGTCGCGAACCACCAGATAGCCGACCGCGATCGCCGCGAATGTCACCAGAACGAGCACGCTCCTCCGGTCCACTCCCGACCTCCGTGTCTCGAACGACCGCGAATCGCGACCACCCTCGCACGCGGTGCCCGACCGCGGCGGCCGCAACGCCGGGAGACCACCGATTCGTGTAACGCACCCGGCGATTCGTGCAACGCACCCGGCGAGTCCCACGCCGGAAACCGGGAATCCCACCTGGCCGTGCCCGCTGTCGGGTCCGTTTCCCCGCCACGCGAACGCGGGAATATCCGGTATGAGACTGCCGGTCGCTGATCACCCGGGCATACTCGAGTGCGGAATCGATCGAACTCACCGACACGGAGTGGACGAATGCGGGAACGTGCTCTCGGCAACCAGGGACTGCGGGTCAGTGAACAGGGCCTGGGCTGCATGGGAATGACCTTCGGGTATTCGGGGCGGGACGACGAGGAATCGGCCGCCACGATCCGGCGAGCCCTGGAGCTCGGGGTGAACTTCCTGGACACGGCCGACATGTACGGACCGTGGAGCAACGAGCGGCTGCTGGGGCGAACACTGGCGAACCGCCGGGACGAGGTGGTGCTGGCCACCAAGTTCGGCAACGAGGTGGACGAGAACGGCGAACTCACGGGCGAGATCAACGGCAGGCCGGAATACCTGCGTGCCGCCATCGACGGCTCACTGCGGCGGCTGGGGATCGACCACGTCGACCTGTACTACCAGCACCGCGTGGACCCGAACGTACCGATCGCCGAGACCTGGGGAGCGATGTCCGAGCTGGTGCAGCAGGGCAAGGTGCGCCACCTGGGGATCTCGGAGGCCGCGCCGGAAACGATCCGGAAGGCCCACGCCACCCACCCGGTCAGCGCGGTGCAGACCGAGTACTCACTGTTCAGCCGTGATCCGGAGGACAACGGGGTGCTGGCGACCTGTCGCGAGCTGGGCATCGGTTTCGTGGCCTACTCCCCACTCGGGCGCGGGTTCCTCTCCGGCGCGATCCGCTCGTTCGAGGACCTCCCCGCCGACGACTACCGGCGGACCGCCCCGCGGTTCCAGGGGGAGAACTTCCAGCGCAACCTGGACGTGGTGGACCAGGTGCACGAACTGGCACAGCGGAAGGGCGTATCGGCCTCCCAGCTGGCTCTGGCGTGGGTGGCGGCACAGGGCGAGGACATCGTGACCATCCCCGGCACCAAGAAGCGCAAGTATCTCGAGGAGAACGTGGGCGCCGTGGACGTCACCCTCACCGCCGAGGACCTGGCCGCGCTCGAACGGGTGGCGCCGCGCGGCGTGGCAGCGGGCGAACGCTACGGCGAGGGAGCGATGGACAAGGTGCACCTCTGACGAGGCTCCCCGAGGCTGCGGGGGACTTTCCCCGGTTTCCGGAGCGGGGAACGGGCGTTGCGGCATTGACGAGCGGGACGCGGAGTTGATCCGCTCGGAGGGATCACCCGAGTGGTGTGAGCGCGTTCCGACACGGGTACGCCGGAGCAGGACGTTTCCCCTTCCGGAAAGGTAACCATGGGCCAGCGACACGTCGTTCCCGGAGGCGGTGGCGGCGGCTGGAAGGTGGTCGGCGCGGCCACCGGATCCACCGAGTCGAGCACCAACACTCAGGCGGACGCGATCGACGAGGCACGCAGGCAGCTGGAGAACTCCGACGGAGGCGAGATCCTCATTCACGGCATCGACGGATCGGTCCGCGACCGGCGAACCGTGCAGTCGGGCTGACCGAACCCGACGACTCTCGCGGCGGTCCGGTGCGAGTTGCCGGGCCACCGCGCGAAGTCGCCCAGTAACGACGAACGCGGTCACGACGAACGCGGCGGGTCGCGGCTGGTCGGTACCCGTCGGAGCCGATTCGGGTCCACCTCGTCGCGCGGTCAGTACTCCGATGGCTCCCGCACGGCACGGAAACGCAGCCGCTGGCCGGGTCGTGCCTGCGCTGCCACCGCCACGTACGCCGACAGCACGACCGCGATCACGGGATATCCCCCGGTCACCGGGTGGTCAGCCAGGAACAGGGTGGGTTGCCCCGCGGGCGGCACCTGCAGCGCCCCGCTGACCATCCCCTCGCTGGGGAGTTCGCTGGTCTCGTACCGGGGCAGTGGCGGTCCGGACAGTCGCATACCGACACGGTCGCTGTCCGGTGTGATCTCGAACGGCTCGCCGAGCAGGGCGCGCAGCGCCGAATCGGTGAACCAGTCCTGCCTCGGCCCCGGCAGCACGGGCAGTGTCAGATCCCCGCCGGGGGGAGGGGTGACCGGCGCGGCGTCCACGCGCGGGAACTCGCCGTACGCTCTTCCGACGGGCAGCACGGTGCCCACCGCCAGCGGCTCCGGCCCCAACCCGGCGAGCGTGTCGGTGGCACGCGAGCCCAGCACGGCCGGGACGTCGATACCGCCGCGCACCGCCAGATACCCCCGCATCCCGGTCCGGCACTGCCCGATACGCAGCTCCGAGCCGCTCGGCAGTGTGAGCACGGTGTTGCTCGCCGCCGTACGACCGTCCACCGTGGCCGGAAACGAGGTGCCGGTCAGCGCGACGGTGAGCACGCCGTGGGCGCGCAGCCACAGCCCGCCCAGTGTGATCTCCACGGCCGCTTCCGACTCGGGGTTGCCGACGAGGCGGTTCGCCAGTCGCAGCGAGCTCCGGTCGGCGGCCCCGGAGACCCCCACACCCATCCCGGCCAGTCCGGTCCGTCCGAGGTCCTGCACGGTCGACAGCGGTCCCGGGCGCAGCACCTCAAGCCGCCGGGCGGCCGGGGCCCCCTCACCGTTCCCGGCGGTACCGGTATCCGGCTCGCTCATGACACCTCCTCGAACCGCACCCGTACGCCGGGGCGCAGCAGTGCGGGCGGCTCACGGTCGGTGCGCCACATCTCCAACTCGGTGCGGCCGATCAGCTGCCAGCCGCCCGGTGAGGTTCTCGGGTAGACACCGCTGAACCTGCCCGCCAGCCCGACGGAACCTGCGGGCACGCCGGTGCGGGACTCAGCACGGCGCGGGACCTCCAGTCGGGGGTCGCCTCCCACCAGGTAGCCGAATCCCGGTGCGAATCCGCCGAAAGCCACCCGCCACTCGGTTCCGGTGTGCGCGTCCACCACCTCGCGGGGCGAGAGCCCGGTCAGCTCGGCAACCGCGTCGAGGTCGGCGCCGTCGTAGATCACCGGCACCGTGAGCAGCCCGCGGTCGGCGAGTTCTCCCCCGGCAGGCTGATCCCCGACCGAACCGGTTCCGGCCGACCGGGCTCCGGTCAGCGGCACTCGGCGGATCTCCTCGGCGAGCGCGCGCCGGTCGGCGCGCTCGGGATCCAGCGAGACGAGCAGCGTCCGTGCCGCCGGAATCAGGTCGAGGACTCCGGGCAGGCTCCGCTCGGACAGCGCGGCGTGCAGCGCCAGCACCTGTTCCAGCTCGTCCAGTTCCACCAGCAAACCCGCGTCCGCGCAGGGAAGGATCCGCACCGCACCTCCATCGATTCTTCTTTCCGGACTTGGCGGGGTGCTCGCTTGGCGGAACCACCGCCGGCTCTCGTCGCGAGTGCTCTCGCATCGGGTAGGTGGAGCCCGCGTCGAACGCCCCGAAGCAGGAAGCGGGAATCAACTCTCAGTCCGCCACGAGGGAGCGGGGCGGCGGGGCGAACGGCTCGATCGGCGTCCCCTGCTCGGCCAGTTTCCGCCGCACGGTGCGGGCGATCCCGACCGCGTCTGGGGTGTCACCGTGCACGCAGATCGAGTCGGGCGACAACGACAGCGGGGTGCCGTCAACCGCCTCGATCGGCTGCCTCCGGACGATACGTAGACAGCGATCGGCTATCACCTCGGGGTCGTGCAGCACCGCGCCGGGACGACCACGCGGCACGAGGGTTCCCTCCGGGGTGTAGGCGCGATCGGCGAACGCCTCCCGGTGGGTGCTCAGCCCCGACTCCCCCGCGAGCCGCAGCCACTCCGAACCGGGCAGCCCGAGCACGGCCATACCGGGTCGGAAGCGGCGCACCGCTTCGACGACGGCCTCGGCCTGGCCGGTGTGGGAGACGATGGTGTTGTACAGCGCGCCGTGCGGCTTGACGTAGGTGACCGCGGTGCCGGCCACCCTGGCCAGCGCGTCGAGCGCGCCGATCTGGTAGATCACCTCGTCCACCAGTTCGGCCGGGTCCATCTCGATGAACCGGCGGCCGAATCCGGCCAGATCCCGGTAACCGACCTGGGCTCCCACGGCGACCCCGCGCATCGCCGCTCCGGAGCAGGCCGCGCGCAGTGTTTTCGGATCACCCGCGTGGAACCCGCAGGCGACGTTGGCGCTGCTGACGATGTCCAGCAGCGCGGTGTCGTCACCCAGCTCCCAGCGCCCGAACCCCTCGGCCAGGTCAGCGTTGACGTCCATGGCGGGAAACCTCTCACGGGATGGTGCGAGTGAGCACGGGGGCCCGTTCGCTCGCCACGACACCACGTGCGTAGCTCTCGTGGGTAACCACCACCTGTCGTGGTGACCTCCTGCTCCGGCACGAAAGGACCGAAGTCACCGATGCCGCCGAGAGCTTGCCACCCGGCTTCGGCCGGCTCTTTACTCGTGTCGGGAGTGCTTTCGACACGCACCGCGCGAGCGGTTTCCGGCGGTGCACGGGGGAGGGAGCTGATCATGGGAAATCCAGTGGTGCATTTCGAGATTCTCGGCAAGGACGCGGCGAAGCTCCGCGACTACTACTCCCGGCTGTTCGGCTGGAAGATCGACACGGACAACCAGATGGACTACGGCATGGTCGAGCGCGAGACGGTCGAGGACGACGACGGGGAGACCGTGGGCATCGGCGGCGGCATCGCGGCCGTTCCGGAAGGTTACGAGGGAATGGTGACGTTCTACGTGGGTGTCGAGGACGTGGAGCAGGCACTCTCGCAGGCCGAGAACCTCGGCGGCAGCCGGGTGATGGGGCCGGAGAAGGTGATGGAACAGCTGGAGATCGGCCTGTTCGCCGATCCGGAGGGTCACGTGATCGGCGTGGTCAACCCCGGTTCCTGAGGAAACCGGTGCTTGAAAACGGCGGTTCCCGGGACCACCGGCGCCACGGCGCGATCCGGTGCTTCGGAAGTCGCTGATGCCCGGAACTCGGAGCCCCGCTGCCGCTCCACCCTGCTGCGGCGGGATGCCGACCGGCGAAAGCGGCGGATTTAACCCGCACGTCATCGCTGACGGGCTCCGAGGTAACACCCCTGGAGCAGCATGGCGAACATGACCGAGCGAGACTCCGCGGCAACCTACCGCGGCACCGTTAACCGGCGCTGGACCGCCGCGCGCCCGCCGACGTGGCTCGCCCCGGCCGCGGTGGCGATCGGCACGACGCAGCTCGTGCTGTTCCAACTGGGGGACGGACGGCTCGCCGCGTGGATCCTGACCGCCGCGGGTGTGGCGTGGCTGTGCGCGACCGCGATCGGTCGGATGCTGCCCGCGCTCGCCCGGCTCGGCGGTCGGAGAACCGAGCAGCGACGGTTCGCGGAGGAACCCACCACAGTGGAACTCGGCGAGCGGGCGGACCGGAAGCTGTGGCGGGTACGTGCCTCGGTCAGCGACGAGCCGGGCGGGCTGGCCGCGCTGGCAGGCCAGCTGGCCCGGCTGGACGCCGACATCCGGACCATGCAGGTGCACCCGGTCGCCGACGCGGTAGTGGACGAGTTCCTGCTGCACCTGCCCGGCGAGGTCGGCCACGCCGAACTGGTGGACGTGGTGACCCGCGCCGGTGGCCGTGACGTGACCGCCGAACGCACCGGCCCGCGCGAACTGGACGACGTGCCCACCAGGGCACTGCGGCTGGCCACGGAGCTGGTGGAGGGCACCGACGAACCGCGCGGTGCGCTGCGGGCCCTGCTGGGTGATGTCGAGGTGCAGTGGCTGCCCTCGACCGAGGGGCTGGGCATGGCCACCGATGAACTGCGCGGGCAGTCGATCTGCCTGGATCACCCTGGTGGTGGCGTGCTGCTGCTGCGTCGAAGGGCCGGGGAGTTCACTCCGGCCGAGTTCGCCAGGGCCCGCGCGATGACGGGGCTGGTGGCGAGCCGGACGGCGCGCGCGGGAGGACTCTCCGAAGGGCACACGGCGCGCGACGGTTCCGAGTTCGCGATACGTGACGCCGAGGACACCGACCTGCCGCTGGTGCGCGAGCTGCACGAGCGGTGCTCGAACGCGAGCAGGCACCGGCGCTATTTCGTCGCGGGCGCTCCCACGGATCGCCGGCTGGAGCTGTTGTTGACTCCGACACGGGAGAACTCGCGGCCGGGAAGTTCCCGGTTGGGTAGTTCCCCGTTGGGTAGCTCGCTGCTGGCCACTTCCCCCGACGGCGAGGTGGTGGCCATGGGAAATCTCGGCCACGACGGCACCACCGGCGAGTTGGCGCTGCTGGTGCGTGACGACTGGCAGGGGCTGGGTGTGGGGGCGGCGCTGCGGAACGCGTTGCTGGCGCGTGCCCGCGAGGTCGGCCTCGGTCGGGTGAGCGCGCTGACCCAGCTGGACAACACCGCGATGGCGCGCACGCTGCGTTCTGCCGGGTTCAAGCACGTCGGCGCGGACGAACCCGGCGAGTGGTCCTGGGTACTGGAGCTGCGGGACGGCACGGAGCGGGCCCGCACCACGACCCGGAGAGCCGAGACGAGGGTCCCGTCCGGGCGCACCCTGGCCGAGACCAGCCCGCACTGATTCGCGGACGCGGCGCGCCGTGACGTGGTGCGCTCGCTTCGATCGCCCCGAGTCGATCCCCCCGGCACCGGGGTCTCCCACCCATCTCACGGCGGGAGACCTCGGGCCATGCCGGAGCGACTCGGTCAGGCGCTCGCCCCACCGTCGACGACCAGGTCGTGACCGACCACGAAACTCGCCTCCTCCGAGGCCAGCCACAGTACCGCCGCGACGATCTCGCCGGGATCGGCCAACCTGCCCGCCGGGATACCACCGGTGAGCCTGGCCGAACGCTGCTCCGCCGTCTCTCCCGGCAGGAACGTCATGTCGGTGTCGGAGGCACCGGGGCTGACGACGTTGATCCGGATGCCGTCCCGAATGTGGTCCCGCGCGGCGGAGCGGCTCATGTTGCTGACTCCGGCCTTGGAGGCCACGTAGGGACCGACACCACCGAACCTGGCGTGGTCACCGATGTTCGATCCGACGTTGACGACGGCGCCGCCACCGTGCTCCCGCATGTGGTTGATCTCGTGCTTCATGCACAGCGCCACACCGGTGAGGTTGACGGCGATCGCGGAGTGCCAGGTGCTTTCCGCCGTGTCGGCGAACGCTCCCGGTTCCGGGAAGACCCCCGCGTTGTTGTGCGCGATGTCCAGGGATCCGTGCCGCCGCACAACGGTTTCCAGCCCGTCGCTCACCGACGCGGAATCGGTGACGTCGACGTTGACCGCACTGGCCTCGCCCCCGTTTTCCTCGATCATCTCGACGGTCCGCGCGGTCTTCTCGTCGTCACGACCCGCGGCGACCACTGTGGCCCCCTCCGTCGCGAAGGAAAGAGCGCTCCTCCGGCCGAGACCGGATCCGGCTCCGGTAATGAAAACCACTTTTCCCTCGAAACGCGAATTCATGATTCGTTCTCCTGATTCCGACTTACCGTTCTCCGCCTGCCCGTGAAAACCGAAACACTCGCTCCCCCGAAAAGGTTCGAGCTACTCCTCGGAGCCCCCCGAAATCCGGGTGAACACATCCACCGAGGGTCCGCCGCACATCCTCCGAAGCAACGGACACCAGGGCAACCAGCACCACATACTTCGTCATGTCGAGCGCCGCCCCCGGAACATGACAAAGTCCGAAATCTCGGTTGTTCCTCCCCGAAAAGACGCGCAAACTCCGAACGGAAACGACTTTCCGATTCTTCGGAGTTTTTGATGACCATCGGATCCGGGCACGAGGACGCGCCCGCGGCGGGCCGAGCGGAATGCCGTACTCCACGCACGAGAGCGGCCTTTTCGCTGCTGGCCGCGACGCAGCTCGTGCTCATCATGGCGATCACCATGCTCGCGGTGGTGCTGCCGCGCGTCGAGGCGGAATTGGGGCTCTCGGCGGGCCGCCTGACCCTGGTCAACGCCGCCTACGGCCTGTCATTCAGTGGGCTGTTGCTGCTGGGAGGCCGGGCCGCGGATCTCTACGGCCCTCGGCGACTGTTCACCACGGGGCTCGTGCTGTTCGGTGCCGCCTCCATCACGGCTGGTGTGGCGCCCGGGTTCTGGACACTGGCGATCAGCAGATTCCTGCAGGGAGCGGGCGCGGCACTGGCTGCACCGGCAGCGGTGGCGCTGGTCGGGGTCGTGTTCCCCGAACCGCGTCGCCGTGCCCGCGCCTTGGCGGCGTGGGGTGGGCTTTCCCCGCTCGGAGCGGCGGCGGGCGTGCTGTCCTCCGGCGTGATCGCCGGGTGGGTGTCGTGGCGTTGGGTGTTCGCGGTGCCGGTGGTCGCCGCCGTACTGGTGTTGGCGCTGACCAGCTCGTTACTACCCGCCGACGGGCGGACCGTGCGGGGTGGGCTCGACCTCAGGGGCGCGGTTCTGGCGACGGCGGGGCTGACCGCGCTCAGCTACGGCCTGGTCCACGCGGCGGAGCGATCCTGGTTCTCGCTGCCGGTGCTCGGCCCGCTCACGGCGGGTGTGGTGTTGCTGACGTCCTTCATCCTCGCGGAGCGGAAAGCGGCCGACCCGTTGCTGCCGCCGGCGTTTCTGGGCTCGGGGCGCCGACTCGGCGCCCTGTGGGTGATCCTGGTCGGTGCCACCGCGATCTCGACCGTTCTCATGCTGCTGTCGTTGTACTTCCAACAGGTGAAGGGAATGTCTCCGCTCGGCACGGCTGCCGCGTTCCTGCCGTTCAGCCTGCTGTTGTTGCTCACCGGGCTCATCGTGACGCGGTTGGTCAACCGGTTCGGGCCGCGCGTCGTCGCGGTCGTCGGTTCGCTGCTCGCCGCCGGAGGAGCGGCACTGCTCGGCGGCACGACGGCGGACGGACCGTACGCGGGTGCTTTGCTGGCCGGGCTGCTGGTCCTGCCGGTCGGGATCAGCATGATGTTCTCCGGTGCGACGGTCCGGGTCCTCTCACCGGAGAGCGAGGAGCGGGCCGGCCTCGCGGGCAGCCTGGTCAACACCGCCATGGAGACCGGTCCAACCGCCGGGTTGGCGCTGTTGGTCTCGCTGGCCACCGCCCGCACCGACTCGCTGCTCGCCGAGGGGGCAGCGCCGCGTGTCGCCGAGACGTCCGGGTACTCCTTCGCGTTCGACACGGCCGCGCTGGTCCTGCTCGGCACGGCGGCGGTGGCACTGTGGACACTCCGCGGGACCGGAGGTCGGAATCAGTAGTCCGCCGTCCTGTCCCGTGACAGCACACGAGCCGTGTGGGCCAGCGAGGCCAGTGTGATGTGGCGGTGCCAACCGGGATAGGTACGCCCCTCGAAGTCGCGAATGCCGACGGTCCCGCCGATCTCCTCGCTGTCGCGGGCCACCCGCCGGGGAAGCTTGCCGCTCCGCAGCAGAGCATCGACCGACGAGGTGCGTGCGTTCGTCAGCCACATCCGCTCCGGTGGGTTTCGCGGGTCCGACCACTCCCCGACCAGACGCAGCATCCGGCGCTTGCCGCTGTCGGGGCCGTTGTCCGGTCGTCGTGGGATCGGCTCCACCGGAACGGTCACCGCCGCGCTGGTGCGTCGACGGCGGGTCACGGGATCGGTCCACTCCACGTCGCCGCGCAGCCCCCGCACGGCTTCGAGCAGTCGCCGCGCCGTCGTGGGAACGGAACCGTAGCCGGGCAGTGTCGGGTCGGTGACCACGAAACGGTTGTCCGCACGCACCCGCATCAGGAAGGGGAACGGAGCGGCGGCGAGACCGGTGCCGAACAGGTCGAGGTCGACGGAGTCGTTGTCGAACACCACCGGGGCGTCCAGCGGTCCCCAACGTCGGACGGCCTCGAAAGCCACGTTGGCCACGGACTGCCCCAGGGTCTCCGCGCCCGCCTCGCTGGGGATCGCCGCCCTGCTGCGGCGGTTCCGGTCCGCCAGCCACTCCGTGGTCAGGTAGAGCCGCCAATCGACGGGGAAGGCGGAACTCTCGTCGGTCAACCACAGCCCGAACGCCTGCTGTTTGTTGGCACACGAGAGCACGCCGACCGAGTGGTCCCCGTTCTTCGGTATGGACAGTGGACTCACCACCCAGGCGGCCGGGGTGATCCGCTCCCGCAGGTGGCTCAGCAGCAGTTCGCGCACCGCGTTCCAGTCCCAGGTGGAGCTGTGCACGAAGTGGTGCAGGTTCTGCGCCGCGGCCGTGCCACCGACGCTCGTCGCGATGTTGCGGATGGAGCGACGACCGGTGCTGGACAGCAGGCCACGGACGTACTGCTCACCGCGACGCCGTTGGTCCCTCCTGCGCAACGCCGCGAAAGCGGCCGAGCAGAGCTCCTCGACGACCTCGTCCTCGACGGAGGTGGGGCTGATCGGAACGGTCATACTCGTTCACACCTTCTCGATACACCGCGTACGACTTCCGCCACCATGCCGGGTGCAGCGGAGATCGACCACGTGTCGGTGGACACGATTCGCCGCGCGTCCGGTGGTTGGGACACCGAAGCGCGGCGCCGGAACCCGTGCCGTGCGGGAGTGTCCGAGCCGGAATCGGGGTACCGCGGGCGGGAGGTTCTCCGAACCGGAACGGCGTTTGAACGCACCAGGACGTCTCAACGCACCAGGACGTTGCCGAACTGCCAGAGATCGTCCTCGTCCGAGCTCCGCACCGGCACGTCGAGTCGGTCGTCGGCCCCGTCGAACGGGGTCCAGTCCGTCGGCACGGAGGGGCACTCGCCGAGGTAGGGTTCCGCAGCGGCCAGCACCTCCTCGTGATCGAGCTCGTCGGGTACGCACAGCCCCCGGTTCGGGTGCAGCAGCATCCAGCGCAGCGCACCGAGCGCCGAAGCCGCGACCTGCAGCGTGGTGGCGTTCTGCCCCGGAACCAGGGAACGCGCCTGGTGGATGTCCAGGCTCGTACCGGTCCACCAGCCGTTGCGGCCGTGGCCGAGCAGCAGCACGCCGAGCTCGTCGGAACCCGCCACGATCTCGTCGTCGACGATCCGCTGCCGCGACTGCGTCCGGTACCCCCGCATCCGGAACTCGTGCAGCGAGGCGAGGGCGGCGTCGCTGGGCAGGTAGGCGAAATGCACCGTCGGGCGGTAGGTCGGCAGCCCGCTCGGATCGCGGACGGTGAGACCGTCGCTGATGGTGTAGGTCTCCCCGTGGCTGATCATCATTCCCAGCATCGGCCCGGTGGAGGGCACCCAGGAGCGAACCCAGGTGCTCATCCCGGTGCGGGCGAGGTAGATCTGGTTGCGGGGGCCGGTCTCGTGGGTGACGGCCAGCGGCGGCAGCTCGCGCTCGTGGGTGCCCCACCCGAGTTCGGCCGGCGCGGTCGCCTCCTCGTAGAAGCCCTTGACCGACCAGGTGTTGACGAACTCGTCCACCTCCTTCGGGACCTCGCCGCGCTGGGTGTCCCGTTCGGAGATGTGGATGGCCCGCGTGCCGGTCGTCATGGCGATGCGGGCGTGATCGCCGTCCGCCAGCGCCGACTCCAGCGCACCGTCGTCATCGACCGCCGGACCGGATACCGCGTTCCGATCGGCGAGCACGGCGGTGGCGACGTCGTGCAGTGCGCGTTTGGTCAGGTGGCTGACCAGGCCGGGGTTGGCGCCGTGTTCGACCACCGCCGTCGGTCCCGTCGGGTCGAGCCGGGCGGCCAGCTCGTTCAGCTTGCCGTGTCTGCGGTAGGTGGTTCGGTCGGCCGCGCTCGTGGTGGAGTCGCCGTCGGACACCCAGGTCTCCAGCGAGGTGTCGAGGTAGCGCACCCCGTTGCGGTGGCACCACCACAGCAGGTCGCGGGAGTCGACGTCCCAGGTCAGATTGATCAGCACGTCGCCGGGTCCCAGTTCCCGAGCCAGGGTGTGCGGGTAGTTCTGCCTGGTGAGCCGGTGCCTGACGAAACGCGCTCCACGTGCCAGGGCCGGTTCGGCCCCGGTCCGTGAATCGACCCGGTCCATGATGGTCAGTTCGCGGAAGTCCATGGTGAGATGACGCAGCAGCAGCGGTTGCAGGCATCGGGAGACCGCCCCGCAGCCGAGCAGCAGGATTCGCCCGGTGAACTCCACCCGCCAGTCGGCACGCATGGCACAACGTATAGATCAGGTTCCTGCCGTGGTCCACAGCACGGTGGGAACACGAGCCGATCGGAGCAGCGTCGTCACGTCGAGAAAACCGCGCTCGCGAAACCGCTTCGGCAGCTACTCGTCCGGGGAGCTACTCGTCGGGGCCGACCCCGCTGGATGATCCCGTGACGATGTCCAGGAAGGACCGCAGCACCGGCGGTGTGCTGCCGCGCCGCCACGAGATCGCGGTCTGGGCCCGCTCCCCCACGTCGCTCAGCGTAAGGAAGACGGCACCGGCTCGCTGCAGGCTGCGCATCGAGGCGGGCACCACCGCCACTCCCATGCCACCGGCCACGAGCCCGACGATGGTCTGCATCAGCCAGACGTCGCGCTGCACCACTCGCGGGGTGAACCCCGCGCGTTCGCAGGCCTCGACCACGATCGCGTAAAGCCCGGGCATGCTGCCGTGGCGGGCGGGCAGGATGAACGGTTCGTCGGAGACCTCGTCGAGCCGCACCCGCTCCCGGTCGGCCAGCCGGTGTGTGGCGGGCAGCGCGAGCAGCAGCGACTCCTCGGCCACCGGTCGGACGTGCAGCGCGGGGTCCTCGAACGGGAGGTAGAACAGCCCGGCGTCGATCCGCCGGTCGTGCAGCCGGTCCACGATCTCGTCGGGACGCATCTCCTGCAGGTGCAGCGTCACGTCGGGGTACTCGGCCTTGAACCGGCGCAGCATGGGCGGCAGCACCGCGTTCGACGCGGAGGGGATGAACCCGAGCGCGAGTCTGCCCACCAGCCCGCTGCCCACTTCCCGGGTCATCCGGCCCGCCTGTTCCACCTCGTGCAGGATGCGCCGCGCCTCCTCCAGCAGCACCTTGCCCGCCTCGGTGAGCTGCGCGCCGCGCGCGGTGCGGTGCACGAGGTTGGTTCCCAGTTCCGTTTCGAGCTTGCGCAGCTGCGCGCTCAACGGAGGTTGCGCGATGTGCAATCGCGCTGCCGCGCGGGTGAGGCTCTGCTCCTCCGCGATGGTCACGAAATACCGCAGGTGTCGTAGTTCCACTTCCGCCATCCGTCGCAGCACAGCCGTGCCGCATATTTTGATCGTATGACTACCGTCACGAGATGGTATTGGACATATGACTTACGTCAAAGTCAGGCTGCTACCCGACGGTCACCATCCCGCCCGGACCCCATGACACGCCGCGCGACGCCGCGACCACGCGACGCCGACCGGGCGGGGAGACGGTGTGACCGGCCGGAACTTCCAACCACGTCCAACCCAGCTAGGAGAGTGCTGTGTCGGGTGTTGAGACGACTAGTCGCGCGGGCGCCGCTTGGGTGCTGCCGCTGTGTTGGGCGGCGGTGCTGCTGGACGGCTTCGATCTGGTGGTGCTCGGATCGGTGCTGCCCGTGATGCTCGAGAACGACGTGTGGGGGCTGACGCCCGCGAGCGCGTCGGTGGTCTCCACGGTCGGGCTGATCGGCATGATGGTCGGCGCGCTGACGATCGGAACGGTCACGGACCTGATCGGGCGCCGCAAGGTGCTGCTGGTGGCGGTGACCACCTTCTCGCTGTTCACGCTGCTGTGCGCGGTGGCGCCCTCGGTGTTCGTGTTCGGGCTGCTGCGGTTCCTGGCGGGGCTGGGCCTGGGTGGCTGCCTGCCGACCGCGATCACGCTGACCACCGAGTACGCGCGGGGCTCGTGGCGCAGCAGCGCCACCACCACGATCATGACGGGCTACCACGTGGGCGCGGTGCTGACCGCGCTGCTGGGGATCGCGCTGATCCCGAACTTCGGGTGGCACGCCATGTTCGTGGCGGGGGCGCTGCCCGCCGTGGTGCTGGTGCCGCTGATGTGGCGCTACCTGCCCGAGTCCGAGGTCTTCCGGGCCAAGGCGGCGAAGTCCACCGAGTCGCACGGCGCCTCGGCGCGGCAGAGCATCACGCTGCTGTTCCGCGACGGCATGGCCCGCTCCACGCTGGCCTTCTGGATCACCTCGTTCCTGGGGCTGATCCTGGTGTACGGGCTCAACACCTGGCTGCCGGAGATCATGCGCAGCGCCGGGTACCCGCTCGGGACCTCGCTGGGGCTGCTGCTGACGCTCAACGCCGGTGCGGTGATCGGCCTGGTCGTGGCCGGTCGCGTGGCGGACAAGGCGGGTGTGAAGGGCTCCACGGTGGCCTGGTTCGGCGCGGCCGCCGTGATGCTGGCGCTGCTCAGCGTCCGGCTGCCCGCCTTCGGGCTCTACGCGGCGGTGTTCTTCGCCGGGTTCTTCGTGTTCAGCGCCCAGGTGCTGGTCTACGCGTTCGTGGGGCGCAGCTACCCGGTGGACAGCAGGGCCACCGGGCTGGGCTGGACCACCGGTGTGGGGCGCATCGGCGCGATCAGCGGCCCGCTGATCGGTGGTGCGCTGCTCACGGCCGGTATCGCCTACCCGTGGGGCTTCTACGCCTTCGCGGCCATCGGCGCGCTGGGTGCGCTGGCGGTGGCGATCGCGGCGCGGCCCGCCTCGCACGCCGAGGAGTCGGTCGGAGTGAGCTCGGAACGGGCGGGCTCGAACGAGTCCGTGGCCGGGGTCAGGAGCTGACTGTCCGGGAATCGTCGCGGAGCGGGTACGACCCGCGGAGCTGATTCGGACGCGGGGAGTCGCCGGTGTTCACCGGGGCTCCCCGCGAACTCTCGGAGCGGCGAGTTACCGCCGCGTTCTCCGTCGGTTCCGGCGTTTCCCCGGGACTCGGCGTTTCTGCTGGACCGGCCGGTGATCGCGCCGCAGCATCGAAGGCGGTAACCGCCGCCTACGCCTTGGAGTCGACGTGGATTCGGACGGTGTGCTGGACCCGGCCGAGGTGTTCGACGAGCTCGGGGCCGACTACGAGGCGGCGTTCCACGAGGCGTGGCTGGTGTGGCAGGGGCTGCACGAGCTGCTGGCGCGGCTGCGGCCCGGTGACGAGGTGCTCGACCTGGGCAGCGGCACCGGCCGCCCCGTGGCGGAGCGATTGTCCGGCGCCGGGTTCGAGGTGACCGGCCTGGACGTCTCGGCCACCATGATCGAGCTGGCCCGGCAGCGGGTCCCGGGGGCGCGGTTCGAGCTCACCGACATCCGCGACCGGGACTTCCCGCCGGAGTCGTTGCACGCGGTGGTGGCGTTCTTCTCGTTGCTGACGCTCTCGCGCGCGGAGGTCCGCACCATGCTGGAGCGGGTGCGGGAGTGGCTCGCGCCGGGTGGCGTGTTCGCACTGCTGACGGTGCCCGGCGACATCGAGCAGCGGGTGGTGCGCTTTCTGGGCTACCCGATGCGGGCCACCAGCTTCGCCGCCGAGGAGTGGCCGCGGCTGTTGGAGCGGGCGGGCCTGGAGGTGCTGCGGGACAGCTCGGAACCGTTCGTCCCCACCGGACGGAGCGGCGCCGAGACCGAGCAGCACCAGCTGCTGCTCGCCCGCAAACCCTAGATCCTCGCCTTCTTCCAAGGCCCCATCCCTCTTCCAGGATCCCCGTCCTCTTCCAAGGTCCAAGTCCTCCTCCAGCGCCGAGCTCTCCCCGCGATCCTCCCGGCGATTTCTCGAGAAATTGACGAGGTCCAGGTCGGGGCGGTCCGGGTGTCCCGCCACTGTGTCGGGGCTGGTCGGGACACCCGGACCATGACTGCGGGCCGCGCCAAGGCGGTGATGCGAAGAAGTCGGAGTGGCAGAGCTCAGGAGATCAGGGGTTCTGGAGCCGCCGCAGCCCGGCCAACACTCTGCCCATGACAACCAGGTCCGGCTGCTCGGCCGCGCTGCCCAGGCCGCTCTCGACACTCCCGGGCTCCCCGACCCCGGCAGCGAGTCCGGTACCGGTCGCGGTACCAGCCGCCGCACCAGCCTCGGCAGCCGCGGGAACCACCGACGGCGCCACCGGCCCCGGTACCGCCGGGGCGAACAGCCGCGGCCGCTCATCCGGATCAACCAGCGGCCACCCGATCAACTCCACCGTGGGCCGCTCCTCCCGGAAATACGGCCGCAACCGCAACGCCGCCACCCCGTGGGCCGCCGGACCACTGCCCCCGGCATGACGCGGACGCCAGGCGCCCCGCCGCGACCAGCACCGCAACACCACCACCACCCCGGCCAGCACCAACGCCGTCCCCACCGGCCACACCGAACCCACCATCACCGGGCACCACCACCCTCATCACCCAGCACACCCGCATCGACCACACCGTCCACGGCCCCACCACCGAACGACACCGCCGCCGCGTGCTCCCGCAGCTGCCGCGCCACCCGCTCCAGCACCACCGCCGTCTCCGCGCACTGCCGCGCCGTGGCCCGACCACCGGCCAGGTCGTAGGCCACCCGCTCCAGCAC
>NZ_FNFM01000020.1 GCF_900101095.1 Actinopolyspora mzabensis
CGGCCAACTTCGGATCCGCGATAGCGAACTCGATATTCCCTGCCTTCTGCAACTTCGGGCTCATGATTTCCCTTCCTCGTTTCCTCAATCGGGCAGCTTTCGGCCAGTGTCGCGCCTGCCGCCTGTCAGGTGTTGAAGTACTTGGCCTCAGGGTGGACCGCGACGATGGCATCGGTGGACTGCTCCGGATGGAGCTGGTACTCCTCCGAGAGTTCCACGCCGATGTTCTCCGCGCCGAGCAGTTCGACGATCTTGGCGCGGTCCTCCAGGTCGGGGCAAGCACCGTAGCCGAGCGAGAACCGGGCACCGCGGTAGCCGAGCTTGAAGAACTCCTCGACGTTCTCCGGGTCCTCGGAGGCGACCGTCTCACCGGAGGACCACTGCAGCTCGCTGCGGATGCGGCGGTGCCAGTACTCGGCCATCGCCTCGGTCAGCTGCACACCGAGCCCGTGGATCTCCAGGTAGTCCCGGTAGGCGTCGGCGGCGAACAGCTCGTTGGCGTAGTCGGCGATGGGTTGACCCATCGTTACCAGCTGCAGCGGCAGCACGTCCACCTGGCCGGTGGCCTCGGCCTTCTCCTTCGAGCGGTAGAAGTCGGCCAGGCACAGCCTGCGGTCCCGCTTCTGCCTCGGGAAGTTGAACCGGAACCGTTCCGGAGCGTCCGGCGAGTCCTTGTCGAGCACGATCAGGTCGTTGCCCTCGGACACGCACGGGAAGTAGCCGTAGACCAGCGCCGCGTGCTGCAGGATGCCCTTGGTGGCCAACTCGTCCATCCAGGCCCGCAGCCGGGGACGGCCGTCACTCTCGACGAGCTCCTCGTAGCTCGGCCCCTGTCCCTTCTTGGCTCCGCGCAGCCCCCACTGTCCGAAGAACGTGGCACGCTCGTCGAGCAGCGCGAGGTACTCGTTGCTGGACAGCCCCTTGACGACCTTGGGGCCCCAGAACGGCGGCGTCGGCACCGGCACATCCGGGTCGACGTCGGAGCGGACGCTGTCGTCGCGCTCGTCCGGTTCCGGCCCCTGCTCGGCCTTGCGCTTCTCCGCGATCCGGTTGGAACGCTCGCGCCTGGCCTTGCGCTCGGCCTTCTTGGCCTGCTCCGCCTCGTCCTCCTCGGGGTTCTCGCCGCGCTTGGACTGCATGATGCGGTCCATGAGCTTGAGCCCCTCGAAGGCGTCCTTGGCGTAGCGCACGTCGCCCTGGTACATCTCGTCGAGGTCGTTCTCGACGAAAGACCTGGTCAGAGCCGCTCCACCCAGCAGAACCGGGTACTTCTCCGCGATCCCCCTGGAATTCATCTCCTCCAGGTTGTCCTTCATGATGACCGTGGACTTGACCAGCAGTCCGGACATGCCGATCGCGTCGACGTTGTTCTTCTCGGCCTCTTCGAGGATGGTGTTGATCGGCTGCTTGATGCCGATGTTGACCACCTCGTAGCCGTTGTTGGACACGATGATGTCGACCAGGTTCTTGCCGATGTCGTGCACATCGCCCTTGACCGTGGCCAGCAGCAACCTGCCCTTGCCACCCGAGTCGTCCTTCTCCATGTGCGGCTCGAGGTGGGCCACCGCGGTCTTCATGATCTCGGCGGCCTGCAGCACGAACGGCAGCTGCATCTGGCCCGCGCCGAAGAGGTCACCGACGGTCTTCATCCCCGACAGCAACGTGTCGTTGACGATCTCGAGCGGCTTCTTCTCCTGCATCGCCTCGTCGAGATCGGCGTTCAGACCGTTCTTCTCGCCGTCGACGATGCGCTGCTCCAACCGCTCGAACAGCGGCAGGGCCGCCAGCTCCTCGGCCTTGGAGGAACCGGTGGTCTCGGCCGACTTGCCCTCGAACAGGGCCATCAGCTTCTGCAGCGGGTCGTAGGCGTCCTCGGTCTCGGTGGCCTCGGTCCGCCGGTCGTAGACGAGGTCCAGCGCGACCTGGCGAGATTCCTCGTCGATCTTGTTCATCGGCAGGATCTTGGACGCGTGCAGGATGGCACTGTCCAGACCGGCTTCCCGGCACTCGTTGAGGAAGACCGAGTTGAGTACCTGACGGGCCGCGGCGTTGAGACCGAACGAGAC
Source organism: Actinopolyspora mzabensis (assembly GCF_900101095.1). GTDB lineage: Bacteria > Actinomycetota > Actinomycetes > Mycobacteriales > Pseudonocardiaceae > Actinopolyspora > Actinopolyspora mzabensis. The sequence goes on from NZ_FNFM01000020.1 coordinate 2,067, forward strand.
GTTGGACAGACCGAGCGTGGTCTGCACCTCCGGGTGCCGCGTCTTGAGCTCCCGGATAGCGTTGATCGTCTCGATGGCGTCCTGCCGGACCTCCTCCTGACCGGTAGTGATCGGGAATACCAGGAGGTCGATGATGATCGCGGACTTGTCCAGACCCCAGTTCCCGGTGAGGTCCTCGATGATCCGCTCGGCCACCCGCAACTTCCACTCGGCGGTGCGGGCCTGGCCTTCCTCGTCGATGCAGGTGCACACCACGGTGGCGCCGTGCTCGACGGCCATCTTCATGACCCGGTCGTAGCGACCGCCCTCCTCGGTGCCGTCCTCGTAGTTGATCGAGTTGATCGCGCACCGACCGCCGAGGTGTTCCAGGCCGACCTCGATGACGTCGGCCTCGGTGGAGTCCACCATGACCGGCAGCGTCGAGGCCGTGGCCAGTCGGGAGGCCAGCTCACGCATGTCGTGGGTGCCGTCGCGGCCCACGTAGTCCACGCACAGGTCGAGCATGTGCGCGCCTTCGCGGGTCTGCCCCTTCGCGATCTCGACGCAGTCCTCGTAGCGCTCCTCCAGCATCGCCTCGCGGAACGCCTTGGAGCCGTTGGCGTTGGTGCGCTCGCCGACGTTGAGGATCGAGGCTTCCTGCTCGAACGGGATCGCCTGGTACATCGAGGAGATCGACGGAACGATCTCGGGGGTCCGCTCGGGAGGATTGAGACTCGAGACGGCCTCGGCGACCTGGCGAACGTGTTCGCCGGTCACACCGCAGCAACCACCGACCAGCCGTGCGCCGTAGTTGTTGGCGAAGTCGACCAACGCCTCTGCCAGCTCGGCGGGCTGCAGCGGGTACACCGCGCCGTTGGGGCCCAGCTCCGGCAGCCCGGCGTTGGGCATGACCGAGATCGGCACCTGGGAGTGGTCGGCGAGAACCCGCAGGTGCTCGCTCATCTCGGCGGGGCCGGTTGCGCAGTTCATGCCGATCATGTCGATGCCGAGCGGCTCCAGCGCGGTCAGCGCCGCACCGATCTCGGAACCGACCAGCATGGTGCCGGTCTGCTCCACGGTGACGTGGGCGATGATCGGAACCCACTTCTGCTGCGTGGCCATCGCGCGCTTGGCCGCGACGATGGAGGCCTTGGTCTGCAGCAGGTCCTGCGAGGTCTCGACCAGGATCACGTCGACGCCGCCGTCGAGCATGCCCAGTACCTGCTGGTAGTAGGCGTCGCGCAGGTCGGCGTACGGTGCGTGTCCCAGAGTGGGCAGCTTGGTTCCGGGACCCATCGACCCCAGCACGAAACGCGGCTTCTCCGGCGTGGAGTACTCGTCACAGCACTCCCGGGCCAGCGCCACACCCTTCTCGGAGAGGTCCCGGATCCTTTCCTCGATCCCGTACTCACCGAGATTCGGCAGGTTGCAGCCGAACGTGTTCGACTCGATGGCGTCCGAGCCGTTCTTCAGGAAGCCCCGGTAGACCGAGCGCACGACGTCGGGGCGCGTCTCGTTGAGGATCTCGTTACAACCTTCGAGGTTGTTGAAGTCCTCCAGGGTCAGGTCGTGCTCCTGCAGCGCCGTACCCATGCCGCCGTCCCCGACGAGCACACGTTCGGCGATGGCCGTGAGAAACCCACTCGGGTCGTTGTCCCGACGGCCCGATTCTTCCTGTTTCGTCATCACGCTGCCTTCCCGAACGCTTCAGCGAAGCACGGATTCGATCTCGCCCGCGGCCTGCTTGCCGTAGGCCTCGGCGAACCTCGAAACGAACGAGCCCTTCTCGACCTCGTATTCCTGCGGTCCGTCGGTTTCCAGGGATGTTGTCGCCAGGGTGCACCCGAGCTGAATGGAACGCTCGAGGCCCAGGCCGTTGGCCAGACCGGCCAGGAAGCCCGCGCGCAGCGCGTCGCCCACACCGGTGGGGTCGCCGACCTGCTTGGGCTTGACCGGGGCGATCTCGATCGCCTCGGCAGACTTCGACTCGATGCGCACACCGTTCTCGCCGAGCGAGGTGACCCACATGCCGACCTGGTCGAGCACCTCGGCGTGCGACATGCCGGTGCTCTGCAGCAGCAGGCTGTGCTCGTACTCGTTGGTGAACAAGTACTTGGCACCCTCCACCAGCTTACGGATCTGCGGCCCGTCCATGAGGGCGAGCTGCTGGCCCGGGTCCGCGACGAACTCGAACCCGCGGTCGCGACACTCCTGGCTGTGGCGCACCATCGCTTCCGGATCGTTGGCCGAGACGATCACGAGGTCCAGGCCGCCCACCCGGTCGGAGATGGGCTTGAGCTCGATCTCGCTGGCCTCGGACATCGCACCGGGGTAGAACGAGGCGATCTGGTTCTGGCTCTCGTCGGTGGTGCAGGTGAACCGCGCGGTGTGCGCCGTCTTGGAGGTGTGGACCGCACTGGTGTCGACACCGTGCCGGTCCAACCACGCACGGTACTCGGCGAAGTCCTCGCCGACCGCGCCCACCAGCAGCGGGGTCACACCGAGCTGGCCGAGGCCGAAGGTGATGTTGCCCGCGACGCCGCCGCGGCGCACCTCGAGCTGGTTCACGAGGAAGGAAAGCGAGACCTGATCGAGCCGATCGGCGATGAGCTGGTCGGCGATCTTGCCCGGGAAGGACATCAGATGGTCGGTGGCGATTGAACCGGTCACCGCAATTTGCACTGGGAAAACTCCTTCACCAGGGCCGGTGACCATGTCTCGGCACCGGCCCGCGGTCGTGGATGAGCGAACCTGGCATTGCTCGCCACGCCGCGGGGCGCGGAAGCTTCCGCGCCCCGCGGCGTCGACGAAACGTCGCTATGCGGCCGTCAGAGGCCCGCGGCGCTCTTCAGCGCCTCGACGCGGTCGGTGCGTTCCCAGGGCAGGTCCACATCCGTACGCCCGAAGTGCCCGTAGGCCGCCGTCGGCGCGTAGATCGGCCGCAGCAGATCCAGATCACGGATGATCGCCGCCGGACGCAGATCGAACACCTCGTTGATCGCCGCCTGAATCTTGACCGGATCCACGTTCTCCGTGCCGAACGTCTCCACGAACAGCCCCACCGGAGCCGCCTTACCGATCGCGTACGCCGTCTGCACCTCGATCCGACTCGCCAGACCCGCGGCCACCGCGTTCTTGGCCACCCACCGAGTCGCGTACGCCGCCGAACGGTCCACCTTCGACGGATCCTTACCCGAGAACGCGCCACCACCGTGCCGCGCCATACCACCATAGGTATCCACAATGATCTTGCGGCCCGTCAGACCACAGTCACCCATCGGACCACCCGTGACGAACCGACCCGTCGGATTCACCAGCAG
>NZ_FNFM01000018.1 GCF_900101095.1 Actinopolyspora mzabensis
GCAGACTCACCCACCTCAACCACGGACGAACCCGAACCAGAAATCTCCAACTCGGGTGCTTCCTCCAGAATCACGTGCGCGTTCGTGCCCGAAATCCCGAACGAGGACACACCCGCACGACGCACCCGACCCGACTCCACAGGCCACGACACAGCCTCGTCCAACAACCGAACCGGCCCCGCGCTCCAGTCCACATCAGAGGTCGGTTCCTCGGCATACAACGAGCGCGGCAACTCACCATGCCGCAGCGCGAGCACCATCTTCATCACCCCAGCGACACCCGCCGCGGCCTGCGGATGCCCCAGATTCGACTTGATGGAACCGATCCGAAGCGGCCGCTCCGCGTCACGCCCCTGGCCGTAGGTGGCCAGCAGCGCGTTGGCCTCCATCGGGTCCCCCAGGGCGGTGCCGGTGCCGTGCGCCTCCACCGCGTCCACATCCGAGGGCTCCAACCCACCGGCCGCCAACGCAGCACCGATCACCCGCTCCTGCGCCGGACCGTTCGGCGCCGTCAACCCCTGACTGCGACCATCCTGATTGAGCGCACTCGACCGCAGCACCGCGAGGACATCGCGCTCGTTGGCCCGCGCATCCGACAACCGCTCCAGCAGCAACATGCCGCAGCCCTCCGACCAGCCCACGCCGTCGGCCGCATCGGAGAACGGTTTGCAACGGCCGTCAGGGGAGATCAGCCGTTCCTGACTGAAGGCGATGAACGGCACGGGTGTCGCCATCACGGTGACCCCGCCCGCGAAGGCGAGATCGCACTCACCACGCCGCAACGCCTCCATCGCCTGATGAATACTCACCAACGAGGAACTGCACGCCGTGTCCACCGACACCGCCGGACCCCGCAACCCCAACGTGTAAGAGAGGCGACCGGACGCGGTGCTGTTGGCGACCCCGGTGGCCACGTGCCCGTCGAGCTGGTCCGGGTCACCGGAGTGCAGCACGTACCCGCTCGACTGAATCCCGAGGTAGACGCCGGTGAGGCTGCGGTCGAGCGACGACGGAGGCAAACCGGCCCGTTCGATCACCTCCCACGAAGTCTCCAACAACAACCGCTGCTGCGGATCCAACCGCTCCGCCTCCCGCGGACTCACCCCGAAAAACCCCGCATCGAACAGCCCCGCGTCGTACAGGAAACCGCCCTGGTCCGTGCTCGTCCGGCCGACGGCATCCGGATCCGGATCGAACAACCCCGCCACATCCCAACCGGGACGATCCGGAAAACCCGACACCGCATCACCACCGTCGACCAACAACCGCCACAGCCCCTCCGGGGAATCCACCCCACCCGGATAACGCCCCGCCATCGACACCACCGCGATCGGCTCGTCCGGTGCGCGCCGAGTCGTCGGAACGTCGGTCCGAGCCCTGCCCGGCTCGGTGCCGGGTAGCTTGCTCGCGAGGAACCGGCTGAGTTCCGTGGGCGTGGGGTGGTCGAACAGCAGACTCGCCGGGAGTTTCTCGCCGACGAGCGCCGCGAGGCGGTTGCGGGACTCCACGGCCATCAGCGAGTCGAGGCCGAGATCGCGAACCGGCCTGTCGACGGGGACAGCACTCGCTTCCGGCAGGCCCAGGACGGTGGCGAGTTCGCCTCGCACCAGTTCGAGCAACGCCGTGGCACGCTCGGATTCGGAACGGCCCGCCAGTCGCTCGGCGAGCCCTGTTCCCGTGGCGGTACCCGCGGCTCGCCGAAAACGAGGACGGACGAGCCCCCGCAGCAACGCCGGGAGTGCGCCCTCCTTCGCTCGTTGTTCGAGTCGACCGTGGTCGAACGGGATGGGGGCGAGATCCGCCTCGGGACGTCCGAGGGCTTCGTCGAGGAGTCGCATGCCGAACTCGGGAGTGATCGGAAGACCGCCCATCCGGCCCAACCGGTGCCGCAGCGGATCGTCCAGACCGGTCACGAGACCCACGTCGGTCCACATGCCCCAGGCCAGACTCACCGCGGGCAGCCCCGTGTGGCGCCGCCGCGCCGCCAACGAGTCGAGGGCGGCGTTCGCGGCGGCGTAGTTGGCCTGTCCCGCGCTGCCGAGGGTTCCCGCGGCGGAGGAGAACAACACGAAGGCCGACAGCGGCAACTCCGCGGTGAGCTCGTGCAGGTGGAAGGCGGCGTCGATCTTGGGGCGCAGTACAGTGTCGACCCGCTCCGGCGTGAGGTCGGCGAGGAGTCCGTCGTCGAGGACCGCGGCGGTGTGGAACACGGCCGTCAGCGGGCGCTCGGCGGGGATGGCGTCGAGGAGGTCCCCGAGCTCGGCCCGGTCGGACACGTCGCAGGCGTGCAGGGTGACCGTGGTCGCGCCCGCCGCTTCCAGCTCGGCCACGAGCTCGGCGGACCCGGTGGCAGCGGCTCCGGAACGCGACACCAGCGCGAGGTGCCGGATCCCGTGCTCGGCGATGAGATGATGCGCGAGGACCCGGGCGAGACCGCCCGTCCCGCCGGTGATGAGCGCGGTGCCATCGGTGTTCCAGGTGGTCGCGGCCGGTTCCTCCGAACGCTCCACGGGCAGCAGCCGCAGCGCCTGGAGTGCTCCGTCGCGCAGCACCAGCTGGGGTTCGTCGCCGGGAAGCCGAGCCACGAGGTCCGCGAGCGCAGCGGGCTGCCGATCGGCCTCGGTTTCCGTGTCCACCAGCACGAGATGCCGGTCGGGATGTTCCTGCTGGAACGCGCGGGCGATTCCCCACAGCGCCCTCGCTGCGGGGGACGACGGGGATTGTGCCGATCCGTGCCCGGTGGCCCGGTGGGTGAGCCAGACGACCCGGGTATCGCCGAGAGCGTCCGCTGCCAACCATCCCCGCAGCCAGGCGAGGGCGCGGTGGGTCAGCTCGTGCACAGCGGCGGGTGTCGCGTCCGGCTCGGGCCAACGAACGACCAGAGTGGATGCTTCCGCCGTCCGCACCCTGTCCGCGAGCGCGGCGAAGTCGGGCGTCGAGTCGCCCGGCGCCGCGATGTCGACCTCCAGGTGGTCGGTCGGCGCTCCCCTCGGTGGGTCCGTCGCTGGAGCGGGGACGGGCTGACCGACGACGTGATACAGCGCGGAGGACGCGGTCGTCGCCCCCGAACCCGCCGATTCCCGGACGCGCGGTTCCGTGACCTCCTCGGTCGTGATCGCTCCGATCGTCGCTACCGGATCATCGGCGGGGTCGAAGAGCGCGAGGCGCACTCGTCCCTCGGATGTTCGGTTCACCCGCGCTCGGATCGTCGTCGCTCCGACCGCGTGCCGCATCGCGTCCGTGACGGTGCACGGCAGATGGACCGCTTCGTCGGTGTTCGGGAGGAGCCGCGTCGCGGCGGTCAGTGCGGCTTCGAGGAGCGCCGGGTGCGTCCCGAACGTCTCGCTCTCGTCCCGCAGCTCATCCGGCAGGCTCGCCTCGACGACGACCTCGTCGCCGGTGCTCCACCCGCGCGTGATCGCCCGAAAAGCGGGTCCGTAGCGGTGCCCGTCCTCGTCCAGCGACACGTAGAGCTCCTCGACGTCGAGCGGGGTGGCTCCTGGTGGCGGCCCGCTGTCGGGGGCGGGATGCGTTTCGGTCGTTCGTTCGGCGAGCCGGCCGTTGGCGTTGCGCACCCACGGCCCGTCGGCGAAGCTGCTTTGCAGCGTGAAGCCTCGACGGCCGTCCTGTTCGGGTTCGATCACCAGCCGCAACCGGCGTGGGCCCGCGTCGAGCGGGATCGGCTCTTCGACTGAGGTCTCGGCGACGCGTTCGAGGCCGACCCTGCTCGCGGCGTGCAGCGCGAGATCGATGAGAGTGGTGGTCGGCAGCAGCGCGGTGTCGAAGACGTGGTGCTCGGAGTTCCACGGACGGGCGAGCGCAGCGGTGCTACCCGTGAACACGACGGTGCCGTCCGAGAGGTCCGTGCGGCCCGCGAGGAGTGGGTGCTCTCCGGCGTCGAGGCCGAAGGCGGACGCGTCCCCCTGACTCGCTGCGGGGAGTTCCAGCCAGTAGTGTTGGCGTTGGAAGGCGTAGGTGGGCAGGTCCACGGTCTGTGTGTTGGTGCCCGCGTAGACGGTGTCCCAGTCGATCGGGATGCCATGGGCGAACAACTCCGCCGCGGCCTGCCGCAACCGCGAGGCACCGTCCTCGTCCCGATGCAACGAGCCGACCACGGCCTCGTGCCCCGCGGCGCGAAGTGTCGCGACCAGCATCGGGTGGGCACCGAGTTCGACGAGGACTGTCTCTTCGCCTGCTGAGAGTTCCTCGAGCGCCAGGTCCAGCCGCACCGGCTGGCGGAGATTGTCCGCCCAGTAGTCACCATCGAGTTCGCTGCCGTCGACCCGAGCCCCCCGCACCGTCGACACCACCGGCACATCCCCAGTTGTCGGTGCGAGATCAGCCAACTCCGACCGAACCGACTCCAACACCGGATCCACCTGCGGCGAATGCGACGCGTAATCCACCTTGATCCGCCGACAGGACACACCCTCGCCCTCCAACACGGCGAGGAACTCCTCCAACTCCTGCCGGTCACCAGCCACCACCGTCGACTCGGCGGTATTGACCACCGCCACCGACAACGCACCACCCCACTCAGCCAGCCGCCGCCGCACCTGGGCCACCGGCAGCGACACACTGCCCATCCCCCCATCACCAGCAAGACCAGCCACCAGCCGAGACCGCACCCCCACCACCCGAGCACCCTCAGCCACACTCAACACACCCGCCACCACCGCAGCAGCCACCTCACCCTGCGAATGACCCACCACCGCCGACGGGACCACTCCCCAGTGCCGCCACACCCGCGCCAACGCGACCCCCACCGCGAACAACACCGGCTGCACCACCGTCACCCGATCCAGCGCCTCACGTTGCGACTCCTCATCGGACTCCAGCAGCTCCACCACCGAAAACCCCGTATACGGACGCAACGCCCCATCACACTCAACCAACGCCGCCCGGAAAACCTCGTCCCCCAACAACGAGCGACACATCCCCGGATGCTGACCACCCTGCCCCGGAAACACCCACACCACCCGCTCCCGAGAAGCAGCCGCACGCACCGCACCCGACGGCAACGAACCATCGGCGACCGACCGAAGCGCCGGGACAGCATCGGCTACATCCCGTGCCGGAAGGCAGACTCGTTCGGTCGAGGGCGTGCGGGTGGTGACAGTGCTGTAGGCGATGTCGCGCAGCGCGGCAGCATCCCGACGGGTGGGCTCGTCCGAATCCGTGCGGTCCGGCGCCACGAACTCCGCCAACCGCGCCGCGTTCGCCCGCAACGCCGACTCGGTGTGTCCACTGAGCACGAACGGGAACGAGGCGGCACTCGACGGAAGGCGCACGTCGCCGTCGTGTTCGAGCTGCTCGGCCGGGGCCTCCTCCAGAATGACGTGCGCGTTCGTCCCCGAAATCCCGAACGACGACACACCCGCCCGACGAACGTGCCCCTCCCGACGCGGCCAGGACACCGCCTCGTCCAACAACCGCACCTGCCCGGACGACCAGTCCACGTGCGAACTCGGCGACTCGGCGTACAACGAACGAGGCAACTCCTCGTGCCGCAACGCCTGCACCATCTTGATCACCCCGGCCACACCCGCCGCCGCCTGGGTGTGTCCCAGGTTGGACTTGATCGAGCCGACCAGGAGGGGGCGCTCCGGGGTGTGCGCCTGACCGTAGGTCGCCCCCAGCGCGTTGGCCTCGATCGGGTCGCCGAGAGGTGTACCGGTGCCGTGGGCCTCCACCGCGTCGACGTCGGCGGCACCGAGCTCGGCCGATTCGAGAGCGGCTCGGATCACCCGCTCCTGCGAGGGACCGTTGGGAGCGGTCAGCCCCTGACTGCGGCCGTCCTGATTGACCGCGCCCGAGCGCAGCACCGCCAGCACCTCGTGCCCGTGGGCGCGCGCGTCCGACAACCGCTCCAGCAGCAGCATGCCGCACCCCTCGGACCAACCGGCGCCGTCGGCCAGTTCCGAGAACGGCTTGCAACGACCGTCCGGAGCGAGTCCTCGCTGCCTACTGAACTCGACGAACGCGAACGGGGTGGCCATCACCGCGACGCCCCCGGCCAGAGCGAGATCGCACTCCCCTTTCCGGAGTGCTTCCATCGCCATGTGGATGGTCACCAGCGAGGAGCTGCAGGCCGTGTCCACGGAGATCGCGGGACCCCGCAGGCCGAGGGTGTAGGAGAGGCGGCCGGACAGGATGCTGTGTCCGCCCGCGGTGCCGTTGTGCCCGTCGAAGTTGATCAGGTCGCGGCCGAGGCGGGAGAAGTAGTCGTCGTACATCGCGCCGACGTAGACGCCGGTGGGACTGTCCCGCAACGAAGCGGCGGGAACGCGCGCCCGTTCGAGCAGTTCCCAGCAGGTTTCCAGCAGGATTCGCTGCTGCGGATCGATCCGTTCCGCCTCCTTGGGGCTGATCCCGAAGAAGGCCGGGTCGAACAGGTCGACGTCGTCGAGGAAGCCACCCTCCTTGGTGAGCGAACGTCCGGGAACGTCCGGATCGGGATCGTAGAGCTCGTCGATGCTCCATCCCGGCCGGTTCTCCGGGAACTCCCCGACCGCGTCACGTCCCTCCGCGACGAGGCGCCAAAGCTCCTCCGGTGTGTCCGCACCCCCGGGATAGCGTCCGGCGGTCGCGACGATGGCGATGGGCTCGTTGGCACGCGATCGGAGTTCGACGATCTTCTGGTTGGCCTGCTGCAGCGCCGCGACCGCACGCCGCGCCCTTTCCTGCGGATCCGTCTCTGAAGACATCGGTTTTTCGTCCTTCGGCGTGCTCATTCGAGCTTCCTGATCTCTTGGTCGAGGAGGTCGTCGAGGTCGTCGTCGGCCACGTCCTCCAGGTCGTGGGCTTCCGGTGCGCTCCCCTCACGTCGCGACCGCAGCCGCGTGGCGAGTTCGAGGAGGCGTTCCACCGAACTGTCCTCGTCGAGAGCGGCGAGCGGGGTCCGCTCGAGCAGCTCGACCGCTTCGGCGATCGGGGTGGGAGCCGCCGGTGGCTTCTCGACGAGTGAGCTGAGATAACCGGCGAGCGCGCTCGGCACCGGCCGGTCAAACAGCAGGGTGGCGGGCAGGCGCTGCCCGATCAGACCCGACAACCGGTTGCGCAGCTCGACCGCCATCAGCGAGTCGAGGCCGAGCTCCTGGATCGGCCGGTCGGCGGGGACGGAGGCGGTCCCGGAAAGCCCGAGCACCGCGGCGAGCTCCCCGCGCACCGCGTCGAGCACCGCCTTCTCGCGCTCGGTCTCGGACAGTGACCCGAGCCGCTCCAGGAAACGCGACCGCTCCGCCGACATCGCCGAGGCCCGACGGGCGGGCGGGCGGACGAGTCCGCGAAGCATCGGCGGAGTCGCGCTCGAGTCGGTGTTCGCGTTTCGCCGCAGGGCGGCACGGTCCAACCGCACCGGCGCGAGGTAGGTGGCGGGCCTTGCGAGTGCCTCGTCCAGCAACTCCATCCCGGTTTCCGGGTCGAGGGGGATGAACCCGGAGCGCCGGATCCGGCGTCGGAAGGACTCGTCCATGGCGGAGAGAAGTCCCACCTCGGACCAGCTGCCCCAGGCGAGGCTGGTCGCCGGGAGACCTCGATTAGCGCGGTAAGCGGCGAGGGCGTCGAGGGCCGCGTTCGCCGCCGCGTAGTTGGCCTGGGCGGCGGCGCCGAGGGTGCCCGCCATCGACGAGAACAGCACGAACGCCCGCAGGTCCGCGTACTCGGTCAACTCGTGCAGGTGCACCGCCGCATCGAGCTTCGGGCGGAGCACCGCATCGACCCGCTCCGGTGTCAGATCGGAGAGCAGACCGTCGTCCAGAACGGTTGCCGTGTGAACCACCGCGGTCAGTGGATGCGCCTCGTCGATCGAGGACAGGGCCGCGGCCAGCTGCCCACGATCGGAGACGTCGCAGGAGCGGACCGTGACCCGCTCGGCGCCCAGCGCTTCGAGTTCCTCGACCAGAGCAGCGGCGTCCGGCGCGTCCGGCCCCGAGCGCGAGAGCAACAGCAGGTGCCGAGCGCCGTGCCGCGTGACGAGATGTCTGCAAGTCACCCGCGCCAGCCCGCCGGTTCCACCGGTGACGAGCACCGTCCCCTCCGGATCGACAGCTGAGGGCGGCTCCTCGCCGCTGTCCACCTCCGGCTCCCTCCGCTCGACCGGGGCGAGTCTCGGGGTCGCGAGCTCACCGTCGCGGAGCAGGAACTCGCTCTCGCCGTCCGGCAGGCGACCGAGCACGGCGGAGAGCGTCTCGTCACCGGGCACGTCGTCGACGTCGAGATGCACGAGGGACCGCTCCGGGTGCTCTTCCCGGAAGCTCCGCCCCAGTCCCCACAGCGCCGCCGCACCCGGATTCGCGGTTTCGGCATCGTCGCGGGCCACCGCACGGCGCGTGAGCCAGACGACTCTGGCTTCGGCGAGCGCATCGGCCGCCAACCACTCCCGCAACCAGGTGAGCCCGCGATGCGCGGCGTCGTGGATCTCGTCGGTGTTCACCGCACCGGAAGTCGCGACGTCGTCCCAGCGGACGAGGAGCGTGGGGCGGTCCGCTTCCGCACCGGTGCGGGTGTCCCGCACGACGCGCTCCGGCTCCGGGTCACGCGGATCGATGTCGATGTAGGCGACCGGCGCGCCGTGTTCCTGTTCCGCCAGCGGGGACGCGAGCGTGCGGTACAGATCGGTCGTCGGGCCTCGCAGCGCGTGTCGGATCTCCCCCGCAGTCGCGGGTTTCCCCGAGACGGCCCCCACGGAAGCGACGGGTTCCCCGGCCGGATCGAAGAGCGTGAGACTCGTTTCGTCAGTGCCCTCGTCACTCGCCGTCGACGGCACGATGCGGGCCCGGAGCACGCTCGCTCCGACCGCGTGCAGCCGCACATTCCGCCAGGCGAAGGGAAGTGAGACTCCTTCGCCCTCGCGTGCGGGTTCGGCCACCGCGTGCAGCACGGCGTCGAACAGCGCCGGGTGCAGCCCGAAGGAGTCGGCATCCGCGCTCACCCCGTCCGGCGGGTTCACCTCCGCGAAGATCACGCCGTCCCGTCGCCACAGTCCGCGCAAGCCCCGGAAGGCCGGGCCGTAGGACAGTCCGCTCTCGTCGAGGTGCCCGTAGTGCTCCTCGACGTCGACCGGTTCGGCACCGGCGGGCGGCCACGCTTCGAGCCGCTCGGGTTTCGAGGCCGTTTCCCCGAGCACCCCGGATGCGTGCTGGACCCAGTGGGCATCGGGGGCGGGCTCGGAGGAAGCTTCCTCGGTTCTGCTCCGGAGGACGTAGGAACGGGTGCCGTCCGCTTCGGCCGCGTTGACGGTGAGCTGGATCCGCCGAGGCGATCCGGGGTCGAGCGCGAGCGGCGTTTCGAGCACGGTGTCGACGACGCCGTCCAGATCGACGTGCCGCGCCGCGTGCGCCGCCAGCTCCACGATCGCGGCGCCCGGCAGCAGCGTCGTGTCGAAGACCCGGTGGTCCGTCAGCCAGGGGTGCGTCTCGGTATCGATACTCCCGGTGAACACCACGCTTCCGTCCGGAAGGTCCGTCCGCCCACCGAGGAACGGGTGCTCTCCCGTGTCCAGACCGAAGGCGGCGGCGTCGCCTCCGCCGGTCGCCGCGAGCCGGAGCCAGTAGTGCTGTCGCTGGAAGGCGTAGGTGGGCAGGTCGACCGCTCGTGCCCCCGTTCCGTCGAAGACCTTCTCCCAGTCGACGGGCAGGCCGTGGGCGAAGGTCTCGGCCACCGCGCGGCGGAAGCGAGTGGTCGCGTCGTCGTCGCGGTGCAGCGAACCGACGACAGCCTCGTGGCCCGCTCCTCGCAGCGGCGCGACGAGCAGCGGGTGTGCGCTCAGCTCGACGAAGACCGTCTCGGGACCGGACGCAGCGGCTTCCAGGGCCAGATCGAGCCGCACCGGCCGACGCAGGTTGTCGGCCCAGTAGTCCGCGTCGAGCTCGGGGCCCTGGAGTGGTCGGCCGAGCACCGTCGAGTGGAACGGCACGCGTGCCGTGCGCGGCGAGATCGCCGCGAGTTCCTCCCGGATGGAGTCGAGGATCGGGTCGACCTGCGGTGAGTGGGAGGCGTAGTCGACCGCGATCCGGCGGCAGTACACCCCTTCCGCTTCGAGGTCGGTGAGGAAGCCCTCCAGTTCCTGCCGGTCTCCGGCGACCACCGTGGACTCCGAGCTGTTGACGACCGCCACCGACAGCGCACCGTCCCGCTCGTGCAGCCGTCGGTGTACCTCTTCCACAGGCAGTCCGACGCTGCCCATGCCGCTGTCTCCGGCCAAGCCCTCAACGAGCTTGCTGCGGACGTGGACGACGCGGGCACCGTCCTCGAGGGCGAGGGCGCCGGAGACGACCGCGGCCGCCACCTCACCCTGGCTGTGCCCGACCACTCCGGCAGGTTCGATCCCCACGTGTTCCCAGAGCCTGCCGAGCGCGACCGCCACGGCGAACAGCAACGGCTGGACCACCGTCACCCGGTTCATCGCCTCGCGTTGCGACTCCTCGTCAGCTTCGAGGAGTTCCAGCACGGAGAACCCGGTGTGGGGACGCAGCGCCTCGTCACACTCGGCGAGCGCCGCGCGGAAGGTCTCGTCCCCGAGCAGCGAACGACACATCCCCGGGTACTGGCTCCCCTGACCGGGGAACACGAAGACCGGGCGGGTGCCGGTGGCCGTCGCCAGCACGGCTCCCGAGGGGAGCCCCCCATCGGCCACGGTGCGCAGCGCCTCGACCGCCTCGTCGTTGCTCGATACCGGCACGACCGCGCGCCGCTGGAAGGCATCGCGCGTGCGCACCAGCGCGGCGGCGATGTCGAGCGGAACAGCGGCCCGCCGGGACGAGTCGACGTGCTCGGCCAACCGTGCCGCGTTCGCCCGAAGCGCCTGGTCACTGTGCCCGGTCACGACCAGCGGGACCGGGGCGGGAGAGCCGCTCCCGTCGTCGCCGGAGCGGGAGGTGGGATCGGTGTCGTCCTCCGGCGCCTCCTCCACGATGACGTGCGCGTTCGTCCCGGAGATCCCGAACGAGCTCACGCCCGCGCGGCGAACGTGCCCGGAGCGTCGCGGCCAGGGCATCGGCTCCGCCAGCAGCCGCAGGTGGTCCGCTGTCCAGTCGACGTGCTCGGTGGGTTCCTCGGCGTGCAGGGTCCGGGGCAGCCGCTCGTGCCGCAGCGCCGAGACCATTTTGATCACACCGGCGACTCCGGCCGCGGCCTGCGTGTGCCCCAGGTTGGACTTGATCGCACCCAGGGCGAGAGGTGTCTCGGCGGTGCGTGCCCGACCGTATGTCGCGGCCAGTGCGTTCGCCTCGATCGGGTCGCCGAGCGTCGTGCCGGTGCCGTGCGTCTCCACCGCGTCGACATCGGACGGTTCCAGATCGCCCGCGGCGAGGGCCGAACGGATCACCCGTTCCTGCGAGGGACCGTTCGGGGCGGTGAGTCCCTGGCTGCGGCCGTCCTGGTTGACCGCGCCCGAACGCAGCACCGCCAGCACGTCGTGGCCGTTCCGGCGTGCATCGGACAACCGCTCCAGCAGCAGCACACCGCAGCCCTCGGACCAGGCGACCCCGTCGGCGTGCCGGGAGAACGACTTGCACCGCCCGTCCGGCGCCAGGCCCCGCTGTCTGCTGAACTCGACGAACATGCCGGGGGTGGACATCACCGTGACACCCCCGGCGAGGGCGAGCTCGCACTCGCCGCGCCGCAGCGCCTGCATCGCCGTGTGCATCGTCACCAGCGAGGAGCTGCACGCGGTGTCCAGGGAGATCGCGGGGCCCTGGAGCCCGAGGGTGTAGGCGATGCGTCCGGACAGCAGACTGCCGCCGCCCGCGGCGCTGTTGTGCCCGTCGAAGTTCGCGAGGTCCTGCCCGAGACGTCCGAAGTAGTCGTCGTACATCACGCCGATGTAGGTGCCGGTCGAGCTCCCTTCGAGCCGGGAGGCGGGGATGCGGCCCCGTTCGAGCGCTTCCCAGCACGTCTCGAGCAGGATGCGCTGTTGCGGGTCGAGACGTTCGGCCTCGCGGGGGCTGATCCCGAAGAACTCGGGGTCGAACATGCCCGCGTCGTGCAGGAAACCGCCCTCCCGTGTCGTCGTGCGTCCCGGTGTGTCGGGATCGGGGTCGTAGAGGCGTTCGGTGTTCCAACCGGGACGGTCGGGAAACCCGGTGATCGCGTCGCCCCCGTCGGTCAGCAGTCGCCAGAGCTCCTCGGGCGAGTCCACCTCGCCCGGATAGCGGCACGCCATCGACACGATCGCGATCGGCTCGTCCGCCGCCGCGGGCTCGGCGACGACGGGGTCGGCGGCATCGAGCTCCTGGGGGTTTTCCTGCCTGGTGGTGGCGAAGCGCTCGACGAGGTGCCGCGCGAGAGCGGTCGGCGAGGGGTGATCGAACAGCAGACCGGCGGGCAGCGTCTCGCCGACGAGTGCGGACAAGCGGTTCCGCGCCTCCAGCGCCATCAGCGAGTCGAGGCCGAGCTCCTGCACGGGTTGCGCGTCGGGAACCGAGGAGGCGTGCGGCAGCCCGAGGACCGCGGCCACCTCCGTGCGTACCGCGTCGAGGACGACGCGTTCTCGTTCCGCTTCGGGTGTGTGGGCGAGCCGCTCCGCCAGGTCCGAGGCGGGACCGTCAGCTCCGGGTTGTTCGGCTTTCCCGCTCCCGGCCGGCCGGGTGACGAGGGAACGGAGTACCGGGGGAACCGTCGTCACCGACGTCAGCAGGCCCCGGTCGAGGGACACCGGCACCAGGTTGGCTTCGGGACGGCCCAGGGCGAGGTCGAACAGCCGCATCCCGGTCTCCGGCTCGAGGAACCGCAACCCCTCGCGCCGCAGCCGGCGCCGCAGCGCCTCGTCCATATCCGCGGCCATCCCCGCACCGGACCACGGCCCCCACGCCAAGCTCCTGGCGACGAGCCCCAGACCTTTCCGCCGCAGCGCCAGCGCGTCGAGCGCGGCGTTGGCAGCGGCGTAATGCCCTTGGGAGCCGCTTCCGAACGTCGCCGCTGCCGAGGAGAACAGCACGAACGCTTGCAACTCCATGTCCTCGGTCGACTCGTGCAGGTGTACCGCCGCGTCCACCTTCGCCCGCAGCACCGCGTCCACGCGCTCGGCCGTCAGATCACCCAGCAGACCGTCGTCCACCACACCGGCCGCGTGCACGACCGACCCGAGCGGCCGGGTGTCCGGAATCGAGGCCAGCGCCTCGTCGAGTTCGGCGCGGACCGAGACATCGCAGCCGCGTACCGTCACGGTTTCGGCACCCGCGTCCCGGAGTTCGCGAACGAGGTCGCCGGCGCCGGGCGCTTCGGTACCGGAGCGCGACAGCAGCAGCAGGTGGCGAACACCGTGCTCGGTGACGAGGTGGTGAGTGATCGAGCTACCGAGCCCGCCCGTGGCTCCGGTGACCAGCACGGTCCTCTCCGAATCCACGGTGGGGATGCCCACGCTGTCGTTCTCCTCGACGGCGACGAGCCTGGGCGTGGACAGTTCCCCGTCGCGGAGGACGAGCTGGCTCTCGTCCGGCGGCAGCGTCCGGAGTGTCCGGTCGAGCTCTTCGTCGTCGACGGTCTCGTCCACGTCGAGCAGTACCAAGGATCGGTCGGGGTGTTCCGACTGCGCGGTCCGGCCGAGGCCCCACAGGGCCGCGGCCGCCGGGGACGCCGCACGATCGTCCTCGTCGACCGCGCAGGCGTTGCGCGTCACCCACAGCACGACTGCGTCACGGAGTGAGTCGGTGTCCAACCAGCGCTGGAGCCAGTCGAGAGCACGCTGGGTGGTCGCGTGTACCTCCTCGGCTGTCGCTTCCTGGCGGGGCCAGTGCACCACGATCCTCGGAGGACCGTCGGTGTCCGCGTCCGCCCGGCGCGACTCGACCGCCGCCGCGAGATCCGGTTCGGTGGCATCGACCGGGACGAGCGGGGCAGTGGACGGACCCCGCGACGCCTCCGACGGGACAGGAGACGCCTGGAACTCCACGCGGAACAAATCCCGCGAGGGGTGCTCGTTCAGGAAGCGCTCGGGCGGAGCGTGGTGTGCGGTGTAGCCGTGGAGGTGGAGCACCTCGTTTCCGGAGGCATCGCGGGCGACGAGCTCGTCGGCCTGGGTGGTCGAATCCCGCGTCCGAAGACCGGTGCTCGTGGCGCTACGGATCGGAGTGGGTTCGCCGGTCCAGTCGAGCCGCTCGATGAGGAACGGCAGCTGAGGAGCTCCGTGTTCGATCCGGTCCAACAGGGACATCGCCACACCGAAGGCGTTGTCGAGCAGCCCCGCGGGGACGGGACTTTCGGTGGTGTCGACGCCTTCGGGAGGTTCGAACACCCCGTGCCGCGTCTCGTCCTCGCTCTCGAACGCGCGAAGCCACCGCCAGCGTGGTCCCCATTCGATCTCGAACGCACCCAGCCCGTCCAGCACCTCGTCCATGCCCGGGTCCGGGCCCCATCCTGTCAGTGTCTCCGGTAATCGGGGAAGGGCGGAGGCCGCTTTCGGCTCGTCGGTGGGGGTGAGGTGGGCGTGGGCGTGGGTGGTCCACTGGTCGTGCTGCCAACTGGCCACCGTCGCCCGCAGCATCTCGGACTCGCCCGTGTCGTCATCGGGCACCAGATGCACCTGCACCGGCAAACCCGCCTCACCCTCATCGACCACCAACGCCGCCACGAACCGCACATCCACCAACGCCACCGACCGGCCCGGCCACCAACTCGCCGCGATCGCCAACAACACCGACACATGAAACGCCCCCGGCACCACCACCCGACCAAACACCCGATGATCCGCCAAATACGCCTGCACCCCAGGACCCACCCGCAACGCATGCACCGCCCCACCAGC